>NZ_JBRJHR010000001.1:3210000-7975116 GCF_053629095.1 Bradyrhizobium sp. USDA 372 | reverse complement strand
CGCGCTCTGCACGCCCTCAGCCACGTCGCGGCGATGCCGCGCCTTCCGGCTCGTGCCCGAAGCCTTACGCCAGTAGCGCCGCTTGTCCCGGTGTCGCACCGTCCGGCTCATGGCAGCACCTTCCGCGCCCGCTCCAGATCGAGCAGCGCCCAGCTCGCCTGCTTCACAGCTAGGGCGGGCGTCTTACCTACGGCCAGCAGCCCCTTCTCATCCGGGCTGGTCGCATACCAAAGGCCGCGCTCACCCTGCTCGACGACTACGGTCAGCCTGTTCGTCACGTTCGCTTCTCCTATTGCGCCAAGTGCTTTTTATTTCCACACTACCCCTGACTGTGCAGGCAGCTGCTGCCGCAGCTGTTGGATGATTTGCGACCGGCCGGGGGAAGAATGGTGAGAGAGCGAAAGGCAGCGCGGCCCAGGACGGCCGATATCCGCAAGCTTGCGCGTAAAGATCGCGCTGACCTGGAGAAGGCGGAAATCGAAGCAGAAGTTGCGAACACTTTCCGTAGCGCAGGATTTGAGCCCCTCTTCCCGACCAAGGGAGCGACCCATGTGATGATGGTTGACGCAGCCGGGTATCGTCTTTTGGTCACTGCACTCCCGTTGCTAACCATCGACGATGTCGAAGCCATCTTGAACTCGCGGCTTGTTAACAGCACCGCAGTCAGAGACCTGTGGCTCGTTTCTAGCGAGATGAGTGACGATCTCCACGAAAGCAGGAACAGGTACGGCTGCCGCATACTGTTCCGAGCTGAACTGAGGGAGGAAGTCGAGCGCCTAAGTCGCTACCGGCCACGGGAGCTTCCGCAGCCGCGCCCCTCTGCGCGGACGCCCGTCGGCAGAGCTTTGGCCTTGAACGCCGACGAGCTTAAAACAGCGGCAACCACCTCTTTGCTGCTGATCGAGGACCGGCTTGATGTCTTGACCAGCGAGCGGCCGAACTCGCCGGAGGGGAAGGCGCAGAGGCAACAAGAGATCGAGTCTCTGACGACCTTGAAGGACCAGCTCATCGTCATTCGCGACTTGCCGGATCAAGTCAAAAAGGGAGCAGTCAGCGAAGGGCAGGCAAACAAGTCGGTAAAGTCCGTGATGGAGGCCGTGCGCGAGTATTGGAATAAGAACAGCGAAACCATCTGCGGCCGAGCTGTGACCATCGCGTTGTTCACTTCCACTGTGCTCGTCTGCAAGCTGGCCGGGGCGTCCGGCGACTTCACCATCGCCGTTTCCGCCGCGATGGCGGGCGGCAAGACCGTCATGGACGGTCTAAAGGGGATTGCACACAAGCGCTTCAAGAGCTGACCTGACGAATTCCCTGCACGACCGAACGGGCCTTGACGTATAGGCATTTAATGCCTATATGGAGAAAGCTAACCGCAGGGCCTGATTATGATGTTCTCGCAAATCGTCGCTTACTATCGCGTCTCTACTGGCAAGCAGGGCCGCTCCGGCCTTGGCCTTGAGGCGCAGCAGGCTGCCGTGCATCGCTTCGCGCAGGCCGAGGGTCTGGAGATCGTCGCCGAGTACATCGAGACAGAGAGCGGCAAGGGCCACGACGCGCTGGAGCGCCGCCCGCAGCTCGCCGCTGCGCTGGCCAAGGCCCGCGAGCTGGGCAAGAACGTGCCGGTGGTCGTCTCCAAGCTGTGCCGTCTCGGCCGCGACGTTCACTTCATCTCTGGCCTGATGGCGCACCGCGTCCCCTTCCTCGTCACCGAGATGCCGGACGCCGACCCCTTCATGCTCCACATCCGCGCCGCCCTGGTTGAAGAGGAGCGCCGCCGCATCGCCTCGAACACTAAGGCCGCGCTTGCGGCCTGCAAGGCGCGCGGCGTCAAGCTGGGCGCGCCCAACGCTGGCCAGAGCAAGGCCGCCGCCGCTGCCGCGTTCGCCGAGAGCCTTCGCGAGGTCGTCGAGCCGATCATGTGCCAGTCGTCGCGCCAGATCGCGGCGCACCTCAATGCGCGCGGCATCACCACTGCGGAAGGCTCCTCGTGGCAGTCCGCTCAAGTCATCCGGCTGATCGCCCGCCTGCGACCGAAGGAGCAGCTCGATGCCGCAGCGTAAGACCCTCAACGCGCCCATGAGCGGCGCGGAGCTGGACGCCGCCCTCGTCAAGATTTTCGGCGAGAACCGCCAGTCCGCCTTCGCGCGGGCCATCGCCTCGACGCCGCGCACGGTGCGCTCGTGGATCGCCGAGACCTACGGCCTCGTGCCCACGCACATCGCCATCCTCGTGCGCCTGATGGTGCAAGCCAAGGTGACGCCTGATCAGCTGCCGGAGGTCGAACACTGATACGTATGAGGCCGCAGGCTTTCAGCGGGAGGCAAAAACCTACTTCGAGGTACGCCGCCCCTAGGGCTCGGAGCGGGCTCGCCGCCTGACATCCGCGTCTGGCACATAGCTGAAAAAAGCTGAGCTGATGGACGCCTGCGTAGCAGATCGGACGCGCGGCCGCTAACGCCCGGACCGCCGCCTTGAACCCGAACCGGACGGGCAACTCATTGATGGTGGAAATCAACCGCGCGAAGTCTTGCCCGGTCCAAGATGACGATTTCGCGCTGCGTCGAGCCCACGAAGTCGAGCAGTCCAGCGCGTCGCAATTTAGACAAGGCTCGCGATACGGTTTCGAGTGTAAGGCCAAGATAATCGGCAATATCCCGTCGCCTCATCGGGAGAGCCATGACTTGCGAATCAATGCGTTGATCCATTTCAACTAGAAAAGCGGCTACCCTCTCGACTGAGTCCTTGCGGCCCAAGAGCAGCATATGGTCCTCGGCATGCTTCAGATTGAGCGTAGTCCTGCTGAGGAGCTCGCGTGTTACAATAGCATCGGTCTCGGCTACGGAATCTAAAGTCCTACGCTTGATCAAACGCAGAGTGGTTTCGATGATCGCCTCGGCTGTGAACCGGTGTGCAACATCATCAGCCAGACCGAAAATATCTCCCACTAGGTGAAATGCCCCAATCTGGCGTCGGCCATCTGAGAGCAATTTGTATGTTCGCACGGCCCCCTTTTGAACTTGATAGACGTATTCGGCAGGCTCCTTTTCACCGTAAATTTCCGAGCCCTTTTTATATGTGATCTCGTTCAGGCATACGAACGGATCTGAATGGCTCGTTATACCAAATTCGCCGAGAGTATTAGGGTAAGACTTAGTGTTTCTTGTGATGCGCAGAAACATGGCACTCTCATTGATATTCCCCCATTCTGGACTGTAATTGCCCCCTGTACTAAGGAACATTGTCCCAAGGTACAGGTGTAGAGGATCAGTTTAAACGGCGCCGAAGCTTATCCATCAATTTGCGCAGGTCTTTCACGTAGTCTGAAATCATCCGCATGACCTCCTCGGACCTGCTCGCTTTGCGAACTGGGCTGCGCTTGCGTACTTTTGAACGCCGAGCGGTCTTCATATCAACAGGCTGATGTGAACACCGGTCGCCCGTTTGATATAGATCAAGTCCAGAGCTGCTACTCCCGAGGGTCTTCGGCTCAAGTCTGCTAGTGACCTTAGCGGTCCTCAGGGCGACGTGATGTCGGCTTTCCAAGATGGTACAGACTGGCGGCCTAGATCAATCTTTGAGCAGATCAACGTACCGCGCATGCAGGATCAGATAACTCTTGGCGCCGTCGAGTAGCACCTTGACCTGAGTGGCGGTTACTCCCCATCCCAGGATCGTTCCCCTGCGCCCACAAAGGCGGGGCCCCGCAGAAGCGGCAACAACAATCCTGCGGCCAGGCGTCAGTTCTTCTTTGACGACCCGCAGGTCTGCGGACCTGGGCAGGTTTCGGTTTGTGCTGCGGGGCATGCCGTGGTTCTGAAAAATAATAAGACCCGCGCGCTAGCGGTCCCGTTCTTCCTGCAATGAATCGGCGCAGTTCGGAATATAGCACAAGCGTGCCTCAATTCGCCCCTCAACGCAAGGCGTCGAAGAACACGCTGAGGCGGTGCCCCGCATCCGCCAGCAGCGCGGCGGCCTTCTGCCGCGCCCGGTACGGCGACCGCATCCCGAGGCTCTCGCCGGTCTCCTGCAGCCCCCTGCCGAAGCACGCCACCTGATCGGCCACGAATGAGGGCCGGAAGCCAATCGCCTGCTTCGCGCCGTAGTAGGTCCGCTTGTGATCGAGCTGCGCCTCCGTCCGCGCCAGCCCGCTCATGGCCGCCGGGTCGAAGCTGTAGATGCGGTTGAGATCAACACTGTTGAGCGGCCCCTGCAGGCCCGCCGCAGCCCAGTGCAGCGCGTAGCGGCGAAGCGCCTGATATTCGAGCGCGGACAAGATCTGACGCACCAGCGCCTTCCCCAGCGGGTCGTCCAGCATGGTGATGCGGCGGGAGGATCGTGAGCGGCCGACGAGCTGGAAGAACTCGCCCGCCTTCGCGAGCCGCTCCTGGGTGGGCCCAGCGTCGTCGATTGGCAGCTGCATCAGCGATCTCGATGTGAGTGAGGTGCTGCGCTATGCGCCACAATCTCCACATCGGCAAGCCCTTCGCTGCCAGACCAGAAGGAGGTGTTAGTTGTTTAAGTTTTAGATTAGAAGCAATTGCTTCGCTGTTTGCTTCAGGTTTGCTTCGCGTTTGCTTCGCCGGCGATGAGAGATTTCAACAAGTTGACTCTCGCGCGTGATGCGCGGCGCGCTTCGCGTGCGGCTGCGAAGGTGATGCCAATCTCGCATCACGCCTTGTCCACATATTTTTCAGTGATCGCCCAGCCGCGAGCGCGCGCGGCGGCTCATGCCGCTCGACTTGCCGCCAGCCTGCCCGGCGAAGGCGCGCAGCAGCGAGATGCGTTCCTGTTTCATCAGGTCGCGATCCGCGCGAGGGTTGTGCCAATTCTTGTCGAAGAATTGTGCGAGCACCGGCTTGGTGCGCCGCCACTGCTGGGCGTCCAAGCGCGCGATCATCCGCATGGCGGTGTCGTCCTCGTGCGGCAACGAACGGTGGATTGTGTAATGCATCAACAGATGCAGGTAGGCTCCGCTCTGCATCGCGCTAAGCTTCTGCGTGTCGCGCAGATATGGACCGATCTCGATGTTGAGATAGCGACGCTTCACGGCACTTCCTGCTCGGTCTCGTTGTCGATGATGCGCACCGTCACGTAGCGCGACTGCGTCAGCTTCTTGCGGGACAGCTTGCCGATCTCTGCGGTGCTGATCCGCTTGCCCCACGCAGCCGCCTTCAGCGCCTGCGGATTGCTGTCGCACTGCATCAGCTCGACATCGTGGTCGGAGCCGATCTCGCGCACCCAGATCGAGTAACGCTTCTTCACGTCAGCCTCCTGAGCGAGATCGCCAGCTCGAACGGGTTGATCCCGTAGCTGACCCAGAACTCGAGTTCGTTCATCGTGTGCTGCTCGCGGTGATGCCGCGAGCAGAGCGGCAGCGCCCACTTGTCGCTGCTCTTTTCACCCATGCCGGTCGCACGCTTCGGCGTGCTGGCAGAGATCAGGCCGACGCGTAGATGCGCGGCTTCGGTCGCAGTGTTGTCGCCGCAGATGCAGCACGGCAGCGTGCGGATGTAGGCGAGGTATTTCTCGTCGCGCTGACGAGGATCGCGCTCAGCCATCGAGCTTCCGGAGTCGGTGCGCCTCGAACTTGCGGCGCACCTCCGTGGGCAGGTCTTCCAGCTCGACCCGCTCCGCGCCGGTCGCCTCCATCGCCTCATCCACGCTGCCGAACTCGCCGGTCGCGACGCGGTCGAAGGCCTGCCGCATATTCGCGATCATCTCGGTGATCGCCGCCCTCATCTCGGGATTCTTGTCCATCTGCGCCTGCACCTCAGGCGAGATTTCGACGTGGTAATCCTCGCCACGCGGCACGCCGTGCTTCTCGAAATCCTCCACCATCTCGGCGTAGACCGGCTCCAGCTCGTCCCACGCGAGGTTGACGACCTTCAGCAGGTCGTCGCGGTCGATCTTCCCGGCGACCGCCGAGTAGATCAGCAGGCCCGACAGGACGGCGACACCGTCCGCCATCGTCGCGTCGTGCCTGCGGAACAGGTCGCCCACCAACGCGAAGAGCAGTCGTTGCTTGTCATCCATTTCCCCGCATCCTCCACGCCTGATAGTCGTAATCGAGCCGGTACCACTTCTGCCGTTCTTCGGTGCGGCCCGGCTTGCCGAGATCGCTGCGGCTCGCGACGCCGCAGATGTGGCGCACGCAGTCGGCGGCGTGCGCCTCGTCATGAACGTCGCTGTAGTGGCGCACCTCGCGCAGGTAAGCCCAGAAGGTCGGTTCCTTGCAGCGGATGCCCGCCTGCGTCGTCGGGCCCAGCGCGCGCCACTTGTCGCGCTCCTCGCGCGCGTGATCGACCGGGCTTTCGTCGTCGTTGACCTCGACGAGCACGCAGGCGAAGCGCGTGCCCATCGCGGCCTGCGTGATGCGGCTGTCCATGTCGATGGCCGCGATGGTCAGGCGCAACTGCCAGTCGCCGGACTGCCGCTGCGTCAGTCCGTCCTTCTTGACCTCCAGCGAAATCGCATTGCGCCGTGCCAGATCAGCGAGGTCCATCAGCGCAGCACCTTCTCGCAATCGGCGACAGCGCGCTCGATGCGGTCGGCGAGCGCCAGCATCTTCTTGATGTCGGGTTCGAGAGCGCGGACCAGGGCGACCGCCTCCCTCGCCTCGCCGAGGGTCTTGCGGATGTCCTCGTTGCCGACCTCGTCGCCGAAGTTTTCGTCGCGGATCACCTTGACCCACTGCAGCGGCACGCCGAGATCGTCCGCCACCTTCACGTCGGTCCAGCTCGCGGAGTACCCCACCTTGTCGTTGACGTAGACCTCGTTCAGCTTCTCGAAGATGATGCGCCGGTCCTCGCGCGACATGGCGCGGGGCGGCAGCACATCAACCGGCTTAGCGTTGCTCGCGACGACCTGCAGCGGCATCTCCTTCGCCATGGGTTCGATCCTCTCCTTCAAGACTTCCTGCTTGGTGGTGGTGCGGATTGCGTTGCACTTCGGGCAACGGTGCTCGCGCTTTCTGCGGCCGATGAACCAGCCGCGCGGCACCAGCCGCCGCTTCACGAACTGCAGCTCCAGCTCATACTGGTCGCGCTGGGTATTGCCCGGCATCGCGAACGTGTTGCTGGGCAGCTTCTCCGTCGCGCCGCAGGGGCAGCGCACGATCACGCCGCGCTTCAGCTTCTTGTCGTCGCCGAAATACATCGGCTGATGCTGGAAGGCATCAAGACGCTGCAGCATGGGCGCCTCCGAGCTGTTCGGCCTTCGCGATCACCAGCGCCTTCAGCATCTCGATCTCGGCCTCGCTCAGCTCGTAGCGGCGGCGGGCCGCCTTCTGCCCCTCGCTGTTCCACCACTCACCCAGCTTCTCGCGGCTGGTGAACTCGTGGGCGATGGTCGCCTTGAGGTGCTCGATGAACTCGGCCCGCTTGGGCGCGAGCGCTTGCCGCCGGCGCAGCTCGCTCTCGTCGATGACGTTGCTCTGCTCCTTGTCGTAGAGCGCGAGCCCGAACGGGTTGCCGAAGGTCATCAGCGCCCGCTTCATCGCGTCGGTCTCGGCCTCCTTGATCGCGCTCTCATGGGCGAGGCCACGGTCGCGGTCGATGCCGTGCCCGGAGCCGCAGCCCTCGCGCACGATGTCGCCCACGGTGACGCGCACCTTGCAGACGTAGGTCACGCCGAACCCCGGCACCTTGCTCTCCCCGATCTCGCGCTCGTAATCGGCGACGACGGTGGCGAAGATGGTCTCACGCTGCCAGCCGTCGAAGCCGAAGATGCGGTTCGCTTCGGCGATCACCTGCCAGCCCTCGATGTAAGAGAACTGGCGGCCTCCCTGCTTGCGCTCCCTGACGTAGGAGCGGTTGAGCGGTGCGCTGAGCTGCGTCTTCTGATCCTCACTGAGCATCACTTCACTCCCGCCGGAAAAGGGGACGACACACGAACCCACACCGCTGCCTCGTTGCCGGACTGCGTCAGCTCCTTGCGACCGCTCTCCACGACGTAGCCCATCTGGAACAGCTCGCAGCGGCGCGGCCGGTAGGTGTTCTGGTTCATCGAGATCGCAGCCGCGACGCGTTCGTCGCAGCCGCCATCGGGGTGCTCGCTCATCCACGCCAGGATTTTCTGGTGCGCATTGTTGATGCGCCGCCGCGCCTTGCTCGCGGCGGCGCGGCTGGTCTCGCTGTGCTTCTGGTGCGGCGGCTCGCCGCCATAAAGGTTGTAATCGTTGCTCATCACTTCACCGTCACGACAATGGAGGGCGGGGAATTGGAGAGCGCGAGGCCGGGCAGCTCGCGGCCCTCCTTCAGGGCGGCGAGGATCGCCTTGCGGTCGGGCTTGCGCTCGATCTTGACGAGGTCGTCCGGCAGCGTGGTCGCGTCCGGCTCGCCGACGACCTGCTGCGAGTTGTTGCGGAGGAAGATCGTGCCTTCCGGCAGCTCCAGCATGCGCAGGTTCGCGGCGTCCAAGATCGCCAGCATCAGCTCGCGCGTGAACTCCAGCCGCCGCTCGAACCGCTGGGCGCGCGCCTTCAGATTCTCCTGCTGGGTCTTGGTCGCCCCCTTCATCGCCTTGGCGTCCTCGCCCTCGCGGATCAGGTGGGTGAGCACGTCGCTCATCTGGGTCTCGCCATCGAGCATGTCGGCGCGCAGCACCTCATCGCCGGCCAGCTCCGGATAGAGCTGCAGCAGGCGCGCGATCTCGGCGCGGAGCATGTCGGCGTCGCGTTCGTTCATCGCTTCTTCACTCCCTCCCACTCGGCGCGGTCGAGCACGCGCGAGAGATTGTCGCGGGCGTCCTGCAGGATCAGGAACACGGAGCGCGCCTGGTTCTTGGTCATGGTGTCCTTGAGCAGGCGTGCGTCCTGCTGCAGCCGCAGCACGCGCTGCTCCATCTCGACGGACGGAACGCTGTGGACCAGCTCAACGGTCATGGGGCTTCTTCCGGTACGTCTTGAGGGCGTGGGAGACGCGGCCGAGCGCCTGCGTGAGCGCCTGCTCGCACAGCTCCATGTCGCCTTCGGCAAGCGTCTCGAAATCGGCCTGCACCGGCAGCGCATGGACGTGCTGCATGATGCGGTGGGCGTGCCAGCGGATTTCATCGAGCGACGGGCGCATCTCGATGTTCCAGCGGTCGAGGCTCATCCCCATGCGCGTCACTCCAGCCCGCGCATGCCCCACAGGGACGGACTGGCAGTCGCCCGCCGACGCCGCAGCGCACGCTGCATGACGGCGTAGGTCGAGGCGGGAAACGCCTTCTTGCGGCCGGGCCAGTTCTTCGCGGTGTTGATGTTGGTATCCGTCAGGATCGCCACCTTCGGCAAACCGCCGAGGTGATCGACCACTGCCTTCGCGGTCTTCAGTCTGCGCATGATCGCTCTCAATCCGCAAGCAAGATTAATATCGAACTGAATACGAGTAGGCGGACGAAGGCAGAATTGCGGCGCGGTCTAACTTAGATCGGTTCTAACGGTTCGTACTGATTGCGCCCTCGCGCTAAGTGCGATAAAACCTAGCGTAGGTTGAGTAACATATGTTAATGCCAGTTATAGGAATGCCGACGAGGAGAAGGGCTGGGGAGCCATTGCATGAAGAAGATCAAAGGTTTCGAGAAAGAGATGGACGCGTACAAAGCGCGCCTCAAGCTACTGCGGGAGGTCGTCTCGTCTGGAAGCCAGCAAGACTTTGCCGACAAGATCGGCATCGACATGAAGCGATGGAATAATTACGAACGCGGCTACCCCATCCCGCGCGAAATCGCCTTCCTTCTCAGAGAGAAGCTGAAGGAACCGCTGGCCGAGTGGCTGTGGTGGGGACTGGACAAGCACTTATCCCCGCAATTCAAAGCCAAGCTAAAAACTGCTGAGCAGCGCATCGAGGCGCGCGCAAAGCAGGAAGCTGAACTGGCGGCAGCGAAAAAGGCCTACGAGACGCTGAAGAAAGCCGTTCGAGCTTAATTCGACGACCGTTGCATTTCGTACTGAGTACGAGATACCCTCCCCGGCTCTCAACAGAGCCAAGGGGAATTTCGTCATGGATGCGCCGGCCCGCCAATCTTTCACACACAGCAACGAACGCGACCGGCTCGCCGCCTTGCGCGACGAGATCGACCGCAGCGCGACGCGCCTGCACGGGGCGCGCCCGCTGCCGGTGCAGCCGCAGCCGATGGTGCAGCCGCCCGCCTACGGGGCCCCGCAGCGCGACGCCATCAACGCCCTCGTGGACAAGGTGGTCAGCGAGGTCTGCGAGCGCATCGCCGAGCTGAAGAAGCAGCTCGACGCCCTGCAGCAGCAGGTGCTGGTCGGCGGGGCCGCCACCAAGGTGACCCTCAACGAGCAGATCGACGCCTGCATGCGCGTCCACGACGAAACCAACCGCATCGGGGATGCGGTCTCCGAGATCGCCGACCGGCTGCTGAGGCTGTGACCATGGCCGAGGACCGCGCCTTCATGCGTCTCGGCGGCGACGCCGAGATGAGCGACAAACCCGAACAGGTCCGCGAGATGCTGACCGCCGAGCAGGTGCTGGCATTGATCCCCATCAGCCGGACGACGCTCTTTCGGCTGGAGCGCGACAAGGTATTCCCCCAAGGCGAAGCGATCACCCCGCACCGCAAGCTGTGGTTCAAGGACGAAGTGATCGCATGGCAGCGCGATCTGCGCGATCCGAAGTCGGCGCTCTCGCAAGCGATGCGGGCGCGCAACACGAAAGCCAAGACCCCTTCCTGAAGGTTAGGGCATGTACTGAGGCGGCCTTACTTGTCGAAAGCTACACCGATCTGGCCGTCCTTTCGCCAAACAATATGGCAACGCCTCGAAGTGCCATCCGAGGTTATCGCGAGCACGAAGCTGTCAGGAAACCAAAGCGGGCCCCGCGCTTGGATGCGGGCACCCGTCGCGGAGATATCGCGAACGATGCAATCAACGGCCGATGAGCCGAACACAATTTGCCCGGCCTTGAGAATGCGACGGCGCTGGGAGGATCGGTCCTGCATGGTTGGAAGCTCCCACTGATTTATAAAAAGTGGATTAGGCTTCTTGGACCTATTCTGTTCTCATAGGGCAAAATACCACTTCGTGGGTAGAACGAATGACGGCCAGTTCCCGCTAAGCTCCGGTTCCATGGTATTGTGCGACCTCAGGCGTGCTGGAGGGCGAGACATGGCCATCTACCTGCATTTGCAAACCGACGGTTTGGCACCGAAGCAGATTGCCTGCATTACAAAGGCTTACGAGCAAACCTTACGCACACTTTGCGTTAAGGATCGTGACGATCCGCTCACGGAATTGGTGGCGAAGACAATCATCAAAATCGCTCAAAGCGGGATCAAAGACCCTGCAAAGATATCAGCGCAGGCAATCAGCGAACTCGAAATGCGCTAGGCGAATATCGTCTGAAAACCGTGAAGTGTGAAGCTATTCACCTTGGCCGGATCTCTCCTCGCCTACAATAGCAACGTTTCCCTCTGGGACGCTCATCCGGGAATGGACGAGTTGGGCGAGGCTGGAGGCGCGGCCATGAAGCGCCATGCCATGAGCAAGTATTTCGGTAATGGCGCCGGCCACGTTCTGCGCCAACACAATAGCGCCGTGCTGCTGTTCAGCTGGCGCGGCAGGCCCGACGGATCGGCCCGCTATGTCGAGCGCGTCAACCGCTACACCCGCGATGGCGTGGAATATTCCAGCCTTGCCGCCCTGCTCCGCGCCGTCGAGGACGAGCACGCTCAGACGCAGCCGCAGGAACGATCAAGCGGCGAATGAATCGCGGCCCAAGACGGCTTGGAACTGAAACACTCCCGCGAGCCGGGAGTTGGCTAGCGGGCTTCGGGGCTTCGCAACGTGCGAGGCACGCCATGACCCCTCTCCCGGTGAGCGATGTGTTTCTCACGGTCGCGATCATGGCCGCGACCTTCGTGGTCGAGATCGGCCTTTTCACCTTGATCGGAATGTTCTGAACGGATGTTCGGCTACAGGTCCACTCATCCCAGGGGCATTTAGCTGCCCCCGGGTGATGGTCTGGCTTTTCTCCTTGTTCTCGCGATCTCGTTAGCCCACCGTTAGCCCGAGACCGATTCTCAAAAAAAATACGCAGTATCTCCAATGGCTTAATTGCGTTGACTAACTCCGGAGCCAAAAGTTAGGCATAATCGGGGCCGGTAAGACACCTTCGGGGGTATCCGATGACCGATACTTTCGACCTAGAACGGTTCGTCCACGCCCAAAATCCGGTTTTTCGCGACGTCCAGGAGGAGCTGGCCCGGGGCCGGAAGCAGACTCACTGGATGTGGTTCATCTTCCCCCAGATCGCAGGTCTCGGCGTCAGCGCCATGTCGCAGCGCTACGCCATCGGCTCCCGCACTGAAGCCGAGGCCTATCTCGCCCACCCCATCCTGGGCGGGCGGCTGATCGAATGCACCAGGCTGGTGCTCGCGGTCGAGGGCCGGACCATCAACGCGATCCTCGGCGCGCCGGATGACGCCAAATTCCGCTCGTCGATGACGCTGTTCGGCGCGGTATCCGACGAGCCCGTCTTCGATCAGGCGCTCGCCCGATATTTCGCAGGCGAGCGCGACGCCGCCACGCTGGAGATCCTTGCCAGGCTCGAGCGGACATCCGGCTGAGCCGGCCAGGTAGCGTAAACCGCAGATTAACATGGCCGCCCTATCGTCCGGGCAAATAATTCTCCGTTATTTGCCGGACTAACCATGAAAATCGGTACGCTCCTGACCAGCGCCATCGTCTCGCTCTCGACCGTCGGGGGTGGCCTCGCCGTCTACGTCGCCGTGACGAAATACCAGACGATGGAGCGGATCACCGAGGCGCAGGGGCGGCTCGCGATCGTCCGTGCGGTCAGCGACATCCCGCGCTATCTCAATCCGGAGCGCGGCTATTCCACCAACATCCTGTACGGGCCTGCGGCCATCGACCCCGCGCTGCTGGCCGAGCAGGACAAGCTGCGCAAGCAGACCGACAGCGCCCGCGACAAGATGAACGCGCTGCGCAAGGAGCTGCCCGGCCCTTTCGACGACGGCACCACGATCGGCAGCAACATCGACGGCATCAACGCGAAGTTCATCGCGTTGCGCGAGGCCATCGACAAGGCGCTGGCAGGTCCCGCCGAGGCGCGCAAGGACGCCGCCAAGAAGATCGTCGCAGACAATGCCGTGCTCAACGGCGGCGTCACCGCGCTGCTCAACGAGCAGGTCCGCCGCATGGCGATCCTGAACGGTGACGCTTACCGGCAGGCCAGCTACGCCAATATGGCGATGACGCTGCGCGACGTCGGCGGCTTCAACTCGAGCCTGCACAAGAATCTCGTTGGCGGGAAGAAGCCGGCGACCGATGCCGAGAAGGCCGACATCAGCCGCTCGCAGGGCCGCAACGACCAGCTCGTGATGGCGCTGCTGGAATTGCGCGGCAATCCGGCAACGCCCGCCAACGTCGCCGCGGCGCTGGAGAAGTTCAATTCGGTCTATGTCGAGGAGTTCGGCCGCGAGCTCAAGCTGGCGAAGGACGGCGCCGTCACCGGCAAGTACGAGCACGACGTGGATACCTACTACGCCGCCACGCAGCGCGGCCTGTCCACCGTCATCGAGGTCCGCGACGCCTTCTACGACAACGCGGAGCAGATCCTCGCCGGGGCCTCCTCCGCCGCGCGCACCAGCTTCACGATCGCCCTCGTCGGCCTTGTCGCCGTGCTGATGGCCAGCGCCGGCCTCATCGTGACGGTTCGCCGCCGCGTCTGCGCGCCGATCGTCGGCCTGACGACGCGGATGTCGCGGCTCGCCGACGGTGAGGTTGCGGAAGAGATTCCCGGCGCCGAGCGCTCCGACGAGATTGGCGCGATGGCCGCGGCCGTTCAGATCTTCAAGGACAACATGATCCGGGCCGACCGGCTCGCGGCCGAGAAGCAGGCCGAGAACGACGGCAAGATGCGCCGCGCCCAGGCGCTCGACGATCTCACCCGCGCCTTCGAGGCCAAGGTCACCGAGCTGGTCGGCGGCCTCTCGCGAGCCTCGGCGGCGATGGAAAGCACCGCGCAGTCGATGACCTCGACGGCGGCGCAGACCAACAGCCAGGCCGCCGTGGTCGCCGCCGCCTCCGAGCAGACCTCGACCAACGTGCAGACCGTCGCGAGCGCCACCGAAGAGCTGACCTCCTCGATCGCGGAGATCGGACGTCAGGTCGCGCAAAGCACCGAGATCGCGGCCCGTGCCGTCGACAATGCCCGCCGCACCGGCGACACCGCGCGCACGCTCGCCGAGGGCGCCCAGAAGATCGGCGACGTCGTGACGCTGATCCAGAGCATCGCCGAGCAGACCAACCTGCTTGCGCTGAACGCGACCATCGAGGCTGCCCGTGCCGGCGAAGCCGGCCGCGGCTTTGCCGTGGTCGCCTCCGAAGTCAAGTCGCTGGCCGGCCAAACCGCCAAGGCCACGACCGAGATCTCCGAGCAGATCACCGCGATCCAGTCCGCGAGCGACGAGACGGTGGCGGCAATCCGCAACGTCGCCGACGTCATCGCCGAGATCGACCAGATCGGCACCGCGATCGCGGCGGCGATCGAGGAGCAGGGCTCGGCCACCAAGGAGATCGCCCGCAGCGTTCAGGAGGCCGCCCGCGGCACGCAGGAGGTCAACAGCAACATTTCCGGCGTGCAGCGCGCCGCCGACGATACCGGCACCGCCGCGAGAGAGGTGCTGGGCGCAGCCGAGCAGCTCTCGACCCAGTCGCGCGATCTCGCCGGCCAGTTCGAGCGCTTCCTCGGCGAGGTCCGGGCGGCGTAGCGCGACGTCAATACGGCGGTGCCTTGCGCGCCCGTTGTGCTTTCGCCGCCTCGATCCACCAGGCCAGATCGTCGGCGAAGCGCGGGAACGCGCGCTCCAGGGCCTTGCCGCCGTCGCCGATCGGCTCGCCGGCTTCCGACAGCGTCTGCGCGATCGGGCCGACGCCGATGGTGCTCGACACCACCACCATGCCCATCTCCGAGAGCGTGCCGTGCCAGGCCGTCGCCGCGCGGGCGCCGGACAGCCGGCCGGCCGAATAGCTCACGATCGCGGCCGGGCGCCAGAACCATTCCTCCAGGAAGTGGTCGGTGAGGTTCTTCAGGCCGGGCTGGATGCCCCAATTGTACTCGCCGGTGACGAAGACGAATCCGTCGGCGTCGCGGATCTGCCCGGCCAGCTTCTCCAGCGCCTCCGGCGCCGAGCCCTTGGGATGTTCCTTGTACATGCGGTCCAGCATCGGCAGCCCGATCGCCTTGGCGTCGATGAACTCGACGTCCTCGCCGCGGCCGCGCAGCCGGTTGATGACGAAATTCGCAAGGCGGATGCCCATGCGGTCGGAACGGTAGGAACCGTAGAGAACGAGAATGCGATTGTTCATGGCCGAACGGTAGCACGAAACCGGCGCCCAGCCCTACCCGATTTGTCGCGCTACCTTCTGCGACCGCGGTCCAGCGTTTGCGACGGCGTCTCGCCGAACTGGTCGCGGTAGCTTCTGGAGAAATCGCTGAGATGCCAGAAGCCATACGCCAGCGCGACCGCCTTGACGCTGTCGGCCCCGGCGATAAGGCGCCGGCGAACCAGCCACAGCCGGTGCAGACGCAAGTAGCGGTGCAGGCTCATGCCGCGATAGCGGCGAACGACGTCGTGCATGGTGCGAACGGACAGCCCGAGCTTGCGCGCGATCTCATCGCTATAAATCGGCTCCGACAGGTCCTCAGACAGCAGCGCGCGGATGTCCTGGAACATCTTGAAATTCCGTCCGTCGTTGGGACCCAGGGTCCAGCGGGCCGAAACGATCGTTGCAAAGGCCTCGTCGACGGCTCCGAGCAGGGACTCCTTCATCGCCGCGCCCTTCAACAAGAGCTCCTGCGCCTCGACCGGGCCGGACGCCTCGGCCAGCACTTCGCGAACCACGCCGCGCAACCGCTGCAAGCCGACCGTGGAGATTTCAAAAATCTTGAAGCTCGAGAGCGTGAGCGGCCAACCACGATCCCTCACCTCGGGCCGGAAAATCACCGAGGCGATTTGCCGCTGCACCTCCTCGATGGTGGTGTAGGCCGCTCCGCTGTTGCCTATGACCACGACCGGTCGCGCACGTTGCGAGCCGTTGAAGCGAATCGGCACGTTGAGATCGTCCATCGTGAAGCCGATCGCAGTGCAATTCTCCACGAGTTGTGCGTCAACCACCCGCGGAAACGCGCGCGTCAAATTCACGTCGCAGCCGGGCAAGGCGAGGATTGTCTGCTCAGCCGAAATCTTCCGCACAAAAGGGGTGAACTCGAAGTTCAGCCCGCGTATGGCGTTTCGAAATTCGTCGACGTCTGAAAAGCGAAATGTTTTGAGTGCCGACCTCGGCACATCGTCAATGCTGTTCATGGAAACAAGAAAATGCCGCGCCGCTCTGGATCTGCGTCCGGCCGCGGGGTGCCGGTTCGCTTCCTCCTTCGATTATTTCGTCAGAATCGATCCTAACTGTGGCCTGATTAAATGCAGAGGGGTTGGTTGAAAGAACAATCCGGGACAACCCGGTCTCGCCGAATTTCGATAACGTTTCCTACAAGGCCGGCGGTGCGTCAATACCCGAGCCTTCGAGGATTAAAATTCAAATTAACGCCTTTGAGGCGGAATGACCGTCGGTTGATCGTTCAATTTATTTAATTTCAGGCTCCTGCCATGATGGCAAATTCGCCTGCTGATAGTCTGGTCGATCTGGAGAACGCGGTTGCAACATGTCCGCTGGACCGGTGTGCTCGCATCCTCTCAGGCATATTGCAACTGCTCACAAGCAGCCGCGACCGATCTCAGGAATTACTCGCCGACATGGCCGACGGCGTCCTGCTGCGGCTGGTCGAGCGGGTTGAGGCCAGCACGCTGATTGATGTCAGCGCGGCGCTCGCAGAGCTCAAAGTGGCTCCGCCGAAGACCGTGCGACGTCTCGCCTCACACCACGATCCGGAAGTCGCCTGCCCTGTCTTGCTCCGCTCGCAATCACTGTCCACGGCCGATCTCAAGTCGGTCGCAGCCGCGAGCGGCGAACGACAGCAATGTGCGATCGCCGGCCGCGCGCCGATCGATCCACTGGTGATCGAGACGCTGATCAAGTGTGGCGCCCCCAGTGTTTGTCTCGCACTGATTGGCAACAGGGAGGCAAGATTCTCCGATGCCGCCTACGTTGCGTTGATTGAGAAGTGCCTGTCGGATGACGAACTGACCAAAGCTCTGGCGCTCAGGCCGGACACGCCCGATGGGGTCATGCGGGAGTTGCTGTCGGCCTTGCCAGCGCCGAAATCTGGCACAGGGCCGAAGGCCATCGGCTCGCATCAGACCGCAACGGCCGCGCCGAACGTCGCCAGGCTGCCCTGCGCCGCCGCTTATGCACGCGCGCGGCCGGAAATCGTCGCGCTCAACCGCACCGGCAAGCTCAACGATTCCACGGTAAACCGCTTCGCCATTCGCGGCGAGACTGCCAACCTCGTTACGGCGCTGTCGGTGCTGTCGGGGACTCCCATCGAGATCGTCGAGCATGTCATCACCGACGAGGATTGCGAGGGTCTCGTCATGGCCTGCCGCGCCTCGCGGCTGAACTGGCAGACCACGCTCGCCATCCTGAGCAACCGCTGCGGCACGCGGCTTTCCTTCGCCGAGCGCGGACGCGCACAGCACATTTTCGAGACGTTGCTGCTGTCGACCAGCCAGTGGACGGTGCGTTGGGGCGAAATTGCTGCAAACGCCAAGGAGAGCGGTCGGGGTCATCGGGACGCAAAGAACATGGGGGTTAGCTGATGAAGTTCGACGGTCGAAAAGCCGCCCGCGTGAAGCTGGACCACAGGCAGCCGGTCAATCTCATGGGGTCCGACGGCACCTGGCGGCGCAGCTGCGTCCTGCTCGACGTATCGCAGACGGGCGCGAAGGTCGAGGTCGAGGGCACGCTCGACGTGCTCAAGGCCAAGGAATTCTTCATGGTGCTGTCGTCGACAGGCCTCGCCTACCGGCGCTGCGAGCTGGTCTGGATCGACGGCACCACCGCCGGCGTCCATTTCATTACCGTTGACGGCAAGAAGAAATCTGCCGGCGCACCAGCGCCCGGGCAGAACGCGGTCCAGGTCAAATAGAGGCAAATAGAATTCGAAGGTTCCACCCGCAGTTTTCACATCCAGATAGTCGCAATCCAGGTCAGACCGTGCAAGACGCGCGAACCAGATCCGGCTCCGTCAATGGTGACGCCGGCATCCGAACGACGGCAACGGCTCGTCCCCTCCTGCACGTGCTGGCCGACACGTCCGAAAAGCTCTCGGGCATCTGCTCGATCCTCCAGGAGAGGTTCGCCATTGCAGGCGAGCGGCTCGATGCCGATTCCAGGCTGTCGCAGACACCGGTCGCCATCGTCATTCGCGCGGAGCTGCGCGACGTCGACAATATCGCCGCCATCAAGCAGCGGGCTGCCAAGTTGGCGAAGGTCGGGAAGCGCATCTTCCTGCTCGAGCACACCTCCCACGTCTGCATTTCCCAGGCCTATGCGCTCGGGGCGACGCTGGTCCTTCCCAGCACGGTCGGCCGGACCAAGCTGCTGGCGGCACTGGCCGATCCGGCCGACGGGCCGTCCGCTTCGTCAGGCGATACGCTGCAATCCGACAACGCCGTCGAGACCGCAGCGACCGCGATCGCATCGATGTTCGCGGCTGTCACCTTGGGCCAGCCGCTCGATGTCGATGGTGCCAAGGAGGCCGGTCGCCAGATCGCCGAGCGCATCACCCGGCAGGGCCTGACCGAGTGGCTCATGACGGTGCGGCGCCACCACGAAGGAACCTATCAGCACTGCCTACTGGTGACCGGTCTTGCCATCGACTTCGGACTGAGCCTTGGCGTCGGCAGGGCCGACCTGGAACGTCTCTACTCGGCGGCCATGTTCCATGACATCGGCAAGGCGCAGATTCCGCTCGCGGTGCTCGACAAGCCTGGTCGCCTCGATGCCACGGAACGCGCGCTGATCGAAACGCATCCGGCCGCCGGCTACGACTTTCTCAAGGACCATGACGGAATATCGCGGGAGATCCTCGATGCCGTTCGCCACCATCACGAGTATCTGGACGGGAGCGGCTATCCCGATGCGCTCTGCGGCGAGAGCATTGGCGATATCGTCAGGATTCTAACGATCTCGGACATCTTCGCAGCGCTGATCGAGCACCGGCACTACAAGCCGACCATGCCGCGCGCGGAGGCCTACGACGTTCTGTGCGGGATGAATGGCAAGCTGGAAAAGGCGCTGGTCCGCTCGTTCAAGCAGGTCGCGCTCACACGATGAGCGCTGTACCCCGTCTCGAACGCCGCCTTAATGCGTCGCACGATAGCTGGCGCGGCGCGGGATGGAGCGGCAGGCCAGCCCGTCGGCCAGCAGCTTCATGTCCTCGTGCCGGCCGCTGCGAATCAGTCGGCCGAACTCTTCGGGTGTGAAAGGAAGACTTGGATCATCATCGATCTTGTGCCGCAATCGCGGACCGAAGAACCGCCGAACCAGGCTAGCCAGCCGCCGCATGTCAATTCCCTCGCGCCAGCAACAAACCTCTCAGTCCGCATATTGTTCCTCCCGCAACTTCGAGATTGCAAGAGGCCACTCGCGACGCCGCACCAAAAAACTTTCCGCCAGAGAATAATCTCCTCTTGCTCGCGCTAATCGGCAAAACCCACGTGACGCACGAACTCGTGGTTGTGCTCGCGGTCCGAGCGAACTGCGTTCGCGAAAAGCTGTCGTCGGGATAGCCCATCGCGACGCTCATGATGACCTCGTCCTTCCGGAATCTTGGCGACCTCGCGCACAATGTCGGAGCGCATGGCGATGTCGACCTGCCGGGTGCGATCACCGCGCGCGGCACCGGCGTGTTTTTGAAGCCACGCACGCTGCGGCGCGACTGGATAGCGTCTCGAATTCCACCTCGTGAACCTCCCTGCCCGCTCGTCCGGCGTTGCGACAGACCACCGGTTGCCGATGCGGCGCGCAAAACCTATGCTAATGACCAAGCAAGACCAAGAACCCTGTGAGGAAAGCCCATGGCCGCACCGCTCGATCCCGTCATCGCCCAGATCATTCCGCTCATGCCGATGCGCGATCCCACGGTCATGACGCCACAGAGCGCCCGCGATTCCTTGCGCGCACTCGCTGCCTCGCGCGCGGCCATTCCGCCGCCGCCCGTCGATAGCGTCGAGGATATCAAGGTGAAAGGCGGCGCCGGTCCGCTTCCTGCACGGGTCTACCGGAACGGCAGCCCGCCGGCACCGACGGTGGTGTTCTTCCATGGCGGCGGCTGGGTTGCGGGCGATCTCGAAACCCACGACCGGCAGGCGCGCAACCTTGCGATCGAGACCGGCGCGGTCGTCGTCTCCGTCGACTATCGACGTCCGCCCGAGACGCGCTTTCCCGGCGCCTTCGAGGATGCCTTCGCCGCGGTGAGCGACGTGTTTGGCCGCATCGCGGAATTTGGCGGTGACGCAAAGCGCTTCGGCGTTGCCGGCGACAGCGCCGGCGGCAATCTCGCTGCGACGACCGCGATCGCCTGCCGCGATGCCGGCATCAAGCTCGCCGCGCAGCTCCTGGTCTATCCGGTCACCGACGTCGTCGGCGCTTATGCCGATGCGCGCGAGAACGCACGCTATCCCTCGCGCGCGGAGAACGCCGACGGCTACTTCCTCACGCGCGCGACCATGGAATGGTTCTGCGGCCACTATCTCGCCGATCCCGCGCACGCCGGCGACTGGCGCGTCTCGCCGCTGCGGGCCGCATCGCTGGCCGGCGTCGCGCCCGCGGTCGTGACCACCGCCTGGTTCGATCCCCTGCGCGACGAAGGCGCGGCCTATGCGCGGGCGCTGGAAGCGGCCGGCGTCCGCGTCAAGCATCATGAGGGCCCCGGCCTGATCCACGGCTATTTCGGCATGGGCGACGCCTCCGACGCCGCGCGCGCCGAAGCCCAGCGCGCGCGGGCCGACTTCAAGGCGCTGCTCGTGCGCGGCGTGTGAAGGCGATCAGGCGCTCTGCGCCCGCTGCGCCGCGGTGTGCCCCCAAACCTCGTCCCAATCCTGGCCGGCGGCATCGACCACGCGGCCGTCGGCCTCGAAGAACTTGTTCGGCACCTGGAAGATCGCGAGGATCAACGCGCCCTCCGGGCACCAGGCGGCGTGCCGGCTGCCCGCCTCGCGCCAGATGAATTCGCCGGCCTTGCAGGCAATGCCCTTGGCCGGGCCCTCCTTGTCGACGAGCGCACCTTCGATGACCCAGCTCTGCTCGATGCCGACATGCTCGTGATCGGGCAGCACCGATCCCGGCGCAAAGCGCATCAAGGCGGTCATCAGCCCCGTGCCGCGATCAAACAGCAGCGTCTTGGCCTCGCAGCCCGGAAAGCGCGTCTTCTGCCAATCCATGTCCTGGGGGCGAACCAGGTGGGAATGCCGCTCAGCGGCGCCCTGGTCGTGCGGGATCGCGGCGTCCATCACGATGCTTCCTCTCCATCTCGAGGGACCGACGCTAGCAGGATCGCCCGATGAGGTCAGCGAGCAGTGCAACAGAGGCGACATCTTCCGCGCTCGAAGCGCAAAAATCAGCGGGGCGAGCGGGCGGCCGGTGCTCATCCTGCTTGATTGCGCCACGATTTGCGGCTCCAATCTCCCGGCCATTTCTGGCTTAGGAGACCCCCATGATGAAGCGGATTTTCCTCGCTGCGATCGTTGCCAGCTTTGCAGCGGGCTCGGCCCTTGCGCAAGAAACCTGCGAAAGCAAGGCCGTCGGCAAGGACGGCAAGCCGCTGGCCGGCGCCGCCAAGACCTCGTTCCTGAAGAAGTGCAAGGAAGACGCCTGCGCACCCAAGGCCGTCGGCTCCGACGGCAAGCCGCTGGCCGGCGCCGCCAAGAACAGCTTCATGAAGAAGTGCGAGACCAGCGCGTAAGCGCGCAGTCCGTTCCCGGCTTTTTCAGCAAAGCCATCACAACGAAATGCCGTCATGGCCGGGCATAAGCGCGTCTTCGCGCGAGAGCATGATCCGGAAAAGTGCGAAGCGGCTTTCCGAGAAGATCATGCTCAAACAATAAGCTAGAGCGCGATGACGATTCATCCCGATCGCATCGCGCTTTAGACCTCCCGGCCATTTGGTTCTTGTGCCTTCCCCGCCGCCAGTTTTCCGACGCGCCGTGCGCGTAAAGCAAACTCCTCGCGACCCTAGACAGAACGCAGCGGCTGACGGATGATGCAGCGCTGAGCGAACCGGGGCGCGTCGACGAGGCTTCCAGCAAAGGATGGGCGAGATGTTGCAGTTCCGCGTGCGTGATCACATGATGGCGACAATGAGTGTGCTCTTTGCGCTGCTCATGATTGTTGACGTTGCCAACGCCAGAGGCCCTGGCCTGCCCAACGTCATGGTTCTCGCAACCGGCGGCACGATCGCCGGCAGCGGGGCGAGCAGCACCACCGTTGTCGGGTATACCGCAGCCACGGTGGGCATCGAGACCCTCTTGAACGCCGTCCCCGAGTTGAAAACGGTGGCCAACGTCAAGGGCGAGCAGGTCTTCCAGATCGCCAGCGAGAACATGAACAATGATTATTGGCTGAAGCTCGCCAAGCGCGTCAATACGCTCCTCGCGCAGGACGACGTGGACGGGATCGTGATCACGCACGGGACCGATACGATCGAGGAAACCAGCTATTTCCTGAATCTGGTCGTCAAGAGCAAGAAGCCTGTGGTCGTCGTCGGCGCGATGCGGCCGTCGACCGCGATCAGCGCGGACGGCCCGATCAACCTCTTCAATGCGGTGATCCTCGCAGGCAGTGAAGAAGCCGTCGGCAAGGGCGTGCTCGTCGCCCTCAACGATCAGATCAACGCCGCGCGCGACGTCACCAAGAACAACACGTCCACGGCAGACACCTTTCGCACGCCTGAACTCGGCTTTCTCGGCTACATGCAGGGCAACAAGCCGTATTTCTATCGGCAATCGACCCGCCGGCACACGGCGGATTCCGAATTTGACGTGTCCAACCTCGATGTCCTGCCTCAGGTCGACATCGTCTACGGCTACGCCAACATGAACCGGGTTGCGATCGACGCTTTTGTCGCCGCCGGCGCCAAGGGGGTCGTGCATGCCGGCGTGGGTGACGGCAGCCTGGCCCGCCCCGCGGTCGAGCCGGCGCTGGACGAAGCCCGCAAGAAGGGAGTGGTGATCGTTCGCAGCAGCCGTGTCGGCAACGGCATCGTCGCGCGCAATGGCGAGGCCAAGGACGATGAACACGACTTCGTCGTCTCGGATACGCTCAATCCTCAGAAAGCGCGCATCTTGCTGATGCTGGCGTTGACCAAGACGACCGACACCAAGGACATTCAGCGGATGTTCTACGCTTACTAGTGCGTCGGCTACGCTCGCTTGAAGCGGCGGTCATCACAGACCGCGCGGCGTCGATGGCGAGGTGCTGAGGGAGAACTTGCGGTAAGCGATCGCGAAATCCGGGCTACACGGTCGGATTTCGTAGGGTGGGCAAAGCGAAGCGTGCCCACGATCTGCCGCAGATCAGAACGAGATGGTGGGCACGGCGCGAATTGCGCCTTTGCCCACCCTACCAGAGCTCCGTCATTGCAAGGTCCGCGGCCCCCTCACTAGCTCCGCAACCCCGGCGCCTCCTGCCCGGTGCGCGCGACATATTCGGTATAGCCGCCGCCATATTGGTGGATGCCATCAGGCGTCAGCTCCAGCACGCGGTTCGACAGCGTCGCCAAAAAATGCCGGTCGTGCGAGACGAACAGCATGGTGCCCTCGAAATCCGACAGCGCGTTGATCAGCATTTCCTTGGTGGCAAGGTCGAGATGGTTAGTGGGCTCGTCCAGCACCAGGAAGTTCGGCGGATCGAACAGCATCTTGGCCATGACGAGGCGCGCCTTCTCGCCGCCCGAGAGCACGCGGCAGCGCTTCTCGACATCGTCGCCGGAGAAGCCGAAGCAGCCGGCGAGCGCACGCAAGGAGCCCTGCCCCGCGGTCGGAAACGCGTCCTCCAGCGACTGGAACACGGTGCGCTCGCCGTCGAGCAGATCCATCGCATGCTGGGCGAAATAGCCCATCTTGACGCTGCCTCCGAGCGCCACCGTGCCCTGGTCCGGCTCGCTCGCGCCGGCCACCAGCTTGAGCAGCGTCGACTTGCCGGCGCCGTTGACGCCCATCACGCACCAGCGCTCCCGACGGCGGATCATGAAGTCGAGCCCGTCATAGATGCGCTTTGAGCCATAGCCCTTGTGCACGTTCTTGAGCGCCACGACGTCCTCGCCGGAGCGCGGCGCCGGCAGGAAGTCGAACGCGACGCTCTGGCGGCGCCGCGGCGGCTCGACGCGCTCGATCTTGTCGAGCTTCTTGACCCGGCTCTGCACCTGCGCCGCATGCGAGGCGCGCGCCTTGAAGCGCTCGATGAACTTGATCTCCTTGGCGAGCATGGCCTGCTGGCGCTCGAACTGCGCCTGCTGCTGCTTCTCGTTCTGCGCCCGCTGCTGCTCGTAGAATTCGTAATCGCCGGTGTAGGTGGTGAGCGAGCCGCTGTCGATCTCGATCACCTTGGAGATCACGCGGTTGATGAACTCGCGGTCGTGCGAGGTCATCAGCAGCGTGCCTTCGTAATCGTGCAGGAATTTTTCCAGCCAGATCAGGCTTTCGAGGTCGAGATGGTTGCTCGGCTCGTCGAGCAGCATGACGTCGGGGCGCATCAGGAGAATACGCGCCAGCGCCACGCGCATCTTCCAGCCGCCGGAGAGTTTGCCGACGTCCCCGTCCATCATCTCCTGACTGAAGCCGAGACCGGAAAGCGCTTCGCGCGCGCGGCCGTCGAGCGCATAGCCGTCCAGCTCCTCGAACCGGTGCTGCACCTCGCCATAGCGGGCGATGATCTCGTCCATCTGGTCGGCCTTGTCGGGGTCGGCCATATCGGCCTCGAGCGCGCGCAGCTCGGCCGCGACCTCGCTGACGGGACCAGCCCCGTTCATCACCTCGGCCACCGCGCTGCGGCCGGACATCTCGCCGACGTCCTGGTTGAAATAGCCGATGGTGATGCCGCGATCGGTCGAGACCTGCCCCTCGTCGGGCAGTTCCTCGCCGGCGATCATCCGGAACAGCGTGCTCTTGCCGGCGCCGTTCGGTCCGACGAGACCGATCTTCTCCCCCTTGTTGAGGGCCGCGGAGGCTTCGATGAACAGGATTTGGTGGCCGGCTTGCTTGCTGACGTTGTCGAGGCGGATCATGAGTGTCTTTGGGGGGATTTTTGCGTTGCAGCGTCATAGGGCATGCGGGGCGTGAGGGGAAGCCCGGCGGGGTACGGATCGGCGACCGGCTTCGGCCACCCACTTGCTATGGGCAAGAGCCGGCCGGCGCGCTGGTGGAGGCCTGGATGGCAGGTGGGGCGTGCGCTGCCGGCGTGAGCAACCGCGTGCGGACCTCCTCCCGTGGGCTTCAACCCGTTGCACTAAGCTTCGATGGAGCCGCGATCACGGCCTTGAACAGCTCAAGACGTTCTTTGATGAGTTGTTCGTATTCGTCCAGTGCAATAGACCGATCGTCCACCCGAAGCAGACCACGAGAGACCGGTACTAGAAGATCTCCCGGATGAGAGCCCCGCAATGCATTCAATGCTGTCACATCTCCTCCCTGCGGCCCGAGCCCTGGAGCTAGAATGATGGCGTTCGGCAGCAGGCTACGAAGCCGCTTTCCTTCTTGTGGAACTGTCGCGCCTATCACGGCCCCGACCGGATTGAGGCGCGCCCCCTGATTGCAATCCTTGCCGACAGTCGCGATCAAGTCAGCGAGCCGATCGGAAACAAAACGGTTTCCCGTCATCCGGTCTTGTAACCAGCCTGCACCGGGATTCGAGGTACGGCATAAGACGAACAAGCCCTTGCCATACCTGCGAACACAATCGAGGAATGGCTCCAAAGTGTCTGGTCCCATCATCGGATTAACGGTTAGGCAATCCGCCTCAAAGTCGCCGCTGCCACCAGCAGTCCCAGGCGTGAGGTAGGCTCGCCCATACGCCGCGGCGGTCGATCCGATATCACCGCGCTTCGCATCAAGAATCACGCCCATACCCGCACTCCGAGCCCGCTTCATTGCCAACGACAAGGCATTGAGCCCTGCAAGGCCATATGCCTCGAAGTAGGCAGATTGGAATTTCACGAAGCCGACCCGACCAATGGTCCGGTCCAGGACGAAATCAAGGTATCGGGGCAGCCAATCGAGGCGCCCGCCCTCGCTCTCGAAAGCCGCGGGAACATCTGGCAGATATGGATCAATGCCTACGACGATGCCCCCGTAGCTCGACGCATTCGCTTGAACGATGTCGGTCCACGCCTCGGCTCGCATTCCGTCTTCCTCCACCCATTTGGCAACACATAGCCGATCAGCGATTGAGTATCCATCGCAGCCGAGACCTTCGAGCGCCGGCGCGTTGCCGCGGCGCATCCGCGCCACGATGGACTTCCTCGCAGCACGTCTGTCGGCCCTGCGGATAGGAGTTGCGGCTCATGATGCAGGGCCGGCGATGCGCCCGTGCATCACGATCGCCAACTCGTTGACAACGGAGTTACGACGAGCAGCACCGCGCTCTACCCACCCTACGAGCTGAGCATAATAACGACGACAGCGAAGCTCTACGCCAATGATCATTGCGATGATCGAGATGGCATGAACATCGTCTTTCTCTAGTTGCGGTCTTTGCAGCTAAGCGATTGGACGTGCTTTACGAAAAAGACCGTCCAGACGACTATGCGCCGAGAGTGATCTGGATCTGGGAGCCCCCTGCACAAGATCTATATCGGATCCGGCAACGGAGCGGAAAACCCGAACATCCTGATGCTGTGCAGCAAGGGGTGGTCCATCAATTTTCCGGGTTGGCGTCCAGCTCCCTGAGAGGAGCGGACTGGGGCCGGTCACACTTGACATGCCACGACAACCTAAGGGAGCATCCGGCGTTTTTTCATCATTTGGAGATTGCCGCGATGACTACCATCCACATGGACTCGTCCGTAAGCCAGACTGTCACCCGCGCCGTTTTGAACGGTGGAGTTCTGGTCTGCACCAAGTCCAGCGACAAGGACGTTTACTCTCATTCGATTTGGGCGACCGAAAGCAACATTCGGCAGTTCACGATGCACGAAGGTGACAGTATCGTCATCCCACCGGGTTCGACATTGACCATCTGGATATTCCGCAAGCAGCCAGGAAATTCGACTTGGACCATGGATTTTGAACTCAAAGAAAAGGCTGCTTGATGCGCCTTACGAAAAGGCCGCTCTCGGGCAATCCGTGAGCGGTCCCTTGACCGGAGTCTCCGGCATTCTGGAAGGCGGCCCTCCCAGCGCCGCCATCCTCGCGATCATCTCGCCGCTTACCAGCAAGTCATAAATCGCCGCAGTCTCCTTGTCACGAAATGCGCAAGCTCACAGCTCCTACCGCCGGCGCGCGATCCACACTCCGGCCAGGAAAGCGACAAACAGCGACCGTAGAGGCGCTTTCATCGTGACCTCTCGCAACCGGTCAGCCCATCGCCTGGCGGAATCCAGCGAAGGCGAGTCGGGTTGTGGCTTGGCCGCTCCGGAACCTGGCCGCGGGCTTGAGATCTGCTCCAAGCCGTCCTGATTGGCTGCCAAGCCGGAGGCTTCCGTCGTCGCCGCAGCTTCCTTCATGTCCATGCGCGTGCTCCAATCCTGCTGCGGTTGCGGAACAACCACCTGATCTCAGCGCCTTCGGCTCTGGCGGCGGCATTCATGCGAACTATATGGTTTGTCAAACGTCCGCCGCATCACTCCCTTGAAGAAGCCCTTGCTGATCTTTCTGTTCCTTGTCTTGGCACCGCTGGCCGCGTCGGCGGTGAGATATTTCTGGCTGGGCGATGGCCGCCAGAATTGGCAAACCGCCGATCGGTCGAGCGCAGGTCTTCTGCTTCCCGCTGCCGATCATCCCGAAGCCGTCATACGGGTGTTCGGGGCGAGAACGGTGCGGTGGCGCAGCATCTTCGCGGTTCACACCTGGATCGTCGTCAAGGAGAAAAATGCCCCGACCTACACCCGCTATGACTACACGGCGTGGGGCGAACCGATCCGCACCAACGGCTTCGCTCCGGACGGGCGGTGGTTCGGCGCGGCGCCAGAAACCATTGTGGCCGTCAACGGAGAGCGCGCCGAGGCGCTGATCCCCAAAATCCGATACGTGATCGAAAACTACCAGTTTCGGTCCTATGGAGATTATAGCGTCTGGCCCGGTCCCAACTCGAACACCTTCGTGCAGGCGGCCCTCGATGCCGTCCCCGAGCTCCGAGCCGTGCTGCCGCCGACCGCGATCGGCAAGGACTTCCCGTACACGGGTAAGTGGGTCGGCCTGACGGCGTCCGGCACAGGCATCTATGCTTCGCTTGCCGGATATGTTGGCTTTTCCGTCGGCTGGGTCGAAGGCTTGGAGATCAATTTCTTCGGCGCCGTGCTCGGGCTCGACATCCGACGCCCGGCGCTCAAGCTGCCTGGTCTCGGCCGCTTCGGGGTGACGCCTGGGCTCTAGGAGGAAGAGATCCCATGATGCCTAACAAGCTGGCCATTTTTAGGAGCATCGAAACTCGCCAACGGATCATAAGCCGTCATTCGACACTAAGGCGGCCTCAATCCGTTCACGGCGGCAAGAATGCCGCGACTGATCCGACGACTTCGCTGCTAGCTGCCGGTTGATGGGATCGGACGAAAATGAAACGAGAGGTCACGGGTATATCCGCTTCGGCTCGACCATCCTGGCCGATTAGGATCAATCCGGCGCCGCCATTTGCCACATTCAGAATAATCGGCTCGCCGCTCCATGTCTTGATCGGCTCCATTCCGATGATGAGAAATTCGCCGACAGGTTGGTCGAAATATTGGATGCGCAATTGCGGGCCGACTTCGGCCGCAGCAAGCTTAAGGCCGACCTGCTGGGCGCGTGCGTATACGTTAGCCAGTGTCACGGTGTCGAAGGTAAACCCAAGCTGCGCAGGTGATAAATGGACGAGCTCGACATTTGTCTTCTGAGAGCTAACGGTGAACGCCGGCCGAGCAAGGATTTCTGCAGCCTGACCACCGACACTGCAGCCCTTGCTAGCGAGCTCGTTGCGCAAGGTAAGTGAGTTGGCGAAGGTACCTAGCGTGATCGTCTTCCAGGTCGCAACGTCACTAGCGGACCTGATAGGCTGTTCGGACGCTGGGGCCGAGTGCGTCTTGGGCTTCAGCCGGTTCTGCAAGACATCGCGGGCTGCGCATTGCGCGGACGCGGTGCTCGCGAAAGGAACGACGCAGGCGGCTTGGAGTATGCAAGCCAAAAAGTAGTTGCAAACTCGCCTTGCGCTTGAACGGCCACTACCTGCCGCGCACCGGGCTCGGCTTCTGAAAGTAGACATGGCGATGGCTTTTTCTAGTTGGACAAAAAAGCCCGCCTCCGAGTCAATGGGAAGAACGGAGGAAAATGACGTCAATCAACATTCTCCGGCCGACTTTGAAATGCGTCCGGAGGCGGGGCCTATGGCTAGAATATTCCAGTTTCCAAATTGGCAGGCGGCAGTCCGTAAGCCTGATAACCCGCCCGTCCCATCAGCCCAAGGGCAATGATGTCGCTCGAACATAGCACCCGGAACAAATCGGCTCAACGCCAAAGTCGGCTATCGCTCAAGGCTGCCTCAGCAGTTCCGCCCCGGCGAAATCGAAACTGCCGCCGCCGTGCCCGACGGCGAACAGTACGCCGCGCTGAGCGGCGGCTTGCCGTCCTCGACGTGCAGACATTTCCCGAAGCGGCTCGAGACCGGCGCCGACTCTCTATCTCACCGAGAACGGCGCCTGATAAGGCCGCCCGAAGGGCACGCCGTTGATGACGGTCTGGATCGGCTTGAGCTGGGCTTTCCCTTCCCTCCTGTTGTTGCGCGTGTCGACGAAGCTGACCGGTCCCTCCACCAGCTCCATGATCGCGACGTCGGCCGGCGCACCGACCTGCAGCGTCCCGATCTTCGGCGCGCGATTGATGATCTTCGCCGGCGCCGTCGTCGCCATTGCGACGACCTGCTCCAGCGTGAAGCCAAGCAGCATGAACTTGCTCATCACGTTGGGCAGGAAGGGAATGCCCGGCGAATTGCCGGAGAAGACGTGGATATCGGACGAGATGGTATCAGGAGCGCATCCGCCGGGGATCGCCACTTCCGCCACGGTGAAATCGAAGCTGCCGCCGCCATGTCCGACGTCGAACAGCACGCCACGCTGCTTGGCTGCCAGGGCCGCTGGCAGCAGCTTGCCGTCCTGGACGATATTCGTGAAGACGCTCGACATGTTCGGGGCGCCCGAATAGGCGTGCGTCAGCACGTCGCCCGGGCGCATCAGGTCGAGGATCTGCGACATCAGCTCCTTGGACTCGACGCCGCCGATATGCACCATCATCTTCGCCGGCCAGCCGCACATCTCGCAAGCCTGGATACCGCGCTTGAGCGGCTCGAGCCCATGCTTGAAGATCACGTTTTCCGACATGCGAACCTTGACCCCGAGGAGGAAGTCCGAATTCTCGGCCAGCGCCATGGCGCAGGCTTCGGTCTGCGCGGTGTCGATGTTGTAGAGCTCGGCGACGGGGAACGCGGACAGGCCGTTATTGGCGATGTGGACGAAGGCGTACATCCGAGCCCGCGTCTGGGCCACGATGAAACGGCGCAACGCCGCCAGATTGTTGACGCCGGCATCGCCCGCCGACACGACGGTCGTCGTGCCCTGGAACTGGACCAGCTCGTCGGCGGGAATGCCGATGGCCGAGCCGTAGGGATAGACGTGACAATGCAGATCGATCAGGCCGGGCATCACGAGCTTGCCCGAGGCGTCGATGCTCTTCAACGCGCGCTCGGCGGGGATCGTCTCCTGGACGGCCTCGATCACGCCCCAGCGGATGCCGATATCGCGCCTGGCGCGCAGCGACTGGCTGGGGTCGAGCACCTCGCCGCCGCGGATCACCAGGTCGTACTTGTCGTTCGGCCCCATCGTCCCGCGCGCGGGCGCGGCGAGCCCGACGGCTGCGGCTGATGTCGAGAGTGCCAGGAAATCGCGGCGTGACAACGCAGGCATGATGGTCCCCCCTCTATGCTTTTGTTGGTAAAGGCAAACCTTGACGCGCGGATCGGCGACCGGCGCCGCGTCCGAAACCAAAAACGATGCCATTGGAGCTCGGGCCTCGTCGCCCGGGTGATCCATCCTATGACCACACGCCCGCGTTGAGGAGCTGCGAAATTTCTCTATCCTCAGATGAACCTTCTTCGACAAGCATCGACTAAGCGAACGCTCGCACCGGGGCCTAGTCATTTCGTCGATCCGGCGGAGGTCAGGCATGGACCACGATGCGACATGCAGGCGGATGTTAATGAACAGCAGCCCCTCTTCTTATCGCCGTCAAACGCATTTACAGCGTCGAACAGCCGCTTCCCTGGACTAGCCATGGCTGGATCGAAAGTGACGTCGAGCACGAAACGAGGTCTTCGGCTTCGAAATAACCCAATGATGTCCACTACCGGCACCCAATGTTTGAGCGCGACTGCTGATACTTGCGCGGTGCCGTCGCTTCAGGCAGCAGCTCTACTCCATTCTGGCTGAGGCGGTCAGAAACACTGGCTAAGAGCTCGCCACGAACGTCCTTGCGCTCCCGTCAATTCCAAGCCCCCCCTCGATGGGCTCGGCCCTCGGGTACCTTTCCAAGCCTTCGTCTGCTTCGGGTCGAAATCGGCGATACAGAGTCGCAGAAGTGTGTCTTCCGACGGGGGCCGAGGAGAGCTTAACCTGCATCAGGGAGTGTTCACGGGCGGTGGAAACCCCGCAACCGTACAGGAACGACGAGGAATACGCCTCATTGTCGGAGATCGATGGCGATCCTTGCTCTCCTCCCAAGTTGACTTACCCGGTCAGCACTGCTGGCCGGCTTTTCTCGGAGCCGAATATCCGTCGTGGTCACGAGCGGCGCCTTGCGACGATTGATCGAGACTAAGCCTTCTCAAGTCCGAAAGAGGCGTGCTGTGCAGCACGACGCTAAAGGTGAGCGGAAACGGGCCCATTGCCGCACACCATCCGGGGGCCAAGTCGCGCTGCGAGTGCAGTGATGCTGGAATCATTCTCTAAGTTCGGCGAGCAGTGTCGCAGAAGAAAGCGGACCCCGCAAAGCGTCTCCTTCCTCCACACAACGCGACAGACGAATATCCCGGAGTGACTGTCGAACGACAGCGCAAATTCGTTCGCGAATATGTAGTACGGCGTGGAGATGCAGGCTCCCAAGGCGCTGATGTCCCGCACCATGCAGGGATGAGTCCCAATGATTTCACCGAATGACAGCCGCGCCGCCCGGTTGATCGCTATCCGCTTCATTGCACGACGTTCGATCATGGCGAGACTCCGAATGAAGAAGCCAACCTAAAATGCGCTTTCTCGCGCGACGTCGGGATCTGCAATTAAATCACATCCGGCTGACTTCGGCATTATTTAATTGATTAAATAATTTGTTGAGCCGCTCGCACTTGACCCGTGCAATGATGCGAGTTCCAATCTAAATGCTGATTTGTGATGAGTCGGGGATTGCCGTGGGTATTTACTTGCTCTCACTCGCGGCGTGCGTTGTCGGGGTTCTTCTGTTCATGGCATTCCATCGATAGGGCCGACAACGGACGCAAGCGTTACCGTGAATCCTCAGCCCAAAGCCGAAATTAATAATCTCGGCCGGTTGATTTTGACTGTGCACGAATGAGCGCGTTCAATTCCAGACATTGGAGGCGAACGTGTTATTCACTCTTTTGCTCGTCGTTCTCATCGGCGTCAGTGCAGTGGTCCTAATCGCCCATGCGATCGACGCCATGCGTTCGTGAGGTTGGGCTTGCGATTGGATCCCTCGCAGGTCCAAGTCAAACGGCTCGCGCGTGTCAAAGTCTCCGATTTCGCTGTCCAAATGGTTTCGGGCCATGGAGCAGTGGAACGCTTCCGCAAACCTCCGGACTCGGGATTTTCGGGAGGCTTCTGGCCAGGGCCGCTCTTGCGGCGTGGCATTGAGCTGACGAGGGTCGGCTAATTTGGAGTACTTTTGTTCCGGTGCCCGACCTGAGGTCCCACTCTCCTCGCCTCGCCGCTGTCTGAGAACTCGCGCAGACCCGACCGATAGTCTGATCAACACAATTGTGTTGTTGCGCCACAGGCTCCTGACGAGCGCACAATCGCGTGGCGAGGCGCTTCAACTCGCAACGCGAACGCAGCACGTCGCATTCGAAACCGATCTGAACTCCGAACCGAAACAAATGCCCGTTAGTTCGCCTGAGGAACCCTAGTTGACTGCCCTTAAACGATAATTTTGATTATGACCGATAATGATGATGACTCCAGCACGACATTAAACAATATGTTGAAAACAAAATATAATGGGAGGTTGGAATGGAAGTTGCCCGCCGGTTTCGCGCAATGGCATTGCTTTGCCGACAGAGTGCCGCGCGCTATCCCGAGAGAAGCTGGAAGCTGCTCGCAGAGGCGGAGTATTGGGAACATTTGGCGGCCACTGCTCTGACTCACTGAACTTCGGCCGACTGAATTTTGTCCTTTCTCTTTTTATGAACTGCCTCGAGGCGTGCCATGTCCAGTATGCGTCAAGTTTATACTTGTGCTGTTTTGAGCGAGCGACTCCACGCACTCGTGGCGGAGCTTAGAGAGGTCGAAAAGCTTCGAAGCAAGCTCCGACGTGTAGAGGCCAGAACACTCGGCAGAAGGCGGCGTGTCGGACTGGGTCGCGGAGCAAGAGCCGCAAGCTAACTCGGCGGCGAGATCCGCCGTCTATTCAGGATGGAGCGGTCGCACGGATTCCCGTTCGACTTCGAACTCCTGAATTCATGGATCTCGTGGCGGCGCGTCAGGTAACGTGCCCGGCGTATCGCACTCTCGGTGGGCGCAATCGCACCGCGTCCCGAAGTGTGCGGCTCGAGCTTAAGACTGACAGGCCCCCCAGCGCCATCAGCAGCACGCCCAACCAGGGCAGCGCCGAGCTCCGCTCCTCCTCGACCACGCTGATCGCGATAGCCGGCGGATCCGACGAAGGCCCTGCGTCAGCGATGGGCCCCGCCGCGAGAGGCTGCTTTACATCGGCTTGGCCAGGCACTGAATGTTCGGGCGCAGCGAGCTCCGCGATGGAAGCCACCCACGTCGGGGCGGCGCGCGTACTGAGCTCCGAAGCGGCATCAGCTACCTTGAGTTCGAGCGCCGGCGGCGTCGCCGAAGTCCCCTCGGCCGGTGCCGACCTCAGTAACTCCGCGCGCGCATCAATCACCGGGCCTTGCCTGTGCCGCCCAGCCTCATTCCTGTCGGGACTGGCGCCGCCTTTCGCCGCGCGATCACGAACCGACTTTCGCACGACTGCGATGCCCTCGGCCAGGAACCAGCACTTGCGATGGCCGTCCCGCCGATACACCCAGCGCTGGCGTGGGCCAGACGAGTTGCCGGGCCGCAGCAAGCATTCTGGCTGCACCGGCGACGTTGCAGCGGGCTCGCGAGGACCAGTATTGAACAGGTCGGTGATGGGATTGGCGGACGCAGGTGCCGCCGAAACAGCTCCAACAAGAACCAAACTGGCGAAGCAGAATCGCAAATGACCGGACATCGAAAACTCCCGGTGTTGCCCCCATCCGGCACAAGCCTTCGCGGCAAGATGGGCTCTCATGCGGCTTAAATTGGGCGATGCGATGATTAATTTTGCGCTCGGCTATCCAATTAATAGGTCGATCCAGCTCTAGCAGGCTGCAAAAGCGACGAAATCGAGCCACCCGCGAGCGCCGAGCGTCGCCCGCGTCCTTGTCCTCACCCAATTAAATGTTCCGCCACGATATAACCGCCGTCGCGCCTTTCTCCCTGCTACCTCGCACTTTAATGTGGATTGTACGGCTAATTTTTAAATGTCGGGTTGTCTGTCCCTTCATTTTACGGCTTGTGTGACTGGCCTTCTCACCAGAACCGGATCTGTGCCATGAATGCCGCGCAATTCAACTTGCTCTCGCTTGACGAGCTCTGGATAGTTCACCAGCAGGTTACGGCCAGCCTTACTGAGAAAATCCTGGTGCAAAAAGCACGATTGGAGGAACGGCTCCACAAGATTGGACTCGCCAACGAGGCCATACGGTTCGATCGTAAGCGTCGTCCCTACCCGCCGGTCCGGCCCAAGTATCGTAATCCGAACAACCCCGCAGAAACGTGGTCGGGTCGCGGTAGGCCACCTCGCTGGCTGCAACCGCAGCTTCGATGCGGCCGGAAATTAGACGATTTCTTGATCGAGCGGTCTTCGCTCAAAGGCGGCAGACGAATTTAGCGCCGCGGTCTCGTGCGCTGAAAAACGGCTAGCGCGAAGAAGTACTGCTTCTTCAGCCTTGCGCCTCCGAAAGTCGCCTATCGACTTTCGGCCTTTAATGCGCCCAGCGTGCCCAGCGCGTCCTGGACCTGATTTGCCGTGAGCGAGGCTGTCAGGCGCAAGCCTCGCTTCCCCGCGAGCGCGATGCCTTCGAGCTCGCCGCTGTCTTCATTGCAGGTTCCTGAAAATCCGATGCCGACCTCGAGGCCGCCGAACGCGGGGGTTCTCGCCTTTCGCCGGCCGCGCCAATGGCGGACGTCCGGCTGCATCTTTGCTGCGCTGCGACAAGCGCGAGGATATCGGCTGCCAACAGACCATATGGAGTCGCCTAAGACCAATTGTGCGACACCGGTGCGCTTGTCGGACGCCGGCCATGCGTCCAAACTGTGATCAAAGTCGCTGGAATGCGGCATACCTCCAGCGGTTAACAACGACAAGCGCACTGAAGCGCGTTCGAACAACCAGGGCCGCCAGGGAGGGACGTCCATGAGCTCAAAGGCTGAGAAGACCAAAACCACTCGTCGCAAATTCTTGCTGACGGCCGGCGCGGCCGGCGCCGCCACCATTGCCATGCCGCAAGTCAGTCGGGCGCAAACGGTGGCCCTGAAGATGCAGGGCTCGTGGGGCAAAGCCGATGTCTTCAACGAGATGGCCGAGGATTATGTGAAGCGCGTCAACGAGATGGCCGGTGGTCGGCTGCGCATCGACTATCTCGTCGGCGGTTCGGTCGTGCACCCGTTCCAGGTCTTCGATGGCGTTCATGGCGGCCAGCTCGACGCTGCACACACGGTCACTGTCTACTGGTACGGCAAGCACAAGGCCGCCTCGCTGTTCGGTACCGGCCCGGTGTTCGGCTTCAACGCCAACGAAGGCCTCGGCTGGATCCACAACGGCGGAGGCAAGGAGCTGTTCGAGGAGCTCCAGACCAAGATCATGAACGTCAACATCAAGAGCTTCTTCGCCATGCCGATGCCGACCCAGCCGCTCGGCTGGTTCAAGAAGCCCATCACCAGTGCCGATGACCTCAAGGGTTTGAAGTATCGCACGGTGGGCCTGGCCGCCGACCTCTTCCAGGCGATGGGTGCATCCGTCGCGCAGCTGCCCGGTGGCGAGATCGTGCCCGCGATGGAGCGTGGCGTGATCGACGGGTTCGAGTTCAACAATCCGACCTCGGACCGGCGCTTCGGCGCGCAGGATGTCGCCAAGAACTACATGATGGGCAGCCATCATCAGGCGACCGAATATTTCGAGATCATGTTCAACCGGACGAAATTCAACGCGCTGCCGAAGGAACAGCAGGCGATCCTGCAATACGCCGCCGAAGCCGTGTCTTCCGCCAACGAATGGAAAGCCATGGATTACTATTCGAAGGACCTGCAGGAGCTGATCAACAAAGACAAGGTCAACGTCCAGCGGACACCGAAGTCGGTGTTCGACGCCCAGATCAAGGCGTGGGACGGTCTGATCGCCCAGCTCGGCTCGGATCCGTTCATGAAGAAGGTCATGGACTCGCAGAAGGAATGGGTGCGCCGCGTGGTCTACTACAACATGAACAACGCGACGGACTACCGCGGCGCCTTCGAGCATCACTTCCCGGGGGTCCTCAAGGCGTGACGACCTCGGCGGCGCAGCACTGACGCTGCATGATGACGGGTGGCGCTGTGCAAGCGCCGCCCGGGCACCAAATTGGTTGGGGGACATCCGGATGTGCTACTCGCCGCGGGCCAAGCTCGCATGAGAAATTTCCTCTTCTTCATCGACGAACTCAGCACCTGGGTCGGCAAGGCATTCGCCTGGCTGATCCTCATTCTCAGCATGTCGGTAACCTACGAGGTCTTCGTCCGCTATGCCTTGAACGCGCCCACCACATGGGCTTTCGATTTCAGCTACATCACCTATGGCGGTCTCTTCCTGATGTCGGGTGCCTATGCGCTGGCGCGCAACAATCACGTGCGCTGCGATTTCATCTACAGGACGTGGGCGCCACGCACCCAGGCGACGATCGATCTCGTTCTTTTCGTCCTGTTCTTTCTTCCGGGCGTTCTCGCTCTGGTCTATGCTGGCTTCAACTACGCCTCGATGTCGGTACGCTTTCGCGAAGTGAGCGTCTTCAGTCCGGCTGGCATCCCGGTCTTTCCGCTCAAGGCACTGATCCCCCTCGCCGGCACGCTGCTCCTGATCCAGGGCGTCGCCGAGATCATCCGATGCATCCTTTGTATCCGCGACGGCCAATGGCCTCAGCGACTGCATGACGTCGAGGAAATGGAAACGGTCATCCTGCACCAACAGCAATATCTGGCCGAGCATGACCGGCAGGCTCCGTCCGTCCGCACAGGGGGCTCGGCATGACCGATCCCCAACTCGGCATTTCGATGCTGATCATCTTCATCTTTCTGATCGTGCTGGGATTCCCGATCGCCTTTACGCTGATGGCGATGGGCGTCAGCTTCGGGTTCTACGCCTACTACGTGCCAGGCCAGGAGCTCACGTCCAATCGCGTATTTACGCTGCTGGTGCAGAAGGCCTTCGAGGTTTCGTCGAACGACGTCCTGATCTCGGTCCCGGTCTTCACCTTCATGGGCTACATCATTGACCGGGCGAATATTCTCGATCGCATGTTCCGCGCCCTCCAGCTTGCGATCGGCGGTCTGCCCGGCTCGCTTGCCCTTGCGACCATGGTGGTATGCGCCCTATGGGGCATTGCCTCCGGAATCGTCGGTGCGGTGGTCGTGTTGATGGGCCTGCTGGCGATGCCGGCGATGCTGCGCGCAGGCTATGACAACAAGCTGGCGTCGGGCGTCATCTGCGCCGGCGGCACCCTGGGCATCCTGATTCCGCCGAGCGTGATGCTGATCCTGTATGCCGCAACCGCAGGCATTTCTCCCATCAAGCTCTATCTTGCCGCCTTCATTCCCGGCTTCGGCCTGACCGCCGCCTACCTCGTCTACATCATGGCACTTGCGACGTGGAAACCGGAGCTCGCGCCGAAATTGCCGAAGGAGGAGCGTAGCGCGCCGCTTGGCACCGTGCTTTACGAAGTGCTGGTATCGTTCATGCCGCTGACGATCCTGACTTTCGTCGTGCTCGCGGTGATCTTTGCAGGACTGGCCACTCCTACCGAATCGGCGGCGATCGGCGCCTTCGGCGCGCTGCTGCTCGCGATCGGCTATGGCGCGGACTATTCCAAGCGCCACAACCTGCTCATCCTGCGCAGCTACGCCGTGATCATGACGGCCGTTGTCGTCTGGCTGATCGGCGTTCGCTACTTCGGCCTGCCGCGCTTGAACGCAGTCCCTATCGCCGCCGCGGCCCTGACGATCCTCGTCATGTGCGCGCTGCTTCCGAACAATGCGTTTACCATGGATAAACTGCGGGAGTCGGTTTTCCTCACCGCCCGCACCACGGCAATGGTCTGCTGGCTGTTCGTCGGCTCGGCGATCTTCTCCTCGGCATTCGCGTTGCTGGGAGGGCAGGCCTATATCGAGCAATTTGTCGTCGGCCTCGGCCTTTCGGCGTGGCAGTTCATGCTGGTGGCCCAGCTGATCATCTTCTTGCTTGGCTGGCCACTGGAATGGACGGAAATCATCATCATCTTCTTGCCGATCTTCCTGCCGCTCCTGAAGCAGTTCGGCATCGATCCGCTGTTCTTCGGCGTCATGGTCGCGTTGAACCTGCAGACTTCGTTCCTGTCGCCGCCGGTGGCAATGGCACCGTTCTACCTGAAGGGTGTCGCGCCATCGCATGTGACGATCAACCAGATCTTCTCGGGCGTGATGCCCTACATCTGGATCGTGGTGGCGTTCATGGTGCTCATGTATATCTTTCCGGGCATGGCGCTTTGGCTGCCGAACTACTGGTCCCGGCTATGAGAACGAGCTTTCGCAGAATTGAGGACGAGGCGAGATGAGTCTCTGCGCACTGCGTCTCACCGAAGCTGCGGCCGGCATCCGCGACGGCCGGTTCAGCTCGGTGGAACTTGTCGGCGACTGCCTCAAGCGCATCGATGAGGTTGATCACGACATCCATGCGTGGGCGTTCCTCGATCGCGACCACGCGATGCGGCAGGCCGAGGCTGCCGACGATCATCGCAAGCACGGCAAGGCCGTAGGCCCGCTGCATGGCGTGCCCTTGGGCATCAAGGATATCTTCGACACTGGCGACATGCCGACGGAATTCGGATCGGATCTGTGGGCCGGACGCACGCCGCGTCGCGATGCGGCGGCCGTGGCGCGTCTGCGGGCGGCAGGAGCCGTGATCCTCGGCAAGACGGTGACCACCGAGTACGCGTACTACAATCCCGGCAAGACGCGAAATCCGCACAATACGGCTCACACGCCGGGCGGATCGTCCTCGGGCTCCGCCGCGGCCGTTGCGGCGCTGATGGCACCAGGTGCCATCGGCTCGCAGACCAACGGCTCCGTGATCCGTCCTGCCGCCTTCTGTGGCGTGGTCGGCTTCAAGCCCACGCATGGCCTGATTCCGCGCAGCGGCGCGCTCGAATTGTCGCGCACGCTCGATCATGTCGGCGTGTTTGGGCGCAGCGTCGAGGACGTGGCCCTGCTCGCCGAGGTCCTGGTCGGCTTCGACCAGGAGGATCCGGACACCCGGCCCGTTGCGTGTCCGCCATTCACCGCCGTAGCGGCGAGCGAGCCGCCGTTACCGCCGCGATTTGCCTTCGTTCACTCTCCGGTCTGGGATCAGGCCGAGCCGGTGACGCGGGATGCCTTTGCCGAGCTCATCGAGATTTTGGGTGACGCGTCGAGCGAAGTCGAGCTTGGCCCTCGCTTCGCCAAGGCCGTCGATATGCATGGCATCATCATGGAAGTCGACATGGCGCACAATCTGCGGCGCGACTACGAACGAGGCGGCGACAGACTGAGCACCCGGCTGCGCCAGGCGATCGAGCGCGGTCGCACGCATCTCGCGGTGGATTATTGCAACGCACTGTCCGGGATTGCGCCGCTCAATCAGGCGCTGGACCATATCTTTGACGAATACGACGCCATCCTGACGCCCGCAGCCCCCGGCGCGGCGCCCGGAATTGAGACGACCGGCAACCCGATTTTCTGCACGCTCTGGACCTATCTCGGCGTGCCCGCCATCAGCCTGCCGTTGATGAGCTCCGAAACCGGCCTTCCGCTGGGCGTTCAGCTTGTCGGCCGCCGCGGAAACGATGCCCGCCTCTTGCGCACGGCGCACTGGCTTGTCAGGGCTAGTGGCACTCGGTGCAAAGTCCCGAGCGCCGGGGCGAAATCGGCTCCCGGTGCGGCGAAAAGGAAGATGCGATGACCAATGTGATCACCGGGATCATCGGCCTTGCGCTTGTCCTGGCGTTTCTTGGAATCCTGGTGGCCTGGATCAAGGCCATCCCGCTCATCATCATTGTTGTCAGCGTCATGGCGCTGGCAGTGATCGATTTCGTGCGATCCTTGCGGATGAACGGCGGTCTCCGCTGACTGCCGGTCTGGCCGGCGCGTAGGACGGTGGAGCGCCGGCGCAACCCATCGCTCCCACCATATGCGACGAAGCATGATGGGTTTCGCAAGGGCTCACCCCATCCTACGAGCTGAAATGCGAACGCAATCCCCGACAGGACAACCCGAGTTCTTCCTTGGGTCGAACAGGAAAGTGACAGACAGTCGGACCTTTTCCGCGGCATCCCTTGGGCGTATCAGCGTCGATTTCCTGATGCTACACTTCCTGCTCCCTGCCGATTAGGAGGACGAACATGCCCGATAGCATCTACAAGGTCATTGAACTGATCGGTACCAGCACCGACTCATGGGAGAAGGCGGCCGCCAATGCGGTCGAGCAAGCTGCCAAATCTCTGCGGGATCTTCGCGTTGCAGAGGTCATCAAGCTCGATATGCAACTGGATGACAAGGGAAAGGTCGAGGCCTATCGCGCCAAGCTCAACGTATCGTTCAAGTTCGAGGGCTCCTGAGCCTCAGCACCGAGGATGGCTCATTGGCAAGGCGCGTTGCGCGGTCCGCCCGGCCGGACGCGAGGTCCATCGCGGAAGTTAGCACTAGTCCGAGCGCGACCGAAATGCTTTGATGCGATTGGGCGTATGGCACGTGGTGCCCCATGTACATGGTCATTCGCAAGTACAGCAAGGTTCGTTCGGTAGCGGACGCCGCTCGTCGCGCAAAGAGCGGCGTTGGTGAGATCCTGAGGCAATCGCCGGGATTCAGATCTTACCATGTGCTGGATGCGGGCGACGGTGTCGGCATCGCCGTCATGATATTTGACGACCGCGAAAGCGCCAACGCAGCGAACGCCAAGATACTGGCATTTGTTCAAGCCAGTCTACCCGACCTCGATCTTGGAGTTCCCGAAATCTCTGCCGGCGAGGTTTTGGTGAACATAGAGCCCAATGGGTCCTCGGGCATCAAGTAGCCGAAAACGCTGCCGGTTAGCCTGACGCCCGCTGATGGTGCAATCAACCTGATCTGCATCGCGCTTGCGGCGATCGAGCCCTGCCACCTGAATGAGCCGCCCAAGAATTTGCGAGCGCACGTATTTGTCGAGGAGCACAAAGGCATGAAGCAACACACCTCCGAAGCAGTTTCCACCAGAGCGATCGGCTGGACACTACTCACGCTGATGCACATCGTGATGCCGCCCCGGGATCCCGATGAAGACGATGAAGACGAGGACGACGAGGACGACGAGGAGGAAGACGATGATGATGAACCGGCGGTCGTGCGCGAGCCGGAAGAAGACTAGACTGGCCCGGGTCCGGCAGTCGGTGTTATAATATGTTTCATGGGATGGGATGCGAAAGACATAGCGCTTCTGAAAAGGCTCTGGTCCGCAGGACAGAGCGCGGCGCAGATTGCGCGCCATCTCGGCTGCAGTCGTAACGCGGTTTGCGGTATGCTGAATCGTCTGGGCCTGAAGCGCGGTCACAAGCCGCCCACAGCACGGCCCCAGATAAGGCCGGCCCCGAAGCTGAGGCCGTCGTCGGCAGCCTGCGCCCGTCCAATCGCGCAGAAGGTGTCATCGAATACAGCAGAGAGGAAGCAGACAAAGGAATTCAGCAGGCAGCAGCTTTACGCCGTTCTGGCTGAGGCGGTCAGAAACACTGGCTAAGAGCTCACCACGAAGTCCTTGCGCTCCCGTCAATCTCCGGCCCGCCGCAGCCACCAACGACGCGTTCTGCGAACGCTCGGATCAATACCCACCGCGAGATTGGCCAGGCTTGTTGGATAGGCCATCGCGCCCTTCGTTGAAGGCAGCGCTGGCGCTGCCGATCGCCTCGAGCGCCAACTACGCCCCAGCCGCCCGTCAGGAACGTATTGGCTGACCGATCCCAAGAAGATTGCCTTCGCTGTCGCGGAACCACGCACCTCGCTCACCGGTGCCCTTGCTGGGGTAGTTCCCGGTTATTTGGCAATCCCCTCGACCGTCTTCAGACCAGGCAGATCATATTCCTCGAATTTGACTCCTCGCGCGCGAAGCTCGCGCACTGTTGCTTCGATATCCTCGACTTCCCAACCCATTTGCGTATGCGTGCCGGATTGCGTGCCAGCTGAGACGAATATCGCAAACTCGCCATTTGCGCAGACATAGCGCAATCCGCCTTCGCGCTGTTCGATCGGCTCAAGGCCGAGTTTTTCGGAATAGAACGCCCGAGCCCGATCCAGATCCTTGGCTGGAAGGCGGGCGGCCACTTTCGCTTTCAATAGCATCCTTCTCTCCTAAGCTCAGTCGATCTCTCAATTAGGCCGAACTTGGCATCGGACCGCTTGCTGACATTGGCGAGGGCGACCCATCAGGCCTGCTTCACCTCACGACGCCGGCATCCGACGTTCGTGAGCACTTGCCCTACGCCCGTCGCATCAGCTTGAGCGAGGCTGCCAGCCGCAAGCTTCGCTTCCCTGCGAGCGCGATGCCTTCGAGCTCGCCGCTGTCTTCCGTGCAGCTCCTGGAAACTCCGATGCCGACCTCGAGGCCGCCGAACACGGGGTTCTCGCCTTTCGCCGGCGTGTGCTCCAGGTTCAGCATCTCGCCCTTCCAGCGGCCATCCGCCGAGGAATAGGAGCCGAGGTAGTGGAAAAACGCATCGCCTCCCAGGATGCGCCCGTCGATCAGCAGCATCACGCCGGACAATCCGGCATCGACGCACCTGTTTAGGCGACGGGTAGGTCTCCCAAAACCTCAAAGGCACGATCAGCGTCAACAAACTCAGGGAGGGCTTCACGCGGGTTTTCGGAGCTGTCGTGAGGAAGCCATCTCGACCTCAGCCTCTTTTATTGTGTTGAGAACGTTTCTCACGGACGCTTCCCAATTAGATTCAAGATCGGGATCGGCTTCGATCCGCGGTGGACACAGTAAGTAGACGGGGCGAGCATCGTCGAGCCGTGCTTCGGAGCGACGCGTCGCAGCATAGGCCAACACGCGTCGGGCATCCTTATGGTGAAGGAGCAATGGGATACCAAGTGCGACGAGTGCCATCATCATCGCTACCAGCCCGTCGAGTGACAGCGTTGTCGACGCGTCGTACTGTTCAATAACGGAGGGCGGGTTGACTTGAGCGACATCCGCCGAGGCATCTACGAATGCCGCGCCGATCGTTTGCTCGCTTTCGCGCTCGATCGCGGCTGGCGGGGTGATCTTGACCACATCCGCCGACGCATCTACCGGCGCCGCGCCAGTCGTTTGATCTTCCTTACGCTCGATCAAGGATGGCGGCGCTACCTGTACTTCGACTCGTGAACGATTTACCGGTCGGCGGCTAGCCGTCGCATCGCCCTCCCCGCGACGCGCGTCCAATGAGGTTCGCGTCCCGAACGATTGCACAGATTTCTGGCCCGACAGAATCTTCCGCATGTCGTGCGGCCCGACCCTTGTTCGCTGAGCCTTGTGAAGCCTGTGGAGGTCAGACACGGGCGCCGCGTGCCTCCACATATCCCACCGCAGCCGGGGCGCGGGTCCGCGGAGTGGATAAAAAGTATCCTCACGAATCCAGCCACCACCAGACCAGGCCTTGCTCCTTTGAATCAGCTGCATGTTCGTGCCCAGCCGACTGGAATAGGGCAAGCTGTATGCACCAGCATCATGATGGCCCCCGCCATAACTGCCACCGGCACCACCAGCGGTACCCGCACCACCGCTGCCGGCCCCGGCACCACCAGCGCCACCGGCACTACCGCCGCCAGCTCCAGCACCACCAGCGCCGCCGGCACCACTGCCGCCAGCTCCAGCACCACCAGCGCCGCCGGCACCACTGCCGCCAGCTCCAGCACCACCAGCACCACCGCCGCCAGCTCCAGCGCCACCAGCCCCACCGGCACCACCGCCAGCTCCAGCGCCACCAGCACCACCGCCCCCGGCACCACCGCCACCACCACCACCGCTCCCGTGGCCAAAGGCCTGGGTGATGACCGGCGGGCCAATCAGGGTGATCAACAACGTTGCTATGACCGTAGACTTGATCACCGACCTGAGCATATCTGCCTCCAATGCGCCCTACTCTTTGGCGCGGCAACACTCTTCAGAGGCCAATAGGTCGCCAGAAGCTGAAAGTGGCCGAGTTCATTATGCGCTAAACGGCGCTTACTGATGCCCGGCCCAGCCTTTCATCAGATCAATTTCGGGTCGTGCTTCTGCTCAGCCTCAAGCACTCGTACGCGAAGCGCTTCCAGTTCGGCGAGCTGAGAAGCGAGCGCTTCGAAACGGTGACGAAGAAGAGCAGCAGCGGCAGCAGCATCCGCCCAAGGATTGCCCGCAGGCACCTTGGCCGATTTGAAGAGATCGGCCCGCGGGGCCGACGAGGAAGTCTGGATATGGTGGAGACCACCCATGGCCGGGTCCTCCGCGTGGCGACGTACCTAGGGTTCGACCCTGAGCACGTTCCCCACTGATTTCGTCGCGAGAAGAGATGGAGCGGCAAGCCGCGCCCCGGAGCGACCCTCAGCTAATCTCACCGTGTTTGTGATGATGGTGTTCGTGGGACCCCGCGCCCTCCCCGCCAGACGCCGCGACCGAGTTGATGTCGACATCAGCATGGTCACGGCAGGAGGAGTTACGGCGGCGAATTTTCCGCAGGTCTTCAAAAACTCGCGCCGGTCGTCGTGTTCGTATGAGGACATCGCGCCTCCTCATGACTCTTGCAATTAAACACGTCCGCCAGTCTGAGTAAATTAAATAAAGTTAATCGAGTTCAATCACTAAATATAACAAACCCCGAGTCCCGCTAAAAACCGGCTTCGCGTCCTAGTGCTTCGCCGGGGAGTTCTTCGCCGGTTCGTTCGAGTTTGCTCCTTGGCCGAGCTGATCGAGCCGCCGTTCGAGCTCGCGCTTTTCTGCAACGAGTCTCGCCGCGAGGATCTGATCGACCTGCGTGTGCAGCGCCCACAATTCATCCATGGACAACGCGTCAAGGTATTCTCGATCCATGCCAGCCAGCTCCGTACGGATAGAACGAGTTTGGGCCCTAGGGCACTTGCATGCGCAACGCCCTGGCCAAAAGTTCCTCGGGTATGCTCGTGATTTACCGTATTTAATATTTCCAATAATTAACGTGTATTAAATCTAGGATAATTAATTCTTCCCGTGAAGTGCTTTGGGGCGAGAATTAAACCAAAGAGCAGCCCGAAAAACGACGTGCTGGACAGAGAGGCGACGACAAAGGATGCCTCGCGGTGTGCATGACGCCACTCCTCACCTCGGAAGCGGACAATGCGAACGAGCAGAGCGGAGGTCAGCCACCAGCCAAGGGGAGACGTCAGTTGATGGCTTCGGCGCTCACAAGGACGAAAGGCGGGATGGTGATACCAAGCGCGCCCTTAACCGAGAAAGTCCGCGCGACAGCAGAGCCGCAGAGGTCGGTGGTCTCTCCATGCAGGAAAAACCCGGTCAGCAGTGCTGGCCGGGTTAGTCGAGGGAGGGACATGTGTCATCGATGTCGGGCAACAAGGCTTATTCCGAGCCGTTCCTTGCGAATTGCTGCTTTCCTTCCATTCTTGAAGAGTTGCTGATGCAGGTTAATCGCCAGTCGAGCAAGGAATTGCCACTGCACTGGAGCCCTGATTCTACTACCTTGAAAGAGCAGTTGCCTTCGATCGGTTTGCTGCCGTTGAGAACGACGCCGTTCTGAAAGCTGATCTAGCAGCTGATCTGGGACGCCAGGCAAGGCATACCGACAGCTTGCTGCGATACGGGCGGAAGGAATGGGTCTACCCGCACCTAGCCAACCCGAGGCATGCAGCTCACGAAGCGGACATCCGATGCCAATGAGTGTGCGCCCTACGCCCTTCGCATCAGCTTGAGCGACGCCGCAAGCCGCAAGCTTCGCTTTCCCGCGAGCGCGATGCCTTCGAGCTCGCCGCTGTCTTCCGTGCAGGTCCCGGAGAAGCCGATGCCGACCTCGAGGCCGCCGAACACGGGGTTCTCGCCTTTCGCCGGCGTGTGCTCCTGGTTCAGCATCTCGCCCTTCCAGCGGCCGTCCGCCGAGGAATAGGAGCCGAGATAGTAGAAGAACGCATCGCCCCCGAGGATGCGTCCGTCGATCAGCAGCATCACGCCGGACAATCCGGCATCGACGCCGTCGAGCGCGCTCAGCTTCATGCCATAGAGCCCGTTGGCGATGCCGCCCGGTCCGACCGCACCGCTCGGCGGCAAGCCCTCGTCGTCGAGGCGCGTGAGATTGGCCCAGAACCTGGCACCAGGCATGGTGTCCGCGCCGCCCTCGAGACGGATCTGGTTGCCGTAGAGGCGGCCGCGCGCCCGGATCGAGGCGACGTCGGCACCCATCAGCGGCTTGTAGCCGGGGTCCAGGTTGTGCCGCTCGGTGATGACCTGGGCGATGATCTCGCCGTCGCGCTCGACATAGGTGCCGAGATGCGCAAAGCCCGAATTGCCGCCCAGCATCTTGCCGTCATGCAAGCACATGATGCTGCAGCCGAACGCATCGTTGACGCCGTATTCAACCTTGTAGAGCCCGTCCAGCAATGCAATTCGCCCGCAAAATCAATATGGAATCGAGGGCTACCTAGCACCGCTGCCGCACCGATTCCATCCGGCCTTTCCGCGCAGGGGCCCTGCTCGAAAACGTCGGTGGCCATGATACCACTATACCCCTGTTTTGCCCGACGGGTCAAACGAACTTCGTAAAATCCGCAAGCGCGAATTTCGCTGTGATTTCAGCGGGGGCCCTACTGCGCATGGGGTTGTTTTCGGAGTTTTGTTTTTAGCGGCCCGGATGAGGGCCGATGTTCACCTGCCCGATGCGCGCCCATTGCGACTGGCCGCTCTTGAAGGGAGCGCGATCAATCAGAAGCACAGCGTGGTGACGAGCTTGCCCTGCTTGTCCTTGATCGCATAGGGACAGCGAATGCGCTCCAGCGCCTTCTTGGCGTCCTCGTCGCCGAGCGCGGCGGCGCGCTCGTAATAGGCCTTGGCGGCGTCCTTGTCCTTCGGACCGCCGCGGCCTTCCTGCGCGAAGGCCCCCATCCGCTCCAGCGCGCCGGGATGGTTTTGCGCCGCCGCCTTCTCGAACAGCGCGCGCGCCGCGACGTCGTCCTTTGCGCCGCCATCGCCTTCAGACAGCATCAGGCCGAGCTGGTACTGCGCCTCCGCATTGGTCTCGGCGGCCTTGCCGAGCAGCGCGCGGGCCTGGGCGGGGTCGGCCGGCGCGGCGCCGCCTGCACTGCCGAGCGCGGCAAGGTTGCTGACGCCGCGCGGGTTGCCGGCCTGCGCCGCCTTCTCGAACAGCTTTCGCGCCTGCGCCTCGTCCTTGGCGACACCGGCGCCGGTGCCGTAGAGCACGCCGAGCTCGACCATGGCCGCACTGGATCCCTTGTCGGCCGCCTTGCGCCAGGCCGCGATCGCCTCCGCTGTCTGCCGGTTGGCCGCATAGGCGCGCCCCAGCGCGAACATCGCGCGGCGCGAGGCGTTGGCCGCCTGCCTGCAGAATTTGACCGCGGTTGCGATGTCGGCGGACGCGATCTCCGCGACGCCCTTCACGTCGGCCGGCTTGTCGGGATCGCTGGGATCGGCGGCGAGACGGTCGCACAACACGAGATCGGCCGATTGCGCCTGCGCCGTCAGGGGCGCGGCGAGGGCCAGCAGCATGGCAAGGAGGAAAATCCGCATGATCGTCACGTTGCGTCTGTGGCTCGGCAAATTCAAGGCTCGAGTCCCGACTGGCGCAGGACGGGGGCGACCTCGGGCGATGCCAGATAGCGCAGCAAGCGGTCCGCGGCGCCGGCATGTTTCGCATTCGCCATGCGGCCGGCGGAGAACACGGCCGGCGTCTGCAGCTCGCGCGGGATCGGGCCGACCACCTCGATGCCGCCGACCTGCTTCAGCTCGCTGATCTGCTGCACGGCGAGGTCAGCTTCGCCCGTCACGAGCCGCTCGGCGGTAAAGCCCTGCTCGACGATGCTGGCCTTGGCGTTGATCTCTGCCGCGATGCCCATCCGCACGATCAGCTGGGCGAAGTACACGCCGCTTGCGCCGAGCCGCGAATAGGCGACGGACCGCGCAGCGAGCAACGCCTGGCGCAGCGCGGCTTCGTTGGCGACGTCGGGGTGCGCTTGCCCTGCCCGCACGGCGATGCCGACGAAGGAGCGCGCCAGATCCGCTGCGCTCGCGGCGACCACTTGGCCTTCGCCGATCATCTCGTCGAGGCCTTCGCGGGTGAGGATGACAAGGTCGGCGGCCTCGCCCGCGCGCAACCGCTTGAGCAGCGCCAGCGTCGGCGCGAAATCGGCATCGACATGGATGCCGCTGATGGCCTCGAAGGCGGTGGACAGGCTTCGCATCGCGCCCATCAGGCCGAGCGTCGAGAGCATGCGGACATTTTCCATTGATAGCTCCAGACGCGATCAGGCGCGATGCATCAGCTTGAGCGCAGCGGTCAGGCGCAAGGATCGCTTGCCGGCCAGCGCCGCTGCCTCCAGCACCGCCTGCTCGGCGTCGTAGCTGCCGGAGAAGCCGATGCCGACCTCGTGGCCGCCGAAGATCGGATCGTCCTTGGCCGGCGTGTGCTCCTGGTTGAGGATCTGGCCCTTCCAGCGGCCCTTCGCGGCGGTGTAGCTGCCGAGATAGTAGAAAGCCGCATCGCCGCCGAGGATGCGGCCCTGGTTGAGCAGCATCACCCCGGTGAGCCCGCCGTCGAGGCCGTCGAGCATGCGCAGGTGGATGGAGTAAAGACCGTCGCTGATGCCGGCTTCGCCGACGCCGCCCGCGATCGGCACCTCCTCCTCGGTGATCGGCGTCATCAGCGACTGGAACGGCACGCCCGGCAGCTCCTTGAGCTCGCCCTTGAAGCGATAGAGATCGCCGTCGGCCCAGCCCTTCGCGATCAGGGTCGCATCGTCGGTGCCGGCCATGGCGCGGTAGCTCGGATCGGGATTGTGGCGGACGGTCTTGATGACGACGTCGACGCCGCTGTCGGTCTTCTCGTAGCTGCCGATATGGGCGAAAGCCGAATTGCCGCCGAGCATCTTGCCGTTGCCGGCATGCATGACGCTGCGGCCGACGGAATCGCCGAGCTGAAATCTCACCTTGTAGAAGCCTTCAAACACCAGCCGTGTCCCCGGCTCTGCGCGCATCCGGACGCACTCTATCCCGCTTTCGGCGGCGATGGACAAGTTTCGCGGCGCCGGGGCCGACAGGCAGAGGAACAGCTGTCATCACAATGCAAAAATCCGCCGGAGCTTGTCGCTCCGGCGGATTGAATGCCAACCCGGGCCAGCCCCCCAGCCCGGGCCGGGAGGATCTTAGGCCGCGGCCTTTTTGTCGGTCGGCACGGACGAGATCGTCTTCAGGATCTGCGAAGCGATCTGGTAGGGGTCGCCTTGCGAGTTCGGACGGCGGTCTTCCAGATAGCCCTTGTAGCCGTTGTTGACGAAGGAGTGCGGAACACGGATCGAAGCGCCGCGATCGGCAACGCCGTAGCTGAACTTGTTCCACGGCGCGGTCTCGTGCTTGCCGGTCAGACGCTTGTCGTTGTCCGGGCCGTAGACGGCGATGTGGTCCATCAGGTTCTTCTCGAAGGCGGCCATCAGCGCCTCGAAATACTCCTTGCCGCCGACTTCGCGCATATAGGCGGTCGAGAAGTTGGCGTGCATGCCCGAGCCGTTCCAGTCGGTATCGCCGAGCGGCTTGCAGTGGAATTCGATGTCGATGCCGTACTTCTCGGTCAGGCGCAGCATCAGGTAGCGGGCCATCCACATCTGGTCGGCAGCGGTCTTGGAGCCCTTGCCGAAGATCTGGAATTCCCACTGGCCCTTGGCGACTTCCGCGTTGATGCCTTCATGGTTGATGCCGGCGGCCAAGCAGAGGTCGAGATGCTCTTCGACGATCTTGCGGGCGACGTCGCCCACATTCGAGAAGCCGACGCCGGTGTAGTACGGGCCCTGCGGCGCGGGATAGCCCGATGTCGGGAAGCCGAGCGGACGGCCGTCCTTGTAGAAGAAATACTCCTGCTCGAAGCCGAACCAGGCGCCGGCGTCGTCGAGGATGGTGGCGCGCTTGTTGGAGGCGTGCGGGGTCTTGCCATCGGGCATCATGACTTCGCACATCACCAGCACGCCGTTGGTGCGCGCACCGTCCGGGAACACGGCGACCGGCTTCAGCACGCAATCGGAGCTGTGGCCTTCGGCCTGCTGGGTCGAGGAGCCGTCGAAGCCCCAGAGCGGAAGCTGCTCGAGCGTCGGGAACGACGCGAATTCCTTGATCTGAGTTTTGCCGCGCAAATTCGGAGTCGGCGTATATCCGTCGAGCCAGATGTACTCGAGCTTGTACTTGGTCATTGAGCCTCTCTGTAGATGATGCGAAAGGTTGGGGGCCTGGCGGCCCCCGCACGTTTTGTACCCGGCCATCATCGGCCGGCCCTTCCCAAGCATTTAGCGTGCCAAAAGGCCGCAGAACGGGCTGTTTTCCACTGCTTCCGGCTCCTCCTCGCCGCGGGCGAGGCCTCCACGGCACCGTGCGTCATAGCCGCGCACCTTGACGTGAAGCTGCACTGCAAAAATCCCGCGGAAAACGCCCGATTCAGAAGCAGCTGACACCGCCCCGCGCGTTGCCGATGAAACGCGCATCAACGTCCGGTAACTTTCGCAAACTCCCCCACCCCTCCCCAGCAACCTTCGGAATGGCCCACGCGTTGGTCAGCGGCAGCGTGCCTTGGAGGATGCAGAAGGCTGCCTGCCTACAAATTGGGCGGAAACTGATTTCCTTTTCAGCACTTTCCAATCCGGGACGAGGGGCCGATATGGGGATTCCAGTAACCACAATCGAACGAGTCGGGCGCACCATGGAGGCCAAGGCGCTTCGACCAAGGAGAATCGCAATGATGAACAATGGTCTGAGTCACGGATCTGCAAAGATCTATCAATTCCCCGTCGGCGGCCGTGCGGCCCTCGCCGGACGCCGCTATGGCGAGACCCGCTTTCCCGCCGATCAGGCTTCGCTGCCAGCGAACGTCTCGATCTGCAGCGATAGCTGGTACCACCAGGACGCGGTCGACGAAGCCAAGCCCAAATGGGAACGCTGATGCCAGCTGCTGGTCCGACAGTGCCAGGCTCTCGCAACCGGCCGGCGACAGTTTGAACAAGGGTCGAAACAACGGCGTTTCGGCCCTTTTCGATTCCAGGCGGCCCCCGGGCTAGATCCCGGACTTTTCGACCACCGCGCAGGCGGTAACCGGCCGTTTCAGATGCTTGACCGTAGCGGGGCCGGTCTTGGGAATCCTCAGCGCAACTCCCGCCCCCGAATAGCGCGCCCCCGAAACCGCCAGCCGCTTGGCGAGCGCGACCGGCTCGCCGTCGATCTGGAGAAAGGCGCGCTTGTCGCCGTCATAAAACCCGACGATGAACTGCGTACCATCGGCGCAGCGATAGGTTTGGAAGGTCTGCGCATCGGCCTGCCGCCCACCGAGCATTCCGCCCGCCAGCATGCTGACCGTCAAAACAATGGCCTTGTGCCGGCCCATGATCGCCCCCTGTAATAGACCGCAAGATGCCGAACGTGCATCCGGTGGAACCATAACCCAAGCTGATCCCATGCAAGACTCCTCCCTCAAGGACTCCCCTGCCCGTCATCTCGCCCTCCAGGGTGCCAGCAATTTCCGCGACCTCGGTGGCTACCCGACCGCCGATGGCCGCACCACGCGCTGGCGGCACATTTTCCGCTCCAACCATCTCGGCCAACTCACCGCGGCCGACGTCGAGATCGTCCGCGCGCTCGGCGTGCGCAGCGCCTTCGATTTCCGCGGTGTCGAGGAGCGCGCGGCCGGCATCTGCGTCGTGAACGAGATCACGGTGCATTCGCTGCCGATCGAGCCGACCGTCGTGGCCGCGCTGCGCGCCGAGCTCGCGAAGGGCACGCTGACCGCGGCCGTGGCGCTCGAGCTCATGCGCGAGTCCTACCGCAACTATGTCCGCCACAACACCCACAGCTACCGCGCGCTGTTCGGCCATCTGCTGGAAGACCGCGCGCCGCTCGTGATCCACTGCACCGCCGGCAAGGACCGCACCGGTTTTGCCAGCGCGCTGATCCTGCATGCGCTGGGCGTGGCGGACGATGTCATTGCGGACGATTACCTCTTGACCAACCGGCACTACAAGCGCGACCCGTCGAACGCCTCCGATCTGCCCGCCGATGTCCTTGACGCGATCGGCAGCGTCGAGGCCTCTTACCTGGCGGCCGCTTTCGAAGCGGTCGGCAGCGAATATGGCGATCTCGAAACCTATTTGCGCGACGGGCTCAAGCTCGGCACGGCAGAGCGCACCGCACTGAAGGAGCGTTATCTGCAGGCGTGACCCGCGGCGGTAGCCTCAGGCCATCGGCCCGAGGGCTTTGATGATGGCATTCTTGAGCGCCAAGGAAACTTGTTGGGTGCTCCAATCGTTCTGGTGCAGCTTGTCGGGATCACTCGTGTCGATCAATTGATCGAACGAGACATTGTTCTGCACGTGCCAGTGCCGCATCAGCGACCAACGCCGAAACAAATTCACACTTGCCTCATTGGCAGCTTCGCGGATCAGCCGGACCATCTTGTCAGCGAGCTCGGCGCGGTCATCCCAAAGCATCTTCGTCACGTATTGCGGATCGATCACCAGAACCTCGAAGCCGCGAGCGTGTAATTGCGCCAGGCCCTTCCTGATGTCCCCGGCAACGATATCCACGTCATACTTGTCGTTATGAAAGACCGCGTTGGTTCCGACCTGCCAGATGACCAATGCCGGATCATCACGAAAAATATCGACATCGAAGCGTCCAAGCTCTTCGGTTGCCTCTTCGCCGCCCTTGCCCCGGTTCAGGACGTCAATCCGGATGTCCGGCCGCGGCACCACATCCTTGAAATACTGCCGCAAATACATCTCCAGCCTATAGGGATACGGGACGACGTCGGCTCGTCCGGCTGTTGACGACGAGCCCATGGCGACGATGCGCACTGGTCCCTTGTCTCCCAACGCCTGTCGGAGCCGCATCAGCGGATATGTCAGGTCGACGATCGCAGCGGGAAATTCGACGGCTGGCAAATTGTCAGACATGAAATGACCTCCTCAACGATCTAAAGTTGCATTTGTAGCTCAGTCTTGATGTTGCCGCCATTGCAAGCGCAATCCACCCCGCGCAATAGTCAGTGAAGGATAACGATGGAGAGCAATCGTGCAGGGGAAAGTAGTTGTCGTGACTGGCGCGCTCGGCGCACTCGGCAGAGTCGTCGCGGAGATGGCACGGTCCCGCGGCGCGCGGATTGCCGGGATCGATCATGCGCCCTCGCAATTGTCAGAGACGCCCCAACGCATCGTGATGGGCGGTGTCGACCTGTCCGACGCGGGGCAAGCGAAGAATGCCGTCGATGCGGCGGCGAAGCATTTCGGCCGACTCGACGCGCTGATCAACATCGCCGGCGGCTTCGCCTTCGAGACCGTCGGCGACGGCGACATCGCGACGTGGCAGCGCATGCACGCGCTGAACGTCCTGACGGCGCTCAACGCCTCGCGCGCGGCGCTGCCGCACCTTGCCAAGTCCCCGGCCGGCCGCATCGTCAATATCGGCGCCATGGGCGCACTGGAGGCCGGCAGCGGCATGGGCCCCTATGCTGCGTCGAAAGCCGGCGTGCATCGCCTGACCGAGGCTCTCGCCAACGAGTGGAAGGGCAAGGTTACCGTCAATGCCGTGCTGCCCTCGATAATCGACACAGCGGCCAACCGCGCCGACATGCCGAAGGCGGACTTTTCCAAATGGGTGACGCCACAGGAACTCGCAGAGGTGATCCTGTTCCTCGCCAGCGATGCCGCCAGCGGCGTCACCGGGGCCCTGGTCCCGGTCGGCGGCCGGGTCTAATCGCGTTCCGATCCGACAGTTAGAGACATCGGCTCCGATTCAATAGGGGCCGAGAAGGCTCTAGACTGTCTGCAACTGATTCTCCGATCGGACGTCCCTTGGAAACCGCGCTTTACCTCCCCGTCAAACGCTTCCTCGAAGAGCTCGGCTTCACGGTCAAGGGCGAGATCGGCGGCTGCGATCTCGTCGGCCTCAGCGCCGGCGATCCACCCGTCGTGGTGATCGGCGAGCTCAAGCTTGCCTTCAATCTCGAGCTGATCCTGCAGGCGGTCGATCGCGCGCCGGCCGGCGACGAGGTCTGGATCGCAGCGAAGATGTCCGCGCGCGGCAAGGGGCGCGAGAGCGATGCGCGCTATCGCAATCTCTGCCGCCGCCTCGGCTTCGGCATGCTTGGCGTGACCGATCGCGGCCAGGTCGAAGTGCTGGTGAAGCCGCCGACCGCGGCACCGCGCCGCGAGCCGAAGGTGCGCTCGCGTCTGGTTGCCGAGCATCAGCGCCGCCAGGGCGATCCCGTGCTTGGCGGCAGCACCCGCGCACCGATCATGACGGCCTATCGCCAGCAGGCGCTGGCCTGCGCGGCGGCGCTTGCCGAGGGGCCGAAACAGGTGCGCGCGCTGCGCGAACGCTGCCCCGATGCCGGCAAGATCTTGCTTAACAATGTGTATGGCTGGTTCGAACGCGCTGAGCGGGGAATCTACCGGCTCACCGAAGCCGGACACGCCGCCCTGAAGCGTTGGCCCCAGCAACGGGTGGAGGTCGGCGCAGGTGCTGCGTCACCGCTGTGACACCAGACCGGTGCATAGCTGAGATGCCACACCGATTCCATATTGCAATGCAACATTGGCAGCACTAGGTATCCGGCATCGAAATGAGGCCGTTATGAGCGCAGACTGGAATACCAAATATGGCACACGGCGCGTGCGCCACGATCCTCCGACCCTCGACGAGGCGATCTTCGCTGCGATCGGCATCACCGACGACCAGGCGCAGCAGGCCGAGATCGCCGCAGCCTTGATGGGGATGCCGCTCGACGTCGTCCAGGCCGAGGTGAAGAAGCAGGCCCGCGCCAACAGCCGCATCACGGCGACGCGCGTGATCGCCGGCGAACAGGGCGCGCAGCGCTCCGTGGTGGTCGAACGCCGCGTTGTCCGCCGCTTCGGCGCCGCCACACGCAGCTGAGCATCCATTTCATCTCATCGCACGGAACACGAAAGCGGACCGGCCTGGCCGGTCCGCTTTGTGATTCCTGTGCGCAATTTCCGGGCTATGCAGCCCGATTGCCGTACATGCTCGAGATCAGCTTCCAGCACGTGCTGTTGAAGCTGAGAAGAGCGCGTCCGGCCGTGAACGGCGAGGCCGCCAGATCGGCAAGCTCGGCCTCGGGCGTCTTGGCGAGGTCGATCGTGCCGGTCGATTCGCCGTGGCGGAAAGCCAGATGGGCCCCGAACTTCCTGGCGAGCGCCCGCATCGCGTGATTCTCGGCACCCGTCGTGATGCGCAGCCGCTTGTAGCCCTTCCAGCGCGCCTCCGCGATCAGGCGGCGGAACAGCACGGTGCCGACGCCCTGGCGGCGCGCGGAGGCTTCCACGCTGAAAGCGACCTCCGGCAAGGAATCGTCCTCCGGGGGATGCAGCTCAGCCGCACCGCGCACCACGCCGTCGACCATATAGGCAACGATCACGGTGCCGTCCTCGGCGCAGCGGGCGGCGTAGCGCTCGATGAAGCTGTCGTCGAGAAAGCCGTTGAAACGGTCGTGCCGGCTGGCGGCATCGAGCCTCAGCAGGTGATCGCGCAGGAGCGGCAATTCTTCCTGCTGGATCAAGGTCCGTACATAGCCGGGAACGGTACGGACGGTGTCTTCAAGTACCACGTCAGAAACTCCTCTTGGTGTCCCTCGAGGAGGCGTTCGAATCCCTAGGCCCCCAATATTGTGCATCGCACCATGATTTTCAAGACGGGAACCTGCCCAAGATTCGGGCGCCAACGCGATTAATTCGTTAATAAAATCAAAATGCTGTAGTCACAGTACCAGCTGCGTCTGGGTCACCACCGCAACCAGCTTGCCGTCCTCGGTTTCCAGCCGGGTGGTCCAGACCTGGGTCCGCCGGCCCCGGTGCACCGGGGTGGCAGTAGCGATGATTGTGGCCCCCTCCTTTGCCCCGCCGATGAAATTGGTTTTGCTCTCCAGCGTGGTCGTCCCCTTGGCGTCCTCGGGCAGATTGATCACGGTCGCCGCCGCGCCGACGGAATCGGCCAGCGCCATCACGGCCCCGCCGTGGATGGTGTGGTGCAGCGTGCAGAGATCGGCCCGGACGGTCATCCGCGCCACTACGCGGTCCTTCTCCGCCTCGACAAACTCGACGCCCTTGAGCTCGGCGAACGGCATCTTCATCGCTTTAAGTTTCTCGAGCGGCGTCATCGGAACTGCTCCCAATTGGTTGTTGGTTCAGCGTGAATTGCCCCGCGCGGCGAAGCAATGACGTCCGAGGTAATGGCGGTGCTGACGTCCTCACGCAATGCCATACTCTCGTGTCCCGGACGCGCAGCAACGCGAAGCGTTGCTGCGCTGCGTCCGGGGCACTAGACCGCCTCACGTCACCGCGTTCACCACCTGGTACTCCGGCCGTCGCCACACTTCCCCTGAAATCACCTCTTCGATGATCTCCGCCGCCCGGATGATCTCATTCTCTCCGACATAGAGCGGCGTCAGGCCGAACCGCATGATGTCAGGCGCGCGGAAATCGCCGATGACACCACGGGCGATCAGGGCCTGCATCGCGGCGTAGCCGCCGTCGAAGGCGAACGAGACTTGCGAGCCGCGGCGCTCATGATCGCGCGGGGTGACGAGCTTGAGCTGCGGACAATGGCGCTCGACTTCACTGATCAGGAGATCACCCAGCGCCAGCGAACGCGCACGAACCTCCGCGATATCGACTTTGTCCCAGATATCGAGCGAGGCCTCCAGCGCCGCCATGGCGAGCACCGGAGGGGTGCCAACGCGCATGCGTTCGACGCCGCCCGCGGCCGCATAGGCTAGCTCGAACGCAAACGGTTTTGCGTGGCCCATCCACCCCGACAGAGCGGCGCGAGCGCTGTCGGCATGACGCGGCGCGACGTAGAGGAAGGCCGGCGCTCCGGGACCCGCGTTGAGATACTTGTAGGTACACCCCGCGGCGAAATCGGCGCCGCTCCCGGCGAGATCGACCGGCAGCGCGCCGGCGGAATGGGCGAGATCCCAGACGGTGACGATGCCGAGCGCGTGCGCTCTCGCGGTGAGCTTTGCCATGTCGTGGCGACGGCCGGTGCGGTAGTCGACCTCGGTGATGTACAGAACGGCGATCTCGTCGGACAACGCACCCTCGATCTCCTCAGGTGCCACCAGACGCAATTGATGGCCGCGCCCAAGCGTCGCGATCAGGCCCTCGGCCATGTAGAGGTCGGTCGGGAAGTTGCCGGTGTCCGACAGGACGATCTTGCGGGACGGGGTCATGTCGAGCGCGGCGGCGAGAGCCTGATAGACCTTCAGGGACAGCGTGTCTCCGACCATCACCGAGCCGGCCTCCGCCCCGATCAGCCGCGCGATGCGATCGCCGACATGGCGCGGCTGGACATACCAGCCTGCGGTGTTCCAGGCGCGGATCAGCTCGTTGCCCCACTCCTCGGTGATCACGCGGTTGACGCGCTCGGCAACGCCCAGCGGCAGCGCACCGAGCGAATTGCCGTCGAGATAGATCAGGCCGTCAGGCAGATGGAACAACGCTTTGGTGTCGTCGTAGACGCGAAGCCTGGTCATGGACATCCCTACAGAATCGTACGCACGCGCCAGAGCTCGGGAAACAGCTCGACCTCGAGCATGCGTTTCAGATAGCTCACGCCGCCGGTGCCGCCGGTGCCGCGCTTGAAGCCGATGACGCGCTCGACCGTGGTGACGTGGTTGAAGCGCCAGCGCCGGAAATAGTCCTCGAAATCGACCAGCTTCTCGGCCAGCTCGTAGAGCATCCAGTGCGTCTCCGGCGCCTCGTAGACGATACGCCAGGCCTGCAGCACGCCTTCGTTGAAGCTGTGCGTCTCGCGAACGTCGCGCGCCAGCACCGCCGCAGGCATCTTGAGCCCGTTGCGGTCGGCGAGCCGCAGCACCTCGTCATAGAGGCTTGGCGTCGCGAGCTCGGCTTCGAGCAGCTTGACCGTCTCGGCATCGTGCGCGTGCGGCTTCAGCATGGCGTGGTTGCGGTTGCCGAGCAGGAATTCGATCAGCCGGTACTGGCGTGACTGGAACCCCGAGGATTGACCGAGCTGCGAGCGGAAGCGGGTATACTCGCTGGGCGTCATGGTCCGGAGTACGTCCCAGGCGTTGTTGAGCTGCTCGAAGATGCGCGACATCCGCGCCAGCATCTTCATCGCGGGGGCAACCTCGTCTTTGGCGATCGCGCGGCGAGCAGCGCTGAGCTCGTGGATGGCGAGCCGCATCCACAACTCCGTGGTCTGATGCTGGATGATGAACAGCATCTCGTCATGCGCCTCCGACAGCGGGTGCTGCGCGCCAAGAATCGCATCCAGCGCAAGGTAGTCGCCATAGGACATGCGCCGGGCGAAATCGGTCTCGGCGCCTTCGCTTGCAGGATCGTAATCGCGGGACGTCATGGCGGGTCCTTTCGATCGATCTTCCTGGCTTTGCTCAGTCGAGGCCGATCAGGCGGGCAGTGATTGGCGAGGACGGGTCCTTCAGCCCGTCAATCACGGTAAAATGGTTGAGACCGGGATCGATGACGAGGTGCGTCGGCACGTCGAAGCCGGTCCAGATATTGGCCATCAGATCGGACTGGCGGATGAATTCGGGCCGCTCGCTGCCGCCGACCCAGGCCGTTACGGGCGAATGCCCCCGCGGCAGATGCAGCGCCGCGCTTTCGAGGCTCGCCTCCTCCATGGTCATGCGCAGCGTGTCGTTCATCTTCGTCTTGAGCAGCGGACGCAGATCATGCAGGCCGCTGATCGAGAGCGTGCCGGCGATGCGGTTGTAGACGGCGGCCTCGAGACGGCTGTCGTCGCACAGCATGCGCGTGACGAGATGGCCGCCGGCGGAATGGCCGGCGAGCCGGATCGGCCCCGAGACCAGCGATGCCGCTTTGGCGATCGCGGTGGTGATTTCCGCGGTGATATCGGAGATGCGGGCAGCCGGCGCCAGCGTGTAGCTCGGCAGCGCCACCGCCCAGCCATGATGCCGCGCACCTTCGGCGAGGTCGGTCCAGGCCGACTTGTCGAAGCGCATCCAGTAGCCGCCATGAACGAAGACGACCAGACCCTTGCTATCGCCGTCAGGCAGGATCAGGTCGAGCTTTTGGCGCTCGCCGGCGCCGTAGGCGATGTCGGGACGAAATTCCTTCAGCCCGGCGCGGTAGGCCGACGCCCGCTCCGCCCACAGCGCCGGCATCTTGTCCGAGCCCGGGATATGGGCCGAATTGGCGTAAGCGTCATCCCAATCGCGCATCGTTGCTCCCGAGGACTGGTCCAACGAACCGGACGCCAGTCTGCCACCGGGACGCCCGCTATCCTAGTCTTTCTTTTAAGCTTAAAGGAGTTGGCGAGGCCCGTGTTTCGGGCACAGGGCGGCAAGATGGTTCTCCTCACCCTGAGGAGCTGCGAAGCGGCGTCTCGAAGGGCGAGGCCACCGGCCGTGCCTTCACCCTTCGAGACGCTTGCTCCGCAAGCTCCTCACCCTGAGGACCTAACCGCCGTTCCGTCATTGTGAGGAGCACAGCGACGAAGCAATCCAGGCTGCCGCCGCCGAGAGATGCTGGATTGCTTCGCTGCGCTCGCAATGACGGCGGAGAGGCCTACGCCTTCTCCAGCCCGCACCATTCCGCGATGAACAGCGCCATCGCCTTGGTCGCCTTCTTCAATGAATCCAGATCGACGAACTCGTTGAAGCCGTGCATCTCGCCTCCGCTGGCGCCAAAGCAGAGGCTCGGGATGCCGTGGTTGAGGCCGTAGAAGCGCGTGTCGGTCAGTGCCGTGAAGACGAGATCCTCTGGCGTGCCGCCATAGACCCCGTTGAAGGCCTTGCCGAACGCAGCCTCAGGCTCCCTAGCGTTGGTCAGCTCATAGCCTTCCGACAGGAAGCCGGACCACTCGACCTGCGGCGGATTGTTGGCGAGGAAGCGGTGGTTGCGCGAAGCGGCGGCGACGCAGGCCATGATCTCCTTCTGGTGATCGGCGATCGACCAGCCCGGCAACACCGCAATCCGGCAGTCGACATCGCACCAGGCCGGCACGCTGGAGGCCCAGTCGCCGCCCTTGATGACGCCGGCGTTGAAGTTAACGGGATGGTCGATCGTCTTGAAGTGACGGTCGGCCTTGGCGCGCTCGTTCCATTCGATCTCGAGCTTCTGCAGCGCCTGGATCAGGTGATACGCCGCCATGATGGCGTTCGCGCCGGAGCCTGCGAAGGCGACGTGGGTCGGGTGTCCCTTCACGCGGAGGCGAAACCAGATCACGCCAACCTGCGATCGCACCATCTTGCCGCCGGTCGGCTCCGGAATGAAGCAGGCGTCCGCGCGATAGCCGCGCTGCAGGGTGGACAGTGCGCCGACGCCGGTGCTCTCCTCCTCGATCACCGATTGAAAATGGATCCGCGCCGTCGGCCTGAAGCCAGCCGCCTTGATCGCGTCCAGCGCATAGAGCGCACCGATCGTCCCGGACTTCATGTCGCAGGCACCGCGGCCGAACATCTTGCCGTCCTTGATGACCGGCGAGAATGGCGGCGTATCCCACAATTCGAGCGGACCCGCCGGCACCACGTCGCAGTGCCCTTGCAGGATCAGCGACTTGCCGCCATTGGTTCGCGGGCGGTAAGTGCCCACCACGGATCGCGCCTTCGAGAAGTCGTGCTCGATCGGGCCGAAGCCGCGCAGATCTTTCAAATCCTCGACATCGATATGCCAGTCGTCGACCTCGTAGCCGCGTTCGCGCAGGAGATCGCCGATCATGTCCTGGCAGGGTCCCTCCGCCCCGCGGGTCGAAGGGATCGCGACGAAATCGCTTGTAGTTGCAAGCTGAGCTTCGAAGCCGTTGTCGACGGCGTCAAGAATCCTCTGCTGCGTTTCGGCATTCATTCGGGCGACTCCAGACATTCCAATGATCCCAAGGAGCGCGCAAACTAGCCGATTTCAGCCGTTCGGGTACTCCAGAAAATATGCATCCCGCAATGCATCTTCGAGCAGCCGGCCTTCGGAATAGCCGTTCAGCGTCGCAGGCCGGCTCACACCATCGAGCAGGCGCGGACACGGTTCCGGGGCGCCGAGCACGGTGCGGACCGGAATGCGCTCCGCATAGATCGGCAACGCATAGTCCTCATCGTCGTCGGCGACACCCTTGCTCCGGATCTTGGCCGAAGCTTCCTCGATTTCCATTGCGATGAACGACGTTGCCTTGATTTCCTGTGTGGTGCTCTGTCGCAGGCCGGCGGTGCGATCCGGGAAGAAGCGATCGACCATCGCGATCACCGCCCGCTCCTTCTCATCGGGGTCGGTGACGAGATAGGCCGTGCCGAACGCCATGACGGCGCGGTAGTCGGCGGAATGGTTGAAGCCGCAGCGCGCCAGCACGAGGCTGTCGAGATGGGCGACCGTCAGGCAGACGCGCTCGCCCCTGCTCTGGTTGCGCAGCATGCGGCTGGCGCTCGATCCGTGCCAGTAGAGCTTGGTGCCCTGCCGCCAGAAGAAGGTCGGCGTGCAATAGGGCTGGCCGTCGATCGCGTAGGAGACGTGGCACAGCATCGAGGAATCCAGGATGCGATGAACCGTGTCGTGATCATAGAATCCGCGGTCGTGCCGGCGCTTCACCTGGTTGCGTGCCGATGTCGGATAGGAAGTCGAGGTCTCGGTCTGGTTCACGGCCGCTCCTGCTCGGATAGAAGAAAATCCGGAGCAGTTGTAGCGGCGCATTTGGTCTGCGATAGTTCCAATTCCATGCAAAAAATTCCGACCAATTCATCCTCCCGAGCCAAGCCCGAGCTTCCGCTCGACCTCGCCGGCCCTCATGTCACGGCCGGCGCATCCGCCGCGCACCGGCTCTATCAGGCGCTGTGCGACATGATCGTCTCCGGTCTGGTCAAGCCGGGCGAGCCGCTGCCGCCGTCGCGGATGCTGGCCAGGCAGACCGGCTTCCGCCGCAACGCCGTCGTCACCGCCTATGAGCGCCTGATCGCCGACGGCTTTGCCGACGCAACGGTCGGCTCCGGAACGTTCGTCGCGGCGCGTATCCCCCAGCGCGCCGCCGAGCCCAACAAGCCGAAGGTAGTTCTCGAAGCGCCAAAGCAGGGCGCGTTTGCGCTCGGCTGTACCCATATCGACGAACGCGCCGTGCAGCGCTTTCGCGCTTTCGTCGGCCGCCGCATGCGCGCATTCGGATCGGAGCACCTGCATTATGGCGACCCTCGCGGCAGCCGCGAGCTGCGTGTGGCGATCGCCGACCATCTGTTGTCCGCGCGCGGATTGCGTTGCGATCCCGACCAGATCATGTTGACCTCTGGCACGCTCCACGCGCTGCGCATCGTGCTGAGCGCGATCCTGAAATCCAGCGACCAGGTCTGGTGCGAGGACCCGGGCTATCCCGCCGCCCGAAAAACCATCGCCCATTGCGGCTATCGCACCGTGCCTGTCCAGGTGGACGAGCACGGGATGCGCGTCGCCAAAGGCCGGATCGCGGCGCCGTCCGCACGTGCGGCCTACGTCACGCCATCGCACCAGTTTCCGCTTGGCGTGCAGATGTCGATGCCGCGGCGGCTCGAGCTTCTGGACTGGGCGAAGCAGGCCGGCGCATTCGTGCTCGAGGACGATTACGACAGCGAGTTCCGCTATGACGGCGCGCCGCTGATGTCGCTCGCCGGCATCGATCGCCTCCAGCGCGTGATCTATCTCGGCACGTTTGCCAAGACGCTGTTTCCGGGCCTGCGCATCGGCTATTGCGCCCTGCCCGAACGTCTGATCGCAGACGTGACGGCAGCGCGCGCGGCGCTTGACCGATTTCCCGGCACACTGATGGAGGGCGCGGTGGCGGACATGCTCAATTCCGGCGCCTTCGCCGCGAACCTGAAACGCGTGCGAAAACTGTATCGCGAGGCGCGCGACGTGCTCGCCGAGACGCTGGAAGTCGCATCCGACGGCGCGCTTTCGGTGCCGGTGCCCTCACAGGGCCTGCATCTTGTCGCCCGGTTCGATCCTGCCGTCGATCCGGCGGTCGCTGCGCATGCCAAGCAGGCGGCCGGCGCCGAAGGCTGGCTATTGGCCGACACCTATTCGCGCGGGCGTCCCCTCCCCGGCTTCGTGCTGGGATTTTCCGGACATCCCATGCCACAGCTCGTGGCCTCCGCCGAACGTCTCGCAAGGGAATCGCGCGCGGCATTGGGCGCAAGGGGAAAATCGGCCCGCCGCGCGTGACGAAGCTTCACTATCAGAATCGCCCGCCGCTCCCTAGATTGCGGCATCGATCCGGGACCTCACATCATGCCCCTGCGCCACGCGACCTGCCTTTCGTTGCTGATCGCCATCGCGCTTGCCTCGACCGCAAGCGCCGCCACCATCGGACGCGAGCAGGACATCGGCGATCTCAAGCTCGGCCAGCGTGTGCTCGTGGATGACGGAACCTGCCCCGCCGGCCAGGTCAGGGAAGTCCGCGGCGCGAAGATGACCGATAAGGGAGTCTCGCGCACGAGCTCCTGCGTGCCGCGGCACGGACCGAAAACGAAGTGAGGATCCGGAAAGCTATTTCGCCGGATCGAACATGCACTGTAGCGTCGGTTTGGCGATCTTGGTGAAGGTCGGGCCGATCTCGCTCTGCTTGGAGGCCGGCACCCAATCGGTCTCGATGGTGGGCACGCCGGTCTCGCTGATGCCCCGCAGCAGCGCTTCGCGCAGATCGCGATCCTCGACGGCCGCGGCGGCGTGATCGTGCAGGCAGCCACAGACCTCCTCCGGATGCTCCCAGCGGCCGAGCATGCGCGGCGCGCACTGGCGAACGAATTCGCCGCGCGGATCGGGTAGCCTGGAAGGTGAGCGGACCTGCGCCTGAACGGAGCTGATCGTCAGAAGGGACACGAACGCTGCGGCGCAGAGACGAAGCAACATGATGGGCTATGCCGGCTGTTGTTGTGTGCGGTCAGAAGCGCGCAGCGATCATGAGCTGAGCGGCCGGAACCGCAACGGGCGAGCCGCTGTACTGGAAGGTGCCGACACCGGGGAGATTGCCATCGGGCGCACCCGCCAATGAGGGGCCGGCGAGAACGAGACCGAAAGCAAGGATGAAGCTGAGCGCGCGCATGATGTTTGTTCCAATTCGCTGGCCGGCGGTGCGCCGTCGTCGTTATGAGCCTGATAACCATGGGCGGTTTCGCGCGTGATGCGCCAAAAGCTGAAAATGGTTTCGTCTTCGTGAGAATTGTTTCGTCCCGGGCGCGGCGACGAAACAAATCTCGGAAAATGCCAGTTATTTCAGACAGGTCTCACGGCAGGTCAAAGTCGCCCGCTAAGTTCCGGTGCCGGTACGGATATGCGCCCCGCGCAGCTGTCGTCATGCCGCCGCCGCGCGCGCTTCACACGCATTTTACGTTTTTCTGGTGAAAGGACGGGCAAAAGAAGGCTGGATCCTGTTGAACCGGGGTTGGTTCAACGACGACCCAAGCCATCGAAACCGAGACGCCCGGATCATCGGGCGCATTCACGTGAGGGATGGCCATGATGGCGGGAAATCGCGCAACGCCGCGCGATGAAAATCCACCGACGGATCGCGGAGATCAACCAATCATTCGCGGCAGCGCCGGCGCAATGGCGCTGCAATCGAACCGGGGCTTCGAGGCGGCGCCGCAGACATTTGTGCGGCTGACCGGGTCGCGGCTTGCTGCGCCGCGCGATCGCCACCGGGTGAACGCGACCGCGTCACAGGAGTGAACGACGCGCGTCACTGCGTGAAGAACTCGCCGCACTTCTGGACGTTTGCGTCCGCCGGTCCCCAAGGCATGATCGGCACGGTCGAGGTCGAGTTCTTGGGCGAGCCTTCGATCAGCTTGTCCGAATAGACCATGTAGACCAGCACGTTGCGTTTGGTGTCGCAGCCGCGCACGATCTGCATCTTCTTGAAGAACAGCGACCGGCGCTGGCGGAACATGTCGTCGCCCTGCTCCATCTTGTGCTTGAACTTGATCGGACCGACCTGGCGACAGGCCAGCGAGATATCCGAGACCTCCTCGGCGAGCCCGAGCCAGCCCTTGAAGCCGCCCTTCTCCGGCACCGTGAAATGACAGGCGACGCCCTCGACCTCGGGATCGTCGAGACCATAGGTCGCGAGCTTGTCATTCGGGCTCACCCATTTGAACACGGTGGAGCGGCGGAAGATCAGATCGGGCTCATCGGCCGCGGATGCCGACGCCGTTGGCGCGATCAAAGCCAGGAGGAATAAAGCGAGGGCTTTCAAGCGGATGCTGGAAAGACCGGGGAAACGAGATGACATGAAGGTCTCCGGTAACAAGTCCCCGCAATGTAGGAACGCAAACGGCGGTCAGGAAGGCGGCGGAGGGGCGGACGCGGCCGCCGTTTACCGCTCCGTGAGGCTTTTTTGCTACGCCTTGAACAAAAGTAGCTGATGGCAGAACCGCGCTGCTGGTGAACGCGTATCCCCTTTGCGAAGACTAACGTCTGATTTGGATTATGGATTCGAGGATGAACAGCGTGAACGGGTCGGGTTCTTCTGCCAAGCCGGTACGGCTGTGGCAGGTCGCCATTTTGACGGCGGCGGGCGCGATCGGCGCGACCAGCCAGGCAGACGCAGCATTTTACTATTGGACCGACTATTCCGACGGGTCCTACTACGCCCGGCAGGAGCGACTTCCCGAAATACCGCGCCAGAAGCCGCAAAAGCGCGGCGCCGCAAGCAAGAAGGAAGTCGTCGAGAAGGAAGCCGGCACCAAGCCGCAAGGCCCGCTCGTCATCGTCGTCTCGATCGAGCGGCAGAAGGTGACGGTCTACGACAAGACCGGCGTGTTCGCGGAATCACCGGTGTCGACGGGCATGAAGGGCCACTCGACGCCGATGGGCGTGTTCAGCGTCATCCAGAAGCACAAATTCCATCATTCCAACATCTATAGCGGCGCGCCGATGCCGTACATGCAGCGGATCACCTGGTCCGGCGTCGCGATGCATGCCGGCGTGCTGCCGGGCTATCCGGCCTCGCATGGCTGCATCCGCATGCCCATGGCGTTCGCGATGAAGATGTGGAACTGGACCAGGATGGGCGCGCGCGTGATCGTGGCGCCCGGCCAGATGTCGCCGCAAAGCTTCTCCCATCCCCTGCTCGCCTCCATGCGCGTGCCGCCGCAGCCCGCCGCGAGCCTCGCGCCGCAGACCAATGTCGCCGACAAGGCCGATAAAGGCACGGCCGAAGCCAAGCCGGTCGAGACCAAGACGGCCAGCGCCGAGAGCGTGCTCGAGTTGCGCACCTCCGTCGGCCACGCCGTGTTGTCGGACGTGACCACCGGCAATGCGGCTGCGCACGAGGAAGCCGCCGCACCGGCCGCCGAGGTCAAGACGGCCGAAGCATCCGAAGCGGCCAAGCCCCAATCGGAAGAATCGGCCAAGCCGGCGAGCAACGACAAGCCCGCCGACAAGGTCGAGACCGTCAAGACCGAGCCGGCCAAGACCGAGGCGGTGGACTCCGCGAAGACGCCCAATCAGGCCAATGCACCGGCGCTCGCCGCCGCACCCGATGCGAAGAAGGACGAGGGCCGCGTTGCCGATCCTGCGGCGGCGGCGAAGACGGACGCGCCCAAGCGGGCCGGCCAGATTGCCGTCTTCATCAGCCGCAAGGATTCCAAGCTCTATGTGCGGCAGAATTTTGCGCCGCTGTTCGAGGTGCCCGTCACGATTGCCGCGAGCGACCGGCCGCTCGGCACGCATGTCTTCACCGCCGAACTCGACAAGGCCGATGCCAACGCGCTGCGCTGGTCGGTGGTGTCACTGCCCGTCTCCGCCCGTTCCGCGGCGCGCGAGGACGACAGCCGCTTAGCGCGCCGCCAGCGCGGCGCAGCCGTGATCCCCGTTGCCGCAAAACCGGTGGTGACGCCGGACAGCCCGGCTGAAGCCCTCGACCGCATCTCGGTCCCCACCGAGACGATGGCGAAGATCAACGAGATGCTGACGTCAGGCGGCTCAATCATCGTTTCCGACCAGGGCATCAACCAGGGCGAGACCGGCGAAGGCACCGACTTCATCGTCCGCCTGTACTAGCCCGCACGCAGCGCTCGATAACGCGGTGTTGACGCGTGAGGTCGCAGTGGCGGAGTAATCTGCCCTCGGATCGTCTCGGGGGACGCCGTCATGATGAATCGCAGGACCGTGCTGAGCGTCACGCTTGCAGGCGCATTCGCGCCTGTCACGCGCGCCCTCGCTGATGGCGGGATGAGCCGGGTCTCGGCCTACGCATTCTCCTTTCCCGCTTTGTCAGGCGACGACATCCGCCTCGCAGCGTTCACCGGCAAACCGCTGCTGGTGGTGAACACGGCCTCGCTCTGTGGCTACACACCGCAATATGCCGGTTTGCAGGAGGTCTGGAACGAGTTTCGCGGGCGGGGGCTGACCGTGATCGGCGTGCCCTCCAACGATTTCGGTGGCCAGGAGCCCGGCGGTACCAGCGAAATCACGCAGACCGCGCACCACCAATATGGTGTTACCTTCCCGATCACGGCCAAGGCGGCGGTGGTCGGTGCGAGAGCGCATCCCTTTTACAAATGGGCCGCCGAGGCTCGACCAAAGGAAGTTCCGCGCTGGAACTTCCACAAGTATCTGATTGGCCGCGACGGCTATATCGCCGAGGTGTTTCCATCCGCCGTCGAGCCGGCCGACACGCGGATCAAGACTGCCATTGCCAGAACCCTGGCCGACACGTGACGCAGGTGCACGCCATCCGGTTGGGCACAATTGCGGTGGGACATCAAACAGCCGTTGCAATGGCGATGGCCCACCATCTAGGCTAGGATGAGTTTGGGGCAGGACGGTTTTGGCCGCAGGCGAAAAGCCGCGGCGGAACAACGGGATCAATCTCGAGGACAACACCATGCGTGTGGCGGCAGGACTGATTTTAGCAGGTGCGATGTCGGTGGCGATGACCGGCGCCGCATGGTCGCAGACGCCGGCCGCGAAGCCCGCAGCCGCAGCGCAAGCCGCGCCGGCGGCAACACCAGCTGCAACTTCCCCTGCAGCTCCAGCGCCCGCAGCAGCGGCTGCGGCGCCAGCGGGCTTCGTCAATCCGCCCCCGCCGAAACAGGCGCCGCAGCCGGCCCGCGCGGCCTGCAACACACCGGGCGCGCTCGGCGTCGCCCGCACCGTCGAGATCGACACCACGGGTGGTCCCGGCTTCGGCTTCGAGCATTTCAAGGAGCTCGACTTCCTGCGCGACAAGGAGGTGGTGCTGACCTTCGACGACGGCCCCTGGCCGAAGAACACGCCCGCCGTGCTGAAGGCACTCGCGGACGAATGCACCACCGGAATCTTCTTCACGATCGGCAAGCACGCGACCTACGAGCCGGAGATCCTGAAGCAGGTCTACGCAGCCGGGCACACCGTCGGCGCCCACACCTGGTCGCACGCCAACCTCAACAACAAGAAGCTCAACGACGCGCAGCGCAAGGACGAGATCGAGAAGGGCTTTGCGGCGGTGAAGTGGGCGCTCGGCGGCATCTCGCCTGCGCCGTTCTTCCGCTTCCCGGCACTGCAGCATCCGCCGGAGATGGTCACCTATCTCGGCAACCGCAATGTCGGCATCTTCTCCTGTGACATCGACTCGTTCGACTTCAAGGCCTCCAAGCCCGAGAAGGTGGTCGAGACCGTGATGAAGAAGCTCGAGACCAGGGGCAAGGGCATCGTCCTGATGCACGATTTCCAGAAGCACACCGCGGAGGCGCTGCCCGAGCTGCTCAAGCGGCTGAAGGCCGGCGGTTACAAGGTGGTGGCGATGCGCGCCAAGTTCCCGGTCTCGACGCTGCCGGAATACGACCAGGAGCTGCTCAAGGACATCAAGCTGCCGACGGTGAGCCAGCGCCCGGTCAATTCCGTGGTGACGACCGTTTCCGAATAGAAGGCCATTGTCTTTCCGCTTCGAAGGCTACGTCATCGTCTCGGCGGACGGCATGCTTGCCGACGCCGGTCGCGTCATGCCCGACAGCCTGAAGTTCGAAGGCGACAAGCTGTTCTTCGAGCAGGCGCTGGATCGCGCCGCGCTGATCGTGCACGGCCGCAACTCGCACGAGCAGCAGCCGAATTCGGCCAAGCGCAAGCGGCTGATCCTGACCCGCAAGATCAGGGACCTCACCGTCGATCCGGAGATGCCGAACGCGACGCTGTGGAATCCGGCGCATGCGAGCTTCGAACAGGCCTGCGCCTTCGCCGACGTCGCCTCCGGCATGGTCGCCATCATCGGCGGCCCGGTCGTGTTCGACATGTTCATGGACCGCTACGACACGTTCTGGCTGTCGGAGGCGCCGCATGTGCGGCTGCCCGGCGGCGAAGGTTGCTTCGTCGGCGTGCCCCAGCGGACGCCGCATGACGTACTGGCTGCGCACGGGATGAAGCCGGGCGCGCCGTACCTTCTCGACGCGGCGCATGAGGTGACCGTGACCCCGTGGCGGCCGGGTTAGCCTCTCGGCATGACCGACGTCGCTCACACCGAAGGCTCCGATTCAAACTGGCAAAACAACCCCATGCACAGTACCGGCAATAGAATACCATTGCGTACCTTGCTGCTTTCTTATGCGGAATCAGCCGAGCCGCCGCCCCCCACCATATCGAGACCGCCTGCAGCGCCACACCCGCGCCGCGCGCCGCCGAGAGCGGATTTGACCGCTAGACGTCGCCATAGGCCGCTTCGGCCGGACGCGTGGTGCGGCCGTAGCCGATGATCATGCAGAGCGCGCCGATGATCGACAGGTTCTTGAGCGCGTCGACCAGCATCTTGGCGTTGTCGGGAGCCGCCATGTTCCAGAAATCGTAGAACAGGACGGTCGCGACGGCGACGTAGACGATCAGCAGCATGGCAAAGAAACGCGCGCCGAAATTCAGCGCGATCATCAGCCCTGCGATGATCTCGAGCCCGCCGATCGCGATCGCCAAAAGCTGCGGCGTCGTCATGGCGGTCGCCGTCTCGATCTGCTTGGCGTAGGGCGCGATGACGTCGGGCACCACGAGCTTGGCGGCGATGACGTCGGCGGTCGCCTGCATGGCAAAGAGCTTGGTCGCGCCCGTGTAGATGAACAGCACGGCGAACAGAATTCGCCCGAAAGTCACGAACGCTGGCATGATCGGCCTCTTGGCAAAGCGCTACCGCACGGAACGCTTAAGTCGATTATGAAGAGTCCGTTTGGGCTTTTCAAACGGGGAAATGGCGAGCTGAAAGGAATTCAAAGGTGGCGGTTTCTTCCCTTCTCCCCTTGCGGGAGAAGGTGGCTCGCCGCGAAGCGGCGAGACGGATGAGGGGTATCTATCAGCATGGGGAAACTCGCGAGATTCGGACTCGCGGAAACAACCCCTCATCCGGCGCCATAGCCGAAGCTTCGCTTCGGCATCCTTGAGAACGGCGGCCGAAGGCCGCCTATGCCACCTTCTCCCGCAAGGGGAGAAGGGATTGCACCTCCAGCGCCGTGAGAGCCAGGCCCTTACGTGAACAACGTCGGCTGCTGACGCGAGGCGCGTTCCTGCGCTTCCACCACGGCGACTGCGGTCATGTTGAGGATGCCGCGCGCCGTTACCGAGGGGGTGAGGATGTGCGCGGGGCGCGCCGGGCCGACCAGGATCGGGCCGACGGGCAGCGCGTCCGCCAGCGACTTGATCATCTGATAGGCGACGTTGGCGGTGTCCAGGGTCGGCATGATCAGGATGTTGGCCTCGCCCTCGAGCTTGGAGTGCGGCAGCACCATTCGTCGCGCAGTGGCGGAGAGCGCGGTGTCGCCCTGCATCTCGCCGTCGGCTTCGATCTCCGGATGCTTCTCTCTCAAGAGCTGCGTCGCCCGCCGCATCTTGCGCGAGGATTCGGTGTCGTAGCTGCCGAAATCCGAATGCGAGACGAAGGCGATCTTGGGCTTGATGGTGAAGCGCTGCACGTGGACCGCGGCGAGCGAGGCGATCTCGGCGAGCTCCTCCGCGCTTGGGTTGGGACGAACCTGCGTGTCGGCGATGAAGAAGGCGCCCTTGCTGGTGATCAGCAGCGCCAGCGCCGCGTAGTCGCTGATCCCCGGCGAGAAGCCGACGATCTCGCGGACGTGGCGCAGATGGCTCATATAGCGGCCCTCGACGCCGCAGAGCATCGCGTCCGCCTCGCCGCGCGTCACCGCAAGCGCCGCGATGACCGTATTGTTGGTGCGAACCACCGTGCGCGCCGCATCCGGCGTCACGCCACGGCGGCCGGCGACCTCGACATAGGATTGCACGTAGGAGCGGTAGCGCGGATCGTCCTCGGGATTGACCAGGTCGAAATCCTTGCCCGCCCTGATCGAGAGGCCGAAGCGCTTGAGGCGCGCCTCCACGACCGAAGGACGGCCGACCAGGATCGGCCGCGCCAGCTTCTCCTCCAGCACGACTTGCGTGGCGCGCAGCACGCGCTCGTCCTCGCCTTCGGCATAGATCACGCGCACCGGCTGGGTCTTGGCCTTGGCGAACATCGGCTTCATGACGAGGCCGGAGCGGAAGGCGAAGCGCTCGAGCAGCGCCCTGTACTCGTCGAAATTGGTGATGGGCCGCGTCGCGACGCCCGATTCCATCGCCGCCTTCGCCACGGCCGGCGCGATGCGCAGGATCAGGCGCGGGTCAAACGGGCTCGGGATCAGCGAGCCCGGACCAAAGCCCTGCGTCTCGCCGGTGTCGAAGCCCTGCGCGACGGCATCCGACGGCGCCTCGCGCGCGAGCTGCGCGATGGCCTCGACGGCGGCGTGCTTCATCTCCTCGTTGATCGCGGTGGCGCCGACGTCGAGCGCCCCGCGGAAGATGAAGGGAAAGCAGAGGACGTTGTTGACCTGGTTCGGGTAGTCCGAGCGTCCGGTGCAGATCATGGCGTCGGGCCGCGCCTTGCGCGCCTCTTCCGGCATGATCTCCGGTGTCGGATTGGCGAGCGCCATGATCAGCGGCTTGTCGCCCATCGCCTTGGCCATCTCCGGCTTGAGCACGCCGGGTGCCGAGAGTCCGATGAAGATGTCGGCGCCGCCGATGACGTCGGCGAGCGTGCGCTTGTCTGTCTTCTGCGCATAGACCGCCTTCCAGCGGTCCATCGAGGTGTTGCGCCCTTCATGCACGAGGCCGTCGATGTCGCAGACCCAGATGTTCTTGCGCTGCGCGCCCATCGAGACCAGCAGGTTCAACGTCGCGATCGCGGCGGCCCCTGCCCCCGAGGCCACGATCTTGACATCGGACAATTTCTTGCCGTTCAGCCTCAGACCATTTGTGATGGCGGCGGCAACGATGATGGCCGTGCCGTGCTGGTCGTCGTGGAAGACCGGAATCTTCATGCGCTCCTTCAGGCGCGCTTCGATCTCGAAGCATTCCGGTCCGCGGATGTCCTCCAGATTGATGCCGCCGAAGGTCGGTTCGAGCGCGGCCACGGTCTCGACCACGCGGTCGATGGTGTCGGCGGCGATCTCGATGTCGAACACGTCGATGCCGGCGAATTTCTTGAACAGGACCGCCTTGCCTTCCATCACCGGCTTGGAGGCCAGCGGGCCGATATTGCCGAGGCCGAGCACCGCGGTGCCGTTGGAAACCACGGCAACAAGGTTGGCGCGGGTGGTCAGCGTCGCGGCTTCAGCCGGGTTCTTGGCGATCTCGGTGCAGGCCGCGGCGACGCCCGGCGAATAGGCCAGCGCGAGGTCGCGCTGGTTGGCAAGCGGCTTGCTTGCCTGGATCTCGAGCTTTCCAGGGCGCGGCAGACGATGGTAGGCGAGCGCCGCCTGGTGGAGATCATCAGAATAGGACGACATGCGGTGTCTCGCCTCGCGTTACCGGCCTCAAAATGCATGATCCGGGGCCGCTGTCCAAGCGAACCGTTTTTCCGGGTCATGGAAGGGCGATGAAGCACGCCGGGCGCCTCGGTGGCAACATCCGATTGCGCCCCCATCAACAGGGCGCGCCGTCAAATATTTGAAAAGCATAGCTTTCCCTGGACCGCGCGACTTTTTCTGAATATGGCAGGTTGCGCGGTGCAAAATGAGCAACTGGAGCTGGGAATGAAGCGAATCCTGATCGGCCTGATCGTGGCAGCCGTGCTCGGCGCCGGCGGATGGTTTGGCTTCAACCTCTATGTCGAACATCGGGCAACCAGCGAGGTCGAGGCGGCGTTCGAGCAGATCCGCTCGGGCGGCGGCAAGGCCAGCCATGGCAAGATCACCTTCGAGCTCGCGACCCGGACGCTGACGATCGAGGACATCGCCATCACCCCCGCCGGCCAGCCGCAAGCGCAGATCAAGATTACCGGCATCAAGGGTACCGGCGTTCGCCTGATCGACGATACCAGCTTCTCGGCCGACATCATCGAGGTCGGCGGTTTCGAAGTCGCCCTGGACCAGGTCGGCGCCGCGAAGCTGAAGGCATCCTACAAGATCCCGCAGCTCACTCTGCGGGACTATGCCGGCCCCATTCGCGGCGGCAATCCGCCGACGGACCGCTCCCTGATCGACATTTATCGCTATGTGCTCGAACAATACGCGAGCATCACGGCATCATCCGTCACGGCTCCGACGCTGACGATGACCTTCGACGCGAGCGGCAGTGCCGCCGGAAGCGGCGAAATTGCCTATTCCGGGCTGGCGGTCCAGACTCTCAGGCGCGGCAAGATAGAGGCGATGAAGGCCGATCGCGCCGTCTTCACCATCGACGTGCCGCAGCCGGGCAAGCAGGACAAGCTGACCGGCGACCTCTCCAACATCATCGTCAACGATTTCGACGCGACCGCGGTCGCCGCGGCGCTCGACCCGCAGAAGGCCGGCGACGACAGCCATCACCGCATCTACCGGCAGATTTCGGCCGGCCGTTATGTGCTCAAATCGACCCAGGGCCTGCGGATGGAGATCGACGGGATCAATTTCGAGGACATCGCGGTGCAGCCCTCCAAATTCCGGCCGGCCGAGATCGTTGCGCTCGTGCCGACGGACCGGTCGGTCGTCGCGACCGCCGCGCAATCGCGCGAGATGATGGAGAAGCTCGCCGGATTCTATGAGGGTCTTCGCATTGGTCGGATCGAAATCGGCGCGACGTCGATGGGCCTTCCACAGGGAACGGCCAGGATCAAGGCGGTCAGATATAACGACGGCGAATTCGCAGTCGAAGGCGTCGACACGCCGTCTCCGCAAGGGCAGTTCAAGATGGAGCGCTTCGCGCTGAGATCGTTCAGCGCGGCAAACCTGATGCGCTGGGCGGCCGGCCTCAGCAAGCACGGTCAGCCGCCCTCGCCCGATCAGATGCTGGGCCTGTTCCGGGTGCTCGAAGGCGCCGAGATCAAGGGCGTGGTGGCTCCCCATAACAACGCGCGGCAGCCCATCACCATCGACACGATCAGCATGAACTGGGGCCAGCTGGTCGGATCGATCCCGAGCAGGGCCAGTCTGGTCGTGAAGATGGTCACGCCGACCGATCCCGCCAATCCGGCGCTGCAGCCGCTGATCGTGGCAGGCGTGGACAAGCTCGCGATCGACCTCGATCTCGGCGCGGCCTGGACGGAATCGTCGGGCGCGTTCGCGCTCGCCCCCGCCACGCTCGATCTCGGCAACCTCGCCAAGGCGCAGCTGAGCGTGGCCCTTGCCAAGGTGCCGCGCGACCTCTTCACCACGACGGACCCGTCCGAGGCTATGGAGCAGTTGGCGCAGGTCGAGACCGGCGCCATCGAGCTCTCCTTGCGCGATCGCGGCGTGGTCGATCTGGTCGTGGCCCAGTTCGCGCGCATGCAGAATGTCAGCCGCGACGCCGCGCGCAGCGCCATCGTCGAGATGATCCGGGCCCAGGGCGAGAAGATCGCGGCCTCCAATCTCGATGCCAAGGTCGCGGTTGATGCACTCGCCGGTTTCGTCGAGACCTCGGGGCAAACACTGAGCATCAGGCTGATACCGCTCGGCAAGCTGCCGGTGCTTCAGCTGGTCGATGTCCTCGACCACGAACCGATCATCGCGCTGGCGCAGTTCAGGATCGAGGCCTCGACGGGGCTGTAGGAGAGAAGCGCAGTTCTCTCCCCGTCATTGCGAGCGCAGCGAAGCAATCCAGAGTCCCTCCGCGGAAAGATTCTGGATTGCTTCGCTGCGCTCGCAATGACGATGTGGAGAGGGCGTGGCCTCTCCCTGCATCCGCCTTCGCTGAAGCTTCGGCGGGACAAGCAGGGAGAGGTAAGAGCTTCACTTCTGCGGCAGGTTCACCCGGATGTGCAGCTCGCGGAGCTGCTTCGTCGTCGCTTCCGACGGTGCGCCCATCAAGAGGTCCATGGCCTGCTGGTTCATCGGGAACAGCGAGATCTCGCGCAGATTGGTGGTGCCGCAGAGCAGCATCACGATGCGGTCGACGCCCGCGGCCATGCCGCCATGTGGCGGCGCGCCGTACTGGAAGGCGCGGTACATGCCGCCGAAACGCTCGACCACTTCCTGCTCGCCGTAACCTACGATCTCGAACGCCTTCACCATGGCTTCGGGCACATGGTTGCGGATGCCGCCCGAGGCGATCTCGTAGCCGTTGCAGGTGATGTCGTACTGGAACGCCTTGATGGTCAGCGGATCCTGGCCCTTCAGCGCATCGAGGCCGCCCTGCGGCATCGAGAACGGGTTGTGCGAGAAATCGACCTTCTTGTCGTCCTCGTTGTACTCGTACATCGGGAAATCGACGATCCAGGCGAGCTCGAACCGCTCCTTGTCAGTGAGATTCAACTCCTCGCCGACCTTGTTGCGGGCAAGGCCTGAGAACTTCCAGAACTTGTCGGGATCGCCGGCGACGAAAAAGGCCGCATCGCCTTCCTTGACGCCGAGCTGCGCGCGGATCGCGGCGGTGCGCTCGGGCCCGATATTGTTCGCGAGCGGGCCGGCGCCCTCGCCGCCTTCACGCCACATGATGTAGCCGAGGCCGGGCTGGCCCTCGCCTTGCGCCCACGAGTTCATGCGGTCGCAGAAGGCGCGGCTGCCGCCGCCCGGCGCCGGGATCGCCCAGACCTGGTTCTTGGGATCTTCGAGCATGCGCGCGAACACCTTGAAGCCGGAGCCACGGAAGTGCTCGGAGACGTCCTGCATCTCGATGGGGTTGCGCAAATCAGGCTTGTCGCTGCCGTATTTGCGCAGCGCCTCGGCGAACGGAATGCGGCGCCAGCCCTTGGTGACGGGCTTGCCCTTGGCAAACTCTTCAAAGACGCCCGTGATCACCGGCTCCATCGCCGCAAAGACGTCTTCCTGCGTGACGAAGCTCATCTCGACGTCGAGCTGGTAGAACTCGCCGGGCAGACGGTCGGCGCGCGGGTCCTCGTCGCGGAAGCAGGGCGCGATCTGGAAGTAGCGGTCGAAGCCCGACATCATCAGCAGCTGCTTGTACTGCTGCGGCGCCTGCGGCAGCGCGTAGAACTTGCCGGGATGGATGCGCGACGGCACCAGGAAGTCGCGTGCGCCCTCCGGCGAGGACGCGGTCAGGATCGGGGTGTTGAACTCGAAGAAGCCCTGCCCCTCCATGCGCCGGCGCATCGACTTGATGATCTCGACGCGGGTCATGATGTTCTGGTGCAGCTTCTCACGACGCAGGTCGAGGAAGCGGTACTTCAGACGGATGTCTTCGGGATATTCCTGGTCGCCGAACACAGGCAGCGGCAGGTCGCCGGCCGGGCCCAGCACCTCGATCTCGCTGATGTAGACCTCGACCTTGCCGGTCGGCAGATCGTCATTGTCGGTGCCTTCCGGGCGGCGGCGGACCTTGCCGTCCATCTTGACCACGAATTCCGAGCGCAGCTTTTCGGCCAGCGAGAACGCCGGCGAGTCCGGATCGACCACGCACTGGGTCAGGCCGTAATGGTCGCGCAAATCGATGAACAGCACGCCGCCATGGTCGCGGACGCGATGGACCCAGCCGGAGAGGCGGATGGTCTCGCCGATGTTGCTCTCGCGGAGCGCGCCGCATGTATGTGACCGGTAGCGATGCATGGTCGTCCCAAAATCGATGTCTGAAGGAAGCGAATCGGACGGCCCGTGATGGCCGGTCCGAAGTTGCGGCAGGGTTTACCCCGGGAGGACGGGGGCGGCAACCAAGGGAACGCCCTGTTTTGGACCTCAGGGGCCCATTTTTGGCTTATCGGGCTCAGAGCCTTTGCCGATGCCCGTTCCAGCCCTATCTTGAGGTCATGACGGTGCATTTCCCCTTTCAGAACTCCTATTCGGCGCTGCCGGAGAACTTCTTCGCGCGCGTTGCGCCGACCCCGGTCGCCGCCCCCCGGTTGATCAAGCTGAACCGGCCGCTGGCGGTCCAGCTCGGTCTTGATCCCGATCTGCTGGAGACCCCTGATGGTGCCGAGATCCTGGCCGGAAAGACGGTTCCCGCCGGAGCGGATCCCATTGCCATGGCCTATGCCGGGCACCAGTTCGGGCATTTCGTGCCGCAGCTCGGCGACGGCCGCGCCATCCTGCTCGGCGAGGTCATCGACAAGGACGGCGTCCGCCGCGACATCCAGCTCAAGGGCTCGGGCCCCACCCCGTTCTCCCGCCGCGGCGACGGCCGCGCGGCGCTCGGCCCAGTCCTGCGCGAATACATCGTCAGCGAGGCCATGTACGCGCTCGGCATTCCGACCACGCGCTCGCTCGCCGCCGTCGTCACCGGCGAGCACGTCATCCGCGAGACCGCACTGCCCGGCGCGGTGCTGACCCGCGTCGCCGCCAGCCACATCCGCGTCGGCACCTTCCAGTTCTTCGCCGTCCGCCGCGACACCGAGGCGATCCGCCGGCTCGCCGATCACGTCATCGCGCGCCACTATCCGGACCTGCTGCATGCGGAGCGGCCCTATCACGACCTGCTCGCCGCAGTCGTCGCGCGCCAGGCCGAGCTCATCGCGCGCTGGCTGCTGGTCGGCTTCATCCATGGCGTGATGAACACCGACAACAGCTCGATCTCGGGCGAGACCATCGACTACGGGCCTTGCGCTTTCATGGACGCCTACAACCCGGCGCAGGTCTTTTCCTCGATCGACGAGATGGGCCGCTACGCCTATGCCAACCAGCCGCGCATCGGCCTGTGGAATCTGACGCGACTCGCCGAATGCCTGCTGCCGCTGTTTTCGGACGAGCAGGAGAAGGCGGTCGCCGAAGCCCAGGACATCCTCGGCGCGTTCTCCGATCAGTTCAGCGCCGCCTATCAGGCCGGCCTGCGCAAAAAGGTCGGCCTGTTCACCGAGCGTGACGGCGACGAAGCGCTGATCCAGGACCTGCTGGATGCCATGGCCAAGAACCAGGCCGACTTCACCCTCACCTTCCGCAAGCTGGGTGATGCCGCCGGTGATGAGGCTGCGGACGTGCGCGCGCAGTTCATGGAGCCCGCAGCCTTCGACGAATGGGCCGGCCGCTGGCGCGCGCGCATCGCGCTGGAACAGCAAGGCGCCGCCGAGCGGCAAGCGGCCATGCACGCGGTCAATCCCATGTTCATCCCGCGCAACCACCGCGTCGAGGCCGTGATCCAGGCCGCCGTGAACGACGACGATTACGCGCCGTTCGAGGAATTGGTGAAGGTGCTGGCGAGGCCCTACGAGGATCAGCCAGAGTATGCGGCCTACGCCGATCCGCCGCTGCCGGACCAGCGGGTGCTGCAGACGTTCTGCGGGACGTAGCGACAAACTCGGTGCGTAGGGTGGATTAGCCGAAGGCGTAATCCACCACATTCCCACCGAGCAGAAAGTGAAGAGGTGGATTACGCTTCACTAATCCACCCTACAGACTGACGCTGATCATGCCCTCTCACCGAACTCGCCTGCGATCCTGACGTCCCCGCCCCAATCCTCCGGAAACAATCCCGCCCGCACGTCGCGATGAAACGACGAGTACGGCCAGTCGCAAACCTTCGACACGTGCCCGTGCTTGACGGGATTGTAGTAGCAATACTCGACATGGCGCGCGTAGTCGGTCTCGTCACGGATCAGATGCTCCCAAAAGCGGCGTTGCCAGATACCGCGCTCGTTTCGCGCGACACGGACTACGCTCCGACGCTCATTGGCCGGTAGGGCTTTCGCAAATCGTGCCTTGATCAACCGCCAACGCACAGAAAAATTGGCATCGCCCGGCGGCAGCTTCCAGATCGCGTGCAGATGATCCGGCAAGACCACAAAAGCACCGATCTCGAAAGGATAGCTCCGTCGGGTTTCGGCGACTGCGTCCCGCAAGCTCTCGATCTCCTCGGTCAAAAGAGATTTCCGCCGATCAAGCAAGTTCACGGTGAAGAACCAGCGTCCTCCGGGGATGAATGCGCGGCGATAGTCAGGCATCAACCATCGATAGCACAACTTGAGGTTGGCTCACAGTGGTGGATTACGCCTTCGGCTAATCCACCCTACGACACGGGCGCTTGTGGACACGGGAACCGCTGTCATCAAACTGAAACACACGCGCTCTAACGGGCTGGCAGCGCCGTCTTGCCGGAGGCGCCATCCTTCAACCGTCCCGACTCAGGCGCGCCATGCCCTTCAAGTTCATCCACCTCACCGACACGCACCTCGCGAACCCCGGCTTGACGCTCTACGGGCTCGATCCGCGCGCCCGGCTGGATGCGGCGATTGCCGACATCAACAAGCACCAGTCCGACGCTGCGTTCGCCGTCGTGACCGGCGACCTCACCCATTGGGGCGAGGCTGAGTCCTACGCCAACTTCGCCGAGGCGATGGCGGCGCTGAAGATTCCCTACATCGCGATGGTCGGCAATCACGACAAGCGCCTCATCTGCCTCGACGCGCTGAAGGCCGCGCCGCGCGATGCCAACGGCTTCGTGCAGGGCACGCGCACCACCGAGCATGGCCTGTTCGTCTTCCTGGACACGCTGGACGAGACCAGCCATGCCGGCGAGATGTGCGCAAAGCGCCTCGGCTGGCTGGCGAATACGCTCGCGGCCGCCCCCGCCGAGCAAGAATTCGTCGTGTTCATGCACCATCCGCCCTTCCCGGTCGGCGTCCACGCCATGGACGAAATCGCGCTGAAGCAGAGCGCCGAATTCGCCGAGGTGATAGCGCCCTATCGCGCGCGCATCCGCCATCTCTTCTTCGGCCATGTGCACCGGCCGATCTTCGGCAGCTACGGCAAGATCCCGTTCTCGACGTTGCGCGGCACCAACCACCAGGTCTGGTTCGAGCTCGACGTTGCGGCCAGCGAGCATCTCGCCAGCCACGAGCCGCCGGCCTATGGCGTCGTGCTGATCGACGACGAGAACCTGGTCGTGCACAGCCACGATTTCCTCGACGAAAGTCTGCGCTTCCCCTTCGAACCACCGGCAGGAGTGGACGGCCGCGACTATGCACTCAATTTCCCGGCGCGATGAGATGAGCCTCGCTGAACCCGCGGCTCTCCCGGTCGCGACGTCGGCGGCACCGCGTCTCAACGTCCTGAAGCGGTTCACGGAGCGCTTCAAGACCTCGCTGCCGGCCTATCTGCTGCTGTTGCCCTCGCTGGTCTTCCTCGCGCTGTTCACCTATGGCGCGATGGGACGCGTCCTCATCGACGCGCTCTATCAGCGCGCGAGCCCGAAGGCGCCGGTGCGTTTCGTCGGCCTCGACAATATCAGCGCCGTGCTCGCCGACCCCGCCTTCACCGGCGCCGTCGTCAACAATTTGATCTACGCCGTCGGCACGGCGGTGCCGAGCATCGCGCTTGCGCTGTTGTTCGCGCTGGCGCTGTCACGCACCCACGCCGTGACCAGCGCACTGCGCGCCGCGCTGTTCCTGCCGGTGCTGATCCCGATGGTCGCGGCCTCCGCGCTGTTCCTGTTCATCTTCCTGCCCAATGTCGGCCTGCTCGATTATTACATCGGCCGGCTGCTGCCGGTGCTGCCGAACTGGCTCGGCGACCCCGACATCGCGCTCACCGCGATCATGGTCATCACGATCTGGAAGAATGCCGGCTATTACATGCTGTTTTTCCTCGCCGGCCTTCAGGCCGTGCCCGAGGATGTGATGGAGGCGGCGCATCTCGATGGCGCCGGGCCTTACATGCGCCTGCGCCACATCATCCTGCCGGAGCTCAAGCCCACCTTCCTGTTCGTCACCGTCATCGCCACGCTGAATGCGGTGACGCAGGTCGACCACGTCTTCGTCATGACCCAGGGCGGGCCGTCCAACGCGACCAACCTCGTGCTGTTCTACATCTACCAGCAGGCGGTCGAGCATTACGACATCGGCAAGGCCTCGGCGGCGACGCTGCTGACGCTCGCCGCGCTGATGGGTCTCACCGCGCTCTCCTTCCGCACGATGGCCAACCGCGAGGGCGGGCCATGAAGCTGATCGACAGGCTCTACAAGGACGCCCCGCTCGCCACCCGCGGCGAGATCACGCCCAAGCTCGGCTTCCTCCTGACCGTGCTGCTCGCGATCGTCTGGCTCATCCCGTTCCTGTGGATGGGCGTTGCGACGCTGCGCCCGGCCTCCGACGGCATCAACACGATGGCCGAACTGATGCCGAGTCTGAAGCCGACGCTCGACAATATCAGGGATGCCTGGGAAATCGGCGATTTCCCGCGCTACACGATCAACACCACGATCATCTGCACCGGCATCCTCCTGGTGCAGTTCGTCACGATCACGCTGGCCGGCTTTGCCTTCGCGCGCCTGGAATTCGCCGGCAAGACGCTGATCTTCTATTTGTTCCTGATGCAGCTGATGCTGGTGCCGGTGCTGCTGATCGTGCCGAACCTGTCGCTGGTGGCGCAGCTCGGGCTCTATGACACGCTCACCGGCGTGATGATGCCGTTCTTCGCCTCGGCCTTCGGCACCTTCCTGATGCGCCAGGCGTTCGAAGCCATTCCGACCGAACTGGAAGACGCCGCCCTGATCGACGGCGCCGGCCTGTTCCAGCGCATCCGCCACATCTACGTGCCGCTGTCGATGCCGAGCTTCTCGGCCTTCGCCATCATCTCCGTGACCAGCCACTGGAACGACTTCCTGTGGCCGCTGATGGTGATCAATTCGCCGGACAAGCGGCCGCTCACGGTCGGCCTCTCCGTCTTCACCAAGACCGCCGAAGGCACGCAGGCCTGGGGCACCATCGCCGCGGGCACGCTGATGGTGATCGCGCCGCTGCTCGTCGCCTTCCTGATCTTCCAGAAACGCTTCATCAGCTCTTTCGTCACCTCAGGCATCAAATAGGAGATTTTCCGATGCTGTTCTCCCGCAGGATCGTGCTTGGCCTCGCCATGGCCGGCTCAATGGCAGGCCCCCTCGCCTTTCCGGCTCTCGCCGGCGAAGGTCCGACCGAGGTCGACCTGTTCTTCCCCGTCCCCGTCGACGGCAAGCTCGCCCGCGACATGGGCACCTTGATCAAGGAGTTCAACGAGACCCATCCCGACGTCAAGGCGACCGCGGTCTACACCGGCTCCTACGACGACACGCTGATCAAGACGCGCGCCGCGATCAAGGCCGGCAAGCCGCCGGCAGCCGTGATCATGTCGGCGAACTTCCTGCTCGACATGCAGATCGAGAACGAGCTCACCAACCTCGATGCGCTGATCAAGGCGGACGGCATCACCAAGGAGCAGTTCCTCGGCCGGTTCTTCCCGGCGCTGCAAGGCAACGCGGTGATCAACCGCTCGGTCTACGGCGTGCCCTTCCACAATTCGACGCCGCTGCTCTACATCAACGCCGACAAGGCCAAGGAAGCCGGCCTTGATCCGAGCAAGCCGCCGCAGACCTGGGCCGAGCTCACCGACTGGGCCAAGAAGCTGACCAAGCGCGAGGGCGACAAGGTGACCCAATGGGGCATCGCGATCCCCTGCGCCTACGACTATTGCGGCTGGATGATGGAAACGCTCACCATGAGCAATGGCGGGCGCTACTACAACGAGGAGTTCGGCGGCGAGGTCTATTACGACACGCCCTCGATGCTGGGCGCGCTCTCCTGGTGGAACGACCTGATCTATAAGCACAAGGTGCATACGCCCGGCGCCACGCCCGGCCCTGCCGTCAGCACCTCCTTCATCTCGGGCAATGCCGCGATGATGATGCTGTCGACGGGCTCGCTCACCTACGTGCGCGACAACGCCAAGTTCGCCTACAAGGTCGCCTTCATCCCGCGCAACGTCCGCAACGCGGTGCCGATCGGCGGCGCCTCGCTGATCATGCCGGCCGGCTTAGAGGCCGAGAAGCAGAAGGCCGCGTGGACGCTGATCAAGTGGATGACCTCGCCGGAGAAGAGCGGCTGGTGGAGCCGCGCCACCGGCTATTTCGCACCCAACATGGCCGCCTACAAGACGCCCGAGATGGTCGAATTCCTGGGCAAGAACCCCGACGCCAAGACCGCCGTCGAGCAGCTCGACGTCGCAAAGCCGTGGTTTGCGACCTACAAGACCGTCCCGGTGCGCAAGAATCTCGAGGACGAGGTGATGCTGGTCCTCAACGGCAAGAAGCAGCCGAAGGAGGCCCTCGCCGCCGCCCAGAAGGCCGCCGACGAGACGCTGAAGCCGTACAACGCGGAGACGTCGCTGAAGCTGCCCTGATCGTCGTAGGGTGGGTTAGCTGCGCGAAAGCGCGAAGCGCAGTTCGCGCAGCGTAACCCACCTCTTCCGCATCTGCGGATATGGACAGCGGTGGATTACGCCTTCGGCTAATCCACCCTACGGTCCCCTCATCAGATCGTCACCACGATTTTGCCGAACTGATCGTTCGACTCCAGGAAGCGATGCGCTTCGACGATGTCCTCGAACCGGAACGTCCTGGCGATGACCGGCTGCAACGTGCGATCCGACAGCCCGTCGAGAATGAACGCCTTTGCCTGCGCAAGGCGCACGGGATCGCGGATGATCTCGTGTACGAGGTAGCCGCGCAACACCAGGCTCTTGGTCAACACGTTGAGAAGCGGAAACGGCGTCGGCTCGGGACTCAATCCGCCGTATTCGATCAGGATTCCGCCCGGCGACATCGCCGCGGTCAGCGGCTCGAACGCGGGACCGCCGACGGCGTCGAAGACGACGCGGACCCCGTTTGATCCGGCGATCGCCTCCAGCCGCGCCCGAATATCGTCTTCGTCCGAGGCGACGACATGGGCAGCGCCGGCATCGCGCAAAGGCCCACTCTTGGCCGAGGTCCGTGTCAGCGCGACCGCCGTCGCGCCGACCCGGTTCGCAATCTGAATGGCCGCGATTCCGACGCTGCTGGATGCCGCGGTGATGGCAACGACGTCGCCTCGGCCAAGTCGGGCGATATCAACCAAAGCGCCGTAGGCCGTCAGATACTGCATCCACACGGCAGCCGCCGTTTCGAAGCCGAGCTCCGGCGGATGTTTCACGACGAGTTCGGCCGGAAACGTCGCGAGCTCGGCATAGGCCGGCCATCGCACCATCGACAGAGGCGGCACGATGCTCACGACATCTCCTGGCACAAAGCTGGTCACATCATCCCCGACCGCTTCGACGATGCCTGTCGCCTCCAGGCCCAGCCCCGACGGAAAAGTCGCACGCTCGATATAGGTCCCCCTTCGCAACAGGGCCTCGGCGCGGTTGAGGCCGAGTGCCCTGATCCTAATCTGCACCTCGCCCGATGCCGGCGGCGGGACATCGACGGTCTCGATGCGCAGCACGTCGGGACCACCATGGTGATGAAAGCGAACGGCGCGGGCCATGGATGCACTCCAAAACAGTTGAACCGAATGGAGCTATGCCGGTCCGCGCGAAAGGAATAAATCGCTCAAACAACTGAACAGTCGAAACCAGGAGTTTTCAATCATGGACCGCCTGACCAGCATGGCCGTGTTCGTCAGGGCCGTCGACCTCGGCTCTTTCGCGGCCGCGGCCGACGCCCTGGAGATGTCGGGGCCGATGGTGGGCAAGCACGTCCGTTTCCTCGAAGAACGCCTCGGTGCACGGCTCCTCAACCGCACCACGCGGCGCCAGAGCCTGACCGACGCCGGCCAGGCCTATTACGAACGCTGCCGCGCGGTGCTGAGCGAGGCCGAAGCCGCAGATAGCGTCGTTGCCGACCAGTTGTCGGAGCCGCGCGGCCGACTGCGTGTGACCATGCCGGCCCTGCTGGGACGGCACTGCATCGCGCCCTTGTTGATGAGGCTGGCGCGGAAACATTCGCATCTCAAGCTCGACCTCTCGTTCGGCGATCCGATCGCCGACATCGTCGAAGCCGGCTACGATCTGGCAATCCGGACCGGCGATCTCGACGACCAGTCCGGTCTGATCGCGCGGCGCATCGCAAGCCAGCGCATGGTGGTGTGTGGCGCGCGGTCGTATTTGCGCACGAGCGGCAAGCCGAAATCGCTCGACGATCTCGCCAACCATCAAGCGATCATCTATCGCGGCTCGGGGCGTGTCCGGCCGTGGCTGTTTCCGCAGGAGGGCGGCATTCCGCGCGAGATCATGCCATCGGGCCGGCTGAGGTTCGACGATCTGGAGGCGATTGCCGATGCCGCGGCGCAAGGCATGGGCCTCGCGTGGCTACCCTATTGGCTGGTCCGCGAGCGCCTCGATACTGGTGCGCTCGTCAGTCTCTTCAGCAGTCAGCCGCAATTCCTCTACGAGTGCCACGCGCTCTGGCCGCGCTCGCCCCGGCTGCCGCCGAAGGTGCGCGCGGCCGTGGACATGCTCGCGGCCGGCCTGCCGAAGCTGATGGCGTGACCATGGCTGCGGCGCGCCATTAACTCCCCGTCCACCATCCGCCCCCGGCCCGCCGCCGGTAACCATCGCAATTAACAGACCCTCAACGCAGCCCCGACAAATCTATCCATGTTTCTGGAGATTTCGCCGTGGATCTGTTGGTTTTCGAGTTCCTGGGACTGGCGCTGGTCGCCATGTGCGTGATCGTGGTGGCGCTGCCCTGCGCGCGAAAACCCTCGCAGCGGGTCCGTTACGAATAGGAATTTGGTCGGAAAGGGTCGATTCCGGCCCGATGCAAGGCTCGAATTCGCTTAGAGCCCCTTGACATCACAGCACTTTCGGCAGAACGGCTGTATTCAGTGTCATGGGCCGTTCATGGATTTGATTACCACCACCGCTGACCTCGCGGCTGCCTGCAGCCGGCTGGCCAAGCACTCCGTCATCACAGTCGATACCGAGTTCCTGCGCGAGACCACTTATTACCCGCTGCTGTGCGTGGTGCAGATGGCCAGCGCCGAGGAAGCCGTGGTCATCGACGCCCTGGCCGAGGGGATCGATCTCAAGCCGTTCTTCGAGCTGATGGGCAACGAGGGCGTGCTGAAGGTGTTTCACGCCGCCCGCCAGGACATCGAGATCATCTGGCACCAGGCGGGCATCATCCCGCATCCGGTGTTCGACACCCAGGTGGCTGCGATGGTGCTCGGCTACGGCGACAGCATCGCCTATGACGCGCTGGTCGAGAAGGTCACCGGCCACCGCCCGGACAAGACCCACCGCTTCACCGACTGGTCGCGCCGGCCGCTGACCAAGGAGCAGATGCATTACGCGGTGTCCGACGTCACCCATTTGCGCGACGTCTTCGCCGCGCTCGACGCCGATCTGAAGAAACGCCGCCGCAGCGAATGGGTCTCCATCGAGATGGAGGTCCTGACCTCGCCCCGCACCTATGACTTCCACCCCGAGCGCGCCTGGGAACGGCTGAAGACGCGGGTCCGCAAACCCAAGGACCTCGCGGTGCTGATGGAGGTCGCGGCGTGGCGCGAGCAGGAGGCGCAGAGCCGCGACGTGCCGCGCGGCCGCGTGCTGCGCGACGAAGCCGTCACCGACATCGCGACCCACGCGCCGACCACGCTGGAGAAGCTCGCGCATCTGCGCTCGGTGCCGAAGGGGTTCGAGAAGTCCAAATGGGGCGCGGACATCATCGCCGCGGTCGAGCGTGGGCTCGCGCGGGACTTCACGAAGCTGCCCAAGCTGGAGAAACCGCGCAACAATTCCAACGGCGCGGCCATCGTCGAGCTTTTGAAGGTGCTCTTGCGGATGACCGCCGAACGCCACGCAGTCGCAAGCAAGGTGATCGCGACCGTCGACGATCTCGAAGAGATCGCGGCGGACGATGAGGCCGACGTCCCCGCCTTGCGCGGCTGGCGCCGCGAGCTGTTCGGCGACGCCGCCTTGAAGCTCAAGCGCGGCGAGCTGGCGCTGGCGATCGAGAAGGGCCGCGTGATCGGGGTGCAGCGGGCGTAGGCGGCCGCTGTTTCCACAGCGTCATTGCGAGCGCAGCGAAGCAATCCAGAATCTTTCCGCAGTGGCAGTCTGGATTGCTTCGTCGCAAGGGCTCCTCGCAATGACGGGGAGAGAGCCCCTACGCCGGCGTCAGCTTCGCCACTTCGCTCTTCATGTCGTTCAGCACGCCTGAGATCGCGGTGACCAGCTCGTCGATCTGAGCCTTGGTCGTGATCAGCGGCGGGCAGATGGCGATGGCATCGAGCATGTTGCGCGAGATCACGCCGCGCTCCTGGAGCATGCGGCTGGCGATGCCGCCGACGGCGCCCGGCGTGCTGGCGGCGGTCTTGCGCCCCTTGTCGAGCACGAGCTCGAGCGCGGCGATCATGCCGACGCCGCGGACCTCGCCGACCAACGGGTGGCTCGTAAGCTCACGCAAGCGGCCCTGCATATAGGCGCCGAGCTCGGCCGCGTGCGCGACCAGGCCGCGCTCCTCGATGATCTTGAGGTTTTCCAGCGCAATCGCCGAGCCGACCGGATGGCCGCCGGCGGTGAAGCCGTGGCCGAGCACGCCGATCTTGTTGCTCTCGTCCGCGATCGGCTCGAACATGCGGTCGTTCAGGATGATCGCCGACAGCGGGAAATAGCTCGAGGTGATCTGCTTGGAGACCACCATCGCGTCCGGCTCGATGCCGTAAGTCTCGCAGCCGAACATCTTGCCGGTACGGCCGAAGCCGCAGATTACCTCGTCGGCGACCAGGAGAATGTCGTACTTCTTCAGCACCTTCTGGATCTTGTCCCAGTAGGTCGCCGGCGGCACGACGACGCCGCCCGCCCCCATCACCGGCTCGCCGAAGAAGGCCGCGATCGTATCCGGCCCCTCCTTCTGGATCAGCGCGTCGAGCTCCTCGGCCCGGCGCGTGGCGAAGGCTTCCTCGCTCTCGCCGGGGGCACCGTCCTTATAAAAGTGCGGCGAGCCTGTATGCAGGATGTTCGGCAGCGGCAGGTCGAAGGAGCGGTGGTTGTTCGGCAGGCCCGTCAGGCTGGCGGATGCGATGGTGACGCCGTGATAGGCACGCAGGCGGCTGATCACCTTCTTGCGCTGGGGCTGGCCAAGCGCATTGGAGCGATAGGCGATCAGCTTCAACACCGTGTCGTTCGCTTCCGAGCCGGAATTGGTGAAGAACACCTTGCTCATCGGTACAGGCGCGAGCGCGACCAGCTTCTCGGCGAGGTCGATCGAGGGACCGTGCGATTTGGCGGAGAAGGTGTGGTAGAACGGCAGCGCCTGCATCTGCTTGTACGCCGCCTCGACCAGCCGCTTCTCGTTGAAGCCGAGCCCGACGCTCCACAGGCCCGCCATCGCTTCGAAATAGCGCTTGCCCGACACGTCGAAGACATAGGGCCCCTCGCCGCGCTCGATCACCAGGGGACCGGCCTGCTGATGGGTGCGCGCATTGGTGTAGGGATGGAGCTGATAGGCTACATCCCGGGCCTCTTGCGAATTGGGCAGCATGGACATTTGCGAAGATCCTTGAAAGCGTCACGCCGCCGGCTCGGCCGGCGTCATCACTCGATGGCAAGTGCTTGTCTTAAGTACGTGGCTATTGCCACGACGCGAAACTTGCAACGCCAATTCGTCGGCGGCAAGCGCTCAGCAGGGATGCACAAAGCCGCACATGACGGCACCACGGATCGCAGAAGCCGGCCGGGCAGCTTTCACGCCGCGCCGTCGTCGTCCCCTTCGTCGGTGGCGGCAACGGCTTCCCTCACCTCCATCAGCGCCATCGAGAGCAAGTAGACCGTCGTGGGCAGCCCCAGCCTGCGCGCCTTCTCGGCGGCATGCGACAGATCGCTCACCAGCTCCTTGAGCTCGTCTCCCCGCGACAATTCTCAACCCCATCGACCGGCCGCGGCCGCCTACACCGCGACGGCGCCGCTGGTTTTGATCAGTTCGGCGCTGGACTGGATTGTAGCAAAATTCGCGATGACATTCACTACCGCTTGCCGGTAGGCGGCGGCATCGTCCGTGCCCGGCTGCCGGCAAGCCACGGCGTCATTGATCACATGGTAGCGATGGCTGCGGTGAAACCCCTCGACGGCGGTGGCCAGGATGGTCTCGTCCAGGGAAAAGCCGACCAGAATGCAGCGCATGGCGCCGATAGCGGACATGTGGCCGACAAACCGCGACGAGCTGTAGGCGGACGGCAGCGGGTGCTCGAACGTCATCTCGCCCGGCCGTGGCCTGGCCTCTGCGATCCAATCGGTCAGCCTGGATGACGGATTGAACCAGGCCGCCTGCGCGATGCGCTTCAGATGCATCACCGGCCACAGATTGCTGCGCCACAGCGTCAGAAGTTCCAGGCAGCGCGCCATCGTCGCATCGCCGTCACGGATGACGTGGCGGCGGCCGGGGGTCAGGTATTCGACCTGAAGATCCGCACAGACCAGGATCGGCGGATCATCGTGCATGGAAACCAGCATCGTGTTGCGCGCAGCTGCACCTATTTCAGCGGTCGGCGAGAGCGAGGTCCCGCAGCGGTGAGGTCACTGCCCGCCCGGCCGACGCATCGAGCACGCCAGGCCGGTCCCAATCGCCCTCGGGACGGATGATCACATAGGGATCGCTGTCGAGCGTGATGGCGTCCGGGCCCGGCTCGACCTCCAGCAGCATCTCCGTGTAGGAGAAATCCGAGAAGGTGATCTTGCGGTTGTGACCGAGCGGCTTGGCGCCAAAATGGGCCCAGAAATCGACCAGCCGGTCCTGCGCCTGGCCGTAGATCTTGCGAAAGCCCTTGCGCTTCACATAATCGACGCTGGCCTGCACCAGCTTGAAGGAGACGCGGGAGCGCCGATATTGGTGACGCACCGCAAGCCGCTCCACCTTGGCGAAATCGCCGAAGAAGCGCACCCGCAGGCAGCCCGCAGGCTCGTTGCCGACGAAGCCGATGAAATGCGCGGCGACCATGTCGTTGCCGTCGAACTCCTCCTCGAACGGACAATCCTGCTCGGCGAGATAGACCGCCGAGCGGATGGCGGTCACCAGCATGAGATCGCTTGGGTCGCGCGCGAGGCGGATGGTGATGGCGCGGGAACAGGGCGTGGCGACAGGAATCCTAGTACCGTGCATCTGCAAAGCTCCTTGATTGGATGATCGCACCCGGCATGCGCAGCGGCCGTCGATGCCAGGGCCGCTCGTAGCACCAAAGGTCGGGTTGAAAGCTCGGAACAGGTGCAAAGCCTGTCGCCTTCATGATGTCGCGTCCAGCCACCGTTGACGGCTGCGCATAGCAGTCCGCACTGCGAAACCTTATCTGCCGCAGATGCGCCGCGGCTTTGCCGAGACCGGCGATGCCGCGGCCCGTCGCCGCGATCGCCCAAATGTAGATGGCGGCGACGTCGTCGTCCGCCGCTGCGAGATAGCGCGTCTCCGGCGCAGTGAGGCAAATCTCGTCGAGCAGCAGCGCGTCGTGTCCGCGATCATTGAGGAACAGGAACGCCATGCCGCCGACGAGCTTGCCTTTGCGGCTGAATGTCAGGATGCTCTGGGGATCGAAAAGGTAATATTTGGCAAGCTCCGCCGTCCCGATCTGCACGCCCGGCACCAGCCGGTGCGCCATCTCCGAAAGCGCCTCAATTTCGGAAAATTGCGCACAGCGGACGTCGATGTCCGGGCTCAGAGGCAGGGCATCGAAATCGTGTCTTGCGGCAAACGAGCCCCTTTCCATACTCATATCACGCCTCTATCGTTCAAGGCTTTCATGCCCCGCTATGACGACGAGCTTAGCGGTTGGGGATCAGGAGTATGCAGCAGTTATTGCACCGGGGTGCTGCGATGATGCAGCACCGTGAAGAAGCCCTGGGCACGTCCTGGGATGATTTGAAGCTGTTTTTAGCGTGCGCAAAATATAAAAGTTTTCGGAATGCCGCCGAAGAGCTCGGCCTCACCTCCACAACGCTGATGCGCCGCGTCGACCGGCTCGAGGAGAGCATCGGCTGCAAGCTGTTCCTGCGCGACCAGAGCGGGCTTACGCTCAGCGATGAAGGCAACGCGATGATTGCCGACGTCACGCATATGGAGCGTCACGCCTTCAACGTCTTCCGCCGCGCCGCCCGGACATCGAACGACACCTCGGGCACCGTGCGCGTCGCCGTGACGGAAGGCCCCGGCAATTTCTGGATCCTGCCGCGGCTGATCGATTTCCAGAAGACCTACCGCAAGATCACCGTCGATCTGCGCTGCGCAATGGAGCAGGCCGACGTCGCGCGGCTCGAATCCGACATCGCAATCCAGCTCGAGCCGCCGACCAATCCGGATCTGATCGTCGCCAAGCTCGGCCGCCTTCATATCTATCCCTTCGTCTCCAAGGAATATGAAAGCCTCTACGGCGTGCCGGCAACGCTCGCCGAATTGAACAACCACCGCATCATCAAGCAGAGCGCGCCGCAGGTCGACGACGGCGCCTATGCCCGCGTGCTCGGGCTGAAGTCGCTCGAGGGCATCGTCGGGATCAAGACCAATTCGTCGGTGGGCGTGCTCTATGCGGTGGAGCGCGGCGCCGGCATCGGCTTCCTGCCGACGGTGTCGACTGCGCTCGGCGCGCCGCTCGTTGCCGTCGACCTCGGCGTCAGCCACCACGCCGATCTCTGGCTCACCTATCACAAGGAGTTTCGCACCTCCGAGCGCCACAAGATCGTGGTCGACTGGCTGAAGAAGATCTTCGATCCCAGGACCTATCCCTGCTTCCGCGACGAGTTCATCCATCCGAACGCGCTGGTGCCGATGATGACGGCGGCGCGCGAGGGCTTTGGCTTAACCGGATATGTGGCGACGGCGCCGACCTGAACGCAGGCGAGCGTCAGCTCACCATTTGTATTCGAAGCCGATTGTGCCCTGGTGCGAGGTGAGCTCGTTGCGGAACTTGCCGTCGTAATTGACGTAGAGCCGAGCCACGTTGGTCAGGCTGAGCGAAGCCGAGGCACCGGCATCCGCGCCGTAACGGCTCTCGCCGATGCCGGGAACGATGATGTTCTGGGCGCCCAGGCTGACCTGGATGGATCCCAGGTCCTGGTGGAAATTGTCGACGAACTTGCCGTAGGCCGAGAGGTCCAGGATCTTCTGGTCGATAATGAAGTAGCGGCCGATCTCCGCCCCGATCATGATGCGCGCGCGCGAGAGCGCCGTCGCGCCGACGTTGAGCGGGTCGAGCCCGCCGGACTCACTGAACGCGGCGCTGGTGGCGCGCACATATTCCAGCGCGCCCTTCGGCACGATGCGCATCTGGTCCTTGGTCCAGTAATAGCTGATCTCGGTCAGCGCGCCGTCGACGGCGGCGCGATAGCCCGCGGTCGCAAGGCCAAGGCCGGTGTCGCGGCTGGAATGGACCTTGCCGAAGCCGTGCACCACCGCAAAGGCCCAGGTCCACGGGCCCCTGTCGACCGAGCCGCTGAACCCGAGCTGGGTCAGGTCGAGCGTTGCGGATTGCAGCGCCAGCGGCACGTCGATGTCGGTGTGGCTGTGGTCGACCGAGAATCCGATGTTGACGCCGGGTGCGAGCCGCGCGCCGAAACCGGCGACGCCGCCAAAGGTCTTGCGCTTGTCGCCGACGAAATCGCCTTGCGCATCGGTCCGGACCGAGAGGCCGTAGCCCTCGAACCAGGTGCGGTAGCGGGGATCTTCCGTGCCCGCCGAGGCACCGCCGCCGCCCGGATTGGTGCGGAACGCCCGGTTGACGCCGCCGGATGCCTGGTTGCCGAGCCGCTCCAGAAAGCCCGAGCCGAGATTGAGCGCGCTGTTGCCGGCTGACCGATCCTGATTGGTCGAGGTCGGCGACGGAATCGGCGTTGGAGACGGCGTGGGCGTCGGGGTGGGTGTCGGCGTCGGGCTTTGCGCGAAGCTGGGGCTCACCGCCGCCATGGTCACGACCAGCGCAAACGCCATCGCAAGCGCAGCGGCGATCCGGCGGACGCGGTCCAGCCCGATCGTCTGCCGTGTCCCGGAGAGCTGCGCGGCGCAGCGCATGACCATGAATCCCGTAGCGAAGTGGCGGCGCGCAAAAATGCAACACGGTCTGCGGCGCTAGCGGCGATTTGTGCCGAACTGCCACGAGGGGTCAACCGGTCGGCGCATGACGGCCAAGGCTATTGCACTGATTGTGGTTCTGCTGCCACAGGTCGCAAATTGCGCTTGAAGGCAGCTGGCCTGGTCTTGAAATCCTCGCGCGGCTTGCTAGGCGACGATTTTCATGTTGCAATATCGGTCACAATCGGAATTGGCCGCTTGGCTGTGCGTTTCGCGACATTGCGCCTCAAGACTCGAACAGACTTCCGCAAGACCGTTTGTGGCGTGGCACGCGAAAAGCGGCCGCGTCTTTTTTATATCTAGTGGAGGAGACGAGCGATGCCGCAAAAGGGCACCGTCAAATGGTTCAACCCGACCAAGGGCTATGGGTTCATCAAGCCGAACGGCGGCGACAAGGACGTGTTCGTCCACATCTCCGCGGTCGAGCGTGCCGGACTCTCCACCCTCAACGAGAACCAGGTGGTTGAATTCGACCTCGTGGAGAACCGCGGCAAGTCGTCCGCGGAGAACCTCAAGGTTTCCTGATGTCTCTCGCGGCAAGCGAGCGATCATGACGTTGCCCCCGGCTCTGCCGGGGGATCTTGTTTGGGGGCTCGCCCGTTGCGCGTAGGTTCATGGTTCGGCTCGCACGCGCCACATATTCCGTCATTGCGAGCGAAGCGAAGCAATCCAGAATCTTTCCGCGGAGCGATTCTGGATTGCTTCGTCGCAAGAGCTCCTCGCAATGACGGGACGGGGCGGCTCTTCAGCGCACCACCGGCGCAACCAAGAAATTCTCCGACGCCGCGCTTCCCGCCGTCTTGCAGACATCGCCCTCGATCCGGACCTTGCCGGTCGCGAGCAGCCGCAGCGCCTCGGGATAGATGCGGTGCTCGACCTCGAGGATTCGCTCGGACAGCGTCTCCGCGGTGTCGTGGTCGCTGACGGGAACCGCGCCCTGCATCACGATCGGGCCGGCATCGGTCTCGGGGATGACGAAGTGCACCGTCGCGCCGGACAGCTTGACGCCCGCGCGCAGGGCCTGGCCGTGCGGGTCGAGGCCGGGGAACGACGGCAGCAGCGAGGGATGGATGTTGAGCATCCGCCCATACCAGGCTTTTGTGAACTCGGCCGTGAACAGGCGCATGAAGCCGCCCAGACAAATCAGCTCGATGCCGTGCTTGTCGAGCGCGGCCTGCAGCACCTTCTCGAAGCCGGCGCGGTCCTTGCCGAACGGCTTGCTCTCGATCACCTCCGTGGTCACGCCGCCCGCCCGGGCACGTTCGAGGCCGAGCGCATCGGCCTTGTTGGAGATGACGAGCGATATCTCCGCCGGAAAATCGGCGGCAGCGGCTGCCCTGATCAAGGCGGCCATGTTGGAGCCGCGCCCGGAAATCAGGATGGCGACGCGGCGCTTCATCACAGCGCCATGTCGAGATGGCCGTTATAGACGACGCGGTGCTCGCCCTCGGCCGGAATCACGGTGCCGAGCTGCGCCACGGTCTCGCCGGCGTCGGTGAAGACCTCGATCACCTTGTCGACCTTGTCGGGCTCGACGATCGCGATCATGCCGATGCCGCAATTGAAGGTGCGCAGCATTTCCAGCTCGGCAATGCCGGCCTGCGCGGCCAGCCATTTGAACACCGGCAGCACCGGCAGGCGTGCCAGATCGATGCCGACGCCGAGGTGCTTGGGCAGCACGCGCGGGATGTTGTCGGTGAAGCCGCCGCCCGTGATGTGGGCGAGCCCCTTCACCGCGCCGGTCTCCCGGATAACGCGCAGGCAGGATTTGACGTACAGCCTGGTCGGCGTCAGCAGCGCGCCGCCGAGCGTCATCACCGGCGCGAACGGCGCCTGCGCCTCGAAGCTGAGGCCCGACTGCTCGACGATCTTGCGGACCAGCGAGAAGCCGTTGGAATGCACGCCGGACGAAGCGAGACCGATCACGGCATCGCCCGCGGCGATGTCCTTTCGCGGCAACAACGTACCGCGCTCGGCGGCGCCGACGGCAAAGCCGCCGAGGTCGTAGTCGCCGTCCTTGTAGAGGCCGGGCATCTCGGCGGTTTCCCCGCCGATCAGCGCGCAGCCGGATTCGCGGCATCCTTCTGCAACGCCTGCGACGATCGCCGCAGTGGCCTCGGGGTCGAGCTTGCCGCAGGCGAAATAGTCCAGGAAAAACAGCGGCTCGGCGCCCTGCACCACGAGGTCGTTGACGCTCATGGCGACGAGGTCGATGCCGATGCCGCCATGCAGCCCGGTCTCGATCGCGATCTTGACCTTGGTCCCGACGCCGTCGGTCGCGGCCACGAGGACCGGATCCTTGAAGCCGGCCGCCTTGAGGTCGAACAGGCCGCCGAAGCCGCCGATCTCGGCATCGGCGCCCGGCCGTGCGGTGGCGCGCACCATCGGCTTGATCAGGTCGACCAGGCGGTTGCCCGCGTCGATATCGACGCCTGAATCGGCGTAAGTGAGGCCGTTTTTGCGGTCGGTCATGCCCGATTTCCAGTGGGTTTGCGGCTGGTTACGTCGAATTCCGGGGACGCGCAATGGCTCGCATGGCGCTCCCCGCTATACTATGTAGACATATCAACCGGTTCAGCCTGCAACGGGCCGGATTTGAGATCAGAACCGGTGCCGGGAAGCGCTGCGTGAGTATTCCGAACATCATTACCCTGGGCCGCATCATGCTGGTCCCGATCATCGTCTGGGCCATCGTATCGAGCCAAATGGAGGTCGCGTTCGCCGTCTTCCTCATCGCCGGCATCAGCGATGCCGTGGACGGGTTCTTGGCCAAGCGTTTCAACATGACGAGCGAGCTGGGCGCCCTGCTCGATCCGCTCGCCGACAAGGCGCTGCTGGTCTCGATCTACATGGCGCTCGGCATCTGGGGCGCGATCCCGCGCTGGATCGTGATCCTGGTGGTCTCGCGCGACATCATGATCGTCGCCGCCGTGATCGTGTCCTGGCTGTTCGACCGGCCGGTCGAGATGAAGCCGTCGAAAGTGTCCAAGCTCAACACGGTCGCGCAAGTGGCGTTCGCAGCCCTGGTGCTGGCGGCGCTTGCCTTCGGCTTCAAGCCCGCGCCCTATGATATCATCCTGATGGGTCTCGTCACGGTCCTCACGCTCTCCTCCGTGTCGCTCTATCTCGTCGAGTGGCTGCGGCACATGAGCACGATCGAGGCCAAATGAAAGTGGAAGCGGCCTCGTAAAGGCCATCTCCGCTCGATCAAATCGAATTCTCTTCGAACCGGCCGGCGCGCCGGCATGGAGCAAAGCAAGCGTGGCAGGCCGCGTTCATCCCCGACAATTGGCGTTTGCACTTCCGCATGCGGAGAGCCTCAGCCGGGACAACTTCCTCGAAGGCCCCGCCAACGCGGCCGGTCTCGGCCTGATCGACAGCTGGCCGGAATGGCCGAACCGGATCATGTGGCTGGCGGGCCCGGAGGGCAGCGGCAAGAGCCATCTCGCCGCGATCTGGGCCGAGGACGCTGGCGCCCGTTCGACCACCGCCAATGCGCTGACCGCGGCGGCCGTGCCCGGCGCGCTCGCCACCGGCGCGCTGGTGGTCGAGGATCTCAAGGCTGGGGACTTCGACGAGCGCGCCCTGTTTCACCTGATGAATCTCGCCCGCGAGGACGGCGCCTACGTCCTCTTCACCGGGCGCGAGGCACCGGCCGCGCTTCAGATCGAGCTGCGCGACCTGCGCTCGCGCCTGCGCGCCGTTCCGGTGGTCACGCTGCTGCCGCCCGACGACCAGCTGTTCCGCGGCCTCATCGTCAAGTTCTGCGCCGACCGCCAGCTGAATGTGGACGAGAGCGTGGTCGGCTATCTCGCCACCCGCCTGGAACGGTCCTCGGCCGCCGCCCGCCGGGCCATCGAGCTGCTCGACAGCGAAGCCCTGCGGCTCGGCCGTCCCGTCACCCGGGCACTGGCCGCCGAGCTGCTCCGGGACGCCTGACCGGCTCGCAGGCCTCCCTGAAGCCCGCTTGACGCGGGGCGGCGGCGGAACATCAATGTCATCGAAACGTCATCGCTCTAACACATGCTCCCGCCGATTTTGCGCTTAAGTCGCAATTGGGTGAACTGGATGGACCGACTTCTAATGGACTCTGCGCAAGCTCTTGAAACCAAAGAGAAAGCCCCGGAAACCGAGGGCCTCCCGGCCATCGCGTCCAGCCCCGAGCGGTTCATCAACCGCGAGCTGTCCTGGCTGCATTTCAACCGCCGCGTCCTGGAGGAATCGGTCAACCCCAGTCACCCCGTGCTGGAGCGGGTGCGATTCCTGTCGATTTCGGCGAATAACCTCGACGAGTTCTTCATGGTCCGCGTTGCCGGCATCAAGGCCCAGGTGCGCGAGGGCATTGCCGAACGCAGCCCCGACGGCCTGACGCCGTCCGAGCAGCTCGCGCTGATCAACCGCACCGTCTCCCAGCTCGCCTCCGACCAGCAGGCGATCTGGCGCGACCTGCGCGGCACGCTGGCCGATGTCGGCATCGTGCTGGTCGACGGCAAGGACGTCACCAAGGCTGAACGGACCTGGATCGAGGACTACTTCCTCAACAACGTGTTCCCGCTGCTGACGCCGCTGGCGATCGATCCGGCCCACCCCTTCCCGTTCATTCCGAGCCTCGGCTTCACCATCGCGCTGCACCTCACGCGCGCCGCCGACGGCAAGCAGATGAACGCGCTGATCCGCATGCCCGGCAAGATCGACCGCTTCATCCGCCTACCGGCGGAGGGCACGGTGCGCCTGATCTCGCTGGAACAGGCCACTGCCCTGTTCATCAATCGCCTGTTCCCCGGCTACAATCTGCACGGCCATGGCGCCTTCCGGATCATTCGCGACTCCGAGCTCGAAATCGAGGAAGAGGCCGAAGACCTCGTCCGCCTGTTCGAGACCGCGCTGAAGCGCCGCCGCCGCGGATCGGTGATCCGGCTCGAGATCGACGCCAAGATGCCGGAGGAGCTGCGCAGCTTCGTGCAGCACGCGCTCTCGGCCGCCGACGACGAGGTGTTCCTGGTCGACGGCGTGCAGGCGATGAACGAGCTCTCGCAGCTGACCCGGCTCGACCGCCCCGACCTCGAATTCACCCCTTACGTGCCGCGCCATCCCGAACGCGTGCGCGAGCATGGCGGCGACATCTTTGCCGCGATCCGGCAGAAGGACCTGATCGTCCATCATCCCTATGAGTCGTTCGACGTCGTCGTGCAGTTCCTGCAGCAGGCCACGCGCGACCCCGATGTCGTCGCGATCAAGCAGACCCTCTACCGCACCTCCAACAACTCACCGATCGTGCGCGCGCTCGCCGAAGCGGCCGAAGCCGGCAAATCCGTCACTGCACTGATCGAGCTGAAAGCGCGGTTCGACGAGGAAGCCAACATCCGCTGGGCGCGCGATCTCGAACGCGCCGGCGTGCAGGTCGTCTACGGCTTCCTCGAACTGAAGACGCACGCAAAGCTCTCGATGGTGGTGCGCCGCGAGGGCGGCAGCCTGACGACCTACGTCCACACCGGCACCGGCAACTATCACCCGGTCACCGCGCGCATCTACACCGACCTTTCCTACTTCACCTCGGACCCGACCATCGGCCGCGATGCCGCGCGCGTGTTCAATTTCATCACCGGCTATGCCGCGCCGAGCGATCTGGAAAAGATGGCCGTGTCGCCGCTGACCTTGCGCAAGCGCATCATCGAGCACATCCAGGGCGAGACCGCGCATGCGCGGCACGGCCGTCCGGGCGCGGTCTGGATGAAGATGAATGCGCTGGTCGACCCCGACATCATCGATGCGCTCTACGAGGCGTCCCAGGCCGGCGTCCAGGTTGAGCTCGTGGTGCGAGGTATCTGCTGCCTCAGGCCCGGCATTCCCGGCCTGTCGGAGAACATCCGCGTCAAGTCGATCATCGGCCGTTTCCTGGAACATGGCCGAATCTACTGCTTCGGCATGGGCCAGGGCCTGCCGAGCGCGAAAGCGGCTGTGTATATCTCCTCTGCCGACATGATGCCGCGAAACCTCGACCGCCGCGTCGAGGTGCTGTGTCCGCTGCAAAATCCGACGGTGCATCAGCAGGTTCTCGAACAGATCATGGTCGCGAACCTGAAGGACAATGAGCAGAGCTGGCAGTTGTTGCCGGATGGGTCTTCAACGCGTATGAAGACCGCGAAGGGCGAGGAGCCTTTCAACGTCCACAACTACTTCATGACGAATCCGAGTCTGTCTGGCCGTGGAAAGTCGCTCAAGGAATCCTCGCCGCGTCGTCTCACGCGCCGGAACGAACGCCATCAATCCTGATCGGGGATTTGCGACGTGAAGCGGCCGCGCAAGCGCGGCTCGAGCGTCGCGGTTATCGACATCGGCTCCAACTCGGTCCGCCTCGTCGTCTACGAGGCGCTGGCGCGCAGCCTCATCCCGATCTTCAACGAGAAGACGCTGTGCGGCCTCGGACGCGAGGTGCAGAGCACGGGCCTGCTTGCGCCCGACGCCGTCGACAAGGCGCTGACCTCGCTGAAACGGTTTCGCGCGCTCTGCCGGGTGATGCAGGTCGGACGCGTGTTCGCGATCGCGACTGCGGCGTGCCGCGACGCCTCCAACGGTCCCGATTTCATCGCCAAGGCCGAGCGCATCTGCGCGGTGAAGATCGAGATCCTGTCGGGCCCGCGGGAGGCGCGGCTCTCGGCGCTCGGCGTGATCTCCGGCATCCACCTCCCCGACGGCATCGTCGGCGACCTCGGCGGCGGCTCGCTCGAGCTGATCGACGTGCGCAGGAACGCGGTGCGCAGCGGCGTGACGTTGCCGCTCGGCGGTCTCGCGCTCCAGGATCTCGCGCACAAATCGCTCAAGCGTGCCGATCGCATCGTGCGCGAGGAGATCGACGAGGTGCCGCAGCTGACTGCAGGCCGCGGCCGCACCTTCTACGCCGTCGGCGGCACCTGGCGCGCGCTCGCGCGCATCCACATCATCCAGAGCGGCTATCCGCTCCAGGTGATGCACGGCTATTCCATCCCGGCTGCTGAAGCGCTCGACTTCTCGCGCCGCCTGCGGCGCCTCGCCGCCGCCAACATGCTTGCCGACATCGAGATCGTCGCCGATGCGCGGCGCCCTCTCCTCACCTATGCGGCGCTGGTGCTCGAGCACATCATCCGGGTCGCAAAACCCAAGACGATCGTGTTCTCGACCTTCGGCGTGCGCGAGGGCCTGTTGCACGAGAAGCTGTCGGAGTCCGAACGGACCAAGGACGGGCTGATCTGCGCGGCCGAGGAGCTGAACCAGCTGCTGTCGCGTTCAGCCAAACACGCGCGGGAGCTGATCGCCTGGACCGACCGCCTGGTGCGCGTCGTCAAGCTGCGCGAGACGGAAGAGGACCGTCGCCTCCGCCACACCGCGTGCCTGCTCTCCGACATCGGCTGGCGCGTGCATCCCGATCATCGCGGCGAACAGACGCTCAGCCTCGTCGTCAACGGCAATTTCGGCGCGATCACCCACACCGAACGCGCCTTCGTCGGCCTGTCGGTGTTCTATCGCTATGCCGGCCTCAGCGAGGAGAACCAGCCGCCGGCCACCATGCAGGAGCTGCTGACGCCGGCGCAACTCGAACGCGCGCGCCTCCTGGGCGCTGCATTCCGCGTCGCGCATCTGATCTCGGCTGCACGTCCCGGCGTGCTGCCCGCCACGCATTTCCGCAGCCAGGGCCGCAAATTGATGCTGGTGTTCGAGCACCGGCTCGGCGACCTCGTCGCCGATCGCGTCGGCAGCCGCTTCCGTCAGCTCGCCCGCCTGATCGGCCGCTCGGGATCGATCGTGCGGCGCTGACAATGGCGGCGAGTGCTCGCCTCTCCCTGCGGGAGAGCTGAACAGCAATCCTCGGAAAACTCTATTCCGCCGAAGCCTTCGCGTGCTGCTCGGAGGATGCCAGCGCGACGGCGGTCAGCCTGCGCCGGCGCCAGATGGTGCCGACCACCAGCACGACGAGGACGCCGAGTGCGGCGCAGAGAAATTCGGGGCCGGCCCCGCCATGGCCGAATTGCGGCGGGATGCGGAATACCCCCAGTATGGCGTCGAGCGAGGCGCCGAACGGGCCCTCGAACAGCGTGTGCAGTCGCGGCGCGACGCCGGGATCGGTCGCGATCACCTCGCCCGAGATCCAGCCGAGCAATGCCGCGCCAGCCCAGACCAGGACCGGCAGCTTTTCCAGCAGCGCCATAATCAGCGCCGCGCCGGCGACGATCAGCGGCACGCTGATGGCAAGGCCGAGGATCAGCAGAGGCACGCTGCCATTGGCCGCGGCGGCGACCGCAATGACGTTGTCGAGACTCATGACGATGTCGGCGACCACGACGATCTGGATCGCCTGCCACAGATGCGCGGCAGCGTCGACGTCGTCATCGTCATCGTGTTCCGGCACCAGGAGCTTGGCCGCGATCACGATCAGCGCAAGGCCGCCGACCAGCTTGAGATACGGCAACTCCATCAGGGTGGCGACGATACCGGTGAAGATGATCCGCAGCATCACCGCTGCGCCGGCACCGAAGATCATGCCCCACAGCCGATGCCGCGGCGAGAGGCCGCGGCACGCGAGCGCGATCACCAGCGCATTGTCGCCGGAGAGCAGGATGTTGATCCAGATGATCTTGCCGACCGCGATCCAGAAGGTCGGCGCAGCCATCTCGTTGCGGAACTGGGTGAAGAATGCCCCGATCGTAGCGGGATCGAAGATCTGCCAGAGCCAGTCCACAATGAGTCCTTTCGCCCGTTGTTTCTAACCTGCCGGCTGGATCAGCCGACGATCTCGTTGCCCGAGAAGAACTGCGCGATCTCGATCGCGGCGGTCTCCGGCGCATCCGAACCGTGCACCGAGTTCTCGCCGATCGACTTGGCGTAGAGCTTGCGCACGGTGCCCTCGGCGGCCTTGGACGGATCGGTCGCGCCCATCACCTCGCGGTACTTGGCGATCGCGCCTTCGCCTTCCAGGACCTGAACCACGACCGGGCCGGAGGTCATGAACGCCACGAGCTCGCCGAAGAAGGGGCGCGCCTTGTGGACGGCGTAGAAGGTCTCGGCCTGCTCCTTGGTCATGCGGATGCGCTTCTGCGCCACGATGCGCAGGCCTGCCTTCTCGATCACGGCATTGACCGCGCCGGTCAGGTTACGCTCGGTCGCGTCGGGCTTGATGATCGAGAACGTGCGTTCGATGGCCATAATATTGTCCTTGGGGAAGAAGGCGGGTGGTTGTCGAGTTGCGGGGCTTATATCGGCGCCTTTGCCGGACGGCAAGCGACCGCCGAAACGGCCTCACAGGCGCTTCGCCGCAGGCGGCCGGCGTCCGATTTCGGCTTGGATGACAACAATTTCACCCAGATGAACCCAATCTGAAACCGCCGTGAGGGTCCGGTTCAGCTTCGCCAGCGTAAGGTGGCTCCATCGAAACCGAAGCCCGATCGTCAGGCGGACCGTTTCGGAGGCCTTTCCATCGACGCGGATTCCCCCGCGCCGGGCAGTTTTGAGGAGATCACCATGTTGAGGAAACTTTCGCTTGCCGCTGTCGCCGCGGTTGCGCTCGGTGCCGCGCTGGCGCCGACCTCGGCCTCCGCTCATTGGCATGGCGGCGGCCCGGGCTGGCATGGCGGTGGCGGCTGGCACGGCGGCTACCGCTGGGGCGGTCCGCGCTACTATGCTCCCGTCTCCTACGGTTATGGCGGCTGCTATGTGCGCCGGCTGGTCCCGACCCCCTGGGGACCCCGCTGGCGGCTGATCAACCGCTGCTACTGAACCCATCAGCACCTTTCGAAGGGTACCTAAGCCCCCCACGGTACCTGCCAAGAGAAGCCCCGGCGCCCCTCGCCGGGGCTTTGCCTTTGAGCGGACAAGGCGCAGCTCATACAATTTTTACGAGAATGTCCGGCATTCCCTACAGCCGGCGAAACCATTTCGCCGGCAATGACTTGGTACCGTGTCTTTACTTCGAGAACACGGAACCTTGCGATGGCTGGGCCTTTTGCCAGTGACAGCGAACAGATCGACCGGCGCACCAGCCGCTCGATTTGCGATGCCGTGGGCGAACGGCTGCAGCAGAGCCTCCGGCCCGAGCCGCGCCTTCCGACCCATCTCGAGCAGCTCCTGAACGAGCTGCGGCGGCGTGAACGCGAGACGCACTGACGGAAAAACGGGTTGCGTTCGACGCGCCTTGCGGTGACAAGGCCGCATGCTCGCCATCAACGACCTCTCCATCCGCCTCGCCGGACGCCTTTTGATCGACCAGAGTTCCGTGCAGATCACGCCCGGATCGCGCGTCGGCCTGGTCGGACGCAACGGCACCGGCAAGTCGACGTTGTTCAAGGTGATCCGCGGCGAGCTTGCGGCCGAGCACGGCACGGTGACCCTGCCGCCGCGCTGGCGCGTCGGCAGCCTGGCGCAGGAAGCGCCGAACGGCCCCGAAAGCCTGATCTCGGTCGTGCTCAAGGCCGACCTCGAACGCGACGCGCTGCTCACCGAGGCCGAGCACGCGACCGATCCGCACCGCATCGCCGAGATCCAGACCCGCCTCGTCGACATCGACGCCCACTCGGCGCCGAGCCGCGCGGCCGCGATTCTCTCCGGCCTCGGCTTCTCCGCCGCCGATCAGCTCCGCCCCTGTGCCGAATTCTCCGGCGGCTGGCGCATGCGCGTCGCGCTCGCCGCAACGCTGTTCGCGGCGCCCGACCTTCTGCTGCTCGACGAGCCCACCAACTATCTCGACCTCGAAGGCACGCTGTGGCTGGAGGATCACCTCGCGCATTATCCGCGCACGGTGATCGTGATCAGCCACGACCGCGACCTCCTGGAAAGCTCGGTCGACCAGATCCTGCATCTGGAGCGCGGCAAGCTCACGCTCTACAAGGGGTCTTATTCCTCGTTCGAGGAGCAGCGCGCCGCGCGCGAGCTGCTCGATGCCAAGGCGGTCAAGCGCCAGGAGGCCGAGCGCGCCCGCCTCCAGGCCTTCGTCGACCGCTTCAAGGCCAAGGCATCGAAAGCCCGGCAGGCACAGTCTCGCGTGAAAATGCTGGAGCGGCTGAAGCCGATCACGGCGCTGGTCACCGAGGACGTGCGGGAGATCAGCTTCCCGGCGCCGGAGAAGATCTTGTCGCCGCCGATCATTGCCGTCGACAACGCCTCGGTCGGCTACGACCCGGCGAGCCCGGTGCTGGGCCGCGTCACCTTGCGCATCGACAATGACGACCGCATCGCGCTGCTGGGCGCCAACGGCAACGGCAAGTCGACGCTGGTGAAACTGCTCGCCGGACGTCTCGCGCCGTTCTCGGGCAAGGTAACGCGCGCCGACAAGCTGTCGATCGCCTATTTCGCGCAGCATCAGCTCGATGAGCTGACCGAAGACGCCTCTGCCTACGATCACGTCCGCAAGCTGATGGGCGATGCGCCCGAGGCCAAGGTGCGCGCCCGCGCCGGCGCGATCGGCTTCTCCGGCAAGGCCGCCGACACCAAGGCTGGCAAATTGTCAGGCGGCGAGAAGGCGCGCCTCCTCCTGGGCCTTGCGACCTTCTTCGGCCCCAACATGATCATCCTGGACGAGCCGACCAACCATCTCGACATCGACAGCCGCGGCGCGCTTGCCGAGGCGATCAACGAGTTTTCCGGCGCGGTGATCATGGTCTCGCACGACCGCTATCTGATCGAGGCCTGCGCCGATCGGCTCTGGATCGTCGCCGATCGCACCGTCACCAATTACGACGGCGACCTCGACGAATATCGCCGCCTGGTGCTGTCGACGCGCAACGCCGAGGCCCCGCGCGAGCGCAGCGCGCCGCCTGAGAAGCCGCTGCGTCCAAGAGTGGACAATCGCGGCTCACTGAAGAAGCGCATCGCCGAAGCCGAGGCCGAGATCGCGCGCGTCAGCGAGATCATCGCCAAGATCGACACGGCGCTGGCCCTGCCCGACATCTTCACGCGCGATCCCAAGCAGGCCGCGCAGCTGTCGAAGGCGCGCGCGAACGCGGCCGACGCGCTGGCGCGCGCCGAGGAGCAATGGCTGGAGGCGAGCGCGCAATTCGACGAGGCGGCGGGTTAGCGCCTCCACCGCGCGCCAGCCAAACGTGCAAAACAACCCCATGCACAGTACCGGCATTATGGCACCGGCGAACTAGCCTTTGAACAAGCTGCTTTTTACCCGCTCGGCCGGCAAGCCTCGCGGGGCCCAAAAGCTCAATCCGCGTATTGCCCGGCCGCCTTGATGATCGGGGCCCAGCGGTCGATCTCACTCGTCAGCATCGCACCTAACGCCTCCGGCGTCGCCTTGTCCTGCGGGACCGGCTCGGTGTTGATATCGTTGAACCGTGCGATCAGCGCGGGATCCCTAAGGGCCGTCTGAAGCGCCGCGGTCAGCTTCTGAACGATCGCCGGCGGCGTGCCCTTGGGCGCATAGATGCCGTGCCAGACACCAAGCTCGAAACCCTTGAGGCCGGCCTCGTCGGCCGTCGGCAGATCGGGAAGACTCTTCAGCCGTTCCTTGGTGGTGATCGCATAGGCCTTGACCTGCTTGGCCGTGATCGGACCGGTGGTGTTGGTCGCTTGATCGCAGGTGAGATCGATCTGCTTGCCGAGCAGATCGTTCATGATCGGGCCGTTACCCTTGTACGGCACCGTGGTGAGCTGCTTCTGGATCGCGGTCATGAACAGCATGCCGCAGAGATGCGAGGCCGCACCCAAGCCGGCATTGGCATAGGTCAGCTTGTCGCCCTGCTGCTGGGCGTAGGCGACCAGGTCCTTGAGCGTATCGGCCGGGAAGTCGGGGCGCGCGATGATGGTCATCGGCGCGTTGGTGACGAGCCCGATCGGCGCAAAGGCCGTTTTGGTGTCGTAGCTGAGATTGCGGTAGAGCGTCGCGGCGGTCGAGATGCCGACGTGATGGATCAGCAGCGTGTAGCCGTCCGGCTGGGCGCGCGCGGCCCGGGTCGTGCCGATGGTGCCGCCGGCGCCGGTCGCGTTCTCGACGATGACCTGCTGTCCCAGGGATTTCGCCATGCCCGCCGCGGTCAGCCGGGCGATGGTGTCGGTCGGCCCGCCCGCGGCGAATGGCACCAGCATGGTGATGGGCCTGGTCGGATAGTCCTGGGCGAATGCCGCACTGAGCGGCAGAAGCAGCGCCGATACGAGGGCAATGTACCGCATAGTTTCCTCCGGATTGTTGTTTGCGCCATCAAAGCGCATTCAGGGGCGCGCGGCCATCACGAAAGCGACGTCAGCAGGAACCTTGCAGCGGTCGAGCGCGCGCCGAGGCCGACCGCATCGCATTCGGTGCGACCGCGCGCGCCCTTGCCGCTTGCCCGCGCTACGTCTGCGCCTCGGCTTCGCTCTCGAGCTTCGTCCGTAGTGCCGTGACGATGCGATGAACCGTTTGCAGATCCTTGACCGACAGCCCTTCGGAAAGGCTGTTGACCCACGGCATCTGCAGGGCCATGGCGGCATCGAAAGCACGGCGCCCCTTGTCGGTCAGGACGACGAGCTGCGCTCGGCGGTGGTGCGGATTGGCCTCGAAAGCAACGAGGCCTTCCGCATGGAGGTCGTTGACGATCCGCTGCACGTTTTGACGATTGCCGCCCAGATCGCGGGCGAGCCAGGCCACCGGCTGGGGCCGCTCCGCCTGCACGATGGCGCCGAGAATCTGCCAGCGGGCGCTGGTGAGCCCGAGCCGGGCCACCAAGCGGTCGCCAGCGGTCAAGAGCAGGCTGTTCAGCCGGAACAAGTCAAGCATGAGGTCGGTCAGAGCATCGCCGGCCGGCGTTCGTTGGGATTTTCGCATCCGTCACCATAGACAGTTATTGACATCATGATGTCAAATTACTAAATTATCCATAGTACCCGATTGACATCATAAAACCATCTCGACGGAGTTCGTCATGGCGCGCCTACGCCCACTGGACCCTGACTGTCCCATCGAGCGCCAGCTCGGCATCGACACCGGCCCCGTGGTGCTGGTGAATCTGTTCACGCTCGACAAGGCCGATGAACAAAGCTTTCTCCAAATCTGGCAAGACGATGCCGCCTTCATGAAGCGGCAGCCGGGCTTCATCTCCACCCAGCTTCACCGAGCAATTGGCGAAAGCCCCACGTATCTGAACTATGCGGTTTGGCAGACGACCGCCGACTTCCGGGCTGCGTTCACGCACCCCGAGTTCAGGTCGAAGATCTCGGCCTACCCCGCATCCGCCGTCGCCTCCCCGCACCTTTTCGAGAAGGTCGCGGTGCCCGGCATTTGCGTCGCGTAGCTCGCTTCGAGAACGGCAGACCCGATGACCAGGATCATCCACCCAATCGCGGGAGCGGTCGCACTGACGACCATTGCAACCTTCTGGCTTTCCACGGCTCTCACCGAGCTATTTGCGTCACACCAGACCATCGCCATGGTGAAGACCGCCATACCGTGGGGCTTCCTGTTGCTCATTCCGATGCTCGCGGCGACGGGAGGTTCGGGATTCGTCTTGGCACAGGAGCGGCGCGCCGGCCTGATCGGTGCGAAGATCAAGCGCATGCCGTTCATCGCCGGCAACGGCATCCTGGTTCTGATTCCCGCCGCGTTGTTTCTTGCCTCCAAGGCGAAGGCCGCGGAGTTCGACACCACGTTCTACGCGGTGCAGACTCTCGAATTGTTTGCCGGCGCGATGAACATCGCCCTTCTCGGCCTCAATATGCGCGACGGCTTCAAGATGAAGGGCAGTTTCCGCGCTCGCCAGCCCGATCGCTTCAACACCAAGCCGATCCTCTGAGCGCGCCGCCAAGCCGACTTTGCATCGGGTCCGCCCCGCTCACCTCCTGGATCGGAGACTCTTCCGTTTCACTGCGGCGCAGGCGATCCCCGACTACGCGTGCTTCTTCTTCGGCTTGGCCGCCCTCGGCATCGGCTGCGGGTCCGGATTGCCTTCGATCGAGGACAGACGTCCAGCGGTGAACGTGTAGACGCCCGCGCGCGGACCAGTCGTCCACGTGACCACGGCGACGCGGCGGCCGGCGGCATCGTTGGAGAGATTGATGCTCGAGGGCGCGCCGATGCCGCGCACCACGTCGCATTCGGTGTGGCCGAGCGCGACCGTGCCGCCCATCGGCGCGGTCGTCGAGGCATTGGCATCGGCCGGTCCGGGCGGCGGCGCCATGCCGGGACAGGCGCCGTCGGCGCTGACGAGATCCTCAGCTCCGACCGGCTTGTCCGGGGTCAGCGGCGGCGATTCGATCGAGATGTTCTTGATGAAGAGACGGCCGGGTTTCTGGAACCATTCGGCGTCCTTCGACAGCAGGTCGGTGCCGCCCGAGCAGCCCGCGACCAGCGGTGCTACGGCAACGAGCGCAATCATGAGCGAGCCGGGAAGCTTTTGATGTCGCACGATAAACTAATTCCCCGCGTGAAGGACCAGCCCTAAGCGTTTGTCCCAACATCCCTTTGCGGCACGAAGGTGGCCGAAGCCAGCATCGCCCGAAAAGTGCAAATTATCATTAATTGCGGCTAATTGCGTTTCTGCCACCGGCCCCGGTCGTCGGCCTGCCAATAGGTGACATCAAATCCCCGCGCCTTGCAATCCGTCCAGGCCGTGCGGGCGAGCGCGAGCGCGTCGGGATCGTCGCCGTTGAACAGCAGCACCATGCGCTCGTAGGCCTGTGCGTCCTCCGGCAGCGCGGCGTTGTCGACCAGGAAGCGGACATTGGCCCCATTGGGATTGCCGCCCTCGATCGCCAGCACGATCGGCTGGTCGGCAACATCGTTCACCCGCCATGTCGCGTGCGGCAGGAATGAATCGTCGCGATAGGTCCACAAATGCGAGTCGAGCGCGTCGGCGCGCTCCTCCGAGGTCGACTGCACCACGACGCGCCAGCCGCGCTCGAGCGACTTCTCGAGCAGCGGCGGCAACACATTCTCCACCGTCATGTTTTGCAGATGGTAGAACAGCACTTCAGTCATGTCGGATCATTTGCGCTCGTAATGGTCGGCGACCAGGCGGTCGAGCAGGCGGACGCCGTAGCCGCTTCCCCAGCTCTGGTTGATGTCGGTCTTCGGCGCGCCCATCGCGGTGCCGGCGATGTCGAGATGGGCCCAGGGCACACCGTCGACGAAGCGTTGCAGAAATTGCGCGGCGGTGATCGAGCCGCCATGGCGGCCGCCGGTGTTCTTCATGTCGGCAAACTGGGAATCGATCAGCTTGTCGTATTCGGGGCCGAGCGGCATGCGCCAGACCTTCTCCCCGCTCTCGATGCCGGCCGTGAGCAGTCGCTCGGCCAGTTCGTCGTTGTTGGAGAACATGCCGGCGTGCTCGGTGCCGAGCGCCACCATGATCGCGCCGGTCAGCGTCGCCAGATCCACCATGAATTTCGGCTTCACCTTCTTGGCGACGTACCAGAGCACGTCGGCGAGCACGAGGCGGCCCTCCGCGTCGGTGTTGATGATCTCGATGGTCTGGCCGGACATCGATGTGACGATGTCGCCCGGCCGCTGCGCGTTGCCGTCGGGCATGTTCTCGACCAGGCCGATGGCGCCGACCGCGTTGACCTTCGCCTTGCGCGCCGCGAGCGCATGCATCAGGCCGACGACGCAGGCCGCCCCGCCCATGTCGCCCTTCATGTCCTCCATGCTGCCGGCCGGCTTGATCGAGATGCCGCCGGTGTCGAAGCAGACGCCCTTGCCGACGAAGGCGACCGGGGCCTCGCCCTTCTTGGCTCCGTCCCAGCGCATGACCACGGTGCGGCTCGGCCGCGCCGAGCCCTGGCCGACGCCGAGCAGCGCGCCCATGCCGAGCTTCTGCATCGCCTTGACGTCGAGCACCTCGACCTTGACGCCGAGCTTGCGCAGCTGACCGGCTCTGCGGGCGAATTCCTCCGGGAAAAGCACGTTCGGCGGCTCGTTGACGAGGTCGCGAGCGATGATCACGCCGTCGACGACGTGGCCGGCCGCAGCGAACGCCTTTTTCGCCGCACCGGCATCGCCGACCGCAAGCGAGACGTCGGCGCGCGCGCCGCCCTCCTCGCCGTCCTTCTTCCTGGTCTTGTAGCGATCGAACTTGTAGGCGCGTAAGCGCAGGCCCGAGGCGATCGCAACCGCCTGCTCGCTCGTCATGGCGCCACCCGGCAGTTCCGCGAGGACGGTCATGGCGCTGGTGCCGACGGGCAGCTTGCTGGCGGCCACCCCGCCGAACTTGAGGAAATCATTCGCCTTGAGGCCGGTCGCCTTGCCGGCGCCGATCACGATCAGCCGGGTCGCCTTCACCCCCTCCGGTGCCAGAATGTCCAACGCGGCCCCGCTTTTGCCCTTGAAGGCGGCCGCGGCCGCGGCGCGCTTCACGATGTCGGCAGCGCCACCCAGCGCCTTGGCCGTCGCCGGGCCGAGCTTCAGGCCGTCGTCGCAAAACACGACCAGGATGCCACGGGGGGCGGCAGACAACGGGACAAAGCCGACCTTGATGGCATCGGACATGGATAACTCCTCCAAAACATGGGGTTTTTCGTCGTTCGGGGGTCCGAGCACAAGCCGGAGCTGAACGGCGATTCACTGAGGCTTCCCCCACTATGGGCCAGCGGCCAGCCCGATGCCAAGCGCCGCCGTGGCCGCGGGGCCACAACGCCCGAAATATTAACCATATAATGAGGGTGCCACGGGGCAGCCATTTTGTTGACGGATCAAAGGGATGGTAGTGAGAGAATGAACCGCCGGAAGAGCTGTCGGCCGACCTTGGGGATCCCCTGACGGGGATTGGTTGGACCGCCGGAATTCTGGTCGACATTGGGGACTTGGGTGGGTTCGTGCGGTAGCGCATGGGGTCGATCGATAGGTATATCTTCCGCACGACGCTGGCGTCGTTTGCGCTGGTCCTGGTCAGCCTCACCGGCGTGATCTGGATTACGCAGGCGTTGCGCGGCATCGACCTGATGACGAGCCAGGGTCAGACCATTCTCACCTTCCTCGGCATCACCAGCCTCGTGATCCCGGCCCTGGTCCTGATCATCTCGCCGATCGCGCTGATGATCGCGATCTCGCACACGCTGAACAAGCTCGCGACCGATTCCGAGATCATCGTGATGAATGCCGCCGGCTTCTCGCCGTTCCGGCTGTTCTATCCGTTCTTCTACGCCACCTGCGTGGTGGCCCTGCTGGTCGCCTTCATCGCGGCCTATCTCGCCCCGGACGGCATGCGGCGGATCAAGCAGTGGGATGCCGAGATCACCGCCGACGTGCTCACCAACATCCTGCAGCCCGGCCGCTTCGCCCGGCTCGACGAGAACCTCACGATCCGGATTCGCGAACGCCAGCCGGGCGGCATCCTTGCCGGCATCTTCATCGACGACCGGCGCGATCGGAACGAGCGCGTCTCGATCGTCGCCGAGCGCGGCGAGGTCGTGAAGAACGAGACCGGCTCGTTCCTGGTGCTGGAGACCGGCAATCTCCAGCGCTTCGAGGCGGGCAAGCGCGATCCGGCGCTGGTGGCCTTCGGCCGCTACGGCTTCGACATGTCGAAATTCTCGAAGGGCCGCGACGTCACCCTCGGCATTCGCGAGCGCTATCTCTGGGAGCTGCTCTGGCCATCCGAGACCGATCCCGTCTACAAGGAGATTCCCGGGCAGTTCCGCGCGGCCCTGCACGACAGCCTGCTCGCGCCGATCTATCCCTTCGCCTTTGCGGTGCTGACCTTTGCCTTCCTCGGAGCGCCGCGCACCACCCGCCAGAGCCGCAACTTCTCGATCGCCTCGTCGATCGTCGCGGTGTTCGGCCTGCGCATGGCCGGCTTTGCCTGCTCGGTGATGGCGGTGAAGTCGCCGAGCCCGGTGCTGGTCCAATATGCGATGGTCTTCGGCGCGATCGGCGCTGGGCTGTGGATGATCATCGGCGGCGTCGTGGTCGAAGCGCCTCCCGGCCTGATGGAGGCCATCAACAGGTCGAACGCACGGATCGCGCGGCTGTTCGGACGTCCGGCCACCGCATGAGCATGCTCACCAACACACTCGGGCGCTATTTCGCCGGCCGCTTCGTGGTCGCCGCGCTCGGCGTCTTCGGCGGCATTTTCCTGCTGCTGGTGCTGGTCGATTACATCGAGATGGTACGCAAGACCTCAGGGCTCGCCTCCGCCTCCGCGATCATGGTGGCCGAGACTTCGCTGTTCCGGGTGCCACAACTGCTGGAGAAGCTGACGCCGTTCTGCATGCTGATCGGCGCCATGACCTGCTATCTCGCCCTCTCCCGCCGGCTCGAGCTCGTGGTGGCGCGCGCGGCGGGCATCTCCGCCTGGCAGTTCATCTCGCCGGCGCTCGGCAGTGCGCTGCTGATCGGGGTGATCGCCACCGTCGCCTACAATCCGATGTCGGCCAATTTGCGCGAGCTGTCCAAGCGCATGGAGGCCGAGCTGTTCGGCTCGGCGCCCGGCGGCGGCATTCAGGACGCCTCCGGCTTCTGGCTCAACCAGCTCACCAACGACGGCCAGACCATCATCAATGCGGCGCGCAGCGAGCAGCAGGGCATCCGGCTCACCGGGCTGACGCTGTTCCGGTTCGACCAGGACCAGCACTTCAAGGAGCGGGTCGAGGCGCGCGAGGCGACGCTGGAGTCGGGCCGCTGGCTGTTCAAGAGCGTCCGCCGCTTCTCGCTGGACGGACCGCCGATCGACCAGCCCGTTCTTGAGATACCGACCACGCTGACCGAGGCGCAGGTCCGCAACAGCTTTTCCACCCCCGAGACTGTGTCCTTTTGGCAACTACCGAGCTACATCCGCTCCTCCGAGAGCTCGGGCTTCGCGACAGCCGGATACCGACTCCAGTATCAGAAGCTTCTGGCACAGCCGTTTTTGCTCGCAGCCATGGTGATGCTCGCGGCCTCCGTGTCGTTGCGCTTCTTCCGGATGGGCGGCGTGCAGAAGATGGTTTTGAGTGGCGTGGGCGCAGGCTTTCTGCTCTACGTTCTGTCGAAAGTAACTGAGGACTTGAGCAAGGCTGAGTTGATGCATCCGATCGCTGCGGCGTGGTTGCCCGTTGTGGTGGGCGGCCTCACCGGCTTTTTGGCCTTGCTCTATCAGGAGGACGGATAGTGACTGCCGTCCGCCGAGGGCTCGTGTCTCGTTTGACGCGGCGCACATTGGTGCGCGCGAACGGGTGCGGCTTGTCCGTCCGCAGGCTCCTGCTTGCCGTCGTCGCGGCTGCCTCGCTGGGCGGCTTGATCGACGCTGCCGTGGCGCCGGCTAAGGCCCAGAGCTTCACCTACAATCCGCTGCCGCCGCGTCCGAAGCCGCCGAGGGCCCCCAACGACAACCAGATGCTGGTTCAGGCCACCGAGGTCGACTACGACTACAACAATTCGCGCGTCTCCGCCGTCGGTAACGTGCAGCTGTTCTACAACGGCACGAGCGTCGAGGCCGACCGGGTCATCTACGACCAGAAGACCAAGCGGCTGCATGCCGAAGGCAACATCCGCATGACGGATGCCGACGGCAAGATCACCTATGCCGAGATCATGGATCTCTCCGACGATTACCGCGACGGTTTCGTCGATTCGCTGCGCGTGGACACGGCCGATCAGACCCGTATGGCCGCGAGCCGCGCCGACCGCTCCAGCGGCAATTACACGGTGTTCGAGAACGGCGTCTACACGGCCTGCGCGCCGTGTAAGGAGGATCCGAAGAAGCCGCCGCTGTGGCAGGTCAAGGGTGCCCGCATCATCCACGATCAGCAGGAGAAGATGCTGTATTTCGAGACGGCGCAGCTCGAATTCTTCGGCGTGCCGCTCGCCTACATGCCCTATTTCTCGACCCCCGACCCCACCGTGAAGCGTAAATCCGGCTTCCTGATGCCGGGTTATATTTCCGGCACGACGAACACGGGCTATGGCGTCGAGGTTCCCTATTACTGGGCGATCGCGCCCGACATGGACGCAACCATCACCCCGCGCTTCTTGTCGCGGCAAGGCGCGCTGCTGCAGGGCGAATTCCGCCAGCGCCTGATCGACGGCGCCTACCAGATCCGCGCCTACGGCATCTACCAGCTCGATCCCGGAGCATTCGCCGGGCAGCCCGGCGACCGCGAGTTCCGCGGCGCCATCGACACCAAGGGTCAGTTCGCGCTGAACGACAAATGGGTCTGGGGCTGGGACGGCGTCCTGATGTCCGACTACTATTTCTTCTCGGATTATCGGCTCTATCAATACCGCGATCCGCTCGGCTCGTTCCTGTTGCTGCCGACGGAAGCGCTGTCGCAGCTCTATCTGACCGGCGTCGGCAACCGCAGCTTCTTCGATGCGCGCACGATGTACTGGCTGAGCTATTCGGGCAACCAGAGCCAGGTGCCGATCGTCTACCCGGTGATCGACTACTCCAACGTGCTCAACTATCCCGTCTTCGGCGGCGAGTTCAGCTACAAGACCAATTTCGTGAACCTGTCGCGCGACGATGCGGTGTTCGACCCGATCACGACGCTCGCCAACACCAACGGCCTGTGCACCACGGCATCGGCCGATCCGCTGGCGCGGATGCCCGCGCAGTGCCTGTTGCGCGGCTTCCCCGGCACCTACACCCGCCTCTCGGCGGAAGCGCAGTGGCGCAAGTCCTTCACCGACCCGTTCGGCCAGATCTGGACGCCGTTCGCGAGCCTGCGCGCAGACGCGATCAAATCCTCGGTCTCCAACCAGCCCGGCGTGTCGAACTACCTGCCCGTCGGCGACACCGAGGCGTTCCGCCTGATGCCGACCGTGGGCCTCGAGTACCGCTATCCGTTCATCAACGTTCAGCCCTGGGGCTCGACCACGCTCGAGCCGATCGCGCAGATCATCATCCGTCCGAACGAGACCTATGCCGGCAGGCTACCGAACGAGGACGCCCAGAGCCTGGTGTTCGACGCCGCGAACCTGTTCAACGTCGACAAGTTCTCCGGCTACGACCGTGTCGAGGGCGGCGGCCGCGCCAATGTCGGCGTGCAGTCCACCACGCAGTTCGACAGGGGCGGCGCCGTCAAGGTGCTGTTCGGCCAGTCCTACCACCTGTTCGGCCTGAACTCCTTCGCGGTCCAGGATGCCATCAACACCGGCCTGAACTCCGGCCTCGACAAGCCGCGGTCCGATTACGTCACCAGCGCCAGCTACTCGCCGAACAGCACCTACACGTTCAGCGTCCGCTCCCGCATGGACGAGCAGACCTGGAACGTGCAGCGCTTCGAGGCGGAAGGCCGCGCCAACTTCAATCGCTGGTCGGTCAGCGTGCTGTACGGCAATTACGCAGCCCAGCCGGAATTGGGCTATCTGACCCGCCGCGAGGGCATCCTGACGACGGGCTCGCTGAAGGTCGCGACCAACTGGGTGGTGTCGGGCTCGGCGCGCTGGGACCTCGAGGCCAACAAGATCAACCAATACGTGCTCGGTGCCGGCTATGTCGACGATTGCTTCGTGCTGGCGGCGAATTACGTAACTTCGTATAGCTATTCCGCGGGCACCGCACCGCCCACGCTGAGCCACGCGTTCATGTTCCAAATCGGCCTGCGCACGCTGGCGAACTCGTCGACGAGCAGCAGTTCCGCCGGCCTCCAGTGAACAGTTTAAAGTGTCGGCCGCGTTTGCCCTATCTCAACGCGGTCGACATGCGAGCGACATCATGACGACGCCATTGCCTATCTTCCGCCTCCTTCTCGCCATCGGTGCCGGACTGATGTTGGCCGCCCTGCCCTCACCGTCGCGCGCGCAAAACATCGTCGTGATGGTCAACGGCGATCCCATCACCGATTTCGACATCGAGCAGCGCACCAAGCTCGACCAGCTGACGACGCAGAAGACCCCGAGCCGGCAGGAGGTCATCAACGAGCTGATCGACGACAAGGTGAAGATCAAGGAAGGCAAGAAGTACGGCGTAGATCCCGGCGTGTCCGACATCAACCAGTCCTATGACGGCATGGCGCAGCGCATGCGCATCACACCGGACCAGCTCACCAAGACGCTCGAAACCAAGGGTGTCCGCTCGGAGACGCTGAAGAGCCGCATGAGGGCCGAGATGGTCTGGGGCAGCCTCGTGCGCGGCCGCTTCAAGGAGAAGCTGCTGGTCGGCGAGCGCGACGTCGCGCAGGCCGTGCAGGCGCAGACCGGCGATAAGCTGCAGGTCGAGGGCATCGAGTACAAGATGCAGCCGATCGTGCTGATCGTGCCGCGCGGCTCGTCGGCGGCGTTCCTGGAAACCCGGAAGAAAGAAGCCGAGTCCTATCGCGCCCGCGTCGGGAGCTGCGAGGAGGCCAATTCGCTGTTCCGCTCGACCCCGAACGCCACCATCCGCGACGCCGTCACCAAGACCACCGCCGAGCTGCCCGAGCCGCTGCGCAAGGTGCTCGACGACACCGCGATCGGCCATCTGACCGCGCCCGAGATGACCAAGAACGGCATCGAGATGGTGGTGCTGTGCTCGCGCAAGCCGACCATGATCGACACGCCGAAGAAGCGTGAGGTCCGCGAGAAGATGTATCAGGAGAAGTACGAGAAGACGCAGAAGGCCTATCTCGACGAGCTCCGCAAGGCGGCGATGATCGAATATCGCAACCGCTGATGGCCAAGCCCCACCCAGAGCCCTCCACCAGGTCCGCAGCCAAGCCCCTTGCCCTCACCCTGGGAGAGCCCGCCGGCATCGGTCCCGACATCACGATCGCAGCCTGGCGCAGCCGGGGCGAGCTGAACCTGCCCGCCTTCTATCTGCTCGGCGACGAGGCGCTGATCGCGCGCCGCGCCAAGGCACTCGGCACCGACATCAGGATCGCCACGGTGAGCCCCGGAGAGGCGACGTCCGCCTTCAAGGATGCCCTGCCCGTGGTCGCGACCGGCGAGCGCGCCACCGCCGAGCCCGGCAAGCCCGATTCATCCAGCGCGCCGGCCGCACTCGCCTCGATCCGGCAGGCGGTCATCGACGTGCGCGCAGGCCGTGCCGGCGCCGTCGTCACCAACCCGATCGCCAAGAGCGTGCTCTACCGCGCCGGCTTCCGTCATCCCGGCCACACCGAATTCCTCGCCGAGCTCGCCGCGGAGAGCGGCCGCGTGCCGCAGCCGGTGATGATGCTGTGGTCGCCGCAGCTCGCCGTCGTGCCGGTGACCATCCACGTCTCGCTGCGCGATGCGCTGGGAGAGCTCACCAGCGAGCTGATCGTCTCGACCGTCCGCATCGTCGCCGCCGAGCTGAAATCCCGCTTCGGCATCGCAACGCCGCGCATCGCGATCTCCGGCCTCAATCCCCATGCCGGCGAGGACGGGTCGCTCGGCCACGAGGAGCAGACCGTCATCGCCCCGGCGCTGAAAGTGCTGCGCAACGACGGCATCGAGGCCAGGGGTCCGCTGCCCGCCGACACCATGTTCCACGAGGCGGCGCGACGAACCTATGATTGCGCGGTCTGCATGTATCACGACCAGGCGCTGATCCCGATCAAGACCGTCGCCTTCGACGACGCCGTCAACGTCACGCTCGGACTGCCCTTCATCCGCACCTCGCCCGATCACGGCACCGCCTTCGACATCGCCGGCACCGGCAAGGCCAATCCGGCGAGCCTGATCGCCGCGCTCAAGCTTGCGAGCCGCATGGCGGCGTCGCAAAGCTGATGAGCGCGATCGACGACCTCCCGCCGCTGCGCGAGGTCATTCGCCAGCACGCACTGTCGGCGCGCAAATCGCTCGGCCAGAATTTTCTGCTCGACCTCAATCTCACCGCCCGCATCGCGCGCGCGGCGGCACCGCTGGAAGATTCCACGATCGTCGAGATCGGCCCGGGTCCCGGCGGGCTGACGCGCGCGCTGCTCGCGCTCGGCGCGAGACGCGTCATCGCCATCGAGCACGACGAGCGCGCGATCCCGGCCTTGCAGGATATTGCCGCGCGCTATCCTGACCGGCTCGAGATCGTGCATGGCGATGCCATGACCTTCGATCCGCGCCCGCTGCTCAATGGTGAAAGAGCAAAAATCGTCGCCAACCTGCCCTACAACATCGCGACACAGCTTCTGATCAACTGGCTCATTACCGAGCCCTGGCCGCCCTGGTACGAGATGATGGTGCTGATGTTCCAGCGCGAGGTCGGCGAGCGCATCGTCGCGCGCGAGGACGAGGAGGCCTATGGCCGGCTCGGCGTGCTCGCCAATTGGCGCTGCGAGACCAAGATCCTGTTCGACATTGCGCCGTCGGCCTTCGTGCCGCCGCCGAAGGTCACGTCCTCCGTCGTGCGCCTCAAGCCGCGGCCGGAGCCGCTGCCGTGTGATCGCAGGCTGCTCGAGCAGGTCGCCGCCGCCGCGTTCGGCCAGCGCCGGAAGATGCTGCGGCAAAGCCTCAAATCGCTCGGCGTCGATCCGGCACGGCTTGCGCAGGCCGCCGGCGTCGATGCGACGCGGCGCGCCGAGACCATTCCCATCTCCGGCTTTGTTGCCATGGCCCGTGAATTGGCGGATATACGCAGCGAAGCCGAGTAACCAAGAATTCCGGAGGAAAGAAAATGGCGTTGATGCGTCGGCAGTCCCTGGTCAAGTTCGATGCGCCCTTGTGCGAGACCATCGTCGACACGCCGAAGCCGAAAGGCGCCGAGGTTCTGGTCCGCATCGAGCGCTGCGGCCTCTGCCACTCCGATCTCCACATCCAGGACGGCTATGCCGATCTCGGCGGCGGCAGGAAGCTCGACACCACGCGCGGCATGACGCTGCCCTTCACGCTCGGCCACGAGATCGCCGGCGTCGTGGACGAGGTCGGCCCCGATGTTCCCTCCAGCCTCGTCGGCGCCAAAAAGGCGGTGTTCCCGTGGATCGGCTGCGGTCAGTGCCGCGATTGCGCCAATGGCGACGAGAACCTTTGTGTGAAGCAACGCTTCCTCGGCGTCTCCATCGACGGCGGCTTCGCCACCCACGTTCTGGTCCCCGACGCAAAGTACCTGCTCGACTACGATCCCCTGCCCGTCAACCAGGCCGCGACCTTGATGTGCTCCGGCGTCACCGCCTATGGCGCGCTCAAGCGCCTGGTCGACCGGCCACGCCAACGCAATTTGCTGCTGATCGGCCTCGGCGGCGTCGGCATGATGGGCCTGTCGTTCGCGCAGGCGATGTTCAAGCAGCCGATCACGGTCGCCGACCTCTCGCCGGCCGCGCGCGAGACCGCACTCAAGAACGGTGCCGCGGTGGCCTACGATCCGGCCGAGCCCGACGTCATCAAGCGCATCCTGAAGGAGACCGAGGGCGGCTTCGACGAGATCGTCGATTTCGCCGGCAACGAGAAGTCGATGGCCTTTGCCGTCGCGGTTGCCGCGCGCGGCGGCAAAATCGTGGTGTCCGGCCTGATGGGCGGCCAGTTCACGCTGCCGATGGTGCAATGGGTGTACAAGCGCATGACCATCGAAGGTTTCATGGTCGGCACGCTCGCCGAAGCCCACGAGCTGATGGCGCTCGCCCGCGCCGGCAAGATCAAGCCGACGCCGATGCGCGAGGAGCCGATGGGCGACGTGCAGAAATGGATCGACGAATTGCGCGCCGGCAAGGTCGTCGGCCGCATCGTGCTGAAGAACTGACAACAGCGCGGGCGGGTCCGACGCAAGTCTCGCCCGCCGCACGGAACGCCTGCGGCCGCGCCGCGTTGGCTGCGCATGTCGATCCGTTGCACCGTCGAAAGCGCGTTCTTCATCGCCTGGAGCTGCCTGGAGAAGAGCGGCGAGCTCGGGCCGCCGGACGCGACCGCGAACTTCCTGCTCGACGCCATCGAGGCCCAGCTTCGAACCGGTGAGCGCCGGCAATTGATGCTCGCCAACAAGGCGATCGACGCTTACCGCGCGGCTGCGGCACAAGGCCGACTGGCGGGGGATCGCGAAGTCCGCTGCGGCTGACGATCCTCGCTGCCGTCCAGCCAGCTGAAGCACACGACGTCGTGCTGTAGTTTTCAACGCCCGACCGCCCGTTGTGTGCACTTTGGAACCGTCGGTTCCGCCGCGGAAACGTAGGTTTGCCGCTGGCGCCGATTCCCGGCCCGCCCAAGAGAACACGATGTGACCGGTCGGCCCCAGAACGATCTGCTCCGGCAGCTCAATGATCCGGATTTCGAGCTGCTCGCGCCTCACCTCCAGCCGGTCGAACTCGAGGCGAGCCACGTCCTGCATCACGCCGGCGACGATGTCGCCGCGGTCCATTTTCCATGCGGGCCCGCGCTGGTGTCGTTCGCCGTGCCGGTCGAGGACGATCGCGAGGTGGAAAGCCTGCTGGTCGGGCGCGAGGGCGCGGTGGGGATCGCCGCCGGCCGCAGCCCTTCGCTCGCCTATTCGCGCATGATCGTGAAGCTCGGCGGCACCCTGGTGCGGCTGCCGCTGCGCGCGCTCGAGCAGGCGCAGCAGAGGTCGGCGACACTCCAGGAGGCCTTCGCGCGCTATGCCGACTGCCAGTTCGCGCAGCTGCTGCAGACCGCGGCCTGCAACGCTGCACATTCGATCGAGCAGCGTGCCGCCAAGTGGATCATCTCCGCGCATGAACATATCGGCGGAGCTGAGATTCCCCTCACCCACGAGCAGCTCGCCGGCATGCTGGGCGTCTCCCGCAGCTATGCCAGCCGCGTCATCCAGATGTTCAAGGCGCGGCGCATCCTCGCGACCCGCCGCGGCGCCATCCTGATCCTCGATGCAGCAGCGCTCGAAGCAAGGGCCTGCTGCTGCAACGATTGGGTGAAGAAGCATTTTGACGAGGTGCGCGGTGGAGCGGCAACCGCGGAGGGTTGACGCCTCCGACTCACCCAAGCGGCGGCGACTGCCGCTTCAGATGCAGATAGGCCGGACTGAAATCGCCGAGCCGCTGCAGCTCGCGCCATTTCAGCACGACCAGTTCGCCGTCACGAAGATCCATCGCTCCGCTGCGCCTGAGATCGCCGAGGGTCCGGTTCACCGTCGCGATCGCCATGCCGAGCGTCTCGCCGAGTTGCGCGAGGCTGATCGGCACGCGGCAACGATTGCCGCGCACCAGCTGCGCCGCGCGGGCGCGGTAGAACAGCTCGCAAAACAGGTGCGCCATGCGCGCCTGCATCGGCCGGGCGCTGTTGTTGGTGATGGCCTCGCGAAAGATCGCGGCATCGCGCAGAGTCTCGCGCCAGACGGCAAGGCTGAAGGTCGGCCGCCGCCGGAACGCGATGAACAATTCGCGGTGCGGGATGAACGCGACCGACGCCGGCCCGAGCGCACTGAGCCCGTGATCCATCTGGTCGATGAACAGCCCCTGCGCGTCCGGGAGATCGCCGGTGAGATGGAACGCCAAATATTGCCGCCGCCCGCTGCCGAGCAGGTGGTAGCGGGCGACCATGCCGGAGACGACCAAAGCGGAATGCTCGGGTTCGTCGCCTTGGCGGATGAAATCCTCGTTGGGCGCGAAATCGCGCAGCAACAAGGTCAGCGCGCGAATCTCGGCCATATCCTCATCTGCGAGCGCGGTGTGCTCGCCGAGGTTCCGTATCAGCACGTCGTGAGCTTTTTCCATGGGGCCGCCAATAATCGCGCCGGTCCTATCAAATGATACGTCCGGCTTGCGTTCAGCGGACTAGAACGCAGATCGGAAGCACAGGTTGCTAACCGGCTTGCGACGCACCGATCGCAGCCACACCAATCCCCCCGATTTCGGACGAGCCGGCCTTCTCATGAAAAGTACCACTCTGCTGGAGCGCATCCGCCGCCTGTTCGCATCCGAGGCGGGCGAGCATCTGGACAGCATCAACGATGCCTTGCTGAAGGGAAGGCTGAAGGAGCCGGTCCGGCCGATGTCGGATCAGGAGCTCGCCCGCGCCATCCTCGAGTTCCGATCCGCGCCCGTTTCCGACGGGACACTTGCGAAACTGTCGCGTCGCTTGGCCGAGGCGCCGGGGCCGCGGGACGGCTGAAGCGGCACGCGAGGCCCATGCCGCATCCGAAGTTCATCGCCCGTCTGCAAGCGATCGAAGGCCTGTCCGAGGACGAGCGCCGACAGATCGCGGGCTTGCCGTCCACGCTGCGCCAGGTCTCGGATGGCGAGATCGTGCTGCGCCAGGGCGAGACCGCGACCCGCTGCGTCTTCGTCGTCAGCGGCTTCCTGTACCAGTCGCGCATCGTCGGCGATCGCAGCCAGACCCTCGCCTTCCATGTTCCCGGCGACATGCCGTGCCTGCACACGCTGCTGGTCTCGCCGACGGACGCGGACCTGGTGGGGCTCGGCCCGACCATCGTCGGCACCGTCGCCCACAGCCAGCTCCGCCAGCTGCTCGACAGCTCGATCCACCTGACCCGCGCCTTCTGGCGCGAGACGCTGGTCGACGCGGCGATCTCGCGGCAATGGATCGCCCGCCTCGGCGCGCAGGCGGCGTTGCCCAAGGTCGCGCACCTCATCTGCGAGCTGGCCGCAAGGCTGGCGGTCGTCGGCCTGGTCAAAGGGAACGGTTTCCAGATGCCGATGACGCAACGGCACGTCGCGGACGCCTGCGGACTGTCGATCGTCCACGTCAATCGCACCATCCAGGAGCTGAGGCATCGCGGGTTCATCGCCTGGGAAGGCAGCGAGATCGAGCTGCTGCAGCCCGACGAGTTGCGCAGACTGGCGGATTTCACGCCGGATTATCTGAGCTGAGCGCTCCGCCACGCGGCGAGCAGCGGCCCGTCGCTCCCCAGCACGGGATCCGTCTTCGGCTTGCGGACCTTGGCGATGCGCTTGACCGCGTCAGGACGCTGGCGCGTGTCGGTGCACTCGTCATAGGTGCCGTCCTGCGGGTAGGCTCCGACGACCAGAAAGTCCCGGCTGGACTCGATCAGCCGGTGGCCGGTGCCCGCGGGCAGGACCAGAACGTCGCCGGCTTTCACATTCAGGATGCGGCCCTTGATCCCGCCGCACTCGATCCGCGCCGCACCGCGCGCCACCCCCATCACTTCATGGATCTGCGAATGATAGTGGACGAAGTCGTACACGGTGTGGCGCCACGACCGGCCCCAGCCGTTCGTGTCGAACAGCGTGTCGATGACGACCTCGGGCGGAAAGCGCCGACCGTTCAGCTTCACCGCCCGGCGATAGAGCAGCGCCGGGAAGCGCGGATTGTTCGGCACGATGCCGTCGTCGCGAAAGTGCATGGCGGTCGGCTTGCGGGCCCGCACCAGCGCCCGCAGGGTCGCCGCATCGGGCTGCTCCTCCACCAGCTTCTTGGCGAAATTCTTGATCTGATCCTTGACTGGCATGACGTCTCCTCAGCCGCGAAATAACGGCTGCGGAGGTGAGAAGTTTCCAGGCCCTATCGGAGCAAGGCTCGATAGGGCCTCTCCAGCTCATCATGACGCGGCGGTGGAAAGGCGCGTCAACCCTTGCCGGCCATCAGCTCGGCAAACTGCCGCAGATAGAGCGGCCAACCCTGATCACTGTCAACGCCGCTGCGGACGCCTTCCCAGCCCTCGCCATGCCGATCGAGGTGACGGTGCTCCAGCTCCAAGCGGGTCCGGCTTGGTGTCTCCGCAATGAACCGGACCTCCCATTCACTCGTCTTGGCGGGATCTGTTTCGATTTGCCAGCGCGGGCTGATGTCCCAGCTCAAGAGGACTCGGTTGGGTGGTTCAAACGCCAACACGCGTGCCCAGCGGCATTCGCTGCCGTCGATCCCCCGATCATAGATGCTTCCGCCCACCCGAGGCTCGAATACAGTCTCCGCAATGGGAACGGCGAGTAGAGTGTGCTCGCGCGGCTTGAAGCTGCCGAAGTCTTCGGTGAAGACCTTGAACGCGCGCTCGATCGGCGCCTCGACGACGATGGAATGTTTTACGGGCGCAGCCGATACACGTGTGTTCATTTGGATCCCTCCGATGGTTTTTCGACGGCCAATTTGTAGGCTGCCAGCGTGTCGCTCCAGAAGCGGTCGAGCCACGCGCGCATCTGGCCGAGCCCTGCTGGATCGATGTGATAGACGTTGCTGGCACCCTTCGGCTCTGCACGAACCAAGCGAGATTCGCGCAGCACCTTGAGATGTTGTGAGACGGCCGACTGGGACACGGTCAGCTGTCGCGTGATCTCAGCGACGGTGCGTGGCCGTGCACCCACGAGCTCGAATATCCGCCTGCGGGTCGGATCGCCGAGAGCAGCCAGTTGTGCGCTGTCTTTAGCCATAGAAACTCGCCGCCCGATGCCATGCCTGTTCGAGTTATAATAAGCTGTGACTAATGATTAGTAGAAACTAATTATCATGTCAACGCGGCTGAGGTCGCGGCGTGGAACTCTGATCCTGGTGTTGAAGAGTCACATCCGGCTCGGAACGAACGCCGCGCAGGCCCGATTCAAGCCACATCCTCTCCGGATTTGCGGCTCATTGCCACCCAAGTCTTTGATGACAAAGGGGTGGTTAAGAGTTGCGTCATGCGTAACCGGGAGACCAGGATGGGCAACCGCACCGCAAAGTTCGTATCCGCGCTGGTTGGCAGCATCCTTGCCGGCGCGCCATTAGCCGCCGTGTCGCAGAACGCGCCTGCACCATCGAGCACCGCCAATGCGGCCCCCGACTGCCTGGCTTTGCCGAAGGATGCCGCGCCGCAGGGCCAGCACTGGTACTATCGCCTGGATCGCACGACGAAGCGGAAATGCTGGTATCTGCGCGCCGCCGGTGAGAAGGAGAGCGCGAGGACCGCGCAGGCCGCCCCGGCCGTGAGCGATCCATCGACCGCGGACGCGCCGGCGCCGCAGCAGAACCCGGTGCAGGACGCGCGCGCCGAATATCCGACGCCGCGCGGAACTGCTGCTGCCAAGACGGCGAACGTGCCGATGCAAGCCGCCGCTGCCGCGCCGGTGCAACAATCCGCGGACCAGGCCGCTGACGGCAACGCGCAGCAACCCGCTGGCGCCGCACCCTGGCCCGATGTCTCCACTGCATCCGCTCCCCCCGCGTCGTCGCCGGCACCGACCGCTGTCGCGCAGCCGAGCGCAAAGCCGTCGAAATCCTCCTCGCCCGTGGCGCTCGCTGCGGCAGACAACAGCACGACTGAGAAGCCGACCGGCTCGCTGCAGATGCTGCTGCTCGTGATCGGCGGCGCGCTCGCGCTCGCTGGAATCCTGGCCAGCCTCATCTACCGCTTCGCCGGCGCGCGCGTCCGGCTCCGGTCGGCGGACCGTCACGGGCGTTGGGACGATTGGCAGGCGCAGAACCAGGAGGGAAGCCGTGCGCCCTGGCGCGATTCACCGCCGGCCGCCGCCCAGCCGCCGCGCCCGATCGACTTCGATGCGGCACGTCCGCAACCGACAAGACAAGCGACGAAGCTTGCCGCGATCGGCCGCGAGATCGAGCTGATCGACGCGCGCAGACAACGTGCCGCCGCTCCGGCCGCACAACCCGTCGAGACCAGAAGCACCAAGGTCGAGATGGTCGAGAAGATATTCCAGCCCGTCGCCGCAGCGCCCAAGCTCGCCGCTGGCGAGATCGGCAAGGATCACGATGACGCGTCGGCAGGTCGTGACGCCGATGCCGTCGACGTCGACGGCATCACGACGATGCTGGAACAGCTGGCCAAGCAAGGGCCGCGACTGTCGCGGCCTAACCTTGAAGCTGACCTTGCAAACTTCGAACGAAGCCTACGAGGCCGATCCGCCGCTCGCGCTTGAGGCGCTCGGCCTTCAGGATCGACTGCACCTCCGCGAACGCCTCGTCGACCGCGTGGTTGATCACGATGTAGTCGTACTCGGCCCAGTGACTCATCTCGTCGCTGGCGCGACTCATGCGCTTGCGGATCACCTCGTCGGAATCCTGCGCGCGCGAGTGCAGGCGCTTCTCGAGGTCGGCCGCCGAGGGCGGCAGGATGAAGACGCTGACGACGTCGGCGCGCGCCTTCTGCTTCAACTGCTGAGTCCCTTGCCAGTCGATGTCGAACAGCACATCCTGGCCTGCCGACAGAGCCGCCTCGACAGGGCCGCGCGGCGTGCCGTAGCTGTTGTCGAACACGGTCGCCCATTCCAGCAGTTCGTCGGCCTTGACCATCGCATCGAACGTCGCCTTGTCGACGAACGTGTAATCCTTGCCGTTGACCTCGCCCGGGCGCATGGGCCGCGTGGTCGCCGAGACCGACATTTTCAGGCCGGGCATCCGCTCGATCAAAAGACGCGACAGCGTCGTCTTGCCCGCGCCTGATGGCGAGGACAGCACGAACATCAATCCGCGCCGTTCGACACCGTCAGTTCCGTGACCGCCCGTCGTCATCGATCACTCCAGATTCTGGACCTGCTCGCGGAACTGCTCGACCACGTTCTTCATGGCGAGGCCCGTATTGGTCAGCTCGATGTCGTTCGACTTCGAGCAGCAGGTGTTGACCTCGCGGTGAAACTCCTGCGCCAGGAAGTCGAGCTTGCGGCCGATCGGGCCGCCCTTGCCGATCAGCTCGCGCGCCTGCGCGACGTGCGAGGCGATGCGGTCGAGCTCCTCGCGGATATCGGCCTTGGTGGCGATCAGGATCGCCTCCTGCATCAGGCGGTCGGAATCGAAACGGTCGGAGGTGTCGAGCAGCGCTGCAATCTGTTCAGCCAGCTTCGCCTTGATCGCCTCCGGCTTGCGGCCGGGCGCGGCTTCCGCTTTTTTCGCCAGCTGCTCGATCTCGTCGACGCGCTGGGTCAGGATCTGCCCGAGCGAGGTCCCCTCGCGCTTGCGCATCGCGACGAGCTCGTCGAGCGCCTTGTCGAAGGCCTCGGCGGCAGCACCGCGCGCGGCCTTGTCCTCCTCCTCGTCGCCCTCGGGCTCGGCGACCTCGACGACGCCCTTGATGGCGAGCAGGCCATCGATGCTCGGCGCCACCGCTTCGACCTTCCCCGAGATCAGCGCGGCGGCCTTCAGCACGGCGTTGAGCACGTCCTCGTTGACGCGCACCGTGGCGGCGGCGTTGGTGCGCTTGACGTTGAGATTGGCGTAGACGGTGCCGCGCGAGAGCAGCTCGCCGGCGCGCTTCTTGGCATGGGCCTCGAGCTCGTCAAAGCCCTGCGGCAGCCGCACGCGCAAGTCGAAGCCCTTGGCGTTGACCGACTTCAACTCCCATTCGAACGTATACGGCCCGCTCGCGCCGTGGCATCTCGCAAAGCCGGTCATGGACGACAGCGCCATCAGTTCAGATTCTCCAGGAACACGGGATTCGCGAGGCCATCAAGCCACGCGAATCTTAAGACTATTTTGCCGGAAAGTGGAATCAGCAATGCCCGGCAGCTGGTCTGCGCGCGGGCTTTAGCGCTGGACCACCGGCGGCGAGCCCTGCACTGCGCCCTGTCGGGCCGGTGCGGGATTGGCTGGGCCAGCCGGGCGTGCCGCCGGCGGCTTCTTCTGCTGATTGGGCCGCGCCGGCGTGGTGGCGGTCGGCGCGTCGGCAGCGCCGGACCCGGCAGCCGCCGGCGGCTGCGCGTCCTCGGCCGGCTCGACCGTGTCGTTCTGGATCTGCTTCTCCATCGCGCGCAGCTTGGCGACGTTCTTCTGGTGCGCGTCGTAGGTCTCGGTGAAGGCATGCCCGCCGGTGCCGTCCGCGACGAAGAACAGGTCGCGGGTGCGGGCCGGATTGGCGGCGGCTTCCAGCGAGGCGCGGCCGGGGTTGGCGATCGGGCCCGGCGGCAGGCCCTCGATCACATAGGTATTGTAGGGCGAGGGCTGCGTGATCTCGCTGCGCTTGATCGGCCGGCCCAGCGTGCCCTTGCCGCCGACGAGGCCGTAGATGATGGTCGGATCGGACTGCAGCTTGATCCGCTGCTTCAGCCGGTTGACGAACACCGCGGCGACGCGGCTGCGCTCGTCGGGCTTGCCGGTTTCCTTCTCGATGATGGACGCCAGCGTGACCAGCTGCTCCGGCGTCTTGACCGGAATGTCGGGATTGCGGCGTTCCCAGATCTCCGTCAGCACGCGCTTGTGCGCCTGCTGCATGCGCTGGACCACCTGCTCGCGCGGCGTGCCGCGCGGGAATTTGTAGGTCTCCGGAAGCAGCGTGCCTTCGCGCGGCAGCTCGCGCACGCTGCCGGTGAAGATGTCGTTGTCGGACAGCCGCGCCACGATCTGCTCGGAGGTCAACCCTTCCGGTATCGTGACCGCGTGCTGCACCACCTTGCCCTCGACGATGGTGCCGATGACGTCGCGCAGCGAGGCGTTCTTCTGGAACGAATACTCACCTGGCTTGAGGTCCGAGCTCGCCTTCAACGCGGCGACGCTGGCGATGAACACCCAGGGATTGACGTCTGTCACGCCTTCCCGGTTCAGCGTCTCGGCGATGTCGCGCTTGCCCGCACGCTGCGGGATGTTGACGATCTTGTCCTCCTTCAGCGGTCCGGGCGCCTCAAGCACCTGGCGGCCGTAATAATAGACGCCGCCGGCGCCGAGCATGGCGATCAGCAGAAGGGTGATGATGGCGTTGCCGACGATGACGAACGGATTGCGCGCACGGTCCGACCGCTTGGGCGGCGGCGGAAGTTGCTCGGGCTCGAGCGCGGCCCGCGGACTCCGGGGTGAAATGGGCGGCCTTTCACTCATCGAAACAACCTGAATCCTGCCGGTTCAATCGCGGCCCGACAATCGCTTGCCCTGCCAAAAACGCACGCGCCCACGTCCATGACTATCGCCGAATACGGCAAAACGGTGGATTCGTCTCAAACACAAACTAACTAACAAGGCGCCGGACGATCACCGACGCATTGGTACCGCCAAAACCAAAAGAGTTCGACAACGCGACGTTGACCTCACGCTGCTTTGCCTTATGCGGCACGAGATCGATTGCAGTCTCGACCGACGGAGCGTCGAGATTGATCGTCGGCGGCACGACATTATCGCGAATCGCCAGAATCGCGAAGATCGCTTCGATGGCACCGGCCGCACCGAGCAGATGGCCGGTCGACGACTTGGTCGAGGACATCGCGACCTTGGAGGCGGCGTTGCCGAGCAGACGCTCGACCGCGCCGAGCTCGATCTCGTCGCCGAGCGGCGTCGAGGTCCCGTGCGCGTTGATGTAGTCGAGATCGGACGGCGTCAGCCCGGCGCGCTTGAGCGCGGCCGACATGCTGCGGAAGCCGCCATCGCCATCGGGCGACGGCGACGTGATGTGATAGGCATCGCCCGAAAGACCGTAGCCGATCACCTCGGCATAGATCTTCGCGCCACGCCGCCTGGCGTGTTCCAATTCTTCCAGCACCAGGACGCCGGCGCCCTCGCCCATCACAAAGCCGTCACGGTCCTTGTCGTAGGGACGCGAGGCCTTCTCGGGCGTCTCATTGAAACCGGTCGAAAGCGCGCGCGCGGCGTTGAAGCCGGCAATGCCGATGCGGCTGATCGGCGACTCGGCGCCGCCCGCGACCATCACGTCGGCATCGCCGAGCGCGATCAGGCGGGCGGCATCGCCGACCGCATGCGCGCCGGTCGAGCAGGCGGTGACCACCGAATGGTTCGGTCCCTTGAGCCCGTGCGCGATCGAGACGTAGCCGGAGGCGAGATTGATCAGGCGGCCCGGAATGAAGAACGGCGACACCCGGCGCGGTCCGCGCTCCTTCAGCAGGATCGCGGTGTCGGCAATGCCGTTGAGGCCGCCGATGCCGGAGCCGATCATGGTGCCGGTCGCACACTTGTCCTCTTCGGTCTCGGGATGCCAGTTGGCGTCGTCGAGCGCCTGGCCGGCCGCGGCCATGCCGAAGATGATGAAGTCGTCGACCTTGCGCTGGTCCTTCGGCTCCATCCATTTGTCCGGATTGAAGCTGTCGTTCGACCCGTCGCCGCGCACGACCGTGCAGGCGATCTTGGTCTGCAGATCGGAGACATCGAAGCTCTCGATCCTGCGCGCACCGCTTTCGCCGTTGAGGATGCGCTTCCAGGTCGGCTCGACGCCACAGCCGAGTGGCGAGACCATGCCGAGACCCGTGACGACAACCCGCCTCATATCCGAAAACTCCGCATCGAAAGATTCACGGCCAATAACAAGAAACCGGCTGGCCGCTGCGAAGCGGCCCGTCCGGTTTCAATGCTGTCCCCGCGAAATGAAGAGCCTTAGCTCTTCGCGTTCTTCTCGAGAAACTTCGTGGCGTCGCCGACGGTGAGAATCGTTTCCGCAGCGTCGTCCGGAATCTCGCAACCGAATTCCTCTTCGAACGCCATCACCAGCTCGACGGTATCCAGACTGTCGGCGCCGAGGTCGTCGATGAAGCTCGCGTTGTCGACAACCTTCTCGGGTTCAACACCAAGGTGTTCGACCACGATCTTCTTAACCCGCTCGCCAATGTCACTCATTGCTTAACCTCGTGTTGTTCCCTGTAGACCCGACCCCCCGGGACGATACGAGCCGTCGTGGTCGTTTGACTGCCTTCGCTTACGAACTTGATTTGGCCCATCCTAACCGATGGAGGCCCCGGCGAACGACGGCCAAAGGCTCCGCATCGCCAATATACAGGGTTTCAAAAACCTGCAATGGCGTTCTTTGCCCATCCGTTGAAGGTCCGGTTATCATACTTCAATTGCCTTGACTACAAGCCTCATTTCGCTCCGGAAACGGCCGTTTGCCGCATGCCGCACCGCCCTGACGGGCGCTGCGGCACGAGACATCAGATCATGGCCATGCCGCCGTTGACGTGGATGGTCTGCCCGGTGACATAGGCTGCTTCGTTCGAGCTCAGATAGACGGCGGCCGCCGCGATGTCCTCGGGCGTTCCCAGGCGGGCGGCCGGAACCTTGGTCAGAATCGTTTCGCGCTGCTTGTCGTTGAGCGCATCGGTCATCGGCGTCTTGATGAAGCCGGGCGCGATGCAGTTCGCGGTCACGCCGCGCTTGGCGTATTCGGCCCCCAACGTCTTGATCATGCCGATCAGGCCGGCCTTCGACGCCGTATAATTGCCCTGCCCGGGATTGCCGGTGACGCCGACCACCGAGGTGATGGCGACGATGCGGCCGAAGCGCTTGCGCATCATCAGCTTGGTCGCGGCGCGCGCCAGGCGGAAGGTCGCGGTCAGATTGACGTTGATGACCTCGTCCCAGTCCTCGTCGCGAAGCTGCACGAAGAGATTGTCGCGCGTGATGCCGGCATTGGCGACGAGAATGTCGACCTGGCCCATCGCCGCTTCCGCAGCTGGCACCAGCGCCTCGACCTCATCGGCCTTGGAAAGATTGCAGGGCAGCACATGGGCGCGCTCGCCGAGCTTGCCGGCCAGCTCGTCCAGCACCTCCTTGCGCGTCCCTGATATGGCGACGGTGGCGCCCTGCGCGTGCAGCGCCTGCGCGATCGCGCCGCCGATGCCGCCGGTCGCGCCGGTGACGAGCGCCTTTCGGCCAGTCAGATCGAACATTGATGACTCCCTTAAGCCTGCTTCGCAGCGGCCAATGCATCCTTGGCGGCGGCAATGTCGTTCGGGCCGCCGACCGCAATGCCGACCGCGCCGTCCGCGATGCGCTTGACGAGACCGGTCAGCACCTTGCCGGCGCCGATCTCGAAGAAGCGGGTGACGCCCTGCCCGGCCATATAGGCCACCGACTCGCGCCAGCGCACCGTGCCGGTGACCTGCTCGACCAGACGGCGGCGGATCTCGTCGGGATCGGTGATGGCGCTCGCCAGCACGTTCGAGACCAGCGGTGCCGCCGGAGCCTTGATCGTGACCTTCGAGAGCGCCTCCGCCATGGCATCCGCAGCCGGCTGCATCAGCTTGCAATGGAACGGGGCGGACACCGGCAGCAGCATCGCACGCTTGGCGCCCTTGGCCTTGGCAATCTCGACGGCGCGATCGACCGCGGCCTTGTCGCCGGAGACGACGACCTGGCCGCCGCCATTGTCGTTGGCGGCCTGGCAGACCTGCCCCTGCGCCGCCTCGCCCGCGACCTCCATGGCGGCCTCGTAGTCGAGACCGAGCAGCGCGGCCATCGCGCCGGCGCCAACCGGGACCGCCTTTTGCATTGCGAGACCCCGGGTGCGAAGCAGACGCGCAGTATCCGACACCGTCAGGCTGCCGGCCGCCGCCAGCGCCGAATATTCACCGAGCGAGTGGCCGGCGACGAAGGCCGCGTCTCGTCCCACGGAAAAACCAGCCTCGGCCTCGAGCACGCGCAAGGTCGCGACAGACACCGCCATCAGCGCCGGCTGGGCATTCTCGGTGAGCTGGAGGGTTTCGGCCGGACCTTCCCAGATGATGGCCGTGAGCTTCTCGCCGAGCGCGGCATCGACCTCGTCGAACACCGCGCGCGCCACCGGAAAGGCGTCGGCCAGGGCCTTGCCCATGCCGACCGCCTGGGAACCCTGCCCAGGAAATGTGAATGCAGCCGTCATCGGCGCTCCCTGCTTGTCAGGCATGATCCCTTTCGAGAACCGGCAGCCGATTACGCGCGGCCTGGTCCGTGGTTCCTTGGGCCACGGTTCCGGATCATGCTCCAAAGGGGGCCGTAGACACCGTCCGGGGCCGCACTGTCAAGCCGAGACGGGAACCTGGAGCAGCATTCAACGGGGAATGAGCTCCCTCAAAACCCGCCGGCGGTCTGGTTGGCATCGACGTCCGCCCCGGCCCGCGCGCGGCGCGCACTGTTGACGAGTTGCCCCGGCCGATCCTCGCGATTCGGCTTTGCGGTGGCGAGCCGCAGCACCGAAGCGTAGTTCGGCTGCACCTCCATGCGGCCGGCGTAGCGGCTGGCACTCAGCAGGCGGTGTACCTTCGGTAAATTATAGCAAGGCACGTAGAACAAGAGATGATGCTCGAGGTGATAGTTCACATAATACGGCGCGATGAACAGGCGCTCGAGAAAATTGGCATGCGTCGTGCGCGTGTTGCGCAAGGGGTCGCTGCTATCGGGGACGACGGCGTGCTCAGCGATGTTGCGGATGCGGGTGATGACCATCATCCAGGTCAATAGCGGCACCAGCCAGAGCAGCGGATAGGCCCACCACACGCCGGCCGCCGCGAGCGCGGCAAACATGATCCCGTTGACCACACATTGCGGGCCGAGCATCTCCCAGAAATGCGCCGCACGCTGCCGCCATGACCAGTCGCTTGGCCCGAGCGCGTTGAGCAGCTGCGCCTTGCGCTGCTGGTAGCCGGTCTGCCCGGTGATGTCGCGGATGAACTTTCGGCGGTAGCTCAGCCCCGTGATCGGAAACGGCGCCGACAGCACGAGATCGGGATCATCCTCCTGCTGCGTGCGCGCGTGGTGCTGCAAGTGGTAGCGCCGGTAGCTGCGTGTCTCCGCAAACAGCGGATAGGCGCAGAACCACTGGCTCAGCGCCAGATTGGTTTTCTCGTCGGCGGACAGGCAGCCATGCGCACCGTCATGCATCAGGATCGCAAGGCCGAGCTGGCGTGAGCCGATGATGGCGACGGCAAAGATATAGGTGAGCGGATTGGGCCACCACGCCACCAGCGCGATGGCAGCAATGATCAGTGCCCAGGCGTGCGCGATCAGCGCAGCGCCTTTCCACGTCGCGCGCTGACGCACCTCGGCCAATTGATCATCGGTCAGGAAATCGCGGGCACGCATGCGAAGCGCGGTCATGGCCTAGCCCTCTCCGTTCGAATTGTCGGATGCTTCACGCGCCTCGACGAGACGCAGGCGCCCGGTGTCTTCAGTGGATTTCGCCTGCTCGCCCAGCACGCGCAGCATCTCGGCGCAGAGCGCCTCGGGCGAACGGCCCATCGCATAGCCTTCGAGAATGACGCCGATGGCGACGGCCCAGAAGCGCCGCGAGCTTTCGTCGGGCGCGCGCAGCGAGCGCCAGCCGTGCCGCTCGACCTGTCCCGCATAAGCGCGCGCACCCTCGCTGTGCAGGCGCTCGATGGTCCGCTCGACCAATGGCGCGAGATCCTGGCGCCGCCGCGTCAGCGTCAGCGCTTCGGCAAAGAAGGCGACCGAATCGCTCGCCGTCACGGTCTCGGCCAGTGCGCGGGTGTATTCCCGGGGCGTCTTCGCCTTCAGCGCCGCCTGCTCGGTGGCCCGCGCCAGGTACAGGAGATCGCGGCAGGCGCATTCGACGAACAGCGCCTCCTTGGTGCGGAAGTAATAGGTGATCTGGCTCGGAAATGCGTCCGCGGCGGCCGCGATGTCGGTGATCGCCGTGCCGGACAGCCCCCGCTCCCGAAACAGCGGGCTCGCAGCATCCAGGAGCAGCGACCGCATCTTGCGGCCGGCCGAGCGCGTCGCGCGCGCGGCGTGCTTGGGGTCGCCTGCCGCCTCGAGCGGCGCATCGGCCGACGTTTCCGCCATGGGATCCTCTCCGCTGGCTTATTTGTATGTCATACAAACAAATAGATCAAGCGAATCTTGGTATTGGAGGATGGTCCTGCCGGTGTGGGAAGGGAGGACAGCCCCTCCAACCTTGCAAAGCCGCCCAAAATCCGTATAAGGCGCCCATCCGCAGACCCCGGCCGGGAGCTGAACGGACGGTCTCAGCAAATCATTCGTGATTTTGGTGTGGCAGGGCCAGTCGGCCCGTCGTCCCGTGTTTCCGCCTTCTGAGCTTGATCCCAGAGTCCTTTCCGAAGGCCTCTTAAGGGTTTGACGCCGGGCGATGCGCCAACATGAGGAAAGGACGACCATGCCTCTTTACGAGCATGTTTTTCTCGCGCGTCAGGACGCGAGCCCGCAGCAGGTCGAAGAGCTGACTGCGCAGATGACCGGTATCGTCGAGGGTCTCGGCGGCAAGATCACCAAGACCGAGAATTGGGGCGTGCGGTCCCTCACCTACCGCATGAACAAGAACCGCAAGGCGCACTTCGTGCTGCTCAACATCGACGCGCCGTCCGCGGCGATCGCCGAGATCGAGCGCCAGGAGCGCATCAGCGAGGACGTGATCCGCTATCTCAGCGTCCGCGTCGAGGAGCTCGAGGAAGGCCCGTCCGCGATGATGCGCAAGGCCGATCGCGACCGCGAGCGTGACGACCGTGGCGGTGGCTTCCGCGGTGAGCGCGAAGGCGGCTTCCGTGGCGACCGCGAGGGCGGTTTCCGCGGCGATCGCGGCCCGCGCCGCCCGCGTGACGAAGCTGAAACCACGGATGGGGAGTAAGAATCATGGCTGAAGCTGGTGCACGCCGCCCGTTTTTCCGTCGTCGCAAGAGCTGCCCGTTCACGGGCGCCAATGCTCCGAAGATCGACTACAAGGACTCCAAGCTCTTGATGCGTTACGTCTCCGAGCGCGGCAAGATCGTGCCGAGCCGTATCACCGCGGTGTCCGCGAAGAAGCAGCGTGAACTCGCCCGCGCCATCAAGCGCGCGCGCTTCCTGGGCCTCTTGCCCTACGTCATTCGCTGATACGACCAATTCGACCGGCGGCCGCTCAGCCGCCGGTCGCGACTTCGAACTCATAAGGCTTCCGGGTCGTCCGGTCGCCGATGGTTGGGGCAAACGATGCCTCTAACCGCTCGAAGGGAGCGGGACAGCTGATGATGGCCTTTGGACTGATAGCCCTGATCGCCGGCGCTGCGTCGGCCCTGATGTTCGCCTCGATCATTTCGGGCGCGCTGATCTCGCTCGTCCTGTTCTATCTCGCTCCGCTCCCTCTGATGGTCGCCGCGATCGGGTGGGGCCCGCTTTGCGCGAGCCTCGGCGGCATCGCTGCCGCGATCGGCCTTGGCGCCCTGTTCGGCCTGCCCTACTGCATCGCCTTCGCCGTCACCGTCGCGTTGCCGGCCTGGTGGCTCGGCCATCTCGTCCTGCTCGGGCGTCAGGGGGGAAGCACAGCGCCTGCGACCGGCACGGCGCCCGCCGCGGAGCCGGACATCGAGTGGTACCCGGTCGGCCGCATCCTGCTCTGGATTGCAGGCTTCGCCACGCTGACCACGATGGCCGCTCTGCTCACGCTTGGGACCGACGCGGAGACCATCACCGGCACGCTGCGCCGTGGCCTGATGCGCCTCCTGCGCGCCACCGACCCGCAAACTTCGGGTGAAGCCAGTCAGTTCGTCGACGCCTTGGTGCGCATCGCACCGGCCGCCGCCACCATCGCTGCGACGATGACGCTAACTCTCAACCTCTGGCTCAGCGCCAAGGTGACCGCGACATCGGGCCGGCTGCGCCGTCCCTGGCCGGATCTCAAGGCCACCGAGCTGCCGCAGATGACGCTGGTTGTGCTGTGCATCTCGCTTGCCTTCTGCTTCACCGGTGGGCTGCTGGCCATCGTGGCGCAGATCGCCACCGCTGCGCTGATGATGAGCTATGCGCTGGCGGGTTTCGCCGTGCTGCATACGCTGACGCTCGCGCTGAACGGCCGCACGTTCTGGCTCGGCTCGACCTACGCCGCCGTCGTCGTGTTCGGATGGCCCGTGATCGCGATGGTGATCCTCGGCCTTGCGGACGCCGTGTTCGGCTTCCGCGAACGCTTCCTGCGCAGCCGGCAACCGCCACCACTGCCTACCCCCTGAGTTCAACCCCGAAACTGAAACCCTACAGAGCACTTCAAAAGGAGAACGAATATGGAAGTCATTTTGCTGGAACGCGTCAACAAGCTCGGCCAGATGGGCGAAGTCGTGAAGGTTCGCGACGGCTACGCTCGCAATTTCCTGCTCAAGCGCGGCAAGGCGCTGCGCGCCACCGCCGACAACCGGGCCAAGTATGACGGCATGAAGGCCGAGCTCGAAGCGCGCAATCTCGCCTCGAAGGCCGAGGCGTCCAAGGTCGCCGAGAAGATCGAGGGCAAGAACATCATCGTGATCCGTCAGGCGTCGGAAGCCGGCCAGCTGTTCGGCTCGGTCAACGTGCGTGACATCGTGATCGCGTTCGAAGCCGACGGCGTTTCGCTCGCCCGTCCGCAGATCCAGCTCGACGCGCCGATCAAGACCATCGGCAAGCACTCGATCACCGTTGCCGTTCACCCCGAGGTCGAGGTCGAGATCACCGTGACGGTCGCGCGCAGCCAGGACGAGGCCGAGCGCATCAACCGCGGCGAGGACATCTCGACCCGCAACGAGGATCGCGATGCGGCCGCCGAAGCGATCGCCGCCGCCGGCGAGTTCTTCGATCCGGAAGCCCAGCACGACGACGTCGCGCCGGCGCCGGCCGCGGAAGAGAAGTAACTCCAATGTCGTCATTCCGGGATGGTCCGAAGGACCAGACCCGGAAGCCCGAGATATGGATCAGCCCGGTCGCGTCACGCGGCCGGGCTTTTCGTTTTTGCAGCGACGTCCTCGCTCAGCATCGCGATCGATGCCAGCGCCGTGGCCGTATGCTTCTCGACGCCGTCGCTGACGCAGAACACGTCAGCCGCGACCACCGCGACCTGGCGGCCGGGCTTGATCACCCTGGCACGGCAGATCAGCTTCTCGCCAACCGCGGGCGACAACAGATTGAGCTTGTATTCCGCCGTCAGCGCCGGCTGGCCGCGCGAGGTGGCGGCCGCAATCGTCGTGGCGTTGTCGACCAGGAAGGCGGTGACGCCGCCGTGGAAGAAGCCGTGCTGCTGCAAGAGCTCCGGCCGTCGCTGCACGGCGATGGTGCAGGTGCCGCGCGACAATTCGGAGAGCTCGGCGCCGACCAGGTTCATGAAACCCTGTCGGCCGACATTGGCGTGGATGCGCTCGGCAATCGGCGCAAATTCCGGATCAGCTTCGGCCCGCATGCGGCCTCCCCTTATTGCTTGTTGATGCGATCGAACGGCCTCAGCGCGCGCTTGGCGCAGTCGATCAGCGTGTCCGCCTCGGTGCGCGGATCGGTGCGGTCGCGCCCCGACAGGAAGGCGCGGCAGAAGATCTGCGCCGGACCGATCAGCTGGCTGATGAACATTGCCGGCGTCATCGGCAGAAGCTCGCCGCTTGCGACCAGCGGCGCGCGCCAGCGCTCGATGCCTTCGGCAAGCCGCGCATTCTGCGCCCGCTGGGCGTCGCGCACGTCCTCGCCCCATTCGCTGCGCGAGATCTCGAAGAGGTAGCGCGCCTCGCGCCGGCTGGTGACGACCCAGTCGAGATGCGCCCGGATCAGGCGATCGATGCCGTGCTCGGCATCGGGCACGGGATCGAGCGCGGCCAGCACCGCGGCGTGATAGTGCCGCAGAACCTCCAGAAACAACGCACCGGCGAGCTCCTTCTTCGAGCCGAAGACGTGGAAGAAGCTGCCATTGGAGGCGCGCGCCCGGCTGCGGATCGCGGCCACCGTCGCGGCCTCGAAGCCGACGCGGTCGAACACCATCAGCCCGGCCGCCAACAGATCGTCTCGCACGCTCGCCGCCATCGCGCCTCCTGGAGTATTACTCTAGAGCAACACTCTAGAACTGGTCAATACGGAGCGGAGGTCGCCATGAAGGCGGCCTCCGCTCGTCTGTCTAAGCTAAGGGACTTACCGCGAGATCGGCGGTGCCGGCGGACCGGAGGACTCGGCCGGCGCCGCGGGCGGGGCCGGCTGCGGCCTGGCCGCCGGCTCGGAGCTGGCTGCGGGCGCGGCCGGCCTGGAAGCAGCCTCTTCGGCCGGCTTTGGCGCCGCCGGCTCGGCAGGCTTCGCGGCGGCAGGTGCAGCCGGCGTCACCTGCGGGACCGGGTCGGGTCGCGAGGCCGGAGCGTCGCTGCGCGGCTCGACCTTCGCGGTATCAGGCTTAGCGCTATCAGGCTTGGCCTCGACTGGCTTCTCGGATGCCGGCTCGACCTTGGCACTGTCAGGCTTGACGGCGTCCGGCTTCGGCTCGCTCTTCTTGTCGTCAGTCGCCGGTGCGGCCGCATCGACCTTCGGGGCTTCCTCGGTCCCGGGCTTGGCGCGGCGCTTGCCCTTGCGTCCCTCGGGCGCAGCCTGTCCCTCGGGCTTCGCGCCGTCATCGGCCGGCCGTGCGGCACGCTTCTGGCGCGTGCCCTCGGCGGCCGGAGTGGCGCCCTCGCCCTCGGGCCTGGCGGCCTCCTGCGCGCGCGGGCGTCGGCCCTGCTGCTCCGGCGAAGCGCCGTCCTTCTTGCCGTCCTTGGCTTGGTAGCGGGTGTCGGTGGCGCCATTGGAGACCAGATAGGCGGAGAGGACGCCCGCCATGTCCGAGCTCGTGGTGTAGTGCTGGCGCAGGAAACCGGGCAACGAGCCGGGCGACACGGACTTCAGCAGTCCGCGCGGGCTCTTGTGGCAGGCATTGCAGGTTTGCGCGAACAGCTGGGACGGGGACTTGCCGGCCTCGAGGTTCGTCGCCTGCGCAAGGACGGAATCGGCCGCACCGAAGCCAATCAGAAGCATCACCGTCGCGAGGCTGAGCGCTCGGCTCGACATTCCCATGATCTCCGTTGAATTTTACTGCGAAGCAGCCGGCATCCGGTGCGGCGGCGGTCACCTTTTAACCGATTGAGCCGCGAATGGAAGCAGGTCCACGCGCAAGGATGTGGTTAAGCGGTTTTCGAATATCTACTTTGAATACAGTGCAATAGCGCGGCCGGAACCGGCTCGCTAGATTTAGATGCAAACGCATAGGAACCGCTGCGGCGCCTGGGCGTCAGATATGAAGGCCGGGTTAGTCGCATCTTTCGGGTTCGCTCGAGAGGAGTGCCGATGGACCGTCTGTTGCGTCGATTCCTGTCTCAATTCATCCGCCGCGGCTCGCTGACGGTGACCGGCGCCAGCGGATCGAAGTTCACCGTCGGCGACGGCTCCGGCGAGCCGGTCGCGGTCCGCTTCGTCACCGCGGACGCCGAGCGGAGGGTCCTCATCAATCCCGAGCTGGGGCTTGGCGAGGCCTACATGAACGGCGAGTTCGTAGTCGAGCGTGGCAGCATAGCTGATGCCCTCGCGATCCTGCTCGATCAACCCGACCTATTGCCGCAGTGGGCAAAGCCGTGGTGGCACCTGCGTTACCTGACGCGGCACCTCAAGCAGTTCAATCCCCGCCCCCGCTCCCGTCAAAACGTCGCGCATCACTACGATCTCGACGGCCGGCTCTATTCGCTCTTTCTCGACGCCGACAAGCAATATAGCTGCGCCTATTTCGAGACGCCCGAGATGTCGCTGGACGACGCGCAGCTTGCCAAAAAAAGGCACATCGCCGCGAAGCTTCTCGTCAGGGACGGCCAGCGCGTGCTCGACATCGGCTCCGGCTGGGGCGGCCTCGGGCTCTATTTCGCCGAGATTGCAGGCGCCGACGTCACCGGCGTGACGCTGTCGACCGAACAGCTGCAGGTCGCCAATGCGCGCGCCGCCGAAAAGGGCGTGGCGGGCTCGGCCAGATTCCTGCTCCAGGATTATCGCGACGTCGACGGTACGTTCGATCGCATCGTCTCCGTCGGCATGTTCGAGCATGTCGGGGCAAGGTTCTACGACGCCTACTTCCAGCGCTGCGCCGAACTGCTGAAGGAAGACGGCGTCATGCTGCTGCATTCGATCGGCCGTTCGCAGGGCCCGGATTCGACCAATCCCTGGATCGCCAAATACATCTTCCCCGGCGGCTACATCCCCGCGCTGTCGGAGGTGCTGCCGGCGATCGAGCGTGCGGGCCTCCTTGTCTGCGACATCGAGATTCTGCGCCTGCACTATGCCGAGACGCTGAGGGCTTGGCGCGAGCGCTTCATGGCGCGGCGCGAGGAAGCCGTGCAGCTCTACGACGAGCGCTTCGCCCTGATGTGGGAATTCTACCTGGCGGCCTGCGAGATGACGTTCCGCAAGCAAGCCATGATGAACTTCCAGATCCAGATCACCCGTCGCCAGGGCGTGGTGCCGATGACCCGCGACTACGTCCCGCGGGAGGAAGCCCGGCTGCGCGCGCGGGAGGGCGCGGCCACGCCGAGGCTCAAGCTGGCTGGTGAATAGGTCCGGATCCTAGTGACGAAGCGTCGAAATCCTGGATGTCCGGAAAGACGCCGTTAACGCCAATTGCGCCCGCAATTCCAGCAGGATTTCGGGGGCGACCGGCTGGCGACGCACCTCGGGCCGCTCCGCATGCTTCATGGCAGCGATCAACCCGGACAGCCAAAGCCGGCTGCCTGCCTCGCTTCGCCAGTTCTGGTGCTGCCGTTCTGGCTGCATCGCTCGCCTCGTATCCCTGTCGGCGGGAAAAGAGATAATCCCCTGCCCCTCCGCCTGTTCCGGCATGACCCCGAAAGAATCCGGGGAGATGTGATCTGTTTCACATAAGTCTGGTCGGGCCTGGCTTAGACCGTCGCCATGAGCAAAGAGACCCAAACCTCATTCGACGTGCAGGACGACCTCCGCACCGATTACGCCCTGATCGTCACCGGCGTCGGGGCGGCCCTGGTTGCGCTGGTCTACCTCCTGCTGGTCTAAAGCCGAGCCGAATGCGGCTGCGCTGCGTCATTTCGCGCGCCTCCCCATAGGTCTGCGCGCCAGCCGACAGGGTTCATGGGTTTCAGGATTTTTCCAAGGCGCGACCGCGGCCCCTTTCGGACGAGCGAGCTCCGCCAAAATCCAGTCAAGCGCGGCGCATGCTGCGGCTGCTAATCATCCACCATTTTAACTGAGCGGTTGATAGCGGTCAGCTTTCGCTTCCGCTTTGCACCGAGGCGGCGCTTTATCCCGGCCCCGCATCCGCCCAAGAAAATTGCTAAGCACGTCCGACCATGGCACTGACTGATTCGAACGTTCTCAAACTCGCGCCCGATGCCGGAACTCCCGCCTATCGGAGCGCGCCGCACAATATCGAGGCGGAACAGAGCCTTCTGGGCGCGATCCTGGTCAACAACGACGCCTTCTACCGCGTCTCCGACTTCCTGGAGGCGAAGCACTTCTTCGAGCCGCTGCACCAGACCATCTTCGAGACCGCCGGCAGCCTGATCCGGATGGGCAAGATCGCCACCCCGGTCACGCTGAAGACGTTCCTGCCGGCCGATACCGACGTCGGCGGCATGACCATCGGCCAATATCTGGCGCGGCTTGCGGCCGAAGCGACCACCATCATCAACGCCCAGGATTATGGCCGCACCATCTACGATCTGTCCTTGCGCCGCGACCTGATCGGCATCGGCGAGGACATGGTCAACGTCGCCTATGACGCGCCGGTCGACTTCCAGCCGCGGGCACAGATCGAGGACGCCGAGCGAAAGCTGTACGAACTAGCCGAATCCGGCCGCTATGACGGCGGCTTCCAGAAGTTCTCGCAGGCGCTGGCGGTCGCGGTCGATCTCGCGGCCAAGGCGTTCCAGCGCGACGGAAAACTGTCCGGCATCTCGACGGGCATGCGCGACCTCGACACCAAGATGGGCGGCCTGCAGCACTCCGACCTCATCATCGTCGCGGGGCGTCCCGGCATGGGCAAGACCTCGCTCGCGACCAACATCGCCTACAATGTCGCCCGAGCCTACGTTCCGGAACTCCAGGCCGACGGCACCACGAAGGCCGCCAATGGCGGCGTGATCGGCTTTTTCTCCTGCGAAATGTCGGCCGACCAGCTCGCCACGCGTATCGTGGCCGAGCGCACCGGTGTTCCCTCCTCCCACATCCGCCGCGGCGGCATCTCGGAAGCCGATTTCGAGAAGATCCGGGAGGTCTCGATCGAGCTGCAATCGCTGCCGTTCTATGTCGACGCCACCGGCGGCCTGTCGATCGCGCAGCTGATGGCGCGCGCGCGCCGGCTGAAGCGCCAGAAGGGTCTCGATCTCCTGGTGATCGACTACATCCAGCTGCTCTCGGGTTCGAGCAAACGCGCCAGCGACAGCCGCGTGCAGGAAATCACGGAGATCACGACCAGCCTTAAGGCGCTCGCCAAGGAGCTCAACGTTCCCGTGATCGCGCTGTCCCAGCTATCGCGCCAGGTCGAGTCCCGCGACGACAAACGGCCGCAGCTCTCAGACTTGCGCGAATCCGGATCAATCGAACAGGACGCCGACGTTGTGCTGTTCGTTTACCGCGAGGAATATTACCTCGCCATGAAGGAACCCCGCCCAGGCACGCCTGAACACGAGAAGTGGCAGCTCGACATGAGTCTTGCGCACGGAAAGGCCGAGGTCATCATCGGCAAGCAGCGCCACGGCCCGACCGGCACCGTCGATTTGGCGTTCGAAGCCTCGGTCACGCGGTTCGGCGACCTGGCACCCGACAGTCAGCTGCCGGCTCGCAGCGACAACGACTACTGAGTTCCTTGAACCGGACCTACCTCTTGCGTAAAACGGCGCCATGACAATGGCGTCCGCCCCGAAATCGATCCCGCAATCCGGCCCACTCTCCGCGGAGGCCAACCAGGCCGCCGCGCTCGCGGCCTATGGCGGCGTGCTGACCGTCGATCTCGACGCGATCATCGCCAATTGGCGCAAGCTCGAGAAGACGGCGGTGCCGGCCGAATGTTCGGCGGTGATCAAGGCCGATGCCTATGGCTGCGGCGCCGAGCAGGTGTCGCGAGCCCTCAGCAAAGCCGGCTGCAAGACCTTCTTCGTCGCCACCATCGAGGAAGCGCGCAAGGTGCGCGCCGCCGTTCCCGAGCCCACGATCTACGTGCTCGGCGGCTACTTCCAAAACACCGGCGAGCACTACGCCAAGATCAATTGCCGTCCGGTGATCGGCGATCTCAACGAGCTCGCCGAATGGGACGTGTTCTGCCGCCGCACCGGCTGGAACGGGGGCGCTGCTATTCACATCGACACCGGCATGAACCGGCTCGGGCTGACGCTGTCGGAAGCGCAGGCCATCATCCCCCGCATCAATGCCGGCGATCACGGCATCACGCTGGTGATGAGCCATCTGGTCTCGGCCGAGCAGCTCAACAGCCCGATCAATGCCAGACAGCTCGCGGCCTTCCGCAGCATCGCCAGTGAGTTCACAGGCGTGCCGGCGGCGCTCGCCAACTCCTCCGGCATCTTCCTCGGCGCGCCGTTCCAGTTCGACCTGGTGCGGCCGGGAGCTGCGCTCTACGGCGTCAACCCGACGCCGGAGGCCGACAATCCCATGCAGCAGGTGGTCGACCTCAAGGCGCGCATCGTGCAGATCCGCACCATCGATCGCGGCGAGACCGTCGGCTATGGCGGCACCTGGACCGCGCGGCGTCCGACGAAACTCGCGATCATCGCGGTCGGTTACGCCGACGGCTATTTCCGTGCTGCGAGCTCCAATGACGGCACCCGCGGCGCCGATGTCATCGTGGCCGGCAAGCGCTGCCCTATCGCGGGCCGCATCTCCATGGACCTGATCGCGATCGACATCACCGATCTGGCGCCGAATGCGGTGCGGCGCGGCCACATGGTGACGCTGCTCGGCGAAGGCATCACCGTCGACGAGCTCGCGCACCATTTCGGCACGATCGGCTATGAGGTGCTGACCAGCCTCGGCCACCGCTATGCCCGCGTCTACAAGGGCGGCAATGTCGAGGAGCCGCTGACGAAGCCGGAGCCCGCGTCGAACGCCGGGCAGCCGCCCGCCCCGCCAATCGAGCAGCCGCCGGCGTTGCCGCCGCTGCCAAGTTAAGCGACGCTCTCGTGCCCCGGACGCAGTGCAGCGCTCCTTCAGCGCTCCGCTGCAGAGCCGGGGCCCATCTCTCGACAGTGTGCCGTGTCGCCTTCTGGATCCCGGCTCGCGCTCCGCGCGTCCGGGACACGAGGGCTACTTCTTCTTTCTGCTGTCCAGCGCTGTCTTGCAGGTGGCGCTGAGCTGGTCGCGCTTGGCGTTGAGACAGGCGACGATGCCGCCGCCCGGCGCGATGCCGGCGCAGAATTTGTCATAGTCCGCCTTGCACGCGCCGCGCGTTTCGGCTGACTGTGCCGTGGCCCCGGAGAACGCGACGACGAAGGCAGTAGCGGCAAAGCTCAATTTGAACATTGTATCTCCGAGGACGGAAGGCAGGAGCCGGTAGCTCTACATGAAGATCGCGACATTCAACATCAACAACATCAACCGCCGCCTGCCCAATCTGTTGGCATGGCTGCGCGCGGCGAAGCCCGATGTCGTCGCGCTTCAGGAGTTGAAGGCAAGTGATGGCGAATTTCCGGCGGCCGCCATCGAAAAGGCCGGCTATGGCGCGGTGTGGCGTGGACAAAAGACATGGAACGGCGTTGCCATCCTCGCCCGCAACGCCGAGCCTGTGCTGACGCGCGACCGGTTGCCAGGAAAGCCCGCCGATCTCGAAGCGCGCTACATCGAGGCCGCCGTGCGCGGCGTCATCGTCACCAGCATCTACCTGCCCAACGGCAATCCGCAGCCGGGACCGAAATTCGACTACAAGCTCGACTGGTTCGCGCGGCTGCGGCGCCACGCCAAGACCTTCATCAAGCAGGACCTGCCGGTGGTGCTCGCCGGCGACTACAACGTCGCGCCCACGGAGATCGACATCTATCCGACGCGCTCATGGGACAAGGATGCGCTGATCCAGCCGAAGAGCCGCGCGGCCTTTGCCGCGCTAGTCGAGCAAGGCTGGTGCGACGCGATCCGCGAATTGCATCCTGACAAGCGCATCTACACGTTCTGGGACTACATGCGGAACCGCTGGCCGCGCGATGCGGGCCTGCGGCTCGACCATCTCCTGCTCAGCCCGGCCCTCGCCCCGCGTCTCGCCAAAGCCGGCGTCGACAAGAAGATCCGCGGCGAGGATGGCGCGAGCGACCACGCGCCGGCGTGGGTGGTGTTGCGGTGACCCTCACCACAAATTCCTGCCGTCGATCACGTTCACCGGCACGGCCTCCAGATCGAAATCGTCGAACAGGCGCGCGTTGACGGCAACCTTGGGATTGTCGAAATCGGGCTTGCCGGTCGACCAGTCCGGCGACTCCGAATAGGTGCCGCAGCCGCAAGTCGCGCAAAAATGGTGTTTGACGGTGCGGCTGCCCCAGAGATAGGTCGCCACGTTCTCCGGCGGCGACAGCAATCGAAATTGCGCAGGCTTGTAATAGGCCCACAGCGCGCCGCGCTTGGCGCAGAGCGTGCAGGTGCAGCGCGTCACGCTCGAAGGCGCCTCCGTCACCTCGAACACCGTCTCACCGCAATGACAGCTTGCCTCGATCGGCATGATCCGCTCCCGTTTTGTCAGGAGCGCGGTCGTAGCCGGCCGCTGCTGCCAACATGCTGTCAGCAGCGGCACGGTCAAAACAAAAAGGTGAAAACAACCCCATGCACAGTAGGAGACCTCAGTCCGGTCACACAGCGCACCGCGCCGGCGTGAGAGGCTCTTCAGGTGGCCCCCTCATCGGGAATATTGAGAACATTGCCGCAGGCCTTACAATGGACGGCGTCGGCATCATGCCTCTGGAGTCCGCAAGTCGGGCACGGAAATCGCACCTTGTGCGGACTGAGCAGTGCGCGGGCGAGATTGAAGAACAGCGTGACGCCGAAAATCATGATCACGACGGTGATCAAGCGGCCGACCGTGCCCGGCAGGGTAATGTCGCCGAAGCCGGTCGTCGTCAGTGCCGTGACGGTGAAATACAGGGCATCGGCATAGTTCCGGATCTCATCGTTCCGAAACTTCTGGGTCTCGTAAACGATGCCGGTCATGACGAAGATGAAGACCGCCAGATTCGTGACGGCAAAGATGACGTCTTCATTGCGACGAAAGAATGGAGAATCGAGGCGGAGCCTCACCAGCATCTGGTAGTCGCGAAGCAGCCCCAACGTCCGCAGGATCCGGAGAAAGCCGCCCGCTTCGCCGGCAAGCGGCGCCAGGAAGGACACGATCGCGACCATGTCTGCCCAGGTCGCGAGCTGGGTGAACTTCCGAAGCGGATGCCGATCGACCAGGAGCCGAGCCGAGAAGTCGGCAAGCAGTATGGCGCCGAACAGAACATCGAGCGTCTCGACGATGCCACTGGGCTGCAGGAACGAGGTTGCAATGATGAACAGCACCGTCACGATATCGAAGACGAGCAGCGCATAGCGGAAGCGCACGCCGTCCGGCGTTGCGCCCTCGTAAAGGCGGCGGACCTTGCTTCGGAGAGACGTTATGGTCACGGCACCATGATCGCGGTTCGCACGAATGATGCCAACTCGGAACGGGTGCCGCAAGGTCCGCTCCAATCGCGCTGTTTCTGCCGGAGCAGCAGAACGTTGCCGCCCCCCAAAAGAATGGCGCGCGCAATTCAGGAACGAGGAGAACGAGGCAGCACTCGGGACAATGTTCGCCCTCTCCAGCCCCTCCGGCTACACTGCCCCGATTCCCGGAGCGCTCGCCTTGGCCTTCCTGTTCGTCCTCACCACCGGCCTCATTGCCGGCACCATCTCAGGCATCGTCGGCACCGGCTCGTCGATCATGCTGATGCCGGTGCTGGTCTATGCCTACGGGCCGAAGGAGGCCGTGCCGATCATGGCGGTGGCCTCCGTGATGGCGAACTTCTCCCGGATCCTGGCGTGGTGGCGTGAGGTCGATTGGCGGGCCTGTGCGGCCTATTCGGTTACGGGCATTCCGGCGGCGGCGCTCGGCGCGCGGACGTTGCTGGCACTGCCCGCGCATGCCGTCGATCTCGCCATCGGCCTCTTCCTGATCGCGATGGTGCCGGTGCGGCACTGGCTGGCGCGGCACGACCTCAAGGCCAATCTCTGGCATCTTGCGATCGGCGGCGCGGTGATCGGCTATCTTACCGGCATCGTGGTCTCGACCGGGCCGCTCAGCGTGCCGCTGTTCCTGTTCTACGGCCTGTCCAAGGGCGCCTTTCTCGCCACGGAGGCGGCCTCCTCGCTTGGCCTCTATTTCGCGAAGTCAGTGACGTTCGAACGTTTCGGCGCGCTGACTGGCGAGGTCTTCATCAAGGGACTGATCGCGGGCTCCTCGCTGATGTCGGGCGCCTTCATCGCCAAGCGCTTCGTGCTGCACCTGAAGCCGGACGTGTTCCGCCTGGTGATGGACGCGATCATGATCGCCGCCGGGCTCTCGATGCTCTGGAACGCAGCGCAGCCGTAACCCGGCCACGGCTCAGGCGGCGAATTCCGGGGTGATCGATGGGCTGTCAGCCATGACGCGGCTCGCCGCCGCCGGCTGGCCATCGAGCCATTGCAGCACGGCCTCGAGCGGCTGCGGCCGCTGGTAGAGGAATCCCTGTCCGAGCCGCACGCCCATCTCGCGCATGGCCGCGGCCTGCTCGGCGCGCTCGATGCCTTCGGCGACCAATGTCAGTCCCAACGTGGCGGCGAGTGATGCGATGACGCCGACTATCGCCTTGTCCTCCGCGCTGCCAGGAATTTCGCTGATGAATGCCTTGTCGATCTTCACCTTGTCGAGCGGAAACCGGCGCAGATGGGCGAGCGAAGAGTAGCCGGTACCGAAATCGTCGAGCGCGATCGTGGCGCCCAGGCGCCGCAGGCGATGCAGCGTTTCGGAGGCGCTGGCGATGTTGTTGATCAGCGATCCCTCGGTGATCTCGAGCTCGAGCATCGATGCCGCGACACCGAAGCGCGCGCAGGTCGCGCGCAGCTCGGCGGCGAGCGAATGATCGGCAAGCTCGGACGGCGGCAGATTGATCGCGATCCGGATCTGCGGCCTGCCCGCAGCCGCCAATTGCTGCAAGGCCTGGCAGGCATCGGTCAGCACGTACCGGGTCAGCCGCGCATTGTTGCCGCTGCGCTCGATCAGCGGCAAGAATTCGCCGGGGCCGATCACGCCGTGCTCGGGATGGCGCCAGCGGATCAGCGCTTCCAGGCCGACCACCTCATGGCTGCCGAGATCGACCTGGCTCTGGTACCAGACCTCGAACTGGCCTTCGGCAAAGCCGGTGGGAATGGCGAGCTCGAGATCCCTGCGGCGGCGATAATCGCGCTGGAGCGCTTCGTCCAGCACGGCGACCGTGCCGGGCGCCTTGCTCTTGGCATGATAGAGCGCGATGTCGGCGAGCGTCGGCAGATGCGACAGCTCCGGATCGTCGGCGTGGCGCACGGCAAGTCCGATGCTGGCGCGCGGCACCACTTGCTTGTCGTGGAGGCGGATCGGCTCGGAAATGGCATCGAGCACGCGTTGAGCGAATGCGTGCGCGGCCTGTTCGTCGCTCACCTCGGGACGAATGACGACGAACTCGTCGCCGCCGAGCCGGGCAACCCAGTCCTCGGCTTCGACCGCGCGACGAAGGCGCTGCGAGATCTGGACCAGGAACGCATCGCCCGCCTCGTGTCCGAAGGTGTCGTTGATGCCCTTGAAATCGTCGAGATCGATGAAGCAGAACGCGACCAGCGTATCCGCCGCGCCTCCATTCTGGCTCGTCACGGCGAGGCGCTCGGTCAGGGAGCGCCGGTTCGGCAGCCCGGTCAGCGGATCGTGCGTCGCCATATGCCCGAGCCTTTCCAGCGCGCCTGACGTCGTGTGCTGCATGGCGTTGAAGGCGCGCGCGAGCTGGCCGAATTCGTTCGAGGACGTGACATCAGCCGGATAGGCCCGGCCGTCCTGCTTGCTGCGCTGGATCGCCGACATCATGGCCGCAAGCGGCCTGCCGATGAAGATGTTGGCGGAGATCCGCATGGCGATCAGGGTCGCGAAGGTTGCGAGCAGCCCGACGACGAGCAGCAGCATCAGGCGGCTGCCCGCATCCACGTACAGCGTCGCACGCGAATAGGCGATGGCGATCCGGCCGGCCTGAACGGCCATATTGCCGTTGCTGTAGCGGATCGGGTGCGAGACCTCAGCAACCGACTGGCCTTCCGAGCGCGCGACCACACGGGCGATCGCGGCGCCTGTATCGTCATAGACGGCCGCCGCCGCGATGGTCTCGTCATGCATGATCTCGTTGAGCACGCCCGTGACCTGGTCGTAACGCATCTTCCAGAGCGGCTCGGCGATCAGCTCGGCGCGGCTCTCGGCGACGCGGGCGATGCGGGCGTCGAGCTGCCTCAGCTGCGACCAGAAGCTCGATGCCTCGACGCCGGCGGAGGCGAGCAATTGCACCAGCAGCAGAACGGGCACGGTGGCCCAAATCATCGCGTGGACGACCGAGCGCAAGCGCGGTGGCTCTTCCTGCTGCTTGCGATCCGGATCGGTCATCGCCTCATCCTTGCGCATCAATCCGCAACGCCTTCGGCAAGCGGCAGCGACGAGATGAGCGCACCGACGGAGAAGTCATATTGACCGCAGCGCCCGGCCTGCGCCCGAAACCGCGTGAAGTCGATCCGGTCGAACGCCCGGGTCCTGATGAGGTCGCCGACCGACGCGAGATTGTCGCGGGTGATTGCCGACGTCTTGACCTCGACGCGGGGCGAAACGGCGGCGAAATCGCAGCCGTCGGCATAGTCGCGCAGCAGAACGACGGACCAGCCGCCGAGCAGGAAATGCCCGCCATCGGTCAGGAGCATGCGGCCGGCCTTGATCTCGCGCATCGCATCCTCCGACCAGTTGAGGCCGACCACCTGGATGTTCTGGCCGGGCACGAGGCCCGCGGCGATTGCCGCACGTAGCGCGCCGAGCGCCATCGGATCGTTTCCAGCCCAGATCCCGGCAGGCCGGATTTCCTTGCGTGCGGCCCAGCTCAGATAGTTTGCCGTAACCCGCTCGGCCTCGGACTGCGTCCAGTTGGCGAACAGCATGCGGTCCACCACGACGTCGGACGCAGCATCCGCCGCGAGCTTGAGGCCGGCATTGCGGGCGATCGAGGCGGGCGTCGTCTCGTCGCCACCGATGCCGAGAATGTGGATCTTGCCATCCGGGCTCTGCCATTTCTCGGCACGCGCGGCCGTGATTAGCGCATCGGCCATCCGCGCGCCCGCAATCTGAAGATCGGTCGTGATGTCGCCGAGCCAGGTCTTGAGCTTGTGCCTCGGCGGTCCAAGACGCACCGCGTCCTCGCCGATCAGCGTGTTCGAAAGCAGCAGCGTCTTGACGCCCGCGGCTTCGGCGGCCTCCAGGATGGGAACGGCGGCGGATTCCTCGTTCGACAGGATGAGGAAGTCCGGCTTGTCGGCACGGGCCACCACGCCGAAGCCGAGCTCCTGCATGGTGCGGTAGTTCCGCTCGCTGGTCAGCACCTCGACATGCGCGTCGAGCTTGCGGCCGGCAGCCTGCATGGTCTGCGCGACCATGTCCCAATAGACCTCGCCGGACTTGCCGGGATTGACGAAGACGATGTTGAGGGGCCTGGCAAGGGCTGCGGCCAGCGGACCCGAAAACGCCGCAGGCCACGCCCGCCGCGAGCAATATTCGCAGAAATCTCGTCATCTTCGCCGCCCCCGTTGGTTCCGAGATTGGACCCCCGTCCGCTAAAGAATTGGCAAAATCCAGCCGGGCACGGCGGCACAGAGCTAACGAAGGGTATATCTCCGGTGCCAAATTGAGATATTCGAAGCTCCGGCGATCGGCCCGCCATTCCGTGCTATCAGCACATCCGAAACCCGCGACTCGCTGTCCCCATGGCCAAATCCACGCTGTCCTTCGTCTGCCAGAACTGCGGCGCGGCCTATAACCGCTGGCAGGGCAAGTGCGAGTCGTGCGGCGAGTGGAATACGCTGGCGGAAGAAGACACCAGCGGCAGCGTGCCGGTGTCGATCCGCTCCAAACGCAAGGGCCGAACGTTTGCGCTGGAGAGCCTTGCCGGCAAGAGCCCGGACGCGCCGCGCCTGTCCTCGGGGATGACCGAGCTCGACCGCGTCACCGGCGGCGGTTTTGTCCGCGGCTCCGTTTTGCTCGTTGGCGGCGATCCCGGCATCGGCAAGTCGACGCTGCTGACGCAGGCGACCAGTCTCCTGGCGCGCGCCGGCCACCGCGTCGTCTACATTTCCGGCGAAGAGGCGGTCGCCCAGGTGCGCCTGCGCGCCGAGCGGCTCGGGCTGTCGGACGCGCCGGTGCAGCTCGCGGCCGAGACCTCGGTCGAGGACATCGTCTCGACGCTGTCGGAGGGCGCAGTGCCCCGGCTGATCGTGATCGACTCGATCCAGACCATGTGGACCGACACGGTGGAATCGGCGCCCGGCACGGTGACGCAGGTGCGCGCTTCGGCGCAGGCGCTGATCCGCTTCGCCAAGAAGACCGGAGCCGCCATCATCCTGGTCGGCCATGTCACCAAGGACGGCCAGATCGCCGGCCCCCGCGTGGTCGAGCACATGGTCGATGCGGTGATGTCGTTCGAGGGCGAAGGCTCGCAGCAATTCCGCATCCTGCGCGCGGTGAAGAACCGCTTCGGGCCGACCGACGAGATCGGCGTGTTCGAGATGACGGGCCTTGGCCTGCGCGAGGTCACCAACCCGTCGGAGCTGTTCCTGTCCGAGCGCGATCTCGGCACGCCCGGCACCGCGGTCTTCGCCGGCATCGAGGGCACGAGGCCCGTTCTGGTCGAATTGCAGGCACTGGTGGCCCCAACCTCGCTCGGCACCCCGCGCCGGGCCGTGGTCGGCTGGGATCCGAGCCGGCTCTCGATGGTGCTGGCCGTGCTGGAGGCCCATTGCGGGGTCAAGCTGTCCGGCCACGACGTCTATCTGAACGTTGCCGGCGGCCTGCACATCCACGAGCCCGCGGCCGATCTCGCCGCCGCCGCGGCCCTGGTGTCATCGCTGGTTAATGCGCAGTTACCCACCGATGCCGTCTATTTCGGCGAAATCTCGCTGTCGGGCGTGGTGCGCCCGGTGGCGCAGACCCCGGCCCGGCTGAAGGAGGCGGCAAAGCTCGGCTTCCAGCGCGCGGTGCTGCCCGAATCGGCACGGGGCGATGCGGGCGGCGACGCCGGACTGTCCCTGAACACGGTGAACAGCCTGACGACATTGGTCGCCGAGATCGCAGCCCGGGGCTCCCGCCGGGGCGAATCCAGCGCGCAGCCAGAGAAAAATGCCACACCGGCAAGATTCCGCCGCGGAGAGGGTTAGGTGGAGGTGACGCCGGAGGCCCTCGCCGCTATACAGCCGTCACAAAAGCAGCATGGGATTGCGTGGTTGCGGCCTTGCCGGGAACGCCGTCTGCCCTTCTTTTAGGGCAGCGGCCAAACACCGATTCGCTAGAGCACCTTTGAAGTACGAGCGGACCAGACCAGCCGATGCCAGTAACACTCCTCGACCTGATCCTGCTCGGTGTGATGCTGATCTCGGGCCTGCTCGCCATGGTCCGCGGCTTCATGCGCGAAATCCTGTCGATCGCGGCCTGGGGTGCGGCGGCGATCGTGACGCTGTATTCCTTCTCGAAGCTGCTGCCGACCGCCAAGAGCTATTTCAACAACGACACGGTCGCGAGCGTGGTCGTGGTCGCCGGCGTGTTCGTCGGCACCCTGGTCGTGGTCTCCGTCATCACGGTCCGGATCTCCGACATGATCCTGGATTCGCGGATCGGCGCGCTGGATCGCACCCTCGGCTTCCTGTTTGGGCTGGCTCGCGGGCTTTTGATCGTGGTGGTTGCCTTCCTGTTCTTCACCTGGCTGGTGCCGGACAAGCAGCGGCCGGACTGGGTCACCGGGGCCAAGTCCCGCGTCGTGCTCCAGGGAACCGGCGATTGGCTGATGGCCCTCTTGCCTGACGACCCCGAGAACACCATCTTGAAGAGATTCAAGAAAAACAAACCAGATGATGATCAAGCTGAATCCGAGCAGCAGCCTTCGGGCAGTGGCGACGGGTACAGTAAATCGGCTCGTGACGGCATGAAAAAGCTGATCGAGAAACCTGCGGCGCGTTGATAGAGCCCTAGAGAGAGGCGAGAACGAGATGCGACACCCTGACCAGGACGCCCTGCTTGATCTCGATCCAAACGCCGGTCCAGGCCCGGCCGCACTCGAGCTTCAGGACGATCTGGAAGGCGATACGCTGCGCGAGGAATGCGGCGTCTTCGGCATCTACGGTCACCCTGATGCGGCGGCCATCACCGCGCTCGGCCTTCACGCCCTGCAGCACCGCGGCCAGGAGGCCGCCGGCATCGTCTCCTACGACGGCAGCCGCTTTCATTCAGAACGCCGCCTCGGCCTCGTCGGCGACACCTTCTCCCGCCGCGAGGTGATCGACCGCCTGCCCGGCAGTGTCGCGGTCGGCCATGTCCGCTACGCCACGACCGGCGCCACCATCCTGCGCAACGTGCAGCCGCTGTTCGCCGAGCTCAATGCCGGTGGCCTTGCGGTCGCCCACAACGGCAACCTCTCCAACGGCCTGACGCTGCGCCGCGAACTCGTCAAGAACGGGCGCGATGATGCAGTCGACCTCCGACACCGAGGTGATCCTGCATCTGGTGGCGCGCTCGAGGCGCAGCCGCTTCATCGAGCGCTATATCGACGCGCTGCGCGAGATCGAAGGCGCCTATGCACTGGTCTCGCTGACCAACAAGAAGCTGGTCGGCGCGCGCGATCCGCGCGGCATCCGCCCGCTGGTGCTCGGCGAGCTCGACGGCTGCCCGATCCTGACGTCTGAGACCTGCGCGCTCGACATCATCGGCGCCCGCTTCGTGCGCGACATCGAGCCCGGCGAGGTCATCGTGTTCGACGAGAACGGCCAGGACATCCACAAGCCGTTCCCGCCGATGGCGCCGCGCCCCTGCATCTTCGAATACATCTACTTCTCGCGGCCGGATTCCATCGTCCACGGCCGCTCGGTCTACGAGGTGCGCAAGAATTTCGGCGCGCAGCTCGCACGCGAGAGCCATGTGCCTGTCGACGTCGTCGTGCCGGTGCCGGATTCCGGCGTGCCCGCGGCGGTCGGCTACAGCCAGCATTCGGGCGTGCCGTTCGAGCTCGGCATCATCCGCAACCATTATGTCGGCCGCACCTTCATCCAACCGACGCAGGCGATCCGCGAATCCGGCGTGCGCATGAAGCACTCGGCCAACCGCGCCGCGATCGAAGGCAAGCGCATCATCCTGATCGACGACTCCCTGGTGCGCGGCACCACCTCGAAGAAGATCGTGCGCATGATGCGCGATGCCGGCGCCAAGGAGGTGCATTTCCGTCTCGCCTCGCCACCGATCCTCTACCCTGACTATTACGGCATCGACCTGCCCGACCGCGGCGGCCTGCTGGCAGCGACGCATTCGCTGGAGGAGATGCGCGAGCTCATCGGTGCGGACTCACTCGCCTTCCTGTCGATCGACGGCATGTACCGCGCCATGGGCGAGCCCGGCCGCGATCCCGCCAATCCAAAGTTCGCGGATCACTGCTTCACCGGCGTCTATCCGACCCATCTTACCGACCAGACCCAGACCGAGCCGCAGCCGCGGCAGCTGTCGCTGCTGGCGGAGGCGAGCTGACGGCGAACGCGTCATCGCGGGGCGGTCCGCAAGGACCGAACTATGGTGCGCAATTGCGCACCTGAGGATCTCGACATGTTGCCTCAAACCTCTGGATTCCGGGTTCGATGCTTCGCATCGCCCCGGAATGACGACCATGCGGGGGCTTGTCCCGGCCGTCCACGGCTGTAAAACCCCGCCATGACAAAGCCCTTCGCTGACCGCATCGCTCTCGTCACCGGCGCCTCGCGCGGCATCGGCTATGCCACCGCTATCGCACTGGCCAAAGCCGGGGCGCATATCGTTGCCACCGCGCGTACGCAAGGCGGGCTCGAAGAGCTCGACGACGAGATCCGGAAAGAGGATGGCAGTGCCACCCTGGTGCCGCTCAACCTCACCGATTCCGACGGCATCGCGCGTCTCGGCGCCGGCCTGCACGATCGCTACGGCAAACTCGACATCCTCGTCGGCAATGCCGGCGTGCTCGGCCCTTCCTCGCCGATCGGCCATATCGAGCTGAAGACCTTCAACGAGGTGATGGCGGTGAACGTCTCCGCGAATTTCCAGCTGATCCGCTGCATGGAGCCGCTGCTGAAGCAGTCCGATGCCGGCCGCGCCGTGTTCATCACCTCGGGTGCCGCCAACAAGGCCACCGCTTACGTCAGCCCCTACGCGGCGTCCAAGGCCGCACTGGAGACGCTGGCACGCGCCTGGGCACAGGAAACCGCAAACACGAAGCTGCGTGTCAATCTGTTCAATCCCGGCCCGGTGCGCACCCGCATGCGCGCAACGCTGATGCCCGGCGAGGATCCGGCGACGCTCGACACGCCCGAGCAGGTTGCCGAATTCATCGTGCCGCTGTGCGCGCCCGACTGGACCGAGACCGGCAAGTTCTACGACTACAAGACCCGCACCCTGATGAGCTTCCGCGCTCCGGCCTGATTGCCTTCGGACGCCATGCCCGGGGCATGGCCATACCGCCGAAGTCGGTGCCGGAAAGCGCAATCAGAAATTCACGCTGACATCGCACGCGCTGAAATAGCGTCTCAACGCATTTTGCCCAAAAGTTAACCGAAGGATGACGCTAGGACGCAGCGTCATCCGGCTTTAGGTGCATTGCCGTCGGCCGTGGGACACGGTAGAGCGATCACTTGGAACAAGGCTCCCAAAGAGAGCCGTTCGCATATTTGACAATGGAGGAAGCCTTTTATGACGATGCCCGCACGCCGCACCGCGGCCCTTCTGGCCTGTGCCGCTTTCGGCTTTGCCACATCCGCCTTCGCGCAGGACAAGACCATCAAGATCGGCGTGCTCAACGACATGTCGAGCCTCTATGCCGACATCGGCGGCCCGAACTCGGTCGCGGCAGTGAAGATGGCGGTCGAGGATTCCGGCCTGAAGGCGAAGGGCTGGACCATCGAGGTGCTCTCCGGCGATCACCAGAACAAGCCCGACATCGGCGTCAACATCGCCCGGCAATGGATCGACGCCGACAAGGTCGACGCCATCGCCGACACGCCGAGCTCCGGCGTGGCGCTCGCGGTGAGCAATCTCGTCAAGGAAAAGAACGCGGTGCTGCTCAATTCAGGTGCGGCCACCGCCGACCTCACCGGCAAGGCCTGCACGCCCAACACCGTGTCCTTCACCTACGACACCTACATGCTCGCCAACGGCACCGGCAAGGCGCTGACCAAGGCGGGCGGCGACAGCTGGTTCTTCCTCACCGCGGATTACGCGTTCGGCCATGCGCTGGAGCGTGATACCGGCGCGGTCGTCACGGCGACCGGCGGCAAGGTGCTCGGCGGCGTCAAGCACCCGCTGAACACGGCGGACTTCTCCTCCTTCCTGCTGCAGGCGCAGTCCTCCAAGGCCAAGATCATCGGCCTTGCCAACGCGGGCGGCGACACCACCAACGCGATCAAGCAGGCCGCCGAATTCGGCATCGTCCAGGGCGGACAGAAGCTCGCCGCGCTGCTGCTGTTCATCAACGACGTGCACTCGCTCGGCCTGAAGACGGCGCAGGGCCTGACCTTCACTGAGTCCTTCTACTGGGACCTCAACGACCAGACCCGCGAATGGTCGAAGCGCTTCCAGAAGGTCTCGCCCAAGGGCTCGATGCCCTCGATGACGGTTGCGGGGCTCTACGCCGAGATCCTGCATTACCTGAAGGCAATGGAAGCGCTCGGCAGCAATCCGCATGACGGCGCCAAGGTCGTCGCCAAGATGAAGGAGCTGCCGACCGACGATCCGCTGTTCGGCAAGGGCCCGCTGCGCCAGGACGGACGCCGCCTCATCCCCGCCTATCTGTTCGAGGTGAAGAAGCCCGAGGAGTCGAAGGGACCGTGGGACTATTACAAGCTGGTCGCCACCATCGCGCCGGAGGATGCGGCCAAGCCGCTCAAGGACAGCGACTGCCCGCTGGTGAAGAAGTGACCGTGTAGCGGTCATCCCGGGATGGTGCGCACGGGACCGTGTAGCGCGGCCCGCAGCACCAGACCCGGGATCTCGCGCGACATGCGACACTGCCGTAGGGTGGGCAAAGCGAAGCGTGCCCACCATTTCTCGATATCGCATAACGATGGTGGGCACGGCGCTTACGCGCCTTTGCCCACCCTTGTATTAGCGCGCCGGGTTAGGATGGCCCCGTTCCGTGAGGAATGGCCCAGCCCGGGTGGCCGCCCGAGCTGGGCCGCCGATCGATCGGATCGATGCCCACCGAAGCCTTGAAGGGCTGCGTTTCGTAGCAAGATCGCGGTCGGCACTTCATCGGGACCCGCATGGTTGAACGAACTTCAGGTTCGCATTCACAAGGGAGGGTCGAGGAAGATGGCCAAGCGTATCACGATCTGTGCCGGGATCGATACCGGCAAACATAAGCTCGACGTGGCGGTCGACGGCAGCTCGGAGCAATGGCAGGTCGACAACACGGTAGAAGGCCACCAGGCGCTGGTGGAGTGGCTGAAGCGCCGCAAGGTCAAGCGGATAGGGATCGAGGCCAGTGGAGGCTACGAGCAGGCGGTGGTCGCCGAGCTGCGGCGCAAGCGGTTCGTCGTCATCCTGTTTCAGCCGAAGCAGGTCTGTGCCTATGCCACGTTCCATCAGCTGCTGGCCAAGAACGACAAGATCGACGCGGCGCTGATCGCGATGTGCACTGCTGCGGTCAAGACGATCCATCCCGCTCCGGATCCGCGCCTGCAGCCCTTTGCCGAGCATCTGACGATGATCGACCAGATCACGGAGGACATCGCAAGACTGAAGAACCGGCTCGAGAGTTGCCGCGACACGCGGATTCAAGGGATTTGGAAGGCGCAGATCGCGCTCCTGGCCAAGTCCAAACGAGCCGAACTCAAAGCGCTGCTGGCGGCGATCCGCCAGCACCCTGATCTGGCCGCACGGCTCGATCTGATCTATAGCGTCGCCGGCTGCGGCCTGCCGACCGCCGTTGCCGTCCTGGTCAGGATGCCCGAGGTCGGCAACATCACGCGCGGGCCCGCTGCAGCTCTCGGCGGGCTGGCGCCTTATGACGACGACAGCGGCAATCACGCCGGCGCCCGTCACATCGAGGGTGGCCGCGAACGCCTGCGCCGGGCGCTCTACAACGCGGCTCTCGCGGCATCCTTCCGCTGGAATCCGCAGCTCAAGGCTCTGTACGCCCGCCTGATCGCAGCCGGCAAACGCCACAAATGCGCGCGCATCGCCTGCGCCAGAAAGCTGCTCGTCACCATCAACGCCGTCGTCGCCCGCGGAACTCCCTGGGTGGCCGAGGTGCCTCAACGCGCCAAGCTGCCCGCCGTCTGACCGCGTTTCTTTGTTCGATCAGGCGACCGTTTCTTCGTCCCGACCTGCCGCCACAACGACGCCGCGCGCAGCGGCCGTCAAGGCTGGCCGTCGCTCTGCTCTCGCCTCACACCCGCTGCTGAAAGGCCACGCCTTGACGGTCGCAAGCGCGGCGTCATGCTCAAGGCAATCGGGCGCCGCTTTAATGGTTGCTACGAGACCGTCTTCGTAACGCCCAGCGAGCGCACCGCGATCGCAACGCACACCACCATCAGCACCGCGGCGAGCAGGAACGGCGCGCCGGGCAGATGCAGCGGTGCGCTGGCGCCGATGAAGTAGGAAAACGTCAGCGTGAACAGGAACGGGCCGACGAGCTGCGACACGCTCTGCACGCTCGCGGTCGCGCCCTGCAGCTGGCCCTGCTGCTCCGGCGCGACGAGCCGCGTCATCAGCGCTTGCGAGGCGGCACCGGAGATGCCCCACAGCGCCAGAACGGGAATCCCGAGCCACGACAGCGGTCCGGTCGGCGCAGCGCCGAGCACCACGAAGCCGACCGCGCCACAGCAGAGGCCGAGCAGCAGCGCGTTCCGCTCGCCGAGCGCGCGCACGATGGGGCCGATCGCAAACCCCTGCACCACCATGGCGCAGATGCCGACCATGGCGAGCGTCAAGCCGACCGTCTTGGAATCCCAGCCATAGCGATAGGTCGCATAGAGCACGAAGGTCGAGGGCAGCACGACGTGGGCGACCTGCGCGATGAAGTTGACGATCGACAAGGCGGCCAGCACCGCGTTGGAGCGCAGCAGCTGCAGCGCCCCGAGCGGATTGGCGCTGCGCCAGTGGAACGGCGCGCGCTTGTCGGGCGCAAGCGACTCCGGCAGCACGAACAGGCCATAGAGCGCGTTGGCGAAGCTCAGGGCCGCCGAGGCCCAGAACGGCAGGCGCGGATCGATATCGCCGAGCAGGCCGCCAAGCGCCGGCCCTAAGATGAAGCCGGCGCCGAAGGCCGCCCCAATCCGGCCGAAGACCGCCGCACGCCGTTCCGGCGGCGTGATGTCGGCGATATAGGCGAAGGCGGTCGAGATGCTCGCCGAGGTGATGCCGGAGATGACGCGGCCGACGAACAGCCACGCAAGCGACGGCGCTAGCGCCATCAAGACGTAATCGGCCGCGAGCCCGAAATTCGACAGCAGCACCACCGGCCGCCGTCCGAAACGATCCGACAGCGCCCCTAACACCGGCGAGAACACGAACTGCATCAAGGCCCAAGCGGTGCCGAACACGCCGAATATGCGCGCGGCATGTGCGGTGTCGTTGTCGACGAAACTTTCGATCAGCTTCGGCAGGATCGGCATGATCACGCCGAGCGCGAGCATGTCGAGGAGGATGGTGACGAAGATGAAAGCGACGGCGCCGCCCCTGGCCGGCGCTGCGCCGTGCACCACCGCTTCGCCCGCGCCGTCGCTCACGACGGCCGCTTGCGCTTGTGCGCGAAGGGATTGGCCTTCTCGCGCAGCGTGATGCGCACCGGCGTGCCCGGCAGCTCGAAGGTCTCGCGCATCGAATTGGTGAGATAGCGCAAGTAGGATTGCGGCACGGCGTCCGCGCGCGAGCAGAACAGCACGAAGCTCGGCGGGCGCGCCTTGGTCTGGGTGATGTAGTTCAGCTTCAGCCTGCGGCCGGAGACCGCGGGCGGCGGGTTGGCCTGGATCGCCTGCTCGAACCAGCGATTGAGCGCTGAGGTCGGCACGCGCCGGTTCCAGATCGCATAGGCGTCCTGGATCGCCTGCATCAGGCGGTCGATGCCCTCGCCCATCAGGCCCGAGACGGCGACGATGGGCACGCCCTTGAGCTGCGGCAGCCAATGATCGGCATCGCGGCGCAGACCCGAGATCGCGCCGCCGCCCTTGGTCTCCATCAGATCCCATTTGTTGACGGCCAGCACCTCCGCCCGTCCCTCGCGCTCGATCAGGTCGGCGATGCGCAGGTCCTGCTCCTCGAAGCGGTTCTGCGAATCCATCATCAGCACGACGACTTCGGCAAAGCGCACCGCGCGCAAGGCATCGGCTACCGAGAGCTTTTCCAGCTTCTCCTCGATGCGCGAGCGCCGGCGCAGGCCCGCGGTGTCGAACACGCGGAAGTCGCGGCCCTTCCAGTTGATCTCGACGGCGATGGAGTCGCGCGTGGTGCCGGCCTCGGGGCTGGTCAGCAGGCGCTCCTCGCCGAGCAGATGGTTGATCAGCGTCGACTTGCCGGCATTGGGCCGGCCGACGATGGCGACCCGGATCGGGCGCGTCGCGGCCTCTTCCTCGGTGAGCGGCGCGTCGTCCTCATCCTCGTCTTCCTCGACGCGCTCCGGCATCAGCCCGGCGAGCGCGTCGTAGAGCTCACCCATGCCCTCGCCGTGCTCGGCCGAGATCTGGATGGGATCGCCGAGGCCGAGCGCGAACGCTTCCATCGCACCGGCATCACCGTGCTTGCCCTCGCTCTTGTTGGCGACGAGCAGCACCGGCTTGTTGGCCTTGCGGGCGAAATCGGCGAAGGCGCGATCGGTCGGCGTCAGGCCGATGCGGGCGTCGACGACGAAGAACAGCGCGTCGGCCTGCGCGATCGCGGTCTCGGTCTGCTCCTGCATGCGCGCCGTCAGCGAGCCCTTGGCGCCCTCGTCGAGGCCGGCGGTATCGATGATGGTGAAGCGGAGATCACCGAGCCTGGCCTCGCCTTCCCGGCGGTCGCGGGTGACGCCGGGCAGATCATCGACCAGCGCGAGCTTCTGCCCAACCAGGCGGTTGAACAGCGTCGATTTGCCGACATTGGGCCGGCCGATGATGGCGATCGTGAAGGACATCGGTCATTCGTGCGCTGCCGGGGCTGCGCCTGTCAATGCAACGGGAAAATATCAGCGCGAGAAGCTGCCGCTCGGCAGCGGCGCCGGGAAGGCGCTCTGCGATTGCTGCTGCGTGGCCGGGGCGGGTTGCGTCGGCTGCGCCGGCTGATCCGGCGCGGTGGTGCGCCTGCGGACGATCTTGTGCTTGGGCGGCGGAGCGGATGTCGCTGGCGCGGCCTCCGGCTGGGCCTCGCCATCGACCTCGCCGGCGGGTGCTGCGGCTGGCGCGGCCGCCGCGGCGGGCTGCTTGGTATGCTTTGCCTTGGCCCCCTTCGCCGGCTTGGCCGGCTCCGGCTCCGCGGGCAATGCCGCCACGGCAGGTGCGTTCGGGTCGGGTTGCTGCTGCTGCGCGCCCTTGTACAGATCCCTCGGCACGCCCTGCTCGAGCCCCGGCACGCCTTCGGGGAAGACCGGCTTGCGGTCGCCCGGCAGCTTCTTCTTGGTGTCGAGGAAGTCGAGCAGGTCGCTCGGATCGAAGCTGGAGCAGCCGCCCAGGGCGCCGGTGAAGGCGATCAGGACGGCGGCTGCGATCAAGCGGGGCGTGCGGCGCATCTTGGTGTCTCGTTACGTCAGAGAACCGTCGTCAGCTTTTGGCGACGGGTGGCAACAAAGCCTGGAGCGCCTCGGCGCGCGAGCGCAGGCCGGGCGGCGTTTCGCCGTCTCCGTCAATCGCCTCGAGCCATTTGCGGGCTGCGGTCATGTCGTTGTTGCGCCAGGCCGACAGCGCCAGCATCTCGCGGGCGCTGTGGCGGAAGGTCGATTTGGGCGCGGCGGAAGCTTCCAGCCGCTGCTGCATGTCGGCGTAGCTGGCGCTGTCGAGCACGAGGCCGGCGGCGCGGATCTTGGCCAGATCCTGCCACTCACCGCCAATGCTGCGGTCGGCGGCAATGTCGTCATACATCTTCGCGCCCGCCTTGGGATCGCGGCTCGCGGCCTCGGCCGCAGCGCGCAGCCGCGCCAAGGTGCGATAGCCGGACGGCGCCTTGGCAGCGAGCTCGGTGAACGCCTTCTCGGCGTCCTCGTGCTTGCCCTGCTCGGACAGCTCGACGGCCTTCTCGAAGACGGCGCCGGCCTCGGCGGCCTTCCTGGCCTCGAAATATTGATAGGCGCGCCAACCGCCGACGGCGGCCACGACCAGCACCATCAGGGCGATGAAGTAGATCGAATACCTGTCCCACAGCTTTTTGAGCTGTTCGCGACGTACTTCCTCGTCGACTTCGTTAACGAATTCAGACACTTATGCTAATCCCATGCCCGTCCGGGTGCGCGCGCCAAGGCGTTCGCGTCAGGAATCCCGTCCCCGCGTGGCGGCGAGGTAGCCTAACGATATGGCGGTGGCAAGGCAAAGCGAGCCCGATCAAGGCGTTAACCACCCGGGACAGCCCGGATGCCGCTGCCCGGCTCAAGCTCCCAGCAGCTCCCGCAGCTGCCGCTTCAGCACCTTGCCGTTGGCGTTGCGCGGCAGCGGGTCTGCCGTGATCGCGATGGTTTCGGGAACCTTGTAGTCGGACAGGCGCTCGGCGCACCAGGCGCGCAGGTCCGTATCGGCCACCGGCTGTCGCGTCACCACCACGGCGTGGACGCGCTCGCCCAGCACCGGGCAGGCCTTGGCGATGATCGCGCTCTCGACCACGGCGGGATGGCCGGCGAGCACGGATTCGACCTCGGCCGAATAGATCTTCAGGCCGCCGCGATTGATCATGTCCTTCTGCCGGTCGAACACGCGAACGAACCCTTCCGCATCGACCGAGCCGAGGTCGCCCGAATGCCAGAATCCGCCCGTGAAGCTTTCGGCGGTGGCCTTCGGATTATTCCAGTAGCCCCTGATGACGGAGGCGCTCTGGATCCAGAGCTCGCCGATCTCGCCGGGAGGCAGCTCGCGTCCGTCCGGGCCCATCACCACGATGCGCGCGCCGGGGCACGGCAGGCCGACGCTGTCGATGTGGCTCTCGGTCAGCTCGCCCGGCATGATCGTCGAGGGCGAGGTCGTCTCGGTCGCGCCGTAGCAGTTCATCAGCTTCAGGCCGGGAATGTTCGCCTTGAGCTTCTCGATGGTGGCGACCGGCATCGGTGCGCCGCCGAAGCCGCCGATGCGCCAGCTCGACAGATCGTAGCCGTCGAAATCGGGCTGGAGCAGGCAGAGATTGTACATCGCCGGCACCATCACCGTGTAGGTCACGCGCTCGCGCGCGGCGAGCTTGAGGTAATCGGTGGCCTTGAACTCGGGCATGATGATCAGCGTCCCGCCGCAGCGGATCATGGTGGTGATGTTGGCGACGACGCCCGTGACATGGCCGAGCGGCACCGCTGCGATCGAGCGATCGGCCTCCGTCAATTGCAGGCAGGACACGAACACCATGGAGGAATGGACGATGTTGCAATGGGCCAGCATCGCGCCCTTCGGCTTGCCCGTGGTGCCGGAGGTGTAGAGGATCATCGCGGTGTCCTCCTCGCCCACCTCGATCGGTGCCACGGCCGGCGGGTTGTCGGCGAGCCCTGCGAAACGCGACAGAGCCGGATCATCGGCGACGGCGATGCGATGGATCACATCGGGCACATCATGCGCATCGGGCAGCCGCTCGGCGAGCGCGGCTTCGTGGATCAGGATCTTGGCACCACAATCGGCGAGCACATAGGCGATCTCCGGCTTCTGCTGGCGTGTGCTGAGCAGCACGGTGACCAGCCCCTCATGCGCGGCGGCAAACAGCAGCAGCGGAAATTCGATGCGATTGCCGAGCAGGATCGCAACACGATCGCCGCGCTGCAATCCAAGCTTGCGAAATCCCGCAGCGATCCGCGCGGCCTGCTCCACCGCGTGGCCCCAGCTCAGGCGGACATTGCCGCAGATCAACGCTTCGCCCTCGGCATTGCGGGCGCAGGCGTCCGCGATCATCGCCCAGAGGCTCGATGGCCGATCGCAAAACGCCGGCACCACCCGATCGCCAAAGCGCGCCACGAGCCGCATCGGCGGGATCTGAGATTGCGACCAGTCCATCGGGATGCCCTCGGCTTGTTGCTCTTGTTATCTTCTTATCTTCCGCGCATGGACATCCGGGTTTCGTCTTGTGCTGACCAGCTGACTTAATTCTTGCGCATGATCTTATCGGAAAACCGCTGCACACTTTTCCGGATCATGCGCTAGACCCCGATCACGGGCACACCGATCACGACCGGATGGAACGCGAAGGCCAGGGCCAGATAGGCGACCACGCCGACCGCGACCGCGATCAGATCGTTGGTGACGCCGCCGACCGGAATCGGCGGGCCGCCGGCGTCGGTGCGAGCTTTAAGCGAGATGCGGTCATAGACCGCCCAGCCAAGGAACGAGCCGAACAGGATGATGGAGCCGAGATCGCCATTGGCCAAAAGATGCGCCGCGGCCCACAGCTTGATGCCGGCCAGCATTGGATGCTTCAGCGTCGCGTAGATGCGGCCACGCATGTAGGACGCCACCACGAGGATGACTGCAGGCAGCATCAAGGCCAGCGTGATGTGCTTCATCGCCTTCGGCGGATACCAGACGTCGATCCAGCCGGAGCTGCGGTAGTGGGCATAGCCCCAGATGATCAGCGCCAGCCCTGCCAGCGAGACCGCCGAATAGACCAGCTTGTAGGTCCCCTCGCCCAGCCTCGCGATCGCCTGCGCGCGTGACTCTCGTTTGGTTGTGAAAACATGGGATGCAAAAAACAGCACCAGCCCCAGGATCATGATCAGCAGACCCACGACACCCTCCCCGCAAAGCAGCCCCCGGCTCTGAGGTATCATCGATTGGCTGCCGCTCGCAACTCGCGCTACTTGCCGAGCTCCCGATTGTCGACATAACGGATGGCGATGGGTCGCCCGGCCAACGCCCCGCCAAGACCGCTCGTGAACTTCAGCGGCAGGCAGGCCTTCAGCGATGAATTGATCGCGTTGAGATAGGTGGTTCGGATATCCGCCGGCACACCCGCAGTCGCGTATGTGAGGCGCGGCGGGCCGATCAGGCCGCCGGCCTTGTTGAAGCTGAAACGCACCGACATCTGCATGCCCGTGCGCGCACGGTCCGGCGGCGACCAGCAGCTGCGCAGCGCGGCGAAGAGGTCGCCGATCGTATCGAGGTCGTGATCGGGCTTTTGATATTTGGCGCGATCAGCTTCCGCCGGCACGCTTTCGACGGTGAGTTGGAGGTTCTGGCCGTAAGGGTAATCGATCTCGGGAATGCATGGCCCGGGTTCGAGCGGGCTGCAATAGGACGGCGTGCAGGGCTCGCCGTCGAGCACGCTGCAAGGCTCGTGCGCGAACGGGATCGGATTGATCTGGCGCGGCCGTGCGTCGACGACGATCGTTGAGATCGTCAGCAGGATCAGAACGAGAATGCCGCGCCACATGGAGTGAGCTCGCAAGGTCACGAGAAAAGTGGCGCTGTCCATGAACGCGTCAAGTCCGCGCGCGTTCACATGCTCGCGTTCAGGCACGCTGTCGTCGCCCGGCTTGACCGGGCGACCCAGTACTCCGAGACGGTAGTGGCTGAATCGACAGGCCGCGGCGTACTGGATGCCCCGGTCAAGCCGGGGCATGACAGCGGAGGGTGTGCTTGCGCAGCGGGTATGTGGCCGCCCAGTGGAGGGCGCGCCGCCCTACCCCTTCTTCTTGACGTCCTTGACGTTGCTGAACTCGATGCCCTCGGCCCGCTCCCGGGTGTAGCCGAGATAGAACTCGTTGCGGGCGAGATAGACGGGATCGCCGTCGACGTCGTCGGCGATGCTCGAGGTGTTGGCGGCGATGAAGGTGTCGAGCTTCTTGCGGTCCTCCGAGGAGACCCAGCGCGCCAGCTGGAACTCGCTGACCTCGAACTCGACCGGCAGCGAATATTCCGCCTCGAGCCGCGCTTTGAGCACGTCGAGCTGCAGCGCGCCGACCACGCCGACCAGCGCCGGGGCGCCATCGCGGGGGCGGAACACCTGCACGACGCCCTCTTCCGACATCTGCTGCAGCGCTTCCTTCAGCTTCTTCGCCTTCATTGCGTCGGTGAGACGGACGCGGCGCACGATTTCCGGCGCAAAGCTCGGCACGCCGACGAAGTTGAATTCCTCGCCTTCCGTCAGCGTGTCGCCGATGCGCAGCGTGCCGTGGTTGGGAATGCCGACGACGTCGCCGGCGAAGGCCTCGTCCGCGACCGAGCGATCCTGCGCGAAGAAGAATTGCGGGCTCGACAGCGGCATGCTCTTGCCTGTGCGCACCAGCTTCGCCTTCATGCCGCGGCTGAGCTTGCCCGAGCAGAGGCGCGCAAACGCGATGCGGTCGCGGTGGTTGGGATCCATGTTGGCCTGGATCTTGAACACGAAGGCGCTCATGCGGGGATCGGTGGCCTCGACCTTGCGCTGGTCGCTGTCCTGCGCGCGCGGCTCGGGCGCGAACTTGCCGAGGCCTTCCAGGAGGTCGCCGACGCCGAAATTGCGCAGCGCACTGCCGAAATAGACCGGCGTCAGATGGCCCTCGCGAAACGCTTCCAGCTCGAACGGCTTCGACGCCGCGGTGACGAGCTCAAGCTCGTCCTTCACGGCGGAGACGTCGAGATTGGCGTTGAGCTTGGCCAATTCCTCGATCGCGATCTGCTGCGCCGCGCCGGTCTTGGCGCCGCCGCCTTCGAGCAGGCGCACGCCGCCATTGACGACGTCATAGGTGCCGAGGAAGTCGCGGCCGCGGCCGACCGGCCAGGTCATCGGCGTGGTGTCGAGCGCCAGCGTCTTCTCGATCTCGTCGAGCAGCTCGAACACGTCGCGGCTCTCGCGGTCCATCTTGTTGATGAAGGTGATGATCGGGATGTCGCGCAAGCGGCACACCTCGAACAGTTTTCGGGTGCGCGCCTCGATGCCCTTGGCGGCGTCGATCACCATCACCGCGGAATCGACCGCCGTCAGCGTGCGATAGGTGTCTTCCGAAAAGTCCTCGTGGCCCGGCGTGTCCAGAAGATTAAAGACGAGGCCTTCGAACTCGAAGGTCATCACCGAGGTCACGACCGAGATGCCGCGTTCGCGCTCGATCTTCATCCAGTCCGAACGCGTGTTGCGCCGCTCGCCCTTGGCCTTGACCTGGCCGGCGAGATTGATGGCGCCGCCGAACAGCAGCAGCTTTTCGGTCAGCGTGGTCTTGCCGGCGTCGGGGTGGGAGATGATCGCAAAGGTCCGCCGCCGCGCCACCTCAGCGGCAAGCGGGGAACGGGCCGGCGATTCGGCTGTGGTGGTGGCGATGTCGGACATGGCGGGAGCGTGTGGCAGGGAAAACGGGCCTGATCAAGCCTCATTTGGTGATTGCGGGGACTTCCGGCCAGCCCCATATCGACGCGTGGATATATCAGTCTTGGGGGAGGACGGCCTTCCCCGCCCATCAGCACCTCAGCCGCGGGGACGACCCTGCCTTGATGGAGGGTCGTCATGGCCTGGAGCATCCTATTCGTCGCCGGTCTTCTCGAGATCACCTGGGCGATCGGCCTGAAATACACCGAAGGTTTCAGCAAGCTTGTTCCGTCCGCGGTCACGCTGGCGGCCATGGCCGGTAGCGTCATCCTGCTCGGACTTGCGCTCAAATCGTGCCCGTCGGAACCGCCTATGCGGTCTGGACCGGCATCGGCGCGGTCGGCACGGCGACGCTCGGCATTGTCCTGTTCGGCGAGCCGGCCACGGCCTTCCGCCTCGCCAGCATCGGCCTGATCGTCGCCGGCATCGCGGGGCTGAGATACGTTACTTAGTCAAAAAGGCAAATCGGTCAAATAGTTACGTAACGACCTCGATTGCTAGCGAGGCAGTGTAACGACGAATTGCCAAATCTTTTCGTCCAGAAAATTAGTCGGGCCTTCCTTATCGGCAGCCAATTTCAGCATTTCGACCAAATCGTCGTTCGACAGCAGAAGTATGAGCTTTCCCGACTCGCGAAGAGCGCCTTGCGCGGCGCGCTTGCATCCTTCGTCCGGTCCCTTCCGTGACAGCAAGAAGCAGACGGTCCGCAGTGCGCCTGAGAACAGATATCTCTCAGTTGAATACACTTGATCCGCGGTTATCAGGTCTTCGTAGTCCTTGCACTCAAATAGGACCGATCTTGTTCGAAAGTCATTTCTAATAGAATCCCAAAACGAATTTCCCGATCTTATTCGACAAATGAAGTCGTAGCGATTGCCCCCATCCGACGTCTGCGCTTGCTTTTCGAAGCCATAGAGGTCCGGATCAAAGAGAAATGTGACGGTCTCCTGGCATAACTCCTCATATTCGCGAGGTGTCAGGCCTCCCTTTTCCTTATGACGCGCCAACTTGGCGATGAGTCGATCAGCCTCTGATTGACGCGTTACCGTAATTTGCAGGGATTCATCAGGCTCGTCGGTCGTGTCATTGCCTCTCGACGATTGGACTGCTCTCTGCTTCTCGCCGAGAAGTTTCTCGAGCCTCTTTGAGAGGTCTGGATGTGCTTGCGACTTCTGTCGCAGAACTTCCAAGTCCCATACGTTTGCTCCGAACACGTCCAACGCAAATTCTTTAGCCTGTGTTGTAGCTTTTCCGAGCACTGCGATAATAGGTTTGTCGTAGCTAGCCAACTCGACCAGCGGACGTAGGCGAACTATCTTTTGCTTGATCAAACTCAACGGAACCAATCGATCGTAAAACATAACTTCGACCGGAGCACTCACACCGTCACGTTCAATCGTAAGGTCAACCTGAACTCCAGCAATGAGAATGTTCTGACTGACGCTATATCCCAGGCGCCGAAACAGATCTGCGGTCCAATCTTCCGCGGGGAAACCGAGACGAGTCATGCTGCTCCATGCCGATGTCCTTGTCATCGCATCTCATCCTATAAATCGGTCGAGGACGATCTTACTTGGACTGTAAGCAACAAAGCACCGTTGCGATAGTTCTCACCGCAAGATCTGGACCACCCACCAGGTCAGCGCGGCCACGATGGCCGAGGCCGGGATCGTGATCACCCAGGCATAGACGATCGAGCTGGCGACGTTCCAGCGCACCGCCGAGACGCGGCGGGCGGCGCCGACGCCGACGATGGCGCCTGTGATGGTGTGGGTGGTCGAGACGGGAACCCCGAGATAGGTCGCCATGAACAGCGTCGCCGCGCCCCCGGTCTCGGCGCAAAAGCCCTGCATCGGCGTCAATTTCGTGATGCGCAGGCCCATGGTGCGGACGATGCGCCAGCCGCCCATCAGCGTGCCCAGCGCCATCGCCGCCTGGCAGGACAGCACCACCCAGAACGGCACCGAGAAGTCGCTGCCGAGATGGCCCTGCGAATAGAGCAGCACCGCGATGATGCCCATGGTCTTCTGCGCGTCGTTGCCGCCATGGCCGAGCGAATAGAGCGAGGCGGAGGCGAATTGCAGGATGCGGAAGGCGCGGTCGACCGCGAACGGCGTCGAGCGCACCGACGCCCAGGACACGATCGCCACCAGCAACATCGCGAGCAGGAAGCCGACCAGCGGCGACAGCACGATCGCCAGCACGGTCTTGGACAGGCCGCTCCACACCGCGGCGGAAATGCCGGCCTTGGCCATGCCGCCGCCGACCAGCCCGCCGATCAGCGCGTGCGAGGACGAGGACGGAATGCCGAGCGCCCAGGTCACGAGGTTCCAGACGATGGCGCCGACGAGCGCCGCGAAGATCACCTGGGCGTCGACGACCGCGGGATCGATGATGCCGGTGCCGATGGTCTGGGCGACGTGCAGCCCGAACACCAGGAAGGCGATGAAATTGAAGAAGGCGGCCCAGAACACCGCGAATTGCGGCCGCAGCACGCGGGTCGAGACGATGGTCGCGATCGAATTGGCGGCGTCGTGCAGGCCGTTCAGGAAGTCGAACAGCAGCGCGACGGCGATCAAGCCGACCAGGACGGGAAGACCCAACGCGGCATCCACGGCGAGGCCCTATACTTGCTCGATGACGATGCTGTTGATTTCGTTCGCAACGTCATCGAAGCGGTCGGCCACCTTCTCGAGATGATCGTAGATCTCGACCCCGACGATGAAATCCATCGCATTGCCGTCGCGATGCTTGAGGAACAGCTCCTTCAGGCCGATATCGTGGAGATCGTCGACCCGGCCCTCCAGCTTGCCGAGCTCTTCCGTGATCGCGGTCAGCATGGCGACGTTCGGACCGATCGACTGCATCAAAGGCAGCGCGCGTCCCACCAGATTGGCGCATTCGATCAGGAGTCCGCCGATCTCGCGCATCGGCGGCTCGAAGGCGCGCACCTCGAACAGCATCACGGCCTTGGCTGTCTGCTGCATCTGGTCGATGGCATCGTCCAGAGAGGTGATCAGGTTCTTGATGTCGCCGCGGTCGAACGGGGTGATGAAGGTGCGGCGCACCGCCGTCAGCACCTCGCGGGTGATGTTATCCGCGTCGTTCTCGAACTGGTTGACGCGCTGGCAATAGACCGGCGTCTCCTCACCTCCATTGAGCATGCCCTGCAGGGCGATTGCGCCCTGGATCACGGTCTGGGCATGTCGGTCGAACAGGTCGAAGAACCGTTCTTCCTTGGGCAGGAACGCACGAAACCATCGCATCATGGGGATTGGCTACCGGTTGAAAATGGTCAGGCCCGCGAGGGGCTGTCATAAAACTGTCATAGACCATTTTCGATCCGCGCGCGTCATCTCACGCCCGCGGAGCCGGATCATCCACCGCTTTCCTGCACCATTGAAATTGGTGCAATATCAGCCGCTTAGAGCGACCGCCGGAAGTAATGCGCGATTTCGCCGATGACGCCGCGGCGGAAGGTGAGCACGCAGACCACGAAGATCGCGCCCTGGATCACCGTCACCCACTGGCCGAAACCCGCCAGATATTGCTGCATGGCGATGATCACGAAGGCGCCGACCACGGGACCGAAAATGGTGCCGAGCCCCCCGACCAGGGTCATCAGCACGACCTCGCCCGACATCGACCAGTGCACGTCGGTGAGCGAGGCGTTCTGCGCCACGAACACCTTCAGCGCGCCGGCAAAGCCGGCGAGCGTCCCCGACAGGACGAAGGCCAGGAACTTGTACTGGTCGGTGCGGTAGCCGAGCGAGATCGCGCGCTGCTCGTTCTCGCGGATCGACTTCAGCACCTCGCCGAACGGCGAGTTGATGATGCGGAAGATCAGGAGGAAGCCGGCGAGGAAGCCGACCAGCACGACATAGTACAGCACCGTCGGCTTGGAGAGATCGAGCAGGCCGAACATGCGTCCTTGCGGGATGCCCTGGATGCCGTCCTCACCATGGGTGAACGGGGCCTGGAGATAGATGAAGTACAACAGCTGCGACAGCGCCAGCGTGATCATCGAGAAATAGATGCCCTGGCGGCGGATTGAGATGTAGCCCGTGATGATCGAGAGCACGAACGCCGCGGCCACGCCGACGAGAATGCCGAGCTCCGGCGGCAGCGCCCACACTTTCAGCGCATGCGCGCTGCAATAGCCGGCTGTCCCCAAGAACATGGCGTGGCCGAACGACAGCAGGCCGCCATAGCCGACCAGCAGGTTGAACGCGCAGGCGAGCAGCGCAAAGCACAGCGCCTGCATCACGAAGAACGGGTAGAGGCCCGTGAACGGCACCGCTGCCAGCAGCAGCGCCATCGCCACGAACACGGTCATCTCGTCGCGCATCGCGCGCGGGGTCGTCGGCAGCGTGTCGTCCGTCAGGGTTGTCATCTCAGGCCGCCCTTCCCGTCAATCCCGTTGGCTTCACCAGGAGCACCAGCACCATCAGCACGAACACGACGGTGTTGGAGGCCTCGGGGTAGAAATACTTGGTCAGGCCCTCGATCACACCGAGCGCGAAGCCGGTGATGATGGAGCCCATGATCGAACCCATGCCGCCGATCACGACCACCGCGAACACGACGATGATGAGGTCGGCGCCCATCAGCGGCCGCACCTGGTTGATCGGTGCCGAGAGCACGCCGGCGAGCGCGGCAAGACCGACGCCGAGACCGTAGGTGAGCGTGATCATGCGCGGCACGTTGATGCCAAAGGCGCGCACCAGCGTCGGATTTTCGGTGGCGGCGCGCAGGTAAGCGCCGAGCTGCGTCTTCTCGATCAGGAACCAGGTCGCGAGGCACACCGCCAGCGAGAACACGACGACCCAGCCGCGGTAGATCGGCAGGAACATGAAGCCGAGATTCATGCCGCCCCTGAGCTGGTCGGGAATGGCGTAAGGCAGACCCGAGGAGCCGAAATAGTTCTGGAACACGCCCTGCACGATCAGCGCGATGCCGAAGGTCAGGAGCAGGCCGTAGAGATGATCGAGCCCGGTCAGCCATTGCAGCATGGTCCGTTCCAGGATCATGCCGAAGATGCCGACGATTATCGGCGCCAGCAACAGCGCCCACCAATAATTGATGCCGCCGAGGTTCAACAGGAAATAGGCGACGAAGGCGCCCATCATGTAGAGCGCGCCGTGAGCGAAATTGATGATGTTGAGCATGCCGAAGATGACGGCAAGCCCGAGGCTGAGCAGCGCGTAAAACGAGCCGTTGATCAGTCCCACCAGTAGCTGAGCGTAAAGAGCCTGCATCGATCCCGCACCCGGTCCCTTTTATTCCTCAACAACAGGCCGGCGCCGTTGCGCACCGGCCTGCATCGTTCACCGTTACTTCTTCACCAGAGGACAGGCGCTTTCCGACAGCGGCCGGAAGGCCTGGTCGCCGGGGGTCGTGCCGATCAGCTTGTAATAGTCCCAGGGCGCCTTGGATTCCTCGGGCTTTTTGACCTCGAACAGATAGGCGGGATGTAGCTTGCGGCCGTCCGCACGGATCGTTCCCTTGCCGAACAGCGGATCCTCCGTCGGCATCTCCTTCATCTTGGCGACCACCTTGGCCCCGTCATGCGGGTTGCCGCCCATCGCCTCCAGCGCCTTGAAATAATGCAGCAGACCCGAGTAGACGCCGGCCTGCACCATCGAGGGCATCGCCTTGTTCTTCATGCGCTCGGAGAAGCGCTTGGAGAACGCGCGCGTACCGTCGTTCATGTCCCAATAGAAGGTCTCGGTGAAGTTCAGGCCCTGCGCCACCTTCAGACCGAGCGAGTGCACGTCGGTGATGAAGAGCAGCAGGCCCGCAAGCTTCTGGCCGCCGGAGACGATGCCGAACTCCGCTGCCTGCTTGATGGTGTTGGTGGTGTCGCCGCCGGCATTCGCCATGCCGATGATCTTGGCTTTGGAGGCCTGCGCCTGAAGCAGGAACGACGAGAAGTCGGCAGTATTCAGCGGATGCTTGACATTGCCGATCACCTTGCCGCCCGACTTCACCACGACCGCGGCGGTGTCGCGCTCGAGGGCATGGCCAAAGGCGTAGTCCGCGGTGAGGAAATACCAGGTGTCGCCGCCCGCCTTCACCAGCGCCTGCCCGGTGCTGTTGGCCAGCATATAGGTATCATAGACCCAGTGGACCGTGTTCGGCGAGCATTGCGCGTTGGTGAGATCCGACGTCGCCGCACCTGTGTTGATCAGGATGGAATTCTTCTCTTTGACGATGTTGTTCACCGCCAGCGCAACGCCGGAGTTCAGCACATCCATGAAGATGTCGACCTTCTCGACGTCGATCCATTGCCGGGCAATCGTGGAGCCGATGTCGGGCTTGTTCTGATGGTCGGCGGAGATCAGGTCGAGCTTCCAGCCCTTGGCAGCGAGCCCGGAATCCTCGATCGCCATCTGTGCGGCGACGGTCGAGCCAGCGCCACCGAGGTCGGCATAAAGTCCCGAATTGTCGGTCAGCACGCCGATCTTGATGTTCTTGTCCTGCGCGACCGCGCCACCTGCCGCGCCGAGCGCCAGGGCCGTCCCGAGCAACATTGCCGAAATGCCGTGCTTCATAATCAGCCTCCCAATATTCCTTTGATAGTTACTCTCGATCGTCCGCCCTGCTCGGCTACACACCGAGATAGGTGTGGAGCTTGTCCATGTTGGCGGCAAGCTCGGAATTGGAAAATCCGTCAATGATCTTGCCGTGCTCGACCACGTAATAGCGGTCGGCGACGGTGGAGGCGAAGCGGAAATTCTGCTCGACCAGAAGGATCGTGAAGCCCTCCTTCTTGAGCCGCGCAATGGTGTGGCCGATCTGCTGGATGATGACGGGCGCGAGGCCCTCGGTCGGCTCGTCCAGCATCAGGAAGCTCGCGCCGGTGCGCAGGATGCGCGCGATCGCGAGCATCTGCTGCTCGCCGCCCGAGAGCTTGGTGCCCTGGCTGTTCAGCCGCTCCTTCAGGTTCGGGAACAACTCGAAGATCTGCTCGAGCGACAATCCGCCTTCACGGATCACCGGCGGCAGCATCAAGTTCTCGCGGACGTCGAGACTGGAGAATATGCCCCGCTCTTCCGGGCAGAAGGCGATGCCCATACGCGCGATCCTGTCGGAGGTCGCGCGGATGATCTCCTGGTTGTTGAACTTCACCGAACCGGCACGCTTGCCGATGATGCCCATGATCGACTTCAGCGTGGTGGTCTTGCCGGCGCCGTTACGCCCGAGCAGGGTGACGACCTCGCCCGCATTCACGTCGAAATTGATCCCGTGCAGGATGTGGGACTCGCCGTACCAGGCTTCGAGGTTGCGGACTTGCAGGATGTTCCCGCCGGTCGCAGCCTTGGCCGGAGCCTCGGCGATCGCAGTGTCAGGCATGACCGGCTCCCAAGTAAGCTTCCTTGACGCGCTCGTCCTTGGTGAGCTCTGAGTAATGGCCCTGCGCGAGCACCTGCCCGCGCGTCAGCACGGTGATGATGTCGGAGAGGTTGGCCACGACGCTCAAGTTATGCTCGACCATCAGGATGGTGTATTTCGCGGAGATGCGCTTGATCAGCGCGGCGATCTTGTCGATGTCCTCGTGGCCCATGCCGGCCATCGGCTCGTCGAGCAGCATCATCTCCGGGTCGAGCGCGAGCGTGGTTGCGATCTCGAGCGCCCGCTTGCGCCCATAGGGCATCTCGACCGCGGGCGTATTGGCAAACTCGCTGAGGCCGACGTCGCTCAAAAGCTCGCGCGCGCGATCGTTGAAGCGGTTGAGCACCGACTTGGAGCGCCAGAAGTCGAACGAGGAGCCATGCTGGCGCTGCAGCGCGACGCGGACGTTCTCCAGCGCGGTGAGATGGGGAAACACCGCCGAAATCTGGAACGAACGGACCAGCCCCATGCGGGCCACATCCGCCGGCGCCATCGCGGTGATGTCCTGCCCCTTGTACAGGATTTTCCCGGCCGACGGCTTGAGGAACTTGGTCAAGAGATTGAAGCAGGTCGTCTTGCCGGCCCCGTTCGGGCCGATCAACGCATGAATGCTCCCACGGCGAACCTTGAGCGCAACGTCGCGGACGGCGAAGAAGCCCGCGAACTCCTTGGTCAAGCCTTCCGTTTCGAGAATGAACTCATCGGCCAAACAGTTTTCCCCCTGCCCGCGCGGCGCGTGGCTGTCCTTGTTGCTTCGGCTGTCCGGAGGACTTGCAGCCCACCGGGGCGCCGCCTCCGGGCGCGGAATATGCCGGAGGTGACGGGGGTTAGGCAAGGCGGAAAGCTGAGCAGGTCAGGCCTTCGGCTGGGATACAAATGCTCCCTTAGTCGCAGAGGTCGATGTCGTGCCTGCCCGGCCTTCCCGGTTCGCAAGGCACCGGCCATCAAGCCGTCGTTAACGGTCTTTCGTCTCCCGCGCCAGCCTTCATCAATAATTTCCCCGCAAGCCCGATCATGCGCGGGTTTTCACGTGCGGAGAAATTGCTTTGGATTTTGCAAGCGCGGCTCCCTCCGTCGTCAAGTCGATCCGGCAGCGCGATCTCCTGAACACGTGGCTGCGACTTTATGCGCGTCAGCAGATCGTTCCGGCGATCTGGGAGTATCAGCCCGCACGGCTCGAGGAGGAGCTGTCGGATCTGATCTACTATACGGTGGAGCTTTCGACGCCGACGCCGCGTCTCGTCATCCAGAGCGAAGGCACGCGCATCTCGCGCGCCTATGGGCATACCGGCAAGGGCGTTTCGCTCGATGACTATGTCGGACCTCGGCTCGCACCCTACGTGGTGCCGGTCTATCTCGAATGCGTCGCGCGCGCCCTTCCGGTCTACAGCGTTGCCGACGTCGACGACACCTATGGCCGCATCGTCGCGTATGAGCGGCTGCTGCTGCCGTTCCTGACCGACGGCAGAGTCAGCCACGTCATCGCGTCAGTGAAGACCTTCTGCGAGGACGGCGGCTTCGAGATCAAGAATCTGATGCGCGGAAATGACGCGCTGCCGCGCCCGAAGCTGCGGGCCGTGATCGACCGCGAGCTGTTTCATCGCGCCCCCGGCCGCATCGCACCCGCCGAGACGGTCGAGTTCGCGGACCAGCCGGGCCCCGCTATTTCCAACGAGATCATCGAGCTGAACTAGCCGTCAGCGCGCCTTGCCACCGACCTCCTTGGCATAGATATCCGGCTTGAAGCCGACCAGCAGCTTGCTGCCGATTTCGAGCACCGGCCGCTTGATCATCGATGGTTGCGCTAGCATCAATGCCAGCGCCTTCTTCTCGGTGAGGCCTTCCTTGTCGGAATCGGGGAGCTTCTTGAAGGTCGTCCCGGCGCGATTGAGCAGGGTCTCCCAACCGACCTTGTCGGTCCACTGCTCGAGCCTGTCCTTCTCCACACCCGCGGCCTTGTAGTCGTGAAACGCGTACGCCACGCCATGGGCATCGAGCCAGGCGCGGGCCTTCTTCATGGTGTCGCAGTTCTTGATGCCGTAGATGATGGTGGGCAAGACAGTCCTCGCGCATGGCGTATCGGTGATGTGCGTGGCGTTGTACGAAACTCCGCGTCGCGCGACAATATTGCGGCACGCGCCAACTCTTTAAACGGACATCACCATGCACGTCACCCACGATCCCGCCGCAGCCGCCGCACCGACCATCGATTTCGACACTTTTCTCGCGGTCGACGTCCGTGTCGGCACCATCGTCGACGCAAAACCGTTTCCGGAAGCGCGCAAGCCGGCGTGGCGGCTGTGGATCGATTTCGGCCCCGCCATCGGCGTGCGCAAGAGCTCGGCCCAGATCACTGAAAACCACCCGCTCGAAACCCTCGTGGGGCAACAGGTCGCGGCCGTCGTCAATTTCCCGCCGCGCCAGATCGGCCCGGTCGTCTCCGGGGTGCTGACGCTCGGCTTCCCCGATGCCAACGGCAAGGTCGTGCTGGTGCAGCCGAGCAAGCCGGTGCCGAACGGCGGGCGGCTGTTCTAGGGATGGCCTACGGCCGCTGCGGAATGTTCAATCCGCGTTGCACCGCCGGACGCGCAAGCCCGCGCTCGAGCCAGTCACCGACCGCCCTGAACTGGGTGAACTCGACGAGATCGCCGGCGCCATAAAAGCCGATGAGATTGCGCACCCAGCCGAGCATGGAGATGTCGGCGATGGTGTAGTCATCGTCCATGAACCATTGCCGGCCGGCGAGATGCACATCCATCACGCCGAGCAGGCGCTTGGCTTCGGCGACGTAGCGGTCGCGGGGCCGTTTGTCCTCGTAATCCTTGCCGGCGAATTTGTGGAAGAAGCCGACCTGGCCGAACATCGGCCCGACGCCGCCCATCTGGAAGTGCAGCCACTGGAGCGTCTGATAGCGCCGCGCGGCATCCTGCGGCAGCAGCTTTCCGGTCTTTTCGGCGAGGTATTGCAGGATCGCCCCGGATTCGAACAGCGGCAGCGGCCTGCCGCCGGGGCCGTTCGGATCGAGGATCGCCGGGATCTTGCCGTTCGGATTGAGCGAGAGGAATTCGGCCGTCTTCTGATCGTCCTTGCCGAAATCAATGAGGTGGACTTCGTAAGGAAGCCCGATCTCCTCCAGCATGATCGAGACCTTGACGCCGTTCGGCGTCGGCAACGAATAGAGCTGGAGTCGTTCGGGATGCTTGGCTGGCCAACGCTTGGTGATGGGGAAGACGGACAGATCGGACATCGGGACCTTTGCATGGACTGAGGCGTGCTCAATCTAGGCAAGATACCGCAGTGCGCAAGTGACTTCCGGCTGTGCTTAGGGCGGCAGCGTCGCCATCGCTACGATCGGGGGCTTTGCTTCACGCTGCAGCCGAGATTCGATGAACCGTTGACCCGTGATCAACAGCAGGGCCGTAAAGGCGATCGCGAGCATCGCGGTCGCCAATTGGCACACGTCGTACATGGCATGATGTCCCTCGACAGCCTCTGGCGTAGAACGTCGGCTCAGGCGCCACGTTCCAGGCGGCACTAATATATTGCTATTTTTTCCCGATCTCGCTGCGAAGCGATCGTGCTGTTCCGGCGGCTTGCGCAGGGACCAATGGCTCCCTCGCGCGTTGTCGCTCGATGAACATCGAGAAACGCGCCCTGCTCGACCACGCTGAACGCTGTCGCCGCGTCGCGAACGATCTCGAGCACAGCAAAGCCGCGCAACGGTTGCGGACGATGGCCGACGAGTACGAATCGCGAGCAACGAGACTGGACGACGAGGGCGGCTCATATCCAGACCCCGACAGCCGCGGTCACCTCGAAGGCGAGGTCGAGGGCTGATCGCCGTCAGAAGTTGATCTCCATCCGCAATCCGCGCGGATCGGTCCTGCCGTCGCCAACGGATTGCGCGCTGTCGCGCGCTGCGACGGCGCAGGCACAGGCGTCGATGAGGTCGTCGCGACCGATCCCGGTGCCGTGGCAAAGCGTGAGCCATCTCTCGACCTCAGTGAAGCCGCGGTCTCCCAGCAACGCGATACGCTGCTCTCGCCCCCGCGGCGAGGTCTTCGGTTCGAGCCGCACGCGCCCTGCCAGATTCCAGAAGATCAATTCCGGATGCGCTTCGCCGATCGTCGCCTGCCGCGCCGGCGTCATGGCCTCATCGACTTCCCTGATCTTGTCCCTGATATTCCAGAGCTGCGCCGACACGCCCCTGCCCTCGCCTTCGTGCTTCCAGTAATGGCGATTGGCCGCCGCCAGGTCCGGAAAGGTCCAGAGGTCGCGGCGCGCGCCCAGAAACACGGCAGGGCCGATCAGCTCCCGTGCGCGCAAATCGCAGGCACGATAGCCGCTCACGTTCAGTCCGATCGGCATGTCGATCATCGCGCGGGCGTGCGGCAATGCGAGCAGACGCGTCAGGCTAGGCGAATAATCGAAGCCGTGATCGCCGCGCGCGTCGATCCACGCTGCGACCCAGCCGAAACGAAATCCGTCGAGCCCCAAATAATTTTGGCAAGTCATGCGTCCGTCAATTTCAGTTTCCGCACGCGTCTCGCTTGACATCCGCAAGTTGCGGGCGTATGTCCCGCGCCCTCGCAAGCACTTCCGTTTGCGACAGACACCATGAACCGAGCGATGTCGTACCGCTACGAAAGAATTGTCCGCACGCCGAATAGCCACAAGCTATTCGATTGCGCATGCCCGGCTCATGGGAGCGATCTTGCCTGACCGCAAGATCGACAGTCCGCTTCTCACGGACCCTCCCGAGCCTGCCGCTCCGGAGGGTTTTTTGTTGCCCGCCGCGCGGCCCAACCGAACAACCCGGCAATGGCCGGAACGGGAGACCCGGATCCCGGGCTCGCGCTGAGAAGGCGCGTGTCCAAGTGCGCGGGGCCTGCCGGAGGGAACGAGGCGATGAGCCGGACACCGATGGCAGAGCGAACCCTTCAGGGTTCGCAACATGCGGCGCGTCGACAGCGCCGCGATCGAATTTTTGTAACTCGGTTTGCCGCGAGTGGTCGCGGCTCAACCGACGCTGGTGGTGAGGATATCGAATACTTCACACGATGGAAGAGCGGGCTCGAACTTCGCCTTTGACTTACGCGCTCTGCGCTATTGTCACAGGTGGAGGACACTTGGTTGCCATCCCAACAAGGCGATATCGCCCGTTCCCCAGCGTACCCATCAACGGCCGATGCGAAGGCGTCGGCCTGGCGGTGGTGAAGATGTCTGTTACTTCGTGGTGAAGGCGCGAAAGCGCCGAGCAGGTTCGAACCCTGCGCGCCGAAAGGCGGATCGCCCGCAAGGGCAGCAACAGCATCGCCCGTTCCCCGCCAACCCCATCACGGTCCGTGGTGAAGATTTCTGTTACTTTGCCTGCAACGCGAGAGGTCGCGGGTTCGAATCCCGCCCGGTGTTCCATGCACCGGTAGCTCAGAGGATAGAGCGCTTTCCGGCGAGCTTCGGCTCGCTGGGTACAGCAATCGCCTGTTCCCGGATCGTGTCCTTAGCCACCGCCGGTGGTGAAGAGTGCTGTTACTTCGTGATCACACTGTCGAAGGTTCGACTCCTTCCGGACGAAAGTCCGTAGCTCAGCGGTAGAGCATGTGGAGCCCCTCGTGGGCAGGACAGCCTCGCCTGTTCCCCGGCACCATTTCATGTCCCCGTCAACCCAAGAGGAGGCCGTCATGGTCAGGCTCAACAAGATCGTTCGCGCCTTCACGCGGGAGGGCGCGCGTGCAAGGCGCTTCACGCCCGAGATGGAGCTGAAGCGGGCACTGATGAACTGCCTCCTGTGGGAGGACCAGTTCTATGAGGACGGCGTTGCGATCGCCGACCGCATCAAGGCCCTCGTGCCAAAGGTCGCGCCGGAGCGCGTCGCGCAGCTTGCGATCGAGGCCCGCGAGGTGATGAAGCTGCGGCACGCACCGCTCCTCGTCATCCGCGAGATGGCGCGGAACGAGAAGCACCGCGGCCTCGTCGCGGACACGCTCGCTCAGGTGATCCAGCGTCCCGACGAGATGACAGAGCTGCTCGCGATCTACTGGGCCGATGCGCTGGGGCCGATGCAGCAGCGCAAGCGCCAGCCGGTCTCGGCGCAGGTCAAGAAGGGTCTTGCCCGCGCGTTGACCAAGTTCGACGCCTATCAGCTCGCCAAGTGGGACCGCGACGGCGCGGTGCGGATCAGGGACGTGCTGTTCCTGGTGCACGCCAAGCCGAAAGACGCCGAGCAGGCCAAGGTGTGGAAGCAGCTCGTCGATGGCGAGCTCGCCTCCCCCGACACCTGGGAAGTTTCGCTCTCGGCCGGCAAGGACAAGCGCGAGACCTTCGAGCGGCTGATCGCCGAGCGAAAGCTCGGCGGCCTCGCGCTGCTGCGCAATCTGCGGCTGATGCAGACTGCGCAGGTCCCGCGCGAGACCATCGCAGGCGCGATCGAGGCGATGCGGACGGATCGTATCCTTCCCTACCGCTTCATCACGGCGGCACGCTATGCGCCGGACTTCGAGCCCGAGCTCGAGGCAGCGATGCTCAAGTCGGTCAAGGACCATGTGCGGCTTCCGGGCCGTACCCGGCTCCTGATCGACGTGTCGGGCTCGATGTTCGCGACGCTCTCCGCGCAGTCGGAAATGACGCGCGCGGAGGCGGCGTGTGGCCTTGCGATCCTCGCGCGCGAGATCTGCGACGAGGTCGAGATCTTCACCTTCTCCGACGGGGTGGTGAAGGTCCCTCCCCGCCGCGGCTTCGCGCTTCGAGATGCGATCATCGACTCGCAGCCGCATAGCGGAACCTGGCTCGGCAAGGCGGTGGCGGAGATCGACCGCAAGGGCGATCGCCTGATCGTCTTCACCGACGAGCAGAGCCACGACCAGGTGCCCGAGCCCAAAGCGCGCGGCACGATGGTGAACGTGGCCTCGTATCAGCACGGTGTCGGCCACGGCGCCTGGACCCGCGTCAACGGCTTCTCTGAGGCCGTGGTCGCGTGGATCGCGGCGTCGGAGACGGCGTTGAACTGAGCGCAACGACAATGGCCCCGGACGCGAGCCGCGCCCGCGGCCAGCAAATCTCTGAAATGAACCGCCCGCCCCGTTATGGCGCGCGCGGAATGACAAGGACCTAGGACCATGCGACGACCCGATCCCTACATGGAACGCGCCCGCGAGCTCTGCCTCGCCGCCGGTGTCGATCCCGACTCGCGCGTCGGCGAAGGACGCGGCCAGCCGGCCTGGTGCCTGTACAAGGACGCCGCGCGCAAGGAGCATCTTGCCCGCGAGGCCAATGCGACCGCGAGCTCGATCGCCGAGTTCCGGACGCAGGACGCCCGCTTCCAGAACGCGCCCCTGAAGGTGTTCGGCCCGCACGAGGATGCGACGATCGCGCAGATGCGCAACTGCATGGCGATCGGCAACGTCGTCTCCGGCGTGATCTGCGCCGACGGCCATCTCGGCTACGCCCAGCCGGTCGGCGGGGTCATCGCCTACGAGAAGCAGATCAGCATCTCCGGCGTCGGCTTCGACATCGGCTGCGGCAACATGGCGGCCCGGCTCGACACCCGCTTCGACGACATTGCGGAGATCGCTCCCACGATCATCCGCGACGTCGCCAAGGTGATCTCGTTCGGCATCGGACGTGCCAACGCGGAACGGGCCGAGCACGACCTGTTCGACGACGGCGACGCCTGGCGCGAAAGCGACATGGAGGACTACCGTCAGAAGGCGGTGAAGCAGCTCGGCACGGTCGGATCGGGCAACCACTATGTCGACCTCATGCGCGACGAGGAAGGCTTCGTCTGGATCGGCGTCCATTTCGGCAGCCGCGGTCTCGGACACACCTCCGCGACGCGCTACCTCAAGGCCGCCGGCGGCAAGGACGGCATGAACGTCCCGCCCGCCGTAGTCGACGAGGACAGCGAGCTCGGCCGCCGCTACATCGCGGCGATGCAGCTCGCCGGGCGTTACGCCTATGCGGGCCGTGAGTGGGTCGTCGAGCGTGTCCGCCAGATCATCGGCGGCAGCGTCACCGAGAGCGTGCACAACCACCACAATTATGCCTGGCGTGAGACCCACGACGGCAAGGATTTGTGGGTGGTGCGCAAGGGCGCGACCCCGGCGTTTCCCGGCCAGAAGGGATTCGTCGGCGGCTCGATGGGCGACGACGCCGTCATCCTCGAAGGCGTCGACAGCCCGGAAGCCAAGGCTTCGCTCTACTCGACCGTGCACGGCGCCGGCCGCCTGTTCGGACGACGTGAGGCGAAGCGGCGCTTCTCGCGCGAGGAGATGGACCGTTGGCTGAACGAGCGCGGCGTCACCTTGATCGGTGCCGACCTCGACGAGAGCCCGATGGCCTATCGCCGCCTGCCGGACGTGCTCGCGCAGCACGCCGGCACCGTGCGGGTGCTGCACACGCTGCGGCCGTTCGCCGTCGCCATGGCCGGAGAAGGCGAGTTCGATCCGTGGAAGGATTGAAGCGAAACCGTGGGCGGGAGGCGATGTCTCCCCCCACGTCACTTCATAATTTTCTGAATTCGATCGTCTCTCAAGGACACGCCCGGGATGATCTCCTGATCGACGTAGCGTTGCATCGCCGTCCGTACGGCGGAAAAATCAGGCGTTCTGGCGTCCATGTGCTCCCCCCAATTGTGGTTGGAATCGATATAGCGCGATTTACCGGGATATGAAGCCCACCGCGCAGTCTCATCCCTGCTTCATCAGCACGGTGACGTGCAGGCGACGCCGAATCCGCATGCCCTGCCGCTGGTACAGCGCAATGGCAGACGTATTGTTCGAGAACACGTGCAGGAACGGAATTTCCCCGCGCGCCTCGATCTGGCGCGCGATGGCGGCGAGCAACGCCTGCGCGTAACCGCGACCGCGATGATCGGGATGCACGCAGACCGCCGTCATCTCGGTGAAATTGCCGGGCTTCATCCGCTCGCCGGCCATGGCGACCAGCTCGCCGTGCGCGCGGATGCCGAGGAAGGTGCCGAGCTCGTGTGTCCGCGCCGCGAACGGCCCGGGCTTGGTCAGCTCGATCAGCGCCATCATGGCGGGAACGTCGGCCGCGCCCAGGCGGACGATCTCGGCATCACGCAGCGACGTGTCGGCAGGCGAGCCGATCATCTGCTCGCCGGTCTCGGCGAGCAGCACCTTGAAGCCGGCGGGAATTTCGACCGGCTCGGGCGTGAACAGCACCGCGACTTGCGAGCCCGACATGAGTTCGCCGAGCGCCGCAAAGCTTGCGGCGGACATATCTGGCATATCGGCAAACGGCGTCATGTCCACGGGATAGCGCAGAGCCTGCGGGCCGCCCTCCGCCAGATGCTTGTGGCTCGTCGTCAACGCGCTCCAGATCGGGCGATCCAGCAGCGCCTCATTGCTCGCCGACATCGGCCTAGTCCCTGTCGAAGCTAACGATGACGGCGGCATTGGCAATGAGGATGGGATCGTTGGCCACTTCCGTGGCCGAGGGAATCTCCAGCCCGCCCTTGACCGCGGTCACGGTCACCGTGCCGTAAGGCAACTCCTTGGCGACAGCCTCCTTGTCGACGGCTTCTGGATTCGGAACCCCGATCGTGACGTCCACGAACATGTCGTTCGCGGTCTTGCCGATCATCCGGAAGAAGCCGAGGCTGGAATGCCTGATGGCATCCGACACCGCCCGCTTCGCCGCCTTGGTGGCGTCCCGGCCGTGGACGTCGACGCCCATGCCCATCTCGGTGACACAACGAATGCGGGTCATTTCATGGTCCTGTGGTTGGTGAATGATTGAGTGTCGGGGATCGGTATCCGCAGTACAAGTGCGGATCTCAGTTGGCTGGAGATACCGCCGATAGCGCCCGTCATTGCGAGCGCAGCGAAGCAATCCAGAATCTTTCCGCGGAGACAGTCTGGATTGCTTCGCTGCGCTCGCAATGACGATGTGGAAACAGTTTTGTCCTCATCAATCACCCCTTCGCCTTCTCATGCGCCCGCAGCTCGTCGACGAGCACCCGCACGTTCTCCGAATAGTCGACCGGGATCGAGACCAGATGCACGCCGCCTTCCCTAAAGGCGGCGTCGAGCGTCGGGCCAAAGCTGTCGATGCTCTCGATGCGATGTCCCTTCGCCCCGTAGGCCTTGGCGTAAAGCGCAAAGTCCGGATTGCCAAAAGTCATGCCGTAATCGGCGAAATGATCCACCGCCTGCTTCCAGCGGATCATGCCGTAGGCGTTGTCCTCCAGCACCAGCACGACCAAGTTGAGCTTGAGGCGGACCGCCGTCTCCATCTCCTGGCTGTTCATCATGAAGCCGCCGTCGCCGGCAACCGCAAGCACGCGGCGGTCGGGATAGAGCATCGCAGCCATCATCGCCGACGGCAGGCCGGCACCCATGGTCGCCAGTGCATTGTCGAGGAGCAGCGTGTTGGCGACGCGGGTGCGGTAATTGCGCGCGAACCAGATCTTGTACATGCCGTTGTCGAGCGCGACGATGCCGTTCTCGGGAATCACCTGGCGGATGTCGTGCACGATGCGCTGCGGCGTCGGCGGCCAGCGCGCCTCGGTGGCGCGGTCGGCGATGTGCTTCAGGATCTCTTCGCGCAGCGGGAGCAGCGCCGCGGCCTGCGGCAGCTTGCCTTCGAGCCGGTCCGCCAGCAGTTCCAGGCTCGGGCCGACGTCGCCGACGACCTCGGCATCGGGGAAATAGACCTGCTCGACGCTCGCCGGCGTGTAGCTGACGTGAATCACCTTTGGCCCTGAAGGCCCCATGATGAAAGGCGGCTTCTCGACCGGGTCGTGACCGATCGCGACAATCAGGTCGGCGGCATCGATCGCGTCGTGAACGTAATCGCGCTCCGACAGCGCCGCAGTGCCCATGTAGAGATTGGTGCCGCCGGGCACGGTCCCCTTCCCCATCTGCGTGGTGAAGAACGGAATGCCGGTCCGCCGCACGAAGCTTGCGATGCCATGCGTCGACCGCGGCCGGCTGGTCGCAGCGCCCATCATCACCAGCGGGCGCCTTGCGGCCATGATCATCTCGGCGGCGCGGTCGAGCGCGGCGCGATGGGCGACCGGGATTTCAATCGGGTGAACGGGGATCACCGGGACATCGGGCACCTCGTCGCCGGCGATGTCCTCGGGCAGCTCGAGATGCACCGGACCCGGACGCTCCTCCATCGCCGCGCGGAACGCATCGCGCACCACGGTCGGGATGCTCGAGGCGCTGACGATCTGCCGCGACAGTTTCGTGAGCGGCTTCATGGTCGCGACCACGTCCACGATCTGGAAGCGCGCCTGCCGGCTGCTCATGATCGGCTTCTGGCCGGTGATCAGGATCATCGGCATGGCACCGAGATGCGCATAGGCCGCGCCCGTGGACAGGTTGAGTGCACCGGGGCCGAGCGTCGACAGACAAACGCCGGGCTTGCCGGTCAGCCGCCCATGCGTGGCGGCCATGAAGGCGGCGGCCTGCTCGTGGCGGGTCAGGACCAGCTCGATCCTGGAGGCGCGCAGCGATTCGACCAGATCGAGATTCTCTTCGCCGGGAATGCCGAAGATGCGGTCGACGCCTTCATTCTCCAGTGCCGCGACGAACAGGTCCGATCCCTTCGCTTTGCGTTGCTGGCCGCTCATGTCGCCTCCGCTCGTTGTGCTTGGCTCTCGAGTTCCAGTAGAGCCGGCGCATGGTAGCGGTCCGCTGCTCCGGCACAACTCACAAAGAGCGGCAGCACATCAACTTCGCTGTTGCCATGCGAGCAACAGCACCCTGCCGGACGCCGAGCTCACGACCTAACTCATGCAGGCGCATGCGCTGATCGCGGCAAAGCTCTCGCGGAAGGTCCGCCATGAGCTTGAGCTCGACTTGGCGGAAGCCGAGCGACACGACCATCGCCGCGTGCAGCACCTGGATCGCTCGCGGCGACATTGAGCTTTCATCCTGTACCGATATACTGCCGCTCCTGGATTCGATTTGGGACAGCGGCGTGGCGATTGATCTGAAAGCGGTCGAGCAACTCGCTACCGATCAATCCTCGCTCAAGGCGGCGGCTGGCCTCGCCAAGCCCGCCAAATGGTCCGGCGTCGGCGCAAGCCAGGATGGCGCGCTGATCTGGGGCGAATGCGCGGGCTCCGGCGCCAATCCGTACCGCGTGATGGCCGACTTGCGCGATCTCGGCAACAAGTGCACCTGCCCTTCGCGCAAATTCCCCTGCAAGCACGTGCTCGGCCTGTTGTGGCTGAATGCAGAAGCGATCGTGCCGTTCGTGCCCGCGGAAACACCGGCCTGGGTCAGCGATTGGCTGGGCCGCCGGCGCGGCACGTCCGCGGCAAAGCCCGGGAGCAATGCGCCGCCCGCCGGCGACAAGGATTTGCGCGCCGCGCGCGCGGCCGAGCCCGAAGTGGCCGAGGATCCAAAGGATATAGCGCGGCGCGAGGCCCAAGCCGCCAGACGCAGCGAGGAGACCGAGCGGGCCATTCTCGACGCGCTGGATGCGCTCGAGCAATGGATCGGCGATCAATTGCGGCTGGGATTGTCGGGCTTCATCGACGATGCCACCGCGCGATGCCGGCGGATCGCGGCACGGCTGGTCGACGGCAAGGCCGCGGTGCTCGCCGGCCGGATCGACGAACTGCCGTCCCGCCTGCTCGCACTTGCCGCAGGCGACCGGCCACGTGCCGCCGTGGTCGAGCTCGGCAAGCTGGTCCTGCTCGCGCGCGCCTTCCGTGCCGCGCCGCGCGATGCCGAGATCAGGCGCGCCGTCGCCGCATCGGAAACGCGCGAGACCGTGCTGAGCGATCCGCAAGCGCTGCGGGTCGATGCGCGCTGGGAGGTCCTGGCCGAGCATGTGCAGACGCGCCGCGACGGATTGGTGTCGCAAACGACCTGGCTGCTCAATCTGGCTCCGAACGGTCCGCGCTTTGCGATGCTGCTCGACTTCTTCCCGGCGAGTGCCGGACGACGCGGCTCGGTCTTCACACCCGGCGACCGATTCCAGGCTGAGCTCGTCTTCTATCCGTCGCAGCAGCCGCTGCGCGCCCTGCTCGTGCGGCGCGATGCGAGCGAAGAGACACCTGCCTTGGAATGGCCGGCTGCAGACACCGCGCTCGGCGACGCCTTGACACGCCCCCTGCTCGCAGAGCCGTGGGTGATCGAAATGCCGCTGCTGCTGCCGCAGGGGCGGATCGCGCGCGAGGAGACAGGGGGTGCCTGGTGGCGCGCCGCCGACGGCACCGCCACGCTGCCCGTCGCCGGCAACACGGAGGGCCTGCTGGTCGGAACAGCGCTGATGCGCACAGCCGCGATCTGGTCGGGCAACCGGCTCACGATCCTGGCCGCACAGACCTCCTGGGGACGGATCAGCAGTGATGAGTGATGACATCAAGGCCGAGACGATCTACGACGCGATGGGTGCGGTGCTCACGCGCTGGACCATGGGATCACCAGCCGCGCCAGCAGCCTCGTTCTGGCGTGCCGAGCTCGGCGATGATGCGGTCGAGGCCGAGTTGCGGCTGCTTGCACTTTCGGGTCAGTTTCTCGGCACCGCGTTGACGATGGAGCCCTCCTCATCGCTTCGCATTCTGCCCGACATTCCCCCGCTTGCATTGCCGACTGTGCCCGAGACCTTGCGTCCGCTGGTGCGCCGGATCCTGACCACGAAGAAGCAGGGCAAGGTCAAGACCGACCTCGTCCACTTCCTCGCGGCGCGCGGCTGGACGATGCATCCTGCCGACTGGATGCCCCAAGCCGATGATGACGATGCGCCCGATCTCTATGCCGGGTGGCGCGACTGGGCGGCGATTGCAGCGTCCGATAGCGCCGCGCGGCGGCAGACGGATGACCGACTTAGCGCCGAGAATTGGGACGATTTCTGGCCAGCAGCGCGCAAGGTCGCGTTGGTCGAGCTCAGGAGGCGCGACCCGTCCGCGGCGCGCGCAGTGCTGGAGGCAAAGCTCGCCGGTGAGACGGCCGACACGCGGTGGCGCCTGTTGTCTTTGCTGACGGAACGCCTGTCCGATGAGGATCTCGCCTTTCTCGAAGACGTCGCGGCGAACGATCGTGCCCCCAAGGTCAAGGCGCTTGCGACCTCGCTGCTCGCACGCCTTGGTCGCGGCCCTGCTGCGGGCGAGGACACGGCGGAGCTCGCCGGATTTTTCGCGGTGAAGACCAAGGGCCTGTTGCGCCGCTCGCGCGTGGTCCAGGCCGAGCCACTCAAGACGGCGGCACAATCGCTGCGCCGAAAGGCGCTGTTCGATGACGCCGACCTCAAATCGTTCGCCGGCGCGCTGGGGCTTGCACCGCAGGAGCTGATCGCGGCCTGGGACTGGAACACAGACCAGACCGCCGATGCGGCGCTGGTCGATCTGATCGTGGCCACGGGAGCCGATGCGCAAGTCTCGCAAGCGGCCGACGCGGTCAGCGAACACGATGCGACTGGCCTCATCATATCGCTGGCTGCCCGGCTTGCGCCCGCCGAGCGCGCAAGGCACGCCGAGGCGGCCTTGAACGCGCGCGGCATCCGTTTCGAGCTGGCGCAACTGATCGCGGGAACGGCTGCGCGGCTCCGAGATCCACTGTCCGCACCTGCGGGCAAGACGCTGCTTGCGGCGCTCCAGCGGGACGATGCGAGGCCCTCCGACGACGCTGAGGAATTTCATGCGCTCGGCCTGATTGCCTCACGCGAGGGCGCGCGAGGCGCGCTGAATGGTCTAGCCGGTGCAGGCCTGCTGCAAGGCGACCCGCGCCTCGACATGCTGCGGCTCAACGCCGCGTTGGACGACAAGGGAGCAAAACCATGAGCGAGAAACTGCGCCTGCCCGCCGAGGAGAGCTATGCGGCGGAGCTGAAGGCGCTTGCGACGGGCGATCAGCATCGCCCACCGGGCTGGGCACTCGCACCGCGGCAGGTCGTAACCTATCTGATGGGCGGCAAGGCGGTTGATGGCACGGTGATCACGCCCAAGTATGTCGGAGACCGGCGTCTGATCGAGACCGCCGTTGCGACGCTCGCGACCGATCGCGCGCTGTTGCTGCTGGGCGTACCGGGCACGGCGAAGTCATGGGTCTCCGAGCACCTCGCCGCGGGCATCACCGGCGACTCCACCCTGGTGATCCAGTGCACGGCTGGCACTGACGAGAACCAGATCCGCTACGGCTGGAATTATGCTCAATTGCTCGCACACGGTCCGCGCCGCGAAGCCCTGGTGCCTACTCCGCTGATGCGCGCGATGGAGAGCGGCAAGCTTTGCCGTTTCGAAGAGCTGACGCGAATGGGCAGCGACGTGCAGGACACGCTGATCACGGTGCTGTCGGAAAAGATGATGCCAATCCCCGAGCTCAACACCGCCGTGTACGCCCAGCGCGGCTTCAACATCATCGCGACCGCGAACAACCGCGACAAGGGCGTCAATGAACTGTCCTCGGCGCTCAAGCGCCGCTTCAACGTCGTCGTGCTGCCCTTGCCAGACAGCGCCGAGGAGGAAGTGGCGATCATCGTCAAGCGCGTCGGCGAAATGGCGCAGACTCTCGACCTGCCGGCGCCGAAGAACGTCGCCGACGAGGTGGCGCGGGTGGTCTCGATCTTCCGCGAGCTGCGCTCGGGCTCGACCGAGGACGGCAAGGTCGCGCTGAAGTCGCCCTCGGGCGGCTTGTCGACGGCCGAGGCGATCGCGGTGATGATCGGCGGGATCAGCCAGGCGACCTTCTTCAATGACGGCAAGCTGACGCCCGAAACGCTCGCCAGCAACGTGATCGGCGCTGTGGTCAAGGACCCGGTGCAGGACACGGCTGTGCTCGGCGAATATCTCGAGACCGTGCTGAAGAAGCGACGCGGCTTCGAAGGCTATTACGCGTCGCTGACCGACTTGATCTGACGGAGCGGCGCGAGCGATGGCGGGCCAGGTCTCTCTCTTCGGCATCCGGCATCACGGCCCCGGCTCTGCGCGGCGGCTGGTGGAAGCGCTCGACGCGCTGAAACCGGTGGCGGTGCTGATCGAAGGCCCGGCGGATGCATCCGAGCTGCTGCCGATGCTCGCCGATCCCGACATGGTAACGCCGGTGGCCCTCCTCACCTATGCCGAGGACAATCCGGCGAATGCCAGCTTCTTTCCCTTTGCCGATTATTCGCCGGAATACCAGGCCGCACGCTGGGCGGTGCGTCACGGCGCGACCCTGCGCTTCATCGACCTGCCGGCATCGGACCGGCTGGGTGCCAGCGATGGCGATATCGCGGAGGAGATCGCAGCAAGGGCCGAGGCCGACCCGGTCAGCCACGATCCGATCGGCGCGCTCGCAACTGCCGCAGGCTATGACGATGGCGAATCCTGGTGGTCCGACGTCATCGAGGAGAATCCCGCAACGGGCCCGATCTTCACGGCCGTTGCCGATGCGATGACCGCGCTGCGTGCGGACGAAAAATCACTGTCGGCGCGCGAGGCCGCGCGCGAAGCCCATATGCGGATCGAGATCGCGAAGGCGGCCAAAGAATGCGACGGCGCCGTTGCGGTCGTCTGCGGCGCCTGGCACGTGCCGGCGCTCGCCGAGCGCCGCAGCCTTGCTGCGGATCGCGAATTGCTCAAGGGCCGGCCCAGGACCAAGATCAAGGCGACCTGGGCGCCATGGACCGCGCCGCGGCTGGCGCGCGCCAGCGGCTATGGCGCGGGCGTCGTGGCGCCGGGATGGTGCGCACATGTCTGGGACACGCGCGACCGCGATCGCGCTGCCGAGTGGCTTGCCAAGGTGACGCGCGCGCTGCGCGATCGCGGCCATTTCGTATCCACCGCCTCGGTGATCGAGGCGCAGCGGCTGGGGACGGCACTCGCGGCGCTGCGCGACCGGCCCGCGCCGGGCTTTGCAGAGCTGCGCGAGGCGGCGATCGCCTGCCTCTGCAACGGCGAGCGCGCCATGTGGGACGACATTTCGGCCGAACTCCTGATCGGCGCGGGCGTCGGTGCAATCCCAGCATCGACACCGCTCGCGCCGCTGCTCGAAGATCTCCAGCGTCAGCAGAAAGCGACGCGCCTCAAGCCGGAGGCGCTGGAGCGGGCGCTCACAATCGATCTGCGCAGCGAAAGCGGCTTGATGCGTTCCACGCTACTGCACCGGCTGAACGCGCTCGACGTGCCCTGGGGACGGTTGACGGATGCGGGGCGCAGCCGCGGGACGTTCCGCGAGAACTGGCAATTGCGCTGGGAGCCGGAATTCGCGGTCAGGCTGGTGGAAAATCTGCTCTACGGTTCGACCATCGCGGAAGCCGCGGGCGGGCGCCTGATGGAAGCGATGGGCAAGGAAGCCGAGCTTGGCCCGCTGGCGAGCCTGGTGCGCAATGCCATGATCGCCGACCTGGCGCGCGCCACCGAGTTCGGCATCGCCGCGCTGGAGACGAAGGCGGCACTGACGAGCGACGGCCCGTCGCTCCTTGCCGCACTGCCGCCGATGGCCGATATCCTGCGCTATGGCGAGGCGCGCACCGGCACGGTCGAGCATCTGACGGCGCTGATGCCGCGTATCGTGGTGCAGGCGGCACTTGCCTTGCCCTATGCTGCGCGCAATCTCGATGCGCCGGCGGCAGCCAAGCTGCGCGGTGCGCTCCTTGCGGCCGACGCCGCGATCCAGCTCGCCCAGATCGAGGCCTACATCGTGGCCGGCTGGCGCGATGCGCTGCGGGCACTGATGAATGACGATCACGCGACCCGCCTGATCGCCGGCACGGCCGCGCGGCTGCTCTACGAGGCCGAGCTGCTGACAGCCGATCATGCCGCGGACCTGCTGACCCGAATGCTCTCGCCCGGAACGCCGGTCGCGGAAGCGGCGGGATTCTTCGAAGGCTTCTTCGAGGGCGCCGGCCAACGGCTGATCCACGATGCGGCGCTACGGGGCGCGGTCGATGCCTGGTTGATGACGCTGGACGAGGAGGCCTTCACCGCCAGCCTGCCCTTGTTCCGCCGCGTCTTCTCGGCCCTGGACCGAACCGAGCGCCGGCGGCTGATGGATGCGCTCTTCGGGCGAAGCACCGGTGCCGCCAAAGGCTATCGGCTGATCGACGGCGCAAACGAGATCTGGCCGGCGCATCAGGTCCGCGTACTCGAACTTGTCAAGGCGGGAGCGGCGCGATGAGCGAGGCCGATGAACGCAGCCGCCGCTGGACGCTCGCCCTCGGCGTCGACCCCGAAGGCGCCGAGAACGGCCCTGCTCTGTCCGCCAGCGATCGCCGCATGTCCGAGGCGTTGACGGCGCTTTACGGCGACGGCGACGAAGCCCCGAAGAAAGGCCGCGGCGGGCTCGGCGGCTCGGCACCGCGCGTCGCAAAATGGCTCGGGGATATCAGGGAGTTCTTCCCCGCACCGGTGGTCCAGGTGATCCAAAAGGATGCCTTCGAGCGCAAGGGCCTGCGCCAGATGCTGGTCGAGCCCGAATTCCTCGCGACCGTCGAGGCCGATGTCACCCTCATCGCCGATCTGGTCGCGCTGCGCGGCGTGATGCCTGAGAAGACCAAGGACACCGCCCGCACTGTGATCGCCAAGGTGGTGGCCGAGCTGATGGAGCGGCTGGAGCGGCGCACCGCTGATGCGATCCGCGGCGCCCTGAACCGCTCGCTGCGCACCAACCGCCCGCGTTTTGCCGACATCGACTGGCCGCGCACCATCAAGGCCAATCTGCGCCACTATCAGGCGGAGCATCGCACGATCGTGCCCGAACGGCTGATCGGTTTCCTGCGCCAGCAGCGCCGCATCGTCGATCTCGACGAGGTGATCCTGTGTGTCGACCAATCGGGGTCGATGGCAACCTCCGTCGTCTATGCCTCGATCTTCGCGGCGGTGATGGCTTCCCTTCCGGTGGTCGCAACCAAGCTCGTCTGTTTCGACACCTCGATCGTCGACCTGACGGAGGAGCTCGCCGATCCCGTCGAGGTGCTGTTCGGCGTCCAGCTAGGCGGTGGCACCGACATCAACCGCGCCGTCGCCTATTGCGAGGAGCGCATCGAACGGCCGTCGAAAGCGCATCTGGTCCTGATCACCGACCTCTATGAGGGCGGCAATGCAAATGAGCTGGTCGACCGGCTGGCGCGGCTCGCAACGCGCGGAGTCAATGTGATCGTGCTGCTGGCACTGACCGACACAGGGCATCCCTCCTATGATCCTGCGTTGTCGGCAAAGGTCGCAAGTCTCGGCATCCCCGTCTTCGCCTGCACGCCGGATCAGTTTCCGGATCTGATGGCGACCGCGCTGAAGCGCGAGGACGTCGCCGCGTGGGCAGCCGATCAGGACATCAAGTTGATCCGCCCCCAAAGCTGAGCGTGATGCGGAAAGCGCGTCGCGGCTCGCCGAAGCGAAGCAAGCCTCGTTGCTCAGAAATCGACAGTAACTTCGCCGAAACCCACAAGGCGTGCACGGGCGCTGGTCCCCGCTTCTGCGAAGACCATGCCGGTGCACGAACCGGTCGTGACGATCTGGCCCGGCAAGAGAGGCAGACCCCGGTCCGCACAACGGCGGACGAGCCAGCGCAGCAGACGCCAGACGTCTCCTGCCGGATTGCCGCCAGTGGTTCGACGGCTAATGTCTTCACCGATCGAGAGATCCGCCTCGACGGCCCTCAGATCGATGGCAGCAGGGCTGACTGTCGAGGCTGCTCCGATCAGCAACGCGCCGTGGCTCTGCAAATCCGCGAGCTGGGCCAGGGCCACGCTGTTCGTCCAATCCTCGAGGCGCGTCTCGACCACCTCGATGGCGGGATAGACGGCGTCGAACGCGCGTGCCAGCTCGCGATCGGGCAATGCGGCGTCTTCAGCGGTGAGCGCGCGCCCGACCCGGAGCGCAACCTCCACCTCGACACCCCGCAGGCGGAATTCAGGACCGAGCCGCGCGCCGGAGGCAAGCAGGCCGGATGCCGGCAGCGGCGCGCAGACGGGCTCGGCATCCGGGCCCGACGCCCCGACCTTCCAGCCGCCGAGCGGACCGAGCCGGGCAAGCGTGGCATCCTGGATGGCGTAGGCGCCCGCACGATCCGAAGGAAGGATGTCACGCCAGCCGACCGATCCGCCTTTGCTTCGGGCTGCGATCAACCGGTCCGCCGCTTCACTCGCGTTGCTCACGATGTCCTCCCGTAATGGGGCCCGGCCTCGGCGACGGGCGTGCCGCGGCGGGGACTCCCGATCTGTCCTGTCTCGATGTGCTAGTCATCGGCCTTGGTCGCACGCAGCAGATTGTCGCGCAATCTGCTCACCGTCTTCTGCACCACCGGAAAATCGTCGCCAAGACCTGTCGCCTCAATCAGCGCCCCGCCGAGATCCTGCTCGATCAGCTTGCGCCCCGCGGGCGTCAGGCTCAGGCGCACCTGCCGCTCGTCGGCAGGATCGCGGTGGCGCTTGATCAGCCCCATCTGCTCGAGCTTCTTCAGGATCGGAGTCAGTGTGTTGGATTCCAGGAACAGCTTCTCGCCCAGTGTGCTGACGGTCTGCTCATCCTCGTCCGACAGCGCCACCAGGGCGATGTACTGGGTATAGGTCAGGCCGACCTTGTCCAGCAGGGGCTTATAGGCCCGGCCGAAAGCGAGATTGGCCGAATAGATCGCAAAGCAGAGGAAATTCGACAATTTCCGGTCTTTGCCGGCTGATTTGGGGGAACGGGCCACGGGAACCTCCGCAATTCGTGATCTGCCGACCAATATAAATCGTATCCGATTAAATCGGAAGAGCTTGACCGGTGGGTGCGGCGAGTATATTCCATGCGCATCCGATTAGATCGGATACGATCAATAATTCAACCGAAGGATACGACCATGACCTCCGCTGCAAAGGTTCTCTTCACCGGCAAGACCCACGTCACCTCGGGCGCCGACGGCACCGCGCACTCCAGTGACGGATTCCTGAACGTCAAGCTGGCCCAGCCGCACCCGGCGGCCGAAAACCTGTTCGCCGCCGCCTGGTCGGCCTGCTATCTCGGCGCGCTCGAGCTCGCCGCTGCCCAGCGCAAGGTCAAGCTGCCGAGCGAGCCGTCGGTCGACACCGCGATCGACCTGAACAACGCCGGCGGCGCCTTCTTCCTGCGTGCCCGTCTCGACGTCAGCGTTCCCGGCGTCGATCGCGCGGTGGCGCAGGAACTGATCGAGGCCGCACACGGCATCTGCCCCTACTCCAAGGCGGTGCACGGCAACATCGAGGTGACCACCACCCTCGTCTGAAGCGCCACGTCGCGGACCGGCCGGCATCGGCCGGGCCCGCGCGGCGCGGACAATCTAGCGACCACAAGGAGCCGACCATGAGCCATCGTCATCTGCGAACCCTCCGCGTGCTCACGAGCGCGGTCCTGCTCGCGGCAAACCTGTTCACATTGCCGGCCGCGGCGGCGCAGGCCGGCGTCACGCGCACCGACCTCCAGCGCCACGATCTCAGCACGCCCGGGCGCGAGGCTGTGCAGGTGCGCGTCGACCTTGCCCCGGGCGTGGCGTTCCGCCGGCACACCCATCCGGGCGAAGAGATCATCTACGTGCTGGCGGGTGCGATCGAATACGACGTCGAGGGCAAGCCGCCGGTGACGCTGAGAGCCGGCGACGTGCTGTTCATCCCTGCCGGCACGGTGCATGCGGCGAAGAACGTCGGCGGTGAGACCGCCAGCGAACTTGCCACCTATATCGTCGCCAAGGACAGGCCGCTGCTGACGCCGGCGAAGTGACGCCGGCGCTCCCCCGATTGACCTGCGCGTGATATCTGACTAAAGTCAGACATCATGCTCGACGCCGTCTCCCGCGTTCGCCGCTTCAACCGCGCCGTCACCTCGGCCGTCGGAGCACTCGATACGTCGTTTCTCGGGCGCGGTCGGCCGCTCGGCGCGGCGCGGGTACTCAATGCGATCGGGCACGGGCGTTCGGACGTCGCCGAGATCCGGGACTATCTCGGGCTCGATTCCGGGCTGATGAGCCGGCTGCTCCGCAGCCTCGAGGACGAGGGACTGGTCGAGACCACCGCGCATGCGGACGACGCCCGCCGCCGCGTGGCGCGGCTGACGCGCATGGGCCGGCGCGAGTTCGCAGCCTACGAGGCGCTCTCGAACGCGCAGGCCGAAGGCTTCCTCGCTCAGAATTCGCAAGCCGAGGCCTTGCTCGCGGCGATGGACCTGATCGCATCCGCATTGACGCGAGAGCGCGTTTCGCTGGATGAGATCGACCCTCAGTCCGAACCGGCACGCTATTGCCTCGGCAAGTACTATGCCGAGCTCGGCCGCCGCTTCAAACAAGGCTTTGACGTCTCGCTGTCGCGCGACCCCGACGCCAAGGACATGCGGCGGCCGCGCGGCACCTTCATCGTCGCGATGTCGGACACGCTGCCGATCGGGTGCGTGGGCTTGAAGGGAACCGATCACGGCTACGCCGAGATCAAGCGGCTCTGGGTCGCCCCGGCCGCGCGCGGGCTGCGGCTCGGCCGGCGCCTGATGGACGCGACCGAGGCCGCAGCACGCGAGCTCGGCATCACGCTGCTGCGGCTCGACACCAACAGCGCGCTGCCCGAGGCCGCCCAGCTCTACCGCACCAGCGGCTGGCGCGAGATTCCCCGCTTCAATGACGATCCCTACCCGGACCTGTTCTTCGAGAAGCGGCTCTGATGCCGGACCGGTTCGCGATCCTCGCGCGTTAGGTCGAAGTGGGAGCTTCGATATGACGAGAGACGACCTCGCCGACATCTACCGCGCCTACATCACCTGCCTGAATCGGCGGGATTGGCCGGCACTCGGACAATTCGTGCATGATGAGGTCGCTCACAACGCGCGGCCGCTTGGGCTTGAGGGCTATCGCGCGATGCTGGAGCAGGATGTTCGGCAGATACCCGACCTGCAGTTCCACATCGAGATGCTGATCTCAGATCCTCCCCGCATCGCCGCCCGATTGAAGTTTGACTGCACGCCGGCTGGACCGTTCCTTGGTCTTGCCGTCAACGGGCGGCGCGTGTCCTTCTGCGAAAACGTGTTCTACGAATTTCGCGACGGAAAGATCCGTCGGGTCTGGTCGGTCATCGACAAGGCCGCGATCGAGGCGCAGCTCTGACGCCGCGCCTCGATCGCGAATTCATGCCGCCGCCGGCGCCACCTCGCCTTGCGGCTTTGCGAACGGGCGGAACGTCATCGCCATCAGGAAGGCCCCTAGGCCCATCGCCCAGGAGGCGATGTAGAGCCAGGCATAGCTGGAGAAGGCATCGTAGATCAGGCCGCCGGCGAGCGGGCCGGTCGCCATGCCGAGGCTGCCGGCCATCGCCGTGCCGCCGATCACCGTGCCCATCATCTTGAGCGGGAAGTTCTCGCGGATGAGCACGGCGTAGAGCGGCATGGTGCCGGCATAGATGAAGCCGAAGATGGCGCCGACCGCATAGAACGTCGTGAGCTGTTGCGCGAAGACATAGGCGAGCGCACCGAAGGCCTGCAGCAGCAGGCCCGAGACCAGCACGCGCTTGGCGCCGAAGCGGTCGCCCATCAGGCCGAAGGCGATGCGCCCGCCGAGGCCGGCAAACCCCTCGATGCTGTAGATCGTCACCGCCGCGACCAGCGGGATGCCGCAGCTCACGGCATAGCTGACGGTGTGGATGATCGGGCCGGAATGCGTCGCGCAGCAGAAGAAGTTGGTGGCGAGCAGGATCAGGAATTGCGGCGAACGCAGCGCCTCACCCATCGACATCTCGTTTTGTCCGGCGGCGGCTTCGCCCACGGGCGCGGCCGGGCCTTGCGCGAGCGCCGGCGGACGGCGCACCAGGAACGAGACCGGGATCATGATGGCGCCGACCACGAGCGCAATGATCTGCATCGAGGTGCGCCAGTCGTGGCCGGAGACGAGCCAGGCCGCCAGCGGCGACATCGTCATCGGCGCCATGCCCATGCCGGCCGAGACCAGCGACACCGCAAGGCCGCGATTGGTATTGAACCAGCCGGTGACGGTCGCCATCATCGGCGCGAAGATCGCCGCGCAGGCGGCGCCGACCAACAGGCCGAACACGATCTGGAACACGATCAGCGAGGTGGCGAGGCTCGCCGCGAACAGGCTGAGCGCCAGCACGGTCGATCCGGTCAGCACCACCGGCAGCGGCCCGAACCGGTCCGTCAGCGTGCCCCAGGCCATGCTGGTGAAGGCCATCGCCAGAAAGCCGATCGTCATCGCGCTGGAGATGCCGGTCACCGACCAGCCGGTGTCCTTGGTGATCGGCTGCAGGAACACCGGCAGCGAAAACATGCCGCCGATCGCGACGCAGCCAAGCACGCCGCCGGCGGCGACGATCACCCAGCGATAGTTGGAAGCAGTCATTTCAGTCTCCCGTCAGCTCTGTCTCGCCTGGAAGACGAATGGGAACTGCGCCGGCCGACAGGGCGACGTCGCATTTGCCGCACGCTTTCGTGACCTGCCAACAAAACTCGAAAAACAACCCCATGCACAGTAGCCGGCGCCAGCGGGATCAATGACTTACGAGGACGGCCATTTGCAAGGTCGAGGCGCGGGTTGACCCGTCGGGCAAAACACCGGCATAACGGCATCATCCCCCCGTTCGAGAGCATCTCTGGGCCACGCATGCTGTGCGGTTCGATGCTCAGATCTCGCCAAGACCACGCACAAGATTGGGCGTTGACCACGTTGCCACGCCGGTTCCGGCGAAGTCGCGGTCGGTGGTCCAAACATCGGCCTCGACGCTCCCCGCGAGCGCGAGCACATGGGCATCGCGCACCGATCCATTGCGGCTCGGCACGGCATCGCGAAGGGTCTCCTCGCACCGGGCCATGACCGGCTCCAGCGACGCAACGGGAACGATCGTCAACAGCTCGGCGAGCTCGTCGAGCACATCGAGCAGTTCGGGGCGCTGCATGCCGAGCGCGATGCGCCGGCGTGCCTCCTGGACGACACGGTCCGTTGTCACGAAGACCACCTTCTCCGCGGCGGCCAAAAGCGCCCCGGAACTTCGACCGCGAACAGCGGCGACCAGAATGGCCGGATCGATGACGATTGTTGCCGACGGTGGTCTCACGTCTTCCGCTTGCGCGTCAGGGCTTTCACCGCAGCAATCGACCAATCGACCGGATCGACCTCGCCGAACTCGGCCAGCGCGGCATCATCCGCCGCCGCGTCGCGCCCTTTGGCCAGCCGCTCCGCGCGCGCCAGCACGGCAGCCAAGCGCTCCGGATCGGTCGCCTTGAGCGGGATGAGCAGCCCGACCGTTCGCTCACCCGATTTCACCGCCGTCGGGCCGGGCAATGCACCAATGGCTTCACCGGAAATCTTCTGTAGATCGCGGATGCTGATATGGGCCATGATGCTGACTTACATACGCCCTTATGTAACACATCGCAAGATGTTCGCGAATGCGCCGACCTCGGTAACCGACGATTGGAGTCCCTCATGCCAAAGATCGACGTCGCCAAAGTGCCGGCCCGCAAGGGCTCCGGCTATCCGGCGCCCTTCAGCGCGCCTTGCGCCGAGCGCATTCGCAAACGGCTCGGCGATGCCGGCGGCCTGTCGGATTTCGGCGTGAATCTGATGCGCCTGCCACCGGGCGGCTGGTCGAGCCAGCGGCATTGGCATTCGCACGAGGACGAGTTCGTCTACATTCTCGAAGGCGAAGTGACGCTGATCGAGGATGGCGGCGAAACCGTGCTGCGCGCCGGCGATTGCGCCGCCTTCCCCAAGGCCAGCGGCAACGGCCATCACATGATCAACCGCTCGGACGCCACCGCGGTCTACCTCGAGATCGGCTCGCGCTCGCCAGCCGACCTCATCACCTGCTCCGACATCGACATGATGAGCCCGGCATCGGACGGCCGCTTTCTGCACAAGGACGGCACGCCTTATCCGTAAGTGACATCGCGGCTCACAGGGTCGCGCTGCGGCGCCAGCTGCCGGCCGTGAGCCAGACCGCCGAGACCAGGAAGTAGATCGCGCCGACCGCGGCATAGCCCGCGACATTCGCAATCGACGGCACCGCGGGCATCGCGGCCTGAAAGATGAAGAAGCCGCCCGCCAGGGCCGACTGGCCGCCGCTGAGCACCATGGCCCATTGCGCGCCGAAACGTTTCCAGCGCCGCACGGCCGTACCGAGCTGGAGCAATCCGGACAGGATCGCCCAGGCCCCGAAGATTCCGAGCACCCAGTTCATGCTGACCTGCAAGGCCAGGATGACCGCAATGGTGGTCGCGAGGCTGACCAGCACGTTGAGGCCTTGCGTGCGGTTGTGGTTCAGCCCGCCACTGTTTAGGGCGTCGAGATAATTGGCCGCGGCGTCCCACGCGGGATAAGCGACGAGCAACGCCGCCGAGATCGCCGCCGACGAGGGCGCGAGCGCGAAGGCCGCAACAACCCAGGCGGCGGAGAACGCGGCACGCATGAAGTAGTACTGCTTCAGCCATTGCGCCTGATCGGCGCCCAAAGCCATCTCGCTGTTTCTCATAGCCTATCCCTTACCTACTAGTTGGTAGTTTTGGTGGAAGCGGAAAGGTTCGAACCGCCCTGGCCTGTGCCGATCACGTCAGTGCCTGGTGGAAAGCCGCTCCAGCAGCGGCCGGGTGATGGTCGCGAAGATTTTTGGATCGCCATAGGCCCGCGCGGACAGCATCGCGCCGTGAACGGTTGCCATGAATCCCTCCGCCTCGGCCCGCGCCGTGCCGGAGAGATGGAGCCGGCCTTGCCGCTTGCCGCGCTCCATCACCGCAGCCAGCCAGGACGAGAGGGAGCGGAAATGCGCGCGGACTTCGAGCGCCACCTCCTCGGGCAGGATCGGAAGCTCGCTGGCAAGGAGCGCGCAGATGCAGAACGGAGCCGTCGCATCCTTGATGCACGCCTCCCAATAGGCGACGTAGCTTTTGAGCTGCTCGGCGGGGTCGGCGACATTGCGTTCGAGCGCCGACAGTCCCGCCTGGGCCTCCTCGCGATAGCGCGCCACGAGGGTGCGGACCAGGTCGACCTTGCTGGCGAAATGGTGGTGGATGCTCGGCTTGCGGATGCCGACGACATCGGCGATGTCGGCGTAACTGAAGCCGTTGTAGCCGCCGGCGATGATCAGCGTGCGGGCGCAGGCAAGAATGTCGTCGGCAGTCGAGGAAACGGTACTCATGGCGCTTAGCTACCTTCCAGTAGGTAGACAGTCAAGCAGACATGCTTCAATGATCCGTGAGCGAGTGGTAGGAGCCTGCATGACCATTCGCCCGATCGTGCGCTACCCCGACCGCCGGCTTGCGCTGCCGGCCCGCCCAGTCACCGCGTTCGACGATGCCTTGCGCGAGCTCGCGCAGGATCTGCTCGACACCATGCGCGCCGCGCCCGGCATCGGCATCACTGCGCCGCATATCGGCGTGCCGCTGCGCGTCGTGGTGCTGGAGCTCGACGCGAAGGACGGCCCGCAGACCTACGTCAATCCGGAGATCACATGGGCCTCGCCGGAGATGATCATGCATCGCGAAGGCAGCGTCTCGATGCCCGGGGTCAACGACGAGGTGCAGCGCCATGCGCGGGTGCGGATCAGCTATTCTGATCTCGACGGCAACATGCACACCGAGGAATCGGATGGCTTGCGCGCGGTGTGCCATCAGCACGAGATCGACCAGCTCGACGGCGTGTTCTGGATCCAGCGGCTGTCGCGGCTGAAGCGGGAGCGGCTGGTGAAAAAGTACGAGAAGATGGCTCGGAATTCGTAGAGCCTGTGAGCCAATTCGTTTTGTTTCGGCTTCGGCATCAAGGGGTGGTATCGCCCCTTGATGGGGGAAGCCGGCGGCGTCAGGCTGTTGGTTATCTATGCTTTTGCGAGACGATGCCCTTGCAGGATGTTGTTGGTGAGGGCGTACCAGAGCACGACGGCACGGACCTTCTCGATGCCGCGCACGGTCAGTTGCCTGAGGTCCCAGTTGCGCCAGCGGGCATGGATGCATTCGCAGATGGTACGGGCCTGGTACTGTGCCTTGCCGGCTTCGCTGGCCATGCGAGCACGCCAGGCCGCTATGCCAGGACCGTCGCTGCTCCGGGGTAAGAAGGGATCGACACCGCTCCTGGATTGGGGCGGTGGACAGTAAACCTCGATGCCCTCGCCATGCGCCCATTCGATGTCGTCGCCAGTGCAGAACCCGCCATCGGCGAGGTAGCGGCGTGGCAAGCGCTTCAGCCGAGCGCGCGTTCGCTCCAGCATCGGGCGCATCAAGCCACGATCTGAGCCGCTGTTGTCGACATCGATCGCGACCACGATCAGTTCGCCAGCCGCGCTAGCCACCTGCACATTATAGGCCGGACGGAAGCCGGCATCGGCCATCTTCATCACCCTGGCCTGCGGGTCGGTGGTGGAGGCCCGAGGCTCCTTCGGCTTCTTGCCATTGCCGCCCTTGTCGTCGAGCTGTTTTCGCTTGCGCTTGATCTCGGCCAGCGCGGCCTGCGCGGCTTGCACCCGCTCGCTGCGTTCGCGCGCCGCCCGCTCTTTGGCGGCCCGGATCCGCCGATTGCTGGCTTCCGGGTCCGCATCGACCTCGCGCTTGAGCTCTTCCACAATGGCCTCGGCCTGCGCCATCTGCCGATCCAGCGTCGCCTCCCGCCGGAAAGATCCGGTCCCGGCATTCGCTCGTATCCGCACCCCGTCCTGGGTCAGCTTCTCCAGATCGACCAGCCCTGCCTCGTTCAGGGCCACCAGATGTTCAACCAGCAAACGGTCGAGCAAGTCGGCACAGCCGACCCGGAAGTCCGACAGCCCGTGATGGTTCAACGACACGCCACCGCAGAGCCAGCGGTAGACGTCGTGGCTGTCGCAGAGCCGGTCCAGCGCCCGCGCGCTGCCAACGGCATCGCTCGCGGCGTACAGCCAAAGCGCCAGCAACAACCGTGGCGATGGCGCCGGATGGCCCGGCCTGTTTTCCCGTGCCTTGACGCGATCTTCCAGCTCGCTCAGGTCCAGCCCTTCGACATAAGCCCAGATCACCCGCGCTGGATGATCCTGCCCGATCAGGCTGTCGATATCGACCGCTCGCAATTCGACCTGATTGCGCACAGGCTCGCGCAGCCGAGGTGCGCCTTGCGGCACCGCTTCGGTTCGTGCCGACTGCTCCGGCAATTCACCAAAAAGTCCGTCGTCAGCCATCATCCTCTCCAGCAGATCAGTCTGCCCAGAGAATCACATTCGTCTGACGCGCGGTACAAAAGATTCACAGTCTCGTAGGACCTCCTACCCTTGGTCAAGGGGAACGTCCTTATAGGGCAATATGGTAGCGCCGTGCTCGATGCAGTCCAGGACGCTGCGCGCCGGCTTTGCCGGTGCCTTCGGCATCCTGGACAGCATCTGCGGGCGGCGCTCTGGCGCTCGGCAGGTCGGGACGAAGGAATGGTCGCCCGGCCGAACAAAGGAATGGGGCTCACCCGTTCGCGGAGTTCTTTGTGCCGTTATGGTCCGCATCGTATGGGGTCTGTCGCTTGAGCGTCGTGCACAGGGCAAAAAGCAAGCGATCTCCCACGCTGCGCAGAGCCCGCGCGTGACCGTGTCCTTTTCTGCGCAAGGCATCATACCGTCGCCTGCTGGCAGCGTCGTGTTGGATGGCGACACGCGACCAGTGATGGACGGCGCTCTGTAGCCGCCTGTTGCAGGCGAGGCGGCGGATCACGAAGCGTTGTTTGCCGCTTTGCCGCGTCACCGGCGCAGCCCCTGCCAAGGCGCGCAGAGCATGGTAATCTCGTCTGCGCAGGGGCTCTGCGGCCTCGGCGAGCAGTGTGGCGAGATTGATCCTGCCGATTCCTGGCCAGGAGCGTAGGATCGTCACGTCGCACTGCTCCGAGCTCTGCCCCGACGGCTTCTCCTCTCCTTCGAACTCGGCACATAGCCGGTCCAGGTTCTGATGAGCCTCTTTGATCTGCCGATTGACCAGGTGCAGACGTGCCGCCAGGCTGCGGATGTGAGCGCAGGCTGCCTCCGTCGTGCCGGGGGCTACGAACAGCGGTGCCTCGCGCAAAGTCCCGAGCACCGTCGCCGCATTGAGACGGCGGATACGATAGTCCCTGAGAACACCTGCGATGGCCTTCTCGCTGGCCTTGACCGCACTGGCGGGGGTCGGCACCTTCTGCCAAAGCGCCAGGAACCATTCGTCGGCGACATCGTCGGTCAACTTGGTGGCCTGGGGATAATATCGCCACAACTGCTGACGCAAGCGGTTGGCAAGCCGCGTGCGTTCCTGCTGCAGTTCGTCCGCCAGGCGCGACCACTCCCGTAGCTCAATCATCGCCGCATCGTCTGCCACAAGCCGACGGAAAGCAGCACGGTCAGTGCGCAGCGAGGCGCCGAGCACATGAGCATCGCGGCGGTCGTCCTTGGCACCGGCCACCGTGAAGCGATCGCGGAAGCGATCCAGTTGCTTGGGATTGATGGCAAACACCGCAAACCCGTGCTCGAGCAGCATCTCCACCACCGGGCCGTGCGGCATCTCGATCGCCACGGCGATCTGTCCCGGTGCGGCCTTGGTCTTCTCCAGCAGCCAGTCACGCAACTCCGTCAGCCCGGCGCCGCCATGGTCGAACTCGTGCTGCGCAACCTGTCTTCCCGCGGCATCCAGCAGGCAAACGCTATGGCTCCGCGTTGCCCAGTCGATCCCGACGAACCAGCGTACATCTTCGATCATTGTTGAGACCTCCTTGCTCGCAAGGCGGGCCACCACGATCCTGATCAGTCCCTGTACCGGCGCTCTTGGCGCGACCTCCTACCGGATCTCGATCGCGGTCGCTCCGCCGGGGCGCGGTTCCTACGTCGGTGCTCGAGGCACAGGTGGACAAGGCTGCTCCCGGCGGATCGGCCCGGACGGCCAGTCTACATCCGAAGGCCGCCACGAACCCCACAAGGGTACAGGGTGGATTAGCGAAGCGTAATCCACCAATCTGAACATGACGAAACGAGGGAGATGGTGGATTACGCCGCCCGCCGCGCTCTGCGCAGCGGTCTGCTAATCCACCCTACGCGTTCTCTCTCCTCACGCCCTCTTCCCGCTCCGCTTGGCGATCGGTACCTTGCGACGCTCGCGCTTGCCGCGCGCGATCTCGGTTGCCAGCGCGTCCAGCTTCGGCTCCCAGAAATTCCTGAACTGGCCGACCCAGGCATCGACCGCTTGCAGCCCGGCCGCGTCGACCGAATAGAGCCGCCTTTGCGCCTCGGCCCGGACGCTCGCAAAGCCGCTCTCGCGCAGCACCTTGAGGTGCTGCGAGACCGCCGCCTGGGTGATGCCGAACTCGGCCCCGATGATTTCGACGACCTCGCCGGATGCCAACTCACCGGGCGCCAGTAGCTCGAGGATGCGGCGGCGCACGGGATCGGCGAGGACTTCGAAGGCGTGCATCAGCTTCCGGTGCCGGGATGAACGATGTCGGGCGGCATCTCGCCGCGATAGAACGCGATGGTTCGGTCCGAGCGCTCCTTCGCCGTGGCTGGATCGACCCCGCTTGCGACATGCGCCGCACGCCAATGCTCGCCGCTCATCGTCATGAAGTCCTTGCCCTCGGGCGAGACCATCCAGGCCTCCGCCGTCTCATGGTCGACCGATGCCCCGGTCGCAAGATAACGCTCCAGTCCCGCAAGCGCGAGGTCCCAACCGATACCGACCGCCCCCGGGCCGAACTGATTCCAATGATCCTCGATGATCGCTGTGTGCTCAAGCGTCAGGCGCGCCTGGCTTCGCTCGGCTGTCAGGCTGACGTCGATCCAGCTCGTGGCGCCGCCGAATTCCCACGTCGCGGCGAAATGGGTCGGCGGCGTACAGGCCGTGATGGTGCCGCCCGCATTGCCCTTGACCTGGTAGCGTCCCCCGAGCCGGAGGTCGCCCTCGACCGGCGCAAACCAGCGCGGGATCCGCTCCCTGCTGGTCACGGCGTCCCAGAGATCGTCGACGCCGGTGTCGTAGAGCCGCGTGAGGGTCACGATGCTCGCCGGTTTCCCATCCTTGGCGAAATTCCTCACCGAACGTGTGACGAGCCCGAGGACCCTGGCGACGTCGAATTCCATTGGCGCCTCTCCCTGTCGCTTTCGTGTGAGGCAATGAATATCGAACACCACTAATATAAGTCAATCCTTATATTCAGTGACGCTACTGCGTCAAACCGCCTCGCGCGCCGACGCGAACCAAACACCTGTCCAGGCGTCTATCGGTGCCCTGTTCCCACCAAGCCCCGCCTAGAACGGAAGGAATTCATGAAAGTTCGCAAATTCGCCATCGCCGATGCTTCGCTCGAACGCTCGCCGGGACAGGACGGCGATATCTTCGCCGGCAATGTGATCGACCAGCGTCACGGCGGACCGATCACCATCGGCTTCGGCCGCTACGCGCCGAACCAGAGCCTGAACGAGACGCTTGCAGTCGACGACGTCATGCTCGTCCTGGAAGGAAAGCTCTCGGTCACCAGCGCCGGCAGCACCGTCACCGCCGGTCCCGGCGAGATCGTCTACATGCCGAAGGGCGAGACGGTCACCATCCGCTCGCACGAGCAAGGCGCCCTCACCGCCTATGTCACCTATCCGCATTGGCAGGAGGCGCGCGAGTGAGGCGCGAGCCTCGCGATGCACTACCCGCCCGCCATCAGCGCCTTCGCCAGCTCGTAGGGCGGATTAGCCGAAAGCGTAATCCGCCATCTGGCAACACGGCGCGGCGAGAGATGGTGGATTACGCCGGCGGACTGCGCTTCGCGCAGCCGCAGGCTAATCCACCCTACCCGCCCGCCATCAACGCCTTCGCCAGCGCCCTGTAGGCCGGCAGCGTCACGGGGTCGTTGGCGGCGTTGCCCGCCATCGGATGCGAGGCGTAGCGGGCGATCACCATCTCGGCCTTGGGATCGATGTAGATGCCCTGGCCGTGGACGCCGCGCGCCATGTAGGCGCCGTGGTCGTTGTGCGTGACCCACCATTGATTGCGATAGGACGCACCCGGCAGCGTGGTGTAGCCGGCCGGCTTGAACTTTTCGGGATCGCCGCCGCGCGCGATGTCCTCGACCACCTGCGATGGCACGATCTGGCGGCCGTTGAAGCGGCCGTGATTGCGCATGGTCTCGCCGAAGCGGGCGAGATCGCGCAACGTCGTGGAGAGGCCGCCGCCGCCGCTTTCGGTGCCGATGCGGTCGACGTGATAATGCGCGTCCTCCTCCGCACCCATCGGCTGCCAGATCCGCTCGGACAAGAGATCGGACAGCGTCATGCCGCTGGCGCGCCTGATGATCCACGCCAGCACGTCGGTGTTGACGGTCTTGTAGGCAAAGGCCTTGCCGTGCTCGCCCTGCTTCTTCTGCGCGACGAGGAAATCGAAGATGGTGGTCGGGCCGTCATAGCCCGCCGGGATCGGCGCCATGCCGTTGGCGCGCCGCAGGCCCCACACGTCCGAATTCTTGTCGGTATAGACCTCGGTGTAGAGCAGCCCCGTGGTCATATCCATGACCTCGCGCACGCGCGCATCGCCGAACGCGCTGGCCTTCAGCTCCGGCACATAGTCCGTGACGGGCGCCTGCGGATCGATCCTGCCCCCGGCGACCAGAATCCCTGCGAGCACGCCGGTGAACGATTTCGTCACCGACATCGCGATATGCGGCTTGTGCGGCTTCAGCGCGCCGAAATAGCGCTCATAGATCAGCCTGCCCCGATGCAGCACGGCGATGCCATCGGTGTAGGTCTCCTCCAGCATCTTTGCGAAGGTCATGGGCCGGCCGTCCATCGTGGTCGAGGCGACCGCGCCGATGTCGTGATCCGCGCGCGGCAGAGGCGACGCTGGTCCAGCCCCGCGCCAGACATTCACCGTCGGCACCAGCTGGCGGATGTTGCTCCAGGCCCAGCGCAGTTCTGGGAAGCTACGGAACGAGCCGTCATGGAAGGCGATGGTGCGGTCGGGCGAAGGCGGGAAGCCGCGCATCCAGCCGAGGGGCTCGGGGTCGGTGGTGGTGGCAGGCTGAGTGGCGGCGGGCGCAATCGACATCAAGCTTGGCTCCGGAAAGGTGATGCAGATGTCGTATCATGGACCACCACAGCGCACACCCGACGCAAGCGCGCATCACCTGCGCAACAATCAGGAGAGCGGCAATTTAGTGAAGGGGTCGAGTACGGGCACGCCGAGTGGCTCGAAATGCCTGACGTTGCGGGACAGGATCATCAGCGCGTGCTGGCGCGCCGTCGCAGCAATGATGATGTCGGCAAATCCAGGCGCATGCCCTAGCCCGCGAGCCCGATCCGACAGCTGCCCCGCGAGCCGCGCGGTCGGCATGTCGAACGGCAGGATACGATCGCCGTAGAGGTGCAGCACGGCGTCAAGCCATTGCGCCAAGTCCTTACTCTTGCGTGTAGCCTTTTCGCGCCGCAGCTTTGCTATTCCATCCTCGACTTCTGCAATCGTCACCACCGACAAATAGAGGATGCCGGATTGCGCATCCATCCATTCGACCAGCGCCGCAGGTACTGGCCGGTTCGGCGACACCGCAGATATAATGTTTGTGTCAACGAGGTACACGTCTCAAAAATCGGTCTTGCGCAGCTTAGATCGATTCCGGGCCGGCAAATCGCCCGCACTCGTGGGGGCCGCCATCAGGAGCCGCCCGAAGCTTGGGACCTTCGACAGCCGTTGCCACTCCTCGTAGCCCAAGACCACTGCCTGCTTCTTGCCGTGACGCGTGATCACCGCAGGCTTGCCGTCGACCGCCTCATCGACGACTGCGGACAGGTTGGCCTTCGCATCACGAAGCTGAATTTCGCGCATGGGACACCTATATGACTACAGTAGTCATATAGGTAAACTGCCCGATTTTCAAGACGGCTTGGCCGTACCCGCCTCAGAGTGCTTTCCAGCCCGGCGCCCGCTTCGTTGCCTCAGTGAACGATCCCTGACGAAGCGAAGATATTAAACAAGTAGATCGTAGGAGGGGTGGAGCGAAGCGATACCCATCAAGTTCGTTTTGCAAACGCGATGGGTTTCGCTGCGCTCTACCCATCCTACCAACTGCGCTTTAATAGAGGTCGCCCTCGACGCGCAACGCTAGTCAATGTCTCAGATAAGCGACATCCTCACTCCCACTCAATCGTCCCAGGCGGCTTGCTGGTCACGTCGTACACCACCCGGTTCACGCCCTTCACCTCGTTGATGATGCGCGTGGCGGTCTCGCCCAAGAACTTCATGTCGAATTGGTAGAAGTCCGCGGTCATGCCGTCGGTGGAGGTGACGGCGCGGAGGCCAACCACATAGTCGTAGGTGCGGCCGTCGCCCATGACGCCGACGGTCTTGACCGGGAGCAGCACGGCAAAAGCCTGCCAGATCTCGTCGTAGAGGCCGTGCTTGCGGATCTGGTCGATGTAGACGGCGTCGGCCTTGCGCAGGATGTCGAGCTTGTCCCTGGTGATCTCGCCGGGGCAGCGGATAGCGAGGCCGGGGCCCGGGAACGGGTGGCGGCCGACGAAGATTTCGGGGAGGCCGAGCTCGCGGCCGAGCTTGCGCACCTCGTCCTTGAACAGCTCGCGCAGAGGCTCGACGAGCTTCATGTTCATGCGCTCGGGCAGACCGCCGACATTGTGGTGCGACTTGATGGTGACCGAGGGGCCGCCGGTGAAGGAGACGCTCTCGATCACATCGGGATAGAGCGTGCCTTGCGCGAGGAAATCGGCGCCGCCGATCTTCTTGGCCTCAGCTTCGAACACCTCGATGAAGAGGCGGCCGATGGTCTTGCGCTTGGCTTCGGGGTCGGTGACGCCTTCGAGCTCGCCGAGGAATTGCTTGGAGGCATCCACGTGCACGAGCGGGATGTTGTAGTGGTGGCGGAACAGGTCGACGACCTGCTCGGCCTCGTTGAGGCGCATCAATCCGTGATCGACGAAGACGCAAGTGAGCTGGTCGCCGATGGCCTCGTGGATCAGGACGGCCGCCACGGCCGAATCGACGCCGCCGGAGAGGCCGCAGATCACCCTGCCCTTGCCGACCTGCGCGCGGATCTTGGCGATCTCCTCGTCGCGGAAGGCGCGCATGGTCCAGTCGCCGGTGAGGCCGGCGATCTTGCGCACGAAGTTGCGGATGAGCTTTGCGCCGTCGGGCGTGTGCACCACTTCGGGGTGGAACATCAGGCCGTAATATTTGCGTTTCTCGTCCTGGATGATCGCGAACGGCGCGTTCGGCGAGGTGCCGGCGACGGAGAAGCCCGGCGGCATCTTGGTGATGCGGTCGCCATGGCTCATCCAGACCTGGTTCTTGCTGCCTGACGACCAGACGTCCGCGAACAGCTGGCTGTCGGCCTTGACCTCGACATCGGCGCGGCCGAACTCGCGGTGATGGCCGCCCTCGACCTCACCGCCGAGCTGCGCCGCCATGGTCATCTGGCCGTAGCAGATGCCCATCACCGGCACGCCGGAGGCGAAGATCAGCTGCGGGGCGCGGGGCGAGCCGGCTTCATGCACCGACTCGGGGCCGCCGGAGAGGATCACCGCTTTCGGCTTCATCTCCTCGAAGGCCTCTTCGGCCTTGTTGAACGGGACGATCTCGCAATAGACGCCGTCCTCGCGCACGCGACGCGCGATCAGCTGCGTCACCTGGCTGCCGAAGTCGACGATGAGAATCTTGTCGTGCGCCGAGGCCACCGAGGGCGTCGACGCGGAGCGGTCGTTCTGTGCTGCTGTCATGGCCAGCCAATACGCTGGCGGCGCGCGGGCCGCAACCACGGCAGCAGTGCGCCCACATGCTTCTTTGGGCATGGACAAAGGGGTATAGGTAAGTATTATTGACCTATTGTGCCCCATTTCAGAAAGGGGCCGATCAGGGAGAATGCCATGTCACAGCACCATCAGCCATCAACGCTTGCCGCGCTCGGCCGGACCTGGGTCGAGGCCTGGAATGCGCGCGATCTCGCGCGCGTGCTCATGCTCTACGACGAGGCAGCCGTGATGACCTCGGACCGCATCCCCGCGCTGGGGTTCGACCCCAGCGGCACGGTGCGCGGCAAGGATGCCCTTCGCGCCTATTGGGGCAAGGCGCTTCCCCTGGTGCCCAATCTGCATTTCTCGCTGATCGATCTGTTCGTCAGCCCTGACAGCCTCGTGGTGTTCTACGAGAACGAGCGGGGCAAGAAAATCTGCGAATATCTGCGGGTGAATGAGGCGGGGCTGATCGTGCAGGGCTCGGCGAACCATTTGGCGCATTGACTATCCCCGTCATTGCGAGGAGCCCGCGACAAAATTGCAAAGCAATTTTGCGCTGGTGCGACGAAGCAATCCAGACTGCCGCCGCGGATGCATCACTGGATTGCTTCGCTTCGCTCGCAATGACGGAGACTGCGGCACGCCTGTGCGCTAACACTGCGCCCGCCGGCTCCAAGACAGGATTCCCCATGAAACTCCCTGCCTCCCCCTTCACCGTCACCGACTGGAGCAAGGTCGAGCCGACCACGCATCCGGGTGAAACCGGAGAGGCCAAGTGGCGCACGCTCAACATCGGCGATCTCCGGGTGCGGATGGTGGAGTACTCGCCGGGCTATCTGGCCGATCATTGGTGCGATCGCGGCCACGTGCTCTACGTGCTGGAGGGCGAGCTCGACAGCGAGCTGCGCGACGGGCGCAAATTCAAGCTCACGGCGGGGATGAGCTACCAGGTGTCGGATTTCGGCGACGCCGCGCACCGATCCTCGACGGCCGTGGGGGCGACGCTTTTCATCGTCGACTGAGACGCGCCCGACGGTTAATTTGCACCGCAAAATAGCAAAGTCACGCGAGGTGCCGAGCCGCGGGTGGTGCCTTGAAGTGGCCCCAAATTCTCGCTATATTGTGATCATCGATACTTGGCCGAACGACTGGGCCGCTTCGCTTCGTTGCTGACGGGCGCGCACGCTTCAGATGAATTCTCCAAACATCGACTCATCAGGGACCATGGGCGCAATGCTGCGTACCGGTCTGCGTGCGTACCTCTCTAACTAAACAAGGAAATTCCCATGGCTATGGGCACCGTGAAGTGGTTCAACACCCAAAAGGGTTATGGTTTCATCCAGCCGGATGACGGCCAGAAGGACGTGTTCGTTCACATCAGCGCCGTCGAGCGCGCCGGCCTCTCCTCCCTCAACGAGGGTCAGAAGGTCTCGTTCGACATCGTCGCCGACCGCCGCAGCGGCAAGTCGTCGGCTGACAATCTCCGCGTCGGCTAACGCCGGCGCACCGTTCTGACCGCGGACGTACCGGCAGAACGTTGGAACTCGAAAGCCCCGCGACCGGGTTCGGTCTGCGGGGCTTTTGCTTGCCCCGGTCATTCCGGGGCTCGCGAAGCGAGAGCCCGGAATCCATTGAGCCGCAGACCCTGCCGCCCGATGGATTCCGGGCTCGCCCTGCGGGCGCCCCGGAATGACGGGGAGAGAAATCAGCCCGATTTCTTCAGCACCGAAACGAAAAACCCATCCGTCCCGGTGCGCCGCGGCGTCATCAGCCAGCCCTCGGCTGACTGCAGCGCGGCCTCGCCAAAAGCGTCTGCCTGGTCCCAGAGCACGCTCGCGGTCTGCTCGGGCGGGACGACCGTGAACTCGCCATGACGGCCGATGAAGGCCCTCACCTGCTCGCCGTTCTCTTCCGCCAGCACCGAGCAGGTGATGTAGGCGATGCGGCCACCCGGCTTGACCAGCGGAACCGCACGCTCCAGCACCTCGGCCTGGTCGCGCAGGCGGATCTCGAGCGCGCCGGGGCGCATGCGCCATTTGGCGTCGGGGTTGCGGCGCCAGGTGCCGGTTCCCGTGCAGGGCGCGTCGATCACGACGAGGTCGGCGGTGCTGCGGATGTCGGCAACCGGATCGGCCTCGCCCTTGGGCGTGCGGACATCGGCATTGTGGACGCCGGCGCGCGACAGCCGCTCATGGATCGGGGCGAGCTGGCGCTTGTCGCGGTCGGTCGCGATCAGCCGGCCCTTGCCCTGCATCAGGGCGGCGAGCGCCAGCGTCTTGCCGCCGGCGCCGGCGCAGAGATCGATCACCTGCTCGCCGGGTTTTGCCGCGGTGAGCTGGGCGGCAAGCTGCGATCCCTCATCCTGCACTTCAATGGCGCCCTTGATGAAATCCTCTTCCGCCTGGATGCCGGGGTTGCGCGCATCGGCGGAAAGCTCGATGCGCAGGCCGGTTGCGGACCAGGGCGTCGGTTTTGCATGAAGATGAGAAAGCGCCTTCAGCACCTTGTCGCGATTGGATTTTAGCGTGTTGACGCGCAAGTCCAGCGGCGCCCGGCTCGCCATCGCCGCGGCTTCCGCCGGGCGGGTCTCCCCGAACACCTTGGCAAGGTACGGGTCGAGCCATTCCGGGTAGTCGCCGGCGATCGCGGCCGGCGCGTCTTCGAGCGACCGCGAGGCGAGTGCGGCCTGCTCGGCCTCGGTCAGCGGCGCCGGCGCAAAGCGGCTGCCGTCGAACAAGGCGCCCATGGTCGCCATGTCCATGTTGCGCTCGAGGCGGAGCATGCCGATCAGCCGGGCCCGCGCGGTATCGGAATCCATCAGCCAGGCGCTCGAGGCGTAGCGGCGCAGCACGTCCCAGACGAGGCCGGCGATGGCCGCGCGGTCGCCCGAGCCGGCGAAGCGGTGCGCGGTGCCCCACTCCTTCAGCGCCTTCGCCGCGGGCACGCGGTCCCTCTCGATGGTGTCGATCACTTCAATGGCTGCGGACAGCCGGGCAGCGGGGGTCATTTCAGATCTTTCAGATTGGATCCGGCGCGTCAGGCTCAGATCAGCAGCAGCAGCTTCAGCGCGAAGTAGATCCACATCGCGAGCAGCACCAGCACGCCGGCGAGCCAGACCGTGGAGCGGCGGCCAAGATCGTTGGAGGAGACGAACACGCCGGCATGGGCAAAGCGCGTCACCACGAACACCCAGGACATCAGCACGATGAAGAGGTCGGCCCGGCGCAAGGGCAATGCCAGCGCGATCAAGACGTAGAACAGCACCGGCAGCTCGAACTGGTTGCGGTAGCAATTGGCGATTTGTGTGGCGCCCTTCGGCCAGTTCGGCTCGCCCAGGGCAATGTCGCGGATCTTGGTCTCGCCGGCGACCAGGGCCCTTCGGCGCGCCAGGACCATGCCGATCAGCAGCGCGAAGGTGAGAGCGATCTGCACGAAGACCGGCAGCAAGACCATTTGAACGGACATCGGAACTTTCCCGAACTGAGGCGCGAACGGCGGCTCGCGCAAACAACCGCTACACGGTGCGGTCGAATTCGACAACGTTCGCTTTCGTCAGGCGGAACAATTGCGCTGGTCGCGCCGTCGCCTTGCTGAGGGACCCCGTGACCGGCTCGATCATCCTGAGCTCGTCGATTTTGCGGCGAAAGGCGCTGTCGTTGAGGGAGCGGCCGAGCGCGGCCTCATAAGCGCGCCGCAGCGCCGGCAGCGTGAATTCCGGCAGCAACAGGAAGGCCGGCAGTGACGAATAGGCCGCGCGGCGCCGGCACCGCTGCATCGCGCCGGCCACGATCGCATCGTGGTCGAACGGCAGCCCCTTCGCTTCGGCAACCGGCAGCATCCTCAGCGAGGCATCGCCCCGCGCGGCGAAATCCTGGTGCGGCAACAGCGCATAATAGGCGACCGACGCCGACCAGCCGCGCGGATCGCGGCTTCCGCCGGAAAACGTCATCAACTGCTCGAGCACACGGACCGACAGGCCGGCCTTGCCTCGCAGCACGCGCGCCGCAGCGGCCTGCGTGGACGGATCTTCCTCCGGGTGAACATAGCCGCCGATCAGCGCGAACTGCCCGGCATGCGGCGCCTTTTCGCGCGCCTGGAGCACGACGTGGATGCGGTCGTCATGCAGGGTGAGAAGCACAACGTCGACAGTAAGGATCGGACGGATCAGCTCGGCGGCCATAAGCCCATGCTATCTCATACAAATAGCAAATTGCAAATAACAAGTTGCAAATAGAACCGCAGGGAGCTCAAGCTTGAACGAGGCGATGGCAATCATCGTCTGAGACAGTGAGGGCAAAGAGAGAGCCAACATGATCGTCGTCTGGCGTGTCGTGGACAGTTGCAACCTCGCCTGCGGGTTCTGCGCGTATGACAAGCGGCTCGGCTTTCCGCGCAGCCAGGCTGCGCCGGCGGACGTCCTGCGCTTCGCCGCGGTGCTGGCCGAGCATCAGGCGCAGACCGGCGACCGTGTGCTCCTGAGCTGGCTCGGCGGCGAGCCGCTGCGCTGGCAGCCGTTGCAAGCGCTGACCCACGCCGTACGCGGGCTCGGCCTCGAGGTGAGTGCGACCACCAACGGCACTACCCTCGGCAGCCCGGCCCTGCGCCAGCATCTGTGCGAGACCTACAAGGAGTTGACCATCAGCGTCGACGGCTTTGCCGCCTTCCATGATCCCTCGCGCGGCTGGGCCGGCGGCTTCGAGAAGCTGCGCCGCTGGGTCCCTCGGCTCAACACCGAGGCGCGCGTACGCGGCTCGAAGCTGAAGCTGCGCGCCAATGTCGTGCTGATGCACCAGAACGTCGGTCGCTTCGCCGCCCTGTGCGAAGAGCTCGCCGATTGGGGCATCGTCGAGATCACCTACAACCAGCTCGGCGGCCGCGACCGCCCGGAATTCTACCCGCAGCACCGCCTCACCCGCGCCGACGTCGACGCGCTGGAGCAGGAGCTGCCGGCGATCCGCAAAAGCCTCGCAGCACGCGGCGTCGTGCTGGTCGGCGGGGAGCAATATCTGGCGCGGATCCGGGCGAGCACGCTGGGCGAGCGGATGCCGGTGTCCGATTGCGACCCCGGCGAGAGCTTCCTCTTCATCGACGAGAAGGGCCGGGTCTCGCCCTGCAGCTTCACGACGGAAGACTACGGCATCGATATCGGCAGCCTGCGCAACGCCGCCGATCTCGCCGCCCTGCCCGGCCGCTTCCGCCTGTTGCAACAGGCCGCGCGTTCGCGGCAATGCGACGACTGCCTCAGCACGCAGGTGTGCGGCAAGTTCAACGCCGCGAGCCGCCGCCCGACCCCAGTGTTGGCTGCCGCGGAATAGCGTTTCAGATACCGCCGGCACGCAGCGGCGCCGGAATCTCGCGGGATTGCTGCCGTCGCCAGCGAGCGACTTGAACCGGCGTTCCCGCTCTTGCGACCAACCACAGATTGTTAAAGCGATTTCGGCCCCATTTCGGGCCCGAGGCGAGATACCGCCATGACGACCTTGTCCGGCCTCTTCACCGAATCCGCCGATGGCCAGCTCGGCATCCTGATGTCGGCCCTATCAGGGATCGCGGCAGCCCTCGCGGTCGCACTGGCCATGACGGTCTACTTCCGCCTGAGTTATCGGACCTGGCGCGACGTCGCCCGGCATGGGCTGGCTGCCTTGGCCGCGGTCGCCCTGTTCGCCTTCGCCGCCTACGACATGCGCCACGCTGCGCTTGCCTATCTCGGCCTCAATCCCTCCAAGCCTGCCGTCGAGTTCGAGATCCGCATGCCCCGGGAGATGCTGACGGCGGTGAGCGACAGCCAGATCGAGCTGCACACCGATCGCAATCAGACGCTGGCGCTGGTCGACGGCGTGCGCGATCTCGCGGACGGCCGGGCGGTGCTGCGCGGCGCAGTGGTGCTCAACCACCGCACGGCCGATCGTGTTCTGGTCGTGAACTTGTCCGGCAAGGGCATCTTCGAGTTCCGCCTCCGCCTGCCGGCCGAGCCGCATCGTTCCGTCGAGTTCGGCCCCTGGCACCTCGCCGACCGCATCGCCTCCCCGCTCGCCGGTGCCGTCGCCCCGCAGGACGGCTACACCATCCGCTACCGCGTGCTTTAAACTTTGTTCGGTGCGATCCATGCCCGGCCCGTCATCGTTCCGACGCGCGGCGACCGGTAGGATGATCGCATGTCCGAATTTCGTCTCACGCAGATTTCCGACACTCATCTCGGCCGGCGTTTCCCCGGCCTGATCGCCAACTTCCATTGCAGCAGCGAGCACATCGACGCCGGCAGGCCGGATCTCGTCGTCAACACCGGCGACGTCTCGTTCGACGGGCCGACCAGCCGCGACGACGTCGAATTCGCCAAAGGCCTGCACGACGCGCTGCCCGTCACCTGCCGCTATCTCCCCGGCAATCACGACATCGGCGACAATCCGACCGCGATCGGGCCGGCGCCGAAGCCGCCGGTCAGCGAGACGCAGCGCCGGCAGTTCTGCGACATCATCGGCGAAGACCATTGGTCGTTCGAAGCCGCGGGCTGGCGCTTCATCGGCCTCAATTCGCTGGTGATGAATTCGGGCCTCGCCTTCGAGGCCGAGCAGTTTGACTGGCTGTCTCAGGAAATCTCGCGCACGAACGGCAGGCCGGTCGCGCTGTTCCTGCACAAGCCGCTGTTTCTCAACCTGCCCGACGATGCCGAGACGCCGGAGACGTCGATCCGCTACGTGCCGCAGCCAGCGCGGGCGCGGCTGATCGAGTTGTTCGGCAATGTCGACCTGCGTCTTGTCGCCAGCGGCCACGTGCACCAGCGCCGCGACTTCACCTTTCGCCATACACGCCACGTCTGGGCGCCTTCAGCGGGTTTCGTCATCAACGATCAGCGCCAGGACCGGATCGCGATCAAGGAAGTCGGCCTCGTCGAATACCGCTTCCAGCCCGACAGTCTGGAGGTCCGTCACGTCAGGGCCGCCGGCCAGGTCGATGTCGACATCGAGGAGCTGCTCATCCAGATGGGCGGCGGGCATTAGCCTACTCCAGGGGCAGCGTACCTTACCTTGATACCTCATTGCATCGAATTTGGCCTCAGATTGGCTAAAATCCTCTAATGACAACGTTGTCATATGGCCGTATCGTTTCCTGGCAGCGGTCGAGGGCCGCTGAGGGAGCGATGATGCAGTTCTTGTCCCGGTGGGAGAACCAACGCCTTTCGGCGACCGTGCGGGGCATTCCCATGGTCGATGGCGTTGCCACTGCGGACATCGGCAACCAGCGCTGGTCGCCTGCACACGGCGATCTCGCCCTGCCCGTCCTCACCCTGGATGAAGCCGCCTTCGCGGCCAACCACGATCTCTTCCTGAAATGGTGCGCGAGTTCAGGCGTTGCCGTCGCGCCCCACGCCAAGACGCCGATGTCGCCGGAGCTCGCCCGCTCGCTGCGCGCCGCCGGCGCCTGGGGCACGACGGTTGCCAACGTCCAGCAGGCCGCCGTGCTGCTCGCAAGCGGCGAGCGACGCCTGCTGCTGGCCAACGAGATCGGCGGGCTTGCCGCCGGCCGCCGCCTTGGCACGCTGCTCAGCGCCTATCCCGACGTCGAATTTCACGCTTTTGCGGATTCACCGGCTGCGGTGGCAGCTCTCGCCGAGGCCGCGCGGATCGCGGGACGCAGTGAATTATCGGTGCTGGTCGAACTCGGCGCCGGCCGCACCGGCGCGCGCGACCGCGCCGCGGTCGAGGCAACGATCGCAGCCGTGCTCGCCGCCGACCGGCTCGTGCTCGGCGGCGTCGCCACTTACGAAGGCGCCGCTGCAACGTCCGATACCGACGAGACGATGCGCGCCATCGCGGTGCTGCTGGAGCGCACCATCGAGACATTTGCGTTGGTGCGCGCGGCCGCCCCGAAGCGGCCGTTGATCCTGAGTGCCGGCGGCTCGGCCTATTTCGATGTCGTCGCGCGGACGCTTGCGCCCGCGGCTCAGGCCGACGGCAACGCCAGTGTGATCCTGCGCTCGGGCGCACTGTTCTTCGCCGATCACGGCATCTATGCGCGCGCCTTCGCGGAAGTCGACCGGCGCGGCGGCCTCCTCATCGAAGGCCTGCACCACTCGGCCGTGGAGAGCTTTCGGCCCACGCTGACGCTCTGGGCCGAGGTGCTGTCGCGGCCCGAAGACGGACTTGCGATCGCCGGCTTCGGCATGCGCGATGCCTCCTTCGACCAGGGACTGCCCGTGCCGTTGCGCGTGTTCCGGGACGGCGTCGAGCAGCAAGGCCTTGCCGCGGCGCTCGCGGTGACCCGCCTCAACGACCAGCACGCGTTCCTCTCGGTCGCATCCAAAGCTGCGCTTGCGGTCGGCGACATCATCGCCTTCGGCATCTCGCATCCCTGCACCTGCCTCGACCGCTGGCGCGTGATCTTCGGCCTCGATGCCGACGGCGTCGTGGCGCGCGCCCTCCCCACCCAGTTCGGCTGAGAGCGGCGCGATGAACTTCCTGCCGCTCTGGCGCTATCAGAACCAGCTCATCGACGGCGCCATCGTCACGCTGGAGCTGACGGTGATCTCGGCGCTCGCCGGGCTCGTGATCGGCATCGCCGGCGCGGTCGCGCTGAAGGGGCGGATCACGTCGCTGCGCTGGCTGGTGCGCGGTTACATCGAGCTGTTCCGCAACACGCCCTCGCTGATCCAGATCTTCATCGTCTTCTTCGTGCTGCCGAACTTCGGCCTGAAGCTGCCCGCCTTCGAGGCCGCGGCCGTCGCGCTGTCACTCTATTTCGGCGCTTATTCCGTCGAGATCATCCGCGCCGGTCTCGATTCCATTCCGCGCAGCCAGGTCGAGGCCGGCCAGTGCTTGGGGTTGTCGGGCTGGCAGGTGTTTCGCCACATCATCCTGCCGCCGGCGCTGCGCAACGCCTATCCGGCCGTGACCAGCCAGTTCGTGCTTTTGCTGCTCGGCACCTCGCTCGCCTCGCAGGTCGCCACGGATGAGCTGTTCCACGTCGCCGGCTTCATCGAGAGCCGCACCTATCGCAGCTTCGAGGTCTATGCCGTGATCTGCGCGGTCTATTTCGCGATGGCGATGTCGTTCAAGGCGCTGTTCGCCGTGATCGGCCTGGCCGCCTTCCGCTGGCCGCGGCGGCGCTGAGGGGCGACACGATGCGATCCTTCTCCCTCATCGATTTCGTCTCGCTGTTCGCAGCGCTGCGCTGGACCGTCACCCTCGTCGTGCTCGCGCTCGCCTTCGGTGCGCCGCTGGCGCTCGGGCTTGCGCTCGGCCGCATCAGCCGGTTCGCAGGGCTGCGCTGGGCGATGGCGGCGTGCATCCAGGTGATCCAGAGCGTGCCGCTGCTCGGACTGTTGTTCTTCTTCTATTTCGGCATGCCGGTCTTCCTCGGCATCCAGGTGCCGGCGCTCATCGCCGTGACCGTCGCCTACACGCTCTACACCGCCGCCTTCCTCGGCGAGATCTGGCGCGGCGGCCTGGAGGCCGTAAAGCAGGCGCAATGGGAGGCCGGCGCCTGTCTCGGCCTCTCCGCCTGGCAGCAATTCCGCCACATCATCGCGCCGCAGGCGCTGCGGCTGTCGCTGCCGCCGACCGTCGGCTTCCTGGTGCAGCTCATCAAGGGCACCTCGCTCGCCTCGATCCTCGGCTTCGTCGAGCTCGCCCGCGCCGGCCAGGTGGTGAGCGCGGCGACGTTCCAGCCGCTGCTCACCTACGCGCTGGTCGCCGCGATCTATTTCGCGCTGTGCCTGCCGCTCACGCTCTGGTCCCGCTCCCTGGAGGCCCGCCTCGATGGCTCTCGTTGAAATCCGCGACGTGCGCAAGACATTCGGCAAGGTCGAGGTGCTCAAGGGCGTCTCGCTCGACGTCGAGGAAGGCGAGATCGTCACCATCATCGGCCGCTCCGGCTCGGGCAAGTCGACGCTGCTCCGCTGCATCAACGCGCTGGAGAGCGTCGATTCCGGCGAGATCCGGGTCGAGGGCCAGAAGGTCCACGCCAAAATGCCAGACCTGAAGAAATTCCGTCAGCGCGTCGGCATCGTGTTCCAGGCCTTCAATTTGTTTCCGCATCTGAAGGTCGAGCGCAACATCACGCTCGCCCCGCTCCTCACCGGCCGCATCGACAAGGCGAAAGCGCGTGCGCTGGCCGAGGACGTGCTGACCCGCGTCGGGCTCGCCGACAAGATCGACGCCTGGCCCGAGCAACTCTCCGGCGGCCAGCAGCAGCGCGTCGCCATCGCCCGCTGTCTCGCTATGGCGCCCCACCTCATGCTGTTCGACGAAGTGACCTCGGCGCTCGACCCCGAGCTCGTCGGCGAAGTCCTGAAGGTCATGGAAGCGATGGCGGAACAGGGCATGACCATGATCCTGGTCACCCACGAGATGGGCTTTGCCCGCAACGTCGCCGACCGCATCGTCTTCATGCATCAGGGCCGCGTCTGGGAACAGGGCCCACCGGCAAAACTGTTCGCCAGTCCTGAGACACCCGAGCTCGCAAGCTTCATCGCATCTGCCAAGTGAAAACCGTCCCCTTCAAGGAGAGAGTCATGAGAAAATTGAAGTCCCTCTTCACCATCGCAGCCGCGGCGCTTGCCGTTCTCGCCGCGCCGAACGTCGCCAACGCCGACAAGCTCCAGGACGTGCTCGGCGCCGGCAAGATTCGCGTCGGCATTCTCACCGATGCCGCGCCGTGGGGCTTCAAGGACGACAAGGGCGAGATCGCCGGCCTCGATGCCGACCTTGCCAAGCTGATCGCCGCCGACATGGGCGTAAAGCTCGAGCTCGTCCCGGTGACGGGTGCCGCGCGCATCCCGAGCCTGCTCTCGGACAAGATCGACATCTTGATCGCCGGGCTCGGCGCCACGCCCGAGCGCGCCCAACAGGTGATGTTCTCGCAGCCCTATGCCGTGGTGAATCTCGGCGTCTACGGCGCCAAGTCGCTGCCCTCCGCCGCCGGCAAGAAGCCGGACAATCTCGACGGCCGCAGCGTTGCGGTGTCCAAGGGCTCGACGCTCGACGTCTGGCTCACCGACAACGCGCCGAAGGTGAAGCTGGTGCGCTTTGAGGACACGCCGGCCGCGATTGCGGCCTATCTTGCCGGACAGGCCGATACGTTCGCGGAGAACAGCGCCATTGCACTGAAGGTGCAGGACCAGAACCCGACCAAGGAGGTCGAGCTGAAGTTCCTGATCCGCCAGTCGCCGGCCCATGTCGGCGTCCGCCAGGGCGAGCAGAACCTGCTCAACTGGATCAACACCGACATCTTCTTCAACAAGCTCAACGGCAAGCTCGGCGCACTTCAGCTGAAATGGTTCAAGGAAGAGCAGTCGTTGCCGACGCTGTGAGTTTTGGACGGGCTCTCGCATCATGTGAGAGCCCACCTTTACGAGGAGAATTGAGATGATCAAACGTTACGTCGTGGGATCGCGCATGAGCCAGGCCGTCGCCGCCGGCGGCATGGTGCACATCGCAGGCCAGGTTGCGGATGACCGCAAGGCCGGCATCGTGTCGCAGACGGAGCAGGTGCTCGCCAAGATCGACGCGCTGCTCAAGGAGGCCGGCTCCGACCGCTCCAAGCTGATCGCGGTCAACGTCTTCCTGCCGCATATCACCGACTTCGACACCATGAACTCGGTTTATGATTCCTGGATCGATCCAGCCAATCCGCCGGCGCGCGCCTGCGTCGAAGCCCGTCTCGCCGATCCCGATCTGCGCGTCGAGATGACCGCGGTCGCCTTGCTGTAACGACGCTGCTTTCTCTTCAAACTTCGGCCGGTGTCGGCGACGACGCGGCCTCGAGGCAAGCCATGCATACCGGACTTTTCCACGAGATCGATTTCGAGAAGGACCAGAAATGGTCCGGCCACCTCGGCATTCCCTTCTCGATCGATCGATCGCCCTACTACCAGCTCAAGATCCCGATCTTCCGGATCAAGAACGGCGCCGGGCCGAAACTGCTGCTGATGGCCGGCAATCACGGCGACGAATATGAGGGCGAAATCACACTGACGCGGCTGTATCGCCGGTTGGATGCGAAGGACATCAAGGGCGAGATCACCATCCTGCCCTTCGCCAACTGGCCGGCCGTGATGGCGGCGCGCCGCCGCTCGCCGCTCGACGAAGGCAATCTCAACCGCGCCTTCCCGGGCGATGCCGCGGGCACGCCGACCTTCCGCCTGGCGCATTTCCTCGAGCACGAGCTGTTTCCGCGCCACGACGTCGTCTTCGACATCCACTCCGGCGGCACGTCGATGGCGCACGTGCCCTGCGCGTTGATCGAGCGGCAGGGACCGCCAGAAATGTTCGGCCACGCGTTGCGCCTGATGGAAGGACTCGGCATGCCCTTCGCCTTCGTCGCCGAGAACGGCGCCACGGCGCCGACCTCGATGGCGGCGGCCGCGCGCGCCGGCGCGATCGGACTCTCCGGCGAATTCGGCGGCGGCGGCACGGTGACGCCGCAGACGATGGCATTCACCGCGCGCGCGGTCGACCGATTGCTGCTCGCGCTCGGCCTCGTCCAGGCGCCCGTGCTGGGGCCCCATGCGCCGATCGAGCGTGCCACCGAGCTGTTGGCGCTGCAGAGCCATGCCCAGGCGGTGTTCGCGACGCGCCGCGGCTGGTTCGAGCCCGCTGTCACCGTGGGTGCGCGGGTCAAGGCGGGCGATATCGCCGGCTGGTATCACGATTTCGAGCGCCCGGAGCTTGCCGAAGAGGTGCTGCGCTTCCCCGCCGACGGCATCGTGATCTCGCAGCGCCTGCACACCGACAGCCAGAGCGGCGACTGCCTGGTGCAGGTCGGCCGCGCCTTGAAGCTTGAGGAAGTTTTGGGACGGTGAGCTTCGGCCGCATGCTCGCTGCACCTCTCCCGCTTGCGGGAGAGGTCGGATCGCGAAAGCGATCCGGGTGAGGGCTTTCTCCTCTTGGGGATTTCGTCCGTAATCTTGGACGATCCCGACGTGGAGACACCCTCTCCCCAACCCTCCCCCGCAAGCGGGGGAGGGAGCGCAGTGCCAATGCGGTTGCAGTACGATCTGATCTCATGATGCTCTAACCTGACGTCTCTTCAGGGATTCGATGACCGATCCGGCCAAGCCGAACTATGACGATGTCGTGCGCATTCCGGCGCCGCCCGGCCGCAGCAACGCGACCGGGCGGCCGCCGCGCATCGAGGAAGTCGCAGAACGCGCCGGCGTGGCACCGATCACGGTGTCGCGGGTGCTGCGCCACCCCGAGAAAGTCAATCGCAAGACTCGCGAGCGCATCCTCGAGGTGATCGAGGCGACGGGCTATGCTTCCAACCCGCATGCGCGCGCGCTCCGCTCGGGCCGCTCCAACGTGGTCGTGGCCTTCGTCTCCAACATCCTCAGCCAGCAGTTTGGCCTTGCGGTGCGCAGCTTTGCCGCGACGCTCGAGCCGGAGGGTTTTGAGGTGCTGGTCGGCCAGACCTCCTACTCCTATGCCAAGGAGGTCGCGATGATCCAGTCGCTGCGCGGCATCCGCCCCGCGGCGGTGATGTTCACCGGCGTCATCGAGCTCGAGGAGAACCGCACGGCGCTGGCCGAGCTCGGCATTCCCGTGATCGAGACCTGGGCGTTTCCGCGCGACCCCATCGACATGCTGGTCGGCCTGCCCAATGCGGATGCCGGCGCGATGGCGGCGCGCCGGCTGGCGCAGGCGGGACATCGCCGCATCGCCTTCATCGGCCGCAGCAGCGGCCGCGGCGCACTCCGCCGCGACGGCTTTCGCGCCGCCGCCGCACAGCTCGGCCTCACGATCGTTCACGAAATCCTCGTTGGAGAGGTGACGGGGCTGGTCGACGGCCGTGCCGCCTTCACCGCCCTGCTCGAGCGCAGCGGCGACGTCGACGCCGTGTTCTGCGCCAACGACCTGCTCGCGACCGGTGCGCTGATCGAGGCTCGCGCCCGCGGCCTGTCGGTGCCGCGCGATCTGGCCGTGCTCGGCTTCGGTGACAACGACGTCGCCGATCAGATCACGCCCGGCCTCACGACCATTTCGTTCGATGCGGCGGCCGTGGGACGTCTCGCGGGCGAACTGCTTTTGGCGCGGCTCTCGGGCACGCCGCGCGCCGAGCAGCGGCTCGCGGTCGATCTGTTCCTGGTCGAGCGCGGCAGCGTCTGAGCGTTGCGGCTTACGCGACGCTCTTGAGATCCTGCTGGATGGCAGCGAGCAGCGATTGCAGCGCGGCGCTGTTCACCGGCTTGGCCTCGGTGCCGACCGGCTGAACAGAGGCGGGCTGCGCAGCTTTCACCGGGCGCTTCGGGAATGGCGGTGGCGCAGGCCTTGCGGCCGGCATGAAATCGCCCTCGTTCTCGGCGTGAACGAACTTGCCATGGATGACGTCGTCGCGACGGCCCATGATGAACATGGTCGCCCAATAGCCGGCGGCCAGGAGGATTACGCAGAAAATACCAATCTCTAACATCGCAGCACCTAAAATATGCGCGATGATTCAATGCCTTCCTCCGGCCGTCAATGAACAGGCGGTCACACCTGCGGCTTTTGCGGGCAGGTGTGACCATTTGGTGACTCTTTCTTAACTATCCCCACGCGGCGTGTGGCCGCTGGGCCACGTGAGTCCCATTCCCTGTCGCGCTAGGCCTTGTCCGGCCCGACCCGGACCAGCTGCTTGCCGAAATTGGCCCCCTTCAACAGGCCCATGAAGGCGCCGGGCGCGCTCTCGAGGCCCTCGGTGACGAACTCCTTGTACTTGACCTTGCCGTCGCGAACCCAGGCCGACATGTCGCGCAGGAAGTCGCCATGGCGGGCGGCGAAATCTGACACGATGAAGCCGCGGAAGGTCAGCCGCTTGGTCAGCGTCGCGCGCATCAGGCTGGCGGCCCATTTCGGCGGCTTGGCCTCGGTGTCGTTGTAGTGGGCGATCAGGCCGCAAACCGGCACGCGCGCAAACGGGTTGAGCAGCGGGAACACCGCCTCGAACACGGCACCGCCGACATTCTCGAAATAGACGTCGATGCCCCCAGGGCAGGCGTCCTTCAGCCTGGCGGCGAGATCGGGGTCGCGGTGATCGATGCAGGCATCGAAGCCGAGCTCCTTCACCACGTAGTCGCACTTGTCCTTGCCGCCAGCGATGCCGACCGCACGGGCGCCCTTGAGCTTGGCGATCTGCCCCACCGCCGAGCCGACCGCGCCGGACGCACCGGCAACGACGACGGTCTCGCCCGGTTGCGGCTTGCCGATGTCGAGCAGGCCCGTATAGGCGGTCATGCCGGGCATGCCGAGCACGCCGATCGAGGTCGAGATCGGACCCAGCTTGGGATCGACCTTCATCAGACCCTTGCCGTTCGAGATCGCGTGCGACTGCCAGCCGGAGCGGATGCGCACGATCTCGCCGACCGCGAAATCGGGATTGTTGGAGGCCGCGACCTCGCTGACCGCCTCGCCTTCCATCACGCCGCCGACGGGCACCGGAGCTGCGTAGGACGGCCCCTCGCTCATGCGCCCGCGCATATAGGGATCGAGCGACAGCCAGATCGTGCGCAGCAGGACTTCGCCCTGTCCTGGCGTCGGCACGGCGAATTCCTCCAGGCGAAAATCAGACGGCTTGGGTTCGCCGACGGGACGCGCAGCGAGAACGATGCGTTTGGCTTGGGCCATGGCTTCCTCCACTTTTCTGTCCTTGCAAGCGAAGCGAAGCAATCCAGCCGCGTCAACACAAAAGGACTGGATTGTTTCGTCACAAGAGCTCCTCGCAATGACGAGCTTGTGGACGCCGTGCATACAGTCCTCGTGTCCCGGACGCGCTGCAACGTGAAACGTTGCTGCGCAGAGCCGGGACCAAGAAGGCTACACGGGAGGATGCGGAGAGATGGGCCCCGGCTCTGCAGCGCATCACCGAAGAGGTGCTGCGCTGCGTCCGGGGCACGAAAGCGGGAAACTAACCCCCGCCCGGATAATTCGGGCTCTCGCGCGTGATCGTGACGTCGTGGACGTGGCTTTCGCGCAGGCCGGCGCCGGTGATGCGGACGAACTGGGCCTTGTCGTGCAGCTCCTTCATGTCGCGCGCGCCGACATAGCCCATCGCGGCGCGCAAGCCGCCGGCGAGCTGGTGCATGACATTGCCGACCGGGCCCTTGTAGGGCACCTGGCCCTCGATGCCTTCAGGCACGAGCTTGAGCGTATCCTTGATGTCCTGCTGGAAGTAGCGGTCGGCCGAGCCGCGCGCCATCGCGCCGACCGAGCCCATGCCGCGATAGGCCTTGTAGGACCTGCCCTGCCACAGGAACACTTCGCCGGGCGTCTCGTCGGTGCCGGCGAGCAGCGAGCCGACCATGGCGATGTCGGCGCCGGCCGCGAGTGCTTTCGCAAGATCACCGGAATACTTGATGCCGCCGTCGGCGATGACGGGGACGTCGGCCTTCTTCGCCGCGTCGACCGCATCCATGATCGCGGTGAGCTGGGGCACGCCGACGCCGGCGACGATGCGCGTGGTGCAGATCGAGCCCGGGCCGATGCCGACCTTGATGCAATCCGCGCCCGCGTCGATCAGCGCCTGCGCGCCTTCCGTGGTGGCGACGTTGCCGGCGACGACCTGCACCGAATTGGACAGGCGCTTGATGCGGTTCACCGCCTGCAGCACGTGACGGGAATGACCGTGCGCGGTGTCGACGACGACGAGGTCGACGCCGGCATCGATCAGCCGCTCGGTACGCTCGAAGCCGGTGTCGCCGACCGTGGTGGCGGCAGCGACGCGAAGGCGGCCCTGCCCATCCTTGCAGGCGAGCGGATGGGCGACCGCCTTCTCCATGTCCTTCACCGTGATGAGACCGACGCAGCGATATTGATCGTCGACCACCAGCAGCTTCTCGATGCGGTGCTGGTGCAGCATCCGCCGCGCCTCGTCCTGGCTGACATTCTCACGGACCGTGACGAGCCCTTCATGCGTCATCAGCTCGGAGACTTTTTGCCGGCGGTCGGTGGCAAAGCGCACGTCGCGGTTGGTGAGGATACCGACCAGCTTGCCGGGCGTGTTCTTGCCGGCGCCGGTGACGACGGGAATGCCGGAGATGCCGTGATCGCTCATCAGCTTGAGCGCATCGTCGAGCGTGGCGTCGGGGCTGATGGTGAGCGGGTTCACCACCATGCCGGACTCGTAGCGCTTGACCTGCCGCACCTGGGCGGCCTGCCCTTCGGGATCGAAATTGCGGTGGATGACGCCGAGGCCGCCGGCCTGCGCCATGGCGATCGCCATGCGGGCCTCGGTGACGGTGTCCATGGCCGAGGCCATGATCGGGATGTTGAGCGGGATGGCGCGGGTGACGCGGGAGCGGATGTCGACCTCGCCCGGCATGACGTCCGACAGGCCCGGCTTCAACAGCACGTCGTCGAACGTAAAGGCTTCGCGGATGCCCTGAAGTTGCACCGTGGCCATCTGCCAACTCCTTCCTGCGGCCTTGCCGCAAATGCTAATGGATGAGCGCCGCCCTCGGCGTCCCTTGCGGCAACGCCTTGAGAATCGGAGCCCATCGGTGGGGTTGACGCGGGTCGATAGCACGGCCGCGTGACGAATCAAAGCAATTCGGGCCGCTGGCCAGCCATGCACAGGCTTTTTTGGGCCGATTCAGCGGGGTCGGCTCCGTCCGCCGTCCCCTCCGGCGTCATTCCGGGGCACGACGAAGTCGCGAACCCGGAATCCATCGCGCAGCAACGCTGTGGCCCAATAGATTCCGGGCTCGCGCCACGGGGCGCGCCCCGGAATGACGAAAGACGGTCACACCGTTGTTACGCGGGACTTAGGTGCTATGCGCCGATCCGCAATGGTCGGCGGCGGACGGCGGTGATAAGCCGCAACTCCGCCCCTCCTTCAGCTTTCATTAATTTCATGGTCGACAAGCAACGCGTCATTCCGCTGATCGTGGCCACGGCTCTGTTCATGGAGAACATGGATTCGACCGTGATCGCCACCTCGCTGCCGGCGATCGCGGCCGACATCGGCACCAGCCCGCTGACGCTGAAGCTCGCGATCACCTCCTATCTGCTGTCGCTCGCGGTGTTCATCCCGGCGAGCGGCTGGACCGCCGACCGGTTCGGCGCGCGGATGGTATTCGCCATCGCGGTCGGCGTGTTCATGGTCGGCTCGGTCGGCTGCGCGCTCTCGACCTCGGTCACCGATTTCGTGTTCGCGCGCATTCTGCAAGGCATGGGCGGTGCGATGATGACGCCGGTCGGACGCCTCGTGCTGCTGCGCTCGGTCGACAAGAGCGCGCTGGTCAACGCCATGGCGTGGGTGACGGTCCCTGCCCTGATCGGCCCCGTGATCGGCCCGCCGCTCGGAGGCTTCATCACGACGTATGCGTCCTGGCACTGGATCTTCCTGATCAACATCCCGATCGGCCTGCTCGGCATCTTCATGGCGCTGCGCTTCATCGATCCCATCAAGAGCGAGGCGCAGGAGCCGTTCGATCTCTACGGCATGGTGCTCGCCGGCATCGGCCTTGCCGGGATCGCCTTTGGCCTTTCGGTCGCCGGGCTCAACTTGCTGCCATGGAGCACGGTGGCCGCGCTGGTCGTGGGCGGTGCGATCTCGATGACGCTCTACGTCATCCACGCGCGGCGGACCGGATCGCCGGTGCTGGACTTCTCGCTCCTGAGGCTGCCGACGCTGCGCGCAGCCGTGTTCGGCGGCTTCCTGTTCCGGCTCGGCATCGGCGCGCTGCCGTTCCTGCTGCCGCTCCTGATGCAGATCGGCTTCGGCCTGTCGCCGTTCCATTCCGGCCTCGTCACCTTTGCTTCCTCGCTCGGGGCCATGGGCATGAAGACGCTGGCGGCGCGGATCATCCGCACCTTCGGCTTCCGCAACCTGATGACGGTGAACGCGATCATCAGCGCGTTCTTTCTCGCCGTCTGCGCGCTGTTCACGGTGACGACGCCGCTGCTCATCATCATGGTCATCCTGGTGGTCGGCGGCTTCTTCCGCTCGCTGGAGTTCACCGCGATCAACACGGTCGCCTATGCCGACGTCGAAACCGCGCAGATGAGCCGGGCCACCACGCTCGTCAGCGTCAACCAGCAGCTCGCGGTCTCCGCCGGCGTCGCCGTCGGCGCGGCCTGCGTGGAAACGACGATGTGGTTCCACCATATCAGCGAGATCGACGCCACGGTGTTCGCGCCGGCCTTCGTCGTGGTGGCGTTGACCTCGGCGGCCTCGAGCTGGTTCTTCTGGCAGATGCCCGCGGATGCCGGCCACGAGATCTCCGGCCGCAAGGCGGTGGAGATCGCCAGCCGCAAGGGCGCGGGCAAGTGTGCGGAGAAGGCGGCGGTCAAGGCAGCGTCCGAGGATACGCAGGACGTAAGGGATCAGCGGCTGGGGTAGTCTTTCGTCATTGCGAGCGCAGCGAAGCAATCCAGAATGCCTCTGCGGAGACAGCCTGGATTGCTTCGTCGCAAGAGCTCCTCGCAATGAGGGGGTGCGAGGCTACGCCGTTCCCCCGCCCCGAAATCCCGTCGCCAGCACGTAGCGCTCCGAGGAATCCTGCCGGCTCGCGGCGGGCTTGACGTGACGCACGGTGGCAAAGTCGCGCTTGAGCTGGGCGAGCAGATCGGCATCGGCGCCGCTCTGGAACGTCTTGGCCAGAAACGCGCCGCCGGGTTTGAGCACGTCGCAGGCAAACGCCGCGGCGGTCTCGACCAGGCCGACGATGCGCAGCTGGTCGGTCTTGCGGTGGCCGGTGGTGTTGGCGGCCATGTCGGACATCACAACGTCGGCCTTGCCGCCGAGCATCGCGGTGAGCTTCTCGGGCGCGTCGTTGTCCATGAAGTCGAGTTGCGCGAAGTCGACGCCGGGAATCTCCGGCATCTCCAACAGATCGATGGCGACGACCTTGCCCTTGCCTTCGGTCGAGCCGACGCGCTTGGCCGCGATCTGGCTCCAGCCGCCGGGTGCCGCGCCGAGATCGACCACGGCCATGCCCGGCTTCAACAGCCGGAACTTGTCGTCCATCTCCAAGAGCTTGAACGCGGCGCGCGAGCGATAGCCCGCGGCCTTGGCTTTCGCCACATAGGGATCGTTGAGCTGCCGCTCCAGCCACAGCTTCGACGACAATTTGCGCTTGCCGCCGGTCTTGACCTGGACGTGCAAGCGGCCGGTGGTGTCCTTGGCCATACTCACCAGCTCCTGAGCGCGCCGTCCTCGCGCATCATCTCGACCAGCATGCCTTCGCGTAAGCCCCGGTCGGCGACGCGCAGGCGCGGCAGCGGAAAGGCGCGGCGGATAGCATCGAGAATGGCGCAGCCGGCGAGCACGAGATCGGCACGCTCGACGCTGATGCAGCTGTTGTTCGCGCGCTCCTCGTAGCTCATGCCGAGCAGCTTGTTGATGGTCGCGGTGATGTCGGCATCGTTCATCCAGATGCTGTCGATGCGGCGTCGGTCATAGCGCGCCAGATTGAGATGGATCCCGGCCAGCGTCGTCACCGTGCCCGACGTGCCGAGCAGATGCATGTCGGCGAGATCGCGGCCGTGCTCTTCCGCGAACGGCGCGACGTGGCTTGCGACCTCCTGCTCCATCGCAGCGTAGATCTCCGGCGTGACGTCGCGTCCGCCGAACTGCTCTGCGAGCGTGACCACGCCATAGGGGATCGACATCCAGGCTTTTATGCGCGGCTCCGGGTTTTCCGGGTCGCGCTCGATCCGCACCAGCTCGGTCGAGCCGCCGCCGATGTCGAACAGGATCGCGCCGCGCCCCCTCGGGTCGACCAGCGGCGAGCAGCCGAGCACGGCGAGCGTGGCCTCGGTCTCGCGGTCGATCACCTCGAGCTCGATGCCCGTCTCGGCCGCAACGCGGCTGCGAAAACCTTCCGCGTTCGAAGCCGCGCGGCAGGCTTCGGTCGCGATCAGCCGCAGCCGCCGCGCCTTCCGTAAGTTGATCTTGTCCCGGCAGATGCTGAGCGCGGCGATGGCACGCTCGATCGCGGCGTCGCTGATGCAACCTGTCGCCGAGACGCCCTCCCCGAGCCGGATGATGCGCGAGAAGGAATCGACCACGCGAAAGCCGTCCTGGGTCGGACAGGCGATCAGCAGCCTGCAATTGTTGGTGCCGAGGTCCAGCGCCGCATAGACGCCGGTTCCCGGCGCTTGCGCGCCGACGGCCGGATCGGTGGCCAACGCCACCGCCGCCATCGACCCATTCAGCTCACCGTGCGGCCCATGTTGGCTAACATGGCCGTCGCGGAGCCGCGTGTGGTCATTCATACAAACTGTCTTTCCGCGGCCGGTCGGGCCGGTCTGGAATTGATTATTCGCCTGAAACATTAGCAGCGCGGCAGGCCTGCGCAACAACGCATCACATGGGACCATGCCCAATCGTGCGTTGTCGTGAACGGGGGTGGTGGGTTATCTCAAGGGAGTCCGGTGCTCCGCTGCCGCGAAAATGCGCAAATGCCGGCTTTTCAGGTCAATTCCATGCAAGAACACACCAAATCGTCCACGCTCGAGAACGCTATTGCACTGCAAAAATATGGCGTCGGGCAACCGGTCCGCCGCAAGGAGGACGACACCCTGGTGCGCGGCAAGGGCCGCTACACCGACGATTTCAACCTGCCCGGCCAGGCCTATGCCGTGGTCGTCCGTTCCACCCATGCCCATGGCATCATCCGTGGCATTGGCCTCGATGCCGCCAAGGCGATGCCGGGCGTGCTGGGGGTGTGGACCGGCAAGGACCTCGATGCCGCCGGCTATGGCCCCTTCACCTGCGGCCTGCCGCTGAAGAGCCGTGACGGCTCGCCCCTGCTCCAGACCAACCGCCTGCCGCTGGCGACCGACAAGGTCCGCTTCGTCGGCGATCCCGTCGCCTTCGTGGTGGCGGAGACGCTGGCGCAGGCGCGCGACGCGGCCGAAGCGGTCGAGCTCGACATCGAGCCGCTGCCGGCGGTGACGGATCCCGAGGAAGCCGCCAAGCCCGGCGCGCCGCAGCTCTATGACCACATCCCGAACAACGTCGCGCTCGACTACCACTATGGCGACATGGACAAGGTCAACGCGGCCTTCGCCAGCGCCGCTCATGTGACCAGGCTCGACATCGAGAACACCCGCGTCGCCGTGGTCTCGATGGAGCCGCGCGTCGGGCTTGCCTCCTACGATAAGAAGACCGAGCGCTACACGCTTCAGGTGCCGACCCAGGGCGTCGCCGGCAATCGCGCCAATCTCGCCAAGAACCTGAAGGTGCCGAACGAGAAGGTGCGCATTCTCACCGCCAATGTCGGCGGCTCCTTCGGCATGAAGAACATCAACTATCCCGAGTACATGTGCATCCTGTATGCGGCGAAGGCGCTGGAACGGCCGGTGAAGTGGCTGGACGAGCGCTCCACCAGCTTTCTCTCCGACAGCCACGGCCGCGCGCAGAAGATCCATGCCGAGCTCGCGCTCGATGCCGAGGGGCACTTCCTCGCGGCAAAGCTGTCCGGCTATGGCAATCTCGGCGCCTACATCACCGGCGTCGCGCCGGGGCCGCTTTCGCTCAACACCGGCAAGAACTTCTCCAGCGTCTATCGCACGCCGCTGATGGCGGTCGACATCAAGACGGTGCTCACCAACACCACGCTGATGGGCGCCTATCGCGGTGCCGGCCGGCCCGAGGCGAACTATTACATGGAGCGGCTGATCGACCGCGCCGCCGACGAGATGGGCATCAACCGGCTGACCTTGCGCAAGCGCAACTTCATCAAGCCAAACCAGATCCCGTTCGCGGCCTCCTCCGGCGTCACCTATGACAGCGGCGACTTCCAGGCCGTATTCAACAAGGCGCTCGAAATCTCCGACCACGAGAACTTCGCCAAGCGCAAGAAGGAGAGCAAGAAGGCCGGCAAGCTGCGCGGCATCGCGGTCGGCTCCTATCTCGAGGTCACGGCGCCGCCGAGCCCCGAGCTCGGCAAGATCGTGTTCGATGCTGACGGCACCGTGCAGCTCATCACCGGCACGCTCGATTACGGCCAGGGCCATGCCACGCCGTTCGCGCAGGTGCTGTCCGAGCAGCTCGGCGTCCCCTTCGAGAGCGTGAAGCTCGTGCAGGGCGACAGCGATATCGTCCACACCGGCAACGGCACCGGCGGCTCGCGCTCGATCACCGCGACCGGCCAAGCCATCGTGGGGGCCGCAAAGCTCGTCATCGAGAAGGGCAAGCGCGCCGCCGCGCATATGCTGGAAGCGTCCGAGGCCGATATCGAGTTTGCTGACGGCAGCTTTACGATCGCCGGCACCGATCGCAGCATCGACATCATGGAGCTCGCGAAGAAGCTGCATGACGGCAAGGTGCCGGAGGGCGTGCCTGATACGCTCGACGTCGATCACACCAGCGATCCGGTCGCCTCGGCGTTCCCGAATGGCTGCCACGTCGCCGAGGTCGAGATCGATCCGGACACCGGCGTGGTGCAGATCGTGCGCTACAGCGCGGTCAACGATTTCGGCACGGTGATCAACCCGATGCTGGTCGCGGGCCAGCTCCATGGCGGCGTGGTCCAGGGCATCGGCCAGGCGCTGATGGAGCACATCCGCTACGACGAGAGCGGCCAGCCGATCACGGGCTCGCTGATGGACTACGCCCTGCCGCGTGCCGAGGACGTCCCCAACATGACGGTCGGCGATCATCCGGTGCCCGCCACCACCAATCCGCTCGGCAGCAAGGGCTGCGGCGAAGCAGGCTGCGCCGGCAGTCTCTCGACGGTGGTGAACGCGGTGCTCGATGCGCTGTCGGATTACGGCATCAAGCACATCGACATGCCGCTGACCCCGGAGCGGGTGTGGCGCGCGATCCAGGAGGCGAAGGCCAAGGCGGCGTAAGAGGCTCTATCGCAGAAGGTCATTCGCCGCGTCCACACGCACAGCTGTCATCGCCCGACTTGATCGGGCGATCCAGTACTCCGAGGCAATCGTGATTCACGGATGGGCCGCGGCGTACTGGATGCCCCGGTCAAGCCGGGGCATGACACCGCGTTTGTGGTGACAGGCTTGCCTCCGCTACGCCGCCGCCTGCTCGCGCGGCTGGTAGATTGCGGTGTGCAGGCAGTGGGCGAGCGGCATCGTGCCGTTGGCGACGACCAGCGCGTCGAGCTCGACGAAGCGGTGGCCCTTCTTCTCGTAGTTCGCGGTGACCTTGGCCCGCGCCGTGATCTCGTCACCGGCGCGCGCGGCGGACAGCAGCTGCATGCGGCTGCCGACATGGATCCAGGGCCCCAGAATGGTGTTGTCGACGAGGACGCGGTTCATGACCCGCTGGATCAGGCCGGGATGGCCGAGGCTCTCGCGCGCGAAGATCGGATCCTTCTCCCTGACATCCGTGAGATAGTCGGCCGCGTCCTGCCCGGCCCAGCGGCGCGGCGTCGTGCCCAGCCACTTGCCCAGTTCGAACGTCGCAGGACTGACCGGCTTGCGCTCGGCGACAGCGGGGACTTCGACATAGTCGCTCAATGCTACCACTGGCGCCTCCGCCGGCAGCGACGCCGTTCCGGTCGCGCAGAGCTCGGTACGGCTGAACACCTCGATGGTCAGCAGGCCGTTGTGCTCGGTCGCGTCGACGTCGGCAGTCTCGCCGTCATAGACCGGCTTGATGAAGCGCGCCTCGACCAGCCCACGGGAAAGGAAATCGCGGCCCCAGCGCGCGATCGGCACGTGCATCATGTAAGCGAAGACGTCGACGCCCGGGACCAGCCCGCCTTCAAAGCCGAAGCGGCGCGCCACATTGTCGTCGTGCATCTTGTTTTCGGATTGCTTGGCGGTGTTGTAGGCCTCGACGCGGTAGGTTTCGAGCCGGTTCGGCATGGGGTCATCTTCCCTGTTCTTGTTGTTTCAGGGCTGATCGTAGGGCCCAGGGAACATCGGTCAATCCCCTCGCCTTTGCAGCCCGAATGGGGTACCACGCGGCGGAATGACCGACGCTCTCACCCGCATCTATGTCGACGCCGACGCCTGTCCGGTGAAGGACGAGATCTACCGCGTGGCGCTCCGGCACGGCGTGCCCGTGAGCGTCGTCGCCGGCAATTTTATTCGCGTGCCGCAGGACCCGCTGATCGAGCGCATCGCCGCGGGTGCCGGCATGGACGCGGCCGACGACTGGATTGCCGAACGGGCCAGGGCCGGCGACGTCGTCGTGACATCGGACATTCCGCTGGCGAGCCGCTGCGTCAAGGCCGGCGCCGACGTGATCGCCCCGAACGGCAAGCCCTTCACTGAGGAGTCCATCGGCATGACCCTGGCGGTGCGCAATCTGATGACGGATCTGCGCTCCGCAGGCGAAGTCACCGGCGGCCCGCGCTCGTTCGCGCCGCGCGATCGCTCCGCGTTCCTTTCGGCCCTGGACCAGACGCTGCGCCGGATCCAGCGCCGCCGCACTGACGCTGCCGCAACGAGCCAGAATTCGGGTCAAGGCTGATTCATGGCGCCGCCGCTGATCCAACTGAAAGACATCCGGCTGACTTTTGGCGGCACGCCGCTGCTGTCGGGCGTCGAGCTCAATGTCGCGCCGGGCGAGCGCGTCTGCCTGATCGGCCGCAACGGCTCGGGCAAGTCGACGCTGCTCAGAATCGCGGCGGGCCTTGTCGAGCCCGACAGCGGCACGCGCTTCGTGCAGCCGGGCGCGACCGTGCGCTATCTGCCGCAGGAGCCGGATTTCGGCGAGCACAAGACCACGCTCGCCTATGTCGAGGCGGGGCTCGCGCCGGGCGACGACCATCACCAGGCGCGCTACCTCCTCGAGCAGCTTGGCCTCACCGGCGACGAGAACCCGCACAATCTCTCCGGCGGCGAGGCGCGTCGCGCCGCGCTCGCCTGTGTGCTGGCGCCCTCGCCCGACATATTGCTGCTGGACGAGCCCACCAACCATCTCGACCTCTCCACCATCGAGTGGCTGGAGCAGGAGCTCGACAGCCGCCGCGGGGCGCTGGTGATCATCAGTCATGACCGCCGCTTCCTGACAAATCTGTCGCGCTCCACGGCATGGCTCGACCGCGGCAAGATCAAGCAGATCGACCGCGGCTTTGCCTCGTTCGAGACCTGGCGCGACGAGGTGCTCGCGGAAGAAGAGCGCGACCAGCACAAGCTCGACCGCAAGATCGTCGACGAGGGAGCATTGGCTGCGCCACGGCGTCTCCGGACGGCGCAAACGCAACGTCAAGCGCCTCGCCAATCTTCACGCGCTGCGCGACCAGCGCCGCAACTATCGCGGCACGGCGGGCACCGCGAGTCTCGCTGCGGCGGAAGCCGAACAATCCGGCAAGCTGGTGATCGAGGCCAAGGGCATCACCAAGGCCTATGGCGAGAGAAAAATCGTCGAGAACTTCTCGACGCGCATCCAGCGCGGCGACCGGCTCGGCATCATCGGCCCGAACGGCGCCGGCAAGACCACCCTGGTCAATCTGCTCACCGGCGGCGGGCAACCCGATTCCGGCATCGTACGGCTGGGTGCCAATCTGGAAACGGCCACGCTCGATCAGCACCGCGAAAGCCTCGATCCCAAATCGACACTGGCAGAAGCCCTCACCGGCGGCCGCGGCGATCAGATCATGGTCGGCGGCAAGCCGAAGCACGTCGTCGGCTACATGAAGGACTTCCTGTTCGCCCAGGAGCAGCGGGGCACTCCGGTGGAGGTACTCTCCGGCGGCGAGCGCGGCCGGCTGATGCTGGCGCGGGCGCTCGCAAAACCGTCGAACCTGCTGGTGCTGGACGAGCCGACCAACGATCTCGATCTCGAGACCCTCGACGTGCTCGAGGAGATGCTCGGCGATTACGATGGCACAGTCATCCTGATCAGCCACGACCGCGACTTCCTCGACCGCGTCGTCACCTCCGTGATCGCGCCGGACGGTAACGGCAAGTGGATCGAATATGCCGGCGGCTACAGCGACATGCTGAGCCAGCGCGGCGCGGACCTCAAGCGCGAGACGGCGAAGACGCAAGCGCCAGTGGAGAAGAAAGAGGAGCGCGCCGCCGCTCCCTCGTCGGCCCCCAAGCGGAAGCTGAGCTTCAACGAGAAGCACGCGCTGGAAACGTTGCCGAAGAAGATGGAGACGTTGCACGCGGATATTGCCAAGCTGCAGGGCGTGCTTGATGATCCCAATCTCTATGCGAAAGATCGCAAGAAATTCGACGACACCTCGGCCGCCATCGCCAAGGCGCATGAAGAACTGTCGGCCGCTGAAGAGCGCTGGCTCGAACTCGAAATGCTCCGTGAAGAGATTGAACAGGCATAACTTATGACAACAACTCTCGCCGCAAAAGTCGCCCGCGAATACGGCACGCCCTGCGCCGTCATCGACATGGACAGGGTCGAGCGCAACATCGCGCGGATCCAGAAAGCCTGCGACGATGCCGGCATCGCCAATCGTCCGCACATCAAGACGCACAAGAACCCGACCATCGCCAAGATGCAGGTCGCGGCTGGAGCGAAAGGCATCACCTGCCAGAAGATCGGCGAGGCCGAGATCATGGCCAATGCCGGCATCGACGACATCCTGATCAGCTACAATCTCTTGGGCGAAGAGAAGATGGCGCGGCTCGGCGCGCTAAATGCCAAGACCAAGATGACGGTGGCGGCCGATAACTCGACAGTCGTCGCGGGCTTGCCGAAGGCCGCCGCGGCCTCGGGCCGTCCGCTCTCGGTCGTGGTCGAATGCGACACGGGGCGCAAGCGCGCGGGCGTCGAGACGCCCGCGGAGGCGATCGCGCTGGCGCGCGAGATCGCCGCGTCCAAGGGATTGGAGTTTGCCGGCTTCATGCTCTACCCGACCGAGACCGGCTGGGCTGACGCGCAAAAATTCTACGACGAGGCGCTGGCCGGCGTGCGCGCGCACGGGCTCGATGCAAAAATCGTCTCGACCGGCGGCACGCCGAACCTCGTCAACATTGGCAAGCTCAAAGGCGGCACCGAGCATCGCTTCGGCACCTACATCTATAACGACCGCATGCAGGTCGCGGCCGGCTCGGCCACGTGGGACGATTGCGCGCTGCACATCTATTCGACGGTGGTGAGCCGCGCCGCGCCCGAGCGCGGTATTTTGGACGCCGGCTCGAAGACGCTGACCACGGATACCGGCGGGCTCGACGGTCACGGCCTGATCCTGGAGCATCCCGAGGCGAAGATCGCCAAGTTCGCCGAGGAGCACGGCTTCCTCGATCTCTCCCGCAGCAACACAAGGCCGAATGTCGGCGACGTCGTCCGCATCGTACCGAACCACGTCTGCGTCGTCGTCAACATGATGGACGAGGTCGTAATGGTCCGCGGCGAGGAGATCATCGGCACGCTGCCGGTCGCGGCGCGGGGGAAGCTGCGGTAGGGTTCGCGCCGTTCCCACGGCCGTCATTGCGAGGAGCTCTTGCGACGAAGCAATCCAGACTACGTCCGAGGAGGGATTCTGGATTGCTTCGCTGCGCTCGCAATGACGGTGGTTAGCGACTGAGCCACTCCAGCACACCCCTGCCCGCCGCGGCCCCCGTCGCAAACGAAGCCTGCAACAGATAGCCGCCGGTTGGTGCTTCCCAATCGAGCATCTCGCCCGCGGCGAACACTCCGGGCAGCTTACGCAGCATGAAGTGTGCGTCGAGCTCGTCGAAGGTGATCCCGCCCGCCGTCGAGATCGCCCGATCGATCGGAGCCACGCCGGTGAGCTGAAGCGCAATGGCGTTGACCAGCTGCGCCAGCTCGGCCGGCGAGAACGCGGCCAGCGGCCGGCCAGAGGCGATGGCCGCTTCCTGCATCACGCCGATGCCGGCCGGCGACAATTGCGCGGCCTTGCGCAGGAAGTTCGCCAGCGATTGCTTGCCGCGCACGCCCGACAGCCGCGTGGTCAGCGCCGCGGCGTCGAGGTCGGGCCGCAACGCGATCATCAGCGTCGCCTGCCCGAGACTCAGCACCGCCTCGCGCAGCTCTGACGAGAGCGCATAGATCGCGCCGCCTTCGATTCCGCTGCGGGTGATCATGGCTTCTCCGCGCACCGTGTGTGCGCCGATCGTCAGCGCCACGCCCTTGAGCGGCTGGCCCTCGAAACGGTCGCGGAACACTTTGGACCAAGCGACCGTGAAGCCGGAATTGGCGGGCCGCAACTTCGAGACGGCAACGCCTCTTGCGGTGAGGATCTCGACCCAGCTTCCGTCCGATCCGAGCCGCGGCCAGCTTGCGCCGCCAAGGGCGAGCAGCGTGGCGTTCGCTTCGATGGCGGAGACACCTTTCGGCGTCTGAAAGATCAGCCGTCCCTCGCCGTCCCAGCCGATCCAGCGATGGCGAAAAGCAAAGCCGACACCGCCGGCATCGAGCCGCCGCAGCCAGGCGCGTAGCAAGGGCGAAGCCTTGAAGGCCTTGGGAAACACGCGTCCGCTGCTGCCGACGAAGGTCGGCTCGCCCAGCGCTTCGCACCAGGCCCGGAGCGCATCGGGTGAAAACGCGTCGATCGCCGCTTGCAGCTTCGGTGCGGCCTCGCGGTAGCGCGCCGTGAACTGCGGCAGCGGTTCGCTGTGGGTGAGATTGAGCCCACCGCGGCCCGCCATCAGGAACTTGCGCCCCGCAGACGGCATCGCGTCGTAGACCGTGACGCGCGCGCCTCCTGACGCCAGCACCTCCGCCGCCATCAGGCCGGCGGGACCTGCGCCGATGACGGCGACGGCCGTCAGAGCTTGATCCCCGCCCGCGCCGCGGCCTGCGCGACGTATTTCTGCGTCTGCTCGAACGCGCCCTGCAGCGCTCTGGCCTTCGACATGTCGCTGATCTCGGCGAAATGCGCGGCAATCGCATCGGGCGTCCACTCGCTCTCCGGCAGGTTGATGCCTTCGCTCTCCAAAATCTTGATCACCGCAAACGAGCCGGCACCGGCGCCCATGATGGTGCGGGTCGGGGCATCCTCGCTCAGCATGTACTCGACCGCGGGCGTGATCGCGTTCGGCTTCATCAGCTGCAACGCCTGCGGCGGCAGCAGCTCTTCGGTCATGCGCGTCGCCGCCGTCGGCGAGATGATGTTGACGCGGATGTCGTTCTTGCGACCTTCCTCGGCGAGCACGTTCATCAGGCCAACCATGCCGGTTTTGGCGGCGCCGTAATTGGCCTGGCCGAAATTGCCGTAGAGGCCGGAGGACGACGTCGTCAGCACGATGCGACCGTAATTGCGGTCACGCATGCCGGCCCAGGCCGCCTTGCAGCAATAGAAGGTGCCAACGAGATGCACGTCGAGCACCTTCTGGAAATCGGCGACTTCCATCTTGCCGAACGACTTGTCGCGCAGGATGCCGGCATTGGCGCACAGAAGATCGACGCTGCCCCACTCCCTGGTGGCGCGCTCGACCATGGCGGTGACCTGCTCGAAATTGGAGACGTCGGCGCCGTCGGCCATCGCGGTGCCGCCCGCTTTGCGGATCTCCTCGACCACCGCTTCGGCCGGCGACAGCGAGCCGCCGGTGCCGTCGCGCGCGCCGCCGAAATCGTTGACCACGACCTTGGCGCCGCGGCTGGCCAGCCCCAGCGCATGCGCGCGTCCGAGACCATTGCCCGCGCCGGTGACGATGGCGACGCGTCCGTCGAACCTGATTGCCATAGTGCTTCCTTTCTTCCTTCGCCCCTTGTGGGAGAAGGTGGCGCGCAAGCGCCGGATGAGGGGTTGTCTCGGCAGATGAGCGTGTGGAGAGAGACCCCTCACCCGGCTTCATCTCGCTCCGCTCGATTTCGCCACCCTCTCCCACAAGGGGAGAGGGTGCACCGAGCACGAATTGACAGCTTTTTGAGCAGCGATGGGTTGCCGGGTCAAGGCCGGCAACGGCGGCACGGGCCTATTCGAAATAGATCAGGCCGAGCCAGTCGGCGACCAGCGCCGGCTTGTCCTCGCCCTCGATCTCGACCGTGACGTTGGTGCGGGACTGCAATTCGTTCGGCTTGCGGAGCTTGGCTTCCGCCAGCACGAAGCGGCCGCGCACGCGCTTGCCGGAGCGCACCGGCGAGATGAAGCGCAGCTTGTCGAAGCCGTAATTCACGCCCATCGTGGTGCCGGCGATGACAGGCATCACCTCGTAGGACATGACCGACAGCAGCGACATCGTGAGAAAGCCGTGCGCGATGGTGGTGCCGAAGGCGGTCTCCTTCTTCGCGCGGTCGGGATCGACGTGGATGAACTGGTGATCCTCGATCACGTCGGCATAGGTGTCGATGCGGGGCTGATCGATCAGATGCCATGAGGACACGCCGATCTCCTTGCCGACGATGGCCTGATAGGCTTCGAGCGTTACAGGTGGTTTCTTCCAGACTTCGTTCACTTAGGTCTCACTCCGTGTCTTCGCCAGCTCCGGAAACTCCTCCTCACGGAATTCCCGGCCGCGCAAGGGATCGCTCCGATCATCGTCGCGTTCGAGCCGTCGTAGCTGGACGCGGCGGATCTTTCCAGAGATCGTCTTCGGGAGCTCGGTGACGATTTCGAGGCGGCGGATGCGCTTGAACGGCGCCAGACGCGCGTGCAGGTGCTTGAAGATGGAGAGCGCGGTTTCCGGCGTCCGCTCCGCGCCCGCGGTCAGCAGCACGAAGGCTTTGGGGATCGCAAGCCGGATCGGGTCCGGGCTCGGCACCACCGCAGCTTCCGCAACGAGCTCGTGCTCGAGCAGGACGCTCTCCAGCTCGAACGGGCTGATGCGATAGTCGGAGGATTTGAACACGTCGTCGGAACGGCCGACGAAGGTGAGATAGCCGTCCTCATCCGCAAACACCACGTCGCCGCTGCGATAGAGCGCGCCTTCGGCGCCGGACAATTTGCCGTCGTCACCCTGATAGCCCTGCATCAGGCCGGCCGGGCGGTCATCACCCAGCACCAGCGTCACGTCGCCCTCCCTTGCGGGATTGCCGTCGGCATCGCTGATCTGCACGCGATAGCCCGGCAGCGGACGGCCCATCGAGCCGATCTTGATGGGCTGCCCCGGCGAGTTGCCGGCGAGCGCGGTGGTCTCGGTCTGGCCGTAGCCGTCACGGATGGTGAGGCCCCAGGCGACCTGCACCTGATCGATCACTTCAGGATTGAGCGGCTCACCGGCGCCGCAGACCTCGCGAAGCGCCACCTTGAACGCGGCGAGGTTCTCCTGGATGAACAGCCGCCACACCGTCGGCGGCGCGCACAGCGTGGTGACGCCGCAGCGGCCGATGGTGGCGAGCAGCGCCTTGGCGTCGAAGCGCGGCTGGTTGACCACGAACACGGTCGCACCGGCATTCCACGGCGCGAAGAAGCAGCTCCAGGCATGCTTGGCCCAGCCGGGCGAAGAGATGTTGAGATGGACGTCGCCGGGCTTCAGGCCGATCCAGTACATGGTCGAGAGATGGCCGACGGGGTAGCTGCGCTGGCTGTGCCGCACCAGCTTTGGTTTTGCTGTCGTGCCCGAGGTGAAATAGAGCAGCATCGGGTCGTCGGCATGGGTCGGACCATCAGGCGCAAAACTCTCGGAGGCCTTTGCCGCCTCGTCATAGGCAAGCCAACCGTCGGAGTCCGCGCCGACGACGATGCGGACGACATTCTCCGCGCCCAAGCTCGCGAACTTTGCGACCTGGTCCTGCGCCGCGATCACCGCCCTCGCCTTGCCGCGATCGAGCCGGTCGCGCAGCTCGTCGGCGGTCAGCAGCGTCGTGGCGGGAATGACGACCACGCCGAGCTTCATCGCGGCGAGCATCGTCTCCCACAGCGGTACCACATTGCCGAGCAGCAGCAGGAGATGATCGCCGCGCTTCAAACCCTGCGCGCGAAGGAAGTTCGCGACCTGGTTGGAGCGACGCGACAGCGCCGCGAAAGACAGCTTTGTCTGCTTGTCCTGGGCGGCGTCGACGATCCAGAGCGCGGGCCGATCCTTGCTGTCCGCATTGGCCGCGAGCTCAGCGTCGAACCAGTCGAGCGCCCAGTTGAAAGGAACCGGATCAGGCCAGCGGAAACCTTTGACCGCTGCGTCGTAATCCGTGCGGTGTTGCAGAAGGAACGCGCGTGCTTCCTGGAATGTGGTCATCAAGCTTTCCCGGCCAAACTCCTAACGTGCTTGATAATTCCGGAAAAATCCACCCCGCCCTGGCCGGCTGCGTCGAAAGACTGATAGATCTCCTGCGCATGCTTGCCGAGCGGCGTCGCCGCGCCCGCAGCTTTCGCCGCATCCTGCGCCAGGGTGAGGTCCTTCACCATCAGCGCCGAGGCAAAGCCCGGCTTGTAATCGTTGTTGGCCGGCGAGGTCGGCACCGGGCCGGGCACCGGGCAATAGGTCGTCAGCGACCAGCACTGGCCGGACGAGGTCGAGGCGACGTCGAACAGCGCCTGATGCGAGAGCCCGAGCTTCTCACCGAGCGCAAAGGCTTCGCTCACCGCGATCATGGAAATGCCGAGGATCATGTTGTTGCAGATTTTCGCGGCCTGGCCGGCACCGGCCCCGCCGCAATGCACGATCTTCTTGCCCATGTTCTCGAGCACGGGCTTTGCCGCGGCAAATGCCTTCTCCTCGCCGCCGCACATGAAGGTGAGCGTTGCGCCCTTGGCGCCGCCGGTGCCGCCGGAGACCGGCGCATCGACCGAGAGCACGCCGTGCTTGGCGGCGAGCGCATGCGCGGCCCGCGCGCTCTCGACGTCGATGGTGGAGCTGTCGATGATCAGCGTCCCCTTGGTCATGACAGGCACGACCTCGTTCCAGACGCCGAGCACGTGCTTGCCTGCGGGGAGCATGGTGACCACGACATCGGCGCCCTTCACCGCGGCGGGCGCGCTGTCGGCAATGCTGGCGCCATCGGCCCTGGCCTGATTGCGCGAGGCTTCGACGAGATCGAACGCCACCACCTTGTGGCCGGCCTTGACGAGGTTGGCCGCCATCGGGCCGCCCATGTTGCCGAGACCGATGAATGCGATCGTGGCCATTGTCGTTTCCTCCGCTGTCGCGTTGTTAATTGAACTTCAATTCGTCCGCGCCGATCTCGGCGAGATAGGGCGCCAGCATCTCAGGCGTCACATCCTCGATTGCTCGCGGCGACCAGGTCGGGTTGCGATCCTTGTCGATCACGGCGGCGCGCACGCCTTCGCGAAAATCATCGCTCCGAAACACTTCCAGTGCGGCGCGGTATTCGCGCACCAGGCACTCTTCCAGGCTCGATCCGCGCGCAAGCCGCAGCAGTTTGAGCGTCACCACCATGCCGCGCGGCGATTTTTCGCTCAGCGTCTTCAGCGTGGCCAGCGCGAACTCGGAACCATCGCGCTTCAGCGCAGCGAAAATGTCCTCCATGCGGTCGAAGCCGAACAACGCATCGATGATCGGCTCCCTGGCGGCGACCGGCCCCGCAGTCTCGCCCGTCGCAAAGCCGCTGATGAGCTTGCCGACATCGTCAGCGGTCGCACCAAGGCGCAGCTTGGTCAGCGCCTCGCGCAGCTCCGGCAATCTCGCCGCCGGCACGACCCAATCGGCAAACTTCGCATGGATCGCGTCAGGCCCGTTCATGGTCTGGCCGGTCAGCCCGAAATAGGTGCCGATCTCGCCCGGCGCATGCGACAGCAGATAGGTGCCGCCGACATCGGGGAAGAAGCCGAGGCCGACTTCGGGCATCGCGAGCTTCGTGCGATCGGTGACGACGCGGTGGCTGGCATGCGCGGAAAGCCCGACGCCGCCGCCCATGACAATGCCGTCCATGAAGGCGACATAGGGTTTTGGAAACTTCTTGATTCGGGCATTGAGGATATACTCCTCCCGCCACAGGATCTTGCCGAGATCGCCACCAGCCTTCGAGCTTTCCCAGAGCGTGCGGATGTCGCCGCCGGCGCAGAGGCCACGCTCGCCGGCGCCTTCAAGCAGGATCACGGCAACGGCAGGATCAGCCTCGAAGCGGTCGAGCGCCTTGTCGATGTCGCGAAACATCTCCAGCGTGACGGCGTTGATCGCCTTGGGGCGGTTGAGCCTGATGATGCCGGCGGCGCCCTCGACGCGGGCGACGAGATCGCCCTCTTCTGCTGCCGTCATCGCGCGCCCTCGATCAATTTGCGCGCCACGATGAGCCGCATGATTTCATTGGTGCCTTCGAGGATCTGGTGCACACGTAAGTCGCGCACGATCTTCTCGATGCCGTACTCGCTGAGGTAACCGTAGCCGCCGTGAAGCTGCAGCGCATGGTTGGCGACCTCAAAGCCGACATCGGTGCCGAAGCGTTTCGCCATGGCGCATAGCATGGTGGCGTCAGCGTCCTTGCGGTCGAGCGCCGCCGCAGCACGCCACAGGAAGGTGCGCGCGGCCTCGAGCTCGATCGCCATGTCGGCAAGACGGAATTGCAGCGCCTGGAATTCGTCCAGCCGCTTTCCGAACGCCTTGCGATCCTTCATGTAGGCGCGTGCCTTATCGAGCGCGGCCTGCGCGCCGCCGAGCGAGCACGCAGTAATGTTGAGACGGCCGCCGTCGAGGCCGGCCATCGCGATCTTGAACCCTGTGCCCTCCTCGCTCAGGCGGTTGGAAACCGGCACGCGGGCGTTCTCGAATATCACCGCCCTAGTCGGCTGCGCGTTCCAGCCCATCTTGCGCTCATTGGCGCCGAAGGAGACGCCGGGTGTCTTGCCGTCGATGACGAGGGTCGAGATGCCGCCGGGACCATCGCCGCCGGTCCTGACCATCGCGACCAGAACGTCGGTGCCGCCGGCGCCGGAGATGAACTGCTTCTGGCCGTTGAGGACGTAATGATCGCCGTCGCGTACCGCGCGGGTGCGCAGCGCTGCCGCGTCCGAGCCGGCGCCCGGCTCGGTCAGGCAGTAGCTCGCGATCAGCTCCATGGTGCAGAGCTTTGGCAGCCATTGATGGCGCTGGGTGTCGCTGCCGAAGGCATCGATCATCCAGCTCGCCATGTTGTGGATGGAGATGAAGGCCGAGGTGGTCGGACAGCCCGTCGCCAGCGCCTCGAAGATCAGCGCCGCGTCGAACCGCGTCATGGCGGAGCCGCCGACATCCTCGCGGATGTAGATGCCGCCCATGCCGAGCGTAGCCGCCTCGCGCATCACGTCGACGGGGAAATGCTTCTCCTCGTCCCAGCGCAGCGCATGCGGCGCGATCTTCTCCGCCGCAAACGCCAGCGCCATGTCGCGAAGGACGACCTGATCCTCGTTCAGAGCGAATTGCATGCTGGGCTCCTCACCTTCCTCGTCATTGCGAGGAGCAGAGCGACGAAGCAATCCAGACTGTCTCTGCGGAAAGATTCTGGATTGCTTCGCTGCGCTCGCAATGACGGGCTGGGCTACAGCCTTACTTCATCAGCGGGATCGAGAACTCCGCACCCTCCTTGACGCCGGACGGCCAGCGCGAGGTCACCGTCTTGGTCTTGGTGTAGAAGCGGACCGAATCCGGACCGTGCTGGTTGAGATCGCCGAAGCCCGACTTCTTCCAGCCGCCGAAGGTGTAATAGGCGATCGGCACCGGGATCGGCACGTTGATGCCGACCATGCCGACATTGACCTTGGCCGCGAAGTCGCGCGCGGCATCGCCGTCGCGGGTGAAGATGGCAACGCCGTTGCCGTAGTCGTGGTCGGACGGCAGCGCCAGCGCTTCCTTGTAGTCATGCGCGCGCACGACCGAGAGCACCGGGCCGAAGATCTCTTCCTTGTAGATCCGCATGTCCTTGGTGACGTTGTCGAACAGCGAGCCGCCGAGATAGAAGCCGTTCTCGTAGCCCTGCATCTTGAAGCCGCGGCCGTCGACCGCCAGCGTCGCGCCTTCCTTGATGCCGATGTCGATGTAGCTCTTGACCTTCTCGACCGCCTCACGCGTCACCAGCGGACCGTAATCGGCCGACGGATCGATCGAAGTGCCGATCTTCAAGGATTCCACGCGCGGGATCAACTTTTCCATCAGGCGGTCGGCGGTGGACTTGCCGACGGGGACGGCGACCGAGACAGCCATGCAGCGCTCGCCGGCTGAGCCGTAGCCGGCGCCGATCAGCGCGTCGACGGCCTGGTCCATGTCGGCATCGGGCATGACGATGGCGTGGTTCTTGGCGCCGCCGAAGCACTGGCAGCGCTTGCCGGTCTGGGCCGCGCGCTCATAGATGTACTGCGCGATCGGCGTGGAGCCGACGAAGCCGACGGCCTTGATATCGGGATCGTCGAGGATGGCGTCGACCGCTTCCTTGTCACCATTGACGACATTGAGGATGCCGGCCGGCAGGCCCGCCTCGATCATCAGCTCGGCGAGCAGCATCGGCACGCCGGGATCGCGCTCCGACGGCTTCAGGATGAAGGCGTTGCCGCAGGCGATCGCGGGGGCGAACTTCCACATCGGGATCATCGCCGGGAAGTTGAACGGCGTGATGCCGGCAACGACGCCGAGCGGCTGGCGCATCGAATAGATGTCGATGCCGGGACCGGCGCCTTCGGTGTATTCGCCCTTCATCAGATGCGGAATGCCGCAGGCGAATTCCGCGACTTCGAGGCCGCGCTGAATGTCGCCCTTGGCGTCCGGCACGGTCTTGCCATGCTCACGCGCCAGCAGCTCGGCGAGCTTGTCGTAGTCGCGCTGCACCAGCTCGACGAACTTCGACATGACGCGGGCGCGGCGCTGCGGGTTGGTCGCGGCCCATTCCGGCTGCGCGGCGCGCGCGTTCTCGACGGCGGCGCGAACCTCGGCCTTGGACGCCAGCGCGACCTTGGCCTGTACGTCGCCGGTCATCGGCTCGAAGATGTCGGCAGTGCGGCCCGAGGTGCCCTTAACTTCCTTGCCACCGATGAAATGTCCGACTGAACGCATGGAATGATCTCCTTGAGGTCGAGCTTGAACGCTTTGACAAATCCTATCGACCTGCATTTATTGGGATTCAAGTCTGAGATAATGCACCATAGATGTGCGAAAATGCTGGATCAAGGTACCATCGACTGGGACGACTTTCGCTTCGTGCTGGCCATCGTGCGGGGCGGCTCGGTGTCGGCTGCGGCAAAACAGCTGGGGGTCGACCATGCCACGGTGATCCGCCGCGTCGACCGGCTGGAGAAGCACCTCTCGGCCAAGCTGTTTGACCGGCGCAAGACCGGCTACCTCCTCACCGAGGCCGGCCAACGCGTCGCCGACAGCGCCGAAGCCATGGAATCCACCATCGTCGCCAACCAGGAGCAGGTCGGTGGCTCGGTCGCGCGGCTGACCGGAACGGTGCGGATCGGCGCACCCGACGGGTTCGGCACCGCCTTCCTGGCGCCGCGGCTGGCGCCGTTCGCGGACCGCTATCCCGATCTGGATCTGCAACTTGTGGCCACGGCGCGGCTGTTCAGCCTCTCCAAGCGCGAGGCCGATATCGCCATCAGCCTGACCATGCCGAAGGAAGGTCGCATCGTCGGGCGCAAGCTGCTCGACTACCGGCTTGGACTCTATGCGGCCCCCGCCTATCTCGACCGCTTCCCAAAAATCGCCTCGCGGCAGGACCTGACGCAGCACCGCTTCGTCGGCTATATCGAGGAACTCTTGTTCACGCCGGAGCTCGATTATCTGCCGCAGGTGTCGCCGCGGATCTCGGCGCGCTTTCGCAGCGCCAATCTGATCGCGCAGCTCAACGCCACGCTCTCAGGCTTCGGCATCGCCGTCCTGCCCCACTTCATGACGAGCGATTATCCGCAGCTGGTGGCCGTGCTGCCGGAGGAGATTTCGATCACGCGGACATTCTGGATGCTGATGCACGCCGACAGCAAGGACCTGGCGCGGATCAGGGCCGTGGCGGATTACATTTCGGAGATTGTCGAGCGCGAGCGGGCGTTGTTTGCAGGGCGGTAGCACCGCTGCCGTAGGACCTCCTACCCTTGGTCAAGGGGAACGTCCTTATAGGGCAATATGGTAGCGCCGTGCTCGATGCAGTCCAGGACGCTGCGCGCCGGCTTTGCCGGTGCCTTCGGCATCCTGGACAGCATCTGCGGGCGGCGCTCTGGCGCTCGGCAGGTCGGGACGAAGGAATGGTCGCCCGGCCGAACAAAGGAATGGGGCTCACCCGTTCGCGGAGTTCTTTGTGCCGTTATGGTCCGCATCGTATGGGGTCTGTCGCTTGAGCGTCGTGCACAGGGCAAAAAGCAAGCGATCTCCCACGCTGCGCAGAGCCCGCGCGTGACCGTGTCCTTTTCTGCGCAAGGCATCATACCGTCGCCTGCTGGCAGCGTCGTGTTGGATGGCGACACGCGACCAGTGATGGACGGCGCTCTGTAGCCGCCTGTTGCAGGCGAGGCGGCGGATCACGAAGCGTTGTTTGCCGCTTTGCCGCGTCACCGGCGCAGCCCCTGCCAAGGCGCGCAGAGCATGGTAATCTCGTCTGCGCAGGGGCTCTGCGGCCTCGGCGAGCAGTGTGGCGAGATTGATCCTGCCGATTCCTGGCCAGGAGCGTAGGATCGTCACGTCGCACTGCTCCGAGCTCTGCCCCGACGGCTTCTCCTCTCCTTCGAACTCGGCACATAGCCGGTCCAGGTTCTGATGAGCCTCTTTGATCTGCCGATTGACCAGGTGCAGACGTGCCGCCAGGCTGCGGATGTGAGCGCAGGCTGCCTCCGTCGTGCCGGGGGCTACGAACAGCGGTGCCTCGCGCAAAGTCCCGAGCACCGTCGCCGCATTGAGACGGCGGATACGATAGTCCCTGAGAACACCTGCGATGGCCTTCTCGCTGGCCTTGACCGCACTGGCGGGGGTCGGCACCTTCTGCCAAAGCGCCAGGAACCATTCGTCGGCGACATCGTCGGTCAACTTGGTGGCCTGGGGATAATATCGCCACAACTGCTGACGCAAGCGGTTGGCAAGCCGCGTGCGTTCCTGCTGCAGTTCGTCCGCCAGGCGCGACCACTCCCGTAGCTCAATCATCGCCGCATCGTCTGCCACAAGCCGACGGAAAGCAGCACGGTCAGTGCGCAGCGAGGCGCCGAGCACATGAGCATCGCGGCGGTCGTCCTTGGCACCGGCCACCGTGAAGCGATCGCGGAAGCGATCCAGTTGCTTGGGATTGATGGCAAACACCGCAAACCCGTGCTCGAGCAGCATCTCCACCACCGGGCCGTGCGGCATCTCGATCGCCACGGCGATCTGTCCCGGTGCGGCCTTGGTCTTCTCCAGCAGCCAGTCACGCAACTCCGTCAGCCCGGCGCCGCCATGGTCGAACTCGTGCTGCGCAACCTGTCTTCCCGCGGCATCCAGCAGGCAAACGCTATGGCTCCGCGTTGCCCAGTCGATCCCGACGAACCAGCGTACATCTTCGATCATTGTTGAGACCTCCTTGCTCGCAAGGCGGGCCACCACGATCCTGATCAGTCCCTGTACCGGCGCTCTTGGCGCGACCTCCTACCGGATCTCGATCGCGGTCGCTCCGCCGGGGCGCGGTTCCTACGTCGGTGCTCGAGGCACAGGTGGACAAGGCTGCTCCCGGCGGATCGGCCCGGACGGCCAGTCTACATCCGAAGGCCGCCACGAACCCCACAAGGGTACAGGGTGGGTTAGCCGAAGGCGTAACCCACCTCTTCTGTCTCCGCGGACAGACACAGTGGTGGGTTACGCCAAGCGAATGCGCTTCGCGCAATCGCATGGCTAACCCACCCTACGGCACCTCGCCTAGTTCTGCTTCGCCTTCTTCGCCGCCGCCCCCTTCGGCTCACGCTTCGCGCCCTCGAGCGCGTGGTCCCGACCCGCCTTCAGCACCTCGTCGGACAATTCGCTCGAGCCGGCGATGCGCGCCAGCAGCATGGTACCGGCCATCGTCGCCAGCGTCGCGATCGCCTGCTTGCGGGCTGCCTTGCGCGGCGCGTTCGGAATGTAGTCGGTCATCAGCTCGATCATCTCGTCGAGCTTGCCGGCGAAGGCCTTTCTGGTCTTCGGGCTCTCACGAGCGATCTCGGCGCCGAGCGAAGGGATCGAACAGCCGTGGCCGGGATTGTCGCGGTGCAGCGCCGAGAGATAGGCCTCGGCGATCAGCGCCAGCCGCTTCTCCGGCGAGGCCTCGCCGGTGAGCTTGCGCCAGTGTTCCATTGAGCGGTCCATGGCGTAGGCAAAGGCTTCGATCACCAGCGCCTCACGAGAGTCGAAATGCGCGTAAAAGCCGCCGTGGGTCAGGCCCGCCTCCTTCATGAGGTCGGCGACGCCGATGCCATGGGCACCCTTCTCCCGCAGCCGCACCGAGGCCTTCTTCACGATGCGGTCGTGGGTTTCCTGCTTGTGTTCCCGGGAATAGCGCATGCGGAGCTCATTGGATGTCGGAGATCATCTCATAACACGCAAATGACGAAATGGGTGCATTAATTCATGTTAAGTTGCTTCCGATCATGGAGAACGTTGCAGTTGCGCGCACCGCGAGGGCCCCCTTGCCGTCCCGGACGAAACCTTCGGTATAGCTGGTCTGGCGCCCGAGCTTGATGATCTTGCCCTCGGCCGAGATCAGCCCCGAGCGAACCGATAGCGGGCGCAGATAGGTCAGCTTCAGATCGAGGGTCACCGAGCTTTGTCCGGCCTCGAGTCGGGTCGAGATGGCACATCCCATGGCGGTATCGAGCAGCGCCGCGGCGGTCGCGCCGTGCAGAAGACCGATGGTGTTTTCCAGATCCTCGCGCGGCTCCAGTTCCATGACGATCCGGCCCGGCTCGACCACGGCCATGATGAACCCGATCAGCTTTGCGAAGGGCGGCGGCGGCAGCCGGCCGTCACGGATGCCCAGCATGGCCTCCATGCCCGACAGACCCATGGCCACCTTGGCGACCGGCGCAGGCACCTGCCAGTCCACCACGCGTTCGCGCCGCTGCTCCGGCGAAAACAGGTCGAGTCGATCATTACCGGTCATGGCAGCCTCTTTAGATGATATGCATCATACTATGCCACGGACTTCACGCTGGCAACTCCGCTGCCCTGCCCGCTTGACAAGCCGGGGGTTTCGGCCCGGAAGTGATCCCGACCGGCGCACCTTGCGCATGTCCACGAAACCTCGAGACTCCACGATGGAAATGCTCAACAACCACTGCGGCGTGACGCGCGATGTGCGCGGCGTCGTTCACGTCGCCATCTGCAACGCCGGCCCGCTCAACATTCTCGGCTCGCCGGTGACCGACGCCGTGCGCGAAGGCCTGCAGCAGCTAAGCTCCGACCGCAGCATCCGCGTCGTGGTGCTGCGCGGCCAGAGCGAGAAGAGCCTGATCGGCGGGGCCGACATCAAGGAGATGGCCGGGCTCGACCAGAGATCCGCGGAAGCCTTCATCAGCCGCCTGCGCGATCTCTGCGAGGCGGTGCGCCAGTTCCCGGCTCCGGTCATCGCACGCATGCCGGGGTGGTGCCTCGGCGGCGGGCTCGAAGTGGCAGCGGCCTGCGACTTCCGCATCGCCGCGCACGACGCCCATTTCGGCATGCCCGAGGTGCGCGTCGGCATCCCCTCGGTGATTCACGCCGCGCTGTTGCCGCGCCTGATCGGCTGGGCCCGCGCGCGCTGGCTGGTGATGACGGCGGAGAACATAGATGCAGCCACTGCGCTCGCCTGGGGGCTGATCGACAAGGTCGCGCCGGAGGGCGGGCTGGATGCGGAGATCGAGCACCTGGTGAAGGCCTTGCTCGAATGCGGCCCCGAGGCGCTGCGGTCGCAGAAGGCGCTGCTGCGGCAGTGGGAAGAGCTGCCTCTGACCGAGTCGGTGAATTTGAGCGTGAAAGTGTTCGGCGAGTCGTTCCTGACGGATGAGCCAACGCGGTTGATGGGCGCGTTTGTGAACCGGAAGCGGTAAACCCTTCGATACCGGTGTCATGCCCCGCGAAGGCGGGGCATCCAGTACGCCGCGCCTTCTCGGTTCTAACCGCGTCGTCCCTGGAATACTGGATCACCCGCCTTCGCGGGTGATGACAGTGTACGGTCGATTGACACCTTCCCGATCGAACGACCAAATCTCATCCGGCCCACGACATTTTCTCATCCCTGCCGCGGTTGCATTTTTTGCGCCGCATCATATGATGATCGTCATCTTACCTATCATCGCCAGGGAGCCCATCATGGCCGAAGCCGCCGATCCCGTCGTCATCGTCTCCGCCGCACGTACCCCGCTCGGCCGCTTCATGGGCGAATTGTCGCCGCTCCCCGCGCACAAGCTCGGCTCACACGTGATCGGTGCGGCGCTGGAGCGCGCCAAGCTTGCGCCCGAGAAGGTCGACGAGGTCTTCATGGGCTGCGTGCTGCCGGCCGGTCAGGGCCAGGCGCCGGCGCGGCAGGCGGCGCGCAGCGCGGGTCTGCCTGACGCGACCGGTGCCACCACCGTCAACAAGGTCTGCGGCTCCGGCATGAAAGCGACCATGCTGGCGCACGACATCATCCGCGCCGGCTCGGCCGACATCGTCGTCTCCGGCGGCATGGAGAGCATGAGCAACGCGCCCTACCTGCTGGCCAAGGCGCGCGGCGGCTATCGCTTCGGCCATGACCGCATCATCGACCACATGATGATGGACGGCCTGGAGGACGCCTACGAGACCGGCCGGTCCATGGGCGATTTCGGCGAGGCCACGGCGGAGGCTTACCAGTTCACTCGCAAGGACCAGGACGCCTATGCGATGGAGACGCTGAGCCGCGCCCGCAAGGCCGTCGAGGGCGGCGCATTCAAGGCTGAGATCGCGCCGATCACGCTGACCGAAAAGGCCGGACCGCGCGTGATCGCCAACGACGAGCATCCGCTGAAGGTCGACCCCGCCAAGATCCCCGGATTGAAGCCGGCATTCCGCGCCAACGGCACGATCACGCCGGCCGCCTCCTCCGCCAATGCCGACGGCGCCGCCGCGCTGGTTCTGACCAAGCGCTCGCTTGCTGACCGGGGCGGCCTGCCCGTTCTCGCCGAGATCAAGGGCCACGCCACCCACAGCCAGGAGCCGCAATGGTTCACCACAGCGCCGATCCCGGCGATCCGCAAGCTGCTCGACAAGATCGGCTGGGCTGCGTCCGATGTCGACCTGTTCGAGATCAACGAGGCTTTCGCCGTGGTGGCGATGGCGGCGCAGCGCGATCTCGGCATTCCCCGCGAGAAGCTCAACATCAACGGCGGCGCCTGCGCTCTGGGCCACCCGATCGGCGCCACCGGGGCGCGGCTGATCGTGACGCTGCTGCATGCGCTGGAGGCCAACAACCTCAAGCGCGGTATCGCGGCGCTGTGCATTGGCGGCGGCGAAGCCACCGCAATCGCAGTCGAACGGTCAGCTCGCTGACCGCGAATGTCCGAAATTGAGGGAAGTCGGGCATTTTAGACTTTCCTTGTCTGTGCCAGATTGCAACGATGATGCGGGTCTCTCTGGGGCCCGCCAACCAAATTGAGGCCCGATGATCTCGAACTGGCTCGCGGCAGCACTGTCCCGCCGCAACATCCATTACGGCTGGGTGATGGTCGGCGTGACATTTCTCGCCGCGCTGATCAGCGCCGGCACGGTGGGCGCGCCCGGCGTGTTCATCGTGCCCCTGCAGAAGGAGTTCGGCTGGAGCACGGCGGAGATTTCCTCCGCGTTGTCGATCCGCTTCATCCTGTTCGGGCTGATGGCGCCGTTCGCGGCCGCCCTGCTCAACCGCTATGGCCTGCGCAACGTCACGCTGGCCGCTCAGCTGATCGTGGTCTCGGCGCTCGTGCTCTCGCTCGGCATGACCGAGGTCTGGCAGCTCATTGCTCTCTGGGGCGTGGTGATCGGGATCGGCACCGGCATGACGGCCTTGGTGCTCGGCGCGACCATCGCCACGCGCTGGTTCGCGGCAAGGCGCGGCCTCGTCGTCGGCATCATGACCGCGAGCGTCGCCACCGGCCAGCTTGTGTTCCTGCCGCTGCTCGCAAGCCTCACCGAACGTTTCGGCTGGCGGCTCGCGCTCGGCTTCGTCTGTATCATGCTCGGCGTTTCCGCCCTGGCCGTGCTGCTCGCGATGCGCGACCGCCCCAGCGACGTCGGGCTGCGGCCGTTCGGCGACGAAGGCACCGAGCCGCTGCCCGCGCCGCCGGTCAGCCACGGCTCGATTACGGGCGTTGCGCTCGGCACGTTGCGCGACGCCTCGACATCGACGGCGTTCTGGATCCTGTTCGCGACCTTCTTCGTCTGCGGCGCCTCCACCAACGGCCTCGTGCAAGTGCACCTGATCCCGATGTGCCTCGATTTCGGCATCCCGCAGGTGCAGGCGGCGAGCCTGCTCGCCGCGATGGGCATCTTCGATTTCTTCGGCACGATCATGTCGGGCTGGCTGTCGGACCGTTACGACAACCGCTGGCTCCTGTTCTGGTACTACGGCCTGCGCGGGCTCTCGCTGATCTTCCTGCCGTTCAGCGATTTCTCGTTCTACGGCCTCTCGGTCTTCGCAATGTTCTATGGTCTCGACTGGATCGCAACGGTGCCGCCGACGGTGCGGCTCACTGCGCAAAAATTCGGGCCCGAGCGCGCCAATCTGGTGTTCGGCTGGATCTTCGCCGGCCATCAGCTCGGCGCCGGCACCGCGGCGTTCGGCGCAGGCTTCTCGCGCACGGTCTACCAGAGCTACCTGCCCGCCTTCTTCATCGCCGGTGCGCTCTGCGTGTTCGCGGCCTTGATCGTGCTGGCGCTGTCGCGGCAGCCGAAACTGCAGCCGGCGACGGCCTGAAGCCGGCTGACGACCCGATCGTGATGGTGACGCCGGACCCGGCGGCGTCACCATCCGCAAGACGCGCTCGGCCACATTCCCGTTAGACTCCTCGCGCCAAACGTGGACAATGCCCTCTGCACGTCACCGTGCGCAGTGCACACCAAGATGCGCCAGAGGAAACAAATGCCGGCTGCCTTCCCGTCGTCCCCACCCGCCATCCCAACCGCCCCCTTGACCGCCGAGATGCGCGATGCGTTGCGCGCGATCGTCGGCGAGAAGGGCCTGATCGAGGACGAGCACGGCAAGCACCCGTTCGTGACGGATTGGCGGGGATTGCTGGTCGGCAGCGCCGGCGCCGTCGTTCGTCCTGGGAGCACCGAGGAGGTCTCGAAAGTGGTCCGGCTCTGCCATGAGCACGGCGTCGCGATCGTGCCGCAGGGCGGCAACACCGGCCTGATGGGCGGGGCGACGCCCTGGCCTGCGCACACCGGCATCGTGCTGTCGCTCGGCCGCATGAACCGTGTGCTGGAGATCGATCCCGTCGGCTATTCGATGACGGTCGAGGCCGGCTGCGTGTTGCAGACGCTTCAGGAGACCGCAAGCCAGCACGACCGCTTCCTGCCGCTCAGCCTCGGTGCTCAGGGCTCCTGCATGATCGGCGGCAATCTCTCCACCAACGCCGGCGGCGTGCAGGTGCTGCGCTACGGCAATGCCCGCAATCTCGTGCTGGGGCTCGAGGTCGTTCTGCCGAGCGGCGAGGTCTGGGACGGATTGCGCGCGCTCAAGAAGGACAACACCGGCTACGACCTCAAGCACCTGTTCATGGGCGCCGAGGGAACGCTGGGCATCATCACCAAGGCCGTGCTCAAGCTGTGGCCGGCGCCCAAGGACGTCTGCACGGCGTGGCTGGCGGTCCGCGATCCCCGCGCGGCGCTGGAAATCCTGTCCGAGGCGCACGCGGCATCGGAGGACAATGTCGGCTCCTGCGAGCTGCTCAGCCGGGCCGCCATTGACCTTTCCCTGCGCCACATTCCCGGCACGCAGGATCCGCTGAAGGCGGACACGCCCTGGTATCTGCTGCTGGAATGGTCGTCGGCGCGCCCGCGCCAGGACGGAACCGAGGGCATGTCCGGCAAGATGGAACAGTTTCTCGCCGATCAACTCGAAGCCGGTCGCGTGCTGGATGCTGTGATCGCGCACACATTCGCTCAATCGCGCAACATGTGGCGCATCCGAGAAGCCATGGCGGAGGCTTCACGCGCCGAAGGACCGGGGATCAGTTTCGACGTGTCGGTTGCGATCTCCAGGATTCCGGAGTTCATCGACAAGGGCCTCAGGGCCGTGCTCGACATTCTCCCGACCATCCGGCCCTATCCGCTCGGGCACATCGGCGACGGCAATCTGCACTTTTCGTTCATGGGGCCGAAGGGCATGGACCAGCAGACGCTGAACCAATACACGGCCGCCATCACGCGGGCCGTGAACGATCTCGTCACCTCCATGGGCGGCTCGATCTCGGCGGAGCACGGCATCGGGATCGACAAGCTCGACGAGCTCAGCCACTACCGCTCCAAGACCGAGCTCGACATCATGCGCAGCATCAAGCGCGCGCTCGATCCTGAGAACATCATGAATCCCGGCAAGGTGCTCCGGCTGTGATCGACTGCGAGGCCGGCGCCAACAATTGGTTCGGCGTTGCCGGGTCGCAAAGATGTTGCGACCCGCCCGCGATTCCCGGAATGCTATCCGCTGTCCTCAAGCCACCGAGCCGCCGCGCGGATTGACAACCGTATACCCTCGCAACGAGCGCGCGTGGATTCGCGTCGTGCGCCCGCCCGAGTTGGCGTCATAGGCCATCCAGACGTCGCCTCCGAGGTGCTGCTCAAGGACGAAAACGTGTCCTCGTCGCGCAGCAACCATTCCCGGTGCGGGTGATGTCCTGGGAAAGCGGAGCCAGTTGGACGCAAGATTCAATTCCGGCACGATGCGGCCGAACACGCGCAGAGCCGCGCCGCAGCCGCAGAACGACGAGGGGCAACCGGCCGGACGGCCGCCGACGACGCGAGCGCCGTGAGCACCGGAGACCGTCGCCGGCGTGGTCGTGCCCCCAGCATCAGTCACTGTCAGTTGTGCGGAGCGGTACGCTTGCAGCGTGGGGCTGGAAACCGGCGAAGATCTGGAAGCCAGTGAGGGCCTGGAAGCCCGCTCGCGTCGCGTCTGCGAAAACGAGAAGTCGCAGGGCATGGTGACGTTGCATTCAGGAGCTTGATGAGTTCGGTAAGGGCGCGCTTCCGAAGCGACAGAACCCAAGGCAACGAAGACGCACGCAGAAAATACTCGCTTGAACATTGCAGGACTCCAAATGAGAGACCCTGCCCCGGGCAACGAGAAACCAATAACAGTTTGGCTGAAATGGGCCTAAACAGCGGCTGAAAGTGGCTGCGCTTGCGCGCAACAACTGCAAGATTTCATAGCCTACACGTAGCGCTGGAGATGATTAACTCGCAGCGCACGAATGCTCGATCAGCGCGTCAAGCCCGCGGCATGCAACCAATTCGATCAATGCTACGGCCGGATCGTCATGTTCTCCGGCGGCCCCACTTTGCGTAGCGGCTCGGCGAGGCGGGCGAACTCGCACAACAGCGAGCGCGTCTTCCTGGGATCAATGATCTCCTCGACCCAGAATTTTTCGGCCGAGCGGAACGGCGAGCGGAGCTTGTTGAGGCGCTCCTCGATCTCCTTCAGCTTGGCCGCCTTGTCTTCCGCCGCGTCGATGTCGGCGCGGTAGGCGGCTTCGATGCCGCCTTCGAGCGGCAGCGAGCCCCAATAGGCTGACGGCCATGCGTAGCGGATCGAGAAGCGGTCGGCCGGCTGATGCACGACGCCGGCAACGCCGAAGGCATTGCGCAGGATCACGGTACACCAGGGCACGGTGGTCTGGTTGACCGCGGCCATGGCGCGGACGCCGTGGCGGATGGTGGCGGCCTTCTCGGCATCGAGACCGATCATGAAGCCCGGGCAGTCCATGAGATAGACCACCGGCAGGTGGAAGGTCTCGGCGAAGTCGACCCAGCGCACCACCTTCTGGCAGGCATCGGCCGTCCAGGAGCCGCCATAGTGGAAGCTGTCGCTGGCGAGCAGCAGCACCGCCCGGCCCTCGAGCCGCGCGAGGCCCACGATGATCGGCTTGCCGAAGTTCTTCCCGACCTCGAAGAACGAGCCCTTGTCGACGACGGACTCGATGATGGGCCGCATCTTGTAGACCTGCTTGCGGTTGCGCGGCACCGCGTTCATCAACGCTTCGTCGCTACGCTCGGGGTTGTCGGTGCAGGGCAAGGTCGGCGGCAGCTCGTAGACGGAAGACGGCAGGTAGGAAAGAAAGCGCCGCGCGCAGGCGAACGCCTCCTCCTCGGTGTCGACGGCATGATCGACCGCGCCGGCGCGGGTCTGGATATCGGCGCCGCCGAGCTCCTCCTTGGTTAGATCCTGCCCCAGCGCCTTCACCACCGGCGGGCCTGCGACGAACATCGCGGACTTCCGGGTCATGATGGAATAGTGGCTGGCGGCAAGACGCGCGGCCCCCAAGCCCGCCACCGAGCCGAGGCCGAGCGCGACCACCGGCACGCGCGAGAGGTTCTCCGTCGTGAAGCGATACCAGCGCGTGCCGCCAATGCCGCCAGGCAGATTGGCCGCGCCCTTGGTCTCGATGGTCTTGACCGATCCGCCGCCGCCGGAGCCCTCGATGATGCGGACGATGGGCAGACGGAAATCGTGCGCCATCTCCTCCGCCATGAGCGGCTTGGCCGAGATCGACGCATCCGCCGAGCCGCCGCGCACGGTGAAATCGTCACCGACCACGACCAACGTGCGGCCGTCGACGCGCGCGCGGCCGAACACGCAATTGGCCGGCGTGAGCTTCTTCAGATCGCCGCTGGAATCGTACTCGCCGATTCCGGAGACGGCACCGATCTCGTGAAAGCTGCCTTTGTCGATCAGCTTGTCGATACGCTCCCGAACAGTCAGCCGGCCCTGGTCATGCTGTCGCTTGACCTTGTCAACGCCGCCCATCTCCCGCGCGAAGGCTTCGCGCCGGGCGAGCTCGTCGAGTTCCGGCTTCCAGTTCATTCACTCCCTCCGAATGGATCGGCTTGTTATTGTTGTGCACGGCCATGGCGACCGGCTTACGCGAGATACGGTTGTTGAAGGCGTCGCCCTCCGCGCCTTCCATCAGGCTGCCGAGCGAGCGGCCAAGCTGGAGCATCAGCGGCGCGACTTCGTCGTGCAGACGCTGCTCGTCATACATCGCCGACAGAAGACCGATCGTGATGACGACGAAGGTCTGGTATTGCGGCGACCAGATCGGCACCGCGAGGCCGTTGATGTGCGGGCTCCAGAGGCCGCAGGCCACGACATAGCCGCGCTCGCGCAGCATCTGCCGGTTGGCCTCGATGCGGGGCTTGAGAATCTTGGCAGCCTCGGGGGCTTCGCGCTCCATGTCTGCGACGAAGGCATCGCCGACTTCCGGCGCCAGGGCCGCGGTGTAGGCCGCGCCTGCGGCGGTCGAGGCCATCGAGATGCGGCTGCCGGTACCCTCGTGCAAGCCGAGCGCGGTCGGCGAACGCGCGAATTGGAGATAGACGAGATGGAAGCGGTCGGGGACGACGAATCCGACCGTACCCGGCAACTGCTCGGCGACTTCCTGCAGCCGCTGGCGAATCATGCTGCGCAGCTGCGCGCCCTTCATCATCGATGCGCTCATCGCCACCGCGCTCGGGCCGATGCGATACTTCTGATCGCGCGGGAGATACACGAGCTGACCCATGCGGGTCAGCGTGTGCGTGAGCCGCGATACTGTCGAGCGCGGCAGACCGCAGCGATTTGAAATCTCGAGATTGCCGAGTCGCGCCTCGTGGCCCTCGAAGCATCGCAACACGTCGAACGCGCGCGACACCACCTGGATCACATCACCCTCACCGGCTTCACCAGCGAGCGCACCTTGCCTGCTCAACCGCTCCGAACGTCGTCCCATGATCCCTACCGTTATGTTCCGCTCTGCGGAATTAAATTCCACTTGCAGACGACGCTACCTCAGGCATTTTGCGACGACAACAAAAAGGCGATGGCATGCCAGAAATTAAGATCGTCACGGAGGTCGCGGGACGCATCTGCGCAACTCCCGTGCAAGTTGGAGGAACCGTCGCGGATGGTGATGACGTTGTGGTGGTCGAAGCGATGAAGATGGAGATCCCGGTGCCCTCACCCGCGAACGGCACGATCAAATCGCTTCTGGTCAAGGTCGACGACGTCGTTGCCGAGGGACAGGCGATCGCGATCGTCGCGAGTTAAACACGTTGTCCTTCGTTTCCGCGACAATCTGTCAGTCGCATTCCTGCGTGCGCGGTGCGGCGTTGCCATCGCTTGATCGCGGTGACATGATCGGTTTCAAACAAAACGTTGTTTCAAACAAAGAACGAAAATCCTCGCGCCAAAGCGAGGATCATTGGAGGGAAACATGCTTCGTGGGCTGCTCGTGCTCGCACCTGCCTTGGTGGCGGGCATTTCTTTTGCGTCTACACGCTATTCGTTTGCCGAAGACACCAAGCTGCCGGCGACATTGACGTTCACCGCCTATGACACCGGCACCGCCGGCTTCAACATCGCGGTCGGCGTCGGCAAGATGATGAAGGACAAATACGGCACCGACGTCCGCGTGCTGCCCGCAGGCAACGACGTTGCCCGCCTCGCGCCGCTGCGCGCCAAGCGCGCGGCTTCCGCAGCGATGGGATCGGGCACCTATTTCGCGCAGGAAGGCGTGTTCGAGTTCGGCTCGAAGGAATGGGGTCCGCAGCCGCTGCAGATCCTGCTCTCGTCCGTCGACTGCAATTGCGGCTCGCTCGCGGTCGCCGCCGACACCGGCGTGAAGGAGCTGAAGGACCTCAAGGGCAAGCGCGTCGGCTTCGTGGTCGGCTCGCCTGCGCTGAACCAGAACTCGCTCGCGGTGCTCGCCTTCGCCGGGCTGACCAAGAACGACGTCAAGGCCGTCGAGTTCGCGAGCTACGGCGCGATGTGGAAGAGGCCTGATCAACAACGACGTCGACGCCGCCTTCGGCACCACCATCACCGGTCCCGCCAAGGAGGCCGAGACCTCGCCGCGCGGCCTGACCTGGCCGCCGCTGCCCGCCAAGGACAAGGAAGGCTGGGCGCGGATGCAGAAGGTCGGCTCGTTCTTCTTCCCGCAGCTTGCCACCTGCGGCGCCGGCATCTCGCCGGAGAAGCCGGTCGAGCTCGGCAACTACCCTTACCCGATCTTCGTCGCCTATGCCTCGCAACCGGCCGACCAGGTCTACGCCATCACCAAGGCGATGATCGTCAACTACGACGCCTTCAAGGATTCCGCGCCCGGCGCCGGCGGGCTCGCGGCCGACCGCCAGACCAAGAACTGGGTGGTGCCGGTGCATCCCGGTGCGGTGAAAGCGCTGAAGGAAGCCGGACAATGGAGCGATGCGCAGGAGGCGCACAACAACCAGCTGATCAAGCGCCAGGAAGTGCTCGGCGCAGCCTGGAGCGAATACGGCAAGTCCAATCCGCCGTCGGACGACAAGGCGTTCCTCGACGGCTGGATGAAGGCCCGCGCGGCGGCGCTGGCGAAAGCCGGCATGCCGAATGGGTTCGAGGAATAGAGCGAGATGCTGTCGGGCTTGATCGCTGCCCCGCGAGAAGTGCGCCCCTTCTCCCGCGTGCGAGAGAGGGTTGGGGAAAGGGTGTCTCCACGGTGGGATTCCCCCAGAGGAGAAAGCCCTCACCCGGCGCTGCGCGCCAACCTCTCCCGCACGCGGGAGAGGTTGATGAGCCTGCGGCGCGACCGCTTCAACCAACAATCGTTCGCCTAGTCGCGACTTTGCAGCCCACGTCCGGGATCGATCATGTCTGCTTCAATCTCCAGCGGCCCCCAGGACGAAGCCAGGCGCGTCGAATTCGCAGATCCGCATCTCGGCGCCGCCGCTGACTTGCAGGAGGCGGAGGTCACGCGCGTGCGCACCCTGAAGGGCGCGTGGCGCTGGGTGCTGATGGCGGCCACGGCGGCCACCATTCTGTTGTGTGTGAACCAGCAATTCTCGCTGCGGTTCTTCATCGACTACACCCAGCTCAACACCGAATATTTCTATCTGTTGATCGCGTTGATGCTGCCGTTCACCTTCCTGATCTTCCCGGGGTCGGACAAGGCGCCGCTCGACCGCATCCCCTGGCATGACCTTGCGCTGTTCGCGGCGACCTTCGGCTCGGCGATCTGGCTGATGCTCAATATCCGCAAGGCGGCGCAGCTCGGCTGGGAGTTCGACGGCGCGCCCACCAACGTCATCGCGGCCGGGCTCGTGATGTGGTTCGTGCTGATGGAGGCGCTGCGGCGCACCGGCGGCTGGAGCCTGCTGCTCAGCGTGCTGCCCTTCACGCTCTATCCGCTGTTTGCGGATTCGAGCTGGCTCGGGCCGTTCCGCGGCACGCAATCGACGCTGCAGCAGACGACCTCCTATCACATGCTCTCAGGCGAGAGCCTGCTCGGCATTCCCATTCAGGCCTTCGCCGATACCGTGATCGGCTTTTTGGTGTTCGGCACCGCGCTGATGATGACGGGCGCCGGAAAATTCTTCATCAATATCGCGTTCGCGATGTGCGGCACCTTCCGCGGCGGCGCGGCAAAGGTCTGTGTGTTCGCATCCGGCCTGCTCGGCACCGTCGGCGGCAGCATCGTCTCCAACGTGCTGACCGCCGGCACGATGACGATCCCCGCGATGAAGAAGACCGGCTTCACGCCGTCCTATTCCGGCGCGATCGAGGCCTGTGCCTCGACCGGCGCGGTGCTGGCGCCACCGGTGCTGGGCGCCACGGCTTTCGTCATGGCGCAGTTCATGAACACAGGCTATGCCGACGTCGCGCTCGCCGCGACCATTCCCTCGATCCTCTATTATGTCGGCCTGTTCGCGCAGGTCGACGCCTATGCCGCCCGCCACAAGCTGAAGGGCCTGCCGCGCGCCGAGCTGCCGCGGTTCTGGGATGCGTTCAAGGAGGGCTGGTACTATCTCTTCGTGATCGTCGTGCTCGTGGTGATGCTGCTCTACTTCAAGCGCGAGAGCCATGCGCCGTTCTATGCCTCCGTGCTGCTGGTGATCCTGCACCAATGGTCGGGTCCGGCGCGCTGGAAGCTCGGAAACACGCTCGTCCTCGCCGGCTCGATCGCGGCGACGGCCGCAATGTTCTGGTATGGCGTGCTCAACGCTGCGCTGTGGGGCATGTGCCTGCTGGCGGCGCTGAACGAATTCTTCCCCGGCAAGAATTGGGGCGGCGCTCGCTGGTTGCAATTCCTCGAGCTCAACGGCAAGACGTTCGTCGAGCTGATCGCGATCCTCGCCGGCTGCGGCCTGTTGATCGGTGCCTTCTCGCTGACCGGCGTGATCTCGAGCCTTGCCAACGATTTGCTCAGCATCGCGGGCGGCGATGCCTTCCTGCTGCTGATCATGTGCGCAATCACCAGCCTGATCCTCGGGCTCGGGCTGACCACGACCTCCTGCTACATTTTCCTCGCCATCCTGGTCGCGCCCGCACTGGAGAAGCTCGGGCTGAACAAGATGGCGGTGCACATGTTCATCTTCTACTGGGGCATGCTGTCCTCGATCACCCCGCCGGTGGCGATCGCCTCTTTCGCCGCGGCCGGCATCGCCGGTGCGCCGGCGATGAAGACGGGCTGGGAGAGCATGTGGGTGGGCAGCATCATCTACTTCATCCCGTTCTTCTTCGTGCTCAACCCGGCGCTGCTGCTCCAGGGCAGCAATCCTTATCTGGAGGCGCTTGGACTCACGGGACTTGCCTGTTTCGGCATCCTCTTCATCTGCGGCGGCATCCAGGGCTACCAGTCCTTCGTCGGCGACTTGCGCCGCGCCGGGATACTGGAATGGCCGATCCGCGTGCTGCTCGTGATCGGCGGCTTCGTGGTCGCCACACCCGGCGGCGGCATCATGCCGTTGTCGCAGATGCAGGTGACGCTGCTGGGCCTTAGCATCCTGCTGCCGACGATCCTGATCGCGCTTCTCCTGGTCCGGCGCCAGCCTGTGATGCCGGACGGGTTGCGCGTGCCCTGATTGCGTTGCACAAGGGAGGCGATGAAACCGCTCTCGCCTCTCGCCACCGCCTGGACCCGTTCGAAGCCGCCCTTGCTGCGGTTTCTGGACAATTGCCTTAGCGAATTCTCGGCCGAGACGTCAGGCCATGTCGCCGATTACATCCCCGAGCTCGGCAAGGCCGATCCTGCCTATTTCGGCATCAGTCTGGCGACGCTGGACGGCCACGTCTATGAAGTCGGCGACAGCCGGGTGCCCTTCACCATCCAGTCGATGTCGAAGCCCTTCGTGTTCGCGCTGGCGCTGGACCTGCTCGGCGCCGGCAAGGTCGAAGGCGCGATCGGCGTCGAGCCCTCCGGCGATCCCTTCAACTCGATCCGGCTGAATTCCGAGAACCATCCGTTCAATCCGATGGTCAATGCCGGCGCGATCGCCTGCACCGGGCTGATCTACGACAGCAAGGGTACCGACGCCTTCGAGCAGATTCGCCTTGCGCTCAGCCGTTTTGCGGGACGCGATCTCTCTGTCGACGAAGCGGTCTATGCTTCCGAAAGCCAGACCGGCGACCGTAACCGAGCCATCGGCTATCTGCTCAAGACCAACGCGGTGATCTCGGACAATGTCGCGGGCGTGCTCGACGTCTATTTCCGCCAATGCGCCGTGCTGGTCACCGCGCGCGACATCGCGGTGATGGCGGCGACGCTCGCCAATCGCGGCATCAATCCCGTCACCGGCGAGCAGGTGCTGAGCGCTTACGCGATCTCGCGTACCCTTTCCGTGATGACGTCCTCGGGCATGTACGACTATGCCGGCGAATGGATCTACCGCATCGGCATCCCCGCCAAGAGCGGTGTCGGCGGCGGCATCCTGGCGGCGCTCCCTGCCCGCCTCGGCCTCGGCAGCTATTCACCGAAGCTCGACAAGCACGGCAACAGCGTGCGCGGCATCAAGGTCTGCGAGGCGCTGTCCTCGCATTACGACCTGCACATGCTCAACCGCAGCGACGACGCGCGCAACGCCGTCATCGCGGACTACGATATCGGCAGGAGCCCGTCACGCCGCGTGCGCCGCCCGCAGGAGCGCGAGATCCTGGCGGCCCACGAGCAGGAGGTCCGGATCATCGAGCTGGTCGGCACGCTGTCGCTGTCGGCGGTCGATTACGTCTCGCGCCGGCTTGCCGGACGACCGCGGCCGCAATTCGTGATCTTCGATCTTCACCGCGTGACCTCAACTACACGCGCCGGCGCACGGCTGGTGGCCGAAGCGTTCGAGGAGCTTGCCGCACTGAACGTGACCGTCGTGCTGTCAGGCGTCCGGCGCGCCTCCAAGGAATGGAACAGCTTGCGGGAATGGACCGCCGAACTGAAGAACGTCCGCGACTTCTATTTGCTCGACACGGCGATCGAATGGGCCGAAGACCAGATCGTCTATCGCTACGGCGGCTCGATCGATTTTCACGAGACCACCGAGCTTGCCGAGCAGCCCCTGTTGAGCGGGCTGAGCGAGGAAGAGCTGACCGATCTCGCCTCGCTCTGCACCATCAGGACCTATCAATCCGGCGCGAAGATTCTCACGGCCGGCGAACCCGCCGACGCCCTTTACTTCCTGCGCAGCGGCGCCGTGCATGTCACGCTGCCCGACGGCGTCAGGCTGGCGACGCTCACCGCCGGCATGGCGTTCGGCGAGATGGCGCTGCTGGAGCAGACCCGCTCCGCCGACGTGTTCGCCGACATGGCCGCGACGGCATGCGAGGTGCCGCTGAAGGATTTCGAGCGCTTCCGCAAGCAGCACCCCCGCGCCAGCGAATGTATCATGCGCAACCTGGCCCAGCTCCTGGCCGACCGCCTGATCGTCGCCAACGCCAAGGTGGATATTCTGACCTCGACGTAATGAACGCCGACGTTGCTCCCCAAGAAGTCGTCATGCCCGGGCTTGTCCCGGGCATCCACGTTCTTCGTACCGCTTGGCAAGACGTGGATGGCCGGGACAAGCCCGGCCATGACGCCGGAGTTCCCAGCTCACGCTTACCGGCTCGCCGCTTCGCTGATACGTCGCTTGATCTTGGCGGCACTGGCATCGAGCAGCGCGGATGGCTGCTGGCCGGTGGCGGCGCACAGGCAGGCCCAGTAGTAGACGACATCGCCGAGCTCTTCGACGAGACCCGCCTTGTCGAGCCAATCGTCACGCAAGAGCTTCTTGATGTGCTCGGCGACTTCGCCCGCCTCACCGGCAAGGCCGAGGCCGAGGTAGGACAGCCGCTCGTTGGACGGATGCTCTTCGACTTTGGCAATGGTTGCGGCCCAGGCCGCATATTCATCGATCGTCATCGGCATTCCCCGCCGCTTGCGTCGATTCAGCCCACCACCTCGGTGACGGGCTGGAGATCGATCTCGAAGGTCTCCAGGAACTTTGACGTCATGATGTAGAAGCCGACCGAGAGCTGGAGCTCGACCAGCGCGGCTGGCGTCAGCTTCGATGCGATCGCCCTGAAGGTCGCATCCGTCGGTTTCTTCAGATTCACGATCTCGTCGGTGAAGGCGAGCGCGGCGCGCTGCACCTCGTTGAAGCAGGATGCTGCCTGCCAGTTCTCGAGCGCCTCGTTCTGCTCGTCGGTGACGCCGACATTCTTGCCGATGCGCTTGTGCGCGACGATCTCATAGGGTGCCTCGCACAGGATGCCGGTGCGGGTGATCGCAAGCTCGCGCACGATCGGATCGAGCTCGCCCTTGTGGCGGACGGCGCCGCCGAGGCGGCAATATTGCTCAAAGTAGCTCGGCGAATGCGCCATCATCCGGAAGATGTTGGCATGACGGTTCTTGTCGAGGATTTCGCGGGTGCGGTCGGATGCCTTGGACGGGTCGCTGTACTGAATGCGGGCCATGATTTTCCTGAAGTTTTCCCTGATCTTTTGATGCTTCTTGTCGCCACCGGCGCAGGTTTCCGCAGACTCTATTCGCGGGTGGACGCAGGAGCAACATCATCGAGTCAAATTGCCGCCGCATTGCTGATCGACCCTGACACAGTCGATATTCGCCGCGTGGGGACAAATCGCGGCGGATACTCGCAAGGGGTGTTCCGAGTAAAAACAATTGGCCGTCGTGTGCGCTAACCGCGCCACGATGAGTCACGCCCAGGTCTAGGGAGAAAACGGCATGAAGGAAGCCACCAAGGGGGCGGCCTCGGGAGCGCTCGCGCATATGCTGGCGGTGACGGCGATGCTCGTCATCGCCAGCATCTTGTTCTACGGGCGTTAGTTCGAGTTTTAAGCGTTTTCGTCATTCCGGGGTGGCCCTCGCACAGGCCAAGCCCAGAATACCCGTTCCAGGCTCGGTCCTATGACCGCCCCCGAATGACGGATCCCACTATTTGGCCTTGTCCTTGGCAAAGTACGGCACGAGCTTTCCGGCGAACGGCTTAAAGCTCGCGACAACCGAATCGCCGATGGCGATTCCGTTGTCACCATGCGCCATCATGCGAAAACCCTCGGCGCAATCGACCAGCACAATGTTGTAGGGCACATGCGCGCGCGTCTCGGGCGTGGCGGCGCGGCAGACCAGCGAGGTCGCGTACACCCTGCCCTTGCCGCTGGCGCGCGCCTCGCGCGGGTCCGATTCGCCACAAGCCGCGCAGAAGGCGCGGTAGTAATACTGTACATGCCCGCATGAGCTACAGGTCTGGTAGGTGATGGCCTCTTCGCCCGTGGTCCAGTCCGCCACACGATCGCTCATCGCACCCGCTCCAGGAACATGCTCACGTGAGACGACAGCACGCCGCCGTCGCCATGCAGCAGCGCGATCGAGGCATCGCGCACCTGGCGGGTCGCCGCCCGCCCCGTCATCTGCAAATGCGCCTCGACCAGGTGCGCCATGGCGCCGCCGACGCCGCAATGGCCGTAACTGAGCAGGCCGCCATGGGTATTCAGCGGCATCGCGCCGTCGCGGCCGAAATGGCCGGCGCGCACACGCGCGCCGCCGCCTCGCCGCGGCCGGCGAGCCCGAGGTCTTCCAGTAGCATCGCGAGCGTAATCGTAAAGCTGTCGTAGATCGCGGCATAGCGCACGTCGGAAATCGCCAGACCCGTGGCCTGCTTCGCGCGGGCGATGGATATCTCGGCGCCGAGCTCGCTGAGGGCGGGCGCTGCCGTGACATGCTGATGCGTGTGGGCCTGGGCGCAGCCGCGGATGCGCACGCCCGCTTCCCCGGTCCGCTCTCGGCTGACGACGAAGGCCGCGCCGCCGTCGGAGACCGGGCAGCAATCGAGCAGCTTGAGCGGCAGCGCCACCGGTTTCGAGGCCATGACGTCGGCGACCGTGATGGGATCGTGGAATTGCGCGCCGGGATGGCTGCAGGCGTGCCCGCGCATCAGCACCGCGAACACCCCGAGGTCTTCTTCGGTCACGCCGTATTCGTGCATGTAGCGCGTGGCGACCAGGCCGTAATAGGCCGGGATGGTCGGTCCCAGCGGCACCTCGTAGTCGGCATGACCAACCTGCGCCAGCGCCTGGATCGAGGCATCGCGGCTCTGCCCGGTGAGCCGGTTCTCGCCGGCGACGACGAGCACGTGTTTTGCGACGCCTGCTTCCACGAGATGATGGGCGAGCATTGTCATGGCGAGGCCGGTGGCGCCACCGACCTGCACGGCGTGGGCGTAGGACGGGCGGATGCCAAAATGCTCGGCGAAGACGGTGGCGAGCATGATGTGCGGGGAGACGGTGGAATAGCCGCAGAGGATGCCGTCGATGTCGGTACGCTTGAGGCCGGCATCGTCGAGCGCGGCTTGCGCCGCTTGGCTCATCAGGTCGAGCGAGGACGAGCCTTCGTGCTTGCCGAAAGGCGTGAGGCCGACGCCGGTGATGAAGCTCATGATGCCCCTCCCTATTCGGGCGCCGTGCGCGTGACGCCATCGCGGACCATCGCCGCGATCTCGTCGGCGGAGTAGCCGATCTCACGAAGAATCTCCGCGCCGTGCTCGTTGAGCCGTGGCGCCAGCCGCACCGGCTCGGCCTCGGTCTCCGACCAGGTCGCCGTCACCTTCATGCTGCGGATCGGACCTTCGGTCGGATGGCTCACCACCGGGAAAAAGCCGGTCGCCTCCAGATGCGGATCGTGCAGGATCGACGCGAGATCGTGCATCGGCATCACAGGCACGTCGGCCTTCGTCAGCAGATCGATCCACTCCGCCGTGGTACGCGTCTCGAAGATGCGGGCGAGCTCGGCATAGACGATGTCGATATTGGCGGCGCGGCCGGCAAAGGTTGCAAATTTGGGATCGGCGCGCAGGTCGTCGCGTCCCGTGGCCTTGAAAAAATTCTCCCATTGCTTGTCGTTGTAGACGATGACGCTGAGATAGCCGTCAGAGGTCTTGTACGGCCTGCGGTCGCGCGAGAGATGGCGGGCATAGCCGCCCTTGTCGAGCGGCGGCTCATAGGTCAGCCCGCCCATGTGATCGCCCATGACGAAGCCGGCCATGGTCTCGAACATCGGAATGTCGACGCGCTGGCCGCGGCCGGTGCGGTCGCGGTGCACGAGGCTGGCGCAGATCGCGCCGACCGCGGTGATGCCAACGATGCGGTCCACGAGCGCGTTCGGCACATAGCGCGGCACGCCGTCCCCGGTCTGCGCCATCAGCGCCGGCAACGCGGTGGCGCCCTGGATCAGGTCGTCGTAAGCGGGTTTTGCAGCATAAGGGCCGTCCTGGCCGAAGCCGAACACGCCGGCATAGACCAGGCGCGGGTTGACGGCGGAGACGACGTCGTAGCCGAGCTGCAGCCGCGCCATGGCCTGGGGGCGGACGTTGTAGACCAAGACGTCGGCGTCCTTCAGAAGCCGCAGCACGGCTTCGCGCCCCGCAGGCTTCTTCAGATCGAGGCAGATCGAGCGCTTGCTGCGGTTGGTGTTGAGGAACACCGGACCCATGCCGGCGTGACGCATCGGTCCGATCAGACGGGTGACGTCGCCGTCCAGCGACTCCACCTTGATGACGTCGGCACCGTAGTCCCCGAGCATCTGGGTCGCATAGGGCCCCATCAGCACGGTGGTCATGTCGATGACCTTGATGCCCTTCAGCGGCCCCATCGTTCGCTCCCGATTACGCGGGGCTCACATGCCCGGCGATTTCGGTCCAGCTAAGGACAGTGGCGCCGCGCGCGCAAGGGCGGCCGGCGTATGGCGGCATGCACCGCGCGGCAATATCGGCTGCTATTTCTTCTGGCGGGATTCCCGGATCTTCAGGAGCCGCTCGAGCTCGTCGTTCTGCTGGTTGATGCGGTCGGCGATGCGCGACTCGTTCTGCTCGCCGGAAGCGGCAGCGGCCTGCTCGATGAGCTGGCGGATATTGTCCTCGAGGATCGCGATACGATCGTTGAGTGCTTCGAGGGAGAGAGAGTCTTCGTAGGCATTGCTCATGATGCGCGTCTCGTCTTTCAATCAGGAGCCGTAGGGTGGGCAAAGCGCAGCGTGCCCACCATGATCTAGCGCAAGGAAAAAGGTGGGCATGGCGCTTTCGCGCCCTTGCCCACCCTACGAGAGCCTACTTGAGCGGCTCGAGCACCGAAACATAGTTGGCGACGGCCGCCCCGCCCATGTTGAAGATGCCGCCGAGCTTGGCGTTCTTGAGCTGCATGCCCTCGGGCGCCTGCCCTGCGAGCTGCATCGCGGTCATCACATGCATGGAGACGCCGGTGGCACCGATCGGATGGCCCTTGGCCTTCAGGCCGCCGGACGGATTGACCGGCAGCTTGCCGTCCTTCAGCGTCCAGCCTTCCTTGATGGCACGGGCACCCTGCCCCTTCGGCGTCAGGCCCATGGCTTCGTACTCGATCAGCTCGGCAACCGTGAAGCAGTCATGGGTCTCGACGAAGGAGAGATCGGACAGCGTGACACCGGCCTTCTCCAGCGCGCGCTGCCAGGCGACCGTGCAGCCCTCGAACTGCAGGATGTCGCGCTTGGACATCGGCAGGAAGTCCTGGGCGTGCGCAGTGGCGCGGAAGCCGATCGACTTGGTCATGCCCTTGGCCGTCTCGGCATCGGCCAGCACCAGAGCGGCGGCACCGTCGGAGACCAGCGAGCAGTCGGTGCGCTTCAGGGGGCCGGCGACGTAAGGGTTCTTCTCGCTCTCGGCGCGGCAGAAGTCGAAGCCAAAGTCCTTGCGCATCTGGGCGAAGGGATTGGCGACGCCGTTCTTGTGGTTCTTGGCCGCGATCAGCGCCAGCGCATCGGACTGGTCGCCGTATTTCTGGAAATAGGAGCTGGCGATCTTGCCGAACACGCCGGCGAAGCCGCCGACCGTGTCGCCGTCTTCGGGCAGGTAGGACGCCTTGAGCAGGTTCTTGCCGATCTCCGGGCCCGGCGTGCGCGTCATCTGCTCGACGCCGACGACCAACACGATCTTGGCAGCCCCTGCGGCAATCGCGCGCAGGCCCTGGTGCACGGCGGCAGATCCCGTGGCGCAAGCGTTCTCGACGCGGGTCGCCGGCTTGAAGCGCAGCTTGGGGTCGGCCTGCAGCACCAGCGACGCCGTGAAATCCTGGGGCGAGAAGCCGGCGTTGAAGTGGCCGAGCACGATCTCGTCGACGTCGGAGGCCGAAATGCCGGCATCGGCGAGCGCCTCATTGGCGACGCGGGTGACGAGGCTTTCGACGGTTTCAGTGTCGAACTTGCCGAACGGCGTATGCGCCCATCCGACGATGCTGGCGGTCATGGTCGTCTCTCCCTGCAGGTCTTGTCCTGAGCTAAGTCTTAGCCCAGGGATGACAAGACTTCACGCGGCTTTCAGCGCCTTGAGGGTCCGCTCGCAGATGGCAGTTATGCCGGCCCAGTTCCCGGCCCGGATCTCCCCTGTCGGGCACAGCCAGGACCCGCCGACCGCAACGACATTGGGTTCGGCCAGCCAGGTCGCGGCATTGGCCTCGCCCACCCCGCCGGTCGGGCAGAACCGCACGTTCGGGAACGGGCCGGCCAGGGCGCGCAGGCCCTTGATGCCGCCGGCCTGCTCCGCCGGGAAGAACTTTGCGACGTCGAAACCGTACGACAGCGCCAGCATCAGCTCGGAAGCCGTGGCGATGCCCGGCGCGAACGGCAAGGAGCTGTCGGTCGCGGCCTTGAGCAGATCGGGGGTCAGGCCCGGACTGATGCCGAACGCGACGCCAAGCTTCTCGACCCGGCTGAAGTCGGCCGGATTGAGAATGGTGCCGATGCCGACGACCGCCTCAGGGACCTCGTTCATCACCGCGCGCGCCGCCTCGATCGCAACGGGCGTGCGCAGGGTCACCTCCAGCGTGCGGACACCGCCGGCAACCAGCGCGCGCGCCAGCGGCACGGCGTCCTGGATGCGCTCGATGGTGAGGACGGGAATGACTGTCGCAGCCTTGAACAGCGCGACGAGATGGTTCTGTTGGGCAGCCGTGGTCATAGCTCTCGACTCATTTGGTCGCTGTTTACTTGCTGGCCTGGCGGGAGGCCGCCGGCCGGTGCCGCTTCTTCGGCGGCATGGCATAGCCCGGAATGATGGCGCCGGGATAGCAGATCACGAGGCTGGCGAGGCGATGTCCGGCCTCGGCCGCCTCGACCGGCTCGGCGCCGGCGAGCCGGGCCGCGATATAGGCGGCGGCGAAGCTGTCGCCGGCGGCGGTGGTATCGACCACGGGCTTGGTCATCGGCTCGGCGCGGACCTCGCTGGCGCCGCCGGGGTAGCGCAACAGGCTCACCGGCTCGGGCAGACGGAACACCAGCTCCGGGGTCGGGATGCGCGCCATCAGCTGGTCCTGACTTTCTCCGGGGTGCAGCGCGAGCAGGTCCTCGGTCGAGGTCAGCACGATGTCGGCGGCCGCGAAGGCGGTCGCAAACACCTCCCGCGCGATATCGCGGTCCGGCCAGCCGCGCGCGCGGAAATTGGTGTCGAACACGAAGCGGGTGCCGAGCAGGCGCGCGCGCTTGATCGCGCCGAACAGCCGATCGCGCCCCGCCGCGTCGTAGATCGAGAGCGTGATGGCGGAGAGATAGACGATGTCGTAGCTCATCAGCGAGTTGAGCAACTCGTCCGTCTCCGGCAAGCCCATCAGCTGGCGCGCGGCCGCACTGTCGCGCCAGTGGAAGAACTGGCGCTCGCCCCTGCCATCCGTCTGGATCATATAGAGGCCGGGCAGCTTGCCCGCGAGCCGCACGACACGCCTCGTGCCGACGCCTTCCGCATTCCAGGCCGCGACCATCTCATCGCTCAGGGCATCGTCGCCAAGCGCGGTGAGATAGTCGACCTTGACGTCCAGCCGGGCCAGATACACGGCCGTGTTGAGGGTGTCGCCGCCGAAGCCGCGTGAGTAGAGACCACCGCCCTGCCCGGCAGACGCGCCGCCCTGGGCCTGCCGGAGCTCGACCATGCATTCACCGATGCAAGCAACGCTCGCCATCATCAGGACCCGCTCAGTCGGAGGTCAGGCGACGAAATTGCCGCCGAGCTCGTCTTCGATGTGAATGCGGATGATATCGTCGAACGTCTTCTCGGCGGTGGTGAAGCCGAGCTCGCGCGACCGCCTGGCGTCGAAATTGCGCGGCCAGCCGCCGACGATGCCGACGATGAAGGGATCGGGCTCGCGCTTGATGCGCGCGGCGACTTTCTCGCCCGCGACCCGCTTCAAGGCGGCGATCTGCTCGCCGACCGTCGCCGACAGGCCGGGCATGGTCAGGTTGCGGCGCGGGCCGACGGTGGCGAGATCCATTGTGCCGGCGTGAAGCAGGAAGCCAACGGCCGAGCGCGGCGTGGCGTGCCAGTGGCGGACGTCCTCGGATACGGGAAGGACCGCTTCCTTGCCGGCCAGCGGCTCACGCAGGATGTTGGAGAAGAAGCCCGAGGCCGCCTTGTTGGGCAGGCCCGGCCGGATGCAGATGGTCGGCAGGCGGATGCCGATGCCGTCGAGGAAGCCGCGGCGGGAATAGTCGGCGAGCAGCAACTCTCCGATCGCCTTCTGGGTGCCGTAGCTGAGCAGCGGGGTATGGAAGAACTCATCGCCGATCGCATCGGGAAACGGCGCGCCGAACACCGCGATCGAGGACGTGAACACCACGCGCGGCTTGTAGCCGCCGCCCGCTAGGCGGATCGCATCGAGCAGCATCCGCGTGCCGTCGAGATTGATGCGATAGCCCTTGTCGAAGTCGAGCTCGGCCTCGCCGGAGACGATCGCGGCAAGATGGAAGATCACGTCGGGGCGGCCTGCGATCAGCTTCTCGGCGGCGCCCGGGACGGCGAAATCGCCCGACACGGTCTCGACCGGGAAACCGGCCTTCTCCGGCTTCTTCGGCTCGACCACGTCGTGCATGGTCAATTTCGTGATGTCGCTCTTGCCGAGCCGACCGTCGCGCAGCAGCCGTTCACAGAGTTTGCGGCCGACCATGCCGGCGGCGCCGAGAACCAGAATGTGCAAGAGCTCAACTCCTTCTTATTGGCCGGAGCGCGCCGCTCTTGAAACCCATTGGCGCGCCCCCGGCAAGCCCCGCGATCATTCCTTCACGGCGCCGGTCATCGCCGACACATAATGCTCCACGAAGAAGGCGTAAAGGATCACGAGCGGCAGCGAGCCGGCCAGCGCGCCCGCCATCAGCGAGCCCCAGCGGTAGATGTCACCGTCCACGAACTCGTTGACGATCGCGACCGGCACGGTCTTGTTGCTGGTCGATTGCAGGAACGTCAGGGCGTAGATGAACTCGTTCCAGCACAGCGTGAAGCAGAAGATGAAGGCCGAGATCAGGCCGGGAATTGCGAGCGGCAGCACGATCTTGATCAGGATCTGCCAGCGGCTCGCGCCGTCGATCAGCGCGCATTCCTCGAGCTCGAACGGGATGGTCTTGAAATAGCCCATCAACAGCCAGGTCGAGAACGGGATCAGGATGGTCGGATAGGTCAGGATCAGCGCCAGCGGCGAGTCGAACAGGCCGTACTGGAAAACGACCGTGGCGAGCGGAATGAACAGGATCGACGGCGGCACCAGATAGGCGAGGAAGATCAGCCCGCCGACCAGATTGGCCCCCTTGTAACGCAAGCGCACGATGGCGTAGGCCGCGAGCACGGATGCGATGATCGACAGGATCGTGGCGCAAACCGCGACGTACATCGTGTTCCAGAGCCAGTGCGGATAATAGCTCTCGAACAGCAGCTTGTAGAAATGCTTGAACGTCGGGCTCCAGGTCCAGAACGGGTTGTACTTGTCGAGATCGAGCAGCTGCTCGTCGGGCTTCACCGAGGTCAACGCCATCCAGTAGAACGGGAACAGCAGGACGACGACGATGATCGTGAGCGGCAGATACAGCGTCACCAGCCTGCGCGGCACCGACTGCAGATAGCTCATGCCCTCGCTGTGATCGGCCGTGGGCCCCGAGCCCGACAGCACGCTCTTGAGATCGATGGATCTGGTGGGCAGGTCAGTCATTGCTCTCTCCCTGCTGCCACTTGCGACGCTGCAGGCCGAACCACGAGACCATGATCGCGGCAAGCAGGAACGGGATCATCGCGCTGGAGATCGCGGCGCCCTCGCCGAGCTGCCCGGCGATGATCGCGCGCTGATATGACAGGGTCGCCATCAGGTGGGTGGCGTTGACCGGCCCGCCCCGCGTCATCGCCCAGATCAGCTGGAAGTCGGTGAAGGTGAAGAGCACGGAGAAGGTCATCACGACGGCGATGATCGGCGTCAGCAGCGGATAGGTGATGTAGCGGAAATTCTGCCAGCGCGTGGCGCCGTCGAGCGTTGCGGCTTCATAGAGCGACGGCGACACCGTCTGCAGGCCCGCGAGCAGCGTGATCGCCACGAAGGGCACGCCGCGCCAGATATTAGCGAAGATCACGCAAATGCGTGCCCAGGTCGTGTCGCCGAGGAAGTTGATGTTCTGGTTGATCAGGCCGAGATGCTTCAGCGACCAGGAAATGATGGAGAATTGCGAGTCGAAGATCCACCAGAACGCCAGCGCCGAGAGCACCGTCGGCACGATGAACGGAATCAGCACCATCGCGCGCAGCATCGCCTTGAACGGCATGTTCTCGTTCAGCAGCAGCGCGAGGTAGAGGCCGATCGCGAATTTGAGGGCGCTGGCGACGAAGGTGTAGAGCAGCGTGTTGAACACCGACAGCCAGAAGATGGAATCGTCCCACAACCATTCATAGTTCTCGGTGGCGACGAAGTGCCCGACCCTGCCGATACGCGTGTCGGTGAAGGACAGCCAGATGCCGAGCCCGAGCGGATAGGCCAGGAAGAAGATCAGGAAGGCCATGGCCGGCACCATGAACCAGAAGCCGAGCCAGTTGCGATTGTGTTTGAGCTGGACCCAGGCGCTGTCCTCGCTCATCTGAGGCTTGGCCCGGGGAATTGCGACATCAGCCATGCCCGATATCCCTGATCGAAATGTTGATGAGCGGGCGGCCCAAGAGCCGCCCGCCCCGTGACCGTCAGCGATAGATGCGCTTCAGCTGGCGCTCGGCTTCCGCCATCGCGCCCTTCGTATCCTTGGCGCCGGTGCAGTAATTGGCGAACATGTCGACGACGATGAAATCGGCGATCGCGGTCGCCGCCTTCTCACCGACGGTGCCGATGCCCGACGCCGGCAGCGTGCGCTTGGAGGCCTGCGAGTACACGGCGTTCTTGGGATCGGCCGTCCAGACCGGCGCGTTCTCATAGGCGTTCAAGGTCTGCTGCAGATAGCCTTGCGCGCCATCCAGCCACTTCTCGTAGTTCTCCTTCTCCAGCATGAAGGCGACGAAGGCCTTCGCCGCGTTCGGATATTTGGTGAAGTTGAAGGCGAGGATCGGCAGCGTAAGCTGCAGCTCGGTCGGCTTGCCGACCGGTCCGACCGGGTGCAGCGCGTGATAGGTATCTTCCGCCAGTTCCTTCTTGGTAGGATCGGTCTTGGCGGCAACATAGATCGAAATGCCGTTGAGGGTGCAATAGAGTTCTCCGGCCAGGTACGCCTTATTATTGGATGAGTCGTTCCAGGAAGGCGTGCCTGGGATGAAAGTCTCGTAAAGCGCTTTGCAATACTCTAGCGCCTTTGCGGTCTCGGGCGAATTGATGCTGACCTGATCCTTCTCATTGACAGTCCACGCATTGTGGCCCCAGAGGATCCAGTGCAGCCAGCCGTTGGCATCGCCGCTCGCATGTCCGAGGGCAAAGCCGGCCGGCGTGTTGTTCGCCTTGAGCGCTTTGCACATCTCCAGGAAGCTTGGGAAATCTTTCGGGAACTCCTTGAAGCCCGCTTTGTCCGTCGCCGACTTCCGGTAGGTCATATAGCCGCCGTTGGTCGCGACAGGGATGCCCAGCCAGTCTTCGCCAAGCTTGCAGGTCTTTGCTGCAGCGTCCGTCCAGCCGCCATATTTCTTGCCGAGATAGTCGGCGACATCGTTCATTTTCAGGACTTTGGTCGGGAACAGCTGCGGCAATGTGTGCAGGCCCCAGGCGACGTCGAGGCCGGAGCCCGTGTTGGCTGCAACGGATGCCTTCGGCTGCACGTCCTCGAAGGACTCGCTGAATACGTTCATCTCGGTGCCGGTCGCGGCCTTGAATGCCGCCACCATCGCGTTGAACGCGTCGTCCTCCGCCGGCACGAAGCGCTTCCAGCGCATCACGGTCAGCTTGGCGCCGGGCTCGGCCTTCCAGGGCGCGCTCTGCGCCCAGGCCCTGGCGAAGTCGAACAGTGCCGGCCCCGTCAGCATGCCGGTTGCGGCCAGAGCGGTGCCGCCTTGGAGCAGAGACCGGCGGGTAAAGTCTTGCATGTTGTCCTCCCTGTGATGCTTTTTTGTTGTCTTATGCCTTGTCGTCTGATGCGCTAGGCGTTCATGCGCTTGCCCGTCGCATCGTCGAACAGATGGACCAGCGACGGATCGGGCTTCAGCCGCACCTTGTCGCCCGGATTGAACTGGTGACGCTCGCGGAAGACCGCGACGACCTGCTCGCCGCCGACCTTGGCGAACACCTGCGTTTCCGAGCCGGTTGGCTCGACGACGATGATCTCGGCTTCGGCACCGTCATCGGCGATGGTGAAGTGCTCCGGCCGCACGCCGTAGACCGCAGGACGGCCGTCGGAGCCGGCCGGCGCGCTCTTGAGCGGGAGCTTGACGCCGTTCGGCCCTTCGAAGGTCGCAACGCCGTTGACGCGCACATGGCCTTTCAGGAAGTTCATCGCGGGCGAGCCGATGAAGCCGGCGACGAACTGGTTGTCGGGCTTATCGTAGAGCTCGAGCGGGGTGCCCATCTGCTCGACGATGCCGTCGTGCATGACGACGATCTTGTCGGCCATGGTCATGGCCTCGATCTGGTCGTGGGTGACATAGACGGTCGTCGTCTTCAGGCGCTGATGCAGCTCCTTGATTTCGGTGCGCATGGCGACGCGCAGCTTGGCGTCCAGGTTCGACAACGGCTCGTCGAACAGGAAGACCTGCGGATCGCGCACGATGGCGCGGCCCATGGCGACGCGCTGGCGCTGGCCGCCGGAGAGCTGGCGCGGGTAGCGGTCGAGCAGCGGCGACAGTGCGAGGATCTCGGCGGCGCGCTTGACGCGCTTGTTGATCTCGTCCGAGCCGGCATTCCGCAGCTTGAGCGAGAAGCCCATGTTGTCGGCGACCGTCATGTGCGGATAGAGCGCGTAGTTCTGGAAGACCATCGCAATGTCCCGCTCCTTGGGCTGGACATTGTTGACGACGCGGTCGCCGATCGAGATCGTGCCGGAGGTGATGTTCTCGAGGCCTGCGAGCATGCGCAGAAGCGTCGACTTGCCGCAGCCGGAGGGGCCGACCAGGACGACGAACTGACCGTCCTCGATCGGGATCGTGACGCCGTGCAGGACTTCAAAATTGCCGAACGATTTCCGCACGTCGCGGATTTGCACAGACGACATCTAGCTCCCTCCTCGAAAGTCCACGGCGCCTCTCGCGCCGCGACCGTCTTGTTTTTCGGACTTCACCGAACGAAGCCCGAGCTTAGCGGGCGACATTGTCGGTAGTTTGTGCGGTTTTGGCAATTTGTCTTTGGTTAGTCGTTGCTGGTAGCGCTGTCAACGTTCCTTTGTTTGCGGGACTGACTGTGTTAAGAGCAGCAAATGGGTCGAAAACGCACCAAGTCAGGCAAAATCCGGCTGGCCGAAGTGGCCGAGCTCGCCGGCGTCAGCCCGATTACCGCGTCGCGCTTTTTCCGCAATCCGGAGGCCCTGTCGGTCGCCAAGCGGACACGGGTCGAGAGCGCCGCCAAGGAGCTCGGCTATGTGCCCAATCTTGCCGCACGCGCCCTCGCCTCGCAACGCACCGAGGTCATCGGTGTCTTGATCCCATCGCTCACCAATAACGTGTTCTCGGACGTGCTGCGCGGCATCTACGACTCCTCCGAAGGCAGCCGCTACTCGATCCAATTGTCCAACACGCGCTACAGCATTCTCCAGGAAGAGAAGTTGCTGCGTCTGTTCCTGGCGCAGAAGCCGGCCGGGCTGATCGTCACCGGCATCGATCAGACGACGGAGTCCCGCGCGATGCTTCAAGCCGCGGACTGCCCGATCGTGCAGATCATGGAGATCGGCCCGAACCCCGTCGACATGATGATCGGCTTTTCACACTATGATGCGGCCCGCGCGGCGATCGCCCACCTGTTCGAGCAAGGTCACCGCAAGGTCGGCTTCGTCGGCGCGCGGATGGATCCCAGGGTGCAGCGGCGGCTGGACGGATATGTCTCGGCCATGAAGGACGCCGGATTGTTCGACCAGCGCCTGGTGGTCACGACGGCGACACCGACCTCGGTGACGCTCGGCGGCGCCCTGTTCACCGATCTGCTGGCGCGCGAGCCCGACATCGACGCGGTGTTCTGCGCCAACGACGACCTCGCGCTCGGCGTGCTGTTCGAATGCCGGCGCCGGGAGATCGCAGTGCCGGGGCAGATCGCCATCGTCGGCTTCAACGACCTCGAATTCATGGCCTCCGCCGTCCCCACCCTCACCAGCGTCCGCACCAATCGCTACGAGATGGGGAAGACGGCCGCCACCATGCTGATCAACGCGATCGAGGGCCGGCGCCCGGAGCAGCCGGTGCTCGATCTCGGCTTCAAGGTGATCGAGCGGCAAAGCTCGTCGGCCCGGCGTTCGGACAGCAGGCCACCCGTACCAGGCGGGGCTGCGGCGAACATAATGGTAGCGTTACCAAGCAGCCACGACTAGTATCGGAATCGTGAGGAAACGACCCGCCAGCGGGAAGGCAGATTCATCGCGCGCGCCGTTGGGCACCGCACATGCGGCCACCATGAGACGGACGCCAGTGCGTTTGCAGTGCAGGAGAAACCAATGACAAAGAAGCCAACCAACGGGCACGCCGCCGGCAGTAACGGTACCCGCCGCCATCTTCGCTCGCAGGAATGGTTCAACAACCCGCACAATCCGGGCATGACCGCGCTCTATATGGAGCGCTATTTGAACTTCGGCCTCACCCGCGCCGAGCTGCAATCCGGCAAGCCGATCATCGGCATCGCCCAGACCGGCAACGACCTGTCTCCCTGCAACCGCCATCATCTCGAGCTCGCGCACCGCGTTCGCGAAGGCATCCGCGAGGCCGGCGGCATTGCGATGGAATTCCCCACCCATCCGATCCAGGAGACCGGCAAGCGCCCGACTGCGGCGCTCGACCGCAACCTCGCTTATCTCGGCCTGGTCGAGATCCTCTACGGCTATCCACTCGACGGCGTGGTGCTGACCACCGGCTGCGACAAGACCACGCCGGCCTGCATGATGGCGGCGGCGACGGTCAACCTGCCCGCGATCGTGCTGTCGGGCGGCCCGATGCTGAACGGCTGGCACAATGGCGAGCGGACCGGCTCCGGCACCATCGTCTGGAAATCGCGCGAGCGGCTCGCCGCCGGCGAGATCGACTATGAAGAATTCATGGAGATCGTGGCCTCCTCGGCGCCTTCGGTCGGCCATTGCAACACCATGGGCACGGCCTCGACCATGAACGGGCTTGCCGAAGCGCTCGGCTTCTCGCTGCCGGGCTGCGCGGCGATCCCGGCCCCCTATCGCGAGCGCGGCCAGATCGCCTACGAGACCGGAAAACGCATCGTCGAGATGGTCTGGGAGGACCTGAAGCCCTCGGACATCCTGACCCGCAAGGCGTTCGAGAATTGCATCGTGATCAATTCGGCGATCGGCGGCTCGACCAACGCGCCGATCCACATCAACGCCCTCGCCCGCCATATCGGCGTCGAGCTGTCGATCGACGACTGGCAGAAGTTCGGCCACGACGTGCCGCTCCTGGTCAACATGCAGCCGGCCGGCTTCTATCTCGGCGAGGAATTCCACCGCGCCGGCGGCGTGCCTGCCGTGGTGCGCGAACTGATGAAGCACAAGCGCATCCATGAGGACGCGATCACTGTCAACGGCCGCGGCATCGGCGAGAACTGCAAGAACGCGCCCTTACCCGACAACGACGTGATCTGGGCTTACGACAAGCCGCTGGTGAAGGACGCCGGCTTCCTGGTGCTGAAGGGCAATCTGTTCGATTCCGCGATCATGAAGACCAGCGTGATCTCCAAGGAATTCCGCGACCGCTACCTCAGCAATCCGAAGGACCTCAATGCTTTCGAGGGCCGCGCCATCGTGTTCGAGGGCCCGGAAGATTACCACGAGCGGATCGACGATCCCTCGCTCGACATCGACGAGCGCTGCGTGCTGTTCATCCGCGGCACCGGCCCGATCGGCTACCCCGGTGGCGCCGAGGTCGTGAACATGCAGCCGCCGGCGGCGCTGATCAAACGCGGCATCCTGTCCCTGCCCTGCATCGGCGATGGCCGCCAGTCCGGCACCTCGGGCTCGCCCTCGATCCTCAACGCCTCGCCGGAAGCCGCCGCCAATGGCGGGCTTGCCGTCCTCAAGACCGGCGACAAGGTGCGCATCGACCTCAACAAGGGCAGCGCCAACATCCTGATCTCGGATGAGGAGCTGAAGAAGCGCCACGCCGAGCTCAAGGCCAGCGGCGGCTTCAAGCATCCGCCGAACCAGACGCCGTGGCAGGAGATCTACCGCAACACCGTCGGCCAGCAATCGACCGGCGCCTGCATGGAGCTCGCCACGCGCTACCAGAATGTCGCCGGCACGTTCGGTGTGGCGCGGGACAATCACTGACCAAGATCGTCATTCCGGGATGCGCCGCTAGGCGCAGGCCCGGAATCCATACTCCCGATCGTGGTTATGGTTTCCGGGCTCGCGGCTGCGCCGCGCCCCGGAATGACGGCGGAAACATCAAAGGAGAACAAGAAAAATGGCAGACCGCCTCAAAGGAAAGCGCGCCGTCGTCACGGCTGCCGCGGCAGGTATCGGGCGCGCTTGCGCCATCGCATTCGCGCGTGAAGGCGCAACCGTCGTCGCCACCGACATCAACGAGGCCGGCATCGCTGGCTTGACCAAGGAAGGCATCGCCGAGGTCGCCAAGCTCGACGTCCGCAACACCGCCGACGTCAACGCCTTTGCCAAGCGCATCGGCAAGATCGACATCCTGCTCAACGCCGCCGGCTTCGTGCATCACGGCACCATCCTGGACTGCTCGGAGGAGGATTTCGATTTCTCGTTCGACCTCAACGTCAAGTCGATGCACCGGACCATCAAGGCCTTCCTGCCCGACATGATCGCGGGCGGCGGCGGCAGCATCGTCAACATCTCGTCCTGCGCGGCCTTGCGGCCGCCGGCGAACCGCTACGTCTACAGCTCGTCGAAGGCGGCAGTGTCGCTGCTGTCCCGCGCGGTCGCGCTCGACTTCATCACCAAGGGCATCCGTTGCAACTCGATCTGCCCCGGCACCGTCGAGACGCCCTCGATGCTCGACCGCGCCGCCGCGCAAGGACCCCAGGGCAAGGAGATGTTCATCTCCCGCCAGAAGATGGGCCGGCTCGGCACCGCCGAGGAGATCGCGGCGATGGCGGTCTATCTCGGCAGCGACGAGAGCGCCTTCACCACCGGCGTCGACCTCGTCGTCGACGGCGGCTACATGCTCTGACGCCAGAGGCCTCCGGCATGAACAAGATCGATCTCAACGGCCGCATCGCCATCGTCACCGGCGGTGCGCAGGGCTTTGGCCGCGCCATTGCCGAGCGCTTCGTCGCCTCCGGCGCCAAAGTCGCGATCTGGGACTTCGACGCCGCGCTGGCGGAGAAGACCGCAAAGGAGATCGGCGGCGAGACAAAAGTCTTCAAGGTCGACGTCACCGACACGGTCGCCGTCGAGCAGGCACGCGATGCGACGCTCAAGGCCTTCGGCAAGATCGACATCCTCGTCAACAATGCCGGCATCGCCGGGGTCAATAAGCCGGTCTGGGAGACCGACCTCGATGAATGGCGCAAGGTGCTGCGCATCAACCTCGACGGCCCCTTCATCGTCAGTAAGGCGATCGTGCCCGAAATGCTCAAGCAGAAATACGGGCGGATCGTGAACATCGCCTCGATCGCCGGCAAGGAAGGCAATCCGAACGCCGCGCATTATTCGGCCTCCAAGGCCGGCCTGATCGCGCTGACGAAGTCGCTCGGAAAGGAGCTCGCCGCCCACGACATCCTCGTCAACGCGGTGACACCGGCCGCGGCGAAGACCGCGATCTTCGACCAGATGACGCAGCAGCATATCGACTTCATGCTGTCGAAGATCCCGAAGGCACGCTTCGTCCTCGTTGAAGAACTCGCCGCGATGGTGGCCTGGCTCGCATCCGAGGATTGCGCCTTCTCGACCGGCGCTGTGTTCGACATCTCGGGCGGGCGCGCAACCTATTGAGGACATCATGATCCGGGAAGGTGGATGCCTGTGCGGCGCGGTGCGGTTCAAGGCGGAGGGCGAGCCGCTCAACGTCCGCATCTGCCATTGCCGCATCTGCCAGAAGGCGATGGGATCGCCCTACTTCGCGCGCGCGCAGTTCGACCAGCGTGCGCTCAGCGTCGAGGGCGAGACCGCACGCTACGCCTCGTCCGCAAACATCGACCGCGTGTTCTGCAAGCAGTGCGGCACGCGGCTGTTTGCCTGGCGCCGCAACGGCACGCTGGCGGGCGTGGCGCTGGCCACTTTCGACGATCGCAATGCCTTCGCCCCGACCGAGCACATCTGGGTCAGCGAGAAGCTCGCCTGGGTGAAGCTCGACGACGGCTTGACTCAATACGAGACGACGATTCCGGCGTGACGTCAGGCGCTCGGGGCCGAACCTGCAGACCCCCTCGTCATCGCAATCTCTATCCTGCCAATGCCTCAGCTACTCCGAGAAGCGCCGGCGGCTAGGACAGCTCTGTTGCGTCGTCGCGTGACGCCTCGATCCAGGGATGACCGGTTTTCCGTCTTGCGCGGCTAGCCAGCAGATTTCGTTTGCCTTACGTTCCTTCCGGATAGCCTGCGGGGAATGCTGTTGCGTCTCATTAAGCCGATAACAGAATCAGAACTTGGACTTTGGCGGTTTCAGAGTTTGGCGATGTGGGGGGCATGCATCGGCGCTGTTGCGGCCGGTATCGTTGCCTATCTCATCTTGAACGCCACCAAGTTGCGCCTGGGCGTAAATCTCGCGCAGGACTTTCCCGTCATCGAGGCACATGTCACGGGCGATGCGGCAATCAAGCGTGCCGAGAAGATCTTCTATCTGCTGTTCTACGTGTTCGGCGCTGTCTTGGCCTTCGCGGCGCTCAGGCTCCGGAGACCGTTCGAAGGGCGGTCGCTCGTTCTGTTTTACATTTCGATGCTGACGATGGTCCTGTCCCTGGAGACATTCCTCCGGGACGCGTTCCAGCAAGAACTTCACATTGTGGCGTTGACCGTCGCGGTCCTCGCGATCTTCGTACCCTTCGTGAAGCAAATCCGGCCCCACAGAAGCATCGAGGGTGCGCCAGAACTCAGGCCGATCACCTTTTTTGAATTTGGGCGGATCGACGCTGCGCTGATCGCGGCACTGCTGGCCCTGACACTGCCCTTGAGCGTACAACGTTTGGCCGGCCAGGCTGCAACCAATCCTCACGCGGTATCGTTCCTCGTCGGACCGGCCCTCTATCAATTTAGCGATGGCATGGTGCCGGGCCGGGACTTCCTGTCCTTCTATGGATACGGACCGTCCCATTTGTTCGGAATGCTCCTGCCCCCCGACCCGAACGTTCTATATTTGCGTTACGTCGGTTTCGTTGCCACCTGCATCGCAATCTATCACCTGTCGGCGTATTGGGTGCTGCGCGACTTCTTCCAGAGCAAGGCGCTGCCCTTCGTGCTGACGGCCGTATTTCTTGCAATCTGCCAGTTCGGCGAGGCCGAAGGATTCTCCGGACCATCCGCTCTCGCAATCAGGTACATGTTCGTGTTCATCGCCACGGGCATCCTCGCGCACCTCATGGTCCAGCCTTCGGGTTGGTCGTTGGCGGCGCTATCCGCCGTCTGCGCGATCTCGATATTCTGGAACACCGAGACCGGGATCTATACCTGGGTCGTGGGGTGCGCGGTGTTGTCGGCGCGGATCCTCGAAAGACGCTGGCCCTGGGAGGTCGCGGCATTCACCGGGCTGTCTGCCGTAATGTTGCTCGCGTTGTTCGGCGCGGCCTACGGTCCCGCCGTTCTCACGATGGACTTCCTGCGCGTCCTGCTTGCGCCGATCGCCCTGCACAGCGTCTCGAACTGGGTCGGCGTGCCGATGAACTGGGAGCCCGGCTTCGGGACATTCTATCAGTTGATCTTTCCGGCGATGGCTATCGGCACGGCTATCAGCGTTGCCGCAACGTGGGCAGGATCTCGCTCGATCGAACGGGCCTATCTTCTCGTCCTCTCGATCGTTGCGCTGGTCTTCATGGCCAAATGGATGAATCGGTCGCTTGACGCGGTGTGGCAGCAAAACGCCTTCGCCTTTCTTGCCATTGGCGCGTGGTGGTGCCGGGCGGCATTCCGCGCGGTCCTCGGCCGCCAGACGTCGCAAGCCATCCCTGCCGTTTCGCTGGCGGCAACGGCCCTGCTCTCGTTCGCCGTGCTCTTCAATGCGAGGGATCGTCAACAGAACGTGACGATCGGGCTGCCGTCCTATCTGCAGTATCCGAGCATCGCCAGCCTGAAGTTGGGACGCGGAGCGGGAAAGGTCAACTTGCACCTCGATCGCAGCGACATCGACTTGATCAACAAGGCCGTGCCGCCCCACGGTCGCCTGTTGTTGCTGTCGGACCGTGATTGGCTCGTTCTCGCAACCGCCGGCAGAGCGCCCAAGAGCTACTTTCTTCCGTTCCGGGATACGTTCAGCCCCGAACATGTCACTCGCAGCTTTGCCGGGTCCGATCACTTCATTTTGGAGCGCGGCGCAACATACGAGTATGACTGGCTCAAGACGATAACGGAGCAAATCCTATCGTCAGAGTTTGAACGCACCGAAGAATCAGCCAGCTTCATTCTCTACCGCAGGAAGACGTGAACGGGGCATCGAGGCATTGCCCGACCACCGTTTGCGCCTTTCTTCTGCTCCGCAACTCGCGTCCGGCGCTCTTGGCAGATCATCGCCGGCGCACTATTTCGGCTAAGAACAAGACTGACGGAGCGGACGCGCTTTGAACATTTATGACCTCTCCGTCTGGGTGCTGCCCCTGGTGTTCGCCATCACCTTCCACGAGGCTGCGCACGCCTTCGTCGCGGACCGGCTCGGGGACAACACGGCCTCGCAGCTCGGCCGCGTCAGCTTCAACCCGCTGAGGCATATCGACCCGTTCGGCACCCTGATCCTGCCTGCGATGCTGCTGTTCGCGCATTCGCCGTTCCTGTTCGGCTATGCCAAGCCGGTACCGGTGAACTTCCGCAAGCTGAACAACCCCAGGCTCGACATGGTCTGGGTGGCGTTGGCCGGGCCCGTCACAAACATCCTGCTGGCGCTCGCCGCGGCCGTCGCCTTCCATGCCCTGCCCCTGGTGCCCGCAAGCTCGGCAAAGTGGGTTGCCGACAATCTCAAGAATGCGCTCATCATCAACGCTATCCTGGCGGTCTTCAACATGATGCCGATCCCGCCGCTCGACGGCGGCCGCGTTGCAGTCGGCCTGCTGCCGCGGGCCCTCGCCTTGCCGTTGGCCCGGCTCGAGCCGTTCGGTATGCTGATCCTGATCGGGCTCTTGATCCTGCTGCCGCTCGCGGGCTCGCAGTTCGGTCTAAATCTTGATGTTATTTCAGCAATACTGGGAACGTTGACCGGTTATGTGATTAAGGCTGTTCTCTTCCTGACCGGCAACGCGTAGTTGAACCTGAGATCCGAACCCATGCCGAAGGGCCAGAGGCCGACTTGGTCAAAGCTGCCGATATGCTGATCGCGCGACGCGCCGACACCCGCGCCCGCGCCGATTTCGCCACCTGGAAGATGATGGCCAAGCTCAACGGGGCGTCCGCGCTGCCTCCGGAGGCCCAGGAGTTCCTGGCGAGCTATCAAAACCTGCTGGCGCAGATGAGCGAGGGCGAAGCGACCGAGGCCACCATCGGTGCGATCTACAAGGCCTATTACGTCGAGATGGGCGGCGCTGGAACGCCGCCCGACGTCCGTCCCCGCCAGGCCAAGCCGGCAGCGGACAATGTTACCGCCTTCCGGCGCCCGGCGCCGAAGCCGAAGAGCGCTGGCTTCTTCGCGGCAGGCGCGGCCAGCGGAGCCCAGAAACGCCCCCTCCCCGTGGCGCTGATCTTCGCATGCCTGGTCGTGGTCTATGTCGGGATCCGGCTCTACTGGCGCTGAGCCGTCTTTTTCTTCTTCGCATCCGGCGGCGTGAAAATGATGTCCACGGTCCGTTCGAACCGGTCGTCGGTCAGTCCGGCAGGCGGCTGCGGGATCGGATCGGACTTGCGGACAATTGACAGCGCCGCAGCATCGTAGGCTGCATCTCCCGACGATTCCGCGACTTCGACCGACAGCACGTTGCCTTTTCGGTTGATCGCAAAGCTCACCTTGACCTTCTGGTTATTGGGCTGCTTGCCCTCCGGATTGACCTTGTGAGCCGCGAGATGCGCGCTGATCTTGCGGTTCCAGTCGGCCGTGATCTTCAGGATGTCCTTGCCGAGCCCCAGGACCGGTGCCAGGGCCTTCTCGGCTTCGCGCGCGTCCTCGTCGAGCGTCTGCCGCGCACTTGCTACCGACTTCGGCGATGCCTCGGCCGCGGGCGTTTCGACCGCCTGAATCTTGGGATCGTCTTCCGTTGGCTTCTTCGTGTTGTTCTCGGTCACGACGCGATCAGGATCCTCGACCTCCTGCGACTGGTCCTTCGGAAGCTCCGTCTCCTTGGTCTCGGCCTTCTGCTCGGGAAGCGCCTGCTGTTCCTGCATCGCTTCGCTGTCAGGCCCAGGCGGCAGATCGGTATCGGGCACCTTGGGCGAAGCCATCTCGACCGCGAACTCCGCACCGGCCGCACCAAGGCCATCGCCGTCGTCGTCGGCGCGCAAATGCGCCAGCGCGAGCGCAGCACCACCGAGATGGAGCGCGAGCGCGGCGACCGCCGCCACGATCCAGAGCTTTCGGGATGGTCTCGGTTCGTCCGACATGGCTGGCCCTTAAGGCTGAGCGGCGCCTGCCGCAGGCGCCCCCGGCGCGCCTTCCAGCGCGACCAGCTTCACCCGCGTATAGCCGCCCGAGCGCAACAGCTCCATCACACCCATCAACTCGCCATATGGCACCGAGCGATCGGCGCGCAGGAAAACATACTTGTCCTTGCTCATGTCGGAAAGGCCGTCGAGGGTCCCGATCAACTCGGCACGGTGAACAGCGTTCTCTCCGATCGCGAGCGTCAGGTCGGGCTTGATGCTGAGATAGGTCGGCTTGTCCGGCTTCTTCTGCGGCGTCGCACTCGACGTCGGCAGATCGATCGGCAGGTCGACGGTGGACAGCGGCGCGGCGACCATGAAGATGATCAGCAGCACCAGGATGACGTCGATGAACGGCGTGACGTTGATGTCATGCGTTTCCGAGAAATCGTCGTCGTCGTCGTTGTCTGCGAGCGAAACGGCCATGGTCTACTCCGCCGCGCGCGAATGCACGCTGCCGTGGCTGCGGTCGAGATCGCGCGAGAGCAGCCGCCCTGCCGCGCCCGAGGCGCGGCTGACGAGCTCGAGATAGCCCTTCGTCACGCGCGAGAAGTGGTTGTAGATGATGACGGCGGGAATGGCGGCCACGAGGCCGATCGCGGTGGCGAGCAGCGCCTCGGCGATACCGGGCGCGACCACGGCAAGGTTCGTGGTCTGCGACTTCGAAATGCCGATGAAGCTGTTCATGATGCCCCAGACCGTGCCGAACAGGCCGACGAAGGGCGAGGTCGAGCCGATCGTGGCGAGCACGCCCATGCCGATCCGGATGCGCCGCTGCTCCGCCCGCACGATCTCGGCAAAGCTGGAGGCGGCGCGCTCCTTGATGCCGGTATCGCTGGACAGGCCGGCCGACATCCGCGCCTCGCGCAGCGCCGCCGCCAAGAACGACGGCAGGATGCCCTCCTTGGTGCCGAGCGCCATCTGCGCTTCAGCGAGCGAGCGCGCCTCCGCGATCTTCTTTAACGCCGAACGCAGCTTGCCGGAGGCGACCGACAGCTCGATCGACTTGGCGATGAAGACGGTCCAGGTCATCAGCGAGGCGAAGGCGAGCCCGATCATCACCGCCTTCACGATGACGTCCGCCGACATGAACATCACCCAGGGCGACAATTCCTTCATGGCCGGCGCGATGGCCGCCGCCTCGGGCTTCGCACTCGCGGGATTGGCGGCCACGGGGGCGGCGCCGGCAACGGTGGGAGCCGTCGAGGCCGCAGGCGCAGCCGGCGCGGCTGCCGGCGGAACGGTTCCGGCCGTGGACGGCGGAGCCGCCGATTGGGCCGTTGCCGGCGGGCTTTGTGTCTGGGCAGAAACGGGGGACGCGAACCAGGCGGCCGCCAGCATCAAGGCTGCGACAAGGCTTGCTTGGAAGGACATGGTCTTCATACTTCGGCCCAGTAGCGAATGAGGTTGTGATAGATACCCGTCAATTTGACCGTTTCGGGATCGTCACGCCCGAGCCGTTCCACCAGCGCCTGTATCGCGGTGTCGAGGTCAAAGATCATGCTCCGGGCTTGATCGTCCCGTATCATGCTCTGAAGCCAGAAGAAAGACGCAACCCGCGTTCCCCTGGTCACCGGCGTGACGAGGTGGAGGCTGGTCGAGGGATAGAGCACGCAGTCCCCGGCTGGCAACTTGACTTCATGGGAGCCGTAGGTGTCCTCGATCACAAGTTCGCCACCGTCGTAATCCTCCGGCTCGGCGAGGAACAGCGTGACCGACAGGTCCGTGCGGATGCGAAGGCCGGTCAGGCGGTCGCCGCGGATCGCATTGTCGACGTGCAGGCCGAAATGGTGGCCGCTGTCGGCCGCATAGCGGTTGAACAGCGGCGGGAAGATCTGCAGCGGGATCGCCGCCGCTATGAAGCGCGGGTTGGACGTCAGCGCCGAGATGATGCGGTTGCCGAGTTTTCGCGCGACCTCGCCGTCCGGTGGCAGCTGTTCGTTGCGCTTGACCATCGCCGATTGCGCGCCGGCGGTGGAGCGGCCGTCCTCCCATTCGCTGGCGTCCATGACGCGGCGGAAATCCGCCACATCATCCTTGCTGAGAACGCCAGGCAAGCACGTCAACATGATCAGAACTTCGCTGTGGTCACGACGTAGAACGCCCGTCCCGGCGCGACCGCAACGAACGGCACGTTGCTGCGATAGAACGAGTCGTAATAGAGCTTGTTCGTCAGGTTCTGCGCGTAGAACTTCATGCTCCAGTTCTGGTCGATCTTCTTCTCGACGAACGCGTCGAAACGCCAATAGCTCGGCAGCTCGTTGGTGTTGGCCGCGAACGTGCCGCCATAGACCTTGGAGCGATACACTGCCTGGCCGCCAAGCTCCCAACCGTCGTCGAACTTGTACTTGGTGAGCATGCTGAACGACTGGTGCGCGATGTTGGCGAGTTGCAGCCCGAGATTCGAAGCAACGCCGCTCTGGGTGACCTTCGACTGCATCAGCACCAGGCCGCCGAAGATGCTCCAGCGGTCGGTGATCTTGCCTTCCGCTTCGATGTCGATGCCTTGGATCCTGTAGGCTGCACCCGATGTGAGCAGGTTGTTGACGGTCTCGCGCGCGTTGTCCTTGGTGGTCTGGAACAGCGCACCGGTCACCAGCAGGTGGCGATCCGCAAGCTCCCATTTGGTGCCGACCTCGATCGCCTTGTTGCGCTCGGGCCCGAGCAACAAGGTCGAGTTGGGAGGAACACCGCCGTAGTCGGTGCCGGTCGCGTCCAGCTCCGACCCGAACGGATTGGCCGAAGTCGCATAGGCTGCATAGACGCTGCCGATCGACATCGGCTTGTAGACCACACCGACATTGTAGTTCACCAGATCGGCGTTCTGCTTCACATAGCTCGAATTGTTGGATGCGCTCTGGCTGTAGCCGTCGTAGCGCACACCGCCGTTGACGATGATCGTGTCCTGCCAGTTCGCGGTGTCCATAACATACACGCTGCTGGTGTTGACGCCGTAGCGGGTCGGATTGCCGACGAGTGACGGAATGCCGAAGGGAATGTTGGTGTATTGCGGGGAGTAGAGATTGACACCCGTCACCGCGCCCGTGCTGGTGAAGGGCGAACCGGCCAGTTCGGACGCGAGACCGGCATAACGATCGATCGAGATGTTCTCGTTCGAATATTCGACGCCGAACACCGCCGTGTGCTTGACCCCGCCGCTGTCGAGCTTGAACGTGGCCTCGTTCTGGTTGGCCCATACGTCGACGTTCTGGTAACGGCTCTGCGCGCTCGCCGTCGTGGTCCAGAGCAGCGGGTTGGGGCTGGTCGTGTTCGGGTTCTGCGGCAGCGTGCCGATGTAGTTGAGCAGCGAGTGCTCGCCGCGCACCTTGCTGGTCAGGGTGATCGCCTCGTTGACCTTGTACTCGATGGTGCCGGTGCCGAAATCCTGCCGCGCGGTCTGGAAGTCGCGGTTGAGGAAGCCGTACCAATTGCCGCGCGGAATGCCCGCCGACGTCACCGGCACGTTGCCCTGCTTGTAATAGGGCACGCCGAAATCGGGATAGCCGCTGAGGTCGGTATGGACGTAGTTCGTCGTGATCTTGATGTCGTTGGTCGGGGTGTACTTGGTCGAGATGAAGCTGCCCCAGCGATTGTCGGTCACGTAGTTGCGCCCGGCGACGTTGGCGTCCTGGAACAGGCCGCCGGCGCGCACCGAGAAGGTGGGATCAATGACCTGGTTGACGTCGAGCGTGACGCGCTTGGTCATGTCGGTGCCAAACTCGCTGTCGATGCGCTTGAAGTTGACGTCGCCGGCCTGCTTGGTGACGATGTTGATGGCGCCGCCGGCAGTGCCGCGGCCGGCATAGGAGGATGCCGGTCCGCGCAGAATCTCGATCTGCTCGGTGAAGAAGTTCTCGCGGATGGAAACGGCGGGATCGCGGATGCCGTCGATGAAGACGTCGTTGCGCGCGTCGAAGCCGCGGATGAAGAAACGATCGCCGAACGCGTTGCCGCCCTCGCCCGTGCCGAGCGTCACGCCTGCGGTCGAGCGCCCGATCTCCTTCAGCGTCGTGGCGTTCTTGTCCTCGAGCACCTCCTTGCTGAGCACGGTAATGGTCTTCGGCGTGTTCAGCATCTTCTCGGGAAACTTGCCCGAAGCCTGGACGTGATCGACCTTGTACGGCGCAGCCGGATCCGCGTACGGATTGCTGTCGGGAGCGCCGGACGGCGTGGCGGGCGCCGCCTGCTGCACCGGCTGGCGCTGCGCGGCACGGCGAAGCGCGTTGCGGGCACGGACCTGCTCGGGCGAAGGCTTCGAGGCCGTCGGACGCGGACGCTCGACCGGAGCATCGACCGTCACCGGCGGCAGGTTCGACTGCTGCGCCTGCGCGCCGCTCGACACCGACGCCACCGCGATCAAGCTCGCGACCGCTGAAACTTTCTTGCCGGAAACGCCCGCGGACCTCTCATCCATCGGATCGAACGCTACGACCGAACGCAACGACTTCGGTGCGACCACCTGCCCCATTACCAAACGCCCCATCTTCCTGTTCGCTCATTCACTTCGAACGAGCGATGGGCTGTTGGTATCGGCCGCAAAATAGCGGGTCAATGCGAGCCGTTCGCGAGAACCTTTGAATTGGTCCAGATCAAAACGATTCTAAACTGTAGTTTGAAATCGTTCTAAGACGAGACTGGACTCGTTCTAAACAGCGGCGATCGCGCATCGCTCTCAGTCGCTGCTCGGCGGCTTCATCAGCGAGAACAATTCATCGACAGTCTTCTGCGCAACGGCGCGCACGCGATCGGTGCTGTCCATGCCGGCGATGTTGACGCCGCTGACGACGGCTTTGATCTCGTCGCGAAAGTCGGTGAGGAAGCGCAAGGGATCGCGCTGTTCGTTGGCGACACGGGCGATCAATCCCGTGATCAGAATCTGGCACGCGATCAGCTTGCCGTTCAGCTCGTCCATGCTTCGCTCCGTTGATACGGCGCCGATATGGACGATGCCGAAATCCCTGACAACCGAAACGGCCACGACGCAACTTAGAACCGTTCTTGCGGTTGATCCGAACCACGGCCCGGCGCGAAGCCGATCGGCCCTGAGCACACCGCTGCGCGTGCTGCGCAAGAATGGCAGGCCGAGCGGTCGCGGCGGGAAAATGCAGCCCTGCACACCGGTGCGCCAGCGAGCTGCCTACACGGTGCAAAGCTTTCCAATTGTTTAGGATTCTCAACTGATAGTGCTGTTTACACTGGAAGTTGGCGTGTATTATACGTCATATGGAACCGTACGATTGCCCCGATATTCGTAGCCGAGGGCATGCGAGCCGATACGAGACGACATGAAAAAGTCCCGGCCGATCCTTTGGCTTCTGATCATCGCGGCCGTGGCCTCCGCGGGCTATTATAGTTGGCAGAAATTCGGCTCGTCCGAGGCTGGAAAAGTCCAGACCGCACAAACCGCTCAAAAAGGCCCGCCTCGCCCCTCCGCCGTCCCCGTCAGCGTTGCACCGGTCCAGAAGACCGACTTTCCGGTCTATTTGACCGGGCTCGGCACGGTTCAGGGCTTCAACACGGTCCAGGTCCGAACCCGCGTGGATGGCCAGATCGACAAGCTCGAATTCAGGGAAGGCCAGATCGTCAAGCAGGGCGATCTCCTGGTCTCGATCGATCCCCGCCCCTATCAGGCCACGCTTGACCAAGCCAAGGCCAAGAAGGCGCAGGACGAGGCCAGTCTCGCCAACGCCAATCTCGAGCTCCAGCGCGCCACGAAGCTCGGCGAATTTGCCACCGCCCAGCGCGTCGACACCCAGCGCACCACCGTGGCTCAGCTCACCGCGCAGATCGCCGCCGATGATGCCGCGATCTCCAACGCCCAGACCCAGCTCGATTACACCCAGATCAAGGCACCGATCACCGGCGTTGCGGGCCTGCGTCAGGTCGACATCGGCAACATCGTCAACGCCTCCTCGCAGACCGCCATCGTCACGATCTCGCAGGTCGAGCCGATCGCGGTGATCTTCACCGCGCCGGAAGACCAGCTCCCCTATATCAGCGAGGGCCAGAAGGCCGGCGCGCTCAAGGTGATCGCCCTCACCACCGACGGCAAGAAGACGCTGGCCGAGGGCAAGCTCGCTGTGATCAACAACCAGGTCGACACGAGCAGCGGCACGATCCGGCTCAAGGCGGTGTTCGACAACAAGGAAAACACGCTGTGGCCGGGCCAATCGGTCTCGACGCGGCTCCTGGTGCGAACGCTGAAGGATGCGACCGTCGTTCCGGATGACGCGGTCCAGCACTCCACCAACGGGCTCTACGCCTACACGGTCAATCAGGACAACAAGGCCGAGGTGCACAAGGTCAAGGTCAGCTATGGCATCGACGGGCGTTCGGTCATCGAGGAAGGCTTGAGCCCCGGCCAACAGGTGATCGTCGGCGGTCAGTTCAAGGTCCAGCCCGGAAGCCTGGTGTCGACTGCGGTGGCAAGCTCGGATCCGGCCCAGAACAAGGTACGACAGCAATGACCGAGGGCGGGATTTCGGCACCGTTCATCCGATATCCCATCGGCACCTCGCTGCTGATGGCCGGCATTCTCTTCGTCGGCCTGGTCGCCTATCCCCTGCTTCCGGTCGCGCCGCTGCCGCAGGTGGACTTTCCGACCATCCAGATCACCGCCAACCTGCCCGGCGGCAGCCCTGAGACGATGGCTTCGTCCGTGGCACAGCCGCTCGAGCGGCAATTCGCCCAGATCCCGGGCATCGCGCAGATGACCTCGACGAGCTATCTGGGCACGGCGTCGATCACCATCCAGTTCGACCTCAACCGCAACATCGACGGCGCAGCCAACGACGTACAGGGCGCCATCAACGCCGCCAGCGGCCAGTTGCCGAAAAACCTGCCATCGCCCCCGACCTACCGCAAGGTCAACCCCGCCGACGCGCCGATCCTGCTGCTGTCGGCGACATCGGAGACGCTGCCGCTGACGACCGTCAGCGACTCGGTCGACGCCCAGCTCGCCCAGCAGATCAGCCAGCTCTCAGGGGTCGCCCAGGTCTTCATCGGCGGCCAGCAGAAACCTTCCATCCGCATCCAGGTCGATCCCGCAAAGCTGGTCGCCAAGGGCCTGTCGATGGAGGACATCCGCAGCCAGATCGCGATCACCACGGTCGACAGCCCCAAGGGCAATATCGACGGCGAGAAGCGCGCCTATACGATCTACGCCAACGACCAGCTCACGCACGCGAAGGACTGGAACGACGTCATCATCGCCTATCGCAACGGCGCTCCGCTGCGGATTCGCGACATCGGCCAGGCGGTCAGCGCCGCCGAAGACGCCAAGCAGGCGGCCTGGGCGAACGGCAAGCGCGGCGTGTTCCTGGTGATCTTCAAGCAGCCGGGCGCCAACGTCATCGAGACCGTGGACCGGATCAAGGCGACCCTGCCCCGCCTCGTGGCGGCGATCCCGCCCGCGATCAAGATCGAGCTCATCAGCGACCGAACCACCACCATCCGCGCCGCGGTCGAGGACGTCCAGTTCACGCTGCTGCTGACCATCGCCCTCGTGGTCATGGTCATCTTCATCTTCCTGCGAAGCTTCTGGGCGACGGTCATACCGACGGTCACTGTGCCATTGGCGCTGCTGGGTGCCTGCGCCTTGATGTGGGTGGCCGGCTATTCGCTCGACAATCTGTCGCTGATGGCGCTCACCATCGCGGTCGGCTTCGTCGTCGACGACGCCATCGTGATGCTCGAGAACATCACGCGCTACATCGAGGAAGGCGACTCGCCGATGGAGGCCGCCTTCAAAGGCTCCAAGGAAATCGGCTTCACCATCGTCTCCATCAGCATCTCGCTGGTCGCGGTGCTGATCCCCCTGCTCTTGATGGGCGGCATCATCGGGCGCCTGTTCCGCGAATTCGCCGTTGTGCTGGCGATGACGATCTTCGTCTCGATGTTCGTGTCGCTGACGCTGACGCCGATGATGGCCTCGCGCTTCCTGCGCGCCCATGGCGAGGTCACCCACGGCAAGCTCTATCAGTGGAGCGAGCGCGCCTTCGACGGCATGCTGCGCGGCTACGAATACGTGCTCGACCACGCCCTGGCCTGGCGGCGCACCACGCTCGCGATTTTCTTCGTCACGCTCGGCCTGTCGGTCTACCTGTTCGTGCTGATCCCCAAGGGCTTCTTCCCGCAGCAGGACGTCGGCCTGATCACGGCCACGTCTGAAGCCTCGCAGGACATTTCGTTCAAGGAGATGCAGCGCCGCCAGGTCGAGCTCGGCAAGATCGTGATAGACGACCCCGACGTCGCAACGATCGCCATGAACATCGGCGGCAGCGGCCGTGCCGGCAACAACGGCAACATGTTCATCACGCTCAAGCCGCGCAACGAGCGGGAGGCGTCCGCTCAGCAGATCATCGCGCGGCTGCGTCCGAAGCTCGAGAAAGTGCCGGGCGCGCGCCTCTATATGCAGGCGGCCCAGGACGTCCGGCTCGGTGGCCGGCCGACGCGCACGCAGTTCGAGTTCACCCTGCAGGACGCAGATCTCGCCGAGCTCAACGAATGGGCGCCGAAGATCCTCGCCAAGATGCAGACGCTGCCGGAGTTGCGCGACGTCGCGACCGACCAGCAGACGCAGGGCACGACGGTCCAGCTCAAGATCAACCGCGACACCGCGGCCCGCTACGGCATCCAACCCCAGCTGATCGACGACACGCTGTATGATGCCTTCGGACAGCGGCAGGTCACGCAATATTTCACGCAGCTCAACACCTACAAGGTGATCCTGGAAGTCCTGCCGGAGATGCAAGGCGATCTCGAGACGCTGAACAAATTGTATCTGAGATCGCCGCTGACCGGCGACCAGGTGCCGCTGTCGACCTTCGCCAGCTGGACCACTGATCCGGTCCGCCCGCTCTCGATCAGCCATCAAGGCCAGTTCCCGTCGATCACGATCAGCTTCAATCTCGCGCAAGGCGTCGCGCTCGGCCAGGCCACCGAGGCCGTGCAGCGGGCGATGGCCGAGCTCGGCGCACCGGCGACGCTGAATTCGAGCTTCCAGGGCACCGCGCAGGCCTTCCAGCAGTCGCTCGGCACAGTGCCGCTTCTGATCCTCGCAGCCCTTGTCGTGGTCTATCTGATCCTCGGCATTCTCTACGAGAGCTACATCCATCCGATCACGATCCTGTCGACGCTGCCGTCGGCCGGCGTCGGCGCGCTCGCGATCCTGATGGCGGCCGGCTTCGACTTCAGCCTGATCGCGTTGATCGGCATCATCCTCCTGATCGGCATCGTGAAGAAGAACGGCATCATGATGGTCGACTTCGCGATTGCCGCCGAGCGCGACGAGCACAAGACGCCGGAGGAATCGATCCGCCAGGCCGCGCTGCTGCGCTTCCGCCCGATCATGATGACGACGATGGCGGCCCTGCTCGGCGGCGTGCCCCTCATGCTCGGCCACGGCACCGGCGCCGAAATCCGGCAGCCGCTCGGCTACGCCATGGTCGGCGGCCTGATCGTCAGCCAGGCACTGACGCTGTTCACCACGCCGGTCGTCTATCTCTATCTCGACAAGCTCAACAACTGGTTCTCGACCTGGGGCAGTTCGGGCGACGAAGGCCAGGAGACGCCCGAGCACGGTAGCGTCAAGGAAGCCGCCGAGTAAGCTTGCGCCACGCCTGCCGCGACGCTACAGCGAGACCCCACCTCGCAAATGCGGTTTTCCATGCCTACGCAATCCAGACTTGTCGCCCTCGCCGCTGCCGTCCTGTTGTCCGCAGGCGTCGCACATGCCCAGCAGGGCGCCAAGAAGAACGCCGCGCCCGCCCCGGCCGCGCAGCCCGCGCCCGCCCCGACGCAGGCGCAGGCTGACGGGTCTTCCGGACAGCCCGGTTGGATCGTCCGCTGCACCAGCGCAAGTCGTGACGCGGCGCTCGAATGCGCGATGGAGCAGAACGCGGTGCTGACCAAGACCGGCCAGACCGTCGTCCTGATCAACATCCGCATTGCGCCCGACACCCGCACGCCGATCGCGCTATTGCAATTGCCGCTCGGCCTCAACCTTCCCGTCGGGGCCAAGCTCCAGGTCGACGAAGGCAAGATGTTCGACCTCCAGATCCAGACCTGCGAGAACCGCGGCTGCTACGCCTCGACGCCGATGGCACCGGACCTGCTCGCCGCCTTTCGCTCGGGCAAGCAGCTGAAGGTCTCGTTCCAGAACATGGCCAAGGAGACGATCGCGATCCCGATGCCGCTCGGCGATTTCGCGGCCGCTTACGACAAGATCAAGTAGCGGGCTCTCCTCACGTCGCGATGTCGCCCGCCCGCAGCAGCGTCGTGAAGCCGCCATAGATCATGCGCTTGCCGTCAAAGGGCATGCCTTCCATTTTCAGCCGCGGATCCGCCATCACCTTCTTGTTGACGGCATCGCGGCTCTCCCGGTCCCGATAAACGATCCAGGCGAACACCACGATCTCGTCTTCCTTCGCCATCACCGCGCGCGGAAACGAGGTGAGCTCGCCATAGGGAACGTCGTCACCGATACATTCGACATAGTCGAGCGCGCCGTGCTCCATCCAGATCGCGCAGGCGGTCGTCGCCAGCGCCTTGTAGGCCTCGATGTTGTCCTTCGGCACGGCGAGAATGAAACCATCGACATAGGGCATTTTGCGGATCTCCTTGGGTTGTCCAGCCCAAGGACGATGGAGCGTGCCGCGATCCGACTTGGACATGCGAATGTCAGGTGAGGCAAACCGCCGCGTGAATGTCTACGCCGGAGCGCTTCGGAATCATGTCCTCGAAAACCGCCCGGAGCTGGCTGGGGAACCTGGATTCGAACCAAGACAAACAGAGTCAGAGTCTGTTGTGCTACCGTTACACCATTCCCCAACGGAATAGCCGAACAAATTCAAAGGCTTGCCTGACTTGCTCGACTGTGGCCGGAAGCGCAGCGCGCAAATCACGGCTCAGGCGTGGCAGCGTTCTACCCGCTCGCATCTGGGCTGGCAAGCGCTGCATGATCGAGCCAAGGCCAGCTTGATCAGACGACGATGCGATCGAAATCTGCGGCGATCCGGGTATTCGGGAAGATTCCTGCCGCCTCGGCGAGAATCGCCGCGTCCTCATAGCGTCCTGACATATGCGTCAGCACGAGCTGTCCGACCTTGTTCGTGGCGGCAAAGGAGGCCGCTTCTGCCGCGGTGAGATGGCCGTAATTCCGCGCGGTCGGCGCGTCGCGATCGAGGAACGTGGCCTCGATCACCAGCGTGTCGGCGCCGGCCACGTATTGCGACAGCCCCTCGGTGGTCTCGGTGTCGCCGATCACGACGAGCTTGCTGCCGCCGCTCGGCGGACCGAGGACCTCTTCCGGATCGATGGTTCGGTTGGCAAGCACGATTGGTCGGCCCGCGGCCAACTCGCCGCGCAAGGGACCGTCGGGGACACCGAGCGCGATGAGGCGATCAGGCCGAAGATGACGACGGGCGGGGCTTTGGAAGACGAAGCCAAAGCTGTCGGTGTCGCGGTGGCGGACCGGGAAGCAATCGATGGTGAATTCACCGGCGTCGATGACGTGTCCCTCGGTCAGCGCCGCGTAATCGACGGCGATCGGCGCCCTGCCCGCGCCCCACAGGCCGGCGAGCATGCGGGCGACGAGGTCGAGCGTGCCTTCGCCGCCGTGAATGGTCATTGCCTCGGACGTCTGCCGCAAGCCGAGCGTCGAGAACAGTCCGGGGATGCCGAGCACGTGGTCGAGATGCGCGTGGGTGAGCAGGATGCGGTCGAGCCGCCGGAAGCCGGCGCCGCTGCGCAGCAGCTGGCGCTGCGTGCCCTCGCCGCAATCGACCAGGACGCGCTTGCCTGCGGCTTCCACGAGAAGCGCCGGATGGTTGCGCTCCGCCGAGGGAACGCTGGCCGATGTCCCGAGAAACGTCAGGGCGAACATGGTCGTCGATATCCAGCGACCGTCCTTCTCCGCGATAAGACGGTTGACGGTCTCACCGTCCCCAATGCCACGCGAGCAGCAGCGCGTACAAGCCCATCGAGGCGGCATAGAGCACGGCGAGCAGCGCGTAGCCGGCGATCTGGCGACTGATCGCCGCCTTCGGCGTCACCCACCAGTCGAGCGCCCTGAAGGCGGCGGGCACCAGCCACCAGCCGAGCAGTTGCGTGCTGACGAGATTGCCGACGAAGAGCGACAGCCAGACCGGCACGCCGTGGCTGTCGATCAGCGGATGGCTGATGAAATAGCCCCAGAGATAGACCACGGGATAAAGCACCAGCAGGACGATGAGGTTGCTCTTCCAGATGAAGGTCGGACTTTGGTCGGGCGACTGGGTCTGGCCGGGTGGAAACCAGAAATTGAAGCCGTAGCTCGCCCGCTTCACGCTCATGCCGGCGCTGAAGCGCTCGCCCTCCTTGAGCAAGGCCTTCCGCACCGGTGAGTCGAGCCAGGCGTTGAGATTCGCATCGCTGTCGAACGACAGGATGATGATCCAATCGTCGTGCAAGCCCGCAATGGGCCGCTCGACCTTGTGGCGCAGAAAGCCCTTGAACTTCGCTTCCGCGGCCTCAACGCGCTGCTGCCATTCGAGGAACGCGTCTTCCGATCCGTCCGGTACCTTGAAGGAGATGACTCCTGACACCGCGGTGTCGCGCTGGACGCCGGTGTCGGGCAGGATATGGACATCCTCCGGGCCGACGAAGAAGCGGCGCACCTCCTCGATCAACCGCGCATGCACATCACTCTGCAGCCATGAACGCGCCGCGGCCGGGCTCGCGAAGCGCAGGATCGTCACCCAATCCGCATAGGCCGGGGGCTGCGGCGGCACCACCTCCTGGCCGAGGAAGCCGGGCCAATCCTTGAGCTGCTCGCCCACCTTGCCGTTCCACCGTGCGAACGCGGCAAAGCCGTCGTCGGCGATGCGGCGCTGGATGACGAGGGCGACCGGCTGGCCGGCTGTTTCAGGAGATGCGCTCATCGGCGGCCGTCTCAGCTCTTCTTGTAGAGACGCTTGCCCATCACCCAGGTCTCGTCGACGCAGCGATCGTCGCCGACCATCATGACGGCGAACAGCATGCTCGCGGCCTCATCCATCGAGCGCGGGCCGGCGCCGTCGGCGATCAGCGATTGATGCCACGCTTGCGCGACCTGCCCGCCGTTCGGATCGAGCGCGACGAAATCGGCCTCCTTGCCGGGCTCGAAATTGCCGAGCTTGTCGTCGATGTAGAGGCCTTCGGCGCCGCCGAGCGTGATCGACCAGAAGCCGCGATAGGGCGAGAGCTTGTTGCGCTCGGCTTCCGCGAGGTCCTTGCGTGCGGGATCGATGCTGCCGTCAAGCAGCGTGTTGTTGCACATGCCGACCTTGTAGGCGTCATCTAGCACGGAGATCATCGAGAAGCGGTTGCCGCCGCCGACGTCGGTGCCGAACGACATCTTGACGCGATGCTCGGGATCGGTGGCGCGGCCGAGGCGGAACAAGCCGCTGCCGAGGAACAGGTTCGAGCACGGGCAGAACACCACCGCCGCGCCCTTCTTCGACATGCGGCGGAACTCGTTATTGGAGAGATAGACGCCGTGGCCGCCGGAGAATTTCGGCCCCACCAGGTCGAACTTCTCGTAGACGCCGAGATAGTCCTGGCAATCGGGATGCTCGACCAGCACGCCGCTGCATTCGGCCGGGTTTTCGGAGATGTGGGTGTTAACCCAGCAATCCGGATGCTCGTGCTTGAGGCGCTGGCACGCCTTGAGCAACTCCGGCGAGGCGCCGAAGGCGAAGCGCGGCGTGATGGCGTAGAGGTTGCGGCCCTTGTTGTGATACTGCGCGATCAGCCGCTTGCTGTCGCGGTAGAAATTCTCGGGGGTATCGATGAAATCGGCCGGCGCGTTGCGATCGATGCCGGTGAGGCCCGCGATGACGCGCATGTTGCGCCGGCTCGCTTCCTCGAACAATTCCTCAGTCGACACTGGCGAGGAGCTCGTGAAGGCCTGGCAGGTGGTGGTGCCGGAGGCGAGCAGCGCATCGAGGAAACGCTTTACGCCCTCGCGCGCGTAGTCGCGATCCCGGTATTTGAGCTCTTCCGGGTAGACCCATTTCTGCAGCCACGGCAAGAGCTGCTCGCCATACGCCCCTAACACGCGCGTCTGCGGCAGATGAATGTGGCCGTCGATGAAGCCGGGGACGATGATGCGGTCCTTGATGTGGGTGATCTCGACGCCCGGATGGGCGGCGGCGATCTTGTCATAGGAGCCGAAGGCCTTGATCACGCCGTCCCCGACGACCATGAGGCCGTCCTGGTGAAAGCGTGCGGAGGCCTGCTCGTTGCCGACATGCTTCCAGGGATCGTCGACGAAGTCGAAGAACGTGCCGCGAATACCGACAGTGGTCATGATCGAGTTCCTTCCTTAAGGCTGTGTGGCCTGCCGCGCCGACGGCAGCGAGATCGCTAGCAGCGTACCGGCGACGGCGCAGAGGCCGAGATAGAGCCATCCGATCGGCGTCTGCGTCGCTTCGGGCAACACCGCCGTGATCGCCATGGCGCCGCTGACGGCGAGATAGCAGAGCGCGCTGATCAGGCCGCCGATCAGGCCGTGGTCGCGCTCGAACAGGCCGAGCGCCATGCCGTACATCATCGGGCACAGCACACCGCAGCCGCCGAGCACCAGCGCGCCGCCGATCGTGATCGACAGGAAATCGAGACCGAGGGTCATGCCTGTTGCGGTCAGGGCCGCGGCGCCGGCGAGGAACAGCGCGAAGGCGCCGAAGCCCAGCATGCGCGCCGGCATGAAGCGCGCGAAATGCGCGCAACCGAGTTCGCCGGCGAGATTGACCCCGCCAAGGCCGAGTGCGACGAGGCCGTAGATGGCCGCCGAATAGCCAAGACCAGTCTGGTAGAAGAACGGCGCTACCACGCCGAACGCCAGCTGCGCGCTGGCTGCGGCAGCAAAGACCAGCACGAAAGCGAGGAAGCCCGGCCGCACCAGCGCATCGCGCAAGATGCCGGCGGTGCGGCGCGGATCGAACGGCGCGCGCCGCTCGGCCGGCAATGTTTCAGGCAGAAGGAATACGACGATCGTGGCAACGATCGCCGCGGCGAGGGCAATGACGACGAAGACACCGCGCCACGAGGTCAGCTCGACGATGAAGCCACCGGCGGCCGGCGCCAGCACCGGCGCAAGGCCCCAGGCTGCGCCAAGCAGGCCGGAGATCGCGGTGAGCTCGCGGCCGCGGAAACAATCAGCGGCGACCGCATAGGCGACAACGAGACAAGTGCAGCCGCCGATGCCTTGCAGGAAGCGCAAGCCCAGCAGCAGCGAGGCGCTGGTGGCGAGCGCACAGGCGATGCTCATCGCAATCAGCACCGACAGGCCCGCGAGCAGCACGTTGCGGCGGCCGATTGTGTCCGAGGCAATACCGACCGGCACCAGCGCCAGAGACATACCGAGCATGTAAGCGGTAACGGTGTTCTGCATCGAGGCGGGATCGGCGGCGAGATCCACCACCATCTGCGGCAGGCCTGGCGTATAGGCATCGAGCGGAATCTGGCTGAACGGCACGACACACAACAGGATCGGCACGATCCCACTCCTGGCGCGACCGGCGTCCGAAGCAAGTGCAGTCATGGCTTACGCCCCCTCGATGCCCGCGGGTCCCATCTTTTCGTGCGCGCAATGAGAGGCGACGATGCAGGTTGCGGATATTGACGCGCGGGAAGCTGACACAACTGTGTGTAGAAACTCTTAGGAGCTTTCGTGTCGATCCGTTTCGGCGATGATGCCCTGGCCGTCACTCAAAACAAAAATGCGAAAACAACCCCATGCAAAGTAGAAATCGTTGAGGATTTCGCCTCGTGCGGTCGAGCCAAGCGGGCGCTTGATGCGTCGGGCAAAACAGCGGCACGATTGCATGACCGCCATCGCGTGTGGCTCACACCAAAGGCCGTTAACCGATCGGAAGGCATGACTGCTTGTGCGCGAGCCGTGCGCGCGCCTCGTCCTTCGAGACGGCGCTTGCGCGCCTCCTCTGGATGAGGCGAAGCGGCATCAGCCTTGTACCGCTGCAATCAGGCCTGGTCGCACCCTGGTCTAAGTTCGATCGACCGACTGCGCCTCGACGGCCTGCACGGCCACGCTCGCGACCTGCCGCAGCGCTTCGCGATCGGCACCCGAGGACGCCATCACGCCCATGCCGACCGACACCGCCGAGACATAGCGCGCGAGCGCAGCCGGATCGGCGCTTTCCTTGAGATCGCCCTCGGCCCTGGCGCGGACGAAACGGTCGCGAAGCTGGTCTTCGTTCTGGGCGCGGCGCGCGGCGAGCTCGAAGGGGACGTTCTCGGAGCCGGTACCGCAGGCAATGCCGCCTTGCACCAGCAGGCAGCCGGGCGGATTGGCGGGATCGGTCTGCCTGTCGGCAATGCCCATCAACATGCGCTCGGCCACGGCTCGGGCGGTGGGGGCTGCCACCACCTCGTCCATCCAGATGTTGCGCAGCCTGGTGTAGCGGTCGAGCGCGGCCTTCAGCAGCCCTTCCTTGTTGCCGAAGCAGGCGTAGAGACTGGGCGGATTGATGCCCATGGCCTCGGTGAGCTGGGCAATGGTCGTGCCCTCATAGCCATGGCGCCAAAACACTTCCATCGCCTGGTCCAACGCCATTTCGGCGTCGAATTCCCGGGGGCGTCCCATGCCCATGTGCCTGTCTCCTCGGATCAGCGTTTGTCCTCAGCCTAACGCGGGATCCTATCTATTTGTTCTAGCTTTTCTTTTTCTTGTGTCTTCCAATCGTCGCGGTATCGGCGTACAATTTTCTTAGTGAATGGTACATAAGTATCTTGCACTGCGGTATCCAGCTCCACATCTGTAGTGAACACTACATATTTGGAGCGCGCAAATGCCCCCCTCCCAAAATACCTCCCGCACCGGCCGTTTCCGCCGCCTTCTGGGCGGCGTCGCCATCGTGGGCGCCCTCGCCGCGGCCGGCTCGGTCGTGACCGGCCGCTATTTTCATGCGGCGCAAGCCACCGCACCGGCGGCCGCAGCTGAACAGGCTGTTTCCGTCACGGTGGCGATGATCGAGCCGCGACAGACCGTGCTGTGGGACGATTTCTCCGGCCGGCTCGAGGCGATCAACCGCGTCGAGCTCCGCCCGCGCGTCGCGGGCGCGATCCTGTCGGCGAACTTCACCGAAGGCGCGCTGGTGAAGGCCGGTGACGTGCTGTTCAAGATTGATCCAGCCCCCTATACGGCCGAGGTCGACAAGGCGGCCGCCCAGCTCGAGGCCACCAAAGCGCGCGTCGTCTTCACCCAGAGCGAGCTCGAGCGCGGCGCGCAGCTCGTCGGCAACGCCGTGGTCACCCGGCGCGACTACGACCAGCGCGACAACGCCAATCGCGAAGCGATCGCCAACGTCAAGGCGGCCGAGGCGACTCTGCAGACCGCAAAGCTCAATCTCGATTACACCGAAGTGCGCGCCCCCGTGGATGGCCGCGTCGGGAAGATCGAGGTCACCGTCGGCAATCTCGTCGCCGCCGGCACCGCCTCGCCGGTGCTGACCTCGCTGGTCTCGGTCAATCCGATCTACGCCTCGTTCGATGCGGACGAAGAGGTGGTGCTGCGCGCCCTGAACTCGATCGCAGATAGCACCGGCAGCCGCGGCAAGCTCGATCAGATCCCGGTCGAGATGACGACGTCGGGCGGCTTGTCCGCAAAGGGCCACATCCAGCTCATCGACAACCAGGTCAACGGCCAGAGCGGCACCATCCGTGTCCGCGCTGTATTCCGCAACGACGACGGACACCTCATTCCCGGCCAGTTCGCGCGCGTGCGCATGGGCCAGCCCAAGCAGCAGGCACTGGTGATGATCGACGAGCGCGCCATCGGCACCGACCAGGACAAGAAGTTCGTGATGGCGGTCGGCGACGACAGCCGCGCCGTCTACCGGCCGGTCACCCTCGGCGGTGCCGTCGATGGACTTCGCATCGTCACCTCGGGCCTGAAGTCCGGCGACCGCATCGTCGTCAACGGTTTGCAACGCGTGCGTCCGGGCGCCCTCCTCAAGACGGAGGTGGCAGCGATGGGCGCGCGGGGGCCGCAGCAGGCGTCAAACCACAGCAACCAGGACGTGGTGCAGCGCTAGTTAGTTCATCCCGGGGCGGGCGAAGCCCGAACTCGGGATCTCGCAGTTACGAAACTCCGATTACTTCACTTCTGGATTCCGGGTTCGCGCGCGCCCCGGAATGACGGAGGGGGCAAGGCCATGAATCTCTCAAAGTTCTTCATCGACCGTCCGATTTTCGCCGGCGTGCTGTCGGTCCTGATCTTCCTCGCGGGGCTGATCTCGCTGTTCGCGATGCCGATCTCGGAATATCCGGACGTGGTGCCGCCCTCCGTCGTGGTGCGCGCGACCTATCCCGGCGCCAACCCCAAGGTGATCGCGGAGACGGTGGCGACCCCGATCGAGGAGCAGATCAACGGCGTCGAAAACATGCTCTACATGTCGAGCCAGGCGACCACCGACGGCGCGATGACGCTGACGGTGACGTTCCGGCTCGGCACCGATCCCGACAAAGCGACGCAGCTGGTGCAGAACCGGGTGCAGCAGGCCGAGCCGCGCCTGCCCAACGTGGTGCGCCAGCTCGGCATCATCACCAAGAAGTCGTCGCCCGACCTCACCATGGTTGTGCATCTGTTGTCGCCGAACGGCCGCTACGACATGACGTACTTGCGCAATTACGCGGTGCTCAACGTCAAGGACCGGCTGGCGCGGATCGACGGCGTCGGCGACGTCCAGCTCTATGGCGCCGGCGACTATTCGATGCGGGTCTGGGTCGATCCGCAGAAGGCCGCCGAGCATGGGCTCACCGCGAGCGACATCGTGCGGGCGATCCAGGCGCAGAACGTCGAGGCCGCCGCCGGCGTGGTCGGCTCCTCCCCGAACGTCAAGGGCATCGATCTCCAGCTCTCGGTCAATGCGGAAGGCCGGCTCGCTAACGAGGAGCAGTTCGGCGACATCGTGGTCAAGACCGGTACGCGCGGCGAGGTCGTGCGGTTGCGCGACGTCGCGCGCATCGAGCTTGGCGCTTCCGAATACGGACTGCGCTCGCTGCTCGACAACAAGCAGGCGGTGGCGATCCCGATCTTCCAGGCGCCCGGCTCCAACGCGCTGCAGATTTCCGACAACGTCCGCGCCACCATGGCGGAGATCAAGAAGAACATGCCGGAGGGCGTGTCCTACCAGATCGTCTACGATCCCACCCAATTCGTCCGCTCCTCGATCGAGGCCGTGATCCACACGCTCTTGGAGGCGATCGCGCTGGTGGTGCTGGTGGTGATCCTGTTCCTGCAGACCTGGCGGGCCTCGATCATTCCGCTGCTGGCCGTGCCGGTGTCGATCGTGGGCACGTTCGCGGTGATGCACGTGTTCGGCTTCTCCATCAACGCGCTCAGCCTGTTCGGTCTCGTGCTCGCCATCGGTATCGTCGTCGACGACGCCATCGTCGTGGTCGAGAATGTCGAGCGCAACATCGAGGCGGGGCTGTCGCCGCGGGATGCCACCTATCAGGCGATGCGCGAGGTCTCGGGCCCGATCATCGCGATCGCGCTGGTGCTGATCGCGGTGTTCGTGCCGCTCGCCTTCATCTCCGGTCTCACCGGGCAGTTCTACAAGCAGTTCGCGCTGACGATCGCGATCTCGACCGTGATCTCCGCCATCAACTCGCTGACGCTGTCACCGGCCTTGTCGGCGCTGCTGCTCAAGGGCCACAACGAGCCGAAGGACCGGCTGACGCTGATCATGGAAAAGAGCCTCGGCTGGTTCTTCCGCGGCTTCAACAAGGCCTTCACGCGTTCCTCGGACAATTACAGCGGCACCGTCGGCAAGGTGATCTCGGGCAAGGCCGCGGTGATGGGCCTCTATGTGGTGCTGGTCGGGCTGACGGCGTTTCTGTTCCAGCAGGTGCCGAGCGGCTTCGTGCCGGGCCAGGACAAGCAGTACCTCGTCGGCTTCGCCCGCCTGCCCGATGGCGCCACGCTCGACCGCAGCGAGGAGGTGATCCGCAAGATGAGCGACATCGCACTGACCCAGCCCGGTGTCGAGAGCTCGGTGGCCTTCCCGGGCCTGTCGATCTCCGGCTTCACCAACTCCTCCAACGCCGGCATCGTGTTCTCGACGCTGAAGCCGTTCGACGAGCGCAAGGATGCGGCCCTGAGCGGGAATGCGATTGCGGCCGAGCTGAACAAGAAATATGCCGGGATCCAGGAAGCCTTCATCGCCATGTTCCCGCCGCCGCCCGTCAACGGCCTCGGCACCATCGGCGGCTTCAAGCTGCAGATCGAGGACCGCGCCGGTCTTGGCTATGACGCCCTGAACGAGGCGACCAACGCCTTCATGGCTGCGATGCAGAAGGCGCCGGAGATCGCCGGCGTGTTCTCAAGCTTCCAGGTCAACGTGCCCCAGCTGTTCGCCGACATCGACCGCACCAAGGCGCTTCAGCTGGGCGTACCCGTGACGGAGGTGTTCAACACGCTGCAGATCTACCTCGGCTCCTACTACGTCAACGACTTCAACAAGTTCGGCCGCACCTATTCCGTCCGCTTGCAGGCCGACGCGCCGTTCCGCGCCCGCGCCGACGACATCCGGCAATTGAAGGTGCGCTCGTCGTCCGGCGACATGGTGCCATTGTCGGCGCTGCTCAAGATCCGCCAGAGCGCGGGACCGGAGCGCGCGATCCGCTACAACGGCTTCCTGTCGTCCGACATCAACGCGGCGGCCGCGCCCGGCTTCTCGTCGGGACAGGCACAGGAGGCGGCGACGCGGATCGCCGCGGAAGTGCTGCCGCCGGGCTTTGCCTTCGAATGGACCGACCTGACCTATCAGGAGTTCATCGCCGGCAATTCGGGCATCTGGGTGTTTCCGCTGGCGATCCTGCTGGTGTTCCTGGTGCTGGCCGCGCTCTATGAGAGCCTGACCCTGCCGCTGTCGATCATCATGATCGTGCCGATGGGCTTGCTCGCCGCGATGTTCGGCGTCTGGATCTCAAAGGGCGACAACAACGTCTTCACCCAGATCGGCCTCATCGTGCTGGTCGGCCTCTCCGCCAAGAACGCGATCCTGATCGTCGAATTCGCGCGCGAACTCGAATTCGCCGGGCGCGCGCCGATCCGGGCCGCGATCGAAGCCAGTCGCTTGCGGCTGCGCCCGATCCTGATGACCTCGATGGCGTTCATCATGGGCGTGCTGCCGCTGGTGCTCTCGACCGGCGCCGGCTCGGAGATGCGGCGCGCGATGGGCGTTGCCGTGTTCTCCGGGATGATCGGCGTCACCGTGTTCGGCCTGTTCCTGACGCCGGTGTTCTATGTGCTGCTCCGAACCGTCACGGGCATGAAGCCGCTGATCCATCACGGCAGCGACATCGGCGCGGCGCCGGTCCACGGGCCTGCCGAGTGAACAGTGTCCCGCCGCGGCACGCCCCCGGCGGGACCAACAAGGTCGATCGATTATTTCCGGTTCTCCTCGCAGAATTTCAGCGCCGCCAGCGCCTCGCCAATTCGCGGGATCTGCATCTCGATGCTGTCATCGTCGTCGTCCTCGAAATCCAGCGTGAGGCGCTTGGCCTTCGCGAGGCGATCCATGATCGACTGATCGTATGCGAAGATGCCGCGCACCGTGGTCTTGTCCATGACCTCCCACTTGGCCTTCTTCATGATGTCGGCATCGTCAGTGCCGACATCGGCCCGGAGGATCTCGCCGACCTTGTCCCATTCCCAACCGTCGTAGATCATCACGATCACGATCGCCTGCTCGGAATAGGTGATCACGATGACGTAGTCGCGATTCTCGTCATCCTTGTCCTTGTAGCCGCGGCTGGCATTGCAGTGGGTGTCCTGCGTGCGCTTCTCGATGGTCCAGTCGCCGACCTTGGATTGTTGCGCAAGCGCAGCGCTTGGGCCCAACACGGCTGCGCTCAAGGCGCAAGCGAGAATTCCGGCGGCGAGAAGAGATCGTTTCATGTCGGCCTCCAGCGCGTTCCCCGCGCCGAGATGACCACCTCGGCCGGCGGCTCGCAAGAGGGCGAGGCGAATGGCCGGCGGCCGTCCTATCCCGGCCGCGGCACGATCGCGATCGGAGTGAAGGTGTAAACCTCCTCGCCGTTCTGGTTGAACATGGTCCATTTCACCAACGCGATCCCCTGCGGCTTCGATTTCGACGGCGTCAGGCTCATGACCTCGCCGACCAGATGCAGACGGTCGTTGGGCCGCACCGGCATGGTCCAGCGCAGGCCGTCCACACCGGCGCCGATCAGCGGATGCGGGCCGAACGGACGGGTCTGGATCGCAAGGTTCATGGCGATCGCGGCGGTGTGCCATCCCGAGGCTGCAAGCCCCTTGAACAGGGTCTGCTTCGCCGCCTCGTGGTCGAGATGCATTGGCTGCGGATCGAACTCGGCAGCGAAGCGCTTGATGTCGGCCTCGGTGACCACGACTTCCGGGGATTTGAACCGCATTCCGATGGTCAGATCGTCGAACCACTCGACCTGCGCCATGATTTTGCCTCGCAATATGATGCGCCGCTCCCGAAGAGACGGCTCAAAATCGCCTGAGCCATGAGGGATATAGCGGGCCCGCAGCGCACAAACCAGCGCAAGGTTCCTCGCGAAACCCCTTTCCCGATGCGACGAAACACGCCTGAAACAGATGGCCGGTTAAGTAGTTGTCAAAATAAATACAGGGAAGGCCACCATGCAGTTCATCCTCGACCTGATCTACGAATATTCGTGCTGTCAGAACCTCGTTGCCCAGCCGCTACGGGAGGACGAGCGATGATCGAGCTGATCTCGGCCCTGCTCGCACTGTGCAGCATCGGCGTCTTCGCGGCGCATGCGCTCGACGCCTACCGCACCACGCATTCCTGAAAGTTGCCCCCTTCCCGACGCTAGAAAGGCCGTCGGTAGAAGTGCTCGGAATGCGTCGCCGGCGGAAACCGGTTGGCGAGCGCAAGCGCCCCCTTCTCGTCCGTCTCGAGCGCGATCTTCTGCGCCAGCATCACGTCGCCCGGCACCAGGAAGCCTGACGGGACGAAGCACCACCCCATCGTCGCACGCCCGTCACTGTCGACCTCGTGGACGTTCGCGGCTGTGCCGTAGTGAATGCGATAGATCCTGCCGGTGTCGCAACCGACGACGTCGAAATACCGGTATTGCTCGAATTGCGCGCGCTGCGCCGGCGACAGCCATTCGGCCAGAAGCCGGCGGCCGCGGGCATCCGGCGTATTCTCGCCGAAGAAGCGGCGATAGAGTTCACGCAGCGCATGCAGACGCGCACGCGCTGGCGCGCGGAGCCAAACTGCCGCGATCATGAGCAGCTCAGATCAACCGCCGACCAGGCGGGGATAGAACAGCGTTTCCTGCGCGGTCGGATCGAATGATCGGATCCGGGTCACTTCGCCGGGTCCGGTTCGAAGCGCGGCGGTGAAGCCGGCTCCGGTGAGCTCCCGAAAGCGCCGTTCGGCTCGCGCCAGCGCTTCGGCATTGCCAGGATCAAACTCGTGGCGCGTATCGCCAGTCTGGTCCATCACGATCTGGGTAGCCATGTTGAGTCTCCTCATGCCCAGCCCTGAACTTGATCAAAGCAAACCTCGTGCCGTCGGTTCCAGAAGGCAACAACTTTCTCGCACCGTCGCATCACACGTCGCTGAGCCAGAGCTCAGCGCGAGGCCGCAGCACCCCCGCCCTCGTCGATCTGCCGGCCCATCAGCGCGATCGCCTTCTGATAGACGCCCGCAGCATTCCAGGCCTCGATCGCGGCGAAATTGGGCTCGCCCGGCTGGTATCCGGCTCCCGCGCGCCAACCATGGCCTTTGAGGAAATTCGCCGTCGAGTTCAGCGCATTGGCCGCAACTTCGAGATTGCCCGTGCCGTAGGCCAGAATGTTCTTGGGCATGAACTGGGTCTGGCCGACCTCGCCATGCATGGAGCCGCGGGTCGATCCCGACAGCGTACCACGGTCGATCAGCTTCAGGGCGGCATAGAGCTGGTCGGTGAAGAATTCGGGACGGCGGCAATCATATGCGAGGGTCGCGATCGACGACAGCATGTTCTGGTTGCCGCGCTGGCTGCCGAAGCCGGTCTCCATGCCCCAGATCGCGATCAGCGGCCCGGGCGGCACGCCATAGCGCTGCTGGATCGAGGCGAACAAGGCGGCCTGTGACTGCTTGAGCTGCCGGCCCTTGGCGACGATGGTGGTGGCACCCCGCTTGGCCAGGAACTGGTCGAGCGTCAGCGAGAAGCTGCGCTGGCCGCGGTCAGCCGCGATGGTGGCGCTGGCATAGTTCGTCTGCATCAGCGCCGACAGCGCGGTGGGACCGATGCCCTTGCCCTGCGCCTCCGCGCTGAACTCGCGCTTCCAGGCCTCGAAGCCGGCCGGCGAGCTGCCGCATTGCGCGGCCTCGGCCACAGGCAGCGAGAGAAGCAGCGCGGTCGCGCCAATCACCGCGGTTGCGACTGTCCTGCCCTTCATCATTACGTGTCCTCTCCGGATGGCGCGACCGGCTCGCGCGAGATCGCATGATCCTACGTCAGTTGCACTCGCTCAAGTCCCGGATGCTACAATCAATACAAGCAAAGCCCTTGACACCGGCGCCTTACGTCCCCTCCGCGCCCAGCAGAAAATCCACCATGATGCTCTGGTGCTGCTGGTACATATCGGTGCCGGTCCCGGTGACGCAGCCGATCCTGCGGGCCGCTGCGATAAAGGGCGATACTTCGGGCTTGGTGATGACGCAGCCGCAATAGGTCGACGGTACGAGCCGCGCCACATCGACCGGCAGCGGGTCGCCATCCTTCATACCGGCGGGCGTGGCATTGGCGACGAAGTCGAAGCCGGCCGGATCCTCCGAGCCGACCCGGACCGGTGCCTTGCCTAGTCCGTTGAGCTGGCCGACCAGTACGTCGCGCCGCTCAGGCAGACTGTCGTGGATCGCAAGCTCGCGAACGCCGGCCTCGAGCAGTTCGAGTGCGATCGCCGAGCCCGCCCCGCCCGCACCGACAAGCAGCGCCCGCATGCCCTTCGGATCGATGCCATTCGCCCGCGCCGCACCGACGAAGCCGAGGCCGTCCACCATGTCGCCGTGCCAACCCCCGTCGGGACGCCGCCGCATCAGATTCACGGTCCGCAGGAAATGCGCGCGTGCCGTCGCGCTCGCACAGGCCTGGTGGCAGGCAAATTTATGCGGGATGGTCACGACGATGCCGTCGAGGTTCTTCAGCCGCCCGGCCACCGAGAGAAAGTCAGGCAGATCCCCTGACGTCACCTGGACAGGCACGAGCAGACCGTCGTGCCCGCGCGCGGCAAAGGCGGCCGATACGCCCGCCGGCGAGCGCACCTGCGCGATGGGATCGCCGACGATGACGTAGAGTCGCGTGGCACCTGTGGGGGCCGGGATCATGCCGCTCAAGCCTGGGCCGGCGCGGCGGTCCCATAGCTCAATTCCAGACCTTCCAGATTGCCCTCCTTGCGCCATTTCTCGAGCAGCCGCAGGAATGCCACCGGCCCGCGCCAATATTGGCTGTTTCTCGCCGCGATCGGATCGAACACGCCTTCGTTGTTGTAGTAGCCCGGCGTACATTCGGCGAGATAGGTCTGGCGGCCGAGCGCGGCCTTGACGACCTCCTCGACCCAGGCGTTCTCGGCGGCATGCGTCGGCTCCAGGGCGCGTGCCTTGCGCTCGCGCGCCTCCTTGACGACATAGGCGATGTGCTGCGACTGCTCGTCGATGATGTGCGGAAAGTTGGCGCTCTGTCCCGCCTGAACGGTGACGATCAGGAAGCAGTTCGGAAAGCCGCGGCTGTAGAAGCCGTGCAGCGTCTTGACGCCGTCCTGCCAGCGCTCGGACAGGCTCATGCCGTCGCGGCCGTAGACCTCGAAGCCCATGCGGCGCGCGTAATCGGTGCCGACCTCGAAGCCGCTGGCATAGATCAGGCAGTCGAGCTCGTAGGCCTTGCCATTGGCGACGACGGCGTTCTCGGTGATGCGTTCGACGCCCTTCCCCCCGGTATCGACCAGATGCACGTTGGGACGGTTGAACGTATCGAGATATTCGTCGTGGAAGCAGGGGCGCTTGCAGAACGCCTTGTACCAGGGCTTGAGCGCTGCCGCGGTCGCCCCATCCTTGACCACCGTGTCGACGCGCGCGCGGATCTCCTCCATCTTGCGGTAGTCGGCCTGCTCGATCACCTTCAGCGCCTCCTCCAGCGAGGTCACCGGCTGGGGTTGCCGGCGTGGCGCCAGCAGGATCTCGCCGAGCAGGCCAGTCCAGCCGTCCTGCACCAGATCCTGCTCGAACGGCTCGCCTGAAATCACGGCCGTGAAATTGTCCATGCGCTCGCGCTGCCAGCCTGGCTTGAGGCTCTGCGCCCAGTCCGGCTCCGTCGGACGATCGTCGCGAACGCCGATCGCGGACGGCGTGCGCTGGAATACATAGAGCTCCTTGGCCGAACAACCGAGATGCGGCACGCATTGCACGGCGGTGGCGCCGGTGCCGATGATGCCGACGCGCTTGTCGGCAAGGCCGGTCAGGCCACCGTCCGCATTGCCGCCGGTGTAGCCGTAGTCCCAGCGACTGGTATGAAAGCTGTGACCTCTGAACGTTTCGATTCCAGGAATGCCCGGCAGCTTCGGACGGCTGAGCGGTCCGCCGGCGAGGATGACGAAGCGCGCGGCGATCCGGTCGCCGCGATCGGTTTCGACCAGCCAACGCGCTTCCTGCTCCTGCCATGTCATCCGCGAGATCACGGTCTGAAACAGCGCGCGCTCGTCCAGCCCGAAATGACGGCCGATGCGGCGCGAATGCTCGTAGATCTCCGGCGCCCGGGCATATTTGCGCACCGGCATGTAGCCGGTCTCTTCCAGCAGCGGCAGATAGATATAGCTCTCGGTATCGCAGGCGGCGCCGGGATAACGATTCCAGTACCAGGTGCCGCCGAAGTCGGCGGCCTTTTCCACGATACGAAAATCCGCGATGCCGGCCTCGCGCAATCGCGCGCCACACAGCAGGCCGCCGAACCCACCGCCGACGATGAGCACTTCGGTCGCTTCACTGATCGCTGCGCGCGCAAAGCCGGGATCGGCCCAGGGATGGTCGAGATAACGGCCGAACTCGCCTGTCGCCTCGACATATTGCGCCTTGCCCTCGGCGCGCAGACGGCGGTCGCGCTCGTCGCGATAACGGGCACGGAGGGCGGAAATATCAACCGTAGATGCGCCGGCTGCATCGGTCTTGTGTCTTTCCGCTGACATTCGATTCCTCCCGCGCATGCTGCTTCGCCGGCAGCTCACCGCACGTTAGCGCCGAAAAAGCGCGGCATGCAATCACGCTGATTGTTTTTTACGTGAACGCCGCGTGACGTTCCGCTAACCTCAAGCGCAAATCACAAGCCTACGCCATGCAACGACGTGGCAATCCGGAGGGAAACATGCAGGGATTGATGATGGACATGCCGCTGCTGATCAGCGGCCTGATCCAATATGCGGCCGACTATCATGGCGAAGCCGAGATCGTCGCACGCGAAATCGAGGGCGACATTCATCGCTACACCTATGCCGAGGCCCATCCGCGCATCAGGCGCATGGCGCTGGCGCTGAAGCGGCTCGGCATGAGGCAAGGCGACCGCGTCGGAACGCTGGCCTGGAACACGCACCGGCATTTCGAGATGTTCTATGCGGCGCCAGGCATGGGCTACGTGCTGCACACCGTTAATCCCAGGCTGTTTCCCGAGCAGCTCGTCTACATCATCAACCACGCCGAGGACCGCCTGCTCTTCATCGACCGCGCCACGCTGCCGTTCGTGGAGGCGATCGCGCCGCAGCTGAAGACGGTCGAGGCCTATGTCGTGATGTCCTCGCGCGAGCGAATGCCCGAGACGAAGCTTACGAATGTGCATTGCTACGAAGAGCTTCTTGAGAAGGAGACCGATGCCGGCTTCGCCTGGCCGGAGTTCGACGAGAAATCCGCCTCGACGATCTGCTACACTTCGGGCACGACGGGCAATCCAAAGGGCGTGATCTATTCGCACCGCGCCGCGATCCTGCAGACCATGACCTGCTGCAATTTCGACTTCCTGTCGGGACATGTCGAAGGCGTGCGCGAGGTGATGATGCCGATGGCGCCGCTGTTTCACGGCAATGGCTGGAACATGCCGTTCAGCGCGCCCTATACAGGATCGAAGCTCGTGCTGCCCGGTCGCAACTACGAGCCGGACAAGCTCTACGAATTGCTGGAAGGCGAGAAGGTGACGCTGTCGGCGGGCGTGCCGAGCTTCTGGCTGATCCTGCTCGATTGGCTCGGGCGGACCGGCAACAGATTCTCGACCTTACGGGCGACGTTGTCGTCGGGCTCGGCCCCGCCGCGCGCGATGGTCGAGAAGCTCAAGCGCGAGTACAATGTCGATTACATCCAGGCCTGGGGCATGACCGAGGCGCTGGGCTGCTCGATGCCGGGGCTGCGGCCAGGCTCGGAGCATCTCAGCGAGACGGAGAAATTCGACCGCCGTCAGGTCTCCGGCCGCGCCTGCTTCGGCACGCATTTGCGCATCGTCGACGACGCCGGCATCGAGCTGCCGCGCGACGGCAAGACCGTCGGGCATCTGCGCGCCCGCGGCCCCTGGGTCGCCTCCGGCTACATGAAGCTGGACGAGGGCCTCGACCGCGACGGCTGGCTGATCACCGGCGACATGGCCGTGATCGACCCACAAGGCCACGTCACGCTGACCGACCGTTCCAAGGACGTGATCAAGTCCGGCGGCGAGTGGATCTCCTCGATCCAGCTCGAGGACATCGCCCTGTCCCACCCCGATGTGCTGCAAGCGGCCGTCGTCGCGATCAGCCACGAGAAATGGCAGGAGCGCCCCCTGCTTCTCGTCGTCCGCAAGAAGGGAGCGACGGTCGACGGCAAGACGCTGCTCGAGCACATGCGTCCGAAGCTCGCGAGCTGGTGGCTGCCGGACGCCGTCGAATTCCTAGACGAATTCCCGATGACCGGCACCGGCAAGGTGCTGAAATCGGCGCTGCGCGAGCGCTTCAGGGAGTACCGCGTCGCCTAACGCCCGTCAGCGCCCAGCCCGCCTCAGTTCACAACGTAGACATCAGGGTCGGCGCTCGAGCTCGGCTTCTTGAAGGCGTTGCGCAAGGCTGATGACATCGGGACGTTGTAGTTGAGGCCGTTCGGCGGCGTCGGCGATTGCAGCCACTTCTTGTAGAGAACCTCGATATCGGGGCTGGCATAAAGCTCCGCGGTGGCGCGATCGGCAAGTGCCTTGAACGGCGCATCCTCCCGCCGCAGCATGATGCCGTAAGGCTCGGGCTTGGAGAACGCCTCCTCGCTGATCATGTAGGCTTGCGGCTCCTTCGACCGCGCGATCGCGACCGCGAGCTGGACGTCGTCGAGCGCATAGGCCTGGGCGCGGTCGGTCTCCAGCAGCAGGAAGGCCTCGGCCTGGTCCTTGGCAGGCATGATGTTGATGCCGAGATTGCGCTCGGTGTTGACCTTGGCGAGCTGCGTCAGGTTGACAGATCCCGCCACGGCCGTGACCGCCTTGCCCTTGAGATCGTCGATGGTCTTGACGTTCGCCGCCTTCCTGGCCGCGAACCGCGTCGCGCTGAGGAAATGCGTGTTGGTGAAGGCGACCTGCTTCTGGCGGTCGGCATTGTTGGTGGTCGCCGAGCAATGCAGGTCGAGCGTGCCGTTGACCATCAACGGAATCCGGTTCGAGGACGTCACCGCGATAGTTTCGACCGAAATGTCGGGCATGCCGAGTTGCTTCTTCACGGCATCAACGATCCCAAGGCAGATGTCCATGGCAAAGCCGACCGGCTTCTGGTTGCCGTCGAGATAGCTGAACGGGACCGAGGCCTCCTGATAGCCCAGCGTGATCTTCTTGGTCTCCTTCACCTTCTGAAGCGTGCCCGTGAGGTCTTCGGCTGAAGCTGCGCCCGCAAGACATGTCAGGGCCAGGAGAACGGTCGGTAAGCGCATCAGGGGCTCCTCGAAGGGAATTGGCGTCGAGCTATCGAGGAGCTGATAGCCTACAGATCAGTCGAGCGCCAGACGCGGCTGCGTCTACCAGCTATCGCTGTTTGATATACATTCCGTCGCGGCCCATCGGCGCGTCACTCGCAGGTCAGCTGCTGCTCGAACCAGCCGCTCAGCCGATCCGACAGGGACGGCCACATCCGCCGGAAGCTGTCGAGCTTGCCGACATTGGCGCGGTACATCGCCCGCAATTCCTGCTCGACGGCTGGCAGGTCGACGCCGGCGCAGATCCCGTCCCGCACGATCGTCTTGCCGGCGACGACGACCTCCTTCACCAGTGATGCATTTCCACGCGCAAACAGCAGCGCCATGGGATCGACCGGCATAATCTGGTCTCGATCGAGCCGATCGAGATCGATCACGACGTAGTCGGCCGGATTGCCGGCGGCGAGCTCCCCACTTCCAGGCGCGCCGGTTGCGCGGCGGCCGTTGCGGACGGCGAGCGAAAACATCTCGGCCGGTGTCCACGTCGCCTTGAAGCCGACGCCGCCATGAACCATCTGCACCAGCCGCATCTCGCGCAAGATGTCGTCATCCTCGTCCAGCGCCAGGCCGTCGACGCCGACGGTGATGGCGCAGCCGCATCTGTGCGCGGCGGCGATCGGAGCGAGGCCCGAGCGCAGATGCATGTTCGAGCTGAAATTGGTGACGATGCGCGCGCCGGAGGCCGCGATCATCTCGAGCTCTTCGGGACGGGCGTGAATGCAATGCGCCAGCGTCAGCCGCTCCGAGAGAAAGCCGACGTCGCGCAGCCAGCGCACCATGTCCGGAAAGTGCCGGTCGGCCCAGGCGCGCTGGTACATTGTTTCCAGCAGATGCATGTGAATGCGGCGGCCGGTCCGCGCGGAGTTCTCCGCCACCGCCTCCAGCAGCGGCTTCGAGCACCATTGCACGCCGGCGGGCCCAAGCTGCACGTCGACCATCGGCCCGGCGATGGCTGCGGCAATCGCATCGGTCAGCTCGATATAGGCCTTCGGCGACATCGGCGCGCGAACGAAGAGATCCTCGATGGTCTTGCGATCGTTCCCGGGAAGCCCTGAGAGCACCGGCTCGGCATCACCGTAGACAATGGGGTTCTGGTCGCGCACCGCCAATGCAAACGCGATGCGGATGCCGACGTCGGATGCGGCTTTCGCAACGGCCTTGGCTTCGTCCACCAGCGGCATCGTCCCGCTCGGGCGCGTGTAGTGGACCATCATCGCCGCGCAGCCTGCCTTGGCGGAGCGGGCCAGCGCAGAGACGGCGGTCAGATAGGGATCAACGGGCGCGCCCAGCGCGGTGCGCAGAATCCAGCTTTCCAGGGGCATGCCGACCGCGCCAAAGGACGAGGCGGTGGCGCGGGCATGATCATGGGCGTTGACGAAGGCGGGGATGACGAAGGAGCGCGGCCCCGGCCCCGCGCCTTCCGAGATATCGGTGATCACACCGCCATCGTGCCGCAGCACGACGTTGTCGCTGACGCCACGGTCAGGGCCACCGAACAGGCTGGTTGCCGAGATCTCCGTGGCCATCGCTGTCCCTCCAAGTTCAGTTGGCAGTATACACCAGCTCCCGCTCCGCGCGCGGCGGCAGGAACTCGCGCGAGAACACCTCCGCCGGCGTCGGGGCACGGGCGAGCTGATAGCCCTCGACCACGATGCCGATGGCGCGGGTCATGCGGTCGTCCTTGATGTCGCCGATGCCGATCTCCTTCATCTCCGCCGAGACGATCAGCTTCTCAAAGGAATACTGCAGCCGGCGCTTCTCCACCTCGGCGTTGATGAGGTTGTCGTAGTTCAGCGCCGCCTTCATGCCGGCATTCTGGTCCTTGGCAACCGCAATCGCACCCTTGTTGATGGCGCGCACCAGGCCCGCGACGGCCTTCGGGTTCGAGGCGATCAGCTTGCGGGAGACCATCACGCCGTTCGAATAGAGATCGAGACCATACTCGCCGAACGAGAACCATTTGAAGTCCTTGTCCGGATCCTGGCGATTGAGCACCAGGTTGAAATAGCTGGTGATGTTGAAGACCAGGGCCGCATCGATGTCGCCCTTGATCAGCATCGGCTCCTGCAGGTTCGGCGCCATGTTGGAGATCTTGATCTTCTCGCCGTCGAGCCCGTTCTTGCGGGTGAACACCGGCAACAGGCGCGTCGTCGGCGTGCCCTGCGCACCGCCGAGCGTATGGCCTTCAAAATCCTTGATTGTGTTGATGCCGCTGGTCTTCTTGGCGACGATCGCGAATGGCGGCTGATTCCACATCATGTAGACCATGACGGGCGCCTCCTGCGGCTTGGTCGAGGCGTTCTGGATGATGGCGTTGACGTCACCGAATCCGGCGTCGTACGCACCGGACATCACGCGCGTGACGGTGGCGCCGGAGCCCTCGCCCTGGTCGATGACGACGTTGAGGCCTTCCTCTTTGAAGAAGCCGTTGTCCTTGGCATAGAAGAAGGCGGCATCGCTACCCTGGGTTTTCCAGCCCAACGTGAACTTGATCGTGGTGTCCTGCGCCGTGGCGGCGCCGGCTGACAGCGCCAATCCCAGCAGCGCGGCGGTGACTTTCCTCAACATCGAGACCTCCTCAGCTTCGTTGCGTGACGGTTTAGGAAATCAGGTGGCGATCACGTCGTTCTTGCGGGTGGCCCAGCCGGTGACCTGCCCTTCGATCAGCGAGAACACGACGTAGAGTGCGACGCCGAGGCCGGCGAGCACGAACAGGCCGGCGAACACCAGCGGCACGTTGAAATTGGAGGACGCGGTCATCATGACGTTACCGATGCCGCGGTTGGAGGCGACGGTCTCCGACAGCACCGCGCCGACGAAGGCATAGGAGATCGCAACCTTCAGCGATGCAAAGAAGAATGGCATGGTGCGCGGCAAGCCGACGTTCCAGAGGATGTCGAGCTTGCTGGCGCCGAGCGCCTTCAACACGTCCTCGAGCTCGGGCTCGGTGGTGGCAAGGCCCGTCGCGATATTGACGACGATCGGGAAGAAGCAGATCGACAGCGCGGTCAGCACCGCCGGCACCGTGCCGGAGCCGAACCACAGCACGAAGATCGGCACCACCGCGACCTTCGGGATCGAGGAGAAGCCGATCAGCAGCGGATAGCAGGTGTCGTAGGCCGTCTTCGAGACGCCGATGATCGCGCCGAGGGCGACGCCGAGCGCCACGCCAAGCACGAAGCCGAGCATGGTGGTGGCGAGCGTCTGCACGATATGCGGCCACAGCACCGGGAAGCGCTGGACCAGCGTCACGAACACCTGCGAGGGCCGCGGCAGCACCAGGTCGGACATGCCGGTCATCAGGCAGAACAGCTCCCAGGCGACGAAGAACAGCACGATCAGCCCCGCCGACCACGCCTTCTGCCTGACATCGATCCCGAACATCAGCCTGCTCCCTGCTGGGCCGCGCTGCGCGCATCCTCGATGAAGGCGCGCAGCTTCTGGTTCAGCGCGACGAAATCCGGCTCGAACGTCATCGCCACGGTGCGCGGCCGCGCGAACTCCACGCGGCTGTCGTCGAGGATGCGGCCGGGACGCGCGCTCATTACGCAGATGCGGCTGGCAAGGAAGCCGGCCTCGCGCAAATCGTGCGTGACCAGCAGCACCGTCGGCTTGTGCGTCATCCAGAGATTCTGGAGGATCGCCCACAGCTCCTCGCGGGTGAACTGGTCGAGCGCGCCGAAGGGCTCGTCGAGCAGCAGCATGCGCGGCTCGTGGATCAGCGCGCGGCAGAGATTGGCGCGCTGGAGCATGCCGCCGGAGAGCTGCCAGGGATAGCGATTTCCAAAACCCTTGAGGCCGACCTGCTCCAGCAGGGCATTGGCTTTATCGCGAAACTCAGTCTTGCGCAGCTTGCGGAAATTCGAGCGGAACGGCTCGACGATCTTCAGCGGCAGCATGATGTTCCGCTCGATCGTCATCCACGGCAGCATGGTCGGGTTCTGAAAGGCCATGCCGACCCGCATCGCCCGCGCCGCGACCTCGCGGCCGCCGACGATGACGACGCCGCTGGTCGGCTGCACCAGGCCGCTGACCAGACGCAAAATGGTCGATTTGCCGCATCCGGACGGGCCGACCAGTGCGACAAACTCGCCGTCGGCGATCTTGAGCGTGGTCTTCGACAAAGCAGGCACGGCGCGGTCGCCGCGCCCGAAGGTCACCGAGGCCTCGGACAGCTCGATGGCGGTCGTCGCAGAGCCTTCGGGAACGGGCTGGCCGTCGAACTGGGCGTTGGGTTGCATGCGCATCACAGGCAAAGTGCATGCAAACCGGATGCCAGCGGCCGGGGCCTACGAAATCAACGACCTAGCCGAAACCCACGCCAGACCGCCGGATTCCATTTATGCAGTTCGGGAGCCGAACTGCATACAATTGAAGCGCTGAATCGGCGCGAGCCTGTGCTAAAGAGAGATCTCACCTCCTATGGGATTCGCCGATGGCGGCGCGCGCCAGCAGCAAGACTTCTGAATCGTCGGACAAGGTCAGCGTGATCTGCCGCGCGCTCCGGCGCGCGATCATCGAGCAGGCGCTGGAGCCCGGCGCCAAGCTGCCGGAGGATGCGCTCGGCGAACGCTTCGGCGTCAGCCGCACCATTGCCCGCCATGCCCTGGGCCAACTCGCCGCCGAAGGCCTCGTCGAGCTCCGCCGCAACCGGATCGCGGTGGTGGCGACGCCGAGCTGGCAGGAGGCGCGCGATGCCTTCGACATCCGCATCGAGCTCGAACGCCTCGTCGTGCGCCAGCTCGCGGGCAAGCTGACCAAGGCGCAGATCGCCGAGCTGAACGCCCATGTCGATGCCGAGGATCGCGCCCGCGGCGGGACGGATGCGGTGTCGATCCGGCTCGCGACCGAATTCCACATTCTGCTCGCCCACATGACGAACAGCCCGATCCTGGTGCGCTATGTCAGCGAGGTCGCCTATCGCTGCTGCCTGACGCTGTCGCTCTACAGCCGGCCGCATTCCACCGAATGCGCCATCAACGAGCACCGCGCCATCATCGCAGCGCTGGCGAAGGGCGACGCGGCGAAGGTGATGGAATTGATGCATCATCACCTGGATTCCGTGGCCAATCGCGCACTGGTCGCTCCCACTCCGCAGCGCGGCCGCGATCTGCTCGACATCCTCGCACCCTACGCGGACGAGGTGACGAGCAATCGGGTGATCAAGCTGCCGAAGGTGGCTCGAAGAAGTTAGGCCTCGATCCCGCGCTGGACGAGGATGCGCTCGGCGCTGTCATTCCAGACGTCCATCTTCACGATCTGCCCGCCCCTCACGACGAAGCGATCGACATAGCGGTTGCCCTCGAACGGCGTGCCGTCCATCCACTCGCCGTAGAGCGTGCCGACGCTGTAGACGACGGTCTCGTCCGCACCCGGGCAGACGTCGAACCGGTCCATCTTCTTCTTGACCCAGCGATAGCGTTTCGCATTGAAGCCGGTCGGCCCGCGCGGATGGTCGAACGTTCGACCGCCGGTGAACGTGATCACCGTGCCCGGCTTCATATAGGCCGCAGCGGCGTCGGGATCCGGTATCATCGAAGCGGTGAGATAGGCTTCGACAATCTCTGCGTCAGTCATCGGGCTTTCGGCTTTTGCGGGAGTGGACATCGCGGGGTTCTCCGGATGCCGCCATTCTACAATCAGGGCCTCAAAGTGCATGCACATTTTTTGGACAATCTGACCCGAGCCTTGCACACAATCTGGAGCTGCCCGCTCCAACGGCTTGCGCTAGGCTGCCCCGGCTGAATCCAACGCCATGACCACCCAAACCGCCTTCGACCTGATCTTCCGCAACGCGCTGTTGCGCTCTTCCGCCGCACCCGTCGATATCGGCATGAAGGACGGCCGTTTCGCCGCGGTCGCGCCAAAGCTGGCCTGCGAGGCCGCCGAGGTCGATCTCGGCGGCCTCCTCGCCCTGCCCGGCTTCGTCGACACCCACATCCATCTCGACAAGGCCTGCCTGCTCGGCCGCTGCGGCCACGATCACGGCAGCGTCTCGGACGCGATCCGCGCCGTCGCCGGGATGAAGAAGAACTTCACAATCGAGGACGTCTACGCGCGCGGCGCCAGAGTGCTCGAACGCGCCATCGTCAACGGCACGACGCGCATGCGCACGCATGTCGAGATCGACCCGCGCATCGGCCTCCGCGGCTTTGAGGCGGTCAAGGCGCTGAAGCGCGATTACGCCTGGGCGATTGATCTCGAGCTCTGCGTCTTCCCCCAGGAAGGCCTGACCAACGATCCCGGAGCCGAGGAGCTGCTGGCCCAGGCGCTGCGCGACGGCGGCGAGGTCATCGGCGGCTGTCCCTACATGGACACCGACCCGACCGCGCACCTTGCGCGCATCTTCGATCTCGCCGAGGAATTCGACGTCGACGTCGACCTCCATCTCGACTTCGATCTCGATCCCTCCTGGTGGCATCTCGACGAGGTCTGCCGCCAGACCGAGCAGCGCAACTACGGCGGACGCGTCGCGATCGGCCATGCGACAAAACTGTCGGCATTGCCGCCGGACCGGATGAAGGCCGCCGCCGCGCAGCTGGCGAAATCCGGCGTTGCGGTCACGGTGCTGCCCGCGACCGATCTCTATCTGATGGGGCGCGAGGCAACGCACAACGCGCCGCGCGGGCTGACCCTCGCCCACAAGCTTGCCGACCATGGCGTGCTCTGCTCGGTCGCCACCAACAACGTGCTCAACCCCTTCACGCCGTTCGGTGATGCCTCGCTGCTGCGGATGGCGAACTTCTACGCCAATGTCGCGCACGCCTCGGTCAGCGACTTCGACACGTGCCTGGACCTCGTGACCGAGCTGCCGGCCCGGCTGATGAACCTCGCCGACTACGGCATCAAGGTCGGCAATCCCGCCGATCTGATCGTGCTGGATACGAAGGACAGCCGATTCGCCATCGCCGAGCTGCCTGACGTCCTGATGGGCTTCAAAGACGGCCGGCAGACATTTGCGCGGGCGCGGCCGACCCTGTTCAGTCCGAAGAGCTGAGAGCGACCCCGCTCGATCTCCCGGCCCTGCCTTTTCCTTTTTCAGACATAGGTCGCGTGCCCCGGACGCAGCGCAGCACTCCTTCAGTGATGCGCTGCAGAGCCGGGGCCCATGTCTCGAAACGCAATTCACGAAGAGCTGGGTCCCGGCTCGGCGGCGCGTCACTTCGTGCCGCACCTTGTCCGGGACACGTGTGCGCGCGGAACATTCCGAATCGGTGATCACGATGCCGTTGGAGCGTTCCCACAGTTCTATTTTACCGCCGGTTCGAGCCCACCCGAGTTCGGTAGAATCCCGGACCGTAGCCCAACGCATTGCGAGGCAGGCCACGCCCGCCATAACTAGGACGTGCACTGACCATCTGCGTTCAGTGGGGAAGTATGGGTCTGTTCAGCGCATTCAGCAGCATCGATCATTCCGTCCAGGCCCGAACGCCGACCGATACGGCGGTGAAGCGGCTCGACGGCATCGGCCACGTTCTCTCGGGTCTCGATATCTCGGCTATCCAGACCCAGGCCGACGTGAACCGTACGCTCTGGACGCTCGATGCCGCCAGCAAGTGCGTTCGCGCCGTGCTGGCGGAGTTCCGCACTCAGCCGGCCACGGAGCAGCTCGTCCGTAAATCCCGCAATCTGATCGACCTGATCGAACGCGCGCGTGACCAGGTCGGGAGCTTCGAAGCCAGCGACCCGGTCCTGAGCTGACTATTTCGTCCGATTGATCCTGGTAAGTATCCGGTCGGCCTCGGTGCGCCAATCCGCACTGCGGGCGAACTCGCTGCTGCCCCTCAACCCGAACAGCCCCTCATCGGCGAGATCGGCCATCCAGGCCTGCCGCTCGGCCGTGCCTTGCGCCGACCACGGCGTCAGCCCCGCCTCGCGCACGGTCTCGGCAACCTCCCGCACCTCCTCGGCCCGGCGGCGGCCGTGCTCGATCACCCGCTGGAAGCAGTAGGCACCCTGCTTCTCCCAGTCGATGCTGGGAAACGTTTCCGCAAGCGAAGCCAGCACCGCATCCTCGACACCATAGGCGCGCGCGGTCGTAAAACTCTCGATGACCATGGCCTCGAGGCCCTTGATCATGATGCTGCGGCACATTTTGACGGCCGAGGACACGCCGAGCTTGTCACTGGCCACCTTGGCCGCGAAGCCGATCACGTTCAGAAGCGGCTCGAGCTCTCTGGCGCCGGGCCCGCCGAGCAAGAGCGGCACCTTGATGCGATAAGGCGGCACCGAGGTCATCACCGCGCCCTCGACATAACGCCCAGCTGCACCATCGATCAGCGCCGCCGCGCGCCGCTTGGCGCCGGGAGAGGCCGAGTTGAAATCGAGAAACCAGGTGCCCTGGTTGATCGCCGCGGCGCAGGCCTTTGCCACCGGAACGGCCTGGCTCGCCGTGACCGCCGAGATGATGAAATCGGATTTTGCGGTCAGCTCCGCGTGAGAGGTTGCGAGAACGACACCGAATTTCGCCGCATGCTCCTTCAGCGGCACACCCTGCTCGCCTCCGAGCTTGATGTCGTAGGCCGAGACCTTGATCTCCTGCTGGCGCAAATCCTCGGCCAGAATCCGGCCGACCTCGCCATAGCCGATCAGCCCGATCTGCCAGCGCCTGGGATCACCTGCCATCAGTTTAGTCCTCGTGCGGTCTCATCGAAGAGCTCATCGACTGCATAGCGGCGCGGGATCAGCGCCTGCTGGAATGCATAGTCGACGATCAGCTCGAGCGGTTTCCTGTTGGCCTCGATCCCGAACGGAACGAGGTCGGGCGTTGCCGCGGGCCCTGCCTGCGCCTTGCTCCGCTTCAACAGATCATAAACGCCCGCGATCACGTCGGGGCGCGATGTCGCTAGGCTCTCGGTCACGACCACGAGATGGTTGACCGGGACCACGCCGCGCCGCGCATACCATCTGGCGGCCTCTGCGGCCGGGTCGGGAAACAGCGGCTTCAGCTTGGGATCATCGGAGGTCTCGCCGAGGACGGCATCGAGCTCGCCGTCGAGCAGCATCTGCAGGATCTTCTTGTCCTTCGGCGCGCGCTCGGTGGTGTCGACATATTCGGCGACGTGCGGATCCTCGAAGGTGATCCAGCGAATCCTGTCGAGATTGACGCCGTAATCGTTGGCGAGGATGCCCCTGATCCAGGCGCCCGTCGTGGTCGTAAAGGAGCGGATGCCGACCCGCTTGCCTTCGAGATCGGACGGCCCGAGCGTCCCATGCGCCGGATCATAGAGAGCATAAGAATGCTGGAAGCGGCCGAGCATGGTTGCTGGCAACAGCACCAGCGGCTTGCCGTGCGCTTTCGCCATCAGATAGGTGACGATCGCCATCTCGCAGACGTCGAAGGCCTGCTCGCGCACCATCGGCTTGAATGCCGTGTTGGTCGGCGTGTACGCGATGAAGTCGAGGTCGAACAGGTCGGAGCGGAGCTCGCCGCTCTTCACCGCCTTGACGTGAGGGTGGCTGCCGAGCACGGCTTTCAGCTTGAGACGATCCATCCGCCCGCTCCGCTTCTTGTACCTTTAGGCTTCCTCGGGATTGTCGACATAGACGAGGCCCGCTTTCGCCAGGGCCTCGCGCATGTTGTACATGTCGAGGCCGAGCTCGCCCGCGGCGAGGCGCTTGCGCTTGCCGCCCTCATCCGCGTTGCGCTTCTTCGCCTTCTCCGCGACTTCGGCCGCATAGCGCTTCGGCACCACCACAACGCCGTCATCATCGGCCACAACGATGTCGCCGGGATCGACATTGACGCCGGCGCAGACCACGGGGACATTGACCGAGCCGAGCGTCGCCTTGACCGTGCCCTTGGCCGAAACCGCGCGCGACCACACCGGGAATTTCATCTCGTGCAGCGCTTTGACGTCGCGGCAGCCGGCATCGATGATCAGCCCCTGCACGCCGCGCGCCTGAAGCGAGGTCGCGAGCAATTCGCCGAACATGCCGTCGGTATTGTCAGTGGTGCAGCCGACGACGAGGATATCGCCCTTCCGGCACTGCTCGACGGCGACATGGATCATCCAGTTGTCGCCGGGCTGCGCCAGCACCGTGACCGCGGGACCGGCGATCGACGCGCCCGCCCAGACCGGACGCAAGTAAGGCTTCATCAGGCCGATGCGGCCGTAAGCCTCGTGCACGGTGGAGACGCCGTACTCCGCCATTCCGGCGGGATCGGCACGCTTGATGTTACGAACGACGACCGGCTTCACGCGAGCTCCTCCGCCACGGTCGGAAACAGACGCTGATAGGCCTCACCATAGGTCATGGGAACGCCGGTGTTACGGCTGCCCTGGATGCCGCGGTTGAGCGCGACACGCTCGTAATAGCCCCAGAGATGTTTCTGCGCGGCGAGGATCTGGAACGCCTCGTATTTCTCTTTCCAAACCTCGTCGATCTTGAGAATGGTGTCCGGCTTGTAGTTGCACTGCTCGGGCTGGTGCGGCTCGAACAGGAACACCGGGGGGGCCGAATATTTGTATTGCGCGCCGGGCTTGTGGCCCATGGCCTGCGCGACCACGCGGGTCTCCTGCGCAAAATGCGCCGCGTTCGGATGGTCGAAATTGTAGGGGTCTTCCAGCGCATGCGTCAGCACGAAGCTCGGATTGAGCTCGCGGTAGATGTCGACCATGCGGTCGAAATGCGCTTCCGTCAGCTTCAGCGGATAGTCGCCGCAGTCGAAGAACTCGATCTCGGCGCCAAGCAGCCTGGCCGCCCGCTCCGCCTCGTCCTTGCGGCCGGCCTTCACCGATTCCAGCGTCGCGCCCTTCTCTTTCCAAGCGAACTGGCTCTCGCCGCGCTCGCCGAAGGACAGGCACACGATCTTCATCCGATAGCCCTTCTTCGCATGCAGCGCGATGGCGCCGCCGGCGCGCCAGACGAAATCACCGGGATGAGCGGTGACGACGAGGCCTGTTTTCATGGGCTACTCCTTTTCGTTCGTATGCATGCGGCCACAGCGCATGTCCGCGCAGCGTGCCGGTCGCGAAGGCGCGTCACGCCTCGAACTCGAACAGACGCGCGGGATTGTCGACCAGAATCTTGGTCTGGAGCTCCGGCTCCGGCGCGAACAGCGGGATCAAATCGACGAGATGGCCGTCATTTGGCATCACCTTGACGTTGGGGTGCGGCCAGTCCGTGCCCCAGATGACGCGATCCGGCGCGGTCTCGACGATCTTTCGCGCGAACGGCACCGCATCGGTGAACGGCGGACCGGCCGAGGAGACCCGCTCCGAACCGCAGATCTTCACCCAGCACTTCTCGTCGCGCTGCATCAGCTCGATTAGGATCCTGAACGGCAGCTGGTCGAGCCCGTCCGCCGCCTTGACCCGGCCCATATGGTCGATGGTGTAGTTCAGCGGCAGCCTCGTCAGCATGTCGGCATATTCGGGCAGATCGATCGCATCGAAATGCAGATCGATGTGCCAGCCGAACGGCGTGACCATCGCGACGATGCGGTCGAATACGCGCTTGTCGGGGACGCCGCCGAGATGGCGGACGAAATTGAAGCGGCAGCCGCGAAAACCGCCCTCGTGCAGCACGCGCAGGTCGCGCTCGGTGATGGTATCGTCGATGTTGGCGACCGCACGGTAGGCGCCATTGCTCTCAGCGATGGCATCGAGCGCCACCCTGTTGTCGGTGCCGTGCACGCTGGCATTGACGATGACGGCGCGCTCCACGCCGAGCTTGGCGTGCAGCGCGCGAAAATCCTCCAGCGGCGCATCCGGCGGCGTGTAGGAACGCTCCGGCGCGTAAGGATATTTCGCGCCGGGTCCGAAGATGTGGCAATGCGCATCACATGACAGCTTCGGCAGCCTGAACTTCGGCGTGCGCGTGTTCGGATCGGGCGGTGGAATGGTCGGCGTATACATCATCGTCATCACGTAAACCGCCGAAGCGAGCCCGCTCGCTTCACGTCTTGCTGGCGACGATCGGCCGCCGCCGCGCCGGCGCGGCCTGGTCCAGCGCCGGCGCCTGGAACGCGGCGACGGTGGCCTGCACCAATTGCTCGATGGCGGCCGCGGCATCGCTGCCGTCCGCCTCGCCGCGCGAAAGGCGCGACACGCGCTCCGGCGTCACCAGCGAATAATAGAGAGCGCCGAGCAGGAAATGGCTGCGCCAGACGATGTCCGTGCGCGGAATGTGCGGCAGGCTCTCGTGGACCGCGTCGATGAAGGCGTGGCTGGTGTCATCGAAGGTCTGCGCGATGATCTTTCGCGCGACCTCGTTGCCTTCCGCCGACATCACCGCGCGCAGCCGTGTGAAGCGCGCCCCGCCGCCGGCGAGATCGCTGCCCGAGGTGAAGGCCGGCACCACATAGGCGCGCACGATCGCCTCCAGCCGGTCCTGGAGATCGCGCACGCGCTTTGCGGCCGCGAGCAGCTCGGAGCGGCGCAGATTCATCGGCCCGCAATGGCGCCGGTAGATCTCCAGCAGCAAACCGTCCTTGGTCTTGAAATGATAGGTCACGCTGCCCGGATTCGCTCCGGCCGCTTGCGCGATGTCGCGCACCGACACGGCATTGAAGCCGTTGGTGGCAAACAGCTCCTCCGCGGCGGCGAGGATCGCCTCGCGCATGTTCGGCTTGCGGGCCGCTTCTTTGCTGGTGGGCTTGCGTACCATGTGATTTGTACTATCGTACAAAAGATCAGGTCTCGTCAACAAGAACGTGGTGATGGCAGGACCGCGTGGAGACCATCGATGGACGCGAATGCCCTCAGGGAGTGCTGGGACATATGCTGGGTTTGAACGAGAAGATCGGCGGCTTGATGCTGGGTGCCGGCTTGCTGCTGGTCGGGAGCGCCGCGCAGGCCGAAAATTATCCGAGCAAGCCGGTCCACATTCTGGTCCCCTACGCCGCCGGCGGCGCGGTCGACGTGCTCGCGCGCACGCTGGGCCAGGCGCTGGCCAAGACCTGGGGGCAGCAGCCGGTGATCGACAACCGTCCCGGCGCGGGCGGCATCGTCGCCTCGCAGGCCCTGACGCAAGCCGCGCCTGACGGTTACACGCTGATCCTGGTCGCCAGCGGTCATCCGCTCAACCAGTTCATCTATCCGAGCGTGCCCTACGACACGTTCAAGGATTTCACCGCCATCACCGAGGTCGCCTCCTCGCCACTGGCGATCGTGGTGGCGAAGGACAGCCCTTACAAGACACTTGGCGATCTCCTTGCCGCGGCCAAGAAGGAGCCGGACAAGCTCTCCTATGGCATGTCCGGCAACGGCACCTCGGCGCATCTCGCCGGCGAGCTATTGAAGCACATCTCCGGCACCAAGATCGTCGCGATCCCCTACAAGGGCGGCGCACCGGCGCTGACGGCCGTCATCGCCGGCGAGATCCCGCTCAGCATCAATCCGCTCGCGGAAGCAATCGGCCAGCTCGAAGGCGGCCCGGTCCGCGCGCTCGCCGTGACCTCGGCCGAACGCTCCAAGGCGCTGCCAAACGTGCCGACGATCGCCGAGGCCGGCGTGCCCGGCTACGACGTCTCGGTCTGGTGGGGCGTGCTTGGTCCTGCAAAGATGCCGCCGGAGATCGTTGCGAAGCTCGAGACCGATCTCAAGGCGGCGCTGCAAGATCCGAGCGTGCTGTCGACGCTCGGCAAGATCGGCGCCACCCCGGTCGGCTCATCGCCCAAGGAGTTTGATGCTTATATGCGTGCGGAGGCGGCCAAATGGGAGCCCGTGCTGAAGGCCGCCAACATCCGCGCGCAATGAGGCAAGGCGCGTCCTGGCAAGAGATCGGCGCTGTTCAGCTGGTGGCGCTCGCCCGCATCTTCTCCGGCAGTGCGAAGCGCCGCGCGAAATCGCCGTCTTCGTCTCCCGACGGGATCAGGATGGCGCGGTCGCGCGGCAGCGCCTCTGGCATCTCGTCGCGGATGAAGGCGATGAGCTTTTCCCTGATCTCGCAGCGCAGGTCCCACGATTGCGGTGCATTCCTGGCGCTGACCAGCGCCCGAAGCTCGATGGTGCGCGAATCGGCATCGATCACCTGCAGATTCACGACCTCCCCGTCCCACAGCTTTGACGCCTTCACCGCCTCCTCCAGCCAGCGCCGGATGCGCGGGACGTCGGCGCGATAGTCGACATGCAGCGCGACGACGCCGATGAGGGATGCGGTGTCGCGCGTCCAGTTCTGGAACGGCTTTTCGATGAAATAGGACAGCGGCACCACCATGCGGCGCCAGTCCCACAACCGGATCACGACATAGGTCGAGGCGATGTCCTCGACCCAGCCCCATTCGTTCTCGATGATCACGGCATCCTCGATGCGGATCGGCTGGGTAATCGCGATCTGCAGGCCCGCGATCAGATTGCTCAGCAGCGGGCGCGCGGCAAGGCCGACGATGATACCGGCCGCTCCTGCGGAGGCGAACAGGCTGACGCCGTATTGCTTCACGGAGTCGAACGTCATCAGCGCGGCGGAGACCGTGATGATGACGATAATGGTGTCGGTGACGCGCTTGAACACGCGCACCTGCGTCACATGCTTGCGCGCGACGAAATTCTCGGTGACATCGCGAAAGTTCTGCAAGTAGCGCGCCGCACTCATGTCGACGATCCGGATCGAAATCCAGCCGATCAACGCGATGAAGGCCACCACGAACAGCCGCGTCAGGGGGTTGCGGATCGTGTCGTCCAGCGGCGCCAGCGGCAGCACCATTGCGACCGCGGCAAGGCAGAGCGCCATTTGCGCCGGGCCAGCGGTCCGCTCGATGAACACGCTCAGCAGCGGAAGGCGCGTTCCGAAAGCGCGCGTGAGCACCCACGTGGCGATCCGGTAGGCCACCAAGGCCAGAAGGATCGCACCGCCAACCAGGCTGAGCCCGATGAACCATGACGGTATCCAGCCGAACATCGCGTCGATTTCGGCCGTAAGGGCCTGCCAATCCATGGATTGTCCCCATCATTGCATTCACGCAACCCGCACAACGCCTCCTGGCCGGCTTCGCTCCCCCGCTCCGTGCAATGCAGCATCCCGCAGGTGCAACCGTCGCTGAGCTGCGCTAGGCTTGTCGGCATGACTCGACGTACCGGCAGCGCCGATCTTCCTCTTCACACCGGGCGGGTTCCGCCCTGGCTGGCAAGCCGCATGTCCTCCCTGGGGGCGATCGTCACCCAGGCGATCGTGCATCATTACGGCCGCGACGCGTTTCTGCAGCGGCTGTCGCATCCATTCTGGTTCCAGTCGTTTGGCGCCGTGATGGGGATGGACTGGCACTCCTCCGGCATCACCACCTCGGTGATCGGCGCGCTGAAGCGCGGGCTCGGACCGCTCCAGGACGAGCTCGGGATTTACGTCTGCGGCGGCCGCGGTCAGCATTCGCGCAAGACGCCGGACGAGCTGTTGCAACTCGGCGAGCGCGTCGGATTCGACGGCATCGAGCTGACGCGTGCCAGCCGTCTGGTCGCCAAGGTCGACAGTGCCGCGGTCCAGGACGGCTTTGACCTTTACCTGCACGGCTTCTTCGTCACCACTGAGGGCAAATGGACGGTGGTGCAGCAGGGCATGAACGGCGACAAGCGGCAGGCGCGGCGCTATCACTGGCATTCCGAGGCACTGAAGAGCTTTGTCGATACGCCGCATAGCGCAATCGACGGGCCACAGCAGGGAGAGATCGTCAATCTCACCGATCATCGCGCCGATATGTCTCGGACGGCGCAGCTCGAGCTGCTCTCCGATCTCGGTCCGGATCGCATCGTCTCCGAATTCGAACGGCTCGCGGGGACCGCGTCCACACCGGCGCAAGGCATGCTGCCGCATCTGATCATGCCGGCACATCATGATGTGCGGCCGAAGGACGTGTTCGCGCGCCGTCTGCACGGCACGCTGGCCGCGGCGGCCGAGCGCGGCCCGGCGGATTTTCCGGAACTGCTGCTGACGCCGGGCGTCGGCGCGCGCACCGTGCGCTCGCTGGCGATGGTCGCAGAGGTCGTGCACGGCGCGCCCTATCGTTTCACCGACCCCGCGCGTTTCTCGCTCGCCCATGGCGGCAAGGACCGGCATCCCTACCCCGTTCCGATCAAGGTCTATGACGAGACCATCCGGGTGCTGAAAGGCGCGATCCAGAACGCGAAGCTCGGACGCGAGGAGGAGATGCAGGCGATCAAGCGCCTCGACGACCAGGCGCGGCAGCTGGAGCGGACCGCGCGCGGCCCGTCGGTTGCGGCTTTCATCGCCGGTGAGCGTGCGGCCTCACCGGATCTCGATGGCCGCTCGGTGTTCGGCTGGGAGCGCGATCTTGCGTCCACAAGAAAGCGGACCGGCTGAACGCCGGTCCGCAAGTTGGCGGGGGGAACGCCCCTCTCAGGTCTCGTCGGCGTCTGGCTCCCGTTCGAGCCGGTTGGCCGCGTGATCCTGATACTGCTCGGTCTGAATGGCCTTGCTGTCCATGCCGCGGATGTCCGAATGCTGTTTCTTGTCTCGGTTGGACAGGACCATGTTGTCGCCGATCATCTCCTTCGGCACGTCGGTCAACGCGCCGGTGCCGTCGCCCTTGCCATGCATGCCCGATCTGAAATGCGTCTTGCTGCCGTGGCCACCTGGCATCAGTCTCTCCTCTTGCAGTGATCTCTTGCAGTCGTCTTGCGAAGATTAGTGCTTCTGTTGTGCCGTCGTCGGCTTGGGCGGCTTGTGGCCGCTCTGGCCGGGATCGTTGTGCTTGTTGTGATCGCTTTCCTGGTTGAGGCCGCCGCGGCTCACCGGAAACTCGCTGTGACGCACCTCCGGGTTGGCACGATGGACGCGCGTGTCTTGCGGGCTATGGCCGGCGGCCTGCTCGAGCTCTCGCGCATCCGGAACATCGGGCTTCCGCTCGAGGATTCGCACCTGCTGTTCGTGTGTCTTCTTGCCCTGCATATTGATCTCCAATCGTCACCTGCCTCCGCCCTTTCCGGCCTCGTCGTGCCTGTGATGGGAATCGTGCTCGCCGCCGCCGCCGGAAACCCGGCTGTGGCTGCGCTGCGGATCATCCGCCGGCGGTTTCTTCACCTCAAGCGGCGCCTTCGCGTTCTCGTGCGAGGCGCCGGGTCCGCCCTGACGAATGCTGTTCGGTGTCTTGGTGGATGTCGACAATGTCCCCTCCTCAGCGATCTTGCTGATAGCCTTGATTGGTCGTGTTCTGCTTGATGTTGCCTTGCTGTCCCTGCTGATCCGGATTCTGCGCACGTTGCTGACCGTGCGGGATCTCATCGGCGGGCGTTTGCTTGCGATCTCCAGTTCCCTTGTGGCTCTGATTGTCCGGTGGAACAGGTGGCATCTTGCTGGCCATGATCTTGTCTCCTGTTAAGACGTCGATCTGCGACATGCGATCAAGGAACTCTCCTCCGTGTCATGTCGGGATAACAACAGCACGATCGGCACACCGTTCCTGATCGTTCACATCCGGCAAAGATTTTCCAAAAGGGCGTTGCCGACGTCAGTTCGCCGCGGTGAGGGAACGATCGTCTCTCGTTCCCGTGCGTGACGTCGTCTCTGTTCCGCGGCCCTCTGCCGTGACAGGAAGCTTCGCGATCGCGCGCAGGCCCGGCCGCTTGCGCCAGCGGACCTCGGCGGAATCGACGGCCAGACTCAATTTCGGCCAGCGCACGAACAGCGCCTGCAGCGCGCGGGCCGCCTCGATGCGCGCAAGCTGATGGCCCAGGCAGAAGTGGATTCCTGTGCCGAAGGAGATGTGGCGGTTCGGCTTGCGTTCGAGATCGAGGGTCTCGGGACGATCATGAACCATGGGATCCATGTTCGCAGCGGCAAGCATCACCATGACGCGATCGCCCTTCTTCAGGCGCACGCCTTCGACCTCGACATCGCGCCGCACATAGCGCGGCTTGGAGAATTGCACCGGCGAGACGAAGCGCAGGAACTCCTCGACCGCGAGCCCGACACGGCTCCAGTCCTGTTCCAGCCAGTCGCGCAGCTCGGGATTCCTGAGCAGCTCGTAGACGGAACCGCTGATGAGATGGGTGGTGGTTTCCGATCCCGCGGCGAGCAGCAGAAACACCATCGAAACCATTTCATCCGGCGTGATCTGACCGCCTTCGCGCTCGACCTGAATCAGCTCGGCAATCAGGCCCTCGCCGCCCTGCACGCGCGCGGTCTGCAACTGCTGCTCGAGGTAGGCGCGCATCTTGCGGAACGCGAACAGCAGGGACAAGAAGCTGACGGCGTTCGTCAGCGAGGACATCGCATTGGCCCAGGCGATGAACTTTGGACGATCTGCCAGCGGCAGGCCGAGCAGCTCCGAGATCACCGCGAGCGGCAGGATGCGCGCATAGCGCTGGACCAGATCGGCCGGGCATTCCTCCGCGAACAGCTCATCGGCCAGACCGTCGGCGATGGCCCGGATGCGCGGCTCCATCGCGACGATCGCGCGGCGGCGAAACGCTTCGTCCACGATGCTGCGCAGCCGCGTGTGATCCGGCTCGTCCATCGTCAGCATGCTGTTGGCGATAGTCCTGACGAACCTCGGCATCCACCAGCGCAAGCCCGCGACGTCGCCATCGTCCTTGCGCAACGTGAAGGTCGCGCCGTCCTTCAGCACCTGCGCGGTGGCGTCATGGGTCGTGGTGATCCAGACATTGCCGACGAGAGGAAACCGCGTCGCGACCACAGGGCCTGACATGCGCAAGTTCGCGATCGCCTTGGGCGGATCGCGAAAGAAGGCCTCGCTGGTGAAATCGAGGCGCGCTGTCATGGGATCACCGGAGCGATTGGTGGCGTATCACCGAGATGGTGCACGGCGCGGCCGGCGCAAGGGCGCGTCTGCGCGTCGGCCGCAGGCGTGGAGAGCTCTATCCGCGCCCGGAGGAGCGCTGGCCGCTCTTGCGCTGCTGTTGGGTGTAGGCGTCCCAATGGCTCCAACTGCCATTGCTGAGGCTCTGCAGGTCCGTTGCGAGGGGACGGCGCGTGCGCTTGTCGTGATCGGCGATCACCCGCTCCGACTGCGCGATCTTGCGCTTGAGTTCCGTGATCGTCTTCTGCGTCTGGCCATTGCGCTTCGAGGTGGCGATCTCGCCCATCGTGAAGCGCGCGGTCTCCAGCGCCTTCAACTCGGCGCGGTTCTTCTTCAACTGAACCCGGTGCCAGGCGATGTTGCTGTCGCTGTCCGCAACCATGTGGGAACTCCGCTGATTCGGTCCCACATAGTATCGTGCGCCGAATCGGCGCCGCAACGCCCCGGCGGTGGCGAAAATGCGATCTTCTCGCGCAGAAATTCCGGGCCTAGCGCCCCGGGAACGGGGCTCTAGGTTCTTATTTGGACGCGTTTTCTTGACGCGAACCGGTATCCACTTCGCTCGAAAACGCTTTAACGCTCGGCGAACGCCTTCTCGACCACGAACTGGGCCGGCTCGCCGTGATTGCCCTCGACGAAGCCGCGCTCGCCCAAGAGGACACGGGTGTCCGCCACCAGCGCCGGGCTGCCGCAGATCATGACGCGATCATGGGCGGCTTCCAGCGCCGGCAGGCCGATGTCGGCGAACAGCTTGCCCGAGGTGATGAGGTCGGTGATGCGGCCGCGGTTGCGGAAGGGATCGCGGGTCACGGTCGGGTAGTAGATCAGCTGGTTCTGGATGTACTCGCCGAGCACCTCGTCCTTCGGCAGATGCTCGGTGATCATCTCGCCATAGGCGAGCTCCTTGACGTGCCGGCAGCCGTGCAGCAGCACCACCTTCTCGAACCGCTCGTAGGTCTCGGGATCCTTGATCACGCTCAGGAAGGGCGCAAGGCCGGTGCCGGTACCGATCAGGTAGAGGTTGCGGCCCTCTTCCAGGTTGTCGATCACCAGCGTGCCCGTGGCCTTGCGGCTGACGATGATCTCGTCGCCTTCCTTCAAATGCTGAAGGCGCGAGGTCAGCGGTCCATCAGGCACCTTGATCGAGAAGAACTCCAGCGTGTCCTCGTAATTGGCGCTGGCGACGCTGTAGGCCCGCAGCAGCGGCTTCTCGCCGACCTTGAGCCCGATCATGGTGAATTCGCCGTTGCGGAAGCGGAAGGTCGGGCTGCGGGTGGTCTTGAAGGAGAACAGCGTGTCGGTCCAGTGGTGGACGCTCAAAACGCTTTCCTGATTGAAATTGCTCATCTCACCTTCCCTGTCGCGTCAATTGCGGTTCCGAGGCCGGCAGCTATGCGTCGTTTGTACACGATCATTCGTATACTAATGAATAATCCGGCTTGATCCTGCGGTCAAGGCTGACCAAGATCGGAAGCGTTGCAGTTACGAATAAGGAGCCCCTTCCATGGCGCATGACGCACCCCAGGCCACCGGACCCTCGAAGCTGGTGATCCGGAATATCGGCCTGATCCTGTCCGGCGCTTTGGAAAAGCCGATCCTGGACGGCGACACCATCGTCGCCGAGAACGGCAAGATCACCGCGATCGGCCGCTTCAAGGACGTCGACATCGAAGGCGCCACCACCATCGTCGACGCCAACGGCACCACGGTGGCGCCGGGTCTGATCGACAGCCACGTCCACCCTGTCGCCGGTGACTGGACGCCGCGCCAGAACCAGATCAACTGGATCGACAGCTACCTCCACGGCGGCGTCACCACCATGATCTCCGCCGGCGAAGTCCACATGCCCGGCCGGCCCCGCGACGTCGTCGGACTCAAGGCGATGGCCGTGTTCGCCCAGCGCGCGTTCTGGACCCTGCGGCCCGGCGGCGTGAAGGTTCACGCCGGCGCGCCGGTGATCGAATGCGAGATGGTGGAAGAAGACTTCAAGGAGATGGCCGCCAACGGCGTCAAGCTGCTCGGCGAGGTCGGCCTCGGCGGCGTCAAGGACGGCCCGACCGCGCGCAAGATGGTCGGCTGGGCGCGCAAATACGGCATCCAGAGCACCATCCACACCGGCGGCCCGTCGATCCCCGGCTCCGGCCTGATCGACAAGGACGTGGTGCTGGAGGCCGATACCGACGTGGTCGGCCACATCAACGGCGGCCACACCGCCCTGCCCGACGACCAGATCCGCTGCATCTGCGAGGGCTGCAAGCGCGGCCTCGAGCTCGTGCACAACGGCAACGAGCGCTCGGCCCTGTTCACGCTGCGCACCGCGCGCGAGATGGGCGACCTGCACCGCGTCATCCTCGGCACCGACGCGCCCGCCGGCTCCGGCGTGCAGCCGCTCGGCATCCTGCGCATGGTCTCGATGCTGTCCTCGCTCGGCGACCTCCCGGCCGAGATCGCGTTCTGCCTTGCCACCGGCAACACCGCCCGGATGCGGCAGCTCGACTGCGGCCTGATCGAGGTCGGCCGCTCCGCCGACTTCGTCATCATGGACAAGGCGCAGCACTCGCCGGGCAAGAACATCCTGGAGAGCGTGCAGCTCGGCGACCTCCCCGGCATCGGCATGACCATCATCGACGGCATCGTGCGCACCCAGCGCAGCCGCAACACGCCGCCGGCCGGCAAGGTGCCGGAGGTGGTGGCGAAGTGACGCAGCCGGAGCGGCCCGCCGCTCCGCATCGTCCCTCGAAGGCATTGAACAAGTCGCAAGCCTGTTGCGTCTAACGCAGGCAGCCCTCGGCGGCGGCAGCGCATTGTTCCACCATCGAGGAGACATGAAGAACTCATCACGGATAGCCGCCGGCGTTGCTGGCGCGGTGGCGGGCTATATCGCGATCTTCGTGCTGTTCTCCCGCTCGGTGTCGGCAACCGGGCGGACCCGATCGCATCGGGTCTGCTGGGGCTGTTCGTCTACTCACCCATGGGTGCAATCGCCGGCGCGGTCCTCGCCAATTGGCTCGTGACGCGTTCGGGCAAAGATACAGGGCAGGACGCAGGCATCGGCGGCGTCGCGCGGAACAGCTTGAAGTCGCTCGGCATCGTCGCCCTGCTCTGCACCGCCGGGATCGGCGCCTACATCGCCTACGCTTACGCGACCGCCACGCCCTGGCTCAACCGCAACGGCGCCAATCCCCTGCTCGTGTTCGAGGTCCGCTTTCCGGCGGGGGTCACGGTGCCGACATCAGCGCAGGGCATCACCATCGAACTGCAGACCGACCTCAACACCATGCCGGGCGAAGTCAGGGTGGCCGCGTTCTATCGCGACGGCGATCAGGCCGTTATCGCCGGCGAAGTCGAGCTGGCGTTTCGAACCTCGTACCGGCAGCTCGCCGTCAACATCCAGGGCCAGCCGAGCCGGATCTATCCGATCGATTTGACGGCCCGGGCGCCGCATACGCCGGAATTCGGAACGTGGCGGCGGCTTGGTGACGGCAGCGAGATCCGCTACCGCGCCAAATGGCCGGGAAAGACGTAAGAGATCAGCGCTTCTTTGCGATCTCACAGCGCACATAGGTCTGGCGCTTGACCTGCCCAACTGGACCATTGTCCATCACCAATCTGCCATCCGCAGCGATGGAGACGCGAGGGTTGGAGCGAAATTTTTCGCCCTCGCCTTCGCAGGCGAGCTTCATTTTCCAACCGAGGCTTCCGTCGGCCGTGATCTCGCTGGCGCGGCACCGCGTCTCGTACCAGTAGAGGCGATTGCCGCCCTCGATGCTCATGCGGTTGGGGCTATCCTCGTTGCGACAGTCCTTTTTGGTCGAGGCCCAGAAGCCTTCGTAAGGCTGCGCGGCACGGGCAGGAGCGCATTGGCCGGCTAGCACGGCACCAAGACTCAAGACAACCGCAAATCGCCTCGCAACTCTCATGACCAAAACCTCGATAAATCCTTCATCGAGGTTAGTCGCCAGTTCCGGCACCTTGTTCAACTGCCGTAGGGTGGGCAAAGGCGCGAAGCGCCGTGCCCACGACTTTTGCGATTCGAGAAAGGATGGTGGGCACGCTTCGCTTTGCCCAGCCTACGGCACTTTCATCTGAGCTTGTTCAGCAGCGCCATCAGCGTGTCGCGCTCTTTCGCATCGAGCGGCGCCAGCGTCTCGCGGGTGATCGCCAGCGCATTCGGCGCGAGCTTTTCGGCAAGCTGCTGACCGGCGCGGGTCAGGCTCACCAGCAGGCGCCGGCCGTCCTCCGGATCCTGGCTCGTTTCGGTCAGGCCGCGCGCGGTGAGACGATCGATCACGCCCTTGATGGTCGCGACGTCCATCGCCGTCAGGCGCCCGAGCTGATTCTGCGAGCACGGCCCGGTCTCGGCCAGTTTCGACAGCGCCGCCCATTGCGTCGGCGTCAGGTTGGTGCCGATATCGCGGGTGAAGATCGAGCTGTGGCGCTGCCAGACCTGGCGCAGGATGAAGCCGACCTGTTCGTCGAGCACGTAAGGCGGTTTCGCCGGTTTGACGCTCTTCTTTGCCGTAACACTTCTCGCCATCCGCTGCGCGCCCCTCACAACGACAGATGCGCGTCCCGGATATCCGGGCGCGCGTCGAGCTCGGCCATGGTGCCGCCGAAGCAGATCCGACCGCGCTCGATGATGTAGGCGCGATCCGAAATCAGCCGCGCGAAATGCAGATTCTGCTCGGAGACGACGATGCTGACGCCTTCCTTCTTCATGGTCAGGATGGCATCGACCATCTGCTCCACGATCTTCGGCGACAGGCCTTCCGACGGCTCGTCCAGCAGCACCAGCGAGGGATTGCCCATCAGCGTACGCGCGATGGTGAGCATCTGCTGCTCGCCGCCGCTCATGCGTCCGCCCGGGCGGTTCTTCATCTCGCCCAGGTTCGGAAACAGCGCGAACAGCTTTTCGCGCGTCCAGTGCGGCGCGTTCGGACGCTTCGGCTGGCGGCCGACTTCGAGGTTTTCCTCGACGGTCAGGTCCGTGAAGATTCGCCGCTCCTCCGGCACGTAGCCGAGGCCCTCGCGCACGATCTCGTGGGTCGGCTTCGACGAGACGTCCTTGCCCCCGAACGTGATGCGGCCGGAGCGCTGCGCGACGAGGCCGACGATCGAGCGGAACGTCGTCGACTTGCCGGCGCCGTTGCGCCCCAGCAGCGCCACCACCTCGCCCTCGCCGACCTCGAAGCCGATGTCGAACAGGATATGCGCCGGGCCGTAATGGCTGTTGAGGTCTTGCACCGTGAGCTTCATGTTGATGCCCCCTCGCGGTGACGGGCATCGTAGACCAGGCCCTCTCCGAGATAGACCGCCTGCACCTGGGGATTGCCGCGCACTTCCGCCGGCGAGCCCTCCGCAATCAACGTCCCGCGATTGAGCACGAGGATGCGGTCGGCATGCTCGAACACCACGTCCATGTCGTGCTCGGTGAAGAGCACGCCGATGGATTTTTCCCGGGCAATGCCCGCGGTCAGCCGCATCAATTCGACGCGCTCGCGCGGTGCCATGCCGGCCGTCGGCTCGTCCATCAGCAGCAGTTTGGGCTGGTTGGCCAGCGCGACCGCAAGCTCGAGCCGCTTGAGATCGCCATAGGCAAGCTCGCCGCAGGGCCGGTCCGCATAGCCGCCCATGCCGACCAGCTCGAGCAGGCGGCCGGCCTCGTCGCGATCGAACTTCGGTGCCGAGCCGAACAGATTGAACAGCTGCTTGCCGTGCGAGATCAGCGCGACCTGCACGTTCTCGCGCACGGTCATGGTGGCGAAGGTCGCGGTGATCTGGAACGTGCGGCCGACGCCGAGCCGCCAGACCTCACGCGGCTTCCGGCCCGTGATCTCTTCGCCAAGCAGGCGGACATGCCCGCTATCAGGCTTGTTCTGGCCGTTGAGCATGTCGAAGCAGGTGCTTTTTCCCGCACCGTTCGGCCCGATCAGCGCCAGGATCTCGCCGGCCCGCAACGAGAACGAGACGCCGCGCACGGCATGGATGCCGCCGTAGGATTTGGTCAGGCCTTCGACCGCAAGAAGTGGAGGTGCAACGCTCATTCGGCAGACTCGATCGGCTTGGCGAGCAAGGGGGATCCCGGTGGCGATGCTTTCTTGCGGCGCTGCGCCAGCATCTCCAGCACACCGACGATGCCCTTGGGGAAGACGACGACGATCAGCATGATGAAGCCGCCGAGCACGAGCTTCGACAGATCGGTCTGGCTCACCAGCCAGATGTTCAACGCCTTGTAGACGATGGCGCCGATCACCGCGCCCGATACCGTCTCGACGCCGCCGAGCAACACCATGACCAGCGCGTCGACCGACAGCGAGATGCCGAGATTGTCGGGGAACACGCTGCCCTTGAGATAGGCGAACAATGCGCCGCCGATGCCGGCGGTCGTGCCTGCGATCACGAAGGCGGTCCACTGGATGCGCTTGGCATCGATGCCGATGGCTTCGCTGCGCAGGAGCGAGTCGCGCGTGGCACGAAGCGCGTAACCGAACGGCGAGAACACCATGGCTCGCAGCGCGACGGTCACCAGCGCCGCAACGCCGAGCGCAAGCCAGTAGAAGCGCGACGGACTTGCCGCCCAGCTCGAGGGCCAGAGGCCGAGAATGCCGTTGTCACCGCCGGTCACGTTCACCCACTGGAACGCAATCGACCACACGATCTGCGCAAAGGCGAGCGTCAGCATCGCGAAATAAACGCCGGAGAGCTGCACCGCGAAGAAGCCGAACACCGCCGCGCCCATGCAGCCGAGCAGCGGGCCGAGCAGCAGGCAGACGATCATCGGCAGTCCCGCCATCTTGGCGAGAAAGGCGATGCCATAGGCGCCCAGGCCGAAATAGGCGGCGTGACCGAACGAGGCGAGGCCGCCGACCGACATCAGGAAGTGCAGGCTGACGGCGAAAATCACGAAGATCGCGATCTCCGAGCCCACGGTCAGCAGATAATTGCCGGCGAACAGCGGCAGCATCGCTGCGATCACGAGCGCCGCAAGCGCCATCAGCCGCTCGCTCGAGGTCAGCGGCCGCCAGGGATTGACGGTGAGGCCCGGCGTCTTGCGCGCGGCGGCTTCCGGCTTGCCGAACAGGCCCCAGGGACGCACGATCAGCACCACCGCCATCACCAGGAAGACCAGGATGATGGAGATCTTCGGGAAGATCAGGATGCCGAAGGCATTCAACTCGGAGACCAGCACCGCCGCGACGAAAGCGCCAACGATGCTGCCGAGGCCGCCGATCACGACCACGACGAACACCTCGACGATGATGCGCAGATCCATGGCGTGATGCACGGCATCGCGCGGGATCTGGAGCGCGCCGCCGAGCGCTGCGAGGAAGACGCCGACGGCGAACACGCTCGTGAACAGCCATTTCTGATTGACGCCGAGGGCTGCCACCATGTCGCGGTCCTGCGTCGCCGCACGCACCAGCACGCCCCACCGCGTGCGCTGGAACAGCAACCAGAGAATGCCGAGCACGACGGGTCCGAGCACGATCAGAAACAGATCGTAGCTCGGAATGTTCTGGCCGAAGAAATCGATCGCGCCCTTGAACCCCGGCGCGCGGCGGCCGACGAGGTCGTCAGGCCCCCAGATCAGCACGACCAGATCCTCGACCATCAAGGTCAGGCCGAAGGTCGCGAGCAGCTGGAACAGCTCGGGCGCATGATAGATGCGCCGGAGCAGCACCATCTCGACGATGACGCCGATCAGCGCCACCGCGAACGCGGCCAGCACGATGCCGCCCCAGAAGCCGAATGCGCCGGACAGGCGCTCGGTCAGCGTGAAGGCGATGTAGGCGCCGATCATGTAGAAGGCGCCATGCGCGAAATTCACGATCCGCGTCACGCCGAAGATGATCGACAGGCCCGACGCCACCAGGAATAGCGACGCCGCGCTGGCGAGACCGGTCAGAAACTGTACGACGTAAAAGGCCATCGGCGGTCCGGGTTCGTTGAAATCGTAGGGTGGGTTAGCCCTGCAGATGCGCAGAGCGCATCTGCTCGGCGTAACCCACCGCCTTTTCTCGTGTGGCACCGAAAGTGGTGGGTTACGCCAAGCGGTCTGCGCTACGCGCAGTCCGCAAGGCTAACCCACCCTACGGCAGCAGAACTCAATCCTTCGGACGCAGCTTCTCGACTTCGGCATCGCCAGGCAGATAGTCCGCGCCCTTCTTGTAGGACGACTCCACCATCACGCCCTTGCCGTCCTTCAGCGCGGTCTTGCCGACGTAAGCGCCGAGTGTCGACTGGTGGTCGATCTTGCGGAAGGTGATCTCGCCGAACGGCGACGGCGTCGTCAGCCCCTCCGCCGCGGCAATCAGCTTCTCCGGATCGGTCGAGCCGGCCTTCGCCAGAATCGCGGCCGCCGACTTGATGGTCTGGTAACCGACGATCGAGCCGAGGCGCGGATAGTCGTTGTACTTGGCCTGATACGCCTTCAGGAACGCATCATGCTCGGGAGTCTTGATCGAGTACCAGGGATAGCCGGTGACGATCCAGCCCTCCGGCGTCTCGTCCTTGAGCGGGTCGAGATATTCGGGCTCGCCGGTCAGGAAGGAGACCACCTCGCGCCCCTTGAACAGGCCACGCGTGTTGCCTTCACGCACGAGCTTGACGAGGTCCGCGCCGAACGTGACGTTGAGGATCGCTTCCGGATTTGCCGCGGCAACCGCCTGCACCACCGGGCCGGCGTCGATCTTGCCCTGCGGCGGCCATTGCTCGTCGACCCACTGGATGTCGGGGCGCTTCTCCGACATCAGCTTCTTGAACACCGCGACCGCCGACTGGCCGTACTCATAGTTCGGCGCAATCGTCGCCCAGCGTTTTGCGGGCAGCTTGCTGGCGGCTTCCACCAGCATCGCCGCCTGCATGTAGTTGGAGGGGCGCAGGCGGAAGGTGTACTTGTTGCCTTTGGACCAGGTGATGGCGTCCGTGAGCGGCTCGGCCGCGAGGAAGAACACCTTCTTCTGGTTGGCGAAGTCAGAGACCGCAAGACCGATGTTCGACAGGAACGTGCCGGCGAGCATCGCGACGCCCTCGCTCGAGACGAGCTCGTTGGCCGCGGTCTGCGCGTCCGCCGGCTTGCCGCCGTCGTCCTTGGAGATGACGACGAGCTTCTTGCCGTTGATGCCGCCGGCCGCGTTGACTTCCTCGACCGCAAGCTGCCAGCCCTTGCGATAGGGCTCGGTGAATGCCGGCAGCAACGAATAGCTGTTGATCTCGCCGATCTTGATGTCCTGCGCCAGGGCCGAATGAGCCATGCCGCTCGCCAGAAGCGCGAAGGCCGCGCCGACGAAGTAATTTCTTGCTCGCATCCCAACCTCCAGTTTGAACTCGCTTATGACTTCTATCTCAGACCGTCTTCGCCTTTGATCTCCGCAACCGTCAGCCCGCCGACCCGCGGCAGCGGACGGCCGCTGTCGGTGACGGCGACCGCGACCATGATCTCGTTGGCACGCGGCGCGTCGTTGATCTGCACTTCCATACCGTCGAAATGACTGCGCACGAAGGCCGCGTCCTTGTGCCCGAGCGGGATGTCCAGCGTCGTGCCCGGACCGCTGCGCTTCTTCGACGAGGGGATCAGCGCCGCGCCCTTGCCCAGAACCTTGCGCACCGGCGCGCCCATCTTGGGGTGGAGGATCGCGGCGGCATGCTCCAGCTCGCCGTTCTCGCCGACCGCCGCCGCCTTGCCGTAGCTGTGCGCCTTGGCGCCATCGATGCCGAGCGCCGCCACCGCGCGTTTCGACAACAGCTCGCCGAGCTCCTCGCCGATCGCGATCAGCGGCGAAAGATCCTCGACGTATTTTCCGGCAAACGGATTCTCGATGACGGCAATCGCCGCAGCACGCCGGGTCGGCGGTGATACCTGTCGGCCCATCTCCATCTGCGTCTCTTCGACGACAGTGACGATCTTGCGGATGATCGCGCTCATGGCTGCTTCCTCCGGACACTTCCCTGCTCAGGCATGAACCGCGTTCTCCAGCTGACGCGGGCGCGATTCCAGCCGCTCAATATCTTTCGGTCCGATGACAAGCATATCACCACAAAGCTGCAGCACGGCACCCTCGATCAGCCGACGATCGAATAAATGCCGTGCACATTCTGCGCCAGATTCGAGCGCGGCGGCGATCTCATGGTGAGACAGCTCGCCGACATCACACGTCACGAGGCGCCCGCCCAGATCGCTGTCGGGCTGAAGCTCGTTCGCAGGCTTGCGGATGATGGCGGGATGTCCGGGAAGATCGACGGCATTGGCGATCACGGTCGCGGCCGCATCGGCTTGCGAAGCGGTCGCCGCCAGCACTGTCACGGCATCGGCTATCCCGAGCGAAAAGCTGCGGCCGTGCCGGCCGCTGGTCGCAACGCCCCGCACCGGATCGTCCGCATCGATCCGCATCGTCCGCATCACGCCGTCGCGGCCGGGGCGATCCATCAGCCCGACCGAAAATTGCTCGCCCTTGCCGAGATGCAGCGCGATGTCGCCGCCATTGTTGACGTAAGCCCGATCGAGCGTCGCAGCGCGCAGCATCGCAGCGAGAATTTCCTCCGCGACGCTTCCGGCAACGGCCGCCATCGGCGTGATGAAGCAATCGGCGGCATAGGGCGCCACCGCGGCATGCATGCGGCGCGCGACGACGCCCCTTAGCGACGTCCGCATCCCGGCGCCGGACCGCAATTCGGGCAGCTCTGCGCAAAGCTCGTCGAGCAATCCGGTGAACCGCAGCGCCGCAGCCTCATAGGCGGCCCGCACCGCATCCGCACGTCCCCTCGCCCCCACGATCAGATCGATCGGTCCATCCTGCAAATGCAGCCGCCGGCCATCAGACAGCAATGCGATTTGCGGGCGCCTGGTCATGTGCGGGGCCCCGGAATCGGGTTCTGCCAGGGCAACTGGCGGACATCGTCGCCGTTCTGCACCTCCGCGAGCGGCTTCACATAATCCATGTGTCCGCCAAGCGCGGCATAGTCGGACAGCTTCATCGTGAACTCGATCGGCGCGACCAGGGCCGGTGTCGGCACATAGCCGAACGCGCCTGACGGCATCTGCGTCACGTCGACCATGTAGGTGATGCCGCCGCCCGGCCAGACATAGACCGGCGCACCGCCGCTGGTGACACGCGTCAGCGCGTCCTTGACCGATCGCGTCAGCCGCACCGGGTTGTCGGTGACGCCGGCGCGCAGCGAGCCGCCCGCGCCTGCCATGAACAGCACCGTGCACAGCGCGGGCTCGCAGTTTTCCTGGATCCGCTCGACCGAGAACTTCAAGTCGGCCGGCATCTCGGTCTCGACCGGCTGCAGGGCCTCGTCGAGCACGTAATAGGACGAATGCTCGCCGGTGGTGGAGACCATCAGCATGGTCAAACCGGGCTTTGCTTCCTTGGCATCGAACGGGCCCAGGATCGACAAGGGATCGGAGATGTTGGTGCCGCCCCAGCCCGTGCCGGGATCGGCCACCTGGAAATAGCGGCCGGGCGTCGAGCGGCGGCCCTTCATCTTGATGCCGGTGTCGGCGATGTCGAGCAGCTTGCCGGCCTGGTGCTCCGAGAGCACGCCGGTGATGTGGTCGTCGACCACGACGACCTCGTCCACCTTGCCGTGCCATTGCTTGGCGAACATGCCGATCGTCGCCGAGCCGCAGCCGACGCGCATGCGCTCTTCCTTCACGCCGTTGACGATCGGCGGCTGTCCGGCCTGCACCACCACGCTGGCGCCGCCATCGATGGTGAGCTCCACCGCCTTGCAATTGGCGAGGTCCATCAGCGCGTCGCAGGTGACCCGGCCCTCCTTCTTGGAGCCGCCGGTGAGATGATGCACGCCGCCGAGCGACAGCATCTGCGAGCCGTATTCGCTGGTGGTGACATGGCCGACCGCCTCGCCCTGCGCGCGCACGGTCGCGGTCTCCGGGCCGAGATAGCGGTCGGTGTCGATCTTCACCTTGATCCCGCAATAGGAGAAGATGCCCTCGGTGACGACGGTCACCATGTCGACGCCGTCGACCTCTGCCGAAACGATGAACGGCGCCGGCTTGTAGTCGGGATAGGTCGTGCCTGCGCCGATCGCCGTCACGAAGGTCGAGGGCTCATGGACGATCTTGCCGTCCCAGTCCTCGGTGCGGCTGAACGGGACGAGCTTGCCGCCGTGCGAGACGGTGCGCTCCAGGATAACGTGCGGATCGACGCGGACGAGCTTGCCGTCGTGATTGGCATAGCGATCGCAGGCGCCCGCCGCGCCGGGCTTGATGTAGCACATCACCGGACAAGCATCGCAGCGGATCTTGTCGATGACGGCGCTCGTCGTTTCTGTCACCATGTCGGAGCCGGCGGACATCGCAGTTATCATTCGTATACGAACGATGTTGCGCGCGGTGCCCCGGGGCTGTCAAGCGGCGGTGCAGCGCAAAACATGCCGCTGCCGCATAAAACCTCATTTGCCTATCCGCTCTGTCCACAAAGAAGGCAGTCGCGCTGCAGTGCGGCATGCACGGCTTGCACGTTTGTGTACAAACGGTATCGTCGCGACGTCGAATTTTCGCGATCGCATGATTTTGGGTTTGTCTCTTGGCTTGGTCTTGGGCTTGGGAACGAGGATGACGCAGACACCGATCCGCCTCACCGTGAACGGCAGGATCCACGAGGTCACGGCAGCGCGGGACACGCCGCTGCTCTATGTGCTGCGCAATGACCTCGCGCTGAACGGCCCGAAATACGGCTGCGGCTTGGGGGAATGCGGCACCTGTACTGTCCTGATCGACGGACTGGCGGCACGCTCCTGCGTGATTCCGGTGAGCGGCTGCGCCGGCCGCGACATCGTGACGCTCGAAGGCCTCGGCACAAGCGACAAGCCCGACGTCGTGCAGCAGGCCTTCATCGACGAGCAGGCCGCACAATGCGGCTATTGTCTCAACGGCATGATCATGACCACCAAGGCGCTGCTCGCGATCAATCCGCGGCCGACCGAGCAGGAGGCGCTGGCGGCGCTGCGCTACAATCTTTGCCGCTGCGGCACGCATGTCGAGATCCTCCGCGCGGTGATGCGCGCCTCTAGCCAGCTCACCGAGGCCGCAGATTGATGGCCTCCTATGTTTCGAACGGAGCTGAGCGCTCAGGTTCGCTCATCGTCGCCCGCAGCGTGGACGAGGTCACATCCGAGACCTTCGTCCGCATCACCGCGGACGGTTCGGTCACGGCCTATAACGGCCATGTCGATCTCGGCACCGGCATCCGCACTGCGCTGGGCCAGATCGTCGCCGAAGAGCTCGATGTCTCTTTCGCCCGCGTCGTCGTCGTGCTCGGCGACACGGCCGTGGTGCCGAACCAGGGCGCGACGATCGCGAGCGAAACCATCCAGATCACGGCCGTGCCGCTGCGGAAGGCCGCGGCGCAAGCCCGGCACTTTCTGATCGCGCGCGCGGCGGAACACCTGGACTTGCCCGAAGCCGAGCTCAAGATCGAGGATGGACTCGTTCGCGGCCACGACAACCGCAGCATCAGCTATGGCGAGCTCATCGGCGAGGAGGCGATCCGCCTCGAGTTGGCCGATGACGTGCAGCTCAAGCCGATCGGCGATTACGCCATCGTCGGCCAGTCGGTGCCGCGCGTCGATCTACCTGCCAAAGCCACCGGCGAGCTGACCTTCGTGCACGACATCCGCATCTCAGGCATGGTGCACGGACGCGTGGTGCGGCCGCCCTATGCCGGCGTCGATGCCGGGCCGTTCGTCGGCACCAGCCTGATCGCCGTGGACGAATCCTCCGTGCACGACATTCCTGGCCTTTTGGCCGTGGTGCGGATCGGCGATTTCGTCGGCGTGGTCGCCGAGCGCGAGGAGAATGCAATCCGTGCAGCAGAGCAGCTCAAGCTGAGCTGGAAGCCGATGCCGACGCTGACCGACCTCGCCGATGTCGAGACCGCGCTGCGCGCCAATCCGTCGACGCCGCGCACGCTGATCGATAAGGGCGAGGTCGACAAGGCGATATCGGGCGCGGCCAAGCCGATGCAGCGCACTTACGTCTGGCCGTATCAGATGCACGCCTCGATCGGCCCCTCCTGCGCGGTTGCCGACTTCCAGGACGGCAATATCCGCGTCTGGTCGGGCACGCAGAACCCCCACGTGCTGCGCGGCGATCTCGCGCTGCTGATCGAGCGCCCCGAGAGCGAGATCGAGGTGATCCGGCTGGAGGCCGCCGGCTGCTACGGCCGCAACTGCGCTGACGATGTCACCGCCGATGCGCTGCTGCTGTCGCGCGCCGTCGGCCGTCCTGTCCGCGTGCAGCTGACGCGCGAACAGGAGCACGCCTGGGAGCCCAAGGGGACTGCCCAGCTTATCGACGTCAATGGCGGCCTCGATGCCGACGGCGGCATCGCTGCTTACGACCTCGCCACGCGCTATCCCTCGAATGCCGCGCCGACGCTGGCGCTGCTGCTGACCGGCCGCCTTTCGCCCGAACCTGCGGTGCTCCAGATGGGCGACCGCACCGCGATCCCGCCCTACGATTACGAGCACATGCGCGTCGTCGCCCACGACACGCCGCCGATCGTGCGTGCCTCCTGGTTTCGCGGCGTCTCGGCATTGCCGAACACGTTTGCGCATGAATCCTATATCGACGAGGCCGCAACCGAAGCCGGCGTCGATCCCATCGAATATCGCCTGCGCTATCTGAAGGACCCGCGCGCGGTCGATCTGGTCAATGCGGTCGCCGAGCGCGCGGGCTGGATGCCGCGGCCGGTCCGCGAGGACAAGGACGGTGAGGTCGTGCACGGCCGCGGCTTTGCCTATGCGCTCTACGTCCACAGCAAGTTTCCGGGCTATGGCGCGGCGTGGTCGGCGTGGGTTGCCGACGTCGCGGTGAACAAGACGACCGGCGACGTCAGCGTGACGCGCGTCGTCGCGGGGCAGGACTCCGGGTTGATGATCAACCCGGACGGCGTGCGCCACCAGATCCAGGGCAACGTCATCCAGTCCACCAGCCGCGCGCTGATGGAAGAGGTGTCGTTCGAGCGCGGCGCGGTGGCCGCGCGTGAATGGGGCGCTTATCCCATCATCCCCTTCCCCGACGTTCCCAAGATCGACGTGCTGATGTTGCCGCGGCAGGATCAGCCGCCGCTCGGCGTCGGCGAGTCCGCCTCGGTGCCGAGCGCAGCCGCGATCGCGAACGCCATCTTCGATGCCACCGGCGTGCGCTTTCGCGAGCCGCCGTTCACGCCTGAGCGAATCCTCAAGGGATTGCACGGCGAAGCACCGGCGACGCCGCAGTCCCTGCCCCCGCCCGCAGCCTCGCCTCCGTCCCGTATCTGGGAAAATCCGTTCGCCAAGCGCGCCGGCATCTTCGCAACGATTGCAACCGTCTGCACCGCCGCGATCGGCATCGGCGCGGCGCTTCTTCCCGGCCGCGCGATTGCACCCATCGCGCGCCCGGATCCGTCGGTCTATTCAGCGGCAACGATCGCGCGCGGAGAGCAGCTCGCCGCGCTCGGCAATTGCGCCGAGTGCCACACCATCGTCAGCGGCGCACCAAATGCCGGCGGTCGCGCCTTGGAAACACCGTTCGGCACGATCTACGCGACCAACATCACGCCCGACGTCGAGACCGGGATCGGTGCCTGGTCCTACCCCGCCTTCGAGCGCGCCATGCGCGATGGCCTGCATCGCGACGGACGCCAGCTCTATCCCGCCTTCCCCTACACGCATTTTGCAAAGACCAGCGATTCCGATCTGCAGGCGCTCTACGCTTACCTGATGGCGCAACCTGCGGTGCGCGCGACAACGCCGGCCAACACGCTCGCCTTCCCGTTCAATCTGCGCCCGCTGCTGGCCGGCTGGAATGCGCTGTTCCACCGAACGCCCGACTTCAAGCCCGACCCCTCAAAGTCCGAGGTTTGGAATCGCGGTGCTTATCTGGTCGAGGGCCTCGGCCATTGCAGCGCCTGCCATTCGCCGCGCAACGCGCTCGGCGCCGAGCAACGCAACGCCTATCTCGCCGGCGGCTTCGCCGAGGGCTGGGAAGCGCCGTCGCTGACCTCGCTCTCGCACGCGCCGATCCCGTGGAGCGAGAATGAGCTGTACGCCTATTTGCGCACCGGCCATTCGCGTTACCACGGCGTCGCCGCCGGCCCGATGGCGCCGATCGTCCGGGACCTCAAGGCGCTGCCCGACCAGGACATCCGTGCGATGGCGGTCTATCTCAACTCGTTCAATGACACTGCGGTCGACCAACAGGCGCAGGATGCGCTGGCCGCCAAGCTCGAAAATGCAACGCAAGTGACCGTCGCCTCCTCCGCCGGCGCGCGCCTCTATCAAGGCGCCTGCGCCGTCTGCCACGAGGTCGGCGGCCTGCCGCTGTTCGGCACCCAGCCTTCGCTCGCGCTCAACAGCAACCTGCACAGCGCCACGTCGGACAATCTCGTACAGGTCATCCTGCACGGCATCGCGGAGCCCGTCTCGAGCGATCTCGGCTACATGCCCGCGTTCAGGAACAGCATGAGCGACACCCAGATCGAGGAGCTCGTCAGCTTCCTGCGCCGGCAGTTCGCGCCGGACAAGCCGGCCTGGACCGGCGTGCGCGAGACGATCGCAAAGGTGCGCGCCTCCGCCAATTAGGCGTGTTTCGTCACCTCCACCGGCGGCGTGCCGTGGGTGTGGAAGGACTCGATCGTCTTCAATCCCCAGGCCTGACCCTTCTTGCGCTCCTCCTCGGTCCACACGATCGGCTTCCAGTCGGGCGCCAGGATAAGGCGTGCGCCGGCATTGGCGACTTCGACGCGGTTGCCGCCGGGCTCGTAGACGTAGAGGAAGAAGGTCTGCTGGATCGCGTGCTTGTGCGGCCCGGTCTCGATGTGAATGCCATTCTCGAGAAAAATGTCCGCGGCCCGCAGAATCTCCTCGCGGCTGTCGAGGGCGTAGGTGACGTGGTGGAAGCGGCCCCGCACGCCCGAATGATCGAGCGAATAGGCGAAATCGTAGCTCTTGTTCGACATCGTCAGCCACATCGCGGCCTCACGGCCGTCGTTGAGCACGATCTGCTCGGTGAGACGGCAGCCGAGATAGGTCTCGAAGAACTGGCGGTTGGCCTTGATGTCGACGGCAAGGCAGTTGAGATGGTCGAGGCGGCGGACATTGACGCCGCGGGCGGGAAAGCGCTGTGCCTGGTTCTTCAGCGCAGGTTTGAGTTCGGGCGGCGCCTGATACCATTCGGTCTCGTAATAGAGCTCGACGATATGGCCATCGGGATCGCGGCAGCGGAACGTCGGCCCCTGCCCCATGTCGCCGTCGATCCAGCCGATGTCGAAGCCGGATCCCTTCAGCGCGGCGACGCGCCGCTCCAGCGCCTGCTGGCTGCGCGCACGCAGCGCCATGTGGCCCATGCCCGAGGTCTTCGCCGCCGTGAGCTTGAGCGAATAGCGCTCGTAATCGTCCCAGCCGCGCAGATAGACCGACTCACCCTTCTGTCCGCTGACCGTCATGCCCATGACATCGACGAAGAATTTCAGGCTCTCGTCCGGCTTCGGCGTCAGCAGCTCCATGTGGCCGAGATGGGCGAGATCGAGGATCGGTTCGGGCTGCATGGTTCCCTCCTGGAGCATGGCTGCGATCCGCCTGTCCGGGCGGCGCGATCGAGACGCGCACGGCACAACGGGGGCGGGCCTTGTGTGCGGTGCCGACAGTAACGCCTCATTTGTACTAATGTACAAATCATTAGGTCCCGTCAACAAAGCAACCGGCGTCCCTGCTGCGCACGGCGCCTAGCCGACCGATGTCGGTTGGCCGAACGAAAGGGCCTGCTCGAATGGTAAATTCTTCCTTAAGGACCATCTCGGCCCCAAGGTCCGGAAATGCAGTATTTTCCCGGCGATTCCGCCCATGAGCAGGCATCGGCGACAAGTCTCCGGACCGAATTACCACGGATTTAACGGAGCGGGCGCGCCCGCCGTTTAACCGTTTGTGCAGCGACGGCCGGGCATAGTCCGGGCAAATCCCTTGCTCTTGCCAGGTTCATTCATCGTGACATCCTTTGGACGCGTGATTTCGGTTCGCGGATCGCTCGCCCGGGTCGGGCTTCTGGCGGAAAGCCGGATGCCGATCTCGGAGGTGCGGGCCACCGTCGGACGCTTCGTCAGCATCCGTTGCAGCAGTTCGGTCATCGTTGCGATGATCACGGAGGTCTCCTGCGAGAACCTGTCGGGCTCGGACAATTACATCGCGATCGCCTCGGTCGACCTGCTCGGCGAGATCCTCAATGCCGCGGACAAGGCCAAATTCCAGCGCGGCGTCACCAACTATCCGACCATCGGCGATGCCGTCGATCTGATCACCAGCCAGGAGCTGCGCACGATCTACGCGCCAACCGGCTCGGACCAGATCAATGTCGGCTTCCTCCAGCAGGACCGCTCGGTCATCGCCTATGTCGACGTTGAGGAAATGCTGTCCAAGCATTTTGCCGTGCTGGGATCGACCGGCGTCGGCAAATCGACCGGCGTCTCGCTGCTGCTGAACGAGATCCTGAAGGCGCGGCCGAACCTGCGCATCTTCCTGCTCGACGTGCACAACGAATATGGCCGCTGCTTCGGCGACCGCGCGCTGGTGCTCAACCCGCGGAATCTGAAGCTGCCGTTCTGGCTGTTCAACTTCGAGGAAATCGTCGACGTGCTGTTCGGCGGCCGCGCCGGCGTGCCCGAGGAGCTCGACATCCTGGCCGAGGTCATCCCGCTCGCCAAGGGCGTCTATACCCAGTACCAGAACGCCGACCGCATCGGCCTCAAGCGCATCGATCCCAAGCAGATCGGCTACACCGTCGATACGCCGGTGCCCTATCGCCTGGTCGACCTGCTGTCGCTGATCGACGAGCGCATGGGCAAGCTCGAGAACCGCTCCTCGCGCATCATCTATCACAAGCTGATCTCGCGCATCGAGGCGGTACGCAACGACCCGCGCTACGCCTTCATGTTCGACAACGCCAATGTCGGCGGCGACACCATGGCCGAGGTGATCAGCCATCTGTTCCGCCTGCCCGCCAACGGCAAGCCGATGACCGTGATGCAGCTCGCCGGCTTCCCGGCCGAGGTGATCGATTCGGTTGTGTCCGTGCTCTGCCGCATGGCCTTCGACTTCGGCCTGTGGAGCGACGGCGTCTCGCCGCTGCTGTTCGTCTGCGAGGAGGCGCACCGCTATGCCTCCGCCGACCGCAACATCGGCTTCGGCCCGACCCGCAAGGCGGTGTCGCGCATCGCCAAGGAAGGCCGCAAATACGGCGTCTATCTCGGCCTCATCACCCAGCGCCCCGCCGAGCTCGACGCCACCATCATCTCCCAGTGCAACACGCTGTTCACGATGCGCCTCGCCAACGACCGCGACCAGGCGCTGCTGCGCGCCGCGGTGTCGGATGCCGCCGCGAACCTGCTCTCCTTCGTTCCGTCGCTCGGCACCCGCGAGGTGCTGGCGTTCGGCGAAGGCGTGGCGCTGCCGACCCGCCTGCGCTTCAAGGAAGTGCCGCCGCACCAATTGCCGCGCGGCGAGGCCACCATCTCCAGCGTGCCGTCGGTCACCTCCGGTCACGACATGCATTTCGTCAGCGCCGTGCTCGAACGCTGGCGCGGCGCCACATCGCAGCGCGACGTACCGAACGACCCCGTGTTCTCGGCGCCGCCGGCGAAGACCATGTCCAGCGTCGAAGCACCGATGCTGCAGCCGTCGATGGGCCTCGACCCGGACCGCTTCTCGCTGCTGAAGAAGCCGCTGCGGTAAGGCAAAAGCTCTCTCCACCCCGTCATTGCGAGCGCAGCGAAGCAAGCCAGAGTCTTTCCGCGGAGGGATTTCTGGATTGCTTCGCTGCGCTCGCAATGACGGCGGATGGAGCGTCGCTCATAACTCGCACGTTCGTCGCGGCCAGAACGGCTGGCACGTTGAGCCCGCCTTCCGCATCGACTATGGTTCCTGCCTAAAAGCCGGAATCCATGCCCATGACAAAGACCGCCGCGCAACGCTTTCCCGCCCCCGCCCTCGACACGCTGCCCGACGACATCCGCACGCGCCTCCTCGCCGTGCAGGAGAAGAGCGGGTTCGTGCCGAACGTGTTCCTGACGCTGGCCTACCGCCCCGACGAGTTCCGCGCCTTCTTCGCCTATCACGATGCGCTGATGGAGAAGGACGGCGGCCTCACCAAGGCCGAGCGCGAGATGATCGTGGTGGCGACGTCGGCGGCGAACCAGTGCCAATATTGCGTGATCGCCCATGGCGCGATCCTGCGCATCCGCGCCAAGAACCCGCTGATCGCCGACCAGGTCGCGATCAACTACCGCAAGGCCGACATCACGCCGCGGCAGAAGGCGATGCTCGATTTTGCCATGAAGGTCTCGGCTGACGCGCAGCGGATTTCGGAGGACGATTTCGCCGCGCTCGCGCCGCACGGCTTCAGCGACGACGACATCTGGGACATCGCCGCGATCTCCGCCTTCTTCGCGCTGTCGAACCGGCTGGCGAATTTCACGGGCATGCGGCCGAACGAGGAGTTCTATCTGATGGGCCGCCTGCCGAAGACATGATCGAGGCGCCATGACCGAGCTCGATTGGCCCGAAATCCTGCTGCGCCTCGGCACGGCGACGCTCGCCGGCGGCGCAATCGGCCTCAACCGCGACCTGCACGGCAAGCCGATCGGGCTGAAGACGCTCGGCATCGTCGGGCTCTCCACCGCGAGCGTGGTTCTGCTCGCGCTGCAGCTCGCCGAACCGGCCAGAGTCGTCGACGCCGCCAGCCGTGTCATCCAGGGCATCCTCACCGGCATCGGCTTTCTCGGCGCTGGCGTCATCGTGCACCAAAGCACGGGGTTTCGCGTTCGGGGCCTCACCAGCGCCGCCTGCACTTTCCTTGCCGCCTGTCTCGGCATCGTCTGCGGCGCCGGACAGTGGAGGATCGTCATCGTCGCCCTTGCGCTGGCCTTCGTCCTGCTGACGATCGGCCGCCGCCTCGAGCGCCGGCTGCATCGCATGCTTGGCGGCAAGGACGAGGCGCATGAGGTCGAAGGCGCCCCGGAAGAGCAGCACCGATAGCCGTCGGTTCGGCGGATTCTCCGTCAGCGCCGGCGGCCTGCGCGGTGCCAGTAGAACGCCGCAAGCCCAACCGGCAGCGAAAGAGCCAGCCACGAAAGGCCGTCCCAGATCCCATCTCCGACGAGCGCCAGACCGAGCCCCACGGCGCAGACCAAGCCGACCAGGAGAGGCGCCCGGAACACGTCCCACACGCTTCTGTAGTGCCGGGCCAGGTTCGGAACGTCCGCCTTGGACACGGAACGACGCATGGGATCAGACACCGACTGCCGCGGTCCGCTCTGTGCGCAGCGGCTTGCGGACCGACGGCTTTCGCCTTGCCGCCCAGAGATAGATTCCGCTGACGAGAACGATGATCGTCATGATGTCGAGAACCGCCCAGACGATCTTCAACGGAAGCCCGCCGTAATCGCCGAAATGCAGCGGACGCGAGACCTGAAGCGTCTTCAGATACCACGGCACCTCGGGCGCCACGATCGTCTTGCCGTCATTGGCATCGACCAGCATCGGCTGAAGCATGCGCGCCGTGAAGGGCGTCGCTCCCTTGGTCCAGACCACGAGGTGCTGCGGGCTGCCGAAACGCGCCGCGGTCGGCATCGTCACCGAGGTGACGAGGCGATCCGGAAATCTGGTGCGGACAAGCTCGACGGCGGCTTGAACCGAAGGGATCGGAGCCACGGGCTTGCCCAGATGAGGCGCCAGCAAGACGGGGATGAGCTGCGCCCGCCACAGGTCGAACAACGGCGTCGCCAGCGTGTTGATCATGCCGGTGAGACCGACCACCAACGTCCACGTCAACGTGACGATGCCGAGGAGATTATGGGTGTCGAGCCATTTGAGCCGGGGCGACGACCGCCGACGGATCGTCCCGAAATCCAGCCGCCGCATGAACGGCCAATAGACAACGATGCCGGAGATGATCGACACGGCGAACACGAGTCCCATCGCCCCGAGAAACAGCTCGCCGGGGAGCCCTGCGAACATGTCCTTGTGTATCCGCAGCACGATATCCATGACGTCCTGATGCGGGGCTTCTTCGCCGAGCATTTCGGCCGTTCGCGCATCGAACGTCAGGCGATGGAAGTTGCCCGGCGCCGGGACAGCGGTCGGAGAAACGGCCACAGTCACGAGTGGCTCGGTCTGCTTGAGATTGAGCAGCAGGACATACTGACCGGGAAAACGCGCTTGCGCCGCCACGATCATCCGGTCGAGCGACAGACGCGGCGTTCCTTCCGGCATGGCGGGCGCCGAGATCTCGTCCTCGAGCAGATCGTCGATCTCGTCGTGAAAGACCAACGGAAGTCCCGTCACGCACAGCATCAGCAGGAACAGCATGCACACGAGCGAGGTCCAGGTGTGAATGCGGGACCAGAGCCGGATCGTGCGGGCCTGAACCATGGCGATCCTTACCAGCGATAGCTGACCGTGCCCGTGATGGTGCGCGGGCTGGTGTATTGGCAACCGCCATTCGTGGTGCACGCAACGGTGACGCGATCGGCGATGTTCTTTACGTTCAGCGCGAGGTTGACACCCTTGGGCTGGCGATAATGCAGGCCCGCATCGAACACGACGTAGCCCTCGTTGACGATGGTGTTGGTGGTGTCGGCGAAGGTCGGCCCGTTGTAGCGGACGCCGCCGCCCAACCCCCAGCCGTCCCATGTCCCGCCCTGGACCGTGTAGTCGAGATAGGCCGATGCCATCTGGCGGGCCACCAGCGTCGGCACCTTGCCGAGATCGGCGGCGGTGGTGGTTTGCGTCACCTTCACATCCTGGTTGGTGTAGGTGGCCACGAGGTTCAGTCCGGGCATGATCTGCGCCAGCGTCTCGAACTCGATGCCGCGCGAATTCACCTCGCCGAGCTGGACCGAGAAGCCGAGATGCGATGGATCGCTCGTGAGCGAGTTTTGCCGCGTCAAATCATAGAGCGCCAACGTCATCAGCAGGGTCCGCGACGGCTGGTACTTCACGCCGAGCTCGTGCTGCTGCGCCGTCGTCGGCTTGAACGGATTTCCCGCAAAATCCGTGCCCGGCGTCGGCAGGAAAGATTCCGAATAGCTGTAATACGGCGCAACTCCGGAATCGAACACGTACGAGACCGCTCCGCGCTTGATGAAGGCCGTGTCCTTGGTGTCGGTCGTCTTGTTGGTCGCCAAGGCGTAGGTGTTCTGTTCGGAGACATCGTAGCGGCCGCCCAATGTAAAGATCCAGTTCTGGATCTTCATCTGGTCCTGCACATAGACGCCGACCTGATCGATTGTCTGGTTCGCCGAGGGGGTGACGAGCGCAGTCGGAGCCGCGATGGCTTGGTCGTAGACCGGATTGATCTTGCTGAGCGGCGGCGCATTTCCGGAATAGGTCCGGTCCGTCATGTTGAACGTCAGATAGTCGACGCCGGAGACCACCGTGTGCTGAAGCGGCCCCGTGCCGAACTTGCTGATCAGGTGGTTGTCGGTCGACAGGGTATCGACTTGCTCCTGGATGCGCATCGCGCGACGCGGAAAGACCGTGGTCGTATCGAGCGGGGTTCCGATGAAAGTCAGATAGCGATAATCGAGCTCGGTGTGGCCGTAGCGAGCCTTCGATTCGAAGATCAGATCGTTGTTGAAGCGGTGCTCGAACTGGTAGCCGACACGCTCCTGCTCCTGGTCGAACCTATTGTAGCTGGGGTCACCGAGGAACAGCGGCAGTGCGGTGATGCCGGTGACCTTACCGCCGCTCAGATGCGCCATCGACAGCGGAAAGGCGTTGCCGGTCACATCGTGCGTGTAGTCGGCGAGGATGGTCAGCGTGGTATCGTTGGTCGGCTTCCAGGTCACGGCGGGCGCGATATAGGTCCGGTTGTCCTTCACGAAATTCGAGAAATTGGCGATCTGCGCATCGGAATCCCGGAACACACCGGTCAACCGATAGAGCAGCGTCCCATCCTTGGTCGCGGGCCCGCCGAAATCGAAGGCCCCCTGAAACCGATCGTAGTTGCCGAACTGGCCGACGATCGCGCCAAAGGCCTTGTCGGGCGGGCGCTTGCTGATGACGTCGACAAGACCGCCCGGCGCCCCCTGCCCGTACATGACGGAGCTCGGACCCTTGATGACGTCGATGCGCTCGAAGCCGTAGGGCTCGTTGCGGAACAGCGACAAGAAGGCGGGGTCGCCGACCTCGCGAAGCCCGTCGCGATAGGCGCCGTAGCCGTTGTTGTCGAAGCCGCGGATGTAAACGTTGTCGAAGCGCGGATCCTTGCCGCCGGGCTGGATGGCGAGACCTGCGACATACTGCAATCCTTCGACCAGTGTCGTGACCGAGCGCGCATCAAGCTGGTCGCGGCTGACGACGGAAACGGATTGCGGTGTCTCCAGGATCGGTACGTCGGACTTCATCGCAGCCGAGCTGACGACGGGTACAAACCCCCTCACCGGATCGGTACCGCGTTCCGCTGCAGCGGCAGCCGGCTGGGAAGCTGCCTGGACTGCCTGTCCTGCCGCACGCGATCGCGTCTGGCGCGCGCTCGCAGATCGCGAGTTGCGCGGTGTGGTGACCTGGCGCTTGCTCGGGCGGCTTTGCTCGACCACGACGGGAGGAAGAACCGATGCCCCGCTCGCGCTCTGAGCCTGCGCGTCTTGGCCGAAGGCGATGGCGGAAGGAAGCGCGACAAGACCGCACAACATCGACACGCGCCCGCGCTTCGTTGCGCGTGCGTCAAACACCAATTCCAGCATTCCCAGTCCCCGAACTTTCGGGAACGACCATGCAGAGACTCCGAGCGCACAATCAAAGTGTTTCGGACGTTCGCGTCGTAGAATCTATGTAGACTGGATCCGTTCTAATGAAATGACGTCGGCATCTCGCACGCGTCTTCCGCGGCCTGCATGATTTCCGGACGTCGACTCGTCGCGCTCGGCGCATGGCCGGGCTGCCGCGTCACGATCTAGAATCGTAACCGCCGGCCCCAAAACGGCTTCAGCAGTTCGAGCGCCGTGAGCACCAATAGTCCCGCGCCGAGCGTGATCATCAAATCGTCAAGATGCAGCGGACCGAAGCGAAAGAGACCGGAGGCCGGCGGCCAGAACAGGGCTGCGGCGAGGACAAGCGCAATCGCGAGGAATATCCAGAGCAATACCGCGTTTGGACGGAAGAAGGCAGACAAGAAGGATGCGCTGAAGGATCGGTTGACCAGCACCAGCGCGAGGACGCAGACGACGAGCGCAATGAATGCGAGGGTGCGAGCCTCATCGGGCGGAAGCCCGGAACGAAGCGCTGCGACAAAGATCACCGCGATCAAGGCGAAGGCCATCGCGCCCTGCAGGACGCTCCAGGCGATCAGGGGCCACGAGAACAGCTCCGCATCGGCACGCCGCGGCGGACGCTTCATGACGTCGCGCTCCTCGCGCTCGGCTTCGAACACCAGCGAGCAGACGGGATCGATGATCAGCTCCAGAAAGGCGATGTGAACCGGGCCGAGCACCAGCGGCAGCCCAAACACCAGGGGAAGCAGCGCAAGGCCCGCGATCGGCACGTGAACCGCGAAGATGAAGGCCATGGCCTTGCGCAGATTGTCGTAGATCCGGCGTCCGAGGCGGATGGATGCGACGATGGAGCTGAAATCGTCGTCGAGCAGGACGATCGAGGATGCCTCGCGGGCGACGTCTGTGCCGCGGCCACCCATCGCGATCCCGATATGGGCGGCCTTCAGCGACGGCGCGTCGTTGACGCCGTCGCCCGTCATCGCAACGATCTCGCCGCCGCGCTTCAGCGCCTGCACGATCCGCAGCTTCTGCTCCGGCAGAACCCGCGCGAAGACGTTCACCTTCCTGACGAGTGCCTCGAGCCCGGTGTCGTCAGCGAGCATGATCTGCTCCCCGGTCACGACCTCATTGACGTCGAGCCCGGCTTGCCCGGCAATCGCCAGAGCGGTCGCCGGATAGTCGCCCGTGATCATGACGACGCGGATGCCGGCCGAACGGCATTCGCGAACCGCCTCCGGAACGTGAGGCCGCAACGGATCGGCGAGTCCGACCAGGCCAACGAGGCGAAATACGAAAGCCTCCTGGGATGCCGGCAGGGAAGTGTCATCACACGCGGCAACCGCCATCCCCAGCACGCGAAGCCCGTCCTTCGCCATGGCCCCGACGGCAGCTTGCACGGCCTCCCGATCGGCCTCGTTCAGCCTGCACAGCCGCGCAATCGCTTCCGGCGCGCCCTTGGCGCATGCGATGAGATCCGCCGCAGCGGATGTCCGCCAAACCTGGGTCATGGCGAGCAACTCGGGGCGCAGACCATAGGTACGCACCAGCGTCCGCCCGCCATCCATCGCGTCTCCGTCCCGCAGGACATCACGCGCAAACGCGTGCAGCGCCTTCTCCATCGGATCGAACGGCTCCGGAGAGCTTGCCAGCGCCCCGCAGCGCGCCAGCTCGGCGAATTCGGGCCCGACCTGATCCGGTCCGGACGCCTCCGCACGCAGGCGCGCGCCGTCGCGCAGCCGCAGCTCGGCGACCGACATCTGGTTCTGCGTCAGCGTCCCGGTCTTGTCGGTGCACAGGACTGTCGCCGAGCCGAGGACCTCGATGGCGGCGGCTCGCCGCGTCAGGACACGAGCCTGCGAAATCCGCCACGCGCCCATGGCCATGAACACCGTGAGCACGACGCCAAATTCTTCCGGAAGCATCGACATGCCGATGGCGACGCCTGCGAGCAGCGCCTGCAGCCAGTCGCCGCGCGAGACGCCGTAGAGCACAATCGCGGCCAGGCTGATGATGGCGCCGCCGAGAAAGCAGAGCCGCACCAGCCTTGCGGTCTGTTGCTGAAGCCGCGGCGGCTCGGCCTGCAGGCCGCGAAGCGACAGCCCGATCTTCCCGATCTCGCTGCGCGGCCCGGTGGCCTCGACCAGTGCCAGTCCCTCGCCGCGCACGACGAGCGAACCGGAATACACGAATGGCTGATCCTCGCCGCCGGGCCGGTGACCGGCCGCGATGGTCTTGTCGGCGGTCTTCTTGCGGACGGGCATCGACTCGCCGGTCAGCAGGGACTCGTCGACCTGCAGGTCCCGCGCCTCGACGAGCGCGGCGTCGGCGGGGACGCGATCGCCTTCACCGAGGACGAGAAGGTCGCCCTGCACGACCTCGCGGCCGGCAATTCGCCGGCGCACCCCGTCGCGCACCACCAGCGCCCGCGGGCTGGTCAGGTCACGCAAGGCTTCCAGCACGCGCTCGGTCCGGGTCTCCTGCACCACCGTGATCACGATGGACATCGCCCCGAAAGCCAGCAGGATCAGCGCCTCCTTGAGATCGCCGAGCACGAGATAGATCAGCCCGCCGCAAAGCAGCAGCAGGAGCATCGGCTCGCGCAGCACTTCCACCACGATGCGCAGGGGACTGCGTCGTTCCGGCCGAGGCAGTTCGTTGGGGCCGTCTGCCGCGAGCCTCGCCCGGGCCTCGGTCTCGCTCAGGCCGGCCGAACTGCGGCGTTCCGTCTCGCTCACGGTTTCCGCCGCAGGCTCCAGAAGCTGCCGGCACCGACGATCGCGGTGGCGAGCAGGACTGCGACGAAGGTCTGGATGATGGTGAAATTCAGCGCGTCACGCGCGACGAACAGCGCCGTGATCGCGCCGGCAAGGACAAAAAGAATGCGGAAGATGACGCTCATGGCCGTGCCTCCAAAATCTGCATGACTTGGAGCCCGGCCCTCGGCATCGGGGCACAACGCTGTCTCTGCAACCATGCAGGCAGACCTTAGCCGGTCAGGGCGAGCCACCTTTGCGACAGGTCAAGCCTGGCCCGGCCATCATCTGCCGGCAGGTGCGACGTGATGTCCACCTGGCAGCGCGCAGCCGTTGCATCTCACGGCTGCGAGGCGTATGCCGCTAGCGCTTTGCCATCAAGTCGAGCGCCGGAGCAAAGCGCTCCGCGAACGTCAACGTCTTGGCGTGGTGGACCGCGGCAAAGGATGCAGAGATTCCCGCCGAAGCGACCGCGAGCACGGCAACTACGAAAGCCAGACGGCGCATGTTCGCCTCCTGTGTGAGCTCGACTACCCCATAGAAATGGGACGGCTCTGTTTCAGGACGGTGTCGTGGGCGCGGAAATTGATTTCGCTCAAGCGGCTGTGATGAGATCCGGCTTATCTGGGGGCATTCCGTAACCAACTAACAAGGGTCGACGTGTTTTGGAGCGCCGGCCGTGTTGGGAATTTCGTATCCGCGACCGCGATTCCAGGCACTGCGGCGACAAGCAACATTCGCTGGAATGGGAGTCATCGAGGACTACGCAAATGAAGATTGTGATCAAGAAGCTCAATGGCCTGTGGCACCTCATCGTCGGATCGTCCCAGATCCGAACGCCGTTCCTGGACACCCAGGACCGCGCGCTGGTGGTCACTTACGCCCGCCGCGCCTACCCCGGCGCCAGGATCTTCCAGCGCGACTGACGAGACACCGTTAATCGTCGTCCAGCGGGCCGCACCAGCCGGGCAGATAGATCGCATTCTTGCTTCTGGCGGCGGCCATCGCCTTCTCGAGCGCCTTGTCGAAATCGGCCTCCACCGCCTTGCGTGAGACCTGCCGGCGCAGGAAATCGGCCCACAGGAATTCGGAGAATGGCGTCGTGTCCTTGGCGAAGCCGCCCATGCGGCGCAATTCGCCGGCAAGGCTGCGGAATGGATCGTCCTTCAAGTCGGCGACCGATTTCGGCAGGTCGCGGAACGACCGCCGCTCGCCCTTGGCGTCGTAAGGATAGACCCAGCGCTTGTTGTCCATGACGCCCCAGAAGGCCTCGCGCTCCACCATCCTGAGGTCGCCCACGATGGTCACCAGCACCTCCTTGACGCCTTCATCGTGCAGCGCGCGGCCGAGGTGATGATGGTCGATCACGTAGTAACGTGCATCGGGGCCGTAAACGACGGGGATCATGTGCTTGCCGAGCAGATCCGCCTGCTTCTTCTTGTCATGCTCGCGCCAGCGCTTCCGCTTCTCCTTGACCTCGCGCATGCCGACCGTCATCTGCGTCGGCCGAAGCGACAGGATCGGAACTGGATGCACTCTCGGCTCGCGCGCGTTGGTCGTGGTCATGATCGAAGCCCCTCAGATGGATGCAACTAGCGGTTCGGGTTCCCGCGACTATGCCATGGGCCCCAGGGCGGCAAAATCCGTTCAAAGCACGCGCAGATCACAAGTCGATACCGATCGGACGAAGGACAGTGTCGCTGTGCCCGCATTGCAGCGCAACGCGCGGATCACGGGCGCGACGGCCGGTTTCCAGATCGCTGCACACCGGCCCGTGCACAAATGGTACGAACGCACGAATACACGCGGGCATTGAGAAGTTTTTCTGCAACGCGTGCCTCACCTATGCTATCTAAATTGCTGCTTCGGAGTGATCCCCGCCCCATGAACAACCAGCGGCCCATAAGCTCTGATGAGGAGCACCGGGTGCTCCAGTTCAGGCCGCGCACCCCGCCTTCCCCAAGGGTCCAGCGCGGCGATGCCAGCGTGCAGCCGCTGCGCGCCACGCCCGAACGGCTGGACCTGTCGCGCTACGAGCAGCCGCGCGCCGAGCCCGATAATTTCCGCCAGCGCATGCTTGCCAATATCGCGGCGCTCGCCTTCACCATCGCGCTGACCGCGATCGGGATCTGGCTCGCGGTCAGCATCGCCGACCTGCGCCGGACTCAGGATTGCGTGCTGATGGGCCGCCGCGACTGCGTCAAGATCACGACACCGCACATTTAGGACCGGCGCGGCGCGGACCTCGCGGCGGAAGGGTCCCAGCCGGCATCCCCAGCCCCGTCCGTTGCTGTCCCCCGGGGCCTGCCCGGCTCCATTGAACTCAGGGCGGCGCTCCGATATACGGGCTTTCGACCCGGCCAGAGGGGGATTTGAGGGCGTCATCAGGGGCGCGATGCCCAGCCACCGTGCCACTCTGGACAATCTGACAAATACCTGCAATATATCAAAGGCTTAGTGATGTCCTCCACATTCGATCAGGTCGCCACGATCATCGCTGAAACCTGCGACATCCCGCGCGACACGATCACGCCGGATAGTCATGCCATCGATGACCTCGGCATCGACAGCCTCGATTTCCTCGATATCGCTTTTGCGATCGACAAGCAGTTCGGCATCAAGCTGCCGCTGGAGAAGTGGACTCAGGAGGTCAACGACGGCAAGGCGACCACCGAGCAATATTTCGTGCTGAAGAACCTGTGCGCCCGCATCGACGAACTGGTTGCGGCCAAGGGCGCGAGCGCCTAAGGGCGCAGTCATGCAACTCGAATACTTCCACATGATCGATCGCATCGTCGACCTCAAGGTCGACGAGAAGACGATCGTCGTCGAAGCGCAGGTCCCGCAGGAAAGCACCATTTTCGAGGGGCACTTCCCCGGTTATCCCTTGATGCCCGGCGTGCTCCTGATCGAATCGATGGCGCAGGCCTCGGGCTGGCTTCAACTCGGCGTTTTCAGGTTCGAACGCATGCCGATCCTGGCCGCCGTGAAGGAGGCCAAGGTCCGCGGCTCGGTCTTCCCGGGCGACCTCATGAGCATCGAGGCGAGCCTCACCCACGAAGGCTCCGGCTATGCCATGACCGAGGCCAAGATCCGGGTCGGCGGCAAGCTGCGCGCCAATTCCGCGCTCACCTTCACGTTGATCCCCTTCCCCAATGCGGATATGCGCGGATACATGGCGAAGGTCGCCGAGCGCGTCGGGTTTCCGCAACAGGTCCTATCGCAATGACTAACACCGCTTCGAGGCCCGGCCAGACCGAGGTCTGGATCACCGGCATTGGGCTCGCCACCTCGCTCGGCGAGGGCCTCGACGCCAACTGGGCCGCGCTTTCTGAGAAGCGCATCAATGTCGACGAGAAGGCCTTTGCGCCCTACATCGTGCATCCCTTGATGCCCGTATCCTTCGACAGCCAGATTCCGAAGAAGGGCGACCAGCGCCAGATGGAAGCCTGGCAGCGCATCGGCACCTATGCCGCCGGTCTTGCGCTGGATTCCGCCGGCATCAAAGGCAACAAGGACATCCTGTCGAAGATCGACATGGTCGTCGCCGCCGGCGGCGGCGAGCGCGACATCAACGTCGACAGCGGCATTCTCACTGCCGAGGCCAAGGGCGCTAACGCGCCAGGCTTTCTCAACGAGCGGCTGATGAGCGATCTCAGGCCGACGCTGTTCCTGGCCCAGCTCTCCAACCTGCTCGCCGGCAACATCGCCATCGTGCACGGCTTAGGAGGCACCTCGCGCACCTTCATGGGCGAAGAGGTCGCCGGCGCCGATGCCGCCCGCATCGCGCTCGCGCGCATCGCCTCGGGCGAAAGCGACATCGCGCTGGTCGGCGGCTCGCACAATGGCGAGCGCAAGGACTTGCTCGTCCTCTACGAATTCGGCGATTTCAACCTGAAGGACAAGTTCGCGCCCGTCTGGGCGCGCAAGGACCATCCCGGCTTCGCGCTCGGCTCGGCCGGCGCCTTCCTGGTGCTGGAATCGAAGGCGCATGCAGAAGCGCGCGGCGCAAAACCGTTCGCAAAGCTGTCGAGCGTCGTCGCGGACCTCGCCAAACGCAAGCAGCCCGGAGACATGACCGCGACACTCGAGAAGCTGTGGGCCAAGCTGCCCAGGCGCGAGGGCAAGGGCGCGATCATCACCGGGGCGACCGGCGCGGAGCCCGCGACCTCGGACGAGCGCGACTTCCTGAAGAGCCATGCCGACTTTCCGGTGCGCTCGACCGGCACGGTGTTCGGCCACGCCATGGAAACGCAATTTCCGCTCGGCATCGCCCTCGCCGCATTGTCGATCTCGCGCGGCGCGCTGTTCCCACCGAATGATTCCACGGGGACCGAGATTGAAATGCAGGGCGCGCCCACCCAGATCGTGGTGGTGGGAGCCGGACACTGGCGCGGCGAAGGCATGGCGCTGGTCGAGGCAGTTTAACCAGCTCAAGCGGGGATCGACATGACTGCACCACGCGACAAACTCGGGCGTCCCGTCGTCGTCGTCACCGGCATGGGCATCATGACCTCGCTCGGTGCCGGCAAATCCGACAATTGGGCGAAGCTCGTCGCCGGCGAATCCGGCATCCGCACCATCACGCGTTTTCCGGTCGACGGCCTCAAGACCACGATGGCCGGCACCGTCGATTTCGTCAGCGCCGATCCGTTCTCCTCCACCGCCCTGTCCGAGCGGATGGCCGAGCTGGTGACGCAGGAAGCGCTGGAGCAGGCCGGCATCGGCGCCAAGGCCGATTTCCCGGGTCCGCTTTTCCTCGCGGTTGCACCGGTCGAGGTCGAATGGCCGCAGCGTCGCGAGCTCGGTCGCGCCGTCGGCCAGCAAGACATCAGCTACGACGATCTGCTCCGCATCTCCGGCGGCGGCAAGTTCAGCGCCTATCATCATCGCTTCATGTTCGGCTCGGTTGCCGCCTCTCTCGCCGAGACCTTCGGCACCAAGGGCTCGCCGATCTCGCTGTCGACGGCCTGCGCGTCCGGAGCCACCTCGATCCAGCTCGGCGTCGAGGCGATCCGCCGCGGCGAGACCGATGCGGCGCTGTGCGTCGCGACCGACGGCACCGTCAACCCGGAAGCGCTGGTGCGCTTCTCGCTGCTGTCGGCGCTGTCGACCCAGAACGACCCGCCGCAGGCGGCCTCCCGTCCCTTCTCCAAGAACCGCGACGGTTTTGTCATGGCCGAAGGCGCCGGCGCGCTCGTGCTTGAAAGCTATGAAGCCGCCACCGCGCGCGGCGCAAAGATTCTCGGCGTGATTGCCGGCTGCGGCGAGCTCACGGATTCGTTCCATCGCACCCGCTCCTCGCCCGACGGCAAGCCGATCATCGGCTGCATGAACAAGACGCTGGCCGACGCCGGCATGACGCCGGACCAGATCGACCACATCAACGCGCACGGCACCGCGACGCCCGAGAACGACAAGATGGAGTTCAACACGACGTCGGCGGTGTTCGGCGAGCTCGCGCAGAAGATTCCGGTCACCTCCAACAAGTCGATGGTCGGCCACACCATCTCGGCCGCCGGCGCGGTCGAGGCGATCTTCTCGCTGCTCACGCTCGAGCATCAGCGCATTCCGCCGACGATCAACTACGACAATCCGGATCCCACGATCCTGTTCAACGTCGTCGGCAACAAGGCGCGGGATGCCCGCGTCACTGCGGTGATGTCGAACTCGTTCGGCTTCGGCGGCCAGAACGCTTCGCTGATCCTGACCCGCGAACCGGCCTGACCGGACGCATGAGGCTGCTTCCTGCGAGCACGAAGGCCCGCGCGCGGGAGGCTGCCAAGTCGCTCGGCGGCAGCCTGATCGGCGCCGCGACCGTCGCGATGCTGCGCACCACGCGCTATTTCGATCCCGCTAAGACCTCGGACTTTTTCGCGCGTGCCGTGAAGCTGATCGGACCGCGCCTGCGCGAGCACCGCATCGGCCGCGCCAACCTCGCCGCCGCCTTCCCCGAGAAGTCACCGGAGGAGATCGAACGGATCCTGATGGGCGTCTGGGACAATCTCGGCCGCGTCGGCGCCGAGTTCGCCCATATCGACCAGGTCTGGAATTACGAGCGCGATGCCCCGGAGAAGAGTCGAATCGAGATTTCCCCGCGCAGCATCGAGCTGTTCGACCAGATCCGCGACGACGGCAAGCCGGCGCTGATCTTCGCGGCGCATCTTGCGAACTGGGAATTGCCGGCGCTCGCCGCGGTCGCGCATGGACTGGACACCGCGATTCTCTATCGCCGCCCGAACATCGCCTCGGCCGATCGCATCATCCAGGAGATGCGCCAGGTCAACATGGGCACGCTGATCCCGGCCGGCCGCGAGGCGCCGCTGCGGCTCGCGCAGGCGCTGAAGGACGGCAAGCACGTCGCCATGCTGATCGACCAGTATCTCACCGCTGGCGTCGAGGTCACGTTCTTCGGCCGCAAGACCCGCGCCAATCCGATGCTGGCGCGCCTCTTGCGCCAGGTCGAATGCCCGATCCACGGCGTGCGCATCATCCGCCTGCCCGACGGCCGCTTCCGCGGCGAGCTCACCGAAGAGATCCAGCCGGTGCGCGATGCCGACGGCAGGATCGACATCCAGGGCACGACGCAGGCGATCACCAGCGTGGTGGAAAGCTGGGTGCGCGAGCATCCCGAGCAGTGGCTGTGGCTGCATAGAAGGTGGCGGTAGACGCTGGCGCTATTTGCTCAGCGGCCGCATTCGGACTCGGCCAGGCTCGATCACAGAAAAATGGCCCGCCCAATCGTCACGGGCCAAGATCAGGTCGGCGAGCACCTTGCCAATCCGCCCGGGTGCCGGCGGTGGGATGCGCAACAATACGATACCGCATGCGGTCGGGAGCGACGACGCTTTAGCCAACTCCCCAAAGTCCTTATCAAAGGTGATTAGGATCCGTTGTTCGTGCGACGCCTGCGCCAATACTTCGCGATCGCTGCTACCAGGCGCCGAAGCTCTGATCCAGATGACGTCGTGACCTGATGCACGAAGTGCATCGACGGCGGAGCCAGGAAAATTCTCGTCCGCGAGAAAACGCATCTCAAGCTGCGGTCGGGTGAACCCGTTCGCCGCTAAGGGAATCGCGTGCGTAAGCCAGACACGCGAGAATGTCCTCGCGCGAAAGGCCTGGATAGTTGGCCAAAATGTCGGCTTCGCTCCAACCGTCTGCCATCAATCCGATGATGAACTCGACCGCAATGCGGGTCCCACTAATCACGGGCTTGCCAGCAAGGACATCAGGTGCGAGCGAGATGCGAGAATGATCGGTCATTGCTCAAGGCCTAGTTCGTTCAATCTGAAGCAGATAGTACACCAATTCCCGCCGCACGGCGAATTTGGAACCCATCTGCCCTACCTCCCCGTCTTCACCTTGGTCCAGAGCCGATTGATGATCCGCTGGGTCGCCGGCTCGCGCGCCGTGATGACGAACAGTTTTGCGAGCGTCGCCTCGTCCGGATAGATGTTCTTGTCGTTCAGGATCTTCGGGTCGACCAGCTTCTGGCTGGCGAGGTTGCCGTTGGCGTAGGACAAAAAGTCCGAGTTCTTGGCGGCGACGTCGGGGCGGTAGAGATAGTTGATCAGCTCGTAGGCCTCTTTGACGTTCTTCGCATCCGCAGGGATCGCGAGATTGTCGAAGAACATCTGCGCGCCCTCCTTCGGAATGGTGTAGCCGATCTCGACGCCGCTCTTGGCCTCCGCCGCGCGGGCACGGGCCTGCATGATGTCGCCGGACCAGCCGACCACGAAACAGATCTCGCCGGTGGCGAGCGCGCTCAAATATTCGGACGAGTGAAACTTCCGCACCGACGGGCGGACTTTTGCCACGGCGTCGGCAGCTTTCTCGAGGTCGGCCTGCTTGGTCGAGTTCGGATCGAGCCCGAGCCAGCTCAGCGCCGCCGGGAAGATGTCGTCGGCGGAGTCTAGCATGTGCACGCCGCAGTCTTTGAGCTTTGCCAGGTTCTCCGGCTTGAAGACGATGTCCCAGCTGTCGATCTTCGCGTCCGCCCCGAGGATCTGCTTCACCTTGGCGACGTTGTAGCCGATGCCCGTCGTGCCCCACATGTAGTTGGCGGCGTAGACGTTGCCGGGATCGTAGGTGGCGAGGCGCTGCGTCACCACGGGCCAGGCATTGGCCAGATTCGGGAGCTTCGACTTGTCGAGCTTCTGGAAGATGTTGGCCTTGATCTGGCGCTGCAGGAAATAGGCAGTGGGCACCACGACGTCATAGCCGGACTTGCCGGCCATCAGGCGCGTCTCCAGCGTCTCGTTGGCGTCGAAGGTGTCGTAGACCACCTTGATGCCGGTCTCCTTGGTGAAGGCCTCCAGGACGTCAGGCGCCATGTAGTTGGACCAGTTGTAGAAGTTGACGACCCGCTCCTCGGCCCCCGCGGGAGCGGAGAGCAACGTCAGTGCCGCGGCGATCGCGAAACCAATCCCGGAGCGGCCGACGTTCGTCATCTCGATCTACCTCTTGCGTCCACGCACCGCGTCCGACAGCCGCTCCAGCGCAGTGTCCAGCGTCTCGTCCTTCTTGGCAAAGCAGAAGCGTACCACCGAGGTCACCGGGTCCTGCTCGTAGAACGCCGAGACCGGAATGGCGGCCACCTTGTAGTCCTTCACGATGCGCCAGCAGAACTCGGTGTCGCTTTCGTTGAGCCCGAGCGGCGACAGGTCGACGGTGAGGAAGTAGGTACCTTGCGACTTCAGCACGGGGAAGCCGAGGCTCTCCAGGCCCTTGGTCAGGCGATCCCTGCTCCGCATCAAATCCTTGCGCATCGACAGGAAGTAGTCGTCGGACTTGCCGAGGCCGTAGGCCACCGCGGCCTGCAGGTTCGGCGCGGTGGTGAAGGTCAGGAACTGGTGCACCTTGGCGGCAACGCGCAGCAGCGGTGGCGCTGCGCAGACGAAGCCGATCTTCCAGCCCGTCAGCGAGAAGATCTTGCCGGCCGAGCCGACCTTGATGGTGCGCTCGCGCATGCCGGGGATGGTGATCAGCGGGATGTGCTTGTGCTCGTCGAAGGTGACGTGCTCCCAGACCTCGTCGCAGATCGCGATGACGTCGAACTCCTGGCAGTAGCGCGCCAAGAGCTCGAGGTCCTCGCGCGGATAGACCACCGCCGAAGGATTCAAGGGGTTGTTGAACAGCACCGCCTTGGTCTTTGAATTGAACACGCTTTTCAGCATGTCCTCATTCAGCCGCCAGTGCGGCGGCTCCAGCCGAACCAGGCGCGGAATGCCGCCGGCCTGGCGGATGATCGGCAGATAGGAATCATAGACCGGCTGGAAGCAGACCACCTCGTCGCCGGGCCTGACCACCGCGAGGATCGCCGAGGTCAGCGCCTCGGTGCCGCCTGATGTGACCATCACCTCGCTCATCGGGTCGAGCTTGAGGCCGTGCCAGTGGCCGTAATGGGTCGCGATCGCCTGGCGCAGCTCCGGCAGGCCCATCATCGACGGGTACTGGTTGTAGCCGTTCAGCGAGGCGTCGGCCGCGGCGCGGCGGATATCCTCGGGGCCGGGATCGTCAGGAAATCCCTGGCCGAGATTGATGGCATTGTTGTCGCGCGCGGCCTGCGACATCGCCTCGAAGATGGTGACGGGAAGGTCGGCGAAGACCTTGTTCAGCGAAGAGCTCTTGGTCGTCATTGCGCGGTTAGCCACCGACCTTGCTGGGAAGCCCCGCCGCCTTCCAGCCCAGCATGCCGCCGGCCAGATGCTTGTCGTAAGGCAGGCCCGCCGCCTGTGCCGCCAGCGAGGCCGTCACCGAACGCTTGCCTGAGCGGCAGGCGAACACGACCTCCTTGCCTTGGGGATCGGGGATCGCCTTGGGATCAAAGGTCGAGAGCGGAACCACGACGCCGTAAGGATAGGCCTCGGCCTCGACCTCGTTCGGCTCACGGACGTCGACCAGGAGATAGCGCCCTTCCGCGACACCCTTGGCGACCTCGTCCGGGGTCAGATCCTGCACTTGATTTGCCACATCATCCTCCAACGTCGCGGGCCGCGTGCCGGGGCGATCCCGGCCGGCGGCAACCTCGCCTCTCGGGAGACGAAAATCAAGCGCCACAAAGGCTTGAGCCGCGCGGCGCAAGTTAAAGCTAAATCGCAGCGACTTGAAGTCCGGCTTTCGGGGCTCACACTCGATGTCATCCCCCGCGAAGGCGGGGGATCCAATACGCCGCGGCGGATGCGGCGAGAGCGAGCTCTTCAACGCCGGCCTCCGGAATACTGGATTGCCCGGTCAAGCCGGGCAACGACAGTGTTGAGCTAGATCGTCACCTGGGTTCCGACCTCGACCACGCGGCCGGAAGGGATCTGGAAATAGTCGGTGGCATCGTTGGCGGAGCGGCTGAGCGAGATGAACAGCCGGTCCTGCCAGCGCGGCATGCCGGAATGGGCGGCCGGCTTGAGCGCCCTGCGCGACAGGAAGAACGAGGTCGACATGATGTCGAACTGCCAGCCCAGCTTGCGGGCGATCGCGAGGGCCTTCGGCACGTTGGGGGATTCCATGAAGCCGAACTTCAGCGTCACCTTGGAGAATGTCGGTGAGATCTGCTCCAGCTTCACCCGCTCCGCCGGATCGATCCGCGGGGTCTGCGCGGTCTCGATGGTGAGAATGACGTTCTTCTCGTGCAGCACCTTGTAGTGTTTCAGACTATGCATCAGCGCGGTCGGCGCGCTGAGCGGATCCGAGGTCAGGAACACCGCGGTGCCAGGCACGCGCTGCGGCGGCCGCTTCTCCAGCATGGCCACGAGATCGGCGAGCGGGAACTCGAGCTTGCGCGACTTCTCGAACAAAAGCCGGCTGCCGCGCCGCCATGTGTACATCAGGATGATCATGACGGCACCGAGGGCCAGCGGCACCCAGCCGCCCTCGAACACCTTCAACAGGTTCGCGGTCAGGAAGGTCAGGTCGAGAAACAGGAACGGCGCAATCAGCGCGCCGGCGGCGAGCCCTGACCAGCGCCAGCCCTTCCAGACCACGACGAAGCCCATCATGGCCGTGACCACCATGGTCCCGGTGACGGAGATGCCGTAGGCGGACGCCAGCGCGCTGGACGAGCGGAACAGCAGCACCAGCAGCACCACAGCGACCAGCAGCAGCTGGTTGATGCGCGGAATGAAGATCTGGCCGGAATGGGCTTCCGACGTATGGCGAATTTCGAATCGCGGCAGCAGCCCGAGCTGGATCGCCTGGCGCGTCAGCGAATAGGCCCCGGTGATGACGGCCTGGCTCGCGATGACGGTCGCCATGGTCGCCAGCACGACCATGCAGCCGCGGAAGAAGCCTTGCGGGAACAGCTGGAAGAACGGGCTCACGATCGCGCCGGGATCCCCGAGCACCAGCGCACCCTGCCCCAGATAATTCAGCGCCAGCGAGGGCAGCACGATGAACAGCCAGGCGGTCTGGATCGGCCGCTTGCCGAAATGGCCGAGATCGGCATAGAGCGCCTCGGCGCCGGTCACGGCCAGGAACACCGCGCCCAGCGTCACGAAGCCGATGATGCCATGGTGCAGCATGAAGTTCACCGCGTAGAGCGGGTTCAGCGCGTACAGCACCTGCGGCTGCTGGATGATCGGATGGATCGCTGCGGCCGCAAGGACCGCGAACCAGACGCACATGATCGGGCCGAAAAAGGCCGCAACGCGCGCCGTGCCGCGGGACTGCACGGCGAATAGGCAGACCAGGATCACCACCGTCAGCGGAACGATGTAGGGCTCGAACCTCAGCGTGACGTCCTTCATGCCCTCGATCGCCGACAGCACCGAGAGCGCCGGCGTGATCACGGCATCGCCGTAGAACAAAGCTCCGGAAATGACGCCGAGCAGCACGATGGTCGCCCCACCGGTGCCAACCGCCCGCTGGGCCAGCGCCATCAGCGCCAGCGTGCCGCCCTCGCCATTATTGTCGGCGCGCAGCAGGATCACGACGTATTTGAGCGTCACCACCACGATGAGGGCCCACAGGATCAGGGACACCACGCCGAGCACGGCTGCCGGCGTCGGCAACCCCTCCGCGCCCGAGGCGGCCATCACGGCCTCGCGGAACGCGTAGAGCGGGCTGGTGCCGATATCGCCGTAGACAACGCCGATACTGCCGAGCGTCAGCGCGCCGAAACGGGCGGTGGTGTGGGCATCGCCATGCCCATTAGCCGCCACCGTTTCCGGGGCGGGAACTGCTATGTCGCTTGTCATGGGAGAGCCCAGTGGCCTCTAGAATGCTTCACTGCACAATGGCGGAAGAGCGCGCGGCTTATAGTCCTGCGCCACCGGCATAGCCTAGCCCGATTCTGGGCCATAGCCATGCAGATATGCATGGCTGCACCAGTTGCATTCTAGATGGTGACCTGAGTTCCGACTTCTACCACCCGGCCGGTGGGAATCTGGAAGTAGTCGGTGGCATCGTTGGCCGACCGACTCAGCGCGATGAACAGATGATCCTGCCAGAGCGGCATGCCCGACTGCGCCGAGGCCTTCAGCGATCGTCGCGACACGAAGAACGACGTCGACATGATGTCGAACTGCCAGCCCTGCTTGCGCGCGATCGCGAGCGCCTTGGGCACGTTCGGCTGCTCCATGAAGCCGAAGCGCAGGCGGACCTTGGAGAACTTGTCGCTGATCTTCTCCATCCTGAACCGCTCCGACAGATCGACCCGGGGCGTCTGCGCGGTCTCGATGGTCAGGATCACGTTGTGTTCGTGCAGCACCTTGTTGTGCTTGAGATTGTGCAGGAGCGCGGTCGGCACGAACGAGGGATCGCTGGTCAGGAACACCGCGGTGCCCTTGACGATGTGCGGCGGCCGCTTCTCCAGGCTGCGGATCAGATCGTCCAGCGGCACCTCGATCCGCCGCGTCTTCTGGACCAGGATTCCGGAGCCCTTGCGCCAGGTCCAGATCGTCCCCGCCATGACGATGCCGAACAGCAGCGGCACCCAGGCGCCTTCGAGCAGCTTGAGCAGATTGGCGCTGAAGAAGCTCAAATCGACGACGACGAAGGGGATGATCACCGCCGCAGCCGCCGCCGCACGCCAGTTCCACAGCTTCCAGATCACGACGAAGCCCATGATGCCGTCGGCCACCATGGTGGTTGAAACCGCAATGCCGTAGGCCGAGGCCAGATTGCTGGGGGTGTGGAACAGCAGCACCAGCAGCATCACGCCGATCAGCAGCAGCCGGTTCACGCGCGGCAGATAGATCTGGCCGGCATGGGATTCGGAGGTGTAGCGCACCTCGAAACGCGGCAGGAGGCCGAGCTGCACGGCCTGATAGACCAGCGAATAGGCGCCCGTGATCACCGCCTGGCTCGCGATCACGGTGGCGGCCGTCGCGAGCCCGACCAGCGGCAGCACCAGCTTATCGGGCACCATGCGATAGAAGGAATGCTGGATCGCGCTGGGATCAGACAGCACCAGCGCACCCTGCCCGAAATAGTTGATCAGGAGCGCGGGCAGCACGAAGAACATCCAGGCCGACTGGATCGGCTTGCGGCCGAAATGGCCGAGATCGGCGTAAAGCGCCTCGCCCCCCGTCACCGCCAGGAACACGGCACCGAGGGTCACGAGGCCGATCGTGCCGTGCGACAGCACGAACTGCACCGCGTAATAGGGATTGATGGCCGCCAGCACCGAGGGGTCGTCGGCGATATGGACCGCCCCCATGACCGCGATGACGGTGAACCAGATCACCATCACCGGCCCGAAGGCCGAGGCGACCAGCGCGGTCCCCTTGCTCTGGACCGCAAACAGCAGCACCAGAATGAGGACGGTGACCGGCACGACATAGTGCTCGAGCGCGGGGGTTGCGAGCTTCAGACCTTCCACCGCCGAGAGCACCGAGATCGCCGGCGTGATCATGGAATCGCCGATGAACATCGAGGCGCCGATCACGCCGAGCGCAAGCAGAACCCAGCTTCGCCGCCCGAGCGCGCGCTGGCCGAGTGCCATCAGCGACAGCGTGCCGCCCTCCCCGTTATTGTCGGCGCGCAGCAGCAAGAGGACGTATTTGGCGGTGACGACGATCAGAAGCGCCCACAAAATCAACGATAGGACGCCCAGTACGATGATGCGCGAGACCGGCTCGCCATGGGCCGCGGCCTTGACCGCCTCGTGGAATGCGTAGAGCGGCGAAGTGCCGATATCGCCGAAGACGACGCCGATGCTCCCGAGCGTAAGGGACCAAAAGCCCGACTTGACCGGCCCTTCATGGGTCTCAGTCGATGTGATGCTCGCCGTCATGAGGATGGAAAACGCTTCGTCCCTGATTTTGATCCGGCGCCTTTTGACGCTTCCGCCGCGCCTGTCAATCGCCCATCACCTTAGCAGGCGCAGGGACAGAAGCTGTGACGCGGCTGCAACGTTCATCGCCAGCGCGACGACATGCCTCAGGTAAGATGGTAGCGCAAGGGGGTTACGGCTTCAGATTCGGCGGCAGCGGCGGATCTTCGCGCATCAGGGTGATGGTCACCCGCCGGTTCGCGGCGAGCGAGGGATCGTCCGGAAACAGCGGCTGGGTATCGGCCTTGCCGGAGACGGCGAAGATGTGCGACGGCGGCAGGCCCTGGCGTTCGAGGATCTGACGCACCGCATTGGCACGGTCGGCCGACAGATCGAAGGCGCCGTAGTCGCTGCGGGTCGGCACGAACCCCGCCGCGGTGTGGCCGGCGATGGAAACGCGCAGCGGCGTCGCCTTGAGCGGGACCGCGAGCTTCTCGATCAGGCGGCGGGTGCGGTCGTAGGGCACCTTGGAGCCGTCGGCGAACATCGAGCGGCCGTCCTGGTCGACGATCTCCAGGTTGAGGCCCTGCTTGGTCTCCTCGAACATGATGTGCTTGGACATCTCGGTCAGCTCCGGCATGTCCTGCAGCGCCTGGCGCAGCGAGGCTGCCGCGAGCGCGAAATTGCGATCAACCTTGATCTTCGCGCCGGACGTCTTGTCGCGGTCTTCCTGGTCCGGCGTCGGCGTATTGGAGGCGTCCTCGGGCTGGATGTGATCGACGTTCTTCAGCCGCGGACGGGTCGGCAGGCCGTCGGACTCGACGATACCGGCGTAGCGCGCCTCGCTCTGCACGCCGAAGGCGTCGCGCATCGAGCCGGCGACGATCTTCAGCTTGTTGGCGTCCTGCGTCGAGAACGCGACGAGCATCACGAAGAAGCTCATCATCAGGCCCATCAGATCGGCGAAGGTCACGAACCAGCCGTGACCGCCTCCATGCGCATCGCCGCGTTTCTTCTTGGCCATGTCTCAAATCCCGGCGGGCGGCTTACGCCGGCACCGGCTCGCCATCGGCGTGACGATGCTTCTCCGGCAGATAGGCCAGCAGCATTTCGCGCACGAGCGTCGGGCTCTTGGAGTCGCGGATCATCAGGATGCCGTCGATGATCAGAGTGCGGTTGGTCTCCTCGTCCAGCAGCTTGCCGTGCAGCTTGTCGGCGATCGGCAGGCAGAACAGGTTCGCGACCAGCGCGCCGTAAAGGGTGGCGAGCAGCGCGGTCGCCATGAACGGGCCGAGCTTGGAAGGATCGGTCATGTTGGCGAACATCTGCACCATGCCGATCAAGGTGCCGATCATGCCGAACGCCGGAGCGCAATCGCCGATGGCGCGGTAGATCTTGCTGCCCTCGTCGAGGTGCATGAGGAAGTTGTCGCGGTCGCGCTCGAGATTGTCGCGGATGAAGTCGAGGTCGTAGCCGTCGGCGACGTAGCGGATGCCCTTGGCGAGGAAGGGCTCGTCGGTCTCGACCTTTTCCAGTCCGACCGGGCCCTGCTTGCGGGCGATCTCGGCGATGCGGGCGAGCTCGTCGACGAGGTCGTGCGCCGACAGCCGGCTCATGGTGAAGGCGAACTTGGCGCCGAGCGGAAGGCCGTGCAGGAGCGCCGAAAGCGGAAACCGGATCATGGTGGCGGAGATCGAGCCGCCGAAGATGATGATCATCGCATGTTCGGAGATGAACATGTGAAGATCGCCGCCCATGAAGATCATCGCCACGATGACGATGGTGCCCGCAATGAGCCCGACGCTCGTCATGATATCCATGGGAAACTCCGACGCGTACGCAACAACGGCCGTCCTGGCCGCTGGCGCGGCCCAACCCCGAACCGCATCGGAAACCCTAGAGCGCCGCCCTTAAAGCCGCGTAAAGGTTAAGTCTGGACCGCGTGCCGCCCGCCGCCGCAATTGCGGTCCAGCGATAGGAATTTCAACACTTCGCTAACCATAAGGAGCCGCGCCACGACGTCACATCGGCTGCGGCCCTCCGCCACATCGTGGTCGGGGATCAGCTGGTGTTTGCTGGCGTTGCGACATGGCCGATCGTGGAGCCATCGCAATGTTGACGCTGTTCAGTCTTCTCACGGCGCTGCCCGCGGCGCTGGCGTTCCACCTGCTCGAGCCGGAGCTCGTGCTTCCGGCGTTCAGCGTGCTGCTCTTCGTCGAGGCCGCCTTCGCCGTGATCGCAGCACGGTTGATGCACAGCCCCGACAGCGCAGATGACCTAACAATGTGGGATTTTGCCGGCGGCTTCACCCTGATCGGATGCGCCGCCGCCGTGCTCGGCGAGCCCGATCAGGCCGCCTTGTTTCTGACCGAGCAAGGCGATCTACGGCCGGATTCGCGGCCGTAGATCGCCCCATCAGCCGTCAGTGGATCTCCGCCGAGCGCTTCAGCGCCGCCTTCAGCTTCTCGAGCGAGAAATCCGGACTGCGGGCGATCTCCAGGATCGGCGTCTCGCGGCGGCCGCAGAGCTCGGCGGCCTCCGGCAGCTTTGCGGCAACGTCGAGCGGGATCACGATGGCGCCATGGCGGTCGGCGTGGATGAGATCGTCCGACTTCACGGTCATGCCGGCAACGCGCACCTCGCCGCCGAAGCTTTCCGCGTGCACCCAGGCGTGCGACGGGCCGATCGAGCCGGCCAGCGCCTGGAAGCCGGGCGCCCATTGCGGGATGTCGCGGATCGAGCCGTCGGTGATCACGCCGAGGCAGCCGAGCGCCTTGTGGACGTTGCTCTGCACCTCGCCCCAGAACGCGCCATAGCCGACGTCGGGTCCGTCGATGTCCTGGATCACCGAGATGCGCGGGCCATGGCCGGTGCCGACATATTCGTAATATTCGATGCGGCGCCTGGACTGCTCCTCGGCCGGAAGCGATGATTTCAGCACCGAGCGGATCGCCACCGTGCGGGCATAGCCGACGATCGGCGGCAGGTCGGGGAACGGGCAGACCAGTTGCTTGGTGGTGTAGCCGATCAGCCGCCGCTCGGGCGCCACGATCTCCATGGCATTGCAGATCGTCGGCGTGTCGTAGCGGCCCAGCGCTTCGAGGACGGAAGCGGGCAGCGGCCCGGTCGCGGAATTGGTCACGGCGTTCTCTCCCAGATTGGCGGCGGTTGATTGCGCGATGCCGCCGGCACAAGGGGCGATATAGCCGAGATCGGGCCTCGACCCAACTCAGGCAGGCCTCATGGCAGATATCCGCGTGCGGCCGTTAGAGCATGATCCGGAAAAGTGTGTAGCGGTTTTCCGAAAAGATCATGCTCAAACAACAACCTAAAGCGCGAGGAATCCCATCGCGCTTTAGTGCAGCCGCCCGGGCCGGTCGTCCTGGGGGGGCTCCGACAAATTCGCCAGCGTCGGTGCCGACGGCGGTGACGGGACCTCGCCTCCCGCCGGCGCGGTGGCTTCCACCGCGCGCGCCTGGTCGCGATAGGATTTGTAGCCGAGCGGCAGCGCGAGAAGGTAAAGCACCGTGCCGATCGACAGCACGTGCCAGGGATAGGCGATCAGGAGCGCGATGAAGACGATTACGGCGACGAAGGCCGGCAGCACCAGCTCCGGCGGCACGCGCATGCGCTTGGTCTTGCCGGAGAACACCGGCAGGCGCGACACCATCAGGAACGCGATCAGAAGCGTGTAGGCCGCGGTCACCGCCGCAGGCGTGCGGCCGAGATCGAGGAATGCGACATAGATCGGCAGCAGCACGGTGATCGCGCCGGCGGGCGCCGGCACGCCGGTGAAGAAATTGGCGGCGAAGGCCGGCTTGTTCGGATCGTCCATGGTGGCGTTGAAGCGGGCGAGCCGCAGGCCGCCGGAGATCGCGAACACCATGGCGGCGATCCAGCCGGCATTGCCGAGCTCGTGCAGCTGCCAGAAATACAGCATCAGGCCGGGCGCCACGCCGAAATTGACGAAGTCGGCGAGGCTGTCGAGCTCGGCGCCGAACTTGGACTGCCCCTTGATCATGCGCGCGATGCGGCCGTCGATGCCGTCGAGCGCGGCCGCGAACACGATGGCATAGACGGCGAGCGACATCCGCCCTTCGATCGACAGGCGGATCGAGGTCAGGCCGGCGCAGATCGCCAGCAGCGTGATGACGTTGGGCACCAGCATCCGCACCGGAATGGGGCGGAACCGCCGGCGGCGGACGTCGGGATCCTTGAAGTCGTAAGGCGTCATGGCTCGTCCTTATCTCGAGGCGAGATATAGCAAGCCAAGCCGCCCTCCGCCATTGCGGCGGAAGGCCTGCAAGCACCGACTATTGGTTAATTGGCGCGGAACGCGCGGCCCGGGTCGTCGCCGGCAAGGTCGGCCAGGATCGTCTCTCCGGCGATCGCGGTCTGCCCTTCCGAGACCAGCGCCTTGGTGCCCACGGGCAGGTAGACATCGAGGCGGGAGCCGAAGCGGATCAGGCCGAAGCGCTCGCCGGCGCCGATCGCCTGCCCCTCCCTGACGAAGCAGACGATGCGCTTGGCGACGAGGCCAGCGATCTGGACCACCCCGATCCGGGACGTCGGCGTCGTGATCACCAGCGAGTTGCGCTCATTGTCCTCGCTCGCCTTGTCGAGCTCGGCGTTGATGAAGAGGCCGGGCCGATAGGCGATGCGGTCCACCCTGCCCGCCACTGGCGCCCGGTTCACATGGCAATTGAACACGCTCATGAAGATCGAGACGCGCGGCAGCGGCCGGTCGCCGAGCCCGAGCTCGGCCGGGGGCAGTGCCATGGTGATCATCGAGACGCGCCCGTCGGCCGGCGACACCACGAGACCCTCGCGCACCGGCGTCACACGGACGGGATCGCGGAAGAACAGCGCGCACCACACGGTCAGGACCGTGCCGATCCACCCCAGCGGCGACCACAGCCAGAACAGGATCAGGCTCGCCACCGCGAAGCCGCCGATGAAGGGATAGCCCTCCTTGTGGATCGGCGGGATCTGACGCTGGATCGAATCGAGAATGGACATCGCTATCTGCCGTTCGGGGTTGATGGCACGGGTCGTCGCGCGGGCTTGTTTAGGCCAGACTTGGGACCGGAGACAAGGTCACTCCGCCGCCGCGGGCGTCGTCAGGATGTCGTCGACCGGCGGCGGCTCCCGGTTGGGCGCGGCATTGGTGTCGGCCATCTTGGCCAGTTTCTCGCGGGCCGCCTCGGCCTCGCGCTGCCTGTTCCACATGCTGGCATAGAGCCCGCCCTGCGCGAGCAGGCTCGCGTGAGTGCCGCGCTCGGCGATGCGGCCCTGGTCCAGCACGATGATTTCGTCGGCGCCGACGATGGTGGAAAGCCGATGCGCGATCACCAGCGAGGTGCGGTTCTTGGCCACGCGGTCGAGCGCCCCCTGGATCTCGTGCTCCGTGTGGGTGTCGAGCGCCGAGGTCGCCTCGTCCAGCACCAGGATCGGCGGCGCCTTGAGCACCGTGCGCGCGATCGCCACGCGCTGCTTCTCGCCGCCCGACAATTTCAGGCCGCGCTCGCCGACCTGGGTCTCGTAGCCCTTCGGCGCCATGCGGATGAAGTGGTCGATCTGCGCCAGCCGGGCGGCCTCCTCGACTTCGGCATCGCCGGCGTCCCAGCGGCCATAGCGGATGTTGTAGCGGATGGTGTCGTTGAACAGCACCGTGTCCTGCGGCACCATGCCGATCGATGCGCGCAAGCTGGCCTGCGTGACCTCGCGGATGTCCTGGCCGTCGATCAGGATCCTCCCGCCGGAAATGTCATAGAGGCGAAACAGCAGCCGCGAGATGGTCGACTTGCCGGCGCCGGAGGGGCCGACGATGGCAACGGTCTTGCCGGCCGGCACCTCGAAGCTGATGCCCCTCAGGATCGGGCGGGTCGGCTCATAGGCAAAGTGCACGTCCTCGAAGCGCACCGTGCCGGCGGAGACGACCAGCGGCTTCGCGCCATCTGCATCCTTGATCTCGGCCTCGCGGCCCAGCACGCCGAACATCTTCTCGATGTCGATGATCGCCTGCTTGATCTCGCGATAGACCATGCCCATGAAGTTCAGCGGCTGGTAGAGCTGGATCATCATGGCATTGACCAGCACGAAATCGCCGACCGTGTTGGTGCCGTTGCGCACGCCGATCGCGCACATCAGCATGGTTGCGGTCAGGCCCAGCGTGAAGATCACGGCTTGTCCGGTATTGAGCACGGCGAGAGACGTATAGGTGCGGACGCTCGCCTCCTCGTAGCGCTCGACCGATTTGTCGTAGCGCTGCGCCTCGCGCGCTTCGGCGCCGAAATACTTCACCGTCTCGTAGTTGAGCAGCGAGTCGATCGCCTTGGTGTTCGCCTCGGTGTCGGAATCGTTCATCTTGCGGCGGATGCCGATCCGCCACTCGGTCGCGATATAGGTGTAGTACATGTAGAGCGTGACCGTGATCAGGGTCGCGACCACGTAACGCCAGTCGAATTGCCAGAGCAGCACCGCCAGCAGCAGCGAGACCTCGACGATGGTCGGGATCAGCTGCAGGATCACCATGCGCACGATGACCTCGATGCCCTCCCGGCCGCGCTCGAGCACGCGCGTCAAACCGCCGGTCTTGCGCTCGAGGTGGAAGCGCAGCGACAGCTCGTGCATGTGGATGAAGGTGAGGGTCGCGAGCTTGCGCACCGCATGCATGGCGACGCGGGCGAAGATGCCGTCGCGCCATTGCGTCAGCACCGCCATCAGGATGCGCATCACGCCGTAGCTCGCGGTCAGCAGCAAAGGCGAGGCGATCACCCAGAGATGCCAATTGTCGGCCGCGACCGGCGCGGTGTTGGCGCCCGTCAGCGCATCCGTCGCCCATTTGAAGCTGAACGGCACCGCGAGCGTGATCAGCTTGGCGGCGAGCAGCAGCACCAGCGACCAGACCACCCGCATCTTCAGGTCGAAGCGGTCGCCCGGCCAGATATAGGGCCACAGATGCGCGAGCGTACCCATCAGCGTGGCCCCGGCCTGCGGTCCTGCCGCAGCAGGATCAGGAACGTCGGCGCCGTCGAACGATTGAGGTTGGTCCATCAAGAAACCTGAAAGCCCGCCGGGTGCGGGCGCAACTGCGATTAACGATTTTCGCCCGTCATATAGAGCCTTCCCGATGCCCGCGCACCCCGCCAGATGGCGAATCCTGGATCGTTTGTCGCGATTTACCGGTAGATTCCCGGAAGTACCGAATCACCGTTTGGGCTTGACGCCACTTCGCTGCAATGCATCATGGCACCAATGAGCACGATCAAAACCGTCTGTGTCTATTGCGGCTCCGGCCCTGGAACAAACCCCAACTTCATCGCAGCGGCGAAGGCGCTAGGCAGAGCGCTGGCGGAAAGCAAGATCCGCCTCGTTTATGGCGGCGGCTCGCTCGGCCTGATGGGGGCGGTCGCAACCTCCGTGCTCGATCACGGCGGCATGGTCACCGGCATCATCCCTGACTTCCTGCGGATGCGCGAGAACGCCTTGACGCGGGTGCAGGAGATGGTCGTCACGCCCGACATGCACGAGCGCAAGCGGCTGATGTTCGAGCGCTCCGACGCCTTCGTGGCCCTGCCCGGCGGGCTCGGCACGCTCGAGGAGCTGGTGGAGCAGCTGACCTGGCAGCAACTCGGCCGTCACGCCAAGCCCGTGCTGCTCGCCAACATCGATAATTTCTGGGAGCCGCTGCTCTCGCTGGTGTACCACATGCGCCAGACCGAGTTCATCCGCGCCGGCCTTTCGGTCGACATCCTCAAGGCGGACAAGGTCGAGGAGATCATCCCGCGGCTGCGCTCTGCAGCTGCGCAGATTCCCGACAGCCAGCGCGATCTCGCGCCGGAAGTGGCGCGTAAGTTGTAACGCCTACTCTGCCGGGAACGTCACCGCCTCGATCCGGTTGCCATCGGGATCGGTGACGAAGGCGGCGTAATAGCGCACGCGATCGTGCGGGCGGATGCCCGGTGCGCCGTCGGAGGCGCCGCCAGCGGACAGCGCCGCTGCGTGAAACGCATCGACCTCGGCCGTGGTTTTCGCCCGCAGGCAGATATGCACGCCGCTCTCCGGCGCGACCGGCGGCATGCCCTCGCGCAGATTGATCCAGAACTCCGGATAGGCCTTGCCGAACCCGACCGTCCGCGGCCGCGTGACGAGGCGCGTGAGGCCGAGTGCGGCGAGCGTCGCCTCGTAGAATTTCGCGGCGCGATCGAGATCGCTGACGCCGACGGAGATGTGATCGATCATTGGTCGCGCTCCCCTCTCTCCTCGTCATTGCGAGCGACTTGTCCGCCATAGCTCGACGAGCGACGGCGGAAGCGAAGCAATCCAGAAACTTTCCGCGGAGCCAGTCTGGATTGCTTCGTCGCTTCGCTCCTCGCAATGACGGTGTTTGTGGTCGCGCCCGTCTAAGCCGGCGCCCCCGACTTCACCAGCTTGTAGATCACCGAATCCATCAACGCCTGGAACGAGGCGTCGATGATGTTCGGGGACACGCCGACCGTGGTCCAGCGATCGCCGTTCTCGTCCTCGCTCTCGATCAGCACGCGCGTGACCGCGCCGGTGCCGCCATTGAGGATACGGACGCGATAGTCGATCAGCGTCAGGCCCTCGATGAATTTCTGGTACTTGCCGAGGTCCTTGCGCAGCGCGACGTCGAGCGCGTTGACGGGACCGTTGCCTTCGGCGGCCGAGATCAGATGCTCGCCGGCGACGTCGACCTTGACCACCGCGAGCGCCACCGTGACGCGCTCGCCGAGCGCATTGTAGCGCTGCTCGACGTTGACGTCGAACTGCTCGACCTCGAAATAATGCGGCACCTTGCCGAGCGTGCGGCGCGCCAGGAGCTCGAACGAGGCGTTGGCGGATTCGTAGGCATAGCCGGCCGCCTCGCGCTCTTTCAGTTCTTCGACGAGACGCGTCAGCTTCGGATCGCTCTTTTCATAAGAGATACCGGCGCGGTCGAGCTCGGCGATGACATTGGAGCGCCCGGCCTGGTCGGACACCAGCACCTTGCGGTGGTTGCCGACCAGCTCCGGCAAGACATGCTCGTAGGTCTGCGGATCCTTCAGCACGGCGGAGGCATGGATGCCGGTCTTGGTGACGAAGGCGCTCTCGCCGACATAGGCCGCATGCCGGTTCGGCACGCGGTTGAGCATGTCGTCGAGCGTGCGCGACACCTTGACGAGAGTCGCCAGCTTCTCCGTGGTGACGCCGATCTCGAAAGCCTCGGCAAACCCCGCTTTCAGCTTCAGCGTCGGGATCAGCGAGCAGAGATTGGCGTTGCCGCAGCGCTCGCCGAGGCCGTTCAGCGTGCCCTGGATCTGCCGCGCGCCGGCACGCACCGCCGCGAGCGAATTGGCCACCGCCTGCTCGGTGTCGTTATGGGCGTGGATGCCGACGTGATCGCCGGGGATGTGCCTCGTCACGTCTCTGACGATGGCCTCGACCTCATCGGGCATGGTGCCGCCATTGGTGTCGCACAGCACCACCCAGCGTGCCCCGGCCTCATAGGCGGCCTTGGCGCAGGCAAGCGCGAAGGCGGCGTCTTCCTTGTAGCCGTCGAAGAAATGCTCGCAATCGAGCATCACCTCGCGGCCGGCCGCCTTCGCCGCCGCGACGCTGTCGCGGATCGAGGCGAGGTTCTCTTCCTTCGTGGTCTCCAGCGCGACGCGCACCTGATAGGCCGACGACTTCGCCACGAAGCAGATTGCGTCCGCCTTGGCTTCCAAAAGGCCCGCGACGCCCGGATCGTTCGAGACCGAGCGGCCTGCCCGGCGCGTCATGCCGAAGGCGGTGAAGCGCGCATGATTGAGCTTGGGCTTGGTCGCGAAGAATTCGCTGTCGAGCGGGTTGGCGCCGGGATAGCCGCCCTCGACATAATCGATGCCGAGATCGTCGAGCATCGCCGCGATGACCTGCTTGTCGGCCAGCGTGAAGTCGACGCCGTTGGTCTGCGCCCCATCGCGCAGCGTGGTGTCGAACAGATAGAGACGCTCCTTGCTCATTGCCCCGCTCCGAGCGTCTTTTTCATGGTGGTGTTGGCGAGCCATTCGTCGTTCATCGTGACGCTGTTGCGCTGCTGGGCGGTGTAGCCGCGCTTGGCGAAGAAGCCCTCCGCGGTATCGCTGGCATCGACCGAGAGACTCTTGGCGCCGCGGCCGCCGGCGAGCTTCTCCAGCGCGTCGACCAGCATGGTCGCGATGCCCTGCCCGGCCACGGCCGGATGCACATAGAGCATGCGGATATGATCGTTGCCGCGCAGTGAGGCGAAGCCGACGGGCGAGCCTTCCAGCGTCGCGATCAGCGTCAGGTCGGACGCGAGCCGCTTGCCGAACTCCTCGTCCTCGGCCGCCGCCATCCAGGCTTCCTGCTGCGCCTCGCTATAGTCGTCGCCGGTCAATTCCTCGATGCTGGCGGCGAAGATCGCGGCGAGGATCGGCACATCCGCTGGGAGGAAAGGCCTCAATGCGGGCTTTGGCAAAGTCTGTCCCATCGTCCTCACCACATCCCATAGAGCTTGAGCGCGATCGCCACCGCGCCGGCGAGCAGCGCGATCTTCAGCGCGATGTAATAGAGCCAGTGCCGCGGAAACGGCGTGTCGGGCCGCTTCATCGCGCGATCTCCCAAGTCGTGCCATCCCTGGAATCCTTGATCGCAACGCCCATCGCGGCGAGCAGATCGCGGATGCGGTCGGACTCCTTGAAATCTTTCCGGCTACGGGCGGCTGTCCGCTCCGCGAGCAGACGCTCGACCTCCTTGGCATCGACCCCGCTCGCCTGCTGCTTGCGTCCTTCCCACTGCGCCGCACTCTCGGACAGGAATCCGAGCAGCCGCAACGAGCCCGCAAGACCGGCGATGTCGTTGCCGCGCAGGCCGTGCAGCGCCGCGATCGCCTGCGGCGTGTTGAGGTCGTCGAGTAGCGGTTCGACGACGGGCGCAGCCGGCTCGCCGGGCGCGACGTCGGCCGCGACACGATACCAGTCGTCGAGCGTCCTGGCGCTCTCCTCCAGCGACTTCATGGTCCAGTCGATCGGCGAGTGATAGTGCGTCTTGAGCATGTTGAGGCGCAGCACCTCACCCGGCCAATCCCTAAGCAGCTCGTGGATGGTGATGAAATTGCCGAGGCTCTTCGACATCTTCTCACTCTCGACCTGCAGGAAGCCGTTGTGCATCCAATAGTTCGCCATGCGCTCGCGGTGGAACGCGCAGCAGGTCTGCGCGACCTCGTTCTCGTGATGGGGAAACACGAGATCAATGCCGCCGCCGTGGATGTCGAAGTGCTCGCCGAGATGCTTCCAGGCCATCGCCGAGCACTCGATGTGCCAGCCCGGACGCCCCTCCGCCTTGATGCCGGATGGCGACGGCCAGGACGGCTCGCCCGGCTTGGACGGCTTCCACAGCACGAAGTCGGTCGCATCCCGCTTGTAGGGCGCAACATCGACCCGCGCGCCCGCGATCATCTCGTCGAGCGAGCGCTTCGACAACGCGCCATAGCGCGGCAGCGCGGAATTGGCCGCATTCATCGCCTGCGGCGAGAACAGCACGTGGTCCTCGGCGACATAGGCAAAGCCTCCGGCGACCAGCCGCTCGATGATCTCGCGCATCTCGCCGATATGCTCGGTCGCGCGCGGCTCGACGCTCGGCCGCAGCGCCCCCAGCGCGTCGACGTCGGCGTGAAACTGCTTGCCGGTCTGCTCGGTGACCTTGCGAATCGCCTCGTTCAGCGGCAGGCCGGGAAAATCGCGCGCGGCGCGGTCGTTGATCTTGTCGTCGACGTCGGTGATGTTGCGGACATATTTGACATGCGCCTCGCCATAGAGGTGGCGCAGCAGGCGAAACAGCACGTCGAACACGATCACCGGCCGGGCATTGCCGATGTGGGCGAAGTCGTAGACCGTCGGTCCGCAGACATACATGCGGACGTTGTTCGGATCGAGCGGCACGAAGGTGCGCTTTTCCCGGCTCAGCGTATCGTAAAGACGCAATTCCATGACAACCCATCCCTCTCGGCCGGGCGTCCAAGGCTCTCAATGTGTTTGAGAAAAGACGGCTCCAGCCAGCGAATCGCTAGCTCGTAATCTCGCGGCAAATGGCGCAAATGGCGAGGAGACCGTTCATGCGGCCACATATGGGCCACCACGGGCCCCGGCGTCAAGGGCCGCGAAAATGCCGTTTTTGCCTCCGCAAAGGGCGCGGCCGGCCTTCAGGGTTCATGATCCCCTAACCATTTGAGCCCATTCTGGAACCTGCGGTTCCCTGATTTTTTGCCCCCGGTATTTTCATGCGATCCCTGCTCGCGCTCATTTTTGGCGCCTCGCTCCTTGCAGCACCTCAGGCGTGGGCCGAGAGCCGCGTCTTCATCATCGCCGACCAGTGCCTGGCCAAGAGCGACACCAAGGGCGACACATGCGGCGCCTCCGCCGCGCGGACCTATTGCCAGTCACGAGATTTTGCAAAGGCATCAAGCTATCGCCGGGTCGACCCCGACGAAATTACCGGCTCCGTCCCCAAAACCGGCACAAACTGCTCCCATGGCCATTGCGACGAATATGTCGCAATCACCTGCCAGCGCTGAATTCGCTCGGAGCTGGCGGACCTTAGGACCAGTCTTCGGCCCCTGAAACGACGTGACGATGCCGCAGGAAGCGGCTATTGGGAGGGCGCGCTTCGGCCCCCAACTCACTTGGGAAGTCACTTGGACGATCACGCTGGGCCGTGACCTCGCTAGAATGGCGGATATGCCTGAATTCCTCTCTCTCTTCCGTGCCCGTTCCCTCCTTGCCTGCACCGTGCTCCTCGGCACCGTCGTGCTCGCCAATGGCGCACTCGCGCAGGCCGGCCCGCCGCCCCAGCCGGGCCAGAACGGGCTCGGACCCAATCCGATGTGCGTGCGCCTGGAGGCCCAGCTCGCCGCGCTCGATCGCGGCGGCGGGGGTGATGCCGCGCGCGAGGAGCAGATCCGCCGCTATCAGGATTCCCAGGCCAAGCAGCAGGCCGAGCTCGACCGCGTCACCGTGCAAGCCAAGCGCATGGGCTGCGATTCCTCCGGCTTCTTCTCGCTGTTCGGTGGCCAGCAGGCGCAATGCGGTCCGGTCAACACCCAGATCCAGCAGATGCGCGCCAATCTGGACCAGATCACCGGCAATCTCGAGCGGCTGCGCGGCGGTAGCGGCGCCAGCCCGGAGCGCGATAACCAGCGCCGCTCGGTGCTGATGGCGCTGGCGCAGAACAATTGCGGGCCGCAATATGCCAACGCCGCGCAATCGCAAGGCGGCGGCAATTTCCTGAGCAATCTGTTCGGCGGCAACAACCCGAACAATCCGCAAGCCATGCCGCCCTCCGATCTCGGCCCGCAATCCGGCACCTTCCGCACCGTCTGCGTGCGCACCTGCGACGGCGCCTATTTCCCGATCTCCTTTGCCACCGTGCCGGCGCGCTTCGGCGACGACGAGAAGACCTGCAAGGCGCTGTGTCCGGCCGCGGAAGCCGTGCTCTACACCCATCGCAATCCCGGCGAGGACATGAACGCGGCGGTCTCGATCGGCGGCCAGCCCTACACGGCGCTGCCGACCGCATTCAAATTCCGCAGCGAGTTCAACCCGTCCTGCTCCTGCAAGGCGGCAGGCCAGACCTGGGCGGATGCGCTGAAATCCGCCGACGACAAGACCAGCGTCGAGCAGCAGGGCGACATCATCGTCACCGAGGAAAGTGCCAGGAAGATGCAGCAGCAGCGGCTCAACAAGGGCGCGCCGCAGCCTGCCAATGCCAAGAAGGGCGCGCCCCCTCCGACGACGGCCACGGCACCGGCGGCACCGCCGGCGGACGCCGGCACGCCCGCGGCGGGTTCAGAGAACAAGCCGATCCGCTCGGTCGGCCCGACCTTCCTGCCGCAGCAGCAGAAGTAGGCCGTCACTCTGTCATGCTCCGCGCAGGCGTCCCAGCGCAGCCGTTCCGCGATTAAGGCTCGCCCTCGCGGCTCCACGGGAAGAGATTGGCCGGAAAGTCTGCTGCGTAGCGCCTGCCCTTCGGCGGCGGCAGCGGTGCGTCCGGTGGGTTCGGATTGGGCTCGACCACCCGCCGATAGAGGTGCCAGGTGGCATGACCGAGCACCGGCAGAACGACGGCGAGACCGACGAAGAGCGGCAGCGAGCCGATCACGAGCAGCGCCGCCACGATGAGACCCCATCCGGCCATTGCAACCGGATTCGCCGCGACCGCTCGGAGCGACGTGCGGATCGCGTCGATCGCAGTCGCATGGCGGTCGAGCATCAACGGAAATGATACGACGCTGACGCACAATGCCACAACCGCAAACAGGAAGCCGACACCGCAACCGACGATGATGAGCGACCAGCCTTCCGGTGTCGTCAGCACGCGCGTTGCGAAGTCGGGAATGCTTGCGGCCGCAGCGTGGCCGAAGATCGCGACATAGATTGCGTTTGCGACACCGATCCAGGCCCCGAACAGCACCAGCAGGAGCACGCCGAGTTCTATCATGGCGCCGAACGACGGTGCGCGCAGCACCTTGATCGCATCCCATGCTTCGACCTCCTCGCCGCGCTCGCGACGACGGCTGAGTTCGTAGAGACCGATCGCGGCAAAAGGACCGATCAAGGCAAAGCCGGCGGCCAGCGGAAACAGCAGCGGCAGCACCGAATAGCCGAGCACCATCCTGAACAGGACGAGACCGAGAACGGGATAAATCAGGCACACGACGATCGCGTGACTCGGCATCGCCTGGAAATCGTCCCAGCCCAGGCGCAGGGCCTCGGTCAAGTCGGACAAGCTGATCTTGCGAATGGGATAGGAGGCCGCTTCGCCGAATGCGTGCCGCCTGATGTCGTGGGAGTACAGAGTGGCCATGTACGGAGCCTCCCGTGCTGAAAATCGCGGTTTTCGACAACACGCGCTCTTCAGCCACGCGTGTCCGCCTGTCGAGCAGGAAACGCGATGGGTCGGGTACGGCAACCCAGGTTCAGCAACCGAGCCTGGCCGGACGGAACCCGTCGCGACCTGCCTGGCAAGCTTAGCGCGCGCGGAGCACGGCTGCACTCACGGTTGGGTGAATTGCGCACCAGCACGGATTTGTGCGTTGCATCACCCAAACCCAAACATGCGCACCTGATGCTCTTGGTGGTTTGCCAGCACGGCGATCACACCAATTCGGACACCCACATTGCTCTATTGACGCCGGATTGGGCTGGTATCATTTTAGACGCAGACGCCCTTAGAGTTGATGGTCGCGAGCGTTCTCTTGATTTCGCGATCAGTGGAATGGGCGAGGCAAGAGGCCGGCGATGGCATATGCCAAGAAAGGCCAGCCATCGCGACAGACATGAGCTCCGCCCTGGATTCGTATCCGTAGCCTTCGATGGCAAGGATGGATCAGGATGGCTGTCGCACTGATACTGCTTCTGGTCGCGATCGGCTCGGTGCTGTTTCACATCTACAGCCCGTGGTGGTGGACGCCGATCGCCACGAACTGGGCCTATATCGACCACACCATCAACATCACATTCTGGATCACGGGCTTTGTTTTCGTCGCCGTGATCGCCTTCATGGCTTACTGCGTCTTCCGCTTTCACCACAGAGAGGGAAGACGGGCCGACTACAATCCGGAAAACAAACGGCTCGAATGGTGGCTGAGCGTCGGGACTGGCGTCGGCGTCGCGGCCATGCTGGCGCCTGGCCTCGTGGTCTGGCACCAGTTCGTGACGGTGCCTGCGGATGCCACCGAGATCGAGGTCATGGGCCAGCAATGGCAGTGGAGCTTCCGCCTTCCGGGCAAGGATGGGAAGTTGGGCACATCGGATGTCCGCAACATCGCTTCCGACAATCCGATGGGCCTCAATCGTGACGACCGGCACGCGCAGGACGATGTCGTGATCGAGAACGGCGACCTGCACCTTCAAGTCGGAAAGCCGGTCAAGGTCCTCCTCCGCTCGGTTGATGTCCTGCACGATTTCTACGTGCCCGAATTCCGGGCCAAGATGGACATGGTTCCAGGCATGGTGACCTATTTCTGGATAACGCCGATCCGAACCGGAACGTTCGATGTTCTCTGTGCGGAGCTTTGTGGCGCTGCTCATTATCAGATGCGGGCCAAGGTCATCGTCGACGAAGAGGGTGAATATCACGCTTGGCTGGAGCAACAAAAAACGTTCGCAGAGTTATCGCCGGCGCAAGCCGTTGTGAAGGCGACGTACCAATCCGGCGGCAAGTAGCAAGCTGCCGCCGCAGTTAGATCGGGCGCAAGAGGCCAACGCCTCACCCCCGATGGAAACGACCGAGGAGGTTTCTATGGTCGATATTCCATATGAAGGAATCCGCGGCATCCCGCCTGCCGAAGTACCTGAGGTCGAGCTCTATCATCCGCGGAGCTGGTGGACACGATACGTCTTCTCGCAGGACGCCAAGGTGATCGCCATTCAGTATTCGCTGACGGCCACGGCCATCGGGCTGGTGGCACTGGTGCTGTCGTGGCTGATGCGGCTGCAACTGGGATTCCCCGGCACCTTCTCCTTCATCGATGCCAATCAGTACCTGCAATTCATCACCATGCACGGCATGATCATGGTGATTTACCTGCTCACCGCATTGTTCCTGGGCGGCTTCGGCAACTACCTGATCCCGCTGATGGTCGGCGCCCGGGACATGGTCTTCCCTTATGTGAACATGCTGAGCTACTGGGTCTACCTGCTCGCGGTCCTGGTGCTTGCCTCGACATTCTTCGTGCCCGGCGGCCCCACCGGTGCCGGTTGGACGCTGTACCCGCCGCAAGCAATCCTCTCCGGAACGCCCGGGCAGGATTGGGGCATCATTCTCATGATGGCGTCCCTGATCCTGTTCATCATCGGCTTCACCATGGGCGGGCTGAATTATGTGGTCACGGTGTTGCAGGCGCGCACGCGCGGCATGACTTTGATGCGCCTGCCCCTGACGGTGTGGGGCATTTTCACCGCGACCGTCATGGCGCTCTTGGCATTCCCTGCACTGTTCGTTGCCTCGGTCATGCTGCTGCTCGACCGTCTCCTGGGAACCAGCTTCTTCATGCCCTCCCTCGTCGAGATGGGCACGCTTTCGAAATATGGCGGCGGCAGCCCGCTGCTCTTCCAGCACCTGTTCTGGTTCTTCGGCCATCCCGAAGTCTATATCGTCGCCCTGCCCGCCTTCGGCATCGTCTCGGATCTGATCAGCACGCATGCGCGCAAGAACATCTTTGGTTATCGCATGATGGTCTGGGCGATCGTAGCCATCGGCGCGCTCAGCTTCATCGTCTGGGCACACCACATGTATGTGAGCGGCATGTTCCCGCAATTCGGGTACTTCTTCGCCACCACGACGCTGATCATCGCAATCCCCACCGCGATCAAGGTCTACAACTGGGTGCTGACCCTGTGGCGCGGCGACATTCATCTCACGGTGCCGATGCTGTTCGCCCTCGGCTTCATTATCACCTTCGTGAACGGCGGGCTGACCGGCCTCTTCCTCGGCAACGTCGTCGTGGACGTGCCCCTCTCGGATACCATGTTCGTGGTCGCCCATTTCCACATGGTGATGGGCGTGGCGCCGATCATGGTCGTGCTCGGCGCGATCTATCATTGGTACCCGAAGGTCACGGGGCGGATGCTGAACGAGGCCATGGGCAAGTTTCACTTCTGGGTCACCTTCCTCGGCGCCTACCTGATCTTCTTCCCCATGCACTATCTTGGACTGCTCGGGGTCCCGCGCCGGTATTTCGAACTCGGAGATACGACCTTCATCCCGTCCTCGGCCCATTCACTCAACGCCTTCATCTCGGTGGTGGCCTTGACCGTCGGCTTCAGCCAGATGGTGTTCCTGTTCAACCTCGTCTGGAGCTTGTTCAAAGGTGAGGTCTCAGGCGGCAACCCGTGGCGGGCGACGACGCTGGAGTGGCAGACGCCGGAGACGCCCCCAGGGCACGGCAACTGGGGCAAGGAGCTCCCGGTCGTGTACCGCTGGGCCTATGACTACAGTGTGCCCGGCGCCGCGGAGGATTTCATTCCGCAGAACCAGCCGCCGCGCGCGACGCAGCTCGCTCAAGGAGCTGCTTCGTGAGCGCCGTCATCCTGTTCCTGGCTGTGCTTGCGGTAATCGCCGGATGGTGGCTGTCGCAGCAGCGACTGACGGCCAAGCCCTGGCTGGAGGAAGGCGCGGCAGGCGACTTCCCCGGCGGCGATGCCATGACCTGGCCGGCAGCGAAGGTCGGTCTTGGCGTGTTTCTCGCGGTCGCGAGCGCATTGTTCGTCCTCTTCATCAGCGCCTACTCGATGCGCATGAGCGTGGTGGACTGGCGGCCGCTGCCTGTACCGCGGCTGCTGTGGGTCAACACGGGCGTCCTGGTCCTGAGCAGTGTCGCGCTGCAATGGTCGTACGCGGCCGCGCGCCGCCACGATACTGAGACCGTCATGATCGGTCTGCTCGCCGGCGGAGCATCTGCCGTGATCTTCCTCGCCGGGCAGTTCCTGGCCTGGCAACGGCTCGGGGCTGCGGGATATTTCGTGGCGTCCAACCCGGCGAATTCCTTCTTCTACGTGTTGACCGCAGTGCATGGGCTGCATCTGACGGGCGGTCTGGTGGCCCTGGGCCGTACCTCAGCCAAGGTGTGGCGCGGCGCCGAGATCGCCGACATGCGTTTGAGCGTCGAGCTGTGCGCCATTTACTGGCACTTCCTGCTGTTGGTCTGGCTTGTCCTGCTCGGTCTTCTCACCGGCTGGACCGACGATTTCGTCAACATCTGCCGCCAATTGCTGAGCTAGGGAGGCGAGACCAGATGGCTGAGACCGTGCTGACAAATCCGGGGCAATCGCCTGCGCGGCTTGAAGGCTGGCGCGGCATCGCCGCCGACTGGGCGTCCGATCAGCGCGCCTTCAAGAATGTGTCCTGGGGCAAGGCCATGATGTGGATCTTCCTCCTCAGCGACACCTTCATCTTCAGTTGCTTCCTGCTCTCCTACATGACGGCGCGGATGTCGACGACCGTACCCTGGCCCAATCCCAGCGAGGTCTTCGCTCTCAACATCGCCGGACAGCACATTCCGCTGATCCTGATCGCCATCATGACGTTTGTCCTGATCAGCAGCAGCGGCACGATGGCGATGGCCGTCAATTTCGGCTACCGCCGCGACCGCGTGAGAACCGCAATCCTGATGCTGATCACTGCAGCCTTCGGTGCAACCTTCGTCGGAATGCAGGCCTTCGAATGGACCAAGCTGATCATGGAGGGCGTCCGGCCCTGGGGTAATCCATGGGGTGCGCCGCAGTTTGGTGCGAGCTTCTTCATGATCACCGGCTTCCACGGCACCCACGTGACGATCGGTGTGATCTTCCTGATCGCCATTGCGCGAAAGGTTTTTCGCGGCGACTTCGACGTCGAGAGGCGCGGCTTCTTCACGAGCCGCAAGGGGTATTACGAGATCGTCGAGATCACGGGCCTGTACTGGCACTTCGTCGATCTCGTGTGGGTGTTCATCTTCGCATTCTTCTATCTTTGGTGAGGTCGGCGCATGACAAACGCGGCGGTACACATGGAAGGACAGCTCCACGCTCCGGCGCATGGCGCAATCGCAACGGGAGCCGTTCACGCCAAGGGGCAACAGCACCCGATCAAGCTCTACCTCGTGGTCTGGGGCTGGTTGTTCGTCCTCAGCACGTGCTCCTACCTCGTCGACTACTTTGGCCTGCATGGCTATCTCAGGTGGTCGCTGATCCTGCTGTTCATGATGTTGAAGGCCGGCCTGATCGTCGCCGTCTTCATGCACATGGCCTGGGAGCGGCTGGCCTTGACCTATGCCATCCTGCTGCCGCCGGTCGCGGTATTGGTTTTTGTGTCGATCATGGTGCTCGAATCCGAATACACGCACTTCCTGAGGGTGCTGTTTTTCGCAACCCCGTCGTAGCGCCTGCCGGTGCTCAAGCTGGAGTTCAGCCCTCGAACGCGTCGATTGACGCCGTGCTGCCACGTGACACCAGCGCCTCATCCGCGGCGGGCAACGGCTCGCCTTTGTCACGAAAGCGGTTGGTGACGGGATAGCGGCGGTCGCGGCCGAAATTCCGTCGCGTCACCTTCACGCCGGGCGCGGCCTGGCGGCGCTTGTATTCGGCGACGTTGAGCAGATGGTCGATGCGGGTGACGATCTCGCGGTCGAAGCCGGCGGCGATGATATGATCCAGCGGCTCTTCGCGCTCGACCAGGCGCTCCAGGATGGCATCGAGCACGTCATAGGGCGGCAGCGAGTCCTGATCGGTCTGGTTCTCGCGCAACTCCGCCGTCGGCGGGCGCGTGATGATGTCGGGCGGGATCATTTCGCCCGCGGGGCCGAGCGCGCCATCGGGCTTCCAGCTGTTACGCAAGTTCGCCAGCCGAAACACCTGCGTCTTGTAGATGTCCTTGAGCGGGTTGAAGCCGCCGTTCATGTCGCCATAGAGCGTGGCGTAGCCGACCGACATCTCCGACTTGTTGCCGGTCGTCACCACCATCAGCCCGGTCTTGTTGGAGATCGCCATCAGAAGCGTGCCGCGGGTGCGGGCCTGGAGATTCTCTTCGGTGATATCGGGCGGCAGGTTCTTGAAGATGCCGGACAAGATCGTCTCGAACCCGGTCACGGCCTCCGCGATCGGCAGCACCTCGTAGCGGACGCCGAGATGGCCGGCGAGCTCGCCGGCATCCGCGATGGAGTGTGCGGCCGTGTAGCGGTAAGGCAGCATCACGCCATGCACCTGGTCGGCGCCGAGCGCGTCGACCGCGATCGCCGCGCAAAGCGCGGAATCGATGCCGCCGGAAATGCCGAGCAGCACGCCGGGAAAGCCGTTCTTGGCGACGTAATCGCGCAGGCCCAGTACGCAGGCCGCGTAGTCGGCCTTGTCGCCCTCGGGCTGTTCGGCGATCGGCCCGGTGCAGCGCCAGTCGTCGCCGTTTCTGCTGAAGCGCAGCGTGACGATGCTCTCTTCGAAGGCCGGCAGCTGCGCCGCGAGCGAGAGATCGCCATTGAGCGCGAAGGAAGCGCCGTCGAAGACGAGCTCGTCCTGGCCGCCGACCTGGTTGAGATAGACCAGCGGCAGCCCGCTCTCGGTCACGCGCGCCACCGCGACCGACAGGCGCACGTCGTTCTTGTCGCGGGCATAAGGCGAGCCGTTCGGCACCAGGATGATCTCGGCGCCGGTCTCGGCCAGCGTCTCGACCACGTTCTCGTAGTCCTCGGACTCCTCCAGCCAGATGTCCTCGCAGATCGGCACGCCGATGCGCACGCCGCGCACGGTGACGGGGCCGGCGGCAGGGCCGCGCGAAAACAGCCGCTTCTCGTCGAACACACCATAATTCGGCAGGTTGCACTTGAAGCGCAGGCTCGCGATGCGCCCGCCATCGAGCAGCGCGCAGGCATTGTACAGCCTGCCCTCCTCGACCCAGGGCGTGCCGACCAGCATCGCAGGCCCGCCATCGGCGGTCTCGCGCGCGAGGCTTTCGATCGCGGCGCGGCAGGCGGCCTGGAAGGCGGGCTTCTGCACCAGGTCTTCCGGCGGATAGCCGGCGATGAACAGTTCCGGAAACAGCAAGAGATCGGCGCCGTCGGACTTGGCCTGCGCCCGCGCCGCGCGCGCCTTGGCCGCATTGCCGTCCACGTCGCCCATGGTCGGATTGAGCTGGGCGAGCGTGACCGCGAATGTGTCGAAACGTTCGGTCATGGCCGCCCCATCCGATCCCGAGTTACAGGAACCCCAATCGCTCGATGACGGCAATGATCCAGAACGCACCGGTCATCAAGAGCGCAACGCCGACTGCGGCCGAGCCCATGTCCTTGACGCGGCCGATCTGCTTGTCGTGATCCATGGTCAGCCGGTCGGCGAGCTTCTCGATCGCGGTATTGAGCAGCTCGACCGTCAGCACGAACGCGACAGAGCACACCAATTCGACCGCGCGCATCGCGGTCGCGCCGATGAACCAGGCCAGCGGCACCGACAACAGCAACGCAAAGATCTCCTCGCGGACGGCCTGCTCCGACCGGAACGCAAAGGCCAGACCGTTGCGGGAATTGATCGTGGCCTTCCAGATCCGCAGCAAGGTCTTACAGCCCCGCTGCGGCTGGAATCGGCTGGGTCTTGCCGGCGCGCTCCTGCTTGAGCAGCTCCGCCACCAGGAAAGCCATATCGATGGATTGCTCGGCGTTGAGGCGGGGATCGCAGACCGTGTGGTAGCGGTCGTTGAGATCCTCGTCCGTGATCGCGCGGGCGCCGCCGAGACATTCGGTCACGTCCTGGCCGGTCATCTCCAGATGGACGCCGCCGGCATGGGTGCCCTCGGCGGCATGGATCGCGAAGAACGACTTCACTTCGGACAGGATGCGGTCGAACGGCCGTGTCTTGTAGCCGGACGTCGAGCTGATGGTGTTGCCGTGCATGGGATCGCACGACCAGACCACCACCCGGCCCTCGCGCTTCACGGCGCGGATCATGTTCGGCAGATGCTCGCCGATCTTGTCGGAGCCGAAGCGGCCGATCAGCGTCAGCCGGCCCGGCTCGTTGTCGGGATTGAGCACGTCGATCAGCTTCAACAGCTCGTCCGTCTTGAGCGAGGGGCCGCACTTCAGCCCGATCGGGTTCTTGATGCCGCGGAAATATTCGACATGGCCGTGATCGAGCTGGCGGGTGCGGTCGCCGATCCAGATCATGTGGCCCGAGGTGGCGTACCAGTCACCGGTGGTGGAATCGACGCGGGTCATGGCCTGCTCGTAGCCGAGCAGCAGCGCCTCGTGGCTGGTGTAGAAATCGGTGGCGCGCAGCTCCGGATGGCTCTCGAGATCGAGGCCGCAGGCACGCATGAAGTTGAGCGCGTCCGAAATGCGGTCGGCCAGCTCCTTGTAGCGGCGGGACTGCGGTGAATCCTTGAGGAAACCGAGCATCCATTGATGCACGCTGCCGAGATTGGCGAAGCCGCCGGTGGCGAAGGCGCGGAGCAGGTTCAGCGTCGCCGCCGACTGGCGATAGGCCATCAGCTGGCGCTGCGGATCGGGAATGCGCGCTTCCTTGGTGAAGGCGATGTCGTTGACGATGTCGCCGCGATAGCTCGGCAGCTCGACGCCATTCACCTTCTCGGTCGGCGACGACCGCGGCTTTGCGAACTGGCCGGCGATGCGGCCGACCTTCACCACCGGGACGGCGCCGGCATAGGTCAGCACCACCGCCATCTGCAGCAGCACGCGGAAGAAGTCGCGGATGTTGTTGGCGCCATGCTCGGCGAAGCTCTCGGCGCAGTCGCCGCCCTGGAGCAGGAAGGCCTCCCCGGCCGCGACGCGGCCCAAGGCCTTCTTCAGGTTGCGCGCCTCGCCTGCGAAGACCAGCGGCGGAAAGGTCGCCAGCTGCGCCTCGACGTCGGCCAAAGCCTTGGCGTCGGGATAGTCGGGCACCTGTAGCACCGGCTTGCTGCGCCAGGACTCGGGCGTCCACCGCTCGGACATCGCAATCTCTCCGTGAAGCAAAAACCACAACCTGATCTAGGGGTTGCGAGGGCCGCCTTATACACAGGCCGGCCACGCCCCGCCAGTTGTAAATCCATTTCGCAGCGCAAACCCTTGCTGCCAAAGCCGAATTCGCATTTGCTTGGGCCGGCTAAGGAATCCGACGGGACACCGACCGCCATGGACGCGGCACTGGACGACGTTTTCATCGACGAGATCAGCTTCCCGGCAACCGACGGCTATGCCCTGGCAGGCACCCTGTTCCTGCCGCGCGGCGCCAAGCGCCATGCCGTCCTGATCAATTCGGCGACCGCCGTTCCGCGCAAGATCTATCGAGGCTTTGCCTCCTACCTCGCCCATCGCGGCTGCGCGGTGCTGACCTACGATTATCGCGGCATCGGCGATTCCCGCCTGCCGGCGATGGTCGGCTACAACCAGCCGAAATCGCTGGTCGGCTTCAAGGCCTCGATGTCCGACTGGGCCGCGCTCGACGTCACCGCCGCGGTCAGCTGGATGCGCGAGCGCTATCATGCCCTGCCGCTCGCTTACATCGGCCATTCCTTCGGCGGCCAGGCGCTCGGGCTGATCGCCAACAACACCGAGATCTCGCGCGCCGCCTTCGTGGCCTCGCAGGCTGCGACGTGGCGGCTGATGACCTCGCCGGAAAAGTACCGCGTCTACGCCTTCATGAATTTTGTCGGCGTGCCGCTGGTCCATGCACTCGGTTACGCACCGGGCTGGGCCGGTGTCGGCGAGGACCTGCCCAAGGGTGTCTTCCTGCAATGGACCGAATGGGTCTCGAGCCCCCGCTATCTCTTCGATTCAAAGCTGCCGGCGCTGGCGAATTTCGCGAATTTCAAGGGCGAGCTGCGGGCGCTGTGCTTCGCCGACGATCCCTGGGCGACGCGCCCCGCGGTCGAGCTGCTCACGGGCGGGTTCACTGCGATCAAGCCGGAGGTGCTGACGGTCAGACCGTCCGACGTCGGCGCCAAGGGAATAGGCCATTTCGGCTTCTTCCGCCCCGAGCACCGCGACACGCTCTGGCGCGGCGTCGCGGAATGGATTCAGGGGGAATGAGATTTGTTCACCTCTCCCGAAGGGAGAGGTCGGATCGCATCAAAGATGCGATCCGGGTGAGGGGTTACGGTCTCACCGAATTACCGCGGCCCCTCACCCGGATTGCTGCGCAATCCGACCTCTCCCCGCTGGGGAGAGGTGTAGCGGAGCAAGCCGACCCAGCCCGATATTATCAACCACTAGCGGATGATCGTCGTCAGCGACGAGTAGCGCCGGTTCGGCTTGGCCTCGCTAGGTGCGAACTGTGCGAAGGCGTCGCTGACGCGGACCGCCGGCGGCGTATCGCTCGCGAACCGAAACTCCTTCGGCCGCGGTGCGTAGAAGCTGGCGCGGAAATAAGCGTCGTCGAAGCGCGCCTCGCCGACGCCGAACAATGCGTCACAGACCAGCAGGAGCGCGTAGACTCCCGCGACCGCTGCGACGATCTCCCTGAGAATTGTCATGCCGATAGCCCTGCCCTTTTGCGGGCAGGATGCAGATCGGTTCCAAAGGCCTGGTTTAAGGCGCCACGCTTCTTGTCCGCAGCGTTTGCCGGCGCTGAACCGATTGCAGACGATTTTATCGATCTCGAAAGAAGAACCCGCCCGACCGGATGATCAGGCGGGCTCCAGGATTGGCCGCTTGGGAGGTCTTTGGGCGGCCAGATCAGCCGTGCTCGGCCTCCTTGCGATGGCCGCTCTCGCTGAGGCGGTCGACCCAGGCGATGCCGATCGCCGAGATGATGAAGGTCATGTGGATCAGCACCTGCCACATCACCCCGGTCTCAGTGAAATTGCTTCGCGTCGTGCCGAGGTTGCCGGCCTCGATGAAGGTCCTGAGCAGCGAGATCGAGGAGATGCCGATGATCGCCATCGCGAGCTTGATCTTGAGCACGCTGGCATTGACGTGACCGAGCCATTCCGGCTCGTCGGGATGGCCGCTCAGGTTCAGCCGGGAAACGAAAGTCTCGTATCCGCCCACGATCACCATGATCAGGAGGTTCGAGATCATGACCACGTCGATCAACCCGAGCACGACCAGCATGATCTGCTGCTCGCTCGCGTCGAACGAGTGCAGGACGAGGTGCCAGAGCTCCTTGAGGAACAACAGGACATAGACGGCCTGAGCCACGATGAGGCCGACATAGAGCGGCAATTGCAGCCAGCGCGAGCCAAAGATCAGCTTTGGAAGCAGGCCGACCGGCGGCAGCGGCGCCGAAGGTGCTTTGGGTTCAGACGTCATTGATCACTCCGGATGGCAGACAGGCATGCGTCTCAGAGACTCGCGATAACGGGCGCGAGCTCGAGGGAGCCCCGATAGATCATCTCGAAGGCGACGTAAATGATGATGGCAAGGCCGACATAGCCAACCCAGCGATGCTTCTGGAGCACGCGGCCGAGCAGATCGGCGGCGACGCCCATCATCGCGACCGACAGCAACAGGCCGAACACCAGAATGTAGGGATGCTCGCGCGCGGCACCCGCGACTGCGAGCACGTTGTCGAGCGACATCGAGACGTCGGCAGCGACGATCTGCACCGCTGCCTGGCCGAAGGTCTTTCGCTGCACGGGTGCAGCATCCGGGCCGCCGCCATGGCTGAACGCGAGTTGCCGCGAATGCGCGGATTGCTCGCGCAGCTCGCGCCACATCTTCCAGCATACCCAGAGCAGCAGCACGCCGCCGGCGAGCAGCAGGCCGATGACCTGCAGGAGCTGGGTTGCGACGCCGGCGAAGACGATGCGCAGCGCAGTGGCGGCGGCAATGCCGACGATGATGGCCCGGCGGCGCTGCCCGGCCGGCAGGCCCGCCGCGGCGAGACCGATGACGACAGCGTTGTCGCCGGCGAGCACGAGGTCGATCAGGATGACTTGGAACAGCGCGGTCAGCGCTTCGGGGGTGATAAATTCTGTCATGTTTGATCATTCTTCGATGCCGACGGATCGAGCCAATGCGGCTTGCGGCGCTCGATCCAGTCGAAGACCCTTGAACGGGAGGAGCGCAGCGCAGGCACATCCTCGGCGAGCAGCGCGAGGCCGAGCGGCAGCATCCAGACGCCGAGTACCGGCAGGAAGGCGAGCACACCGCCGACGACCAGCAGCGCGCCCGAGGGAATCCTGACCCAGCGGCTCGACGGCTTGAGCAGATATGTCACCGTGTCGGCCATGCGCGGCGGCAGGCGGTCGACGAGCTTGGCCAGGCGCGGGTCCCCACCGGCGATCTGGCCGGTGGTGCCCTCGGTTTGCCTGGCGCGCTCGTTCGAAACCGTGCTCATGCTTACTCCTTGGCGGCGGCCTGCAGCTTGGGACCCGCTGCACTTTCCAAGACAGGCTTGGCGCGCGGCAGCACCAGCGTCAGCAAGCGCAGCAATTTGATCGCCTGGACTTCGTGCGGATGCACGTCCTCGTCTGCGGCGGCAACGCGCTCCGACAGCTCCACCAGATGCGACGAGAGCGGCAGGTTCGAAACCGGCCGCAGCGTGTCGATCACGACATTGGCAAAATCCGGCTCATCGAGCCGCTCGGCCAGCTCGTCGAACATCGCACAGAGCCGTTCGTCGGCGATGTGCGGCGCCAGCTTGCGATCCCTGATGAAACGGATCACCTCGTCTCGTTCGACCGGCGAGACGCGCCGGTCGGCAACCGCAACCAGGGCGCCCACGATCACCAACGCGGCCGCGGCCTGCTCGTTCAGGCTGGACGGCTCCGTGATCTCGATCGGATTTGAGGTTATGGTGTCAGACATCATAGCTCCCTTTGCTTGCGAAATGGCCGCACGGAGCTGCGATGGAGACGAATGGTCGGAGAGAAGGAACAGGGGCCCGACAATCGGCCGATCCATCGCATTCGCGCGGGACAGGTCATCCGACATCACGAGGTTTGCCGACGTCTGTCGGCGTCCTCGCCAGAGGGGCCCGGATTCTTGTTCGCCTCAGAGATAAAGGTGGACCTGTCGGAATCAAGGCGATCCCGCTGCGACCAGCGGCCGCATCGAATTGGCGTTGCTGGTTTTGGTTAAGCAGTCCCTTGCATCGGGAACCATGCAGCCGTGACGCGTGTTGGTGCACCTCGCGACACGTCAATCGACGATCGACTGGCAGGAACCCGCATGTGCCGCTGGATCGCATACCGGGGCGAAACCACCTCGTTCGAGCCTTATGTCACCGAACCCGAGCATTCGCTGATTGCGCAGAGCATCCGCTCGCTTCAGTCCACGGCGGGCTCGAATGGCGACGGCTTTGGTCTCGGCTGGTATGGCGAGCACCCTGAGCCGGGCCTTTATCGCGAGACGCGCCCGGCGTGGTCGGATGAAAACCTGCGCTATCTCTGCCGGCATCTGCGCTCTCATCTGTTCTTCGCCCATGTGCGTGCCGCCACCGGCACAGCCGTGACGCGGCAGAATTGTCATCCCTTTGCCTGCGGACACCGGATGTTCATGCACAACGGATTCGTCGGCAGCTGGAATCGGCTGCGACGCAAGGTCGAGGCGCTGATTCCCGATGCCCATTACCCGTCCCGGCTGGGCACGACCGACTCCGAAGCCGTGTTCCTGGCGATGATGGGGGCCGGTCTCGAGCATGATCCACTCGGCGCGACGCAATCCGTGCTGCAATCCCTCGTCGGCTTGGTCAACGAAGGTGGGCTTCGCGAACGGCTGCGCTTTACCAGCGCGATCGCCAACGGCCGCGACCTCTATGCCTTTCGCGTCTCGGTCAACGATGCCGCCAACACGCTCTACTTCCGCGAGGACGGCGGGCAGGTCATCGTCGTCTCCGAGCCGTTCGACAAGGAATCGAGCTGGGCGGAAGTCCCGCCGAATCACGCCCTGATCGCGCGAGCGTCCGAAGCCGTCAAAATTGTTCCGTTCGATCCTGCAATTTCCAGTACATCGGGTGCGGAACCGGCCACAGTCAGACGGATTATCGCCCGCAGGTAAGTGACTGCGCCGGTGGCCAATGACATTTGCTTCAGACGTTTCAAAGCTGCTGCGCCTCACCCCCTCCGAGGACAGGCAGCACGTCGTCATCCGTTCTGCCGGCGGCGGCGGCAATCCGGCGGAATATTCCTTCGGCATCGAGGAGGAATACTTCCTCGCCGATCGCCGCAGCTTCGAGGTCGCGATCCACACGCCCAACGAGCTGTTCGAATCGGCAAACTGGTCGACCGGCGGCCAGGCCATGCGCGAGATGCTGCAATCGCAGCTCGAGGTCGCAACCAATGTTCATGTCGACGTGAACGACGCCCGCGAAGAGCTGCGCTTTCTGCGACGCGAGGTCGCAAACGTCGCTGCGCAATACGGCTTCGTGATCATGGCCTCCGGCACGCACCCGAGCGCGGTCTGGCGCATGTCCCAGCCCAGTCCGAAACCGCGCTACGAGGAGATGATCGAGGATCTGCGCAGCATCGGTCACCGCAACATGATGTGCGGCATGCATGTGCACGTGCAGTTGCCGGATCCCGAGAAGCGCATGGCGGTGATGCGGGCGATGCTGCCGCACCTGCCGTTGTTCATCGCGTTGTCGGCGTCCTCACCGTTCTGGAATTCGCACAAGACCGGATTGAAGGGCTACCGCCTCGCGGCCTATTCCGAGCTGCCGCGCACCGGCTTGCCCGAATTGTTCGAGGGCAAGCAGGATTTCGACGCCTATGTCGGCGCGTTGCAGCGCTCCGGCGTGATCCCGGACGAAAGCCACATCTGGTGGGCGATGCGTCCTTCCATGAAGCATCCGACCCTGGAGCTTCGCGCGCCCGACACCTGCACCTTCGTCGACGACGCGATTGCGATTGCCTCGCTCTACCGCTGCCTGACGCGGCATCTCTATCTGCGCCCTCAGCTGTCCCGGGAGGTCACCGCAGTCGAACGCGCGATTGCGGTCGAGAACAAATGGCGCGCCCAGCGCTATGGCACCGACTGCATCTTCGCCTCCAAGGACGGACCGGTGACGATCTCGGAGCTGCTCACTCGCCTGATCGACGATATTGCGGAGGATGCAGCCGCACTGAACTGCTCCGCCGAGATCGAGCATTGCCGAACCATCGTGGAGCGCGGCAGCTCGGCGGAATTCCAGCTTCGCGCCTATCGCGAAAGCGGCGACGACATCGCAGCCGTGTCACAATGGATTGCTACCTCGACGCTGTCCGGAACGAGCGCGCCTGTTCAACGCAGCGCTCCTGCGTCGTCATAGCGCCCGCGCAAGCTTCGGCGACGAAGTTGCCATTCCTGAATTTGCCGATCGTGGAGAAGCACATGAATCGCATCATATCCTGCACCGGCTGCGGCCATGCGCTTGTCCCGATGCTGACGGCCAAAGGCCGCGCCGAGCCGAGCTGCCTCTGGTGCGAAGGCTTCGATGCGCGCGCGTTGGACATGGCGAAATGGGCTGACAGCCCATCCGGCAAGCCCGCACCGACGCTCCGTCGATCATTCGACTGAGCCGCACCAGACGCTGAGCCGCCGGCGTTTGCCCGTCGCGGCTGCATGCACTTTTGCGGGACATGCCGACAAATTAGACAAGGCAAGCCGCCCCACCCGCCTTGCGGCACGCGCGGACGGGTAAGCCTGGCCAGCGGCACCTATCGTCTAACCCCAGGTGCAATCTCGATTATTTGCGCGCCGCATGCAGCCGGCGGGCCGACGCGCCGCATTGCGTTCTGACTGGCCTGAAATTCGCAAGACATCATCAAGCCAAGTCCCTGCCCCGCCACGGTTGAGGAGCGGCAAGTTACGTGCGCTCGGCTCCGGGATGAATGGCCTCAGATCGGAGAATGCCATGAACGTGCATGCTGCCGGAGATATGAAATTCACCGGTCTCACTCATCCGAACGGCGCCCGGCTGCGCCTCAACGATCAGGACTTCGTGGCGATCGATCGCGACAAGAATGCAAAATTCGAGGCGACCTACCGGCCGCAGGCCCTCTACAACCGCGCCAACGAAGGCTTCCACGCCAACAACGAAACCTTCCTCCTGCACGAGGTCGCGACCAATCTGCCGATCTATCGGCCCGACACCGGCCCCACCGATTTCCATCTGCATCTGCCGCCGGGCGGCTTTCAGCTCGTGCTGGTCACCTCGGGCGCGTTCACCTTCGACTATGACGGCCGCTGGTATAATGTCGGCCCGGGCGCGGTGATGCTGCAAAGCGCGATCGTGCATCGCCAGCTGTTCTACACCTGGTCGGGCCTGTCGACCGAAGAGAATTTGAAGACGCCGCAGACGGTGGTGCCCGATCCGATCTCGATGGGCTATTCCGGCAAATTCCTCGAAGCCTTCATCACCGATCCCACCACCTTTCCGAATCCGACCATTGTCGGTCCGGATCAGATCAACGAGGACGAAACGCCGCGCGTGGCCTGGAGCCATCCGCTGCATGACCGCCCGGCCGATGCCGGCTTCTGGCTTCAGGATCCCCTGGCGCTCGACGCGCTGTTCAAGCCGCTCACCGATGGTTCTGTCGGATCGGCGATGCCGGTCTACGTGCGCGATATCGGCATCGAGAGTCCGAGCGGGCATCTCGTCACCGGCCACATCATCGCGACCGACCCGCGTGGCCACGCACTGTTGCCGAAGAGCACGTCGGCCGCGGCGGACGCGACCTGTTTTGCGAAGGGCGAGGTCGTGATCTATCGCGTCATTCGCGGCACGGCCGAGTTCAAGAAAAAGTCCGGCGAGAGCTTTGAACTCTCCGCCGGCGACGTGGTGACGGCGGGCAAGGATTCCATCAGCCTCATCGGCGTCGGCGAAAACACCCAGGTCCTCCGCCTAGGCCTGCTCAAGGGCATGAACGAGCTGCGCAGCTGGACTCCGACCCAGCGCGACGAGATCGACGGCCTCGCCGGTCAGATCATCACGCAAAAGGACGTGCGTCCCCTGCGCACCGAAGGCAAGCCGGTCGGGTATTTGTATAGCTGAGGCTACTCCGCCGCCTGCCGCACGTGCCGTGCGGTCGGGGTGCGCATGGTGACGAGCTCTTCGGCGGCGGTCGGATGCAGCGCGATGGTCGCATCGAAATCGGCCTTGGTCGCCTTCATCTTCACCGCGATCGCGACGGCTTGCGTGATCTCGGCGGCGGCATCGCCGACGATGTGACAGCCGAGCACGCGGTCGGTCGCGCCGTCGACCACGAGCTTCATCAGCACGCGGGTGTCGCGGCCCGACATCGTCGCCTTGATGGGCCGGAACGTCGTCTTGTAGATGTCGACGTGGCTGAATTGCGCGCGCGCCTCGGTTTCCGTCAGGCCGACCGTGCCGACCTCCGGCTGCGAGAACACGGCCGTCGGAATGTTGGCGTGATCGACCTGCACCTCGCGCTTGCCGAATACGGTGTCGGCGAAAGCATGGCCCTCGCGGATCGCGACCGGCGTCAGGTTGAAGCGGTGGGTGACGTCGCCGATGGCATAGATGCTGTTGACCGAGCTCTTGGAAAAATGGTCGACCGCGATGCCGCCGTTCGCCGGATTGATGGCGACGCCGGCATTCTCCAGGCCGAGATTGGCGAGGTTCGGATGGCGGCCGATCGCGAACATCACCTGATCGGAGGCGAGGCTCGAGCCGTTCGACAGGTGCGTGGTGAAGTCCTCGCCGTGACGGTCGACCTTGGTCACGGTGCAGCCGGTGAGGATGGTGATGCCCTGCTTCTCCATCTCGGCGCGGACATGGGTCCGGACATCCTCGTCGAAGCCGCGCAGAATGTTGTCGCCGCGATAGATCACCGTGACGTCGGAGCCGAAGCCGGCGAAGATGCCGGCGAATTCCAGCGCGATATAGCCGCCGCCCTGGATCACGATCCGCTTCGGCAGCTTCTTCAGATGAAACGCCTCGTTGGAGGAGATCACGTGCTCGATGCCGGGGATCGCCGCGCCATGGTTGGGCGCGCCGCCGGTCGCGATCAGGATGTACTTCGCCGTGACCTTCTTGTCGTTCTCGAGCAGGCGGACGGTGTGCTTGTCCTCGATCACCGCGCGGCTCTTGACGATCTGCGCGCCTGATTTCTCGACATTGGCGGTGTAGGCCGCCTCCAGTCGCGCGATCTCCTTGTCCTTGTTGGCGATCAGCGTCGGCCAGTCGAAGCTCGCGGGCGGAACGGTCCAGCCGAAGCCGGCGGCGTCCTCGAGCTCCTGACGGACATGCGAGCCGATCACGAACAGCTTCTTCGGCACGCAGCCGCGGATCACGCAGGTGCCGCCCATGCGGTACTCTTCCGCGATCGTGACGCGGGCGCCGTAGCCGGCCGCGATGCGGGCGGCACGGACGCCGCCCGAGCCGCCACCGATGACGAAGAGGTCGACGTCGAATTCAGCCATTGTCCACTCCGACCCCTTTCAAGAAGCGCCTTTCAGATAGGTGCGCTCAGATCTCCTTGCCACGCTTGCGCATCTCGGCACGGAAGGCACCCATCACGGTTTCCGAGAAGCTCTGGGCCCAGCTGTTCATGAACGCCATGCTCTGCCCGATCGCGCGCGGCTCGGCATCGATCAGCTTCTTGCCCAACGGCGACTTGTAGAAAGTGACGAGGTCCTTCAGCTCCTGCTCGGTGAACTCGCTGGCATAGATCTGCGCCATGCCTTCGCCGATCTCGTTCTGGCGGCCGTTGAGCTGCTGGGCTACGATCGGGGCCACCTCGTTGAGGTCTTTCTGGTAATTCAGGTTCTGCTGGATCAGCGCGCCCTTGGTCTTCTCGACCATGCCCGGCACGGCGCCCGCATACATTCCGGCGGCGTTCTTGATCTGCAAGATCTCCTTGGCCGCCGCAATCGCCGCGGGCGAGGCCTTTGGCTGGGCCGGCGCCGCGGGAGCCTTCTGGCCCGCCTGCTGGGCCACGGCCGGGGCGGCCGAAACGGCCAATCCCGCAGCGAGAGCCGCAGCCGGCAAGAATTTCAACACGCTCTTCATTCCTGGTCTCCTTTCGGCTTGCGCCGTTCAATCACGCGAATTCCGTCGCCGCCCGCCAGGACGGCCGAGCTGGCCAAGCCGATGAACAGCCCGTGCTCGACCACGCCGGGAATGGCGCTCAACGCCTTGGCGAGACCGGGGGGATCCGCAATACGTCCGAGCTGGGCATCGACGATCCAGTGGCCGCCATCGGTGACGAAAACGTGGCCGTCCTTGGCCTTGCGGACCGCCATTTGCCCGGAAACGCCGCATTCGGCAAATGCCTTTTCGATCGCGCGGCGCGTCGCACCGAGCCCGAACGGGATGACCTCGACCGGCAGCGGAAACTTGCCGAGCGTCGGCACCCATTTGCTGTCGTCGGCAATCACGATCATGCGATCCGAGGCGGCCGCCACGATCTTCTCGCGCAAGAGCGCGCCGCCGCCGCCCTTGATCAGATTGAGCTCGGCATCGATCTCGTCGGCGCCGTCGATCGTGAGGTCGAGATGGTCGATCTCATCCAGCGTCGTCAGCTTCACGCCGCAGCGTTCCGCATCGGCGCGCGTCGCCTCGGAGGTCGGCACGCCGATCACCTTGAGCCCGGCGGCGACGCGCTCGCCGAGCAGCTCGACGAAATGCTTGGCGGTCGAGCCGGTGCCGAGCCCGAGCTGCATGCCGTCGCGCACCTCCTCCAGCGCACGCGCCGCAGCCTGCCGCTTCAACTGGTCCATGTTCACGTGCGCCTGCCTTGTGAAGTCTCGAAGGTGCGGCCGATTCCGGCCGCTTTCGGCGGCCTATGTAGCCTCGTTTTTCCCCGGAGAACAGGGTCTGGGAACTGGACTATAAGGTGATCTTATGGGTCCGCCCCTTGCGCGGATATGACCGGGCCGGTAGCGCTTGGGAATCATGACCTCCTTCAAGACGACTGCCCCGCACACCATCGTCTTCGATCTCGACGGCACGCTGGTGGATACGGCGCCCGACCTGATCACCGCCCTGAACTACGTGCTCGACCGCGAAGGCCTGCCGCCGGTGCCGATGGCCTCGGCCCGCAACATGATCGGCGCCGGCGCCCGCAAGCTGATCGAGCGAGGGCTGGAAGCGGAGGGCCGTACCGTCACGCCCGCGGACATGGACCGGATGACCGCCGGTTTCATCGCCTATTACGCCGACCATATCGCGGTGGAATCCCGCCCCTTCGAGGGGCTCGAGGCCGCGCTCGACCAGTTTTCGGCAGAAGGCCATCGCCTCGCAGTCTGCACCAACAAGCTGGAATGGCTGTCGAAGCGCCTGCTGGACCAGCTCGACCTCAGCCGCCGCTTCGCGGCGATCTGCGGCGCGGACACGTTTGGCGTCCAGAAGCCCGATCCGACCATCTTCCGCGAGACCGTGGCCCGCGCCGGCGGCGAGGTGAAGGCCAGCATCATGGTCGGCGACGCCGGAACCGATGTCGGCGTCGCCCGGCGCGCCGGCGTGCCCGTGATCGGGGTCAGCTTCGGCTACACCGACGTGCCGATCGCCGAGCTGAAGCCCGACCGGCTGATCCATCACATGCGCGACCTGCCCGCGGCCGCAATCAGCCTGATGAGCGCTTAACCCACGGCAAGCCGCTGATGTATTTGATATATTCACAGGATCACCGTCGCTTTCGCGCTTCCCAAGTACCAGCCGACCAGCGTGCCGGTGAACGTGATCAAGAATCCCGGCGATTTCACCACGCCCGCCTCGATCACCACCGTTCCGAACCCGGTGTTTGCGGAACTCCAGCCGGCCGTGCCGCCGAAGCCGGTTCGCAGGCCGCACCGGCCCAAGAATCCGAAGCCGAAACCGCAGCCGGCCGCGCCCGCCGCGGCGCCGGCCAATGCTGCACCCGCACCGAGCTCCCCTTCCCCGATCTGAATGGAGGCAAGTGCTGAGTTACGTATACCAACCGATTGTCCTAGCCGCGTCCGATGCTTAGATTGCTTCGACCGCACCTTTGAAGCAAAGGTGCGCCCGTCGCCGTAAGGGACAAGGCATTTGCTATGAACGGACTTCCTGCGAGCCCCCGCGCCGCGCTGTCGAGCGCGATGACCGATCCGTTCGGGCGGACCATCACCTACTTGCGCGTCTCCGTCACCGACCGCTGCGACCTGCGCTGCTTTTACTGCATGTCGGAAGACATGACGTTCCTGCCCAAGGCCGATCTCCTGACGCTCGAGGAACTCGATCGGCTTTGCACGGCCTTCATCGCCAAGGGCGTGAAGAAGCTGCGCCTCACCGGCGGCGAGCCCTTGGTCCGCCGCAACGTCATGACGCTGGTCCGCTCGCTGTCGCGGCACCTGTCGAGCGGCGCGTTGAACGAGCTGACGCTGACCACCAACGGCACCCAGCTTGCGAAGCACGCGCAGGAACTCGCCGATTGCGGCGTCCGCCGCATCAACGTCTCGCTCGACACGCTCGATCCGCAGAAGTTTCGCGAGATCACCCGCTGGGGCGAGATCGACAAGGTGCTGGAAGGCATCGAGGCCGCGCGCGCCGCGGGGCTTGCCGTCAAGATCAACGCCGTCGCGCTGAAGAACCTCAACGAGGACGAACTGCCCGAACTGATGCGCTGGGCCCACGGCAAGGGCATGGGCCTGACGCTGATCGAGGTGATGCCCATGGGCGAGATCGGCTCGGGCCGGATCGACCAATACCTGCCGCTGTCGCTGGTACGCGCCCGCCTCGCCCAGCAATTCACGCTGACGGATCTGGCCGAGAGCACCGGCGGACCGGCGCGCTATGTCAGCGTCGCCGAGACCGGCGGCAAGCTCGGCTTCATCACGCCGATGACCCACAATTTTTGCGAATCCTGCAACCGGGTGCGCATCACCTGCACGGGAACGCTGCACACCTGCCTCGGCCACGAGGATGCCTCGGACTTGCGCAAACCTCTGCGTGCATCCGGCGACGACCTGTTGCTTGCGGATGCGATCGACCGCGCCATCGGGCTGAAGCCCAAGGGTCATGATTTCATCATCGACCGCCGCCACGACCGCCCCAGCGTCTCCAGGCACATGAGCGTGACGGGCGGCTGAAAGCGTGCCCCGCGCCTCGCTAACCTAAGCTTTTGACGGCGCGTCAATTTGTCCATTTTCCGATTGACGGCACGCCAAGCCGCTGGTTTGGTGCGACCGCCTTTGCTTGCCCGGCAACATAAGCCGGCCCGCCCGTCGGCGGTCGCGGTCAAGACGGCAAGGCGCGAGGGGAGGACTGACGCTGCAATCGCTTCGGAATATGATCCGTGCGGTCGTGTGCTTTTTCTGCATGCGAGCCGAGCGATGCATGTTGAAGCCTGCCGTGAAGTATTAGGCCGCGACGGAGAGAGAGTAAGATGCGTCCATTGCTGGCGCTGAGTAACGCCATCGACACCCTCAACGAGAAAATTGGGTACGTCTGTAACCTGCTCGTGCTCCTGGCATGCCTGGTCAGCGCGGCCAACGCCATGATCCGCTACGCCTTCAACGACTCCTCGAACGGCTGGCTGGAGCTGCAATGGTACATGTTCGCCATTCTCGTGATGTTCGGCTCGGCCTACACCTTCAAGCGCAATGAGCATGTGCGGGTCGAGATCTTCTATCTGACCCTGTCCGAGCGCGGCCAGCTCTGGCTCGACATGATCGGCACCCTGTTCTTTCTCATTCCCTCCTGTCTGCTGCTTGCCTATCTGTCCTGGCCGTTCTTCATGCAGGCCTATAGCGTCGGCGAGATGTCGGCCAATGCCGGCGGCCTCATCCGCTGGCCGATCAAGTTCGTGATCCCCGCCGGCTTCGTGATGCTGGCGATCCAGGGTATTTCCGAGGTCATCAAGCGTATCGCGGCTCTCCAGGGCTATGTGACGATCGACGCCAAGTACGAGAGGCCGACCCAATGATTACGCTGGAGATGATGCCGCCGCTGATGTTCGGCGGCCTGGTTCTGGCGATGCTGATCGGCTTCCCCGTGGCATTCACGCTCGCCGCGGTCGGTCTCTCCTTCGGCTTCCTCGCCATCCATCTGGGCTTCTTCGACCTCAACTTCCTCCAGGCCATTCCCGGCCGCGTGTTCGGCAGCGTGCTCTCCAACGAGCTCCTGCTCGCGATCCCGTTCTTCACGTTCATGGGCGCCATATTGGAGAGATGCGGCCTCGCCGAAGATATGCTGGATTCGATGGGCCAGTTGTTCGGCCCGGTCCGCGGCGGCCTCGGCTATTCCGTGATCATCGTCGGCTTCATCCTCGGCGCCATCACCGGCACGGTGGCGGCGCAGGTGATCGCCATGGCGCTGATCTCGATGCCGGTGATGATCCGCTACGGCTATAACATGCGCTACATCACCGGCGTGTTGGCGGCGTCCGGCACCATCACGCAGCTGGTGCCGCCCTCTCTGGTGTTGATCGTGCTCGCCGACCAGCTCGGCAAGTCGGTCGGCGACATGTATCTCGGCGCCTGGGGCCCCTCGGTGTTTCAGATCGTTCTGTTCGCCGGCTACACCTTCGTCCTCGGCCTGATCAAGCCGAGCCATGTGCCGGCGGTGCCGCTGGAGGCGCGCACGCTGACCGGCTGGGCGCTGTGGAAGAAGTGCCTGATGGGCATCATCCCCTCGGCCGTGCTGATCTTCGTCGTGCTCGGCACCATGATGATGGGTCTGGCGACGCCGACGGAAGCCGGCGCGATGGGCGCCGTCGGCGCCATCGTGCTCGCCGCGATCCACCACAAGGACTTCTCCTCGACCGACAACAAGATCTTGATCATCGGCGTGATCGCGGCCGGCATCGGCACCATCGTCGCGATCCTGTTCAGCGAGAATCTGATCTTCAAGATCGCCTTCGCGCTGACCTATCTGGCAATCGTGTGGATCTGCATTCGGGCCGCGCGCATCCCCGACCTGCGCGACCTGATCACGCAGGGCTACCAGTCCACCATGCGCCTCACCTGCATGGTCACCTTCATCCTGATCGGGTCGACCTGCTTCTCGGTGGTATTTCTCGGCGTCTCCGGCGGCGTCTGGCTCGAGCATCTCCTGACCTCGCTGCCCGGCGGCGTCTGGGGCTTCCTGATCTTCATCAATCTCTTCATCTTCTTCCTGGCGTTCTTCCTCGACTTCTTCGAGATCGCCTTCATCATCCTGCCGATGATCGCGCCGATCGCGCAGAAGATCCTCGCGCCGGTGGTGGGACCGGACGCCGCGCTGATCTGGTTCGGCGTGATGATCTGCGTCAACATGCAGACTTCGTTCCTGCATCCGCCGTTCGGCTTCGCGCTTTTCTACCTGCGCGGGGTCGCGCCGAAGGAAGTGAAGAGCTCCGACATCTACTGGGGCGCCGTGCCCTGGATCGGCTTGCAGATGATCATGGTGCTGCTGGTGATCATCTTCCCGTCCGTGGTGACGGGCCTGCTCGACAAGCCGCTCAACGTCGATCTCGACAAGGTCAAGATCGAGGTGCCGCAGATCGAGCTGCCGCCGCTGGATCTCGGCCCGCCGCAGAAGTAGCGGGAACGAGGCTCGTCGTCATGCTCCGCTGAAGCGGCGCATGACACGCCTCGGCGCGTGACAAGCACCGGAATCGGAGGCATACCGGGCCGTCCCCAACCTCCATGGATGGCCGCGCATGCCCCGATCGCACCCTGTTCCCTCGCTCGTCGCTCCGTTGCTTGCTTCACTCTGGCTGGCAGGTGCCGCAACGATGGTGCATGCCGAGCCGATCGCCGACGTCCAGATGCTGGCGCAAAAGGAGCAGCAGCCGCTGCTCGACACGCTGCGCGATCTCGTCAATATCGAATCCGGCAGCAAGGACCTCGAAGGCCTGAACCAGATCGCCGAGCGCATTGCCGGTCAGCTCAAGCAGCTCGGCGGCACGGTGGAGATCCTGCAATCCACCGACATCTATCGCCTCGACGACACCCCTGAGAAGATCGGACCGGCCGTCCACGCCGTGTTCAAGGGCACGGGGACCAGGAAGATCATGCTGATTGCCCACATGGACACGGTGTACCTGAAGGGCATGCTGAAGGACCAGCCGTTCCGCCTTGACGGCGACAAGGCTTACGGCCTCGGCATCGCCGACGACAAGCAGGGCGTCGCGCTCATTCTCCATACCGTGGCATTGCTGCAGAAGCTGAACTTCAGGGATTACGGCACGCTCACGGTGCTCACGAACGGCGACGAGGAGATCTCCTCGCCCGGCTGGCGCAGCACCATCACCAAGCTCGCATCGGACCAGGACGTGGTGTTCTCGTTCGAGGGCGGCGGCACCGACGGCACGCTGCGCCTCGCCACCAGCGGCATCGGCTCGGCCTATCTCAGCGTGCAGGGCAAGTCGTCACATGCCGGCGCACGGCCGGAGGGCGGCGTGAATGCGCTGTACGAGCTCTCGCACCAGGTGTTGCAGATGAAGGACTTGTCCAAGCCCGAGCAGGGCCTGAAGCTGAACTGGACGGTGTCCAAGTCCGGCACCAACCGCAACGTGATCCCTGCCGAGGCCACCGCCCAGGCCGACGCACGCGCGCTCAAGGTGTCCGACTTCGACGAGCTGCAAAAGGCGCTGCAGGACAAGATCAAGAATCGCCTGCTGCCCGATTCCAGGGTCGACCTGAAATTCGAGGTGCGCCGCCCGCCGCTCGAAGCCAGCGAGGCCTCTCGCCGCGTGGCGGCCCATGGCAAGACGATCTATGGGGAGATCGGACTATCCCTCAAGGTCGACGAGAAGGCGACCGGCGGCGGCACCGACGCGGCTTTTGCCGCGCTGCAGTCCAAAGGAGCCGTGGTGGAAGGCATGGGCCTGTCGGGCTTCGGCGCGCACTCCAACGATGCCGAATATGTGCAGGTCAACAGCATCGTGCCGCGGCTCTATCTGGCGACGCGCATGATCATGGACCTGTCCACGGGCAAGCTGAAATAGCGGCTGCGCTTCTTTCCTTCTCCCCCTTGTGGGAGAAGGTGGCGCGAACGCAGTTCGCGCCGGATGAGGGGTCTCTCTCCGCGCATTCAATCGAGAGTGAGACTCGCGGAGAGAACCCCTCACCCGTCTCGCCGCTAACGCGGCGCGCCACCCTCTCCCACAAGGGGAGAGGGTGCAGCGTCACTGCCGCGCCAGTTCTTCTCAACAGGCTTTGGCGCATCCGCCAGCCGAAACCGCAGCGTGAACTCTGCACCGCCGCCGGGGAGGTTCTCCACCGCGACCGTGGCGGCGTGATCATCGGCCACGGCGCGCACGATCGAGAGGCCCAGTCCCGCGCCGTCGCTGCGCCGGCGATCGGCGCGCCAGAAGCGCTGGAAGATCAGATCGCGCTCAGCCTCCGCGACCCCGGGACCGCAATCGCGCACGTGCACCGAGCCGTCCTCGCCCACCTCGACGTCGACCGCGGTGTCCGTTGCGGTGAACTTGATGGCGTTTTCGGCGAGGTTGAAAACCGCGCGCTGCAGCATCTCCGAATTGCCGTGGATCAGCACCGGCGCATGAGTGCCCTTCAGCGCGATGTCCTTGCGTTGCGCGATCGCGAACGGGGCGATCGAGCCGACCACCTCGGCACAGACGGCGCGCAAATCCGCGGTCTCCCCGGGATCGAGCACCAGGGTGTCGAGCTCGGCGATCTCCAGCAGCTGGGCGACGATCCGGCTCATGGCCTCGATGTCGGCATGCAGCGCCTGCCGTTCGGCGCCGTCGCCGAGCGTCTCGATCCGCGTGCGCAGGATCGCGAGCGGCGTGCGCAATTGATGCGCGGCATCCGCCGTGAATTGCCGCTGCACGCGAAAGCCGCCCTCGAGGCGGTCGAGCGCCTGGTTCACGGCGGTGACGAGCGGCACGATCTCGCGCGGAATCCGCGCGGTCGGCAGCCGGATGTCGGTGCGCGCCGGGCCGATATTGCTGGCCTCCTGCGATGCCTTCCACAGCGGCGCGATGGCGCGGCGGAAGATGATGATGTCGGTGGCAAGCAGGACCAGGAGGATGGGAATGGTGATCCACCCGACCCGCCGGAAGAAGTTCGAGACGATGTCGTCGATGATGACGTCGCGGTGCGCGAGGTCCTCGGCAACCTGGATGCGCACCGTCTTGCCGGCAATATCCCGGCTGACGCCCGCGCCCGAGATGGTCTCGGAAAAACGTGGCGCCGCCGCCGCGGCGGTGCGCCGGTGCGAGGAGAACAGCAACCGGCCGTCGGAATCGCGAATGTCGAACTGATAGCGGCCGTAAGCGTCCGAATAGAGCCCCTTGAGGCTGTCGGGCAGGTTGAAGGTCAACGTGCCATCCGGCTGCGCGACGATGCGCTCCGCCAGCACCTCGGCTTGCGCGCGCATGGCATCGCGATGCAGCTGGTCGATCTCGGAGTTGAGCAGCCAGAACAACACCAGCGGCAGGAAGATCGCGACCACCGCGACCGCGACGATGTGCAGGAACACGATGCGCGAGATCAGCGATTTGAACATCAGCGATCCGGCACGGCCCGCGGCGGGCACGCTATTTCTCCTCGGTCATGAGATAGCCGACGCCACGGATGGTGTGGATCACGACCTTGGCGCCGTGCTCGGCCAGCTGCTTGCGCAGCCGCGACACATAGACCTCGATCGCGTTGGAGGCGACTTCGCCTTCGAGACCGAAGATGTGGTCCTCGACGTTCTTCTTCGGTACCACCCGCCCCTGCCGGCGCAGCAGGATCTCGAGCACCGAGGTCTCGCGCGCGGAGATGATCCGCGGCTGGTCGTCGACGAAGATCTGACGGCTCTCGGTGTCGTAGACGAGGTTGGCGAGACTGAGCGAACGGCCGAGCAACTGGCCGGGACGGCGCAGGATGGCCTCCAGTCGCGCCACCAGCTCCTCCATCGCGAACGGCTTTACGAGATAGTCGTCGGCACCGCTACGCAGGCCGCTGACACGGTCCTGCACCCCGCCGCGCGCGGTCAGCACCAGCACCGGCAGCGGCTCCATCTTGAGGCGCAGCTCGCGCAGCACCGACAGGCCGTCACCGTCGGGCAGGCCGAGGTCGAGGATCATCGCAGCGTAGCTCACGCTGCTCACCGCCTCGCGCGCCTCGGCTGCGCTGCCCACGATGTCGCTCTCATAGCCGGCCGTTGCCAGCCCGCCGGCAACGAGCCGCGACAGCTCGGCATTGTCCTCGACGATCAGAAGGCGCATCCTAGTCCCGACGAATACCCAAGGTCACCGCACAGCATCTTCGCTCTCTTCCACCATTCCGGCCACCTCGGCCAGCGAAAAGTGCCCGACCAGGCTGGCCGCCTGTCAGGTTCGTGTAAGACAATCAACGCCGGGGCAATCCATCCTGCCTGACAGGCACCGTGAGCACCTGAGCTTTCTAGCTCCGCCCCTCGAAATAGGTGCACAGCAAGGTCGTCTCCTTCTCCCTGATGGGTTTTCGAAAGAGCCGGCACTTGAAGCTACGCTCCTTCCCCGCTTCGCTCTCGATCAGGAACACGCATTGGCTGCAAACGTCGGCACGGTGACGGCGCTTGCCAGCATCGAGCCCATCCAGAACGTGGCGAAGCGTATCGCGCAACCGCGATCGATCGGGGAGTTCGAGGGACACGAGTTGATCCCGCAGGGCGTTGATGGGGTCACGCTCCAGGAACCTCTCCCCTTCACCTGTGATGCACAGCGCAATCGAGCGCTTGTCCTCTGCTGATGGTTTGCGGACCATCAATCCCTTGCTCTGCAGCACGGCGGCGATCTGCGATGCGACGCTGCGGGTCGTGCCAAGGAAGCTCGCAAGAGCAGTCGGCGTCCGCGAAAACCTGTTTGCGCGGGCGAGAAACCGCAACGCCATCCATTCCCGATCGCTCAGACCCGATAAAGTCTCTTCAAAGAGCCAGGTGTCGGCCGATTGTATCAGCAGTTGTACGATTTCAATTGCCAGTCTCATTGAGAGATCCCACGGGAAACGGCCGCCCTGGCACCTCGATCAACGATCGAACGCCGCCGTGTTCGGTGAAAGGTGCATTCCCGTCGGGACTGGTTGAATCCGGTATACCGTACCGTGAAGCCGGAGGTTCGAAACACACCGCAAGCGACTTCAGCCCGATTGCCAGATTCCGATAGCCTGATCGTTCCGTAAAAGGAACACCGAAAAACTACCTACCACGCTTACCTAGAGATGCTGGGCGCAAAGTCTCCAGCGTTCGAGAACATGAGTAGCCGTGTCGGGGCTGAAGACCCGAGGCTGAAGAGGCTTTCCGCGACGATTTCATGGGCAATTGTGACGCGCCCGCCTCTTGTCAGCTTCGTGTAAGTCGATCAGATGTGTTCTGGTGATTTGGGCGAAACCAGCAGAATTCAGCCTCAGGGCGAAAGGATGAGCTTCATGAGCAAACCGTTGAAAACGGAGAGCGAGCTGATTGCAATGGCCAAAGCCGAGTTGAAAGTTCACGCCGACTGTCCGGACGCAATGACGATTTCCATCATTCGCGATGGCAGCTCCTGGGAGTTTCGAGCCAGCGCAGATCAGGCCACGGCGGATCGGCCGGGTTATCCGGAATGTGTGGCCATGCTGGTTCAGATCGGCGATCATCTCAGCAAGCAGTACGACGTCAAGGGTTAGATCCCCGTCACGCTTCGCGCATGCGCGTGTCGGCTTCACAACGTGCGTTCAAGCACCATCGTCGGACCGGCCGCGAACGCACCCGATGGAGAGGATGACGAGGATTGCGCCGAACATGAAAGGATTCCTGGAGCGGCCTAAGATGTGATGGGTCGGCAGCTCATCGGGATCGAATCTCATTTGATCCCGTGGGCTCGCACCGCCGCAATTCGGATTTTTCGATCATAAGTTTCTACCATTGTTTTGCCCGACGTATCAAGCCCTTTCGGCAATTCAGCAAAATCTCGCGCTGAGCCGCCAAGCCATTGATAAACCTGTCCCCGTCTACTGTGCATGGGGTTGTTTTGCAGGTTTTTGTTTGGACGCCCTTCGGAGGCTTGTAACGGCAGCGCCCCGGAGCCATCGCTCCGGGGCGCTGCATGCGACGGACAGCGTGATCAGCTCTGCGACCGCCGCGCCATGAAGATGTCGTAGCCGACCTCGGCCACCTGGAACCAGGCGTAGCCGTCGCTCGTGAACTTGGCGAGCGAGTCGTGCACCTTCTTGAAGTTGGCGTTGGTCGCGCCGACTTCGGCGTGCAGCTCCTTGGCGGCCTTGTAGCAGGCATCCATGATCGCCGGCGAGAAGGCGTGCAGCTTGGTGCCGCCCGCCAGCAGCTTTCTCAGCGCCAGCGGATTGGCGTTGTCGTAGCGCGCCATCATGTAGTTGTTGGCGTAGTGGCCGGCCTGCTCCAGCACGCTCTGATAATATTTCGGCAGCGCGTTCCATTTTTCGAGGTTGACGAAGGCCATCAGCATCGGTCCGCCTTCCCACCAGCCGGGATAGTAATAGTGCGGCGCGATCTTGTAGAAGCCGAGCTTCTCGTCGTCATAGGGGCCGACCCATTCGGCGGCGTCGATCGTGCCCTTCTCCAGCGCCGGATAGATGTCGCCGCCGGCGAGCTGCTGCGGCACCACGCCGAGCTTCTGGAGCACGCGGCCGGTGAAGCCGCCGATGCGGAATTTCATGCCCTTGAGATCCTCGGGCGTGTTGACCTCCTTCCTGAACCACCCGCCCATCTGGCAGCCGGTATTGCCCGCGAGCAGCGAGATGACGTTGTAGCTCTTGTAGAACTCGTTGAGCACATCGCGGCCGCCGCCCTGCATGTACCAGGCCTGGTTGATGCGCATGTTGGGACCGAACGGCACGGCCGAGCCGAAGGTGAAGGTCGGGTCCTTGCCGAAGTAATAGTACGACGCGGTGTGGCCGATCTCGCATGTGCCGTTCTGCACGGCATCGAGCACCTGGAGGCCGGGCACGATTTCGCCGGCCGCGAAGATCTGGATCTGGAATTTGTTGTCGGTCGCCTCCGCGACCATTTTGCACATCATGTCGGCGCCGCCAAACAAGGTGTCGAGCGATTTCGGCCAGCTCGTCGGCATGCGCCATTTGATTTCCGGCATCGACTGCGCGATCGCGGGAGCCGCGAGCGTGGCGGCGCCGGCCGCACCAAGTCCTGTGACCTTGATGAAGTCTCTTCTCTTCATGATTTCCTGCCCTGATGGATCTGATTGTGGAGCCTTCTTTCCGAGGCTTGCCGACAGAATGGAACATCACGGGACCGAATGCCATCCCGATCGCACTGCGGCAAAGAAAAAGCCCGGCCTCGCGAGCGAGGCCGGGCCATCCGGTCTTGGGACCTAAGCCGTAGATCAGCCGCGGGTGCGCGAGCGGATCATGAAGCTGTCGTAAGTGTATTCGGCAACCTGCCACCACAGATATTCGTCGGAGCGGTAGGCCTGCATGGCGTCGATCGACTTCTTGAAGTCGGCGTTCTTGCCGGAGACCTCGGCCCACAATTCGTTGGTGGCCTTAAGGCAGGCTTCCAGCACCTCGTTGGTGAACGGACGAAGCTGGGTACCGCCGGCGACCAGGCGCTTCAGCGCCGCCGGGTTCTGCATGTCGTAGCGCGCGGCCATCCAGCTGTTGGCGTTGGCCGTCGCGTTGGTGAGGATCGCCTGGTAGTTCTTCGGCAGCGCATTGAACTTTTCCAGGTTGGCGAAGGCGTGGACGGTCGGACCGCCTTCCCAGAAGCCCGGATAGTAATAGTACTTGGCGACCTTGGCGAAGCCGAGCTTCTCGTCATCGTAGGGGCCGACCCACTCGGCCGCGTCAATGGTGCCCTTTTCCAGCGCAGGATAAATGTCGCCGCCCGCGAGCTGCTGCGGCACGACGCCGACCTTCTGCAGCACCTGGCCGGCGATGCCGCCGATGCGCATCTTGAGGCCGGAGAGGTCGGCAACGGTCTTGATCTCCTTGCGGAACCAACCGCCCATCTGGGTGCCGGTGTTGCCGCAGGGGAAGCCGATCACGTTCGACTTCTTGAAGAACTCGTTGGCGAGCTCGTTGCCGCCGCCCTGGTAGAGCCACGAATTCTGCTGGCGCGCATTGAGGCCGAACGGCACCGAGGCGAAGATCGCGAAGGTCGGGTCCTTGCCGACGTAATAGTACGAGACGGTGTGGCACATCTCGACCGTGCCGTTCGAGGTCGCATCGAGGGCCTGGAGGCCCGGGACGATTTCGCCGGCCGCGAACACCTGGATCTGGAATTTGTTGTCGGTCATCTCGGCGACGTACTTCGCCACCTGCTCGGCGCCGCCATAGATGGTGTCGAGCGATTTCGGGAAGCTCGACGTCAGGCGCCACTTCACCTCGGGTGAGGACTGTGCGATCGCCGGCGAGGCCACCGCGGTCGCCGCCGCGCCTGCTGCCGATACTTTGAGAAAATCACGACGCTTCATCTTCAGGTCTCTCCTTGCTGGGGCGTTTCCCCTTGGCTTCTCTTATGCCGCCGCGCATTCTGGCGACGCGTTGAGGTCGCGCCGAACCGAAGGGGCTTGACTGCCGTGGGCCTTTAACACGGCCAGCCCGGTTTCGGAACGCGACAATGGCATGACGGGGCTCTACAAAAGTCGCATGCCCCTGGAGCGTGCCGCGGCGACCGGTCAGGCCGCGGCAATGACGCCCTTGAGCTGGTCCCGGACTTGGCCCGCGATGGCGCGGTAGATCGCCGCATGAGGGCCGTCCGGCTCGCTGTCGACGACCGGATTGCCGGCGTCCGAAGTGGCGCGAATCGCCATGTGCAGGGGGATCTCGCCCAGGAATGGCACGGCGAGCTTCTCGGCCTCATGTCGGGCGCCGCCATGACCGAAAATGTCTGATCGCGTGCCGCAATGCGGACATTGGAAGTAGCTCATGTTCTCCACAATCCCGAGCACGGGCACGTTGACCTTCTTGAACATGGCCAGTCCCCGCCGCGCGTCGATCAGGGACAGATCCTGCGGGGTCGAGACGATCACGGCGCCCTTGAGCGGCACGTTCTGCGCCAGCGTGAGCTGGGCATCGCCGGTGCCCGGCGGCATGTCGACGACCAGCACGTCGAGCTTGCCCCATTCGACGTCGCGCAGCATCTGCGTCACCGCCGACATCACCATCGGGCCGCGCCAGATCATCGCGGTTTCCTCCTCGACCAGGAAGCCGATCGACATGATGGCAAGGCCGAAACGCCGCAGCGGAATCATCTTGCGCGCCTCGTTCAGCTCCGGCTTGTCGCGCAGGCCCGTCAGGCGCGGCACCGAGGGGCCGTAGATGTCGGCATCGAGCAGCCCGACCTTGAGGCCGAGGTCGCGCAGGCCGAGCGCCAGATTGAGCGCGGTGGTCGACTTGCCCACCCCGCCCTTGCCGGAGGCGACCGCGATCACGGCGGCAACGCCGGGAATTTCCGATTGCCGCGCCATCGGCGACCCACCGCCCTGCGGCGGCTTGTGGGCATGGGCCGGCTGCACGCCGGGCGTGCCGCGGCTCGGCTGCGGGGGTGGCGGTGGCGCGGAGCCCGGCTTGCGCTCCGCGGTCAGTGCCACCATGACGGTGGTGACGCCGGGAATGCTGCGCACGGCGGCTTCCGCTTCGGCCCGGACGGATTCCCAGGCCCTTGCCTCGGCGGCGTCGACATTGATCGAGAAGAACACCTTGCCGTCGGAGGCGCTGATCGCGCTCAGCACATTGGCATGGGGAAGCGCGACCCCGCGGGGCGACTGGACCCTGGCGAGGCTGTCGAGAACCTGTTGCTGCGTCACGCTCAAAGCGCATCTCCTGGAGTTGAGGATGCCCCATTAGAGCGGAAACGCCCAAAAGGCTACTGCCTGCCGATATCGTCAGCCTTTTCGGCAGGCGCCGCCCCCTGCTCCCGGGCGGCCTCGTAGTTCAACTCGATCATGACCCCGTTGGGGTCGTGGACGAAGATCTGCCAGAGATCGCCGCCGGGCACCTGGCGGGACTCGAACTTCATCCCCTTTGACGCCAGCCGCTGTTTCATGCCGTCAAAGCCGCGGCTGGCGAAGGCGACATGGTGGACAACGCCGGAATCCGGTTTTTGTGGCTCGGCGGTCGGAGAAATGTCGACGAGGTGCACCACCGGCCTGCCCTCGCTGTACATCCAGGCGCCCGGGAAGGCGAAATTCGGCCGTGCGCCTTTTTCGAGGCCCAGCACGTCTTCGTAGAAGCGGACGGTCTCGGCCAGATTCCGGGTCCGGATGTTGAAATGATCGAGGACGCCCACGCTCACGCCGCCCATGCTCTCGCTCCCTTGTTTTGAAGTCCTTGGGGCCGCCAGCCTAGCACAGCAGGCCGCCAAACGAAGCCGTTGCCCTCTGGCCTCAAGGGTTTATGGTGCGCCTCCAATCCGCCCCACCGCGGAACCCAGGCGTCCCTCGCTTGGCAAGAACCGTAAACCCAAACTACGGACAAGGTACCACAATGGCTAAAGTCGCTTTCCTCGGTCTTGGCGTGATGGGCTTCCCCATGGCCGGACACCTCGTGAAAAAAGGGGGCCATGAGGTCACCGTCTACAACCGGACCGCGGCCAAGGCGAAGGAATGGGCGGACAAGTTCGGCGGCAAGACCGCACCGACGCCGAAAGCCGCCGCCGAAGGCCAGGATTTCGTGATGTGCTGCGTCGGCAACGACAACGATCTGCGCGCGGTCACGATCGGCCCCGACGGCGCCTTCGCGGGCATGAAGAAGGGTGCGACCTTCGTCGACCACACCACCGCCTCTGCCGAGGTCGCCCGTGAGCTCGACGCAGCCGCCACCAAGTCCGGCTTCAAATTCGTCGACGCCCCCGTCTCCGGCGGCCAGGCCGGTGCCGAGAACGGCGTGCTGACGGTGATGTGCGGCGGCGCTCAGGATGCCTATGCCGGCGCCGAGCCGATCATCACGGGCGCCTATGCGCGGATGTGCAAGCTGCTCGGGCCTGCCGGAAGCGGCCAGCTGACCAAGATGGTCAACCAGATCTGCATCGCCGGTCTGGTGCAGGGCCTCTCCGAGGGCATCCATTTCGCCAAGAAGAGCGGCCTCGACGTCGCCGCCGTGATCGAGACCATCTCGAAAGGGGCTGCCCAGTCCTGGCAGATGGAAAATCGCTACAAGACGATGAACGAGGGCAAGTACGATTTCGGCTTCGCGGTCGAATGGATGCGCAAGGACCTCTCGATCTCGCTGGCTGAAGCCCGCCGCAACGGCGCCAGCCTGCCCGTCACCGCGCTGGTCGACCAGTTCTATTCCGAGGTCGAGAAGATGGGCGGCAAGCGCTGGGATACGTCGAGCCTGCTCGCACGCCTCAATCGCTGACAGCTGACGACCTGAAACGACCTTGCTGATCGCGATCGCCGCAATCTTCATCCTCGCCTATGCGGCGATCGCGCTCGAGCACCCGCTTCGCGTCAACAAGAGCGCTACGGCGCTGCTCGGCGCCGGGCTGTTGTGGACCATCTACGCTGTCGCAACCGGCGACCACGCGCTGGTCGGCCGCCAGCTCGACGAGTCCGTCGGCTCCACCGCGCAGATCGTCTTCTTCTTGATCTGCGCCATGACGATCGTCGAGGTGATCGACGCCCATGACGGCTTCGAGGTCATCACCTCGCTGATCCGCACCACGAGCCAGGTCACGCTGATCTGGCTGATCGGCTTCGTCACGTTCTTCCTCAGCGCGATTCTGGATAATCTGACGACCACCATCGTCATGATCTCACTGATTCAGAAGCTGATCGCCCGCCGCGACGACCGCCTGTTGTTCGCCTCCCTCATCGTCATTGCTGCAAATGCCGGCGGCGCCTGGACCGTGATTGGCGACGTCACCACGACCATGTTGTGGATCGGCGGACAGATCTCGCCGCTCAAGATCATGAGCGCGGTGTTCCTGCCCTCGCTGCTCAATCTGCTGGTGCCGCTCGTCTTCATCAGCTTCTCGCTCAGGGGCAAGACCATCGCACCGCCGCCGAAAGATAACGGATTGCTGGCCGTCGACCGGTTCGAGCGCAACCTCATGTTCTATCTCGGCCTCGGCACACTGATCGCGGTGCCGGCGTTCAAGGCGGTCACGCATCTGGCGCCCTTCATGGGCATCCTGTTCGGCCTCGGCGTGCTCTGGCTGGTCGGCGAGATCGTGCATCGTCACAAGGAGGAACACGTGCGCCAACCTCTGACGCTGGTGCACGCGCTGACCCGGATCGATATGAGCTCGGTCGTGTTCTTCGTCGGCATCCTGCTCGCGGTCGCCTGCCTCGAGCATGCCGGGCTGCTGTCGATGCTTGCCCGCTGGCTGGACACCACGATCGGCCGCCAGGACGTCATCGTCGTCGTGCTCGGCCTGCTGAGCGCCGTCATCGACAACGTACCGCTGGTCGCCGCGACCATGGGTATGTACGACCTCGCGCACTATCCGCCGGACAGCTTCATCTGGGAGTTCATCGCCTATTGCGCCGGCACCGGCGGTTCGATCCTGATCATCGGCTCCGCCGCAGGGGTGGCCGCCATGGGGCTCGAGAAGATCGAGTTCCTCTGGTACGCCCGCCGCATCGCCGGCCCCGCGCTCGCGGGCTATCTGGCGGGAGCGATGGTCTACATCGCGCAGCACGCTGCGCTGCACTGAAGAGCATCGGCGGGATCCAAATTAACGCCGGGTTAACGTAATTCTTTAGCTCGTTAAGTCAGCTCTTAAGGATTTCTTGCCAGAGATAGACAATGCAGAACGCCCGCGTCCGGCGCGGGCAGGAATCCGTGTTGCTTGATGAGTAACCCCGCTGAAAAGCCTGAGGTCGTGCAGCTTCCGGCCGAGCCGGTGAGCGCGCCATCAGCGAGCAGCCGAAGGGCTGCGGCGCAGCGGGTGCGCGAGGCGCGCGATAAGTTAACGTCGACCAGCGGAACCCGGCCGGCGTTCGACGCCGAGATGCTGCGCCAATACGCCCAGACGCGGCTGTCAGCTTCCTATGTCGTGATGCTGCTGGTGGTGGCGACCGGCGTGCTGTTCGGGCTGTGGATGCAGCCGATCCCGGCCGCGGCCTGGACCGCCGGGATGCTTTGCATTCACAGCGCCATGATCCGCAGTTGCCGGCGCTTCCTGACCGAGCCGGCCTCTCCGGCTGCGATGCGCGCATGGCGGACGCGCTTCGTCGTGCTCGACCTGCTCTATGGCCTGTGCTGGATGGCGATCCTGATCCATCCCGTGCTCGACATGGTCACGGAAACGCTGATGATGTTCTTGATGCTGCTGGTGATCGCAGTATCGAGCATGCTCGCGGCCAATCTGCCGATCGCAGCCCTTGCCGCCACGGCGCCGGTCGCGGTGGCGATGGCGCTGAGCTTCGTCACGACCGGCTCGCTGGACAATTACATCCTGGCAGCGCTGGCCCTCGCCGCCGAAGGCTATTTCGTCCTGCTGGCGCATCGCCTGCACTCCTCCACCTTCGCCACGCTGGAAGCGCGCGCGGAGAAGGACGCGCTGATCGGCGAGCTGGAGCAGGCCAAGGCAATCTCGGACGAAGCGCGCCATCGCGCCGAAGCCGCCAACGTCGCCAAGTCGCGCTTCCTTGCGCAGATGAGCCACGAGCTACGTACACCCCTGAATGCCATTCTCGGCTTCTCCGAGGTGATGAAGAGCGAGATTTTCGGCGCGCATGGCGTGGCGGTCTACAAGGAATATTCCGCCGACATCCATAATTCCGGGGTGCACCTGCTCAACCTCATCAACGAGATCCTCGATCTGTCGCGGATCGAAGCCGGCCGCTACGAGCTCAACGAGGAAGCGGTGTCCCTGGTCGGCATCGTCGCCGACTGCCATCATCTGATGAAGCTGCGCGCCTCGAGCCGCGGCATCACCATCCACGAAGTGTTCGAGCAGGCCATGCCGCGGCTGTGGGCCGACGAGCGCGCGATCCGCCAGGTCGTGCTCAACCTGCTCTCCAACTCGATCAAGTTCACCCCGCAAGGCGGCGAGATCTGGCTCAAGGCCGGCTGGACCGCCTCCGGCGGACAATATCTCTCAGTGAGGGATTCCGGTTCCGGCATCCCTGAGGACGAGATCCCGGTCGTGCTCGCCTCGTTCGGCCAGGGTTCCAATTCGATCAAGTCGGCCGAACAGGGCGCCGGCCTCGGCCTGCCGATCGCCAAGAACCTGATTGACCTGCACGGCGGCACGTTCACGCTGAAATCGAAGCTGCGCATCGGCACCGAGGTGATCGTCACGTTCCCGCCGGAGCGCGTGATGAGTGCGCTGGCGCCGCTCTCGGACGATTCTCCGCCGCTCCAGCCGGAGAGCTCCGTTGTGCCGGACGAGAAGCGCCGGCCGCGCCACAAGCCGATCATGAGTGCTGGCACAGGCTCTTAACGAGATGCTTGCAGACATGCCCGACCATCCCTCACTATGTCCGTATGAGCAAAGAAACGCCGTGCGTCGCCGTCTGCATGATGGATCCCAAGACCAAGCTGTGCTTCGGCTGCGGCCGCACCTTGCCCGAGATCGCGCGCTGGCACGCCATGGAAAGCGCAGACCGGCTCGCGATCATGGCCCTCTTGCCGGAGCGCATGACGGAAGCTGGACTGGTGCCGGTCGCGGGATCTCCAAAACACATCTGATCCGCCTGCGTGCCCTTGGAGGCGCGCGATGATCCGCTTCCTGCTCGTCCTGATCATGCTCGCCGGCACTGCGGGTGCCGTCGTCGCCTATGGTGATCCCGACCAGATCGCGCGCGCCAGCCACAAGGTCTCGCACATTTTTCGCGCACAAGCCGCCTCCCCGGCCCCAGCCGTACAGATCCCGCGCGGCCAGGGCGGCGAATTCACGCTGCGTGCGAAGATCAACGGCGTAACTGCACCGATGGTGATCGATACCGGAGCGACGTCGGTGGTGCTGACATGGGAAACCGCAAAGGCGATCGGGCTGCCGCTCGAGATGCTTGAATATGACGTCGACCTCGAGACCGCGGGCGGCCACACCAAGGCGGCCCGGCTCACGCTCGACCGTCTCTCCGTCGGCAAGCTGGTCGAGAAGTCGGTGCCGGCCCTCGTCGTGCAGCGCGGCCAGATGAAGACCAATCTGCTCGGCATGAGCTTCCTCGACCGCCTGGAAAGCTGGGGCGTGCGCGCCGACACGTTGATGCTGACCGGCTATCCGGAGCTGCAGGGCAACCACCGTCGCGCGCGTGCGGCGGTCGACTAGCTGACTTACGCCGCCTCGGCCGGCGCGCGGACACCAACACGCATGATCGCTTCGCGCAGCACGTCGAGACCTGCCCCCGGCTTCACACCCTGCTCGGCCAGATGTCGGCGGAAGGCGCGCGCCCCGGGCACCGCGTGGAAGGCGCCGACGAAATGTCGCGTGATGGCGTGCAGCCGGGTGCCGTGCGCGAGTTGCTCCTCGATGTAGGGCATCATCGCCTCGAGCGCGTCCTGCATGGTCGCGTGCGGCGCCGGCCTGCCGAAGATCTCGGCATCGACCGCGAGCAGCCGCCACGGCTCCTGATAGGCGGCGCGGCCGAGCATCACGCCGTCGACATGGGCAAGATGCGCCTTTGCCTCGTCGATGCTCCGGACGCCGCCATTGATGATGACGGGCACATCGGGCATCGCGCGCTTGAGCCGGTAGACGCGATCATAGTCGAGCGGCGGGATATCGCGGTTCTCCTTCGGCGACAGGCCGTTGAGCCAGGCCTTGCGGGCGTGCACGATCAACGCATCGCAGCCTACGGCGACCACCGCACGCGCCAGCGCATCGAGCGCGACCTCCGGATCCTGATCGTCGATGCCGATGCGACACTTCACCGTGACGGGAACGGCGACCACGCGCTTCATGGCGTCAACGCACCTCGCCACCAGCTCCGGCTCAGCCATGAGGCAGGCGCCGAAACGGCCATCCTTCACACGATCCGACGGGCAGCCGACATTGAGATTGATCTCGTCATAACCGAAGTCCTCGCCGATACGTGCCGCCAGCGCGAGCTCGCGCGGATCCGACCCGCCAAGCTGAAGCGCCACGAGGTGCTCGACCGCGTCGAACCCAAGCAACCGTTCCCGGTCGCCATGAATGATCGCGCCGGTCGTCAGCATCTCCGTGTAGAGCAATCCCCGCCGCGTCAGGTGACGGTGGAACACCCGGCAGTGCCGGTCGGTCCAATCCATCATGGGGGCCGTAGAAAATCTGCGATCTAAGCGGTTCATTTTACTGATCTATTTCGCACCAGGTCGGCCCCATGTGCAATTGGACCGATTGAGAAATCCAATTTGACGAGACTTCTGCCACCGGACTCTTCTAGGGCCATATATGCCTGAATTGGAAGCGGAAATCACATATTCGGATTTTCAGTGCACACGTCGCGGAGCAAGGCGTGCACAGGTTCGAGCCCAGAATTTCTCGAGGACTCGGATTCTGGGGCCGCTCGCTTATACTCACTTTGCGATGTGAGTATAAGTTCCGCCCTTGCTACGGCCATTTCAAGCCGGCGACACGCAAAGAAAGTTGACGAGTTCGAGGGGATCGCTTCGACGTCGGACTCGAATTGACATGCGACCAGGAGCGGCAATTGATGCGTATTTGGTCGCAAGACACCCTTGGTCGAGTGCGTTCGCGCCGATGGCAAAATAGCTGTCACTCACATCGCCTCGATCTCGAAGCATTTGTTGCCGATCTTCAGCGAAATTTGGAATGGCCAGGTCCGTTCGTTTCGCCTCTCCTGGGCAGAAATCAATGCTTTCAGTCTTGGATACCCGGCACAAGGTTGGTCATAATGGCATTGGACCGGACTCGCTGCGGCCGAGCCGGCGCTGGGTCGGGAACAGCTGCAATTGCCAACGTCGAACTGCTGCGCCCCACACGCCGTTGGGCATGAACAGCATGATCAGGATGGCGAGCGTGCCGAGCACGACCAGATAGAGACTGCCATACTGGGCGAGATAGGTGACGAGGCCCCACAGCAGGAGCACGCCGACGATCGGACCTTCGATGGTGCGCACCCCGCCGATCACGACGATGAAGATGACGTAGGCGGTCCAGTCGGTTACGCTGAAGGCCGCATCAGGCGAAATACGCGCCTTCTGCAAATAGACCACGGCGCCGACCATGCCGGTGGCGAACGCGACCGCGATCCACAGCACGTGGCGAGTCCGCGCGGTGCGGACGCCGACGCTGCGCGCCGACGCTGCGTTGTCACGGCTTGCGGCCAGCGCAAGGCCGTGGTGCGAGCGCATGAAGGCGTAGATGCCGAGCGTGACCAGCACGGCGAGCAGCAGTGCCAGCCAGTAAACCAGCACGTCACGCGCGGCCGCCGGGCGCAGGCCAAGCAGCGCCTGCACCGCCTTCAGTCCGACCATCTGCGACAGTTCGCCCGGCGAGATCGACATCCCGGTGCCGCCGCCGAGCGACTTGACTGGGCGCAGATCAGCCGCAGCGCTTCGGCGGCGACCCAGCTTCCGATCGCGAAATATGGCCCTTCAAGCCGGAACAGCAGCGGCCCGAGCACCGCCGCGACCAGCGCCGCGAACAGTCCGGCCAGCGGGATCGCCGCAACCGGATCGAGCCCGGCCATCACGATGCCCGCAAACAGCGCATAGGCGCCGAGCCCGACAAATGCCTGCTGCCCGACCGATACCAGCCCGCCCCACCCGGCCAGCACGTTCCAGAGCTGTGCCAAGGTCACATGGTGAAGACGAAGATCAGATCCTGGATCAGGTTGCGCGAGGCGATCGCGGGCAGCGCGGCCAGCGCTACGATCAGCGCGATGCCGACCACGGCCGCGACGCGCGACAGCCGTGTGCCGACCCAAACCTGCCACACCGGCGCTGTCGCCGGGGCGCAGCTCGCGGCTTGCCGGGATATGGATGCTTTCGACACTCATGTCCGCCTCGCCGGGAACAGCCCGCGCGGCCGCACCATCAGCACGACAAAGAAGGCGAGATGGCCGGCCAGGATCTGCCATTCCGGATTGATCCGCCCTCCGATCGCCTGCGCCAGCCCGAGCACGATGCCGCCCGCCAGCGTCCCCCACAGGCTACCGAGCCCGCCGATGATCACCGCCTCGAAAGCGTAGAGCAGCCGCGCCGGTCCGATCGACGGATCGAAACTGGCGCGGATACCGAGCACAACAGCGGCGATCACCGACACGGCGAGCGATAGTCCGACCGCGATGGCGTAGACATTGCGCTCGTTGACGCCCATCAACTGCGCGATCGCGGGATTATCCGCAGTAGCGCGGAAGGCGCGACCGAGCGACGTGCGATAGAAGATGAGCTGGAGCAGCGCGAGGGCGGCAACCGCCGTCACCAGCGCGGTCAGCGGCGCCAGTCCGACGCTCAGGCCGGGCGCGAGCGCCACCGACGAGGATTCGAAGGCGCCTGCCTGCAGCCGGCGGCTGTCGGCGCCGCACCCGGCATGCCCTTTGGGTTTCCGCAAGCCCGCACTGACATTCGTCAACTCGCAAGGCGGTTTTCGTTGCCGACGCCAAGTGTACTGCGACAGTGGGCGCTCATATCGCCGCGCTTGAGCGGTGGCCCGGTCGTCCGCGCCAGTAACCGCTCGGGCCGCGCGCCTCAGCGGAGGTACTTCGCCTTCTGCACGGACAACCCATTTCCCAACTGGTCGATCTCGACCTCCGAATGTCGCAAGATTGCTCTTGATCTCCCGGTTCACACGCCGCGCACAGGCTGCCCTCTAACCCGTTGAGACTTCTGAACTCTCGCTCCAATCCATCACGGGCCAATTTGAGCTAGCTCCAGCAATCGAGCTCCGATTGGAGCTAGTCCGGCGCAACGCGCATTCCTCGCGCGATCGCCTGTCATCGCCCTGCTCGGCACCGAGACACCAAGCCGGCTCAAGCTGGTGTTCGAACTCGATCCAGCTTCGTTCCTCATCAAGCCCTTGCGATCGGCCGGCATCTACGCAGCGCTCGTCATGGCTTTCGAGCGGAACGAACGCACAAGCGAATTGAAACAACAAATTGTAAGCTCGAGCAGCGTCTGCGGGCACGTCGCCTCGTGTTTGCCGCCGTTCTTCAGGTAATGCATTCGCATACGCTCGCCGAGCCTGCCGCCTTTGCGTTGATCCGCAGAACCGCGATGGAGCAGCGCCAGACGATCGAAGAACTCTCGGTGGAGATAGCGGCAAGGGGTATGCTGCCACGCGCGACGGGTTAGATTGCTTCCTGTTGGGAACGAGGAACGGGCCGCAATTTCCTATGCCCCCTTTTTATGTTTTGAATCCGAGTCTCTATTCAGACAGTCGCGCAGAACCAAGGCACTGAGGGCATATGTTTGTGTCGGACACACCAACTGCGCGGCGCACTCCACTTTCTCGATCCCGGTCTATCGTTTGCCGCCGCACCAAACACGTGTTGAGCACCGCAGCGACACCCTTCGCTTCTGCACGCGCCACTGCGCTGCCGCGCTCTTTGTTCAGAGCGGCGTTGATAGCCGAGTCCAACCAAGCTAAGCCAATTTCAAGGTACTTGGTCAGGGGGATTTTTAATGAGAGCGACATTTCGAAAGCTACGCAAGGTAAGAAATAAGAGCTAGCAGCACTACTCCCACTCTATGTCGTCGCAGACCGGCAGCCGTAGAACTCCACGCTGAGACTCATTCAGACAACGCCGAGGCGCCCGAGCGCATTTGGCAAGCCGCGATGGCCTCCTTGGACCGGATCACCGATCATGCTTCAAGTCCCGCACACTGCGCGCGCTGTTAGCGCGCGACCTGGGGAACGTAGTGCTCTAGCTCCTGGTCCGGGAAATGCACGGTGCGTCCGAGCTCGGCGGACCGATAGAGCGCCATCAACATTTCCATGACGCCGACGCCATCATCGAACGTTTCGGCAGGACTGAGCCCGCGCCTAAACGCTTCGACCATGTGCCGATTTTCATCAGTATAGCCGTAGATGCCTGTTTCGTCTTCGACGACCGGCATCAAACCCTGCTCGGCATTCTGCTTCTCGATGAGGTCCTCGCCTTCGGAACCGCTGAGCGTCCGGGCCAGGAACACCTTGAGGCCCGTTGAGAGTGAGGAGAACTCCATCGAATATTCGGGCCCGAGCAATTCGAGCTGGATGCGCAGGCCGGCCCCGACATAGGCCCAGGAGGTCGTTGCCTCGATCAGGACCTGATGCCCATCCATGTCTTCCAGCGTCAGGATGCCACGCGCGAAATCCTCGACCGGGCGTTTCGCAAAATCGATCCCCATCCGCGTCTTCAGATCGGCCGCATAGCGCGGGCGCGTCCATTTGAGATTGGCCGTCGTGGCGCTGGCACTGACCAGCCGCAGGCTGTCGCGGCTCGCGCCGGGCGCCGTCAGCATGAAGCGCGCGACTTCGACCGAATGGCACATCATGTCGGAGAGCACGCCACCGCCCTGCTTGTCGCCCTGCCAGAACCAGGGCTCATGCGGTCCGGAATGTTCCTCCGCGGCACGGGCGAGATAGGGACGCCCGCTTCCAGGTACGGCACGCCGCCAGATGATGTCCTTGCCACGCGTCACCGCGGTCGAGAACAACTGGTTCTCCAGATAGCCGTGAAGCAGGCCGGCATCCTCGACGAGGCTACGCATTTCGCGCGCCTCGGCAAGCGTGCGGGCCAGTGGCTTCTCGCAGGCAACGGCGCGCAGAGGAGCCCCCGCCTTGGTTACCCTGTGAATCTCGCGCATGATGTCGAGACGCGTATCGTTCGGCGTCAGCAGCCAGAGCGCATCGACCTCCCCCGAGGTTGCCATCGCCTCGATGCTGTCGAACACATGCGCCGGCCCAAGTCCGAGACTGCGCGCCTTCTCCGCGATGCGTGTTCGCCGCTCGGCGGACCGACTGTAGATACCGGCGATACTGACGTTGCGCACGCCTAGCATGGACTGCAGGTGAAATGCGGCAATGAAGCCGCTTCCGACGAGACCGACGCGCAACACCGGAAGTTCCGCGAGTTTCTGCATGTCAGAGACCTCCTCCAATACATCGCCGTCTTAGATCAATGCGACGTTCTCCGCTGCTGCCCAGGAATGGCAGCCAGCAATGTCTGGGTATAGGGATGTTCGGGCCGGCTCAAGAGGTCCGCGGCCGGCTTGACTTCGACGATCTCGCCATACCGCATCACCGCGATCCGGTCGCAGACCTGGGCGGCGACGTTGAGATCGTGCGTGATAAAGAGTACGGCGAGCCGCAACTCCTTCTTCAACCTCTCGAGCAGCGCGAGCACCTGCGCCTGGACCGAGACATCGAGCGCCGACACGGGCTCGTCGGCCACGAGCACCTCGGGATCCAGCGCAAGCGCGCGCGCAATGCCGATCCGCTGGCGTTGTCCGCCGGAGAACTCATGCGGGTAACGTTGCACCGCGCCGGAATCGAGCCCGACCAACGTCAGCAATTCCCTGGCACGCGCAAACGCTTGCGCGGCGGGCACCCCATGCGCAATCGGTCCATCGGCGATGATCTGCCCGACTCGACGACGCGGATTGAGCGAGGCGAAAGGATCCTGGAACACCATTTGGATGTGTTTGCGCGCGGCGCGCAGCTCCGATCCGCGGGCGTCCGAGAAATTCAATTCTCCGATGTGGACGACCCCTGCATCCGCGTCCGTCAGCCGCATGACAAGCCGGCCGATCGTGCTCTTGCCCGAACCGGACTCCCCGACCAGGCCGAGCGTCTCGCCGCGACGAATCTCGAAGCTGACGCTCTTCACGGCGGGAACTTCCGCGGGCGGGCTGAACCAGTCGCTGCTCTTATAAGTCTTCACGAGTCCTGATGCCGCGCAGGCGGTGGGCGCGTCTGCGTCCTCGACTTTTGCCCGCGGAATGCCGCGCGGCACGGCTGCCAGCAACCTCTGCGTATAGGGATGCTGTGCGCGCTCAAGCACCTCGTCGACCGTACCTTCTTCGACGACGCGCCCCTTCTCCATAACAGCGACACGATCGGCGATGTCGGCCACGACCCCGAAATCGTGGGTGATGAACAGCACCGCCATGCCACGCCGCTGCTGGATGTCTCGGATGAGCTTGAGGATCTGCGCCTGCGTGGTGACGTCGAGCGCCGTGGTCGGCTCGTCCGCCACCAGAATCGAGGGTTCGAGCGCCAGAGCCATCGCAATCATGGCGCGCTGACGCTGCCCGCCGGACAGTTGATGCGGATAGCTACGGATGATGCGCTCGGGATCGCGGAGGCCGACTTCCTCGAGCAGCGCGCGCACGCGCACCTCGCGTTCGGCCGGCGTGAGCTGGTGATGCGCTTCGAACGCCTCGATGATCTGGTCACCGATCCGGATCACGGGATTGAGCGCGGTCATCGGCTCCTGGAAGATCATCGCGATCTTCCGGCCGCGCAGGTTCCGCCACTTTGCCGGAGAGAGAGCACGTAAGTCCAGTCCCTCGAACCGGATACTGCCCGCGGTCCAGCGAATGTCTTTCGACAATAGCCCCATCACCGCGGAAGCGCAGACCGATTTGCCCGAGCCGGATTCACCGACGACGCAAAGGATCTGTCGCGGGTGGAGGGCGAGCGAAATGTCCTCGACGGCAAAAGCGCGATCCGCGCCCGGCGGCAACGCCAGGGTCAGGTGCTCGATGGATAGGATCGCCTCTGCCATCCCGTTCATGTCATCCGATCCACCATCGTCGCCCGCCCCTTCGCTCAAACTGCCCGCGCGATGCCGTCCTTGCGATGATCCGACGCGCCGAACATGACGCCCCTGGATCTGTCGAGGTGCACGACCTGGCAACCTCCGAGCGGCTCGTCCGCCCAGACCACGCGATGACCGCGCCCGGTCAAATCGTCGGCGACAGCCGCGGGAATCGTTGGCTCGAGCGTCAACACACCATCGAAGGCAAAGCTTCGTGGCACATCAGAGGACTGCTGCACATCAAGGCCGCGATCGAGCACTCCGCTCAGGATCTGGATATGTCCGGTGGCCTGATATTGTCCGCCCATGACGCCAAAAACCATGGTCGGCTTGCCATCCTTCGAGAGCAGGCCCGGGATGATGGTGTGGAAGGGGCGCTTGCGCGGCGCGATCGCATTGGGATGTCCCTCGACAAGGGAAACCCCGCGCCGCGATTCTGGAGGAGCACGCCCGATCGCGGGGCGTAGATACCGCTCCCGAAGGCGAAGAACAGGGAGTTGATCAGGGAGACCATATTGCCGTCGCGATCGGCGACGGCAACGTAGGCCGTATCGCGATGGACCGGCATGTCGAACACCGTCGGCTCGCTCGCGCGCTCCCTGCTGATGCGGCCGCGCAAGGCCGCGACTGTTCGCTCCGAGAGCAGCGCATCGACGTCGAGCGGATGGAATGCGGGGTCGGCGACCAGCGCGTCGCGCTGCCGATAAGCCGCCTTGGTCGCTTCGGCAAGGAGATGGATGCGATCCGCTTCGCTCAGCGACGGGTCGGCCATGTCGAAGCCGGCAAGAATGCGGGCGATCAATAGCGCGGCGACGCCCTGCCCGTTGGGCGGACATTGCCAGATCTCGTGGCCGCGATAGTCGGTGGAAATCGGCGTGACGTAGTCGGGTCGCGCGCTCGCGAGGTCTTCGAGTTGCATCAACCCGCCCATCGCCTTCAGCGTTGCGACGATTTCCTCTGCGACCGCGCCTTCGTAGAACGCGCTGCGCCCTTCGCGCGCAATCCGCCGCAGCGTCGCGCCGAGTGCGGGATGGCTGAGCCTGGCGCCGACGGCAGGCGCAGCGCCACCGGGCAGGTAGACGGGAATGCCGGCCTGATGTCGTTCGAGACGATTGGCGTAGCGCGCCCAATCCAGCGCGGCGCGCGGGGTGACAACGAAGCCGGTCTCGGCCGCGCGGATCGCCGGCGCCAAGACCTCATCCAAGCTTTTGGATCCATGGTCGGCAGAGAGCCGGCACCACGCATCGACGGCCCCCGGCACCGTGACGGCATGGGGTGAGTCATCAGGAATCGATGTCAGTCCCTGCTGCTGAAACCAACCGAGCTCGGCCTTTTGCGGCGCCCTGCCGGAGCCGTTGACGGCAACGGGCTTTCCGGACGCGGGCGCATAGATTGCAAAACAATCGCCGCCCACGCCGGTCATGTGCGGATCGATGACGCCCTGGAGTGCAATCGCAGCGATCGCGGCATCGACGGCATTGCCGCCGCTGCGCAACATCTCCACCGCCGCGAGCGCAACGGCAGGATGCGAGGCCGCGGCCATGCCGCGATCACCGACCGCGAGCGACCGTCCCGGCACCATGAAATCGCGCTGTCGCCAATTCAAGCGGTTCTCCGAGTCTCGTTCCGGGGCCGTTTGGCCAGTGCAGCGGTAGCCTTCTCGTCGCAGATGATCTCGACGTTGCGGTGCAGTCGAAGCGCCGAGGCCGGGGACGCGGGTCCAATCGGACCTTCGATTGCGGCTGCGACTGCGGCCGCCTTCTCCGACCCTGTTGCGACCAGAAGAATGCTCCTGGCCTGCAGTATTGTCGCGATCCCCATCGTGATCGCGCGCCGCGGAACATGAGCGAGGTCCGGAAAGCCGCCTGCGTTCGCAACACGCGTCGCTTCATCGAGCTCGACCTCGCGGGTCCGCGAGGCGAAATCGGAGCCCGGCTCATTGAAGCCGATATGGCCGTTGGCGCCGATGCCGAGGAGCAGCAGATCGATGCCTCCGCTTGCGGCGATCTGCGCTTCATAGGCGGCTGCCTCCGCCGCGACATCTTCGGCCATGCCGTTGGGGAGCCTTGCGCGCCCGGCCTCGATATCCACGTGCCCGAACAAATGTTCATGCATGTAGCGATGAAAGCTTCCCGCCGAGCTCGGCGCAAGACCGACATATTCATCGAGGTTGAAGCACGTCACCTCGCGAAACGAGATCAGGCCCGCACGGCTTGCCGCGACGAGACGGGCATAGAGCGGCGTCATCGTCGCGCCCGTCGCAAGGCCGAGGGTCAGCTGCGTCCGATTGCGCATGCAGGCAACGATGCGTTCAGCCCCCCGTTCCGCGGCAGCTGCGGCAGCGGCGCTCCGTACGATCTCGATCCTCGGTGCGTACTCTTTCATGCCGCGACTTCTGCTGCCGCAAATGGCAGCGCGAGGGGGCCCGACCCGCGGCCGATGCCGAACAGCGACCGATGCATGAGGTCGATCGCGCTACCGATCGCGCCGATCAGCGTGGCGCGATTGCCGAGCGTGCTGAGCTCAATGCGAACCGGTTGAAGCATGCAGCGCTCCAGATAGTCGTCGATACGATGCTTTAGCTCGGGCCGCGCTCCGATGCTCCCGCCCAGAATGATAATTTCCGGGTCTAGCACGCTGTGCACGGCAAGAATGGCGGTCGAGAGGATCCGGCCGATCTCATCGACGGTGATCCGAGCTGCCTCCTCGCCTTGCAGCCGTTCGAAGACGTCGCGCACCGTGCTGCCGGGCGCGCCGCCAAGGGCGACATAGCGCTCGACGATCCCGGCGCTGCCGACGGCGGTCTCCAGCGTGCCGTATTTCAGACCACGTGCGTCATAGGGATCGCCGCCAAGCGGCAGATAGGCGATCTCGCCGGCGCCCCCCCGTGCGCCACGCACAAGGCTGCCATCCGAAAAGATGCCCATACCGATGCCAGTGCCGAGTGCGATAAAAGCGAAACTACGGATTGCGCGGCTGCTGCCGCGCCAATGCTCCCCGATCGCAGCAAGATTGACGTCATTCTCGATGGCGACCTCGATGCCGAGTTGCTCGCGCAAGGCAGCCTTTACATCCAGGCTATCAAGTCCGGGAATGTTGGGCGCAATGACGATGCTGCCGGATCCCGGATCAACCATGCCGGGACTTCCCATGACGCCACCCCGCAGGCGCTGCGCAGGGACATTGGCCCGCACCAACAACGCATCCTTCATGCGGCCTATCTGGGCGACGACGGCACGGCCACCGTCGTTAGAGGTGGGTTCGATGCTCTCGGCAACGATCTCGCCGTGCAGATCAGCGAGCGCGACATGCAGTTTCGTACCGCCGAGGTCGATGCCCAAGACGAAGGCGGCGTCCGGCCGAAGCGCGTACGTCACCGCACTTCTTCCGACGTTGCCTTGGATCTGCCCGTCCTCGCGCACCCAGCCGTCGCGCTCGAGCTCGCGCATCACTTCGGAGATGGTTTGCTTGGACAGGCCTGTGCTGCGCGCGATTTCGGCGCGCGAGACTGATCGATCGCGCAGCAAACGCTCGACCACAAGACGCACGGATTGCTGTCGGGCAACGGGCGAAGACGGGGCGTCCTGCATGAGTCTGTCCAATTAGTCCACTCTCAGAACTAAATCGCTCGATCAGCCCTCCGTCAAGGGTCTTTTTTTTCGATTTTCCGTCATATACCCCAGCGGGCTGGCACCTCATTTCGTATCAGGACGCCCATTTGTTCGTCATATTTACAAATGGACCCGGCCGTGCTTGTCTTCCGCCGCGGAAGCAGAGCCTAGGGACGAAAGGACCTCCGGATGAAACGGATCGGAATCGCGCTGGCGGCATTTTTCACGATTGCATCGAGCCTGGCCTCAGCCAATGCAGCGACGCTGCGGGTCGGCATTCAGGACGATCCCGATGCGCTCGATCCGGCACTTGGCGGCACCTACACGGGACGTTTTGTCTTCGCGGCGCTCTGCGACAAGCTCGTTGATATCTCGCCCGACCTGAAAATCGTGCCGCAGCTCGCGGAATCATGGGAATGGGCTGCAGACGGCAAGTCGATCACGTTCGCGCTGCGCAAGAACGTCACCTTTCATGACGGCACCGCGTTCGATGCGGCCGCGGTCAAATTCAACATCGAGCGCATGAAGACGATGCCGGACTCCAAGCGAAAGTCAGAGCTTGCGCCGGTCCAGAGCGTCGAGGCGCTCGCCGCCGACAAGGTGAAGTTCAATCTGTCGGAGCCGTTCGTCCCGCTGCTTGCCAACCTCAGCGACCGCGCTGGCATGATGGTGTCGCCGAAGGCCGCCATGGAAAAAGCCGGTGAATTTGCCGCCGCGCCGGTTTGTGCCGGTCCGTATCAATTCGTCGAGCGCAAGTCGCGCGACCTCATTCGCGTCAAGAAATATCCGGGCTACTGGAACGTCGGGCAGATCGGCTATGACGAGGTCGTCTACTTCTATGTCCCCGACTCGACGGTTCGGCTGTCACGGGTGAGGGCCGGCGATCTCGACCTCGCCGAGCGCGTCGCGCCGACCGACCTCAAGACCATCCGCGACGATTCCAATCTTGCGCTGCATTCCGGCAAGGGGCTTGCCGTTTCGCATCTGATGTTCAACGTCGGAGCCGGCGCAAAGGCCGACACGCCGCTGGGCAAGAACGCGGCGCTGCGCCAGGCCTTTGAGCTCTCGATCGACCGCAACGTCATCAACAAGGTCGCCTTCAACGGCGAGTTCTTGGCCGACAACCAGATGATTCCGCCCTCCTCGCCCTACTACGACGCCGCACACAAGGCGCCTGCGCGGGACGTCGCCAAGGCGAAGGCGATGATTGCCGCCGCCGGAATGACCCGCGTGCCGATGGAGCTGCAGTTCGAGAACACGGCCGGAGATTCCCGCGTCGCGCAGATCATCCAGTCGATGGCGGGTGAGGCCGGCTTCGACGTCAAGCTGTTGCCGATGGAAACGGCCACGGCGATCGAGCGCTACATGAACGGCAATTTCGAAGCCTATATCGGCAACTGGAGCGGCCGCGCGGATCCGGATCCGACCTTGGTTGCCTTCTTCAGCTGCGCGGGCTCGCAGAACGTCAACAAGTACTGCAACAAGGATCTCGATGTGATCCTGAATCAGGCCCGGGCCGAGGCCGACGAGACCAAGCGCAAGGCGCTTTACGCCAAGGTCACTGATGTATATCTCGGTGACCTTTCATCGATCCCGCTCTATCACCCGAACTGGTTCTTCGCGGCGCGCAAGTCGGTCGGTGGCATCGTAATGGTTCCGGATGGCCTTCTCCGTCTGGTTGGTGTCAAGCCGACGAACTGAGGCGCACCGCATGCAGCACCCCGACCGCGTGAGCAACAGTTTGCGTCGATGAAGGCCCTGCTTTTTCGGCGGCTCGCCATCTCGTTGCCGACCCTCTTGCTGGTGTCGATGATGGTCTTCGGGCTGCAGAAGCTGCTGCCCGGCGACCCGGCACTGGCGCTGGCCGGTGAAGAGCACAATCCGGAAGTCGTGGAATACCTGCGGCAGAAGTATCGCTTCAACGATCCGGTTCCGGTGCAGTACGCCATCTGGCTCAAAGCCGTGATTCAGGGTGATTTCGGAACGTCGGTGCGAACCCGCTTGCCGATCGGCAAGATGCTGGTTGAGAAGCTACCCGTGACGATCGAACTCGCGACCCTCTCGATGCTGGTCGCCCTGGTCATCGGCCTTCCGATCGGCATTTTTGCCGCGTTGTGGCGCGGGACGCCACTCGACTACGGCGCCAGCATGTTTGGACTGGCCGGACTTTCCATTCCCCACTTCTGGCTGGGCATCATGCTCATCCTGCTGTTCTCCGTGAATCTCGGCTGGCTGCCTGCAGGCGGCTTCGTTCCACCTTCCGAAAGCATCGGGCAAAACCTGCTGACGATGCTGATGCCAGCGCTTGTGCTGGGCACAGGCACCGCTGCAATCATGATGCGCCATGTCCGCAGCGCGATGATCCAGGCCATGAAGCAGGACTATGTGCGCACGGCCCGCGCCAAGGGTGTCCGCGAAGGCACGATCGTGCTGCGTCACGCCCTGCCGAACGCAATGATCCCGGTCGTCACCCTCGGCACGCTTCAATTCGGCGAACTGCTGGCGGGAGCGGTCCTGACGGAGCAGGTGTTTTCAATCCCGGGTTTTGGCAAGATGGTCGTCGATGGCGTGTTCAGCCGCGATTACGCTGTCGTGCAAGCAGTCGTGCTCTGTACCGCAGCCATCTTTCTGTTGATGAGCCTCATTGCCGATCTCGCCTACGCCGCGCTCAATCCAAGGCTTCGATCATGAGCACAATCGAGACGCAGCCGATTGCAGCCCAGGCGCATGGGCGCGGCTCCGAACTTCGCCGGCTGCTCCACGAGCCTTCCGCATTGATCGGTGGCGCGATCATCCTGTTCTTCATCGTGCTGGCCGTGTTTGCATCCTGGCTCGCGCCCTACGATCCAAACACACCCGATTGGATGGCCGTGCGTGCTGCGCCCAGTGCGGCACATTGGTTTGGGACGGACGATCTCGGTCGAGATGTACTCTCGCGTGTCGTCTTCGGCACGCAAGCCTCGCTGGCTGCCGGCATGATCTCGGTAACCGTCGCGGTCTTTGTCGGACTTCCCTTGGGGCTCATCGCCGGCTATTTCGGCGGCCTCGCCGACATGGTGATCTCGCGCCTTGCAGACGCCCTGCTCGCCTGCCCCTTTCTCGTGCTCGCGATTGCGCTGGCCGCATTTCTTGGCCCCAGCCTGGAGAATGCGATGGTCGCAATCGGCATTTCTGCCGTTCCGGTCTTCGTCCGCGTTGCACGCGCCGAGACCCTGGTTGTGCGCACAGAGGACTATATCTTGGCTGCCCGTTCCCAAGGGCTCGGTCATTTCGCCATTTTGGCCGGGCAAGTGCTGCCAAATGTTCTGGCGCCCACCATCGTACAGGCGACGCTCACCATGGCGATCGCAGTTCTGGCAGAAGCAAGCCTTGCATTTCTCGGGCTAGGTCAGTTGCCGCCCGCGCCCTCTTGGGGCGCCATGCTCGATGTCGCGCGCCAGTTTCTCGGCGAGGCACCATGGATGGCGCTTTGGCCCGGCCTTGCGATCATCACGCTCGTGATCGGCTTCAACCTCGTCGGCGACGGCCTGAACAGTGCTCTAAATCCCAGACACTAGCGCGCGGCGTCCAAGTGCACCGCTGCAATGCGAGAACTCGGCAGCATAAGCTTTGCTGGTAAGGGGAAGGGACTTGCTACCAGGATCCATAGTTCTCAAGCAGCAATACAAAATTGACGCAAGAAGTGCGTTTGCGTGGAAATTCTTCTCAGACGTGCCGCGGTTGCTCTCTCATGGACGCAACGCGCACCAATCTATGACCGAGCCAGTCACTTGCCCCGACTTGAGCCCAATCGACTTTATCACCGGACCCAGGCTCGCGGGCGTCGCTTCAACAAAACGCTAAATTGTCTGCACTCGAGTCACTGTCCGGCTCCAGGCCTTGCGAACGATAGGCTGCCTGCAGAGCTTGGTCCGCCTTCGCGCGCGTGTCGCTTACGTGATCCCGTCGACGATCGCATTCGGGTCTTACCGGGCTCATTCTTTGCCGCGAAGCGGTAGTCGACCGCCGCCTTCGCGTCAAACGTCGGCACTACTTAACTAAATTGGATACTGCGGCTAGCTGGCGTGAACAGCCGCGTCCTCCTCAAACGGTCAAGGCAGTACTCTTGTCAGATGCGTGCGCCGCTTCATTTCTGCAACCGATCCTTGCATCGAACCGGCCATGCTCGACGTGAAGCTTCTGGTTGCGGCTCAAGAATGAACTAGTTCATACTATCGGGATAGAAAACACCGCTACGTTACGAACTGATCTGCATCGGGCGAGGTCCGGGTCGGAATTTTCTCTGGGTTCCGCCTCGCGCATCCCACGCGAGCACAGGTTGCTCTGGCGGCAAATCCGTCGAGCCTGATTTCGGTCAACGCGTGTCGGAGTTGTGGTGAGGTTCACATGTGCACAGGACTGGGCACGCCCATGTGCAATATCTGCGGCAAATTCTGCGCGCGCGGCGAACTGCCACCAAGCCTCGTGTTAGCCATAGTGTTCGGACAAGGTTGTCGGCATACGCACGCACCCGCGCCATTGAACAGTAAAACGCGACTAAATCTATCGCTAAGTCCCGGCCTCGGGCTCCAACCCGATTTGTTGCCCACGACGGGCGGCGGGCGTACCATTCCACGCCGGTTGTCAGCCTAGTGTCGAGAATTTAAGGACCGGCCGGAATACGAACGGCCCAACAGAAGATTTTACTCGGCCGGCCAGAGCTCGGTCGAACTTTTCATAATCTCGCGACCAGGAAGGCTCTTCATGACGGGGGGCATCAGTGAGAGGATAGTGAAGCGCAAGGTCGCCATTCTCGGGCGGCTTGGCGTCCACCCGATGGTTCGCCTCTCGCTCCCGGCGCGCCGGCTTCTCGCCTTTCTCGCGCTTCAAGGCCGGCCGGTCTCGCGCACCGCAGCCGCTAGCAATCTCTGGCTGGATCTCGCCGAAGACGCGGGCCGAGCCAACCTCCGCCGCGCGCTGTGGCACGTTCCGCCCGGCTGGATCGAGACCATGGGCGACGAGCTGGTGCTGTCGGCGGACGTTGATTTCTCGCGCGCACAGGCCACCGCGGCCCGTGCCCTCAAGGGCGAAGCGCTTACCTTCGAGGACATCGTATTGCTATCGAACGACGTTCTGCCCGGCTGGCATGAGGAGTGGCTGATCGCCGGGCAGGAGGCGTTTCGCCTGCTGCGGGTGGAGGCGCTCGAGGCGGCCTGCCGGATCATGACGACGTGTGGCGATCTCGCGCTGGCAGCACAGGCGGGGGTCGCCGCGCTCGCCGCCGAGCCGCTGCGCGAATCGGCGGCCGAAGCGCTGATCGATGCATATCTCGCCCAGCGCAATCGCTACCAGGCGGTCCAGTGCTACCGTTCGCTGGCAAAGCGCCTTGCCTGCGAGCTGGGCGTGGCCCCGGATGAGGCGCTGGCGAAGCGCGTGGCCGGCATTTGTCCCGCCTCACGCACCGCGCACTAGCTTCCCCTTCCCTTTTTGTCTCTTCCTTTTCCGGAGTCTGCAGGGACGGCCGTCGTCTGCCCGTGGACGATCCTGCGACGCTGCGTGGACGCCTCGGAAAGCGCCGCGGCCACGGCAGCAATACGCACTGAGCGCGCGAACAAGACGGCAAGGCGACGGCGGCACACACAGCGGCGGACGGCGGTCATGCTCAACTGCACCGCAGATGTTCAGGAGGCCGGAGTCGCGCGATGCTGAATCAACAAGAGTCATCCCATCTCTTCGCCGCGCAGGAAAACCCGTTCGCTGAAGCCTTCGCCGAAACCGGCAACGGCGCGGCGATCGGCTTCGCTCCGTGGAGCGAGAATCTCACACCATTCACAGCGACGCTCGATGGCGGCGCAAGCCAGTCCGAGACCGACCGCCTGGTGGCCGAAGTCTATGCCGAGCTTCGCGACGAAGCATTCGATGAAGCGCTTGCGTTTCTGGCAGAGGAGACCGAGCAGGCACTCGACGAGCGGTTCGTCGGCGAGACGCCGGCGTCCGCACAGGAGCGCGAACGCTATGCCGACGCGCACCTCGCCCCGGTGCGCTTCGAGGCGCAACAGTATCTGCAGACGCTGGAAGCAGGGATGGCCGGCCTGGACGTCGGCTCCCTTTCAGAGCAACAGCTCGATGAGGTGCTGGAGAGATTCGACCCATCGATCGGAGAGCTGACGCCGGCCGGCGAGGAGTTCATCGGCAAGCTCATCAAGAAAGCCAAGGGCGTCGTCAAGACCGTCGCCAATGTGGCAAAGAGCGTCGGCAAGGTCGCGGGGTCGCTGCTCGGGCCGGTTCTGAACAAGCTGCGCGGCCTGATCAATCCCCTGCTCCGGCGCGTCCTGTCCTTCGCCATCGGCCGGCTGCCGGCACCTCTGCAGCCGCACGCACGCGCGCTCGCCGCCCGATTCACGTCCGAGGCTGCGGAGGAGAGCATCGACGAAGCTCAGGTGTCACCGGCGAACCTGACCGACATGGAGTCGCTCGCCGAATCCTTCGACGCGGCCATCGCGGAGGCACTGGCGGGCGATGCGGCAGCCGAGTTCGAAGGCGAGGCGTTCGGTGCGACGGACGAGAGCGAGATCGAGACGCGGGAACTCGAGGTGCTCGCCGAAGCCCGCGGCGCACTGATCGAACGGCTGCGCGACGCCGACGAGGACGAAGATCTCGCGCCGGCGATCGAGCAATTCGTTCCCGCCCTGCTCGGCGCGCTGCGGCTCGGAATCAACCTCGTCGGTCGACCGAAGGTGGTGGGCTTCCTCGCCAATTATCTCGGCCAGTTGATCGGCAAATGGGTAGGACCGCAGCTCAAAGGGCCTCTGTCGAACGCCATCGTAGATACCGGTCTGAGGCTCATCTCGCTCGAGGTCGAGGACCGGGCGCAGCTCGAGCGCAGCGACGAGGTGGCGCCGGTCGCGCTCGCCAGCGTCGTCGAGGATACGGTCCGCCAGTTCGCCGAGAACGAGGACTACGTGTTCGAGGACGAAGAGCTGACCCAGCTCGCGACCGCAGAAGCGTTTAGCCAAGCCGTTGCAACGCATTTCCCGCCTCGCTTCGTTCGTGCGTCGCTGCAGCAGGCCCCGTCGCTCGGCGGAACCTTCGTGAGCCGCCGCCCGCGTAGCCTCCGGCCCTATCGCAAGTACAACCGCACGCCCGATATCCAGGTGACGTCGCAGATTGCGGACACGCTGCCCACCTTCGGCGGATCGACGGTCGGCGCGGCGATGCGGGCGGCGGGCGCGCAGTTTCCGATCCGCGCGCGCATGCACATCTATCAGTCTGCGCCCGGCACCACGCTCCAGCGCATGGTGCGCACCGACCGGTCGGGTGCAGGCGCAGGCCGCGGCTACATCAACACCGCCAACGTCCATCCGCTGACGCCGGCGGCGGCCGGCGTTCTACTGCGTGAACCGAAGCTCGGTGTCGCGGTGCCCGCCGCATATCTTCGCTCGCGACAGCGGATCGCCGCGGGCCAGCGCTTCTACATTCTGGAGCCGGTCGGCGCCGGCGCGCCGCCAACTTTGTCCGCGGGCCCGGCGGGACAGGCCGCGGCCAGGCGTCTGCGCGCAAGCCGTGCCTGGGCTTCGGTGAATATGCGCCAGGCGCGCATCACCGTCGGCATCTACTTGTCGGAGGCGGAGACGCAGAAGATCGTCGCGGCGATCCGCAAGGGCCAGGGAAGCCTCCCGCTGCTGCAGGCGCTCACCAGGACCTACCAGGACATGGAGCGACTCTCCGCCGGCGGCCAGGCTCCTCTCCGGATGTTGCGCGAGGATGGCGAGGACGGCGAGACTTTCGAGGACTTCGCTGCCCACAGGGGCAAGCTGCTGCCGCCCGGCCTGACCGCTCAGCTGCGCCAGCGCCTGCGCGCCTGGGTGATGCCGGCGTTGACGAAATGGGCGCGAGCCAATGCGGAAGCGTTCGTGCGCGCAGCCGGACATCCCGATCCCGGTGTAACGGTTCGCATCCGCCTCACCGCGGTCCCCGGGCTCGACGCGATCCGCAGGATGCTGCGCGGCGGTGCGTCCGCGCCGTCCGGCGCCGCGCTGCGCGGCACACCGAGCATCGCCATCTCCGTCACACCTGGGCGAGGCGGCAAGTGACGCGTGACATCGACCAGCATCTCGTCACCTCGGACCTCCAGCGGCAGGTCGCCCACTGGCTGGCGGCGGCTCGCACGTTTCGCGATGCCGAGGAGTTTGCTTCGATCGAGGCCTGGAAGTCGGTGGAACGCGACACCGGTGCGCCGCTGCGCCAGCAGATCAACGCGGTCGTCGAGGAACTCATCGAGCTCGGTGAGGCGACGCAGCGGGTCGTTGCCGAGGCGCGGAAGAATCCGGCCCGCATTCCAGCCGCCTCGACCGGTGTCCAGCGCTTCCGTCGCCGCTACGTCCAGGTCGACACCACGCTCGATTTCCTCGGAGATGCCGTGAACTCGCGAACGAGTGCGCCTCTGCGCGAGGCGCTCACGACGCTCGACCGGCTTGCGGTCACGAGCATGCAGGGCGTGCTCGAGCGGGCGAGGAAGCCGGTGCCAAGAGTGCTGGTGTACCAGGACAAGGGAACCGGCGCATCGATCCTGCGCGCGGGCGTCCGCCTCTGGGCGCCCGGGGTCATCATGCCGGTCGCCGCCATCAAGATCGTGCGCCACAATCTCTATCGCCCCACCTCGCTCTTTCACGAGACTGGCCATCAGGTCGCTCACCTCACCGGCTGGACGCCCTCCGTGCGAGCGGCCATAGCGCGCGCGCTGAAGGACGATGAAAAGCTTCAGGCGATGTGGACACCCTGGGCCTCCGAGATCGGTGCCGACGTCTTTGCCTTTCTTCACACCGGCTATGCCTCGACGGCGGCGCTCTACGACGTCGTCGGCAATGCCGACACCATCCTGCAATGGCCGGTCGGCGACCCGCACCCGATCGGGTGGCTTCGCACAGTCCTCGGTTGCGCAATGTCACGCCTCTGCTTCGGCGACAAGGGCCCATGGAATGCCCTGCAACGGGCCATGGAAGCGCATTATCCGATCGCCCTCGCCGAAGAGACGCTGCAGCCCCTGCTCGCCCGCTCGAAGGCCGCGATGCCAAGGATCGCAGAAGCGTGTCTCTCAGCGCCCGTACCGGGGCTCGGCGGCCGGCCGATGACCGACGCGCTCGATCCAAAACGCGTCTCCCCCCAAGCGCTTGCCGAGCTCGAACACACCGCTGGCGCAGCGCTCTGGACGTCGCCGGCGTGGCGGCAGCGTGAGGGAATACGGATCGTCGCACTCGCCGGTCTGCGCGAGGCCGAATGTCCGGAGACTGCACCGATGTGGATTGAACGCGCACGCCGCTGGTTCATCAACCAAGCCGAAGCGGCGTGAATTGAGAAAGGAATACGACATGGCCAAGAAGCCTTCATCTTCGGCGGGATCCGAGTCCGTGCTGGAGCTTGCCAAACGCCAATCGGACGGGCACCCGCGCAACGAGGAGATCGACCTCCTCAAGCAGACCATCAACGAACTGCACGAGCGCGATGCGAAGCGCGAGCAGGAGCTGTGCCACTTGAATCAGGCGCTGAGCCGCTTGTCGCAGATGAGCGCGATCGAATGCATCCTGACCAACGGATTCGAGGAACTGTCCACCAAGCTCGCACCGCTGGCGGAGATCGGACCTCATCGCGTTCCGATCGCGGATGGCGCTGTGAACGCGCGTCTTGCAAGCATGATCGAAGCCACAGCGCGGCCGAGCTGGTCGGGAGCATCGACCGTGCCGATACCAACGCGTCCCGTTCCATTCATCGGCGAGGTCGTTCCGCGCCCACGCGACAACGAAAGGTACTAGTCATGATCCAGCAGCTGATTGACCGCATGATGGCGCCGCCGTCCAACATGTCGCGCGACGCGGCGGCCGCAATAGTGCTCATGTGCGATCCGTTCGATCTGTTGCTCCACATGGAACAGGTCTGGAACGCCTTTCGCGTATGGGGACCGCCGCCGAATCCGCAGCCGGCCAGCCCGGCCCGGCTGGCCTTCCTCCGCTACGACATCGGCGCATTCGCGCCATTCATCCCGGATCCGTCGTTGGCCGGTGTCCCGCAATGGGACCACCTCGGCTACAGCTACGTTCTGGAGAACACACGCGCCATCCAGATCCTGCGCCGCGTCCTCCGGGAGTATCGCTCCGGCGAGGGATTGGGCATCCCGTCAATCGCGACCCAGCGTTGGCTCGAGATCACCGAGGTGCTGCTGTTTGGTGCCGCCAATCCGCTTGCCCCGTGGCTGTCCACCAGTGTCGTCCGTCCCGATCCCGAGGCGGTACGGCGCAACGCATACTGGCGGCTCTTCGGCCTCGACCTGGCATTCGGCACCGACGACAACCGGCCGCCCACCTACGACAAGGCCACGCACGCGAACGCGTCATTCATCCAGGTGTTCGAGGAACTCCTTTTTGAATTGTGGCAGGCGATCACCAACGTTCGCAACACATCCGGCGTGAACGCCTCAGACGACGATCGGATTTTCAGGATCGCCGAAGCACTGCGATTTGCACTGCGCGCCCGGCGGCAAAATCAGTTGCTCAGTCGGGAGGAGCTGGTCGCGGCAACGGCCCTCGGCTGGGCCGAATTGACGCTAAGCGCCAACACGCCGGTGGTCGAGGATCTGGTTGCCAACGCCACGAGCCCCTACGAGCGCCTGCGGATGATCGGCGAGCGCGTTGGGCTCGCACCGCACAGCAGGTCGTCGGCTCTGTTCTCGATGGCTGGCGATCTTTCCCGGTTCCTGCGCATCGTCGAGTCCGGCGTCGTGTCCGGACCTGAACTGGCGTGGGTTCTCTACCTCGAGCAGCCGCCGGTCGGTTCGCCGCCGGGCGCAGCTTCGCCGATCGGAGCTTCGAGCAGGCGGGTCATCACTGAGTGGGCATCCGCAACTGGCAAGGATCTGAAGACACGCGCAAAGCCGATCGAGATGCGGCCGCCGACCCGACCGCCACTGCTCGTCGGCGCACGTTGAGGTCAACGCAGGAGGCAGACGATGCACGGGTCCACGCAGGATTTCCAATCGCTCGACCCGCTCGGCCTCGACGCTCCGTTCGCGGAGACGTCCGAGCCTGAGAACCACAGCGGAATTGAAGCGTTCGCCACGCTCGAGGACAACCCGTTCGTGGCCTTTTCGGGCGAAGCGGAGTGGACTGGTGCGGGCGAATCCCAGTCCCTCGAGGAGGGAGAACTGGGCTCACCCCACTCCTTCGCGAACTGTACGTCGACGCAAAAGCAGCTGCTGCTTGACGTCACCGAACGGTGTCTGCGCGCAGTGCAGCATGCGGCCTCGTTCGTCGGCAGCGCGTACGGACGGCCGGATCGGATGGGCGCAGCCACGCGGCAGCTGCTGCTGCGGCATTTTCACACCACGAAGCACGACGATCTCCGTCACATCGTCACACGGCTGATGCGGATCGAAAAGGCGCTGAAGGATGGAATCAATTTCCGCGGCGAGACCGACTGCGCCACGGACGGCAAGGGAGCCGTCTGCGGTTATGCCCTGACGACGCAGTTGTTCGGCGGTTTCGGCAAAGTCCACATCTGCTTCGACACGCGGCCGAGGCACTGCAACTTCAGCGCGCTGGCGCCCGACACGCAGGAGGTGACCCTCATCCACGAGGTCGCGCATCGCTATGTCGGCATCAAGGACCAGGCCTACGAGCACGAACCGAAATACTCGACCCTGTCCCCGAAGCAGGCTCTGAACAACGCGGATAGCTACGCCTTCTTCGCCGTCGAGGGCATGACCCTGCTGAGCGAGAGCTTCGAGCCGGAGCTGGAAGGCTCGCTGTCGGAAGATTACGATGAAACCTCGTTCACAGGGCTTGAAGCCCAGCCGTGGAATTCGGATGGCATTTCCGCGGACAACGATGCCGCGCGAGACGAAAGCTCGGAGCCTTGGGCGCGCGAGCTCGAGGAGGCTCGCGAGCTGGAATCCGGAGCCAGCCGCTGCGCCGAAGACGAACACGAAGGTGAGGACGAATATCTCGAGTCCGAGGCGTGGACCGCAACAGCGGAGCAGATCGCCTTTCGCAACAATGTGCTCGCCGAGCATATCGCCCGCAGCCGCAAGGCCAGGGGTGCTCCCCTGCCCGACCTGAGCAGCACTCAGGTCGAGACGATCCCGGGCACCAGCGTCAAGACGCGGCCGGAGACTGCGCGGGCCGCAGGCCGCCTGCTCGCCGCTGCAAATGCAGATCTGCAGAAGGCTCAGATTGCGGGTGATGCAGATGCGCTGCGAACGAAACGATTGACGGCAGCAAGCGGCTATCGCGGCAGTGAGCACCAGCGCTCGCTGTGGCTCGGGTATTTCAAGGGCTACTACAACCGGACACGCGCGCACCGCGAAGCTCTTGCCGAAGGTCCACATTCGAAGGCAGCAGCCGCCTACATGCTGAAGTCGAAGGCCTTCGGCGGCTTTGGCCTGGGTGGCCGGATTGCGGCGCCAGGCTACAGCAATCACCAGAACGGAATTGCCGTCGACTTCTATCAGAACAGAAAAGCGGGATTCGAGGTTGCCAACAGTAGCAGTGACGCAGCGCGAGCGGCCTGGCGCAGGAGCTGGTTCTATGGATGGCTGAAGCAGAACGCGGCGGCCTACGGCTTCGAGCAGTTGCCGACCGAGGAATGGCACTGGGAGTTTCGCCGCAAGCCGACGATCACGAGCGAGTTCGAAAGCGAAGCCGTCGTTCCGTCCACGAAGCCGTATCTTGACGGCGCGTTATGGGTCTACCGCTCCCGCGTCACCGGCACAAAGATCGCCGTATTCGCGTCGGCTGCGGCCGTTCGAGGCAGCGGGCCGGTCGACATGTTGCTCTACATCCACGGGCTGCTCAGTCCTTGCGGCGTGCCGCGAGCCATGCCTGCGGGCATCGTGACGGAGGCGACCTTCCGGCTCGGCAAGATCGTGACCGACAGCGGCCGGCCGATGCTGCTGATCGTGCCGCAGCTCCAGATTGGGAGCGACGCAGGCTGGAGTGCACACGGCCTCGACCGGCCTGCGCAGCTCAATGCGCTGTTTGCCGAAGTGCTGGGCGAGGCGGACCGCCGCCTCGAGCGGAGCGGCACGCAAATCGGCCGGCTCGTCATTTCCGGGCACTCGCGCGCCTACGGCGTGCTCTATCCGCTCGCCAACGCGAACAAATCCACGGCGCTCGGCACCGGCGCGCTTGCGAAGCTCGTCAAGGTGTGGGTTCTTGACGCCACCTACGGAAGCCCGCCCATCGCGGCGTTCAAGGCGCTCTCCGCAGCCCGGCCGGGTTTGGGCGTGGACATCGTTTACCGCGCCAAATCTCCGACCGACAAATTCGACGGCCGCGCCAATGCGGGCGCGGTGGCGCTGCGCCCCGTGCCAAATTCGATCACCCATTGCGCGCTGCCCGGTAAACTGCTCCCGACCTTGTTGAGCGAGCTCGGCACAGCCTCGGATGGCGAGGCCTTTGAGAATTTCGATGCGATGTCGAGCGCGGAAACACATTTCGAGAGAGCCGACGGGGAATCGTTAGCTTGGCTGGACGTGGAAGCAGGCCTTCCTGGCGACAAGCTCGACGAAGACTTCTCCGACACGCGCTGGCCTGAATCGTCCGAGGACGAAATCGAGCACGAAAGGTGCGGATGCGGGTGCGGCGCCCACTCGGCGCCCCGAAAATTCGAGGCCGAGTGGTTCGAACCGGAATCGGATGACGCAGGATGGCCTGCAGGCGTCGGCGTGCGCGCATTCGACACCGAGGCCGGTGGAGCCGCCGACCTCTTGCAGGGCGCCTCGGCTCTTGTGGTCGGACCGACGCTTCGCCGCGGCAACGGCGGCGCCGGTGTCGAAGCGCTGCAGCGCGCGCTGGCGCAACTCGGCCATTCGCCGGGCGAAATCGACGGACGATTTGGCGATGCAACCGAAAAAGCGGTCCGCGCCTTTCAGTCCCGCGCAGGCCTCTCCGCCGACGGCGTGGTCGGCCCGCGCACCAAGGCGGCTATCGCCGCAGCGCTCGGCGGCAAGATCGCGCCGCTACCTACTCCACCTGCTCCCATCCCGCCGGCACCGACCCCGCCTGCGCCGCTTCCTGTCGACGAGGATCTCGATGCCTTCATTGCCAGATTGGCTGCGGAGTGGTCGCGGCGGACGGGCGGAAAGCCTTCGGCCGACGAACGAAGCGCGGCGCTGCGCGGCGACTACGAGGATACGCTGAAGGGCGCCCGCATGCGCTTCGGGACGAAGTACGCCGACGACGTTCTCCGCCGCGCCTGGATGATCAGCCGCGAGGAAGAGATGCGCTTCCGCACCGAGCCATCGGGCGGCTCGCTCGGCGATTTCGGGCCGCCGGCGCAGCGGGTGGAGCTGGTCAGTCACGCGTCGATTGACGGAAGCGACAAGGCGCCTGTCGCGCCGATCATGGTCCGCTTCTTTGCCGAGCTGCGCCGCCGCTACGGCGCAGGCCTCGGAGCGGGTACCTATCGCGGACATGGCGGCGGGAGCTTCAACGACCGCGGCTATTCGCTCGATCTGTTCCTGAACAGGCGCGACGCTCGCGGCTTCTATCTCCGCGACGATGCCTTGAGGTTGCTGCGCGCGGTGAACGAGACTGCGAAGGCGATGCCGGCCAAATGGCGGATCATCTACAACGATTTCGCGGTCGCCGACGAGATCAACCGGGAGACCGGCAAGCGCAACGTGATCTTCGTCGGCACGACGCGCAAAGACAAGAACAAGCGCGTGACGGGGCTCAACTGGCATGGACCGCATCCCCTTATCATCCACTTCCACCTCGACCTCGCGCCGCTGCCGGGCGCGCAGAGCGAAGCCGAGGACGAGGGATGGCAGGAGACTTGGCAAGAGAACTGGCAGGAGAATTTCAGCGACGGTGAGGACGTGCGCGCCGCCTGCGAGGGCGAATCTCCAGCCGACGAGACCCTCACCCTGGAAGCCCTGCTCGCGAGCGAAGCGGGAGGCGATCCGGGGCTGGTGGACCGCCTCAAAGGCGTTGCCGAATTCATGCTCGGACCGACGCTGCGCCGGGGCAGCAAAGGCGACGGCGTGAGCAGCCTGCAGCGCGCCCTTGTCGGGCTCGGCTACGGTTTGGCAGTGGACGGTGATTTTGGTTCGAACACCGAACGAGCGGTGCGTGGGTTTCAGTCGCGCGGCGGGCTGGAGGCCGACGGCGTCGTCGGCGCGGCGACCAAGGCCGCGATTGGCGCCGCGCTGGCTGGCCGGTCGCTGCCGCCCGCCCCCGCTCCTACGCCTCCTGCGCCGACGCCCTTGCCCTACGCGCCGGGCAAGAAGCTCGCGCCGAAAGCGTTCGTCGCCACGTTCGGCGAGTCAGCCAGGGCTTCGCAGGCGGCGAGCCGCGTACCCGCCCTGGTAACGCTCGGCCAGGCAGCGCTGGAATCCGGCTGGGGTGCGCATGCGCCCGGCTTCAATTTTTTCGGTATCAAGGCAAAAGCCAGCATGCCCGAAAACATGCGGCAGTTGCTGAAGACCAAGGAGGTCATGTCGCGGCCCGACGCCAAATTCCCCGAAGTGATCTCGGTGACGCCGCGGCCCGACGGCAAGTACGACTATGTCGTGCGCGACTGGTTCCGCGTCTATCCCGACGCTGCCACCGCGTTCAGCGAGCACGGCTCATTTCTGGCGCGCAACAAGCGGTACGCCAAGGCGTTCGCGGTCACCCACGACCCATACGCCTTCGCAACCGAAGTCGCTCGCGCGGGCTACGCCACCAGACCGACTTACGAGAGGGAGCTCCATGCCGTCATGCGCATGATCGAGAAGGCGGGTGGCGGGTAAGAATGTCGAACTGAAACCTGCAACCTAAATGGTCCGATCCGGATCGCCAGTCGGGTCCGGGCGACGCGTTCTCGAAGAAGTCAGGGCCGCAGCCTTATCGTGTCCGGAGGTCCACCATTCGCCAGCAAGAGCCGCACGCCGCGACTGGCTCTTGATCATTCAAGCCGACTGCACGGAGATCGGTGATATGCCGCGAGGACCCGACAAGTATGATTCCATGACTGCTCTGTACGATGATCCGAACAATGTCGAAGGGATGGCATATGGAAAAAGATGGCTACGTCATGAGTGGCGCCAACTGGTGGAAGAACAGGTTACGGACAACACGGAAACACAAAAGATCATCATGGCCCTCCACGGAGGTGGCATTGAGACCGGCACAAGCGAGATCGCTCTAGCTACGGCCGGCTATCATCCGGCTACGCTGGCGACCGCAGTTGATGGTCTTGGATTGCTTGACCTCTGGCTGTTTGAAGGGTTGTTGCCCTCCAGCAACGGCGACCTGCATGTGACGGCTTCCCACTACGATGAGCCAATAGCCACGAAGTTGGTCGAAAACGCTCAACGTTGTATCAGCTTGCACGGCTGTACGGACACCCAGGCGAATGGAAGAATTCAGCTGGGCGGACTGGACGACGAGTTGCGCGATATCGTTCTGGAAGAATTGGATGCTGCAGGAATCCCGGCCGAGGTTACCAGCAACCCTATGCTTGACGGCAGTCTCCCAGACAACATCGCAAACAAGACAAGAATTGGCGGCTGCGCCCAACTCGAGATGGGAACGAGCTATCGTAGAAGCTTGTTCGGGATCAACACAAGGCGGCAGCGGAAAAACACGACGAACGCTCAATTTTGGCTACTGGTCGACGCTTTGCGTAAATCCATGAGCCGCGTATGAGCCGTTCCCTACCCGGACGGAATAGCCAGCAGGCTTGTTCGAACCGGGCACGACGGCTTAGAAAATCGATTTTCCAAGCCCAGGTTACGCCGGCGCCCACCGGCCGTCTCAGGAATGAGCACCCACAGACGGCGCGACGTCGAGGCGGACCGCGACACCGCTGAGGTCCGGGCTCGGCGCCGGATAGAGCTTCATGACGAGCGGATCGTGACCGGGCACGATGTGGTCCGCGTCGGGTGCGACAGCGCGGAGCTTGTCGAAACCCGCCAGCATGTCGCCGACATGAAAGGCGGTCGTGAACGGGCGCTCGCTGGCCATGTTCTCGTAGAAATGACTGACGTCGGAGGAGAGCACAACGAAGCCCAGCGGGTTCTCACGCGGACGAACTGAAGACCGGCCGAATGCCTGCAGGCGCTGCAATGACGAGCATTTTTAGCCGCGCATGACGGGCAGACCTTAATCCGAAGGAATCGCCTGGCGCCGGCGACCTAGCGGCGGCCTCGCCTGGGAAACAGCTTGTCGCGGATGTAGCGCGAAGTCGGCGTCAATCTGGCGCCACGCGGCTTGCGCCAGACCGCACGATCGATCTCCTTCTTGTCCCCGACCTTCAGCCGTCCCGTTACCTTCTTGGCCAGGAAAATGGCATCACTCATCCGCCGGCCGGTTCGGCTCTTCTTCGCTCTCACTTCCGTCCACAGTTTCAACGACCCGAGCTTGAGCTTGGGAAGCTCCTCCTTGATCTCGCGACGCAGGCAGCTCCTGTCGCTCTCGCCTGCCCGCCTCCGTCCGCCTGGAAACATCCAAAGGCCGTCGCGCCTGCGTCTCACCATCAGCACGCGCCCCTTCCGGGCGACGACCAGCTTCGAGGATTTCGCCATCACGACCCGCCCCGCATCTATCCCTGCTTCCGTTACCCCAGGCTCTTTGGCGAGATGCCGCTCGATTAGGGGCAAATGATCGCCTTGATAATCCCATCGCGCCGCGCGACCTGCTGCTCGAACGCGGCGGGCGTCTGGTCGAGCGAGAAGCGATGCGTGGCGAGCGGCGCCAGCTTGACCTGGCCGCCTTGCACAAGCGCGATGGCCCGCGGATAGACTTCCGGCATACGACGTGAAAACTTGATGGACAGGCCCTTACGACGCGACTCCGCGCCGCTGAGGATGTACTGGTTGTTCTCCGGGATGCCAACGAGAACGATCCGGCCGCCGATACGGGCGCAGCGCGCAGCATGCTCAAAGCCGTGCGAGGAGTCGGTTGCCTCGATCACCAGGTCGACGCCGCGGCCTTCGGTGGCGTCCCCGACCTCGGCGTAGCTGCGGCATGCCACGTCCGCCCCGAGGTCGCAGGCGAGCGCCGTGCGCTGCTCGACGGGGTCGATCGCGATGACCTTCCCGGTACCCGCGAGTCGCGCCAGCTGCACGAGCAGCAATCCCACCGGCCCGCAGCCCAGCACCGCCACGCTTTCCAGAAGCCGCGGGCGCGCCAGATCCATCGCATGGATCGCTACGCCAAGCGTTTCCAGGATCGCAGCGCCGGCCGGGTCGATGCTGTCAGGCACCAGATGCACGGCGGATCGGGGCACGCAGACGAATTCGGCCATCGCGCCGTTGTGAGGCGCATAGCCGAGGAATTTCACATTGGGGCAGAGATTGGTGTGACCGCGATGACACCATTCGCAATGGCCGCAGGGAATGGACGGATCGACCGCCACCAGCGCGTCAGCCGAAAGCCCCGCTTTGCGCGCCGAGTCCGGCGTGAGAACACCCGAGAACTCATGGCCTAGCACGAATGGCCTGACTTGCGTCGGGCCGGTTGTTCCGCCTTCAAGATAGGAATGCAAGTCGCTGCCGCAGACGCCGACAGCCTTGACGCGGAGGATGAGCTCGTCCTCCGCAAGCGGCCTCGGCTCTGGGATATCGAGGACGCGGATATCACGAATGTCCTGGAGCACCGCAGCGCGCATGTCGACGCCATCCTTCTGAGCAATTGTCTCCGGTATGTTACATATGTAATGACGAGGTGACAAATGCTTTTGCACGCCTTTCAGCGCACACGCCGGCTATCGCGCGCTCGGTTTCGAAGGCGCGGATCCCCTTCTCTGCAGAGGAAATCGGGCTATTTCTGCTTGTCGATCAGTTTCAGGGCGGCGACGGCGGTGTTCTCGTCCGTCATCAGCACCTTGCCGATCCGGCCGCGCAGCACCGCGGCGATGATCGGCGCCTTGTTGAGTCCCCCGGCGATCAGCATGGACGTCGGTACGCGCGCCAGCTTCTCGAGCGGCAGCGCAATGGCTCGGCTGTTGATGTTGTGATCGATGGGCCGGCCGGCTTTGTCGAGAAACTGCGCCAGGACGTCGCCAACGGCGCCTGCCGCCCGTAGGTGCTCGGCGCGGACGTCCGGCGGCAACCCATGCCGCATCAGCAGCGAGCGCGGGGTCAGATCTCCCATGCTCAACAGCGCTAGATCGATCTTCTCGACGCTGTCCAGCACCTCCTGATAGACCTCCTGAGTCAGAAAGGTGTCGCGCGAGCGCCGGCTGCTGACAAAGATCGGCGCGGCCAGATAGCTGCACTGGGCGTGCAGCCGGTGCGCGAGCTCACCGGCAATCTCGAAGGTGTTGAGCTCAAGGCCGCGCGACAGGCCGCCCATCATGGAGACGATGGACAATTCCGGATAGTCCGCCGGTGTGACGTAACGGATGGTCTCGCGCAAGGTCGCGCCCCAGCCGATTCCGATGATGCGCGGCCGCTTCTGTTCGAGGAATTTCGATAAATAGGCTCCCGCCGCCATCCCGATCAGGCTGCCGACCTGCTCGGGATTTTCCGGGCTCGGAATGACGACGGCGTCCGCAAGCCCGCATTCCCGGCGCAATCGATGCTCCAGCTCTGTGCAGCTCGCAAAGGTGGAGTTGAGGCGGATGTTGACGATGCCGGTCTGGCGGGCATCCGACAGCATGCGGTTGACGCGGGCGCGGGTCAGCCCCAGCCGCTCGCCGATCTCGGCCTGAGTCAGGTTCTCCATGTAGTAGAGCCAGGCGACCCGCAGAATGGTCTGGTCAGTCACGGCGCAGCCCCCCGCAGCGGTCTCAAGGCACAGTCAGACATCGGAGCATTTGAGGCGATCTTTCGTTGGTCGTCAAATCTGTGCCGTGCGGATCTCGTCATGCGGCTTTCGCGCCCGGCACGCCTGCCTCGACCACGAAGCTCGTCAGCCGGCGCACCGCGCTTCCGGCATCCTTGACGTCGTTGAGCGCCTCGAATCCCACGGTGCAATGCCGAACGTCGAGTTCGATGGTCGCATAGCCGCGCTTGTCGCCACGCGCATAGAGCAGATGCGGATTCTCCGCCAATGCCTTGCGCACGCTGGCTTCGCTCGGTCCGTCCGAGGTGATCGACGTGCCGACGAACTCGGTCGCAATGGTCGGGCGATCCGGGCGGGCGAAGTCATGTTTCAGATCGGCGGTAAAGAAGGCGTGACGGTCGCCGCCGATCACGATCGGATTGCGCCGGCGGTGTGCCACGAGCGAATCAAGGAGCCGGCGGCGGGCGTTGGGATAGCCGTCCCAGCCGTCCATCCAGAAATGCGCGCCGTCATCCCCTTCCCGCTTGTTTTGCGCCATCAACGTCTGCTGCGCGATGATCGTCCAGAGCCCGCGACAGTCGCGCAGACGCGCATCGAGCCATTGCTCCTGTTGTTCGCCAAGCATGGTCCGGACTTCGTCCGACCGGCCTGCACATCCAGCGACCCAGGTCGGACGCCCGCTTCCGACGCAGGCCGATGCCGAGCGATATTGCCGGTCGTCGAGCAGCAGGACGTCGAGCATGTCGCCGAAGCGGTAGTGCGCGTAGATCGTGGCATCCGCGCCGCGTGGGCGCGCCGAGGGCGGCAGCGGCATGTGCTCGTAATAGGCCTGATAGGCTGCCGCGCGGATCTTCAAGAACTGGGCGGAATCGCGAATGGTGTAGGAGCGATCATTGGCATAATCATCCATCACCTCATGGTCGTCCCAGACCGAAAGCCAGGGAAAAGCGGCGTGCGCCGCCTGCAGATCGGGATCGGTCTTGTAGAGCGCGTAGCGGTTGCGGAATTCCTCGAGCGTGGTCGGAATTCCGACGCCGTGCTGGCGGACGTGGCGCGATCCCCAGGATTTCTCATAGATGTAGTCACCGAGATGCACGACGAGGTCGAGATCACGCGCGGCCATGTCGCGGTAGGCGGTGAAATAGCCCTGCTCGTATTGCTGGCAGGATGCGAAAGCAAAACGGAAAGGCCGTGCCGACCCGGCCGGTGCGGTGCGCGTGCGTCCGACGGGGCTGAGCGCCGGACCGGCGCGGAAGCGGTACCAATAGACGCGGTCCGGCAGCAACCCAGTCGCCTCGGCATGCACGGAATGCGCAAGCTCCGTGGTCGTCCGCACGACGCCGTGGGAGGCGATTCGTGAGAAGGCCTCATCCTCCGCAGCCTGCCATTCAACCTCGACCGGTGCATCCTTCATGCCACCGCCGTCGAGTGGTTGCGGCGCAAGGCGGGTCCACAGGATGACGCGATCCTCGCGCGGGCATCCTGAGGCAATGCCGAGCGTGAAAGGATCTGCTCTGAACGACACCGGCGCTCCTCGCACGAACCCGGAGGGCGCGGCGAGCGCAGCGCTCGCCAGCGATCCCACGAGAAACCGACGGCGGGGAATCATGGGCGCTCCGGCATCGTTTCGAGCTGGCGGCGAATGCTCACGGCGAGGTCCGGCCGATCGGTCGTGATCTGCCGCACCGGTTGGGCAAGCCAGTAAGCGATATCCTCCGGCTCGTTGGTCACCCATGCACCGAGACGCTCGGAGCCGAGCAGTTTGAGGGCAAGCGGCAACGCGAGCCCCAGAAGCGATTTTTCGACCGCGACGATGCAGCGCGGAATGACGGCCAACTGAGCCAACGCGGGCTCGATTCCGCCCATCATCTCTGCCGAACGACGGTCGAGCGAAACGAGCACCCGCGCCTCCGGCCACAGCCGCCGCACGGTTTCGATCACGCTGGGCACGAAGCAGGTGATGACCGCACGCCGCTCTAGGCCCCGCCGCTTGATCTGCTCGATCAGCCGCGCCTCGAGGCCCGAATAGGCCTTGCCAAGCGCATCCGTTTTGATCTCGATGTGGAGCTCGAGTGTGGTTTCGCTGAATACATCGAGCACCTCACCCAAGGTCGGAATGCACTCATCGCCCGCATCGCGAAGACGCATTGCCGTCAGTTGTCGCAGACTGCGCTCGCCCACCGGCCCCCTCTCGAATGTGGTGCGGTCGAGCAGCGGATCATGGATCACAACGACACCGCCGTCCGTGCTCTGATGGACATCGAACTCGACCGCATCGACGCTCTCCTTGCACAGGTTGCGGAAGCCCGTCAGGCTGTTCTCCCGCCAAAGATTGCGTCCGCCCCGATGCCCGGCGATGAAAACCATGATCAGCCCCTATTTGCTGCTGTCGACAAGACCCTTGATGAACCAGCGCTGCAACAGCAGGACGACCAACACCGGCGGCAGCATCGTGAGCAGCGCACCGCTCATGGCGACGTTCCAGGCGGGCTCGCTGTCGGAGCGGGGGATCAGACCCTTCAACGCAATGACCGCCGTTGCCATGTCCTTGTCGGTCGTGAACAGCAATGGCCAAAGATACTGATTCCAGCCGAACAGGAACAGGATAATGGCGAGCGCCACCATGTTCGGAACGGACAGCGGCAGCAGGATGCTCCAGAAGAAGTGCAACGGCGAGGCGCAGTCCAGCCTCGCCGCCTCGCACAGCTCCTCCGGGATCGTCAGGAAGAACTGGCGAAAAAGGAACGTGGCAGTGGCCGAGGCGATCAGCGGCAGGATCAGCCCAGGATAGGTGTTGACCATGTTCCACTCCAGCGCGATCAGGACCTCGTGCCCGCTGATCCAGAGCCAGAGATCGGTGACATGCAGCGTGTCCAAGATCCATTGCAGCGGCAGCGCAGCATTTGCCACAGCTTCGAAGGTCGGCACGATCCGGACCTCGATCGGCAGCATCAGCGACATGAAGATGAGCCAGAATGCGAGCATCCTGTAGCGAAACCGGAAGTAGGTGATGGCAAAGGCGGAGAGCAGCGATACTGCAATCTTGCCGGCCGTGATGCCGAGCGCCACGATAATCGAATTGGCGAAGGTGCGGCTGAAATTGCCCTTGTTCCAGGCCAGCTGCAGATTGTCGAAGAACCGCCCCCCCGGCAGCCATGGCAGCGGCACCTTCTGCACCTCGGCCACCGTGAGCGAGCCGGCCACGAATGCGAAATACAGCGGCACGCAAACTATCAGCGCGCCGGCGATCAGGATCGCATGGCAGATCATGTTGAGGACCGGTGAGCGTTCCACCATGCGGCTAGACTCCGTAATTGACCTTGCGGTCGAAGTAGCGGAATTGTAGCAGCGTGCAGATCAGGGCAAAGCTCATCAAGAGAACCGACTGCGCCGCGGAAGAGCCGAGGTCGAGATTGACGAAGCCGTCGACGAAGACTTTGTAGACCAGAATGTTGGTCGCACCGGCGGGGCCGCCTTTTGTCACGGCATCGATGATGGCAAAAGTTTCGAAGAAGCCATAGATGAAGTTCATCACCGTGAGGAAGAAGATGGTGGGCCCGAGCATCGGCAGCGCGATCGAGACGAAGCGACGGATCGGTCCCGCGCCATCCACGGCGGCAGCCTCCATCAGCGACACCGGCACTGCGAGCAAGCCCACGACCAGGAAGATATAGTCGTAGCAGATGTGCTTCCATGACGCGGCCAGCGTCACCAGGAGCAGCGCATCGGTTGGATTGAGGTTGGGGTCCCATGCAATGCCGAAACTGTGCAGCACCTGCGCCAGCGGGCCGACCGCAGGATTGAACAGGAAGGCCCACAGGATGCCTGCGATCGCGGGCGCGATGGCATAAGGCAGCAGGATGATCGTGCGATAGGCCGAACGGCCGCGCACGATCCTGTCGGTGGCAAATGCCAGCACGAGCGCGCTGCCCAATGTGAGCACGTTCTGCGCCGCCGTGAACCAGAACGTCACCGCGATCGACTGACGGTAGTCGCTGCTCGCGAGCAGCATCTTGAAATTGTCGAACCAGACGAACTGGACATTGGTCCCGAAGGGATCGCTGAGCAGGACGGATTGCATCAGCGCCCGCAGCGACGGAATGAAGAAGAAGAACAGCAGGATCAGCAATTGCGGCAGCAACAGCAGCGTCGGCAAGCCGGGACCGTCGCCGAAATTGGCTCGCTTCAGTCCGGCCTCCTCACGCCGCCGCGTCTTTGCCGACACGCGCGAGCCACCGCGCGGCTGCCGCTGGCACTGCCTTGGACCCGCCGCCCCCGTGCCTTCGCAAAAGCACGGGTGTGCGCGCATCACGCCACGGGATCGACAGGCGCAACGTCATGGACGCTCGGTTTCCGGAGTCTTTCCGGCATTGAGCTTTTCGAACTGCCGCAGGATCTCGTTACCCCGCTTGACTGCATCATCCATGGCCTGCTGCGGCTGCTTCTGGCCGGCGAACACGGCCTCTACCTCCTGGCGCTGGGCCAGCATCGTCTGCACGAAGTTGCCAAAGCGGAATCCACGCGAGTTCTCGTTCGGCGTGCCGCGAGAGAGCTGCAGCACCGCGATTTCCCTCGTCGGATGATCCTTGTAGTAACCTCTCTCCCGCGCGAGCGCATAGGCACGGTTGGTGGCGGGAACATAGCCGGTCGCGCCATGCCACCACATCTGGGTTTCCGGCTGCGCGACGAAGTCCAGAAAGGCTGCGACGGCGTCGTATCGTTCCGGCGTGTGTCCCTTCATGACCCAGATCGCCCCACCCCCGATGGTGCTGTTGAGAGGCGGATCGATGTCGCTCTCGTGCGGCAGGAAGGTGGCGCTCCAGTTGATGGTTGCATTGCGCTCGATGTTGCCGTGCGATGCGGTCGAGTTGACGAAGGTCGAACACCGGCCCGACGTGAACAATTGCTCGGGACTGAAGCCCTGGCCTGCGATCTGCATCACGCCGTCGTCGAGCCATTTCTTGAGCCGCGCGACTTGCGACACCACCTTCGTCTTGTTGTAGACGAACTCGGTGCCGAGCCCGTCGAAGCCGTTCGCGAGCGTGCCGTAGGGCTGATTGTTGATGGCGCTGTAGTTCTCGAGGAGACTCCAGTAGAAATCGCCGGGCAGCACCGTGCCGCACTCGCTGATCCCCTTGGATTTGATGGCGTAGAGCTGCTTCTCCAACTCCTGCCAGGTGTCGGCCGGATTGTCGAAGCCGGCCTTCTGGAAGTGATCCTTGTTGTACCAGAAAATCGGCGTCGACGAGTTGAAGGGCATCGCCGACATCCGGCCCTTGTAGCTCCAGAAGCTTGCCACGGGTTTGATGAAGTCCGAGAAGTCGATCTTGTAGCCCTTCTGCTCCACCAGGTCTTGCACGGGGACAATGGCTCCTGAAAGCAACATCGTCATGTAACCGCGCTCTGCGATCTGCACCATCTCCGGCGGCCGCTTGGCGCGATAGGCGGCAATCACCCCGTTGGTCACCTCGTCATAATTCCCCTTTGCGACCGCAACAACCGTGTACTTGTCTTGCGACGTGTTGAACTTCTCGACCAGCTCATTGAGCCGGTCGCCAAGGACGCCGCTCATGGCGTGCCACCACTGGACCTCGACCCGCGCCTGCGCCGGACCAACCAATGCCAACGCGCCGAACAAGGCCGCAATGAATGCGACTTTTCTACCCATAGGCAGCCCTCCCTAGCCGGACAAAATACTCGGCCTATACATTTGTATTTATATCATGACATATGTGTCGAGATGATGAAAGAGGGTCGAACGTCTCTCTCTCTCTCTCTCTCTCTCTCTCTCTCTCTCTCTCGGGTCGTGCCGGCGTCGGAGGCAGGCCGCGCCTAGGGGCGCCCGGATCGGTCGACAAAGGGGCTACGAAGCGCTTCGAATTGCCCGGCCCACCTTCTGCAGGGCTTCGAAGGCTCCAAAGCGCCGCTCGGCCCAGCCTGCGAGAGGGGCTAGGGGCCGAGAGATGTCTCCCAAGACCGACATTGCCTGCATCGCTTCGCCGAGATTAGCATGGTCGCCGGAGGCGACCGATCCAAGCATCGCGGATCCGAGCAGGACGGCCTCGGGGGATGCCGACGCAGCGACCGTCAGGCCCGTCATATCGGCGAGGACTTGCCGCACGAGGGGACTCTTAGCGGCACCACCGCTGACCACGATCGTGTCGACAGCAATGCCCCTGTCCTGCTGGGCGCGAACGATCTGCCTCGCCCCGCAGCCGAGACCGCACAGCCCGGCAAGATAGAGCGCCAGCAGGCTCTCCACATCCGAGCGCATATCGAGCCCGGCAATCAGCGCACGCGCGTCAGGATCGGCGAAGGGCGCGCGATTGCCGAGGAATTCGGGGACGACATGAACCTCGCCGACCAATTGCGGGATCACTCCGGCACCGCCGCGAGATTCGGTTTCCGAGGCAAGCCAATCGGCGAGCGTCTGCTGCTTCTGGCGTGCAGCCTCTGTCGCTTGCGTGGAGTGCGGATGCATCTGCAACAGATGCTCGACGGCAGCGCCGGCGGCCGACTGCCCGCCTTCATTGAGCCAAAGGCCGGGTACCATAGCGGAGAAATAGGGTCCCCACACGCCGGGGACGAAGGATGGATTCGGTGTGGTCGTCATGGTACATGCAGACGTTCCGAACACATAGGCCATGCGCGTCAGCACCGTGCCCGCGGTGCCGCGCGCGCCCACGGTACCGACGCCGCCGGCATGCGCGTCGATGAGGCCGGCAGCGACCGCCGTACCCGGGGTGAGGCCGAGATCGGCCGCGGCCTCCCCCGTCAGACCCGCCGCCAGCCTCGTTCCGCCGGGGACGATCTCGGTGCCGATCCTGCGGAATTGCTCGTCCGCGAGCACGCCGAGGCCGACCTTGCGGAAGAATTGATCGTCCCAACGGTTCTCGTGGCCCAGATAGGTCCATTTGCACGTCACGGTACAGATGGAGCGGGACAGACTGCCTGTCGCACGCCAGGTGAGAAAGTCGGTCAAGTCCATGAACTGCCACGCCCGGGAAAACGTGTCAGGCATGTTTTCGGCGAGCCACAACAGTTTCGGCGTCTCCATCTCGGGTGAGATCGTCCCGCCGACATAGTCGAGAACCTTCTCGCCGGTCTGGTTGATCCGGCGCGCCTGATCGGCGGCGCGGTGATCCATCCATACGATGACGTTGCGGGAGGGATCGCCGGACGGCCCGACGGGCAGCGGCGCGCCTCCCTCGCCCAGCACCACCAGCGAGCAGGTCGCATCGAAGCCAATGCCGGCAATGCTGTTCGGCGCGATGCCGGACTGCGCCACCGTGCTGCGCACGCTGCGGCACACGGCACGCCAGACGTCCTCGCTCGAGTGCTCGACGACGTCGCCGGCCTCCCGCCAAAGTGCGATGGGGGCGCTGTCACTCGCGAGGAGCACGCCGAAGCGATCGAACACGCCGGCCCGTGCGCTGCCGGTGCCGACATCGATGCCGAGAAAATGGCGGTTAGCAGATGGCTTGCTCATTTGGACGTCGATCAGAGAAGGCTACAGATCGTTGCTCTGCGGGAGAATGACGAGGTCGCGGATGGTGACGTTTCTCGGACGGGTCAACATGAAAAGCACCGCTTGCGCGACTTCCACCGGCTGCATCAAGCCGCCGGCCGCCATCTCCTCCTCGATCTTCGCCTTAGGCCAGTCCTTAATCAGCGCGGTCACGACCGGACCGGGCGCAACGGCGCCGACGCGCAAGCCGTGTTTGGCGACTTGGCGGCGCAGCGTATGCACGAAAGCCTGCACGGCGTGCTTAGAGGCGGTATAGATCGGCTCCCAGACCACGGGGACGAGACCTGCGATCGAACTGGTGACGATGATGTCGCCGCTCTTGCACTCGACCATATGCGGCAGCACCGCATGGACAGACCGGAACAGCGCATTGACGTTCAGATTGAGCATGCGGTCCCAGGCGTCGGGGTCGCCGTTCAGCACCTCGCCGCCGACATAGGCGCCTGCGTTGGCATGGAAGATGTCCAGCTGGCCCACCTGCTCCAGCACCTGCGGCATCATGGCCTTCATGCTCTGCGGATCGGTCAGGTCGACACGCAACGGGATCGCCTGGCCGCCCAGCTCGGCGCAGGCGCTGCTCAGCGCCTCTTCCGCACGATCGATCAGCACCACCCGTGCACCCGCCGCGACGAATGTTCTGGCGCATTCGAGACCGATGCCCGATGCGGCACCGGTGATCGCGGCGACTTTTCCTGCGAGTTCCTGGGCCACGGCTTGTCCTTCTTGTGAGAGTTATTCAAGCCCGGCCATGGGACAGGCGCGAGCGACGTGCCAGCGAATCGACAATGACCGCAACGGCAAGGACCCCGCCCGTGATCATGTACCGGAGCGACGAGGAGAGATCGAGCAGCGTCAGGCCACTCGCGATGGACTGGATGACGATGATGCCGAGGAGCGCAGAATAGGCACTGCCCCGGCCGCCAAAAAGGCTCGTACCGCCGATGACTGCGGCGGCGATCGCGTTGAGGTTGACGTCTCCGGTGCCAGCCTGTTGGCTGGAAGATGCCAGTCGCGCCGCGGCAAGAATGCCGCCAGCGGCTGCCAACGTCGAGCACAGCATGAAGGCGCTCAAATAGACCCGGCGAACGTTGATGCCGGCCCGTCGGGCTGCCTCGCGATTGCCGCCGACCGCAGACATCGAGCGACCCCATTTAGTCCGCGTCAACGCATAGTTCATGACCACGCACAAGCCGACGAACAGACCGAACATCCACGGTACGCCCCGCCCGAGATTGAGATAGTAGACGACGAATTCGAGCACGACGGTAACCAGCAGCGCCTTCAGCATCATGCGGCCGGGCGAAGTGGCTGACAGTCCCGCCCGGCGGCGGCGCACGGCCGTGCGATAGCCGGTCACGAACATGATCAGACTCGCGACCGCCGCCAGCGCGTAGGACACGATCGGCGGCATGACGAGCATCTGCCCGAAGTCGACCAGCGGCGATCCGTAAGGAAGATTGATCGAGCCCGAAGAACCGAGCAGATACAGCTGCAGCCCGAGCCAGGCCAGCAAGCCGGCCAGCGTCGAGACGAAGCTCGGCATCCCCAGGCGATTGAACAGAAATGCGTAGAGCACACCGATGGCTGCGCCCAGGACCAGCGCCGTGCCGATGGCGAGGGCGACCGGCCAATCCTGACCCACCCAAAGCACGCCAATCAGCGCCGAAGCGAACCCGCTGACCGAGCCGACCGAAAGGTCGATCTCGCCGACCATCAGGATGCAGACGATGCCGAGCGAGATGACGCCCACCGTCGAGCAATCGAACAGCAAATTGACCAGATTGTTCGGCGCCAGAAAAACCGGGTTGAGGCTCTCGAAGACCGTGCAGATGACGATGAGCCCGACGACCACGGGTAGCGAACCTAGGTCGCCCGATCGCACCCGATCCACGAAAGCGCTAACGACGCTCCCGAGCGTGTCCGCGTGCTTGAGCCGCTCGTCGCTCCGGTCGAGCGGGCGCGCCGCCGAAACCCGTTGCGTGTCACTGGTCATCGCTGCTGCTCCGCCGCCTGATGGGCGCGACGCCGGCCGGCGCGCCGCGAGACCGAGTTCTCATCCGCACCGGTAATGGCAGTGACGAGATCCTGATTGGAGGCGTCCGGTCCGAATTCGCCGTTGTTGCGGCCGAGACGCAACACCACGATCCGGTCGGCCACCGCGCGTACGTCCTCCATGTTATGACTGATCATGATGACGCCGAGGCCGCGGGCGCGGACGCGCTCGACGAGGTCGAGCACCTCGGCGGTCTGGGCGACGCCAAGTGCTGCGGTTGGCTCGTCGAGCAGGATGAGCTTCGGCTCGGTCAGCAGCGAACGTGCGATAGCGACGGTCTGGCGCTGCCCGCCGGAAAGCGAAGCCACGGGCTCGCGCACGCTCGGGATCCGCGCCGACAATTCGCTAAGTAAGGTCCAGGCGCGCAGCTCCATGGAGACCTCGTCGAGTCGAAATGGATTTAGCTCGCGGCCGAGGAAGATGTTTGCGACCACATCGAGGTTCTCGCAGAGCGCCAAGTCCTGGAAGACGGTAGCTATGCCGAGGCTGAGCGCCGCGGCCGGGTCGGCCAGGACGACAGGTTCGCCATCGAAGGCGATCGTTCCGGCGCTAGGCTGGTGCACGCCGGCGAGGATCTTCACGAGCGTGGACTTTCCGGCGCCGTTATCGCCCACGAGCGCGACGACCTCGCCGGCATGCACGTCGAGGTCGACATTGGTGAGGGCGGACACGGCGCCGAAATGCTTGGAAATTCCGCGAAGGCTCAGAACTGGCTTGCGCGGTTCGCCCTGCGGGTGATCCACATCCGAGATCGCGGTCATTTCCAAGGTCCCTGCTCGTCGTTCGTCCCGGCCGCCGTCAAGCGGCCGGGATGAACGTAGTTACGGCGTAATGCCTAGCTTCTTGCAGCCGGCGGCATATCGGCCCGTGCAGAGCTGATCGGCCGTCTGGATTTTCTTGTCGATGATCTCCGCCTTCAGGTTTTCCTGCGTAACGACCGCCGGCACGAAGAGCTTCGACGGCGCATTAAAGAGCGTGGTTTCCGCGTTGGGCGTGTCGCCGGAGAGGAATTTCACCGCCGATTGGGCCGCAGCAGCGGCCACGATCTCGCTGGGTTTGGAAATCGTGTTGTACTGATCGCCGGCGATGATGAGCTGAAGCGCGGCGATAGTCGCGTCGTTGCCTGTCACCGGCGGCACCGGATCGATGCCGGCGGCCTTGAAAGCGGCAATTGCACCACCGCCCGTCCCGTCATTGGCGGCCACTACGCCGAGGATCTTCTTGCCAAAGCGGGTGATCTGGCCGCTCGCCCATTGCTGCGCCTTGGGCGGCGCCCAGTCCGGCGTGTCGTATTCCGCGAGAATGGGATAGCCGCTCTTATCGAGGCCCTCATGGATGCCCTTCTTGATAAGTCCCGCAGCGGCATCCGTCGGCGACCCATTGATTTCAAGCACGCCTTCGCCTTCCTTGGCTGTGACGTTGGCAGCCTTGAGATGCTTGACGAGGGATTCGGAGATAGCCTTGCCAATGGCTTCATTGTCGAAGGACACGTAGAAATCGACTTTCGCATCGGGGACCGGCCGGTCATACGCGATGACCTTGATGCCTTGCGATTGTGCCATCTTGACCAGGGAGGCTGCGGCTGTCGAGTCAACGGGGTCCAGCACGATCACCTTGGCGCCCTGCGAGATTGCCGAGTTGAACTGCTGCTGCTGCCGCGCCGCATCCGCGCCGGCGTTCTGGTAGATCACCTTGCAACTGGCGCAGAGTTTCTTCATCTCGGCCGCAAAGCCCGGATAATCGTGCTGCTCGTAGCGGGTGGAGGCCTGATCGGGCATAAGGAAGGCCACCGTCGCGTCCTTCACCTCCGCGGCCTGAGAGAAGGTGGCTGTCGTGCCCAGAAGCGACACGGCCAAGGCGATCGTGCAATATTTAGGCGACAACTTTTTCATTCGGACTTTCCTTTCCGGAACTGAATGTTAGAGTGCTCTCGTTCATTCATCAAAGACACACGCCTTCGCTGCTTCCGTGACCAGCGATGGACGCCGATGCAGTGAAGCCACCAAAAATCTGGACAAACATTTCCAGTCGCAGGCCGCTATCAGCGGGCCCGCGTCCTTCCTTTCCTTGCCGTAGTGACCTCGTCCCCTTTTTCTCCTTTACCGACTATGCAGCACGTGCCGCGTTGATGTTTTGCGCCAACAATCGTCTAAATCGCGAAGGCGGCATGCCCTTCTCGGCCAGGAACTGACGGTTGAAATTCGAGACGTTGTTGAAACCGACCTCGAAGCAGATGTCGGTGATCGAAGCTTGCTCGTCGCTCATCAATATCTGGCAGGCGAGATTGATGCGGAGACGTTTGACGTATTGGACCAATGACATGCCAGTGTGCTGGCGGAAGGAGCGCGAAAACGCGCTTTGCGACTGGCCCGCGATTGCTGCCAGCTCAGCTTCGCTGAATGACTGCGTTAGGTTGGTACGGATGAAGGCGAGCGCCTTGTTCATGCCCGCCGACATGTAACCGGACGGGTCGGGGAGATAGTTGGGACTGGAGAGCGGGCGCGCTTTTCGGGCGCGGCACAGCATCCCCAAGATCATCAGGAACAGCTCGATCCGACGCACTCCATTCGCGCCCACGATCTCCTCCATCAGTGGCGCGACTTGGTCGCTTGTACTGCGGGTGAAGAGCGCGCCGCGCCGGGAAAATTCCAGCAGCGAGGAAAGACCCGAAAGCTCGGGCACGACCTTCGTCAAGTCGCCAATAAATTCTTCACTGAACTGAAGGATGCGGCCGCGGAGCGGGATAGTTTCCCCTGCCGGAAGATCGCTCACCCAATTGTGCGGCAGGTTAGGGCCGGTGAGGACTAGATTGCCGGGCTCGAACTCGCCGATAAAGTCGCCGACGAAATAGCGACCGCTGGTCGCCACAACCTGGTGGAGTTCGTACTCAGGATGGAAATGCCAGCGAACGGTGTGAAATGGGTAGCCATGCGACCACGCCTTGAACGACTCGCCGCGCCGTATCTGGACAACTTCCAGGTCCGGTTCCATGTCCGCTCCTCCCGGCCGGCGCGGCTTGCAATGACCGCCCCTGTTCCGGCTAAATTTGCTCAGCGTTTCCTCTTCCCAGGATCGTAGCGAGCAGTGTCGGGGCATGCCACCACGATTTCAGTGTGCAATTGATACTTTTTTGACGTGCGTGACGCGTCGCCCGCGTGCACGCCGCAGAGTCGTGTCACCACGAACTGACGGCGCGCGAGCATCGTGGCGCTCCGCAGGGAGATCGAACCCATCTTCTTGGACTCGAGAGGCCACATCTTTTTTCTATACGCTCTCTCAGCCTACCATCCCTTACCAAAATCGTCCCGAGGCTCCCAACCGTGTGAGCGGTCCGAAAACACCCCAGCCCTACCATACCAAAGGGACATGTCTGGCCGGATAGAGGCCGCCAGCCGGCTGCAGCCGGCCCTGCCGTTCGATGCCTTCTTTGCGCCACCGGAGAGGGGAGTTGGCCTCCGCCTGTGTGTGCTGGAGCCGCCCTCCGGGCCGATGATGCGGACCTACAGTCCCGCTCTTTCCGCCACAGTGCGCTTTAAGAGCATGGTGCGCCCTTGAGAATGACCGAAGGTGATTTCGTCGGCCGCTCAGAAACCGCTGACGGGGCGAGGCTAATCGATGCCGGCCGTCATCGCCTCCGGTAGACCTTGCCATCCCCCGCATTCATCAGGATGATCGGCGCGTCGTAGCATCGCTCGCGAGGGCTTCATGCGAAAATGCGAAGTCGCCGTGCTGGGTCTGGGGCTCATGGGCGGAGCAGCGCTGGGCGCATTGCTGGATGCCGGCGTCGATGCGCTCGGCTTCGATCCCGTCGGCCCCGGTTCGGATCGAGGCTCGTCCCATGGTTCATGTCGCATTTTCCGTCGCTTGGTGCGAAGTTCGCGCCCGCCATCGGGCAAAGGCTTGCTCGCCTTGCCACCGATCCGTCCTACCAGGCAGAACCCTTCTTTCAACTTTCCCGATATTCTCAATTCGCCTGAGCGGATATCGCGGCGTGGCCGGATCGGCTACGTGACCCTTGGAGGGGGCATGCTTCGATGTCGATTCACATTCCGGCCTTCCGCCGACCTGCACGCTCGTCGGCCGGACGTGCCGCGGTGGTCTCGGGTCTCGCCGAGCATGCTTCGCCGCTGGGCCGTCAGGCGGCCGTTGTGCGACCACCGCAAATCCCCTGCCGCTTCGCCGGCGCGGGCCGTCTCGTGTTGCATTGAGCGCCAGTAGATTCGTCTGTTCGGCAAGCCTCGATGGAGCTTGGCTTGACCGTCTGTTTTGCGCGCCGAACCGGCGAGCGCTACACCCGGACCCGGCTTTCGATTTCGCCGCGCTCGATCGTCAGCGTCACGTCGGCGAAGGTCTCGAGCAGCTTCGGGTTCGACTCCGTGATCAGAAGGGTAATGTCCCGGTCCTGCGAACGAAGCCGACGCAGCGCCTCGGCGTACCTCTGCGCCAGCACAGGGGCGAGGCCCTGGAACGGCTCGTCCAGAATGACGAGGCGGGTGCCTAGCATCAGGGCGCGCCCGAGGGCGACCATCTTGCCTTGGCCGCCCGAGACGGAGCCTGCTGGGCGACTCGCCAGTTCCTTGAGCTCCGGCAGGACGGAGTAGGCTCGCTCCAGCCGCCGGCGCGCCTCGACCGCGCTAAGTTTCGCGACGCGACTGGGCAAAAGAATGTTTTCTTCCACCGTAAAGGCCGAGAAGAGACGACGGTCCTCGGGGGCGTAGCCGATGCCTAAGAAGGGCCGGCGGTGCGGAGGAACATGTCCCAGGTCCTGACCGCCCAGGCGCACGGTGCCGCTCGCCTTCGTGAAGCCCATGATGGTCCGTACCGTCGTGGTCTTGCCGGCGCCATTTCGCCCGATGAGCGCGGCGGTTGCACCCGGCGGCAGCGAGAAGCTGACGCTGCGCAGCACCGGCGCATCGGCGATCGCGACGTTGACGTCCTCGAAGTCCAGCATCGCCGTCATATGCCGATCACCTGTTCGCGGACCTTGGGATCAGCCAGAACCTCCGCCGGCGTGCCGACCTTTTGGATCTTCCCGACGTTCCACACCGCGACTCGGTGGGCATAGCGCTCTACCATGTCCATGTCGTGCTCGACGAAGACCGAAGTCACATTCTCCTTGGCCAGCGCGGACGTCAGGATGTCCATGATCTCCAGCTTTTCGGCGGAGGCGACGCCCGAGGTGGGCTCGTCCATCAGCAGCAGTCTGGGCTTCAGCGCGAGCGCCAGAGCGATGTCGACCAGCTTGCGTTGCCCCTCGGGAAGCTCCCTCGCCTTTCGAGACGCGTACAACTTGACGCCGACGAGATCCAGAAGGCGCTCCATCTCAGGCAGGTCAGGCAGGGCAGAAAGAGCCGTGTAGCCGGAAGGGCCTCCCCGCCGCGATGCCGCGGCGATCAACATGTTCTCCATCACAGTGTGATCGAGAAAAAGCTGCGGAATCTGAAAGGCCCGCGCGATGCCGAGCTTGGTGATCGTGCGCGGGAGCTGCGCTGTGATTTCCTGGCCTAGGAAGGTGATGCTTCCGGCCTGCGGCCGCAGATAACCCGTCGAAATGTTGAGAAAGGTGGTCTTTCCGGCGCCGTTCGGTCCGATGATCGCGAGGTTCTCGCCTTGGAGCACGTCCAGATCGATACCGTCGGCAGCGACGACGCCACCGAAACGGATCTTTATGCCCTTCGCGGAAAGGAGGACGTTGGCCATCAATGTCCTCCCTGCTTCGCCTGGCCGTAGCGCTGCCTGAGACCTATCAGTCCGTTAGGGGCATAGAGAATGATGACAATCAAGACGACGCCGAGGATCAGCTGCCAGGTGTCGGCCAAGTGGGCCGCCGCATAGAAGCGCACGCACTCGAACATCGCCGCGCCGGCGAACGCTCCGAAGGCGTGGGCGCTGCCACCAAGGATCGCGATAAAGACGAACTCGCCCGACTTCGTCCAGAACCCGAACTCGGGCGTTGCGATCTGCTGGATGATCGCCACCAGCGTGCCGCCGATGCCGCCGAGAAAAGCCGAGATGACGTAGCCTATCAGAAGCACGCGCCGTGCGGACGTCCCAAGGTACTCGAGCCGGGTCTCGTTCGATTTGATGGCACGCAGCATGTGTCCGAGCGGGCTATCGAGATAGCGTTGCACGCCGTAGAACGCGACCACCGCGATCACCAGGCTCACGTAAAGAATGACGTACTGGAAGGTTTCGGGCGTAAACGACAGCCCCAACAGGGCCGGACGAGGGACCCGGATGCCGTCGGCGCCGTTTGTGTAATGAAACATCTTCTCCAGCAGCGACCACAGCACCATCGAAAACGCCAGATTCAGCATTCCGAAAAAGATTTCCCGGTAGCGCACGACGAACAGCCCGACGATGAGGCCGAAGACGGCGGAGGTTATGCCGCCCAGCGCGATGAAGAGCACGATGTCGCCGCCACCGACGTACTTGCCCCAGAACGCCGCGGTATACGCCCCGGTAGCGAAGAACATTGCATGTCCGAACGACACCTGCCCCGCCTGCAGCAGAAGAATGATACCGAGAACGACGACGCCCTTCGCGAGGATCAACGCGAACAAGGTCGCCCAGCTCGATACCAAAAGGGGCCCGACGGCGCTGACCAGAAAGAAGATGACCGCGATCCTGGTGACGGGCTTGATGCGACCGCTCATCATATTTTCCTTACCTGCACTGCGCCGAACAGGCCGAACGGACGCACCAGAAGCACCAGCACCATCAGCAGATAGGGAACGAGAACTTCGAATTCCGGCTGGAGATAGATCACGAAGGCACGGGTCAGGCCGATCATCAGCGCGGTGAGCGCGGTGCCCTCGATCTGGCCGAGACCCGCGGTCGCAGCGACGGCAAAGGAAAGCACGATCATATCGGCGCCCATACCGGGCACCAGCGAGGTGGTCGGCGATGCCAGTGCTCCTCCCAACGCGGCGAGACTCGCACCGATGACGAAGGTGACGAAATAAACGCGTTTTGCGTCAATCCCAATGGTCGTCGAAGCTTCGCGGTCCTCCGTGACCGCAAGGATCACCGCTCCCGACAGTGTCCTGCGCAGGAAGTAGCGGAGCCCGAACAGCGTCGCTAATGCGACTCCGGGCAGCAGAATGACCTGGTACGACGTGTAGCTGACGCCGAACACGGTGACGTTGGGAAGTAGTCTCAATGGCTCCGCGGCGAAGATGGGCTGCACGCCCCAGATCAGACGCTGCAGGTTGTCCATGATCATGAAGGCGGCGAAAGTGATCAGAAGCTGGAGGACGTCCTCCTGTCCGGAGAGCGGTCGCAGCAAAAACCGTTCGATGAAACCGCCGCACACGATGCCGATCACGATGGAAGCGGCCAGCAGCGCTGGGTAGGTGAGCCAAGGCGAGACCGGCGCGATTGCAAGGCTGAAGGTCGCAGCGAGGTAGGCGCCGAACGCGTACAGTGAACCGTGTGCGACGTTGACCACGCGCAGCACGCCGAAGATCAGGCTGAGCCCGAGCGAGACCAAGAACACCAAAGCGGCGTAGCTGATCCCATCGAGGATAGCCAAGACAGAGAGTGTCGAGTTCATGATGGCCTTCGGAAAAGGTCCGTCCTCCGGGACGAGGCTCGGAGGACGGGGATCAAAAGTCGAGCGTGTCGTTACTGAGCTTTGAAGGTCGGCACGTCCATCTTGACGAAGTCCGGCTTGAGCGTCTTGAGCCACTCGACCGAACGTACGCCAGCCGGGTTGGTGATCATCTTCGGATCGAAGATCATAATGTTATCGAGCAGCTTGAAGTCGTACCCCGGAACGGACTTGGTGACGCCGACCAGCTGAGCTTCGAGACCCTGGTTGTCCTCGGGCCGCAGCGTAATCGGACGGCCGAAGCCGGTGGCGAACTCGGTGCCCGCCGTCGCGTCGACGACCTGTTCGCGCGTGGGCCAGTTGCCGCCGTTGGACTTGATCGCCTTGTCGTAGGCCGTCTGCAGGGCCTTGAATGCCTGCGCCATGTGATAGACCGGATAGATCGGCCATGCACCGGTCTTCGCCTTGAAAGCTTCATTGAACGCCTTGAAGGCCGCGTCGTTCTTCTTCTCGGGATGGAGGAACCAGTGGTCTCCGCGCGCGCCGACGATCAGGCCTTCAGGTAAGTCCTTGCCCAACCGCTGGATCGATGATTCGCCGATCCCAAGCACGAAGGTTGACTGCTGCAGCAGGCCCCGCTGACCGGCCTGGCGGACCAGCGTGTCGAGATCTCCGCCCCAAGACGTGGTCAGAACCACATCCGGCCGCAGCGCCAACAGACGGGATACCTCCGTGGAGTAGTCCGGTGCGCCGAACTTCGGGAAGAGCTCCGCGACGACTTGCACGTCCGGCTTCATCGCCTTGAGCGCGGTCGAAAAGATCTCCCAGCTCTCCCGACCCCATGCATAATCCTGATTGACCACCGCGATGGTCTTAAAGTCGGGCTTGGTTTTAAGCAGGTAGAGGAGCACGGCCAGCATTTCCGGCGTGCCGTTCGCCTGAGTCCGGAAATTGTAACGGTACTTTTTGGTTTCGAGGATGGAGGCCGCACCGCAGTCCCACATGAAATTCATGACTTTGAGGTCTTCGGCGATCGGCACCAACTGGGTGCAGCTGCCCGAGGAGATCGAAGCAAACGTGGCATCAACCTTTTCGTCCTGCACCACGCGTCGGTAGTTCGAGACGAGCGCTTCGCCTCCCGCGCCTTCGTCGATGAAGGAGAGCTTGACCGGCACGCCGCCAATGCCACCCTTCTTGTTGAGATCCTCCGCGATCATCTCCGCCGCGGCTTTCGCCGGCACACCGAAGACTGACGCAGGGCCCGACAGGAACGTCGTGATGCCAATTTTGAGCTCCGACGGCTTGCTCTGCGCAAGCGAGGTGCCTGGAAAGGCCGCAACTACAAGCCCGGCCACAACCGCAGCCTTGAGAAATTGCATCGAAAGTCCTCCCTGTTCTATTTGTTGCGGACGGCTTCAGCCACCGTTCGCTTCTTCTTGCAACAACGCTACTATAATTGTCGCGTGTTGCCAGCCCTCTTGGCCGCCATTCGAAAGGCCATGGCTTGTCCTTCGTACCGGCCAGCCGTTCACGCTTTCTTGTCGATGGAGCATGTCGCGAGGTCGCGCCCGTAGCGATCTTTTCCGGAGGTATCGCAGCGCCGACTGAGTCCTCAAGCTCGCGTTCCCTGCGCATAATCTCCGCCTGGACCTTCTGCGCTTCGGCAAGCTTCGCATTGTTGGGGCGAGCATCTGCTGCAGGTCCGCAAGCTGGCGGTCGCGCTCGCCGAGGTCGTCCGCGAGCGCAAGACGCGCCTCCTGCCCTTGGTTTCGGCGACGGCGGTGCGCTGGGTCCGCAACTTGGGCGCTGGTCGAAATGAGCACTGGTTTTGCGCGTGCGAAGTGACGTTCCCTGTGGATTGACCTAGGGAGGGGACGCTTCGTTGAAGGCGAGGATAGAGCTGCGGTTACTGGATTCAGCAGGAATGCCCCTACCCCCCAGCCATCCACTCACGCAACGAGCTCGGCCAGTCCTGACCACCGGCCCCGAAGTACGTCGGGTGAACCGAGCCTCCGTCCAGAATTATTGACAGGTCTACTGCGGCGTGATGAACTTAAGTGCATCCTGCCGGCGCCTCTGCGGCTTTGCACAGAAGCGAAACATAACAAAATTCGCGACGAGGGAGGCAAAGAATGACCCGCAAATATTTGACGGCAATGGTCGCTCTTCTCGGGAGCGTATTGTCGAGTACGGCACTAAGCGCGCAAGACCTTAAGCTCTACGCGTTCAGCTCCGGCGCGTTGACTCTCGGCAAAGGGTTTTTGGTGAACGGCGCACCCATGGAGCCGGCGATCCAGGTTCCCGTCGGTTTTTACGTGATCAAACATCCGAAAGGGAATGTTCTCTTCGATACGGGCAACAACGATAAGATTATCACCGACCCAGGCTACTGGGGTGCCGCGTTCACCGGGTTGAAGCCGGTCAACACGCCAGATGTCGCGATCGATACGCAGCTGAAGAAAATCGATCTTACGCCCGACGATATCACCTACGTCGTGGTGAGCCACCTCCACCTCGACCACGGCGGCAACGTGGCCAAGTTCCCGAAGTCGACGCTCGTCGTGCAAAAGAGCGAGCTTCAGAACTTCTTTTGGCCGGAGCCCGGCACCGGCTCCAATTACGTTCTCGGCGACGTCCTGCCGCTGCGCGGAAACATGACACCTAGCGCAAACGCGGTGAAGATGTTGCAGCTCGAAGGCGATCAGGACCTGTTTGGAGATGGCACGCTCGTCGTGAAGCGGTGGGTTGCCCACACGCCCGGCAGCCAAATGATGACGGTGCGGCTGAAGAACACCGGCCTCACCATCCTCACCGGGGACAACGTCTATTTCCGGGAGAACGTCGAGCAGAACATACCGCCGAGCACCCCGTTGGTCTATTCGACAGCGGGATTCTACTCGGCCTTCGAGTGGATCAGGCGGGAGATGGCGACGCAGAAGGCGAATTTCTTCACTGCCCACGACCCAGACGCGTTCAAGGCGATGAAGAAGGCGCCGGAATTCTACGATTGACCGGCTCGACGCCGCCACTGGACCTGCGCCTGACCGATCAACCGGGCCGAGCCCCGGCGGGGCGCGGCATCGCGCCGGCTGAAAGCTCGCGGCACGGCATCGCCGTCGCCTCTGTCGAACGGCTGGGCAAACGTTATGGCCGCCGCCAGGCAGTGGACGGCGTCTCGTTCGAGGTGAACGAGCGAGAAGTAGTGGGCCTGCTTGGTCCCAACGGCTCGGGTAAGACCACCATCTTGCGCGTCATCACCGGTTATCTGCGGCCGAGCGAAGGGACCGTCCGCATCGACGGCTTCGACGTGGTCCGCGACGGACACCAGGCGCGCGCGCGGATCGGCTACGTGCCGGAGAACGCCCCGCTCTACGGCCATATGCGGGTGGACGAATTTCTCCACTTCATGGGCCGGTTGCGGGGCTTGCAGGGAGGTGCGTTGCGCCGACGCATCGAGACCGCCCGTGCGCGGCTCGCGCTCGAGCCGGTCGGCGACGCCGTGATTGGCCGGCTGTCGCGCGGCTATCGGCAGCGCGTCTCAATCGCCCAGGCCGTGCTGAACGAACCCAAGTTGTTGGTGCTCGACGAGCCGACCAACGGCCTTGACCCGCGTCAGGTCATCGAGCTGCGCGGTCTGCTGCGGACGCTGGCTCGCGACAGCGCGGTCCTTGTAACCTCGCACGTCCTAGCCGAGATGGAACGCGTCGCCGATCGGGTTGCTATTCTGCTCGATGGGCGGCTGCTCACCGTTCACCATCTGGCCGGCGCCAGGCGCGGCGCCTCGCTCCGGGTCCGCGCCCGGGCGGATCGGGCGGACGAGGTCGCGGCGGCCTTGTCGGGCCTGGCGGGGATCGACAGCGTGACCCGCGAGCAGCAGTCTGATGGGGGCTTGGCCGGCTGGCGGGTGGAGGTGTCGGAGCCCGGCGCCGCGCCGCACGTGGCCGCGACCCTTTGCCTCGCCGGCATCGCCAGCGTCGAGACGGTCGAGACGGCTTCAGACCTGGAGGAGCTATTCCTCCGGCTAACGGCGAGCCGAGCGCTCCAATGACGGCGTTTGTCGCCCTGGTTGCCAAGGAGTTGCGCGCGCTGTTCGTCTCGCCGATTGCTTACGCCGTCATCGCCGTTTTCCTTGTGCTCAACGGCTACGGCTTCGCCGTCACGCTCATCGCCACAAAGCAGGCGACGCTGGTGAACGTCTTCTTTCAGGCGGCAGTGCAGCTCGTCCTGTTCGTGCCGCTCGTGACCATGCGGCAGTTCGCGGAGGAACGCCGGGGTGGCACCCTCGAGCTGCTGCTGACGGCACCGGTGCGCGAAGGCGACATCGTGCTCGCCAAGTTCGCAGCCTCGATGGGCATGCTGCTCGCGATGGTCGCGCTCACTTTGGTGTATTCATTGATATTGGCGCGGTTCAGCACTCCCGATTGGGGCCCGATCTACAGCGGCTACCTTGGCCTCACCTTGCTCGCCGGCGCCCTAGTCTCGATCGGTCTTGCCGTTTCCGCGCTCACCGCCAACCAGGTCGTGGCCGCGGTCGTTTCGCTCGGCGTGTTCGGGATGCTGTGGGCGATTGACGCCTGGGCCGCGTTGCTGCCGTCGCCGATCGACAATTGGGTGCTCGGGCTGTCGCTGCTGGCGCGCTTCCAGCCTTTCGCCCTCGGCGCCATGTACGCTTCGGATTTCGGCTTCTTCCTCGCGGTGACCCTGCTCGGGCTGTTCCTCGCCGTGCGCGGGCTGGCCCGGCGCTGACGCCATGGAGCACCCGGAGCTCGACTGGAACGCGTTGCTCTGGGCTGGTGGCTGGCTCGCCGCCGTCCTGGTGCTGTTCGCGACCGGGCTGAGGCTGCCGCTGCAGACCGGGCTCGCGGGCTGGCGGGGGCGGGCCTATTCGGCCGGAGTCATCCTCATCGCGTTCGGCGCCGCGGTGCTGGCCAATGTCGCGCTGCATCTGCATGACGTGCATTTCGACCTGACTCGCGAGAAGGTCTATACGCCCTCAGGGGCGGCGATGCGGGCGATTGACGAGGTCTCCCGCGAGGTAACCGTCACCTACTTTTATCGCTCGCAGGATCCCGCCGGGCGGCGCGCGCGCGACCTCCTTGCGATCATGGCCCGGCGCAACCCGCTGCTCAAAGTCGTCGCGGTCGATCCAGACCGGGACCCGAGACTGGCGCGCGAGAAGGCAATCCAGATCTACAATGCCGCGGTCGTGGAGGCGGAGGGACGTCGGGTGCTGGTGCAAGGCACGGACGAGACGGAGATCGCCATCGGTATCCAGCGCGCATTGCGCGGGCGCGCAATTACGGCCTGCTTCCTCGAGGGCCACGGCGAGCTGCCGATGGACAATTTCGAGTATCACACGCACCTGGAAAGTGGCGCTGGCCACAGCCACGACGACGCCAGCTCGCAGGTGGTGGAGATGCCGGGCCACGGCGCGGGGCGCCTGCGCCGCGCGCTCGAAGCGCAGGGTTATGAAGCGCGGAAGCTCATCCTCGCCACCGAGGGCGACGTGCCTGCCGCCTGCACGCTCCTCATCGCAGCCAATCCGCGGACCACGTTCCTGCCGGCTGAGAGCGCGGCCTTGCGCGCCTATCTGCGGCGCGGTGGGTCGGCCCTTCTCCTGCTGGACCTGGGTTTCGTGCTCGAACCCGGGCTCGCCCGGCTTGTGGCCAAGCTCGGCGTCCGCCCGGAGCAGGATGTCGTCGTCGATCCGTTGAGCCACTACTCGACCAACCCCGAGATCGTGGCGGTCACGGGCTACGACCCCCATCCGGTTACGCGCTCGGTCTCGCTCACCTTCTATCCCGGCGTCCGTTCGATCACGCTGTTGCCACCGGCGAGCGACCTCCGCGTCACCCCGCTGCTGCTCAGCAGCCGCGACAGCTACACGCGCCCGGTGAAGCCGGTGGCGTCGCACAAAGTGGAGCCTGACTCGACCGGTGAGAAGGACGCGGCCTCCCCTCCGGTCTCCGGCGCGCGCGTGTTGGGCGTCGCCGTAGAAGGGCGCCTAGACCGCGACGCCGAACCCATGCGCGCCATCGTCGTCGGCGACAGCGATTTCGCCAGCAACTCGTTCTTTCCCTATATGGCGAATAGCGACCTTCTGCTCTCGGTAGCCCGGTGGCTGGCACGTGAGGAGCGCACGACTGCCGTCGCCGCGCGCGTCCCCGTGCCTCCGCTGATCGCGTTGACCGGGCGGCAGTCGAACGCGGTGTTCTTCATGGTCGTGGTTGCAATGCCGCTGCTGGTGATCGCGCTCGGCTTCGTTGTTTGGTGGCGGCGGCGATGAGGCGGCACGTCCTGCATCCCGTCCTCGCGGCGCTCGCGCTGCTCTACCTCGCGGCGATGGTGGTGAGCGGCGCTATGCCGGTGCAGCGCCAGCTCGTTCGGTTCGAGGCTAAGGGCTTGCTCAAGCGCGTGCCCGAAGAGGTCAAGCGGGTGGAGTTGAGCCGCGGCACGCGGCGCGTTACCCTGCTCCGTGCGGGCGAGACTGAGTGGGTGACGCCTGATGGCGTCAACATCGGCGCCGCAGGGCTTCAGGTCAGCAAGGCCGTTCAAATCATGCACAATTCCGGGCCGGTCCGCGAGATCGAGGCGGCAGGGCTCGTGGGGAGCGATCCGGCGCCATTCGGCCTCGACCCGCCGCGGCTCTCCGTGAAGCTCTACGGAAGGGACGGCGATCTGGTGCTTGCCGCCAGCTTCGGTGAGTTCAACCCCGAGGGGTACCTCCAGTACATGCGCATCGATGGCAATCCGCGGCTCTACCTGATGTCCCGCTTCGTCGGCGGCGAATGGGCCGAGGTCATGACTGGAGCGGAAGCGCGATGACGCCGCCCGCCTCTCCCCATCGGGCGACGCCGTGGGCCGCTCTTGCCCTGCTGCTGTTGCTCGGAACAGCGCACGGACACGTCGCCGGATCGATGGGCTATGCCACGGTGAGCCTGTCCGGCGGAACTGTCCGATACAGCCTCACGCTCGGTCCCGACGCGCTCGCGGCGGCCGTCGCCGAGACGGCCACCGGCGTATGGCCGCAGCGCCGTGAAAGCTACGCCACGCTGGCCGATTTGGTCGCGCGCAAAGTCTCGATTTCCGCAAACGGGATGAAGTGCGAGCCGGTGCCCGGGACGGTCACGCCGCCCACGCCAGACCGCGCCAACGCCGTGGTAATCGTCGATTACGCCTGCCCCGGTCCGCCGCACGAACTTTTGCTGCGCGACGACCTGTCCGACGCGCTCGGCAACGACTACCACACGCTTGTCCGTGTCGAAGCCTTGGGGAGCGTGCAGCAATACACCCTCGAACGCGACCGGCGCGAGGCTCGCCTCGCTGTCGCAGCATCGAGCGGGAGCCCGGCGCCCGAGGTTACTGCCGGGAGCGGCGTCTTCGCCTTCTTTCGGCTCGGCATCGAGCACATCCTGACGGGAGTTGATCACCTCCTGTTCGTGCTGGCCCTCGTCCTGGGCGGCGGAGGAATCGGATCCTTGTTCGCCGTCATCACCGCCTTCACGGCGGCGCACAGCATCACCTTGGCCGTGGCGGTACTCGGCGCGGCGTCGCCGCCTAGTTGGATCGTCGAGCCGGTGATCGCGCTGTCGATCGTTTACGTCGCGGCCGAAAACATTTTCCTCAGACGCACGGCGTCGTGGCGCTGGGCCGTGGGTTTCGCGTTTGGCCTCGTGCATGGCTTCGGCTTTGCCGGCGCGTTGCTCGATCTCGATCTGCCCCCGGGCGCCCTGGCCGGCGCGCTCGTGTCGTTCAACCTCGGCGTTGAAGCGGGCCAAGTAGCGGTGATCGCCGCTTTCCTGCCGGTCCTACTCTGGTTTCGGCGCGCCGCGTGGGAGCGGCGGGCGGTGACGGCGCTCTCCGCGCTCGTGCTGGTCGCTGGGCTCGCCTTCCTCCTCGATCGCGTTCTGGTCGTCGCGAACTGGTGAGATTCCGCCAAGTCGGGCGACCGCCTCGTTATGTTGACCTCGCAACCAGCCCTGACGCGGTCCATTCTTTGGTCTCGCTCTAGCGGCGTGTCGGCGGCGACCTTCATGATCACAGCGGGATCATTATGCAAGTTTAGGATGTAATTCGACAGTTGTCCGTATACAACGGCAGCGAGTGTGCACGATTGGAGATACTTTATGCCGAAACTGCCGGGCGCCGATTTTCTTCATCGGTTAGCAGATATCGCCGATCGCGAAACCTTGCCACGCTTTCGAACCGACCTTGCCGTCGATTCCAAAACGGGGGCGGGTTACTTCGACCCGGTGACCGACGCCGACCGGCAAGCCGAGATTGCGATTCGAGCAGCGATCGAAGCCGAATATCCTGACCATGCTATTCTGGGCGAAGAGCTTGGTCTAACCGGAAGCGGATCTTGCCGCTGGGTCTTGGATCCTGTAGATGGGACGCGTCCCTTCATCTGCGGCCTTCCTGTCTGGGGCACGCTGATCGGGCTCACCGTACATGGCCGAGCCGAACTGGGAATGATGAGCCAGCCCTTCACGCGTGAGCGTTTCTGGGCCTCGTCCGATGGAGCCTGGTGCGAATATGCAGGTAAGCGCCAGCGACTGTCCACCCGAGACGTCGGCACGCTTTCGCGGGCCATCCTGCATACGAATTCGCCTGAGCGTTATCAAGGTGAGCTCAAGCAGGGCTTCGAGCGCCTTGCCGCCTCGGTTCGGATGACTCGCTACGGTGGCGAATGCTATGCCTTTGCGATGGTCGCTGCTGGCCGTATTGACCTCGCAGTCGAACCTTCGCTCCAATCTTACGATATCGTCGCGTTGATCCCGATCATCGAAAAGGCGGGCGGAGTGGTGACGCGGATTGACGGGGAAAGGGCCGAGGAGGGTGGCCCAGTCTTAGCTTCAGCAACTGCCGGACTTCATGAAGAGGCCCTTCACCTCCTCAATAGCGGGGTTAACGCGCGGACTCAGTGAGCGCCTCGTTCTGCGGCGGCAAACTCCTGCCTGTGTGGTCATTGAATGAACGAAATCATTATCCGTGCCGCCACGCAATGCGATCTACCTGCGGTATTGAAACTTTATCAGCACCTTCATCCGCATGAGGCTCAACCGGAGGCGGCAACAGCCGAGCGCGTTTGGACGACCCTGATTGCTTCCAGCTTCATGACCGTGATTGTCGCGCAAACAGCAGATCTGCTCGCCTCTTCGTGCACTCTCGCCATTGTGCCGAACCTGTCTCGCGGCGGTAGACCGTATGGGGTGATTGAAAATGTGGTCACCCACGCAGCATACCGAAAGCTTGGGCTGGGTCGACAGGTTCTTGCGCACGCTCTTGATCTCGCCGCGCGTGCTGATTGCTATAAGGTTCATTTGGCGACAGGTTCGAAGCGTGAAACAACCTTGCGCTTCTATGAAGGGGCAGGCTTCGAGCGCGGCTGCAAAACATACTTCGAAGTGCGCCGCCCCTGACGGGCTATGGCAATGGACAAGACGAATGAAGGGCGCGGCCTTTGTGTGCGCATCCCGAGCAGTGGGCACTGACAGGCTTTCGCTGTCAAACTGGCAGTTGATGCATACCCTATGGTAGCGTTGGCGCGGGGGTACGCGCTGGCCAAGCAAGTACCTTCCTCTAACTTAAACCCCGCTTCCTCTTGGAGGCGGGGTTTTTCCGCATGCAGATCGAAGGACCACGAAGGTCGCGGCGCCAACCGACACGTCGTGACCACGTGTTCAGGCGCAGCTATGCTTACGCATGCTCGAGATCTTCTACATCGTCCAAGAACCCATGTTCTGGGTGGCCTTGGCTTTTGGGCTGGCTCCGATCGTCATCGGCGTCATCATCCTGTGGCCAAGCGGCCGAGGTCGCCGGTGACAACTTTCCCGTTCTGGCGAACGCTGAAGGTGGCCCGAACAGAATCATGCCGGCTGGCAAAGGCAGCCTCTGCCTGGAAGCAGGCTCTGGGTCGAGAATTAGCACTTCGTTTTGCGAGTGCGAAATGATGTTCCCTGCGGATTGGCTCATGGCGTTGGCCGTCAATAGCGCTTTGGCGTGCACGATCAGTGTGTTAGCGTTACTTTGGCCGCCGGAGCCGCACCTCTCTGTGGCTTTGATTGCTTCTCGCCTTTTGAATTCCCGCCACAAGGCGGGTTTCTCTTTTCCAGTCGGATATTCTCCATGGGCTATTGGTGAAAACGCGCAGGCCGGATTGGGACGCTACGAAGTCAGCTGCGCTTTACATGCTCAGGAACGGCCTCGCGAGTTACAAAGAGATCGCGGAGCTTTCTGGCTGTTCAAAGCAAGTGGTGAGGGTTTGGGGCGTCAAAGTTGATGCCCCTAATGCCCGAAAGCGATATCTACGGCAGGCCTGGGTACGCGCAAAACGATTGCGTGGCTGATCGACGGCCCGCCGAGAGCTCGCATCTGAATCGAGATGAACATGAGGTTGTGTAAGCCTGCCGGCCAAGGTGCTAAAGCCATGGGTCACGACGAACTGGTGATTATTGCCAGAGTGGCCGGAGCCCTCGCGATTGGCGCGATGATCGGCTTCGAGCGCACGTTTCACGGACGTCCAGCAGGCTTTAGAACGCATTCCCTTGTCTGCATTGCCTCTTCTATTCTGATGATCGTCACGGTTTACCAGCATCAGTGGATGACGTTGCTCGAGCATGACGCGATCCGCACCGATCCCACCCGCATGGCCCAAGGCATCATGACTGGCAGCGGCTTTTTGGGCGCGGGCGTCATCTTCAAAGAGGGATTGACTGTCAGGGGACTAACGACGGCCGCGTCCATTTGGGTCACGGCCGCTATCGGCATTTTGGTTGGAATTGGGTTCTGGTTTGCTGCCTTCGTAGGCGCTTTGGCGACTCTCATGGTGCTCGCGCTATTCAGGCTCATCGAGGCGCGACTGCCGAGCGAGTTCTATGCTCACCACATGCTGCGTTTTGCGCGGGATCGGGTGATGGGAGAAAGCGAGGTCCACAAGATGATCGGCGATCACGGTTTTACGATTGCCAACTTATCATCGCGATTAAGCGAAGGTGGGCAGCAGTTTGAGTACCGGATGACCATCAAAAGCCGCGACAGGCTCAACGCCGAACGACTCGCAAAACATTTGCGCGACCTACCCGAAGTAGTTGAGTTTCGCATCACCCCAACGGGCGACTAAGAAGGCAAGTTCTTTGACTTCCTCTGCGGTGCGGATGTCTCCTATTGGGCCCATCTGCGAAGTCGCGCCTCGCCTGACGGAGGTCCGCTCATGACGGCAGAGCGGACCAAATTTGCTCGACCTGAATTCTTCAGGTTGACCCTAAAGCAGACATCGCGCGGCAGCATCCGTCGGGGGCTCGGCCGCTGGCATTCTAAAGGGATTGACCGCCAAGCCACTAAAGAACAATCTGTTTTACGTCATTCGCCTTGGGTCTAGGCTTCGATGTTAACGCGAGAAGAATATCTTGAACAGAGCAAGGAAAACGCTCTCGCGCTTCTGAGCGCCGGCCGGATACGCGAGGCTGTTTCTTCGATGATGATGGATATCCTCAAAAGCCCGAGCTGCTCAATGCCTCGTGAGATCCATGCATTCGGCATCTGTGCCGCCGCGGTTGGGGACACTTGGGCGGTCAGAGCATACATCGCGGGTTGTATCTGACAGCTGTTTGGCGTCGCCCTATGGCCGCTCGAAGGTAACGAGCCTTGTCTCGATCTTTCCGACTTCATCCACTCGCCCTCTGCAACTCAGTCATTGAAATGGGCTAGCGGAGCTGCGCCAGCAGACGTATTGCGTCGGCGACCATGCTACTGCCAACACGGGACGGCTGGCGTCGCGCTATGGCGGAGAGGAGTTTGCGGTAGGTCTTGCCGGGGGTGACGGAAGACGGGGCAGTCACTCCCGATGACTTCGGCAATGCGCTGCAAGCAGCCATCGTCTGCTTGGTTGATATCGAAACGCTATCGAAAGCGTTCGGCCGAATTCTGCGATTTGAGCAATACGTAGTGCCCTGCCCTTCGGGTCCGCTCGTAGCGGCGAGCAAATCTGTAGCTTGTAACCGTAGTTACTAACGTCAGCCGCGCCTCACCCCGCCGAAAATTTAGAGTCCGCAACGCCTTGGTCATTCCCGTTTGGAGGAGCGGTGATCCGTCGATTGTCCACCACGCATTGCCGCGGCACGATCTTCAAATTGAGGCAGATCTCTGAGGCGGGCTAATACACACTGCCGCTACAGATCGGGTCTGTCCCAATAGCTTCAGCTAGACGGCGCCATTTCGCGCCGTCGCGAACGTCCGCTTTGCGCCCCTAAACTACCTAATTTAACGGAACGGGCGCCCTCAGTGGCGCGAGCGCCCATGCCCACTGCTGATCAGACGCGCCCCGCCAGCTTCGGAGCCCCGCTCACATTGGCTCTCACAAGATTTTTCTTGATCTCCCGGTGCACACGTCGTGCACACGCCGCCTTCTAACCGATTGAAAGACTTGAGGTCTCGCTCCAATCCATCATGGGGGCGACGGAGAAGCGATTATATCGAAATCTCAACGATTTACCTGCGACGAAGAAGGTGCGACTTGAGCATGTTACCTGCACCTCCTAGCGCTTTCTAACATCATCCTCAAGTTCCTCGATCCCACTGCCTCTCTGGCGCGGCTGCTACGCGGCAAGTCCGCCGAACCACGCCCCGAAATAGCCGGCATAAAGCGCCGGGCGTTCGAGATTCATCGAATGCCCGATGCCGGGCACGATCACCAGCCGGCAAACCGGCATCGCTTCGGCCATGGTGCGGAGGTCAGCAGGTGCAATCCAACCATCGCACTCGCCCCACAGCACGAGATGCGGGTGCCGGATCTCGGGCATACGGCGCTCCAACTCACGGCTCTCCTTCTCCCGCGTCAGGTTCACCGGCGTGCCTATCCAGATCCCCTCCGATACGCCGAAGGTCTGTTCGATGATCCGGTCGAACAGCGCCTGGATCTCCCCTAGCCCCTCGCGAAAGCGGGGGATCACGTTCGGCCCCATGCTCTCCGGGACAAACAGCGAAGACGCGGCTGTCGCCATCACGGACCGCGTCAGCTCCTTGCTCGACATCATGGCCCTGAACAATCCGATCTGGTCGGCATTGAAGGCCATGCCGAGCGGCGTCACCGGATCGAGCGCGAACACACGGCCGAAGCGCTGCGGCTGCTTGAGCAGCATCCTGGCCGCGATGATGCCGCCGGTGGAATGTGTCGCGAGATGGCAATAGCCGATCTCGAGCGCATCGAGCGCCGCCAGCATGTCCTCGGCGTGCTGCAGCATGGAGTAGTTGGAATAGTCGGCCGCCGGCTTCGGCCGGTCGCTATCGCCGCAGCCGCGCCAATCGATTGCAACCACACGCAGCCCGGTCGGGAACAACGGCGCGGCGAGCTCGATCCAGTCCTTGCTGGCGAGATTTCCGTGGATGAAGACGACGGTGACGTCGCCTCCTCCCCACTCCCGCCAGCCGAGCTGGACTTCGCCCGCCTGCACCCTCGGCATCGCCGGGCCCTACTTGTTGAGGCCAGCCGTCGGCGCCGCTCCGGGCGGAGTCGGCGCCACTGGCAGGGCAGAGACGACGGCGCCCTTGATCATGCGATCGGTACCGAGCGGCGATGATGTGTCGATCGCCCCCTTGGTCACGAAATCCACGACATCGGCCGCGTATTCCACCGGATTATCGGTGTGAATGAAGTGGCCGGTCTCCGGATAGACCTTGAGCATCGGCCGGTTGCCGGCATTGGTCATACGAGTCATGAACGGCGTGATGACGTCGCGGCCGAGGTCCGTCAGCCCGTTGAACGCTGGCGTCGGAATGAACGGCTCCTTGTCGCCGAACGCCAGGAAGATCGGCGCTTTGATCTGGGTGACCCGCTCATAGAGGTTCTTCGGGTCATCCTGCTGCAGCTCGGCACCGATCGTGTAGATGTCGAAGATGAAGACGTTGCACCACTGATCGAGCTCCTTCGGGTTGCCCTTGGTCAGCCCGACACGCTGCTCGGTATGGAAGCGGGCATATTCGCTGTCGCTGAAGAAGTAACCGCTCTTCGCAGCGGACACCACGCCGGTGTCGGGATCACGCTTCTTGAAATAGAAGAAGTCGCGGATGTTCTGCTCGCTCCGCGCTTTTTCCGCGGCGAGAATACCGGTCTGGTCCCAGACCTGCTTCCACTTGTCGAAATCGCGGCCGAGGCCGTCGGCGAAGAGAGGCGCCTTCTTGTCCTTGGCGATGGTGATCTCGCGCGGATATTCCTCGAGGCCGGACGGCGCTTCCAAGGCAAGGCCCTGCACCGCATCCGGCCAGGTCAGGGCGTAGCCCACGACGAACTGGCCGCCGAGCGAGTGGCCGAGATAGTACGCCTTCTTGACGCCGAGTTGGTTGACCACGAGGTCGTAGATCACCTCGCGCATGTCCTGCATGGTGCGAGCGGGGTTCTTGTCGAGATTGCCGGGGCCCGACATGCCGTAATGCGGCAGGTCGGGCACGATCACGCGCAGGCCGCTGCGCAGCGCGTACTGCATGATGTTGCCGTAATGGCCGCCGAACGCGCCCTTGCCGTGGATGACGACGAGCACCTTCGGATCCTTGTCGGTGCCGGCATACTCGTCCATGTAGCCGATTTCCCAGGAATTGCCGCTCTTGTCCTTGGCACTGCCGAATTTGACCGGATAGGGATAGGTCACATAGGCCTTCCAGAACGACTTCTTGGGATCGATGGTCTGGGCGACGTCGGGCACGCGGTAGTTCTTGTCGACAAACTTCTGGGCGCGATCGAGGGCCGCCACGTCATCCATGAAAGCGACGAACTTCGGATCGTTCTTGCGCTGGTTGATGATCGGGAACACGCCATAATGCGCGACCGGGCTCTCCTGCGCGATGAGATCAGCGCCGGGCACGCGATCGACAGCCTTCTGCGCCAGTTTGAAGTTCAGCCAGAGGTCGTTGGTGATGTGCATCACCAGCGTGCGGGCCTGAATGCGGCCGAGATACAGATTGACGTTATGGGTCTCGCCGACCCTGTTGCGCCAGACGAGGTCGACGGCATCGTAGAGCTTGGCACGGTTGGTCACGTTGAGACCGGCCTTCTCGTTCGGCGGATCCCAATAGAAGATTTCAGGCTGTACCGCCGCCCAATTCTGGGTCGTACGGAAGGCGAAGTCATAACCCGTCATGCCGAGGATCGACCAGCCGAAGGCCACGCCAGGCACCGGATGCTTTTCCTTCGGGAGCTTGTAATAGTCGCCTTTGGTTGCCTGCCAGACCGGATCGCCCTGGATCGCGGCTGTCATCATCTGGAAGGTCCAGTTGCCGACGGGATCGTCGCCATCCGATTGCGTCGTGCCGCCGATCGGCATCAGGGCGCTGACATATTCCGGATGCATCACGCCCCAGACGTAAGTCTGCGTGCCGCCCATCGAGACGCCGGTCACCAGTGCGACGCGCGCGACCTTCAGCTCGTCGCGCAGCAGGCGGTAGTTCGCCTGCACCATGTCGTAGTAGCTGTATTGCGGAAACTTGATGCCGAGTCCGTCGGACGGCTTGCTCGCGCCCCAAGTGCCGAGCGGATCGACCATGATGACATAATAACGATCCGTGTCGATCGGCCGGCCCGGACCGATGATGGGCACGCCACCCGACAACGCCGCACCCTTGACCCATTGTTCATACATGTCGGTGGAATCGCCGGAATAATAGGAGTTGATCACGATGGCATTGGTGATCTCGCCGGCGGCGTTACGTCTTGCGTTGCCGACGGCGATGTAAGCGGCGCGCAACTTGCCGGCGCCGAGCGATTCCAGCGTGACGCCGCCCTCGCCGCCGTTCTCCCATTTGGAGGGATCGGACAGGTCGTACTTGCCGCCGAGACGGAAGTTGGCGATTTCGTAGGTCTTCTTCAGCCCATCATGCTGCACCTGCGACGAGCGGCGCGTGAAAGGCTGTGCGGTTGCAATCGCCGTTCCAAGCACCAGCACGATCAGGCTCATGAAGCAGCGCTTCATCGCGTCTTGTCCGGCCATGACGCAATCCTCCCTGGAAGATTTTTCTGAAACGCTAGGCAGGGCGGCCGGGGGAGGTTTGATCTAACTCAATGGAATCCGTTCGGAGGGATCGAGGATCGCGGGCATCAAAACACCGGCAGTACCCTCGCGATGCCCTTCCTCAGCCTCGGCTCATATCGGATCCGCTATGAGCTCGACGGGCCGGTGGGCGCGCCGGCCTATGTCCTCGTGAACGGGCTGACGCAATATTCCGAATTGTGGGGCGCCTATCGCGAGGCCTTGGCGGCGCGAGGCTTTCGCGTTGCGACTTTCGATCTGCTGGGCCAGGGCGCCTCCGACAAGCCGAGGCTCTTCATCAGCCAGGACGACCAGGTCGCCGCCTTGCGCCTCCTGATCGACGAGTTGGGGGACGGTCCCGTTTTTCTGAGCGGGATCAGCTTTGGCGGCCTGATTGCACTGCGATATGCGATCGAGCAGGGCAAGCGACTGGCCGGGCTCGTGCCGATGAGCTGCTTTGCGGAGCTGTCGCCACAACTCTTGCTGCTCGGCAATGCGCTGCGGACCGCGCTGATCCTCGGCGGCACCAGTTACCTCCAGGACCTCCTGTTGCCCATGAACCTCTCGGACCAATGGCTGAAGCCGCTGCTGGACAAGCTCGATAGCGTGAAGCGGCAAGGTTGGCTGGTCAACGACGTTTACGCGCTGCAGAACCTGATGGAATCCTTCCTCGACTTCCAGCCGCTCACGCCGCGGCTGTCGGCGATCGCCGTTCCGACCATGATTCTCAACGGCGAGTTCGACTTTCTCACGCCGCGGGGTCTCCACGAAACCTTGCGTGTCGAGATTCCCAACAGCTCTTTGGTGATCATTCCCAAGGCCTATCACGCGTTCACGCTGGAGAAGGGCGCGCTGACGGCGGACCTGCTGGCGCGCTTCGCCGATGACGTGCTGGCTGGGCGATGGCAAGGCAACAAGACCGTCTGGGTGGCGTCGGACGAGCCCGGCGGCGAGCTTACACCGTTTCCCGAGGGTTACGACCATCTGCGTGCCATCCCGGTCAGAAGAGCGATGCCATGAGCGGCTTCCTCGGCCCGCTCGATCCTGACAGCCGCATTCCGCCGCGCCAGCAGACGCGGGTCGCGGCGTTCCTGATCTCGGCGCATGGTGCCCTCGCGCGGCAATTTGCCCTCGCGTTGCCGGCGAGGCTTGAAGCGGCCTGGCAGACCGAATTGAACGCGCAGTTCTATCGCGAGACCGAGATCGTCTCCCTGCTGATGCGCGCCACCTCCTGGGTCCCGGATGTTGCCCTGGGATACATGCTGATGACCTGGGAGACCGCTTGGCTTCCTGCGCCGATCGCAGAGATCACGGACCCTCCCCTCGCCCAGGCGGTTCACCTCGCAACGCTCGCCCATGCCGTGCACGCCGCTATCCGGCCGGCGGCGCTGGTCCCGGTCGAAGCCAATCCGCAGGATCCTTTCGTCATGGCGTTGCGCCGCATCGAGTTCGAGAGCGGCCGGCTGCTGCAAGCGCAGATCCTGTTCCTGAGAGGCCCTAACCTTGCTCCATACCGGGATGCGGTGAGCGCGGCCCTCGAGCAGCGCCACGTCGGTGTTCGCAAGCTCTGGCGCGAGACACTCGAAAGCATCGGCATCGACGCAGCCGGAGCGGAATGATCCGGAAGCCTTGACCCAGATCGCCAACATCCGCACGTTACCGCGCTTCAGCCCATCTCGGCCGACGGGAGTTTCGATCATGACGGCCGTTTCCGTCGAAGAAGCCGTGGAGCGGCTCATCGAATTTGGTCGCCATGCGGTCGCAACACGATGCGAGAGGCTTCCTTCTGCTCATCATCGAAGCCACAATGCGAATAGTTCGGATAAGGATCCAGGCCGCACATTAACAGACCAGTATACGGAGCAGGCTATTCAACATCGGCCCTGCGTCCTGCTCGTTTCGGTCGACGACAATGCAACACTTCAAATCAGCAGGTCATGATGCGCAGGTACAGTGGCGTGATGCGGACCGTTATTGCCGTGGTTGGCCACATGTTCGTCCAGTGCATTGGGGAGGATTTTGACGAGGATATCGGGGGTGGCCACCTGACCGGGCTGGACGTGTGGATCGAGCGGAATGTGGACCTCGCTAGGTTCAGCTCTGACGATGAGAGTGAAAGGAGTTGCGTCGCTATCGAATCGGAACACCCGTTCTTGATCGGCGCCGCCGGTCTCGAACGCAGCGTTAGCCGGCTGTGCGGCCGCTAATGCGATTGCAGCAGGTTGCGTAGCGTGCTGCGAGTTTCCGTTCCCTGCGCCATCGCCTCTTGTGGCGCTCGATTCGGCAATCTCGGTTGCTGCTGATGCGTTTGGAGAGGTCGAGGGTAAATTGTATCCCGAATTGCTGTGCTGCAGGTCAGCCGTGGCCACTGTTGCCGACATGCTTGCGTTCGATGCACGATGATTGTCGCCATCGCCGACACCCTTCTCGGATGTGAAGAGAGTTTCAGGTAACTCGGCGGTTGCCGCCGCCTTTGCAGGCTCCGGCTCCGCGACATTTTGCGTGCCAACTCGGTCCGCGCTACCGGCCGCTGCAGCACTTTCGTCATCTTTCGGCCCGTGGGCAGAGGCCGAGTGCTCCCATTCGTTGCTGTGCTCCACGCCGCCGGGCTCTGCCATTTTCGCGGACCCAGGCGTATCCGCCGGAGTCCAGGAATGATGCTCATTGTCATTGCCAACGTCCTTGCCCGGTATGGCCATGGCTTCGGCCGTCTCCGTGGCTGCCTTTGCCGCCCCTCGCTCCGACGCGTGCGAGTTGCTGTGGTCCAGGCCGCCTGGTTCGGCCGTTTTCGCTAGCCCTGACGAATCGTCCGAAACTAGTGAATCATGCGCGTTGTCATTGCCGGCGCGATTGCCCGGCATGGACTTCACTTCGGCCGTCTCCGTAGCCGCAGTTGCCGACCTTCGCTCCGATGCGTGCGGGTTGCTGTGGTCCAGGCCGCGTGGTTCGGCCGTTTTCGCTGGCCCTGACGAATCGTCCGAAGCCACTGAATCATGCAAGTTGTCATTGTCGGCGCGATTGCCCGGCATGGACTTCACTTCGGCTGTCTCCGTAGCCGCAGTTGCCGACCTTCGGTCCGATGCGTGCGGGTTGCTGTGGTCCAGGCCGCCCGGTTCGGCCGTTTTCGCTGGCCCTGACGAACCGTCCGAAGCCGGTGAATCATGCGCGTTGTCATTGCCGGCGCGATTGCCCGGCATGGACTTCACTTCGGCCGTCTCCGTGACTGCCTTTGCCTCCCCTCGCTCCGGCGCGTGCGGGTTGCTGTGGCCCAGGCCGCCTGGTTCGGCCGTTTTCGCTGGCCCTGACGAATCGCCCGAAGCCACTGAATCATGCGCGTTGTCATTGCCGGCGCGATTGCCCGGCATGGACTTCACTTCGGCCGTCTCGGCGGCTGCCTTTGCAGACTCTCGCTCCGATGCATGCGGGTTGCTGTGGTCCAGGCCGCCTGGTTCGGCCGTTTTCGCTGGCCCTGACGAATCGTCCGAAACCACTGAATCATGCGCGTTGTCATTGCCGGCGCGATTGCCCGGCATGGACTTCACTTCGGCCGTCTCCGTGACTGCCTTTGCCTCCCCTCGCTCCGGCGCGTGCGAGTTGCTGTGGTCCAGGCCGCCTGGTTCGGCCGTTTTCGCTGGCCCTGACGAATCGTCCGAAGCCGGTGAATCGTGCGCGTTGTCATTGCCGGCGCGATTGCCCGGCATGAACTTCACTTCGGCCGTCTCCGTGGCCGCCTTTGCCGACCTTCGCTCCGACGCGTGCGAGTTGCTGTGGTCCAGGCCGCCTGGTTCGGCCGTTTTCGCTGGCCCTGACGAATCGTCCGAAGCCACTGAATCATGCGCGTTGTCATTGCCGGCGCGATTGCCCGGCATGGACTTCACTTTGGCCGTCTCCGTGGCTGCCTTTGCAGACTCTCGCTCCGATGCGTGCGGGTTGCTGTGGTCCAGGCCGCCTGGTTCGGCCGTTTTCGCTGGCCCTGACGAATCGTCCGAAGCCACTGAATCATGCGCGTTGTCACTGCCGGCGCGATTACCCGGCATGGACTTCAGTTCAGCCACATCTCTGGCGCCCGCCCTTTCAGACATTTGCTCGGGAGCGTGCCGCGCCCCTTCGCGGTCGTCCCTGTGCGCTGTCGCGGGGCTCGATTCACCAAACTCGGCTGCTTCTGGTGCGTTTGTAGAGGTTGAATGCACCGGATTGCCATGTTCCACGCGGTCTGTTTCTGCCGTCTTCGCTGACCTTCCCGAAGGGTCCGACGCCGGGGATTGATGCGCGTTCTCATCACCGACATCACTCCCAGGTATGAAGCCAGCTTCTGTCTGCTCCGCCCCCGTTTCCTTTGCAGGCCATGGCTCCAGAACATGCTGTGAGTTACTGCCGCCCGCGCTACCGGCTATGCTAGGACCGGTATCTGCATCGATCCGCTGGCTCTTCAATGTAAGACTTTCAACTGCCGTGACCGCCGCGGCATGAGCAAGCACGATCGGTGATGTTCGAGCCGACCCGTCGGCCCGATCGACTCTCTCTTCCGTTGTGCGGGCCGGCGCGAATTCGGTCCTCCAGTCGACATCAGCCAGAATGTCCCAGACTCCAGCGGTCCCGAATGCGCTCTCCCTCGTACCGATAATTGTATGGACACTGTCCGTACTCAGAACAGTTTCGGTTGCAGTCACCGATGTCAGCGCTTCTTCGAGCTGCTCCAAGGTGAGAGCGGCGGCCGCGGCCGTCGGCTGGCCGACGAAATCCGATTCTGCGATGGATACACCCCCCTGCAGATGGATTTCCAACAGGTCGCGATCTCCGATCTTCAGAACATGATCGGTCGCATTCACATAGACGATCGTTTCATTGCTTGCGGAGTCGAAGATCCAAGCGATGGTGTGTGGCGGTATGGACTTGCTTGCTGCTGTCATATGAAGCCTGGCAAGGGCTCCGAAGGCCGCAAGATTGATCCTGCTCGGCCCAGACGCGAAGTTGAAGACAGAGCCGGAAGAGGTAGAATTGGAATCGGTCGGGTCGCGATGAACGACGTTTTCAGCGACGTTGCCGCCCATCAGCTTATCGCCACTATATCCGCCACTCCCGGCATCGTGACCGAAGTGCACGAGGCCAGCAAGTTTTTGGAGGGTCTCCCCTTCTCCGGCGGCGCTTTCGTTTTCAGCGGCCACAAACGCGGAAGACAGGCGAGAATCGTGCGCACGGAAACCCTGGACTGAATCGTCTACATGATTATCGTCGGCATTGCTGATCGCAGCCAGTTTGGTGGCCGCCTTGTATCCGGTAACGTCCACGAAGCTGTCGAGCGGCGCTTTGGCCGGGTCATGCGACAGCAATGCCAAATGGGGATCGCTGAGTGCGTAGATCAACGCACCGGTGAGAGTGGCGAAAGTACCATACCCTCCGTGAATCAACGTCGGATTGGATGTAAGCCGCGAGAATAGATGTTCCGCGGTGGACTCACCGCCAATCTGCGCGTCGTTCATTCCTCGCAGGGAAGGTGTGGCCGAACCGGGCGTGCTTGATCCAACAGAACTGTAGTCCTTCCACGATTTCGCGCCTGCGGATTGCTCGGCGGTGCGAAGCGCTTCTATTGCCGATGCCGCGGTCGAGATTTGGCTCGCCCCGACCAGGACACCTCTCTGAGTGAGCGACGGGTTTTCGTCAGAGTCCGCGACGATGACGTGACGGAGAATAGCTCGCTTCCAGAGCTCATATTCGGCATGCTCCGCTGCGGAGCCGGTACTGTCGTCGTGCGGAAGCAGGTCGTTCGCCTCCGACGCCTTGAGTTCGTCCGCAATGGCGACCGCCAGGAGAGCCAGCGAGAGCATGCCGAACCCAGACGGGCGTTGTAGCAATGCGAGGGTGGCGAGCACCGTCCTGTTGGTTATTTCAAGCTTCTGAAATATGTTGTGCAGGTGTACTTTAACGGTTCCATCGGAAACGTTTAGCTGGTGCGCGATCTCCTTGTTCGACATTCCTTCTGACACAAGTCGTACAATTTGACGTTCGCGCGGCGTCAATAGCTCCAGCAGGTTCTCGTTTTTGCTGCTGTCAGTTTCCTCTGCGGTTGGCGAGAGATCGGACTGCTCCAAAAAGCTACGCTTCGCCATCAGTCGCAGTGATCGCAGCATAGCGTCCGGTGCGACATACTTCGCGATTGCATGACACGCGCCAGCAGCGATGGCCGAGGTTAGATCGTGGTCCGTGTCGGAATCCGTAAAGAACACCAGGCGCGTGGGCAGGCGCTCAGCTTTCGCAATGGCGAGGATCTCGGATACCGTCAGATCTGGCAGGGTGTCGGCAAGAAGTGCAACGTCGGGTGTCAAATTCCGGATCGCTTGGATACAACTTGTCCCGTCGCTGCACGACGCGACAACGTCGAAGTCCGGCTGTGCCCCGAGAACCGACTTAAGCCCCTGCAGAACGATCGGCTGTCGGTCTACGATCACAAGCCGGATGCGCTTGAATATCCGCTCTTTCGCAGACGTGTCTAACATGGACCCTGCCTCGACCCGGCCGTCTATGTCCTTCGGCATATAGCCGAGGCCGAGTGAGGGCATTAAAATACAACTAATCGAATAAAGAAAGAGATTTAATTAGTTTAACCATACCTAAAATCGTTAGTTTCGAGCGGGAAATGTGCACATTTTGCCGAATGTGTTCATTTTGCCGAACAGTATAGCGACGCCACGCCGTTGGTTGGTTTCGAATGGGCACCTCGAACGCGTCACGGCCGTCATTCCAACACTGTTAGTCCCGGGGCCAGAACACCACCTTAGAAATTGTTCGACCTGAGACGAGACTTCCAGAGCGCGCTCGCGATCCGCACCTGGCGCGCTTCACAACTCGCGGCCTATCAGCTGTTCGGAGAATGATCGTTGGCTGGGACGCTGTTCAGCCGCCGCGCAGGCTGCCGTCGGCGAGTCGACAGCATTGATTGCGCGTCCGCGACAGGTCTGCATTGACGCAAGCTGGAGTCGCGGGCGCAGGCCGTCCGTGCGATTGGCATCCGCCTCAACGAGGGAACGATATCTGTGGTTGCCAGTTAACTGCTGTTGAGCTGCACGCAGGCGAGCAGTTCGACGAGCCGGCATGAGTTCTCGCGCCGGGCATCCGTCGGGGGTCGATCCCATGATGGACCACGCGACCAGGGTTGGTAATCGGTTGTTAGCAGCGTTGCCGCCAGCGGATTTTGCTTTGCTTGCGCCTCATCTGCGGAAGATCGTGATCGAGCGCGATTCGGTGCTCGTCCGATCAGGCGATCGGATCGAGCATCTTCTCTTCCCCCTGAGCGGCGCGATAGCCACTATCATGGAGCTGCCGAACGGGCAGACGGTCGCCACGACGATAGTCGGCCATGAAGGGGCTGTGGGTCTGACCACAGCGCTTGGCGCATCCCACTCGCCCGTGACGGCCGTTGTTCGCATCTCGGGGGCCGCGCTGCAAATATCGCCCGCGCAATTCCTCACGGCGCAACATTGCAGCGCCCCCGTCGGAGCCATGGTGCAGGTCTTCACGAGATCGTTGCTGACGCAACTCCAGCACGTGGCGGCTTGCAACGCATTACATTCCGTCGAATCCCGCCTGGCGCGCTGGCTGCTTCACATTCACGATCGGGCAAATGGCAGCGATCTCCTCCCGCTGACCCAGGAAACGTTGTCGGAATTGCTGGGCGTCCGCCGCACCACCGTCACACATGTCGTAAGCACAATGCGGGCATCAAGAGCACTAAGATCCAATCGACGTGGCCAACTCGAAATCGATCGGCCGCGGCTCGAAGCCATGGCATGCGAATGCTACAAGGTCATGAGCCGCAGAATCGATCGAATAGTCTCGCAGAGCACGGTCGGGCTCGTTCATAGGTCTTCAGCGCGGAGCGCCTCCCGCTCGCCTGGCAGCCGAATAGCCGGGACAGGCTCTTAGAACCGGTGAACCGGTTCGTTTTCGCGAACCACACCGCATGTACCCTCGCCAATCGGCAAAACCGCGTGAGGCTCGGCCGCTGCAAACGCCCAATCCTGCGTAGAAGCGAGTTCAAGATTTTGCAGCTTTGCGGCCGGGCTCCCCGGCCGAAGCGAACGATGGACGAGAAGTCCGTCACCCATTCGCCTCGGGATGCTCGTCACAACAGCCCGACTTCTCGCGACTAAGCAGCACAGGCATGAGCTTTGCCTATGCGAAGCTGGAACGCCCATTCGCGGTCCGAGCTCGGTTATAGGCGCCGCCCGCCCTACGCAGCTCGCGCTGAAGATTTTCCTCTCGACCTACCCGCTCTCTGAGCCTCTCAAGTTCCGCGAGCTGTGCGACCAGCGCCTCGAGACGCTCGCGCAGCATAGCGGCAGGCCCCTCCGCTCGAACGCGGCTATTCATGACACGCCTCCTGATCGACGTCTTGAGGAGAAGTCCCCCACTGACGAGTCGGGAAAACTATGCAATTGCGGCACAATCGCACTAACAGCACTAAACATTTGGCATGCTGCATCCGCCAACGCGTTGCTGCGGCGCAACAAGGGATCACTCGGCCGGGCATTTAGGCAGGGAGAAAGGGTCCAGCCCTGCCAACCATGCGGTGGCCCGCAGGCTCACGCATGGGCTGAGAAGACTGCTATCGGCCGGACTCGGTCGCACTCGAAATCCTCGTGTTAGCTCCCGGGCAATCGGCCTTGCGCTTTTCCTCGTTTTCTTCGTCTGCGCAATCGAGCCCTCCAGTTGCGTTTGGAATTCCAGAGCCGCCGGTCGCGAAAGGCCCTTTCGCACTGCCTCCGCCACCGCCAGACCCACCGCTACCGCTGGATCCGCCACCGCCGGCTGCTCCTCCGGCGCGAGATGATCCAGCAGAGGCTCCCCCGCCCCCAGATGACCCGCCGCTGGAGCTCCCCGGCCCTGATACGGACGACCGGTCGTTGTCAAAGAACGACGACTGCCTCGCGTCCTTCTGCGTCACTCCATGCAGCCCCCCCGACCTTGCAATGGCTCTTGAGGTCAGGGAAGTGGACAGAAGCAGGGTCATCACTGGGGGTGTCACGGCCGCAAACCTTCCGCAGGTTTTCAAAAACGCCCGCCGGTCGTCATCTTCGTTACCGTCCCGGGTCACAACACGCTCTCCTTGGTTTAAAATTCTATTTACGGTATTATATATTAAATGCACTTTCAACCGATAATTTTCTTTATGCCGCTGACGTTATTTAACGTGCACCATCAACTGATCGTCGGCAATTTCCGCGCTCGTTCTTGCACTTCCTGGCTCACTCCTGCCTGTCGGGCGCCGTTTCGGAGTTGCGCTCGCCATTTAATGCGATTAATTTGTTTTTAACGGAAGTCGAGCGCGGGGCTCGATTGCAACGGATCATGACGATGCCACTGCAATTCCATCGGTCCGTCCGGGACATGGAGATCTGGAGCGCGACTAGCGAGGGCTTCTCGTTCGTGATCAGCTTCGAAAGCCCGAGAGGCCCCGGCTTTCATGGACGCGCCGGCTATTTGGCGAGCTGGCGTCCGCTCCACAAAAACCAGGCCGCAATCAAGATTGGCGGCTCGCCCTTTCGAACGTTAGCCGAGGCCGAAGAGGCCTGCAGCGACATGGCTGGGCATCTGGCGCCACGATCACCCCCCGCGCACGCTCCGGAAGAAGCCAGACACCCTCATCATTTCACGCTCGCCGGATCCTGACGCAACAGATCAGGGAGATCCATCTCACGTGACGCGGCATGCAGCTCGTTTCGCGAAATCGCCAATGCCGCGAGAACCGTGCGATTGCTGATGTCCAGCTTTTGGAAGATATGATGAAGGTGGACCTTGATCGTACCGTCGGCAAGGTTCAACCGACGTCCAATCTCCTTATTCGATAGACCCTCCGACACGAGCCGCATGATTTGCCGCTCCCGGTCCGTCAGTTGTGTCAGGAGCTTCTCATCGGGGCGGGCCTCATCTTTGGCTGGCCAGGCGCTCGGCGAGACCGCTGCTTGGCCCTGGGCGGCCTTCCGCAGGGTTGAGACCAGCATTTCGGCATCCGAATCCTTCGAGAGGACGATACAGCCGCCCTCCAAGGCCAGCCTTTGCAACTCACAATCGGCCGCGACACCGGCGAAGAAGACTACCGCGGGTCCTGGGCCTGAATCGTTCGCACGAGCGAGGATCAGCTGCCGGCTGACATCGGGCAGTGCAGCGTCGACAAGCGCGACGTCCGGCACAAGGAATCGGATTGCCTCATTGCAGCTTGCACCATCGCTGCAGGACGCAACGATCGTAAAATCACGCTGCGTCGCAAGAACGCTCCTGATCCCTTGCAAGACGATCGGATGTCGATCCGCGATGACAATTCTGGTGCGGTGCATGCTTCCCCTGCCTATCGCTAACAACCCCCCGTGCGGCCGTTTAATCCAACAATTTCTTCGAAACGCGAAGATGACCAGTCCGCTCGGCCAAAGCGTCACACCGCCTCAAATCCTGGACAGTCCAACATTCGACGACTGCGCCACGGTAACTTGACTGGCAATTGCGCGCAGCACCGTAAGAATGCGGTGCTTAAAATTCAAGGCTGCAAGCTCCTCGACGAAAGCGACGCACTTTCGACAACGCCTGATAGATTAAATCAGCAAATTCCCCCAGAGAATGTCGTCGGCGCACCGATCAGCTAAGGTGTTATGTTGGTCAACATTCAATTAACTTCGTTGGCACCGTTATTACCAACGATATATTGGGCTATTCACGATTCAAATCTAACATTCGACGAAATTTCGACGAACGCGAGACCGTTCAAAAGCCGCGCTTCTCAAAGGAGGAAAAGTAATACTATTCATCAAGGCGAAGCTGGGCAATGAAGCAGGAAAATGGCTGCGTTGCGCAGCCAAGTGTGTAGCAACGATGAAAACCGGTCACCCAAATTGGAGCTGCATATTCGTCGGCAACTTCAACGAGCGGTCATGGAGGGCATCGTTGGCAATGAGTAAGGTGGTCACATGTATTCTTCAGCAGTTTTGCGTCAAACTCATCAGGCTCTAATCGTTCAATTCACTGAATTGCAGAACTTACGTAGCCGCGTGTTGAAGGCCGAGCAGCGATTGCTTGCGCCAAGGCGACGAGTCCGGGGGCGGAGGGGCAAAGCGGCCGCTGGTTCGGAGGCAGGGGCCCAGCCGGTAACTCCGACCACCACGTTGCACGCTGGCGCAGCGGCACGGGTGGATCGTGCTTGCCGGACCCCGGTTTGACCTGATAATCCCCCCTCCTGTTTCGGTTCGGAGGTAGTGGGGACGGCTTCCATGGAGAACGACGACTGGGCATCCATGACCACAGCTGAGCTGTGGCGACTTTACGATGAGGTCACTGCTGTTCTTAGTCGCAGGATGACCGCGGAAAAAGCCAAGCTCGAAGAGCGGCTTCGCAAGATTGAGGGGACGGCCGCTTCGGCCCAGAACGGGGAACGTCCTCGGCGCCCCTATCCTCCAGTGTTGCCGAAATACCAGAACCCCAAGAATCCGTCCGAAACTTGGTCCGGTCGCGGTAAGCAACCCCGATGGCTGAAAGCCCAGCTTCGAGCCGGCAAGAAGCTGAATGACCTTCTGATCGACCGCCCGTCCGGACAAAGGCGCCGCCGGGCCGGCTGAACCTCCAACCCGTCACCGGGACGGCGGTGGCGGGACCGGGGCCGCAGGCGCCACTTTAGCGAGTAACGTCCTCTTTCCCGTTAGGACTGCCGTCGCTACCAAGGTTACCCTTGCCATTGTTGCCCTGCACAAGTTTTCCGCCAGAACTAGCGATGGCGGTCGAGGTCAGAGAGGTCGAAAGCAGCAGCGTCATCACGGGAGGAGTGACGGCGGCAAATTTTCCGCAGCTTCTCAAGAACTCACGGCGGTCTTCACTGTTGGAGTCGAGCGGGTTCATCGGCGCTATCCCTGCGATGGTCGAGGATAGAAAATAAGCTGATTTGGATGCGTCGCAAGTTAAATATGTTAATCCGACCTTTAAATTGTCTGCCCGCAAACGACATCTTGAGAGCTATCGCGTGCCGCGCTCCCGTCGCGCGCAGAGCGTTGAGGTGAGAGCTCCTGCGCAAAGCGAGATCCGGAAGCAGCTTATACCAAACGCCCTATATGCACAGGACGCGCTTGGAGCTATTATAATTTTAAATACATTAAATGATACGGCACCTCTTTAGCCGCCGCTTCGGCACAAAACGAGGCTAGAGCAGTCCCGGCACATGCGCCCAAACGACCACTTCCCAACTGGCGAGAACGAGGGGCAGTTCATGATCGGAGCCGAGGCCGGTGTAGCATTCGGGCAATTGCGGTCTCGCTTCGACACCACCTTCCGACCAGGCTTCTCATTGCCACGTCTGGGCGCCCTGATGGGCCGCGCCCTCACCGAAACTCTCTTAGACCTTTCGGAACTAACGGTTCTCACCGAGGCTGCGACCGGTGCGTATGCCGTGACGGCCGTTCTTGCGGCGATGGCCGGAGCCAGGCAGGTCTATGCCTTTACGAAAACTACGCGGCACGGCACCTCAGCTGAGGCCAGGGAACAGACCCTCAAGCTCGCAGATTCGGTCGGTGTGGCCAATCGCATCGACATCCTGGAGCAGATCACCCCGGATATCCTCCATCAAACGGACATCATAACCAACAGCGGCCATCTTCGGCCTCTTACCGCCGCGCTTATTGATGAGCTGCCAAGGGAGGCCGTCATCGCCTTGATGTTCGAGGCCTGGGAATTTCGCTCCGAGGACCTCGACATGGACGCATGCTTGCGGCGCGGAATTCCAATCGTCGGCGTGAACGAACGTCACCCGTCAGTCGATGTCTTCTCGTTTCTCGGTCCGCTGTGCGTGAAGCAACTGCACGATAGCGGTTTATCCGTTTACAAGAATCGCATTGCTCTGCTGTGCGACAACGACTTCATTGGCTCGCTTCGCTCCGGTCTGGCGAGCTCCGGAGCGAGCGTGGACGTCTTCGAGGACGTCCAGACCCTCTATCGCGACCAATGGGACGCAATCATCGTCGCGCTGAGACCGACGGCTGAGCCTCGCATCGGTTCGCCGGAAGCAGCTCACCTCGCTGCGTGCGCGCCCGCTGGCGCCATTGTCGTGCAGTTTTGGGGCGACATGGATCGAACCTTATTGTCAGCAAACGGGTTGGGCGTTTGGCCAACAACGCCTCCGGGATTGGGGCACATGGGCATTCTACTGTCGGAGCTTGGCCCCGAGCCGGTCGTGAGACTGCAGGCCGGCGGCCTGCGCGCTGCTGAATGGGTTCGGCGCAGCGGAGCTGTCTCGTCTGACGGATTCGCGCAAATCGTTACCCCAGCATCCGGATCAATCGCAAATTCGCGCTAGGTCCTCGCCTCGATGAGCTCAACGAGCGTGAGCGTCGCGGAGGCAAGAAACACTATGCGGCGCATGTCGAACGCGACCGCCGGCGCGGGTGACGATACAGGAAGATACTGCTGCGCCCTGAAGCTGGCGATCGCGTCGTCGAAGCGAGCCGCTTCGTAAGCAAGATGATAGAATTTGCTGCCGCGCTTCAAGATACCCGCCACCGGCGATTGTGCGCCGGCCGGCTCAATGAGCTCCAGGCGCGGACCGCCGCCTGATACAAACTGAATCCGAACCTGCTGGATCGGGTCCTCGAACATGGGGCCTTCAGCACTGTAACCAACGACTGCGAGCTCGGGCAGCTCCGCCGCGATCTTTCGACACGCCATTCCCACGTGATGAAAGCGCAAATCCATGCGCTGCTCCTCCCTTCCCTGCCAGCCTAAGGAGACGGGCGGCGTCGAACGGAATCTGGCCGGTTGCTCCGACAGTTAACTTTCTCGTGCATCGAGGAGCAGCGCCGACCAGACCTGTTTTAGCCGTGGATAGTCTGCGCGCGACATCCGAAACGTAATCACATCGTCGCCGTTCCACCAAGCTTTCGGCGCAACCTTTTCAATCTGGAAGCCGAGGCGGATATGAAAGTTCTTCGCGGCCTTATTCCTGCTTTGAACGTTGGCCACGACGGCCGTAAGCTCCAGCTGCTCGAACGCGAATTCGAGTAAAAGGTCGAATATCTCTGCCAAAAAGAGGCGCGCGCCAGGATCGACGATCAACCGCGCAACTTCGCCCTGTCCCGCCGCGAAATCCAGGTTCGCAAGCGCGATGCTGCCAGCCGGCTTCTTCGAGCGCTTGAATTCGGCAATGAAATAGTAATCGTCCACTCTCGCCTGATATTTCCGGAAAAACTCTTCCTGCTTAGCCAAGGTCAGCTTCTCGCGGGTCAGGAACTTGCCGAGAACGGGATCATTCCGCCAAGCGATGATTTGCGCGGAGTCCTCCAGCCGGACCTCTCGGAGAAGCAGGTTATTTCCTCCGGGAAGCTGCTTGAGATTCTCAGCCTTGGTGGAAAGCGTGCTTGGGCTCACCGGCTGCGGTCTGATATTCGCCACCATCTATTTATTACACCCTAATAATGTGTAATTTAAATACATTTAATTGACCAGAACCTTATCATCATTTAATGTGAAGGACAATCAAATGATGCCGCTGTTCTGACGGAGGCTCGCCATTCTCGCTGCAGTACCCGTGCCGGACCGGCCCATCAATGATGCCGAACTCAAGTCCCGGGCGTTGTCGGGCGATGCCACGTTCTGGGGGCATCTTGTCGCGCGCTCGCGGCAAGCGACGAGCTTCTCCGAGCTGTTCTTTCTGTCGACGCTTCGAAAAAAGGCGAAGCTTTATGCACCCGAAAGCGTCCAGCCAAGACTCCGCCTCGCCCTGATAGGCGGCTACAACCTTTATCCGTTGCACGAACTGGTTGAACATCTCCTGGCCATTCGTGGGATCGAGTGCGAACGTTTCCTCGGCGAGTACGATAATTTCGTCTCGGAGATCCTTGACGGCTCGAGCTCACTGTACGCCTTCAGGCCGGATCTCGCCTTCATACTGCCGAACGCGAGCCACTCCCGGTTTTCCGGCTCGCTCCTCGATGCCGTCGAACATCAGCGCGAAGCCGCAGTCCGCGCCGCCGAGCACCTCCTCAACCTCGCGCAGACTTTCACCGCGCGCTCCGGTGCGGCGGCGATCCTCGCCAACCTTGCGCTGCCCGGCGACCTCGATCTCGGCTCGTTTCGTTCACGCACGCTTGGCACCGACTGGAGTTTCCGAAAGGCGGTCAATCTCGAGCTCGGGCTTCGGGCCCCAGCTGAAGTGCAGATCTGCGACGTCGAGTTCCTCTCGGCGCGCCGGGGGATCTCAGCCGCGGCGGATGCGCGAGCGTGGTATGAATCGAAGCAGCTCGGCTCACCTGACTTTCTCGTCGACATTGCGCAAGAGCTAAGCCATCTGATCGCCTCCCGGAAGCAGGGCCCCAAGAAGGTCCTGGCAATCGACCTCGATCACACGCTATGGGGCGGCGTGATCGCGGAAGACGGTATCGAGGGAATCGAGCTTGGCGACTCGTCCCCCCGCGGTGAAGCTTTCAAGGCTTTCCAGAGATACCTGCTTGGACTTTCCCAACGCGGCGTCCTGCTTGCGGTATGCAGCAAGAACGACCATGCACGCGCAATCCAGGTATTCGAAAAGCATCCCGAGATGGTTCTCCGGCTGGAGCACTTCGCGGCCTTCAAAGCCAATTGGGACCCGAAGTCCGACAACCTGCAGAGGATCGCGGAGGAACTCCGCCTTGGCCTGGACAGCTTCGTGTTTGCCGACGACAACCCGGCGGAAATCGAGATCGTGCGCCAGTTTCAGCCCTTGGTTACAGGTGTACTCCTCGGGCCGGACCCCGCCGAATTCATCGTTCGCATCCAGGCCGGACGTCATTTCGAACCGCGGACCGTCACCGAGGAGGATCTCGAACGGACGGCGCAGTACAGGCAAGAACGGCGACGTACGGAGCTCGCAGCGAGCGTAACCGACATGCCTGCCTACCTCGCCTCGCTTGAGATGCGAAGCACGATCAAAGAGTTCGACTCGCTCGACGTTCCCCGCATCGCCCAGCTGATCGCGCGCAGCAACCAGTTCAACCTGACGACGATCCGTCGGTCCGAGACTGAGATCCAGGCACTCCTAGGAAGGCTGGACTACCGGTGCTTCACGATGCGGCTCGAGGATAGGTTCGGTGATTCCGGGCTCATCTCCGTAGTCATTGCAAAGATCGAGGGCGGCGTCTTCGTTCTCGATACCTGGCTCATGAGCTGCCGCGTGCTGAAGCGCCAGGTCGAGGACGAGATCATGAATGAGATTTTTCGGCTCGCAGAGGTGGCTGGTTGCACGACAGTACGCGGCATTTATCTTCCGACAACCAAGAACGGTATCGTCGCGGAAATTTACGAGGAGTTTGGTTTCGCGCGTACGGAAGACTCCACAGCCCGAAAAGTGTTCGAGCTGGAGGTGAGGAAGTATCAGTTGCGTTCGACAAAGATAGATGTGGCCCGGAGAGCTTATGATGCAGGCTGAAGTATTAGCGAAGTTGCAGGAGGTATTCGACGGCATCTTCCTCGAGAAGGTCGCGGCCACGCCCGAGCTCTCGGCGGCGGATGTCGATGAGTGGGACTCACTCATGCAGATCTCGCTCGTGATCGCCGTCGAGCAGAAGTTTCGCGTCCGCTTTCGCATTGGCGAGGTCGAGGCGGCGCGGAACCTGGGTGAGCTCGCCGACCTGATCGCGCAACGGATGGAACCATAAAAGGTGGACCTCGAGGGTAAAACGCGGGAATACGTGGCGTAGCGCCGCTTTTGGTGTCTCGCACCCCAATCTGTCGGCGTACTCCGCACCGCTTCGCAAAGCCGCCCCGGCGACCGCTCGTCTGAGAGCGAGCGGACGCCCGCCAACCAGCTTTTCTTGAGTAGAGGCCGACAGCGACTACATCCTTCAAGAGAAATTGACATCCGTGCTCACGCTGGCTGCTTCCCAAGTGCAATAAAGAATGAGACACATTTAATCTTAATTTGGTTTAAATGCACTGTCTGCCGTTTGGTTTGTAAATCACCAGGTTCGGGAATTCGACTGCGCGGGAGAACAAAATGGCGAGTTTGTTCACCACCCAGACGCCGGCTAACACCAATGCCACCGACGGGACTGGGGCCGATTATGAGCTGGGGATGCGCTTCACAGCTGATGCCTCCGGCGTGATCGAGGCGATCCGGTACTACAAGGCTGCGAACGAGACCGGTACCCATATCGGCCACATCTGGTCGGCCACGGGCCAGCAGCTGGCGACCGTCACGTTCACCAACGAAAGCACATCGGGCTGGCAGCAGCAGGCGCTGGCCACGCCGCTCACCATCGCGGCCGGCACGACCTACGTGGTCTCGGTCAACATCAACAGCTACTACGTCTCCACCACCCAGGGCTTCGCGTCCGGCATCAGCAACGGCGGCCTGAATTCGCCCGTCGGCGCCGGCGTGTTCGACTACAGCGCGGGTGTCTTCCCCACCAACGTCTATCAGAATGCAAACTATTTCCGCGACGTCGTGTACACTGCCGGTTCGAAGAAGCCGAACAATCACCCGGGTACGGTGAGCGTCAGCGGGACCCCGACGCAGAACCAGACTTTGACTGCGACCGTGAGCGATGCCGATGGCGTGCCGGCCACCGTCACCTATCAATGGCAGCAAAGCACGAACGGCACCACGTGGAGCAACATCACGGGCGCCACGGCGAGCACACTGACCCTCGGGCAGGCCCAGGTCGGCAGCTTCGTACGTGTCGCCGCCATCTACACGGACCAGCTGGGCAGCAGCGAGACCCCGGTGAGCGCTGCGACCGCCACCAAAGTGGCCAATGTCAACGACGTCGGTGTCGTCACGATCAATGGCACGGCGACCCAGAACCAGACGCTGACGGCCAGCGTCACGGATCCCGACGGCGTCCCGGCAAACATCACCTATCGCTGGCAGAGCAGCCCCGACGGCACCACCTGGACCAATCTGTCCGCCACGACCGCGAGCCTCACCCTCGACAGCAGCCTGGTCGGCAAGCGGATCCGGGTGAATGCCACCTATACAGATCTGCTCAGCACCAACGAGAACGCAACCAGCGCGGCCACGGCGATCGTTGCAGCCGCCAGTGCCACCACCACCCTGTTCACCACCCAGACGCCGGCCAACACCAATGCCACCGACGGAATTGGGGCGGATTATGAGCTGGGGATGCGCTTCACCGCCGACACGTCCGGCGTGATCCAGGCGATCCGGTACTACAAGGCTGCGAACGAGACCGGTACCCATATCGGCCACATCTGGTCGGCCACGGGCCAGGAGCTGGCGACCGTCACGTTCACCAACGAAAGCACATCAGGCTGGCAGCAGCAGGCGCTGGCCACGCCGCTCACCATCGCGGCCGGCACGACCTACGTGGTCTCGGTCAACATCAACAGCTACTACGTCTCCACCACCCAGGGCTTCGCGTCGGGCATCAGCAACGGCGGCCTGAACGCGCCCGTCGGCGCTGGCGTGTTCGACTACAGCGCGGGTGTCTTCCCCACCAACGTCTATCAGAATGCAAATTACTTCCGCGACGTCGTGTTCGCTGCGAGCTCCTCGACGCCCAACAATCACCCAGGTACGGTGAGCGTCGGCGGGACCCCGACGCAGAACCAGACTTTGACTGCGACCGTGAGCGATGCCGATGGCGTGCCGGCCACCGTCACCTATCAATGGCAGCAAAGCACGAACGGCACCACGTGGAGCAACATCACGGGCGCCACGGCGAGCACACTGACCCTCGGGCAGGCCCAGGTCGGCAGCTTCGTACGTGTCGCCGCCATCTACACGGACCAGCTGGGCAGCAGCGAGACCCCGGTGAGCGCTGCGACCGCCACCAAAGTGGCCAATGTCAACGACGTCGGTGTCGTCACGATCAATGGCACGGCGACCCAGAACCAGACGCTGACGGCCAGCGTCACGGATCCCGACGGCGTCCCGGCAAACATCACCTATCGCTGGCAGAGCAGCCCCGACGGCACCACCTGGACCAATCTGTCCGCCACGACCGCGAGCCTCACCCTCGACAGCAGCCTGGTCGGCAAGCGGATCCGGGTGAATGCCACCTATACAGATCTGCTCAGCACCAACGAGAACGCAACCAGCGCGGCCACGGCGATCGTTGCAGCCGCCAGTGCCACCACCACCCTGTTCACCACCCAGACGCCGGCCAACACCAATGCCAGCGACGGAATTGGGGCGGATTATGAGCTGGGGATGCGCTTCACCGCCGACACGTCCGGCGTGATCCAGGCGATCCGGTACTACAAGGCCTCGAACGAGACCGGCACCCATGTCGGCCACATCTGGTCGGCCACGGGCCAGGAACTGGCGACCGTCACGTTCACCAACGAAAGCACATCGGGCTGGCAGCAGCAGGCGCTGGCCACGCCGCTCACCATCGCGGCCGGCACGACCTACGTGGTCTCGGTCAACATCAACAGCTACTACGTCTCCACCACCCAGGGCTTCGCGTCGGGCATCAGCAACGGCGGCCTGAACGCGCCCGTCGGCGCCGGCGTGTTCGACTACAGCGCGGGCGTCTTCCCTACCAACGTCTATCAGAATGCAAACTATTTCCGCGACGTCGTGTTCGCCCCGTCCAACGTCATCGCTCTGCTCAACACTTCCACGATCTACGTCAGTGAAGCGGCCGGCACCGTCACCGTCACCGTCACCCGCTCCGGCGACCTCCAGTCTCAAAACACCGTTGAGTACACGACGAACGAAGTCGGCGCAGGCGGAAGTGCGACGGCTGGATCGGACTTTATCCAGCCCACCTTCAATGGTCGGGCGAACACCGGCCAGATCGTGTTCCAACCGGGAGAGAGCACCAAGAGCTTCACCATCCCCATCGTCAACGATCAACTGACCGAGGGCAACGAAACGTTCGCTGTCGGACTTCAAAATCCCGGCTCCGGATCCCTCGGAGCTCCACGCACTGTGCTCGTGACCATCATCGACGACGACTCACCCGCTACAATCGCAATGGCTGACGTTGTGCTGAGTGTTGCAGAGACTAGTCCGACCGCGACGATCACGCTGCTGCGCAGCGGGCCCGTCAATCAAGCAGCAACGGTCGGCTTCACGACGAGCAGCGGCAGCGCACTCGCGGGATCCGATTACACGACCACATCAGGCACGGTGACCTTTGCCGCCGGACAGGCGAGCCAGACCATCTCTGTGCCGATCGTCAATGATACGACTCCGGAGAACGACGAGACCTTCACCGTCACCTTGAGCAACCCGACGGGCGCCACTCTCGGATCCCAGGCGACGACGACAGTGAAGATCCTGGATAATGACAACCCCGCTCTCGGCAACCTGGTGGGCGAGACAGCGGTGACGGGTCTGAACCAGCCTGCGGCGATGGACTGGACGCCCGACGGCCGCTACATGCTGATCGCGCAGAAGGACGGGGTGGTGCGCGTGGTGGACAACGGCACATTGCGATCGACTCCGCTCATCAACCTCGCGAGTGAAGTGAACGATTTCGGCGATCGCGGGCTGCTGGGAATCGCGGTGAATCCGAATTTCGCAAGTAACCACTACGTCTACCTGCTCTACACCTATGATCCGCCCGAGACGGCGACCCAGAGCGGTCTCGCGGCGGCCGATGGGGGCGGCAACCGACCCAGTCGTCTGGTGAGAGTCACCGTCGACCCCACCACAATGATTGCCGATCCAGCCAGTAAAGTGGTGCTGGTCGGCAAGAACAGCGTATGGGCCTATACCAGCCGTCCCGACGCAAACAGCGGAGGTGATCCCAGCATCGCTCCTTCCGGGATCGTCAACGGCACCACAATCACGGCTCCCGTGAGCCAGATCGAGACAGGAGCGCAGGACAACGATCCCGACAGGTCCGGCATCCAGAACCAGAACATCCGTGATTATCTTGCGACCGACAGCGACTCGCATTCGATCGGTGCCGTTCATTTCGGGCCCGACGGTTACCTCTACCTCACGGTCGGGGATGGCACGTCGTACAACTTCGTCGATCCCCGCGCAGTGCGGGTCCAGGACATCCACAATCTCTCGGGCAAGCTCTTGCGGATCGATCCCGTCACGGGTGAGGGAGCGCCGGGCAATCCGTATTATCAGGCCAGCGATCCAAACAGCAATCAATCGAAAGTGTTCTACTACGGTGTCCGCAACGCCTACCGCTTCAGCTTCGATCCGGTCACGAATCTGCCTGTGCTTGGAGACGTCGGCTGGAACAATTGGGAAGAGATCGATACCGGTCCCGCCGGCTCCAATTTCGGATGGCCCTACTTTGAAGGGCCGGACAGAACAGCCAGCTATCAGAATCTCGCTCAGGCGATCACCTTCTACAACAATGGCAACCGCAACAATTTGTCCGATCCGCCTGCCGTGTTCCCGATCCTGCCTCTCAGCCACGGGGCACCAGACAATGCCCATGTGATCACCGCGGGAGACTTCTACAATCAGAACACGATGTTCTTCGATGACGTCTACAATGGAACGATCTTCGCCGCTACATTGAATGCGAGCCGCCAGGTCGCAACCGTCCAGTTGGTGGACACCGTGCCGGGCATTGTAGATCTGCAGAAGGGGCCCGACGGCTGGCTCTACGGCGCCGACATATACGACGGCACGATCCGACGTTGGGTGGACCCCTCGGCCGCCCCCAACGCGCTGGGCCTCGCGGCGTCATGACGGCGGGCGCGCCTGGAGAAGGTGCAGCTTGAAAGACTTGTGTAGGTCAACGGGGCACGACAGAGCCGAAGCCAACACCGCACTTGCACGCTTGGCTCAGGCGTCCCGCCGGCAGAGCCCAGCGTGATTCCGGCGGCATGGCAGGAGGCATGCTCAAGCTCCCAGGCGGCCAATCGTCGCCCACATCCGGCTATCGCTCGGCATCTGCATGCGGACCCAGCCGTATGGCACTTGCGACCAGGACTTGATCTCGGGCGTCAGATTATCGAGGACCAGATCGCCGCTCTTGGCGCGCACCACCAGCACAAGGTGATGATCTCCAGAATTGGTGACCACCTCGCTCAATAACAGGACCCGCGCCGGCCAGCCGCGTTGCAGCAGTTCGTGACGCTTGCTTACTGCATAGTCGTTGCAATCACCGCGATCGGGGTTGACGATCCACTCCTCACCCGCAAGGCCGAGTTGATTGGGCTGCGGAACAATGGCGCGGTTCACGGCGCGATTGACTGCTTTCAGCTCTGCCCATCGTTCCCTCGTCAACCGGACCGGCCCGCCGCGGAAGAAGCGGCGCGGACGACATTCGGCGTGATAGCGCAGGCAAAACACCGTGTAAGTGAGGGGCGGAAGAGCGGGGCGCCCCAGCTCGATATGCGCAAGGTCCGCTTGGGAGGCCCTTGGCATGACCAGCAATGCCGCACGCGCCCACTGAACGCCACCGATCACAATTGCTATGGCTGCCGCGATGACCGGGCCCGAGGTTCGCTGCATCTGCGGATCCCCCTCCGTACGCCAAACCGTGTCGGGTCCACCCCGGCGCGCGCCGAGTCACACAAAACGATTTAATGCATCGTTTATAATTCAAATATATTTAAATGACAATAAATATTAAATAAGCCGCCGACCGCGAGTGCACAGCAGTGACACTGGGGGAAGACGAGCAGAATGAATGAAGGGGATGGAGCGAGACGGCCTCAATCGACGCCCAGTTGTTCTCGGCGAGAGTCGTTGACGTGCGGCGCGCCCCAAGTCGCGCTCCGTGCACCGGTGGACAATTATTTGCCACCAAATATTTTGATCATTGCTTTAAATCATTATGCGCGCCAAACGGGCCTTCTCGAACAGGACCTCATTCGCATGCCGGTCGAGCTACTCGTCATTCTGGGAGCTGAAGCTTCCATCCTCGGCTTCGTCGCCGCCATGACCCTGCATGCCAAGCGAATGGACGTTCTGAGCGGACGATCGTTCGAGCGCCCCATCGTCCCGCATGGAAGGAACGGGCATCCACCGCGCTCGCCCCATCGAAAGGTACGCAATTTAGTGGGGTTGACCGCGGGGTGGGCGATCTCGTCACGTTCGTTCCACCGGATTTGTCACGGCGCGCCGATCGCCCAAATGCTACGGCGGATCCTTCAAATCGGAGTTCAGACGCGGGTCCGGTTTGGGACGCGCGCGCGTCGGGCCGACACGCCCGCCCCTCGTGCTTGCGACCGTCCGGCCTTGCTTTCAGGAACTGGTCGCAACACCGACGCCCAGGGAAAGGGCGCCGGTCCCGAAAACATGCAGTCGAGCGCTGCTGCCATCTTGCACGAGCTCAGCGCTCCTTGAACGCCCGCCCCGCCTGGTCCTGCAGCGGCTTGAGCAAGTATGAAAGCGCGGTCCGCCCTGCCGTCTTGATGAAGACCTCGACGGGCATGCCGGGCAGCAACTTGGCCGAGCCGAGCTTCGCCAGCTCTTCCGGCTTCAGCAGGACGCGGCCTGTGTAGTAGCTGGTGCCGGCACGCTGATCCTGCGTGATGTCTGCCGAGACCATGCTGACCTCGCCATCGATTTCGGGCGTGGTTTTCTGGTTGAATGCTGCAAAGCGCATTGTCGCGGTCTGCCCCACATAGACCTGGTCGATATCCTTCGGCGCGATCTTGACCTCGACCGCAAGCGAGTCCGCATCAGGGACGATCAGCATGATTTGCTCGCCGGGAGAGATCACCCCCCCAACCGTATGCACGCTGAGCTCGTGGACGCGACCGGATTGTGGCGCTCTGATATCGACGCGATTTAACTGATCCACTGCCGCAGTCTTGCGCTCGCCCAGCTCGGAGAGTTTCGAGCGCGTTTCAATCAAGTCCTTGCCGACCTCCGTCCGGAGGTCCTGGTCGATTTGAATGATCTGGAGTCCAATTTCGGAGATCTTGCCCTTCGACTGCGCGATCATCCCTGCAAGCTGGCTGCGCTCGCCCTCGATGCGGGCGGAGTCGCGCTCGAGGGAATTGAGCCGCGTGATCGGCACCAGATTCTTTTGCCAGAGGCTGCGTACGCCCTCCAGCTCCTGGCGGATGAATTCCACTTCCTTCTGCTTGGCCTCGGACTGCCCCGTATAGCCCTTAATCTCGTTTTCCAGCTGCGCGCTCTTCTCCTGCAACTGCGCTTTCTGGCCGCTCCTTGCCTGGCGCCGGAGGTCGAACAGCTTCCGCTCCGCAGTGATCGCACGGCTCGCCTCGGAGTTGCTCTCCTTGGCCCGGTCGAGCAGCACCTTGGGAAACACGACCTGCTCGGCACCATCGCGCTCGGTTTCGAGACGAGCCTGCCGCGCCAGCAGCTCATCGATGCTGTTGGTGACAATCGTCGCATTCGCGAGCGTCTGCGTCTGGTCGAGGCGGATCAAAACGTCGCCTGCATTCACCCGATCGCCCTGGCGCACACGCAGTTCTCCCACAATTCCGCCAGTGGCGTGCTGGACCTTCTTGACGCTCGAATCCACCACGACCACGCCCTGAGCGATGACCGCGCCAGACAACTGGGTCGTCGTCGCCCAGCCGCCGACCCCAAAGGTCACCAGAGCGAGCAGGATCATTCCGACGATCATGTAACGTTGGATCGACTGCAACGCCGGCGCTACCTGACCGTTCATCGGCCGCCTCCTTGAGCTTCCGCGACGACCTTGAGCGGTACCGGATTCCGCAACACTCTCTTGAGAACCTCCTCTCGTTTGCCGAAGGACTGAACTCTGCCCTCGCCGAGGCACAAGACATGGTCCACACCTTCCAGCGCCTTCGGCCGATGCGCGACAACGGCCACAATCCCTCCGCGTCGCCGCACGTTCAGGATCGCGTCGGTCAGGGCCTCCTCGCCCTCCGCATCGAGATTGGAAGAGGGCTCATCAAGCACGACCAGGAAGGGTTTGCCGTAAAAGGCGCGCGCAAGCCCGATACGCTGCCGCTGCCCCGCCGACAGCGCTAGCCCTCCCTCGCCGATCTTCGTGCTGTACCCGTCCGGCAGGGAGAGGACGAGCTCGTGTGCGCCCGCGGCATGAGAGGCTTCCAGAACAGCGGCGGCGGTTGCGTTCGGGTCGAAGCGCGCAATGTTCATCGCAATGCTGCCGTCGAACAATTCTACGTCCTGGGGCAGATAACCGATGTGCTTGCCGAGGGCGTCCGAAGACCAGTGCTCGAGGGCGGCGTTGTCGAGCCGGATCCTGCCGCGAATACACGGCCACACCCCAACCAGCGCACGCGCCAGCGTCGACTTGCCGGATCCGCTCGGACCGATGATTCCGACCGCCTGCCCACTCCGCAGCTGGAATGACACTTCGCTGAGAGTGGGTCTCTCGGAGTTCGGAGCACCGATATAGAGGTTCTCGGCGGTAAGGGTTGCAACAGGCGCAGGCAATGCCAACCGCTCCTCCTCGTGAGGCAGAAGCTTCAGCAAGTGATCGAGCCGTTGCCCCGATTGTCGCGCGGCGACGAATCCCTTCCAGTTCGCAATGGCCATTTCGACAGGCGCAAGGGCCCGCGCGGTGAGGATCGATCCGGCAATGATGATGCCGGCCGTCGATTCCTGATTGATGACGAGGACGGCGCCAACGGCAAGAACCAGCGATTGCAAGATCGCCCGGAAAATCTTCGAGGCACCACCGAGTCCGTTTGCGACATCGCTGGCCCGTTCATGGGCCGCGAGGTACTTCGCGTTGACATCCCGCCAACGCAAGGCCGCTTGTTGCCGCATGCCCATGGCCTGCAGAACTTCGGCATTGCGCCGTCCCTCGAGCGCGAGGGCAGTTCGCGAAACGGCGAGACGCGAGCTCGCCTTCGCTGGGCCTCGGGTACGCGTTTCCGTGAGCATCGTAATGCCGACCAGCACCAGCGCGCCAACCAGCGCAGTGACGCCAATCCAGAAGTGAAAGAAGAAGCAGACGCCGAGATAGATCGGCATCCAGGGCAGATCGAAGAGCGCCGTCGGCCCTCCGCTCGACAGGAAGCTGCGGACCTGATCGAGGTCCCGCACCGGCTGCAGGCCGTCGCCATCCGCTCTGGTCTTCAAAGGCAAGCGAACAAGCGCATCGAAGATGCGAATGCCGAGACTTTCATCGAAATACCGTCCGACCCGGGAGCTAATCCTGCTCCGCACGAGATCGAGCCCGCCTTGAAACAGGTAAAGCACCGTCGCCAGAGCCATCAAGGCGACCAGAGTCGGTATGCTGCGTCCGGGCAGCACCCGATCATAGACTTGCAGCATGAAGAACGAGCCGGTGAGCATGAGTAGATTGCTCATGCCGCTGAAGGCCGCGAGTGCCCAGAAAATCCGGCGGCAAGACCGCAGGAAAGCGGACAACTCTGACTGCGACTCGTCATAGTGATCCTCTGGCCGGGGTCGACCAGCGAATATCCGTTGCCGCACCGCTTCGAGCAGGTCCTTTGCCCAGCCGATCAGCTGTGGCGTCTGCAGTTGAGCGTTTTCTGCCCGCTGCCGTCCGGCTGTCCAGAGTGCCGATATGTGAAGAAGTGGAATTCGATAGAGATTCGCGGGCGGGGGGAATACCCCCCGCCGTCCAAAGTCAATCATGGCTGCTGCCCTTGAACTACGCCATTGTTGGAAGATCTCCCAAGAGATCACCAAGGCAGTTGTTGAAGACTACTCTGTGTGGATGCCGTCCCTTACGCGAAGTGGAAGTCGTTGCTGGTCAACGCGCCGACCTTGGTGTTCTTCAGCGTAAGCGTATCGCTCCCCGTCGCGATCACGACATCGGTACCTGACTGGGTCGCGTGGGAGAGAACGCTGGCAAAACTGTCGAACACACTCTTGCTGAACTCGATCGTGTCGTGAGCAGGTCCGCGGGCAACGAAGCCCTTGATCACGTCGTTGCCGAAGTTCGCGCCAAACACGAAAGTGTCGGCCTGGCTGCTGCCAACGAAGGTGTCATCGCCGGACGTGCTCGTCAGAGTAGTGTTGCCCGGCGAAGCAATGAACGTACTGCCCGCAATGGGAGCGGTGCTATTGGTTGCAGTGGACGACGTAGCTACGCTGGAAGTACCGATCTGCCCGTCACTGTTCAGATCCTGATGGAAGCTGGTCTCCAGCGTCTTGAGGCCAGAGTCCGTACCCGAGACCGAGCCACCGTCCGTGGAGCCGGTCAGGGAGCTGACATGGGAGACGTAGTTGCCATCGTTGTCGGTGTTCCACGCCGTGTACTGACCGGTGCTCGTCTCCTTCCAGGCAACTTGATAACCCGTCGCCGTCTTCTCCGCACCAATGGGAGTCCAGGTGCCATCCGACCCGCTCACAAACTCCACACCGTTGTCCTTCAGCGTGGGGCCCGATCCGGTGCTGCCGTTGAGATAGTATTTGCCGCCACTCTCAACGAGACTTGTCACACCAGCCGATTCGATGACCTTGCCAGTCGTCGGCGTTGGCGATGTCGGGGTAGTTGCAGTAGAAGTACCGATCTGCCCATCACCGTTAAGATCCTGATGGAAGCTCGTCTCGAGCGACTTAAGGCCGGAGTCCGTACCCGACACCGAACCACCCGACGTGGAGCCGGTCAGGCTGTCGACATGGGACACGTAGTTGCCATTGTTGTCAGTATTCCACGCCGTGTACTGACCGGTGCTCGCCTCCTTCCAGACAACCTCATAGCCCGTCGCGGTCTTCTCAGCACCAATCGGTGCCCAGGTGCCATCCGACCCGTTCACAAACTCCACACCGTTATCCTTCAGCGTGGGGCCCGATCCGGTGCTGCCCTTGAGGTAATATTTGCCGCCGCTCTCAACGAGAGTTGTGGCGCCAGCTGACTCGACGACCGTGCCGGCAGTCGGCGACGAGGGTGACGTCGGCGAGGTCGGTGTGGCTGGCGCGGAGGTGCCGGTGATGCTGGCCGTGAAGGCGGTGGACGCCGCGCCGGTATTGCCTGCTGCGTCCGTTGCCGTCGCGGTAAGGCTATGCGAACCGGCCGCAAGGGCGCTGCTTGTATAGCTCCACCCGCCAGTGCTGCTTGCCGTCGCGGTCCCGATCTGGGTCGTGCCGTCGAACACCTTCACGACGCTGCTCGCTTCGGCACTGCCCGACATCACCACCTGATTGGCGGTGTTCACCGTATGGCTAGCAATGGTCGGTGCAGTCGGAGCCTTGGTATCGACGGTGATTGCCAACGCAGACGACGCCACGCTGGTCTGACCCGACGAACTGGTTGCCGTTGCGGTCAGCGTATGCTTGGCGTCGGTCAGGACCTTTGTGATGTAATCCCAGGCGCCGCTCGAGTCCGCAGTGGTCGAACCGATCTGGGTCGCACCGTCGTAGAACTTGACGGTGCTGCCGGCAGCAGCGGATCCCTTGAGCTCGATCGTATTGTCGTTGGTGATCTTGTCGCCGGCGGTGCCGCTGTCGGTCGAGAACGACGCGATGATGGGAGCATCCGGCACAGTTGGGGCCGTCGAGCCCGAGCCGCTGTTCGCCGATGTGTTGAGGGTCGCGATAAGGCTCCCGCTGTCATCCACATTGCCGGTGTAAACTGGGGTGTTGCCGGTGAATGCGGTCGGGCCCCAATAACCTCCGCCCATGTGATTGTTCGTGATCGAGACTCCCGTGACCGAACCGCCGTTGAACTGGGCCGAGCTGTAGATGTTGTAGCCACCACCATACAATAGATTGTTGTCGACAACGACGTTCGAGACAGGTCCGAAGTAATTGTCGATCATGATCGCTGCCGTTTGAGTGTGGTCGTTAATGACCGTGTTATGGCGGATCGTGATGTCGTAGTTTTTCCCGTCAATCGAGATACCGTCGTAGTGCGGGGATCCCGATGCGATCATGTCGTGGATGTAATTGTCCTGAATGAGGGTATTCCCTCCATCCACGCCGATCCCATTCTCAACGTTGTAGATGTTGTTGGCGATGAACGTTCCCTGACCCATGATTCCATAGTCGCCGTCGTTGCCCGAGCCGACGCCATTGATCTCATTGTGCTGGATCACCGCACCCGTTACCCCCGTCGCAACCCTCACGGCGTAGAACGCATCCGTCGTGACCTTGCAGTTCTCCAAGGTGACATTCGGAGCGTTGATGTAGACCGATCCATGGATGTCGAGGCCGCTGATCACGGCTCCCGCGGTATTGATGACGAGGTCCCCGTAGTAAGGAGTGAGGGTCACGCCCGCCGACACTCCAGTGTTCGTAGCATCAGGCCACGCAGTCGTCGTTGCCAAGATATTTTTCTCCTTCGCAGTTAAATCGAACGTGCAGCGCACGCAGGTGCGCCATCCCCAAAGGCGCGCCACGGCCGGTGTCATGCTCCATCGGCGGGGGCTTTTTTGGGACAAGATGGGGGCGCCACTTGGGTCATTTTTTGGGTGCAACGCGCGACCAAATTCAACGCGATTAAAAAAACCCGAAGTAACACCGCGATATAAGCCGCGACAGAGTGCGAGTGTTCGCGCGTTGCCGCAAGAGCACACTGCCGACTTATTCACCTTTATCTTCGCAGACGGCAACGAGCGCGCAGCTTCTCATCGCCTCTTGGCATTTTCGCAATTTAATTGCGGATATATATTTTTAACAACTTCACCAAAGGCTCGCTTCAAAAAGACCGCCAGACCACGATTGGGTGGGAATCGATTCTCTCCGTTCGACGGATCTCGCGCGAACTCGTCAGCAGAGTTCTGCCGGGGACAGCGGAACACAGGCGCTCTTCTGAGGTGTGGCAGTCGAAGGCTGTCGAGGAGCTATTTGGAGGGAGATCAATTCGGTTGCGTATCCGTAGCCCTTGAAGCGCGCGAGTCCTCATGCCCGGAAATCGATCGCCGCTGAGGCGAGGCTCGCCGCGTAGTCGCGACACGGTAACGAATGAGAATACAGCCATTCCCTCCCGGTGAAGACGCCGGTTTTCCACTGCCCTGGACGACCTCACATGCGAGCGATCTGGTCTGGACGGCGGAATGGCAATGGGCCACAATATTCTCGTGCATCGAAGCGGAGCCTTGCTAGGCCGAAGATTGTCCCATTTCTACAGATCGGAAGTGATGATCCATGCACTATTTCCGCGAGTCCGTTTACCGAGTACTCGATCTGATTTTGACGCCGGTCGTTCTACTTTTTGCTCCACTTGCAGTCCTCCTTGGTCGCCTCCGTGATCGAGCTCCCTTGTCGAGGTCAATCTGTGACAGATTTCAGTTCGCCATCGTGCGGCATCACTACTATGAGCCGATCGTTCTCGCGAAAGACCTGAAGCGCGACCTAGATCTTCCGCGAGAAATCGCTGGACTGGATCTAAACGAAGCGACACAGCTTGAGCTGGTCGAGCAATTTAAGTACCGCGACGAACTGCTCAAAATTCCAACCGTTCAAAAGGGACCCGACGAATTCGGATACCACAACGGCTCGTTCGAGCCTGGAGACGCCGAATTTCTCTATAACATGATACGTCACTTCAAACCCAAACGGATCGTCGAGGTCGGGAGTGGCAATTCGACCCTCATGGCCCGCCTCGCGATAGAGGCGAACGGGAGGGACAGCCCGGGCTATCGATGCGAGCAGATCTGTATTGAACCGTTTGAGCAACCTTGGCTCGAATCAGCGGGTGTCACGGTCCTGAGAAGAAAGGTCGAGTGCTGCCCAGACAGCCTTTTTGAGGCGCTGGGAGAGAACGACATTCTCTTCATCGACTCCTCACACATCATTCGCCCGCAGGGCGACGTCCTGCACGAATACCTGCACGTACTCGGCCTCCTCCGTCCCAACGTGATCGTGCATGTCCACGACGTCTTCACGCCGCACGATTACCCTGCTCAATGGCTCCTTCGCGATCGCTGGCTATGGAATGAGCAATATCTCCTGGAGGCCTTCCTGAGTTTCAACGCACATTTCGAGATCATTGGCGCAGTTAACTGGCTTGCACGCAATCACAAGGCTAGGCTGAACAACGCATGTCCGGTTCTGATGCGCGAACCGTGGCGGGAGCCAGGATCATTCTGGTTCCGGCGTGTGGATAAATAGGCGACCTGAGGCCGCAGATGATCTACCGAGGACCAATGGTGCGCCCGGTCGCGCTATCTACGTTTTCCCGCCACACCGGGAGGTTTTTCACAATCGAACTATAGCCCCACCTCCCTCTGCCCATGCGATTCTTGGTGAACGAAACCCCCTCGACCGATCCGCCATTGAACTGCGCCGAGCTGTAAACCGTGTATCCACCGCCCATCAGCAGGTTGCCGTCGACTTCGATGTTGGAGATCGGTCCGAAATAATTGTCGATCATGACCGCGGATGTCTGCGTGTGCCTGTTGATGACCGTGTTGTGCCTGACAACGATGTTGGCGTTGCCGCCATCGATCGAAATGCCGTCATAGTGCGGAGAGCCGGACGCAAGGAGATCATGAATGTAGTTGTCCTGAATGAGCGTATCAGACCCAGACACACCGATTCCGTTCTCCACATTGTAGATGTTGTTTGCGATGAACGTACCCTGACCTACTATGCCATAGGAGCCATCATTGCCGGAGCCACCGCCGTTGATCTCACAGTTCTTGATCACTGTGCCAGTGACACCGGGCTCGATTCTCACGATGTAGAAGGAGGCGGAAGTCACCTTGGAATCGATCAGCGTTACGTTCGGTGCCTTGATATAGACGCGGCCTTCAATATCGAGGCCCGAAATCGTGACGCCGGCCTGGTCCGCTACAACGTCGCCGGAACGCGTTAGCTTGACATGCGGACGCACCCCCGTATTCGTAGGGTTTGGCCATTCGGCCGTGGGTATCGGGTCGCGCTCCGCCGCGCGCGCAACAATGTCGTCTTCCCCGGCGCTCACGACTAAAAGCAACAAGAGCGATTGAATGAAGATCGACCGTCGCATCCGCAGGTGCCCTTGCGTCCGTTATTGTGCCATCCGCTCCTTCGGCCGGCCCATCTCGCCTCTCAATCCAGCGACGAGCCCTTCGATCGCTGCACGGCTGTTGCTTGGGGCTCCCTGCAGTAAGAACCTGAGTGCATAAAGGACGGAGACCGCAACTCTAAGAGGCAGCGACCATGGGAAATGTCGGCGTACAAAGCGAACGCAGTTGCGGTGCTGGAGGTAAACGGAGAGCACTGGTATGGCCGATGAACCTTTGGCGGATCCCGTCGTGGTGCCGCGCTTGTGAACGACGATCGAGTCGGCGGCATAACCGAGTCCCAAATGTCTTGCGCGCAGTCCCCAATCCATATCCTCGTAAAACAGGAAATAGCTCTCATCCATGAGACCAATCCGCTCGATGCACCAGCGGGTCACATACATCGATGCCCCCGAAGGGCTATCCATCGCGTCTTCGACGGCCGCGGTGTTGCAGGATGCATTGAGAAGGTCTCCCAGGCCGATGGCAACGTCTCTCGCGACCAGCTTCTGCCAGGAGAGCCCACCGCGGAATCTCACGTGATCCGCATCGAGGCTGTCGAGAATAGTGCTGCCCACCATTGCCTTTCGACCGGACTCCGCCCGTTTGTGTAGCGCGGCCAGCGCGGACTCGGTCGGCTGGGTATCTGGATTCAAGATCCAGATCGCCCGCCAAGTGGGAATTGCAGAGAGTGGGCGCAACCACGCATTTATCCCACCGGCATAGCCAAGATTGTCGGAGGCGCACGCAACCCAGACATTTGACGATCTCGCTCGCAGAACCAGGCGCTCCACGCCGGTAAATCGGCTGATGTTATCACCTATTCCGGTTCCGCGAGCTTCGCCCCGCAGGCAAGGGCCTCCCTCGCCGACCAGAGCTGAGACCAAGTGGTAATAGGCATCCTCGCCACCATTCTCGCAAATGAAGACGTCGAAGGCCGGCGAAGTGGTCGCACGGGACAATGCCAGTAGACATTCGACGATGTCATGCGGGTTGCGATAGCCAACGATAAGCACCGCGACCTCGGAAACGAGACTTTCCGCCAACCCATACGAGGCATCCATCTCGGTTGTTTTCAATCCGATCGCCATGGGAACTTCCACGTTGACATTTAAATTATTATATATATTCGATATCTTTAAATGCCACTTATTGCAATTGGATTTATTTTGTTTAATCTGACGCAGTGATTGCCGCGCAATGGGGCCGAGGTCCTATCCTGATGAATCTGAAGCCTTTTGCCCGTTTTGCATATGCAAACATCCCCGGCGTGGCGGCGGCGCGATTTGCCTTCAAGGACGCGGCGGCCTCATACCTCCCGAAACCCGAGTATAGGGGTGTCACGTGGACCGCCAGAGCAGATGGTCTGATTATCGATATCGGGGCGAACCGCGGACAAAGCATTCAGGCCTTCAAGAGGTTTAGACCACAATCGAGCATCGTCGCTTTCGAGCCGGAACCCCTCTCGGCCAAGCGGCTCAAGACTCGATTCTCCGAAGATCGGTCCATCTCGGTATTGCCTTACGCGCTGGGGGCCAGGCCGGGCACCATTACATTCTTCGTTCCATCATACGGTTGGTGGGCGTGCGATGGTATGGCGGCCACCTCCCGCGAGGCCGCGACCGAATGGCTGAGCGATTCCGGCCGCATGTACCGCTTCGATCAGTCCAAGTTGACCGTGGGCGAACACAGAATCGAATGTCGCACCCTCGATTCCTTTGCGATGGCACCCTCCCTGATCAAGGTGCACGCTCAGGGGGCCGAACTGGACATCCTGCGAGGATCAGTACACACGCTAGGCCGATACAAACCAGCACTGATGTGCGCATTTGCATCGGACGAGATTTCTCACTTCGTTTCCGACATCGGCTATCGGCCTTACGTCTTTCAGGATCGACGCTTCGTGAAGGGGCTGGCGCCGCGTTCAGTCACCTTCACGTGGTATTTGACTGACGATCACAGACGCCGCGCTCAGATCGAAACCGCATCGCCGGGCAAGGCGACCCTCTCATGAGCGTCACGGTTACAGGCGGCGAGTTCGGGCTGACGAGAACAGCCTCTCCGAGAGTTCCCGAGCGATGCAGTACGCTGCCGGCTTGGCTGCTGCTGATCGGACTCGTTCTGCCGGCGGCGCAAGTCCAGCTATACCTCGCCGATGCGAAATTGACGATTGGGCGGATCGGAATCCTGCTCCTCATAGTACCTGCGGTGGCAAGGCTAGTCAGGGCCGGTCGTCACATGCTCGCCTCGGACTATCTTGCATTCGGCGTGGCAACATGGATGTTCGCGGCAGCCTACTACACGAGCGGCCCGAGTGCGCTCTCGTCGACGGGCGCCGAGAGCCTCGAGTTTCTTGGGGGCTACCTTGTGGCGCGCGGCTTCTTCTTTGGCCCGGCGGCGATCTATAGCTTCATCCAACCATTCAGGATCGTGACTGCTTACGTCGTCCTGCTGGCGCTCTTCGATAACCTTTCGGGCCGGCTCATTGTTCAAGAAGCGTTTTCTGCCGCTTTCGGCGGCCAAGCGCCACTCTCGCCCGACTTCAGGCTGTACTGGGTAAGAGCTGCCTCGACGTTTGACCACCCAATTCTGCTGGGCACCTACTGCACCGTTGCTTGCGGCATCTTTCTGTTTTCGGAGCAACGCCCGTTGTCAAAACTGCTCTGGGCGGGACTTTGTGTTTTCGGCTGCCTCTTGTCGTTGTCCTCCGCGCCCCTTTTGTCGTGTCTCATTGTCCTGATGCTGTACCTCTATAATGCGGCACTGAAGGAATATTCCGGGCGTTGGTCCGCGCTCCAGATGTGTCTCGCTACCATCGTTGTCGTGATAATGGCCGTCGCCAATCACCCGCTTGGCTGGATCATCTCGCACCTGACCTTCGATCCAGTGTCGGGATACTTTCGAATGTTGATCTGGGACGCGGCCACCCAAAAGATCATGGAGTCTCCTCTCACCGGATACGCGTTCGACCGACTCAATCACGACATTCTCGATACCACCATCGATTCTGTGTGGCTGGTATTCGCGCTCCGGTTCGGACTTCCGATGATTTTCCTTCTTGCCCTGACAAATATGGCGAGCGTCCTGCCGGTAAAACGCCGCTTCAACGGCGTCATGGAGGATCCCAGCGCGCCAACTCTGCGCATCGCGTTCACCATCGCGGTGGTGATGCTCATGTTCACCGGGCTAACGGTTCATTACTGGAACTACCTCTGGATATTCTGGGGAGTTTGCATCGGCATCAGGGCGTCGCTGCGCGAGTTCTCGATGTACCAGGCTTGAACCCGGCAAACGCGCCAGAATGTTCTCGCGGCAGCACCGTGAGCAGTTTGCGATCGGCGTTGAATGCCGATCTTGACGCATCCCAGAAGCTCGGAGCCGATCACGGCGTCCTTAACCGCTCGATTGCCGGCCGCAGCAACTGCCATCCCCGCGATCCTAATCGCCGTTTGCAGGCGAGAAGCCACCAACGACGCGATCGCGTAACCTCCGGGTCCAGCTTCGACGCAAGCGCCGAGAGCCGTTCCGATAACCCAACGTCTCCCTCATTGAAGGCACGGCTCGCACAACTGATCGCGTCGAGCGCTAAATGGCGCATCAGCCAGAACCTGAGCTCATCGGCGTCGGGAAGCACTGCGGCACAGCGATCCAGAAACCGCTCAAACGCCAATTTGCGTTGATGGAAGTCTTGCTCGGCGGAATATCCGCCCGACATGTTAGTTGAATGTCGCCGATACACAGCCTGGATGGCATCGATATACCCGACGGGACCATGCGCTGCGAACCGGAGCCACATCTCCATATCACCGCTGTGCGTCAAATCGGGTAAGTATCCCCCCACTTTCTTCTGCAGGCTCGTTCGCACCACCACGCTCGGCGCCAACACTATATTCCTGGCGCCGCTAATTCTGATGAAATCGTGGCCAGACAGTATCCTTGTTCCGGGCCCAAGTTCCGCCGGCGGTGCCAGCATCTCCTCCCGCCCCTCTTGGAGTGCGATCGCCCCGCCAAACGTGAGGCCGACCGACGGATTGTCATCCATCAGCCTCACTGACCGCTCAATCGCGCCGGGCATTAAGTAATCGTCCGCGGAGAGCAAAATCATATAGTCGGCAGCGGCCCAGTCGATCCCCTCATTGAAGGTAGCAATATGGCCGCGATTAGTGGCATGCCTGCGAAACTCGACCCGAGGATCTGAACAGGCCAGTTCTTGCGCTATTTGAGCTGTACTATCCGTGGACGCATCATCAATGATCAGCAAGCGCAACTCGGGTCCGCACTGCTTCAATATGCTTTCAGCGCACTCCCTGAGGAAATGCCCATACTGATAACAAGGAATGATCGCATCGACGGAACTCATGAAGGTCTCCGGGGAAACGGCTTGGTTGGTCTCAGAGCCCTGCAAGAGAAACTCGGTTGCGCACGATGTTAGGTCGGCTGTTCATCAGGTCACGAACCGACATACGATCGCGCACACCCAAAGTGGCAGCCAAAATAAAAACACCCTCATTTAATTGGATATTTGTATTTAGGCAATATATTATTCTTTTTAATTGACGTACTGCCATTCCCCGACGGCACAAGACAACGGCATTCGAACCCATGGGCCTCAGTCAAAACGACATCTCTTTGCGCGGACGCGTGACACTTTGGGCCCAACGAAACTCCTGGCGGGTGCCGCGAGGCGTGAGACGTATCGCAAAAAAGCTTTTGATCAGCACCCAGCTGGCTTCCGCAAGTGACGGTATTGTTGACGACTGGTCCAGACCCCTCGTGCCACACGATACGAGCGTCGCACCGGATCCACCGGTTGCGCCCGCCTCGATTCCGACCGGCGGCGTGTGGAAGCGGGACGACTTGCTTGTACCGCCAGGGAGTGTGCACTGCCTGATCGTCACTCCCGTGCTCGACGCCGGCGGGCTTGATGAATTTGTCGCTTTTCTTGCAAGACGCCTCCCTCACTTCGGATTTCGCGTGACGGTTATGTGCGCACATCAATCGGCGGCGCCTGCCGGAGAACTGTTCACAACTTTGCAGAGAGAGGGAACCGAAGCGGTTGCCGCCTCGCCAAACGACGCCTGTCTATGGTTCGAGACGAACCGCCCTGACGTCATCAGCGCGCACGATCCGCCCGGTTGGCTCTTGCGGGCAGCCAGCGCTGCCCGCATTCCGGTCGTGGAAACGCTCCATGGCATTCCAACGCCCATAAGCACGAATTGGAGGGAAGAACGCCGGAGATCGAAGTTCATTGTCCGCTTTGTTGCGGTAAGCGAGCTCGTGAGGCGCCAGTACCTTTCAGGCAATCCGTCCTATCCCGATTCCGCGGTCATCACCATCCCGAACGCGTTCAACCAGACACACCGCCCGGCGGTGAACCGCTCGAAAGCCCGAGCTTGGCTAGGCCTTAACGACGAGTTTCTCTTTCTCTCGCTCGGTCGTCATACGGTTCAGAAGAATGCCTACGGCCTGGTCCGGGCCTTTGCCGAGGTCGCCGAGAATGATCGCAAGGCACATCTGCTGATCGCCGGCCGCCTGGATGATGCAGTGTACACGCGTCAAGTGCGCACTCTTCGCGACACGATGCCTTGCAAGGACCGCATTCACCTCCGGCAGTCGTTTCCGACTCCTTCGATCCTGCTAGCCGCCGCCGACTGCTTTGTTCTAAACTCATTTTTCGAGGGATGGTCTCTGGCCTCTATGGAAGCCTTGAGCGCGGGGCTGCCCGCAATCGTGAGTGATGTCGGAGGCGCGCGTGAGCAAATCGGTATGGACGGCAGCCGCGGATTCGTTGTGGCGAACCCCGTCGGCGATCCCGAAAGGGCGAATTGGCATCGCTCCTGTCTTATGCGATTTCGGCCACAGAAGAATAAGGAAGAACTCGTCTCTGCCATGAAGTCAGTGCTCGCACGTCGAGATCATTGGTCCGCAGTACGGGAACAACTATCCGCGGATTCACAAAGCATCTTCGATCCCGTCATATGTTCCAGACGCCACGCGGAAGTCCTTCTTTCGGCGATTTCACGATCTGCGACCGAAAGTCAGTTCGCCGATTATGGTCGCCCATAGCCGATGGTCCCGAGCGTACTGCGCACCTTCGGGAAGCAAGGCAGTCCACCTCTTACCTATCGTGTTTCTAGCTGATCAGCCGGCTCTTCTTCCAATCTATTCTTGGCTGTGCGACAGGCCCACCAGTCAGCTCACCCGCCATGATGTATTGCTTTGCCAAGTGGTGGGTCAGGAGTCCGAGGGTCAATCGGTCCAACATCATGGACTTTGGACCTTCAAGGCCCGTGATCAGACCATCCTTGACCACCAGATTTGAGTCGTTGAAAAGCTTAACGGCGGTGTCTTCGACAAAGAACCTCAGATGGGTGCGGTCAAGAATTCCAGAATCCGTGTAGGCAAATCGACGTTGGAAAAGCAGCGGAACGGTCACGCTCAGATGCGCGATATTCGGAACAGAAACAATCACGCGACCACCGTCCATGAGGAGCTTTCTGGTGATCGCCTGAAGCGTGCGAGTTGGGTCCGGGACATGCTCAAGCACATCAAGCAACAGAATTAGGTCAAACTTGCTGCCTACTCGGGATATCAACTCGTCGATGTCTCCGATGATCGCGACATCGGCATGCTCTCGCAGGTCGGCCTCGAGCGCTTGATTGAGTTCGACCCCGAACGTCGTGGCATCAGGGTAGATCGACTTAAGCCACAGAAGCGTGAAGCCTGCGCCAGGTCCCACTTCGAGTATGCGGGAGGCGCGGCTGGGCAGCAACGACCGTATCTCGCGGCGAGAGCGGCTATAGTAGTCCTTCGCAGCCGAGACTTGCGCAGGACCCCTGTGTCCCTGCATGTCACCCATTTCGATTCTTTTGGCGGTCTCCAAACTCATTGAGCGACGCTCCTTCTGGAAACCTCCATTCTTTCCATCTCGTGCCCGCCACGAAAGAAAGGCTTCCACGCTTCGTGTCTCTTGGCGGTTACAATCAGGTCTGTCGCAAGTATAGGCGACAGGAGCTGCAACATCGGACCAGTTCTTTTTGGACCGCATCTTTCGATCTTTTCGATCACCAGACCGGCCTCCGCGCACCACCTTTGAATTCTACCGATTGTCGTATCGTGAATCCCTACAGCCTCGAACGTCCCCCACGGCCGAAGGACTTTGCCGGATTTCGCGCATTCCCAGGCGTAACGAAGGCTGGGGCGATTGGGCGCGCAGATGATCACTTTCCCGTCCGGAGCCAAGAGACCGGAAAATAGCCTGAGCAGATAGGCCGGATCACGGACGAATTGCAGAACATCAACGTAGAGCAACCGGTCGAAATGTTCCGCTGCGATTTTCGCGGGTGCCGTCGTGACGTCGCCCAACACGACCTCAGCCCCGAACTGGGCCAAGCCACTGCCCACCACGGGGTCGAGGGGGACAGCTACCACACGGTGTCCTCGTTCCAGGAGTCGACGCTCGTTTGCAGCCGAGCATGATCCGATCGATAATACCACCGCGCCTTCCGGAACACCGGACAACACTTCGTCCCTGGCCGGCTCGTAATAATCCTTTGAATACATGCCATGCCAAAGCCGGGTCTCGGCGCTGAATAGCGGGACCGCATTGCTGCCCTCACGCGCAATCTGCATCAGGACCGAGAGTTGAGCGTCCAATTGCTGGCGATCGACTCCGAGCCGGTTAATATATTTGTTCGGCAAATGGTGGGCCGAGAAATCATCGATGTTGGAAATCGGTATCAGCTTCTTGAAACCACACTGGGTGTATGGATCAGTTGCAGCGGTGCAAGGCAGGTCGTACTTGCCTTCGTGCGGTCCGACCAGGAATCCGCCGGACGCGATCGCTCTCGCAAGCTGCTGCTGAGTGAGTATATAGCTAGCGGCATGCTCGTTGGTAAATTGGGCGAGGCAGTAATCCCCCCTGATCTTTACCGACGTGCAATCCCAATGAAAGGAGCCATGGGCCTGAGGATAATTCAGTTCGCCGCTTGAAGCTTTCTCGACGAGCATCAACCCGGCAACCTCGTCTTCATGCAGCACTGAAGTCACGTCAAGGAACGCTCTGATGTTCTTTTCAGTTATCAAGATGTCGTCTTCGGAATATATGAAGATGTCGTATTGATCAACTCGCGCTACAAATTGCTCCTTGTGCGCGAAGGGGAGCGACCACGGATTCTTGTTGGGGAGGCCAACGATGCATTCGACGTCTGCAGCGGGCCTTTTATCAATGTTTGATATGATGACGATGTCCACATCGAACGACATGGACCGGTACTCCTGGATCACCCGATCCAGGTAGGCGTTGTTTGCAGTCCCATAGCTCGCGATCACGACCAGAAGTCGCAATGACTTTCGCTCGGCGATCCCCGAATTCATCGCTCCAACTCTGCCCGCAACGCAGCACTCACCTTCGAGGTATCTTCCGCGCTCATCTGAGCGTAGATGGGCAGCAAAATGGCCCGATCCTGGGCGAGCTCGGATTGGCGCAGATCCTGATCCTGCGTGACATCGTAATATGGCGCCTCACGGTGGGCGCACATGATGCCTCGCCGGGTCGCGATGCCGTCATCGAGGAGGTGTTGCATAACGATGCGCTGGTCGAGCCGATCTGGAAGACGCACGCAATAGCTCTGCCAGTTGGATCTGGCCCACGTCGGCTCGGTTGGCAACCGCAGTCCTTCCAGATTGCCGAGCTGTTCGGCATATTTGGCGGCAACGGCCCGCCGGCGTGCTACCAGCTCCGGAAGCCGCTGGAGCTGTTTGCGGCCAATTGCGGCCTGCATATCCGTCATTCGGTAGTTGTAACCCAGAACGACGTACTCCTCGAAGATCACGGACGACGAATTGTGCCGCACCGTGTCCGGAACGCTCATGCCGTGCTGGCGCATCAGCCTGAACTTGCGGTCAAGCTCGGCATTCGCGGTGGTGAGCATCCCCCCCTCACCCGTGGTGATCACTTTTCGCGGGTGAAAGGAGAAACAAGCAATGTCTCCATGCGGCTTTCCGATCGGCTCCCATTCCCCGTTCATCCGGATCTGCGATCCGGCGGCGCAGGCCGCGTCTTCGATCACGGCGATGCCGTGGCGGCGCGCTATCGGCAGAAGCGCGGCCATGTCACAGGGCATGCCCATTTGATGAACTGCAATGATCGCTCGCGTGTGCTCGGTGATGGCTTCGACCAGCCGAGTGCAATCCAAATTGTACGTTTCGGGATCAATATCGACGAAAACCGGGGTGGCGCCCTGGTGTCGGATGACGTTTGCGGTCGCGATGAAGGAGTGGCTTACCGTGATCACCTCGTCGCCGGCGCCGATGTCCAATGCCGCCAAGGCGAGTTGCAGGGCCGTCGTGCAGTTCGCGACGGCACAGGCGTGCGGAGCGCCGACAAGCGCAGCGAACTCGCGCTCGAACGCGGCCACCTGCGGACCTTGCGACACCCAGCCCGACAGCACGGCCGCGCGCGCAGCGTCAGCCTCTTCCTCCGCAAGTAGCGGCGCAGCGATCGGAATCACGATGCCGCCGCCTGCCGATGATGATCCGAAGCGAGCTCGCGCTCGGATCGCCACCATTTCACGAGATCGGAGAGCCCCTGCTCCAGCGAAACCGTGGTGCGGAAGCCCAGCAAGCGCTCTGCCTTGCCCGTCGAGGCCAGACGTCGCGGTACTGGATTGACCGAGCGCTCCGGCGCGAATTCGGGCGTGAGGCCGCGGTGTCCCATCACCGACGCGAGCACCGTAGCCAGCTCGGTCAGGCTTGTTTCAGTGCCGCTCCCGACGTTAAAGACCTCATCGGTAATCTTTGCCCTGGCGGCAAGGATGTTGGCACGCGCGACGTCGCGGACGTGAACGAAATCCATGGTCTGACGGCCGTCGCCAAAGATAACGGGAGGCAATCCAGCTTCCAGCCGCTCCATCCAGCGGATCAAGACCTCGGTGTACCGTCCGTGGATGTCCATCCGGCTGCCATAGACGTTGAAATACCGGAATGCCACATAGTCGAGGCCGCATGCATCGTTGAAAGCCCGCAGTAGCCCTTCGTTAAACGCCTTGGCGGCCCCATAGAGAGTTCGGTTATTGTAGGCATTCTGCCGCTCTGTCGTCGGAAACTCCTCGGCCATGCCATATACCGATGCCGAAGAGGCCGCGATGATCTTCTCAATATCGTGCTTGATGCACAGTTCCAGCAGGTCGTAGGTGGCATCCACCATGACCTCCTTGGCCAGACGCGGTTCGGCCGCACAATGAGTAATGCGGAGCGCGGCCTGGTGGAAGACGATATCGGCCGCCTTGACCAACGCTTCCATCAGCTTGCGATCGCGAATGTCGCCATGAACCAGTCTCACCGGCCCACGCCCGAGCGCGCGCCGGAGATTTTCCGGCCGGCCTCTGATCATGTTGTCGAGGGCAACAATCTCGATGCAGCCCTCGTCGCAGAGCAGATCAACGATGTGGGAGCCGATGAATCCGGCCCCGCCGGTGACCAGAACGCGTTTACCCTTGAGATCAATCAAGACGCTCTCCTGTTGTGGGACCATGTCATGAAGCTTTGTGGATGCTCCGACCGGGTGCTGATGGCTACGCTAGGCTGCAGCGCCGCCGCACTCCTCAATATTCCGACAACCTCGGCCGCCTGTTCCGGCAGCAACTCGGGATAGATGGGAAGAGAAAGGAAGTCGTTCGCAAGCATCTCAGTGACGGGGAGATCACCGGCGCGATAGCCGAGTTCTGCATACGCCCTCTGCAGATGCACCGGGACGGGATAGTGAATCCCGGCGCCAATTCCGGCATCACGCAATAGCTTCAGCGCGTCGTCGCGGCGCTCCAATCTGACCGCATAGACGTGATACACGTGGCGGGCGTACTGGGGCGGCTGGGGACGCGCGAATGGAAGACCAGAAAGCAGTGCATTGTATCGCTCAGCCAGCGACCGACGTGCATCGGTCCAATGCTCAATATAGTCCAGCTTGACATTCAGTACCGCGCTCTGGATTTCGTCCATGCGATAGTTGTATCCGGCAATGACGTGGTCGTACTTCGCCTCCTGCCCCCAATCCCGCAACAGGGACACGCGGCGTGCGAATTCAGGCCGGTCGGTGACGACCGCCCCACCCTCGCCAAACGCTCCAAGGTTCTTGCCGGGATAAAAGCTGAAGCATCCCAGATCGCCGATCGAGCCTGCGCGACGTCCGCGATACTCCGCGCCGTGCGCCTGCGCGGCGTCCTCGATGACGACCAGGCCGTGACGACGCGCGATCTCCATGATGGGATCCATGTCGGCCATCAACCCGTGGAGATGAACCGGCAAGATAGCCTTGGTTCGCGGCGTTATCGCAGCTTCGACCAAGCCGGGATCCATTGTCCACGTCACAGGGTCGACGTCGACGAACACCGGCCTGGCGCCGCTGTAGAGAATGGCCGCGGTAGTCGCGACGAAGGTCATCGAGACCGTGATGACTTCGTCACCGGGCCTTACGCCCGCCGCCAGCAAGGCAAGGTGAAGCGCCGAAGTTCCGCTGTTCACCGCGCGGCAATGGGCAGTCCGGCAATATTCCGCAAAGCGTCCTTCGAAGGCCGTCACCTCAGGCCCGAGCACAAAGTGCCCGCTCCCGATGACCCTCGCCACAGCCGCGTCGATTTCGGGCTTGATCTGGCTATATTGGGCTTTCAGATCCAGGAAGGGTATCAAGATTCAAGACCTTGGATTGGATTGAAATTATATCCGCATTTAAATATAATCATCATATTAAATCAAGCATTAAATTCGAACGGGATGAATATTAACGACGCTCTTTCCGCTGCGCCTCGAATGAGCCGAGGCCACCCAGGACCGTCTCAGCTGCGGACAGAACACGAGCGGGCACCCCCGCGACGATGGCGCCGTCCGGAACGTCTTTCGTCACGACTGCACCCGCACCTATGCAGGCTCCCTTTCCGATCGTCACACCGCACAGGATGGTGGCGTTCGAACCGATGGACGCCCCCTTGCCGACGTGAGTGCGCTGAAGCGTCCAGTCCGACGCCTGCTGAAGACGACCGTCCGCGGTCGTTGCCTTCGGGTATTTGTCGTTTGTGAACATCACGCCATGACCGATGAACACTTCGTCCTCGATCGTGACGCCCTCGCAGACGAAGCTGTGCGACGATATCTTGCAATGCGCACCGATTTCCGCCCCCGCCTGGATCTCGACGAAAGTTCCGATCCTGCTTTCGTCACCAACGGTGCAACCATACAGATTGACCAGGTCCGGATGCAGGATGCGGACATCGCGACCAAGCTGGGTATCCTTTATTGGCATGTCAGTTTCCCTGTCTCTACAGTCCGGCAAAACCCTTACAGTACTGAGCGTGACGGGCGCAGCCTGGGCGCCATCTCGACGAGACCCGCGGCCGCTTGACGAAGGTGCTGCAGCAGAGGGTGCCTTGTGACGATCAGTCCCCACCCCCAGCAGAAGGCGGCGACCACAAACGCTGACAGAAGGCCGACGAAGAAATTGAGAATTCCTGTCTCGATCAACACCGCACAGGCGGCTACGCCCGAGGCGGTCGCCATCGTGACGACACCGCTCTTCAGAACGGCACGGCCAAACTCGCGCGGCCGCAGCGCAAGATGCCGACTGAGATAGTATATCGCTACTGCCGCTTGGAACGGCAAGGTTAGCAACGCGCACGCCGCGACTGCCTCCACGCCAAAGAAGGACGCGCCCAGGAGCGCAAGGAGCGACGGTGGCAGCGAGATGAAGGACGAGACAAGCGCGTCACGCACGCCACCAACCGCCAGGAACACAGGATAAGTCAGGCACGCAGCGAACAATGCCAGATTTGCGAGGCAGAGAATGCGCACTAACGGCACGACCTCCAGCCAAGCCTGACCAAGCCAGATCAAAACGATCGGTTTTGCCATAATCGCTACGAATGTGAGGAACGGCCACTGCACTGCAGAAAGCAGCTGGACCGCGTCCAGATATACGCCCTTTAGATCTGCCCCGGTTGCACGCCTCGTCACGATCGCCGGCATGATGACCGGGTTCAGCACCTGCGTGACGAGCCTGTCAAATACCTGGGTCAGGTTGATGGCCCGGCTATAGAGACCTACAGCCGTAAAATCGAGAATCTTCGCGAGAAAGAGCTGGGGGGCGAGATTGTAGAAGATATTGATGACGCTGACGCCGCTGGAATAGAGACCGAATCTGAGGACGTCGCGGTATTCCGATAGCGAAGGGCGCAACACGCCGAAATCCTGATAGGAGCCCAGCAGCGTAGCCGTGAGAACGATGCTCCCCGCCACACCACCCCAGATCGGAGCCATATAGCTGAAGTTCAATACCGCCAGTCCGATCGAAACCAGCGCAACCGTCATGTTGCTTGCAAGATTGCAGATCGCCAGCGTCCCAAACTGCATGTCACGGCGAAACAAGGCGATCAAAGTTCCGGAGACCGGCAGAAGGAGAAGGTTAAGCGTAGAAACCTGGATACCTCGCCTCAGGCTGTCCTGCCCAAAGAGTTGCGATACGACGTCGGCCGAGGCTAACAGGATCAGGGCAACTGCCAGCGAGACCCCCAAGATCACAGTGAACGCCGTGCGAATGGTTCCGCGCGACAACTCATGCTTCTGAATCAGGTAGTTCGCCCCTCCAAATTCCTGAAATGCGGCTGCGACAATAGCGGTAAGCGCGTTGACCACCGCAAAGACCCCGAACTCGCTCGGCGTCAGCAGACGCGAGAGCACCGCGGTCGAGACAACGAACAGCACAAGGGCGGCATAGCGGTCCACCCCAGAAAATAAAACCGAACGATGCACTGAATTCATCGAGACTCCGTCGCGGGGGCTCGGCTGGCCAACAGCCACGGCCAAGGCGCCAATCAAGCCGTGGCCCGGGTCTCCTCCGGTAGTATACGCGGCAACTGCCTGATCGGGATTGGCCTGCCCTGTTTGGCGATCGATCGAGAAGCTGCTTCGAGCACCTCGATCACCCGCAGCCCCGACATGCCACTGGAAATCGGCTTCGTCCCCGTGCGGACGCAGTCGACAAAATGCTCGACCTCCGTTTGCAGCGCCTCCTTGGGCGAGATATGCGGAGCCCACATGTCACCAGCGCGATATCCGATCCGGAACTGATGTGCACTCTCGGGAGGCCTATCGAGTGTAATTCCCTTGTCGTAGACCTTAACCTTCTCGGTCGGCTCGAGATCGTCGTAGACGATCATCTTCTTGCTGCCTCCAATGAACGTCTGCCGCACCTTGACAGGCGAGAGCCAGTTGACGCTGACGTGAGCCACGCATGCGTTGGCAAAGAACAAAGTGATATGGGCCATGTTCTCCGGCGAACCGACAACATGGCACGAGCCCGTCGCCGAGACCGCAACCGGCTCTTGATCGAGGATATGATGGATGATCGAGATGTCGTGTACCGCCAGATCCCAGATCACGTTTACATCTCTTTGAAACAGTCCGAGGCTCGAGCGTATGCTATCGTAGTAGTAGATGTCCCCGAGCTCTCTCTTCAGCAGGAGCTCACGAATCTTCTGGACCGCCGGAGTATAGAGAAAGGTATGATCGACCATCAGCGTCAATCCGCGTCGGTCCGCCTCGTCGATTAAGCGGGACACCAGCTCCGCGCTCGGCGCAAGTGGTTTCTCGACCAACACGTGCTTGCCAGCTCTCAACGCCGCCATTGCCAGCTCGTAATGCGTGTGCACCGGCGTAGCGATGGCGATTGCGTCGATCAAGGAGTCCTTCAGCAGATCGTCATATCGAGCGGTGGTCGCTACCCCTGGGTACAGCTGCCTGATGGCGGCCAGCCTACCTGGATCAAGGTCGCTGACGCCGACGACGCGGGCGGCGGGATTGATCGAGAAATTGCGAACGAGATTGGGGCCCCAATAGCCGTAGCCGACGACCCCGATTCCCAGCTGACTATCTCGCATACTGACCTCGATCCATTCGGGAAACTTCGATTTTGTTGGTTAGGTGCGCGCGGGCATATCCTGCCATATGCCTCGCGTATCGATGACGTCGAGGTGCCGGCGCTCGGCCAATGGCACCATTTTGAATTCATCGTGATCAACGAGCAGGACCGCAATTTCGCAGCTGCGCAGGGCTTCGTCGATGGTCACGAATGCGACGCGATAATCGGCCAACTGAGACGGCAGACGGCGCAGATTCGGTTCGACAACCTTGATCCGTTCGCCATATTTGGCCGCGAGATGCATAGCAATCTCCAAAGCCGGGCTTTCACGCACGTCGTCGACATTCGCCTTGAACGTCAATCCGCAACAGGCAACGTTCGCGTAGGGATGATCGTCGATCAGCGCCTCTGCGTGCTCGATGATCTTCCGTGTCTTGGCGTTGTTCACATCGCGGCTTGTCCGCATCACACGCGCGAGGTCGGGCGCAGAGTCAATGATGAACCAGGGATCGACCGCAATGCAGTGCCCGCCCACACCAGGGCCCGGCCGCAGTACGTTTACGCGAGGATGACGGTTGGCGATATCAATCACCTCCCAGACGTTGATGTCGAACCGGTCGCAAATCAACGAGAGTTCGTTGGCAAATGCTATGTTGGTGTCGCGGAAGGCGTTTTCAGTCAGCTTGACCAACTCGGCCGCGCGCGCCGTGGTGCCGACGCAAGCGCCGCGAACGAACATCTTGTAGAAACGTTGAGCACGCCGCGTGCAGGTTGGCGTGATCCCGCCAATGCACCTGTCATTGTTGATGAGCTCGGTCAGGATCCTTCCCGGCAACACGCGTTCTGGACAGTATGCGACGTAGATCGCCCCGTCGTCCCTGCCGTTGACGCCTATGTGCAGCTCTGGCCTGCGTTCAACGATCCGCTTTGCGATGGCTTCGGTTGTCCCGATCGGCGACGTCGATTCAAGAATGACAAGATTACCTGGCGCGAGAAGATCTATGATGTTTTCGACTGCGGCGTTGACGCTCGCCAAGTCTGGACGGTGCTCGTGGTCGATCGGGGTCGGCACCGCGATGATGAACACGTCGGCCGGCTGCGGCTTTCTGGACGTCGTGAGCGCACCGCTTGACACGACCTTGGAGACGAGACCGTCCAGATCGGGCTCAGCGATGTGAATTTTGCCAGACGCAACGGTGTCGACGATGCGTTCGTTTGTATCGATCCCAACCACCTGCAGTCCACGGCTCGCGATCAAAGCCGCGGTCGGCAGCCCGATATAACCAAGCCCAACGACATTTATCTTCTGGAATTCAGGCATCGAGAAGCACCTTCACGATCCGCTCGCTCGCGTGTCCGTCACCAAACGGATTGTGCGAACGCGCCATGGCAGCATAGGTCTCGTCATCGTCAAGGAGGCGAAATGTCTCTGCAACGATCCTGTCGTAATTGGCGCCGACCAGGCGCGCCGTTCCCGCTTCCACGCCCTCGGGACGCTCGGTTGTTTCGCGCATCACCAGGACCGGCTTCCCGAAGGTGGGGGCCTCCTCCTGGACGCCGCCTGAATCTGTCAGAACCAGATATGACATCGAGAGCAGGCTCACGAAATCCGTGTATTCCTGAGGAGAAATGAGGACAACCCGCGGGTGATCCGACAACCGAGACGCAAACAGGTCTCGGACATTCGGATTCGGGTGCACGGGCAGCACCACGGCGACGTCCTCCCGCTGCAGGATGGTCTCCAACGCGTTCACGATGTTGGTCACGCCGCCACCGAAATTTTCCCTGCGGTGGCAGGTCACCAGGATGATGCGCCGATTGCCGTGACGCTGCTTGATGCCGTCCCAGCGGCACGCCAGTCCCGGATCGGATTCGACCATCGCTTTCGCGAGGATGAGAGCGTCCACCACCGTGTTTCCGGTGACGTGAATGCGATCGTCGGCGACGTTCTCAGAACGCAACGCTCGGGCGGCGCGCTCTGTCGGGGCAAAATGTTGATCGGCGATCGAGCCGACGATCTTGCGGTTCACCTCCTCCGGCCATGGAGCGAAGATGTCGCCGCTGCGCAGTCCGGCCTCGATATGCGAGACCGGTATACGGTGATAGTAGGATGCCAGTGCACCCGTCATAGCAGTCGCGGTGTCGCCCTGGACAATGACCCTGGTGGGCTTCACTTTTTCGAGGAGCTCGCCGACTTGTCCGAGCAGCCGGGCGGTCAGATGATCCAGCGTCTGATTTGTCGTCATGACGTTGAGATCAAAATCCGGAACCACATTGGCCAACTTGAGGACTTGATCAAGCAGCTGCCGATGCTGTGCGGTCGCACATATCGTTACGGAGATGTCCTTACGCTTCTCGGCCTTGAGCCGGTTGATGACCGGAAAGAGCTTGATTGCTTCCGGACGGGTTCCCAGAAGGATGAAAAAATGCTTGCGCACGCTTCACCCCCCGATCCGGCTCGGACCAGGGGGAACGGCGCCGGGCGCACCGAGCGGGTGCCGAAGCCCCTGCCTGATGAGCGCGTGCGCCAGGACGCCCGCAAACAGCGTGTTCGTTTTGGCGTATCGCCACCACATCCGCCCAGGCTCTTGATAGATCCGGTACAGCCATTCGAGGCCGAGCTTCTGAACCTGGACCGGCGCGCGCCGAACGGTGCCTGCCAGAACGTCGAATGCACCACCCACGCCCATGATGAAAGGTACGCCGAGATTGTCGCGGTGAGCGGCCAGAAAGCGCTCCTTCCGGGGCGTCGGCATGCCGATGAAAAGGCAATCGGCGCCGCTGGACTGGATGTCCCGCACGACGTCATTCTCCTGCTCGCGCTTGAAATAGCCGTCGTGCCAGCCCGCAAAGACAAGTGAGGGATGGCTCTCGCGCGCGTTCTGCATCGCCTGGTGCAGTACGCCGGGAGTCGCTCCCAGGAAATAAGGTTTGAAGCCTTCGCGCGCGCATACTGCGAGCAACTCGGCGAGGAGATCCACGCCCGCGACGCGCGACGTGGCCGGAAGCCCCAGCGCTCGAGCGCCCCAAACGATTCCCATGCCGTCCAGGCCGACGATATCGCTGTTGGCGACGTCGGCCGCGAGCACCGGATCAGCCCTCATATTGACGAATTTGGCGACGTTCAGCGCCACATGTTGCAGCCTTATCCGGCTGTGCATGGCCCCGCGCGCAAGATCCACGGTTTCTGCCATTGTCAGCAGGTCGACGGGACATCCCAGGAACGAGGCGCGCATTGGAGTTACCTCTCGGAAAATACGACCTGTTTAAGTTTGCATTTAAGATTATTATCTAGATAATACGCGCGAGATATTTAATTGCAACATTTAAATAGGACTGACTGCATCATTGGAAGCCGGATATCGGGGCTCCAGCGCTAGAGGACGGACGACACAACCCAACGCAAATTAAATAGAGGATTTAACTAGTGATTTCAGTCATTATTCCGCATCTGAACCAGTCTGATGCGCTGGAAGTCTGCTTGCGCACCCTGGATGCGCAGAGCCTGCCTCGTCAGGCGTTCGAGGTCATCGTGGTGGACAACGGCTCGTCAACGCCCCCAACGGACATCGTTGCCGGCCATCCTGGTGTACGGCTGCAGCACGAATCACAGCCGGGTCCGGGACCGGCGCGAAACGCAGGCGTCGCTGCGGCCAAAGGCGAGATCCTCGCCTTCATCGATGCCGACTGCAGGGCGCATCCGGATTGGCTGAGCAGCGTGGTGAAATGGTCCAACTTGTCGCCGGCTGGCACAGTTCTCGGGGGCGACGTTCGCATTTGGCGCGCGGAAAATGCGGAGCTCGATGCCATTGCGGCTTATGAGAGCGTCTTCTCTTATCGCTTCAAACTCTATATTGAGCGCCACGGTTATTCCGGCACTGGCAACATGGCGGTGTTTCGCCGCGATTTCGATCGCGTCGGCCCTTTTGCTGGCATCGAGGTCGCCGAAGATATGGAGTGGGGAGAGCGTGCGTTGCGCGCGGGGCTTCGGTTTCGATACACCCCCGAGATGATCGTCTTCCACCCGGCCCGGAGCTCTCTGCAGGAGCTCTACGCCAAATGGGATCGACACATCGCACACTATCGCAACATGGCGGAAGGCAAACCTGTTTGGCAATTGCGCTGGCTCGCGCAAGCCTTGCTCGTCTTCGCATCTCTCGCGCCAAACGCTGTGACCGTGCTGACCAGCGACCGTCTGCATGGCAGCGGCGTCCGCCTCAAAGCCATTGCCGTATTGTGTGCCGTCCGGGCGCACCGCGCCATGACGATGCTCTCGCACCTACGGAGCAGGCGAGCAGTAGCCTGGAATCGTTAGTGCAACGGCAATTCTGTCAGGGGCCGCCAAAAGCGACATTGTGAGTCAGTTCCGGCAAGTCGGTGCGCCGGCCGAATGACCACAGAATCCAGCCCAGCTCGTAGCTGCGGCACTCAAGCCGAACTTCCACATCCGCAGCGTCGATCAGCCGCTCCCCGTGTCCGAGCCAGGCGTTCTTGAGGGCGCGGAACACCCTCGGCGTCCTTGTTGTCAATTCACCCTTGCGAACTTGCGAGCGGATAGTCAGGTTCAGTTCAGGGACGAGCATGGGTCGGCGCAGTTGATTGCACCCAAGGACCCAGTTGAATCCCTTGACCAAGGCGTCCCGCGATTGCCTCTGCCCAAAGCGCTCGGCCCATTCCAGCAGCGCCGGAGCCATTCCATACTGATGGACCGAATAGACTTCGTAGTAGTCAATGACGCGGCCGCTCAGCGCGTCGAAAAACCAAGGCCATTCGCCTTGCGAGCCTTGAAGCGCGATCAGATTGCGCACACAAGTATCGGCCATGACAAGTGCGGACGCATCACCGGAAAATTCGCCATACTGATAGCAGGCGATCGAGAGGTAGGTCTGCGTCGCAAAGGACGAGAAACGGCGACGAAGCCCAAACGGTGCATCGAAGAACATCCCCGATTCGCTGTGAAAGCGTTCCTTCAGGAGTCGATAAAGCGGCTTGGCATAGCGCCACCACTCGTTCTCGCCTGCCCTCGCCTGAGTCACGACTCCCGTGAGCAACATGCCAAGATCCTGCGCACGGAAGCTCCTCCACCGGGATTCATCGGAAAGAATGGCTCTCAACTCGCATTTAACCGGGTCCGGAATTTCGAGCCCGAGCTCGGCCGCGCTCCATAGCGCCATACCGAAGGCATACTTGCGTACAGGAAGCTTCGTGAGTTGCAGAACGTTGCGATGAAATATCTCGGGTATATCAATGCCATTTGGAATTTCGGCAACGCGCGACATTCCAAGAAGCACATTGAGAGTATAGAATACGTCGCTGCTCGGTACCGATTCGTTTGGTGAAGAACGTCCATCGAGATGGTAGATGTGCGACCACCGGCGGTATTCAGGCAACCAACAACGTTCCAGCCCCTTGAGCGCGTAGTCCACCAGTGGTGCATTTCGCGAGAGCTTACTCTCCACGGTAGGCACCACGAGCTTCACTCCAAAATTCGGACTAATCATCATGGTCGATCGCCATTCCAAGCCGGGTTAGTATTCTCGAATGCTTTCATCCAATCCGCGCAGCAGCGGATAAAGGAAGTACGAAATCACGGTGCGCCTGCCGACTTTCAGTTCGGCCGTCACCGCCATACCCGGAATCAGTTGGATGCGCTCAGCCGGCAGCCGAAGGTGCGTGTCAGACAAATCGACCAGTACGCGGTAATAGGGAGCTGGCGCGCGGCGCGCACCTTCGGCCTTCGTATCCGGCGAGAACGTATCCTGACTGATGACGCGGACTTCTCCCGTTGCAGTTCCATACTTCTGGAAGGGAAACGCTTCGAACTTGATCCGAACCGCCTGTCCGAGCGTCACTTGACCGATATCCCGCCCCTCGACGTTGACCTCCGCCTGAAGCGGAACGTTGCGCGGAACCAGGACGAACAGCGTTTCGGCTTCGCGAACCACCGAGCCGACGGTCCGGTTCGCGATATCCAGCACCACGGCATCTGCCGGCGCCTGCAGGACGATCAACTGTCGACGAAGCTCGGCCTTCTTCAATTCCTCTGCTGCGCTGTTGCGCTTCGGCAGCGTCTCCACCAGTTCCTGATAGGTGGTGCGACGAAACTCCTCGGCGAATACTTTCCGATCAGCGCGTGCCTTCTCCAGCCGATGGGTACTATCGGCGATACTGCCGCGAACACGCGCCAGATTGCTTTCGACCTCGAGCCGTGCATCGCGAGACAGTAGGAAGTTCAGCCTCGAACCGACCTCTTTGTCCATCAGCGTGGTTCGCATCGCTTCAATCGAACGCATCGTGTCGAGCCGCTGAAGGAGAACCGCCTCTTCATTCTGTGCTGTCTTGAGATTGGCTTGCGCGGAAGCGATCTGTGCGTCGTAGTTCTGGATCTGCGCCTCGTAGGCGGCTCTCCTCTGCAAGAACAACTTGCCTTGCAGGATCTGATCCGAATTCGTCAGCTCCTTGACGGCGTACTCGATTCCATTCAATTCAGCGCTCAGACGATCGATCGACGCATCGAATCCAGCCACTCTGCCGCGCAGTTGGTCGAAATCCGCCTGCGAAAACGTCGGATCGAGGGTCGCCAGAACGTCGCCGCGGTTGACGCGATCACCGGCCTTGACGTGGATCTCGCGTATGACCGACGTTTCCAACGGCTGCACAACCAGATTTGGACGCGTCGTGGTGAGTTTTCCCTGCGCCGTGACGATCATCTCCACCTGCGAAACGGAAGCCCAGATGACCGCGAAAGCAATCAGTGCAAGTACGCCGTAAAGGGTGAAACGCGCGAGCCGCGGTGGCGCTTGCTGCTCGAGTTCGGTGGCATCGGACTGGAATTCGGCGATGACTGGCGCTCGCCTCGGCCCTGGCCTGAATAGCTTGCGGCGGCGCTCGACCGGCCTGGCCGGAACAAGAGCGGTCGGCTTCACATCCGCGCGTGATGGCCCTGTCTCCCTCATGCAATCTGCTTCATCTGTTGATTCCACAAGTGCCTGTAAATTGTGCATTTCGACAGGAGGTGGTCGTGGCGATCCACATCGACGATTCGGCCGCGGTCCATCACCAGTATCTGGCTTGCTTCAGTGAGCATCGACAACCGATGCGAGACGATGATGACAGTACGCCCTGCCGCCAAGCGGCGGAGATTGCGCCTGATGATCATTTCGCTTTCGGAATCGAGGGCACTCGTCGCTTCATCCAAAATCAAGATCCTTGGATTGACGATCAGAGCTCTCGCAATCGCGAGCCGCTGCTTCTGCCCGCCGGACAGGTTCGAGGCATCTTCCTCAAGCATGGTGTCGAAGCCACGCGGCAACCGTTCGATGAACTCGTCGGCGCCTGCGAGCTGCGCTGCAGCGACGACCTCGGCAAATGTGGCATCACGTTTCACGCAGGCGATATTGTCGCGAACCGTCCCGCGAAACAGGAAATTATCTTGCAGGACGATTCCAAGGTTTCGGCGCAGATGCGCGAGGTCGAGCTCCCTCGAGTCATATCCGTCGATGCGCAGGAGCCCCTGCTGCACCGGATACATGCCCGAAATCAGCCTGGTGAGAGTCGTCTTGCCTGAGCCGCTCCGTCCCACGATCCCGAAGATCGATCCTGGCTCGACGGTGAAGGAGACATCATCAAGCGCCGGCGATCCGTCGGATCCGTAGCGAAACGAGACACTTTCGAACTCGATTTTGCCGGCAAGGTCGGGCCGCAGCCCATCTTTCCGACCGTCGCGCTCAGGCTTCTGATTCATCACCTCGCCGAGCATTTTCACGGCAAGAGCCACTTCCTGGTACTCGTGCACCATGGTCACGAGCTGGACCAGCGGTCCGGAGACCCTGCCGGCCAACATGTTGAAAGCAACCAGAGCGCCGATGGTCATTTCTCCAGCGAAGACATCGAGTGCTCCGACAGAAATGATTCCAAGCGTCATGATCTTCTCGAGAAATCCGGTGAGCGCCTGGGCGCCTGCGGAAATCTTCTCGACACCAAATCGCATGGTCACGGACTGCGCGCAGCGGCTATCCCAAACCCTGCTCTGCGCTGGCTCCATCCCCAGCGATTTCACGGTGCGCATGCCGTGGACTGTTTCGACGAGGAGAGCCTGCCGCGCACCTTCCGCTTGGTATAGATCGTACAGTCGTCGCCGAAATGGGCCCATGAGCAGGCCGACAACAGCGCCGCTCGCGGCGGTGAAGGCCAGGACCATCAAAGTCAATTTGACGCTGTACAGCGCGAGGACCGGCAGGAAGACGAACAACGAGAGCGCATCGAGGGTCGTCAAAAACAGGCGGCCAGTCAGAAACTCACGGATCCGCGCCGCTTGTTGCATGTGCTTGACCAGAACCCCCGCGGCCATATGTTCGAAAAACGTGACTGGCAGCCCGAGGAGATGACCGAACGTCTTCGTCGCAACGCGAATGTCGACTCTGTTGGTCGCATATAGCAGCAAGTAGCGCCGCAGAAAGCCGAATATCGCGTCAAAGACGAGCGCCACGGCCGCACCTGCCGCGAGTACGTACAGAGTGGTGAAGCTCTCGTGAACCAAAACCTTGTCGATGACGAGCTGGAAAAAGATCGGGACGACGAGGCCCAGCGCATAGAGCAGGATGGCGGCAATGGCGACGTCCCTGAACAGCCGCCATTGAAGAAGCAGTTCCGGCACGAACCACCGGAGGCCGAAACTCCTTCGACCATCCCGTGTCAACTGCTCGCGCTTGATTAGGATCGTGTCACCGGCCCACTGCGCACAGAAGCGATCGCGGTCGACAACCAAGACCTCGTGCTTGCGGTCGGCGAGCGGGTCGAAGATGCTGACGACCTCGGTGCCATCAGTTCGCCGCCCCGCACCAAGGACGGCGATCCAGTTGCCATTGGCGAGCCTCGCCAGCGCCGGATAGGCCTCTCCGAGACGAATCAGTGCGCTCCAATCGAGCTTCGTGCTTCTCGCGCGCAGGCCTGCATCCTTCGCCATGCGCAACAGGAGATTCAACGAGAGCGGGCCGGCTACCGCATAGGCGTGCTTCAAGCGCTCGACCGGCAGATCTATGCCATGGTGACTGGATACCTTGGACAGGCATTCCAATGCCGTCTGGGTTGACAATCCGGGTGCGGGCGCGTCCGCAACCCGGTCCTTCGCGCCGCCAGCGGCATCGATTTCAGCGGAAATTCGAAGAGACATTCAGAGACCGTGTGTTGGGCGCCAGCGCATCACGTACTCCCGACGCACCGTTTTGCGATCCAGCTGGCTGGTTCCGCCGGACCACGCCCGCATCAACCAGGCCCTGAAGCGCCTTCTGCATCACGTCGACCGAATTGGCGAAAGCTTCGACCGAAAAGATCAGCCGCTGAGAAAATACGCGCTTCGGGGCGTTGTTGGCGTCACGCTCTGTCGGTGAAAGACTGACCAGATCGATGCGGACGATGGTTCCGCTGACGGTAATTTCTTCGATTCCATCGGTATAAAGTTCGGCGTGCATCTTTACGTCTCCTATGCTGCTAGCTGAGGCCTGAAAACAACATCAACGCCATAGCTCGTTGAGTTGTAGGTGTTGGTCGGGAATAGGCTATCTGTCCCGTACGCAAACACACCGTTGCCGCCGATCGAGCCCGAGGATGGGGCCGTCAGAGGTCCGTTGGTAATTGCGTTGGCGAGCAGGCCTGGATCGGCCGCGTAGTTCCCGGCGGTATGATAGGAGGCGACATAGGTGGTTCCCGGCATGATCGTCACGGGCGTGGCGAAATTGACCTGCTGCCAGCCGTCGGCCGTCTCGTTGGTAAAGACCGCAGTTGCCAGCAAAGTCCCGGTGCTGCTCCAGAGATCTGCAACGTGAGTGCCCGTGTTGGTTGGCCCCTTGTAGAAGCGAACGCCGATGATATCGCCCGGGGTCGACGTCTGGAATTTGACGCCCAGCTCCACAGACTTAGGATCATTGGCCGCCACAATGCTAGGCTCCTGACTTGCGCTAAACAGGCGCACAGCCGTTGAAGACGCAGCATTCACATCGAGGGCGACGGATGCGCTGGCGGAGCCACCTTGGCCGTCGGAGATGCTGTAGTTGAACGACGCCGGCCCCGTGTAGCCGGTCGTCGGTGTGAAGACCACACTGTTACTTTGGGCGTTGTAGCTGGCGACGCCGTTCACAGCGCCGCTCGCGCCCGTGATCGTAAGCGTATTGCCGTCCGGATCGGTATCGTTGGCGAGCAGTGCCGAGGCCGGGATCCCGAAGGGCACGTTCTGCGTGGCGTCGAAGCCGCTGTCGTTCGCGGCGACGGGTGACCGGTTGGGGCCGCCGCTGGAGCTGTTGAACACGACGTCAACCCAGTAATTGGTCGCGTTATAGGTACTGGTTGGGAACAGATTGCTCGTTCCATAGGTATAAAGGCCGTTGACGTTCGCGGGAGCCGTGAGCGGCCCATTGGTGCGAGCGGCAGTGAAGTAGCTGGTGGTGGAGGCGTAGTGGCCGTTGCTGTGATAGCTTGCGACGTAGGTGGTGCCGGCTGTGATGGACACCGGATTGCTGAACGTGACTGTCTGCCAACCACTGCTGCTCTCGTTGGTGAAAGTCGCGGTCGCCAGTAGCGCGCCGGTGCTGCTCCACAACGAGCCCGTATGGGTTCCGGGGTCATTCGCGCTCTTGTAGTATTTGATGCCGGTAATCGTGCCTGCCACGGACGACGTGAATTGCATCCCGAGATTGACTTGGGAAGTGTCCGACCCCGATCGGATCGCGGGAGTATCGGTGCTCGAGAATAGGCTCACGGTCGAAGGAACCGCCGAAACTGCGATATTGAATGTCTCGCTGCTCGTGAGGTTGCCGAGATCGGCAGCGGACACCGTGACGCTGAACGTGCCAACGTCCGCGGACGTCGGCGTGCCGGTAAAGGTTCGGGTCGATGGAGTGAACGTGAGCCAGCCCGGAAGCCCTGAACTGCCAGCGGTTGCGCTGTAGGTGAGCGAGTCCCCGGCATCGACATCGGTAAAGGTGCCGGCGGGTAACGTTAGCGAAAACGCCGAACCAACGGTCACGGCCTGGTTGCTAGTCTGGATCGCCAGTACCGGCGCGTCGTTGGCACCATGAATGGTGACAGTAAGCGTGGTCGATGAGGCGGCGCCCACGGCGTCCCGCATCGTATAGCTGAAGACATCGGTCAGCGTATTGGTCGACTGCCGCAAGGCCTGCACGGCCTGATCGTTCTCGTTCACCGTGTAGGTGAAAGCACCCGAGGCAGTGAGCAAGAGCGTGCCGTGCGCGCCCGCGAGAGGCGTCTGGAACGTCCCACTGGTCGTGCCAAAGCTGAATGCAGTGACGGTCTTGGTGTCCCCAGAATCGGGATCGGTGTCGTTGGCCAGCACGTTGCCGGTCGCGGGCGAACCGCCAGTGCTGTTGTTCATGCCACCCTTTTCGATGGCGTCCGCGCTGTCAGCAACCGCGGTTGGCGGGGTATTGTTGCTGGCGGCGGAGCCGTTGAAGACGACATCGACCCAGTAGTTGGAGGATTTGAATGTATTCGTCGGGAACGTGCTTCCGGATCCGTAGGCATAGACTCCGTTGCTGCCAGCCGGAGCCGTCAACTGACCATTGGTAAGCGACGTCGCAAAATAGTTCTGGGTACCGGAATAATTGCCATTGGTGTGGTAGGACGCGACATAGGTGGCGCCTGCCGTGGTGGCGACGGGATTGGAGAAGTTGACCTGCTGCCAGCCGCTGGCTGTCTCGTTCGTGAACGTGGCAGTTGCAAGCAGGGTTCCGGTCGAGCTCCAGAGATCGGCGATATGGGGACCCGTATTCAATGATCCCTTGTAGAACCGCAGGCCGGTTATTGTCCCATTCACCGATGCGGTGAACTTGACCCCGACTTCGACCGGGCTGGTATCGCCGGAGTTGGGGACGCTTGGCGCATCAGTGGTACCGAACAGGCTCTGTGCGGAGACCGGATAGTTGACCTTGAGCGAGACCTGGCCGGACCCGCTCTGGCCGCTCGTGTCCGTGATCGTGTAGGTGAAGCTCGCCGCCCCGGCATAGCCAGCGGTGGGGGTAAAGGTCACAGTCTGGTTCTGCGAATTGTAGCTTACGCTTCCATTGGCTGGATTGCCGACACTGGTAAGCGAGAAAGCCAGCCCGGACGGGTTGGTATCGTTCGCCAGCAGCGCTGATGCCTGGATGTTCAGCACACCATTTTGGCTAACCGTGAAGCCGCCGTCGGCGTTGGCTTGCGGCACGCTGGTCGAGGAGGAGCCGTTGAAGACGACATCGACCCAGTAATTGGAGGATTTGTACGTGTTGGTCGGGAACGCGCTTCCGGATCCGTAGCTGTAGACTCCGTTGGCGCCAGCCGGAGCCGTCAACTGGCCATTGGCAAGCGATGTCACGAAGTAGTTCTGAGTGCCGGAATAGTTGCCGTTGGTGTGATAGGAGGCGACGTAGGTTGCCCCTGCCGTGATGGCGACGGGATTGGAAAAACTGACCTGTTGCCAGCCGCTGGCTGTCTCGTTGGTGAACGTGGCAGTCGCAAGCAGGGTTCCGGTCGAGCTCCATAGATTCGCAATATGGGGACCGGTATTCAACGATCCCTTGTAAAATCGCAGGCCGGTTATCGTTCCGCTCACGGATGCGGTGAACTTGACGCCAACCTCGATAGGACTGGTGTCGCCGGAATTAGGCGCGCTCGGTGCATCATTGGTGCCGAACAGGCTCTGTGCAGAGGCCGGATAGTTGACCTTGAGCGAGACCTGGCCGGACCCGCTTTGGCCACTCGTGTCCGTGATCGTGTAGGTAAAGCTGGCCGCCCCGGCATAACCGGCGCTGGGAGTAAAAGTCACCGTCTGGTTCTGTGAATTGTAGCTTACGCTTCCGTTGGCCGGGTTACCGACACTGGTAATCGAGAAAGCGAGCCCGGACGGGTTGGTGTCGTTCGCAAGCAGCGTCGATGCCGGAATGTTCAGCACGCCATTTTGGCTGACTGTAAAGCCGCTGTCTTCGTGAGCTTGCGGCGACGTCAGGCCTGAATCGCTGAAAACGACGTCGACCCAGTAATTCGCGGCCTTGACATAGGAAACGTTGCTGGGGAAGACGGGGCTACTCCCATAGGCGTAGACGCCGTTGAGGCTGCTACCAGGCACGGTGAGCGCACCTTTCGTCAGGCCGCGGTAGTCGATGAAGTAGTAGTCGGTCGACGAATAGTGGCCAGTGTTCGTGTGATAGGAAGCGACATACGTGACGCCCGCCTGCACATTGACAGGAGTCGCGAAATCAACCTGCTGCCAGCCGCTCGCTGTTTCGTTGCTAAACGTGGCGCTCCCAAGCAGCGTCCCGTTGGTGGTCCAGAGGTCACCGATGTGAGTTCCGGTATTATCAGACGCCTTGTAGAAACGTATGCCGGTGATCTTGCCCGACACAGCGGGGATGAATTTGACGCCGACCTCGACTGCTCCGGAATCGCTGTTTGAGATCACCGCAGGCGTATCAGTCGGACTGAAGAGTGTCAGGTTGGAAGATGGCGTGACCGTGTAGGTCGTGCCCGCACCAGGTGTTTCCAGGTTCAAGCTGTCGTCGACCGCCCTGGTCTTGAGACCATATGTCCCCTGCGCGCCTGTGACGAACGTATATGACCACGTCACGTTCGTCGCGCCAACATTGCTGTTGGTTGGGTGCCAGGTTGTTCCACCATCCGTGGAAATTTCGACGCCGGCAATCTTTCCACCCGCGTCGCTGGCCGTCCCCGTCACCGTGATCGACTGCCCCTCGACAACAGTGGCGGCAGAAAGATTGGTGATGCTGGAGTTCGGCGCCGTAGCGTCTGTCGACCGGATTGCGGCAGTCAAGCTCGCCTGCAGCGTCGCCGGCTGAACCCCCATGTCGGCGAAAAGATTAACCATCGCCTGCTGAACGTTCGGATCAACAGGCGTCGCCGGTCCGTCGTGGTCGCTAGCAAGCGCCCACGGCCAGTTGATAGAACCGGCCGAGAAGATCAGTGCACCACTGACAGGATCACGATGCAGCACGAGATTGTGGGTCGCCGTGCCCGCTCCGAAGGTGTTGCCGTAGTCAAGCAGATACTTCCCGTCCACATTGATTGTGGAAGACGAGACACTGACCAACCCGGCTGGGCGGAATCCATTGTCCGGCGCGATGTCCCACTCAACGCCCAATAAGCCAGGTACGAGCGAGGCAGTCTGCCCGGCTGGGGTTTGCGCGACGGCCGTATTGCGCCAGAAGCGCAATTGGGTCATCGGGTACGGTATCGTGATCGTATCGTACCGAAACGCGTTGACCGCGAACAATGTGCCGGTCAGCTGATTCGAGGGAAGAGGAGCCCCGAACCGCGGGTCGGAAAAGTTTCCGGTCGCCTGTCCTGACGGATCAATCAGCGCATTTGCGTGCGTATCCTTGTAGCTAATGAGCGTGCGATTGGGTGTCGCGCTGCCATCGATGCTGGGCGCTAACCTCGTTTTCCAAAAGATCTCGTTGGCTGTGAGAAACGCAAGGTTCACGCCGGCGTGCGCTGCGGCCTCTACGTTGGCGCGCTGAGCTTCGGTCCAATACTCGTCATGCCCCGCGTCCATGAAGACTTTGTGATTGAGCAATAACGAGCCGTTTGTCGCAGCATCTATCCCAGAAATGTAAGAGACATCGTACCCGTTCTGCTCGAGCCAATAGATGGCCGCGATCTCAGCTGTGAAGGGGGAATCTCCCCCCTCGGAGAAGGTTCCGGTGCCGTCGCGCGTCACGAGGGGGCGATTGTAACTGACCGCGTAGGCCGATCCATTGATGCCGGGGCCATTCCCGAAATACAGGTTGGCCCCTCCCCAACCGTTGTAGGCTTGCCAATCCTGATCACTTGTCTGCAGGACGATGTCGCTGTGCGAAGCATCGTTCCTTATGATGAATGGAATCTGGAAAATCTCGGTACCGTTGATGACGTTGGCGATGTAGACGCCCGAGGCGGCATCGGTTGGCACGCTCCAGGAATCGGTTACACTCCAGTTGCCTGCATCTACGAGACCGGTCGACGCGTCCCTTAAGGGAGCGGGTTGGACGACCGCGGCTGCAGCCTGATGCTGCAGGCTCGTAACCAGTCTGGCACCATTGCCACCGTAATAGCCCAGCCGGTAAACATCGACGCGATAATTCGGATTTCCGGTCAGGTTGTTGATCTTGAATTGGACCGTCCCCCCGACATTGGTGCTGATTGCTGTCGCAAACCCCTGGGTCACAGTCGAATTGTCGCCCGGCTGGATCTCCCAAACACTTCTCGGCGTGCCTGGCTTCTGGTTTTCCAATACGGTGGGATTCGTCGGAGGATCGGAGACGATGGTGCCGCCCAGCCCATCGCTCTTGAAATTCCAGTTCAAGTCCATCCCTGAGAACAGCAAGGTGACATTGGCCGCACCGTTGCTGAAATCCACGGTGCTGATATTCGAGCTACTATCGTAGGAGACGGTCGCCGACATCGACGATGTGAAGGGCAGATCCCTCAGGTCGACTAGATTCCCCGGCGAAAGCGCTGCTCCCGGCGATGAAGCTGTGATCAACCCGGCGAAGTTGGCCGACTGATCGAGGACAAGCGTACCAGTTCCCGTTTCGAACGACACGGTTATGCCGGAGAACGATCCATTCAGGAACTGGCCGGAAACCGACCCTCCGATCTCCAGGATCGCCTTGTCTGCAATCTCGAAAGATCCAGTACCGCTGATGTCACCCCTAAACTCCCCGGTCGTAATGCGATTGCCAAGGAACGCTCCAACCTCGACTGTCCCATTGTTCAGCACATCGCCTTCGACGACAAACGGCGAGCCGGCCCCCAACGAAAGCGTCGCACCTGCATCGAGGACCAGGCTCCCAATGTCGACATCGGCCGAGCTCGTGACGACATACGTTCCTGCTGCATCGAGGAACGCGGCATCGATGATCCCCGGAAGCCCGGCGCTCCAATTCGTTGCGACATTCCAGGCTCCGTCAGTCGGATGGACCCAGTGAGTGGCGCCAGGGGTGGAAACCGATTGAGATTTCTGCGCCGCTTCGTTCGCCACAGATGAGAACGTTGGCGTCAAGCCATTATGACCGCTCGTCAAAGACGTCGAAGACAGAAGCGCAGACAACCGCGACCGGGAAGGTGCGGCGAAGAGAGCGGGCATAACGCCGCGCAAGCCCGACGGATCACCCGAGTCGGTCCGAAACGTCTGTTCGAAGAACGAGGCGCCCCCCCCGGGAGTGAATGATCCGCTTACTGGCCGATCAACGAGCCGCGGAGCCCAGAGGCCAAGTGCGTCGAAACCCGCGAAAGCGCTCACGAACGGCGATTCCTGCCAAAGGGCTGGAATATCCTCCCCCCAAACGTACCGAGTTCCCCGGCCGAAGGCGTTCGCCTTTTGAACCAGCATGACCATACCGATTAAATAAATAATCGCCTCTCTATATTTTAATTGCCTTTTAAACTGCGGTCAATTCAATACACATAATTTAACTCGGTTTCGAATATCGACTGAGTGGCGCTAGCGCGAGACGAATTGCGGCAGTCGCATGATTTCGCTGAGATATTTGCCGTAGCCGCTCTTCTCCAGCGGTTGCGCCAGCGCAAGAAGTTGATCGCGATTGATGAAGCCGAGCCTGAACGCGACCTCCTCGAGGCAGGCAATCTTCATTCCCTGCCGCTTTTCCAAGGTCTGCACGAACGTCCCTGCATCGATGAGAGATTCGACCGTGCCGGTATCCAGCCACGCAAATCCCCGCCCCATGCGTTCAACGTGGAGCGCATTGGCCGAAAGGTAACGCATCTGAAGATCGGTAATCTCGAGCTCGCCACGCGCCGATGGCTCGACGCGGCGAGCGTAGCGAACGACGCGGTTGTCGAAAAAATACAGCCCCGTGATCGCCCAGTTCGAAGCCGGCCGTTTGGGCTTCTCCTCGATCGACACCGGGCGGTCCGCTTCATCAAACGCGACCACGCCATATCGTTCTGGGTCTCGCACGTGATAGGCAAAAACCGTTGCGCCTTCTTCGCGACCTGCTGCCCTGGCAAGCAATTCGCTCAGGCCGTCGCCGAAGAAAATATTGTCTCCAAGCACCATCGCTACGCGATCGTTTCCGATGAAGTCGGCACCGACAATGAACGCGTCCGCGAGACCGGCGGGCCGGGTTTGTTCCGCGTAGCTGAGCCGGATACCCCATTGGCTGCCGTCGCCCAGCAATCGCTCGAACTGACACCGGTCTGAAGGCGTGGTGATGATCAGAATTTCGCGGATCCCTGCCAACATCAACGTCGACAGCGGATAGTAGATCATCGGCTTGTCATAGATCGGGAGCAACTGCTTGCTGACCACGCGCGTGATCGGATAGAGGCGCGTTCCGCTGCCGCCAGCCAGCACGATTCCCTTCAGCATCGGTTTCTCCTTCTCCGACCAGCTGGTCCAGACAAGCTTGAAGTGAATGGCGCCAAGGCGCCAAGCGAATCCCGAACACGCGTTCGGCCTTGGATGAGTCAAGGCGCGAGTTCCGAGGTCGACGCGCAGCGGTCGGAAATTGCTCGGTCGTGATCGCCTCGAGCGCCCGAATCCGGGCACCGCGACGGGAACACTCGTGGAAGATTGCCTGCGCAAAATCGTGCCAGCTTGCCTCGCCTTGGCCACCGAGATGAAAGATGCCGGCCGTGGCCCTGCGATCGTCCGTCACTGACCGTTGTGCGATCCGGAGGACGGCGTCTGCAAGGTCGAACGCGTAAGTCGGGTTACCATGCTGGTCACTGACAACCCTTACGACCTGCTGCGTCTCGCATAGCCGCAGCATCGTTCGGACGAAGTTGCTGCCATAGGGACTGTAAAGCCAGGAGCATCTGATCACGGTCGCGAGCGGGTGCGCTGCCAATACAGCAGCCTCCCCGGCAAGCTTGGAAGCGCCGTAGACGTTCAACGGCGCTGGAATGTCGCTTTCGTCGTACGCATCCGGTTTCGCACCGTCGAAGACATAGTCGGTCGACAGATGGATGAGCGGAATGTTCAGTTGCCACGCGACATCCGCCAGCGCGGCCGCGCCATCACGATTGATGCTGAAGGCCCTCGCTGCTTCAGATTCGGCCTGATCTACCGCCGTATAGGCGGCCGTGTTGATGATTGCAGACGGCCCGATCGACGCAATGAGCTTGTCGATCCCTTCCCGGTTCTCTAGATCGAGTTCTGGGCGCCCGAGAGCCACCGCAGGCAAGCCGCGCACTGTGGCAAGATCACGAAGGCACATTGCCAGCTGACCATTCCGTCCAGCAAAGAGGATTGGTCGATCTGTCATCTTCACCTCAGCCTTGGGCCGCCAGGAGACCCAGACGCGAGCCGTCATAGACACCGCTGCGAGCACGCTCCCACCACGCTCGGTTCTTGAGATACCATCCGACGGTTTCGAACAGGCCCTGTTCGAAGGTTCTGGTCGGTTTCCAGCCGAGCTCGCGATGTGCTTTCGATGCGTCGATTGCATAGCGCGCATCATGGCCCGGACGATCCGGCACGAACGTAATCAGAGAACGTCTGCACCCCGCGCCCGGAGACAATCGATCCACAACGTCACAGATCCGGGTGACGACCTCCAGGTTGGATCGCTGGGCATCTCCGCCGAAATTGTACTTCTCGCCGGGCCTTCCTTGGTGCAAAAGTCGTATCAAGCCCGCGGCATGATCATCGACGTGAAGCCAGTCGCGGATATTCCTTCCGTCGCCATAGACCGGCAGAGGCTTCCGATCGATCGCATTGAGGATCGTCAGCGGGATGAGCTTTTCCGGAAACTGATACGGCCCATAGTTGTTCGAGCAATTCGACACGATCACGGGCAGGCCGTAGGTTCGAAACCACGCGAGCGCGAGGTGGTCCGAGGCGGCCTTGCTCGCCGAGTAGGGCGAGCTCGGCCTGTAGGGCGTATCCTCTCGAAACAAGTCGTCCGGTCCCAATGAGCCGTAGACTTCGTCCGTCGACACGTGGATGAAGCGGAAATGCTCCCGCCTCGAAGCTGGTTGACGTTCGTAGTAGGCTCTGGCCGCCTCCAATAGCGTGTAGGTGCCAACCACATTGGTATTGACGAAGGCTTGAGGTCCGTTAATCGAGCGGTCGACGTGGCTTTCGGCGGCCAAATGTATGATCGCATCCGGCTCGTAGTCGGCGAACGCACAATCCATAGTCTCGCGATCGCAAATGTCGGATTGCAGGAACACATAGGTCTCCAGCCTCTCGATGCTCGCGAGCGACGTCAGGTTGGCTGCGTATGTCAACTTGTCGATGTTGATCACTGCGGCACCCACCTGGAGCGCCAAACGGCGACAGACCGCAGAACCAATAAATCCCGCTCCGCCGGTCACCAAGATACGCATACTACCGCCTCCACTAGTCGAAAACGCAACCGAGCTGGCTGAGCGTAGGAAGGGCCTGGTCCTTTGGCGACACCTGGGCTTCTGAGGGTCTCACGGGCCACTCGATCGCTAACGTTGAATCGGCCCAATAGACTCCACCGTCGTGACTTGGGGCATAGACCTGGTCGACTTTGTATAAGACGAGGGTCTTGGGCTGCAGCGTACAGAAGCCGTGCGCGAATCCCTTCGGAATGAACACCTGCTCGCCGCTTTCGCTATCCAACTGGATCGCGATGTGCTTGCCGAAGCTGGGCGATGAACGCCGAAGGTCAACTGCAATATCCAGAATCGCCCCGCTCAACACCCGTATCAACTTCGCCTGGGCGAAGGGCGGCCGCTGGAAGTGCAAGCCGCGCACCGTGCCGATCCGATCCGAGCTGGACTGATTGTCTTGAACAAAGTCATGGAGAATTCCCTTCTCTGCAAACGCTGATCGCTGGAAGGTCTCAGAGAAGTAGCCGCGGGCGTCGGAAAACCGATCTGTGCGAATGACTTTGACATCAGGGATCGCCAAGGATCGCAGTTCCAACATTGGGTACCCTTCTGCCCTCTCAATTCAGATCGGGCTTCGATAAGGTGGACCATAATCCCCGTCGAGATTAATTTTCCACCCTCACAATCCACCACGAAAACGGTCGCACGATTTCGGCGGAAGCCATTAGACCAGATGTAAGTCACGGAAGAATTTGGGAATTCGCGAACGCACGCCTAAGCAAAACCGCCAGGACCTGCATTTTCCATCTCCGCCTCGATTAATATATTGTTTATTTAATTTGGCAAGTGAGTTTTTATAAGGTATATAATTCGTACTATCTCGCAGATCGCTTTAAATGCCGCCTGCGGGCGGGCGGCCGCAACGTGACCAATCGTCGGACAGGTACGTGATGCTTCAGAACAATCTTCAACATGCGGATAGGATGCGGCTGCCGGTGAACGGACCGGCTCAACCCGCCCAGGCGGACGGCGGAGGAATCACCGACGTCATCAATTTCGGCATCGGGCTTCTACGGCGCCAGTATCTCGTGATCCTTGTTACTGCCGTACTCGCCACTGCGGCCAGCCTGCTCTATCTCCGTTTGGTTTCTCCAACCTATACGGCACAGGTTCAGATCCTGTTGGCCAATCCCAGGCCTCAGTTTGTCCAGCAGCAGTCACTCGTCGCCGAGCCGGCCTTCGATCTCAGTCAAATCGACACCCAGCTTCAGCTCCTGAGATCAAAGGCCAATGCGGTTGCGGTAATCGAGCAGTTGAAACTGGCCGACGATCCGGACTTTAGTGCATCCGGCCTCTCTTTGCAGGCGCTCTGGCAACGAGTTTGGCCTTGGGCCTCGACTAAATCGAAGAAGGATGCGCCACTCGAGACGAATGGCGAACCATCGGACACTCTCGTAGACGCATTCCTCAGTCGGCTTTCCGCTGGACGCGTCGGGTACAGCCACCTCATTGAGATCAGCTTCAGCTCGAGCAACGCAGCTCGAGCCGCGGAGATCGTGAATGCGATCGCCAACACTTATGTTGCAGACCAGCTCAATGCAAAATTCGAGGCCAATCGCAAGGCAACCAGCTGGCTGCAGGAGAGGCTGCGTGATCTGGGCGACCAAGCCCTCGCCGCGCAACGTGCCGTCGACGTCTACAAGGCTCAAAACAACATTGTTTCTCTGGGTGGGAAACCCATCGACGAGCAGCAGATCACGGAGATCAATAATCGATTGGCCGCCGCACGTGCTCAGACATCTGAAGCCACGGCCAAGTTGGCTCGTTATGAAACTCTCCTTGCCATCGACCCGAAAAAGCCGTCCTCGATAGACAATCTGGATGCTATCGGGACCGATGCGCTGAACAGCCAGATCATCACGGGGCTGCGCCAGCAATATCTGGAGCTCACCAGACGTGAGGCCGAGTTGGCCGCGAGGGTCGGTCGTGACCACTTGGCAGTCGTCAATATCCGGAACCGCGCGCGAGAGTTCCGCGTCTCCATTTTTGACGAGGTCAGGCGACTTGCCGAGGTCAGCCGAAGCGAATTCGAACTGGCCAAACAGCGCCAGGAAGAAATCGAAAAGCAATTATCCAAAGCCGTTTCGCAGTCCCGTTCGGTCAATTCTGCTGAGCTGACCATCAAGGACTTGGAAAGCAGGGCAAAGGGCCTGCATAGCTTGTACGAGACTTTCCTTCAGCGCTACATGGGCTCCACACAGCAGGAGACGTTTCCCACCTCGGATACGCGGGTACTTTTTCCGGCTTCGCCACCGGCGAGCAAGAGCAAGCCGAAAACAAGGTTGATCCTGGCGTTTGGCATTCTCGGTGGTCTCGCGCTGGGCATCGGCTTGGCGCTCCTCAGAGACCTCATGGACCGCGTCTTTCGGACCTCTTCACAGGTGGAAACCGTACTGGAGTTGCCTTGTCTGTCTTTGGTCCCGTTGTTGCCGGCCCGCAAATCTCCCAAGCCACCAATCCGCCTCCAGAAAACCGACGATGATGTTCAGCGACGGATCTCTTCGTCTCCAGCCGCAATTCATCAGACGGTGATCGGGATGCCGCTATCTCGATATACGGAGGCCATTCGTTCCATCAAGCTAGCCATCGACCACAATCCGGCGAAAATCTCTTCCCAGGTCATCGGCATTACCTCTGCGTTACCGAATGAGGGAAAGACCACGATTGCAGCTTCGCTCGCGCAATTGATCGGACACACCGGAAAGAGAGCCATTATCGTCGATTGCGACCTCAGGAATCCCTCGCTGACCGGCATCTTTGCGCCCAAGGCGGCCTGCGGCATCATCGAAGTTGCAAACGGTAGCCGGTCGCTCGCCGACGCTGTTTGGAGGGACCCGACGACCAATCTTGCATTTCTGCCCGCCGTGCGTCGGGGACCTTTGCTCCACACCAGCGAAATTCTTTGCGCGGACTCGATAAGCAAACTCTTCGACCGTTTACGGGCCGAGTATGACTACGTCATCGTCGACCTTCCGCCCTTGACACCGTTGGTGGATGTTCGAGCCACTTCATCTCTGATTGACTGCTACATTCTCGTTGTCGAATGGGGCCGGACCAAAATTGATGTAGTGCAACACGCACTGCACACGGCACCAAACATTCACGAATCTCTGATTGGGGCAGTTCTCAGCAAGACCGATACCAAGGCGATGGCTCGATATGACGGACATCGGAGCTACTATTACCATGATAGCCATTACATCCGTTATGGTCTTTCTGGCTCTTGAGGCTGGTTCATAGCGGCCTACCCGTTAGCTGGCCCGAGGGACCAGCGGAGTGGCCGCACCACACCACGGTGTTTACATGATGGTCCGGCTTGTCATATTGGCCGAGTTGGTGGCGATTGCCGCGGCGTTCGCAATGCCGGAAAGCCTGCAAGGCTGGGTGTTGATGTCGTTGGTACTCGCAACGGCGGCGCTAATGGTCGCGATCTTTCTACCACCCTCCTCCCTCGGGCTTGCCAGACTGCTCCGTCCTAGTCTCGTCGCTGTACTCGCGGCTCCGGCGCTCTGGATGGCCTTGCAGGCGGTGCCGATGCCGATTGACAAACTCGGCAATCCCATTTGGGCAACTGCATCGGCGACCTTAAACGAGCCCCTCGCTGAAAAAATCACAGTCGACACCACGGCGACCATGTTCTCGCTCGTGCAGTATTGCGCTGTGCTCGCTGCAGCTCTCATTGCTGCAGCCATTGCGCTTGACCGATATCGCGCAGCGCAACTGCTACATATTCTGCTGTCGATAGCCACAATCGTTACCGCCATGTGGTTCGGCAGGGAAATAGCCGGTGTGGCTGGGCCCGACGGCTCAACCATCGCGGTGCTCGGTGTGTTGCTCTCCTGCGCAACGGCAATTCGTGCGGTCGATCAGGTACTCCGACGCAGTCGGCCAGGAACAATTGCGCTAAGCCCGCTCCCTGCGCTGTCCGCCGCGATCATCGCAATGATTATCTGCATGGCCGCGCTGATCATTCGAGCCAACTCAACTGCAGTCGTCGCGGCCCTCCTCGGCTCAGAAATCTTGCTCTCGGTGTTCGCGGTTCGCAGGTGGTTCCCGGGATTGTGGGGTACTGCTGGCGTCCTTGCAACTGCCACGATTATCTTCATTGCCACGGCTACGGTCATTCCCTTCAGAACGAACACCGATCTGACGATCGCCTTGTCAACGAGCAGTCAGGCCGCAACAGAACGGATGCTGCAGGACGTCGCGCCGGCAGGATCCGGTGCGGGTGCTTCGACGGTACTTTTGCCGATTTACCAGGACGCTGGAGTTGGCGACTCGCCAGAAAGGCCAACCGCCGCCGCCACGATCGCTATAGACATGGGGTGGGCTTTTCTCTGCGCGCTGGTGGTTGCTGCGTTGCTCTGCGCTTCTATTCTGATCAGACGTGCTCTGTCACGTGCTTACGATTACGTCTTCCCAGTGCTGGGCGCCGGCGCTTTGATTGCAGTGACGATACTCGCGTTTTCCGATCATGGAATTCTGGGTTTAGGAGCATCGCTTCTGGTCGCTGCGCTTTTTGGCCTGGCTTTCGGTCAAAGCCTCTCCGGCGCAGAACGTGACGCCATATCGTCTGAGACGAAAGCGACGTCCGACCAAATTGCAAATCAAGCACCTGCGCCTCGCCGAAGGTTGACCTCAGCGTCAGTCACCATTTGGCCCCGCGTTAGCCTGATGATGCTTGGTATTGTGTTGATCGTGCAGGCAGCATGGATGGCGCTCCCCGACCGGTACTTCGGTGCAAGATCGTCTTTGCCGTCAGTTCTTTCGACTGCAGCAGCAGGGCCGAACGCGATGTCGAAGACGGTTTCCCTTGCGGCAGCGCGTGAAAACTTATGGATCCGCGGGGGACCAAGCTTTACCCGGGATTCGGCTCTGGCTGCCGACGAGCAAAGGACGGCTCCTCCCATGACTTCGGACGAGTTTGCTCGTGCATTGCGCTCTTCGCCGCTCCGCGGTGACATTTGGCTCCTGCTCGCGGCGACGTCGAAGCACAGTTCGCCCCAGCCCAGCACGGCAGCGATGCTCAGAATGTCATACTATACCGCGCCGAATGATTTGGACCTGCTTCCGTTGCGCGTATCGGTCGCGCTCGCCGCAGATGCCATGGTGCGGGACACTGACCTGCGTGAATTGATCAAACGGGACGTCAGCCTCGTCGTTAGACATCGGCCTGCCCTCAAGCCAGCCCTTGTGACCGCTTACCGGTCAGCCTCGGCTGATGGGAAGATCTATCTCGAGGGCCTGATTTCGGAACTCGATCCGGCGTTCCTCGACCAGGTGCACGCGCGGAGTTCCCGCATGGGTTCTCGATAATCTCAAGAGCCGCGAGCTCAGCCCAAGCCACGATCGCAGATCGGCGACAAAGGGGCACACGTTATTAAATAGGCGGAGCTGCGGATTTTACTTGATAAACCCCTTTAATTAATAAATAATTAATATTAAATCGCAGAGCCCCGGCCATGAATTTCGTGAACCGACATTTCCCCGATCGGGAGGTTACGGATCGTATCAGTCCCGAAGCGACAGTATCCCCCGAGCCCAAATGGCCCCTCCGTTATGACGCGGTCGAGCACGTAGTGCTCGGTGCTGATATTGCGACCATCCTATTTGCGAGCATCGTCTCCACGTTGCTGTACCAAGCGCAGAATGGCCAAGCCGCGGCCAACTTGGGCAACGCGCTTGGCTTGGCGCTGGTTAGCGCGGTTTGTCTCGTTTGCCTGCTGAAGGCCTACGGGCTTTATCAGCCGGTTGAGCTCCTCGCGCTCCGAAATCAGATCCGCGCGGTCTGTTTGGCTTGGATGTCTTCGGTGCTTTTCATTTTGGCGGTGTTCGGCTTCGCAATCCGCCCGGAGAGCTCTCTGCACCGAGGCCTGCTCTTCGCCGTCTTGGCCCTGGGCTTACTTTTGGGTGAGCGGTGGGGAGTTAAGGTGCTTCTCGGGAGGGCCCTGAGCGGCAGGAAGTTCGCCAATACGAATATTGTCCTGATCAGCGATCAACCCTTGTCGAAGAACGTGGGATTGTCCGAAACCTTGTCGATGCACGGGTATCTCGTCAAAGAAAGGTTCAGCTTGCCTCCGTTCGGATTCGGTCCTGCCTGCCGAAGGCGGCTCACGGCCCGTGTCATCGACCACATCCGCACCTACCGGCTCGATCAGGTGGTGGTGGAAGCTGACCCGGAGCGATGGCCCGAATTGCGAGCCTTTGTTGCCGATTTGCGCGTTTTGCCGTTCCCGATCATTTTCGTGCCCGTCGGCACAACGTCCGAATTGCTTCGACACCCAAAGCGAAGTCTTGGAAGTGCCGTTTGTGTAGAACTCCAGCGTGGCCCCCTGACGCCGCTGGAGCGCGCGATTAAGCGGACGATTGACATTATGGGGGCTGGCCTCTGCCTGGCGATGCTCGCCCCGCTGCTTGCGCTGGCTGCAGTCGCGATCAAGCTGGATTCTCCCGGCCCTATATTCTTTCGGCAGCAACGCTGTGGCTTCAACGGCCGAATATTCTTGATCCGCAAATTCCGGACCATGCATGTGCTCGAGGACGGGCCTGTAATCCTCCAGGCCAACCGCGCCGATCGACGCGTTACCCGCGTCGGCAAATGGCTGCGCCGGACGAGCTTCGATGAACTGCCACAGCTCCTAAATGTTCTCGACGGCAGCATGTCGCTGGTGGGCCCGCGTCCTCATGCCGTGGCTCACGACAGTGAATTTGACAAGCTCGTGCGAAACTACGCGCTCCGCCACCGGGTCAGGCCAGGATTGACCGGCTGGGCCCAAGTCCATGGGTGCCGGGGCCCCACCCCTACAGCAGTCATGGTCGAAACACGTGTCCAGTACGACCTCTGGTACATCGACAATTGGAGTATTCGACTGGATCTCGCAATCCTGTTGCGAACTCCCATGGAAGTATTGCGAGGGCGCAATGCCTACTAGGCTCGATCTCGACGTAAGGCGCCGAGCTGCACCAGTTCGTGGCGCAGCAAGTTCTCACGCCCGCTGCCGAAGCTTCGGAGCCGCCTCTCCGATGCGAAACTCCTCGATCCGCCGGCCCGATTTCATGGCAGCAACCAGCCAACGCGGTCGCTTGCCGCGTCCCGACCAAGTTTCGGAAGTTTGCGGGTTACGATATTTCGGCAGTACACGCGGATATTTTCGTCTCTGCTTGCCGTTGGGAGAGACGCCCAACCCGCTCGTTTCGGCTAACGCAGCCATTCCGCCGCCGAGAACCGCCAGACGCTTCTCAAGTTCCTGCTTTTCCGCCTTTATCCGATCCGACAGAATGCCGCTAATCTCCTCATGAAGCGACCAGAGATCATCAAGGGACATCGCTTCTAGTTCGAGCTTCTTGGTCGACATACTGGCATCCTGTGGTTGCGCCCATTTAATACAATCCCGGCCTAGTAATCAAGAAGCTAGGTTGGGTCGGTGTAAAAAAAACGTGGAACCGAATGGCAAGTTCGGTGCTCCACATAGCTGCGTCGCCGGTTCCAATCAAGACTAAAAATGTGATTATCCGCTGAATTTAATAGCGGTTGCAGTAACAACACGCGCTGCGCGAGTATCGAGACGCGGTTCAAGCGAGGGGCGTCTCATTAAACGGAAAGCGGAGCGCGAGCTCACTCTGCTCCGCCGCCCCGTCGGCAACGTCAGCATTTGTAGCTTCGACGCCTCGATATCGGCCGCTGCGGCCGAGGGCGCGATAAACCGATTGATCGCCGCTTGAGGACGGATCGGTGGACAGTCGCGAATCTCCAATGCTTCTCTTCGAGGCTCCGGCAAGGTTTTCTCGCCCGCAATAAATACATGAAAATAATCCTCGCAATATATATTAAATAATATATTATTTATTTATTGTCGTGGCAATTTTGAAGACCAAGCCTTGCTCCCCTGCCCATTGTTCGCCGCGATCTTCGACGTAGGTGACAGACAGGTACGCAAGGTGCCGGTCGAACGGTGACGAGAATGCTTATGCGCAGGCAGGATCTCGAAGCCATGGATTTTGAAGAACTTTGGCTCCTCCACGAGGAGCTGACGAAGATTCTTGCTGAAAAGATCACAGCCGAAAAGCGGGAATTGGAAAAGCGCCTTGCGCAACTCAATCAGCCGGATCAATTCGCCGGGGCGGAGGGCGGGGCGACAACGACTGGCTCAAGTCAGCCCCCTCGTCGCAAATACCCGAAGGTCGTTCCGAAATACTTCAATCCCCTCAAGCCCACAGAGACTTGGTCTGGGCGTGGCAAACAGCCGCGCTGGTTGGTCGCAGCGCTCCAATCAGGGCACACGCTGGAGGAGTTCAGGATTCGCGAGAACGGCGAAGCGCCGAGCCGGAATGCTGGTGGTCACGAGCATTGATGGCCCTGCCGCCCGACCGAACGCATTTGTGATCTAGACCTTCCCTGCGCGCTCCGCGAAGGCCGCCTTCAACAGGAACTGCACGGTGTCCACCCTCGGTAGGGACCACAGTCCACGCGGATGCACAGCAGCTTGCCCGGCGCCGCGTGCCGCTTTCCGATGATTTCCGAGATCCAGTACCATCATTGCGAGGAAGGGAACGCGTGTAGCCGGAAAACGTGCCTGCATCACCTGTCGCATGAACTGGAGGCGAGGAATCAGTCGGGAGCGCAACGCATGCGGAATGTCGACGCCAAGCAGCTCGGCAAGAGCGATCAGCTGAGTTTCGACCGCGTTCCTCATCAAGTCGCTCGAGGCAAGAGAGGTCAGCTTCTCCCAATCGAGAGGTTCGGCGGAAGCGTTTAGATCGCGCAATTCAACAAGGTGCCGCAGGTCGAGGTCGCCGAGCCAATAACCATAGTCCTGAAACTGATCGTGGACGATCAACGTGACCGCTTGGAAGATAGGCGTGGGGATATATACGCTCGCCCGTCCGAGCGGCGCAGGAACACAATGGTTCAGCACATGCCCGAAGTTCTGGTAGAGGTACGCAGGCCCTGGAGCTGCCTCTTGCAGGTCGATGGACCCGACGTCCTGCGGGCGATTCAGATCGACATGCCATCTCCGGCTTTCGGGAGGGGTCTGCTCATGAATATCGTAACCAATTCCACTTAGCGCGGCGACTGCCGTTCTGGCGTCGTCCGGCATGACCATGATGTCCAGATCGGACATAATCCGAACGCCTCTTCGCGCCTCGGGCGCGGTCGCCAGTGTCGATGCCCCCTTGAGTAGAACCGGCGTAATGCCGTGACCATTCAGAGCAACGACGGCCTCTTCGAGTTGAACGACGAGGCGGTCATTGCGCAACCCATTTCGGCGGTGGATATGGCGAATATAGGCGCAGACGTCCTCCGGCAGCATCGATGCGTATTTGTCGACAAAGTCGATGAGCGCCGGCGTCGTCAGGGTCTGATTTGCAAGTCCGATGACGGACGTCCACTCTACTTCGACCGGCGGCATGCCCCGCAAGCAATTGCAGAGGCTCGTGAGCGCGCTGCTATGCCTTGCCATTGCACAATTCCCTAAGCAGATGCCGAGCCTCTCCGGCCTCGCAGTAGGTTAGTTGAAGCGATTTCGCGCCCGCGACCATCCGCTTTAGAGCAAAAAAGCCAGTCTGCGACAGTTTACCATCGCTGGAAAATGCGTTCTCGATGAGCCGCTTCATCGAATCCAAACGATCTATTGCGGTCAGTTCGGCCGGCCCGCTCGCGACCCGGTTCAAGAAGATGATCCAGCCTGTGGAGAAGCATTCGTTCTGCGCATCCGGAATGGGTACGTACCGCACCCGAACGCCGTCGGAGCGGCAATGCGTCGCGCCGTAGCGGTCGCCATGTAGTCGCGAGAGCAAGTCCCACGATCCTTCCTTGAGGGTGATCGCAAACGGGACTCCGCAGATCGTTCCGTCGGCGCCAACCAGCGCGACGTCATCGCCTGCGTACCGGAATCCGGCGTCCACCAGCTGCAGCGTGAGGGTAGATTTTCCAGCTCCCGGATGGCCGCATAACAGCAGGCCCATGCCGTCTTTCACGAGAGAAGCGGCATGTAGGGAGAACACCCACCGATCGCTTCGAATAAGCCGCTCGGTGACGTGAGCTTTGAGCATAGGGGCCAGTGCTTCGACTTCGCATCTGGAAATGCTGGAATCCTCCGCGCGCAGGAACACTTGCTCATCCAGCATCATTGCCTCGATCGCGATGTCGCCGTCGCCGCCGGCACTCTGGTCCGAAACACAAAATGGCGACAGCAGCCGTCTCAAGAGGTCCCGATTTGCAGCCCGGACGCTTATTTTGTGCCGACCCAGATGAGCTGAGAAGACGCAATCGGTCGGCATTCGCCAATCGACTTCGAGCAACGCTCGATCGATCCAGACATCTACGGCCTGTCGCGTGAACTGGCGTGCCGCGTGCTCGTCAATGCCTTGCGCTGCAAGCGCCCGATAAACGTCTCCCAGCGAGGCGCCTTCCCCCAATTTACACCAGATGAATGCCCCTACTCGGTCGAGTTCAAAGATCTTCTGCCCGGCTTCGCTGAAGATCATTGCTCGGCCATCCAACAGCGCGAATACTGCATCCGGAGCCGGTCTCAACACTATCTCTATCTCTGCCGACGATCTTTCCAGCACGCCTTCCACCAATGTGAACCCATTCTGCCGCGCCTGTGCCGGCGAGGCGGCGACAGCCTCCGGGATGCGATGTTGTCGCGGCACCCGACAAGCGAACGGCCGCCGCCTGCGACATTCAATCTAGCCCGGCCTGCGACGCTGCGATTTCCATTCACCCGAACACACGCCACCCGGTCCGGCTCGCTTCGACACGTCAATCCGGCCGGTCATGCCGCGAGCTGACCGTCCTTGCCCCCGTCTTGAGGAGAAATGTTCAACCCCTGCTCTCCAGGGAGGCTCGCTCTGGCGGTCAACCGATGAGCATCCAAGAGGTACCGATAAGCTTCGCGATCGGCACTTCGTTCTCTCAGAATACGCTCCTTCTCGCCAATGTTGACCAATTCTGCGCGCATCTGAGCCAACTGCAGCGGCTCCGAGGTGAGGTTGTACTCGTTAAGAATTAATTCCCACATCGTCTCCTCCAGCCGAAGAAACCTGGACGACTTTAGCTTACGTGATCGGCAGCAATTAACAACGAGATTTACTGATTTTTCTTATAATCAAAATTTGTTTCATATTTGAACCTGGTGCGACCATTCAGCACAACCGGTAAAGCGCAGCACGCGCCGAACTGACTTGAGAATGAGGGCTGCTGAAGCCTGGAGAAAAGGACTGACGTTCTTCGGCAATGCATCGCGCCGCGCATAAAATAAATCAGCCGAGAGTCGCAAATCAGACCGACAACGCCAATTTTAATTTGCACATTAAATGAAAAAGAGAATAGTTAACGAACTGCACCGAGGGGAGTGACACCAGTGATCCGGTTGGCTGACCTGTCCGTCGAGGGGAAATTGATGGTTTCGTTGCAGGGGGAACGTTCCGCACGAAGTCGCGGGTATTTCGACACGACGATTATTTGGCGCCTTCCAGAAGCTTTCGGTTGAGGTCGGACATCATTCGGTATTGCGGCGAAAGCCGGCAGTATCCCAAGAATTCGCCAAGCAGGAATCCGGTCGGTTGGAGAAGCGTCGTCACGAGCAAGCTGCCCTTTGCTCGAACAACGACCCCAGGTGCGATGCCCCCCAAGTCACCCGCACCGACGAGAGCGCACTCCAGCCGGCCGGCCCTTTTGCTCGACAAACGCCTGTTTCAGGGAGGCTCGTATGGGCATGATCATGGTCAAGTGTCCGCAATCCGGCCGCGCGATTCCTACCGGCATCAAATCCGATCGTGAGACTTTCCTGCGAAGCATCGTGTTTTTCGGCAATACTCTTTGTCCGGACTGTCGGGCCAATCACAACTGGTTTGCCCGCGAGGCCTGGGTCGAGGAGGCGATCGTCAGAACGGTAGCGGCCGCTGGTACGGCGCCAACGTGCTGATGCAAATGACGCGCGCGCTTCGGAGAGCGTATCCAAATGCTCCTTCCGATAGCGCGTTGCTGCTGCAACGCATTGCAACCCCTGAGAATATTTTCGCGCATTGTCGCAAAACGAACCGACGCCTCCGGCGGCCATCGCTTAGACGTTGTTGGCATGTCGCCACAAATCCGAGCTTCCGTCAGGAATTCGGCAAGGGCCTGTTTGGGGGTGTTGTAGTGAGTAGTGGGGTTTGCAGCCTGGCTGTTCTGCGTGACACAAAGATCAAGCTCGTGAGCCTGCTGGCTCAATTGAGGCGGCTCCGCGAGAGAGTACGAAGGGCGGAAGCACGGCGCTCCGGACAAAGACGACGATCAGCGTCGGCATCGCGCGCCCGAAGGGCCCGAGCATGAGACATCACATGCAAGGTATCCGCAGCTCAAGGCATTTCTGACGACCATGCTCCCTGGAATTGAAGACCCGCATGGAATTGCAAGCGTTCTTTCTGGATCTTCGTTGATGTAGGGGAGTTCGGCGCTCCCGGCGTCTCAAGGCCGCGGTCGCGCTCCAATCCATCACGGGCCAATTTGGAACAGCAAGCTCTAGCGAGAAACAAGTGTCGATACGGCCTGCCTGCAGCTGCACGCCGCGACATTGGTCGGATAGATGCTATCGAGATTGGTGGTGTCGACCAGCGGTCAGGCATGCCGACGACGATGTAGCTGTCATGCTTGCGCGCGAGCGCCGCGAAGCGCGTTATTGCAGCGCAGATTGCTGCAATTCGTATCGCCATGCAGCAAATCTGTGCAGCGCGGCTGCGTAGCCCCGACCGCGCTCCATGCCGAGCTGCGGCAAGCGCGGCACTCGAGCAGCGCCACGTCGGCGTTCGCAAGCTCTGGCGCGAGACACTCGAAAGCTTCGGCATCGACGCAGCCGGAGCGGAATGATCCGGAAGCCTTGACCCAGATCAAGGGAGCCCGCCCCCCACCCGCCAACATCCGCACTTTACCGCCCTTCAGCCATCGTCGGCCGACCGGGAGTTTCGATCATGAAGGCCGTATCCGTCGAAGAAGCCGTTGCGATGATCCCGGCGGGCGCCAGCGTCATGGTTGGCGGCTTCATGGGAGTCGGAACGCCGGAGCGGCTGCTCGACGAGGTCGTGCGCCAGAGGAAGACAGGTCTGACCTTGATCTCGAATGACGCGGCCACGCCCGGCAAGGGCGTCGGCAAGCTGTTCGATCAGGCCCTCGTGTCGAAGCTGACGGCAACGCATATCGGCCTCAATCCGGAGGCGCAGCAGCAGATGCTGGCGAACCAGATCGCCGTCGATCTCGTGCCGCAAGGCACCTTCGTCGAGCGCATTCGCGCCGGCGGATGCGGTCTCGGCGGCGTGCTGACGCCGACCGGCGTCGGAACGCTCGTGGCCGAAGGCAAGCGTCAGATCGAAGTCGACGGCAAGCCGTTCCTGCTGGAGACGGCGCTGCGGGCGCAATTCGCATTGGTGCACGCCTTCCTCGCCGATTACCTCGGCAACCTCGCCTACGCGCTCACGTCCCGCAATTTCAACCCGGTCATGGCGATGGCGGCCGACACCGTCATCGTGACAGCGGAGCATATCGTCCCGGTCGGCGTGATTGCACCCGATCACGTCGTCACCCCCGCGCCGCTCGTCGACTATCTCATCACCAATGGGTGACACCATGGATCCCCAGATCATCATCGCCCGGCGCGTCGCCAAGGAGCTGAGGAACGGCAATCTCGTCAATCTCGGCATCGGAATTCCGACGCTGGTCGCCAATTACGTGCCGTCGGACCTGAAGGTCTTCTTCCAGTCAGAGAACGGACTGATCGGCACCGGGCCGATCCCCGAGCAGGGCATGGCGCATCCGACACTCACCGATGCCGGTGGGCGCCCGATCAGCGCGCTGCCGGGCGCCTCCACGTTCGACAGCGCGATGTCGTTCGGACTGATCCGCGGCGGCCACGTCGATATCACCGTGCTCGGCGGCCTCCAGGTCGATGCGCATGGCCATCTCGCCAACTGGATGATCCCGGGCAAGATGGTTCCCGGCATGGGCGGCGCAATGGACCTCGTCACCGGCGCCAAGCGCGTGATCGTCGCCATGCAGCACGCCGCCAAGGGCAAGTCGAAGATCGTGGCGAAATGCTCGCTGCCGCTGACCTCGGCACGCCCGGTCGACCTCGTCGTGACGGACATGGCCGTGATCGGTTTTCCCGATGGCAAGGCGACGTTGCTGGAAACAGCGCCCGGCCTGAGCGTCGGCGAGGTTCTGGCGCTGACGGAAGCCGACCTCGCCATTCCCGACAATGTTCCGGAGATGAGGATCTAAACGGGTCAACTCATGCGAATATTCAGCGACTTCAACGAGATCAAATCCGCGGTCGGCACTGAGATCGGCGCCAGCGACTGGATCGAGATCACGCAGGACCGCATCGACCAGTTCGCCGAGGCGACCTGCGACGAGCAATGGATCCATGTCGACCAGGAGCGCGCCAAGCAGGAGATGCCGGGCGGCAAGACCATCGCCCACGGCCTGCTCTCGCTTGCCCTTGCCCCGCTATTCATCCGCTCGGTCATCGGCCTGAAAGGCCTGCGCAACACGCTGAACTACGGTGCTGACCGCATCCGATATCTCGCGCCGGTGCCGGCGGGCTCGAAGCTGCGCGGCCGGGTCACGATTGCGGAAGCAGAGGACGTGCCGCCGGACGGGCTGCGCGTCAACTACCACCTCGTGATCGAGATCGAGGGCGGCAAGAAGCCGGCCTGCGTGGCCGAATTGATCGCACTGCACTATCGGTGAATCAAAAAGTCGAAAAACAACCCCATGCACAGTAGACATGGGGTTGATTTGACTGAGGTTTTCCTTTTCGCTCCAGAGCCCGGTTGCACCGTCGGGCAAAACACCTGCAATATGCCACCATCAGCTCATGGGTCGCCGGACCGCTCAGCGCGGCGGCAACGCGCGGGTCAATCGATGATGTGATAGCCACCGTCGATGTACAGCACGCCGCCGGTGATCAGCTTGGCGCCGTCGAGCGCCAGAAACGCGGTGGCATTACCGACATCATCGATGCTGACGAGGCTGCGCGACGGCGCCTTGGATTGTGCCTTGTCCATCAGCTCGTCGAACTCCGGAATGCCCGAGGCCGCGCGGGTCGCTAGCGGTCCGGGCGAGATCGCGTGCACGCGGATGCCCTTGGGGCCGAGCTCGGCCGCGGCATAGCGAACCGCGGCCTCGAGCGCCGCCTTGGCGACGCCCATGATGTTGTAGTTCTCCACCACCATCTGGCTGCCGTAATAGGTCATGGTGAACATCGTGCCGCCGTTCTTCATCAGGGGTTCGGCAAGATGAGCCATCCGCAGGAACGACCAGCAGGAGACGTCCATGGTCTTCAGAAAGCCGTCGCGGCCGACATCGACCACGCGGCCGTGCAGCGCTTCCTTCGGCGAGAAGGCGATCGAATGAAGCAGGAAATCGAGTTGCCCCCACTCCGACTTGATCCGCTCGAACACCGCCTCCGTCTGGCCTTCGACCATGACGTCGAGCGGCAGGAAGATCGGCGCTTCGAGGGCCTGCGCCAGCGGCTCGACGTGCTTCTTGGCGCGATCGTTCAGATAGGTGACGGCGAGATCGGCGCCGAGGGCGCGAAACGCCCTGGCGCAGCCCCAGGCGATCGACTGGTCGTTGGCGATGCCGACGACCAGGCCCTTCTTCCCCTTCAGAGCGACCTTGCTGTCCGGAAATACTGGAATCATGACACCCTCTCTTGTCTGGGGTTGGGCGATTGCCTGTTCATCAACAGCGTCAGCGTGTGCTGCGCGATCATCAGCTCCTCGTCCGTCGGGACGACGTAGACCGGAACGAGACTCGTCCTTGTCGATATCAGCCGCGAATGGCGCGTGTTCTCGGCAGGGTCGAGTGCCACGCCAAGCCAGCCGAGCTGCTCCGCCACACGTGCGCGGATGCCACTCGAGTTCTCGCCGATGCCGGCGGTGAAGACGAAGGCATCGATCCCCTGCAGCGCCGCCGCCAGCATGCCGGCATTGAGGCCGATGCGATAGACGAAATAGTCCACCGCCAGCTTCGCTTTTGGATCGAGGCTCGTCTCCAGCTCGCGCATGTCGTTGCTGACTCCGGAAAGCCCCTTCAATCCGCAATCGCGATAGAGAAAATCCTGCACCTTCGCTGCCGTCATTCCCTTTTCCGACAGCAGATACAGCACGACCCCCGGATCGAGCTGGCCCGGGCGCGTGCCCATCGGCAGCCCGTCGAGCGCGGTGAATCCCATCGTGCTCTCGACGCTCAGCCCATTCTTCATCGCGCACATCGACGCGCCACTGCCGAGATGGGCGACAATCACCCGGCGCTTTGCGATGTCTGGCGCGATCTGCGGCAGGGTCCTGGAGATGTATTCATAGGAGAGCCCGTGAAAGCCGTAGCGCCGCACACCTTCAGCGTGGAGCTGGTGGGGGATGGCGTAATGATCGGCCAGCGGACCGTGGGTGCGGTGAAACGCGGTGTCGAAGCAAGCGACCTGCGGGATCGCCGGGAAATTGGCCAGGATCGAGCGGATCGGCGCCAGATTGTGCGGCTGATGCAGCGGCGCCAGCGTGGCGAAACGCTCCAGCCGCGCCACCACGCCGTGGTCGATCAGAACCGGCCGCTCATAATCAGGCCCGCCATGGACGACGCGATGCCCGACCGCCAACGGATGGATACGCGCTTCGTTCCGGAGCCATGTCCCCGCGATGTCCATCGCCGCCGGCACGTCCGGAATGGCCTCGATGGGATAGGCCCGATCCGCCATGGGATCGTTGCCTGGCCTACTTGCCCGCAAGCGCGGCCGGCTGCCGATGCCGTCCACCTGCCCCTTGATCAGGCGGCGCAGAATGCCCTCTCCCTCGATCGCAAAGACCTGGAACTTGACGCTCGAGGAGCCGGCGTTGACGACGAGGATGCTGTCCATGGCGGTCACGCCGCGATAGTCGGCGCCTTCTGGCGCCGCGCGTGAGCATATAGTGCAGCAACTGCGCAGGACGCCATTCGCGCTCTTGGGCTGTCCGCACGTGAGGTCAGGACCACAGGCACACGCGCGCCGAGCACGATGCCGGCGCCGTCGGCCTTGGCGAAATAGGCGAGGTTCTTGGCCAGCATGTTGCCCGCTTCGAGGTCGGGCACGACCAGGATCTGAGCGCGGCCGGCCACCTCGGACTTGATGCCCTTGATCCGCGCCGATTCGAGGTCGATCGCATTGTCGAAGGCCAGCGGCCCGTCGAGCACGCCGCCTGTGATCTGGCCACGATCCGCCATCTTGCAGAGCGCCGCGGCCTCGATCGTGGACGGAATTTTCGACGTGACGGTTTCGACTGCGGAAAGAATGGCCACCCGCGGCGACTTGCCGAAGCCCGCCTGATTGTAGAGGTCGATCGCGTTCTGAATGATGTCCCGCTTGGCGTCCAGATCGGGGAAGATGTTGATCGCGGCGTCAGTGACGAAGATCGTCTCGGCGTAGGCCGGCACATCCATGACGAAAACGTGGCTGATGCGCCGATCAGTCCGCAATCCCCCGACCTTGGCCGTGACGGCTCGCATCAGCTCGTCGGTGTGAAGGCTGCCCTTCATGAGCAATTCGCCGCGCGCGGCATGGATCAATTCGACACCCTTCGCGGCGGCATCGTCGCTGTGTGCGGCATCCACGATCTCACAACCCGCGATGTCCAGGCCGAACCTGGCAGCCGTATCCCTGATCTTGCGCTCCGACCCGACCAGGAGCGGCCGGATGATGCCGGCAGACGCGCTGTCGACGGCGCCCCGCAAGGATGTCTCATCGCAGGGATGCACGACGACGGTCGGCGTCGGCGGGATCGCCTTGGCCGCGGCGATCAGGCGGTCATACTTGCTGGGAGACTGCGTGGCCGTCGCATCTGCTGACATGATGTCGCTCCCGATCCTCACAACCCGCGTTACGAAGCCTTCGCCTTGGGATCGAAAGGGGCAACGTTCGACGCCCTTTCGGAACCGTCCGCGGTCTCGAGGCCAAACAGGCCAGCGATCTGCCGCAGCCGGTTTGCGCGCTCGCCCGTGACGTCCGCACTGGCTGACAGCACCTGCTCGATCGCTTCAAATGCTGCGCGACGAACGTTCATGTCGTCAGGCAGCAATTTCGGTATTGCGGCGAGCGCCCATTCTCGATCGAGCAACAGCATGAAGAACTGCTCCCGTACCAGCATCTTGAACTCGGCAAGCGACATGCGTGCGCCGCCATGATCCCGGCGAACCTGGCGCAGAGCCTCGATGCTGCGTTCGTCCACCATCCCCCGTGCCGAGCCGACATAGAGCAAAGCGCGCAGCGCCGCTTCACGGAGGCCGCCTTCACCGATCCGCGACTTCAGATCGGCGATGCGCTTCTCGAGCATGGCGCGATGCTCGGCGGACATCTCACGCCGACGCGACGGCGTGGATGTCGGGTCGATCCCGACCGCCGCCTGGAGTGCCGGGGATCCGTAGACGCTGAGGAACATCGCTTCGCTGAGTGCCTCCTGTGAATCGCGCCAGCTGTCGAGGGCGTGAACGACCTGCTTCGAGATCTGCTCCTGGAACGCCAGGAACGGATTGTCCGCAGCGACCGGCTTGCGCTCCTCGGCGGCCTTCTCGGCCAATGATTTCACCGCCGCCATATAGGGATTCTGGCTGCTGAACAGCTCGTATTGCAGCCGCAGCGGATGCATGTTGTGAGCCCATTCCGCCATCCTTGGCGTCACCATGCGCTTGAGCCACGGCTGGACGAATTTCTGATAGGCCGCCAGGTTGATTTCCGAAATCCGCTTGGCGGTGGCAAAGCGTCGCTCGTCCTCGGGCGAATTGCCGCCCATGGCGCGGATGTCGTCGAGCGTCCGTGCCTCGCATCGCATCACCCACTGGCCGACGACCAGATCCGAACTTGCGGTTTCCTCGTCCTTCGCCTCGAATGTTGCTTCATAGAGCCCGGGCGGCAGAACGTCGATTAGGTCGATGTTGCTGGAAAATTCCGCGTGCTCCTTCTTGGCAACGCCGCCGGAGACGAAGATGCCGAGATGGCCGATGCTCTGGTGCACGGTGTAGACGATGGTCTGGCCGTAGGCCCTGATCTCATCGACATCGGCATAGCAATCGAGGATCCAATGCAGCGCCTGCTGCGGCGGTGTGATGTTGTCGCCCTCCGAGCAGAACACCACGATCGGGGATCTGATGTTGCGAAGATCAACCTTCCGGCCATCGGACATTTCGATGTTGCCGGCGGCGAGGTTATTGCCGACGAACAGCTCATCGACGATGAACTGAATCTCCTCGGCGTTCAAATTGACGTGGCCGCCCCACCAACGCTCGAATTCGAGGTAGCGATCTGCCTCGCTGTCGACTTTGGAATAGACGTTGTACTGCTTGGTCCAGAGCGTATTCGAAGGGTTCTGGTTCTCGAAGTTCTGCACCAGCCATGCACCATCGAACTTGCCGGCGCCGAGATCAGACGTCAGGGCCGTCAACCAGCTTCCGCCAAGTAGCCCGCCCGAGTAGCGCATCGGATACTTTCCGTGCACGCCGGCCCAATAGGCCAGTGGCGCGCCGGCGATGATCAGCGGGCCGAACAGCTCGGGACGCAGCGAGGCCAGGATCATGACGGCCCATCCGGCCTGGCAATTGCCGATCACGCAGGGCTTGCCGTCGGCATCCGGGTGAAGGCTCATGACCTTTTCGATGAAGATGGCTTCGGCACGCGCGATGCGCTCGATGGTCTGACCGGGCATCGGGTCCGGCAGGAATCCGATGAAGTAGCAGGGATGGCCTGCCTTCATCGCCACCCCGATCTCGCTGTCGGCCTTGAAGCCGCCGATGCCGGGGCCGTGGCCCGCACGTGGATCGACCACGACGAACGGCCGCCGGTTCATGTCGATCTCGACGTTGGCAGGCGGAACGATGCGTACCAGCGCGTAATTGACGGGTTCGGCGAGCTGGCGCCCGTCCATGATCAATTCGGCCGCATATTGCAGAACATGCGGGGCGGTTTGCGCGACATGCTCCCTGTACTGATCCCCGCGCCGGCGCATGATATCTAGGAACAGAACACTGCGCTGTCCCGCGTCGACCAGGTATTCGACTGCCGAGGCGACCAGCCCCGACATGGGACCGCCCGGAATTTGTACGTTGTCCATGGACATGTTCTCGACCTCTCCGTCGCCCTCGCCAATTGACGGCGCTGGGGGAGGACGAACGTTGATCTAGGTCAAGATGATCTGCACGCTTGGGAGGCCTTTATCCTACATCACAAGGCATGAGACCCGGCTGGACGGTTTGGACGAGCAACATCGTCATGTCACAAGCTGCAACTTACAGCGTCCAAACCGTACTGAAGGACGGCACTCCGATCCAGATCCGCGCGCTTCGCGCCAGCGACGAGGCGGATATGCTCGCTGCCATCGCGCGTACCGGCCCGCAGTCGCTGCAGAGCCGGTTCTTCGTTTTGAAACGGCACTTCTCGGAGAAGGAGCGCGCCTACTTTATGGACGTGGATTTCAGCAATCACGTTGCGCTGGCCGCTCTCGCAGAAGAACAGGGTCGATACGCCATTATCGGCGGGGGCCGGTACGTTGTCGTCGAGCCCGGTCAGGCCGAGATGGCCTTCGTCGTGGTGGATGCCTGGCAAGGTCGCGGCGTAGGCTCGCTGCTGCTGAGACACCTGACAGACATCGCGCGCGAACAAGGCATAAGAGAGCTCACGGCCGAGGTTCTGTCCGACAACACGCCCATGCGCAGCGTGTTCGCGAAGGCGGGATTCAGGCCTGGACGGAGTGAAGATCCGAGAACGGTGCGCCTGTCGCTCTCACTTGCATCCGCGCGCCCGGCCTGAGCCTTCACCTCAAAGCGATCGTGATCTGACTGATATTGGCCGCCAGCTCGAGTCCCGCCTTCGGGCCTTGCAACACCATCGTGACGCCCTTTTCGTTGCGGAGGTGCACACCGTTGGCACCGCCGACCAGCGCAAAGCCGCCGCCGACGGAACTGTAGGTGCCGGCGAAATCACCGACCTCCCGGATGCCGGATGCCCAGCCGTCGAGACGGCCGAAAGTTGCACCGACCGTGATGCCGAAACTCAGGCCGCTGATCTTGAAGGGATAGGTCTTGCCCCGGTACGTCAACACGCCGCTGCCGGCGCCACCGCCGACCAGGAGGCCTGCCTTGACGATCTTCACTCTGACCTGACCGGCTGCCTGCGCGAAGGACGGCGTCGCCGGCGCGGTCAGCCCGAGTGCGAGCAGAAGCAACACGATCAGGCGAAATGCGCGCCCGCGCAGGCGCGGCTCAGGGTTTTGCGGCATCGACCTTCTTCCAGGTCTGGTCGGGATCGAACAGCGTGATGCGCTGCGCGATGAACTCGGTGCGCTGGCCGAGATCCTTCTGATAGACGACGCCGTCATGATTGACGAGGAAGGTCATGACGCCCGAATTGCCGTATTCCGCGGGCCAGGCGATCAGGGCGAAGCCGCCGATCATCTTGCCCTTGACGACGTAGTTGAGCGCACCGCCGGGCGCATCCCGCCCCTGCCCTTTGAGAATCCGGAAGTAATAACCGTGATAAGGTTCAGGTCCGACATCGTTACCGCGATAGCCCTCCTTCGAGGCTTCGGCCGCGAGCGCACCGAGCGGGCTCGGATCGCTGTCGTCGCGCCAGAACAGGCCGTCCTTCTTGCCGGGCGAGGAGACGATGCGCTGCGCGTAGACGCCGACGCCCTCGCCGCGGTCCTTCTCGGCATATTCGTTTTGCGCGTCGACGAAGGCGAGCGCGGTCTGGATCGCGTCGAGTTCGTTGCGGCCGATGCGACGGCGCAGCACCTCGATCCGTCCCTCGTCGGTGTCGAACGCCCAGCCCGTCCTGGTGTTGACCAGCGGAATCGGGAACGGGAAGTCGTCCGGCCCGAGTATCAAGGTGGCAGACTTGTTGCCCTCCGCCTTGATGCTATGCTTGGTGTCATACATCGAGGTGAAACGCTGACGTATATCGTTGTCGGCGACCTCGTCACCGGATGAGACGATGTCCTCCGCGTTCCTGCCGAGCACTTTCAAAATGTCTTTCGGGCCGCTCTTGACCGCGGCGGCAAGGGCAGACGCGGCCTCTTCCGGTGTCTTGTAGGATTCCTGCGCGAGAGAGGCCGATCCGAGCAGCGCGAGCGCGAACACGCCGGGGAGCAGCGCACGGTTAAACGATTTCAGAGCAGTCATGGCATCACCTCCGCAGGAATTTTCGCGCCGCCAGCGAGCCAGTCGCGATAGGTGCGGAACGTCAGCCCGAGTTTCTCGTAATGGACGCGCAGATAGCCGTCGCTGCCGCGGGTCACGGCATCGGGCATCACCTGCTCGACCTCCTGCGCCATCACGCCGACATAGGCCTTGCCGCTGCCGATATAACTGAACCGATAGTAGCCAAGGCCGTTCGAGAGATGACCGAGCAGGACGATGTCATGCTTCAGCGCGACGTCGGAACGCCGGCCACCGCCGCCACCGCCGCGGAAGCCGCCTCCTCCACCGCCGCCACGCATCGCCATGCCGCCACCGCCACCGCGGCCGGCGAAGCTTGGTCCGCCGCCGCCACCGCGCGGCATGCTCGCCATGCTGCTGCGGCCGCGCGCGGATGCGGCGGCAGCCGAGCGGCCGGAGGAAACGTTCATGGCACCGCCGCGATTGCCGCCGCCGCCACGATTGGCCGCACCGCCGCCGGCGCGGTTCGCAGCCTTGGCGCGATCGCCGCCGCCCTTGCTCGCGCCCTTATTCGCACCTTTGGCACGATCGCCCGCACCGGCACGATCGCCGCCGCCGGGCCGGTCGCCGCGATTGCCGGCACGATCACCTGGACCACCGCGATCGCCCGCACGATCTCCCGCCCGGTCCCCGGCACCCTGATTGGGCCGCAGCACCTGGTTGCCGTCGCGGCCGCGGAAATCCATCCGGTCCGACACGCCGGCCTTCAGATTGTTGTTGCCGAAGCGCTGCTGAACATTGCTGTTGTTGTAGCGGACACCACCGCGATGCGCCGGATTGTGCTGCCAGCCATTGCCGATGTTCGTGGTGCGATGGTTGACATAGACGTTGCGGTTGCCCCAGTTGAAGCCACCGCCCCAGTAATTGCCCCAGCGTCCGATCGCCCAGGCCGTGCCGAAGGCGAGACCGGCGGCGACCATGCCGGCGCCGATGTAAGACGGATAGCCCCAATAATACGGCGGATATTCCGCATAGGGCCAGCTGCCGTAGACCGTCGCCGGGTCGTAATACGGCACGTACATCGCCGAGGGATCGGCCTGCTGGATCAAGACGACCTGCTTGCCTTCCTGAGACTGGACGCTGACCTTCTGCTGCTTGGTGGTGACGAGCTTCTTGTTGTCATAGGCCTTGTTGCGCAGACGCTGGATCGCGTCCATCACGTCGGGCTGCTGCGCGAGGAACGCATCGCCCAGCTTCTTGGTCCAGTCGAGCTGGTCGCTCATCATCGCGAGGACGTCGGCGGTGCTGGCCAGCGCCTTGACGCTGTCGTCCCAGCCCTGCTTCTCAACTTCCGTCTTCAGCGCATCGCCCTTCAGGCTCTTGCGCTCCTTCAGCCAGCGGTCGGCCTGCACCACTTCCAGCGGATAGGTCGAGGCAGCCAGTACATTGGCGAGCAATTCGTCGGGATAAAGCGCGATCGGCGCGACGAGGGCCTCGAGCTGCTCGGGCTTCAAGAGCTCGGCCGTCGGCGCAGGTGGACTGGCAGGCTGCGCCTGCGGCGCCGGCGCTGCAGGTGTTGTTGGGGTCTGCGCCGCTGCGGCGACCGAAGTCGCCATCAAGAGCGCCAGCGCCATCAGGGTCGTGCCGCAACGAAACATTACATCCTCCGTCTGACTCCCAGTGCGGGAGGATCAAGCCGGGCCGCAGGCATTTGTTGATCGAGATCAACGAAACCAGGCCGTCGCGGCTGCTGCAGCGCAAGGACGCACGAGCATTCGACAAGGATTTTCGGTCGAGACAGCCCGCCCCTGAGAGACGCGCATCATCTCTCAGCGCGCGATCGGAAGCCGGATCGTGAACAGCGCGCCGCCCGCAATCTGGTTCGCAGCAGCGATCGTGCCGTGATGGGCCTCGACGATGGTCCTGGCGATCGCCAGTCCCATGCCCATGCCTTGCGGTTTCGTCGTAAAAAATGGATCGAAGACGTTCGCGACGTCGGAGGCGGCCATTCCAGGCCCGGTATCGCTGATCCTGATTTCGGCCTGATTGCCGGCACGCAGGGTCGCGACGCTGACCTCCCGCTTTCCGGTGTCCGCATCGGAGATCGCATCCAACGCGTTGATGATCAGGTTGAGGAGGACCTGCTGAAGCTGGACCGGATCGCCCTTGACGTGAAGGTCGACCATGACCGGCAGATAGCTCAACGTGATCCGGCGCCCCTGGGCGAGCGCCTTCACGAGACCAATTGCTTCGCGCACCGTATCGTTGAGCTCGATGTCCTTGACTTCGAAGGGGGTCTTTTTCAGAACGCTGCGCAGCCTGCGGATCACCTCGCTCGCCCGTTGGTCGTCCCTTCTGATGTCGGCGAGGATCTGCTGGATCTCGACCAGATCGGGCTGGGCAGCCTTCAGCATGAGCTCTGCCGTTTCGGCGTTGGTCAGAATCGATCCGAGGGGCTGGTTCAGTTCATGCGCGATCGAGGTCGTCAGCTCGCCAACGGCCGAGTAGCGGTTCACGTGGGCGAGTTCCGTCAGCCGCTGACGCGATTCGACTTCGGCAACCCGCCGGCGGCGACGCTCGTGCAGGAGCCCGCTGATGAGTCCGGCCTGCACCAGGAACACGGCCGAGATCATCAGCATCTGCCAGCGATAGCGCTGCCAGATAGTCGGCTCGCGAAACAGGATGGTGCTTCCCTTGGGCAGGCTACTCTCGCTGATGCCCCAGCGCTGCAACTCCCGCCAATCGTATTTGGGAGCTGCATATGCGATCGGTTCAATTCTGACGTTTGCAGGCTCTTCCCCGCCCAGAATTCGCAGTGCCGCATCGGCGGTCTTTTGACCGAGTTCAGGAATTGAATGCATCGGACCGCCGACAATGTCGCGTCCGAAGAACGACTCCTCAAAGCAGAAAATTGGGGCGTTCGCGACGGCCTGAAGGCGATGCAGCGCCAGATTTCCATCATGAACGACACCCGCCGCGTCGACCGACATCAACCCCCAGAACAGAACCGTGTGCGGGGGAAGCGTCGATGCCCGTTTCAGGATGTCCTCGAACGACAGATCGCCGTACCAAACGAACGAAACCCGGCCTTCGAGCGGCTTGACGTCCCTCTTGACCTCTTCGAGCCAGAATTTCTCCAACGCAGACGCGCCAATGACGAGGGCTATCGTCTGCGTGTCCGGCAGCACCTGCAGAACATTGCGGAAGGCCGTGACAAATTCGTTACGGACTGACACGACCGCGTCGTTCCGGGTCAGGCGTGAGCGGTCGATCAATCGTTCCTCGACTGTCGTGAGGACCATTGGCGCCTTCGGAAACAGCTTCTCGCGATGCCTTTGCACGAATCCGGCCGCTGGCCCGCCAATGCTCATCACGATGTCAGGTGGCCGCCCTTCGTACAGCGAACCAAGATATTCGACGAAGGGCCCCTCAGGACCCGGCGCGATGAACCGGGCGGTAAGAAGCGTATGTTCCTGGATATCGAGCGGCCAGGGAGAGCGCTCCTCGAGATTGGTCTTGATGCTGCGTGCGTACTCGCTCCAGGGCAAGAAATCGCGCCCGAAGGAATGCAGCATCAGCACACGCTTGGGCTCGCTGCGCGGTGCCGGGGCCGATTGCGCGCGCGCAGGACCGCATAGCGTGCACCCGGCGAGCAAGAGGCCGAGACAAAGCCACGCAGCCGCAACCGGCCTGACCGCATCTGTGGACATGCGCCCGCTCAGCTCCACTCCCCGCAGCTTTCGCTGACTGCGATCTCCGGCAATTTTAGCGCGGATTGCAGCGCACGGACAGCCCCGAGGCGGGCCTCAGCGGCGCGTGACGACCCGCCCATAGTCTCGTTCGTCCGCTTCTCTCGTTCAATGGCCGCCGCTCAGCACGAGTGTCTGGATCGGCAGCAACAGCGCCTGAATGCGCAGCAGCAGCGCATGCACGAGGCCGACGCCATCCACGACGTGCAGCGCGATCTTCCGGCTGGTCGGGGTGTCCTTGGCCGAGATCTCCTCGTGGTTGCTGGTGTAGGCATTGACGATGCAGCTCGAGCCCGGCGTGACACCGTCGAGGCCGCCCTTGTAGAGCGGCTCCAGAAACACGAGGATCGTGCCGGGGCGGACGGCATTCTGCGCTTCCAGCAATTGCTCGCCGGACCGGAATTGCCCGGCTGCGATGTAGTCCTGCACCGTCGTGATCACCATGGGGATGATCTTCCATGGCTTCGAGATGCAGGTCGCTTCCGCGACCATGCCGGTCTTCATCACCTGCGCCTCGATCTGACCGAAGCCGGCCTGAAGAACCTTTCGGCCGGCCTCCTCGGGAATGAGGACGCCGGCCGGGCGCATCAGCTGGTTGACGACGTCGCCGGTGCGAACCAGGAACTGCTCGACCCGGCCATCGACGCCGGCACGCACAGACGTCTTGTCGAGATCGACCTGAGCCTGGTCGAGCGCAGCTTCGGCGCTGGCCTTTTGGGCCGGCAGCAGGACGGAGACCTGCAGAGATGCGGCTTGTTTCACGGCCGTTGCAGCGTCGACGCCGGACTGTCGCTGGTCGACCAGGACTTGGAGCTTTTCGATATCCCGCTGCGGAACGATGCCCGGATTGCGGCGCTGGAGCTCGGTCTTGACCTCGAGCTCGTCCTTGGCCTGCTGGTAGTTGGCCTTCGCCTCCCCGATCTGCGCCTCGGCCTTGACCACATCGGCCTGTGCGGTCTGCATGGCGGCATCGACCTCCGCGACTTTGCGCTTGGCCGTCTCGAACGCAGCCTGCTGCTTCGAGCTGTCGAGCGTGAACAGAACATCGCCCTTCTTGACCGGCGCGCTGAACCCGACTTTCACCTCGGCGACACGGCCCGAGCCTTCGGGCAGAATCGGCACGGTGCGGAAGTACAACGTCGCGGATGAGGTTGCGGGATGGAAATAGAAGATCATCGTGATCAACGAGATCGTCAGCATCAGGCAGGCGGTGATGCCCCAGCGCAACTCGTACCAGATCGAGAAGAAGGTGATCTCCTTGCCGAAGCGCTTGCCCTGAACATAACGGCGGTAGAGGTAATCGGGCAGGATCGTCAGCAGCGAACAGAACATCAGCTCAAACATGGCTGTGCTCCTTCTCCTTGGCGGGTCCCGGCCTATCCTGCAGAAGCGGCGTCGCAGCGGTCTCGGGCAAGACATCCCCGCCGTCGGAAACCGGCGTTGCGTCAGCGATCTTTTCGACGGATCCGGCAATGCTGCGAAGCGGCGTGCCGAAATCCGGAAGATCGATCATCGCGAGCAGCAGGCCGGCGATCCAGAAGATGTGCATGTGCGTGAACAGGGAGATCAGGCCGAGCACCGCAACGAACTCGAACTGCAATTTCTGCGATTTGTGCGCCATCCGCTCGGGCAGGCTGTGCAGTTTCCAATAGAGCGTGCCGACCCAGAGCACGGTCCCGATCAGGAATACGCCCATCACCACCATCAACGTGTCGGTCCCGCTCCCGGGCGCTAGATAGAACGGCAGATGATGCGGTGCCATCGGATGAAGCTGGTCGCTCAAGCGTCTCTCCCGGTCAAGACATGCATGTGCAGCACTGTGTGCGGATAGGTCCGCGTTTGCTTGATTTGAATCAAGGGAACGCTTTTGCGCTGGACCTAGCGTTTTCTGCGTGCTGATTGGATAACCATCAGGAGCCGCCCGCCATGCCCGGCCTAGACGATCTCATCCCCAACGCCGCCCAGATCCGAAAGGAAGCCGCCCTCAAGGAGGCTGAAAAGGCGGAGGAATATGTCCGCCTCGCAGCCGCCGCCGAGGCCGAGAAGCGTGCGCTGATCGAGCGCCTGAGCAAGCCGTCGGGCAAGACCGAGGAAGAGAAGATCAAGCTCGCCTCGACCATCATCCAGCGCGCGGTGCGAAACGGCCTGACGGAAGTGCTGGTCTATCGCTTCCCCAACTCGCTGTGCACGGACAAGGGCCGCGCCATCAATCAGATGGAGAAGGGTTGGGAGAACACCCTGACCGGGATCCCCAAGGAGATCTTCCAGCTCTGGACCGATTACCTGAAACCGCGCGGCTATCGCATTGCCTATCAGGTCATCGATTTTCCCGGCGGCGTGCCGGGCGACATCGGCGTGACCATATCCTGGGACGATTAGGACGGGTAGGCATGGCCAAGGACGCAGCTGCAGAGCGGATGAAGCGGAAGGATTACGAGAAAGAGCTCGAGAAGCTGCAGGTCGAGCTGTGCCACCTCCAGGACTATGTGCGGGAGAACAAGCTCCGGGTCATCATCCTGTTCGAGGGCCGGGACGCCGCCGGCAAGGGCGGCACGATCAAGGCGATCACCGAGAAGGTCAGCCCGCGCGTATTCAGGGTCGTCGCCCTCCCCGCGCCATCCGACCGCGAGAAGACGCAATTGTTCTTCCAGCGCTATATGGAGCGGTTTCCGGCCGGCGGCGAGATCGTGATCTTCGACCGGAGCTGGTACAACCGCGCCGGCGTCGAATACGTCATGGGCTTCTGCACCCCCGCCGAACACGAGCGCTTCCTCAACCTGTGCCCACAGATGGAGAAATATGTCATCGACGGCGGCATCATCCTGATCAAGATCTGGCTCGAGGTCGGCATGGACGAGCAGGAGCGCCGCTTCAAGGCCCGTATCGACGACCCGGTCCGGCAGTGGAAGCTCAGTCCGATGGACCTGGAATCCTTCAGGCGGTGGTACGACTATTCGCGGGCGCGCGACCTGATGCTGAAGAAGACCAGCACGAAGGAAGCACCCTGGCACATCGTCCGCTCCGACGACAAGCGAAGGGCGCGGCTGAACTGCATCGCCCACCTTCTCGGCGCCATCCCCTACAAGCGCATCAAGAAGGACACGATCAAGCTGCCGAAGCGCTCCGACAAGGGACGCTACAACGACCAGACCAGCCTCAAGGGGATGAATTTCGTCGCGCAGCGCTATTGAGCAGCATCAGGCCGCTAAAGCGCGATGCGATTAGGATGAATCGTCATCGCGCTTTGCCGTCAATCGCTCAATAGCCATACCGGTTTTGCTGCGGGCAGACCCAATTGCCGTAGGTGTCCTGATAACAGCTGTTGTTGTAGTAGCCGTAAGCGCCGTAAGCGCCCGCTGCTGCAGCCCCAACTGCGGCAGCGCCGGCCGCGCGGCCCCAGCCGTAGCCGTAGCCAGGACGATATCCCGGATAACCGGCGACGGGACGACCCGGACGACCTGCGACTGGATAGCGGCCGGGACGACCGGCTATCGGATGAGCAGGGCGCGGACCTCCGGCGACGCGATGCCCGCCATGGATGCGGCCCGCGTGAACAGCGCCACCGCGGACACCTCCGCCATGAAAGCCACCTGCACGCGCTCCGCCGCCATGAAAGCCGCCACCACCGCGACGAGCGAAAGCATCGTCTGGGAATGAGGCTGACGGTGAGCAGGACAAAGGCCGCAAGAGCGGCCAGAAGATAACGAAGCATGGCATCTTCTCCTATGATTGGGGTGCCATCACTCGCTGTTGGATGATGCCGCCGCACGACCTCGATAGGCACCCGACGATAAGGTCGGGTACCGATCCGATTCGAGCTTGATTTGAATCAACAAGACGAAGGCTTTGTGAGGCGGGCTCCTGCAGCGCGCACGTGAACGGGCGCGCTGCGCGGCTCGTTCAACTCGATTTCAGGCGGATTGTGACACCGCCGACGGCAGCCGATACTTCCGCGCCGACCTTGGGACCGCTGAGCTGGAGGATGACGCCATTGCTGTTCTGCAACTGAACCGCGCCAGCACCTGCGGCGATTGCCCCACCCGCTCCTCCCACGGCATAGGAGCCTTCGATGGATGCCGGCCCCTTCAGATTGAGCGCCCGACCGACGAACTTCGTCGTCGACGCCCCGATGGTGAGCCCCACGCTCATGCCAGACACCGTGAACGGATACTTCTTGCCCCGGTAGACCAAAACGCCCTCTCCGCCACCGGCGCCGACGATGAAGCCTCCCTTGGTGAAGACGACCGCAACCTGGCCGGTATCGGCATGCGTCGGCGTGCTGAAGCCGGCAACGGTTGCGAGCGAGGCGACCAGGACGGCGCCGAAGATCAGTTTTCTCATGACGTGTCTTCCCCTTATTGAGCCAGGATCATGGCGAAGTAGCCGAAGATGGTGAGAAGGATGCCCGAGACGGCATAGCCGACCGGGAATCCGATCCAGGGCACGGAGCTCTGGATCTCGACCGCGGCCTCGCGGCACGGGCCGGAATGCGAGCGTGCGCCGGCAACGCCGCCCATCAGCACCGCCGGATTGATCTTGAAGACGTGGAATCCGATCGCCCAGACGATGAACGGCGGGATCGTGCACGCGATGAAGCCGACGATGAAGATCTTGAGCGCGAGCGCGCCGGTGAGCTGAGCCAACAGGCCGGCGCCAGCATTGACGCCGACGATCGCGACGAACACGACGAGGCCGAGATCCTCGAGTACGTTTCGCGCCGCATTCGGCGTATTGCCGAAGAAGCGCAGACGCGACACGACCGAGGACACGATCACGCCCGACAGCAACAGGCCGCCGGCATTGCCGAGGCCGACCTTGGCGCCGAAGGCCGGGAATTCGATCATGCCGATCAGGAAGCCGATGATCATGCCGACCGACAGGGTCAGCAGGTCGGTCGAGGTGTTAGCGCGCGCGATGCGGCCCCACATCTCGCCGAGCTCGTTGACAGCCGACTTCAGGCCGACCACCGAGACGATGTCCATGCGTTCCAGCTTGGTCTTGAGACCGGCCGGGATCTGCACGCCGCCCCGTTCGACCTTGGTCACCTGCAGCTGGCCGGCGATGGCCGTGTCGCGGAAGGATTCGAAAGTACGCCCGACGACGTCCTTGTTGAAGACGACGATTTCAGCCTGGTCCATGGGTATACCGAGCGTCTTGGCGTCGGCGACCTCCGGACCGATCAGGCCCATCTTCTCGGTCAGATGCTCGGTCGAGCCGCCCAGCGCGACGATATCGCCCTTCTGCAGCACGAGCTCGGGATCAGCACCCTGCGGCTCGCCATTACGCCCCACGTTGACGATCCGGTATTCCGGATTGACCGCGCGGAATTTGGCGATGCTCATCCCCACCGTCGCGGGATTTTCGAGCCGGTAGGCCCGCAGACCGAACTGACGGTAGCCGGTCAGAGCGCCGCCTTCGAGATCCTTGACGCCGAACTCCTGCTCATACTGCTTCGCGGCAGCCTTGGCATCGACGCCCCACCAGCGCGGCAGATATTTGCAGATCAGGATGATGCCGACGGTGCCCCAAATGTAGGTGATACCGTAGGACAAGGCGATCATGCCGGAGGCATCCTCTGGCTTCATCCCGGCAGGCAGTTTCACGACGCCCGACGTGACGGCCTGCTCGGCCGAACCGATCGCCGCCGACATGGTCTGCGAACCCGCCAGCATGCCGCCGGCCGCACCGGGCGGCAATGCGAAGAGCTTCGCCCCAAGCACGACGAGCGTCAGGCCGATCACACTCGACACCACGGCGAGGAACAGGAACTTGATCCCGTCGCCCCTCAGGCTGTTGACGAAGGAAGGACCGACGCGCAGGCCGACGCCGTACATGAAGAGATAGTAGAACAGGCTCTTGGCAAAGTTATTCAGCTCCAGCTTCACGCCATAGCTGGATGCCCAGACCGAGAGGCCCGCGCCGACCACGATGGCACCGGCGACCATGCCGAGGCCATAGCCCTTGATGCTGGCCCGGCCGATATAGACGGCGAGACCGACCACGAAGAACAGCAGCAAATAGGGGTACTGCTGCAAGAATTCGAAAAATGCCTGCATGTTCGTCCCCTCCCGGCCTATGACGCGGCCTTGAGCTTTGGCTGCGCGCTGGGCTTTGGCCTGCCGAGCTTGGCCAAGGCTTCCGTCCGTACGAGTTTCAGCCCTTCCTTGGCGTCGTAACCATGGATCTCCTTCACATCGAGCTTGCGCATGAAGTCGATGGTCTCCTGGGTGATGACCTGGCCGGGCACCATGATCGGGAAGCCCGGCGGATAGGGAATGACGAAATTGGCCGAGACGAGCTCGGGACCGGCCTTCAGCCGCCGGTCGATCTCGGGGTCGTTGAGGCGAATGTGCTCGCAGCCGGCAACGTCATAGGCCGCGTAGAAGCCGCTGCGGATGTCGCCTTCATTGGTCTTGGTGCCGGCATCGCCGCGGAAGCTCGGGTGGAAATGCGAGAAGTTCGGTAGGTCGGGCACGTCCTTCATGAGGCTCGTCACCCGTGCCTCGAAGACCTTCCGCGCATTGGCACCGCCCTGGGCAAGGCCGCGGTCGATCTCACCCGCGATCTCGGCGAGCACGCGGACCAGATGCGCGACGTCGCTGCGGGTGTTGTTGATGTTGGACTGGACCAGCACCGAGTTGCGCGAGGTCTTGTTGACCTGGATGTTGTACTCGTTGGCGAGAATGCCCTTGAACTGCGTGCCGTCATAGCCGGCCATGCCGCACACCAGCGTCATGCGGGTCGGGTCGAGACAGAACTCGTCCTCGTTCAGGCTCTTCAGCGTATTCGCCCAGTTGACGCCGGGGGCGAGGAAGTCGGTGAAGCCGCTTTGGCGATACTGCGCCGGCACCATGGCGTCGGCACCGAGGATGCGGAAGTATTTCGAGATCAGCGGATTGTTGTTGACTGCCTGGCGGATCGCGAACGCAATCTCGATTGCATTGGCGACGAGGCCATAGCCCTCCAGCTCCATCTGCCGCCGCGAGATGTCGAGGCTCGCGATCAGCTGCTGGTTCGGACTTGTCGAGGCGTGGGTGAACACCGCCTCCTTGAACTGCTGCTCGACGGTGTGGAATTCGACGTCCTTGACCGAGAGCATCGAGCCCTGGCGGATCGCCGACATCGACTTGTGGGTCGAGTTGGTCTGGTAGACGCGCAGCCGGATCTGTCTGGGATCCGGGATCAGGCGGGTCTTGAGCAGCGCCTCCTCGGACGGGTTCTTGCCGAGCTCGGCCTGCTGCTTCTCATAGGCCTCGACCGACTTGGGATGGCGCATCCATGCCTCGATCTCGTTGGCGGCGCCAAGTCCGGTGCGGCGGCGCAGGAACGGCGAGAATCGCGCGAAGCCGAACCAGGCTTCATCCCAGAGGAAGATCAGATCGGGCTTGATGGCGAGGCATTCCTCCATCACCCGCCTTGTGTTGTAGATATGGCCGTCGAAGGTGCAGTTGGTCAGGTCGACCATCTTGACGCGGTCAAGCCGGCCGTCGGCCTTGGCGCCCAGCAGCGCCTGCTTGATGGTCTTCAGCGGCACCGCGCCGTACATCGAATATTCCGTCATCGGGAAGGCTTCGACGTAGAGCGGCTGCGCACCGGCCAGCACCATGCCGTAATGATGCGACTTGTGGCAATTGCGGTCGACGATCGCGATGTCGCCGGGCGCCAGCAGCGCCTGCACCGCCATCTTGTTCGACGTCGAGGTGCCGTTGGTGACGAAGAAGACGCGATCGGCACCGAGCGCCCTCGCCGCCTTCTCCTGCGCCTTCTTGATGTTGCCGGTCGGCTCCAGCATGCTGTCGAGACCGCCGGTGGTGGCGCTGCTCTCGGCCAGGAACAGGTTCGGGCCGTAGAACTCACCCATGTCGCGGATCCAGTCGGACTTGAAGATCGACTTGCCGCGCGCGATCGGCAGCGCATGGAAGGTGCCGATCGGACGCTGCGCGTATTTCTTGAGATTGTCGAAGAACGGCGTGTCGTAGCGATCCTGGATCCCTTCCAGGATCGACAGATGCAGTTCCAGCAGCTCTTCAACGGAATAGAAGATGCGGCGGACCACATCCGCCTCGGGATTGCCGGCGAGCTCCTCCACGTCCCGGTTCGAGATCATGTAAAGGTCGAGCTCGGGCCTGACGCGCTTGATGATCTGGGCGAGCCGCAGCGCCGAGGCGTCGGTTTCGTCGTTGAGACCGGCCGTTGCCATGATCGAGCGCAACACCGGCGCATCGTGGCGCGAACGCAGGCCGAAGCCCTCGTTGATGATAACTGCTCCGATGTTCGGATTGAGCATCGTCGCGCAGAAGGCGTCCTCCAGGCTGCCGACGATGACGGGTTCATAGATGAATGCGTCGACCGGGCGCCGCAGCTTGCGCCATTCGGCGGCCAGCGCCGGCCATTGGCTGGATGATACGCCGGTGACGATCAGGGTCTCGAAATACGGCCTGCGCGCGCTGTGCGCGCCAAAGGCCGGCGGCACCAGTTCGGGCGCATCGCCATTGCCGTCGTCCTTGGGGCTCCAGTCGCCGGCATGCTGGCGGAAGGATCGCGTTGCCAGCGCCTGGGCAATTCTCGTCGCAAGGGCGAACGATGACGCACCGTCGCCGGCGGCCGCAGCTTCCCGCAGCGCCGCCATGAGGTGCGGACCGGGATAGCCGTGAAATTCTTCGGTGATCGAAAGATCGGCCAGCGCAGCGTCATAGGCTGCGCGATTGCCGACGCGCGCCCAGGTCTTTGCTGCTTCCACTAGGTCGCGCCAGTCGTCTGCCCGTGCACCCGGGCCGGAAAAGAACTGGTCGATGCGCTTCTGTGCGGGCTTGGCCTCTTTGGACATCTCTCTCTCCCGATCCTTTTTACCGAAGGTGATGCGGGATGGTGGGTGCGGCGCTGCTCGCTCCGTTGATCCAAGTCAACGGTCGCATGCATTATGATGCGACCCGATGCCATGCGTTCGCAGCGCAACACGACAACATCAGGCCGTTCGTTGTGCGACGCTCGCCTGATCATCGCCGGGCAGGTCACCAGTGCCAGCGGCGTCCGTCCGCCGGCATTGTCGTTCAGCGCCGATCGCGACAGGCCGCCCGCAACGGGATAGCCATGGCCGAAGGCGGCCGCGAGGTTCGCGCCCAGTCCCAGAAACTCCTGAGCGGTTCATCGCCCGTCCTCCGCACGGGACGCCTCGCAGCGCAGCAACACAATCAACAGCGCGACCACGGGCAGGCCCAACGCGAGATCGGGAATGTTCTTGGTAGCAAGAGCGCCGGCCGCGGCACCGAAGCCGAACACGGCACATAGTGCGAAGAAGATGCCCGAACGCCGCAGCGTTCCCAGTGGCGCGCCCCCTGCTGCGACTGCGAAGACGTTCTCGATAGCCTGACGCATATTGCCGGTGATCATCACCGTGCTGCACGCTGTGCCTTCGACCTTGAGGAACATCGCGGCCTGCATCGCCGCCACGGCGGAAATACCGAGCGTTCCGGCCAGATCGGGCAGCCGATTATGCAGAATACCGATCGCTATCAAGAGCAGGATCTCGATCAATGTGCTGATCGCGCTGGCCCGCTCGCCCGCGACGCGGCGCAGCCCGGCTGCAAGCACGATTCCGATCGCGAAAGCCAGGATTGGCGGAACGAAATGCAAGGCCTTCGCCCAGTTGCCGGCCGTCGCATAGACCCAGAGGAAGACCAGATTTGCGGTCTGGGCGTTCGCCATCACACCGTGGATGATCCAGGTATAAGCGTCGATATAGCCGCCGGCAAAGGCGAGCAGCAGGACGATCTCGACTGTCTCATCGCGGCGGATCGCGCCGGCCGCGACGTCAAAGGTACTCATGTCGGCAATACGGGCTGTCGCGCACATTCCATCGCGTCATAGGCGCCGCCACGTTGCCGCGAAGGCTTGATCTGGATCAAGCAACACCCCCGCCGCCATCAATCAAATCACGCCAAAGCGCCGGGGGAATGCCATGGAAACCGTCAGGTGGATCATTGCCACCGCACCGGAAATTTTCCTGCTGCTCGCGATCGCGATCGGCACCATCCTCGGCCGCATCAGGATCCGCGGCTTCTCGATCGGAACCACCGCCTGCATCCTGATTGTCGCCGTGCTGATCGGACAACTCGGGAGTTTCACGTTCCCGCCGATCCTCAGGGCGATCCTGTTCAGCCTGTTCGTGTTCACCATCGGCTACCGTTCTGGACCGGAATTTTTCGCTTCGCTGAGCCTGCGGACCCTGGCGCAGGTCGTGCTGGCGCTGGTGATCGGCGCCACCGGGCTCGTCCTGGTGCTCATCTTCGCTCGTGTCTTCACGTTGGATACAGGGACAGCGGCGGGACTGACGGCCGGGGCGCTGACGCAATCCTCGGTGATCGGCACCGCATCTGGCGCCCTGGCGCAGCTCGGCCTGCCGAGCGACGTGCTGAAGCAGCAGGAAGCCAACATCGCGGCGGGCTACGCGGTGACCTACGTGCTCGGCTACATCCTGACGCTCCTGTTCGTGCCATTCGTGGCGCCACGGCTGATGCGGATCGATCTGAAGACGGAGGCGAAAAAGCTCGAGGCGGAGCTCGCCGGCGGTGTGCCGCCGAAGACGGAAAACCTGTCGTACCGTAAATTCCAGGCCCGCGCCTATCGCGTGTCTCCCGCCGCTGGTCGCACCATCGGTGCCATCGAGGCGGAGATCGGCAGCCGCACGGTCGTGGAGCGGATCGTGCGCGGCGGGGCCGACATCAAGCCGCAGCAGGACACCGTGCTCGAGGCCGGCGACGACATCGTCATTGCCGGTCCGACCGCCGCGATCGTCGCGGCCAAGCCGATCCTCGGGGCCGAGATCGACGCGGAGGAGCTGCTGCGCAACCTGCCGGGCAATGTGATCGAGGTGCTCGTCGAAAATCCCCAGCTGCACGGCCGCTCACTTCGCGAGATCGTTGACCGGCTCGGCGACAATGCACGCGGCGTATTCCTGCGTGCGCTGAGGCGCATGGGCCGCGAAGTGCCTCTCGGTCCCGACACGCGGGTCTATCTCGGCGACGTCATGACGCTGGTCGGCAGCACCAGCAATATCGCCCGCGCAACGGCGCACGTGGGACACGCCCTGAATACCAGCGATCGCACCGACATCGCCTATCTCGCCGCCGGCATTGCAGTGGGGCTTCTGGCCGGCCTTGCCAGCTTCAAAGTCGGCACTGTCGCATTGACGCTGGGTGGCGGCGGCGGCGCGCTGATCGCAGGGCTCGTCTGCGGCTGGCTGCGGACGCGCCGGCCCGGCATCGGCGCAATGCCGCCGGCGGCGCAGCAGACCCTGAGCGACATCGGCCTCGGCGGCTTCATAGCGGCGATCGGACTCGGCAACGGCCTCGCCGCCTGGTCGGCGATCCAGGCCCACGGCCTGTTGCTGGTCGGCATGGGGATCGTGGTCACGCTGGTTCCGATGGTGGTCGGAACGCTCGTTGCCTATTATCTGCTGCGCATGAATCCCGTCGTGACCTGCGGTGCGCTCGCCGGCGCGATGACGGTCGATGCCGCCGTCACCGGCGCGTGCGACGTTGCCGAGAGCCAGACCCCGGTGCTCGGCGTCGCCGTCCCCTACGCGGTCGGCAATGTCGTGCTCACGGTACTCGGCCCGATCGTCGTGGCCGCAACCTACGCAGGTTGAGGGAGGCGGGGATGCGACGCGGACCTGCCTTGCTCCATTGTCTCGCGATCACCTTCCTCGCCCTCTTCATGGCCGTATCGCCCACGCGCGCCGGGGACGAGGTCCGCATCCAGGAGGAAATCTGGGCGCTGCCCCTGCCGCTGCCGATGTTCGCCTATCTGGTGCGCCCGGTCGGCGACGGACCGTTTCCGCTGGTGATCATGAACCATGGTGTCTCGCTCAACCCGACCAATCGCAGCTTTTTTCCGCTAGTGGAATTTCGCGACGCCGCCAAATGGTTCGCAAGGCGAGGCTATCTGGTGGTGGCGCCGGTCGGCAGCGGGTATGGCGCAGCAGCGATCGATATCCCCGAGCGGGCGCTCTATGGGCCGTTCTTCTCGAAGGTTGGCAAATGCACCAATCCGAACTTCCATGATGCCGGCCTTGCGATCGCCCAGGTCGATCTCTGGATCATTGACTACCTGGCCGCCGAGAAGCGGATCGTCCCGAAGGACGTGATCGTGGTCGGGCAGTCCGCCGGCGGCTGGGCTGCGATCGCCCTGTCGAGCATGAACCCGCCGCAGGTGAAGGCCATCATTGTCTTTGCCGGGGGCCGCGGTGGACGCGTCGACGGCAAGCCGAACAACAATTGCGCTCCCGACCGCCTGGTCGAGGCCACCGCCGATTTCGGCCGCACATCGCGCGTGCCGATGCTGTGGATCTACATCGGGAACGACACGTTTTTCGGTCCCGAACTGTCAAAGCGCATGCACGACGCCTTCATCGCCGCCGGCGGCCGGGCCGAATATCACCTGATGCCGCCGTTCGGCAACGAGGGACATTTCTTCATCGGTTCGCCGGATGCGGTTCCGCTCTGGTCGCCGTTGGTCGCCAAGTTTCTCGATGCGCAGAACTGAGTCCGGATTTCGGAGTTGCAGCGATGGCCCGTGCTCTTGATTGCCTCTCTGGCCTCCTGATGGTTGCAGCAATCGGGGCCGCCACGATCTCGAGTGTCGCTTCGCCCAGGGCGGCGCAATCCGAAAAGCCCCCCGAGTTCGCAACGCGCGGCCAGCGCGAAGCCAACGACATCAGCTATGGCAGCTGGCAAAAATTGTGCTTCAAGGCCGGCGGCGCGCCCACCCTCTGCCGAACCTCGATCACCGGCCGGTTCGCGACCGGGCAGACGGCCGTGCGCATCGATCTGATCGAGCGGGAGGACGCGCCCACGGCCCGCCTGCAACTTTTCGTACCGGTCGGGATGTACCTGCAACAATCGCCTAAACTAGCCATCGACCACGGCGCCGCGTTCCGCATTCCCTATACCTGGTGTCTCACCAATCTATGCATCGCGGCCGACGTCGTGGCGCCAACAATCATCGCGGAGATGGAAAAGGGTCAGACGCTTCTGCTCGAACTTGTCGATTCCAATCTTCTTGCCCTGACGACCTCGATTCCCTTGGCGCAATTTGCCTCCGCTCACACGGGGGCGCCGTCCAGGACACTCGAGCAATATGTCGACGAATGACGGCCGGCGCGGAGCTATAAGACGAGGGCGCGCTCCACGGACTCGATCAAGGACTGCGCTGCAAAGGGCTTGATCAGATAGGCGATGCAGCCTGAGGCAATCGCCGCGGCGCGGTTTGCCGGGCTGTCATTGCCGGTGACATAGATCACCGGCGCCGCGATCCCCTTGTCGGCCAGGCTTCGCCGCACCTCGATGCCGGACTTTGCACCCAGATTGATGTCGAGGATGATGCAGATCGCGGTGTGGAACCTGCCGTGATCGAGCAAGGCGCTCCCGGTGTCGAAAAGCGTCGTGGCGAAGCCGTGTCCTCGCAGAAGCCTGTCCATGCTGGTTCGCATGGCCAGATCATCATCAACGACAAAGACGGACTCGCGCAGGGGCAAGGCGATGTGCCTTTCCGGAAGACCACGGTGGGATATTGGATACGATTGCTCCGCATCTTGACGCGGTTATAAGTGCATTATTGCACACAGCTCGTCGCGCACTGTCAACACGCCGCGGCATTGTCCTTTGGGACAGGCACATCGAGGGAACTCGCGCCGTCCCGAAGCCGTCAGCGTTCGTCCGGATCGAGCATTCCGAGACGCTCTGCGATCGAAACGAGCTCCGCCAGCGAGCGAACCTGCATCTTCTCCATCACTTGATGGCGGTGCGCCTTCACCGTGCGCTCGGTGGTCCCCAGTTCATGCGCGATCTGCTTGTTGATCCGGCCGCGCACGATCAGATCAAACACCTGCCGCTCGCGCTGCGTCAGTGCGGCCAGATGACGACGAAGCAAATCAAGCCTGCTGGCCTGGGCGCGCGCCGTCCGCTGACTGGCCAGCGCCCGCTCGATGGCATCGAGCAGTTGCGCGGACGACACCGGTTTGGTCAGGAAGTCTTCCGCACCGGCCTTGATCGCACGTACCGTCGTTGGCGTGTCGGCATGACCGGTCAGGAAGATGATGGGCAACATCGAACCGGACGCGACCAGCCGGGCCTGCAGGTCCGGACCGCTCAGGCCAGGGATCCGGACGTCGAGCAGGATACACCCGACCTGCTCCTCATCCGACAGCGAATCCAGCAGCTCCACTGCAGAAGCATAGGTCGCCACCTCGTATCCCGCGAGCTTCAGTCGGCGCTCGATCGCGGTCCGAAAGGACGCGTCGTCGTCAACAACGTGAACAAGGCCTGGCAACTCTACCTCTCACCAAAAATCAATTAGGACGCTCGACGTCCTACTCATTCTTCAAATCGATCTTCACGTTTGAAGGTCGAAATATCTGCTTCGCAATATGTCGCATCTGCCCTGTGGCTGGGCTTCTCAGCCAGCGCAGCAATCGCCAGTGCTGTCCTTTGGTACAATGAACCTCGGGACAATGGATAAGAATACTTCCTTGGTCGAAAATCAACTTCGGCGGGAGTGGGATTGCGCGGCGCATTCTCGGCAAAGCATTTCGTTTGCCAGACCAATTCGGCGGAAAAGCTGAGGAGTTGGCCTATGTTCGTTCGCATCACGACGGATTCCACGCTGCGTCCCAATACTCTCCGCGACCTCGGCATGGCAAGTCATTCAAATGCACTGGTCAATTTAAGCGAATTTTCCTACCGAAAAGGCTCCGAGATCTACGGCGAGAAGGAGCCGGCCGAGTATGTCTACCAGGTCAAGTTCGGTGCGGTGCGAAGCTACAAGCTACTGTCGGACGGCCGCAGGCAGATCGGCGCATTTCACCTCGTCGGCGACATTTTCGGGCTCGAGAACGGCAGCGAGCATCGGTTCACGACGGAAGCCATCGTCGACACCACGGTGCGGCTGATCAAACGCCAAAGCCTGGAAACCGTGGCCGAGGGCGATGCCATGGTGGCCAGAAACCTGCTCAGCATGACCACGAGCAACCTCCAGCATGCGGAAGACCACATGCTGCTTCTCGGCCGCAAGACCTCCCTGGAGCGCGTCGCCGCGTTCCTGCTCGAAATGGACAAGCGACTGACGGCCGCCGGCGTCATGGCGCTTCCGATGTCGCGACGCGATATCGCCGACTATCTCGGCCTGACGCTGGAGACCGTCTCGCGGGCTCTGTCGCGACTGCATGAGCTCGGCGTTCTCGGCTTCATCGGCAACACCCAACGCCAGATCGTTCTGCTCGACCGGCACCAGCTCGCAAGCCTCGATCTGCAGTCCTGAGCCGGCGAAATGCCGTTCACGATCCGCAAGGTCGCGATTGACCGAGGCGACAGTATCAGGTGCGCGGCAGGTCCGCACCGGGTTTTTCCGTGAGCCCGAGACGGTCGAGCGTCTTGAGCAAGACTTCGAACAGAATGGCGGCGGACCAGCCGAACAGAAGAACACCGTTCATGGCAGTCAGCGGGCCGATCAGCCGCCATTCGCGCACCGGCGTGATGTCGCCATAGCCGAGCGTGGTGTAGTTGACGAACGCAAAGTAGAGCATGTCCGCGTCTGCGGCGGCGGCCTGGACGACATGATAGGTCACCGCCCATGTCAGAATTTCGAGCATGTGGGCGACCTTCAACACGACGGCGACCGCGATCATGACCCTCATCAGGTGCAATCGCGGCTGCCTGGTATGACGCGGGACGGCACTGCGGGCGATGGTCACGGCGACCACCGTCACGAGCGCGTGGATTCCGATATTGATCACGCTGACGAGTGTGCCGACAAGGAATTGGAGCATCATCGGGTTGAAGCCAACCTTTCAATCTAGGTCAATCGCGCCTCGACGGCATCCTTCGCGACAACGGTCGCCTGATCGACGCGCGCTGACGCAGCGCGGCCGATCCCCATCCACGCGGTCGCAAGCTCCCAGGCCACCGACAGGATGATCGGCCCAATGAACAGGCCGATGATCCCGTGCGCGAGCGTACCGCCAATGACCCCGATCAGGATGACGAGCGTCGGCGTCGTCAGGCCCCGCCCCATGAGGAGCGGCTTCAGCACGTTGTCGAGCAGACCGACGACGACCAGGTAGACCGTCAACAGCACGGCGACCGTCACGTCCTTGTCCATCCATATCCAGATCAGCACGGGGAGAAGAACGGGGGCGCCGCCGATCTGGACGATCGACAGCAGGAGAACGACGAGCGCGAGCAGTCCCGCGCTTGGGATCTCTGCCAGCTTGAAGCCGATGCCCGCCAGCAAGGCCTGAAGGATGGCGACGCCGATGATGCCCTGCGAGACGGCGCGTATGGTGGCGCCGGCGAGCTCGAGAAAGTGCTCGCTCTGGCCGGGCACGATGCGCAACAGGAAGCCGCGGAGCGCGGCGACGAGCTGCGCGCCGTGCGGAAGCAGAAAGCCCGCGACGATCACCGACAGCAAAAATTGGAGCATTCCAATTCCGGTGTCACCGGCAAACGACAGCATCATTCCGGCGAGCGGCTTCAAGTACGGCGCCACCTCGCGCAACGCCGCGCGGATGTTCGTGTAGGCCTCGTTCCAGATCGCATAGAGCTGAGGACCGATCAACGGCCAGCTCTTGATCTGCTCCGGCGCGGCCTGGAGCGCGAGATCGCCACTGCCGATCTGCCCCGCAAGGTCCCGGATCCCGTCGACTGCACTGAGGCCGAGCCAGGCGGCGGGACCGATGACGATGCCCAGCGTGGCCAGGGTGAGAACGGCTGAGGCTGTCCGGGGACGGCCTCCGAGGCGTTGGGCGAGCCAGGCGAAGACGGGATGGAACGCCACCGCCAGCACGGCGCTCCAGCTCAGGATCGGCACGAACGGCCGGATCACGAGGAAGGTCCAGAAGATCAGCAGCCCGAGCAAGCCCAGCCGGATCACGAGCTGGACAACGTCCTCCGCGGACAGAAGCTGACGAAGCGTCTTCAAGGCTCATTGCCTCCGGGCCGGCAGACGGCTGCTGAGCAGCTAGCGGGGCGGCCACCGCGGAGGCTTGATCCAGATCAAGCCAGGCGTTCGGTCGCCTAGCGCGATCGGCGACAGGTGCCCCGCTATGTTGAGGTGCTGATGGCCTCTTCGGAGAGCCAACGCGCAACCGACGTAGCAGCTCTGCTTCGTTTTTGCTTTGGCCTTTGCAGCAAAACAGTTTGGCCCGCGCTGGCGACGGAAGGACCGCCCTGAACGAGGTGGCCGGACTCAAGGTCTCCCTGGACAAGTGAACGACGGACCAGCGCTGCGCCCGCACCGTTGCGTACCGCCTCCACGATCAATCCAGCGTCGCTGCACTGAACCATGCGACCAGTCTGTCGACGTTCGTATCCTGTCGCACTGTACCATTCCTGCCAGGAATGACCGGACGCTACGCCCAAAAGGCCGCAGTCATCATCAAACAAAACGGTGTCTTGAAAAGGATCTGCTTGAGCAGACTTGACCATTGTCGGCGGGGCGACCGCAACCAATACGTCTTCCTCTCGGGTCATCCGGTCGCCCGCCGCCGCATTGGTAGGCTGCACACGGATCGCGAGATCGAATTCTCCGTCATCAAGGGAGACTCGGGCGTCCGTGGCGTGGACGTAGAGGGAGATTTCGCGCAACTCCATGGTCAGGGCTGACAAACGAGGCATCAACCAGCAGCGCGCGTAGGATGGCACGATGCTTAGCCGAACGACGTTCTTCCGACTTCGCGACCAATCGGACGCGACGCGTTCCTCCGCGGCTGCCAGTTGCTCGAGCAGAGGCACGACCGCCTCAAGGTAGGCCTCGCCCGCGTTGGTGAGGGCGCTCGACTGACGGTCGAACAGACGGACGTCGAGACGAGCTTCCAGCGCCGCAATTCGTTGGCTTACGGCGCTCTGGGTAAGTCCGAGTTCCGCGGCCGTCCGTCCAAAATTCCGAGTGCGGGCCAATACGGAGAAAGCGCGCAGCAAATGGGTCGGCGAAAGGTCGCGGCGCACGGGCACTAGCGAGGCTTCTCTCTCGATTAGGGAAATCGATTCGACACACCCCGTCTGATCTGGCTAGCTTTCAGCAACTTGGGGGTAAGTGATGTTCGACAGCTTCCGAACGTTAGCACGCTGGACAGGCTGGGCCAATCAGCGGATTTACTCCGCGTGCTCCGAATTAGATCCGACCGAATACTTTCGCCCCCGCGCTTGTGCATTTGGATCGATCCATCGCACGCTGAACCATCTGTTGGCCACAGACAGAATTTGGCTCGCTCGATTGACCGGCGAGCCGCACAACATTCCATCGCTCGATTATGAGGTCTGCGTCGATTTCTCCAGCCTCCGCGATGCCCGCTTCGTGGAAGACGTGCGGATCGTCGAAACTACCGACCTCATCTTGGATAAGGATGGCTGCGCTGGGAACCTGTCATTCAACAGCATGGACGGCACGCCAAGGCAGATGCCGATCCATCTCGTGTTGTCGCAGCTCTTCCTGCATCACGCCCACCATCGCGGACAGGTCCACGCCCTGCTTTCGCAGACAGCCGTGACGCCGCCAGCGCTCGACCTTACCTACTTCCCGGGGGCAGCGGGACAATCAGCATTGCTGGGCTGAATGGATCGCGTTTGGTAAGCCGCGGTCCAACGGACTTTTCAACTCGGACCGGCGCCCCTCACCTCAGGACACAACCTGGCGCGCACAAACCTATGCGTCACCGAGGGGCATAACCACAGCGATACAAATCGAGTTTCACTGAAGGCCGCGGCGTCCCCAGACGTCGCGCCGCGCCAGAGTTACGATCGCCGTGGCGGCCGCCTTCAACCCATCCTCCCGCGCGATGGACACGGCGAGCGCCGTGGCACTGGCGCGTGGAGCGTCCCTGTTCGCCTCGTCGATGGCGCGCGCAAGCCGATCCGCACTCAGGCTTTTGGCGGGCACAGGCGACGGGGCAGCGCCAGCTTTGTGCAGGCGATCAGCCCAGAAAGGCTGGTCGCCCGCGAATGGGACTACCACCGAGGGCACGCCGGCACGGGCCGCGGCGTGGGTAGTGCCGGCACCGCCATGATGGATCGCCAACGCCACGCGGGGAAATAGCCAGCCATGTGGCGCGTCCGCCAACAGATGGACGTTAGCAGGCAAGTCGGCGGCCACTGCGCCGCCCCAGCCGGGGTAGAACAGCGCGCGCCGACCGCGTAGCGCCGCCAGCGCCTCGCGCATCAACTGCGCGCCGCCCAGGCCCCCCATGCTGCCAAAACCGAAATAAATTGGCAGCTCGCCTGCGGCGAGGAACTCGCCCAACGCTGCTGGTGGCGACCAGTCGGTCACGGGCGCCAGCCACTGGCCGCAGATCCGCGCGGTTGGCGGCCAGTCGGCTGGCTGCGGCACGAGGCTTGGGGATATGCCGTAGAGCATCGGATGGTCGGTCCAGACACTGCGGCGTGGCGGCAGCCCGCACACGGCAGCGCGGGCCGCGTTGACGGACGTTTTGAAGATGCGCCAGAGCAACGCATTGACCAGCCTGTGGCTCGTCCGGTTCAGCCAGCGCGGCACAGTACCCAGGCGCACGAATGGGGAGGCGAATTCACGCGTCGGCGTAATCGGGATGAGCCCGGTGCCGATGGCCGGAATGCCGAAGGCCTCCGCGGCAGAAAGGCCCACGAAGGCGGCCAGACCGCCGAGAACCACGGCGTCGCAGTCTTCTGCGGCGGCGGCCGCGGTGCGGAGCCACGCTTCGGATTTGGCGGTGGCGATGCGGGCAAATGCGCTCGCCGTGTCGGCGAAACCGCCGCCGCTTTTAGCAAGCATCGTGTCCTGCCGGAGCGCGGAGCGAATGTCGCCGGCGAGGCCGGTTGCCGGTACACCGAGGGCCGCGGCGTAGCCGAGCGTGGCGACGTCGGCCAGCAGGTGGACACGGTGGCCGGCATCCATCAGTGCCCGGCAAAGCAGCGCCATGGGGCGCGTATCGCCCTCGGTGCCATAGGTGACGGCGACGAACTTCACGTGGCCGGGTATTAGGTTTTATACGCGTTCATGTCGGGCCGCTATCAGTCATTGACCGCCTGACCTCAACTTCGACGCAGGTTGTCTCGGCGTATGCTCCGACGTCGTTGGCGAATGATTCTTCGCCTGATACATTTCGAGCGCTTCCGCGCAACGCATTATGGTGGGGGCGATCAAAGGCCGATATGCACGCCGCAGGAGCCACCCCGGAAACCCGACACCGCGCTCCTCCATCGCGACACGAGCCCGCGGATGGAATATGAAGCCAGGCCCTGCCGGGCGATAGCGACGCGGATGGACGCCGAACTCTATTCGCTCGATATGTTTGACGTTCTTGTAGCCGTAGTGGGCCGGTGCCACCAACCGCAGCGGCGCTCCATGGGCCACCGGGAGCGGCGCGCCGTCCAAACGATCGGCCAGCAGCACGTCCGGCTGCAACAGGTCGATCAGCGGCAAAGCGGCATGGTAGCCATCGCTTCCGCGGAACACAACCAGATGGTCTTCGCACGCTTGAATTAAAGCGAACGCGGTGCAGAAGTCCCGAAAGCCAACGCCTTCCCAGCGGTGGCCGAGACTGCTCCAGGTTGTGACGCAATGGAAGTCGCTGAGCTGGATCGTTCGCGGCAACGCTCCCCAACGATCCGGCCCTACTTCGCCGACGACACGACCATCACTGCTCAATTCAAATCGCACCGTGTCTGGTTTCCTGGGAAAGCGCTTCGCGAAGCGCGGTAAACCGAAACGCGGAAAGGAAGCGATCGGGCGCTGGCCAGGTGGCAAGGTCATCGCCCGAGACCTTGAAGGCTTGCGTGAGACGCCCTGAGCTCTGACGCATTCGGCTGACTGCGCGAGTTAGCGTTAGGGCCGATCGACCAGCGAACTCTGTCGTGTCTGACCTGATCTGCCAATGAGCCCGTGACGGCGACAGTCATCGGTAACCTCCTGGTTTGCACGGCGTTCGCGACTCTACTTGTTTTTAATTATAGAATCTAGTATCTAATTCGGATGCCCAGGCCATCGAAGTTCACCGAACATCAGATTCTGGATAGCGCAGCGCGTATCATCGCGAACTCTGGCATAGCCGCCGCCACGATGTCCGCGATCGCCCATGCGCTTGGGGCGCCGTCCGGATCGATCTATCACCGGTTTCAATCACGCGATGAACTGCTGGGCCGCCTGTGGCTCGGTAAGATTGCGGCATTTCACCGGGGGTTTTCAGCGGCGCTCCAACACGACGATCCTAACGAGGCCGCCATCGCCGCCAGTCTGTTTGTTCCTCAGTGGGTCAGGTCGGATCGAACAGGTGCTCGGATCGCGATCATGCATCGGAGGGAGGAGTTTGTAGGAGGTGGCTGGCCGCCAGATATGGAGCGCGAAGCACGGCGCCTGGGAAAGGAGTTTGACGTTGTCCTGGACGACATAGCCCGACGGCTATTTGGCGAGGTTTCGCCCACGTTGAGACGCGCGACTAGATTCGCGATCATTGACATCCCCTATGCCGGGGTGCGCCCGCACATCTCGCGCGGTGAAGCGCCGCCGCCCGAGATCGACAATCTCGTGCGCGCGGCAGCAACAGCGAGCATTCGCGCAACGCGCGAAACCTGCGCTGAACTAACCGGAGCACGTCGCCCCACCGCCCCGTGATCGATGCCCAGTCAATCTCCTACGAATGCGCATGGGCGCATGGTCGCCTCGGCTTCCATTTCGCGGAGGCAACATTCCAGGCCAATCGCTGCGCCTTCGTGTCCACCGGATGTGGGCGAGCCAGTGCTTTTATTCATGCATCACAAAACTATCCAACACGCGCGTAAATTCCGACTGGACAATGCGAGCGACCCACACACAGAGAATTCCATGATGGCAACGAAGGTTTTGCAACGAATTGGCTCGGCACTCCTCATCACACTGGGCGTTGGTCACCTCATCCTCATGATCATCTTCCGAGGGCCAAAAATGCTTGATTGGGTCGCCCAGGGCCTTTGGGCGGCGGTGCCGCTCAAGGGCACGCAGCCCAGTATCGAATCGTTGCAGAACGCAGTCGTCTTCTGGGCAAGCATAGGCAGCTTTGCGATACCCTCGATGTTGCTGGGCGTTCTCCAGTGGACGCTTGCCGGAAGGGGCATCACGCCTGGGGCGTGGCTCGGCTGGACGGTGACCATCTGGTTCGCATTGTTGACGTTGCTGCTGGTCCCATCTCCGGGGATCTTGGGCGTGACAGCCGGCATCTTGTTCCTTGTCGCTACCCGGCAGGCGCGGCCCACTTGACCATGAAGACCCTCGGAACCAAGCACGAGCAGCAATCGGCGCTGACCGAGATGGATCGATTTGGATGCTCGGCCGACACGGAGTCCCTTCAGCCGCTATGCACCCCGCGCCTGGGACGGCCAGGGGAAATAGCTGTCTACCGCCCCCCAAAAAGAAGCCGTGTCCGAAGGACACGGCAAGTTTCAGGGAGGGTGGACCGGGAAAATTCCCGATGCATGCGTGAGACGTGGCCCCAGCCAATCATCCGCCGGAGCACGATCGAAATCATCAGCAGTCGTTAGCAGCCGCCGTCACCATTTCAACGCGGCCGTGCGCACGGGATGGTCCCAAAGCGCACGGGTCTCGGTATCGAGCAGACTCACGGTGAGCGAGCACCCCGCCATGTCCAGCGAGGTGACATAGCTGCCGACCAGCGAGCGGGCGATGCGCAGGCCGCGCCTTTCGAGCATCCGCCGCGCCGCATTGTACATCAGATAGAGTTCGATCGCGGGCGTTCCGCCAAATCCATTGACGAGAAGCAGGGCTTCGTTGCCCTCGCGGGCGTCGAGATCCCCGGCAATGGCAGTGGTCATCTCAAGAGCGATCGCATCGGCACGCTCCAGCTTGACGCGGCGGCGTCCCGGTTCGCCATGGATGCCGACACCCACCTCCATCTCATCGTCGGCGAGCACAAAGGTCGGCGTGCCTGCAGCCGGAACCGTGCAACTCGTTAGTGCCACCCCCATCGAGCGCGTCCGGGCGTTGACGCGCTCGCCGAGTGCAACGCAAGCCTGGAGGTCGGCCCCCTTCTCGGCCGCCGCGCCGACGATCTTCTCGACGATCAGAGTCCCGGCCACACCCCGGCGGCCGATGCTGTGGGTGGAATTCTCGACCGCGACGTCGTCGTCGGTGACGATGGTGGCCGTGCGTCCCTCGGAAATCTCGGCCGCCATCTCGAAATTCATGCGATCGCCCGCATAGTTCTTCACGATGAAGAGCACGCCGGCCTCGCCCGAAACGGCCTGCGCCGCCTCGACGATCTGGTCCGGTGTCGGCGAGGTAAAGACCTGTCCCGGACAGGCCGCATCGAGCATGCCATAGCCGACGAAGCCCGCATGCAGCGGCTCGTGCCCGCTCCCGCCGCCCGATACGAGCGCGACCTTCCGCGAATTGAGCTCGCGGCGCCGCACGAACTTCCGCTCGGGCCCGAGCGTCACGAGATCGGCATGCGCCGCAGCCAACCCGTCGAGGCTCTCCGCGAGCACGCCATCAACCGAATTGATGAATTTTTTCATGGTCTCCTCCCCGCTTCGTCTCCCTGAGCTTGGCGCTCATTTTTCCCGTATGATCGCACTCAAGCGCCGCGCGAATTCCTGCAGCAGCGCATCGAGCTCCGCATTGCGCTTCGAGCTGCCGAGGTCCGGCAGGTGCAGCGTCAGCGTCCGTTCATGCGCCCCCTCCGTCAGGCGGCCGATCCGGCGCGGGTGCGCACGGGTGTAGGCACGAAGGAACGCCGCCTTCGCCTGCGGCGGGAAATGGCAGACGTCGAAGATCGTGTTCAGGTGCTGCACGGGAATCGGCACCGGATAGGCCGGGTTGCTGATCTGGCTGACAAAGCTGCGGTTCTTGCCCATGGCATGGGCCAGGCGCAGCCGCATGCCTGACGGGCGGCTCTCGAGCACCTCCTTGAAGATGCGCTTGTAAACCGCAACGGCGCCGGCCTCCGCCGGTTCATCGATCGCCATATCAGCCAAGCCCGCCTCCGCTGCTCAAGCGGTCGATGGTCTGCTTGATCTGCGCCAGCGCCGATGCATTCACCGACAACTCGCGCAGGCCGCAATTCAGGAGCGCGGGCAGGCAGCGCGGATCGCCCGCCATGTCGCCGCACAGGCTGACGCTGGTGCCAGTGCGGCGTCCGTGCTCCGCGGTTCGCGCGATCAGTTCGAGCAGGGCCGGATGCAAGGGGTCTATCAAGGGGGCGAGAGCTCCATTGGAACGGTCGCACGCAAGGACATATTGCGCGAGATCGTTCGAGCCGATCGAGAAGAAGGAGGCCTTGAAGGTCGCGATTGCCATGGCCGCCGCCGGGACCTCGACCATGATTCCCAGCTCCGGAAGCATCGCGGCAATGCCCTCGGCCTGCAAGCGCTGCACGATTTCGGCGAACAGCTTCCGTCCGGACTCGAACTCGTCCGGCGCCGTGACCATCGGAAACATGACCCTGAGATTTCCATGCACGGCCGCACGCGCCAGCGCGCGGAGCTGCACGCTGAAGATCTCGGGGCGGGCGAGGCAAAGCCGCAGGCCACGTACGCCCAGAAAGGGATTGGCCTCACCGTCGATGGTGAATCCAGGTACCGGCTTGTCGCCGCCGGCATCGAAGGTGCGAATGGTAACCGGGCGTCGATCGGCCCAGCGCAGAACGGCATCGTAGGCGCGATACTGCGTCTCCTCGTCCGGCAGGCCGCCGCGCTCGGCGAGCAGAAACTCGGTGCGCATCAATCCAATGCCGTCAGCATATTGTGCGTCGGCATGATCGAGATCCTCGACGCGCTGGATGTTGATGAGCAGCTTGATCCGCTCCCCGCGCCATGATGCGGTCGGCCGTCGCAGGATCGCCCGCGCGGACGCCCGGCTCTTGCGATGAATTTCGCGCCGCTTCTCGAATAGCCGGAGCTGCTCGACGCTGGGATCGAGCTCGAGAGTAGCGCCCTCGCCATCGAGCAGCGCCGTCGCGCCGATCTCCGGAACGGCGCCGAGCTGCACGACCATGGGGATGCCTCGCGCGCGCGCCAGCATCGCGACATGACTCGTAGGGCTACCGCGCAGGAGCGCAAGACCACCGCCGGCCGACCAGTCGATCTCCAGGAAACGCGAGGGCGGCAGATCGTCGGCGCAAACGACGGCACCGCTCGGTATCTTGGGGGCCTCGCCCCCGCCTCCGCGCAAGATGCTGATGATGCGGTCGCGCAGATCCGCAAGATCGGAGCAACGCGCCTTCAGATACTCGTCCTCGGCCGAATTATAGTCCGCAATCTGCTCGTCGAGCGCGGAACGCCACGCGACGTCGGCGGGATCCCCTTCGCTTATTGCCGTGAAGATCGCTTCGATGAAATCCTCATCCTCCAGCAGCGCGACCTGGAACTCGAGAATCTGCGCGGCCTCACCTCCCGCAATCGCGGCGAGCTCGGCGATCTGCCCACTCGCCGCGTCGATCGCCTTGCGAAGATCGAGCGCCTCCTCGACCAGCGAGCCTGCGATCCGCTCGCCATTCGTGCCCGCATCGACACGGACGAGCGGGCCGTGGGCAAAGCCGATCGAGGCGGTCCTGCCGCGATAAGCCAGTCCGGCAGCGCTTCCCTGCATGCTACGACGCCTCGTCCGGAAAGTCTGTTGCGATCAGGTTGACCAGGGCGGCGACGGCAGTCTCCGCGTCGCTGCCCGACGCCTTGATCTCGATCGTGCTGCCGTAAGCCGCGCGCATGGCCATGATCTTGGCCACGCTCTTGGCATTGATCCACTCGGCCGCGCCCGCGACCCGGACGGAAATCTGGGCCTGGAACTTCTTGGCCAGCTTGGTCAGCTTGACCGCCGGGCGTGCATGCATGCCAACCGCGTGCACCAGCCGCACATTCTCGGTGATAATCTGGCCGTCCGCTTTATCCAACATCGTTTTATTCCATCATCGTTTCGCCGACGCGTCAGTCGGCAGAGAGTTCCTCGGCCACGGCCTTGACCTGGGCCAGCGAGCTGCCGCCCGCCGCTTCGGTCGCAGCCATCACGGCGCCCTCGACGATCGGCGCGTTGCATACGACAACGAGATCGCGGCGTGCCGGCTCCAGCATTTCGACCGCCATCTCGCTGTTTGTTTCGGCGCCGCCGAGATCGACGAGGATCGCGACGCCTTTCGCCGACCAGGCATCGTTGATGGCATCGACGATCAGCGACACGCTGGTGCCGAGCCCGCCATCGGGATTGCCGCCGCAGAAGGCCACCTTGACCTCGCTGCCGACCATCTGCCGCACCATGTCGGCGGTGCCTTTGGCGATGTCCTTCGAATGCGAGACGATCACGATTCCCACGGCATCAGTCATTGCTTTCCCTCCAGGCTCGCGCATACCGCCTGCACGAGAACACAGCTCGAGCGCGCGCCGGGGTCGATGTGACCGACGCTGCGCGGCCCGAGAAACGACGCCCGCCCCTTGGTGGCCTGCATCGGCGCGGTCCGCTCGACCGCCTCTGCGGCCGTTGTGCTGACTCGCGCGATCAGGTCCGATTGGCCGGCCGCATTCTTCAGCGTCTCCAGCACGGGAACGAGCACGTCGAGCATGGTCTTTTCGCCGGCGTGCGAACGGCCGCGGGCGCTGACGGCATTCACGCCGCTGCCGAAGACATCGGCGATGTCCTCAGGCAGGTGCTTGTCGTGCGAGAGGGCCTCGCCTGCGGCCAGGAAGAAGCTGCCGTAAAGCGGGCCGGAAGCACCGCCGACCGTCATCACGAGCGTCTTTCCGATCGTCTTCAAAGCCTCGTCGAACGGCTGTTCGGAGATCGCATCGAGTTTGCCGAGCACGGCTTCGAACCCGCGCTTCATATTGTATCCGTGGTCGCCGTCACCGATCGCCTGGTCCAGGCTCGTGAGCTCGGGCGCGCTGGCAATGACCCGCTCTGCGGCCACCCTGACCAGCGATTTGAACGTCTCGGGTTGCAACGACATCGCGTTTGATCCTCTAATGAACCGCCGGGAGGCGCTGCCCGGCGCCGTCGAAGCAGAGCGGTTGCACCAGATCCAGCTCGACCTCCTGACCGGCATGCAGCGGTTGATGCGGATCCGCAAGCGTGACCAGCATCTCTCCCTTGTAGTCCAGGTGAACGTGATTCTGCTCGCCGAGGTGCTCGACCCGGTGCACCCGGCCGACCATCGGGCCGCCATTGCGCGCCGCGAGACGAAGGTGCTCGGTGCGGATGCCGACAGTCTCCGTTCCCGGCGGCAGCGGCACGTCCGACAACAGCCGCGCGGGGAGGAAATTGATCTGGGGCGTGCCGAGGCGCGAGGCGACGTAGCTCGACGACGGACGCTCGTAGATTTCCCGGGGCGTGCCGAGCTGGAGCAGCTCGCCGTCCTTGATCACGCCGATCCGGGACGCCATCGTCATGGCCTCGACCTGATCGTGGGTCACGTAGAGGATGGTCGCACCAAGCTCGAGCTGGATCCGCTTCAGCTCCAGCCGAAGCTCGGCACGGAGCTTGGCGTCCAGCGACGACAGCGGCTCGTCCATCAGATAGATCGAGGGATCGCGGACCAGCGCACGACCGATTGCCACCCGCTGCATCTCGCCGCCCGAAAGTCGGGTTGCGCGATTGTTCAGCTTGCTTGCGATATGCAGCAACTCCGCCGTCTGCTCGACCCGCTTCTTGATGGTCGGCTCCGATATCCGTCGCGCGGGCGAGCGCAACGGAAACGCAAGGTTGTCGTAGACGGTGAGATGCGGATAGAGCGAATATTGCTGGAAGACGAAGGCAATATCGCGCGCTCCCGGAGGAGCCAGCGTCACGTCGCGTCCGTCAATCATGACCGAGCCGGAATCGGGAGTCTCGAGCCCGGTGATCAGCCGCAAGGTCGTGGTCTTGCCGGCACCGCTCGGTCCGAGCAGCACCATGAATTCTCCGTCGTTCACCGAGAGCGAGAGCTCGCGCACCGCCGCCACCGCGCCGAAGCGCTTGCTGATGTTGCGCAGGGCGACGTCAGCCATGGTTCGCGCTCCCCACGTTGGCAGTTCGTATCGCAAGGCCGCTGGCGACGTCGAACAACGCGAGACGTTCCGAACGGAATTCAAGGCCGACCCGCTCGCCGATCCGCACGGGCGCGCTGGAAGGCAACCGCGCCGCAATGCGCCCATGCGCGGTGTCGACGGTGACGATCTGGGTGGTCCCCAGATATTCGGCGCCAAACACCTCGCCGCGGACCGGTGCCGCGTCGGCGAAGCGGATATGCTCCGGACGAATGCCGAGTGCCATACCGGCGCTGGCGCGATCCTCCCGGATCTCCGGCACCGCGATGTTCGTGTCATGGAAGCTTATCGTCCGATCGCCGGAGCGCAGACCTGCCTCGAAGCGCAGAAAATTCATGGGCGGCGAGCCGATGAAATCGGCCACGAACATGGTCGCGGGCCGATCATAGATCTCCTGCGGCAGGCCGATCTGCTCGACGCGTCCCTGGTTCATGACGGCGATCCGATCCGCCATCGACATCGCCTCGAGCTGGTCATGCGTCACGTAGACGGTAGTCGCCCCGATGCGATCGTGCAGGTCGCGTAGCTCGCTGCACATCAGATGACGAAACTCGGAATCGAGCGCGCCCAGCGGCTCGTCCATCAGAAAAGCCTTTGGCCGCCGCACCATCGCGCGCCCCAGCGCAACGCGCTGTCGATCGCCGCCAGACAGCTTCGACGTCCTGCTCGACAGCAGATGCTCGATTTGCAGCAGTTTGGCCGTCTCCTGCACCCGCTGGTAAATATCGCGCCGGGCCATGCCCTGGCACTTGAGCGGAAAACCGATATTCTCGGCGACGTTCATGTGCGGATACAGCGCAAAAAGCTGAAATACGAAGGAGATATCGCGCGCGGACGCGCGCTGGAAGGTCACGTCTTCATTGTCGAGCAGGATCTTGCCCTCGGTCGGCAGCTCCAGGCCCGCAATCATGCGCAAGGTGGTGGTCTTGCCGCAACCGGAGGGGCCGAGCATCGCAAAGAAGGTGCCATCCTCGATCGTAAAGTTGGAGCCTTGTACGGCGGTAAACTGATCGAACGACTTGCGCAGGTTTTCGACGCGGATTTGTGCCATGTCTGCCGCCTTATTCCGGAAAATGGCTCACGACGACGTAGCCGAGCGTGCCGGCCAGGATCGTCACGAAGGAATAGCCGTAGAGATCGATCGACCAGGGTTGCACCAGCATGACGATGCCTCCGCCGATCAGGGTCATCGCAGCCGTCTCCCAGGGGCCGCGTCGGAACCAGCGAGAGACCACGCCTTTGGCGACTGCAGCAGAACCGCTCATTTGCGCACAGCTCCGAAGGTGATGCCGCGCAGCAGGTGCTTGCGCAACAACACGGTGAACAGGACGATCGGCACGACGAACAGGGTGGTGGCCGCGGCAACGGCCGGCCAATCCTGCCCGCCCTCCCCGATGATGAAGGGGATGAAGGGCGGCATGGTCTGCGCCTCGCCGCTGGTCAGGAGAACCGCGAAGGCATATTCGTTCCAGGAGAAGATCAGGCAGAAGATCGCCGTGGCTGCGATGCCCGTGACGGCTTGCGGCAACACCACCTTGCGCAGCGCCTGCAGCCGCGTGTAGCCGTCGACAAGAGCGGCCTCCTCGTATTCGCGCGGGATCTCGTCGATGAAGCCCTTGAGCAGCCAGACCGCGAGCGAGACGTTCACGGCAGTGTAGAGCAGGATCATTCCGAGCCTGGTGTCGGTCAGATTGAGCTGCCGGTACATCAGATAGATGGGGATTGCGACCGCAACCGGCGGCATCATGCGCGTCGAGAGAATGAAGAACAGAAGGTCGTCAGCCAGGGGAATGCGAAAGCGCGAGAAAGCGTAGGCCGCGAGCGTGCCGAGAAAGACGGCCAGGAAGGTCGAGCCGAACCCAATGATCAGCGAGTTGACGAAGCGCGGCACGACCTTCGACGGTCCGGCAATGACCATGTCGCGCTGGCGCACGAGCTTGTCGTACCACGTCTCCGGCGGCGGCAGCTTGGCGATGAAGTCCGGCGTTTGCCGGGTGCGCACGGTGAACAGGTTCACATAGCCTTCGAGGGTCGGCTCGAAGAAAACCTTGGGCGGATATGCGATCGCATCGCTCTGAGATTTGAAGGCGGTGGCGACGATCCAGACCAGCGGCAGGATCGTGATCACGGCGTAGAGGATGACGAGGCCACCTGCCACCATCTTTGCGCGCGGCGACGCTTCGACAATGGAGTGCGCGGTGGACTTGGTGAGGGCGGCGGTCATCGTTGCTTCACCTTGTTGAGCGCTTTCACGTATATGTTCGCCGCACCGAACACGGTGACGAACAAGATGATGGCGAGCGCACTGGAATAGCCGGTGCGCCACTTCTCGAACGCCGCGCGCTTCAGCGTGATCGACACGAGCTCGGTGGTCGAGCCCGGGCCTCCGGACGTCAACAAATTGACCATGTCGAACATTTTGAAATTCTCGATCGCGCGGAACAGCACGGCGAGCATCAGGAATGGAACCGTCATCGGCAGCGTGATCGACCAGAACTGCCGCCAGGCCGAGGCGCGATCGACTTCGGCCGCCTCATAGATGTAGTCGGGAATGGAGCGAAGCCCGGCGAGGCAGATCAGCATGACGTAGGGCGCCCACATCCAGGTGTCGACCAGCACGATGGTCCAGGGTGCGAGCGAAACCTGCCCGGTCATGCTGAACGAGCTCGGCGGCACGCCGGTGAACAGACTGATCAGATAGTTGAATGGCCCGATCTGCGGCTGCAGCAGCAGCGTCCAGAAATTGCCGACCACGGCCGGCGACAGCATCATCGGCAGCAGGATGATCGTGGTCCAGAAGCTGTGGCCGCGAAACTGGCGGTTGATCAGGAGCGCCAGGCCGAAGCCAATGACGACCTGAAACGCGACGGACCAGATCACAAACTGCGCCGTGGTCTGCAGCCGGAACCAGACGTCCTCGTCGGTGAGGATGTCGGTGAAATTGTCGAGACCGACGAAGCGCAGCGGCAGATAGGACATGCTGAGATTGAGGCTGGTGAAGGACAGCCGGATCATCCACACCAGCGGAAAGATGTTGATCGCCAGCAACAGCGCGATGGTCGGCGCGACGAACAGCCAGGCGATGGTCCGGTCCGACAGTCCGCGGACAGGTTGCGCAGTGCGAGGTTTGACGGGCTCGCTCATGCCGGGAAATGTAGCATCGTCGGGTTGAAGGATCGTGGTCATCTTGTCCATCGGCTGGCTGGCTCGGGTTCCCCGAGGCGCATACGCCCCGGGGTACCGTTTCGGTCGAGGCGAGGCCTAAGACCTATTGCGAGGCGACCTGCTTGCCTTGCTCCTTGAAGACCTTGGTCCAGTCCTTGACCAGGAGATCGAGCGCCTGCTGCGCCGTGCCCTTGTCGGCGACGACGTAGTCATGCACCCGCTTCTGAATGTCGAGCAGCAGTTGCGCGTAGGACGGCTCGGCCCAGAAGTCCTTGACAATGCCCATCGATTCCAGGAATTGCGGCGCGAATGCCGCGCTCTTCGGGAAGTCGGGCGCGTCGACCACCGCCTTCAGCGCCGAGTAGCCACCGAGCTGCCACCACTTCTGCTGCACGGCGGGCTGCGCGAACCACTTGATGTAGGCCAGCGCGTCGTTCTTGCGATCGGAGGTCGCTACGACCGAGATGCCCTGTCCGCCGAGCTGGGTGAAGTGTCCGTTCGGGCCGGCCGGATTGACGAAGAAGCCGATCTTGTCGCCGCCGACATTAGGATCCTTGTAGAGGCCGGGGAAGAAGGCGAACCAGTTCATCTGCATCGCCACCTGACCGGACTTGAAGGCGTCGAGCCCCTCCTGCATGTAGGCGTTGGTCATGCCCGGCGCCGTGCAGCACTTGTAGAGCTCCTTGTAGAACTCGAGCCCCTTGGTCGCCTCGGGCGAATTGACGATGCCCTGCATCTGGTACGGCTTCTTGGGATTGTCGTAAGCGAAGCCGAAATTGTAGAGCACGTTGGTCACGCCCATGGTGATGCCTTCGGAGCCGCGCTCGGTGAAGATGTAGGCGCCATAGACCTTCTTGCCGTCGATCTCGCGGCCCTGGAAGAACTCGGCGACCTGCTTCAGCTCGTCATAGGTCTTCGGCGGCGCCAGGTCGCGGCCGTACTTGGCCTTGAACGCGGATTGAATTTCGGGCCGCGAGAACCAGTCCTTGCGATAAGTCCAGCCGACCGCATCCGCCATGGCCGGCAGCGCCCAATAGTTCGGCGAGTTCTTCGGCCACTGCGAATAGCCGACGACGGTCGCCGGGACGAAGTCGTCCATCGAAATCTTCTCCTTGTCGAAGAAATCGTTGAGCTTCACGTACCACTTGTTCTCGGCGGCGCCGCCGATCCACTGACTGTCGCCGATAATCAGGTCGCAGAGCTTGCCATGGGAGTTGAGCTCATTGAGGAAGCGATCGGCATAGCTTGTCCACGGGACGAACTCGTATTTCATCTCGATGCCGGACTGCTTCGTGAAGTCCTTACCGAGCTCGACCAGCGCGTTGGCCGGATCCCATGCCGCCCAGCACAGCGTGAGCTGCTTACCTTGGGCCGCAGCTTCGCCTCCGCCAAATCCCCCCAGCAGCGCCACCCCAAGTACCGTGGTGGCCGCCGAGCCTCTCAACCAATTGAATGTCCGCATATCCGTTTCCTCTCTCGTTGAAGCATCTAACCCGCTCGGCGCGTCCTGCCGGAACGACGCCAAGACCCTGAAACCGAGTTTGAGGAGCGATGAATGAAGGACGAGACGGACCGCTTCCGGAGACGGCTCCGGAATGGCTTGGGCTCCTCCCACACATCGGCCCGATGCGTGATGTTTAGTTTTTTGTAACACTAAACGTATTACTAAATTTCAGAGATCGTCAAGCCCCGTTGGTCGCGAGTCTGGCGAAAAGGCTTACGGCGTTCGCGTGTAAGCGAGATGTTCGCAGTCGCAGCGAAAACGTCGGAAAATTTGCCGAATGCGACCGCCGCTGTCGCCTGCCAGGAGCAATCCAGCCCATCCGAACAGCAGGAGAGTCGGAAGGTCGGCCCTCGCCGCGTGTTTAGCAAACTACTTTACTGAATGTTCAATGAAGCAACTTCGGCGGCGCGAATAGCTCCCTCGTCGTCCGAAATCCGACGATGGCCGCTTCGCGGCTTAGAGCACGCCGGCGACGCGCAGTGCCTGCTCGAGCGCCTGCAACTCACCGCGTGTCGCCACCGGCTGCGGCGGCCGCGCCGCGTCGCACGACAATCGTCCGAGCAGCTTCAGGCAGGCCTTGAGGCGCACGGTCGCGCGTCCTCCGGGCGGGTCGCGGTAGATCGCAACGGCAAGCGGATACAGCTTATCGTGCGCGGCGCGCGCCCGCTCCCAATCGCCGGCTTCCGCAGCACTCCAAAGGCCCACCACGAGTTCCGGCACGACGCAGGCGAGGCTGACCTGGCTACCGGCCGAGCCGACGATGTAGCTTGTCAGCAAATGCTCGTCGCCCGAGCCGAGCACGACGAAGTCCGGTCGCAGCTTGCGTATCAGCCTGAGGTTCTGTTCGTAGGCCGCAACCTCCCAGCTGCCCTCCTTCACCGCGACGAAGCGGGCATCGGCGACCAGCCTCGTCAGCAGCGCCTGTGCGTAGGCCATGGCTCCCGCGCCGACCGGCGCGGCGTAAAGCATCAAGGGCACCGTCGTGGCATCGCGGATGCGGCGGTGATGCTCGATCACGCAATCATCGGCATGGCCAAGCGCCCAGCTGTTGGGAGGAAACACCAGCAGCCCATCCGCGCCGGCCTGTTCCAGCGCAGCCGCCTCGCGCGCGGCCTCCAGGCTCGATTCATGGTTGACCCCGGAGACGATCAGGCAGTCCTTCGGCGCGTGCTGACGCGCCAGCTCCACCACGCGCCGCTTCTCGGCCAGCGACAGCACGAAGTTCTCGCCGGCGTGGCCGTTGACGAGGAGCCCATTGATTCCAGGCGTAGATGCCACCGAGATGAGATGGCTTGCGAGCTGCGCCTCGTCGACCTCGAAACCAGGCATCATCGGCACGATGGTGGCGGCGTGAATGCCGCCCAGGCGGTCGCTGAATGTCCGCATCTTGGCCGATCAGTGAATAATCTGGTCGAGGAACGTCCGCGCCCGCTCCGACTTCGGGTGCTTGAAGAACTGCTCCGGCGCAGCCTGCTCGACCACCTTGCCCTCGTTCATGAACACGATGCGGTCGGCGACCTCGCGGGCAAAACCCATCTCGTGCGTGACGCACAGCATGGTCATGCCCTCCTCCGCAAGCTTCTTCATAGTCTCCAGCACCTCCTTGACCATCTCGGGGTCGAGCGCGGAGGTCGGCTCATCGAACAGCATGATCTTGGGACGCATGCACAATGCGCGTGCGATGGCGACGCGCTGCTGCTGACCGCCGGAGAGTTGCCCGGGAAATTTCTCCGCCTGGTCCGGAATCCGCACCTTGGTCAGGAAATGCATGGCGAGATCCTTGGCCTCGACCGCACTCATCCCGTTCGCGGTCATCGGTGCCAGAGTGCAGTTCTCCAGCACCGTCATGTGCGGGAACAGATTGAAGCTCTGGAACACCATGCCGGTGTCCCGCCTGACCGCATCGATGTTCTTGCGCTGATGATCGAGCTCGACGCCGTTGACGTAGATCAGACCCTCGTCGTGCTTTTCGATGTGGTTGATGCAGCGGATAAGCGTCGATTTGCCCGAGCCTGAAGGACCGCAGACCACGATCTTCTCGCCCTTGGCGACCTTGAGATCGACCTCGTTCAACGCGGTGAAGTCGCCATAGTGCTTGTAGACCGCCTCCATGCGGACCGCAGGCACCTCACGAAGCTGCGGCTGCATTGTTGCACTTTCGGCCCTCGCCATCGATGTCTCGCTCATGCCCGGGCCTCCACACTCGCCTGTGCAACCGGCGTGCTCGCTGCGACCCGCCTGGTTTTTGCGGCACTCGATCGACCGAAATGCTTTTCGAGCCGGCGCTGAACCGCGTCCCAGACCGAGGTGAGGATTAGGTAATACGCGGTTGCCGCCGCATAGACTTCGAGGATCTGGAAATGCTCCTGCATCAGCATGTCGCTGCGGCGCATCAGCTCCTCGACCGAGATCACGGAGGCAAGCGAGGTCGCCTTCAACAGCGAGTTGATGGAGTTGCCGAGCGGCGGGATCATCAGCCGGAACGCCTGCGGCAGGGTCACGCGGCGGAACGTGACCCAGGGCGACAGGCTGAGCGCCCAGGCCGCCTCACGCTGCCCCGCCGACACCGCCATGAAACCGCTGCGCACGATCTCGGCGAGATAGGCCGCCTCATTGAGGATCAGGCCAACGAGCGCGCAGGTGATCACGCTGAACTTGATGCCGAGCTGCGGCAAGCCGCTGTAGATCACCACGAGCTGGATCAGCAGCGGCGTGCCGCGGAAGAACCAGATGTAGAAGCGCGCGGCGCCCGCAAGCACCGGATTGGACGACATGCGCAATAGCGCGATGCCCATGCCGAGGATCAATCCGCCGACGACCGCCGCCACCGTCAAGCCGATGGTGACGAGCACTCCCTTCATCAGGAAGTAGTTGAAGAAGTAGCTGACGGCGGCCGTCGGACTGAAAAGGCTCATCGGCTCGTCTCCGTAGGTTTCAGGCCGGACCGGGGCCGGCGATCGCAAGCGGCTGGTCAGCCGGCATGGCGGTCAGACCGAACTTGTCGAACAGCGTCTGATAAAAGCCGTCGGCGCGCATCGTGTTGAGCGCCTTGACGACGGTATCGGCGACCGTCTTGTTGCGGAAACCAAGCGTGGTCCTGGCCGTGCCGAGCCCACTCAGGACTTCCTTCACGCGACCACGGCCGACGAGATCGCGTGCCACGCTGTCGACCAGTAGCGCATTGTCGACCTGGCCCGCGAGCAGCGCGCTAATGACGTTGGTCGCGGTCGGGAACGTCCGCATCTCGACGGCTGCTCCGCCTTTCGCCACGCTGGCATCGCTGAGCTTCTTGAGCCAGTTCATCTGGTAGCTGCTGACCTCGACGGCGGATGATTTTCCGATCAGATCGTTTTCGGTAGCAATTTTTGTGCCGCTGTCGGGTGCGACCACGACCGAGATCGCCTGAATGGCATACGGCACCATGTACATCAGCTTCGAGCGTTCCTCGGTCCAGAACATGCCGGTATTGACGCCGTCGATGCGCGCTGCGCCCAAGGCGGGAATCATCGCCGGAAAATCCATCCGGACGAGTTCGACGGGAAGACACAACCGCTTGCCGAGCTCGGCGGCGAGCTCGACGTTGAGGCCTTGCAGCTGACCGTCCTTGTCGACGAATTGCTGCGGCGGGTTGGTCGGGTTGATGGAGAGCTGCAATTTGCCCGGCGCGATCAGATTGTCATCGGTGATCGCGGGCGTGCAGGCGGCATGCACCGCCGTGGATGCGAGAACGAGTGCGGCAGCCGCACCCAAGCGAAGCAATGTCGAGACCATGGATACCTCCAGTAAGACGCCAATGACCGATACAGTTCCTCGCCCGGGATTCCCCTCGACGCTTATTGGATGCGGCCGGCCGGATCTCGCGACACGGCAGGCAGCATCGGCTTCGACCTGCTCAAGCCGGTCCCGACATCGGCCTGAGCTGGATGCGCATGAAGTTCTTCACCAGGGCTTCGAACGGACCAAAGCCCTTCACCTTCAGGAATTCCGGCGTCTCGAACGCCCACCTGCCCGCGACCTCGTACATCGCGGCATATTTCGGCCCGTCGCCCACCGAGACGAAGCGCTTGGCCGAGAGCCAGCCGGGACAAGCGAGCAGATCGGGAAAATGCTTCTGCTCGTACCAGGCGTTGAACGCAGCCTCGTGCTCGGGATCGATGTCGACCCGCACGATATGGATGAAGGCTTCGTCCGGCATCGGCTTGCCCCTCACGCTAAGTGCGGATGTCGCCGGCCGCGCGCGCCGCGCCGACGGTGGCTGCAATGGCATCGCACAGCGCCGGCAGAACCGGCAGCAGCGGCGGCCGCGGATCGGCGTTGCGGATCAGGCCAAGGGCCTTCAGCCCGACCTTCATGCGGGTGTGCATGTCCATGATCGGCGCAGGTCCGTAGATGGCGCGGACGATCGGATAAAGCCGCTCGTTGACGGCGCGCATGGCCTTGAGGTCGTCCGCGAGCGAGGCCTGCCACAGCGCGACGAACAAATCCGGCGCAAGGCTGACGAGGCCGGAGAGAATGCCATCGCCTCCGACGGCGAGCTGCGGCAGGAACCAGTTGAAGTTCGACGGCAGGATCGCGACGGAGGGATCGGCCTGCTTCACCGCCCGCCGGTTCTCGTCATAGGCCAGCATGGTGTCGCTGCCTTCCTTGACCGCGATGACGCTGTCGAGTGCGGCGATCTTGGCGAGAGTTTCCGGCGAATAGCCGAAGCCGGATGCCAGCGGGTATTGGAAGATCGAGACCGGAATTCCGATCGCGGAGCTGACTGCCTGCACGAAAGCCAGCGGCGCGCGTGAGGTCGCCGAGGCGCCGCCGCCGAGCGGCGCGGGCGGGAACAGCACGGCGCAATCGGCGCCGGCCGCTTCCGCGAGTTGGGCCTGGTGAATCGCTTCCGCGGTCGAATGCGCGATGATGCCGGCCAGCAAGGGCTTGGCGCCGATCTGCTTGCGCGTCCGCTCGATCACGGCCTGACGCTCGTCGTCCGACAGCGACCCGCCCTCACCCGCGTGGCCATTGACGAACACCGCCGCGATTCCGTCCGGGCACGCGCAATAGTCGAGCACACGGGCGTAGCCGTCCCAGTCGATCGAGCTGTCGTCTCTGAAGGGCAGCACGGTCGCGACCGTGACGCCGCGCAGATCCGGTTTCTTCCTCGCCTTGCTCATGACGGTTTCCGTCGCGGAAATTTCAGGCTAGCGCGCGCCTTCAGCACTTCGAGGCCGCCCTCGTTACGGGCGCTCGCTTCCCAAATGATGGTGCGGGTCTCGTCGTGCTGCTCGGCAATCCAGACATCGAAGGTGAGCGTGTCGCCGTAGAACACGGGACCTGTGAACCAGAACCGGTCCTCCACCGACACGCCGATGGTGCCGACCAGCTCAGAGGTGAGAATGCTGGTGCAGAGGCCCGCGACCATGATCCCCGGCGCCAGCCTGCGGCCAAAGCGCGTCGCGCCGGCATAGACCTCGTCGACATGGATGGGGCCGAAATCGCCGGTCGCGGCGATGTAGAGCGCGCCATCGGCCTCGGTGATGGTCTTGCTCAGGCTGACCCTGTCGTTGACCTTGAGATCGTCGAAGGATTTTGGCTCGTACATGGCTCAGCCCTTCGCGAAGGGAACCAGCGTTGCAGTGCCGTCCACCACGGTCGCGCCGGAGGGCGACAGCGTGCAGGTGACGCGGCAGACCGCGTCATCGCCGTCGACCGAGACGATCTCGGCTTTGGCCTCCACTGAGTCGCCGACAAGCACCGGCGCCGCAAAAGTCAGCGCGATGCTGCCGATCCGCCGTGTAGGCCCGCCGAGCTGGCTGAGGCAGGTGGTGGCGAGACCGCCGACCGCGAGCTCGAAGGCGACCATGTTCGACGCGCCGGCTTTCTTGGCGCGGACGGCATCGACATAGAGACCGCCGAGATTGCCACTGATGCCGGTGAACATCGCCTGCTCGGCGACCGTCATGGTCTTGCGAAAGACAAAGGCAGCGCCGGGCTTGAGAGGTGCGTGAGACATCGATCGCTTCCCTAAAGCTGCAAGCCGTTCTTGATGGTGCTGCGCGCAACCAGCATGCGATGGATTTCGGAGGTGCCGTCATAGATGCGGGTGACGCGGGCGTCGCGATACATCCGCTCCAGCGGCAGGTCCTTGCTGAAGCCCATGCCGCCGAACACCTGGATGGCGCGGTCGACGACGCGGCCCTGCATCTCCGACGCTGCGACCTTGATCATCGAGACCTTGTCGCGCACATCCTTGCCCTGATCGATGTCCCAGGCGGCGTTCATCACCATCATCTTCACGCCGAAGATCTCGGTGGCGGAATCGGCGATCAGCTTCTGCACCATCTGGAAATCGCCGATCAACTGGCCGAACTGGCGCCGCTCGCCGGCGTGCCTGCGCATCATCTCCAGCGCACGCTGCGCCATGCCGACCGCGCGTGCGCCGATATGGGCAAGCCGGATCTGGAGCACGCTCTGCATGATCAGCTTGAAGCCGCCACCGACCTCGCCGAGCACGGCCGCTTTCGGGATGCGGCAATCCTCGAAGCTCAGCTCGGCGTGGCCATAGCCGCGATGACCCATCATCGGCTGGGTGCGCGCGACCTTGAAGCCGGCCGTAGCTCGGTCGACCAGGAATAGGGTGATGCCACCGCGGGCGCGCTTGTCCTTGTCGGTCAGCGCCATCAGGATGATGTAATCGGCGATGTCGCCGTCGCTGATGAAGTGCTTGGTGCCGTTGAGCACCCATTCGTCGCCGTCGAGATGCGCCGTGGTACTGATCGACGCGGCGTCGGAGCCGGCGCCGGGCTCGGTGATCGCCATGGCGCAGATCTTGTCGCCCTCCACCGTCGGCAGCAGATAGCGCTCGACCTGATCGCCTTTGCAGGCCATCAGCATCGGATAGACCTGGCCGAACACGCGGCGGATCAGCGCATCGGACGTCTTGCCGAATTCTTCCTCGACCAGGCAATGCTCGACGCAAGTTAGCCCGCCGCCGCCGACATCCGCCGGCATGTTCATGGCATAGAGGCCGAGCTTCTGTGCCTTGGCCTTGGTGACCGCAAGCGCTTCAGCCGGCACCGTGGCCGTCTGCTCCACGACGTCTTCGAGCGGCTGCACCTCGGTCTCGACGAAGCGGCGGACGGTATCGACCAGAAGGCGCGTCTCTTCGGGGATTGAAAAATCGATCATCGCGCCACTCCGACGGCCTTGCCGGCAACCATCGCGTCGATCTCCGCGGCGTCGTAGCCGATCTCGCCTAGCACCTCGCGCGTCTGCGCACCGAGCCGCTGCGGCACCAGCCGCACCTCGGGCGTCTGCCCGTCATAGCGCGCGGGATGCGCGACCATCCGGATCGGCGCGCCGCCGGCACTCTCCGCGCTCTTGAACACGCCGAGATGGTTGAGCTGGGGATCGGACTCGAGGTCGCGATAATCCTGCACCGGCGCGTGCCAGACCTTTGCGGCTTCGAGCGAAGGCAGCCAGTCGGCCGTCGATTTCTGTCTCAGCCTGGTAGCGACGATCCGCGTGATCTCCTCTCGCTTCGAGAAACTGTCGGTGTCCCCGAACCGCTTCAGCTCTTCGTTTTCGAGCGCGACAGCGAGCGCGCTGGGCGTAGCCATGGAGATCGCCATATGACCGTCCGCCGTGGCGTGAACGCCGTAAGGCCCGGGGCTGAACCAGGCCGCGATACCGGCCGGACCGCGTGACGTCGGCGATGGCGCGCCGTTGAGCCAGGCGGTCAGCGGCTCGACCTGGAGATCGAGCGCGGCCTGATAGAGGTTGACCTCGACGAGCTGGCCCTTCCCGGTCTTCGTTCGGGCAAACAGGGCTGCAAGGATGCTCATGGCGTAGAGGGAGGCGGCATGCTGATCGACGATGACGGCGCCGACCGCCGTCGGCTCGCCGTCCGCGCGCCCTGTCCGCATCGCAAGGCCCGACATCGCCTGAAGCAGCAGGTCCTGCCCCGGGCGATCCTTGTACGGTCCTTCCGATCCGAAGCCGGTGGCGACCGCATAGATCAGGCCGGGGTTGATTTCCTTGAATGTGTCGTAGCTGAGACCGAGCTTGGCCATGGTGCCCGGGCGAAAATTCTCCATCACGACATCTGACGTCGCGACCAGCTTCTTCACCGCGGCAATGCCGTCGGGATGCTTGAGATCAACGGCGAGACTGCGCTTGTTGCGCCCCGTGGCCAGATGATTGACGCTATCGCCTGCGACGAAATGATTGGCGACCGCCCAGTTGCGCTGAAACGCGCCCTCGATCGGTTCGACCGCGATGACATCGGCGCCGAGATCGGCCAGCGTCTGTGCGGCCAGCGGGCCCGCGAGGTAATGATTGAAGCTGAGGATCTTGACACCGTCGAGCAGATTCATCCGTTCACACCTCAAGCAGCCGCAACCGGCGCGCCGCGCCACACCAGATCGAATGTCTTGACCAGGGCACGCGCGGCCGCATCCTGCGCAGCCGGCAGCGGCAGGCGCGGCGGACGCGGAAGGCCGGCCGCAAAACCCATATGATTGAGCAGCGCCTTGCTGCCGGCGACATAGGCCTGGCCGCCGACGAATTCGATCACCGGCAGGTATTTCAGATAGAGCTCGCGCGCTTCCTTGATCGCGCCGTGGTCGGCCACGAGGCTGAAGATGCGGGCCATCTCCGCCGGGACGACGTTGGAGGCCACGGCTACCCAGCCCTGCGCGCCCTCGACGAAGGACTCGAAGCCGAGGATGCCGCCGAACACGGTCATCCGGTCGCCGCAGAGACGGATGATGTCGCGCACCCGCGTCACCTCCAGCGTCGACTCCTTGATATAAAGACAGTTGTCGATCTCGGCGATGCGCGCCACGAGATGTGGCTTGAGATCGACATTCGCGGTCGCCGGATTGTTGTAGACCATGATCGGCAGCGAGATCGCATCGGCAACCGTCTTGTAGTGATGCACCAGTTCGTCGTCGGTCGGCGTCGAATAAAACGGCGGAATGATCATGACGCCGTCGGCGCCCAGTTTTTCAGCACGGCGGCTGAGGCGCACCACCTCGCGCGTGTCCTCCGCGCCGGTTCCGATCAGCACCGGCACGCGCCCCGCAGCCTGGCGAATGACGACTTCCGCAACGAGCGCCTTCTCGTCATCGTCCATGGACAGGAACTCGCCGGTCGAGCCGAGCGGGATCAGCCCGTGGATGCCCTGCGCGATCTGCCAGTCGACGAAGGCGCGCAATGCCGCGACATCGACCTCGCCAGCTGCCGTGAACGGGGTGATCATGACGGTGTAGGTGCCGCGGAACGTCTTCATCGCGGTACTGCCGGGCGCTCGGGTGAATTCAGACGCCGCGGGCGGACTGCGGAATATCCGCAGTTCCTATGCAAACGTTTGCATAAATGGCTCTGCATTGGGCAACACCATCCATTTTTTGAGCTTGATCCGCGTAGAATAAGCTCATAGCGTTTCTGCAATCGTTTGCAGTCTATCGGCAGGTTGGATGAGCGTCACGCTCAAAGATGTGGCACAGGCGGCCCGCGTTTCAGTCAGCACTGCTTCCCGGGCGCTGACGGGAACCGGCCTGACCAGCGAACGTACGCAGCAGCGCCTGTTGCGCATCGCGCGCGAGCTCGGCTATCGGCCGAACCCGATCGCGCGCGGATTGAAGACCGGGCAGTCGCGGCTCGTTGCTCTTCTCGTGCACAATCTCACCAACGCCTCGTTCCAGGTGATGGCCGAAGTGGTGCAGGCCCGCCTGAAGGCGCTGGGCTATCAGATGCTTCTGTGCATCGGCGGCGACGATCCGCAAGCCGAGAGCGACACCCTCACCACGCTGGTCGATCATCGCATCGACGGCTTGATCGTGGTGCCCACAGGCAAGAACGGCGCGCAGCTCGAGACGCTCTCCAAGGACGTGCCGATCGTCTGCCTGGTGCGGCGCGACGATGCGACCGATCTCGAGACCGTGCTCGCCGACGATCCGCAAGGCGCTTATCTGGGCACGCGTCATTTGATCGAGCTCGGGCACAAGCGCATCGGGCTGATCGTCGGCCGTCAGGACACCACGTCCGGGCGCGAACGCTTGTCCGGCTATGTCCGCGCTCTGCGCGAGGCCGGCATCGCCAGGGACGACACATTGATTCATGCCGGCCACTACGTGCCCGAGACCGGCGCGACCTGCGCGCGCACGCTGCTCGACCTCCCCCGCCCGCCCAGCGCGATCTTCGTTGCCAATCACGAGGCAACGCTCGGCGTGCTTCGCGTCACCGCGGAACGGAACATCGCCATTCCCGATGATCTCTCGCTGCTCTGCTACGAGGACATGCCGTGGTTCGAATGGCATCGCCCGGCCATCAGCATCGTCGACAACGGCGCGCGCGATCTCGCCAACCTCGCCGTCGACCGGCTGCTGCATCGCATGGACGCCAAGGGAAATAGCAAGGGCAATGGCAGTGATGGCGTGCGCGAATATCGCGTCGGCGCGCGGCTGGTCCAGCGCGACTCCTGCCGCCAGATCGACGCACCAGCTCCTGCGAAATCCGGCAAGTCCAAATCGTCTTCATCCAAATCGTCTGCAGCCAAGTCCGCGAAGGTCTGATCGATGCCCTATGTCGAAGTGCTCGCCCCGCCAGTCCCATCCGAGCGCAAGGCCGCGCTGGCGCGGTCGGTGACCGACGGCCTGATGTCGGCGTTCGGCGTCACCGCTGATACGGTCACGCTCTATTTCCTGAACATTGCGCCCGACGACTACGCCCACGCCGGCAGGTTCGGCGCGGAGGCCACCGGTCAGCGCATCCTGCTCAAGGTCCACGCCTTCCGCCGCAGCGAGGCCGAGCGGCGCGCTGCCGCCATCGCGCTGACCCGCGCCGTATGCAGCGCTTATGGCGTGCCGGGCGACGACGTCGCGGTCTACTTCTGCGATCGCGACCGCAGCGAAGTCTCCCACGATTCCAAGCTCGCCAGCGACTGACGGGTAGCACGCCATGGACCGCTTCTACAGCCAAGACCAGAAAGCCCTGCGCGAGACCGCCCGTCGCTTCGCAGAAGCGGAGATCCTGCCGCGCGCTGCGGCGATCGATCGCGAAGACCGCTTCGACCGCGTGCTCTACAAGGGCATGGCCGATCTCGGCCTGTTCGGTATCTGCCTGCGCGAGGGCGCCGGCGGCGCCGGTCTCGATGCGTTGGCGGCCTGCATCGCGATGGAGGAGCTGGCGCGCTGCTCCGGCGCGGTCGCCAACGCCTTCGCGATTCCGGTCGAGGCCGTGCTGTTCTTCGATCATCACGGCACCGAGGCACACAAGGCGCTGATCCCAAAAATTCTGAGCGGCGACATCATTCCCGCGACCGCCGTCTCCGAGCCCGATCACGGCTCCGACGTCGCTGGTATCCGCACCAACGCGGTACGCGAGGGCAATGGCTGGCGGCTCAACGGCACCAAGGCCTGGGTGACGCTCGGCGGCGTCGCCGACCGCATCATGGTGTTCGCGCGCACCGGCGCAGACGCGGGCCACCGCGCCATCTCCTGTCTTCTCGTCGACGGCGCCCTGCCCGGCATCGCGCGCGGCAAGAACGAGGAGCTGCTCGGCATGCACGGCCTCGACGACTGCCAGATCACCTTCTCCGACGTGCGCCTGCCGTCGGACAGCGTGATGGGGCCGGAGAACCAGGCCTTCAAGATGGCCATGAGCAATTTCAACTTCAGCCGGCTGATGATGGCCTCGATGGCGCTGGGCATGGCGCAGGCCGCGTTCGAGGACGCCACGACTTACGCCAAGGACCGCAAGCAGTTCGGCCAGGCCATCATCGGCTATCAGGCGGTGCAGTTCATGCTCGCGGACATGTCGACCGACATCGCGGCTGCGCGCCTGCTGATCCATCACGCCGCGCGCCTGCACGATGCCGGCGAGCCGATCGCCAAGGAAGCGGCACAGGCCAAGCTGTTCACCACCGACATGGCGATGAAGCACGTCTCCAACGCGCTGCAGATCCACGGCGGCAACGGCTATTCGCGCGAGTACCGCATCGAGCGGATCTTCCGCGACGTCCGCCTCGCCCAGATCTACGAAGGCACCAACCAGATCCAGCGGCTGATCATCGCCCGCCAGGTCGAGAAGGAGGCCGCGTGAGGGCATGCTGAGCATCATCACAGCGGCAGAGGCAGCCGGCCTCATCCGCGACGCCGACACGCTGATCGTCGGTGGCAATGGCGGAACGGGGGCCGCCGAAGCCATTCTGGATGCGCTGGAACGGCGTTTCCTCGGCGGCCAGGGCCCGCACAATCTGACGCTCATCAACATCACCGGCGTCGGCGCCGTGACCGAGAAGGGCCTCTGTCATCTCGCCCATGAAGGCCTGATCGCGCGCGTCATCGGCGGCAATTTCGGGCTCCAGGTGCCGTTCATGCGCCTTGTCCGCGACGAGCTGATCGACGCCTACAATTTCCCGCAAGGCGTGATGAGCCAGCTCTGCCGCGCCATGGCCGCCAAGCATCCGGGCGTGCTCACCCATGTCGGCCTCAACACCTACATGGACCCGCGCCAGGACGGCGGGCGCATGAACAAGCGCACCACCGCGCCACTGGTCGACCTACTCGAGCTGCACGGCCAGTCCTGGCTGCTCTACCGCGTCCCCGCTCCCCCCGACGTCGCCATCATCCGCGGCACCTCGGCCGATGAGGACGGCTATATCAGCATGGAGCACGAGGGCACGACGCGCGAGGATCTGTCGATTGCGCAGGCCGTGCACAATGCCGGCGGCACCGTGATCTGCCAGGTCAAGCGCATCGTGAAGCGCGGCTCGATCCATCCGCAGATGGTGAAGATCCCCGGCTTCCTGATCGACCATGTCGTGCTCGAGCCCGAGCAGATGCAGACTTACGGCACCGCCTATGACCCGGCGCGCTGCGGCGAGACGCGGGTTCCGGAGGCGATGATCACGCCCGATCCGCTCACCGAGCGGCGGGTGATCGCCCGCCGCGCCGCTTTCGAATTGCGCCCGCGCGACGTCGTCAATCTCGGCGTCGGCATCTCCGCGATGATCCCCAATGTCGCCGCCGAGGAAGGCATCTCCGACCTGATCACGCTCACGGTGGAATCCGGCGTGGTCGGCGGCGTGCCGGGTCATGCCCGCGAATTCGGCACCGCGATCAATCCGCGCGTCATTCTCGACCAGGCCTATCAGTTCGACTTCTATGACGGCGGCGGCCTCTCCTGCGCCTTCCTCTCCTTCGCCGAGGTGGATGAAGCCGGCAACGTCAACGTCACCCGTTTCGGCGAGCGCCGCGACGGCTCCGGCGGCTTCATCGACATCACGCAGAACGCCAAGCGGCTGATCTTCAGCGGCACCATGACCGGCGGCAAGTTCGACATCGGCGTCGAGAACGGCCGCCTCGCGATCCGGCGCGACGGCGCTTTCCGCAAGTTCGTCCCACACGTCGGCCAGATCAGCTTCAGCGCCACGCTTGCCGCTCAGCGCGGCAAGCACGTCAGCTACGTCACCGAGCGCGCCGTGTTCGAGCTCGAGAACGGACACGTCACCCTCGCCGAGATCGCGCCTGGCGTGCGGCTGGAGGAGGACATCCTGGCCCATATGGGCTTTCGCCCACGCATCAGCCCGCAACTGAAAGACATGGACCCGCGCATCTTCCGCTCCGGGCCTATGGGGATTGCGCAGAGCTTCAAGGCGCTCCCGGCGCGGCCACGGAAGGTCGCCTGAGGGACCAGCATGGACACGAGCGCCCCGACCAATCTCCGCTACGAAGATATCGCGCTCGGCGCGGAGTTCGAGACCGCCGTGCACACCGTGACGGAGGCCGATATCGCGGCCTTCGCCGACGTCACGCGCGATCATCATCCGCTCCATGTCGATGGCGCCTATGCGCGCTCCCGCGGCTTTCCCGCGGTGATCGGCCATGGCCTGTACGGCCTGTCGCTGATGGAAGGGCTGAAGTCGGAGCTGAAGCTCTATGAGGAGACCTCGGTGGCCTCGCTCGGCTGGGACGAGGTCAAATTTAGGGGACCCATCGTCGCCGGCGATCGCTTGCGGGTGCGCTTCCGCTTCGTCGAGAAGCGGCCGACCAAAAACCCCGCGCGCGGCATCGTCGTCGAGACGCTCGATCTCCTCAACCAGCGCGACGAGGTGGTGACCGCGGCGCGCCACATCTCGCTGATCCTGACCCGGCAAGCCGGTGCTGCGGCGGCTACATGACGAGACAATGAAGAAGACTTTGGGCCGGAGAACGGCTCCTCTGCCATCCACGATTTGATCGGAGTATTCAGATGCGATTTGCAAAAACCTTCTCCGCCCTCGTCCTGCTGGCCGGCCTGACGCAGGCCGCCGGAGCCCAGACCTGCACGCCGAAAGTGCCGGCCTCGAGCCTGATCGAGGCGCCGAAATGGCAGATGTCGATCAACCCGACGCTGCCGCCGCAGCAATTCGTCGACGACAAGGGCGAGCTGCAGGGCCTCAACGTCGAGCTCGCCCGCGAGATCGCCAAGCGCATCTGCGTCGAGCCGGTGTTCCTGCGTATGGACTTCCCGCCGATGATCCCGGCGCTGCGCTCTGGCCGCTTCGACGCCATCAACACCGGCCTGTTCTGGACCGAGGAGCGCTCCAAGATGCTTTACCTCGTGCCTTATGCCCAGCAGGCGATCAGCATCTACACCGACCCCTCCTCCAGCCTGAAGCTGGAGAAATTCGAGGACCTAGCCGGCCGCGTGGTCGGTGTGGAATCGGCGACCTATACCGAGCGCAAGGCGCGTGAGTACAGCACGGCGATGGAAGCCAAGGGCCTCAAGCCGATCGAGCTGCGCACTTTCACCACCGTCACCGCCACCTCCGCGGCGCTGCGCGCCGGGCAGCTCGAAGCCGCGCTCAACATCAACGAGACCGCCAACTCGCTCGAGCAGAAGGGCATCGCGAAGATCTGGGTCCGCGACATCGCGGGCACCGACATCACCTTCGCCTTCCGCGACAAGCTGCTGGCCCAGGCCGTTGCCGAGGCACTAACGGCGATCCGCACTGATGGCACCTATGACAAGCTGTTCGACAAGTTCGGCATGACCAAGCTGAAGGCGACGACGTTTGCGATCCGTGGGGATGGGCCGACGAATTGACAAGCAAGCGCCGCCTTGATGTCCCCGCGCACGCACCGCGCACACGTAACCGTCTGATCAACTGATGATGTCGGACTCGCGCTCCGTGATGGGCGCCATGGAGAAGCGATAGCGCTGATACTACAATGAGTTATTATCCGACCGGGATGCGCGTTCAGATCGCACCGCCGGGCACCGCCGCTCGGCGGCCAGTAGCACGGAACTTGCATAAATTCTGGGCGACATGGACGCCGCATGAACCTCATCAGCCTCGACATCCGCATGCTCCGGTCGCTGATCTCGGTGGTCGAGACCGGCAGCATCACCGAGACCGCGCGCCGGCTGGGCCGCACCCAGCCGGCGATCACGCTGCAATTGCAGCGGCTGGAGGAGCTGACCGGCAAGCAATTGTTCGAGCATGGCGGCCGCAGGCTGACGCTGACCGACGACGGTACCACCGTTCTCACCTACGCCAAGTCCATCCTGCGGTTGCATGACGAGCTGATCTCGCAATTGGCGTCGCAGGAGATCGAGGGCCAAGTCGTGCTCGGCACGCCCGACCTCTATGCGGCGTTCATGCTGCCGTCGATCCTCAGCGTGTTCCGAAAATCCTTTCCGCGCGTGCAGGTCGAGCTCAACTGCGCGCTGTCGACGCCGCTGGTCGGCCTCGTCAAGCGCGGCGATGTCGACATAGCGCTCGTCACCCGCATGAATGATTTCACCGGCGGCCAGGTGGTGCGGCGCGAACAATTGGTGTGGATGACCGGCGAACAGTCCGCCGCACATCAGGAGCGTCCGATTCCGCTGGCGCTCCTGCCGCCAGGCAACATCTATCGCGACTACGCCATCGACACGCTGGAGCGGGCGAATTTGCGCTGGCGCATCGCCTGCGTCAGCGAAAGCGTCGGCGGCCTCCAGGCCGCGGCCTTCGCCGGCATGGCCGTCACCGTGCTCGGCCGCAGCGCGCTGGTGCCGGCGATGCGCGAGATCGGGCCGAACGAAGGCCTGCCGCCGCTGCCGAAGATCGAGCTCTTGCTCTACAAGTCGAGCGGCGCGACCTCGAAAGCGGCGACCGCGCTGCACGATTATCTCGCGCACTATCTACGGCTCGATGAAGAGCTGAGCGGCCGCGGCGCGCCAATCGAGCTGTCCTAGCGCCGCAGCGCCAACTGCGGCCAGAACTTTGCCCAGGGTTGTGCCGCTTCGAAGGCGGCGGCGATGCGGAAGATGGTGGGCTCGTCGAGCCAGGGCGCGACGATCTGAAGCCCGATCGGCATTCCGTCGCGGTCGAAGCCGCACGGCAGCGTCGCCGCCGGAAGCCCGGCGAGATTGATCGGCCAGGTGAAGGGCGACCAGCCGAGATGCGGGTCGACCTCGCGGCCGTCGATCTTGCCGACGCCGATCTGGCCGGCCTCGAACGCGGTCACCGCGACGGTCGGCGTCACCAACGCATCGACGCGCTCGAACAGTTTGACGAAGGCGTTGCGCGCCTGCCCGCGGCGATAGCCCGCTTCGACGTAGTCCGTCCCGCTGTAGCGCCGGCCGACGCCGACGACATCGCGATAGGCGGCTTCGGAGCCGGCGAGATCGGCCGTGGTCTTGCTCGCAACGGCCGCCGCCTGCTCGGTGAAGGCGATCGGCTTGAGCGTATGCTCCAGAATGCCGGGATCGAGCGTGGGGCCATCCATGGTGACCTGCGCGCCGCAGGAATCGAGAACGGCGAGCGCCTTGCCGAATGCAGCCGTCACGTCAGGACTGACGGCGGCATAACCGAGATCGACGCTGGCGGCGATGCGAATGCCGGTCAGTGCTGCAGCGTCGGTATCGAAACGGCGGGACGGCACGGGAAGGCTTGCGGCATCGCGCATATCGTAAGCAGCGATGATCTCCAGCGTCAGGGCAGCGTCTGCCACCGTACGTGTGATCGGCCCGGTATGCGCGAGCGAGGCCCAGGACGGCGGCGAGAAGCCGGGCGAGCGCGGGACGAGCCCGAAGGTCGGCTTCAGGCCGAACACGCCACAGAACGACGACGGCACGCGGATCGAGCCGACGCCGTCGGTGCCGATCGCGATCGGGCCGCAGCCGGCGGCAACGCCCGCCGCCGCGCCGCCGCTCGATCCGCCGCTGGTGCGGCCGGGATTCCAGGGATTTCGCGTGGTGCCGGTGACCGGGCTGTCCGCGGTGAGCTTGTAGCCGGACTCGCACGTCGTGGTCTTGCAGGTGATGATGGCGCCGGACGCTTTCAACGCGGCAACCACGGCGGCATCGACCTCGGGCACGAACGCCTTGTTCATCGGCGAGCCGGCATAGGCCGGCACGCCCGCGACGAAGACGAGATCCTTGATCGTGACGGGCACGCCGGCCAGCGGCCCCATGACTTCGCCCGCGCGCATCTCCTTGGTGAGACGATCAGCCTCCGCCCTCGCCTGCTCGTACATCGGAGTCACGACTGCGTTGCAGGCTTCGTTCGTCACCTCCAGCGCGGCGATGGTGTCGTCGACGACATCGCGCGGCGTGAATGCCTTGCGCCGATAACCGGCTACGATCTCGGTTGCAGAGAGCGCGCCAAGGCCATTCGGCGCCGGCGGGAAGGCCGTTCGGCCGGAACCATCAGTCATCATGAACCCTAAGAGAGCTAGCTGAGCGCCGCTTCGACGGCGCGTTTGGCCATGACCGTGACGAGATGCGCACGGTAATCGGCTTCGGCATGGATGTCGGAGGTGAGGCCGTCGGTGTCGATCTTGATCGCCGCGATCGCGGACGGATCGAAATGGCTCGACAGCGCCGCCTCCATCGGCGGCACGCGGAACACGCCGGACCCGGCGCCGGTGACCGCCACACGAACGCCATCGGCAAATTTCGCGACGAACACACCGACCAGCGCGTAACGCGACGCAGGCGCCTTGAACTTCGCGTACCCCGCCTTGACCGGCAGGGGAAAGCGGATCGCGGTGATGATCTCTCCAAGCTCGAGCGCGGTCTCGAACAGGCCGAGGAAGAACTTGTCTGCCGCGATTTCGCGCTTGCTCGTGACGATGGTGGCGCCGAGGCCGAGCACGCCCGCGGGATAATCCGCGGCCGGATCGTTGTTTGCGACCGAACCGCCGATGGTGCCGCGACTGCGCACGGCGGGATCGCCGATCATCGAGGCCAGCGCGGCGAGCCCGGGAATCTTGGTCTGCACCAGCTTCGAGGCAGCCACCACCGCATGCGGCGTCATGGCGCCGATGGTGATGGTGGCGCCGTCGTCGGTGATGCCCTTGAGGCTTCCGAGCTTCGACAGATCGACCAGCGCGGCCGGACTGGCCAGCCGCTGCTTCAGTGTCGGGATCAGCGTCATGCCGCCGGCGACGAGCTTGCTGTCCTCGATCGAGGTCAGGAGCTTGGCCGCATCTGGAATCTGGTCCGGCTGGTGATAGGCAAATGGTTTCATTGTTATCCTCCCTATTCCGCGGCGACCGGCAGCGACGCGTTCTGCAGCAGGCGCCAGATCCGGTTCGGCGTCGCCGGCATGTCGACATGGGTGACGCCGAGATGCGATAGCGCATCCACCACCGCATTGATGACGGCGGCGGGCGAGCCGATGGTGCCGACCTCGCCGCAACCTTTCACGCCCATCGGCGTGTGCGTGCAGAGCGTCGAGTGGGTCGCAACCTTCATCATCGGTAGATGATCGGCGCGCGGCATGCAGTAATCCATCAGCGAGCCCGACAGCAGCTGGCCGGAGCCTTCGTCATAGACCGCGTTCTCGAACAGCGCCTGGCCGACGCCCTGCACGATGCCGCCGTGCAGCTGGCCCTCGACGATCATCGGGTTAATGACCGTGCCGACGTCGTCCACCGCCGTATAGTTCACCAGCGTTACCGTGCCCGTCTCGGGATCGACCTCGACCTCGGCGATGTGGCAGCCGCCGGGATAGGTGAAGTTGACGGGGTCGTAATAAGCCTGCTCTTCAAGCCCGGGCTCCAGCACCTCGAGCGGATAATTGTGCGGCACGTAAGCTGCGCCCGCGATCTCCTCGAACGTCTTGATGCGGTCCGTGCCGGCAACGGAAAACTTGCCGGCCTCGAACTGGATATCGGCCTCGGACACTTCGAGCAGATGTGCGGCGATCTTCTTGCCCTTGACGATCACCTTGTCGGTCGCCTTCGACAGCGCGGCGCCGCCGACGACCAGCGAACGCGAGCCGTAGGTGCCCATGCCGAACTGCACACGGTCGGTATCGCCGAACACGATGTCGACATTCTCGAAAGCGACGCCGAGCTTGTCCGAGACGATCTGCGCGAAGGTCGTCTCATGGCCCTGGCCGTGATTGTGGGTGCCGATCATCACCGTCACCTGGCCGGTCGGATGCACCCGCACCGTGGCGCTCTCATAAAGGCCGCCGCGCGCCCCTAACCGTCCTGCGAAGCGCGACGGCGCGAGGCCGCAGGCCTCGACATAGGTGGAGTAGCCGAGCCCGCGGAACTTGCCCTTACTGGCGGACGCCGCCTTGCGCACGCCAAAGTTCTTGACGTCGGCCGCGACCAGCGCGCCGTCGAGACAGCCCATGGGATCGCCGGAATCGTACTGCACCAGCACCGGCGTCTGATAAGGATAGGCCTCCTTCGGGATCATGTTGCGGCGGCGGATCTCGACACGGTCGATTCCCATCTCGCTGGCGGCGACATCGACGATGCGCTCCAGCACGAAGGTCGCCTCGGGTCGGCCGGCGCCGCGATAGGCGTCGACCGGGACGGTGTTGGTGAAGACCACCTTCACGTTGCAATAGATCGCCGGCGTGGTGTAGACGCCGCTGAGCAGCGGCCCATAGAGATTGGTCGGGATGTTCGGTCCGAAGGTCGAGAGATAGCCGCCCATATTGGCCAGCGTTTTGACGCGGAAGGCGAGGATTTTTCCAGTCTCGTCCAGCGCGAGCTCGGCCTCGGTGACATGATCGCGGCCATGGCGATCGGAGACATAGCCTTCCGAGCGACTCGCCACCCATTTCACCGGCCGCCTCACGCGCTTGGCGGCCCAGGTGATCACGGCCTCCTCGCCGTAATGGAACTGCTTGACTCCGAAGCCACCGCCGACATCGGGCGCGACCACGCGCAGCTTGTGCTGGGGGATGTTCAGCACCAGCGCACCCATCAGGAAGCGCACGACATGCGGGAACTGGCTGGTGGTCCACAGCGTGTAGCGATCCGTGCCCGGCTCGTATTCGGCGATGGCCGCGCGCGGCTCCATGGGGTTGCCGATCAGGCGATTGTTGACGAGGCTCAGTCTTGCGACATGCGCCGCCTTCTTGAACGCGGATTCGACCGCGGCCTTGTCGCCGAGCTCCCAGTCGCAGCAGATGTTGTTCGGCACGTCGTCGAACAATTGCGGCGCGTCGGGCCTGATGGCTTCGAGCACGCCGACCACGGAGGGCAGCACCTCGTAGTCGACCTTCAGCAGGTCGGCCGCCGCGTTGGCCTGCTCCGGGGTTTCTGCGATGACGAATGCCACCATATCGCCGACGAAGCGCACCTTGTCCTGCGCCAGCATCGGGAACGGCGGCTCCTTCATCGGCACGCCCTTGGCGTCGGTGATACCCCAGCCGCAGGGCAACGAGCCCAGCCCATCATCGGCGACATCGTCGCCGATCAGGACCGCGATGACGCCGGGCGACGCCAGCGCCGCGCTCTTGTCGATGCCGCGCAGCACCGCATGGCCGTGCGGCGAGCGCACGAACACGCCGGCGGCCATGCCGGGGCGCTTGATGTCGGAGACGTAATTGCCACGGCCGGTGAGGAAACGTTGGTCCTCTTTCCGCTTCGGTGCGGCGCCGATGCCGATCACATTGCCCATGGTCACTCTCCCTTGGCAGCGTGCATGGCGGCAGCGCCGGCCATGACCGAGATGACGATGTTCTGGTAGCCGGTGCAGCGGCAGATATTGCCTTCGAGGCCGTGGCGGACATCGGCCTCCGTCAGGTCCGGCTTCTCGGTGGCAAGCGCGACGGCCGTCATTAGCATGCCCGGTGTGCAGAAGCCGCACTGCAGCCCGTGGTGCTCGCGGAAGGCCTCCTGCATCGGATGCATCTGGTTCGAGCCGGGGGCGCCCTGCAGGCCCTCAATCGTGAGCAATGTCGCACCGTCGAGCGCGGGCGCGAGCAGCGTGCAGCTCTTCACCGGCAGGCCGTTCAGATGCACGACGCAGGCGCCGCACTGGCTGGTGTCGCAGCCGATATGGGTGCCGGTGAGATGGAGCTGCTCGCGCAGGAGCTCGGCGACGAGTGTTGCCGGCTCGACATCCACGCTTGTTGGCCGTCCGTTGAGGGTGAAGGATATCTGCACGGTCATGCTCCTGTGCGCGACGGGTCTTTAGGCGAGTGGAAGTGCGCTGCCGGTGGCCCATGTGGCCATCACGACATCGCCGACGGTGAAGGGATCTGCAAAGAAGGTCTTTTCCGGCACATATGCGACGAACTCGTCGTCCGGCACGGTGTCGAGCATGACCTTGACGAAATAGCCCTGGTATTCGATCGCGAGCACGCGGCTCGGCAGCGACGTGGTACAGCCCGGCGGCAGCGCCTTGCCGGGCCTCACCAGCGCGACGTCGTCGCGTCGCACGGCGATATCGACCTTGTCGCCGACGCTCACGGTCGGGCGGGCCTGGAGCGGCACCTCGATGCCATCAGGCGCGGCCTGCGCGAGCGTGAAGCTCGCACCGTTCACCTTCTCCACCCTGCCCGACAGCACGTTCTGGCCTCCCATGAACTCGGCGACATAGCGATCGTGCGGATGGGCATAGACCTCGCGCGCCGCCCCGGCCTGCTTGATCCTGCCCTGCTCCATCACCACGACGAGATCCGCAAGGGCGATCGCCTCGAGCTGGGTGTGGGTGACGTGAATGAAGGTGATGCCGAGCTCCCGCTGCATCCGCCTGAGCTCCTGGCGCATCTGGACGCGGAGCTGCTCGTCGAGCGCCGAAAGCGGCTCGTCGAGCAAGAGCACGCGGGGCTCGGTGATCGCGGCGCGCGCCAGCGCCACGCGCTGTTGCTGGCCGCCGGACAGCTGGGCCGGCAGGCGGTCGGCGAATCTCGTCAGCCGGACCTTTTCGATCATGGCATCCGCCGCGCGCAGACGATCCGCCTTGGACTGGCCGCGCACGCGCAACGCAAAGGCGATGTTCTCTCGAACCGTCAGGTGCGGAAACAGCGCGTAGGACTGGAACATCATCGCGGTGCGGCGCTGCACCGGCGCGAGGCCGACGACGTTCTGCCCGCCGATCACGATCTCGCCCGCCGTCGGGTCCTCATGGCCTGCGATCATGCGCAGGATGGTGGTCTTGCCGCAGCCGGAGGGGCCAATGAAGCAGCAATAGGCACCGTCTGCGATCTTCAGATTGACGCCGTCAACGACGTAGGTCGCGCCGTCAAAGCTCTTGCAGACGCCTGCCAGCTCGATATCGCCGCGATCGTTCTTCATTCCTATCCCTTTGCCCGGCTGCCGCGCTTCTTCTGGATCAGCACGATGGTGCCGAGGCTGGCACCGATCACGACGAAGGAGACGATGGTGGTCACCGTGCCGAGCGCGTAAAGCGAGGGCGATGTGACGTTCAGCGTCATGCTCCAGATTTCCAGCGGCAGGGTGTTCAGTGAGCCCGCGGTCTGAAGACTGCGGGCGAACTCGTCATAGGACAGCGTGAAGCCGAACAGCGCGACCGCGACGAGGCCAGGCGCCAGCACCGGGATCATCACCAGCCAGATCGATTGCCAGCGGCTGGCGCCGAGATCGTAAGCCGCCTCCTCCCACGCATGGTTGAAGCGCGACATCACCGCGAACATCACGAGCACGCCGAACGGCAGCGTCCAGGATAGCTGCGCGCCGAGTGCCGAGGTGTACCAACTGGCATTCAGACCGAGCGCCTGGAACAACAGGCCCGTACCGAGGCCGAGCACGAGGCCGGGCGCGACCAGGCTGCCGATCATCATGTAGAAGACGAACGTGTCGCCGCGAAAGCGCTTGCGGAAGCCGAGCCCGGCGAGGAACGACACCACCACCGTGATGATGGTGACGATCACGGCGAGCTTGATGGAGCGGTCGAACGAGCCCTTGACGTCGCCGGTGCGCACCTGGGTGAAGAGATCGACGAACCAGTGCATCGACTGGCCCTTCATCGGGAAGACGAGGCCGCCGCGAATATCCTGGAACGACAGGATGTAGATGCAGAACATCGGACCATAGAGCGCGAGCACGTAGAACGTGAACAGCACGGCCAACACATAGAACGTCCAGGGCCGCCCACCCTTGCTCGGCGCTATCGCCTTGGTGGTTGCAGGCGCAATCGTCTCCGGCATGTCGGCGAGAACCGCGCTCATCACGTGATCTCCTGCCTGACGTCGACGGTGCGCAGGATCAGCGAGACGATCGCGACCAGCACAAGCGTCAGCAACACGGCGCTCGCCGCGGCGGTCGGATATTGCAGCACGCCGACGTCCTCGTAGAAGGCGCTGACCACGGAGGCGGAACCGCCGCCGGACATCACCTTGACCACGAAGAAATCGCCCATGACGATCGAGACCACGAAGATGGTGCCGAGCGCGATGCCGCTCTTGGACATCGGCACCACGATCAGGCGCATGATGTCGAAACGGCTGGCGCCGGCATCGATTGCGGCCTCGATCAGCTTCTTGTCGATCCGCGCCATGGAATTGAAGATCGGCACGATCATGAAGATCGTGAGCTGGTGGACATAGGCGATGACCACCGCAAGATCGGAGAACAGCAGCACCTCCAGCGGCTGGCGGATCACGCCGAGCGCGAGCAGCGCCTGGTTGATCAGACCTTCCTTGCCGAGCAGCGGAATCCACGAAATCATCCGGATGATGTTCGAGGTCCAGAACGGCACCGTGCAGAGCAGGAACAGGCCGATCGCAAGCAGCTGGTTGCGGACGTGGAAGACCAGGAAATAGGCAACGAAGAAGCCGATGATCAGGGTGAAGATCCAGGTCAGCACCGTGAACTTGATCGTCGCCAGATACAGCTTCAGCGTCAGCGCGGAGTGCAGCACCTCGACGTAGCTCGCCAGCGTGAAGCCCGGCGTCAGGCCGCCAAAGCCGTCGGTGGCGAAGAAGCTCGCCGCCAGCACCACCAGGATCGGCGCCGCGAAGAACGGCACGAGCACCAGGACCAGCGGCGAGACGTAGAGCCAGCCGGCCAGATTGGATCGCGATGGAGTTGGACTTTGAGCTGGACTATGAGTTTGACTTGGCTGCATGTCGGCGAACGCCTCGACGTCGATCTGATCCGCCGGCGCGTCGCCGCGCCGGCGCCTTTCGTCAGGGAAAGCAGGTTTCAGGCCACCTTGAAGTCGTTCCAGCGCTTGTTCATATAGGCGGCCTCGTCCATCAGCGTGTTCCAGCAGGAGATGTTCTTGACGCGGTCGAGGAACGAGCCGCCGTCACGCTTGGTGCCGGCCTTCTCCATCGCAACGCCATAGGGATCGTTGACCACCTCCGGCGCGGGCTGGCCCTCGTACCAGAACGCCCATTCCGCCGGGGTGAGGAATTTCTTCGCAGTCGAGGGCACCGGGCTGTAATAGCCGTAGCGTGCGACGAAGCCGCCCTGCCAGCCCGAGAGGTACCAGTTGAGATATTCGTAAGCCGCATCGAGCTTCTTGCCGGAGAGGTGCTTCATCAGGCCCATGCCGTTGCACCAGCCGCGGTAGCCTTCCTTGCCGTTCTTGACGTTGACGGGCGCGTAGACGCAGGGAATTTCCTTGACGCGGACGGCGGCCACCGCCGGCGACCACATCGACTGGATGATGACCTCGCCCGCCGCCATCAGCTGCACCGACTGGTCGAAGGTGGTCCAGGTGGCGCGGAACTGGCCCTGCTTCTTCAGCTCGATCAGCTTGTTGCAGGTGAAGTCGATCTCCTCCTTGGTCATGTTGCCCTTGTTGCCGTACTTGATCAGCCCGGCGCTCTCGAAGCAGAGCGCGGCATCCATGATGCCGATCGCGGGCACGTCGAGGATCGCGGCCTTGCCCTTGAACTTGGGATCGATCAGGTCCTTCCACTCGGTCACTTCGTGGCCGACGAGATCGGGGCGATAGCCGATGGAATCGGCGTTGTAGACCTGCGGCAGGAAGGTCGCCCATTCGGTGACGCCGTCATTGAGGTCGGTCGCGTCGGGCTTGGCGATGTACATGGCCTCATAGGGCGAGATGCCCTGGCGCGGGATCTTGTGGCCGTCGATTTCGCCCTTGGTGAAGATCGGCAGGATGTTGTCGAACTCCTTGATCTTCTTGACCTCGATGCCCTGGATCACGCCGCGCTTCGCCGCCAGCTTGGCTTGCCAGCCCTCGAGATCGGCGATGTCGACCGTATTAGGCTGGCTTATGAAGCGGTTGATGGAGGCGGAGGTGTCGAGATTCTGCATCGTCACCTTGAAGCCGAGGTCCTTAGCGGCCTGGTCGCCGATCGCCTTCACCACCGAATAGGAGACGCCGACATGGCGCAGCTCGATGTCCTTGATCTCCTGCGCCCAGATGGTCGGGAATCCGCGGATCGCGTCCGCTCCCGCGGCCGCGCCTGCAACCGCTGCAGCACCCTTCAACAGCGTGCGGCGGCTCAGCTTTTTTGCTTCCCCCGGCTTCGTTCCGGCATGGCCGGCAGCAGCATTCCCCTTATCCCTGTCAAGCATGGCAACCCTCGTTGGTTACAATGAGCGGCCGCAACGACCTTCAGCGATCCCTGCGGATGTGATCAGTTGCGCTTGAGGCTATGGGCGGGATTTTGCGAAGTAAAATTGGAAGTAAAAATTCGCGACATAAGCGCGACTAATGACTCGACTCACTGCATTTCATCTCGGCACGGCAGCTCAGGAAGGCGGCAGGCGGGTATACCGGGCGCGAAGGAATGCAAACTTGGTGATCTCATCGGTTCGGAAAATTGTTCGTCGTCCGACACGCCTTCGCGTTCTCGCGGCGCATTTCGCCCGAGCTTTGCTTGATCTCGCCCCCCTCATATCCAAGAGGGCGCAGGGAAGACCGGGTGCCGACTGGCACCCGCGGTCCGCTGCGCGAAGATGCACACGCAGGAAGAACCGCACAGCAGCATACAGGTGTAGCCAAACACTCGGCCTTCCCTGCGCGATGGCCGGACGGCTTATGCCGCGCTCTCCCGGGAGCCGAATTCCTTCTGGCCTCCCTCACCTTCGCGAAAGTCGCTGACACCACGCCGGTTGACGCCAATGTCACGTTCGCCAAGGCTTGACCGTAGCAACGACGGCCAGGACCACACGGTTTTGCCGTACGCACGGCCCGCCATTTCGCCGCAGTTTTCCCGAGCTCCGTCGACAGAGCCGGAAACTTACAGACGAGACAGAGCCTAGCAGCGCCGTTCGTCAGCGCGCGGCCGCGGGCTCACCGGGGACTACCCTCCCTGCCCGCACCTCTCGCGCCCGACGCTGCCGCGTCCACCGCAAGCCCCGGCTCACGAACATGACGACATCACGATCGCCCCTCTTGGATGAGCCGGGATGAGCGACATATACGATATTTCCGAATTTCGGTAAAGAAGAATTTTTTTGCCGAGAGGCCTTGAGAGGCGAACGAAGAGCAGGGCGCCATCAGCTCGATGTGAGGACACATATCGAGATCAAGCCGCAGCCGCCTGATACAAGCATTCGCGAAGCCAGGCGTGGCCTTTGTCCTCCTGATTGCGCGGATGCCACAGCGCGACGATGCGAGCAGGCGGCAGATCGAGCGGCGGGGGCGTGAGATCGAGCTCGTGGGCGAAGCGGATCAGGAAGCGCCGCGGAAGAGTGCAGATGCAGTCACTGTGCGCAAGGATGACCGGCGCCAGCGCATAGGTCTGGATCGAGACGGCGACACGCCGCGAGCGGCCGAGCGCGGCCAGCGCGTCGTCGACGAGGCCCGAGAAGCCGCCGCCATCGGCGGAGATCAAGAGATGGTCGAGCGCGCAAAAGCTGTCGAGATCGAGCGGGCCGTTGCCACGGGGATGACCTTTGCGCTGTGCGGACAGGAAGCCGTCCTCGAACAGCGGCCGCTGCATCAGCTCGCCCTGTGCGCGGTCGGCTCCCGTCACCAGGATATCGATCTCTCCCCTTTCGAGTTGATCCACGACATCGCGGGCGGGGTGAACGAGGGCGAGCCGCGCCCGCTCCGCCATCGCGGTCAAGCTTGCCACCAAGCCGGGTGCCAGCGTCACGGCCGGGTTCTCGTGGATGGCAACGACGAAGGTGCGCTGGCTCCGGGCGGGGTCGAACACAGCAGGCCCCTCCACCATGCGACGGAGCTTGCCGAGCACATCGGCAAGCTCGGTCTGGAGCTCCACAGCCCTCGTCGTCGGCACCACGCCGCGCCCGCTCGCCGCGGGCACGAACAGCGGATCGGCAAAGATCTGCCGCAGCCGGTTCAGCCGCGCCGACAGCGCAGGCTGCCCGATATTGAGCCGGGAGGCAGCGCGCGTCACGTTCCGCTCGCGCAGGAGAGCCTCCAGAGCCAGCAACAGACCGAGGTCGATCTCGGCGAGATCATTGTCGTCGGCCGGCCGACCCCGGCCGCGTTCCGCATCCTGCATCGGAGCCACCTCCGTCTAGGGCACATCGCGGCTCGAACGGGCCGCGATGCGAGGGTTAAGGCCAAAACGGCGGCGTGAAAAGCTGGCCTATCGTGCCTTCCGATATCGACGATGTCGATGGGACCTATCGAACCCGCGGCTCTCCCCAAGGCGCGGCGCGCCTCGTACCTCACGGACACCGCGGCCCGGGCAAGCAGGGCCCCAAGCCGCGGTCCAGTGGAGGACATCTTGATGATTCAAGCGGCCAAGACCTATCAAGTCGGCGAAGCATCCATCACGCGGATCGACGAGTTGCGGCTTGCCGCATTCAAGTTCGACGCGCTCTATCCAGGAGGCGAGCCGGAAGCGCTGGGGCGCCATCGCGACCGCCTGGAGGCGGGCTCGTTCGATGCTGCGACCGGCACCTTCATCCAAAGCATTCACAGCTGGCTGGTCAGGACGCCGCACCATACGATCCTGATCGACACGGCCACCGGCAATGACAAGAACCGGCCGGAGATACCACCGCTTCACCGGCTCAACGAGCCGTTCCTGGCGCGGCTGGCCGCAGCGGGTGTCACGCCGGAGCAGGTCGATTACGTGCTGCTCACGCATGTGCATGCCGACCACGTCGGCTGGAACACCCGCCTCATTGACGGGCGCTGGGTCCCGACCTTCCCCAATGCGACCTACGTCTTCTCCGCGATCGAGCAGGCCTATGGCGAAAGTCTTGCGACAGGCGCAGAGCCGACCGGACCAGCCCGCCCTGCCCCGTCGCTCGGACCCGCGCTGCGCAAGCCGGCCGACCGCGTCTATGACGACAGCGTCCGGCCGGTGATCGAGGCCGGACTTGCCAAGCTCATCGCGGTGGACGGAAGCGAGATGATCGAGGGCATCTCGTTCATTCCGACGCCCGGCCACAGCGTCGATCACGGCTCCATCCGCCTGGTCTCGCGTGGCGAGGAGGCGCTGTTCGCCGGAGACGTGATGCACCATCCGCTCCAGGTGTATGAGCCTTCGCTCAATTCCTGCTTCTGCGAATTCCCGGAGGCCGCGTTGCGCTCGCGCGCCTTCGTGCTGGAGGATGCTGCCGAGCGGGGGGCAACCGTCTTCACCACCCATTTCGCACAGTCATCGGTCGGCCGCATCAGCCGGACCGGAGGACGCTTTACCTGGCAATTCGTCTGAACGGAGAGCGATCATGAACCAGCACGCCAATGCGCGCGCCGACAGGCCCGAGATCGTGGTCGAGGATCTCATGATCCCGAGCGACACGGCCGGAATCTCGCTTCACTTGCGCAACAAGCGACCCGCGGCGCTCGAGACCTTCTCCGCCGAGCGAACCATCCTGATGATGCACGGCGCGACCTATTCATCGGGAAGCCTCTTCGATACGCCACTCGGCGGCCGCTCCTTCATGGATTATCTCGCCGCCCAAGGGTACGACGTCTTCGCGCTGGACGTGCGCGGCTACGGCCAATCAACCCGACCGCCCGAGATGGACGCGCCGCCGGAGCAGTCCGAACCGCTTGTGCGCACCGAGGTCGGTGTGCGTGACCTCGCCAGCGCCGTCGCGCATATCCTCAAGCAACGCAAGATCGCACGCCTCAATCTGGTTGCCATGTCCTGGGGCGGCTCGGTGGCCGGTGCTTACACCGCGGGCAACAACGACAAGATCGTCAAGCTTGCGCTGGTCGCGCCGCTCTGGTTGCTGCAGGGTCCGGCTCCGATCGATGCAGGCGGGCGCCTCGGCGGCTATCGCAAGGTTCCGGTGCTGGACTTCAGGGCGCGCTGGCTTTCGGCTGCGCCGGAAGCGGCACGATCGCGCTTGATCCCGGCGGGCGGCTTCGAGCGCTGGGCCAACATCTCGCTCGCGACCGACCCGCAAGCCAGCGCGCAAACGCCTCCCAGCATGCGCGCGGTCAACGGCCCGATCCTGGACATTCGCGAATACTGGGCCGCCGGCAAGAGGCTCTATGATGCCGGCGACATTCGCGTCCCTGTGCTGCTGGTCCACGCCGAATGGGATCAGGACGTGCCCATCGCCTCGGCGCAGGACTTCTTCCTTTCACTGAAACATGCGCCATACCGGCGCTGGGTCGAGATCGGCGAAGGCACGCACATGGTTCTGCTGGAGAAAAACCGTCTGCAGGCGTTCGACGCCATCAACCAGTTTCTTGCCGAAGATTATTGTTAACGCGCTCCTCGCTTCCGCCTGGGGCATTTTTGCGGCGCGGGCCCCCTGCTGCACCGCGAAATCACTCGCGCCGCAACATTCAAAAATGAGACTGCCAGTCAAGCCGAAGGAGGCCGCGATGCGTGCAGCGCATCCGACTTCGGTTAGCTTTCCTCCAAAGCCGCGGGCTTGAAGAGCCACGGGCATGCACGGTTCGTCGCGGCAACAAGCGATGACACAGGGGAGGAGCACATGTCGAAATGCAGCATCGGACTGCTCGCGTTGAGCAGCCTGTTTCTTTCGGGCGCGGCGATCGCCCAGGAAAAGATCAAGGTGGGCGTGACCGCGACGCTCGAAGGTACCTACACGGTGCTCGGCGAGGACGGCATGCGCGGCCATCAGACCGCGCTCAACGTGCTGGGCAAGAAGGTCGGCGACAAGGAACTCGAATTCATCGTCGCCTCGACCGACGCGACGCCGGACTCGGCCGTGCGCGCGGTCCGCAAGCTGATCGAGCAGGACAAGGTGCAGATCCTGCTGTCGCCGCTCTCCGGCGACGAAGGCATCGCGGTGAAGAATTTTGCCAAGACCCATCCCGAGCTGACGTTCATCAATGCCGCATCCGGTGCGCAGGAAACGACCTATGTCGACCCCGCTCCGAACTTCTTCCGCTACAACATGGACGGCGCGCAGTGGCAGATCGGCCTCGGCAAATACGCCTATGAGGAAAAGAAGTATCGGAAGATCGCGACCGTCGGCGAGGACTATTCCTTCATCTACACCCAGGTGTTCGGGCTGGTGCTCGAGTTCTGCGGCGCCGGCGGACAGGTCACCAACCGGCAATGGGTGCCGCTGGGAACGAAGGACTTCGCCTCGGTCATCGCCGCTCTGCCCGACGACGTCGATGCCATCTATCTCGGGCTCGGCGGCGCCGATGCCGTCAACTTCCTCAACCAGTATCAGCAGGCCGGCGGCAAGGCGCATCTGATGGGTGGTTCCATCATGATCGACCAGACCATCCTGTCGTCGAAGGGCAACGCCAAGAATGCCCTGATCGGCACCATCGCGGCGAGCGGCCAGGCCGACACCTGGGAGGATCCGGGCTGGCAGAAGTTCGTGAAGGCCTATCAGGACGCCTTCCCGCCCAACAAGCGCTTCCCGAGCCCGTCGCTGCTCGCCACCAACTACTATAATTCAACCATGGCGCTGATCCTCGCACTGCGTCAGGTCAATGGCGACCTCTCCAACAACCAGGCCAAGTACAAGGAAGCACTGGCTAAGATCGAGCTCGACGCGCCGAACGGCAAGATCAAGCTCGACTCCAACCGCCAGGCGATCGGTACCAACTTCGTCACCGAGGTCGTCGACGACGGCAAGGGCGCACTGTTCAGCAAGGTCGTGAAGGTGATCCCGAACGTGAACCAGACGCTCGGCTACGATCCGGCCGTGTTCTCCAAGATTGGCCTGCCGAGCCGCACTGTGCCGGAATGTAAGAAGTACTGACGCATCACATCAGGCACGCAACCGGGGAGCGACTTGCTGACGCGGTCGCTCTCCGCTCTTGTAATCTTGGCGGTGTTGTTGAAGGCTGGCCGAAAAGACAAGAACGTTCGGGAGGGGAAGGCATGAGCCGTGCGCTCGCCGTCTTCCATGGCCGCTTCGGCCGGGCGACGGTTTATCAATTGAACCGCCCTTTCAATATCCACGCCCATCGCGAAGGTCATCTGATCTTCCATGTCGGCGGCATGCCCGCATGCATCGATGTCTCCGACGGGCATTACGATCTCACCGAGACGTCGGTCGTCGCCGTCAATCCCTGGGAACCGCACAACTTCCTGCCAACCGATCTCGACGGCGGCGCGATCTTCTTCGTGCTCTACGTCAATGCCGAATGGTTTGCGCCGGATGCCTCCGGCTCCGACCGGTTGCGCTTCGGCCGCACCCAATTCAGGCGTACACCCGCGCTCGACAAGCACATCAGGCGGACCGCCGCGCTCGTGTGCGGCGCACCATCGCTCTCCAGCCTGGATTCCGAGTTGAGGCGGCTGATCGACATCTGCTACGACGAAAGCTGGCAGCAGGCCGAGATCGCGCGCGATCCGCGCGCAGGCGGCGTCACCGACTTTCGCGTGCGCAAGTGCATCAAGATGATGTCGGAAAGCCCCGGCGCCGAAATCGAGCTCGACACCATTGCGCGCGAATCCGGCCTGTCGCGGCCGCATTTCTACCGGCTGTTCCGCGTGCAGACCGGCGTCACGCCGAACCTCTACCTCAACACGCTGATCATGGAACAGGCGCTCGAAGCGCTGGTGGCGAGCGAGACGCCCATCGCCGACATCGGCTTCGACCTCGGCTTCTCCTCGCAGAGCGGTTTCACGCGTTTCTTTGCCGCCAATGTCGGGATGGCCCCGACCGATTATCGTCGCGCCGCCAAGGTTTTGCGCGCCTGAGCGCAGGCCACGAAAAGATACTCACGATCAAACGTCGCCCTCGCCGCCTGGCTAGGATGCCGGCAACGCGATCCCGAAAGAGGATCGCGAGTCCAGGGAGGACGTTCGTCCATGGCAGGGCCAGCAGCCGGCAACGGCTTGCATGCCCCCTCGCCCCGCTTGCGGGGAGAGGGTTGCGGTGAACCCGCGCCTTCGGCGCGACCTCTCTACGCACGCGCAAAAGCTATCACACACGACCGCTTGGAAGGGTCTGCGCAAGCGCCTCGTCCTTCGAGACGACCGCTCCGCGGTCTCCTCAGGATGAGGCTAATCAACATTGGGCCCGCTGAAACTGCTGCCGCATACTCTGCCCTCATCCTGAGGAGCCCGCCAAAGCGGGCGTCTCGAAGGATGGGCTGCGGAGCCTCCGCCTCCGATATGCGATTGCCGCGCCGCAAGCGGGGCGAGGTAAAGCCATGAGCCGCTTCGTCGAACGCCATCCAGCCTGGGCGCTGATCACGATCATCGCGATTGCGGTCGTGCTCTGGCTGATCTTCGCGGTCTGGCCGCCGGGGCTGGAAGAGGCGATCGGCCGCAAGCGCGTCTTCCTCAACGCGGTGTTCAACGGCATCACGCTTGGTGGCCTCTACTTCCTCGTCGCCAGCGGATTCACGCTGATCTTCGGCCTGATGCGCAACGTCAACCTCGCGCACGGCTCGCTCTATCTGTTCGGCGGCTATGTCGGCTACGCCATCAGCACATCGACCGGCTCGTGGATCCTCGGCTTCATCGTCGCCTTTATCCTGACCGCCTTTGTCGGCGTGCTGCTGCAGGTGATCGTGTTCCGCCGGATGGAGGGCCAGGATCTCAGGCAGACCATGGTGACGATCGGACTGTCGATCGTGTTTGCCGATCTCATGCTGTGGGCCTGCGGCGGTGACTTCTACCAGATCCAGACCCCGAACTGGCTGATCGGTCCGATCGAGCTGCCGCTGGTCACGGCGATTAAATCCTCGGGCGAGCCGGTCTATCTCAGATATCCGCTCGTCAGGCTCGTGATCTTCGCGGCCTCCGTGGTCATTGGCGTCGCGATGTGGCTCGCGCTCAACCGCACCCGGATCGGCATGATCGTCCGCGCCGGCGTCGACGATCGCGATATTCTCGCCGCGACCGGCGTACGCATCCAACTCGTCTTCGTCGCCGTGTTCGCCTTCGGCGCGGGGCTTGCGGGCATCGCCGGCGTCGTCGGCGGCACATTCCAGTCCTTATCGCCCGGCGAAGACATCCGCTTCCTGCTGGCGTCCCTCGTCGTCGTGATCGTGGGCGGCATGGGCTCGATCCCGGGCGCGGCGCTCGGCGCGGTGATCATCGGCCTCGCCGAGCAGCTCGGCTCGGTCTACATCCCGACCTACGCCATCGTCGTGACCTTCCTGATCATGGTGGTGGTGCTGGCGATCCGGCCGCAAGGCCTATTGGCGAGGCGCTGAGATGTCGCTCGCCCACGAAGCCCCCGTCGCCGTAGGCCGCGCCACCAAGGCGCAGCGGCCGACCCGGACATGGCCGGAGATCAACAACCCCGCCGCCTGGGCCGTCGCGGCCATCCTCCTGGTCATGCCGCTGATCGCGAGCGGCTTCTTCCTGATCGAGATCTTCGCGACGACGCTGATCCTCGGTACCATGGCGCTGAGCCTGATGTTCCTCGCCGGCTATGGCGGCATGGTCAGCCTGATGCAGCTCACCATTGCGGGCTTCTCGGCCTACATGGTCGCCGTGTTCGGCGTCAGCGGCAACGCCAATATCAGCCTCGGCTGGCCGTGGTGGCTCGCAGTGCCGATGGCGCTGGCGCTGGCGACCGCCTTCGGCACGCTCGGCGGCGCGCTCGCGGTGCGCACCGAAGGCATCTACACCATCATGATCACGCTCGCCATTGGCGCCGCCTTCTACTATTTCACCAACCAGAACTGGGCGATCTTCAACGGCCATACCGGCATCAACAACGTGGCGACGCCGCACTTCTGGGGCGTGAACTGGCGCGCCGACATCCCCTTCTATTATGTCGTGCTCGCGGTCGCCGCGCTCTGCTACTTCGCGGTGGAATATCTCTCGCGCGCCCCGTTCGGGCTCGCGCTCCAGGGTGTGCGCGACAATCCGCGGCGCATGGCGGCGCTTGGCTTCAACGTCAATGCGCACCGCGTCGCGGCCTATGCTTTCGCATCATTCGTCGCCGCGCTCGCCGGCGTGCTCCAGGTCTGGAACTATCGCCAGATCTCGCCGGGCTCGGTCAGCGTCGGGGCCTGCATCGACGTGCTGATCATCGCCGTCGTCGGCGGCATCACGCGCCCGATCGGTCCCTACATCGGCGCGCTGATCTTCGTGCTGCTACGCACCTTCGCGCTCGACTTCCTGGTCCGGCTCGGGCTCGACGGCAACCGCTTCCGCCTGCTGATCGGGCTCGGCTTCCTCGCCATCGTGTTCTGGTCCTCGGACGGGGTCATCGGGCTGTGGCAGCGCTGGCGTCAGTATCAACGTCGGGACGCGAGCCGCTCCAGTGGAGGGCGCCGCCATGGATAGCGTGGCCCAACGCCTCTCCGCCGTCGGTGCCGGCGCTGCGCTGGAGCTGCGCGGCGTGACGCGGCTGTTCGGCGCGCTCGCGGCGCTGACCGACGTCACCATCACCGTGCGACCGGGCGAGCGGCGCGCCGTGCTCGGCTCGAACGGTGCCGGCAAGACCACGCTGTTCAACTGCATCACGGGCGACTTCCCGCCCTCCTCCGGCACCATCCGCTTCTTCGGCGAGGACGTGACGCATTTCCCGCCTTATGAGCGCATCCGCCGCGGGTTGCGTCGCACTTACCAGATTTCGGCGCTGTTCCCTGGCCTCACCGTGCAGGACAACGTCTATCTCGCCTGCCGCGGCGTCTCGCGCGGACGTTTCTCGTTCCTGCGCCCGGGACAGAACGACGCGCTGATGCACGCCGCGGACAATTTGGTGCAGGCTGTGCATCTATCCGCCGTGAAGGACCAGCGCGTGGCCGAGCTCGCGCACGGCCAGCAGCGCCAGCTTGAAATCGCGCTTGCGCTCGCCGGCGCGCCGCGCTTCGTGCTGTTCGACGAGCCGGCCGCCGGCCTCTCTCCGACGGAGCGGGCCGAGCTGATCGAGATCCTGACCTCCCTGCCCGCCCATATCGGCTACATCATCATCGAGCACGACATGGACGTCGCGCTACGCGTCGTCGAGAGCGTCACGATGATGCACAACGGCCGCATCTTCAAGGAGGGCCTGCCGGAAGAAATTCAATCCGACCCTGAAGTGCAGGAGCTTTATCTCGGAGGCGGCCATGAATGAGGTCCGCCGCAGCGGTGCCGCACTCGAGGTCCGCGGCCTCGACGTCTATTACGGCCACTCGCATGCGCTGCAAGGCGTCGATCTCACGCTGGAGAGCGGTGTGTTCTCCGTCGTCGGCCGCAACGGCATGGGCAAGACCACGCTGTGCAAGGCGATCATGGGGCTGGTCGGCGTGAGCGGCGGATCGATCCGCGTGCGCGGCGAGGACGTCACGCGGCGGCCGCCGGCCCAGATCGCGCGGCTCGGCGTCGGCTATGTGCCGCAGGGCCGCCGTCTGTGGCGCTCGCTCAGCGTCGACGAGCACCTGCGGCTCGCCGGCGGCCTGCGTTCGGGCGCCTGGACCGTCGAGCGCATCTACGACACCTTTCCCCGGCTCGCCGAGCGTCGGGATCACGGCGGCGGCCAGCTGTCCGGCGGCGAACAGCAGATGCTGGCGATCTCGCGCGCGCTGCTCACCAACCCGCATCTGCTCATCATGGACGAGCCGACCGAAGGCCTCGCGCCCGTCATCGTCGCGCAGGTCGAGGAGATGCTGCTGCGGCTGGGCGAAGACGGCGACATGTCCGTGCTCGTGATCGAGCAGAACATCGGCGTCGCCACCGCGATTTCGCGCAACGTCGCGATCATGGTCAACGGCCGCATCAACCGCATCATCGACTCCGCGCGCCTTGCAGCGGACCGCGAACTGCAGCAGCGCCTGCTCGGCGTCGGGCTTCATGCGGAGCTCGAACCGGAGATCGACGTCGCCGCATCCGCCGCCGAAACGAAGCCGACGCCGGCGCCGCGCCGCGACGGGCCGGTGCGCATCTACATCTCCAACCCGACGCTGCCGACGCGATGGTCGCAACCGGTACCGATCGCGCGCATCGAGGCCGCGGCGCGGACGCGCTCGACAGACGTCACGCGGCTGGAGGAGGCGACGCGGCGCAGGCGCGAGCCGGTGGCGGCGCAGGCCTCGGGCCCGCCGGTGGTGCTGGTCGTCGGCACGCTCGATACCAAGGGCCAGGAGCTGCGCTACATCCGCGACATCATCGCCGAAAGCGGCCTGCGCACGCGGCTGGTCGACGTCTCGACCAGTGGCAAGCATTCTTCCTGCGATGTCTCCGCGCAGGAGATCGCCCTGAACCACGGCCGCGGTGGCTCCGCCGTGTTCGGCACCGACCGTGGTGCCGCGGTGACCGCAATGGCAGATGCGTTTGCGAATTGGCTGCGGCGCCAGGGCAATGTCGCCGGCGTGATCTCGGCCGGCGGCTCGGGCGCGGCCTCGCTGGTCGCCCCGGGCATGCGCGCGCTGCCGGTCGGCGTGCCCAAGCTGATCATCTCCTCGGTCGCATCAGGCGATGTCGGGCCCTATGTCGGTCCGGCCGACATCACCATGATGTACTCGGTCACCGACGTGCAGGGACTGAACTCGATCTCGCGCGCGGTTCTCGCCAACGGTGCCAATGCACTCGCCGGCATGGTCAAGGGGCGGCTCGACGCGCGTGCCGCAACGGCGCGCGAGGCCGGCGGGCTGCCCGCAATCGGCATCACCATGTTCGGCGTCACCACGCCGGCCGTGCAGAAGATCGCCGCCGACCTGCGCGAGGATTTCGAGTGCCTGGTGTTCCATGCCACCGGCGTCGGCGGACGCTCGATGGAGAAGCTCGTCGAGTCTGGCCAGCTCGCCGGGGTGATCGACCTCACCACGACAGAGGTCTGCGACCTCTTGATGGGCGGCGTGTTTCCCGCCACCGAAGACCGCTTTGGCGCGGTCATCCGCAGCCGCCTGCCCTATGTCGGCTCCGTCGGCGCGCTCGACATGGTCAATTTCGGCGCGCCCGACACCATTCCCGAGCGCTATCGCGGCCGCAAATTCCACGTCCACAATCCGCAGGTGACGTTGATGCGGACCACTGTGGAAGAGAACGAGCGCATGGGCCGCTGGATCGGCGAGCGGCTGAACCAGATGGATGGCCCGGTGCGCTTCTTCCTGCCCGAGGGCGGCGTCTCCGCCCTCGACGCGCGGGGACAGCCGTTCTGGGATCCGGATGCCGACGCCGCGCTGTTCCGCACGCTGGAGCGGACCGTGCGGCAGACCGGCAACCGCCAACTCATTCGCACGGCTAAGAACATCAACGATCCCGATTTCGCCGCCGCCATCGTCAGTGCGTTCAAAACCCTGTTCGGGCGCACCGGTGGGCGGCGGAGACTCGCGAGGTGACCGATGGCCAGGTTTGAACGCACGGCGCTGCTGAAGAGGTTTCGCGACATGGCAAGGCGCGGCGAGCCGATCGTAGGCGGCGGCGCCGGCACCGGGCTGTCAGCCAAATGCGAGGAAGCCGGCGGCGTCGACCTCATCGTCATCTACAATTCCGGGCGCTATCGCATGGCCGGGCGCGGCTCGCTCGCGGGCCTGATGGCGTATGGCGATGCCAACGCCATCGTGCTGGAAATGGCGAACGAAGTGCTCCCCGTGGTCGACCAGACCCCGGTGCTTGCGGGCGTCAACGGCACCGATCCCTTCCGCGACATGGACGTCTTTCTCGACCAGCTGAAGGCGCTCGGGTTTGCCGGCGTCCAGAACTTTCCGACCGTCGGCCTGATCGACGGTACCTTCCGCGCCAATCTCGAAGAGACCGGCATGTCATATGCGCTCGAGATCGACATGATCGCCAAGGCGCACGACAAAGACATGCTGACAACGCCCTACGTGTTCAGCGAGAAGGAAGCCGCGGCGATGGCGATCGCCGGCGCCGACATCATCGTCTGCCACATGGGCCTGACGACCGGTGGCACGATCGGTGCGCAGACCGCGCCAAAGCTCAAGGACTGCCCGGCGCGGATCGACACCTGGGCCAGTGCCGCGCTCAGCGTCAATCCGGACATCTTGGTGCTGGCGCATGGCGGCCCGATCGCCGATCCCGCGGACGCCGATTTCATCATGAAGAACACCCGTCATTGCCACGGCTTCTACGGGGCGTCCTCGATGGAGCGGCTGCCGGTGGAACGAGCGCTGACGGAACAAGTGCGGCAATTCAAGGCGATCGGCGCGCGATGACGCCTGATAGGTTCGAGGGAGGGAAAGATGTCAGGGATGTTGGTCGGTGAATTGATCCTCTGGCTGATCGTCGCGATCATCGTGATCGTGGTTGGCGTCTATATAGTGAACTGGCTGTACCACCGCTCCTCCAAGGAGACCTCGTTCGTCCGCACCGGCTTCCTCGGCGAACGCGTGGTGATCAATGGCGGCGCCTTCGTGCTGCCTTTCATTCACGACTACACGCCCGTCAACATGAACGTGCTGCCGATGGGCATCGTGCGGTCGAAGGAGGATGCGGTGATCACCCGCGACCGCATGCGCGTCGACATCGAGGCCGACTTCTACGTCCGCGTCCAGCCGACCCGGGAAGCCGTCTCGATCGCCGCGGCGACGCTCGGCCGCCGCACCCTGGAACCGGGGCAGCTCCATGCACTGCTGGCCGGCAAGTTCATCTCCGCGATCCGCTCGGTCGCCTCCGAAATGACCATGGAGGAAATGCACGAGCGGCGCGGCGACTACGTCGCGCGGGTCAAGACCGAAGCGGCCGAGGCGCTGGCGCAGAACGGTCTCGAGCTGGAATCGGTCGCGATCACCGATCTCGACCAGACCGATCTGGAGTTCTTCAACCCCTCGAACCGCTTCGACGCCGAAGGCCTGACCCGGTTGATGGAGGACATCGAGGCCAGACGGAAGCTGCGCAACGACATCGAGCAGGATTCGATGATCAAGATCCGCTCCCGCAACCTGGAAGCCGAACGGCAGGCGCTGGAGATCGAGCGCGAGAGCGAAACCGCACGCCTGGAGCAGGAACGCGACATCGAGATGCGCCGCGCGCTTCAGCGCACCGAAGTCGCGCGCGAGCGGGCGCTGCGCGAGACCGAGGCCGAACAGGCGCAGATTTCCGCGCGCGAGGCCATCGAGCGCGCCCGCATCGCCAATGAGCAGGCGATCGCCGAGGCCCGCATCGCCTCGGAGCGCGAGACCCGCCAGAAGGAGATCGAGCGGACCCGCACGATCGAGGAGAAGGAGCTGCTGGCGCGCGAGGAGATCGAGAAGACCAGGATCGCCAACCAGCGCTCGATCGACACTACGCGCATCGCCTCCGAACGCGAGGTGCGCCAGCGCGAAATCGAGCGGATGCGCACGGTCGAGGAAGCCGAGATCGCGGCGCGCGAGGCGATCGAGAAGGCCCGGATTCAGCAGGACCGCGTGGTCACCGACGCCCGCATCGCCAACGAGGAAGAGACGCGCCGCCGCGAGATCGAGCGGACGCGCGCGGTCGACGAGGCCGAGATTGCGGCACGCGAGGCCACCGAAAAGGCCCGCATTGCTCAGACGTTGATCGTCAATGTCGAGCGCATCTCCTCCGACGAGCGCACCCGCGCGCTGGAGATCCAGCAGGTGCGGACCATCCAGGAGGCCGAGATCGAGGCGCAGCGCGCGGTCGAGGCCGCCCGCATCGCCCGGGAGCGGACGCTCGCCGCCGAACGCATCGCCGCCGAGCAGAACACGCGGCAGCTGGAGATCGAGCGCAACCAGGCACTGGACGTTGCCGGCATTGCCGCGCGCGAGACCACGGAAGCCTCGCGCATCGCGCAGGAGGAGCGCGTGCGCTCGCTGGAGATCGCCCGCAACCGCGCCGTCGAGGAAGCCGATATCGCCTCGCGCGAGGCGATCGAGGCGGCCCGCATCGCCCAGGAGAAGGCGGTTGCGGCCGAGCGCATCCAGGCCGAACGCGAGACGCGCGCGCTGGAGATCGAGCGGACCGGCCTCCTCGAGGCGGCCGAGCTGAAGCGGCGCGAGGCCATCGAGCGGCAGCGCGTCACGGTCGACCTGGCGCTCGAGGCCGAGCGCATCAATTCCTCAAAGAAGCGCGAAGTGCTCAACATCGAGCATAAGAAGGCGATCGAGATCGCGGACGAGGACCGCGTCATCGCGCTGTCGACCAAGAAGTCCGAGCGGATCGACGCCGACCGCCAGGTCCGGCAAGCCGAGATCGTCGCGCGCAAGGAGGTCGAGACCACCGACGTCTCGCGCGAGCAGGCGCTGGAAGCCGCCCGCATCGAGCGGCGACGTGCGATCGAGCAACTCGAGGTCGCCCGCGTGCAGTCGCTGCAGGAAGCCGAGATCGCCGCGCGCGAGGAGGTCGAGCGTGCCCGCATCGCCTCCGACCGCGGCCTCGACGAGGCGCGCATCGGCCGCGAGCGCGAGCTGCGCAAGCTCGAGGTCAATCGCGAGAAGGACGTCGAGACGGTGCTGATGGAAAAGGCCATCGCCATCCATCAGAAGTCCTTGGAGGAGTCCGCCGCGCGCGCCGCCGCCGAGGAAGCACGGATCCGGGCGACCGAAGCCGCCGAGCGCGTCGTCACCGCCCGCGAGAGCGAGATCGCCAAGCGGCGCAAGACGGTGGAAGTCCTGCTGGCGGAGAAGCAGGCCGAGGAGACCCGCATCGCGGCCGAGGCCGAGCGTGTGCGCGCGGCGGTCGAAGCCGAGGCGCAGCGCATGCTGAACGAGGCCGAGAACGTGCTGACCGATCAGGCGCGCTACTCGCTGTTCCGCCGCAAGCTGCTCGACCGCATCGAGGGCATCGTGCGCGAGAGCGTCAAGCCGATGGAGAAGATCGAGGGCATCCGTATCCTCCAGGTCGACGGCCTCAACGGCAACGGCCACGGCAACGGCAATGGCGGCCGCAGCGCCACCGACGAGGTGATCGACTCGGCCCTGCGCTACCGCGTCCAGGCGCCGCTGATCGACTCCATCCTGTCGGACATCGGCGTCGAGGGCGGCAGTCTCGCAAAGATGCCGGGGCTGATCCGCGAGGCCCGCGACATGCAGGGCATCAAGGAGGCCGCGCGCAAGGGTAGCGGCGGAGGTGGTGGCGGTGGCGACAAGCCGGCTGCCTCCTCGCCCGCGGCCGAGGGTGGCGAGCCGCCGGCCGAGCGCGGGCCGCGGAAGAAGAGCTGAGGTCTTGAGCGATGGCCCGCGTCTACGTCTCCACTGTCGTCAACGCCCGCAATGACCGCGTCTGGGCGCGGGTACGCGATTTCAACGGCCTGCCGAACTGGCATCCGGCCATCGCCGAAAGCCGGATCGAGGGCGGCGAGCCCGCCGACAAGATCGGCTGTGTCAGGGATTTCCGGCTGCGCAACGGTGACCGCATCCGCGAAAAGCTGCTCGGCCTCTCCGACTACGACATGTTCTGCACCTATTCGATCCTGGAATCGCCGATGGGCGTCGAGAACTACGTCGCCACCCTGCGACTGACGCCCGTCACCGACGGCGACCAGACCTTTATGGAATGGACCGCCGAATTCGACTGCGCGCCGGAACGGGAGACCGAGCTCGTCAGCAACATCGGCGGCGGCGTGTTCCAGGGCGGCTTCGACGCCCTGAAGCGCGTGTTCGGAGGCTAGCCGTGCCGCATATCGTCAAGAGCACGATCCTGAACGCACCGACCGACGCGGTGTGGGACGTGCTGCGCGATTTCAACGGGCACGACCGCTGGCATCCGGCGGTTGCGACCTCCTCGATCGAACGCGCGCAATCCGCGGACAAGATCGGCTGTGTCAGGCGGTTCAAGCTCAAGGACGGCTCGGAGCTCCGCGAGCAGTTGCTGGCGCTGTCCGATCTCGAGCAGACCTTCAGCTACTGCCTGCTCGATACGCCGGTCCCGATGTTCAACTACGTCGCCCATGTCCGGCTGCTGCCGGTGACCGACGGCGACCGCACCTTCTGGCACTGGGAATCGCGATTCACGACGAAGCCGGAGGACAAGGACCGCATCACCCACATGGTCGCCGAAGACATCTATCAGGCCGGATTCGAAGCGATCCGCCGCCATCTGAAGGAGGCCGCTTGAGCCATGGCCGTGACCGTAAAGACCTTTACGAATGCGAGCGAGGCGGCCGGCGCGCTGTCGTCGGACCGTAGCGCGCGCTATCTCGGCGGCGGCACGCTGGTGATGCGCGCGCTGAACGAAGGCGACGTGTCGATCTCGACGATCGTCCGGGCGCAGGACCAGGCGCTGACGCGGATCGACGCGTCCGGTCCGCGCATCACGCTCGGCGCCGGCGTCACCTTCGCGCGCGTGCTCGCCGAGCGCGATCTCGCCTTCCTGCATGCCCCTGCCCGCTCGATCGGCGGTCCCGCCGTGCGCAACATGGGCACGGTCGGCGGCAATCTGTTCGCGCCGACCCCTTACGGCGATTTCACGGTAGCGCTGCTGGCGCTCGACGCCACCATTGCGGTGCAGGGCGGCTTCGGCTCGCGCGATATTCCGATCGAGGAGTTTCTGCAGGGGCGCGAGCGCCAGGCCGGGACATTGGTGCTGTCGGTGTCCTGCACGCGGCCGGCCAGCAGCGAGGCGTTCCGTTATCGCAAGATCGCGCGCATCAAGCCGAAGGGCGGCTCGGTGATCACGCTCGCCGCGCATCTACCGGTCAGCGGCGGACGGATCGCGGGTGCGCGGATTGCGCTGGGCTCGATGGCGCCGACGCAGATCCGCGCCCGCGCCGCCGAGCGCGCACTGGAGGGCCGCTCGTTGGATGCCGCGGCCATCGCGGCTGCTGCTTCGGCGGCAACGGAAGGAACATCGCCATCCGACAACGCGCTCGGCAGCGCCTGGTATCGCCGCGAGATCGTCGGCGTGCATTTGCGGCGCCTGCTGTCGGGACAGGAATAGCTCGCCATGACAAAGATCCCCCTGCAATTTCGCCACAACGGCCGCGAGGTCGCGATCTTCGTCGACGGCGGCACCAATCTGCTGGTCGCGCTGCGCGAATTGATCGGCGACATGACGCCGAAATTCGGCTGCGGCCAGGGTGGCTGCGGCACCTGCAGCGTACTCATCGACGGTGAGCTTCACCTCTCCTGCCTGACGCTGGCGGAGACGGTCGCCGGCCGCTCGGTCGAGACACTCGACGGCATGAAGCAAGGCCCGAACCTGCATCCGCTGCAACGCGCCTTCGCCGACCATTTCGCCGCCCAGTGCGGCTATTGCACGCCGGGCATGCTGATGGCCGCAAAGGCGCTGCTCGACCGCAATCCCGCTCCGAGCCGGACCGATGTGATCGAGGCGATCTCCGGCAACATCTGCCGTTGCACCGGCTACGAGCCGATCATCAATGCCATCCTCGCCGCCGCAGGCGGCCGGGCCAGCGCCTGAGGTCAGACCATGCTGGAACTGCGCAAGGACATCTTCGCCGACGAGCGTGACGATAACCTGAAGGAGATCGGCAAGGGCACGCAGCGGCAGGACATGCTCGGCCACATCACGGGCACGTCCAGCTATTTCAATGATCACCAGTTGCAGGGCATGCTGCACCTGAAGGTCGTTCGTTCGACCCAGGCCCATGCAAGGCTGCGCCGCATCGATACCACCGAGGCCGAGCGCTCGGCCGGCGTGCGCCGGATCATCCGCGGCGCCGACGTCCCACGCAACCTCAACACGCTGCTCAGCCTGATCAACTTCGGCAAGGATGACGAGCCGTCGCTCGCCGTGGACAAGGTCCGCTACAAGGGCGAACCGATCCTCGCCATCGTCGCCGACAGCGAACGCGAGGCGTTCGAGGCGATCGGGAAGGTTAAGATCGACTACGAGCCGCTGCCGACCGTGTTCGACGTCGAGGATGCGCTGAAGCCCGGCGCGCCCGTCGTCAACGAGACCTACCCGAAGAACGCCTTCATCTATCACGACGTCTATGATCACCAGCGCCTGCGCTTTGGCGATGCCGATGCCGCGCTCGCAACCGCGGACCACGTGCTCGAGCAGCGCTACCAGATGTCGCCGATCGAGCACGCTCCGACCGAGACCAACGGCGCCATCGCCGCGCCCGACACCAACGGCCGCTACGTCGTCTACACCTCGACGCAGGCGCTGTTCTTCTCGGTCGACACCTGCGCCAAGATCCTGGACGTGCCCTCCAACACCTTCCACTTCATCGGCGGCACCGTCGGCGGCGGCTTTGGCGGCAAGGTGGATACCCTGACCGAACCGCTCGCGATCCTCGGCGCCATGCTGACGGGGCGTCCCGTGCGCTACGTATTCGGCCGCGAGGAGGAGATGCAATACGGCCCGCCGCGCGGCGCCGAGCGCATCTACATCAAGGACGGCGTGATGCGCGACGGCCGCATCGTCGCGCGCAAGATCCGCGCTTTTTTCGACAGCGGTGCCTATACGCGGCTGTCGAGCTATGCCGCGGTGAAATGCGCCGCCCACCTGCCGGGCCCTTACACCATCCCGAATGTCTATGGCGATGTCTATTGCGTCTTCACCAACCGCACGCCGGCGACCGCCATGCGCGGCTTCGGCGTCACCGCGATGGATTTTGCCATCGAATGCCAGATGGACAAGCTCGCGGGCCTCGTCGGCATGGACCCGATGGAGTTCCGGATTCTGAACGCCTATCGCGACGGCGACATGAAGGCGCACCGGCGGGAGGCCAAGAACACCGCGCTGATCGAATGCGTCCAGGTTGCGGCGGAGAAGGCCAAATGGCTGATCCGCGACGAGTTCAGGCGCGCCTCCTCGCGCAAGGACGGTGGCGGCAGCCGCGCCGTCATCCCGCCGACACCGACGGATTCGCGGGCGCGGCCGGCCGCGCCTGCGCAGCAGCGCACGAGCTATGACCGCGCGCCGATGACGACGACGCGGGAGCCGCCGCGCGAGCCACCGCCGCCGGCGCCACCTCCTCCCCCGCCGCGCCCGGCCGCACCATCGCACGGCGCGACCCGGTTCTCATCCGTGTTCGGCACCAGGAGGCGCTAGATGGCCAGGCATCGCGGACGCGGCATGGCGTCGATCAACTATCCCATCGGCATGAATCTCGGCGGCGATCCGAGCCAGGCGCTCGTGCATTCCAATCCCAGCGGCAAGTTCACGGTGGCGCTGTCGTCGATCGACCTCGGCCAGGGCATGAAATCGGTGACTCGGCAGATCTGCGCCGAGACCCTGGGCGTGCCGGTCGAGGACGTCTACGTCGACACGGCGGACTCCGACACCGGCCCGCATTGCATGGGCTCGTTCGCTTCGCGCGGCACCCATCGCGTCGGCAACGCCGTGATGGCCGCCGCCCGCGAGGCACGCGGCGTGATGATGGAGGCCGCGGCCGAGGAGCTCGAGGTCAACGCCGCCGATCTCGAAACCGACGGCCGCGGCAACATCCACGTCAAGGGCGCGCCGCACCGTTCGATCTCGACCAAGGACGTCGCCATCGCCGCGCAGTTCAAGCAGGGCAAGACCATCTCGGGCCGCGGCATCTTCCTCGTCCCGCTGTCGGACGTCGATCCCGAGACCGGCGAGATGTCGCCGGCGACCTGCTATGCCCATGCCTGCCTCGTCGCCGAGGTCGAGGTCGACGACGAGACTGGCGAAGTTGCGATGGTCCGGATGGATTCCGCCTACGAGCTCGGCCGCGCGCTCAATCCGCGCCTGGTCGAGCAGCAGCTCGTCGGCGGCGCCTGGATGGGCGTCAGCCACGCGCTCTACGAGACGCCTGAGCCCTACTATCCCGATCCCGTCCACGGGCCCCGCGACTTCGTCGAATATCTGATGCCCGGTCCCGGTGATATCTGCCCGCATGACATTGCCGTGCTGGAGCGTCCCGCCCCCGATGGGCCGTTCGGGGGAAAAGGCCCTGGCGAGATGTGCGCCAATCCGGTGCTGCCGGCGGTGGCGAATGCGATCTTCAACGCCGTCGGCGTGCGCATCGACGACCTGCCGATCACGCCGGAAAAGGTGCTGCGCGCGATCAAGGCGCAAGGCGGCGCACGGCCGCAGGCGCGGCGCTAGAGGCTCGGCCGTGGCGGTTCGCAGCAACATCGTCGGCATCGACAGCCCCGAGGCGCTGGAGAAGGCGCTGCGCGCGGCGTATTATCTCGCCGACGAAGGGCTGGCGACCGCCGCCTATCTCGGACTCGCGCTCGGCAAGCCGCTGCTGCTGGAAGGTGCGCCCGGCGTCGGCAAGACGGAAGCCGCAAAAGCCATTGCCGCCGTGCTCGGCCGCCGCCTGATCCGCCTGCAATGCTACGAGGGCATCGACGCCTCTGCCGCGCTCTATGAGTGGAACTATCCGCGCCAGATGCTGGCGATCCGCCAGGCCGGCGATGAGAGCATCGACATCTATGGCGAGACGTTCCTGATCGAACGACCGATGCTGGCCGCGCTGCGCGCGCCCGATTCCACCGTGCTCCTGATCGACGAAATCGACCGCGCCGACCAGGAGTTCGAGGCCTTCCTGCTCGAATTCCTCTCCGACTTCCAGATCTCCATTCCCGAGCGCGGCACGGTTCGCGCCGCCGAGCGGCCGGTCGTCGTGCTGACCTCGAACCGGACACGCGATCTGCACGAAGCGTTGCGCCGCCGCTGCGTCTATCACTGGATCGACTATCCCAGCGCCGAGCGGGAGGCGCGGATCATCATGATGCGCGCATCCAGCGTCGCCGAAGCCACGGCCCGCGCCGTCGTCGCGGCCGTCGAGAGATTGCGGCGCGAGCCGCTGAGCAAGGCGCCCGGCATCGCCGAAGCCGTCGACTGGGCCGAGGCCGCGACCCTCCTCAACAAGGGCGGCGCGCGCTGGCCTGATGCCTTCAAGCGCTCGATCGGGGTGGCGCTGAAGGACGAAGAGGATCTGCACTTCATCGCGCCGCGGCTCGATGCCATGCTCGCGGAGGCGACCGCATGAGCCTTGAGCCGCAGCTTCCGCGCGCTGCCCGCACCTTTGTTTCCTTCGCTGCGCTGCTGCGCGCCAACGGCTTCGCCGTCGCGCCGGAGCAGACCACCGCGTTCCTCGCCGCGATCGCGCTGCTGGGCCCGCGCAAGCTCGACGACATCAGGCAATCTGCGCTCGCCACCCTCGCGCCCCCGCCCGAGCGCCGCGCCACTTTTGACCGGCTGTTCGACCTGCATTTCCGCGGCAGCGAGGCGATCGAGCATGCCCGAGAGGGCGAGGACGATGAGACCGTCCGTCTGCAGGAGGAAGGTCGCGGCGACGAGGAGCCGCTGCTCTCCGACGACGCCAACGAGTCCGGCCTGACCGCGACGCGCAGCGAGGCGCTGGTCGAACGCCGCTTCGCGCAGCTCGCCACGACCGACGCCCTGCGCCGCCTGGCCCGCGAGGCCCCGCGGCGCCTGCCGCGACGGCGCGGGCACCGCCGCATGCGTGCGCGGCGCGGCCCCTTCGCCGACCTCCGCCGCACCTTGCGCGACAGCGTCCGCAGCGACGGCGAGATCCTGCGCCTCGGCCACATGAAGCGGCGGCAGCGCCCGCGCAAGGTCTTGCTGCTGATCGACGTCTCCGGCTCGATGAAAAGCCGCACCGAGGAGAACATGAAGCTTGCGCATGCGCTGGTGCAGGCCGCGCCCAATGTCGAGGTCTTCACCTTCGGCACGCGGCTGACCCGTGTCACCCGCGCGCTGCGGCTGAAACGGCGCGAGCAGGCGCTGAGCGCCGCGGCCCATCTGGTCAGCGACTGGGACGGCGGCACCCGGATCGGCGACGCGCTGCAAGCGTTCCTGGCGGTCCCGCGCTTCGGCGGTTACGCCCGCGGCGCCGCCGTGATCATCGTCTCCGACGGGCTCGAGCGCGGCGCGCCCGACGCCCTTCGCGACGCCGTCGCGAAACTGTCGCGGCGGGCCTGGCGCCTGAGCTGGCTGACGCCGCTTGCGACGGGTCCCGGCTTCCGTCCGCAGACCGAAGCGCTGGTCGCGATCGAACGCTTCGTCGACGATCTCGTGGACGGCGGGTCGAGCGCATCGATCGTCGCCCATGTCCTGGCACTGGGAAGGAGAGCTGCGTGAACGGTATTGTCGATGGCCATCATCACATCTGGCGGCAGGCCGATCTGCCCTGGCTGACCGGCCCCATGCAGCCACGCATCTTCGGACCATACGAGCCGATCCGGCGCGATTATCCGATCCAGGAATATCTCGACGATCTCAGGGACAGCGGCGTCACCCGTTCCGTCTATGTGCAGACCAATTGGGCGCCCGAGCATTTCGAGGAGGAGGCAGCCTGGGTGCAGCGTACCTCCGACGAACACGGCTGGCCTCACGCCATCGTTGCCTACGCCAATTTTGCGGCCGACGACGTGCGTCCGCAGCTCGACCGGCTCAAGCGCTATCCGCTGCTGCGCGGGGTACGCATGCAGCTGCATTGGCATGAGAACCCGCTCTATCGCTTCGCGGCGCGTCCGGCTCTCTGCGCCGATCCCGTGATCCGTCGAAACGTCGCGCGTCTTTCCGATTACGGCTGGAGTTTTGACCTGCAGGTCTTCACGCCGCAGATGCCGGATGCCGCGCAGCTCGCCGAGTCCTGTCCCGGCGTGACCTTCATCCTTCAGCATGCCGGCATGCTCGAGGATCTCTCGCCGGCTGGACGGGCGGCCTGGCGCGCCGGGATGGCCCGGCTCGCGACCTGTCCGAACGTGGTCTCGAAACTGTCCGGGCTCGGCACCTTCATCCATCGCAACGATCCCGCGCATATCGCCGCCGTGCTCACCGACACCGTCGCGATCTTCGGCGCCGAGCGCTGCCTGTTCGGCTCCAATTTTCCGATCGAGAAATTGTGGACCAATTATCGCGAGCTCGTCGGAGCCTTTCGCGCCGCAGCCGCCCCGTCCAGTGCGGAGCAGCAGGATGCGATCTTCAGGACGACGGCAATGCGCGTCTATCGGCTTTGACAAACAAGAAACGAGACAGGAGGGACACGAATGGCGCTGGAGATCAAGATCCTGGACTACGGCGATATCGAGCTGGAATCGAGCTTCCTGGTGCTCGGCCGCGACTGCGGCCGCACCCGCCGCGTCCTCACCCTCGGCTTCCTGATCCTCGGCGGCCCCTATCCGGTCGTGGTCGACACCGGCTATCGCTCCAACCAGATCATGGAGACGCTGGGCATGCGCGGGCTGCAGTATCATGAGAACATGATCGAGAACCAGCTCGCGCGCCACGGCGTCCGCATGGGTGACGTCCGCTTCGTCTGCCACACCCATCTGCACATCGACCATGCCGGCAAGGACGATCTGTTTCCCATGAACACGACCGTCGTGCTCAACCGCAAGGAGCTCGAATATTCCGTCTCCGGGCTGATGCATCCGCAATATCCGGCGCCCGACATCAAGCACCTGATCGACCGCCTGCACACCAAGAGCGCGCTGCGCTTCCTCGATCTCGAGATCACCGGACCGATCGAGCTGATGCCCGGCGTCTATTGCGATGCGGCCAACGCCCACACCGAGGGCTCGATGAACATCATCGTCCACACCGCCGACGGCATCGCGACCATCTGCGGCGATGTGATCTACGACTTCAACGACCAGATCGTCACGCCCTTCCACGAAATCCACGATTGGGAGCCGCGCACCACCGGCAATCACGGCACCACCAAGCGCGCAGAAAAGGCGGCGATCAAGAAGCTCCTCAGCAATTCCCGCTACCTGCTTCCTGTCCACGACAGGCCCGCCAAGATCGAAGGCGGCAACGTCGTAGGGCGGCTGCATGATCAGGTCCCCGGCCCGATCGTCCAGTCGCTGCCGGCGCGCAACTGGTTCCCGGCTTGATGTCGAGGACGGACCGATGACGCATGTGACGTTGCGAAGCGAGTTCGAGACCCTGATCGATCCCTATGCGCCGGTCGCCCAGATCGGCACCGGCTTCGACTTCACGGAAGGGCCGATCTGGCACCCGGTCGATCATTATCTGCTGTTCTCGGACATGCCGGGCGACGTGCGGCGGCGCTGGGATGCGCGGCGCGGCGTCGTCGAGGTCAAACGCCCGTCGAACAAATGCAACGGCATGACCTATGATGCCGAGCTCAATCTGATCGTCTGCGAGCACGCGACCTCGTCGCTGGTTCGCGAACGCCCGGACGGACGGCGCGAGGTGCTGGCCTCGCATTTCGGCGGCCAGGAGCTCAACAGCCCGAACGACGTCTGCGTGCATTCATCCGGCGCGATCTATTTCTCCGATCCCTGGTATGGCCGCATGCCGGTCTATGGTGTCGAACGGCCGCGCCAGCTCGGCTTCCAGGGCGTCTACCGCCTCGTGCCCGGCGGCGAGCCGAAGCTCGTGGTCGAGCGCAGTTTGTTCGACCAGCCGAACGGGCTGTGCTTCTCGCCGGACGAGAAGCTGCTCTACGTCAACGACACGGTGCAGGCTCTGATCCGCGCGTTCGACGTCAGCAGCGACGGCTCGCTGTCGAATGCGCGCGTGTTTGCGAGCGGCATCAAGTCCGAGCTCGAGCCCGGTCTGCCCGACGGCATGAAGTCCGATCAGCACGGCAATGTCTGGGTTACCGCGCCCGGCGGCGTCTGGGTCTTTTCGCCGCGCGGCGAACTGCTCGGCAAGGTCCGCCTGCCCGAACTCGTCGCCAACCTCGCCTGGGGCGGGCCGGATTTCCGCACGCTTTACCTCACCTCGACGCATTCGGTGTATGCGATTCCGACCAAGGTCGGCCCGCGGCATGAGCCCTATATGAGCGGCCGGCGCGCTGGTGGCGGAACAAGCCCGAGCTCATCGCCAGCCGCGCCTATTCTGACCGAGGGCGAGATGCGGCTCGATCCGCAACGCTGCGCCATGATCATCCAGGATCTCCAGAACGACGTCATCATGGACGGCGGGGCTTTCGCCGAGTCCGGCGCGCCCGGTCACGCCAAGCAGCAGCACGTCGTGGAGAATGTGCGGCGCCTCGCGGAAGCCGCACGCGCCCGCGGCGTCGCCATCATCCATGTCTGGTTCGTGGTCGAGCCCGGCGCACCCGGCGTCACGCTGAACGCTCCGCTGTTCGAAGGTCTCGTCGACAGCAAGGCGATGGTGCGCGGAAGCTGGGGCGCGGCTCCGGTTTCAGGCCTCGAGCCACGGCCCGGCGATTTCGTCGTCGAGAAGATGCGGATGAGCGCATGGGAAGGCACGCGCCTCGAGACGATCCTGAAAGCGACCGGCCGCGACATGATCATCAACACCGGGGCCTGGACCAACATGTCGATCGAGCACACCGCGCGGACCGGCGCCGACAAGGGCTATTTCATGATCGTCCCCGAGGATTGCTGCTCGACCATGAATGCCGACTGGCACAACGCCTCGATCAATTTCGCCATGCAGAACGTCGCGATCGTGACCAGGGCCGACACCGTCATCAGAGCGCTGGGATGAGCTGTGGCAAAGCTCCTGCACCTGTCCTGCTCGCCGCGCGCCGAGTCCGTCTCGACGGCCGGCGCGCGCGTCTTTCTCGATGGCTTCCGCCAGACTCGGCCGGATTGGGACGTTGACGTCGTGGACATCTGGCGTGAGCGGATGCCGGAGTTCACGGGCCCTATCGTCGAAGCCAAATATGCGCGCATGAAGGCTCAAGGCTTCACCGACGCGCAACGCGAGAGCTTTGCCGAGGCCGAGCGAATGGCGCTGCGCTTCTCGCTTGCCGATCGCGTGCTGATCTCGACCCCGATGTGGAACTTCAGCCTTCCCTACAAGCTCAAGCAATGGTTCGACATCATCGTCCAGCCCGGCCTCACCTTTCGATTCGATCCATCGCAGGGATATCTTCCGCTGCTGCAGGACCGGCCGACGCTGGTGATCATCGCCAGCGGCAGCGATTTCGCCACCGGCATGAACCGCGGTCGCATCGATATGGCAACGCCCTACTTGCGGGAAATCCTGCGCTTCATCGGGATCAGCAATGTCCGTTTCGTGTTGATCGGTCCAACCACGGGACCGCAGCAGCCGATCGATGCCGCCCGTGAACGGGCCCATCAACGCCTCGCTGCAATCGCCGCGACCTTCTGAAGCGCGATCGATTTAGGTTGAATCGATTGCCGCGGGTCGGTCACCTCTCCCGCTTGCGGGAGAGGTCGGCGCGAAGCGTTGGGTGAGGGCTTTCTCCTCTTGGGGATTGTTTCATTGCGGAAGCACCCTCTCCCCAACCCTCTCCCGCAAGCGGGAGAGGGGGCCCACTACCGTCGTCGCAGCAAATCAATCCCAATCTCATCGCGCTTTGGAAGCGCGATGGCGGCGTGTCGCGCCGGATCAGATCAGGCTCGATTTGCCCCGGCTCAGCACCTGGCCTGCGCCTTTGGTGCCGACGATGCGGCCCTGGCTGCAGACCACCTCTCCCCTGGCGATCGTCGTCACCGGCCATCCCGTGACCTCGAAACCTTCCCAGGGCGTGTAGTCCGCGCCGTGATGCAGGTCGGCCTGCCGGATGGGCTTCTTCAACTTGGGATCCCAGAGAACGATGTCGGCATCGAAACCGACGCCGATCGAGCCCTTGCGCGGATAGAGGCCGTAGATGCGGGCGTGGTTGGTCGCCGTCAGCTCGACGAACTTCTGCAGGGTGATGCGGCCCTTCGAGACGCCTTCAGAGAACAGGATCGGCAGCCGCGTCTCGACGCCGGGAATGCCGTTCGGCACCCAGCGGAACGAGGTGCGGGCGTTCGGCGTCAGCTTGCCCTTGGGATCGTCGTAGCGGAACGGGCAGTGATCGGACGAGAAAGTCTGGAACACGCCCGAAGCGATGCCTTCCCAGATCGCCTCCTGGCTCTCGACATCGCGCGGCGGCGGCGAGCAGACATATTTCGCGCCCGTGATGTCCATGTTGAGGCCCTTCATGTCATCGGCCGTCAACGTGATGTATTGCGGGCAGGTCTCGGCGTGAACGGGCAGGCCGCGCTGCTGGGCCCAGCGCACCTGCTCCATCGCCTCGCGTCCGGAGACGTGCACGATCATGATGGGAACGCCGATCACCTCGGCATGACTGATGGCACGGTGCGTCGCCTCGCGCTCGACCGCCTGCGGCCGCGAGGTGCCGTGGTAGTACGGCGCGATATGACCTTCGCGCTCCAGCTTGCTGGTGAGGAAGCGGATGGCGTCGTAGCCCTCGCAATGGACCATGACCAGCGCCTCCTCGCGGCGCGCGACGTCGAACACCTCGAGCAGCTGCTTGTCGCTGAGCACGAGGTCGTCATAGGTCATGAACACCTTGAACGAGGTGTAGCCGTCCTTGACCAGGGCCGGCAGCTCCTGCCCGAGTACCACCGCAGTCGGATCGGAGATGATGAGATGGAAGGCGGTATCGATGTAGCACTCACCTTCGGCGAGCTTGCGATAGTTCTCGACACAGCTGCGCAGCGAGGTGCCCTTCTCCTGCAGCGCGAAGGGCAGCACCATGGTGTTGCCGCCGGCCGCCGCCGCGCGCGTCGCCGAGGCGAAGTCGTCGGCCATCACCACGTCGGGGCCCGAAGGCTGCGAGATATGCACGTGGCTGTCGATGCCGCCCGGCAGCGCCAATAGACCCGTCGCATCGATCTCGCGGGCCGCGCCCTCGATACGATAGGCGATGCTGACGATGCGGCCGTCGCGAATGCCGATATCGGCGCGAAACTCGTCGCTGGCCGTCACGATGGTGCCGCCGCGGATGGCGAGGTCGAGCTGCGTCACTGATGTCTCCGTCACTTGATGTCTGGCATTGTCTGGAAGATCCGGCCCCATTGCGCAAGGGCGGTCACATCTCCGCCCGCGAGGCCGAGGGTCCGCCACAGCGTCACCGCGACCGAATCGAGCAGGGCGATGTCCAGCTCCCGCTCCAGCGTGGCCGCAAGCGCCGCACCATCGAGATTGGTGCAGAGAATGACGATAGCGTCAGACCCCTCCGCCGCCACCGCCCGGATCATGCCTGCGATCGTCGCCGGCGCGACCTCGCCAAAGGAAAAGTTGTCGCGCAAGCCGAGATGCCGCTCGGCATGCGGGGTGATCCCCTCCTCGGCCCAGACGTCGGCAATGCGCCGCTGCACGTCGTCGGTATAGGGCGAGACCAGGCCGATGCGCCTCGCGCCGAGCGCGCGGGCCGCATCGATGCAGGCCAGCGTCGATGTCGTTGCCGGAACATTCGTGCGCGCCGTGATCGCCTCGCACAGGCTGCGGTCGCGGCCGATGCCGAGCCAGCTTGCGGACGTGCCATTCCAGGCGATCGCGTCGACCTTGGCATCCGCCAGCAGATCGGCCGCTGGCAACATCACCGAGGCATCGAACTGGCTCAGCGCGGCGGCATCGAGCGCGATCTCGGTGACGCGGAAGCGCGAGAAATGTGCGGTGATACCGGAGACACCGGCCAGCATGGCGCTGGTGACGGGCTCGAGCACCGAGTTGGAGGACGGCGTGATCATGCCAAGGCGTTTGCGCAAGACTACATCGGTCACGATCGCTCCGTTGCCGTGGAGCGCATGAACGCTCCCTCGAAACGATCATCGGCATCCCCCGTGGGGCGCGCAACCGGCAATTTGCATACTGCATGCAATTTGTTCGATATGCATTTGTTTTAAGCCACATACGTCGCCTATTTGGGCATCGCCTTCGGCTCGGGATGGCTAGGATGAGTTGCAAGCAGGAAATCTCTCGTGCAGCAGAAATCCGAACCGAACCCGGGGCGAAAGTCGCCCAAGCTCAAGCGAATGGGACTGCATGAGCGCGCCGCCGCGCGGATGCGGACGATGATCATTCGCGGCGAGCTGCCGCCGGGCTCGCAGACCCAGGAGACGAAGCTGTCGAAGGAGCTCGGCGTATCGCGCACCCCCTTGCGCGAGGCGATGAAGGTGCTGGCGGCGGAAGGGTTGATCGAGCTGCGTCCCAACCGCAGCCCGCGCATTGCCGATATCGCGGTCGACGGCATCTCGGAATTGTTCGAGGCCCTCGCCGGCATCGAGCGGCTCGCCGCCGAGCTTGCCGCGGAGCGCGCCACCGAGCGCGATCTCGCCCGCCTGCGCACGCTGCAGACCCGGATGGAAGGTCATCACCGCAACGGCAAGCTCGACGATTATTTCGCACTCAACGGCGAGATCCACAACACCATCGTCCGCATGGCGCGCAACACGCCGCTGCGCGAGGCGCACGAGACGCTGATCTCCCGCGCCGAGCGCGCGCGCTATCTCGCGCTCGGCGCCGACAGGCGCTGGAGCAATTCGGTCGACGAGCACGCCGACATCCTCGCCGCCCTCGAAGCGCGCGACGGCGAAGCGGCCGGCCGCCTGCTCGGCGCGCATGTCGCGCGCACCGGCACGGCGCTGCTGGAAGTCCTCGCCGCCTCTCAGGCCAAGCGGACGGTGGCATATTCATGAAGCTGCTGCTGCTCAACCCAAACACCAGCACCGAGGTCACGCAGCTGATGCTGGGGGTCGGGCAGCGCGCGGCCACACAAGGCACCGAGTTGATCCCCTGCACCGCGACCCGCGGCGTGCCATATATCGCGACCCGCACCGAGGCGCAGATCGGTGGCGCCATCGCGCTGGAAATGCTGGCCGAGCAGCACAGGAAGGTCGACGCCGCGATCATCGCGGCGTTCGGAGATCCCGGCCTGTTCGCCGCGCGCGAGAGCTTCGACATTCCCGTGGTCGGCATGGCGGAGGCGGCGATGCTGACCGCGTGCATGGCTGGACGCCGCTTTGCCATCGTCACCTTCGCTCAGGCGCTAGGGCCCTGGTACGAGGAATGCGTCCGCGCCCACGGCCTGTGGGAGCGCTGCGCCGGCATCCGCATGCTAGATACGCCGTTTCAGGCGATCTCCGAGGTTGGCACCGAGAAGGAAGACGTGCTGGTCGAGCTCGCCCGGCGCGCCATCGTCGAGAACGAGGCCGATGTGCTGATCTTTGCCGGCGCCCCCCTCTCGGGCCTTGCCGAGCGCGTTGCCGACCGGATCCCCGTCCCCGTGGTCGATCAGGTCATCGCCTCAGTGAAGCAAGCCGAGGCGCTGCATGCGCTACGTTTGCGCAAGGCCATTGCGGGTACGTTCCGCCGGCCCGCCGCCAAGCCGACCATGGGCCTTGCCGATGCGCTCGCCGCCCGGCTCGAGCATCGCGACAGCTGATCAGAGAGGCTGCCGGCGATGCGAAAACTCCAGTTCGTTCTCGAGCATGCGGCCGAAGGCAAACAAGCGGGATTCGCATCGCGGCGGCGCGATGATCTGGATGCCGAAGGGCAGCTCATTCACCCCGCGCGGCGCCGGCAAAGTCAGGACCGGGAAACCGACCAGCGACACGATGAAGGTGACGGCGAGATAGTCGATTGGCGTCTCCAGCGCAGCCCCGTCGATGGCCGTGACGTCGCTGATCTCATTCGGCCAGGGAAAGACCGACGCGGCCGGCGCGACCAGGAAATCGGCCGCCGTGAACAGCTCGCGAAAGCTGCGATAGATCGCGGCGCGACGCCGCTCGGCGGTGAGGTAGTCCTGCGCGGAGAGGTTTGCGCCGGCCTCGATGTTCCAGATCACCGTCGGCGTGAGCTCAGAACGCCGCGTCCTCAGCAACTCGCCATAGCTGTTCGCGATGTGCGCGGCTCGCAAGGTGCGGAAGGCTTCGATGGCGCCGCTGCAATCGGGCGGGGACGGCACGACATCGGCAACACGCGCGAGCGACTCGCAAGCCGCAGCGAAGCGCACACGAACCTCGCGCGCAACGGGCGCGACACCGAAATCGGGCGTGACGGCAATCCGGGGACGGCCGGCGATGGGTGGATCATCACCGGCGCTGCCGAGCGAGAGCGGATCATCCGCATCGCCTCCGGCGCAGACCGACAACGCGAGTTCGAGATCGTCGACACCGCGGGCAAGGAAGCCGTGGGTTGCCAGCATGTCCCAGCCGAGCGGCCGGCGCGGCGATGCAATACGGCCGGGCGTCGGCCGGATCGAGGCGACGCCGCAGAAACTGGCGGGCGTGCGCACCGAGCCGCCGAAATCGGTGCCATGCGCCAGCGGCACCATGCCGGCTGCGACAGCGACGGCAGAGCCGCCGGACGATCCGCCGGAGGTCAGCGCGGGATCGAACGGGTTGCGCGTCGGTCCGCGCAATCTGTTGGTGCAGACTGCGCCGAAGCCGAACTCCGGCGTGTTGGTCTTGCCCAGAATGATCGCGCCGGCGCGCCGCAGCCGCGCCACAACGAGATCATCCTCGGCCGGAACGTGATCGCGGAACAGCACCGATCCGTAAGTCGTCGCAAGTCCCGCAGTGTCGGTGAGGTCCTTGATGCCTATCGGCACGCCGTGCAGCGGGCCGATCGCCGCAGCAGCCGCATCGCACATCTGCGCGGCGCGGCGGGCGCCGTCCGCATCCACCGTCACGAATGCCGCCAATTGCGGATCGAGGCTCGCAATCCGCGCCAGATGCGCTTCGACGGCCTCATGCGAGGACACTTCGCCCCTCGCAATGGTGCGTGCAAGCTCGGTGGCCGTGAGGTCGCATATCGATCGGTCCGATGTCATCGGGCCACCATGCCAAAACGCTCGCCGAAAAGCGACAGGTGCGGGCACGAGACTTGCTTTCTCATTGGGGGCAACGGGAGGCAACACCATGGCTGATGCGCCAAGCGGCCGATCGCTCGTCGTCGATGCGGTCACCCACCGGTATCCGAGTGGCGCGCTTGCGGTCGAGAACATCAATCTCGACATCAAGGGCGGCGAGATCATCGCCCTGCTGGGCCCCTCCGGCTGCGGCAAGACCACGCTCCTGCGCATCATCGCCGGCTTCATCGCGCAGACGCAAGGGCGGATCATCATCGGCGATGACATCGTCGATGCGCTGCCGCCGAACAAGCGCGCCGTCGGCATCGTGTTCCAGAACTACGCGCTGTTCCCGCACCTGTCGATCAGCGAGAACGTCGCCTACGGCCTCGCCGCCCGCGGCATCGACAAGGCGACACGCCAGCGCGAGGCACAGCGCCTGCTGGAGCTGGTGCAGCTGCCTGCTATGGCCGAGCGGCTGCCGCGGCAGCTCTCCGGTGGCCAGCAGCAGCGCGTGGCGCTCGCCCGCGCGCTCGCGATCAAGCCGTCGATCCTGCTGCTCGACGAACCCTTCGCCGCGCTCGACAAGAATTTGCGCCTGGACATGCAGATCGAGGTCAAGCGGCTGCAGCGCGTCTCCGGCATCACCACGCTGATCGTGACCCACGACCAGGAGGAAGCGCTGTCGATGGCCGATCGTGTCGCCGTGCTGAGCCATGGCAAGCTCGAGCAGTTCGGCTCGCCATCGGACGTCTACGACCGTCCGCAGACGCTGTTCGTCAACACCTTCGTCGGCTCCACCAACCGCATGCCCGGCGTCGTGGTCTCGGCAGACCGCACGGCGGCGAAAGTCCGGCTCGATGCCGGCGCGGAGATCATCGCGCGTCCCGCGGGCGGTGCGCTCAGCGAGGGCGGCCGCGTCACCGTCTGCATCCGCCCCGAGCATCTGCAATTCGTCGGCGACGAGACCGGCTTTGCCGGCGTCGTCGGCATGTCGCTGCCGCTCGGCGCCACCGTCGTGCACGAGGTCACCACGGCCGACGGCTCCGGCGTCAAGGTTTCTCAGGCACGCATCGGCGAGACGCGAGCATTGGAGAACGGCGCGGCAGTGCGCCTCGCACCGCTTGCCCCATCGCTCGCCAATGCCTTTCCCGCAACGCTTTAGATCCAGTCCAGAACGCTTTAGATCCAGTCCAGAGGGGAGTTTGACATGATCATGAACCGCAGAAGCCTGCTGACCACGGCGCTCACACTCGGGGCCATGAAGGCGTTTCCCGGCCTGAGCTACGCCCAGGCGCGGCCGCTGGTGTTTGCGACCTTCACCGGGAGCTGGGAGGAAGCGCACAAGGCCGTGCTGGTGCCCGCGTTCCGCAAAGCCAATGCGGATGCCGCGATGGTGCTCGATCCCATGCTCTCGGTCGACCAGATCGCCAAGGTCAACGCGGCGAAAGCAAATCCGCCGATCGACGTCATGCTGCACGATCCCGGCCCCGCCCTCGTCGCCGTCGGCCAGGATCTGGTCGAGCCCTATCCGGTCGAGAAGAGCGCGTACTACAAAGATCTGATCGCCGAGGCGCAGGAGCCGATGGGCCCTGCACCGTTCTTCCAGGTCGTCGGCCTCACCTACAATCCGGAAGCGGTCAAGACGCCGCCAACCTCCTGGGCCGATCTCTGGAAGCCGGAGTTCAAGGGCCGCGTCGGCATCACCAACCTCAACTCGACGCTCGGCACCGGCTGGCTGGTCGAGATCGCCAAGATGCGCGGCGGCTCGGAGGCCAATGTCGATCCCGGCTTCAAGGCGCTGGAGGAGCTCAAGCCCAACCTCGCCGCGGTCGCCGCCAATCCCGGCGCGCTCGCCACCTTGTTCCAGCAGGGCCAGATCGACATCTCGCCCGGCAATTTCAACGCCATCCAGATCCTGAAGGCGCGCGGCGTGCCGGTCGAGTTCGTGGCGCCGAAGGAAGGCGCGATCGCCTTCAAGACCACGATCCACATCGTCAAGAATTCGCCGAACCGCGAGCTCGCCTTCAAGCTGATCGAGGCGGCGCTGACGCCGGAGGTGCAGACCACGCTGATGAACCCGCCCTATCTGATCGTGCCGACCAATTCCAAGGTGACGATGGGCGGCGAGATCGCGCGTGTGCTGGCCAAGGACACGGCCGAGCTGAAGAAGAAGTTCGTGTTCCAGGACTGGAAGAAGATCAACGAGCAGCGCTCGGCCTGGATCGAACGCTTCAACCGCGAGATCAAGATCTGAGCTATGGGTGCAGCGCCGGCATCACGGGACGTGACGTCCTACGGAATGGGATTGGCAGCGCCGCTGGCGCTGTTCTTCCTGGTCTTCTTCGTCGCGCCGCTGCTGCAACTGTTCTGGCTCTCGCTGCACAACGACACGTCCGGGCTCCATTGGGGGCTCGGCCAATACCTGCACTTCCTCACCGACCCCTTCAGCCTTGGCGTGCTCGGCTCGACGCTGCTGCTGGGCGCGGAGGTGACTGCCGTCTGCCTCGTGCTCGGCTTTCCCATCGCCTGGCTGTATCAGCGGGTCGGGCCAAAGCTTCAGACCATCATCATCCTGATCGTGCTGCTGCCGCTTCTGACCAGCGTCGTGGTCCGCACCTTCGCCTGGATCGTCATCCTGGGGCGGCAGGGCATCATCAATGCGACGCTGCAATCGCTCGGCCTGATCGATACCCCGCTGAAACTGCTCTACACCCAGTTCGGCGTGGTGATCGCGCTGGCGCAGGTGCAGATGCCCTTGATGACGCTGCCGCTGATCACCGCGCTCGGCCGCATTGATCCCAATCTCGACGATGCCTCCTGCTCGCTCGGCGCCGGAAGCTGGCGCACCTTCTTCCGGATCGTGCTGCCGCTGTCGTTGCCCGGCGTCATCGCCGGCTGCACGCTGACCTATGCCGCCGCCATCACCGCCTTCATCACCCAGTCGCTGATCGGCGGCGGCCAGATGCTGTTCATGCCGATGTATCTCTACCAGCAGGCCTCGACGTTGCAGAACTGGCCGTTCGCGGCCGCGATCTCGATCATCTTCCTGCTCGCCGTGCTCGCGGTCGTCTCGGTCTTCACCACGCTCGGCCGCATGTCGCGCGGCTATGGAGGCGCATGATGAGCGGCCGCAAGCGCACGCTCGAGGCGATCAGCTTCGAGCTCGTCATGATCGTGATCGCGGTGATCGCGCTTCTCATTATCATCGCACCGTCGCTGGTAGTGCTGATCGTCTCCTTCACCAGTGGCTTCTCGCTGCGCTTCCCGCCGCCCGGCTATTCGCTGCGCTGGTACGCCGAGCTGTGGAATGCCTGGCAGCTGCATTTCGCGGCCAAGAACAGCCTGATCGTGGCGATGTGGGCGACCGGCCTGTCCGTTACCCTCGGCGTCGCCGCGGCGCTGGCCATCTCGCGATCGCGAACACTGTCGGCGCGGCTGCTCGATTCCCTGTTCATGTCGCCGCTGGTGCTCCCCGCCCTCGCCTTCGGCCTCGCCGCGCTGATGCTGTTCTCGCTGGTCGGACTGCCGGTGTCGCCGCTGACGCTGGTGATCGGCCACACCGTGGTCTGCGTGCCCTATGTCGTGCGCAACACGGTCGCGGCGCTCGCCCAGCTCGAGCCGACCTTGCTTGAAAGCTCGGCCGTGCTCGGCGCGAGCCGCCTCTACACGTTCCGCCGCATCGTGCTGCCGCTGATCCGGCCAGGCATCATCGCCGGCGCCTTCATCGCCTTCATGTCGTCCTTCGACAACGTGCCGGTGTCGCTGTTCCTGCGCGATGCCGCGACCGACATGCTGCCGATCCGGATGTGGCAGGATCTCGAAGGCAAGCTGGATGTCACCATCGCGGCCCTCTCAGGCGTGCTGATCATTGCCACCGTCGCGCTGGTCGCACTCATGGAGCGCGTCACCGGCCTGTCGCGTCGGCTCACCAACTGATCAGGCGCCGCGGAACAGCGAATAGCCCCAGCGCGTGAATTTCAGCGGCAGATGAAAATGCTCGTCAACGTTCTTGATGCGAAAGCGGAACGGCGTCACGGTGAGGAAGCCGTCGTGCTCGCCAAAGAACTCGCCGAGATGAAACAGCACCTCGTACTCGCCTTCAGTCACACCGGCACCTTGCGCGACGGCATGATCGAGCACGCCGTTGGCGCCGAGCCGCCCGTCGGCGATGCGCTGGGAATCCGGATCGATCCGCCAGATCTCGACGCGCAGGCCCTGCGCGGGCCGTCCGCTCGCCACATCGACCGCGTGAATGGAAATACCGCCTGCCACAATGTTCCTCCCATGAGCACGCCGCCATGGTAGACGGAAACACGGCCGCTCGGCCAGCGCCGGCGCTGCTGCCGGCTCTGTTGCCTGCTTTGGGGGCGATGACCGGGCTTCAGGCCCTCGTGGCGCTGGCCTTGTTCGCACCCGGCGTGGTCGCCCCGCGCGCCCAGATCGAGGTCTGGCAGCTCTCGATGTTCTCCTGCGCGGTGTTCGCGGTCGGCATCCCCGCCTCGTTCTGGGGCGGCGGCTTCATCGCGCGCGTTGGCTCGCTGCGGATCGCGAGCCTGTGCGCGGCGGCCATCGCCGTCGGCATGGCACTGGCGTCGCTCGGAACGAGCGCCGCCCTGCTGGCGGCAGGCCTCTGCATCGGCCTTGCCATGGGGCCCGAGACGCCGGCGAGCGCAGCGCTGCTGGCGCGGCTCGTGACCGCCGAGCGGCGCGCCTTCGTGTTCTCGGTGCGCCAGACCGGCAACCAGATCGGCGCGGTCTGCGGCTCGCTGGCCCTGCCCGCGATCGCCATCGCGTTCGGACCGGCATGGTGCTATGCGACCGTAGCTGCCGTGGCGCTGCTGGCGATCTTGCTGTTCGAATGGTTGCGGCCGGCCTATGCCGGCAAGGTCGCCCCGCCGCCGAAGCTCGATCTCCGCGTGCGGCTGGCGCTGGTGATTGCGGACCGGCGGATCGCGATGCTGGCGCTGGCCTCGATGCCGTTCAGCGCGATGCAGGTGTCGCTCAACACGGTCTTCGTCACGCTCGGCACACGCGAGCTTGGCCTCAGCCATATCGAAGCCGGCACGGCGCTCGCTTGCGCGCAGGCCGGCGGCCTCGTCGGCCGGCTCGGCTGGGGCTATGTCGCCATGCGCCTCGATGCCTCGCGCGCCGTTCTCGTCGTCATCGGCCTCGGCATGGCCTTCTGCGCCGCGCTGCTGGGCCTCGATGGCGCATCGCTCGGCCGCAACGGGCAATTCATCGTTGCCGCATTGTTCGGCCTGACGGCGTCGGGCTGGAACGGCGTCTTCGTCGCCGAGATCGCCCGCCTCGCCCCGCAGGAGCGGATCGGCGAGACCACCGGCGCGGTGCTGACCGCATCCTATGTGGGCCTCCTTGCGGCGCCGGCGCTGGTGTCGATCCTGGATGGCGTGGCCAGCCTCGGCATGGCGTTCTTCGCCCTGGCGTGCCTTGCGCTCGGCGGCACATTGGCGTTGATCTGGGGAGGCCATGACAAAGCCGAAGAATAGCGCGCGCGAGATCGCTGCCGACGTCAGCGCCGGGCGGACGAGTGCCGTCGAGACCGCAAAGGACGCGCTGGCACGGATCGAGGCTGCCAAGGCCTTGAACGCGGTCGTCACGATCGATCCTGCACGCACACTCGTCGATGCCGCAGCGGTCGATGCTCGCCTGTGCGCCGGCGAGACCATGCCGCTCGCCGGCGTTCCCATCATCGTCAAGGATAACATCTGGGTCGGCGGCTGGCGCGTGACGCAGGGTTCGCGCCTGTTCTGCGACTTCATCGCGCCGCGCGATGCCATCGCGATCGAGCGGCTGCGCAAGGCCGGTGCCGTCGTCGTCGGCATCGGCGCGACCTCCGAATTCGCCTGCAAGGGCGTTACGACCTCGCAACTGTACGGGCCGACGCGACATCCGCTCGATCCCGCGCTGACATCAGGCGGCTCATCGGGCGGCCCCGCCGCAGCGGTTGCGGCCCGTCTGGTACCGCTCGCGATCGGCACCGATGCAGGCGGCTCCAGCCGCAGGCCGCCGGCCCATGTCGGGGTCGCCGGCTTCAAGCCGTCCTATGGCGCGATCCCCTATGGGCCAGGTTTCGCCGAGCCGTTCTTCGGCCTCTCCGTCATCGCGCCGATCGCATCCGATGCGACCGACATCGCGCTGGCCTTTGAAGCCATGGTCGGCACCGATCCGCGCGATCCGGATTCTGCCGTCGTGGCGCAGCAAGCCAAAGACATCGGCGGTCAGCGCATCGCATTCTCGCCGCGCCTTGGTCTCGACGTCGCGATCGACGACGTCGTCGCGAATGGCCTCGCCGCCGCCGTTGACCGGCTTTCCGCCGCAGGTCTGCGCATCACCCAACGCGATCCCGTTTGGCCGGCAGGCGCCACGGAGGACGCGATCATGCCGCTGCAGCATGCCGGTCTCGCGGCGCTCCATGGCGACACCTTCCGCAAGGATCCGGCTGCCTTCGACCCTGACATCGCCAAGCAGATCGAGCGAGGTCTCTCCTGGTCGGGTGCCGACGTTGCGGCAGCGCTGCTCGCGAGCACCGCGATCGCCAATACCTTTGCGGCGTTCTTCGCTGAGACCGACCTGCTGCTGGCGCCGACCGTCCCGTGCGTCGCCTGGCCGCTGACGCAGCTCGGCCCGGACATGATCGGTGGAAAAGCGGCAAGCCCGCGGGCCCACGCGGTGTTCACGCCCTTCGTCAATCATGCCCGCCTCCCGGCGATCTCGATTCCGTGCGGAACGGATCAGCGCGGGCTTCCCTTCGGCCTTCAGATCATTGCGGCGCGCGGACAAGACCGCTCGCTGCTCGCAGCCGCGCAAAAGATCGAAGCGACCTTGCGAGCGTAGGGCCTGACGCAAACGGAGACTCCCATGGTTGAGAACGCTCATTTGACAATTCGGCCGCTCGACCCTCGCGACCACTGGTCCGAGCTGTCCCGGGCGGAGCGCAGCGCGGCCTATGACAACAACGCCGCCGTCAAGAACAGCCCGGCCCTGATCGCCGAGCGCAACGAGGCCTCAAGCCGGATGCGGAGCACGCTGAAATCCCATCTCGACCTGCCCTATGGCGAGCGGGCCAACAACAAGATCGACATCTACCCGGCCGCCAAGCCTGATGCGCCCTGCCTGGTGTTCCTGCATGGCGGCTACTGGCAGCGCAATTCGCGCGAGCTGTTCGCCATGCTAATCGAAGGCGTCGCTGCGCATGGCTGGTCGGTGGCGATCCCCGGCTATTCGCTGGCGCCCGAAGTGTCCCTCGGGAACATCGTCGGCGAGATCCCGCGCGCACTCGACTGGCTCGCGGCGCACGGCGCGTCCTACGGCGTTGCCGGACCGGTCGTGCTGTCGGGTTGGTCCGCCGGCGCCCATCTTGCTGCGATGGCGCTGGATCATCCGCGGGTCCATGCGGGGCTGGCGCTCTCGGGCGTCTACGATCTCGCGCCGATCCGCGATACCGGATTGAACGATGCGCTGAAGCTGACCGACGAGGAGATCGCCACGCTGTCGCCGCTGCGCCTGCCCGTCACCCGGAAGCGCCTCGACATCGCCTATGGCAGCAGCGAGCTGCCGGCGCTGGTCTGCGATTCAATCAATCTCTTCGACAAGCGCGTGGCGGAGAGAGCGCCGGGCAAGCTCATCTCGGTCGAAGGCGCCGACCATTTCACCATTCTCGAGGCGCTGCGCCGGCCGGACGGTGTCCTGGTGGAGGCCGCGCGGCGGCTGCTGGACTAAAACTCGCGAAAACAACCCCATGCACAGTAGCGATGCCGTTGTTCTCAAAGGGACATTTTTCGAAGGCCCATCGACACCGTCGTGACCGCTTTGACTCGTCGGGCAAAACAGGGGCATGATGTCATCATCGCCCCGGCTGCCACTCCTGCAGCTCAATCCAGATTTTCTCGCCCTTGATCCGCGCCGGATAAAGCCGCAACGGCGGACTCGGCCATCCCGCGGTGATCGCGCCATCGCGCAAATCGAACGATGCCGCGTGACGCGGGCAATACAGCCGCCCCGTGCTCACCTGCCCCAAGGCCAGATCAGCCTGTTCGTGCGGACATGCACGTTCGCAGGCGACGACATCGCCCTCGTTCCAGATCACGAGCAGGTCGCATCCGGGGACGCGGACGATCGTCTCCGCCTTCAGCCGGTCGAGATCGCAGACGGCAATCCACCCGGCGTCGTCACCCACCGAGATAGGCCTTGCGCACATGCTCGTTCGCGATCAGCTCGGTGCCGGCGCCCGACAGCACGATGCGGCCGTTCTCGAGCAGATAGGCGTGGTCGCACATCTCGAGCGCGGCGAAGGCGTTCTGCTCGACCAGCAGCACCGTGGTGCCGGCATCGCGAATGCCGCGAATGATCGCAAAAGTGCGCTCGACGATGTTGGGCGCGAGCCCGAGCGAGGGCTCGTCGAACATGATCAGCCGCGGCCGCGACATCAGCGCGCGCCCGATCGCGAGCATCTGCTGCTCGCCGCCCGACAGCGTGCCCGCCGCCTGCCGGCGCCGCTCGGCGAGCCGCGGAAATTCCGTGTAGATGCGGTCGCGGTCGGCCGCGATCTCGCCCGAACCACGCCGGAGGTAAGCCCCCATGTCGAGATTTTCCTCGACGCTCATATGCGGAAACACGCGCCGCCCTTCCGGGCAATGCGCGATGCCGCTCGCCAGCACGCGCGGCGGCCTCGCGCCGGTGATGTCGATGCCCTCGAATTTCATCTGGCCCGAGCGCGGCGGCACCAGGCCGGAAATCGCGCGCAGCGTCGTACTCTTGCCGGCGCCGTTGGCGCCGATCAGGGCGACCAGCTGGCCGGCCTTCACGTCGAGCGAGATGCCGCGCAGCGCGGTGACGCCGCCGTAGGTGCAGACCATGTCGCGGATCTCAAGCACGCCCCGCTCCATGTCCGAGATAGGCTTCGATGACCGCGGGATCGTTGCGGATCACCTCCGGTGTCCCTTCGGCGATGATGCGGCCATAGTTGAGCACCACGATGCGATCCGAGACCGTCATCACCATCGGCATGTCGTGCTCGACCAGCAGGATGGTGATGCCGCGGTCGCGAATGCTGCGGATCAATTCGACGAAGCGGTGCGTCTCCGAGGCGTTCATGCCGGAGACGGGCTCGTCGAGCAGCAGCATCGACGGCTCGGCTGCAAGCGCCAGCGCGACGCCAACGAGACGCTGCTCGCCGTAGGACAGCGAGCCAGCGGCATCGTGGGCGCGGCGTTCGAGCCCGACCCATTCGAGCAGCTCGCTCGCCCGCTGCCGTAAGCGGCGCTCCGAGGCGCGCGCGCCTGGCAGGCCGAGGATGGCGTCGAGCAGCCGAACCCGACCCTGCCGGTGCAGGCCGATCAGGAGGTTGTCGTAGACGGTGTCGTTCGGGAATACGCTGGTGCGCTGGAAGGTGCGGATCAGGCCTAGATCGGCGATCTCATGCGGCTTCAATCCGGCGAGCCCAGTGTTGCGATAGGTGACGCGGCCCGCGCTCGGCGTCAGGAATCCGGTCATGACGTTGAAGGCGGTGGTCTTGCCGGCGCCGTTCGGCCCGATCAGGCTGACGATCTCGCCCTCGCCGACGTCAAAGCTCATGTCGGAGATCGCGACCAGTCCGCCGAAGCGCACCGCGACTTGATCGATGGTCATGGCGATGCTGCGCGCCGTCATCAGGCCGACTCCTTGGCGCTGGTTTCACTGAGCGCGACCGGTGCCAGCGCCGCCGTCGCGCTCCGTTGCCGGGTCAACCGCTGCGCCAGCGACGGCACGATGCCGCGCGGCAGCACGAACAGGATCGCGATCAGCACGCCGCCATAGGCGATCCATTGCGCCTCCGGCGCCATGACCGGACGAAGCGCGACCGGCAGAAGCCCGAAGATCAGGCCGCCGACGACGGGCCCCGCCAGCGAGCCCTTGCCACCGCTGATCACCATGATCACCATGGTGACGGTGTTGATGAAGGCGAACACTTCGGGGTCGATGATCCGGATGTAATGAGCATAGAGGCTGCCGGCCGCGCCCGCGATCGCGGCCGAGATCACCGCCGCGATCGTCAGAGTCCTGGTCACGTCAATGCCGACGGAGACGGCGAGCGTTTCATTTTCCATCAACCCGCGCATGGCGCGGCCGAAATGGGAGTGAACGAGGCGTGCGATCAGGAGATAGGCGATGAGCGCCACCACCAGCACCAGATAGTAGTTGTGGAATTTCGTGCGCAGCGTCAGCTCACCGAAGCCGGGCAATGGCAGCGCGATGGAGGGGATGTTGGTCAGCGCCAGCGGTCCCTGCGTCAACTCGACCCAGTTCAGCGCGACCAGCCGCACGACCTCGGCAAAGGAGATCGTGACAATGACGAAATAGGCGCCGCGGACGCGGAACGAGAGCAGGCCGACGAAATAGCCGCACAATCCGGCAATCAGGATCGCGAGCACGAAGCCTGCGATCGGCGGCCAGGGCGCGTGAACCAGGCGGAAGTCGCCGGGCAGGCCGATGTCGAAGCCGAGCGATGTCAGCGCGCTGACATAGGCGCCGATGCCGAAGAAGGCGATGTGGCCGAGGCTGAGCTGGCCGGTGAAGCCGAGCAGCAGATTGAGGCTCATCGCGCCGATGACGAAGATGCCGGTGGTGATCAGCGCATTGAGCAGATAGGGATCGCGCAGCCAGAGCGGCACGGAGGCAAGCGCAGCGACGGCGAGGATGGTGATGATCGTCCTCATCCGACGCGCTCCGCGCGCGCGAACAGGCCGGTCGGCCGGAAGATCAGGACGGCGATGATGATCAGAAAGCCCATGGCGTCGCGGTAGCCCGACGAGACGTAGCCGGCGCCGAGCTCCTCGGCGAGCGCCAGGATGAAGCCGCCGATCACCGCGCCGGTGATGTTGCCGAGGCCGCCGAGAATGACGATGGCGAAGGCCTTCACCGCGGCGAGATCGCCCATCTGCGGAAAGATGACATAGACCGGACCGAGCAGAGCCCCCGCGGCCGCCGCGAGGCTGGAGCCGATCGCGAAGGTCGAGGTGTAGATCATGTCGACATTGACGCCCATCAGCGAGGCCGTGTCGTGGTCCTGGAACGTCGCCCGCATCGCGCGGCCGAGGCTGGTCTTGTTGATCAAGAGGTATGTCACCAGGATCAGCAGCGCGGCTGCAGCGAGCACGAACAGGCGCAGCCAGGATACGGAGACCGGCCCGAGCACCAGCGGCGCCTCCGGAAACGGCGTTGCCACTGATTTGGCGACGCCGCCCCAGATCCACAGCGTGCCGGACTGCATCGCTATCCAGGCGCCGATCATGACCAGCATGGTGGTGTCGATGTCGGAGCCGCGCAGCGGCCGCAGCAGGGTCAATTCGATCGCTGCACCCAGTAGCCACCCGGCCAGCACGGCAACCGGCAGCGCGAGGAAGAAGTTCAACCCGAGCTGCTGCACCACGATGAACATGATGTAGGCGCCGAACGTGTAGAGCACGCCATGCGTGAAGTTCACGACGTTCATGATGCCGAAGATCAAGGTCAGCCCGATGCCCAGCAGCGCATAGGTGCCGCCGAGCACGAGCATGTTGACCAGATGCTGGAGGAATTCGCTCAAAGCCGTTCCCGAATAGTAGCGCTACCGCTTATGACAGAAGGCATCCGGGCGAGTTCGGCCTGCATGGTTCGCCCGGCGATGCGGAGCATCGTCCGGCGAGCCCGCTTTGGCGGGCTCCTCACCATGAGGGTCTGATATCTCTCCGCAAAACGCGACCTCATCCTGAGGCCCGCCAAAGGCGGGCGTCTCGAAGGATGGGCCGCAGGCAAGCTGTCCACCACGTCTTTCCTCATATGAGATAGCCCTACGTAGTGAGGCGAGAGCGACGATGCCGCCCTCGCCCGGGATTGATAGATGCTAAAGCGTCTTCATCTCGACCTTGCCGTCGTTGATCTCGATGAGATAGACGTTCGGCTGGCTCTGCCCGCTCTCCTTGCCCTCGGGGCCGGACTTGCGGAACACGATGTCGCCATTCAATCCCTTGATGTTGATGTTCCAGAGCGCCGCCTTGATCGCGGCGGGTTCGGCCTTGCCGGCCTTCTCGATCGCGGCCGCCGCGGTGCGGATGCCGTCATAGCCACGAAAACTCTCGGTGCAGCCGGCGAACTCGAAGCCGCGCTTCTTCCATTCCGTGATGAAATAGTTGGTGGCTTCCGGGTTCGGCGTCTTGTCCGGGAACCAGGGCAGGAACGTCGTCAGATGCATGGTGCCGTTGGCAGCGGCGCCCGCCTGCGCGATGATCTGGTCCGGGTTCTGCGAGCCGCCGGTGGTGATGATGCGCTTCTTCAAGCCCAGCGCGGCCGCCTGCTTGAAGATCAGCGTAAGCTGGTCGACTGCGGTCGTGACGATGACCGTCTCGGAATCCGAGCTCTTGATCTTGGAGAGCTGCGCGCTCATGTCCTGCGCGCCCTGATCCATGGTTTCGACGAGGCCAATGGTGATGCCCTTGTCCTTCATCATCTTGCTGAAGTCCTCGGCGGTGCCGCGGCCCCAGTCGTTGTTGATGACGAGGAAGTCGACCTTCTTCAGCGCGAGCTTGTCGACGATGCCCTTGAACGCGGCCGCTTCCACCGCTGACGGCGGCGAGATGCGGAAGATGAAGGGATTGCCCGTCGTCGTGATCTTGCCGGAGGACGAGGTCTCCACCACCATCGGCGTCTCGTATTCCATCAGCTTCGGCATCACCGCGAGCGTCAGGCTCGAGCCCCAGGCGCCCATCAGGACCGGCACCTTGTCGCTGGTGATGAGCTTCTCGGCGACGGCGGCGGCCTCCGTCGGGTTGCTCTTGTTGTCCTCGATCACGAGCTCGATCTTCTTGCCGAGCACGCCGCCCTTGGCGTTGATCTCGTCGGCGGCGATCTTGGCACCGTTGACGACGTAAGTGCCGGACGCGGCGAAAGCGCCGGTGAGCGGCTCGTTGACGCCGATCTTGATGGTCTGCGCCCCCGCGGCGCCGCCGAACAAGGCCGTCGCCAGCGCGATTGCCGGAACCAGTCCGAATGTTCGTGTCATGCTGTCTCTCCAAATCCCACGCTGTTGATGTCTAGGCAGTCCAGGCTTCGTCACTCCGCGGCGCCGGCGCGCCGATCATTCCGCGCCATCTCTCCCGGTGAAGGCGCGGCCAAACATGCGTGCGAGCCGGGCTCGCAAAACATCCGAGACAATCGACCAGCCACTAAGCTCTGCCGCGGCCGCCTGCCCTGACGGCGCGCCGGACATGTGGCGATCGAGATTGGCGGCGAAGTCCGCGACCAGACGGCGGGCGAGATCGCGCACCAAGCCTGGGCGGCCGACCTGCGCCAGCATTCCCGTGAGCGTGTAGCCGATCGACAGCTCGACGGCCGTCGCCGCGCCGTCTTCGCGCGCAAGCAGGCGATAGCGGATCTCACCTTGCGTCGCCGAATGGCTGCGCTGGTCGGAGCCGATGCCGACGATGCGCCCCGACAGCATTGCGGGATCGCGCTCGACCCGAGCGGCGCCCTCGAAGCTTGCTGCGATCGGCCCGAGCCTGACGCGGATCGATCCCTCCACGCGCTCCGGCCTCGGCGGCGATGTCAGCGACACGCCGGGCAGGCAGGCGGCGATGGCTGCGATGTCGTCGAACATCGCAAACACCTTTGCCGGCGGATGCGGCAGTGTGAAGCGCTGGTCGAGCACGGTTGCCGGGGTGAAGTCGGGGATGCTGACCGTCGCGGCGCTCTCCGATGCCGCAACCGGAGCCTGGCGCGCAGGCTGCAGCTCGTTCCGGGCGGTCGCCGCGCGACCAGAGCCGGCAGGACCAAGCACGGTTCGGCCGCCATCCTCCACCGGCGCGACGTTGCGCGCGCGCCTCGCCTCGATCACGGACTGCACCGCGCGCACGATTCCGACATAGCCGGTGCAGCGGCAGAGATTGCCGCTGAGGCCGACGCGAATGCGGCGCTCGTCGGCATCGGGCAGGCGCAGCACCAGGTCGCGCGCCGAGACCAGCATGCCCGGCGTGCAATAGCCGCATTGCAGCGCATGCTCGCGGGTGAAGGCGGCGCGCAGTTCGGTGGTGATCTCGTCCTCGTCGAGGCCTTCGATGGTGGTGACGTCAGCGCCGTCGCAGGCTGCCGCATAGGTGATGCAGGAGCGCGCCGGCACGCCGTCGAGCAGCACGGTGCAGGCGCCGCAGACCCCATGCTCGCAGCCGAGATGGGTGCCGGTGAGATCGAGCTTGTCGCGGACGAAATCGGCAAGGCTGGTGCGCGGCTCGGCCGAGACCTCTACCGCACGCCGGTTGACCTGAAGCGCGATCGTGGTCATGCCGCGGCCTCCTGGACGGCACGCTTCAGCACACTGACGTGGATGTGGCGCTGCGCGGCATCGTCGATGCCGGCGCTTGCGAGCAGAGCATCGGCGGCACGGACATCGAAACGTTGCTTGTAGTCGGCGGCGATCCGGCCGCCGAACAGCACCGCGGCATCAGTGATGACGATGGGCGCGGTATCGATCGCACCGATCACGACACGCGCCGAGGCGGCAGCGGGATCGACCAGCACCGCGCCGATGGCATGCGCGAATTCGCCGGTCTTGCGGCAGCTCTTGGCGTAGCCCCAATGTGCCGTCGCCGATCGTGCCGGCACGTGGACCGCCTCGACGATCTCGCCGACATGCAGCGCGGATTCCAGCGCACCGACCACAAACGCTTCGACCGCCATCGATCGCGCACCGGCAAGGCTGCGCAGCATCACCCGCGCGCCTAAGGCCGCCAGCGCTGAAATCCAGTCCGCGGCAGGATCGGCGTGGCTGAGCGAGCCGCCGATCGTGCCGCGGTTGCGCACCGCGCGATAGGCGATGTTGGCGGCGACTGCCCGCATCGCGCCGCGGGTCACATCGGCCGTGCGGCCGTCCTCGATATCGGCATGGGTGACGAGCGCGCCGAGCACCAACTCGCCGCCGGAGACTTCTGCACGCTTGAGCTCGGCCAGGCCGGAGATGTCGATGATGAGCTCCGGCTGCACCAGCCGCAGATTGAGCATCGGCCCGAGCGACTGGCCGCCGGCGATAATCTTTGCCGATCCGCTATTTGCGGCGAGCATCGACAGTGCCGCATTAAGGTCGCGCGGGCGCTCGTAGGCGAAGGGCGCCGGTTTCATGCCGCGCTCCTCTCAGCCGCACGCGCAGCCAGCACGGCCGCGACGATCCGATGCGGTGTGATCGGCGACTGCATCAGCTCGACGCCGAGCGGGCGCAGCGCGTCGTTGACGGCATTGGCGATCGCGGCCGGCGGCGCAATCGCACCGCCCTCGCCGATGCCCTTGACGCCGAACTGCGTGTAAGGCGACGGCGTCTCCATGTGGTCGAGGCGCGCGGCCGGGACCTCGGTCGGGCCGGGCAGCAGGTAGTCGGCGAGCGTCGTCGCCAAGGGCTGGCCGGAGGCATCGAACGGCATTTCCTCGTAGAGCGCGGTGCCGATGCCCTGTGCCAGGCCGCCATAGATCTGGCCGTCGACGACGAGCGGATTGACCAGCACGCCGCCGTCCTCGACGATCACGTAGTCGAGGATCTCGACCTCGCCGAGATCGGGATCAACCGCGACGACGGCGGCATGCGCGGCATAGCTGAAGGTGCCGCTGTCGCGCACGGGCTTGTAGCCTTGCGTCACCTCCAGCCCGCCGGGATCGACGTCTGCCGGCAAATCCTGTGGGCGGCGGTACCAGGTGTGGGCGATCGCCTTCAGGCTGACGCTGCCGTTGACGCCGCGCACCTCGCCGTTCTGCAACACCACGGCGGCCGGATCGTGCTGCAATAGTTTAGCGCCGATGCGGCGCGCACGTTCGCCGAGCTCGCGGCAGGCGGTCGCGACCGCACCACCCGCCATCACCATCGAGCGCGAGCCCCAGGTGCCGGTCGAATAGGGCGTCATCGCGGTGTCGCCGAGGATGATGCGGATGTTCGCGACATCCACGCCGAGGATTTCATGCGCGACCTGGGCGAGCGTGGTCTCCATGCCCTGCCCGTGCGAGTGCACGCCGACGCGCAGTTCGAGGCCGCCGTCCGGCGTCATCCGGGCCGAGGCCTGCTCGTGGCCCGGCACCATCGGGATGCCCCAGCCGGAATAGACCGAGGTGCCGTGCGCGGCCTGCTCGCAATAGATGGAGACGCCGACGCCGATGCGGCGGCCGTCGGCCTCGCCCTGCTTTTGCCTGGCGCGGATGGCGTCGATCTCGATGGCCGCGAGCGCGCGGCGCATCGCTTCCGGATAATCGCCGCTGTCGAAATGCTTCCTGGTGATATTGTCGAACGGCATCTGCTCGGGGCGCACCAGATTGCGCAGCCGCACCTCGCCGGGCTCGAGACCGGCTTCCGCCGCTACGAGGTCCAGCATCAATTCCAGCGCAAAGCAGACGCCGGTGCGCGCGACGCCGCGATACGGCAAAATCGGGCATTTGTTGGTGGCGACCGAGAAGGTGCGGCAGCGATAAGCCGGCATCTTGTAGGGACCGGGCAAAATGCTCGCGACCTGCGCGGCTTCGAGACAGGCCGAGAACGGATAGGACGAATAGGCGCCGGAATCCACGGTCGCCTCGCAATCGATACCGCGCAGCGTGCCGTCGCTGTCAGCATAGACCGTGATCTTGTAATGATGCTCGCGGCAATTGGAGCTGGCGACGAGGTGCTCGCGGCGGTCTTCCAGCCAGCGCACCGGATGGCCGCAGCGCATTGTCAGCCAGGACAGGCAGACCTCTTCGGGCAGCAGAATGCCCTTGTGACCGAAACCGCCGCCCACATCGGGCGAGATCACGCGGATCTGGCCCTCCTCCATGCCGAGGCATTCGGCAAGGCCGCTGCGCGTAATGTGCGGCATCTGTGCCGCCGAGTGCAGCGTGAGCTGGTCGAGCCTCTTGTCGAAGGTCGCGACCACGCCGCGGCCTTCCAGCGGCGACATGCATTGCCGCGCGGTCGAGATCTCGCGCGTCACCTTGATCGGCGCGTCGAGCGCGGCGGAGATGTCGACCTCGTAATTGGTCTCCAGGAAGACGTTGTCGCCCCAATGCTCGTGCACCAGCGCCGAGCCAGGCTCGCGCGCCTTGAGCATGTCATGGATTGCGGGCAGCTCCTCCAGATCGAGCGCCACGGAGGCCGCGATATCCTCCGCCTCGGCCCGGGTCGGCGCGAGACACATCGCGACGAGCTCACCGACCTGGCGCACCTTGCCGGTGGCCAGCACCGGCTGCTCGGAAATCTTGAAGCCCGGCAGCCCCGACACCGCGCGGATCGGCTTGATGCCGACGAGATCGGCAGCGGTGAAGACACTGCCCCGATAACGTTCGGGCACGTGAATGCCGCGGATGCGCGCATGCGCCAGCGGGCTGCGCACCAAGGCGACGTCCTGAAGGCCGGCGAGCCTGACGTCGCCGACATACTGGCCGCGACCGCGCATCAGGCGGTCGTCTTCCTTGCGCGGCAGCCGCGCGCCCACGCCCTGCCCGGTCTTTCCGTGCGGAAACTCTCGCTCGTTGCGCACCCGCGCGCCCTCCTTCACGGCCCGGCCTTATGCCGCGACGGCCTGCGGCAGGATCGGCGCGACCGCGTCGAAGCGCGTGCCGGCGCGCAGGCAGAAGGCCGGCTGCAGCAGGCGCTCGGCGATCACCTCGTTCTTCTCGTTGTCCTTGAGGACGAAGCGGCCATTCTGCTCGGTGAGCACGGAGACGTCGGCGTCCATGCCGACCTTGAGCGCGCCGATCTCCCCGCTGCGGCCGAGCATTTTGGCCGGATTGGAGGTGACCATCGGCACCACCTGCTCCAGCGACAGGCCGAGCGCCATCATCGAGCTCATCGCCTGGACCAGACTGAACTTGGCCTGGCCGGCGAAGGGATGGTTCTCGTCGTCCTCGTGCTGGTCCGGCGTTCCCGCCGGCGCGGGCACATGGGTGTTGTAGCCGTGGATGTCGGCGCCGAGCGTGGTCGGAATGATGCCGGCAGCGATCGCCTTCTTCGCAAGCCGATAGGAGAAGTGGCTGCCGTGGCCGACATCGACCTTGAGGCCGCGGTCCAGCGCGGCCTGGATCACCGGGTGCACCTCGCCCTCGCGATTGACGAAGCCGCCGGGATGGCGCGTGAAGGGATGAGCGAGGATGTCGCCCTCGCGCAAGAGCGGGATTACGCGGGTGAGGATGGTGTCGGCATCCTCGCCATTGGCGCCGCTCTCGGGCAGGCCCCAGAGCTGGCCGAAATGCACATAGACCGGCAGGTCGGCGCGCTTGCCGATCTCGGCTGCCATCTCGATGACGCGAATGCCCCAGCGCGCGAAGCCGCCGATCTCGGCGTGAGCCTTGATGCCGCGCACGAGATCGAGATTGGCCGTCGCCGCCTTGACGGTGGCATCGATGTCGACGCCGTCGGGGCTGTAGAGCTGCGGATAGAAGTGGCCCTCGAGGCCGCCGACGAGATAGGCGGAGATAAACGCATAGACGCGCGAGGCCGCTTGCTCGGCAATGAAATGGCGGAAGCCCGGCAGCGTCATGCAGGACGGACCGCCCTGATCGACCAGCGTCGTCACGCCGGATTGCACGCCGACCATGTCGGGGTTCATGCCGAAGCGGCCGGAGACATATTGGTAGACGTGGGCGTGGGTGTCGATCAGCCCAGGCAGCACGAGCTTGCCGCTGACATCGACGATCTCCTTCGCGCTGGTCGGCAGAATGTCGGATGCGACCGCCGCGACCTTGCCATTGCGGATGGCGACGTCCTGGAGGCCATCGACGCCGGAGGCCGGACAGATCACGCGGCCACCTCGCAGCAGAAGATCGAAGCTGGCAGTGACGGACATGGCGCTCTCCTCAGGCTCTTGCGCAGGCGGTTGCCCCGCTCTCGAATTACGAAGCATGCTTCGCATTTGGATAAAAGCAAGCTTCGTGCCATGATGCTGTTGTGGCGAGCGCGTTCGAATCGAGCTAAGCGCGGAAGGTCTGGGGTTGGGAGAGCGTGCATTGCGGCAAGCCAGGAAAAGTCGCAGCGGGGGCAAGCACCGCCCCTGGCCATTGTCGGAACGGCCCGGCTATTTGATCCGGCGCTTGCATCAGATTCACGTTGCGCTGTTTCAGGAGGCCTGCGGCGAATTCGAGGTCACGCCGCTGCAATACAGCCTGCTCTCGGCGCTGGCGGTGCGCGAAACCGCCGACCAGACCACTTTGGCGGCCGATATCGCGCTCGACCGCACCACGACGACAGGCGCATTGAAGCGGCTCGCCGCACGGAACCTGGTCGAGCGCGCGGTGAACAAGGACGATCGGCGCGCGCGATTGTGCCGCCTGACGCCCGCCGGCGCCGCGCTGCTGATCAGAATCGAGGGCGCAGCACGGCGGGCGCATCGCGCCACGCTCGGCGATTTGAGCCAGCGGGAACAGGCGCTCTTCATCGAGATGATGCAGCGCATCGTGGCCGGCAATCCCAGTCGCGACAGCGCCGCTGCCCTATTCGACTAGAGGCGGTTGCTGCGCTTTTGAGTTGGGCTGCTCAATTTATCATCGTACCGCTGCCCGGCCGTGCATCGATCGCGACCATCAGGCGTCAGGTCGGGTGTGACGCAGCACGTCGGCGCGTCAGCATCGCCCGCGCTTGAAAACGCAGTCGCATCCGAGGCGAGCCTCGTTGCATCCGGCATCCGAACGTGCCCTGCCCGGCCGCCCCGCAACCCATGGCACGATTTATGCTGCGATGATGCGAAGCGTGCTTCGTATTGGGGGATGTCATGACGGATTCCGAACTTCGCGCTGATATTCACAGCATCGAGCCAATTCCCGACGCGGACCGGGACTCGACCGGGCCGCAGCAGATGTGGATCTGGGCCGGCGCCAACATCGCGCCGGTGAACTGGGCGCTCGGCGCGCTCGGCATCATCCTCAAGCTCGGCCTGATGGAGACGATCGCGGTCATCGTGGTCGGCAACATCGTGGGCTGCGCGATCTTCGCCACCTTCACGGTGATGGGGCACAAGACCGGCGTCAACCAGATGGTGCTGAGCCGGTCCGCCTTCGGCGTCCGCGGCGCCTACCTGCCGAGCATACTGATGTTCCTGATGACGCTGGGCTGGATCGGCGTCAACACCTACTTCCCGGTCAAGGTCTCGATGGGCATCCTCGGCCAGTTCGGCGTGCCCGACACCTGGCTGGTCGAGATGATCGTCATCACGCTGGTGATGGCGGTGCAGGTGCTGATCGGCGTCTACGGCTTCTACGCGATCCGCACCTTCGAGAAATACACGGTGCCGCCGACCATCGCCATCATGGTGCTGATGAGCATCCTGGCCTGGACGCGGCCCGGCGTCGTCAACTGGAGCCTGACCACCTCGCTGCCGCCCGGCGCGCATCTTGCGATGCTGACGCTGCTGATGACCGCAATCGGCGTCGGCTGGGGAATTTCCTGGGTCACCTGGGCCTCCGACTATTCGCGCTTCGTGCCGCGCTCGACGCCGTCGAAAGCCGTGTTCTGGTACAGCTATGTCGGCATGTTCGTGCCGACGGTCTGGCTCGGCATCCTCGGCGCGACCATCGCCTCGACGACGCTGGATACCGATCCCGCCAAGATGGTGAGCGCGGTGTTCGGCGGTCCGGTCAGCATCCTCGTGCTCTTGATGGTGCTGCATGGCCCGATCGCCACCAACATCCTCAACGTCTATTCGGCGACCTTGGCGGCGCTGAGCGCGGGGCTGAAACTCTCGCGCTTCTGGCTTACCGTCATCGTCGGCATCGCCGGCTATCTGGGCACCCTCTACTTCATCTTCGCGCCGTCCTTTGCGAAGGCATTCGACAATTGGATGATCAGCCTGCTGTTGTGGATGAGCCCGTGGGCCGGCGTGGTGCTCGCCGACTTCTTCATCAAGCGCAAGGGCAAGATCGAGGTGGCCGAGCTCTATCGCTCGCCGGAGACCAGCGCCTATGGCGATATCAACTGGGCCGGCATGATCGCGTTCTTCGCGGGCCTCGTTGCCGGATGGCTGGTGCAGGACGGCCTCGTCGGCGCGCTGCAGGGACCGATCTCGATCAATCTGCTCGGCGGTGCCGATCTCAGCTGGCTGTTCGGGATCGGTGTGGCCGGCCTCGTCTACCTCGGGCTCGGCAAGTTCGCGACCTCGCCCACACCGGCCGTCGCGAGCCGGGCCGGCGGATAGCCCGCTGACCTCGTCTCTCGTCAGCGCTTCCGTCCAAGCCTCACCATCATGTCGCCGGGCCCAAGCCCTCCGGCGACATGAGAGCGCAATCGCCACAGGCTCTCGCCGTCGACCAGCGAGGGCATCGGGAGTTCGTGGTCGGCGAAATTGACGGCGATCTGCAGCACGTCGCCCTGCTCGGTCTGCCAGCGTACATCTACGCCGCCGAAGCGGGGATCGGTGCCCAGCAGCTGTCGCTGCGCCGAAACGAACCCGCGTTTGATCAGCGGCACGATCTTCTCGCGCCGCATCGTCAATAGCTGCGCCGTCAGCGCCCGGAACCTTGTGCCGGACGGCGACTGGTCGATGCCGGTCCAGTCCAGCTTGGAGGCGAGGAAGGTTCTTTCGTCGCACGGGTCGGGGATCCCGGCGCGCGTTTCGGGCGTCGCGAACGCCTTGAAGTGCGAAAACTCCTTGCGGCGGCCCTCCCGTGTCAGTTCGCCCGTCCAGTCGGCGAAGAACAGGAAGGGCGTTTCGGCTGCCGCTTCCTCGCCCATGAAAAGCAACGGAATATGCGGACTGAGCAGAACCAGTGCGAGGGCCAGTTCCAGTCTGTCCGGACCGACCAACCGGGACAGCCGTTCGCCGAAGGCGCGGTTGCCGACCTGGTCGTGGTTCTGGGCGAAGAAGATGGTCGCTTCGGGCGGCAGGTGCGCGCTCGGCTCGCCGCGCGGCGCCTGGTGCAGGGGGAAGACCTCGCCCTGATAGGCAAAGCCCTCGGTCAGGGATCGCGCCAGATGTTCGAGCGGCTTGTCTGCAAACGCCCGGTAATAACCTTCGTCCTCGCCGGTGAGCAGGACGTGGAGCGCGTTGTGAAAATCGTCGCCCCATTGCGCGTCGTAGTACGTCGCGCGTCCCTGTGACCGCGCGAGCAGGTGCGCCTGATTGGCCTCGTTCTCCAGCATCAGATGAACGCGCCGGCCCGCCAGCTGACTGCGCAGGGTCTCGGCGAGCTCGACCAGGAAATGACGCTTCGAATCGTCCTTCAGCGCATGAACGGCATCGAACCGCAATCCGTCAAACCCATAGTCGCGCAGCCACATCAGCGCATTCTCGATCAGAAATCCGCGCACGAACGCGCCGTCGGCTCCTTCGAGGTTGACGGCGGGGCCCCATCCAGTGGTGTGGCGCGAATTGAAGAAGTTCTCCGCATAGAGATGCAGATAGTTCAGCTGCGCCCCGAAATGGTTATAGACGACGTCGAGATAGACCATGATGTCGAGGGCATGCGCGGCCCGCAGCAGCCGCTTGAGATCCTCCGGCCGGCCGTAGCGGGCATTCGGCGCGTTCAGGAGCACGCCGTCATAGCCCCAATTGTGCCGTCCTGGGACGTCGTTGAGCGGCATCAGCTCGATGGCGGTGATGCCGAGATCGCGAAGATAGGGCAACTTCTTCTCGACGCCGGCATAGGTCCCCTCGTCGCTGAACGTGCCGACATGCAGCTCGTAAATCACGGCTTCCGCCCAGGGACGGCCCGGATAGAGCACCGAGTCCCTCAACGCGGCCGTATCGATCACCTCGCTCGGCGCGCCGACGTCGTCCGGCTGGAAGCACGAGGCGGGATCAGGGACGAGGAGATCTTCGTCGATCCTGAACTGATAGCGCGTGCCGGCGCGCGCGGTCCGGCTGAGCAGCTGACACCAGCCGTCCGCATCGCGCGGCATCTTCCGTGGCGGCTGGCCGATTTCGAGCAGCTCGACGGATCGCGCCGTCGGCGCCCACAAGTTGAACGAGACCCCTTGATCGACGATCTGGGGACCATGGCGCCGACTTTGCTCGGCCTTTCCCAGTCTTTGATTCAAGCCCGTCGCCTTTCGCCGCATGCCGCCTCGGCACGCTCCAAGATCGCTTGCGCGCGTCGGGGCGACAAAGCGGAGCCGCACGCGTTCGTTCCTCCACGGCGCCGACGCCGGACATTTGCAACGCGACGGGAACGGAATCAGCAGCGCGACGGTTACCGTTCCAACAGGAGCTGTCGCCATGCGCCGCCCGAAGCCGCAACCGATCCGTAACAAGCTCGACCTGACCGACCGCACCCAGGTACGCCTCGTCAAGAAACGGCTCGGACTGTCGGACGCCGAGCTGATCGCGATCGTAGGGCGCATCGGCAACTCCATTCCGGCCATCAGCAAGGAGGTGGCTCTGCAGAAAGCCAACGCGCTGTCCAAGCCGGCCGACGTCGAGCCCATTGCCGCGACGGCGCCGATATCCTGACGGGCAATTCGGGGGCAGAAATTCGGGGGCAGAGATGGACCAGCCAGCACATTCAGACGAGGCCCTGACGCGGACGGCCTCGCGCCTGCGCCGCACCCGGATCACCGAAGGCAGACCCTTCCCGCTCGGCGCCACCTGGGATGGCCTCGGCGTCAATTTCGCGCTGTTCTCAGCCCATGCCACCAAGGTCGAGCTCTGCCTGTTCGACGATGCCGGCGAAACCGAGCTCGAGCGCATCGAGCTTCCCGAATATACCGACGAGGTCTGGCACGGCTATCTGCCCTCCGCCCGCCCCGGCACCGTCTACGGCTATCGCGTCCACGGCCCTTACGAGCCCGACGCCGGCCACCGCTTCAATCCCAACAAGCTCGTGCTCGATCCCTACGCCAGGCAGCTGGTCGGCCAGCTCCGCTGGGGACCGGAGCTGTTCGGCTACCGGCTGGATCACGCCGACAAGGACCTCTCCTACGACGAACGCGACAGCGCGCCCTTGATGCAGAAATGCCGCGTCATCGATCCCGCCTTTACCTGGGGCATGGCGCGCAAGCCGGAAGTGCCGTGGGAACGCACGATCTTCTACGAGATGCACGTCAAGGGCTTCACCCAGCTGCATCCGCTGGTGCCGGAAGCCGACCGCGGCACGTTCTCGGGGCTCGCACATTCGGAAATCCCGGCTTACTTGCGCTCGCTCGGCATCACCAGCGCCGAGCTGCTGCCGATCCATGCCTTCGTCGACGACAGCTATCTGGTCGAGAAAGGCCTGCGCAATTACTGGGGCTACAATTCCATCGCCTTCTTCGCTCCTGATCCGCGCTACCTGAAGGCGACGTCTGCGAACGAGTTCAAGGCCACGGTCAACCAGTTTCATGCCCATGGCATCGAGATCATTCTCGACGTCGTGTACAATCACACCGCGGAAGGCAACGAGCTCGGCCCGACCCTGTCGTTCAAGGGCATCGACAACGCCAGCTATTACCGCCTGCTGCCGGACAAGAAGCGCTACTACATCAACGACACCGGCACCGGAAACACCGTCAATCTCTCGCATCAGCGTGTGCTGCAACTCGTCGCCGATTCCTTGCGTTACTGGGCGACCGAGATGCGGGTCGACGGCTTCCGTTTCGATCTCGCCACCATTCTGGCGCGCGAACCCTATGGCTTCGATGAAGGCGGCGGCTTCCTCGACGCCTGCCGCCAGGATCCCGTGCTCTCCAGCGTCAAGCTGATCGCGGAGCCCTGGGACGTCGGGCCCGGTGGCTACCAGGTCGGTCAGTTTCCGCCGGGCTGGGCCGAGTGGAACGACAAGTTCAGGGATACCGCGCGCGCCTTCTGGAAGGGCGATCCGGGCACGCTGGCCGACTTTGCCAAGCGCGTCTCCGGCTCCGGCGACCTCTTCAACAAGCGCGGACGCCGGCCTTGGGCCAGCGTCAACTTCGTCACCGCCCATGACGGCTTCAACCTCAACGACCTCGTCTCGTACAACGACAAGCACAACGAGGCGAATGGCGAGGACAATCGCGACGGTCACAGCAACAACCATTCCTGGAACTGTGGCGTCGAAGGGCCGACCACCGACCCGGAGATCATCGCCTTGCGCGAGCGCCAGAAGCGGAATCTGCTGGCAACGATGCTGCTGTCCCACGGCACGCCGATGCTGTTCGCGGGCGACGAGTTCGGGCACACCCAGAACGGCAACAACAACGCGTACGCCCAGGACAACGAGACCACCTGGCTCAACTGGATGGGCATCACCGCGAACGGCCGCAGCCTGCGCGAGTTCGTGCGCAAGCTGATCGCCACCCGCAAGGCGTTTCCGATCCTCTACCGCAGCCGCTTCCTGGTCGGCTCGCACAACGAGGAGCTCGACGTCAAGGACGTGACCTGGCTGTCGCCATCGGGCGAGGAGATGACGACGGAGCAATGGCAGGACGGCAATGCCAAATGCTTCGGCATGCTGCTCGACGGCCGCGCGCAGGAGACCGGCATCAAGCGCCGCGGCTCGGATGCGACCATGCTGCTGGTCTACAACGCGCACCATGACGTCGTGAATTTCACCCTGCCGGAAGTCACCGACGGACGCAGCTGGCTCGGCCTGATCGACACCAATCGTCCCGACGCGCCGATGGCCGAGTTCGAGTTCGGGCATGCTTACGCGGTGACCGCGCGCTCGCTGGTGGTGTTTGGCCTTGCGAACGACAGCATCGCGACGCGGCGCCTCCGCCAAGGCCTCGGCGCGCTGATGGACATCGCCGACACGCCCCTGCCCGAGTAGCCGCGTGCCGTTCGCTCGCGATCAGCGATCGACTTCGCCGAAAACGATGAGCCAGCGAGCCAAGAATGGCCGGGACGTCCGCCAGCAATGCCCCTTACAGCCGAAAATCCATCGCTTGAGCCTTTGGAACACCGCATCAAGAGCCGCGTTCAATGTCGGAATTGGAGACTTGAGATGAATGTCGATTGCTCGCCGCCGCTCTCGCGATCAATCCTCGCTACGCCTGCGCGCGCCGTTACAGGAGTTACCGGTGATCGGCCCGACCAACCGACCGGCAACTGGCGCTCGTCTTGACCGACCGTGCAGCTGGACCGGGCGGCGCGAGCGCAGCCGAGCGCCCTCTCTCCGCCGTCGCGTTCTCGGGCGGTCTCGGCCTCGGCGCCTATCATGGCGGTGTGTTTGAAGCACTCACTTCGCTTCGGCTGCCGATCGACTGGGTGACCGGTTCGTCGGCAGGAGCCATCACGGCTGCGTTGATCGCGGGGAGCGCGCGCGACGACCGGCTGCGGAATTTACGCAGCTATTGGCATGCGCCAAGCAGTCCAACCGACGTGCCGAACGCGAGCCGCCATACGTTCGCGTGGCTGAGCTCCATCAGTACGCGCGTGCTGGGCCATTCGGGATTCTTCCATCCCCGCCTCCCGATTCCGGCTTCTCACTACGGCGGCCTCTACGATCTCGGCCCGACCCGCGAACGCCTGCAGCGCTTGATCGATTTCGGACGTCTGAACGGCGGCGATCCGCGCGTCACGATCTGCGCCACCGACGTCGAGAGCGGCGATGCCGTGTTGTTCGACACCGCGTCGGAGCGGATCGAAATGGACCATATCCTGGCCAGCTGCGGGTTTCTCCCTGAATTCGCTCCGGTGCAGATCGCCGGCCGCTGGCTCGTCGACGGCGGGTTCTCGCTGAACGCGCCGTTCGACCCGATCCTCGAAACTGCAGGCCCGCTCCGCCTCTATGTGGTCGATCTGTTTCCGCGCGACGGCAAGGTCCCTGACGGGCTCGAGGCCGCGTCGGAGCGCAAGAGTGACCTGACCTTCGGCAATCAGACCTTCCAGCGCCTCGGCTACGCTCTCGAAGCCCGTCAGCTCCGCGCCGAGCTCCAGGACCTCCACTACGACGACGAGGTCCATCTCCTGAGCTACCGCCCGGGCCGCGAGGAAGCCGGGCCGGAAAAATCCTTCGATCTGTCTGAGACAGCCATGGCGCAGCGCTGGTGCGCCGGCTTTCTGGACATGCAATATGCCGCAAGCCTCACGCCAGTCCCGAACGAGATCTGCAGCGTGCGGCGGCCCTAAAGCGGAATGGCTTTAGGTTGAATCATTTGCCACGGGCTCGGTGCAACCTCTCCCGCTTGCGGGAGAGGGAGCGCCGAAGGCGCGGGTGAGGGTTTTCTCCTCTAGGGGGCTATCCCATTGCGGAAACACCCTCTCCCCAGCCCTCTCCCGCAAGCGGGAGAGGGAGTGCACTTACCTTGTGGCAATCAAACCTGATCTCATCACGCATTTAGTGATGTCTGTCGGTGTCGGGACGCTCGCTACGCGCTGTCTTGCCGCCGAGCCGCTCGCGAATGTCGCACAGCAGCTGCCTGAGACCGTCATCGGCAGCCATGCCGTCGGGCGGGGCGATCGTGGTAATGCCCCAGTTCGCGAGCACTGCCTCCTGCACCGGGTTGCGCTGCGCGACGAACACGAAGGATCGCGGCCGGTCCTGGCTGTGCCCGGACTCGTCCCAGATCTGCCAGATCCGGTGCAGCAGCAGGCGAATGTTCGGATCGGACATGCTGTATCCGACGAAGAGCAGCGTGCTTCCCAGCGCATCGGCGCGAAAGCGGATATCCAGCGGGGAATTGAAGGCGAGCCGGTTGAGAAAGTCGGTCTCGGTCAGAACGAGCGAGGCATCATCGTCGAAATCGCCGTGGAATTTGATGATGTGGGTGACACCGGCACGAGCGCTCGCGATCTCCTTCGCGTTGCTGATCTTCGCAAAGGGCTTTTTCAGGACGTCGAATGCGGTTTCGAGATTGCGGTCGTAATTGGTGGTGTAGATGACCGGAAAATCCAACTCGACGATCATCCGATGCAGCTCCGAAGCCGCGATCTTCTCGGGATCGACACGCCAATTGCGGTCGAGCCAGCTGCGCAGCGGGCCGATTCCGCCGCGCCTGATCCGGTAATATTCCGCGAGCATCTGATAGCCGCCGTGCATTCCGTCGATGACGTCGCGTTCGAGGCCGAGATCGTCCAAGAGGTGATCGATCAGCGACTGCCAGGACGGCAAGCCGACCGCCATCGAGACCCCGGCGCCGACGAACAGCACCGCGCGGCGTCGCTCGATCGCCGCTGCCAGGATTTCATGAGGCGGCCGCTCCTCGGATATGAGCCCTGTCGTTTGTTGGTCCATCAAGCTTGAATGACGGGGCGCGCGAGGCGTTCCTAAGGCTGACTACCCCTCACCGGCTCGGCGGCGAGGATGCCTCGCGCACCGTCCGCGCCGCGAAGCGGGCGATCAGGCGCCGGAGCTGCGCCTTGTGCACCAGGCGCGCCGCCGTCTTGGGCGAGACCCAGATGGCTTCCCGCTCTCCCTTCTCGGGCCACCAGCGCTCCCGCCCGTGCACCTTCATGGGGAAGACGGCAACGTTCATGGTCCGCTTGCGATCGCCCTTTCGCTTGCGGTGCTTGAAGCTGCCCAAGGCGCGCGTTGCCACGACACCGACCAGGCCCGCCTCCTCATAGGCCTCGAGCGCTGCCGTCAGATGCGGCTCCTTGTTGCGCATCGGCGATCCCTTCGGGACGCTCCACCGGCGCTTGCGCCTGGTCGTGATCAGCATCACCCGCAGCTCGGACTTGTCCAGACGAAACGGCAGAGCGGCAAATTGCTTCTTTCCCATCGGGCGCCTCCAACTCGCGTTCGATAAGCGAGCGCCGCAGCCATGGTTCCTGTTCTGCGCAGCGGCGCCTCATCCACGCAGGGAACACCCTGCTGTCACCTGGGTTATTTAAAGGGCGGTGGCACAACGCCATCGTGCGAGCTCGACAGGGAAACATATGCCGAAGGCAACTGAAAACGACCCGCGAGAGACACCGCTTGACGATCCGCGCCAGCAGACGGACATGCCGACGCACCGGCAAACGAACAAGCCGTGGCAAGGCAATCCCGAGAAGGACCAGATCGATCCGAAACGGCCGCCGGTGGATCTGGAGCGTTGGCAGAAATCGAAGACGCACTAGGCAGCGGCCGCTGGCTGGCCGTCACATCCGGTCGAGATCATGAATGACGGGCCGCAGTGGCCCGGCGGAATCGAGGTCGAGCGTTGCCAGCGTAATCGGCAGCTTGAAGCGTCGCTTCCCTGCACTGCCCGGGTTCAGATAAAGCACGCCTTCCCTGGTCTCGATCCGCACGCGGTGGGAATGCCCTGAGACCACGACGTCGATGCCGCGCTCGGCAGGATCGATCGCCAGCTCGTTGAGGTCGTGCAGAACGTAGAAGCCGCGACCGCCGAGGCGCAGCGTTTGCGTTTCAGGATAGCGTTCAGCCCACGCGCCCCGGTCCACGTTTCCTCTGATCGCGGTGACAGGGGCGATGCGGCCAAGCCCGCCCATCACAGCCTGGGCGCCGATGTCGCCGGCGTGGATGATGTGCGAGACGCCGGCGAGGCAGCGCTCCGCCTCGGGCCTCAACAGCCCATGCGTGTCGGCAATCACCCCAATCCTGAAGGTCATGTCAGATCATCGCTTCAGTGCAAGACGTCCAACGGCACCCGGCCGATTTCCTCACCATCCTCGTTCGTGACGAGGATCGCGAAGTGACGGCCCTTGAGCTCGGGACGCTGCGCGAGCAGACGCCGCGCAATTTCTTCGGCAACGTCCAGGGCCTGCATGTCATCCGGCAACTCGGCACCTCCTTCGTCTGCCACGGTTTTAGAATCCACCAAATCAAAATGATAGCGCGGCACGTCTGGCCCTCAGCTTTTCCCGCAGGAACGCCCGGTCTCGAAGCTTCGTTCCGGCGGGGGAGCCATCTGCGGTCCAGCAGACAATACGTCGTGACGGTGGACGGAGGCCACGGCTCGTTCGGCGCCAAGCTCGGCGATTGCGTCAGGGCCTATGCCTTGCCGGAGCGACGGCAACAGACGAGCGGCGGCGTCACGCGCGGCGCCGCCGCGTCCGCGCGCGGGAGCGGTACGGACGGCCGGCCCTCGATGCCGCGAACGCCAGGCCGGCAGCGATCCCGAGCACCACGAGCCCCTTGCTGAGCACAGCGGCGGGCGGAACTTGCTTCCGCGCCAGCCAGCCGCCGTCGACGGACGTGCCCTGCGGAGCCGCTTCGAGCATGGTGCCTTCGTTCCTCGCGGCGGGACGCGCGCGCGACAGCAGCCAGCGGAATGCTGCTCCCAGGATATTCTCGGTGATCCCAGGGGCAATCGCATAGGCCAATTGCCCGGCGCGCGCCGGCCACCCCACCGCCACCTCGTCACGAGGCGCGTGGGCGAGGCGCAGGAAGGTCTGAGCCACGTCTTCGGATTGATAAAGCAGCGGGCCAGGATCGAGCCTTCGTCCGGAGGCGTTAGCGCCGTGGACGAAGCCCGGCGTATCGACGATGGACGGGAAGACGCCGCAGACATGAATGTCGGGACGAGCCCGGAGCTCCTGACGCAAGCTTGCGGTGAAGCCGCGCAGGCCGAACTTGCTGGCGGTATAGGCTGCGGCGAAGGGCGTCGGCGCCCAGCCACCGAGCGAGATGTTGTTGATCAGGACACCGCGGTTCTGGCGGAGGAAGATCGGAAGCACCGCGAACGCGCCATGCATGGTGCCGAGCAGATTGACCTCGATGGTGCGGCGATGGAGCGCGATATCCGCATCCTGATAGGCCCCGAACACGCCGGTGCCGGCGTTGTTGATCCAGACGTCGATGCCGCCGAAGGCCTCGTCCGCCGCACCGGCCAGACGCTGCACCGCCTGCGCGTCAGTGACGTCGGTCGGCACGGCCAGGGCCCGGCCTCCGAGCGCCTCACATTCGGCAGCAAGGCGCATCAAGACCTCGCCGCGGCGCGCCGCGAGGACCACGCTCGCGCCCTCGCGGGCAAAAGCCAGCGCCGCGGCACGCCCGATTCCACTGGAGGCGCCGGTGACGACGACGCGGGTGCCGACCACCTGCCGCTGCTCGCGTCCCGAAACGTCTGCGGGAAGCAGCCAGCGCAGCGATCGCCGCAGGCGCGCCGTTCCCTGGGTTTCGAACCAGTCGCCATGCGCAAAGATCACCCGCTCCGGAGCCAGCTTCACCAGCCGCTCGGCCGCAGCCTGCGCCGAACGGCCGCCGAGACGCAGCAGCAGCCGCAGATAGACCGGGGCCTTCCCGTCCGGCTTGGCAATGCCGAGCAGGTTCGCCGCAGCCGCATTCGAGGCGCTGAGGTGGTGGGGATCGAGGTTCTGCACGATATCGGTCAGAACCAGCGTCCGGCTCCGCCGGTCGAACAGCTCGACCTCGGAGAACATCGGAGCATTCACCGACAATGTTTGGAGGTCGGCGGCCCATTCCTCCGGCGTCGTGTCTCCAATTTCGCGATCGATACGGATGCCGGCCGCCCGCACCTGCCCGCGCGCCGCAAGGCCGCGCGCGGCAAAGATCGCGGCCTGCGGCAGCTGCCTTTGCCATTCAGGCAGAAACATCCAATGCGCGATATTCGGCGCAAGCAGGTACCTGATCGAGCCCAGCCGCTCCAGCTCCTGGCGCAGAGCGGGCGAATAACGCACCGGCGAATGCAGCACGAGGTCGCCATTCGACAAGCGGATGACGGTCATCCGCACGGGCAGTTGCAGGCCGGCGGCGCTGATCGGCTTGTCATCCAGGATCCAGATATCGTCCGTCACCCGCGACAGGCTGGCGGTCGACACAGCGGCGTCGGAACTTTGCATGAGCGTCTTTCCCTCGCGAGGACGTTGCTCCAAAGCGCGTGGGCGACGCTCGTTCCTCAGCAATGTCTTGGAAATAATGGTCTGGAATCACGTCGCCGCAGTGGCTCGACCTGCTTCGAGGCGCGCCCGCAGCGCGTCGCGGACTTCGGCGACGACATGGCCCCAATCGCCCGGCCGTCTTTGGTGAAACAGGCGCAGGCTCGGATACCAGAACGAGCGCGCGCCGGATGGAGGCCAGCGCCAGTCGCAATCGGCATGAAGCAAGACCCAGGCCTCGCATCCAAGCGCGCCCGCAAGGTGTGCGACCATGGTATCGACACATACGACGAGATCGAGCTGCCGCAGGCGATGGCCGAGAGCTGTGATGTCGGGCGTGCTGACGTCCCGCGCTCCGATCGCCGCGAGCTCTTCGGTGCTGGCGCCGCGCTGGAGCGAATGGAGCGTGACGCCGAACCCTGCGAGGTTGCGCAACAAGACGGCCGGCACCTCCCGCCGCTTGTCCCACTCACCGACCTTCCAGACCAGGCCGACGGCCAGACCTTGTTCTCTTCGGGGCGGCCGAACGGCAAGTGGAGGCAGCGCCAGGTAAGGCCCGCGCATTTCGACCTGATCCCGTCGGGCTCGGATCGCGTGCGGCACCTCCATGATCTCGATGTCGACCTCGAAAGCGATCTCGGGCGCACCATCATGCAGCGGGATCGCACGATCGACGCCCGCGGCGCCCACGACCAGCGGCAGCAGCTCGGGTTGACACCACAGGGTCACGCTGCGCGCAATCGCGCGAAGCGGACTCATGAAGCGCAGGAACTGGATGGTGTCGCCGAGCCCGTGATAGCAGCGCACCAGCACGTGCTTACCCTTGAGGTCCTCGCCGCGCCAGATGCGCTGCAGATGGCGCGGGCCGGTGTGCTTGGGCGGATGTGCGATCTCCAGCAGATCACGATCATTGACCATCCAGGCCCGAGCGAAATCGCCCGCCCTGATCGCTTCCGCCCAGCAACCGGGCGCCCTCGACGTCATGTCACCTCTCTTTGACGAACCGGGCGATGAGCCCGTACCGCACCGAACCATTGGCCGACAAACGCGGGCCGGAATGATTGGTTCTTCGCGGCAGATTCGAAGCGGTCGTGCGAGGCGAGCATCATCTTCTTCATCTTCATCATGAAAGCTGTTCGTTCCCGGTTGGCGGTTCGGGAATCTATCCCATGTTAAGCGCGTCGCATTTTGTCGCGATGAATCGCCCAAGCCCTGCCGCTCGCATCTCCTTTCCAGGAACGAACATACCTTCCGCACGTTCGCCGACGTACTTACACCGACTCTTGCACCGACTCTTGCACCGACGCCGCGTGTTTCCGGAGGGCTTCATTCCATGCATTCTCGTCTTCAAGACAGGCGCCGCGTGCGCGTCGGACTCGTCGGCGTCGGCAATTGCGCGAGCTCCTTCGTCCAGGGCCTCACCTACTACCGGAACGCCAAGTCGAACGAGCCGGTCCCGGGACTGATGAACGCGGACCTCGGCGGTTACCATATCAGCGACATCCAGATTGCGTCGGCCTTCGACGTCAACGCCAACAAGGTCGGCCGCGACGTCGCCGATGCGATCTTCGCGGCGCCCAACAACACGCACCGCTTCTCCGACGTCGCGCCGACAGGCGTGATCGTCCAGCGCGGTCCGGTCCTGGATGGCATCGGCCAATATCTCACCGACGACGTTCCGGTTGCGGACGTGCCGGAGGCCGACGTGTCCGAAGTGCTGGCGATGTCCCGCACCGACGTTCTGGTATCCTATCTTCCGGTCGGCTCGCAGCGCGCCAGCGAGTGGTATGCGGCGCGCGCCATCGAGGCCGGCTGCGGCTACGTCAATTGCATTCCGGTTTTCATCGCCTCCAATTCGGAGTGGCGGCGCCGCTTCGAGGAGGCCGGCCTGCCGATCGTCGGCGACGACATCAAGAGCCAGGTCGGTGCCACCATCCTGCATCGCGTGCTCGCCAATCTGTTCCGTGACCGCGGCGTGCGGCTCGACCGCACCTACCAGCTCAATGTCGGCGGCAACACCGATTTCAAGAACATGCTCGAGCGGGAGCGGCTGGCCTCGAAGAAGATCTCCAAGACCCAGGCCGTGACCAGCCAGTTCGACGTCCCCATGGACCCCGACAACATCCATGTCGGACCGAGCGATCACGTGCCATGGCTCACCGACCGCAAGCTCGCCTTCATCCGCCTGGAGGGAACGACGTTCGGCGGCGTTCCCTTGAGCGCCGAGGTCAAGCTCGAGGTCTGGGACTCCCCGAACTCGGCCGGCGTCGTGATCGACGCGGTGCGTTGTGCCAAGCTCGCCATGGACCGCGGCCAGGCCGGAGCGCTGACCGGCCCTTCCAGCTATTTCATGAAATCGCCGCCGCAGCAGTTCACCGACGAAGAGGCCGGACGGCGGACACGCGCCTTCATCGACGACAAGGCGCTTGCGTGATGGCTGGGATCATCCATCTCGTCCGGCACGGTCACCATGCCCTGCTCGGCCGCATCCTGTGCGGCCGGATGAAAGGCGTCGAGCTCAGCGATCTCGGCTGTGAGGAGATGGCACGCTGTGCCGGCACCATCGCGCCGCGGCCATCGCTCATTCAGTCCAGCCCGCAACGGCGCTGCGTGCAATCGGCCTGCATCCTCGCCGCGCATTTCAGGCTGCCGGTGGAGATCGTCCCCGCCCTCGACGAGCTCGATTATGGCGAATGGACCGGACGATCGTTCGACGACCTGGCGCCGGATCGTCGATGGTCGCGCTGGAACGGGCGACGCGGCACGAGCCGCCCGCCCGGCGGCGAGACCATGCGGTCGCTTCAGAACCGCGTGGTCGCTCATCTGGAGCAGCTGCGTGGCGATCGCAATCTCGGTGCCGCCGTCCTCGTCAGCCACGCCGAGCCGATCCGCGCCGCGCTCCTGCACTATTCGCGCACGCCGCTCGACCAGTTTCTTTCGATCGAGATCGATCCTGCCAGCATCAGCACGCTCCGCGCCGACGCCCGCGGCATGAAGATCACCGGGATCAACCAGCGGGTGCCGGCGTGAAGATCGTCATCTTCGGCCTGACAATCTCCTCATCCTGGGGCAACGGGCATGCCACCTTGTGGCGCGGCTTCTGCAAGCATCTCGCGCGGTCGGGGCACAGTATCGTCTTCTTCGAGCGCGACGTTCCCTATTATGCCGGTGCCCGGGATCTCCAGGAACTGCCGGGCGGCGCGCTCCGGCTGTTCGCGAACTGGGACGATGTGCGGCAGGCGGCAAGCGCCGAAATCCGTGATGCCGACGTTGCGATCGTGACTTCCTATTGTCCCGATGCGATTGCCGCGACCGAGCTGATCCTCTTCGAAGGTCGTGCTGTTCCCGTGTTCTACGACCTCGATACGCCGATCACGCTGGCAAAGCTCGACGCCGGCGAGCCCGTCCCCTATATCGGTCCGCGCGGCCTGCAGGATTTTGAGCTGGTGCTCAGCTTCACCGGCGGACCTCACGTTGCGGATGAATTCCGCAATCGGCTCGGGGCGCGGGATACCCGGGCGCTTTATGGGCATGTCGACACAGACATCCACCATCAGGTCATGCCGCAGCCGCATTATCGCGCCGATTTGTCCTATCTCGGCACCTACTCCGAAGATCGCCAGCGCACGCTCGGGACACTTTTCGTCGCGCCCGCGCGGGCGCGCCAGGACCTCCGCTTCCTGATCGGCGGCGCGCAATATCCGGACGATTTCCCGTGGTCGCCCAACATCTATTTCGTGCGGCACCTGCCGCCGTCCGAGCACGCACCGTTCTTTGCCTCGTCGCGGCTAACGCTCAACGTCACCCGCCGGGCCATGGCGGAAATGGGCTGGTGCCCATCCGGCCGGCTGTTCGAGGCCGCGGCCTGCGGCGCCCCGCTGCTGAGCGACCACTGGCCCGGAATAGCGGACTTCTTCGCGCCCGGAGAGGAAATCCTGATCGCACGCGACGAGCACGACGCGCTCGCCGCGCTCGCGATGCCGGATGCCGAGCTCAGGCGGATGGCCCGGCGCGCTTATGACCGCACCATGGACCAGCACACATCCGACAAGCGCGCGCGTGAACTGATCTTAATGCTCGAGCAGATGACGTCGAGCCACGTCAGCCGGCAACAAATCGAGGAGGCCTGATCATGTGGGGCATCGTTCCGGCCGCGGGCCGCGGCAGCCGAATCCAGCCGCTTGCGTTCTCGAAGGAATTGCTGCCGGTCGGCAGCCGGAGCGACGACGGTACGGACCGTCCCTGCGCCGTCTCCGAATATCTGCTGGAGCGCCTCATCCTCGGCGGCGCCGACAAGATCTGCTTCGTGATCTCGCCCGGCAAGTCCGACATCCTGGAATATTTCGGCGACCATTACGGCAGCGCCGAGCTCGCCTATGTGGTGCAGCCCGAAGCCTCCGGCCTGTGCGACGCCGTGTTCAGGGCAAGCACCGTCGTCGGGCAGCACGAGGATGTCATGGTCGGCCTGCCCGACACGGTCTGGTTTCCCAAGGCGGCCCTGCAGTCCCTGCCCGATGCAGACCTCTCGTTCCTGCTGTTCCCGGTCGAGCATCCCGAATTCTTCGATGCGGTCGTGCTGGACGGCGAGCAGGTGACGGAGATCCAGGTCAAGCAGCCGAATGCAAGCTCGCGCTGGATCTGGGGTGCTTTCAAGATGTCGGCGCACGGCTTCCGCCAGCTGCAGTCGCTGTGGCACGCACGCGAACGCCGCGACGAATATTTCGGGACGCTGGTCAATGCCTATCTTGCGGCCGGCGGCAACGGCATCGGCGTCAGGGCCGGCGAATCCTACGTCGATGTCGGCACCATCGACGGCTATCGCACGGCGATGGCCCTGCTTGCCGAGAGCGCCGAGGGCCGTTCCAAGTTGCGGGCCCGCGCCTCATCGGACGGAGCCCGGCCGGTCACTGTGAACAACGGAGCGATTGCATGACCATAGGCGCCCTCTCCCGTGAGGAAATCCGCCAGCGTGTCGATGCGCTGGGGCCATGGTTTCACAATCTCGACCTCCAGGGCGTGCCGACCGCGCCGTCGCACTTTCTCGGCGACTATCCCAATGTGAAGTGGCAGCGCTTCTCCGGCATCATCCCGGACCGGCTCGAAGGCAAGACCGTGCTCGATATCGGCTGCAATGCCGGCTTCTACGCCATGGAGATGAAACGGCGCGGCGCCGAGCGCGTGCTCGGCCTCGACACCGACGAGGAATATCTGGCCCAGGCCCGCTTCGCGGCCGAGGTCAACGGGCTCAGGATCGAATTTCGCAAGATGTCGGCCTATGATGTCGGGCAGCTCCGTGAACAATTCGACCTCGTGATCTTCATGGGCGTGCTCTATCATCTGCGACACCCGCTGCTGGCGCTGGACCTGATCCATGAGCATGTCGCCGGCGATCTCCTGCTGTTCCAGTCGATGCAGCGCGGCGACAGCCACGTCGATGCGATCGAGAAGAACTACGACTTCTGGACCACCGACCAGTTCGGTTCCTCCGGCTACCCGAAGCTGCACTTCATCGAGCACAAATATGCCGACGACCCCACCAATTGGTGGGTGCCCAATCGCGCCTGCGTCGAGGCCATGCTGCGCAGCGCCGGCTTTGCCATCGCGGCCCATCCCGAGGAGGAAGTCTACCTGTGCAAGCGCACGACGCGGCCGCAGGCTGACGGGCCGGTCTATCCGTCACGGGAGGCGGGCCGATGATCGAGGCGGCCAAGATCTGGAACGAGCCCAACAACAAGTCGCATTGGGACATCCTGATCGACCCGGACTGGGCGATGTTCGCCAACCTGGCGCTCGCGGCCGGAAAGGCCATCCGCAGCGCGTATCCGACCTTGCCGCGCGTGCTCGGTGGCATCTCGCCGATCGACCCGTCCTTCATGCGCAACATGCAGGCGCGCGGCGTGCTCGATCACGTCGACGCCGTCGCCGTGCACGGCTTCCCGCTCGACTGGAATTTATGGCAGATCGGAGAATGGCCGGCCAAGATCGAGGAGATCAGGGCCGTCACCTCGCTCCCGGTCTGGGTGACCGAGGTCGGCGTCTCCTCGTTCGGCGCCGAGGAGGTGCAGGCGTGGGGCCTGTCGCGCACCGCCGAGCTTCTGATCGGCCGCGCGCCGCGCATCCATTGGTACAGCCTCTACGATCTCCCTTCGGCCTGGGAGGCGACCACCCGGCACAAGGAGGCGGAGGGATCTTCCTACTACCGGCATTTCCACATGGGCCTGCTGCGCGAGGATGGAACGCCGAAAGCCGCCGCGGAGCTGTTCGGGCAATATGCCGCCGACATGGGCCTGTGCCAGTGGTTTCACTTCGAGGACCATCGCCTCGATGACGCCGTGCGCTGGATGCGCCGCTTTGGCGTGAGGCACTTGCGGACCGGGCTGTCATGGGCCGACAGCTTCCGTCCCAACGCGCTGGACTGGTTCGACCGCCAGATGGATGCGCTGGCCGAATTCGAGGTCACCGTGACGTTCTGCTTCACGCCGGAGCACCGCGGTCTCGAACCGCATCACACCAGCCCGCCGCTCGACGTCAACGAGTTCGCCGACTTCTGCGCGCAGATGATCGAGCGCTATTGCACCAAGACCGGTCTCGCCGCCTCCATTGGCGCCTCTCCACCGATCAGGGAGCCGACATGCGTGCCCTGATCCTGGTGATGGATTCCGTCGGAATCGGCGCGGCGCCCGACGCTGTCAATTACGGCGACGAGGGTGCCGACACCGTCGGCCACATCGCGGATGCGTGCATGGCCGGCCGTGCCAATGGTCCGCAACGGGAGGGCCCGCTGCGCCTGCCCAATCTCGTGGCGCTGGGCCTTGGCGAGGCCTGCCGCCTCTCCACGGGCCGGATCCCGCCCGGGCTCGACGGCCGGACACAACATGCGCGCTATGGCTGCGCCAGCGAGATCTCGAGGGGCAAGGACACGCCATCAGGCCATTGGGAAATCGCCGGCGTCCCTGTCGCGTTCGATTGGGGCTATTTTCCTAAGGTCCAACCCTGCTTCCCGCCCGCTCTCGTAACGAAGCTGTGCGAACAAGGCGGACTGCCCGGCATCCTCGGCAATTGCCACGCTTCCGGCACCGACATCATCGCCGAATTCGGCGAGCGCCACATGCGCAGTGGCGAGCCGATCTGCTACACCTCGGCCGACAGCGTGTTCCAGATCGCGGCGCACGAGGAGACGTTCGGGCTCGAGCGGCTCTACGACGTCTGCGCGGTCGCGAGGCGGCTGGTCGATCCCCTCAACATTGGGCGCGTCATCGCGCGTCCGTTCGTCGGAACGAGCGCGGACAATTTCAAGCGCAGCTCGCACCGGCGCGATTTCTCGGTACCGCCGCCCGAGCGAACCATCCTCGACCTTGCAGAAACTGCCGGCCGCGACATCGTGACGATCGGCAAGATCGACGACATCTTCGCTCATCGCGGCACCGGGCGAAACCTGCGCGGCGACGGCAATGCGGCGCTTTTCGATGCCACGCTCGATGGGCTGGCAGGCCTTGCAGAAGGCGGGCTGTTGTTCGCGAACTTCATCGATTTCGACACGCTCTACGGCCACCGTCGCGACGTCGCGGGCTACGCCGCGGCGCTTGAAGCCTTCGACGCCCGCCTACCCGAGCTGCTGAGCCGGCTGCGAAGCGACGATCTCCTGATCATCACCGCCGATCATGGCTGCGATCCGACCTGGAATGGCACCGATCACACGCGTGAGCAGGTCCCGATCCTGACGTGGGCCGCACAATCGATGTCTCCGATCGGCCGGCGCGCCGGCTTTGCCGACATCGGCGCGACCGTTGCAAGACATCTCGACCTGCCGGCGCCGCTTCATGGCGCGCATTTCTAGCCGGGATTCACCTGGGTTATTGATCCAGGTTAGAGAACTTTTCGTTTGTAGGTTTCGCAGGAACGAACATTCCTAGCACCGCTTCTAATTCCCAGACGTGACTGGCGCGCAGGTCGCCCGACCGAGCAAAGCGCGCTTCAACTCTCATCATCGGCCGGTCCGAACGGATCGGTCCCATGCGGCACGGAGCGGTGAATGACGCGAGTATTGATCACTGGGGGCGCGGGATTCATCGGTTCGCATACGGCGGACGTGCTGCTTGCAGCCGGCTACGAGGTCCGCCTTCTCGACAATCTCTCTCCGCAGGTGCATGGCGGCAACCGTCAGCGTCCCGCCTATCTCGCCGACGACGCCGAGCTCGTGGTCGGCGACGTCACCGATGCCGCCACGGTCGAACAGGCCTTGCGCGGCGCCGACATGGTCCTGCATCTCGCCTCCGCCGTCGGCGTCGGCCAGAGCATGTACGACATTGAGCCCTATGTCAGGACGAACGAGCTTGGCACCGCCGTGCTGCTGCAGGCGCTCGCCAGGCGACCGGTCGCACGGCTGGTGGTGGCATCCTCGATGAGCATCTACGGCGAAGGCCTGTATCGTGATGCCGTTGGAAGCGTCGTCGCCGGCGACGAACGACCGATCGAGCAGCTTCGCAAGGGCGAGTGGGAATTGCGGGATCATGCAGGCCATGCGCTCGATCCCGTGCCCACCCCTGAGACCAAGCAGCCGTCGCTGAGCTCGATCTACGCCCTGAACAAATATGCGCAGGAGCGCATGTGCCTGATCACAGGCAAGGCCTACGGCATTCCGACCGTCGGCATGCGCTTCTTCAACGTGTTCGGTCCGCGGCAAGCGCTGTCGAATCCCTATACCGGCGTGCTGGCCATCTTCGCCGCACGGCTGCTCAACGGCCGGCCGCCGCTCGTCTTCGAAGACGGCCTGCAACGGCGCGATTTCGTCCATGTGCACGACGTCGCCCGCGCCTGCCGCATGGCGCTCGAATCCGACCACGCCCAGGACGTCTTCAACGTCGGTTCGGGTCAGAGCCGCACCATTCTGTCGGTGGCCGAGGATCTGGCGCAGGTGATGGGACGGCGCGAGATCGATCCCGAGATCACGCGAAAATACCGTGCCGGCGACATCCGGCACTGCTTCGCCGATATCGGCAAATCACGCGACCTGCTCGGCTTCGAGCCGCATGTCGCGTTCAAGGACGGCCTTGAAGAGCTCGCCGGGTACCTCGCCGACCAGATCGCCGACGATCAGGCAGAACGGGCGACCCGTGAGCTGCTGCAACGAGGGTTGGTCGCGTGATGAGTGAACAAGACAACAGACCCGTCCTGGTCACCGGCGGCTGCGGCTTCATCGGCTGCAATCTCGCCGACCGTCTCGCCGAGCGGGGCGATCGCGTGCTGGTGCTGGACAATCTCGCCCGCGCCGGCGTGCGCGAGAACGCGCAATGGCTGAAATCCCGGCATGGCGACCGCGTCGCGATCACATTGGCCGATATCCGCGACCCCATTCCGGTGATCGACGCCGTGCGCGAGGCGCGGGCCGTGCTGCACCTCGCAGCCCAGGTCGCGGTGACCGACAGCGTCAGCGATCCCTCGGCCGACTTCGAGATCAATGCGCGCGGCACGCTGAACGTGCTGGAAGCCGTTCGCCTGCACAACGCTTCGGCCCCGGTGATCTTTGCCTCGACCAACAAGGTCTATGGGCGCCTGATCGACGACAGCGAGATCGCGCTCACCGACCGCCGCTACACGCCGGTCAATGATCTGCTCGCGGGGGGCATTTCGGAGAACGCGCCGCTGGATTTCTACAGCCCCTATGGCTGCTCCAAGGGGACCGCCGATCAATACGTGCACGACTATGCCCGGGTGTTCGGGCTGCAGACCGTGGTGATGCGCATGAGCTGCATCTACGGGCCGCGGCAATTCGGCACCGAGGATCAGGGCTGGATCGCGCACTTCCTGCTCAGCGCCATCAGCGGCAATCCGCTGACGATCTACGGCGACGGCAAGCAGGTCCGCGACGCGCTGCACGTGTCGGACGCGGTGAGCGCCTGGCTCGCGGCGCTCGACCACATCGCGCTGGCCCGCGGGTGCGTCTTCAATCTCGGCGGCGGTCCGGCGAATGCGGTCAGCCTGCTGGAGTTGATCGACCGCATCACCGAGCTGACGGGCCGCAAGGTCAGCTATCGCTTTACGGACTGGCGACCGGGCGATCAGCCCTGGTACGTGACCGACACGCGGGCGCTCGCCACCGCGCTCGGCTGGGCGCCGCAAATGCCGCTCGCGGACGGCCTACGCTCACTCCACACCTGGCTCGACAGCCGCTTCGGATCACAGGACAGAAGCGAGGCCCTGGCATGACGCGGGTCGCCCTCATCAATCCCAACTGGGATTTTTCGGGCAGCATCTATTTCGGCTGCCGCTCGCCTCACCTGCCACTCGAGCTCGGCATCTCCGAGCACTATCTGAAGGCGGCGGGCCACAACACGCTGCTGCTCGATGCGCACATGTTCGATCTTTCCCTCCCTGAGATCGAGGCCGAGCTGCGCGCCTTTGGTCCCGACCAGATCGTCTTCACCACCGCACCGACCTATCTGTTCTGGCGCTGCGCGCCGCCCGAGCTGCGCGTGCCCCAGCAGCTCGCGATCGCGATGCGGGACCTCGCGCCGACCCTGATCGCGGTCGGCCCGCATGGCTCGACCACGCCGAAGACCGCCCTGAAGAAGCTCGGCGTCGACATCGTGGTGATGGGCGAGTGCGAGTCGTCGCTGCTGCGGCTCGCCAATGGCGAACGGGACTTTCCCGGCCTGTGCTTCGCCGACGGTGCTTCGCTCCGGGTCAATGACGGCCCACAGGTGGTCGCGTTCAACGATCAGCCCGTGCTCGAATGGCCGGGCGAGATGATCCGGCGTCACCATCACCATCATCACCGCTTCGAGGCCGAGCCGATGGCGCCGGGCGCCGAGGTGGAGGCCTCGCGCGGCTGCCCCTACAATTGCACATTCTGCGCCAAGGAGAATTTCCGCAACGCCTATCGGAAGCGGCCGCCCGCGATCATTCTCGACGAGATCGATCGTCTGCGCCGTCACGGCATCGAGTACGTCTACTTCATCGACGAGATCTTTCTTCCCAATCGCGAGCTCCTGGAGGGCCTGACGACGCGCGGGCTGAAGTTCGGCGTGCAGACGCGGATCGATTTGTGGAAGCCCGACATGCTCGCCCTACTCGGGCGCGCCGGCTGCGTCTCGATCGAAGCCGGCATCGAGAGCCTCACCGTGGAAGGGCGCGCGGCCCTGGCCAAGAACTGCAAGATGACGACGGATCAGCTCGCGGGCCGGCTGGTCGAAGCCCGCCGCCACGTCCCCTTCGTGCAGGCCAATCTGATCGAGGTGCCCGAGGACGACGATCCCGTCGTGCAGCGCTGGCGCCGCACCATGCAGGATGCCGGCGTCTGGGCCAACGATCCGGTGCCGCTCTATCCCTATCCCGGCTCGCCCGACTACCGGAAGCTCTGGGGCGAGCCCGACGATGTCGCCTGGGAGCGCGCGCACCGGCACTATCTCGCGATGTTCGACCAGTTCAGCGACGTGCAGAACGATCGCCCGGTCCCGCTCGACACCCTCGAACTCCAGGTGGCCTCATGAGCCGTGGCGCCGACATCAGGATCATGATGACGACCGACACGGTCGGCGGCGTCTGGACCTATTCCTGCGCCCTCGCCGCCAGTCTCGCTGCGTCCGGGGCCGACGTCACGCTCGTGACGCTGGGCCCGCGGGCGCGTGTCGATCAGCGTCAGATGCTGCGTGAGACCAGTGTGCACCTGATCGAGACGGACCTCGCACTCGAATGGCAGGACCCGGAGGGGCGGAACGTCTCCGACGCAAGGCGCGTGCTTGCGAACCTCGAAGCCAGATTGGTGCCTGATGTCGTGCATCTGAACAGCTTTCGCGAGGCGACCTTTGCCTGGCACGCCCCGACCGTACTGGTGGCGCATTCCTGCGTGAACTCCTGGGCGCTCGCCTGCCACGATACGGCCTGGCTCGGCGAACCCAGATGGCGCCGCTACAGCGAGCGGGTCGCCGCGGCGCTCGACATCACGCAGGCCTGGGTCTGTCCGAGCCGGGCCTTCCACGACGACATCACCGCGATCTACCAGCCGCGATCGCGCGGCGCGGTGATCTGGAACGGAATTGCGCCACGCGCCCCTTCTGGACGAAAGCAGGGCGTGATTTTCGCGGCGGGACGGCTGTGGGATCGTGCCAAGAACATCGAAGCGCTCGCCACCGCCGCGCCCGGGCTGGATTGGCCGGTCGAGGTGGCCGGTCCTATCGACGCACGTCTGCCAGCTGACGTCACCTGGCTCGGAGAGCTGCCGCACGGTGCGCTGGAGGCGCGCTTGCAGCATGCAGCGATCTTCGTCAGCCCCGCACTCTATGAACCGTTCGGCCTTTCGGTGCTGGAAGCCGCTGCCGCGGGCTGCGCGCTGGTCCTCTCCGACATCCCGACGTTCCGGGAATTGTGGCGCGGCGCCGCCTTGTTCGTCGATCCCGCCGACAGCGTCGCGCTGCATCGGACACTGGCAGAGCTTTGCGCTGACGATAGGGGTCGAGCAAAGCTGCAGCGCGCTGCCTACGAGCAATCCCTGACCTATTCCTTGACGCGCATGACGAGCGCTTATCTCGGGCTCTACCAGGACCTGATCGCATCCAGCCGGACGAGCGCGGCGGCTAGCCAGATCGAGGTGCGCGCATGAAATGCGTCCTGTTCTACCATGCCTTCACCTCCTGCTGGAACAACGGCAACGCGCATTTCCTCCGTGGCTATGCGCGCGAGCTCCATGCGCTCGGACACGAGGTCGTCGTGTTCGAACCCATCGACGGCTGGAGCCGGCTGAACGCGATCCGCGAAGGCGGCAGTCATGCCATGGACGACATTCCCGTGCTCTTTTCCGGCATCGACATCCGCCGCTACGATACCGGCCTCGATCTCGCGCGGGCGCTTGACGGCGCCGATCTCGTCATCGTGCACGAATGGAATTCGCCCGACCTCATCGCGCAGATCGGGCGCAGGCGGGCGCAAGGCGCGTCCTTCACCCTGCTGTTTCACGACACCCATCACCGCGCGGTCAGCGCACCCGAGGAGCTTGCGCAATTCGATCTCGACGGATTCGATGGCGTGCTCGCTTTCGGCGAGGTGCTTCGGCAGATCTATCTGAAGCTCGGCTGGGCCGACCGGGTCTTCACCTGGCACGAGGCCGCCGATGTCGCGTTGTATCATCCGCTGCCGCAGGTCGAACGGACCGACGATCTGGTCTGGATCGGCAATTGGGGCGACGGCGAGCGCAGCGCCGAGCTGAATGAGTTCCTGGTCACGCCCGTGGCGGAGCTGAAGCTCCGCGCGAGCGTCCATGGCGTCCGTTACTCAGATGGCGCACTTCACACCATCAGGAGCGCAGGCATCCGCTATGGCGGCTGGCTGCCGGCGCATTGGGCTCCCGTCGCCTTCGCCGGTGCGCGCGCGACCATCCATGTGCCGCGCGGGCCTTACGTCGCCCTGCTTCCGGGCATCCCGACCATCCGCGTGTTCGAGGCGCTGGCCTGCGGCATTCCCCTGGTTTCAGCACCCTGGTCGGATGCGGAAGGCCTGTTCCCCGAGGGCGCTTATCTCAGCGTTGCCGATGGCGCGCAGATGAAGCAGGCGCTTCGTACTGTCATCGACGATCCGGAATTCTCTGCCGCGATGGTGGCGACCGGGCTGAAGGTCATCAGGGATCGTCATACCTGCCGCCACCGCGCCGAGCAGCTCATCGACATCGTCACCGACATCAGGGATTCGGGTCGTTCGGCACGGCCTCAGCACGACATCGGAGCCGTTGCATGAAGATCTGCTTCTTCGGATCCAGCCTCGTCTCGTCCTACTGGAATGGCGCCGCCACGTACTACCGCGGCATGCTGAAGGAGATCGCGGCGCTCGGCCACGAGGTCACCTTCTACGAACCCGACGCCTTCGAACGCCAGTCGCATCGCGACATCGAGGACCCGGATTGGGCCAGGGTGATCGTCTATCCCGCGACCGCGGACGGCTGGCGCCGCTCGCTCGACGACGCCGCACAATCGGCCGACATGCTGGTCAAGGCCAGCGGCGTCGGCGTCTTTGATCTCGAGCTGGAGAACGCCGTCGCCGAGCTGCCCTCGCGGCTGACGCGGATCTATTGGGACGTCGATGCTCCCGCCACGCTCGAGGCGATGGAAAGCGATCCGCAGCATCATCTGCGCCGCGCGATCCCCTGCTACGACATGGTCCTGACCTATGGCGGCGGCGAGCCCGTCGTATCCGCGTATCGATCTGTGGGCGCGCGGGACTGCGTGCCGATCTACAACGCGCTCGATCCGGCCACGCATTTTCCCTCGCCGTCCAATCCACGCTTCGCCTGCGATCTCAGCCTGCTGGCGAACCGCCTGCCCGACCGCGAGACGCGCGTCGAGCATTTCTTCCTCGACGTCGCGCGCCGCCTGCCTGAAAAGTCCTTCGTGCTCGGCGGCTCCGGCTGGGACGACAAGGACGCCTCCGCCAATCTGCGCAAGGTCGGCCATGTCGGCACCGCCGACCACAACGCGTTTTTCGGCTCCGGGCTCGCCACGCTCAACGTCAATCGCGACAGCATGGCGCGCTACGGTTTCTCCCCGCCAACGCGTGTGTTCGAAGCGATCGGCGCCGGCGCCTGCCTGATCACCGACCAATGGGCCGGCATCGATCATTTCCTCGATCCCGGCCGCGAGGTGCTGGTCGCCGCTGACGGGGCCGAGGTGGCAGAGCACCTCGCCACGCTCAATCCGGAGCGAGCCCGGTCGATCGCCCGCCGTGCCCGCGCACGCATCCTCAGCCAGCACACCTATCGGCAGCGCGCCCGTCAGTTCAACGATCTCTTCGTCGCCAACAGCTCCCGAATCGAGGCAGCAGAATGAATCTCTCCATCGTCGTCATCGGTCTTTCGGTCACTTCGTCCTGGGGCAACGGTCATGCGACGACCTACCGCGCCCTGATCGAAGCGCTGGCGCGACGAGGTCACCGAGTCACGTTCCTGGAGCGGGACGTGCACTGGTATCGGGATCACCGCGACCTGACCAAGCCCTCTGCCTGGACGGTCGAGTTGTACCAATCCTTAAAGGATGTTCCGCGCCAGTTCGGCAAGCTGATCCGCGATGCCGATCTGGTGATCATCGGCTCATACGTTCCTGACGGCATCGCGATCGCCGAATGGACCACGACCCACGCGAGGGGCGTCACGGCGTTCTACGACATCGACACGCCTGTTACCCTGGCGCGGCTGGAGCAGGGACTCGACTATCTCTCGGCGGCAATGATCCCACGCTTCGATCTCTATCTCTCCTTCACCGGCGGACCGGTGCCCGGCATGATCGAGCAGAGCTACGGCAGTCCGCTCGCGCGCGTGCTTTATTGCAGCGCGGATGCGGAGACCTACGCACCGAAGCAGGCGCAGCCGAAATGGGCGCTCGGCTATCTCGGGACCTACAGCGAGGACCGGCAGCCCGTTCTCGACGAGCTGCTGCTTGCACCGGCGCGCACGCTGCCGTCGGATCAATTCGTCGTCGCCGGCGCGCAATATCCGGAAGACATCGCCTGGCCCGCCAACGTCGCCCGGATCGAGCACCTCTCGCCGAAGCAGCATCCGGAGTTCTACGCGGCGCAGCGTTTCACGCTGAACGCCACCCGCGCCGACATGAAGGCGCTGGGCTTCTCCCCGAGCGTCCGGCTGTTCGAAGCCGCTGCCTGCGGCACGCCCGTGATCTCGGACCGCTGGCCCGGGATCGAGACGATCTTCGCGCCGTCGAAGGAAATTTTGCTGGCAACCAGCCCACGCGAGGTCGTCGAGATCCTGCGCGACATGCCGGAAGAGCAACGGCGCACGATCGCCCACAACGCGCGGCAGCGAGTCCTCGCCGATCACACCCCCGACCATCGCGCGCGGCAGCTCGAGACCTATTACGCCGAGGCAGCCGCGCGGCGCCGCCGCAAGGCGGCGCCACTCCCCGTCGTTCGCCCCATGCAGGTCGCCCAACTCTGAAAGGCCACATCATGACGCTCCAGACCCGCATCCACGCGTCCCGCCGCTCGCCGACGGTCCTGGTCGCCGGCGGCGCCGGCTTCATCGGATCGCATCTCTGCGACGTGCTCCTGCAACGCGGCAGCATGGTGATCTGCCTGGACAATTTGTTCACGGGAACCACCGACAACATCCGGCCCCTGCTCAATCATCCGAACTTCCGCTTCATCGAGCATGACGTGCGCGATCGCATCGAGATCGAGGGCGAGATCGACCGGATCTACAGCCTCGCCTGCCCGGCCTCGCCCCGCCACTATCAAGTCGATCCGGTCGCGACGATGAAGACCTGCGTGCTCGGCTCGATCAACCTGCTCGAACTAGCGCGGCAGAAGGGCTCCCGGATCCTTCAGGCCTCAACCAGCGAGGTCTACGGCGACCCGGAGGTGCATCCGCAGCCGGAATCCTATCTCGGCAACGTCAATCCGATCGGGCCGCGGGCCTGCTACGACGAGGGCAAGCGCGCTGCGGAGACGCTGATGTTCGACTACCGGCGCATGCACGGGACGGAGATCAAGGTCGCGCGCATCTTCAACACCTACGGGCCGCGCATGCTCGAGAATGACGGCCGCGTCGTCTCCAACTTCATCGTGCAGGCGCTGCGCGGAGAGCCGATCACGATCTACGGCCAGGGCACGCAAACCCGCAGCTTCTGCTTCGTCGACGACCTGGTGCGGGGGCTTCAGCTCTTGATGGAGAGTCCCGCCTCGGTCAGCGGTCCGTGCAATCTCGGCAATCCGCACGAGGTCACGATCGAGGCGATCGCCCGTGAGGTGCTGGCATGCACCGAATCGGCTTCCCCGCTGCGCTTCGAGCCCCTGCCGAAGGACGATCCCAGGCGGCGCAAGCCCGTGATCGATGCCGCCGAGAAGATCCTGGGATGGCGTCCGAAGGTGGCACTGAAGGACGGCCTTCAAGCGACCATTGCCTATTTTGCGCTCCGCATCGCCGGGGAAGCGCCCACGCTCGTGCCGGCCATCGCCGCGCGCAGGACGCGCCAACCCGCACGCGGCCGGCTGACGATGTCCGAGCAGTCGTAAGACGTCGCTCGAACGGTCGCGTAGGTCGGGCAGCCTAGGCCGCCTCGGTCGCATCAGTGCATTCCAGGACTTTCGTGCCGGCGCGGCGCCGGCCGTTCGCAAACATGCGGCGATAGAGCACGACCGAGACGAGCCATGCGGCCGCGAACAGCGCGATCACGACAAAGCCGACATTGGCAAGCGACTCATTGAGGTCCTCGACCAGCGCCCATGCGCCGCCAGAGAGGCCGAGCCGATCGCTGATCAGGCCGAGCGCCTCGATGCCACCGATGAACAGCGCGACCGCGACGGAGGCGCCGGTGATCGTGAGATTGTACCAGAGCTTGCGCAAGGGATCGACGAAGGCCCAGCGATAGGCGCTCACCATCAGCGCCGAATCGGCCGTGTCGACCAGCGCCATGCCTGCAGCGAACAGCGCGGGGAAAACCAGCACGTCGGCGAGCGAGGCGCCGCGCGCGGCTTCGCTGGCGGAGATGCTGAGCAGGCTGATCTCGGTGGCGGTGTCGAAGCCGAGGCCGAACAGGAAGCCGAGCGGGTACATGTGCCACGGCTTCGTCACCAGGCGGAACATCGGGCCGAGCAGCCGCGCCAGCACGCCGCGGCCGGCAAGCAGCGCATCGAGCTGCGCAGCGTCGTGAACGCCCTGCTCCCGCGCCGCGCGAAACGTCCGCCACAGGCCGGCGAAAATGACGAGATTGATCGCGGCAACCGCGAGCAGGAACAGCGCCGAGACCGAGGTGCCGATGAGACCGCCGACCTCCTTGAGCAGGCTGTCGCCGCCAAGGCTCACGACGCCCAGTGCCAGCAGCATGGTCGCCACCACGACCACGGTGGAATGGCCGAGCGCGAAATAGAGGCCGACGCTGCGCGGCGTCTCACCGGCATGCATCAGCTTGCGCACGACGTTGTCGATCGCGGCAATGTGGTCGGCATCGACGGCGTGGCGCAGGCCGAACACCCAGGCCAGCAAGGCGGTCGCCATCACCGTAGGCCGCTCGCCGAACAGCGTGAAAGCCCAGGCCCATGCGGCGAGATTGGCGGCGACGAGCCCGCCGAGCAGCGCCACCGTTCCGGGCTCGACCGCCCGCAAAGTCCGCATCGCTGCTCGTTCCATTCGCCCGCCTTTACGGTATGAGGTTTATCAAAATCTCTCATACTGGCAAGAGCAAGAGCCGGACCAGTTGCGCGCTGACGACCTGACGAACCGACGGAATGGGAGCCAAATGGCTGGCCTGATGGAAGAATTCGGCTTCCAGAACAGGCTCTGTCTCCACACAAGTGGAACCGATCGTTGTGAAGCGGCTCACATCGGGTTTGACGATCCGGATGTATTCATCGTGCCGGGTGGAGATGGCAGACGGAGACGCGCATGAAACTCCTCATGCTCTCGCTTATTGCAGCCATGCTTCTCGCCGGTGCGGCCAACAGCGTGTTCAGGCCGCATGCCGTGCCTCATTTCGGTCAGCACGGCATGGCGTCCATTCAAGACATGCAGACAGGAAAGGCCGACCAGCTTCCCGAGCAGGAGCTGCAGGATCGCTCCGTCTTGTTTGCGAAAGAGCCGGCGCGGTAGTCCGGCGCGTCCGCGCAAGAAGCCGCCCTATTCGGCCGCTGCGGTCGCGGGTTGCGGCTGCCCGTCGTTCGGTCCCGTTCGCGCCTTCTGCTCATCGAGCCAGAGGCTATGGTGCTCGCGCGCCCAGTTGACGTCGACTTCGCCCGAGCCCATGGCCTCGAACGCGCCTTCCATGCCGATCGTGCCGATATAGATGTGCCCGATCATCGCCGCGACGAACAGGACCGCCACGATGGAGTGAACGATCTGGGCCATTTGCATGCCCTCGATCCCCGTGCCGTAGAACGGGAACATCAGCGCGTAGCCCGACGCTGCGACCAGTGCGCCGCCGATCACGACGATCCAGTAGATCATCTTCTGGCCGCCGTTGAAGCGGTAAGCCGGCGGATGGTCATGTCCGATCAGCCCGCCGCCGCGCTTGGCCCATTCGATATCCACCTTGTTCGGGATATTGCCGCCGATCCACATCAGGAAGATCAGGACGACGCCGAGAGTGAACGGGAAGCTCAGATAATTGTGCGCGTACTTGGCCCATTGCGACCATTCCGAGAACGCTTCGAAACCGATCAGCGGCAGCAAGAGCGGCCGGCCGAACGTGATGTTGAGCCCGGAAATGGCCAGCACGATGAAGCAGGTCGCCGTCAGCCAGTGCACGAACCGCTCGAAGGCGTTGAAGCGCACGATGGTGCGGCCGGACCGTCCGGCTTCGAGACGCACCATCCCGACGGTGAGATAGAAGATCACGACGGCCGCGATCGCGCCGAGGATCGCGATGCCGCCGATCCAGCGCAGCGTCACATTGCGGAATTCCCGCCATTCCCGGCCCTGCGGCTGCTCGAGCACGCCGGAGCGCTGATCGGGAATGCTGACGCGGCCCTGGATCCGGTTGAGCTCCTGCAGGAGCTGCTGCTCCTTGACCGAGCTCGCGGTCGGGTTGACCTGCTGAGCGCTCGCGGGCGCCATGTTCACCAACAAAAGCAGCGCCCAGGCGCCCAGCGCCAGACGAACGAACCTTCCAAACGACGCCATCACGTCCTCCCCGGTCTTGCGCGCCCGTCAGCTGCCCACGTCAGGACTCGATTGTCTCGCGATATGCGGTCTTCCAGCCCCACGCACCTGAGCCGTAGCCGCGCTTCATGACGCGCTCCTTGTAAATCTGCGCGATGATCTCGCCGTCGCCGGCAAGCAAGGACTTGGTCGAGCACATCTCGGCACACAGCGGCAGCTTGCCTTCGGCCAGCCGGTTCGCACCGTATTTCTCGTATTCCTCCTTGCTGCCGTCGGCCTCCGGGCCGCCGGCGCAATAGGTGCATTTGTCCATCTTGCCACGCGAGCCGAAGTTTCCGACCTTCGGATATTGCGGCGCGCCGAACGGACAGGCGTAGAAGCAATAGCCGCAACCGATGCAGAGGTCCTTGGAGTGCAGCACCACCGCATCGGCCGTGGTGTAGAAGCAGTTCACCGGACACACCGCCGCGCAGGGCGCGTCCGTGCAGTGCATGCAGGCCATCGAGATCGAGCGCTCGCCCGGCTTGCCGTCGTTGATGGTGACGACGCGCCGCCGGTTGATGCCCCAGGGCACCTCGTGCTCGTTCTTGCAGGCGGTGACGCAGGCGTTGCACTCGATGCAGCGATCAGCGTCGCAGAGAAATTTCATCCGAGCCATGTGCGTGCTCCTCTCAGGCTGCGACGATCTGACAAAGCGTGACCTTCGGCTCCTGCATGCCCGTTGCGGGATCATAGCCGTAGCTCGTGATCGTGTTGGCGCTCTCGCCCAGCACGATCGGATCGGTGCCGGCGGGATAGTTCTTGCGCAGGTCGTTGCCGCCGAGCCAACCGCCGAAATGGAACGGCATCCAGGCGACGCCCTTGCCGACACGTTCGGTCACCAGCGCCTTCATCCGGGCACGGGAATTGTTCTCGGCGCCGCTCACCCAGACCCAGCCGCCGTCCTTGATGCCGCGATCGGCGGCATCGGCCGGGCTGATCTCGATGAACATGTCCTGCTGCAATTCGGCGAGCCACGGATTGGTGCGGGTTTCCTCGCCGCCGCCTTCGTATTCGACGAGACGCCCGGAGGACAGGATCAGCGGGAACTGCTTGGCGATCCCCTTCTCCACCGCCGCCTTCTGCACCGAGAAGCCGATGTTGGGCAGGCGGAACTGCTTGGCGTCGGCCAAGGTCGGATATTTCTCGACGAGGTCGACGCGCGGCGTGTAGATCGGCTCGCGATGCACCGGGATCGGGTCCGGCAGACCGAACGCATTCATGCGCGCCTTGCCGTTGCCGAACGGCACGCAGCCATGCTTCAGCGCGACGCGCTGGATGCCGCCGGAGAGGTCGAGCGCCCAGGACACCGCATCCGGATTGGCCGGGTTGACCCGCTGGATCGTCGCCATTTCAGCCTCGGTGAGATCCTTGTCCCAACCGAGCTTCTTCAGGCTTGCCAGCGTGAACTCGGGATAGCCGTCCTCGATCTCCGAGCCCTTGGAGAAGGACTTGTCGGCGAGCAGGCTCACCTTGCGCGTCGTGCCGTCCGGCAGCTTCTCCTCGCGTTCGATGCCGAAGCGCGGGCGGAATGCGCCGCCACCGTCCATGACGTGCAGATCGTTGTTGTAGAGCAGCGGCGAGCCGGGATGCTTCACCTCGGGCGCGCCCCAACATGGCCAAGGCAGGCCGTAATAATCGCCGCCGACTTCCGGATCGTCCTTGGGCGCGCGCATCGTCACCAGGTCGAACTTGTGCTGGTTCTTCATGTGCGCCTTGATGCGCTCCGGCGACTGGCCGCAATAACCGGTCGACCAGCTTCCACGGTTGATCTCGCGCAGCACGTCCTCGGCGACAGGAAGATTGTTCTCGACCTTGATGTTCTTGAACATCTTGTCGGCGAAGCCGAACTTCTTCGCCATCAGATAGATGATCTCGAGGTCGTCCTTGGATTCGAAGATCGGCTTGACGATCTGCTCGCCCCACTGCATCGAGCGGTTGGAGGCGACGCGCGATCCAGTGCATTCGAACTGCGTGGCCACGGGCAGGATATAGACGCCGTCCTTGCGCCCGGCCTCGACCGCCAGGGCCGCCCAGGTGGTCGGGTGCGGATCCGCGATCACCAGCAGTTCCAGCGCCTTCAGGCCCTTCAGCGATTCGGGAATGCGCGTGATGCTGTTGCTGGCGTGGCCTTGAACGAACACCGCCTTGACGTTGTCCTTCTGTGCGACGTCGGCCTTGGGCAACAGCGCGGCATCGAACCAGCGCGTGAGCGGGATGCCTGGCGTCTCCATCTGCTTCTTCTCGTCGAAGCGGGAGACGAGATAGTCGTAATCGACCTCCCAGACCCGGGACCAGTGCTTCCAGGCGCCTTCCGCGAGGCCGTAGTAGAACGGCAACGTCACGATATCGAGGCCGACGTCGGTCGCGCCCTGCACGTTGTCATGGCCGCGCAGAATGTTGGCGCCGGCCCCGGACTTGCCGACGTTGCCCGTCATCAGCAGCGCGATGCAGCTCGCCCGCACGTTGGCGGTGCCGACCGTGTGCTGGGTCTGGCCCATGCACCAGATGATGGTCGCGGGCTTGACCGTGGCGAACGTCTTGGCGACGCGCTCGAGCTGCGCGGCGGGCACGCCGGTGACGCGCTCGACCTCCTGCGGATTCCATTTCTCGACCTCCTTGCGCAGGTCGTCGAAACCGTAGACGCGCTGGGCAATGAATTCCTTGTCCTCCCAGCCGTTCTTCAGGATGTGCCACATCATGCCGTAGAGCACGGGAATGTCGGTGCCGGGACGGATCCGGACATATTCGGTGGCATGTGCCGCGGTGCGCGTCAGACGCGGATCGAAGACGATGAAATTCGCCTTGTTGATCTCCTTGGATTCGAGCAGGTGCTGCATGCTGACGGGATGCGCTTCCGCCGCGTTGCTGCCGATGAACAGCATCGTCTTGGAGTTGCGCATGTCGTTGATGCTGTTCGTCATCGCGCCATAGCCCCAGGTATTGGCGACGCCGGTGACGGTGGTGGAGTGGCAAATCCGCGCCTGGTGATCGGTGTTGTTGGTGCCCCAGAACGCGCCGAACTTGCGGAACAGGTAGGCCCCTTCGTTGGTCATCTTGGCCGAGCCCAGCCAATAGACGGAATCGCTGCCCGACTTCTCGCGAACCTGCAGCAGCTTGTCGCCGATCTCGTTTACCGCCGTGTCCCACGACACGCGCGTCCACTGCCCGTTCACCAGCTTCATCGGATAGCGCAGGCGGCGATCGCTGTGCACGAGCTCGCGCACTGACGCGCCCTTGGCGCAATGCGAGCCGCGGTTGATCGGCGAATCCCAGCTCGGCTCCTGCCCAATCCAGACGCCGTTGAGCACTTCCGCCGTCACCGTGCAGCCCACGGCGCAATGGGTACAGATGCTCTTCTTGACGGTGGCGCCGGCCGCGAGCGGGCCGGCTGCGGCCGCCTCCGCCTTGCGCACGTTGCCGACCGGCATGGCCCCGAGCGCGGCGAGCGCGCCGCCGGCAAGGCCCGACTTGCGCAGGAATGTGCGGCGATCAAGTCCCCCGCCTTGGCCCGCAAGGGATTCGGCCACGGAACCTCGGCGATCGGAACGCTGGTGTGTTCGCTTGATAAGCACGGGCAGCCTCCCCTCTCAAGCCGGATAACGGTTGACGCGGTAGAACGTCTTGACGTGATCGGATTCCTTGTAGCGCGCCTTGCGCTTGTCATCGTTGGTTTCGCTGTCGGCCTGGGCAGGCCCGACCAAGGGCGTCGCAAGCGTCGCGCCGACACCGGCCGTGCCCAAGCCGACCTTGCGAAGGAAATCGCGGCGTCCGACCTTTGCTTTCGTCTCGTCACTCATCGCATCTCTCCCGGACCGAAGCGCCTCGGTCAGCTGGCGAATGTGAATGCTTCCGTCTCGATTTCGATGAAGGTGCGGCCGAGCGCACCGACTGCGCGATAGAAACGGGCATCTCCCGCGTTCTCCATGTCGGCGAACAGCCGCCCCATCCAGGGCGAAACATGCTTTTCGAAGAAGGCACGCTGCGCCTCGGGCGCGGCATCGAAGCGGCCATCGGCAAGACCCGACATGATCTCGCACAGGATGGCGGCGTGATCTTCGGGTTCGGAATTGTTGGCGATACGCTCGATGCCGAGCGTCATCAGATCGCCGCGCAAGCGCGACAAGGGCCGTTCGTTGAGAAAGCCCGTGAGATAATAGGAGGCATAGGGCAGCAATTCGCCACGGCCGAGCCCGACGAACAGGTCGAAATATTCCCGCTCGACTTTGGCCGGGACGGCGCTCGAGGCGACGTCGGCGAGCGCCGCATGCGCGCGCCCGAGCGGCGTCGCGTCACCGCTCAACGCGGCGAGTTGATCGAGCAGACGCTTCGACGGAGGCGCAGACAGCAGCACCGCCAGCAGCGCGTATTCGCGCGCGCGCGCCGCGTCGATGGGATCGACGAGCTCGGCGGAGCCGGCTTGCTCGCCGTAAAGATCGGGCCGCAGATCGTTTCGGGAAACGCCGGTCGCCATCTCGACCGCAACCACCCGTTGTGCGGGCACACGGGTCCAATTCGACACGGACGGCTGACTGATGCCTATTTTGCGTGCAAGCTGAGCGATGCCGCCCGCAGCATCGATCGCGCGATCAAGTCCGTCATCACGCACGTGGACCTCCCATCCAAGTCCCGTCTGCTTGATTATCGCTTTTGTTACAAAGCAGTAGGCAGCGTAATCTCGGTTCCAGCAACGGTCAATCGCCTGCCATAGCCTGTACCTATAGCCTTTGGTCGTGGTTCAGCGCGGCAGTGCACCGCCATGCGTGCGGGACCTGACGGGTTCCGCAGAAATCGCAGATGTTTCACCCACTGGCGGTTGCACTGCAGCAGCGATTGCCTGCTGCTCCGTCTCATCCGGCGGCTCAACGACATTGGCAGCAAGTCCCGCATCGGCTTGATGCGATTCCGCCGGAGAATTTCCCGTTTCGATCGATGCCTCGGCGAGAGACTGGGCCGCCTCCCGGACGCCGCCGACAATGCGATCGACCAGTGCTGCCAGCTCCTCCGAGGAGCAATCCAGCGGGCCAAAGCCCGGCATCGCCGTTGGGTCGTTGAAGTCCCATGCATTCTCCGCAAGCCCGACGAAGTCGCGAATCGCGGGATCGGTCACCCAAGCGCGGCGAAGAGCCGCACGGCTCAAGTCGCGAGGAATCCCCTTGGCGAGGAAGGCCGTGATGTCGGTGGCAGCATTGATTTCGTCGATCGACGGCAGACTCGACAGATCGAGTTCCGTCTCGTCCCCTTTGGTTTCCGATGGCGACGCGGGCTGCGCCGCGGCAGGCTTCGCCGGCTCCGCCCGCGATTGCTGTTTGCGGCGGGACCAACGCGCAAGGAAGTCCTCCTCACTCATTCCTGTCCGCCTTCATGTTCGCGCCGCGCCAGCGCCTCCGGGTCGGCGCGGCGCCGCTTGCGCTTGACGAATTCCCGCTCGACATGGTGCTCGGCCACGAAGCTTTCAATCGCTTCGCGCAGCACCTCCGGCATCGGCACGGCCTCGACGAGATTGTCGGCGGCTTCGGTATAGCCTTCGCCCTCGGCGGGATCGGCGGTCACTGCGGTGACAGCATAGGGCCAGGCGCCCTCCGAGGGTGACAGCACGATCCAGATGCTCGGACGGCCGGAGGCGAGATTGTCGCGATAGCGCGCCGTTTCCGACGGATAGAGATCGATCGTCGCGCTTCCGGCATAGAACAGGGTCGTGCCGTCCTGCTCGCGAAGCACGGTCCAGGGTTGCGTCGACGGCTCGTCCGGCAGGACGGCAATTCCGCGCCAGATGAAGTCGACCCAAGGCGAGTCGGCCTTGCGCCGCTCGACCACGATGCCGACGGCAATCGAGAGGGACGGCAATGCCGCAGGGCTCATGTCGCCATCTCCCGGCGCTTCACCGGCAACCCGGTCAGCAGATTCTGTGGCTTCATCCGGAGCTTCTGATCCGCCGTCATCGACAGGATCAGGTAGACCGGTTCATCCCCGACCTCGTCGAGGGCACGGCTGGAATCCGCAAACGTCAGCCGGAACAGCGCGAGCACACGATCGGCCTCGCGCTCGCCGAGCTCTTCGCCGTGCCACAGACGGTCGCCGCGCCTCGTGGCATCGACATCGAGCCCGACATACCACGCCAGCTTTGCCTCGTGCAGCGCCCGTAGCGGCTCGATCACGACATCGATGCCGAGCAGATGGGAGACCCAGCGCGTCATCGCCTGCGCCAGCGCTACAGGTCCGCGGCCGTCCGCGGTCAGGTCGAGAGCCATGTCGAACTGATCGCTACGGTGCCAGTATTCCTCCGAATTCTCCTCGCCCAACACCTCCACCACCGCATCGGTGGTGGCGCCCAGCATCGACATCAGCGAGAGCACCGGGGTCGGGCTCCGGCCGCCGACGACCTCCTCGTCGCCCAGCAACAAAGCGTGCTCATGCGGCAGGACGCGCTGGGTCCGGAAGAACAATTCGGCCGCGCGCAGCACGAACGGGTCGTCGCAGCCATCGAGCGCGTTGCGCAGGATGACGTGGACGAGCTGGTTGACGAACAGCGGCGGCAGATCGTTCGCCCCTGAGCGCACCCAGGCAAGATAGGCGGCTTCGAGCGTCGGATGCCGCAGCAGAAGATCGCGGAACGCCAGCACGAACTGCCAATTCTCCCGGGCATCCGCATCGAGGATCGCGGCGATCTCGGCGGCGCTGACCGCCTGGCGCGGGTCGGCGAGCAATTCGCGATGCAGCCGGCGTTCGACCGGGCACGCCTCGTCCGGCGGCATCAGCTCGGGACGGGCAAAATAGGCTTTGAGAAATTCGTCCGTGACACGCAGCCCGCCGCCCTCGTCTCGATCGAGCAGGTGATGACCACAGGCGATCCAGAAATCATTCATCTGTCGGTCGGCTCCCGGCCCAGATCCGCAAGCTTGAGATCGCCGTCCGGCTGGACGTCGTCCTCCATCTCCATGAACGAGAACGCCTTGCTATGCCCCTGCCCCTCCCGGAGCTGCAGCCGGCGGAACGACTCGCGGACCTCACCGTCGCTTGACCTGCGGTGCACTGCAATAAGCGAGCTGATGGGATGGCTGCAGAGCGACTGCGCGAAAGCGACCTCCTCTTCCGCGGCCGTTTTCGCCGCCGCCATGTCCGGCGCGCCGAAACGATCGACGAGTTGCCTCGCCAGGAGATCGACGAGGCCGTGGTAATCGTCTGCCGTCGCCGGAACGATCTGCGCCAACGTCGACCAGCCCCAGGATTGCACCCCGAGGAAACCGCCGCGAAACGCCGCGCGTGCCTTGCCCTCGAGCGTCGCGCCATCGCAATCCCAGAAGCGGAAAGCGCCGGAGACGGCCCATTCGCCCGGCTCTGCCGCCACGTCGAACACGAAGGTGTCGGAGGGATCGAGCGCGATGGTACGCAGGAGCTTCACAGGCGCGGTCCTCCGAGGGCCGGATCGAGCCAGGACGGGCCCGCGAGCGCCCGGACGAGGTCGCTCCGTTCGATCCTCTCCGTCCCGATGCGGCGCGTCAGGAGGTCGCCGCGATCATCGATGCGCTGCATAGTCTGCCTTTCACGCGGCATCCGCGTGAGATAGTCGCGCGCGACACTGTCAAAGCCGTCGACCCGCCAGCCGTCCAGCGCCAGCATCAGGTGCCGGGCGAAGCTCTCCGTGATCTGCGCTGCGCCCGCCTCGCCAAAGCCTTCCTGGTCGAGCGCCGAGGCCAGCGGGTGGACGCCTGGATCATCATCGTTCATGGCAACCGTTCGTATCATGGCGCCGAACACCAGCCAGGGCGGCGGCGCGTCCTCGTCAGCTCCGGAAAGCCAACCCAATCGTCCGCCGCCGACCAGCCCCCCGTCGATCCTGACCGCATCCGGCCAGCCGATCGTGATCGGCTTGCTCGGCGGCGCGTAGGCGCGAAGCGCATCCGTGAGCGCGACCATGCCGGCGTAGAACGCGCGCCGCGCGCTGCGCAACGGCTCGGCCGGCTCGAGCACCACGGCGAACTCGGCGAGGTCAAAGCGGCCGACATAGACGAGCGTTCCGGCGCCGCTCTCCGGTGCGATGCGGCATGCATGGGCAAAAGCGTCGCCGCTCTCGCGCAACCGCACCAATGTGAAAGGCGGCGGCAGGTGGATCGGTTCCGCCGCGGAAACATGGCTCACTGGGATCGACGGCAGGCCGTCCTCCGCTTTCCTTTTCTTCCCGATGGATAATGTCTATACGAGGCGAAGGGCCGGCGCGAGTCCGTCGTCGGCGTCCGAATGGCGGAGGGTTTAACCTGGAGCAGCCGTCGAAGACCGTCCTGATCTGTTCGTGCGAAGACACGATGCCCCTCGACGTGGCTGCGATCCGGCGCGGATGCCCGAATTGTGAGGTCAAGAGCTTTCGCCACCTCTGCGGAGCGGAGCTCGAATCATTCCGCAAGATGGCCGCGACAGAAGGCGTGTTGACGGTCGCCTGCACGCAGCAGGCAGCGCAGTTTTCGGAGGAGGCCGGCGAGCGGCCTGACGCGATCAGCTTCGTCAATATCCGCGAAACCGCCGGCTGGTCGCGCGGCGGCGCGCGCGCCGGGCCAAAAATGGCTGCCCTGCTCGCATCCGCCGCCATCCCCGCCCCGGACTATCCGCTTGTCACCTTGTCGAGCGAGGGCGTCATCCTGATCTACGGGCGCGATGAGGCCGCGATCGAGGCCGGCCGCCTGCTTGCCGATCACCTCGACGTCACGGTGATGCTGAAGCAGCTCGATGACACAGTTCCGCCGGCGGCAACGGTGTTCCCGATCGTGAAGGGCACGATCCGCTCCGCGAAGGGACATTTCGGCGCGTTCGAGCTTGCAATCGACGACTATGCGCGTCCCCGCCCCTCCTCGCGCGATCGCTTCGTATTCGAACCGCCGCGAAGCGGCGTCACCTCGCGCTGCGATATCGTGCTCGATCTTTCCGGCGGTCCGCCACTGTTTCCCGCCCACGACCTGCGTGACGGCTATCTCCGCGCCGACGCGAAAGATCCCGCCGCGGTGCTGCGCGCCGTGCTGACCGCGCGCGATCTCGTCGGCAGCTTCGACAAGCCCAGATATGTCGAGGTTGCGCCTGCGCTTTGCGCCCATTCGCGCTCGAAGCGCACCGGCTGCCATCGCTGTCTCGATCTTTGCCCGACCGGGGCGATCACGCCGGTCGGCGATCATGTCGCCATCGATCCGAACATCTGCGCGGGCTGCGGCCAATGCGCGGCGGCCTGCCCGACCAGCGCGGTCTCCTACGCGCTGCCGCCCGCCGATACGCAGCTCCAGAGACTTCGCGCCATGCTGCTCGCCTATCGCGAGGCCGGTGGCGCGGATGCGGTGCTGCTCTTTCATGACAGCCCGCACGGCACGCCGCTGATCGACGCACTCGCGCGGCATGGCGACGGCCTGCCGGCAAACGTGCTTCCCTTTGCCGTCAACGAGCTCACGCAGGTCGGGCTGGAGGCGATCGTCGGCGCCTTCGCCTATGGCGTCTCGGCCGTGCGCTTCCTGCTCCGTGGCAAGCCGCGCCACGACGTGACCGGATTGACGCAGACGATCGCGATGGCGGATGCGATCCTCGGCGGCCTTGGATTTGCGGGCGTTCGCATCGCGACCGTCGAAACCGACGATCCCGACGCGCTCGGCCAGCATTTGACGGATATTGGCGCGCTCACTGCGGTCGCGACGCCGGCAACCTTCAAGACCGTCGGCAAGCGGCGCGATCTCTTGCGGTTCGCCCTCAGCGAGCTGCACCGGCTGGCGCCGCAGCCGGTCGACGTCATCGCGCTGCCGCAAGGTGCGCCGGTTGGCGCAATTGCCGTCGACACCGATGGCTGCACGCTGTGCCTTTCCTGCGTCTCGGCCTGCCCGACCGGCGCACTGCGCGACGATCCCGAGCGGCCGGTGCTGAAATTCATCGAGGACGCCTGCGTGCAGTGCGGCCTGTGCCAGAGCACCTGTCCGGAAAAGGTCATCAGCCTCAAGCCGCAGATCGATTTCCGCGCGGCGCGCGCGCCCGCCGCTGTGATCAAGGAAGAGGAGCCCGCGCTCTGTGTCCGCTGCGGCACGCCCTTCGGCGTCAAGAGCACGATCGACCGCATCGCGGCCAAGCTCGAAGGCCGGCACTGGATGTACCCGGCCGGCGACAAGCGGATCGAGGCGCTCAGGATGTGCGCAGACTGCCGCGTCGTGGTCATGAGCGAACAACAATTCGATCCGTTCAAGGGCGTTCCGGAACGAACGCCGCCGCGAACGACGGATGATTATCTCCGCGAACGCAACGGCAAGGACTAAACAAGACGAACAGACATCTTCGCAGGGTCGGAAACCAGGAAGCATCACCATGTCTCGTTTGATCACAGCTCTGTCGACGTCCATGATCTTCATCGCCATCGCCGGCGGAGCGGCCGAAGCTGCCGCGCCTCCGCTGACCAAGGCGCAGAAAGTGGCCGTGAAGCAGGCAATCGTCGCATGCAAGGCCGAAGCCAAGGGCAAGAAGATCGCGTGGCTGTCGCGCCGCAAATACGTCAACCATTGCGTGGCGGAAGCGCTCAGGGAGCACCCCACGATCGACGTCATTCAGATCCTCAAGGCGCATCCGGAAATGAGGGATTTCCCGATGGACAATTGGGACTCGATCTGAGCGGATGTTAGCGCGAGGTCGCGCGGCCCAGAAACTCGGTCAGCGCGCGCCGGTCCTCGGCCGAGCCGATGCGCTGCTCCGGCATCTTCGTGCCGGGGGTGTAGGCATTCGGCCCGATTTCGAACAATTTCGCGACGGTTTCCGGCGTCCAGACGATGTCCATCGTCTTCAGCGCATCGGAGAAGCGATATCCCGGCAGCGAAGCAATCTTGCGGCCGTAGAGTCCCGCAAGCGTGGGACCCGCACGCTGGACCTCCTTGTCCGAGAGCGTGTGGCAGGCAACACACGCCCGAAACACATCGGCGCCATGATCTCCGGCGTAGGCGGCGAGCGGATCGGCCGGTGTGCCGACCAGACTTGACCCGATGGGATCGCCGGTGCGCGCATTCCAGCGCCTGATCCTGCCGTCCGCACCACCCGTCATCAGTGTCTCGCGATCGGGAAGGAAGGCGACCGCCCACACCGGCAGACCGGGCCCAACCAGCGTGCGCAGCAGCTTGCGCGACTTGCGATCGATGATCGCCACTGTGCCGCCGATGCCGGCCGCAGCGATCAGCGCGCCGTCCGTCGACATGGCCAAGGCCACCACCGGCGTCGGACCGGCCGAGACCTCGCCGCTGACCTTGCCGTCCGCAGTCAGCATGCGCAGCTTGCCATCGACGGCGCCTGTGACGATTTCGCCATCCGGCGCGACAGCCAACGCGTTCAGCGGCGCCGGCAACGTCACGATGTCAGGCTGGCCCTCCGGCAAACGCCAGATGCGCAGTGCAAGATCGTAGCCGACGCTGACGGGCCTGCCGTCGGGCAGGAAAGCGACGCCGTTGACGTTCTGCGTATGCCCTTCGAGCACGCGGGATGTGCCGTCCGACAGCGACCAGAGCCGCACTGTCCGGTCCCATGACGCCGATGCGAGAAGCGTCCCATCGGGCGACACCGCGAGCGCCGCGAGGGGTGCGACATGTCCCCCCAGCACCCGGTCCGGCTCCGGCCGGCCCGCCGTCCATACCGCAATGCGCGCATCGGCACCGGCCGTGATCATGCGGCCGTCTTTGAGAAACGCGACGGCATTGACGCCGTCGGCATGATACCGCAGCACTTGCTCGGCAGTATCCGTCTTGAGCGACCAGCGGATCACGGCCGTGTCGAAGCTGCCGGACAGAAGGCTGTCGCCATCGGGCGAAATGGCGAGAGACCGTATCGGGCCACCGTGCCCGACCATGTCGGCCTGCACCGACGATGCGGCAAAGAGGGCCCACAGCACTGCGGCCACCTTCGTGCACAGAGATGATCTGTTCATTCCTGGCCGCCTGCTGACATTCACCCTTTCGAGATTGCCAGAAGAGGCACCGGAAATGAATATCCTGAAACGGTCTACTTGGCCGGTGCCGTCGTGGTCTTGGACGAGCCCTCCGGCGCAGCCTGCATTCCAGGCGGGCTCTGGCCCTGGGGACTTTCGGGCGGCGCACCACCCGAACCGGTGTTGATCGGGCCCGTCCAACCTTGCGGCTGGAGCTGGCCCTTGTCTTCGGGAGGCGTTTGCGGCGCCGGCGAGTTGGTTTGGGCGGGCTGGGCCAGCGCACCCTCGACAAAACAAAGTGCTGCGAAGCACAGGATCGTTCTCGGTAATTTCACGCAAGGCCTCCGATGCGCTCACCAGGCTTGCAGAGAACTTGCAAGACCTGCATCCGTTCCGAATCGTGCAGCGCAACAGCGAGCTCGCGGAATCCTCCGCTCGAACGGCGATCGCCGCGACCGGCTTGCTCGCCGCAAGCCCTGTCGTATAGATGGCTTGGTCCAACCGAGGGAGGCTGAGGATGAAGGCTTTTTTGCTTGGCTGCGTCGCGGCCGTCGTGATCGCGCTTGCCGGGATGGTGGTCCTCAATCGCATGCAAGAGCCCGCCGCGCAGGCGTTTGCGACCACCGGGGTGCGCCTCTGAGCAGCCTCACTGGCGCTTGAGCCCGATCTAGTTGAGGATGGGAGCGAAGGGCACGAGTTCGACCTAGCGAAGCATAGCCTGCAGCTGAGGATCAGAGATCCCTGCGCTATGCGGACGATAGCGGCGTGCGAGGCGGCCTCCACGCGCCTTAAGCATTTGTTAACCATACCAGCATGGTTGAACGCATTGGCGCAAATCGCACGGTACCGGTGTCTGACCTGTAACGCCCTTGCTATAAGCGCTTCTACGGTTCGAGCACCGCTCGCGAATGACCCGGTTTTCTTGATTGCTCATGAACAAGCTCAGCAACACCTTCGACATCGCCATCGAGCCGTCGTTCGACTTTCTGTCTCCTGAATATGCAGAGCTGTTCGATCGCTCCGCTGCCACAGCGTTCCAGCATCCGGTCTGGTTGCAGAGCCTCTACGCCAGGCTCGCGCCGGAAACGGGCGCAACAGCTCTGGTCGTCGTGGTGCGCCACCGCGACACCGGTGCCCTTGCGATGGTGCTGCCCCTGCTTCGGATCCGGCGCGGTCCGATACGAACCGTCGAGTTCGCCGACCTCCGCGTTTCCGACTATTTGGCGCCGGTTTGCAGCCCGGACGTGTTCTCACGATTGCTCCAGGATGCGGCTGCATGCGCGCAGATTCGCCGCCTTGTCCGCCCCTTCGATCTGCTCCGAATGGCCAAGCTGCCCGACGGACGGCTTCCGATCGAAGACCTCCTTGCCACGTCCCGCCGCGTCTCGATGAACACCAATGCCTACGCCACGGTTCTGGTCGCGCCGTACGAGCAATGGCGGGCCAGCGCGATGGATCGCTCCTACCAGAAGGAGCTCGCAAAGAAGTCTCGTCAGCTGCAGAAGAAGGGCGCGCTGAGCTTCGCATGCTGCGGCGACAGCGCCGCCGTGCTCGAGGCGATGGACGTGATGAGAAAATTTCGCGGCCCGCGCTTTCACGCACAAGGCGACGGAGACCTGCTGCAGCGTCCCGAATATTACGGCTTCTATTCCGACGTCGCCCTTCGCGGCCTCGGCTCCTTCGTCCGCCTCTACGCCATGAAGATGGACGGCGAAGTGATCGCCGCCGTGCTTGGATTGTGCCACCGCGGCAGCTTCCTCGTCATCATGAGCGCCTTCGACATTGCCGGTTACAAGAGCCAGTCCATCGGCGCGCTGATGTTCGAACAGGTGGCGCGGGATTGTATCGAGCGCGGAGATCAGATGCTCGACTTCACCATCGGCGACGAGCCATACAAGAAATCGTTCGGCGCACAGCCTTCGCCGGTGTGGGAGGTCACGCAGGCTGGCAGCGCCGTAGGCGCCATCGCGCTCTTCGGGCTGAAGCAGGCGCCCTGGCTCAAGCTGGCGGCCAAGCGGCTCTCGGATCTGAAGGTTCAGCCTGCCCACACTCCGAGGCCGACGCGCTGACGGACGGGGGCCCTAGAGCTCAGGCGCGCAATGCGCCGCGGACACGCCCAAGCCAGCCCGGGTGCATCTGATCGACGCGGTGTGCAAGACTGCGCCGCAGGAAGTGCAACCGTCGCCGCACGTCCCAGCCGATATCGTTGCGCGAGGTCAGCGCCTGGCGGAAGCGGGCCATCTTCAGCGACTGCTGATCCGCCGCGATCTTGTCGCGATCGGCATAGAATTGCGAGATCTTGTCCAGGCCCATGCCTGCGGTCATGAGCCATTGCGGCACATATTCGGTGCAAAGACGATCGACGTCCACCAGCAGGCGGGCGACACCCGTTCCGGCCGCGGGACAATTGGTCTGGAACGCATCGCCGATGAGCACGATTCCGGGCTGAAGATGCCCCTCGACGACGGTCAGATCCATCACCCAGTTCTGGACCCGGTCGGTCACACGGAAATCGCCGAGGTAGCTCCGCAACCCCGGCAGCAGACGCAAGACTGTCGCTTCCGGCTCGCGGCGCAACTCGCGCATGATCGGATCGGTCGGATCGCGGAACATGAAGAGATTGGCTCGCATTCCGGCGCGGACCGGAAACAGGCTGAGATAGTCGATGCCATCCGCCGTGCGTTCGCCGTAACAGGTCAGCGCCTCGAAATCGAACGGGGTGCCATCCTTGCGAGCGATCGTGAAGCCGAACGACACCGAATGGCGCTCGGCCAGCACGCGCCGCCTGATGCCGAGCTTGTAGCCCAGGACTCCCGCCATGCCCGTGGCCAGAACGACGAGGCGCGCCCTCACGCGCCGTCCGGAGGCCAGCTCGACATGCTGGACGTCGTCGCTAGGACCGATCGCCGTGACCTCGTCGACGATCAGACTGGCGGGATCGGGAATCTGGCGACGCGCCATGGCGACGAGATCGGCATAGGGAAATCCGTAGGCCTGGCCGACGCTGACATCGACCACCTTGCCCTCGCGGATGTTGAGCACTTGATCATATCGGCACGCGACATCTCCGAGTGCGTCGAGGAAGCCGAGCTTGCGGAGCAATTCCAGCTGATGGCCGCCGATCTTCTCGACCCGGAACTCGTCCGGATAGACCGCCCGCTTGTCGACGAGCGCGACGCGATGCCCTGCCCGCGCCAGCACGGCCGCCGCAAGCGATCCCGCAAGGCCGCCACCGACGATGGCGACGTCCGAATCGATGGCCGCGCTCTCGCCTCCATCAACTGGCTCGGTCACGGGTCTCGTCATGGCTCCGGCTCCCACGATTGACGACGTCTGCAGTGCAATTCTCTCGCCTGATGTCGCATCGCAGGGCCGAGTGCGAACATTTCCTGAGATTGAGGTTAACGACCGGACGCGCCGAGTTCGCTGCCTCGCCGCGGCACGCGTCTTGCTGCGTCGAATCCATTCCGCACGCGAGCGCCAGATCTCGTCTTCTCGGTCGTCGATGCGCTACAAATGCCGGCAGTCGCGCGGGCCTGAACTTGCAGAACCAGGACAATGGAGACGGCGATGTTCCAGAACGAAGCAATGGCATCACCGCGATATCGCCGCGACCGCCGAAATCCCCCAGCTCGTCCATTAACACTCGCGATTTCTCGACATGCTAGGTTGCCGCCGGTATCGGAACATGTCCCGTCAGGGGAGCGCAGCCCCTTAACCCTTCCATGATCGCATCCATCCTCCAGTTCATGCGGCGCGACGTCACGCGCGGTGTCGTCGGGACCATCCTGCTCAAGGTCGGCAGCGGCGTGCTCGCGTTCGCATTGTTCTCGCTGGCGGCGCGGACGATGTCGCCTGACGGCTTCGGCATCTTTGCGACCTGGCTTTCGGTGGCGCAGATCGCGGCCGTCGTGGGACTGGTCGGCCAGGAATCCTTGCTGGTGCGATTCCTGAACGAATATCAGGTCGGCGAACGGCCGGACCTTACCAAAGGCGTCCTCCAATCGAGCTTGAAGATCACCTCACTCGCAATGCTGATCGTGATCGGCGGCATCGCGATCGCCGCGAGCATGAGAGGCGACTGGTGGGTGCTGATCCTCGCGGTGTCGGCCTACACGGCCGTCAATGCCGGATTGATGCTCGGCAGCCAGATCGCCCGCTCGCTGGTCAGCATTCTCATGGGTGAAGGAAACCGCGAGTTCCTTTGGCGGGCCATCGTCGTCCTGTTCCTGCTCGTCATGCTGCTCGCCCATCGCCAACTCGATCCGGCCGAGATGTTCGCGGCGATGACGGTCGCCATGTCGGCCGGCCTTGTTGCGCAGATCGTATCCGTCGCCCGCGTGCTGCCGGATCTGCGCAGTACGCCGGCGCGCTCCGAGACGTCACGCTGGCGATCGAGTGCCCTGCACTTCTGGATCGCATCGATCCTCGAAGTCGCCAACCAATATCTCGACGTCATTCTGGTCTACTGGATGCTGGATCCGACGACCGCAGGAATCTACTTTGCCGCCTCGCGCCTCGCCAACATTTTCGCCATGGTTTCCGCGGCACTTTACACGTTCGGTGCGCGCCGGCTCCCGTCGCTGTATTTCAGCAAGAACCACAGGGAGTTCGAGCGGACCTCGCGCTTGATGGCGGAAGTGACTGCGCTCTGCGTCGTCGCCGGTCTCGCCACGATCTGGATCGGCGGCCCCTATCTCCTCAACCTGTTCGGACCTCATTTCGCCGAGCAGCATTCGGTCCTGATCGTGCTCGCAATCGGAACCGCCATCCAGGCAGCGGGCGGCCCGTCGGCTGCGATCCTGCAGCTGACCGGCCATGAACGAATCTATGTGCCGGTTGTCGCCGCCAGCGTCGCGCTGCGGCTCGTCGGATTTCTCGTCCTCATTCCCTTCCTCGGCGTGCTTGGCGCGGCGATTTCGACGACCGTGTCGCTCGCGCTCGCGACCATTGCGCTGAACGTCCTCTGTCGCCGGCGAAGCGGGGTCGATCCTTCCGTTCTCGTGCTGTTGCGCTTCCCTGCATCGAGGCGCGGCAACTACGCAGTTCGCAGCGCGGAATCACGTGATTAAGTGTCACGTGCCGCTCGGATCATCCGCGCAGGACCGATTGGTTAACGCGCCCGCTGCGCGCCAGCCGGGAACCAGCTGAAATGCTGCGCGAACGACGTCGTCGCCATAGCATCGCATTAACTCCGTTTGTTGCAAGTCGGTGTCCGCGAGACGCCCGCATGATAGGTACGGAGTTAAGAAGGTGAAGATTTCCTTTCTTTAGCGGGTCGGGATCCGTGCTCCACTATCAGCCGAACAAGGACTTGGGCGAGACGAGCGCGACGGCACCTGCGCGGCCGGACGGCGATGGGCGAAAACTTCACGTGCTTCTCGCACAAACCCAGGCCGAGAACGCCGGTGCACAGGAGATCTCCCGGCTGCTCGGCGCCGGCCTGACCGCGCGCGGTTACCGAGTCACCAACCTGTTCTTCTTCCGCAAATCGGATTCCTTCGACGAGCCGCCCGATACGCTCTACTGCGCGCCAAGCCGGCCGGGCAATCCGCTGGCGCTGCTGCGGATGCTGTGGACGCTCGGCCGCCACATCAGATCCACCAGGCCCGACGCCGTCCTGACGTTCCAGCATTTCGGCAACGTCATCGGCGCCGGCGTCACGCGCCTCGTCAGCCGTGCACCGGTCGTCGCCAATCAGGTTTCATCCGCGCTGGCGATGAGCTGGCCGGTCCGCACCGCCGACATCGCCATGGGCAGCCTCGGCTTCTTCGATTGCATCACGCTCAATTCGCGGGACATGGAGCGCGAATATTCGCGCTACCCCGCGGCCTACCGGTCGCGCATGGTGCATGTGCCGCACGGCTTCGACGACAAGGCCCTCACCCTGTCGAAGGAGGCGGCGCGGCAGCGATTCAATCTGCCGCCGGATCGCGTCCTGCTTGGCTGCGCCGCACGGCTGCATCCGCACAAGCGGCTCGATCTGGCGATACGTCTGCTGCCGGATCAACCGTCCTGGCATCTTGCGCTCGCCGGCCAGGGAGCCGACGAGGCCCGGCTGAGGCAACTGGCGAACGACTTGAACGTCTCGGACCGTCTGCATTTGCTCGGGGAGATTCCTCCCGGCCGGATGGCGGACTTCCTCGCCTGTCTCGATGTGTTCGTCTTTCCGACCCAGGCCGAGACCTTCGGTCTGGCTGCCGTCGAGGCCGCCAACGCCGGTGTTCCCTCCGTCGTGACCGATCTTCCCGTCCTGCGCGAAGTGTTGTCCTACGAGGGCAGACCAACTGCATTCTTCGTCGATGCCTCCGATCATGCGCAGCTCTCCGCGTCCGTCTCGAGGCTGCTGACCGACACGCAATTGCGCGACGACCTGCGACAAAACGCCAAAGGCCTGCGGCTGCGCTATTCGGTAGATGCCATGGTCGAGGAATACATCCGAATTCTCGACCAGGTCGTTTGACCTGATTCGCTGGAACAGATTGGCTCGACATGATCATCGAGTTTCGCTGTGAACGTGAGTACGCGCGACGCTGGATGGACCGCAGGACGCTGTCGGTCGACGGCCGGGACGTGCCGGTGCAAGTTGCATGGACGGCAACGGCGGAGTCACGGCCGGCGGGTCTCGATGCCCTGTTCGAGCTCGAGCGCCTGGTGTTGCACAAGGGCAAGCGCAGCAGGGCCGACAGGCTGACGATCGGCTCCGAACCAGCACGCGCCAGCGTCGGCACGGCCGACGTGATCGTCGATTTCACGAGTGCCCCACGCGATCCGGCCAGCCCTGCCCGGCTGTATCTCCGGCCGCTGTTCAACGGCGTCGCCGGTGAAAATGCCGCGCTCGCCGCCATCCTCGCCGGCGACCTGCCGGTGATCGAGATCGTCAACGAGATCGACGGCTCGGTCCTCGATCGCGGCCATCCGTCCGGAGAGATTGCCGCGGGCCTCAGCGGCGCGCTCGAAACAGTGATGGCGCGGACCCTGACCATGCTGGCGGCGATCCTGTCGGGAAGGCCGCGCATCGTGCCGCAGCTGCCGCACCCCGCTGGAATTGGCTCGCGACGCGGCGCGGTTGGCTACGTCGCGCGCGGCCTTGCCGTATCGATCGCCAAGGGGATCTATCGGCTCTGCTGCTATGCCCCGCATTGGCATATCGGATGGCGCTTCAACGACGGCGCGGGCGTCTGGCAGACCGGAGACCTGTCAGGTCCAGGCTGGAACGTTCTGAGAGATCCTGGAAACCACTTCTATGCCGATCCCTTTCCCGTCACCTGGCAGGGCCGGACCTTCGTCTTCTTCGAGGATCTCGATCACCGCGTCGGAAAAGGCATCATCTCGGCGATCGAGTTCGCCGACGCGGGGCCAGTCGGCGAGGTGATGCCGGTGCTCGAGGAGCCCTGTCACCTCTCCTATCCGTTCGTGATCGAGGACGATGGCGAGCTCTGGATGATCCCGGAGAGCTCGACCCGCGGGGACGTCGCCCTCTACAAATGTGTTCGGTTTCCGGACAAATGGGAGCGATACGCAACGCTCCTTTCCGGCCTCGAGCTGGCCGACGTCACGATCACGCGCCACAACGGCCTGTATTATCTGTTTGGCGCCTGGCGCGACGGAACGGCTGGCTATTCGGATTCGCTGGCGATCTACCACGCCGATCGACTCTTGGGGCCCTGGTTGCCCCACGCCAGCAATCCCGTCCTGATCGACCGTGCAAGCACGCGGCCGGCAGGAAACTTCGTCACACTCGATGACAAGCTGTGGCGACCGGTCCAGGACTGTACCGACGGATACGGCGCAGCGCTTGCCCTGGCGGAAGTGGTCGAACTGTCGCCGACGGCATTCAAGCAGATCGTCCGCCATGCTCTGAAGCCCGGACCGGCATGGCCCGGCAGGAAGCTGCATACCCTGAACCGCTGCGGCCGCCTCGAGCTGATCGACGGATCGCGCGTCCAACCCAAGACCAGTCTGTTCGCGAGCGCAATTCCGTCGGCCGTGTCACCTGCGCGAACCAATCCGTCCGCCGCCGGCTAGCAGCCGCGCGTCTTCGCGCGCGAGTACGCGGCCGAGCACGCGTGCGATCGTCCCGGCCTGCGATGCGTTGCCGCGCCAAGCCACGATCTGGTCGGGACGAATCAGGGCGAGATCCGCCTCGTAGAGATCGCGCAACGATCTGGGCAGCGTGACGAGCTTTACATCGGCTCCGATCGCGCGGATCGTCTCAGCGAATGACCCATGGGCCGACATCACGTCCCCAAACTGAAGCAGCGTCCATTCGAATCCGAACAGGTCATACAGCGACATGCCGTCCTCCAGCCACGCATGCGGTGCGCGGCCGCCGGGACAGGCGGTGGGAATGTAGACGTTGGCGGCATCCGGCGGCGGCTCGCTGCCATCGGGGACGATGATCGGCGAGCCGTCGTAGCGCCCGCCGAAGGTGACGCCGGGGATGTTGAACTCGGCGCGGGCGTGCTGATCGAGATAGGCGCCCGCGATCCGCCGCGCTTCGTGGCCGGCGTCCGTCGCATCCTCGATCTCCGGCGCCGGTGCGAAGAGGCCGAGCGAATCGGCGAAGCGCCGCGCATAATCGGTGTTGCGGAGCGCCACCGGACGCCGCTCGACCTCGTAGCTGCCGAGCAGTGCCGCCGGGCTCACGCCCTTGACGACGCTTGCGAGCTTCCAGCCGAGATTGACCGCATCCTCGATCGCGGTGTTGTAGCCGAGCCCGCCGGTCGGCGTGAACAGATGCGCCGCGTCGCCGCCGAGGAAGACCCTGCCCCGCTGCATCCCGTTCGCGACCAGTGCGTGACCGGCGGTCCAGGTCAGGAAGGACAGAACTTCGCAATCGATCGGCGCACCGCAGGCGCGCTGGAACGCGGCTTTAGCCTGGTTGATCGTGATCGCACTTTCGTCCTCGCCCGGCCGCAGCTGCGTGTGGAACGCAAATTCATCACGGCCGTTCACCGAGGCCATGAAGGCGCGGCGGTCGCCGTTGAAGCAATTGTACATCCACGCTTTCGCGTGGGGGACGCGTGCGTAGAAGTCGGGCGAGCGGAGATAGACCGCCAGCATGCGGCCGCCCATGAAATCGCGCTGCGTCCCGGTCTCGCCGCCATAGACGATCCCGAGCGATTGGCGAACCATGGAGCGCGGCCCGTCCGCCCCGACCAGGAAGTCGGCGCCGATCCGGAAGCGGCTGCCATCGTCGAGACATTCGACCTCGCCAACGATACCGTCATCGCTTTCGGTGTAGCCGATCAGCCGGTGACCGTAGTTGAGCTCGATGCCGGGGAGCCGTTCGGCGTGGCGGCGCAGCACCGCCTCGACATATTTCTGCGAGACCCGATGCGGCAGCTCGGCCGCGCTCCAGGAGCCCGACAAGCCCTTGATCAGCTCGCCCGCCCGCGACGCCGACGGCAGCGCGAACCGCGCCAACTCGTAGCCGGTATAGCGCGTGAAATAGGCAACATCGGTCGGGTAGTCCGCGGGCAGACCTTCGCGTCTGATCTCGTCGGCAAAGCCCAGCCGTCGATAGTGCTCCATCGAGCGCGCCTGCGTCGCATTGGCTTGCGGATTGAAGGCCGTGCCCGGCTTTTCATCGACCAGGATCGCGGACACCCCGCGGCGGCCGAGCTCGTTCGCCAGCATCAGCCCACAAGGGCCCCCGCCCACGATGAGCACCGTGGCCGTCAGACGAGTTTCCAAGACGCTTCTCCCTGCCAGCATCATCTTGCATGGTAAGGTTACCTGACGATTTAGTCAAGCTGCCTGACTAATCGGGATCGTCGAGCGTATCGAACTCCGTGCCATACGCCGCGAGGCCCTTCAGGATTGCATCCATCGTGGCCTTGCCGAGCTCGGCGCGCATCTCCCGCTCGGCGACGTCGACGGCATCGCGGAACGCATCGAGCCATTTGCGCCCCGTGGGCGTGAACATGACGATGCGCGCGCGCCGGTCGGTCGGATCGGCGATGCGATCGACGAGGCCGAGCTCGGCGCATTGATCGACCAGTTCGCCCATCGCCTGCTTGCTCATGGAGGCGCGGCGGGCGAGCTCGGTGAGCCGCGTCCCCTCCACGTCGAGATTGCGGGTGAGGCTAACATGGGCGATGCGCGTCTCGTCGTGGCCCCGCTCGATCATCAATTCGAGCACACGGCCTTCGAAGCGCCGCACCGCGTTATTGAGCAGGCGGCCGATATTGGCATGCCGCCACGCCGTGCCTGACGTCCTGGATTTCACCGGATCTGCTTTCCGAATCGACCGATCGAGATCGTGGAAAGCTAGCACAGGCATCGCTGCGTACTACCGGTGAGCACGCAGGGTATCGGCGGCGGGCGGCGCGATTAAACCGCCGCCCGTCACCTCTCATGCTTCGAACGTCTCCAGCAGCGGACGATGCCTTACTGGGAGCGATCCGAGGTCCAGCCCTTGTACTCGGCGACGTTGTCCCTGGTCACGAGCTTGGACGGCAGCAGCTCGACGGTCGAGGCCGGCTTCTGGCCGTTGAGAATGCCGACGCCGACCTGCACCGCGCGCCGCGCCATGAAGAACGGATCCTGCGACGCGGAAGCCTGGATCTGCGGCGACTGCGGATCTTTCAGCGCGGCCTCGATATCGGGCGCGCCGTCGACGGCCGTGATGATCATGCCGCTGCGGTTCTGCTGGCGCGCCGCAAGGTCGGTGCCGATCGCCTGCGGATCGTTGATGGCGAAGATGGCGTCGATCTTGGGGAAGCGGGTCAGATAGCCCTGCGCGACGGTGAGACCGCCCTCGCGCGAGCCCTTGCCGTCCTGGTCGCTGGACAACACCTTGATGCCGGGATTTTTCGAGAAGACATTCTTGCAGCCGACGACACGGTCGATGACGGCGGAGACCTGTGGCCCGTTCTCGATGATGACGTCACCCTTGCCGCCCAATTTGTCGACGATGTACTGGCAGGAGATCTCGCCGGCCTGCACGTTGTTCGTGGTCACGGTGGCATCGGCACCCTCAGCCGCGGTGTCGACCGCGACGACGACGATGCCCGCGGCTTGCGCCTTCTTGATGGCCGGCCCGATCGCCTTGGGATCGCCGGGATTGAGCAGGATCAGGTCGACGCCGGCGGCGATGAAATTGTCGATCTGGGTGACCTGCTTGCCGAGGTCATATTCGAAACCGACGGCCGTGATCTTCACGTTGGGATTGGTCTTCTTGGCCTCGAATTCGGCGCCTTTCGACAACGCGACGAAGAACGGGTTGCCCATCGATCCCAGCGAGACGCCGATCGACTTGAGCTCCTTGGCGAAGGATGGTGCGGTGGTCAGGGCAAGTGCCGTGGCGGCGCCGGCGAGCATGATCGTCTTCAACATGGTCTTCCTCCCTGGTCTGTCTTCGTCCCCGGCGCGGCAGACCAGTTGCCGCAACGGAATCTCGTATCACGCCATTCGCGCAGTGTTGCGGGCCGGGCGTCTCACGTTCTCGCGGAGCCTTGCAACCGGTAGCGGTCGAGCGCCACGGCGCCGATGATCACCAGGCCCTTGATCACATATTGCCAGATGTCGGAGACGCCGATGAGGATGAGCCCGTTGGACAGCACGGCGATGATCAGCGCGCCGACCAGCGTGCCCCAGATCGAGCCGATGCCGCCGACGAACGAGGTGCCGCCGAGGATCACGGCGGTGATCGCATCGAGCTCATAGGACTGGCCGAGCTGGAGGCCGTTGGCCGCATAGAGGCGCGCCGCCTGCATGCCGCCGCCGAGCCCGGCGAAAAGTCCGGATATGCCGTAGACGAAGATCAGGACGGCCCAGACCTTGATGCCGGCCAGCCGCGCCGCGCTCTCGTTTCCGCCCACTGCATAGATATGCACTCCGAGCACGGTCCGGCGCAGCACCAGCCAGGAGACGAGAATGACGAGCAAGGCGATCACCGAGAGCCAGGGGATCGACGCGACGCCGGGAATGAGCGTCAGCGAGCCGTTGCCGATGAAGGCATAGGGAATGGAGGGATTGAACACGGTGGTGTCGGCCCCGAGCAGCCGCGCGAGGCCGCGCACCGCGGTGAGCGAGCCGAGCGTGACGATGAAAGGCGGCAGGCGAAGCAGCGCAATCAGCGCGCCGTTGACGATTCCGAAGCCGAGGCCGGTGAGCAGCGCGGCCGGCAGCCACAGCATCCCGAGCTCCGGCAGCTTGGAGAGCGTCAATCCCGCCATTGCGGAGGCCGCCAGGATCGAGCCGACCGATAGGTCGATGCCGCCGGTGAGGATGACAAAGGTCATGCCGGCGGCGAGCACGGTGTTCACAGCGGCCTGCTGCAATACGATGCCGAGATTTTGTCCGGTGAAGAAGCGGCCTTCGGAGAGCACGTTGAAGCCGATGCAGAGGATCAGCAGCACCGGCAACATGCCCAGCGCACTGATCAGCATCCGCATCCGCTGGCGCCTTGTTTCTGCGGCAGCTCCGTTGGTCGTGGTCGATGCCGGCTTCGCCCCCACACCACCATTGTCAGGCATCGAGATGCTCCATCCCCGTAGCTAGCCCCATGATGTCTTCCTGCGCCAGCGGCGAATTCGGGCCGCGGGTGACCTCGCCGGCGATGTGCCCCGCACGCATCACGACGACGCGGTCGCAGATGCCGATGATCTCGGGCAGATCGGATGAGATGACGAGGATCGCGGTGCCGGCCTTGGCGAGATTGTCGATGATCGAATAGATTTCAGACTTGGCACCGACATCGACGCCGCGCGTCGGCTCGTCGAGAATCAGGACCTTCGGTGCGATGGCGAGTAGCCGCGACAGCAGCACCTTCTGCTGGTTGCCGCCTGACAGGCCGCCGGCGGGAACGCCGGCATTGGTGGCGCGAATGCTGAGGCCCGCAAAGGCGCGGTCGGCGCGCTCGCGTGCCTTGTCGCGATCCAGAAACCAGCCGAGCTTCGCATCGCGGCCGAGCACGGCGAGGTTGATGTTGTCCAGACACGACATGTCGAGAAACAGGCCGAGCGCCTTCCTGTCTTCCGTGAGATAGGCGATACCGGCCTCGAGCGCCTCGCCCGGCGTGCGGATATCGACCGGACGCCCCTCCAGCTCGAGCCGGCCCGAGGTTTTCGGCGACGCACCGATGATGAGATGGGCAAGCTCGGTGCGGCCGGCGCCGATCAGGCCGGCGAGGCCGACCACCTCACCCGCATGCACGGTGAGCGAGCAGCCCTTGACGCGCTGGCCATCGGCCATGTCGATCGCCGCGAGCACGGGATGCCCCCGCCCCGCCTCCGGATCATGGTCCTTCTTGTAGAACGAGGAGACGTCGCGACCGACCATCAGTCGCACGATGGTGTCGGCGCGAATTTCGGGCTTGTCGAGCGAACCGACCAGGCGGCCGTCGCGCAGCACGGTGACGCGGTCGCCGAGCGCGTAGACCTCGTCCATGCGATGCGAGATGTAGATGATGGCAAGCCCCTCGGCGCGAAGCTGGCGGATCAGCGCGAACAGCCGCTCGCTTTCGGCGGCCGACAAGGAGGTGGTCGGCTCGTCCATGATGAGAATCTTTGATCTGACATGCAGCGCACGCGCGATCTCGACCAGCTGCCGCTGGCCCATGGACAGATGCGCCACCAGCGTCGAGGGCAGGAAGTCGGCGCCCAGTCGTTTCAGGATCGGGCCGACGCCCTCGCGCATGGCGCCGCGCGCCAGCAAGCCCGAGCGCGACATCTCCCGGCCCAGATAGATGTTCTCGGCAACGCTGAGATTGGGAGCGAGCGACAGCTCCTGGTAGATGATGGAGATGCCCGCCGCGCGGCCGCCGAGCGGGCCTTCGATCCGCACCACCCTGCCCTCGATGCGGATCTCGCCGCCCGGATCGGGCCGGTAGGCGCCGGACAGGATCTTCATCAGCGTCGACTTGCCGGCGCCGTTCTCACCCATCAGGGCGTGAATTTCACCGGGATAGACGGTGAGATCGACCGCCCGCAGCGCCTTGATGCCGAAGAAGGTCTTTGAGACCCCGCGCATCTCGAGGATCGGATCGTTCATCGTGCCTCCCGGCGCACAATGCGTTTCCCACCCGCGTCTCGTTTCTCGGCAACGCGGTTTGGTCATTAAACAAAAGCGGTGACGCAGGGCAATACCGAAGGCGAGTATACCGAAGTATGCAAACCAGATTGGGCCAGCTAGTGGCGCGGCCGATACAGTTCGCGCCAGGCGGGAAGCCGTTCGGCGTAGGCATCGACCAGTGCAGCGTCGGGCTCGAATGTTTCGATGCGCTGCGGCCGCACGCATACGTCACCGATTGCCTCACCCGTGACAGCAAGCCGCCCCAATCTCGCCGCACCGAACGCGGCGCCGGTCTCACCTCCGGCAAAGCGATGGACTGGAACATTGAGCACATTCGCCAGCACCGAGAGCCAGAAGGCCGAGCGCGAACCACCGCCGATCACATCTGCTTCCGCAATCTCAATACCGGCACCGGCGAGCGCATCGCGGCAATCGGCAAGCGCGAAGGCAACGCCTTCGAGCACCGCCTGCACGATCGCCGCGCGATCGGTGCCATGGCTCAGCCCATCCAGCATGCCGCGCACGACGGGATCGTCGTGCGGCGTCCGCTCGCCGGCCAGATAAGGCAGGAAGCTCACGGGCGACGGTGCCCGCGGTCGCGCTCCAAGCGGAGCCAGCAGTTCCGCCTCGGTGGCGCCGAACAGGCGCGCGAGCCAGGCGAGGCAGGAGGCGGCCGAGAGGATCGCGCCGGCCTGAATCCACATGCCGGGAATGGCGTGGCAGAACGTATGCACGACGCGATCGGGATTGGCGGCGATCCTGTCGGTCGGGGCCATGAGGGCACCCGAGGTTCCCAGGGAGACGAATGCCGCTCCCGGCCGGACTGCGCCGATACCGACGGCGCCCGCGGGATTGTCGCCGGCACCGCCCGCGATCACCGGCTGCCTGACCATGCCCCAGCGCCGCGCGAGCTCGCTGCGCAGCGTGGTTGCGGGCGCGCATCCCTCGACCAGGCGCGGCATGTGCGCGCGTGACAAGCCGGTCGCTTCCAGTGCTGCGTCCGACCAATCGCGGCGCGCCGCGTCGAGCCACAGCGATCCCGAAGCATCCGAGACATCCTCGACGGCCTCGCCCGATAGCACCAGGCGCAGATAGGCCTTTGGCAGCAGAACGAGCTTCGTCGCCGCGAAGATCTCGGGCTCGTGCGCGGCGATCCAGAGCAGTTTTGGCGCGGTGAAGCCCGGCATTGCCTTGTTGCCCGTCACCGCGCGCAAGGCGGGCCAGCGTTGCTCCAGGATACGGCACTCACTGGCCGATCGTCCGTCGTTCCAGAGGATGCAGGGCCGCAGCGGCCTCAAGCTCTTATCGAGCAGCGTGGCGCCATGCATCTGGCCGGACAGTCCGATGCCTTCGACCGCCGCCAACGCATCGGCGTGCGACGCCTTGAGGGCATCCAGCGTGGCAAAGGTCGCATCGATCCGCTGCGCCGGATCCTGCTCGGAATAGCCCGATTGCGGCGAGACGGTCGCGAGCGGCCGGCTCTCGCTTGCGATCACGCGCTGGGCATCGTCGACGAGAACCGTCTTGACCGCCGACGTGCCGAGATCGATGCCGAGATACATGGATGCTTCCCATTCACTTCGCCGCGTCGATCCAGATCCCCGGCTCCGAATGCTCCCGGATGTAGCTCACGAGGAAATCGGAGAACACCCTGATCTTGGCGGGCAGCCTGACCCGATTTTGATAGGCGATGTTCATGGTGAGCAACGGCAGCTGCCAATCCCTCAGGACAGGCACCAGCCGGCCGGCCGCAATATCGCCCTGCACGATATAGAGCGGCTGGATCAGGATGCCGAGCCCGGCGCGCGCTGCACCACAGATGATCTGGCCGTCATTGCTGTCGAGCGTCGGCGCGATTCGCACCGTCTGCGTCGTGCTGCCCTGGCTCAACCGCAGCGAATAGGGATCATTGGCGAGGTTGTAGATCAGCATGTTGTGACGGGCGAGATCGACGGGATGCTCGGGCCGGCCGTGCTTCTCCAGATAGGACGGAGCCGCCGCAAGCACGCGGTGCATCTGGCCGATGCGGCGGACGATGATGTTGGAATCCGGCTCGTGCTCCCGAGTCCGGATCGCAACGTCGATGCCGGCTTCGATGAAGTCGGGGTAGCGGTTTGCGCTGATGATCTGCACGCTGAGATTGGGATAGAGCGCGCGGAAGGCGGGTAGCATCGGCGCGAGATAGATCATCGCGAAGGACAGCGAAGACGTCACGCGCAGCATGCCCTTCGGCGACAACGCGCGGTCGGAGACGGCGTCCTCGGCTTCGGCGAGCTCGTTCAGGAGCGTGCTGCAACGCTGCAAGAGCTCCTGCCCGGCTTCGGTCAGCCATTGCCGGCGCGTGTTGCGCTCGATCAGCCGGACCGCCAGCCGCTCCTCCAGCGCACTGAGATGGCGGCTCGCGGCCGCGTTCGACATCCGCAGGATTTCGGCGGCCTTGGAAAGGCTGCCGAGCTCAGCGGTTTTGGAGAAGACCTCGAGTTGGAGGAGCCGGTCCATTTTTGCGAAAATAGGAAAAGAGACTTACAAATTTTGACCTTTATTTCCGTTTTCTGCAAGGCAAAATGGCGCCAACAAAGCACCATTGCAGGCGAGGAAATCAGGAAATGTCGGGCCCGATCAGGCACATCGTGATGTGGCGGCTGCGCGGGGAGAGCCCCGAGGAGCGCTCCGCCGCCCGGCTCAAGGTCAAGACCCTGTTCGAGGGCCTCAAGGGCCGGATCGACGGCCTCACCCATATCGAAGTCGGCATGGACGTCAGCGCGGTCGATTACGCCTGCGACGTCGTGCTGTTCTCCGAATTCACCGACCAGGCGGCGCTGGCCGCCTACGCCAACCACCCGGAACATCTGCGGGTGCGCGAGGCGCTGGGCGACTTGCGGATCGGGCGCTTCCAGGTCGATTATCCCATCAAAGAGACCGGCGCATGATCGGTTCGTTCACCTTCGAAAACCTGCCTTGCCGCGTTGTGTTCGGCAGCGGAACGTTGGCTAACGCCAAGGCCGAGGTCGAGCGGCTCGGCGGCGAGCGTGCGCTGGTGCTGACGACGCCGCAGCAGGAGGCGCAGGGTAAGAGCTTGGGGGCCGCGCTCGGTCCGCTCTATGCCGGCATCTTTCCCGGCGCCACCATGCACACGCCGGTCGAGGTCACGGAACGCGCGCTCGCGGCGATGAAGGCATGCGAGGCCGATTGCGTCGTCTCGCTCGGCGGCGGCTCGACCACCGGACTAGGCAAGGCGCTGGCCTTGCGCACCGGTGTCAACCAGCTCTGCATCCCCACCACCTATGCTGGCTCGGAGATGACGCCGATCGTCGGCCAGACCGAGAACGGGCTGAAGACCACGGTGCGCGATGCAGCGATACTGCCGGAGACCGTGATCTACGACGTCGACTTGACGCTCACGCTGCCGGCGGGTCTCGCCGCAACATCAGGCATCAACGCCATCGCGCATGCGGTCGAGGCACTCTACGCGCGCGATGCCAATCCCGTGACGTCGCTGATGGCCGAAGAAGGCATCCACGCGCTGGCGCGTGCCCTGCCCGCCATTGCCGCCAAAAGCGACGACCGCGAGGCCCGCACCGAAGCCCTTTATGGCGCCTGGCTGTGCGGTGTCTGTCTCGGCACGGTCGGCATGGCACTGCATCACAAGCTCTGCCACACGCTCGGCGGCACGTTCGACCTGCCGCACGCCGAAACGCATACCATCGTGCTCCCGCACGCGCTGGCCTACAACGCACCGGCCGTGCCCGATGCGATGGCGCGCATCTCGCGCGCAATCGGTGCGGCTGATGCATCGCAGGGACTTTACGATCTCGCCAAGGGGCTTGGTGCGAAGCTGGCGCTACGCGATGTCGGCATGCCCGAGAGCGGAATCGACAGGGCCGCAGATCTCGCCGTCACCAATGCCTATTGGAACCCGCGCCCGCTCGAGCGTGGCGCCATTCGCGGCTTGATTGCGCGCGCCTTCGCCGGCGAGCCGCCAAGCGCCGTCAAAGCGGCGGCGTAAGGCAATGCGGCGCACGCTGATCAGATCGGCCATTGTCATCAGCATGGATGACGCGATCGGCGATCTCCTGACCGGCGATGTGCTGGTCGAGGGCAACCGGATTGCCGATGTGCGCCCGTCGATCGACGTTGGAGCCGACACCGAGGTCGTCGACGGCGCGGGCCGCATCGTCATTCCAGGCCTGATCAACGCGCATATGCACACCTGGCAGACGGGCTTGCGCGGCTTTGCCGCCAACTGGACGCTGCTGGAGTATTTCCGCCGCATGCATGCCGGGCTCGCGACCGTGTTCCGGCCCGACGACATCTACATCGCAACCCTCGTCGGCGCGCTGAACCAGATCAACCATGGCGTCACCACGCTGGTCGACTGGTGCCACAACAACCCGACGCCCGATCACACTGACGCCGGCGTGCGCGGCCTGATCGAAAGCGGCATCCGCGCCGCGTTCTTCCATGGCTCGCCGAAACCCGAGCCGAAGCCGGGCGAGCCGCATTTCTCGGAAGTGCCGCATCCGCGCCGCCAGGTCGAGCGGCTGCTGGCGGGCCCCCTCGCCGACCGCGACGGCCTCGTCACGCTCGGGCTCGCCATTCTCGGTCCCCACTATTCGACGCTCGACGTCGCCATGCACGATTTCCACCTGGCGCGGGAGCTGAACTTGACCGCCTCGATGCATCAGGGCGGCGGTCCGGCCAAGACGCCTGGCGGCTGGGAGAAGCTGCTCGAGGCCGGCCTCGTCGGCCCCGGCGTCAATATCGTCCATGGCAATGATCTGCCGGATGATCTGCTCGATCGTCTCGTCGATCTCGGTGTGTCCTTCTCGGTCACACCCGAGAACGAGATGATCCAGGGCCATGGCTTTCCGATCACCGGATGCCTTCTGAAGCGCGGCGTGCGGCCGACCATCGGCATTGATCTGGAATCCGTGCTGGCGGGCGATCTGCTCTCCGCCGCGCGCGTTGCGCTGTCGATGCAGCGGGCGCTCGACAATGCCGAGTCGCGCAAGACCAGCGGCACCATCCCGGCAACGACCACGATTCCGATCCGGGAAGCGCTGCGCTGGATCACGACGGAAGGCGCCCGCATGCTCGGCCGCGAGCACCAGATCGGATCGCTGACGCCGGGCAAGCTCGCCGACCTCGTGATCATCAACGCCTCCGATCTCAATCTCCATCCGGTGCACGATCCCATCGCGACCGTCGTGATGCAGACGAGCCTCGCCAACATCGAGGCCGTCATGATCGGCGGCGCCTGGAAGAAACGCAATGGCCGGCTGCTGGTCGGGGGACTCGAGACGAAGAAGGAGCTGCTGGCGCAATCCGGCCGGCGGCTGGTGCAAGACATCGAACGACAGGGACGCGCCGCCTGAAAGCGCCAATGGACAAGAACAATGACTGACGCTCTTAAAACAGTTGCTTTCATCGGGATCGGCAAGATGGGCCTGCCGATGTCGGTGCTCGTCGCCAAGGCCGGCTACACCGTCACCGCGTTCGACCAGAGCGCGGCGCGGATCAGCGACGCACGCGCGCAGGGCATTGCGATCGCCGCCTCGCCGGCCGAGGCCGTGAGCGGCAAGGCCGCCGTGATCACCTCCCTGCCCGACGACGCCGCTTTGCGCGGCGCGTTGCTCGGCCCCGCCGGCCTGATCGCCGCGATGGCCCCCGGTGCCGTCTTGATCGAAACCAGCACCGTCAGCGTCGCAGCCTCGGCTGAGGTTGCGGCCGTCGCAGAGGCGCACGGCATTGCCTATCTGCGCTCGCCGGTGTCCGGCAATGCCAGCATCGTTCACACCGGCGCGCTGACCTGTTTCGTGTCGGGACCGACGGACGCGTTCGAGCGCGCAACGCCGCTGTTCGCAGCTTTCACCCGCGCCCAGACCTATCTCGGCCCCGCCGAGGAAGCGCGCTACGCAAAACTCTCGGTCAATCTGATGATCGCGGTGTCGGCGGCGATGATGGCGGAGAGCCTGGCGCTGGCGCGCAAGGGCGGCATCGCCTGGCAGGACATCCTGAAGGTGCTCGACGACAGCGCGGTGGCCTCACCCATGGTCAAGTACAAGACTGCGCCGCTGCGGACCCGCGACTTCGAGTCCACCTTCTCCTGCAAGCAGATGGCCAAGGATCTCGATCTGATCCTGGGCGCCGGCCACGCCGTCGGCGTGCCGCTGCAGCTCGCCGCGCAAGTGCGCGAGACCTATGGCTCGCTGGTCGCCCAGGGCGACGGCGACACCGACTTCATTGCGACCGTCAAGCATCTCGAGCGGCTGTCCGGCCTCGGCGAGCCGAAGCTGTGATCAACGGAGACCGACATGCGTAACTTCAACGAGAACACGATCACGGACGCGGTGCTGGAGCGGATCGCGGGCGCGACCGATCCACGCATCAAGCAGGTCAGCGAGGCGCTGGTGCGTCACCTTCACGCGTTCGTCCGCGAGGTGCGGCCGACCCAGAAGGAATGGGAATACGGCATCGACTTCCTGACCCGCACCGGGCACATGTGCAACGACAAGCGTCAGGAATTCATCCTGCTGTCGGACACGCTCGGCGTCTCCATGCTGGTCGACGCTATCAACCATCCGGTGCCGGAAGGCGCGACCGAGACCACGGTCCTCGGCCCGTTTTTCGTCCAGGCCGCGCCGGAGAAGGACAGCGGCGCTGACATCTCCGGGTCGATGGAAGGCGATCCGATGCTGGTCACCGGCTCGGTCTCGACCGTGGACGGACAGCCGCTGGCCGGCGCCATCGTGGACGTCTGGCATTCCGACGACGACGGCTATTACGACGTGCAGCAGCTCGACAAGATCGGCGATCTCGCGATGCGCGCCCGCTTCCACACCGACGCCAACGGCCGCTTCCATTTTTGGTCGATCAAGCCGGCCGCCTACCCCATTCCGCATGACGGACCGGTCGGCGAGATGCTGGAGGTGCAGGGACGCCATCCCTGGCGCCCGGCGCACGTACACTTCATGATCTCAGCGCCCGGTTTCGAGCAACTGGTGACGCACGTCTTCGTTGCCGGCGACCAATATCTCGACAGCGACGTGGTGTTCGGCGTCAAGGACAGCTTGATCCGCGAATTCGTCCGGCATCCCGCGGGCCGTGCGCCGGATGGTCGCATGGTGGAGCGCGACTATTTTCATCTCAACTATGATTTCGGCCTGAAGCAGGTCGCAAGCAACGCAAGAGCCGCTTAAGCTCAACGACGGACCAACAAGTGTCCGTAAAACAGGGACGGGAGCTGAGGATGGGACCGCGGGTCAGCACGGGCACATTGGCCGATCGCCTCACCGGCATGATCGGCCCGCGCGTGAGCGTCGCGCGCGGCGTGCTCGATCAGCACGGGCAGAGCGAGTCGCATTATCAGAACCTGCCGCCCGATATCGTGGTCTTCCCCGAGACCACGCAGGAGGTCGCCGAAATCGTCAAGCTCTGCGCGAGCGCGGGCATGCCGATCGTCCCGTTCGGCGCCGGGACCTCGCTCGAAGGCAATGCGGCCGCGGTCGCCGGCGGCGTCTGCTTCGACTTCGCGCGCATGAACAAGGTGCTCAGCCTGCACGACAGCGACATGGACGTCGTGGTGCAGCCCGGCATCACGCGCAAGCAGCTCAATGCGGAGCTGCGCAACACCGGCCTGTTCTTCCCGATCGATCCGGGCGCCGACGCTTCGATCGGCGGCATGACCTCGACGCGCGCCTCGGGCACGATGGCGGTGCGCTATGGCACCATGAAGGACAACGTCATGGCGCTCGAGGTCGTGCTGGCCGACGGGCGCATCATCCGCACTGCAAAGCGCGCGCGGAAGTCGGCCGCGGGCTATGATTTGACGCGCATGTTCGTCGGCGCGGAAGGCACGCTCGGCATCATCACGGAGATCACGCTGAAGGTCCATCCGGTGCCGCAGGCGATCTCGGCGGCAGTCTGCAGCTTCGACACCCTGCACGACGCCGTCGACACCGCGATCTCCGTGATCCAGTCCGCGATCCCCGTGGCGCGCATCGAGCTGCTCGACGACGTCATGATGCGCGGCATCAACGCCTACGCCAAGCTCGGCTATCGCGAGGCGCCCACCCTGTTCTTCGAATTCCATGGCTCGGAGACATCGGTCGCCGAACAGGCCGAGGCCGCGCAGGCGATCGCGGCCGACCACGGCGGCCATGGCTTTGCCTGGGCCAAGGCACAGGAAGACCGCCGCCGGCTCTGGCACGCCCGCGACAACACGCTCTATGCCGGCCTCGGCCTGCGGCCCGGCGCACGCGCGGTGATAACCGACGTCTGTGTGCCGATCTCACGGCTGGCGGAATGCCTGACCGAGACGCGGCGCGATGCGGACGCGCACGGTTTCACCGCACCGATCGTCGGCCATGTCGGTGACGGCAATTTCCACATGCTGATCCTGATCGACCCGACAAAGCCGGAGGAGGCCGAAGGCGCCAAGGCGCTGCAGGCCCGCATGGTCGCGCGCGCCATTGCCATGGACGGCACCTGCACCGGCGAGCACGGCATCGGGCTCGGCAAGATCGATTATCTCTCCGATGAGCTCGGCGAGGCCGTGGACGTGATGCGATCGATCAAGACGGCGCTCGATCCCGCGGGATTGATGAACCCCGGAAAGATCTTTGCTGGCGGAGCCAAAGCATGAGCGACGCGCTCCCGATCGAGGTCACCTCGCCCACGCCGCTGCTGGAGCTGCGCGGCATCAGCAAGGAATTTCCCGGCGTCAAGGCGCTGGACGACGTGTCCTTTGCCGTCTACCCCGGCGAGGTCCACATGCTGCTGGGCGAGAACGGCGCCGGCAAGTCGAGCCTGATGAAGGTGCTGTGCGGCGCCTATCGCGCCGACGCCGGCGAATTCTACCACAAGGGCGAGAAGGTCGCGATCTCCTCGACCGCGGATGCGCAGAAGCTCGGCATTGCCGTGATCTTCCAGGAATTCTCGCTGGTTCCCCATCTCGACATCGCCCAGAATATCTTCTTGGGGCGCGAACCGAAGGGCCGCATTCCCGGCACCATCGACCGCCGCAGGTTATTGGCCGACGCAAGGCGCGTGCTCGACACCATCGGCTTCGACATCGATCCCTCCACCATCGTCGACAAGCTTGGTGTTGCGCAGCAGCAGATGGTCGAGATTGCCAAAGCGATCAGCCAGAACGCCCGCATCCTGGTCATGGACGAGCCGACCGCAGCGCTGTCCGACCGCGAGACCGAGCTCTTGTTCGCACTGATCGCGCGGCTGAAGGCGGACGGCGTCTCCATCGTCTACATCTCGCACCGCATGGCCGAGGTGTTCGCGCTCGGCGATCGCATCACGGTGCTGCGCGACGGCCGCCGCATCGATGGCGTCCGGCCCGCCGACGTCACGCCGGACCAGCTTGTCCGCATGATGGTCGGCCGCAACGTCGACATGACCTACCCGCGCCATTTTGCCGACAAGCCCGGCGAGGTGTTGCTGCAGGTCAAGGGCCTGAGCGCGCCGACCGGCATCTCCGACATCAACATCGAGGTGCGCCGGGGCGAGATCGTCGGCCTGTGCGGGCTGGTCGGCTCCGGCCGCAGCGAGGTCGCGCGCGCGATCTTCGGCGCCGATCCCGTGACATCGGGCGAGATCATCTTCGAGGGCAAGAGCATTTCCGGCGAGCCGGATCTCGCCGCCCGCCGCGGCATCGCGCTGATCCCGGAGAGCCGCAAGAGCGAGGGCCTCGCGCTGCTGCGATCCGTCAGCGACAATCTGGTGGTGTCGGCGCTGAGGAAGCTGTTCCCGAGCGGGCTGTTCGACCAACGCTCGGCGCAGCGTACCGCCGACGGCCTGATCCGACAGCTCCGCGTCGCGACACCGAGCGCACGCCAGACCGTCGGCCTGCTCTCGGGCGGCAACCAGCAGAAGGTCGTGATCGGAAAATGGCTCGCCGCCGGCTCGAAACTCTTCATCTTCGATGAGCCGACGCGCGGCATCGACATCGGCGCCAAGTCGGAAATCTTCGCGCTGATCGACCGCCTCGTCGCGGAAGGCGCGGCGGCGTTGATGATCTCGTCCGAGCAGGTCGAGATCTGCCATGTCTGCGACCGCGCCTATGTGATGCGCGAGGGGCGCATCGCCGGGCACCTGACACGCAACGAATTGACCGAGGAGAATATCGTGCGACTGGGGATGCATCATGCGTGAAGCCGCGGTCGTCGCCCAACCCAATCCGCTGCAACGCATCCCAGGCGTTGCCATCGTGCTGGTGCTGCTGATCGCGCTGTTCAGCGCGATCGCGCCCGGCTTCCTGTCGGTCGCCAACCTCTCCAACGTGCTGGTGCAGTCGACCATCCTGACCATGCTCGCGCTGCCGATGACGCTGATCATCATGACGGAGGGGCTGGACCTGTCGATGGGCGCGGTGCTGACGCTGACCTCGCTCTGCGTCGCGATCGTGTCGCTGGCGACCAAATCGATGCTGCTGGGCCTTGGCGCCGGCCTTCTGGTCGGCGCGGCCTTTGGCCTTGCCAACGGCTGGCTGGTCGCCATAACAGGCATTCCGCCTTTTGTCGCGACGCTCGGCACGCTCGGCATGGCGCAAGGCCTGTCGCTGATCGTCAGCGACGGCCAGAGCGTGGTCGGCATTCCCCACAGCGTGCGCGACATCTATTCGGCGACGCTGCTCGGCATTCCCGTGCCGATCGTGATGGCGCTGGTGACCTACGCTGCCTTTCACGGCCTGCTCTATCACACCCGCTTCGGCACCTATATCTTCGCCCTCGGCGGCAACCGCGAGGCGCTGCGCTATGCCGGCCTCTCGCCCAACAAGCTGCTCATCGCGGTCTATGCGATCGGCGGCGCCATGGCCGGCATCGCCGGCCTCTTGATGACCGCACGCATGAATTCCGGCCACCCCACCGCCGGTCTCGGGCTGGAGTTCGATGCCATCGCGGCCGTCGCCGTCGGCGGCACCTCGTTCGAGCGCGGCAATGGCTGGCTGCTTGGTACCCTGCTCGGGGTCCTCTCCGTCGGCGTGTTGCGCAACGGGCTGAACCTGATCTCGCTGCCCTCCTCGGTGCAGGTCGCCAGCGTCGGCGTGCTCGTCATCGTTGCCCTGTTCCTCGACGGCCTCAGGAGCCGCACATGACCGATATCACCAAGGGCGCCATCGCGCCGCCCCGTTCCTTTCTGTCCCAGGACGCGGTCCAGCTGTTCTATCGCCTGCTCGCGGCTTTCCTGATCTGCGCCGTCCTCGCCGTGCTCAGCGATTCCTTCCTCAGCCTCGGCAACATCCTCAACGTGCTGAGGCAGGCGAGCCTGACCTTCTTCATCGCCTCCGGGCTGACGCTGGTGGTGCTGACCGCGGGCCTCGACCTCTCCGTCGGCGCCAATGTCGCGCTGTCGGCCTGTATCGCGGGGACCGTGATCCACAAGACCGGCTCGCCGGCGCTCGGCATCCTCACCGGCCTTGCGTGCGGCGGCATCGTTGGCCTGCTCAACGGCATCATGGTCACGGCGCTCCGCATCCCATCCTTCATCGCCACCTACGGCATGCTCTGGGTGCTGAACGGTCTCACCTATTGGTACATGGCGGGTGAGACCCTGCACGGCTTCCCGGCCGGCTTCCGCCAGATCGGCAGTGGCTATCTGTTCGGCCTGCCGATCCCGGTCTACCTGCTGCTGGTGTTCCTCGGGATCGGGACGTTCTTCGCCCAGCGCACGATCTGGGGCCAGGAGATCTATGCGATCGGCGCCAATCCGGTCGCGGCGAGGCTCTCCGGCATTCCGGTCGCGCGGCGCCTGCTGCTGGTCTACGCGGTATCGGGCACCATGGCGGGACTTGCCTCGATCATCTTCCTGTCGCGGCTCAATTCGGCGGAGGCCGACATCGGCGAGAGCCTGACGCTGCCGGCGATCGCAGCCGTGCTGATCGGCGGCACCTCGCTGTTCGGCGGCGTCGGCACCGTCTTCGGCACATTCATCGGCGCGCTGATCCTGACCCTGGTGCTGAATGGCATGAACCTGCTGTCGGTCAGCGCCAATTGGCAGCCGCTCGTCACCGGCGTCATCGTCATTCTCGCCGTCTGGCTCGACATGAAGACCCGCCGCCGCGCGCAATGAGTTCTAGCAATCCAACAAGCAAAATGAGGGATGGAGGCAACATGAAACAAGGACTGGGCTATCTGGCACTGCCGCTGCTGATGGCGGCCGCGTTCACGACTGGGGCACGTGCCGACGGCGAGACCATCGCCGTCTTCACCAAGAACCAGACCAATCCGTTCTTCCAGACGGTGCGGGTCGGCGCCGACAACATGGCGAAGACGCTGAACGCGAAGACGCTGCAGTACATTCCGACCAAGCCGGACTCGATTCCCGAGCAGCTCAGCCAGATCGAGGACGTCGTCGTGAAGAAGCCGAGCGCGATCGTGTTCACGCCGGTCGACTACAAGGCGATGGTGCCGGGGGTCGAGAAGATCAACGAAGCGAAGATCCCGGTCGTCAACATCACCGATCGCTCTGCCGGCGGCAAGTTCCTGTCCTTCGTCGGCGCCGACGATTACAGCCTTGGACTGGAGACCGCGCGCTTCCTGCTCAAGACTCTCGGCGGCAAGGGCAACATCGTCATCATCGAGGGCGTCAAGGGCTCGCTGACCAATGTCGACCGCGTGCGCGGCTTCAACGATGCGCTGAAGGAAGCGCCCGGCGCCAAGCTCTTGGCCTCGCAGCCAGGCAACTATCAGCGGCTCCAGGCGCTCCAGGTCATGGAGAATTTGATGCAGTCGAATTCGCAGATCGACGGCGTGCTCGCCGCCAACGACGCCATGGCAGTCGGCGCGATCGAGGCGCTCGACGGCGCCAACCGCAAGGCGCAGGTGATCGGCATCAACGGCACCAAGGAGGCGATCGACGCGATCAAGACCGGCAAGCTGCTTGCGAGCGGCGACTACAACGGATTTGCGCAAGGCTGCCTCGGCACCATGATGGCGATCCGGTCGCTGCGGAACCAGCCCGTGATCAGCGAGATCGTGCTGAAGCCGACCGTGATCACCAAGGACAATTTTGGGCCGTTCGACGTGCCGCTGGAGCAGCGGACCTGTCCGACCTTCGAGGACGCCGGCAAGCTCAGCGCGAAGTAGACGACCCGATCACAACAAGCCCGGACGGCCGCAGCCCGCGACCGTCCCAAGAACTGACGCAAGAAACGGAGACACGATGCTGTTCGCCATTCACGCCGTCGACCGCGCCGACGCGTTGCCGACCCGGCTCGCCAATTACGATGCCCACAAGGCCTTCCTCAGCGACACCTCGCGCTTCGGCGTCAAGATCGTGATGTCGGGACCGCTGGTCTCCGACGATGGCCAGACCATGATCGGCAGCCTGTTCCTGATCGAGGCTCCCGGCCGCGCCGAGGTCGAAGCCTTCAACCGTGCAGATCCCTTTGCCGCAGCCGGCATCTGGGAAAAGGTCACGATCACGGGCTTCCTGCGCCGGCAGGGATGAGCCCCTGCGGCGGTTCGTCGAGGTGACAGGCCACCCACTGCTCCGGTCCTGTGGCGCGAAGTACCGGCTCCTCGGTCCGGCAACGATCGAAGACGAAGGGACACCGGGTATGAAAGCGACAGCCCTTCGGCGGGTTGATCGGGCTCGGCACGTCGCCCTTGAGGATGATGGGATTGCGCTGGGCTCCGGGCTCCGGCAGCGGCACGGCCGAGAGCAGCGCCTTGGTATAGGGGTGCCTCGGCGCGGCAAAGATCTCGCGCCGAGGTGCCACCTCGACGATCTTGCCGAGATACATCACCGCCACGCGGTGGGTCATGTGCTCGACGATGGCGAGATCGTGGCTGATGAACAGCAGCGCGAGGCCGAACTCGCGCTGGAGATCCTGCAGCAGATTGACGATCTGCGCCTTGACTGAAACGTCGAGCGCGGAGACCGCCTCGTCGCACACGATCAGCTCCGGCTCGGCCGCGAGCGCCCGCGCAATGCCGATGCGCTGACGCTGGCCGCCGGAGAATTCGTGCGGCCTGCGGTTCAGCGCCTCGCGCGGCAGGCGCACCGTGTCCATCAGCGACGTGACACGGACCTCGAGGTCCTCCGCGGATTTGGCGAGGCCGAAATTGCGGATCGGCTCGGCGAGAATGTCGCGCACGCGCATGCGCGGATTGAGGCTCGAGAACGGATCCTGGAACACGACCTGCACGCGGCGGCGCATCTGGCGCATCGTGCTCGGATGCGCATCGTCGATGCGCTGGCCGTCGAGGACGACCTGGCCCGAGGTGATTTCGAACAGCCGCAAAATGGCGCGGCCGACCGTCGACTTGCCGCAGCCGGACTCGCCGACCAGCGACAAGGTCTCGCCGCGCGCGATCTCGAACGACACGCCGTCGACCGCATAGACGAATTCGGTTTGCCGCCCGAAGAGGCCCTTGTTGATCGGGAAATGCTTCTTGAGGTCGTTGACCTGGAGCAGCGGAGGACTCATGCCGCAACGGCTCCCTTGGCAGCGTAGTGACAGGCCGCGATGTGGCGCGGGCCCTTCTCTTCCAGTCCCGGCGCATATTGCCGGCAGACGTCGGTCGCAAGCGCGCAGCGGCCGGCAAAGACGCAGCCGGTGATGGGCTTGCGGAGATCAGGCACCTGCCCAGGGATCTCCGCAAGGCGAGTCGCGGTGCCCGCGAGCGAGGAGCCGAGCTTCGGCACCGCGCCAAGCAGGCCTTGCGTATAGGGATGGCGCGGCGAACGGAACAGCTCGGCCACCGGCGCCTCCTCGACCTTGCGGCCGGCATACATCACCATGACGCGCTCGGCGATCTCGGCGACGACGCCGAGATCGTGAGTGATCAGGATGATGGCGGCACCCACCCGACGCTTCAGATCCAGCATCAGCTTGAGGATCTGCGCCTGAATCGTCACGTCGAGCGCGGTGGTCGGCTCGTCCGCAATCAGAAGCTTCGGATTGCAGGCCAGCGCCACCGCGATCATCACGCGCTGGCGCATGCCGCCGGACAGCTGGTGCGGATATTCGCCGACGCGCCGTTTCGGCTCGGGAATGCCGACCAGGGTCAGCATCTCGACCGCGTGCGCCTCCGCCGCCTGCTTGTCGAGGCCCTGATGGATCATCAAGGTCTCGCGGATCTGGCGGCCGACGGTGAGCACCGGGTTCAGGCTCGTCATCGGTTCCTGAAAGATCATCGAGATGTCGTTGCCGCGGATCGCGCGCATCTCGCGGTCGGACAGCTTCAGGAGATCCCTGCCCGCGAAGCGGATGCTGCCCGCGATCCGGCCCGGCGGCTCCGGGATCAGCCGCATCAGGGACATCGACGTCACCGACTTGCCGCAGCCGGACTCGCCGACGATGGCGAGCGTCTCGCCTTCGTTGACATGGAAGGACACCCCGTCGACCGCGCGGTTGATGCCGCCGGGCGTGCGGAAATGGGTCTGGAGGTTCTCGACTTCGAGCAAAGCCATCGCGATCAGCCTCGATCCATCAGAGGCAACATCACAGGCTCTTGGCCATGCGCGGATCGAGCGCATCGCGAAGGCCGTCGCCGAGCAGATTCACGGCGAGCACGGTGATGGACAGGAACGCCGCCGGGAAGAACACGATGTAGGGCTTCACCTGCCAGAGCGCACGGCCCTCGGCCATGATGTTGCCCCAGGACGGGATGGTCGGCGGCGTGCCGGCGCCGATGAAGGACAGGATCGCCTCCGTGATCATGGCGCTGGCGCAGATATAGGTCGCCTGCACCAGCATCGGCGCAACGGTGTTGGGCAGGATATGGCGCAGGATGATCATCGGCGTGCGGGTGCCGCAGGCCACCGCCGCGTCCACATAGGGCTGTTCGCGCAAGGACAGCACGACGCTGCGGACGAGGCGCGAGACGCGCGGGATCTCGGCCACGGTGATTGCCAGGATGACGTTGCCGACGCTGCCGCGCGTCAGCGCCATCAGCGCGATCGCCAGCAGGATCGGCGGGATCGACATCAGCCCGTCCATGAACCGCATCAGGATGCCATCGGCCCAGCGAATGAAGCCGGAGACCATGCCGATGGCAAGGCCGATCGCCGACGCGAAGATCGCGACCGACAGGCCGACCGTGAGCGAGACGCGTGCGCCGAACAGCACGCGCGAATAGATGTCGCGGCCGAGCACGTCGGTGCCGAACCAGAAATCGGCCGACGGCGCGCGGGTGCGCTTGGCGGGCGCAAGCGCGGTCGGGTCGACCGTGCCGAGGTAAGGCGCAAAGACCGCGATCAGCACCAGCGTCAGCAGCAGCGCGCCGCCGATCGCGACCGTCGGATGGCCGCGCAGCAGGCCGACGAAGCCGCGCCGAATCCTGACCGGCCGCAGGATCTCGGGCAGTTGCGGCGCAAGGACGAGGCCGGCCGGAAGCGATTGCGGATTGACGGTGGTGTCGGTCAATAGCGGATCCTCGGGTCAACGAGCGTGTAGACGACGTCGATCATCAGATTGACGAGGACGTAGACGAAGCTGAACAGCAGCACGATGCCCTGGATCACCGGATAGTCGCGGCGCAGGATGGCATCGATGGTGAGGCGGCCGAGGCCGGGGATCGCGAACACGCTCTCGGTGACGACCGCGCCGCCGATCAGGAGCGCGATGCCGATCCCGATCACGGTGACGATCGGCACCGCCGCGTTCTTCAGGGCGTGGATGAACAGGATGCCACCCTGCCCGAGGCCCTTGGCCTTGGCGGTGCGGATATAGTCCTGCTGCAGCACTTCGAGCATGGCTGCCCGCGTGATGCGGGCGACGAGCGCGATATAGACGCAGCCGAGCGCGACCGCCGGCAGGATCAGGTTCTCGAGCCACGGCCAGAAGCCGGAGCTGAGCGGCGTGTAGCCCTGCACCGGCAGCCATTCCAGCTCCAGCGCGAAGATGTAGGCGAGCATGTAGCCGACCACGAAGACGGGCAGCGAGAATCCGAACACGGCAAAGCCCATGATGACGCGATCGATCAAGCTGCCGGCCTTCCATGCCGCCACCACGCCGAGCGGCACCGCCACCACGACCGTCAGCAGCAGCGTGACGATCATCAGCGACAGCGTCGGGCCGAGACGCTGCCCGATCATCGCCGAGACCGGCAGGTTGGTGAAGATCGAGGTGCCGAGATCGCCGTGCAGGATGCGCCAGACCCAGCTTCCGAACTGGACCAGGAAGGGCCGGTCCAGCCCGAGGCTCTGGCGGATGCGCTCCACATCCTCCGGGCTTGCCTGATCGCCCGCGATCACCACGGCCGGATCGCCGGGCGCGATGTAAAGCAGGCTGAACACGAACAGCGCGACGATTGCCATGACCGGCAAGGTCGCGGCGATGCGACGGAGGATGTAGGAGAGCATCTTGCTTCAGCGCACGATCATGCAGATTTCGACACGCCCCAGAAGAACGGCAGCGGCCCCTTGGTGACGCCGGAGACGTTCTTGCGCCAGGCGGTGTAGCTCAGGAAGAAGCCCGTGGGCGCGTAGACCACGTCGTCGAGCGCCGCCTTGTTGAGGCGACCGATGGCAGCCTTCTCCTCGTCGAGGCTCTTGGCCTCGAACCAGGACGCGACCTCCTTCTCGGTGCCGGGGCTGTTCGGCCAGCCGAACCAGGCCTTGTCGCCGTTGGCGCGGATGGCGGTGTAGGGAGCCGGATTGATGCAGTCCGCGCCGGCATGCCAGGTGTGGAACATGTTCCAGCCGCCCTGTCCCGGCGGCGTCTTCTGCGCGCGACGGGAGCCGACCGTGCCCCAATCGGTGGCGACGAAATCGACGTTCATGCCGAGCTTCTTGAGCAGGTCCGCGGTGACGTCACCCATTGCCTTGGTGATCGGCTGGTCCTGCGCCACGATGCAGGTCACCGGCTGGCCGGAATAGCCGCTCTCGGCGAGCAGCTTCTTGGCCGCATCGAAATCGCGCTTGCCCTTCAGGATCTCGCCACCGACTTCGCTGTAGAGCGGCGTCTCCGGCGTGAAGTAGCCGGGCAGCGGCTTCCAGAGCGCGTTGTCGTCGCCGACGATCGCGCGCATATAGTCTTCCTGGCTGAGCGCCATCAGCACGGCACGCCGCGCCCGCACGTCGTTGAACGGCGCGAACAGATGATTCATCCGGAACGAGCCGATATTGCCCAGCGGATCGCCGATGTCGACGCTGATGTTCTTGTTCTTCTTTAGGACAGGCACGAGGTCGGCAATCGGGTTTTCCCACCAATCGACCTCGCCGTTCTGCAAGGCAGCGGCGGCCGTGGCCGGATCCGGCATCACGATCCATTCGATGCGATCAAGCTGCATCTGCTTGCCGCCCGCGAGCCAGGACGCCTTCTCCTGCCGCGGCACGTAGTCCGCAAATTTCTCGAACACCGCCTTCGCGCCCGGCACCCATTCGCCCTTGACGAACTTCATCGGCCCGGAGCCGACATAGTCGGTGATCTGCTTGAACGGATCGGTCTGCGCGATGCGCTCGGGCATGATGAAGCCGCAAGGCGAGTTGTTCTTGGCCAGCGCGTAGAGCATCTTCGGGAAGGGCTGCTTGAGCACCCATTTGAAGGTGCGATCGTCGACCGCGGTCAGCTCCTGCTGCAGCGCCTTGATCATCAGACCCATCGGGTCGCGCGCCGACCAGCGCGTCAGGCTTGCCACGACGTCCTTGCTGAGCACCGGCTCGCCATCGTGGAACTTGAGCCCGGAGCGCAGCTTGAACGTCCAGGTCGTGCCGTCGTCGGTCACCTCCTCGGACTCGACCATCTGGCGTTGCGGCTTCAGCGAGGAATCGATGCCGTAGAGCGTGTCCCAGACCATCGCGGCGGCATTGCGCACGACATATTGCGTGCCCCAGATCGGGTCGAAATTGGCGAGATTGGCCTGCGGCACGAAACGCAGGGTGCGGGCCGCGGCGCCCTGAGCGATCGCCGGGGCCGACAGGCCGCCCGTCAATGCCAGACCGCCCGCGCCCGCCAACCCCTTCAATACCGTCCTGCGATCCATGAAGTCCTCCCAGTAATGCCGTGATGCCAGCTGTTCATTGGCAAAGGGCAAGTGAAACCGAGCCCATTTGCAAGCAAATGGTATGCCACTAAATGCGCCATCGCCAGTGGGATCTCACCGCCATTTGGGCTGATCCCGGCCTCAAAGAGCGGCCGCCAGGGCCGGCCCGGCCTCGAAATGCGGAATCCCCTCGACCAGCTTGCGCGTGTAGTCGGTCTTCGGATTATCGAACAGGGCCCGGCTCTCGCCCTGCTCCACGATGCCGCCGTTGCGCAGCACGATGGTGCGGTCACACAGCATGCGCACGACGTTGAGATCGTGGCTGACGAACAGCAGTGCAATGTCGTTTTCACGCCTGAGGCGATCGAGCAGCTGCAGCACAACCGCCTGCACCGAGACGTCGAGCGCGGCGGTCGGCTCGTCCAGCACCAGAAGCCGCGGCCGGCAGGCGATGGCGCGGGCAATGCCGACGCGGGCTTTCTGGCCGCCCGAGAGCTGATGCGGAAACCGCGGCAATAGATCGAGCGGCAAGCCCACCCGCTCGGCGCATTCTTCTACCCGTTTGCGCAGCCCCTCGCCGGCGCGCATGCCGTCCAGACGCATCAAGGGATGGGCAATGCAATCGAACGCCGTGAAGCGTGGGTTGAGGCTCTCGTTCGGGTCCTGAAAGACCATCTGGATGTCTTTGCGCAAGGGCGAGCGGTGGAAATCGCGCGCCGCCACGTGCCCGATCGACTGCCCGCCGAACACGATGTCGCCTTCGCTCGGATCGATCAGGCGGCAGATCATCCGCGAGGTCGTGCTCTTGCCGGAGCCGGATTCGCCGACGAGACCGACGCTCTCGCCGCCGGCCATCGTCATCGAGAAGTCGGCCACCGCGGCAGAGCCCTGATCGAAGCGCTTGGCGAGCTTCCGTACTTCCAAGAGCGGCGGCGTGCCGTGCGCCAGCGCAGGCCGTGGCTTGCCGAGAACGGCCGTATAACGCTCGCGCTCCTCCTCCGTCACGAGATCTTCGATCCGTGACGTCGCCGTCGGTGATGCCGCAACCAGGCGCCGCGTATAGGCGTGCTGCGGCGCGCTGAAGAGAATGCCGGGGCTCGCCTCCTCGACGATGCGGCCGCGCTCCATCACGGCGATGCGGCGGCAATAGCGCGCCGCAAGGCCGAGGTCGTGCGTGATCAGGATCGTCGCCATGCCGCGCGCGGCGGCAATGTCTGCCAGAAGATCCATCACCACCTTCTGCGTGGTGACGTCGAGGCCGGTGGTCGGCTCGTCCGCGATCAACAGCGCAGGATTGCAGGAGATCGCGATCGCGATCATGACGCGCTGGCACATGCCGCCGGAGAGCTCGTGCGGATAGGCGTTCATCCGCGCCTCGGGATCGCGGATCTGGACCGCCCGCAGCAACTCCAGCGCCTCGGCGCGCGCGGCCTCTTTCGAGATACGCTTGTGGGTGAGGATCGCGTCCGCGATCTGCAGGCCGATCGCACGGATCGGATTGAGCGCCGCCCGCGGGTTCTGGAAGATCATCGACATGGCGGTGCCCTGCAACTGTCGCAGATCATCGCCGCGGAGCTTGGTGACTTCCTGCCCGCGAAACAGGATCTTGCCGCCGGTGACGCGGCCGGCGGCATCGAGCAGCCGCGTCGTCGCAAAGCCGGTGACCGACTTGCCCGAGCCGCTCTCGCCGACGAGGCCGAGCATTTCACCGGCCTTGACGGTGAGCGTCACGCCGCGCACGGCCTCCACAATGCCCCGCCGCGTCGAGAACGAGACGTGGAGGTCGTCGATCCTGAGCAGGTCCTCGCTCATGTGCGCATCCGGGGATCGAGAATGTCCCGCATCCCGTCGCCGAGGAGATTGAAGCACAGCACCGCCAGCATCAGCGCAAGGCCGGGAAAGGCCACCAGCCACCAGCGTCCGGTCGAGATGAAGCGCGCTCCCTCTGCGACCATGATGCCCCATTCCGGCGTCGGCGGCTTGACGCCGAGGCCGATGAAGGACAAGCCGGCGGCATTGAGAATGGCCCAGCCCAGATTGAGCGAGATCTGCACCGCCATCGCCGGCAGGATGTTCGGCAGCAGGAAGCGCAGCACCACCGAGAAATGGCTCTCGCCGCAGGCGCGCGCGGCCTCAACCCAGCCGACATTGCGCCGGACGTTGACCTCGGCGCGCGCGAAGCGGATGTAGAAGGGAAGATTGATGATCGCGGTCGCGATCACGATGTTCTCGATCCGGTTGCCGAGAGCGGCGACCATCGCCATCGCCAGCACGAACAGCGGAAACGCCATCATCACGTCGACGAAGCGGCCGACGGCGCGATCGAGCCGTCCGCCGGCATAGCCGCAGAACGCGCCGACGACGGCCCCGATCACGAACGAGATGCCGACCGCGGAGACTGCGATGGCAAGGTCGAGCCGTGCGGCGATGATGAGACGGCTGAACACGTCGCGCCCGAGCTGGTCGGTGCCGGCAATATGCGCCGCGCTCGGTGGTAGCAGGGCCTCCGAGACGTTGGAGACCACCGGATCGTAAGGCACGATCCAGGGACCAAAGATCGCGACCAGGACGAACAGCGTCACGCCGGCCGCGGCCACCGCCGTGAGCGGATTGCCGCGCAGGATCCAGACCGAATGGCGGAGTGTGGCGCTGGTCATTCGATCGACACCCTGGGATCGGCGATGCCGTAGCAGATGTCCACGACGAGATTGACCAGCACGAACAGGCTGGCCATCAGCAGCACGAAGCCCTGCACCGGCGCATAGTCGGACGACAGCAGCGCATCGAGCGCATAGGAGGCCACGCCCGGCCAGGAGAACACCTTCTCCACCAGCACATTGGCGCCCAGCATGGTCGAGAACACGATGCCGGCGATGGTGATGACGGGCAGGATCGCGTTGCGGAGCGCATAGGTGACGACGACCTTGCGCCAGGACAATCCGACCGAGCGCGCGGTGCGCACGAAATCGCTGCCGAGCGAGACCAGCATCGAGGCGCGCGTGATCCGGGCCAGCGGCGCGATCACGAACAGCGCCATGCTCACCGCCGGCAGGATCAACTGCCTGCTGGCCGCCCACCAGCCCTCGACGTCGCCGGCGAGCAGGAAATCGATCGAGAGGAAGCCGGTGCGCTGCGGCGGCAGCGAGGTGAAGACGTCGATCCGCCCGGTCGGATCAGGCGCCAGCCCGAGCAGATAATAGAAGACGTAGATCAACAGCAGGCCCGAGACGAAGGTCGGCACGCAGACGCCGAGCGCGCAGAACAGCCGCACGCCGTGATCGATGATCGATCCCGGCCGCAGCGCCGCAATGACGCCGAGCGGCACCGCCGCGATCAGCGCGATCAGGAGTGCGGTGAAGGTGAGCTCCAGGGAGGCCGGCAGCCGCTCGCGGAGGTCCTTCAGCACCGGCTGGCCGGTCATCATCGAGCGGCCGAGATTGCCGTGGCCGATGTCGGAGAGATAGAACACGAGCTGCTCCGGCACGGATTTGTCGAGCCCCATCTGCTTGCGGATCTGCTCGATCTCCTCCTTGCCGGCATTGGGCCCCGAGGCGAAGAACACCGCGGGGTCGCCGGGCAGGACGCGCATCAAGAGGAAGGTGAAGACCAGCACACCGAACAGCGCCGGCAGCGACGACAAGAGCCGCCTGCCCGCCCGCACAATCGTTGCACCAAGACCGGTCGTCACCATTCAGTGTCCCTGCTGGCCGCTGATGTCACTTGCGGCTGACATCGCGATAATCCACCTGGCGATGGAACTCGTAAGTGTAGCCTTCGATCGACGGCGCCATCACCGCGTCCTGATTGGGTTGCCACAGCATGATTTGCGGCATCAGGTCGAAATGCATCGCGTTGAGCTTGCGGCCGGCTTCCTCGTACTTGGCCTTATCCGGCTCAAAGCGCGCCTCCTGCGCAATCGCCGCAAGGTCGGGGTTGTTGATCGAGCTGTAATTCCAGCGCTGACTGCCGGTGTAGAAGTTGCGGTAGAAATAGTCGGTCGACGGCAGCCAGGCGACGATCCCTTCGGTGAAGAACGGCAGCTTCTTCTCGTTGATCTGCGTCGACATCTGCGCGTCCGGCAGCTTCTGGATGTCGACCTTGATCCCGATCTTGCCAAGCGACTCCTTGACGAGGGCGGCCATCGGCTCGGCGGTCGAAGCCTGGCCGACGTTGAAGCTGAAGGTGGTCGAGAAGCCCTCGGGAAGACCAGCGGCTTTGAGGTACTCCCTGGCCTTGTCGAGATCGAGCTTCAGCGGCTGCTGGAACGGATAGATGCCGTTCGCCGGCTTGCCGTCCGCCCAGGTCGCGCCAAACAGGGGCGCCCCCCGGCCGAACAGAGCGGCCTTGAACATGTCGTCATAGGGCAGCGCGGAAGCGATGGCGCGGCGAACATTGACGTTGTCGAAGGGCGGGATCTGGTTGTTCATCGAGACGAAGGTGACCGCGTTGTATTGCGGCGTCGAGATCACCTTGAGCTTGCCCTTGGCCTCCAGCGACTGCACGTCGCTCGCCTGCAGGTCGAGCACGAGATCGGCATCGCCGCGTTCGACGAGGTTGGCGCGCGTCGCCGGCTCCGGCACCGACTGCACGATGACGCGCTTAAAGAACGCGGGCTTGTTGGCCGAGCCGCGGTTCCACTCCTCATTGCGCTTGATGATCACTTGCTCGCCGGGCTTGAAGCTCTCGACCGCATAGGCGCCACTGCCGGCGGTGTGCTCCTTCAGCCAGGCCGTGGCCCAGGGATCGTCAGCCGTCGCGTGCTCTTTTGCCACTTTCGAGTTGATGATCATCGGATAGACGGTGGCAAGATTAGGCAGCGCAAGCTTGTCCGGTTTTGGCAGCGTCACCTCGATGGTGAGGGGATCGATCACCTTGAACTGATCGGCTGACGTCAGCGAGCCCGTCAGCAGCTGCGCCTTGCCGAGGATCGGCGCGGTGACGCAGCGGTCGAGCGACCACTTCACGTCCTCGGCGGTGACGGGCGAGCCGTCCTGGAATTTTGCATCCTTGCGCAGGCGGAAGGTGATCTTCAGGCCGTCGGGACTGACGTCGTAGGATTCGGCGAGCTCGCCGGTGATCGTATCGAGATCGAACACCCATTTGCCGTTGAGCTGCTTGCGGCCGAACGCGACCAGCCGGTCATAGGTGCTCATGCTCAATGCGAAGGACTCGCGGGTCGAGCCGGGAATGTTGGGATCGAGCGTGTTGACGGAGGCGCCGGTGACGTAGCGCAAGGTCTCGGCCCGGGTTTGCGCCTGCGAAGGCGCGGCGGCGATGAGCAACAGCGCGGTGGTGGCGAGGACCGACGACGCCAACCTGAAAGACACAAAACGCATTGGTTTTTCCCTGAATTTCGAACGAGAACGCCAGCAAGGCAGGTTCAAAAAGAAGCAAGTTGCGCGCCAGTCTCACCGCGCGTTTTTGGGGACGCATCGTCGCGGCGGCGCATGGATGATCACAGCGATTCCCCCATTTTTCGCGCCGGCCGCGCAACCACGGCCTGCGGCACGTCATAGGCGCTGAGCGAGGCCCAGTGACGCGCGATATCGGCGCGGAACAGGCCGCGCGTCAGGCCGTGGACCAGCTTTGGAACAGCGGTCGTCATCGCGTTGATCGACGATCCCGACGGACCGAAGCTCATGGTGGAGGCGATGGCGAAGAGATGGACGTCGGAGATCCACGGCGTCGTTCCCGGCACGCGCTCGGTGAAGGAATAGTCGTCGGCAAGATAGGGAAAGCGGCCGAGCCGTTCGTTGCGTTCGTCTTCCGGCGGCTGGTAGCGGTCGGTCCAGGTGGCGATGTTGCCGGCGAAATTGGCGAGCTCGCCGCGACCGGCAAAGTCCATGTCGATGCCGGTACCGCAGATGACGAAATCGGCCGTGATGGCTCCGCGTGGCGTCTGGAGTTCAACGCCTTTGCCGGTCTTGCGCGCGGCTTCGACCGGCGCGCCCTCGTGCAAGGTGAAATTGGCGTGACGCGCGCAGCGGTCATAGGTCGGTTGCGGAAATCCCTCGCGCATTTCGAGGATCTTGCGCATGAAGCGCCAGCGCCAGGCATCGTCGAGATCGCTGAGATGGCGCAGGAAGCCGCGAAAGGTCAGCCAACGATAGGGCTGGATGACCTGGATCTGCGCACGGCGGCACAGCAGGTGTACCTCGGCGGCCCCGGCTTCCAGAGCCGTCGCCGCATTATCGAAAGCGGAGGCGCCGGCACCGATGACGGCGACGCGCTTGCCGCGCAGGCTTTCGAAATCGATGTCGTCGGCAACGGTTGCAACGGAGCTCGCCGGCAGATGCGCTAGCTGCTCCGGGATCATCCAATCGCCCATGCCCTCCTGCCCCGTCGCGAGCACGATCTTGCGGGCATAGAGCGTTTCGTCCGCTCCTGCCCGTTTCACGCGCGCAGCGAGCAGGCCGTCAGCCGCCGGCCCGATCTCCAGCAGCTCACAAGCATTGCGCACCGGCAGGCCGACCGTGCGCCGCAGCCAGAGCAGGTACTCTGCCCAATGCTCCCGCGCGATCAGGCCGAGCTCCTGCCAGCTCGCCTTGCCGAAGCGGGCCTCGTGCCAGGATTGGTACGTCAGGCTGGGGATATCGAGATCGGGCCCGGTATAGTCCTTCGGGCTGCGCAATGTCGGCATCCGGGCGTAGGTGAGCCACGGGCCCTCCTTCCCCTCCTCGGCCTTGTCGATCAGCAGAATGTTGCTGACGCGCGAGCGCAGCAGGCCGAAGCCGATGGCGATGCCGGACTGGCCGGCGCCGATGATGAGGACATCCAGCGCCGGCTTGCCATCGGGTCCCGTTTTGGGATCGAGCCAGGCAGCGCCGGGATGCGCGATCCTGGAGAGATCGGCGCGAATATCGGCTTCGAGCTGGGTGAGCGCCTCACTCATGCCGCGAGCCAGCCTCCGTCGACCACCATCACGGTGCCGGTCGTGAACGAAGAGGCGTCGCTGGCGAGATGCAGCGCGGTCTGCGCGATCTCCTCGGCCTGGCCGAACCGCTTCATGGCGTGCCGGTTGCGCGAGGCTTCGCGCACTTCGTCCGGATTGGCGTGGCGGGCAAAGCTGCGGCGAAGCATCGGCGTGTCGATCGCGCCAGGCGCGATCGCGTTGACACGGATGCCGTCGGTGGCGAAGTCCACCGCCATGGTCCGGGTCAGGCTGATGATCGCGCCCTTGGCCGCGATATAGGCGCTGTTACCCTTGCCGCCGGCAATGGCGAGCTGCGAGGCCAGCGTGATGATCGAGCCGCTGTTCTGCCGCTGCATCTGCGGCACCGCGGCCCGCGCCCACAGCCAGGTGCCGCCGACATTGGCGCGGAACACCGCATCCCAGTCATCCAGGCTCGTCGTCAGCACCGTGCCGCCACAGGAGAAGCCGGCTGCCGTCATCAGGATGTCAAGCCGGCCGTGCCGGGCCACGACGTCGCCGACGACCGTCTCGGCGAATGCGGCATCGCCGACGTCGCCGACATGCATCGTTGCCTCGCTCAGCAGCCTCAGCGTGTCCTCGAGGCCAGCGGCATCACGATCGACCAGGGCAAGGCGCGCGCCCTCCTCCGCGAACAGTTTTGCGCTGGCGCGGCCGATGCCCGAGCCCGCGCCGGTGATGATGGCGGTGCGCCCATTCAGCCGCATCTCAGATCCACTCCTTGTGCTGCTCCAGCCAGGCGCTCATCGCGGCAGCGGACTCGGCGCAGCCGAACCGCGCGCGCCAACCGAATTCGTCGGCCATTCGCGTCACCGACAGCGGCGCGCGATAGGGCCCGTGCAGCTTGATGGCCGTCTTCTCTCCCGGCGCCGCGAGCCGGCACTCCAGGCCGGGATGCAACGCTGCGAACGCCTCGCCCCATTGCAATGCGGGCCACGCCCCGCCGTTCGAAATGTTGTACAGCCGGTGACGAGGGCGCTCGGCTTCGACCAGAAGCGCGACAGCTTCGGCAGCGTCCGGCGCGTAAGTCCAGTCTCGCAGACCCGGCTCCGGCATGATGGCCGGCTCGCCGCGAGCGAATGCGGCCAATATCTGATATTGGAGGCTCGGCGTATCGCGCACGGACCCGGGGCGCTCCCACGGCCCGAAGACCGCAGTCAACCGCACACTCAGGAAATCACCGCCAAAAAGTTCGGCGTGCCGTGCCACCGATCGTTCCGAGGTGAACTTGCTGATGGCGTAGAATGAGACGGGATCGCAGGGCGTTTCCTCGTCCAGAATGTCGACCCGCGCACCCGCCGCGCCATAGGCCGACGCCGACGACAGATTGACGACGCGGCGAACGCCATGGCGGCTCGCGGCTTGCAGGATCGGGATCTGCGCCATGACGTTGATCTCGAGAACGCGCGCGGTCGATGCCCTTTCGAGGTCATCCCCGGCGGTCACCGCGGCGCCCAGCACGATCGCATCGCAGCCCTTTGCGACAAGGGCATCGATGGTCTCTGCGTCGGTAATATCGCCCTGCACCGCTTTCAGCCGTGCGCCGAAGTCGGCAAGAGATCGCTGCGCGGATGGCGGCAACGGTGCACGATCATACAGCGTCACCTCGTGCCCACGCGCGAGCAGCACCTCGGCCAGATTGAGGCCGACAAAACCGGTGCCGCCGAAGATGACGATCTTCATCGCGCGCGATCCACCATCACAGCAGCTTGGCTCCAAAATTCCGCTCCGGATCCATGTCGGCAACGAGCCGGCCGGTGGGCTTGGCCGCCTCGCCGCCGCTGCGCGCCAGGAATTTTCCGCTGCCGGCGCGCGCAAGACACTTGTCGCCCTCGATGATCACGCGGCCGCGCGAGAGCACCGAGACCGGCCAGCCCTTCAGCTGGCGGCCCGCGAACGGCGTGTAGCCGGCGAGATCGTGCATCATCTCGTCGGCGATGGTGACCTCGCGGTTGGGATCCCAGATCGCGATATCAGCATCGGCGCCGACGGCGATCGAGCCCTTGCGCGGATGCAGATTGTAGATCTTTGCCGGCGCCGTCGCGGTCAGCTCGACGAATTTTTCCAGGCCGAGCCGTCCCTTCGACACCATCGCGTCGAACAACAGCGGCAGCCGCAGCTCCAGGCCCGGCAGGCCGTTGGCGACCTGCTTGAAGTTGGGATTGGGACCGGCGCGCAACTTGCCGGTCTCGTCATAGCGATACGGCGCGTGGTCCGACGAGATGGTCTGGAGATCACCGAGCGAGAGCGCCTGCCACAGCGCCTCCTGGTCGGCATGCGTGCGCGGCGGCGGGCTGCACATCCACTTCGCGCCCTCAGCACCCGGCTTGTCGAGATCCGCAGCGGTCAGGAACAGATATTGCGGGCAGGTCTCGGCGAAGACCTTGAGCCCCTGCCCGCGCGAGTCGCGGATCACCTTGGCACCCTCGGCTGTCGAGACATGGAAGATCATGATCGGCTGGTCGATCAGCGCCGCCATGCCAATCAGCCGGGTGAAGGCTTCCGCCTCCGAGACGCGGGCGTGGCTGACGGCGTGGTATTTCGGCATGCTGTAGCCGCGCGACAGCAGCCGCTTCACCATCCAGGCGATGATGCCGTGATTCTCGGCATGCGCACACAGCATCGCGCCGGATTGGCGCGCCGCAAGCAGGATGTCGAGCAGCGGCTCGTCGTCAACCTTGAGGCGGTCGTAGGTCATGAAGATCTTGATCGAGGCATGGCCTTGCTTCACCAGCGCGGGAATGTGCTCCTCGACCGTCTCCTTGGTCGCGTCCGCAATGATCATGTGAAAGGCGTAGTCGATCACCGCCCCCTTCTTCGCCAGGGCGTGATAATCCTCGACGACCTGCGGCAGCTTCATGCCGACATGCTGAGCCGCGAACGGGATCACCGTGGTGGTGCCGCCGAAGGCGGCGGAGACGGTGGCGCTCTCGAACGTATCGGCGTTCATGATGCCGGCGGCCGAGAGCTGCTCGATATGGGCGTGGCTGTCGACGCCGCCGGGCAGCACCAGCTTGCCGCGGGCGTCGATTTCGCGCTTTGCGGGCGGAAGCCCGCGGCCGATCGCCGCGATGGTCTCGTCGGAGATGGCGACGTCGGCCTCGAAGACGTCGGTCGTGGTGGCGACGCGGCCGCCGCGGATGATCAGGTCGTAAGCGGGTTCAGTCATGAGGCACTCCGTGATAGGCTCAAGGCACGTTCGCTAAATTTCGCAGGAAGATCATCATGTCCCGGCCGCGCATTCTCGTCATCAACCCGAACTCCAACCACAAGGTCACGCAGGGGCTGGAGGATGCGTTGAAGCCGCTCGATTTCGAAGGCGGACCCGAAGTGGTCTGCCAGACGCTGGCCGAGGGTCCGTTCGGCATCGAAAGCCAGGCGGACGCCGATAGCGTTGCGATACCTTTGCGGAAGCTGGTCGAAAGCGACAACAGCTCGGCCGCCTTCGTCATCGCCTGCTACAGCGATCCCGGGCTCCAGGTCTGCCGTGAAGGCACCGACCGGCCGGTGTTCGGCATTGCCGAGTGTGGCGTGCTGACGGCGCTTTCCCGCGCGGAGACCTTCGGCGTCATCGCGATCGCGCAGCGCTCGATCCCGCGGCACATGCGCTATCTCAGGCAGATGGGCCTGACCGACCGCTTTTCCGGCGAGCGGCCGCTGAACATGAGCGTCGCCGAAACCGCCTCCGGTGAAGGCACGCTCGCCAAGATGATCGAGGTCGGCCGCGCGCTGCGCGACGAGGACGGTGCCCGCGCCATCGTGATGGGCTGCGCCGGCATGGCCCGCCACCGCCGTGCGCTGGAAGACGAGCTGCGCATTCCCGTGATCGATCCGACACAGGCGGCCGTCACCATGGCGCTGGGTACGGTGCGCTTCTCGGCTCACTAGGCGTCCTTCAGCTCTTTGGTTTCCTGGCGCGCGAGCCATTGCGCATGGCTCTCGCGGACCAGGGCAAACGTGTCACGCTGGGTGGTGTAGAGGTTGCCGAACATGCGGCCGATCGGCCGATAGGCGTCGAGATCGACATACATGTTGGCGGTGTCGACGAGGCCCTCGCGGGCGTGAACCCGCACGACCTCGCCGACCAGGAGCTCGCGATCGGGCGAGAAGGTCAGCACGACATGGCGCCGGCATTCCAGCGCGAACGGCGCCGCAGCGAGGCGCGGCACCTTCACGTCCACGGAGGGAAGCGTCGCCAGGCCCGTCGCGGCGACCTCGCTGTCGCCTGAGGGGAAATCGACCGCGCAGTCGTTCATCGCGACCGACAGCGCCTCGTCCACCATATGCACCACGAATTCGCCGTCGCGATGGATGTTGCGGGTGGTGTCCTTCGGCGAGTGGTCCGGCTTGTGCTGGAGCCCGAGCACGATCAAGGCCGGGCTTTCGGAGAACACGTTGAAGAAGCTGAACGGCGCGGCATTCACCGCCCCGTTCTCGTCCAGCGTGGTCACCAGCGCGATCGGCCGCGGCACCACCACGCCGCAAAGCAGCTTGTAGCGATCGCGCGGATCGAGCTCACGCAAGGAGATGCCCTTGTCAGCCATCGGGGTCAGTTCTCCGGCGGCGGCACCGCGCCGGTCTGGCTGGTGATCAGGCCGTAATGCTCGATGCGGCGATGCCGGCCGAAATCGAAGATCGTGGTCTTGCCGAAGGTGGTGGCGTCGAGGTCGCAGGCGTGAACCAGAACCTCGTCGTCGTCTGTCTTCGCCTCGGCCACGATCTCGCCATTGGGATCGACGATCAGGCTGCCGCCGAACAGCGGGTGACCGTCCTCATTGCCGGCCTTGGCGACCGCGACCACCCAGGTCGCGTTCTGATAGGCGCCGGCCTGCACCGAGAGGCGATTGTGGAACAGGCGCTTCTCGACGCCCTCCTCACTCTTCTCCGCATTTACCGACGGCGTGTTGTAGCCGATCAGAACCATCTCGACGCCCTGCAGGCCCATGACGCGATAGGTCTCGGGCCAGCGGCGGTCGTTGCAGATCGCCATGCCGATGATGCCGCCGAGCTCGCGCCAGACCTTGAAGCCGAGATCGCCCGGCTCGAAATAGCGCTTCTCCAGGTGCTGATGCGAGCGCTTGGTGTCGTATTCCACATGGCCCGGCAGATGCACCTTGCGGTATTTGCCGACGATCTTGCCGGATTTATCCGTGAGGATCGCGGTGTTGAAATGATGACCGTCCGGCGTCAGCTCGGCGTAGCCGAAATTCATCGCCATCCCGTGCTGCGCCGCGCGCTCGAACAGCGGCCTGGTTGCCGCGTTCGGCATCTCGCGTTCGAACCAGATGTCGAACTCGGCGCGGTCCTCGACGTACCAGCGCGGGAAGAACGTCGTCAGCGCCAGCTCGGGATAGACGATCAGGTCGGCGCCCTTCGCTTTCGCCTCGTCCATCAGCGCGACCATGCGCTTGACCACAACCTCGCGGCTGTCGGCTTTCTGGATCGGGCCCATCTGGGCGGCGGCGACATTGACGATGCGCATCAGCGAGTTCCTGGTGATGTCTGGGGGGGAAGGGTCGGCTTGTAGGATCTTCCGCCGCGCCGAGCATAACGCGGCTCCGTGCCGATATTCCAGCCAAGCAGCTTTCATGCCGTCCGCCCCCATTCGGCATCCTGCAACAGCCGCCAGTTGATTTTGTTGCTGGCGGTGCGCGGCAGGGACTCGACGAAAACGACGGCGCGCGGCGCCTTGTAGCTTGCCATCGCGCCGCGTGCCCAGCCGACGATATCATCGGCCGAAGTCGTCGCGCGCGCGGCGTCATCGAGCACCACCAGCGCCTTGACGGTCTCCCCGCGATAGCCGTCCGGCGCTGAGATGATGCAGCATTCCCGGACGGCGCGGTTCTGGTACATCGCCGCCTCGACCTCGGCTGGCCACACCTTGAAACCGCTGACATTGATCATCCGCTTCAGGCGGTCGACGGCGAAGAAATAGCCGTCGGCATCGCGGTAGCCGAGATCGCCGGTGCGCAGGAACCGCTTGCCGTCGCGTTCGATGAAGGCCTCAGTATCCGCCTGCGGCCTGTTCCAGTAACCCTGCAGCACCTGCGGCCCATGCACGATGATCTCGCCGACCACGTGGTCGTCGAGCTCGATCAGGCTTTCGGGATCGATCACCCTGGCGTCGGTCTCGTGCACGGCGATGCCGAGGCATTGCCGCTTGGGCGCGGCCATCGGATTGAGGTGCGTCGGGGACATCGTCTCGGTCATGCCGTAACCCTCGACGAAATCCAGGCCGAACCGCCCCTTGAGCCGTTCGGCGACCGCGGTCGGCATCGCCGCGCCGCCGCCAGTCAGCACCTTGAGCTTGGCAAAGCATTTGTCGCGGAAGCTGGCGCTGGCGAGCACATCCACGATCATGGTCGGCGCGGCGTTCCAGAACGTGACGCCATAGGTCTCGAACAGGTCGGGGAGCAGATCCTTGTCCCAACGCGCCATCAGCAGCAGCGTGGCGCCGGAGACGATGGCGGCATTCATCGAGCCCTGCATGCCCGCGACATGGAACAGCGGCATGAAGCCGGTCATCACGTCGCTGCCATTGAGCCCATACCAGCGCGCTTGCAACACGGCGGTGAACAGCGCGCTGCGATTTGTATGCATGCACGCCTTGGGCTTGCCCGTCGTCCCGGACGTATAGGGCAGGATCATGAGATCGTCCGGCCCCGCCTCCATCGCACCCGGCTGCAGGCCTTGCGCGATCGCGGGCGACCACGAATGCCAGCCCGGCGACGACGGCACTTCCGACGGCGCGTCGGTCGCGCTGCGCGGCAGCGTGTAGGGCGTGGCGGCTGGAACCTCGTCGCGATATTGCGCGACGATTGCATGCGTGATGGCCTCGCCGACCAGTGGCGCAACCACATCGCTCAGCTCGCTGCCGATGATCGCGACTCTGGCGCCGCTGTCCGCGGCGAGGTACGCGATCTCTGCAGTCTTGTTCATGGGATTGACCGGTACGATCACGGCGTCCGCCCGCATCACCGCGTAATAGGCGACGACATATTGTGGCGAGTTCTGCAGCGCGATCATGACGCGGTCGCCGCGCTTGATGCCGCAAACGCTTTGCAGGAAGCCGGCCATGGCATCGACCCGGTCGCGCAGCTCGGCGTAGCTCAGGCTCGCGCCGTAGAACACCGTCGCCGGATGCGATGGCCGTTCACGTGCAGCACGCACCAGCGCGTCGTAGAGCGTCCCCTCCGGCATCGCGAGATGCCAGGGCTCGTCCGCCGGCCAGGCCGGTGACCTCAGGGACGTTGTGTGGCTCACCCGTGCTCCTTGTCAGCGACATCGAGACCGTGGTCGAGCGCGTCCAGAAGCTGGTTAGCCTCGCGCTCGGAGATGATCAGAGGCGGTGCCAGGAACAGCGAGGTCTGCTCGCCGCTTGTGCCGATGACCGCGCCGGCCTCCAGCGCCCGCTCCGCGACGCGCGAGGCGATCGGCACCTCCGTGGTGTCGGCGTGCCAGCTGCGCCAGTCCGGACCGTACAGCTCCACCGTCCAGTGCAGTCCCTGCCCCGCCACGCGCTGCACGCTCGGATGCTTTTGTGCGATCGCAAGCAGGCGTCGCGCAAACAGCTTCTCGAGGCTCGCGACGTGCTCCAAAATCTTGTCGTCGCTGACGACCTTCAAATAGGCGCTCACCGCTGCCATGCTGATCGGATGGCCGCGCAACGTGCCGTAATTCTGCCAGCTCGTGCCCTTGAGCCGCTCGACGATGTCCTTCGACACCACCACCGCGGCGACCGCCGCCGCCCCGCCGCCCAGTGATTTGCCGAGCGTCACGATGTCGGGGCGGCTCTGCGCGCCCTGGAATGCGAACCAGCGGCCCGCGCGGCCTGCGCCGGTGACGACCTCGTCCGCGATCCAGTACGAACCGGCCTCTCGCGCGCAGCGCGCGACCTCGTCCTGATAGGCGCCGTCGAAATAGATGCCGCCCTGGGTGTAGTCGATGATCGTCGCCGCGGTGTCCGACAAGAGGCGCGGCGCGTCAGCCAGATATTCGCTGGGCGGCGCGTTGTTGGCCGGCGCGCCATAGATCGCGCCATTCGGCGCCGGCAGAATCCGCACCGGTGCCATCGGTGCCGGCAATTTTGAGCCGCCGGCGTGCACCGCGAGGCCGCCGTGCCATTGCGGCTGCACCGTCATGCTGCGGGACAGGCCGGTGATGCCGTGATAGGCGCGCTCGCGCGTTGCCAGCGCGGAGCGCTGCGTCAGCGCCTGGCACAGCGACAGCGCCATGTCGTTGGCCTCGCTGCCGCTGATGCAGAAGCGCACCGCGCCGACCCAATCCTCTTCGCCCTTGAAGGCGGTGGCCATCAGATCGTCGGCGGCCTGCTCGCGGCCAACCCAGGTCCACCCTTCGTTGACGACGGGCGTATCCGCCGCGCGGCGGACCGCCTCCACCATTGCGGGATGGCGGTGGCCGAGACCGCCGCCGGTGTTGCTGCCGTCGATCAGCTTGCGGCCGTCCGCAAGGTGAAAGTAGACGCCCTCGCCGCCGACCACGGCCATCGGTGCGGCCTCGCCCGCGTTCAGCCCGGTTCGCAACAATCTGCTCATGGCCAATGCCTCACTTCGCTGTCGCGGCGCCGTAGCCGCCGCCACCGCACATCTCGATCGTGACGAGATCGCCTTGCTGCAATACGAGGTTCGACTTGCCGTCGATCGTGACGTTTCGGCCCTGCCGGACCAGCGAGATGCGGCAGGCCTTGCCGGGATAGCCGCCCTGCATGCCCCAAGGCGCCATCACCATGCGTTCGATGCAGGTGGTCAGGTGCATCGATGGCGCCAGGATGCGGTAGGTGCGGACGGAGCCGTCCCCACCGCGATGCGCGCCCGCGCCGCCGGAATTCCGGCGGATGGCCTGCTGCTCCAGCCGGATCGCGTAATTCGCCTCGATCACCTCGACCGGCGTGTTCGAGGTGTTGGACAGATGCACCCGGGTGGCGGAGGTACCGGCTCGATCGTGCCGCGCGCCTTCGCCGCCGCCATGGACCTCGTACAGCATCTTCCACGACCCGTTCGGCCGCGGCTCGGCGAAGAATAGCACGCCGGCGGTGGTCGCCCCGCCCGCCGACAGGCGCTCGGGAATGGTGTCCTGCATGGCGCGGAAAATCGCATCGACGATGCGCATGGAGGTCTCGTGATTGCCGGCGGCAACCGAGGCGGTCCAGCCGGGCTCGAGGATCGAGCCCGGGCGCGTGATGATGGTCAGCGGCCGCAGCGCGCCGGCGTTCTGCTGCATGTCGCGTCCGCTCATGATGCGCGCGGCATAGGCCACCGCCGAGCGCGCCATGAACGGCGTCGTGTTGCAGAAATTGGAGACCCGATCGCAGCTTCCGGAGAGATCGAAGGTCGCTCCATTCCCGCGAATGGTGATCTTCACATGGATCCGCGCCGGCGCATTGTTTGCGCTGCCGTCGTCGAGATAATCCTCACCCTCGTAGACGCCATCCGGCAAGTCGCGCAGCGCTTCCCGCATCTCGATTTCGGAGAGATCGTGCAGGCGCGACTGCGCCGCCATGAAGACCGCCTTGCCATGCTCGCGGCAGAGCTCGACGATGCGCTTCTCGCCAGCCTTGGTCGCCGCGATCTGGGCGAGCAAGTCGCCCTCGCAGGATTCGGCATCGCGAACGTTGGCTTTGAGCAGCTGCACGATCGGCGTGTTGAGGCCGGCAGCAGTCGCGATCAGCACCGGCGGAATCCGCATCGCCTCCTGGAACGTGTCGACCGCCTTGGCGAAATAACTGCCGGGCCAGGTGCCGCCGATGTCAGGCCAATGGGCGAGGCTGACCGCGAAAGCCACGATCTCGCCGTCGAAGAAGACGGGCCGCACGACCTTGACGTCATTGAGATGATTGCCGCCGAGCGCGCCGATATTGTAGATGACGACGTCGCCGTCGTTCAGGCCATCGCGCGGCATCACCTTCAGGAGTTCGGGGATGGTGTAGGCCATCGCGCCGAGATGGATCGGAATGTCGCGGCCCTGTCCGACCAGGCCGCCGTAGCCGTCGGTGATCGCCGACGACAGGTCGCCGGCTTCGCGCAACAGCGGCGAGCGCGCCGAGCGCGTCATGACGAGGCTCATCTCCTCGGCCGCGGCCGAGAGCCCGTGCCTGATGACCTCGACGACGAAGGGATCGAGCTTCATGCCGCCCTCCGCCTCAGGAACAGATTGCCTGATGGATCGGGCCTCGCCTGCCAGCCCGGCGGCACCACCACGGTCGACCAGGCGTCTTCGATGATGGCGGGACCATTGATGGTCTCGGTGAGCGAGGCGCGGTCGACGATCGCGGTTGCGATGTCATGGAAGCCGTCGAACGAGCAGGTGCGCGTGCCCGTAGACACCGCCCTCGCCGCTGTCGCCGGCCGGCTGACAACGGTTGTCGACGGGCGCCGGGCCTGCACCCGCACGGATTCGATGACGCAGGGCTCACCGGTCGCATAGCCGAACAGCTCGTGATGCCGCGTCAGAAAGTCCTGCTTCAGCCTGACAACGTCGAGCGGCAGCGTGAACGATACCGGAATGGCGTCATTCTGCGCCGCATAGCGCATCAAGGCCACCAGCTCGACCTGGATCTCCGCTCTTGCAACATTGTTGGCGAGAAGCGGCGCCGAGGCATCGGCAATCAGGGTTTCGATCCGCTCCGAGACGCCGGCGAGATCGATGCCGTCGAGGGCAGCGCGAAGGGTCTGCTGCTGCAGGAAGCTGAAATCGGCGGTGAGGCAGCCCAGGGCCGAGAACGCACTCGAGGCACTGGGCACGACGACCTCTGCAATCCCGTAGAGATCGGCAAGGCCCGCGGCATGCATCGGGCCGCCGCCGCCGAAGGCCAGCAGCGTGCAGTCGCGCCCGTCGATGCCGCGCTCGACCGTGACGCGGCGGAGCGCGCGGGCCATAGTCGCGTTCGCGACCTTGATGATGCCGAGCGCCGTTTCGGTCAGGCTCAGTCCGAGTGCGTGCGCAATTGGCGCAATGACACGCTTGGCGCTCTCGATGCCGATGCCGATGCGATCGCCAAGCTTGGTCTCGGGATTGAGATAGCCGAGCACGGCATTGGCATCGGTGATGGTGGGCTCCGTGCCGCCACGGCCATAGCAGGCCGGGCCCGGCTCGGAGCCGGCGCTCTCGGGCCCGACCGTCAGCCCGCCGGGACCGTTGCGCACGATCGATCCGCCGCCCGCACCGATCGAATGCACCGCGAGCATCGGCTGGCGCAGCGGCTTGTCGCCGAGCATGCGGCCGTCGGTCATTTCGGCCTGGCCGTCGACGATCAGGCACACGTCCGTCGTGGTGCCGCCCATGTCGAAGGTCAGCATCCGCGAGCAGCCGAGCTGGCGCGCGATGCTGACCGAAGCCGAGACGCCCGCCGCCGGCCCCGACATCGCCATCACCAGCGGACGCCGCTTCACCGCCGAAATCGGGACCATGGCGCCGGCGGAGTGAAACACCTGCAGGCCGGGCCCGATCGGCAGCCGCTGCTCCAGCTCGCTGAGATATTCCACCGCGATCGGCATCGCGGCCGCGTTGAACACGGTCGCCGAGGTCCGCTCATATTCGCGTGCCTCGGGATTGACCTCGTGCGAGAGCGAGACATGGGCGACGAGGTCCTTGAGCCGCTCGCCCAGCATCTTTTCATGCACCGGATTGGCATAGGCGTGAAGGAGTGCAACCGCGACGCTCTGCACGCCGGTCTCTTTCAGCCACGCCACCAGGCGCTCGATCTCGGCTTCCTCGAGCGCCTTCAACACCCGCCCCTCATGATCGAGGCGCTCGGCGAGCCCGAAGCATCGTTCAGGCGGCACCAAAGGCGGCGATTTCGGCGGAATGTCGAGCCGGTAGAGATCGCGCCGGCGATAGCGGGCGATCTCGAGCACGTCGGCGAAGCCTTCGGTCGCGACCAGCGCCACCTTCGGCAGCCGATTCTCGACGATCGCGTTGGTCACGCGCGTGGTGCCGTGGACGAAGCGCCTGACCTCGCTCTTGCGCAGACCCACCGCCTCGATCGCCTCCAGCATCGCCTGAACCGGTGCGTCGGGGCGCGACGGCACCTTTGCAATCCGCGCTTCCGCGGAATCGCGCCGGATGGCGATGATGTCGGTGAAGGTGCCACCGATATCGGTGCCGACCTCCCAGTGATTGTCGGAGTAGCTCATCTGCACAGTCAGCTACGCGTGACGTCCGGACCGGACGCCAGGTCCTTCCCGGCCATTGCCGCATCCAATGCCAAAGCGAGCACGCTCATCGTCATTCCCTGTCATGCCATCACGGGAGAGCGTGCGACAGAGCGATGGCCGCGGGATAGGGTCGGAGTTGTCGCAAACCACCGAGCCAGCAAGCCGCCGGCATTGCGCGGCGCACCATCGGCTGCACGTTTTGGTGCAGCGCTGCTCGCGCAGAGAGCAGAAGCATACGAAGCCAGAAATGTGCAGCGCACCCTTGGATTCTTCGACACAAATGGGAGCGCCCGTTGCACTGCAATCGGATCGCGCAAGTCCATTTGTCTAATTTGCAGGCGATCAATCTGCGGTGCGGGAGAGAGGGCTGACCAGGAGCTATGCACGCAGGTCGGCTCAGCCTCTCTTTATTGTACGGTCAGTAAGCGAGGAGATCACCGGCCTCAGGAGGCCAGCGACGCCCGCAAGCGTCGCCAACCGATGACGACGCCGGTGATGGAGAACATCAGTCCGAGCGTACAGAGGCTGACAATGAGAGCGTCACGCAGCCGCGCGTGAGCCAGCAGAATCGGGAAATCAAGCGTGTGCAGCGCACTGTAGAGCCAGCGATAGACCCGCCGCGACGGGTCCAGTCTTTGCAGTACCTTGCCATTGGCGGCATCGATATCGAACCAGAGAGCGCCGCAGGGCGTGCGGTAGACAGGAGCCCCCGGAACACTGGATTGCGCCGGATAGTCGTCGTTGCCGGCGAGCAGGAACGGTGCGGCACAGCCGGCGCCAAGGCGCGCCGTCAGATCCCCGATCTCCTGCGTATCCAGGTATGCCGCCTGTCCGTCGCGCGGCGCGTCCCCTGCCCTGATCAACGTCTGATGGCCAAGGGCGAGCCGATCGCGCCGATAGACCCTCCCGCCGAAGGCGAACCATTCGACCTCGCGCGCCGACGGCGATATTGGCGGCAGATCGAGCGGTGAAGCGTCTCGCCAATCCGGGGCGGCATCGACCACGCCCGCCTCTGCCGGCGTCAATTGCCCGCGCGAGAACAGGCGGCCGTGATCCATCGAGAGCCAGCCGCTGAAGATCCAGCTCAGCACGAACAGCGTCGCCGCGAGGCCGATCAGGTGGTGCAGCGCATGCCAGCCACGGTAAGGCGAGCCGAATTGGCCTTTGCGAAACCTGATCCGCACGATTCCGAGCACCGCGCCAAGCAATGCCGCAATCAGGGCCAGCAGCGACAGCGTCCAGACCACGCGATCCCACACCGCCCAGCTGCTGCGCAGAACCGTCGGATAGATCCAGTGCAGCACGCTGCCGGCCCAGTTCCACGCGCGCTCACTGCGCGTCGTATCCAGGACGACCTCCCCAGTCAGCGACGAAACGTAGACCTCCGTTCCAGGGGCATCGCCGAGAGCGGCGCGAAACAAGGGGCGATGGCGATCAAAACCGTTCGGCACGCTCCATTGATCGTAGTCCGACCGCGCGACGATCGCCGCGCGAGGCGCGTCGAGCCCGCGCTGACGGGAATAGGCTTGCACGATGGTGAGCGCGACATCGGCGGACGTCACCGATGCGTCTCCTCTATCGGAGGCGCGGACCGCTCGCGAACCTGCGGGGCCCGAGACGACGTAGACCGGTCCATCACTGCGCTGGATCAGCCGAACACGCGTCCCGTCGGTGATTCCGCTCGCCGCAACGGCGTCCGCGACCGAGATCGTCTTGTCATGATCTAGCGGCGCGAGTCCGGCAAATCGCTCCGCTTCCGTCAGCGACGGAAACGGGACGAAGTGCATCACGATCCCGCTCGCGAACCACATCGCGAACAGCAGGCAGAACGCGATCCCGAGCCAGCGATGCGAGACGACGATCGCGCCCATCATGCGCTCAGCGCCTCACCATTTGAACGCGGCCGAGACCTCGTAGGTGCGCGGCGCGCCCAGGAGGATCTGGTCGGGATAGAACGGATCGCCCCAGATCGCATAGCGCTTGTCGGTGATGTTGCGGACGCGGAAGGTCAGGCGGGCCTGGTCGACCGCGTTGAAGACGGCCTTCGGGATATCGACGAAGGCGTAGACGTCGGCCACGGTGTAGGCCTTCATCGTCACGACGTTCGCGTCGGTGTTGTAGCGGTCGCCGACATGACGGCCGGTGATGCCGAGCTCCACAGGCCAGGGCGTGAAGAACCGGTACGATGCGCCGGCATTGGCCACGATACGCGGTACGTTCGGCGGCGTATTGCCGGAGAACGAGCCACCGACGAAATTGTAGTCGGCATAGCGCGCATCGACATAGGCGATGTTGCCCCACAACCGAAGCGGCTCGATCGGCCGCACCGAGGCGGCAAGCTCGACGCCCTTGGACTCCTGCCGCCCGGCGATATTGAGCGCCTGCCCGCCGGCCGCCGCATAGACGTTCTTGCGCAGGATGTCGTAGGCCGAGAACGACCACTCCGCCCTATTGTCCCAGAACAGATGCTTGACGCCGGTCTCGTAGGTTCGCGACGTCGTCAGGTCCAGTGGCTGGGTCGGCAACAGCAGGAAGATGTTGTTGGCTGCGACGTCGGCGCCGGTGGCGTACTGGCTGAAGAAGGTCAGGCCGGGCACGGCCTCCCAGGTGTAGCCAATGCGTCCCGTCACCGGCGCCCAGTCTTTGGTGTACGGAAAACCCGCCTTCTCTACGCCGTTCTTGTCGGTCGAGTTGCGGTCAAGCCCGATGTGCTCGACACGCAGGCCCCCGATCAGCGCGAAGCTGCGCGTCAGCTTCAAACGGTCCTCGAACGACAACGCCTCGTTGTCGATGCGCGCGGTCTGCTGCTGTGTCGTGAGCAGGCCGTAGAAGCCGCGGTTGGGATCGACCAGCGAAACGGAATCCCCGGGAAAGTTTGCCGCGCCGGGCCTGACGAAATCGAGATAGCTCGACGAGAGCGTCGTGACCAACCGGTTGTCGAATCCTGCGATGTTGGTGTCCCAGATCAGGTCGGTGATGTTGCCGACCAGCCGCTGGCTATGGGCGACATAGAAGCGCTCGCGATCGACCAGGTTCGTGGTGGAGTTGAATGCCTCGATCTCGTTGTTGAACCAGGTCCGTTCGGCGCCATAGCCATAGGCCTGACTTTTCAGCGTGAGGTCAGGCGCGAGTTTCAGCTCGAAGCCGCCGCGCAGCCACACCTCCTGCGCCACGTTGCGGTTATCGAGAACGTTGTAATTGGTGTTGAAGGTGCGGTCGTCGATGGTGACGGCACCGAGATTGGTACCGTTGTAATTCGAGACGTAGTTGCCGGAGACGATCCCCGTCGTCGCATGCGAACCGCTGAAGGCGACCGGCACCAGCGGCGCGCCCCAATAGGCCTTCGAGCGGTCTTCGCGATACTCGACCGCACCCCAGATCTTGAGGCTGTCGGAGACCCGGTAATTGAGCTGGCCGGACGTGCCGAACGTCTTGACGTTGGTGTCGTCGGCAAAGCCGTTGAGCGTGGAACGGCTGATGTCGAAGCGATAGTCCAGCCCTTGCACATTGGTGCTGCCGCCCGAGCCGTAATGCGCGCGGAACGAATTCAGGGAGTCGTACGAGAAGTCCGCCTCGCTTCGGATCGCTCCCGTGTGCGGCTGCTTGGTGACGAAGTTGATCGCGCCGCCGGCGGCACCCTCGCCCGAGATCAGCGAGGCCGGTCCTTTGATGAATTCCACGGCCTCCAGATTGGCGGTGTCGACGATCCGCGACGTCATGTTCTGCGGACCGATCTTGATGCCGTTGTAGAGCGTGTTGATCTGGCTGTTGGTGAAGCCGCGCATCGAGAAGGCGGAAGGTTCGGCCGGGTTGTCGCCGGAGGTGACGCCGACGGCGCCCTGCGCCACCTCGGACACGGTGCGATAGCCCTGCTCGCGCATGGTTTCGGCCGAGATCACCTCGACGGTCGCGGGCGTCTGCCGCACCGTCAGGCCGAGCCGCGAGGCGCTTTCGGCAACGGCATTGGTGTTGAGCGGCGTTTGCGCCGTCGAATCCGGCATCACGGGTTTTGGCGCTGCCGATACCGCCGCCGGCCTGCGCGCTGCCGCGCGGCGCGCGCTCGCCGCCTCTCCTGCTGCCGGTCTGGCCGGCTTGCGCGCCTGGGCGGGCGACACCTCGACGGGTGGCAGCGGCTCTCGGACCTGCTGCGCCAGAGCGGCAGGCGGATCGAGAACGGCGAAGGACGTGAACGCGGCGGAAACCAGCAGGACGCGGCGCGGTCGTGCGATACGGATGGAAGACACGGTACTAAACCTCGGTATGACGTCAGTGGCACGTCACAGCGAACGAGGTCTCACCTTTTGGCCTTGCAGCCGTCCGATGAAGCCGAATGTCTGTACTCCCCGACCGACATCTTCGCGTGTGACCACGGCTGACGGCAGGTCTCCTGGCTCGCGGGTCGTGACCTCTTCGTCGCCTTCCCGGGACCGAGGACCCAGTGGCTCGTGACGAAAGATTCACCGCTCACAGTTGCGGGGGCAGCCGCGGCATTGGGGACAATTTTCCCCGCACCGCATTCCCTTTTCATTCCCTCTCGGGAAAACCGTCGCGAGCATCTAGGATTACCACCAAGACAGAGTCAATGTCCCAGTTGCGGCGTCGTGGCGACCGCACAAGCTTCCCTGGAGATGAGCATGGAAGGCGAGACCTTCCTCTGGTTGATACGGCACGCGGTTGTCGCGGGCGTAGCCGGGACGATCCATGCAGCCGATGCGCCGGCCGATCTCGGCGATCACGCGGCATTGGCGGCTCTCAAGCAGCGCTTGCCCGCGGATGTCGCCGGCTATGCCAGCCCGTCGCGGCGCACGGTCGAGACGGCGCGCGCGCTGGGGCTGGAACCGGAGCTGGTCAGCGAATTCCGCGAGCAGGATTTCGGCGATTGGACCGGCCATCGGCATGACGAGCTCGCCGCGACCGGCGGCGAGATCTACGGGCAGTTCTGGCGCGATCCGGCGCGCGGACGGCCGCCGAACGGCGAAAGCTTTGCGGATCAGGTCGCCCGCGTCCGCCTCGGCCTGTCGCGGATCGGCGCAGGCTCCGCGGCGCTGGTCGTCCATTCCGGCACCATCCGCGCCGCGCTCTGCATCGCGCTCGATCTCGCACCGGAAGCGGCGTTGCGCTTCGTGATCGATCCGTTGTCGCTGACCCGGATCGACCGGCTCGCCAGCGGCTGGCGCGTCGTCTCGGTCAATCAGCGGATCAGCTAGACCGGTCCGGCACATTGGCCTGCGCAAAGGTCGCCATGCCGTTGTGAAGTGCGCAGGCCGAGCGCACCAGCGGCAGCGCAATGGCGGCGCCCGATCCCTCGCCGAGCCTGAGATCGAGGCTGATCAGCGGCTGCACGTTCAGCGCGCGCAACACCAGCCGATGTCCTTGCTCCGCCGATTGATGCGAGGGCAACAGGAACGGCTGGCAGGAGGGATTGAGCCGCGCCGCCGCCAGCGCCGCCACCGAGACGATGAAGCCGTCGATCAATACGGGAATGCGGCGTTGCGCGGCCGCGATGATCGCGCCCGAGATCGCCGCGATTTCGAGGCCGCCGACCGCGCACAGGATTGTCTCGACCGAGGCTCCGGCGACGCGATGGCGTGCGATCGCCGCATCGATCACCCGCGCCTTGTGTACGCGGCCGGCCGCATCGACGCCGGTGCCGCTGCCCGCGATCTCTTCGGCGCTCACACCGAGCAGGCTCGCAGCAATCGCGGCTGACGTCGTGGTGTTGCCGATCCCCATCTCGCCAAAGATCAAGAGATCAGGCCGGCCGGCCTCGGCGCGCGCCACCGCGCGCTGGCCGGCCTCGAAGGCGAAGACCAATTCCGCCGGGGTGAGCGCGGCCTCGGCACTGAAATCGCGCGTGCCGCCGCGCGGCTTGTCGGTGACGATTCCGGCCATCTGCACCTCGGACAGCGTACCGGCGTCGACGACCTCGAGGCTCGAACCCAGCTCGCGCGCCAGCACCGAGATCGCGGCGCCTCCGGAGGCAAAATTCGCCATCATCGCGATGGTGACGGCTTGCGGATAGGCCGACACGCCCTGCGCGACGATGCCGTGGTCGCCCGCGAAGATGATGATCGGGACGCGCGCGGCGCGCGGCTGCTCGGTGGCCTGCAGGCCCGCAAGCTCGATCGCGAGCTGCTCCAGCCGGCCGAGCGCGCCCGTCGGCTTCGTCAGTTGCGCCTGCCGCGCAATGGCTGCCTCGCGATGGACCGCGGAGATTTCGGGGCAGTTCTGGGTGACCCATTCGGGAAGCATGCTGCCTCGCTCAACGCCTGCGTTTGAGAATGTAGCTGTCCATGATCCAGCCGTGCCGCTCACGTGCTTCCTGCCTCGCGGCGGCAATGCGCGAACCCACTTCGGTGAGCGCACCGGACATGAGGATCTGATCGGCCATGCCGAGATAGGCCCCCCACCAGATGTGAAGCCCAGCCGGATCGAGCGACTGGAACGCCGTGCCGCCGTCGAGCATCACGACCACCGTGTCGACGCCCTGCGGCCAGCCTCCCTCGCGCAAGCGCCGGCCCGTCGTGACCAGAAAGGGCTCGCCGATATCGTTGAGCGGCAGCGCATGCGCCGCACACAGCGCCTGGATCGAGGTGATGCCGGGCACGACTTCGATTGTCGGCAACGGATTCAATCGCCGCGCAATGCGCAGCGAGGAATCGTAGAGCGACGGATCGCCCCAGATCAGCAGCGCGACCTTGCCCGCACGGCCGAGATGGCTTGCAATGGTCCGGGACCACGTGGCGGCAACGGCATCGTGCCATTCGTCGACGCCCTTGCGGTAATCGGCCTCGGTCGCGTCGCGCACGGGAAGGTCGAATTCGGCGATGCGCGTCGCTTTGTTGGTGAGCACGTCAGTGCAGATCGTCCGCCTGAGATCGGCGAGATCGGATTTTGCGCTCCCCTTGCGCGGGATCAGGACGAGATCGGCCGCGTTCATGGCGGCAATCGCGGCGCGCGTGAGCTGCTCGGGATCGCCGCAACCGATGCCTATCAGAGAGAGCGTGAGCATCGGGCGTACGGGGCGACCATGACGGCCGCCCCTTGTCTCTTAAGCCGCGTTGTGCAGGCGAGGCGTGACGAGGCCAGGCGCGGTGACACCACGCAGAGACTTCGCCAGCGCCAGCACGGCAAGATCGGCCAGCGGCTCGATCACGATGACCAGTGCGTAGGACGCCGCGAACGTCGCGATGCTGGCGAGGTTGCTCATGGCGAAACCGGAACCATAAAGCGCCCAGAACGCCACCCAGGCGATCACGCCGGCCTGGTAGGTCGTCGAAAGCGCCAGCGCCTGCCGATACTTCAAATCAACATAGGCGCTGTTGCGCGAAATGATCCGGGCAGCGATTGCCTGGATCGCGAACAGCGGCACCAGCAGCGTCGTGACATTCATGCCATATTGCGGCAGGTCGGCCGGCTCGAAGAAAACGCCCTGGAGCAGCAGGCCGAGCGCAAGGCCGAACGCCGCGGGAGCCGCGCCGAACAGCAGGAACAGTGTCGAGCCGAGAATGAAGTGCACCTCGGAGACGCCGACCGGGAAGTGCGGCAGGATCTCGAAGAAGGTGAAGACGAGGCCGGTGGTGGCGAGCGTCCGCGCCGCGAACGACACGACGCCCTGCTCGCGCACGGTCTCGGCCGCAAGCTTCAAGGCAATGCCACCTGCGGCGATGCCGGTTGCGTAACTCAACACGAGCTTGGCGCCCGTCACGACGCCGGGTTCGATATGCATGGCTCAATTCCTTCCTGCCGTCACACCCGACGGCCTTGGCCTCAACACGTGCACGGCCGGTCTCCTGGCTCGCGGTTCACTGGGTTCTCCGGCCTTCCCGGACCTTGCGGTCCAGTGGCGGTTCGGAGCCCCTCACCGCTTACAGTCGCGGGGGCGGCTGGGGTTTTGGGCGCCGCAACTGGGTCCGCCCATCCCCATTCCCGATTATGCTCCGGCGCTTTGCGCCGCGTCGAGCACCATGCCGCTCTTGTGTGCCCCTTTCGCATTGCGGGCGTCAAGGGGCGAACCGCTGCCGGAACCGTCATGCCGGATATTCTCCCGCCAGCGCGCCGAACAGGATCACAGCGGCGGTGGAAGCGGCGCCGCCGCGGCCAAGCTGCTCGGCAAGCTCGGCAATCGTGGTACGGACCAGCCGTTCGTCGGGACGCCCGAGAGATTCGGCGAACAGCGCCGGGGTGCTGGGGGCGAGACCGTGCGCGATCAATTTTGCGGCAAGCGCCGGAAAGGTGCGCCGGCCCATATAGACCACGGTCGTGGCCTCGGGATCGGCCAGCGCGGCCCAATTCAAATTGGGCGGCAACTCGCCGGTGACATCAGCACCGGTGATGAACTGCACCCGGCGGGAGGTATGCCGCCGGGTCAAGGGAATGCCGGCCTCGGCGGCGGCGACACAGGCGGATGTGACGCCGGGAACGATCTCGTAGCCGATGCCGGCTTCGCGCAGTGTTTCCAGCTCCTCCTCGAGCCGGCCGAAAATGCCGGCATCGCCGGACTTGAGGCGCACCACGCGCGCGCCGGTTGCAGCGTAGTCCACCAGGAGACGGTTGACGTGGTGCTGCTTGGTCGAAGGACGCCCGGCCCGCTTCCCCACCGCGACGAGATTGGCACCGGGCCGGGCGAGATCGAGGATCGCGCCGGAGGCAAGGTCGTCATAGAGCACGACATCGGCCTCGCGCAGCCGCGCGGCGCCCTTCACCGTGAGGAGCTCGGGGTCGCCGGGGCCGGCGGAGACGAAAGAGACAAAACCGCTCACCGATCCTCCGCGATCAGATGGAAGAACGTGCCCGTGGCATGGCCACGGCGCGAGCCGGTCTCGGCGATGACCGCGCCGGTGGCGTCGTGCACGACGGCCAGCGGCGTATCGGGTTGGGCGAGGATGGTCGAATAGTGGAATTCGTGGCCGCGCAAGCGCGCGCCCGGCCGATGCCCCGGCATCGGCGCGGCGAGTTCGGCAAGACGATAGCCGAGATGCATGCGGCGCTTGGCAAAGCTGGTCTCCAGGCCGAGCAGTCCCGCCATCTCATGGCTGATACCGTCAGCGTCGGTGAGGCCTGCGCCCAGCACCATATAGCCTCCACATTCGCCATGCACGGGCCGTGTCTCGGCGAAAGCGCGCAAGGAGCTGCGAAAGCGCGCATTGGCCGCGATCGTTCCGGCATGCAGCTCGGGATAGCCGCCCGGCAGCCAGCACACGTCGGCGCTCGCATCGGGCGCTTCGTCGGCCAGCGGCGAGAACGGCACGATCTCCGCGCCCGCCGCGCGCCAAGCTTCCAGCATATGCGGATAGACGAAGGAGAATGCCGCATCGCGGGCCAGCGCGATGCGCTGCCCGGGCGGCGTTACGTTCATGTCGTTCGCCGCAGCTTGCGGCGACCATTTGCCTGCCGATTGCAACACCGCATCGAGACCGACGTGCTCGGCAACGAAGCGCGCGGCCTCGTCGATCAGCTTGCCGATCTCGGCCTGCTCCTCGGCCTGCACGAGGCCAAGATGCCGCTTCGGCAGGCTGATCTCGGCGTGGCGCGGCAGCGCGCCGAACACGGTGATACCGGCCTCGTTCAGCGCGCGCCGCACGAGGTCTTCGTGGCGCGGGCTGGCGACGCGATTGAGCACGACGCCGGCGAGGCGCACGCCGGCGCGGTAATCGCGAAGGCCCGCGGCGATCGCCGCCGCGGTCTGCGCCTGCCCCGAGGGATCGATCACCAGCACCACCGGCCAGCCCAGCATCTCCGCGATATCAGCGGTGGCACCGGTGCCGGAGACGCCGCGTGCGGCGACGCCGTCGAACAGGCCCATCGAGCCTTCGGCGAGGACAATGTCGGCGTCCGTGCCGCGGCTGACGAGATGCGCGATCGTCGTTCGATCCATCGCCCAGCTATCGACGTTGACAGAGGCGCGTCCCGTAGCGGCGGCGTGGAAGGCGGGATCGATATAGTCTGGCCCGCTCTTGAAGCACTGCACGTTCAGTCCGCGATGGCGCCAGGCGCGGGCGAGCGCCAGCGTCAGCGTGGTCTTGCCGACGCCGGAGGCCGGCGCGGAGATGACGAGCGCAGCCGGCATCACGACGCCTCCGGAAAGCGCGGCTCGGCACCGACCGGGCGATAGCGGCGGTCGTAGTCGGCGGCATAGAGGCGGCTCTCGTCGAAATCCGCAGCGCCAAGCGTCTTGCCGATCAGGATCAGCGCGGTGCGCTCCATCTCGCTGCCCACGGCCGCATCGAGCGTTGCCAGCGTCGCGCGCACGATGCGCTGCTCCGGCCAGCTCGCGCGCCAGACGATCGCGACCGGGCAATCCGCGCCGTAATGCGGCGTCAGCTCGGCGACGACCTGGTCGAGCAGATGGATCGACAGGTGAATCGCGAGCACCGCGCCGGTCGCAGCGAACGCGGCGAGCTTCTCGCCTTCGGGCATCGCGCTGGCTCGACCTGGCGTGCGCGTCAGCACGACCGTCTGAGCAAGACCGGGCAGCGTCAGCTCGGTTTCCAGTGCCGCTGCGGCAGCCGAGAATGAGGGAACGCCGGGTGTCACTGTGAAGGGAATCCCAAGCGCGCGCAAACGGCGGAGCTGCTCGCCCATCGCGGACCAGATCGAGAGATCGCCGGAATGCAGCCGCGCGACGTCTTGGCCGTCCGCATGCGCGGCGGCGATCTCCGCGATGATCTCGTCGAGCGACATGGGCGCGGTGTTGACGATGCGCGCTCCCGGCGGGCAATGCGCCAGCACGCCCTCCGGCACCAGCGAGCCGGCATAGAGGCAGACCGGACAGGCCGCGATCAGATCGCGGCCGCGCAAGGTCAGCAAGTCAGGCGCGCCCGGGCCGGCGCCGATGAAATGCACCGTCATGGGCCGTCTCCTTCGGCAATCGCGGCGGTCGCGGTGCGATCCTGCGAGACCACGCGCGTCGCGATCAGACGGGCACGAGGTCCGACCGCGGCGAGCGCCACGGCCTCGGCGACCGATCCCGTGCCGAACCCTTCGGTGATCCGCTGCGACTGCGTCGGCGTATCAATACCGGCCAACGCGTCGGCCGAGACAGCCTTGATCGGAACGCCACACTCCCGCGCGAGCTGCTGCAGCGCCTCTGCATCGGCCTTGTCGCCGACGGTTGCCACGGCCGCGAGACCGTCGGGACCGCCGGCCGCAACAAGCGCCTCCCGTAACGAGGCCAGCGTCACATTTTTCTTGAATCCGAGTCCGGCGACCTTCATCGGACCGTACTCCATTGCACCACTGGCCGCGTCGCCTCCCACGCGCGGTAACGGCCGAGCGGAGCGGCATGCGCGATCTCGACCCGCATCAACTCGCCGCCATGCTGTTGATGCAGCTGGCCGAGCAGCGCTTCCGTCTCCAACGTCACGGCATGGGCGACGAACCGCGTGCCGGGCGTAATCCGCGACCAGACAGCTTCGAACATCGCGATATCGAAGCCGCCCCCGAAGAACACAGCATCCGGCCGGTCCAGCGGAGCGAGCGCGTCGGGCGCGGTGCCCGCAACAACCGTGATCTTGTGTTCCACCCCGAACGCTTCCGCATTGCTGCGGATGTTGGCGGCGCGATCCTCGCGCGCTTCGACGGCAATCGCTGACCCGCCCCCCAATGCCCATTCTACCGAGATCGACCCCGAGCCCGCACCGATGTCCCACAACCTCCTGCCAGGGCATGGACCGAGTGCCGAGAGCGCCAAGGCGCGCATCGGCCGCTTGGTGATCTGACCGTCGTGAGCAAAGAGAACATCTGGTAGTCCCGAACTGCGAGAGAGACCGTTCGCCCCTCTTGCCTCCAGCGCGACAGCAACGAGGCTTCCGGCGGAAACGCGCGTATAGGTCTCCGCGTGAAACTTGCGCACCTTTTCATGGGGTCCGCCAAGCGCGGCGAGGGTCCAGAATAGCGAAACACCCCATCCGCGCTCCGTCAGCCATCTCGCGAGATCAACGGCGGCCTTGCCGTCTCGCACGAGACAGATGATCCGCGCGCCATCCGCCAGATGGGGTACAAGCCGTTCGAACGGCGCGGCATGAAGGCCGAGGCAAACGGCGGATTCGAGCCGCCAGCCCAACCGCGCCGCGGCGAGGGAGAAGGTCGATGGCGCGGGGTGCGCGATCCACTCATTGGCATTGAGCTTCTCGGCGAGAGTAGCGCCGGCGCCGTGCCAGAACGGATCGCCGGAGGCGAGCACCACCGTCGGTCGGCCGCGGCAGCTCAGCACGACATTCGCATCGAACGGCACCGGCCACGGCCGGCCGCGGCTGCCAACCTCGGCAAGCGCGAGATGGCGCTCGCCGCCGAACACGGTTTCGGCCTTGGCAAGCGCCTTTCGGCTTGCCTCCGACAGCCCGGCAAGGCCATCTTCGCCGATACCGATGATGGTCAGCCAGGGTTCACTCATGATTCGCGCCCTCGTTCTGGGCGGAACGGCCGATGCGAGCCTGCTCGCCGCGGAGATCGCGCGCGCCGGCATCGACGCCGTCTATTCCTATGGCGGCCGCACCCGCGCGCCGGCCGATCAACCGCTGCCGACCCGCATCGGCGGTTTTGGTGGCGTGAGCGGGCTGGCCGACTACATCCGCCGCGAAGGCATCACCCATGTGATCGATGCGACGCATCCCTTCGCCGCAGAAATGAGTCGCAACGCCGTCGAGGCGTGCGCGGAAACCGGCACGCCGTTGCTTGCCCTGGAGCGCGCGCCCTGGATCAAGGCACCCGCCGACACCTGGATCGAGGTGGCGGATGTCAACGCTGCCGTCGCCGCGCTGCCTGACGCCGCTGCAAACGTGTTCCTCGCCATCGGCCGCCAGCACATTGCGCCATTCGCGACGAAGCCGCAGCACGCCTACACGCTGCGCTTCGTCGATCCGCCCGACGCGCCCCTGCCCTTCGCGGCCGATGTGATCGTGTCGCGCGGCCCGTTCACCTTCGACGGCGAGCTGAACATGCTGCGCACACGCGGCATCGGCTGGATCGTCGCCCGCAATTCCGGCGGCGACGGCGCGCGCGCCAAGATCGATGCGGCCCGCGGGCTCGGCCTTCCCGTAATCATGATCTCGCGACCAGAGCTGCCCGAGCGCCGACGGGCCGAGCGCGTCAGTGACGTGATGCAATGGCTCGGTCATTCTGCCCGCCTCGGCGCATAGACCCAGCGGCCGACACGGCGTGTCTGCGAATTGCCGACGATCACCAGCGTGCGCATGTCGGCCATCTCGGGCCGCGCCTCTTTCAGCGTAACGGTCACGATCTTCTCGTCAGCCGCACTGATCGCGCGCGCGAAGATCACGAGACGCTCGCCGCAGCCCGCCTCGCGAAGCACTGCCAGCGCCCGGCCGAATCCTTCCGGCCGGCTTGCCGAGCGCGGATTGTACATCGCGATGGCAAAATCGGCTTCCGCCGCAAGGCGCAGGCGTTTCTCGATCACCGCCCAGGGCTTGAGGTTGTCGGAAAGGTTGATCGCGCAGAAATCATGGCCGAGCGGCGCGCCGGCGCGTGCCGCCGCCGCCAGCATCGCGGTGACGCCCGGCAGCACCCGGATCGGCAGATCCCGCCATTGCGGCGCCCGTTCGAGCGCCTCGAACACGGCCGAGGCCATCGCGAACACGCCGGGATCGCCGGAGGAGACGACCACGACCTGCCCGCCTTCGGCGGCAAGCCGCAGGGCTTCGCTCGCACGTTGCAGCTCTTCGCGATTGTCGGAGGGATGCAGGGTGAGCCCAGGCCGCGGCGGCACGCGCGAAACATAGGGCGCATAACCCAGAATATCGGTCGCCGTCGCGAGCGCGGCCGTGACCTCGGGCGTCACCAACGCGTCGCTGCCCGGCCCGAGGCCCGCGATGGTGAGCGTGCCTGTCATTCGGCGGCGTCCAGATGCCGGCCCTTGCCGTGCACGAGCACGATCGCGAAATAGGGACAATCGGCCGCATCGATCTCGGCGAGCCGCGCCACCCGCTCGCCCGGCATAGTGCCGCGCTCGACCAGCCAGGCATCATCCAGCCGCCCGGCGGATACGAGCGCGCGGCGCACTTTTGCGAGATTGCGGCCGGTCTTCATGACGACCAGCGCATCGGAATCGCGCATGCGCCGTTCGAGCTCGGCCTCGGGGAGCGTCCCCATCAGCACCGTCGTGACGTCGTCACCGAGCGCAATCGGCTGGCCGACCCCGTTCCAGCAACCGACCATCCCGGGAATGCCGGCGATCACCTCGATCTCGACGCGGCCCTGCAGGCGCGTGTGCAGATGCATGAACGATCCATAGAAATATGGATCGCCCTCGCAGAGCACGACGACGTCGACGGCGCGCGACAGCCGCGCCAGGCGCTCGGCCCATTCGTCGTAGAAGCCAGCGAGCAGCTGGACATATTCGGGGCTGTCGAAGGCGATCTCCGTCGTGACCGGATACTCCATCGGATATTCGGTGACGCCGCCCGCCAGCATGCCCTCGACGATGCGCCGCGCCTGACCCGGCCTGCCCTTCTTGCGGAAATAGGCGACGTGGCTGGCGCCACGCACCGTGCGATCGGCACGCACGCTCATCAAGTCGGGATCACCGGGGCCGAGACCGCAGCAGATGATGCGTCCCATCTCTATTCGCTCCGGCTCGCAAGCGCGTTCACGGCAGCAACCGTGATGGCGGAGCCGCCGAGGCGGCCGTCGACGGTCAGCGCCGGCGCCGGCGGATCGGCCATCAGCGCGGCCTTGGACTCGGCCGCGCCGACGAAGCCGACAGGACAGCCGATGATCGCTGCCGGCCGCGGACAGTCGCGATCCTCCAGCATGTTGAGCAGATGAAACAGCGCGGTCGGCGCATTGCCGATCGCGACGATCGCGCCGTTAAGATACGGTCGCCATAGTTCCAGCGCCGCGGCCGAGCGCGTGTTGCGCATGGACAAGGCCAGCGCGTGCACGGCGGGATCGCCGAGCGTGCAGATCACGGCATTAGCGGCGGGAAGTCTTGCGCGCGTAATGCCTTCGGAGACCATGCGCGCGTCGCACAGGATCGGCGCGCCCTTCTGCAAAGCCGCGCGCGCGGCAGTCGCCATGTCAGGCGTGAAGCGGATATACGCTTCCAGACCGACCATGCCGGCGGCATGGATCATCCGCACCACGACCTGCTCCTCGTCCGGCGTGAAGCGCGCAAGATCGGCCTCGGCCCGGATGGTCGCAAAAGATTGCCGGTAGATCGCCGCGCCATCGGTCTCGTAGGTGTGCGGCATCAGTTCCCTCCGACCAGGATGGAGGGATCCCTGACGATGTCGGCGCCGTTCAGCCCGCGCAGGATCGGCGCGTCGCGGGTCGAGCCGTCGCGCACGAGATCGAACCCGGCACGCGTCGCAATCAGCGTGACCGCAGCCGCGCCGGAATGGGCGCAGCCCTTGCCGCAGCCGGAGACGTGCAGCCGCGCATCGGCGGCGATGCGCGGCGCCAGCGCTGCTGCCAGCGCGCGCGTATCGGCATGGGCTTCGCGGCAGCGCGGCGCGCCGCTGCAGGCGATGACGCGCAGCGCCGGGTCATAGGGCTCGGTGATGAGCCCCGCCCCGCTCGGCATCTCGCGCTTGCCCTCACTGAGCACCATCCGCCAGGGGGTAATGCGCAGCGCATGGCCGCAGGCAGAGAATTGATGAAGTGTCGCGTGCAGCATCTGCCCGAACGCGACACCGACCATCGCGCCTTGCGGATAGGGCCCGGGCCGCACCGCGGCCATCACGGGGGCCGGCTCGGTCTCGCCGCGCAACGATTGAGGCAACACGGCACCGGATGCGACGTGGGCTGCCATGCGCCCGCGCCCGTCCTTCGCACCGCCGAAGATGATGAACCAGCTTGCGAGCGCCAGCGCCGCGCTCACAGCCTGGCCGCGATCGACGGAGCGGCCGAGCTTGGCGCCGTCGGCCCGCACGAGGAGACCGCCCGAGCGGTCGCGCTCGATGCGGATGTCGGCGGAATCCCCGGCGAGAACGCGCGATCGTCCGTCATCGATGGCGAAGCCGAACTTGGTGGGAAGCGCAAGGCCGGAATGGACAAGCGCCTCCTCGAGCTCCGCCGCAAGCGACTGTGTTTCGTCGCCGCTGCTCCAGAACGGCGTCACCAGGACGTTGCGCCTGGCTTCGATGTCGGCGTCGGGATCTAGCAGTGCCAGTCGCGCAAGACCGTCGAGCAACGGCCGATGGCCGTCCTCTTTGACACCCCTGATCTGCAGATTGGCCCGGCTCGTGACGTCGACCAGACCATTGCCGAAGCGCTCGGCGAGTTCCGCAAGCCCGGAGATTTGCGGCGCTTCAAGGCGCCCGCCGAACGGACGCACGCGCACCACGAGCCCGTCGCCCGATTGCATCGGGCGCAGCGCGCCGGGACACCAGCCCTTGACTGTGGCCGCGCTCATGACGCCTCCTTTAGCGCCGCTGCAATCGAATTGCGGCGGGTTCGCCAGAGCGAGGCTTCGTGCAGGTGCGTGAAGCAGTTTTCCATTGCGGCGAGCGCCGCCGGATTTTCGTGCGCCATGAAGGCGCGGACGTCGTCGTTGCCGAGTGTCGCGTCGTAATAGAGGTCGAACAGATGCGGCGGCACGGCGCCAGCGAGATGCGCGAACGCCGCCATGTGCTCCAGCGTCGCGGTGATCTCGGCGGCGCCGCGAAAGCCATGGCGCATCATGCCGGCGATCCAGGCCGGATTGGCCGCGCGTGCCCGGACGACCCGTGAGATCTCCTCCGTCAGCGTGCGCGCATGCGGCTCGCCGGGCCGTGTCGCATCGAGGTGATAGAGCGACGGCGCGCCTGCGCCGAGATGCGCGGCTGCCGCAGCGACACCTGCCTCATGCGCGGCATAATCGGCGGCGAGCAGCAGATCGGTTTCGGGCAAGTCCTGGACATGGACAAAAGCGTCGGCGGACGCGAGACGCTGTTCGATACCTGCGCGATCCGGCTGCATCGCGCCATCGGCAGAGAACGCCCAGGACGACGCCGACAGCCAGGCTTCGCCGGCGGCCTCGCGCGTCTCCGGCGTGAACGCATCCGAGATAGCCGAGAGCCCGACGCCGTATTGTCCGGGCCGCGGCGCGAACACGCGGGACGCGCGGTGGCGATACGGATTCTCCTCACCCTCTTCTTCTCGCGACGCAAGCGCTTCGGAGGCGGCTTCGAACAATTGCGCCAGACCCGCGAAGACATCGCGGAACAGGCCGGATACGCGCAGCGTGACGTCGATGCGCGGACGGCCGAGCTCGGCCGGCGCGATGATGTCGTAGCCGGTGACGCGGCCGGACGCATGATCCCAGCGCGGCGCAAGGCCGGCCAGATGCAGCGCCATCGCAAACTCCTCACCGGCGGTACGCATCGTCGCCGAGCCCCAGAGGTCGACCACGAGCCCTTTCGGCCAGTCGCCGTGATCCTGCAAGTGACGACGCAGCAGCTCTTCAGCAAGCTTGATGCCTTGCGCATGCGCCGACGGCGTCGGCACCGCGCGCGGGTCGACGGCGAAGAGATTGCGCCCCGTCGGCAGCACGTCCCGTCGCCCGCGATAGGGCGAGCCCGACGGTCCCGGCGCAACGCGTTGTCCGGCGAGCGCGGCACGCAACGCATCCCGCTCCGCTTCGGCACAGGCGCCGCGGCCGAACACGTGCAGGCCGTCGCCGAACTGGCTCTCCTTGAGATCGCAGACGAAGCGATCGATCCGCGGAATCGCTTCGGCCGGCGCAGCCGATGCTTCGAGACCGAGATCCTCTTCGAGGCCGGCCGCACGGGCCTCGTCGCGGATTGCCGCGATCAACCGCTGGCGGCGGGCGGGATCGAGACCATCGGCGGTCGAATATTCGTCGAGCAGCCGTTCGAGCCGGCGCAAAACTTCCGGCACCGCGGATGTCTCAAGCGGCGGCGGCAGATGGCCGATCGTGAGCGCGCCGATGCGCCGCTTGGCCTGCGCGGCCTCGCCGGGATCGTTGACGATGAAGGGATATATGACGGGGAGATCGCCGATCAGCGCTTCGGGCCAGCACGCTTGCGACAGCGCCACGGATTTGCCCGGCAGCCATTCCAGCGTGCCATGTGCGCCCATATGCACGACGGCATCGCAGCCCTGCTGCCGGAGCCAGAGATAGAACGCGACATAGGCATGGCGCGGCGTGCGGGCGAGATCGTGATAGTCGGCATCGCGCGAGGCCGCATCGCCGCGCTCGGGCTGGACCGCGATGATTGACCGGCCGCACGCGATGCCGGCGAAATGGAATACGCCATCGCGGCAGCTCGGATCGTCATCCGGCGCGCCCCAGGCGCGCGCAAGATCGTCCTGCAAGGATTGCGGGAGACACGAGAGCGCCGCCCGATAATCCGCGACGCTCCAATTCAAGCTCTGCTTCAACAGTCTCTCGCGGAGCGCATCCACCGGCGCAACGTCGAAGCCGAGCTCCGCGACATCGGAAATCAACGCCTCGACCGACGCCAGCGCATCGAGACCAACGGCGTGCGCGATCTGGTGCGGCCGGCCCGGATAGTTCGAAAGCACGACCGCCAACCGCTTCTCACTGATCGGCTTCTCCGCGAGGCGCCGCCAAGCCGCGACGCGCGCGGCAACGGCGTTGACGCGCTCCTCGTCGGGCCTGTGCGCCAGGTGCGCGAACTGCAGATCGGGATCGTGCTCTGCCGCCGATTTGAAGCTCACCACGCCCGCGAACAGGCGGCCGTCGACTTCGGGCAGGACCACATGCATTGCCAGATCGCCGGGCGACAGGCCGCGCAGCGATTCCGCCCAATCCTCGCGCCGCGCCGTCGAGAGCGCGACCTGGAACACCGGACAGGACGCGACATCGAATGGCGTCGTGCTGTCATCGCCAAGGGCCGAAAACGCCGTCGCGTTGACGATCGCCGCCGCAGGGTGCTGCGCCAGATGCGCGCGCAGCCAGTCGGCAACGCCTGGCGCCTTCAGCGAGGTGACGAACACGCCGTAGGCGTCAAATCCCTTCTCGCGCAGCGCGGCAATCAAGGCGTCGACCGGCCCGGTATCAGCGGCCGTGACATAGGAGCGATAGAACGTCACGAGCGCGTGCGGCTTCCCCTCGCCGCCCGACGGCGCGGCAATGACGCCGCGCGCGGGATCATAGAATCCCATATCGGGCACGGTCATCTCGCCAATGACAGGTCCGGCGTAGAGCCCCGAGGCGAGCGCGAGCTGCGCGATCGCGGCTTGCGCGGCGACCGGACCGCCAGTGTCGCAGAGCACCTTGAGCCGACGCAGCGTCGAGACCGGCAGGGTCGAGTACGCATCCAGCCGCGTGTCGTCGCGGCCGTCCGCCGGCAGCACGGCGAGCACGATGTTGCGCTCTTTCGCGAGTTGCTGGAGCGCCGCGAGCCCGTACGCCCAATAGGATTCCCCCGCCGATCAGGCGCACCAATATGCCGCGCGCCTGCGACAGCGTGCGCTCGATATAGGTGTCGACCGACAGCGGATGACGCAGCTCGGCGAGATTGGCGAGCCGCAGCGACGGCAGGCTGCCTCGGCCGCGCCGCCAGCCGGCCGCAAACGCGGCAAGGTCGGAGTCCGAATACGAGAGCACCACGAGATCGGCCGGGTCCTGGCCGATGTCTCTTGGCGTCGCGGTCTCCTCGAGACCGCGGCTCTCGCGGAAGACGACGTGCATCAGATGCCAGATCCTGAAAGACCAAGTCCTGCCTTGATGGCGGCCTCGTCGATATCGCCGTGCTCGCCGATCACGACGAGCTTGGACTGCCTGTGACCCGCGCCCCATGGCTTGTCGAACTGGTGGCGCACGCGCTCACCGACCGCCTGCAGCAACAGGCGCATCGGCTTGCCCGCGACCGCGATGTAGCCCTTGGCCCGCAGCACGTTCTGCTCGCGCGCCAGCTTCTGCACCGATGCGACCAGCGCCTCGATATCCGCGACCTCCGGAAGGTCGATCACGACGGAGGCGAAATCATCATGCTCGTGCTCTTCCTCGCCGTCATGATGCGAGGGGCGCGCGGCGAGATCGTTCTCGGCCGCCGCACCGAGCCCGAGAATGACGCGCGCATCGATCGCGCCGTCTGTGACCGGCAGCATCGGCACGCGGCGCGGCATCTCGGCGGTGATCGCCGCCTTTGCGGCTTCGATGCCCGCGGTGCCCGCAAGGTCGGCCTTGGTCAGCAGCACGATGTCGGCACAGGCGATCTGGTCTTCGAACACCTCCGACAGCGGCGTCTCGTGATCGAGATTTTCGTCCGCCGCGCGCTGCGCTTCGACCGCAGCCGGATCCGGCGCGAAGCGGCCGGCCGCGACAGCCTCGGCGTCGGCCAGCGCAATCACGCCGTCGACCGTGATGCGCGAGCGGATCTCCGGCCAGTCGAACGCCTTCAACAGCGGCTTCGGCAATGCCAGGCCGGAGGTCTCGATCAGGATGTGATCGGGCCGCACCGGCCGCGCCAGCAATTGCTCCATCGTCGGAATGAAATCATCGGCCACCGTGCAGCAGATGCAGCCATTGGCGAGCTCGACGATGTTCTCCTCCGGGCAGTTCGCATCGGCGCAAGACTTCAGGATCTCGCCATCGACGCCCTCGCTGCCGAACTCGTTGACGAGCACCGCGAGCTTCTTGCCGCCGGCATTGCTGAGCAGATGCTGGATCAGCGTCGTCTTGCCGGAACCGAGGAAACCGGTGACCACCGTAACAGGGACTTTTGCGAGCGAGTTCATTCAGCGGCCTCCGGCACGACGGCAATGGGGGGAATGCGGGCAAGCGACTGCTTGCGGAAGATTTCGGGACGGCTGCGCCAGGGCACGATGCCATCGGGCGCGGCAGCGTAGGCAGCGGCGCCTGCGACCACGTCCTGTGCGTTCGCATCGGACAGGCGACCATAGACATAGGACCAGCGGCCGGGTGCGCTGAGCGCGACCGAGCAGCCCTGGCTGCAGGCCGACAGGCATTCGACGGGAACCACGCTGACGCCCTCCGGCACGCCGGCCTCGAGGATCGCGCCGTGCAGGCGCTTGCCGGGCGTCGTCTCGCCCTCGCCCAGCGTCTGGCCGGCGCGGCAGGTGATGCAGACATGAAGTGTGACGGTCATCGCCTCTTCCAGATAACAGCGGGAGGCGATGAGGCGCACGGACCATTCTCCTGAAGGCCCGCTTCCCCGTCGCGGAACACCCCGTCCGCCGGTCCAAAACTCGTCCGCGCTGGCAGGTCTCCCGGCTTGCGGAGCAGGGTTTTGGCCCTTCGATCCCCGCCTTCCCGATTCCGAAAGGAATCAGTGGCTTCGGGCATCTCTCCGGTCACGGTCGCGGGGGCGGCTGCTGTTTGGATCCAAATCTTGCCGATTCGGACCCTATCGCATTCCCTCTTCGCCTGTCATAGGACAGGAACCAACGCCGGGCCACCATTTGCCGGTGGCCGCCACTTGTCAAGCCGAAGGACCGGGTCCCATGACGTCTGAACCGGATACCCAATCAGCCGAGGATACCGACATCAGGCACGCCCAGAAGATGGCGAAGAAGAAGGCCGCCCGCGACAAGATCATGGCGACCAAGAGCGGCGAAAAGGGCCTGATCATCGTCCATACCGGCGCGGGCAAGGGAAAATCCTCCTCGGCCTTCGGCATGATCGTTCGCTGCGTCGCGCATGGCTTCCCTTGCGCGGTGGTGCAATTCATCAAGGGCGCCTGGGATACCGGCGAACGGCGCCTGCTCACCGGCCATTTCGGCGATCTCTGCCAGTTCCACGCGATGGGCGAAGGCTTCACCTGGGAGACGCAGGACCGTGCCCGCGACATCGCCGCCGCACGCGCCGGCTGGGAGAAAGCCAAGGAGCTGATCCTTGACGCGAACTTGCGTATGGTCGTGCTCGACGAGATCAACATCGCGCTCCGCTACGACTATCTCGACATTGCCGAGGTGGTGGAGTTCCTGACGACGCAGAAGCCGCCGATGACGCATGTCGTGCTCACCGGGCGCAACGCCAAGGACGAGCTGATCGAGATCGCCGACCTCGTCACCGAGATGACGCTGGTCAAGCATCCGTTCCGTTCCGGCATCAAGGCGCAGGCCGGCGTCGAGTTCTGAAGGCACGATGGCACGCGCATTGATGATCCAGGGGGCCGGCTCGGACGTGGGCAAATCGCTCATCGTCGCCGGCCTCGCGCGCGCCTTCACGCGCCGTGGTCTGCGGGTGCTGCCGTTCAAGCCGCAGAACATGTCGAACAACGCCGCCGTCACCGTCGATGGCGGCGAGATCGGCCGCGCCCAGGCGCTTCAAGCGCTTGCCGCCGGCGTCGAGCCGCACACCGACATGAACCCGGTGCTGCTCAAGCCCGAGACCGACGTCGGCGCGCAAGTCGTGGTCCATGGCAAGCGCATCGCGACCGCACGCGCGCGCGAATACGCGGCGATGAAGCCGTCGCTGATGGGCGCGGTGCTGGCGAGCTTTGAACGGCTGAAGGCGCGGGCCGATCTGGTGCTGGTCGAGGGCGCCGGCAGTCCGGCCGAGGTGAATTTGCGCAAGTCCGACATCGCCAATATGGGCTTTGCCCGCAAGGCGGATGTGCCGGTCGTGCTGGTGGGCGACATCGATCGCGGCGGTGTCATTGCCCAACTGGTGGGCATCAAGACGGTGATCGATCCCGACGATGCCGCGATGATCTCCGGCTTCGTCATCAACAAGTTCCGCGGCGATCCCACGCTGTTCGACGACGGTTACAGGCTGATCGAAGCGAAGACCGCCTGGCGCGGCCTCGGCGTGCTGTCCTGGTTCGCGCGCGCCGGCGAGCTGCCGGCCGAGGATGCGCTCGGCCTGCGCGACGCACGCAAGCCCGGTCAATGCAAGATCGCCTGTCTCGCACTGTCGCGGATCGCCAATTTCGACGATCTCGACCCGCTCAAGCTCGAGCCAGGCGTCGATCTCGTGATGGTGCGCCCAGGCGAGGCAATCCCGGGCGACGTGCGCCTCGTTATCATCCCCGGCTCCAAATCCACCCGCGGCGACCTCGCCTTCCTGCGCGCGCAAGGCTGGGACATCGATCTCCTCGCGCATCACCGCAGGGGCGGCCATGTGCTCGGCCTCTGCGGTGGCTATCAGATGCTGGGCCGCAGCGTCGCCGATCCCGAGGGCATCGAGGGACCTGCGGGCGACACGCCGGGCCTCGGGCTTCTCGATGTCGAGACGGTGATGAGCCCGCAGAAAACGCTGACGCGCGTTGCGGCCGTACATGCCGCGACGGATCAGCCGATCCAGGCCTACGAGATTCACATCGGCCGCACCGACGGCCCGGATCGCGCCCGCCCCTTCGCGAAGTTGGGCGGCGAGCCCGAAGGCGCCATCTCGCGCGACGGACGCGTGCAGGGCAGCTATCTGCACGGCCTGTTCACGTCGGATGATTTCCGCAAGGCATACCTCGCCAAGCTCGACATTCCCGCAGGCGAGGAACCCTATCACGACCGGGTCGAAAGCGCGCTCGAGGCGCTGGCCGATCACATCGAAGTCCACCTCGACGTCGAAGGCCTGCTCGCACTAGCGCGCTAGGGCCTCGGCCAGGCGCGTCCATTCGGCTTCCCTGCCGGGAAGCCCGAGGCGCAGCCATGTGGGCTGTTGCGCGAAGACACGGGACCAGATGTGGGCGCGCGCGAGCCTCTCTTGCGCGGTCTGCGCGTCAGGCGTTTCGTACAAGCGGAACAGCGGTGTGCCGCCGATCAGCCGCCAGCCTTTCGAATGCGCCATCGCGTCGAGACGACGACAGTCGCGCGCGAGCCGCGCCGACGTCGCCTCGGCCCAGGCCTTATCGCGCAAGGCTCGGCAGCCGATTTCGATCGCCGCGCCTGAAACAGGCCATGGGCCCGACATCGCGGCAAGCCTGTCGATATCGGCGGCATCACCGATTGCGAAGCCGAGCCGCAGGCCGGCCAACCCATAAAACTTTCCAAAGGACCGCAGCACCAATAGTCCCGGCCGATCCGCGTCGGGCGCAAGCGACAATTGCGGATCGGCATCGGCAAAGCTCTCGTCGATGACGAGGTGGCCGACGCGCCGGAGCAATGCCAGCAAGTCCTTCGGCGCATGACGTCGACCGTCGGGATTGTTGGGATTGACCACGATGGCGAGGTCCGCACCCGCGAGCGCATCGAGCTCCGCAGCCTCCTGGACATCCCAGCCCGCGGCCGACAGCACCCCGGCATATTCGTTGTAGGTCGGTGCGAGGATGCGCGCGCGCCCTGGCACCGCAAGCTGCGGCAGCAATTGGATGGCGGCCTGTGCACCGCCCATCGCAACGACCGGGGCGCTCGTGCGATAGGCCTGCAGGCCGGCCCGATGCAGGGCCTCGATCTCGGCACGCGAGGGCAGCGCGCTCCACGCGCGCGCGCTCACCTCGCCCACGGGATATGGCAAGCGGTTGATGCCCGTCGACAGGTCGATCCAATCCTCCGCGCGTCCGCCAAAACGCTGCTGGGCCAGGTCCAGATTTCCGCCGTGCTCACGCATGCCCCGTTCTTTCACGCGAAGGCCAGGATCGCAAGCAGGCCTGCGACCAGCGACATGGCACGACGGTAGACGGTCAGCGCCTCCGCAATGTCGGCGGCGCGCGGATCGCGCGCGCCTTCGTTCAGCCAAGGCTCGTCGGTCGCAGTGCCGTGATAGATGCGGGGACCGCTGAGCCGCACACCCAGTCCGCCCGCCATCGCCGCTTCCGGCCAGCCGGCATTGGGCGAGCGATGCCGGCGCGCATCGCGCGTCATGCAGGCCAATGCCTCCGACCGCTGCGGTGCCAGCAGCACGAACAGGAATCCGGTGAGCCGCGCCGGGATGAAATTGACGACATCGTCGATGCGCGCCGCCACCCAGCCAAAGGCTTCGTACCGTTCGCTGCGATGGCCGATCATGGAATCCAGCGTGTTGATGGCCTTGTAGCCGAGGATACCGGGCAAGCCGAACAGCGCGCCCCAGAACACCGGCGCGATGATGCCGTCGGAGGCATTTTCGGCAAGGCTCTCGATCGCCGCGCGCGCGATGCCGGCTTCATCGAGCGCTGCGGGATCGCGGCCGACGATGCGTGAGACCGCTTCGCGCGCGGCGGCGACGTCGCCGGCCAGCAAGGGCGTGGCGACGGCAGCCACATGATCTTGCAGCGAGCGCAGCGCGACCAATGGCCAGGCAAGGATGCCAATCAGCACGATCTGGATCCAGCCCGAAGGCAACAGCGATTGAAGCGCCCAACCGAGCGCAGCGGAGAGCGCGATCACCGCAAGCGCGCCGGCGACGCCGGCGGCTCGACGCAATGCCGGCGGATCGGACGCGCGATTCCAGGCGGTGTCGATGGCAGCAATCAGCCGGCCGAGCCAGGTGACGGGATGGCCGATCCGCGCGAACAGCCATGCCGGCCAGCCCAGAAGGGCATCCACCGCCATCGCCACCACCATCGCGCCCGCAAAGTCCACATCGGTCTCCTGTCCCGCCCCTGTTGCGCAAGACGGCGGCCGAGCGCAAGCCCCTCGCCCCCTGATTTCGGCTTTGTCTTTGGCCGCGTTTGATGATTAGTGCTCATCGCAGGAGACCTTCATGGCCGTCATTCTGATCACCGGCGGGGCGCGATCGGGCAAGAGCACCCGGGCGGAAGCGCGCGCGCGCAGCTTTGCCGGCCAGCCCGTCTACATCGCGACGGCCGAGGCGCTCGACGGCGAAATGCAGGAACGCATTGCAAGACACCGCGCGCGCCGCGGAACCGATTGGATCGAGCGCGAGGTGCCGCTCGATCTCGTGCCCGCGCTGCTCGCAACCGATGGCGGCGGCGCAAGGCTGGTGGATTGCCTGACACTCTGGCTTTCCAACCTGATGCATGCCGGGCGCAACTGGGAGCACGAGGTGAACGCGCTTGCCGCGACCCTCTTCAATCTCAAGAGCCCGGTCGTCCTCGTCACCAACGAGGTCGGCCTCGGCATCGTGCCCGACAATGCGCTGGCGCGCAGCTTCCGCGATGCCGCCGGGATCATGAACCAGATCATTGCCGGTGTCGCCGACGAGGTCGAGTTCGTCGTCGCCGGCCTGCCGATGAAGCTGAAATGATCCCGCGCGCCGAACTGCTCAAAGACATCGTCGCCGATCTCAGGATGGCGACATCGTTCGTGACGATTCTCCCGGTGGCATCCTCGAAGCCTGCCGATGATGGCGCGATCGCGCGCGCGACTTGGGCGCTGCCCGTCGCGGGACTGCTGGTCGGGCTCGCTGGCGCCCTCACTTACAAGATCGCCATTCGATTCGGACTGACGCCGAGCCTTGCCGCTTTGCTCGTGCTGGCCACGACTGCCCTCATCACCGGCGCGCTGCACGAGGACGGACTGGCCGACACCGCGGACGGACTTGGCGGCGGCCGCACGCGCGAGCGCAAGCTCGAGATCATGCGCGACAGCCGGATCGGGACCTATGGCGTCTGCGCACTGATCCTGTCGTTCGGCCTGCGCTGGAGCGCGCTTGCGACGATCGCAAATCCGTGGGCCGTCACGCTCGCGCTGTGCGCGGCGCACGTTGCCGCCCGCGCCGGCGTGCCGGCCTTCATGTCGCTGGTCCCGCCGGCGCGGCCTGACGGTTTATCGGCCGGCGCCGGGGCGCCGCCCGGCCGCAGCGTGGCCATCGCCTTCGCGCTTGGAACGCTCGCGCTTGCCCTGGCGTTGGGGCCGGGCAAGGCGCTGGTCGGCCTAATCCTGCTATCGCTGGCCGGCCTGATGCTGGCGCGGCTTGCCATCCGCCAGATCGGCGGGCAGACCGGCGATATTCTCGGCGCGTTCGAGCAGACGGGCGAGATCCTGATCCTGCTGGTGGCCGCGTCCTTCCAGATGGGGCGATGACCTCATGGTCGAGTTCGACGATACCTTCCGCCAGCACCTGCGCGAGCTGTTCGTGTGGCGCCGCGACGTGCGCCGCTTCCGCAGCGATCCGCTGCCGGAGGGTGCCATCGATCGCCTGATCGAGACCGCTTGCCTGTCGCCTTCGGTCGGCCTCAGCCAGCCCTGGCGCTTCGTCGTCGTCAACGATGCCACGCGGCGCCGGGCGGTCGCCGACGATTTCAAGGCGTGCAACACCGACGCGCTGAACTGCTATTCCGGCGAACGCGCGGCCCGCTACGCCACGCTGAAGCTGTCGGGCCTCGAACAGGCCCCCGGCCACCTCGCCGTGTTTGCCGACAAGGCCAGCGACATCGGCCACGGCCTCGGGCGCGCGACCATGCCGGAGACGACCGAATATTCCGTGGTCGCCGCCATCACCGCGATGTGGCTCGCCGCCCGCGCCGAGAGCATCGGCATCGGCTGGGTCTCGATCCTCAATCCGGATCGCATTCACGCCATCCTCGATGTGCCTGAAACCTGGAAATTCATCGCCTATCTCTGTGTCGGCTATCCGGAAGCCGAATGTGACCAGCCCGAGCTGGAGCAGGCGAAATGGGAGCACCGGCGCGGCGCGGAGGAGTTTACGCTGCTGCGCTAAGCGGATCGCGCCCCGGGCAGAGACCAGCAGTCGATCCATCCTCCGTCATTGCGAGCGAAGCGAAGCAATCCAGAATCTCTCCGCAGAAAGGGGCTGGATTGCTTCGTCGCAAGGGCTCCTCGCAATGACGGTGGTGAGAGAGTGGGGCTCGCAATGACGGGGAAAAAGCGTCAGGCCGCCGCTACGACTTGCTCCTGCCGGCCACCGCCGCCACCGGCGCGGGGCTTTCCGGCTTCTGGAACATCAGCAGCGGCCGGAAGATGACGCGGCCATAGGCCTCGTAATGGTTCTGGGTCGAGACCGCCATCTTCAGCGGCGTCGCGTAATTGGCCTCGAAGGTCATGAACGGCGCGTAGGTCCAGGAGAAGCCAACGCCGACCGAGGCCATTTCGGTGACGCCGGGGAAGGTCGAATACACCGCCCCCCAGTCGGTGAAGACGTAGGTGTCGAAACCCCTCAACCATTGCGACCAGTTGTAGTGCAGCTCGGCGTTGAAATAATAGCCGCTGTCGCCGGACGCCGCGCTGGAGGGATAGCCACGCACGGTGGTCGGACCGCCGATCGAAAAAATCTGATCGCCCGGCAGCAGCTTCTCCTGCGTGTACTGCCAGCTCGCCAGCACGTTGGCGCTGAAGTTCGCGGGCCCCGCGGCGCTGGTCGCGATCAGCGAGCCGGTATAGGTGTTGAACGCGCGGTTGTTGCCGAGCACATAGTCATGCCACGCGATGTAGTTCACCGCCGGCGAGACCGTGATCGAATAGGTGTTGCCGGACTTGGTCACCGAGACGCCCGCCGTGGTCTTGTCGTAATGATCGTCGGTGACGGCGACGGTGGCAAAGCGGCTGACGGTCTTGCCCTCGGTCAAGGCGGCGTTGAGCAGCACCAGCCAGTCCTGGGTCACCCAGACCGGCTGGCTGAGATTGACCGACGCCTGGCTTGAGCGTCCGGTGACGTCGAGCGCGACGAACGGCCCCTGGATGATCTTGATCTTGCCTTCGGTGTAGCTGACGCCGACACGCCCGCCCCAGGGATTGAAGGGAATGCTGTAGGCGACATTGCCGTTGAGATTGCCGTCGGAGCGGACGCCGTAGAAGGTCAGGCGGTCGTCGACACCGAACAGGCCGTGGCGCTTGTAAAAGGTGCCGCCTTCCCAGCGCCCGGTGTTCTCCACGCCCTGATTGTCGACGAAGAGCTGCCAGGTGTCGACCGGCGGCTCGATCACCGCGAACTGGAGGTCGGTCAAGCCGAAGCTCGAGCCGGGCTGCAGCAGCGCCTTGATCTGCACGTCGTTGGTCCGGTTGAACCAGATCACGTCGCGGTTGAGCTTGGGAACGTCGAGCACCTCCCCTTCGGGCTCCTTCACGCGATCGAGGATGTAGTCGGTGCGGGTCTGCTTGTTACCCTCGACGGTCGTCTTCTGGAGCCGGCCCTCGGTCAGCTTGACGCGGACGATGCCGCCCTTGGCGTCCTGCTCCGGCAGCGTCGCGATGCCCGTGATGATGCCGCGCGCGACATAGATGGCATTGATGTCGGCGACGAGCTGCAGCAGCGCGGCGATGTCGACATCCTTGCCGACATATTTCTTCGCGATCTCGTCGAGCTCCGCCGGCGTGATGAACTTGGACTCGTCGAACGTGACCTTGCGCAGCCGGAACTTCGGCCCACCCGGCTTGAGGAACTGGGACTTCTCCCGCTCGCCGCCGATCACTGCGGGCCCGGTGAGCTTGGGCGGCGCGCTCTGCTGCTCGAGCTGGCGGCGCTGCCGGTCAATGTCCTGCTGGATCGCGCCGGGATTGATCGACTGGGCACGCGCGGAGGCGATGCACGATGCTGTCAGCCCGACCGCCAATGCTGCCCGCAGAATCCGCATGCCCAAGCCCGTCACCATGCCTCCGCCAGGCGACCGATTGCCGGCTTCACTGTTTCGATCGCCGCATCCTTCCAGCCCGGACGTCCCGCGCGCTGTCCCTTCTGGCGCAGCTTGCGCATGTCGCTGAGCCCTTCGATGTTGACGGCGGGGCCGGACCCGACCGCCTCGACCGGCCGGGGCGTCAGCAGCGCGTCGAGCCGCGCCTGGCCGGAGAGGCCGAGCAGGTAGAATGTGCCCCCGTCCTTCTTGGCGAGCCAGGTCTCGATGTTCTGGTTGCCCTCGCCGTCGACCGAGATGTTGCGCACCATGCTGGCGCCGGTGAAGACGTTGCAGCAGGCGTGACTCGGCCCGTAATTGGTCACCGTCGCCGAGACGTCGCCGGTATAGAACACCACATAGGCATTGCTGACATTGGCATTGCCGGCCTGGCTCATCGTGAACACGCCGCCCGGCTGGTAGAGCTGGAGCGTCGGCCAATTGGACGGCGCCGGCGTGCGGTTGTTCAGGAGTATCTGCTGGGTGGCCGTGGTGAGCATGAGCTGGCCCGGCACATAGCCGTTCAGGATCGAGACAGCCGGCGCATCGGTCCAGAAGGTCGCATCCACCACCCTGAACTGGTTGATGATGATGTGGTCTGGGTCGATCGAGACGTCGGCGGACTTCGCGACGCCGCCGTTATAGCCGGTGATGTTCATGACCAGCGGGATTGCCGGCGTCGAGCGGATCTGCTCGCCCTTGACGTTGATCGTATCCGCCGCGAGGTCGAGCTCCTTCACGACGCTGACCCAGCCGATGGTCAGGTCACCCGGCGAGGTCATCTTGATGGTCTTGCCGCTGATCCTGTCGAGCGAGACCGGGCCCGCCGAGACGAAATGCGTGTCGCCGTTGGCGGAGATCGATCCGCCGCGGATCGCACCCGTATCGGAGCGCAGGTCGATGTCGCCGAAATCGCCCGGGATACCGGTCGTGGTAAGCTGGCTGAAGACGATGTCGTTCACGGCGTGCAGGGTCTGCGTGCGGCCGCTGACAGCGGTGCCGACGGTGATCGCTCCGGCCGTCGCGGTGACGTCGAGCGTGCCGCCGACATTGAGATTGTCCCAGTGAACGACCGTGCCGCTGAGGACTGCATTGCCGGTCGAGGCCGTGAGGTTATGGCCGGTGTTGGTGCCCGCCGCGATCAGCCGCGCCGAGCCGTGGGCCGAGACCGAGCCCTGTGTCGGCACGCCGCCCGAAATCACCGTCTGCGCCAGGATGAAGCCGTTGTCGGCGGTGACGTTGATGTTGCCGACGTCGCCGGCGATGCCGGTCGCCGTCAGTGCGTTGAAGGTGACATTGTCGCGGGCATGAATGGTCTGCGTGCCGCCGCTCTGCGCGGTCTGGAAGATGATGCTGCCCTGGCTCGCCATCGCAGCCAGCGTCGTTCCGACACTGAGAGCGTTCCAATCGATCGGGCCGCCGTTGGCCGTCAGCAGCCCCGAGCCGGTCGTGGCGGCGAGCGTGTTGCCGGTGATGGTCGTGGCGGCCAGCAGCGTCGCCGAGCCACGGGCCGAAACCGAGCCCAGCGTGGTCGCGCCGCCCGACGTCACCGTCTGCGCCAGGATGAAGCCGCTATCGGCGGTGACGTTGATGTTGCCGGCATCGCCGCTATTGCCGGTTGCCGCGAGCGATTTGAACGTCACATTCCGGGTCGCGTGGATCGTCTGCGAGCCGCTGCTCTCGGCGGTGCCGATGACGATGCTGCCATTGTTCGTGACGGCGTGGAAAGATCCGCTCGCACCGGTTGCCGTGCCCGCCGCCACCTGATCGAGCGTCAGGCCACCGGTGCCGATGATGTCCACGCTGCCCTTCACTGCCGACAACAGGCTCGCCTCGGTGTCGGTGAGAACCTTGACGTAGATGTCGCCGGCGCTCGTGCTCGCCGACAGCCGCGCGGCACTGAGAATGAACCGGCTGGTCGCGTTGCCGATGCCGTTCGATGCGCTCAGCGACACCTCGGCGCCCGCGCCGGAGGCGACGAACTTGGTCCGGCCGTCGCCATTGTCGACGATCGCGCCGAGCGAGGCGACGCCGCCGGCGGTGACGATGATCGAGGGCGCGTTCGATGCTGCCGCGTAGGACAGCGACGAGTTCAGCTGGCCGATCGTCGCATCGCCCGTGGTGGTCACCGAGATCAGTCCGGCCGCATTGATGGCCGAATAGGCGCCCATCGACAGCGTCGCCGCGACGAGCGTGACACCATCGGAGCTGCTGGTCGCGACCACCGGCGCCGCACCGGTGCCGGCCGCGAAAGTCATGCCGCGGTTGGCGAGCAGCTGCATCAGGCCGCCGCTGGTGATGCTGGTGTTGATGGTGAGCGCACCGCGCGCCACGTTCAGCGTCAGCGCACCGCCGGCCGTCAGCGCCCCATAGGGGCCGCTCGTGCCGACCGCGAGATCGCCGGTCACGGCGAGGATGCTGAGATCGCCGACCGACGAGCCGGTCACCGCGCCGGAGACGTTCACCTGCAGCGGCTGGAAGGTTGACCCGTTGAAGCCAATGCTGCCGCCGGCGCGCAGATCGAGGTCGGTGCCAAGGATGTGGATCGCAGAGCGGTCCGTGAAGCCCGCCTCGGCGTAGATGCTGCCGGTCGCGGCGAGCTGGATCGCATTGCCGGCAGCGATGTTGCCGAGGATGAGATCGCCGGTGGTCTGTCTCACATAGATGCCCTGTGCCGACGAGACCTGGTCGAGCTGGTCGTTGCCAGGGTCGGCAAACGCGATCTGGAGCGCGTTGGCGTTGGCCGCGGGATTGCTTCCGGCGGCCCCGGGCGCGCCGACATTGCCGCGCTCGGCGATCAGGGTCAGGTTGGCGATATCGCCCGAGATCACGGCCCCGCCCGCATTGGCGGAAATGCTGTTCACGGCGTCGAGCTTGACGTCGCCGCGGCCGGTCACCTCGATGCCGTTGGCCTGGGCGGCCGTGATCGGGCCGTAGTTTGCGGTGACGCCGCCGAGCGCGAGGCTGTTCTTGCTGCCGAGATAGATGTTGGTCAGCGCCTTGGCCGAGATCGCGATCGGGTTGTCGACCACGACGAGGTTCTGCTGCGACAGGCTGACCGTATAGGTCGTGACGTGGGTCGTGGGATTCGTGACCGCGCCGACGGTGAGCTGGCCGGGACCGGCCGTCGCGAGCAAGCCCCTCTGCTCCGGCGTCAGCGACGAGGAATCGACGCTGGTGAAGGTGAAGGTCTGGGGCGCGGCCGAATTGCCGACCGAGCCGCGCGGCGCGTAGAGCATGATCTGGTTGGCGCTGACATTGGCGATGACGTTGTCGTCGATCGGCGGCGGAGCCGCGCCGACGGCCGACGACGACACCGTGTAGGCGAGTTGGCTCTGCGTCCACTGCGAGCCCGCGGTGATGATGCCGTAGACCCGTTCGGTCGACGCGAGCGTGTAACTGTAGCTCGCATTGTAGGCGTTGAGCGCGGTCTGCAGCGCCGCGTTGCTGGGAAGGCGCTGATTGGCCGTTGAGACTCCCTCGAACAGCTTGGTGAACAGGGTCGACGACAGCGAGCTGCCGAACAGCGTCCCCAGTGGATCCGTGGGCGCGCTGCCGAGCAAGGTCGTCAGCGAGCTCTTGAGCTGGTCGGTGGTGAGCTGGCCGAGCAGGAACTGATCCCGCAGGAACCGCGTCGTGGCCTCGGTCTTCATCTGCGTCGCCGTGACGCTGGCGGGATCGATGCCGAGCTTGGCCGCCACCTGCGCCCGCAGCACCGTCTGCCCCACCGAGGTCGGAGCGTAGGTGCTGCCGTTCGGGAATGCGATGTTCTTGAGCTGGAAGTAGTCGTTGTAGGCCGAGGTCACCATGGACTGGTAGCTGTTGACGGCGTTGGTGGCGGCGTTGCCGCTGAGCAGGTCAAGGCTGGCCCAGACGCCCTGCAGATGCTGGCTCTGCGCCGGGGTGAGACCGACCGCCGCCCGGCCGTTGAGGATGCTGGCCTGGTTGCCGTCGGAGCCGGCGGCTTCGAGGAAGACCGGGCCGCCGGTCGACTGCACCGTGCCGAGGCGCAGATCGCCCTTGGACTGGACGATGTAGGTGCCGGTGGCCGAAGCGCTGTCGAGAACACCGCCATCGACGGTGCCGTCGGTCTGCGTGGTGCCCGTCGCCTGGATCACCAGGGGGTTGATGTTGGTCAGCGTGGACGCGCCGTTGACGACGGCGCTGGTCGCGCCGATCGCGCCGGCACTGGAGTTGATCTCGACATTCTTGCCGATCACGACCGGGGTGGCGACGTTGTAAGCGGCCGCCGAGTTGATGTCGCCGGTCGCGGAGATGAAGACGCTGCCCTGCGGCGCGCGGCCGGAGACGCCCGAATTGACGGCGACCTGGTTGATCGAGAGCGAGCCGACCGCCGCGATCGCGATGTCGCGATCGATCGAGGTGGCGGTCAGGTTGCCGCCGTAGACCTGCACCTGGACGGGAACACCGTTTGCGCCGATCGAACCAATGCCGCCATCGGCCCGCAGCGTCACGTTCTTGCCCGAGATCATCGGGTTGTTCGCATTCGCCCCGGACGTGATGGCCGAATTGGCGCCGGTGGCGATCACCGTCGTCGACCCCGAAAGATTGTTGATCGGCCCGTTGATGACGATGCCGGAGTTCGAGCTGACATTGACCGTGCTCGCACCGCCGCCGCTGAACTGGATGTTGATCGGGTTCGACGCCTTGACCGTGTTGGTCAGCGTCAACGTCAGGTGATCGTAGATCTGCTGAAACCAGTCGAAATGAGCGTCCGCGCCACAGCACTTGCCAGCCCCGGTGTTGTAGCCAGCGTTATGATAGCTGCCGGTCGCCGTGACCACTTCCTGGAAGTTCGCAGTCTGCAATTGGCCGGTGTTGCCGCCCCCGCCCGTGGCCTGCATCACGTTCTCGACCAGGCTGATGGTGCGCGTCCAATTCTCGCCGGTCGCAGCATTCGGCGTGTAGTGCCAGCCGTAGTCGAATTGGGTGCTGGTCACCGGACGATCGAGCGTCGCCGTGTCGACCCACTGGTAGTACATGTTGGGCTTCACGGTGTACTGGATGCCCGCTGTGCCGCTCATGCCGGCCAGCATCGAGGCGGTGTACGCGCTCGCGTTGACGCCGGCCGTCCGGTAGGTCGACACCTGCTGACTGCCCGCAGCGGAGGGATTGTAGACGTACCAGGTCGTCTGCTGCTGGAGCTGATCGACGATCTGGATCACGCTGGGCGCGCTGACGCCCGTGTTGATGGTGTTGGTGACGAGCTGGAGTCCGGTCGTATTGTTGACCGTGATCGAGCCGGCACCACCCTTGACCGCGATCGTGCCCTGAGGCGTGCCGTCGGTCGAGGTCGAGATGATCTTACCGTTCAGATAAACGTAGCCGCCCGAGCCCTGCACCACGCCATTGACGAGGATCTGGTCGGTGAGCGCGTTGTACCGCACTCCGATCTTGATGTCGCTGGCGACCAGCGGCGCCGCAGCGGCTGTGATGTCGTAATAGCTGCCGTTCCGCGCGTTGGCCTGAGCCTGGGCGAAGGCCGCGCTGTTGCCCTTGAGGTCGTTGATGGCGGACAACGCGCCGCTGCCGATGTCGATCGAGTAGTTGCTGCTCGTGCCGCTCTGGATCAGGCCGTTGACGTTGATGACACCCGCCGAGATGATGATCGCCTGTCCGAGGATGAAGGGCGCGTTCGCGGGATTCTGGTATCCCGAGGGCGTGGTTGAGGCCCAGTTCGTGATGGCGTTGGTGTTCGCGGTCCTCGGCGTGACCACATCATTCTGGATATTGACGACCTGGAAATAGGTTCCGCAACCATCACAATTGAACGGCGAGTAATACGTGTAGGTGCGGGTCGAGGTCGAACCGTCGGGGTTAGTAATAGTCACGTCGCGGGTTGTGTTGCTGAAGACGCCCTGGCCGGCATAGGTGTTGCGCTCCCACGGCGCGGTGACGATCGGTTGGACCGTCGGCCCTTCCATCGCCGCGAGCGTGGCGGTGCTGCCCACGCTGCCGCCGCCTCCGTTGGGCGTGCCGTTACCCGTCGGCAGGAAAATCGCCGAATAGAGCGACAGGCCGTCGTAATAGGTCATCAGCATGCGCGCGGTGAAGACCGTGCTGTTGGCGGCCGTTTGCTGAACGCCCGTGTTGCCGTCGACGCAGCAGTAGTAGAAATACGGGTGATTGCCGCCCGCGCCGATATGCGGGCTGTAGGCGTAATCGCCATAGGCCCCGAGGAAGGTCGCCGCTGCCATCACGGCCGTCAGCGTGTCGTTGCTCGCCGGCTTGTACTGGACGCCGGCCCATTGCGCGGTGACGTCGTGATTGGAATTGTAGAAGCTGCCGATGCCGCCGAGGAAGATGAACGAGCCGTTTGGCGCCACCATCTGGATGGTCGCGGCATTGAGCGACTGCGACGCCACGACGCTGCCGAGTTGGCTGGTAATCTTGAGCAGACCGTTCTCGTTGCTGACGATGCCATCGAAGTAGATGTCGGGCTTGCGGGTCAACTGGTTGCCGTTGTCGTCGACGCCAAGCCCGGTGCTGGGATCGACCCGGTTGTAGGTCGCTGAGATGTCGATGATCGGCGTTGCGCTCGGCGTGGCGGTGAAGGTCACGTTGGAGTGCGAATCCGGGTCGACATGGTCGATCTGTCGGTAGGTGATGTTGCCGCCGGTCACAGTGGTAACCGTGAGGTTCGCAAAGTCCATGAAATCGAGGCCGCGGTTCTCGACCTTGATCATGGGCGAGCCTCGCGCGATGACCGCTGGCGCCGAATGACCGGCGAGGCTGTTTCCGGTCAGCTTCTGCGCCAGGATCGAGACATTGCCTGCTGACGCCAGCATGTCGCCGAAGGCAAAGGCGTTGCCGCCGGCATCGGAGGTGTATGGTGCCTGCTGGATCAAAGCGTTGATCTGACGCTGGATGTCGCCGGTCGGATCGGCCCCGGACGGCGTCATTGTGGCGGGATGTGTGGACGTCGACGCCGCCAGCGCGGTCCGGATTTGCGTATCGGTCAGGCCGGTGAGGGTGCCGAGCTGGTTGACGATGTTCTGGTAGGGATTGAAGCCGCCGACGATCGTGTACTGCACCGTCTGGTGGTTCCAGCTCTTTACCGGGCTGAAATGATCGACGTCGGCGACGTATTCGAGTGTGGATGACAGCGACGAGTACGGGCTCGTCGTGCTCAGGGTCGGCGCGCTTGCACCGAGATCGATCGTGATGAGCACGTCGCTGTTGATGCCCGCCACCACAAGGCCGTTGAGCGCGACGTCGCCGGTTCCGCTGGCGTGGCTGTGGTTGTCGCTGTTCTTGGCGCTGAAGATGTCGAGGTACGGATTGTAATTGCTGCCGTTGCCGGACGCGGTGACCTGCCCCTGCGTCGCGCCCAGATAGATGTCGCGCACGCCGAGCACGCGCGAGCCGTCAGTCAGCGTCAGGCTGCTGTCGCCGCCCGCATTGGCCGTGCCGCGGTAGAGGGTCGAGATCGGAATGGCGGTGTTGTTGTAGACGACCGTCGTCGCCGTGGCCTGGATGCTGCTGAAGGTGATGGTGTCACCCGACATGCCGGCAAAGATGTTGATGTCGCGCCAGGCCTGGATCGTCGTACCGCCGTCGACGGTGACGTCCTGGTCGGCGTGGACCCAGGTGTTGGTGCTGGCACCGACGCCGGCGATCGCGCCGTAGAGACTGGCGTTGGCGTTGTTGGACGCGGCCATCTTCGCAGCCGTGCCGATGAAGATCTTGCCGACGCTGAACAGCTCCCGGGCATGGATGTTGACGGCGAGCGTGGCGTTCGCCGTCATGTTGGACACGGCGCCGCCGCCAGCGAAGAAGCTGGCCGTGGCGAGGCTCGCCGTGTCCCTGGTGTTCAGCGTGTTGTAGGCCTCGATGTCGATCACGCCCGTCGACGTGCGCGGGTCACCGTTGAGGCTCAGGATCGTCCCGGCGCCGATATTGGTGGTGACGGTCTGGGTGACATGGGAATCGCTCAGCGCAGCCGCACCCGAGAACGAGCCGCCGGAGCCCGAACGCGCGCCGCCGCCGGCCTGGTTCACGATGTCGTTGGAGATGACGACGATATCGCCGCCATCCGTGTTGATGATCAGATGCGTTCCGATCTCGGCGGTGGTGGTCGAGGTGACGTCATTCTGCGCCTTGCCGGCGGAGACGCCGGCCGTGGACGCCTGGTAGGCGTCGCCGTTGGCCGCATAGTTGGTGGTGTGCGTGGCCTTGACGCTGAGGCCGCCGAAATAGAGCGTGTCGTCGGTCGTACCGCCGTCGAACCGCGCATTGGTGACCGCGGTCGAGCTGGTCGTGGCGACCGCCGCGGCGCCGGCGTAGGTGCCGCCCGCACCGACCGTCGCGTTGGAGACGTTGGTATCCTTGCCCGTGGCGGTGATCTGAAGGATGCCGGTGTAGTCGGCATGGTTCAGGCTATCCATGTCCGCGGGCGCGCCGAGATAGGCGTAGGTGTGCGCGTTCGAGGACGTCTGCGCGACGGTCGCACCCAGCGCCAGGAACCCGGTCGAAAGGCCGGTCCCTTCCGCATATTGGGCGCTATCGTTCTCGGCGGCGATGACCACGTCGGCATTGGGAAGCCGGATCCCGACTCCGCCATAGGCGCTGACCGTCGCGTTCTCCGACGCCCTCGCCAAGCTGCCCTGCGCGCCGATCAGCGAGCCGCCGCCACCGGCGAGCGACTTGGCGTAGGTCGTCGTGCCATAGATCGTCGTCGTGGTTCCGTCGGTGTTGGTCTGCGTACCGATGATTGGGACGAGCGCCATCGCGGTCACGCCCAGCGCGCCGCCCGAGAAGACGGTGTTGTCGCCGACATCGGCCGTTACGGTGGCTCCGACCGTCGACTGGGCGATCGCGACGCCGACCGCACCGCCGCCCACCGAGACGCCGATCGCCTCGCTCGACAAATTGGGCGTGATCGATGCCGTCACCAGGGTGCCGACACCGGTCGCGGACGTGGTGATCGAGGAACCAGTGCCGATCTCGGCGGTCACGTTCGAATTTTCGTGCGCCTCAGCGTCCGCGCCGACGCCGGCGAGGATGCCGCCGCCGAGCGCCGTTGCGGTCGTCGACAACGTGCCGGCTCCAGCCGCGCCCACCGCCAGCGTCGAGGCATTGACGGTGGCGTTGTCCAGGACCTTCGCCGCGACCGAGCTCGACCGTCCGGCCGTCGCGACCGAGGCGCCGACCGCCGCGGCTCCGGCAGTGACGCCGCCCGTGAAGGCGACCTGGGTCGTGGAGTCCTGCGCCATGACGGCGACGCCGGTGCCGCCCGTGCCGGTGACCTGGCCGCCGAGCTGGGCCGTCACGGTGTTGGCGACGTTGCCGAACGCCACCGCCGCCTGGGCGCCGAAGTAGAGCGCCGCGCCGCCCGCGATCGCCTCGGTGTCGATGGTCTTGCCGGCATAAGGTCCGGTGTTGGCATCCCTGACGACCGCCGCAACCGTCACGGACGGCGCGGACACGATCGCGCTCAGATTGGCGAGCACGCTGCTGTTGACGCTGGTGTAGCCGATGCCGGCACCGATGCCGACGTTTTTCGCAAAGCCGGCGCCGAGCAGGTACATCTTGGCTGCATTGGCGCTGGTGGCACCGACATTGACCTGCGTGCCCGTGACATTGCCGCCGGCGATCTGCGCGGTGACGCCGTCATTGCCGCCGGTGAGCACGCTGCTGACGTTGTAGGTCGACGTCACATTGGCACTGCTGGGATTTCCCGCCGTTCCGCTCGCGACCGCATCGCTGCCTTGCGCGGTGCTGGTCCTCGCGTTCACCGCGGCGATCGTGCCGTTGCCATTCTGGTTGAGCTGACCGGTCTGCTGCCCCTGCGTATCGGGATCGGCGGTATTGGTGCCGACGATGATGACGCCGACGGTCGCACCGATGCCGACGCTGCCGCCGATGCCGGCCGTCACCGCGTAGGACAGCACTTCCTTGGTGCTGAGCGCATTGACATTGATCGCGCCGGACGAATTCAGATTGCTGTTGCGGCTTTCCGCGATGGTCTGGCTCTTGAAGACGATGACGTTGGCCGCGGCTCCGACGCCGACCCCTGCCCCGCTGGCGCCGACCGCGAGCGCGCCGGCGATCTCCTTGATCGCCACGTCCTCGTTGGCGTTGATGGTGACCGCACCGGCCGCACCGCCGGTCACCGATTGCAGCGTGGTGTCGTAGACGCCGGCGATGGTGGTGTTGTTGGCGATCTCGATATTCGCCATGCCGGCGATCGCGGCCGTTCCCGTCGAGAGCGCGCCGCCGATCGCATAGGCCTCGAAGCGGTTCTTGGTCTTGGCCTGGACGTCGAGCGCGCCGCTCAGGTTGAGCGCGGTCGTGTGCGGTGTCGTGCCGCCATGATAGGCGAATTCGTCGCCGACATAGGCCTCGGTCCGGTTCGAGGAGACCTGCACCAGGAAGGCCGCGCCGATCGCGGCCTGGCTGCCATAGGCGCCCGAGCCGTTCGCGGAGAAGATGCCGGTGTTGTTGTTGGCGTTCACCGTCAGCGATGCCGCCGTCAGCGCGCCGCCGACGACATAGGCTTCCGTCGTTGCCTGGAACACGTTCAACCCGACCGAGCCGGTGTTGAACCCGACCGCGATCGAGGACGCATCCTGCTCGGCATTGGCTTTCACCGTGACGGCACCGATGGTCGGGCTCGACGACTGCACTCCTCCGACCGTGGCATTGGTGATGGTGGCGAAGGTGCTGCGCGACATCGTCGTGCTGATGACGGTGGCGCCGCCACCGCCATTGCCGGTGGGCGGCACGATGCCGGCGCCGAACGCGCCGGAGTAGGAGAAGCTCGACGCGGCGACCACGATCTGCGGCGCCAATGTCGACGAGGTCAGGCGTGTGTCGATGGCGGCGCTGGCGATATACGCTCTCGTCGCGCCGCTCATCACGTTTGTGATCGGGTTGATCATGATGGCGATGCCGCTGCTCGCGGCAAGCGAGGCGACGTTGGCCACCACGGCTTGGTGCGAGCTCGCGACGACGGCAAGGCCGCGCACGGTGTCCTGGTTCTCCGAGAGATCAGGTGTCGTGTCGGTCGGGGCATGGGCGGCGCCGAGATCGAAAGCATGGACCAGCGTGCCGTTGTTGACCGCCAGCGTGTCGGTCGAGCTGGTTCCGAGCGCATCGACCTTGGTGTTCACCCCGCTGATATAGGCCGCCGTGGTCCCGGTGATCTGGTTGGTCACCAGCGAGCCGGCAATGCCAGCCGCACCCTTGCTGATCGACAAGGCGCCGGCGAACACGGCCGCCTTGTCGTTGTTGCCGGCGATCACGCCGACATTGTTGGTAGCGGTGACGTCAGCGCCGTTGATGCCGTTGGTGCCGGCCGCGGTGATGCTGGCGGTGACGTTGGTGCCCATCAGATTGGTGGCGACCGAGCCTGCCAACCCCACCTGCGAGGACATCGCGACGCCGACGGCAACCGTCGAGATGCTGGCGTTCGAGTTCGCACCGATCGCGACGTTGCCCGAGGCGGTCAGCTTGGAGCCGGTGACGCCGGCGCTGACAGTGTTGGCGATGCTGCTGTTGACGAGCGCCAGGCCCGCGGCGCTGCCTTGCGTCGAGGCGCCCGCGACCGCGGCGGTTCCGGTGATGCTGGAGTTATCCGTCGCGGTGACGGACACGTTCCTGGCCGTGACGCTCGATTGCGTCGTGCTCGACTGGCTGTTGCCGATGGCCGCCGAAACAGTGTTGGAGATGCTGCTGATCGTGGTGCCGCCGACGCCCGCGAACTGACCGGTCGCAAGACCAAAGCCGATCGTGACCGCCTGGATCTTCGAGGAATCGACCGCGCTCACGTTGACAGTGCCGTTACTGCCGGCCGTCATCAGGACGTTGGCGATGGAGGCCGAATGCGTCGTTGCGATCGTGTTGTAGACGATCGAGGCGCCGACATTGTTCTTGCCGGCCTGGACATCAGGACGTTGGCGATGGAGGCCGAATGCGTCGTTGCGATCGTGTTGTAGACGATCGAGGCGCCGACATTGTTCTTGCCGGCCTGGATCAGGCCCGCAACGGAAACGATGCTGGCGCCCGGACCGTTGCCCGTGCCGTCGTTGAGCGCAGCCGCGCTGAAGTCGATGCAATTCTGCCCGCCCGTGCCGCCGGCGACCGTGCAGGTGTCCGTGGCGAGATGATTGTTGTTCGACTTCTTGACGAGGTTGCCGAGCGCCGTATCCAGCGCCGACACGGCGCCGCTGTCCGCCAGCACCGTCACGCGGCCGACGTTGATGTTCACCGTCGCGCCGCTGCTGATATAGGCCGTCGTGGTCGGCGTGATCTCGCTGACCACGACCGCGCCCGCAAGCCCGTTGGACCCCGCCCCGCCCGACGCCGCACCGGCCGCAATCACGCTGGCGCTGTCGGCCATCACCAGCAGGGTGTCGTAGTTCGAGATCGAGCTGCTGCGGATATGCGCGTCGGTCGCGTTTCCGCCGGTGGGATCGCCGATCGAAGCATAGGTCAGCCCGATGCCCACGCCGGCCTGGCCACCCGATATATAGAGCGAGCCGCCGCCGATCGCGACGTTCGTGGTCTGGTAAGCATCGACCTCGAGCGCGCGGTTGACGCCTGAGGACTGCCCCGTGATCGTCGAGCTCTCGATATAGGCGTTGGCACTGTCGGTGATGATGCCGACGGAAGCCGACAGCGAGGCCGCGTTGGATTTCGATCCCGCAACGCCGATGGCGACGACGGTCTCCGTGCCGCCGTTGAGCGCCTGCACCGTCACCGAACTCTGGTTGTTCACGGTGGTGCCGTAGATATAGGCGAGCGTCGTATTGTTGGACATCGCCGCCGCGATGGCGCCGCCGATCGCAGCGCCCTGAGCGGACGCTCCGGCCAGGTTGAGCGCCGCAGAGCCCGAACCGTTGCTGAGAATGGTGTCGTTGAGCGCCTGGACGATCGTATTGGTCGTGACAGCGGTGGCCGTGGTGTACTTGTTGACCGTCGTGTTCCTGATATAGGCGCTGGTGCCGAGCGAGACGTCGCTCACCGAGGAGCTTCCGGCGAGATCGATGCTGAAGCCGTCGGTGCTCGATCCCGACGTCGAGCCGATCTTGCTCGCGGCCGTCGTAACGCCGGTGGGCCCTCCGGTCGCGCCGGCCCCGGCAGCGCCCGCCTTGTCGGAGAAGCTGGATGCGGCCGGCTCGGAGATCGATGCCGCGACGGCGGCGGCGGTGATGCGCCCGGAGGTGGTCGCGCTGATCGTGAGATTGTCGACATTGACCGCGCCGCTCCCGCCGCTCGTGCCGGCGAACGGATCGTTGAAGCTGAACACGCCTGGGCGAATGTCGGAATGGTTGTCGCCGATATAGGCGGAGGTGTCGGTATTGGCTCCGAGATAGGCCACCGACAATCCGACTGCGGAGCCGCCGCCTCCATTCCGGCTCATCGCCCCGGACAATGTCACCACCGACAGATCCTGCTGCGCCAGGATGCCGACGGTCGGGGCATAGACGGTTGCCTGGCTCGAGATCGACGCATGCGTCGTGTTGTTCAGGAAACCGAGCGAGGTAATGCCGTTCAGCGCCAGCGCGCCCGCGGCCTTGCCGGACGACGGCGCAACGGCGACGAACTTGTCGGAGGTGATCGCGTTGACGGCGATATCGTCCGCCGCCCGGAGCGTCGCGCGGTCCGAAACGCCGGCAATGGTGTTGGTGTTGAACTGGACGAGATTAAGCGCACCGCCGACAGAGGAGCCGCCCGAGGTGTTGCCGGTCAGGAAGCCGAGCGTGCCGACGTTGCCGGCAGCGTCGATCGACGCCGTGGTCGTGGTTGCCGCCACCTGGATGCTGGCGTTGTAGGTGTGGACGTCACCATTGTCCATCCCGGCCGCCCAGCTGCTGCCGCAGGTCGCGCTCGTGCAGGTCGCCGTCAAACTGGCGCTACCTGCGACCCACGCCGTCGTGTTGTTGTTCACGACGAAATGGTTCAGCGAACCGGCGATGCCGATCGTGTCGCCGGCGTCCGCCGTCGCATTGGCGTAGCTGGTCAGAATGTTGCCGCCGACGCCGAGACTGCCGTTGAGGTGGCTCAGAGTCGCACCTAACCCGTCCCATTTCAGCCAGGTGTTGGTGATGGGCTGTTCGGTGGTGGCATCGACCGCGATGTTCGCCGCGTTGATCAGCGTACCGCTGCCGACATAGGCGTTCGAATTGTGGGTGAAATTGCCCCAGGCGACTGCCGCGCTGATGGCCGTGCTCTCGCCCGACACCACGTCCTTGGTGATCGCGCTGGCCGTCGCATTGCTGCGAACGCCGCGATCGATGACGTTGCTGGCGACGGCGACGTTGCCGCTGGCATAGATGCTCGGCGCGCCGCCGCTCGGATTCTGCGCGATCGCAGCGGTCGCGCTCTGGGTGCTGTTGGCCAGCGAGAGCGCACCTGCGGCCTTGAAATTGAAGTTCAGCGGCACCAGCGAGGACATGTGGTCCTGGATGATCGACGTCGGCGCGGTGACGGCGCGCAGTCCTCTCTCGATCGCCGCGATCAGCGCCGGCAGGCCCGCGATGGACGACGCCATCGTGGAATTGCTGGTCGTGTCGGACGTCGCCTCGACCAGTACGGAACCGTTCATCCGGTGAGCGGTATCGGTTCCGAGCGATGCGCCGAGCGTCGCGGTCACTGACGTTGTGATGTCGCTGATGGCGAACGCACCGCCGACGGCGCCGCTCGCCCCTAATCCGGGTGCCGCAACCGACGTTGCGCTGGTCGAGAAGGAATTGTTGTTGATCGCGCGCACCTTCAGCGTGCTGCCGCTCGTGTTCACGGTGCCGGCTGCGATATGCGCGCTGCTCTCGACGTTCGCGACCGTCGTCACCGATCCCTTGGAATAGGCCACCGTCGGGACGATCTGCGCGCTCGTCGATGCCGCGAGGGCGGAGACGGCGATGGTGGCGTCGTTGAGCGCCTTGATCTCGAGGTTGCCGCCGGCATTGACCGTCGCACCCGAGGCGACGTTGGTCGTGGCAGTGCCGTCGATCTTGCCGACGACCACGCCGGCCGCAACCGGCGTGAGGCTGCCGAGCAAGGTGGACGCGATCGCCGGGTCCGAGGCGGTTTCCGATGCATGCGCTGAAATGGTGACATCGCCACGGCCGTTGATGTCGGCATGGCTGTTGACGTTGATGGTCGCGGTGGCGCTGGCGGCGACATAGCCGCCATTGAGGCCCAGCAGCGAACCGGCAAGCGTCGAGCCGACGAGCGCCAGGGCTCCGACTGGCGAACCGTCAAGGAAACTCGACACGGCCGTCGACGTCGCGCTGATCGAGACGATGCCGCCGGTGATCTTGCCGTCGACCGTGATCGCCGTCGCCGCGGTGGCCTGGCCGGACAGCTTGATGTCGCTCGCCGTTGCTCTCAGCGTCACATTGCCGTCGGTATAGGTGGTCCCGCCAAAATTGACCGACTGGGCCAGGATCTGCGCGCCATTCCTGATATCGATATTCGGCGCGTCGATGATGACGTTGTTGGCGTTCCCGGTCGAATGGCCGGAGCCATCGAGACGGCGGGCGTCGATCACCGCATGCGCGGCAAGCGTGATCGAATTGTCCGCCTGGATGAGGTAGTCGGCGCCGGCGCTGAGCCCGGCCAGCGCATTCGCGATCGAGCTGTTCGACAGGGTCACGCCGGTGTCGCCCTGGCTCGCGTCGCCGACCACCAGGTCGATCGGATCGAACAGCAGCGTGCCGGCCTTGCCGTTCGGCGCGGTAAGGTTGACGGCAACGCCGCGGCCGACATCGATGATGCCGTTCGCGCTGAAATCGACGAGGCCCGCATTGCCCGTCTTCGCGCTGGCGTTGAACCTGGCCCCGCCGGCCACGGTCAGGTTCTGCGCCGCCTTCAGGCGGATCTCGCCGGCATCGCCGGACTTGCTCGCGATATTCAGCCTGGCGTTCCTGCCGATATCGATGTTTTTGCCGGCCTGCACCGTGATGTTGCTCGGCGTCGTGGTCTTGCTGCGCGCGGTCAGCCGGCCGTTGACCCTGGCGTTGTTGACGGCACCGATATGGATCGAGCCGTTGCTCACCGTGATGGCGCTGGCGCTGCGCAGGCCCTTGGAGTTGACCGAGGCCGCGAACTTGGCGGCATGGTCGAGATTGGTGATGTCGCGCTGGCTGGCGCCGCCAACATAGACGTTCTGCCCGGTCAGGCGCACGCCGTCCTGAGCGTTGATCCGGCCGTAGATGCGGATGTTGCCGTCCGGCGAGACCGGGAACGAGCCCGCCATGAGATTGCCGACGGCCGTGCCGTTGATCGCGCCTCCGGGACCGATCAGGCTGTCGGTGAACTCGCGCGTCGGCGTCGAGACGTTGAGGCTGCCGACATTGACCACGCCGCTGCGGCCGACCACGAACCCCTTGGGATCGGCGAAGTAGACGTTACCGCCGATCGCGCCGTTCATGTAGGAATTCAGCGTGCCGTTGATGTAGACTGGCGCGTCGCGAACGATGTTGACGAGGTTCTGCGTGCCGGTCGGCAGTTGCAGATTGACGGTGTTGCCCTGCCCGACGCTGAACTGCGAGAACGAGTTGAAGGCATTGTTGCCCGAGACCGTCGACGTCGTGACATTGGTGACGCTGCCGGAGGTCTGAAGGCTGGTTCCAGTCCGTCCGTCGGGAACGATGACGTTCGCGGTCTGCGCCTGAACGCGGACGCTGTACACCGGCAGGAAGACCATCTGCATCGCGCAGAGCAGCGACATCGAGCGGAACTGCGCAAGTCCGCGCAGGCCCCGTTCGTCAGTGTCTCGCCTCGCAGATAGCCCGCGCATTTCAGATCCTCTTCATCGGCATTGGCGCCGATCCACGACCGGGTGGGAGAATGTCGCGATCGTCCGGCATCAGAACTGGCCGGGCGGAAGCTTGAAGATGTCGGGGCTCTTGGCGTCGGCGACGTAGAACAGCAGCAGGCTGGTCGGCGTCAGCACGCGGTTGCTCTCCTTGGTCTCGAACGTGCCCTGGAGCAGCAGGATCACCGAGCGATCCTTGGCGTCGCTGCCGCGGAACATCACGATGCCGCCGGCGACGGGCATGTTGACCGCGATGGAGTCGGGCTTGAAGCCCTCGCCCATGAAATGGGCGCGCAGGATATTGGCGTTCGAGAAGAGCTTCTCCGGCGTCATCGCGGTGTCGGTCCCCTTCGACCAGACCGCGCCGACCTGGATCAGCGACTTCGACTTGTAGCCGAGCACGTAGGAGAGCTCGGCGGTGCCGCCGTTCGGCAGCAGCTCCGGAACGGACAGCAGAATGCTGTGCGTCAGCTCGGACGCGTTGTCCTGTGACCTGATGGCGTCGGGCTTGGCGTTGAAATCCTTGGTCATCGCCGCGCGCACGTCGGCCTCGTTCATGCCGAACTTGGCCGAGCGGAAGCCATCGATCGCCTTGATCTTGTCGTCGGCGACTGGCGTCTCGGCTGCAACCGCAGATGTCGCACCGGCAGCAACCGGCGTCCCGGCAGCACTGGCCTTGGGCGCCGGCGCCGCCTTCTGCTTCGGCACGGCGCCCTGGGCCGCGACCGGCCCGACTGCAACGGAGGTGAGCAGGCCGACGAGGGCCGGAATGAGATAGATTCTGCGCATCGAAAACCTTCGAAAAACCTGAAACAACGCTTCAAAAATCAGCAGCAGCGAAACCGGCTTCCCCGAACCGTCGTCGCAGCCGGACGGAAATTGTTGCAGCGCCGCAAGGCGTTACAAGCGTCACGGAGAAGACGAGATTCGAAACAGCGACTCCTTGGCAGCAAAGGCATACGGTATCGGGCTGCCAAACGCTGCGAATGAACATTCACAAGCGCATTTTTTGATCAATTGTGGTCACCAGCCTTTCGCGTTATGCAACCGCCTGGGGAAAATCTTGCGAAGCATTTCATGATCGAGCGGCGCGCTCCTGCCCACACTGTGCCGGCGGTTGCCCGCCGCGATGTCCTTCGCCTTGCAGGTGCATCGGTCGCGGGCTGGATCGCGCTCGGCGCAACGACCGATCGCATGCGGATCGTCGCCTCGCTCACCGCATTGCCGCTCGACGACGAGCTGACCAGACGCGGCATGATCGACAGCGCGAGCTCTCGCCTGGGCAACCTCGTCGCCGGCTTGCGCCAGCGCGGCTGGGTTGAAGGCGTCAACTTCCGCCTCGAGCTTCGTTCGACCTTCGGCGCACCGGACAGGCTGAAGACGGCGGTCCAGGAATTGCTCGACCTCAGGCCGGACGTGATCCTGACCGGGTCGACGGTCGAGACCGCCGCCGTGCTTGCCGCCACCAAGACCATCCCGGTCGTGTTTGCGACCGCCAACGATCCGGTCGGCAACGGCTTCGTCGAAAGCCTGGCGCATCCCGGCGGCAACGTCACCGGCTTCACCAACAGCACCGCCGAGATGGGCGGCAAATGGCTCCAGCTGATCCGCGAGGCCGTGCCCGACGTCGCGCGCGTCGGCGTCCTGTTCAACCCGGCGACCACGCCGCGCGGCGGGCGCTTCTTTCTCGACTCGATCGAGCAGGAGGCCGCAGTGTCCGGCGTGTCCGCGGTGCCCGCCCCCGTCAACGCGCCGACGGAGATCGATGACGCCATCAGGCGCTTCTCCGAATCGCCCAAGGCGGCGATGCTTGCGCTGGTCGACAGCTTTCTCGTGGTCAACCGGCAGGCGGTCGTCACGGCAGCCGCCAAATACCGCGTGCCCATGATCTATCCGTTCCATTACTTCATGGATGCCGGCGGGCTGATGAGCTACGGACCGACGCTCGAGGTGCGCTCGGCCGATTATGTCGATCTCATCCTGCGCGGCACCAAGGCCGGCGATCTTCCGGTGCAATCGCCGCGCAAATACGAGCTCTTGATCAACCGCACGGTCGCCCGCACGCTCGGCTTGACGATCCCATTCACGCTGCTCGCGCGCGCCGACGAGATCCGCGAGTGAACGAGCCGGTCGACCAGGGACCTTCGCGGACGCCTTCCGGCCGGTTGTTCAGGAAATATCTCTACTCGATCGTCGCCCTCGCCTTTGCCGCGCTCGCCATCAACACCGGCTTCGACGTCTGGTTCTCCTATCGCGAGCAGAAGCAGCTGCTGGCGGCGACCCAGCGCGAGCAGGCCGCCTCCGCAGCGATCCAGATCGGACAGTTCATCGGCCAGATCGAGAACCAGATCAGGTGGCTTGCGCGCCTGCCGCCGGAGCTCTCGACCAACGAGGACGAGCGGCTGAACGCCATCCGCCTCCTGCGCCTCTCGCCCGCGATCGCCGAGATCGCCCAGCTCGACGCGCAGGGCCGCGAGCAGGTGCGTGTGTCGCGCCGTGTCGCCGACAGGATCGGCAGCAAGATCGATCTCTCCACGACGCCCGCCTTCCGTGGCGCCAATGACACCCGGGCCTATTACGGACCGGTCTACTTCTTCGGCGACACCGAACCGTTCATGACGCTCGCCACGCGCGGCACCGGCCGCGCTCCCGATGTGATCGTCGCCGAGGTCAATCTGCGATTCATCTGGGACCTGGTCGCCGGAATCAGGGTCGGCAACACCGGCAAGGCCCATGTGGTCGACCGCAAGGGCGTCTTGATCGCGCATCCCGATTTGTGGCGGGCGCTCCAGCGCAGCGATCTCTCCGGCCATGCCGACGTCCGCGCCGCGCTCGACGGCGTCGGGCCGCCTTCGGGCGGCCTCGTCAAGGAGGATCTGTCCGGCCAACGGGTGCTGTCGACCTATGCGACGGTGCCTTCGCTCGGCTGGCTGGTGTTCGTCGAGCTGCCGCTCACCGAAGCCTACGCGCCGATCTACGCCTCGATCGGCCGCTCGACCTTCCTCCTCGTCATCCTCCTGGCCGGTGCGGTGTTGGTCTCGCTGGTTCTCAGCCGGCGCATGACCGTGCCGATCCAGTTGCTGACCCAAGGAGCCAAGCGGATCGGCAGCGGCGACCTCAACTCGCGGCTCGCGATCAAGACCGGCGACGAGCTGGAGGCGCTCGGCGAGCAGTTCAACCGCATGGCGGCGCATTTGCGCGAATCCTACGCCACGCTCGAGCGCAAGGTGATCGAGCGCACCTCCGAGCTGGAAAAGGCGCGCGACCACGCGCTCGCCGAGCACGACGCCGCCGAGCGCGCGCGCAGCGCGGCGGTGGCGGCCAACGAGACCAAGTCGCGCTTCCTGGCCGTCGTCAGCCACGAGCTGCGCACGCCGCTCAACGGCGTCATGGGGGTGCTGCAATTGTTGGACGACGGCAGCCTCAGCGAGGCCCAGCGCCGCCACCTCGCCACCGCGGCGGCGTCGGGCGAAACGCTGATCGCGCTGGTCGATGCAGTGCTGGAATATGCGCGCCTCGAAGCGAGCACGGAAATTCTGGAGACGCGCGACTTCCGTCTCGACCAGCTCATCGAAGCCGCTGTCGACCTGATGCGTCCGCAAGCCCTGGACAAGGGCCTGCGCTTCGACCTCGCCTGCGATGCGACGGTCGACGTCGCCGCGCATGGCGATCCCGTCAGGCTCAATCGCATCCTGCTCAACCTGATCGGCAACGCGGTCAAGTTCACCCCGAGCGGCGGCATCGGCGTGAGCGCGGCGGCCGAGCGGCGCGACGATCACCTCCTGCTGCGCATCAATGTTCGCGACACCGGCATCGGCATCGCGCCCGAGTTGCACGAGCGGATCTTCGAGGATTTCGTCCAGGCCGACGACAGCATCGCGCGGCGGTTCGGCGGCACCGGCCTTGGCCTTGCGATCGCGCGCCGCCTCACCCGCCTGATGCGCGGCGAGCTCAAGGTCGAGAGCGCGCCCGGCGCAGGCAGCACGTTCACGCTTCAAGTGCCGCTCGGTCTTGCCGGAGACAGCGTGGCGCAAGGCGCGCTCGCGCCGCCGTCGCGGCAGCTCCGCGTGCTCCTGGTCGACGATGACCCCGTCAATTGCGAGGTCGGCGCAGCCATCCTGCACCGGCTCGGCCACCACGCCACGATCGCGAGGAACGGCGCCTCCGCCATCGAGCTCGCCCGCGATCAGGCCTTCGACGTCATCCTGATGGACCTGCACATGCCCGACATGGACGGCGTCGAGGCCGCCTCGCGGATCGGCGAGCTCGGTCTTGCCAAGATGCCGCGCCTCGTCGCCGTGACCGCCGACGTCTCGCGCAGTGCCCGCGATCGGCTCGCGGGCGCTGGCATCGCCAAGGTCGTGAGCAAGCCGATCCTGATCAACGCGCTACGCGAGGCGATCGGGGATGATCAGGCAGTCGAGCCGGCAGCCGCGCAACTCGCGGCCCACGAACTGATCGATCGGGTTTTCCTCGACGACCAGCGGGAGCTGCTGGGCGCGACGCAAATCGACAAGCTCCAGCAGCTTCTCCAGCAGACGGGCGAGCGACTGATCGACGACATCGCCACGGCCGCGGCGGCCGGCGATCACAAGCAGCTCGCGCGATCCGCGCATCAGCTCGGCAGCGCGGCAAGCGCGCTCGGCCTCGTCCGCCTGTTCGAGCGCTGCCGCGAGGTCGAGGAAGCCGCGCCCGCGATGCCGCTGCAGGAATGCCCGAGCGCCGCTCGCGAACTCGCCGCGCTGCGGGAAGCGTCGATGAGCGCGCTTGACGATCTGCTCCGCCCCGCCGAGCAGCGCTTGCTCGGCTAGCGCGAGTCCATAAATCTGCAGAGCGGACGGCTTGCCAGAGCCCGCTATCCCTCGACAGCAGCCAAATTCGCCATAGCGTCTGACCTACGTCAGTATGGTCACGTCATACCCCCGCACAATGGCGATGATCAGGTGCTCTTGCTATCTACCAACGCAGAATGAGACGCAACGGAACCGGCCCCGCGAGCCGGCAGTTGCAGGACAAGTCCGGTGGCGTAGCGCCCGCCGGCCTTTCTCCTGATCGAGCGGCAGCATGCTGCTTCGAGACCCTGGCGTCGACCGTCACACTTGGCTGCTGAGAGTACGCCATGAGAAACATCGCCAATCTCCTCACGCGGTTTTGGCAAGGGAGCCAGCCTGCATCCGATGCTCAGGTTGCGGCTGAAGCCGAACACCGAGATCAATCCAGCATGGCTGATTTTGTCCGCATCCTGCAGGCCTACGATCAAGACCCGTGGGGCGACCGCGCCCGCCCGTGACACCGTCGCCGCAGCAGATCAGCGCTGAGGCACGGGCTGCGGACTGTCTCCAGTCAGCTGGTCAACAAGATCAATCTTCCGACTCCAATCGGTCTTGAGCGGGTCGCCCGGCCAGCAATGTGCCGCCGGCCGGGCCAACACCCACACGAGGAATCAACTTCCTTCGTGCCGGAAACCTGTGACCATTGCGCTGTCATGAGCCCGACGTTTTAACGACGAGCTTTATATTTAGCAGGTTGACGCCTTTGAACGGGTTCGGCGCGCTTTCGATTGTTCCCGTACCCGTGGCGTTCGCATAAGCACCTGTGCCCGATAGGATCGTGTATTCGCCCGTTGATTTTCCATCTTTGGCCGAACCAGTGTAGCGCGCCGTGATCGAGCCCTCCTCGAACGTGTAAGTGCTATAGCCGAAGAAGGGACCCGACCCTTTAAGCAGGTCCGAAGTATTCACGAACTCTTTCACTCCGATGCGGCCATCGCTGAAGACGGCAACCCCAAAGAACTTACCAGACACAACCGTCTGTCCTTCGACGTTTGCGGCCTCGATGACCTTGAGGTCGATCGGCTTCGTGATCAGCTTGAACTCAAGCACCCGCTCGCCGGCTAAGGCGGGTGACGCCGCGACCGCCAATGCCAGTCCGGAAAGGAGAATGGTGAGAGACTTCCGCATAGGCTCCTCCTGCGCTTGTTGAAATCAAGTCGAGAAGTGCCAACGAGCTACACATCGTGCCGCCGCTTTTCGCTGCGGCATGGAAGAGAGCCCTCGGCGACGCCCCGGCAGCGGCTGAAGCTCTCTGGTCCTAAGGCGCGAAGCCGGGACACAAGTATGAGTCCGAGCGAGCGGAAGAAAGTTCAGGTTTTCGCTGCGGTATAATAGTGTCCAGCCAACTATGCGGGACTCTCAGTGAGTCGACACGGGCGACATGATCGAGCTGATCAAAACCTGCTTCGAAGGCGCTCTTTGGCATCTGGCCCAAGCTCGACCCGTCTCGCGCTTTGCGGCAACACCACTGACCTCTTCCCTCTAGCGGGTCGTCGCTTTGCGCCCGCCGGCTTCGTCCACGTCCCGCCCAAACCGCTCCACCAGGAAATCGATGAGCAGCCGCACCTTCACTGACAGGTGCCGGGTCGGCGGATAGACCGCATAGAGCGCTAGCGGCGGTGCGGAATAGTCATCCAGCACCGTGCGCAGCTCGCCCTTCCGCAACGCATCGGCGGCGATGAACTCCGGCAGCAGTGCCAGGCCCCGGCCCTTGATCGCGACGTCGCGCAGCACCTCGGCGTTGTTGACGCAGAGCGACCAGGCCGGCTGGATCCAGTGGTCGCCGTCGCTGCCTGTGAGCTTCCACTGATTGCCTGTGAGCAGGAAGCCGTAGGTCAGCGAAGCATGCTCGCGCAGATCCTGCGGATGTTTTGGCGTGCCGTGGCGCGCCAGGTAATCCGGCGAGGCGCAGATCATGCGCGCCACCGGCATGATCTTGCGCGCGATCAGGCTGGACGATTCCAGCTCCGCGATCCGCAACGTCACGTCAAAGCCGTCCTGCACGGGATCGAGCAGATCGTCGCTGAGCACGATCTGGAGCTGAAGCTCCGGGTAAAGCGCCATGAAATCGGCGAGCACCGGCCCGAGCCGCATCGTGCCGAACGACATCGGCGCGTTGACGCGGAGCAGCCCCCGCGGCGCCGATTGCGCCTGCGTCACCGCCTGGTCCGCCGCCTCGATCTCCGAGAGGATCACGACCGCCCGCTCGAAATAGCGCTGGCCGTTCTCGGTCGGGCTCGCGTGCCTTGTGGTGCGGTTCAAGAGCTGGACGCCGAGGCTCTCCTCGAGGTCGGCGATGTACTTGCTGATCGCCGAGCGCGACAGCCGCAGCTGCCGGCCGGCCTCGGCAAAGCTGCCGCTTTCCACCACCTTTACGAAGGCCCGGAGGCTGCCGAGCTTATCCAAGGGGTCGCCCCGCTGATTGTTTCCAAATCGTAGACATAGCCGTCATATTTGCATGGATTGTCTCCAATCCAAAGCGGAACGATATTTCCGGCCAGAGCAAGACCGCTCCCCGAATCTGGAGGACGACAATGTCTGGACTTCACCATGTCACCGCGATTGCCGGCGATCCCATCCGCAATTTCGGCTTCTACACCCGCGATCTCGGCCTGCGCTTCGTCAAGAAGACGGTCAATTTCGACGATCCCGGCACCTACCACTTCTATTACGGCGACGAGACCGGCCGCCCCGGCACCATCCTGACCTTCTTTCCGTGGGCCGGCGTCTCGGCCGGGCGCCGCGGCGTCGGCGAGACCCACCAGACCGCCTTTCGCGTGCCGCAACGCTCGCTCGGCTATTGGACGCAGCGCTTCACCGAGAAGGGCATCGCGTATGAGGCGCTGGAGAAGCGTTTTGGCGAGTCCGTGCTGCCGTTCACCGATCCTGATGGCATGGCGCTCGCGCTGGTCGGCGTCCCCGGTGCCGAGAACGAGCCGGGCTGGAGCAATGGCGACGTGCCGGCCGAGCATGCGATCCGCGGCTTCCACGGCGTGACCCTGCTGCTCGACAGCGCGGCGAAGACGGCGGCCGTCCTCGCCGACGTGTTCGGCTTCAAGGAGACCGGGCGCGAGGGCTCGGTGATCCGCTTCAAGGCGCCGGGCGATGCCGAAGGCAGCGTGGTCGACATCTACGAAGCCAAGGGCTTCCTGCGCGGGCACCAGGGCGGCGGCTCCGTCCACCACATCGCCTTCCGCGCGGCCGATGATGCCGAGCAGGGCCGGATGGCGCAAAAGCTCGTGAGCAATCACGGCCTGCACCCGACCGAGCAGCGCGACCGCAACTACTTCCGCTCGATCTACTTCCGCGAGCCCGGCGGCGTGCTGTTCGAGATCGCGACCGATATTCCTGGTTTCGCCGTCGACGAGCCGGTCGCGACGCTGGGGCGTGACCTGAAGCTGCCGAGCTTCCTCGAGCAGCATCGCAAGCAGATCGAGGGCGTGCTGCCTAGCCTGGAAGAGACCGTGTCATGACCGAGACTGCATTCATCCATCGTTTCGAGCCCGCGGCCAGCGCGGGCTCCCCTCCGCTGCTGCTGTTGCACGGCACCGGCGGCGACGAGAACGACCTGCTCGGCCTCGGCAAGATGATCTCGCCTGGCTCTGCCCTGCTCTCGCCACGCGGCCGCGTGCTCGAGCACGGCATGCCGCGCTTCTTCCGCCGCCTCGCCGAAGGCGTGTTCGACGAGGAGGACGTACGCCGTCGCGCGAACGAGCTCGGCGACTTCGTCGCGGAGGCACGGCAACGCTACGGCCTCGCCGCGCCGATCGCGGTCGGGTTCTCCAACGGCGCCAACATCGCGGCGGCGCTGTTGCTGCTGCAGCCGGACGCGCTTGCAGGCGCGATCCTGCTGCGCGCGATGGTGCCGTTGTCCGATCCGCCCAAGGCTGATCTTGGCAACAAGCCGATACTGCTGCTTTCGGGCCAAGCTGATCCAATCGTGCCGGCGAGCAATTCGGCGCGGCTCGCCGCGCTGCTGTCGCAGGCAGGTGCGAGCGTCACCCACAAGGTGCTGCCGGCGGGCCACCAATTGTCGCAGGCCGACGTGACGCTCGCCCGCGACTGGATCGGCAGCGTCGAGGCCAAGGCCGCATGAGCGGCGGCGCATCGTTCGAACGATGCGCCGCTGCCATCACTCGAACCAGCCGCGCCGCTTGAACCAGATCAGCGGCAGCACGCCGCTGGCGATGACCGCGAGCCAGGCCAGCGGATAGCCGAAGCTCCAGTCCAGCTCGGGCATGTGCTTGAAGTTCATGCCCCAGATGCCGACCATGATCGTCGGCGGCACGCCGACGACCGACACGATCGTCAGGATCTTGAACAGCTCGTTCTGCTGGATGTTGATGAAGCCGAGCACGGCGTCGAGCAGCAGCTGGATCTTGTCCGATAGTCGCGTCTCGTAGTCGCTGAGCGAGACGACGTCCTTGGACACGGCCTCGAGGCGCTTCTTCGACGACGCCGTGATCCACTCGCTGCCGACGTCGCCGGCAAACGCGGCGATGCGGCCCACCCCGAGCAGGACATCGCGCGCCTTGGCGAGGCGCTCGGCCAGCTCGCCGACATTCTCGAGGGCCTCCCGCATCCTGCGACTGGAGCGCACCGGGCGCTGGGTGCGCACCAGCCCGCCCTTGAAGACCCCGCGCGAAAGCTGATCGACCTTGGCGCCGAGATGCTCCAGGACATCGGCGCCGCGATCGATCATGGCCTCGAGCAGGCTGACGAACACGCACATGCCGTTCTCCAGGCTGTCATCGGAGCCGACGCGCTTGCCGATGTCGTCGAAGATCGGCAGCTCGGCAAAGCGCACCGTCACCAGCACGTGCGGACCGATGACGAAGCCCACCGGCGTGATCTCGGCCTCGTTGGCCTCCGTGACCCGCACCGCCGGCGAGCTGAGATAGAGCGTGCCGCGATCGAAGATCAGGCGGCTCGACGCCTCGATCTCGCTGAGCGAGTCTTCCGAGGGAATGCGGATGCCGAGCAGCCGCTCGACGAACTGCTTTTCCTCGTCGGTGCCGTTCAGGAGATCGGCCCAGATGATCTCAGAGGGCATTTCCGCGCCGATGCCGTGCCAGTCGTCGGACGGCCACCTGTAAAGCCTGAGCAAGAACCGAACTCCGTGGCCGCATCGTCATGCCGGATGGTGCATGTCCCTCATCCGCTAACGCATGAGAGTTCCAAACGTTCAAGACCTCTACGTGACAGCAATATTCACGCCGCTCACCGATGCTTCCAGGGGACATCGGAGATACCGACCGGAACACGGCCGAGCGATGCACGTTGAGGACGCGCGGGTGATCCATGGATACGCGTAGTGCATCCCGACATGACGACTTTCCTGGGTGTTGAGGCCTGCGACTTGACCACCGCACCGCCGGCGGCCGGCGCGATCCTGTTCGGCGCGTCGGATGCCACCCCATACCTTGCGGGTCAGACCAGCCATGCCGCAAAAGCGCCGGACGTCATCCGCCGCGCGCTGCGTCACTACGAGAGCGATCTCACCCGTTGGGATTTCGACCAGGACGCCGAGTTGCTCGACCCGGGCAAAACGAGGGTCTTGGACGGCGGAAACGTGCCGACCGACCCAATGACGCCGGAGAGCAACCGTGATGCGATCAGAGCAGCCGCGCAAGCCGTCCTTTCGGTTGGCGCCGTTCCGATCCTGCTGGGCGGTGATGACTCCGTCCCCATCCCTTTCTTCGAGGCATTCCAGGGCAGCAAGGGACTGACGATCGTGCAGATCGACGCCCATCTTGATTGGCGGGATCAGCGAAACGGATCGGGCTATACCTTCTCCAGCACGATGCGGCGCGCCAGCGAACTACCCTGGGTCAAGCGCATCGTGCAGGTCGGCTTGCGCGGCGTCGGCGGCTCCGGTCGTGCCGAATTCGATGATGCAAAGGCCTGGGGCGCGAAGATCTTTACGGCGAGGCATGTCCAGCATCACGGGATCGCAAGCGTGCTCGACGCGATCGAGGATGACGGCGAGTGCCTGATGACCATCGATTGCGACGGTCTCGATCCATCGGTCATCCCGGGCGTGCTCGTCCCACAGCCCGGCGGCCTGTCCTATTTCGACGTGGTCGACCTCATACGGGGTGTCGCGGCAAAGTCCAGAATAGTCGGCCTGGATGTCGTCGAATTCGTTCCCGAGCGCGATGTGCAGAATCTTGGAGCGATTGCGGTCGCGCGGATCATCTGCAATGCGCTGGGTTGTGTTCGGCGGCGGAAGGTATAGCTGCTACGGCATATGAATCGTGGCGGCGACCGGTGCGCACGCCTCGTCCTTCGAGACGGCGCTTACGCGCCTCCTCAGGATGAGGCTCATCAGCGTCGGTGCCTGCTAGAACTGCAGCCACGCACTCCGTCCTCATCCTGAGGAGCCCGCCAAAGCGGGCGTCTCGAAGGATGGCCGCGAAGGCTCTCAAATGCTCCTGGCGCAACAACATAAATCTAGGTCCACCATCCGTCACCGGGATAGGCAACACTATCCGCGGAAGAGATTTCCATCCCCACGCCCCTTCGAAGACGGCTGGCGTAGAACGCGAGAGGCGCTCCCTCATTGTGTCGGCACCAGCGCACCGCGCCGATGAAGAGCGTGTGGTCAGCGATATCGATCGATTGGACCACATCGCAGGCGAACTGCGCGATTGCCTGCGGGAGCACGAAAAATCCTTGGCGCGGGACGAGCGGCGGTGCGTCGCGCAACAAAGGCCTTCCGGCAAAGTGCGCGCACAGCGCAGCGTCTTCCGCATGCAGGACATTGACTGAATAGATGCCGGACCTGGCCACAGCCTGCCACGTCCGCCCGTGCATGAGAGAGACAAGCACAGTCGGCGGATTCGCTGAAATGGTCGTGAAGCTGTTGGCGGTCATGCCGAGCGGCGCGCCATCCTGGTCGACGGTTGCGACGACCGTAATGCCCGTCGCGAACCGCGATGCGGCTGCCCGAAAACCGGCCGGTTCGGCATGATGGCCCATTACGCGCCTTCGATCTTGAAATGGCAGAGCGTCGCCCCCTTGGGCGAATAGTTCGGCACGTCGGCTGCGACCTTCCGGCCGATGCTTGAGCCGAGCGCCGCCTCCATCGCAGCAGCGTCGGGGAAGAACGCCTGGAAGATGCAGAAAGGCGCCTCCCCCGGTCCGAGGCGTTGGGGGAAGGCGTAATGGTGACGCACCAGACCGGGGAGTGTCGCTGCCAAGGGTACGTGCTTGTCGACGTAGTAGCCCCTGAAGGCCGCTGGATCGTCGGGCGTCGGGTAAAGAACGGTCAGGCAGTGCATTGGCGTTCCTCTCAGACATGGTTCAGCCAACCGCCCGGGAGCAGGACTGCTTCCGTGTGGCGGTTCGCCGTCAGGCGGCGATCCTGCCGCGGCTTTCGATCCAGGCGTGGATGCGCTTGTCGCTCGCCAGACGATCCCACTGGCGCTCCGGATAATTGAAGTTCTCGGTGAACTCGTCGCAAAGCTCCCGGTCCTGCGACATGGCGAAAATCAGCCGGCCCATGGCCTCCGACGGCGGCTGCAGCATCATGTTGGTCCAGCGGGCAGCGGCAAGCACGCGGTTCTCGCGTGCGCGGTCGACGTCCTCGACGAAGCGCGCATCGAATGCCACCGCCTCGACGATCGCCTTGCCGAGTTCGAAGGCCGCATATGAGGCCATGTTGGCGCCCTGGCCCATCAAGGGATCGACGACGGAGTGAACGTCGCCCAAGGCAACCGCAAGCTTGTCGCCGTCGAAAGCGACCCAGGACTGCCGCACCGTTGGCACCACCGCGCCTTGCAGCAGGTCGAGAGGTTGGGCCAGCCCGAAGCGGTGCGTGTCGATCCGGTCGTAGGTGTGCGGATGATGCTTTTCCAGCTTGTCCAGAAGGGTCTGGCGGAATGCTGCCGGGTTGGCATCGTAACTGAGCGAGACCAGGTCGGCCATGTCGCCGCCGGGAATGTTTTCCATCAACAGCGCCGTTTTCATGCCGCCGAAGGTCAGCGTGGGAATGACGATCATCTCGCCATGGCCGGGCGAGACGGACAGGGTGACGCCGCGCGGATCGTCGCCCTCCGGGCTGCCGTGATCGACGCCGTCGTACAGGCCGACGCAAAGCAGGCGCTGTGGCCGACTGTACGGAGAGAGTTCGGGCCGGTGAGCGAACATGCGCCCGAGGGCGCCTTTGCCGGTGGAGACGACGAGAAGGTCGAAGCGCGAGACCAGTGCGGGAATGTCGTCATCCTGAATGCTGGCATATTCGATGCGACCGCCGCGATCCTCGAAGTCCTTCATCAGTGCCGGCAGGTAGATCCGATAATCCACCGCGCGGCTCGGCCGCCGAAATGCACCGCGGAACAGGAGCCCGCCGTCCGGGAAATTGAAGTAATGATCGTGATGGTGATAGACCAGTTGGGGATCGTCCCAGTGGTTCACTCCGAGCTCGTCCTCGCGCGCGATGGTGACGCTGTGATGCGCGACGGTATTCATCAGCCGTGTCGCCGCATACTGCTCCGGGGCGCGGTCCGTCAGCACGGTTGCCGCGATGCCCTGCTTCTGCAGGTAGAGTGCCAGATGCAGGCCGCCGATGCCGGCCCCGAGAATGCCGATCGATTTGCTCATTCGCCTTCCTCCCCTGAACGCAGGAAAGCTAGACCGGACCAGCCATGCCGTATATGGAATGGTGAGAATATTATAAATTCCGGCGAGGAATGAATGGACCGGATAGAGGCGCTGCAGACCTTCATCCGAGTCATGGAGGCAGGCAGTTTCACCCAGGCCGCCGAGGATCTCGGTCTGGGGCAGCCGGCGATCAGCAAGCGGATCGCGCTGCTGGAAGCCGAGTTTCGCTGCCGGCTGTTCGTGCGCACCACGCGCAAGCTGCGGCCGACCCCGGAAGCCGACCGCGTGTTGAAGTACGCCAAGGACATCGTCGCGCTGCTGGAGAGCGCCGGCGCTCCGACGCAGAGCCGGATCGCCAATCCGTCAGGGACGTTGCGGATGACGGTGCCGACGTCGTTCGGCCGCTTCTTCTTCCGTGAGATCTTCGCCGAATACACCCGCCGCTATCCCGATGTCCGGCTGGACGTCAGCTTTACGGAACAGTTCGTCGACCTCATCGAAACCGGGACCGAGCTCGCGATACGGATTGGCAGCCTCAATTCGAGTTCGTTGGTGGCGCGGCGGGTGGGCACCATCAAACGCCGGCTGGTGGCGGCGCCCGCGCTGCTCGCGCGTCATCAGGTGCCATCGCTGCCGGATCATCTGCGCCGCATGCCCTGCGTCACCTACTCACGCCTGTCGCAGAAAAATCAGTGGACGTTCGAATCCGAAACCGGCCGTTACGTCGTGGACATCGCGCCGGCGATGACCTGCGACGATGCGGACGTGATGACGTTGGCTGCATTGGAGGGGATCGGCGTCGCCGTGCTGCCGAACTGGTGTACCGTCGAGCACATCGCGGCCGGCCGTCTCGTCCATGTGCTGCCCGACTTCGTCGTGCCGCCGCTGCCCATGCATGTCGTCTACCCCGACCCGCAATGGATGTCACACCGGGCGCGACTGTTCCGCGATCTGATCATCGAACGTGCGGACGTCTTTGCACTCGGGTGATCGCTTTCGGCACCCACAGAAACTGGCTCATTCGATTTGCCCAGCGGTCGGGCGCTTCCGGTTTACCCCGGTTTCCGGACAACTCGTCGCTACGCCCTAACGGAAGCGATGGGCCATGAACGGACTCATGCACCGCAGCAAACCAACAGCTCTATTCGATCACTTCATCGGCGCGGGCAAGCATCGACGGCAGCAAAGCTAGGCCGAGGGCCTTGGCGGTCCTCAAGTTTACGACGAAGTCGAACTTGGCCGGCTGCTCCACCGGAAGATTAGCGGGTTTTGCTCCACGCAAAATCCTGTCGACGTATTCGGCAGCGCGGCGATACAAATCCGTAAAATTCGGCCCATAAGACATGAGGCCACCCGCTTCGACGTGCTCTCTGGCGTTGTAGATTGTTGGCAGTCGCGCTCCCATTGCTAAAGTCTGGATCTGATCGCGGTGGGTATTCACAAGCGGATCGGCAACTATATACAATGCCCCTGCACCACCTTTTAGCGCCTCGAAGGCAGACGGGATGTCCTCTGCTTGACGAATTGTGAGGATGTCGGTCTCAAGACCAAGCCTCGCCGCCGCCGCTTGCACCTCACTAAGCTCCAGTGCAGACAAGGAATTGCCAATGTTCCCAATAGCTGCCAAACGCCGAAGACTTGGAATGGCCTCGCGCAAAAGTTCTAGGCGCTTGCCGGCAAGATCGGTTGCTACCGTCGAGAGGCCCGTGACGTTGCCGCCAGGTTTCGCCAAACTCGCAACCAGTTTGTTTGCAACTGGGTCTCCCGCCACCGCGAACACGATCGGAATAACCGAGGTTGCCTGCATCGCCGCGATAACGTTTGCGGTCCCCGAGGTTACAATGACATCGACTCTAAGCCGAACGAAATCCGTCGCAAATTTAGCGAAGCGTTCACTGTTTCCTTCGCCCCACGCATACTCAATCACGACGGTTCGCCCCTCGATCCATCCGAGTTCACTCAGTCGCTTCAAGAATGCAGCAAGCCGTTGGCGCTCGACCGAAGGGGTGCTCTGACCCAAGAACCCGATGGTTGGCAATCGAGGGGATTGCTGCGCGCGGCCCGTTACCGGCCGCACGGCCACCAGACCAGCAAGAGCACCAAGCAAATCCCGGCGCCTCATACCTACCTCAACCGCGGACGACGGCATCATATGACTGAGGCCAGCGTTTTGGTAGGGATGAAACCGGCTTCGCCGCGGTCCGATGTCCGAGTTGGGTCAAAGTGCGAAGAACTCAAACGTGAGCAAATCTGGTCCGCTATGCCTCGGTGAGCGGACCTCCTGGCGAGGTGCCACCACTTCGCCGATGGGCCAACAGCGGACTCATGCGCTGCAGCAATTGCGACCCTATTCGATCACCTCATCAGCGCGGGCAAGCAGCCCCGGCGGCACGGAGAGGCCGATCGCTTTCGCGGTCCTTAGGTTGATCATCAGTTCGAACTTTGTGGGCTGCTCCACCGGGAGTTCGGCGGGGCGTGCGCCTTTGAGAATGCGGTCCACATAGACCGCAGCACGCCCGATGAAATCGGACATGTTCACCCCATAGCTCATCAGGGTGCCGGCCTCAGTGAACTCCCGGAGGAAGGTTATGACCGGCAATCGCGCCGCTATCGCAAGTTCGGCGAGTTTGGCGCGATGGGGCGTGAAAGGAGATGTCATAATTGCAAGGCCATCCATGCGGGCCCGCGCCATCTCGGCAAACGCATGATCAAACTCTTCAGGACCTCGCGCTTCGAACAATTGAAGGCGAATGTTCAACGAGTGCGCGGCGATCTGAAGCTCCTCCATCTGTAATGCAAGACCCACGTCGGCCGGGTTGCCAAGGACCGCAACTGCGGTGATGTGAGGGGCGGCCTGCTTCAGAATTTCCAGAAGTTTGCCGATAATTTCCATGCCTACCGAGGCGGTCGTCCCGGTGACGTTTCCACCGGGCTCGTTAAGGCTGGAAATGAGTCCCAGCTTCACGGGATCGCTCGGGAAAGTCATGACGATCGGAATACGGCCGGTCGCGTTTTTTGCCGCCAAGACCGCTGAGGTGGCCGGTGCAACGATCAGGTCTACGTTGAGCGCCACCAGCTCCCTTGCAAGCTCGGGCAACCAGTCGATGTTTCCCTCAGCCCATCGATATTCAATGATGAAGTTCTCGCCTTCAACCCAACCCAGTTCGCGCAGCCTCCGCAAGAACGCCTGGAGCGGACGCTGGACTGATTCCCGGGTGGGGGCGCTTAAATAGCCGATGCGAAAGACCTTCTTCTGTTGCGCAAGGCCGGTCGCCGGCAAGGCCACCGCGGCTCCCAACACCAGGATGAACTCCCGCCGCCTCATTGAGCCCCCGCTAGGAACCACATCATTGGCGCCTGCAGCCTACCACTTTGTGGCAAGACGGCGAGCAAGAATGGGCAAACAACCGGCTCTAGATCCTGCTAGCGAATGTCCGCATTGTTCACAAGCGGGTATCGCCGCGCTCCCCGACCTTGGTCGGGTTTCGGCCGAACAGCCGACATTCCGATTTTGAGATAGAAGTCAGCTAGCGGCCAACAGCGGAAGTGCTGGTGGAATGACCCGCCGTCAGCGCGACCCCTCAATGTCGGCTTCAGTCTCGATACTACTTCCACACGCGACGCAAAGAAAGACGTGACGCATTGTCGGACCATCTTTCACCAATTGGGAGCGGGACCACTTCATGATAGTCCCGCACCCAGAGCACATTGGAGGTCTCATTCCGCTGGAATAGGCATCCGAACTTGCGATATCTTCTAGACCTTGTGCGACCGAGCTATAGCTCTTGGCGATATGTTGTAATGTTTCGCGCCTAGACTCATTGCCGACTTGATCGGCCATCTGTAAAGCTTCGGCGGCCTTGTCCCGAAAGCGCTTGGCGTTTTCCAAACCAGTACGCGCCTTCTGACGGAGTTTGCCGGGCGAGGTCAACCACTCGCTCATATGCGAACCGGTTTCGGCCTGGCGGGCCTTCCGCGGAAGTTGCTCGCGCTCGGGGCCGCGCGGCAGAGACTTCGCCTCGTCGCGCAGCCGATTGGCTTCCTGACGAAGCCGTTCTTCGAGAGAATGGCTCTGCTTGAAGCGACGGCGCTCTATCATGGCGCTGCTCCATTGGTAAGTTAAGCGGAGCGCAACTGGCGTTCACACACACCGATAGAGGTCTCGGACCACTCAGTGATGGAACAAAGTGGAGCTAGGAAGAAGACAACGCCAACGGTTTTATTTCGTTCCGTACACGGAACTATCCAGGAACTACTCAAAAGCAGCCGAATTGGCCAATACCCACATTCGCTTTAGGAACGGCCAATCCGGCGGCTCATTGAAGATTGGGGGACGTCAGTGCCGCGACACGCTGGCGCAAGCACGTTAGTGCCGCAAGGCTACAGCCATGCACGACATGCAAACCCACCTAGAAAAACTCCTCACCGAAGCGGAGGAGTGCGCGCTTATCAGCAGACGCCACGCAGCCGACCAGTCGAAGAAGGAGTTGTTTGCTGATCTCTCCTCGAACCTATTGGGGCTCGCCACCAAGTTGGAACGCGCGATCCAAGAGCGTCAGGACTGGTCTAACAGGTAGGTGCATCGGCGAGCCTTGCCTGCGTCTCGCACCTGGCGCTCAGAGAGTAGGTCTAATCGCGACAGGCGATCGGTAGTCAATGATCAGGTTCTTCCCTTCAATCCGGCCATGATCGCGCAAGCTTCCCTGCCACACGTTTGAACAGCGGCAACTACATGGTCGCACCATCAAGATAGCCAATCCGGCGAGCGGCCCCTCTGCCCACCAACGCGGGGCGAGACAAGCAGTGCCGCACTAGTTGCCGGAGTTCCTAACTGGCTGCTCTGCTACGTCTCGCAGGGTGCGGACCTGCTCCGCCCGGCGCGCGAGCTCCTCATAGGTCTTAGCGACGTTACGCAAGCTTTTCCTTGTCTCAGGATGCTCGCAGTTGTCCGCCTTCGCCCGAAACTCCTCCGCTCGCATCTCCCAGTAGTGAGGCGAGTGCATACGCTCGATACCCATGACGCCAAATTTCCTGAATTGGTCGTTCATGCTGATTAATGTACGTTCAGTCCAAGTGTTCCGCTCCTACCCAGGGAACGGTTAGGTCGCTTCCTCAGCCTAGTGAGCAAAAGCGATAAGGATCACGCCGGAGAGCCGGCCTGGGTCAGCTTCGGGTCTTGGCTGTGTGCAAACGGATGGTCGGCACGCGGCCGTGGGTCGCCAATCACTGCAGGCGGCTGAGGTTCTCGCGTCGGATCGCCCAATGACGGCCAAAGCGGGTATCGCGAGGCGGTATTGCGCTTTTGGACGTACTTTCCGGGCTTCAGGCGGCGCGGATGGCTGCAATCAGGCGCGGTTTGCCGACGATGTTCATCACCCGTGTGAGGTTATAGGCGAGAACGTGCAGCGCCATTTCGGCGGCGACGTTCCGTAGGCGCTTCATCAGGAAGTGGGTCGCCCCCATACGGGCCTTGATCGTGCCGAAGGGATGCTCGACCGTCTCGCGCCGCCTCCGCATGGCGTCGGGGTCGGAATCGAGCCGTCTCTGGACCTCCTCGACCACATGCTCATGCTCCCAGCGTGTGATGCGGCGCTCCTTGGACGGCGTACATTGGCTCTTGATTGCGCAGCCTTGGCACGCTGCTGTCGACCAGTAACGGCGCAGCGTCATTCCATGCTCGATGTTGGTATAGCGATAGGGCAGCACCTGGCCGGACGGGCAACGGTAGACGTCCTCGTCAGGTAGATAGGCGAAGTCCTGTTTGCCGAACCGACCCTCCGCCTTGGCGTTCGACGTCATGGGCTTGGGCAGCGTGACTGCAACGCCAGCCTCTTTGCAGGCCAATATCTCCTCTCCGTCGAAGTAGCCACGGTCGGCGACCGCCTCCAGTTTGTCCACTTCGAGCACTTCTTTGGCTTGCTTCGACATCCGAGCAAGCTGCCCACGGTCGTTGCCGACGTTGATGACCTCATGCGTAACAATCAGGTGGTGTTCGGTGTCCACCGCGACCTGGACATTGTAGCCGACGACACCTGATCCGCGTCCACTGGTGGCCATCGAACGGGCATCCGGATCGGTGAGCGATATCTGTTGATCCGGCGTGTTGCGCATCTGCGCATCGAGCACTTCCAGGCGGCCCATCTCCTGCTTCAGCCGAGCGATCTTTTCCTTAATCCTCGTCGTCTTGATGCTGATCGCTTCCGATGGCTCCTGCCGATCGGCGCTATCGAGTTGACGCAGATATCGACCGACGCTTTCCTCGATCTGCGCCATCCGCCTCGCCATCTTGGCATGCGTGAAGTTGCGGTCGCGGTTGTTCACCGCCTTGAACTTGCTGCCGTCGATTGCGACGCTTGAGGTCTGCAACAGGCCCATTTGCCGGCATAGTGCAATGAACTTCGCACAAACCTTCCGAAGCGCCGCACCATTGTCCTTCCGGAAATCGGCGATCGTCTTGTGATCGGGAGCCAGGCGGCCGATCAGCCACATCACCTCGATATTGCGGCACGCCTCACGTTCCAGGCGGCGACTGGATTGCACCCGATTGAGATAACCGTAGATGTAAAGCTTCAGAAGCACTGCCGGATGATAGGAAGGCCGGCCCGTCTCCTTGGCGATCACACGCTCAAACCCCAGTCCATGCAGGTCGAGCGCTTCGACGAACGCATCGATCACATGGACCGTGTTGTCCTCACTTACCCAATCCTCCAGGCATTCCGGCAAGAGCGTCAGCTGGGATCTGTCCGCGCCTTCAACGAAGCGTCCCATCCGTATCCTCCATCAGAAAACGGAGGAATCGTAACCGACTCGTGGCTTTTCACACAGCCAGGGTCACAAGCGGCGGTCGGGCAAGCTCTAGCCCGCGTCCGCTCTGGCTCCCTTAGCCGACATAGCAAATGCCTCAGCCCGGTTCGGCTAAGGGCTAGGAGCGGACATGGCAATTCACTGAGGCTTTACGGGCGTTGCTAGCCGACCTAAGACAGCCTGAGCTTCGTCAAAAATCTCCTGCACGATCTCCGCTGCAGGCTGTGTCTTATGGACGAGCGCAACGCTCTGCCCGGCCCAGAGCGACAGTGCATCGATGTCACCCTCGGCATCGGCTGCTGGTGTATAGGATCGATAACGGACGATTGGGCCACGAGATTTCGAGGTGGCGACGACCTCGCCCTCACCCGGCCGCTTTCCCGAAACTGGACGCCCGGCGGCTTCCCAAGCCGCGACAGTGCTGTTGCGCAATACACGGTGAGGAGCCTTTGGCCATCCGATGTCAAATAGCTCTTCGAGATAAACGGTATCGTCTTCTGTTGCTCGAAATATTCGCTCGCGATAATGCGGATGAATTTCCACTTCAGTGCTCGCGAGGAAACGGGTCCCGATCCAGACCCCCGAAGCGCCGAGCGCCAAGGCAGCGGCAAGTCCACGACCATCCGCAATGCCTCCCGCCGCTATGACTGGGACACGGCCAACAGCATCGACCACTGCGGGTATAAGTGCCATCGTCGCGACCTTCCCACGCACATGGCCACCTGCCTCCCATCCTTGTGCAACGACGATGTCAACCCCGCATTCTACTGCTCGGCGCGCGTCTTCGGCGGTGCCAACCGTATGAAGTACGACAGCGCCGCCCGCCTTCGCACGGGCCACAAGCGCCGAGGGTTCGCGCCAGAAGAAGGAGATAATCGGCACGCGCTCCTGCAGGCAAGCGTCGAGGCGCTCTTCTTGCGCGAACTCTAGGTTTAAATTGACGGCGAATGGCTTGCTTGTAAGGGCTTGAGTTTCGCGAATTTGCCGACGCAACGTTTCTATGTCCGCTCCCCATAAAGCCAAGGTGCCCAGCCCACCGGCATTGCTCACTGCTGCAGCAAGAGCGGGACCGACCGCTCCGCCCATTGGGGCTTGAATGATAGGAAGTTCGATCCCAAGACGCGTGCACGCTGCCGTCATCACGAGTGTGGTCCTCCAGTTTCAGAGCACAGCAAATCAAAGCATGAAGGGCCGCCCGCCGACTAGGGCTGGCTTCCGCTTCAGGTCACAAAGCGCCCTCCCCAGGGCAGGACGGCGCGTCCGCTGCATCTGCGAGAACAGACAGCGGATTTGTCAGCACATGCCAGAGCGGCGCACCCACAGTGCACTCTAAAGCGCCGACAGGCCGGGCGGCGGCTTGCGCTTGGCGGAGGCCTGTTCAAAGGCGTAGGCCAAGCGCAGCAGCTTGTGCTCGCTCCAGGCGCGGCCTGCGAAGGTGACGCCGAACGGATAGTCGGGCGTATCCTTGCCGTCATCTGTCCCCGAAACGAACCCGCCCGGCACCATGACGCTGGGATAACCCGCCTTGGCGGCGATTGCGGCTCCGTATGCGCCGGGGAACAGGACGGCGTCGAGCTCGTGTCGGCTCATATAGGCATCCATGCCGCGCGTCTTGGCCGAGAGCAGGTCCATGGCGCGTGCGGATTTGTACTCGCGCTCGCTGAGATCGCCCCTGGTCATCTCCGCGGCGAGAAAGTGGTCCTGGCCGAAACGCAGCGCCCTGTCCGCATTCGCCTCGTTGAAGGCGACGATGTCGGTCATGGTCTTGATGTCGGTGTTGGTCGCCCACTCCTTCAGATACAGATTGAGGTCGTGCTTCATTTCATAGAGGAAGACGACCGGCGGTCGGGCGATCGTGCCTTTGTGGGCGCTCAGCGGATTGCGGTTGAGCACGGCCATGGTCGTGCCCGGCCCGCCGATCCAGCCGGGCGTCGGCATGCTGGCACGCACGATGACGGCGCCGAGATCCTCCAGCACCTGGGTCGCTTCGGCCATCAGCTTGACCCTGTTGGGCAGCAGCTTGCCGTAAAAGCAATCATTCAACGGGTCGGCAGGGTCGCTCGGCACGCCGATGCGCGCACGTTTCATGGCGTCGGCGGCAAGGCCGTCGGTGAAATCGTCCGGCCGCCGCTGCTTTTGCGTTGCCGGGTCGAGCGGATCCTTGGCCGCCAGCACGTTCAGCAGCAGCGCCGCGTCGCGCACGGTCCGCGTCATCGGCCCGGCGGTGTCCTGGCTGTGCGCGATCGGCACGATGCCGGCACGGCTGATCAGGCCGACCGTCGGCTTCACGGTGACGAGGCCGTTCTGGCTGGCGGGAAACAGCAGCGAGCCCGAGGTCTCCGTGCCGATCGAGGCCGCGCACAAACCTGCCGCCACTGCAACCGCCGAACCCGCGCTCGAGCCGCCCGAGGACACGACGGGGATGCCGTGATCGTCGGCCAGCGCCGGCGCATAGGGGTTCTTCACCTGACCGCCCAGCGACGAATAGCCGGCGGGCATGTCGACCGCGATCATGTTGGAAAATTCGGTCAGGTTCGCCTTGCCGAGGATCACCGCACCGGCCTCGCGCAGCAGCTTGACGAGCGTCGCATCGTCCCGCGCATGCGCGCCTTCCAGCGCCAGCGAGCCCGCCGTGGTCGGCTGCTCGCCACCGGTCGCGATGTTGTCCTTCACCAGGATCGGGATGCCGGCCAGCGGCCGCTTGGGCGACTTGACGCCGTCGAGCCTGGCCGCGATCGCGAGCGCGTCGGGATTGAGCGTGCGTACCGCGTTGAGCCTGGGCCCGTCGCGGTCGTAGGCTTGGATGCGCGCGAGATAGGCTTTGAGCAGCGCCGTGGCAGTGACATGCCCATTGGCCAAAGCATGAGCGATATCGCTCATCGACGCATGATCGAGCCTTGCATGATCAAGCTTTGGGGAGATCGGCGCCTCGGCGCGGACGGCCGCCGCGGCAATGCCGTCATCGCGGCGGGATGGCTTCTTCACGGCTGTCTCGCCTTGCGGCGCGTCCCTGACCACGAGACCGCGACGATGCCATCATGCCAGTGTTTTGCCCGACGGGTCAACTTTCAGGCGCACCGCCTCGATCGCACAGGCGCGACGTGCAAACCATTGAAATGACTAACCCCGGCTACTGTGCACGGGGTTGTTTTTCAGGTTTTGGTTTGGAGCTGTGTCCTCTCCCACGCGTGGAGAGGACACGGAAACGGACGCCGCCTACTCCCAATACCACGTGGAGAAGTCGTTCTCGAATTGCGGCACGTCCTTCCAGACGCCCTTCAGCTTCTTGGCTGTGATGGTGATGAGCTGCGGCTGGTACAGGTAGGCGGAGACCGCGTCGGCGGCGAGCATGCGCTGGGCGTCGCCGAGCAGCTTTGCACGGGCGGCTTCGTCCGGCGTCGAGACGATCTGCTTGTAGAGCGCGTTGAAGGCCTCGTTGTTGTAACCGAGGTAGTAGTCCGACTCGGTGATCTTGACGAGGTCGAACGGCTCGACATGGCTGACGATGGTCAGATCGAAATTGTGCGGACCATTGCCGGCGAACACCTGCGACAGCCATTGCGCCCATTCGACGTTCTCGATCTTGGCGACGATGCCGACCTTGGCGAGCTGGGCCGCGGCGATCTCCCCGCCCTGCCGCGCATAGGACGGCGGTGGCAGCTTGAGCGACAATTCGAGGGGCGTGGTGACGCCGGCTTCAGCGAGCAGCTTCTTGGCCTTCTCGGGATCGTAGGGGTTGATGCCGGTGGTGTCGACATAGCCGAGCGCGCCTGGCACGTAGAAGCTCCCGATCGGCGTGCCGAAGCCGTCGACGGCGCCGTCGATCATGGCCTTGCGGTCGATCGCGGCAAGGATGGCGCGGCGGACGCGGACGTCGTCGAGCGGCTTCTTGCGGTGGTTGATCGCGACGATGGTCTTGGCCCGGGAGCCGCCGACCTGGACGTTGAAGCGCGGATCGGCCTTGAACTGTGCCAAGGCGCGCGCCGCGGCGACGCGCGGGAATGCATCGACGTCGCCCGACAGCAGCGCCGCCACCTGCGCCGCCGGATCGGAGATGAAGCGGATCGTCACCTTGGACAGCTTGATCGCGGAGGCGTTGCGGTAGTCGGTCCATTTGTTCAGCGTGATCGAAGAGCCCTTGGCCCAGCCGCCAAGCTGGTACGGTCCGGTGCCGACCGGCTGCGTGACATTGGTACCCGCGCTCTTCGGCTCGACGATCGAGCCGCCCGCCTGCCCGAGCAGGAACGGCAGGTTCGGCTCGGAATATTTCACGGTGATCACGACGGTGTCGGCGTCGGGCGTCTCGACCTTCTCGAAGGCCTGGTACAGGCTCTTGTCCTTGTTGGTGCTGGTCGGCGCCGCGTTGCGCTCGAACGAAAACTTCACCGCCGCGGAATCGAACGCTTCGCCATTGTGGAATTTGACGCCCTTGCGCAGCTTGAACGTATAGGTCTTCAGATCGGGCGAAGCGGTCCAGCTCTCGGCCAGCAGCGGCGAGACCGAGCCGTCCTCGTTGATCTTGGTCAGGGTCTCGTAGATGTTGTAGAGCGTGACCTCGGCGATCGCGGCCGCGGCGGCGTTGGTGGGGTCGAGCCCCGGCGGCTCCAGCGCCATCGCCATGACGACGCTGTCCTTCTTGCTCTGCGCCAGCACCGGCAAAGGCGCCGCGACGAGCGCAGCGGCAAAGGCGACGATCGATAGTTTCCTGAACATGCGCAAACTCCCCGGCCAATCCTGTTTCCAGCTTAACGCCAATCCTGCCCCGGACACTAACCTTCCATGGCCGCCTGCGGCAACGCCATCACGGCCTCGGCCTTGTGGCAGGCGGCAAGGTGTCCCTCGCCCACCTTGCGTAACGCAGGCGGAACCTCGCGGCAATGCTGGTCGGCAAGGGCGCAGCGCGCGGCATAGGGGCATCCGGCCGTCGCGGCCGATTGCGAGGCGATCGCCTGGGCCCCGCGCCGGCGCCGGCCACCCCCGGCACGCGCCCGCGGCACCGCATCCAGCAGCGCCCGCGTATAGGGATGGGCACCGCGCTCGAACAGATCCTCTGGCCGGCCCTGCTCGACGATGCGGCCGAGATACATCACCGCGACCTCGTCGCAGAGATAGTCGACGACGGCGAGGTCGTGGCTGATCAGGATGTAGCTCAGGCCGAACTGCTCCTGGAGGTCCTGCATCAGGTTCAGCACCTGGGCCTGCACGGAGACGTCGAGCGCGGAGACCGGCTCGTCGGCGACGATCAGCTTCGGCTGGGTGATCAGCGCACGCGCAATGGCGATGCGCTGGCGCTGGCCGCCGGAGAATTCGTGCGGATATTTTTCCATGTCCGCATCGCGCAAGCCGACCTGGCGCAACACCGCTGCGACGCGGTCGCGGAACGTGGTGCGGACGGCACCTTCCAGCACGGTCAGCGGCTCGGCGACGATCCGTGCGATGGTCTGGCGCGGATCGAGCGAGCCATAGGGGTCCTGGAACACCATCTGGAAATCGCGCCGGGCGCGGCGCAGCTCGTCGGCCGGCAGGCGATTGAGATCACGCCCGAGCAGCGCGACCTGCCCTGAAGTAGGCCGCTCCAGCGCCATCACGACGCGCGCGAAGGTGGATTTGCCGGAGCCGGACTCGCCAACGATGCCGAGGCTCTTGCCGGCCTGGACCTGCACGCTGACACCGTTGAGCGCGCGCACCTGCCCCGGCGGTCGGAACAGGCTCTCGCGCGGCAGCGTGTAGCGCTGTTCGAGATCCCGGACGTCGAGAAGCGGCGCGGTGCTCATGCGGTCAGCGCTCCGACGCGTTCGGCCATCGACACGTCCGTTCGGATGCAGCGCGCAAAATGGCCGGGTCCGACACCCACCATCGGCGGCAGCGCGGCGCGGCACTGGTCGATCACGAGCGGACAGCGATCGGAGAAGGTGCAGCCGGACGGCAGATCGGCGAGTTCCGGCACCGTGCCCGAGATCGTCTTCAGCCGCGTCCCCTTGCGCGCGCCGAGCTTGGGCCGGGCACGGAACAGGCCCTGCGTGTAGGGATGGCCCATGCGACGGAAGACTTCGTTGGTCGGCCCGCTCTCGACGACGGTGCCGCCATACATCACCATCATGCGCTGGACGTTCTCGGCGATGACGCCGAGATCGTGCGAGATCAGGATCATCGACATGCCGCGCTCCTCGACGAGGTCGTCGATGAGATCCAGGATCTGACCCTGGATGGTGACGTCGAGCGCGGTGGTCGGCTCGTCCGCGATCAACAGGTCCGGCTCGCAGGCAAGCGCCATCGCGATGGTGATGCGCTGACGCTGGCCGCCGGAGAACTGGTGCGGATAGGCATCGACACGACGTGCGGGGTCAGGCAGCCCGACGCGGTCGAGCAAGGCGATCGCCTCTTTGCGCGCCTGCGCCGCCGAATATTTCTTATGACGCCGCAGCGGCTCGGCGACCTGGTTGCCGATCGTGTGCATCGGGTTGAGCGCAGTCATCGGCTCCTGGAAGATCATGCTGGTGCGGTTGCCGCGCAGGCGGCAGTAATCGGCATCCGCAAGTCCGACGAGCTCGTCGCCGTCCAGCTTGATGCTGCCGGTGACGACGGCACTGTCCGGCAGCAGCCCCATCAACGACAACGCCGTGACCGACTTGCCGCAGCCGGACTCGCCGACGAGCCCAAGCGTCTCGCCGCGCTTCAGCGCAAAGCTGACACCGCGCACGGCCTGCGCCGGCCCACGGCTGGTGTTGAGGCGAACGCCGAGATTGTCGACTTCGATCAGCGGCATGTTGGCGCGCTCGGCCATCGTCATCGCTCCCGCGCCAGCCGGGGATCGAGCAGGTCGCGCAGTCCGTCGCCGAGCAGGTTGAGGCCGAGCACGGAGATTGCGATCGCGGCGCCCGGATAGACCGCGAGCATCGGCGACTGGAACAGCAGCGTCTGTGCATCGTTCAACATCCGCCCCCAGGACGGCTGTGGCGGCTGCGTGCCGAGGCCGAGATAGGACAAAGCGGCCTCGGCGAGAATGGCGAGCGCGAACTGGATGGTAACCTGCACGATCAGGATCGACAGAATATTCGGCAGCACATGCTCGATGGTGATGCGGAAGCGCCCCTTGCCCGCCGCGCGTGCCGCAAGCACGAATTCGCGCGCCCAGATCGCATTGGCCGAGCCGCGCGTCAGCCGAGTCAACGTCGGGATCTGAAAGATGCCGATCGCGACGATCGAGGTCACCATGCCCGGCCCCACCACGGCGGCGAGCATGATCGCGGACAGCACAGCCGGAAAGGCGAAGGTGAAATCGGAGAAGCGCATGATGATCTCCTCCGTCCAGCCGCGCCGGGCCGAGGCGATCAGGCCCAGCGTGACGCCGAAGGTGAGACCGATGCTGACGGCGATGACACCGACCATGATGGTGGATCGGGCGCCGGCAAGCAGCAGCGAGACGATGTCGCGGCCGAAGGAATCGGTGCCGAGCCAATGCGCCGCCGAGGGCGGGCGGAGCTTTGCGGCGATATCGATCTCATAGGGCGACCACGGCGTCCATACCAGCGACACCAATGCCGAAGCCAGCACCAGAAGGCTGAGCGCGCCACCGAGGACGAAGCTGCGGTGGCGCAGCGCGCGGCGCCAGAACGTGCGCGCCGGCAGCGGACGCGTTGCGACGGGCGCGTCGATGGTGATGGGCGCGCTCACAGGTCGTGCACCTTGATGCGGGGATCGATGAAGGCATAGAGCACATCGACCACGAAGTTGACGATCACGACCATCGCGGCGAGCAGCATCACGCAATTGCGCACCACGATCAGGTCGCGGTTGGCGATCGACTGGAAGATCAGGCGGCCGAGGCCCGGCAGGTAGAACACGTTCTCGATCACGATGGTGCCGGCGAGCAGATTGGCGAATTGCAGCCCCATCACGGTCATCACGGGGATCATGGCATTGCGCAGCACGTGGCTCCACAGCACCTCGCGCTTGCCGAGGCCCTTTGCGCGCGCGGTGCGGACGAAGTCTTCGCGCAGCACTTCGAGCACGGCCGAGCGCGTGACGCGCGCGAGGATCGCGGCCTGCACCACCGCGAGCGAGATCGCCGGCAGCAGCAGCGACTTGATCCCCGGCCAGATGCCGTCCTCCCAGCCGGCGAAGCCGCCTGCCGAGAGCCATTGCAGCCGCACCGAGAACAACAGCACCAGGAGAATCGCGAACCAGAAGTTCGGCAGCGCGATGCCAACTTGCGTCAGCGACATCACGCCGACGTCGCCGAGCTTGTTGTGATTGGCGGCGGTGTAGATGCCGGCGGAGAGCGCCAGCGTCACCGTGATCGTCATCGCCATGATCGCGAGCGGAATGGTCAGCACCAGCCGCTCCGCGATCAGGCTGGCGACCGGGGTGCCGTAGACGTAGGAATTGCCGAGATCGCCGACGAGGAGGCCCTTGATCCATTGTACGTAGCGAACGGCCAGCGGCTGGTCGAGCCCGAGCTTGACGGTGAGCGCGCGGACCGCGTCCGGCGAAGCGTCGGCGCCCATCAGCATTTGCGCCGCGTTGCCGGGCAGCGCGTCGAGCACCAGGAAGATGATCAGCGACGCGCCGACCAGCGTCGCCAGCAGGGTCAACAGACGTCGGAGGACAAAGACGCTCATGCGCGCTCGGCTTCAGGGCTCACCAACGCCACGATCAACATGTCCGGACGCCTTAAGCAAGCTCTTTGCTGCACGCCCATCTCCTCAAGCCGGCCAGCGGGACAGAAGATCGCTTGACGCCTCGAACAGTGCGCTCACGCGCAGCAATTCCGCATCGGCCCGGAAGCGGCCGACCAGCTGAAGCCCGATCGGCAGCCCGTCGCGGGCAAAGCCCGAGGGAAGGCTGATCGCGGGATGGCCGGTCATGTTGAACGGCATGGTCCAGGGGAACCAATGCGGCCGGACGCTGTCGTAGTGCCTGCCATCGATCTCGATGCTGCCGAACAGGTCCTGCTTGATCGGCAACGCGGTGCGCGACAGGGTCGGCATCGCCAGGAGGTGACCGCGCGCAAGCAGCGATTGCACGCGGCGGAACAACGCGGTGCGCGCGAACATCGCCTCCTGATAATCGACGCCGCTGACTTCGCTGGCGAGCGCGAGCTGCTTGAGAAAAGCCTCGCTCAGCTCGCCCCCATGCTCGGCCGCAAGCTTGGTAAAGCGCGTGCGCCAGACGGTGTGGTTGATGGCGCGCCAGATCGGCTCGATGTCGAAGCCCTCGCCGGAGAATTCCTCGAGTTCGGCCCCCAATCCGGCCAGCCGGTCGAGGCTCGCCTTGAAACTGGCGGCGACCTCGGCGGAGACCGGACGGCCCGGCGGCGTCAGGCAGTACAGAATCCTTATCCCGCGCAAATCGCCGCGCGGTGCGGCGATGCCGATGAAGTCAGGCACGGGCACGCCGATCGACCAGGGATCGATAGGATCTTCGCCCGCCATCGCCTGCATCATCAACGCGGTGTCGGCGACGGTACGGGTGGTCGGCGTGACATAGGTCTGGTTGCCGAAGACGTCGAGGGCCTGGCTGTGCGGGATCACGCCGTTGCTCTGCTTCAGGCCCACCACGCCGTTGCAGGCCGCCGGAATGCGCGTCGAGCCGCCGCCGTCGGTCGCAATCGCCAGCGGAGCGATGCCGCTGGCGACAGCGACCGCCGCGCCACCGCTGGAGCCGCCGGAGGAACGGCAGGCGTCCCACGCATTGCGGGTCCGACCGAACAAAGGTGAATCGGTGAGGCACTTGCTGCCGAACTCAGGCGTCGTGGTCTTGCCGATCAGGATCGCGCCTGCGCTGCGCAACCGTGCGACGGCGACGGCATCCTCGGTCGGCACATTGTTCTTGTAGGGAACAGCGCCAAAGGTGGTCTTGACGCCCTTGGTGTTGACGATGTCCTTGACGGTGACGGGGATGCCGTGCAGCAGGCCGAGCGGTTCGCCCGCCATCACCTTGCGCTCGGCGTCGCGCGCCGCTGCGATCGCCTCGTCACCGCACAGAGTGATGAAGCAATTCAATTCGGGCTGGCGCGCCTCGGCGCGGGCAAGTACGGCGCGGGTGAGCTCGACCGGCGATATCCGCCTTGCCGCAATGAGACCGCGCAGCTCGGTTGCGGACAACAGACAGGGATCGCCGTTCATCGTCACATCACGCTCCGAAGCGGGCCGCCATTGGCCCGAAGACATTGACAGCGAGAATGACAGTTTTGTTAACTCGCCGTCCAATACGATTTTTGTGGCCAACCCATACGCTCTCGGTATGCCAATGGATCTTCGCCGGCTCCGCTATTTCGTCGCCGTCGCCGAGGCGCGCAGCATCGGCAAGGCCGCCGAGCGGCTCCGGATGGCGCAGCCGCCGCTCTCGGTCCAGATCCGCAAGCTCGAGGCCGAGATCGGCGCGCCGCTGTTCCGCCGCGGCACCCGAGGCATGGATCTGACCGAGGCGGGCCAGGCGTTGCTGGCGCGCGCCAGCGAAGCGCTGGCGCTGGCGGCCGACGGCGCCGAAGCCGCGCGCGCGGTTGCTTCGGGACGGCGCGGCCGGTTGTCGGTGGGCTACATGTTCGTGCTGGCGAATGCGATGCTGCCGCGGCTCATCCCCGAACTGCGCCGCGCGGTTCCCGGCGTCGACCTCAGCTTCGCCGAACTCAGCGCCTCGACGCGCGAGGCCCGCGTGCTCGACCGCAGCGTCACGGTCGCGCTGTGCATGCCCGCAATCAATCATCCCGAGATCCAGGTGGCAAAGATCGGGGCACAGCCTTTCATGCTCGCCATGCCGATCCGCTCGCCCCTCGCCCGCTTGAGCTCCGTGCCGATGGCCCGGCTGCAGGGCTGTCCGCTGATCGCACTGCCGCATCCGGACCATGGACCCGCCTCCTCGGCGGTCGTCCCCTTGTTGCGTCGGCACCAAGTGGTGATGCCGATCGCCAGCCGGGTGGAGACGGTGCATTCGGCGATGAGCCTGGTCCTGGCCGGTGAAGGTCTCGCCATCCTGCCGGCCTGCGCACAGCTCGGCGCGCCACGCGGAGTCGTGTTCAGACCCCTGCGTGACGTCGACGACTCCCTCGACGTTGCAGTCTGTTGGCGGCGGGACTCGCAAAGTCCGCTGATCGGAACCTTCCTGAAATGTGCCGAGAAGGCCGTCGCGCGGATGTGACGCGGACTACCAGCTCCAATGGATCTCGTGACTCCAGGGCGGATCGGCACCCGGACGCGTGCAGGTCAGGCCGGCACAATTGGCCGCAAAGGACAGCGCACGGCGGAGCTCGTCCGCGCCGATGTCCTTCAATCGCGGCCGGGCGATGCGGCCCTGCTTGTACAGGGCGAACAGCAGCGCCGCCTGAAAGCTGTCGCCAGCGCCAATCGTGTCGGCCACCTCGACCTTGGGCGCAGCGACTTCAATCTGGCCTGCTCGCGCATGCCAGGCGATGGCGCCGTTGTTGCCGCGGGTGATGACGACAAGGCTCGTGCCCTGCGCCAGCAATGTGTTCGCGCGCTGCTGACAAGGCTCCTCGCCGAACAGATAGGCGAAATCGACGTCCGACATCTTGATGAGATCGGCGCTTCCGGCGAACTCGGCCATGCTAGCGAGATACGCGGGCTTGTCCTTGACGAGGTTCGGTCGGCAGTTCGGATCGAAGGAGATCGTGGTCGACGCCCGCGCGTCTGCAATCAGCGCCTTGGTCTCGGCCGCACCCAGGTCGTTGACCAGCGTGGTCGAGCCGATATGGACGGCCTCGATCGTATCGAACGGAACTGTGCCGCGGCGGTACGTCCAGCTCCGCGTCGCGGTCTCGGCGTCGTAGAAGGCGTAGTGCGACTCGCCTGCGACAATACGGACAAAGGCGAGCGTGGTCTGGTGGTCGCTGCGGGTGGCGAGATCGAGCGCGACGTTCGATGCGGTGGCATGGTCGGCGATCATGCGCCCGAACAGGTCGGTCGAGATGCCGCCGACAAAGCCGGTCGGCGCACCCAGCCGCGCCATGCCGATCGCGACATTCAGGCAGGAGCCGCCGACCGCGGGCATCACGGCCTCGCGTCCGTCGACGTTTCGCGTCGGCACGAAATCGATCAGCGCATCGCCGCAGGCAATCAGCATGTCTTTCAACCTCTCGCGACACTGCTCATCGCCGCGCGGCTGCCGCGATCGACTTCGCGCAGCAGCTTGTAGACCTCGCGCTTGCGGGTGTGAAATGCGGCCATGTCGGGCGCGGTCGGCTCGCTCTTGCGTCCCAGCGCCGACATTTTTGCCATGGTCTCGCCGATCGAGGCATAGGCGCCGCCGGCGACCGCCCCGAGCATCGCGGCGCCCAGCAGGACCGGCTCTTTCGTTTGCGGCAACGCAACCGTGAGGCCGGTGGTATCCGCCATGATTTGGCGAACCAGCGGGCTGCGGCTGGCGCCGCCGCCCATGATCATGAGACTGGAGCGCACGCCATGCGCTGCAAAGGCCTCGATCACCTCGGCGAGACCATAGGCGAGACCGCAGAGGCCGGCGACGAACAGCCGCTCCATTGAGGCGATGTCGGTGTCGAGATCGAGGCCCGCGATCACCGCGCGCGTGTCAGGGTCGGCATAAGGCGAGCGATTGCCGATGAATTCCGGGAGCACGTGGACGTCGCGCGCCAGCAGCGCGGCGCGGCTGGCATCGCCGGCGCGCGCGATGATGCGGCGCTCGAGGAAATCGATGAGATCGAGGCCCTCGCTGCGCGCCGCCGCGCTCGCCTCGCCATGGCCGGGATGCGACTTGAGGAGATGATCGATCGCAGCGCCCGCGGCGGACTGCCCGCCTTCGTTGAGCCAGAACTCCGGCACCATGCCGGAATAATAGGGGCCCCACACGCCCGGCACGAAGCACGGCTCCTTCGTCGTCGCCATGATGCAGGCCGACGTTCCCATGATGTAGGCGAGACGGTCGCTGACATCGCTCGCGCCCCCCGATCCGTCGCGGCCGCCGATCGCGCCGATGCCGCCGGCATGGGCGTCAATCAGGGAGGCGCCGACCGGGATGCCCGGAGCGAGGCCGAGCTCGACTGCTGCTGCCGGCGTGAGCCCGGCGCCGAGGCGCGTACCGGGCGCAACGATCTCGGTGCCGATGCGCGCGTATTGTTCGGTGACGAAGTCGGACAGGCCGATGCGCTTGAAGAACGGCGCGCTCCAGCCGCCGCCGTCATGGGCGAGATAGTTCCACTTGCAGGTGACGGTGCAGGTCGAGCGCTGCAGCGCCCCGGTCGCGCGCCAGGTCAGATAGTCGGCCAGATCGAAGAAGTGACCGGCGGCATTGAAACTCGCGCGCAGATGCCGCTTCAGCCAGAGCAGCTTCGGCATCTCCATCTCCGGCGAGATCGAGCCGCCGACATAGCGCAGCACGGCGTCCTCGGTCTCGTTGATCAGCCGCGCCTCGGCCGTGGCGCGGTGATCCATCCAGACGATGACGTTGCGCTGCGCCTCGCCGGACGCACTGACGGTGAGCGGCTCGCCTTGCGGATCGAGCACCACGAGGGAACAGGTGGCGTCGAAACCGATGCCGCCAATGCTGTCGGGGACGACGGCAGCTTCCGCCATCGCCGCCCGCACCGATTTGACACAGGCCTTCCAGATGTCTTCCGACGACTGCTCGACGATATCGCCGGCCTCGTGCCAGATCCTGATCGGATGCCGGGCCGTCGCGAGCAGTGTGCCGGCCTCGTCAAACACCCCTGCCCGCGTGCTCGTGGTCCCCACGTCGACGCCGATATACGCTCGCGGCATTGTCGCTCCCGGTCGCTTTCCGTCCGTTTTGACGTAAGCCTACCAGCAAGTGTAGCCGCCATCCACCAGCACGATGCTGCCGGTCATCAGGCTCGCGGCCTCGGATGAGAGGAACAGGACGACGGAGGCGATCTCCTCGACCTGCCCCATCCGCGCCATCGGGGTTCCACCGATCCAGGCGTCGTACATCTTCGGATTGCTCTTCACGAAGGCGTTGAGCGGCGTCTCGATATAGGTCGGGGCCACCGCGTTGACGCGGATGCCGCGCGCGCCCCATTCGGCGGCCAGCGACTTGGTCAGATGGTGCACCGCGGCCTTGGAGGCGTTGTAGAAGCACTGCTCCTGCGGCTTGTTGACGATGAAGCCGCTCATCGAGCCGACATTGACGATGGCGCCGCTCTTCGCCTTGAGCATGTGCTTGCCGAATTCGCGGCAGCACCAGAAGGTGCCGTTGAGATTGACGTCGATGACGTTGAGCCAGTGCTCGTCGGTGACGGTCTCGGCAGGCGTCTCGCTGCGCGCGATGCCGGCATTGTTGACGAGGATGTCGACCTTGCCATGGCGGGCGACGAGATCATTTGCCACCTCCGCCACGCGTTTGGTGTCGGTGACGTCCATGATTGCGGTCTCGGTGTCATAGCCCTTCGCCTTCAGGCTGGCTTTGGCGCTGTCGGCGACCTTGCCGTCGCGGTCGCCGATGATGACCTTCGCACCGGCCTCCGCCAGCGCCTCCGCGCAGGCGAGGCCAATGCCCTGCCCGCCGCCGGTGATGAACGCGGTCTTGCCGCTCAGCCTGAACTTTTCCAGATACATGATCGTCTTTCCGTTTCTTGTCAGCCCCGAAGAGCGTTGCCGCTCTCGTCGAAGCGGTGGATGCGCGCTGGGTCCGGCATCAGCGACACCCGGTCGCCGGCATGCAGGCTCAATTCGCCGACGTAGCGCGCCGTCAGCATGCCGAGCGCGCCGGCATCGACGTAGAGGAAGGTGTCACTGCCGAGATGCTCGGCCACCGCAATGGTGCCCTGCCAGCCTCCGCCGCCGTCGCGCTCGATCTTCAGATGCTCCGGCCGGACGCCGATCGTCGCTGCCCCCTTCTGCAAAGCGGGCTCGCCGGTGACGAAGTTCATCTTGGGCGAGCCGATGAAGCCGGCGACGAAGAGATTGGCGGGCCGTTCATAGAGCTCCAGCGGCGAGCCATATTGCTCGATCTTGCCGCCGTTGAGCACGACGATCTTGTCGGCCATGGTCATGGCCTCGACCTGGTCGTGGGTGACGTAGATCGCGGTGGTGCCGAGCTGCTTCTGCAGCCGCGTCACCTCGATGCGCATCTGCACGCGCAACGCGGCGTCGAGGTTGGAGAGCGGCTCATCGAACAGGAATGCCTTTGGCTCTCGGACGATGGCGCGGCCGATCGCGACGCGCTGGCGCTGGCCGCCGGAGAGCTCGCGTGGCTTGCGGTCGAGGTAGGGGGTGAGGTTCAGGGTCGCGGCGGCCGCCTCGACCTTGCGGTTGATCTCGTCCTTCCGCAAGCCCGCCATCTTCAGGCCGAAGCCGATATTGCCGCGCACGCTCATATGCGGATAGAGCGCGTAGGACTGGAACACCATCGACAGTCCGCGCTTGGCGGGCGGCGTATCGACGACGTTCTTGCCGTCGATCAGGATCTTGCCGCCGCTGACGTCCTCGAGCCCCGCGATCAGCCGCAGCAGCGTGGTCTTGCCGCAGCCGGAGGGACCGACGAACACGACGAAGGAGCCGTCGGCAATGTCGAGGTCGGCGCCCTTGATGATGTGCACGGGGCCGAAGGACTTTTGTACGCCCTGAAGTGTGATCTGACCCATGATCCCCCTCTACTTCACCGCACCGAAGGTGAGCCCGCGCACGAGTTGCTTCTGGCTGAACCAACCGAGGACGAGAATGGGCGCGATCGCCAGCGTGGACGCCGCCGACAGCTTTGCCCAGAACAGCCCTTCGGGGCTGGAATAGGATGCGATAAACGTGGTCAGCGGCGCAGCGCTCGAGGTGGACAGGTTCAGCGTCCAGAACGCCTCGTTCCAGGCCAGAATCAGATTGAGCAGCAGCGTGGACGCCAGCCCCGGAATCGCCATCGGCGTCAGCACATAGACGAGCTCGCGGCCGATCGTGGCGCCGTCCATGCGCGCGGCTTCGAGGATGTCGCGCGGGATCTCCTTGAAATAGGTGAAGAGCATCCAGATCACGATCGGCAGGTTGCCGAGGCACAGGATGAAGACGAGGCCGATGCGGGAATCGAGCAGGCCGAAGCTCTTGTAAATTAGGTAGATCGGCACCAGCACGCCGACCGGCGGCATCATCTTGGTCGAGAGCATCCAGAGCAGGACGTCCTTGGTGCGCTTGGTCGGCGAGAACGCCATCGACCAGGCCGCGGGAATGGCGATCAACAGCGCAATGAGCGTCGAGCCGCCGGCGATGATGATCGAGTTCATCGCGTGGTGCAGATAATCGCTGCGCTCCTGCACCGTCGCGTAGTTTTCCGTGGTCCAGTGGAAGAACAGGAAGGATGGCGGGATCGCGAAGGCCTCGAGCTCGGTCTTGAAGCTCGCCAACCCCATCCACAGGATCGGAAAGAAGATCAGGAAGCCGAACAGCCAGGCTCCGATCGTCGAGATGACCACCCGTTGTCTCGTCGCCATCCGCGCCATGCTTCAAGCCTCCAGATTGCGGCCGACGATGCGGACGAGAAAGAAGGCGACGACGTTGGCGATCACCACCGCGACGAGACCGCCCGCGGAGGCGCTGCCGACGTCGAACTGGATCAGCGCCTGCGAATAGATCAGGAAGGCGATGTTGGTGGTCTGCAGGCCGGGCCCGCCGCCCGTGGTGACGAAGATCTCGGCGAACACCGTGAGCAGGAAGATGGTCTCGATCAGGATCACCACGGTGATGGGACGCGCCAGGTGCGGCAGCGTGATGTAGATGAAGGTCGAGATGGCGCTCGCGCCGTCCATCTCGGCGGCCTCCTTTTGCTCCTCGTCGAGCGATTGCAGCGCCGTCAGCAGGATCAGCGTCGCGAACGGCAGCCATTGCCAGGTCACGATCAGGATCACCGCAAACAGCGGCACGTCGTTGAACCAATCGATCGGCGTCAGGCCGAACAGCGAGGCGAGCCAGGCGAACAGCCCGGACACCGGATGCATCAACAGGTTCTTCCAGACCAGCGCGCTCACGGTCGGCATCACGAAGAACGGCGCAATCACCATCAGCCGGACGAAATTGCGGCCGATCACGGGCTGGTCCATCAGCAGCGCCAGCGGAATGCCGAGCAGGATCGTCAGCGCCAGCACCGAGCCGACCAGCACCAGCGTGTTTTGGAGCGAGGCCAGAAAAGCGGGATCGGTGAGGAAGTAGCGGAAGTTTTCGAGGCCGACGAACGATTCCGAACCGGGATCGAGCAGGCTGTAGTGCAGCGTCGAGAAATAGATCGTCAGCGCCAGCGGGACGATCATCCAGATGAACAGCAGCCCGACGGCGGGGGTCAGGAGCGACCGCGCAAGAAACTGCGTCTGCCGGGTTGCCATTTCTTGGCGCTCCGCTCGGAGGAAGAAGACGGCCATCCAGCAAGGATGGATGGCCGCAAGTTTGAGCTCAAGGAGAGCTCGGGTTCACTTGATGTAGCCGGCGCGCTTCATCTCGCGCTCGGTAGCAGACTGCGCAGCCGTGAGCGCTGCATCGACGGTCATCGATCCCGCAAGCGCCGCCGAGAACTGCTGGCCCACTTGCGTGCCGATGCCCTGGAATTCAGGGATCGCGGCGTATTGCACGCCGACGTAAGGAACGGGCTTCACCGTCGGCTTGTTGGGATCGGCGGCGTCGATCGAGGCCAGCGTTAGTTTCGCGAACGGCGCGACCTTCAGGTACTCATCGTTCTGGTAGAGCGAGGTGCGCGTACCCGGCGGCACGTTGGCCCAGCCCTCCTTCGACGCCACCAGCTTGGTGTAGTCCTTGCTGGTCGCCCAGGCGATGAACTTCTCGGCAGCTTCCGTCTTCTTGGAGCCGGCGGGAATCGCGAGATTCCAGGCCCACAACCAGTTGGCGTTCTTGCCGAGCCCGGTGTTGGGCGCGAGCGCGAAGCCGACCTTGTCGGCAACCTTGGAGTCCTTGGGGTTGGTGACGAAGGACGCCGCGACCGTGGCGTCGATCCACATCGCGCATTTTCCGGCGTTGAACAGCGCCAGATTCTCGTTGAAGCCGTTGGAGCTCGCGCCGGGAGGGCCGGCTTCCTTCATCAGGTTCACATAGGTCGTGAGCGTCGTCTTCCATTCCGGCGTATTGAACTGGGGCTGCCAGTTTTCGTCGAACCAGCGCGCGCCGTAGGAATTGGCCATCGCCGAGAGGAACGCCATGTTCTCGCCCCAGCCCGCCTTGCCGCGCAGGCAGATGCCGTAGGTGCCGGCACTCTTGTCCGTCAGCTTCTTGGCGGCGTCGATCACGAAGTCCCAGCTCGGCTTTTCCGGCATCTTCAGGCCGGCCTTCTCGAACAGATCGGTGCGGTACATCACCATCGAGCTCTCGCCGTAGAGCCTGTGAGCCAATTCGTTTTGTTTCGGCTTCGGCATCAAGGGGTGGTATCGCCCCTTGATGGGGGAAGCCGGCGGCGTCAGGCTGTTGGTTATCTATGCTTTTGCGAGACGATGCCCTTGCAGGATGTTGTTGGTGAGGGCGTACCAGAGCACGACGGCACGGACCTTCTCGATGCCGCGCACGGTCAGTTGCCTGAGGTCCCAGTTGCGCCAGCGGGCATGGATGCATTCGCAGATGGTACGGGCCTGGTACTGTGCCTTGCCGGCTTCGCTGGCCATGCGAGCACGCCAGGCCGCTATGCCAGGACCGTCGCTGCTCCGGGGTAAGAAGGGATCGACACCGCTCCTGGATTGGGGCGGTGGACAGTAAACCTCGATGCCCTCGCCATGCGCCCATTCGATGTCGTCGCCAGTGCAGAACCCGCCATCGGCGAGGTAGCGGCGTGGCAAGCGCTTCAGCCGAGCGCGCGTTCGCTCCAGCATCGGGCGCATCAAGCCACGATCTGAGCCGCTGTTGTCGACATCGATCGCGACCACGATCAGTTCGCCAGCCGCGCTAGCCACCTGCACATTATAGGCCGGACGGAAGCCGGCATCGGCCATCTTCATCACCCTGGCCTGCGGGTCGGTGGTGGAGGCCCGAGGCTCCTTCGGCTTCTTGCCATTGCCGCCCTTGTCGTCGAGCTGTTTTCGCTTGCGCTTGATCTCGGCCAGCGCGGCCTGCGCGGCTTGCACCCGCTCGCTGCGTTCGCGCGCCGCCCGCTCTTTGGCGGCCCGGATCCGCCGATTGCTGGCTTCCGGGTCCGCATCGACCTCGCGCTTGAGCTCTTCCACAATGGCCTCGGCCTGCGCCATCTGCCGATCCAGCGTCGCCTCCCGCCGGAAAGATCCGGTCCCGGCATTCGCTCGTATCCGCACCCCGTCCTGGGTCAGCTTCTCCAGATCGACCAGCCCTGCCTCGTTCAGGGCCACCAGATGTTCAACCAGCAAACGGTCGAGCAAGTCGGCACAGCCGACCCGGAAGTCCGACAGCCCGTGATGGTTCAACGACACGCCACCGCAGAGCCAGCGGTAGACGTCGTGGCTGTCGCAGAGCCGGTCCAGCGCCCGCGCGCTGCCAACGGCATCGCTCGCGGCGTACAGCCAAAGCGCCAGCAACAACCGTGGCGATGGCGCCGGATGGCCCGGCCTGTTTTCCCGTGCCTTGACGCGATCTTCCAGCTCGCTCAGGTCCAGCCCTTCGACATAAGCCCAGATCACCCGCGCTGGATGATCCTGCCCGATCAGGCTGTCGATATCGACCGCTCGCAATTCGACCTGATTGCGCACAGGCTCGCGCAGCCGAGGTGCGCCTTGCGGCACCGCTTCGGTTCGTGCCGACTGCTCCGGCAATTCACCAAAAAGTCCGTCGTCAGCCATCATCCTCTCCAGCAGATCAGTCTGCCCAGAGAATCACATTCGTCTGACGCGCGGTACAAAAGATTCACAGTCTCGTAGAATGGCGCGGCGTAGAGCTTGCCGTCGGCGGAGACCGCGTCCTTGATCTTGGGCAGAAGGTCGGCGACGTCGTAATCGGCACCGAGATTGGCGAGCGGCACCAGCCAGCCCTTCTTGGCCCAGATCGGCACCTCGTAGGTGCCGATGGTGAGCACGTCGAACTGGCCGCCCTTGGTGGCGATGTCGGTGGTGACGCGCTGGCGCAGCACGTTCTCCTCCAGCGTCACCCACTTCACGGTGATGTCGGGGTTCTTCTTGGTGAACTCGCCCGTCAACCCCTGCATGCGGATCATGTCGCCATTGTTGACGGTGGCGATGGTCAGGGTCGTTTCGGCCATCGCAGGGACGGCCAGCAGGACAGACGCGCCGCAGACGGCGCCCAGGACATGTTTCACGGTGACCTCCCCTCAATTCGCGTTTTGAGCATATGCCCACGCGTTGGGCGTATGTTCAACGGGGGCGCGCCAGTTGTCAAGCACGCGCGCGGGTGTTTGCGCAACTTATGAGTGCTGCAGTGCGGGAGGGTGGAAGGACCCAGGCGGAAGCGACGGCATTGTTGGGAACGAACGCCGCGGCTTGCTACACCTCCGCGCGAACCGTCCTACCGCTCCAGAATCGCCCTTGCCGTCGCTTCGTCGGTGATCAGGCCGTTGATCAGGCCGCCGTTCAGTGCCGCCGCGATCGCCGCCACTTTGGCCGCCCCGACCGCTGCGCCGATCGTCGTGGTTTTCGCCGGCACTTCCGGCGGGATGCTGGTGAGGCGCTTGTTGGTGCCGGCCTTGAGCAGGCGGCCCTTGGCATCATAGGCCCAACCGGTGATCTCGCCGATCGCGCCCAGGCGCATCATCTCGAACAATTCGTCGCGGGTGACGAAGCCGTCGACGTGCACCTGCGCCTTCTGGTCCATCTGGCCGATGCCGACGAGGCGCAAATCCGCTTTGGCTGCGACCGCTTTCACCTTCGCGATCGGCTCGATGCGCACCATCCTGTTGCGCTCGTCCTCCGACGACATCAGGAACGGCAGCGGCATCGGATAGTGCCGCGCGCCGGTGCGGTCGGCGAGCCGGCCGACCGTGTCGTAGAAGCTCGCCGAGCCGTCGGCGGAGATGTTGCCGACCAGCGAGACGATCTGGTGATTGGGCCGCTCGATCGGCGTGACGCGCTCGACCGCGGCGCGCACCGCCCGGCCGGTCCCAAGCGCGACGATGACAGGCGTCTCCGAGCGCAGCGTGGAATCGAGCAGATTGGCGCAGCGCTCGGCAATGCCCGCCGTGGCCTGTGGCGCGGCAGGATCTGCCGGCACCACCTCGCAATGGACGAGGTCGAACCGTTGCTTCAAACGCGCCGCCAGCTCCATGCAGGCCGCGATGGGATGTTCGAGCCGGAAGGTGATGAGCCGCTCGGCGAGGCACAGCGAGACCAGCCGCTGCGCCGAGGCGCGCGAGACCTGGAGCATCTTTGCGATCTCGTCCTGGGTATGGCCGGCAATGAAATAGAGCCAGCCGGCGCGCGCGGCGTCGTCGAGTCTCGACTTGTCGTTCTCGGCGGCCATGCGGGCTCACATCTCCCAGAAATCGCTCATGCGCGCGAAGACCCGATCGGCTCCGGCCGCGGACAATATAGCGCAGCCATCGCGGCTGCGATAATGGCCGCCGCCGACAAATCCCCAGACGGTCATGCCGGCGGCCTTGCCCGCTTGCACCCCACTGACGCTGTCCTCGATCACCAGCGTGCGTGTGGGCGGTGTGCGCATGCTCTCGGCGGCATGAAGAAAGAGATCGGGCGCCGGCTTGCCGTGCCTGACCATCTGCGCAGTGTAGATCCGGTCGCCGAAATATCCCCGAAGACCGGTGACGTCGAGCGCGAGCGACACGCGATCGAGGTCGCTGGACGAGGCCACGCAGAACGGCACGGTCAGCGCCGAGATCACCGCCTCCACCCCGGGGATCGGCTCGAGCGAGGTGGCGAACGTCTCCAGCACATGCGACTTCAATCGCGGCAGGAAGCCATCTGGCACGACCTGACTGAGATCGCGATAGTGCTGCTCGATCGCCGTGGTGCTGCGTCCGAGAAACAGTTCGAGCGCCTGCTCCTCGCTGAGCAAAAGACCGAATTCAGCCAAGGCCTCGGACAGGCAGCGGCAGCTCAAGAGCTCGCTGTCGACGAGCACGCCGTCGCAGTCGAAGATGATCAGATCGGGGTTTGGCCGGCCCTTGTCCATCCGGCCATTCGATCATATACCCACACTATGAGCAATAGTTCAGCCGAGAACACGGCGCCGTGGCGTTCCCGCATCAGTGCGCCACCTGCCGGTAGATCGCCGGCAGCGCCGCGGGCAATCGCTTGATGTTGCCGACGATGGCATAGCCGCTGCGCCCGAACAGCGTCGGAAAATAGGATTGCGCCGCCGCGTCGATCGTCACGCCGAACACCACCATCCCGAGTCGGCGCGCTTCCTGCACAGACCTCCTGGTGTCTTCGACCGCAAAGCGCCCCTCATAATGATCGACGTCGTTCGGCTTGCCGTCGGTGAGGACGAGCAGCAGCTTTTTACGCTGCGGCTGGCGTGCAAGCTCGGCGGCGGCATGGCGGACCGCCGCGCCGATCCGCGTGTAGTAGCCGGGCTTGAGCGCACCGATGCGGCGCTCGACCACGCCGCTCATCGGCTCGCCGAACGCCTTGACCGTCTCGAGCCGCACCCAGGACCGCCGACGCGAGGTGAAGGTCAGGATGCTGTGGTGATCGCCGCAGGCGGATAGGCCGTGGGCAAGCACGAGCAGCGCCTCCTTCTCGACGTCGAGCACGCGGTAACCATCAACCCAGGCGTCCGTGGAGAGTGAGACGTCGACCAGCAGAGTGACGGCGAGATCGTGCCCTTGCGGGCGCATCGCAACGTGGACACGATCAAGACCGCTGCTGCTGCCGGCGCGGAGGTCGCATCGCGCGCGCACCAGCGCGTCGAGGTCGAGGTCATGTCCGTCGGCCTGGGCCCGCATCAATTCATGGCGCGGCCGCAGGACCCCGAAGCGGCGGCGCACCTGGCGCACGTGCCGGCGCATGGTCTCGTCAGGCGTCCAGCTTTCACCGGTTTCAGACGCGGCAGATGCGAGCACGCGGCAATGATCGGGCAGATAGGAGCGGCCTCGATAGTCCCATTCGGGATAGGTCAAATCCGCAGTCAGCCGCGATGCATCGAGCGCTTCCGGCGGCAGGTCGAGATCGAACTTGAACCGGCTCGCCGGCTTGCCGCGGCGGCTGAGCGTGATCTCCTCGAGATCGTCGGCCGCCTTCTGGGCGTCCTCGTCCTCGCTGTCATCCGAGGGGCGATCGACATTGACCATCTCGGCCATCGCCAGGATCTTTTCGAAACGATTCAGCACGAAGGGATCGCGGCGATTGGCTCCGTCCTCGCGTTCGCGGACGGCAAAGCGCTTGCGATTGTCCTCGCTCGCGGCCTCCGCACTGCCAGCGCACTCATCCTCTCCCGCATGCGTAGGCGACAGCTCGCGGGTCCAGCAATCGCCCCAGACTGGGCATGGCAGAATCGGACGATAGCCCGGCGGAGACTTGCCCGGCAGCGGTCCATTCCCCATCATCGCCGACCACAATTTCCCTGCCGGTGCAGGTTCCGCGCCGAGCAGGGCGAGAATGATCTGCTCGATCTCCTGCTCGATGCGCGGCAGGGGACGCCGGGGCCGCGCCGCTGCGGTCGCGGCGGCAAGCTGCGCGTAGTCGGCGACAAGCCCGGGAAACTGGGTCAGCACGAAGACCGCGGTTTCAGCGGCGCGGCGCAGCACGAGCAGATCGCGCCGGAGCGGATCGGTCTCGGCGATCGCCTCGACCGGCGCAACCGCGAACCATGCCGCGAGCCAACGATAGAGGCATGCATTGAGCTCGCGGTCGGCGAAAATCCCGATGCTGTCCGGCAGGAAGATGGTCGCGGCATCGCGACCCGGCTGCTCGAGGCGCTCGTCACCGAGACCGATGCGTTGCCACCAGCCGAGCCGGTGCCCGGACTTGCGCGCGCAGGCGCTCGCGATCTGCACACTCGCCTCACCGCCCAGCGCGCGGAACATCACCGCGAGCCTGTTTCTCATTTCCGCAAGCGAGACGACGTGATCGGCATGAACCGGATAGCTGGCGGTGGCGCCGACCATGCGGTGCCAGGCGCGGCCGACCGTCTCCTCCAGTTCGAGGAAATCGAGCATGGTCGTACCTCAGCCGATCATCGCGCGCGCGACGTCGAGAAGCGCCGCCTTGACGTCGGCATCGTCGGTCAGCGGCTCGATCATGCCCGCGAGCACGGCATCCGCAAGCGGCATGCCGGCCGCGATCAGGGTCGCGCAATAGACCACGAGCCGGGTCGAGACGCCCTCCTCCAGGTCGTGCCCCTTCAGCGCGCGCAGCCGGCCAGCCAGCCCGACCAGCGGCCGCACGCGCTCCGGCGACAATCCGCTCTCGGCCGCGACCACCGCGATCTCCTGCTCCGGGGCCAAGAAGCCGAACTCGATGGCGACGAAGCGCTGGCGCGTCGACGGCTTGAGCGCCTTCAGCAGCGTCTGGTAACCGGGATTGTAGGACACGACGAGCATGAAGCTGTTCGGTGCGGCAAGCTCCTCGCCGATGCGCTCCAGAGGCAGGATGCGGCGATCGTCAGTCAGGGGATGCAGCACGACCGTGACATCCTTGCGCGCCTCCACGACCTCGTCGAGATAGCAGATGCCGCCCTCGCGCACCGCCCGCGTCAACGGGCCGTCACTCCACACCGTATCGCCGCCCCTGAGCAGATGGCGGCCGGTGAGATCGGCCGCGGTGAGATCGTCGTGGCAGGCGACGGTGTGCAGCGGCAATCCCAACCGCGCCGCCATATGCGCAACGAAGCGCGTCTTGCCGCAGCCGGTCGGTCCCTTCAGCAGCACCGGCAGCTGGTGCCGCCAGGCGTGCTCGAACAGCGCGCATTCATTGCCGCTTGCGACATAGGCCGGCAGCGCCGGCGCGGTAACGGCGTGAAAGGCAGCTTTCATAATCATTCTCCGCAATTCGCATCGAGATGGCGGCCGCGGCGAACCGCGGCCGCCTTTACGCTCATTCGGCCGGCTGCAACGCGCCGGGGATGACGGGCTGCCTGGCGCGGCCGGGCACCAGCACGGCCCACACGAACATCAGTGCGGAGCTGGCGACGAACACGCCGGACCCGAGCCGGACCCAGTAGAACATCGAAAGCTGGTCCTGCACGTCCATGTACCCTTGGCCGAGCACGCGCTGGAGGTGAACCTGGACCACGCCAGCGAAGGTCAGCGCGAAGGTCATCACCATCATGGCCGTGCACATGATCCAGAAGCTCGCCATGGAGAGCCACTGGTTGTAGGGCGCACGTCCCTTGAGCTGCGGGATCGCATAAGCCATCACGGACAGGTTCAGCATCACATAGGCACCGAAGAAGGCGAGATGGCCGTGCGCGGCGGTGACCTGCGTGCCGTGGGTGTAATAGTTCACCGAGGACAACGTGTGCAGGAAGCCCCACACACCGGCGCCGAGGAATGCCATCACCGAGCAGCCGACCGACCACAACAGCGCAGCGCGGTTCGGGTGCTTGCGGCCGGCCTTCCAGGTCATCTGCACAGTGAAGATCACCATCGTGAAGAACGGCGCGACCTCCAGCGTGGAGAACAGCGAGCCGATCCACTGCCAGTAGCCGGGCGCGCCGATCCAGTAGAAATGATGGCCAGTGCCGAGAATGCCCGAGAACAGCGCCAGCCCAATGATGACGTAGAGCCACTTCTCCACCACCTCGCGATCGATGCCGTTGAGCTTGATCATGAGATAGGCGAGCACGGAGGCCATGATCAGCTCCCAGACGCCCTCGACCCAAAGATGCACGACGTACCACCAATACATCTTGTCGACCGCGAGGTTCGCCGGGTTGTAGAAGGCGAACAGGAAGAAGATCGCAACGCCCCACAGTCCGAACAGCAGGATGTTGGTGATCGTCGTCTTGCGGCCCTTCAGCGCCGTCATGGTGACGTTGAACAGGAACATCAGGCAGACCACGACGATGCCGACCTTGATGATGAAGGGTTGCTCGAGGAATTCGCGGCCCTCGTGGTAGTGGAAGAGATAGCCGACCACGGCCACGCCCGCAGCACCGAAGAACATCCAGAACTGGATCTTGGCGAGCAGCGGGCTGTAAAGCTCGGTCTCGGTTTCCTCAGGCAGCAAGTAATAGGTCGCGCCCATGAAGCCGATCAACGACCACACGATCAGTGCGTTGGTGTGGATCATCCTGACGATGTTGAACGGCAGGAGGGCCGACAGCGTGTTGGGCAGGACGTAGATGGTTCCGGCGACAAGACCGAACAGGACCTGGGCCAGGAACAGCGTCAGCGCGCCGTAGAAATACAGCATCGCGACTTTCTGGGTTTGGTATTTCATCTCGGGTTCTCTCTGTCTGGAAAGAGGAAGGCGCTCAGCCAGCCTTGTTCGGCGGCCATTCCTGGCGCTTGATCTTGCTGGTCCACTGCAGGAAGTCGGCGAGATCGTCGAGTTCCGGGTCGGTCAGGTTGAATTGCGGCATCTGCCGACGACCCGGCGCGCCGGAGGGCTGCGATTGCATCCAGGCCTTCAGCGTCTCACGTGCGGCGGCCGGGTCCTCGTTGCCGCCCCAGCGATCCCAGACATTGCCAACCTCAGGGGCGAAATAGGCGCCCTCGCCCAGCAGCGTGTGGCAGTTGATGCAGGAGTTCTTTTCCCAGACGTGCTTGCCGCGGGCGACCGACGACGTCAGCATCGTCGCGTCCGTGGAGGACGTGGCCATGTAGTAATGGCTGTGCGCCGTCAGCCCTATGAAGATCGCAAAGAAGAAGGCCGAGCCGCCGTAGAAGACGTTCCGAGCGGCCGACTTGGTCAGGCGTTCAGCCATTGCCAATCCTTTCCGGTTTGATTCCGAAGACATGCGATGGTGTGATTTATTGCCGCTTTGCCCGGCACGTTCTTTGTCAGGGCGCAATGAGCGCGTCAGATCAGGGCGGCGACGGCCGAGGCGAGCCAGGCAAGCAGCAGCACGATCAGGATCCAGCTCACGACGAGACCGCGCCAGAGCGCGGGCACGACGCGAAGATCCATGAAATCGAGCGCGATGCGGTGCCCCTTGAGCGCTGCGAAGGCGAGCAGCAGCGCATTGCCGAGCAGCGCCCGCGGCATCAGCGGCGGCAGCAGGATGGTCGCGAGCGCGATGCCGATCAGCACGATCCAGGTGATGTCGATGCGATCCGGCATCGTCATCTCACCAGGTAGAGAATGGGAAACATGACGATCCAGACCAGATCGACCATGTGCCAGAAGGCCGTTCCCGTCTCGATGCCTGATATTTCGGCGCGGCGGCAGACCACGGCGAGAATGACGATGCCGAGGCCGACATGCAGAAGATGAAAGCCGGTCAGCAGGAAGTAGAGCGTGAAGAACGGGCTGGTTTCGAGCCCGACCCCGCCTCCAATTTCTTCGGCATATTCGGCAAGCTTGATCGCGATGAAGAGACCGCCGAGCACGATGGCGCCGACAATCCAGGATCGCGCCACCTGCCGTTCTCCGGCGCGCGCAGCCTTCGTGGCTCTTGCCGCCGCCCAGCCGCTCGATACCAGCACGACGGTGTTGAGGCCTGCGAGATTCGAATTGAGCGCGGCCTGCCCGGCCGCGAACACAGCCGGGTGGATCGCACGGGCGACCGAAAAGGCGCCGAGGAACAGGCCGAAGGCGACGAGCTCGCTGAAGATCAGCACCCAGATCATGGGATCGCCGGGGAGATCTTGCAGAATTCCCCAGCCGGTTTCCTGTTGTTCGCACTCGGTCGTCGACATCGTCTTTCCGGACCAGGACACCGGCCAGACTTAGCCCGGCTTCCCGGTTCCGAATTTGTCGGCGGACAAACTGGGGATCGCCAGAGCACTTGTTTGCGCCGACGCAACGTCCGGCCGGCCGGATCGCGGTACGAACCGGCGCAGGGTTCCCAGGACCGGCGAACGATCACATGAGTGATGCACAAATCGGGCTGATGACTGCGACCCCCATCATCATCGCCTTTGCCATCGCGCTCAGGCGCATGGGGGTCTTGTCGACCGTGGCAACGGTCTCGGCCGTGAGCCTCTCCGTCGCGATCGCGACGGTGCTGTTCACGACGCAGTAGCGGCCCGCGCCCCGAGCGCAATGCAGAGCGTCATTACGATGCTGCACAGCAGGAGGCACCTGCTGTTCGTGGTGTCAGACAGTTCCATTCCTCGGTTTTGGCTTCTTGACGTCGTGCGCTAATATTGCGCTCCACGATTGGATGAGTTGGCCATGCCTGAGATCATCAACCTTGGCGCGCTGCAGCTGACATTCCTACAGAGCAAGGACGAGACCGCCGGCGGCCTCGATCTGTTCGAGATGACATTGCAGCCGAACGCGCGCATGCCGATTCCGCATTATCACGATCGCTGGGACGAAACGATCTATGGACTCAGCGGCATCTCGACCTGGCGGATCGAAGCAAAGGACATTGACGTCGCGCCGGGCGAAAGTCTGTACATCAAGCGCGGCGTGGTGCACGGCTTCATCAACCGTTCGCCCCGACCGGCAACCTGCCTGTGCATCCTCAGCCCCGGCGTACTCGGTCCGCAATACTTCAGGGACATGGCGGGCCTGCTATCGGCCGGCTCGCCTGATCCGGCCAAAATGAAGGAAACGATGCTGCGCTACGGGCTGGTTCCTGTGATGCAATCCTGAGGATGAGCGCGGCGCGAGCGGGGTGGAGTGAGATGGCTAAAGCGTTCGCGATTGGTGGGCACGGCGCGTTGCGCCTTTGCCCACCCTACGAGACCGCCTACCGCCGCTGATTGTACACGTCGATGCACACGGCACCCAGCAGCACCAGGCCCTTGATGACCTGCTGATAGTCGATGCCGATGCCGAGGATGGACATGCCGTTGTTCATCACGCCCATGATCATGGCGCCGACCACGGCACCGCCGACCCGCCCGACGCCGCCATAGGCCGAGGCGCCGCCGATGAAGCAGGCGGCGATGACGTCGAGCTCGAAGCCGAGGCCGGCCTTTGGAGTTGCCGTGTTGAGGCGCGCGGCGAAGACGAGGCCGGCAAGGGCGGCGAGCACGCCCATGTTGACGAAGGTGAGGAAGGTCAGCCGCTCCGTCTTGATGCCCGACAGGCTCGCCGCCTTGGCGTTGCCGCCGACGGCGTAGATCTGCCGGCCGATCACGGTGCGGCGGGTGACGAAGCCGTACAGCGCGATCAGGATACTCATGATCACCAGCACGTTGGGCAGGCCGCGATAGGTCGCGATCAGATAGGTGAAGTAGAGCACCGCGCAGGCCAGCACAGCGCTCTTGCCGAGGAAGAACGCATAGGGCTCGACCTCGATGCCATGCGACTGTTCGCGCGACCTTCCCTTGGCACTGGCATAGACCAGCCCGAGCGCGAGCAAGGCGCCGATCAGCATGGATGTCGGATGCAGCGTGCCGGCCTCGGGCAGCAATTCGGGAATGAAACCGGACGACAGTTTCTGGAAAGTCGCCGGGAACGGGCCGAGCGACTGGCCCTGCAACACCGCGAGCGCCAGCCCCTTGAAGACCAGCATGCCCGCCAACGTCACGATGAAGGACGGAATCTTGAAATAGGCCACCCAATAGCCCTGCGCCGCACCGATGGCGGCGCCGAGCGCGAGGCAAGCGATGAAGGCGAGCGTGTAATCGACCTTGTAGGTCACCATCAGCAAGGCCGCCACGGCACCGATGAAGCCCGCGACCGAACCGACCGAGAGGTCGATATGGCCGGTGACGATGACCAGCAGCATGCCCAGCGCCATGATGACGATGTAGCTGTTCTGCAGCACCAAGTTGGTGAGGTTGAGCGGCTGCAGCAGCGTGCCGCCGGTCACGACCTGGAAGAACAGCATGATCGCAACCAGCGACATCAACATGCCGTAATTGCGCAAATTGTTCTTGATGAAGCTGCCGTGCCGGCGCTCCTCGGGCAGCGAAACCGTCTTGTCGGTCATGGCTGCGATCCTCCCATCTCCGCGGCCGCGGGCGCGGCGTTCCCAATGCTTCGTTCGTTGCGCATGATGGCGCGCATGATCTTTTCCTGTGTCGCCTCCGAGCCCTTGAACTCGCCGACGAAAGCGCCGTCGTTCATGACGCAGATGCGGTCGCAGATGCCGAGCAGCTCGGGCATCTCCGAGGAGATCACCACGACGCCGCGGCCGGCTTCCGCAAGCTCATTGATGATACAGTAAATCTCATATTTGGCACCGACGTCGATACCTCTTGTCGGCTCATCCAGGATCAGGACCTTGGGGTCGGTCATCAGCCATTTCGATAGTACGACCTTCTGCTGGTTGCCGCCGGAGAGCTGGCCGGTCTCCTGGTAGACGTCGGAGCAGCGGATGCGCATCCGGTTGCGGTAGTCGCTGGCGACCTTGAGCTCGGCGATGTCGTCGATCACCCTGCTAGGTGCGACCTGGTCGAGGCTCGCCAGCGTGATGTTCTTGCGGACGTCGTCGGCGAGGATCAGGCCGAGCTGCTTGCGGTCCTCGGTGACGTAGGCAAGACCGGCGTCGATCGCGGCGGCGACGCTTGGCAGCGCGATCTCACGGCCTTCGAGCCGGATAATGCCGCTGACATTGGTGCCCCAGGAGCGGCCGAACAGGCTCATGGCAAACTCGGTACGCCCTGCCCCCATCAGGCCGGCAATGCCCACGACCTCGCCTCGCCTGACGCCGAAACTGACGTTCTTGATCACCTGCCGCTCGGGATGGATGGGGTGATAGACCGACCAGTTCTCGACGTCGAGCACCGGCTCGCCGATCTTCACATTGCGCTCCGGGAAACGGTGCGCCATATCGCGATTGACCATGCTGCGGATGATGCGGTCTTCCTGGATCGGCTCCGCATGGCAATCGATGCTGTCCACCGTGCGGCCGTCGCGCAGCACGGTGATGTGGTCGGCGACCTTGGCGACCTCGTTCAGCTTGTGCGAGATCAGGATCGAGCCGATGCCCTGCTCGCGGAACGCCATCAGGCGATCGAGCAGCGCGGCGCTGTCGGCCTCGTTGAGGCTCGCGGTCGGCTCGTCCAGGATCAGCATCCGTACCCGCTTGGACAGCGCCTTGGCGATCTCGACCAGCTGCTGCTTGCCGACGCCGAGATCGGTGATCAGCGTATCCGGGGATTCCTTCAGGCCGACCTGCGCCAGCAGCTCGCGCGTGCGCCGGTAGACCTCGTCGCGGTCGATCACCCCTAGCTTCGACGGCGGATGCGACAGGAAGATGTTCTCCGCAATCGACATCAGCGGGATCAGCGCCAGCTCCTGATGGATGATGATGATGCCCAGCGCCTCGGAATCGTTGATGTCGCGAAAGCGCCGCTCCTCGCCGTCGAAGACGATGGTACCCTCGTAGCTGCCGTGCGGATAGACCCCGCTCAGCACCTTCATCAGCGTCGACTTGCCGGCGCCATTCTCGCCGACGAGCGCATGGATCTGCCCGGCGCGAACCGAGAAGTTGACGTCGCGCAGCGCCTGCACGCCGGCAAAGCTCTTGCTGACGTTGCGCATCTCCAGCATGGCGGTCATGGCTTTGGTGTCCCTTGCTTTACTTCGCCTCTCTCCGCGTGCGGGGAGAGGTTAAATGATATCGCTGCATCCACATCGTCATTGCGAGCGCCGAAGCAATCCAGACTATTTCCGCGGTGGCAGACTGGATTGCTTCGCTGCGCTCGCAATGACGGAGTGCATAGCAACCACTGCACGCATGGAAAGAGGCCCCTCATCCTAACCCTCTCCCCGCAAGCGGGGAGAGGGGAAAGAGAGAGTCTTACTGGAACTGCGACTTCTTGTAGTAGCCGCTGTCGACCAGCACCTTCTCCCAATTGTCCTTGTAGACCACCACCGGCTTGAGCAGGTAGGACGGCACGGTCTTGACGCCGTTCTCGTAGGTCTTGGTGTCGTTGACGGTGACCTCCTTGCCGGCGAGCGCGGCGTCGACCATGTCAGCGGTCACCTTGGCGAGGTCGCGGGTGTCCTTGAAGATGGTCGAATACTGATCGCCGCGCAGCATGGCCTTGATCGAAGGCACTTCGGCGTCCTGGCCCGAGATGATGGGCATCGGCTGGCCGGCACTGCCGTATCCGACGCCCTTCAGCGAAGAGATGATGCCGATAGAGAGGCCGTCATAGGGCGACAGCACGGCGTTGACCTTCTTGTTGCCGTAGTAGGCGCTGAGCAGGTTGTCCATGCGGGCCTGCGCAGTGGCGCCGTCCCAGCGCAGGGTCGCGACCTTATCCATGCCCATCTGGCCGGACACGACGACGAGCTTGCCGCTGTCGATATACGGCTTCAGCACGCTCATGGCGCCGTTGTAGAAGAAGTAGGCATTGTTGTCATCGGGCGAGCCGCCGAACAGCTCGATGTTGAAGGGACCCTTGCCGTCCTTCAGGCCAAGACCTTGCACGATCGACTCTGCCTGGAGCACGCCGACCTGGAAATTGTCGAAGGTCGCGTAATAGTCGACGTTGGGCGTGCCGCGGATCAGGCGGTCATAGGCGATCACGGTGATGCCTTTTGCTTTCGCCTGCTTCAGCACGTCGGACAGAGTGGTGCCGTCGATCGCGGCGATCACCAGCGCCTTGGCGCCCTTTGTCACCATGTTCTCGACCTGGGAGAGCTGGTTCGGGATATCGTCCTCGGCATATTGCAGGTCGGTGTTGTAGCCGCGCTCCTTCAGCACCTTCACCATGTTGTTGCCGTCGTCGATCCAGCGCGCCGAGGATTTCGTCGGCATGGCGATGCCGACCGTCGCCTTCTGGGCGAAGGCAGCGACGCCCGTGGCCATCGTGGCGGCACTGGCCAGCGCCAGCGCGAGAAATGTCGTCTTCAGTTTCAGCATGTTTCACTCCCTTTGGGTGTCAGACTTTCTTCGTAGTGTCGAGAACGACGGTGGTGTACGGCTTGGGCCTCCTATACGAGCTTGACGTCGGGTTCCGCGCGCCCGGGCGCGTTTGCTTCGAGCAGAAAGGTGCAGCCGGCTTTCGGATCGGCGGCGCGTGCCGCCGCGTCCATGTCCTGCCAGGCCGACGTGACGAGCAGGCGCGACAGGTCGGGGCCGACGAAGGCGGGGCAGCTCGCCTGCTTCGCCGGCACGCTGAGTGACCGCAGGCGCTCGCCCTGCGGCGAATAGACATCGATCCGGCTCGCGCCCCAGCACGCATTCCAGATCTGCCCGTCGGCGTCGCACACCGAGCCGTCGAGACCGCCGATGCCGCTGTGGCGCAGCAGCACCTCCGGCTCGCCGCGCGGCAGGCCGGTCGCGGGGTTCAGCGGCACGGCATAGAGCACCGCGCGCGGGGTGTCGGTGAAGTAGCCAGTGGCGCCGTCAGGCGAGAAGCAGATCGAATTGGGAATGCTGATGCCGGGAAACAGGGTCGAGATCTTGCCGCGATGAAACGCGTAGATCGCGCCCGCCTTCGGCTCGGCTTTCTTGCCCATGGTGCCGATCCAGAACGTACCCGATTGATGCACGCGGCAATCGTTCGAGCGCGTCGCCGGATTGTCCGCTTCGAGTGGACAGAACAGCGTCATCGCACCATCAGCGAGCTTGCGGATGTAGAGGCCGTCTTCGGCGACGATCAGCTGCCGCTCGGCGTCGATGCGCCCGAGCGCGCTCGCCATCCGGCCGAGCGCGTGGATGCGGACAGAACCGCTGCCGAGTTGCGCCTCGAACAGCTTGCCTTCGCGAATGTCGAACCACCAGGCCGTGTCCGTGGTCACGTCATAGGTCGGGCCTTCGCCGAGATGGCAAGGATGGTCCGAGAGGACAGTCGTTGGCACCTGCTCCATCATGGCGACCTCACCGAAAAGCGATAGACCGTGTGATGGCGATAGACCCCGCCGGGATCGAGGCGCGGGCTCGGAAAGTCCGGCCGGTTCGGAGCGTCGGGCCAGATATGCGGCTCCAGGCACATGGCGTCCGATTGCCGGATCAGCTTGCCGCCTTTGCCCGCCATCGTCCCGTCGAGATAATTGCCGGAATAGACCTGAAGTCCGGGCTGATCGGTGAGCAGCTCCATGATGCGCCCGGAGAGCGGCGCCTCCAGCCGCGCCGCGAGCGCAAGCTTGCCGTCGCGGCCGAGGCAATAGGTGTGGTCGTAGCCCCTGCCGTTTCGCAATTGCGGGTCGCTCTCGCGGATGCGCTCGCCCACCGGCCGCGGATTGCGGAAATCGAACGGCGTGCCGGCAACGCTGCGCGGCGGCTCCGGCAGCGGAATTGCGGTGGGATCGATTGCGAGGAACTGCTCGGCGGCGACCATCAGGCTGTGATCGAGAATGGACGTACCTGACGTCGCACCCTCGAGATTGAAGAAGCTGTGGTTGGTCAGATTGACGATGGTCGGCCGGTCGGTCCGCGCTTCCATCAGCAACGACAGCTCGGTCGGACCGGTGATGCGATAGGTCACGCGGACGTCGAGCTTACCCGGATAATTCTCCTCGCCATGCGGGCTGACATAGGTGAGCGTCACCGCGGGCTCGGCGCCCTCGTCGATGTCCGCGATCTCCCAGAGCTTGCGATCAAAACCCTCGAGCCCGCCGTGCAGCGCATTCGGACCGTTATTGACGGGAAGCTGCACCGTCTCGCCTTGAAACGAAAATTGTCCCTTGGCGATGCGGTTGGCATAGCGGCCGACGGTAGCACCCAGAAACTTCCGTTCGGCGAGATAGCCCGCGAAGACATCATGGCCAAGCACGATGTCGTCGTATCCGCCGTTGGCATCCGGCGCGATCAGCGCTTGCAGCACCGCGCCGTGGCTGATGATACGCGCCTCGAAACCGCCCTCCCCACGCAGCGCGACGCGCTCGACCTTGCGGCCGTCGGGCAGCGTCCCGAAGACGTCTCTTGTGATTGTTGATGCGGCCATGCTCAATCCACAAACGGTTCGACGATCGTGCGCTTGCCGAGCAGGAAGGCGTCGGCGACGAGACGGAGCGGCGTCAGATCGACGTCACTTGCGCCGGCCGCTGCAAGCTCGACGAAGCGCCGGTAGAGTCCGCGATATTCCTGATCAGGTCCTTCGGCAAGCACCTTGCCGTCGACGGCCATGCGCGCGCCACCGCTTGATAGCGTCAGCCGGCCCTGATCGGTCTCGACGAGGATATCCCAGCTCTGCGGCCCGGTCTGGCGGAAGTCGAACTCGGCAGTCACGGGCAGGCCGCTGATATCCGTCAGGTTCAGGTTCGCCGCGATCGGCGCCTGGCAGTTGGCGGGAAAGGCCAGCTCGGCCGCGGTGACGAACACGGGCTTCGGCAGAATCCTGGTCAGGATCGACAGCGCGTTGATGCCGGGATCGAACACGCCGAGGCCGCCCGGCTCCCAGATCCAGCCCTGCCCGGGATGCCAGACGCGGACATCCTCCTTCCAGCTGATGTGCACCGAGTTGATGCACCGCTCGGCGAGCCATTGCCGGGCCGGCTCGACCGCCGGCGCATAGCGCGAATGCCAGGTCGCAAACAATGTCCGCTTCGCACCCGCCGCCATCGCAATCAACGGATCAAGCTCGGCAACCCCGGTGCCCGGCGGCTTCTCCAGCATGACATGCTTGCCGGCGGCGAGCGCCGCCGCGGCCTGGACCCGTCGCACCTGCGGCGGCGTGCAGAGCGAGACCGCGTCGATCGGCGGCCCCTTCTGAAGCAATTCCTCGATGGTTGCAAAATGCGGCACCCCCGGTAGCGAGGCATTGCGGCTCGCCACGGCGGCGAGCATTGCACCCGGTGTGGCGGCGATCGCCGCCACATGCTGGTCCCGCGCGATCTTGCCGAAGCCGACGATGGCGATGCGAAGGTCTGTCACGCTTGTTCTCCGGTATCGGTCGATGGCAGCGGATCGGCCGGGGCGGTCTCGATCACCGTACTGTCGTGGCGGCGCATGCCATTGTGAATGACATAGACCATGGCCTCGGATGCGGCGTCGGCATCGCCCGCGACGATGGCATCGACGATCCTCTGATGCCACAGCAGCACCGTCTCGCGGTCCTCGGTTTCGACCGGGGCGCTGAGCAGGAACGATGCACGCAGCGCTGCTTCGATGACATGCCCGACCGAGCGCATGAATAGATTGCCGGAGGCGCGCGCCACACCAACGTGAAGCGCGAGATCGGCATCGGCAAAGCCGACCGAGTCGGAGGCTTCACGCCGCATGCGATCCATGCAGCGGCGAAGCTCGCTGATGTCCTCCTCGGACCGCTGCGTGGCCGCCAGCATCGCCGCGCGCGGCTCGACCGCCAGACGGATCTCGGCGAGGTCGTTGAGGAAGCGCTTGTCGATGCCGGCGTCGAGGTGCCAGGCCAGCACGTCCGCGTCGAACATGTTCCAGGCGCCGCGCTCGCGCACGACCGTGCCGACCCGGGCCTTGGTGGTGAGCAGGCCCTTGGCGACCAGCGTCTTCACGCTCTCGCGCAGCACCGGCCGCGACACGCCGAACATCGCGATCATCTCGGCATCACCAGGCAGGCGCGTGCCTTCCGCATAGCGGCCGGCGATGATGTCGACGCCGATCGAACGCGCCACCTCCGCATGGTTGGAGTGGGCCCGCCGCGTCGGGATAACGACGATCCGCGAGGTCATGACGCCGCTCCCATATGTTTCACCCGCCGGCCGGCGCGCAAGCGTGACCAGCCCCTGTTGCAGGGCGATGAAGGCGAACAGAAGCACGCCGGTCGCGATCTTGGTCCACCAGCTCGACAGCGTGCCGTCGAAATTGATGTAGGTCTGGATCAGGCCCTGGATCAGCGCGCCGAGGAATGTTCCGACCACCGAGCCCTGGCCGCCGGTGAGCAGCGTGCCGCCGATCACAACGGCGGCGATGCTGTCGAGCTCGACGCCGACGGCGGAGAGCGAATAGCCGGCGCTGGTGTAGAAAGAGAAGACGATCCCGGCGAGCCCCGCGAGCAGGCTCGACAGCATGTAGATCTTGATCGTCATCTTGCCGACGGCAACGCCCATCAGGCTCGCGGTGGCCCGGCTGCCGCCGAGCGCATAGACGTTGGCGCCGAACCGGGTGAGATGCAGCAGCAGGGCGCCGCCGATCACGATCAGGAGCATGATGATCGCGATGGCCGTCAGCCGGCCGCCGCCGGGCATCCGCAGTGCAAAATCTGACACCGTCGAATAGATCGGCGCGTTGATCGGCACCGATTCGGTCGACAGCAGGAAGCTCGCGCCGCGCGCCAGGAACATGCCGGCCAGCGTCACGATGAAAGGTGGCAGATCGAAGACGTGGATGACGGCGCCCATCGCCGCGCCAAACGCCGCCGAGAGCGCGAGGATGGCGACGAAAGCGACCAGCGGCGGGACGCCCCAGCGCTCGATAGCCAGCGCGACGAATACGGTGGTGAAGCCGATCACCGAGCCGACCGAGAGGTCGATGCCGCCGGAGATGATCACGAACGTCATGCCGGTCGCCACGATCCCCAGGAAGGCATTGTCGGTGAGCAGATTGCCGACCACGCGGGTGGAGGCGATGTTGGGGAATTGCATGGCGCAGAGCGCAAAGGCCGCAACGAGCACGATCGCCGTGATCAGGACGGGCGGCAGGCCTTTCATGCTTTGGCCCTCCGCAGCCACGTGACGATTCCGGCGAGACCGGAGAATTTCGGCGATTGCAGCAGCAGCACCGCGAGCACCACCACCGCCTTGACCAGCAGATTGAACTCCGGCGGGTAGCCCGACAGCAGGATGCCGGTGTTCATGGTCTGGATGATCAGCGCACCCAGCACGGCCAGCACGAGACTGAATCGGCCGCCGAACAGCGAGGTGCCGCCGATCACCACGGCGAGGATCGCATCGAGCTCGAGCCAGAGGCCGGCATTGTTGGCGTCTGCACCCATGATGTCGGCCGCGGCGATCACGCCGGCGAGCGCGGCGCAGACGCCGCACCAGACGTAGACGGCCAAAATCATTGCGCGTGTGCCGACGCCGGCGAGCTCGCTCGCCCGCGCGTTGCCGCCGGTTGCCTCGATCAGGAGACCTAGCGCGGAGCCACGCACGACCGCGCCGGTGAGGATGAGCATGCCCAACGCAATCACGACCGGCACCGGCAGGCCGAGCACCGAGCCATTGCCGAGCCACACCAGATCCGGCGAGGAGAACGTCACGATGCGTCCTTCGGTGATGAGCTGGGCGATGCCGCGCCCCGCGACCATCAGGATCAAGGTCGCCACGATCGGCTGCATGCCGAGCACGGCGACGAGAAAGCCGTTCCAGAGGCCGCAGACGAGGCCCGCCCCAAGTGCAGCCGCCAGCACGATCGGGAGACTATGACTGTCGGCTAGGCTCGCGGCGATCGCACCGCAGATCGCCATCACGGCACCGACCGACAGATCGATGCCGCGCGTCGCGATCACCAACACCATGCCGAGGGAGAGCAGCGCCACCGGCGTGCCGCGGTTGAGCACGTCGATAAGGCTGCCGAACAGACGGCCATCCTGCAGGCGCAGGTCGAAGAATTGCGGCGAGACCACGCGATCGACCGCGAGGATGACGATCAGCGCCAGGATCTGGGCAAGGCCGCGGCGCGGCAACAGCGCTGTCATGTGTGGGCCTCAAGCGCAACAGCGACGCTATCGGCGGCAATGGCGGCGAGAATGTTGCCAACGTCGATCGCCTCGCCCGTGAGCTCCTCGACATGGGCGCGGTCGCGCAGCACGACCACGCGATCGGAATACGTAACGATCTCATCCAGTTCGGAGGAGATGACGAGCAGCGAAAGCCCGTCGTCGCAGAGCTCGCGGATCAGGCGGATGATCTCGGCATGCGCGCCGACATCGATGCCGCGGGTCGGCTCGTCCAGCACGAGCAGCCGCGGCGAGGTCGCGAGCCAGCGCGCCAGCAGCACTTTTTGCTGGTTGCCGCCGGAGAGCAGGCCGACCGGGCGCTCCGGATCGGGCGGGCGGATGTCGAGCATCTTGACGTAACGGCGCGCGATCTCGTCCTGCTCGCGGCGCGACAGCGGCCGATGCAGCCCGCGCTTGGCCTGGAGCGCGAGCACGATGTTCTCGCGCACGCTGAGCTCGGCGACGATGCCGTCGGTCTTGCGCTCCTCCGGGCAATAGCCAAAGCCGTGACGAACGCCGTCGCGCGGCGACTGCAGCCGAACGGCTGCGCCCGCCACCCTCGCCTGCCCACGATCCGCGCGCTCGGCGCCGAACACCAGCCGCGCCGTCTCGGTGCGGCCTGAGCCGAGCAGCCCGGCCAGACCGACCACCTCGCCGTGACGCAGCTCGAGATCGAACGGCGCGACATAGCCGGCCTTTCCGTAACTCTCGAAGCTCGCACACACCTCGCCGGCCTGGCGCTCACGCGTTGCCGCCCGCGCGGTGGTTTCCGCCAGCTCGCGGCCGAGCATCATCCGGATCAATTCCAGCCGCGGCAGCGAGGCGGTCTCGCGCTCGCCGACGAGGCGGCCGTTACGCAGCACGGTGATGCGGTCGGAGATCTCGTAGACCTGGTCGAGGAAGTGGCTGACGAAGACGATGCCGATGCCGCGCCCCGCGAGCTGGCGCATGATACGGAAGAGAATCTCGACCTCGTGCCGGTCGAGGCTCGCGGTCGGCTCGTCCAGGATCAGCACCCGGGCGGAGAGATCCACCGCGCGCGCAATCGCGGTGACGTGCTGAATCGCCACCGAATAATTGCCGAGCGGCGCGGCGACGTCGATGTCGAGGCCGAAATCCGCGAGCAGAGCCTTGGCGTGGCGCCGCATCTCGCCTTCGCGCACGATGCCGAAACGCATCGGCTGGCGGTCGAGGAACAGGTTCTGCGCCACCGAAAGGTTCGGCAGCAAGTTGACCTCCTGGTAGACGGTCGCCATGCCCGCTGCGAGTGCTGCCTTGGCCGAGCGCGGCGCGATCTCCTCACCGCCGAGCCTGACGATGCCGACATCGCGCGGAAACACGCCGGTGACGACCTTGATCAGCGTGGACTTGCCGGCGCCGTTCTCACCGAGCAGCGCATGGATCTCACCGGCGCGCAGCGTGAAGTCGACCTCCTGCAACGCGCGCACCGCACCAAAGCTCTTGCTGATCCCGCGCACCTCCAGCAGCGGCAGAGCAGGATCAAGGCTGTTTTCCATCGCGACGTCACTCCCACCGGCGCCCGCGGACAGCGCGGACGCCAAGCCTACTCGTTCGCGCAGCGGTTTTGAAAGGGGGTGCCGGACCGCAAGACGACGCGGTCCGGCGGAGCCCACCTCAGTAACCGAGGCCCTTCTTGCTGTCGTAGATCTTCTGCGGATCATCGGCGGCGGTATAGAGCTTCGACTCGGTCTGGATCCATTTCGGTGGCACCGTACCCTTGTCCTTGAACGCCGCGATGGCATCGAGCGCGGGGCCGGCCATGTTCGGCGTCAATTCGACGGTGGCGTTGGCTTCGCCCGCGGCCATCGCCTTGAAGATGTCGGGCACCGCGTCGATCGAGACGGTGAGGATCTCCTTGCCGGGCTTGAGGCCGGCTTCCTTCATCGCCTGGATCGCGCCCACCATCATGTCGTCGTTGTGGGCATAGACCGCGCAGATCGACTTGCCGCCGCCTTCGGCCTTGATGAAGCTCTCCATCACCTCCTTGCCCTTGGCGCGGGTGAAGTCGCCGGTCTGGCTGCGCACAACCTTCAGGTTCGCGTGCTTGGCAATCGCAGTGTCGAAGCCCTTCTTGCGGTTGGCCGCGACGCTGGCGCCGACCGTGCCCTGCAATTCGACGATGTTGCAGGCCTTGTTGCCGACCGTCTTCGCCAGCCAGTCGCCGGCGACCTCTCCTTCATGCACGCTGTCGGAGGTGACGGCGGTGAGATAGAGCTCCTTGCCGGAGGGATCGATGTCGCGGTCGAGCAGCACGACCGGGATCTTGGCCTCCTTGGCTTCCTTCAGCACCGAATCCCATCCGGTCGAGACGACAGGCGCGAGGAAGATCGCATCGACATTCTGTGCGATGAAGGAGCGGATCGCCTTGATCTGGTTCTCCTGCTTCTGCTGGGCGTCGGCGATCTTGAGGTTGACCTTCCGCTTGGCAGCTTCCTGCTTGGACACGGACGTCTCGGCCGCGCGCCAGCCGGATTCCGATCCGATCTGCGAGAAGCCGATGGTGAGCTCGCCGGCGCTGGCCGGGGTCGCGAGCAACAAGGCGGCCATCGCGCTGGCCACAAAGAGGGCTTTAGGGGTCATCAGGCGTGTCTCCCAAAGATGTTATCCGGGGCGCCCATTGGTATCATGGCACCCACAGGCCGGCCTTCGGGCCAGCGGTGGGCACTATTTCACGGAAGTGCAGTTCCGACTAGTCATATTATTTGACTATTTGGATGAAAACGCACGTAGGTGGCGGCGAGCTCATTATGACACGCTCAGCGCGATTTTGTTCCCCTCATGCAACGAGGAGATGAAAAAATATGGCGGGCTCGTTTGAGCTTCAGCTGTCAGCACGGCGAAGATGCGACCTTCGCCCGCTTGCGGGAGGCGAAGGGCAGCAGCGCTAAATCAGCTTCCGTTGCGCCAGGTTCTTCATCAGCGCGCCGATGCCGAACGTCCAGGGCTCGCACTCGTCGCTGGTGCGCATGCGGTTGACGAGCTTGCCGAGCTGAGGCGCCGCGATCGTGACGATGTCATCGCGCTTGTGGGTGAATCCCTGCCCCGGCGCATCGCGATCTTTCACGGGCGCGAACATGGTGCCGAGGAACAGCACGAAGCCATCGGGATATTGATGCACCTTGCCGATGGTCTGCGCGACGAGATCGGTCGGATCGCGGCTGATCTTGCTGATCGAGGAATGGCCGTCGAGAACGAAACCGTCCGTGCCCGTGACGTTCAGGCTGATGTCCAGCCTGCGCGCGTCGTCGAGCGTGAAGGTGTCGTCGAATAGACGCAGCAGCGGGCCGATCGAACAGGACGCGTTGTTGTCCTTGGCCTTCGACAACAGCAGCGCCGAGCGACCCTCGAAGTCGCGCAGGTTCACGTCGTTGCCGAGCGCGCCGCCGACGATCTTGCCGCGGCTCGAGACGAACAGCACCAGCTCGGGCTCGGGATTGTTCCAGGTCGATTTCGGATGCAGGCCGGCGTCCATGCCGGTGCCGACCGACGACAAGGTGGGCGCCTTGGTGAAGACCTCGGCATCCGGACCAATGCCGACCTCGAGATATTGGCTCCAGGCGTTCTGATCGATCAGCACCTGCTTCAGGTGCATCGCCTGGTCCGATCCCGGCTTGAGCTTCGACAGATCGTCGCCGATCAGGCGCGTCACTTCTTTCCGGATCGCTTCGGCCGAGGCCGGATTGCCCTTGGCGCGCTCTTCGATGACACGTTCCAGCATCGAGATCGCGAAGGTGACGCCGGCGGCCTTCAACGTCTGGAGATCGACGGGCGCGAGCAGCCAGGGTTTTTGGGGATCGCGACGGTCCGGCGGGGTGTTGGCCACGATCGCCTCGAGATCACCGATGCGCTCGCCCTTGGTGGCGGCAAGCGCCTTGGCGGGATCGTCCACCTCGCAGAGCGCGCTGATGGTCGGAAACTTCGCAGTGACGTCGAACACGCCGTCGTCGCGCACGGCGACCACGGCCGGCCCATTCACTTGCGGCAGCCAGACGCGGCCAGCCAATGTTCCCCGCGTGGCGTCCTCGGGGAGAAGGTCTTTTACCGTCAATGTTGTCATGGCCGCGTCCTCGCTGTTTTTAGGGATCGGCCGCGTTCGCAGCGGCCGTTCCCGTTGGCGAAGACCAATAAACGTCTGGCGGGGGAAGTCCAGAGCGGCGACCCGCCGTGCAATTATGCCCCTGCCCGCGCCTTTCGTGCCGCAATCTGGTGCAGTGCCCAGCGCGCATTCTTACGGACATCGGGATCAGGATCATCGGCGATTACGGCGAGGAATGCCTCGCCGTCGGGATGGGCAATCTCGCCTAGCGCGGCGGCGGCCTCTTTGCGTAGGTTCGCCTGGTCGTGATTGATGCAACTACCAATCGGCCGCACCGCGCGCTCGATCTTCATCTTTCCAAGGCTGCGGATCGCCTTGAGCCGCACCTGCCAAAACTCGTCCGCGAGACAAGCGACGAGCTGATCAGCCGCGATTGCACCGTTCACGTTCAGACCCAGCGTCTCCGCGGCCATCTCACGGACCATCCAATCCGGATCCTTCAGCGCGCGGGTGATGGTCTCTGCCGCCGGCTTCATCTGAGAAAAGGCTAGCGCACTCACGGCGGCGCGGCGCACATGGGCATCGGGATCGTTGATCAGCGCGGTCAGCGCCGGAATCGATTCCTCCAGCTTGAGGAAGCCGATCACGCCGATCGCCTGCACACGTACGGCGGCGTCGGTGTCCTGGAGCGCTTCCAGAGCGGGCTTGAGTGTATCCCTGCGGCGCAGTTCCTTCAGTGCGCGCAGAGCGCCCATGCGGACGAAGGCGTGGGTATGCCTGATCAGCGGCAGGATCGCGTCGGCGCAGGCGGGATCCTTGAATTCAGCCATGCTGTCGGCCGCAGCCGCCGCGACGATCCTCTCGGGATCGACCAGCAGCTTGACCAGCGCGCTTGCCGCCTCCGGCCCGTCGAACTCCCCGAGCGCCATCGCGACCTGCTGGCGCACGCCGGCATCGGGATCGGCGACCATGTCGGCGAGATGAGCGACCGCGGCCGGGTCTCCGGAATGGCCGAGCGCGATGATGGCGACGCGGCGCTCGGCGGGATCGGCTGCCTGCAGCCGCTCGTCTGCATCTTCAAGGTCGTCGTAGGATTCGAACGGGCTCGACATGCTCACCTCAACAGATAGGGAATGTTGACGGTGACGGCGCCGGTCGGACAATCCGCTTCGCAGGGCATGCAGTACCAGCACTCATCATAGGCCATGTAAGCTTTTTTGGTCATGTCGCTGATGCGCAGCACGTCGAGCGGGCAGACGTCGACGCACACCGTGCAGCCCTTGTCCGCGATGCATTTGGCATCGTCGACGACCACCGGAACCGATGTCTGATAGGACGCGAGAGGCATTTGATGTCTCCTATTGCTGTGTTCTGGTGGTCAGGCGGAGGCGCGAATGCGCTGCTTGTCGTAGAGGTCTTTCTCGTCGTCCGCGATCGGCACGACGTAGGGCTCGACCGCCCGCTTCTCGCTGGTCATCTTGCCGTCTCGCTTGGAGAGCAGCGTGTGACAGAACCAGTTCTCGTTGTCCTTCTCCGGGAAATCCGTGCGCCAGTGATAGAGGCCCCAGCGGCTCTCCTCGCGGTAGAGCGAAGCGTGCGCGGCCATATCGGCGCAGTCCATGATCGATTGCACCTCGAGCGCGCGCAGCAATTCGTGCGCATTGCGCGCGATCATGCGCTCCTGCATGTCGTCCCTCGCCTCAGCGAGCCGGCGCATGCCGAGTTCGTACTTGCGCGTGACTTTCGGCGGCTGGAGATAGTCGTTGACCAGACGGCGGGTCTTGTACTCGATTTGGTTCGGCGGAATGCCGTCCTCGCGCTTGGTCGGCGCCATCACGCGGTCGCGCTCCGTCGCGACGTCGGCCGTGTCGAATTCCGCGAAGTCATGGCTGTCGGCAAACTCCATCGCGTCGATGCCGGCAACCGAGCCGTTGGTGAAGGCGCCGAGCATATAATTGTGCGGGACGCTCGCCATGTCGCCCGCGGCATAGAGGCCGGGCACTGCGGTACGGGCATTGTCGTCAACGAACACGCCTGAGGCGCTATGCCCGGAGCAGAAGCCGATCTCGGAGATGTGCATCTCGATGGACTCGCTGCGGTAGTCGACCCCGCGCCCCTGCTGGAACAGGCCGCGCGTCGGACGCTCGACCTTGTGCAGCGTGGACTCGATCTCGGAAATGGTGTCGGGATGGAGATGCTTGAGCTGGAGGAACACCGGGCCCTTGCCTGACAGCAGCTCGTTGTAGAACTCCAGCATCATCTGGCCGGACCAGTAGTCGCATTCGATGAAGCGCGATCCCTCATTGTTCGCCGTGTAGGCGCCGAAGGGACCAGCGACATAGGCGCAGGCGGGGCCATTATAGTCCTTGATCAGGGGGTTGATCTGGAAGCATTCGAGGTTCGCGAGCGCTGCGCCGGCGTGATAGGCCATGGCGTAGCCGTCGCCGGAATTGGCGGCGTTCTCGTAGGTGCCGAACATGTAGCCGGAGGTCGGCAGACCTAGCCGACCGGCGGCGCCCATGCAGAGGATCACGGCCTTGGCCTTGATCACCAGGATCTCGGCAGTGCGGGTGTTGACGCTGATGGCACCGGCAATCCGGCCGTCGGTCGACTTGAGCAGCCGCGTCGCCATGTAGCGGTTGGAAATGAGGATGCGCGCGCGGCGGAGCTGGCGGTACAGCGCCTTCTTCACGGTTTCGCCGTTCGGCATCGGCAGCACATAGGTGCCGATGTGGTGCACCTTCTTGACCGCGTAGTCACCGTTCTCGTTCTTCAGAAAGCGGATGCCGAAGCTGTCCAGCTCTTCGATGATCTTGTAGCAATTCTGCGCGTATTTATAGACCGCCTTCTGGTCGACGATGCCGTCATTAGCAATAGTGATTTCCTTGGTGTACTGCTCCGGCGTGGCGTAACCGGGAATGACGGCATTGTTCAGCCCGTCCATCCCCATCGAGATCGCGCCGGAGCGCTTGACATTGGCCTTTTCGAGCAGAACGACGTTGGCCTTCGGGTTTTTCAGCTTCGCCTTCAGCGCCGCCATCGGGCCGGCCGTGCCGCCGCCGATCACGAGCACATCGCAGGAAACCTCCGAAAGTCCGTCGACGATCTGATCTAGTGACATCACTTGCTCCTGGTTCGCCGACCCGCGGCGCCTGTGCATCAGATTTGTTCAGGTGGATGTCCGGCGATAGCAATTAGTTGTCGCCGGACAGCGATTTGGCCTCAGCGCTCGACAAAAGCCTTTTCAATCACGAAATGGCCGGGCTGGCTGTGGTTGCCCTCGACGAAGCCGCGCGCGGAGAACATCGCGTGGAGTTCCTCGAGCATCGCCGGGCTGCCGCACAGCATGATGCGGTCGCTCCCGATATCGAGGGCGGACTGACCGATATCGTCGAACAGCTGGTTCGAGGCGATCAGGTCGGTGATGCGGCCGCGGTTGCGGAACGGCTCGCGGGTGACGGTCGGATAGTAGACGAGCTTGTCGCGGATCAGTGGCCCGAAGAATTCGTGATCGCGCAGACCTTCGACGAGATGCTCGCCGTAAGCGAGTTCGGAGACCTGCCGGCAGCCATGAGCGAGCACGATGGTCTCGTAGTTCTCATAGACATCCGGGTCCTTGATCAGGCTGGCGAAGGGGGCAAGGCCGGTTCCGGTCGAGAGCAGCAGCAGGCGCTTTCCCGGAATGAGATTGCCGGTGATCAGCGTGCCCGTCGCTTTGCGGCCGACCAGGATGATGTCGCCCTCCCTGATCTTCTGCAGGCGCGAGGTCAACGGGCCATCCTGCACCTTGATCGAGAAAAACTCGAGCGCCTCCTCGTGATTGGCGCTGGCCATGCTGTAGGCCCGCATCAACGGCTTGCCCTCGACCTCCAGTCCGATCATCGCGAACTGGCCGTTCTGGAAACGAAAGCCGGGATCGCGCGTCGCGGTGAAGCTGAACAGGGAGTCGGTCCAATGCCTGACTGACAAAACCGTTTCCTTCTGAAATGAACTCATGGTCTCTCCTTGTCGATGACGCCAAGGTCATGGAGAGAGGGGGGCCCGGCAATTCAGAAGTGAAATTCCCGGTCGATTAGTTTCACATTTCGCGCGTTGTGATCGAAGACCAGGCACGCGGTCATGCCGGCGCCGGCAATTAGTTGCTATTCGCCGCGCCGGTGCCGGCATAGATAGAAGTCGGAGGTTCGTCATGACCATGACCTTGGTCGCACCGACCGTTGCCAACTATGAAGCCAGCGCCGATCTCGCCGCGCTTCTCGTCCGCACCACGCAGGACGACGCGCTCAGCGTGCCCGCCGAGAAACTCCGCCTCTCATGCAAATGCGCCCACTGCACCCGCGCCCGTTTCGACGGCCGCTTCCCGGAAGCATTTCCCGGGATTGCGATCACCGGGATCGGCGATCTCGGCTATGGGCTGAACATCTCGTTTTCGGACGGGCACAGCCGGGGGATATATCCGAAGCCGTATTTGCTCAGTCTGGCGGGGCGGTGACCCATCGACGGTCGTCATTCCGGGGCGCCCGAAGGGCGAGCCCGGAATGACGAAGAGCGTCAATCTCGCTCCATCTGGCACAGACATTGCTCCTCTTTAGAACAATTTGAACGTTCCGGAGGCAGACGATGTTGCAGGCGGCAAATGTGGTTCGTGGGACCGCCCCCCCGGCCCGGCCTGCAGGCAGTTCCTCCCTGCTGCTCACCGAGAACCAGCAATGGATCGGCGGTCCACCACCGCTGATGGACAAGCTCTCACCGCGCGAGCGGGAGTTGGTGCTGAAGCAGGGCCGCCGCAAGGTGCTCAACCGCGGCCAGACGCTGTTTAGCCAGGGTGGCAAGCATGATGGCATCTGGCTGATCGAGAGCGGCCGCATCCGCGTATTCTATACCTCTCCACTCGGGCGCGAGATCACACTCGCCTATTGGCACGTCGGCAATTTCGTCGGCGGCCCCGAAGTGTTCGAAGGCACCGTGCATCAATGGTCCGGCGTCGCCTCCAGCAATTGCAGCATCGTGCACTTGCCCGGAAAGGAGTTGCGGTCGCTTGCCGCAGAGATCCCGAACCTCGCGATCGGCCTGATCGAGGGCCTCACGTTCAAGGGAAAGTGCTATTCGGCGCTCGCGCAGATGCTGGGCACGCGCTCGATCACCCAGCGCCTTGCGCATCTGTTGCTGCACCTCGTTGAGCTTTACGGCGTCGAGGATGCTGACGGCACCGTCATTGCCGCCGCCTTCACTCACGCCGACATCGCCCACATGGTCGGCGCCACCAGGCAATGGGTCACGATCAGCCTGAAGCGCATGCAAGAGAAGGGAATCGTGTTGACCAAGCGGTCGCAGATCGTCGTCTGCCGTACCGACGTGCTGGAGGAGATGCGCGGTCACGCATCCGATTAGGAGAATTTGCAGCCAAGACCGATGCACAGGCAAGCGGCTTTATAGTGCAGAACTGCTCAAGGAGTATGCAATCACCTTTTCCGGGCAACTAATCGACCGCTGTCGTCATTCCGGATTTGCCCCGCCGGTGCCCTCAACCAATCATGGCAACCACAGCACATCCAACCGAAAGAGGATGAGAATGGTCCGCCATCTTCCCACGCTCTCGATCGCGATGTCAGTGACGTCGCTGGCGCTTCTCACCGCGCAGCCGGCCGCCGCGGAAACCGTCACGCTCGGCATCGGAACCCAGGACACCACAACCAACACGGTGACCGCCGGGGTCGTCATCCGCCAGTTGCGTCTGCTGGAAAAATACCTGCCGAAGGACGGCAAATACGCCAACATCAAGTTCGAGCTGGAGTGGCAGAACTTCACCTCAGGTCCGCCCGTCACCAACGCGATGATGGCGAACAAGCTGCAGATCGGCATGATGGGCGACTATCCGCTGATCGTGAACGGCTTCACTTTCGAGAGTAACCCCGAGAGCAAGAGCCGCCTGATCGGCATCGCCGCCTACAGCCTGTCCGGCTCAGGCAACGGCCTCGTCGTCCACAAGGACTCGCCCTATTACGACCTCGCCGATCTCAAGGGCAAGTTGGTCAGCGTTCCCTTCGGCTCCGCCGCGCACGGCATGGTGCTGAAGGCTATGCAGGATCGCGGCTACGCATCTGACTTCTTCCAGCTCGTCAGCCAGAGCCCGGAAGTGGGCTCAACCAATCTGCAGGAGAAGAAGATTGACGGGCATGCCGATTTCGTCCCCTTTGCGGAATTGCTGCCGTTCCGCGGCTTCGCGCGAAAGATCTTCGACGGTGTCGAGACGAACTTGCCGACCTTCCACGGCATCGTGGTTCGCACCGACTTCGCCCAAAAATATCCGGAGGTCGTCGTCGCCTACTTCAAGGCGCTGATCGCTGCCAATCAGTGGCTGCGCGACGATCCCAAGCTCGCCGCGGAAAAGATCCAGGAATGGACCGGCATCAGCAAGGAAGTCGTCTACATCTTCCTCGGCCCCAGCGGCAACATGACCACTGATCCCACCATCAAGCCGGCGCTGATCGATGCGGCCACGACCGACGTCAAAGTGCTGCAGAATCTCGGCCGCATGAAGGAGTTCGATCCGAAGAAATGGGTCGACGACAGCTACATCCGCAAAGCCTATGCCGATATGAAGCTCGACTATGATGCGCAGCTTGCGAGCACCAAGAACTATGAAATTTCGGGTGAAGATGGTTTCTGCAAGAAGCCGATCGCGGATCCCCGCAAGGCCGGCGAGGTCTGGGTCGATGACGCCGGTATCTTGCCGTTCTCGTCCGCGAGTTGCACACTCGGTGCCTATGCCGACTACAAGGCCAAGGGCAAAAAGATCAACGTCGCCTACGTCTTCGACACCACGCGCGGCATCAAGCTGTTCGCCGATCAGGCCTTCTTTGCGGTCGGCAATGGCGAACTCGCCCCGTTCCTGCTGAAGAAGGATGCCGAAGCCTATGCCGCCAAGATCAGCGGTAAGGTGCTCGGCTTCGACGACGCCCTAAAGGCCGCAGTCGGAGGCAAGACGTGAGCAGCCCCGCCCTCGTCAGACCTCCCGAGGACAGCATGCCGGCAACAGCACTTGCAGAGGCGGGCTCCTCGCCCGCTGCCATCACCCCGCCTACGACGCCGCCGTCCTTCGACACACTCGCCTTGCGCTGGTACCGGCTCAATCGGTCAGGTCTGCGCGCGGCCGCGATCGGCGTGATTTCGCTGTTCGCGTTCCTGCTGGTCTGGCACCTGCTCACGACCTATCGCGTCGTGTTCTTCGTGCGCTTCACCAACGTGCCCTCGCCGCTCGCGGTCTATGCGAGCTTCACCAAGGCGATCCACGATCCCAAATTCCTGATGCACATCCTGCTCAGCTGCCGGCGCATCTTCATCGGCTTCTCGCTGGCGGCGATCATCGGCGTGCCGCTCGGCCTCATTATGGGCCGCTTCAAGCTGGTTCATGAGGTAATCTTCCCGGTCGCGGAGGTGCTGCGGCCGATTCCGGCGATCGCCTGGGTGCCGATGGCGATCATGCTGTGGCCGACCAACGAGCAGAGCATCGTCTTCATTACCTTCCTCGGCTCGTTCTTCCCGATCCTGGTCAACACGTTGCACGGCATGTCGCTGGTCGACCCCGTGCTGGTGCGCGCCGCGCAATGCCTCGGCGCGCGCGAGCGCTCGATCTTCCGCGAAGTGTATTTTCCGGCATCGCTGCCTCACATCTTCACCGGGCTTACTGTCGGCATGGGCGTCGCCTGGGTCTCGCTGATCGCCGCCGAGATGATCTCGGGCCAATACGGCATCGGCTATTTCACGTGGGAGGCCTATTCGCTGGTCCAGTACGCCGACATCGCCCTCGGCATGATCGCGATCGGGGTGCTCGGGCTCGGATCGAGCCTGCTGATCCTGGGTGCAGGGAAGCTGGTAATGCCGTGGAGATCGACATGAGCGAATTAGTTGCGAGTCCGCCGAAGGGCCACATTGAGGTCAAAAACTTCTCCCTCGCCTACGAGACGATCGAGGGAGCGGTCCAGGCCGTGACTGACACGCAGATCCATGTGAAGCCGGGCGAGTTCGTCTCGATCGTCGGTCCTTCCGGTTGTGGAAAATCGACGCTTCTCAACGCCGTCGCCGGCTTCCTCAAGCCGACTACCGGCATCGTGACGGTCGACGGCGAGCGCGTGAACGGCCCTAGCGCCGAGCGCGGCATGGTGTTCCAGCAATATTCACTGTTTCCCTGGAAGACGGTGCGGGAGAACGTCGAGTTCGGGCTGAAGATGCGCGGCATGCCGCGATCGCAGCGCGAGCGGGCGGCGCGCACGCTCTTGGGGCTCGCGGGTCTGGAGGCGTTCGAAAAGCACTATCCGGAAAAGCTCTCCGGCGGCATGAAGCAGCGCGTCGGCATCGTCCGCGCGCTGGCTACGGGACCGAAGGTGCTGCTACTGGATGAGCCGTTCGGCGCCCTCGATGCGCAGACGCGCGTCATCATGCAGCAGATCCTTACCAACATGTGGCAGCGGTTGAAGATCTCGGTCTTGTTCGTCACCCACGACATCGACGAGGCGATCTTCCTCTCCGACCGCGTGTACTGCATGACCGCGCGGCCCGGTTCGATCAAGGCGGAGATCCCGATTCCGCTGGAGCGGCCGCGTCAGCAATCGATGATGATGTCGTCGGAGTTTTTGGCGCTCCGCCGCGGGCTGATGTCGCTGATTCGCGAAGAGAGCCTGAAGGCGATGGGCGGCGAGATCAACGACATGGGCATGCAGGGGCTGAACATCGAGCTGCAGGGCCATTCGCTGGCGGACGTGATTTAGCTTCCCGCTCGCAGCATTGACGGTCTCGTAGGTGGGCAAAGCGAAAGCGTGCCCACCATTCTCCGTCTGTTATAGAACTGGTGGGCACGGCGCTTACGCGCCTCTGCCCACCCTATGCCATGATCATTTGAACCAGTGCACCAGTGCGATGCTGATCCCCAGCAGCAGCATCAGCGACAGCGTCACGGCGGCCGTCACCCGGCCGCCGACATTGGCGAGCACGCGCACGTCGACGCCAAGGCCGAGGGCTGCCATCGAGACCACCGTGAGAAAGCCGGTGATCTTCGTCACGGGGCCGACCAGCGTGGCCGGCACGATCTCCAGCGAGCGCAGGGTCGCAAGCGCAAGGAAGCCGAGGATGAACCAGGGGACAAGGCGGAAGAAGCCGACGCTGGTCTTCCGGGCATCGCTCTGCCAGCGCGAGGCGACCAGCGACAGGCCGACAACGACCGGCCCGAGCATCAGGACGCGCATCAGCTTCACCAGCGTGCCGATCTGGGTCGAAACGAGGCCTGCCGGCACCGTGGCGGCAAGCACCTGCGGCACCGCGTAGACGGTGAGCCCGGCGAGGATGCCGTACTGCGTTGCGGACAATTGCAGCAGCGGGATCAGCAGCGGCAGGCCCAGCACCATCATCACGCCAAGGATCGCCGTGAAGGAGATCGAGGATGCAATCTCGTCGTTGCTTGCGCCGATGATGGGAGCCACCGCGGCGATGGCGGAATTGCCGCAGATCGAGTTGCCGCAGGCGATCAGGATCGACAGCCGCGTCGACAGGCCGAGCAGCCGGCTGAGGCCGAAGGAGACGCAGAGCGCGACCACGACGACCGCGGCAATGGAGGCGAGCAGCGCAATGCCGGAAGCCGCGATCGCAGCGAAGCTGATGGAGGCCCCGAGCAGCATGACCGCGACCTCGAGCAGCTGCTTGGCGCTGAAGGCGATACCCGCCTGCCAGCGCGGGGCCGGCTTCCAGAAGCTGCGCACCGCCATGCCGAGCAGGATCGCCATGACCAGCGCCTCGACATAGGGATGCTCGAACACGCCCAGTTCGGCCCGCTCGAGCAGGGCCGACACACCGGCCACGGCGATACAGAGGAGAATGCCCGGGATCAGCGCCGCAATACGGCTCGCGGCGGTGGCCGGCTTGGAATCGGCCGGGCTGGATGCTTGATTCTGCGACACAAATCTCTCCCGAAGGAGAAAGATTTATACGCAGCGCGACCCAATTGGGAAATATGTTTTCGACATATCAGGGCCGAGAGAAGTTCTGTCCTCAGCCCGGAATAAACGGCCTCAGAAGATCAGGTTCTTGGCCAGCGAGGCGACGCGGCTGAAGCCGTCATAGATGCCCGGCTCGAAGAAGGCGGCACGGGCCAGCACGATGCCGGCGACCAGCGACCAGAACAGGGTGGTGCCGGCCCGCAGCAGGAGCTTCGACGCACGCGACTTCGGCTGTGTGTCCGTTGCGGACACCAGTTGCTCGCCGAAGGGCTCAAATCCAGTGCGTTCCATGGCTGCCGATCCACCAATTTCTGGCGCAAATGTCGTCGTTTCGGCTCCAAACAGCAATGGAAGCGATTGGCGTTTTTGCCCTCGTAAGGGGAAACTCCTTCCTCCTGACAGGACCGCGGCAATAGTTTTCTTCTTCCCGCCGATTTGGATACCGCCACTCCAGTCACAACGCCCTTCCCGCGCCGGGATTCCCGGCCCGGGGCAAGGCGGCAGCGCCATCTTCCAGTCGATTGATGGCACCGCATTGGCGGTAGCCCATCTCGCTAAGCCGCCAGCCCGCTGTCTACTGGCGCAAACTCCAGCCCCAGACTCTCGGCCACCGCCTTGTTCGTCACCCGGCCGCGATGCACGTTGAGCCCGTTGCGCAGATGCGGATTCTCCAGGACCGCCGCAAAGCCCTTGTTCGCGAGCATCAGGCCGAACGGCAGCGTCGCGTTGTTCAGGGCCTGGCTCGAGGTCACCGGCACCGCTCCCGGCATGTTGGCGACGCAATAGTGCACGACGCCGTCGACCTCGTAGGTCGGCTCCGCGTGCGTGGTCGGGTGCGAGGTCTCGAAGCAGCCGCCCTGGTCGATCGCGACGTCGACCAGCACGGCTCCCGGCCGCATCGATTTCAGCATCGCGCGCGTGACGAGCTTCGGCGCGCTGGCGCCGGGCACCAGCACTGCACCGATGACGACGTCGGCGGCGAACACCTCGTCCTCGACCGCCTCGATGGTGGAGAAGCGGGTGCGCACGCGTCCGACGAAGAGATCGTCCAGTTCGCGCAGGCGCGGAATCGAGCGGTCGATCACGGTGACTTCGGCACCTAAGCCGGCGGCCATGCGCGCCGCCTGCGTCCCGACCACGCCGCCGCCGAGGACGACGACGCGAGCCGGCTGCACGCCGGGCACGCCGCCCAGCAGCAGACCGCGGCCGCCGGCCGAGCGCTTGAGGGCGGCGCCGGCGGCCTCGATGGCGAGGCGGCCGGCGACTTCGCTCATCGGGGCGAGCAGCGGGAGGTGACCACTCGCGTCCGTGACGGTTTCATAGGCGATTGCGGTGCAGCCGGAAGCAAGCAGGCCCTTGGCCTGCTCGGGATCCGGCGCAAGATGAAGATAGGTAAAAAGGATCTGGCCTTCGCGAAGCTGAGCCCATTCGCTCTTCTGCGGCTCCTTCACCTTCACGATCATGTCGGACTTTGCAAAGATCTCGCGAGCCGTCTCGGCAATGGACGCCCCAGCCCGCCGGTACACCTCGTCGGACGCACCGATGCCGCTGCCGGCGCCGCTCTCGACCATCACCTGGTGCCCGGCGGCGACATATTCGCGGACCGCCCCTGGGGTGAGCCCGACGCGATATTCCTGCACCTTGATCTCCTTCGGCACCCCGACGCGCATCTTGCTCTCCTTCGCCAATGCTTTGATTCCATTGTTGATCGTAGCGAGAGCGTCGGTTTGGTTTCGTGCAAATATCCGCTACCTTGGCGGCACCCGCGCCGGTTTCAGGCGCGAAAACGTCCTTTGGCGCTGGAAACGAAACCTTGGCCCTCGACCGGAAAGACCTCGCCATCCTCGCGGAACTCACGACCAATGCGCGAGCCAGCCACACCGAGCTTGCCAACAAGATCGGCTTGTCGAGCACGGCGCTGGCGCGGCGGCAGAAGGCGCTGGAGGATGACGGCTACATCCAGGCTTACCAGGCCGCGCTCGACCTCGGCCAGTTCGGCCTTACCACCACGGTGCTGGTTCGCATCGCGCTGGAAAGCCAGAGCGACGAGGCGCTGAAGGCATTCGAGGCAGAGGTGACGAAATGTCCCTCTGTCGTGCGCTGCTTCCTGATGTCGGGGACGGACGACTACATCCTCATCGTGCTCGCCCGCGACATCCAGGATTTCGAGCGCATCCATCGCACCGAGCTGTCCCGCCTGCCACGCGTGGCGCGGGTGCAATCGAGCTTCGCGCTGCGCGAGATCGTTAACCGCGCGGTGCCGACCGTCGTGTTCGGCGAGACGAAGCGCTGATCTCGTCGATCCAGATCGGGAGAACCGGTCAGGAACCAAGCAACTCCTCATCCGTTGGGCGCTATTGGCCAGCGGCGGCAACGCATTCTCGCGTCACTTGCCCAATTTGCCCGACTCGGCCTTTCCGCAGGGAAACCGACCATGGCCGACCTTACGATCCCCGAACGCATTCCGATCAACCTCGTCGTTAATGGCGAAAGGTACGCGCTCGAAGTCGTGCCTTGGACCACGCTTCTGGATGCGCTGCGTGATCGCCTGGAGCTGACCGGCAGCAAGAAAGGCTGCGATCACGGCCAATGCGGTGCCTGTACCGTGCTGGTCGACGGAAGACGGGTCAATTCCTGTCTCACCCTCGCCGTTATGAAGGATGGCGCTGAGATCACGACGATCGAAGGCTTGGCCGCGGACGGCGCGCTGCATCCCCTGCAAAAGGCCTTCATCGACCACGATGCCTTTCAGTGCGGCTATTGCACGCCGGGACAGATTTGCTCCGCCGCAGGCCTGTTGGCCGAAGGCCGTGCGCGCGATGCGGACGAGATCCGGGAGCTGATGAGCGGAAACCTCTGTCGCTGCGGTGCCTACCCCAACATCGTGGCTGCGATCCAACACGCAATGAGCCGGTCATGAACAACTTCCAATATTCCCGCGCAAGCGATGTGGCCGACGCCATCCGCCTGCTCGCCGCCGATCCCGGCGCGAAGCTGATTGCCGGCGGCACCAACCTGATCGACCTGATGAAGGAGAATGTCGAACAGCCCTCCCGGCTGATCGACATTTCCCGCTTGCCGCTCCGCGACTTCGCGGAGACCGCCGACGGCGGCCTGCGTATCGGCGCTTTGGTGCCGAATTCGGACCTCGCCTACCATCCGTTGACCGAGCAGCGCTATCCCCTGCTTGCCAGCGCCATCCTGGCCGGCGCCTCCGCGCAATTGCGCAACATGGCCTCGGTCGGCGGCAATCTGATGCAACGAACGCGCTGCCCCTACTTCTATGACACCACGACGCCGTGCAACAAGCGAACCCCCGGCACGGGCTGCTCGGCCATCGACGGCCTCAACCGCAACCACGCCATCCTCGGCACCAGCACGTCCTGCATCGCGACCAATCCATCCGACATGAGCGTGGCGCTGGCCGCGCTCGGCGCGCTCGTGCACATCGCAGGCCCCTCGGGGCAGCGCACCATCGCGCTGACGGATTTCCATCGGCTTCCCGATGACAAGCCTCATCTCGATACCAATCTCGGCAGCGGCGAGATCATTACCGCCATCGAGCTGCCGCCGCACGGCTTTGCCCGGAACTACAGCTATCTGAAGATCCGCGACCGGCTCTCCTACGCCTTTGCTCTGGTCTCCGTCGCGGCCGCGCTCGAACTGGAGGGCAACGCAATCGGCGAAGCGCGCCTTGCGCTGGGCGGCGTGGCTCACAAGCCCTGGCGAAGCCTCGAGGCCGAAGCCGCATTGCGCGGCCAGGCGGCAACACCGGATCATTTCGGGCGCGCCGCCGACCTGCTGCTGCAGGGAGCGACTGCCCGCTCCCATAATGGATTCAAAATCGAGCTGGCGCGCCGAGCCGTCCTGCGTGCGCTGATGCAGGCCGCAAGCGCCACGCCGCAGTCACAAGCTTACAAGAAGATCGCATGAGGTCCCGATGAACGCCTATGTCGGAACACCAACGTCGCGCGTCGACGGCCGGGCCAAGGTCACCGGGGCCGCCAAATATGCCGGCGAATTCGCAGCAGAAGGTCTTCTTCACGGCTTCGTTGTCGAGGCCGCCATCGCGCGCGGGCGCATCGCTCGTCTTGACACCAGCGAGGCTCTGAAGGTGAAGGGCGTGGTCGACGTGCTCACCCATGCACATCGGCCGCCCCTCGCCGACAAGGACGAAGCCTGGAAGGATGAGGTGGCGCCGGAGAAGGGCTCGCCCTTCCGTCCGCTCTATGACGACAGGATCAAGTTCAACGGCCAGCCGATCGCACTGGTCGTCGCGGAGGACTGGGAGACCGCCAAGTTCGCCGCAACCCGTGTTCGCGTCGAATATGAGCAGGAGGCGTTTGCGACCGATCTCGAATCCGAACGCGGCAAGGCTTCCAAAGTGGATCAGCCACACAAGCCGCGTGGCGATGCGGCAGCAGCCCTGACGCGCGCGGCCGTGCGCCACGAGGCGGACTACGTCATTCCGAGCGAGCACCACAATCCGATGGAGCTCTATGCGACGACGGCGGTCTGGGACGGCAGTGGCGGGCTTACGGTCTACGACAAGACGCAAGGCGTCCAGAACGTCCAGAAGTTTCTCTGCGGCGTTTTCGGCAAGAAGCCCGACGACATCCGCGTGATCTCGCCGTACGTCGGCGGCGCCTTCGGCTCAGGCCTGCGGCCGCAACACCAGGTCGTGCTGGCAACCCTTGCCGCGCTCGCACTGAAGCGATCTGTTCGCGTCGTGCTGACGCGGCAGCAGATGTATGGCCTGGGCTATCGTCCCATGACAATCGAGCGCCTTGCGCTCGGCGCAAAGCCGGACGGCACCCTCGATGCGGTCAGCCATGAAGCGATTGCCGTGACCTCCCGCTACGAGGATTTCTCTCGCAATGACACCGGCTGGGCCGAGCAGCTCTACAAGAGCCCCAACAGCCACTATTCCCACAAGCTGGTCGACCTCGACGTCTCGACGCCCTGCGACATGCGCGCACCGGGTGCGGCAACGGGCGTGTGCGCGCTCGAATGCGCCATGGACGAATTGTCCGTCGCGCTGAAGCTCGATCCGCTCGAATTGCGCCTGAAGTGCTATTCGGATCGCGACCAGACCGAAGACCTCCCTTACACCAGCAAGCAGTTGCGCGAATGCTACGCCCGCGGCGCGGAGGCGTTCGGCTGGAGCAGGCGCAATCCGGCACCGCGCTCCATGCGCGACGGCAAGGAACTGGTCGGCTGGGGCATGGCGACAGGTGTATGGGAAGCGCTGCAGATGCCGGTCGCCGTCCGCATCGTGCTGACGGCCAACGGCCATGCCGAGGTCTCCTGCGCTGCGTCCGATATCGGCACCGGCACCTACACCATCGTGGCGCAGGTCGCGGCCGATGCCCTCGGGCTGCCGATCGAGAACATCAGCGTCAAGCTCGCGGACTCGAGCCTGCCGCAGGCACCGGTGGAAGGCGGCTCATGGATGGCCGCCTCGAGCGCGCACGCCGTGCTGGGAGCAGCCGAAGAGATTCGCCGCGAGCTAGCGCGATACGCCAAGGCGATGCCTGCCTCGCCGCTTGCCGGGGTCGATGTGCCAGACATCATTCTCCTCGACGGCACGGTTGCTAAGGCCGCCGACCGCAGCCGCTCAGTTTCGATTGCTGATGCGATGCGCCATGGCCAGGTCGAGCGGATCGAGAAGGAGAAGCTGAACGAGTTCCCCGAGGACAAGTCGCACGCGCGCAACACCCATTCGGCCGTGTTCGTCGAGGTCAAGATCGATGAAGAGCTCGGCGTCATTCGCGTCACCCGGGTCGTGAGTGCGGTCGCGGCTGGACGCATCCTGAACACCAAGACGGGCCGCAGCCAGATCATGGGCGGGGTAGTCTGGGGAATTGGAATGGCGCTGCACGAGGAGACGGTGATGGATCACCGCTTTTCGGCCGCATCATGAACGCGAACATCGCCGAATACCACATCCCCGTGAACGCCGACGTCCACGACATTGACGTCATTTTCGTCGACGAGCCCGACGACCGCATCAACCGGTTGGGCATCAAGGGGCTCGGCGAAATCGGCACCGTCGGCGTGCCGGCCGCGATTGCGAACGCCGTCTATCATGCCACCGGCAAGCGCATCCGGCGCTTCCCGATTACGCTGGACAAGCTGCTGGAGTGAGGCGGCAGGCTAACCCTGTCGCAGCACTCGGGCATGTCATCCAAATGTCATCGAATGTGTCGAGAGCTGTATCTTCCTGCACATTCGGGATCCGACATGGACTATTTCAAACGCTTCAACTTCCTGTTCGCCGCACCTGTGTTCGACGCCGACGATCTCGAAGGCGTCCGCTTCAACCAGATCATCGAGGAAATCCAACGCTCCGGCTTCGAGGTAGTCCGCGCCCGCAAGCTGGAGGATGCCGAGATGGCGGTGCAGACCGATGCCGCGATCGGCTGCATGGTGGTGGACTGGGGCAAGAAAGGGCTTGAGGGCAAAACCTCGGCGCTGATCAACCTGATGCGCCGCCGCGGCCTCGACTTCCCAATCATTCTCCTGATCCGTCGCAAGCGGTTCGAGGACCTGCCGGTCGAAGTGCTCGACTTCATCGACGGCTATGTCTTCCTCTCCGAGGAGACGCCGACCTTCATCGCCAAGAACCTGATCAGCCGGCTCAAGCAATATGCCGAGACGCTGAAGACGCCCTTCTTCGGCGCGCTGGTCGACTATGCCGAGGAAGGCAACCAGCTCTGGACCTGCCCGGGCCACAATGGCGGCGTGTTCTACAATCGCAGCCCGATCGGGCGCGTGTTCGTCGAGCATCTCGGCGAATCCGTGTTCCGCGACGACCTCGACAATTCCGTGCTCGACCTCGGCGACCTCCTCACCCATGAGGGCCCGGCGCTGAAGGCGCAGAAGGAAGCGGCGGCGATCTTCGGCGCGGAAAAGACCTATTTCGTGCTCAACGGCACCTCGACTTCGAACAAGGTCGCGCTGGGCGCCCTCGTCACCGACGGCGACCTCGTGCTGTTCGACCGCAACAACCACAAGGCCGCCCATCACGGCGCGCTGATGATCAATGGCGGCATCCCGGTCTATGTGCCGACCGTCCGCAACGCCTGGGGGCTGATCGGCCCGATGCGCTGGGACAGGCTCGACGAGAAGGCTCTGCGCGAGGCGATCCGCAACCATCCCCTGGTGAACGATCGCGACGCCTGGCGCAGGGAGCGGCCGTTCCGCGTCGCTGTGGTCGAGCAGTGCACCTATGACGGCTCGATCCACAGCGCCGAGATGATCATCAAGCGCATCGGCCATCTCTGCGACTACATCCTGTTCGACGAGGCCTGGGCCGGGTTCATGAAATTCCACCCGCTCTATGCCGGCCGCTTCGCCATGGGGCTGGCAAATCTTCCGCCCGACGCCCCCGGCATCATCGCGACGCAGTCGACCCACAAGCAGCTGGCAAGCTTTTCGCAGGCCTCGCAGATCCACATCAAGGATCGCCACATCCGCGGCCAGAAGCGTCGCGTCGAGCACCGCCGTTTCAACGAGAGCTTCATGCAGCACGCCTCGACTTCGCCGTTCTACCCGCTGTTCGCCTCGCTCGACGTCGGCGCGCAGATGATGAAGGGCCGCTCTGGCGAAGTGCTGTGGGACGACACGATCCGGCTCGGCATCGAGCTGCGCAAGAAGATCCGGGCGATGCGCCGGGAGTTCGAGGAGAAGGAGCAGAATCCGGATCGCCGCTGGTTCTTCGAGCCGTTTGTTCCCGATCGCGTCGCCATTGCCGATGTCAGCCGCCCCGGCGCGGCGCATAACGTCGCCTGGGAGACCCTCTCGACCGACGAGCTCGCCACCAATCCCGCGCTGTGGCAGCTCTCTCCGGATACCAACTGGCACGGCTTTCCCGATCTCGCGGAAGGCTTTGCCATGACCGATCCGAACAAGCTGACGCTGCTCACCCCCGGATTCGATCGTACGACCGGGGCCTATGCCGAGCACGGCATTCCCGCGCCGGTCGTCGCGCAATATCTGCGCGAGAACCGCATCGTCCCAGAAAAGAACGACCTCAACTCCCTGCTTTTCCTGCTGACGCCCGGCGTCGAGGCGAGCAAGGCGGGCACGCTGATCTCCGGCCTCGTCGCGTTCAAGAGGCTGCATGACGACAATGCGCTGCTGGCCGATGTCATCCCCGAATTCTATCAGCGGCGGCAGGCGCGCTACGCCGGCGCGCGGCTGCGCGACCTCTGCGGCGAGATGCACCGTTTCTTCCGCGCCGCCGATGTCAGCGCGCTCCAGGCCCGGCAGTTCATGCCCGAGCATATGCCCGAGATCGCGATGTCGCCCCGCGATGCCGCGCGCTATCTGTTCAAGAACGACGTCGACTACCTCCCGATCGAGGCGATCGCCGGCCGTATCGCGACCACGCCCTTCGTGGTCTACCCGCCCGGCATTGCCACCATCGTGCCCGGCGAGCGACTGACGGAACGGGCCAAGCCCATGATCGATTATCTCAAGATGTTCGAGACCTGCTTCAACACATTCCCGGGCTTCGACGTCGAGATCCAGGGCGTCTACAAGGAGGTCGACGCGAACGGGCGCATCGGGCTCTACACTTATGTCGTGACCGAGTAGGTGCCGATGAACGAGACAGCTGCGCGCGCGAGCGACGAAGCGGTCCTGGTGCGCACCTCACGCGAGAGCGACGTCGAGGCGATGCTGGCGATCTACCGCCATCACGTCCGCAATGGCGTGCCGCGCGATGTCGAGGGAACCGGTGCGCCGGAGCCGGACGATCTGCGCGACCGGCGCAAGAACCTGAAGCAGACCCGCCTGCCGCATCTGGTCGCGACCTGGCGCGGCGAGGTCGTCGGCTATGCCTATGCCGTGCTGTTCCGCAAGCGGCCGGCCTATCGCTACGCCGCCAAGCACTCGATCTATGTCCACCACGCCCATCTCGGCCGCGGGGTCGGACGGCTGTTGCTGCAAGAATTGATCGACGCCTGCGCGGCGGCCGGCTTTCGCCAGATGATCGGCTATATCGATGCCGACAACGCGCCCTCGCTGGCGCTGCACGAGCGGTTTGGCTTCGCGCGCGCCGGCCTGCTCAGCGGCGTTGCCTATCGCCACGGCCGCTGGTCCGACACCGTCATGGTGCAACGCTCGCTCGGCGCGGGGACGACGACGCCCCCGCCTGTCACGGCACCCGGGCGTTAGGCCCTACGACGGGAAGTCGGCCGCTTTGACATGGATGCGGTCGGCATGCAGCGACCAGTGATGCAACGCCTGGTCCTTGCAGAACCTCGCTTTCGCACGTTCCCTGGCCTCGTCCTCGTCGGCGGCGTCGATCTCAAGCGTGCCCTGGCAGACCTCGCACTGCCGGCCGTATTCGCCGAGCACGTCCTTCATGAACCTGACGACATAAGTTGACATGGGACCTCCCTGCCTGCCCGCCGGCACTCTAGTCCCATTTAGGCCGGACGGGGAAAGGAGATTTTGACGCGGATCAAGGCCGGGGGTCAGTTCCCGGCCGTCATCCAGAGCACTTGGTGCGCCCCTACCCCGGCGTCACCCCGAAGGCCTGCTTGAAGCGTTCCGCATAGCGCGGCCAGGCTTCGGGGTTGATGATGCGCGGCGGGCGCTTACCGTCGAGCACATCCAGCACCTGCTCGGCGGCGATCCGGCCCATATTCTGGCGCGCCTCGATGGTGACGCCCGCGGTGTGTGGGCTCGCCAGCACGTTGTCGAGCTGGAGCAGCGGATGCTCCGGCGGCGGCGGCTCCTTGGACCAGACGTCGAGGCCGGCACCGGCGATGCGCTTGTCGCGCAGCGCCTGCAGCAGCGCATCCTCGTCGTGGATGAAGCCGCGCGCGGTGGTGATGAAATAGGCATGCGGCTGCATCAGCGCGAATTCGCGCGTGCTGATCATGTTGCGGCTGCCTTTATTGAGAGGGCAGGAGATCGAGACGAAATCGGCGCGGCGCAAGAGCTCGTCGAGCTCGACCTTCTCCCCGCCCCGCTCGGCCATCACCTCGGCCGACAAATAGGGATCGTAGGCCAGCACCGTCATGCCGAGCAGACCCTTGCACAATGCGGCGATGCGCCGGCCGACATTACCGAGGCCGATGATGCCGACGGTCTTGTGCTCGACCTCGTTGCCGACGAGATCGTTGCGGTTGACGTCGCGCTCGCGGCGCAGCCGGCGATCCGACTGGATGATGCGCTTGGACAGCGTCAGCATCATCGCCAGCGCGTGCTCTGCGACCGAATGGGCATTGCCGCCGGACTGGTTGACGACCACGACCCCGGCGGCCGTGCAGGCCTCGACGTCGACCGGGTCGAAGCCGGCACCGTTGCTGGAGACCAGCAGCAAGTTCGGCGTGCGCTTCAGGAAGGCGGCATCGACATGGAAATGCGGGGCGAGCTCATCGCGGGCGGCACCGACCTGGTAGACGTGGGCAGCGCCGAGGAGCGGCCCATAGACGTCCTCGGGGCTTGCGTTCTCGATGCGATCGAGCCGCACGTCGGGCCGCGCCTTCAGGATGTCGATATAGATCGGATTGGCCAAGTAATTGGAGTAGACGACGCGCTTGTTGTTGACGGACATCAGGACCCTTCCGGCTCTTGCGAGGGAGAGCCGCAAGGTCAGCGCGATGCGCGCCCGCCCGTGCCCCCCCGTGTTCTGGTTATCGCCGCTTATGCCATGGCGGTGCCGGCCACGGCAGGCCTGCTGGCGCAGATCATGGTGACGGCGCGGACATGTTGACAATCCCGCTGTTCGCGTCAAGTTCGGCAGACTGCCGCGACGGCCAGAACCAAGAAGCATGTGCGGCCGCAGGGAGAGCGCAATGGCGATTGCGGAACAGCAGACGCAGGGGAGCCGCGACGGAAGCTGGCACGGCATCGTCCTGCAAACGTTGAAGCGGAACGAGATCAGCCTGATTCCTTACGTGCCTGACCGCGTGCTCAAGCCGCTGATCAAGAACCTGCACGCCGATCCCTTCTTCACCACCTTCGCGACCGCCCGCGAGGAAGAGGCCGTCGGCATCGTCTCCGGCGCCTGGATGGGCGGACGGCGCGGCGCGGTGCTGATGCAGACCTCCGGCTTTGCCACGCTCGCCAACGTGCTGGCCTCGCTCGCGGTGCCCTACCAGATTCCGCTGATCATGTTCGTCTCCGAGCGCGGCACGCTCGGCGAGTTCAACTACGGCCAGTCGCTGGTCTGCCGCACCATGCGACCGGTGCTGGATTCGCTGGCGCTGGAGCACCACACCATCACCCGGCTCGACGAGCTCGAATTCATCACCGACCGCTCGATCAGGCAGGCTGTCACCACACAGGCGCCGGTGGCGTTGATCCTCAACCCGCTGCTGACGGGCGGCAAGGTCTTTGACAAGTGAGGCCGGCGATGAACACTGGCAATACCAAGGTGATGAACCGGTTCGACGTGACCTCGCGGCTGATCGCAAAGCTCGAGCACGAGGAAGCCGTGATCGGCGGCATCGGCAACACCAATTTCGACCTCTGGGCCGCCGGCCACCGGCCACAGAATTTCTACATGCTGGGCAGCATGGGCCTCGCCTTCCCGATCGCGCTCGGCGTGGCGCTGGCACAGCCCGACCGCCGCGTCTTCGCGCTCGAAGGCGACGGCTCGCTATTGATGCAGCTCGGTGCGCTCTCGACGATCGCGGCTCTGAAGCCAAAAAACCTCACGATGATCGTGATGGACAACGGCATCTACCAGATCACCGGCGCGCAGCCGACACCGGCAGCCAGCGTCGCCGACATCGTCGCCATCGCCATCGGCTCTGGTCTTGCGAGCAGCGCCTGGGCCGCGGACGAGGAGGATTTCGAGCGACTGGTCGACGATGCGATGGCGGCCTCCGAGCCCTGCCTGATCGCGGTCAGGATCGACGACAAGCCCGGCGTAGGCACCACCCGTCGCGACCCCGTGCAGATCCGGGAACGTTTCATGCATGGCCTTGGCGTGCGCGATCCGCTTTAACATTTTGTCATTAACTACACGGCGATCTGATACGAGCCTCGCGACAACCCGACCAAATTCGTGCTAAGCGACCCAGATGTCGCTTTTCATTCGTACCTTTGCCTGGCTGCTCGCCGCTGCCGTTACGTTCGCCACTCTCGGTCCTCCCGGCCTTCGCCCCCATTCCACCCTCGGTCAGGACGGCGAACATGCGCTTGCCTTCATCATGGTGGGGTTGGCCTTCGGCCTCGCCTATCGACGCCGGCGTCTGCTGATTGCGGCGGCTGCGGTCATCCTGATCGGCGTGCTCGAGCTGATGCAATTTTGGGCACCCGGCCGCCATGCGCGGCTGGAGGATTATCTGGTCGACGCCGCCACCGCCTGCCTCGGCTTTGCGCTCGCCGCCACGGCCGACCGGCTGCTCTCGCGCTTTTGCACCAGCTCCGCCGTGGCAAGCGAAGGCCCCGCGGAGTGACACTCCGCAGGGCCCTGCTCGGCACAGAGGATTGCGTCGATCAGTCGATGATCTTGACCACGCGGCGCGTGCGCGGCTCGACGATCACGCGGCGATCGTTCACGACCGCATAGCGATACTCGGTGTAATTCGGCACCGGGCGGAGCACCACGGTGGGTGGCAGGGGCTCGCCAACCACGACGCGCTCGTGGACTACGACGGAGTCGCTGCGCGGAATTCCGCCCAGGACCGCATTCGGAATTTCAAGACCGGCGCCGACGGCTGCACCCACGGTGCCGCCGACCATCGCTCCGATCGGGCCGCCGATGTCGCCACCCGCACGCGCGCCGTCCCTGGCGCCTTGTTCGGTCGTCGACTGGGCAAAGGCTGCGCTCGACGCCAGCAGCGACGCTGCAGCCAACGTAATCGCAAGACGGGTTTTCATGGTGTTTTGTCTCCAGTGATTGTCCTGCGCCTTCAACCGCGGGGCCAGATCATTGTTCCGGTTCCCCTGCGGCGAAAGTCACCCCGCATCTGGAGACTGTTACGGCGTAACAGTTCAGCTAGCTGCGATCTCGTGGCCGGCCATCAGTTCCAGCGCCCGAACCATCGCCGAATGATCCCATGCTTTGCCGCCATGTGCGGTACAGGACGAGAACAATTGCTGCGCCACGGCCGTGCTCGGCAGCGACAGGCCGAGTGAGCGAGCGCCTTCGAGCGCGAGATTGAGATCCTTCTGGTGCAGCTCGATGCGGAAGCCCGGATCGAAATTGCGCTTCACCATGCGCTCGCCATGCACCTCCAGAATGCGCGAAGAGGCAAAGCCGCCCATCAGCGCCTTGCGCACCAGCGCGGGATTCGCACCGGCCTTGGATGCGAACAACAGCGCCTCGCTCACAGCTTCGATGGTGAGCGCGACGATGATCTGGTTGGCGACCTTCGTCGTCTGTCCGTCGCCGTTGGCGCCGACATGGGTGACGTTCTTGCCCAACTTGTCGAAGATCGGCTTCATGGTGCCAAAGGCCCGCTCCGGCCCGCCGACCATGATGGTGAGGCTCGCAGCTTTCGCGCCGACTTCCCCTCCCGACACCGGCGCATCGAGATAGTCGGCGCCGAGCGCCTCGATCTTCTTCGCGAACTCCTTAGTCGCCAGCGGCGAGATCGAGCTCATGTCGACGACGATCTTGCCCTTGGAGATGCCGCTGGCGACACCGTCCTTGCCGAACAGCGCGGCCTCCACATGCGGCGTATCCGGCACCATGATGATGACCGCGTCCGCCTGCTCTGCGACCTCCCTGGACGACGTGCAGGCGATGCCGCCTGCGGACATCAGATCCGGCGCGATCGGCGCAATGTCATGCAGGAAAACGCGATGACCCGCGGCCAGGAGATGGCCGGCCATCGGCCGCCCCATGGTGCCGAGTCCGATGAAGCCGATATTGGTCATGTTTGCGTTTCCTCAGGTCTCAAACGTCTGTGCCGCGTGCCAGGACAGGCCTTCCAGCGTCGTCGTGCGCGGCTTGTATTCGCAGCCGATCCAGCCGCGATAGCCGATCGCGTCGAGGTGGCGGAACAGGAAGGGATAGTTGATCTCGCCGGTGCCGGGCTCATGGCGGCCGGGATTGTCGGCCAGCTGGATATGGGCGATCTGAGGCAGATATTCCTGCATGGTGCGGGCGAGATCGCCCTCCATGATCTGCATGTGGTAGATGTCGTACTGGATGAAGAGGTTGTTCGACCTCACCTCGGAGATCAGCTGCACCGCCTGCTCGGTGCCGTTGAGGAAGAAGCCGGGAATGTCGAGCGTGTTGATGGGCTCGACCAGCAGCTTGATGTTCTCCCGCGCCAGCGTCGAAGCCGCAAAACGCAGATTCCCGACCAGCGTCTCCTGAAGCTCGCGCGGATCGGCATCAACAGGCGCGATGCCGACGAGACAGTTGAGCTGCTCGCAATCGAGCGCCTTGGCATAATCAATGGCGCGGAACACGCCATCGCGGAATTCGGCGGTGCGGTCGGGCAGGATCGCAATGCCGCGCTCGCCGCCGGCCCAGTTGCCAGCGGGAAGATTGTGCAGCACCTGCGTCAGCCCGTGGGCCTCGAGCTGCTCACGCAGCTGCGCCTTGTCGAACTCATAGGGGAAGAGATATTCGACCCCGGCAAAGCCCGCCGCCTTCGCCGCTGCGAAGCGGTCGAGGAACGGCATCTCGTTGAAGAGCATGGTGAGGTTGGCGGCAAACTTCGGCATGGTGCTTCTTCCCCTATTCCGCCGGCTGCAGCACGCGCGTGGTCTCGACTTCGTCGAGCGGAAGGTCCAGCACCTCCTCGAACTCCACGATGTTGTCGATCTCCGTGCCCATGGCGATGTTGGTGACCCGTTCGAGGATGAACTCGACCACGACTGGCACGCGGTGCTTCGCCATCAATTCGCGGGCGGTCACAAACGCCGCTTGCGTGTCCTTCGGGTCGGTGACGCGGATGGCCTTGCAGCCGAGACCTTCAGCGACCGCGACATGGTCGACGCCGTAGACGCCGATCTCGGGCGCGTTGATGTTCTCGAAGGAGAGCTGGACGTGATAGTCCATATCGAAGCCGCGCTGGGCCTGGCGGATCAGGCCGAGATAGGAATTGTTCACGACGACGTGGATGTAGGGCAGATTGAACTGCGCGCCGACTGCGAGCTCCTCGATCAGGAACTGAAAGTCGTAATCGCCCGACAGCGCGACGATCTCGCGCTCCGGACAGGCCGCGCGCACGCCGAGCGCGGCCGGCAGCGTCCACCCGAGCGGCCCCGCCTGCCCTGCATTGATCCAGTTGCGGGGCTTGTAGACGCCGAGGAATTGCGCGCCGGCGATCTGCGACAGGCCGATCACCGTAACATAGGTGGTGTCGCGGCCGAATGCCTTGTTCATTTCCTCATAGACGCGCTGCGGCTTGATCGGAACGTTCTCGAAATGGCTCTTGCGCAGCATCGTCTTCTTGCGGTCGCGGCAGGAAGCGGGCCAGGCCTGGCGCTCGCGGAGCCTGCCCGACCGCCGCCACTCCCTGGCGACGGCGACGAACAGCTCGAGCGCGGCCTTGGCGTCCGAGACGATGCCGAGATCGGGATTGAACACACGCCCGATCTGCGTCGGCTCGATGTCCACGTGAACGAATTTGCGACCCTTGGTGTAGGTCTCGACCGAGCCGGTGTGGCGGTTGGCCCAGCGGTTGCCGATGCCGAGCACGAAGTCGGATTCCAGCAGGGTGGCGTTGCCATAGCGGTGGCTGGTCTGAAGCCCGACCATGCCGGCCATCAGCACGTGATCGTCAGGGATCGCGCCCCATCCCATCAGCGTCGGCACCACCGGCACGTTGGCGATCTCGGCGAACTCGACCAGCAGGTCAGAGGCGTCGGCGTTGATGATGCCGCCGCCTGCCACGATCAGCGGCCGCTCGGCGGTGTTGAGCATCTCGAGCGCCTTCTCCACCTGCTTGCGCGTCGCGGCGGGCTTGTAGACCGGCAGCGGCTCGTAGGTCTCGTCGTCGAACTCGATCTCGGCGAGCTGCACGTCGAGCGGCATGTCGATCAGCACCGGCCCCGGGCGCCCTGAGCGCATCACATGAAAGGCCTGGCTGAACACACGCGGCACCAGCGCCGGCTCGCGCACCGTCACTGCCCATTTGGTCACGGGCTTGGCGATCGACTCGATGTCAACCGCCTGAAAATCCTCCTTGTAGAGCCGCGCGCGCGGCGCCTGACCGGTGATGCAGAGGATCGGGATGGAATCGGCGATCGCCGAATAGAGTCCGGTGATCATGTCGGTGCCGGCCGGCCCGGAGGTGCCGATGCAGACCCCGATGTTGCCGGCCTTGGCGCGCGTATAGCCCTCGGCCATGTGCGAAGCGCCCTCGACATGGCGCGCCAGGATGTGGCGGATCGAGCCACGCTTCTTCAGCGCGGAGTAAAGCGGATTGATCGCAGCGCCGGGAACTCCGAAGGCCGTCGAGATACCTTCCCTCTCCAGGATACGCACGGCCGCATCGACAGCTCGCATCTTCGCCATATCGGACCTCGCTCAAATTGCGTCAGCGAACGAGATCATCAGGTGCGCAGAAGCCGATCTCAACGAGATCGATTTTATTTTCCACGATGCGGCAGCCGCGAGAAAATCGTGGGCGTCTCAATCGGTTAGATCAAGAGATGCGTGAAAGCAGGTCACTCGAACAGTGGCGCCAGCTGCATCTGCGGCACCAGCACGAGGCCCTTGTCGGTGATGCGAATTTCCGGAATGACCGATAGCGGAATCAAATTGAAGCCCATGTACGGGATGGTGCAGCCAGCCTCGGCCCATTGTTTCTTCAGCACCTTCACCTCTTCCGCCACTTCGGTGACACGCTTGTCGGAGAGGAGTCCTGCGATCGGCAGCGGAACCAGCGCCCTTACCTCGCCATCGGCGACGACGCAAACGCCCCCCTGCTGCTCCCTAATCGCTGCAATCGCGACCTGCATGTCGGCCTCGTTGGTACCGGCGACGATGATGTTGTGGCTGTCGTGACCGACGCTGGAAGCGACCGCGCCGCGCTTCAGGCCGAAATCCTTGAGAAGGCCGTGGGCGACATTACCGGCGGACTTGCCGTGGCGCTCGACCACCGCGACGAAGCAGAGGCCATAGCGCGCGAACAGCGACGGCCAGTCCTTGGCCGGCTCGATCGTGACCTTCTCATGGATCAGCGTGATGCCGGGCAACGCGGTCCTGATGGCGTTGACGGTGCAGGCCTTGGTCGGCAATTCCGGCGTCAGCTTCATCGTCTGCGGCAGCTTGACGGTCGCATAGGCTGCCCTCGGATATTGATAGCGCTGCGACAGCGCCTGATCGAGACGCGGCGTGATCTTGCCGCGCTCGACCACGAGCTCGCCACCATACCAAGTGCATTGCGGCTTGAGCTGATCGTCCATGAGCACGAGATCGGCGCGGCGGCCGCCGCCGAGGCCGCCGATATCGCCCTCCATGCCGAAGCGGGTCGCGCCATGCAGCGAGCCCATCGACCAGGCCTGCTCCGGCGACATCCCCGCCTTCACGGCTTCGCGCACCACCCAGTCGAGGCCGAACAGCAGGAGATCGTCGGCGTCACGGTCGTCCGTGCACACGGCGGTGCGCTTGTGCGAAGCCCCGAGCTCGGTGATCGTCCGGATCGCTTGCGGCAGCGAATGCCACGGCGTGGTCGGCGGTCCCCCGCGCAAAAACACCCAGACGCCGGCATCGAGCAAGTCATCGGCAATGTCGCGGTCGATCGCCTCGTGGGTGTCGGTGACGCCGGATGCCGCATAAGCCGCGACGAATTCGCGGCCGTAGACATGGCCGGACACGGGACGCCCCCGCTTCAAGGCGGCGGCGAGGATGGCGTGGCTGCGCTCGTCACCCATCGTGACGGGCACGAAATCCATCTTCTCGCCAAGCGCCACCGCTTCGGGCCAGCGGTCGAAAAGGCCGGCGATCTTGTCCGGCGTGAGGTCGCCGCCCGCCGTCTCCAGCTCAGCCGAGGTCGCAGGAACGGTGCTCGGCACGGTCAGGAAGATCGAGAGCGGCGCCTCGCGCGCATCTTCCAGCATCGCCTCCACACCGGCGACGTCCATGACGTTGCCGATCTCGTGGCTGTCGCAGAAGATCGTCGTGGTGCCGTTGAGCAGCGCGGCCTCGGCATAGGCACAGGCCGTCACCATCGAGGATTCGATGTGAATGTGCGGATCGACGAGGCCCGGCGCGATGATGCCGCCGGCCGCGTCATAAAGCGGAACATCGCCCCACGCCTTCTTCGCTGTACCGGCCGGCTTCACCGCCGCGATGCGGCCGCCTGAGATCCAGACCTCCCGCCCCGGATGGATACGCTCGGAATAGGTCGAGAGCACGCGCGCGCCCGTGATGACGAGATCCGGCGTCACACGCGCCGAGGCGACGTCAGCCAGACGCCGCGTCATGCTGTGCAGCGGCGCGACGGAGAAGCGGGTGAGCTTGGTCATCGGGGCTCTCGCGTGGGAATGGACAGCGCCGCGATGGTTGCCGCCGCTGGCGGCGAGAGCAACTCAAATAATACGTCACCGGTGCTTACGCATTAGGCAGACGCGCTCCGCCTTCTTAATTTCCGCTAGGGCATGTGCTTAAAAATCATACGCTGAGTTTGGGCGCGCCAGATGTCGGCTCGTCTCTCAACAGTGCACAACGTTGAAGGCGCCGATGGGCCCAGGCTGTGTGAAAACGCAGCGCCGAGCAAATTGCAGAGAAAAGTATTCCTTCGGAAGCCCGCTCCGGGAGCGTGAGGAGCATACTGAACTGCGGCGCCGCGGTATCTGGGAAGCGGGTTCTCTGCGCTTCGCGAGATTTCACGTTTTCACGCAGCCTGGGTCATAACCGGACTTTGCCTAGACGCCGCCAATGCGCCAATTGCGTTCGCCTGCCATGCTGCGCTTATCGATTTTAAAGCCGCCAAACCTGAGGCCTTGTTCTCTCGCAGAGCTGAGGGCCGAAAGGGCCCCCGACGTACTTGAGGCATCGGGCCCCAAACTACCCACTGAGGTAAGTCGCAGATGCGGCGGCTTGGTCGCCCCTTTGCAAGCGGTGCCAAGCTTGAGCTCGAGGGCTCAACGGGAACCAGCTTGCGGCGCAATCGCCCCAATTTACGCATCACTGATTGTGGCGTTTGCCACGCGCCGAAATTGGAACCCTTATGATGTTACCCATACCCATTTTGCAATTGTCTGCGCGTGGCGCCCGGATCTAGTTGAATGATCCTGCACCAGCAGAATTCGCCTGCTTGGAGTTTCATTTTTGCGATTAAGAGCTTTCGCATCTGAATTGGATTTCGAGGCGACACGCACAGGCGAATTCAAACAAAGTTTGAGGCTGTTGCCGTTTGTCGCTCGAAATGCGATGGGGCGGACCGTTCGCATCGGGCTGCAGTGATGCTTGTAAGCGAAGTTGGCAACCGGCTTCTGTCAGCACTGCCGATCGCTGATCTCGATCTTTTGGCACCCGACCTACAGATGGTAACCCTCGATCGGGAAGAGGTCGTCTCGCGGGTGGGGGATCATACCGAGCACGTCCTCTTCCCTCACAGTGGCGCCGTTTCGGTGATGGTCGACATGGCGAATGGGCAGACGGTCGCCAGCGCCGCAATAGGGCGCGAGGGGGCAGTGGGCACTCTTTCCGTGCTGGGACCGTCCCCTGCGGCCGTTACGACTATCGTTCGTGCCGCGGGGACGGCCTCGCGGATCCCCGCGGCGCGATTCCATGCCGCTTTCAGCCGGAGTCCCGCGATCCGCCACGTAGTCCAGCTTCACTTCAAGGCGGTGCTGATACAGTTTCAATTGGGCGGGGCTTGCAATGCACTGCATCCGGTCCAAGCGCGTATGGCACGCTGGCTGCTTCAACTTCACGACCGCATCAACCACGACGTCCTGCCCCTCACGCAGGACGCGCTTTCGCAGATGTTGGGTGTGCGACGAACGACGGTGACGCTCCTGATGCGCAATCTGCGCGCTTCCGGAGCGATCAGATCTGAGCGGCGAGGCGAAATCGAGATCGACTCATCGCGGCTCGCTGCGGTGGCGTGCGAATGCCACGACACCATGCGGCTCGAACTCGAGAAGATCTTCTCTACGGGTACAGCGCCATCTCGCGTTTTCGATCTGCCGATCCGGTAGATGAAACGAGGCGATGCTAGCCGATTCGGCGCGTCCGGGTAAAGCCGGCGGGCACGATGCTCGAATAGCATCGCCGGATGCGCATCCTTCTGACCGGGCTGCGGCCCAATGCGGTGAGGATCTCCCAGCCAACGTCCGTAACGGGTCAAAAGCGCTGGTCAATGACCCGCCGGCGCAGCGACTCAAGCGCTGAATTGGTCCATCTCGGATGCGCTATTCGAACACTGCGCGTTGAGGTCGGCTATGGGTCCAAAAGCAGCAGTTAACGCAGCCACCTATGAGGATCTCCGGCAGAGAGTCGAGATGGCAGCCGCTGCTGCGGTGTTCGGCTCGGGGACATGAGCCGACGCAGTCCATTTGAGAAACGAGCCTTTCACTTCGGCTGAAATCGATCAAATGAAAGATTGATCAGATGAAAGAGTGATGCGGCGTTGGGACAGCGTGACTGTCGATTCACATCGGTTGCGCGAATAGAAGTTTGAGCATTGAATCAGCGGGGATACCCACAACTGCAAGTGGTTTCTCGGGTATGCCGGCCGCTCTCGCAGGAGCAAGGCGATGCAGAGATTCGCCTAGGCTTCGGGCGCGTGATGGCTTCATGCGTAGCTGAACCGGAGAGGTACGCCTAGTCGGTCCTGCCAACTGATTGGGAGTAGCCATACGCGTCTCATGCCCGCCTGCCACGGTCGGCCAACAAACGGGGAGGAGAACAATGAGCACCTGGCTTAGTGAGCGAGAACAGCGTCTCGTCGCGGGCGCGGAGGCGGCATCGGCGGCAACGCCTATCCCGACCCAGATTGTTTCCAATGGCGAGTATCTCCCGCCCCCGCAGAGCGATACGCAAAAGAAAGTCGAGGCACGGATCAACGAGCTCGCTGATGTTAACGGCAGACACCTCGGCTTGAGCCGCAGGCAGTTCTTACACACGAGCTGCGGCATGGCAGCAGCTTTCCTCGCCATGAACGACATCTACGGCAATGTTTTCCGGGTCGCGCCCGCTGAAGCCCGCGAACCCGAGCTGATGCTGGCCCGCGCGCAGAGCCTTGCAGGCCAATTCATCTTCGACGTCCAGACTCATTTCGTGCGGGACGACTTCGATCATAAGGAGCTGTTGGGGCTGGCGGACTTTGCGAGCCAGCACTGGAATCCGAAGATGAAGGAGGAAGGCGTCTCTTCGCTAGCCCGCTACAAGTTCCAAAACTATGTGAAAGAGATCTACTACGACAGCGACACCAACATGGCGCTCCTGAGCGGCGCGCCCTTCGACGACCCGAGTTGGTGGCTGCTGTCCAATGAGCAGATCGTCAAGGCGCGAGAACTGATCAACGACTTCGCCGGTTCGCGCCGCCTGCTGGCGCACAGCGTCATCACTCCCAAGCAACCCGGCTGGATGGACGAGGTGGACAAGGCAATCGAAGTCTACAAACCGGATTCCTGGAAGTCCTACACGATTGGCGATCCGCTGGCGCCCTCGAAGTTCCCATGGCGGCTCGACGACGAGCAGGTGATGTATCCGTTCTACGATAAAGCAGTGAAGGCCGGCATCAACACGCTGTGTATCCACAAGGGGTTGCTGCCGCCCGATTATGAGAAGTCGTTCGCCGGCGTCTGGGAATACGCAACGGCGTGGGACATCGGAAAAGCCGCGAAGGATTGGCCGCAGATGAACTTCGTGATCTATCACTCGGCGCTGCGGCCGTTCCTCGAACTACCTGATCACGCGTGGGCGGATTTCGAACAGACCGGCCGTATCCAGTGGGCCACCGATCTCGCGGAAGTCCCGCAGAAGTTCGGCGTCGCCAACGTCTATGCCGAGCTCGGCACGTCCTTTGCCAACTCGGCGGTCGCGCATCCGAAGTTCTGCGCCGCGCTGATCGGCACGCTGATAAAGGGGATGGGTGTTGACCACGTCATGTGGGGCACCGACTCGGTCTGGTACGGCTCACCACAGTGGCAGATCGAGGCGCTGCGCCGGCTCGAAATCCCCGAGGACATGCAGAGGAAGTACGGCTTTGCGGCGCTTGGCGATGCCAACAGCGCTACCAAGCAGCTGATCTTCGCGGGCAACGCAACCAGATTCTACAAGATCAAGCTGAAGGCGGCTGAGAATACCAGGATGCCGGCCTTTTCCGAGGACCGCCTCGCGGCGCTCAAGAACGAGTACACGCAAGCTTCGAAGCAACCGTCGAACCTGCGCTACGGCTACGTTCGCGCCGCCTAGGAACGATGCCAACGGCTTGGGCAACTCCGCCGGCAATGGATGCGCGGCTGCCGCAATCCGACTTCGGCTCAGTGTCACCAATGCTCTCGCCGATCAGAGATGTCCGCTCAGCCTCAGGAGCCGACATGACTTATGAGTACACGCCCTAGTCCTCGTTTGCCTTGAACCGTCCCAACCCCTTCAGCACAAAGGGCGCCACCAGCGCGATCAGCGCGACGCCGAGAAGCGTTGCCGAAATCGGGCTCTGCAGCAGCGTCATGGGATCGCCGAGGCTGATGGCGAGCGCGCGGCGCAGCTGGCTCTCGGCAATCGGGCCGAGGATCAGGCCGACGACGACGGGCGCGATCGGGAAATCGAACCGGCGCATCAGGAAGCCGAGGACGCCGAAACCGGCGAGCATCGACAATTCCACCACCGACGGCTTTGCCGCGATGGTGCCCATGGTCGCGAACACGAGGATGCCGGCATAGAGCCAGGGCTGCGGGATCGCGAGCAGCCGCACCCACAGGCCGACCAGCGGCAGGTTGAGCACCAGCAGCATCATGTTGGCGATGAAGAGGCTGGCGATCAGGCCCCATACGAGGTCAGGCCGCTCGGCGAACAGCAGCGGGCCCGGGTTGAGGCCATATTGCTGGAAGCCCGCCAGCATCATCGCGGCGGTGGCCGAAGTCGGCAGGCCCAGCGTCAAGAGCGGCACCAGCGTGCCGGCTGCGGAAGCGTTGTTGGCGGCCTCGGGGCCGGCGACGCCTTCGATCGCGCCCTTGCCGAACTCTTCGGGGTGCTTCGTCAGCCGCTTCTCGGTCGAATAGGACAGGAAGGTCGGGATCTCCGCGCCGCCTGCCGGCAGCGCACCGATCGGGAAGCCGAACATGGTCCCGCGCAGCCATGGCTTCCAGGACCGCTTCCAGTCCTCCTTGGTCATCCACAGCGAGCCGCGCACCGGCTCCAGCTTCTCTTCGGTGTGGTGGCGGCGCGATGCGACATAAAGCGCCTCGCCCACCGCGAACAGGCCGACGGCAAGCGTTGTGACTTCAACGCCATCGAGCAGTTCGGGGACGCCGAATGCAAGCCGCGCCTGACCCGTCAGCTTGTCGATGCCGACGAGGCCGAGCGTCAGACCGATGAACAGGCTGGTCAGGCCGCGGATCGGGGAATCGCCGAAGGTCGCCGACACCGTGACGAAGGCGACGCACATCAGCGCGAAGTAATCCTCGGGGCCGAAGCGTACGGCGACATCGACCAGCCATGGTGCGAGGAAAGCCAGGCCAATGGTGGCGATGGTGCCGGCGACGAAGGAGCCGATTGCGGAGGTCGCGAGCGCCGGCCCGCCGCGGCCCGCCTTGGCCATCTTGTTGCCTTCAAGCGCGGTGGCCATCGAGGCACTCTCGCCGGGCGTGTTGATCAGGATCGCGGTGGTCGAGCCACCATACATGCCGCCATAATAAATGCCGGCGAACATGATCAGCGAGCCGCCGGGGTCGAGCTTGTAGGTCACCGGCAGCAGCAGCGCGACCGTCAGTGCCGGGCCGATGCCGGGCAGCACGCCCACGGCCGTGCCGAGGAACACGCCGATCAGCGCGTAAAGCAGGTTCATCGGCTGGACGGCGACCGCCATGCCGTGAGCCAGCGCGGCAAAGGTATCCATCACAGCAGTCGCTCCAGTGGGCCGGCAGGCAGGCTCAGCGTCAACAACCGGTCGAACGCCAGGTAAATGAGGGTCGACATCACGAGGGCGATGATGGCGTCGATGAGGATGGCACGGCGTCCGAAGGCCGCCGAGGTCGTCACGAACAGCGCCGAGGTCGCCAGGATGAAGCCGCCGCCAATGCCGATGATGGCGATCAGCAGCGCAAGCCCGACGAGGATCAGAACCACAGGCACGGGATCGGCGCTCTCGCGTGCCGGCAGATTGCCGTGCAGCGCGTCGATGAAGTTGCCGATCGCAAGCAGCCCAAGGCCGCTGGCGACCACGACCGGCATCGCCTCCGGTCCCATCCCGTACATCGCCGCAGATTGCAGGCCGCGCGCGTCCCAGACCAGCACGACGGCGAGCACCGCAAGCAATGCCGCGATGACGAGACCGGCACGGTCGACGCGCCGCGGCGGCTGGACGGGATCGCCTGAGGTCATGACTTGACCAAGCCGACCGATTTCAACACGTCGGTGACGCGGGCCGTTTCCTTCTTCAGGAAGTCGGCGAAGGCGTCGCCGCCGAGATAGGCGTCCTCCCAGCCCTTCTGCTTGAGGATCTCCTTCCAGGCGTCAGACTTCACCATCTTCTCGACCGCATCGCTCAAGGTCTTGCGCTGCTCCGGCGTGATGCCGGGAGGCGCGACCACCGAACGCCAATTGGCGATTACGAGGTCGATGCCCTGCTCCTTGAAGGTCGGGAGATCGCTGCCTGCGATTCGCTTCTCCGAGGTCACGCCGATCGCACGCAGCTTGCCGGACTTGATCTGCCCTTCATATTCGCTGAGGCCCGAAATGCCTGCGGTGACCTTGCCGCCGAGAATCGCCGCGAGCGACTCGCCGCCGCCGGAGAACGGGATGTAGTTGATCTTCTTGGCGTCGGCGCCGACCGCGCCGGCGAACAAGGCCGCCATCACATGGTCGACGCCGCCGGCCGAGCCGCCGGCGAAAGTGACCTTGGCGATATCGGCCTTCACCGCCGCGGCCAGATCCTGCGCATTTTTGATCGGCGAATTTGCGGGAACCACGATCACCTGGATTTCCTCGGTGAGGCGCGCGATCGGCGTCACCTGCTCCAGCGTCACCGGCGACTTGTTCATGGCGAGCGCGCCGACCATGACGAAGCCGTTGACCATCATCTGGTTGCCGTCACCCTTGGCGCCATTGACGAACTGCGCGATGCCGACACTGCCGCCTGCACCGGGAACGTTGGTGACCTGCACGCTGCGGGCGATGCCCGCAGCCACCAGCGCCTGCTGCATCGAGCGCGCGGTCTGGTCCCAGCCTCCGCCCGGAGCCGCCGGCGCCATCAGCTTGAGCTCGAGCTGCTGGGCAAAGCCCGGATTGGCTGCCGCCAGGGTGAACGCGACGGCTGCGCCGACAAGGCGCGCGGGAAATCGGAACATGGGGGCATCTCCAGGGCTCATGCGGACGTTCGCCGCATTGTGTCGTTTGGTCGCATATCAACCAAAACGGCCGATGCTGTCCAGTGACATGCCTCAGGGTTTTTGGTCAGCGGGGCGCCGGGATGACCCCACCGAGCGCAGCCGTCAGTTCGGCCGCCACTTCCCGGACGATTTGTCCGATCTCCGGCAACCGCTCGTCGGTGACCCGACTGGTCATGCCGGATACGGAGATCGCGGCAAGCGGTTCGGCCAACGCATTGTATACCACCGCCGCGACGCAGCGCAGGCCGATCTGTGCCTCCTCATCGTCGACGGCAAAGCCCTGCTTGCGGATTTTCTCGAGCTCCCTGAACAGGTCGCTCGGGCGCACGATCGACTTCTCGGTCAGGCGGGGCATGCCGTGATGGCGGATGACGGCGCCGACGTCCTCGTCTGAATAGGTTGCGAGCACCGCTTTGCCGACTCCGGAGGTCACCATGGGGACGCGGCCGCCGACCTTGGTGAGCGAGCGCATGATCTCGCGGCTTTCCATGCGGGTCAGCACGATGATGAACTCATCGTCGACCACGGCGAGATTGGCCGTCTCGCGGGTGAGATCGCGCAGCTTGCGCAAATATGGAATGGCCTGTGCGGAGAAATTGCGTCGCCGCGCAAAGCTGGCGCCAACCGTGAAGCTGCGCACGCCGACGTGCCATTTGGACTCGCCACGGTCGAACTGCACGAAACGGCGACTTTCGAGCGTTGCGAGAAGCCGGTGCACGGTGGACGCCGACAGGCCGGTGCGGATCGCGAGATCGCTGAGACGATAACCTTCGTCGTCCTCGGCCAGCGTCTCGATGATCGACAGCGCGCGGTCGACCGACTGCACGCCACCGTCGCGGCCCTCGTGATCAGCCTCCGCGGCCGATTTAGGCTCGAACGATTTGCGCCGGATCACGTTCTTGCTCATCGCGACCTGCATTTGCCAATCAGACAAGACGCGAGCCGCCTCTTCTCCCTCTCCCCGTTCTTACGGGGAGAGGGCGGGGGTGAGGGGCTATCTCCACAAAGACGGTGAGACACAGACTCGTGGAGAGTCCCCCTCACCCGGAATTTGCTGCGCAAATTCCGACCTCTCCCCGCAAGCGGGGAGAGGCGAACGCAAGCTCAGAGCAGCCCTGCCCCGCGCGCCCACTTGTACTTGGCGCCGAGGACCTCGACCGGCAGCTCGGTCGAATAGGCGTAGGCCGGGATGCCGTTCTGGTAGAGATATTCGGCGGCTTCCTCGACCTCGACGTCGCCGGCGAGAGAGGCGACCATCGGCTTCACAAAACCCTTGGCCTCCATCTCCTTCTTCACCTCGACCATGTTGCGGGCGAACACCATCGGCGGGGTGACGATGGTGTGCCAATAGCCGAGGATCAGCGCGTGGATGCGCTCATCCGACAGCCCGAGCTTCACGGTGTTGACATAGGTGATCGGCGGCTCGCCGCCGGTGATATCCACGGGATTACCGGCAGCTCCAAACGGCGGGATGAACTTGCGGAAGGCCGCATCGAGATCCGGCGGCATCGACATCAGCGACAGGCCGTTGTCGACGCAGGAGTCCGACAGCAGCACGCCCGAACCGCCGGCACCGGTGATGATGAGCACGTTCTCGCCCTTCGGCGTCGGCAGCACCGGCACGCCGCGGGCGAATTCGAGCAGCTGGCGAAGTGAGCGGGCACGGATCACACCGGATTGCTTGAACACGTCCTCATAGATGCGATCGTTGCCGGCAAGCGCGCCGGTGTGGGACGATGCCGCCTTCGCGCCAGCCGAGGTGCGGCCGGCCTTGAGCACCACGACAGGCTTCTTCTTGGAGACGCGCTTGGCGGCTTCCGCGAAGGCGCGGCCGTCCTTGAGGTCTTCGCAATGCTGCGCGATCAGATTGGTGTTCGGGTCCTGCTCGAAGAAGGCGAGTAGATCGTCCTCATCGATGTCGGACTTGTTGCCGAGGCCGACGATCGCGGAGACGCCCATCTTGGCCGAGCGCGAGAAGCCGATGATGGCCATGCCGATGCCGCCCGATTGCGACGACAGCGCCGCATGGCCCTTGACGTCATAGGCGGTGCAGAAGGTCGCGCAGAGATTGGCGGGCGTATAATAGAAGCCGTAGATGTTCGGCCCCATCAGGCGGATGTCGTACTTCTTGCCGACCTCGACGATCTCGGCCTGCAGCTCAGGCGCGCCGGCTTCAGCGAAGCCCGACGGGATGAGCACAGCGCCCGGGATCTTCTTCTCGCCGCATTCGGCCAGCGCGGCGGCGACGAATTTCGCCGGGATCGCGAACACCGCGACGTCGATCACGCCAGGCACGTCCTTGACGCTCTTGTAGGCCTTGTAGCCGAGGATCTCGGCGGCCTTGGGATGGATCGGATAGATCTCGCCCTTGTAGCCGCCGTTGATGAGGTTCTTCATCACGGAATTGCCGATCTTGCCGTCCTCCGCGGAGGCGCCGACCACGGCGACCGCCTTGGGCTGCATGATGCGGTTCATCGCCGCGACGATCTCTTCGGTCGGACGCGGCTTCGGCTTCGGCACATAAGCGAAGTCGACGACAATACGGACGTCGGCGGCCGTGGCCCCCTTCGCGGTTGCGAACACTGGGTTGAGGTCGAGCTCGACGATCTCGGGGAAATCGGTGACGAGCTGCGAGACCTTGACGATGACATCGGCGAGCGCGTTGCGGTTCACCGGCTCGCCGCCGCGCACACCCTTGAGGATCTCATGCGCCTGGATGCCGTCGAGCATCGAGAGCGCATCCTCCTTTGTGGCAGGCGCAAGGCGGAACGTGATGTCCTTGAGCACCTCGACGAGCACGCCGCCGAGGCCGAAGGCGACCAGCTTGCCGAACGAGCCGTCGGTGATCGAGCCGACGATGACCTCGGTGCCGCCGGCCAGCATCTGCTGGACCTGGACGCCTTCGATCTTGGCCTCGGCCTTGTACTTCTTGGCGTTGCCGAGAATGGTCTCGTAGGCCTTCTCGGCCTCTTCAGCCGTCTTGAGGCCGACGATGACGCCGCCGGCTTCGGTCTTGTGGAGAATGTCCGGCGAGACGATCTTCATCACCACCGGGAAGCCCATGGACGAAGCCATCTTGCCGGCCTCGCCCGCCGACTTGGCCACGCCCTCCTTCGGCACCGGAATGCCGTAGGCGTCGCAGACCAGCTTGCCTTCCGGCGCTGTCAGGCTGGTGCGGTTGTCCGCCTTGACCTGGTCAAGCACCTTGCGGACGGCATCTTTGGAATTGGACATGTGGCTTCTCCCTTGACCTGAGTTCGTTCTTTTCAAAGCGCGCGCGAGTTTGCGGCTGCCCGTGATGCTTGCCATTCGCCGCGCTCTGTTCCATGCGGCGGAACGGAGTGGCATAAAGCCAAGACTACTCCGCCGGCTTGGATCAAAAATGGCTGGCGATGGCATTTGGTATGCCAGAAGCCAACTTGTCAAGCTGGTGCACGCCCCAGAACGCCGCAAAAAATAGCCAGCTTGACATTCTGGCATGTGGTATGCCAAAAACTTTCCCGTTAATATTCCTGTAAAAGACGACTCCCACTGGAGGAGATTCGTCGTGTCACTACGGAAACCAACCAAGGCGTTGCCGAACATGGCCGAGGCAGACATCGCAATCGTTCGTATTGCCCCGGAGAGCAGCTTCAAGAACAAGGCGTATGACGCCTTGAAGGAAGCCATCCTCAAGATGGACATCTATTCGACGCCCGAGCCGGTGATGCTCGACGAGCGCGCGCTGTCCGAACGCCTCGGCGTTAGCCGCACCCCGATCCGCGAAGCCATCGCGATGCTCGAGCAGGACGGTTTCGTGAAGACGGTTCCGCGCCGCGGCATCATGGTGGTGCGCCGGACCAAGAGTGAGATCGTCGACATGATCCGCGCCTGGGCGGCGCTGGAGAGCATGGCGGCGCGGCTCATCACCACCACCGCGCGGAAGAAGGACATCACGGCGCTGCGCGACTATTTCAAGGATTTCGGCAAGGACCGCCTGCCCGAGGATCACGTCGAGGAATATTCGCGCGCCAACATCGCCTTCCACCAGGCGCTGATCTCGCTGTCGGAATCGCCGGTGCTGGTCGATCTCACCAACGACCTGCTCTTGCACGTGCGCGGCTATCGCCAGCTGACCATCGGACGCAAGGACCGCACCGCGACGTCACTGCCCGAGCATCTCGGCATCATCGAAGCGCTGGAGGCGCGCGACACCGAGCTCGCCGAGAAGCGCGCCCGCGATCACACCCTCGGCCTTGCCGCTTACGTCGAAGCGCACGGCCAGGAACTGTTCACGTAACTAGCAACGTTCACCAGAAGGGCGAACAATTCGCCCCAACGACCTTGAGACCAGGGAGACAAGGCCCATGCTGAATACCGCGACCAAGTCCGAAGCACCGGGCACCGAGCAGGAACTGACGGATGGCTTCCATCTCGTCATCGACGCGCTCAAGCTGAACGGCATCAACACCATCTATAATGTGCCGGGCATCCCGATCACGGATCTGGGCCGCATGGCGCAGGCCGCCGGTATTCGCGTGATCTCCTTCCGTCACGAGCAGAACGCCGGCTACGCCGCAGGCATCGCCGGCTATCTCACCAAGAAGCCCGGCGTCTGCCTCACGGTGTCGGCGCCCGGCTTCCTCAACGGTCTCACCGCCCTCGCCCACGCCACCACCAATTGCTATCCGATGATCCTGGTCTCGGGCTCTTCCGAGCGCGAGATCGTCGACCTCCAGCAGGGCGATTACGAGGAGATGGACCAGCTCGCGATCGCCAAGCCGCTGTGCAAGGCGGCCTATCGCGTGCTGCACGCCCAGGACATCGGCATCGGCTTCGCCCGCGCCATCCGCGCGGCGGTCTCGGGCCGTCCGGGCGGCGTCTATCTCGACCTGCCGGCAAAGCTGTTCGGCCAGGTGATGAACGCCGAGGCCGGCCAGAAGTCGCTGGTCAAGGTGATCGACGCGGCGCCGGCGCAGATCCCCTCGCCCGCTTCGGTCAAGCGCGCGCTCGACGTGCTCAAGGGCGCCAAGCGTCCGCTCATCATCCTCGGCAAGGGCGCGGCCTACGCGCAGGCCGACGAGGAGATCAAGAGCTTCGTCGAGAAGAGCGGCGTGCCGTTCCTGCCCATGAGCATGGCCAAGGGCCTGCTGCCCGACACCCATCCGCAATGCGCCGGCGCCGCCCGCTCGACCGTGCTGAAGGAGTCCGACGTCGTCATGCTGATCGGCGCACGGCTGAACTGGCTGCTGTCGCACGGCAAGGGCAAGAGCTGGGGCGAGGCGCCGAAGAAGTTCATCCAGGTCGACATCGAGCCGAAGGAGATGGACTCCAACGTCGAGATCGTCGCGCCCGTCGTCGGCGACATCGGCTCGGTGGTCTCCGCCTTCAACCAGGCGATGGGCTCCGGCTGGACCGCGCCGCCCACCGAATGGACCAAGGCCGTCTCGACCAAGCGCGAAGAGAACGTCGCCAAGATGGCGCCGAAGCTCATGAACAACAAATCGCCGATGGATTATCACGGCGCGCTCGGCGTCCTGAAGAACGTCATCAAGGAGTATCCCGAGGCTATCCTGGTCAACGAAGGCGCCAACACGCTCGACCTCGCCCGCGGCGTCATCGACATGTACAAGCCCCGCAAGCGTCTCGACGTCGGCACCTGGGGCGTGATGGGCATCGGCATGGGCCAGGCGATCGCGGCTGCACTCGAGACCGGCCATCCCGTGCTCGCGGTGGAGGGCGACTCGGCGTTCGGCTTCTCCGGCATGGAGGTCGAGACCATCTGCCGCTACAACCTTCCGATCTGCGTCGTCATCTTCAACAATGACGGCATCTATCGCGGCACCGACGTCAACGGCGCCAACGACGATCCGGCGACGACCGTGTTCGTCAAGGGCGCGCGCTATGACAGGATGATGGAAGCCTTCGGCGGCGTCGGCGTCAACGCGACATCGCCGGACGAGCTGAAGCGTGCCGTCAACGACGCCATGAAGTCCGGCAAGCCGACGCTCATCAACGCGGTGATCGATCCGGCCGCAGGCTCGGAGAGTGGCCGCATCGGCAACCTCAATCCGCAGAGCGTCCTGCAGAAGAAAAAGTAAGTCCACCCCTTCAACCCTTATTCCCTGTGGTTAGCAGGGGCAGACAGAGTACGGAGCAATATGATGACCAAAGCGCTCGAGGGCGTTCGCATTCTCGACTTCACCCACGTCCAGTCCGGACCGACCTGCACGCAGTTGCTGGCCTGGTTCGGCGCCGACGTGATCAAGGTTGAACGCCCCGGCGTGGGTGACATCACCCGCGGCCAGCTGCAGGACATCCCGAACGTGGACAGCCTGTATTTCACCATGCTCAACCACAACAAGCGCTCGATCACGCTCGACACCAAGAACCCCAAGGGCAAGGAAGTCCTGACCGAGCTGATCAAGAAGTGCGACGTGCTGGTCGAGAATTTCGGCCCCGGCGTGCTCGACCGCATGGGCTTCCCCTGGGAGAAGATCCAGGCGATCAACCCGAAGATGATCGTCGCCTCGATCAAGGGGTTTGGCCCCGGACCGTACGAGGACTGCAAGGTCTATGAGAACGTCGCCCAGTGCACCGGCGGCGCCGCCTCCACCACCGGCTTCCGCGACGGCCTGCCGCTCGTCACCGGCGCGCAGATCGGCGATTCCGGCACCGGCCTGCACCTCGCGCTCGGCATCGTCACCGCGCTCTATCAGCGCACCCACAGCGGCAAGGGCCAGCGCGTCACCGCCGCGATGCAGGACGGCGTGCTCAACCTCTGCCGCGTCAAGCTGCGCGACCAGCAGCGCCTCGCCCACGGCCCGCTCAAGGAATACAGCCAGTTCGGCGAAGGCGTGCCGTTCGGCGACGCCGTGCCGCGCGCCGGCAACGACTCCGGTGGCGGCCAGCCCGGCCGCATCCTGAAGTGCAAGGGCTGGGAGACCGATCCCAACGCCTACATCTATTTCATCACCCAGGCCCCGGTCTGGGAGAAGATCTGCGACGTGATCGGCGAGCCCACCTGGAAGACCGATCCGAATTACGCCAAGCCGGCCGCCCGCCTGCCGCGCCTCAACGAGATCTTCGCCCGCATCGAACAATGGACGATGACGAAGACCAAGTTCGAGGCGATGGAGATCCTCAACAAGGACGACATCCCCTGCGGCCCGATCCTGTCGATGAAGGAGATCGCCGAAGACCAGTCGCTGCGCGCCACCGGCACCGTGGTCGAGGTCGACCACCCCACCCGCGGCAAGTACGTCTCGGTCGGCAACCCGATCAAGCTGTCGGACTCGCCGGCGGACGTGACGCGTTCGCCGCTGCTCGGCGAGCACACCGACGAGATCCTGCGCTCGGTGCTTGGCTTCAGCGATCACCAGGTCGCCGAGATCCACAAGTCCGGCGCGCTCGACCCGCCGCAGAAGCAGGCCGCGGAGTAAGCGACCCCACATTGCACGAGACGAAAGGGCCGCCCGAAGGGGCGGCCCTTTTTGCTTGGAAAGGCGTGCAGCCGCAGGCTCGAAATCAAAACTCGGAAAACAACCCCATGCACAGTAGCCATCCCATTGGCACGCAACGGGATTTCTGATTCGACGAAAAAAATCCTGACCCGTCGGGCAAAACAGGGGTATTATGCCATGGTCGCCAGGCGAGTCAGTGCGAGCCGAGCAAGCATCAATGCCGAATTGAAGCCGCCTAATTGGAACCGACCGGGTTGCGCCTCGTTGTCTCCTGCACCGGAGCACGCTCGGAGCGCAGCCGGCCATCCGACGACAAGTCTAACGCTACCGGCTCGCGAGCTGGACACGCCGGCTCGGGCGTGTTTCGAGCCGCGTTCCCCTTCGCCGACATCGAGGTCGACATGACGAGAGATCATCCCGCGTCCCGGGCTCTGCGGGAGGCCAACAAGGCATTCAAGCCGGTCGAGACCAAGAAGCCGATGACCGACTATGCAAAGGCGCAACAATCCCATCACGAAAATCGCGAGCGCCTGAAGGCGGAACGGCTGGCGCGAGAGGCCGAGCAGGGAAATCGCCGCAGATAAGGGATTGCCGGTGCCCGCGTTATTACTTCGACACGGCCAGGCAATCTCTGTGGACGAAGAGAGACCGACCTTGGTAAGCTTCAGAGCATCGAGAGTACGATGACCCCGTCCTCGAGCTCCCCGGAAGCCAGCCGCGCCCGCGCGATGCGCTCGAACTCCGTCCGATATTTCTGAAGGTAGCTGAAGGCCTGCTTCTGCGTCTGGAAGGTCGTCGCAAGACGGCACAGCTGTCGGCCCGCGCCGAGCGCAAGAAAGAAGGTGATTGTGCCGCCGCCGTCCGGTTTGATCCTAGGCACGACTTGCACTCATTCGCATGTGAACGGCCCCTTTTGTCTGCACTGTCGAATTCGGCTATCTCGGCAATTTCCTCGTGCGCTTCTTCGGTGGAGGCGCCGATGCGCGAAAACTGGCATCGGCTGCTTGCTTGGCTGCTTGCTCGGCTGCTTCCTTGGCCTCACGCTGCTCGCGCAGCCGCGCCATGTTGCTGCGGATATCGACAGCGCGCCTTTCGACATCGGCGATCGCCCGCGCGCCCTCTTCGGCGGCCAAGCGTTGACGCTCGGATCGCGCGATGGATTCGGGAGACGGTTCGGCCGATTTCCTGGCGCTCATCGCGTCGCGCTCGTCTTTCGCCTACTCGGCAACGGATAGAACCCGCTCAATCCCTTACGATCGAGCGGGTCACATAGCCGTTTCAGTACATCCGTGAAACGGCCGTACAGAGCTCAAGCCAGCGAGAGATTCTCTGCGCTGACCTTGCCCCGCATTTTATCGGTCTTGGTCTCGAAGTTGACCTTCTGGCCCTCGGCGAGACCCGCAAGACCAGCCCGTTCGACCGCGCTGATGTGAACGAACACGTCATTGCCGCCGTCGTCGGGTTGAATGAATCCAAAGCCCTTTTGGCCGTTGAACCACTTCACAGTACCTGTCGTCATTCTCTTCTCCAAAGCGCATAGGCGCGCATTCCGCGTGACGTTCACGCAGATCGATTCAATTCGTCGATGTCTCTGGAAAAGGAGCCCGCAGGCGCATTCAACAAGCACAGCGGCTGAACGAATAGATTGAAGGTATACCTCATCGCAAGCACTTACAAGGCTCGAGCCGTATATAATTGCGCCCGCCTGCGGTGGAACGTTTTCGCGTTTGAGGATTCGCCTCCTGATCTCTGGCGCAGGTGCCAGACGAGATCGTCACAATGCGCGCGCGTCACTTCGACGCGGCGATGATCTCCTCCGGAGTTCCAGGCAGATGACAAGTCTAAATGATCGATCCTCTCGCGATCTGTGGTAGACTTCGTCATCACCGCCCGGCTCGTGGCATCCATCGGTGATGAGAACGCATAGCGCTCCCGCCTCCTCCAGCATGGAGCAGCGCCATGGGACGGCGTCAAAACGACATCAAGCGAACCGAAAGTCTCAAGCAACGTCTGACAGACGACGCCAGACGCTCGCGAGATGAAGCCCACTTGCTTCCTCCCGGTCAGCATCGCGAAAGGCTGCTACGAAGGGTACGGCAGGACGAGACGGCCATCGAGATCGAGGCATGGCTGAACTCTCCTGGCCTGAGAGCTCCGACATGACGGAACACCTGGACCGGGTGCTCAGCGATCTCCGCTGACGAGCTGCCCGCGAAAGAACTGCACCACGGCCGCATTGAAGTCGCGGTGAAGGGCTGCCCTGTCGAAGCCTGCCGGCACATCGGTGCAGATGCGCGGAACGGCCGCGGCGAGATCGGCCGAGCATCGGGAGCCTGATCCAGCTGATCGTCTGTTCCGCGGACGGGTCGATTGCTTCCGCGCAACCTCCTGAAGTTCGCTGACGTGGACGTGCGGCCGCTGCTATCGGCCGACAGCGTAAGTCAAACCCACTGGAGTTGATCCAGTGGAGGCGGGCGAACGGGGCGCGAACTCTTCGCCGATTCTCCGGGAAGTTGAAGCGGTAGCGTTGAACGGGGAGCGCTCCCGCTGTTCTGCCGTCGATTTGCTCTTGAGCGGGGATTGGCCCGGGCCTAGCCTCGTGCCCGCGTTTCTTCTCGTCGGGGTCCTCTGCCCGTTGGCCGCTGCGGCCTTTACGCTGGTGAAGCGTCCGGGGCTGCCGGCTCCGGCATAACGGGCGCTCGGACTACACTTGAGCGACCCGCCAGCTTCGACCGCGTCATGGCTCGGATGAGCCGTTGGCGATCAGAAGAAACGAAGCGGCCGCAACCCCACTGGAATGGCACTGGCTTTGCTTGTCGATGAACCATCGCGCCGAGAGAGGTGGTCGATGAAAGTCTGGAACACCGAAGAGTTGCCCGACCACGAACAGTTCGTCTATTGGCGCGAGGTCCTCTGCGAAGCCTTCGTGACGCTGAGACCGGAGCGGCCTCGAGACCATAACAGAGGCCGCTTTCCCAGTCGCGTCACCGCGCATCCGCTGTCAACCATCAACGTGACGACGGTCCAGTCCAAAGCGCACCACGTCATCCGTGATGAGGCGGAAATCCGCAGGTCGCCGCAAGAGGTCTATTTCCTCAATCTTCAATTGAGCGGCCGATGCCGTTACGAGACCGAAGGCCGGGAAACGATCGTCGGCCCGAACCAGTTTGCGATCGTGGATTCGACGCGGCCCTACTTCCTCGACTTCATGGACGACTGGAACGTATTCTCATTTCGTATCCCGCGCCACATGTTGCGGCCGTTGCTGCAGACGCCCGACTGTTCGACCGGTATATGCGTGTCAGGTGATCAGGCACTGGGCGAGATCACGATCGGATTCCTGAAATCGATCGCAATGCGCGTGGCCGAGCTGCCATCGGAGGCCATCGAGCCGCTCGCGGCCGATGTGGTCAACCTGGCTGCACTGTCCCTCGGTGCCACCGAGGCGACGCGGATTGGGCAGCGCCAATCCGCGCAACGCGCCCTCTACGCGGCCATCGTGAAGTTCGTCGAAACGAATTTGGCCGATGCCGGACTATCGGCATCGTCCGTTGCCGCGCATTTCGGGATTTCCGTTCGTTATCTTCATCGGATCTTCGAGGAAAAGGGCAGATCGTTCGGTCAGGTCGTGCTGGAGCGCCGACTGCTCCGTTGCGCAGGCGATCTCGATATTTCAGCGCAATCGCGGATCTCCGATGTCGCATACCGCTGGGGTTTCAACGACATCTCCCATTTCAACCGAAGTTTCCGCCAGCGCTTCGGAGCTTCGCCGCGCGCATATCGACTGAGGCAACGGCAGGAATAGATTCCGGCGACGTCCCGCGCGATCCCGCGAGAAGTGCACTCCAGGTCAACTCTTTCGTCACTCCCAGCCAAGATCGAACGCCGCCGTGGCGTTAGCTTCGGCGCGCATTCATTTCTCGCGGGGAGAGATCGCCATGGCAATCGACTTCAGGCTCAGCGAAGATCAGATCGCGCTTCGTGACGGCGCGCGTGCCTTCGCGCAAACAGCTCTCAAGGACGTCCGAGCGACCATTCGCAACTACGCCAAGCCGGATGACCGCTTCTATGCGATCAGGCCGTTCCACAAGATGGGCGTCGACGCCGGTTTCGTGAAGGGATTGTTTCCCAAGGAGGTCGGCGGCACCGACGTTTCGACGCTCGATTTCGCGCTTGCGGCGGAAGAGTTGTGCGTCGTCGACGTCAACGTTCCCAGTGCGATGCTCGGAACCGGCCTTTGCGTCAAGCCCGTCATCATGTTCGGGACCGAGGAGCAGAAGCAGCGCCTGCTTCCCGATTTCATGCAGGACGGATCCCTGCTCGGCGCACTCGCCTTCACCGAGGTGACGGGTGGCGCGAATTTCGATGCCCCGGATCCGCGCTTCGGCGTGAAGACCTTCGCCATTCGCGAAGGCGATGAGTGGGTGATCAACGGTGAAAAGCACTACACCACCAACGGCACCGGCTGGGATGGCAAGAATTGCCATCTCTTCGCAGTGGTCTGCCGGACCGATCCGAGCAAGGGCGCACAGGACTCCCTGGCCGTGATCATGGTTCCGGGCAGCACGCCGGGCGTCAAGGTGACGGGGATTCTGGATACGGCCGGGCATCGGGCTACGATCTCGCCGCGAATGAAGTTCGAGAATGTCCGCGTTCCCGCCGGCAATATCATCGGCAAGCCGGGAGACGGGATCGAGATCGTCTCGACCAATTTTGCGTGGACTGCGGCGCTGATCGGGGCCGCCTGCGTCGGGGTCATGCGCGCCGCGTTCGACCATGCGGTCGCGTTCGCGCGGAAGGATGCCCGCTCCGGGCCGCATCCGATCATCGAATATTCCACGGTGGGCTACATGCTGGCCGACATGAAGATGAAGATCGAGGCCTGCCGGTACCTGACCTGGAAGGCCTGCCAGCAATTCGACCTGTCCAAAGGCAGGGAGCACGAACTTGCCGTGATGACGAAAGTGTTCTGCTCGGAAACCTGCGTCGATGTCGTCTATGACGCCATGCGGCTGGTCGGTGTCGACAGCTACACCGACATGCACCCGCTGGCGGAATTGATGAATGATGCGATGTGCTTCCCGCTCTACGATGGCGGCAATATGGGGGCTCGCCGCAGGAACCTGCACAATATCATCAAGAGTCCGTCCTACAGTTCGCTCACCGCGCCATACGGCATGTTCGGCGCATAGGTGGCCTCTGAGGTCGCTTGTGAGCCGCGCGGGATGGAGAGGCGCGTTTGGCTGACTGCCGAGCGCCGCCGGCCAGCGGGGGAAGCACGGCGAAATGCCATCGACAGCGCGTCAGCCGATTACCGAGCCAAGTCGCCTCATCCTCGCTCCTCGCGAATGCCCGATGCTCACTGATCTCCACCGGCGAGCTGTCGATGAAAGTACCCCACCACCGCCGCGTTGAACTCGCGATGAAATCCGGCCCTGTCGAAGCCTGCCGGCACATCGGTGCAGATGCGCGGAACGGCCGCAGCGAGATCGGCCGAACACGGTGCGAGGAACGCATAGTGGCCGGCCGGCACGACGTGAATGTCAGGCTTACCCGGCAAGCTTTCAGCAACGCGTGCGTTGCCCGAACCGTCGCCGACGCCGGGTCCGCCGAACTGCGATCGCCAGAACTGGAAAGGCACTTTGACGAGAGCGAGGTTCTCCCGCGTCAGGGTAGCCGGCGCAGGATCAACGATGACGGCTGCACGAATGCGCGCATCCCGTATCGGCTCAGGCGGCGTCTCGCCATTGTGAAGCTGCGCGCACGCGCCGGTCGTCTCCCTGCACAGGCTGGCGACCCTGGCGAAATCCGGCGTGGTCCCCATCAGCACGAGACCAGTCGCCCCTCCGAGCGAGAAGCCGAAGAAGCCGACCCTGGTGGGATCGATCGCCGCCCGGTCCTTCCAGTCGTTCAACAGAAAATCGAGCAGGCGCACAATATCCGCCGGTCGCGATCCCCAAACCGACAGGGTATCGCGCCTTGAGGAGTCGCCGACCGTATCGCCGGGATGATTGATGGCGGCGACGATGAAGCCGGCATCGGCCAGCGCCTCCGCCGTGTCGTGCTGCTGACCGAAAAATCCGCCCCGGCCGTGCGAGTAGATGACGAGCGGCAGCTTCGCGCCCGTGACAGGACAATCCTTCGCGCCCTTCAGGTCGAAATCGGCGCCGACCGACAAACTGCCGAGCGCCACATGCGTCGGCTCACTCGTGCACGGATACCAGATTGCACCTGACAGCGCCGGATCGGACTGAAGAAGCTGAATCCCCGCAGCCTGCACAGGCGGGCCGAGACAGCAGATGATGACGGCAAAAGCCCAAAGCGTGCAGCGCAACGAGAGTCCCCCGATTTCGCGCAGAAGCTGAGCGGGGAACGATAGCGGAATTGTGGCTGATTGATCGGGAGCGCATCCTGAAGCAATCTGCCGGACAACGAGAGGGAGATCAGCATGTCACTGCTCGGCAAGGCCGCCGTTGCAATGTGGTGGAGCGTTCACCCCGAGCAGCGCACCGAGTTCGGCGACTGGCATTCGCATGAGCACTTTCCCGAGCGGATGAGCATTCCAGGCTTTCGGCGCGGGTCGCGATGGACCAGCACGACCGACGCCGAAGGCTTTTTCGTGCTCTATGAACTCGAGCATTACGACGTCCTCACATCGAAAGGCTATCTCGACCGGCTCAACGCGCCGACGCCATGGTCGACGGAGATGATGCCGCATCATCTCGGCATGATCCGCAGCCAGTGCCGGATCGTCGCCAGCTTTGGCGGGGGTGTGGCGACTTCGCTGGCCACCATCAGGCTATCGCCGGAGGCCCGACGGGAGGCGGCGCTGCAGGCGCGCCTTTCGGACATGCTCGGCGCGTTGGCGCAGAAGCCGGGGCTGACCGGTGCCCACCTCCTCCTCACCGACACACCCCGGACGAGTGCGCCCACCACCGAACAGCAGATCCGCGGCAAGGACAGCACCGCCGACTGGATCGTGCTGCTGTCGGGTTACGATGCCGATGTGGTCGAGGACGTGATCGCCGGCCAGTTTTCGGCGTCATCGCTTCAGGCAGCCGGCGCTCGCGAGAATTTCATCACTGGCCGCTACAGGCTGGCATTCACGATGACCCCGCAAGATGTCGCTGCGGTCTAGCGGAGAGGGCTATCGCATTTGAGAATTTTCCCTGTGGCCATCCTTCGAGACGCCCGCTTTAGGCGGGCTCCTCAGGATGAGGACGGAGTGCGTGGCTGCAGTTTCAAAGGGCTCTGACGCTGATTAGCCTCATCCTGAGGAGGCGCGTAAGCGCCGTCTCGAAGGACGAGGCGTGCGCACCGGCCGTTGCCACAAGGCATATGCGATAGCCCTGCGTCTAGCGGACAGGGCCCCAAAAAAATCCAAACCACCTGTCGGATCGGCGGCTTGCCCGTCGTCCTCGTGACATCAATGGGCCATAGAGGCCAACTCGGGCCCATCAATCACTAGGGATAACAACCATGCCCAATACCGTCCGCCTGCACCGCGTTCTCGCCACCAGCCCGCATAAGGTCTATCGCGCCTTCCTGGAAGCCGACGCGATGGCGAAATGGCTTCCGCCGAACGGCTTTACCTGCACGGTGCATCATTTCGAGCCCAAGGTCGGGGGCACGTTCAAGATGTCGTTCCGGAATTTCACGACCGGCAACGGCCATTCGTTCGGCGGCGAATTCGTCGAGCTCGTGCCCGGCGAGCGCCTCCGTTACACCGACAAGTTCGACGACCCCAACCTGCCGGGCCTGATCGAGGTGACCGTGAGCCTGAAGAAGGTCTCGGTCGGCACCGAGGTCGAGATCACGCAGTCGGGCCTGCCCGACGTCATTCCCGTCGAGGCCTGCTATCTCGGCTGGCAGGAGTCGCTGCGGAATCTGGCGCGGCTGGTCGAGCCGGAGATCAACCAGTAGCCGTAGCATCCACGGGGTCGATCTGTTCGATTGCATGCGCAGATCGACCCATATCGTCATTGCGAGCGCAGCGAAGCAATCCAGAGTCTTGCCGCGGAGGGATTCTGGATTGCTTCGCTGCGCTCGCAATGACGGCTGTTGCTGCGCGATCGCCGCAGCCCTACATCCCCGACTTCGCGTCGCGCCCCCCACCTGCGGTCCACCTGTCCGGATCCGGACTGTGCCCGATCAGCGCCAGGCCATAGGCGATCGACTCGAACTGGTCGCCCGACATCAGCCGCTCGTTGCCGAAGCGGTCGGCGAACAATTTCCGGACCGCGGGCACGAACGAGGTGCCGCCGGTCAGAAACACCTTCTCCACCTCGCGCGAGGCGATACGGGCCTCGGCCAGCACCTTGTCGACGGTGGCGCCGAGCCGGGCGATGTCGTCTGCAATCCAGGCTTCGAATTTCTTGCGCGTGATGGCCGCGCCGATGTCGACGCCGCCGCCCTTGAAGCGGAAGTCCACCTCGTCCTGCGCCGACAGCGCGACCTTGGCGTCGGACACTGCGCGGAACAGCGCAAAGCCGAGGTCGAGATCGACGATGGTGATGAAATCCTCGAGCAGCTGCGGCTTCAGCGCTGTGCGCTGGAGCTCGCGGAGCTCGCGCAGATCGCCGTTGCTCTTCATCATCGCCAGCTGATGCCAGCGCGCGAGGTTGGTGTAATGGCCGGTCGGAACCGGCAGCACCTTGTCGAAGGAGCGGAAGCTGGAGCCCTTGCCGAGCCGCGGCGAGACGATGTGATCGACGATGCGATAGTCGAAGGTGTCGCCGGCAACGCCGATGCCGGCGTGGCCGAGCGGCTCGGCGCGAAGCACGCCGCCCGCACGCGAGAAACGCATCACGGAGAAATCGCTGGTGCCGCCGCCGAAATCGGCGACCAGCACGGTGGCATCGCGCTCCAGCCTGCGGGCGAAGGAGAATGCCGCGCCCACGGGCTCGTAGACATAGCGCGCATGGCCCGCGCCCAAGCGCTCGAACGCGGCGCGGTAGCGCTGCATCGCCAGCGCCTCGTCGGGATTGCCGCCGGCAAAGCGCACCGGGCGACCGACCGTGATGTTGGCCGCCTCGAAGCCGAACTTGGCCCCGCCGTGGCGCGCCAGCGTGCGCAGGAAAGCCGCCAGGATGTCCTCGAACTTGTAGCGCTGCCGGAACACCTGCGTGGTATTGAAGCTGGAGCTCGCCGCGAAGGTCTTGAACGATTGCAGGAAGCGATAGACGTGGCGCCCTTCGAGAAACTGCTCGATCGCCCACGGCCCGCCCTCGGCCTGGGCGCCGGCGCCCGGCCGGTCCTCCCAGAAGCACAGGGCAGACACATACACGCTGTGGCGCTGCCCGCCATGGTCGAAGCGAATGGCCTCGACGCGGCGGTCGTCCGCCGCCAGCGCAACGACCGTGTTGCTCGTGCCAAAATCGATGCCGATCGAGACGGCGGGCGAGGCGCTCGACATGAACCACTCTGAGGGAGGATTGGATAAGGGGGCGGACCACTAGCGGCTTTGCATGACCATGCCAAGGGCCCTGGCATTGCAGCACGGCCGGAACCCGGACCGCCCGGGGGCCAGGTGCCCCTCTCGGACCGCTTTTTCAGCCGGCTTTAGTGCCCGTTTGTTCAAGAAAGGCGCCGCCATGTGTCCGCATCGGCAACTTTATGTCCGAACCGGACCCTTTAACCCACTATTATGCTGCAATGCGATAGGCTGCATGCTGCTATGCAACCACGGGCATGGACACTGGCATCTGGTATACATAGATTGCCCCTAGAAATGAGACAGCAAGGCTGACCGTCTCAAGAAAGGGAATTCCGATGTCGAAGACCGCCTCCGTCGCTTTCGCCCCCTCCTCCTCCTCACTGTTCGCCCGGTTCATGGCCGCGGTCGATCGGTTCCTGCTGGCAAGCGCCGAGATCTCGAACCACAATGGCGACCTGCCGCGTTTCGGCCTGTAAGACAGCTTGGCGGCCCCGCGCAACGGCGGGACCGCAGACCACCCGAGACCCAATTGTTTGGATTAAATGGCCCCGCACATCGGGGCCATTTTCGTTTTACGCGCTGCCTCCGCGCGACCACAGCTGCGACGATTCGTCCACCGACGTGCCCGCCGATCCGATTGTTTGCCCCTTGGCATCTCGCATACCATTCGACCAGCAAGCCCAATTGAACAATCAAAGGTGTAAGGCGGGGGACGACGTAGCGCAGCGGAAGCAGCCGAGGGGCACATTTGCACCAACCCTGGCCGAGGCTTAGCCGAAAGGAGCGGATGCCGCGCGTTGTCCCTGCTCATAGAGTTTCTACCGGGACTGCCATGGGAGAATCGGCACCATGGGTGACACCAGGCATTTGAATCGAGATGGGCTGACGCAAGCCGACAAAGAGCGGCTGCGTTGAGGGTTCGACAGGGAGAGAAACAGATGAAGCCATTCGTTCTGAATGTCGCTTTGGCGGCAATCGCGATGTCATGCGCGAGCAGCACCGCAAGCCGGGCTGCCTGGGAGCCGGTCCGTCCGGTCGAGTTCATCGTGCCCGCGGGCACCGGCGGCGGCGCCGATCAGATGGCGCGCACCATCCAGGGCATCGTCACCAAGCACAATCTGATGAAACAGCCGCTTGTCGTCATCAACAAGGCCGGCGGTGCGGGTGGCGAAGGTTTTCTCGACGTGAAGACCTCGTCGGGCAATCCGCACAAGATCATCATCACGCTCTCGAACCTGTTCACGACGCCGCTGGCGACGGGCATTCCGTTCAACTGGAAGGATTTGACGCCGGTCGCAATGCTGGCGCTCGACGAGTTCGTGCTCTGGGTCAATGCCGAGAAGCCCTACAACAGCGTCAAGGACTATGTCGAAGCCGCGAAGAAGGCGCCAAGCGGCTCGTTCAAGATGGGCGGCACCGGCTCGAAGCAGGAAGACCAGATCATCACGGTCGGCATCGAGAAGGCGATCGACGCCAAGTTCACCTACATCCCCTACAAGGGCGGCGGCGAAGTCGCAGTCCAGCTCGTCGGCAACCACGTCGATTCGACCGTCAACAACCCGATCGAGGCGGTGGCGCAATGGCGCGGCGGCAAGCTCCGTCCGCTTTGCGTCTTCGACGCCCAGCCGATGGCCTATGACGAGCCGATCGCCGACGGCAAGGCCTGGAAGGACATTCCGACCTGCAAGTCGCAGGGCCTGGCTATGGAATATCTCATGCTGCGCGGCATCTTCATGTCGCCCAAGGCCACGAAGGACCAGATCGAATATTATGTCGAGCTGTTCAAGAAGGTCCGCGCGACGCCGGAATGGCAGGAGTTCATGAAGAGCGGCGCCTTCAACACGACCTTCCTGACCGGCGCCGACTACGCCAAGTGGGTCGAGGCGGAGGAGAAGCGCCACGAAGGCCTGATGAAGGAAGCCGGCTTCCTCGCGCCGGGAAATTGATCCGCGAATTGACCCGCGACATCGATGACGGCTGAGGACGCTGCTTCCGGCCGTCTCCTCGACTGCGCAGCACTGCGATTTCCGCCTGGAGGGCTCATGACTGAACGATCCGGATCCGAGTCCGGCCCCGCACACAAGACGCTGGAAATCGGCACGGCGCTGCTGATCGGCGTGTTCGGCCTGATCGTGATCGTCGGCAGCCTGAAGGCCGGCATCAACTGGGGCGCGGAGGGGCCGCGCGCCGGGTTCTTCCCCTTCTATGTCGGCAGCGCCATCGTCGTTGCAAGCGCCATCAACCTCTGGCATGCGCGGCGCGACGACGATGGCCGGCTGTTCGCGGAATGGGGGCAGCTGCGCCAGGTCATGAGCGTCGTCGTGCCGACCGCGATCTATGTCGGCTCAATGCCGTTCATCGGCCTCTACGTCGCCTCGATGGTGTTCATCGCCTGGTTCATGCGCTGGCTCGGCGGCTATCGCTGGCTGACAGTCGTCGCGGTGGCGGTCGGCATGCCTGTCGTGACCTATCTCGTTTTCGAGCGCTGGTTCCTGGTCCCGCTGCCGAAGGGGCCGCTCGAGGAATGGCTCGGTCTGTAAGAGCTACGCATTCATTCAATTGCTGCTGCAGGACGTTTTGACATGGAAGAGTTGGCCAACCTGTTTCACGGCTTCGCGGTCGCCCTGCAGCCCTACAACATCATGCTGATGGTGATCGGCATCACGCTCGGGGTCATCATCGGCGTGCTGCCGGGACTAGGGGGCGCCAACGGCGTCGCGATCCTGCTTCCCCTCACCTTCAGCATGCCGCCGACATCGGCGATCATCATGCTGTCCTGCATCTATTGGGGCGCATTGTTCGGCGGCGCCATCACTTCGATCCTGTTCAACATACCGGGCGAGCCATGGTCGGTGGCGACCACCTTCGACGGCTATCCGATGGCCCAGCAGGGCAAGCCCGGCGAAGCCCTGACGGCTGCCTTCACCTCGTCCTTCGTCGGCGCGCTGTTTGCCGTCATCATGATCACGCTGGTGGCGCCCCTGGTCGCAGGCTTTGCGCTGCGGTTTGGTCCGGCGGAGAAGTTCGCGGTGTACTTCCTCGCCTTCTGCTCCTTCGTCGGCCTCAGCAAGGAGCCGCCGTTCAAGACCATCGCGGCGATGATGATGGGCTTTGCGCTCGCGGCGGTCGGCCTCGATTCGATCACGGGGCAGTTGCGGCTGACCTTCGGCGTCACTGAGCTGCTCAACGGTTTCGATTTCCTGATCGCCGTGATCGGCCTGTTCGGCATCGGCGAGATCCTGCTGACCATGGAGGAAGGACTGGCATTCCGCGGCGGCAATGCCAGCATCAACCTTCGCGTCGTGCTGCAGACCTGGCGCGAGCTGCCCGCCTATTGGATGACCTCGCTGCGGTCCTGCCTGATCGGCTGCTGGATGGGCGTCACGCCCGCCGGCGCCACGCCCGCCTCCTTCATGAGCTACGGCATCGCCAAGCGCCTGGCGCGACGCGGCAACAATTTCGGCAAGGGCGAGATCGAGGGCGTGATCGCGCCGGAGACGGCCGCACATGCCGCCGGCACCTCGGCGCTGCTGCCGATGCTGTCGCTCGGCGTGCCCGGCTCGCCGACCGCCGCCGTGCTGCTCGGCGGATTGTTGATCTGGGGCCTGCAGCCCGGCCCCATGTTGTTCGTGGAGCAGAAGGAATTCGTCTGGGGCCTGATCGCCTCGATGTATCTCGGCAATCTCGCCGGCCTCATCGTCGTGCTGACCTGCGTGCCGATCTTCGCCGCGATCCTGCGCGTGCCCTTCGGCATCATCGCGCCGCTGATCCTGGTGCTCTGCGCGATCGGCGCCTACTCGGTGCACAACAGCACCTTCGACGTGATGCTGATGCTGGTGTTCGGGGTGCTCGGCTATCTCCTGAAGAAGTGCAATTATCCGCTCGCGCCGCTGGTGCTCGCCATCGTGCTCGGCGACAAGGCGGAGGAAGCATTCCGCCAATCGCTGCTGGGCTCGCAAGGCTCGCTCGGGGTGTTCTTCTCCAACGGCCTCGTCAGCACCATCATGGCGCTCGGCCTGGTCGCCCTGTTCTGGTCCGCGATCCAGGAAGGCTACAGCCGGCTCCGTACATCGATGGCGTAAGGCCGGGATCTGCGTAAACTGCATCGGCGCGAACGCCAAATTGCCGCACTCCAGAATTCTGGAATATAGAATTCCAGGAATTGCGCCGCCGCCACGGACTGCGCGTCGGCGGACGCGACCAATGCAGGCGTGGAAAAATCTCCGAGCGCATAAGCTTTCAATAGCGTCCTGCGGTATCGCTGAACCAAGAAAAAGCAACGCAAAACCAACGATTTATCTTGGACAAGCTGCAATCGCCGCCGTCCGCCGAGCGCGATCGGGGCTTTACAATCATGCCCTCCTGGCGCATGTGAACAAGCCCGCGTTATTTCGCCGCACCCTCCCATCCCAGCTTGAATCTTGGCATATTGCATACCAGGATGCCCGCCAGCGCATGCATAAAAATGATCGGCGCGTTCGGGAGGGTTTTTGATGACGGACATGGTGCAGTCGGCAGCGGCCCCTAGTGCCGCACGCGTAAGCGATGCCTATCGCTGGGCGCAATTGGCGATCGGTGTGGCGGCGATGGTGATGATCGCCAATTATCAATATGGCTGGACGTTCTTCGTCCCCGACATCCAGAAGAAGTTCGGCTGGGATCGCGCCTCGATCCAATGGGCCTTCACGCTCTTCGTCCTGTTCGAGACCTGGCTGGTGCCGATCGAAGGATGGTTCGTCGACAAATACGGCCCGCGCATCGTCGTGCTGGTCGGCGGCGTGCTCTGCGCCATCGGCTGGGCGATCAACGCGCAGGCGACCTCGCTCAACGGCTACTATCTCGGCATGATCATCGCAGGCATCGGCGCCGGCGGCGTCTACGGCACCTGCGTCGGCAACGCGCTGAAATGGTTTCCGGACAAGCGCGGTCTTGCGGCCGGCATCACGGCGGCCGGCTTCGGCGCAGGCTCTGCGCTGACCGTCGCGCCGATCCAGGCGATGATCAAGGACAGCGGATTCCAGACCACCTTTCTGTATTTCGGCCTTGGGCAAGGCATCATCATCTGCATCCTCGCCTTCTTCCTGCTCGCGCCAAAAGCGGGTCAGGTGCCGAACGTGGTGGCGAATGCCAATATCATCCAGACCCGGCGCAACTATCAGCCGACCGAAGTGCTGCGCCAGCCGATCTTCTGGTTGATGTACTTCATGTTCGTGATCGTCGGCGCGGGTGGACTGATGGTCACCGCGAACCTGAAGCCGATCGCGGTTGACTGGAAGGTCGACAGCGTGCCGGTGACGCTGATGGCGGTGACGATGACGGCGGTGACCTTCGCGGCCACGATCGACCGCGTGCTCAACGGCCTGACGCGTCCGTTCTTCGGCTGGATCTCCGACATGATCGGCCGCGAGAACACGATGTTCATCGCCTTCGGCATGGAAGGGTTCGGCATCTGGATGCTCTATCTCTGGGGTCACGATCCGGTCTGGTTCGTGTTGCTCTCGGGCTTCGTGTTCTTCGCCTGGGGTGAGATCTACTCGCTGTTCCCCTCGACCTGCACCGACACGTTCGGCGCCAAGTTCGCGACCACCAATGCCGGCCTGCTCTACACCGCGAAGGGCACCGCCGCGCTGCTGGTGCCGATCGCCAACTACATGCAGCAGTCGTCGGGCACCTGGGACAGCGTGTTCATCATCGCGGCCGGCGCCAACATCCTGGCTTCGCTGCTGGCGATCGCCGTGCTCAAGCCCTGGCGCAAGGTCGTGGTCGCCAAATCGACGATCTGACCCGCCCCAAGCAGCGGCTTCCAAACACCACCGCCCGGCCTCAACGGCCGGGCGTTTTCGTTTGGACGCAAAGATCCCGCGCTCCCGTAGGAGTCAGGCAGACCCGCGCATTTTGTGGAAAGGGAACCAAGATAGGGCTTGCAAACTGGAATATGGCATACCAATCTCCACGCCGCGCCTGCGACGATAAGCCACAACATTTGCGACATCAGGTCATCTTGGCAAACTGATGCGCGACCAAACGGGCGCGTTGGGAGGTTCTCGATGATTTCCAGCCCGGACGGCGTCGTCACCGCCGCGCCTCTTCGCACCGGTTTCCGCTGGCTCCAGCTCGGCATGGGCATCGTCTGCATGGCGATGATCGCCAATCTGCAATATGGCTGGACGCTGTTCGTCGATCCGATCGACGCCGCCCATCATTGGGGGCGCGCCGCGATCCAGCTCGCCTTCACCGTCTTCGTCGTCACCGAGACCTGGCTGGTGCCGGTCGAGGCTTGGTTCGTCGACAGATACGGCCCGCGCATCGTCATCATGTTCGGCGGCGTGATGATCGCGCTGTCCTGGATCCTCAACGCCTACGCCGACAGCCTCACCCTGCTCTACGCGGCGGCGATCATCGGCGGCATGGGCGCGGGCGCAGTGTACGGCACCTGCGTCGGCAACGCGCTGAAATGGTTTCCCGACCGCCGCGGCCTCGCGGCGGGTGCGACCGCCGCCGGCTTCGGCGCGGGTGCCGCGATCACCATCGTGCCGATCGCGAGCATGATCGTCTCGAGCGGCTATCAGCACGCCTTCCTCACCTTCGGCATCGGCCAGGGCCTCGTCGTGTTCGCGCTCGCCTTCTTCGTCCAGCCGCCGCGCCTCTCCATCCCGCCGAAGAAGAAGCAGCTCAACCTGCCGCAGACCAAGATCGACTTCACCCCGCCGCAAGTGCTGCGCAGCCCTGTTTTCTGGGTGATGTATCTCGTCTTCGTCATGGTGGCTTCCGGCGGACTGATGACTGCGGCGCAGATCGCCCCGATCGCGCACGACTTTGGGATCGCCGACACGCCGGTGACACTCGCCGGCTTCCAGATGGCGGCGCTGACCTTCGCGATCTCGCTCGACCGCATCCTCGACGGATTCGGGCGCCCCTTCTTCGGCTGGGTCTCCGACACGATCGGCCGCGAGCCCACGATGTTCATCGCCTTCGGCACCGCCGCCTTGATGCTGCTGACGCTTTCGGCCTATGGCCACGTGCCTGTTGTCTTCGTGCTGGCGACCGCGGTCTATTTCGGCGTGTTCGGCGAGATCTACTCGCTATTCCCCGCAACCTGCGGCGACACCTTCGGTGCGAAGTTCGCAACCACCAACAACGGCATGCTCTACACCGCCAAGGGCACGGCCTCCCTGCTCGTCCCGCTCGCGAGCGTGATCTCGACCGCCTATGGCTGGAAGGCCGTGTTCGTGGTCGCGGTGGCGTTGAACGCAATGGCGGCGCTGACGGCGCTGTTCGTGATCAAGCCGCTGCGCCGCGCCTTCATCCTCGGCAAGGAAGCCGAGCACACTGAGGCCGCGACCGGCACGGCCAAGACCGAGACGGCCTAAGCCGCGCATTTTGCAAGGCTTGCTAAGGGGCGCAGCAATGCGCCCCCTTTTTTTTGCTGGATGTAAACGTCAGCATTCCTGTCGCAAGATTTTTCGGATCAGCCAAAACCAGCGCTTGACGATTGGCATTATGTATACCACACTTCTCCCAACGTTCACCCCAGGGAGGTTGCAATGCTGGTCGGAGACATTCTGCGCAAGAAGACGCCGCGCGTTGTCACGGTGCGTATGAACGAAACGGTGGGGATCGCGGCCAAGCTGATGCGCGCCAACAATATCAGCGCGCTGGTGGTCAAGGACGTGGTCCGCTCCGAGGGCAACACCGCGGTCGGCATGTTCACCGAGCGTGACGTGGTGCGCGCCGTCGCCGAGCACGGCGCGGGCGCCGTCAACGTCAAGGTTTCCCAGCTGGTCTCGGTGCAGCAGCTGGTGTCCTGCAGCTCCTCGGATACAATCGAGCAGGTCCGGCATCTGATGAACCGTCATCACATCCGTCATTTGCCGGTCATCGACGATTACAGCCTCGTCTCCGTCATCAGCATGCGCGACATCGCCGCTGCGATGGACGAGGCGCTCAACGGTACGCCGCAAGCGGCAGCCTAAAAGAGCTCGCCCTACTTTCAGTCACGGAAGAGCTGCCCCCTCTCCCGCTTGCGGGAGAGGGTTGGGGAGCGGGCTGTCTCCGCCAGCGAGACTCCCCACGAGGATAGAGCCCTCACCCGCCGCGCTCTTCGAGCACGTCGACCTCTCCCGCAAGCGGGAGAGGTGCAGGGAGCCTATGGCCCGATCGATCCACCCAACTACCAAATTGGTCCCGCGAGGATTTCATGAAGATCTGCATCTACGGCGCCGGCGCGATCGGCGGATATCTCGGAGTTCAGCTCGCGCGCGCGGGCGCCGACGTCGGCCTGATCGCACGCGGCGCGCACCTTGCCGCCATGCGCGAGCGCGGCCTGACGCTGCTCGCGGGCGAGGAGAAGCACACCGTTCATCCGCGCTGCACCGACGATCCCACCGAGCTCGGCGTGCAGGACTTCATCATCATCACGCTGAAGGCGCATTCGATCACCGGCGTGATCGAGAAGATGCAGCCGCTGCTCGGGCCCCACACCCGCATCGTCACCGCCGTCAATGGCATCCCCTACTGGTACTTCTACAAGCACGGCGGCCAATACGAGAACTCGACGCTGGAGAGCATCGACCCCGGCGGACGGCAGTGGCGCGAGCTGGGGGCCGAGCGCGCCATCGGCTGCATTGTCTATCCCGCCACCGAGATCGAGGCGCCCGGCGTGATCCGCCACGTCTACGGCAACAACTTTCCGCTCGGCGAGCCCTCGGGCGAGATCACCTCCGACGTGCAGCGGCTCGCCGATCTCTTCGTCGCGGCCGGCCTGAAAGCCCCCGTGCTCGACCGCATCCGCGACGAGATCTGGCTGAAGCTCTGGGGCAATGTCTGCTTCAACCCGATCAGCGCGCTGACCCATGCCACGCTCGACGTGATCTGCACCGATCCCGCCACGCGCGCGCTGTCGCGCGCGATCATGGTGGAGACGCAAGCCATCGCCGAGACCTTCGGCGTCAAGTTCCGCGTCGACGTCGAGCGCCGCATCGAGGGTGCCCGCAAGGTCGGTGCCCACAAGACCTCGATGCTGCAGGATCTCGAGCGCGGCCGCCCGATGGAGATCGATCCGCTCGTCACCGTCGTGCAGGAGATGGGCAGGCTCACCGGCATCCCGACGCCTGCGCTCGACTCGGTGCTGGCGATGGTGACCCAGCGCGCCCGCATCGCCGGCCTCTATGACGGCGTCTCGACGCCGGCTGATCCGCGCGCACTGGCGGTGGCGTGATGGCAACCGCGACCAAATGGCTGCGCTTCCGCCATGCCGGCACCACGGGCTTCGGCACGCTGACGTCATCGGGCATCAGCCTGCACGAGGGCGAGATGTTCGGCCGCAATGCCAGCACCGGCAAGACACTCGCGCTGTCGGAGGTCGAGCTGCTTGCGCCCTGCGTGCCCAGCAAGATCGTCGCGCTCTGGAATAATTTCCACGCGCTCGCGGCCAAGCTGAACCAGCCCGAACCGCCGGAGCCGCTCTACCTGCTCAAGGCCACCACCAGCATCGCCGCACCCGGCGCCGTGATCCGCCGCCCCTCCTACTACGACGGCAAGACGACCTACGAGGGCGAGCTCGGCATCGTCATCGGCAAGACCTGCGCGCACGTCTCGCCTGATGAGGCCGATGGCTTCATCTTCGGCTACACCTGCGTCAACGACATCACCGCCAACGACATCCTGACGCGCGACCCCACCTTCCCGCAATGGGCCCGTGCCAAGGGCATCGACGATTACGGCCCGTTCGGCCCTGTGATCGCGACCGGCCTCGATCCCGCAAAACTCACGGTGCGCACCATCCTCAACGGCGCGGAGCGACAGAACTACCCGATCTCGGACATGATCTTCAGCGCGCAGGAGCTGGTGAGCAGGATCTCCCACGACATGACCTTGCTGCCCGGCGACCTCATCGCGGTGGGTACCTCTGTCGGCGTCGGCGTGATGAAGGAGCCCGTGAACAGTGTGACCGTCGCGATCGACGGCATCGGCGAGCTCACCAACGAGTTTCGACTGTAATCTTTCGCCGCCGCAGCGCAGCAAAATTGATCCGGCGCAAATCGGCCGTCGCGGCCAACGCTATCCTCCCCGGCAAAATTGATTTCTGATGCAAGGGAGGACGCAATGACGAATGCCGGCAACGCGCTTTTGTGGACGGCCCTGTACTTCGCTCTCTCGTTCGCCGCGATCTTCGTGGTCTGGTTCGCCGACAAGATCCGGTCGAACCTGCTCGGGAAGCAATAGCCCAGGGCACGTTGGTTCGTCTTGGCGCTCGCGGCTGGCCTGGGTGCAAGCGGGCCGGCAGAGCGACGTGCGCGCCACCTCGCATCTTTCCGCAGCGCCTGGCGTTGACGGGATCCCGGTGCTGCGCGCCCCCGGGCGAGCCAGCGGCCCCCGTCAGCACCAAGCCGAATTTCGGATAATCCGGCTTCTCCCCGTGCGCCGCCGAGCCCGAGCCGGCTGTGGATCGTTTGGCCACAAACGTCCCGCGTCGCCCCGGCCTCTTGATCTCGGTTCCGCTCTTCAATAGCAACACAGGAGTGCGCCGGCGTGAGGAATTCACGATGTGGCTGTTTTTCCTGGTTGCCTGGATCGCCCTGCTCGCCGTCATCGCAGTCTTTGCCCAGCAGGCGTTCGGTTACGACATTGCCCACCTGCCCGCCTGGTTCGCGGGCCTGTCCGTGCCGCAGCGCATTGCCACCGGCGCCATCCCTGTCCTTGCCCTGGCCCTGATCGCCGGCTCCGCCTGGCGGCTCTCGCGGCAGGACCGCAGCCTGAAGACGCTCCGCGATCGCCTCAGGAGGACCCGCGAGGACGTCGTGGTCGCCCACGCCCTGCAAAACCACCTCGATGCCACCGTCCAGCATTTGATCGAGAGCGATCCTCGGGAAGCGGTTTCCACCCTCCACGACAAGCTGGGCGAGACCGAGCGGCGCGCCCTGCTCCAGCAAGGCCGCAACGAATCCACCGACATGCACGACCAGCTCGCCGAAATCCGCCGCCGCCAGCAGGCGCTGCGCGAGATGGTCGGCAAGGTCGCCGAGCATCGCCGTGCGGTCGAGCCGGTCTTCACCGAGATCCGCGACCGCCAGAACCAGCTCGAACGCGCCCTGCACGACCTCGAGACCGACGACCGCAAGAACAACCTCGCCGACCGGCTCAAGGACATCGCACGCGACGTCTCAGGACTGCTGACACGGGTGAGCGCGGTCCAGGAGACGTTTGCGACCCTGAACCGGTACAAGGAGGATCTGGCGAAATCTCACGCGGAGCTGGCGCCACTGCGCTCGACCGATACCGGCATCAATGCCTTGATCGGCGAGCTTAGCCTCAGCCATGACCGCCTCGAAAAAAGCATCGACGAGCTCGAGACCGGCGGCGAGGCGCCGCTTCCCACCCGCGTGGAGACGCTGTCGCAGAACAAGATCGTGATCGAGCAGCGCCTCGCCCGCATCGACGACAATTTCAACGTCTTGAAAGGAATCCGGCTCGATTTCGAGGAGCTCAGCCAGCGCCGGGTCGAGCTCGAACGCGCGATCGCCGATGTCGAGACAGATGCGGACGGCAAGACCCTGACCGACCGCCAGAACGCGCTGAACGATTTCGTGCTCCAGTCGCGCCAGCGCCTCGGCGCGCTGCAGGAGACGCTGGCGACGCTGAACGCCTTCAAGGCCGAGCTGTCGAAGTCGCAGGCCGACCTCATCCCGCTCAAGGCGCCGGTGTTCGGCATCGAGGCCATGATCGCCGAGGTCGGCGCCACCCGCGATCTCCTGGTAAAAACCGTCGGCGAGATCGAGGCGAGCGCCGGCATGACGCTGGCCTCGCGCGTCGACATGTTGACCAGAAGCAAGCGCGAAGTCGAAGACCGCCTCGCCCGCGTCTTCGAGAATTTCAACGCGCTCGATGCACTTCGCAAGGACATCGGTGGCATCTTCGCGACGATCCGGAATAGTTTGAATCGGATCGGGTGAATTTTGGTAGGCCGCAGCGTCGGTCGCGGCCCCCGAACATCCAGACACATCACATCTCCGCGCGCCCGATCAATGCCGCCAACATGTCCCGTGCGCGCCGCAACTTGGACGCATTCGGTCGCCCTTTTGGGAGGCGTGTCTGGGGGCACGGCATGACCGTGTTTGGACCAAACCTTCTAGGGGTATCGCTGTGAAGAAGATTGTATTTGCTCTGGGTGCCACGCTTGCTCTTGCGACGGCCGCGAACGCTGCGGATCTGCCGCGCCGCCAGCCCGTGCCGGCCTACCCGGCCGAGCAGGCGCCGATCGGCAAGATGCCGATTGGCAAGAGCCCGGTTGGAAAGGCCCCGATCGGCAAGGCGCCGGGCCCGGTCGCGGCGCGCTACTGACGCGCAGCGACGTCCGCGCGAGACATTTGCGGCCGATGGTCGAGGGGGAATAGCGTGACGAACAATGCTGGTCGATCGGGATCCTGCATCCTCGCGGGCTTCGCTCTTGCGGCTATGCTCTCGTGCACGACGCCCTCGGCCTCGGCTCACGAAGCCGACAGGCGCGTTGCCGATGCGAACGCGCTTGCTACGACCGACGCCGCCGCGCGGCCTCAGCCGCCATCGACGCGGCGCTCCGTCGCGCGTGCGGAGAGAGGCCCCTACTATGTCGACTTCCGCGCCCGCACGGCCGCGAGCTGGGGCCATGCCTTCGTCTGGTACGGCAAGACCAGCGAGAAGGCCGTCGAGGTTGCGGGCTTGACGCCGGCCGGCGACACGCTCGCTTACGTGCTCGGTCACATCACCTTTGTGCCATCCGAGACCGGTGCCAGCTACGGCGATCTCGATCCGGAATATCTGACCGCGAGCTATCGGGTCTACCTGAACGAAGCCGACGCCAAGCGTGTGTTCGCCTACATCAAGGAGTTGCAGGCCAGCTCTCCGGTCTGGAACGCCGAGACCGTGAACTGCACCGGCTTCATCGGCGACATCGCCGAGTTCATGGGATTGAAGGTGCCCCATCGCTGGCAGCGCCCGGAAAACTTCGTCAACAGCCTCAAGGAAATCAACGGCGGGCGCCAGATGGTGCGGTTGTCGGCGAAGTAGCTCCTCGCCCCATACTCGGTGTCATTGCCCGCGTAGGCGGGCAATCCAGTATTCCAGAGACCGCGAGGCTAGAGCCGAGACGCCGCGGCGTACTGGATGCCCCGGTCAAGCCGGGGCATGACGACGGTGTCTTGAGCAAAGGCTTGTGCAGACAGCAGCGCACGCCAATTGTCCGCCCTGCGGAATCTCCTCGCCTTCCGCATGGTCGCCCCGCCCGGCGGCGCAATAGACTTTTCCCACCCCCGGCGGCATCCTCCCCGCCAGTCAATGGATAACAGAGCGCCACGCCGGGCGCGGGGGAAACAGATCATGTTGCAGACACGGTTCACCAGGCTCGTCGGCGTCCAGCACCCGATCGTTCAGGGCGGCATGCAATGGGTCGGACGGGCCGAGCTGGTGGCGGCGGTCGCCAATGCCGGCGCGCTCGGCTTCATCACGGCGCTGACCCAGCCGACGCCGGAGGACCTGACCAAGGAGATCGCGCGCTGCCGCGACCTGACCGACAAGCCGTTCGGCGTCAACCTCACCATCCTGCCGGCGATCAAGCCGCCGCCCTATGCCGAGTACCGCGCCGCGATCATCGAGAGCGGCATCACGGTGGTCGAGACCGCCGGCAACAAGCCGCAGGAGCACGTCGACGAGTTCAGGAAGCACGGCGTCAAGGTCGTGCACAAATGCACCAGCGTCCGTCACGCCCTCTCGGCCGAGCGGATGGGCGTCGACGCCATTTCGATCGACGGCTTCGAATGTGCCGGCCATCCCGGCGAGGACGACACGCCCGGCCTGATCCTGATCCCGGCCGCTGCCAACAAGATCAAGATCCCGATGATCGCCTCGGGCGGCTTCGCAGATGCCCGCGGCCTCGTCGCGGCGCTGGCGCTGGGAGCCGAGGGCATCAACATGGGCACCCGCTTCATGGCCACCAGGGAGAGCCCGATCCACCAGTCCATCAAGGAGAAGATCGTCGCCAATGACGAGCGCGAGACCGAGCTGATCTTCCGCACCATGCGCAACACCTCGCGCGTGGCCAAGAACGCCGTCTCGACCAAGGTCGTCGCGATGGAGAAGGAAGGCGCCAAGTTCGAGGATATCCGCGAGCTGGTTGCCGGCGCCCGCGGCAAGATGGTCTATGCCACCGGCAATTCCGACGAAGGCATCTGGTCAGCCGGCCAGGTCCAGGGCCTGATCCAGGACATCCCGAGCTGTGCCGAACTCGTCTCCCGCATCGTGCGCGAGGCGGAGGCGATCATTCGCAGCCGGCTGGAGGGGATGATCGTTCAGCCACAACGCGAAGCAGCGGAATAATCACTGCAACACGTGAGAGCATTGCATGAAAGCCTACGTCTACGGCCCTGAAGGCGCGAGGATTTCCGACGTCGCTCAACCGAAGCCGAAGGGCACGCAGGTGCTCGTCCGAGTCCGCACCTGTGGCCTCAACCGCGCCGACACCGGCATGCGCAAGGGCCACGCCCATGGCGCGGCCGGCGGCGTCGGCACCGTGCTCGGCATGGAATGGGCCGGCGAGGTTGCCGAGCTCGGGCCCGACGCGAAGGGTGTCAAAGTCGGTGACCGCATCATGGGCTCGGGCGGCGCGGCCTTCGCCGAGTATACGCTGGCCGATCACGGCCGGCTGTTCCATGCGCCCTCGAACATGAATTTCGAGGAGGCCGCCACCCTCCCCGTCGCGCTCGCGACCATGCACAACGCCGTCGTCACCGTTGGCGGCGTGCAGGCAGGACAGAGCGTGCTGATCCAAGGTGCGAGCTCCGGCGTCGGGCTGATGGCGATGCAGATTGCCAGGCTCAAAGGCGCAAAACTCGTGATCGGCTCGTCCACCGACGCCACTCGCCGCGGCCGGCTGAAGGAATATGGCGCCGACCTCGCCGTCGACAGCTCCGATCCGAAATGGGTGGACGAGGTGCTGAAGGCGACGAACGGCGAAGGCGTCGACCTCATCGTCGACCAGGTCTCGGGCAAGGTCGCCAATCAGAACCTCGCCGCAACCAAGGTGAAGGGTCGCATCGTCAATGTCGGCCGGCTCGGCGGCACCCACGCCGACTTCAATTTCGACCTGCACGCGGCCCGCCGCATCGACTATGTCGGCGTCACCTTCCGCACCCGCACGATCGAGGAGGTCCGCGAGATCTTTGCCGAGGTCCGCAAGGACATCTGGGGCGCGGTGGAATCGCGCAAGCTGCAACTGCCGATCGACAAGGTGTTCGCGTTCGGCGACATCGACCAGGCGTTCGCGCACATGGAGGCGAACAAGCATCTGGGGAAGATCGTGGTGACGGTGCCGTAACCGTCGATCCAGTCTCGGTCTCGTAGTCCCGTAGGGTGGGCAAAGCGAAGCGTGCCCACGATCTCTGTATCCATCGCGGACGAATGGTGGGCACGGCGCTAACGCGCCCTTTGCCCACCCTACTTGGCCGGAGCAAGGCGTAGAACGCTCCTGCAACTCACTCGCGACTACAGCTGTGGATCGGCGCTTGATGTTCAGCCATGGGCTGCTAAATCCCCGCCATGACCTCCCAGCACAACAAGACCTCGGTCGCGGCCATCTCGATCTTCGCCAGCGGCGGCATGGCGGCGGCCAAATTCGTGGTCGGGATCGCGATCGGCTCGCTGGCGCTGATCTCCGAGGCCCTGCATTCCTCGATCGACCTGGTTGCGACCATCATCACCTGGGCGGTGGTGCGGGTCTCCGACAAGCCCGCCGACGAGGAGCACCATTACGGCCACGGCAAGCTGGAAAGCGTCTCCGCGCTCGGGGTCACGGCCCTGCTCTACGTGCTCGCGGGCGGCATCCTGGTCGAGGCCTATAGCCGGCTGCGCGAGGGAACCCCGCCGCCGACCATCTCGGCCGTGCCGTTCGTGGTGCTGGTGATCGACATCGTCGTCAATCTCTGGCGCGCCCGCGCCCTGCACCGCGCCGCGCGCGAGACCCGGAGCCAGGCACTGGCGGCGGACGCGCTGCATTTCGCCTCCGACGTGATGGGCTCCTGCGCCGTGATCGTGGGCCTGATCCTGGCCGGGCTCGGCTTCTGGTGGGGCGACGCCGCGGCTGCCGCAGCGGTTGCCGTGATGATCGCAGCGCTCGGCCTGCGCATGGCCGGCTCGACCGTGCAGACGCTGGTCGATCGCGCGCCCGAAGGCGCGCAGGAGAAGGCCACAGCCGCGATCCGCGGCGTGCCTGGTGTGATCGACGTCGAACGCTTGCGCGTGCGCATGGTCGGAGCGACCACGTTCATCGACACCATCGCGAAGGTGCCGCGAACCTATCCGATCGACCGCGTCGAGGACATCAAGCGCAACGCGCAGGCCGCCGTCGCCAAGGCTTTCGGCGATGCCGACCTCACCTTCGCCGCAGTGCCCGTCGCGCGCGACAACGAAACCGTGCGCGACCGCATCATGGTGATCGCGCGCAATTCCGCCCTCGCCGTCCACCACGTCACGGTGCACGATCTGGGCGCCAAGCTGATCGTCAGCATCGACCTCGAGGTCGATGCCGACATGGCACTCGAGGCCGCCCACGACGTCGCCAACACGCTGGAGCGCAACATCCAGGAGGAGTTCGGCGAGGACGTCGAGGTCGACGTTCACATCGAGCCGCTGGAACCGGAACTGCCGTTCGGCGTCGATGCCGCGCCCGAGAGAGTGCAGACCATCGCCGCCGCGCTGGCCGAGTTCGCCGGCGAAGGCGAGATCCACGACATCCACAATGTGCGGGTCCGCAACACCGACGCCGGCGAGATCGTCAACTTCCACTGCCGCGCGGCACCGTCGATGAGCGTGATCAAGGTGCACGAGCATGTCGACGCGATCGAGCGTGCGTTGCGGCGCGCGTTCCCGAGCGTGAAGCGCGTCATCAGCCACGCCGAGCCGCCGCGCGCGTGATGAAGAATGCGCGGCGAGTCACACGTTCTCGTTTCGGACTCCTCGCGTCCGTGAGTTTGCGGACGCGCGATGCACAAACTGCGCGTTGGATAAGAATAATTTCGCGTTAACGATTCGTTGACTCTCGACAGCCCGCGAAAACTGGATTCAAATCGGTGTGATTCGGAAGCGATGTGGGGCTGCTTCCGGACCTCAGTTGCAAGCTGGTTTTCAGGGGGCCGAAGGCATGTCGCGCGCAGACGCCGCGAGCGCGTGCGTCCAATCCGATTCGATCAAGGGATTGGCGCAATCGATCGCGAAACCTGCCTATCACCGGCTCCTGATCGCGGAGCCGGCGCTGCGCCGCGCCGTGCCGACGCTCATCATCGCGTTCCTGATCACGATCTGCCTCGGCGCGTTCGTGCAGGTGGTCGATCAGACGCGCCAGAAGCGGCTGGTGATCCGACACGACATTTCGGCGCTCGCCGACCTGCTCGCCGAGCGCATCGACCGCCTCACCTCGGTTCGGCAGGAGCGGCTCAGGAACATCGAGAGCCTGCCGTCGCTGCTGCCCGATCTCATTCCGTCCTGGGCCACGGCCTCCGGCCGCCACGTCATCGTCACCTCCGCCGGCATCGACCGCCGCATCCTCGCCCGCATCCCGGCCGACAGCGATCCCTCAGGCAACGACCGCCTGCTCGATGCGATCACGACCGCGCAGCTGATCGCGGCGCCGCCGCGCGACGGCAACATCGCCGACATGACGCTGCCGAGCGGCAACGCCGCGATGGCGACCTCGCGGCAGATCAAGTCGCTGCCCGGCTTCGTCACCGTGATCCAGGAGCGCAACGAGCCGATCTGGGGCTCGGACGCCGCGCTCTCGGTGACGCTGTCGGCGACCACGGGCTTCGTCGTCCTGATCCTCGGCTTCGCCTTCCACTGGCAGTCGACCCGCGCTCGCGAAGGCGATCTCATCAACGACGCCGTGCGCGGCCGCATCGACACCGCGCTCAACCGCGGCCGCTGCGGATTGTGGGACTGGGATCTGTCGCGCGGCCGGATCTTCTGGTCGCAGTCGATGTTCTCGATGCTCGGCCTCGACGGCCGTCACGAGCTCCTCACCTTCGGCGAGGTCAACGCGCTGGTGAAGTCCGACGACATCGACCTGTTCGAGATCGCCGACCAGCTCATCTCGGAGAAGATCGACCACATCGACCAGACCTTCCGCATGCAGCATGTCGACGGCCACTGGATCTGGCTCCGCGTCCGCTGCGAGAAGACCCGCGGGGCGACCGATTCCAGCGTGCACCTGATCGGAATCGCGGTCGACATCACCGAGCAGAAGAGCCTCGCCGAAAAGACCGTGGAAGCCGACCTTCGCCTGCGCGACGCGATCGAGACCATTCCGGAGGCCTTCGTGCTCTGGGATGCGAGCGACCGCCTGGTGCTCTGCAACTCGCACTTCCAGCGCCTGCACAAGCTGCCGGACACCGCCGTCATCCCCGGCACCTCCTACGAGACCGTGCTCGAGGTCGGCCGCATGCCGGAGGTGCGCACCCGCCACAACGAGACTGCGGCCCAAGGCCCGGGCGCACGTACCTTCGAGGCGCAGCTCGACGACGGCAGCTGGCTGCACATCAGCGAGCGCCGCACCAAGGACGGCGGCTACGTCTCGGTCGGCACCGACATCACCCGCATCAAGGAGCACGAGCAGAAGCTGGTCGACAACGATCTGCGCCTGCGCGCCACCGTCATCGACCTCAAGCGCTCGCAGGCCGCGCTGGAGCGTCAGGCGGTCGAGCTCGCCGACCTCGCCGAGAAGTACCAGCGCGAGAAGACCCGCGCCGAGGAAGCCAACCAGACCAAGTCGAAGTTCCTCGCCAATATGAGCCACGAGCTGCGCACGCCGCTCAATGCCATCATCGGCTTCTCCGAGATCATGGGCTCGGGCATGTTCGGCGAGCTCGGCAGCGAGAAGTACCAGGAATACTGCCAGGACATCCTGACCAGCGGCCATTATCTGCTCGAGGTCATCAACGACATCCTCGACATGTCCAAGATCGAGGCCGGCCGCATGAAGCTCGACATGGAAGAGCTCGACCTCGCGCAGACGCTGGCCGAATCCTTGCGGGTCGTCACCGGCCGCGCGCAGGACAAGCACCTGACGCTGGATGCCGACATCGCAAAATCCATCTCGGTCGTCGCCGACCGCCGTGCCACCAAGCAGATCATCGTCAACCTGCTCTCCAACGCCGTGAAGTTCACGCCCGACGGCGGACGCGTCGTGGTGCGCAGCCGGCAGCTCGACGACAGGATCGTGCTGATGATCGCCGACACCGGCATCGGCATCGCGCCGCATTCGCTGGCGCGGCTCGGGCGTCCCTTCGAGCAGGTCGAGAGCCAGCTCACCAAGACCTATCACGGCTCGGGCCTCGGCCTTGCCATCGCCCGCTCGCTGGCGCAGCTCCATGGCGGCTCGATGCGCCTGCGCTCGAAGATCGACGTCGGCACCGTCGTGCGCGTGACCCTGCCGCGCGATGCTATCAAGGCGGCGTCGGGGATATCGGCTGCGGCTTGAATCCTACAATTGCAGCGTCGGCGCCACTTCCCGCGCGACGTTGACCAGCGCTGCGATCAGCGGCGTCATGGGATCGCGCTGCGGGACCACCATGCCGATGCTGTAATTGACCTCGGGATCGACGATCGGAATTGACCGCACGGTGTCGGACAGGCCGAGCGTCTCGGCGAGCTTCGCCGGCATCACGCTCGCCCAGCGCCCGGTCTTGACGTGCGTGAACAGCACCAGCAGCGAGTTCGACGTCAGCGTCGGTGTCGCCTCCGCACCGACCGATCGCAGCGCGCGGTCGATGATGCGGCGGTTCTGCATGTCCGGCGTCAAGAGGCACAGCGGCACCTGCCCGACCTCGGTCCAGGTCACCGCCTCGCGGTCGCCGAACATCGCATCCGGCGCGGTGAGCAGGCGATAGCTCTCGTTGTAGAGCGGGATGGTGCGCACCTTGCCGATCGGCTCGTTCTCGATATAGGTCAGCCCCGCATCGACCTCGAGATTTTCGAGCAGCCCCAGCACCTCGGACGAGGTGGTGGACTGGATGCGAAAGCGCACCTCGGGATGCTTGGCGCGGAACGGCGTCGTCAGCGCGGCGACCATGCCGAGCACGGTCGGGATCGCCGCGATGCGGATCTCGCCGGAGAGCTGATGCTTCAGCCCGTTGATCTCGTCGCGCATCGCGCGGGCATCGCCGACGATCCGCCGCGCCCAATCGAGCGCCCGCTCGCCTTCGGGGGTAAATCCCTGAAAGCGCGAGCCGCGCTGGACCAGCATCACGCCGAGAATTTCCTCGAGCTGCTTGAGCCCGGTCGACATCGTCGGTTGCGTTACGCCGCAGGCTTCGGCCGCGCGTCCGAAATGTCGCTCCTTGGCCAACGCCAGCAATAGCTCAAGCTTGTCAATCAACCGGTCGTCCCCTCGAATTCCATCGTGGCATGCAAGTTAGCACGCCGGGCCTGCACCAACACGTAAAAACCGGCAGCCGATCCAACTTTCATTACCAATCCGTATCGATCAATCGCGGTTGCAAATCGATCGGAATCCGCAATCGCAGCACGGGACAGCTTTATTGATCTGCGAATGATTCCAACTAGTTTGCGGCGAAGGAAACGCTCTGGTTGAGAACGAAGAATGACAGCGGTTTTTGAGCCTTGGAACGAGACGCGCGGCGCCGAGATCATCGCCGAACATGCCGGCCAGGAGGGCGCGACGCTCGTCATCCTGCACGCGCTTCAGGAGGCGTTCGGCTATGTGCCGGAGGCGGCGATTCCCATGGTGGCGCAAGCGCTCAACCTGTCGCGCGCCGAGGTGCATGGCGTGTTCACCTTCTATCATGACTTCCGACACAAACCGGCCGGCCGTCACGTTCTGAAGCTGTGCCGCGCCGAGGCCTGCCAGGCTGCCGGCGGCGATGCCCTGGCTGCGCGGGCCGAGGCGAAGCTCGGCGTGTCGCTCGGCAACACCACGGCCGACGATCGCGTCACGCTGGAGCCGATCTACTGCCTTGGCCTCTGCGCGACCGCGCCGTCCGCGATGCTCGACGGCCGCCTGATCGGCCGGCTCGACCAGAAGCGCCTCGATGCACTGGTTGCGGAGGTGCAGCGATGAGCATGCGTGTCTACGTCTCACGTGATGCCGGCGCGGTCGCCGTCGGTGCCGACGAGGTCGCCCTGGCGCTGGAGCAGGCCGCCGCCAAGCGCGGCGTTGCCATCGAGATCGTCAGAACCGGCTCGCGCGGAATGTACTGGCTGGAGCCGCTGGTCGAGGTCGCAACGCCGCAGGGACGCATCGCCTTCGGCCCCGTCACCGCGGCCGACGTGCCCTCGCTGCTCGACGCGCTCGCCCGCAACACGCCGCATCTGTTGCGGCTCGGGGCCACCGACGAGATCCCCTGGCTGAAGCGCCAGACCCGCCTCACCTTCGCCCGTTGCGGCGTGATCGATCCGCGCTTGCTCGACGACTACCGCGCCCATGGCGGCTACAAGGGCCTCGCGCGGGCTCTGTCGCTTGGCTCGGATGCGGTCCTCACCGAAGTCACCGCATCGGGCCTGCGCGGCCGCGGCGGCGCGGGCTTTCCGACCGGCATCAAGTGGAAGACCGTCGCGCAGGCCAAGGCCGACCGCAAGTTCATCGTCTGCAACGCCGACGAAGGCGACAGCGGCACTTTCGCCGACCGCATGATCATGGAAGGCGATCCCTTCCTGGTGATCGAGGGCATGACCATCGCCGGCCTCACTGTCGGCGCGACCAAGGGCTATATCTACATCCGCAGCGAATATCCGCACGCCGTAGAAGCGATGAACGCCGCCATTCTGGTTGCGAAGCACGGCGGCTATCTCGGCGACAAGATCGGCGGCTCGAAGCAAACCTTCGATCTCGAAGTCCGCGTCGGCGCCGGCGCCTATGTCTGCGGCGAGGAGACCTCGCTGCTGGAGAGCCTCGAAGGCCGCCGCGGCATCGTACGTGCAAAACCGCCGCTGCCGGCGCATCACGGCCTGTTCGGCAAGCCGACCGTCATCAACAACGTGCTGTCGTTTGCCGCGATCCCCTTCATCCTCGCCGAGGGCGCCAAGGCTTATGCCGATTTCGGCATGGGTCGCTCGCGCGGGACCATGCCGATCCAGCTTGCCGGCAACATCCGCTACGGCGGGCTGTTCGAGACGGCATTCGGTGTGACGCTCGGCGAGCTCGTCGACGACATCGGCGGCGGCACGGCTACCGGCCGCCCGGTCCGCGCGGTGCAGGTCGGCGGCCCCCTGGGCGCCTATTTCCCGCGCGCTTTGTTCGACACCCCCTTCGACTACGAGGCCTTCGCCGCACGCGACGGCCTGATCGGCCATGGCGGCATCGTCGTGTTCGACGACAGCGTCGACATGCGCAGGCAGGCGCGCTTCGCCATGGAGTTCTGCGCCGTCGAATCCTGCGGCAAGTGCACGCCGTGCCGGATCGGCTCGACCCGCGGCGTCGAGACCATCGAGAAGGTCATGAGAGGCGAGCGCGTCCATGAAAACATCGCACTGGTCGAGGACCTCTGCAACACCATGAAATTCGGCTCGCTCTGTGCACTCGGCGGCTTCACGCCCTACCCCGTGCTCAGCGCATTGAAGCATTTCCGGGAGGATTTCGCACCCATCCCGACCACGCTGCAGGCTGCTGAATAGGAGAACGACGATGTCTCTGATCGAAGAAATCGACTACGGCACGCCACGCTCCAAATCGGAAACGATGGTGACGCTGACCATCGACGGCAGAGAAGTCACGGTGCCCGAGGGCACCTCGATCATGCGCGCCGCGATGGATGCGGGCCACCAGATCCCGAAGCTCTGCGCGACCGACATGGTGGACGCGTACGGCTCCTGCCGGCTCTGCCTCGTCGAGATCGAGGGCCGCGCCGGCACGCCGGCCTCCTGCACCACGCCTGTGATGAACGGCCTCATCGTGCACACCCAGACCGAGCGGCTCAAGAAGCTGCGCAAGGGCGTGATGGAGCTCTACATCTCCGACCATCCACTCGACTGCCTCACCTGCGGCGCCAACGGCGATTGCGAATTGCAGGACATGGCCGGCGCCGTCGGCCTGCGCGACGTGCGCTACGGCTATGAGGGCGAGAACCACGTCTTCGCCAAGACACCTGGCAAGTCCCACGGCTGCGACAACGACCACTGGATGCCGAAGGACGAGTCCAACCCGTACTTCACCTATGATCCCTCCAAGTGCATCGTCTGCTCGCGCTGCGTCCGCGCCTGCGAGGAGGTGCAGGGCACCTTCGCGCTGACCATCTCCGGCCGCGGCTTCGACAGCCGCGTCTCGCCCGGCATGAGCGAAAGTTTTCTGGGCTCCGAATGTGTCTCCTGCGGCGCCTGCGTGCAGGCCTGCCCGACTGCGACGCTGACCGAGAAGTCGGTGATCGAGATCGGCCAGCCCGAGCACTCCGTCGTCACCACCTGCGCCTATTGCGGCGTCGGCTGTGCCTTCAAGGCGGAGATGCGCGGCGAGGAAGTGGTGCGCATGGTGCCCTACAAGGACGGCAAGGCCAATCGCGGGCATTCCTGCGTCAAGGGCCGTTTCGCCTGGGGTTACACCAACCACAAGGAGCGCATCCTCAAGCCCATGATCCGCGAGCGGATCGAGGATCCCTGGCGCGAAGTGTCCTGGGACGCGGCGTTCTCGTTTGCCGCCGCCAGGATGCGCGGCATCCAGAAGACATACGGCCGCGACGCCATCGGCGGCATCACCTCCTCGCGCTGCACCAACGAAGAGACCTATCTGGTGCAGAAGCTGATCCGCGCCGGCTTCGGCAACAACAATGTCGATACCTGCGCCCGCGTCTGCCACTCGCCGACCGGCTATGGGCTCGCCACCACCTTCGGCACCTCCGCCGGCACGCAGGATTTCGACTCGGTCGAGGACACCGATGTCGTGGTCGTCATCGGCGCCAACCCGGCCTCCGCCCATCCGGTGTTCGCCTCGCGCCTGAAGAAGCGGCTGCGCCAGGGCGCCAAGCTGATCGTGATCGATCCGCGCCGCACCGAGATGGTGGAATCGCCGCATGTGAAGGCGCTGCACCTGCCCCTGATGCCCGGCACCAACGTCGCAGTCATGACCGCGCTGGCGCATGTCATCGTCACCGAAGGGCTCGTCAACGAAGCCTTCGTTCGCGAGCGCTGCGACTGGAGCGAATTCGAGGAATGGGCCACCTTCGTCGCCCAGCCGAACAACAGCCCCGAAGCCACCGCCATCCTCACCGGCGTCAATCCGAAAGACCTGCGGGAAGCTGCCCGCATCTACGCCACCGGCGGCAACGGCGCGATCTATTACGGCCTCGGCGTCACCGAGCACAGCCAAGGCTCGACCACGGTGATCGCGATCGCGAACCTTGCGATGGTCACAGGCAATATCGGCCGTCCCGGCGTCGGCGTGAACCCGCTGCGCGGCCAGAACAACGTGCAGGGCTCCTGCGACATGGGCTCGTTCCCGCACGAGTTGCCCGGCTATCGCCACGTCTCGGGCGATGCCGTGCGCGACCAGTTCGAGGCGCTGTGGAACGTCAAGCTCAACCCCGAGCCGGGCCTGCGCATCCCCAACATGTTCGATGCCGCGGTCGAAGGCACCTTCATGGGGATCTACGTTCAGGGCGAGGACATCCTACAGTCCGATCCCAACACCAGCCACGTGGTCGCGGCGCTGTCGGCGATGGAATGCGTCATCGTCCACGACCTCTTCCTGAACGAGACCGCGAACTACGCTCACGTCTTCCTGCCCGGCTCGAGCTTCCTCGAGAAGGACGGCACCTTCACCAACGCCGAGCGCCGCATCCAGCGCGTCCGCAAGGTGATGACGCCGAAGAACGGCCTGGCCGATTGGGAGGTCACCATCGGCCTTGCCAAGGCGATGGGCTTCGAGATGAACTACAGCCACCCTTCCGAGATCATGGACGAGATCGCGGCGCTGACGCCGACCTTCGCCGGCGTCTCCTATGCCAAGCTCGACGAGCTCGGCTCGGTGCAATGGCCCTGCAACGACAATGCGCCCGAGGGCACGCCGGTGATGCATATCGACGGCTTCGTCCGCGGCAAGGGCAAGTTCGTCGTCACCGAATATGTCGCGACCGACGAGCGCACCGGCCCGCGCTATCCGCTGTTGCTCACCACGGGCCGCATCCTCAGCCAGTACAATGTCGGCGCGCAGACAAGGCGCACCGAGAACGTGGTCTGGCACGCCGAGGACCGCCTTGAAATCCACCCGCATGATGCCGAGCAGCGCGGCGTGCGCGACGGCGACTGGGTGCGGCTGAAGAGCCGCGCCGGCGAGACCACGCTGCGCGCGGAAATCACCGACCGCGTCGCGCCGGGCGTCGTCTACACCACCTTCCACCATCCGGACACGCAGGCCAACGTCATCACCACCGACTATTCGGACTGGGCAACCAACTGCCCCGAGTACAAGGTCACGGCGGTGCAAGTCTCGCCCTCGAATGGCCCGTCCGACTGGCAGAAGGCCTATGATGCACAGGCGCGCCAATCCCGCCGCATCGTACCGGCCGAAGCCGCGGAGTAAGGCGCATGCACGTAGCAGTCCAGGCCATCGATCGCGACATCTGGCGCAACGGCGCAGCCTCGGAAGGAACGCGTTTCGTTCCCGAGGAGACGCCGCTGGCGCTCACCTATAATGGCGGCACCTACGCCGTCATGATGGGGACGCCGCAGAACCTGGAGGATTTTGCGATCGGCTTCAGCGTGAGCGAAGGCATCGTCAAGTCGGTCGACGACATCAAGTCGCTCGAAATGGTCCGCCTCGACGACGGCATCGAGCTGCGCATGTGGCTCGCGTCGGAATATGCCGAGCGCATCAACCAGCGCCGCCGCCACATCGCAGGTCCCACCGGCTGTGGCATCTGCGGCGTCGAGTCCATCGCCGAAGCGGTGCGGCCCGCGGCGATCGTCCCGAACGGGCAGACCTTCACGCCCGAGCAGGTCATGGCGGCGATGCAGGCCATCGCGCCGCTGCAATCGATCAATCTGCAGACGCGCGCCGTTCACGCCGCCGCGTTCTGGTCCCCTACAGGCAACATCGTCGCGCTTCGCGAGGATGTCGGCCGCCACAACGCGCTCGACAAGCTCGCCGGCGCCCTCGCCCGCAGCCGCACGGAGCCGCGCGGCGGCATGGTTCTGCTGACGAGCCGCGTCTCGGTGGAAATGGTGCAGAAGACCGCCGCGATCGGCGCGCCGGTGATGGTCGCCGTATCCGCGCCGACCGCGCTCGCTGTGCGCACGGCGGAGGCCGCCGGCATCACACTGATCGCCATCGCCCGCCAGGACGGGTTCGAAGTGTTTTCGCATGGCGACCGGATCGTCGCGCGCCATGCCACGGAGGTTGCCGATGTCGCCTGACCGCCTGATCTACATGGCCAACCAGATCGGCAAGTTCTTCGGCAGCCAGGGCCATGACAAGGACGTGCCTGGTATTGCCGAGCACATCAGGAAGTTCTGGGATCCCCGCATGAAGCGCGCGATCTTCGCCCATCTCGATGCCGGCGGTGCCGGCCTGGAGCCCAACGTGCGCGAGGCCATTACGGCGCTGAAGCAGGCTATGACCCTTCCAGCAGCGCCCTGAACACGCGCCGCACCTCGCTTTGCGTCTCCTTCACGCGCGCCTCGAGCGAGGAGAAATCCGGCGCGTCGCCGGCGCGCGCCATGACGCGCTGCAGGTCGGTGCCGGCGGTTTCCGGCTTGAAGCGCTCGCTGACGCAGAGGCGCAGGATCTGGGTGAGGTCGTGATAGAGCCGCGCCGCGGCCCGCAAGATCTCCGTCTCCGATTGCGCGAGCACGCCGATCCTGCAGGCATTCTCCAGCACCTGCATGGTGCTGACGTCGAGAATCTCCGGCTTGTCGCGAGCATGCACGAGCTGGAGGTATTGCGCGATGAAATCGATATCGACCATGCCGCCGGCAGCGTGCTTGAGATCCCAGCAATCGGCCTCGCCCTTCTCCTGCGCGATCGCGCGCCGCATGTCGGCGACGTCGTTGGCGGTGATGGCGGGGTCGCGGCGGCGAGTCAGGACATCGCGGATGACGCGCTCGATCCGTTCCCGGAATTCGGGCGACGCCGACACCACGCGCGCACGCGTCAGCGCCATGTGCTCCCAGGTCCAAGCCTCGTTGGCCTGGTAGTCCGCGAACGAGGTGAGGCTCGAGGCCACCGGGCCCGCGCGTCCCGAGGGCCGCAGCCGCATGTCGATCTCGTAGAGCACGCCGTAATTGGTGCGTGTCGTGAAGGCGCTGATCAGGCGCTGGGTCAGCCGCGCAAAATAATGCGCACCCTGCAGCGATTTCGTCCCATCGGAGTCGGGATTGTCGCTGTCGAAATCGTAGAGCAGGATCAGGTCGAGATCGGACGAGGCCGTCATCTCGCGGCTGCCGAGCCGGCCCATCGCGATGATCGCGGTCTCCTGGCCCTTGATGCGGCCGTGCTGGGCGGCAAAGCGGTCGGCAACGAGGCCGTGCACGGTGTGGACGATTCCCTCCGCGACGTCGGCGAAGGCCGTGCTCGCCTGCTGCGCCGAGACGGTGCCGGAGAGGATGCGCGTGCCGATCAGGAACAGGCTCTCCTGCCCGAACAGGCGCAGACGATCGAGGAACTCCTCGTATGAACCGGCGTCCTGCACCGTGGTCGCGAGCCGCCCGGACAATTCCTGCCTGTCGGGCATGGCCCCGAAGAAGCGCGGATCGATCAGGCCGTCCATGAGCTGAGGCTGACGCGCCAGCATGTCGCCGAGCCGGGGCGCTGCTCCCAGCACCAGCGCCACCAGCGCGACGAGATCGCGGTTCTGGCCGAGCAGCGTGATCAGCCGGCCACCCCGCTGCAGTGCTCCGAGGAAATGATCGAACGAAACGACGGCGCGATCCGGCTCTTCGGCATGGGCAAGGCCGTCGATCAGGGCCGGCACGAACTCGACGAAGGCGCTTCGCGTCGCCTCAACGCGGAAGACGCGATAGTCGCCGGTGATCCAGTCGCGCACCGTCTGCGCGACCGCGGCCGGCTTCTTGAAGCCGAGCGCCGCCAGGTGCTGCAGCAGGCGCGGATCGTCGGGGCCAGCACCGTAGTCGAGCGCCGGCAGCTTGGCCGTGCCGGTGGGGTCGTCGCCCTCGAACAGTTTTTCGTAGTGACCCTGGACGATCTGGAGCTGGTGCAAGAGGTCGCGCGCAAAGGCCTCGCGATTCTGATAGCCGAAGAACCAGGCGAAGCGCTCGACCGCCTGCTTGTCCTCGGGCAGCGTGTGGGTCTGCTCGTCGGCGATCATCTGCAGGCGATGCTCGACCCGGCGCAGGAATTCGTAGGCGATCGTCAGCTCGTCGCGCGCCGCCGCAGTGATCCAGTTGCTGGAGGCGAGCACGTCGAGCGCCTTCAGCGTCGGCCGAATCCGCAAGTCCGGATGGCGGCCGCCGGCGATCAATTGCTGGGTCTGCGCGAAGAACTCGATCTCACGAATGCCGCCGCGCCCGACCTTGACGTTGTGGCCCTCCACCGCGACCTCGCTCTGGCCGCGATAGGTCTGCATCTGCCGCTTCATGTCGTGCACGTCGGCAAGCGCTGCGAAATCGAGATGCTTGCGCCAGACGAACGGCGCGATCTCGGCGAGCAGCGCCTCGCCCGCCCTGGGATCGCCGGCACAGGCCCGCGCCTTGATCATCGCGGCGCGCTCCCAGGTGCGCCCTTCCCGCTCGTAATAGTTCAGCGCGGCATCCCGCGAGATCGCCACCTGCGTCGAGGACGGGTCGGGCCGCAGCCGCAGATCGACGCGGAAGACGTAACCGTCATAGGTGCGCTGCTGCAGGATGCGCGCCATGCCTTGCGTCACGCGGACGAAGAACGGCTGCGGTTCGATATCGGGCGCGAGGGTCGTCGCATCGGGATCGAAGAACACGATGAGATCGATGTCGCTGGAATAGTTCAGCTCGCCCGCGCCCATCTTGCCCATCGCGAGCACGATCAGGCCGCAGCCCTCTTCGGGTGCTTCGGGATTGGGCGGTGAGAGCTTGCCGCGTGCGGCTTCCTGCCGCAGCAGATATTGCAGCGCCGCCTGCACCGAGGACACCGCGACATCGGTCAGTGCCGCCGTCACCCGCATCACCGGCCAGACACCGCCGATGTCGCACAGCGCGATCAGGAGCGCAGCTTCCGCTTTCATGCGGCGGAGCAGCCGCATCACCTCGGCCTCATCCGAGGCCGCGAGCACCGCGCTGCGCGCCTCGGCGATCAACGCCGCCAGATGCGCATCCGGATCGCAGTCGAGCAGCCGGATCAGGCGCAAGGCATCGGCGCGCACCAGATCGAACAGATAGGGTGAAAATTCCGCGATCCCGGCGAGGATGTCGCGGGCGAAGGGATGGCCCAGGAGCGTTGCGAGACGAGCCGATTGTGCCGGCTCGAGCTCAGCCAGCCAGCTTTCGAAACGGCCTTCGTCGGTTGTGGAAGCGGCAATATGGGGAGCCTCCGCGAAGCGTGCGGCCAGCCTCTCACCATGCTTGTCCGCGTTTCCCGGCGCGGAGTGGTTCATGCCACCTTCTGTGGCACATCCGGTATTGGCGGAGCAACCCTGTCGCCGGCACCCGCGCGCGCCGGCAGCACGAGCGTGGCGACGAGGCCGGGATGGGCATCGCCCAAGCGCAATTCGCCGCCGTGCAACGTCGCGACCGCCGAAGCGAGGCTGAGGCCGAGGCCCGAGCCCGGCAGCGTGCGGCTGGCCTCCAGCCGCACGAATCGCTCGATGACGTGCTTGCGATCCGCTTCGGGGATCCCCGGGCCGCGATCGGTGACGCTGAGCAGCACGTGGTCGCCATCGCGCCTCGCCTCGATCGTGATTTGCCTTGCGTCCATGCTGACCACGGTTCCCGCGGTCTGTGCCGCGGGCTTGCCGTATTTGATCGCGTTCTCGACGAGATTGGCGAGCGCCTGGCTGATCAGCTCGCGATTGGCATGAACCGGTGTCGGCTCGCACTTGACCTTCAAGGTCATGCCGTCGTCCTCGGCGAGCGGCTCGTAGAGCTCGTGGATGCCCTCCGCGACCTCCGCGGCGTCGAAGTCGTCCATGTTGCCCCGCGCTTGTCCGGATTCCGCCCGCGCGATCATCAGAAGCGCGTTGAAGGTCCGGATCAGCCCGTCGGACTCCTCGATGGTCCGCTCCAGCGCGGCGCGATAATCCGCCTCGCAGCCCGATTTCGCCAGCGCCTCCTCGGCGCGGTTGCGCAGCCGCGTCAGCGGCGTCTTGAGGTCGTGGGCGATGTTGTCGGAAACCTCCTTCAGCCCCGCCATCAGCGCCTCGATCCGCTCCAGCATGGCGTTGAGGTTCTCGGCGAGGCGGTCGATCTCGTCGCCGCTGCGCCCCACGGGCAGGCGCTCGCTGAGATCGCCCGTCATGATGCGCTGCGCCGTTCCGGTCATCGCATCGATGCGCCTCAGCACCCGCCGGGCGACGAAAATGCCGCCGCCGAGGCCGAGCACGACGACGATCAGCACCGAAAACTGCGCCGCCTTGGCGACGATGCCGAACAGGCGCCGCCGCTCGGCAAGGTCGCGGCCGATCAGAAGCCGGAAGCCGTTCTCCAATTCGGTGACGCGAACCAGTGCGCGATGATCGCGGTCATCACTGTCCTCGATCCGCCGGTAGGCTGTCTCCGACCAGCCGCGCGTCGCCAATACCCCCGGCGCCAGCGAGCCGACATTGCCGGCAATCGCCTGGCCCGTCGGCGTGGTCACGAGGTAGAGGTTGGCTCCCGGCCGCAGTGCGCGGTACTCGATCGTGCGCACCAGGCGAACCATGCCGCCGCGGCCGTAGATCTCGTTGATCTCCGAGGTCTCGGCATTGACCGTCTGCGTGATCTCCTCGGTGATCAGCCGCCGCGTGTTCCAGGCGAAATAGGCCAGCAGCGAAGCCGCGAACATCGCGAACAGCAGCAGATAGACCAGCGTCAGCCGGAACGCCGTGGTGCGGACGAGTTTACCGAATGCCGTCACGGATCATGTACTTTCCGGCTTTTCCGAACTTGTATTTCCCCAACATTTACAGACAATCACGTGGCTCACCGTCACAAAAATTATAGGCTCGCCACGACCAACTCTCTACTTAAATCTACGCAATCTCCGAAAATGGAGAGACCCGAGCTCTACCGGCCGTGACTTCCGCCTGCGGTCATCCAGACCGCGGCGGCACAAGTCTACCAATACCTCCAATGAGCATACCAATCGCGATGCTGAGACCGGACTGTGTTTCCTCATCTTCGAGATTGTGGCGCCAATCGGCCGGCGCCCAAAAAAAGATGCGAGCAAGGAACGGCGCGATATCGGTTGGCTCTATCCGATGAGCGAGACGGTTGCGTAGCGTGTTCCACGCTTCAACCACGTCCCACAAGTCGTGAGGATTTTCATGGGCCCTGTCAGGCAATGGACCGTACAGTGCGCGAGCTACACACAGAAGATTGAAGAAAGTAAGGTTTGCCTTGCGGAGCGCTGTAGGGTCGTGGACTGCGGCCTCTACTTTCGCCCGGATCAATTCCTCTAGGACCAGATGACCTTTGAGCACGATGAGCGTTCCGTCCTCAGTGCGGTTCTCGATCTTGTGCATCGCCATCCTGATTTGGATGTAGGCGGCTTGATCGGCCCGAATATCGTCAATCATGGAATGTTTCCTCAGCTCCTAGCACGTCACACACACCTGCGTGGTACAGAACGCTAACAGCGTCGTCACGACAAGATAACCAAGCCGAGGTCGCAAGAAATCGGGAGGGCTTGGACGAAAGGTGGCTTCGCCTCACCGCCCGGAGGGATCGTCTGGAGTTGCCTTGCGATCCGCCACTAAGCTCTCAATAGACCTAATGAGTGTGCCTCGCGAGAACCCGCCCTTATCGCTAGGATCGAGAAGCGGATTAATCACCACGTACAGTCCGTCGCGCTCGGCTTGAACCATCAAATCATCGAAGCCGCTGTCAGTATAGATCACGGTCGTCTGATATGACCCAAGATCGATACCCGCCGAGCGCCAGTTGTCGATGTATCGATCTAGTTCTAAGGGGTTCGTCAGAATTGGTACAACGTTGCCGATTACGACGACCGCGCCATCGTCAGTACTTTGGAGCAGAAGCAAGGGCGCGTACCAACTGCTCCAGTATTCGTAGCGCTTAGCAATCGCTTCGTCGTAACGGACCGTCCTAGCGCCGATCATCTCTCGCAGCTTCTCCTTCACACCGAGAACCCTGGTCAGTTGTGACCTGCTGCTAAAAGCACGAGATTGATCGCTATAACAAAGCGGGTCCTTGTCCTTCGCTGCCTTTGCAACCCACGCATTCAGCTTTTCTGCGAAGTCTTCGGCAGCCAATTTAGTGAGACGATGAATCTTGCCCCGTTCAGTGCAATACTCGCTCTCTCCGTTCGCAAGCATGCACTCGACGAGAAAGTCTCCTGGGGCGAAATCGGGCTTTCGTCCCCCCCAAGCCATAACGGCTTCTTCTCGCTCGTGAACACCGGCAGCAAAAGCGCCCTGACCTCGTTCAATTGCCCGAAACCACCCGTTGACGTCGAAATTTACGAGGAAACTATAATCTCTGAAAAAGTCATTTTGGATCGTTCCAAGTAGCCGATCCAAAGGATGCAAGCACTCATCATGGATGAGCCCTACCTGTAAAGACGCGCCGTCCAACTCGGCGACCTCTGCTGTGAGAGAGCTGACGTGCCGACCGCATCTCAGACAGGTTAACAGTGATTGATTAGCCAATGCGGCATCGCGCAGCTTATGCCGATGCATCTCGGCACAAAGGCCTTTTTGCAGATCCTCGTCTGAATCAAACGGAAAATGGACAAGTTCCGCTCCCTGAATGATCTCCTTGTGGCGTTCGATATAGCGGAGCATCCCGGTCATTGTTGCTGTTCGGCGAAGAACATCGATGACAATGCCGTTCTTAAGGCGGCACTTGCTTCCGCCGAATTGGAGGCGCTCCTCGCAGTCATCGTTGAACCGCCGGAACTCCATGAGAACTAAGTTACCTGATTGGCCCAACTGCTCGCCCTCTTCGGATAGGGTTCCTAGGAGGACTTCCCGCCCCACTGGAAAATCGAAACTTCCAAACTCAAATTTCAGGAAAGTCTCGGCTTGAACTGGAGCAGTAAATTCGGCCGAACGGACAAACCGAGCGTATTTCTCTCGCTCGGCTGCGATGGAAGCTGTATGCCTTCTAGTCGAGTGTGTCAGGCAATCGGAGATCAACTTTGTCCACAAAAGCGCTGGGTTCAGGTAGCCCTTCGCGGCCAGAATAAGCAAAGTAGCTTGCTCAAGCGGAGAGTTCTCATCGAGATCGACCACCGCCACATGCATCCGTCGAAGGACTTCTTCTCCTATCCCCCGCGGATCGGAACAACCCTTTTCATTCGCAATCGCGACCAAATGCTCGCGAAGCTTATCGATCAATACGGTAAGCGCCTTCGCCTGATCACGGTAGAAAGCTTCATGAGAGCCCATACGATATGCGCCTAGGGCAACACGCATATCGGAAGAAATTCTTCGTGAGGACTCGCTAGTGGTAACCAGGACGTAGCGCCCAGCCTCTCCGGAAAGGTGCTGTCGCACAAACTGGTCAAGCGTCTTACCCAGTTCGGTTGCCGCACCAAGTGAGAAGGACAGTTCTCTCTTGACCTGCAGATAGAGGGACTCTGCTCCTGTTGAAATATTTAGATCGTCGACGGCCTCGGTGGTCTCGAAACCAATGACCTCTACTCGGGCGCCCGCCAGGGCCTGCGTTGGCTGATCGCAGAGAGCCGTCGCCAGCAAGTAAGCCGCGACGCGGTTCTGATAACGCACTCCCGAGTTTGTTGCCGCACCACCGCCGGACTCAGCTGCCATGGTCCATTCCGATTAAATGAATTAGCTTTCTTGTCGATGCTGTCAGCGCCGCCCGCAGTCCCCCTCGGGATGCGCGCTCGAAGAAGCTAGTTCAGCTGTCGACACAGGAAGTCTGCCTAAGCGCAAGGGACGTAAGCAAAAGCAACGACAAATGCAAACGGAAAAAAACCGTATCGATCACAGGCCATCGATACAACCGTTTGAATTCTCTTATGCTTATTTGATGCCGTCACGGATCATATATCCGGCGCCGCGGATCGTGTGCAGCAGCGGCCGCTCAAAACCCTTGTCGATCTTGGAGCGCAGCCGCGAGATGTGCACGTCGATGACGTTGGTCTGCGGATCGAAATGATAGTCCCAGACGTTCTCCAGCAGCATGGTCCGCGTCACCACCTGGCCGGCGTGCTTCATCAAATATTCGAGCAGGCGGAATTCGCGCGGCTGCAACGTCAGCTCGTCCTTGCCGCGGGCAACACGATGCGAGAGCCGATCGAGCTCGAGATCGCCGACACGATAGAGCGTCTCTTCGGCGGGACCGCCGCGGCGGCGCGACAGCACTTCGACGCGGGCCAAGAGCTCGGCGAAGGAATAGGGTTTTGGCAGATAATCGTCGCCGCCGGCGCGCAGGCCCTTGATGCGGTCATCGACCTGCCCGAGCGCGGAGAGAATCAGCACCGGCGTGGTGTTGCCCTTGTCGCGCAAGGCGCCGATCAGGGACAGGCCGTCGCGCTTGGGCAGCATGCGGTCGACCACCAGCACGTCGTACTCGCCGTTCTCGGCCATGGCGAGGCCTTCCTCGCCGTCGGCGGCGTGGTCGGCGATGTGTCCGACCTCGCGAAACGCCTTGGCCAGGTAGTCGGCGGATTCGCGGTCGTCTTCGATGATGAGGAGGCGCATCGTGCGTTCGGCGGCGATCAAGGAGGTCAACCTTCTCTAAACATGGCGCGGGCGGCAATCGCATGCAAGCCGAGCGGGAGAAGCTCGAAGCGGGAAAAAGGCGGGCGGTGAAGCTGGGGGGACCTCACCGCCCTAGGCCTTCCGACGGAGGGGGGCGTAATTCCACCGGAAGGTAGACGAGGGAAGCCAGCTTTGCGCTGCTTCCCCGAAGGGCGCCGACGGCGGGGGCGACTGATGCCGGCGACACCCTTCATCTCGTGGGCCTCCTGAAGGCCTCAGCCCTTGGCGAGGGGCACCGCGACGAAGCGCGACTGGCCGCCGCTCTTCACCCGCATCAGGACGCTGTTCTTGTTGTCGGTCCGCGCCGCGTTGATGGCGTCGCGGACTTCGCCGGCGGTCGCCACGCTCTTGCCGCCGACCTCGAGGATCACGTCGCCTTCCTTGAAGCCGCGTTCGGCCGCGGCGCTCTTCGGATCGACCTCGGTGACCACGACGCCTTCCTTGCCGGCGCCGGCCACGGAATTGGCGGGCGCAACGGTCATGCCGAGCTTCGGCACGTCGGTGCCCTTGCTGGCGCCCTTGCCGCTGTCATTGTCGGTGTCGGCCTTGGCCTCGACCGTGTTCGGCAGCTGGCCGAGGGTGAGGTTGATGACCTTGTCCTGGCCCTTGTGCAGCACGTTGAGCTTCACGGACGCGCCGGGCGCCATGCCGCCGATGGTACGGGCGAGCTCGCGGGCATCCTTGACGGGTTCGCCGTTGACCGCCGTGATCACGTCGCCGGACTCGATGCCGGCCTTGGCCGCCGGACCGTTCGCCTGCGGCTCCGCCACCAGCGCGCCTTCGGCCTTCTTCATGCCGAGGCTGTCGGCGATGTCGGACGTGACGGGCTGGATCTGCACGCCGATCCAGCCGCGGCTGACCGAGCCCTTGTCCTTGAGCTGCGCGACCACGCTCTTGACCGTGTTGGCCGGAATCGAGAACGCGATGCCGACGCTGCCGCCGGAGGGCGAGTAGATCGCGGTGTTGACGCCCATCACCTCGCCGTTGGTGTCGAACGCAGGACCGCCGGAATTGCCCTTGTTCACGGGCGCGTCGATCTGGATGAAATCGTCATACGGGCCGTTGCCGATGTCGCGGCCGCTGGCGGAGACGATGCCCGCGGTCACGGTGCCGCCGAGACCGAAGGGATTGCCGACCGCGAGCACCCAGTCGCCGATCCGCGGCTTGCTATCCGCAAGCTTGGCGAACGGGAAGTTGGTGCTGCCCTCGACCTTGATCAGCGCGAGGTCGGTGCGCTGGTCGGTGCCGATCACCTTGGCGGTGTAGGTCTTGCCATCGTCGGTGGTGACCTCGACCTTGTCGGCGCCGTCGACCACGTGGTTGTTGGTCACGGCATAGCCGTCAGCCGAGATGAAGAAGCCGGAGCCCTGGCCCTGCACGACGCGGCCACGACCGCCGCCCTTCAGGCCTGGAATGCCATCCGGACCGCCGAAGCGGCGGAAGAAACGCTCCATCGGCGAGCCCGGCTGGAACGGCGAGGACGAATCGTCGCCGTCATCGTTGCTGGCGGTCTTCTCCTTGATGTTGACCTTGACCGAGATCACCGAGGGCTTCACGCGCTCGACGATGTCGGCAAAGCCGATGGGACGCTCGACCTTGCGGACCTCGTTGTTGACCTGCGCATGCGCCGGGCTGGAAAACAGGTCGGCCGGCGACGTCGACGGGCTGAAGCCATAAACGGCCGCGCCGAGACCGGCGACGACCGAGGCCATCAGCGCGAACTTGCGCGCGGAAAACACCGACCGGCGCGGCTGCCGGTAGGACGGGAGGTTCGAGAGGTCGATACGATCGTTCATGCAGAAATCTCCAGGGCCCTGAATTCCTTTTGGTGCCGGATGTCGGCACCTTGCGGACCTGAAGATGGGGACTCCCGCCTTACCGCGCGCTGGCGGCGGGGTTAAACTTTCGTAATGAACGGACGAAGCGGATGCGGCAGTTTAGCACAGGCCGAAAATCATGGTCTTACAGGAACTTAATCGAGTTCCGCTGACTAAGCGGCGGGCGCGATTTCTCCCCCTCAGCTCGCCCTGACACTGACGATGAACTCGTCGACTTCGCGCTTCAAGGTCTCGGCCTGCTGCGACAGATCGACCGCCGAATCCCTGGCCTCGGCCGCCATGCGGCCGGTTTCGGCGGAGGTGGAGGTGATCTGGACGATATGGTTGGAGACGTCGAGGGTTCCGCGCGCGGCGTCCTGGGCGCTGCGCGTGATCTCCTGCGTGGCGTTGCGCTGCTGGGCGGTGTCGATCTCGATGCCCGACATGATGGACGAGATTTCCGACAGCGTCTTGGAAATGCCATCGATCGCGCCGCGGGTCTCCGCGGTGATGCCCTGAATGCTGGCGACATGGGAGGTGATCTCCTCCGTCGCCTTGCTGGTCTGATGCGCCAGGTTCTTCACTTCCGAGGCGACCACCGCAAATCCCTTGCCCGCTTCGCCGGCCCGTGCCGCCTCGATGGTGGCGTTGAGCGCCAGGAGATTGGTCTGCGATGCGATCGCCTGCACGAGCTGGACGACCTCGCCGATCTTTTCGGCGGCATCCGACAGCGTGTGAATGGTATCGCGGCTCTTCTCGGCCTGGCTTGCGGCGCCTTCGGCGCGCTGGGTCGCGTCCGTGACGCGGCGGCTGATCGTGCCGATCGAATTCGTCATCTCCTCGGCAGAGCCTGCGACCGTCTGCACGCTGGCGCTGGCCTGACCCGCAGCGCTCGCCACCGCATTGGCCTTGGTGCTGGTGTCGTTGGCGGTCCGCGACAGCGTCTCCGCGTTGGTCTTCAGATGCACCGCCGATGACGCCACGCTGGCGACCACGCTGGCGACGAGATCGTTGAAGCGCTTGATCCTGTTATCGAGGAATTTCGACCGCTCGGCCTGATGCTGTGCTTCATGCAGCTGCTGCTCGGAGAGGCGGCGCCGCTCGATGCCGTTGGTCTTGAACACCTCCAGCGCACCGGCAAGCAGGCCGATCTCGTTGCTGCGGCCGAGCCCCGGAACGGAGGTGTCGAATTTCTGATCGGCAACCTCGCGCATGGCATGGACGATAGCCGCCAGGGGATTGAGGATGCCGTTGCGCACGGCGAACCAGGTGGTGAAGCAGATCGCGAAAGCGACGACGGCGATCACGCCGCAGGCGACCAGGAAATAGGAGAACGCGGTCTGCGCCTGCTGGTAGATCTGCATCGCATGGTCGCGCGCCGGGCCGCTCAGTGCGGCGAAGTCCGAGGACAGGCTGGTGATCTCGTTGTTGAGATAGAGCACCGCGATGAAGCCGGTGCCGCCGCCGATGCCAAGCAGGAACAATAAAGCAGCGACGACGGCGCCGACCAGGAAGCGGATCGTCAGATTGCTGTTCGCGAACATCGGGGGACTCAGGAGCTGGGATCAGATCTCGCGACAAGCTTCCAGACAAAGGTCAATTTAGCATGAACCACGCAGCCGCTGCCGCGGCCTACGCGGCACCACGTAGCTCGACGGCTTCAGGAGGACTTGGTTTCAGGACGACTTGGTTTCAGGACGACTTGGTTCGTCCGACATCAAGGCCGCGAGCCGCGCCTGTTCGTCGGGCGTGAGCGGCGGGGCCGGTACGTCCACACCGCTTCGCGCGCGACGGCGGATTTGCAGCCACAGCGCCAGGCCGCCGCCGAGCAGCAGCACCGGCCCGAGCAGCCACAGCAGCAGGGTCTGCCGCTCGAAGCGCGGCTTGAGCAGCACGAACTCGCCGTAGCGCGCCACCAGGAAGTCGAGCACTTGCGAATTGCTGTCGCCGGCCGCGATGCGCTCGCGCACCAGCAGGCGCAGGTCGCGTGCCAGCGGCGCATCGGAATCGTCGATCGACTGGTTCTGGCAGACCATGCAGCGAAGCTCGCGCGACAATTCGCGCGCGCGCGATTCCTTCACCGGGTCCGACATGATCTCGTCGGGCTGCACCGCGTGGGCCGCCGGCAAAGCCAGCAGCAGCGCGATGAACGCGGCCATCATCCAGCGCATCGGATCATTCCGCGGGCTGCAGGCGCTGCTTGGCCCGTGCCGGCTTCGGCGCGCCGACCCGCAGGCGGCGGTCGGAGAGCGAGAGCACGCCGCCGAACGCCATCAGCACCGGCCCCCACCAGATCAAGAGGACCAGCGGCTTGTGATAGATGCGCACGGCGATGGCGCCTTCGGCGGTGGCATCGCCGAGCGAGACGTAGAGCTGGCTCGCGCCGCGCGTCAGCAGCGCCGCCTCGGTGGTCGAGGAGCCGCGCGTGGTGAAGCTGCGCTTGGACGGCGTCATCACCGTAACCACCTCGCCATCGCGGCTGATCTTGAACTCGGCGATCATCTCGCGGTAATTCGGGCCCTGGCGTTGAAACAGCCCGTCGAGCTTCAGGTCGTAGCCGGCGACGTGGGCGACGTCGTTCGGCTTCATGGTCGCGATGTATTCGCTGTTCCAGGTGGTCTCGCAGACGATCCCGATCAGCGCGACGCCGAGGCCGGCATGCGCGAATGCGGTGCCCCAGGCCGAGCGTGGCAGGCCGCGCGCCCGGTGCAGCACCGTTGCGAACGGCAGGCGCACCAGGCCGGTCCGTTCGACGAGGTCGGTGACGGCGCCAGCAATGACGAAGACGCCGAGTCCGATCGCGAGCGGCGCCAACGCGCTGCCGCCCCGCACCCAGGCCCAGACGATGGCGACCACGACCAGCCCGGCAACGCCGGCCGCGAGCAGGCGCTGCATCACGCCGAGCAGGTCGCCGCGTTTCCACGCCAGCATCGGCCCGAATGGCACCGCGAGCAGCAGCAGCGCGAACAGCGGCGCGAAGGTGAGATTGTAGAAGGGAGCGCCGACCGACATCTTGAAATCGGCGAGCATCTCCATCGCCAGCGGATAGAGCGTGCCGAACAGTACCACCGCACAGGCCACGGTGAGCAGGAGATTGTTCAGCACCAGCGCGCCCTCGCGCGAGATTGGCGCGAACAGGCCGCCCTGCTTCAGCGAGGTGGCGCGGCCCGCGAACAGCGACAGGCTGCCGCCGATGAACAGGCAGAGGATCAGCAGGATGAACACGCCGCGGGTCGGATCGGTCGCGAAGGCGTGCACCGAGGTGATGACGCCCGAGCGCACCAGGAAGGTGCCGAGCAGCGACAGCGAGAAGGTCAGGATCGAAAGCAGGATGGTCCAGACCTTCAGCGCGTTGCGCTTCTCCATCACCAGCGCCGAATGCAAGAGCGCGGTGCCGGCGAGCCAGGGCATTAGCGAAGCGTTCTCGACCGGATCCCAGAACCACCAGCCGCCCCAGCCGAGTTCGTAATAGGCCCAGTACGAGCCCATGGCGATGCCGAGGGTCAGGAAGATCCAGGCGACCAGCGTCCAGGGCCGCACCCAGCGCGCCCAGGCCGCATCGATCCGGCCCTCCATCAGCGCCGCAATGGCGAATGAGAACGAGATCGAGAAGCCAACATAGCCGAGATAGAGCATCGGCGGATGAACGGCGAGGCCGATGTCCTGAAGCACCGGATTGAGGTCGCGTCCCTCGATCGGCGGGCTGGCGATGCGCAGGAACGGGTTCGACGTCATCAGGATGAAGAGGTAGAAGGCGCTGGCGACCCAGGCCTGTACGGCCAGCACGTGCGCACGCAGCGACAGCGGCAGATTGTTGCCGAAGCCTGCGACCAATCCGCCGAACAGCGCGAGGATCGACACCCACAGCAGCATCGAGCCTTCATGGTTTCCCCACACGCCGGTGATCTTGTAGAGCAGCGGCTTCATGGAGTGGGAATTCTCGTAGACGTTGGCGACCGAGAAATCCGAATACACGTGCAGCATCACCAGCGCCGTGAACGAGGCGCCGACGAACAGCAGCTGCGCCAGCGCGGTCGAGCGCGCCACGTTCATCAGGGCGGCGTCGCCGAGGCGCGCGCCGATCAGCGGCACGATGGACTGGATCAGGGCCAGAGCGAGTGCCAGCACCAGCGCGTAATGTCCGGACTCTGCGATCACCGCACCGCTCCCTGCGGATTGCCCTGCGCGGTCGCCGCGGGCCTGGCACCGGAGGCTTGGGTACCAGAGGCTTGGGTACCAGAGGCTTGGGCGCCGTAATCGTCCTTCCAGTGCCCCTGCTTCTTCAGGGCATCGGCGACGTCCTTGGGCATGTAGGTCTCATCGTGCTTGGCAAGCACGGTATCGGCCTTGAACACGCCGTTGGCGTCGAGCGCGCCTTCGGCGACGACGCCCTGCCCTTCGCGGAACAGGTCGGGCAGAATGCCCTTGTAGGCGACCGGCAGCTTGGCGTTGCCGTCGGCGACCTCGAACGTCACTGCGAGATTGTCGCCGCGCCGGAGCGAGCCGGGCTGCACCAGGCCGCCAAGGCGAAACCGCTTGCCGGCCTCGACATGCTTCTCGGCGACCATGGTCGGGGTCGAGAAGAACACGATGGAGTCGCGCAGCGCGTTGAGCACCAGCGCGGCCGCGAGCGCGAGCACGGCGAGCGATCCGCCGATGATGGTCATACGTCGCTGCTTGCGCGTCATGGCGTATCCGTTCTCCGCATCTCTCGTCCCGAAATCGTCATCCGCCGATCCCGAGAGTCCTCAGGCCTTCGTTGAGCTGGCGCAGCCGCTCGGCGTTGCTGGCAACCGCCTGCCGGGCATCGACTGACGCCCCCATTGCCTTGTCCCGCTCGCCCATCACCAGATAGGCGCGCACCAGACGCAGCCAGCCTTCGACATCGTCGCCGTTCTGCTTCAGCCGCGTCGCCAGACGATCGACCATGCCGCGCACCATGGCATTGCGATCGACTTCGGCCATGTCCTTGGAGGCAGCAACCGTCTCGTCGGACAGCGCGGGCATCGTGCCGCCCCCACCGACTCGCGCCAGCGAGGACTGCACCAGGGCACGCCACGGTGCGTCCGCAGGCGCTTTCGCAAGCAGCGCGCGCCAGATATTGGCCGCATCCTCCTTGCGCCCATCCTGCTCGGCGGCAAGACCCAGGAAATAATTCGCCTTGGGGTCGTCGGCGTTCAAGCCGCGTGCGCGCTCGAATTCGGCCTTGGCCTCCGCGGTCACCACGCCGCCGGCGGCGGCCGATATCGCTTCGCCGAGATCGGACCGGCGCTCCGCGCTCTCGCCATTGTAGGTGAGCGAGTTGCGATAGGCGCGCACCGCGTCGTCGAAGCGGCCGAGCCGCTCCAGAACCGGCGCGAGCACGTTCCAGCCGCGACCGTCCGTCGGATTCTTTTCCAGATGCTGCTCGACCTGCACGACGAGGTTCTCGAGCGACTGCGCCATGCCGGACCCTCGCTCCCGCTGCGCGAGGGGGAAGTCCTGCAGCCGGGGGGAGCCGAGCGGCATGTAGACGCCGATCGCAACGAGCGGCAGGCCGGCAAGCGCCAGCACGGCCGCCGCGCGGCGCCATTTGAGGTTCGACATCGGCGCCGTTGCCGGCTCGCTGGCCGCCGCCGCAAGCAGCCTGCGGCTGATCTCGACGCGCGCAGCCTCGGCTTCGGGCGCCAAGATCAACCCTGCGGCCAGATCACGCTCGATCTCAGCCAGCTGGTCCTTGTAGACCGCGACCTCGCTGCCCTGATCTTGCGCGCGGCTGGTGCGGCCAAGCGGCCAGAGCACGGCGAAAATCGCCGCGACCGTCATCAGCGCGAACACGAACCATAGCGTCATCTGGCAAGCTTCCGGCGGCGCCCGAACCGCGCCTATAGGTGCCTTTACACCACGGCCGGAGGATGCGGCAATTGACAATTGTCAATTCGGCGCGACCCGCACGTCGTCCCGAAAGGGTGAAAATCCAACGGCTTAGCCGATCTCGAAGTCGACACTTTGGGCGGCGTGCTCGCCGTGCCCGTCGAAGGCCTTCAGGAAGTATGTTCCCGGCTTGATCGCATCGGGCAATCTGATGCGCAGCGCTCCGACCGGAACCCTCGATGCAACCCTCGTGATGGTCTCAGGCAGCTGCCGATCGCTGGCCTTCTCGACCAGCACCACCTTGGCCCCAACCATCAGCCTTTGATACTTGGCCACGATGACGCGGTTCTCAATTTCGATCGAGCTGATAACGGGTTTCATGCGCCCACAGATAGAAATTCCCCGGACTTGCGGCGGGAGCGTAGGGCGCGCCACATGTGTCGTCAACCTCAAATTGTGATCAAAAAAAGATGCGCGCTGATCAACCCGCGCGCGACGATTTGCGCTCGCCCGTGAGTGCGTTTTCCGCGGCCCGGCTCATCAACGAGGCATAGTCGTCGCCGAACAGCACCTGGCAGAAGCGGATCGCGGCCTGCACCTGCTGCTGCCGATAGGTGCGGACCTTGTGATCGGCGGCGCGCAGCGACTGCACCAACTGCTCGGTCGAGCGTTCCACATATTGCTGGAGATCGGAATAGGTGCGCAGCGTCACCTCATTGATCGCAAGCTCGCTCGCATAGTTGCGGCAAGTCGCGACGAAATCGATCAGCGCCACCGTCTCCTCGACTTCGGTGCTGTCGATCCGCGCGCCCGGCGGAATGTCCTTTTCGGGACGCTGGCGCAGGATGCGGCGGACGCGGCCGGGCACGCTGTCGATCTCGGATTGCAGCGCATTGGAGATGTCGGCCCGGATCGAGGTCAATTGCTTGCCCCAGGCGGAATCGTTGCGCAGGTCGAGCTCGGTGCGGAGGCCGCGCACGCCGTCGTGCAGCGTCTTGAGATTGCCGGCGACATTGTCGAAATGGCCGCGCTTGATGTCCATGCGCAGGATCGCGGCAACGCAGGACAGATCATGCAAGGCCATCGTGACGGCGATACCGTAGGGCGTCGCCGCGACGCGGATCTCGTCGTCGGATGCCGCTATCTTGACCGCAAGGCGGATGATCTGCCAGGGCGCGGTCATGCGCTGCACGACGATCGACAAGGCGAAAGGCAGCATCTGCGGCGTCTGAAGCGCCGGAATGTTGAGCGCCGACGTCACCGAGGCGATCTGGGAATCCCCAAAGGCCCGCAAGGTGCGCGGCAATTTCTCGTTCAACGTCGCGATGGCGTCCCGGACCTGGAGCACCGCACCGATCGAATAGAGATCCTCGATCACGTTGGGCGGGCCGACCCGGGCAAGCGCCCGCGACTTGTCGCCGCCGCCCGGCCCCGTCAGCTCGAAGATGGCATCCGCCGCCACGGCCTGAAGCTTCTGCGCCAGGGCCTCGACCTGCCCTGCACTGTCCGCCGGCATGCGCGCCAGCGCCGCCTCGAACTCGTTCACCTTGGCCGGTGCGCCGTCTCGGCCAAGCCACTGCCAGATCGGCTGCAGCGAGGAGCGGCGAATCTGCCCGGCCCTGACAGGAGTGCCCGCCTCGACCAGGAACGGCTCCAACACCTGGAACAACAGCCGCGACAGATCGTCCGTACGCGGCGGCAAAGCCTCCTCGGCCTCGCTCTTGCGGACGATCTTGCGCAGCTGCTCGAGCACGAGGGTGGCCACCGCCGTGTCCTGGCCGCGCTCCAGCGCACGCTCGAACTCCCGCATCAGCAGCGCCTGCGACTGCGGCGGGAGCTGCGCGAGATATTCCCTCAGCCGCTCGATCGATGTCTGGCTCATGCGCCCGGGTAATGCACGGTAAAATGGCGGACATGGGATGGGTCCGGCACGATCATAGGAGGTCCCCACTTAAGAAGCCGTTTAGGAAGCCGCCTCGAATGCCCCCGCTTTTCCCTGGAGGAGCGTCGGCCATGCCGGAAACTGTCGTCGAAACAAGGGATTATAGGCCCGGAAGAACCAGCTCGGCGCGCAGGCCCCCGGTCGGCGCGCTGCCGAGCGAAAGGCTGCCGCCATAGAGGGCGGCGAGGTCGGTCACGATTGACAGTCCCAGCCCCGACCCCGGCTTGGATTCGTCGAGGCGCTGCCCGCGCCGGGCGACCTGGGCGCGCTCCGCTTCCGACAGGCCGCGGCCGTCGTCATCGACGATGACCCGCAAACGCGGGCCGGCGCCGGCCTTGGGGGGCGGCTCGACGAGGACCTCGATGAAGACGCGCGAGGCCGCCCATTTGCAGGCGTTGTCGACGAGATTGCCGACCATCTCCTCCAGATCCTGCCGCTCGCCCCGGAACCTGGCGGACGGATCGGCCTTGGCTTCGACCACGATGCCGCGGTCGCGATGGATCTTCTCCATGGTCCGCCGCAGCGCCTCGATGGCGGGCGCCACCTCCGTCACGGTCGCAACCACCGAGACCCGTGCCGCGATGCGGGCGCGCTCCAGATGATGGGCGACCTGGTCGCGCATCACATCCGCCTGCTCCATCACCTTCTCCGCGAATGGATCGGCCGCATGCGCGCTGGCTTCGTTGACGATCACCGAGAGCGGCGTCTTGATCGCATGAGCGAGATTGCCGACATGGGTGCGCGCGCGCTCGACGATCTCGCGATTGGCGTCGATCAGCGCGTTGGTCTCGCGCGCGAGCGGCGCGATCTCGACCGGGAATTCACCCTCGAGCCGTTCCGCCCGCCCGGAGCGGATGTCGGCGATCGATTCCGAGATGCGCTTGAGCGGCGCGAGGCCGAAGCGGACCTGGAACACGGTCGTCAGCAGCAGCACGATGCCGAGCGCGGTGAAGGTGCCGCCGAGGTAGTAGTCGAAGCTGCGCGTCTCGTCGAAGATCTCGGTGTCGTCCCCGGCGACGCTGACCAGAAATTTGCCGTCGGCGCCGAGATCGACCGGCCGTTCCACCATGCGCAGATTTTGCCCTTCCGGCCCGTCGACGTAAGCGAGGCGGATGCCGGCAGCGGTGAGCTCGGCGCCCTGCTCTTCCAGCTTCGGCAGCTTCTTGTCCCAGAGCGAGCGCGAGGAGCGCACTTCCGGCTTTTCGGTGTCGGTGCGGGTGATCTGCCAGTACCAGCCGGACAGCGGCAGCTCGAACAGCGGCTCGCCGAGCGACTGGAACTGGCGGTCCGGCGGCTCGTCGGGGGTGGCGACCTCGGCGATGAGGGTGCGCAGATAGAGATTGAGCCGGCGGTCGAAGGCGCGCTCGGTGGCGTTCTTGTAGACCGACGACAGCACGATTCCTGTGATGGCCAGGATCACCACGAGCCAGGCGGTCGCCGACAGGAACAGTCGGTTCGCAAGCGAGCTAGCGGCCATCGGAATGATCCCGGTCGGCGCAGGATGGCAGGTGGTTGGACGTCATGACCGGACCAAGGGCCCTGTTCGGCCTCCCGTCAAGCCAAGATACTTAAAGGCCGGAACGCCTCAAGCGCCCGGCGCCGGCGGCGGGGTCAGGAGATAACCGAGGCCGCGGACGGTCTGGATGATGTCGACGTCGAGCTTCTTGCGGATGCGGCCGACGAAGACTTCGATGGTGTTGGAGTCGCGGTCGAAATCCTGGTCGTAGAGATGCTCGACGAGCTCGGTGCGCGAGACCACCCGCCCGGAATGATGCATCAGGTAGGCCAGAAGCCGATATTCGTGCGAGGTCATCTTGACGGGATTGCCCGACACGCTGACCCGGCCGGTCCGGGTGTCGAGCGTAACCGGGCCGCAGGTCAATTCGCTCTGGGCATGGCCGGTGGAGCGGCGCAGCAGGGCGCGGATGCGCGCCAGCACCTCCTCCAGATGGAACGGTTTTGCCACGTAATCGTCGGCGCCGGCATCGAAGCCCTGCACCTTGTCGCTCCAGCGGTCGCGTGCGGTGAGGATCAGGACCGGCATGGTGCGGCCGTTGCGGCGCCAGGCCTCCAGCACCGAGATGCCGTCCTTCTTGGGCAGGCCGATATCGAGCACCACGGCGTCATACGGCTCGTTGTCGCCCAGATAGTGCCCCTCCTCCCCGTCGAAGGCCCGATCGACGACATAGCCGGCGTCGGTCAGCGCCTTGGTGAGCTGGCGATTGAGATCGGGGTCGTCCTCAACAACGAGCAGGCGCACGCTTCTCTCCAAAAATGGGCTGCCAGAACAGGCGAGTTGAACACCGCCAGAGATGAGCAATTCCGGCGTGAACCGAATATGAACGCGGGGAACCGGCCGACGTTACTTTTTGGTCATATACGACCTGCCGCGCGTAAATGCGACTGCGCCCACCATGCCGCCGGAGGAGCCGGCGGCATGGTGGGCGCAAGGTGCCGCATCGCGCGGCGAGCCGGAAGGTGCCGGCGTGCCTTGCCGGCCGTCAGGTCCGGAAGAACACGAACCAGACGACGGCGAGGATCAGGATCGCAAGCCCGGTCGAGATGGCGAGCAGCGCCGCCACCGAAGGCCCAGGCTCGCCCTGGCGCGCCTCGGTCGGAGTTTCGACGATCCGGTTCTGCTCTCGCGTGGTTGCCATGGTGACCTCAATCTGTGGCTGTCGCGTCGGATGGCCGCGACCTCCTCGCGGCGATGAACTGCCGGGGGCAACGCGTCATCTCGGGCGATGTTCCGGGCCATGGGCCCGCCAGACGACGCGGTGCAGGCGACGATTAACGCCGTTGCAAGATTCCGCGTCGGCGCTTGCTATGATTCGCAACTGGGCGATGGTATCTTCAGGGCTTGTCCTCTGTTGCGTCTGGAGTAGCCCATGGCCCCCCGCGCCAATTGGAAGGGTTTTCTGCGTCTGTCGCTCGTGACCTGCCCGGTCGCGCTCTATCCGGCCACTTCGGATACCGAGAAGGTCTCGTTCAACCAGATCAACCGCAAGACCGGCCACCGCATCAAGTACCTCAAGGTCGACGCCGAGACCGGCGACGAGGTGACTTCCGAGGACATCGTCAAGGGCTACAAGGTCGACACCGACACGTACATCGAGGTCAGCAAGGACGAGCTGGACGACATCGCGCTCGACTCCACCCACACGATCGAGATCGACGAGTTCGTGCCCAAGGCCGACATCGACAACCGCTATCTGATCCGCCCCTACTACCTCGTGCCGGACGGCAAGGTCGGCCACGACGCCTATGCCGTGATCCGTGAGACCATCCGCAGCATGGACAAGGTCGCGATCGGCCGCGTGGTGCTGACCAACCGCGAGCACATCATCGCGCTGGAGCCGCTCGAGAACGGGCTGATGGGCACGCTGCTGCGCTACCCCTACGAGGTCCGCAGCGAGAAGGAATATTTCGACGACATCCAGGACGTGAAGCTGACGCGGGACATGCTCGACCTTGCCAAGCACATCGTCGAGAAGAAGTCCGGCGCGTTCGAGCCCGAGCTGTTCGAGGATCATTACGAGACCGCTCTGATCGATCTCATCAACAAGAAGCGCAGCGGCATGCCGATCACCGCCAAGGCCGCACCGAAGACCGGCGGCAACGTCATCAGCCTGATGGACGCGCTGAAGAAGAGCATCGCGAGCGAGAAGGAGGCTGCTCCCGCGGCGAAGGTCGCCAGGGACACGGCCAAGGAAAGCGCCAAGGCCAAGAAGCCGAAGAAGCGCGTCGAGGGCCAGCGCGAGATGCTTCTGCCGATCGCTGGCAAGGGCGGCAAGGACGCCGCGGCCAAGGCTGCGACCAACCCGAAGAAGGCCGCCGACAAGCCGGTGCGCGCCCCCGCGCGGGCAAAGAAGGCCGGCTAACAGCATCACACCCCGCGATCGCGCCGTGATGTCTCTCCTCGCCGATCGGCCGGTCTGACATGCCCTGGTCGACGGCGTTCGACGATCCCGTTCGCGTGAGCAACAAGCGCAAGCTGCTCACGCTTCAAGAGGCCGCCGACTACATCATGCAGCTGCCCGAGGACGCCCAGCACGAGGCGCATTGGCAGACCGCGATCGAGACCTTGATCAATGCGGCCGAGACCGGCGGCGGCTGGGTGATGTTCGCGCGCATCGCGATGTTGCGGGCGCTGAATGCGGACGGCCGGCGCGGATGAGCGCGATCGAGATGTCCTTGCCTGTTCGTTGACGAACAGGCTCAACAATCGGTTAAGGGCCACAGCACGGAGGGCAATGCCCGCGCCGGGCGGCCGATTTGACTTCATTTGGACGGAACTACGGAACCTTAATTTAATGAATGCCGTCGTAGGAGATAAGGTGCGATCGCCCTCGCTCGATCCATTTGGCGCGCACGAAGACTTATTCGATCGATTTGCAAGTCCGATAACGACGCGACCTTCCATCGGATCGGATGAACAGGAGTTGGCAATGCGTCTGGTTAGGTCCTTTCTTGCCGATGAGAATGCCGCGACCGCAATCGAGTACGGTCTGATCGCCGCAGGGATCGCTCTGGCAATCGTGACCATCGTCAACAGCACGGGCGCTGCGCTGCTCAACAACAAGTTCAACTCGGTCAGCACGGCGATGAAGTAACCGCCGGCCAACGGCCTGCGCAGCGGCTGGCCCGTGCCCGCCGGACTTGCGGGCCATGATCTGGGCCAACAGCATCTGTTCCTGGTTCACGACAACACCCCGGATTGCGCTTCGCTCCATCCAGGCTACGGCGCTTTGACGGCCCTCTGAGTGCTGATATTCTTCGGCGGAGCGGGCTCGACGAGCCGTGCCGTCAATCGATCAACCAGCGCTGCCGAGAGGATGCGGATGAGAAACGTGACGCTCCTGGCTCTCGGCCTCATGTTTGTCGTCGCGTGGTCGCACGACAGCGCGCGAGGCCAGACTTCGGCCGCGCCGCCGGTTTCGCTTGCTCCGCCCGATGCATCGCCGCCACGCCCGGGTGCCGCCAAGCCTGCGCGGGTGACGACGAACAGAGCTCCGCCGGCGGCGTCCAGCAGAGAGCCTTCCGTGATTGGCGGGCCTCAACCGATGCCGAATCCGGCCGCCGACTACGATGGCTTCAGCGTCGGCACCGTCGATGACGTTAACACGGCGAGCCGCGTGGCGCCGCCTGCGCGTTCACGCGCAGCAAGGGACGCCGGGTCCAATCCAGATGCAAATGGCCTCGATCAGGAAGATGAGGCGTTGAAGCGAAAGCTGATGATCTGCCAGAACTGCAAATAGCAGGGCAATCGCATATGACTTGTGGCGGCGGTCTGCGCGCACGCCTCGTCCTTCGAGACGGCGCTTGCGCGCCTCCTCAGGATGAGGCGAATCAGCATGAGTGCTCGTTGAACCTGCTGCCGCGCACTCCGCCCTCGTCCTGAGGAGCCCGCCTAAAGCGGGCGTCTCGAAGGATGGCAGCGGGGAAAAATTCCCAAAAGCGATAGCCCTACTGCAAATAGGGATGCGGCTACTTCGAAGGTTCGCCGACGCCGTTCACCTGTCTCCAACCTCGAGCGCTTCCAAGACCACGGCCGTCCGATCAGCCAGCTCGGGAATTTTGGCCAGGTAGGCCTGGTAATGCGGCGAGGCTCGGTGAGCTTCGACGGCCGCAACGTCGCGGTACAGCTCGTCGAGAACGTAGCGATCTTCGTTCGATATGTCGCGCCAGACATCCCAACGCAGGTTGCCGGGCTCAGCCCTGGAAGGCGGTGCCATGCCGACAAGCAATGCGCTGAGTTCAGCGGACTTGCCCGGGCGAGCAACCAGGATAGCGGTGATCTTGGATGGCGATTGCGTCATTCGATGGCTCCCCATGAGAGGGTAAGCGCGGCTTCAGATGCGGGCCCATCCCTCTCGAATTCCACACTTGCGAATCTTCAAATCTTCGCGGCGCTGCTCCTATCCTTGAGGGCGGCCAGCAACTCTATTCCCAGCGCTCCGGCCGACGCGGGGTTCTGCCCCGTGATGAGCCGGCCATCGACGACGACGTGAGGTTGCCAGTTGGCTGCGGACGAGTACTCGGCACCCTCTGCCCTCAACGCGTCCTCAAGCTCGTAAGGCACGTCATCGCGGGCGTAGTCGTACTCTTCCTTCTTCGAGAAGGACGTGAGCTTCTTGCCGCGCACGAAAGGGACGCCATCGCCAAGGTCAACGCCAAGCAGCGCGCACGGTCCGTGACAGACAGCGGCGACGAGCTTGCCAGTGCTCCAGGCACGCACGATGGCACTCTGGACCGCAGCATTGCGCTGGATGTCCACCATGGGCCCAAGACCGCCGGGCACCAGGATGGCGTCGTAGTCCGCGGCGTCCACCTCGGACAATTTGCGACTGTGATTCAAGCGGCGAAAGGCTTTGCTCGCGAGAAACTCCTTCTGAGCGGCATCTTTCTCGTCGTACGCATCGTAAGGCGTCCACCCCCCGGCCGGGGACGCGAACTCCACTGCGACCCCAGCCTTGTCGAGCACCTCGAAAGGATGGGCGACCTCGGCGAAAAAGAAGCCGGTCTTGCGACTATGCGGACCGATCACGGCTGCGTTGGTGACAATGAAGAGGACATGCTGGGTCACGGTTTTCTCCTTTCGATGACGCTGTGTGTGTGATCGCGCTTCCGCGACGCGGAGAACGCATCAGTTCGGACAGGGCTGCCCGGCCGCGCCCCACAAGGCCATGTCCTTGACATGGTCCTCGAAGGTGCCCGGCGGCGTCGAGCGGCCGGCCCCAGGCGCCCAGCCGCGCGGGATGAAGCCACTCAGCGACGCATCGTGCCGCAAGTGCCCGACGAGACCGGCGGCGTCGCGACCGCCATTGCGCTTGGGATCCTTCAACTGCGCGCAGATCTCGGCACCGCTCTTGCCGAACCAGATGAAAGCCACCGGGGCCAGCTGCCAGTCGATGCCGGCGCGCGGCGGCGACGGCGCCGGCTCGTTCGCCTGGGTGGAGGTCATGTGACAGGTCGAGCACGGAATGGCCTCCGTGCCGATGCGGCTCTCGCCGCCGTGGATGTTCATGCCATGCGGGCGGGGCTTGGTTTCGCCGGCCGGCGTCCAGATCGGGATGGCCTTGGCGTCGACATGGCAATTGGCACACCGTGGATGTGTCACGACGGCCTCAATCCGCTTCCACGCCTCCAGTCCCTCGGCGCGACTGACGCTGCCGGACGGCAGCACGTCCTTGGCGGCCTCGTCCTTGGCCGCGACGATCCCGGTGAGGGCCGCGACGGCCGAAGCTGCCAGGACGAACGCGATCAGAGATCTCTGCATGGCGCGTCTCACACGAAATCGATGAACTTGTTGAAGGGCATTTCACGGATGCGCTTTCCGGTCGCCGCGAAGATCGCGTTGGCGAGCGCAGGCGCGGCCGGTGGCACCGGCGGCTCTCCGACGCCCCTCACCTTCGGATCGTTCTCGAGCCCGCGAACTTCGATGACCGGGCATTGGTAGATCCGCATCGCCTCATGGTGGTTATAGTTGGTCTGCTGCGCCGCGCCTTTTGAATAAGTGAGCTCGCAATTGATGGCGTGGCCCAGTCCCCAGACGACGCCACCCTGCACCTGGTTCTCGAAATTCACGGGATCGACGACCTTGCCGACGTCGACCGCGACCCAGACCTTGTCGATCCTGATGCCGCGGTCCGTCGCCGTCACCTCGACGACCTCGGCGACCGGTGTCCCGAACGACTCGACGAAAGCGACGCCGCGGCCACGGCCGTTCCCGAGCGGTCCCTTCCAGTCCGACATCTGCGCGACGGTCTCCAGCACCTTGCGATAAGGCGGCACGGTGCACATCGCGATGCGCGCCTTCATCGGATCGAGACCCGCCGCATGGATCAATTCGTCGATGAAGCTCTCGGTGAAGAAACCGGATGTCGAAGCGCCGACCGAGCGCCATGTGGTGCTTGGCGACAAGCCCTGCGCCTCGTAGCTGGTGGCCCGGAAATTGGGAATGTCGTAGTAGACGTTCCACAGGCCGGCGGCCAATTGCCCATCCGGATCCTTCGAGGGCGTGCCCGAACGCTCGAGCAGTCCCTTGAGCGGCGCCGTCGAGGCCAGCTGCAGGTCGGCAGCGAGGATCTTGCCCTTGTCGATGCTGCCGCGGTGCCGGGCGATCGCGATCTGCCGCGGAATGTCCTGGAGGAAATCCTCTTCGCGCGAGAACACGAGCTTGATCGGCGTGCCCTTCATCTGATTGGCGATCTCGGCGAGAACGCGGACGTTCTCGTACTCGAGACGGTGGCCAAAGCTTCCGCCGGTCCATTGATTGTGGAAGGTGATCTGTTCCGGCTTGAGGCCGATCGCAGTCGCCGCGACCCATTGCACGAAGCGTGGGCTCTGATGGCCGACCCAGATCTCCATGCCCTCGTCGGTGACGAGGCCGATCCCGTTGAGCGGCTCGAGCGGCTGATGCGCCACATAGGGCGCGCGATATTCGGCTTCGACGAGCCTGCCGGTCTTCAGGCCGGTGTCAATATCGCCGATCTTCCGCCACTCCTTGCCGAGAAACTCGGGCTTGAAGGAGGATTCCAGAACCTTCCAATGGTCGGCCTGCTCGGCGGGATAGGCCGAAGGCGCCCACTCGCAAGCGATGGCGTCGACCGCCCTCATCGCGTACCAGCTGTTCGTGGCGATCACCGCGACGCCGTTCTTGATTTCGAGGATCTTCCTGACCCCCGGCATCGACTGCGCCTTGCTGGCGTCGTACGATTTCAGCGGCTGCCCCTTATTGGGATTCAGCTTGACGGACGCGTACAGCATGCCGTCCGTTTTCAGGTCGATGCCGAACTTCAGCTCGCCCATCACCTTCGCGCGGACGTCGAGCCGCATCATCGGCTTGCCGAGCATGCGCCAGCTGGACGGATCGCGCGGCTGCGCATCGAGCACCGGCGGAATTTTCGATGCCTCCGCCGCGAGTGCGACATAGGCGATCTTGGTCCCATTGGGCAGGATCACATGGCCTGATTGCGTGCGAAGGTCGGCCACCGCGACGCCCGAACGTCTGGCCGCGGCGGCCTTGAGCGTCTCGCGCGCGACCGCACCGGCAACACGCAGCTTTTGATACGTGTCCGGAATCGAGCTCGATCCACCCGTCATTTGCAGGCCGGACTTGCGCAGCCATTCGAGCGTGGACGCGCGCGCTTCCTCCGCAGCCGGGCTTTGGTCCGCGGCCACGAACGGCGCGAACTCGTCGGCGAAGCCCGTGTTGAAATAGGCGGGGCTTGGCTCAGCGAACCGGATTTCGAACTGGCCGGGGTCGAGATCCATCTCCTCGGCGATCATGATCGGCTGCACCGAGCCGACACCCTGGCCGATGTCGGCGTGTTGCGCGATCAGCGTGATCTTGTCGGGGCTGATTTCGACCCATGGATTGAAGGTTACCGAATTCGGGCCGAGGCCGGCGGCCAGCGGATTGCCATCGGCGCTCGTCGCGGCCGCTTCGGCCCGACCATAGGCACCGAAAGCGATGCCGCCGGCGACGACAGCAGAGCCGAAAACGAAAGCCCGACGCGAAAAGGCCTGCATCTGGCCCATCTCACTTCTCCGCCATCTTGTTGGCCGCAGCCGCATGGATTGCCGCACGAATCCGCGGATAGGTGCCGCAGCGGCAGAGATTGCCGGACATCGCCTGATTGATCTGCTCGTCCGTCGGTTTGGGGATCGATGCAAGAAGCGAGATGGCCTGCATGATCTGACCGGTCTGGCAGTAGCCGCATTGCGGCACCTGATGCGCGATCCAGGCCTGCAGGACCGGATTTTGGTCCTTGTTGTGCAGGCCTTCGAGCGTGACGACCGATTTGCCCGCGGCCTCGCCGATATGGGACTGGCAGGACCGCACCGCCTTGCCGTCGACGTGAACGGTGCAGGCACCGCATTGCGCGACCCCGCAGCCGTATTTGGCACTGGTGATGCCGAGCTCGTCACGCAGCACCCACAACAGCGGCATCTCGGGAACGACGTCGACCTGGCGCTTGATCCCGTTCACCGTGAGCTCGATCATATCGATGTGTCCTTCGCCTACCTGGTCGCTGCAACAGCACTGCCCGATGCACGTTGAGCCGTATTCCCGAATCCTGCTGGATCATGCGCAATCCCTGCGAAATGGCTTTTCGACGTAATCGGGTTTCACGTCGGCCTGGCCGCAGCACAATTCGCGATACTGCCCCGGCGTGAGATTTGCGGCCTTGCGGAATACGCGCGTGAAATTGGCCTGCGAGCCGAAACCGAACTCCAGGGCAATCTCGACCAGGGACAGGCGGTCACGGGCGAGCTCCTGTCGCGCGGCGTGGACGCGGCGATCGGTGACGTAACGGTGCGGTGACAGTCCGGTCGCTTCGCGAAACAGCCGGGAGAAATGATAGGGGCTGAGGCAGGCCTGAGCCGCCAGATCCTCGAGCCTGACATCGTTGCCGAGAGAAGCCTCGATATAGTCCAGCACGCGCTGGAGGCGCCGCGGGTCGAGCGCCGGCGACTTGTCGGGCGCGCGCCAACGGTCGATCGTGTAATTGCCCAGAAGATGCGCCGCGAGGGCGACCTGGATCCCCTCGACGAACAGCGCGTCGGTCGGCTGGCGCGGGCGATGGAGCAGATCGCGAAGCGGCGAGCAGATGTGGAAGAGCACCTGGTCCGGCAGGCCGTGGGCGTAGGCGATCTCGACTTTCGCCGGATCGATGTCGAAATCCGCAAGTGCGCTGTGGTCGAGCAACGCCGGCGGCAGATAGAGATGAAGACATTCCATCCGGTCGGAAAGCTCGAGATGGCTCTCCTGCGTCCCTACGGGCACGAGATAACTCATCCCCGGACGTGCGAGGCTTTTCTGGACTTCGCCGTTGCCGGCGCGGCACACCATCCCGCCGCCCGACAGCAGCATGACGAGCTCGGTGCAGATGGGAACGGGCGTTGCCTGACGGCCAGCCTCGAACTTGCGATGCTCGATGCTCAGCCCTGGCCAATCACTGGCCTGCGCGAGCTTCTCGCTGTTCTCGTACTTCTGATCTCCATGCGTCACGAGCGCCATCACGACCTCCGCTTCGTTGCGGCGAATCCCGGCCCCGTATCGCGCGAGCGATCATTCCATCCGGTGGTGAATTGCAGCCCGGTCGCTGCCACGCCGATCGTGAATTACTCACAAGCCTCGTTGGCAGAGTCCAGAGGCGGCGCGGTTAAAAGAGGTAAAAGCCAGGCAAGGCAAAGGCTTGGAGCCAGGCGCGTTCGGCTTCGAAAGCTGATCTCGTCGCACCTCAGCAAGATGCGTACGTCATCGCGCAGGAATCGGAAATACCGCAATGCCGCCGCGCGCTAGAAGGCGCATCAACGGCAATGTCGCCGTATCGAGATCGGAGCCTGTTATGAAGACGCTTATCTTTGCGCTTGCTGCAATGTCGATCGCAACGGCCTCCGCCGCGGTCGCGGCCGAGAGGACCGTCTCCATCGTCCTCGTCCACGGCGCCTTCGTCGACGGATCGGGCTGGAAGGACACCTACGACATTCTCTCGAAAGCGGGCTATGAGGTGCTCGTCGTCCAGCAGCCGACGATCTCGCTTCGTGACGATGTCGCGGAGACCGAGCGCGTGATTGCCAGGGCGCGGCATCCGGTCATTCTCGTCGGGCATTCCTATGGTGGAATGGTCATCACGGAAGCCGGCGACAATCCGAAGGTTCGCAGCCTGGTCTATCTCGCGGCATATGCTCCCGATGTCGGGGAGTCGGTCGCCACGCTGTCGGAAGCACCCGTGCCGCCCGGCGAGCACAAGGGTCCCTTGGTCACCGAGGGCAATTATCTCTTCGTCGAGCGCGATAAATTCCCGACCTCCTTCGCCGCCGGTGTCGACCCGGCCACGACCCGCTTCATGGCTGCGGCGCAATTGCCGTTTGGATTGCAGGCGGTGCAGACCAAGGTCGAGCGCGTGGCCTGGAAGACGAAGCCGACCTATTACATGGTGACGATGGAGGATCACATTATCCCTCCGAGCTTGCTGCGCACCATGGCCAAGCGATCGGGCGCGAAGGTGACGGAGATCAAAAGCAGCCACGCAGTGATGCTGTCGCATCCGCGCGAGGTCGCGGCGTTCATCAGAAGCGCAGATACGTCCGCGACCGACTGAGATCGGCTGCGCCGCACACCGACGGACTTTCCTGCCGCAGACAAGGACTCGCAACATGGCCCTGAAGGATATTCTGCCGGGAAAACTGGGGTTCGGCGCAGCGCCGCTCGGCAACATGTTCCGCGACATCCCGGAGCAAGAAGCACTCGCGACGGTGAATGCGGCCTGGGACGACGGCATCCGCTATTTCGACACCGCGCCGTTCTACGGCGCGGGGCTTGCCGAGATCCGCATCGGCGCCGCGCTCGCCGGCCGGCCGCGAAGCGACTATGTCGTCAGCACCAAGGTCGGAAGATTGATCCTGGACGAGATCGAGGATACCAGCGCCCGCGACCTTGGCGAGAAGGGCGGCGTCTTCCAACACGGGCGTCCGAACAGGATCGTGAACGACTATTCCCGGGACGCGACGCTGCGTTCGATCGAGGACAGCCTGAAGCGGCTCGCGACCTCCCACATCGACGTCGCCTTCGTGCACGACGTTGCGCAGGATTTCTACGGCGACGAGTGGCTCTCGGTGTTCGAAAGCGCCCGCAAGGGCGCCTTCAGAGCGCTCGACCGGCTGCGCGAGGAGGGCGTGATCAAGGCGTGGGGACTCGGTGTCAACCGGGTCGAGCCGATCGAGCTGCTGCTCGCGCTCGACGAGCCGCGCCCCGACGGCTTTCTGCTGGCGGGCCGATACACGCTGCTCGACCACGCAAGGGCGCTGCAGCGGGTGATGCCGGTGGTCGCGGAGCACGAGCTCGCGATCGTCGTCGGCGGACCCTACAGTTCCGGCGCACTCGTTGGCGGCCCGAACTTCGAATATGCGCCGGCGCCTCCCGAAATCCTCCAGAAGGTGGCGCGGATCAAAGCGATCGCAGACCGCTATGGCATCAGCATGAAGGCGGCCGGCCTGCAGTTCGCGCTCGCCCATCCGGTGGTCGCGGCCGTCATTCCCGGTGCGAGCCGCCCGGGCCGCATCGCCGAGGATCGCGCTGCGCTCGAGGAGGCCATCCCGGCGGACTTCTGGCGCGAGCTCCGCGCCGAGGGGCTGGTCAGCCCCGCAGCCCCGCTTCCCGTCGCCGATTGAAAGCCCGAGGGCGCGGCAGGTTTACCCCGGCCGAGCACCGCTCCGGCCGGCAGGACAACGCAGACCAATCCACCGAACGACCAAGGAGAGCGACATGACAGATGAAGCCGTCAACGCCACCGACATGGATCGCCGCGCCCTGCTCCAGACCGCCGGCGCAGCCGTCGTCACGGGCCTCGTCGCCGGCACGGCAATCGACGCACGGGCCGCGACACAGGACGCCGAGCGCGACGAGGCGCCGCTCGGCGCGCGGCTCCAGGGCGTCCAGCATTTCGGGCTGACGGTCCAGAACATGGAACGGGCCTACCAGTTCTACACGGAGGTGCTTGGCGGCACCGAGGTGTTCCGGCACGGCGACTTCCAGGGCGACGGGGTGCAGAACACGCTGCTGGCCGACCAGGAGATCGAGGCGAACGCACGCGGGGTCAATCCGCGAACCATCGGCGTGCCCGACTTGCGAAGCGGAGCACAGCGGCTCGATGTCCGCTTCATCCAGTTCGACAACATGGTGCTGGAGCTGCTGCAATATCGCGAGGCTGATCAGCCCATGGGCAGCGCGAAGAGCTTCGCCGAACCGGTGGAGCACATGAGCCCTGCTTTCCCGCGCATGATGCATATCTGCTTCTATGTTCGCGACGATGTCGACTTCAACAAGTTCATTGCCGATCTCGAAGCGGAATCGGCACGCCGCGGCATGACGCAGGTGAGAGCGAACCGCACGATCCGCGTCATGACGGAAGCGGATCGCAAGGCCGCTCCCCGCAGCAGCAACACGAACCGGGTGACCGCCGAACCCTCGAACGGTTGGGAGCTGATCTATTGCAAGGGACCGGAGGGCGAGCAGCTCGAGTTCGTCAAGGCGCTGGGTCCCGTCAAGAAGCGCTTCAGCGAGGCCTTGGCAAAGCGGCAACAGACCATCGTGCGCTAGACTCTCGTGCGGGGCGGCGGTCAGTGCCTTAGCAGGTCACCCGGCGATACAGTCACATCTCGAGGACTTCACCATGCAAACTCTCGTCCGCAACTCGCTTGCCGCCCTGCTGATCGCCGCCGCTACGGCGCCGGCGACGCTTCCGGCCGTGGCTCAGGAAACGCCGCGCTTGCACTATCAGGAGATCCCGGAGGGTGCATATTCCGTGGTGGCGCAGGTGCGCGCCAAGCCTGGAAAAGAAGACATGCTGCGCGCCGCCACCTTGCCGCTGATCGACCTGGTCCGCAGCGATCCCAAGAACCTGGTCTATTTCCTTCAGGAAGACCGCGCCAAGCCCGGCCACTTCATCTTTTACGAAGTGTTCGCCAGCCAGGCCGATTTCGACGCGCACAACGCGATGCCTTATGTGAAGGATTGGTTCGCCAAGCTTCCGGAACTTGCCGACGGCGGTGTCGAAATCATGCGCATGGCCATGCTTGGCAAGCCCAAGAAATAGCCGAACTGTCCCGCGCGAGCGCTTTGCCGCAATTGCCCTGCGGCAAATCGTACGAATTCGGAACCGCTCTCTTCAAAATTATTGCAGTGCATGATAATTACGGCCGATCGGTTCGATCGATTGGCAATGAGCAATGCGGGCTGCCACGGAGATACGACAACGGGGCACAGACCGGCGGGAGCTCACCTACTGCTTCGGCCCTTTTCGACTCGTTCCCCGCCGCCAGTTGCTTCTTCTCAAAGGGCGCCCCGTCAAGCTGGGTGGACGCGCATTCGAGCTTTTGCAGCTGCTGGTGCAACGCTGCGGCGAGCTGGTCAGCAAGAATGAGCTGATGGCGGCCGCCTGGCCGGGCACCTTCCTCCACGACAGCAATCTCAAGGTCAACATGTGGAGCTTGCGGCGTTCGCTGGGAGATACCCAGATCGAGCCCGTCTACATCGCGACCGTGGCACGCCGCGGATACAAGTTCATCGCGGAGGTGCAGATCAGCATCGGCGAGGTCGAGGACGATCTTGCGCTCGCCGAACCGCTCCCCCCGTCCAGTCCGCCAATGCTGCGCGGCATCGTCGGTCGTGAAGCGGAAATCGACGAAATCACGGGTCTGTTGACCGGGAACAGGCATGTGACTCTGGTTGGCGCAGGAGGAATCGGCAAGACGACGGTTGCCTTGGCTGTAGCCCAGGCATTTTCGCCACAGTGCCGCGACGGCGTGTGCTTCGTCGATCTCGCAACGATCTCCGACCCGACGCTGTTCGGCGCCGCTCTGGTGACGGCCCTCGGCATCAGGGGCAATCCGGACAACAGCCTGGCTGCGGCCATCGACTATCTGAGACCGCGGCAGATGCTGGTCATTCTGGACAATTGCGAGCACGTCCTGCCGGCCACGACGATCTTCGCCGGCAGATTCATGGCTGACACATCGCCGTCGAGGCTGCTTGCGACGAGCCGAGAACCGCTCGGCACCGCCACCGAGCATGTGGTCCGGCTCGGCTCGCTGGTCTCACCAAAACCCGGCCACGCCCTGACCGCCGATCAAGCCGTCAGGTTTCCGGCAGTGCAGCTGTTCGTCAGCCGCGCCGCCGAATGGGCGGACTACCAATTCGTCGACGATGATTGCGAGGCCGTCGCCGCAATCTGCCACTCGCTCGACGGCCTCCCGCTGGCCATCGAATTGGCGGCAGCCCAAATCGGCAGGTTCAATCCTCGCCAATTGGTGGAGTTGCTCGACCAGAATCTGGGTTTTCGTGCCCCCGCCGCCGATGGCGCGCCGCCGCGCCATGAAACGCTGATGGCGACGATCGACTGGAGCTTCAGGCTGCTGTCGCAGCGGGAAGCCAGACTGTTCGGCCTGCTCTCGGTGTTCAGTGACGCGTTCGAGGTTGAGGACGCGGTCTTCGTCGCCGAGGCGGCAGGGCTCACGCCGGTCGACGTCGTCACCGGCCTCGGCAGTCTCGTTGCCAAATCGCTTTTGAGCGCGCAGGCACATGGCGCGAGCCTCCGCTATCGCCTGCTCGACAGCACATGCCGCTACGCGGGCGAGCGGCGCCGGGCCGATCCTGCCTGCGACCAGGCGTTGCGCCGTCATGCGCAACGGGTCCTCACGCTGTTCGAGCAGTCCGAGGAGGAGTGGAAATGGCGCGAGCCGGCCGATTGGACACAGCGCTACCTTGGCCGCATCGCCGATTTGCGCGCCGCTGTTTCATGGGCATTCGGCGAGCATGGCGATCCCGTGCTCGGGATCAGGCTCACGGTTGCGGCGATCACCTTGTGGTCGGAAACGTCGATCCTGTCGGAAGCGCAGGCGCGGTTGGCGGACGCGCTCGCATTGGCCAAGTCCGTCCCGTGCGACGATCTGTCGAAGACAAAACTCGCCTGCGCCCTTGGATGGAGCCTATTCTACGCCCGCAAAATGTCGAACGAGAACGAGATTGCCTGGCTCGATGCCATCCTCTTTGCAAGGCGGGCCGGCAACATCGAATATCAGCAGCGGGCGCTGGTCGGCTTCGGCTTCTACCTGTTGCAGATTGGCGAGGTGCCGCGCGCCACGACTTATCTCGAGGAAGCAACGGAGCTTGCCGACCGCGACCGCGACCTCACGGCAACGTCCGAAGCCGATCGGGCACTCGCCTGGGCCCGCGCTTTTGCCGGCGAGTTGAGCAAGAGCCGCCCGGTTCTCGATCGCCTCGCGGCGACTTATTCGCTGGCAGAGAGCCGTTCGCGCAAGGATGCGAACGAAGTCTACCGGTTCATCACCGTCCGCTTCAACCTGCCTTTCGTGGCGTGGATGCAAGGACAAGCCGACTACGCGGCGAGGCTGGCCAAGGACGCCGTCGACGCCGCTGATCGCAGTGGCCATTGGGTGTCGCAGTCGAACGCACTCGGGCTCGCCGCACTTCCCGTCGCGCTCGAAACCGGCAATCTGGACGCGCTCGCAGGCTACACTGAGCGACTGCGCCGCAACCTTGAACGCGAGCGCATCTCACGCTGGGTTCCGGTCGAGCGCTATTTCTCCGCCTGCCTTCGCGACCTCAGGGGCGATCCACGCGCGGTGGAGGATATTCGAGGTGCGATCGACGAGCTGATCGAGTGCCGGTTCTTGATGCGGATCGGCAGCTATCTTGCGGTCCTCGCCCGCGTCTATCTGAAGCAGGGACAGATTGCCGAAGCGCGCCAGGCCATCACCCGGGCGATCGAGCATCAGGAACGCCAGGGCGAGCGCTGGTGCCGGTCGGAGCTCCAGCGGGTTGACGCCGCGATCCTTCTTCAGGCGGGCGAGCCGCTGCGCGCCGAAAAGCGGCTGCAGCAAGCACTGGCCGAAGCGCGCGCGATCGGCGCGATGACATTCCAGTTGCGGATCGCGGCCGATCTTGCGGCACACTGGATCGCGACCGGCCGCAGATCCAAGGCTGTCCGGCTGCTCTCGCCGATCTATGGCGAGTTCACCGAGGGCTTCGAGACGCCGGATCTGCTTGCGGCCACGCATCTGCTGCAGCGCGTGCGGCCCACCGCGCGCGGCTACGGCGACCATCACAGGATGGAGCCGGTGCACGCTCGCGACGCATAGCTGGCCTACCGCCACGCTCGCCGCGCGCGCTTTACGCTTCCGGAAATTCCTGATCCTCTCTTCGCAACAAGCCGGATCAACCGGCCTTGCCAGGGAGAGAGACGCCATGAAGCTCGGCACCGCCATTGCGGAAATCATGAGGCGCGAGGGCATCGAGATCCTCTGCGGCTATCCGGTCAACCATCTGATCGAGCACGCGGCCAAGGCCGAGATCCGGCCCGTGATGGTGCGGCAGGAGCGCGTCGGCATCCACATGGCGGACGCGATCTCGCGGGTGACGTCGGGGCGCAGCATCGGCGCCTTCTGCATGCAGCACGGGCCGGGCGCGGAGAATGCGATGGGCGGCGTCGCGCAATGCTTCGGCGAATCGGTCCCCGTGCTGGTGCTGCCGATGGGCTATCAGCGCAGGCTGGCGCATATCGAGCCGAACTTCAATTCCAGCGAGGCGATGAAGCCGTTCGCGAAATCGTCCGAGCCGATCGTCCTCGCGACCGAAGTCGCCAACATCTTCCGCCGCGCCTTCACCAAGCTGAAGAACGGCCGCGGCGGACCCGTGATCGTCGAGATCCCCTCGGACATGTGGAACGAGGAGGTGCCGGAGCCGCTGAACTACACGCCGGTGCTGCGCACCCGCTACGGCGCCGACCCCGTTCACGTCAAGGACGCCGCCGGCCTGCTGGTGAATGCAAAACGGCCGGTGATCTATGCCGGCCAGGGCGTGCATTATGCGCAGGCCTGGCCGCAGCTGAAACGGCTCGCCGAGCGGCTGGCGATCCCCGTCACCACCAGCTTGGGGGGCAAATCATCGTTTCCGGAGACGCATCCGCTGTCGCTCGGCTCCGGCGGCCTCGCAGTGCCGCGCGCGGTGCCGAAGTTTCTGGCCGAGGCCGACGTCATCTTCGGCATCGGCTGCTCCTTCACCGAGACCAATTTCGGCATCGCGATGCCGAAGGGCAAGACCATCATTCATTCGACGCTCGATCCCAATCATCTCAACAAGGATGTGGAAGCGAAGATCGGTCTGGTCGGCGACGCCGGCCTCGTGCTCGACGCGCTGCTGGAGGAGATCGGCAAGACCGTCACCGCGGATCGCGATGCATCGGCGATCGCGGCCGAGATCGCGGCCTCGCACAAGGAATGGTTGGCGAAATGGATGCCGAAGCTGACCAGCAATGACGCGCCGCTCAGCCCCTATCGCGTGCTGTGGGACTTGCAGCACACCGTGGATATCGAGAATACGATCATCACCCACGATGCCGGCAGTCCGCGCGACCAGCTCTCGCCGTTCTGGAAAGCAGTAAAACCCCTCACCTATCTCGGCTGGGGCAAGACGACGCAGCTCGGCTACGGCCTGGGTCTTGCGATGGGCGCCAAGCTGGCAAGGCCCGACAAGCTCTGCATCAACGTCTGGGGCGATGCTGCGATCGGCTTCACCGGCATGGATTTCGAGACCGCGGTGCGCGAGCGCATCCCGATCATGTCGATCCTGCTCAACAATTTCTCGATGGCGATCGAGCTGAAGGTGATGCCGATCTCGACCGAAAAATATCGCTCGACCGACATCTCCGGCGACTACGCCGCGATGGCACGCGCCTTCGGCGGCCATGGCGAGCGGGTGACGCGGCCGGAGGACATCGTGCCCGCGATCAAGCGCGGCATCCAGAAGACAAGGGAGGGCGTCCCGGTGCTGCTGGAGTTCATCACAGCCAAGGAGACCGAGGTGTCGCGGCCGGGGACGTGAGGCGGGCCGGTGCGGGGCATGGCTGCGAGCGCTGGCTCCGGCCGCGAAAGATGTGATAATCCGGCCCGGTGCCGCGCACGTCGCGGCATCAAGCTGGATGAGGAATGACCACGCTTTCGCACGACATCGAGGAACTCGAACGCCAATTGCAGTTGGCCGCGGCCGAGAATGCGCAGCTACGCGCTGAGCTTGCGACTGCGCGGGATCGCCAGAGCGCCAGCGCCGAGATCCTGCGCACCATCGCGGCATCGCCGTCCGATGCGCGGCCGGTCTTTGCGGCGGTCGCCTCCAGCGCGAAGCGCCTGCTCGGCGGCTTCTCCGCCACCGTGCTTCAGTTCATCGGCGACGAACTGCACCTCGTGGCGTTCACGCCGACCAGCCCGGAGGCGGACGCAGGGCTGAAGGCGTCGTTCCCGCGCAAGATCACGGACTTCCCGACTTTTGCCCTCGTGCGCGAGGGCGAGACGATCCAGTTTCCCGACAGCGAGGCTGCCGACGTTCCGGAACTGAACCGGGAGCTGGCGCGGCTGCGCGGCTTCCGCAGTGTGCTGTTCATGCCGCTGATGAACCGGGGCGCGCCGGTCGGCATGATCAGCGTCACGCGCGCCGTAACGGGCGCATTCGCGCCCGACCTGGTCCAGCTGCTGCAGACCTTCGCCGACCAGGCCGTGATCGCGATCGAGAATGCACGCCTGTTCAACGAGACGAGAGAGGCGCTCGAACGCCAGACCGCGACGGCCGACATCCTGAAGGTGATGGCGGCCTCCCCGTCCGACGTGCAGCCGGTGTTCGAGGCGATCGCGACCAATGCCAACCGGCTGATCGGCGGCTTCTCCACCGCGGTGCTGCGCTATATCGACGGCGCCGCGCACCTCGCGGCATTCACCCCGACCGATCCGACCGGCGATCGCGTGCTCCAGGCCTCGTTTCCGGTGCGGTTCGCGCAATTCCCGCCCTATCAGCTCGTGGCCAATGGTGCCGCGGCACAATTGCCCGACACCGAGCTCGAGCCCGCCGCGCGCGACATCGCGCGCGCCCGCGGCTATCGCAGCATGCTGTTTACGCCCCTGATGAGCGAAGGCGAGGCCATCGGCATCATCATCGCGACGCGACGCGCGACCGGCAACTTCGCCGAGCATCATGTGCGCCTGCTGCAGACTTTCGCCGACCAGGCCGTGATCGCGATCAAGAATGTCAGCCTGTTCAACGCCACCAGGGAAGCACTTGAACGTCAGACTGCGACTGCCGACATTCTCAAGGTGATCGCGGCTTCACCGTCCGATGTCACGCCGGTGTTCCAGGCCATTTCCGACAGCGCCAAGGCGCTGATCGGAGCGCATTCCTCCACCGTCACCCGCGTCGTCGACGGCATGCTGCATCTGGCCGCCTTCACGACCGACAATGATGCCGGCAATGCGGATCTGCTGAGCTCATTTCCGACACCCTTGTCATCGTCGGGCATTCACAGCCGCGTGGCGACGAGCGGCGAGTTTGCCTTCCGCAGCGACATGCAGAACGAGCCTGGTCTGACCGAGGCCATGAAGGAGCTGGCGCGAACGCGCGGTTATCGCAGCATCCTGGTGGTGCCGATGCTGCGCGACGGCGTTGCGATCGGCACCATCGCCGTGACACGGCGGGAGCCCGGTCATTTCCCGGACAAGGCGATCAACCTGCTCAAGACCTTTGCCGATCAGGCCGTGATCGCGGTCGAGAATACCCGACTGTTCAACGAAGTTGCGACCCGCACCAGCGAGCTCGCCCAATCGCTCGATGATCTGCGCGCCGCGCAGGACCGGCTGATCCAGACCGAGAAGCTGGCATCACTGGGCCAGCTCACGGCCGGCATCGCGCACGAGATCAAGAACCCGCTCAACTTCGTCAACAATTTTGCCTCGCTGTCTGCCGAGCTGACCGAGGAGCTGAACGAGGCGCTCGCGCCGGTCCCCCTCCCCGAGAACGTCCGCAGCGAGGTCGACGAGCTGACGGGGCTTCTGCAGGACAACCTCGGCAAGATCGTGCAGCACGGCCGCCGCGCCGATTCCATCGTCAAGAACATGCTGCTGCATTCGCGCGAAGGCGTCGGCGAGCATGGGCTGAGCGACATCAACGCCCTGGTCGAGGAAAGCCTCAACCTCGCCTATCACGGCGCACGCGCCGAGAAGCCGAATTTCCACGTGACGCTGAAGCGCGAGCTCGATCCCGCGGCCGGACACGCCGAAATGTTTCCGCAGGAGATCACCCGCGTGCTCCTGAACCTGATCTCGAACGGCTTCCACGCGGTCACCCGGCGCAAGGCCGACGGCGCCGCCGGCTACGAGCCGATGGTGACCGCCGCGACGCGCGACCGCGGCGACCAGATCGAGATCTCCATTCGTGACAACGGCACCGGCATTGCCGACGACGTGAAGGAGAAGATGTTCAATCCGTTCTTCACGACCAAGCCGGCCGGCGAAGGCACCGGCCTCGGGCTGTCGATGACCCACGACATCGTCGTGAAGCAGCACGGCGGCACGATCGACGTCGCAACGGAGCTCGGTGCGTTCACGGAGTTCACGATCCGGCTGCCGCGGAAGAGCGGCTTCCCGGACGCAGGCCGCTGAGCCTTACTCGGCCATCTCGACGGGTTGCTTGGCCGAGGGTCCGGCCAGCGGGCGCTCCTCCATCGCGATCAGGCACAGCGCGGCTATCGTCATCAGTGCGGTGGCGGCGCCGAAGACGTAGCGGAACGCATGACGCATGTCGTCGGCGGGAATCGCTACGCTGCCTGCGGCATGGTGCTCGCCGGCGAGCGGGATGTCGGTGCCGAGCGCGATGAGCAGGATCGCGGCGAAGGCCGCCACCGTGAACGAGGACATCAGCGAGCGGAAGAAGTTCATCGCGCCGGTGATGGTGCCGACTTGCGGACGCGCGACCGAGTTCTGCAGCGAGACCACGCAGACCGGGAAAGTCGTGCCGAGACCCAGCGCGAACGCGGCCATCAGCAGCAGCAGCCCCCACAGCGGCAAGGTGGTGACCGTGAGGCCGAGGCCGCACAGCGCGGCCCAGGACGTGCCGATGATGGCGACGCGCTTATAGTGCTTGGCCCGCGCCATGGTGCGGCCGGCGACGGCGGCGCCAACGGTCGAGACTGCCGCGAGCGGGATCAGCGCAAGCCCCGCCTCGCTGGCGCTCAAATGGTAGACCTGCTCGTAATAAAGCGGCAGCTGCACGGTGAGGCCGGTGATCGCACCGAGCCCGCAGCCGCCGGCGGTCAGCGCGAACGGCGCCACCGATCCCGTCAGCAAGGGCAGCGGCAGGAACGGCTCGTCGGCCCGCCGGGCGTGCCACACGAAGCCCACCGCGAGCGCGACGGCGCCGCCCACCATCGCCAGCACCGTCGGCGACAGCCAGGGATAGCGCGTGCCGCCCCAGGTCAGCACCAGCATGAAGACCACGGCGGCGGCCATCAGCAAGACGCCGCCGAGCCAGTCGACCTTGCGCTTGCGATGGAACACCGGGATCTTGCTCATCTTGGGCAGCAGCAATGCGAGCGCTGCGGCCGCAAGCGGCAGGTTGATCCAGAAGATCATCGACCAGTGCAGATGCTCGGCGAACACGCCGCCGATGACCGGGCCGAGGATGCCGCCGACCATCCAGACGCTGGAGAAATAGGCCTGATACTGCCCGCGCTCGCGCGGGCTCACGACGTCGGAGATCACGGTCTGCACCACCGGCATGATGCCGCCGCCACCGAGGCCCTGAAGCCCGCGTGCCAGGATCAGCATCGGCATGTTCGGCGCGATCGCGCACAGCACCGAGCCCGCGACGAACAGGCTGAGCGAGATGATGATCATGACGCGGCGGCCGTAGATGTCGCTGAGCGTCCCGAACACCGGCGCGACCGCGGTCGAGGCGAGCAGATAGGCGGTGATCACCCAGGAGAGATTGGAGACGTCCTGGAACTGGCGTCCGATGGTCGGCAGCGCGGTCGCCACGATGGTCTGGTCGAGGGCTGCCAGGAACATCGTCAGCATCAGGCTGATGACGATGGTGCGGACCTCGTCGGAGCTCAGCGGCACCGGCGGGGCGATCGACGGCGCGTCGTCGACGCTGATGACCTCGCTCGGCAGGCGGGACAGCTCTTCGGCAATATCGTCGGGCAAGGCCTGGATGTCGGCAGAATTGCTCTGCCGGTCGAACTTGTTCATCTCGATCGGACGTCGTGACGCGGCGCAACGCCGCGAAGGATTCGTTCTATGCAGGCAATGTAGAGAGGAAAGTTCTTCCCAGGCAGGCACCGCGGCGCATGGGTGCATCCCGCCGATGCATCCTCGCGGTTCCGGGATCGACAGAGCCGGGCCGTATTGAGGTACTGCTTGGAGCCTGAGCGCCCCCGAGCCCACTAAAGCCTGATGGGGTCCAGCAAGTTGATCAGATGTGGTTTGCCGGGATCAACGATGACCACCTTCTTGCCGAACTTGGGATTGCTCTGGAACAGAGCGCCGAGGCTGTGCTTTTCCGGCGACCAGTTTTCTCGAACCGGCTTCTTGGTCGCCGGATTCTTCTTCTTGCGCGCCTTCTCCTTGGCCTGCTCCTTTTCCCAGTCGGCTTGGCGCTCGATATCTATCTCGTCAATCGGATAGGTCAGGTGGATTGTGTATTCGGCGTCGACGCCCCGCGCTTCCAGCAGCATTTCCAGCGTCTCACGTTCGGGATTGCCGTGTTCGCCATCACCCGAGAAGACGTAGTGGTCGGCAGGCAGGCGCTCGAAAAAGACCTGCTCCAGATTGTTGGAGCTGCCGTGATGCGGCACCTTGAGAAGATTGACGTGGCGCGTCTTTCCGGGGGCAAGCAACCTGGCCAGCTCAAGTCCCTCCAAGACCTTGTCACCACGCGCGTCGCCGGTCAGCAGCATGCACTTGCCGCCCATTTCGGCCAAAACGACGATGCTGGAGAGATTGGGCACCGACTTGTCGACGAATGCCGCCAGCATTGCTTCCGGGCTTTTCTTCCCCTGCTTTTGCTCCCGCAGCCATTTGTCATGGGCTTCCTGTAGGGCCAGCAATTCCGGCTGCATCGGTCCGGCCACGGTCATCTTGAGGCCACCATCCAACATGACCGCGTCCGTATCCTCGGTCGCGAGGATCAGCTCGCCGTCGAATTTGTGGTTCAGTTTCCACTGCCGACGCGCCGGCGAGCGTCGCTGCAACACTTCCCGATCATCACGCAATTGACGGCCCTGCGATATGCCGGCGAGAACATCCACTGTCTGATGCACCTCTTCCTCGTCGGATTCTTCGTCGGGCTCGATTGAGTCAAAATCCGGCCTTCGCGCAGTGCCTGCCTCGAATGACGCCGGCCCAAACCCGGACAACAGTTCTTCAGGCGCAGTCGTGAGCAGATCGTCAAAGCTGTTGTGCCACAAGCTGGCGACCTTGAGACGGAGATCGGGACTGTTCCCCAGCTGATCCGCCGTTAGTTCGAGAATGCCCCTAATGTGATCGTCGTCGATGTGACTGACCATCACAACGTCTATCGGCAAGGGATCATTCGGCTCCAATTCGCGCGAACGGTGAATCTGCGCGATTCTCGGCGCCAGATGTGGCTTATAGACCTTGGCAGGTCCTCCATCGATCAGCATCAGGTGCGGATCGTCAGCTGTTCCGAAATGAAGGATCAGGCAATCGCCCTTGCGGGCGCGCAAGACGTCAAGGCTAAAATGCATCGCATTCCTCCTCAGATCGATTGAAGTGCCCGCAACACGTCGAGCATGCCGTGCCCCTGAAAGCTGCGCTCGCGGCCAAGATCCGTCGCGCTGTCGCACAGGATGCGTTTGACTCGGCGCGGTTGCCCGATCAGCTCTTCGTATCGGGCGAGCAGCATCGCCGCGGCTCCGCTAACCATGGGAGCCGCCATGCTGGTGCCCGATTCCGGAGCCCAATCATCATTCGGAACGGTCGATAGAATCCGCTCACCGGGCGCGACGAGATCCGGCTTCGCGCGGCCATCGCCGGTCGGACCGCGGCTCGAGAAGAAGCTGACTCCGTATGTATGCGGCCAATTCCCGTGGGTCGATCCAACGGTGATGACGCCGTCGGCATTTCCGGGATCGGTGATACTGAAGGCGGCATAATTTTCGAACGGACCATCCTTCGTTTCGAATTTCTGAAAGCCGCGATTGCCTGCTGCGGCCACGACCACCACTCCGCTTTCGACCAAACGTTCGCATTCGTTGCAAATCGGCGTCCGCCCACATGCAAAATTGCGCACGTTGTGCGGAATTGAGAGGCTGAGATTCGCGCCGTGAATCGTGATGTAGTTATGCCGCTCGTTGACGTAACGGATGTATTGCATGGCAGCGATGACGGCGAACTCGGTCTCCTCAAGGCTCGCACCCAGCACGCGGAAATCGTAGAGTCCGATGTCCGGGCACATGCCGCCAGCGTATTTGCCGTCCTTCTGGTCCGCTCCGATGATTCCGGCAACGTGGGTCCCGTGCGAACTGGGCAGCTTTTCAGATTTGTCGTTTGGATCCGGCCTCTTGACCGTGATCAGCCTTTCGACGGTCGCCCAGTTGATGGGGCGCTCCTTCTCGAAGTCTTCGGCAATCTTCTCCAGGCTGACGTCCACCTCGGCTTCAGAGAGCCCGGACGCTCGGATCAGCTTCTCGCGGGTTTGAGCATCGACGTCACCCGTCTCACTGCTAACGATCTCGCGAATATTCGTGAAGTCGAAGATTTTCCTGACACGCGACGCCGGCTTCTCGCCGGACGTCATGAACGCGTCGTGATTGTTCTGAATACCGGAATCAAGAACTGCCCAAACGATATTCTTGCACTGGACGTTGAACAGCGACCTCGCAGCGTCGGCCTTGACCGCAGGCACCGACCGATCGAGCGCGGGAACGGCCGATCGGTTGAGCGATACCTGGAAAATACAAGCTGGTCTTTCTTCCGCCGGCTCGCTCCTGGCATCGACGATGTCGTTCTGCTGCCGAACGTTCTCGTCCGCCTTGACTACCTCATAAAGTGCAAACATGCCGGAGAGAATCTCGTCGGCGTAGTCCCGGTATCGTTCCAATGCCTGCTCAAAGGTCAGTGGCTCAAGCGGTTCGTCCCAACCGACGGGACGTTCCAGCTTGCAAATCCAGTAGATCAATCCGGCAAGCGCGATATACCTTTGGAGCGACGTGGCATTGTCCAATGCGCGTTCGCGCGGCGCGTTGGACCTCCTCGGCCCTTGCTGGAGCAGCTTTTTGATCGTCCCCTGATTGTCGCCGGCATCTACGCCTTCGATCCTTTCGGCCACCTTCGGCTCGCGCCACCATTGTGTCCGCGGTACCAGGATGCGGAGCACCTGGTCGAAATAGAGCCGCGCACCGACGAGCCCCTGCAAATAGGCGACCTTGGCCTTTGTTGGAGGCCGGCCAGGCGGGGCAGATTCGACCGGCAGTTTCAGCGCGCCTGCGATGGTACGGGCCACGCTCACCGCGGTCGCATTTTTGTGCGGCGTAATCAGAACGTCCTGGGCGATGCCCGGATCGAGAGCGTAAGCCGCCCAGACATCGCCGAGCAGCGGCGAGTCCTGCAGCACGCGCCTGTCGTCGCGGGGACCCAGGAGGATGTGTTCGACCACTTCGGGCGGAATAGAGAACTGCTTGGGTCTTCCGTCGGCCGAGACCGGCCAAGTCGGCCCGCGGCTTTTGGGTGTGCCGCTTTGCGGTTTTGCGCGCCGCTTACGCCCCTTGTCGTCCGCCATTGTCGTCTTCCTCAGACACCGGACTGCGGATAGGGAAAGGCAGGCGCTGGCCTGACCGCCGCAACATGCTTGCGCAGGGCCGCATCACACACGGCGTAGCCCCAATTGATCAATCTTTCCTGCGTCGTCGCGTCCAGCCGTTTCAGACGTGTCGGCACCTCCGCAAGCTGCAACGTACGCTCGAAAGGACACGGCAGAGCATCGGCCAGCCCGTAGTCCGCGATGTCGGTGCGGATGCCCCAATAGGCGCCCTTGCGCGTTCCCGACTTGAAGGAGTCGATGACCTGCCGCTTGCGCAGCGAACGCACCTGATTGTCGATCAGATTGAGGACGCGGTAGGAATGCCGGGGCCAATCCGTCTCCGGTTGCTCTTCAGCCTCTATCTTGCCGCCGGCATCGCTGACCAGAACCGTCTGGTGGCGCTTCCATGCCGTCTCAAGGCCGAGATTGTCGTAGACGCCGCCATCGCTGAGAACGACGCGCGTGGTAAATGGAGGCCGCTGCAGGTCGAGTCCCGTACCGGGCACGAAATCGCTGTCCTTGAGACGCAATTCGAATGGAGAGAGGACCGGGGGAAAAGCGGAGGAAGCCGCTACGGCTTGCGCCAGCGGAATTTTGGGATTCTTCACCTCGCCGACGCGGTAGTCGCGCATATAAGGCTTCATGAAACGCCAGAGCGCGCCTGATTGCACGTTCGTTGCATTGATTACGAAGCGCGGCCCGTCAGGCATGTCCTGCAGTGTCTTGCCGTGAAACAGGTGATCGTCGTACGCCTCGGCGATACGATCACCGATGCTGCCTGGCAACAGCGCCCCCAGGATCACCGACTCGGCATCGATCGTGACGCCTGCGAAGGTGCGCAACGGCGCGACAAATTTCGGAATGAAATCGCTGTTGATGCTGCCAGGTTTGAAGCTGAGCTCGGGCCACGCCAGCGCCAACATGCCAGCAGTGATCGACCCACCGGAAACGCTCGATATGCGCTCGATGTTCTGCAGCAGTCCCGTTTCGTACAGCCGCCACAGGACGCCGATATGAAACACCATCGCGCGATATCCTCCGCCGGAAAGGCAAAGCGCAGTGGTTGGTTCTATTGGCTTGTTCTCGTCGTCCGTCGGTATCGGATCAACCGGATCAGTATTCATCGGACCCCCAAAAATTCTAGGGTACCTCAATCATTCAAACAACCTAAGTATATCCAGATCAAAATCTACAACCAGAATATCACCTCAACCCGTGAATGTGAAGCGTATCTCCGTGCGACCTCTACGCACAGCCGTTCAAGGTCGCTTCTTCAGACGCGCCCGTTTCGGCAAGGTCGCCGGCCAGTGCACGATGTGGTCCTCGAGCTTCTCGTCCGGGACCTCCTCCTCGCTGCCCTCGACGCGGCCGCGCACGGAGACGCCGGCTTCGTGCACGGTGTTGGGGTCACCCGAAACCAGCGGATGCCACCAATAGAGGTCGCGCCCTTCGGCGACGAGCTTGTAGCCGCAGCTCGGCGGCAGCCAGTTCAGGGTGCGGACATTGGCCGAGGTCAGGCGGACGCAGTCCGGAACCTTGTCGGAGCGATTCGGATAGTCCTTGCAGGCGCAGCTCATCCCATCGAGCAGCTTGCAGCCGATATGGGTGAAGTAGATCTGCCCGGTGTCCTCGTCCTCGAGCTTGTTCAGGCAGCAGCGGCCGCAGCCGTCGCACAGGCTTTCCCATTCGGCCCCCGACATCTGTTCCAACGTCTTGGTTTTCCAGAAGAATCCTTCCTGTCCGGAAGGTCGTTTGGGAGCTGCGGTCATGCGCCTCAACAACGGTTCGAAAGAGCTACGGCAACGCCATCTAGGGCGCGCCGCGGCAAGGGTGCAAGCGAGGCCCCTTTGAGGCCCGTAATGAACCGGGGTCAATTAGGCCTGTTGTTCAAAATCGCGAGCGTGACCATTGGTTTATGGGGCCCGCTCGGCTAGAAGGAACAGCAAGTCCCTCGGATGCTGGCCGGGCGCCTCGGGTTTGCCGCAACATTCCCGCAAGACGTCTCGAGGCCGCCCCGGCCGGGTGCTTGAACGCTTTCGAAGCAAGCCTCAAGGGTTCTAGGTGCGCCAGATCATACCACCGCATTGGAAACAGAGGATCCGGAATTTCTTCCTGGATCTCGATGCGCGCATCGACTCCTCGCTGTTCTCCTCGGCCAAGGGCATCCGCGAACTCTACGAGCGCTACTCGACCTTCATGGACCGCTTCTATGTCGGGCGGTGGAAGCGCTGGGTGTTCATCGAGCCGCTGTCGGAGGCCGCAACCCTCGGGCTCGGCGGCCTGGTCGTGATGCTCACCCTCGCCATTCCCGCGTTCCGCGAGACCGCGGACGAGGACTGGCTGAAGAAGTCCGACCTCGCCGTGAGCTTCCTCGACCGCTACGGCAACCCGATCGGCAGCCGCGGCATCAAGCACAACGATTCGATTCCGCTGGAAGACTTTCCGGACGTGCTGATCAAGGCGACGCTGGCGACCGAGGACCGCCGCTTCTACGAGCATTTCGGCATCGACATCGCCGGCACCGCGCGCGCGCTCGTCACCAACGCGCAAGCCGGCGGCGTGCGCCAGGGCGGCTCCTCGATCACCCAGCAGCTCGCCAAGAACCTGTTCCTGAGCAACGAGCGCACCATCGAGCGCAAGGTCAACGAGGCCTTCCTCGCGATCTGGCTGGAATGGCGCCTGACCAAGAACGAGATCCTCAAGCTCTATCTCGACCGCGCCTATATGGGCGGCGGCACTTTCGGCGTCGACGGCGCGGCGCATTTCTACTTCAACAAGTCCGCACGCGACGTGACGCTGGCGGAAGCGGCGATGCTCGCCGGCCTGTTCAAGGCGCCGACGAAGTATGCCCCGCACATCAACCTGCCCGCCGCCCGCGCCCGCGCCAACGTCGTGCTCGATAACCTCGTCGATGCCGGCTTCATGACCGAGGGCCAGGTGTTCGGCGCCCGCCGCAACCCGGCCTTCGCAGTCGACCGCCGCGACGAGGCCTCGCCGAACTATTATCTCGACTACGCCTTCGACGAGATGCGCAAGCTGGTCGACACCTTCCCGAAGTCCTACACCGAGCGCGTCTTCGTCGTCCGCACCGCCATCGACACCAACGTGCAGAAGGCGGCGGAAGACGCGGTCGAGAACCAGCTGCGCCAGTTCGGCCGCGACTATCACGCGACGCAGGCGGCGACCGTCGTCGCCGATCTCGACGGCGGCATCCGCGCCATGGTCGGCGGCCGCGACTACGGCGCCAGCCAATTCAACCGCGCCACCGACGCCTACCGCCAGCCCGGCTCCTCGTTCAAGCCCTACGTCTACACCACGGCGCTTTTGAACGGCTACACGCCGAACTCGGTCGTGGTCGACGGTCCGGTCTGCATCGGCAATTGGTGCCCGCAGAACTATGGCCATTCTTATTCCGGCTCGGTGACGCTGACGCAGGCGATCACCCGCTCGATCAACGTCGTGCCGGTGAAGCTGTCGATCGAGATTGGCCGGAAGAGCGAGCCGAAGGCGCCGAACCCGGCCAAGGTCGGCCGCGCCAAGATCGTCGAGGTCGCGCGCCGCTTCGGCCTCAAGGCGCCGCTGCCCGACACGCCCTCGCTGCCGATCGGCTCGGACGAAGTCACCGTGCTCGAGCATGCGGTGGCCTACGCGACCTTCCCCAACCGCGGCAAGGCGGTGACGCCGCATTCGGTGCTCGAAGTGCGCACCGGCGCCGGCGACCTGGTCTGGCGCTGGGACCGCGACGGACCGAAGCCGCGGCAGGCGATCCCCGCCTCCGTCGCCGCCGACATGGCCGGCATGATGAGCCACGTCGTCAGCGAAGGCACCGCGCGGCGCGCCGCGCTGGACGGCATTCCGACCGCGGGCAAGACCGGCACGACCAATGCGTATCGCGACGCCTGGTTCGTCGGTTACACCGGCAATTTCACCTGCGCAGTGTGGTACGGCAACGACGATTACTCGCCGACCAACCGCATGACCGGCGGCTCGCTGCCGGCGCAGACCTGGCACGACATCATGCTCGCCGCGCATCAGGGCGTCGAGGTCCGTGAGATCCCCGGCATCGGCATGGGCCAGAAGCTGCCGCCGCAGCCGATGGCCGCGCACGCCAGTGCGGCGCCGAAGGTGCTGGAGACCAAGCCCGGTCCGCCGCCGGTGCTGACCAAGCGCGGTGCCGACATCCTGGTGCGCGTCGAGAAGCTGCTGGATGATGCGGCCAAGGCTGCGAACAAGTCGACGGCAAATGACGGCAAGCCGTCCTCGTCGACGAGCGCGCTCGCCTTCCCGCAGAATTATGCGGAAGAGAACGCCAACACCTCCGCCCCGCGCAAGAACTGATCGAAACCCGTGCGGCTGATCCTGATCACATTGACGGCGCTTCTTCTTGCGACAGTCGTCGGCGTCGGCGCGACGTGGATGACCACGACGCGCGGCACCGAGATCGGCGCGCTGACCATCGGCGCCTGGACCGCGCGGCCGCGCACCGGCACCGCCGACGTCGACCCCTATTCGCGCGCCACCATCGTCCGCAACGGCGAGCTGCCGATCGGCACCGGCGACGGCGTCGCCTTCACCGCCACCACTGACGACAAGAAGAAGGCGCTCGACGGCCGCTGCGACGTGATCGTGTCCGGCGTGACGCCGCCGGCGCGGTTCTGGACGCTGACGCTGTACGACCGCAAGGGCCACCTCGTCGCCAACTCGCTGCAGCGCTACGGCTTCACCAGCCAGGAGATCGTGCGCTCGTCCGACGGCTCGTTCGAGATCCGGATCGCCTCGCGCTCGCGCGCCGGCAACTGGCTGCCGACCGGCGGCATCGAGCGTTACGCATTGATGCTGCGTCTCTACGACACGCCGGTCGGCGTTGCGACGCGCACCCAACGCGATGCGCCGATGCCGAGCATCACAACGGTGGGCTGCTCATGATCCGGCTCGTCTTCACCATCGTTGCCGGCGTGGTGCTGGGCCTCGTGGTCCATCTCGTCAGCGTGCTGGCGCTGCCGCGGATCGCCACCCAGGATGCCTATTCGCGGCTGACGCCGATGACCAGGGTGAACGCCGTCACCCAGCTTCCCCTCGCCGATCCCAACAATTCGCCGATGCCGTTCATGGATCCGGCCTTCGCGCTGGCGATCTGCCGCTACGACCTGTCGGGCGGGCCGATCAAGCTGACGGTGCCGGTGAGCCAGGCCTACACCTCGGTATCGTTCTACACCCGCAACGAGATCGCCTATTACGCCATCAACGACCGCTCGGCGGGCCGCAAGGTGATCGAGCTCGACCTGATGACGGAGGCGCAGCACAACGAGCTGCCGGAGGACGAAGAGGTCACCGCGGCCGACCGCCTGATCATCGATTCCCCAACCACGACCGGCCTGATCCTGATGAAGGCGCTCGCCCCCGAGCCCGGCCTGATGCAGCAGGCGCAAGGCTCGCTTCAGGCTGCGACCTGCGCTCCGCAGACCGAGCCGCCAGCCAAGGCCGAGGCGCCGCGCGGACGGCGGTGAGCGCGGCCGTTTCGGCGAGCTAGAACAAAAGTGCGAAAACAACCCCATGCACAGTAGCGGGGGTGTTGAAATCATTACGCTCTTCGGATCGGTGATGTTGAGGCTGCTGGCCGTGCGTGCGCCGCTCTTTGACTCGTCGGGCAAAACAGGGGCATACTGGCATCATCGAGAGTTCGTCACACCCGCGCGGAGCCATCCGTCGCGGGTGTTTTCATTTGGGGGAGCACGGAGCGCCATGCTTCGACAGTGGTTCTCTGAAGCCAAATCAATGCGCGTTTGCAACACGCAAAATTCTGGACTACGCTTTAGCTCAGCCCCACGCCCTGCCGTAAGCAGGTGTGAAGCTCCCCGCCACGACGGATTACGGGCAAGCTTGATTTTGCGCATTGGCGCATTTTTCTGTCGTGTCCATGCGAAACAATTCCGCCGCGTTCGGCTCGGGCGCAATCATCGGCACTCTGGGCGGCCTCATTGGTCTTGGTGGCGCGGAATTTCGGCTGCCGCTGCTCATCAGTCTATTCAGGTTTCGCGGCCTTGAAGCCGTGGTTCTCAACAAGGCGACGAGCCTGATCGTGGTGGCGAGTGCGCTGCCGTTTCGCGCAGGCGCCGTTCCGTTCGACGAGATACATGCCCATTGGCCGATCATCTTGAACCTGCTGGCGGGCAGCCTTGTCGGCGCCTACGCCGGGGCGTCCTGGGCGACGCGTCTCGAGTCCGGGACGCTGTACAGGATCATTGCCGTCCTGCTGCTCGTGATCGCGGGCATGCTTCTGTTCGCACACGGCAACGAGGCCGCGATCACTCCGGCGCTGACCGGCGCGAGCCTGATCGTCGCGGGCATCGCAGCGGGCTTTATGATCGGGATCGTGGCATCGTTACTCGGCGTTGCCGGAGGCGAATTCCTGATCCCCACCCTGATCCTGTTGTTCGGCGCGGACGTGAAGCTGGCAGGAAGCCTCTCACTGGCGGTGAGCCTGCCGACAATGCTGGTGGGATTTGCGCGCTATAGTCGCGATCAGAGCTTTTCGGTGCTGCGCGCGAATTGGCGGTTCATGCTTGCAATGGCGATTGGATCCATCACCGGCACATTCATTGGCGGCCTGCTTCTCGGCATCGTCCCGAATTCGATTCTTCTGCCGGGATTGGCTGTGATCCTGGTCGTTTCGGCAGTGAAAATCTGGCGGCACGAGTGAGACGGCCTCAGGCATAAGGCGTTCCGGCCTGCGATTGCAACTGCCGTCGCCGACGGATGCGATAAACCGATGCCGGCGGAATATTGAGCGCGGTTCGCCCGACCAGGCTTGCCTTCAGCCCGAGACGGTCGAGGATGGGCCGGGGCACCGGGCAGCGCGGTCCGTAGGTGAACTGATAGAGCGTGCCGCCCTCCTGCATGTGGCGGAAGGCGCCCGTCAGGATCGCGATCACCTTGCGCGGCGACATCGACAGGAGCGGAAGGCCGCTGACGACGGCCGCGGCTGGCGCCATGAACGGCTCGTACTGACTTAGCTGGCGCGCATCCATCCAGAGCACGCGCGCTCTCGGGAAGCGCTCCTGCAACAGGCGGACGAAATCCGAACCGTATTCGATCAGCAACAGGTCACGCTCCGCGACGCCGTGCCGGAGCAACGCCTTGGTGAAGATCCCGGTGCCCGGCCCGAGCTCGATCACCGGCCCGGTCCCGGGCACGATCTCCTGCGTCATCAGCCGCGCCAGTGACTGGCCCGATGGCGCGATGGCGGAGACCTGCCAGGGGTTGGACAGGTACGAGCGGAAGAACTGGAAGAAGTCTGCAACTGCGGTCGCGTTCATTGCGATCCTCTGTTTCCCGCTGGCGAAGGGAGCGATCCTGTCCGGAAAGGGCTGGTGCGACTACGATGCGATGTTGTGTTGCCGGGCCTCGCCCTGAGCCGCGCTGGAAAGGGGTTCCCACGCTTCCCACATCGCGAGGCGATCGGCATAGGCGGCCCGGGCGCGCGGCAGACCTTCGGTTCCGACAAAGAACCGCAATGGCGGATTCTCGGCGTCGACGATCTTCAGGATCGCATCGGCCGTCGCCTCCGGCTCACCAAAATCCAGCTTGGCGCCGGCGGCAAACACCTCCGCCCGCGTGTTGCTGTAGGCGTTGATGACGGGCGCGATCCTGAGCGAGGCCGTGCTGGCGAACCCCGTCGCATAGGCGCCAGGCTCGAGCAGCGTGACTTTCAACCCGAAACCCTTGACCTCCTGGGCCAGGCTTTCATGGAGAGCTTCGATCGCGAATTTCGAGGCGTTGTAGAACCCGGTGATGGGCCCGGCGACGATGCCCGCAACGCTGGACACGCCGATGATGTGGCCGCTGCCCTGCCGTCGCAGCAAGGGGAGCGCGGCCTGGATGACGCGAAGGGTGCCGAAGAAATTGGTGTCGAACTCAGCACGGACATCGGCCTCGTGTGCCTCTTCGATCGCCCCGACCAGCGCGTAGCCGGCGTTGTTGAGCACGACGTCCAGCCGTCCGAAATGCGCGTGAGCCCGGGTCACGGCATTCTGCACCGCATGGGCATCGGTCACGTCCAGGGCGATCGGCAGCACGGCATCGCCGTAGACTTCCGAAAGATCGGCCACGTCAGCCAGAACGCGGGCGGTGGCAGCCACGTTGTCGCCGCGCTTGAGGGCGGCCTCCGCCCAGACGCGGCCAAAGCCGCGGGATGCCCCGGTGATGAACCAGACTTTGCCAGACATGCGATATCCTCGATCGATTGAGTTGGGCTTACTCGGCAAGTCCTATCCTCGCCGGCCAGGATCGGCATTGGCGAGGTGCGCCAACGAAGTTGCCGGAGACGCCAAAAAGACGCCGCAGCGGTCAGTGAATCTTGCTGCCGTGCAGCTCGCGCCAGCGGCTCGGCGTCACGCCTTCCCAGTACCGGAAAGCGCGATAGAACGAGCTTGCGTCCTGATAACCCAGAAGGCAGGCGACCTCGTCGATGTCAGCCGTCGGATCCGACAGAAGCTGCCGCCCGAGCTCCTGACGCGCCTCGACGAGGAGCTCGCGGAAGCTCGTACCTTCCTCGGTGATGCGGCGCTGAAGGGTCCGCTCGCTCAAGCCGAGATCGCGCGCGACGTCTGACAATTCCGGCCGCCCGCTCGCAAGGCTCCGCTTGAGGACGACCTTCACCTGCTCCCTGACGGAGCTGCGCGCTTCCAATTCGCCCAAGGCCGACGCCAAGGCCGGCGTCAGGATCTCGAGCAGCTCCTTGTTGTGTCCGGAAAACGGACGATCGAGGTCGGCGGATTTCAGGACCAGCAGGTTCCGCGCCGCGCCATAGCGGATTTGGCATTCGAAATAATTGTGGTGGACGTCGTTCTTGGGGCGAGGACGAACAAGCTCCACCCGCTTCGGTGTCAGATGCAGTCCCGTCCCGCGGCGCCCGAGTTCGACCAATGATGCGAAGGTCACGTCGATCGAAATCGCGGGCTCCGACTCGGTTGCGTACGGCCACTCCGTCGTGACGACGCACTCGTCCTTGCCATCGTCGACGTGCAGCTGCTCGGGCGAGCACAACCGCTTGAAGCGCGCGAGGCGGTTCAGTCCATCGCGATAGTCCCTTGCATAGAACGCAGCGAGGCTCGACGGCGGATGCACCGCCGTCTCGACGCTCTGCACCAGCATCAAGCCGAGCCCCGGCTCCGGCTTCAGCTCCTCCAGCGCTCGCCAGAGCGCAAAATATTGCACCGTGGTGACCTGCCCCTGATCGTTCAGGTGCAAGGTCGCCGGCAGCTTCGCCTGCCGCAACAGCACGGCCGGCGGCACGCCGATGTGTTCAACGGCCTGCCAAAAGGCCCGGGGAATCTTGCACCTGTCCGCCGCCGTTCCACTCATGACTGAACCTTAGCGCATCTGGCTCATGATGACGCGATCGAACATGCGATCGCCGAACCATTCGCGAATCTTGATCATGGGAAGCGCATATTTGCCTGCAACGTAGCGCGTGCGCGGCTTCGGCTCCGTCACCGCCCTCGACACGATGTCGGCGATGACGCTCGGATTGGTGCCGCGTCCCTGTCCATAGGCTTTCACGGGTCGATTTCGCGACCGCCTGGGTCAGTTTGGCGTAAGGGCCTTCACCCGATCGTTTGAGCAGGCCATTGGCGACCACATCGCCGAATCCCGTCTCGATCAGGCCGGGCTCGACGACGACGACCTTGATGCCGAATGGCGCCAGTTCAAGCCGCAGGCAGTCGGACCAGCCTTCCAGCGCATGCTTGGTTGCGTGGTACCAGGCGCCCAGGAGCGTGTAGATCTTGCCGCCCATCGAGGTGATGTTGACGATCGTGCCTGCGCGCTTCTCGCGCATCTTCGGCAGCAGGAGCTGCGTCAGGCGGGCGGCGCCGAACAGGTTCACCTCGAACTGGTAACGCGCCTCGTCGATGCCGACCTCCTCGACGGGACCGTATAGGCCGAAGCCGGCGTTGTTGACGAGCACATCGACCCCGTCCACCTCGCGCAGGATGGCATCGACCGCCGCCTGGATGTCGGCCTCGCTCGATATGTCCATGCGCAGGGACCGCGCCCCGAGCTTGACGAGGTCATCCATCTTGTCGACGTGCCGCGCGGCGACGAAGACCTGAAAGCCGTCCTTGATCAGACGCCGTGCGATTTCCTTGCCCATGCCGGAGGAGGCTCCGGTGACGAGCGCCGTTCTTTTCGATCTGTCGAACATGTCAACCTCTCTTCGTTCCGATCCTTATCCTGCCGCCTCCTCGGTACGGATTGACTGACCAAGCGCGCCAATAGACTTGCACAACCCGCCAATCCTGGCGATCACTTAAACCGCTGTATTCGCAAGAAAAAAAGCGCGGTCCGGGCGACCGCGCTTCGGTAGAACGGCTCGATATTGGCGGAAGCCCTACCCGCGAACCCGGTGGAATGTGCGGGTCTGTCCCATCGCCGGCAGGCCGAGATAGCCTCGCAGATGCATCTTGCCGTCCTTGACGGCTGCCTTGCAGTTGTAGGTGCGTCCCGATGAGGCGTCATAGATCGAGCCGCCGCTCCACTCGCCATTTTCCCAGTGCAAGCCCGTGATGAAGACGATGTTCTTTAGCGACCGCGAACGCAGCGCGGGGTCAGGGTTCTTGGCGTCCTTCTTGAAGGTGACGTTGTCCGCCTCGACGATCTCGTTGCCGTAGAGCATGCGCGCCTGGAATTCTGCGCCGGCCTTGAACATGTCGAGCTTCACAGTGCCGTCGTCTGCCTCCCAGGTCCCGACGATCGCGTCGGGCACCGGCGCCTCGCCATGCGCCATCGGCATCAATCCGATGTTCAGGGTCGCCATCAGCAGGAAAATGGCGGATCGACGGGAAAGCGGGAATGATTGCATGGTCTGTTCCTTGATCTGCGGTGGGCAGGAGCGATTAGGCCGCTCGCTGGTCTCGCAGGTGTCTAGATTTCAGGAACAGCGTTGGCAGCGGCAGAAGGCGCCAGCGGGATTGCGAGACGTGCCAATCAATGACGCCGCGCCCGGCGACGCGCCTCGATCGCGTTGCAGACGGACACGTATACTTAGCGGATGATCTGAAATCCTTCGCCCTTCAAAACTCCAGCTTGTCACGAATGGCCTCGATCCCGGCTTTCGCGCACGCTTCGTCCGCGTCACCGCCCGGAGCGCCAGAGACGCCGACCGCTCCGACCAGAGAACCGCCGGCTTCGACGATCAGCCCTCCGCCTATGATGACGGCTCCGGGAAGACTACGAATGCCTGACTGCATCATGCCGGGCTGGCTGATCGCGTTCAGTTCGGTCGTGCTGGTTTTGAACGACGCCGCCGTCCACGCCTTGCCGGATGCCGTCGAGGGCGTGTGAGAGCCAGCGAAGCGATCGCGCAGCATCACTTGGGTGATACCGAAGCGATCGACGACGGCGACGGCAACCTGATATCCACGGCTGCGGCAGCTATCCAAAGCGGCGCGCGCGAGATCCAGCGCCAGCTCCGGACTCAGCGATTTGTAGGCGACGAGGGTCTCTTCCGCCCGCACTGGGCCGACAAACGCAGCCAGCAGAATCGTCGCGACCGACAGACGGCGAAAGCTCATGGTCATCTCCGACAGAGGTGGACAATTTCTATTTGGTCTCACCATATGTCAGATCATCGAACAAGGTCACGCTATCTGCCTTGGTCCACAGGCCGATCATGCCGGCGTCCGTGATGGTGGCGTCCTCCACCTCGAATAATGGCTTTCCGTCAAACATCACCTTGAAGCGATTTCCCGCGAAGTCGCAACGCAGCGCGTGCCATTGCCCGGATGGCACCGGCGTGTTGACGCCGTAGCCACCCTTGCGTCCGACGATCTCCAGCGAACTTCGTATGCCCTTGATCGTCTTGTAGAGCACCACGTTGTCCTCCAGCGCGTTTGCCCGGACGACGTAATAATTGTCGGCGTCCTTGGCACGCCAGATGATTCCCGCGGCGCGATCCTCGGACCCGGACACCGCCTTGAACTTCACTTCAACGAAGCCGTTGCGGATGTTGCTATCGCTCTTGATGGCGACCGGAAAAGTCGCGCGTCCGGATTGCTTGAGGACGTTCGGCTTGCTCGGCGCTGTGGGCTCCGCCTCGACGGTCCATTTCGGTTCACCCTTGCCTGTCATCGTGAGAGTCCAGCCTGCCGGCGCCGTTCCAGCGGGAGCGTTGTCGAAATTCAGGGTCTCGGCCATGGCGTTCCCTCCCATCAGCAAAGCCAGCATAAGAGCCAGGATGAGACTGGCCCGTGCGGACGACCACAACCGAAAGGCCAAAGCGGCGCGCATCGTCGGCTGTTCCAACGTCAGACATTCAATCATTGAAACGCCTCACGGTGCTTTGGCTCAGCTCTTGGTGCTGGCGGTCTTCTCGATCGCCGCACGCAAGCCTTCGGCAAGCTTGACCGCGTCGTCGTTGGCCCAGAAGTGCATGAAAAAGAGTCGCGGCTGTTCGTTCAGCATGTGGCTGTGCAGCGCCGTCACCTCGATGCCATGTGTCCGCAGCGCCACGATGACCGGATTCACCTCGTCGCTGGTCAGGACGAAGTCGCCCGTGATGGCCGCCTTTCCGCCGCCGGTCGGCTGGAAATTGATCGCGGTCGCGACGCCCATCGCACCGACCGGCGTCAGCAGCATGCCGTCTTCGGAGACAGGGTCTCGCCGTTTGACGTTGAACTGGTAGACGCCGCCATTGGCCTGCCCCTTGACGCCGATGATCTGATCGAGCTTCGCCGTGTCGAGATCGATGGAGGGCGAGTTCGCTGCCGCGGCGACCGTCAGGGGCGTCTTGCTTTCGGCGAGGGCATCATGGATTGCCGACGCCAGCTTGACCGGGTCGCCATGTCCGGTGACGTGCATGTAGAAGGTCGCCGGGCTTGCGCGCAGCAGATGGTTGTGCACGGCGGTGATCTCGAGACCGCTCGCAATCATCTTCGTCATCACAGGGCTGACCTCGCTCTCGAGCAGCACGAGGTCACCCATGACCATGGCTCCGCCATGCGCGGGCTTGAACGCGAGCCAGCCGCCAAGCGCCAGCGCCGGCTTGATCGTGACGCCATCCAAAGTCACGGTGAGATCGGTGCGCGGAAAGCCGTAGCGATGGACATCGTCCGCAACCATGGGCTTGCGGCCCAGTGTCTCATCGACCTTTTGCCAGTCGATGCCCTGCGCGTGAGCGCTCGTGATGAAGCAGGCAGCGACGCCTATCAGTGCCGAAACAGTCTTATGCATGGATCAGCTCCCTTGAGCTCTGGGTGTGTCCCTGCCCCAGGTGACGCTGGACATGTGGGGCCGGCTCCGGCCGTTCCGCCAGACACAGCGGACTCGCCGCCGAGGCGCATGCCATGGCGATTCGGCGGCCGGAAGCTGGCAAGTCGGGCGGATTGTGGAATGGAGCTGCGGTGTGATGACATGCTGCGCCCTTGGTGATCAGGACGCGATGCTTGGGCATGTCGCCTCGCGGGGAGATCGCACATCCCCGTCGCGCCGACTAAAAACCCGCAAGACCGGGCTGTCAACCGGCGCACGGCCGCGCCACGTCACGAAGAGTTGCCCCTGCGAAAGGAACTCGCCAGCCCATCTTGAAACGACGAGGCGGTTTCACATACATTCTCCGGGTGGGGACGATGCAGACTCCCCGTGAGACCCAGGTCCAAGCTCTGCGCAGCACGCAAATACGTGGAGCTTGCGCATGGACACCGAACGTCATTCCCCTCCCCTCCGAACCATAGCCATCCTCTCGCGCGGCGACGTTGCCGCGCGGCGCGAGGCGACGGCGCAGAACAGCCGCTTCGTCCGCGTCTTCGAAGCGCTCGCCGCCGCGGGCATCGAAGCCTTCCCGGCGATCTACGACGAGAGCTTTGCGGGCGCGGTCCGCGACCAATTGCTCGCAGCCGACGGCGTGCTGGTCTGGGTCGATCCGATCCACCAGGGCAAGACCCGCGCCGAGCTCGACGCCCTGCTGCGCGACGTCGCTGCGCAAGGGCCATGGGTGAGCGCGCATCCGGACATCATCCTGAAGATGGGCGTCAAGGAGGTGCTCTACCGAACACGGCATTTGGGCTGGGGCGCCGACACGCACCGCTACGACAGCGCGGCAAGCTTCCGCAGCCAGTTTCCGGCGCGCCTTCGTGCCAGCGGCCCGCGCGTGCTGAAGCAGAACCGCGGCAATGGCGGCCAGGGCGTCTGGAAGGTCGAGGCCCTGCCCGACAGCCAAGGCATGGTTCGCGTGCTGCATGCGCAGCGCGGCAGCATGCCCGAGGACATGCCGATGGACGCCCTGCTCGCACGGTGCGAGCCTTATTTCGGCTGGGGCGGCTGCATCATCGACCAGGCGTTTCAACCGCGCCTGCCCGACGGCATGATCCGGTGCTACATGAGCGGCGCCAAAGTCGCCGGCTTCGGACACCAAAAGATCAAGGCCCTGATCCCGCCGCCGCCTGAAGGACCGGAGGCGCCCGAGGCGCAGCCCGGGCCGCGGATCATGCACGGGCCTGATGCTCCGCAATTCCAGGCGCTGCGGCGGTCGATGGAGGACGAATGGACGCCGCAGATGATGGCAACGCTCGGCATCGATGAGCCCTCGTCATTGCCGGTGATCTGGGACGCGGACTTCCTGTACGGGCCGACAGATGCGGCCGGCGCGGACACTTACGTGCTCTGCGAGATCAACGCGAGCTCGTGCTTTGCGATCCCCGAGGAGGCGCCGGCGGCGATCGCGCGGACGGTGAAGCAACGCCTCCTGCTACCTCAGAGTACACGGGCGCGAACATAGCCTCGTCGGCGGAGCCGCATTGGCAGCAGCTGTCAGGCGACAGTAGGACGCAATCGCGAATTGACTGCGTTGTTGAAGCCACCAGGCGCGAGAGCTATCGATTTGAAAACTCGTGTTCGATCGGAGGAACGCATGAGCACCATGAAGGGCGGCTGTCACTGCGGCGCAATCCGTTACGAGGTCGAGGGCGAAGCAATCGTGCACGCGCTGTGCCACTGCCGCGATTGCCGGCTTCACGCCGGGGCTCCGGTCGTCGGCTGGACGATGTACCCGGACGGCGCCGTCAAGGTGACCAAGGGCGAACCTAAGGTTTACCGCTCCTCGGAACACGGACGACGGCACTTTTGCGGCGAGTGCGGAACCGGACTGTTCTACGTCAATACCAACATGATGCCGGGGATCATCGACATCCAGAGCGCGACCTACGACGATCCCGAGGCGGTGCCCGCCACGATGCAGATCCAGGTCGCCGAGCGCCTGCGCTGGATGGAGCATGCGCACGAACTGCCGGCGTTCGAGCGCTATCCGCCACAGCCATAGGCTAGCATCGCGCTGCACCGTCTAATGTGTCCCCCGCACAGCACCAAGGCAGCCCCCAAGGCTATCGCATACGACTTGTAGCACGGCCGGTGCGCACGCCTCGTCCTTCGAGACGGCGCTTACGCGCCTCCTCAGGATGAGGCTCATCGGCATCAGTGTTCGTTGAAACCGCTGCCGCGCACTCCGCCCTCATCCTGAGGAGCCCGCTGAAAGCGGGCGTCTCGAAGGATGGCCGCAGGGAAGAGCTCTCAATGGATAGCCCCCGCACAGCCCGGTGCATCATGCCGGTATGGTAGCGCGCCTTGGTCAATCAATCGCCTGCGCGCCGATGAAGCGCATGAACGGCTTTTGGCCATCGGCACCGAACAGCACGACCTCGTAACGCTGCGGCGTGCCGCCTTCCATCCCGGGCGATCCGACCGGCATGCCCGGCACGGCGAGTCCCTTCGCGTTGGGACGCTCGGAGAGGAGGCGCCGCACGGCCGCAGCCGGCACGTGCCCCTCGACGACATAACCGGCGACCTCTGCCGTATGACAGGCGACCAGGTTCGATGGGATGCCGAGACGAGCCCGGATCGGGTCGAGGTCGGGGGTCTCCTCCACCTCTACGGTAAATCCTGCATCCCGCAGATGCTGCACCCAGCCGGCGCAGCAGCCGCAGCTCGGATCCCGGTGCACCGTGAGTGTGGCTGCGTCGGGCGCGGCCGCGGCCGGCCTTGCAAGAGCGGCCGCGGCGATCAGCCCGACAAGCGACCGGCGGGTCATCAAACAGGCGCGTTGCTTCATCTTCGGATTCCTTTCGCTGTCACTCCAGAGCTTGATCGTGCATCAGGGCTCGCGTCATCCGGCCGGCTCCACGACGCGCAATCTGGCGCCGATCGGCTTTGGCGTCTCGGTCGATGGCGCCTTGTCCTCGCGCTTGGGCGGCAAGCGGACGCCCTTCACCAATCCGAAGATCGCGGGGATCACGATCAGCGTCAGCAGCGTCGACGATATCATGCCGCCAATCATCGGCACCGCGATCCGCTGCATGATCTCCGACCCGGTTCCGGTGCTCCACATGATCGGCAGCAGGCCCGCCATGATGGCGACGACCGTCATCATCTTGGGACGCACGCGCTCGACCGCGCCCACCATGATGGCCTCGTGGAGATCCTGCCGGGTGAACCCCCTGCCCTCGGCGCTGCACGTCGCCTTCAGCTCGGCTAGGGCATGCTCGAGGTAGATCAGCATCACGACGCCGGTCTCGGCGGCGACGCCGGCGAGCGCGATGAAGCCGACGGCGACGGCGACCGACAAATTGAAGCCTAGCCACCACATCATCCAGATGCCGCCGACCAGCGCGAAGGGCAGCGACAGCATCACGATGAGGGTTTCGGTCATGGCCCTGAAATTCAGGTAGAGCAGCAGGAAGATGATCGTCAGCGTCACCGGCACCACGATCTTCAGGCGTGCCGCGGCGCGCTGGAGATATTCGTACTGGCCGCTCCAGACCACGTAATATCCGGGCGGGAACTGGATGCTGTCAGTCACGGCGCGTTGCGCGTCGGCGACGTAGCTGCCGATGTCGCGGTCGCGGATGTCGACGTAGACGTAGGTCGCGAGCTGGCCGTTCTCGGTCCGGATCGAGGTCGGTCCTCGCGCCGGCTCGACCTTCGCGACCTCGCCGAGCGGCACGGCGCCGCCTGCGGGCATCGGCACCAGGATGTCGCTGGCGATCGCCTTGGGATTGTCGCGCAGGTCGCGCGGATAGCGCATGTTCACCGTGAACCGCTGCCGCCCCTCCACCGTCGTCGTGACGGTCTGGCCGCCGAGCGCGGCCGCGATGGTGTCCTGAACGTCCTGGATCAGGATGCCGTAGCGGGCGAGCGCCTCGCGATCCGGGACGATCTCAAGATAATAGCCGCCGATGCCGCGCTCGGCGTAGGCCGATGCGGTGCCCGGGACCGCCTTGATCACGCGTTCGACCTGCTTCGCCAGCCGATCGATCTCGACGAGGTCGGTGCCCATCACCTTGACGCCGACGGGAGTGCGGATGCCGGTGGACAGCATGTCGATGCGCGCCTTGATCGGCATGGTCCAGGCGTTTGAGACGCCCGGAAACTGCAGCGCCTTGTCCATCTCCGCGATCAGGCTGTCGATGGTGACGCCAGGGCGCCAAAGCTCCTTCGGCTTCAGGCTGACCACCGTCTCGAACATCTCGGTGGGCGCCGGATCGGTCGCGGTCGCCGCCCGTCCCGCCTTGCCGTAGACCGATTGGACCTCCGGGAACGACTTGATGATGCGGTCCTGCGTCTGCATCAGCTCGGCCGCCTTGGTCACCGAGATGCCGGGCAGCGTGGTCGGCATGTAGAGCAGCGTGCCCTCGTTCAGCGTCGGCATGAACTCGGTGCCGAGCTGCCGCGCCGGCCAGATCGTGACGGCGAGCACGACGAGCGAGGCCAGGATCACCAGCGTCTCGGCGCGCAGCACGCCCTTGATGACCGGCCGGTAGATAAAGATCAGGAATCGGTTGATGACGTTCTTGCTCTCGGGAACGATCCTGCCGCGAACGAAGATCACCATCAGTGCCGGCACCAGAGTGACGGACAAGAGGGCCGCGGCAGCCATCGCGAAGGTCTTGGTGAAGGCCAGCGGGCTGAACAGCCTCCCCTCCTGCGATTCCAGCGTGAAGATCGGCATGAACGAGACGGTGATGATGAGCAGGCTGAAGAACAACGCCGGGCCGACCTCGGACGCCGCATCGATCAGGATCTGAACGCGCGACTGACCGGGCTCGGCGCGCTCGAGGTGCTTGTGCGCGTTCTCGATCATGACGATCGCGGCATCCACCATGGCGCCGATCGCGATCGCGATGCCCCCGAGGCTCATGATGTTGGATCCGAGGCCCAGCAGCTTCATGGCACCGAACGCCATAAGCACGCCGACCGGCAGCATCAGGATCGCGACCAGCGCGCTGCGGACATGGAGCAGGAACACGATGCAGACGAGCGCGACCACGATGCTCTCCTCGAACAACGTGTGCTTGAGCGTGTCGATCGCCGAATAGATCAGGCCCGAGCGGTCGTAGACCGGGACGATCTCGACCGACTTCGGCAGGCTGCTCGCGATCTCCTTGAAGCGCTTCCTGACGTTCTCGATGACGTCGAGCGCATTGACGCCGAAGCGCTGCAGCACGATGCCGCTCGCGACCTCGCCCTCGCCGTTCAGCTCGGCGATGCCGCGCCGCTCGTCGGGTCCGAGCTCGACATTGGCGACGTCCCGCAGCAGCACCGGCGTGCCGTTGCTCGTCTTCAGGACGATATTGCCGAGATCGTTGATGCTCTTGATGTAGCCCTTGCCGCGAATGACGTATTCGAATTCCGACAGCTCGACCGTGCGGCCGCCGACGTCGGAATTGCTGGCGCGGATCGCCTCCCGGATCTTCTGCATGCTGATGCCGCGGTCGCGCATGCGCTGCGGGTCGAGCACCACGTTGTACTGCTTGACGAAGCCGCCGATGCTGGCGACCTCCGCGACGCCCTCGGCCTTGGCCAGCGCGAATTTCAGATTCCAGTCCTGGATCGTGCGTGTGTCGGCGAGGTTCAATTCCCTCGACATCACGGCGTACTGATAGACCCAGCCGACGCCGGTCGCATCGGGCCCGATGGTCGGGGTGATGCCGACGGGAAGCCGCGACGTGGCGCTGTTCAGAAACTCCATCACACGCGAGCGCGCCCAATAGATGTCGGTGCCGTCCTCGAAGATCACGTAGACGAACGACACGCCGAAGAAGGAGAAGCCGCGCACCACCTTCGATTTCGGCACGGTCAGCATCGCCGTCGTCAGGGGATAGGTGACCTGGTCCTCGATCACCTGCGGCGCCTGGCCGGGATATTCGGTGTAGACGATGACCTGGGGGTCCGAGAGGTCGGGGATCGCGTCGAGCGGCAGATGAAGCAGCGCGTAGAAGCCGGCGGCGGCCGCAAAGCCGGTGCCGAACAACACCAGCAGCAGGTTGCGCGCCGACCAGGCGATGATGCGGGCGATCATTTGTGCTCTCCCGTCGCATGGCCGGCGTCGGGGGCTTGAGGCGCAGCCTCGGCAAAGCCTTTCAGCGCGGCCTTCAGGTTGCTCTCGGCATCGATCAGGAAGTTGGCGGACGTGACCACCGCTTCGCCTTCGGCAAGGCCGTCCCGCACCTCGATCAAGCCGCCGCCGCGGCGCCCGAGCTTCACCTCCCGCGGCTCGAAGCGCCCTTCCCCCTTGTCGACGAGGACGGCCTGCCGCGTGCCGGTGTCGAGCACCGCGCTGTCCTGGATCGCCAGGACGGGCGCGCTATCTGCCGTATCGACCTCGGCATCGACATACATGTCCGGCAGCAGCACCGCCTCGGGATTGGCGAGCTCGATGCGGACGCGGACCGTCCGGGTCTCGCGGTTCACCTGCGGATAGATCACCGCGATCTTGCCGGTGAAGCTTCGGCCGGGGAAGCTGCGCGCGCGCACCGCAACGGACTGCCCGACCGCGATGTTGCCGAGATCGCGCTCGGCGACGTCGACCAGCGCCCAGACCAGCGAGGTGTCGGCGATGCGGAACAGCACGTCGCCGGGATTGGCGCGCATGCCTTCGATCGCGTTGCGCTCGAGCACGATCCCGTCGCGCGGCGCCGACCAAAGGATGGTGACGGGCGCGACATGCGTTTTCTCCATCTCGGCGATCACCCGCTCGGGGACGTCGAGATTGACCAGCCGTTGCCGCGAGCCGCGGCCGTACATCTCGACGCCGCCGACGGTCTTGGAGGTGATGGTCGCGAGGTATTCGGCCGCCGCGGAGGCGACCGCCGAGCTGTAGATCTCCATCAGCGGCTGGCCCGCCTTGACGCGGGTGCCGGTGGTGACGTCCGCGATCTTCTGCACGAAGCTCTCGGCGCGCATCGCGATCACCGAGACGCGGCGCTCGTCCAATTGGATCGTGCCGGGCGCCTTGACCAAGGCACGGACCGATCGCCGCGCGACCGGCTCGGACTTCACGCCGCTGCGCTGGATCTTGCCGGGCGACAGCTTCACCGTGCCATCATCGACGTCGTCGCCTTCGTAGACGGGGATATAGTTCATCCCCATCGGGTCCTTCTTCGGCACCGGCGAGGTGTCGGGCAAGCCCATGGGATTGCGGTAGTAGAGAATCTTGCGCGATGAAGCCGCCTGCGCTGGTCCCGGTTCTGCCTGGGCGGCCTTATCGTCATCGTAGACCGGCAGATAGTCCCGCCCGCGGTCATCCTTCTTTGGCCCGGCGGACCAGAGCGGCGCGCCACTGGGATCGCGATAGTAGAGCGGAGTCCGGTCCGCTGGCGCCGCAGCCGGGGTCACTTCGGCATGGACCGACCAGCGCCCCTCGTTCGAGGACCAGTACGCGCCAAGGGCGAGGCCGCCGCCGAGAGCGAGAGCAGTCAAGAGACGCAACGTCTTCATGGTTGAATTCGCGCGCTCAGAGCGCGTCCATGTGAATGGGAAAGAGAAGTTCGGGCGCCATCCGGAGGCGCCCGAAAGCTCACTTGATCGCCTTGACGACGACCTTGCCCGTGACCGTCTCGGCCTCACCCTGCACCTTCGCCGAGAGCGTGACCTGATAGCGGCCGGCCATCGGCAGGTCCGTCCTAAAGGCGTAGACGCCCGGCTCCTTGGACGGCAGCGGTGCGACCGCCGATTCCATCTCGGCCATGCCGTCCGGCGCCATGTCCACGCGCGTCTTGAAGATGACGGCGTCGGACACCGGCTTGCCGGTCTGCTTGTTGGTCAGGCGAACGGCGAGCGTGACGTCGTCGCCCTTCTTCATCTCGGGATTGACCGGCTCGAAAGCATAATCGCCGGCGCCCGCCAACGCGGCCGAGGCGGCAAGCGAAAGGGTGGCGGCAACAGCCGCAGTGCTGAATTTGGAAAGCATTGTCCTGTCCTCATGAATTGATCTCGACCGTGACGCAGGAATGCGCACATCAGCCGTCGTCGCGCGGGGCGTGCCCGCGCGCGTCTTTTACGGAGATCAGATTCGAGGAGGCCGGAAGGGAGGACTGCCGCCGCGGGAGGCGACGACCTGATCGGCGGGAATAGCCGCTTCCGCTGCCGCGACGGCAAGGAATTCGAAAGCCAGGGGACGAATGTCCGCAAGTGCGACAGTACCGCCGACACAGCAGAAGCCCATCCCGCACGTGTAGCTGCTGTCGGAGCCCGTTCCCTTCATGTCGGGACAACAATCGTCCATCGACATATCGCCGTCGCCGCCGACCTGCATGGCCGCCTGCATATCACCCGACGACATCGTAAGGCTGGAAGCGGACGCACCAGCCGGCAGCATCGCCAGGGATATGGCGATGGCGAGTGCCAGGATGGTCCGAACGATCCGCATCAGACGTGCTTTAACCTTTTGGATACCCTTTGGAACCCGCAATGCAGCCTGAGTAACATAGTCTGCGGCCGAAAGCATTCTTTGATCCGGGTCAAGCATTCGTGAGCAAGGCTCGGATCCCTGTCAGCCCGATCGCCCGCATCCTGCTCGCCTATTGCGACCTCGATACCAGCTCGTCGGACCGAGCCGTCCGCGACCATATCAACGCGAGCGGGCCGAGTGCGATCCCGGTCGCGAGCACGGTGAAGGCCAGCAACCAGCCCTCTGCACTCTGCGGACCGCCAGCGGCATCGAGGGCAACCCCGGTTCCCCACGCTCCGATCGCCGACAGGCCGAACCCGACGGTCGAATGCAGGGCCAGAGTCGCGCCGCGATGCTCCGAGACAGCTGCAGCCGACATGCCGGCCGTCAACGCACCGGAATCCGCCGGCACCGTCAGGCCATAGATCACCAGCAGCAGCGCCAGCAACCATGCCGGAGCCGTCGCATTCAGACCGATGACGAGCGCAACGCAGGCCGAAGCGATCATCACCACCGTGATCGCCCGATGTCGCCCGAACTTCAATGCGGCCTCGTTGCCGAGGATGCTGGCCGGCATGGAGATCACTGCAAAGCAGAAGCTCATCAGGACCGGGCTCAGCCATGAGGGTGCGCCCTGATGCGCGACGACGTAGGTCCAGAAGCCGACCAGCCAGGTGCGAATGCCGTAGAGCTCGAAGCAATGCGCGCCATAGCCGAAGATGTAGCCGAGTGCCTCGCGGTTGGCGAAAACGGGCGCAAAGTTCAAAAGGCGTCCTGTTCTTGGAGCGGGACTGCGCCTCTCGATCAAAAGACACGCGACCACCATCGCGATGGGGCCGATGCCGGTCACGTAAAACGCGGTCCGCCATCCCCAGCCGTCGGCGAGGACTTGCGCGATCAGGAACGACAGGCCGACGCCCACCGAGAAGCTCGACGTGTAGAGCGTGACCGCCCGCGAGCTGTCGCCGGCGGGCAACCGGTCCGTCAGTGCCTTGAGCCCGGGCATGTAGGCACCGGCAAAACCAAGGCCGGCGAGCGACAGATGATGGTCCCCGACCAGAACCCTTGCGCGAAGATGCCGAACGCAACGGTCGCTACTCCGCTGACGACAGAGCCGCAGAGGAGCACGAGCCGTGCGTCGATGCGATCGGTCAGCGTCGTGAGCACGGGCACCGCCAGCATGTAGCCAAACGCATAGCCGCTCGCCATCATCCCGCCCTCGGCGGCCGACAACCCCCACGCCGGCATCAGATGCTGGGCGAGATTTGCGGACAACGTTACGTGCGGCAGCAGATTGCCGAGCTGGCCGATACACATCACCGCAATCAGCGGCCAGCCGCGCAAGCTACGAATGTTCTCCTCCCCTCGGACAGGGACTCATGCCGTCTGATCCCCACGAAGCAGCAGAAGGGCGAAGAACGCAGAGACCGAGGCCAGGGCGCTGATCCAGAGCGCGCTGCTGCCGAGATGCTCCACCATCAGTCCCAGCGCAAGGGGCGCGAAAGCGCCCGTTGCCCTGGAAGGCAGCGAAATCATCCCGACACGCCTGCCGAACCCGACCGGCCCAAACAGCGCCAACGGCAGCGTACCACGGGCAATGGTGATGATGCCGTTGCCGGCGCCATACAGCACCGCGAAGGCCGGTGCGAGCCAAGGGCCGCCTGCGACCAGCGCAAGCACGCCGATGGGATTCATGAGCATGGCGAGTCTCGCCGACAGCAGCGGATGAAACCGGCCAAGCCATCCTGCTTCCAGAAGGCGGGCACCGACTTGTGCCGGTCCGACCAATGCTCCTGCCAACAACGCCTGTGCTGGCGTGGCGCCGAACGCGACCAGCATGGTGGGCAGAATGGCCGAGACTCCGGAGCTGACAAAACTTGCGGCCGCAAACATGTACGCCAGCAGTATCATGACGAAGGTTTCGCTCTGCCGACCGGATTGCCGGCTTGCGCCCGTGCTCGGTCCGGACTCCTGATGCAAAGGAGCGGCACGGGGCAGCGAAAGGTTGAGCGGCAAGGCAAGGCCGATGTGGATCACCGCCCACAGCTGACAGGCCGCGCGCCAGCCGTACTCCGTGGCGAGCCAGGTCGTGAGCGGCCAGCCGAGCGTGCTGGCGAAACCGGCGATCAGGGTGATGCCGGTGATCGTTCGTCGCGCATCGGCGCCGTAAATGCGCGCAAGCGTCGCGAACGCGGCTTCATAGAGGCCCATGCCCATGCCGATCCCGAGCAGGATCCAGGCTGTAATCAGCGCCGCTACGCCATAGGCCGCGGACAGCAGCAGCAAGCCTACCGCCAAAACGAGGTTCGAGACAGCAAGCAGGCTGCGCCCACCGAACGTATCGATGGCATGCCCAACTCTCGGACCAAGCAGGCCGGAGATGATGAGCGCTCCCGACAGCGCGGCGAACACGTAAGTCGGCGCAAGACCGAGATCGCCCGCGATCGGCGCAGCCAGGATCGCAGGAAGATAGTAGCTCGACGCCCAAGCGATGGTCTGCGCGGTGCCGAGCGCGACGACGACAGTGAGCGGGCTCGCAGTGCCACGGCTCATGAGCAACCGCATCCCACACCGCCCGCCTTCTTGGCGGATTCATCGGCGGCGCAGCAGGCCGAGGGTTCGGCCTTGGGCGGACCACCGCAGCATCCCGCTGCGCTGGCGGACTCCACGCCGGCGCGTGTGCAGACGCCGGTCTCCGGCAGCACGAGCTCGACCCTTGCCGCCGCCTCCTTGTCGCCGGCGATGTCGGCGACGATCGAGCGGACCTGCTCGTAGCCGGTCATCATCAGGAAGGTCGGCGCGCGGCCGTAGGATTTCATGCCGGCAAGATAGAAGCCCGGCTCATCATGCGCCAGCTCGCGCGCGCCGTGAGGCCGCACCGTTCCGCAGCTATGCTCGTTGGGGTCGATGAGCGGCGCGAGCGCGAGGGGCGCCTCGATCGCCGGATCGAGCCGCAGCCGCAGCTCGGACAGGAACGAGAGATCGGGCCGGAAGCCGGTCGACACCACCAGCTCATCGGCAACCACACTCGGCGCAGCAGAACTGGCGCCTGCCGAAATCCTGAGACGGCCTTCGAGCTCCGAAATATGGGTGACACCGAAGCCGGTCTCGACCGCAATCTTTCCGGCAGTCACGAGCGCGGCGAAGGCTGAGCCCAGCTCGCCGCGCGCGGCAAGCTTGTCGTTGCGGCCGCCGCCGAAGGCCTTTGCCGGATCCGCGCCGCGCAGCAGCCAAACGGGCCTGGTGCCGGGCGCCTCCTCGGCGAGCTGCGCGAGATCGATCAGCGTGCCCAGGGCGGAATGGCCGGCACCGAGCACGGCCACGGTTTTGCCCGCATATCTGTCGCGAGCGGAGCCGCGCACGGCCGGCATGCCATAGGCGATGCGGCCGGCGCATTCGCGTTCGCCGAACGCCGGCAGACCGTTGCTGCCGGCGGTATTGGGCGAGGACCACGTGCCGGAGACGTCGATGACGGCATCGGCGCGCATCACCTCGTCGCCTTTGCCGTTCCGGTAGCGGATTTCGAACGGCGCCTGGCCCCGCCCCTTCGTCTTCGCCTTGTCGAAGCCGGCGCGGCTGATCGCCGTGACGCGGCTCGAGGTCCGGATCGTCTCGCGCAGCGGCGTTCGCGTGGCCAGAGGCGCGAGATAGCGATCGATCAGTTCGCCGCCGGTCGGATATGAGCTCGGGTCCGGCGAATTCCATCCAGTCGGCGCAAGCAGGCGCGCCGCGGCCTTGTCGACGTTGTATTCCCAGGGCGAGAAGAGCTGGACGTGCTGCCATTGCCGCACGGCATGCCCGGCTTCGGGTCCGGCCTCGAGCACGACAGGGGACATGCCGCGTTCGAGCACATGAGCGGCGGCTGCGAGGCCGACCGGCCCCGCTCCGATGATGGCTACGGTCTTGTCCACTCCCAGTACTCCATCCTTCTAGAATTATCGAATAATTAGCGAAATGAATCAGGCTGCCGTCTGGGCATCGTTACATCCCGCTTCGTCTGCACAGCACTCCGCGGCCAGGAAGTCGACCAGCCCCCGCATGGCATCGAAATGGGCGCGGCAGATCAGGGTCGTCGATTCCCTGCTCTGACTGACCAGTCCGACCGAGACCAAGGTTTTGATGTGGTGCGACAGCGTCGAGGCCGGAATCTTCAGCTTGTCCTGCAGGCGGCCGACCGGCATGCCCGCATGCCCGGCCCGAACCAGCGCCCGGTAAATCTGCAGGCGGGTCCGATTTCCGAGGGCTTCCAGGCGTGCTGCTGCGTCGTCGATCTTCATGAGCGACACGGTGCGCCCGTGCACATCGATTGTCAAACGATATTTCTAGAATATTCGAAATTTGGATCGGTGCCCGGAGGTTTCCAGATTGACGCGGCCTCGATAATTCCATAAATCTGGATGTATGGAAACAGAGCAAGCCGTCCTGGCGCTCGCCGCGCTGTCTCAACCGACCCGCCTGGAGGCGTTCCGGACGCTGGTCAGGCACGAACCTGAAGGTCTTGCGGCCGGCGACCTCGCGCGCCTCTTGGAAGTCCCGCAAAACACGCTGTCGGCGCATCTGTCGATTCTGAGCCGCGCCCGCCTCGTATCTTCCGAGCGGCACAGCCGCTCGATCGTCTATCGCGCCAATCTCGGCGAGTTTCGCAACGTCGCAGTCTTCCTGCTGCGCGATTGCTGCGACGGACGGCCGGAAGTTTGCGACCCCGTCGTCGAGACTTTGCAATCGTGCTGTTCGCCAAAACGAAAGGAGCGAAGCCGTGTCTGATCACAGGTTTAACGTCTTGTTCCTATGCACCGGCAATTCGGCACGATCGATCTTGGCTGAGTCGATCCTGCGCAAGGACGGCGGCGGCCGCTTTCAGTCCTTCTCCGCCGGCAGCACCCCGAAAGGCGCAGTCCATCCGCTGGCGTTGCGCACGCTGGAACACATGGGCTATCCCGCCGACGGAATGCGCTCGAAAAGCTGGCTGGAGTTTGCCGCTCCGGATGCACCGGTGATGGATTTCGTCTTCACCGTCTGCGACAACGCAGCGGGTGAGGCCTGTCCGATCTGGCCGGGCCAGCCGATGACGGCGCATTGGGGCATCCAGGATCCTGCCGCAGCAGAGGGTTCAGAACTGGAGAAACAGGCGGCATTCGTCACCGCGTTTCGTTATCTGAGAAACCGCATCGCTACATTCGTGAACCTCCCGCTGAGGAGCATCGACAAGCTTTCGCTCGGCACCAAGCTGCGCGAAATCGGCCGCTCCGAAGGTGCAACCGATTTGGTACCGAAGGCCGGCTGATGGACAGTTTCGATCTTTCACGGCGCCTTGCGGCCGAAGCGCTCGGCACGGGCATTCTCGTCGCCACCGTGGTCGGCTCCGGCATCATGGCGGAAACGTTGACCAAGGACGTCGCGCTTGCGCTGCTTTGCAACACCTTGCCGACCGGCGCCATCCTGGTCGTCCTGATCACGGTGCTCGGCCCGATCTCCGGCGCGCATTTCAATCCCGCGGTGACACTCGTCTTCACCGGACGGCGCGAGCTGCCCCCATACGAGGCTGCGTTCTATATTGTCGCGCAAATCGCCGGCGGGATCGCGGGAACGGTGGCGGCGCATCTGATGTTCGGTTTGCCTGTGCTCGACCTCTCGACGAAAGTCCGAACCGGAGGGCCGCAATGGTTCGCCGAAGCGGTGGCCGCGTTCGGGCTGGTTGCGACGATCCTGGCCGGCATCCGGTTTCAGCGGACGGCCGTGCCTTGGCTGGTGGGCCTCTACATCACCGCGGCTTATTGGTTCACGGCCTCCACCTCGTTTGCCAATCCGGCCGTGGCCATTGCGAGGTCCCTGACCAACACGTTCTCAGGCATTCGTCCCGCCGACCTGCCCGGCTTCGTCATTGCCGAGCTGTGCGGAGCGTTCGCCGGCATGCTGCTGATGAACTGGCTGCTCGGACGCTCACGCGCGTCCGCCTCGGTTGCAATCACGGAGACAATTCGATGACCGTCACGATCTATCACAACCCGGCCTGCGGCACCTCGCGCAACACGCTGGCGATGATCCGGCAGAGCGGCACCGAGCCCGTCGTGGTCGAATATCTCAAGACGCCGCCCTCGCGCGACGAGCTCAAGGAGCTGATCGCGACCATGGGCATTCCGGTCCGCGCGCTGCTGCGCGAGAAGGGAACGCCTTACAAGGAGCTCGGCCTGGACGATCCCAAATGGAGCGATGACGAGCTCCTCGATGTCATGATCGCCCACCCTATCCTCATCAACCGTCCGATCGTGGTGACGTCAAAGGGCACGCGCTTGTGCCGGCCGTCGGAAGCCGTGATCGATCTCCTGGACGCTCCGGTCGGCCGCTTCGTGAAGGAAGACGGCGAAGTGGTGGAAGCGCGATAGGCCGGCAAGCGCGCTTCGGAAGGTTCAGCTATCCCAGCAAGCCTTTCAAGCCCGCATAGATCGAGCCGACGGCGGTCGCGGCAACGCCGGCCAGTGGCCCCACGGTCTGCATGAGGTCCTGTATCAGGCGGGCGCGGCGGCGCAGTTGCTCCTCACCGACATGCTGCCCCAATAGACGCGCCATGCGGAAGGCGAACGCGTTCGGCTTGCCGCCCTGGGTCAGCACACGCGGCAATATCTGGAAGATCACGACGCTGAGAATGTTACCCGAGACGAAGGCGAGCAGGATACTGGCGCCATATTCGAACACCTCCCGCCATTCGATCCATACCGTTGGAAGGATCGGGACACGATCGTGGATCCCGGTGATCGTCAGCATCGCCAGGATGCTGACACTCGCGGTGAGAAACGCGAGCACGAATGCCGCCAGGACGTAGACCCGGTGCAGCGGATAGGCAACGAATCCGAACAAGAGCGGTACGGCGATCGACGCGATCCGAAGCGGGATCGGCGACAGGTTGAAGGTGATGGTCACAAGCACATGCGCGATCACCAGCAGCAGAGACGGAATCGCAACATAGAGCACCGCATGCGTTCCGTAATAGCGCAACGGATTGTTGTAGCGCTCGAGACGGACGTTGACGCGATCGAGATCGCGCCTGAGCTTGTCCAGCTCGGCAACGATCTCGTCGATCTCGAGAAGCGTCGGCCGTACGACGCGCAAGTCCCGCGAACAATGCTTGCACGCGATGGCTTCGTCCTTGATCGTCTCGGCGCAGAACGGGCACTCCATCGCTAGCGCGACTTCCTTCGTCTCATGATCGCTTCGATCTCGTCTCTGGCCCGTTTCAGTTCATCGCGCAGATCCTCGCGCTTGCGCAAGAGATCGTCGCGCTCGGCAAGCAGCGTGGCAGGAACGGCGATGTCGCGCCCGCACGAGGCACAAACCAGCGCACCCTCGGCACTTTCGGACCGGCAGTAAGGGCAGGTCACTTGGGCAAAGGTCACTTGGGCGCGACCTTCAGAGTGAAGACGGCCGTGCCTGGCCGGCCATCGCTGTCCTTGATATCGACGCGCACCGTGTATTCGCCGGGCGGCAGCTCCGCATCCTGCATGTTGATGCCATCAGCCTGCACGAAGGGCTTCACCCTGGGAGTCAGGTCGACGTTAGGCGTGCGGAGGAAGATCACCTTGACCGAGTTCGGGTCGACCTTTGCCCCGCCATAGGACTGAAATTTCAACACCAGCCGCAGCGGCGAGCTCGCCGCGTCGCCCGGCGAGACGAACTCGACCTTCGGGCCACGCAGGATGCCGCGCTGTTCGACGGCAACCGCTCCCTTGGGAGGCGGCAGCTTGGCTTCCTCCTCCGTGATCAACAGCGTGGCACGCGATGGCGCCGAGACCAGCAAAGCTGCAGCCACAATTCCGAGCAAGACATTCCGCTTCATTTCCCCTGCCCTCCTTCCCGTCTCATCACCGCAAGCCGCCATCGCCGATGATCGTGTACGGCGCCCAAAACAGCGGATGCGCATAGGCGAACTCGGTCTTGCCTTCGCTGTTGAGATAACCCGGACCGTCGACGAGGGCCATTGCCGCCTGGCGCAGCGCCTCGCTGCGCGACAGCTTGGGATCGTCGGCCTGCCGCTTGAACAGGTCAGTCACCAATTGCCGCGCCGACTGCGAATGCACCGACCAGTTCGTCACCAGCAGTGCGCGCGTTCCGGCGTAGAAGAAGGCGCGCCCCAGCCCGGATGCGGCCTCTGCCCCGGCGCCGGCGCCGGCCCCGGTATTGCAGGCCGACAGGACGACCCAGTCCGCATCCAGCTTGAGGCCGAGGATCTCCTCCATGGTCAGGAGGCCGTCACCGCCCTCGCCCGTCACCGTCGGCGACGACAGAGCGAGTGCCGGCTGCGTCAGCCCGTTCAGCTCGCCCGGGACGAGCCCATGGGTGGCAAAGGCCAGGATCCTGAAGCCGGACAGGTTCATGGTCTTAACCGCGCTCTCGGTCGCGCTCTTGCCGAGGAACAACACCTTCGAGGGGTCCGCCTGCAGTGCCAGCGCGATCGATTTCAACTCGTCGGCGGTGTCGGGCAAACGGGGCAGCAGACCGAGCTCGGCGCTGTCGACGCCTTCGAGCTTGGGACTGTTGCGCCGCTTCAGCGGACCGCCGCGCGTGATGTTGCCGCCGGCGTCGGCGACCTGAATCTTCTCTCCGCCGCCTTCCGCCTCGGCCTGCTGCTCGCGGTTGAAATAAGGATCGCCAAAGGCCACGAGGTCGCCGCGACCGGGCTTGCCCGGCGGCAATTGCCGCAGCGTGCGCAGCGCCGCGGCCGAGGGCACCGTCGACACGGCATGGCTTCGCGCCAGCCACGGTACGTTGCGATAGCCGACGAAGAGCGGGTCCTCGTCCGCGGCCACCTCCGCCGGTGCCGTCGGCAACAGGGACAGCGGCAGAAGCCCGAGAGCGCCGTTGGTCACGACGATCAGGTTCTTGGCCGGCTTCCATCCGCTCTCGACCGGCTTCAGCAGCAGCTCGTAGAGCTCGTGGCCGAGCTTGAGATCGAACGGCGGAATGTCCGAGATCATCGCCGCCTGCGGCTCGAGCGCTTCGCGCAGCTTGCGTATCTTGGTCTCGATGTCGCCGATCCTGGCGTTGACCGCGGCGAACGCCACCGGGCCCGATTTCGGCACGGCCCAGACGAAACTGCCGCTCTGGCCGAAATAGAACGACAGCATCGCCTCCCCGTCGGCGAGCGTCGCGCGGATTTCGGCGACGCTGGGCGGCTTGGGAGAGACGAGATCGGCGTAGACCGGAAACTTCTGCTTGATCTCCTGGCGCGCCTTGTCGCGCTCGGTGCGCAAGGCGGCGATCGAGGCCTGGATCTGCTGCACGCCTTTCTCGTCCCGCTCGGTGGACGGAAGCGCCAGCACGTTGTTGAGCGTTCCAAGTTGCGCGTTGACCTGCTTGGTGAGGTCCTGCTCCTTGCGGACGAGATCGGCCAGCGCCGGATCCTTGGCGGCCGCCCGCGCGCTCGATGCCGCCAGAGCCTGCTGAACCGAGCGGCCGCGGATGGCGTCCGCGAGACTGAAGGTCTCCTCGCCGACCCCGCCGCTTGCGGCTTCGGTACGTGCAAGCAGCACGAAATAGCTTTCAACGATGCTCTGCAGGCGCTGGCTGCGCGCGGCGACCACGGTGGTGTTCTCGTCGTCGGCATTTTCCCGCGCGCTCGCCATCATGATCGGGATGGCGGCCTTGAACTCGCGGATCGCTTCGGCATCGCGCCGCGCCCGCATCAGACCGACCGCCAGCGTGCCGCGCGCCGAGGCGGCATCGAAATGATTTTCGCCGACGCGGCCGACCTGCTTCTTCACCAATTGCTCGGCTGCAGCGATGCCGGCCTCGAGCTGGCCGGAGGCGTAGAGCGAGAGGATGCGCGACGGATTGAGCTCGAACACCTGGCGGCGCTGCGGCTCCCAATTCGCAATCGCCTTGTCGATCGCCGCGTACATCGCGTTGGCTTCCGGCGTCTTGCGCTGGAGCGCCAGGATGCCGGCCAGTTGCGACAGCCATTGCACGGTGGATTGAGAATCGTCGGGAACACCGACGGTCTTGTTGATCTCCAGGGCCACGCGGCCGAGCTGCTCGGCTTCTTCGTAGCGCCCCTCTTCGACCAGAATGCCCGCGAGGCCCATGACGTAGCGCGGCGTCACCGGATTGTACTTGCCGGTGTCCTTCAGTCGCGCCAGCAGAGCACGACGGGCGTCGACCTCGGCTTCGGCAAGCCGGCCTTGACGCGCCTTCATGCGGGCCTGACTGAGCACCAGGTTGTCGATCGACTGCAGGAAGACGGTTTCCGCCGGGGGATTGTCCGACTCCATCACGCCCTTCATGCCGGCCCGCTTGCGCTGCTCGGCCACGCGATAGGCAGCCTCGGCCTCCGCGAACTGCCCGCGCGCTTCGAAGATCATCGCCCTGGTCGCTTCGAGCTCCCCTTCCCAGTTCTGCCCGAAGCGCGCATAGGAGGTGCGCCACCCCGGAAGACCGCTGGTGCGCGCCTCCTGGATTGCGGCCTGTGTGCGACGCAGATAGGCTTCCGCCTGGGCGACATCGCCCATCTGGATGAGGTTGCCGACAACGGACCGGTTGGCGCTCAATTGGTATCCTTTTGCGCCCGGCTGGGTGGCGGTCTCACGCAACAACTTCTGAATCACATCCATCGACCGCTTTGGGTCGCCGGCTGCGGCGTATTGCAGCGAGAGGAGCTGCTGCATGCGGCCCATCAGCCGAGGCTCGACGGCGCCGCGGCCGACCTCGACGGCCTTGCTGGCATCCGCAATGGATTCAGCAAGCCGACCAAGCTGCGCACGCGCATTGGCTCGATCGAAATAGAACTGCGCGAGATCTTCGCGCGATTCCTTGCCCTTTGGCGTGGAATCGGCATCCGCTTTCAGCTCCACGATCAGCTTCTCGTTCGGCTTCTCGCTATCGAGGATCGCCGTGATGTCGGCGATGGTGCGGGGCGGCGCGATGAAGCCCTTCGGCAGTGCGGTGCCGGGCTCCAGCTTCGGCGCCGCTTCCTTCGGCAGCTCGACGGCGACATTGGCCCGGCCATTGGCGGCGTTGAGAGCCGCCATCACGCAGGCCTTGACCTGCGGCTTGGCCTTGGCGCGGCAACCCTCGATATCGGCACCGGCCTTGCGGCCGCCTTGTGCCTGCATGCAGGCTTGCACGATCGGCTTGCCGACCGTCATCCGGCAGTTCTCGAGCGCGGCCTCCTGGGTCAGCGCGGCGGCCGGGCCGGCTGATCCGAAGAGAATGGCAAGAATTGGCAGTTTTCGCGCAAGTGTGGAATTTCGACGGACCTCAAGCCGCATCCCGGAATTGCTGCTCATCGCAAAAGACCTTCGTGCAAAATGACTTGGTGTAACAGCGCAATCCTATCGCTACGGCCGGGGGGAACAAGCGCCAATCGGGGCGATTCGCCCATTATGCTGAACCGCGAGGCCCGCGGCGGGCGCGCGTGCGGCAGCACCGTCCCGGCGGAACTGGCAGGCGTGAGGACCGGCGCTCAGCCCTTCGAGATCACCGCGCGGCCGTAAGGCGGCTGGCCTGCGACCGGCGGGTTGGCGGTCTGGGCGGCGAGCTCGCCGATCAGGCGGTCGGCATCGGCGGCCATGCCGTCGGGGGCCTGGATCACCAGGCGCTCCAGCGCCCAGCGGTAGGACGAGACGCGCTGCTCCAGGCACTGCTGCACCCATTGCACGATCAGCGAGTTCTCCTGCATGCGCGCGACCGCATCGTCCCTCTCCCTCGGCGAGAGCGCGGAGACGCGCGCCATGCTGGCATCGCGCTTCCTGTCGAGGTCGATGACGCGGATCGCGCTGGCGAAGAACGGCTCGAAGCGGGTGATGTCGTTGCGCACGTCCTCGATCAGCTGCGCATAGCGCGAGGAATGCGAGCGGTGCGGCTCGTCGATCAGCGTGCGTCCGTACATGGTGCGGTCGAACACGATCTTCTGCCGCCACGGCGAGGGCAGCGCCTTGTAGTCGCCGAACACGCTCTTCCATGCCGGGCGCGACAGCGGCGGCTCGATCATGGGATAGGCGAGATCGCGAAGCTGGCGCTCTTCGTCGGTGAGCTGGAATTGCGAGGGCTTCAGGCCGACGCTGGAGGTGACCTCCGCACCGAGCCAGCGATGCATGTCGTCGCTGCGCATGCTCTCGCGGGTGCGGCCGAAGTCGCCGCCGCTGCACGCCGCGAGCAAGGCGCTTAGCAGCGTGAGCAGGACGGCCGATAGGACAGGCCGGATCTGACGGATGGAGCCCGGCATTGCATGAAGCCGGATGTCAGCGACGGCGACGACGGCGCCCCGGCGCTGTGCCCTGCTCCGGCCCGCGATCGCCACTGGTTTCGTCCGCCTCACGCTCGATACGGATCACGGGAAGGATCACGACCGTTCCCATGTCCGCGCGCGGAGCGACATCCCCCGACGAGCCCACCCGGCGACCGGCCGGAAATTCGATGATGGTCCCCATGTCAGCTCTCTTCAATTGCCGCGCGACCGAACGCGCCCCTGCAACATGCATTTCATTAAGATCAGTTCATGGTTAACGGGGTGTAAACGCGCCCCTTCGACCGTAAGCGCACGGACCGCGCCGTCCCGTTGCGGCACGACAATTGCTGAATTTGCAGGGCCGGCTTCACGCATCGTTTTCCTTAACGAGGCTTTAAAAGAACCTGCGCTAGGCTCGCCCCCAAGTCTCTTTCCCGAGTTGCGTACGCCTCCATGACCAAGTCGCTGTTTCCCGGATTCGACGGGCTGATGACCCTGTCCCGTCGCGAAGGTGTCGACGTCCGTCCGACGCTGCTGCGCGTGCTGACCGACCTTTACGTCCAGACGAGCACCCACAGCGACGACGAGCAGCGGCAGTTCGTCGAGCTCGCCACGCGGCTGATCGACCAGGTCGACGATGCGACGCGCGCGGCCGTCAAGGCGCGGCTCGCGGTCTATCCGCAGACGCCCGTCCCGATCCTGCAGAAGCTCGGCCTGGTCGCGGCCCAGGAAGGCCGCAGGGTTCCATTGGCCCGGGAGATCCCCGCTCCGCCGCGCACGCCCGCATCGGCACGCGTGCCGACCGAAGCCGAGCAGCGCATGGCCGCCAACATGGCGATGCAGCCGAAAGAGGCGGCCGAGATCCACGACATGTTCTTCCGCGCCGGAGCCTCCGAGCGCGCGCTGATCCTGCACAATCTGGCGCAGACCCCGCTGAAGGCCGCCCCCCGGATTCCGACCGTGCGCGCCAAGCGCGCGATCCAGATCCTGGAGATGGCGGCGATCGCGGGTGATGTCGAAAACTTCGCCTTCGAGCTCGGCGACAGCCTGATCCTGCCCTCGCGCGTCGCAGCCCAGATCGTCGACGATGCCGGCGGCGAGGCGCTTGCGATCGCCGCGCGCGCGCTCGACATGCCGAGCCCCGTGTTCCAGCGCATCCTGTTGTTCTTCAAGCCGGAGATCGGAACGTCCGTGAACACGGTGTACCGGTTGTCGCGGCTCTACGACCGCCTCGCCGAGCGATCGGCGCTGGTGATGCTGGCGGCCTGGCGCGGCTCGACGCTCGCGGTGACGCGGGCCAAGCACCAGTCGTCGCTACACGACGGCGAACGCCAGCGCGCCCGTGCCGGCGCAAGCCAGACGCGCCCCGGGTTGCAGCCGGGCTCGGCGCCCGGGGTGAAGACCGGTACCGGCGGGTCGTCGGAGCGATAAGGCCGGCCTTCAGACGCAGCGACATTGGATGGAGAGTGCGCGACGCCTGCCCCAAGCGCGTCATTGCGAGCGTAGCGAAGCAATCCAGAGTCCCTCCGCAGAGAGCTTCTGGATCGCTTCGTCGCTTCGCTCCTCGCAATGACGATTGGCGCTAGGCCTTCGCCAATTCCAGAAAATGCCGCCCGGCGCGATCCTCGGTCTCGACGATCCAGGCGTCCGGATCGAACCGGATTTCCTTGGTCAGCCGCTCCTCGATCGTGTGCTCCGGCAGAGGCTGCGGCGCGACGGGCACGAAGAAGCGATCGATGGGCCGGCCGTCGTCATAGACGGTCTGCGGCGCCGGCGCGTACAGCATCGCATTGCCGTCGAGCAGCGACACCTTGACGAACACCGCGCCCGCCTCCTCGGCACCGCGACGCCGCACGGCGCCGAACACGCCCTCGGTCTGGCAGCGCCGCAAGTAGGCCGCGACCCAAATGTTGGATTTCAAACGCATGAGCTAACCTGCGGCAGAGGTGCGCTTGCGCTTCACCACCTTGACCAGCTCTTCGTCGATCCTGCTCTGCCAACCCGGACCTTCCGCCTTGAAGTGATCGAGCACGGCCGGACTCAGGCGCAAGGTCACCTGTTGTTTCGTCGGGGCTCTATTGGGACCGCGTCCCTTCCGCATGCCCGGGAAAACCTCATCGAAAGTCTTGGCCCTGGCAAAGTCGCCCTTGGTCCATTCCGGATTGTCGCTCACAGCACGCATGTCCCGTGCGGTGTAGCCCTTCTTAGCGACGGTTTTCTTCATAGAGCCTCCTTTCCTTCCTGCTGGCAGGACGCATGCTGACGATGCTGACGCCCTCAGCTCCACGGGTCGCGAAGATCACCGAGATCACGCCACGAATGTTGATGCCGATCGCGCGCCAGCGACTGCCATGGGTGGCCAAAACCAAAGCATTGTCGAAGAAGGTCTCGTTGAGATCTGCGAAATCCATCCCGTGCTTGTCGAGATTGGCTCGGCGCTTTGGCTCGTCCCAAACGATCTTCACAAGATTATTTTGTAACTACAAAATAATCTGAAGTCAATTGTAGCGACATCCCGCCGCGCGGAGGCACCGAGGGCGCGCTTGGGATTGTGCCTCTGCGCCGGCCTGGCGCTTATTCGACGGGGTGGCCGATCGCAGCGGCGAGCTCGCGCAGCAGGCGGTCGGAGACCTGACCGGTGACCTGCATCTTGTGCTCGCGCTCGAATTTCTGGATCGCGGACTGGGTCTCGCTGCTCATGCTGCCCGTGATCTTCAAATTGCCGTAGCCATATTCGGACAGCGCACGCTGCACGCCGGCAATGCGCCGCGCGGCCGGGCTTTGCGCCGGGATCGGCGCCGGCGGACGCACGGCCGCCGGCGGCGTCGAGGTCGTCGCCTTGACCAGATTGGTCATCGGATCGTTGGAGCGCGTCGAGGCGGTCGCCTCGACCGGCCTTTCGGTCGCCTTCTCGGCGGCACGCTCGGCAGCCTTGGACTCGGCAGGCTTGGGCTCAGCAGGCTTGGGCTCGACGCGGAACTCGGTCGCGCGCGGCTCGAGCGGCGAGGTATCGGCGCCGACGGGGCGCGGACGCGGCAACGGGTTCGACAGCGGCACGGAGGACGGCGCGGGAAGATTGATCACCGTGCCGAACATCGGCGCGGGGTGCCGGCCGGTCTGGAGGAACAGCGCATTGGCGACGATCGCGGCGATCGCGGCGACGGCGACGAGACCGGCCAGCGTATCCTTGGGGCTGTGCAGCAGCACGCGCATCACGAGGTTGCGCTCGGTCTCGACATCGATGACCGCGGCCTTGGCGCCACGGCGGCGCGGAGCGGCTTCGTCCTTGGCAGACTTCTTAGGCACTTTTCTTCACCAGAGCGGGTTGATCCTGAGGTTGGTCCTGGGACTGGTCGTGAGCTTGGTCTTGAATATCCTGGCGCAGCGCCGGCGTCAGCGTCGCGATCTTGCGCTCGGCCGGCTTGACTTGCGGCGGCGTGTAGACGAGCGGCAGCTTGACGGTGACCGCCGTGCCCTCGCCCAACCGGCTTTGTACCGTCAATTCGCCGAGATGCAACGCCACGAGGCTCTTCACGATCGAAAGTCCAAGGCCGGTGCCCTCGTGACGGCGCTGATAGGTCGTGCCGGTCTGGAAGAACGGCGCGCCGATGCGCTTGAGATCGTCGGGCGCGATGCCGACGCCGGTGTCGCTGATGCGCAGCGTCAGCTGCGAGCCGGACACCGCGGCAGAGACGCAGACCTGGCCGCCGCGCTCGGTGAACTTGATGGCGTTGGCGACGAGGTTGAGCACGATCTGCTTGAAAGCCCTGGGGTCGCCGGTCATGACGGGCAGGTCCTGCGGCGCGTCGGTGATCAGGTCGATGCCGTTCTCCCGCGCCTTCAGCGCCAGCAGATTGCAGCAATGGAGCAGCGAGGCGCGCGGCGCGAACGGCTCGGACGCGATCTCGAAAGTGCCCGATTCCATCTTCGACATGTCCAGGATGCCGTTGACGACCGACAGCAGGTGCTGGCCGGAATCGTTGATCAGCTGGGCGTATTCCTTGCGCTGGGCCGCACCCAGCATCAGGCTCTGCTCCTGCGCGATCATCTCGGAGAAGCCGATGATGGCGTTGAGCGGCGTGCGCAGCTCGTGGCTCATGGTGGCGAGGAAGCGCGTCTTGGCGGCATCGGCCGCCTCGGCGGCGCTGCGCGCCTGGTCCAGTGCCTGCTCGAAAAGCTTGCGGTCGGTGACGTCGCGCATCACGGCGACGACTTCGGCTTCGCACGTGACGTCACGCGCCCTATCCTGGTCGAGCGGACGGCAGCGCATCTCGACCCAGATGAAATCGACCTGACCCCTCTCGGAGACGGGCTCGCGCCGCAACCGGAACTCGACGCTGCGCACCTCGCCGCGCGCCGCATCCGACAACGCGGTGAGATAAGCCGGCCGATCGGCGACATGGACGCGGTCGAACAGGCCGTGGCCGAGCAGTTGCGCCACCTGCATGCCGAGCATGGTCTCGGCGGCCGGCGAGATGAACTGCACCGCGCCGTTGCGCTGATGCCGTGAGATGACGTCGCTCATGTTGCGCGCGAGCAGGCGATAGCGCTCCTCCTCGCGCGACAGCAGCGCGACGCTGGTGCGCGCAAGCGATTCCGCGCCGAAGGCGAGGCCCGCGGCATAGAGAGTAGCCGAGGCAACGCCGAACGCCATCAGCACGCCGCGCTCGGCCGCGCTCGGCTCCGCCACGGGCAGCCAGCCGAGCTGGCTGACCAGGATCAGCATTCCGGCGCAGGACAGCGCGAGCAGCGAGGCGAAAGCCGCGACGCGGCGCGAAGCCGACAGCGCAGCTTCGAGCGGAACTACGACCAGCCAGACCGCGGCGAAGGATTCGATGCCGCCCGTCGTGACCGCGACGGCCATGATCAGGCCGGCGAGCGCCAGCGACGACAGCACATGCGCACCCTCGTAGCGGCCGGTGCGTGACAGGAACCAGGACAACATGATCGGCGCGATCAGCCAGGCGAAGGCCGCGACCTCGATCGCGCTCGGCGCGCCGCGCATGGCGAGATAGACCGGGAATGCGGCAAAGGCGGCGAGGCTGCCGAGCAGCCGCGGTGCCATGAAGGCGCGATGGCGCGCGCGCGTCAGCGCATCGTAGCGCGCGGAGGGATGCAGCAGTGCATCGAGACAATCGCGGATGATACTCAAAACTGTCACGGGTCTCGCGCTTCGGCTCAATCGTCTTGAGAAGACGCGCCGGAACGCCTCCTTGTCGTTGCGCCACCGTGTCAGAGCGACCTTAAACGAGTGCTAAGGCGGCACAGCGCGCGGCCGGACACCGCGTTATCGCGGAGCTTTTTAGACGATTTGGCGACGTCTTCGCTGCGGATGGTGAACACAGGGTTTCACTTGCTCCGCATGGTTTCGAATTGGTGGATGCGGGACGGCCAGCAAAACCACGGGCGCGCGCGTCAACTGAAAATTCACCGGAACGTCGCTTCCAAAGATTCTTGCGTCAATTTTCCGCGAATTAAGCTCAAGGCAATCACTTGCGATTTATCGAGGGTTGCTAGGTCCGACATCCGCGGGAGATCGCCGCGGGCGGACTCTAACGGACAGGTCGATAAGATGCGCTTTCTGCTCCGCATCACATTCTGGCTCGGGCTGGTGCTGGTGCTCCTGCCGCGGGACAAGACGCCCGAATCGGACAAGCTGCCGCAGATCGGCGCCGCCGATGCGGTGCAGGCCGCGACCGCGGCCGTTTCCGACATGACCCAGTTCTGCAAGCGCCAGCCGGCGGCCTGCGAGGTCGGCGGCCAGGCCGCGACCATCATCGGCCAGCGCGCCCAGGACGGCGCGAAGAAGCTCTATCAGATCATCAACGACAAGAAAGAGCAGATCACCAACGACAAGAACGACGGCAGCAAGAACGAGAACAAGAAGGCGCCCGACCATACCGGCTCGATCGCGCTGGCCGGCGAAGGCGATCTTGCCGCGAACGAGGCGCCGCGCGATACCCTGACCCAGGATGATCTTGCGCTCGAATGGCGCGGACCAGGGCCGGCGAATTAGCGTCCAAACCCTATCGATTTCAGGGCTTCGCGTCTCTATATTGGCCCTAACAGGAACTGTGGGCCGATATGACGACGATCGACGACATCAGGGACAATTTCGAGCTTCTGGACGAGTGGGACGACCGCTACCGGTACGTCATCGAGCTCGGCCGCACTCTGGAACCGATGCCGGAGGCGGAACACTCGGCCGAGAACAAGGTGCAGGGCTGCGTCAGCCAGGTCTGGCTGCAGAAGTTGGTCGACCGCGGCAATGGCGAGCCGGTCCTGAGATATCGCGGCGACAGCGACGCCCACATCGTGCGCGGGCTGGTCGCGATCGTGCTCGCGCTGTATTCGGGCCGCACGCCGCGGGAGATCCTCGATACCGACGCGATCGCCGTGTTCAACGAGTTCGGCTTTCGCGACCATCTGACGCCGCAGCGATCCAACGGCCTGCGCTCGATGGTCGAGCGCATCAAGACCGACGCGAGAGAAGCGCTCGCGGAAGTTTCGTAAAGAACGCCCCCTCGCGTGAGGAGCGCCGTAAGGTGGGCAAAGGCGCCCTTGCGCCGTGCCCACCATTTTTCTTCGATTGCGCTGGAGCTGGTGGGCACGCTTTGCTTTGCCCATCCTACAAGATCCCCCGACTACTTCCGCTTCCGCTGCTGCTGCCCGAGACCCATCTGCTTGGCGAGCTGCGAGCGCGCCACCGCATAGTTCGGGGCCACCATCGGATAGTCGGCCGGCAAGCCCCACTTCTCGCGGTATTGCTCCGGCGTCATGTTGTATTGCGTGCGCAGATGGCGCTTCAGCGACTTGAAGCGCTTGCCGTCTTCGAGGCACACGAGATAATCGGGCGCGATCGACTTCTTCAGCGACACGGCCGGCTTGGCCGGCTCCAGCGGCGCGGTTTCGGTGCGGCCTGACGAGACCCGCACCAAGGCGCCGTGCACCTGATTGATCAGGTTCGGAATCTCGGCCGCCGGCGTCGGATTGTTGCTGAGATAGGCCGACACGATGCTCGCGGTCAGCTCGATGAAATTCTTCGCCCCCGCATCCGACATGCGCCCCCCTTCTCCCGCTTGTGGCCACGGGATTGACGACACCGAAGTATTCCCTGTCAAGAATACATTCGGCTGAAACACGACGACTGAGGGCGATCGGCTGATTACTGGTGAAGGGCGCCCGCTCTACTTGAACCCCGGCGCCTCAACCGCGCTGGTCGAGATGGGCGCGGAGCTCGTCGATCGAGGCAAAGCGCATCATGCCCTCCGGCATCTGCGCCTCGATGGAACCATCGGAATAGAGCGAATAGGCCATGCCATCGACGATGCCGGACTTGAGCACCGTCACGGGTGGTGCGGACTCCACGGGCGGCGGCGGCTCGGGCGCCGGCGCGGTCTCCGCGAAGGTCGACGGCGAGCGCGGCGGCGGCGGCGGACGGCGCGGGGCGGCCGGCGGTTCTGGCGGGCGCGTACGGTCCGGCTTCGGCCAGGCCACGTCAAAGCTCGCTGGCGGAAGGTTCGGGGCCTCACTGGGCTCCACAGGCGGCGGCGCCGCCTCACCGGATTTCGCCTCGGCGCGCTCGCGTTCCTTGCGCGAGGTCGAGGCGAACAGCAGGTTGCGCCGGCGCGGCGCTTCCGGAGCGGCAGGTGGCGTCGGTGCTTCCGGTTCCTGCTGCGGTGCCTCGGCACGCGGACGCTCGCGCGCAGCAGCTTCGCTCTGCCACGGCGGCGGACTTGCGGGCGGTGGCGGCGGCGCCGGCTCGGCTCTCGCCGCCGCGGCGGGCACCGGCTCGGGGGCGACTGCGCCAGGCGCGGCGAGACCCGGCAGCACGGGCCTGACCCGAACCTCGGATGGCACGACCGCACCGGCCAGCCGGCGCGCGAGGCCCTTGAGCTCGAGCAGCACCAGACGCAGGCCGACCAGTAACATTCCGGAGCAGACGCCAATGGTGCCGGAGATTATGAGAGTCCCACCGAGACTGAATTCCCTGATCGTCATGCCGAAAATGATCGCGAGGAGACCCGCCAGGACGGCGCAAATCCCCACGATCAGCAATGCCAAATTCATCGAACTCACCCCCGGCCGCGCATCTGCACGCGAGAACCGCTACGCCACGATACCGTCATACGCTGTTCCACGCCAACGGCCAATTCTGGGCGGTGTTCCTAAAGGGAAGGAAATCAGGGACTTATTCACATTCCCTTCAGCTGCGGCTCGCTACTGCTAGAGCTGCTCTCAAGTCATCGGAATTGGTGCCAACCGGAATTGCTGCGTCGCATCAGGAATTTAGCCATAATGCCCAATTACTTGGTAATGGAACTGCGCTATAGGGAGTCCGGGGTTGAGGCCCGCGCGCACCAGCAGGGCCAAGAGGGGATTCCGGGGCACCGATAGCCATGACATCCATCACGACTTCGGCGATCGACACGCCTTCACGGCGCTCGGTCGAGCGGACTTGCGACGATCTCGCCATGCTGGTGCTGGCCGCGGTCGCCGTCATTGCAGGCTTGACCTTCCGCGATTACGGGCTCGGCTGGGACGACTACACCCACGCCGAATACGCCGACCTGCTGCTGCGCATGTTCGGTTCCGGCTTCAAGGATACCGCGGCGCTCTCCTTCGCCAATCTCTACATGTATGGCGGCGGCTTCGACATGGTCGCGGCCCTGCTGCACAAGGTCATTCCGCTCGAGCTGTTCGAGACGCGCCGCCTGGTCGGTGCCATCGTCGGCGTGATCGGGCTTGCCGTGACGTGGCGGCTCGGCCGCCGCATCGGCGGACCGCTCGCAGGCCTCGCCGCGCTGCTCCTGCTCGCGCTCTGCCCGATCTTCTACGGCCACATGTTCATGAACCCGAAGGATGCGCCCTTCGCGGTCGCCATGATCATCCTGATGCTCGGCCTCGTGCGGCTCGCCGAGGAATATCCGCAGCCGTCGCCGCGCACGATCCTGATCGTCGGCCTGGGGGCCGGCCTCTCGCTCGGCTGCCGCGTTCTCGGCGGGCTCGCTTTGGTCTACGCCACGGTCGGGTTCATGCCGCTGCTCCTGGAGGAATTGCGCAGCGAAGGTCTGCGCGAGTCGGTTCGCCGCTTCGCCCATGTCGTCTATGTGCTGCTGCCCGGCCTCGTGCTCGGCTACCTCGTGATGGGCCTGATCTGGCCGTGGTCGATCATGGAGCCCGGCAATCCCTTCGAGGCGCTGACCTACTTCTCGCATTTCTTCGAGAAGCCATGGAAGGAGATGTTCGACGGCGCGATCGTGTCGGTGCCCGACATGCCCTGGTCGTATCTGCCGACGCTGTTCGCGCTGCAGCTGCCCGAGGTGATGCTGGTGCTGATGGGTGGTGCCATCGTCAGCACCTTCGCCATGCTGCCGCGGCGCGAGGTTCCGGCGCGCCGCAAGACCATCCTCCTGATGCTGACGCTGGCTGCGACGCTGCCGCTCGCGATCGCGATGGTGAAGCGCCCGGCGCTCTACAACGGCATCCGCCATTTCGTCTTCGTGATCCCGCCGATGGCGGTGCTCGGCGGCGTCGCCTTCGCCTGGACCATGGAGCGCCTGCGCGCCAACCACCGCACCTGGCAGCCGGTCGTGCTCGCCACCTTCTGCTTCGGCCTCGCGCTGTCGCTCGCCGAGATGATCCGGCTGCACCCCTACCAGTACACGCACTTCAACCACATCGCGGGCACGGTGCGCGGCGCCGACGACCGCTTCATGCTGGACTATTGGGGTCTCGCCTTGAAGCAGGCCTCGGACGGATTGCGCGAGCAGCTCGTCGAGCGCCAGGAAGTGCCACCGAGCAACCGCAAATGGAAGGTCGCGGTGTGCGGACCGCAGCGCCCGGCCCAGGTCGCGCTCGGGCCGGACTTCACCATCGGCTGGGATTCCAATGCCGCCGATTTCGCCATGACGCTCGGCGAGTTCTACTGCAAGGGCCTCACGGCGCCGGTCATGGTCGAGATCAAGCGCGACGACGTGGTGTTCGCCCGCGTCTACGACATCCGCGGCCGCGGCATTTCCAGCCTGCTCTCGATCCCGGCGCCGTAGGATTATTCTCCGTTTCCGTAGATGGGATGGACCGAAGCGTAATCCGGGGACCTGTGGCGTCGTGCGAGCTGCCCCGCATTCCGCTTCGCTCCATGCGGGCTACGCGCGACAGCCACGCTCCTTGCGCCTTGCCGCCAGCCTCACCCGCGACTACGCTCGCTTCCCGCAACAACGACGTTCGGAGAGATCAGCCATGTCGCCAGCAGAAGCCCGCGTGAGGGAAGTGCCCTCCAACATGACGGAGGCGGAGTGGCAGCAACGGATCAATCTCGCCGCCTGCTATCGCCTGGTCGCGCTGTACGGCTGGGACGATCTGGTCGACACCCACATCTCCGCGCGCGTGCCCGGCCCCGACCATCACTTCCTCATCAATCCCTACGGGCTGATGTTCGAGGAAATCACGGCCTCCAGCCTCGTCAAGGTCGATCTGCACGGCAACCAGCTCTCCGAGAGCGAGTACAGCATCAACCCCGCCGGCTTCACCATCCATTCGGCAATCCACGAGGTGCGCGAAGACGCCATCTGCGTGCTGCATCTCCACACCCTCGACGGCACCGCGGTGTCGAGCAGCGCGGAAGGGCTGCTGCCGCTGAACCAGACCGCCCAGCTCGTCACCCACGACCTCGCCTATCACGACTATGAAGGCATCGCCCTCGACCACGAGGAGCGGCCGCGGCTGCAGAAGGATCTCGGCGACCACAACCACATGCTCCTGCGCAATCACGGCACGCTGACGGTCGGCCGCTCGGTCGCTTCCGCTTTCGAGCGCATGTATCACCTCGAACGCGCCTGCTCGATGCAGGTGCGCACGCGCGCACTGGGCACGCCGGTCTATCCGGTCGAGGAGATCGCGATCGAGAAGAACACCGAGCTGTTGTCCAACCGCGACCGCGCCGAGCTGCGCGCGAACAACCTCGTGTGGCCGCCCTTGCTGCGCAAGCTCGACCGCGTCAATCCCGGCTACAGGTCTTGAGATATTTGGGATCTGGTGTAGAGTAACACCAACGAACCTCTACGCCTTTTGGAATGAAACGCCGCCCAATCCCGGGCGGCGTTTTTATTTGGTGTGGCGACCTCTCCGCTCGTCATTGCGAGGAGCCCTTGCGACGAAGCAATCCAGACTGTTTCCGTGGAGGGATTTCTGGATTGCTTCGCTTCGCTCGCAATGACGATGAGAGAATCTTCGTAGCGAATGAAGCTATCGTAGGGTGGGCAAAGCGAAGCGTGCCCACGTCTTCTTCCTTCCTAATCACTGGGAGATGGTGGGCACGGCGCTTTTGCGCCTTTGCCCACCCTACGGCACCGTGCCTATTTCACCTCCGCCAGCGCGGCGAGGATCCTTGCCCAGGAGCGGATCCCTTTCTGGAAGCTCTTCAGGTCGTATTTCTCGTTGGGCGAGTGGATGTTGTCGTCGTCGAGGCCAAACCCCACCAGCAGCGAGTCGAGGCCGAGCGTGCGCTTGAAGTCGGCGACGATCGGGATCGAGGCGCCGGAGCCCATCAGCACGGTCTCCTTGCCCCACTCCTCCGTCAGCGCCCTGCTGGCGGCGGCAAGCGGCTTCATGGTCCAGTCGAGCGCGACCGCGGGCGCGGCGGAATGGTCGCCGAACTCGACCTTGCAGTCGCCGGGAATGCGCGCCGTCACGTAATCACGGAAGGCCTTGCGGATCTTTTGCGGGTCCTGGCCCTGGACCAGACGGAACGAGACTTTGGCCGAGGCATGTGAGGGAATCACGGTCTTGGAGCCCTCGCCGATATAGCCGCCCCAGATGCCGTTGACGTCGCAGGTCGGACGCGTCGAGGCCTGCTCGACCAGCAGCCTGCCCTTCTCGCCAGCCGGGAGCGACAGCCCGATCGGCTTGAGAAAGGTCTCGGGCGTGAAATCGAGCTTCTTCCACTGCGCCAGGATGTCGGGCGGCGTGTCCTTCACGCCGTCATAGAAGCCGGGAATGGTGATGCGGTTGTCGTCGTCGAACAGGCCGCCCAGGATCTTCGTGAGCAGGCGGATCGGGTTCATCGCGGTGCCGCCGAACACGCCGGAATGCAGATCGCGATTGGCGGCGGTGATCTTCAGCTCTTCATAGAGCAGGCCGCGCAGCGAGGTCGTGATCGCCGGCGTGCTCGGATCCCACATGCCGGTGTCGCACACCAGCACGTAGTCGGCCTTGAACTCGTCCTTGTTGGCCTCGATGAAGGGCACGAAGTTCTTCGAGCCGACCTCCTCCTCGCCCTCGATCAGGAAGGTGACGTCGACCGGCAGCGAGCCCGTCACCTTCTTCCAGGCACGGCAGGCCTCGACGAACGTCATCACCTGGCCCTTGTCGTCCTCGGCGCCGCGCGCGACGATGATCTTGCGGCCATCGGCATGATCGGTGACGACGGGCTCGAACGGCGGACGGTGCCAGAGATCGAGCGGGTCGACCGGCTGCACGTCGTAATGGCCGTAGAACAGCACGTGCGGCCGTCCGCCCGCGCCGGTCCTGCCGACGACGGCGGGATGGCCCGCGGTCGGCCTCACCTCGGTGGCCACACCGAGGCTGGCGATGTCCTTGGCGAGATGCTCGGCGGCAGCCTTGCAATCATCGGCGAAGGCGGGATCGGCCGAGATCGACTTGATCCGCAACAACGAGAACAGGCGCTCCAGGCTGTTGTCGAAATCCTTGTCGATGTGGTCGAGCACGGATTGGAGCTGCGCGTTGGCCATGATTGCTATCCTGGTTGTTGGGTCTCACGAGGTCCCGGGTTTTAACGCCGGCGCGGCCGCGGGGCTAGCCGCAAGCGGCGGATGCCGGATGTGCCAGGCGAGGCACCCTGCGAGGACCGCGGTCGCAGCGAGGTTGTTGCCGCTGGCTTGGATGACAATGGGAAACCACGGCAACGACAGCAGCATGAGGATGCCGGCGGCACCCAGCGCGAGCCAGGTTCCCAGGCGCACATGCGCTCGCTCGTCGAAGGCGGCGCGATGCATCAACACCGTCATCGGGAAGAACAGCCACATGAAGTAGTATTGCCGGGCCAGAGGCGAGGCCACCGTCATGAGGCAGAACAGGATGCCGAGCTCCTCGGCATCCGAGCGCGCCGTTCGCCGCGCTTGCCGCGGCATGATTGCGACGAAGCCGAGCCCGAGCAGCGCCGACAGCGCGAGCACGATCCAGTTCGCCGTCCTGTAGTCGACGTCGATCACGTTCATGGTGCGCGGCGGCTTCTTGGGATCGTCCTGATTGTAGTTGATCGGCCGCACCAGGCGATGCGTGACGGCAATCAGGGATTGGTTGACCCACGACCAGTTCTGCTCGCCACGCTGGCCAAAGCCTTTTTCCGAGCTCGTCCCGACCATGCCCTGGTACCATTTCGCAAGCTCGGCGGCGTTGCGCTCGAAGCCGCGGATCGGCGCCGGCACGAGGTAGAGAAGTATGCCGGTGAAGACGATCGTGCTGACAAGGGCGGCCCATTTGCGCCGCCACGCCAGATAAGGCAGCACCGCGACTGGAAACACCTTGATGGCGATGGCGAGTGCGAACATGAAGCCGGCGAGCCACGACCGTTGATGCCGCAGGCTCCAGAAGCCGTAGAGCATCATCGCCAGCAGCACGAGGTTCGGCTGGCCGAGGTCGAACATGTCGAACACGAAGGAGACGGTGACGACGACCGGCAGCGCCTCCAGCCACCGACCCGGCGCGCGGCCCGAGCCGGTCATGACCTGGGAGAGCGCCCCGGTGCACCACCACGCCACGGCGTTCAGGATCGACAGGACGACATAGAGCGGGATCTTGCCGAACCAGCTCGGGATCGCCAGCAGGATCGCCGGCAGCGGCGGATAGATGAAATCGAAATAGTCCTCGGGCGAGGCAGGATAGAGCGGCTCACCCTGCAAGACCTGCTGTCCAGCCCAGTACCAGAGCGAATAGTCCTTGGTCTTGCCGCGTCCGAAAATCTCGGGAACGAGCACGTCGGCGGCCAGGAGGATGCAGCAGAACAGAAAAAGCAGATCCAGCGGCGCCCGCAACGACGGGCGTCTGGGCAGGTCAGGCTTGGCTAACGGGGAGGACGTGGTCACGGTGCGGTCCCGAGCGGCGATGACACAGGACGTAGCAGACCGGCAAGGGCTTGGAGAGTCCCCTCACCTGAATGTGTGACGTTCGGCCCCTCCCAGATCGCGGGAGCGGTCGATCGATTGCCTTGCTGTGCGGCGTTCTGCCTACCGCCGCAGCAATCCGCCGAGCGCACCGCGGACCAGCGTGCGGCCGATCGAGCCGCCGAGCTGACCGCCGATCGACTTGCCGAGATTGGCCGCCATCCCGCCAATCACCTGGTTGGTGACCGATCGCGTCACGTCGCGGGCGATGACCTGGCCGGTCGACAGACGACCTCGCTTGACGTTGGTGCCGAAGATGGTGCCGACGATCGAGCCGATCTGGCCGAGAACGCCGCCGCCTCCGCCCGCGGGGCCGTCGGCGGTCGCCGCCGTGCCGGCGATGCGCTTCTGGATCATCTCGTAGGCGGACTCGGCATCGACGGCCGTGTCATATTTGCCCTTCACCGGACTTGCCGCCATGATCGCCTTGCGCTCGTCCGGCGTAATCGGTCCGATGCGGGCGGACGGCGGCCGGATCATCACCCGCTCCACCATCGAAGGCGTGCCGTTGCCCTCGAGGAAGGACACCAGCGCCTCGCCCTTGCCGAGCTCCGTGATCACCTTTGCGGTGTCGAGCCTCGGGTTGGGCCGGAAGGTCTGCGCCGCAGCGGCGACCGCCTTCTGGTCGCGCGGGGTGAAGGCACGCAAAGCGTGCTGCACCCGGTTGCCCAATTGTCCGAGCACACGGTCGGGCACGTCGATCGGGTTTTGCGTCACGAAGTAGACGCCGACACCCTTGGAGCGGATCAGGCGGACCACCTGCTCGATCTTGTCCATCAGCGCCTTGGGCGCGTCATTGAACAACAGATGCGCTTCGTCGAAGAAGAACACCAGCTTCGGCTTGGGCAGATCGCCGGCTTCGGGCAGCTCCTCGAACAGCTCCGACAACATCCAGAGCAGGAAGGTCGCGTATAGCCTCGGGTTCTGGAGCAGCTTGTCGGCGACCAGGATGTTGACCATGCCGCGGCCGTCGCTGTCGGTCTTCATGAAGTCCTTGAGCGTCAGCGCCGGCTCGCCGAAGAATTTGGTGCCGCCCTGGTTCTCCAGCACCAGGAGCTGGCGCTGGATGGTGCCGACGGTCGCCTTGGTGACGTTGCCGAACCCCTGAGCGGCCTTGCGGATGGCGGCGAGCGGGTCCTGCTCCGCGTCCGCAGCCTTCTTTCCGCTGTCGGGCACGATGGCGTCGAGCAGCGCCCGCAGATCCTTCATGTCCATCAAGGTCAGGCCGTTGTCGTCGGCGACGCGGAAGGCAACGTTGAGCACGCCTTCCTGCACGTCGTTCAGATCGAGCATGCGCGCGAGCAGAAGCGGCCCCATTTCCGTGACGGTCGCGCGCACGGGGTGGCCCTGCTCGCCGAATACGTCCCAGAACACCGTCGAGAACTGATCGGGCTGGAATCTCAGCCCCATTTCAGTGGCGCGCTTGACGATGAAGTCCTTGGGTTCGCCGATCTGGCAGATGCCGGCGAGGTCGCCCTTGATGTCGGCCGCGAAGACCGGAACACCGGCGCGTGCAAATCCTTCCGCCATCACTTGCAGCGACACGGTCTTGCCGGTTCCGGTTGCACCCGTGACGAGGCCGTGGCGATTGGCGAGCGCAAGCGTCAGCCAGGCCTGCTCGTCTCCCTTGCCGACGAAGATCTTGGCGTCGGTATCGCCGAGCTTGCTGTCCTGTGCGGTCATTATTCTCTCTGATCTCTCTGCCGAGTTTCGCGTATTGAAACTCAAATGCACCAGTTCCGTAGTTTAACGCATCTCGCGCGCCGATTAAATCGGTTCAGCGGCTCCTGCGCATGCGACATTGTCGGACACCGATGGGCGAGATCAGCCGAAAGTCGGAACGCGGCGTTCGCAACGCGGCAATTTTTTGCCGATTCGTTCTAGGCTCTTGCACGGCGGCAACACTTTTCGCGCGTTCGCGACGGCGCATGCGTTCATCGCTTGTATTTCACGTCACACCGGCTCAAGATCGTTTTCGAAAGCAATATTCCGGAATGTAAACCGGCTGAGGGGCGGGTCTTATGGACGAGCTGATCGGACGGCTGGCGACAAACGCCAGCATAGACGGTGCTGTCGCTGAAAAGACCGTCGGCATCATCCTGGCCTTCCTTCGCAACGAGGGTCCTTCCGACAGCGTGCAGGCCCTGATCGATCAGATCCCCGGAGCGGAAGCTGCGATCGAAGCGTCCAAGAGCGGTGGCGCCCTGTCGCGGCTGATGGGCGGCGGCTTGATGGCCGTCGGCACGCGCCTGATGAGCCTCGGGCTCGGCATGTCCGAGATTCAAAACGTCTCCCGTGAACTTTTCCGCTACGGGCGAGACAAAATCGGAGCGGATCAGATGGGCAAGATCATTGCGGGGACGCCGGGCCTCAGCCAGTTCGCCTGAGCGACGCTTTTCATATCGAGCATCATGACATATCCGATCTCCGAGATTGAGGGCCTGCCGGCCTTTGCCGCCAACAAACTGAAGGCGCAAGGAATCCGCACCACGGACGCGCTGCTCGAGGCGGCCTCCACCGTGAAGGGCCGCAAGGCGCTTTCGGCCAAGACCGGCATCAGCGAGCAGCAATTGCTGGAATGGGCCAACGTCTCCGACTACATGCGCATCCCCGGCATGGGCAGGGCCAAGGTCGGGCTCGTCCGCGCCGCCGGCGTCACCACCGTGCGCGAGCTCGCCTATCGAAATCCGGCGAGACTGGCGCAGAGCATGCGCGAGGCCAACGAGAAGAAGAAGCTCGTCCGCCTCCTGCCTTCCGAGAAGTCGGTCGGCGACATCATCGCCAAGGCCAAGAAGCTGCCGCCGAAGATTACGTATTAGGCTGCGGGCCAAGCTGGAGAGGTGGGGCATCACTGCTCCCAGATCGTCATTGCGAGCGCAGCGAAGCAATCCAGAATCTTTCCGCGGTGACAGTCTGGATTGCTTCGCTGCGCTCGCAATGACGGAGTGTGGGCAAGAACATCGCGTCCTCTCGGCCGTCTGTGCGCATCGGAATGGCCGCGAATCGCCCTCAATCCGGCTTGACACCCTCTTCGCGACCGCGCAAAGCGGGCCGCATGAATGCCTCGCCCTCCCCTTCCGTCCCGCCGGCCGGCTCGGCCGGGATCGACGCGCTGCGGACGCTCGTGGGCCGGCCGCTTCCTGCGGTGATGGGCGTGCTCAACATCACCCCGGATTCCTTCTCCGACGGCGGCGAGTTCATCGCGCCCGCGCGGGCGCTGGAGCGGGCGCGGGCGATGATCGCCGCCGGCGTCGACATCATCGACATCGGCGCCGAATCCACCCGGCCCTACCAGGGCGCCCGGCCGATCACGGCGGCGGAAGAGCTCGCGCGGCTGAAGCCGGTGCTGTCGGACGTCGTGGCGCTCGGTGTGCCCGTCTCGATCGACAGCATGAAGGCGGAGGTGGTGGCCTTCGCGCTCGACCAGGGCGCGGCGATCGCCAACGACGTCTGGGGCCTGCAACGCGACGCCGAGATGGCGCCGCTGATCGCCGCCAGGGGCGTGCCCGTCATCGTCATGCACAACCGCGACAGCGTCGATCCCGCCATCGACATCGTCGCGGACATCAAGACGTTCTTCCTGCGCTCGCTGGATCTCGCCGCAAAAGCCGGCATCGCGCGCGACAAGATCGTGCTCGATCCCGGGATCGGCTTCGGCAAGACCGCCGAGCAGAGCATGGCCGCGCTGGCGCGCTTGCGCGAGCTCGACATGTTCGGCCTGCCGATCCTGGTCGGCGCCTCGCGAAAACGCTTCATCGCCACGGTGTCGCCGTCGGAGCCCTCGGAGCGGCTCGCCGGCTCGATCGCGGCGCATCTGATCGCCGCGCAGCGCGGTGCCAAGATCATCCGGACCCATGACGTCGCCGAAACCCTGCAGGCCCTGCGGGTGGCGCATGCCATCGAGAGCGAGCAATGACCGATACGATCTTCGTCACCGGCCTGTCGATCCATGCCCGTCACGGCGTCATGGATCACGAAACCGAGGTCGGTCAGCGTTTCGTCATCGATCTCGATCTCTATACCGACCTGTCGGAGCCTGCGCGCAGCGACCGGCTCGCCGACACGGTGTCGTACGCTGAAGTCGTGGCGACGACGACGGCGGCGTTCAAGAACACCAATTACAAGCTCCTGGAGCGCGCGGCCGGCGCGGTGGCCGATGCCATCCTGTCGCACTTCCCGCGCATCCGCGCCGTGAAGGTCACGGTGCACAAGCCGCACGCGCCGATCGCCGCGATCTTCGACGATGTCGGTATCGTGCTGACGCGCTCCCGGCATCCCTGATGGCGAGCGTGCTGATCGCGCTGGGCGGCAATGTCGGCGATGTCCGCGCGACGTTCAAAAAGGCGATCGCGCATATCTGCGGCATGGCACAGGCGGCGCTGATCGCGCGCTCGTCCGACTATACGACCCCGCCCTGGGGCGACGAGAACCAGGATCCCTTCATCAATGCCTGTATCGAGATCGAGACCAGTCTCGATCCGCACGCGCTATTGTTCGTGCTGCAGAAAGTCGAGCAGAAGTTCGGCCGCACGCGCGAGAAAGACCGGCGCTGGGGCCCGCGCACGCTCGATCTCGACATGATCGCTTATGACGATGTCTCCTTGCAGAAGCCCGACCTGACGCTGCCGCATCCGCGCCTGTTCGAGCGCGCCTTCGTGCTGGTGCCGCTGGCCGAAATCGCACCGGACCGCGTGATCTCGGGCATTCGTGTGCGTGACGGGCTCGCCAGCGTCTCGACGCAAGGCATTGAGCGGCTTCCGGATACCGGTTAACCAAAAACAACCGTTTGCAGGAACGGTCCGCCGTGGCAATTTCGCCTGCGGATAACAAGACGTTGGGGAGCCCCGCGCCGCATGACCTCCGTGACTGACGACCTGCCGCTGGCGGCGGATTTTCCCAAGGCTACGCCTGAGGACTGGCGCAAGCTGGTCGACGGCGTGCTGAAGGGCGCGCCGTTCGAGAAGCTGGTCGGCAAGACCTATGACGGCGTCAAGATCGAACCGCTCTATCCGCGTGCGAAGGGCGTTACGCCGGTGGTGGGCCGGCTGCCGGCCGCGCCGTGGCAGATCGTGCAGCGGATCGACCATCCCGATGCGGCGCTCGCGAATGCGCAGGCGCTGCAGGATCTGGAGAACGGTGCGACCGGGCTTGCGCTGGTATTCGCCGGCGCCAATGGCGCGCGCGGTTTCGGCCTGGAACCTTCTGCCGACGCGGTGGCAAAGGTCCTGAAGGACATTCATCTCGACGCCGGGATCGGCATCGAGCTCGAGATTGGACCGCAATCGCGGATGGCCGCGATCCATGTCGCGGAATATGTGAAGAGCAACGGCCTCGATCCCGCCGCCTGCAACATCCGCTTCGGGCTCGATCCGCTCGCGGCTGGCGCGGTGTGGGGCCACAGCCCCTATACTTGGGAGGAAATCGCCCCCGCGATCACGGGCGCCATCAAGGGCCTCGCCGGGCTCGGCTTCAGGGGGCCGTTCGCCTCCGCCGACGGCCGCGTGATCCATGATGCCGGTGGTTCGGAAGTGCAGGAGCTCGCCTTCGTGCTGGCCTGCGGCGTCGCTTATCTGCGCGCGATCGAAGGCGCGGGCATTCCGCTGGAAACCGCGCAGGGCATGGTCTATGCGCGGCTCGCCGCTGATGCCGACCAATTCCTGACCATGGCCAAATTCCGCGCGCTGCGGCTGTTGTGGGCGCGCATCGTGACCGCTTGCGGGCTCACGCCGAAACCGCTGTTCATCGCCGCCGATACGTCCTGGCGCATGCTGACGCAGCGCGATCCCTACGTGAACATGCTGCGCGCGACCGTGGCGACCTTCGCCGCGGGGCTCGCCGGCGCCAATGCCATCACCGTGCTGCCGCATACGCTGGCGCTCGGCCTACCCGATCCGTTCGCGCGGCGCGTGGCGCGCAGCACCCAGCTTTTGCTGCTGGAAGAAAGCAACCTCGCCAAGGTCAGCGATCCTGCGGCGGGCGCCGGCGGGATCGAGACGCTGACGGCGCAGCTGTGCGACGCGGCCTGGGCGCTATTCCAGGAGAGCGAGAAATCCGGTGGCGCCTTCGCCGCGCTTCAGCAGGGTGTGTTCCAGAGCAAGGTCGCGGCCACGCGCAAGGCGCGCCAGGCCAATATCGCGAAGCGCCGCGACGTGCTGACCGGCGCCAGCGAGTTTCCGAACCTGCAGGAGAGCGAAGCCACTGTCCTGAAGGCAACGCCGATCGCGCTTCCGCCCTATGGCGAACAGACATACAAGTTCGAGGCGCTGGCGCCGATCCGTCTCGCGGAACCGTTCGAGGCGCTGCGCGACAAATCCGACGCGATGTTGAAGGCGCGGGGCGCACGGCCAAAGGTGTTCCTGGCCAATCTCGGCACGCCCGCCGATTTCACCGCGCGCGCGACGTTCGCCAAGAGCTTCTTCGAGGCCGGCGGCATCCAGGCGGTCGACAGCGAGGGCTTTGCCGATCCGGCCAAGCTGGCCGCGGCCTTCAAGGCCTCCGGCGCCGAGTTGGCCTGTCTGTGTTCCAGCGACAAGGTCTATGCGGAACACGCCGAAGCTGCGGCGAAGGCCCTGCAATCGGCCGGCGGGCGACATATCTATCTGGCAGGCCGCCCGGCTGAGGCAGAGGCGGCGCTGCGGGCCGCCGGCGTCACGGGTTTTGTCTTCGCCGGCGGTGATGCGGTTGCCACGTTGCAAGACGCTTATCGACGGATGGAAATGGCATGACCGAGACCAGCAAACCCGTTCTCACCGGCGGCTGCCAATGCGGGGCGGTCCGTTTTGCCCTGACGGCGTCGCCGAACAAGATTTCGATCTGCCACTGCCGGATGTGCCAGAAGGCCAGTGGCGCGCCGTTTGCCTCCTTCGCCGACATCGAGAAGACGGACTTTGCCTGGACCAAGGGCGCGCCGTCGGCGTTCCAATCCTCGTCGATCGCGATGCGCGACTTCTGCGCCGCCTGCGGCACGCCCCTGAGCTTCCGCCGCATCGATGGCCCGCGCATCGAGATCATGACTGGCGCCTTCGACCGGCCGGACCACGTGGTGCCGACACGGCAATATGGCACTGAATCCCGCCTCGGCTGGGTGGTCGGCATCGCCAATTTGCCGAGCCAGACCACGCAGCAGAATTACGGACTGGAGAAGATGGCCACCATCGTCAGCCATCAGCATCCGGACCATGATTGAGCTTACGATATGGTTGAAGCCATGAGCCGCATTCCGAATTTCGCCGACATTGCCTTTGAGCGGCCAACCGTCGCTGCGCCTGCGGGCAGCGCCGAGCCGTGGCTGACGCCGGAGGGCATTCTGGTGAAGCCCGCTTATGGCGAGGCTGATGTCGCCGGGCTCGACTTCCTCGAGACCTATCCGGGCATCGCGCCATACCTGCGCGGCCCCTACCCGACCATGTATGTCAACCAACCCTGGACGGTCAGGCAATATGCCGGCTTCTCCACGGCGGAGGATTCCAACGCGTTCTACCGGCGCAACCTCGCGGCGGGGCAAAAGGGCCTCTCGGTCGCGTTCGATCTTGCCACCCATCGCGGTTACGACTCTGACCATCCGCGCGTCGGCGGCGACGTCGGGATGGCCGGCGTTGCCATCGATTCCATCTACGACATGCGCACGCTGTTTGCAGGGATTCCGCTCGATCAGATGAGCGTCTCCATGACCATGAACGGCGCGGTGCTGCCGATCCTCGCGCTCTACGTCGCGGCCGCCGAGGAACAGGGAGTGCCGCCGGAGAAGCTGTCGGGCACCATTCAGAACGACATTCTGAAAGAGTTCATGGTGCGCAACACCTACATCTATCCGCCGGCGCCCTCGATGCGGATCATCTCTGATATCTTCGCCTACACCTCGACGAGGATGCCGAAGTACAATTCCATTTCAATCTCCGGCTATCACATGCAGGAGGCCGGCGCGACGCAGGATCTCGAGCTCGCCTATACGCTCGCGGACGGCGTCGAATATCTGCGCGCCGGACTTGCCGCGGGGCTCGACGTCGACCGCTTCGCGCCGCGCCTGTCGTTCTTCTGGGCGATCGGCATGAACTTCTTCATGGAGGTCGCCAAGCTGCGGGCGGCGCGCCTGCTCTGGGCGAAGCTGCTGAAACCCTTCAACCCGAGGGACCCGCGCTCTCTCTCGCTGCGCACGCATAGCCAGACCTCGGGATGGTCGCTGACCGCGCAGGACGTCTTCAACAACGTGATGCGTACCACCGTGGAGGCGATGGCGGCGACGCAAGGCCATACCCAATCGCTGCACACCAACGCGCTCGACGAAGCACTGGCGCTGCCGACCGACTTCTCGGCGCGCATTGCGCGCAACACCCAGCTGTTCCTGCAGCAGGAGAGCGGCACCACCCGCATCATCGATCCCTGGGGCGGCTCGTATTATGTCGAGCGGCTCACGCGCAACCTCGCCGCCAAGGCCTGGGGCCATATCCAGGAGATCGAGGAGCTCGGCGGCATGGCGAAGGCGATCGAAGCCGGCGTGCCGAAGCTGCGCATCGAGGAGGCCTCGGCCAAGACGCAGGCGCGGATCGACGCCGGCAAGCAGGCGGTGATCGGCGTCAACAAGTACAAGCCGACCGACGAGGACAAAATCGAGATCCTGAAGGTCGACAACACCAATGTCCGCCGGCTGCAGATCGACAAGCTCAAGCGGCTGAAGGCAGAGCGCAATCAGCAGGAGGTCGATGCCGCCCTCGCCGCGCTGACGCGCTCGGCCGGCGAAGGCAACGGCAATCTGCTCGCGCTCGCCATCGACGCGGCACGCGCCAAGGCGACCGTCGGCGAGATCTCCGACGCGATGGAGAAGGTGTTCGGCCGGCACCGCGCCGAGATCAAGTCCATCACCGGCGTCTACAAGCGGGAGGCGTCCAGCATGGGCACCCAGGTCGAGAAGGTTCAGGCGCTGATCGACGCCTTCGAGGAGGCGGAAGGCCGCCGCCCGCGCATCCTGGTCGCCAAGATAGGCCAGGACGGCCATGACCGCGGCCAGAAGGTGATTGCCTCAGCGTTCGCCGATATCGGCTTCGACGTCGACATCGGGCCGCTGTTTGCCACCGCCGACGAAGCCGCGCGGCAGGCGGTCGAGAACGACGTGCACATCCTCGGCGTCTCCTCGCTGGCCGCCGCCCACCTCACCGCCGTGCCGGAGCTGAAGGCCGCGCTGAAGAAGCAGGGCCGCGACGACATCATGATCATCGTCGGCGGCGTGGTGCCGCCGCAGGATTACGATGCGCTCTATGCCGCCGGCGCCGAGGCGATCTTCCCGCCCGGCACCGTGATTGCGGATGCGGCCGAGGAGCTGATCCGCAAGCTGAACGCCCGGCTGGGGCATAGCGAGGCGGCGGAGTAGCCTCGCGGTCGATATCTTCTAAAGCGCGATGAGATTTGGACGAATCGTAATCGCGCGTTAGGTCCTTGTTTGAGCGTGATCCCTTCGGAAAACCGGTTCACACTTTTCGAGATCATGCTTTAGCTGGATCGCGGACGGGTCCGGGCCAGTGTCCGTGCCAGTGAATCCGTCCAATCAGGAATCCAGGAGGCAAACAGGGCTTTCCAGCGCTCGGCATCCGCAGCTTCGGTTTCGAGCGCGACCGACCATTCGATGAGGGTACGGTCGCCTTCGACGATCGGACGCAGATGCATGGTGCCTTGGTAGCGCGTCGGCGCCGGACTCGGACCGCCGTCGTCTTGCGGGTATGGTATCGCTTCGAGACCGGCATAAGTGAGAGTGTGCTGCCGGTCCGAGTGATCGACCAGGCGCTGGCGGATCCAGTTTCCGAGATAGCAGAAGCGCCTGATGGCGCCGACTTCATCGCCGCGCTTGTCATCTTCGATCTCGCTCTCGCTCACCCCGTCGATGTAAGCGGGGTAGTTGTTGAAATCGCGGATCAGCGACCAGACGTCGTTCAGCGGATGGTCCAGCACGGCGCTGTAATAGGCTTGGTTCATCGATGGCTTGCCTTTGGTTCTTCGTTACGCGCTGAAGTTGGCTGCGCGCGCGGACAAAACCCACCCGATTTCCGACCACCCATTCGATCGGCCGTCTGCTCTTCACAACATGGCGCGTCCAGTTGGTAGCGCTACCTTGCGGCGGCGACGCAAAGCCGACTAGAATGCCGGCGTTGACAAGAGCGCCCGACATCACGGGCGCCGCTGGGAGGCATTCAATGTCCAAGATTTCGCGCCGCACCTTTGCGGCTTCCACCGCTGCAGTCGCGGCCTCCGCCGCTTTCGGCTTCAAGTCCGCACTTGCGCAAGCCTATCCGGCCCGGCCGGTCACCGTGATCGTGCCTTGGGGCGCCGGCGGGGGCACCGATGCCACCGCGCGCATCGTCGCGGCGCTGCTGGAGAAGGACCTCGGCCAGCCGTTCAACGTGGTCAACCGCACCGGCGGCTCCGGCGTGGTCGGCCATAGCGCGATCGCGACCGCGCAGCCCGACGGCTACACCATCGGCATGCTCACGGTCGAAATCTCGATGATGCACTGGCAGGGCCTCACCGACCTGACGCCGAAGAGCTACACGCCGCTGGCGCTGATGAACGAGGATCCGCCCGGCATCCAGGTCTCCTCCTCCTCGCCCTACAAGACGGTCAAGGAGCTCGCCGATGCGATCAAGGCGGCGCCTCCCGGCAAGTTCAAGGCCTCCGGCACCGGCCAGGGCGGCATCTGGCATCTGGCGCTGGTCGGCTGGATGCAGGCGATGGGCCTGCCTGCCAACCAGGTCGCCTGGGTGCCGTCGAATGGCGCAGCGCCCGCGATGCAGGATCTCGCTGCCGGCGGTCTCGACCTCACCACCTGCTCGGTGCCGGAGGCGCGCGCGATCATCGAGGCCGGCAAGGCCAGGAGCCTCGCCATCATGGCGCCCGCGCGCAACCCGGTGTTCAAGGACGTGCCGACGCTGAAGGAGGCCATGGGCATCGACTACGCAACCGGCGCCTGGCGCGGCATTGCCGGGCCGAAAAATCTGCCGCCGGAGATCGCAACGAAGCTCACGGCGGCGCTGAAGAAGGTCTACGACTCGGCCGAGTTCAAGGATTTCATGAGCAATCGCGGCTTCGGCACCGTGTGGGGCGATGCGGCCCACTTCGCGGGCTTCATGGACAAGGGCGATGCCCAGATGGGCGAGGCGATGAAGGCCGCGGGCCTGAGCAAGGCGTGAAGGACTGAGCTCTTGCCACATCGTCATTGCGAGCGCAGCGAAGCAATCCAGAATCCCTCCGCAGAACGACTCTGGATTGCTTCGCTACGCTCGCAATGACGGAGTGCATATTCGATAGCCCCGCCGCGCGCGAGGCAGAACATCTCTCACAGGGCCCTCCCATGCGTCTTCCCGACTCCGTCACGGGATCGTTTCTCGTCGTGCTCGGCGCGGCTGCCGCCTATGGCGGCTACATTCTGCCGCCGGTGCCGGGGCAGCCGGTCGGCCCCAACGTATTTCCGCTGGTGATCGGCTGCGGCCTTGCGCTGTGCGGGCTCGCGATCGTGTTCGGCATCGGCCATTCCTTCGAGGAGGAGGAAGAGCTGGTGCCGTTCGAGGACGGCCAGGCGGCAGCCCCGCCGCCGCAGAGCAAGCTCTACGGCCTGCGCGCGCTGCTGCCACCGGCGCTGCTGCTGTTCTATGTCTTTGCCGCCGACAGGCTCGGCTTCATCATCACCGCGGCGATCATGGTCTACGTGACCTCGACCGCGCTCGGAGCCAAGTGGAAGCTGGCGCTGCCGCTCGCGATGCTCTCGCCGTTCGCCATTCACCTCATCTTCGGCAAGCTGCTCCGCGTGCCGCTTCCCGCCGGCCTGTTGCCGACGCCCTGGTAATCCCATGCTGAAGACCCTGATTGATGCCTTCGCGCTGATCTCCACCTGGGAGGTCATCATCGCGATGATCGCGGCCTCCGTGTACGGCCTCGTGATCGGCTCGCTGCCGGGCCTGTCGGCGACGATGGCGACCGCCCTGCTCGTCCCCGTCACCTTCTATCTGTCGCCGATCGCGGCGATCGCGACCATCGTCGCGGCCTCCTCGATGGCGATCTTCTCCGGCGACATTCCCGGCGCGCTGCTGCGCATCCCGGGCACGCCCGCCTCCGCCGCCTATGCGGATGAAGCCTACGCCATGACGCGCAAAGGCCAGGCCGAGCTGGCGTTGGGGGCCGGCGTCTGGTTCTCCGCCGTCGGCGGCATCGCCGGCGTGCTGTCGCTGATGATCCTGGCGCCGCCGCTGGCAGAGATCGCGCTGTCGTTCTCGACCTTCGAATATTTCTGGCTGGCGCTGCTCGGCCTGATGTGCGCCACCTTGGTGGCGCGTTCCTCGCCGGTGAAGGCGATCGCCGGCATGTTCATCGGCCTGCTCGTCTCCTGCATCGGCATCGAGAATCCCGGCGGCATCCCGCGCTTCACCTTCGGCCTCACCGATCTGTTCGGCGGCATCGAGCCGATCCCGGCCCTCGTCGGCGTGTTCGCGGTGGCGCAGGTGATGCGCGCGATGCTGACGCCGGAACCACCACCCCTGCCGCGACGAAAATTCGGGAGCATCATGGCCGGCCAATGGAGGCTGACCAAGCTCTATCACTGGCAGATGACGCGCGGGAACATCGTCGGCATCATCATCGGCGTACTGCCCGGCGCCGGCGCCGACATGGCCGCCTGGGTCTCCTATGCGATGTCGAAGCGCTTCTCCAAGGAGCCGGAAAAGTTCGGCACCGGCCACGTGGAGGGCCTGGTCGAGGCCGGCGCCAGCAACAATGCCAGCATCGCCTCGGGCTGGGTGCCTTCGCTGCTGTTCGGCATTCCCGGCGACACCATCGCCGCGATCGCGATCGGCGTGCTCTACATGAAGGGGCTCAATCCCGGCCCGACGCTGTTCACCGAGAAGGCGTCGAGCATGTACGCGATCTATCTGATGTTCATCATCGCGAACATCCTGATGATCCCGCTTGGCATCGCCATGATCCGGGTCGCCGCCTATATCCTGCTGGCGCCGCGCTCGGCCATCATGCCGATCATCATGCTGTGCTGCGCGGTCGGCTCGTTTGCGATCGGCAACAACATGTTCGGCGTCGTCACGGTCGCCGCGTTCGGCGTGATCGGCTATGTCATGGAGGCGAACGGCTATCCCGTCGCGGCCATGGTGCTCGGCATCGTGATGGGCACCATGGTCGAGCAGGCTTTTGTGACGTCGCTGATCAAGTCCGATGGCAGCATTTTGCCGTTCTTCGAGCGCCCGGTCGCGGCCATCCTCGCTGCCATGGCGATCGGCGCGCTGCTGTGGCCGGTGATGGTGTGGGTCTGGCGGAAGGTGAAACCAGCGCAGACGGTCGCCGCAACGACCCGGTGATATCAGGCGGGCGGGCCTCGCCTGCCCCCGGCCGGGTCAGCAGAACTGTCTCCGTATCGCTGGGCCGGGCGGCTGCCCTGTGCTAATATCCAGCCATGACCGATGTCGCAGACATTCCACTCCAAACTCTCATCGGGAAGCTCCGAGAGCTTGCTCCCGCCTTGAGGGCTGCGGGCGTGAAACGGCTGCACATCTTCGGATCGCGTGCCCGCGGTGACGCGCGGCCGGACAGTGACCTCGACGTGTTGGTCGAAACGACCTCGCGCGAGGAAGCGCCGCGGTTCGACTATTTTGAGGTCCTACACCTGATCGAGGATCATGTCGGCGTTCGAGTGCAGGTATCGATGCGCGACTTGCTGAAGCCGCGCATGGCCGAGCGGATCGCGGACGATCTGATCGAGGTCTTCTGAATGCCGCCGACCGTCGAAGACCGGCTGCTCGACATTCTGGAAGCCATATCGGACATCGAAAGCGTCACGAAGGGCCTCACATTCGATCAATTTGTCTCCGAAAAGACCTCCCGCCTCGCAATCGAACGGCTTCTAGAGATCATCTGCGAGGCATCGAGATTCATCCCGGATGAGGTCAAGCGAACGGAGCCTGGAATCGACTGGCGCAAGATGATCGACTTTGGAAATCTTCTGCGTCATGCCTATCATATGACGAAGGCCGAGATCGTTTGGGATATCATTCAAACACACCTTCCACCGTTGAAATCCTGCGCTGAGAGACACGTTCGCATGTCAGGCCGCTAGCGGCTGGACGCGAAAGCAACGATGACCACTCCCAAATCCATCGACATCAAATCCCTCGCCCGCGACCTCCGCGCCGGCAGTCGCGCGGCGCTTGCGCGGGCGATCACGCTGGTGGAGAGCCGGCGCGGCGACCACCAAGCGCTGGCGCGCGAGCTGGTGCAGATGCTGCTGCCCGACACCGGCAAGGCGTTCCGCGTCGGCATCACCGGCTCGCCCGGCGTCGGCAAATCCACCACCATCGATGCGCTCGGAACGTATCTGATCGAGCAGGGCCACAAGGTCGCGGTGCTCGCGGTCGATCCGTCCTCGGCGCGCAGCGGCGGCTCGATCCTCGGCGACAAGACCCGGATGGCGCGGCTGTCGGCCGCGAACGACGCCTTCATCCGCCCCTCGCCCTCCTCCGGCACGCTCGGCGGTGTCGCGGCGAAGACGCGCGAGGCGATGCTGCTGTGCGAGGCCGCCGGCTTCGGCGTCGTGCTGGTCGAGACCGTCGGCATCGGCCAGTCCGAGACCGCCGTCTGCGACATGACCGACTTCTTCCTTGCCCTCATGCTGCCGGGCGGCGGCGACGAGCTGCAGGGCATCAAGAAGGGCCTGGTCGAGCTCGCCGACATGATCGCGATCAACAAGGCCGACGGGGACAATCTCAAGCGCGCCAAGATCACCGCTGCCGACTATCGCGGCGCGCTGCATATCTTGGCGCCGCGATCGGAGCATTGGCATCCGCCGGTCGAGACCTATTCGGCGCTGACCGGCGACGGCATCGCAAGGATCTGGCAGAAGGTTCTGGATCACCGCAAGGCGATGAGCGCGTCCGGCGATTTCGCCGCGCGGCGGCGCGAGCAGCAGGTGAAGTGGATGTGGTCGATGCTGGAGCAGCGCATGCTGGCGCGGCTCCGCAGCGAGGCATCGGTGCGGACGAAAGTCCGCAAGATCGAGGCCGAGGTCGCCGAGGGCCATCTCACGCCGGCACTCGCCGCCGAGCAGATTCTGGAGTTGCTGCAATGAGCGACAAGCTCCGCATTCTCCTCACCGGCTTCGGTCCGTTTCCCGGCGCGCCCTATAATCCGACCCAGCCGCTGGTGGCGCGGCTGGCGCAATTGCGCCGGCCCGCGCTCGACGATGTCGCGCTATCGAGCCACATCTTCCCGGTCACCTATGCCGCGGTCGACCGCCAATTGCCAGAAATGCTCGCTGCGCAAAAGCCCGACGCGCTCCTGATGTTCGGCCTCGCCGCACGCACGCCTTACCTGCGCATCGAGACGCGGGCGCGCAACGCGGTCACCATGCTCTGGCCCGATGCCGCCAACACCCGCTCGGCTAAGCGCGGCATCGCCGGCCATGCGGACGCGATGATGTTCGGCCCGCACACGGCAAGGCTGCTGCGCGCCGCGCGCCTCACCGGCATCGACGCGCGTCCCTCACGCGATGCCGGCGCCTATCTCTGCAACTACCTGAGCTGGCGCGCGATCGAGCACGTGAAGGCGGGCGGGCCGCAGCTCGCGGCGTTCATCCACATTCCCCTGCTTGCGCGCAACGGCGCCGTTCGCCGCAAGGGCGCAGCCCGCATCACGCTGGAGGAGCTGGTGGATGCGGGGGAAGCGATGCTGATGGAGATGGTGCAATTGGCACGGAAGGCGCGGAACATACCGGTCTCGTAGGGTGGGCAAAGGCGCGCAGCGCCCCGCCCACCATGCATCGCTTGGGCGCGGACAATGGTGGGCACGCTACGCTTTGCCCACCCTACGGCACCGTCTCTTGCGTAAACATTTAACCCTACCGCGAACAATCCTCACGGTCCTCGCCCTGCTGAGCTACGAAACCGCTGCGGACCCCCGCGTCCGCCGGAGGACGCGTCATGGACCTCAATCGCCGTCATCTCATCGGGGCTTCGACCGCCGGCATTGCCGGTGCCCTCGCCATGCCTGTTGACGCCGCGCGCGCCGCGCCGCTGACGTCGATGCTCGGCCGCGATGCCACGCAATACGGTGTGCGGCCCGGCAGCAGCGAGGATCAAACACGCGCGCTGCAGCGCGCCATCGACGAGGCCGCGCGCGCGCAAATGCCGCTCGCCTTGCCACCGGGCGTGTACCGGACCGGCCTGTTGCGGCTGCCGAACGGCGCGCAGCTGATCGGCGTGCGCGGCGCGACCAAGCTCGTCTTCACCGGCGGGGCCGCGGCGATCCAGAGCGACGGCTCCGATGCGATCGGCATCACCGGCATCACCTTCGACGGCGGCGGCATTGCGCTGCCGACACGGCGCGGCCTGATCCACGTCCTCGGCGGGCGCGATGTGCGCATCACCGATTGCGAGATCACGAGCTCGGGCGGCAGCGGCATCTGGCTCGAGCAGGTCGCGGGCGACATCTCCGGCAATATCTTCACCGGCATCGCGGTGACGGCGGTTGTGTCGTTCGACGCCAGGGGCCTCTGTGTCTCCCGCAACACGATTCTCGGCACCAACGACAACGGAATCGAGATCTTGCGCAATGCGATCGGCGATGACGGCACGCTGGTCGCCGACAACCGCATCGAGAACATCAAGGCCGGCCCCGGCGGCTCGGGCCAATACGGCAATGCCATCAACGCCTTTCGCGCCGGCAATGTGATCGTGCGCGGCAACCGCATCAGGAATTGCGACTATTCGGCTGTGCGCGGCAACTCGGCCTCGAACATCCATATCACGGGCAACAGCGTCAGCGACGTGCGCGAGGTCGCGCTCTATTCCGAATTCGCGTTCGAAGCCGCCGTGATCGCCAACAACATTGTCGACGGCGCGGCCGTCGGCGTCTCCGTCTGCAATTTCAACGAGGGCGGCCGCATCGCGGTGGTCCAGGGCAACATCATCCGCAACCTGGTCCCGAAGCGGCCGATCGGCACCGCGCCTGACGACGATGCCGGCGTCGGCATCTACATCGAGGCGGACTCCTCGGTGACCGGCAACGTCATCGAGAACGCGCCGTCCTACGGCATCGTCGCCGGCTGGGGCAGATATCTGCGCGATGTCGCGATCACGGGCAACGTGATCCGCAAGGCGCTGGCCGGCGTCGGCGTCTCCGTGGTGCCGGGCGCCGGCACCGCGCTGGTCAACAACAACATGATCTCCGAGACGCCGCGCGGTGCCGTGGTCGGCCTCGATCACGCCCGTGCGGTGACGTCGGACCTGTCGGCCGACGGCGCACAACGCTTCGCGCAGCTGCTGGTCGGCGGCAATGCGGTGCGAAGGTAGGCGTGGTTGACGGCCGGGCCCTGCATCCTTCAAGGCTCCCCATGGGATGCACTGCGTCCCATGCCTCGCACCTCAGGATGACGGAGCGACAGGTGCGGCTGCCTGCCGTTTTGCCCTCGCGACGGAGCGTTAGAACGCGTTCCGCAGCAGCGGGTATTTCGCTTCCAGGCCGTCGAGGCTGAAGGTGAATTCGACGACGCGCTCGGGGGCGGCGACGATTTCCTCGGCGGGCGGAGCGAACTGCGGCAGGAGCGCCGCCATCGCTGCAGGCGCCGTCCTCGGCGGCTGCGCGGCAGGCACCGGCGGCCTCACTTCCGGCGCGGTGAATGGCGCGGTTGCGGCCGGCTCCGCGCGCGGCGATCTCACGGCAGGTGCGGTGAACGGTGCCTTCGCAGCGGGAGCCTTGAGCGGCGGCATCTCGGCAGGCGCGGTGAACGACGGCCAAGCCACCGGCATGGCAAGCGGCGCGATCGGGGCTTCGGTGATCTCCGCGAGCACGTCGGGCTTCGGATCGAGCCTGACCGGCGTGGCGGTCTCGGGAGCGATGTGAACGGCCTTTGGCTGCAAGGTCTTGGGCTGCACGGTCTGCGCCTGCTCGCGCGGCGCCATGCGGGGCATCGTCGCCGGCGACCAACCGAATGCCGGCGTCACGCTCGCGGCCGCCTCGGCGACGTCCCCGCCGGTCGCAAGCGCGCGCCAGGTCTGGACGGCGCGCTTGGCCTCCTGGATGTTTTCGAGGAACGCGATCTCGGAATGATAGCGGCGCCAGCGGCCGGTCTCGAACATCTCGGAGAGATGTTGCAGGCGCTGTTCGGCGAGAGCGCACCAACGCGCCGCGATTTGGCGGCTGCCAGCCGCGTCGCGAACGAACTCTTGGCGATGTGTCATGAACCAGCCCGTCAGGAGAAAACACGGACGCGGGGGACGCAACGCACACGAATCAATTTAGACGCGACATGAATATTTTGTGGAAAAGTTTTGACTTGTCCAGCAACGACGCGGCATTGGTCGTCAAACACCGTAGTCGTGCGGTGATTTTCCGTGTTTTCGAGTCAAGCTTCGCACAAGCATAACGGAGTTGCGGCGCGCTCCGCGCGCGGCGGAGACCGACGCCGCGGCGACCTTCAACCGCAAGCTGAACGGAAGCGAAGCTTCAAAAGATCGGACGCCAGATTCCTGTTTTGGCGCGTTTTCTTCACGCGAACCGGCATCCACTTCGGTCAAAAACGCTCTGAAAAGAAAAGACCCGTCCGGGGGGACAACCGGACGGGTCGAGCCATATGGGCGCTTGGGGTGGATGGGCGCTCGCGCCTGATATGACTGATGGGGAGGGATGACCGCTCCCACATCAGTTGGTCGTGGCAGCGGGCTCAACGTTCAATGCGGGGTCTGATTTTTTGACCTTCGGCGCGCGCGCAAAGTTGTCGCAGCGACTATCGCGTCGCCGGCCTATCTGCCTGAGAAATCGCGGCTTTATCGGCTGTGCTCGACAGCGAGGGCTGTTCGATCGCGCGAATGCCGGGCTCGTCGCGACGCTTGTCGGCATCTTCACGTTTTGTTGTACCCGAGGCAGCAGCGACCGGCGTCGCGCTGTCGACGGGAATAGCCATGACGGCGGCAAACGCGTCGGCCTGGCCGTCGCCGAAGAGGTCGTCACGCCCGGGGGAGCCGAGGTCGCGCGCGGTCTTCACCAATGTCATGCGCAGCGCTTCCGGCTTGAGTGCGTAATTGCGCTCGAGCAGCAGCGCCGCGACGCCGGAGACATAGGCGGCGGAGAACGAGGTTCCCGACGTCATCTGGTACTTGCCGTCGGGTGCCGGCAGGAAGATGTCGACGCCGGGGGCCGCGACGGCGATGTAGTTGCCGCGGTTGGAGGCGGCGAACAGCCTGTCCTGCTGATCCGTCGCGCTGACCGCAATCACGTTGGGGTTGGCGGCCGGATAGAGCGGCGGCGATTTCGCGCCGGCATTGCCGGCGGCCGCGATCAGCACGAGACCTCGCGCGGCCGTCGCGGCGATCGCGCGCTCGATCACCGCGTCCTTCGGACCGGCAAAGCTCATATTGACGATCTGCGCGCCGTGCTCGGCGGCGTAATTCAGGGAACGCAGGATGATGTAGGACGAGCTCTCGGCGCCGCCATTGGCACCGCCGAAGGCCCGGATGGCGATGATGCGGGCCTCGGGCGCGCTGCCCATCAGACGGGCATGGGCCGCGATCGCCCCGGCGATGCCGGTACCATGGACGTGCGGTCCTTCGGCACTGCCGAGCGCGTCGAAATTGTCGGCGATGGAATTGGCGAGCTCGGGATGCCGGGCGTCGACGCCGGAATCGATCACGGCGATCGTGACGTTGGCCCCGTGCGCCAGCGTATGCGCCTGCGGCAGGCGGAGCTTTGCCAGCGCATATTGCGCAGGATCGCCCTCGGTCGTGGCAGCCGATTTCTGGTCCTGGAGCACGTAGCGGAAGTTCGGCTGCAGCGAGCGCACGCTGCCGTCGGCCGCGAACTCGCGCCGCACGGTTTCATAGGGCCGGCCATCGGCAATGCGGAACAGGCCGAACGTGGCTCCGATCAGCGGGAAATTCTCGGAAGCGAGGCGGGTCAGGCCGTGGCGACGCGCCAGCTCGTCGGCCTCGGCGGTCGACAGCACACCGTCGATCTCGGCGACGAATTCGCCTGCGAAGCTGCGCGAGGTCAGCGCGACCGGCGTGTCGTTGCCGCGCCCCTTGCCGGCGCTCTTCTTGCCAGATTTTCCAGTGCCCTCGCCGCCCGCGTTCGGCTGCGCCAGACATTCGCCGTCGGCAGCACGGTAGGACGCGGTGCAGGCCGGGTAGAGGTTCGGCGAGTAACGCGCGTAGGGCAGCACCGGCGTCGTCGGGCGGATGCGCGACGTCGTGGTACGCGGAATGGTCGCCATCGTCCGCGGGCCGCGGTCGACGCTTACCGCGCGCGCAGCGATGTTCGGGCTGACCCGCGGGGTGATGTTGGGAGAGATGGTCGGCGTGCGCGAGGGCACACTGATCGTGGGGGTGCGCATGATCGCCTGCGCCTGCGCAACCTCGACGCCGAGACAGGAGGCGACCAAAAAGGCAACGCCGACGGATGAAGCGCGGATCCCGGTGCGCACCCAGCTCTCGGATTTGCCCGTCATCGGTTCAGCGGCGCGCCTACGGCGCCGCGACGGCGAGGTTGACGAACTTCTCGCGCTGCATCCTGCCGAGCAGCGAAGCGAGCTCGTCCTGGCTCATCGCCTTGTCGAACTGGAGGCGGAACATGCCGCCCTTGGCATCGCCGATGATCGAAGCCTGGTAGCTGTCGAGCAGCGCGGTGATGTCGGCGACGCGCGCCTCGGGCGTGAAGCGCACCAGCGCACGCGCCGGTGCGGCCGCGCTGCCAAGCTCGCGTGTGATCGGCGCACTGGTCGAGAGCGAGGCGGTCTGGAAGGTCGCCGGCTGCTTCTTCATCAGCACGGCGCCGATGATGCCGGCCTGCAGCACGAGCGCGACGGCGCCGAGGCTCGCCGACCAGGCCAGCGTGCGCGGCGACAGGCTCGCGAAGAAGGTCGAGATGCGCGCCGACAGCGGCAGCGAGCCGCTCGCCCGGGCCGGCTCGGCGTCGATCGCAGCGAACAGCTTCTGCATCGCGCGTGCCGACGGCGCCCCCAAGGTCTCGTTCAGGTGGATGGTCTCTTCGTACTCGGCGCGGATCGCGGCATATTGCCTGGCGAGCTCGGGATCGCGCCCCAGCGCTTCCTCGACACGGCGCGCATCGCGCGCGTTCAGCGTGCCGGCAGCGTGCCAGGGCAGCAGCAGTTCAATTTCACTGGGCTCTTGCTCCAGCATCTTCTTGCTCAAAGCCATCATGGCCAGCCTCGCTCAACGCCGGCTGCCTTCAGCAGTTCGGCCAGTTTCTTGCGCGCATAGAACAAGCGCGTCTTCACAGTGTTCTCCGGTATCCCGACGATTTCGGCCACCTCTTCCACGGACTTCTCGTGGTAGTAGACGAGATCGACGATTTCCCGGTGATCCGGCGAAAGGCCCGTCAGACACTCCCGCAACGCCTCACTGGTATCCTTCTTCTGCACCACCGTTTCCGGATCGTCGGACGTATCCTCGATCGCGTTGGCGGCGTCTTCGTCCAGCTCGAAATCCTTCCTGCGCCGGAGCGCAGACAGGGCCTTGAATCGGGTGATTGCCAGCAGCCAGGTGGAAACGGCGGATCGGCCCTCGAACTTGCCGGCTTGACGCCAGACGTCGAGAAACACCTCGCTGATGAGGTCTTCCGCCGCCTGCTCGTCCCGCACGAGCCTCAGTCCGAACCTGTAAACCCTGACATGGTGCCGCCCGTACAGCACCTGCATGGCAAGCCGGTCACCTTGAGCGATCCTAGCGATCAGGATCTCGTCCGAAGCCGCCTGTGTCGCGCTCAATGGCCGTCTCGCAAAGTTGGTCGAGTCGATGCGGCGGACGGTTCGACGTGGGGGGCAAAATTGTTCAACCTACCGCACTCATACGGGGGCCTGTGTGAGCTACCCCACATACAGGCTTTTTTCTCGTCCCACCCGCGGTGGTCAGCGTCGCAAGTCCGAATCGGTACCATAATACTGCGAATTTCCCTGCGGAATGCCCTGTCCGGGGTACAGGCGGCCCGGCCTCACCGGTTCCATAGCAGCCCTGCACCACCTTTGTCGCGCCAAGCCCTGCTTCGGCTCGACCGCAGCGCACACGATACCTGATCGCCGGTAAAAATCTCACACTGGCTTATCGCCTTGTTCCGCGCTGCACGGTTCGGATTCGATTTCAAAGGATACCAAACCTAAAGGCTTGCCACGTAGGTTTTTACGCTGACATCCACCATTGGCGGGACCATGAGCACGGCCGCGACGTCCTTTCCGGAGAGGAATGCCGCAGAGGTCGCGGATCTCGTCCTCGCGTCCGAGACGACAGCTCCCGAGGTCAGGGCACGCCGGGCCCGGCAGCGCCGCCAGATGTATATCGGCCAGGTCGCAAGCTACTCGCTGGGCGCCTCGGTCCTGCTGCTCTACGCCTATGACGGGACGATCTCCATCGGCGTTCCGTCGCTGTTCTGGCTCGGCGGCCTCCTGATCATCGGGACGTTCACGGTGCTGTCGGAAGCCGGTTTCGGCAACCGCTTCGAGGATCATTACCTCACCGTCTATCAGATCTCGGCGCATATGGCGCTGCAACTGGTGTTCCTGCTCGCGGTGCCGACGGTCGGGGTCGCGTTCCTCGCCGTGTTGTTTCTGATCTTCGCGTTCGGCACGCTGCGCATGACGTCGAGCCAGGCAATGGTCACCTGGGGCCTTGCCACCTGCGGGCTCACCTTGGTTTTCCTCGGATCGGATCTGCCGATCGGACTGCCGGTCGCGACCCGGCTGCAGCGAACCGCCTCGATGCTCTGCTTCGTGCTGGTGATCGGCCAGTGCGCCTTCCTCGGCCTGTTCGGCGCCACGCTGCGCAAGATCCTGTACCGGCGCAGCATCGAATTGAAGGCCGCCTATCGCCGCATCGAGGAACTGGCCGAGCTCGACGAGCTCACCGGCTCGTACAACCGCCGCTGCATCATGCGGCTTCTCGACGCCGAGATCGAAAACTCGCGGCAGGCATCCACGCCTTGCGCGATCGCCCTGATCGATCTCGACTGGTTCAAGCGCATCAACGACGCTTACGGCCACCCCATTGGCGACGAGGTGCTGCGCACCTTCGCGATCACCATTTTCGCCAACACCCGGCCGACCGACAGTTTCGGCCGCTACGGCGGCGAGGAATTTCTGCTGCTGCTGCCGGACACGTCGGGCGACGTCGCGCGCCGCGTGCTCGAGCGCCTGCGCGGCATCGTCGCCGATCTGGACTGGAGCGCATTCTCTCCGGGCATGCGGGTGACCATTTCCGCGGGCGTCGTGACGCTGCGCGACGCCGATACTGCCGACACGTTTCTCGCGCGCGCCGACAGCGCGCTCTATTCCGCCAAGGCGCAAGGGCGCAACTGCATTGCAACGAGCTGACCGACCCATTTTCCTCCGGTGCGACAGAAGCCGCCGCCGGCCCGAACGCTCCAGGACAGGGCAATGAGATCCAATTCCGCAAGACCATCCGAAAACCTGATCGAGGAATTGCAGGCTGCCCTCTCGCACGGCACCGTCGCGCGCCGGGTGGAGACGCTGCGCCGCGTCACCGACCTCTTCGTGGGCAACGCGGTCGACTATTCCGACGACCACATCCGCGTGTTCGACGACGTGTTCCAGTGCCTGGTCGAGCAGATCGAGACATCGGCCAGGGCTCTGCTCGCCGAACGGCTCGCACCGATCGCGGCTGCGCCCCCGCAGATCATCCGCACGCTCGCGCTCGACGAGATCATCGAGGTCTCCGGCCCCGTGCTGTCGAAGTCGGAACGACTGGACGAGGCGACACTGATCGAGATCGCGCGCACCAGGGGCCAGGCGCATCTCAAGGCGATCTCGCTGCGGCGGACGCTGTCGGAGGCCCTGACCGACGTGCTGGTGGCGCGGGGCGACGAGGACGTGGTGCAGTCAACCGTCGGCAATCCGGGCGCGCAATTATCCGAGGAGAGTCTCGCCGACCTCGTCGTCCGCGCCGAGCGCGACGACGACCTCGCCGGCTGCATCGGCCTGCGGCCTGACCTGCCGCGCCATCACTATCTGAGGCTGGTCGCCAAGGCATCCTCGAGTGTGCACAGGAAGCTCGCGGCCGCACATCCCGAGCTCGCGGACGAGGTGTCGAGAGCCGTCGAGGAAGCGGCCCAACGGGTTCGCGCCGTTGCCAGGACGAAGCAGACAGACATGGCTCGCGCGCTGGTGAAGTCGCTGCACGAGGACGGCCGTCTCACCGAGCTCCAGATCACGACTTTCGCCGAACAGGGCAAGTTCGACGAGACCAATGCCGGGCTCGCGGCGCTCGCGGGCGTTGCGGTCGAGACCGCCGAGACCATGATGATCGAAAGCCGTACCGAGGGCGTGATGATCCTCGCCAAGGTCGCGGGCATGCAATGGCCGAGCGTGCGCGCGATCATCGCCATGCGCGAGAAGCTCTCCGGCGGGTCGCAGACCGACATGCTGAAGCTGCGCGACACCTACGAGAGCCTGCGCGCATCGACCGCACAACAGGTCCTGCGCTTCCACCGCATGCAGAATGCGACGACGGTGGCCTGAAGCAGGCGCGGCTAGTACCGCAACACCCTCGATCCCACCGCCGCGCCGATCGCCGTCACCAGCGCGGTCGCGAGCGTGTACCAGGTCGCGACGAACAGCGGGGAATCGTCGGTGCAGTGCGAGGCATAGAGGGTCGCCGCAAGTCCGGCCGACACCAGCCCGGCGAGCGCTCCGGCGAGCGCGGGGCGGGACGGCGCGCCGTGGCGCAGGCCGAACAGCGCCCCCGCAAGCAACGGCAGCGACATCGCGGGGATCGCGACCAGGCACACCCTGGAGTTCTTGCCCATCAGGCGCATCGTCATCGGCATGGCTGGCGCCATCATCGCCTCACTGCCGATCGCCACCGCGAGCAGCCCGACGGGAAGCAGCAGCAGCCAGCCCCAGCCGCGCAGCAGGGCTTCGGGGCGCGACAAATGCAGGCTGACGATGATGGCGGGGATTGCGAGCGACAGGGTCACCGCGAACTTCATGTCGAAGAACGGATTGCGCATGGCGCTCATCACGTCGGCGCGCATACCGAGGAACGTCGCAAAGATCAGGATCGACAAGGGCGCGGCCACCAGCAGCGCCATGGTCAGCACGGCGCCGACCCGTGGGGCGCGGTGCGCGTTGTCGACCGCAAGCGAGCGAATGAGTTGATCGGTGTCCATGATCAATGGTCCCGCAGTTTGGCCGTCAGCGCCGCAAGTCCGCGATGCAGCGCGACCCGGACGGCGCCCTCGCTCATCGACAACTTTGTCGCCGTATCCTTGATCGAGGCGGCCTCGACCGCGATCGACTGCAGCACGTCGCGCTGACGCTGCGGCAGGGTTCCGAGCTGGGCGGCGACCTCGCCGGCCGAAGCGGTCTCCTGCGGCGCTTCGCCCGGCAGCGTCTCGGCGAAATCGTCGATGTTGACGAACACGCGCCTGCCGCGCCGGCGGAGCGCATCGATCAGCTTGTTGCGGCCGATCGCAAACAGCCAGGGCGCGAAAGGCGCTTCGCTGTCCCAGGTATGCCGCTTCAGATGCACCGCCAACAGAATCTCCTGCACGATATCCTCGGCCTGGTCGGGGGGCTGACCTGCCCGCGCCAGGCCACGCCTCGCGGCGGCCCGCAGCACCGGCGTGACTGCCTTCAACAGGCGATGATACGCGGCATCATCGCCGGCCATGGCCGACCGCATCAGGCCGGTCCATTCGTCCTCACGTCCGCGCACCCGCGCCCCTCACCATGCAATTCGGCCGCTCTTTCAATTTGTTACGCGGGCACCGAACATATCACGAATTCGTGATCGAGATCCGGGCCGCGCGACCGATGCGGCCGCAAACATCTGCGACGGCTCATAACACCGATCGCTGCGTCCCGCATCGGGCGGGTGGCTGCGGGAGGGGGTTTGCCGCGTTTTTGGCGGGTGTAGCCCGAAGATTCCCATTTTTTGCCGCGCTGTCGTCACGCCCCGGGGTCTCTGTTCGCTGCCGGGACGGGCGGAATTGGGGAGATCGTCGACATGATGAAAACCAGCGCGCGCGCGGCCCTGATCGGTTTGGCCGGGCTTGTCTTGCTGTCCGGAGGCGTCGCACAGGCGGCGCCGAACTCGGCCGCCGGCAACAAATCGGAGAGCGTGGACAAAGGGGCCGATACGCCCAAGCCCCGGCGCCATGACTCGCGCCGCACCGACAGCAAGAAGACGGTGCAGAAATCCGAGGACAAGGCCGACAAGAAGGACGCGGCGGCCAAGGCCGACGAGGCCAGGAACGACAAGACCGACAGTCAGGTGCCGGCCGCGAGCCAGATGCCCCCGGGGGTCGCCAACGCCAATGCGCAGCTCGCCGCTGAGACGCCGGCTGCCGCAGCCGTTTCCGCGATGACGAACCGCGCCAACGACAACGTCCAGGCAGCCGCCGATAATACCAACGCTGAGAACCCGGAAAACCAGGTCGTCGCGCCCGATCAGCTCAACGACATCGATCGCGCCCTGCAGGAGAACCCGCCGCCGCAGAAGACGGTGATCGCGGCGACCGAGGCGCAGCCACGGCCGGCGCCGGTGATGGCCAGCGCCCAGCAGAGCTCGGCCTGGGACCAGAGCTCCCTGATCGGCAAGATCTTCATCGGCGTCGGCACATTGCTGACCCTGGCCTCCGCCGCGCGCATGTTCATGGCCTGATTGGCTGTTCCGCGGGACGCACGCCGCGCGCGTCCCGCGTCCGGCCCCCTTGAAGGCATCCGCGCCAGCGGGCACATTGCCCACTCAATCAAAAGCGTGGGTGGAGCATGAGCACGTTCGAACACATCATCGTCGAGAGCATCGGTGCGGTCGGCATCGTCAAGCTGAACCGGCCAAAGATGCTCAACGCGCTCTCGTTCGGCGTCTTCCGCGAGATCGCCGCGGCGGTCGACGATCTCGAGGCCGATGACGCCATCGGCTGCATCGTCGTGACCGGCAACGAGAAGGCCTTTGCCGCCGGCGCCGACATCAAGGAGATGCAGCCCAAGGGCTTCATCGACATGTTCTCCGAGGATTTCGCCGCGATCGGCGGCGACCGCATCGCGCGCTGCCGCAAGCCGACCATCGCCGCGGTCGCGGGCTACGCGCTCGGCGGGGGCTGCGAGCTCGCCATGATGTGCGATTTCATCATCGCCGCCGACACCGCGAAGTTCGGCCAGCCCGAGATCACGCTCGGCACCATTCCAGGTATCGGCGGTACCCAGCGGCTGACACGCGCGATCGGCAAGTCCAAGGCCATGGACCTCTGCCTCACCGGCCGGATGATGGACGCGGCGGAAGCCGAGCGCTCCGGCCTCGTCAGCCGCATCGTACCCGCCGACAAGCTGATGGACGAGGTCATGGCGGCCGCCGAGAAGATCGCCGCGATGTCGCGCCCCGCGGCCGCGATGGCCAAGGAAGCGGTGAACCGCGCCTTCGAGACCACGCTCTCCGAAGGCATGAGCGTCGAGCGCAACCTGTTCCATTCGACCTTCGCGCTCGAGGACCGCTCGGAGGGCATGGCGGCGTTCATCGAGAAGCGCAAGCCGATGAACAAAAACCGGTAGCGCACAAACCGGTCAGGCTGGTGTAAGGCACTGGCGCTTTGCCGCATACATCCTGTGACGCGCCTGCAACAAGCACGGAATACATGGGGGTTTCCCCCGCGGCAGTTTGCCTGCGGGACCTCGGCTGGCTAAACAGTTAAGAGGCCATCGTCGGCGGGGGCGGACAGCCGGGGTTAAGCGGGAATACATGATTGGGCGTACCGCCAGAGCTGGTCGCGGAGGGACGCGACGTCGATCGGGCGCGGGTCCTGTGCTTGCGACATGGACCACGCTGGCGCTCTCTTGCGCCCTGCCCGCGACGGCATCGGCCGAAGCCCTGCCGGAAGCATTGGCAAAAGCCTACCAGACCAATCCGCAGCTCAATGCCGAGCGCGCTCGCCAGCGCGCCACCGACGAGAACGTGCCGCAGGCGCTCGCCGGCTACCGGCCGCAGATCGTGGCGAGCCTCAGCGCCGGGCTGCAATCGGTCCGCAATCTGTTGCCCGACAACACCATCCAGACCGGCAATCTGAAGCCCTGGATCATCGGCGTCACCGTGACGCAGAGCCTGTTCAACGGCTTCCGCACTGCCAACGGCGTGCGGGCCGCCGAGCTCCAGGTCCAGTCGGGCCGTGAAGCGCTGCGCAATGTCGGCCAGGGCGTGCTGCTCGATGCGGTCACGGCCTACACCAACGTTCTCGCCAACCAGTCGCTGGTCGAGGCGCAGCGCTCCAACGTCGCCTTCCTGCGCGAGACGCTCGCCGTCACCCAGCGCCGCCTCAATGCCGGCGACGTCACGCCGACCGACACCGCGCAGGCCGAAGCCCGCCTCAATCGTGGCCTTGCCGATCTCAACGCGGCCGAGGTCGCGCTTGCGGTCAGCCAGGCCACCTATGCGCAAGTGATCGGCAATGCGCCCTCGCAGCTCAGGCCTGCCGAGGCCGTCGACCGTTATCTGCCGAAGAGTCGCGAGGACGCCATGACGATGGCGATCCGCCAGCATCCGGCGGTGATGGCCGCCAGTTTCGATGTCGATGTCGCCTCCACCAACATCCGCATCGCCGAAGGCACGCTGCTGCCGAGCGCGACCATCCAGGGCAGCGCCAGCAAGAGCCGTAACAACGACCCGACGCTCGGCACCTTCGCCGAGGACCAGGCCTCGATCGTCGCCAACGTCACCGCGCCGATCTACGACGGCGGCCAGGCCGCGGCGCAGACCCGGCAGGCCAAGGAGATCACGGCGCAGAGCCGCCTCGTGCTCGACCAGGTGCGCAACCAGGCGCGCACGGCGGCGGTCAGCGCCTGGGTCGCCAATGAAGGCGCCAAGATCACGGTCTCGGCCTCCGAATCCGAGGTGAAGGCGGCCACCGTCGCGCTGCAGGGCGTACAGCGCGAGGCTGCGGGCGGCCAGCGCACGACGGTGGACGTTCTGAACTCGCAGGCCGATCTGATCCAGGCCAAGGCCCGCCTGATCGGCGCGCAACGCGACCGCGTGATCGCCTCCTACACGCTGCTCAGCGCCATCGGCCATCTCGACGTCAAGACGCTGAACCTGAACACGCCGGATTACCTGCCCGAGGTGCACTACCACCAGGTCCGCGACGCCTGGCACGGCCTGCGCACGCCGTCGGGGCAGTAGCCTTCAAATCTCTCTGGTGGATGCCGATGAAAAGCCGCCGCATCCATCTGATGGGAGCCTCGGGCTCCGGCGTGACCACGATCGGTCGCGCGCTCGCGGACCAGCTGGCGCTGCCGCATCACGACAGCGACGATTATTTCTGGCTGCCGACCGTGCCGCCCTATCAGACGACCCGCCCCGCCGCCGACCGCCTGCGCCTGATGCGCGAGATGTTCTTGCCGCGCCTCGACTGGGTGCTGAGCGGATCCGTCACCGGCTGGGGTGAGGAGCTCGTTTCGTACTTCGACCTGGTCGTCTTCGTGACCGCGCCGCGCGAGATCCGGATGAAGCGGTTGCGCACCCGCGAGGCCGCCCATTTCGGCGCTGATGCCGTCGCGCCAGGCGGCTGGCGCCATGGCGAAACCGAAGACTTCGTCGAATGGGCATCCCATTACGAAGCCGGCGATCGCGAAGGCCGCAGTCTCGCTAAGCATGAAGCGTGGCTCTCGGGCCTGCCCTGCCCGGTCGTGCGCGTGGACGGCTCACGTCCGCTTGCTGGTCTCGTCGAGCAGCTATGCAGCGAAGCGGAGCGGTTGCCCGGCTGATGTGATATTCTTCTTCCACCCGCCTACAAAAAAATAACCGGGAGAGAAACCATGCTCAGCCGACGCAGCGTCCTGCTTGCCTCCCTTGCGGCCGGAGTAGCCATGACCAGCAAAGCCCATGCCCGCGCGGCGCAGCCCGCGACGCCGATCAATTTCGACGTCCCGGCGCATGCCTGCGACTGCCATACCCACATTCATGGCGATGTCGAAAAGTTTCCGTTCTTCGCCGGACGCGTCTATACGCCGGAGCCGGCTTCGCCGGAAGAAATGGCCGCACTGCACAAGGCGCTGCATATCGAGCGCGTGGTGATCGTGACGCCGAGCGTCTACGGCACCGACAATTCCTCCACGCTGTTCGGCATGAAGGCGCGCGGCGCGACCGCGCGCGGCGTCGCCGTGATCGACGACAAGACGCCGGAGAGCGCGCTCGATACGATGCACCAGGACGGCTTCCGCGGCATCCGCCTCAATCTGGCGACCGGCGGCGTCAACGATCCCAATGTCGGCCGGCCGCGCTTCACCGCCGCCGTCGAGCGCATGAAGGCGCGCGGCTGGCACGTGCAGCTCTACACCACGCTGGCCATGATCTCGGCGATCAAGGACCTCGTCGAGACGGCGCCGGTGCCGGTCGTATTCGACCATTTCGGCGGCCTCGAGGCTTCGCTCGGGCTGGAGCAGCCGGGCTTCTCCGATCTCGTCGCGCTGGTGAAGTCCGGCAAGGCCTATGTGAAGATCTCGGGTGCCTATCGCTCGTCGAAGCTCGCGCCCGACTATCAGGACATGGTGCCCTATGCCCGCGCGCTGATCGCAGCCAATGCCGACCGCATCGTCTGGGGCACCGACTGGCCGCATCCGGATTCGAGCCGCGTCGAGGGACGCAAGCCCACCGACATCGCGCCGCTCTATCAGATCGACGACGGCCGCCTGCTCAACCAGCTTCCGGTGTGGGCGCCGGATGCCGAGGTGCGCAAGAAGATCCTGGTCGACAATCCGGCGCGGCTCTACGGGTTCTGACGATCAGCGCGCGCGGCGGGAAAAGAAGGAGATCAGGACCGGCAAGGTCACCAGGATCACGACCGGCGCCAGCATCATGCCGGTGACGACGACGACCGCGAGCGGCTTCTGCACCTGCGAGCCGATGCCTTCCGACAGCGCCGCCGGAAGAAGGCCGACGCCTGCGACGACGCAGGTCATCAGCACGGGCCGGAGCTGCAGCTCGCCGGTGCGCACCACCGCGCTCATGCGGTCCATGCCCTCTTCGATCAGCTGGTTGAACTGCGACAGGATGATGATGCCGTCCATCACGGCGATGCCGAACAGCGCGATGAAGCCGATCGCCGCCGAGACGCTGAATGCGGTGCCCGAGATCAAAAGGCCCAGCACGCCGCCGAAGATCGCCATCGGGATCACGCTCATCGCGAGCAGCGTGTCCGTCATCGAACCGAAGTTGAACCAGAGCAGCACGCCGATCAGCGCCAGCGAGATCGGCACCACGATCGAGAGCCGCCGGATGGCGTCCTGGAGATTGCCGAACTCGCCGACCCATTCCATGTGCGAGCCCGGCGGCAGCTGCACCTGCGCGGCGATCTTGTCCTGCGCCTCGCGGATCGCGCTGCCGAGATCGCGTTCGCGCACCGAGAACTTGATCGGCAGATAACGCTCCTGCTGCTCGCGATAGATGTAGGCAGCGCCGGAGACGAGGCTGATGGTCGCGACCTCGCTCAAGGGGATCTGCGTGACGGTGCCGTTCGGCCCGGGCGCGCCGATCCGCAAGTTCTGGATCGCCTCGGCGCTGCGGCGATATTCCGGCGCGAGGCGGACGATGATCGGGAAGTGGCGGTCGCTTCCGGGCTCATAGAGGTCGCCGGCGGTGTCGCCGCCGATCGCGACCTTGATGGTGGCGTTGATGTCGCCCGGTGCAAGGCCGTAACGCGCCGCCTTGGCGCGGTCGATGTCGATCTGAACGGTCGGCTGCCCGAGCGAGGTGAACACCGCAAGGTCGGCGACGCCCTGCACGGTCGACAGCACCTGCTTGATCTTGTTGGCGGTGTCGGTGAGCGCCTGGAGGTCGCTGCCGAACAGCTTGATCGAGTTCTCGCCCTTCACGCCGGAGACGGCTTCGGAGACGTTGTCCTGGAGATATTGCGAGAAGTTGAATTCGACGCCGGGAAAGCGGTCGTCGAGCTGCTTGAGCAATTGCGCGGTCAGCTCTTCCTTGTCGCGGGTGCCGGGCCATTGGCTCACGGGCTTGAGCGGCGCGAAAAACTCGGCGTTGAAGAAGCCGGCGGCGTCGGTGCCGTCGTCGGGACGGCCGTGTTGCGATACGACGGATTCGACCTCGGGCCGGGCCCGGATCACCTTGCGCATCTCGTTGACGTAGCTGTTGCCTTCCTGGAGCGAGATGGTCGGCGGCAGCGTGGCACGGATCCAGAGATTGCCCTCCTCCAGCTTCGGCAGGAATTCGAGGCCGAGCAGCCGGGCGAGCGCCACCGTCATCAGCACGAGGCCGACCGCACCGCCGAGGACGATGCTGCGATTGGCGACCGCCCAATTCAGCAACGGCGAGTACAGCCGGTGCAGGATCAGCATCACCTTCGTCTCGGTCTCCTCGACATGCGCGGGCAGGATGATTGCGGACAGCGCGGGAGTCACGGTGAAGGTGGCAAGGAGGCCGCCGGCCAGCGCGTAGGCATAGGTGCGCGCCATCGGGCCGAAGATGTTGCCCTCGACGCCTGACAGCGTGAACAGCGGCAGGAAGGCCGCGATGATGATCGCGGCGGCGAAGAAGATCGATCGCGAGACGTCGGCGGCCGCGCTGAGGATGGCATGGCTCTTCATGCCGAACAGCGTTTCGGGGGACATATGCTCGGATTCCGACATCGGTGTCGTTTGCGTCAGGCGGCGGAAGATCGCCTCGACCATGATCACGGTGGCATCGACGATCAGGCCGAAATCGATCGCGCCGACCGACAGGAGGTTGGCCGATTCCCCGCGCAGCACCAGGATGATGACGGCGAAGAACAGCGCGAACGGGATGGTGGCGCCGACGATCAGCGCGCTGCGGAGATCGCCGAGGAAGATCCACTGCAACAGCACGATCAGCAGGATGCCGATCACCATGTTGTGCAGCACGGTGTGGGTGGTGAGCTCGATGAGGTCGCCGCGGTCGTAGATGCGCTCGATGCGCACGCCGGGCGGCAGGATGCTGGAGTTGTTGATCTGCTGGACGAGTTCGTGGACGCGCTTGATGGTCGGCGAGCTCTGCTCGCCGCGCCGCATCAGCACGATGCCCTGCACGATGTCGTCGGAATCGTCGAGGCCGGCAATGCCGAGACGCGGCTTCTGGCCGACCGTGACGGTGGCGACGTCCTTGACCAGCACCGGATTGCCGCCTGTCTGCGCCACCATGGTGTTGGCGAGGTCGTCGATCGAGCGGATCAGGCCGACGCCGCGCACCACGGCGGATTGCTGGCCGATATTGACGGTGTTGCCGCCGACATTGACGTTGGAATTGCCGACCGCCTGGAGCAGTTGCGGCAGCGTCAGGCCGTTGGCGACCAGCTTGTTGAAGTCGACCTGAATCTCGTAGGTCTTGCTCCTGCCGCCCCAGCCGGTGACGTCGATCACGCCGGGCACCGCGCGGAAGCGGCGCTGCAGCATCCAGTCCTGGATGGTCTTGAGGTCGAGCACGCTGTAGTTCGGCGGGCCGACGAGACGATAGCGGAAGATCTCGCCGATCGGGCTGAGCGGCGAGATCTGCGGCTGGACGTTGCCGGGCAGCGGGGCGAGCTGCGCCAGGCGATTCAGCACCTGCTGCAGCGCCTCGTCATAGGTATAGGCGAAGGAGAACTGGATTTTGACGTCGGACAGACCGTAGAGCGAGATGGTGCGGATGGTCGTGATGTTCTTCAGGCCCGCCACCTGGGTCTCGATCGGGATCGTGATGTAGCGCTCGATCTCCTCCGCCGACAGCCCCGGGCTCTGCGTCACGATGTCGACCATCGGCGGGGTCGGATCGGGATAGGCCTCGATGTTGAGCCGGTTGAACGCGATCAGACCGCCGATCAGCACGGCGGCGAACATGCCGACCATCAGGAAACGCCGGTTGACGGCTAGGGCAACGAGACGATCCATTCAGGTCTTCAATTTTCTTGGGTCGTCGATCAGCTGCCGGACGCCGCACGGTCGATGAACAGACTGCCTTTGGTGACGATCTGCTCGCCGGGCTTCAGATTGCTGGTGACCTCGACGAGATTGCCGTTGATGAGACCGGTCTTGATCTGGCGCAGCTCGACCGACTTGTCCTCACGCGCGACCCAGAGGCGGACCTTGTCGGCCTCGTAGATCAGCGCCTGCTTCGGCACCGCCGGCGCGGCGCGGTCGCCGGCCGAATAGATCGTGACGTTCGCGAACATTTCCGGCTTGAGCAGCCCGTCCTTGTTGTCGATCGTGGCGCGGACCAACAGGCGGCGGGTGGCGGGGTCGATCGCGGCGGCAACGTAATTGATCTTGGCGCTGAACGGACGGCCCGGCAGCGCCATCACGTTGACGGTGATGTCCTGCCCGATGCACACCGCGGCCGCATCGCTCTCGCGCACGAAGGCGGTGAGCCAGACTGTGGAGAGGTCGCCGACCACGAAGACCGGATCGCTCGCGCCGGAATTGACGTATTGGCCCGGGCCGATCTTGCGCTGCACGACGGTGCCGGAGATCGGCGAATAGATCGTGATCTCCCGATCGATGACGCCTTTTTCCTGGAACGTCCTGATCGCCTCGTCGGTGAAGCCGAGGATGCGCAGCTTGTTGCGTGCGGCTTCCAGCGCCGTCCCCGAAGAGCGCATGTCGTTGCGCGCCTGCACCTGGGCCGCTTCCGCCTGCTGGTAATCCTTCAGCGGAATGGCATGGCCCTCGTAGAGGTCCTTGGCGCGCTTGAACTGGATGTCGGAAAGCTCGAGCGCCGACTTCGCCTTGTTCTGCGAAGTCATCGCCGCGATGAAATCGTTCTGGGCCTGCACGGTGTCGGCGGCCTCGATCGTAAACAGCGGTTGGCCTTGCTTCAGCATCTCGCCCGGCTTTGCGAGCAGCTTGGTGACGCGGCCTGCATAGGGCGAGAACACCGGCGTCGAGCGGTCCTCGTCGACTGCGACCTTGCCCTCGGTGACATACTCGGCGCGGAAGCTCCTGGCGGCGACCGGCTCGATCGTCAGCGTCGCCCATTCGGACGGCGTCGGCGTGAAGGTCTGCGCATTCCTGCGCGACTGGCTGGAGATTTCGGAGTGCTTCTTTTCCTTCGCCCCCGAAGAGAAGAAGCCGTACGCTCCGGCACCGGCGCCGGCGAGAGCTAGTAAAACTACGGATGCGATCACCCGTTGTTTTGTAAGCACCTGCAATCGCTTGGTATTCTCAACTACCATGGGGCCCGGTCGTGTCTGCGACGATCTCGGCAAATGACGGCCTGATCGGTCGCGCTAATAGTGCCGAATTGGGAGTTCAAACAACCTAAAAAACGCCTCGCCCCTATCCGTTTGCGTTAAAATTTTGCGACACGTCAGCTTCATGTCAGCTTCGCGCCGGCCAGTGCGCCGGATGACTGCCGAGCGGCATCGCCGGACGGCTCCATTGCGCCGGCGTCTTCGACAGCAGTGCGGAATGCTGCACCGCCTTCAACGTGCCGAAGCCAGATTGCATGCGTTCTATGAACGCAGCATGTACGGCCTCTCCCGTAGTATCCGGGGTATTCAATCCGCCCTCGAGCCGGCCGAGATTCCACAGCCAGCGCCCCGTCTGCGCCAGCGATACGCGCACGTGCCAGCTGCCGCCTTCGCGCACCTGGCGTGCCTTGGCCATCATCGCGCCGAACGCCATCAGATAGCCGGTGGCGTGGTCGAGCATCTGTGCCGGCAATTCCTTGGGGCCATCGATGCCGGCGGCCTGGCCTTCGGCATGGTTGAAGCCCGTCGCGGTCTGCACCAGGGAGTCGAAGCCGCGCCGCTCGGCCCAGGGGCCGGCGTGGCCGTAGGCCGACAGCGTGACATAGACGATGCCGGGATTGATCTGCGCTGCGTGCTCCGGCGCAAAGCCGAGCGCGGCGAGCGCGCGCGGACGATAACCTTGCGAGAAGATGTCGGCGTCCTTGAGCAGCTCGCGCAACTGCACCCGCCCGGCTTCGCTCTTCAGTTCGATGAAGGTGGTGAGCTTGCCGCGGCCGGTGTCGATGGTGAGCCAGTCGATCGCGGGCAGATCCGGTCCTGATACCAGCAGCACGTCCGCACCGTGCGCAGCGAGCGTGCGGCCGGCGACGGGGCCGGCGATGACGCGGGAAAGATCGAGCACGCGAAGACCTGAGAGCGGACGATCGCCTTTTGGCCACGGCTTTGGCGGCGCTTCACCGATCTTCTCGATCGAGAGCAGCGGCAATTGCGCGAGCGCGCGCGCCTGCGGGTGCGCGGACCATTCGTCGTAGGAGCGCATCAAGGCGACGACTCCGCCCGCGGCATAGGCCGCGCTTTCGAAATCCTCGCCCTTCCACTGCATCAATGCGGCCTGTACTTTCTCGCGCTCGGGCTCGCAGTCGAGCACCTTGCAGACGGCGTCGCGGTGATGCGGAAAGTTGGTGTGGCAGCGAACGAAGCGGCCATCGCCGGTTCTGTAGACGCCGGCGATGGCGTCCCAGGCCGGTGGCGGTGGCTTGTCGTCGCGGCGCAGATAACGCTCGGAACGGCATTCGGCGACGGCATGGCGTATGTCGACGGAGACGTCCTGCGCCTCGCCGCTGCGCAGCTTCCATATCTCGGCGGCGGCAAGGCCGGCCGCCGCGATCGTGGTCTGGCCGGCGACGGCAACGCGAAACGAGGACGGGATTTGCGGCTCCTCGCCGGTCAGCCGCACGCGGCCGAGCGCGGCCTGATCGCCACCGGCGGAGGTCCAGATATCCTTGAGAATATCGGCGGGGCTTTGCATGGCCACTTCTCTCCCTTGCAGTTGAGCATGATCTCTGCGCAAGCGCGTTCCGCGTTTGTCGCGTCGGAAAACCGCTGCACATTCTTCCGGATCATGCTGTAGTTTCGCGACCATCCATCAGCACATAAGGGAATGCAATGGCCGCCATCGATCCCCTCATCGCAGGTGCCGTGTTCATCGCGACAGCGGCCACCGACGCAGTCTATGTCATGTTCACCTCGGCCGTGATCGCGCGCAAGCGCATCCCCGCCGCGAACTGGAGCGCGGTCTGGTACCTGCTCTCCTCTTACGCCGTGATCAGCTACACCGAAAACGCCTTCTATGTCGCCTTCGCCGCGATCGGCTCCTGGGCCGGCGCCTATGCCTCGCTGACCTTCCTGCACCGCCCGCCCGGTGGCCCGCCGGTGGGGGCTGCGCCGGAGTGAGGAGTCCCGCGTCTCGCCGCGTCATTGCGAGGAGCCCTTGCGACGAAGCAATCCAGACTGTTTCTGCGGATGCAATCTGGATTGCTTCATGCGCTCGCAATGACGACGTGGGGGCTTCTGGGCGTCTCTCGAAACAGCTACAGTCCCTGCGACCACCAAAAAGGAGCCAACAATGGATCTCGGTCTCAAGGGCAAGAACGCCGTCGTGCTCGGCGGCACGCGCGGCATCGGGCGGGCGATTGCGGCGACGCTGGCCGGTGAAGGTGCCAATGTCGCGGTGTGCGCGCGCAACGCCGATCAGGTTGCGGCAACCGTCGCGGAGTTGAAGGCGAGCGGCATCAACGCCACCGGCGGCACGGTCGACGTCACCGACGGCGCGGCGCTGAAAAGCTGGATTGAGACGGCTGGGAAAGCGCTCGGCGGCATCGACTTGCTGTTTTCCAATGCCGGCGCAATGGCGCAAGGGCACGATCCCGCATCCTGGGAGCAGAATTTCCGGCTCGACGTGCTCGGCGCCGTGCACGCCTTCGAGGCCGCCCGGCCGTTCCTCGAGGCAAGCGGCGCCGAAGGCGGCGATGCGGCCTTCGTGATCGTCTCGTCGATCGCCGCAGCGCAGGCGGACGCGGCCGGCTCCTACGGCCCGATCAAGGCCGCGCTGATCCACATGGCCAAGGGACTGGCGCGGCAATACGCGAAGAAGAAGATTCGCGTGAATGTCGTGTCGCCCGGCACTGTCTATTTCAAGGGCGGCGTCTGGGAGATGATCGAGAAGAACATGCCGGAGCGGTACCAGGACGCGATGAAGCGCAACCCGACCGGCCGCATGGCGACGCCGCAGGAGATCGCGAACGCGGCGGTGTTTCTGGCAAGCCCGGTGTCGGGATTCACCACGGGTTCGAATCTCGTCGTGGATGGTGCGATCTCGAACCGGGTGAATTTTTGAGGGGCGGCATCATCATCGACGAACTTGGAGGGTGGGCAAAGCGAAGCGTGCCCACCGCTTTCGCGACGAGATCCCAGAAGGTGGGCACGGCGCTTACGGCGCCTTTGCCCACCCACGGCAGCTGAGAGTGTGGCGCGCGATCGCGTCAGCAAACTCGTCATTGCGAGCGTAGCGAAGCAATCCAGCATCTTTCCGCGGGGACAGTCTGGATTGCTTCGCTGCGCTCGCAATGACGGCGTGGTGGGCAGCCCGCCTTACGACGCTCAATGAAAATCCCGCGACGGCGGCAGGATGCGGACGTTGCGGGGGTGTCGGACTTTTTGCGCGGGCATGTCCGCGAGGGCGCGGGGGTCTTCGTTGAGTGGCTCCACGACGGTGGCGCCTGCGGGCACCGGATGTTTGCGGCTTAGCGCATCGTTGGCCAATCCGACCAGATCCTGCGAGCGGTCGACCATGCGCTGGGCGATGAGATGCGTCACCTTCTCCGGGCTGCTCTGGATGTAGCCCTCGACCAGGATGAGGCGCGCGCCCATCACCTCTTTCCGGTACTGCTCCATGATCTTGGGCCACACCACGACATTGGCGATGCCGGTTTCGTCCTCCAGCGTCATGAACACGACGCCGCTGGCGCTGCCCGGCCGCTGCCGCACCAGGACCACACCGGCGCAGCGGACGCGGCGCCGCTCGTTCTCATGGCTGATCTCCTTGCAGGCGACAATACGCTCGCGCGTCAACATCTCGCGCAGGAATTCCATCGGGTGGCCCTTCAGCGACAGGCGGATGGTCTGGTAGTCCGCGACCACCTGCTCGGCGCGCGGCATCACCGGCAGCGGTTTTGCGCCTTCGTCCGGCTGCTCGCGCGCGGTCGCCGCTTCGAACAGCGGCAGCGGCACGTCGTCGGGCAGTCGCCGCACCTGCCACAACGCCTCGCGGCGATCGAGCCCGAGCGAGCGGAACGCATCGGCATCCGCCAAGAGGATCAGCGCGCGCTTGGGCAGGCCGGTGTCGCGGGCGAAATCTTCCAGCGAGGTGAAGGGCCGGCGGTTGCGCGCGGCGACGATGCGGTCGGCCCAGTCGGGCACTCTCTCCACGTCGTCATTCCGGGGCGCGCCTCTTGGCGCGAGCTCTGGTGCGCAATTGCGCACCTTAGAATCCATACTCCCGATCGTGGTTATGGATTCCGGGCTCGACGCTGACGCGTCGCCCCGGAATGACCGCTGGGAGCGCTTCAGCCTCTCCTCGTCCTCGTCCAGCCAGTGGAATCCATCGATCTGGCGGAAGCCGAGGCGCACGGCACAGTATTTGCCATCCGTATTTTCCAGCGTGTTCTGCGCAAAGCTGTAGGACACGTCGATGTCGCGCACCTCGACGCCGTTCTTGCGGGCATCGCCGACGATCTGCGCCGGCGCATAAAAGCCCATCGGCTGCGAGTTCAACAGACCGCAGCAGAAGGCGTCGGGATGATAGTGCTTCAGCCACGACGAAATGTAGACCAGCTGTGCAAAGCTCGCGGCATGGCTCTCCGGAAAGCCGTAGGAGCCAAATCCCTTGATCTGGTCAAAACAGCTTTTGGCGAAATTGGGATCGTAGCCGCGGGCGACCATGTTGCCGATCAGCTTCTCCTCGTACTGGCCGATGGTGCCGACGTTGCGGAAGGTCGCCATCGAGCGGCGCAGGCCGTTGGCTTCCTCGGAGGTGAAGTGCGCGGCCTCGATCGCAATGCGCATCGCCTGCTCCTGGAACAGCGGGACACCGAGCGTCTTGTGCAGCACCTTGTAAAGCTCGTCCTTGTCGCCATGGTCCGGCGACGGCGAGGGATAGCTCACCTTTTCGAGCCCGTTCCGCCGCCGCAAGTAAGGATGCACCATGTCGCCCTGGATCGGCCCGGGGCGCACAATCGCGACCTCGATGACGAGATCATAGAAGGTTCGCGGCTTCAGCCGCGGCAGCATGTTCATCTGGGCGCGGCTCTCGACCTGGAACACGCCGAGCGATTCCCCGGCGCACAGCATGTCGTAAACCCTGGGATCGTCCTGCGGGACGCTCGCCAGCACAAGACGCTCGCCCTTGTGCTGGTCGATCAGATCAAAACATTTCCTGATGCAGGTCAGCATGCCCAGCGCGAGCACGTCGACCTTCATCATATGAAGCGCGTCAACGTCGTCCTTGTCCCATTCGATGAAGGTGCGGTCGTCCATCGCGGCATTGCCGATCGGCACATAGGTGTCGAGCCGGTCCTGGGTCAGCACATAGCCGCCGACATGCTGGGACAGGTGACGCGGGAATTCGATCAGCTCGGTCGCAAGCTCGACCGCGAGGTTGATCATGGGATTGTCGGGATCGAGCCCGGCCTGGCGGACCTGCATGTCGTTGAGGCCCTTGCCCCAGCTGCCCCAGACGGTGTCGGCGAGCGCGGCGGTGACGTCCTCGGTCAGGCCCAGCGCCTTGCCGACGTCGCGGATGGCGCTGCGCGGGCGATAATGAATGACGGTGGCGATGATCGCGGCGCGGTGGCGGCCGTAGCGCCGATAGACATATTGCATCACCTCCTCGCGGCGCGAATGCTCGAAATCGACGTCGATATCGGGCGGCTCCAGCCGCTCCTTGGAGATGAAGCGTTCGAACAACAGATCGACCTTGGTCGGGTCGACCGAGGTGACGCCGAGCACGTAACACACGGCCGAGTTCGCTGCCGAACCGCGGCCCTGGCACAAAATGTTCTGGCTGCGCGCGTAGTGGACGATGTCGTGCACGGTGAGGAAGTAATGCGCGTATTTCAGCTCGGCGATCAGCGCGAGCTCTTTGTTCAAGGTCGCGCGCAGCTTGTCGTCGATCTTGCCGCCGAAATATTTGTCGACGCCCGCCCAGGTCAGGTCCTCCAGATGCCCCTGCGCGGTCTTGCCCGGCGGTACCGGCTCGTCGGGATATTGGTACTTGAGCTGATCGAGCGAGAACTCGATTGCGTCCGCAAAGCGCATGGTCTCTGCGATCGCCTCGGGAAAATCGCGGAACAGCCGCGCCATTTCGCGCGGCGTCTTCAGGAAGCGCTCGGCATTGGCTTCGAGCTTCCGCCCAATCGCCTCGATCGTGGTCTTTTCCCGGATGCAGGTCAGCACGTCCTGAAGCGGACGGCGGCGAGGATCGTGATACAGCACCTCGTTGGTCGCGAGCAGCGGCACCTTGGCCTTTGCGGCGAGATCATCGAGCCGCGAGAGGCGCCGCCTGTCGTCGCCACGATAGAGCAGGCTCGCCGCCAGCCACACGCCCTCGGCACGGCTATCCCTAAGCTTTGCGAGAACATCCAGCGCCTGCGCCGGCTCGAAACGATGCGGCAGCGTCAGGATCAGGAGCTGGCCTTGCGAGAATTCCAGGAGATCGGCGAAGGTGAGACGGCACTCGCCTTTCTCGATCCGCGTGATGTCGTCGCCGCGCTTGCCCCTCGTGAGGAGCTGGCACAGCCGGCCATAGGCGGCGCGATCGCGTGGATAGACCAGGATGTCGGGCGTGCCATCCATGAAGACGATGCGGGCGCCGATCAACAGTTTCGGCTTGTGCAGCACCTCGTCATTGTCGAGCTCGTTCCAGGCACGCACCACGCCGGCGAGCGTGTTGTGGTCGGCGATGCCGATCACCGGAATTCCCAGAGCGCTGGCCTGATGCACATAGGCACGCGGATCCGAGCCGCCGCGCAGGAACGAGAAGTTTGTGGTGATGCCGATCTCGGCATAGCCAAGCGTATTCATGCGAAGAGACCGTGCACATACCAGCCGGGAGACGCAGGCTTGCCGTCACCGTCGAACACCTCGCCTTCATAGAGACCGTCGCGAAAGATCCAGAAGCGCAGGCCCTCGGCATCCTCGATGCGGAAATAATCCCGCGTCAGCTGCTTGCCGTCCTGCCGCCACCATTCCATCGCGATGCGCTCGGGGCCCTCCACCCGCACCACCGCATGCAGCGCGCGGCGCCAGGTGAATTGATGCGGCGGGCCATCGGGCACGGTCGCGAACGGCACCTTGATCGGCTCCGGCTTGTCGAACAGCCGCAAGGGACGCAGCGGCGGCTCTCCCTCGGTACGAACAGGCCATTCCGCCTGCATGGCAGCCGCGAGATGATGCTGCGCCGATGCGGCCAGCACCGCGCTTTCGGGGATGTGGGTATCCTGCGGCAGGTGCACGACGACGCGTTTTCCCCCGATGCGCGCGGCGATGCGGTCGATCAGCGCGGCGAGCTCGTCATTGTCGTGGACATGCGCATCGAGATCGCGTTGCTCCTGCACCACGATCTCGGTGCGGCTCGCCGACAACCGCACCATGTCGAAGCCGAAGCCGGGATCGAGGGGATCTGCGAGTGCATCGAGCCGCTCGCGGAACAGGCGGTCGATCACGGCGCTTCGCGTTACGGGACGTCCGGTTTCGACCGTGATCGTGCGCACCACGCCATCGGTGCGGAAGAATGCCGCTTCAAGTCGCCGTGCGCCTTTGCCCTGCTTCTCCATGGACGTAACAAGCGTGTCGGCCAGCCGCGACAGCGTCATCGCGATCATGGTGTCGGTCGCGATCGGCTCGGCAAAGCGTTTTTCCACGATGTAATCGGGCAGCGGTTTTCGCGGGCTAATCGGCGCATCGCCCTGCCCCAGCGCATGGGCGAGCAGCGTGGAGAAGCGCGCGCCGAACCGCGCCGTGATTTCGGAGGCGCTGCGCGATGCGACATCGCCGATGGTCTTCAGCCCGGCACGGCGCAGGCCGGTGGTGATGGCTTCACCTGCACCGAGCGCGGAGACTGGAAACGACCTGATCGCCTCCGCCTCGCCGCCATCGGCAACGATGGTGCCGGATGCCTGCCGCGTCAGCGTGCGGGCGCAGATCGAGGTGCCGGCGATCGCCGCGCTGACGGCAAAGCCTTGCCGGCCGAGCGCGCGGACCAGCGTCTTGAGCAGCGCGGCCTCACCGCCGAACAGATGGGCGCAGCCGGTGATGTCCAGGAACAGCCCGTGCGGCGCATCGAGCGCCACCAGCGGCGTGAAACGGTCGCACCAATCGGCGATATCGCTGAGCGTCTTGGCATCGGCGACAGGGTCGGCGTCGAACACACGCAGGTCCGGACACATCGCCCGCGCATTGGCGAGCGGCTGGCCGATATACAGGCCGAGGCGCTCGGCGGCCTCGTCCAGCGCATGGATCACCAGCGCATTGTTGTCCTTGATGACGACGATATCAGGCTCATGATTGGTCTTACCCAGCCCGGCGCTGCTGAAGAACCGCTGGATCCTGTCGATGGGCAGGCGCGGCAGCCACAGGCTGAGGATACGTCGACGGTTCACTGAACTGGCACTCATCACAATTCCATTCCATGATCCACCGGCCGCACGGGCCATGACGATTGCGCAAGAGTTCGGCATCGAACACCGGCGCGCCCCAGGCACTCCACACCGAGCCCGGCGGCGAATGCGCCGCCCGCAGCATCCATCGTGTTTCCGCGGTCGAAGGCAGCGGCTGCGCCGCCATCCGCAGCAAGAGGCCGGTAACGCCCGAGCCTTGCGCGGCGAGCGTCAACTTGCGGCTTGCCACGAGATCGAACTGTCTGGTCTCGCCCCACAGCTCGAGCACGACGGCGCCCAGCGCATCGCAGGCGAGCGCATCGGCCGAGGTGCGCAACGCGCTCTCGACATCGGCCGCGCGCACCATCACCAGGCGGCGCGGATCGAGGCCGAGCTCGGCGAGCCCGCTCATCGACAGCGCACCGGCTTCGAGCTCCGAAAAATCCTGTCGCACCCACAGCAGCGGCCGACGCGCGCTCACGCGTCCCGCAAGCCCCATGACAAAGCCCGTCGCGGCCGCGCCCTGGCGCCCCTCGCAAAACACCTCGTGGATCGCCGCGCGCGCGAGCCCGCCCTTCAGCGCGCTGTCGGCCTCGCTGTGGCCGAGCGCGACGCGATCGTGTTGATGCATGACCTCCGCCGTCTCGATGCGCTCGATCTGGCTGCGCAAGGTCGCAAGCGCGCTGATGCGTGCGCCGCTCATGCTCGCCGCTCCTTCAGGAATTGGTGCCGTGGTCTTCAAAAGAAGAACCAACGGCTGGCTCATTTGTTCATGATATGTTCTAATATAAAGCTAACGGTGCTCGAAGAGTCAATCGAATTGGCGCGCTGTCGGATTCATGAGTTGAATCAAAGGGATTCCCAAATGGACGTGCAACGCAAACTAGAGATTCTGGCGGATGCCGCCAAATACGACGCATCCTGCGCTTCCAGCGGCACCGAGAAGCGGGATTCCAGCGACGGCAAGGGCATGGGCTCGACCGCGCCAGGCATGGGCATCTGCCATTCCTACGCGCCGGACGGACGCTGCATCTCCCTGCTCAAGGTGCTGCTGACCAACGCCTGTAATTACGATTGCCTCTATTGCGTCAACCGCGCGTCCTCGAACGTAGCACGCGCCCGCTTCACCATCGACGAATTGGTCAAGCTCACGCTCGACTTCTACCGGCGTAATTACATCGAGGGCCTGTTTCTCTCCTCCGGCATCATCCGCAGCCCCGACTACACGATGGAGCAAGTGGTGAGCGTCGCGCGCAAACTGCGCGAGGAGCATCACTTCCGCGGCTACATCCACCTGAAGACCATTCCCGAGGCCGACGACGCGCTGATCGCAGAGGCCGGCAAATATGCCGACCGCCTTTCGATCAACATCGAGATGCCTGAGGAGACGAGCCTGCAGCAATTCGCGCCGGAGAAGGACGTGCGCGCGATCCGCCGCACCATGGGCCGGCTGCGGCTGAAGCTGGACGAGGCCGAGGAGAACCGCACAACGAAAACAAAGGCCAAGCCGCAGCGCTTCGCGCCCGCAGGCCAAAGCACGCAGATGATCGTCGGCGCAGACAGCGCCTCCGATCACACCATTCTCCACACCAGCGCCAACCTTTACGGCGCCTACCGGCTGCGGCGCGTCTATTACTCCGCCTTCAGCCCGATCCCCGATGCCAGCCGCGCACTGCCCCTGCGCGCGCCGCCGCTGCTGCGCGAGCACCGGCTCTACCAGGCCGACTGGCTGATGCGGTTCTACGGCTTCGATGTCGGCGAGATCGTCGACGACAGCGCGATGCTGCCGCTCGACATCGATCCCAAGCTCGCCTGGGCGCTGCGCCACCGCGACCGCTTCCCGCTCGACGTCAACCGCGCCAGCCGTGAGGAACTGCTGCGCGTTCCGGGCTTCGGCACCAGGACGGTCGACCGCATCATCGCAACAAGGCGCACCACCACGATCCGCCTCGCCGATCTCGCGCGGCTGCATGTGCCACGCAACAAGGCGCTGCCGTTCATCGTCCTCAGCGATCACCGCCCCTCATCGCATCGTCTCGATTCCGCCGGGCTGATCGAACGGTTCAAGCCGAAGGCAACGCAACTGGGATTTGGCTTCTGATGCAGTACATCACCCTCGACACCGAAACCGATTTCGACGGCTGGCGCAATGCCGCGCGCAGCCTCGTGCTTCACCACGTGCCGCCCAGCGACGTCACCTGGACCGTGCAAGGCGGCGAAGCCGAGTTGTTCGCGTCCCCCGCGCCGTCTCCGATCCTCGAGGTGAACGACGGTACCTTCAACGTATCAGGCAAATTCGTCGAGCTCGCCAAGGCGGCGATCCTGCATCGCGACGGCGAGCGCTTTGCGATCCTCTATCGCTTGCTGTTCCGGTTGAAGGACAACCACGATCTCATCGAGGTCGCGACCGATCCTGATGTCGCGCGCGTCACTTCCATGGCGAAAGCGGTCTATCGCGACGAGCACAAGATGCATGCCTTCGTCCGCTTCCGCGAGATCGGCCGGGAACGCCAGGCGCATTACGTCGCCTGGTTCGAGCCGGAGCATCATATCGTCGAGCTCGCCGCGCCGTTCTTCGTCAAGCGCTTTGCCGACATGCCCTGGTCGATCCTGACCCCGGACCTCTGCGCGCATTGGGACGGCCATGCGCTCTCGTTCACGCCGGGCGTCAGCAAGAGCGAGGCGCCGGGCGAAGACCGTCTCGAGGAAACCTGGCGGCGTTACTACGCTAGCATCTTCAATCCGGCCCGGCTCAAGGTGAAGGCGATGCAGGCCGAGATGCCGAAGAAATATTGGAGGAACCTGCCCGAGGCTTCGATCATTAAGCCCTTGATCGAGGACGCCGAACGCATGACCGGTGCCATGATCGCCAATGCCGCAACCGATCCGCATAAGCCTCAGAAGCGGCCGGAGGCTCCGATGAAACGCAAGCCAGCTGCCGACGATCTCGAAACGCTCCGCGAGGAGGCCGCGCATTGCCGCGCCTGCCATCTGTACAAGGACGCGACGCAGACCGTGTTCGGCGAAGGCCCTGAGAATGCCAACATCATGTTGGTCGGCGAGCAGCCCGGCGACAAGGAAGACCTCGCCGGTCACCCCTTCGTCGGCCCGGCCGGGCAGATGCTCGACCGCGCGCTGGAGGAGGCCGGCGTCGACCGCAAGAAGGTCTATGTCACCAACGCGGTGAAGCACTTCAAATTCGTGCCGCGCGGAAAGATCCGTCTGCACCAGAAGCCGAACACCCCGGAGATCCGGGCGTGCCGGCAATGGTATGAGCGGGAAGTTTCGGCAATCCAGCCCGATCTCATCGTGGCGATGGGCGCAACTGCCGCGCAGAGCGTGTTCGGCAAGATCACTCCCATCGGCAAGAACCGCGGCCGATTGATCGATCTTCCCGACGGGCGCAAGGCGCTCGTGACGGTGCATCCGTCCTATCTGCTGCGGCTGCCCGATCCCGAAGCCAAGGTGCTGGAGTATCGACGCTTTGTCGAGGATCTGAAGATCGCCGCCGGCTTGCAGAAGAAGGCCGCACGCGCCGCCTAAGCACTGGCAGGACAACGGCATACTTGCAGGAAAACGGCTTTCGCGCCTCGGTTGTCATCCAGGCTTCAAATCCATCGCGGACAATGCCTTGACCTGAAAGTTAAGGGGCGTCCAGACATGACCGATGTTGCATTCGACCGCGCGGTAGCAGATCCCGCGCCCGTCCAGCCGGCCTCGCGGCCAAATCTCGACAAGGGCTTCAATCCGCTGACGATGATCCTGTTCTTCGGCATCCTCGCCGCGGGCCTGCTGTTCGTCGCCTACAGCATCTATGTCGACGTCAATGCCACCGGCGCGCGGGTCACGACCTACCTGCCCTACATCCTCCTGTTCGTCGCGCTCCTGATCGCGCTGGGCTTCGAATTCGTCAACGGCTTCCACGACACCGCCAATGCGGTGGCGACCGTGATCTACACCCATTCGCTGCCGGCCGAAGTCGCGGTGATGTGGTCGGGCTTCTTCAACTTCCTCGGCGTGCTCCTGTCCTCCGGCGCGGTCGCCTTCGGCATCGTCTCGCTGCTGCCGGTCGAGCTGATCCTCCAGGTCGGCTCCAGCGCCGGCTTTGCCATGGTGTTCGCGCTGCTGATCGCCGCGATCCTGTGGAATCTCGGCACCTGGTTTTTCGGCCTGCCCGCCTCCTCCTCGCACACGCTGATCGGCTCGATCATCGGCGTCGGCGTCGCCAACGCCGTCATGCGCGGCCGCGACGGCACCTCGGGCGTGGACTGGACCAAGGCGACCGAGATCGGCTACGCGCTGCTGCTGTCGCCCCTGTTCGGCTTCATCTGCGCCGCCACGCTGTTGCTCCTGCTCAAGTTCATCGTGCGCAACCCGGCGCTCTATTCCGCGCCGGAGGGCAACAAGGCGCCGCCGCTGTGGATCCGCGGCCTCTTGATCGCGACCTGCACCGGCGTCAGCTTCGCGCACGGCTCGAACGACGGCCAGAAGGGCATGGGCCTGATCATGCTGATCCTGATCGGCACCGTGCCGACGGCCTACGCGCTCAACCGCGCGCTGCCGGAATCGCAGGTCGTCCAGTTCCAGAAGACCTCCGATGCGGCCGCCAAGGTGATCTCGGCGAAGGGCGCCGGCCACAGCATCATCGGCGATCCCCGCCCCGCCGTGACGCAGTACATCACGCTGCGCCACATCAACGAGGGCACCTATCCCTCGCTTGCCGTGCTGGTGAAGGATGTCGGCGACCAGGTCGCCAAATATGGCACGCTGAACAAGGTGCCCGCGGAAGCCGTCGGCAACACCCGCAACGACATGTACATGACCTCCGAAGCGATCCGCTTCCTGATGAAGGACAAGGAGAACGATCTCACCAAGGAGGAGATCGCGACGCTGAACGCCTACAAGGGATCGCTCGATGCCGCCACGAAGTTCATCCCGAACTGGGTGAAGATCGCGGTCGCCATCGCGCTCGGCCTCGGCACCATGATCGGATGGAAGCGCATCGTCATCACGGTCGGCGAGAAGATCGGCAAGAGCCATCTCACCTACGCGCAAGGAGCGTCCGCCGAGCTCGTGGCCGCCGCCACGATCGGCGCGGCCGACGTGTTCGGCCTTCCGGTCTCCACCACGCATGTGCTGTCGTCGGGCGTCGCCGGCACCATGGCGGCGAACGGTTCGGGCCTGCAATGGTCGACGATCCGCAACCTGCTGATGGCCTGGGTGCTGACGCTGCCCTGCGCGATCATGCTGTCGGCGACGCTCTATGTGATCTTCTCGCGGATGTTCTGAGAGTCGCTCCCTCTCCCCGTTCTTACGGGGAGAGGGCTGGGGTGGGGGGCTCCATCCGAGAAAATAGTGACAGATGGACTCGCGGAGAGTCCCCCTCACCCGGCGCTTCGCGCCGACCTCTCCCCGCAAGCGGGGCGAGGTGACGAAAAGCTACGACGCCGCGAGCTGCTCCTCGACCAGCTTCACCCAATAGGACGTGCCGTAGACGATCGCCTCGTCGTTGAAATTGTAGGCGGGGTGATGCAGGCCGGCGCTGTCGCCGTTGCCGCAGAAGATGAAGGCGCCTGGCCGCGCTTCCAGCATGTAGGCGAAATCCTCGCCGCCCATCAGCGGCGCCATCTCGTGCACATGGGATTCGCCCGCGACCTGCGTGGCGATGCGCCGTGCCACCTCGGTTTCCGCGGCATGGTTGTTCACGACGGGATAGTTGCGCTTGTAGTGCAGGTCGATCTTGGCGCCGGTGATCTGCGCCACGCCCGCCACGACCTCATGCACGCGCTTCTCGACCAGCTTGCGCACCTCCGGCGTCAGCGTGCGGATGGTGCCTCTCAGCGTCGCGGTCTGCGGAATGACGTTGCGGGCGTTGCCGGCGTGGAACTCGCAGATCGAGATCACCGCCGATTCCAGGGGATCGACGCTGCGGGAGACGATCGACTGCAGGGCCGTGATTACCTGCGCGCCGACCAGCACGGAATCGACGCATTTGTGCGGACGCGCGGCGTGGCCGCCGAGGCCTTCGATCATAATGTCGACCTCGTCGGTCGCCGCCATGATGGGGCCTGGCCGGATCGCGAACGAGCCGACCGGGATGCCTGGGCCGTTGTGCATGCCGTAGACCTGCTCGATGCCGAAGCGCTCCATCAGGCCGTCCTTGACCATGGCCGCGCCGCCGGCGCCGCCCTCCTCGGCGGGCTGGAAGATCACCACGGCATCGCCGGCAAAATTGCGCGTCTCGGCGAGATAGCGGGCCGCCCCGAGCAGCATCGCGGTGTGGCCGTCATGACCGCAGGCGTGCATCTTGCCGGGTGTCTTGGAGGCGTAAGGCAGATTGGTCTGCTCCTCGACCGGCAGCGCGTCCATGTCGGCACGCATGCCGATCACCTTGAGCCCCTCGCCGGCCGGCTTGTTGCCCTTGATCACGCCGACAACGCCGGTCTGGCCGAGGCCAGTCACGACCTCATCGCAGCCGAACTCCCGCAGCCGGTCCGCAACGAATGCTGCGGTGCGGTGGACATCGTACAGCAGCTCGGGATGCTGATGGATGTCCCGCCGCCAGGCCTGGATATCGGGTTGAAGGTCGGCGACGCGGTTCACGATGGGCATGGAAGGTCTCGAGCTGGTTGGAAATACAGGACTGTCTACCATGCAAGCGTCGGTCCACCCAACCGCCGGCAATCGGGGTCTAGCCCTGTTCACCCGGCATGGCCGGGCTTGTCCCGATCGGCTGCGTCGGCCTATTAGACGAACGCAAAGAGACCATTCGGGTGGAAGCAGAATGCCGAGGCGGCTTGAAGGTGAGTTTGACTACATTGTCGTCGGAGCCGGTACGGCAGGCTGTATCATCGCGAACCGGCTGTCAGCTGATCGCAACAACCGCGTCCTCATCCTGGAAGCCGGCGGCGACGACAATTGGATCTGGTTCCACATTCCGGTCGGCTATCTCTTCGCCATCGGCAATCCGCGTTCGGATTGGATGTTCAAGACCGAGGCCGAGCCCGGCCTGAACGGCCGTTCGCTGGCCTATCCGCGCGGCAAGGTGATCGGCGGCTGCTCGGCGATCAACGCCATGATCTCGATGCGCGGCCAGGCTGCCGACTACGATCACTGGCGCCAGCTTGGCCTGACCGGCTGGGGCTATGACGACGTGCTGCCGCTGTTCAAGCGCCTCGAGGACCACTTCCTTGGCGCCAGCGAGCATCACGGCGCCGGGGGCGGTTGGCGCATCGAGGCGCCGCGGCTGTCATGGGCTGTTCTCGATGCCGTCGGTGACGCGGCCGAGGAGATGGGCATCAAGCGCATCCCGGATTTCAACACCGGTGACAACGAAGGCACCAGCTATTTCCATGTCAACCAGAAGCGCGGCCGGCGCTGGTCGTCGGCGCGCGGCTTCCTCAAGCCCGCGCTCAACCGTCCGAACCTGCGGCTCGAGAAGCACGTGCTGGTCGACCGCCTCATCATCGAGCAGGGCCGCGCCGTCGGCGTGCGCTTCATCCAGAACGGCGAGATCATCGAGGCGCGCGCGAAGCGCGAGGTGGTGCTCTCGGCAGGCTCCATCGGCTCGGTGCAGGTGCTGCATCGCTCCGGCATCGGCCCTGCCGACTGGCTGTCGCCGCTCGGCATCGACATCGTCATGGACAAGCCCGGCGTCGGGCGCAATCTCCAAGACCATCTCCAGCAACGCGCGATCTACAAGGTCGAGGGCGTGCGCACGCTGAACGAGACCTATTACAATCTGTTCCGCCGCGGCCTGATGGGGCTCGACTACGCCTTCCGCCGCCGCGGTCCGCTGACCATGGCACCCTCGCAGCTCGGCATCTTCACGCGCTCCGATGCGACGCGCGCCCGCGCCAACATCCAGTTCCACGTGCAGCCGCTGTCGCTCGACAAGTTCGGCGATCCCCTGCATCGCTTCCCTGCGATCACCGTCAGTGCCTGCAATCTGCAGCCGACCTCGCGCGGCACCGTGCGACTGCGTTCGGCGAGCCCGGACGAGAAGCCGATCATCGCGCCGAACTACCTGTCGACGGACGACGACCGCCAGGTCGCCGCCGACGCCATCCGCACCACGCGACGCCTGATGCAGCAGAAGGCGCTGGCAAAATACCGGCCCAGCGAATATCTGCCGGGGCCGACGGTCGGCGATGACGACGCCTCGCTGGCAAAGGCCGCCGGCGACATCGGCACCACCATTTTCCACCCTGTCGGCACCGCGAAGATGGGCACGGCAAACGACCCGATGGCGGTGGTGGATGAGCGCCTGCGCTTCTATGGCCTTGGCAATTTGCGCATCGTCGATGCCTCGATCATGCCGACGATCACATCGGGCAATACCAACACGCCGACCGCGATGATCGCCGAGAAGGGTGCGACGATGATCCTGGAGGATGCGAAGTAAACGCTATCGTGTCCCGGACGCGGCGCAGCGCGAAGCGGTGCGACGCTGAGCCGGGACCCATTGCGGCCCTGGGTCCCGGCTCTGCGGCGCACCGCCAAGCGGCGCTGCGCCTTGTCCGGGACACGAGACTGCACTCACGAAATCGTCATCGCATCCGGGAATAAGTCCCCCGCTCCTCCGATCACCTCCCCGAAGCCCAATTCCGGGCGACGTGGAGAGGCGCGATGAGCGGACACAATCACGGGGACGACGGCGTCAGCCGCCGCAAGGTGCTGGAGTGCATGACCTGGGCCGGCACCGGGGTGCTCTGGACCGTCACGGGCGGCGTGCCACGCTCGATCGGCATCATCGATTCGGCGCAAGCCGCAACCGCGGCCGCGCCCGGCATGACCTTCCTCCAGATCAGCGACAGCCATGTCGGCTTCGACAAGCCGGCCAATCCCAACGCGCTCGGCACGCTGGAAGAGGCCGTGAACAAGATCAACGCGATGCCGGCAAAGCCGTCGTTCATGATCCACACCGGCGACATCACGCATCTGTCGAAAGCCGCCGAGTTCGACAATGCCGAGCGCATCATCTCGCAGACCAAGCTCGACGTGCATTACGTGCCCGGCGAGCATGATTTCATCGACGAGGAGGTGAAGCTCTATCGCGAACGGTACGGCCGCGGCACCAAAGGTCACGGCTGGTACTCGTTCGACGCCGGGGGCGTGCACTTCATTGGCCTCGTCAACGTCGTCGATCTCAAGGCCGGGGGCCTGGGCAATCTCGGCGCCGAGCAGCTCGCCTGGCTCGAGGACGATCTGCGCGGCAAGTCGAAATCGACGCCGATCGTGCTGTTCGCGCACATCCCGCTCTGGACCGTCTATCCGCAATGGGGTTGGGGCACCGAGGACGGCGGCCGCGCGCTGGAATACGTCAAGGGCTTTGGCTCGGTCACCGTGCTGAACGGGCACATCCATCAGGTGATGCAGAAGGTCGAGGGCAACGTCACCTTCCACACCGCGCGCTCGACGGCCTTCCCGCAGCCGGCGCCGGGAGCCGCTCCCTCGCCCGGCCCGATGAAGGTCGAGGACGCAAGGCTGCGCTCCATGCTTGGGGTGGCCAGCATCAACTTCAAGCAGAACGAGCAGCGGCTCGCGATCATCGACACGCCGCTCCAGGGCTAAGGTTGAACGGAAGCTGACAATGAAGACTTTCAATCGCCGCGACTTCGGTTTCGACCTCGGTCTCGCTCTGGCCGCGGCTATCCTGTTGCCCGCGGCAAAGGCGCACGCCGACGACACGGACGTGCATATCGACAATTTCGTGTTCCAGCCGGCCGAGCTCAAGATCAAGGTCGGCACCACCGTGACCTGGACCAACCGGGATGACATCCCGCACACCATCGTGTCCGCCGGCAAGTTCAGGTCCAAGACCCTTGATACCGACGACAAGTTCTCCTTCACCTTCACCAATGCGGGCGACTACAAGTATTTTTGTTCGCTGCACCCGCACATGACGGGGATGATCAAGGTTGAGTAACGTCTCCAACCAAGGCATCAACGTCCTGCCCGGCCGGTGGTCCCACGCCGGCCGGGCGCATGCGCCCGCGGTCAAGGCAAAAGAAGAACCAGAGGCAAAGCGAGGAGCGATGCCCGCCACCGACGATGTGCAGAAGGCACAGCGCTTCCGCGAGGCAGCGCTGCCCTATCTCGACGACGTCTACACGCTCGCACGCTACCTGCTGCGCGATGCCTCTGACGCCGAGGACGCGGTGCAGGAGTGCTATCTGCGCGCGCTGAAGCATTTCGACAGCTACCGGGGGCCTGCGATGAAGCCCTGGCTGTTCGCGATCCTGCGCAACGTCTGCAACGCCGAATATGTGCGTCGCGCGAACCGGCGCAGCGCGATCGAGGATACGCTAGGTGCCGCCGAGCAGACGCCGCTCTGGCGGGAGACCGAGGCGAGTCCCGAGACCGAAGTGCTGCGCAGCCGCGATGCCGGCGCCATCCGCAAGCTGATCGACGCGCTCGCCGAGCCGTTCAAGGAAACCTTCGTGCTGCGCGAGATCAACAACCTGTCCTACCGTGAAATCGCCGAGGCCGTCGGCGTCCCCGTCGGCACCGTGATGTCCCGCCTCGCCCGCGCCCGCGCCATGCTGCGCGCGGCCTGGACGGAAGAGGAGCAAGCGAAATGACCTGCGACGAAGCAAGGATCCTGCTTCACGCGCTGCTCGATGGCGAGCTCGATGCCGGCCACGCGCGCGAGGTCGAGGCCCATATCGCGAGCTGCCCGGCCTGCGCCGCGGAGTTCGCGGCGCAGCGCGAGATGCAGCGCGTGCTCGCAGGTACCAATTTGCGCTACACCGCGCCGGCAAGCCTGCGCGCTCGCATCGAAGCCTCGTTGCCTGAGCCGCAGCGCCAGCAGCCGAGCCGCCGCGCCGTGCTGCGCGGATTTGCGATGGGCTCGGCCGTCTCCGCGCTCGCCGCCACCGGAATCGTCGCGGTGGTGCTGCGCCAGGATGACCAGCAGCGGATTCTGTCTGAGGTCGTCTCCGCGCATCTGCGCTCGCTCCAGGCCGGCCATCTCACCGATGTGGTCTCGACCGACCAGCACACCGTCAAGCCCTGGTTCAACGGCAAGCTCGACGTCGCACCACCGGTGATCGACCTCACCGCGCAAGGTTTTACGCTGGTCGGCGGCCGGCTCGACTATATCGACGCCCGCGCCATCGGCGCCGTGGTCTACCGGCGCCGGCAACACGTGATCAATCTGTTCGTGTCGCAAACTTCGAGCACCGAGCATCGGCCGCCGAAGACCCAGACCATGCAGGGCTTCAACTGCCGCCGCTGGGGCGGCCGCGGCCTGAACTTCTGGGCCGTCAGCGATCTCGGCGCCGACGAACTTGCCGAATTCGTCGACAAGTTCGAGGCGGCAATGAAGGCGAACGTGGAGGGGTAACGGTCTCCGCCGTCATTGCGAGCGTAGCGAAGCAATCCAGACCGCATCCGCGGAGGGATACTGGATTGCTTCGCTTCGCTCGCAAAGACGAATGCCGAGATGGCTCGGCCAAAATCAGGCCGACCTTCGCACCGCGTTGTCCACCAGCGTCTTGCCGAGCGACCAGATCGCGCCGGGGACCTTGTGGCTGCCGGCGATGACGTCGTCGAAGGCGCGCTCGATCCAGGTGCAGTCTTCCTCGGTGATGGTGAGCGGCGGCAGCAGCTTGATGGTGTGGCTGCCGTGGCCGGCGACTTGCGTCAGGATCTTGTGATCCTTGAACAGCGGCACGGTGATGAGCTGGCAGAACAGGCCCTTGTTGGCGGTCTCCAGCACGTTCCAGGAGGCCCGCAGGCGCAGCGATTTCGGCGGGCCGAACTCGATGCCGATCATCAGGCCCTTGCCGCGGACTTCCTTGAGCAGCTCGTAGCCCGGCACCATGCGCGTCAGCGCGAGGCGCAGCTCGGCGCCGCGCTTGGCGGCCGCATCGATCAGCTTCTCCGATTCCATGACGTCGAGCGTGGCGATGCCCGCGGCCATCGCGAGGTCGTTCTTGGAGAAGGTGGAGCCGTGCACCACCGCGCGGTCCATCTGGTTGAAGATCTTGTCGAAGATGCTCTTGCGCGTCAGCACGGCGCCGACCGGCACGTGGCCGCCCGACAGCGACTTCGACAGCAGCACCATGTCGGGCTCGACGTTCCAGTGCTCGACCGCGAGGAAGCGGCCGGTACGGCCCATGCCGGTCTGGATCTCGTCGGCGACGAACAGCGTGCCGTATTTCCTGCAGAGCGCGGCCGCCCCGGGCAGGAACTCGTCGGTGGGCATGTTGACGCCCTTGCCCTGGATCGGCTCGACGACGAAGGCGGCGACCTCGCGCGAGGCCAGCGCCTTTTCCAGCGCGGCCAGGTCGTTGAACGGGATCGGGGTGCAGCCCGGCAGCAGCGGCTCGAAGCCGGTGCGGAAATTGGCGTCGCCGGTCAGCGACAGCGCGCCGTACGTCAACCCGTGATAGCCGTGCGCGCAATAGACGATGCCGGGACGCCCCGTCGCGCCGCGCGCGAACTTGATCGCAGCCTCGACGCATTCCGCGCCGGAATTGGCGAAGAACGCCTTGTCGAGATAGGGAACGTATTTCAGGAGGCGCTCGGCCAGCACACCGGCGAGCGTCGAAACGTCGAATTGGACGAGGTTGGGCAGGTCGGCATCGAGCACGCTCTTGAGCGCCTCGCGCATGACGGGATGATTGCGCCCGATCGCAAACACGCCAAAGCCGGACAACAGGTCGAGATAGCGCGCGCCGTCGCGGTCGTAGAGGTACTGCCCCTGCCCCTTCTGGAAGCCGACATCGTAGCCGATGGTCTTGAGCACCCGAACGAACTGCTCGTTCAGATACCGGTTATGCAGGGTGCTGCGCTGGGCCTGACGGTCCGCGAATAGCTGAGACATGTCTGGATTTGGGCTGTGCATCCGCTACATACTTCGGTTGAGGGCCGTCTCGTCAACTGAAAACGGACCGTTACTGAAAACGGTCTGTGCGGCCTTTTGCCCTTTTTCGGACCATCTTCGCAAGCACAGCTTTAGACCATGTTGCACTGCCAAGGAACACACATGCGTTTGGCCCTTTACACCGGACTAATACTGGCTGGCGGTTACGCCGGCCTGACGCCCGCGCTCGGCGCGGATCCGACCGGCGACTGGCGGGTCGCCGACGGCGTTGCCAACATTCGCGTCGCCCAATGCTACGGCAGCATGTGGGGCGCGGTTTCCTGGGAAAAGCAGCCCGGCGGGCGCGACGAGAACAATCCGGATGCCTCGAAAAAGAACAGGCCGACGCTCGGCATGGCAACCCTGATCGACATGAAGAAGAAGCCCGGCGTCGATCAGTGGGAAGGGCAGGTCTACAACGCCAAGGACGGTCAGCTCTACAGCGCGACGATCACGCCGGCCGGCCCCGACCAGCTCGAGATCAAGGGCTGCGTCATGGGCTTCCTCTGCGGCGGCGAAACCTGGACCCGGGTCGGCCCGCCGATCCCTTCCAGCCCTGCCAACGCCATGGCCAAGGGCGCGGCGAAATCCAGCGGCACTGCGCCGAAGCCGCAAGCGGGGCAAGGGGCCCAGGCAGCCCAAGCCACGGGCGGCACCACCACGCCTGCGCCCGCAGCTCCCAAGGCCGCCGGCGCAGCCAAGCCCGGTCAGAAGGGCACCGCCGACCCCGTCGGCGACATCTGCCTACTCCCTGAGATTGCGGGGTTTGCCCATTAGGGCCGGCTGGAACAGCAGCACGGCGGCGAGCGTCGTCACCAGCGAGAGGGCCAGCAGCTTGCCCATGCTGGACGTGCCGGGATGGCTCGACAGCCACAGGCTGCCGAACGCGGTCGCCGTCGTCAGCGCACTGAAAAAGATCGCGCGCGTCAGGCTGGTCTGGAGCAGGTTCGTCCTGCCCGAGCGCCAGGCCACGACATAATAGATCTTGAAGGCGACGCCGACGCCGAGCAGCAGCGGAAACGCGACGATGTTGGCGAAGTTCAGCGGCAGGCCGATCAACACGCAGATCTCGAGCGTCACCGCACCGGCAACCAGAAGCGGCACCAGCGTCATCAGCACGTCGACGAAGCGGCGGAGCGTGATCCACAGCAGGAGCCCGATCACCAGCAGCGCATAGATGCCGGCGTGGATGAACGCCTTCACCACGGTGTCGCCGGATTTCAGGATCGAGACCGGCCCGCCGATCGCAGTCGGCTCGGCCTGGAGCACCGCCGCTGCGAATTTGCGCAGCGTATCGTTGTCGTTGGGATCACCCTTGGGCAGCGCCTCGACGCGGATGACACCGTCCTTGCTCTTCCAGGCGCTGACGAGATCGGGCGGCAGCGAGCTTAGGGTGACGGGACCTGCCTGCATCGCGTTCCTGAGCTGGTCGAACACGATCTTCAATGGCGCGACGAACACGTCCTGCGCCTTGTTGCGCGTTGCCTCGTCGCCATTGGCGAGCTTTTCGAGCGCGTTGGCAAGACGGCGCGAGGCGACAGCGCCCGGGCCCTTCGCGTCGCCCGCCGTCCGGCGCAGATTGTCGACCGAGGATTTCAGCGCTTCGACATTCTCCTGGTCCGTCGGCGCGGCGTCGATCTGATCGGGGTTGAGCGCGGGATTCAGCACTTTGGCGCGCCCTGCGCGAGCAGCTTCAGCTTCGGCGGCTGGTCCTGCGGCACGAAGCTGTCGAGCGACATCACCCTGAGCACCTCGGGCACCTTCTCCAGCTTCGCCTCGACCTGGCTCGCCTGCTCTTCCGACGTCGTCATCACGTTGACGGCATTGGCGCCGGTGTTCGGATCCTTGCGCAAATCGAGGAAGGTGGCGATCGACTCGGCGTGCGGATTGCGCAGGTTCATCGGGTTGAAGTCGAACTTCATGAAGTAGAGCAGCGGCAGGCCGCCGAGCGCGAGCAGCAGCGTGCCGCCGACGATCAGCACCCGATGCTTCTCCAGGAAATGGTCGAGCGGCGCGAGGAAGGCGTAGCCGACTGGCTCCGGCTCGCCCGGCGGGTTCAGCAGCTTCAGCATGGCTGGCAGAACGGTAATCGACGAGATGAACGCCACCAGCATGCCGACGCCGGCGATCTGGCCGAGCTCGGCGATGCCCTTGTAGTCGGTCGGCATGAAGCAGAGGAAACCGGCAGCCGTCGCCATCGCCGCCAGCGACAGCGGCACCGCCGAGCGCTTGGCCGCCAGCACCAGCGCACCGGCGAGATCGTCGTGCTTGTAGCGCTCCGAGCGGTAGCGGACGCTGTACTGGATGCCGAAATCGACCCCCAAGCCGACGAACAGCACCGCGAAGGCGATCGACAGCAGATTGAACGATCCGACCATCATCAGGCCGGCCGCGGTCGTGATCGCAAGGCCGACGAACAGATTGACGAACACCGCGAAGATGATCTTCGACGAATGCAGCGCCAGCCACAGGATGACCAGCACGACGAGAATCGTGCCGACGCCGTTGACGACCGCGCCCTCCTGAACGGTGGCGTATTCCTCGTTGGCGATCGGCACGGGGCCGGTCAGCCGCACCCGCGCCTGGTATTTGCCAGTGAAATCCAGATCCGCAGCGGCCTTGCGGATCGCGTCGGTGGCATCCTTGCCCGGCTCCAGCGCGTTGTAGTCGAGAATCGGCTTGAACTCGATGAAGGTACGCTTGTCCGAATCCTTGAGCGGCTCGTCGCTGACGAGCTCGCGCCAGGAGAAGCTGGCATTGCCCTTGTTGAGCACGGTCTCGACCGTCTGCGCGATCAGGTTGAAGGGCCGCTCGGTGTTGTCGAGCTTGACCTGGCCGCGCTTGACGCCGGCAAGGCCCGTCTCCAGCGCCCCGGTGAGGCCGCGGATCGAGGGGTCGCCGGCCATGATCTCGATCAGGGGCGCTGCGGATTCGAACTGGCCGGTGATCTTGCCGACCTCCTCGGTCGGCAGGAACAACAGGCCGTTCTTCTCGAAGAATTCGCCGCTGCCGAGCTGCTGCATGGACTGGAAGTTGGTCTTGTCGTCCTTCAGCTTGGCGTAGAGCGCATCGGCCGCCGCGCTCGCCATTTCCGGGGTCTTGGCCTCGACCACCGCCGTGATCGTCGCATCGCGGTCGAAGGCGCGATCGAATTGCTGATCACGCTGGCGCCAGTCCAGATTCTGGGCAATCAGCGAGTTGATGTCGGTGTTGATGGCGAAGTGGCGCGCAGCGTAATAGCCCGCCCCCACCGACAGCAGGAGCCCGAGAACGACGACGAGGGAGGCAAACCGGGTGCAGGCCCTGACGATGGCAACGACGACGCTTTGCAGCACTTCTTTTCTTTCTGCGGTTAACAGCTTGCCGGAAACGCCCGCTGTTTATCGGAGTTCCCGGGCGAAACCTATTGCTGTTTTGGGTGGTTCTCGCCGCCAGAAGGTTCGAGGGTAAACGGCGGGAGACCGTGGCAAAATCATGCGGGCCGCCGGTATAGCCGGGGAGTTGAGGCGGGAAAGTGACGAAGGACTACGCAGGAATGTCGCGCAAGCGAGCACATCGCATACCCTACCAAAATACCTCAGAAGCCTCCGCCCGCGGTTCCAGCTTTCCATTCTGCCGATTTTTTGACACAAAGTACTGCGCCTCCATGCGGCGGAGCCCCCACAGGGGTGGGTAGTTACCGCAGGCGCGAACCAATGGTGCGGATATTGCAACTCATTGGTCAGTATCGGAGTGCCGCTTGGGGACTTACGAGAGCGGATGGGTGCAACTTGCGTGATGGGCGTCCCATGGAACTTTATCTGGCGCAACCGCGCGGCTTCTGCGCGGGCGTGGTGCGTGCAATCGAGATCGTGGAACGGGCGCTGGAGAAGTACGGCCCGCCCGTCTACGTGCGCCATGAGATCGTGCACAACAAATACGTCGTCGAGAGCCTGAAGAACAAAGGCGCCATCTTCGTCGAGGAACTCTCCGAGGTGCCACCGAAGGCGGTGACCGTGTTCAGCGCCCATGGCGTCGCCCGCAGCGTCGAGGAAGAGGCCGCCGCACGCGACCTTCCGGTGCTCAATGCCACCTGCCCGCTGGTCACGAAAGTTCACAATCAGGGGAAGCGCTACATCGGCAAGGGCCGCACCCTGATCCTGATCGGCCATGCCGGCCACCCCGAGGTCGAGGGCACGATGGGCCAGGTCCCGGGGCCGGTGCAGCTTGTTCAAAGCGTTGAAGAGGTTAAGGCACTGACCCTGCCGGCAGATACGCCAGTGGCCTACATCACCCAGACCACCCTGTCGGTCGACGACACCAAGGACATCATCGCGGCCCTTCAAGCCCGCTTTACAGACATTCAAGGTCCGGATATCCGGGATATCTGCTATGCGACACAGAACCGCCAATCTGCGGTAAGGGACTTGAGCAAGCTGGTCGACGTGATCTTGGTGGTGGGCGCTGCCAACAGCTCGAACTCGAACCGGCTCCGCGAAATCGGCACTGAGGCCGGCGTCGCGAGTTATTTGATTGCCGACGGCAGCGAGCTCAATCCGGAGTGGTTGAAGGATGCCAGGACCGTCGGCGTCACGGCCGGCGCTTCGGCGCCCGAGGTACTCGTGGATGACGTGATTGAAGCGATGCGGCGGATCGGACCGGTGAAGGTCTCGGTGTTGCCGGGCCGCGAGGAAAACATCGAATTCCGGCTTCCGGCCCAACTGGCCGCGAGCTGACCCACCCGAATTGAAAAGCCCAGAAAGAAACCTGTAATGGCTATCCCGTTCTTCAAGGAAATGCGTATCGGCGGCTATTTGCTCAAGCAGAAACTGCTTGGCCGCAAGCGCTATCCGCTCGTGCTGATGCTGGAGCCGCTGTTCCGCTGCAACCTCGCCTGCGTCGGCTGCGGCAAGATCGATTATCCCGATGCGATCCTCAACCGCCGCATGACCGCGCAGGAGTGCTGGGACGCGGCCGATGAATGCGGCGCGCCGATGGTCGCCATTCCCGGCGGCGAGCCGCTGATCCACAAGGAGATCGGCGAGATCGTGCGCGGCCTCGTGGCGCGCAAGAAGTTCGTCTCGCTCTGCACCAACGCGCTGCTGCTGGAGAAGAAGCTCGATCTGTTCGAGCCCTCGCCCTATCTGTTCTTCTCGGTGCATCTCGACGGCCTGCGTGACCACCACGACAAGGCGGTCTCGCAGAAGGGCGTGTTCGACCGCGCGGTGTCGGCGATCAAGGCGGCCAAGGCGCGCGGCTTCACCGTCAACGTCAACGCCACCATCTTCGACGGCCATCCGGCCGAGGAGATCGCCAAATTCCTCGACCTCACCACCGAGCTCGGTGTCGGCGTCTCGATGTCCCCGGGCTACGCCTATGAGCGCGCCCCGGACCAGGAGCACTTCCTCAACCGCACCAAGACCAAGAAGCTGTTCCGCGACGTCTTTGCGATGGGCAAGGGCAAGAAGTGGAATTTCATGCATTCCGGCCTGTTCCTGGACTTCCTCGCCGGCAACCAGGAATACGAGTGCACGCCATGGGGCATGCCCGCGCGCAACATCTTCGGCTGGCAGAAGCCCTGCTATTTGCTCGGTGAAGGCTACGCGAAGACCTTCAAGGAGCTGATGGAGACCACCGACTGGGATTCCTACGGCACCGGCAAGTACGAGAAGTGTGCCGACTGCATGGCCCATTGCGGCTACGAGCCGACGGCCGCGACCGCAGCGCTCAACAACCCGCTGAAGGCGATGTGGGTGGCGCTGCGCGGCGTGCGGACCAGTGGCCCGATGGCGCCGGAGATCGACCTCTCCAAGCAGCGCCCGGCGCAGTACATCTTCTCCGAGCAAGTCCAGAAGAAGTTGTCGGAGATCCGCAAGGACGAAGCCGCCGCCGCGCAGGCGAAGGCCGCGCAGAAGGCTTCGACGGCGGCGTAAAACGCACACGAGCTGGCACGAACGAACGAAGCCCGGTCGCGACCGCGACCGGGCTTTTTTCTTTTGCGCAGGATCCGTGCAGCGTGGGAGCACGCCATCAGTCCCAGCGTCATTGCGAGCGAAGCGAAGCAATCCAGAATCTTTCCGCGGAGACAGTCTGGATTGCTTTGCTGCGCTCGCAATGACGGAGAGTGCGGCAGCAGCTTACTCCTGCCATTCGGGCTGTCCATCGCAGACACACCTTCGCATTCCCGCGGTGCGTTCGCCCGGGCTATGCGTCTCGTTCGCGCCCCTTTGAAGACCAGAGGGCGCAGGGAAGGCCGGGCGCCGGCGGCACCCGCGGTCCGCATGCATCAGAAAACGCACACGGGGTGGATCACAGGTGCTGCCGGTCGGCCGGCCTTCCCTGCGCGGTTGTTTTAACGGTGTCCTTCGTGCTCTCCTCGGGGAGCGTTGCACTATTGCCCCCGTCGTCGTCGCGGCTGATCGATGTGCACACCCGGTCGGGCCGCCGCATCACCGCAAGACTTGACGCCAGAACCCCGGGCGTCGGGACCACACGACTTCTCCGTCCGCGGACGGCCCTTCAGGAAGCATCGGGGGCTCGCGTGTGCTCGCCCCAGAGATCCAGCCTGGCCGCTTTGACGGCGCCGTGTCGTACGCGTCGCGCATGACTCACGGATGCCCGCCCTGTCATCGCCTTTCGCGCCGGCGCTGCCGCGTCCACCGCACCCCGACCCGCATCTCGTGACGATCGCGAAGCGCCCCTCTGGCAGGACCGGGATGAGCGTCCTATGCCACAAATCCGAAATTCGGGAAAGTGGAATATTTTTGCAGGAAGGGATTGACGAGGTCCGCGCTGTTTTGCCCGACGGGCATTTTGACCAGCCGCGTTGAGCTCCTGCGAGCCTATCGCTGTCGTTGCGTGCTGAGTGGAAGGACGCCACTCGCCCGTGACGGGGATCGGGCAGCTCAAAACAAAAGGCCCGGTCAGACGACCGGGCTGTTTTGTCTTGCCAACTCGAAGAACCCGCTCACGCCGCCTTCGACACCAACTCCTCGCTCTCGATCAGCTCCGTCCCGATCAGATAATCGCGGCAGCCACGCAGTGACCGCAGCGCGCGGTTGAAGTCGATGCCGGTCGAGACCAGGGCATGCAGCGTCGCCGGATTGCGCACGATGCCGCGCAGCACGGCGGCGAGGTCGATCTGGCCGTTCGGCTTGATCGCGGCGCGGGCGAGCGCCGGCAGCGCGCGGTGGGCGGGGTCGCTGATGACGCGGACCGCGGCGAAAGGCAGCCCGGCCTCGGCGGCGTAGGCGGCGGCGATGTGGCTTTCCATGTCGACGGCGGCGGCCCCGGTCTCGGAGTGCAGCGCTGCCTTGCAGGACCGCTTCGTGACCACTTCCTCGGCCCCGGCGAGGCTGCCGCGCACGACGCGGCGACGGCCGGAGGTCAGGCGCTCGATCAGGTCGTCACCGAGCGACAAGCCGGCAGCCCAGCGGGCGTCGCCGGAGAGCACTTCTGTCGCCAGCACGACGTCGCCGGAGCGCAAGCTCGGATCGAGCCCGCCGGCCACACCGAACGAGATCACGCCGCGAATCGTCTCTGGGTCCACCACCGTCAGAAGCGCCCGCAACTGGGTCGGGCTGCTGGATGAACAAATGACCGCCATGCCAGGCCCGGCCGCAATGCGGGCCTCCTGCACCAGTCCAGTCACGATCAGTATCGGCCGCGGGTCGATGGCATTACCCGCGGTAACAAAGTCCCCCGTCCCCAAAGTCACATTCCGACCCCTACCACCCTGCTGTTGGTGTTCCGCAAGTTCCGATACCGCGCCAATGCCCACAGCGGAAAGAACTTTGGGTAACCATGATAACGTAGATAGAACACGCGGGGGAAGCCTGTGGCGGTGTACCGCTGCTCTTCCCACAGTCCTTTTTCGTTCTGTGTTGCAATCAGGTACTCCACCCCGCGGGCGACGGCCGGGTGATCAACCTCGCCTGCCGCCATCAGGGCAAGCAAGGCCCATGCCGTTTGCGAGGCGGTCGAGGGGGCGGCCTCCCAGCCCTTGTAGTCGAGCCGGTAGCTTACGGCGTCCTCGCCCCAGCCGCCGTCGTCGTTCTGGATCGAGGCCAGCCAGTCGGCGGCCTTGCGGATCATGGGGTCCTTGTGGTCGACGCCGGCCATGTTGAGGGCGCACAGCACCGACCAGGTTCCATAGATGAAGTTCATGCCCCAGCGGCCGTACCAGGACCCCTCCGGGTGCTGGGTCTTCCGCAAGTACGCGACGCCGGCGGCGACGTGCTTGCTGGTCTTCTCGGTCTCGCCGAGTTGGGCCAGCATCGAGATGCAGCGCGCGGTCACGTCCTCGGTCGGCGGATCAAGCAGCGCGCCATGGTCCGAGAACGGGATGTTGTTCAGGTAATATTCGAGGTTGTTGACGTCGAAGGCGGCCCAGCCGCCGTCGTCGCTCTGCATGCCCTCGATCCACTCCCGGCCGCGGGCGATCGCGTCGTCATAGCCGGCCGCACCGTGCTCCCGGCGCATGCGGTCCATCGACATCACGACCACGGCCGTGTCGTCGAGATCGGGGTAATGGGCATTGTTGTACTGGAAGGCCCAGCCGCCCGGGCGGACGTCGGGCCGCTTCACCGCCCAGTCGCCCTTCACCGCGAGCTCCTGCCTCGGGATCAGCCAGTCGAGGCCTTGCTTGGCCGCCGGCACCGCCTTGTCGCCGCCGGCTTCCAGCAGCGCATGCGCGGTCAGCGTCGTGTCCCACACCGGCGAGACGCAAGGCTGGCAATAGGCCTCGTCGCCCTTGATCACGAGCAGCTTGTCGATGCCCCGGCGCGTGATCGCGCGCGGCGGGAAGTTCTCGTCCTTGCCGAGCGCGTCGTACATCATGACGATGTTGGCCATGGGCGGATAGATCGCGCCCATGCCGTCCTCGCCGTTGAGCCGCTCCTCGGTGAAGGCGAGCGCGGCGTCGATCGCGCGCTTGCGCAGGCTCTTCGGAAACAGCGGCTCGATCACGCGCAGGATCGCATCCAGCGAGCGGAACAGCAGGAACCAGGCCATGCTCTGATGCGGCGCCTTGGCGGTCATGCCGATCGAGCGCGGGTCCTGCAGGAACAATTCGTCGATGCCGACGCCCTTCGGATTCCTCGCGCGCGGCTTCAGCGCGGCGATCACCATCAGCGGCACCATGGTGGTGCGCGCCCAGTAGGAGATCTTGTTGAGGTGGAACGGCGACCAGAACGGCAGCAGCACGATCTCGATCGGCAGCACCGGCACCGCGCGCCAGGTCACGACGCCGAAGGTTGCGAGCAGGAAGCGGGTGAAGACGTTGCTGTTGATCGCGCCGCCGCGGGCGTGGATCGCCTCGCGCGCGCGCATCATGTGCGGCGCGTCGATGGAGTCGCCGATCATCTTCAGCGCGAAGTACGCCTTCACGCTGGCGCTCATGTCGAACTCGCCGTCATGCACCAGCGGCCAGCCGCCATGAGCGCCTTGAACGCGGCGTAGGTAGTTGCCGATCTTGGCCTCGAGCACGGTGTCGACCGGCTCGGCGAGATAGTGGCGCAGCAGGATGTACTCGGCCGGAATCGTGCAGTCGGCCTCGAGCTCGAACACCCAATGGCCGTCGGATTGCTGGAAGCCGAGGACGCCCTGGGTCGCCGACGCAATGCTCGATTCCAAAGCTTCGCGGCTGGTCGCGGTCACGGAATCCATGTCGCTCGATTGCTCCGATAGTCGATTGAAAGTTGACCGGGACATTTGCCCGTCAGGCCGCCTTTCAGGATCCTTTGGCGGCCAGAACCAGATCGGCGGCGCGGTCACCCGACCGGACCGATCCCTCGATGGTTGCTGGCAATCCCGTAGCAGTCCAGTCGCCGGCGAGGAACAGGTTTTTCAGCGCAGTGACCGGCCCCGGACGCAGGGCATTCTGGGCCGGCGTCGCCGCAAATGTGGCGCGGCGCTCGCGCACGATCTGCCAAGGAGGCAGCTCGCCGGAGACACCGCCCGCCTCGCAGACGTCGTTCCAGATCGCCTGCGCGAGTTCCTCGCGCGGCATGTCGACGAGCCGGTTGCCGTTGCTGATGGTCACCGAGAGCCGATTCGGGAACGCGAACAGCCATTCCACAATGCCGCCGATCACACCGAGGATCGGCGCCGAGCCGGGCGGCGGCTCAAAGCGGAAATGCGCGTTGACGATGGCGCGGAATTCAGTCGGCGTCTTCAGCCCCGGCAACAGGCCGGCGGCCGCGCGCGGCGGCACCGCCATCACGACGACATCGCCCGCGCCGAGCTGGATCAAATCCTCGCCGCCGAAATTCAGCGCGGTCACCTTGCCGTCCGTGCTGACGAACGAGCGCAGCTCATGGCCGAGCTGAACGGTGTGGCCACGTTCCTGCAGAAACGTCACGGCGGGCTCGATCAGCACGGCGCTGAGGCCATCGCGCGCGATCAGGGGACGACAGGCCTGCCCGCCCGCAAGCAGCGTTTCGCGCACGATCGCGCCGGCAAGCCCGGCCGAGCCTTCAGGCGGATCGACGTTGAGCGCGGCGAGCAGCAGCGGCTGCACCAGGCGCTGATAAAGGATGCCCTCGGTCGGAATCGACTTGCCGACCAGCGTCTCCTCCGACGCCCAGATCAGCGGCGCCAGCTTGAGATAATCGGAAAGGCCGGTGTCAGGCACGCGGCGGCCTTCGTCGAGCACCCAGGTCGGCCAGCGGCCGTCGCCGAGATCGATCTGCCAGCGCTGCCCGGTCTTGATGTCGACGAAGGGAAATTGCGCGCGCTCCGGGCCGACGAGGCCCGCCTCGGTGCCGATCGCGCGCGCATAGGCACGCGCATGGCTGTTGCCCGACAGCAGCAGATGATTGCCGTTGTCGATGGTGAGATTGGTCGCACCGTCGAAATAGGACCGGCAGCGGCCGCCGGCCTGGTGCGTCGCCTCGTGCACGGCGACCTTGAAGCCGGCATTGGCGAGCCGCACGGCGGCGGAGAGGCCGGAAATTCCAGCACCGATGATGTGAGCTGTGTTTTGCATCAGATGAAAGCGTAACGGAGCAGGATCAGGATCCGTGTGATCTTCGACACACGTACCGGCGCGCGTGGCGCGGAGAAGCCACGCGCGATCAGGAGGTCCAGAATGGAATGATAGTATTTCGACATGATCCGCGGCGCGCGCACGGCGCGGCGCCTGTTGCGGTTCATGATCTCGTCCGACTTCTCGAAATGCACCTTGGCGCGCTGCGCCAGCGGCAGGCAGACTTTCGGCAGCGCGCGCTCGGCGATCACGCGGTTCGGATCGTTGGAGGTGATGCCGGCATGCAGCAGCGCCTCGCGCGGCAAATAGAGCCGGCCGAGGCCGGCGTCCTCGTCGATGTCGCGCAGGATGTTGGTGAGCTGAAGCGCGCGGCCGAGATGGTGCGCGAGCAGAATGCCGTCTTCCTCGGGCATGCCGAACACCCGCACCGACAGCCGCCCCACGGCGCTGGCGACGCGGTCGCAATACAGATCCAGCGTCGTCATGTCGGGCGCGCGGATATCCTGCGGCACGTCCATCTCCATGCCGTCGACGATGGCGAGGAAATCCTCTCGCTTGAGCCCGAACGTCTTCACCGAGGCGACGTAGTCCTTCAGCCGCGGCGGGGGATGGCCCTGATAGAGCGCGTCGATGTCGTTGCGCCATTCCTGAAGTGCTGCGAGCCGCTCCTCGCGCGGGCCGTCGGAATCGGCGATGTCGTCGACCTGGCGGCAGAAGCTGTAGATCTGGAACATCGCGTCGCGCTGGTCACGCGGCAGGATGCGCATCGCGGCATAGAACGAGCTGCCGGATGCGGTCGAGCCGTAATTGGCGCCGGGCGTGGTCGCCTCAAGCGTCATGGGCAGTCCCCGGTCTGGAAATGGCCTTGCGGCCGACCGCACGGCGGCCGACTTCGCCGATCATCCCGGCGAGGCTGAAGGCGAGCAGCTCGAACTTGTTCAGATGCACGCGCTCGCGCAGGGGGTCGCGGACCTTGAGCAGGCGCACGATGCGGTCGGCATAGGCCTGGATGACGGAGACGTCGACGCCGAGACGGAAATCGCGGATTTCCGCAGCGAGCGACCTGCCCTCCTCGAGCAGCGCCTCGTTGCGCGCGGCGAGCGATTGCAGGCAGGCCAGCATCGCTGGCGGCGATTGCGCAAGGCCGAGCTGCTCGACCGAGGCGCCGTGTGCTGCCAGCGCATCGCGCGGCAGATAGACGCGGTTGAGCTCGCGGAAATCCTTGCCGCAATCCTGCAGGTGATTGTTGATCTGCAAGCCTGCGCAGAGCGCGTCCGAGGCGGCCCAGGTCGAGGTGCTCTCGCCATGAACGTCGAGCATGAAGCGGCCGACTGGCATCGCCGAGTAGCGGCAATAATGGATGACCTCGTCCCAGGTCTCGTAGCGCAGCTTGGTCACGTCCATGCGGAACGCGATCAGCACGTCGAGCGCGTGGCGCGGCGGCATGCCGCGCTCGGCCAGGGCGCGGCGCAGGCTGACGGCCTCAGGCTGGGTGTCGCCCTTGCCGAGCAGTTCCGCCTCGAGCAGGTCGAGAAAAGCGAGCTTCTGGTCGGCGGGCAGCGTGGCGTGGTCGGCGATGTCGTCGGCGGTGCGGACGAAATTGTAATAGGCCAGGATCAGGGCGCGATGACGCGGATGAATGATCCAGGACGCGACGGGAAAATTCTCGTCGCGGTCACCCTTGCCGGATCGCAATTCGCTCGCAGAGGTCATCGAGGGGCTGGTTTACAATCGGTTGGACAGGAAGGGCTTCTTCGCTCGCGCGGGCTCATGCCGGCGGCCCCCATATAGGGGAATACGGCCGCAAAACCAATCCTGTCCGTCGACGGCCGCCCCTTCGCGGATCGCGCCCGGAAAAAGCGGCCGAGGCCGCCTTGGGGGCCAATGGCCGAGTTTATTGATTGTGGTTCTTCAGGACCTGGTCGCAGGCCTGCGAGATCTTGGCCCGGTTCTCCTTGAGGCAGGCCAGGATCGTGAAATCGCCCTGGTCGATGACCGGACGGCAGAACTTCTGCACATCGCGGGTGCAGGCCTTCTGCTCGGCGTCCGTGCCTCGCCCTTGCTGGGCGAACGCCGCTGTCGAAAGGGAGGCCGACAGCAGGGTGAGAGCGACGAGAAGATTACGCATTGTATTCCTTCATTCTGGCGGCAGAATCGCACCGATCCCGGACTGCACAGGGCGGATGACCGGAACGGATTGTTCTGATGGCAAGTCGCCGCTTGTAGCGGCCTCAGAGAAGGCACAAGCACTGGCAAATGCGGCCAAATTGGCGCCGCACCCGCCGAACAGGTCTTCCCCGCATTTTCAATCGCAGATGTAAGGGCTTGATACTACATCATAATTCGGAAGCGTTGCGTTTTAATGCAGACCTGTTGCCGCGCTGCATCTCTTCGCCCGCCCTTGGTCGCCGCAAACATGCCGAAACACGGCAAATCGCGGCCCTAGAGCACGGCGGGGCTGCGTGAACCGCCGTCTCTGGCCGCCGGGCGTTGAACCTGCGACTTGCTCGGAGCACTAAACTTTCGATGTGGCGAGACGTTCTCAATGGTGAGCGAACGTCGTTCCAAAACGGGATATTTGCGATGAAATTCTTTGGGCGATCTGGACTGGCAATCACGGCGGCCGGCATCGGGGCGGCGCTGCTCTTTTCGGTTACGGCAAGCCATGCTCAGTCGTCCGGACCGTTCGCCGGTTTCGACGGCGCATGGAGCGGCACCGGCACGGTGTCGTTGTCCGACGGCTCCACCGAGCGCATCCGCTGCAAGGCGGATTACAAGGTCGCCGGCAGCGGCCTCAGTCTGAAGCAGGCGCTGCACTGCGCCTCCGACAGCTACAAGTTCGACCTCACCAGCGACGTGACGAGCCAGGGCGACCGCATCTCCGGCAATTGGAGCGAGTCCAGCCGCAACATCTTCGGCAACCTCCAGGGCACCGCCGGTGGAGGCCAGATCGAGGTCTTCGTCGAGGCCAACGGCTTTGCCGCCAATCTGTCGCTGCGCACCAACGGCACCAAGCAGACCGTGCAGATCTCGTCCAAGGGCGAGATCCGCGGCGTCAACATCACCATGACGAAGGGCTGAAGGCTCTTCGCCCGCAACGAGGAACATGCCCCCGGTTCTCGCGAGCCGGGGGCTTTTTGCTGACACGAACTTGCGCGGCTGGATTTGCTGAGATGGACCCGATCCGCAGACATCTGTTGAAAGCCGCCGGGCTGTTCGTGGCCAGCCGCGCCTTCGCCGGTGAGCAGGGAGCGAACATGCAGCCTTCGTCCGTGAAGCCGCGTCACGTGCTCTGCTTCCTCGGCAGGAATGAAGGCCTGCTGCATCCGCCGAAGGCGGTGGCCAAAACGATTGCCGATTTCGGCTTCGAGATCGACCGCACCTATTCGCAAGGAAAGCCCGATCCGCGCATGGAGCGGTCGTTCGGCGTGTGCTGGGACCGCGTCTTCCCGAAGGCATGGTCCGCGTCCGACGAAGCGGCCGTGGCCAACCACAAATCGGTCCTCTACCTGCGGAGCCCGCCGATGGCTCAGCAGAAGACGGCCGCCTACTCGGCCGCCGCGCTGCAGATCGTGGACGAGATGTTCGACGCGGGCGCCGTTGCCGCAAAAGGCGAAAGCGCCGGCGTCGCCCACGGCCTCTCGCGGTGGCGAAGTCTCATGGATCAGGCGCGCAAGGGCTCCATCACCAGCCAGGGCCTGCGCATGACCCCCGCCGTCACCAAGGCCTGTCGTCTTGCCTTCGCCAAGCGCCCGCTCGCCGGCGACCGCTATTACGAGACCGTCGGCTATCACCTCGTCGGCCTGCCGGAGGTCTATGTCGCGAAATCGCGCGGCAACGAATGGTCCGCGGTGATGCTGATGGAAGAGATCGCCAACGCCATGGCCGAGCACGGCGTCGAGGCGACGTTGCGCGACCGCAAGCTGACGCTGTCGCGGGAGCAGGACTACGCCGAGGACGACTTCAAGTTCAACCCCTACGGAATCGTCCGCGTCGAGGCGTGAGCGCGAGGCGGCGTCTGCCGCCCCAGACTCAGATCGCCGGCTTGTCCGTGCCCTGCAGCTTGTCGTGCAGGTTGATCAGCCACATCGCGGTCGGCCTGAGGATGAAGAGGTCGGCGACGAGGGCCATGACCATCGAGAAGGCGCTGAGCCAGCCGAACAGCCGCAGCGACGGCAGGTCGGAGAACACGGTGACGACGAGGCCGCAGGCCAAGACCACCGTGGTCAGGATCAGCGCCGGTCCCACCAGTACGGTCGCCCGCTCCACCGCGAGCGCGGAGCCGACGCCCGGCTTGCTCTCCAGGCGGAGACGGTTGAGGAAGTGGATGGTGGCGGAGAGGCCAAGGCCGAACGAGACGGTGAGCGCGACGACGCTGGCGAATTGCAGTCCCTCGCCCATCGCCCACAGCACCGTGCCCGACATCACCACCGGGAAGATGCCCGGCAGGATGCAGGCGAACATCACGACCCAGGAGCGGAAGGCAAGGCCGATGAAGATCGCGACCAGCGCGAATTCGACGGTGAGGCCGCGGTTCAGCTTCTCGATCATGCTGGCCGAATTGCGCGCGGCAATGGCGGCGAGGCCCGTCACCGCGACCTCATAGCCCGGATGCTTCTTGCGGACGGCGTCCAGCTCGGAATCGAGCTTGTCGACGATCGGCAGGAGCTGGCTGGAATCCTTGTCCGGCACGCGGCCGGCGACCACGACGGCGTCCTGCTCGGCGTCGATGAAACGCCGCACCAGATGCTCGGGGATGACGCTGACATATTCCTTCAGCGTCGCGACGTCGGCACTGCCGGCCTTTTCCGCCAGCCAGCGACGCAGCGTCTCCAGCGACCAGACGTTGCCGACGCCCGCGGCCTTCTCGACCGTCGCGTGGACTTCAGCGATGGTCTGGAGCGTCTGCGGTGAATAGAGCGATTCACCCTTGGGGAACACGATCAGCACGTTGACCGGATTGGCGCCGGTGAGCTTGGCGTCGAGCCGGTCGCTGGCGGCGACCGCCTGGCGCTTGTCCGGCACCTGGTCGGCGAGCCGGTAGCGCGGCTCCAGATTGGCATAGATGACGCCGAGGCCGCCGACGAACAGCACCGCGATCAGGCTGAACAGGCCGGGCCGGCCGACCATGCGGACCGCGATCCAGTAGCAGAAATTGCGCAGCGCCTGGACGCCGGCATCGGCCCCCTGGAACTTGACCGCGAAGACCTTCTCGTTGCGCACGAACAGCACGCCGAAAACGGGCACCAGCGACAGCACCGCGACCAGCGCGATGATGGTGGCGGCAAGCCCAGCCTCGCCGAACTTGCGGATCAAATCGGAGTCGGAGAATTGCAGCGCGATGAAGGAGATGCCGGCGGTGCCGTGCGTCAGCACGCAGGCCGGCCCCACCACCAGCACAGCGTTCTTGAACGCGGTGAACTTGTCCTGGCCAGCGATCAGCCGGTCGCGCGCGGCGAAGGTCAGCTGCATCGAGTCCGAGAAGCTGATGACCATGATGAGCGGCGTCATCACGTTCAGGAACATGTTGAGGTTGAAATTGGCCCAGCCGAGCGCGCCGAGCGCCAGCAGAATCGCGATCATCGGCGGGAATGCCGCCGCGATCATGAACGAGATCTTGCGGAAGAAGATGATGGCGATGATGCAGCCGGCGAGAATGCCGAGGATGTTGTAGGTCAGCCCGTCGCGCTCGACCGCGTTGCGGATCTCGAGCTGCATCACCGGCACGCCGGAGAGCTGGACGTTGAGCCCGGTGTCGCCGAGATCTTCCTTCATCAGCGCGCGGATGTCGCCGACGGTCTTGGTCAGCTTGTTGGAGCCGACCACTTCGGGATCGAGCGACAGCACGATCAGCGCCAGCGTGCCGTCCTCCGACAGCAGCTTGCCGCGGATGATCTCGTTGTTCTTGACGGTCTCGATGAACTTGTCATAGGCCGCGCCCTCGGGCAGCTCGGCCGGGAACAGCGCCGCCGGCAGCTTGCCCGGGGCCGGCGCCTGGCGCGCCGAGAACAGCGAGACGAGGCCGCGCGTGCCTTCGACCAGTTGCAGGTCGGTGACGAAGTCGCGCAGCTTCTCCAGGTTGTTCCGCTCCAGCAGGGCCTTGCCCTCGACCACGACGAGGACGTCGAACTCCTCCGCCGGGAACTTCTTGGTCACCTCTTCATACTGGCGGAATTCCCGGCTGTCGGAGCGGAACAGCTGCGACAGCGAATCGTCGATCTTGATCCGGTAGATGCCGAACACCGCGCCGACAATCAGCGCGAGCAGGACGATGCAGGAGACGATCGGGGCCCGGACGGCGATCAGCCCGAGACGCTCCAGCCCGAAGGCGATGGAGGACGCAGGTCCCTGCTCGACCTTGTCGACATGAACCTCACTCTCGCTGTGCTTTTCGAGCATGCCTTGTCCAGTTCCTAAATCGGCTCGGCCTGTGAGCTTATTGCGCCCCGCGAACGGCTTGAAAACGCCATACCAATGGGAGGCTTGCCCCTTGAAAATGCGCGGAAAATCGCCGCGAGGGGGTTTAGCAGGTCAGTCACCCCTCTCGCAAGCAGGCGAAGTGTGGGCAAATCGATCAAGATGCGGCGATTTCGGGCCCGGTCCCCGGTTATCCCGGCGAGAATGTGCCAATTTGGCGCGGCGCGCGATCTGCGCTCTCGTCCTTCAATGCGACGCCGGTGACCTCCCGGGCCAGCCCCTCGCGAACCAGCCAGGCGATCTTGAACGCCGCCTCGTCATGGCTCAACCCGGCGTGGTGGATGTTCGAGACGCAATTGCGCTCGGCATCGGTGCGGCCGGGCTGCGGCGCGAAGGTCAGATATGCGCCGAGGCTGTCGGGCGCGGACAGGCCGGGCCGCTCGCCGATCAGCATCAGAACCATGCGCGCGGCGAGAATGGCGCCGATCTCGTCGCCGAGCGCAACGCGCGCGCCCGAGGCGACGACGACATGGCCGACCGCGACAGCATCGCCCTCGGCAAGCAATTGTAACAGGCGCCCTACCACGATCGCCGCATGGCTGTGGACCGCCGCTGCGGACAGGCCGTCTCCGATCACGACAGCGAGCTGGCACGGCGCCGAGACGCTTCGTGCCAGACGCTGCGCCGAGTCGGGCTCGAGCTGTCGTCCCAGATCCGGCCGCCGCAGATAGTCGCTGCGATCGACCGCCCGGCTCCTCACCTCGGTCACCGCAAGACCGAGCGCGTCGAGATCGGCGATCAGACGCGGCGTATCGAAGGCCGCATGGACGGCATCGCGCGCACGGGCATGGTCCAGCGTGAAATCGAGCAGCGCCTTCGTCGGCAGGCTCGCGCCGCTGCGCCCGAGCGCGACGCGCGCCGGCGTGAACGCCCGCAGATCGAGGGTCGGACGGTGCGGCAGGGCCGGATCAGACATGTGGCATCATTCGGCGGGAACGGCGGCCTCGCGCAGGCGGATCGAGTAGTTCGAAGCGTTCTGCTTGCCGCTGGAGGCCGCGCGCGCAAAGGTGATGAGGTGGTGCGCAATCAGCGTGCAGCCGATCAGGCCTTCGAGATCGCCGCGCTTGATGCGCCCCAGCGCGAACTTCCAGAATACGCGCTTGTAGTCGCCGAGCACGCCGACCTTCCAGAAGATGTTGCGCAGCATGACGAGGCCGCGCCGGATGTTACGCCAGGTTTTCATCTCATCCGGCACCGGCATCTTCAGGCGGTTCACATAGACGTTGTCGCATTGATGCTGAAAGCGCGCGTAAACCTTCTCGGGTGCGTAAGCGACCGCCATGGCGTGCTTCCAGGACGCGACGACCTCGTCATAGGGCAACAGGAAGTCGACGTTGGAATCGCGGCTGTCGTCATCGACTAGGCGCCCCTCGCGCTCCAGCCGGTCCCATAGCGGCGTCTTCGGCAGCGCCTGCAGCAGGTTGATGGTGAGCAGCGGAATCCGGGACTCCTCGACGAAGGCGAGCAAAGCCTCCGAGGTGTTCGGCTTGTCGGTGTCGAGCCCCATGATGATGCCCGAGACCACCTCCATGCCGTAGGAGTTGATGGTGCGCACGCCCTCCAGGATCGGGACCATCATGTTGTGGTCCTTCTGCATCGCCTTCAGCGCGTCGGGATCGGGCGTCTCGATGCCGCAGAAGATGGTGATGAAATAGGCCTCGCGCATCTTCTCGAGGATCTCGGGGCGCTTGGCGATGTTGAGCGTGGCTTCGCACGCCAGCCGGACGACATAGCCGGTCCGCTTCTGCCACTCGATCAGGTGCGGCAGCAGGTCCATGGCCGCCTTGCGGTTGCCGATGAAATTGTCGTCGACGAAATAGACCGTATCGGTCATGCCGCATTCGCGCAGGCGGTCGAGCTCGGCGATGATCTGCTGCGGCGTCTTGATGCGTGGATTGCGGCCGTAAAGGCCGGGGATGTCGCAGAACTCGCACTGATAGGGACAGCCGCTGGAATACTGGATGCTGCCGAGGAAGTATTTCTTGACCGCGGCGAGCTCATAGGCCGGGATCGGAAACTCCGTCATCGGCACGCGGTCCTTGGTCGTGAGCACGACCTGCTGTTCGGGCCGCGAGGTGTCGCGCGACAGGATCTCGATCAGCTGGTTGGTGGCATCGCCCAGCTCGCCAACATGCAGATAGTCGAAGGACGGATAATAGTCGGGGCAGGCGCTGACGGAGGGACCGCCGAGCGCGACCGGCAGATCGAACTCATGGGCGCGGCGGCAGATGTCGTTCATCTGCTGGCGCTGGATGTGCATGCCGCTGACGAAGACGGCTTCCGCCCATTCGAACTCCTCCCTCGTGGTGCGGCGGAGGTTCTCGTCGACGAATTTGACCTGCCAGTCATGCGGCAGATAGGCGGAGATCAGCAACAGCCCCTGCGGCGGCATGAAGGCGCGGACGCCATCGGTCAGGGGATAGGAATGCTCGAACGTGCCGAAGGACGAGGTGTAGCGCGGAAACACGCAGAGAATCCGCCGGGACGTTCCGTTACTTTCAGCTCGCATCAAAGCTCCCCCGCCACGACCTGGTTGCGGAAATTGCCAGCCAGACACATAGCGTAATGCTGTCGCCGGAATTTCTCAACATTGTGGCACAAGCACAATTCCGGACAGCGCCGACGGTTTCCCCAAAGGAGAAAGTTTGACGCTTAGTGCCGCCTTACGCGATCAGACGCGAGGCAAAATCGGGCAGCAGGCCTGCATCGGCCGCAATCCGGAAATCGCCGCCGGTGATGCCCGACCGCGCCAGCCAGTCGTCGAATTCCGGCGCGCGGCGCAAACCAAAGACGTCCCGGACATAGAGCGCGTCGTGAAAAGACGTCGACTGGTAGTTCAGCATGACGTCGTCGGCACCGGGAACGCCCATGATGAAGGTGACGCCGGCGGCGGCGAGCAGCGTCAGCAGATTGTCCATGTCGTCCTGATCTGCCTCGGCGTGGTTGGTGTAGCAGATGTCCACCCCGAGCGGCAGGCCGAGCAGCTTGCCGCAGAAATGATCCTCCAGCCCGGCGCGGATGATTTCCTTGCCGTCATAGAGATATTCCGGGCCGATGAAGCCGACCACGCTGTTGACCAGCAGCGGGGCGAAGGCACGGGCGACCGCATAGGCGCGCGCCTCGCAGGTCTGCTGGTCGACGCCGTGATGGGCGCCCGCCGACAGCGCCGAGCCCTGGCCGGTCTCGAAATACATCACGTTCTGCCCTTCGGTGCCGCGCCGCAGCGATCGCCCCGCCTCGTGCGCCTCCTTCAGAAGCGCAAGGTCGATGCCGAAGCTGCGGTTGGCAGCCTCGGTGCCTGCGACCGACTGGAAGACGAGGTCGACCGGCACGCCCTGCCCGATCAGTGACAGCGTCGTCGTGACATGGGTCAGGACGCAGCCCTGCGTCGGGATTTGCAGCCGCGCGATGATCTCGTCGAGCAGCCGCAGCAATTGCCCGATGATTGCGGGATCGTCGCTGGCGGGATTGATGCCGATGCAGGCATCGCCCGCCCCCAGCAGGATGCCGTCGAGGATCGAGGCGGTGATGCCCCTGGCGTCGTCGAACGGATGGTTCGGCTGCAGGCGTGTGCTCATCCGCCCCTTCAGGCCGATGGTGTTGCGAAAGGCGGTGGTGATCTCACATTTCCGCGCCACCAGTATCAGATCCTGGTTGCGCATCAGCTTCGACACCGCGGCCGCCATCTCGGGGGTGATGCCGGGCGCCAGCCGCTTCAACATGTCAGGCGTTGCGGCGTCCGACAGCAGCCAGTCGCGGAAGGCGCCGACCGTCAGCGATGCCACCGGCGCAAACGCCTTGGCGTCATGGCTGTCGATGACGAGGCGGGTGACCTCGTCGGCGTCGTAGGGAACGACGGCTTCCTGCAGGAATTGGCCGAGCGGCACATCGGCGAGCGCCATCCGCGCCGCGATCATCTGCTCGGAGCTGGCAGCGGCAATTCCGGCCAGCCGATCGCCGGAGCGCGGGGGTGTCGCCTTGGCGAGCAGGTCGCGCAGATCAGGGAAGCTGTAGGTCGTGGCGTCGATGCTGTGGCGGTAGACCAAGGGTCTCTCCGGGGTTGCTCGGCCAACGGCCGACTCCAGGACTATCCCGAAAGACTATCCTGAAACTAAACCCAGGGATCAAGACGCTGAAATGGCTTGCCTTTCCTTCGACCAAGGACGGAGGGCGGCCAGGAGCTGCGTTAACGCCGTATCCATCTTCGTTCCGCATAGTTTTGCATCAATTTTACCCAACCCCGCTCACCGGCCGCTCCAGGCCATCCGGGCCCCTGAATATCATGACATCCGACCGATCTGGGAATGCCGCCAAGCCGGCAGGCCGCTTCACGCTTGCCGGCAAGCTCTATGCGATCTTCGCGCTGTTCGCGCTGCTCACGGCGGCGATCGCGATATTGTCGGACTACAACAGCCGCCGCAGCGCCGACCTCGCAGGCGCGATCGAGACCGCCAATGCCGCCGCGCTGAACGTCGAGCGGGTCAACTCGCTGGTCTATGCGGTGGTGATGGAATCGCGCGGCGTCTACATGTCGACCGAGCCGGCCGTGGTGAAGAAATACGGTGACGGCCTGCTCAAGTTCAACGCCCAGATCCTCGACGTCGTGAAGCGCTGGGAGACCATCGTCAAGGCCGACGATGCTGAGCAGTTCGCGACGTTCAAGAAGCGCATCGAGCAGTTCGTCGAGTTCCGCAAGGAGCTGGTGCGCCGCGGCGTCGAGATCAACGCGGCCGCGGGCCGCGAATGGGGCGACAACGACGCCAATCGCAGCGTGCGCTCGGCGCTGAACAAGGACCTCGAGGCGCTGTCCAAGGTCTATGCCGAGCGCGGCAGGCAGATCGCGCAGCAGACCGAGACCAACCGCACATTTTCGTTCATCCTCACCTGCCTCGGCGGCGTCGCGCTCGCCCTCGTCGTCGTCGGCATTGTCATCATCGCCCGCTCGATCGCCCGGCCGCTCGCCGCGATCACGGCCACCATCAAGCAGGTCGCCGACGGCGCCGAAAATGTCGTGGTGCCGCACTCCAACCGCGCCGACGAGATCGGCGCGCTGGCCCGCGCCATCCAGGTCTTCCAGGACGCGATGGGGCGCAACCGCAACCTCGCCTCGCAGGTATCGCAAGACGCCGCCGCACGTGAGGAGCGCGCCCGCCACGTCGAGCAGTCCGTCGAGCAATTTCGCGAGGCGATCGGCGCGATCATGCGCGGCCTCAGCGACAATGCCTCGGTCATGCGCGAGACCGCGCAGACCATCACCCGGGTCACAGCGGATGCGAGCAGCCGCGCCGGCACCGCGGCGAACGCCACCGAGCAGGCCTCGCACAACGTCACGGCGGTCGCGGGCGCGGCCGAGGAGCTGTCGGCCTCGGTCGTCGAGATCGGCCGCCAGGTGCGGCAGAGCGCCGGCGCGGTCGAGCAGACTGGCCAGCGCACCGAGAAGTCGATCTCCGAGATCGAGAGCCTCGCTGCGGCCACGCAACGTATCGACGGCGTGCTCAGCCTGATCCAGGCGATCGCCGAGCAGACCAATTTGCTCGCGCTGAACGCCACCATCGAGGCGGCGCGCGCCGGTGATGCCGGCCGCGGCTTTGCCGTCGTCGCCCACGAGGTGAAGGCGCTCGCGGGCCAGACCGCCAAGGCCACCGCCGAGATCAGCGAGAACGTCGCGATGATCCAGGCCTCGACCCGCAACGCGGTCGACGCCGTGCGCGAGATCGGCGGTGCGGTGCGCGAGATCAACGAGGTCACGTCGGCGATTGCCGGCGCCGTCAGTCAGCAGGACCAGGCCACGCGCGAGATCTCCTCCAATGCGCAAAGCGCCGCGCAGGGCAACGAGACGCTGGTTGCGAACATCACCTCGCTGCGCGATGCCATCGGCGAGACCGATACGGCGGCGGCTTCGGTGCTGACCGCGGCGAGCAGCCTGACCGAGACGGCGCAGACGCTGTCGCGCGAGGTGGAGACGTTCTTCCAGAACCTGCGCGCGGGGTCGGCGGACGGCCGCATCGCCAGGGCGGGGTAGCGGCTGGACCACCGCGGCGAAAGCGGTCGCTCCAACAAAAACTGAAAAAACAACCCCATGCACAGTAGACGGGGCCAAGCTTTTCAATGGCTTGGCGGCCGGGCGTCAAAGCTTGCTGTTTTTACGAATCGATTTTGACTCGTCGGGCAAAACACTGGCATGATGTCAGCATGGCGAGCGTGGCGCCGGTGCCGCGGCCGGCGCACGACCGAACGGGTTGTTACCGCTCCGAACCCGATCGAGCGACCAGGATCCGGACGCGGCCGCCGGCATCTTCGACCTCGCGGTAACGACTTAGCTCCGCCTCGATCTCGGGATCGGACCTCGCCCAGGCCAGCCAGTCGAACGGGACCGCGCTCAGCAGCTGGGTATCCACGAGGATCACATCCGGTCGACCGGCGCGCAGGTCCGCGAGCAAGTGCCGTCGCTCGAAATCGATGATGCTGTCCAGTCTTGCGCGCTCGCCTTGGGTTGGCTGCGTCGTCTTCTGGAGCATCGTCGCGCCGGCCGCCAATAGCTGCACGCAGGAGCTGCCCACCCAGGTCCCGTTGACCTCACGGACGAGCGGATGCCCCAGCGCGATGTGATCGCCGATCGTGATCAGCCGCGGATGCGTTGCGAGAGCCTGGATGCGCTCCTTGAGCGGCGGAAACGGCCGGACCTGCAAGGACAGGCAGTAGGCGATGAGCGCAACGGCAGCAAGGCCCGCGATCATGACCGGCATCCGCATCGTCCTCACGCGCGCATGGAGCAGCGGCGCGGCAATCGCAAAGACGCAGAGCGCAAACGCCGTGTAGGTCCAATGCTTGCCCTGGAGAACGAAACTCGCAGCTCCGCCGACGGCTGCGGCCAGCCACGGGGTCGCGTTGCCCCCGATCTTGAACTCGTGCGGGGCCAGCAGGCCGAGAAACACGATGGATCCGGCCATCACCGTGGCCGGGAAGGACAGCAGATCGCCCAGATTCATCCGCAGCGGCAGATAAGCGGCAGAGACCATCGGCGCATAGTCGAACAGATAAGCGGGGAAGACGATGACGAGGATCGCTCCGTAGCCGATGACGACAGCAGCCGCCGTCATCGCTTCCGGAGAGAACAACGGCTTGACAGAGCGCTGGCGGAAGACCGCGAGGACGACCGGAAGTCCTGCGACCAGGGCGAGGTGGGGCTTGATGCTCAAGGCCAGCCCGGCGCCAAGTCCTGCCAGGATCGCCACCGGTCCGGGGCTGAGGCCGCGCCAGCGGATCGCCGTGACGGCGACGAAAGGGGTCAGCGCAATGACGGCGATGTGCTCACGCTGTCCGAAGACGCCGCTCGGAAGAATTGCGAACAAGAACGCGAACAGGCAGGTTGCGACGACCCGCTCTTCAGTCCCCAGCCTTGCTGCCGCAGCGGCACGATCGATGATCAGAAGCGCGACGACGATTTCGACCAGGATCAGGATGATCACGATGAGCTCAGGCGCAATGCCGGTCGTTCGCGCCAGCATCGATGCCGGCATGTACAGATAGACCGACAGCGGCGGATTCAGCTCCAAAAGGTCGACGCCGGGCTTGCGCCCATCCAGGACCTGCTCGCCTTCCGTCAGCAGACAGGCCAGATCGGGGTTCAGAACGACGGGGATCTGGACCAGCAAGGCGGCCAGGAGAAGCGCCGCGACGATCAGCCAACGCAGGCTCATGCGGAAACGGCTTGCCGGCATATCGGGGGCGCGAGCGCTTCCCGTGACGTCGGCCGCAGACGTTATCTCGCGCGCAAGCGATCTATGCTCTTTCACCTGGGTGAACCTGCCATGGCGTGCAGGGTCACTCTCGGCCAGCAGTAGTTACTATTGTACTACGGCGATCTGAAGCGCTGCATCAAGGCTAAAGCGGGGGCTTCCTCTTGCATATGGGCACCGCTGCGGGGATGTTCGCCAGGAGTTGATCGCGCCGGTGTACCTGATCCCGACAATTCCGGCTCGCCCACGGCTACGGGCATGTTGCAGCTCCGCGCCAACTGACGCGGAGGGCCAATAAGCGACATCAAGTGCCTACTCGATCACTACATCGGCCCGCGTCAGCAGGGTCGGTGGCATGTTGATGTCGAGTGCCTTGGCGGTCTGGAGGTTTATAACAAGTTCATACTTGATCGGCCGTTCAACCGGCAGATCGCCAGGTTTCGTACCCTTGAGAATCTTGTCGACAAGGATTGCAGACCGGCGAAACTGATCTGGCAAATCAGTCCCGTAGCTCAAGAGGAAGCCCGCTTCCGCGTATTCTCTCACCGCAGAGATTGCAGGCAGCTGATTTCTGACGGCCATGACGCCAACCAGACCGCGGTGGTTGAACAGTACTCCATCGCTCAACACGACGAGCACCTGAGCGCGTTCCCTCACCATTGTCGCGAACGCTTGTTCAAGCATATCCGGGCCGCGCGCCTCGGCCGGGACAAGCGTCAACCCCAGCGCTTGGGCAGCTTCCCGCAGCGATGCCAGCCGCTCCTGATTGGGCGCAAAGTCCGGATTCCACAGAACGCCCACACGCGAGAGGTTCGGCAGAGTGTCCTTCAGAAATTCGAGCCGCTTGCCGTTGATCTCATCGCCGGGCTCCGAGCTGAACCCAGTGACATTGCCACCCGGGCGCGCCAGACTGGCGACAAGTCCGGCACTGACAGGCTCAGCACTGTTGGCCATCACGATCGGGATCGTCCGGGTCGCCTTCATGGCTGCAACCGTGGTCGCATTGGTCCCGGACACGATGACGTCCACGCCGAGCCCGACCACCTCGGTGGCAAGCGCCGCCAGCCGCCCCATGTCTCCGTCGGCAAAGCGGTACTCGATGACGACATTCTCGCCAGCGCGGTAGCCAAGGCTCCGCAGGCCCGCTTCGAAGGCTCCAACATTACGAAGTGTTTGCTCCCGCGACGCGCTCGCGAGATAGCCTACCCTGTAGCGCCACCTTGCCGGTTGCTGCGCACGCGCTCCGAGCGGCCACGTCGCCGCCGCGCCGCCGATCAGCCCCATGAACTCGCGTCGTCTCATTGAGCACCGCGGAGGAAAGGCCCATCCATGTCCGAAGCCTAGCACTTTGCGGCGACACAGCTAGTGAGAATGGACAACCAATCCGATGTCCGAAGCCGCGTCCCTATGTCCGAGATGGGCCACAAGCGAAAAGCGCAATCCTTGCCCGGGTCCAATGCATTCCTCTATGCGCAGATCCTGGCGCAGGACGTCACCTCTACCCCGCCATCACCCCGCCGCGCCTGATCAGCTCCTTGCCCACCGCGGCGAGGTGCACCTGGTCCGGGCCGTCGCCGATGCGGATGAAGCGGGCGTAGACGTAAGCGCGCGCGAGGAACGTGTCCTGCGACACGCCGGCGGCGCCATGGATCTGGATGGCACGATCGATGACGCGGGCGGCCATGCTGGGGACCACGATCTTGGCCGCGGCGATCAAATCGCGCGCGGCCTTGTTGCCCTCACGGTCCATCCTGTCGGCGGCCTGCAAGGTGAGCAGCCGCGCCTGTGCGATCTCGCAGAAGGAGTGCGCAATGTCCTCGCGCACCGAGCCCTGCTCTGCGAGCGGCTTGCCGAAGGCGACGCGCGAGACCGCGCGCTGGCACATCAATTCCAGCGCGCGCTGGGCGCAGCCGATCAGGCGCATGCAGTGATGAATGCGGCCGGGGCCGAGCCGGCCTTGCGCGATCTCGAAGCCGCGGCCCTCGCCGAGCAAAATGTTCTCGGCGGGCACGCGGACGTCGTCATAGACGATCTCGGGATGGCCGACCGGCGCATCGTCATAGCCGTAGGTGAGCATGTCGCGGACGATGCGCACCCCACGCGTATTCTTCGGCACCAGGATCATGGATTGCTGGCGATGGCGGTCGGGATGGTCCGGAGCAGTCTTGCCCATCACGATCAGGATCTCGCAATCCTCGTTCATCGCGCCCGAGGTGAACCATTTGCGGCCGTTGATGACGTAGTCGTCGCCGTCGCGCTTGATCTCGCACTGGATGTTGGTGGCGTCGCTGGAGGCGACCTGCGGCTCCGTCATCGAGAAGCCGGAGCGGATCCGCCCCTCCAGAAGCGGCTTCAGCCAACGCTCCTGCTGCGTCTTGGTGCCGTAGTTTGCGAGCACCTCCATGTTGCCGACATCGGGCGCCGAGCAATTGAAGACTTCGGGCGCCCAGAGGATGCGTCCCATGATCTCCTTCACCGGCGCGTATTCGAGGTTGGTCAGACCCGGGCCGTGCTCGCCGGACAGGAACAGATTCCACAGCCCCTGCTCCCGCGCCAGCCGCTTCAAGTCCTGCAAGACGGCAGGTGTTTTGTAACGCGCGGCCTCGGGCTTCACCTGCTCGTAATAAAGCTCTTCGACCGGCTCGACATGGGTGCGCATGAACTGGCGAACGCGCTCCTGCAGCTCCAAAGAACGGGCGGAGTGTTGAAAGTCCATGATGGGTCTCCTTCTTCCTTCTCCCCTTGCGGGAGAAGGTGGCGCGAAGCGCCGGATGAGGGGTTCTCTCCGTCGGCGACAACGTTCGTGAGGAGAGAGACCCCTCACCCGGCTGCGCTTCGCGCATCCACCCTCTCCCGCAAGGGGAGAGGGTGCACCGCCTCCTCGGCCGCCCCTCATGTCCCCTTCAGTCCCGTAGGGTGGGCAAAGCGAAGCGTGCCCACGCATTCTCTCGACAATCATTGATAGATGGTGGGCACGGCGCAAGGGCGCCTTTGCCCACCCTACGATTCCCTTCCCTTCTCCCCTTGTGGGAGAAGGTGGCGCGAAGCGCCGGATGAGGGGTTCTCTCCGCGAGTCCAAGATGGAGACGACTCGCGGAGAGAGACCCCTCACCCGGCTGCGCTTCGCGCATCCACCCTCTCCCACAAGGGGAGAGGGTGGACCGTCGTTGTAGCCCCCGCCTCACGTCCCCCGCAACAGCTCGCTCGCCACCACCCAGTCATTGCCGTCGAACTGGAGCATGTAGCCGTCCTTGATCGGGCGGAAATCCTGCGGCGTGGTGTTGAGGGTGATGCCGGGCATCAGAAGCGACAGCGGCACGTTCTTCAGGTTCGCCGCCTGTGCCATGATGTTCTCGCGCGTCAGATTGTCCTTGCATTGCTTGAGCAGCACCACCAGTGCCTCGGCGACGGTGTAGCCGTAAAGGCCGGCGACGTTGTTGATGTCTGCATTGGGCAGGCGCTTCTTCATGAAGTCGATATAGGCGGTCATCGCCGGATCGTCCTTCGGTGCCTCGACGAACGGCTTCAGCGCGCCGAGCGACAGCACGCCCTTGCCGGCCTCGAGCCCGGCCGGCGCCATCACGGTGGCCTTGTTGGCGCAGCCGGAGGCCAGAAAGCGCGTCGGCTGCCAGCCGACCTCGTGCGCCTTGCGGATCGCCTGCGCGCAGGCGCGCGGCGTCACCGAATAGATCATGAAGACGTCAGCCTTGGTGTTGGCCAGCGTCAGGACCTGGGAATCGACAGTGGGGTCGGCGACCTCGAAGCTCGACGCCATCGCGATCGCCTTGTCGGCGTCGGCACCGAGCGCCTCCTTGACGCCGCGAAGATATTCCTTGCCGGCGTCGTCGTTCTGGTAGAGCACCGCAAAGCGCGCATTCGGGTTCTTGGCGCGAGCATAGGCGACGTCGATCGCGGCCTCGCTGGTGTAGTTCGGCGCCCAGGGCAGCGCGATCGACCAGGGCATGTTGGCGGGATCGTTCCACTTCGAAGCCGAGCTGATCAGGAAGATCTGCGGCACCTTGTTGCTGTTGAGATATTTTGCGATCGCCGAGCTCGGCGCGGTGCCCATGGTGGCGAAGATGAAGGCGACGCCGTCGCCTTCGACGAGGCGCCGCGCGGCTTCCATGGTCTTGGGCGGCGAGAAGGCGTCGTCGAGCGAGATCAGGTTGAGCTTGCGGCCATTGACGCCGCCCTTCTCGTTGATCTCGTCGAAATAGGCGGAGATCACCCGTCCCGTGATGCTGAGCGGCGAGGCCGGGCCGCTATAGGGCATGGTGTTGCCGATCTTGATCTCGGTGTCGCTGACCCCGGGGCCGTAGGATTTTTGCGCCGAGACAGGGTCGGACAAGCAGGCGGCAGCCAGCGCTGCGGCCAGGGCCAAAGCGGCTTTCATGGTTTCTCCCCGGGTGAACATCGCCGCGCGAGACGGTCGCGCGGCGTGCTGCTTGTTGTCAGCACGTTCAGCTCAGCGGAGTTCCGCAAGAGGGTCTTGCGTCGAGTTGCTGATGGCGTTGCGCTAAAGCGCGATGAGATTGGGATGAACCATCGTCGCGCTTTAGGTTGTTGTTTACGCATGATCTTTCCGGAAAACCGCTTCGCACTTTTCCGGATCATGCTTTAGCCGCGCCGCTTCAAGGCAAAGCCCAGGCTGATCCAGCCGGCGCCGGCCATCATCAGATCGATACCGAGAAACAGGCCGAGGATATAGACGCTGTTCACCGGCCAGCGCGCCACGATCAGGAGGCCGAGCAGCAGCGTGATGGCGCCCGAGAGCGCGACCCAGACCCACGGGCTCTCGCGCTTCATGCTGAAGGCGAGAAACAGCCGGACCACGCCCGAGGCGATCAGCGACGCGCCCAGGAACAACGTCAGCAGGACTGCCGCGAATAGCGGGTTCGCGAAGGTCAGGAAGCCGGCGACGACATAGAGCACGCCGAGCAAGGCCCAGATCAGAAACTTGCCCCAGCTCTTCATCTGGAATGCGCCGATGATCTCCGTCACGCCGGCGACGATCATCATGGCGCCGACCACGATCACGCTCGCCACCGTCGCCATGACCATGCTGCCGAGCGCAACGAAGCCGGCGATGAGATAGACGACGCCGAGCGCAACGATCCAGCCCCATTTGCCGTGTAGCGCAGAGATACCCGAGCCGAGACCGGGATGACGGGACGCATCCGAAGCACTTGTCATGGGCCACTCCTGCATGCGAAGCCCGCGGGCACGCGCCAGGATAGCACGCCCCATGCCGGGACGACAGTCAGTAGAGCAGCCCCCACCTGCGGCAACGTTGACACAAATCAAGATCGAATTCGGCGCGTCAGCGGCGTGGCCGCTCCATTTCGAGCTCGGCCTTGAGATTGTCGAGATCGCGATAAATTGAAGCGACGGCAAGCACGCGACCGCCCTTGCGGTACTTCAGCAGGCAGTCCCTTCCCGAAATACTGCCGTCGATCGCGATGTCGTCGAAGTTTTCGGCGTGGCCGACATAGTTGATCGGCACGTCGTAGTGCTGGCTCCAGAAGAACGGCACCGCATCGAAGCGCTCGCGCCTGCCGAGCATGTTGCGCGCCGCGGTCTGCCCCTGCCGCTCCGCCACCACCCAATGCTCGACGCGGATGGTCTGCCGCGAGTGCGAGTCAGGCCAGCGGGCAATGTCGCCGGCCGCGAAGATGCCGGATACACTGGTCTCCAGATATTCACTCACGCTGACGCCACGATCAGCCGCCAGCCCCGCCTGCTCGGCGAGCGCAAGGCGCGGCTTGACGCCGATGCCGACGACGACGAGGTCGGCCTCGATGACGGCGCCGCTTTTCAGCGTCGCGCGCAGGCCATCGAGATGGTCGACGGTGTCCTTCAGGTGGAAGATCACGCCGTTCTCTTCGTGCAGCGACCGGACGAAGTCGCCCATCTCGGCGCCGAGCACCTTCTGCATTGGCCGTTCCTCCGGCGCGACCACGTGCACCTCGATCTTGCGCGCCCGCAAGGAGGCGGCGACTTCGAGGCCGATGAAGCTGGCGCCGATCACCAGCGCGCGCCTCGCACTCCCTGCGGCCTTGATGATGGCGCGGCTGTCGGCGACGGTCCGCAGGGTGTGAACATGCGGCTGGTCCGCGCCCGGAATCTGCAGCTTGACCGGCTCGGCGCCGGTCGCGAGCAGCAGCCGGTCGAATGGGAGCTTGTCGCCATTGCCCAGCGTCACACTGCGCGTCTTGAGACCGATGGCAGCGACGTCGGTGTTGAGCCTGAGATCGATACCGGCGTCCCGGTAATAATCCTCGCCGCGCAACGGCAACCAGTCCTCCGGCGCATTGCCAGCGAGGTAATCCTTCGAGAGGTTCGGCCGGTCGACCGGCATCGCGCCGTCATTGCTGAGCATGGTGATGGCGCCGGCAAAACCCTCACGCCGGAGCGTCTCGGCGGCAGCGAAGCCGGCAGCACCGCCGCCGACAATGACGAATTTGTCGGGCGTTGCCGCGCTGCGATGTGCAGCCGGCGGCTTCGGTGCCTCGCGCTTGCGCCGAACGATGATGTTGTCCCGATCGCGCTCGACCTGCCACACCGCCAGCGCATTCAATGCCGGCGGACGACTGGCTTCGCCCGTGCGCAAGGAGAAGCAGGCATGATGCCAGGGACAGCGGATGCTGTCGCCCACCACCAAGCCGTCGGCAAGTGGGCCATGATAATGGCTGCAGGCCGGCTCGATCGCAAAGATCTCGCCGCCGGCTTGCACCAGCAGAACGTCGTCCTCTCCGACGTGACCGAGCAATTTGCCATCCTTGAACGCGGTCAGCGACACGCCTTTGCTCAGGTCGGGTCCGCTCGGCTTGTTGTCTTCGGCCATGGCAAACGCCTCCTTGCGCGCGCGGGGTCAATCGTCCGAATTGGCGAGCCCCAGCAGTTCCTGGCGCGTCAGCGCATTGTCGCGGAACACACCCAGCATGCGGCTGGTGACGAGATCGGTCCCGGGCTTGTGCGCACCGCGCGTGGTCATGCAATGATGCGTCGCCTTGATGATGACGCCGACGCCTTCGGGCTTGAGCACGTCGTTGATGGTATTGGCGATCTGCGCGGTCATCTTCTCCTGGATCTGGAGCCGTTTCGCGTAGACGTCCACCACGCGCGCAAGCTTGCTGATGCCGACGACGCGCCCCTGCGGAATATAGGCGACCCAGGCGCGACCGACGATCGGCGCCATGTGGTGCTCGCAATGGCTCTCGAAGCGAACGCCGCGCAGCACGATCATCTCGTCATAGCCTTCGATCTCCTCGAAGGTCTTCTGCAGGATTTCGGTCGGGTCCTGCGCGTATCCGGAAAAATACTCCTCGAAAGCGCGTGCGACGCGATCCGGTGTCTCGCGCAAACCGTCGCGCTCGGGATCATCGCCGGCCCAGCGGATCATGGTCCGGATCGCCTGCTCGACCTCCGCTTTGTCCGGGCGATCGGACGGCGCCTGCGCCACCGCGACACGTTCCAGCTTGCGCACTGATGACTTCATCAAGATCCTCCCTGCAACGAGCCCGCCTATGGAAGCGGGCCCACAGCTTGGACGGCTGCAATCGGAAAAGGTTCCCGCAGATCAGGGAAATTTGGTGAACGGGTCGTTGGCCCGGCGCCGGCGCGCCATGGCCTCAGGTGAGGAGCGCCGAAGGCGCGTCGGGGCTGCCTATGACGCAGCCGCTTTCCGGACGTCGATCACGGCCTGCGCCCATTCGGCGGGCCGCTCCTGCGGCAGGTTGTGACCGGCATCGGTGAAGACGCGGCGCTTGAAAAATCCCTCGAACTTGCGCGCGTGGTGGGCGGTGCCGGGATTGACGCCGTCGCTGTCGCCGTCGATCGCAATCGTCGGGACACGGATCGGCGGCTGCGCGGCGAGCTTTGCCTCTATTCCCGCATAGGCGGGATCGCCCGCCACCAGCGCATAACGGTGGCGGTAGGAGTGGATCACGACGTCGACGAAGTCAGGATTGTCGAACGATGCAGCGCTCGTCTCGAACGTCGCGTCATCGAATGTCCATTTCGGCGACCACATCGTCCAGAGCTGACGCGCAAAGCCGCGGCGGTTGCGCTCCAGCGCGCGGCGGCCGCGCTCGTTGTGGAAGAGATATTGATACCAGAGCGCCGCCTCCTCCGGCGGCGAAGCCGGCTCCATGGATCGCGCGATGTTCTGGATGTTGTAGGAATTGCCGGAGACGAGACCGATCACGCGCTCCGGATGGAGCGCCGAGACCACGCAGGCGGCGCGCCCGCCCCAATCATAGCCGCCGACGATTGCGCGTTCGATCCCGAGCGCATCCATGAAGGCCAAGAGATCAGCGCCGAGCGCCGCCTGCTCGCCGGAGCGCAGCGTCCCGGCGAAGCGAAACCGCGTCGGGCCGTAACCGCGCAGCCAGGGCACCAGCACGCGTGCGCCGGCCTCAGCAAGGATCGGCGCGGTCTCGGCATAGGCGTTCACGTCATAGGGAAAGCCGTGCCCCATGATGCAGGACCAGCCGTCCGGCGCACCGTATTCGCGATAGGCGATGTCGAGGATATCCGTGGTGACGGTTTTTTGTTGCATGATTTGCTCACGGCGTTGGGCCACGTGGATGGAGCGCAGCGCAAGCCGGGCCGCGAGCATCCGCGAATCCCGGATTTCGCTTTATCCGGGCTACGAGAGCCCGATCTACTTCTGCGGACCGGACAGCGAGATGTCGCGTTCGGCGCGGAACACGTTGCTGTAGAGATTGGCGATCCATTGCCGGCCAATCTCGGTCTTGTTGAGATAGCCGATCTCGGTCTGGATGTGCGGTGCGACGCTGTTCCAATAGAATTGCGGGTAGCGGTTCACGATGTCGGCGGGCGAGTCGTAGCCGAGTTGGCGGTTGATGCCGACCTCCTCGAACTCGTAATAGAGCGCGTTGGCCTTGCGCAGATAATTGGGATCGCCGAGCTGGCCGATGAAGTCGGCCGCACGCAGGATCGAAGCTTCGTCGTCATAGTCCTGGCCCTGCTGAGCGGGGAACCGGGTGCCTTCGATGGCACGGGCGACGCGTTCCGGATCGAGTCCCGGAATATGCCGCAGTCGCCGCGTCACGTACAATTTCGATCGATCGACGTGATACATCATCAGGCTGGCATCGGATGCACCCCGCGGCAGGGAAACCTTGGTGCCGGCCGCGTCGACCAGAAAGCCGTCCTCATCGTCCTCCTCGAACAGGCCTCGCACATAGCCGATGTCGTGAGCGAGGCAGGCGATCAGGACGTGGACGTAATCCTCGGCCGACAGATGGGTATGAAGACTTCGGCCGCGGAGGATCGCCTGGGCTGCCAGCGTCACCAGCATCGTATGCTCGATATTGTGATAGAGCGCATCGCTGTTGCCGATACACTCCATCGCGGTGCGGGTCGCACTCTCCACGATGCTCGCGGCAGTTTCATCGAACCGGCGACGCAGGAACTTGCCGAGGAATTCCTCCAGGGATTCGGCCGCCAGTCTCGGTAAGGTTATCATGGATGCAGCCCCGTCCGCCGCTGGTGTCCCATGCCGTCTCCCGACGTCTCATTCTTGTCCTCGACGCAGCGGGGAGCATAGCCCATCTTGGGCCGGGTAACCAAACGTCGGGGACGAAAATACGAAAATACCGCGCCGTTTCGCTGCGCAACATCACGGTTGCGGCCAAAGTTTAACACAACCCAAAGCAGCCGGAAAGCCGCTGCCGCCGCTCGGGGCGCGGCACCGCAGGGAATTGGCCGCGCGGGCCGGCTACTCCACCTGAAGCACGTCGACGGCGACGGCGAGCTTCTGCTTGGGCGAGCCGACGATGATGCCGTCGACCGGCGAGACGTCGGAAAAATCGCGCCCCATTGCGAGCACGATGTGATCGTTGCCGATGAGGAGATCGTTGGTCGGATCGAGATCGATCCAGCCGAGCTCGGCCCCGCACCACAGCGACACCCAGGCGTGGGTGGCGTCGGCACCTTGCAGCCGCGGCTGGCCCGGCGGCGGAATGGTGCGCAAATAGCCGCTGACATAGGCCGCGGGCAGGCCGAGCCCGCGCAGCCCGGCGATCATGACATGGGCAAAGTCCTGGCAGACGCCGTGACGCTTGTCGAAGACCTCGTCGAGCGGCGTCGAGATCACGGTCGCCTTGGGATCGTAACGGAAATCGCCGCGGATGCGGCGCATCAGGTCGACGGCGCCGGCGAGGATGCCCGCGCCTGGCGGAAAGCTCATCCCGGCATAGGCGCTGACCGGGCGCAGCACCGGCACCAGCGGGCTGGCAAAGACATAGCCGACCGGCGAAGACGGCCCGAGGCTGGTTGCTTCGAACGCGATGTCGCGAATGCTCTCCCAGGGCGGGCTGACCGCATCGCGCGCCAGCGGCCGGCGCGAGATCGAAACCCGCGAACGCGAGTCGATGCGCAGATTGCGATGCGCGGCTTCGATCGTCACGCTCTCGGTCAGCGTGCCGAAGAAGTCGCGCCGCACGTTGCGCTCGGACGGGCGGGGATGGATCTCGACCTCGTGCGAGATCAGCTCCTGGCCGCCGCCGCTTCTGGGCTCCAGCCGCAGCGTGCAGCGGGCGAAGCTGACGGGATTCTCGTACTCGTAGGTGGTGACGTGACGGATGTCGTAGATCACGCCAGCCCCGTCAGCTTTTCCGGCCGGGCGGCATTGGGGCCATGCGGGAAGTAGTGCTGCCCGATCGCTTCGGCGAGGCTGAGCAGATCCTGCTCCAGCGCGAACAGCGTCTTGACCTCGAGCTTCTCGGCCTCCGCGGTCGCGAGCATCGCCTGCATCGCCACGGCGAGACGCTGCGGCTTCTCGATCAGGCCGTGCTCCTTCAGGCTCGGCAGCGCCGCAATGTGCTCGTTCAGCGTCGTCACCTGAAACGCCACCGAACGCGGATTGTAGCCGTCGAGCACCGCGAGGTCGCGCACCGGGGCCAGGATCGGCGCCAGCAGATAACGCGAGCGGTAGGTGATCTGGCAGTCCACCAGCGTCAGCAGGATGTCGAGATCCTCATCGCCAGCCTCGTCATAGGCGAACTGGCGCGTGAAGCGCGTGGTGTTGATGGCGCGCTCGACGCGGCGGCCAATGTCGAGGAACCGCCAGCCGGCGGCGCGGTTCATGTTCTCCTGCGCAAGGCCTGCGAAGCTCGCCAGCTCCTGCAAGGTCAGCTCGGCGGCGCTCAGCACGCTGTCGTCGTCCTCGACCTCGTAGGCGAGACGCTCGGCCATTTCCGTGATCACCTGCCAGGCATCGGGCGACAGCCGCTCGCGCAAGGAGGTCGCGGTGCGCTGCGCCGCGCGCACCAGCGACAGGGCCGAGCCGAAACGCTCCGCGCTCTGCAGCGCTTCGGCGACGATGCGCCCCGCGGCCGTGCGCGAGGATTGCGAGACCGCGCCCCAGGCCACCAGCAGGCGCTGGATGCGTTCGGCCGATTGCGCCGAGGCCGCGGTGCCCTTGTTGGGCCCGCTCGGCGAACCAAGCGCACGCACCAGGCGCAGCGTCGCCTCGGCGCGCTCGAGGTAGCGGCCGAGCCAGAACAGATTGTCGGCGGCGCGGCTCGGCAGCACGCCGGCGATGCGGCGGATGCGCACCTTGTCCGTCGCGGGCAGAAGCGTCGCGGTCGCGACCTGCTTGTTGGAGACGACCCAGACGTCGGCGGCGCGCGCGCCGTCGCCCATCGACACCGCGCGCGCGTCCGGCTGCTCGGCGATCCGGCAGAAGCCGCCGGGCATGATGGCCCAGCCGTCGGGCGTGGCGGCGGCAAACACGCGCAGCACGAAGGGGCGCGGCGTGATCTGGCCCTGCTCCCACACCGGCATGGTCGAGAGCCGCACCACCTCCTGGCCGACATAGTCCATGCCGCGCGCGCTGATCGCATCGATCAGGCGCTGCCGTCCGCCCGCGTCGAGCTCGCTCGCGAGCACCGGGCCAAGCGAGTCGAAGCCGGGAACGCCGCGGCGATAGGCGCCTTCGATCGCAACTTCGTCGAGCCGCGCCAGCACCTCGTCGCGCGCGTTGCGCTGGCCGCACCACCAGGTCGCGATGTGCGGCATCTTCAGGTCTTCGCCGAGCAGGCGGCGGCTCAGCGCCGGCAGGAAGCCGAGCAGCGCCCGCGCCTCCAAGACGCCCGAGCCCGGCATGTTGGCGACGACGACGCCGTCCTTGCGCAAGACGTCGATCAGGCCGGGCACCCCGAGATGCGAGGAGGCATCGAGCTCGAGCGGGTCGAGCGAGTTGGAATCGACCCGGCGCAGGAGGACATCGAGCCGCTTCAGACCGGCAACCGTGCGGATGTGGACGCGATTGTCGCTGACCGCGAGGTCGTCGCCCTCGACCAGCAGGAAGCCGAGATAGCGCGCCAGCGTCGCGTGCTCGAAATAGGTCTCGCTGAAGCTGCCGGGGGTGAGCACGCCGATGCGCGGCTCGTCGCGATCGGCGCGCGCGCGCAGGGAGTCGCGGAACGCCTCGAAGAACGGCGCGACACGCGGCACGTTCATCGACTTGTAGAGATCGGAGAAGGCGCGCGACAGCACCAGGCGATTTTCCAGCGCGTAGCCCGCGCCTGATGGCGCCTGGGTGCGGTCGCCGAGCACCCACCAGCGCCCGTCGGGCCCGCGGCCGACATCGGCGGCATAGATCGACAGATAGCGCCCGCCCGGCGGCGGCACGCCGCAGACCGGACGGAGATATTCGGGACTGCCGGCGATCGCCGCGGCCGGGAGCGCGCCTTCCGCCACGAGGCGCCCCTCGCCATAGATGTCGCGCAGCACGCGCTCGAGCAGCTCGGCGCGCTGGGTGATGCCGGCGCAGAGCTGCTGCCAGTCGGCTTCATCGATCAAAAGCGGCAGGTGGCTGAGCGACCAGGGCCGGTCGGCGCTGTCGCCGGGCGCGCGGTAGGTGACGCCGGCCTCGCGCAGGTGACGGTCGGCCATGCCGAAGCGCCGCTCGATCTCGTCGGGCGCCAGCGCGCCGAAGGCATCGAAGAAGCGGCTCCAGACCGCGCGCGGCGTGCCATCCGGGCTTAAGAACTCGTCGGGGATACCCGGCAGCCGGCTATAGTCGCGGACCCATTGCGCGAGGCGGCGCTGGCCGTCACGCTGGCCTTGCGCCTTTCCCGCCTTGTCGTCCTGCTCGGCTGCGCCCTCGGCCATGCGCCTCTCCCTGCCCCACCATCATACTCATTGCAGGAGCGGGGTCCGCAAGTCGAGGGTCAGCGGAAACTCATTTGTGCGTTCCTCGGGCGGCGGCTGCATCGGCCCCGGGGTGTGGCCGTGGTCCTGGAAGCGCGCCAGCCGCCGGGCCTCGGCCTCGTAGGTGTTGACCGGCTTGGTATCGTAATTGCGCCCACCGGGATGGGCGACGTGGTAGACGCAGCCGCCGAGCGAGCGGCCGTTCCAGGTATCGATCAGGTCGAAGGTCAGCGGCGCGTGGACGGGGATGGTCGGGTGCAGGCCGGAGGCCGGCTGCCAGGCCTTGAAGCGGACGGCGGCCACGGCCTCGCCGGAGCGGCCGGTCGGGGTCATCGGCAGGCGGCGCCCGTTGCAGGTGACGACGTGGCGGCCCTCGACGAAGCCTTCGGCCTTGACCTGGAGCCGCTCGACCGAGCTGTCCACATAGCGCACGGTGCCGCCGGCCGAGCCCTCCTCGCCGAGCACGTGCCAAGGCTCCAGCGCCTGGCGCAATTCCAGCGTCACGCCGCCATGATGGACGCGGCCGAAAGCGGGGAAGCGGAATTCGAGCTGGGCCAGATACCATTCCGGCTCGAACGGATAGCCCGATTGCTTGAGCTCGCCGAGCACGTCGAGAAAATCTTCCCAGATGAAATGCGGCAACATGAAGCGGTCGTGCAGCGCAGTGCCCCAGCGCACGAACTTGCCGCTCAGCGGCTCGCGCCAGAACTTTGCGATCAGCGCGCGGATCAGGAGCTGCTGCGCCAGCGACATGCGCGGATCCGGCGGCATTTCGAGCGCGCGGAATTCGACGAGGCCGAGTCGCCCCGTGGGCCCCTCCGGCGAATAGAGCTTGTCGATGCAGATCTCGGCGCGGTGGGTGTTGCCGGTGATGTCGACGAGCAGATGCCGGAACAGCCGGTCCACCAGCCACAGCGGCGTCTGGTAGCCCGGCGGCGGCACGTGCGAGAGCGCGATCTCGAGCTCGTAGATGCTGTCGTGGCGGGCCTCGTCGATGCGCGGCGCCTGGCTGGTCGGCCCGATGAACAGGCCGGAGAAGAAGTAGGACAGCGCGGGATGGCGCTGCCAATACAGCACCAGGCTCTTCAGGAGGTCGGGCCGGCGCAGGAACGGCGAGTCCTGCGGAGAGGAGCCGCCGACCACGACGTGATTGCCGCCACCGGTGCCGGTGTGGCGGCCGTCGACCAGGAAGCGGTTGGCGCCGAGCCGGACCTTTGCCGCATCCTCGTAGAGGCCGGTGGTGATCTCGACCGCATCGCGCCAGCTCTTCGCCGGCTGGATGTTGATCTCGATGACACCAGGATCGGGCGTCACCTTGATCACCTCGATGCGCGGATCGAACGGCGGCGGGTAGCCCTCGACATGGACCTGTAGCTGCATCTCCTCGGCGGTGGCTTCGAGCGCGGCAACGAGTTCGAGATAGTCCTCGATGCGCTCGACCGGCGGCATGAAGGCGCAGAGCACGCCGTCGCGGACTTCGACCGACATCGCGGTGCGCACCGGGACGGAGGTGTTGAGATGCTCAGGCGCGGCCCGCGGCGGGGATTCCGGACGCGCGGCGAGCGTGAATACCGGCAGCTTGTCCCGCGCCTCCATCGGGTCCTGCTCGACGATGTAGGGATATTGGTTGGGCGGGACGTAACCGAGCGACCCAATCGGCAGGCGCAAACCGAGAGGCGAATCGCCGGGCATCAGGAACAGATGGTTGCGCCGGAGTTGCCACCGCTCGCTGCGCCAGCGCGGCGGCGCGTTCCAGCGCTGCACCGGCAGCACGAAGCCACGCGGTGCGTTGAGACCCTCGTTGAACACGCGTGCCATCCGCGCGCGAGCTTCCGGATCGGATAATTTGGAATCGGAGGGATCGACGTTGACGGGAAGCTCGGCCTCCTTCTGGAGCCAGTACGCGGTGTCCTCATAAGCCGGCATGATGTAGCCGGCATCGAGGCCGAGCCGGGCCGCCGTGCCTTCCATGAAGGCCTCGGCGTCCTTCACCTCGGCACGGCGCCGATTCTCGATCTTGGCGATGAGGTCGGCGTTCTTCCAGATCGGCACGCCGTCCTTGCGCCAATACAGGCCAAAGGCCCAGCGCGGCAGGCTCTCGCCGGGATACCATTTGCCCTGGCCGTAATGCAGCAGCCCGCCCGGCGCGAAGCGCGTGCGCAGGCGGCGGATCAGATCGTCGCCGAGCGCGCGCTTGGTCGGGCCGACGGCCTCCGTATTCCACTCGCCCGCCTCGAGATCGTCGACCGAGACGAAGGTCGGCTCGCCGCCCATGGTGAGCCGCACATCATGGGCAGCGAGATCGCCGTCGACCTGCTCGCCAAGATCGTTGAGCCGCGCCCAGGATTCGTCGGAGAACGGCTTTGTGATGCGCGGCGCCTCGCGGATGCGCTTCACGCTCATGTCGAAGGCGAACTCGACCTCGGCAAAGCCGGCCCCGCCAGAGATCGGCGCCGCCGAACGATAATGCGGCGTGGCCGCGACCGGGATGTGCCCTTCGCCCGCGAGCATGCCCGAGGTCGCGTCGAATCCGATCCAGCCGGCACCCGGCAGATAGACCTCGGCCCAGGCGTGCAGATCGGTAAAATCGTTCTCGACTTCCGGCGGCCCCTCGATCGGATCGATGTCGGGACGGATCTGGACCAGATAGCCCGAGACGAAGCGGGCGGCGAGCCCGAGATGGCGCACGGTCTGGATCAGCAGCCAGGCGGAATCGCGGCATGAGCCTGCGCCGGAGACAAGCGTCTCCTCGGGCGTCTGCACGCCCGGCTCCATGCGGATGATGTAGCGGACTTTCTTCTGGATTTCGCGGTTGAGGTCGACCAGGAAATTGACGGTGTTCGGGGCCTCGTGCGGGATCGTATCGAGGAACTTGGCGAACAGGCGATCGGGCTTGATGGTCTCGAGGTACGGCGCGAGCTCCGTCTTCAAATCCTTGGGATAGTCGAACGGAAAGCTGTCGGCATAGGGCTCGACGAAGAAGTCGAACGGGTTGACCACGGTCATCTGCGCCGTGAAGTCGACCTCGAATTTCAGCTCGGTGGTCTTCTCCGGAAAGACGTAGCGCGCCAGCCAGTTGCCCTGCGGGTCCTGCTGCCAGTTCACGAAATGATTTGAAGGCGTGACCTTGAGCGAATAGCTCAGGATCGGCGTGCGGGTATGCGGCGCCGGCCGCAGCCGGATAGTCTGCGGTCCAAGGTCGATCGGGCGGTCATATTTGTAGTGCGTGACGTGGTGTAGCGCGACGTAGATCGACACGGGGTGCGGTGCTCCAGCAGCTTTTTTGAGCAGAACACCTGAGGTCAACGCGATCAAGCACTAACAACGGGCAGAGTGTGCCTAGGTAAGATGCGGGGCGGGTGATTGTGGGCGCCTTTCTTCCTTCTCCCCTTGCGGGAGAAGGTGGCGCGAAGCGCCGGATGAGGGGTATCTCTCCAGTCGCAAGATCGATCGTGAGGAAAGAGACCCCTCACCCGTCTCGCCGCTTCGCGGCGAGCCACCCTCTCCCGCAAGGGGAGAGGGAAAGAGAGAGCGCGTTACGCCGCAGACGTCAGCCTTTGCAAAAACTGGGTCACCTCGCGGCGGAGTATCTCGACTTCGCCGTGGACGCGCTCGGAGGCGTGGTTGACGCGAACAGCGACGCGGCCGGTGTCGGCAGCGGCTTCGCTGATGCCTGTGACGTTGGAGGACACCTGCGAGGTGCCGGCGGAGGCTTCGTGAACGTTGCGGGCGATCTCGCGCGTCGCCGCCCCCTGCTGCTCGATCGAGGCCGCAATCGAGGCGGTGATGCCGTTGATTTCGGCGATGGTCTGCGCGATCGCCTCGACGGCCGCGACCGAATTGCTGGTCGATTGCTGCATCTCGCCGACCTTGGCGCTGATCTCCTCGGTCGCCTTGGCCGTCTGGTTGGCGAGGCTCTTGACCTCGGAGGCCACCACCGCGAAGCCGCGGCCGGCCTCCCCTGCGCGGGCCGCCTCGATGGTGGCGTTGAGCGCGAGCAGGTTGGTCTGCGAGGCGATCTCGCTGATCAGCTTGACGACGTCGCCGATCTGCATCGCGGCGTCCGCAAGGCTGCGGATCTCGCTGCCGGCGCGATTGGCTTCGTTCACCGCCCGCCCCGTGCTCGCGGTCGAGCCGGCCACCTGGCGGTTGATCTCGGCGATCGACGATGCGAGCTGCTCGGCGGCGCTGGCGACGGTGGCGACGTTGCGCGAGGCCTGGTCGGAGGCAGAGAGCACGCCGGAGGTCTGCAGGCTGGTCTTCTCCGCCGCCGCCGCCATCTGGCCAGCGTCGGATTCGAGATCGGTCGCGGCGCCCATCAGCGTGCCCGCAACCTGGTCGAGATGCGTGCCGAACTGCCTGGCGAGGTCCGCGATCTCGACGACCCTGCGGCCGAGGCTGTCGGTGCCGGCATTGATGACGGTGGCCGAGCGGCGGAACGAGCCAGGCAATCCGCGCGCCAGGATCTTGCGGAAATGCTTGCCGTGGCTGGCATACTCCATCGAGGCCGAGGCTTCGCGCTGGAACGCATCGGTGATGTCGAGCATGTCGTTGACGGATTTCTGGATCGCCCCGATCCGCCCGGCCTGCCGCTCGCTGAGGATGCGCGCCTCGAGATCGCCGCCCGCCGCCTTGCGGCACACATCAGCGACCTCGTCGACGGCAACCGCGGTGCGGTGCTGACACCAGACGGCATAGCCGGAGAGCGCGATCGTCGCGCCAAGCAGAGCGGCACTCGTGATCCCGGTCATGCCGAGAAGAGAGAGAACGAACGCGACGACGGCAAGACCACACGCGAGCGCGGTCGCTCCCTGCGCCTTAGAGAGAGAGCACAAATTCATCGTAACCGACACCCTGTTGCTTGAGCAGCCCGATCATCGCCTCGAAGCTTGCCTGCATACCCTCCTTGGCATTGGCATGCCGCGCCTCTTCGGCGCACAGCGTCTTGTAGATCGGCTTGATGCGCTCGATCTGCGCGGGATCCGGCTTGCGACGGTTGGAGTGATAGCCGACGATGTTGCCGCGCTCGTCGAACGTCGGCGTGACGTGGGCGAACACCCAGTAATGACTGCCGTCCTTCGCCAGATTGACGACGTAGGCGAAGATCTCCTGCCTGGACTGCAGCGTATCCCAGAGCAGCTTGAAGACGGCGCGCGGCATGTCGGGATGGCGGATCAGGCTGTGGGGCGCGCCCATCAGCTCGGCGTAAGAATATTTCGCCATCCGGATGAAGACGTCGTTGGCGTAGGTGATGCGGCCCTTGAGATCGGTCTTGGACACGATCAGCTCCTCCTCGCCGAGGAGATTTTCCACGCCAGTCGGCCGTATCGCATGCGTCATCGTTGACGAATCCTGTCGAGGGCAGCGCCCTCGAAGGGTAGCCCGCATCACCTCACGAATACGGTGCGAAATGTTAATCCCGAGTGACCGCGGAAACTCCTGCGGTCATATGACACCTACGTATGAGTACGTAGGTGTCGGCATCCTGCAGCGGGGTGCATCAGCACCATCACATCGTCGCGCCCAACACCCAGGGCGCGAACTCGGCGCCGCCGAAATCAAAGCTCTCGCTCTTGGTCGGCTGGCCCGAGGCGGTCTTGAGGATGAGCTCGAAGATGCGCTGGCCGCATTGCTCGACGCTCTCCTCGCCTTCGAGGATGGTGCCGCAATTGACGTCCATGTCCTCTTCCATGCGCTTGTACATGGGCGTGTTGGTGGCGAGCTTGATCGACGGCGCCGGCTTGCAGCCGAACACGCTGCCGCGGCCGGTGGTGAAGCAGACGAGGTTGGCGCCGCCGGCGACCTGTCCGGTCGCGGCGACCGGATCGTAGCCGGGCGTGTCCATGAACACGAAGCCCTTCTTGGTGACGGGCTCGGCGTAGCGCAGCACCTCGACGAGGTTGGTGGTGCCGGCCTTGGCCATCGCGCCGAGCGACTTCTCCAGGATGGTGGTGAGGCCGCCGGCCTTGTTGCCGGGGCTGGGATTGGCGTTCATCTCGGCGCCTTCGCGCGTCGTATATTCGTCCCACCAGCGCATGAGGTCGACCAGCTTCTCGCCGACCTCGCGGCTGACGGCGCGGCGCGTCAAGAGATGCTCGGCGCCGTAGGTCTCCGGCGTCTCCGACAGGATCACGGTGCCGCCGTGGCGCACGATGAGGTCGCTGGCCGCGCCGAGCGCGGGATTGGCCGACACGCCGGAATAGCCGTCCGAGCCGCCGCATTGCAGCGCCACGGTGAGCTCGCTCGCCGGCACCGTCTCGCGCTTGACCTTGTTGGCGTCAGTCAGCGCCTCGCGCACGAAGGCGATGCCGGCTTCGACCGTCTTGCGGGTGCCGCCGACCTCCTGGATGTCCATCGCGCGCAGGCGTCCGGCGAGCTTCTGCTCTTCCATCAGGCCGCCGATCTGGTTCACCTCGCAGCCGAGGCCGAGCACGATGACGTGGGAGAAATTGACGTGCCGCGCATAGCCGCCGAGCGTGCGGCGGAGCAATGCCAGCGGCTCGTTCTGCGTCATGCCGCAGCCGGTTTTGTGGGTCAGCGCGACCACGCCGTCGACGTTGGGGAAATCGGCCAGCGGATTGTCGCCGGTGAACGGATTCTTCTTGAAGACGTCGGCAACGAGGCTTGCCACATGCGCGCTGCAATTCACCGAGGTGAGGATGCCGATATAGTTGCGCGTGGCGACGCGGCCGTCCGGACGGCGGATGCCTTCGAAGGTCGCCGGCAGGTCGAAGTTCGGCGTCGGCTTGACGTCGACGCAATAGGCATAGTCCTTTGAGAAATCACCCATGCCGCAGTTCTGCACGTGCACGTGCTGGCCCGGCGCGATCGCTTGCGTGGCAAAGCCGATGATCTGACCGTAGCGCCTGATCGGCTCTCCTACCGCGATCGGCTTGATCGCGACCTTGTGGCCGGAGGGGATGCGATCGACCGTGCTCACGCCGTCGGCGACCAATGTTCCCGGCGGCAGGCTCGCACGCGCGATCACCACGCCATCATCGGGATGCAGGCGGATGACGGGGCTGATGGTCATGGGAAGTCTCCTTGGGTCTCTTACTTCACCTCTCCCCGTTCTTACGGGGAGAGGTCGGATCGCGCAGCGATCCGGGTGAGGGGCAAGCCGCGCGTTCGATCGTTAGATTAGTCGTGTTGAGAGAGGCCCCTCACCCTGACCCTCTCCCCGTAAGAACGGGGAGAGGGAAAGAGTTCAAGCCTTGCCGGCCGAATCCTTGCGGGTCGCGTTCACCTGCATCTTGGCGTAGGTCGTCATCAGGCCGACTTCGTTGGACAGCGTCACCAGCTTGAAGCCCATGTTGATGGCGCGCGCCGCGCCTTCGGCGCCGCTGCAATGAATGCCCGGGTTGAGGCCGCGCTTGCTGCATTCCTTGATAATCTTCTCGTAGATCGCGAGGATCTCGGGCTCGCTGCGGTCGAGCTTGGGCTCGAGGCCGTAGGAGAAGCCGAGATCGGACGGGCCGATATAGACGCCGTCGATGCCTTCGACATCGAGGATCGCTTCCATGTTCTCGACGGCAGTCCGCGTCTCCATCATCGGCAGCAGCACGATCTCGTCGTTGGCCGTCTTCTGGTACGAACCCGCGGTGCCGTACATGCCGGCGCGGATCGGGCCGTTGGAGCGCACGCCCTTGGGCGGATATTTCGAATAGGAGACCAGGTTCCGGGCTTCCTGCGGCGTGTTGACCATCGGGCAGATCACGCCATAGGCGCCGCCGTCGAGCACCTTGCCGATGATGCCGGGCTCGTTCCAGGGCACGCGGACCATCGGGGTGATCGGATGCTTGTCCATGGCCTGGAAGCACTGCACCATCGAGAGATAGTCCTGCACGCCGTGCTGCATGTCGACCGTGACGCTGTCGAAGCCGCATTGCGCGATCATCTCGGCCGAGAAGCCGGAGGGGATGGCAAGCCACGCGTTGACGACCGCCTTGCCCGACTTCCAGATCTCTTTGACTTTATTCGCCACGTTGCCTTTCCTTCCCTGTTGCTCTCACTCGCCGCGGATCGGGTTGGGCCGCACTTTGAGCGAAAAAAAGCGTGAATGTCCATGGCTCTCGCCGCGCACGCACGCATATCTGGTTTCACTCCTCGGCTATTGTCTCGTCCGCGCCTCCGAGCCCCGCAAGGCTCCGTTCGAGCTCGCCGAGCATCTCCTGCAATTCGGCGAGCTTGCGGGCGCCAAAGCGCCGCGTGATCTCGGCATAGATCGCCTCCGACGTCGGCGCGACCGAGGCCATCAGCTTCAGCCCTTCCTTCGAGATCGAGACCATGCTGCGGCGCTGATCGGCTTTCGCGGTCTTGCGCTCGATCAGGTTGCGGGCCTCGAGATCGCGCAGGATGCGCGACAGGCTCGGCCCGAGCAGGAACGCGGTGCGCGCGAGTTCCGTGACCTCGACCGCCTCGATCGCAGCCAGCGCCCGCAGGATGCGCCATTGCTGCTCGGTCAGGCCGTGCTCGCGTAGCGAGGGACGAAACTGCCGCATCACCGCTTCCCGGGCCCGCAGCAACGACATCGGCAGCGAGCGCGAGAAATCGCGCATCGGCACCTGGCGCGCGGCCGGCGGGTGACCGTTGGCGGGATCGGCGGATTTCTTGGTCATGACGCCCTTTCAAGCTGCAAAACGTTTGCAGTGCAGCAAGTCGAATTTGTGGTTGACGCATTCACTTAACATGTTAAGTATCTCGCGGCACCACGATTTGTATGATCACGGATGGCGCTTTCCAACGACGATATCCAGGCTTGCGCGAGGCGTCTGCACCAGGCGGAGAAAACCCGCACGCAGATCCGGCAGCTCTCGCAAGACTTCCCCGACATCACCATCGCGGACGCCTACGCGATTCAGAAGGCCTGGGTCGACGTCAAGATCGCCGAGGGGCGGGTGGTCAAAGGCCACAAGATCGGCCTGACCTCGAAGGCGATGCAGAGCGCGCTCAACATCGACGAGCCGGATTCCGGCGTATTGCTCGACGACATGTTCTTCGCCGATGGCGGACTGGTGCCGACCGAGCGCTTCATCGCGACGCGCGTCGAAGCCGAGCTCGCCTTCGTCATGAGCAAGCGCCTTTCGGGGCCCGAATGCACGCTATTCGACGTGCTCAACGCCACCGACTTCGTGGTGCCGGCGCTGGAGATCCTGGATACGCGCATCGAGCGCGTCGATCCCAAGACCAAGGCGACGCGCAAGATCTTCGACACCATCGCCGACAATGCGGCGAATGCCGGCATCGTGCTCGGCGGGCGGCCGATCCGCCCGCTGGATGCTGACCTGCGCTGGATCGGCGCGCTGTGCTTTAGGAACGGCCAGCTGGAAGAGACGGGCCTTGCCGCCGGCGTGCTCAATCATCCTGCGACCGCCGTGGCGTGGCTTGCCAACAAGATCGCGCCGCTTGGGCTGGCGCTCGAACCGGGCCAGATCGTGCTCGCCGGCTCGTTCATCCGTCCGATCGAGACCCGCAAGGGCGACACAATCCAGGCGGATTATGGCGCCTACGGCTCGGTGAGCTGCTACTTCGCGTAAACGAAAGACGACAGGGAGTGACCGCGATGCCGCATTTCACCATCGAATATTCGGCCAATCTCGACGGCCGCCTCGACATCGCTGGGGTGTGCGAGGTCGTGCGCAAGGCAGCCGTCGAGACCGGCATCTTCCCGCTCGGCGGCATCCGCGTTCGTGCTGTCAGGTGCGAGCACTATGCGATCGCGGACGCGCGGCAGGATTACGGATTCCTGGACATGGTGCTGCGCATCGGCGAGGGCCGCGACCTGCCCACCCGCCAGAAGGCCGGCGAGCACGTCTTCCAGGCGCTCTCAAGACATCTCGATCCCGTCTTCGCCGCCAGCAAGTTCGCCCTGTCGTTCGACATGCAGATCAACGACAAGGACACCAGCTGGAAGCGCAACAACATTCACGACGCCCTGAAAGCGGAGGCCGCTCATGGATAAGCCAACGCCGAAAGCCGATCTGTTCCAGGCCAACCGCGACCGCCTCGCGCCGCTGCTGAAGCAACTGCGCGCCGACGGCATCGGCCACATGATCGACGGCAAGACGGTCGCCTCGATCTCCGGCGAGACGTTCGAGACCAAATCGCCGGTCGACGGCACCGTGCTCGCCAGCGTGGCGCGGGGCAATGCGGAGGATATCGACGCGGCGGCGACCGCGGCGGCGCTCGCGTTCAAGTCCTGGCGCGACATGGGGCCGGCGATGCGGAAGAAACTGCTGCATCGGGTGGCCGACGCGATCGAGGACAATGCCGACGACATCGCCGTGCTCGAATGCATCGACACCGGCCAGGCCTATCGCTTCATGGCCAAGGCCGCGATCCGCGCCGCGGAGAATTTCCGCTTCTTCGCCGACAAATGCGCGGAGGCACGCGACGGCCTCAACACGCCGAGCGACGAGCACTGGAACGTCTCAACGCGCGTGCCGATCGGTCCCGTCGGCGTGATCACGCCGTGGAACACGCCGTTCATGCTCTCGACCTGGAAGATCGCCCCGGCGCTGGCCGCCGGCTGCACCGTCGTGCACAAGCCGGCCGAATGGTCGCCGGTGACGGCCTCTATCCTGGCGAAGCTCGTCAAGGAGGCCGGCGTTCCCGACGGCGTGCTCAACACCGTGCACGGCTTTGGCGAGGAAGCGGGCAAGGCGCTGACTGAGCATCCCGCCATCAAGGCGATCGGCTTCGTCGGCGAGAGCGCGACGGGCTCGGCCATCATGATGCAGGGCGCGCCCACGCTGAAGCGCGTGCATTTCGAGCTCGGCGGCAAGAACCCGGTGATCGTGTTCGACGACGCCGATCTCGACCGCGCGCTCGATGCCGTCGTGTTCATGATCTACTCGCTCAACGGCGAGCGCTGCACCTCCTCGAGCCGCCTGCTGATCCAGCAGGGCATCGCGGAGAGATTCGTGGAGAAGCTGACCGCGCGCGTGAAGGCGCTGAAGGTCGGCCATCCCCTCGATCCCGCCACCGAGATCGGGCCGCTGATCCACGAGCGGCACCTGGCAAAAGTCTGCTCCTATTTCGACGTCGCGCGCCAGGACGGCGCGACGATTGCCGTCGGCGGCAAAGCTTATGACGGGCCGGGCGGCGGTCACTATGTCGAGCCGACGCTGGTAACAGGCGCGCATGGCAAGATGCGGGTGGCGCAGGAGGAGGTGTTCGGTCCCTTCCTCACCGTGCTGCCCTTCAAGGACGAAAAGGACGCGGTCGAGATCGCCAACGACATCCGCTACGGCCTCACCGGCTATGTCTGGACCAACGACGTCGGACGCGCGCTGCGCGTTGCCGATGCGCTGGAGGCCGGCATGATCTGGCTGAACTCGGAGAATGTCCGCCATCTGCCGACGCCGTTCGGCGGCATGAAGGCTTCAGGCATCGGCCGCGACGGCGGCGATTACTCGTTCGACTTCTACATGGAAACCAAGCACGTCTCGCTGGCGCGGGGCACGCACAAGATTCAGAAGCTGGGGATTTGATTGTCATTCCGGGGCGCGACGAAGTCGCGAGCCCGGAATCCATTCATCCACCAACTCTGCTGCGCGATGGATTCCGGGCTCGGCTCTGCGAGCCGCCCCGGAATGACAGGACCGAGGGGAAACGCACATGCCCGTACCGCAACACGTCTTCGAGCCGCCGTTCAACATCATCCGCTCCAGCCACGTCGTGCTCGACGTGACCGATTTGAAGCTGAGCCGCGAGTTCTACGAGACCATTGTCGGCCTCCATGTCGAGGACGCCGACGATAACGCCGTGTACCTGCGCGCCGCCGAGGAGCACCAGCATCACTCGCTGGTGCTGCGCAAGGCAGCCGTGCCGGCTTGCGCCCGGCTCGGCTTCAAGGTCGGCAACGACGGGGATCTCGACAAGGCTGCCGCGTTCCTCTCCGAGAACGGCCTCGCCTACGCCTTCGTCGATCAGGCGTTCCAGGGCCGCACGCTGCAATTCACCGATCCCTTCGGCTTTAGAATTGAGCTCTACGCGGCGATGGAGCGGCGGCCGCATCTCTTGCGCCGCTACGACCTCTATCGGGGCTGCCACCCGCAGCGGCTCGACCATTTCAACGTCTTCGCCGCCGAAGTGCAGGACACCATGGAATTCTACGCCCGGCTCGGCTTTCGCCTCACCGAATATGCCGAGGAGGACGGACCGAACGGGCGCATCGCCGCGGCCTGGATGCATCGCAAGGGCAACGTCCACGATTTTGCGATCACCAACGGCAAGGGTCCGCGGCTGCACCATTTCGCCTATTGGACGCCGACGGCGATGAACATCATCCATCTCTGCGACGTCATGGCCTCGCAAGGCTTTGTGAAGAACATCGAGCGCGGCCCGGGGCGCCACGGCATCTCGAACGCGTTCTTCCTCTATGTGCGCGATCCCGACGGGCACCGCCTCGAGCTCTACACCAGCGATTATTTCACTGGGGATCACGACCACGAGCCGCTGCGCTGGTCGCTGCGCGATCCGCGCCGCCAGACGCTGTGGGGCGCCCCTGCCCCGCGCTCCTGGTTCGAGCAGGGCTCGCCCTTCACGGGCCAGGCTGTGCGCGAGCCGAAATTCGTGGCCGATGTGCTGGTGGCGGACTGATGAAGCTGCCTCGTCTCGCCACCTATTCCGTCAAGGGTGATGTCGGCTATGGCGCCGTCCTGGAGGGCGGCATCGTCGATCTCTCCGCCCGCTATGCCAAGACCTATCCGACGCTGCGCGAGGTGATCGCTGCGGGCAAGCTCATCAGCTTTGCCGAAGAGGCCGCCAGCCGCACGCCGGATCACGCGCTCACTGAGATCACCTGGCTGCCGCCGGTACCGGCGCCGGAGAAGATCATCTGCATCGGCGTCAACTATCCCGACCGCAATGCCGAGTACAAGGACGGTCAAGAGGCGCCGAAATATCCGAGCATGTTCATGCGCTCGCCCCGCTCCTTCGTCGGCCACGACACGCCGCTGGTGCGCCCGCGTGCCTCCGCGCAGCTCGACTATGAAGGCGAGATCGTGCTGGTGATCGGCAAGCAGGGCCGGCACATTCCGGAAAGCGCCGCGCTCGACCACATCGCGGCGCTCACGCTCTGCAACGAGGGCTCGGTGCGCGACTGGCTGCGCCACGCCAAGTTCAACGTCACGCAGGGCAAGAATTTCGATTCCAGCGGCAGCCTCGGGCCGTGGCTGGTGCCCTACACGAAGGAATCGGAGATCGCCGACATCCGCCTCACCACGCATGTCAACGGTGAACTCAGGCAGGACGATCGCACCAGCCGGCTGATGTTTTCGTTCCGCTACCTCATCAGCTATATCTCGACCTTCGCAACGCTCGTTCCCGGCGACGTGATCGTCACGGGGACGCCGACCGGCGCCGGCGCGCGGTTCGATCCGCCGCGCTATCTGAAGCCGGGCGACGTGATCGAAGTTGCGGCCGAGGGCATCGGCTCTTTGCGCAACGGCGTGGTCGACGAAGCCTGACCAACAACCGAAATGGAAGTGCCAAAATGACCACCCTCACCGGCGGCGAAGCGATCGTAAGCGGGCTTGTCGCCCACGGCGTCGACACCGTGTTCGGCCTGCCCGGCGCGCAGGTCTACGGCCTGTTCGACGCCTTCCACCAGGCGCAGCTCAAGGTGATCGGCGCACGACACGAGCAGGCCTGCGGCTACATGGCATTCGGCTACGCGCGCGCCAGCGGCAGGCCCGGCGTGTTCAGCGTGGTGCCCGGCCCGGGCGTGCTCAACGCCAGCGCGGCGCTGCTCACCGCCTTCGGCTGCAACGAGCCGGTGCTCTGCGTGACTGGCCAGGTGCCGACGCAGTTTCTCGGCAAGGGCCGCGGCCATCTGCACGAGATGCCGGACCAGCTCGCGACCTTGCGCACCTATGTGAAATGGGCCGAGCGGATCGAACATCCCGGCAACGCGCCGACAATCGTGTCGCGCGCGTTCCAGGAGATGATGTCTGGGCGGCGCGGTCCCGCCTCGGTCGAGATGCCCTGGGACGTCTTCACGCAGCGCGCGGCAACAGTGCCTGCGCAGGTGCTGGAGCCGCTGTCGGCGCCGCAGCCCGATCCCGATATGATTAAGCAGGCGGCAGCGCTGATCAAGGCGAGCAAGGCGCCGATGATCTTCGTCGGCAGCGGCGCGATCGAAGCGGGTGAGGAGATCCTCGAGCTCGCCGAGATGATCGATGCGCCGGTGGTCGCCTTCCGCAGTGGCCGCGGCATCGTCTCCAATGCGCATGAGCTCGGGCTCACCATGGCCGCGGCGTACAGGCTGTGGCCGAACACCGATCTGATGATCGCGATCGGCACGCGCGCTGAGCTGCCGGCCTCCGGCTTCCGCTGGCCCTATCAACCGAGCGGCCTGAAATCCATTCGCATCGACATCGATCCGGCCGAGATGCGCCGACTCGCCGCCGATGTTGCAATTGTCGCCGATGCCAAGGCCGGTACGGCCGATCTCGTCGCGGCCGTGAAGAAGGCCGGCTACGCCAAGAGCCGCAGCCGACGCGAAGACATTCGCGAGGCCACCGCAGCAGCGCAAGCCGAGATCCAGCGCGTCCAGCCGCAGATGGCCTATCTCAACATCCTGCGCGAGGTGCTGCCGGCGGACGCGATCGTCACCGACGAACTGTCGCAGGTCGGCTTCGCCTCCTGGTACGGCTTTCCGATCTACCAGCCGCGCACCTTCATCACCTCGGGCTACCAGGGCACGCTCGGCTCGGGCTTTCCGACTGCGCTCGGCGCCAAGGTCGCCAATCCCGACAAGCCGGTCGTCGCCATCACCGGCGACGGCGGTTTCATGTTCGGCGTGCAGGAGCTTGCCACCGCCGTGCAGTTCAACATCGGCGTGGTGACGCTGGTGTTCAACAACAACGCCTACGGCAATGTCCGGCGCGACCAGCGCGAACGGTTCGACGGCCGCGTCGTGGCCTCCGATCTCGTCAATCCGGATTTCGTCAAGCTCGCGGAGTCCTTTGGCGTGACTGCTGCGCGCGTGACGGCGCCGGAGCAGTTCAGGGCGGCAATGGAGAAGGCGCTCGGCCACGGCGGGCCGGTGCTGATTTCCGTCGAGGTGCCCAGGGATTCCGAAGTCAGCCCGTGGGCTTTCATTCACCCGCCGAAGCCGTAAACGAAGCGTCGTCGTTCCGGGACTCTTCCCTTCTCCCCTTGTGGGAGAAGGTGGATCGCTGACGCGAAGCGGCAGCGAGACGGATGAGGGGTCTGTCTCCGCGGATCGAGACCCCTCATCCGCCTTCCCTTCGGGAAGGCACCTTCTCCCACAAGGGGAGAAGGAAACGCGTCAGCGCGTCCTGCGGAAGGTCAGATTGATCCGCTTCCGGCCGAGCAGCGGATGCTCGCCGTCGGCGAGCGGCGCGACGCCGTGATAGGCGAGCCTGCTGGCCCCGCCCCAGACCACCACGTCGCCATGGACGAGGCGGAAGCGGCGCGGCTTGTCGCTGCGCGCGAGGCCGCCGAACAGGAAGGTCGCGGGCAGGCCGAGCGAGACCGAGACGATCGGCGCGGAATAATCCAGCTCGTCCTTGTCCTGATGCAGCGACAGCCGCGTGCCCGGCTCGTAGCAATTGACGAGGCAGGCATCGGGGGCAAAGCCTTCAAAGCCGCCCTGCTCCGCGGCGCGGCGGGCGAGATCGCAAAACAGCGGCGGCATCGCCGGCCATGGCGCAGCGGTGCGCGGATCGATGGGGTCGTAGCGGTAACCGGTGTGATCGGTGATCCAGCCGCGCTCGCCGCAATTGGTCATCGCCACCGACATCTGATGGCCGCCGGGCGTCGTCATCCGCCGGAACGGCGATTGCGCCACGATGGCGCGCACGGTGTCGATCAGCCCGCTCTCGATCGGCTTGACGAAGCCGCGCAGCAGCACGGCGCCGTCGGCGATCTCCTCGCGCGGCGGCTGCGCCTCGGCGACGCTGTCGAACAAATCACCCGTCAATCGCAGCGCTCATTTGGCATCGTGGAAAATCACACCCAGCGTGTGGCGCTGGCCGGACCTGATCCGGCTGACGCCGTGGCGGAGATTAACGCGGTAGGTGCCGCGTGTCCCCTGCACCGGGCGATGATGCACAGCGAAGGCGACCGCATCGCCCTGCATCAGCGGCACCACCTCGGCCCGCGACTGCATGCGCGGGCGCTGCTCGGTCAGCACGAACTCGCCGCCGGTGAAATCGCGTCCGGGCTCGGAGAGCAGGATCGCAACCTGGAGCGGGAACACGTGCTCGCCATAGAGGTCCTGGTGCAGGCAATTGTAGTCGCCCGCCTCGTATTGCAGCAGCAGCGGCGTCGGCCGCGCCTGCCCGGCGTCGTGGCAGCGTTTCAGGAACGTCTCGTGTGTGGCGGGATAGCGGATGTGGATCCCCATCGCCTCGTTCCAGCGATTGGCGACGGCTTGAAGATGCGGGTAGAGCGCGGGGCGGAGCTGCGCGATCAGATCGGGCAGCGGATAGGAAAAGTACTTGTACTCGCCGCGACCAAAGCCATGGCGGCCCATGACGATGCGGCTGCGGAAGTGCGCATCGTCCGGGTAGAGCGCGGCGATGGCGCGGCATTGGTCCGGCGTCAGCAGGTTCTTCAGGACGGCGCAGCCCTGGGTGTCGAGCTCGGCGGTGATTTGGGGCCAGTCGAAGGCATCGACGTGGGCGGCGAGGTCAGCGGATGGCTTCTGGGGCGATTTGCGTGCTGTTGCTGTCATGGCTGCGACCTTCGCAAAGCAGACTCGCCCTCCGCCACCCGATTTCCGATGACTATCTCCCCGTCATTGCGAGCGAAGCGAAGCAATCCAGAATCTCTACGCGGAGACAGTCTGGATTGCTTCGTCGCAAGGGCTCCTCGCAATGACGGAGGAGAGAGTCGCGCTCGCAATGACGCGGAGAGAACTCAGCCCCTCACCGGCAGCGTCACCACGTCATACCCGTGCCGGATCGTCCGCTTCAGCACGGGATCCTCCAGCTCGAAGTCGAAGCGATCCGCCGGGCGGATGCCGCCCTTGGCGGCGAAGGTGCCGCCGAACATGGCGCTGCCGTCGGGGAACTTGCCGCCGTCAAAGCCGCGCGCGATGAGGTCAGCGACCGGCAACATCGCATCCAGCGTGCCCTCCTGGTAGAGCACACGCTCGCCCTTGATGGTGGCGTAGGAACGCAGGATCATCTTGTCCCAATGGCCGATGACGTCCTCGAGCTCCCAGAGCGTCGAGGCAACCGGCTTGTCGCACATCTGCTTGGAGACCGTGACGCTGTAGGCCTCGACCTTGCGGTCGGTGTGATCGGAGCCGCAGCCGACGAAGATGCGGCCCTGCCAGCCGATCAGCACGAACTCGACCTCGCCGGAGGAATCGCCACCGGTACATTCGATGCTGTCCTCCTGGGTCAGTCGCCGCGCCGAGGCGCGGTAGTAGATCGGCGTCGAGGCCGGGCGGGCGATGCCCATCTCCTCCAGCTCGGCGATGTGCTTGTCGCGCGCGACCGTGTCGCGGCCGGTCCAGCCGGCGATGACCAGCTGATCGATCGCCAGCGTCAGCGGCGTGGTGGCGTCCTTGGCGTCGATGGTGAAAGTCAGGTCAAACACGAATGACGGCCTCCATGCCGGCAGCAAGTTCGAAAATGCGATGGTCCGAGCCGCCTGCGCCCGCCAGCATCAGGCCGACGGGAACGTCGCCCTCGCGATGACAGGGCAGCGAGATGGCGCAACCGTCGATCAGGTTGATCAGGCTGCAATTGCGCAAGGCGCGGATGTTCTCGCGGGTGAAGGCCTGATCGTCGGCGAGGTCGGCGATCTTCGGCGGTGTGTTGGGCGTCGTCGGCAGCACCAGGGCATCATAGGGCGCGATGCGCGCGTTGACGCGCGCGATCAGCGAGCGGCGTTCGTTGAGCAGGTCGATGTAGTCGGCCGCGCTCTGCGCCTCGCCGCGCATGATGCGCACGGCGACCCTGCGATCGTAGACGTCGCCCTTGGCCGTGATGAGATAGCGGTGCCAGGCATAGCTCTCGGACGCCGCGAAGCCGCCCTTGGCATTCATCGGGCCGACGTCGTGGAACTCCGCCATCTCGATCCGCTCGATGATGGCGCCGTGATCGGACAGCGTCTTCAGCGCGCGCTCGAAGGTCTTGGCCACCTCTGCGTCGAGATCGTCGAGGGCGATCGTGGTGGGCACCGCGAGGCGCATGCCCTGGATCGGCCGCGGCCTCAACGCGACGATCGGCTCGCCCGCGAGCACGGCATCGAGTATGGCACAGCAACTGACCGATCGTGCCAGCGGCCCGATGCTGTCGAGCGAGAACGACAGCGGCACCGAGCCGTCGAGCGGCACGCGCCGCTGCGTCGGCTTGTAGCCCACGATGCCGTTGAAGGCGGCCGGAATCCGGCAGGAGCCGCCGGTGTCGGTGCCCAGCGCGCCATGCGCCATGCCGTCGAGCACGGACACCGCCGCGCCGGCCGACGAGCCGCCGGGCACGTGGCCCTCGGACCGGTTCCAGGCCCCCTTCGGCGTGCCGAAATGCGGATTGATGCCGATGCCGGAAAAGGCGAACTCGGTCATGTTGGTGCGGCCGATGACGACGAAGCCGGCCCCGCGCAGCCGCGCCACCGTCGCGGCATCGTGCTCGGCCGGGGCTGAGTCATCGAGCGCGCGCGAGCCGGCGCGCGTCACCTGGCCCTTGATGTCGAACAGATCCTTTATCGAGATCGGGATGCCGGCATAGCGCGACGGCGCCGCCTTGGCCTTGCGCAAGGCATCCATCGCGTCGGCCGCCGCGAGCGCGGCGTCCTTGTCGACGTGGATGAAGGCGCGCTGGCCTTCGCCGGCGGGGTCGGCGATCCTGGCGAGGCAGGCCTCTACCAACTTGCGGGAGGTGGTGCGGCCGCTTTCGAGGTCATCGGCGAGCTGCGCCAGTGTCGGAAAATCGGGCATGTCTGTCTCACGGAATATTCGCGCGCAATCTATAGCGCTGACTCAGCTCGACACAAGCATTGTGCGCATGATGGCATGCATGCGCATTGCTGGACCGTTGACGCGCCATGGTCGATTGTCGCATCAAGTTCGAAACCGGCGGGCGCGAGGCCTGTCGCTCGGGAGACTCTTGGGAGGAGCCGCCAACATGGCCGAACCGCAGCGCGCGCGACCGAAACCGACGCCGGAAACCCAGCATTTCTGGGACGGCACCAAGGCCGGCGAATTGCGCCTGCAGCGCTGCGATGCCTGCGCCCATGTCTACTTCCCGCCGCGCCCGTTCTGCCCCTCCTGCGCCTCGCGCAAGGTCAGCATCTTCAAGGCGAGCGGCAAGGGCTTTCTCTACAGCTACGTGATCAACCACCGGCCCGCCGCGCCCGGCTTCACGCCGCCTTACGCCATCGCGGTGGTCGAGCTCGACGAAGGCCCGCGGATGATGAGCAACATCATCGACTGCCCGCAGACCCCCGAGGCACTCGAGCTCGACATGAAGCTCGAGGTCGCGTTCCAGGAGCTCGACGACAAGATCACCCTTCCCGTCTTCCGTCCGGCGAAGGGGTAGACCATGCGCAAGAACCAGGTTGCCGTCGTCGGCGCAGCCGAGACCACCGAGCTCGGTGTCATCCCCAACGCCTCGCAGCTCCAGCTGCATGCGGACGCCGCGCTCAACGCCATTGCCGACGCCGGGCTGAAGCTCTCCGACATCGACGGCTTTGCCACCGCGGTCGAAACGCCGCAGCAGGTCTGCCATTATCTCGGCATCAAGCCGACCTGGGTGGACGGCACCTCGGTCGGCGGCTGCTCCTTCATGCTGCACGTCCGGCACGCGGCGGCGGCGATCGAGGCGGGTCTCTGCAAGACGGTGCTGATCACCCACGCCGAGAGCGGCAAGTCGATGATCGGCAAATTGCCGCGCTCGACGCCGGCCGACAGCCTCAACGGCCAGTTCGAGGCGCCCTACGGCGTCTACGGCCCGCCCAGCATGTTCCCGATTCCCGTCCTGCGCTTCATGAAGACCTACGGCATCACCCACGAGCAATTGGCTTCGGTGGCGGTGGTGCAGCGGGAATGGGCGGCGAAGAATCCGCGGGCGATGATGAAGGATCCGATCACGGTTGCCGATGTCCTCAACTCGCGCATGATCGCCTATCCGTTCCGGCTGCTGCAGTGCTGCCTCGTCACCGACGGCGGCGGCGCGCTGATCCTGACCTCGGCCGACCGCGCCAGGGATTTTCCGCGGAAGCCGGTCTACATCATGGGCACCGGCGAGAGCGTCGAGACGCCGATGGTCAGCCAGATGGAGACGTTCAACTCCTCGCGTGCGTTCAAGACGGCGGGGCCGCTGGCCTTCAAGGAGGCCGGCATCGCGCACGGGGACGTCGATCATCTCATGATCTACGACGCATTCGCGCATCTGCCGCTGTTCGGCCTCGGCGATCTCGGCTTCATGCCGTACGAAGAAACCGGCCAATTCATCGCCGACGGCAACACGCGGCCTGGGGCCAAGCTGCCGCTCAACACCAACGGCGGCGGATTGAGCTACATGCATTCGGGCATGTACGGCATGTACGCGCTGCAGGAGAGCGTGCGCCAGATGCGCGGGATCGCGCCGGCGCAGGTGCCGAACGCGAAGATTTCGGTGTGCCACGGCGTCGGCGGCATGTTCGCGGCGAGTGGCACGATCGTGTTCACGAACGAGAGGTAATTGCTGCTCGCCTCTCCCTCTCCCCGTTCTTACGGGGAGAGGGTTGGGGTGAGGGGCTGCATCCACATACACCAGACTCGCGGAGAGTCCCCCTCACCCGAATTCGAGCTTTGCTCGAATTCGACCTCTCCCCGCAAGCGGGGCGAGGTAAGAAAACAGGAGAACCCACATGAGCAAATCACTGCAAGACAAGGTCATCATCGTCACCGGCGCAGGGCGGGGCATCGGGCGCGAGATTGCGCTCTTGTGCGCGGCCGAGGGCGCCAAGGTCGTCGTCAACGATCCCGGCGGAGCTGCCGACGGCGCGGGCGCGAACGCGGCGCCCGCCGAGGAGGTGGTCGAGGAGATCAAGAAGCGCGGCGGCACGGCGGTCGCCAATTTCGAAAGCGTCGCGGAAGCTATTCCCGCCAGCAAGATCGTGAAGACCGCGACCGATCATTTCGGCCGGCTCGACGGCGTCGTCAACAATGCCGGCATCCTGCGCGACATGATCTTCCACAAGATGAGCGTGGAAGCCTTCGAGGCCGTCATCAAGGTGCATCTGATGGGCTCGTTCTACGTCAGCCACGCCGCGGCGCGCATCTTCCGCGAGCAGGAATCGGGCTCGTTCGTGCACTTCACCTCGACCTCGGGCCTGATCGGCAATTTCGGCCAAGCCAACTACGCGGCGGCCAAGCTCGGCATCGTCGGGCTGTCGAAGTCGATCGCGCTCGACATGGGCCGCTTCAACGTCCGCTCCAATTGCGTCTCGCCGTTCGCCTGGACGCGCATGATCGGCACCATCCCGACCGAGACCGACGCCGAGAAGGCGCGCGTCGAGAAAATCAAGCAGATGGGCCCGGAAAAGATCGCCCCCCTCTGCGGCTATCTGCTCGGCGATTCCGCCAAGGACGTCACCGGCCAGATCTTCGGCGTGCGCATGAACGAGATCTTCCTGTTCAGCCAGAACCGCCCGATCCGCTCGGTGCAGCGGAGCGAAGGCTGGACGCCGCAGTCGATTGCGGAACACGGCATGCCGGCGCTGAAGGGCTCGTTCTACAAGCTCGACCGCTCCGCCGACATCTTCACCTGGGATCCGGTGTAACCGATCCCTGCCTTTGCTGCATCGCGATCTCCGGTTGTCCAGCCGGAGATCGCCCGCTTTACGCCCGATTGCGGGCGGATGGTTTGCTCCCAATAAAAAAAATCGGGAGGCAACCATGACAAAACCACTGACCATTCCCGCAAATGGCAGCGAGCCCTCTCTCGCGCGCCGCACGCTGTTGAAGGGCGCTGCCGCCGCAGTCGCGGCGACGGGCGTCACCATGAACGGAGCCCTGGCCGCGTCCGTCGCGCCCCTCGGCCAGACCGGCGCACCGACGAGATCGACGGCGCCGCTGCCGCTCGGACCATTGCCGGGCAGCCGCTACCCCGACTCTCATCTGGAATCGGCCAAGAAGGGACCGCCGACTTTCGGTCCTTCCGGCTTTCCGGCCTTCGCCGGCACCATGGCGGTCGAGCGCGTCGCAACCGGCTTCCGCTGGGCCGAGGGGCCCGTCTATTTCGCAGCCGGGCGATACGTGCTGTTCAGCGACATTCCGAACAACCGCATCATGCGCTTCTGCGAGGACGACGGTCACCTCAGCGTCTATCGCCAGCCGTCGATGAACTCGAACGGCAACACGATCGATCGCGAGGGACGCCTGATCACCTGCGAGCACAGCGGCCGGCGTGTGACGCGGACCGAGCTCGACGGCTCGATCACGATCATTGCCGACAAGTACAACGGCAAGCGGCTGAACTCCCCGAACGATGCGGTGGTGACTGCCGATGGCGCGATCTGGTTCACCGATCCCGCCTACGGCATCGGCGGTTTCTATGAGGGGATCAAGGCCGACCCCGAGCAGGACAAGAAGAACGTCTACCGCGTCGATCCGAGGTCCGGAGAGGTCAAGGTCGTGGTCGACGATTTTGTCGAGCCCAACGGGCTTGCCATCTCACCCGACGAGAAGAAGCTCTACGTCTGCGACACCGGGTTCACCGACGGGCCGGACAATCCTTCGCATATCCGCGTGTTCGACCTCGACGTCGCGGCAGGCAAGGTCTCGAACAGCAAGGTCTTTGCCGACATGCCGAAGCCCGGCATCACCGACGGCGTTCGCTGTGACACCGAGGGGCGGGTCTGGTGCTCGGTCGGTTGGGGCGATCCGAACGAAGACGGCGTGCGCTGCTATACGTCCTCGGGCGAATTGCTCGGCAAGATCCACATTCCCGAGACCGTGGCAAACCTGTGCTTCGGCGGCCAGCAGCGCAACAGACTCTATATTTGCGGCTCGACATCGCTTTATGCCGTCTACACCAGCGTGCAGGGCGCGATGAAGCCGTGAGTTGGTGACGTCGAGTTTCCGGGTTCGCCCTTCGGGCGCCACGGAACGACGTCGCAGCTACCCGGTATTCCTCAACCCCGCCGAGATGCCGTTGATCGTCAGCTGGATCCCGCGCAGCACCTGCTCGTCAGGGTTCTGCGCGCGGTGCTCTCTCAAGAGCTCGACCTGCACGTGGTTGAGCGGATCGAGATAGGGGAAGCGGTGGCGCACGGAGCGCTCCAAGAGCGGGTTGCCCTGAAGCAATCGGTCCTGGCCCATGATATCGAGCAGCGTTTCGATGCAGGAATGCCATTCGCGGCGGATGCGGCCAAAAATCTTTTCGCGCAAGGCCTCGTCCGGCACGAGCTCGGCATAGCGCGAGGCGATCGCGATCGAGCTCTTGGCCAGCACCATGTCCATGTTCGACAGCAGCATGCGGAAGAACGGCCATTCCTTGTAGAGCTCTTTCAGGAACGGCATGCCCTGCTCCGGATGCTCCGCGATCCACTGCTCGACCGCGCTACCGAAGCCGTACCATCCCGGCAGCATCAGGCGGCATTGCGCCCAGGAGAACACCCAGGGAATGGCGCGGAGGTCCTCGATCGCGCGGGTCTTCTTGCGCGAGGCCGGACGGCTGCCGATGTTGAGCGTCGCGATCTCGTTGATCACGGTGGACGACCAGAAGTAATCGACGAAGCCCTCGGTCTCGTAGACGAGGCCGCGATAGGCCTTGAAGGCGAGGTTCGACAATTCGTCCATCGCGGTCAGATATTCGCGGCGCGGCGCGCTCTGGCGCGGATGCAGGAGACTTGCCTCCAGCGTCGCGGCGGCGAGAATTTCCAGATTGTTGCGGCCGACCTCGGCGTTGGAATATTTCGACGAGATGATCTCGCCCTGCTCGGTGATGCGGATCTGGCCGTTCACCGCGCCGCCGGGCTGGGCGACGATGGCGTCATAGCTCGGCCCGCCCCCGCGCCCGACAGAGCCGCCGCGGCCGTGGAACAGGCGCAAGCGCACGTGATGGCGCTCGAACACCTCGACGAGGCCGATCTCGGCCTTGTAGAGCTCCCAGCCTGAGGTAACGAAGCCTCCGTCCTTGTTCGAGTCGGAATAGCCGAGCATGACCTCCTGCACGCTACCACGGCTGTCGACGAGGCGGCGGTAATCGTGCAGCGACAGCATGCGGTCCATGATGCTGCTCGAGGCCTGCAGATCCTCGATGGTCTCGAACAGCGGCACGATGTTGATGGCGCTGCGGCCGGAGGGATGGACGAGGCCGACCTCTTTCAAGAGTACGGCGACCTCGAGCATGTCGGACATGCCCTTGCACATCGAGATGATGCATTGGGGAATGGCGTCCGAACCGAACTTCGCATGCGCTTCCGCGGCAGCATGGAACACGTTGAGCTCGCCCATGGTCTCGTCGCTGTATTTGACGAAAGGAGAGACCAGAGCGCGCGTCGAGCGCAGCTCGTTCGTCAGCAGCGAGATGCGGGCTTCCTCGCCGAGCGCGAGATAGGACATGCCGGGGTTGGCGGCGTCGATCAGCTCGGCGATGGTGCGCTCGTGCACCGCCGAGTTCTGACGGATGTCGAGCCGTGCAAGATGGAAGCCGAAGCAGTCCACCGCGCGGCGGAGCAGCCGCAGCCGGCCGCGGGCGATGACGCGGGCATTGTTGGAGATCAGCGAGCGATGCAGCACGTCGAGATCGGCCTGCAATTCCCTGACGCTCTCGTAAGGCGCCGCCTTGCCGACCGGCCGGCGCGTGATCTCGACTTCGAGCTTTTCAGCCGTCGCGGTGAGCCGGGCATAGATGCCTGAGACCGCGAGGCGATAGGGCTCCCCGCTCCGATGCGGCGAGGTGTCCGGCGAGCGCTCCGCCAAATTGCGCAGCTCCTCCGAGACGTCGGCGAGATGGGCTGCGATCGACAGCTCGGCGCCGAGCACGTGCAGCTCGTTGAGATAGAACTGCATCACCCGGCTCGACTGCAGCCGCAGCGTGCCGCGCATCACGTCGGCGGTGACGAAGGGGTTGCCGTCGCGATCGCCGCCGATCCAGCTGCCCATCCGCAGGAACGAGGCAAGCTCGCTCGCGGCCGCCTCGCCGCCCTGCTCCAGCCGGTCCTCCAGCGCGTTGACGAGCCGCGGCACCTCGCGCAGGAAGGTGTAGTCGTAGAACGACAGGCCGTTGGCGACCTCGTCCAACACGGTGAGCTTGGTCCGGCGCAAGAGATTGGTCTGCCACAGCGTCAGCACCTCGCGGCGCAGCTGCTCGTCGCCGGCATCGGCCTCCTCCGCGGTCATGGCGACACGCTCGCGGCGGTCGAGCAGGGCTGCGATCTCCATCTCGCGGTCCATGGTGCTCTTGCGGCGGACCTCGGTCGGGTGCGCGGTCAGCACCGGGCTGACCAGCGCGGTCTTGAAGAAGCTGCGGAGCTGGTCGGGACCAATGCCCGCCGCCTTGGCGTGCGCCAGTGTCTCCGCCAGCACGCCGGAGCCGCCATTCTTGGCCGCGCTGCGCGCGCGCATCTGGCGGATGTTGTTCTGGTCCTCGGCGATGTTGGCAAGGTGGGAGAAATAGCTGAAGGCGCGGACGATCCGCACCGTCTCGGAGGTCGACATGCTGTCGAGGATCTGCTCGAGCTCGCGGCGGGCGAGCCGGTCCTCGTCGCGGTGGAACCGGATCGAGGTCTGGCGGATGCGCTCGACCAGATCGAACAATTCGGCGCCCTCCTGGTCGCGCACGGTGTCGCCGAGAATGCGCCCGAGCAGGCGGATGTCGTCCCGCAGCCGGGCATCGGCCTCCATCGCCTGAACATCCTCAGGGCGGTTGGGGCGAAGCTCAGTGGCGTCGGATGGTACGGTCTGGAGGGACATGGCTCGCTCCCCTGCTCGCGCCCTTGGCGGCCCGGTCCGGCGGAGTGTGCGATATTTTTCTGCCGCAGTGCAAGATGAAGTTGGTGGCGGCGCGGCAGGGCGAAGATTTCTTGTCCCGGACGCGCTGCAACGCCCCTTAGCGTTGCAGCGCGTTCGGGACCGAGGAGCGACAGAGCACATGTGCCGCGACATGGGCCCGGCTCTGCAGCGCATCGCTGAACCGGACGATGCTTCGCATCGCCGGGGGAGCGCTGCGCTGCGTCCGGGGCACGAGAATGGTCGGCCTTGTCAACAAACATGCCTTCGCGGTCTCGCAGTGCTCGGGACATCCCGGCGAAGCGAAACCGATCATGTTTCATCATCCGAGAGCAGATGATGGGTTTCGCTGGCGCTCTACCCATCCTACCGCGTTCGCCCTACGCCGGCACGATCACCTTGCCGATCGGCCAGAGCGCGATGCCGGCGAGCTTGAGATGCGCCCAGGCGAAGGGGATGCCGATGATGGTGATGGCGAGAACGAGCGCGGTCACGAGGTGGCCGAGCGCCAGCCACCAGCCGGCGAGCACGAACCAGATGATGTTGCCGATCACCCCGAGCGGGCCGGTGCCGATATCCTCGACACCGGTCACGTCGTAGCGGCTGACCGCTTTCGAGCCGAACGGCAGCAGCGTGTAGACGGCGATGTTGAACGCCGCCCGCGCCCAGGGCAGGCCGATGATGGTGATCGCCATGACGATTGCGGCGATCAACCAGCCGAACGCCATCCAGGCGCCGCCGATGAGGATCCAGAGGATGTTGAGCAGAATAGATACGGGGGTCATGGGACTCAGGAGCCTCGAGCTTGTCCGGGTTCAACAAGCAGGCATATATGGGCGCGATCTCCGGAATCAAAGACCGTTGCGACGACTGCGTTCGGCTCGCAGTGACCTGCCGACGAATCCAACATCCGTGATTCCTCGCAAAATCTCCTTCGCACCGAGACAAAGCGTCAGCGCGGCGACGCCAACCGCGGCAAGTCCCGAGATGAGAATGGAATTGGGGCAGAATATGACAAGAAACAGGTCAAGCGGTATGTATCCAATCGGCATGTGCGGCCAGCAAGCAAACGCCAACGCCCAACCGCACAACAGCACTGCAGCAGCGTTCGCTCCGGCCAGGGTCGGCACGACGACCGCGAGACCCTTTTTCATAGAAAGCGCGAGATCGACCATCTTCACGACGGCACAGCATGCGACCACGATGACGACCATCAGCCCCCAAGCGGAAGCGTTTGTAGCGATGCTCTGAGCCGGACCGCTCCACGCCCACAGCGCGATGACGCAGGCTAGCAGAGTCAGGTTAACCTTGACGACCTCGGGAAACTTGCAACGAAGCGTCCAGGCATTCGCTGTTTCGACAAGGTCAAGCAATGCGCAAGTGATCAAGCCGGCTGCAAAACCGCCGAGATGGACGCCCCAGTCGATCCGCGAACTGCCGAGCGCGAACGCAATGTTCAACCCGATGTTTATAGCGAAGAAGTCGAACCCGACGTCGAGCTTGCCGAGTATCCACAGGCAGAGCAGCGCGCCGAGGATGCCCGACGTGGCGCCGGACGCCCCGACTGTCAAATAAGGCGTGGAATGGATGCCATTGCCGATGACGGCACCGAACACCATCGCACAGAGGTAGATGATAAGGAAATAGGCCGGCCCGACCCGCCGCTCGAGATGCGCGCCCCACAGCACCAGGCACAACATGTTCATGGTGAGGTGGACGAAATCAACGTGCAAGAAGCCATACGCGACGAGGCGCAAGTACTCGTGCCGCGCGATTGCGGTCGCGTACATGCCGCCGGACCGATACAGCAAGTCCGCCGGCGCCGACGCGCCGCCCGCCAGGATGAAGCAGAAACCCGACGCGAGGACAGTGACCGTCATCATCACGTAGACGGCGGCATGGGGGACTTCGAAGAAGCCAGGACTGGCACGGTACGGGGGCATGGACGACCGAAGCGGGTTGGCGTGGGCACCCAACCTAGCCGAGCCGATCGATGATTGCTACTCCAGCGCGTACCTGGCGGTCTCGGCTACCGCCCCTCCATCTTCGGGTCGCGCTTCTCTTTGAAGGCCTTCATGGTCGATCGTGGTCGACAAGACGCCGACGCTGAGGCCGTGCCGTCGCGCTCCTTGCGCAGGTCGAGCCCGGCGCAGGACGTAAGCGAGATTGGTGGCACGCTTCCGCCTTGCCCACCATACCATATCGTCAGATCTTCCGGCCCGCCTGCTCCCAATAGGGGTCGCGCAGGCGGCGCTTGAAGATCTTTCCGGAATCTTCGCGCGGCAGGCCGCTGCGGATCTCGATGTGCTTGGGCACCTTGTAGTCGGCCAGATGCGCCTTCAGGCTGGCACGGACACTGGCGGCATCGAGCGTCACGCCCGGCTGCGGCTCGACCACGGCCATCAGCGCCTCGCCGAACTCGGCATCGGGGATGCCGAACACGGCGCAATCATGCACGCCTGATACGGCGTGCAGCACGGATTCGATCTCGGCCGGATAGATGTTGACGCCGCCCGAGATCACCATGTCGCGCTTGCGGTCGCAGATGAAGACGTAGCCGTCTTCGTCGATATAGCCGACGTCGCCGGAGGTGATGAAGCCGTCGCGGTCGATCTCGGCGCGCTTCTCCGGCTTGTTGTGATAGGTGAAGTCGGCCATCTCGGCCATGCGGGAATAGATCTCGCCGATTTCGCCGACGCCGAGCACGCGTCCGTCTTCGCCGATGAAGCGCAGCTCGGCGCCGGGCGAGATCTTGCCGACGGTGCCGGGCTTCTTCAGCGCATCCTCGGAGGTCGCGAAGGTCACGGCGCTGGATTCGGTCGAGCCGTAGAATTCGTAGATCACCGGACCCCACCAATCGATCATGGCACGCTTGACGTCGGCCGGGCATGGCGCGGCGGCATGGATGACGTGGCGGAGCGAGGAGACGTCGTACGTCCTGCGCACCTCCTCGGGCAGCTTCATCAGGCGGATGAACATGGTCGGCACCATGAAGATGGTGTCGATCTCAAAGCGCTCGATCGCCTGCAGGAATTCCTCCGCCTCGAAGCGTGGCATCAGCACCAGCACCCCGCCGAGCTTGCCGGCGCGGATGCCGAACGAGTTCGGCGCGGAATGATAGAGCGGTCCCGGCAGCAGCGCGCGGGCGCCGGGCTTGAGCCCATAGATCATCGCGCGCATGCGCTCACCCGCGGCCTGCTGCTCCGGCGTCGGCGCGTTGCGGCGGACGCCCTTGGGATGGCCCGTGGTGCCCGAGGTATAGATCATGTTCATCGGCTGCGGCACGATCGGACCGTCATAGGGCGCATGTTGCGTAAGCCAGGCTTCGAAATCGGTCGCAAAACTCGGCGTCGTCAGATGATCCGGATCGATCTTGTAGTTGTAGCGATTTCGGGCGGCGTCGGCACGCTGAGCACGGTAACTCCCTCAGGAATCGCATCGCGCAAACCATGCAGCATGTCGGCATGAGCGATCAGGACGGCGGTGCCGGAATCTTCGAGGATGTAGGTGATCTCCTCCGGCTTGAAGTGCCAGTTGATCGGCACGCCATAGGCCCCCAACCGCATCGCGGCGTAGGCGGCTTCCAGGAAGGCGATGTCGTTGCGCATCAGCATGCAAACGCTATCGCCCTGGCGGACGCCGATCTTGGCGAGGCCGGCGGCGATGCGGTCGGCGCGGGTCGCGACTTCGGTGTGAGTGCGGCGGCGGTCGCCGGAGACGATGCCGAGGAAGTGAGAGGTTTCGTTCATTTGTCGAGTTCCGATCTTTCGTCGGGTTGAAGATTTTTAGCCACGAGCACCCTCGTCATTCCGGGATGCGGCGAAGGCGCAGGCTACGACGCGCAATGGCGCATCTGAGAATCCATAATCACGAGTCGGGGTTATGGATTCCGGGCTCGATGCTTCGCATCGCCCCGGAATGACAAGAGGCTAATCCACAAAATTCGGCGCGCGCTTCTCCAGGTTGGCGCGGACCGCCTCGGTCTGGTTGGGGCTGCCGATCAGCTTCTGCTGCTCGACGGATTCGGCGAGCAGTGCCGGGCCCGGATCGACCGAGAGATCGTTGAGCATCCGCTTGGCCGCCCGGATCGCATCGGGGCTTTTCCCTGCGATCTCGCGCGCGACCTCCAGCGCCACAGCGCGCGGATCGTCGCAGATGCGCGTGGCGAGGCCGTAGGCCATCGCCTCCTGCGCGGAGAAGATGCGGCCGGTGTAGGTGAGATCGCGCAGGATGTCGTCGCGCACCAGCGAGGCCAGGATCGGCGTGCCCGCCATGTCTGGCACTAGGCCCCATTTGATCTCCATGATCGACATCCGCGCATCCGGGCTGAGGAAGCGCATGTCGGCACCGAGCGAGAGCTGGAAGCCGCCACCGAAGGCGACGCCGTGCACGGCGGCGATCACGGGCATCGGAAGCTGGCGCCAGCCCCACACCGCCTGTTGCGCGAAGTTGGCCTTGCCATAGGTGCGCACCGTGAGATCGCGATTTTCGCCCCCCGGAATTCCGTTGCCGCCCTTCTCCTTCATGGCGGCAAAACGCCCCATGTCCAGCCCGGCGCAGAAGGCGCGGCCTTCGCCCGAGAGCACGACGGCGCGCACGCCTTTTTCCCTCGAAAGCCGGTCGGTTGCGGCGACGAGGGCCTCGAACATGGGCTGATCCAGCGCGTTCATCTTGTCCGCGCGCACCAGGCGCACGTCGGCGACGCCTTCCGAGATCGAGACCGAGACGCGATCTTCCATGGATCAATTCTCCCCTGTTCTTGTTCGGTGCCGCTTTACAGGACGACGGCGGCCGGATTTAGTCAATCGACCAATTAACTGACAATCCCTACGGGGGAAACAGCCATGTTCAAGGAAAATCTTCTGGCCGGCCGGCGCATCCTCGTGACCGGCGGCGGCACCGGTCTCGGCAAATCGATGGCGGAGCGCTTCCTCCAGCTCGGCGCCGAGGTGCACATTTGCGGCCGACGCAAGATCGTCTGCGACGAAACCGCGACCGAGCTGATGGATCGCTACGGCGGCCGCGTCACCAGCCACGGCGTCGACATCCGCAACGCGCTCGCGGTCGAGGAGATGATCGAGACCATCTTCCGCGATGGTCCCCTCACCGATCTCGTCAACAATGCGGCCGGCAATTTCATCTCGCGCACCGAGGAGCTCTCGCCGCGCGGCTTCGATGCGGTCGCCAACATCGTCATGCACGGCACGTTCTACGTGACGCATGCGGTCGGCAAGCGCTGGATCGCCTTGAAGCAGCCCGGCAACGTCGTCTCGATCACCACGACCTGGGTGCGCAACGGCTCGCCCTACGTGGTGCCGTCGGCAATGAGCAAGTCGGCGATCCACGCCATGACGATGTCGCTTGCCACCGAATGGGGACGACACGGCATCCGCCTCAACACCATCGCCCCGGGCGAGATCCCGACCGAGGGCATGAGCAAGCGCATCAAGCCGGGCGACGAGGCCGGCGCGCGCACCAAGGCGATGAACCCGATGGGCCGCGTCGGCACCATGGAGGAGTTGCAGAACGTCGCCGTGTTCCTGATCTCCGGCGGCTGCGACTGGATCAACGGCGAGACCATCGCCATGGATGGCGCCCAGGCGCTCGCGATGGGCGGCAACTTCTACCAGCTCCGTGACTGGAGTGACGACGACTGGAAAACGGCGCGCGAGAGCATCATGGCGCAGAACGAGAAGGACCGCGCGAAGCGGGGGTGATGTTCTCTCGTGCCCCGGACGCGGCGCAGCGCGCCGCCTTCGGCGTGGTGCGCTGCAGAGCCGGGGCCCATGTCGCAGCATGCTGGGTCCCGGCTCAGCAGCGCATCACTTCGTGCTGCGCAGCGTCCGGGACACGAGACGGCGGCATTCTCCTGCCATCTTGTCTTCATCCGCCGATGACGCCACACTCCCCCGCATAAAAACAAGAGCTACGGGAGAAACATGTCCACACAGCCATTGGCGAACCTCGCCGACATGGTGCGCGAGCGTGCGAAGAGCCGCGGCAGCGCCATCGCCTACGAGTTCGAACGCCGCACCACCAGCTTTGCCGAGTTCGACATCAAGACCAACAAGGTCGCCAACGCGCTCTTGGCAATGGGCGTGACGAAGGGCGATCGCATCGCCTATCTCGGCAAGAACAGCGACATCTATTTCGAGCTCTTGATGGGTGCGATGAAGGCTCGCGTGGTGATGGCGCCGGTGAACTGGCGGCTCGCGGGGCCCGAGGTCGCCTTCATCGTTTCGGATTGCAAGGCGCCGGTTTTGTTCGTCGGGCCCGAATTCATCACACAGGTGCGCCAGATCAGGGACCAGATACCGGGCGTGCGCACCATCATCACCGCCGAGGGCGGCGTGCCGGAATGGCCAGATTTCACGGCGTGGCGCGATGCGCAGCGCGGCGACGATCCCAAGGTGCCGATCGACACCAAGGACATCGCGATCCAGCTCTACACCTCGGGCACCACGGGCAAGCCGAAGGGCGCAATGCTGAGCCACGCGAACTTCCTCAACCTGGTGCAGACCGGCAACGCCGAGGACAAGCCGGAATGGAACCGGTGGTCGACCGACGACGTCTCGCTGGTGGCGATGCCGATCTTCCACATCGGCGGCTCCGGATGGGGCGTGATGGGTCTCTATCACGGCGCTCGCGGCGTGATCGCGCGCGAGTTCGATCCGACCAAGGTTTTGGATTTCTTCGAGCAGTCGGGCATCACAAAGCTGTTCATGGTACCGGCGGCGATGCAGTTCGTGGTGCGGCAGCCGCGCGCCAGGACGGTCGACTTCTCGCGGCTGAAATACATGCTGTACGGCGCCTCGCCGATTCCCGCAGCACTGCTGAAGGAATGCATCGAGGTCTTCAAATGCGGCTTCGTCCAGATGTATGGCATGACCGAGACGACAGGCACCATCGTCGCGCTGCCGCCGGAGGACCACGTCGAGGGGCTGGAGCGGATGCGCTCGGCCGGCAAGGCGCTGCCGGGGGTCGAAATCGCAATTCTCGACGCCGACGGCAAGCCGCTGCCGCCGCGCCAGGTCGGCGAGATCGCGACGCGCTCGGGCTCCAACATGGCGGGCTATTGGAATCTGCCGGAAGCCACCGCCGCGACGCTGCGCGGCGACGGCTGGCTGCGCACTGGCGATGCCGGCTACATGGACGAGGACGGCTACCTCTACATTCACGACCGCATCAAGGACATGATCATCTCCGGCGGCGAGAACATCTACCCGGCCGAGGTCGAGAGCGCGCTGTGCGACCATCCCGACGTCGCGGAAGCCGCCGTGATCGGCGTGCCCGACGAGCAATGGGGCGAGGCGGTGAAGGCGGTCGTGGTGATGAAGCCCGGCAAACAGGCGACCGCCACCGACATCATCAACTTCACCCGGACGCGCATCGCCGGGTTCAAGACGCCGAAGAGCGTGGAGTTCCTGCCGGCGCTGCCGCGGAATCCGTCAGGCAAGATCCTGCGGCGGCAGCTGCGCGAGCCGTATTGGGCGGGGAAGGATCGACGGGTGAACTAATTAATCCATAATCTCTCCGCGGAGACATCTCTGGATTGCTTCGCTGCGCTCGCAATGACGGTGTGGAGACAGGAGCGCATCTCTCTCCTCCGTCATTGCGAGGAGCCCTTGCGACGAAGCAATCCAGGCTGTCTCCACGGAAAGACTCTGGATTGCTTCGCTGCGCTCGCAATAACAGTCAACGCTTCCCCGGCCCCATATAGCCGAACAGGAACCCTGCCACTTTCCGCATCTGGATCTCCTCGCTGCCTTCGGTGATCCGATAACGGCGGTGATGGCGATAGATGTGCTCGAACGGCTTGTGGCGTGAATAGCCCATGCCGCCATGGACCTGCATGGCGCGGTCGGCGGATTCGCAGCAGAGACGGTTTGCCCAATAGTTGCACATCGAGACGCGGTCGGACAGTGTGCGCTCGATCTGCTCCTCGTTGAGCTGGTCCATTTCCCAGGCGGTCTTGCGGATCAAGAGGCGTAGCATCTCGGCCTGCGTGGCGAGCTCGACCAGCGGGAATTGAATCGCCTGGTTCTCGGCGAGCGCCTTACCGAACGGCTTTCGCTCGCGTGCATACTTCACGCTCTCGTTGATGCAGTAGACCGCGGCGCCGAGCGAGCTCGCGGCCTGACGGATGCGGTTCTGGTGCACGAAGCATTGCGCCAAGGATAGACCGCGGCCGACCTCGCCGAACTGCGCATCTTCGGGCACGAACACGTCGGTAAAGCTCACGCGCGGATGGTCGGTCGGCATGTTGAAGGTCCACATATACTCCTCGACCTTCACGCCAGCGCTTTTCGCCGGCACCAGGAAGCAGGTGATGCCGCGGGCATCGCCGTTATTGCCGCTGGTGCGCGCGAACAGCGCGCAGTGGGTGGCGACATGCATGCCCGTGGTCCACATCTTCTCGCCGTTGATGACCCAGCCCTTGACGTTGTCGCGCGTCGCGGGCACCGCGCGCGTCTCCATGTGGGTGGCGTCCGAGCCGTGATGCGGCTCGGTCAGGCCGAAGGTGATGCGGTACTTGCCCCTGATCGAGCCGTCGATCATCGCCTTCTGGTCGTCGCGGCCGTAGCGGTCGAGCATGGTGACGACGGGAAAGTTGCCGACAATGGAGTGCTCGTTCTGGAGGTCGTTGTGCAGGCCGAGACCCTTTGCGGCGAAGTGCTCGCGGATCACGGCCATCCACAGGTTGGAGCCGTCCTTGCCGCCATATTGCTTCGGCACCGGAAAGCGCAAATGCCCGGCGGCATCCGCAAGATCCTTGGCCTTGCGCAGCAGCGCCTCCCATTCGTGGCGCGGCAGACCGCCATTCTCGAAATCCGTGCGCGCCCATTCGCGGCGGTGGTCGAAGAAGCGGATGTTGTCGTCGGCTTGTTCGAGCGGCTTGATCTCGCGCTCGATGAAACGGTCGAGCTCTCCGAGATAGGCGACGAGATCGGCAGGCAATGAGAAATCCACAGGTTCTCTCCCGGATTGATTTTATCGTTTTGCGTTAAGGCGCTAGGCGCATTCTTGCTTGGCACGATTAAGGTGAGAAGAGCGCGTGCAAGTCAAGCAAGCCGAGACGTGACGATGGCGCAAGGCGCACCAGCGCAATTCGATGGTGCTCAGACGCACCCGCACGGTAGTATGGCGCCAATATTCCTTCGAAAGAAAATCCGGGAGCGCGCGATGGAGCTGAAATTCTCAAAGGTGGAACGCAAGGGGCCGATCACGATCGTGACGCTGTCGCGCCCCGAGGTCTACAACGCGCTGCACACCGACGCGCATTTCGAATTGCAGAAAGTGTTCGACGATTTCTCCGGAGATCCCGAACAGTGGATCGCGGTCGTCACCGGCGCCGGCGACAAGGCGTTCTGCGCCGGCAATGATTTGAAGTGGCAGGCAGCGGGGGGAAAACGCGGCTGGGACAAGGGCGGCTTTGCCGGCCTCACCTCACGCTTCGACTGCGACAAGCCGATCATCGCCGCCGTGAACGGCGTCGCCATGGGCGGCGGCTTCGAGATCGCGCTCGCCTGCGACCTCATCATTGCCGCGGAGAACGCAACCTTCGCCCTGCCCGAGCCGCGCGTTGGACTAGCCGCGCTCGCCGGCGGCCTGCATCGGCTGCCGCGCCAGATCGGGCTGAAGCGCGCCATGGGCATGATCCTCACCGCGCGCCATGTCAGCGCCAAGGAAGGTCTTGAGCTCGGCTTCGTCAACGAGGTGGTGCCGCAGGGCGAGGCGCTGACGGTTGCGCTGCGCTGGGCGGAGACGATCGCCAAGAATTCGCCGATGTCGATCCGGGCCTCGAAGCAGGCGATCCAGAAGGGGCTCGGCGTGTCGCTGGAGCAGGCCATCGCGGAGCAGCGCGACTACCCGGCCGTGCAGGCGATGGTCGCCTCGCAGGATTACATCGAGGGCCCGAAGGCGTTTTCCGAGAAGCGGCCGCCGAAATGGGTGGGGAAGTGACCGCGCTCTGCGCGGTCATTCCGGGGCGCGCCCCGCTTGGGCGCGAACCCGGAATCCATCGAGGGTCCGAGGCGGTGGATGAATGGATTCCGGGCTCGTCGCTTCGCGACGCCCCGGAATGACAGCAAGAGAGCATCGCGCCCTACTCGCCTCGCGATAGCTCCCGCTTGTAGGACGCATAGTTCGGCTGATCGACCGCAAGCTTGTCCATCGTGGTCGCCCAGAGATGATTGGCGAGACCGGGGGTTGCCAGATCGACCTCGCCCTTGGCGATGCGATCGGCGAGCGCGCGGTTGAGCTCCATGACCGAGCCGTCGATGCCGAGCAGCGCGCGCAGGCGCTCCACCTCCTCCGCGTCGCTCCCCGCCTCCCGCGTCAGCTGCCGCGTCACGAGGTCGAGGATGTTGATGGCGACGCGCAGCTTGAAGGCCTGGTGGCCGGAGATCAGCGGCGTGATGTCGCTCCGGAGGAAATCGGCGACCGACTTGGTCAGCTCGATCGGGGTCGGCTCGTCCTGCATGTGTCAGCTCCCGCGCGGCGCCAGGAGGCGCAACAGATCGATCTCGGTCTCGCTGGCGCGGCGGCCGATCATGGCGCGCTCCATGGAATGGTCGGGACCCTCGCGGAAGCGCTGCATCATGCCGCCGCACATGATGCCCCAGCGCAGCGTGCCCATCACTTCCCAGAATTTGACTCGCTCTGGATCGACTTTTCGGCCTGCCGCCTCGTAGCCGGCGAACAGCTCCTCGCGTGTGCCAAAACCGCCGACGGGCTTGTCGATCTCGCCGAAGCGCCAGGAGTTGACGCAGACCCAGCCGAGGTCCTCCATGGGGTCGCCGAGATGGGCGAGCTCCCAGTCGAGCACGGCGCGGACACCATCCCGACCGATGATGAGATTGCCGTTGCGGAAATCGCCATGCACCAGCGTGGTCTCGGCCGCGGGACCGGGATCGTGGTCGCGCAGCCAGCGCAGCGCCAGCTCGAACACAGACTTGGGCCAGTTCAGGCTGCGATAGTCGCGCTCGAACTCGGCGATCTCCTGGGTCGCGCCCCTGCTGCGCAGCTGAGGCAATTTGTCGTGTGGCAGCCGATGGAGACCTGCGAGAATTCCGCCGATCTGCCGCGCCAGAATGGGGCGCGCCGCAGCAAACTCCTCATCGCGAAGAATCTTGCGCGCGATGGTCTCGCCCTCGACCCTTTGCATGATGAAGCCGGTGCCGAGATCGTCCTCGGGCGTGAGCACATGCATCACGCGCGGCGACGGCACGCCGGCTTCATAAGCAAGCTGCATCAGCTGCGCTTCAGCGGCGAGACCCGCAGCGCGCGTCGGCGCCGCGCCATAGCCTTTTGGCGAGCGGCGCAGGATCGCGCCGATCACACCATCGGGATGCACGATATCGAAGCGCCAAGTTTCCTGGCTGGCGCCGCCGGACAGTTTTGCCGCAGAGGTGACGCCGGTCGCCCCTTCGCACCAGCGCTGGACGCTGCGTGAAAGCGCCGCCTCGATCATTTGCCCTTGAACTGCGCGGGCCGCTTCTCGAGGAACGCACCGACGCCCTCGCGGAAATCCTCGGTGTCGCCGGCGCGGAGCTGGCACTGGAATTCCAGATTGAGCTGATCCTCGAAGGAGTTTTCCGGGCTGTCCCAATAGAGCTTGCGGATCAGGGACAGTGCGACGGTCGGCCCGCTGGCGAGATCGCGCGCCAGCTTCATCGCTTCCTCCATCAGCACGCCGTCATCGTAGACACGGTTGACGAGGCCCCATTCCAGCGCCTTCTCGGCCGGCAGCCGCTCGCCCATCAGCGACAATTCGATCGAGCGCGCGCGTCCGACGAGCCGCGGCAAGAGCCAGGTTGAGCCGCAATCCGGCACGAGGCCGATGCGGCGGAAGGCCTGCAGGAAATAGGACGAGCGCGCGCACAAAATCATGTCGCCGAGCAGCGCGAAGCTCATGCCGGCGCCGGCGGCGGGGCCGTTGACCGCGGTGATGATCGGGCAATGCAGATTGCGGATGCGGCGCAGGAAGGGATGAAAGCCGGTCTCCAGCGTCAGGCCGGCCTTGGTCTTCTTCGACTGGTTGTTGCGGCCCTGCAGATTGGCGCCGGTGCAGAACGCGCGCCCTGCGCCGGTCAGCACCACGCAGCGCACCTCGCCTTTCTTCTCCTCGATCGTATCGAGCGCTTCGGCAAGGCCCCCCAGCATGTCCACGGAGACCGCGTTCATCACCTCCTGATGGTCGAGCTTGAGGATCGCGACCGAGCCATCGAAGTCGAGCGTGACGTGTTTGAACTGCATGGTTTCCTCGTCAGTTGCGGCCCGCGTCAGTTTCGCAGACCGGAATTTGGTTTTGTCGGGGCGCATATTTGATTTTTGGCGCGGTCTTGTCCATGGTGATCGGAGCATAGCAAGCAATCTTGTGCGCAGCGGCTGATGGGCCGCAGACCAAAATACAGGAAACGCGCCATGAACCTTTTCGACCTCTCCGGCCGCGTGGCCGTGATCACCGGTGGCAATGGCGGCATCGGCCTCGGCATCGCGCAGGCGCTCGCGGGCCAGGGCTGCAACGTCTCGATCTGGGGCCGCAATGCTGACAAGAACAAGGCCGCTGCCGCGAGCATGGCGGGCCTCTCGGGCAAGGTCGACAGCCGCGTCTGCGACGTCAGCGACCCGGCCTCGGTCGCTTCAGCGATGAAGGCCACGCTCGACACCTTCGGCCGGGTCGATGGCTGCTTCGCCAATGCCGGCATCGGCGGCGGCGGCCGGCGCGCCTTCATCGAGCGCACCGAGGAGGAATGGCGCACGATGTTCGCGACCAATCTCGACGGCGTGTTCCACGCCTTCCAGGCCGCGGCGAAGCACATGACGGATCGCGCCAATGCAGGCGATCCCTTCGGCCGCCTCGTTGCGACCTCGAGCCTCGCCTCGATCTTCGGCACCGCGCGCAACGAGCATTATGCCGCGACCAAGGCCGCCATCAACGCGCTGGTGCGCGCGCTCGGCGTCGAACTGGCGCGTTACGGCGTCACCGCCAATGCGATCCTGCCCGGCTGGATCAAGAGCGACATGACCGCAGGGCTCATGGCCAACGACAAGTTCGTCGCCAACGTGATGCCGCGGATTCCGATGCGGCGGTTCGGCGAGGCGTCAGATTTCGGCGGCATCGCGGTGTATCTGATGAGCAAGGCGTCGTCGTATCACACCGCGGACACGTTCGTGATCGACGGCGGCTATACCGCGTTTTGAGATTTCGTAGGGTGGGCAAAGGCGCTCTTGCGCCGTGCCCACCGTAAGCATTTTTCGAATGTCGTGGTGGGCACGCTGCGCTTTGCCCACCCTACGGCTCCTCGTTTTGTCAGCGCAGAAGGGAATGGGCAAATGTTCTCGCACGTGATGATCGGCACCAACGATCTCGACAAAGCCAAGACGTTCTACGACAAGCTGCTCGGCACGCTCGAGGTGCGGCCGGCCAGGGTCGACGGCCATCGCATCTTCTACATCACCAAGACCGGCGTGTTCTCGGTGTCGAAGCCGATCAACGGCGAGCCGGCGACATGCGCGAATGGCGCCACGATCGGCTTTGCCGCCAATTCGCCGGAACAGGTCGATGCGTGGCACGCGGCGGGCGTCGCGGCCGGCGGCAAGCCGATCGAGGATCCGCCGGGCATCCGCGAGGGCTCCGGGGTTAAGCTCTATCTCGCCTATCTGCGCGACCTCGACGGCAACAAGATCTGCGCGATGCATCGGATGCCGGCGTGAGGCCGACCGATCTCTCCTCGTCATTGCGAGGAGCTTTTGCGACGAAGCAATCCAGACTGCCGCCGCGGTAAGATTCTGGATTGCTTCGCTGCGCTCGCAATGACGGAGTCCTGGGCTCGGACGGCGCTCCAGCCCAGCGCGCCTCCCCATTCAAACAACATTTCAAACGTCCCTGCGATATTCCATCGCATGGCATGGCCCGCGCGTGAAAATGCGCGCTCGCGCTTTGGCGGCGCTGCGTCTATTCTCCGGCCCAAACTGAACTCAGCGATCCCGGGAGGACCAATGACAAAACACACCTACATTCCCCGCACCACCAACTACACGCTCAATCCCGGCGACGAGCTCAACGATCTGCGGATGTCGGACCAGGTCCGGCCGCTCTACGATCACGTCAAGAAGTTCATCCGCGACACCGTCGAGCCGATGTCGATCGAGTTCGCCAAGGCCGGCGAAAGCAAGGAAGATCGCTGGAGTTTTACGCCAAAGCAGCTCGAAGTGCTGGAGAAGGCCAAGAACAAGGCCAAGCAGGAAGGCCTCTGGAACTTCTTCCTGCCGGATGACGAGACCGGCCAGGGCCTGAAGAATCTCGACTACGCCTATATCGCCGCCGAGCTCGGCAAGAGTCCGCTGGCCTCCGAGACCATGAACTGCTCGGCGCCCGACACCGGCAACATGGAGGTGCTGGAGCGCGTCGGCACCAAGGAGCAGAAGGAGACGTGGCTGAAGCCGCTGCTCAACGGCGAGATCCGCTCGGCCTATGTCATGACCGAGCCGAACGTCGCCTCCTCCGACGCCAAGAACATCTCGACCACCGCAAAGCTCGTTGGCGACGAATGGGTGATCAACGGCGAGAAGTATTACATCTCCGGTCTCGGCGATCCCCGCTGCAAGATCCTCATCGTGATGGTGAAGACCAATCCGGACGCGGCACCGAGCAAGCAGCAGTCGCAGATCCTGGTGCCGCGCGACACGCCCGGTGTCGAGGTCCTCGGTCCCATGTACGTGTTCGGCCAGGACCACGCCCCTCGCGGCCACATGCATATGCGCTTCAACAATGTGCGGGTGCCGAAGGAGAACATCCTGCTCGGCGAAGGCCGCGGCTTCGAGATCTCGCAGCTCCGGCTCGGACCGGGGCGCATCCATCACTGCATGCGCACCATCGGCAAGGCCGAGAAGGCGCTCGACCTGATGGTGCAGCGCGGCCTCACCCGCGAGGCCTTCGGCAAGAAGATCGCCCATCTCGGCGGCAACATGCAGATCATCGCGCAGGCGCGCTGCGAGATCGAGGCGATGCGGCTAATGGTGCTGAAGGCCGCCAAGGCGATGGACGTGCTCGGCAACAAGGAGGCCCGCGTCTGGGTCTCCATGGTCAAGGCCATGGTGCCCGAGCGCGCCTGCAGGATCATCGATCAGGCCATCCAGATGCACGGCGCCACCGGCATCTCGCACTGGACCCCGCTCGCCGAAATGTATCAGGACGTGCGGCACCTGCGCTTCGCCGACGGTCCGGACGAGGTGCACTGGATGGTGGTGGGCCGCCATGAGCTGAGCATGGCGTGAAGACTCTCTCCTCCCCCTCTCCCCGTTCTTACGGGGAGAGGGTCGGGGTGAGGGGCCTCTCTCCACACGCGAGGTGATCGAGGGACCTGTACCCCCTCACCCGAATTCGATCTTCGATCGAATTCGGCCTCTCCCCGCAAGCGGGGAGAGGTGAAGCGCCTACGTCGCGGGCACGAGCTTGTCCTGCGTCTTGGTCTCGAAATCGGACGCGTCGTGGCGCTCGTGGAGCTGGCTGGCGGGATCGCCGGAGACGCGGTTGACCATGCGGCCGCGCTTCACGGCCCGACGCTTGGCGATCTGGTCGGTCCAGCGCTGCACGTTCTTGTAGTCCTGCACCGACAAGAATTCGCCGGCGCCATAGACCAGCCCCTTGGCGAGCGCGCCGTACCAGGGCCACACCGCGATGTCGGCGATCGTGTAGTCCTTGCCCGCGAGATATTCGTTGTCGGCGAGACGCCGGTCGAGCACATCGAGCTGGCGCTTGGTCTCCATGGCGAAACGGTCGATGGCGTATTCGATCTTGGTCGGGGCATAGGCGTAGAAATGGCCGAAGCCGCCGCCGAGATAGGGCGCGCTGCCCATTTGCCAGAACAGCCAGGACATCGCCTCGGTGCGGGTCTTGATGTCCTTCGGCAGGAAGGCGCCGAACTTCTCGGCGAGGTAGAACAGGATCGAGCCTGACTCGAACACCCGGATCGGCTCCGGGCCGGAGCGATCCATGAGCGCCGGGATCTTGGAATTCGGATTGATGTCGACGAAGCCGCTGCCGAACTGGTCGCCGTTGCCGATCCTGATCAGCCAAGCGTCGTATTCGGCGCCCTTGTGGCCGAGCGCGAGGAGCTCCTCCAGCATCACGGTGACCTTCACCCCGTTCGGCGTCGCCAGCGAGTAGAGCTGAAGGGGATGCTTGCCGACCGGCAGCTCCTTGTCGTGAGTGGGGCCGGCAATGGGTCGGTTGATGTTGGCGAACTGACCGCCGTTCTCCTTGTTCCAGGTCCAGACTTTAGGCGGCACGTAGGGGGCGTCGGTCATGCGGGGGCTCCGGCAAAAAGATGCGCCTGCATTAATTAGCCCGCAAACGGCCGATGACAAGGGCGCCGAAATGCATTGCCGGACGGGACAACTCTGCGTTTTGTCATGGCAGCCCCTCCCCGCCGTCATTCCGGGGCCGGATTCTCGCTTGCCGAGCCCCGGAATGACGACGCCACTCAGGACGCCGCGGCCTGCGGCCCCCGGATCAAGCGCGACGTCTACACACAAGATGCCTCGTCGAATCCGGCATGTCATCGATCGGCTCGCGTCACTTTGCTTTGCCAGCGAAAGCAACGAGAATGCGAAGCCTGCCGCCGGGAGAGAGCCATGAAATCGCCGATCTGCGACATGCTGGGGATCGATTTCCCGCTGCTCGCCTTCAGCCATTGCCGCGACGTCGTTGCCGCCGTCAGCCGCGCCGGCGGGTTTGGTGTATTGGGCGCGACGGTGCATACGCCGGATACGCTCGAGCGTGAGCTGAAGTGGATCGACGATCACGTCGACGGCAAGCCCTACGGCATCGACGTGCTGATCCCGGAAAACATCTCGACCGCGGGCGAGAAGGACGTTACCTGGAAGAGCCTGGAAGCGCGCGTGCCGCAGGAGCACCGCAACTACACGCGCGATCTGCTGAAGAAGTACGACATCGAGCTGACCAGCAGCGAGGTCGCGGACAACCAGCCGCAGCCGTTCGACGGCAAGACCGCGCTTCAGCTGCTCGAGGTCTCCTTCGATCATCCGATCCGCCTGATCGCCAACGCGCTGGGCGTGCCGCCGAAGGCGATGATCGAGATGGGCAAGAAGCACGGCGTGCCGGTCGCAGCGCTCGTCGGCGCCAAGGAGCACGCGCTGCGCCAGGTCGCGGCCGGGGTCGACATCCTCGTGGTGCAGGGCACCGAGGCCGGCGGCCATTGCGGCGAGGTCTCGACCATGGTGCTGGTGCCGGAGGTGATCAAGGCGATCAAGCCCATCCGCGACGTGCCGGTGCTGGCGGCCGGCGGCATCATGACGGGACGGCAGATGGCGGCCTGCATGGCGATGGGCGCGGCCGGCGCCTGGACCGGCTCGGTGTGGCTTGCGACCGTGGAGGCCGAGACCACGGAGATCTTTCGCGAGAAGATGATCGCGGCCTCCTCGCGCGATGCGGTGCGCTCGAAGGGCCGCACCGGCAAGCCGGCGCGGCAGCTCCGCTCGGTCTGGACCGATGCCTGGGACCGCGCGCCGGACAGCCCGGGCGCGCTGCCGATGCCGCTGCAAAGCATCATCAGCCGCGACGCCTTCCATTCGATCGACCGGGCCGCCGCAAGCGGCAACGCGAGGGCGCGCGATCTCGTCAGCTATTTCGTCGGCCAGGGCGTCGGCCTGATCGACAGCGTGAAATCGGCGGGTGCCGTGGTACAGGAGTTCAAGCAAGATTTCGCCGAAGCCGTCGAGCACATGAATGCGCTGGTGGCGGACTAGTCACGACCTCGTCATTGCGAGCGCAGCGAAGCAATCCAGACTGCCTCCGCGGAAAGATCCTGGATTGCTTCGCTGCGCTCGCAGACGAAACAAATGACATCGTGAATTGAAGCATGACAGATAAGAACAAGAATCCCGAAGACCGCATCCCCGTCATCGTCGGCATCGGCGAGATCGTCGACCGCCCGAAGGAGATCACCGACGGTCTCGAGCCGCTCGACCTGCTCGAACAGGCGCTGCGGCGCGCCGAACAAGATTCCGGTGCAAAGCTGCTCGGCGAGGTGCAATCGCTCGACATCGTCAATTTCCTGAGCTGGCGCTATCGCGATCCGGAGCAGCTCTTGGCGCAGCGCCTCGGCATCTCGCCTGCGCATTGCTATTACGGCCCGGTCGGCGGCGAGAGCCCGATCCGCTACATCCACGAGGCGGCCAAGCGTATCGCGCGCGGCGAGTGCAGCGTCGCGGCGATCTGCGGCGCGGAGGCGCAATCGACCGCGACCAAGGCGGAGCGCGCCGGCATCAAGCTGCCGTGGACGCCGTTCGCCCATGACGTCGAGGAGCCCAAGCGCGGCGCGGCCTTCCAGAAGCCCTTGGCAGTGAAGCTCGGCGTGTTTCTGCCCGTCACGGTGTATCCATTCTACGAAGCGGCCTCCTCGGCGCATTGGGGCCAGACGCCGCGCGAGGCGATGGCGGAATCAGGCACGCTGTGGTCGCGCTATTCGGAAGCCGCCGTGCAAAACCCCAATGCCTGGCTGAAGCGGCGTTACGCGCCTGAGGAGATCACGACACCGACCGCGGACAACCGCCTGATCGCCTGGCCCTATAACAAGCTGATGGTGGCCAACCCCAGCGTCAACATGGGCGGCGCGCTGCTGCTCACCAGCCTCGCCAAGGCGCGGGCGGCCGGGGTCGCCGAGGACAAACTGGTCTACCCGCTCGGCGGTGCTTCGGCGGAAGAGCCGCGCGACTATCTGCTGCGCGACCAGTTTTACGAGAGCCACCCGCAGAACGCCGTGCTCAAGAGCGTGATGGACCTCGCGGGCGGCGACGGCAACAGGTTCGACGCGATCGAGCTCTACAGCTGCTTCCCCTGCGTGCCCAAGATGGCGCGGCGGACGCTGGGCTTGGGACCCGACGTGCAGCCGACCGTGACCGGCGGCCTCACGTTCTTCGGCGCGCCGCTCAACACCTACATGACGCATGCGGCCTGCGCGATGGTGCGGCGTGTGCGCGACGACGCCAGGCTCGGCCTGCTCTACGGCCAGGGCGGCTTCGTCACCAAGCACCACGCGCTGGTGGTGTCGAAGACGCCGCCGCGCGAGACGCTGGCGCAGGAGACGAGCGTGCAGGACGAGGCCGACCGCAACAAGCGCGCGGTGCCGGAGTTCGTTAACGAGGCTTCGGGCAAGGGCAAGGTCGAGAGCTTTACCGTGCTCTACGGCCGCGGCGGCGACGTCGAGCACGGCGTCGTGATGCTGCGGACAGAGGACGATCGCCGCACGCTGGCGCGGATTCCGCCGAGCGATGGCGCGACGCTGGCGCATCTGCTCGACATGGACCGCACCCCGGTCGGCTCGCTCGGCGAGTTCGCTATGGCAGCCGATGGCGTGCCGGAGTGGCGGGCGGCGTGATCTCGTAGGGTAGGCAAAGCGAAGCGTGCCCACGACCTTCGTGTGATCCGGAAAGAATGGAGGGCACGGCGCAAGAGCGCCTTTGCCCACCCTACGAGATCTCAGCCCTTCGGCGCCTGTTTTTCCGACGCGGTCGAGACTCAGGCAGCGCGGACCGAGCTCAGGAACCTGCCGACCTCGGTCTTCAGCCGGCTCGAATCGTTCGACAGCATCTGCGCCGCGGACAGCACCTGCGATGAGGCCGTGCCGGTCTCGGTCGCGCCGCGCTGCACGTCGGTGATGTTGGACGACACCTGCTGGGTTCCCTGCGCCGCCTGCTGCACGTTGCGCGCAATCTCCTGCGTCGCGGCGCCCTGCTCTTCCACCGCAGCGGCGATGGCGGACGAGATCTCCGATAGGCGCTCGATCGTCGAGGAGATCTCCTTGATCGCACCGACCGAATCATTGGTCGCCGCCTGGATGCCGGAAATCTGCTGGCCGATCTCGCCGGTCGCCTTCGCGGTCTGCTCGGCGAGCGCCTTCACCTCGGAAGCGACCACCGCAAAGCCGCGGCCGGCTTCGCCCGCGCGCGCCGCCTCGATCGTAGCGTTCAGCGCCAGCAGGTTGGTCTGGCCCGCGATGGTATTGATCAGCTCGACGACGTCGCCGATGCGCGCGGCGGCTTTGGACAATTCGCTGACGCGCTCGGTGGTGGCACGGGCCTGACCGACGGCATCGCCCGCCATCCGCGCCGATTCCTGCACCTGGCGGCTGATCTCGCCGACCGACGAGGCCATCTCCTCGGTCGCGGAGGCCACCGATTGCACGTTTGTCGAGGCTTCCTCCGAAGCGCCGGCCACCGTGGTCGCCAGCCGCTGCGAGCGGTCGGCGGTCGCGGTCAGGGTCGAGGCGGAGGCCTCTAACTGGCTCGAGGCCGACGACACCGTCTGCACGATCTCGCCGATCATCGTTTCGAATTCGCGGGTGATGTTGTCGACGCGGCGGCCGCGCTCGATCTTGGCTTCGGCATCGGCTGCGGCGGCCTCGTCGGCCGCCTTCTTGGCGATCAACGCCTCCTTGAAGATCTGGAGCACGTCGGCCATAGCGCCGATCTCGGTCCTCTCGCCGCGATGCGGGACTTCGGCGGAGAGGTCGCCCCGGCCCAGCGCCTGCATCGGCAGGGTGATCGAGTTGATGCCGCTGGAGACGTCACGGACGAGATAGAAGCCGACGCCGACGCCGCTGACGACGGCAGCGCCGAGAATGATCGAAACCAGCATGAACGCATGATAGTAGCTCTCGGCGGCGTCGCTGGCGGCCTGATTGCCGCCCTTGGTGTTGAGATCAATGTCCTTCTGCAGGACCTCGTCGGACTTCAGGCCGATCTTGTTGACGGTCTTGGTATTGAGCTCATGGGACGCATGCGGAACTTTGCCCGCCTCCATACGCGACAGTTCCATGACGTCCTGGGCGCCCTTCTGGTACTCAGCCCACAACTTCGACCATTCGCCATAGAGCGCCCGCTCTTCCGGCGAGGTGATCATCGGCTCGTAGTTCTTTCGAGCCTTGGCCAGCATCTCCGTGACGGTCGCCGCAGTCTGCTCTGCCGCCAGCTTGTCATCCAGCGTCTCGGACAGCATGTGCTCGCGGACCACGTTGCGGTAGGTGATGACGGCGGCCCGGATCTCGCCCAGCACCCGCACGCTCGGCATCCAGCTCGTCGTGATGTCGACCGTGTTGGCGTTCATCGACCGCATCTTTATGACGGCGAGCAGGCCCATGCCGGCCATCGCGACCAGCAGGAACGCCACGACACTGATGATCTTGGCGCGGATGGAAATGGTGGCGAGCATAATAGGAGTCTCTTTGTGCTGGCGGCGGTGCCGCGCCCGGAAGTTCTACGAATCAACCAAAGGGAGCAGCACCGACATCCGACAGCAGAGCACCCGTGCAGGTGTCAGCGACGACTCCGTGCGAGTTACGGAGCCCGAAACAAGTGAACAGGCGGCTAAGAACGCCCTGCGCTCAGCGCATGAGCCTAAGCGCATCCGTGAAGAACTCCGCGCCGCCGAAATTTCCGGACTTCAGGGCTAGCAACATGTCGCCACCTTCCGAGCCGACCGCGCGCAGCACCGGAACTCCCGCAGCGATTTCCACTCCTACGAGAAATCCGGGAATCCTCAACCGATCGACCACGGCGCCGGATGTCTCGCCACCGGCGACGACCAGGCGCCGGACGCCGGCCTGAACCAAGCCCTCGGCGATATCGGCCATGGCCTGCTCGATGGCGTGGCCGGCGGCATCCCGGCCGTGGCGTGCCTGTACGGCGGCAACGGCTTCCGGCGTCGCGCTCGAAGCGATCAGCACCGGACCTTCCGCAAGCCGCGGCCTTGCCCAGTCCAGCGCGCGCTGCGCTTCGCCGGCGCCCGCGACGATCTGCTCGGGATCGAGATGGAGCACCGGCATGATGCGTTCGGCGACGGCAATCTGCTGAAGCGTCGCCTGCGAGCAGCTGCCGGCAAGACATGCGGCCGGTCCGCCGACCGCAGCGCCGGTTTCGCTGCTCGGCGGCGCCGACTTCACCTTGCCCGTCGACACCAGCGCGCGCGCAAGCCCGAGGCCCATGCCGGACGCGCCGACCGACAGAAGGTGTTCGGCGGCGACGAGACCGATGGTCTCGAGGTCGCGGTCGAACACGGCGTCGATGATCGCGGCACCGATGCCCTTGGCGGCGAGCTCGGCCAAACGTGCCCGCACGGCCTCCGCGCCGCGCGTGACGGTGGCGAGATCGACGAGGCCGATCTGCGTCCTGCTCTGGCGCGCCAGCACGCGCACCAGGTTGGAATCATGCATGGGGTTGAGGGGATGGTCCTTGAGCGGGCTCTCGTTGAGCGGCACGGCGCCGACGAACAAATTGCCCTGATAGACGGTGCGCCCGGTCTCCGGAAAAGCCGGCGTCACCAGCACGGCTCCCTCGCCGCAATCGGCACGCAGCGCGTCCATGACGGGGCCGATATTGCCGGCATCGGTGGAATCGAAGGTCGAGCAGATCTTGAACAGCACGTGGCCCGCGCCGCGGCCGCGCAGCCATTTGTCCGCCGCGCGCGAGCGCGACACGGCAAGGCCGGCCTCGATCGAACGGCTCTTCAAGGACACCACGACGGCATCGACCTCGGGCAGCGCCAGATCGTCGGCAGGTATGCCGATGGTCTGGACGGTGCGCAGGCCCGCGCGCGTCAGCGTGTTGGCGAGGTCGGAGGCGCCGGTGTAATCGTCGGCGATGCAACCCAATGCAAGTGTCACGGCTTCACTCCCGCATAGGGCTTGAACCAGGCGAGGCCATCGGTGGTCTTGCCGCGTGGATTGTATTCGCAGCCGACGAAGCCGGCATAGCCGAGCCGGTCGAGCTCATCGAACAGGAACGGATAGTTCAGCTCCTCGCCGTCGGGCTCGTTGCGCGAGGGAATGCTGGCGATCTGGATGTGGCCGATGATCGGCATCATCTCGCGCAGCCGCATGGTGACGTCGCCGTGGATGATCTGGCAGTGATAGATGTCGAACTGGAGTTTCAGGTTCGCAAGCCTCAGTTCCTGGATCAGATCCCGCGCGAAGCCGAAATCGTTGAGGAAGTAGCCGGGCACGTTGCGCGCATTGATCGGTTCGATCACGACGTCGATGCCGTGCGGCGCGAAGAATTCCGCAGCCCAGGCCACCGATTTGTAGAAGGCCTCGATCGCGGCGCGCTCGCTGCGGTTGGCGATGCCGGCCATCAGGTGCAAGCGCTTGACGCCGGTCGCCTTGGCATAAGGCAGAGCCGTCTCCAGGCTCGCCTTGAGATCGGAGAAGCGTGATGGCAGCGCGGCAAAGCCCTTCTCGCCGGCGTTCCAGTCGCCCGGCGGCATGTTGAACAGCGCCTGGGTCAGGCCGTTGCGCTTGAGCCGTTCGCCGACGGCCTCGGCGGGATGCTCGTAGGGAAACAGGAACTCGACCGCGGTGAAGCCCGCTTGCGCAGCGGCGTCGAAGCGGTCGAGGAACGGCACCTCGGTGAACATCATCGAGAGATTGGCGGCGAAACGCGGCATTGGAGATCCTCTTACTTGTCGCCGGGCAGCTTGACGCCGGTGACCTGCGCATACATCCGCGCCACCGATGCGTCATCGTCCCGGCCCATGCCGGCGGCCGACGTCATCAGGAACATCTGGAGCGCGGCGGCGGAGACCGGCACCGGGAATCGGGCGCTGCGCGCCATGTCCTGGATGATGCCGAGATCCTTGACGAAGATCTCCACCGCGCTGCGCGGCGTGTAGTCGCCGTCGAGTACGTGCGGCATGCGGTTCTCGAACATCCAGGAATTGCCGGCCGAGGCCGTGATCACCTCGTAGACCTTGCGGATGTCGAGGCCCTGCTTGGCCGCGAAGGCAATCGCTTCGCTGGCGGCGGCGATGTGAACGCCGGCGAGCAGCTGATTGATCATCTTGAACGCAGCGCCCTGCCCGGCGGCATCGCCGAGCTCGTAGAGCTTGGCAGCCATGGCATCGAGCGCCGGCCGCGCTTTGGCAAAGGCGGCCGGGCTGCCGGAGGCAAGAATCGTCAATTCGCCTTGCGCGGCGCGCTGTGCTCCGCCGGAGATCGGCGCATCCAGATAATGCCGGCCGGTCGCCTCCAGCTGCTTAGCCAGGCGCCGCGCCACATCCGGGTCCATGGTCGCCGAGGAGACGAACACGCTGTCCTTCGGCATGGTCTCGGCGGCGCCATCCTTGCCGAACAGGATCGCCTCGGTCTGCGCGGCATTGACGACGACGCTGACGACGATATCGGCGTCCTTGGCCGCTTCGGCCGGCGTCTTGGCTCCCGCGCCGCCGTCCTTCACGAAGCGCGCGACGGCATCCGCCGAGACGTCGCAGCCGGTCACGGCGTGGCCGACGCGCTTGAGCGAGGTCGCCATGCCAAATCCCATCGAACCGAGCCCGACGACGGCGATACGCTGACTTTGTGACGTGGAGGCGGACATATGCAACTGACCCTTGCGAACGTTTCCCGGATGGCCGCCCTTTTGCGGCAGCTTGGCAACCGAATAGCACGGCTTGGCCGCGCTGCCAAAGCGTGAGACAAGCAGGCATGACGGCCATGAGAACCGAAACGAGCAACGAAACAAGGCTGCGCGAGGAGATTTGCCGCTTCGGACGATCCCTGTTCGAGCGCGGGCTGACGCCAGGCTCCTCCGGCAATATCAGCGTCAAGCTGGACGACGGAGGCTGGCTGGTGACGCCGACCAACGCCTCGCTCGGTTTCCTCGATCCCGCAAAACTGTCACGGCTGGATAGCGGGAGCCGGCTGGTCTCGGGCGATGCGCCGACCAAGGAAGTTCCGCTGCACACGGCCCTCTACGATACGCGCGGAAGCGCGCGGGCCATCGTGCATCTGCACTCCACGCATTCGGTCGCGCTCTCGATGCTCCCCGAGATCGACCCGCGCGCCGCGCTGCCGCCGATGACCGCCTATTACCTGATGAAATGCGGCGCCACCGCACTCGTGCCCTATTACCGCCCCGGCGATCCCGCGGTCGCGGATGCGATCAAGGGGCTGGCGGGGAAATATTCATCCGTGCTGCTCGCCAATCACGGTCCGGTCGTTGCCGGCGACACGCTGGAAGCCGCGGTGTTCGCCACGGAGGAGCTGGAGGAGACGGCGAAGCTGTATCTGCTGCTGCGCGGGATGAACCCGCGGTATCTGTCGCCGGAGCAGGTGAAGGATCTGGTGAAGGTGTTCGGGGTGACGCTGCCGGAGCATGGGCACGACGATTGAGCCTCGCTCCAACCTCGTCACTGCGAGCGCAGCGAAGCAATCCAGAATCCCTCCGCGGAAAGACTCTGGATTGCTTCGCTACGCTCGCAATGACGTAGGATGTGGCGACGGAGAAGCCCGCATGAGCGGAGCGATATGCGGGACCAGCGGCCCCGGATATCGCTTTGCTCATCGGCTACGACACCGTCTGACACTGCCGGAATTGATTTGCATAACCGGGATCTCGAGCACATGATCCCCCTGTAATTGACTGAAGGAGTTGTTTCATCGATCGCCAGGAGAATTGTCATGGATTTCAAAGTATCCTGCACCCTCCTCTCTGCCGCCTGCTTTATTGCCCTGCCACTTTCCGCAAGCGCGCAGACGTCTACGCGCGGCGTCCCCGATCTCAAGGTCGAGGCCAACTGCAAGGCAACTCAGGAGATCGACAAGTCGCTGACCGAACCGCAGTCCTACGAGGCCTGCATGAGCGACGAGCAAACCGCACAGCAACAGCTCGGGCCCATCTGGCCGACAACGCCGGAGACAATTCGCACCCAATGCACCACCGAGGCCTCCGCCGGTGGCATCGAAAGCTATGTCGACCTGCTCTCCTGCATTCAGATGTATGGCTTCGGGCAACCCTCGGCACCCGCGTCAACGCTGCGCGGCGCAAGCAAGAATCGGAACAAGAAGCAATCGGGATAGGGATCGTAGCGAGCGGCTACAATCCGAGATACGCCTTCCTCACGTCGGGATTGCCCTTGATCTCCGCGGACCGGCCCTGCATCAGCACGCGGCCGGTCTGCAGGATGTAGGCGCGGTCGGCGATCTCCAGGCACTCGGCCATGCGCTGCTCGACGATCAGCACCGTCATTCCGGCGTCGCGGATGCGCTTCACCGCCTGGAAGATCTCGTCCACCAGTTTCGGCATGATTCCTTGCGAGGGCTCGTCCAGCATCAACAGCCGCGGCCGCGTCATCAGGGCGCGGCCGATCGCGAGCATCTGCTGCTCGCCGCCAGAGAGCGTCTCGGCGCGCTGCTCCAAACGCTCCTGAAGGCGCGGAAACAGGTTGAAGACGAGATCGAGCGGCCCTTCGCGGTCCGCCTCGCCGCGGTAGAGATAGCTGCCGAGACGCAGATTGTCGCGCACCGACAGGCGCGGGAACAGGCGGCGGTTTTCCGGCACATAGGCGATGCCGGTGGCCGTGATGTGATGCTGCGCCATGCCGTCGAGGCGCTTGCCGTCGAACGTCACGGTGCCCGAACGCGGGCGTTCGGCACCGGCGATGGATTTGAGCAACGTCGACTTGCCCGCGCCGTTGGCGCCGGCGACGCAGACGATCTCGCCCTTCTCCACCTCGATCGAGACCGCGGAGATCGCGACCAGGCCCTGATAGGCGGTGGTGACTTCACGCACCGACAGCATGACGATCTCCCAGATATGCCTTGATCACCTTGGGATCGCGCACGACGTCGGCGGGCTTGCCCTCGACCAGCACCTTGCCGAGGTCGAGCACAATGGCGCGGTCGACCAGCGGCATCACGATCTCCATGACGTGCTCGACCATCAGCACGGTGATGCCGGCATCGCGCACCTTGCGCACCAGGGCAACGCCGGTCTGCGCCTCGGTCGGCGTGAGGCCAGTGAGGCACTCGTCGAGCAGCAGCAGCTTCGGTTCGGTCGCAAGCGCCCGTGCGACTTCGAGGCGGCGCTTTTCGGCCGGCACCAGGTCGCTCGCGAGCACGTCGGCGCGCGCGGCGAGCCCGGTGAATTCCAGCACCTCGTGCGCCTTGCGGCGCGCCTCACGCATCACGGTGTTGCGCACGAGAGCGCCGACGATGACGTTGTCGATGACCGTCATCGTCTCGAAGCTCTTGACCACCTGGAAGGTGCGCCCGATCCCGCGCTGGCAGCGCGCGGCCGCCGGCAGAGTGGTGACGTCCTCGCCATCGAACCAGATCGAGCCTTGCGTCGGCGGCAGCACGCCGGCGATCAGATTGAACAGCGTCGACTTTCCAGCGCCGTTCGGGCCGATCAGGCCGACGATCTCGCCGCGGCCGACCGAGATCGAGACGTCGCTGTTGGCGATCAGACCGCCGAAGCGCTGCCAGACGCCGCGGGTTTCGAGCAGCGCGGTCATCGCGTGGCCTCCTTGCGCCGGCGCGAGAACAGGCCGACCAGCCCTTCCGGCCGCGCGAGCGCGATCAGGATGATCAGCGCGCCGTAGACGATGAGGTCGACGCCGCGGCCGGAGCCGCCGATATAGGAGCGCGTCAACTCGGTGATCGGGATCAGGATGACGGCGCCAAGCAGCGGCCCCCACAGCGTGCCGATGCCGCCAAGCACTGCCGGCAGCGCCATCAAGAGCGAGAACTGGAAGCCCATGACGCTTCCGGGATCGATGTAGGAAACGAACTGCGCATAGAAGCTGCCGCCGACCGCGACCAGGAAGGCGGAGACCGCCGCCGCGCCCATCTTCGAATTGAACACGACGACGCCGAGGCTCTCGGCCGCCTGCGGGTTGTCCTTCACTGCGCGCCACCAATAGCCCCATTTGGAATCTTCCAGCCACCAGGTGACGAACCAGGCAACGCAGGCGAGCACCAGCGCGAAGTAGAAGTATGGCAGTTTCGAGCGCGTGAACTGGAATTTCAGCCAGCTGTCGCCGCGCACGGGAATGTCGATGCCGAGGGCCGCACCGGCCCAGTCCCAGTTCTGGATCAGCAGCAATCCGATCTCGGCGATCACGATGGTGGCGATCGCAAAGTAGTGGCCGCCGAGGCGGAAGCAAGGATAGCCCAGCGCCATCGCGATTGCGGCGGAGATCAACCCGCCGGCGATCATGCCGAACCAGGGCAGCACGCCGAACTTGGTGAACAGCAGCGCGGTGGTGTAGGCACCGAGCCCGAAATACAGCGCGTGTCCGAGCGATATCTGCCCGCAATAGCCGGACAGGATGTTCCAGCTCTGCGATAACGCCGCGTACATCAGCGTCAGCACCATGATGTTCTGGACGTAGACGTCCTTGACGAACAGCGGCACGATCGCGGCGACGGCCGCAAGTCCGGCGGCGGTAATGAGGTCGCGGCGGCGCCGCGCGACGAATTGCTTGTCCATCACATCGACCCGAACAGGCCACGCGGCCGAATGAACACGACGAGCAGATAGACCGCGTAAATGCCGACCGACTTCAGCGATGGCGGCAGGATCAACGCGGTGGTGGCTTCGACCAGGCCGACGACGATGCCGCCGGCGAAGGCGCCGAACACGCTGCCAAAGCCGCCGAGCGCGACTGTGACATAGGCGATCAGCGCAAAGGACGCGCCGACGTCGGGATAGATGTAGAAGAAGGTTGCCATGATGGCGCCGGCAAGCCCGACCAGCGCACCGCCGAGGCCCCAGCCGAGCGCGAACACGCGGTTCTTGTCGATGCCGACGAGGGCCACCGCGCCGGGATCTTCACGGGTCGCTTCCAGCGCGCGGCCGAAATCGGTGCGGTTGATGAACAGATAGAGCCCGCCGAACGCGGCGATCGCGACCAGCGCGCCGAACAGCTGCGGCTGCGGCAGGTAGATCCCGGCGACCGATACCGTCTTGCCGCCGAGCCATGAGTTGGGAACGCTGCGGTAGTCGGCAGTGAAGAACAGCTGCGCGAGGCCCCGCATCACGATGGCGAGGCCGAAGGTGGCGAAGATCTGCACCATGCCGACATTGGCCTTGGCACGCATCGCAAACCGCACGATCAGGAGATAGACCGCCGCCCCCAGGACAAACAGGGCGGCGGCGGCCAGCGGCGCCGACAGCAGTGGATCGATCGCGAAGAACGTGAACAGGAAGAATATCACGTACATCGCCAGCATCAGGAATTCGCCATGGGCGAAGTTGACGACGTCCATCAGGCCAAAGATCAACGCCAGGCCGACGGCGATCAGTCCGTAAAGCAGCCCCATCAGCAGGCCGCTCGCAAGACTCTGGATAATCGTTTCTGCTGTCACGTCGCTTCGTCCCCCGCCCGCAACCTGATCGCTTACTTCATCGGCCAGACTGCATCGGCCACCGCCGCCTGCGACGGGAAGATGGTGACGAACTTGCCGCCGACATATTGCAGCAGGACCGGATCGGCATCGTTGTTCTGGCCCGATTCGTCGAACTTGACGCGCTTCCAGGGCATGATGGTCTGCTCGCCCGGCATCTCGGTCGCGGCCAGCGCGTCACGGATCTTCTCGCCCTCGGTGGATTTGGCGCGGTTGATGGCGTCAGCCATGATGATCATGGCCATGAACTGGCGCGACGTATTGTCGTTGAGATCCTTGCCCGACTTCGCCTTGAACAGATCGTTGATCTTGCCGACCATCGGCCGCTTGGCGGCGAGATCGAGCGAGAAGCTGCCGCGGGTGATCGCACCCTCGAGCTTGTCGCCGACTGCGTCGTACAGCGCCTTCTCGGAGAAGCCGGCGGCCTGCGCCACGATGGCGTTCGGCTTGTAGCCGAGTTCGGCCATGGTCTTGACCAAGAGGATGCCGTCGGTGGTGTAGCTGGAAGGCATCAGCACGTCGGCATTGGCGGCCTTGAGCTGCTGCACCTCGGCCGACAGCGACGGCGAGTTGGCGCGGTACTTGATGTCGGCGACGATCTTGTAGCCGCGCTCGGTCGCGAGCTTGGTCTGCGCGTTGGCGGAGTCGGTGCCGAAGATGGTATCTTCGTGGAACAGCGCCAGCGTGTTGGCCTTGGCGCCCTTCTTCTTCATCGCATCGAGGAAGTCGAACATCCCGGCCGAGAACATCTCGTCATGCGGCGAGGCGCGGAAATAATACTTCAGGCCACGGCGATGCAGGCTAGGCGAGGAGTTGTCCGCTGAGATGAACGGGGTCTGGTAGCGTTCGCAGATCTGGCTGATCGTCACCGCAACCGCGCTTTGATAGGAACCGAGGATGGCGCAGACCTTTTCCTGCGTAATCAGCCGCTCGGCTTCGGCGCGCCCCTTCTGCGGATCGCCCTGGGTGTCGGCATAGACAATACGGATCTTGGCACCGCCGAGACCGGGCAAACCTACGCCCTTTGCCAGCGGAAGATCGAAATCCTGGTCGTTATTGATGATGTCGATCGCGGTCTCGAAAGCACGCTGCGCATCGACACCCACCTGCGCGCCGGAGCCCGACAGGGGATAGGTTGCGCCAATCACCACTTCAGACGTTTGCGCGCGCGCAGCTAATGGCAGCAGCGCAGCGGCGGCGGTGGCTCCGAGCAGTACATCGCGGCGAGTCATCGTCATTGGCTAAAGTCCCCTGTTATCCGAATTTTTGCGCGTATCGAATGAAGCGATTGGCAAAGAGCGTAAAGCCCGAAGAAACAGCAAACGCTGCCTACTAAATCACGGCCATGGTCTTGTTCTTCAGATCCGTCACCAGCATCAGGCCGGGCGAATGCGTGATCGCGAACGGCAGCTTCGCGGCGTTGATAACCGATTGCGGCGTCACGCCGCAGGCCCAGAATACCGGAATCTCGTCTTCGGCAACAGGTACGGGATCGCCGTAGTCGGGCTTGGCAATATCCTTGATGCCGATCAGATGCGGATGGCCGAGATGCACGGGCGCACCGTGCACGGCGGGATAGCGCGAGGTGATCTGCACCGCGCGGATCGCATCGGCCGGCTTGAACGGGCGCATCGACACCACCATGGGGCCGGCGAACGGACCTGATACGCCGCAGGCGATGTTGGTGCGGTACATCGGCACGCGCACGTTCTTCTCGATGTGGCGGATCGGCATGCCCTCCTCGAGCAGCGCCTCCTCGAATGAGAACGAGCAGCCGAGCACGAAGGTAACGAGGTCGTCGCGCCAGTAGCTCTTCACGTCGGTCGGCTCGTCCACGACCTCGCCGTCGCGCCAGACACGGTAGCGTGGCACGTCGGTGCGGATGTCGAGGTCGGTGCCGAGCGAAGGGATGTAAGGGCTGCCGACGTCGGACATGCCGATGATCGGGCACGGCTTGGGATTGAGCTGGCAGAAGCGGTGAAAGGCGCCGGCATATTCCGCCGGCAGGATCGCCAGGTTGCCCTGGACACATCCGGGGGCGACGCCGGCGGTGGAGGCAACCAGCCCCTCGCGGTAGGCGAGCCGGGCCTTGCGGCTCGGGAGGGTGTCGGGTGTTTCAGTTTGCTGCGCTGCCACCAAAACAGTCATGTGATCGACCTGCCTATAAACTCGACAAAGACAAACCAACACCAAGCGTGCTATAAAGTCTAATCGTCGTTTCTAATCAATCTCGATAAATATGATTTATCGATCGGGAAAATCCTTCCAATGCTGGACTTCAGGTCGATCGAGACGTTCCTGTGGGTTGTGAAGCTCGGCAGCTTCCGCGGCGCCGCGCAACGACTCAACACCACCCAGCCGGCGATCTCCCAGCGCATCGCCCAGCTCGAGCGCGAGATGGGCGTGAAGCTGCTGAACCGCGATCATCGCGTGGCGTCACCGACACCGAGCGGCCGGCAGATGATGGTCTACGCGGAGAAGCTGATCGGCCTGCGCGCTGCGATGATGGCGGAGATCGGCGACCGCTCGGCGATGCGCGGCGTGATGCGGCTCGGCGTCGCCGAAACCATCGTGCACACCTGGCTGCCGCGGCTGGTCAAGAGCGTGAACGAAATCTATCCGAACCTGTCGCTGGAGATCGAGGTCGACATCACGCCGAATCTCACCGCGCGCCTGCTCGCGCAGGAGATCGAGCTCGCTTTCGTCGTCGGACCGCTGTCCGCCTCCGGCGTGCACAACCGCGTGCTCGCCGATTATCCGATCGGCTTTCTCGCAAGTCCTTCGCTCGGGCTCGGCAAGGGCCCGCTGACGCCGGCGGAGCTCGCGCGGTTTCCGATCATCACCTTCCCGCGCAAGACCAAGCCTTACGAGGTCGTGCGGGAGGTGTTCGACCGGCCCGAGCTGCCGCCGATCCGCCTGCACGCGTCCGCCTCGCTGGCGACCGTCATCCACATGGCGGTCGAGGGACTCGGCATCGCCGTGATTCCCGACGCCATCGTCGAGAACGAGCTCGCCGACGGGCGCCTGCAGCTGCTCGACACCGACCTCGCCATCGCACCGCTGACGTTCACCGCGAGCTGGCTCGCCTCTCCCGACGTCGTCGCCGTGGAGCGCGTCGCCGAGCTTGCACGGCAAATTGCGCAGAGCAGCCTCGCGGTTGACGCGCCCGCACAGGCGCGTCATTGAAAAAGGCGCCGGACAAAAAGAGAGAACGACCGCATGAGCCGAGCCGCCACCAACCTGCAAATCGATTCCGCCCGCCTGTGGGGCTCCATCCACGAGACCGCGCAATTCGGCGCGACGGCCAAAGGCGGCGTGCGGCGGCTGACGCTGAGCAGCGAAGACAAGCAGGTGCGCGATTGGTTCCGCAAGGCCTGCGAGGATGCCGGACTGGACGTCCACGTCGATGCGCTCGGATCACAGTTCGGCCTGCGCAAGGGCCGCGACATGTCGAAGCTGCCCGTCGGCATCGGCTCGCACCTCGACACCCAGCCGACCGGCGGCAAGTATGACGGCATCCTGGGAACGCTCGGCGCGCTGGAGGTGATCCGCACGCTGAACGATGCCGGCATCGAGACCGAGGCGCCGATCTGCGTCGTCAACTGGACCAACGAGGAAGGCTCGCGCTTCGCACCTGCGATGATGGCCTCCGCCGCCTATGTCGGCGACTTCACCACCGACGACATTTTGTCGCGCAAGGATATCGATGGCACCACCGTCGGCCAGGCGCTCGACAGCATCGGCTATCGCGGCGACAAGCCGGTCGGCTTTCAGAAGCTCGGCTGCTTCGTCGAGCTGCACATCGAGCAGGGTCCAATTCTGGAGGCGGAAGGCAAGACCATCGGCGTGGTCGATTCCGGCCAGGGCGTGCTCTGGTACGACGGCAAGATCTCCGGCTTCGAGAGTCATGCGGGCTCGACGCCGATGCCGCTGCGGCGCGATGCGCTGGCGACCTTGTCCGAAATCGTGCTGGCGATGGAGTCGATTGCGAAGAAGCACGGACCGAACGCGGTCGGCACCATCGGCGAGGCCGTGATCGCCAATCCCTCGCGCAACGTCATTCCCGGGGAGATCGCCTTCACCATGGATTGCCGCAGTGCCGACGGCGCCATCATGGATGCGCTCGATCGCGATCTGCGTGCGGCAATCGCCGAGATCGGCGTGCGCCGCAAGGTCGAGGTCAAGATCGATCTCGTCTGGCGCAAGCCGCCGACGCATTTCGATCCGAAGCTGATTGCTGCCGTCGAGAATGCCGCGACGACGCTCGGCTATTCCTCGCGCCGCATCACCTCCGGCGCCGGCCACGACGCCTGCAACCTCAACACGGTCATGCCGGCCGCGATGGTGTTCGTGCCCTGCAAGGACGGCATCAGCCACAACGAGCTGGAGGATGCGACGCAAGGCGACTGCGCCGCGGGCACCAACGTCCTCATGCATACCGTGCTGGCGATCGCCGGCGTCGCGTCCTGACCGGAGAGAATTATGCGCGGAGTTTTCGTCGACGCCAATGAATCGTTGGCCGTGATCATGGAGCGGCTGGAGAAGCCCGGTGATCCCAAGGTGCGGATCAACAGGAACCCCGACATCACACCCGAGCAATATCCGGAAGTTCTCGACGGCGCCGAGATCGCGATCGTCGACCACACCGCACTGCCGACCGAGGTCGCGAAGAAATGTACCGGGCTGAAGCACGTCGTGTTCCTCGGCACCGGCGCGCGCAGCTACATGAATCCGGAAGAGCTCGCCGAGCTCGGCATCTCCGTGCATCTGATCAAGGGCTACGGCGACACGGCGGTTGCGGAATCCGCGATCGCGCTGATGTGGGCGTCGGCCCGCGTCATCGCGATGATGGACCGCGAGATGCGGGCCGGGAACTGGCTGCGCGAGGACGGCATGCAGCTCACTGGCAAGACGCTCGGCCTGATCGGCTTCGGCGGCATCGCCGCGGAGGTCGCGCGCATTGCGTCCGGCAGCGGCATGAAGGTGATCGCCTGGAACCGCTCGCCGAAGAGCCATCCCGCCGTCGAATTCACCGACCTCGACAGCGTGCTGGCGAGAAGCGACGTGGTGTCGTTGCACCTGCTGCTCAACGACGAGACGCGCGGCATGATCACGCGCGAGAAGATCTTCGCCATGAAACGCGGCGTCATCCTCATCAACACCGCCCGCGCCGCTGTGGTCGACGAGGCCGCCATGATCGACGCGCTGAAGTCGGGCCATATCCGCCACGCCGGCCTCGATGTCTTCAACATCGAGCCCCTGCCCGGCGATCATCCGCTGACGAAGCTGCCGAACGTGACGCTGTCGGCGCATTCGGCCTTCCGAACGCCGGAGGCGAGCGAGAACCTGATTGAAGCGGCGCTGGTTCACTGCCGCCGGATCGTGAAGGGGTAAGAGCAACAACAATGGCCGACTATCGCATCATCAAGGCTGAGCCGCTCACCAATGTGGTCCGCGCCATCGTCAAGGCCGGCGGCTCCTCGGAGCGCGAGGCCGAGCTTGTCGCGACCAACCTCGTCGAGGCCAATCTGAGGGGACATGACTCCCACGGCGTCGGCATGATCCCGCGCTATGTCCAGAGCGTCACCAATGGCGGCCTTGCCGTGAACCAGCACGTCAAGATCGTGCTCGACACCGGTCCGCTCCTCACGCTCGACGGCCTCACCGGCTATGGCCAGGTGATCGGTCATGAGGCGATGGAGTTGGCGGCTGAGCGCGCCAAGCGCAACGGTGTGTGTCTCGTCGGCCTCTCCAACTCGCACCACATTGGCCGCATCGGCCACTGGGCCGAGCAGTGCATCGACCACGGGCTGGTCTCGATCCACTTCGTCAACGTGATCTCGCGGCCGATCGTGGCGCCCTGGGGCGGCAGCGATGCGCGTCACGGCACCAACCCGTTCTGCGTCGGAATCCCGCGCGCCGGCAAGGAGCCCATCGTGCTCGACTTCGCCACCAGCAGGATCGCGCAGGGCAAGACCCGCGTCGCCCACAACAAGGGCGTCGCGCTGGAGCCCGGCACCATCATCGACAATGAAGGCAAGCAGACGACCAACCCGCGCTACACCGTGATTCCGCCGTACGGCGCCATCCTCCCCTTCGGCGAGCACAAGGGTTCGGGACTCGCGCTCGTGTGCGAGATCCTCGGCGGTGCGCTCTCCGGCGGACAGGTGGTCAAGGGTCCGTCCGAGGGCAAGTACAACGTCCTCAACGGCATGCTCTCGATTGTCATCGACCCGACCAAGCTCGGCACCGCCGAAAACCTCGCGCGCGAGGTCGAAAGTTTCGTCGCCTGGCACACCGGCTCACCGCCCGCGCCCGGGGTCGACAAGGTGCTGATCGCCGGCGACCCGGAACGCGAGACCAGGAAGAAGCGCCTTGCCGAAGGCATTCCAGTCGATCCAACGACGTGGCAGGAGATTCTGGAGGCCGGGAAGAAGTTCGGGCTGGATCAGGCTGCGATCGAGAAGATCGCAGGCTAGTTGCGACCGCAGCGCATCCTCAGCGTCGTTACGACCTCATGGATGATTGCGCACGGGAGTGTGGACGACGGCGAAGCATCGGCTCGCCCGCGGGGCGAATTTGAACCGGCCCGCGTTGCCTCGCGACAACGCGGATATCCCGGCTCAAATCCGCTTTCGAGGTTCACATGCTCTCCCGTCTCGCAAAGTTCATGTCCGGCTCCGCCGAGCCATCACCCGCAGCCGACCTCTACCGGCAACGGCTCGCCATCTATGAGAGCGAGCTTGGCGAGCCCGAGCACACGTTCGCGGACAACGCAGAGCGCCGGATCGACATCCACGCCTTCGGCCGCGATTTCGTCCCGGTCTGCCGGGAGGGCTCCGACGAAGGCTATGTCCTCCTGACCAACGGCATGAGCGAGCAACGGATGCACGGTGTCCCAGGGGACGCGAAGCCACGAGCCGAGCTGATGTGGTACGTCCGCGAGCCGACCGAGGAGGTCTGGGCCAATCTGCGCTGGCTGGCCAATCTGCCGTTCATCGACACGACCTGGTTGGGCTTCGGCCATCGCGTCGCGCTTCCGTGGCCGCCGGTTGCGGGAACAGACTTCCAGACGTTCCTGTTTCTCACACCGATCATCGGCCCCGACAAGGAGATCGCCGAGGCGTTGGAGATCGCGGGCGATCCCGTGGAGATCTTGACCGTGAACCTGATCTCGCAGCAGGAGCTCGCGCTGATCAAGTCCAGGGGACTCGACCCGTTTCTCGACCTGCTCGATGACAACGACTACCCGCCGATCTTCGATCCGGCGCGGAAATCGTATGTTTGAGGCCTAAGCCAAAAGCACTGCTGCCCTTCCCTTCTCCCCTTGCGGGAGAAGGTGGCGCGAAGCGCCGGATGAGGGGTTCTCTCGGCGAGCAATTCTGCGAATGATAGATCTGTCTCCGCGGAGACAGACCCCTCACCCGTCTCGCCGCTGCGCGGCGAGCCACCCTCTCCCACAAGGGGAGAGGGAAAGATCGACCGCCTCAGTCCACCATCTCGGCGACCGCCTTGCCGCACGCCGTCGTGTCGGCATTGCCGCCGAGATCCTTGGTGCGCAGCGTGCGTTCAGCCAGCGTGCGCTCGATCGCCTCGACGATCGACTTGCCGGCTTCCTTCTCGCCGAGATGCTCGAACATCATCGCGCCGGACCAGATCGCGCCGATCGGGTTGGCGATGCCCTGACCTGCGATGTCGGGTGCCGAGCCGTGCACCGGCTCGAACACCGAGGGAAAATCGCCTTCGGGATTGATGTTGCCTGACGGCGCGATGCCGATCGTGCCGGTGCAGGCCGGGCCGAGATCGGAGAGGATGTCACCGAACAAATTCGAGCCGACCACGACGTCGAACCAGTCCGGATGCAGCACGAAGTTCGCCGTCAAGATGTCGATGTGGTACTTGTCCCACTTCACGCCCGGAAACTTCTTGGCCATCGCCTCCACGCGCTCGTCCCAATAGGGCATGGTGATGGAGATGCCGTTGGACTTGGTCGCCGAGGTCAGGTGCTTCTTGGGCCGCGACTGCGCGAGCTCGAAGGCGAATTTCAGGATGCGGTCGACGCCGGTGCGGGTCATCACCGTCTGCTGCGTCACGAACTCGCGGTCGGTCTCCGGGAACATGCGGCCGCCGACCGAGGAATATTCGCCTTCGGTGTTCTCGCGCACCACCCAGAAATCGATGTCGCCGGGCTTGCGCCCCGCCAGCGGCGACGGCACGCCGGGCATCAGCCGCACCGGGCGCAGGTTGACGTACTGGTCGAACTCGCGGCGGAACTTGATCAGCGAGCCCCACAGCGACACGTGGTCCGGGATCTTGGCCGGCCAACCGACCGCGCCGAAATAGATCGCATCGTGCTTGCCGATCTTCTCCTTCCAGTCATCCGGCATCATCTGGCCGTGCTTTTCGTAATAGTCCCAGGACGAGAAGTCGAAATGGTCGAAATGCAGCGAGACGTTGTGCTTCTTCGCCGCCGCCTCCAAAACGCGCAGGCCTTCCGGCATCACCTCCTTACCGATGCCGTCGCCGGGAATGACCGCGATCCGGTATTGTTTCTTGCTCATCGAGAACGTCCTTGGTTGGTCCGGCAGTCGCCGCCTTCTGACTGCACTGCAATGGACCAAACGCGGCGGCAGTGCAACGCTGCACTGCAATGTTGACCATGGCGCGGGCGAGCGCCTACTGATTTGATCCTGTTCCCACGAACGAGTACCCCCATGGATCTGCATCTGCGCGGCAAGCGCGTCCTGATCACCGGCGCGTCCAAGGGCATTGGCGCAGCCGCTGCCGAGGCCTTCGCCGAGGAAGGCGCGCATCTCCTCCTCGCGGCGCGCAGCGGCGATCAGCTCAAGGCGCTGGCCGACCGCTTGCGCGCCGCGCACCAGATCGACGCCGCAACGAGCATCGTCGATCTGCGCAAGGAGGACGACGTGGCCCGGCTGGCGAAAGAAGCCGCCGACATCGACGTGCTCGTCAACAATGCCGGCGACATCCCCGGCGGCTCGATCGACAAGATCGACGAGGCGGCCTGGCGGCACGCCTGGGAATTGAAGGTGTTCGGCTATATCAACCTGACGCGCTACATATACGCGCAGATGAAAGCCAGGGGCGGCGGCGTCATCGTCAACGACATCGGCGCGGCCGGCGAAAAGTTCGACGCCAACTACATCTGCGGCAGCGCCGGCAATGCGGCGCTGATGGCGTTCACCCGGGCGCTCGGCGGCAAGAGCCTCGCCGACAACATCCGCGTCGTCGGCATCAATCCCGGCCCCGTCGGCACCGACCGCCACGTCACCCTGCTGAAGACGCGGGCCAGGCACCAGTTCGGCGACGAAGGCCGCTACAAGGAATTCCAGAAGAGCCTGCCGCTCGGCAGGCCCGCGCACGCGCGCGAGATCGGCGACCTCATGGCGTTCCTCGCCTCGGATCGCGCCGGCTATACCTCGGGCGTGATCTACACGGTCGACGGCGGCATCAGCGCGGGGTGGGGATAACATTATCCTCGTCATTGCGAGCGCAGCGAAGCAATCCAGGAATGCCTCTGTAGCAACCAGTCTGGATTGCTTCGTCGCTTCGCTCCTCGCAATGACGAGCTGCGAATAAGCACAGGAGTAAGCTAATTGTCCCAAGATCTGATCCGCGAAACCGCCTGCACCGTCGTCGACAAGCTGCGCTCCGGCGACGTCTCGCCGCTCGAGCTCTTGGACGTGCTGGAGAAGCGCATCAAGCAGGTCGACGGCAAGGTCAACGCGCTGCCGACGCTGTGCTTCGATCGCGCGCGGGAGAGCGCGAAGACACTTATGCAGAAGCCGGCGGGTGCGCGCGGACTGCTCGCCGGGCTGCCGGTTCCGATCAAGGATTTGACCGATGTCGCGGGCGTGTTGAACACGCAGGGCTCGCCGATCTTCAAGGACAACATCCCCGCGAAGTCCGACCTCATGGTCGAGAACCTCGAGGCCAACGGCGCGGTCGTCTACGCCAAGTCGAACACGCCGGAATTCGGCGCCGGCGCCAACACGTTCAACGAGGTGTTCGGCGCGACGCTCAATCCCTGGGATACGAGGAAATCGGCCGCAGGCTCCTCCGGCGGCGCGGCGGTGGCACTGGCGACCGGCATGGCTTGGCTCGCCCAGGGCTCCGACATGGGCGGGTCGTTGCGCAGCCCCGCGGCCTTCTGCGGCGTCGTCGGCATGCGGCCGAGCATCGGCCGCGTCGCGCATACTCCGAAGTCCGGCATCGATCGCAATCTCGGCGTGGTCGGCCCGATGGCGCGCAACGTCGAGGATCTCGCGCTGCTGCTGGATGCCATGAGCGGCGACTATGCCGACGATCCGCTGTCGCTGCCGGCTCCGGCAACCTCGTTCCTGTCGGCGGCCCAGGCGGGCAAGAGGCCGAAGCGCATCGCCTATTCGCCCGATCTCGGTATCACGCCGGTCGATCCCGAAGTGAAGGCGATCACGCGCAAGGCAGCCGAACGTTTCGCGGAGGCGGGCGCCATCGTCGAGGAGGCGCATCCGGACTGGCGCGAGGCGCATGAATGCTTCCACGTGCTGCGCGCCTTCGATTTCGCGATCACCAAGGCCAATCTGCTGCGCACCAAGCGCGACCTGCTCAAGCCCGAGGTGATCTGGAACATCGAGGAAGGCCTCAAGCTCACGGTCGAGCAGCTCGCGCGCGCCGAGGCGCAGCGCGTCGGCATGACGGCGCGGGCGGTCGAGTTCTTCAAGAGCTACGATCTGCTGCTGACGCCGACCACGATCGTGCCGCCCTTTCCGATCGAGCATCGCTATGTCGCCGAATGCGCCGGCAAGAGGTTCGACAATTACGTCGAGTGGCTCGGCATCGTCTACGCCATCACGCTGGCCTGCTGCCCCTCGCTGTCGCTGCCGTGCGGCTTCACGGCGACGGGCCTGCCGGTCGGTGTGCAGGTCGTCGGCGCGCCGCATGCCGATGCGCAGGTGATTGCCGGGGCGAAGGTGCTGGAGGATATCCTGGGCCTGCGCGCGACGACGCCGATCGATCCGAAGGTGAAGAACTAGCCGCGCTCTCGTGCCCCGGACGCAGTGCAGCGCTTCTTCAGCGTTGCGCTGCAGAGCCGGGGCCCATCTCTCCGCGACCTCCCCTGCAGCCCTGGGTCCCGGCTCTGCGGCGCAGCGCTGAAGCGCTGCACCTTGTCCGGGACACGAGGCCTCACTTCCCGCGCGTCGCCTCCAGGCTCCGGCTGTAGCGCGACATCGCAAAGCAGAAGACGAAGTAGATCGCGGCAACGAAGATATAGACTTCGACGGAAAACTGCTGCCAGGCGGGATCGATGATCGCGGTCTTGGCCGTCGTCAGCAGGTCGAATATGCCGATGATCAGCACCAAGCTGGTGTCCTTGAAGAAGGCGATGAAGGTGTTGACCAGCGGCGGGATGACGTGGCGGATCGCCTGCGGCAGGATGATCAGCCGGTGCTTGCGCCAGTATGACAGGCCGAGCGCATCGGCGGCTTCATATTGCCCACGCGGCACCGCCTGGAGCCCGCCGCGGATCACTTCGGCGAGGTAGGCGCCGGCGAACAGGATGATCGCGATCTGCGCGCGCAGCAGCTTGTCGATGTTGAATCCGGCCGGCATGAACAGCGGAAACATCACGCTGGCCATGAACAGCAGGCTCACCAGCGGCACGCCACGGATCAGCTCGACATAGAGCACGCTGAGCGAGCGGATCGCCGGCAGTTTTGAGCGCCGGCCGAGCGCGACCAGGATGCCGAGCGGAAAGCCGAAGGCGAGGCCGAACGTCGCCAGGATCAGCGTGACCGGCAAGCCGCCCCAGCGATCCTGCGAGACGAAGGACAGGCCGAACACGCCGCCCCACATCAGCACGCTGATCAGCGCCAGTGCACCGATCCAGAGATAGACCAGCTCGCGCCGCCACAGCGCGCGGCGGGTCGAGAGGGTGTACAGCGCAATGAACAGCACGACCGATAGCGCCGGCCGCCACTGCTCGTCGAACGGATAGGTGCCGAACAGGATGAAGCGGTACTTTTCGGGGATGATGGCCCAGCAGGCGCCGAGGCCGCGCGCGGCGCGACAGGCGCTGGAATCGTTTGTGGGCGTCAGCCAGACCGCGTTGGCGATACCCCATTGCACGAAGCTGAAAATACCCTTGGCGAGCAGCGCCAGCAGCAGGACGGTGAGGATCCCATTCGGGATCGAGGAGAACAGGTTCTTGCGCAGCCAGTGCAGCACCGGATTGCCAGGCTGCGGACGGCGGGCAGCTCGGGGCGCCTCCGGCATGTCGGTGATGGCCGTCATGATCAGCGCTCCACCAGCGCGATACGCGAATTGTACCAGTTCATGAAGAAGCTGATGGACAGGCTGATGGTCAGGAACACCGCCATGATCAGCGCGATTGCTTCGATCGCCTGCCCGGTCTGGTTCAGCGTGGTGTTGGCGATCGAGACGACGTCCTGGTAGCCGATCGCGACCGCGAGCGAGGAGTTCTTGGTCAGGTTGAGATACTGGCTCGTCATCGGCGGCACGATGACGCGCAGCGCCTGCGGCAGGATGATCTGCCGCAGCATGAAGCTGCGGCGCAGGCCGAGCGCGTTGGCGGCATCCCACTGGCCGCGCGGCACGGACTGGATGCCGCTGCGCACGATCTCTGCGATGAAGGCCGAGGTGTAGGTCACCAGTGCGATCAGCAGCGCGAAATATTCCGGCGCGAGCGTCAGCCCGCCGACGAAATTGAAGCCGCGCAGCTGCGGCCACTCGATGGTCCAGGACACGCCGAGCACCAGCGAGACCGCGGCCGGCACCGCGACGATGAGGCCGAGCGCAGACGGCCAGACGGGCCGCGGCTTGCCGTCGCGCATCTGCTGCGCGACCAGCCACCGACGGAAGAGGAAGAACACCGCGCAGCCCAGCAGCGCGGTGCCGAGCACCGTGAGCTGCGGCGGCCCGAACGGCATCGCCGGCAGGGATCAGGCCGCGATTGGACAGGAACACGCCCTCGACGGGCCGCCACGCGGCGCGTGCAGCCGGCAGCGCCTGCATCAGCACGTACCAGAACAGCAGCTGCAGCAGCAGCGGGATGTCGCGGAGCGTTTCGACATAGACCGCCGCAAGCCGCGACAACAGCCAGTTGGCCGACAGCCGCGAGATCCCGATCAGCGTGCCCAGGACCGTTGCGAGCACGATGCCGATCACGGCTACGCGCAAGGTGTTGGCGACGCCGACGACGAAGGCCCAGAGATAACTATCCCTCGGATTGTAGGCGAGCAGGCTGTCGGCAATCGGCATGCCGGCCTCGCGGCCGAGAAAGGCGAAGCCGGTGGTGATGCGCCGCGCCGAGAGATTGGTAACGGTGTTGGACCAGAGGAAGGCGATCACCCCGACCGCGATGCCGACCACCAAGACCTGCCAGAACAGGCCCTTCAATTCGTTGCGCCCGAGCACGAAGCGGCGACGCGGCGGTGCTCTGGGATGATCGGCGGTCACAGCACAAAAATCCTTCTTCAAATGCAGCGATTTCCGGCGACGCACGTCAAGTGTTGCACCGAACTGAAATTCATGCAACAAATGTTTCATGGCCGAGCCCGCGAAATCCTCGCCCCTGAGCGAACTGCGCATCGCATTGCCATCGCTCCCCCTGCGCTTGCAGGAGGTCGGCCGTTTCGTCGCCGCCAATGATTACGACGCCACCACACGTTCGATGCGCGATCTCGCGGCGGAAGCCGGCGCCGATCCCGCCGCGTTCACGCGGCTTGCGAAGGCGATCGGCTATTCCGGATGGGACGAGCTGCGCGCGGCGCTGACCGAGGCGCGCCGGCCATCGCAGACCGCGCCCTTCTCCGGCCGCACAAGAGGCCGCCGTCACGGGCCGAACGCCGATGTTACGCTCGTCATCGACAAGCTCGAGGCCGAGGCCGCGGGCCTTCCACGCATCCCGGCCCAGCCGATCGCGGAAGCGGCGCGCGCGCTGCACGAGGCCAAGCGGATCTGGATCGCGGGCTACCGCAGCTGCCGCAGCGTCGCGGAGCTCCTGAATTATGAGCTGCGCCTGTTCCGGCCCGAACAGGTGCAGCTCGTGGGCACGTCCGGGCCTGATGATCTCGATCTCGGCGCGTTCCGGCCCGAAGAAGCCGTCATCGTCATCGGCTTCCTGCCCTACACCCATGCCAGCGTCCGCGTCGCGCAGGCCGCTCATCGCAGCGGCGCAACGCTGGTCGCGATCGCGGACAGCCTCGCGGCACCGATGGCCGAGGGCGCCGATCACGTGCTGCTGTTCGAGGCGGCCTCCTCGCCCGGCTTTTTCCCCAGCCTCACCGGCGCGATCGCGATCGCGCAGTCGCTCGCGGCGGTCACGTTCTCGCTCGGCGGCGCCGCCGCGAAGAAGCGTCTGGAAAATACCGAGGTGCGGCTCAGTGCTGCCTCCACCTACGTCTCGGAGAAAGGTTGACCCATGAGCACCCGCACCAGCCGCGTGCTGCATCGCTCGCTGCGCGAAACGCCGCCCAAGGCGATCGGCGGCGAAGGCGTTTATCTCTTCGCCGAGGACGGGCGTCGCATCATCGATGCCTCCGGCGGCGCGGCGGTCTCCTGCCTCGGCCACCAGCATCCGCGCGTGATCGCGGCGATGGCCAGCCAGGCCTCGACGCTGGCCTATGCCCACACCGCCTTCTTCTCTTCCGAGCCGGCCGAAGCGCTGGCCGAGCGGCTGGTCGGGCATGAGCCCGGCGGTCTCGCCTACGCCTATTTCGTCAGCGGCGGATCGGAGGCGATCGAAGCCAGCATCAAGCTGGCGCGGCAATATTTCATCGAGCGCGGCCAGCCGCAGCGGCAGCATTTCATCGCGCGGCGGCAGAGCTATCACGGCAACACGCTCGGCGCGCTCGCCGCCGGGGGCAATGCCTGGCGTCGCGCGCCCTATGCGCCGCTGCTGTCGAGCGCTTTCAGCCACGTCACGCCGGCGTTCGCCTATCACGAGAAGCGCGAGGGCGAGTCGGATGCGCAGTTCGTCGCGCGCCTCGCCGCCGAGCTCGAAGCCGAGTTCCAGCGGCTCGGCTCCGACACCGTGGCGGCCTTCCTCGCCGAGCCCGTCGTCGGCGCCACCGCCGGCGCCGTGACCGCCCCGGACGGCTACTTCAATGCGGTGCGCGAGATCTGCGACCGGCACGGTGCGCTGCTCATTCTCGACGAGGTCATGTGCGGCATGGGCCGCACCGGCACGACGCATGCCTGGGAGCAGGAAGGTGTCGCACCCGATATCCAGGCAATCGCAAAGGGGCTCGGTGGCGGCTATCAGCCGATCGGGGCCATGCTCGCAAGCGGCAAGATCATCGACGCCATCCGCTCGGGCTCGGGCGCATTTCAGCACGGCCACACTTATCTGGCACACCCCCTCGCCTGCGCCGCCGCGCTCGCGGTGCAGGATGTGATCCGCGACGACGGTCTGCTCGACCGCGTGAAGGAGCGCGGCAAGCAGCTCGAGCAGCGCCTGACGGAGCGTTTCGGCAATCACCGCCATGTCGGCGACATCAGGGGCCGAGGCCTGTTCTGGGCAATCGAGCTCGTCGCCGATCGCGCTAGCCGCGCCGCGTTCGATCCGGCGCTCAAGCTGCACCAGAAGATCAAGGCCGAAGCCTTCGCGAACGGGCTCGGCTGCTATCCGAGCGGCGGCACCGTCGATGGTGTGCGCGGCGACCACGTGCTGCTCGCACCGCCCTATATCGCCTCGGCGGACGAAATCGACCTGATCGTCGACAAGCTCGGCACGGCCGTCGACAACGTGTTGCGTAGTGTCAATCACTGAGGGGAGAGTGGTATGAGGAAAGTGGTTATCGCAGCGGGCCTGCTCGCGGCATCGACGGTGATGGCGTCGGCGGCGACGCTCGATACGGTGAAGAGCCGCGGCACCCTGGTGTGCGGCGTCAGCGCCGGTTTTGCCGGCTTCTCGGCGCCGGACTCGCAGGGCAATTACAAGGGTCTCGACGTCGATTATTGCCGCGCGCTGGCGGCGAGCGTGCTCGGCGACCCCACCAAGGTGCGCTACGTCTCGTTGACGGCACAGAACCGCTTCACCGCCTTGCAATCGGGCGAGATCGACGTGCTCTACCGCAACTCGACGCAGACCTATTTGCGCGGCGTAACGCTCGGCCTGCGGCAGGGCCCGATCAACTTCTACGACGGCCAGGGTTTTGTCGTGAAGAAGGACCTCGGCGTGAAGGAGCTGAAGGACCTCAAGGGTGCCACCGTCTGCGTCGCGCAGGGCACCACGCACGAGGTCACGCTCGGCGATTACGGCCGCGCCAACGGCATCGACTGGAAGCCGCTGGTGTTCGACCGCATCGACACCATGTACCAGACCTTCTTCGGCGGCCGCTGTGATGCCATGACCCAGGACGCTTCCGCCCTCGCCGGCGCGGTGACCACCGCAGCGCCGAACGCGGCCGACTATATCGTGCTGTCGCAGACCATCAGCAAGGAGCCGCTCGGCCCCTTCACCCGCAACGGCGACGAGGTCTGGAGCGACATCATCACCTGGCTGCATTACGGCCTGATCGAGGCCGAGGAGCTCGGCGTCACGCAGGCCAATGTCGATGAGATGACGAAGTCGCAGACGCCCGCGATCCAGCGGCTGCTGGGCGCCAGCGGCGATCTCGGCTCGCGACTCGGGCTCGACAACAAATGGCTGGTCACGGCGATCAAGGCCGGCGGCAATTACGGCGAGATTTTCGAGCGGAATGTCGGCAAGGCGAGCCCGCTCAAGCTCGATCGCGGCCTCAACGGCCTCTGGAGCAAAGGCGGCTTGATGTACGCCATTCCGTTCAAGTAAAGGTGCCCTGTGTCCCGGACGCGCTGCAGCGTGCAACGCTGCTGCGCAAAGCCGCGACCCAGCAAGGACAATGGGCCCCGGCTCTGCAGCGCAATACTGCGCATTGCGCTGCGTCCGGGGCACGAGACCTCCGAGGTAGTCAACTTCAATGACGACGTCCCCTCGCATCGCCCTGATCCACGCCCTCAAACATTCCATCGCCCCGATCGAGGCGGCGTTTGCGCAGGCGTGGCCCGAGGCGCGGCTGATGAACCTGCTCGACGACAGCCTGTCTGCAGACCTGGCCCGCGACGGCACGCTCACTGATGCCATGACCGAACGCTTCCTGGCGCTCGGCGACTACGCGGCGGCGACGGGAGCGGATGGCATCCTGTTCACCTGCTCCGCCTTCGGCCCCTGCATCGAGGCCGTCGCGCGCGCGCATGCGCCGATGCCGGTGCTCAAGCCGAACGAGGCCATGATCGAGAGGGCGGTGACCATGGGCCAGCGCATCGGCCTGCTCTCGACCTTTCCGCCGACGCTGGCATCGATGCCGCCCGAGTTTCCCGCTTCGGTCGAGATCGTGCCGAAACTTGCCGAAGGCGCACTGGCCGCGCTCGACCGCGGCGACCGCGCCACGCATGACCGGCTGATCGCAGACGCCTCAAGGAGCTTGCGCGATTGCGACGTCATCGCGCTGGCGCAATTCAGCATCGCCGCGACCGCGCCGCTGGTTGCCGAGGCCACGGGCCGCCCCGTCGTGACCACGCCGGACAGCGCGGTCGAGAAGCTGATGAGGCTGTTGAAGGTGAAGGCTTAAGCGCCGGCCTTGGTCCGACGCCGCGCATCCTTGATCGCGACCGCAAGCGCAGCCTTGGTCTCGTTGACGAAATCCTCGACCAGCTCCTCGCGCGTGGCGTGCGCCGCCTCGCCGGTGAACAGGCCCTGCTCGGCCAGCATGACCACCCCGTGCAGCGCCGCCCAGATCTTGAGCGCCTGCCGCTCGCGCAAATAACCCACGGCGGGCGCTTCCAAAGCTTCGATGACGAGCGCAAAGGTCTCCCGCGTCGCTGCGTGCAACTCGCTGCCCTTGGCCGCGCAGGACACCGTGCGCGAGGCGAACATCAAGCGGTAGATGCCATTCCGGCGCAGACCGAAATCGAGCGTCGCCTGTGCGAGCCGCGAGAGCTTCGATTGCTTCGATTGCTTTGCCATCGCTTCGCGCAACAGCGCTGAGAGCTGCCGGAATGCTTCCGCGGTGACGGCGGCGAGCAGCGCCTCGCGGTCGGCAAAATGCCGGTACGGCGCCGGCTGCGAGACGCCGAGCTTCTTGGCAAGCGCCTTGATGCTGATCGCCTCGGCGCCGCCCTGCTCCGCCTCGTGCAGCGCGGCCTCGATCAGCGCATCGCGGAGATCGCCATGGTGGTAGGTCTTCTCGGGCTTGCGGGCTGGTCGTGAACGCATGTCGGGGCGAAGCCTATAAGTTTGCGCTTGACAGGGGAAGCCCGCCGCGAATGTAATAGCATATAACTTAAACAAAACCGGGATGAGGAAACGCGCCGCCCTTCGGGCCCTCGCGCGCACACGACCAAGGAAGCCGAAAATGGCAGAGCGACTGAAGGTTCACGTCGATCCGGACAAATGCCAGGGCCATGCCCGCTGCAAGGCGCTCGCGCCGGAGCTTTTCGAGCTCGACGAATACGGCAACGCGCACGAAGCCGGCGACGGCACCGTCCCGCCGGGGCTCGAGGACAAGGCCTGGCTTGCGAAGTCCAACTGTCCGGAAATCGCAATCGATGTGATCGAGGAATAACGCGGCCGCGGCCGCCCCGCGTGCTTTCAGCGAACACGAGCCAAGGGATTCCCTGCCATGTCCGATGTCGACCAGCCCGCCGCCCATCCGCCCGTGACCGACTGGGTCCATGACTTCGACCACACCGATCCGCAATGGACGGAGGACCCCTTCCCGATCTGGGACGAGCTGCGAGCCGCAAGCCCCGTGGTGCACACGAAACGCTTCCTCGGCTGCTACCTTCCGACGACCTATCAGGCCGTGCGCGAGATCGCCAACGACTCCGAGCACTTCTCCTCACGCCGCATCATCGTCCGTGACGTGCGGCCGGAAATCGCCAGCCGGAACGCGGCCCCGCCGATCACCTCCGATCCGCCCGAGCACAAGCCGGCCAAGCAATTGTTGCTGCCGCCCTTCACGCCGGATGCGATGAAGAAGCTCGAGCCGCGGGTCCGCGCCATCTGCAACGAGCTGATCGACGACTTCATCGCCGAGCGGCGAGTGGACGCTGCGGCGCGCTACACCAAGCACATTCCGGTTCGGGCGATCGCGCACATGCTCGGCATTCCCGAGAGCGACAGCGACCTTTTCATCAATTGGATCCACATGATCCTCGAGCTCGGCATCAGGGACGAGAGCAAGCTGCTCCAGGCCGTGCAGGAGATGACGGCCTATTTCGGCGGCCACATCGAAGCGCGCAAGAACAAGCCCACCGACGACCTGATCTCCTACCTGATGAACGCCAAGGACAAGAACGGCAATCCGCTCGAGGACAGCCATGTGATGGGCTCGCTGCGCCTGCTGCTGATCGCCGGCATCGACACCACCTGGAGCGCGATCGGCTCCTCGCTCTGGCATCTTGCGAAGACGCCGGCCGACCGCGAGCGGCTGATCGTCGAGCCCGGGCTGATCCCGACCGCCGTGGAGGAGCTGCTGCGCGCCTATTCCCCGGTGACGATGGCGCGCGAGGTGGTCAAGGAGACCACGGTGTCCGGCTGTCCGGTCAAGCCGGGCAATATGGTGCTGCTGTCCTTCCCGGCCGCCAACCGCGACCCCAAGATGTTTCCGGACGCTGACAAAGTCGTGATCGACCGGCGTGAGAATCGCCACGCCGCCTTCGGTCTCGGCATCCACCGCTGTGTCGGTTCCAACCTCGCGCGCATGGAAATGCAGGTGGCGCTGGAGGAATGGCTGAAGCGGATTCCCGACTTCCGGCTCGATCCGGCAGGCACCGTGACCTGGTCACAGGGAACGGTGCGAGGCCCACGCCAGTTGCCATTTTTGCTCGGAAAGGCGATGTAAGCCTTCCCGAAGCGAAGGAAGCGGACAGGCCTGTCATGGCATGCGCGACACCAAGCACGCCTCCGCCATGCATCGCCACGAGCAGGCCATGACCGACCAGACGCCATCCGACAGCAAGCTGACGCGCACCAAGGAGAAATGGGCGCGCGAGGGCCGCTTTCTCACCGGCAAGATCACACGGCCGGAGGATCAACGGCTTCCACCCGGGCAGCACCTCACCAAGGACTGGCCGGTGCTCGATCTCGGGGTCACCCCGCCGGTCTCGCGCGAGCGCTGGCGGCTCGACGTCTATGGCGCGGTCGAGGTGCCCGTGTTCTGGACATTTGCCGAGTTCGCCGCGCAGAAGCAGTCCCGGTTCACCTCGGACATCCATTGCGTCACGACCTGGTCGCGCTATGACAACGAGTGGGAAGGGCTCGCCACGCGTGAGCTGCTGGCGGCCTGCCAGCCGCGCGAGGATGCCCGCTTCGTCGTGCTGCATTCCTACGACGGTTACACCACCAACCTCGCGCTGGAGGATTTTGCCGCCGAGGACGCGCTGCTCGCCCACAGCTGGTCCGGCCAGCCGCTGACGGAGGAGCATGGTGGCCCGGTGCGGCTGGTGGTGCCGCACCTCTATTTCTGGAAGAGCGCGAAATGGCTCCAGGCCATCGAATTCCTGACCGAGGACGCGCCGGGCTTCTGGGAAGTCCGCGGCTACCATAACCGCGGCGATCCCTGGGCCGAGCAGCGCTATTCGGGCGATTAAATTCGAGCAAGAACGGGGGAAGCCCATGCCGACGGAACGCTTTCAATTCACCGGCGAAGGCGGCCATCAGCTCGCGGCCGCGCTGGAGCTGCCCGACGGCGAGCCCGCGGCTTTCGCGCTGTTCGCGCACTGCTTCACCTGCGGCAAGGACACGCTGGCAGCAAAGCGGATTTCCGTGGCACTGGCGGCCAGGGGCATCGCTGTGCTGCGCTTCGACTTTACCGGGCTCGGCTCGAGCGAAGGCGATTTCGCCAATTCGACGTTCTCCTCCAACGTTGCCGACCTCGTGCGCGCAGCCGATCATCTGCGTGGCATCCGCAAGGCACCCTCGATCCTGATCGGCCATAGCCTCGGTGGCGCCGCGATCCTCGCCGCCGCGGGACAGATTCCGGAGGCGAGAGCGGTGGCCACCATCGCGGCGCCCTCGGATCCCGCCCACGTCACCGGCCTGTTCAGGGAGCATCTCGACGACATCCGCGCGCAGGGCGAGGTCGAAGTCTCGCTCGCGGGACGGCCGTTCCGGATCAAGCGCGAATTCCTCGACGACATCGCCGAGCAAGCGCTGATGAAGGACGCCACCGGCCTGCACAAGGCGCTGCTGGTGATGCATTCGCCCGTCGACGACACCGTCGGCATCGACAACGCGACGAAGATCTTCGTTGCGGCAAGACACCCCAAGAGCTTCGTCTCGCTCGACCATGCCGATCATCTTCTGACCAAGCCTGCCGACGCGCTCTATGCGGCCGACGTGATCGTGGCCTGGGCGAGCCGTTATGTCGATGCAGCGAAGCCCGCGAAGGCGATGGATCTACCGGAGGAGCCGCGGAAGGTCGTGGTGCAGGAGACCCGCAAGAGCAAATTCAACCAGGCCATCGCGGTCGGCCCACATCATCTGGTGGCGGACGAGCCGCTCGCGGCCGGCGGCGCCGATGCCGGACCCGGCCCGTACGATTTCCTGCTCGCCGGCTTGGGTGCCTGCACCTCCATGACCATGCGCCTTTATGCCGACCGCAAGTCGCTTCCGCTTGACCGCGTCACGGTTACGCTGAAGCATTCCAAGATCTACGCCAAGGACTGCGCGGAATGCGAGACCCGCGAGGGCATGCTCGACCAGATCGAGCGCGACATCGCGGTCGACGGCGCGCTCGATGCCGAGCAGCGCAAGAAGCTGATGGAGATCGCCGACAAGTGCCCGGTGCACCGGACGCTGAGCTCGGAGATCCGCATCGTGACCAAGGCGGTGGAGTAGCTCAAGCGGCCGGCGAGTCGGCTTCGGCGGCCTGGAGCGGCTGAACCCGCAGCGCACCGCGCAGCCCTGCCGCGGTGCCGAGCAGGATGCCGGCAACCGCGACGAACGATCCCAGCGCGAGCGTAGACACGCCCGTGAGGCCCTGCCCGATCGAGCAGCCGAATGCCATCACGCCGCCGACCCCCATCAGCGCAGCGCCGGCCCCTGAGCGCAGCATGTGGCGTGGCGACGAATAGCCCTCGAGCTTGAATCGGCGAGTTGCGACTGCCGTCACCAGACTGCCAGTGAAGACGCCGACGACCGTCGCGATGCCGAAGTTGAGCGTCAGCCCGGTCGAGAGCATGGCGTATTGCAGGGCATCGGCGATTGGCGCGACGAACGTAAGGGAGGTCACGGGGACCGGATTGAAGTCGTCGGCACCGAGATGGCCGGTGACCAACCAGCCACCGGCGACGAGAAGGCCCACGATGATGCCCGCCACGATCTGACCGGGCGAGCGGCGGAACGCCGGATGCGCGAAAGCAAACAGGATCAACGCGAGGATTGTCGCGGCTGCGGCGAGCGCGCGCGAAAGCGATTCCGTAAAGCCGAGCGTCGCCAGCAACGACGGCAGCGAATTCGCGGCGGCCGTGGTTTGCGTCGCCTGGACCAGCGCGAGACGCCCCGGCGCGATCAAGCCCTTCAGCGTCATCTGCGCGGCGATCGCCAGCACGATCACGACCACGAAAGAGCGGAGATTGCCGCGGCCGAGCAGCACCAGCGCCCGCGATCCGCAGCCGTTCGACAGCACCATGCCGTAACCGAACAGCAGGCCGCCGAGGAACAGCACCGCCGGCGAAAACGACGGCTGCAGATAGATCGACTTGCCGAGATCGACCGTGCCGCTGCCGGCAAGGAGCTGGCTGGCGGCGATCGCAACCGCAATCGCCAGCGCATAGCTCCGCACCAGTCGCCCATCACCCTCCGCCAGCCACCCGCGCATGCTGCTCATCAGGCAGAAGCCGCTGAGCAGGCCGACAGCGCCGTAGACGAGGCCGATGACGAGACCAGCGAGGATGACGAGTTGCGTGGATTCCATCGGTTGTTCTCAGACCTCTCGCCCTTCTCCGTCATTGCGAGCGCAGCGAAGCAATCCAGTCTGTCTTCGCGGATGCATTTTCTGGATTGCTTCGCTGCGCTCGCAATGACGGTGGATTACGGCTTCAGTATCACCCTGTCGCGCGAAGAACCGGCGACGGCGGCGTACGCCTCCTTCGCGCGCTCCAGCGGATAGATCGCGTTCGCCTTGATCGGAAACGGCTTCAGATGGCCGCTCGCAAAACCCGGCCCAAGGTCGCGCAGCACCGCGCCCGTTGCGGCCGAGGATAGACCCAGCGTGTCGATGCCGACATAGGTGTGCTGGCCCCGATAGAACTCGAGGATGTTGAACTGCACGATGCGATCGATCGCGGCGATCAGGATCTGGCGGCCGCGCAAGGCCAGCGACTTGTGCGCGGCCTGAAAATAGGGATCGCCGACCGTGTTGAAGACGATGTCGGCGCCCTTGCCGCCGGTCAATTCGCGCACGCGCGCGGCGACGTCGGTGACGGAGGCGTCGATCACCTCGATGGGCGCGTTGGCGTGGCCTTCATAGGCTTCCGCCTTGCGCACCACGCCGATGACGCGCGCGCCCTGCCAAGTCGCGATCTGCACCGCGGCCTGGCCGACCTTGCCGTTGACGCCGAACACCAGGACAGTCTCGCCGCTCTTCGGCACGCCGGCGCGGCGAAAGCCTTCCATCGCGGTGACGAAGGGCACGCCGATGCCGGCGGCCTCCTGCCAGGACACCGTCTTCGGCTTCTCCACGACCGCATCGGCTTCGACCACGAGATGGCTCGCATGGGTGCCGTCACGACGGATGCCGAGATCGCCGGAGGAGCCGAACACTTCGCGCCCGATTGTGCCGGTGGGCCCGTCGATCACCACGCCGGCGTAATCGCGGCCGGGGGTCCGGGGGAACACGGCATAGGGCATCAGCCCGGTCGCAGCCTTGACGTCGGACGGATTGACGGCGGCGGCCTTCACTTCGATCAGCAGATCGTTCGGCCCGCGCGCGAGCATCCGGCGCTCAACGATCGGTGCAAGCGCAGCGGCATTTTCAGCTTTGGCGTTGAGGCGCACGCAGCGCGCTTCGACGGTTTTGGCATCGGCTGACATGAAAAGACCCGCGATTTCTGGCGGGACTTGTCGCCTCTGGAGCCAGTCGAGTCAATCCATCCCGTCAGTCCTTGGGCCGCTTGTCGTAGAGCCGCTTGGCCTTGCCGAGCGAGCGCTCCAGCGTCGCGGGCGCAACCACCTGCACCCTGGAGCTGACGCCGATCGTGTTCTTGATGTGGGTCGAAATCCGGTCCGCATGATCGACGAGCCCGCGGCCGTCCCAGCTCTCGGGCCGTGCCTCGGCGATGATGGTCAGCTCGTCCATGCGACCCTCGCGGGTGAGTTCCAGGATGAAGTGGCCGCCGCACCAGTCGGTCGCGAGCAGCACCTCCTCGATCTGGGTCGGGAACAGGTTGACGCCGCGCAGGATGATCATGTCGTCGGAGCGGCCCGTCACCTTCTCCATGCGCCGCATGCCCGGCCGCGCCGTGCCCGGCAGCAGCCGCGTCAGGTCGCGGGTGCGATAGCGGATCACCGGAAAGGCTTCCTTGGTGAGCGAGGTGAAGACCAGCTCGCCCTTCTCGCCGTCCGGCAGCACAGCGCCGGTCTCGGGGTCGATCACTTCCGGGTAGAAATGATCCTCCCAGATGTGCAGGCCATCCTTGGTCTCGATGCACTCCTGCGCGACGCCGGGGCCGATCACCTCGGACAGGCCGTAGATGTCGGTCGCGTCCATGTCGAAGGCGTCCTCGATCTCGGCGCGCATCGCGTTGGTCCAGGGCTCGGCGCCGAAGATGCCGATCTTGAGCGAGCACTGGCGCGGATCCAGCTTCTGGCGCTTGAACTCGTCGAGGATCGCGAGCATGTAGCTCGGCGTTACCGTGATGATGTCGGGCCGGAAGTCGTTGATGAGCTGCACCTGCCGCTCGGTCATGCCGCCAGAGATCGGGACCACGGTGCAGCCGAGCTTTTCGGCGCCGTAGTGCACGCCGAGACCGCCGGTGAACAGGCCATAGCCGTAGGCATTGTGGATGATCATGCCGGTGCGTCCGCCGGCGGCGCGGATCGAGCGCGCCATGACCTCGGACCAGGTGTCGATGTCGCGCTGCGTATAGCCCACCACGATCGGCTTGCCGGTCGTTCCGGATGAGGCATGCACCCGGACCAGCTTCTCGCGCGGCACGGCGAACATGTTGAAGGGATAATTGTCGCGCAGGTCCGTCTTCACCGTGAACGGAAATTTGGCGAGATCGGAGAGCTCGCGAAAGTCGGACGGATGCACGCCCGCTTTATCGAACGCCTTGCGGTAATGCGCGACGTTGTCGTAGGCGTGCTTTAGCGACCAGGCCAGCCGCTGCTTCTGCAGCGCCATGATCTCGTCGCGCGAGGCGCGCTCATGCGCATCCATCTCCGCATTATAGGCGCTGCCACCTTCCTTGAGCCTCGTCAGAGCCATCCTCGTTTCCCCACATTGTCTGTTCTTTTCTTCGTTGGTCTTATTGATCTTGCGGCGGCAGCCACGCGCCGGGAATGACGCGCGAATGTCCGCGGAATTCCGCGATGACGACCTCGCCCGCCGTGACACGCACGTCGTAGATGCCGGAACGGCCGCCGCGGGTGATTTCCCGCGCCTTGGCGATGAGACGATCCCCAAGCTTGCCCGGCTTGATGAAGGTGATCTGGCCCTGCGCCGCCACGACGCGCTCATTGTGCGAATTGCACGCGAACGCGAAGGCGGAATCGGCGAGCGTGAAGATGAAGCCGCCATGGGCGATGCGCTGGCCGTTGACCATGTCCGGCCGCACCATCATTGCGAGCGTCGCAAAGCCCGGGCCGATCTCGACGATCTCCATGCCGAGACCCTTGGAGGCATCGTCCTCGGCCCACATCGCATCGGCGCAGGCGCGGGCGATATCCTCAGGCGACAGGGCGGCTTTGACGTTCACGCGCTTCTCCCGGCTGTTTGCACGCAATGTTCTGCTGGTTGGACAACACTGTCAAACATGGTCGTAATCGACGACGACCCGTTCCGTAGAAGGCTTGGCCTGGCAGGTGAGAACAAAACCGGCCTTCAGCTCCCACGGTTCCAGCGAATAGTTGATGTCCATCGGCGCCTCACCCTCGACCAGCTTGGCGCGGCAGGTCGAGCACATGCCGCCCTTGCAGGCGAAGGGCAGATCGACGCCGGCGCGCAGGGCGGCATCGAGGATCGCCTCGTCCTCGGCGACGGGCACGTCGCGGCGCTTGCCATCGATGATCAACGAGGCGATCGCCTTCGGCGGCGCGTCGGGCGCAACCGCCCTTCTCGGCCGCGGCTTGCCGCCGAATTCGGACACGAAGCGCTCGACATGGATGCGCTCGCCGGCGATGCCGAGATCGCGGCAGGTCGCCTCGATGTCCTCGCTCATGCCAAGGGGACCGCAGATGAAGACATGATCGACGCTTTCCGCCGGCACCAGCGAGCGGAGCAGCACCCTCACCTTCTCGCCGTCGAGCCGGCCATGCAGGATCGGGATGTCCTGCTCCTCGCCGGAGATGACGTGAAAGATCGAGAGACGATCGATGAACCGGTCCTTGAGTTCCTCGAGCGCTTCGAGGAACATGATGTTGTCGGTGGTGCGGTTGCCGTAGAACAGGAAGAAGCGGCTGTCCGGCTCGCGCGCCAGCACGCCCTTCACGATCGACAGGATCGGCGTGATGCCGGAGCCGGCAGCGAAACCGACGTGAATGCACGCCCCATCTGCCGGCGGGACCACGCCAAAGCGGCCGGTTGGCGTCATCACGTCGAGCTCGTCGCCGCATTTGAGATCGTCGGCTGCCCAGCTCGAAAACGCGCCGCCATCGACCTTCTTCACGGCGATACGGATCTCGCCGTCATCGGGACCGGAACAGATCGAATAGGAGCGGCGCACCTCTTCGCCGTCGAGCATGGTGCGCAGCGTCAGGTACTGGCCGGGCGTGAAGGCGTAATCGCCGGCGAGTTCGTTGGGGATTGCGAAGGTCATCGACACGGCGTCCGTGGCCTCGCGGCGGAGGTCGCTGACGGCGAGGCGATGGAAGCGCGGTGCGGCTGCGGACATCAGGGGCACCCTCGTTCGGTCTCTAAGTCGTCATTGCGAGCGAAGCGAAGCAATCCAGAGTCTTTCCGCGGAAGCAGTCTGGATTGCTTCGTCGCAAGAGCTCCTCGCAATGACGGCGGGGCTGGCATCGTGCGCCTCAATGACATTTGAAATAGTCGAAGGGTTCGCGGCAGGCCTTACAGCGCCAGAGCGCCTTGCAGGAGGTCGAGCCGAACTCGGACAGCAGCTCGGTCTTGTCCGAGCCGCATTGCGGGCACGCCACCGTCTGCGCGCCGAACAGCGCGCGGCGCGAGCTCGAGGCTTGCGGCGGCGCGATGCCGTAGGCGCGCAGCTTCTCGCGCCCCTCCTCGCTCATCCAGTCCGTGGTCCAGGCCGGCGACAGCACGGTGCGGACCTTGGGCTGATGGAAGCCGGCGCTCTCCAGCGCGACCTCGATTTCGAGCGCGATCATGTTCATGGCCGGGCAGCCTGAATAAGTCGGTGTGATCGCGACCTCGACATGATCGCCGTCGAGAACGACGTCGCGGAGAACGCCGAGATCGGCGATGGTCAGCACCGGGATTTCGGGATCGACCACGCTAGCCGCAGCGTTCCAGGCACGCTGGCGCAGCTCGCCATCACGCTGCAGCACCGTCACCATGTCAGCCCCGGAAACGTTCGCTGCATCGATTGCAGCTCCGACAGCAGATGGCCGAGATGCTCGCTGTGGCGGCCGGAGCGGCCGCCCTGCTGCATCCACTCGTTCTGCGGCAGCGCGAGCGTTGCCTCGCGGGTGACATCGGTGAGCGTCGTCAACCAGCGCCCGCGCAAGCTCGCGGGATCGACAGCAATGCCGGCATCGATCAGGGCGCGTTCGCCGTCGTCGACGGCAAACATCTCGCCGGTAAAAGCCCAGAGATTTTCGATCGCAGCCTGCGCGCGCCGGTGACTCTCCTCAGTGCCGTCGCCGAGCCGGATGATCCATTCCGAGGCATGGCGCAGATGGTAGGCGCTCTCCTTCTCCGATTTCGCAGCAATCGCCGCCAGTGTCGCATCGCGCGAGCTCACCATCGTGCGCCAATAGAGATCGGCGAAGGCGGAATAGAAGAACTGCCGCACCAGGGTCTGGGCAAAGTCGCCGTTGGGCTGCTCGACCAGGAGCAGATTGCGGTACTGCCGTACGTCGCGCAAATAGGCCAGCTTGTCCTCGTCGTTATCCCTGCCTTCGGCCTTGGCGGCAAAGCTGTAGAGCTCCCGCGCCTGGCCGATGAGGTCGAGCGCGATGTTGGAGAGCGCCATGTCCTCTTCCAGCATCGGCGCATGCCCGCACCATTCCGACAGCCGATGACCAAGGATCAGCGCATCGTCGGCACGGCGCAGCGCGTAGAGCACCAGCGGCGTTTCGGAGACCTGGATGTTGGCGACCGCCATCACATGTGCCCCACTTCTTCCGGCACTTCGTAGAACGTCGGGTGCCGGTAGATCTTGGATTCCGCCGGCTCGAACATCATGCCCTTCTCGGCGGGATCGCTCGCGGTGATCGCGCTCGAGGGCACGACCCAGATCGACAGGCCCTCGCCGCGGCGGGTGTAGATGTCGCGCGCGGCTTGCAGCGCCATGGTCGCGTCGCTCGCATGCAGCGAGCCGACATGCTTGTGCGCAAGCCCGTTGCGGCTGCGAATGAAGACTTCCCACAGCGGCGTATTCGGCGTGGCCATATCGTTATCCTATTCGGCAGCTTGGGCGGTCTGACGCTGGGCGCGCTTGGCGGCGTAGGCGGCGGCCGCCTCGCGCACCCAGCCGCCCTCCTCATGCGCCTTGCGGCGGGCGGCGATGCGGTCGCGGTTGCAGGGGCCATTGCCGGCGAGGACCTGCTTGAACTCGGTCCAGTCGATCTCGCTGTAGCGCCAGTGCCCGTCGGCGTCCTGAATCATGCCGGGATCGGGAATGGTGAGGCCGAGATATTGCGCCTGCGGTACGGTGGCATCGACGAACTTCTGGCGCAGCTCGTCATTGGAGAAGCGCTTGATCTTCCATTTCGTCGAGGTGTCGCTGTGCTGGCTCGTCGCGTCCGGCGGGCCGAACATCATCAGCACCGGCCACCACCAGCGGTTCAGCGCGTCTTGCGCCATCGCCTTCTGCTCCTCCGAGCCGCGGCACAGCGTCACCATGATCTCGTAGCCCTGGCGCTGGTGGAAGGACTCCTCCTTGCAGACGCGAATCATCGCGCGGGCATAGGGCCCATAGGAGCAGCGGCACAGCGGGATCTGGTTCATGATCGCGGCGCCGTCGACCAGCCAGCCGATCGTGCCGATGTCCGCCCAGGTCAGCGTCGGATAGTTGAAGATCGAGGAGTACTTTGCCTTCCCCGCGAGCATGGCATCGACCAGCTCTTCGCGCGAGGAGCCGAGCGTCTCGGCGGCAGCGTAGAGATAGAGCCCATGGCCGCATTCATCCTGCACCTTGGCGAGCAGCGCGGCCTTGCGGCGCAAGGTCGGCGCGCGCGTGATCCAATTGCCTTCGGGCAGCATGCCGACGATTTCGGAATGGGCGTGCTGGGAGATCTGGCGGGTAAGCGTCTTGCGATAGGCCGCCGGCATCCAGTCGTTCGGCTCGATGCGCTCCTCGGCATCGATGCGGGCCTGGAATTGCGCAGCCTTGCCTGCGTCCTCCAGATCGCGATCAGCGGTCTCGGCCGTGTTCAGCGCCTGGGTGTACATGCGCATCCTCCCGTTTATTGGGAGGGAATATATAACAAGATTCACGTCATGCAAGATATTTCTGTAACATAACGGTCAGGCGCCGAACCTCCGTTCCAGCAGCTTTCGCGCCGCCGGCAACGCCCCTTTTTCATTGGTTCCGTGGCCGTCGAGCCATTGTTCGGACGGAGCAAGCAGCGCACGGTAGATCGCGCCGCAGAGTTCGCGGGCAGCCCTGCCCGGCCAATCCGGCGGCAGCAGGCTCTCGGGCAGCAGCGGATCGCGCAGCACGACGCGGCGGTAATAGTGGATCAAGAGGATCCGCGCGGTGAAGGCGTCGGCCTCGGACAAATCGGTGCCGCGCGCAATCGCGGCGCGCAGCGGCTCGAAGGTCTTCATGAATTTCAGGTAGGCATCGGCGGTGCGATCGAGCGGCCAGCTCGCGCTGAGCAGACGGCGGCCGCTGTCATCCTCCGCGGAGACCTCGAGGCGGATCGCGCCCGCTGCCTCCTCCGGCATCGGCACACCTGACGGCGCCACCCACACGCCCGGCAGCGGGCTGCCGAAGCCAGCATTGCGCAGCGCTTCGCGCGAGGCGTCGCGGTCCTCGCCATTGCCGATCAGCAGCAGCTCGAAGCGCCCGGTCCAGTCGGACGGCGGCGGATCGTAGATGTGGCGCGTCGCGGCCTCGAACGTCTGGCGCCCCTTGTCCGCCAGGCGATAGAAACTATTGCGGCCGACCTTCTCGCGCGTCAGCCAGCCGTCGGCAGCAAGCCGCGACATCGCGGTGCGCACCACGCCGCTGTCGATATCGAGGCTTTCGAAGAATTCCAGCAGCGTGCCGAGCCACACCGAACCACCGCGCGGCACGATGGCGTCGCCGAATACGGTGATGACGATGGAGCCGGTGCGCGACGGCTCGCGCTTGAGCTGGTCGATGATGCGGGAGAGCGGATGCGCCATGCACGAGGCATAGCGCGTTTGGTGCGGGCGCGACAATGGAGGGAAGCGACGGCTCTTGCTCTCCCTCTCCCCGTTCTTACGGGGAGAGGCGAAGGATCACCTGTGCGGGTCGGGATAGGCCAGGCTGCGCCAGCCGCTGCGATCGAACGGGCGCCATTGGCCTTCCTTCTGCGCGAGGCGATCGGCCACGGCATAGACCGCGGCGGGATGATGGCCCATGCCGCAATGGCTGCTTTCGACCTCGATGCTCTCGGTCTGTGCGCCCGACTTCTCCATGCAGCCCTGCCAGGCGCAGACGCCGTCGGTGCGGCTGAAGATGGCGGTGGTCGGCACCGGCGGCGGCACGGCGAGCTCGCCGCCAAAGCGCGGATCGACCTCGTCGGCCTTGCGTCCGCTCGCCCATTCATAGACGCGCCAGGCATTGGTCGAGCGCGGATCGCCGGCAAAGGGGCTGCCGAGCGTGATCACCTGGCGCACGCGCTCGGGCATCATCTTGGCGAGCTGGCGCGCATAGAGGCCGCCGAGGCTCCAGCCGACCAGGCTGATCTTGCGGCTGTGCGTGTCGCTGAGCTCATGGACCAGATCGACCATGGCGTCCTGAACGCCCTCGCGCAGGCCATAGTTGCGCCCCTGGCGCCAGCCGCTGACCGCATAGCCCTTGCTGGCCAGAAACGCGCGCAGCGCGCGTGTCGAGACATCGGACGCCACGAGGCCCGGAAGCACCAGCACCGGATGCCCATCGCCGCGCGGCGCAAGGCTCAACAGCGGCAGCGCGCCAAGGAATGCGCCGAATTCGTGGATCGCGCGCCCCTCCAGAAACATCAAGGTGCGGGACGGCGGGCGCATCATCTGGGCAGTTGCGGTCATCAATGTTTCCCCCTGGGAAGAATACTGGAAAGGCCGCCGGCAGCGAGACCGGCAAATCGGCGGTGAATTCCAATGCACCGGCTTCTTGATCGTTCCGCAGCGCAACAGGAATCAGCTAGGCGGCCGGTTCCCGATATTCAAGCGGGACAGACGCGAGGCGACAATAGGCCCGCGCGTTAATGCTAACGGCCGTGACGCAAAAGTCACAACAATCGGAGCAGGGATTCTACGGTGTAGAGCACGAGCCCGGCGAGCCCACCGATCAACGAGCCGTTGAAGCGGATGTATTGCAGGTCGCGGCCGATGTTGATTTCGATCAGCGAAATCAGCTGCGTCATATTCCACGCCTTGACCTGATCGGAGATGAAGGTCGAGACGCCGCTCTTCTGGTCCGCGACGAAGCTGCGCAGCACGGTCACGAGACCCTTGTTGATCTCGCCGCGCAGCTCGGCATCGCTGGCGAGCGCCTCGCCGGCGGAGACGAACATCCCGGCGAGATGATGTTGCAGCACCTGCGTCTCGCCGCTCGCGCTGCGCTCGATGAAGGAGCGCGTATTGGCCCAGACGGTACGGGCGAGATCGGCAAGCTCCGGCCGCGCCAGGAGATCGCGTTTCAAACCGTCGATGCGGTCGATATAGGCCTGGTCGGTGCCGAGCCGGTCGACGAAGCCCAGCACCATGCGGTCGAACTCGCCGCGGAACGGATGCTTGGGATCGCTGCGCACTTCGTTGAAGAAGGCCGTCGCGGAGGCCACGATCTTGTTCACCAGAAACTTGTCGGCGCGATAGAGCTTGAGCAGGGTCGGCAATTCCGCGCGCACCTTCTCGCGGATCATCGCCATCGTCTCTGTCTGGTTCAAGGTCTCGTGCATCACGCGCAGGAGATCGTCGAACAGGATCTGGTGCCGTCCCTCCGCGACGAAGCCCCGCAGCGTGCCGGCCGCGAGCGGCGCGAGGTCGATCGCCTGGAGCTGCGAGGACATGCGGCGGATGATGAAGGTCATCAAGCCGGAGCTTTCGGTTGCCGACACCGCCTCCGGCAACAGACGCAGTGCGAAGCGCGCAAGGTCGTCACTGCGTTTGCGGTCGCGCAGCCAGTCGGCAACGAAGGAGCCGAAATCGATCTCTTTCAGCTTGGCCTCGACGGGACCCGCCTCCAGGAAATGCACCTGGATGAATTCGCCGAGCTTGTCGGCGATGCGGGCCTGGTTGCTCTGGATGATCGCGGTGTGCGGGATCGGCAGGCCGAGCGGCCGCTTGAACAGCGCCACCACCGCATACCAATCGGCGAGCCCACCGATGGTCGCAGCTTCGGCGAAGGCTGCAATGAAGCCGAACACGGGATGCACGGGCAGCAGCCACTTTGCGAGGACAAACAGCGCCAGCGTCGAGGCCAGCACCAGCGTCGCCAGCGCTTTCACGCGGCGCAGCTCGGCCGCTCGTTCGGCATCGCCCGGAGTGTCGAAGGAGAAGGTGGCAGATGAGTCCATGACTGCGTCACAGTACTCGTCATTGCGAGCGAAGCGAAGCAATCCAGTCTGCCTCCGCGGAAAGACTCTGGATTGCTTAGCTTCGCTCGCAATGACGGCGGCGCCAAACAAAAGGCCCGCCGAAGCGGGCCTCAAATTCAGTTTGTGCTCAGGCACCAGATCAGGCGGTCTTGTTGTAGACCTTGGCAAAGTTGTCCTGAGCGGACTTCGCACCGTTGGCGGCGAGCTTGCCGAGATAGTCGGCGGTCGCCTTGGCGCGCGAGACGAACACTTCACCGCGGGCGCGGAGCATGCTCGACTGGATCTCGACGGCTTCGCTGACCGACTTGGCGGACGCGAGCTTGTCGATGCCCGAGAAGAACGCCTCGGCGTCCTCATAGATCGCCTGCTGGATGTTGCGGCTGATCTTGCCGGCTTCGGTGACGGACTCGGTCACCGCGTTCTCGACGGCGGCGGTCACGCGCTCGGAGCCAGCGAACACCTCGGCAGCACGGTCCTTGGCGGTGTTGGCGGTCTTCTTGACGAATTCGCGGGCGGCCTCGGGAACTTCCAGGTTCTGGATGTTCTTGAAAGCGTCCTTGAAGCCCTCGAAAGCGGTGTTGGTTTCAGTGGTCATGGGGTTCTCTCCATCCTCAAAGGTCTGAGCTATGGGCTCACCCCGTCCGCATTGGCCCGGGGCACGGCTTATATGGCACGGTTAATTGTGCGATGCAATATTCGTGTATTGCACTGCGATATCACGAAATCGTGAAGAGCCTTAGCCGGAGGCATCGTGGTGCCTCCCTAGCCATTGGGCTTCAGAATCGGCCCGATCCGGCCCTAATGCCGGACGGCGCTGCTAGTGCTGGACGGCGCCTGGCAGCCCATAGGCCTCCATCTGAGCCTGGACCTGCGCAATGTTATGGCCGAGCACGACGATGTCATGGGTCTTGCCGTCGACGTCCCGCACATGGTCCCGCAGCAGGGCCTCGGCCTTGAAGCCGAGACTCTCGAACAAGGCGATCGCTGCCTGCTGATCCACCGTCATCTGGACCGAGAGCTTTTCCAGGCCTGCCCCGAGCGCGAGGGCAAAGGTCTCCTGCGACAACGCCTTGCCCACGCCCTTGCCGCGGACCTCGGGCGAAACCACCATGCGGATCTCGCCGACATGAGGCGACCAGGAATGGGGATCACGCACCAGCGTGCCGCAGCCGACGACCTTGTCATCCCTGACCGCGAGCAGGCTCGTGATCGCACCCCGCTCGATCTCCTTGACCCAGGCGGAGAGCACCTTCGGCTCGCTGATGTTGCGGGGGAGGAACAGCAGATCATGGGTCGGCAGGCCCTTGCCGAAGGCCAGCACGGCGGCCTCGTCCGCGGGCGACATCAGGCGGATCTCGATATCGCCGGCGTCGGTCTTGACGTGGCGCGGATAGGAACGCTGCTCGCTCATGTCGATCTCTTTCCCAGCCAGGAATCCAGTTTCGGCCACAGCCGCTTCACCGCATTGGCGCCGGCAACGAGCGAGACGTGACCGCCCTTCAGCATCACCTCTTCCTTGTCAGTCGAGCCGATCTTGGCGATCAGGTGCTTGGCGGCGTCATAGGGCACGATGTGGTCGTGCTCGGCGACCGCATGCAGGATCGGCACTGTGATGTTCTCGAGCTTCGCCGCGCGACCTCCGACCGACATGGTGTCGTTGAACAGCTTGTTGTCCCACATCAGGTCCTTGGTGATGGTGCGGAAATATTCGCCGGCCAGCGGCAGCGTGTCGGTCGCCCAGCGGTCGAACATGCGGTACGACTTCACGAACTCGTCGTTCCAGATGTTTTCCCAGAGCTGGATCTGGCTCACCGTGCGCGAGGCCGGGCGCAGCATCTCGAACGAGGACAGGATCATCTCCGGCGGCACGTTGCCGACGCTGTCGACGAGGTGGTCGACGTCGAAATAGCGGCGGTCGGAGAAATTCGAGAACAGCTTCATCTCGCGGAAGTCGATCGGCGTGGTGAAGCAGATCAGGTTCTTCATCGGCCCGTCCTGGTGGATCGAGCCGTAGAGCAGCGACAGCACGCCGCCAAAGCAATAGCCGATGACGGAGACGTCCTGCTCGCCGGAATCGGCCTGCACGCGGCGGACGCAGTCGGGGATGAAGTCGAGGACATAGTCCTCCATGCGCAGGCTCTTCTCCTCCGGCCGCGGCGCGCTCCAGTCCAGCATGTAGACGTCGTAGCCACGCCTCAGCAGGAATTCGATGAAGCTCTGGCCGGGCACGAGATCGAGGATATAGCCGCGGTTGGTCGTGGCCATCACGATCAGAACCGGCACGCGGTAGATCTCATCCGACATCGGCCGATAGTGATAGAGGCTCATCGTGCCGCGCGAATGCAGCACATCCTTTGGCGTCGAGCCGAGCGTGGGGCCGGAGGTCGAGAAATATTCGACGCCCTTGATGCTGCGCTGAATCGCGCGCTGCACCTCGGACTGGATGCGCTCCGGGATCGAGGCAAGATCAAGTCCCGCCGGCGCGTTCATTTTTGGTCTCCGCCTTCGGATGGCGGACGCTTGGTGCGCGGCGGCCGCGGCGCGGCGCCGGGTTGCTGCGCGCCCGAATTGGCCGACATCTGGCTCAGCATCGACTTGATCTCGCCGAGCTGGCCTTCGATCGACTGGAGCCGTTCCGCGATGCCGGTCATCTGCTCGCGGCTCGGAAGGTTCATCGAGAGCAGGTATTTCTCCATGAGATCGCCGAATTGCTTCTGAGCACCTGCAGCAACGCCGCCGGCGCGGTTCATGGCCTGCGAGAATTCGGGCGTCTCCATCGCCTTGGTCGCGAAGGAGTTGAAACCCTTCTCCATTTCGCCAACCATCTTCTGCCACAAGGCGACCGGATCGGTGATCTTGTCGGTCATCAGCGTCCTCCCAATGCGGAGGGCTTTGCACCCTTCTTGTCCCGCCATACCACACCGTTGCGCGGTGCCGGTCAACCGGCAAGCAGCAGGCGCGGCGTCGGACACGCCGCTTCTTCGCGGAACGAAACCGTGCGATACAGCATCGGTCAGCAGGAGGGACCCGTGACCGCACATCAGCCGCCCCAGACCGTCCGCGCCAACGGCATCGACATCTGCTACGAGATCTTCGGCAACGACAATGCCGAGCCGCTGCTGCTGATCATGGGCCTCGGCGCGCAGATGATCCATTGGGACGATGCGTTCTGCGAGCAGCTCGCCGCCCGCGGCTTCCGCGTGATCCGTTTCGACAACCGCGATATCGGCAAGTCGAGCCATCTCAGCGGCGGCAAGCGCCTGACGCCGTTCGAGCTGCTGAAGCTGCGCTTCTTGCGGATCCCCGTGGCCGCCACCTACAAGCTGATCGACATGGCCAAGGACACGGTCGGCCTGATGGATGCGCTCGGCATCAAGTCGGCGCATCTCGTCGGGGCGTCCATGGGCGGCATGATCGCGCAGGAGGTGACGCTGTCGTTTCCGCACCGCGTGCGCTCGCTGACCTCGATCATGTCGACGACGGGCAATCCGCGCGTGCCGCCCCCGACCCGCGAGGCCGCCGCGATGCTGATGGCGCCGCCGCCGCGCAGCAAGGAGGAGTTCATCGTCCGCTACGGCCAGACCTGGAACGTGTTGCGCGCCGGGCACTTCCCGGAAGAGGAAGCGCTCGACCCTGGCCGCGCCGAGCGCGTGTTCGCACGCGGGCTCAATCCCGCCGGCGTCGGCCGCCAGCTCCGCGCCGTGCTCGCCTCCGGCAGCCGCAAGGAGCGGCTGCACGGCGTGAGGGCACCGACGCTTGTGATTCACGGCACCGTCGATCCGTTGGTCCGCCCCGAAGGCGGCAAGGACACGGCCGCGTCGATCCCGAACGCAAAGCTGCTGATGATCGAGGGCATGGGCCACGCGCTGCCCATGCGCTTCTGGCCGGAGATCATCGATGCTATCGACAAGCACGCGCACGGCGCGGCGGCGCAGGCGGCCTAGGCCGGCCAGTCTCCTCTCGGTGACCATGTGAGCTGCCGGTGCCTGTCTTAACGTGGGTTCCGATGAAGGCTATACAAGCCGTCTCAGACGCCAAACAGAGGCTGCGGCCTCTCGGAGCTCACATGCATTTCATCATCCGATCCGCGGCAATGATGGCCGCTTCCATTATCATGTTGTCTCTTGCCGGCGGCGCCGCGATGGCCGCCAGCGCGCAGGAAGAAGCCAACCGCCAAACCGTGCTGGCCTTCTATGAGAAAGGCCTCAATCAGAAGGACGCCGACGCCGCCCTCGCCTATGTCGGCAACCGCTACGTCCAGCACAATCCAACCGCTCCCGACGGGCCCGACGGCTTCCGGAAGTTCATCGGCTTCCTGCGCGAGAAGTTTCCGAACTCGCGCAGCGAGATCAAGCGCAGTTTTGCGGAGGGTGACTTCGTCATCTTGCACGTTCATTCCGTTCGCGAGCCCGGCACCAGGGGCCGCGCAATCGTGGACATCTTCAAGCTGGAAAACGGCAGGATCGTCGAGCACTGGGACGTCGTTCAGGAGATTCCCGAAAATCCGGCGAACGGCAACACGATGTTCTAGCATTGCAGCTGCGTCGGGTGGGCAAAGGCGCGCGCCCTTCGCGCGCCATGCCCACCATCCATAACGAGGATAAAGACGTGGGCACGCTTCGCTTTGCCCACCCTACGATTCCGACATCGTGGATGCGGGCTCGGCGCAGCACAAAGAAATTACCTAGCCCTTCCGCGCGATCCAGATCACGTGGCGCGCGCCGCCGCCTCTGCCGGTGGCGCGAACATTGACTTCGTTGACGTCGAACCCGGCGCGCTTGAGACGCCCTGCGAACTCGGGATTGGGTCCCGACGACCAGACGGCCAGCACGCCTCCCGGCCGCAGCGCCGTCTTCGCGACCTGCAGCCCGCTCGCATCGTAGAGTGCGTCATTGCCCTTCCGGGTCAGTCCCTCGGGCCCGTTGTCGACGTCGAGCAGGATGGCGTCGAAAGCCGAACGCTTCGCCCGTATGACTTCGCCGACGTCGATCTCGCGAATGCTCACCCTGGCATCATCGAGGCTGTCGCCGAACACATCCGCCATCGGACCCCGCGCCCAGGCGACGACCGACGGGACCAACTCGGAGACGACGATCTTCGCCTGGGCTCCGAGCACGGCCAGCGCCGCACGTAGCGTGAAACCCATGCCGAGACCGCCGATGAGAACGACGGGTTTTGCGACTTTCTCGATCTGCTTCGCGGCAAGCGTGGCGAGCGCCGCTTCCGACCCCGACAGGCGGCTGTTCATCAGCTCGTTGGTGCCGAGCTTGATGGAGAACTCCTTGCCCCGCCGCATCAGGCGGAGCTCCTCGTCGGAACCGGGGACTTTGGCGGTGTCGAGCTTTTCCCAGGGAATCATGGGAGTGCTTTAGCACGAAAGGGCGAGCAATCACCCGCCCGCCCAGACGTCCAGCACATAGCGGTTGTTCGCGCCCATCTCCTCGATCCACCGGGCACCGGCGGCGGCATCGCTGCCGCTCTTCTCGCGCTGGATCGCGACGAGCGCGGCCTTCACGTCGGGCTCCATTTTTCCACCATCGCCGCAGACATAGATGATCGCGCCCCGCTCGATCAGCGGCCAGACCTTGTCCTTCTGCGCGGCGAGCACGTGCTGCACATAGGTCTTCGGCCCGTCCGCGCGCGAGAATGCGGTGAACAGCTCGGTGATGCCAGCAGCCGCCAGCGCTTTCAGCTCGTCCGCATAGAGAAAATCCTGATCGGGATGGCGACAGCCGAAGAACAGCACGGCCGGGCCGAGCGTGGTCCCTTTCGCCTTGCGCGCGGCGCGCTCCTGGATAAAGCCGCGGAACGGCGCAAGTCCCGTGCCCGGACCGATCATGATGATCGGCACGGATGGATCATCCGGCAGGCGGAAGCCTGCCTTGGTCTCGCGCACGGTGGCATAGATCGTATCGCCCGGCCGCCGGTTGGCGAGATAGTTCGAGCAGATGCCCTTGTAGGTACCGCGGCCGGAGGCCGCCGGCCCCTCGACCACGCCGACCGTGACGCTGCAACGCGCCGGGTCGACCGACGGCGAGGACGAGATCGAGTAATAGCGCGGCGCCAGCAGCGAGAGCATTTCCAGATAGACGTGGAACGGCAATTCGCAGGCCGGATATTCGAGCAGCATGTCGAACACCGATTTGCGCTTGGCGAGGATCTCGGTGCGATAACGCTCGAGCGGCTCTGCCTCCTCGCCGACGAAGGCCACCAGCTTCGGCTTGGTGACGGGGCAGCGGGTGTGCTCGGCCATGATCTGGATCTGCTTGCGCGTCGCCACCTGCTGCAGCTCGACGAACTCGCTGAGCAGGCGGCCGACCGACACGGCCGCGCCGACCGGCAATTGCGCGCGCCGGCCTTCAGCCACCTGGAGCCTGATCTGATCGGCCGGCAGGAAGCCGAAGCGGCGGGCAACCGAATCCACCAGCGTCGGATCGTTGCGCGGGACGACGCTCAAATGGTCGCCGACGCGATAGGCGACGTTGGCCGGCAGCTCCACCTCGATGTGGCGCGTCGAGCGCTCCGATGGATAAGGTCCGGCCTTGTTCTGGAGCTCGTCGTTGACCAGCACCTTCATCGCCACCGCACCACCCTGGGCGACGATGGTGTTGACCGCGGTCACCGCGACAGGCTCGATCGCGTAAAGCGGATCGTCCTCGGCGGTCCGGGTGAAGTTCCAGTCGATGCCGAATTCCTTGGTCGCGACTTGCGCGGCTGCGGGGAACCATTTCTGGAACTGGCCGTCGAGATCGCTGCGCGCATCGCCCTCGCCGCGCGGATAGACCGCGCGCGCGCCATGCTTCGACAATTGCTCGTCGATGAAGCGCGGCACCGATTGATAGGTCGCGGCCCAGTCGCTGTTGCCGCAGCCGAACACGGCATAGCGCACGCCAGCGAAAGCGTCCTTCGGCAAATCGCCACCGAGCCATTTGACGAATTGCGTGGCGTTGTCGGGCGGCGCCCCGTTGTAGGAGGCGCAGATGATCAGCACGCCGCCCTCCTGCGGCAGCTTGCCGACATAGTCGTCGAGCGTGCCGAGATGCACGGCGAAGCCGTTGATCTCGGCAAGATCGGCCATGCGCGTCGCGAGCTCCTCGGCGGTGCCGAGATTGGAGCCGTAGAGCACCAGCATCGGCGTGTTGTGGCCGGGCCGCGTGGTGGGCTTGCGCTGCGCCATTGGCGCCGAGGACGCAGCCGCAACCGGCCCGCCATAGGCGCCGCGCTCGCGATCGGCACGCGGCCGCACCTTGATCTTGAAGCCTTCCGGTTTGATCGTCAGCGTCTCCTTCAGATGCATCTGGTAGCGCTGATGGTCGATCAGCTTGAAGCGCTGCAGGATCATGCCGAGCGCGAGCGCGGCCTCGTGCATGGCGAAGCCACGGCCGATGCAGGCGCGCTGGCCGTTGCCGAACGGCTTCCAGGCATTGATCGGCCGTTTCGCCTCCGCCTCGCGGCTGAAATTCTCGGGATCGAACGCGTCGGGGTTGGGACCCCACACGCTGGGATCACGATGCAGCGCCGTCACCAGGATGGTGACGAACGTTCCCTTCCTGAGCTTGTACTTGCCGCCGCCGATGGTTTCGTCGTTCAGCGGCGAGATGCCGTAGGCCGGCGCCGGCGGCCACAGCCGCAGCGACTCTTTCAGGATCTGCGTGATGTAGGTGAGCTGCGTGACCTGCTGATAGGTCGGCTTGGCGTTGACGTCGGGACCGAAGACGCGGTCGACCTCGTCATAGGCCTTCTTGAGAATGTCCGGATGCTTGAGCAGCGCATAGAGCGTATAGGACAACAGGCCGCTGGTGGTCTCGTGCCCTGCGATCAGAAACGTGTTGATCTGGTAGCGGATGTTGACGTCGTCGAGCTGCTCGCCGGTGGAACGGTCGACGCCGGTCATCATCGCGGCGAGCATGTCCTTCTTGTCGTCGATGGCCTCCGCGCTCTTGCGCCGCTCGGCGATGATCTCGTCGACCATCTTGTTCATGAAGGCGACGTCTTCGGCCAGCGTCTTGCGGCGCTTCTGCATCCAGAGCTGCTCGAACGGCAGGCCGCGCGTCATCATGATGGTTTCGAGCGAGCGCACCAGCGACTCGACGAAAGGATGGTAGTCGCGCCGGTAGAACGAATTGAAGCGGTACTCGAAGCCGCACAGGCCGATCGTATCCAGCGTCAGCGCTGTCATGTCATGGACGACGTCGATCTCGTCGTCGGCGTTGAGCCGCTCCCATTTCTGGACGAGCTGCTCGGCGATGTCGACCATGCTCGGGTGATAGGACTGCATGGCGCGGTTGCCGAAGGGCTGCAGCAGGATGTTGTGCGCCTTGCTCCAGTTCGGCTCGCGGGTGTCGGCGGTGAACAGGCCGTCGCCGCCGACCGCACGCACACGCCGCAGCGCGCCGCGCACCGTCTTGTCGAACCGCTTCTCGTCCGAGAGCTCGTCGACGAGATCGTGGCCGGAGACGACGACGATCGGCGAGCCCATCATGTCGAGCCAGAAGATCGGACCGAGCTCCTTGGCCAGCCGCGTCAGGTGCTGCACGGGAGCGGCCGCGTCCAGCGACAGCATGTTGCCGACCACCGGTTTGGTCGGCGGCTGCGGAATCGGGTCCAGACGGTTCTTGGATGACATCGAAATGTAGTCCCCCTGCCTCAATGTCGTCATTGCGAGCGAAGCGAAGCAATCCAGAAATATATCCGCGGAGGCAGTCTGGATTGCTTCGTCGCTCCGCTCCTCGCAATGACGCGTTCGCAATGACGGGCGCTAGCCAAACCGCCTTCTACGCCATTCGATCAGCTTGGCGCTGACCTCTTCCGGCTTCTCCTGCTGCGTCCAATGGCCGCTGTCCTTCACCAGATACTTCTCGAGGTCATCGATCAGCTTCTCCATGCCGTCGGCCGCCGATGGCGGCAGCACCGCATCGTTCTCGGCCATGATCATCAGCGACGGCACGTGGACGTGATGGTCCAGCCCATTCGCGCGCTCCCAGTTACGGGTGAAATTGCGGTACCAGTTGATGCCGCCGGTAAAACCGGTCTTCGTGAATGTATCGACGAACACTTTCTTCTCGTCAGCCGACAGGATCGGCGTGCGCGGATCATGTCTGGCGTCGTAATTCGCGATCATCTGCGGGAACGCCAGGTTGATGCGGGGCGAAGCACCAATGCCGGCAATCGGCTGTTCCTCGGGCGCACCCGGAGGGCGCGCGGCCGGTTTGCGCATGAAGGCGTCAAAAGTCTGCTCGACACGGCTGCTGAAGATCTTGTCCGGTCCGCGCGCGGGGTCCTGGAACTGGACGATGTACATCTGGTCGCCAAAGCGCTGGCGGAACAGCGCGATCGGGTCGATCGGCGCGCGGTCCCAGTGCGGGGTGTTGACCCCAACGACGCCGGCGACGCGCGTGGGATGCCGCAGCGGCATCTGCCAGACGACGAAGCCGCCCCAGTCGTGACCGACAAAGATCGCCTTGTCGATTCCGAGATGATCGAGCAAACCGACGAGATCGCCGGTCAAGTGCTCCATGTCATAGGCTTCGACCGGCTCGGGCCGGTCGGTCGCGCCGTAGCCGCGCTGGTCGGGCGCGATCACGCGGATGCCGGCCTCGCTCAGCGTCTTGATCTGATGGCGCCAGGAGAAGGCGAGCTCGGGCCAGCCGTGGCACAGCACGACCGGCGGCTTGTCGTCGGCGGGGCCTGCCTCGTAATAGCCCATGCGGATTCCGTTCGTCGTCGCGAACTTGAGCGGGGGCATTTCAATCATTGCAAATTCCTTACTCCGCAGCGCCCTTGATATCGGTGGCCGGCGGCGTGTAGGCCGCCTCCAGCGCGGCGAACTCCTCGGGCAGCATGTCGCACATCACCTGGACGTGCGGAATGATGTTGGCGCCGACGATGAAGCCGAAATCGAGCTGGTCGCGATAGCTCTGCACGGTGATGTTGAGCGCCTGCCCGTGGGTCGAGATCGACACCGGGAAGATGTGCAAGAGCTCGGCGCCGGCGGCATAGAGCGTCTGGCGCGGCCCGGGCACGTTGGACACGGTGATGTTGGCCGCGGGCGGCAGCACGTCGGAAAGATTCGAGCGGCTGTAGAGCAACGCCAGGATCTGCACCATGATCGGCGCGCCCAGCATCGAGATGTTGGAGACCTGCGGCATCAAGGCGCGCAAGGGATGCGACATCTCCTTGGACTTGGTCGATTGCGCGATGATGGCCTCGAGGCGCGCCTTGGGATCCTCGATGTTGGTGGCGATCGAGCAGATCATGCCGAACACCTGGTTGTTGGCCTCGGTGTTGCCCTCCTCGCGCAGCGAGATCGGCACGGCGGCGGTCAGGGATTTCGCCGGCAGCGTGCCATATTGCAGGAGATAGCGGCGAACCACGCCGGAGGCGAGCGCCAGCACGACGTCGTTGAGCTTGCCGCCGGCCTGCTTGGCCAACGCCTTGGCCCGCGACAGCGGGATCGACACGCCGGCAAAGCTCCGCTCCGAGGAGATCGTCTTGTTGAGCATGGTCGGCGGCGACACCATGCTGGCGAGGCTCTCGCGCGACTTCGGATCGGCGATCTTGCCGAGCACGTCGGAGACGCTCTTGAGCACGGTCGGGATGTTGCCGGCGAAGCGCACCGCGCTCTCGATCTGGTACATCGCGTTGTCGAACAGGATCGAGCCGATATCGCTCTTGCCGGTGCGCGGCAGCTGCAGGTTCTTCGCCGCTTGCGAAGCCTCCAGCGGCTGGCTGAACAGCTGCTGATAGGAATCGAGCAGGTTCGCCGCGATGTCGCGCGGCTCCTGTCCGGGCTTGCTGCCCGCGGTCGGCGGATCGACCTTCCGCGGGATCGGCGAGATGTCGTAGATCATGTTGGTCAGCGCCGCACCGGCGCCGCCGTCGATCGCGGCATGGTGCATCTTGGAATAGAGCCCGACCTCGTTGTCCTTCATGCCCTCGAATACGTAGAACTCCCAGAGCGGGCGGGCGCGGTTCAACAGCTTGGCATGCATCCAGCCGACGATGCGCTCGAGCGTGGCGCGGTCGCGCGGCTGCGGCAGGCTGGCGCGGAAGATGTGGCGGTCGATGTCGAACTGGTCGTCCTCGACCCAGGAGGGATGATCGATGTCGAGCGGCGCCTTCTCCAGCCGCGCCTTGAGAATCGGCGCGATGTGCAAGCGCGAGACGATCATCGCCTTGAAGTCTTCGAAGAAGTCGCCCTTGTAGTCGTCAGGCAGGCGGAAGATCGCCATGCTGCCGACATGCATCGGCATCTCCGGTGTTTCCAGATAGAGAAACGACGCGTCAAGCGACGACAGCTTCTTACCGTCAGCCATGGTTCCCTCCCGTATATTCGACGGGCGCCTTGGCGGCGCTTCTCGTCAGGCCGATACTGCCCGCTCCGGCGGGGCATATGCAATGGCAAAGGGCCCCGCCCGGTCAAATGGCCAGAAGTCTCCCTCCGGTTGCGCCAGGCGGTCCGCCACGGCCCACAGCACCGCCGGGTTCACGCCGAGCCCGATATGGCTCGCCAGCAGCACCTCGATGTTCTCGGCACGCTCGGAGGGGCGGAGCAGACAGGTCCGCCAGTTCACAACACCGTCGGCGCGCGAATAGATCGACGTCGCCGGCACCGGCAGATCGCCGGCGATAGCCTCGCGCGCTTCCACAAAATCATCGACCCGCTCGCCGGACAGCGTCTCGTAGAGCCGCGTCGCGTTGGTCGCCCGTACGTCGTTGGCAAAAGGGCTGCCGAGCGTGACGACGTAGCGGACCTTGTCCGGTGCCCAAAGCGCGAGATCGCGGGCATAGACGCCGCCGAGGCTCCACCCGACCAGGCTGACCTTGCGTCCCGTGGCGGCATGGATTTCGGCCAGGCGCATGCGCAGCGAATCCCGCATGCGCCCGAGCCCGCCGAGATTGCGGCCCATCCGCCAGGCATGCGCCTCATAACCGAGCTCGCTGAGATAGCGCCGCAGCGGCACCATCGAGAGGTCGCTGGCGAGAAAGCCCGGCAGCGCCAGCACCGGATGGCCGTCGCCCCGCGGCGCCCGCATCAGGAGCGGCGACAGCAAGAGGCTCGCATTCAACTCGAATAGGCCACGGGCCTCGGCGAGCAGCAGGCCGAGACCCGGCGGACGAAGCCGGCCCTCTTGCAGCGCCCCGTCCGGCCCCGGCGACACTATTTTTTCTTGTCGCCGCTGCGCGGGCCGCCGAGGCCGGCCATCGCGACGAACATGTCCTGAAACCGCTCGGCGATCTTGGGATCGAAGGTGAACCAGCTCTGGATCAGCGATTCCGGCGAGACCTTCTCGATGTTACTGAGCACCTGCTGCTGCAGCTTGTCCATCACCGCCGTCTGCATCGGCCCCACGTCAGGCAGACCGAAGAACTGGCGGGCCTCGAGGGGGGTGCAGTCGATTTCGATGTTAACCTTCATGTCCCCTCCAGATGAGATTCGAGCGGCCTGTCGGAGTATCACCGCGAGAAGGTCTGCAACGCAAGCGACCTGAGGGGAAGCCGTTAGGACCGGCTCCCCCGATCGACGGGTATGGTCAATCAAATTGTCCGGCCCGCGCCCCCGCGCAGAAGCTCGCCGGCCTGCCCGGGATTGCCGGGCAGCATTGCTGCACAGCGGTGCAACTTGGCGCGTTCCTTGCTGGAATGACGCTTGCACGGGTCGAGAACTCTGGGCAACATGGATCAGTAAGCCCCGCCGAACAATCAAAAATCACCGGCGCGGCAGTGTGGAGAGGGTCAAGAATGTCAGTCGGTCAAAGTCTGTTTGCGGCGACGCTCGCCGGTACGCTTGCGTTGGCGATCTCGCCAGCAGCCAGCCAGACGCTACGTTATGCCAATCAGGGTGACCTGAAGTCGCTCGATCCCTATACCCTGAACGAGAGCACCACCCACGCCCATCTCGGCCACGTCTATCAGGGCCTCACCGCGCGCGACAAGGACCTCAAGATCATTCCGGCACTGGCGGAAAGCTGGGAAACTCCGGAGCCGACCCGCTGGCGCTTTCATCTGCGCAAGGGCGTGAAATTCCACAACGGCGATCCCTTCACCGCCGACGACGTGGTGTTCTCGGCCGATCGCGTCCGCAAGAAGGGGTCCAACATGCAGACCCGTCTTGCGCCCGACGTCAAGGTCGTCAAGGTCGACGACTACACCGTCGATTTCGTCCTGCCCTCGCCCAATCCCATCCTGCATAATTCGTGGGATGTCTGGTACATCATGGACAAGAAATGGGCCGAGGAGAACAACGTCGTCGACCCGACGCCGGTAGCGGCGACCACGCCGAGCTACGCCTCGCTCCATGAGAACGGCACCGGCCCCTTTATCATCGAAAGCCACCAGCCCGGCGTGAAGACCGTGTTCAAGGCCAATCCCAATTACTGGGGCAAGGTCGAAGGCAACTTGAAGGAGATCATCTTCACGCCGATCTCCTCCGACGCCACCCGCGTCGCGGCGCTGCTCTCGGGCGAGGTTGACGTCATCGAGCCGGTGCCGATCCAGGACATCTCCCGCGTCGATTCCAGCCCGAATGCCCAGGTGCTGAAGGGACCGGAGCTGCGCACCATCTTCATCGGCTTCGACCAGATGCGCGATGAGCTGCTCTACTCCAACATCAAGGGCAAGAACCCGTTCAAGGACGCCCGCGTCCGCGAGGCCTTCTACAAGGCGATCGACATCGAGCTGATCAAGACGCGCGTGATGCGTGGCCTGTCGACGCCGTCCGCGCTGATGATCGCGCCGGAGCTGTTCGCACTGTCCAAGAGCTTCACGCGCCCGAAATTCGATCCCGACGGCGCCAAGAAGCTGCTGACCGAAGCCGGCTACCCGGACGGCTTCGAGGTCACCATGGACTGCCCGAACGACCGCTACGTCAACGACGCCGCGATCTGCCAGGCCGTGGTCGGCATGCTCGCCCGCATCGGCGTCAAGATCAATCTCCTGGCGCAGCCGAAGGCGCAGTACTTCGCCAAGGTGCTGAAGCAGGGCGGCTACCAGACCTCGTTCTACCTGCTGGGCTGGACCCCGAGCACGATGGACTCCCACAACGTGCTCTACGACATCATGGGCTGCCGCGACGATGCGAAATCCTCCCGCGGCGAGGCCAATCTCGGCGGCTATTGCAACAAGGCGTTCGACGCCATCACCGACAAGGTGCTGGTCGAAACCGACGCCGAGAAGCGCAACCAGCTGATCAAGGAGGCCTACGAGATCGGCATGAAGGACTGGTCCTACATCCCGCTGCACCAGCAGGCGCTGGCCTGGGGAGTCTCGAAGAAGGTCAACCTGCCGCAGCGCGCCGACAATCTCGTCATGTTCCACTGGTCGACCAAGAAGGAATAGCATCGGTTGAACACGAGGTCCCGGCGGCATCTGCCTTCCGGGACCTCTTCTTTTCCGGCCGTCAAGGACGTCGGCCGTACGCTCACCCAAGGAAAGTGGAAGGCATGCTCGCTTTCACGCTTCGCCGCGCCGTTCAGGCCATCGGCGTCATGTTCGCCGTCGGCATCATCGCGTTCTCGATGTTCCGTTTCGCCGGCGACCCCGTCAATCAGATCGTCTCGATCGACACCTCGGCAGCCGAACGTGCGATCGTGCGCAAGTCGCTCGGCCTCGACGACCCCGTGCCGGTGCAGTTCGTGCGCTATTTCGCCGATGCGGCGCAGTTCAAGTTCGGCGTCTCCTACCAGTTCCGCCAGCCGGTCGCAGCCCTGTTGATGGAGCGCATGCCCGCGACGCTGGAACTTGCGATCTGTGCGACCGTGTTTGCAATGGTTTGCGGCATCCTGATGGGCGTCTATTCGGCGCTCAAGCGCGATACCGTGCTGGCCAAATTATTCCAGGCGGTCTCGCTAATCGGCATCTCGCTGCCGACCTTCCTGATCGGCATTCTCCTGATCTATCTGTTCGCGGTGACATTGGGCTGGTTGCCCTCGTTCGGCCGCGGCGAGGTGGTCAAGCTCGGCTGGTGGACCACGGGCCTGCTCACGGTGTCGGGACTGAAGGCACTGATCATGCCTTCGATCACGCTCGGCCTGTTCCAGATGACCTTGATCATGCGGCTGGTGCGCGCGGAGATGCTGGAAGTGTTGCGGACCGACTATATCCGCTTCGCCCGCGCGAGGGGGCTGACCACGCGTGCCATCCATTTCGGCCACGCGCTGAAGAACACGCTGATTCCCGTGATCACCGTGGCCGGGCTTCAGTTTGGCTCGGTTATTGCATTTTCGATCATCACCGAAACCGTGTTCCAATGGCCGGGCATGGGGCTTCTGTTCGTCCAGGCCGTGCAAAACGTCGACATTCCGATCATGGCCGCCTACCTGCTGATGGTTTCACTGATTTTCGTCACCATCAATCTGGTGGTGGACATTCTTTACACCGTGGTCGATCCGCGCCTGCGCTCGACCGTCGGTCGCGCCGCATAAGGCAGCCTGCATGTCCGACGCAGTCGTCTCCAATTCCGACAAGCAAAGCGCACAGCCGGTGCAGGCCGCGCATGGCTGGTTCAGCCGCACGCTCGACAGCGACCTGTTCTATTCGTTCCGCCGCTCCAAGCTCACCATGGTGGCCGCGGCCATCACGGTCCTGTTCTTCCTGCTTGCGATCTTTGCCTCCGTGCTCGCGGTGCAGAACCCGTTCGATCCGGCACAATTGCAATTGATGAATTCGCGGATTTCACCGCTGTGGACCGCGGACGGTCAGAGCCCGTTTTTGCTCGGCACAGACGAGCAGGGCCGCGACGTGTTCTCCGCCATTCTCTATGGCATGCGCATCTCGCTCGCCGTGGGCGTCGCGGGCGTGATCTTCGCCGGCGCGCTCGGCATCGCGCTCGGCCTGATCGCCGGCTATTTCGGCGGCGCAGTCGACGGCGTCATCATGCGGATCGCCGACGTGCAGCTCACCTTCCCTGCCATCCTGATCGCGCTCCTGGTCAACGGCATCGCGAAGTCGATCCTCGGCAACCGGCTGGACGCCACCAGCATGCTGGCGGTGCTGGTGATCTCGATCGGCCTGAGCTTCTGGGTGGGCTATGCCCGGACCGTGCGCAGCTCCGTGATGGTGGAGAAGAACAAGGACTACGTGGCCGCCGCGCAGCTGATCGGCCTGCCGGCCCCGAAGATCATGCTGCGGCACGTGCTGCCGAACACGATGGGCCCGATCCTGGTCATCGCCACCATCAACCTCGCGCTCGCCATCATCACTGAGGCGACGCTGTCCTTCCTCGGCGTCGGCCTGCCCGACACCATGCCCTCGCTCGGCACGCTGATCCGCATCGGCAATAATTATCTGTTCGCCGGCGAATGGTGGATCGTCGCCTTCCCGGGGCTCGCGCTCGCGGCGCTGATCCTGTCGATCAATCTGCTCGGCGACTGGCTGCGCGATGCGCTCAATCCGAAGCTTCGATGAATACGCCTCGTCCATGACCGAACCCGTCCTTTCCGTACGCGATCTTCACGTGGAGTTCGCCTCCCGCCGCGGCACGCTGCGCGCCATCGACGGCGTCTCCTTCGACATCGCCAAGGGCGAGGTGCTCGGGGTCGTCGGCGAGTCCGGAGCCGGCAAGTCCGTCACCGGCCTCGCGGTAATCGGCCTGATCGATCCGCCCGGCCGCATCGCCGGCGGCGAGATTCATCTCGCGGGCCTGCGCATCGATAATCTGCCGCCGGAGGAGATGCGCCGCGTGCGCGGCAAGCGCATCGGGATGATCTTCCAGGATCCCCTGACATCGCTGAACCCGCTGTACAAGGTCGGCGACCAGATCGTGGAGACGATCCGCACCCATCTCAGTCTGTCGGAGTCGGCCGCCCGCCGCCGCGCCATCGATCTGCTCGCCGAAGTCGGCATTCCCGCGCCGGAAAAGCGTATCGACGGCTATCCCCACGAGTTCTCCGGCGGCATGCGCCAGCGCGTCGTGATTGCGCTCGCGATCTGCGCCGAGCCGGAGCTGATCATCGCGGACGAACCAACCACCGCACTCGACGTCTCCGTGCAGGCGCAGATCATCTCGCTGATCAAACGGCTCGGACGCGACCACGGCACCGCGGTGATGCTGGTGACCCACGACATGGGCGTGATCGCGGAGACGTCGGACCGCGTGGCGGTGATGTATGCCGGCCGTGTCGCCGAGATCGGCCCGGTGCAAGACGTCGTGAAGAATCCGCTGCACCCTTACGCCAAGGGCCTGATGGGCGCGATCCCGACGCTTGCCGGCGAGGACAAGCGCCTGGTGCAGATCCCAGGCTCGATGCCGCGCCTGTCGGCGATCCCGCGCGGCTGCTCGTTCAATCCGCGCTGTGCCTTCGCCTTCGATCGTTGCCGGGTCGACCGGCCGGAGCCGCTGCCGCGCGGCGCGCAATCGGTGGCCTGCCACCTCTATGACGACGTGCCGGCGGAGAGCGTGGCATGAGCGCTCCCTTCGTCCAGGCCACAAACCTGCGCCGCGTCTTCGACGTCTCGAAGCCCTGGCTCAACCGTGTGCTCGAAGGCGGACATCTCGAATATCTCAAGGCGGTCGATCACGTCACTTTCGACATCAGGAAGGGCGAGACGTTTGCCCTCGTCGGCGAGTCCGGATCCGGCAAGACCACGGTGGCCCGCATGGTCGTCGGCCTGCTGCCGCCGAGCTCCGGCGACGTGCTGATCGACGGCGTCTCCATGACCGACCCGCGGCAGGCGCCTGCGCGGCGAAAGCTGCGCCGCCGGATCCAGATGATCTTCCAAGACCCCTATGCGAGCCTGAACCCGCGCTTTCGGGTCGATGCCATCATCTCCGAGCCGATCCGTGCCTTCGACCTGATCCAGGGCGAGCGCGACATCCAGGCCCGCGTCGGCGAGCTGCTCAGCCTCGTCGGCCTGCATCCGGACGACCGGTTGAAATACCCGCACGAATTCTCCGGCGGCCAGCGCCAGCGCATCGCGATCGCGCGGGCGCTCGCATCGGACGCCGAATTCATCGTCTGCGACGAGCCGACCTCGGCCCTCGACGTCTCCGTGCAGGCGCAGATCCTCAACCTGATGCGCGACCTCCAGGACAAGTTCGGCCTGACCTACATGTTCATCAGCCACAACCTCGCCGTGGTGCGCCACATGGCGAGCCGCGTCGGCGTGATGTATCTCGGCCGTATCGTCGAGATCGCGGAGGGACGCGAGCTGTTCGCCAATCCGCGCATGCCCTACACCAAGATGCTGCTGGGCGCCGTGCCTGATCTCGCCATGAGCGGCCGCCAGCGCATTCCGGTCAAGGGCGAGATCCCGAATCCGATCAATCCGCCTCCCGGCTGCGCCTTCAATCCGCGCTGCCCGCTGGCGTTCGATCTCTGCCGCAGGGAGACGCCGGAACTGATCGACGGCGTCGCCTGCCACGCCGTCAACACCGCGCCGGTCCCGGCGTGACGCGCCCGTGCCATGCAGCCTGCGCATTTGGCGGCGGCGTGGCCCTGTGATCAATTGCGCGCGCCGAAAATAAGGTGGTGAAGTCCCATGGGCAATATCAATCCCGATCCGTTCACGACGAGGCCCGAGATCGAGGGCACGTTCGGGGTCGTCGCCTCGACGCACTGGATCGCGACGGCCGTGGGCATGGGAATCCTGGAAAAGGGCGGCAATGCCTTCGATGCCGGCGTCGCCACCGCCTTCACCCTTCAGGTGGTCGAGCCGCATCTGAACGGTCCCGGCGGCGACGTGCCTGTCATCGTCCATGACGTCAAGCGCGCCCGCACCGAGGTGATCTGCGGCCAGGGCCCGGCGCCGGCGCGCGCCACCATCGCGCATTACAGAAACGAAGGCCTCGACATGGTGCCGGGCACGGGCCTGCTTGCCGCCTGCGTTCCCGGCACCTTCGAATCCTGGATGATGCTGCTGCGCGACTACGGCACGATGCGCGTGCGCGACGTGCTGGAGCCCGCGATCTCCTATGCCCGCGACGGTTATCCGTTGGTGGAGCGCGCCTGCGCCACGATCCAGACCGTCGAGCAATTGTTCCGCAAGCACTGGCCAACCTCGGCCGCCGTCTACCTGCCGAACGGCGAAGTGCCCAAGCCGGGCACGCTGTTCACCAACAAGACGCTGGCTGCGACCTACGCCCGTATTCTCAGCGAGGCCGAGAGCGGCGGCGGCGGCCGCGACGCCGAAATCGAGCGCGCGCGCAAAGCCTGGTCGCAAGGCTTCGTCGCGGAAGCCATCGACAAGTTCTGCCGGACCCAGGAGGTGATGGACGTCAGCGGCTCGCCGCATCGCGGCGTGCTCTCCGCCGACGACATGGCGCGCTGGCAGCCGACGGTCGAGGCGCCACTCACCTACGACTACGGCCGCTACACCGTCTGCAAGGCCGGCGTCTGGAGCCAGGGGCCGGTGACGCTGCAGCAGCTCGCGCTGCTGAAGGGCTTTGCGCTCGACGGCCTCGACCCGACCGGGCCGGAGTTCATCCATCTCCAGATCGAATGCGCCAAGCTCGCCTTCGCCGACCGTGAAAAATTCTACGGCGATCCCAAGTTCAGCGAGATCCCGATCGCGACGCTGCTGTCGGATGCCTACAACGACGAGCGCCGCAAGCTGGTCACCGACAAGGCTTCGCTCGATCTCCGGCCCGGCGCGGTCGAGGGCTTCGGCGGCGTAGTCAAGCTGCGCCGCGCTGAGGGCCAACGCGAGGCTGTTGGCGCGCTCGGCGCCGGCGAGCCGACCGTGGGGCGCTTCGGCGAGGTGCGCGGCGACACCGTGCATTTCGACATCATCGATAAGGCTGGCAACATGGTGTCCTCGACGCCTTCGGGGGGCTGGCTGCAATCCTCGCCGGTCATTCCCGAACTGGGCTTCTGCCTCGGCAGCCGCGCACAAATGTTCGATTTGGAGGAGAACCAACCGGGCTCGCTCGCGCCGGGCAAGCGGCCGCGCACGACGCTCTCTCCGACCATGGCGCTGCGCGACGGCGAGCCTTATCTCGCCTGGGGCTCGCCCGGCGGCGACCAGCAGGACCAGTGGATCACGCAATTCTTCCTGCGTCACGTCCATTGCAACCTCAATCTCCAGGAAGCGATCGACGCGCCGGCCTGGCATTCCGAGCATTTCCCGATCTCGTTCTGGCCGCGCACCGCGCGTCCCGGCGTGCTCGTGGTCGAGAACCGCGTGCCGAAGGCGACGATCGGGAACCTGCGCGAGCGCGGGCATATCGTCGAGGTCGGTCCCGACTGGTCGGAAGGCCGCCTCACCGCGGCCTCACGCGTCGGTCGCCGCCGCCGCGCCGCCGCCAATCCGCGCGGCATGCAGGGCTACGCGGCGGGGCGCTGAAGGCAGCACATGACCTGGTCGATCATCGCGCGCGATCCTGCCACCGGCCAGTTCGGCATCGCGGTCGCAACCCGCTTCTTCGCCGTCGGCGCGCGCGTGCCCTATATCGCGGCCGGCCTCGGCGCCATCGCAACGCAGGCCTTCGTCAATCCCTATTACGGCATCGACGGCCTCAAGCTGTTGCGAGAGGGCCTCAACGCGCACGACGTGCTCGCCGCGCTGCTGGCGACCGACGAGGGCCGCGAGAGCCGCCAGATCCACATCATGGATGCGAGCGGCGCAATCGCCGCGCATACCGGGCGCGACTGCGTCGATTGGTGCGGCCACGTCGCGGGCAGCGGCTTCTCGATCGCCGGCAACATGCTCACCGGGGCCGACGTGCTCGACGAGACCGCCAAGACCTACATCGCCAATGACAGCCTGCCGTTCCCGCGCCGCCTGCTCGCGGCAATGCGCGCCGGCGAAGCCGCCGGCGGCGACAAGCGCGGCAAGCAGTCGGCGGCCCTCGTGATCCACGGCCAAGAGGAATGGCCGGCGCTCGACATTCGCGCCGACGACCATCCCGATCCGATCAGTGAGCTCGAGCGCCTGGAGCGCGTCAGCCACGAGCTGTGGGTCCACTTCCGGCCGTCCATGCCGACGCGGCAGAACCCGGCCGGCAACACCGATCGCAGCGTCATCGACGCCAGCATCGCTGCGGCGCGCGCGAGACGATCATGAGTGCCAGCCCCCTCATCGAGATCAAGGATCTGCGTATCCGCTTTCACGGCGACGACGGCCGCATCACCCACGCGGTCGACAGCGTCGATCTCAGCGTCGCCAATGGCGCCACGCTCGGTCTCGTCGGCGAATCCGGCTGCGGCAAGAGCGTGACATCGCTGGCGATCATGGGCCTGCTGCCGAAGCAGAGCGCGGAAATATCCGGCGCGATCCGCTTCGACGGTTTCGACCTGCTGGCGACACCGGACCAGACGTTGCGCGATCTGCGTGGCAACCGGCTGGCGATGATCTTCCAGGAGCCGATGACCTCGCTCAATCCGAGCTTTACGATCGGCGACCAGATCATCGAGACGATCCTGCGTCACCGGGGCGGCTCGCGGAGAAGCGCGCGCGAGCGCGCGATCGAGCTGTTGCGCCGCGTCCATATCCCCTCGCCCGAGCGTCGGATCGACGACTACCCGCACAAGCTCTCCGGCGGCATGCGCCAGCGCGTCATGATCGCGATGGCACTCGCCTGCGACCCGCGCCTGCTGATCGCGGACGAGCCGACCGACCGCACTCGACGTCACCCTGCAGGCCCAGATCCTGGAGCTGATGCGCGAGCTCAAGGCCGCGAGCGGCGCCGCGATCATCCTGATCACCCACGATCTCGGCGTCGTCGCCGAGGTTTGCGACGAGGTCGCGGTGATGTATGCCGGCGAGATCGTCGAGAGTGCGCCGGTGGACGAATTGTTCTCCGCGCCACAGCATCCCTACACGGTCGGCCTGCTCGGCTCGATCCCGCGGCTCGACCACCGCGCCGAGCAGCTTGCAACGATCGAAGGCATGGTGCCGAACATGGCGCAGCCGCTCGCCGGTTGCCGCTTCGCCGCGCGTTGTCCCTTCGTGCTGGAGGTCTGCACCAAGACGCCACCGCCGCTGGTGGCAGTCAGCCCCGGCCACCTCTCGCGCTGCATCCGCGCGCCGCTCGAACTCTTGGTGTCGTGATGCCGCTGCTCGAAGTCAACGGCCTGGTCAAGCATTTCGTCGCGCAGCGCTCGCTGTTCGGCCGGCCGCCGCTGGCGCATGTGAAGGCGGTCGATGGCGTGTCCTTCTCGCTCGAAGCCGGCAGGACGCTCGCCCTCGTCGGCGAGTCCGGCTGCGGCAAGTCCACCGTCAGCCGGCTGGTGCTGCGGCTGATCGAGCCGGATGCCGGCACGATCCGCTTCGACGGCCGCGACCTGCTCGCGCTCGACGCCGCCGGCTTGCGCGCCTTCCGCCGCGAGGCGCAGATCATCTTCCAGGATCCCTACGCCTCGCTCAATCCGCGCATGACAGTCGGCCAGATCCTGACCGAGCCGCTGGCCCTGCACGATCTGGTGCCGCCGGCCCGACGGGCAGAGCGCGTCGCCGAGCTGCTGCGGCTGGTCGGGCTGGAGCCGCGCCTCGCCCGGCGCTATCCGCACGAATTCTCCGGCGGTCAGCGCCAGCGCATCGCCATCGCCCGCGCGCTCGCGGTCGAGCCGAAGCTCATCATCTGCGACGAGCCGGTCTCGGCGCTCGACGTCTCGATCCGCTCGCAGATCCTGAATCTGCTGCGCGAGCTGCAGGACCGGCTCGGCCTCGCCTACATCTTCGTTTCGCACGACCTCGCCGTCATCAAGCACATCGCCGACCACGTCGCGGTGATGAATCTCGGCCAGATCGTCGAGACGGCGGAAGCCGACGCGCTATTCGCCGCACCGCGCCATCCTTACAGCCGCGCGCTGCTGTCGGCGATCCCGCTGCCACAGCCGAAGGCGAAACGAACGACGGTGCTGCTGGAGGGCGAGATCCCAAGCGCGCTCAATCCGCCCGCCGGCTGCCGGTTTCACACCCGCTGCCCGTTCGTGATCGAGCGCTGCCGCAACGAGGCGCCTGCGCTTCTAGCCGACGGCACGGGCCACGCCACCGCCTGTCATCGCACCGCGGAGCTGCCGTCCGCGGACGCCATTCTGCCCACCGCCGGCGGATTTTCGCCGGCGCTTGCAAAATTGGTCGCGGCCTTCAGCCAAAAGACGGAAGGCAGAAGTCCCGCCGGGGTTGGTATACAGGGCGCCGCGTCCGCAACGAAATAGCCGAAGCAATGGGGATTGTCCGATGAAGATGTCTCGCCTGGCCGCAACGGCCGCCGCCGTCCTGATGTCGCTCGGAGCCGCGCAGGCCCAGACCACGCTGCGCATCGGCCTTGCCGAAGATCCCGATATCCTCGATCCCACGATGGCGCGCACCTATGTCGGCCGCATCGTGTTCTCCGCCTTCTGCGACAAGCTGTTCGACATCGATGAGAAGCTCAACATCGTGCCGCAGCTCGCCCTGTCGAGCGAAACCGCCGACGACGGCAAGGCGCTGGTCATCAAGCTGCGGCCCGGCGTGAAATTCCACGACGGCGAGCCGCTCGATGCCGAGGCCGCAAAGTTCTCGCTGGAACGGCATCTGACGTTCCCCGGCTCGTTCCGGAAACCGGAGCTCGCCTCGGTCGATCACGTCGAGGTCGTCGATCCCCTCACGATCAAACTGGTGCTGAAGTCGCCGTTCTCGCCGCTGCTCGCTCAGCTCACCGACCGCGCCGGGATGATGATGTCGCCGAAGGCGGCGAAGGAGGCCGGCGACAAGTTCGGCCTGCGCCCGGTCTGCGCCGGCCCCTACAAGTTCGTCGAGCGCGTGCAGCAGGACCGCATGGTATTCGAGAAGTTCGCCGACTACTGGAACAAGGACAATGTCTTCATCGACAAGATCGTGTTCCAGCCGATCGTCGATGCCACGGTGCGGCTCGCAAACCTGAAATCCGGCGGCCTCGACCTGATCGAGCGCGTGCTCGCCACCGATCTGAAGGAGGTGCGCGCCGACTCGCGGCTGAAGGTCGCGACCGCCATCGAGCTCGGCTATCAGGGCATCACCCTCAACATCGGCAAAGACAAGGCCAAGGGCCCGCTCAGCCAATCCGCCAAAGTGCGGCAGGCGCTCGACCTCGCCATCGACCGCGATGCGATCAATCAGGTCGTGTTCAACGGCGAGTTCCAGGTCGGCAACCAATGGGTCAATCCCCATCATCCCTATTATCAGAAATCGCTTCCGGTCCGTCCCCGCAACGTCGACAAGGCCAAAGCGCTGCTGAAGGAGGCCGGCGTGACGCCGCCGGTCAGCGTCGACTTCCTGGTGCCCAAGGGCGCGGAAACCGAGACGCCCGCGCAGGTGATCCAATCGATGGCGGCGGAAGCCGGGTTCGACATGAAGATCCGAGTCACCGAGTTCGCGACCGGACTCAAGCAAGCGGAGGCCGGTGACTACCAGGCCTACATGCTCGCCTGGAGCGGCCGCGTCGACCCTGACGGCAACACCTTCGTGTTCCTGCACAATGGCGCGCCGCAGAACTATGGCGGGTGGAACAATCCGCAAGCCGACAAGGCGCTGGAGGAGGCGCGGCTCGTCACCGATCCCGCCAAGCGCAAGGCGAGCTATGAAATCCTGGCCAAGCTGGTCCAGGACGAAGAGCCGCTGCTGTACCTCTATCACCGCCGCATCATCATCGCGCATACGACCAAGCTGGAAGGCTACAGGCAGATGCCCGACGGCCTCGTCCGGGTCATCGGACTCAAGCTGAAGTGATCGGCCTGACATTTAGTCCGTGTCCCGGATGCGGCGCAGCGCGGAAGCGCTGCTCCGCAGAGCCGGGACCCATGGCAACAACGAACCGTGGCAGCTGGGTCCCGGTTCAGCAGCGCAACATTGCATGTTGCGCTTCGCCCGGGACACGAGTGGGACCATGCTGAACTTCCTCGCCCGCCGACTTGTGCAGATCGTGCCGACGCTGTTCTTCGTCTCGGTGCTAATCTTCTCGCTGCAGCAATTGCTGCCGGGCGATCCCGCGCTGGTGATGGCGGGGGAAGAGCGCGACCCGGCCGTGATCGAGCAGATCCGTCGCCAGTACCGGCTCGATCAGCCCGTCCCGGTGCAATACGCCTACTGGATCAAGGGCGTGCTTGCGGGCGATTTCGGCGAGTCGCTGCGCAACAAGATGCCGGTGCGCGAGCTGATCGCGCAGAAGCTGCCGGTGACGCTGCAGCTCGGCTCGATGGCGATCCTAATCGCGCTGCTGATCGGCATTCCCGCCGGCATCGTCGCCGCCGTCAAGAAAGGTTCGGCCTGGGACTACGGCGCCAACCTATTTGCGCTGTGGGGCATCTCGACGCCGAACTTCTGGCTCGGGATCATGCTGATCTTCCTGTTCTCGATCGAGCTCGGTTGGCTGCCGGCTTCCGGCTACGTACCACTCACCGAGAACTGGCGCGCGAGCCTCGCCGTCACCATCATGCCAGCCTTCGTGCTCGGCAATGCGATCGCCGCGATTCTCATGCGGCATACCCGCAGCGCCATGCTTCAGGTGCTGGAAAGCGACTACGTGCGCACCGCGCGCGCCAAAGGACTGTTGGAGCGCACGGTGATCCTCAAGCACGCCATGCGCAATGCGCTGACCCCCGTCATCACGCTCGGCGCGCTCGAGCTCGGCACGCTGCTCTCCGGCGCGGTCCTGACCGAGCAGATCTTCTCCATTCCCGGCTTCGGCAAGCTGATAGTGGATGCCGTATTCAACCGCGATTATGCCGTGGTGCAGGGCGTGGTGCTGGTGACGGCCACGGTCTACATCACGCTGAATCTCGTGGCCGACATCGCCTATATCCTCGTCAATCCGCGGCTTCGGGGCTGATTCATGACCGACGCCGCGCTGCCGAGCCCTGTCACTCGAGCCGACGAGCTGGATAGCCCGGCCCGCCGCGCGCGTCGGCGGCTGTTCAAGCGCAAGGCCGCGGTGTTCGGGCTCATCGTGCTCACGATATTCATCGCGCTTGCCGTGCTCGCCCCGCTCATCGTGCCCTACGACCCCCTCGCGACGAGCTGGAGCCTGGTGCGCAAGCCGCCCACAGCAGCCCACTGGTTCGGCACCGACGAGCTCGGCCGCGACATCCTGAGCCGAGTCGTCTACGGCGCGCGCGCCTCCCTGCTCGCGGGTCTGATCTCGGTCGCGATCGCGCTCGGCATCGGCGTGCCGCTCGGCCTGCTCGCCGGCTATCGCGGCGGCTTCACCGACGCACTGATCAGCCGCATCACCGATGCGATGCTGGCCTGCCCGTTCCTGATCCTGGCGATTGCGCTCGCCGCTTTCCTCGGCCCGAGCCTCGGCAACGCCATGATCGCGATCGGCATCTCGGCGACGCCGATCTTCATCCGCCTGACCCGCGGCCAGGTGCTCGTCGTCAAGGCCGAAGACTATGTCGAGGCCGCGCGCGCGCTCGGCAATCCGCCGTGGCGGATCGCGTTCTCGCACATCCTGCCGAACATCCTGCCGGCGCTGCTGGTGCAGGCGACGCTCTCGATCGCAGCGGCCATCATCGCCGAGGCCGCCCTCTCCTTCCTCGGTCTTGGCCAGCAGCCGCCGGCGCCGTCCTGGGGCAGCATGCTCAACGCCGCGCAGCGCTTCCTGACCCAGGCGCCCTGGATGGCGATCTGGCCGGGTCTTGCGATCTTCCTCGTCGTGCTGTCGCTGAACCTGCTCGGCGACGGCCTGCGCGACGCGCTGGACCCAAGGCAGCGTTGATTATTTCTCATGGTGACGAGCGCGTTATTACGTGCGTCTCGAACCATGATGGCCCCGCTGCAACCCGCGGCCATCCTTCGAGACGCGGCCTCACGGCCGCTCCTCAGCATGAGGACCTCAGATCACCACCTCCCGCAGCACGCGGCGGCAATCCATCTCGAATTCCAGATCGACCACCGGCGGACGGGCGAAATGCCAGGTCAGTCCGGAGCGGAGCGCGCCGCGGCGGACCAGTTCGTCCACCAGCGCGTGGTGAAAGTCGTGCACCGAATAGGCCTGCACGCCGGTCGTATCCTTCCAGCCGAAGCCGAAGGCCGCCATCCGGTTTTCCATCTGCGATGTGGTGGTGAAGCGCACCTTCTCGCGCAGCCCCTCCGGGCTGAGGTCGCGGTAGCTCACCGTGCGCTCGACATAGGTGCCGCCGCCCTCGCGCGCCTCGGCGCCGCCGGCGATGACGAAGCTCGGCAAATCTGACCGCGTTGGACGCGTGAAGGAGAACGCATAGAACGACGGCTCAGACGGCGGATCGATCTCCGGACAGACATTGCTGCGCGCCACCGGATTGGTGGTGCCGTCGAAGATGCCCCATTCGGACAGCGTCTTCACATAGTGCAGGTTGAACGCGCGAAAACCTTCCTCGCTGAAGGCCGCCGGCGAGCGCAGCTCGCAGGCACAGAAAGCCGTCAGCGGACACCCCGCCTCCTGGATGAATTTTGCAGCCAGCGCAAATCCTTCCGCGAGCGGCACCAGGCGGTCGAACCGGACCCGCTCGATCTCATAGCCCGCATCCGCGGCGGCACCTGCGGAATATTGGAATACGGATGGAATGAAACGGTAGTTGCCGGCCGAGAATTCGCGCGTCATGACGGACTCCTATTCCAGTTGCATGCGGGTGCCCTTGGCGCCGTTGAGCAGGCGCTTGAGGTGAAACCCGGCCAAGGGATCGTCGGCGTGCATGCCGACCAGCGCGGCAAAGGCCGGCATGGCGGCGGCATCGCCGGCCTCCATCTTGGCAAAGGCTTCGGCATATTGCGCCGTCGCCGACGCTTCGAATTTCGCCTGCAGCAGCGGTTCGAAGGCGCGCAGCGGCTCGCTGCGTCCGCGCAGCATCAGGTCGCCCACGGGACGGCCACGAAAATTTTCGGCCCCCTTTGCCACGCTGGCACTGACGCAAATGCGCGTTCCCAGATGCTTGTTCGCTGTCTCCAGCCGGGCCGCCGTATTGACGGTGTCGCCATAGGCCGTGTAATCGAAGAAGCGGTTGCCGCCGAAATTGCCGACCAGCGCCGGGCCGGCATGGGCACCGATGCGGGTGGCTCCGAAATTCACACCTCTTGCCTTCCAGCTCGCCGAGAAGTCCTCTGCCCAGGCGTCGAGAGCATGGGCACAGGCGACCGCACGCGTTGCATAGTCCGGCTGGTCGCCGGGGGCGTTGAACAGCACCTGGATCGCATCGCCGATGATCTTGGCGACCGTCCCCTCATGGGCAAACACGATCTCGGTCATGCCGCCGACATATTCGTTGAGGAGCTCGCCCAGCGTCTGCGGAGGGGCGGTCTCGACCAGCGAGGTGAAGCCGGTGATATCGGTGAAGAGGGTGGCGACATCGCGCCACTGCACCTCCATGCCGTCGCCATCGACGTCGCCGGCCAGCCGCCTTGCGATCTCCGGCGAGAAGAAGCGCGACAGCGAAGCATGGGCGCGCTCGGCTTCCATCTGGCGCCGCCGCACCTCGCGCAGCATCTCCACATGGCGGATGGTCTTCTCGATCGTAGCTTCGAGGTCGGCGAAGTCGATCGGCTTGGTCAGGAAGTCGAACGCACCACGGTTCATGGCGGTGCGGATGTTGCTCATGTCGCCATAGGCCGAGACGATGATGGTCGACTTCTTCTCCTCGGCCTCCTGGAGCTTTGCCAGCAGCGACAAACCGTCCATCCGTGGCATGTTGATGTCGGAAACCACCATGTCGACATGCGGATTCTGCTCCAGCGATTCCAGCGCCTCCAGGCCGTCGCGCGCGAAGATGAGCGCGAGCTGCCCATCGCGGATCTGCCTGCGGAATTTCTGCAGGATCAACGCCTCGAGGTCCGGCTCGTCGTCGACGAAGAGGATGGTCGCAGTCATGCGGCTTGCTCGAGCCTCGTATCGATCTCCTGGCGCAGCAGCACAAAGTCGATCGGCTTGGTGAGGAGCCCGACGGCGCCCCGCTCGATCGCCTTGCGGCGCGTCTCGGCATCGCCATAGGCCGTGATCATGATGACGGGAACGTCCGGATGCGCGGCACGCACTTTCGGCAGCATGTCGAGCCCGCTCATGCCGGGCATGTTGATGTCGGACAGGATCAGGATCAGCGAGGGATCACGAACTTCGGCAGCGCGCTCGAGCGCCTCGGGGGCCGAGAGCGCAAACTCCATCTGGAAGCGGCCGGCGCGCAGGTCGCGCCGGAACTGCTGCCGAAACAATGCCTCGACGTCGGGCTCGTCATCGACGACCAGGATGTAAACGTTCAAGACTTTCCTCCGGAAGTGTCGGCCGCTGCCATCGTCCGCGGCAGCGTGATGATGAATTCGGTGAATACACCTTGTGTGGTGTTCACGTCGATCGTGCCGCCGTGTTGTTTCACCACGATGTCGTGGCTCATTGAAAGGCCTAGGCCCGTGCCTTCGCCGGCCGGCTTGGTGGTGAAGAAAGGATTGAACATCTTCTCCTTCACCTCAGGCGGAATCCCCATGCCGTTGTCGCGGATCCGGATCTCGACCCTGTCGCCGAGATTCTTCGTTGCCGCGCGCAAGGTGGGCTCGAACGCCTCGCCGTCGCTCTCCTTGCGCTTGTTCGCGGCATAGAAGCCGTTCGAGATCAGGTTGAGAAAGACGCGCGTGATCTCCTGGGGATAGATATCGATCATGCCGGCAGCCGGGTCGAAATCGCGCTGGAGCGTAACGTTGAAGGCAGGCCTTTCGGCGCGCGCGCCGTGATAGGCGAGATTGAGACTCTCCTCCACCACCGCATTGATGTCGACGGCGCGATGTTCGCCGGAACCCTGACGCGAATGCAGCAGCATGTTCCTGACGATGGAATCGGCGCGCTTGCCGTGCTGCACCACCTTCTCGAGGTTTGCCCTGAGCATGCCGGTCAGCTCGTCAACCTCCTGCTTCGTCTTGCCGTCGAGCGCGGCGGATTGCAGGGTCTCGTTGAGCTCGTCGATCAGCTCGGTCGAGACCGCGGAGAAATTATTGACGAAATTAAGCGGGTTCTTGATCTCATGGGCAATGCCGGCGGTGAGCTGGCCGAGCGAGGCGAGCTTCTCGGTCTGAATCAGACGGTCCTGAGCGGCGCGCAGGTCCTCGAGTGAGCGCGACAGCTCATCCGTGCGGTCCCTCAATTCGTTGAGCAGGCGCGCATTTTCCATCGCGATCACAGCCTGCGCCGCAAAATTCGTCACCAACTCGATTTGCTTGCTGGAGAAGGCAAGAGGCCGCTGACGGTAGATCAGAAGCGCGCCGATCAGGTCGCCGTCCTTGAGCATGGGAACACCAACCAGTGTCCGCGCCCCGGCGCGTAGCGCCAGTATTGGTCCGTCATATCCTTGAGGTGTTTCGAAGAAGTCCGGCTCCGTCCTCGTATCGACAACATGCACGGTTTCCCTGGTCCGAACGATGCGGCCGATGACGGTGTTCGGAGCCGGCCGTGTCGGCTTCTGGTAGATTTCGTCCTTCAGCTCGGCCGGAACACCGTGCATCGCGATGGCGCGGAACGTGTCTCCCTCCCGCAGATAAAGAGACCCGAACTCAGCCTGGCAGATGCGAGTGGCGTTCTCCAACATGATGCGAAATACCGGCCCCAATTGTCCGGGGGAAATGGAGATAACCTGGAGCACTTCGGAAGTTGCGGTCTGCTGTTGCAGCGATTCGCTCAATTCCGCCGTGCGCTGCTCGACCTTCCTTTCCAAGTCGGCATAGGATTCCTGCAGCCGCGCGCCCATCTCGTTGAACTGATCGGCGAGGCCTTCGAGCTCGTCGCCGGACTTGATCGAGATGCGTTGGGAGAAGTCGCCGCCGCCGATCCGCTCGGCGCCGCTGCGCAGCGCCTGGATCGGCCCGACCATGCGGCGCGCCAGGAAAACCCCGGCGAGCACCGCGAAAATCGAGGCCGCGAGCAGCACGATGGCGAGCCGCTGCAACGAGGCGTAGAGCGAAGCATAGGCCTCCTCCACCGGAAGCTCCACGAACATGGTCCAGCCCAGCGGCGGGATCGGGGCTGAGGCTGTCAGGACCGTCTGTCCCTGGATGTTGTTCGCCTCTTGCAACGAGTCCGGCATGGTGCCGCCACCAGCTCGGGCACCCCTCACCTGGGCGAGGCCGGACATGTCGGTGTTGCGCAGCACGAGACTGATGTCGGGATGCGCGATCAGGCGGCCCTCCGGGCCGACCACGTAGGCGTGGCCGTGCTCGCCGACCTTGATCTGGGACACGACGTCCCAGATCAGCTTGAGGTTGACCTCGGCGATGCTGACGCCGGCGTCCTTGCGCGCGCCCGCCAGCGCCAGCGTCATGTAAGGCTCGGACTCCCGGCGGAAATAGACAGGTCCGTAATAGACCTTGCGCGCGACCGCCTCGGTGAACTTCGGGTCGCTCGACAGGTCGATCCCGCTATCGAGCGCGTCCATCGCCAGCCGCGAGACCCGCAGCCGCTCCTTGCCGGTCGAATCCACCTGGGCCAGCTCGGTGACCGCAGGCACCTGGCGCAACAGGCGCAGCGCGTCGAACCGGCGCTGCTCGATCGAACCGCTCGACCAGGGCAGCTGCGTGGTCCAGCCGAGCTGACTCTCGATCTCCTTGACGAACTGGCCGATCTTGGCCGCGGCCGCCTCCGCCTGCTCGTGCTGGACCCGGATCAGCGAGGCCTTGTGCTCGCGATAATAGAAGTAGACCTCGAACAAGCCATTGGCGAGCAGCGCGATGGCGACGACGGCCACGAACAGCGCGACGTATTTGGCAAAGAGCCGGGTCCGGATTCCGCGGCCCGCCGTCTCACCGGAGCCGGCCTCGCCGCGGGGCGCGCTCGGCAGTGTCCCGGCTTGGCGGGTGTCGGGGTGAAGGGACAGGCTCATCCCGCGGAACCTAGCAAGAAGCCCGGACCTTGTCTCTCGCAAGCGCGGGAAAAGGGCTCACCCGGGGCGCAACGAAAAGGGCGGCAGCGGATGACCGCTGCCGCCCCTCGGGACTTGCCTTGCCAGCGGCCTCAGGTCGGCCGCAGCACCTTTGCATCGAGGTCGAGCTCGTTGACCTGCTTGTTCCGCTCGGAATCGGCCGCCGCGCGATGGTCGGTCGCCAGCACCACATAGACCGCCGGCAGCACGAACAGCGTGAACAGCGTGCCGATCGACATGCCGGCGACGACCACGAGGCCGATCGAGAAGCGGCTGGCCGCGCCCGCGCCCGTCGCGGTCAGCAGCGGGATCAGGCCGGTCACCATCGCCGCCGTGGTCATCAGGATCGGCCGCAGGCGGATGCGGGCCGACATCTCGATGGCCGAGCGGCGGTCGAGCCGCTCGTTGACCTGGAGCTCGTTGGCGAACTCCACCATCAGGATGCCGTGCTTGGTGATCAGGCCGACCAGGGTGAGCAGACCGACCTGGGTGTAGATGTTCATGGTCGCCGCGCCGAAGAACAGCGGGATCAGAGCACCGACGATCGCCATCGGCACCGAGATCATGATGACCAGCGGGTCGCGCAAGCTCTCGAACTGCGCTGCCAGCACCAGGAAGATGATGATCAGCGCGAAGCAGAAAGTGATCGCGAGCTGATTGCCCTCCTGAACATATTGCCTGCTATCGGCAAGATAGTCGTGGCTGAAGCCCTGCGGCAGCTTCTTGGCCTCGCCTTCGAGGAAATCGACCGCAGCGCCGATGGTCACGCCGGGCATCGGCACGGCCGAGAACGTCGCCGAATTGAGCTGATTGTAGTGCGTCAGCGAATTCGGGTCGGTCTTGGTCCTGATCGAGACCACGGTCCACAGCGGAAGCTGCTGGCCGGTGTTCGTGGTCACGTAATAGCCGCCGAGGGCTTCCGGCGAGAGCCGATTGACGCGCGGCACCTGCGGAATGACCTGATATGAGCGACCCTCGAGATTGAAGCGGTTGATGTAGTTGCCGCCCAGCAGGACCGCGAGCGTAGAGCCGAGGTTCTGCATGTTGACGCCGAGGTCCTGCGCCTTGGTGCGGTCGATCGTGACCTCAACGTTCGGCTGGTTATAGGCCAGGTCGCTGTCGGAGACGATGAACATGCCGCTCTTGCGCGCGGCGTCCTTCAGCTTTTCCATCTGCTCATAGACCGCCTGGAATCCAGCGGTGGAGTTGATCACCATCTGCACCGGCAGGCCGCCAGGTCCGCCCGGCAGCGGCGGCAGGTTGAATGCGAATGCCTGCACGCCCTCGATCTTGGAGAGTTCGGCCTGCACCAGAGGCTTCAACTTGATTGACGAGCGTTTTCGCTCGTCCCAGGGTTTGAGCAACATGCCGGCGATGCCGCCTTGCGGGCCGTTGATGCCGTTCAGGACGAAGCGCAGATCGGTCTCCGGAAATTTTTCGAATTCCTTGTCGAGCTTGTCGCCGTAGAAATCGAGATAATCGATGTTGGCGTATTTCGGCGCCTTGGTCACCGCGAAGACGATGCCCTGATCCTCCTCCGGAGCCAGCTCCTTCGAGGTGTGCATGTAGAGGAAGCCGACGAGCCCGAGGATCGTGATCGCGAACAGGCCAGTGATGGCCTTGTAGTCCAGCGAGCGGTCGAGCTTCCGCCCATACCAGCGCGTCATCGCGCCGAACACGTTGTTGACGAGCTTGGCGAAGCGGCCCTCTTCGGTGTTCTTCAGCAGCACCGAGCACATCATGGGCGACAACGTCAGCGCGATCACGCCCGACACGATCACCGAGCCCGCCAGCGTGAAGGCGAATTCCCGGAACAGCGAACCGGTGAGGCCGCCAAGGAAACCGATCGGCGCGTAGACCGCCGCGAGCGTGATAGTCATCGAGATGACGGGGCCCACGATCTCGCGCGCGCCTTGCAGCGAGGCCTGGACCGGCGTCTTGCCCTCCTCCAGGTGGCGGTGGATGTTCTCCACTACCACGATGGCGTCGTCGACGACGAGGCCGATCGCCAGCACCATTGCGAGCAGGGTCAGGAGATTGAAGCTGAACCCCAGCGCCAGCATCAAGGTGCAGACGCCGATCATCGACAGAGGGATGGTGACGACGGGAATGATGACCGAACGCAGCGAGGCCAGGAACAGGAAGATCACCACGATCACGATGATCACGGCTTCGCCCAGCGTCTTCTCCACCTCCTCGATCGAGGACTGAATGAACTTTGTCGAGTCGTAGGCGACCTTCATCTTCATCGACGGCGGCAGGTTGCGTTCGAGCTCGGGGAACAGCGCGCGGACACCCTTGACCAGCGTCAGCGGATTGCCTTGCGGCGTCGCCTGAACGCCGATGAAGATCGCGTGCTCTCCGTTGAAGGCGACGCTGGCGTTCGTGCTCTGGGCGGCAAGCTCGACGGTGGCGATGTCCTCCATCCGCACGAAGCCGCCGTCCTTCGCCTTGACGATCATTCTCTTGAATTGATCGACGTTGGTCAGGTCCGTGTTCGTCGAGATATTCGAGACGATCAGATAGCCCTTGGTCTGGCCCGCCGCGGATTGGAAGTTGTTGGCGGCGATCGCCGTCGCAACGTCGGAAGCCGACACATTGCGGCCGGCCATCTTCACAGGATCGAGCCAGAGCCGCATGGCGAAGGTCTGGCCGCCGAGAATGTCAGCCGACGCGACGCCGTCGACGGTGGAAAGCACCGGCTGCACCACGCGCGTGAGGTAGTCCGATATCGCCGAACCCGACAGTTCCTCGGACGAGAAGCCGAGATACATCACGGCCGTGGTCTGGCCCGTGGTCTTGGTGACGATCGGGTCGTTGGATTCCTTCGGGATCAGGTACTTCACCGAATTGGTCTTCGCCAGCACCTCGGTGAGCGCCTGGTTCGGATCGAAATTCAGCTTGATGTAGACCTGGATCGTCGAGGTGCCGAGCACCGAGGACGAGGTGATGTAGTCGACGCCCTCGGCGGAGGCGACCGCCTGCTCGATCGGCGTCGTGATGAAGCCCTGGATCAGATCTGCGGACGCGCCGGGATAGACGGTCGTGATGTTGATGACCGTGTTCGACAGCTTCGGATATTGCCGGATCGGCAGCACCATCGCCGCGCGCAGGCCGATCAGCAGGATCAGCAGGCTGACGACAACCGACAGAACCGGTCGTTTGATGAAAATATCGGTAAAGGCCATCGCGGGCGATCTCGATTTCTTTTTTCAAGATGCGTGATCCGGCCGGGCCGGATCACGCGAGGATGTTGTCAGTAGCGCGGCGGCTGCGCCGGGGTCGGGGGGGCCGGATCAGTCGAGATCGACACCGGCGCGCCCGATTGCAGCTTGAGCTGGCCGACGGCGACGACCTTGTCGCCTGCCTTCAGGCCCTTGACGATTTCGGTCCGACCCTCGACCCGGTTGCCGGTCTGCACGAAGGTGCGCACCGCCGACAGGCTGGTCTTGCCGTCCTCTTCCTTCTTTTCGGTGATCACGAACACCGAGTCGCCGTACAGCGTGTAATCGACCGCCGTTTCAGGCACCGTGATCACGGCCGGCTTTTCCGGCAAAACCACCGTCGTGGTCACGAACATGCCGGGCTTCAGGATCTTCTCCGGATTGGCGATCGTCGCCTGCACCCGGATGTTACGGGTATCTGTGGCGATCTGCGGCTCGATCGTGGTGATCTTGCCCTGGAAGGTGCGGCCGGGATAGGCGTCGACCTTCAGGCGGACGGTCTGGCCGACCTTGAGGCTGCCGGAATCCTTTTCCGTCACCGTGAAGTTGGCCCACAGCTCCGACAGATCGGTCAGCGACACGATCGCGGTGCCGGCGGTGAGATACTGACCGACCTCGACCTTGCGCATGCCGAGATCGCCGGCGAACGGCGCGCGCACCAGCTTCTGCGAGATCAACGCTTCGGTCTTGGCGATGCCCGCCTGCGCCTGGTCGTAGGCAGCCTGCGCGGTATCGACGGTCGCCTGCGGACCGAACTGGCGCGAGGCCAGCTGCTTGGCGCGATCAAGCGACAGCTGCGCGACGGTCGCCTGCGCCTTGTAATTGGCGAGATCGCCCTGCTCCGGCGCGTCGAACAGCTGCACCAGCGGCGTGCCGGCCTCGACACGCGTACCCGGCTCGAACTTGATCTCGGTGACGCGGCCGTTGACGTCGGCGCTGACGTCGACCTGGTGCACGGCGACGAGGCTGCCGACCGCGGTGAGCAGGTTCGGCACCACCTCGGACTTCGCCTCGGCCGCGCTGACCGGGGTCGGCGGCGGCTTGTTGTTGGCGAAGAACTGCTTGATCATCTGGCCGCGGAAGGAATTGAACCAGACGAGCCCACCGACGAGCACGGCCAGAAGCGTGCCGACGATGATGAACCAGCGTACCGGCCGGACCGGACGCTTGGGAGCCTTGTTGTCGATCGGTTGCCCCGAAATCTTGTTTTCGGCCACGATGTTCATGTCATGCACTTTCTGCAATCGCCGCCTGGTTCGCATCCGCGGCCTGATTGCGGCCCAGATGCGAAGCAATTGCGGCGTCGTTAAGTCCGATACCCCTCAGGAGAAACTCACAGAGCTGCCGCTCCAGGTCGGTCGCCCTGCCGTAAGCAAGACAGGGCGTGGCCGGCAGCCTGGTCAGCGCCGCGGTCATCACAGCATGATGCGCAAACCAGAACAGGTTGAGCGGATCGCCAGCGCAGGGCCGCGCGTCACCGCTCGCAACCGCACGCTCGAGCGAGGCGACGAAGACAGCGCCTATCAGCGTCTCGATCTTGGCATAGAGCAAGCGGGCGAATTCGCCATCATCCAAATGGCTCGTGGCCATCAGCCGCAGGCGCTGGGCCTCTTCCTGATCGGGACCGTCGGCGATCTGGAGGAAGTGTTCGACCATCCCGCGGATCACTTCGACCAGCGTGGCGGTCGAGGGCTCCCGTTCGAGCAGCTCCATCAGAGCGGGATCCGCCTCGCATTCGTCGCTGAGGATCTCGGCATAGAGCGCCGCCTTGGACGGGAAATGCTTGAACAGCAGCGCCTCAGAAATCGCAGCCGCGGCCGCCACGCTCTTCGTCGTGGTGCCGGTGTAGCCGTGTCGGGCAAAGCAGCGCTTTGCGGCGCCGAGGATCAATTGACGCCTCAGGTCGCTGGTCATACGCAATGAGCTCATGCTGGGTGAGTAAGCACTCACCCACGCAGGAGTCAAGCACTATGTTGCATCGCAACCTGTGTGCGACGTAGAATCGATGGAAATTGATCAAGCCTGCACGGCCCGCGTGCAGGAGTTCGGCAAGGGATGGGCAGACCGCCTAGATCGGCCGGAAGCCGAGGTCAGCGCGGATCCGGTTGACCATGTAGGTCCCGTCCCGGGTCGGCAGAATCCGCTCCAGATTGGCGCTGTCGATCTTCACGTTGGCAAATCGCGGCCCGGCAGAGACGTCGTGGACGGCTTTGGTGAAGGCTTCGACTTCGGCCATGGTCGTGACAGCCCGGCTGTCGTTAATGCCGCAAGCCCTGGCGATGCCGACGAGGTCGGCGGCCCCGGAGGTGTGGCTGGTCTGGCCGCCGGTCTCGCCATAGGCCTCGTTGTCGAGCACTGCGATCGAGAGGTTGGCCGGCTTCTGCAGGCCGATTGTGGCGAGGCTGCCCATTCCCATCAGCATCTCGCCGTCGCCGGTGATGACCAGCACGGGCAGCTTCGGCTGCGCCAGCGCCAGACCCAGCCCGATCATCGCGGCGCCGCCCATGCCGCCCCAGAGGTAAAAGTTGCGGGCATGGTCGCCGGCGGCGCACATGTCGTTGGTTGAGGCCCCGAGACCGCCGATCGCGACGACGTCCTTGCGGTTCGCCAGCAGCGTGGAGACGACCTGGCGACGGTCGAGGAGATTGGCCTTGCTCATTTGGTGAAAACCTTGGCGCCGATCAGGCGCTGCGACAGAAGGACGGCAGTAGGGGTCAGCGCGTTGTAGGCCTGGGCTGCGGCGGCCTCCAGCACCGCCGGCACCTCGGCTGCGTGCGAGGCGCGCAGCACCTTGACGCCGGAGAGTTCGAACACGCCTTGCGTGGTCGAGCCCATCGGCACCTGCCATGGATTGAACTCGCCCCACTCGCCGCGCATGGTCACGAGCGTCAGAAACGGAAAGCGCAGGATCGGGATCAGCGACAGCATGTTGATGCAATTGCCGACGCCGCTCGACTGCATCAGCAAGACGCCGCGCTGTCCACCCGCCCAGGCGCCGGCGAGCAGCGCCACGCCCTCCTCCTCCGTCGTCAGCGCAATGCCGCGCATGGTGGAGGAGTCCAGCACGCGCTGGATCAGCCTGGAATGACCGGCGTCAGGCACGTAAGGCACCTGCCGGACGTCGAAGCGCTGCAAGGTCGCGAAAATATCGTCGGGCCAATTCGGGGCCGTGTCGGCAGCGTCAGCGCGTGCGTGCATTTTCCTGTCCGGTCGGCTAGCAAGGTGCAAAGACTGTAGACGCATGCACGCGTCGACCAGAACAACAAAAACGGCATATCGGCTTTAACCGGCGAGTATAACGGGATGAACGCAGATGCGAAGGCGCTGGCGGCAAGCTTCGACCTCGAGAAGCTGACGCCGGAGTTCTACGACAACCCCTATCCGACCTATCGTGCACTGCGGGAGAACGAGCCGGTCAAGCGCCTGCGCAGCGGCACCGTGTTCCTGACCCGCTACGACGATCTCGTCACCACCTACAAGAACACGAAATCGTTCAGCTCGGACAAGAAGCGCGAGTTCGCGCCGAAATACGGCGACACGCCGCTCTACGAGCACCACACCACCAGCCTCGTCTTCAACGACCCGCCCGCCCACACCCGCGTGCGCCGCCTGATCATGGGCGCACTGTCGCCGCGCGCGATCGCGAGCATGGAGGGGGACCTCATCAAGCTCGTCGACGGCCTGCTCGATGCCATCGCCGCCAAGGGCGCTTGCGAACTGATCGAGGACTTTGCCGCTTCGATTCCGATCGAGGTGATCGGCAATCTGCTCGACGTGCCTCACGAGGAGCGCGGACCGCTGCGCGACTGGTCGCTGGCGATCCTGGGCGCGCTCGAACCGGTGGTGTCGACGGAGGCTGCGACGCGCGGCAACAAGGCGGTGGCGGACTTCCTCGCTTACCTGCAGACGTTGGTCGCGCGCCGGCGCGCCAAGCCCGGCAATCCCGAGCGCGACGTACTGACGCGCCTCATCCAGGGCGAGGAGAACGGCGAGCGGCTGACCGAGAAGGAGCTGCTGCACAATTGCATCTTCCTGCTCAATGCCGGCCACGAGACCACCACCAACCTGATCGGCAACGGGCTCGTGGCGCTGGACCGACATCCCGACCAGAAGCAGCGGCTGACCGAGAACCCGGACATGAAGACCGCGGTCGAGGAGATGCTGCGCTACGAGAGCTCCAACCAGCTCGGCAATCGCATGACGACCGAGAGGGTCGAGCTCGGTGGCGTCATGCTCGAAGCCGGCACGTCGGTGACGCTGTGCATCGGCGCGGCGAACCGCGACCCCGCGCAGTTTCCGGACCCTGAGCGTTTCGACATCGCGCGCACGCCGAACCGGCACCTCGCCTTCGCCACCGGCGCGCATCAATGCGCCGGCATGGCGCTGGCGCGGCTGGAAGGGGCGATTGCGATCTCGCGCTTCCTGGCGCGCTTCCCGAACTATGCCGTGAGCGGCCAGCCGGTGCGCGGCGGACGGGTGCGGTTCCGCGGCTTCCTGAGCGTGCCTTGCGCGCTTCGCTGACGGGCTCGACAACAAAAACTGCGAAAACAACCCCATGCACCGTAGAGCCTGGGTCGCCGAACGGCGCCCTGTGGCCCGGCAGAACCACCTGACATTTCGGGACTATCAGGCCGCGCCGCGCCATCGGCGCATTAAGGCTTCCGAGCTGGCAAACCGATACCCACATTCATTTGGGCGCGACCGCCGATGCCGTCGGTTGACGCCGCGCGCAGCAATGGAGTGACGGCAGATGAGCGCGTCGGTCATTGATTTCGTTGCGACGGAAGCACGCTTTGGCGCCCACAATTACGAGCCGATCGGGGTCGTCCTTGCGCGCGGCGAAGGTGTCTGGGTCTGGGATACCGAAGGCAACCGGTACCTCGATTGCCTGTCCGCCTATTCGGCGGTCAGCCAGGGCCACTGCCACCCCAAGATCCTGGCTGCGATGGTCGAACAGGCGCACAGGCTGACGCTCACCTCGCGCGCCTTCCACAACGACCAGCTCGCCTTGTTCTATGAGGAGGTCGCGGCGCTCACCGGCTCCCACAAGGTGCTGCCGATGAACAGCGGCGCGGAGGCCGTCGAAAGCGCGATCAAGTCGGTCCGCAAATGGGGCTACGAGGTGAAGGGCGTGCCGGACGGCCAGGCCGAGATCATCGTCTGCGCCAACAATTTCCACGGACGCACGCTGGGCATCGTCGGCTTTTCGACCGATCCCGAGACACGCGCCCATTTCGGGCCGTTCGCGCCGGGCTTCAAGATCATCCCGTTCGGCGACGCCGCAGCGCTGCGGGACGCAATCACGCCGAACACCGTCGCCTTTCTGGTCGAGCCGATCCAGGGCGAAGCCGGTGTCATCATTCCCCCGCCCGGCTATTTCACTGAGGTCCGGGAGCTCTGCACCGCCAACAACGTGATGCTGGTGCTCGACGAGATCCAGACCGGGCTCGGCCGCACCGGCAAGCTGCTCGCCGAACAGCACGAGGGTATAGAAGCAGACGTGACGCTGCTCGGCAAAGCCCTGTCCGGCGGCTTCTATCCGGTCTCGGCCGTGCTCTCGAACAACGAAGTGCTCGGGACATTGAGGCCCGGGCAGCACGGCTCGACCTTCGGAGGCAACCCACTTGCCTGCGCGGTGGCACGCGCGGCGATGCGCGTGCTGGTCGAGGAAGGCATGATCGATAACGCGGCGAGGCAAGGGGCACGCTTTCTGAACGGCTTGGAGGACATCCGTGCCAATACGATCCGCGAGATACGCGGGCGCGGCTTGATGCTGGCGGTCGAGCTTCATCCCGAGGCCGGGCGGGCACGCCGCTACTGCGAGGCGCTCCAGGCCAAGGGCATCCTGGCCAAGGATACCCATGAGCATACGATCCGCATCGCCCCGCCGCTGGTGATCACAAGCGACCAGGTCGACTGGGCGCTGGAGCGGCTCGCCACCACCCTGACGCAGGATCTCTCCTGAATTTCAAGAAGGTCTGGCGGGTCGGCGAGGTATCCACGCTTGCTCACACGGCATAACGCCGGTAGAGCACGACGATGACAGCGAGCACCGTCCCGGCATAAACGACCTGCGCTGCGCGATCCAAAACAACTGCGACGCGCTTTCGGCCGGCGTCCCGAAGTTTTTCATGCCTGTAGCCCGCAAATACCGTCATGAGGCATAGTACAAAGAAGATGTAGAACATCTCTTCGACCACCACCGTGTATCCGACATCGCCGATCTGACTGTTCACCGCTACGAGCAGCACCGCGCTCGCCAGGATCGAGGTTACTGGGATCGTCACGCGTTCACGAAACATGGTTTCGGGAAAGAACAGCGTCGTGAATACGACGAGCACGAGCAGAAACAGCGGCAGCAGGTTCTTCAGCATGTAGATGGCGGAGCTGCGGCGCAGCATGATGACCGCATCGAAGCCCGCAAATTCCGTACTTGCTTCGGCGCCAAACAAGGACGCCTTTCCGAGCGCCGAGCCACTGGACAGGGATTCGACGAAATAGTTCAGTCCGAGAAATCGCCAGAGCTGAAGTCCGGAATAGGCCCCGTCCTCGGCCCGCGAGCTTCCGTCGTCGGCGAGGCGCAAGCCGAACCGATCGATGACATAGGTGATGAGTTCCCGCCGCTGTTCCGTATTCTGGAAATGCAGACGCAACTGCTGCGTGTCGAACGGATAATCATGGAGATCGAAACGGGCCTTGAAATCGCCGCTGACGCGATAGAGCCGATAGCTCAGGCCATCTTCCTTTCCAGCCTGCATTGGCCGAGCCGGATCGAACGCCCCACGATCCAGCAAGGCCGGGAATTCGACGTGCGTCTCCGCCGCATCGTCGCCAGCGAACCGCATCCAGAGATAGAAGTCGACGTTGAACGAATTTTGCTTCACGTCAATCCGGCCGACGCGAATGATGTCGATGCCGGTATAAACAACGCGCTGAATCCAGTAGCGCCGATCCTCGAACGCGATGACATGGCCCGCCTCCTGTTCTGCAGCGAGATCGATTCCACTAGGCTGATCGATCCGCACGAGTTGCAGCGGCGCCGTGACGAACCGACCGTAGCGGAAGAAGCCCATTCGGATCGGGCGCGGAATGTCGCGGTTCGCATTGAAATAGAGTCGCCCGGTCAGCCCGACGACCGCCGATTTCGGACTGTCGATTGCGGCCAGTGCGACGCGCACGCGGTCGCGATCTGCAGCCTTGCTGTCGGATTGTTTCTGAATCCCCTGACTCATAAACCGGCGATGTACGGCAGCTCGTCTCAGCGCATCGATCATCAGACGCGCGGCGTCATACGAGCCGCCGCCAACCCAGCTTGGGGAGGTTCCCGCTTTCGCTTTGTAGTCGGCAGCAAAAACCTGCGCCGCCTCGCCGGCGCTATCGAAAATCAGTGACGATGCGGCATACAGATTCTCACTAAAGAAACCCGGACGCGCTTTTTCCTCGGGCTCGTCGACGAAATTCTTCAAATAGCTTTCGCGACCCGCCCCCTGGGTTGTGATGATCGTGCCCTTGATGCCGCGGCGGCGCAGCCCCTTGACGATGGCTGCGATATAATCGGCTGCCGCGCCAACGACGATGATGCCAGGGCCAGGTTCCTGCGCGGCGGCGTCCAGCGCCTCGTCCATCGATCCAATCCGCCTCGGGGCGACGTCCAGTCCGAATGCACGCAACTGCTCCGACGGATAGGTAGCCGCAAATCCGCGCGCAAAGCTCTTGCCATAGGAATCGAGCGTGTGAACAAGGCGGACTTTTGGCTCCTTCATCACGGCGCGCAGATGTTCCGCGATCGAGCGCGCCTGCGCGGAGACCGGTGACAGCGCACGAAAGTAGTATTCATGACCGGATGTCAGCTCGTCGGCAGCCGCGCCTCCCGTGAGTGCCGGGATCCGCGCGTCCTTATATACCGGCGCCGCCGCGAGCGATGCGGAGCTGAGATAGTGCCCGAGCACAGCGACGCATGGGCTGTTGGCGATCGCCTGCGCATTCGCGCGCGCCACGGCTGGATCGCTTGCGTCGTCGAACAGAACGAGTTCAATCGGCCGCCCGTTGACGCCACCCTTGCCGTTCACCTCGTCGATTGCAAGCTGCGTCGCGACCAGGCTTTCCGTCCCGGCCGGAGCGGACGGGCCAGAGAGCGAATTGGCGAATGCGATACGAATAGGCTCCGGACGGGTCCAGAGGATGGCGGCCCAGGCGACGGCGAGCACCAAGGCGACGCTCGCAACAACGGCAAGCCACATTATAAGCCGCTGCTTCATCGTCGATCCTTGCATCGATCGGCATAAGCCGAGATTCTCAAGATCGAGGCCTCAGTCATGTCAAGATTGCCGCCGCTGAGAGCGTTTTTCAAGCCGCCCCATCGCCTCCCAGCCGGCTGAGGATGTTGATGTCGCGCCCGACGGCGGTGAAGTCGAGGCGATTGCCAGAGCCAATATTGCGGTATGCGGCATTGCCATAGTGCAGAGCAGTATCGATGGAAATATGTTGCTGGACGTCGGGCGGTGAAGCCTGGAGCGCAGCCAGCGTTGACTGCGCTGCAACCAGGGCCGACTCACAGGCCAGCGCCGGATCATCGGGCGCCCGTTCGCGCCGATCATTCGACTATCGCGTACCGGCCTATTTTCATGTGTGCTACTAATTGGGAGGCAAAACGGTAGCAGGAAATGCAGATCATGACTGACGATCAGGTCAATCTCGTGGTTCAGCACCTTTGCGAGCAATTGCACTTGGCGCTCCGATTGAAGGGCAGCGAGGCACATCCGCCAAACGCCAAGGATATTGGATTCGATCCTGCCTCTGTAAGAACTGTGTTGCTGACCGGCTTGCGTTCGGCGGGTTTCACGATCCACCACGAGGCAGCCGGGGCGAGCGAAGAGCCGCCGTGGTCCTAACGCAAAACGTGGGACAGAAGCCCCGGGCCAATGTATCGGTTGGGTCAACCGCGGCCAGCGAGCCGCGAGTCCGACCAATGCCCGTTCTGCCGCCGAACGCGGACGCAAATTCAGAGCGGCCATACTGACGGCCGCCAAGCTGGTCAAACCTGGACGGCCGCTCGAGATCGACTGGGCGCTGGAGCGGCTCGCCACACCCTGACGCAGGATCTCTCTTGAGGCTGCCTGCGTCGGAAGATCGCAATGCCGGCAGTGGCCAGCAACGAACGATTCGGCCGGCCGTGCGTTGAAAGTCGTGGGCGATTACGAGCTGGGAGCGAAGATCATGCTTCCGCGTGGCGTTTGCCTGACGGCTGTTTTGGTTGGCGTCTCGATGCTGACGACGAGCGCGTCGGCCCAGGGCCCCCTGGGACACGGACGGGGTGGACCACCAGGGCCAGCCGCAGCGCCGCCATCAGCACCACCGGCCATGGCCCGTCCGGCAGCACCGCCGGCTATGGCTCGTCCAGCAGCACCGCCAGCCATGGCGCGTCCGGCGGCACCGCCAGCCATGGCGCGTCCAGCGGCACCGCCAGCCATGGCGCGTCCCGCCGCGCCGGCATTCCATCCCCCTTCCGCGCCGCAGCGGCCGGCAATGGCGCCACGTCCGGCGCCGCACATCGCATCACCGCCACCGCGCCCGAGCCCACAATTCAGTGCCCCGCGAGCCGCCCCGCAGGTGGCGGCGCCGCGGCGCGAATTCCACCCCCCGCCGGCAGCGCCACAACGTCCGGCCATGGCGCCGCGGCCGACGCCGCATATCGCCACCCCTTCGCGCCCAAGTGCACCCCCGGCCGTGAGCGAGCGATCGGGACCGCCGCGCCAGATGCTTTCGCGCCAATCCGCGGAACGCCAAGACCGCATCGACCGCTTGCAGCAGCGCGTGCAGCAATTGCAATCGCAGAAGACGGAAGACCCAAGGGCGCGACAGCAGCAGCAACGGTTGCTGCAGTCGCAGAGCCGCCTTCTTGAGCGCGAGCAACGTGTCCAACAGCGCTCGCAGCAGGTCGAGCAGCGCCAGCGCGACATGCTGACGCGCCAGACGACGGAGCGCCAGGCCCGCATCGAACGCCTGCAGCAGCGGGTGCAGCAATTGCAGTCGCAAAAGCCCGAAGGCGTGCGAGCGTTGCGCGAGCAGCAACGGACGCTCCAGGCGCAGAACCGTTTGCTTGGCCGAGAGCAGCGCGCGCAGCAAATTGACCTGGCGCGCCAGCAGCGGCTTGGATTGCAGGCCCCGGCGGAGCGCGCTGCGACACTTGCGGCTGCGCAGGCCACCCAGCGCGGCCGGTTTGCCGAGCGCTTCCGCGACCAGGCCCCTGCGCAAGCCCAGGCGGCGCTCGCCGCCCGCCAAAGCGGCTGGGCTCCCCGACAGGCCTGGCGTCACCGTCATCCCGCGGTGTTCGTGGCTTGGCTTGGGCCCGTGTTCTGGCCTTACGCCTATTCCGACATCTTCAACTACACGTTCTGGTCCTATGCCTACGAGCCCGGATATTGGGCGTACGCCTATGACGATTTCGTCGACACCGTGTTCTGGGGCGGTGACGGCCCTTACTCCGCTTATGCCAGCACCTACCCGTATGACACTCCGCAAGCCGGCGGCAGCTACCGCGCGCGCCAGCGCGCCAGCGTGAGCCCGCAGATGCTTCAGCAATTGTGCGCCACACCGGACAAGGGCGTGACCGCCTGGCCGCTTGCCGATATCGCACAGGCGGTGCGGCCGACGCCGGAGCAACGCGCATTGTTGGACGAGCTCAAGACGGCGGCGGCCAATGCTGCCGGTGTGTTCAAGGACTCGTGCACGGAGACTTATGCACTAACTCCTCCTGGCCGCTTGCGCGCGATGATGAACCGCATCAGCGCGACGCTTGAAGCCGTCAAGATCGTTCGACCGGCACTGGAGAATTTCTACAACTCGCTCAGTGACGAGCAGCAGGCCCGCTTCAACGCGCTCGGTCCCAATGTCGGCGAGCGCTCTCCGCAGCAGCAGGAGGCGAGTAGCGAGGGCTGCGGCGATCCGAAGTCCAGCCTGACGCAGCTGCCGATCCAGAGGATCGAAGCCGTGCTCCACCCCGCTGGTAAGCAGAAGGAGGCGCTCGATCGGCTCAGCGAAGCGACGGCGAAGGGCGTTGAGGGCCTCCAGGCGGCCTGTCCGAACGATGCGCCGCTGACGCCTATTGGACGGCTCGAGACGATGCAGCACCGGCTTGAGGCCATGTTGACGGCCGCGAAGCTGGTCGAGCCGGCCCTGGACGAATTCTATGCCACGCTGAGCAGCGAGCAGAAGGCGCGCTTCAACAGGCTGCAACAGGTCGCAGGCCCGTGAGGACGTCGCGTTCTCTCGTTGCATTTTGCGCAGCGGTCGAACGACGTCAGGTGACGTAATCGGTTTCCTGCGAAGGCAACCCCGCGATTGAGGGAGGGATCATGACAGCATTAGCTTCCTCCATAAAACACGACATTGCTGCGGCGTACGCCGCGTGGGATTCAGCATTCAACAAAGCAGATGCCAGGGCTATCGCGGCGACTTACGTGTCAGACGCCAAATTGTTGCCGCCGACGCATCAAGTGATATCCGGTCCGACAGCGATCGAGAGCTTCTTTGCTGGGCTGTTTTCAAGCGGATTCACCGATCACAGGTTAGTCGTCATCGACGCCGGTGGAGATGAGAATATCGTCTACGGCACGGCCCATTGGAGTGCCAACGGTAAGACAGCGGATGGCGCCAGCCAACCTGCAGGCGGGATAGCAACCCACGTGTTTGAGCGTCAGGCAGATGGTTCGCTGAAGCTGAAGTTGCATACGTTCAATTGAGCTGACCGTTGCCTGATGCGGCACGAGGAAGCTTATCGTGGATATCGCGCAATGGCTTCGCGGTCTCGGGCTGGAGCGCTACATAAAGACGTTTCGCGACGCTGAAATCACGTCCGAGATTTTGCCAGAACTGACCGAAGCCGACCTGCGGGAGCTTGGCTTGCCACTCGGCCCGCGCAAGGCTTTGCTAAGGGCAATCCATGCACTCGCTCCGCCGATTGCTCGGGTGGCTGTCGAGGCCAATGGACCTGCCGACTACGCGAAGCCATCGATCCCTTCGGACGCGGAGCGTCGGCAGCTCACAGTCATGTTCGTCGACCTGGTCGGCTCGACGGCACTTGCTTCAGGGCGCGATCCCGAGGAGCTGCGTGACCTCTTGCAGGCCTACCATAACACCGTGGTGGGCGAGATCGACCGATTCGAAGGCCACATAGCCAAATTCCTGGGCGATGGCGTTCTCGCTTATTTCGGCTGGCCGCGGGCGCACGAAGATGAGGCGGAGCGCGCCGTTCGCGCTGGGCTTCGAGTGACCAAGGCGGTCGCATCCCTTACCGAACCGGGTGGTGCAGCGCTCGCCGCTCGCGTCGGCATCGCAACCGGTCTGGTCGTGGTCGGCGAGCTGATTGGCGAGGGAGAGGCTCGCGAGCGCGCAGTCATCGGCGAAACACCAAACCTAGCCGCCCGACTGCAAGGTCTGGCCAAGCCGAGTGATGTGGTGATTGCCGAGTCGACCCGCCGCCTACTCGGCGAAGCTTTCACGTACCACGACCTCGGCACGGTGCCTCTCAAGGGTTTCCCGGAACTGGTGCAGGCGTGGCTTGTCATTGGTGAAGGCGCAGCAGAGAGCAGGTTCGAGGCCCAGCATGGCATGGCAACGACCGCACTGGTCGGACGGAATGAAGAACTTGCATTGCTCCTGGATCGCTGGGAGCGGGCGAAAGAGCGGGAAGGACAGATCGTCCTGCTCGGCGGCGAGGCCGGCATTGGCAAGTCGCGGCTCGTGCGAGCCTTACGCGACCAGGTCGCACGTGTGCCGCACACGCCGCTGAGCCATTTCTGTTCACCATTTCATACCAACACCGCCTTGTATCCCGTCGTTGGCCTCCTTGAACGGGCAGCGGCAATACGGCGGGAGGACGCTTCCGACGAACAGCTCGATAAACTCGAGGCCATGCTTGCTCTTGGTGCGGACGATGTGCATGAGAGCGCGCCGGTTCTCGCGGATCTCCTGGCAATCCCGACCGGAGAGAGATACCCACCCCTTGCACTTAGTCCGCACCAGAAGAAGGAGCGAACCTTCCAGGCCCTTCTGGAACAGATACAAGGCTTAGCGGCAAGACAGCCAGTGCTTGCCGTTTACGAGGACGTCCATTGGGCAGACCCTTCTATGCTCGAACTTCTCGATCGGCTTGTCGACGAGGCGCAGCGACTTCCGATCTTGATGATCGTTACCTTCCGGCCCGAGTTCATTCCGCGCTGGACGGGTCATGGACACGTGACAGCGCTCTTTCTAAGCCGACTGGGACGTAGGCAAGGGGCGGCAGTCGTTGACCGGATCACGGGCGGCAAAATGCTCCCTCAGGAGGTGCTCGAGCAGATTTTGGCCAAGACCGACGGCGTGCCGTTGTTCGTCGAGGAGCTCACCAAGGCCGTCGTCGAATCCGGGCTGCTCAAAGATCAGGGCAGCCGCTATGAGTTGATCGGCCCATTGCCGCCGCTTGCGATCCCGACGACGCTGCAGGACTCCTTGATGGCCCGCCTTGATCGATTGGCGCCGGTAAAGGAAGTTGCCCAGATTGCAGCTTGCATCGGACGCGAATTCGGACACGATCTTCTGCGCCTTGTGACGGCGCTCGACGAGCACGCGCTCCAGCATGCTCTCAATGATCTATTGGCGGCGGAACTGATATTCCGTCGTGGCGCACCTCCGAATGTTGGCTACAGCTTCAAACATGCGCTGGTGCAGGACATCGCGCACGAGAGCCTCCTCAAGAGCAAGCGGCAGCAGATCCATGCCCGCATAGCTGCAGCTCTCGAACAACATTATCCTGCCCGTGCGGAGGCGGAGCCGGAGACGATCGCTCTGCATCTCACCGAGGGTGGACTGGCAGGAAAGGCGGTGGACTACTGGCAGCGGGCCGGCCGTATTGCGGCTGCGCGTTCCGCCAATCTCGAAGCGATCACCCATCTCACAAGGGGACTGGAGGCACTCAAGTCCAATCCACAAGGGCCGGAGCGTGATCGCCAGGAACTCGCTCTGCAAGCAGCAATCGGAGGTCCACTGATTGCCATTCACGGATACACGGCTCCGCAGCTTGGCACAGCCTTCAGCAGGGCTCATGCGCTCTGCTATGAGCTCGACGACACGGGTGCCTTGTTTTCCACCCTTAGCGGCAAATTCATCTTCCACTTCGTGCGCGGCGACCTTGCTGCCATGCAGAGCCTCGTTGCCGAAGCGCAGCGCGCCGCCGAGCGCACCGGGCACACAGCACTGGAATTGGCTGCGCATCGTCTGGCCGCGCTCACCGCAATGCATTCCGGTGATTTTCTGACCGCACGCTCGGAGCTCGAAACGATCTTGAGTCGCTATCAGCCAGAGGAGCATCGGCCGCCGCCTGTGCACTACGTACATGACCCGAAGGCCTCGGCGCTACCCTACTTGGCGATTGTGCTTTGGGTTCTTGGTTACCCCGAACAGGCTCAGCGGACTAGCCGTGCCGCATCTCAATACGCCATGGAGTTGAATCAGACGAACCTTACCGCGCATGTGCAGGTCTATGGCGAGGCGGCTCCTGCGGAGCTAATGGGAAACGTGGCGGCCGTACATGCGCACGCCGACGCCATCATCCATCTCGCCGATCAGAACAGCTTGAACTATTGGCGCGTGAGCGGCCTCATCCTGCGGGGCTGGGCAATGGCGCAAGAGGGCAACGTGGAGGCCGGCCTGGCGCTCATGCGCCTCAGTCTGAACGAGCGGAACAGGCTCGGAGCCAGTTGGTACCAGGTTCGGTACTTGTGGATGCTCGCGGCCACCTACCTCCACTTGAGCGACTACGACAACGGCGTCGCTACCCTTGCCGAAGCAAAGGCCCTTGCCGCGCACAGCGGCGAGCATATGTGGGAGGCAGAACTTGCATGCATCGACGGTGAACTGCACCGCTTTCGTGGTGCTCCGGCTGACGAGGTCGAGGGGTATTTGCAAACTGCACTCAAGGTCGCGCAAAGACAGAGCGCAAAGTCCTTTGAATTACGTGCTGCAATAAGTTTGGCTCGGCTTTGGCGCGACCAGGGCAGGACGGCCGACGCGCGGCGCCTTCTTGGCTCGGTTTACGGCTGGTTTACGGAAGGCTTCGAAACGCCGGACCTTCGTTCCGCCAAGGCGCTCATGGAGGAGCTTACCCGACCATGATCGCGCTTTTCCAAACTTCAGACGTTGCACAGCAAGCATACGGGTGACACGGCAACCCTATACTTGCGTTATTGGAACTGAACACGAGTCAACTCCGCTGTGGGGGTCACAAGCAGTCATGCTCTGGACGATCAGCACTCAGAGCCGACCTTCCTTTCATGGGTGCACGGCCTTTCCGACCTCACGCGACGGAAATCGTCGTCGACCCAGCATCACTCGCGTTTGCGATCGATTGAGACTGCTCGGCCTCATTCGAGGCAATGGCGTTGCATTGCTGGAAGTGAGACGACACCGCAAGATCGGCCAGATGATCCCAGTACTCTGCTTCTGCGAGCAGCTTCCACTTGTTCATGCTGTTGTAGGCTGCCTGTTGGCGGCACAATGAGCCCATCGCACGCATGCGTCGCACTTGATCCACTGCGAACCTCCCCTCGCGCTTGCTTACAAGCGCATTTGTGTTGTCACAGCTTCGCAGATCGAATTGACGAGTGATAGCCCCGGTGTTTGACGGTGAAGCGATGACAGCGCAATCGTCTGACTTTTTACCCGAACAAGCGAGCCCGGCAAGATTTGATCTGAAACCAGCTTGGCCCGGCGCATTAAATTGCAAGATCGTCCTTGGCGGTCTTTCGCCGCAAATAAAGCACGCCACGCCCCTGCTTTCGGCAAAGCTCGCCAATCTCGTCGCGCGATCACAACAATGGCCCCGACGGTTGCACGTCGGGGCCATGCAAGATCACCAGGCATGGGTGCATCCGCCGCGCCTGCTGACCGTTGAGGCCGCTGATTACCACCTCCGATCTTGCACAGACTGTGGCGGGGCAGCGGCATCGGGATGATATTCTGCCTGAAAGCTGATGGCAGTCACTACATCATTGGTGGTACTCCCAGCAGCTCGCGGCTTCGCATTCGCAACTGGGTCGATCGGACAGCAAGTCCAACCAATGTCCGTTCGACCGCCGAAAGCGGAGGCACACCACCTTCCCGTACCGATCGATGCAGGTGCGCAGCACCTCGTTCATCGGCTTGCCCATACGCGTAGTCGATTTGCGATGGCTATCGCGCTGCGCTTGATCTACCTTTTCATAACGGGCGGAGAACGCTCGAGGAGCCCTGCGAGCAACCTCCGACCCAATGACCGATCATGGGTGGAATAGGAGGACATCATGCAGAGCATGGCCACCGAAACCTTCATCGGCAATATGCGCGGCCCGGTTATCAGGCGAATGGATGCCGACTACGACGCCGTGCGGAGCCTCTACAACGGTATGATCGACAAGAGTCCAATGATGATCGCGCGATGCGCCGACGTCGCTGACGTCGTCGCAGCGGTCAATTTTGCAAGGGACAATGATCTCCAGGTCGCGATCCGCGGAGGCGGCCACAATGGGCCGGGCCTCAGCAGTGTCGAAGACGGACTGATGATCGACATGTCGATGATGAAAGGCGTGCGGGTCGATCCCGGCGCTCGTACCGTCCGCGTCGGACCCGGCTGCTCGCAAGGCGATGTCGACCACGCCACGCACATCTACGGGCTTGCCGTGCCGGCCGGCATTGTATCGACCACTGGGATCGCCGGCCTTACGCTCGGCGGCGGCACGGGATACCTGACCCGCAAGCATGGCCTCACCATCGACAATCTCCTCGAGGCGGATGTCGTGCTCGCGGATGGACGCATCGTCACCGCCAATAAGTCGGAGAACGCCGACCTTTACTGGGGACTGCGCGGGGGCGGCGGCAATTTCGGCATCGTCACGAGCTTCCTGTTCCAGGCTCATCCTGTGACGATGGTATATGCCGGTCCGATCTTCTGGGATCTCGAAAATGCCCGGGCCGTGATGCAGAAGTACAGGGATTTCCTCCGCAGCGCTCCCGAGGAGCTCGGGGCCTTTGTCGGCTTGAAGACCGTTCCGCCGATGGACCCGTTCCCGCCGGATCATCAGGGCAAGCGCGCCTGCGCCATCATTGCCTGCTACAATGGTCCGACAGAAGACGGCAAGGCGGTCATAGCGGGGTTGCTCGGTGAGCTGCCCCCGCCGCTCTTCAATTGGATGGGTGAAATGCCCTATCCGGCCCTCCAGTCCATGTTCGATCCGTTCTTCCCGAAAGGTCTGCAGTGGTACTGGCGCGGCGATTTCGTGAAAGAACTGACCGACGAAGCAATTGACGCCCATATCTCGCAGGCCCGCAAAGCACCGAGCGCGCTGTCGCTCATGCATCTCTATCCGATCGATGGCGCCGTCCATCGCGTCGGCAAGAGCGACACCGCCTGGAACACGCGCGACGCGACCTGGTCGATGGTCATCGCCGGTATCGATCCCAATCCGCAAAAAGCAGGCGAAATCACGCGCTGGACCAAGGACTATTGGGAGGCCGTGCACCCCTACTCGGCTGACGGCGGCTATGTGAATTTCATGATGGAGGATGGAGACGACAGCAGACTTAAGGCCACTTACGGCGACAACTACGACCGCCTCGCCGCCTTGAAGGCCAAGTACGATCCGATGAACTTCTTCCACATGAACCAGAACATCCGACCGCTGCACTCGTAGACGATCACACCGGCTGCAGGGTTCGGGCGCCTCCAAAGTGCTTGTCGGAGCGTTCTCTCGCTTCGAGGAACGAGGGAACGCTGTGGCGCTTGTGTTAACTATACTACCGTCCTGTGCCGCGCGATGCAGGTGCGCAGCACCTCCTCCATCGGCTTGCCCCACCAGTCGTTGGAGAAAATCTCGATCTCGGAATAGCCGGCGAAGCCCTGCGCTTCGACGGCCGCACGTACCGATTTAATGTCGATGACGCCGTCGCCCATCATGCCGCGGTCGTTGAGGATGTCCTTTGTCGGCACCAGCCAGTCGCAGACGTGGAAGGCGAGCAGACGATCCCGGCCGGCGCGGACGATCTGGCTCATCAGCTCGGGATCCCACCAGATGTGATAGACGTCGAGCGCGACGCCGAGCATGCCGGTACGCTTGGGATCGAGCCGGTCGCAGATGTCGAGCGCCTGCTTTGTCGTGTTCACGCAGGCACGGTCAGCGGCATAGGCCGGATGCAACGGCTCGATCGCCAGCGGCAGTTTGGCTTGCCTCGCGTAGTCGAGCATGTCGGCCAGGGCGTCCTCGACCTGCCCGCGCGCCGCCACGAGATCCTTCGAAGCCTCGCTGCCCGGCCGCGAATATTGCGGCAGGCCGCCGACGACGAGGACGATGCAGGGCGCGCCCAGCGCCTTGGCCTCGTCGACACAGCGGCGGTTGTCGTCGTGCACCTCGCCCCGGCGCGAGGCATCCGAGGTGAACATGCCGCCGCGGCAATAGCCTGAGAGATCGAGGCCGGCCTCGCGCACCGCGCGTGCGGCGCGGTCGAGACCGACGGCGGCGACCTGGTCGCGCCAGGGATCGATGGCACGGATACCTTGTCTTGCACAGGCATCGATGATTTCGATGAGGTCACCCTGCTTGCGGACGGTCGCCGTGTTCAGCGACAGCCAGCGGTGGTCGGACGAAAAATCGCGCATCAAGGTTCGATACCGTGGGTGGCGAGCACGGTCTTCATCCGTTGCGTCGCGAGTTCAGGGTTGGCGAGCAGACCGGCCTTGTCGGCGAGACGGAACAGCTCGGCGAGATGCAGCGTGGAGCGGGTGCTCTCCTGTCCTCCGACCATGGTGAAATGATCCTGGTGGCCGTTGAGATAGGCCATGAACACGACGCCGGTCTTGTAGAACCGCGTCGGGGCCTTGAAGATGTGACGCGACAGCGGCACCGTTGGCCCCAACACGTCGTGGAAGCCGGCCTCGTCTCCTGCCGCCAGCCGCGACAGCGCATAGGACGCCGCCGGCGCAATGGCATCGAAGATGCCGAGCAGCGCGTGGGAAAAGCCTTGGCTGTCGCCGGCGATCAGCTCCGCGTAGTTGAAATCGTCGCCGGTGTACATCTTGATGCGCTTGTCGAGACGCCGGCGCATGTCGATCTCGCGCTGCTCGTCGAGCAGCGAGACTTTGACGCCGTCGATCTTGGCGGCGTTGCCGTTGATGATGGCGACCGCAATGTCCATCGCCTTGTCGAGATCTTTCGTGCCCCAATAGCCCGCCAGCGCCGGATCGAACATATCGCCAAGCCAATGGATGATCACGGGCTCGCGGACCTGCGACAGCACGCGATCGTAGACTTTTGCGTAGTCGTCGGCGCTGCGGCCGAGCTTTGCCAGTGCCCGCGAGGCCATCAGGATGATGCGGCCGCCGACCTTCTCGACCGCCGAGATCTGTTCCTCATAGGCGCGGATGACGTCGTCGAGGCTCCTGGCGTCCTCCACTGCGAGATGGTCCGTGCCTGCACCGGAGAACACCAGCGCGTTGCGGCGCTTGGCGGCGGCGACCGAGCGCGTGATCAGCTCCAGCGAGGTCGGCCAGTCCAGCCCCATGCCACGCTGGGCGGTGTCCATGGCTTCGGCAACGCCGAGGCCGAGGTCCCAGACGTGCTCGCGAAAGGCGATGGTCTTGTCCCAGTCGACCGCAACCGACAGCCAGGGATCGTTGTCCGCGAAGGGATCGGCCACGGTGTGCACGGCCGAGAAGGCGATGCGGTTGAGCGGTCCCTCGAGCTTTGCGGGAAACGGGCGCGAGGCCGCGAGCCGGTAGGTCTCGATCGAGCGATCGGTCTTCGGCAGCTTGAGCGACAATGACGACATTGGTTGGACTGGCTTGTTCATGATTTCGAACCTCTCCCCGTCATTGCGAGCGAAGCGAAGCAATCCAGAATGCCTCCGCGGCGGCAGCCTGGATTGCTTCGTCGCTTAGCTCCTCGCAATGGCGGCTTGGTAGACATCGCGGCTTATCCAATCAACCTCAGACCTTGATCGGGGCGACGTCGATCCAGCGCCGCTCCTTCCAGCTCTTCAGCGCGCATTCGGCGAGCTGCACGCCCTTGGCACCTTCGAGCAGCGTGAACTTGTAGGGCGCGTCCTCGTAGACGTGGCGGATGAACATTTCCCACTGCTCCTTGAAGCCGTTGTCGTAGGTGACGTTATCCGGCAGCTTTTGCCAATCGCCGTAGAAATCGTGCAGCCGCTTCTCGTCGGGGTTCCACACCGGGCGTGGCGTCGCCTGCCGCGCCTGGATCATGCAGTCGGTCAGGCCCGCGACCGCCGAGCCGAGCGTGCCGTCGACCTGGAAGGTGACGAGGTCGTCGCGATAGACGCGCGTCACCCAGGACATGTTGATGTGGGCGATGATGCCGCCGTCGAGCTGGAACGTGGCGTAGGCGGAATCATCGGCCGTCGCCTTGTACTTCTTGCCCTGCTCATCAAAGCGCTCGGGGATATCGGTGTTGCCGATGCAGCTCACGCTCCGGACGTTGCCGAACAGGTTGTCGAGCACGTAGCGCCAGTGGCAGACCATGTCGAGGATGATGCCGCCGCCGTCCTCGTCGCGATAGTTCCAGGACGGCCGCTGCGCCTCCTGCCAGCCGCCCTCGAACACCCAATAGCCGAACTCGCCGCGCACCGAGAGGATGCGGCCGAAGAACCCGGAATCGCGCAGGAAGGCGATCTTCTTCAACCCCGGCAGGAACAGCTTGTCCTGCACGGTGCCGTGCTTGACGCCCTTGGCATTGGCGAGCTTCACGACCTCGAGGGCCTCCTCGAAATTGGTCGCGATCGGCTTCTCGCAATAGACATGCTTGCCGGCGTTGATGGCCTGGGTCAGCAGGCCGGGGCGCGCTTGCGTCGTTGCGGCGTCGAAGAACATGGTGTCGTTCTTGTCGGCGAGCGCGGCGTCGAGATCGGTGGTCCAGCGCGTGATGTTGTAGCGCCTGGCCAGCGCCTCGACTTTCTCGGCGTTGCGGCCGACCAGGATCGGATCCGGCATGACGCGGTCGCCGTTCTTCAGGCGGACGCCGCCCTGGTCGCGGATCGCGACGATCGAGCGGATCAGATGCTGATTGAGCCCCATGCGGCCGGTGACGCCGTTCATGATGAGGCCGAGGCGTTGGGTGGTCATGCCAATTGCTCCTGAAGTGATCCTGGCTGTTCGAGCGGGCGCAGCGCCGACCAGTCCGGATGGACCGACGTCGCAAAGCCTGCTGTGTGAAGCGATCCCGTCAGGAGATCGCCGCTGTGAATCTTGAGGCGGATGCCCTGCCCGGCATCGGCATAGAGATCGGGATGCGCGGCCGCGAAGGCGCGCGCCTCGGCGGCGGGCGTCTCGCCGAAGCCGTCGACGTAGTGGTGGCCGTTGCGCTCGGCATGGGTGACGCCGATGAAGGCGCCGAGCGCGAGGTCCTGCTGCACGGCAAGACCGGCCTGGCAGGTCAGGTCCTCGCCGGTGATGAAGAACGTTTCGGCGCCGGACGTCCATTGTGCTGCGCGGGTCGCGTTGAGGATCGACTTGTAGAGACCCTTGCAGGATTTCGAGGAGATGCCGCGATAGCCGAGCGGCCTCATCGCCAGGAACGCATCATAGGCGTCATCAGCCTCGTCAATGATGAAGTCACGCGCGGCGAGCGGGCCGAGAGCGGTCTCCCGGGTCACGTCGCGCGGCATCGGCTGCTCGATGTAGAGCAGCCTGCCGGCGATCGGCTGCAGCGCTTGATCGCGATCGAGGCGACCTACCAATGCGCGCAGCGCGACCAGGTCGGCGTATTGCTCGTTGGCGTCGAGCGAGACCTTGTAGTCGCGATCCAGCTTGCCGAGTTCCTTGCCGATGCGCGCCAGCCGGGCCGCGTCTGCCTCGGGATCGCCCGACAGCTTGAGCTTGAAATAGTGAGCGCCGCCGTTCTCGCGTGCATCCGCGACACCGCCCTCGCCCTCGATCTTGTCGTCAAGGCCGACCGTATGCCGGATGGCAACCCGTGGCAGGGGCGTTCGCGTCTTCAGAAACCCTGTGATCTCGGCACCGGTCAGATCGAGCGACATCCGCCCATCGATGCCCGCGATGTTGTCGGTCATTCCATCGAAAAAGCTGGCGCCGACCGCGCGGAGCAGTGCATCGATGATCGCCTTGTCGATTTCCGCCGGACCATAAGCGGCGGCGAGCGGTGGAATGTTCTCTTTTGCACAAGCAGCGACTTGGTCGCCGATACAAGATGCATGCAGATGAAATGCCGTCTGGAATCCGGTCTGCGCCAGATAGAGCCCGCGCGCGATCTGAAGCGAGCGTCGCAGACCGTCCACCGTCTGCGCCGGCGACAACTCCGGGCGCTTGTCGAACCACTTTGGCACCAGCAGCTCGGCACTGGCGCCGACCGCGCTTCCCCTGCCCTCGACCTCGATCTCGGCCCGCACGAACAGCTGCGGCGTCGCGTTGATCGTGATCGCGCCGAAGCGGAACGGTCGCGCGAATTGCACGGGACGTTCGAAGAAGGCGATGTCTCGCAGCTTCAGGCGCGGGGACATGGTGTTGCAGCTTGACGAAGTTGGTGAGCGAGGTCTGGCCACTGGCGCGGTGCACCTCTCCCGCTTGCGGGAGAGGTCGGCACGTTCCGGGCGATGCGAAGCATCGTCCCGTGCCGGGTGAGGGTTCTATCCTCTTGGGGAGTCTTGCCAGCGGAGACACCCTCTCCCCAGCCCTCCCCCGCAGGCGGGGGAGGGAGCGCACCGGCGTCGTGGTGGCTAACGGCAGATCCCATAACCTAATCCAATGCACCCTGCGAGAAGAAATGCTTGCGGATGCGCTGCACGAGCTCCGTAAACACCGGATCGGCCATCACATCGAGCGAGCGCGGGCGCGGCAGCGGCACGTCGTAGATTGCCGCGATCGCACCGGGGCGCTCGGTCATGACCAGCACGCGGTCGGCGAGGAACACGGCTTCCGGGATCGAATGCGTGATCAGCAGAACCGTCTTCTTCGTCTCGCGCTGGATCCGCATCAATTCGACATTCATGCGCTCGCGCGTCAGCGCATCGAGCGCGCCGAACGGCTCGTCCATCAGCATGATCCTGGGATCATGCACCAGCGCGCGGCAGATCGAGGCGCGCTGCTGCATGCCGCCGGAGAGCTGCCAGGGCAGCTTCTTCTCGAAGCCCTCGAGGCCGACCAGCTTCAACAGCTGCTTGGCACGATCGAGATATTCCTGCCGCGGCAGGCGCTTCATGTCGATCGGCAGCATCACGTTGCCCAGGATGTTGCGCCATGGCAAGAGCAGCGCGTTCTGGAACACGATGCCGACATTGCCGTGCGGCGTCGTCACCTTCTCGCCCTCGACCAGGATCTCGCCCGTGGTCGGCGCCAGCAGACCCGAGATCAGCTTGAGCAGCGTGGACTTGCCGCAGCCGGATGGGCCGACCACGACGAAGAACTCGCCGTCATTGATGTGGAAGTCGAGCGGCCGCAGCGACGGCACGTCGCCGTCGCGCGTCCGATAGGTCTTCGACACGCCCGACAGCTTGATGCCTGACCCGTCCCCGGCCCGGTCTGACACCAATCGGAGGTGAGCGGCTGGCTGGTCCGCTTGATCGGCCTTTTTCGGTATCATTCAATCATATCCCATCGAACGCCGCTGATCAGCCTCGTCATTGCGAGGAGCGAAGCGACGAAGCAATCCAGAGTCTTTCCGCAGAGACAGTCTGGATTGCTTCGCTTCGCTCGCAATGACGAAGGCAGTCACGAGCCGCTCTTCGGCAGGTAGTCGTTGGTATAGAAGGCCTTCGGGTTCTCCTTGGCCTTGGCATCGAGCCCGCCATATTCGACCAGCAGATTGACGGTCTCGGCCATGTTCTGGTCGGTGACCTGGAACGGCCGCTTGCCCTTGGTCTCCGCGGTCCGGTACAGCGGAATGGTCAGCTCAAAACCCTGCGTCAGCGTGTCGATCTTGCCGCCCTTCGGGTTGGCATCGAGGATCGACTGCGCCGCGGCCTTCGGCTCCTTCTCGGCGGCCTCGACCGCTTTCGTCGTTGCCGACATGAAGCGGCGGACGAGATCGGCATTGGCCTTCACATAGTCGGCGTTGGCGATGATGCCCGAGGAGACCATGTTGATGCCGTAGTCGGCGAACTTGATCGGGTAGACGTCCTTGCCCGTCGCGTCCTTGATCTTCATCGACTGGTCCATGACGTAGCCGAGCAACAGATCGGCCTGTCCGTTGATGACGGCGTTGAGCTTGGTCTGTCCGTCGCCGGCGACCGTCTGGAAGTCGCTCTCCTTCAGGCCTGTCTTCTTCAGGAACAACGGCCAGATCTGCGTCATGGAATCGGCCGGCGTGATCGCCACCGTCTTGCCCTTGATGTCCTCGGGCTTCCTGATGTTCTTGTCGGCGAAGCCCATGGCGGACATCGGTGAGGTCTGCAGCAGCACGCCGGTCGCGACCACGGGGGCGCCCTTGATCGCGGCTCGCATCATGGTCGGGACGTCGACATAGCCGAAGTCGGCGGTCTTGGCGGCGACGGCCTGCGTGGTCGCAGCCGAGCCGCGGCCTTCCTGGATCTCGAGCTCGATGCCTTCGGCCGCGTAGATGCCCTTGGCCTTGCCGTAATAGAACGGCGCGTGCTCGCCATAGACGTACCAGTTCAGCATCAGCACGACCTTGTCGGCTGCCTGCGCCGGCATGGCTGCGAACGCCAGCAGTGCCACGGATGCAGCCCCAATCCACTTCCTCATCGTTTCTCTCCCTTGCCGTTTGTTGCGTCGGCCGTTGGTGGCCGCTCGTTGCTTTAGTCAGGATGCAAAGATCACGTCTTCGCGCTGGCTGACATGCCAGGGAATGACCAGTTTCTCGATCCGGTCGACGATCCAGAACAGGACCACGCCGAGCAGCGCGAGGATCACCAGCGCCGCAAACATCGTCGGCAGGTCGAACGTGCCGATCGAGCGCTGCATCACGTAGCCGATGCCGGAATTGGAGCCGACGAATTCGCCGACGACCGCGCCGACGACGGCGAGCGTCACCGAGACTTTGAGACCGGAGAAGATCGCGGGCAGCGCATGCGGCAGGTTGACCGCGCGGAACACCTGCAGGCGGCTGCCCTGCATGGCGCGGGCGAGATCGACCATGTCGGGGTCGACCGACTTGAAGCCCTGCACCGCGGAGACCACCACTGGAAAGAAGCCGAGCAGGAAGGCGGAAATGACCTTGGGAATGATGCCGAAGCCGAACCAGACCACGAACAGCGGCGCAATCGCGATCTTCGGCACGGATTGCGAGAACACCAGCAGCGGATAGACGTAGCTCTCCACCGTCTTCGACCCCGCGATCAGCATCGCGACGGGAATGCCGAACAGCGCCGACAGCAGGAAGCCGCAGACGGTTGCATAGGTGGTCGGCCAGGACTGGCGCAGCAGCTCCGGCCATTCGGTGCGCAGCACGGCGACGACGTCGAGCGGCGACGGGATCTGGTAGGCGGGAATCTTGAAGATCCGGATCGCAAGATCCCAGGCGACGACGATGAAGACCAGGAACAAGAACGGCCGAACCCAGGCCGCATTCAGCAGCTTGGAAACAGCGTTTTGCGGCTTCGGCTCGGCCAATTTTCACTCCCGGCAGTCTTCTTCGTTATGGCGAGAAATTAACCCGTTGGATAAATACTGTCCAGAGCTTTCCCTGTGACGTTTTGCGCCGGGGTTCCGGCGTCCTCTCGTGTCCCGGACGCGCTGCAACGCGAAGCGTTGCTGCGCTGAGCCGGGACCCAGGAAGCGGCACGTGCTGCGCTGCGTCCGGGGCACGAGAGCGGAGCGAGGTGCGCCCGCCTCCACGTCGTCATTGCGAGCGCAGCGAAGCAATCCAGACTGTCTCCGCGGAAAGATTCTGGATTGCTTCGCTGCGCCCGCAATGACGGAGCAAGTCGCTCATCTGGGCTACAGGCTACACCGCCTGCACCACCGCAGTCCGCGACTTCGGGGCCTTCGCGATCTCGAACAGCTCGGCGGACTTGCCCGTCAATGCCGCCAGCACGAGGCCGGACATGTGCGCCAGCCGCTCGTCCTTGGCCTTCTTGTCCAGGAGATCACGGCCGAAGATCACGCTGAGCGTCGCCGAGTTCGAGAGATAGAAGAAGCTGAGCGCCGCAATGGAGATGTAGAGCTGCACCGGGTCAACCGCGACCTGGAAATCCCCGCTCTCGACGCCGCGGCGCACCACGGTGCGGATCATCTCGACGAAGGGCGAGTGCATCGACTTGACCTTGTTCGATTTCTTCAGGTGCTTGGCGCGCGCCAGATTCTCGGTCTGCAGCAGCGACAGGAATTCGGGGTTGCGCAGGAAGTAGTTCCAGGTGAACTCGATCAGGCGGCGGATGGCCTCGGGCGGATCGAGATGTTCGAGGTCGAGCCCCCGCTCCTCGCTGCGGATCTTGTCATAGGCGCCTTCGAGCACGGCGAGATAGAGCTCGTCCTTGTTGCCGACGTGGTAGTAGAGCATGCGCTTGTTGGCGCCGGCCTTGGCCGCGATGCGGTCGACGCGCGCGCCGGCAAGGCCATGGGCGGAAAACTCCTGCTTGGCGGCTTCGAGAATGCGCAGCCGCATCCCCTCGGGGTCGCGCTGCCATTTCAGAGGTCGCTTTGCCTTCGCCAAACCGGGTGCTCGCTGGGTGGTGTCACGACGCGTGTAACATGCGGGCGGGCGTTTGAGAATGTCTCGTGCCCCGGACGCAGTTTCGTAGGGTGGGCAAAGGCGCACTTGCGCCGTGCCCACGTCTTCTCATCGAGCAGCCAAGACGTGGGCACGCTTCGCTTTGCCCACCCTACGGGAGCTCCTCACTCCACCGGCTTCGGCGAGCGCTCCAGAAGCACGGTCTGAATCCCGCACGTGCCGTTGCGCACCGTCATGATGCGCGTGCCCGGCTTGCGGCCGGTGCGCACCTCGGAGACGTCGAGGCCGGCAGCGATAAGGCGGGCGCGGGTGGCGTCGATGTCGGCGACGCGCCAGCTCAGGCCCCAGAGCCGGTCATGCGTGGCATCGCCACCCGCGACCGGGCGGCGTACCACCTCGACGATGAGGTCGCCGCAGCGGAAGAACATCAGCTGGCCCCAATCCTGGTGCGAGCGGTCGAGCGCGAGATCAAGGCCAAGCCGGGCGCCGTAGAGCGCGGCGGCGCGCTCGGAATCCTCCGTGGTGACGACGACGTGGTCGAGCCCCTCGATCGGCGCGATGTCGGTCGCGACCGACTTCGGCCGCTCGTCGGCCAGCTCCAGGAAAAACATGCGGACGCCGCGCGTCAGCTCCGTGGCGGCCCGCGTGCGCTTCCAGTGCAGCACGGCGTCGGTAACGGCGTCGCTGCTTTCGACCTCGGCGACCGGGTCCGGCCTCAGGGCCACCCGCTCAAGCCGGCGGTGCATCTTGCCGATATTTGCGACACGAAAGCACAGGCTGGCGAGCACGCCCTCCTGGTCGCCGAGCAGTGCGCGCATGCGGTCGGCGGTGACGCTGAAGCCGTGAGGGGCCATCAGCTCGATGGTCATGTTGTCGAGGGTGAACAGCACCCGGTCGGCGCCCTCGCCCGAGTTCTGCCAGGCCGGCGCGCGGGCGAGCAGCGTCTGATAGGCCGCCCTGGCCGCACCGATATCGGCCACCAGAACGACGATGTGATCGAGGCCGGTGATCATTCTGCACCCTTTTGATGGACCTGGAACCCCGGCAGCGAAAGACGGCGTTTGTCCGGGCTTGGCATTGGCCAGTGATGGTCGTATTCCCGGACCATGCTGACCTCAAGCGCTTCGGGCGGCAGTTTTGCGAATAATTTCAGCGTCCCTCCGGAGCGGAACCGGTGCTACAGTCATCCCGCCCGCCGGGACCACAAGCGCATCACGGACAAGCAATGCAGGCTCTCTTCATCGGACAGACCTATATCGACGTCGTCTTCATCACCGACCACATGCCGACCGGCGACGAGAAGCACGTGGCGCGTGACTACGCGGTCTCCTTCGGCGGCAACGCGGTGACCGCGGCGTTCTGCTGTGCCAAGCTCGGCATCGTGCCGGACCTGATCGCGACCGCAGCCAATGACTGGCTCGGGCGCATGTTCCAGGACATGTGCGCGAAGTACGGCATCTCGCTGCATGGGCGCAAGGTCAACCAGTCCTCGCTCTCCTTCATCATGCCCAAGGACGGCAAGCGCGCCATCGTCCGCTGCCGTGACGACGAGCACATCCACCCCTTTCCGATGCTCAATCTCGGCGGCTGCCGCGCGCTGCATGTCGACGGCCACCAGCCGGATGCCGCCATCCACTACGCCAAGGTGTGCCGCGAGGCCGGCATCCTGACCTCGCTCGACGGCGGCGGCCTGCGCACCAACACCCATGAGCTGCTGGAATTCATCGACGTCGCCATCGTCGCCGAGCGCCTGTGCGAGCAGATGGATTTGACGCCGGAGAAGATGCTCGACTATCTCAAGAGCCGCGGCTGCAAGATCGGCGGCGTCACCATGGGCGAGAAGGGCCTGTTCTGGTACGACGAAACCGGGACGGTGCAGGTGATGCCGGCGATGCCGATCCCCCGCGAGCGCGTGATCGACACCAACGGCGCCGGCGACGTCTTCCACGGCGCCTATGTCTATTCCTACCTCGCCCATCCCGGCAAAAGCTGGCGCGAGCATTTCGATTTTGCCCGCGCCGCCTCGACCTTCAAGATCCAGCGCCTCGGCAACGAGGCCGGCTTGCCGACTCTGGTGGACATCGCGAAGGTTCGGCACGAGTTCGAGGTCAGGGTCTAGAACAAGATGGGGCGCGTCTTCGTCGCCGGGAGCATCAACATGGATGTGGTGGCGACGGCCGATCGCCATCCACGAATCGGCGAGACCGTCGCCGGCCGCCAGGTGCTGTATTTTCCGGGCGGCAAGGGCGCGAACCAGGCGGTGGCGGCGTCGCGGCTCGGGGCGCGGACCACGCTGATCGGCCGGCTGGGCAGGGATTCGTTCGGCGCCGAGCTCAAGGCCTTTCTCGGCGAGCAGGGCATCGATCTCGGTTACGTCGTGGAGACGGCCGAGACGCACACCGGGACGGCCATCATCACGGTGGCCGAGGCCGACAACACCATCGTCGTCGTTCCCGGAGCCAACGGGCTGGTCGGCGCTGATGACGTCAGCGTCGTGCCGCTGCTGAAGGGCGACGTCGCGGTCAGCCAGTTCGAGATCCCGCTGCCGACCATCGCCGCATTCTTCCACCGCGCCCGCGCGGCGGGGGCAGTCACCGTGCTGAACCCGGCGCCGGCGCAGAAGATGCCGGGCGAGCTGCTGGCGCTGGTCGACATCCTCGTGCTGAACGAGACCGAGCTCGGCTTCCTTGCCGGCAGCGAGCTCTCCGAGAGCGACGCGGCCGCCCGCATCACCGAAGTCGCGCGACAGCTTCAGGCGCGCGAGGACCAGACCATCTGCGTCACGCTCGGCAAGCGCGGCGTGCTGGCGCTCGCCGGGCGCGACGAGACTGCGGTGGCCGGCCGTGTGGTGAAGGCGCTTGATACCACAGGCGCCGGCGACTGCTTTGTCGGCGCGCTCGCCGCGCAACTGGCTGACGGCGCAGCCTTGCGTGAGGCGCTGACGTTCGCCAACAGCGCCGCCTCGATCAGCGTGCAGCGGATGGGCGCCGGGCCGTCGATGCCGACGGCCGGGGAAGTGGCGGCGGTTTTATAGGCGCTGCGCTTTCTCCACCTCGCCCCGCTTGCGGGGAGAGGTCGGATTGCATCGCAGATGCAATCCGGGTGAGGGGGTACAGGTCTCGCGATCATCTCATCTGCGGATAGAGCCCCTCACCCCGACCCTCTCCCCGTAAGAACGGGGAGAGGGAGAAGAAAGATCACGCCAGCGCGCTCTTGAGGTCGAAGCTTTCGTCGGCGGCCTGCTCCGGCGTGATCGAGCGGTTCATGGCCTGCAATCTCCGGCCAAACATGTGATCGCCGGCGCGGTTGATCGATTCGATGCCGAGCAGCTTGTCGCCATGATAGCAGAAGGCCGAAAAGGCCTTCTTGGCAGGATCGCCACGCAGCACGACGCGGTCATAGCCGGTGGTCAGCCCCGCGATCTGGAGCTTGTCGTCGCCCTGGTCGCTCCAGAACCAGGGATGGCTGTCGTACGGTTTCTTGTCGCCGGTCAGCTTTGCTGCGAGGCAGCGGGCGTGATCGGTGGCGTTCTGCACCGATTCCAGCCGCAGGGAGCCGCCGAAGCGCGGGCTTGCGAACAGCGCGCAATCGCCGATCGCGGAGATGTTGGGATCAGCCGTCGAGAGATATTCGTCGACGACGATGCCGGCCGCGACCGGCAGCCCCGCCTCGGCCGCGAGCTCGATGTTCGGCAGCACGCCGACGCCGACCACGATGAGGTCGGCCGGCAGATGCCGCCCGTCGCTCAAGGAGACGCCGGTGACCTTGCCGCCCTCCGCTTCGATGGAGGTCGCCTGCACGCCGAGATGGATGCGGATGCCGGCCTCGCGGTGGCGGTCCTGAAAATATTCCGAGACCTCCGCCGTCACCGCCCGCGCCATCACGCGCGGGGCGAGCTCGAGCACGTCGACCTCGAGGCCCTTGATGCGGGCGGTCGCGGCAAACTCAAGGCCGATGAAGCCGGCGCCGATGATCACGGCGCGCGTCTTCGACGGCATGATCGCGCGCAGCGCCTCGCTGTCGTCGAGGATGCGTAAGTATTTCACGTCGGGCAGGTTGGCGTTGGGCAGATCGAGCAGCCGATTGCGCGCGCCGGTCGCCAGCACGAGGTGGCCGTAATCCAGCATCTCGCCCGAGGCAAGATGCACCTTGCGCGCGGCACGGTCGATCGAGGTGGCGCGGCCGGCGATCAGCTCGATGGTCTGGTCCTGGTAAAACTTCTCAGGCCGGAACATCAGGCTCTCCGGACCCGCGGAGCCCTTGATGTAGGCCTTGGACAGCGGCGGCCGCTGATAGGGCAGATGCGCCTCGTCGTTGATCAGGCAGATGCGCTCGGAAAAGCCGGCCTGGCGCAGCGATGCCGCGACCTGGTAGCCGCCATGGCCGGCACCGACGATGATCACCGGGCCCGTCATCGGACAGCCCATTTCCGGAAGACACGAGCGTGACCCATGCCGCCTCCTCTCTCGCTGATTTTGGTTGCTGGCCTTGCGAGGAGCCGGCGCTCGTGTCCGTCCCTTGGCGAAAGCAGCCCCATTTGAGCCTATCGTTCCGCCCCGCGCAAGAGCGGCAGCCGGGGATTGTCACCCCTGCCCTTCTGCGATTTAGTTCGGGCCTCGACCTCCTGCCGGAGAATTCCAGATGACCGCTCCCGTCTCAAAGCCCGACGATCCCGCTCTCCTGCGGATCGACGGCCCGATCGCGACCATCACGCTGAACCGCCCTGCCGCGTTCAACGCGATCAACCTTGCGATAGCGCAGAAGCTCGAGCAGTTCGCGGCCTATCTCGAGGGCGCCGACGACATCCGCGTCGTCGTGCTCGAAGGCGAAGGCCGCGCGTTCTGCGCCGGCGGCGATCTGCAGACGATCGGCGCCGCCGCCGAAGCCGGCACGGTGACGCCCGTCGTCGGCGAGCTCCTGAAGCACTATCACGCCTTCATCGAGGTCGTCAGGCGGATGCCGAAGATCTCGCTGTCGAGCGTGCACGGCTCGGCCGCCGGCGCCGGCATAGGCCTCGCCTTCGTCACCGATCTCTGCATCGCCGCGGACGATGCCAAATTCACGCCGGCCTATGCCAAGATCGGCGTGTCGCCCGACGGCGGCTCGACCGTCGGCATCGTCGGCACGGTCGGATCGCGCCGCGCGCTGCAGATCTTTCTCGCCGAAGACAATTTTACCGCGCAGCAGGCCTATGAATGGGGCCTGGTCGCCAAGACCGTTCCCGCAACCGAGCTGAAGGCGGCAACGCGACAGCTTGCCGAGCGTCTCGCCCAGAACCCGCCGGCTTCGATCGCCGGCACCAAGCAGCTGGTCTATCAGGCTGCGACCACGCCGGTGAAGCAGCAGCTCGATGCCGAGGAGCACAAGATCATCATGGCGATGAACACGGAAGACTTCCGCACCGCCGTGAAGAAGTTCACGAGCAAGGGGAAATAGCGGCCATACGATCGGTAACAGCGCCATCGCATATGAGCCGTGGCGCCGGGCTGCGCGCACGCCTCGTCCTTCGAGACGGCGCTGACGCGCCTCCTCAGGATGAGGCTAATCAGCGTCAGTGCCCGTTGAAACTGCAGCCGCGCACTCCGTCCTCATCCTGAGGAGCCCGCCTCAAGCGGGCGTCTCGAAGGATGGCCGCAGGGAAAGCTCTCGAATGCGATAGCCCTGCGGCGGTGCTCAGCCCTTCGCGGGACCCGTCCTCTGCATGAAGTCGAAATCGCAGCCCTCGTCGGCCTGCAGGATGGTCTCGTTGAACAGCCAGGCGTAGCCGCGCCGTGCTTCTCCCGGCGCGGCAACCGGCTTCAACGCAGCACGGCGGCGGTCGAGTTCGGCGGCGTCAACCAAGAGCTCGATGCTGCGCTTGGCCACGTCGAGGCGGATCATGTCGCCGTTCTCAACCAGCGCCAGCGGCCCGCCGACGGCGGATTCCGGGGTGATGTGCAGCACGATGGTGCCGAACGCGGTGCCGCTCATGCGCGCATCCGAGATACGCACCATGTCCTTGGTGCCGCCGCGCGCGAGCTTCTTCGGGATCGGCAGATAGCCGGCTTCCGGCATGCCAGGTGCGCCCTTCGGGCCGGCATTGCGCAGCACCAGCACGTCGTCGGCGGTGACGTCGAGATCGGGATCGTCGACCCGCAAGGTCATGTCCTCGACTGACTCGAACACGACGGCGCGCCCGGTGTGCTGCAGCAGCTTCGGGCTCGCGGCCGATTGCTTGATGACCGCACCGCGCGGGGCGAGATTGCCGTGCAGGATGGCGAGGCCGCCCTCTTTCTTGATCGGATTATTGCGCGGGCGGATGGCATCCTGGCCCGGCACATCCTCCGCATTCGCCGCGATCTCGCGCAACGTCTGGCCGCTGATGGTCCTGGCATCGAGGTCAACGAGATCGCCGAGCTGCGCCAGCAGCTTGGGCACGCCGCCGGCGTGGTGGAAGTGCTCCATATAGTGCTCGCCGGATGGCTTGAGGTCGATCAGCACCGGCACCTCACGGCCGATCTGGTCAAACGCTGCGAGATCGAGCCGGTGCGGCGAGCGATGCGCCATCGCGGTCAGATGGATCAGGCCATTGGTCGAGCCGCCGATCGCCTGCAGCACGACCTGCGCGTTCTTGAACGAGGCCGGCGTCAACACGTCGCTCGGCTTCGGTCCCTTGGCCTTGGCCATCTCTGCGGCGACCTTGCCGCTGGCCTCGGCCAGACGGAAGCGCTCGGCATGCGGCGCGGGAATCGTCGCGCTCATCGGCAGCGACAGGCCCATGGCTTCGATCATGCACGCCATGGTCGAGGCCGTCCCCATCACCATGCAGGTGCCGACCGACGGCGCGAGGCGGCCATTCACCGCCTCGATCTCGGCATCGTCCATGTCGCCGGCGCGATATTTGGCCCAGAGCCGGCGGCAGTCGGTGCAGGCCCCCAGCACCTCGCCCTTGTGATGACCGACCACCATGGGGCCGACGGGGATCACGACAGTGGGCAAATCGGCGCTGATCGCGGCCATCACCTGCGCCGGCAGCGTCTTGTCGCAGCCGCCGATCACGATCACCGCATCCATCGGCTGGGCGCGGATCATCTCCTCGGTGTCCATCGCCATCAGATTGCGCAGGTACATCGAGGTCGGGTGCGCGAAGCTCTCGGCGATCGAGATGGTCGGGAACACGAACGGCATCGCGCCCGACAGCATCACGCCGCGCTTGGCGGCTTCGATGATCTGCGGGACGTTGCCGTGGCAGGGATTGTAGTCGCTATAGGTATTGGTGATGCCGACGATCGGGCGCTCCAGCGCGTCATCGGAATAGCCCATCGCCTTGATGAATGCCTTGCGCAGGAACAGCGAGAAGCCGGCATCGCCATAGCTCGTCAGACCCTTGCGCAAGCCACTCGTCATCATGCCGCTCCTTTTGGCTTACCATCGTGGTACAGCGCGCTCCTCGATTGTCAATAAGCCCGGGCGATAGCGTCGCACTTTCCGGCTTAGATCACCGCTTGGCACACCAATGGATTGCAGGCGAGGCCGGCGCCTCGGCAAACTTCAGCTTCAGGCATCACGGAACGGCACTGTCCTGGCCGCGTTGGAACGCCAAGCATTTGCTCCGGCCTTGCTTCGCACGGTGGCAGCCTCTCGGGGCATGTCACGTCCCACGCGAGAGCTGACCGAGCAGGTTGAACAATGAGGGTCTGCGGAGCGATGCGGGCCGGTTTGTTCATCGCATTGATTGCAGCGGCCTACTTTGGCGGGCAGGTCCAGGTTTGTTTCGCGCAACAGCGACTGTCGGCTTCTCCGAGCGAAGCCACGAAAGTGTCTCCAAGAAAGGAAGGCACCCCCAGGAAGGAGACCGGGCGATCTGCGGACCCCTATACGGTGGGCTTCGTGACCGGTACGCCGCAATGCACCGAATTCGCGCTCGCTCAGGACATTGCGACCACGCTCGCCGGCGGCCAAGAGACCGGCCCTCGGGGCCAAGTCGCATTACGGGTCCTGCCGATAGTGGGAAACGGCGGTATCCGTAACGTTCTCGATGTGCTCACCCTCGCAGGTGCCGACGTGGCGATCGCGCCCGTTGTTCTGGTCGACCGCCTCCGGGAGACAAGGACCTTCGGGAACATTTCAGACAGACTGACCTACATTGCACCGCTCCATATCGAAGAGTTCCACCTCCTTGCGCGGCCGGAGATCGGAAGCCTGGCGGAACTTTCGGGAAAGAGGGTCAATCTCGGAGAGGACGGCAGTGCCGGCGCCATCCTCGGCCGCGAAGTGTTGAACCGTCTGGGCATCAAGATCAGCGAGTCGAACTTGGGACCGGAGGCCGCGCTGGATGGTCTGAGGAAGGGAGATCTCTCCGCCGCTCTGCTGGTCTCAGGAAAACCGGTCAGCTTCCTGACGCAGGTCTCGCAACTCGACAATATTCACCTCCTGCCAATCCCCTACTTCAAGGAGCTGCTGCAACAAGATTATCTGCCATCGACGCTCCGCCACAAGGACTATCCAAATATGATCGCCGCCGAAGCAAGCGTCGACACGATCGCGATCAAATCCGCTCTCTTCGCCTTCAACTGGCCGATTGGCAGCGAGCGGTTTCGGTTGCTGGAATTCTTCGTCCAGACATTGTTCACGCGCTTTCCTGAATTCCTAGCTGGCGCACATCACCCCAAATGGCGCGAGGTGAACCTGGCCGCGCAGCTCCCCGGATGGCGACGATTTCGGCCGGCAGAGCGCTGGCTCCAGCAGCAATCCGGCGGCGAGGCCGCTCTTCGCAAGGCGTTCGGCAGATTCCTCGAAGGAAAGCCGACCGCCAATCCGCCCGACCGGGAAGATTTATTCCGGGAGTTCCTGCGCTGGCGAGAACGCAATCCGGATAAGTGAGCAAGATTTGGCAGTCAAATGTCGGGAGGTGTCGATGCGCAACGCGCTTGTGAGCGCAGCCTTGGCTGCGTTGCTCGCCTTGATCGCCGACGTGCGGCAGCCTGCAGCCCAATTCGCGCCCCTCTTTCCACCGACGCCGCAGACACTCGCACCGCCCAACGCGCCGCCGGCCGGCACGACCGAGCGCATCAGGACAGCCCCTCACCGAAGCACGAAGGCGCACAGGAAGCGCGACATCGTTCGTTCGCCGCCCAATCAGCGGAAAGTCGCCGAGAAGAACGGATACAAGCGGGTCAGCGATCTCGTGAATTTCCCAAAGTTCTTTCCGGGCCTCGGCATCATTTTCGTGAAGCCCGACACGTTGCCGCTAGGGCCGTTCCTGTGCTTCGATCGCAGGGATCGTCTGGTGGCGACCGTGTACATGGTCCCGAACAAGGACATCGACGATCACAAATCATGGGAGGGAGCGGGATCCGCAGCACCAGTTGACCACGTCAGTCTCTACTTCAACACGGGTCACCCCGGCGTGGACGTGCCGCATTACCACGTGGTGCTCTGGCATGTGACCAGGAAACAGGAAGCGCGCGTTGCAAAATGACGTGCAACACCTCTGCGATGACAGGCGAGGTACGGAGCACGGACCGTCCTTAGGCAGCACGTCCCGGCGTTCGCGTATCGACCTCGCGTCGCAAAGCGGCACATGCAGCCTCGAACTTCCGCGAGCCCAGTTCGCCGGCCGCCAGCTGGGCTGCGTGAATTTCCGCTGAAGCGCCTCGAACGTCATCATGCGCCAATTGCAGCTTGGCGATACGGAGTCTCAGCCTGACCGCCTGCACTCGCCCGTCGATGCTCGACCATAGCTGCCGGGCCAGGTGCAGATGCCGCAGCGCAGACTCGTACTCGTCACGCGCATCGGCGAGAACCGATTGCGCTTCGTTCGTCAATGCCCGGATCGACGGCATCGGCCATCGGTCCGGGCTTCCGGAAAGCTCTTCGATCAACTCCAGCGCCTGCTCATGGCGGCCTGTATGCGCGGCGGCGAGCGCCAGATGCGCGAACAGGATTCCTCGGCGCTGCAGGGTCCACCAGGTCTTTCCGATCAAGCTGCGTTCGAGACTGGTGTAGGCGGCTTCAGCCTCGCCACGTTCCAGCAAAAGCATGGCGTGGCCGGGCTCCGGGCACCAGCCGAGGGCATAGGCCTTTTCATAGGCCTCGAGCGCGGCGTCGTCATTGCCGATCGCAGCCTGGACGTCCGCCAGCACGCGATTGGCATCGCCGATCGCCCATGGCGCGTCGCTGGTCAGCCGTGCCAGCGAATCCTGAATGCGCGACAAGGCCTCGCCAAGCGAGCCCCTGACGCCAAGGACTTCTGACCGATGAAGCTGACAGGAGCCGGTCAATTCCATCCCGCTCTCGGTGCAATATTTCTGATAGCCGAGCGTCCACTGGTCGGCCCTCGCCCAATCTCCGAACATCCGCGCCGCCCACAGGATGTTGCAGTAGAGGATGCCTCCGACGATCGGGTCGATATCGCCGCTGGAGAGCGCCATCGCAGCGGCGAGGTCCTGATCCGCCAGTCCTGCGCGCGTATCGCCGAGACACAGCCGGTAGAATCCGCGATAAGCCAGACTCAGCGCCTCGATACCAACCGCGTCCCTGTGCCGGACCGTGCTGTACGCGGCATCGGCAAGCGAAAGCGCCTGTTCAGGCTCGCCGTCGAACGCGGCGACCTTCGATTTCATCCAGAGAGTCAGCGCAGTCGTGGCGGGATCCTCGATCTCGGAGGCCCAATCCTCCGCCCGCGCCAGCCACCCCTTGGCAATCGCCGCCTGGCCGCGCTCGAAGTGCAAGCAGGAGAGTGTGACTGCATCGATGACGGCCAGCGACACGTTGCCGGCCTTGGTGTGGGCGGAGACCGCGCGAGCCAGGAGAGGCAGCGCCGCATCGGCCTTGCCGGTGCACTGCAAGGCCAGCGCCCATTGGTGCAAGTCGGCGCCATCGAGCGGTCGGATCGTATCGGCCGCCTCGAACAGCGCTGCGGCTTCGTCCCAGGCTTGCACGGCAGCGGCGCGCTGCGCTTGCACCCACACGTCCGGGGCTTGCCCGTCCGTCGTCTCGGGAACGGCAACCCGTGGCTCCGATCCGCCGTCGATGCAGAAACGATATCCCCTGCCCGGCATGTTCCGGATGGCGCCATCCATGCCACCCTTGCGCAGCACGCCACGCAGCATGCTCACCGCCCGCTGCAAGGAGTTGTCGGTGACGGTTACGTCAGGCCAGAGGGTATCGAGCAGCTCTTCCTTGGTGACGACCCGGTCCCGGTTACGCGTCAGGTAGACCAGCAGATCGAACACGCGCGGCTGCAACGCGACTTCCCGCTGCGCATGAATAAGCGCGCGGCCCGCTTCGTCGAGTTCGAAGGGTCCAAACCTGAGGGTCATATCGTTATGTCCGGGAGAGACGGAAAAGGTTCAGGCAAGGATCAGGCAATGATCAGGCCCTGGTCAGGACGATCAGCGCCGGCGACGCCTATAGCTCCTCATGGCCTTCGGTCACGACGACCGACTGGCAGCAGCATCAACCCTGAGGAGACGCCTTATGGAACTCTATGTCATTCGCCGCCCAAGCGCCTGGTCAAACCTGAGCGAACTGGAAGCCGCAGGCGCGAAGTCCGCGCGGATCGGCAACGAGCAGATGTCCGATCGCGTTCGCTGGATCCGCAGCTATGTGGTCCATGAGGCCGACGGCCGCATCGGCACCTTCTGCATCTATGAAGCCCGCGACGGGGAGTCGATCCGCGAGCATGCACGGCGCGTCGGCATGCCGGGCGAGGAATTCTACAAGGTCGCCACGACCGTCGTCGTTCGCGGCGATCCCACCCCGCAGACGGCCGCCGCCGAATAGCAGATCAGCGCGGGCGGCGTCCTCAACTCGTGCTTCCGTGAAGGGATGAGAAATGTCCATTCAGTCTCAGGCGCCGCCCGCGCTGAGCCCCTCGCAGCGATATCTCGCCGGCATCCTGCTGCGCCTTCGCCGGCTCATCAATCGGTCTGTCGCCAGCATGCTGGCGAACCGCGAGAAGGCCGCAATGCAGTTCGCGAAGGGTTGCGGCGACCATGACCAACGGTGACGACACGGCTCGAGACCCGGGTCACCGTCGGAAGATTTGCATTCCCCGCGATAATTTCAACTCGAGGAAATAGTCATGAACTTCTTCTTCCCATCCGACGCTTCCGAAGCCAAGACCTCCGATTCCGAGACTTTCAGGCTCGGAAATTTCAAGTTCAGAACCGCCGCGCTGGCGATCGGGACGGTCGGTGCCGTCATGATGTCGCTCGTTCTGGCTTCGGCTGCAACGACGCTCGGCGACCATCGCGCCGATGGCGTGAGCGGCGGCGCAACGGTCCAGAAAAGCCCAGGCAAATGCAAGGCCGCAACGGTTCCAACAGCCTTTGCAACGTGACGAAGGCGGCGGTGACCACCGTCCGTTGAAACAGCCGCTTCAATCCCTCACCCTTGAACTGGAAGATCTATCATGTCCATCACCATGCAAAACGGACCTACTCAGACGGCAAGCTCGTTCGCGGCACGAAGCTTCTTGCTCGGCTATGGCGTGCTCGCGTATCTGATCTTCTTCGGGACCTTTCTCTACGCCGTCGGCTTCATGACGCAGTTCGTTGTGCCCAAGACGATCGACGGCGGCGCGGCGGGCTCGATCGGACAGGCGCTCATGATCGACCTGGCGCTGATGTCACTTTTTGCCGTCCAGCACAGCGGCATGGCTCGCCAGGGCTTCAAGAAGCTATTCGCCGCCTTCGCCTCGCCTGCACTCGAGCGCAGCACCTATGTGCTGCTGGCAAGCCTGAGCCTGATCCTGCTGTTCTGGCAATGGCGTCCCATCACCGCCATCGTTTGGGAGATGGAGACACCTATGGCAGCCTACGCCGCGGTCGCCGGCAGCTTCGCCGGCTGGCTCATCGTGCTGTACAGCACGTTCCTGATCAGCCATTTCGAATTGTTCGGACTGACGCAGGTCGTCAGCCACTTTGCAGGTAGGCTCGCGGAGCCGATGAAGTTCAGGACGCCGGGACTCTACCGCCTGATCCGGCATCCGATCTATCTCGGCTTCATCATCGCGTTCTGGTCGACGCCGACCATGACGCTCGGGCACCTGCTGTTCGCGATGGTGACGACGGCCTACATCTTCGTCGGCATCTGGTTGGAGGAGCGCGACCTGGTCACTCTGTTCGGAGATCAGTACCGGCACTACAGGGAGAAGGTGGCGATGTTGATCCCGGGCCTGTTCTGATCCGGCGCGAACGTACGGTTTGAGCGGCCAAGCAGAGCTTCGGCCGCTCTCGCCATGTCGCACGCTCCCTAGCGCTTATTCCAATCGATGACCCGGCTCGGATCGGCGTCGAACTCCATGCTGCAGAACGTGCCGCCCTGGAAATAATCGCCGACCGGATCCGGCTTCAGCTTGGCCTGCTCGGCCATGGCGTGCTCGCGGAAATCTTCGGCGCGGCCGGTAGGGCGGTAGCCGAATTCGTAGGCGCGGTGGTTGTCCCACCAGGCGCGCTCGTTGAAGGAGGCGCCGTAGAAGATCTCGAAATGAATGTCGGGATGCTCGAGCCCGATGCGGCAGAGCTGCACGAGGTCGTCGGGCTTGAGCCAGATCGAGAGCCGGCGCTGGTCGAGCGGCATGTCGCCGAAATTGCCGATGCGCAGGCAAGTCACCTTCAGCCCGTGCTTGTCGGCGTAGAGCGCGCCGACCGCTTCGCCGAACACCTTGCTGACGCCGTAGCGGCCGTCGGGGCGCGGGGTGACGTCGGTGCCGATCTTGTGGTGACGCGGATAGAAGCCGACGGCATGGTTCGACGAGGCGAACACCACGCGCTTGACGCCCTTGCGGTACGCCGCCTCGAACAGATTGTAGCCGCCGATGATGTTGGCCTGAAGGATCTGGTCCCAGGTGCCTTCGACCGAATAGCCGCCGAAATGGATGATGCCGTCGACGCCCTCGCAGATCGCCTCGCATTGCGCGAGATCGGCGAGGTCCGCCGCCTTGAACTGCTCGTTCGCGCCGAGATCGGCCGGTGGCTTGATGTCGGAGAGCAGGAGATCCGGATAAATCGGCGGCAGCAGTTTCCGCAGGCTCGTGCCGATTCCGCCCGAAGCTCCCGTCATCAAAATACGCGGCATGTTGTCCCTCACCGTTAGTGACCGAATTTGCGGTCACGTGTCTCTAATGATAGCAGGATTGTCCAGAGGGAACGAAACGAGAGAACCGGCATGAATGAGGCATCGTCCCACACCGAGGAGCGGCCAGGTTGGCGGCCGGCGAGCTATTATCCCGATCCGGCGATCCGTGCACTCGATCCCCGCTTCGAAAAATACTGGCTGAAGCTGTCGGCGGTGGAGCGGCTGGCGACCGGCCTGCGTTGGGCCGAGGGGCCGGTCTGGTTCGGTGACGGGCGCTATCTCCTGTGCAGCGACATCCCGAACCAGCGCATCCTCAAATGGGAGGAAGAGACCGGCGCGGGTCAGCGTGTTCCGCAAGCCCTCGAATTTTGCCAACGGCAACACGCGCGACCGGCAGGGCCGGCTCGTCACCTGCGAGCACGGCGGCCGGCGCGTGGTGCGCACCGAATATGACGGCAGCATCATCGTGCTGATGGATCAATTCAACGGCAAGCGGTTGAACTCGCCGAACGATGTCGTTGTTAAATCGGACGGCTCGATCTGGTTCACCGATCCGACCTTCGGCCTGCTCGGCAATTACGAGGGCTACAAGGCCGAGCCCGAGATCGAGCCCAACGTCTACAGGCTCGATCCCGAGACCGGCAAGGCGACGATCGTGGCCGAGGGCGTGCTCGGGCCGAACGGGCTGTGCTTTTCCCCGGACGAGAAGATCCTCTATGTCGTGGAATCGCGCGGTGTGCCGAACCGCAAGATCCTCGCCTATGACGTCTCGCCCGAGGGCACCACGATCTCGAACAAGCGCGTCCACATCGATGCCGGGCCGGGCACGCCCGACGGCATGCGCTGCGACATCGACGGCAATCTCTGGTGCGGCTGGGGTATGGGCGATCCCGAGCTCGACGGCGTCGTGGTGTTCGCCCCCGACGGCGTCATGATCGGCCGCATCGCCCTGCCCGAGCGCTGCGCCAACGTCTGCTTCGGCGGCGTCAAGCGCAACCGCCTGTTCATGGCTGCGAGCCAGTCGATCTATGCGCTGTATGTGAACACGCAGGGCGCGCTGGGGGGATAGGCTCGCCGCAAGCAACGGTCTCGTAGGGTGGGCAAAGCGCAAGCGTGCCCACCATTTCTTGTTCGTCGCGCGATCGTGGGCACGTCGCTTACGCTCCTTTGCCCACCCTACGAGATCTCTCCTGCGTCATTGCGAGCGAAGCGAAGCAATCCAGACTGTCTCCGCGGAAGGATTCTGGATTGCTTTGCTTCGCTCGCAATGACGAAACGAAAAAACGCCGGGGCGGTTTCCCGCTCCGGCGTTGTGTCTGCTTTCGTGACGCGCTTACGCCGCGTTGAAGCCGGCGACGGCCTTTACTTCGAGGAAGTCCTCAAGGCCGAACTTGCCCCATTCGCGGCCGTTGCCGGACTGCTTGTAGCCGCCGAACGGCGCGGTGCGGTCGTTGGGCACGCCCTGAAGGTTGACGTTGCCGGCGCGGATCTGGCGACCGACGCGCTTGGCATCCTCGACCGTCGCGCCCGTGACGTAGCCGGCGAGGCCGTACGGCGTATCGTTGGCGATCTTGACCGCGTCGGCTTCGTCCTTGGCGCCGATGATGGTCAGCACCGGCCCGAAGATCTCCTCGCGCGCGATCGTCATGTCAGGGGTGACGTCGGCGAAGATAGTCGGACGGACATAGAAGCCCTTGTTGACGCCTTCGGGCAGGCCCGGGCCGCCAGCGACCAGCGTCGCGCCCTCGTCGATGCCCTTCTTGATCAGGCCCTGGATCTTGTCCCACTGGCCACGATTGACCACCGGGCCGATGGTGGTGCCTTCGCCGCGCGGATCGCCCGCCTTGGTCTTGTCGGCCACGGCCTTCGCGATCGCGGCGACTTCCTTCATCTTGGACAGCGGCACGATCATGCGCGAGGGCGCGTTGCAGGACTGGCCGGAATTGTTGAACATGTGCATCACGCCGCCGGTCACCGCTTTGGTGAGGTCGGCGCCTTCGAGGATGACGTTCGGCGACTTGCCGCCGAGCTCCTGGCTGACGCGCTTCACGGTGGGGGCCGCGCGCTTCGCAACGTCGATGCCGGCGCGGGTCGAGCCGGTGAAGGAGATCATGTCGATATCAGGGTGCTCGCTCATGGCGGCGCCGACCTCGGGGCCGAGGCCGTTGACGAGGTTGAACACGCCCTTGGGCACGCCGGCGTCATGGAGGATCTCCGCGAAGATCAGCGCCGAGGTCGGCGTGAACTCGCTGGGCTTCAGGATCATGGTGCAGCCGGCGGCGAGCGCGGGCGCGACCTTGCAGGCGATCTGGTTCAGCGGCCAGTTCCAGGGTGTGATCATGCCGACCACGCCGATCGGCTCGCGCAGCACCATGGCGGTGCCGACCGGCTCCTCGAAATGATAGTTCTTGAGCACGTCGAGCGTGGTCATGAGATGGCCGAGGCCGGCGCCGGCCTGCAGCTTCTCCGCCATCGGCAGCGGCGCGCCCATCTCGTCGGAGACGGCAGCGCCGATCTCCTTGAGGCGGCCCTTATAGACCTCGATCACTTTGCTGAGCAGCGCGACGCGCTCCTCGCGGCTGGTCTGGGAGAACGTCGCGAAGGCGCGCTTGGCGGCGGCAACCGCCTTGTCCACGTCGGCCTTGGAGCCCAGCGCAACCTCGTACATCGCCTCTTCCGTCGCCGGATTGATCACGGCGGTGGACTTCTTGACGGCGGGATCGACCCAGGCGCCGTCGATGTAGAATTGCATGCGATTGACCATCGTTAACCTCTTCTTGGGGGCTTGCAGGGGGCGTTTCGGCAGGCATCCTTGCACGAAAGGGCCGGCAATTGAACCCGCCATATGCGGAACCAGCGTTGCGGCGAGCGGAATATGTGACGCGATTTGAAGCGAGGCAAGCGGCCCTAATCGCAAGAACCTGGGTCCCGGCTCTGCGTCGCGACATTTCATGTCGCGCCGCGTCCGGGACACGAGATTGTAACGAGTCTAGATAGTCTCGTGCCCCGGACGCAGCGCAGCGTCCCTTCGACGATGCGCTGCAGAGCCGGGGCCCATGCTGCCAGTTGCCCCTACTACACCGCCATCTTCCGATGCAGCACCGGCGCGCCGGTGGTGAGGCTTTCGGCCGCATCGATGATGGCGTTGGCGTCGATGCCGTAGTGCCGATAAAGGTCCGCGATGCTGCCGGTCTGGCCGAACTGCTCGACACCGAGCGCCTCGACACGGTGGCCGCGAACGCTGCCGAGCCAGCCGAGCGCGGCGGGATGGCCGTCGATCACGGTCACGATGCCGCAGTCGCGCGGCAGCGGCGCCAGCAGCTTCTCGATGTGGCTGAGATGCTGCACGCCGCGGCGGTCGCGCCGCAATTTTCGCGCCGCGGTCCACCCCGCATGCAGGCGGTCGGCCGAGGTAATCGCGAGCAGGCCGACGTCGCGGCGGCTCTCGCCGATGAAGCCGGTCGCCTCGATCGCTTCGGGCGCGACCGCGCCGGTATAGGCGATCACGACCTCGGCGTTCGGCCCCGGCTTGCGCAGCCAATAGGCGCCATCGGTAATGCCCTGCCGCAGCTCGCCCGTCATGATCCGCTGCGCCTGCTCGATGGCGCGCGTCGAGAGCCGCAAATAGACCGAGCCGCCCTCGCCCGGATCGCGCTGCATGTGCTCGAAACCGTAAGCCATGATCACCGCGAGCTCGTCGACGAAGGCCGGCTCGAACGAGGCGAGCCCATCCTGCGCCATGCCGATCAAGGGCGTTGCGATCGACTGATGCGCCCCGCCCTCGGGCGCGAGCGTGAGGCCGGACGGCGTCGCCGCCACCATGAAGCGCGCGTCCTGGTAGCAGGCATAGTTCAGCGCATCGAGCCCGCGCTCGATGAAGGGATCGTAGAGCGTGCCGACCGGCAAGAGCCGCTCGCCGTTGATCTGGTGCGACAGGCCGAGCGCCGAGAGCATGATGAACAGGTTCATCTCGGCAATGCCGAGCTCGAGGTGCTGACCCTTGGGCGAAGCGTCCCAATTGTAGGTCGAGGGAATTTTCTCGCTGCGGAATAAATCCGCCTTCTCGGCTCGCGCGAACAGGCCGCGGCGGTTGACCCAGGGGCCGAGATTGGTCGAGACGGTGACGTCGGGCGAGGTCGTGACGATGCGTTTTGCGAGCTCGCTGTCGCTGCGCGCGATCTCGTTCAGCACGAGGCCAAAGCCCTGCTGGGTCGACATCTGCGGCGACGGCTTGAACGCGAGCTGTTGGGGCATCTCGACGACGGGCGCCGTGAGCCGGCGACCATCCTGGTTGAACGGCACGCTTGCGAGGAAGGCCTCGAGCTCGGCGGCATCCTGCGACAGGCCTTCGAACTTGTCCCATTCATGGCCGGGACGGATGTTCTGGCTGTCGCGGTATTTCTCCATCTGCGCGATCGTCATCAGGCCGGCGTGGTTGTCCTTGTGACCCTGGAACGGCAGGCCGACGCCCTTGATGGTGTAGGCGATGAAGCAGACGGGGCGGTCGTGATCGATGGAATCGAACGCCTCCAGCATGCTCGCCATGTCGTGGCCGCCGAGGTTCGACATCAGCGCCAGAAGCTCCTCGTCGCTGCGCTTGTCGATCAGTTTCGTGATCGGGCCCTGGTCGCCGATCTCGTCATGCAGATGTTTGCGGAAGGCCGCGCCGCCCTGGAAGCAGAGCGCCGCATAGAGCGCGTTCGGGCAATTGTCGATCCAGCGCTTGAGTGCCTCCCCGCCGGGCTCGGCGAACGCCTCGCGCATCAGGCGGCCGTATTTCACGATGACGACGTCCCAGCCGAAATTGCGGAACATGGTCTCGAACTTTTCCCAGAGACCTTCGCGCACGACGGCATCGAGCGACTGCCTGTTGTAGTCGACCACCCACCAGGTGTTGCGCAGGCCGTGCTTCCAGCCCTCCGCCAGCGCCTCGAAGATGTTGCCCTCGTCCATCTCGGCGTCGCCGACGAGCGCGATCATCCGTCCCTCGCGGCGATCCTTCATCCAGCCATGCGCCTTGACGTAATCCTGCACCAGCGAAGAGAACAGCGTCTGTGCGACGCCGAGGCCGACCGAGCCGGTGGAGAAATCGACGTCGTCGACGTCCTTGGTGCGCGAGGGATAGGACTGCGCGCCCTTGAAGCCGCGAAAGTTCTCCAGCTTCTCGCGGCTCTGCCGGCCGAACAGGTACTGGATGGCGTGGAACACCGGGCTCGCATGCGGCTTCACCGCGACGCGGTCCTCGGGGCGCAGCACGTGGAAGTACAGCGCCGACATGATGGTGGCGAGCGAGGCGGACGAGGCCTGGTGGCCGCCGACCTTGAGGCCGTCCGCGTTGGGGCGGATGTGGTTGGCGTGGTGGATGGTCCAGGACGACAGCCACAGCGCCTTGCGGCTGAGAGCGGTCAGGGTGTCGAGACGGGCGGGGTCAACGGGCATGGCGATGCTCCGGGAAATATGCACCGATCATACGCCTGCGGGCCGCGTCAAACTTCTCAATTTTTCGCGCCATACCCGCCGATATTGGGATATTTTACCAACATAGCCGACCAGAAGCAGGTTCCATCCCAATGCCCGAGCTCGACGCCATCGACCGCAAGATCCTCAGCCACCTTCAGAACGACAGCCGCCTGACCATGCAGGAGCTCGCCGACAAGGTCGGACTCTCGGTGTCGCCCTGCCACCGCCGGGTCAAGCTCCTGGAGGAGCGCGGCGTCATCTCGCGCTATGTCGCAACCGTCGACCAGAAGGCGCTGGGGCTGCATGTCAGCGTGTTCATCTCGATCAAGCTGGCGCGGCAGAAGGAGGAGGACCTCAACCGCTTCGCGCGCGCGATCTCGAAATGGGACGAGGTGCTGGAATGCTATCTGATGACCGGCAACCGCGATTATCTGCTCCGCGTCGTCGCCGCCGACCTCGCCTCCTACGAGACGTTCCTGAAGACCAAGCTGACCCGCCTCGACGGCATCGCCTCGATCGAGTCGAGCTTCGCGCTCAGCCAGGTGAAGTACTCGATCGCGCTGCCGGTGTAGCCGCAAGCTCCGGCCTGGTAGGGTGGGCAAAAGCGTAGCGTGCCCACCATCACCACGCACGCGGATGCATGGTGGGCACGGCGCTTCGCGCCTTTGCCCACCCTACAAAAGCGTCACCGCCACGGCTGCACGATGATCTTGGTGTGGGCTTCGGGATTGGCGAGATCGGCGAAGGCCTTTGCGACGCCGTCGAGGCCGACTTCGGCGGTGACCATCGCAGCCGCATCCACCTGCCCTTCCGCGATCAGGCGCAGCGAGCTTGCGAACTCCTCCGGCGTGTAGCCGAGCACATATTGGACGTTGAGCTCCTTCATGATGCCGAGCATGGGCTCGCTTTTGTCGCTCTCCATGCAGACACCGACCACGACGATGCGCGCATCGCGCGGAGCACCCTCGAACACCTGCTGCAACAGGCCGGGCACGCCGACGCATTCGAAGATGACCGCGGGCTTCAACGCCGGCAGCATGGCCTGGAACGGCGGCCGCGCCGCCTTCTCGGCCTCCGACATCTGCGCGTGCTCGGCCCAGGTCGCGTAAGGCTGCGACACCCGGGGGTCGACGACGATGTCGGCACCGAGCTTGGCGGCGAGCGCGCGCCGCGCCGGCGAATAGTCGGCCGCGACAATCGGATGCAGCCGCTTGAGCTTCAGCGCGGCGATCACCGCGAGCCCGACCGGACCGCAGCCGATCACCAGCGGCACCTCGCCGCCACGGATATTGGCTTTGGCGACGGCATGAACGCCGACCGCCAGCGGCTCGGTGAGCGCGGCATGCTCCGGCGCGAGACCATTGGGGACTTCGAGCAGCAGCGCTTCGCTCAGCAGCATCGCCTCGGCATAGCCGCCGACATTGTCGTTGGAATAGCCGATGCCTTCGATGCCCTGCGGCGTCACCAGCGCGGGCAGCGAACAAACGTGCGTGCCCGGCTTCAGCTTGCGCGATGTGCCCGGGCCGTAATCGACGATCTCGCAGCAGAACTCGTGGCCGAACACGACGTCGCGGCCGAGGTCCATGGGCTTTCGCCCGGTCTTCCGCGCCATCTCCACCATGCGATGGGCGTGCTGGCGTGCATGCAGGTCGGAGCCGCAAATGCCGCAGGCGAGCGTCTTGACCAGAACCTGGCCGGGGCCCGGCGTCGGCTCGGCCATCCGGCCAACGACAATCTCACCGTTCCTGAAAATCGCGGCGCGCATCCGGCTCCTCCCTGATCGTTGGAGCCATTGATAGCACGACGCGGAACCCGCGAACTTGCGTCAGGCGTTCGGAGAGCGCTCTTCCAGCACCAAGAGCTGAGCGCGGCGGACGCGCTCGCGATGGGCGATGTAGAGGCCGCTGGCGACGATGAAGGCCGCACCGACGATGGTCCAGATGCTCGGGACCTCGCCAAAGATGAAGAAGCCGAGAATGCTGACCCACAGCAATTGCGAGTAGGAGAACGGCGCCAGCACCGAGGCGTCGCCATAGCGATAGGCCAGCACGACGATCCACTGGCCCGCGGTCGAAGCGACGCCGATGAAGATGCCGAGCGCGATCGCGGTCCAGGACGGCGTCACCCAGACGAACGGCACGATTGCGGTGAGGATGGCAAGGCCGGTGAGCGAGGAATAGGCCATGGTGGTGACGACGGCTTCCCGTCCGCTCATCATGCGCGTCAGGATCAGCGTGCCGGCCCAGCACGCCGCCGAGACCAACGGAAAGACTGCGGCGGGGTGAAACGCGCTGGTGCCCGGGCGCAGGATGATCAGCACGCCGATGAGGCCGAGCGCGGTGGCGAGCCAGCGGCGCATGCCGACCTTCTCGCCGAGGAACACGATCGAGAGCGCCGTGACGAACAGCGGCGCGACGAAGCCGGTGGCGGAGGCCTCCGCGATCGGCAGGAAGCCGAGGCCCGTGATGAAGAACAGCGAGGAGCCGAGCAGTGCCGCCCCCCGCATCACGTGCAGGCCGGGACGCTTGGTGCGCATCGCATAGTACGGCGAGGCGGGCAGCATCACCGGCGTGAACAGCAGCGTGAAGGTGAGGAACCGGATCCAGGTGATCTCGATCGAGGGCAGGCTGGTCGAGAGATATTTCGCAGTGACGTCGGAGCAGCCGAGAAACACCGTCGAGAGCAGGATCAGCGCGATGCCCTTGAAGGGATGATCGACGCGCGCAGGCGCGCGGCGAGCCTGCTGCTTCTTCTCCGGCACAGGCATGGGAATAACGTCGAGCCTTGCGGCTGCGGCGGGCGGCGGTGTCACGGCTGGAACCCGGGCAAAATGCGAATCGAGAACAGCCGTAAAAAACGACAAATGCCCCGCGTTCACAACTTCCGAAAACAGGATGCCGATATGCGCAGGCCGCCGCGCGCGTCAATGCTCCGTTAATATTGCCCGTTGTGCACTACAGCATGGGCAAGCCGCGCGGCTTCGGTCCGCGCGGAAACGCTGCATCGAGCGCGGCAACCTCGTCTTTCGTCAGCACGAGATCGCCTGCCGCCGCATTTTCGCCGGCATGTTCCGCGGACGAGGCCTTCGGAATCGCGAACACCGTAGTCGCACGGGTCAGGAAGCTCAGCGCGACCTGACGCGGCGTCGCACGATGCGCCTCCGCGATGCGCGCCAGCACGGCGCCGCCCTTGCTGCTGCTCAACGGGAAATCGTCGTGGCCGAACGGCGAGTAGGCGACGACGGCGACATTGTGCCGTTCGCACCACGGGATCACCGCATGCTCGATCGCACGTTCTTTCAGATGATAGAGCACCTGGTTACAGGCGATCCGGCCCTCGCCGGAGACGTCGAGAATCTCGTCGAGATCGTCGGCATCGAAATTGGAGACGCCCCAGGATTTGATCTTGCCTGATTGCACCAGCTCTTCGAACGCAGCGACGGTGTCCTCCAGGGGATAGGAGCCGCGCCAGTGCAAGAGATAACAGTCGAGCCGATCGGTCTTCAGCCGCTTCAGCGAGCGCTCGCAGGCGGTGATGGTGCCGCGGCGCGAGGCATTGCTCGGCAGCACTTTCGAGACGAGGAACACCTCATCGCGCCGGCCTGCGATCGCATCCGCAATGACGAGCTCGGCATCGCCATACATCTCGGCGGTGTCGATGTGGGTCATGCCGAGATCGAGCCCGCGCTGAAGCGCCGCGATCGCGCGCTTGCGGTCGCCGTGGTCCAGATACCAGGTGCCCTGTCCGATCACGGAGACGTTGGCGCCGGTCTTGCCGAAGGGCTTCGTGTTCATGTCTATTCCTTCAGATGCTTTCGAGCCCGCCGATATCGGCCACCAGCACGCTGCCGGTCGAGGACTCCGTGATATAGAGCCGATCTTTGTTTTCGCCACCAATCGCGACATTGGTACAGTTCGGTCCCGCACACGACTTGATCCGCGCGATCAACTCGCCGTTCGGCGCGAACACGAACACGTGCCCGAGCGAGGCATGGCCGACGAACAGGCGGCCCTTCGCATCCATGGTCATCCCATCAGGGCCGCTGGTGCCGAACAGCGAGCAGAAGCGCCCGACCTTGGACACGCTGCCGTTCTTCATGAACGGCAGCCGCCACACCGCGTTGTCCCGCGTCATCGCGACGAACAGCACGGTTTCGGTCGGGTCGAGCACCAGCCCGTTCGGACTGATGCCGGTGTCGAGCAGGCAATCCAGGCGGCCGTTCGATGCCAGCCGATACACCCGGCCACTCGGGTCATGCAGGCCGGTCTGGCCCTGATCGGTGAAATAGATGTCGCCGTTGGCGGCGAGATGCAGATCGTTGCAGCCGCGAAACGATTCCGAATTGCGCCCGGTCAGGATGGGCTTGATGCGCCCGGCCGTTGCATCGAGCTCCATGATGCCGTGCCTATAGTCGGCGATCAGGATGCGTCCGTCGGATGCAATCTTCAGCCCGTTCGGCCAGCCCTCATATTCGATCACGAGCGACCAGTCACCGTCGGGCGCGATGCGAAAGATGCGGCCGAACGGAATGTCGACGATGTAGAGATGGCCGTCCTTGTCGAAGGATGGCCCCTCGATGAAACTGTCGGTCGGGATGTTCGGCCGGTTGGCATCGGCCCAATCGGTTCGCACGCCCTTGCGGCGGAACTTGTCGGGCATTGCCGAGAACAGCCTGGTCTCGATCAGGCGCGGCGGCGTTTCCAAGTACATCATTGTTGTTATGGGTGCTGGGGAAGAAGCCGCGGCAGCATAGGGCACAATCGAGGGCGCGTCGATTGGCGCGGGCGGCATGGCTGCGTCCACGTCGCTCTCGTGTCCCGGACGCGCTGCAGCGTGAAACGCTGCTGCGCAGAGCCGGGACCCAGAAAGCCAAACACTCCGCTGTTGGATGGACCCCGGCTCTGCAACGCACCGTCGCACCGGACGATGCTTCGCATCGCCGGGGAGACGCTGCGCTGCGTCCGGGGCACGAGATCGCAGCGTTAGCACACACCTGTGTCCAAGCCGTCATTGCGAGCGCAGCGAAGCAATCCGGACTATCTTCGCGGCAAGACTCTGGATTGCTTCGCTACGCTCGCAATGACGACGGAGAGAGCCAGCCCTATCCCGCCGCGCTTGCGACCTTCGCCTGCTGTGCAGGCACCTCCGTCGTCGCGATCAATCGTTTCAGCTCGGGGATGCAGGAGCCGCAATTGGTGCCGGCCCTGAGCTTGGCACCGATTTCGGCGGCGGTGCGCGCGCCGCTCGCGATGCTGTCGCAGATGGTGCCGCGGCCGACGCCGAAGCAGGCGCAGACGATGGGACCGGTCGAGGCCGCGCCTTCGCCGGACTTGCCCGACAGCAGCATGCGGCGCTGCTCGTCAGTGACCTGATCGGCCACGAACAGGCTCTTCACCACCTCCCAGTCGCCGGCATCGTGCGCCGGGCCGACGAACAGGCAGGTCTCGATGCGATCGCCTGCGAACGAAGCCGCGCGAAAAACCCCGCCGCCGAAATCGCGATATTCGGCAACGTCCTCACCGGCGACGCTCTCGAGCCAGGCCGGCCAGCGGGCAAGATCCGCATTGTCGGCGAAAAGATAGCCGAAGCCGCCGCTGACGGTCACGCGCGTCCACAACAGGTTTTGCGGCAGATCGAGCGGCTTGCGCGACAATGCAAAACCGCGGAAGACGAATTCGTAAGGCGCGATCGCGGCCGGCGTCGCCTTGGCTTCCGGCTGTCCCGAGAACGGATCGGTGAACGGTGCTACCATCGCCCCGACGCGGCCGTGCGAGGCGTTCATCGCGCTCCAGTGGATCGGCACGAACAGGGTGCCGCGCTGCTGCCGCTCACTGACGACGACCTTCAGGATGCACTGGCCGTAATCGGTGGTGATGCGGGCATAGCCGTCATGGGCGAGGCCATATTTGCCGGCGTCGTCGGGATGGATCTCGACGAACGGCTCGGGCAGATGCGCGCCCAGCCGCTGGCTCAGGCCGGTGCGCGTCATGGTGTGCCACTGGTCGCGGATGCGCCCGGTGTTGAGCCTTAAGGGACGCGACGGGCCGGTCTCGCCGCGCAGCACCGGCACCTCCGGCGCAATGAAGCGGCCCTTGCCGTCATTGGTGAAGAAGCCGCCTTGCGCAAAGAAGCGCTCGCCGGGCATCCCGCCTTCGCGCACCGGCCACTGCACCGGCTTCAAACCATCGAAGGCTTCGTCCGACAACGAGGTCAGCGCGCCGATGTCGAAATCGCGGCTGCCATTGTTCTCGAAGGCCGAGAGCGCGGCGTGCTCGCGGAAGATGTCGGCGGCGGATTTGTAATTGAAGCTGTCGCCGAAGCCGAGGCGCTTTGCGGTCTCGCTCAGGATCCACCAATCGGGGCGCGCCTCGCCCGGCGCCGGCAGGAACGCGCGCTGGCGCGAGATGCGCCGCTCGGAATTGGTCACCGTGCCCGACTTCTCGCCCCAGGCCAGCGCCGGCAGCAGCACGTGCGGGCCGGCCTCGACCGTGTCGTTGGAGAGCACGTTCTCGGAGACCACGAACAGCTCGAGCTTCTTCAAGGCATCGCGCACCATGTCGGCATCGGGCAACGATACCGCGGGGTTGGTGCCCATCACCCAGAGCGCCTTGACCTCGCCGCGGTTGATGGCCTCGAACAGCTGCACCGCCTTCAGGCCTTCATGGGTCGCGATGCGCGGCGCCTTCCAGAACCGCCTGACGCGGTCGATGTCGGGCGGCGTGAAGCCCATATGGGCGGCGAGCATGTTGGCGAGGCCGCCGACCTCGCGGCCGCCCATCGCGTTGGGCTGGCCGGTCAGCGAGAACGGCGAGGCGCCCGGCTTGCCGATGCGGCCAGTGGCGAGATGGCAGTTCAGGATGGCGTTGACCTTGTCGGTGCCCTGCGCCGACTGGTTGACGCCTTGCGAATAGAGCGTGACGGCCTTCTCGGTGTCGCGGAACATCTTGAAGAAGGCGGCGACGTCCGGCTCGGAGAGCCCCGTGGCGAGCGCGGTCGCGGTGACGCTGCCAGCGATGTTGCGCGCGCGCGACAGCGCATCGTCGAAGCCAGACGTGTTCTGCGCGATATAATCCTGGTCCAGCACGCCATTGTCGGCGAGATGCACGAACAGGCCGGAGAACAGCGCGGTGTCGGTGCCGGGCCTGAGGCCGAGGAACAGATCGACGTCACTGGCGGTGTCGGTGCGGCGCGGATCGATCACGATCATGCGGGCGCCGCGCTCCTGCCTGTTCTTCAGCATGCGCTGGAACAGCACCGGGTGGCACCAGGCCGCGTTCGAGCCGACGAAGACGAGCAGATCGGCCTGGTCGAGATCCTCGTAGCAGCCGGGCACGGTGTCGGCGCCGAAGGCGCGGCGATGGCCCGCGACCGAGGAGGACATGCAGAGCCGCGAATTGGTGTCGACGTTGGCGGTGCCGACAAACCCCTTCATCAGCTTGTTGGCGACGTAATAGTCCTCGGTCAGCAGCTGGCCGGAGAGATAGAATGCGACCGCGTCCGCGCCGTCGCGCGCCACGATATGCTGCATGCGATGGGCGACATGATCGAGCGCATCGCTCCAGGCGACGCGCTCCAGCACGCCCTTGCAGCGGATCATGGGATAGAGCAGCCGCCCTTCCAGCCCGACGGTCTCGCCGAGCGCGGAGCCCTTCGAGCACAGCCGGCCGAAATTGGCGGGATGATCGGGGTCGCCCGCGATCGCCGCGCCACCCCTGCCGTCGGGCGTTGCCAGCACGCCGCAACCGACGCCGCAATAGGGACAGGTGGTCTTGGTGGTGCGGAGGTTCGGATCGATCGCCGTCATGTCACGCCGCTTTCGAAGGCTGCGCCAGTGCGCGGCCGAACATCATGTCGGTGCGGATCGCCGCGACCTTGTCGCGGTTGCGGATCAGCTCGAGGTACCACAGCGCATCGACGGTATCGCCGATCAGCACCGCCCCGGTCAGCCGGCCGTCGGCGATCACGAGCTTCTTGTAGGTGCCGCGCCTGCGGTCCGACAGAACGAGGCTCTCGCTGCCCTCCCCGCCCATGAAGTCGCCGGCGGAGAACACGCTGACGCCGGAGACCTTCAGATTGGTCGAGACCACGCTGCCCTGATAGGCGGCGGGCCGGCCGGCCAGGTGCCGCGCCAGCACGCGCGCCTGCTCATAGGCCGGCTCGACCAGACCATAGCAGATGCCGCGATGCTCGGCGCATTCGCCGAGCGCAAAGATGTCGGACGAGGAGGTCTGCATCACGTCGTTGACGGCCACGCCGCGGTTGACCGCAATCCCCGCCTCTTTCGCCAGCGAGACGTTCGGCTTGATGCCGGCGGCGAAGATCACCGCATCGGCCTCGATGCGGCTGCCGTCGGCGAGCTCGACGGCCTCGACCTGACCGTCGCCGTGGATGCAGGTCGTCGCGGCATTGAGCATGACGCGGATGCCCTTGCGCTCGACCAGCGTCTTGAGCAGGTCGGCCGCGGGCCCGTCGAGCTGACGCTCCATCAGCCGGTCCATCAGGTGCAGCAGCGTCACGGGCGCGCCGGCCTTGGCAAGACCGTACGCCGCTTCGAGCCCGAGCAAGCCGCCGCCGACAACGACGACGCGCTTCTTCGCCGCGGCCAGCGTCAGCAGCAGGTCGACGTCGCGGGTGTCGCGAAACGTGTGCACGCCGGCAAGATCGGCGCCCGGCACATTGAGCCGCAGCGGCGTCGATCCCGTGGCGAGCACGAGCTTGGAATATTCCATGCTCTCTTCGCCCGCGATCTTGAGCTCGCGGCGGCCGACATCGATCTCGGTGACGCGATAGCCGTAGCGCACCGTGACGCCGCGGTTTCGCCACCAATCGGCCGGCCGCAGCTCGATCTCGTGCGAGCCGGTCTCGCCGGCCAGCACGGAGGACAGCAGCACCCGATTGTAAGCGAGCCGCGGCTCTTCGCCGATCACGGCGACCGCATAGCGGCCGAGCGCGGTCTTGGCGAGCTCGTCGACCAGACGCGCGGCCGCCATACCGTTACCGACGATGACCAGCGGTTCACTCACAACGCATCTCCTATTCGGCGGCCTGCGCCTGCGCGCCGTAGGCCTCGGAAATCATGTAGCCGGACAGCACGCCGTAGGCGTCGGTCCAGGCTGCGGCGAGCTCGGGCGTCCAGGCCTCGCCAAGGCCCTTCTCGAGGGTCCACAGCAAGGTCGCGCCGACCACGGGGTAGTGCTCGGCCTTGGCGCCATAATCGACGTGACGCTTGGCGAGCGCGGAAGCCGCGGGAAGAATCGACTCCAGGTTCGACAGGCCGCCGACCACGGCGGCGAGCATGCCCATCAGCTTCTTGCGCTGCTCGGTCATGTCCTCGGGAAACATCGCGCGCACGGACGGCGCCACCTCGAACAGGCGGTCGTAGAACAGCACCGCGGCGGCTTCCGAAATCGGGGCGACCTTGGCGAAGCTCTGCTGAATGAGGGTAATCTGCTCGGGCGTCATAATGTTCTCCTGTCTGTTTCGGTCTGCCTTCGTCCGCGCCATTGCGGAAAAAGTTCATGGATCAAACGTCATCAGAGAGACTTCTCCCCGCGTACGGGGAGAAGCGACATTCGTGCCAGTTTGTCGTGCTCACACACGCGCCTCGGCGAGGCTTGGGGCGCCTTCACCCTGCGGGCTGCGACGCAGGTAGAACCACCAGGTCAGAGCGAGGCAGGAGCCGTAGAAGCCGAGATAGATCGCGAGCGCGAGCTGCGGCCCGCCGGTCATGGCGATCGACTTGCCGAAGCCGCTCGGGATCAGATAGCCGCCGACGGCGCCGACCGCACCGATGAAGCCGACGGCCGCGCCGCTCTCGATGCTCGCGGTCTTCAGGGCAGCGCTGCGTGCCGCACCGCCCTTGCCGCGCACCTTGAACAGGTTCTCCTCGCGGAAGATCGAGGGGATCATGCGGTAGGTCGAGCCGTTGCCGATGCCCGTCGTCACGAACAGGATCAGGAACATCGACAGGAAGCCGGCGAAGTCCTTGTGCCCGACGAAGTAGAGCGCGCCGACCGTGGCGCCCGCCATCAGGATGAAATTCCAGAACGTGATGATGGAGCCGCCGACCCGGTCCGCGAGCCAGCCGCCGAGCGGACGCGACAGCGAGCCGACCAGCGGGCCGAGGAAGGCGATAGAGATCGTCACGGTGGGGAATTGCGTCTTGAGCAGCAGCGGAAACGCCGCCGAATAGCCGATGAAGGACCCGAACGTGCCGATATAGAGATACGCCATGATCCAGGTGTGCTTGCGCTTGACGATCGCGAGCTGGTTCTTCACCGATGATTTCGCCGTGGCGAGGTTGTTCATGAAGAACACTGCGCCGAACACCGCGATGCCGATCGGCACCACCCACATCAGGCCGGCATTCTGCAGGAAGATGCCGTCGACGGGCGTTGCCTGGAACAGGTTGAAGACGGCGAGCGTCATCAGGATCGGGGTCAGGAGTTGCACGCTGGAGACGCCGATGTTGCCGCCGGCCGCGTTGAGGCCGAGCGCCCATCCCTTCATCCGGTCAGGAAAGAAGAAGGAGATGTTGGTCATGCTGGAGGCGAAATTGCCGCCGCCGAGACCCGCGGTCGATGCGACCAGCAGCATGAGCCAGAACGGCGTATCGGGCTGGCTGACGAAGTAGGCAAGCGACAAGGTCGGGATGAACAGAATCGCCGCGCTGAAGATGGTCCAGTTGCGGCCGCCGAACGTCGTCACCGCGAAAGTGTAGGGAAAGCGCATGAAGGCGCCGATCAGGCCCGGCACGGCGACGAGCTGGAACAGCTGGTCGGTGGTGTAGTGGAAGCCGGCCTGCGGCAGCTTGGTGGTGACGATGCTCCAGATCAGCCAGACCGAGAAGCCGATATGTTCGGCCACGATGGACCAGATCAGGTTGCGCCGCGCGATCGACTTGCCGGTCGCGTTCCAGAACGCCTCGTCCTCGGGGCGCCAATCTGAAATCCAGCTGGAGTTCAGGGTCGGATTCTTCGTCATTGATTATCCCTTCCAGGCTCACCGCTGCGTCGTTGCAGGCTCTGCCTCCGGTCACGGAGGCGCGCTCCGAGGCTTCACCCCCGGTGGCGAGTTCACGATGCTGATTGATGATGTTGAGGGACGTCGTCGTTGGCGTCGCGCAAAGACGCTTCAATTTCCGTGCCAGTTGCGCGCACGCAGGAAACACAGGGATTTCAGGAAGTTATTCGCATTGCCCGAATTGTTTGCAGGGCGTTTTCGCACGCTAAATTTGCGATTCGCTCAATCCCTGTGCGACGCACAGGGATTGAGCTTGATGTCGATTAATTGGGCGCGGGCATATCTCGCGTGAACCCGTGATTACGCGGCCTCGACGAAGCGATGACGCTCGTAGAGGAATTCGAGCACGCGCTGGCGGCACTTCAGATAGGTGGCGTTGGTCGCGAGGTCGAGCCGCTTGCGCGGCCGCGCCAGCGGCACCTCCAGCACCTCGCCGATGCGCGCGCTCGGTCCGTTGGTCATCATCACGATGCGGTCGGACAGGAGCACGGCTTCGTCGACGTCGTGGGTGATCATCAGGATGGTGTTGCCGAGCTTCTGATGCAGCGCCATCACCGAGTCCTGCAGGTGGGCGCGGGTCAGCGCGTCGAGCGCGCCGAACGGCTCGTCCAGCAGCAGCACCTTCGGCTCCATGGCCAGCGCCCGCGCGATGCCGACGCGCTGCTTCATGCCGCCGGAGATTTCCGAAGGACGCTTGTCCCTGGCATGGGCCATCTGCACGAGGTTGAGATTGTGCATCACCCAGGCGTCGCGCTCGGCACGGGACTTGGTCTTGGCGAAGACCTTATCGACGCCGAGCCTGACGTTCTCGTAAACGGTCAGCCACGGCAGCAGGCTGTGGTTCTGGAACACCACGGCGCGATCGGGCCCCGGCGAGTTCACCTCGCGGTTCTCCAGCAGCACGCCGCCCGTGGTGGCGCCGGTCAGCCCCGCGATGATGTTGAGCAGGGTCGACTTGCCGCAGCCGGAATGGCCGATGATCGAGACGTATTCTCCCTTCTCGATCGTCAGGTTGATGTCCTTCAGCACCTCCGTGGTGGCGGCGCCGCGGGTGAAGACCTTGTCGATGTGGTCGAGCTTCAGATAGGCGGTCATGTCCCCTCTCCTCAGTTCTGCGCAGTGCCGCGGGTGACGACCTTGCCGAGGCCCGCGATCAGGCGGTCCAGCACGAAGCCGACGATGCCGACATAGAACAGCGCCAGGACGATCTCGCTGATATGCGAGGAGTTCCAGGCGTCCCAGATGAAGAAGCCGATGCCGACGCCGCCGATCAGCATTTCGGCGGCGACGATCGCCAGCCAGGACAGGCCGATGCCGATGCGCAGGCCCGTGAAGATGTAGGGCGCCGCCGCCGGGATCATGATCTTGGAGAAGAACTCGAGCGGATTGAGCTGCACCACCGCGGCGACGTTACGATAGTCCTGCGGGATGTTGCGGATGCCAACCGCGGTGTTGATGATGATCGGCCAGATCGAGGTGATGAAGATGACGAAGATCGCGCTAGGCTGGCCGTCGCGGAAGGCCGCGAGCGAGAGCGGCAGCCAGGCCAGCGGCGGAATGGTGCGCAGCACCTGGAACAGCGGATCGAGCCCGCGCATGGCCCAGACCGACTGCCCGACCAGCACGCCGAGCCCGATGCCGGCGATCGCCGAGAGCGAGTAGCCGAAGGCGACGCGCTGGAGGCTGGCGGAGAGATGCCAGAACAGCCCCTTGTCGATGCCGCCATGGTCGAAGAACGGATCGAAGATCAGCTCCTTGGTGTCCTTGAAGACTCTCGACGGCGGCGGCAATGCCGAACCGGCCCTCCGGCAGACCAGCTCCCACACCAGCGTCAGCAGCGCGATCACGACCAGCGGCGGGATCACGCGCACGGCCGTCTCACGTGCGATGCGAGCGTAAACTTCGGCGCGCGGGGGACGCTTCGGCGTCAGCGCGACGACGGGCGCAATCGTTGCGGCAGGCGTCGCGGTCTCAACCTCGATCTTCGTGGCAGTCATGTTCATCGCTATCTCTCTCCGGCGTGGCAAGGACGATGCGGCCGCCCCTAAAGGCGGCCGCAGGGCTCCATCAGACTTCGACGCGCTTGATCGCGAGCGACTTCAGATAGGCGGCCGGATTTTCCGGATCGAACACCTTGCCGTCGAAGAAGGTCTCCTTGCCGCGCGAGGTGGAGGCCGGAATGTCGGCGGCGACGACCCCAAGGGTCTTGGCCGCGTCCTTCCAGAGGTCCTCGCGGTTGACCTTGGCGATCAGCGCCTTGCTGTCGAAACCAGCCTCGTATTTGCCCCAGCGGATGTCCTCGGTCATGAACCAGAGATCGTGGCTCTGGAACGGATAGGAGGCATGGTCGCGCCAGTACTTCATGATGTGCGGCGAGTTCTCGACCACCTTGCCGGGGATGCCGTAGTCGAACTTGCCCTTGGCGCGGTCGGCGATGTCCTCGACCGGGCAGTTGATCCACTGGCGCTTCGCCATGATGGTGGCGAGCTCTTCCTTGTTCTCCATCTTGTCGGCCCATTGCTGGGCCTCCATGACGGCCATCAGGATCGCCTTTGCGGCCTTCGGGTTCTTGTCGACCCAGGCCGCGCGCATGCCGAACGACTTTTCGGGATGCTTGCTCCAGATCTCGCCGGTGTTGACGGCGGTATAGCCGATGCCCTGGTGGACCAGCTGCCCGGGCCAGGGCTCGCCGACGCAGAAGGCGTCCATGGTGCCGACCTTCATGTTCGCCACCATCTGGGGCGGCGGCACGGTGATGGTCTCGACGTCCTTGTCGGGGTCGATGCCGCCGGCTGCAAGCCAGTAGCGGATCCAGAGGTCATGCGTGCCGCCCGGGAAGGTCATCGCGACCTTGGCCGACTTGCCTTCGGCCTTCTTCTTCTCGAAGGCGGCCTTGAGCACCGAGGCATCCGCGCCGACCTTGAGGCCGGCATATTCCTTGGCGACCGAGATGCACTGGGCATCGAGATTGAGCCGCGCCAGGATGTACATCGGCGTCGGCTGGTTGTTCTGCGTCACCTTGCCGGCCGAGATCAGATACGGCATCGGGGTGAGGATATGCGCCCCGTCGATGCCGTTGCCTTCGGAGCCGAGCACGAGGTTGTCGCGCGTGGTGCCCCAGGACGCCTGCTTCTGCACGTCGGTGTCGGGCACGCCGTGCTTGGCGAATAGGCCCTTGTCCTTGGCGACGAACAGCGGGCCGGCATCGGAGAGCGCGATGAAGCCGAGCTTGGCGCCCTTGACCTCGGGGCCTGCGTCCTGCGCGAAGGCGCCGGCGGGAAAATTCAGTTTGGCGGCGGCAAGAAGAGCGGCGGTCGAGCCGGTGGCCTTCAACAATTGCCGGCGGCTGAGGCCGGTCGGTTTCCGAGGGCCGGCGGATGCGCTTGGTCATAGGCAGTGTCGTCCTTTGGCGTCGTTGCGGAATGATTTGCGGCTGTGCGCGCGAGCTGCCCGTCCGTCCGGTTGCGCCGTCCTTGGCGCGTGCGAACGCACGACGGGGGGACCCCCGTCTGGTGGCGTCAGCAAAATCGGATGAGATGTCTCGCGGGACGGCTTCAATGGCGTCGGGCTGGTCGTATTCAAGCTTCATGCCAAGCTTGCCGCCGCAAAAAGTGACGATTATTCAAAGCATTACAACGATCGCGCCAAACTGTCGCAGGCCGGTTCCGCATGCGAAATTTGCGATTTGCACATTCCTTGTGCGACGCACAAAGCTTGTGCATCAGCTCAATCAAGAGGCCGCGAGGGCGGCAGAACGAGATCAGCCCGAGCGGGATTGCATTGAAATTGCTCTCTATTTCTGGCGCGCTGTAGCGGCACGCAACTTGCTTCGCAATTGCCGTCAACGACGACTGCGGCTTGGCCGCATTGATGCAGCCTCTGGCGGCTGCGTCCCGGAAGCTCACCTGCTTCGCGGTCTCCCGGCTTCAGAGTCCTCGTGACGCGATTCCCAAGGCTTCCAGACTTTCCATAGCCCCTCGTGCGCGGCAGGCAGCCCGCACGACCGATGATGTTCAGCCGCGCTCTCGCCTGGGGGCGTGTCGATCTCACTTACGAAGCAAAAGGAACCATTGATGTCGTATCTCGCGCCTTCGGAATTCGTCACCAAGATGGTGGATGCGGGCGAGTCCAAGATCTTCATGTCCACCCGGGATACCATCATCCGCGCCTACATGGCCGGAGCCATCCTGGCCCTCGCGGCTTGGTTCGCCGTCACGATCAACGTCAACACCGGCCAGCCGCTGGTCGGCGCGCTGTTGTTCCCCGTCGGCTTCGTCATGCTCTATCTCCTCGGCTTCGACCTGCTGACGGGCGTGTTCGTGCTCTCGCCGCTCGCGCTGATCGACAAGCGCCCGGGCGTCACGCTCAGTGGCGTGCTACGCAATTGGGGCCTCGTCTTCGTCGGCAATTTCGCCGGCGCCTTCACCGTGGCCTTCATGATGGCCTTCGTAACGACGTTCGGCTTCACGCAAGCCCCCGACAAGGTCGGCGCGGCCATCGGCAATATCGGCGAAGGCCGAACGCTGGGTTATGCCGCGCACGGCGCGGCCGGCATGGCGACGCTGTTCCTGCGCGGCATGCTCTGCAACTGGATGGTCTCGACCGGCGTCGTCGGCGCCATGATCTCGACCTCTGTCCCCGGCAAGGTCATCGCGATGTGGATGCCGATCCTGGTGTTCTTCTACATGGTGTTCGAGCATTCCGTCGTGAACATGTTCCTGTTCCCGTCGGGCCTGCTGCTCGGCGCGAAGTTCTCGATCATGGACTATCTGATCTGGAACGAGATCCCGACCGTGCTCGGCAACCTCGTCGGCGGCCTCGCCTTCACCGGCATGACCCTCTATGCCACCCACGTCATGACCCTGCCGAAGCGCCAGGCGGAGAAGGCTGCAAAGCCCCGCGTCGCGGCCTGATCACACGCACCTCAACACGAGAGCCTCGCCCGTATAGGGTGAGGCTCTCTTTGCCTTGGTGACGACGATGACCCGCGGACTCCTGATTTCGGTCGGCCAGCACTCCGACAAGGGCCGCAAGCCCGTCAACCAGGACTTCCACGGCGTCCTCATTCCCGAGGAGCCGCTGCTCAGCCTGAAGGGCATCGCGGCCGTCCTCGCCGACGGCATTTCCTCGAGCACGGTGAGCCAGATCGCCAGCGAGTCGGCGGTCAAGAGCTTCCTGATGGACTATTACTGCACGTCGGAATCCTGGACGGTGAAGACCTCCGCCCGCCGCGTGCTGGAGGCGACCAATTCCTGGCTGCATGCGCAGACGCGCAAGAGCCAATATGCCTATGACCGCGACAAGGGCTATGTCTGCACGCTCAGCGCCATGGTCATCAAGGCGGCGACCGCGCACATCTTCCATGTCGGCGACTGCCGCATCTACCGCCTCGCCGGCAAGGCGCTCGAGCAGCTGACCGACGATCACCGCATCATCGTGTCGTCGGAGCAGACCTATCTCGGCCGCGCGCTCGGTATCAACCCGCAACTCGAGATCGACTACCAGACGGTCGAGATCCAGGCCGGCGACACCTTCCTGCTGGCGACGGACGGTGCCTATGAGTTTGTCGATGCGCGTTTCGTCACGAGTGCCATCAACGAGCACGCAGCCGAGCTCGACGGCGCGGCGAAGGCGATCGTGGAGGAAGCCTATCGGCGCGGCAGCGACGACAACATCACGGTCCAGATTCTGCGGATCGACGCGGTGCCGGAGGAAACCGGCGTTTTCGATCGGACCTCGACGCTGCCACTCCCGCCTCTTTTGGAGCCGCGCGCGATGTTCGACGGCTACCGGACCATCCGGGAGATCCATGGCAGCAGCCGCAGCCACATCTATCTCGCCGTCGATGCGGAAACCGAGGAAACGGTCGCGCTCAAGATTCCGTCGATCGACCTGCGCGACAACCAGGCCTATCTGAAACGTTTCCTGATGGAAGAGTGGATCGCGCGGCGGATCGACAGTCCGTACGTGCTCAAGCCGCGATCGCGATCGACGCGGCGCAATTATCTCTACGTCGCGACCGAGTTCGTCGAGGGGCAGACGTTGCGGCAGTGGATGCTCGACAATCCGCGGCCCGATCTGGAGACGGTGCGCAGGATCATCGAGCAGATCGCCACCGGGCTTCGCGCCTTCCACCGCATGGAGATGCTGCACCAGGACCTCCGGCCCGACAACGTCCTGATCGACAAGACCGGTACCGCCAAGATCATCGACTTCGGATCAGTGAGGGTCGCGGGCGTCGCCGAAGCCGCGCCGAGAGCGGCCGACACGGAAATTCTCGGCACTGTTCAATATACGGCACCGGAATATTTCCTCGGCGAAGGCGGCTCGCCCCGCTCCGACATGTTCTCGCTGGCCGCCATCTGCTACCAGATGCTGACTGGGCATCTGCCCTACGGCGCCCAGCTTGCGAAAATCCGCGGACGATCGGACGCGTGGAAATTGCGATATCGCCCCGCGATCGATGCCGAGCGCGGCATCCCGGGCTGGATCGACGGCGCGCTCAGGAAAGCGCTGCATCCCGATCCCTACAAGCGCCACGAGGACATGTCCGAGTTCGTCTTCGAGCTCAGAAATCCCAATCCGGCCTATCTGAACACGCGCATCACGCCCCTCCTCGAGCGCAATCCGCTGATGTTCTGGAAGCTGACCTCGGCCGCGCTCGCCTGCGCTGTCGTCGTGCTGCTGGCGCTGCTGCACGCGCGCTGAGGCGTGGAGAGATCCGCGAACGTGCGAGCTGCGTCGTAATCGAATAGATCATGATGGAATTCCTTGACGTGATCGGGGAATGCCGCCGCCGTCAGGCGGAGGCCGTGATCTCGGAGACAAAGTCCCGGTAGGAGCGCAGTGGGCGACCCAGCATCTCGGTCAGACGCTCGACGTCGCCGGCATCGGGTATCATCCCCTCCGTGAGAAAGCGCTCGCTCATCAGGCGCATGTCGAAGGCCATCCAGCTCGGCATGAACTGCCTCAGATTCTTTTCGAAGCCAGCAGTGTCGTCGCCCGGGTAGACGATCGTGCGGCCCAGCGCCTCGGACCAGATGGCGGCGGCCTTCGCGCCGGTCAGCTGATCGCGACCGACGAGATTGAAGCGTGCGAGCGGAAGCGGCGTTGCAGCCCGCTCGCGCCGAACGAGCTCGATCGCGGCGATCTCGCCGATGTCGCGTGCGTCGATCATCGCGAGGCCCTTGCTGCCGATGGGCATCGGATAGATGCCATAACCGAGCACGACGTCCTTGATCGTGAGATCGTTGTTCATGAAGTAGGCCGGGCGCAGGATGGTGGCGTCGAAGCCCATCTGCTCGATCATGCGCTCGACACCGAACTTGCCGGCAAAGTGCGGCACGTTGACGTAGTGATCGCTGTGGATCACCGACAGGTAGACGACCCGCTCGACGCCGGCCTCCCGCGCGACGTTGAGCGCGACCAGCGCCTGGGTGAATTCATCCGCGACGACTCCGTTGAGCAGAAACAGGGTCGAGACTCCCGTGAAGGCGCCGCGTAGCGCGTCGACGTCGAGGAGGTCACCCTGCACGACGGTGACCTCTGCAGGCAGGTTCGCCTTCGCAGGATCGCGGACGAGCGCGCGCAGGTCGGCGCCGCGCTTGACGAGTTGTTCGACGACGTGGCGGCCAACGGTGCCGGTGGCGCCGGTAACGAGAATGGTCATGGGGGTCACTCCGGGTTGGGTTTGAAGACACCCCGAAACTAGTGATCCACAATCTGACTGATAGACGGTATATTTGGACAGACCGTCTCACTGGTGGAACACATGGATCTCCTAGCCCTCGCCGATTTCAATCTGGTCGCCCGGCATGGCGGGTTCGGACGCGCCGCGCGTGCTGCGGGTCGTCCGAAGGCTACCTTGTCCCGCCGGGTCGCGGAGCTCGAGGCGGCGCTCAACCTGCGCCTGTTCGAACGCGGCGCGCGCACCTTGAAACTCACCCAGGAAGGACGCGCGCTTTACGAGCGGACCGGGACGTTGCTGACCGAGCTCGACGAGACCGCCGCAGCGATCGCTTCGGGAGGCGACAGGCCGCGCGGCAAGTTGCGCATCAGCGCACCCTTGCTGTTCTCTCAGATCGCCATGGGGAAGCTGGCCGCCGCCTTCGCCCTGAAATATCCGGAGGTCCGCCTGGAAATAACGACGGAAGACCGGGCCGTCGACATGGTCGAGGAAGGTTATGACCTCGTCATTCGAGTCGGTCCCGATCCGGATGAGAGCCTCGTAGGTCGCATCTTCCTGCGCGACCGGCTGGTGGTCGTGGCGAGCCCCCACCTGAAACGACCAAAGGACAAGCTCGCAGTACCCGCCGTCGTTCGCGGGACGGGTGACCGGAGTGTCGCCTGGAACGTGACGGGGCCGACTGGTCGATTGCGTGTTGCAGTCGATCCAGTGCTCAGCCTGGCATCCCTGATCATGGTCCGTGACGCGGTCAGAGCCGGCGTCGGTGCTGGATGCCTTCCCCTGTCCCTCGTCAGTCCCGATCTATCCGTTGGCACGTTGAGCCATTGGGGTGACATCGACGCTCCCGAGATCCAGCTGTGGGCGCTCTACCCGTCGCGGCGATTGCTGAGCGCACGTGTTTCCGCCTTCCTCGACTTCCTGAAGGAAGCCTTTCCGAAGGGCACGTCCGAGGAGCTTGCCGCCTATCTCGAAAGATAGTCGCTGCGCGCGCCGATTTCCTGATCCTCACGCCGGCTCCGCCGTCTTCACCCCCAGCGGTTTCGGCGCCACGCCGCCGCCGGGCTTGAGGTGGAATTCGTAAGTCATCAGGTGCCACCGCCCGTTCGCCTTGGTGCCGTCGGGCATTGTGGGATCGTTGCGTGGCTCGACCTTGGCGACGAGATCGTCCTTCACCCCGAACACCACGTCGGAATCGAGATATTTGTCGCCGTCCATGAAGACGTGGGTGATCAGCGGCTCATAGCCCTTGGCATTGACCAGGAAGTGCACGTGCGCCGGGCGCATCGGGTGGCGGCCGGTCTGCACGATCATCTCGCCGACGGGACCATCGGTCGGAATCGGATAGCTGCACGGCAGGATGGTGCGGAAGAAGAAGCGGCCGTCGCTGTCGGTGATGAAACGCGCCCGCGCCGAGGCGCCGACCTCGTCATAGTTCGGCTTCTGGGAGTCGTAGAAGCCGTCATCATCGGCGTGCCAGACGTCGACGGGAACGTTCGCAAGCGGCTTGCCCTGCAAATCCGTGACGCGGCTCTGCACGAACATCCGCTCGCCCGTCTGATTGTTCGGCGAGATGTCGGTGCCGTGCGCAGTCACCTTGTGCTCGCCGACATAGAACGGACCAAGCACCGTAGTCTGAGTGGCACCGTCGCGATCCCTGTGATTGACGGCGTCGACCAACATGGAGACGCCGAGCACGTCGGACAAGAGGATGAATTCCTGGCGGGTGTCGGTGCATTTCTGCCCGGTGCGGGTCAGGAAATCGATGGCGTATTCCCATTCCCCGAAGGTGAGACCGGTCTTGCTCACGTAATCGTGCAGCGACTTCACCAATTCCTGCAGCAGGAATTTCGCACGCGTATCGGGCTTCCGATCGAAGCTTTTGACGACGGCTTCGGTGAGGTCGGTCTCATTGAATTGCGTCATGGTGCGTTTGCCCTCGCGTTTTTATCGTTGGCCCGGGCGGGCTCCTTGCGTTCCGAGGCCGAGTCTACACCACGCGGCCCGGCCTCGTTAAGCGCAACCGACTTGGAATGCGGCCGCCATTTCGGTATCAACTTTCCGACAAAACGCCCCGGAGGAACTGATGCTCGCCCCCACCCCTGCCTCGCCCGAATCCGTCGGCATGTCCAAGGCTGCGCTCGACCGCGTCGATGCGCATCTCAAGCGCCGGTACATCGATGCCGGACGCTTCCCGGGCACGCATCTTCTGGTCTACCGCCGCGGCAAGGTCGCGCACAGCTCGGTGCAGGGCTTTGCCGACGTCGAGCGCAAGGTGGCGGTGAAGGACGATACGATCTACCGCATCTATTCCATGACCAAGCCGCTCACCAGCGTCGCCTTCATGATGCTGGTCGAGGAAGGGCTCGTCGCGATCGACGAGCCCGTCGCCAAATACATTCCGGAGTGGAAGGATCTCGGCGTGTTCGTCGCCGGCACCTATCCGGCGTTCCTGACCCGGCCGCCCTCCCGGCCGATGCTGATCGTCGACCTCTTGCGCCATACGTCTGGACTGACCTACGGCTTCCAGCAACGCTCCAACGTCGATGCCGCCTATCGCACCGAGAAGATCGGCGAGGTCGAGAAATCAGGCACGCTGCAGAGCATGATCGAGGGCCTGGCAAAGATCCCGCTGGAGTTCTCGCCGGGCGAGTCCTGGAACTATTCCGTCGCAACCGACGTGATCGGCTATCTCATCGGCAAGATCTCGGGCATGCCGTTCGAGCAGTTCCTCAAATCGCGCATCCTCGATCCGCTCGGCATGACCGACACCGACTTCCACGTGCCGGCATCGAAGGCGCATCGCTTCGCGGCCTGCTATTCGGCGGACCCGGGCGGCGGCACGGCCTTCCATGCCGGCCAGCGCCGCGAGGGGCTGACACTTCAGGACGATCCGACAACGAGCTCGTTCCTGTCGCCGCCCTCGTTCATCTCCGGCGGCGGCGGCCTGTGCTCGACGGTCGCCGACTATCTCACCTTCTGCCGCGCGCTGCTCAATGGCGGCGAGCTCGGCGGCGTCAGGCTGATCGGGCCGAAGACGCTGGCGCTGATGACGACCAACCACATTCCGGGTGGGCGTGCGCTGCCGGAGGTCTCGCGCTCGCTGTTCTCGGAAGCCACCTATAACGGCATCGGCTTCGGTCTCGGCTTCGCCGTCACCATGCGCCCGGCCGAGACGCTGATCGCCGGCAGCCCCGGCGAATACAATTGGGGCGGCGCCGCCACGACCTCGTTCTGGATCGATCCCGCCGAGGAGCTGATCACGATCTTGATGACCCAGGTGCTGCCGTCGAGTGCTTACCCGCTCCGCCGCGAGCTGCGCAGCATGGTCTACGCCGCAATCACCGAGAGCAACCTGTAACCAATCGCGGCCGATCCCGCGGCTGCCGGCCGCGGGATCGCATGATCAAGCGCTCATTTGAGCATCTCCGGCACGATCAGGCGCGGCAGGAACAGCGACACGCTGGGCCAGACGATGAGCGCCGCCAGCACGAGCAGCATCGGGATCAGCATGATCATCGTGTCCTTCAGGGCATAGCGCAGCCGCACGCCGGCGATCGAGCAGGCGATCATCAGACAGAGGCCATAGGGCGGCGTCACCAGTCCGAAGGCCAGCGACACGATGGAGATGATCGCGAACTGGACCGGATGGAGATCGACGGACTTGGCGAGCGGCTCCAGCACGGTGCCGACGATGATGATCGCCGGGATGGCGTCGAGGAAGCAGCCCACCACCAGAAAGCAGAAGGCGATGAAGAAGCCCGCCGTGACCGTGCCCATGCCCCAGGTCGAGACGTTGGCCAACAGTTCCTGCGGGATCTTGTAATAGGCCAGCAACCAGCCGAAAGCGCTCGCCGTGCCCACGCAGAACAGCGCCACGCCGGCAAGGCGGCCGGTGTCGAGCAAGGCCTTGTACAATTCGCGCAAGCCTGTCTCGCGATAGAAGAATGCGGAGAGCGCTACGGAATAGAGCACCGCGACGCAGGCGGACTCGGTCGCGGTGAACCAGCCGAGCAGAATGCCGCCGACGATGATGAACGGCGTCATCAGCGCCGGTATCGACCGCCAGATGGCGCATCGCATCTCGACCCAGGTCGACTTCGGATATGTCGGATAGCCGCGGCGCACCGCATAGACGTGCACCGTCGCCATCTGCGCGCCCGCGATCAAAAGGCCCGGCACGATGCCGGCCAGATACATCGCCGCGATCGAGGTCGAGATCAGCCCGCCCCAGACGATCATCAGGATCGACGGCGGGATGATGACGGCAAGCACCGCCGACACCGCCGTGATGGCGATGGAGAACGAAAGGTCGTAGCCCTCCTTGCTCTGCGCATCGATGAAGATCTTGGACTGGCTCGCCGCATCCGCGGTGGACGAGCCCGAGATGCCCGCAAAGAACACCGACAGCACGACGTTGATCTGCGCCAGCGATCCCGGCCAATGCCCGACCATCGAGCGCGACAGCTCCACCAGGCGGTCGGTGATGCCGCCGATGCTCATCAGGTTCGCCGTCAGGAGGAAGAACGGCACCGCGAGCAGGATGAAGGAATTGTAGGCGTTGAAGGTTTCCTGCGCGAGCATCATCAGCGACAGGCGCGGCTCGATCAGAAGGATCGGCACGCAGGCCAAGCCGAGCGCGAAGGCGACCGGCACGCGCACGATGAGCAGGCCGATGAAGACCCCGAACAGCACCATCGCGGCCTGTCCGGCAGAAAGTACAGTGCCGCTCATTTCTGTGCCCCGACCAGAATGCGCATTTCATCAATGATCTGTTCGCCCGCAAACACGATCCACGTCACGCCGGCCACCGGCCAGGCGACGTGGATCAGCCAGAGCGGCAAATCGGCCAGCTCCGACGTTCTGTTCCAGGCGAAGCGTGTGAATTCGATTCCGGCCAACACGAACACGAGGGCCAGCGCCAGCACGCCGAGCCGCGCGATGATCCGCACCGCGGCCTCCGAGCGCCGCGACAGATCGGGCCATACGTCGACCTCGAAATGCTGCGCCTCGCGGATGCCCACCATGGCGCCAATCATGATCGTCCAGACGAACAGGAAGCGCGCCATCTCCTCCGTCCAGATGTAGGAGGGAATGAACGGCGTGTAGCGTGAGACGATTTGCAAGGTGACCGGAATGACCAGGATGCCGACGCAGGCGGCGAGCAGGAATTCCAGCAATTTCGCATAGGCCGCGGTGACGCGACGCCACAGCGACGGCGTGGACGGGAGGTGCATTTCGGACATTGGAGCTCCGTACGGCGCTCATCCGCCACGTCCGGGCAGGAAGCGGGGCCTGCCCGGAATGCTGTCGGCGGACGGGGCGGCCTCAGACGACGTTGATCTTCTCGAAAATGCCTTCCGCGCCGATCTCCTTGGCGTAGGTGGCCATCACGGGGTCGGCGAGCTTCTTCATGGCATCGCGCTCCTCGAACGGAACGCGCTTGAGCTTGCCGGCCTTCTCCAGCGTGTCGAGCTTGACGACCTCTTCGCTGGACTCGAGCTGGCGGCCGTAATCGCCGGCCTCCTTGCCCGCCTTCATGATCGCGTCCTGCAGATCCTTGGGCAGGGTCTTCAGCGTCTTCACCGAGAAGCAGATCGGCCGGATCGACACGGCGTGCTGTGTCAGGTTGAGATGCGGGGCCACTTCGTAGAACTTCATCGCCTCGACGCCGGCCGCCTCGTTCTCGCCGGCCGAAATGACCCCGTTCTGGATCGCGTTGTAGATTTCGTTATAGGCGATCACGGTCGGGCTCATGCCGACGGCCGCGAAGGTCTTCGACCAGATCGGCGCGCCCTGCACGCGGACCTTGAGGCCTTTGAGATCGGCGAGGTTCTTGAGCGGCTTGTTGGCGAAGATGTTGCGGATGCCGCCGCCGGCATAGCCGATCAGAACGACTTCGGCCTTGGCCGCGACCTCATCGGCGATCGGCGCCAGGATGTTGGCTTCGACCACCTTGTTCATGTGCTCGATGCCCTTGAACACGAAGGGCGCATCGATGAACGGGGCCGCCTTGGCGAAGGTCGACATGTGGGCCGGCGAGACGATGCCGTAGTCGACCGCCTTGCCCTGCGACATGTATTCGAAATACTGCTTCTCGAGGCCGAGCGAGGAGTTCCTGTGCAAGGTGAAGTTGACGGGCTTGCCGTAATATTTCTTCACCAGCTCCTCGAACCGCAGCAGGGCCCGGTTGAAGGCATGATCGTCATTGAACTGCACGGCACCGTTCAGCGTGATCGGAGCTTGCGCCCTCAGGATCGACGGCATGCCAATGGCAGCTGCCGCAGTGGTTGCGCCGATCCCAGCGAGAAATGACCTTCGCTTCATCGTCTCCCCTCCCTTTGATGCTCCAGCCCTGTCGCCGGGCCGTGAGCGCAGCCGTTATGCGGCTTGTGAGAGGCAAGCGTATGAAAAACCTCGACGGGACGGAAGTGATTTCGCGTGCGTTGCCGGCCCTCATCGTCGCGGCGCTGCTCCGGCACGACCTGCTGCACTGCAACGGGCGCTCCGGCCGGCGCGCTCAGGAGGCAGCCGTGCGGACCTGTGCGCTGCACGCAAGAGGACCGCGCGGCTCCTCGAAGCCCTAATGCACCTAATGCAAATGACCGATCAGATAGATGCCGCCGCCGATCACGATGATCGCCGGCACGGCCCACAGAATCAACACTGGCATCACGCTCCTCCTTAGTTGGACGTGCAGACCTTGACCGTCTTCATGCCGCTCTCAGCCTCAGTGCGCGTCTTGTAGATCGTGCCCGAGGGACTGACGACGGTCATGGACGTGTCCGTCGGCTTCTTGTCGACGATGGTGCACTTCTTGGTCTTGACGTCCTGGACGACGTAAAACTCGTCGGCCGCGAACGCCGGCAGGGACAACGCAGCAACCATCAGCGCTGCGGACGCTATTCTCAACTTCATGTTCTCCTCCTCCAGATTGCAGGGCTCGTTGCCTGCCGATCCCAACGGGAAAAACCGGCAATTTGTTCCTAATCGCCGGGAACGCCACCCGCGATGAGATGTTGGTGCGGCGCTATTCACCTCAGAGGAGAACCAGGATGAAGAAGCTGTTCCTGCTGTCCGCCGCGGCAGCGTTGATCTCGACCGGCGCTTTTGCGCAATCCACCGTGGTGACCACGACGGGAACCGGCCACGCGGCCGCGGTTCAGATCGAGCCGCAATACAGGACCAAGATCAAATCCTACGTCACCGAACATCGCATCCGCCCGGTCACGACGAAGGAGAAGATCATCGTCGGCGCGACGGTGCCGAGCGACGTCGAGCTCGAGGCGGTTCCGTCCGATTGGGGCCCGTCGCTGACGAAGTATCGCTACGTCTATTCGGGAGAGCGCGTGATGCTAGTCGATCCCGGCTCACGCACCGTCGTGCAGGAAATCGACTGATCAGGACGGGAGAGCGGCCGTCTCGGCGGCCGCCTCCCTCCCCGAGTTGATCGCATGACGTCGATCTGTCCGGAAAACCGCGTCGCGCGGTTTTCCGGATCATGGTCTAGACCGTCGAGATGCCGTCGATCGGGCTGATGTCCCCGACGAAACGCAGCAGATCGGCCATCGTGAACTCGCCCGGCACCTGCGAGGGCAGCGTCGGCTTCCAGTTCTTGCCCTTGAGCCAGAGATACGACTGGTGGTCGCCATGGACGAGGCCGACGAAGACCTCGGCGAGCAGGGTCGCGCCGACCGGCCCGAGCCTTTCACCGCCGCCCCGCTGCTCCGCCTCCTTGAGGATGTAGTACCAGAGCGGGGTGTGCTCGTGCAGGCCGTGCTTCTTCGCCACCGCGCCGTCGGTCCCCTTGGCTATTTCGGCCGGCGTCAGCGGGTTCTTGATCTTCATGGCCTTGGCGACGTCCTGCCCGGAGGGCAGGCCCAACAGCACGCCGCGCTTGAGATTGCGGAACGGCAGGCTGCCGCCGTCGCCGGGCAAGGTGTGGAGTTGCGGCACGACGAACGGATCGATCTTGCGCGACGGATTGAGCGTCACGCCGGCAGGATTGTTCGGCAGCACCTGATAGAAGCGCCGCCAGTCGATGATCCAGTTGCTCGAAAGCACCGGAAGCGGGAGCGGCGGCTGAATCGGGTTTGGCGCCAGATCGCCGATGATGCCGCCCGACAGCCCGGTGAACCTGAACAGCAGATCCAGGGTTGCCGGAGTGAGGCCGCCGGGCGTGAAGATCCGGTTGTGGCTATAGACCTGGCGCACCATGCTGTGGCCGAGACGGTAGACGGCGGCTGAAAATTCGACGGGCATGTAGGGTGTCTTCTTGAAGCGGTAGAAACGCCGCCCCTGCTCGAGAATCTTCGCGACGATCCCCTTCTCGGTGATCCGCTCCACGAAATCGTGCAGGACCATCCATTGGTAGTGCCAGGTCACGATCCGGCGCGCTTCCTCGAAGATCTCGCCCGCCGGCTTGCCGGACGCTGCGAGCTGATCGCAGACCTTGTTGTGAAACTTCAGCATCGCAAGATGGGTTTGCGCGACGAGCAGGTTCTCGTCGTTGCGGTGATCGCCGATCAGGGCAAACCCCTCGGGATTGCGCGGCAGGTCGTTGCGATGATCGCCCGTGATGGCATCGACGTTGACGGTCTTGCCAATCAGCAGCTTGGGCCCCGGCGTCTTGCCGTTGTCGGTCGCCGAATTGCGCGCGTACAGATGACGGCTTCCGTCGGGACCGAGACCATAGATGCTGTCGAGATCGAGCGCGGGCGTGCGAAAATTCGTGACCGCGGTCGGATCGGCTTCCTTCTCGCCGAAGGAGGTCAGATCGAGCGTGATATCATGATCGACGAATTGCCCGAGATAAGTGAAACCCGCTGGGACATTGGGATTGTTTCCGGCGGCGTCGCCGGGGGCGGAATCCTTCATCGCGTCGGCGAGCTCATGCAGCGGACCGTCGTCGACAGCCAGCGGCTCCAGGGTCGGAAACATCCGGCCAAACATGCCCGGATCGTCGTGTCCGGAAAGCGTATCCAGAAATTGTCGCGTCGGTTGACGTCCGGCCTTGCCATGACCGGGATGAACATTCACGTCGGTTCCCATCGCTTGCTCCTGCTCAAAATGCTGTAGGGGAGAGGGGCGCCGAAGATGTCGTGATCTAAAATTCTCGTTTCAGTATACGTTCAGAAGAATTGCCCCTCAGGGTGTAGTACGACGAAACATTACCACAGATTGCATTCTATGGATGTGTCCTACCGCGAGGCTTTTTGCCCCACCGACGACACAGGCTTTTGATCGCCCGCAGCTCGAGCAGGAAAGACTAAGGCGCGATCGACCGCCGGCCCAATCGGGCTTCAGCGTTTGGCAGCGAACCGCGACCAGATCTCAGCGTCGGTGTAGAAGTCGACGCCGCCATCGAGATCTCTCACCAGCCATTCGCCGAGATAGACGATCTGAGTGCCGCTGCGCCGCTCGTGCCGAAGCTCGAATTTTCCGTCGGCATCCTTCTGCAGCGAGCAATTCGACTGAACCCAGCTCGGCCACTCCTGCAACGGCTGCCCCAAAAATTGCCAAGCAACCAAAGCCGCGTTGTCCGGCAAGGGTTCTAAGCGCAATGTCTTGGTCACGTGATCTCCACCATGCGAGTTTGTCCCCGATGCAAACGTCTCGGGACCGGAAAGGTTTGGAATCGTCGTTCCCTGACAGCATGCCTGACGGGTTCCAACGGTTCCTCTACTTTTTCGTCCGTGAAAACCCGGTCCCCTCGCGCCCTAACCGATCGTCTGCAGCGCCGGAAACGTCTCCAGCAGCCAGATGCTCACGTTCGAGACCGCGCCGGTGAGAAAACCGATGCCGGTGATCACCATCAAGGCGCCCATGGCGCGCTCGACATTGACGAGGTGGCCCTTCATGCGCGCGAACAGCGCGGAGAACTGCTCGATCATCAGCGCGGCGATCAGGAACGGAATGCCGAGGCCTGCGGAATAGACCGCGAGCAGGCCGGCGCCCCTCGTCACCGTGGCTTCCGCCGCGGCGATCGAGAGGATCGCAGCGAGGATCGGGCCGATGCAGGGCGTCCAGCCGAAGGCGAATGCGAGACCCATGATATAGGCGCCCCACAGGCCGACCGGTTTGGGGATCGGCAGCCGCCCCTCGCGCATCAGAAGGCCAATGCGCGTCAGGCCGAGGAAGTGCAGGCCCATGATGATGATGACGATACCGGCGAGGATCGACAGCTCCGCCGACCAGGCCCGGATCAGCCCGCCGATCAGCGAAGCGCTGGCGCCGAGCGCCACGAAGATGGTGGAGAAGCCGAGCACGAACAGGAGCGCCGACATCATGATCGCGCGCTTGGAGGCCGCGGCCGGCTCGTCGCTCTCGACATGCTCGATCGTGGCGCCCGTGAGGTAGATCAGATAGGGCGGAACCAGAGGCAGGACGCAAGGCGAGAGGAAGCTGACGAGGCCGGCAATCAGCGCCGCCGGGATCGAAACATTTTGCATGATGCAGTCGGAGCCATCTCAGGCCCCGGTACGGCGCGCAGGGAACGCGCCCGGCCCGGAGCCGAACCGGCTCTGGTGTAGCCGATGCCGGAGAATGCGCAACTGAGGCGCACAAAACCAAGGCTCCTCCCGATGCCCTCCGTGATCACAGATGCGGCATCGGGACGCGCACAAACCTCGCCAAAAAGCGGGATTCGGCGGCGCGGCTACTTCACCACGCGGAGCAGCGGACGCCGGGGCTGGTCCTGCGTCTGCTTGGAAGGGGGCGGCGGCTCGCTCGCAGCGCTCCGCAGCATTTCGTCGCACAGCGCCTTGAGATCGGCACTGTCAATTCCTTTCAGTTTCATCCTGACGTCGAGGATGACGATGGACAGCATCTCGGCCGACTCACGGCTGTTGCACGCATTGAGAACCCTGCGGCACTCCTCGAGCGTTTCCAGCACCGACTGCAACTGTTCGTCTGAATGCGACACCGGCGTTCTTTCCGTTAATTCGGCCTGCGAGACGTATCGCTCACGCCCCTTCGGCCCCCCATGGAAAACAAAAGATAGCACGAGGCGACTGCGCCTTCGAACCGGATTTCAGTGTGTTTCTGCTGTGGAACCGTATTTCCGGCCGCCATCGCCATGCGGCACCATCGGCGATCGCCGAAATGCTTTGGGAGCAAACGCCTGATGCGGTGTGTCGATCCATCAGCGGCGACAGCGTGGACTTGCGCGCAAGATCATTCATTGCGGACAGCGCCGGCAATCCCGCAGCCATTTTGCGGCTCGCAACGGAACTCACGCCATACCCCTCAGTCGAGCCGATAGTCTCGCCCGAATTTCCAGCTCATGGCAGCATCCAAATACCGCCCTCAGGTAGTAAGGATGACGTTCAAAACTCGTCGTTCCCCAACCCGTCGTGGTTGTGGTTTGCTCCAGATTCTGCCAGTTTAGCTTTCCAAAGGAAATTGTATGCACTCCTTGGCGGAAAGGGGCGTTCCGCTGGCGGAACGCCCAAAGACAAATGTCAGCGGCCTCTCGGATTGGGACACCGCCCGCATATTTTTGGAAGTCGTGCGAAGCGGAAGCTTTCGCTCGGCGGCCGAGCGCCTGTCGCTGTCGATCAACGCCGTGCGGCGCCGGATCGACGATTTCGAACGCCAGACCGGCACCACGTTATTCACCCGCGACGTCCACGGCACCCATCTGACCGATGAGGGCGCCCTGGTGGTGTCCGCCGTCGAGCGCATGGAGGCGGCCACCTTCGACGTGCTGCGCGCCAGCGATTCGATGGCCAACGCCCTGTCCGGCGAGGTCCGCGTCGCCGTCACCGAGGGGCTCGGCACATTCTGGCTGGCCCCGCGCCTCGTCGAATTCCAGCAGGCCTATCCGAAGATCCTGGTCGACCTGCATTGCGCGATGCGCTCGGCCGACGTCTCGCGCCACGAGGCCGACGTCGCCATCCATCTGTCCCGTCCCTCGGCGCTCGACATCAAGCTGGTGCGGCTCGGCCGCATGCATCTGATGTTCTGGGCCTCCGAGAAATACATCGAGAAGCATGGCGCGCCGCGCTCGGCGGCGGAATTGATCAAGCATCGTCTGGTGCTGCAATTCGCCGACCAGCTCGCCGCCAAGGAATCTTTCGAGAGCTTCTTCCCGGGCGTGTCCGAACGTGACCTTCTGGTCATGAAGACCAACGTCTCGAGCGCCAATTATTGGGCGGTCGCGAATGGCGCCGGCATCGGCGTCTTCCCGAGCTACGCCATTGCGCTTGGCGGGAAGTTGATTCCACTGGAGGTCGAGCTGAACCGGCCGCTGGATATCTGGCTGTCCTACCATCCCGGTAGCGGCCGTATTCCGCGCGTAAGGCACATGATTGACTGGCTGATCGAGGCTTTCAATCCGGCTCGTTTCCCGTGGTTTAAGGAAGAGTTCGTGCACCCGCACGAATTCAAGCACTCGTATATGGGCGAACCCCTGACCCAGCTCTTCGGGGGATTTTCAACCGAAGAACAAAGGTGAAAACAGAGATGAAAGCAGCGGCGAAAAGAATGAAGCAGCGCAGCGCGGGCAAGCCGGACATCGAGCTTGGCAAGCGGATTCGTCTGCGGCGCGTCGAGATGAAGATCTCGCAGGCCGAGCTCGGCGAGAAGCTCGGCGTCAGCTTCCAGCAGGTGCAGAAATACGAGAAGGGCGTCAATCGCGTCGGTGCGGCCCGGCTTCAGCAGATCGCCTCCGCCCTCGATGTGCCCGTGACCTTCTTCTACGACGGTGACAACAAGGCCCGCGAAGTCGAGAGCCTGCTCTTCCTCGACTCGGCCTTCAGCCTCCGCCTGCTGCGCGCCTACAGCAAGATCAAGGATCAGACGGTGCAGCGTCAGCTCGTCTCGCTGATGGAATCGATCGCGGCGAACGAGAGCTGAGGCCGATCGACGGTCCGGCCTTCACGGCCGACGTTCAATCCGCCGCGTCACGGGGACGCGGCCGGATTGCACGCGATCGGCTGGATCCGATCTGAACTTGACTTGGCCCGCGCGCGATTCGCGCGTGGCCTTGATTTTCGGAGCGGCCTGACCGCCCCTTTTTCCTGGCAGTTTTCCTTCGAGTCTCGGCCCCGTCGAACGTCGTGCGCCATGCAATCGCAGCACGGCCGGATGCAGGCTCTGCTCTCCAGCGCCGGTTGACCGCGGCGGCGCCTGCGCCGCACATTGCGCCTCGCCACCGAGCAGCGAGCGCGCGATGCCAGACACTTTCAGCATGACCGAAAAACCCTACGCCGACGGCAAGATCCTCACGCACACGGCCGACGGCGTCGGCGTGATCACTTTCAACAATCCCGACAAGCGCAACGCGATGTCGCTGGAGATGTGGGAGGGATTTGGCGAGGCGCTGACCGCCTTGCGCGACGACGACAAGGTGCGCGTCGTGATCCTGCGCGGCGCCGGCGGCAAGGCGTTCGTCTCGGGCGCCGACATCAGCCAGTTCGAGAAGGTCAGGCACAACGCGGCGGCGTCCGAGCAATACGCCAGGCGCAGCGCCGCCCAGCGCGCCCTCCTCACCGACTATCCCAAGCCGACCATCGCCTGCATCGACGGCTATTGCCTCGGCGGCGGCATGCAGGTCGCGATGCTCGCCGACATCCGCCTCGCCGCGCAGGACAGCCAGTTCGGCATTCCCGCGGCCCGGCTTGGCATCGCCTATGGCTATGACGGCTTGAAGCACCTGGTATCGCTGGTCGGCCCGTCCTGGGCGCGGCTCCTGATGTACACGGGCATGCGCATCGATGCCGCCGAGGCGCTGCGCATCGGCCTCGTCGAGCGCGTGTTCCCGCAAGGCGAGCTCTGGGGCGAGACCATGGCGATTGCCGAGACGATCGCGCAGAATGCTCCGCTCGCGATCAAGGCCGCCAAGGTCACCATTGCGCAGGTCTTGAAAGACGAGAGCGCACGCGACATCGACGCGATCAAGGCGATCGGCAATGCCTGCATGGACTCGGATGATTTCCGGGAAGGCCGCCAGGCCTTCATGGCAAAGCGCAAGCCGCAGTTTCAGGGCCGCTGAAGCTGAACCGACATTCAGGAAGATTAAATTCCGCGCGCGGCCCAGTCGCCATAGCAACCAGTTGATCTCCCGCAAGTTCTCCCGCCACCAACGAGGGAGATTGCGATGAAACTCAGAATTGCTGTTCTTGCGCTGGCTGCGGTGGGTGGTGTGTCGCTCGCGTCGGGACCGGCGCTTGCGGCAATGCCGAACGGCATCCCGCAGGCCGACAAGATCGCAAGCGGTCCGGCTGCGAATATCGATCAGGTCCGCATGGTCTGCAACGCTTGGGGCCGCTGCTGGTGGCGACCAAACTATTACGGTGCCTATGGCTATTACGGCCCACGCCGTTTCTACGGGCCGCGGCCATATGGCTATTACGGCCACCGCCACTGGCGTCGCTGGTAAATGACGTAGGGCCCCGAGGACCGCTTTCGCGCGCGCTTCAACTACAGCGCCGCAAGCACCGCCTTCGTGATGTCAGCCGTGCCGTTGCTGCCGCCGAATTCCATCGGCTTGATGCCGCCGGCATAGACTTGGTCCACCGCACGCTCGATCGTCTCGCCGGCCTCCGCGGCGCTCTCGACGCCGTGTTTGTCGGCGAGCCAATCCAGCATCATCGCGGCGGACAGGATCATGCCGGTGGGATTGGCCTTGCCCTGCCCCATGATATCGGGCGCCGTGCCGTGGCAGGGCTGGAACACCGCGTACTTGTCGCCGATGTCGGCCGACGGCGCCATGCCGAGGCCGCCGATCAGGCTCGCGGTGATGTCGGAGACGATGTCGCCGAACATGTTCTCCATCACCATCACGTCGAAATCCCAGGGACGCTTGACCAGCATCGCCGAGCAGGCATCGACATAGAGCCGGTCGGTCTTCACGCCTGGATGCTTCTTCTCGATCTCGTCGAAGATGCCGCGGAAGAACGCAAAGGCCTTGAACACGTTCGCCTTGTCGACGCAGGTGAGCGCACCGGGCTTGCCGCGCGCCTTGCGCCGCTCGGCGAGGCGGAACGAGAACTCGAACAGGCGCTCGGAGGTTTTGCGCGTGATCACCATGGTCTCGCGCGCGTCCTCATGGGTGACGACGCCCTTGCCCATCGAGGCGAACAGTCCTTCGGTGGACTCCCGGATCACGACGAGATCGATGCCGCGCTGGTCCGCGCCGACGATCGGGCTCGGCACGCCCGGAATGAGGCGTGCGGGCCGCACGCCGGCATAGAGATCGAAGATGAAACGCAGCTCGATCTGCGGCGCGATCTCGGTATTGTCGGGGTAGCGCACCGACGGCAGGCCGCAGGCGCCCAGCAGGATCGCGTCCGCCTCCTCGCAGAGCTTGATGGTGCTATCCGGCATCGACTTGCCGGTCGCGAGATAATGGCTGGCGCCGGCCGGAGCCTCGGTGAAGCGGAAACCGAGGCCGGATTTTTCGCCGACCTTGCGCAGCACCTCGAGCGCCGGCGCCATGACCTCCGGACCAATGCCGTCACCGGCAAGCACGGCAATGTGGAAGGCGTTGTTTGCGGACATGGAAGCCTCGAGGAAGGAGTTAGCCAAGTCGTCATTGCGAGCGAAGCGAAGCAATCCAGAATCTTTCCGCGGAGGCAGCCTGGATTGCTTCGTCGCTTCGCTCCTCGCAATGACGACGGAGAGAGCGTTCGTTACGGCGTCAGCACCGTACGCCCGACCACCGCGCCCTGCTGCAATTGCAGCAGCGCGTCGTTGGCCTTGGCGAGCGGTTGCTGCGTCACCGGGATCGGCGGCACCTTCTTCGACCGCACGAGGTCGAGCAGCTCCTGCGTTTCGCGCAGGTTTCCGACATAGCTGCCCTGGATCGTCACCGCCTTGATCGGAATCAGCGGCAGCGCCCAGGTCGCACCGCCGCCGAACAGGCCGACGATGACGAGCTTGCCGCCTTTGGTCAGGCAATCGAAGCCGAGCTGCGTCGTCGCAGAGTTGCCGACGAGGTCGATCACGGCGCGGATCGGCCCGCCGGCCTTCTTGGCAAGCTGCTCCAGCGCATCCGGCGCCTTGGGATCGACGGTTGAGAGCGCGCCGGCCTTCTCCGCGGCCTCGCGCTTCCTGGCGTCGATATCGACCATGATCGCGCCCTTGCCGCCCATCGCTTTCAGCAGCGACAGCGCCATCAGGCCGAGACCGCCGGCGCCGAACATCACGATCGGCGTGTCGAAATGCTGCTCGACCTTCTTCAGCGCGCTGTAGGTGGTGACGCCCGAGCAGGCATAGGGCGCGGTCGTCGCGGGATCGAGGCCCTTCAGATTGAGCAGGTAGCGCGGATGCGGCACCAGCATGTGATCGGAATAGCCGCCGTCGCAATAGACCCCGAGCGAGCGCGGCGTCAGGCACATGTTCTCGTCACCGGCGAGGCACGTGGCACATTTGCCGCAGCCGATCCAGGGATAGACCAGGCCGACATCGCCGACCTTCAGGTCGCCCTGGTCGGTCGGCTTCACGTCCGGGCCGAAGGCGAGGACCTCGCCGACGGTCTCGTGGCCCATGGTCAGCGGCAGGTTGATGCCGCGGTCCTTCAACGAGAGCGGCTTGCGGCCATGGCCGAGATCGTAGCCGCCTTCCCAGATGTGAAGGTCGCTGTGGCAGACACCGGCGGCCTTCACCTTGATCAGCACCTGCGTGCCCGCGGGCTGCGGCGTCGCCTCGTCGAACTCCTGCAGCGGCGCCTTGAAATCGGCAACCTTGAAACTCTTCATCGGCGTCCTCCCGCATGCTTCTTGTTGTCGCGCCACCATGCCACGGTCGGCGGGGCGAGACAAACCGGTCTTAGTTCAAGCCAGCGGATGGTGGCAAGCCGCGAACTGGCCGGGAGCGACCTCGCGCAACTCCGGTATCTCCGCGCTGCATCGCTGATCGGCCCGCGGGCAGCGGGTGCGGAAGCGGCAGCCGGATGGCGGCGCAATCGGCGATGGCGGCTCGCCGGCCGCCACACTTTCGGCGGGACGCACGTCTGGATCGGGCACCGGGATCGCCTGCAACAGCAGCGCGGTGTAGGGATGCGCAGGCCGCGCGAACAATTGCTCGGAAGGGCCGACCTCGCAGAGCCGGCCGAGATACATCACCGCGACGCGATCGCTGACCGCTTTGACCACCGCGAGGTCATGGGCGATGAACAGCAGCGTCAGGCCGAAGCGCGCCTTCATCTCCTCCAGCAGGTTGAGGATCTGCGCGCGAATGGAGACGTCGAGCGCCGAGACCGGTTCGTCGCAGACGATGAATTCGGGGTTGAGCACCAGCGACCGCGCGATACAGATGCGCTGGCACTGGCCGCCGGAGAATTCGTGCGGCAGGCGGTTCGCCACGAGATCGGGGTCGAGCCCGACCGCGGAGAGCACCTCGTGAACGCGCCGTTTGCGTTCGGCGGCATCCTTGACGCCAGCGATGATCAGCGGCTCGGCGACGATGTCGCCGATGCGCCGGCGCGGGTTGAGCGAGGCGATCGGGTCCTGAAAGATCAGCTGCACGCGGCGGCGCATCCTGCGCAGCGCATCGCCGTCCATCGCGGTGAGGTCCGCGCCGTCGAACATCACGCGGCCGGACTTGGCACGGCGCAGTTGCAGGACGGCGCGGCCGAGCGTCGACTTGCCGCAGCCGGATTCGCCGACCAGTCCGAGCGTCTCGCCGCGCGCAACCTGGAGGCTGACACCGGAGACGGCATGAACAATCTTGTTGCCGAGGCCATATTCGACGACGAGATTGTCGACGTTCAGAAGCGGCGCGGGGCGCACAGCAAGCTGCATCATGCCTCGATCCCCTCCGTCATCCGGATCGGGTGGAAGCAGGCATAGACATGCCCCGGCATCTCGGCACTCGTCAGGACCGGTTTGGCCTCATGACAGCGCGCGGTGGCATAATTGCAGCGCGGCGCGAAGGAGCAGCCCTTCAGCGGCCGCGTCGGATCGGGTGGACGGCCCGAGATCGCCGGCAGCGGCGTATGCGGCGCGGCATCCAGCTTCGGGATCGCCGCCAGCAGCGCCTCGGTGTAGGGCATGTGCATGCGCTTGAACAAGACCTGCGTCGGCGCGCGCTCCACCACCCGGCCCGCATACATCACCGCGACCTCGTCGGCGCGGCCGGCGACGACGCCGAGATCGTGGGTAATAATGATCATCGCCATGTGGCGGCGGCGCTGCTCGCGCGCGAGCAGATCGAGGATCTGCGCCTGGATGGTGACGTCGAGCGCGGTGGTCGGCTCGTCCGCGATCAGGAGCTTCGGTTCGCAGGACAGTGCGATCGCAATCGCGATGCGCTGGCGCATGCCGCCGGAGCATTGATGCGGATATTGCGCGAGCCGCTGCTCCGGCGCGGGAATGCCGACGGCGGCGAGCAGCTCGATGCTGCGCGCCTTCGCGGCGGGGGCGTCGAGCTCGAGGTGCTCCTGGATCGTCTCCATCAGCTGCGTACCGATGGTGAGCACCGGGTTGAGCGAGGTCATGGGGTCCTGGAACACGACCGCGAGATCGCGTCCGCGCAAGCGCCGCAGGCTTTCAGGCTCGAGCCGCACCAGATCCTGTCCGTCGAACATCACCCCGCCCGTCAGCTTCGCCTTCTTCGGCAGCAGCTGCAGCACGGCGCGCGAGAGCATGGTCTTGCCGCAGCCGGATTCACCGACGATCCCGAGCGTGCGTCCGGCCTGCAGCGAAAGGTCGACGTGATCGACGGCGCGCAGGTTTCCGCGCGGGGTCGGCAGCTCGACCGCAACATCCTCGATGGTCAAGAGCGGCGCGCTCACAGTGCCCCCTGACGTGGATCGGTGAGGGCCCGCAAGGTGTCGCCGACGAGGTTGAAGGCCAGCACGGTGAGGAACAGTCCGGCCGCCGGCAGGAACGCCAGCCGCGGCGCGACGTCGAGGCTGTCGCGTCCCTCCCCGATCATGCTGCCCCAGCTCGCCATCGGCGGCGGCACGCCGAGGCCAAGGAAGGACAGCGCGCCTTCGACCACGATGGTGACGGCGACGCCGAGCAGGAAGAAGGCGAGCAGCGGCAGGACGACGTTCGGCAGCAACTCGCGCAGGATGATGCGCGCATGGCTCGCACCGAGCGCCTCGGCCGCGATCACGAACTCGCGCCGCGCCAGCGTCAGCGTCGCCGCGCGCGCCACGCGCATGAAGGCGGGAATGCCGAGCACGCCAAGGACCATCGTGAGGTTCGGGACCGACTGGCCGAGATAGGCGACCACCGCGAGCGCGAAGATCAGCGGCGGAAAGGCGAGCAAGACGTCCATGCTGCCGACCACCAGCGTCTCGAACCGGCCACGGAAATAGCCGGCGAGCAGGCCGAGCGCGCCGCCGACGACAAGGCCGATCATGGGCGCGATCAGCCCGACCGCCAGCGACACCCGCGCGCCAAAGATCAGCCGGGCGAGCTCGTCGCGGCCGAGCCCGTCGGTGCCGAGCCAATGCTCGCCGGAGAAGGGGGCGCGCCGTTCCAGCATGTCCATGTCGGTCGGGTTCTGCAGCGGCAGCACCGGCGCCAGGATCGCGAGCGAAAGGATGATCGCAAGCCAGGCGCTTGCGATCCAGAACAACAGGCCGAGCTTGCGCTTGCGGCCGACCGGCGCGGCCACCTCCTCGTCCTGGATCGACAGCTCAAGCGTGGCCATGGCGGATCCTCGGATCGAGCACGGCGTAGAGCATGTCGACGATGAAATTGACGATGACGAAGCCGCAGGCGACCAGCAGCACCACGCCCTGGAGGATGACGAGGTCGCGGGTGTAGATCGCCCCGACCAGCAGCCGGCCGATGCCGGGCAGCGCGAAGATCGATTCCACGATCAGCGTGCCGCCGAGCAGGCGGCCGATATTGATGCCCGTCACCGTCACCAGGGTCAGCGACGAAGGCTTGAGCGCATGCACGAACAGGATGCGCGATGGCTTGAGGCCCTTTGCTTTGGCCAGCGCAATGTAATCCTCCTGCAAGGTCGCGATCATGTCGGAGCGCAGCACGCGCATGATGCCCGGCCATTCCGCCAGCGCCAATGTCAGCGCCGGCAGCACGAAGAAGCGCAAATTGGCCAGCGGCGCCTCGGTGAACGGCACATAGCCGGTCGCCGGCAGCCAGCGCAGCTCGACCGCGAAAAGATAGATCAGCAGGATCGCGGTCAGGAACGACGGCATCGACAGCATCGCGAACGCGCTGCCGGTCATGAAGCGGTCGAACGCGCCGCCGGCGCGCGCGGCACAGGCGATCGCAACGGGAACGCCGATCAGGAGCCCGATGAACTCGGCCATCAGCATCAGCTGCAGCGAAACCGGAATGCGCTCGGCCACCGCCTGCAGCACGGTCTGCCCGGTGCGGAACGAGCGGCCGAGATCGCCCTGCAACACATGGCCAAGCCAGCTCAGGTAACGCCACCACAACGGCTGATCGAGCCCCATGTCACGGCGCAGCGCTGCGACATTCTCCGGCGTTGCCTGGTCGCCGAGGATAACGAGCGCGAGATCGCCCGGCAAGAGCGAGGCGATCAGGAAGGTGAGCAGCGAGACCGCGAGCAGCACCGGCAGCATCGCAAGGAGCCGCCGAACGACGAAGTTCAGCATCGCGAGGTCATTCCAGCCAGGTGGTCGAGACGTCGATCACGCCGTTGTAGATCTTGGGAAAGCCCTTCAGCCTGGCGCTCGACAGCGCGTAGTAAGTGTTCTGGAAGGTCCAGAACCAGATTGCCTCCTTGTTGATCAGGCGGCTGATGGCGCAATAGTCCTCGGTGCGCTGGGTGATGTCGGCGGTGACGCGTGCATGGTCCAGAAGCCTGTCGAGCTCGGGATCGGAGAAACCGGCGAGCGCCAGCGGGCTGCCGCTGCGGAAATTCGCGTACATCTGCGGATCGGGATCGGCGAGATCGACGATGCGCCACGGCGTCAACTGGAACTGACGGGTGAAGGCGCGCGTCGGAATCGTGGCCTGATCGACCTGCTCGATCTCCATGTTGGCGCCGGCGCGCTTCCAGAACTGCTGCAGCACCTGGCCGATCATGCGGCCGCGGGGCGTTGCGGTCACCAGCATCTTGAACTCGACCGGCTTGCCGTACTCCTTGATCAGCGCCTTGGCCTTCTCGACGTCGAACGGCAGCGCACCGTCGTCCTTGCACTTGACCCAGGAGCCGTCGCCGTAGGGATTGCTCGCAGGTCGGCTGAGGCCATTGCTGATCGCCTGCGACATCTTCGGACGGTCGATCGCCATCACCAGCGCCTGCCGCACCCGCACGTCGTCGAACGGCGCCACCTTGGTGTTGAAGGCGTAGACCTGCGCGCCCGAGCCCTTGTAGGTGTGCACCGTGAGCTTGGGGTCCTTCTGCGCCTTCATGATGTTGTCGGCATCGTTCTCGTCGTCCCAGATGATGTCGGCCTCGCCCGATTGCAGCGAGGCGAAGCGCGACTGCGCGTCAGGCAAAGGCTTGAGGATGATGCGGTCGAGATAGGGACGGCCCTTGTCCCAGTAGTTGGGGTTCTTCTCCAGCACCATGCGGTCGCCGGCGGTCCAGGATTTCAGGATGTAGGGACCGGTGCCGACGGGATTGCGGTTGTAATCATCGCCCTTGGTCTTCCAGGCCGTCGGCGAATGAATGACATTGTTCGAGCTCTGGATGGTGATCACTGCCGGCCAATTCACCGAAGGATCGGTCAGATTGAAGATCACCGTATGTTCGTCCGGCGCCAGCACCTCCTTGACGTTGGTGATGTAGAAGGCGCAGCGGCACTTGTTGGCGGGGTCCTTCTGCCGATCGAAATTCTCCTTGAAGGCCTGCGCATTGAACGGCGTGCCGTCGTGGAATTTCACGCCTTCGCGGAGCTTGAAGGTCCAGCTCTTGTAATCGTCGGAATGGGTCCAGGACAGCGCGAGCTTCGGCGCCGCCTCGCCCTTGTCATTCAGCGTTGTGAGCGTGTCGAAGATCGCGGCGGCGGCGGTGAAGGTCGAGGTGTCGTAGACGCCGACCTTGAGCGGATCGAAGCCTGCGATCTCCAGCTCCTGACCGACGGTGATGCTGCCGCCCGATTTCTGCGCCTGCACCGGCGTTGCCAGTGCAAATACCGCAACGAGGAAAATAGGCACGCGCTTGCGTGCCACGGCCGCCGCGTTCGTCATGGTTCCTCCCGGGATCCCGCGTCCGATGTTTCGGATCGTTGAATGACTCGGACGCGAGCTTGGCGACAAATGCTCGCCTCGGCAAGAGGAACCAACGAGAGTTCAAACGCCGCATGTGGCGGCGATGCGACTCAGGATGTCGCGGCTGTTTTGCCTGGCGGAATTGATACGCCGCTCGCAAGGCCGATCTCCTCGCGCAACGCGCTTGTGTGCTCGCCGAGCACGGACACGGTCTTGGCCGGCGTCGTGTCAGCCGCGGACATCCGAAACGGCAGGTTGAGCACCTGGAACGAGCCGCCCTCGTCCCGCACCTCCGAGAGCGCCCGGCGATGTGCAAGCTGCGGATCGGCCAAGGCCTCGGACACGCTGCGATAGGCCGAGGCCGGCACGCCGGCAGCACCAAGAACGCGCAGGCATGCATCGGTCGAAAGCTGCCGCGACCAGACTTCGACGCCATCCATCAGCTCGGCCCAGCTCTCGCGGCGCGCTGCATAGGTGGCGAAGCGTGGATCGGAGACCCAGTCGGGGCGGCCGATCACCCCCATCAGGGCCTGGAATGTCTTCTCGCTGGCGATCGTGATCATGACGTAGCCGCTTGCCGTCTCGGTCGGTCCGAACATCGGGCGTGGCGGCGGCGCCACCGTGAATTGCGAGCTCTGCAACTCGGTCAGCGTCAGCGACAGCATCGTTTCCAGCATGGAGACGTCGATGTGCTGGCCAACACCGGTCACGGTGCGCTGATAGAGCGCGGACGCGATCGCGCCGAAACCGTAGGTCCCGGTGACGACGTCGGCGTGGTAGATGCCGCAATAGTCCGGACGGTTGCGGCCCGGCTGGTAGGCGAGATGCGCCATGTCGTAGCCTGAGGCCGCGTGGATCACCGGGGCGTAGGCCGGCAGTTCGGCCGAAGGGCCGGTCTGGCCGTAGCCGGAGATCGAGCAGTAGATCAGCCTCGGGTTGACCTGACGCAGGCTGTCGTAGTCGAGTCGAAGGCGACGCATCACGCCGGGACGGAAGTTCTCGACCAGAATGTCCGATGTCGCGGCCAACCGGCGCACCGCCTCCTTGCCATCCTCGGACTTGAGGTCGAGGACCACGCTCTTCTTGCCGACATTGAGCTGGCCGAACGCGGTGCTGCAGCCGTTGCGCAAGGGAGGCCGGGTCCGCATCGTCTCCCCGCCGTCGGTCTCGATCTTGATGATCTCGGCGCCCATGTCGGCGAGCATCCGCGTGCAATGGGGCCCCGCGATCGTGGTCGAAAAATCCAGCACCCGCAGGCCTGCGAAGGCCTTTGTCGTCGTCCCCTCATGCTTATCTGCTAGCTGCATGCCTGCCTGCGTCCTCGGAACTCTTTGGAACCGTCGAAGTTCTTTGTTGTTGATGCGGCGACCCTAGAGGGCGGCGGCTGAGTAGGAAAGTGTTTACCGAACAGACGTGCCGCGTGGGCGGGCTTTGGAATTCCAGCACAACTGGACCCGTTCTTGCATAGCAGCAAGCGGGGTCTGAAGAGGGCGGCTGTTCTTGAGGGTCTTGTTCGTCACCACAGAGATGGACGACTTCGTCCGCGTTGGCGGACTGGGCGCCGTTTCCGCCGCCCTCCCCCGCGCACTTCGCTCCTTCGCCGATATCCGGATCATGCTGCCCGGCTATCGCGACATCATCGAGCAACTCACGCATATTCAGGTCGTTGGCCGCTGTCCTGCATTCGCGGAGATGCCGGCCTGCTCGCTCGGCCGTGCCGCGACCAAGGACGGCCTGCCGGTCTATGTGCTGTTGTGCTCGCAGCTCTACGACCGGCCCGGCAACCCCTATGGCGATGAATTCGGGCGCGACTGGCCCGACAACGACATCCGCTTCGCGCGCTTCGCCTCGGCGGCGGCTGAGCTCGCCATGGGCAAGCTGGACAAGAATTGGGCAGCAGACCTGATCCATGCCAATGACTGGCAGGCCTCGCTCGTCCCGGCTTACCTTGCCTGGCGCGGCGCCAAGCTGCCGTCGATCCTGACCATTCATAACCTCGCCTATCAGGGTCTCTTCCCTAAGGACTCGCTGCGGCGGATCGGCGCACCGGAGAGCTCCTTCCACATCGACGGCGTCGAGTTCTACGACCAGGTCTCCTTCCTCAAGGCAGGCCTCGTCTATGCTTCGCACCTCACCACGGTCAGCGGCACCTATGCGCGGGAGATCACCACGGCCGAGTTCGGCTGTGGCCTGGAGGGCCTGCTGCGCCTGCGCTCGGACGCTGCCGAGCTCACCGGCATCCTCAACGGCATCGACGAGAGCTGGGACCCACGCTCCTGCGCCCAGCTCGCCCAGCAATTCGGCGCCGGCGACTGGGTCGGCAAGAAGGCGAACGCCGACTACGTCCGCAAGCAGTTCGGGCTGGCGGTCTCGCGCGGGCCGATGTTCGGCATCGTCGCGCGACTCGTGCATCAGAAGGGCATCGACCTCGTTCTGTCGGCGGCGGACGAGATCGTCGACGCCGGCGGGCAGATCGTGGTCACCGGCTCCGGCGAGCCGGCGCTCGAGCAGGCCCTGATCGACGCGCACCGCCGTCGCCCCGACGCAATCGGGGTCGCGATCGGCTTCAACGACGCCCAGGCGCGGCGCATCTTCGCCGGCAGCGACTTCACCTTGATGCCGTCGCGGTTCGAGCCGTGCGGGCTCAGCCAAATGTACGCCCAGCGCTTCGGCTCGCTGCCGATCGGTCACCAGACCGGCGGCCTCGCCGAGACCATCAGCGACGGCGAGACCGGATTCCTGTTCTCGAGGCCGTCGCGCGAGTCGTTCCTCGGCGGCGTGCGGCGCGCCTTCTCGGCCTTCATGGCCCACGACCAGCTCGATACGATGCGCCGTAGCGCCATGGGACGCTCGTTCTCCTGGAGCATCTCGGCCGGCAGCTACAGCGCGCTGTACCGCAAGCTGGCGTCGGTGTGACGCTGAGGCGTTTCCGCATACTCCGTCATTGCGAGCGCATCCCTCTCCAGGTGTCATTGCGAGGAGCCCTTGCGACGAAGCAATCCAGATTCTTTCCGCGGAGGGACTCTGGATTGCTTCCGCCTTCGCCAAGGCTTCGGCGGACAAGTCGCTGCGCTCGCAATGACGACGCGGAGAAGGTTGCGTATCCAACGGCCCTCTCGTGCCCCGGACGCAGCGCAGCGCGTCGCCCTTGCGACGTGGTGCGCTGCTGAGCCGGGGCCCATGTCTCGACTGAGCTCGTGGCCCCTGGGTCCCGGCTCTGCGCTGCAACGCTCCACGCGTTGCAGCTTGTCCGGGACACGCCGGGAGCGCTCAGCGACGCACGTCCATCTGCGACCGGCCGATCCATGCGCGGTTGAGACACCGTGTCATCCAGTCGGGCTGCAGCTCGCCCCGCAGCCGCGCCTGCGCTTCCTGGTAGGGGCCGACATAGCGCAGCCGGTCAGGCAATTTCGGATAGGTGCGCCTGATCCACCGCAGTGCGTTGTCGGCGGATCGGATTCCGCGCGCGTCGAACTCAAAGCCGAAGCCTGCACGCAAGCGCTCGGGCAGCATGCTCGCGGTGAGCGCGCGATACCAGCGCGGCGGCCGCAACCACGGGCGTGCGCCCCGTGAAGATCTGCGTCGCGATCTCGCGTGCTGCGCTGCTGACGGTCAGCGTCTCCGACTGCGCCATCGCCGCGGTATAGGCGGCGAAGCCGGACCAATTCGCCGGCAAATCATCCCCCGTCAATCCGAACAGGGCGCCGTACAGCCTGGCCTCGCACCAATAGCGATCGCGCTCCTCCGCCGAGAGTGGCGGCAGCACCAGATCATGTGCCATGAGCGCGGTCTCGACCAGCGTCGCATGGACCCAGCGCAGCGCGGGGATGTCGTTGGCGCAGTAGCGCGAGCCGGCCACGAACGGACCCACGGTCTCGGGCATTTCGCCGACGATCATGCTGTGACGCCGATGCAGCTGCCGGGACGACACCAGCGCCCGGTCCAGCGAGCCGAACACCATCGTGAAGACGATGTCGAAGGTGCGATGGAAGCGGCCGATCGGATCGGCAAGGGTGCGCGAATGCTCGGCGATCGCCGCCGCCACCCATGGATGGGCCAGCTGCAGCAGCAGCGCACGGCCGGCGCCGAGAAAGATCACGGCCTCCCGGTCGATCTGCCAGGTCAGCGAGGCCGGGCCGAACACGCCCGCGACCGGTCCCGCCGCGTTGGCACGCAGCGTATCGAGCGACTCCTCCAGATCTTTCTCAGCGACCAATTGCAGGCCTCGCGACGAAGATACGGCGACCATACTCCGGACCGCGCGCCTGCGAAATCGTCGTCGTGCGAAGCTATGACGGACAGAGCCCTCACTCCGCCGCCATCGGCATCTCGTCCAGATGCTCGTGCAGCACAACGCCGGCGAGCGGGTCGAATTCGCCGATCCAGGGCTTGCGCGCCAGCACCGACTTCGTGTGCGCATAGCCGGCGTGCCAGCGCCGCGTGATCCCGGACGGACTGAAGTCGATATCCTTGGTATGGGTCTCGTGCTCGAGCTGCGGCGCCAGCAGCCGCACCACATGCATGCGGGTCGGGCAGCCGTAGCTCGTCAGCTCCCTCACCGCGGGATCGTTGCGCTCGCTCTCGGGCAGCCGCGCCGCAAGCTGGTTGATGACGTGGCGCAGGCGATGGGCCTGCTGCTGGCGCACGATCTGGCTCGCGATGCGGCTGGAATATTGCACGTCCTTGTGCCGGTTCAGCACCTCCGCCATCGTGGTCGGCTCCGGCCCGACCGGATTCCACAGATGCACGGAGAAGATCAGCGAGTCCCTGCGCGGATTGTCGTCGAACACCGCTTCGGTCGGCGTGTTCGACAGGATGCCGCCGTCCCAATAGAGCTCGCCGTCGATGCGCACGGCGGGGAAGGCCGGCGGCAGCGCGCCCGAAGCCATCACATGCTTCACCGTCAGCTCGCCGTCGCGACTGTCGAAATAGCGCATTTCGCTGGTGCCGACGTGAGCCGCACCGACCGTGAGGCGCGGCGCGCAGCGGTTGGCGAGATCGAAATCGACGAGCTCGCTCAGCGTCTTCTCCAGCGGCGCGGTCGAATAATAGCCGGCGTGATCGGCGCCCAGCGGATAGGAATCGCCGGCATGGGCCAGCGGATTGGGCCGGAAGAAACCGGCAATGCCGTGGGTCACGGTCGACCAATAGGCCAGCTTCTCGTTGAAGCCGGGAAACGCGGCGCGCCAGTCCCAGACCGGCTGCTGCTCCATCCGCTTCCAGAACTCCCGCAAGCGCGCGAGCCGGTGCTCCGGCGCGTTGCCGGCGATGAGGCTCGCATTGATCGCACCGATCGAGGTGCCGATGATCCAATCCGGCTCGATGCCGGCTTCGTGCAAGGCCTGGTAGACCCCGGCCTGGTACGAGCCGAGCGCGCCGCCGCCCTGAAGCACGAGCACGACCTGACCCGGCAGGTCGAACTTCTTGTGCTGCGAATTGTCCTGCGTGCCCATGTCTCGCTCCTGGTGAGCTTGCACCGTTCGAATATTCGACTTGCTGCGCCGGCTCATGTCAATGCGCGGTCCAACCGCCGTCGACCGGCAGCGCAACGCCGGTGATCGAGGCCGCCGCGTCCGTCGACAGGAAGACCGCCAGCGCGCCGAGTTCCTCGACCGTGGCAAAGCGCTTGTTGGGCTGCTGCGCCAGCAGAACGTCGCGGATCACCTGATCGCGCGAGATGCCGTGCGCCTTCGCCTGCCCGTCGATCTGTGCCTCGACAAGTGGGGTATAGACATAGCCGGGGCAGACCGCGTTGCAGGTGATGCCTTCCTCCGCAGTTTCCAGCGCCGTCACCTTGGTCAGGCCGACGATGCCGTGCTTGGCCGCCACATAGGCCGCCTTGAACGGCGAGCCGACCAGGCCGTGCGCCGAGGCAATGTTGATGATCCGGCCAAAGCCGTTCTGCCGCATCGCAGGTAATGCGAGCCGCGTGGTGTGGAACGCCGAGGACAGATTGATGGCGAGGATCTGGTCCCATTTCTCGACCGGAAACCGGTCGAGCGGCGCGACATGCTGGATGCCGGCGTTGTTGACCAGGATGTCGAGCCGGCCGGATTGAGCCACCGTCGCCGCGATCATCTCGGCGATCGAATTCGGCCTCGTCATGTCCGCCGGCGAATAGCTGGCCTTGACGCCGAACTCGGCGGCGATCTGCTCGCGCGTCCGGCCGATCTCGCTGGCGACACCAAGGCCATTGAGCACGATGTCGGCGCCAGAGGCGGCGAGGGCCCGTGCGATGCCGAGACCGATGCCGCTGGTCGACCCCGTGACCAGCGCCACCTTGCCGGCCAGCACGCGTGACGAAGCTGACGTCTGCGTCTTGATGGGAATATTCATGATCCGGACCTCTTCTGAGCGCGACCTGCGCCATGGCTGGAGCGAAAGGTGCGGGATCTCCGGGATTTGCGGAAATGCCGGCTGGCTTCCGAGTCCATACGTCCGCGCTATCGCAGGCAGGATGTCATTTCCTGTCCTGATCGGCTAGATTCTCGGCCGATTTCTGCTGGGAGCCGATCCATGGAAATGCACCAGGTCCGCTATTTCCTCGCGGTGGCGCAGCTCTTGAACTTCACGCGCGCGGCCGAGGAGTGCAACGTGACGCAGCCGTCGCTGACGCGCGCGATCAAGCAGCTCGAGGCCGAGCTTGGCGGCGATTTGTTCCGCCGCGAGCGCCCCGCCGCGCAATTGACCGAGCTTGGCCAGCGCATGCATCCGCTTCTGAAGCAGTGCTATGACGCGGCCATCGGCGCGCGCTCGCTCGCCTCCTCGTTCAGGAGCGGAGAGATCGGCGCGCTCCGCATTGCGCTGACGCATTCGATCGACCTCGCTTTGCTGATTCCACATCTCAACGAGATCAAGCGGCAGTTCAACCGGCTCGAATTCCGCTTCCTGCGCGGCTCGGGCCGCGAGGTCGGCGACTTCCTGAAGAAGGGCGAAGCCGAGCTCGGCATCGCGGCCGAGATCGACGAGGCCTGGGACCGGCTGGACGTCTGGCCGCTGTTCACCGAGAGCTTCGAGCTCGTCGTCGGCGACGGGCACCGCCTGGCCGGCCGCAGCTCGGTCGAGCTGGACGATCTGCGATCGGAGCTGCTGCTGAGCCGAACCTTCTGCGAGCACGCGCGCCGCATCTCCGCGAGCCTGCGCGAGCACGGCATCGACATCGAACAAGGTCATGAGGTTTCGAACGAACGCGATTTGATCGAGCTGGTCGAGGCCGACATGGGCATCGCCATGGTGCCGCACACCTCACCCGTGCCGGAGCGGCTGACCCGCGCCGCAGTCACGGGGCTGGACACCCGCCGCACCGTCAACCTCTATGGGGTCGCCGGCCGGCAACGCACCGCCGTGGGCAACGCCGTGATGCGCATGCTGCGCGGCGCCGACTGGCGCGAGATCGCGGGATAGCGCCGACGCTCAATTCTCCCGGCTCGCGCGCTCCAGCGCTTCGATCAGATCGTCGATCTCCATGCGCTTGCGGAAATCCGGATCGACGAAACGAGCCCTCACGATGCCGTCGCGCCCGACCACGAACACGGCCGGGATCGGCAGCATCCACCCCTCATTGCCGTGGAATTTCGCCATGTCCTGATAGGACAGCAATTGCTGGATCTCGGCGCCGAGCCAGATTGCGAGGTTGAGCGACAGCGCATAGCCGTTGTCGAGATCCGTCAGGATCGGAAACGGCGCGCCGGATTCGGCCTTGAGCTGCCCGGTATATTCCTGCGTCTCCGGCATGATCGCGACGACCTGCGCCCCCATCGCCTTGATGCGGTCCACCGACTGGACCACGGCACGGACATTGAGCCGACAATAGGGACACCAATGACCGCGGAAGAACATCACCGCGAGAGGGCCGCGCGCCTGCAGCGCGGGCAGCGACACGAGACGCCCACCCTCGTCCGGCAGCATGAACGGCGGCATCGGATCGCCCGGCCGCGGTGCGGTCTCGCCACCGCCGTTGCCGTTCAAGCGCGCGACCAGGCGATCGACCGCCTCGCCATAGGCCGGAAAGACCTTGCGGCTGGCATCGGCATAGGCGCGGAGCTGTTCGTTCAGCGTGCCGTCCATGTCGCGGCAGCGCTGGAAGGCGAGCCTGAGCTGTTCGGCGTCGGCTGGCGAGAGAGACGTCATCTTCCTGCTCCGGCTTTCTCTGAGGGCGAATATTAGTTTCCCGGTTCGCCCGCCCGCAAGAGGCGACCGCAATCCAATCGGGCGTGCTGGCATCGGACGCCGGATGCCGCGAAAGCGGAAATGCCGTTGCCCAATCGGTTCGATAGCTGCCGCGTATCGGCATAGCGCCGGGCTATCGCATCGAGAGCAATCCGGCATTTCAAGATGGAGAGGGTCTCGGGCGAAGCTCCTGCCATAGCCCGCGGCCATCAGGGCTCGCGGCCAACAGAGGAGACTTTCCATGTCTAGCCATCTCACAATGTCGCGCGTGGTTTGGACCGGCGTTGCCGCTCTCGGCGCGCTGACATTTGCGACGCCGGTTTTCGCCGGCGAATGTCCGGCCGGCAAGACCAAGCCGAACGCGCAGCAGATGGTCGACTACAAACCCGTCGGCGTCACCGACGTGACGCTCGGCGCGATCGATCTCGGCAAGCAGCCCGCCCATATCGAGGGCCGCGAGCTGCGCTTCCGCAAGCTGACCATCGAGCCCGGCGGCATCGTGCCCTGGCACAGCCATGACGACCGCCCCGCCCTGATCTTCGTGCAGCAGGGCGAGATCGTCGAATACGCCTCCAACTGCATCGACCCGATCGTGCACAAGGCCGGCGACATCCGCCCCGAAGTCTACGGCACCTCGCATTGGTGGAAGAATCTCGGCAAGGAGACCGTCATTCTCTACGTCGGCGACGTCCGCAAGGATCCCAACGACCATCACATGTGACAGCCTTAGGTGTCCCGTCATTCCGGGGCGATGCGCAGCATCGAACCCGGAATGGCCACTCAAAGAGAAGCCCCGTCATGACCATTCTCTCGGCGTCCGTGAAACCGACCGCGATGACGGCGGATGCGCACTCCCCTGGCCTCGCGTTTCGCTCGCTCGTGATCGGCCTCACCGCCTTCCTGACGGTCGTCGATCTCTTCGCGACGCAGGCGATCCTGCCCTCGCTGACGCAGCACTACGGCGTCACGCCCGCGGCAATGGGCTTTGCCGTCAACGCCAGCACCTTCGGCATGGCCACAGCAAGTCTCGTGGTGGGCTTCTTCAGCCCGCATATCGACCGGCGAACCGGCATCCTGCTGAGTCTGGCCCTGCTTGCGATCCCCACCAGCCTGCTGGCTGTCGCGCCCAATCTTGCCGTCTTCACCACCTTGCGGATCGCGCAGGGCCTGTGCATGGCGTCGGCCTTCGCGCTCACCCTCGCCTATCTCGGCGAGCAATGCAGCGCGATGGACGCCGGCGGCGCCTTTGCCGCCTACATCACCGGCAATGTCGCCAGCAATTTCGTCGGCCGGCTGATCTCGGCCGCATTGGCCGATGGCCTCGGCCTCGCCTGGAACTTCTATTTCTTCGCGGCGCTCAATCTTGCCGGCGCGGCGCTGGTCTATCTCACCGTCAACCGCGTGCGGCCGATGCATGCGACGATGCGGGCGCCTTCGCCCTGGTCCGCAACCATCGCGCATTGGCGCAATCCGCAGCTGCGCGCCGCTTTCGGCATCGGCTTCTGCATCCTGTTCGCCTTCATCGGCACCTTCACCTACGTCAATTTCGTGCTGGTGCGGCCGCCGCTGTCGCTCGGCATGATGGATCTCGGCCTCGTCTATTTCGTCTTCCTGCCGTCGGTCGTCACGACGCTTCTGGCCGGCAAGGTAGCCGCGCGGCTGGGAACGCGGCCCACGATCTGGAGTGCGCTCGCCGTCGCTGGGCTCGGCTTGCCCTTGATGCTGGCGCCGCATCTCGGCGAGGTGCTCGCCGGCATGGTCCTGGTCGGCGTCGGCACATTCTTCGCGCAGGCCGCCGCGACGGGTTTCGTCGGACAGGCCGGAGCCGACAACCGCGGCATCGCCAGCGGCGCTTATCTCGCGTGCTATTTCTGCGGCGGGCTGGTCGGTACGGCCGTGCTCGGCCGGCTGTTCGACAGCTTCGGCTGGCAGACGTGCGTCTGGGGCGTCGGGGCCGCCCTCGCGCTGGCGGCCTTGCTCACTTTCGCCCTGAAACGCTAGCGTTTCGCCGGCGCTTCCTGCGGCGGCTCGTCGTCGGCAATGGCGCGCCAGGCGGCGCCGTCGAGATCGTCGTACTGGCCGCTCCTGAGCGACCACAGGAAGGCGACGAGGCCGGCACCTCCGAGCATCAAGGCCAGCGGGACCAGGATGACCAGGATCTCCATCACACGAACTCCCGCGAGGCGCTGCGGGCGCGCAGCGAGTTCAGCATCACCAGGATCGACGATCCGCTCATGGCCGCGGCCGCGATCAGGGGCGTCACGACGCCGCTGATCGCAACCGGCACCGCGAGCACATTGTAACCGATCGCAAGCCAGAGGTTCTGCCGCATCAAATGCAGCGCCTTGCGCGAAGCGTCGATGGCGGCGACGACGGGGGCCAGCGGCCGGCCGAGGAAGACGAGATCGGCCGTCGCCTGGCTGAGATGCGCGGCCGAGATCGGGGACATCGAGACATGGGCCGCCGCCAGCGAGGGCGCATCGTTCATGCCATCGCCGACCATCAGCACCTTTGCGCCGCGCCGCTTCAATTCTTCGATGCGCGCGATCTTGTCGGCCGGCGTGACGCCGGCACGCCACTCGGGAATGCCGAGTGCATGCGCCGCCGCCTTCACCGCGGGCTCGCGGTCGCCGGACAAGATCTCGATGCCGATGTTGCGCTCCTTCAGCGCTGCGATTACGGCCTGCGCATCGGGGCGCAGGCCCTGGCGAACCGAGAGGATGAACTTCTTGCTGCCCTTGCTGAACGCCACGATGGAGGCCTCGGGATCAAGCGCGGCGACGCCGACCAGCGCCTCGGCGCCGCAGAAGGAGGGGCGACCAAGGCGAAGCGCGACGCCGTCGACGGTTGCGCGGACGCCCTGCCCGGCCTCCTCCACAGCGCCGACGATCGGAGACTTCGCACTGGCAGCCTGCGCAACCGCAGCCGCCACCGGATGATGGCTCGAGAGCGCGAGCCGGCCGGCGAGCTCGAAAATATCGGCGGGGATATCGGCCGCGTTCATGACTTCGAGCTCGGGCAGCGTCAGCGTGCCGGTCTTGTCGAAGATCACATGATCGGCTTCGGCCAGCCGCTCGATCGCATCGCCCGCATTGAGCAGCACACCTGCCCTAAACATCGCCCCCGAGGCCACCGTCTGCACGGTCGGGATCGCGAGCCCGAGCGCGCAGGGACATGTGATGATCAGCACGGCAACGCCGGTCACGATCGCATCGTGCCAGCTCGCACCCGCGACGACCCAGCCGAGGATGGTCAGAAGCGCGGTCGCATGCACCACCGGCGCGTAGAGCCGCGAGGCTCGATCGGCGAGGCGCATGTAGCGCGAGCGCGCCTGGAGCGCGTTGTCGAGCAGCCGCGTGATCTCGGCGAGCAGCGTCGCCTCGGAGGCGGCCGAGACCCGCACCCGCAAGCTGCCGGAGATGTTCATCGATCCCGCATAGACCGGCGTGCCCTGCTCGGCCGTGACATAGAGTGTCTCGCCGGTGATCAGGCTCTGGTCGATCTCCGAACGCCCTTCGATCACGGTGCCGTCGACCGCGCAGCGCTCGCCGGGCCGGAGCAGCACGATGTCGCCGGGATGGATCGCCGCGACCGGCACCTGCGAGATCTCGCTGGGCCCGACGAACTTCGCCGCCGTCTCCGCCTTCAGCGCCGCGAGATTGCCGGCGACCGCGCGGGTCCGCCGTCGCATGTTCTGGTCGAGGAAGCGGCCGACCAGCAGGAAGGTCAACAGCATGATCGCCGCATCGAAATAGGCATGCTCGGCGTGATGGATCGTCTCGACCACGGACATGCCGAGCGCCAGGAACACGCCGATCGAGATCGGCACGTCCATGTTGGTGGTCTTCGCCGACAGCGCGCGCCAAGCCGAGCGGAAGAACGGCTGGCCGGCATAGGCCGCCGCCGGCAGCGCGATCAGCGCCGACAGCCAGTGGAAGAAGTCGCGCTGCTCCGGCAGCATGTCCGAGACGTTGCCCGACCACACCGGGATCGACAGCATCATCACGTTCATGGTGGCAAAGGCCGCAACCCCGAGGCAGCGCAGCAGGAAGCGGGATTCGGCGACCTCGGTGACCTCGGCGCTCTCGGTCTCGAACGGATAGGCCTTGTAGCCGAGCTCTTCGAGCCGATCGATGAAGCGGTCGGGCTCGAGCGTGCCCGCCTTCCATTCCAGCGCGACCCGGCGGTCGGTGAGGTTGACGCGCGCCAGCGTAACGTCGGGGATGGCCGAGAGCCCGCGTTCGATCTTGGCCATGCAGCCGGCGCAGTGAACGCCCTCGACGGCGAGATCGATGTGCCGGAGGCCCTCGCCCGCGTCGCGGACATAGTGAGAGAAATCGCGCGTGACCTGCATGACGGAATCCTTCAGTTCAGGATCACGCGGTTGCGCGACATGAACACGCGCGTTCCCCGCGCCTCGCCCTCGATCACCAGGTCCCATTGGCCCGGCGCGACCGACGCCGCATTGCCGCGATAGAGACCGCCGCCGGCTTCGCTGAGCTCGACCGCAAGGTCGGAGCGCTTGTCGGTCGGCCGCTCCAGCCGGCCGCCGAACTTCAGCCCGGAGATCGGCTGGCCGCCGGCATCGCGGGCTTCGACCTGGACCGAAGCGCCGCCGTCGTTGCGGCGCTCGATATGGGCGTTGACCTTCCATTTGCGCGCGGCCTGGTCCTGCGCCGCCGAGATCTCGTGCTCATAGGTCAGGCCCGCGGCGTAGGGGCTGTCGACGTCGGTGCCGGGCAGCGTCGCGATCGCGAGCTTCATCATCGTCACGTTGACGCCGATCACGAGGCCGAAGAAAGCGACCAGCATCAGGAAGACTTTGGTTCCGGTCAGCGGCTTGGAAGCCATGGCAGTCTCCTGATCCTCAAGGCGAGACGAAATTGTCGGTGGCGGAAGCGACGACGCCGAGCCCGATGTCGGTGACGTGGAAGTGGACCGGAATCGACTTCTCCGGATTGTTGTCGGCCGGCGCGGTGACGAGGAGCCGCAGCTCGCTCGTGGCATCGCGCGGGATCACGATCATCGGCCGGTCCGGCGTCACCGAATCGACTCCGACGACGTGAACGGTCGAGTTGACCGGCCCATTGGCGTCGATCGCGATGACGCGGTCATAGCCGCTCTTGTTCAGGAGCCGCACCGTATAGGCGTTGCGGATCGAGCCGTCGCTGAGCTTGACCGCGACCGGGTTGCGGTCGTGCAGCACGTTGACGTCGAGCAGGCTGCGGGTCGCCAGCGTATAGATCATGATGCCGCCGACCGCCGCGATGATCGCGCTGTAGACGACGGTGCGGGCGCGGACGATCCGGTAGATCGGCGCCTTGCCCTCCTGGCGCCGGTGGATGTTGATGTCGTTGTCGTAGCCGATCAGCCGCTTCGGCCGGCCGATCTTGGTCATCACGTTGTCGCAGGCATCGATGCAGAGCCCGCACTGGATGCATTCCATCTGCGGTCCGTTGCGGATGTCGATGCCAGTCGGGCAGACCGCCACGCACTGGTAGCAGTCGACGCAATCGCCGACCTGCTGGCCGAGCGCGCGCAGCTCGGCGGCCTTCTTCACCGAGGTGCGCTTCTCGCCACGGTCATAGCGATAGGTGACGTTGAGCGCCCATTCGTCGGTGAGCGCGGCCTGGATGCGCGGCCAGGGGCACATATAGGTGCAGACCTGCTCGCGCATGTAGCCGGCGAGGATGTAGGTCGTCGCGGTGAGGATGCCGATCCAGATATAGGCGATCATCGGCGCCTGGAAGGTGACGAGCTCCTTCACCAGGGTCGGCGCGTCGTTGAAGTAGAGCACCCAGGCGCCGCCGGTCCACCAGGCGATCAAGAGCCAGATCGAATGCTTGAGCACGACTTCGGAGATGCGCTCGAGCTTCATCGGATCGCTCGACGCATCCTTCTTCATGCGCTCGCGCCGGTCGCCCTCGATCAGGCGTTCGACCGCATAGAACAGGTCGGTCCACACCGTCTGCGGACAGAGATAGCCGCACCAGATCCGGCCGCCGATGGAGTTCATCAGGAACAGCGCCACCGCGGCGACGATCAACAGGCCGGTGAAGTAATAGACCTCCTGCGGCCACAGCTCGATGAAGAAGAAATAGAAGCGGCTGTTGGGAAGATCGATCAGCACCGCCTGGCTCGGCGCGCCGAGACCGCGATTCCAGCGCACGAAGGGCAGGAAATAATAGACGCCGAGGCAGAACGCCATCAGGCCCCATTTGATCCGGCGGAATGTGCCGGAGACGCTCTGGGGATAGACCTTCTTGCGGGCTGCGTAGAGTGGCCCGTAGTCATCGTCCGTTGTGAGGTCTTTCGGGTTCACGGTCTTGTTCATCGCCAAAACTTTTCAAGAGGTGCGATTAAACCTAGACCCGACACCGCCGCATCAGTTGATCCAGCTCAAACGGGGGCGCTTTTCTTCGCCCCCGCCGGAAGTCGTCGGTCGCGGAACGGCCTATTTACCGCCGCCCAACGAGTGGACGTAGACCGCCATCGCCTTGATGGTGGCGGGATCGAGCCGGCCTTCCCAGGCCGGCATCACGCCGGCGCGCCCCTGGCTGATGGTTTCGATCAGGCTCGCCTCGTCGGAGCCGTAGAGCCAGATCTTGTCGGTCAGATCAGGTGCGCCCATCTCCTGGTTGCCCTTGCCGGCGTCGCCGTGGCAGGCGGCGCAATTCTCCGCGAAGATCTTCTGGCCCTTGGCGGCGTCATAGCCGTTGCGGGTGGACAGGCCCGAGAGCGACCGCACGTAATTGGCGACCGTGACGATCTCGTCGCCCTTCAGCACGCCGTCCTTGCCGAAGGCGAGCATCTGGCCCTCATGGGTCTTGGCGTGGCCGGAACGCGCGCCGAACTGGATGGTCTGCATGATCTGGTCGAGCGTGCCGCCCCACAGCCAGTCGTCGTCGTTCAGGTTCGGGTAACCCTTGGCGCCGGCACCGCCGGAACCGTGGCACGGCGCGCAATTGTCGCCGAACACGGTCTTGCCCTTGGCGCGGGCGAGCGCCAGCAGAGCCGGGTCCTTCTCGATGTCGACGAGCGATGCCGTGCCCAGCGCCGCCATCTTGTCACCCCGGATCTTCTCGAGGTTGGCAAGCTCGACGGCGACGTCGGCGCGCGAGGAGTAGCCGAACAGGCCGGTAGTATTGCTTTGGATCAGCGGCCAGGCCGGATAGACGATCCAATAGCCGATCGCCCAGACGATGGTCAGGTAGAAGCAGATCACCCACCACCGCGGCAGCGGCGTGTTGAGCTCCTTGATGCCGTCCCACTCGTGCCCGGTCGTGGACTTGCCCGAGACGGAATCGATGTCGCTAGAATGATCGGTCATGATGTCTCACTCCTCCCGCAAGGGCAGGTGCGCTGCCTTGTCGAACGCAGCCTTGTTACGGGGCCAAAAAGCGTAGGCGATGATCGCGAGAAAGATCGCGACGAACGCCGGGGTCCAGATCGTCGTCACGAGATCGGACGCAAGATTATGGACGGTCAGGATGGCTTTCATCGTTCATGCCTTCTCAGCGAAGATTGGCTTTCTCGTTGTAGATCTTGAAGTCGACCAGCGTGCCGAGCATCTGCAGGTACGCGACGAGCGCGTCCATCTCGGTCGGCGTGCCGGTCTTGCCGTCGAAATTGCGTACGACGGCCTTGGCGTAGCGCTTGGTGAAGGCGTCGGTGCCGGCATTGTCCGGATCTGCTTGGGCCTTCAGGTCGGCTGCGGCATTGGCGACCTGTTCGTCGCTATAGGGGACCCCGACGGTCTTGAGCGCGCGCATGTCGCCGGCGATCGCATCCGGGTCGACCTCGGCCTTGCTCAGGAACGGATAGCCGGGCATCACTGACTGCGGCACGATCGCGCGCGGGTTGGTCAGATGCGTGACGTGCCACTCGTCGGAATATTTGGCGCCGACGCGGGCGAGATCCGGACCGGTGCGCTTGGAGCCCCACTGGAACGGGTGGTCGTACATGCTCTCCGCGGCGAGCGAGAAGTGACCGTAGCGCTCGACCTCGTCGCGCAAGGGCCGGACCATCTGCGAGTGGCAGAGATAGCAGCCCTCGCGGACGTAGACGTTACGTCCGGCGAGCTCGAGCGGCGTGTAGGGCCTGACCCCGTCGACCTTCTCGATCGTGCTCTTGAGGTAGAACAGCGGGGTGATCTCGACGAGACCACCGACCGCAATCACCAGCAGGATGCCGACGATCAGGATGATCGAGTTCTTTTCGAAGATTTGGTGGCGTGTCCAGAACGACATTGCTTGAGCTCCTCATTCCGCCGGCTGAAGAGCGACGGGCATCTGGACTTCCTGTTCGCCGACGCGAACCGTCATCCAGAGATTGTAGGCCATGATCAGCGAGCCGATCAGGAACAGGCCGCCGCCTGCGGCGCGGATGATGTAGAAGGGATGCATCGCCTCGACGGTCTCGATGAAGGAATATTCGAGGAAGCCGAGCGAGGTGTAGGCGCGCCACATCAGGCCCTGCAGGATGCCGGACACCCACATCGCCGAGATGTAGAGAACGATGCCGAGGGTGGCGATCCAGAAGTGCCAGTTGACGAGCTTGAGGCTGTAGAGACCCTTGCGATTCCAGGCCCACGGCACCAGGCAGTACAGCGCGCCGAAGGAGACGAAGCCGACCCAGCCGAGCGCGCCGGAATGCACGTGGCCGATGGTCCAGTCGGTGTAGTGGCTGAGCGAGTTGACCACCTTGATCGACATCATCGGGCCTTCGAAGGTCGACATGCCGTAGAAGGCGACGGAGACGACGAGCATGCGCAGCACGGGATCGGTACGCAGCTTGTCCCAGGCGCCCGACAGCGTCATCAGGCCGTTGATCATGCCGCCCCAGGAGGGCATCCACAGCATGATCGAGAAGGTCATGCCGAGCGTCTGCGTCCAGTCAGGCAGCGCCGTGTAGTGCAGATGGTGCGGGCCGGCCCAGATATAGAGGAAGATCAGCGCCCAGAAGTGGATGATCGACAGCCGATAGGAATAGATCGGCCGTTCGGCGCGCTTCGGGATGAAGTAGTACATGATGGCCAGGAAGCCGGCGGTCAGGAAGAAGCCGACCGCGTTGTGCCCGTACCACCACTGGAACATGGCGTCCTGAATGCCGCCCCAGGCGATGTAGGACTTGGAGCCGAACACGGAGACGGGCAGCGCGGGATTGTTGCCGAGATGCAGCACCGCGATCGTCACGATGAAAGCGAGATAGAACCAGTTCGCGACGAAGATGTGCGGTTCCTTGCGCTTGATGACGGTGACGAGGAAGACCAGCAGATAAACCACCCAGACGATGGTCAGCCACAGGTCGGCGTACCATTCCGGCTCGGCATATTCCTTCGACTGGGTGACGCCGAGCAGATAGCCGGTGCCAGCGATCAGAATGAAGAAGTTGTAGCCCACCACGACGAACCACGGCGCGATGTCGCCGGCAAGGCGCGCACGGCAGGACTTCTGCACCACGTAGAAGGAGGTCGCGATCAGCACGTTGCCGCCGAAGGCAAAGATCACGGCGGAGGTGTGCAGCGGCCGCAGGCGGCCGAAGCTGGTCCACGGCAGATCGAAGTTCAGCGCGGGCCAGGCCAGCTGCGAGGCGATGATGAGACCGACGAGAAATCCGGCAATGCCCCAGAACATCGCCATGAAGGCGGAGAACTTGATCGGCCCCATGTTGTAGTTGGGTCGGCCGTTGATCTCCGCCGGCGGCAGCGCCGCCGGCCGCTCGAAGTAGCGGTTGATGATGACGAACACCGCCGCCACGCTCGCCGCCGCGCTGAGCGCGGCGTGGAATGCGAAGGGCGCATCGAGCGCCTTGGCCGAGGCGATCACGCAGAGGAAAGCGGTGACTGCGAATACGACAGCCAAGCCGCTTTCACCGATGGTCATGGATTTTGAGATGGAGGGCTGGCTCATGCGGATTCTCTCTGAAAGAACACGCTGCCAGAAACCACATCCACCCTCGCGGGGAATTGATTGAAATCAAGATGGATGGATTTCTGTTAATGTGAGCCGATGTGCAGCCAGCTGAGTGCCTTTTCGCCCCGCGCGCAGCGCCATCACACGCGAGAGCTTGGTTCTGTAGGCATGCTTGGAGACACCTCCGTGAAATCACGGAGGTTGGAACCGAAGGATCCAGACGTCACTCCCGCGCCGTCGCCTTGAGCGCCGCGATGACGTCCTCGCGCGCGATGATGCCGACCAGCTTCTCTATGCCGTCGAGCACGATGATGCTCCTGATGCGGTGCTCGACCATGATCTGGAGCACGCGTGTCAGCCGCGTGTCGGGGCTCACATAGATGAACTCGGGCGTCATGACGTCGCCGATCTTGCGGCTCATCAGGTCGTCGTAGCGCGGCAACATCTGGCTCGGCGTGAAGGCGAAGCACTTCAGGATGTCGAACTTGGTGACGATGCCGACCACCTGCCCGTCGTCTTCGACGGGATAGGAATTGAAATCGTCGGTCTCGAACATCTCGCTGAGCTGGAACAAGTCGAGGCCGCGCTGCACCGTCTTGACGTTGCGCGTCATGTAGCCGTCGACGGTCTGTTCAAGAAATTGATACACGGCGCGTCCTCCTCGATTCCTCAATTGGCCGGCCGGATGGTCAGTGCGACAGCAGCACGCTGCGGGCGGTTTGCGTCACCAGATATTGGGTGACGCCTCCGAGGATCAGTTCGCGAAATCTCGAATGACCATAGGCGCCCGCGACGATCAGGCCGGCGCCGACGTCACCGGCGACCTTCTCCAACCGCGCAGCAGGGGTTTCGTTTCCTGCGGCCTCCAGGACCCGCGCCGTCGCGGTGACGCCGTGACGGCCGAGCCAGGCGGCAACGTCGCTGACCCCGGCCATCACGGCCGAACGGTCGTCGCCCCGCTCTGGGATTTCGACGATGGTGACGTCCTTCGCCTTGTGCAGCATCGGCAGCGCGCCCGCCACCGCCCGCCGCGCTTCCGGCGTGTCCTTCCACGCCACCAGCACGTTGCGCAGATCGAGCCAGTTGGCCCGGTCGGGCGCGACGAGCAGCGGGCGGCCGGCCTGCATCACCAGGTCCTTGGGGCTCGCCAGCGAGAAAGCGTCGGAGAAGGCCGGGCTCTGCCCACCGCTGACGACGATGTCGGCGCAACGCGCCTGCGCCGCGACGAAGCGCGCCGGATAGTCCATGGCGCTGCGCCACTCCGCATGCCCGCCGCGATTTTTCACGGCCGCGCGGAATTCTGCTTCGAGGCCGGCGAGCCGCCGCCTGATCGAAGCTTCGCCGTCGTCGATCAGCGCTTGCGCCTCGGCGCCATCGGTGAAATAGAGCGGCGGGGCGAACTGCGCTGCTGCGACCCCGATGATGGCCGCCTCGAATCGTTCGGCGAGCTCGCCTGCGACCTGAAGACGCGCTTCGTTGGGCTGATCGAGCGCCAGGCTGACCATGACGGTCGCGTATGTCATCGGATATCTCCAGCATTGCAGAATTTTTCGAATCCTAGACCTGCTGCCGCGCAACAGGCTGAGATAGATCAAATCCGACGCTGCTGGGGGCCCGCTCTCCGTGCGATGGGAATCCGCCAGTGGATTCAACGTCCGCGCTTGCCTCCTGGCAAGCCTTGGGCGACATTGCCGGAGCGGTAAAGGCATCCTGCCGGCCCGTCGAGAATAGGAGCAGAGCTTGGCGCCGACCCGCGTGACCCATCCGGCAGACGATGGTCGGGGCAAGCATTTTCGAGTCCGCATCGAGGGATTCGGCGTCGGCACCTGGGACCTCGACCTGCAGACCCGCGAACTCGAATGGTCGGACATGGCCAGGCGGCTGTTTGGCCTGCAGCCGGACCAGGCCGTCAGCTACGATCTCTTTCTTTCGCTCTTGCAGCCCACCGATCGGGACCACCTCCTGAAGGCGATCGGGCGCGCCTCGGAAGGCGGCGGGGGTCTCGACCTGTCCTTCAAGATCGGCGGCGCGTCCGGTAACGGCCAATGGATCCGGGCCAGGGCCGGCGTGATCCGGGACGATGCGGGCACGCCGCGTCACCTCAGCGGGATATTCCTCGACATCAACGAGGAGAAGCAGCTCGAGGAGGCGCTGCGCTCCCAGGAGAATCATCTTCGCTCGATTCTCGAAACGGTGCCCGACGCCATGATCGTCATCGATTCACGCGGCATCATGCAGCTCTTCAGCAGCGCCGCGGAGCGGCTGTTCGGCTACAGCAGGCAGGAAGCGATCGGGCGGAACGTGAGCATTCTCATGCCGGAGCCCGATCAGTCGCGTCACGACAGCTATCTCGCGCGCTATCTCAGGACCAATGATCCGCACATCATCGGCATCGGCCGGATCGTGACGGGCAAACGCCGCGACGGCACGACGTTCCCGATGCACCTGTCCGTCGGGAAGACGCAACGCGCGGGCGAGCCCTATTTCACCGGCTTCGTGCGCGACCTCACCGAACACCAGCAGACCCAGGCGCGGCTCCAGGAGCTGCAATCCGAGCTCGTGCACGTGTCGCGGCTCACCGCGATGGGCGAGATGGCTTCCGCCCTCGCCCACGAGCTCAACCAGCCGCTGGCGGCGATCAGCAATTACATGAAGGGATCGCGGCGCCTCCTCGCCGGCAGCACCGATCCCAACATGCCGAAGGTCGAAAGCGCGCTGGATCGGGCGGCGGAGCAGGCCTTGCGCGCCGGCCAGATCATCCGCCGCCTGCGCGACTTCGTCTCCCGCGGAGAATCGGAGAAGCGGGTCGAGAGCCTGTCCAAGCTGATCGAGGAAGCCGGCGCGCTCGGGCTCGCCGGCGCGCGCGAGCAGAACGTGCAGCTCCGCTTCAGCCTCGATCCCGACGCCGACCTCGTTCTCGCCGACCGGGTGCAGATTCAGCAGGTGCTGGTCAACCTGTTCCGCAACGCGCTCGAGGCCATGGCGCAGTCGCAGCGGCGCGAGCTCGTCGTCGCCAACACCCGCGTCGCCGACGGCATGATCGAGGTGGAAGTCTCCGACACCGGCATCGGGTTCCGGGAAGACATCATTCCAAACCTGTTCCAGACCTTCTTCACCACCAAAGACACCGGCATGGGCGTGGGACTCTCGATCAGCCGCTCGATCATCGAGGCCCATGGCGGCCGCATGTGGGCCGAGAGCAACGCAGCGGGCGGAGCGACATTCCGCTTCACCCTGCCGGCAACCGACGAGAGCTGATTCATGACGACCAAGGGACATGTCTACGTCATCGACGACGACGCGGCGATGCGGGACTCGCTGAACTTCCTGCTGGATTCCGCCGGCTTCGCCATCACCCTGTTCGACGACGCGCTCGCCTTTCTCGAAGCCCTGCCCGGCCTCGATTTCGGCTGCATCGTCTCCGACGTGCGCATGCCCGGCCTCGACGGCATCGAGCTCTTGAAGCGGATGAAGGCGCAGCAAAGCCCGTTCCCGATCGTGATCATGACCGGTCATGGCGACGTGCCGCTGGCGGTCGAGGCGATGAAGCTCGGGGCCGTCGACTTCCTGGAAAAGCCGTTCGATGACGACCGTCTCACCGCCATGATCGAGTCGGCGATCCGCCAGGCCGAGCCCGCCGCCAAGAACGAGGCCGTCGCGCAGGACATCGCTGCCCGCGTCGCGTCGTTGAGCCCGCGCGAGCGCCAGGTCATGGAGGGGCTGGTCGCGGGCCTCTCCAACAAGCTGATCGCCCGCGAATACGACATCAGCCCGCGGACGATCGAAGTCTACCGGGCCAACGTCATGACCAAGATGCAGGCGAGCAGCCTTTCGGAACTGGTTCGCCTGGCGATGCGCGCCGGCATGCTCAAGGATTGAGGCAGGTCAAGGCGGCTTCACGGCGCCGTGCTAACCAGAGAGCATGGTTGAGGTCAGCCCATATCGTGCGCGGCCGTCGTCCTCCCCACAGCCCACCGTCTTTGTGGTCGACGATGATGCCGCAGTCCTGGGATCCCTGCGGTTTCTGCTGGAGACCGACGGCTTCGCCGTGCGAACCTTCAGGAGCGGCACGGCGCTGCTCAATCTCGGCGCCGCGCCAGGGCCGGACTGCTACGTCATCGACTACAAGATGCCCGACATTAACGGCATCGACCTGACCGGCCGGCTGCGCAAATCCGACCGCGACGCGCCCGTGATCCTGATCACCGGCTATCCCGACGAGAACATCTCGGCCCGGGCCGCGACGGCGGGCATAAAGGACGTGGTTTTGAAGCCGCTTCTCGACGAAAACCTCGTCAAATGCATCCGCCACGCGATCAAGGACCGCCCTCACGCCTGACCTACGGGATTCTACGTAAGGCACCCCCCTTAAGATATCTCGCGAAATTTTCGAAGCACCCGATACCGCGTAGGAAAGCGTCATCACAACGGAGATGGCGCAGATGCTGACCCAGACGCTCAACACCCAGGCGATCAACACCCAAGTGGGTGGCAAGATTGCTCCTGCCCACCCCGTTACCGACCAGTTCGGCGCCATCGCCGGCCATGTCGGCCTGGTCGCCACCGAGTTCTCCTACGGCAAGGACGAGGAGATCTATGGCGAGGACGAGGCGGCCGAATATGTCTACCAGGTCGTCATCGGCGCGGTGCGCAGCTACAAGCTTCTCTCCGACGGCCGCCGCCAGATCGGCGCCTTCCATCTTCCCGGCGACGTGTTCGGCCTCGAATCCGGTCCTACCCACCGCCTCGCCGCTGAAGCCATCATCGACACCACCGTTCGCCTCGTGAAGCGCGCGAGCCTCGAAAAAGCCGCCGGCACCGACGTCCAGGTCGCCCGCAAGCTCTGGGCCATGACCGCCGGCGAGCTTCGTCACGCCGAGGACCACATGCTGCTGCTGGGCCGCAAGACCGCCATGGAGCGCGTTGCGACCTTCCTGCTCGAAATGGATCGCCGCCTCGCCGTTGCCGGCATGATGGCGCTGCCGATGTGCCGCCGCGACATCGGCGACTATCTCGGCCTCACGCTGGAGACCGTGTCGCGCGCGCTGTCGCAGCTTCACGCTCAGGGCATCCTCGGTTTCTCCGGCGCCCGCCAGATCGTGCTGCGCAACCGCCAGCGCCTGCACAATCTCGACGCCTGATCCTCAATCTACCTCCCCAACCACTTTGGCCGGCTGAACTCGTTCAGCCGGCCATTTCTTTCGCGGCGACCAGACCCGTGCGCCGCGTCTCCGGCATCGCAAAGAGGATCAGCAGCAGTCCCGCTGCAGCGACGCCGGACAGCCCGATGAACGCGGTGGCATTGCCGAACTTGTCGCTGACGTAGCCGCCAAGCACCGTGCTCAGCGACGCGCCGATGCCCATCGCGGTGCCGACGATCCCCTGCGCCAGATTGAAATGTCCGCTGCCGAACGCGACGTCGGCGACGATCAGCGGGATCATCACCGCGAATACCGCGGCGGTAATGCCGTCGAACACCTGCACCAGCACCAACAGATACGGATCGCGCACGGTCGCAAACAACAGGCCGCGGATCGCCAGTGCGCCGAATCCGATCAGCAGCAGGGGCCGGCGGCCCCACGCTTGCGCCTTGCGCCCGACCGTCGGCGACACCAGCGCCACGATCGCTTGCGGAACGACGATGCAAAAGGCGACGAGAACAGTCGCCCATTGGCTCGACCGCGCCGTCACCGCGCTCGCCATCAGCGGCATCATCGCGGCATTCGCCAGCTGCAGCAGCAGCACGCTGAGCGCGAACACGATCAGCGGGCGCTGCCGGACCAGGTGCCAGATATTGGGGTCGCCGCGATCGGCGGCTTCAGGCGGCATCTCGCCGTGACAGCGCCTGATGTCGACTTCGTTCTCGCGGATGCGCGACAGCGCGATCAGGGTCGGGATCGCGAGCAGGAAGGTGACCAGGAAGACCGAGCGGCTCGACAGCAGATAGCCCGCGGTGCCCATCACCGCCGCGGCGACGCCGTTGCCGAGTGAGGCGAAGCGCGCGTTGCGGCCGAGCCGCTCGCCGATCGCGAGCGGGCCGACGAGGCCGAGACTGATCGCCGCGATCGCGGGCCCGAGCACGCAGCTCGCCATCGCATGCAGCGTGGCCGCGGTGACCACGACGGGGAAGATCGGCATCGCCGCATAGGCCAGCGCGCAGGCGCCGATGGCCGCGATCGCGAGGGCGGCGACGAGGCGTTCCGATTTCGCGGCATCGATGATCGCGCCGCCCGGCATCTGCCCGATCAGGGCGACGATGCCGCCGATGGAGAGCACGAGCCCGATCTCGACCTGGGTCCATTTCTGCGTCGTCAGGTAGACCGCGATGAAGGGGCCGAATCCGGTCTGCACGTCGGCGAGGAAGAAGATGAACCAGTCGAGGCCGCGCAGGCTCTGGCGCGACGGCGCCGGAATGCCCGCAGCCGCCTGCACCGCGACGTTGTCCTGCTCGACGCCGCCGCCGCGATCTGCATGGTTCGGCTTCCTCGACAACAGCACGGGCGGTCAGCCCTCCCTGCACCTCACTGAATCGCTTGCAGCGGCTGAAGGCTGCCGGACGCGCCGAGCACGACGATCGGCGTGTCCTCCTTGTATTCCGGTGCGGCCGCGACCTGCGCCTTGGTCAATTCCAGGGTGATGCTGTCCTTCTTGTTGGCGATCTTGCCGAAGCGCAGCGCGTTCCAGTCCACGACGATCTTGCGGCTGCCGACGCCGAGGAAGCCGCCGAAATCGATCGCCGCAGCGCGGACATGACCGGTGCGGTCGACGATGACGTCGACGATGCGGCCCATGTCCTCGCCGGCGGCGCTGCGAACGTCGCGGCCGAGCACACCGTGGGCCTCGCTCGCGCCGATGATGGTCACCGATGGCGGCGGCGCGGCGTCCTTGGGCGTGACGGGCACGACGGAAGCCGGCGGTTGTACCGTTGCCGGTGCGTTTGCTTCGGTCGGAGGTGAAGATGGCGCTGCGGCCGGCTCTTCCGCCGCGCGCGATACGGCGACCGTCAAGCCCGCGACGATCGCCACGCTTAGAACCAACCATCCGGTCGCGCGCATGACCTCCTCCTTGCGCAGCTAGCGCGCCAGCACGATCGAGACCTGAATCTGACCGCGCGTGCGCAACACTTCCAGCGCCACGTCGTCGCCGTGACGACTAACGCGTAAGTCCACGCTGGAGTCGCCGAGGCGCAGATCGTGCAGGATCACCTCGTTGAGAAACGCCGGCAGATGCGGGTTGCGCAGACGAATCTCGCCGCGCGCGACGTCGAACTCGAGGCCCAGCGCCGCCTCCAGCAGCGTGAACGGCGTCGCGCTGGCCCAGGCCTGCGGCGCGCAGGCGACCGGATAGAGCGTCGGCCCGCGCCGTTTCTCGCGCCGGAAGCCGCAGAACAATTCGGGCAACCGCCGCAGGTCCATGTAGGTCGCGGCGTCGAACAGACCCTTGAAGACATGCGCCACCGTATGCTTGAGGCCGTAGCGCGCCAGCCCCAGCGCGATCAACGCATTGTCGTGCGGCCAGATCGATCCGTCATGATAGGACATCGGATTGTAGCGCACCTCGCCTTGCGCGACGGTGCGGATGCCCCAGCCCGAGAAGAAATGCGGCCGCATCAGATCGGCGGCGACGAGACGCGCGCGGTCCTCGCGGACCATGCCGCTGAACAGGACCTGCCCGGCATTCGAGGTCCTGACCGTGCAGGGCCGCTTCTTGCCGTCGAGCGCGAGCGCATAAGTGCCGAGCTCCTCGCACCAGAACGCCTGCTCGAAGCGCTCGGCGAGCGCCTTGGCTTCGGCCTCGAGCTTGCGCACGCGGTCCGGCTTGCCGAGCCGCAGCGCGCAACGCGCGGCGAGCTGCTTGGCGGCAAAGACGTAGCCCTGCACCTCCGCAAGCGCGATATTGCCCTCGGCAAGCTGGCCGTCGGCATGGAAGATCGCATCGTAAGAATCCTTCCAGCCCTGGTTCGCCAGCCCCTTCTCGGTCGCGCGCTGGTATTCGACGAAGCCGTCCTGGTCGGGATCGCCCGGACCGTCGATCCAGGCCAGCCCCGCCTCGATCGCGGGCCACAGTTCGATCAACGTGGCCTCGTCGCCGGTGCGCTCGAAATAGCTGCCTGCGAGCAGCACGAACAGCGCGGTCGAATCGACGCTGCCGTAATAATGCGCGAACGGCACCTCTCCGAGCGCGGCCATCTCGCCGCCGCGCATCTCGTGCAGGATCTTGCCGGGCGCGGCGTCGGCGAGCGGATCGACGGCCGTGGCCTGGAAATGCGCGAGTCGGCGCAGGACGCCCTTGGCAATGCGCGGATCGACCCAGAGCATCTGCAGCGCGGTGATGAGGCCGTCGCGCCCGAACGTCGTCGAGTACCAGGGAATGCCGGCATAGGGATAACGGCCCTGCGGCGTCTCGGTCATCAGCATGTTGAGGTCGGCCATGGCCTGGCACAGCACCTCGTTGAAGATGTTGTTGGAGGTCTCGATGCTGGCGGCCCCGGCCGTCTGAAGCCGCATCTCGCGGCGGTGCGCCAGCAGACCCGGGAAGAACCGCACCGGCTTTTCCGTCACCGGCCGGTTGCAGGATACGGCGACGAACAGCGATTTGGCCTGGTGCGGCTCCAGGTCGAGCTCCCAGGTTGCGGCATCGACCGAGAGCCGCGTCGGACGCGGATCGAAATGCAGCCCGGTGGTCCGCTCTGTGTCGTCGAGACCGCGATATTCGAACAGCACGTCGGTCGGCCCGAGCAGCCGGCTCGTTCCGATCCCGCGGCGCGGTCGCCGCTCGCCACGGACTTCGAACAGATCGGCGAAGTCGTTGCCGAACAGCAGCGTCAGGTTGAAGCTGGTGCGCCGGTCGCCGTGGTTCTGCACCCCGATGCGTTGGTAGGCGGTGCCGCGCCACAGGAAGATCGTGCGCACGACGTGCAAGAGGTCCTTTTGCAGAACGAGGTTGCCCTGCCGATAGATGTCCGGATTGGTGAGGTCGACGGTCAACGCCGAATTGTCGTCGCGCAGATTGGAGCCGAGCAGCAATGGCTGGAGATCGTCGAGCACCAGCTCGAGCCGCGCGAGGTAGCGCGTGTCGTGATGGAACAGCCCGTCTGGCCCGCCGGCGGACGCGCCGATGTCGCCGTGGCTGTCGAGCACGATGAACGTGTCGTCGTGCTTGAGCGAACGCCGCGGCCGGGCCGAGGGCCCGGTCATCGGAATGTAGAAGGGCTGTTCCGCGACCTGTTCCGGGGTCCGCGTCACGGAGACGAACTTGGTTACGGCTTCGGCCGACATGAGCTGCTCCCCTGCGCTTGTTTCGAAACGCGACCGACTCGAGAACGCGACTGTTGGTTACGCGGCAGCTTGCGCGAGCCGGCTCATTTCCTGCGTGACCAGCTCACGATACGGCCCGTGACCCTGCATCAGACGCTCGGGCGAGCCGTCCTCGATGATCTTACCATTCCTCAGCACCACCACACGGTCGAAATTGCGCAGCGTCGCGAGTCGATGGGCGATCGCGATCACGGTGCGGCCGCGCATCAGGCGCGACAGCGCCTCGCGGATCGCCTCCTCGGATTCGCTGTCGAGCGCGGCGGTCGCCTCGTCCAGCAGCAGGATCGGCGCATCCTTCAGGAAGGCGCGCGCGATGGCGATGCGCTGGCGCTGGCCGCCCGACATCTTGACGCCGCGGTCGCCCACCATGGTGTCGAGACCCTCGGGCAGGCTCTCGACGAAGTCGCAGCGCGCCGCGATCGCCGCGCGCAGCACCTCGTCGTCGGTCGCGTTCGGCCGGCCGTAGCGGATGTTCTCGCGGATCGACCGATGAAACAGGGAAATGTCCTGCGGCACGACGGAAATCGCCTCGCGCAGGCTCAGCTGCGTCACCTTCGCGATGTCCTGGCCGTCGATGGTGATGTTGCCCTCGTCGACATCGTAGAAGCGCTGCAGCAGCGTGAACAGCGTCGACTTGCCGCCACCGGACTGGCCGACCAGTCCGACGCGCTGGCCGGGCTGCAGGCGCAGGCTGAAGCGCTCGAAGATCTTGTCGCCGCCGGGATAGCCGAAGGTGACGTTGTTGTACGCGATGGCCGCGCCGCTCTTCACCAGGGGCTCGGCCTCGGGATGGTCGCGGAGCCCGTGCGGCACCAGCAGCGTGGCGATCGCCTCGGTCAGACGCGCGACGTGCTGGGTGACGTCGACCAGCGCCACCGCGAGATCGCGCGTGGCGCTCAGGATGGAGATGCCAAGGGTACAGACCAGCACGACGTCGCCAGTCGTCGCTTCGCCCTTCTGCCAGAGCGAGATGGCCCAGGCCATCAGCGCAATCGTCAAGAGCACGGTGATGGCGGCATGCAACAGCCGCAGCTTTTCCAGATAGCGCAGGCTGCGGCTTCGCGCGGTCAGCTCCTGGTTCACCGTCGCGTCGAACCGCTCATGCTCGTGGCTGATGCCGCAGAAGGCGCGCACCAGCGGCATGTTGCTGATGACGTCGATCATCTCGCCGTCGACCACCGCGGCCTTGTCGGCGAAATCGTCATGCAGGGGCTTGCCGGCCGCGGCGAGACGAAACATCGCAGCCACCATGCCGCCAGCGATCAGGATCAAGCCGAGCGCCATATAGGGGCTGACGGTTCCAATCAGCAAGATTGCGGCAATTGTGGCAATGCACGGCGGCAACACATTCCAGACGAACATGTTCTCGACGGTGAACACCGCGTTCGACGTCGCCGTGATGCGGCTTGTCAGCATGCCAGGCATGCGGTCCGAGAAATAGCTCGGCGCGTGTCCGGTCAGATGACGAAAGATGTCGCGCCGTAAATCGCCCGTGACCCGGACAAAGGTGAAGCTCGCCGTCCAGCTCGCGATCCGCCACAGGAAGTTGTCGGCGGCGATCAGTGACATGAGCAGAATGAATGCCAGCCATACGCCGCCGCCATGCGAGGGCCCGGCGGACAAGGCATCGACCAAAGCCTTGACGCCATATTGAGTGCCTACGGAGCAGGCAACGGCCCCCACGACCGCGGCCAGGATCACCAAATGCGACGCAAGACGACGCCGGAGATAGCGCAAGACAAAGGCAAATGGCCTGCGCGCGTATCCAGAAAGCTGATCCATATGGCTATCGCCCCGTTATGCTGATTTTCGTTTCGTTACTGGTCGAGTGAACATCGACCGCTTCGCCCCGGTTCCCGGGCAACGCCATCACGACATGCGGATGCGGACGATCTGCGAAGATGTGGTGGCAGCATCGCGACGGTCCCCCGACGTGTCGAATATGTAACGTTTGGGAGAAGGAACTTCGCAGGTGCGGGAACGTTCCCTCGTCTGGCATTGCCGGTGCCGTAAAAGGTGGGGGTTTCAACATTCATGATCGCAGAGGAGATGGTGAGATGCGCATCGCGCAGGTAGCTCCGTTGACGGAGGCTGTTCCACCCAAGCTGTATGGCGGCACCGAGCGGGTGGTGCATTGGTTGACGGAAGAGCTGGTGGCCCTGGGACATGACGTGACGCTTTTCGCCAGTGGCGACTCGCAGACATCTGCCAAGCTCGATGCGTTATGGCCGCGGGCGCTACGGCTCGACGGTTCCGTGCGCGATCCCAATGCGCTGCACATGGTGCTGCTGGAGCGGGTGCGGCAGAAATGTGACGACGAGGAATTCGACTTCCTCCACTTTCACCTCGACTATTATCCCTGGTCGTTGTTCCACCGCCAGCCGACCCCGTTCGTGACCACGCTGCACGGCCGGCTCGATCTTCCCGAGCATCAGCCGGTCTTCAACACCTTCTCCAAGATGCCGGTCATCTCGATCTCCAATGCGCAACGGCGGCCGGTGCCGCAGGCGAACTGGGTGACGACGATCCACCATGGCCTGCCGGAGAAGCTGCTGACGCCGAAGCCGGCGAAACAGGAATATCTCGCCGTGCTCGGCCGCATCGCACCCGAGAAGGGCGTCGACCGCGCCATCAAGATCGCGACCCATTGCGGCATTCCGCTCAAGATCGCGGCCAAGGTCGATCGTGCCGACCAGGATTATTACGACGAGCTTATCCGGCCGATGATCGAGAACAATCCGCTGGTGGAGTTCATCGGCGAGATCAGCGATCACGAGAAATCGGATTTCCTGAGCGGCGCGCTCGGCCTCTTGCTGCCAATCGACTGGCCGGAGCCGTTCGGCCTCGTCATGATCGAAGCCATGGCGTGCGGAACACCCGTCGTCGCCTTCAACCGCGGCTCGGTGCCGGAGATCATCGACGAGGGCCTCACCGGCTTCATCGTCGAGGATGTCATCAGCGCCGCGGGCGTGGTGAACCGGCTTTCGCAACTCGACCGCACCGCGATCCGCAAGCAGTTCGAGACGCGCTTCACCGCGCGGCGCATGGCCCTCGACTATCTTGCCGCCTATCGCAGCCTGACCGAGGCCAAGGCGCCGCGGATCAAGCTGGTGAGCAGCGCTGAATAGCAAGGCAACTTAAGCGCAAGCGTCATGGCCGGGCTGTACCGGCCATGGCTTGTAGTAAGCGAATTCGTCATTGCGAGCGCAGCGAAGCAATCCAGGATCTTTCCGCGGAGGGACTCTGGATTGCTTCGCTGCGCTCGCAATGACGGGGGACTTTGTGACAGCCGGCCCTACCCGCCCTCGCCCGCTTCGGCTCGACGAAATCGAACATCCTTCCTATGCGCTCGCCTCGCTACATCCCCAATAGCCGCGGCAGCCACAGCGACAGGCCGGGCCAATAGGTCACCACCACGAGGAAGCCCAGCATCGTCAGCAGCCATGGCCACACTGCGACCGTGAGCTCGGTGATCCCCATCTTGGCGATGCCCGAGGCGACGTAGAGATTGAGGCCGACGGGCGGATGGCAGAGGCCGACCTCCATGTTGACCGTCATCAGGATGCCGAAGTGAATCGGATCGATGCCGAGCTTGACCGCGACCGGAAACAGGATCGGCGCCATGATCAGGATGATCGAGGACGGCTCCATCACGTTGCCCGCGAGCAGCAGCAGCAGGTTGACGAGCAGCAGGAAGCCGATCCACCCCAGGCCTTGGTCGATCATCCATTGCGCCAGCGCCTGCGGGACGTTCTCGTAGGTCATCAGGAACGAGAACAGCACGGCGTTGGTGATGATGTAGAGCAGCATCGCCGAGAGGTTCGCCGACGACAGCAGCACGCGCGGCACGTCGCGCAGCTTCAGATCCTTGTAGATGAACACCGCGACGATGAAGGCGTAGACCGCGCTGACGGCAGCCGCTTCAGTCGGCGTGAACAGGCCGCTGTAGATGCCGCCGATCACGATCACGATCAGGAGGATGCCCCAGATCGACTTGCGGAACGCATCGAGACGCTCGACGAAGGTGGCCTTCGGCATCCGCGGATAGTCGTTGCGCCAGGCGCGATAGAACGTCGTCATCCCGAGCAGCGTGGCGAGCGCAAGCCCCGGCACGATGCCGGCGATGAACAGCTTGCCGACCGAGCTGTTGGTGGAGACGGCGTAGAGCACCATCGGGATCGACGGCGGAATCAGAATGCCGAGCGAGCCCGACGTCGTGATCACGCCCGCGCCGAACCGCTTCGGAAAGCCTTGCACGACCATGGCGGGCAGGATCACCGAGCCGATCGCGACGACCGTCGCCGGCGAGGAGCCGGAGATCGCGGCGAACAGCGCGCAGGCGACCACACCCGACAGCGCGAGGCCGCCGTACCAATGGCCGACCAGCGAGGTTGCGAAGGTGATCATCCGCCGCGCCACGCCGCCATGGGTCAGGAAGTTGCCGGCGAGGATGAAGAACGGGATCGCCATGATCTCGAAATTCTCGATGCCCGTGAACAGCTTCAGCGCCACCGATTCGGTTCGCACGTCGGTCAGCGTGAACATGAAGCTGAGCACGGTCAGACCGAGCGCGATCGAGATCGGCATGCCCGTGAGCATCAGCGAGAGCAGCAGCGCGAACACGATGAAGACGCGCAGGCCCTGCGGCAGGGTGATGACGTGGGCCGCATGCGCGAAGCACAGGGCGACGATCAGCACCGGCAGCAGCATCAGGATCCAGCCGAGCGGACTGCGCTCGTCCCGCACGACCTGGGTGGGCGTGACCGGCGCCGGATGCACCGGATCCGCCTCGACACCCTCGACGCCCGCCATGTCGTGATGCGGCAACTCGCCGGTGCGGTGGAACGACCAGGCGACCTGCAGGAAGCGGAAGCACATCAGGCCGGAGCCGAGCGGGATGGTGAGATACACCATCCACATCGGCGCTTCCAAATCGTTGGACTGCTGGCCGGTCTGCCACATCTGGCTGACGAACGCGGCGCCGAAATAGGCGACGATGGCGGTGAACAGCGCGCCGCACAGGAGGCCGAAGGTGATGACGCGACGGCGCGAGCCGCCGGGCAGGATGTTGACCAGCACGTCGACCCCGACATGGATGCCGGTCCGGACGCCGTAGGCGGCGCCGAACTTCGCCATCCAGATGAACATGTAGATGCAGAGCTCCTGCGCCCAGGACAGGTCGAGCGAGGCAAGCCAGGTGAACGCGGCGCGCGCGGGCACGGCGAGGAAGGCCAGGTTGCGGGCTTCCGCCCATTTGGCGATGTCGATCGACAGCCCGGCGCCGTAACGGTGCAGCACGGCGACGAAGATGAGCGACGTCGCAGCCGCGATCATCGTCGCGATCAGCCATTCCTCGAGATGGTCGAGAAAACGATTCAGCACACGCAGCAACTTGGTCCCCCTGGATTGGATCGTTCAAGCGCAACGGCCGGGAGCGCGATCACCCCCGACCGTTGGTAGTGTTCTTGTTAGGCCGCAGCCCGTCAGTTCATCTTGACGTCGAGTTCCTTGGCGAGGAGATCGAGCACCTCCTGCCCGACGCGCCCCTTGGCCCATTTATAAGTCGGCTGCATCGCCTCCTGCCAGGCCTTGCGGTCGGCTTCGGTGAGATAATGCAGATTGGTCTTGCCGGTCTTCTTGATCTCGGCCAGCGCGTCCTCGTTCTCCTGGCGCGCGATCGAGTTGGTGTAGTCGGTCGCCTCCGCCATCGCCTTGTCGAGCTGCGCGCGGATATCGGGCGGCAGGCCGGACCAGAATTTCGAGTTGACGATGACGGCATATTGCAGATGCGCGTGATAGGACACGGTGATGTCCTTCTGCACCTCATAGAACTTCTGCGTCAGATAGTTCGACGCCGTGTTCTCGCAGCCGTCGACCACACCGGTCTGCAGCGCCTGGTAGACTTCCGAGAACGCCATGATCTGCGGGATCGAGCCCATGATACGGAGATATTGGTCTGCGATCTTCGATCCGGAGATGCGGAATTTAAGCCCCTGGAAATCAGTCGGCTTCAGCAAGGGGCGGTTGGCGGAGAGCATGTGAAAGCCGTTGTCCCAGTAAGCGAGGCCGGTGATGCCGTTGGCCTCCAGCTTCTGGAACAGCCACTTGCCGACCGTGCCCTTCATCGCGTTGGAATAGGTCACGTCGTCCTTGAACAGCCAGGGCAGGTCGAGCGCCTCGAATTCCTTGATGCCGAGCGGCGCGAATTTCGCGGTCGAGGGCGCGAGCATATGCACCGAGCCGAGCTGGAGCGCCTCGATCTCCTCCTTGTCCTTGTAGAGCGTGGAGTTCGGATAGACTTCGACCTTGACCTTGCCGTCGGTGTATTTTTCGGCGAGCTCCTTGAACTTCAGCGCGCCCTTCCCTTTCGGCGTGTCGTTGGCGACGACGTGGCTGAACTTGATGACGATCGGGCCCTGGGCTTGGGCGGTGGCGGGAGCCAAGAGAGGAGCCGAGAGAGCAGCGAAGAGAACAGCCGCGGCGGCGACCGCGGCAAGCAGCTTGCGCATGAACGTACCTCCCAACAACCTCTAACCGGGTTCTTGTTGTTTTTCAGGCCAGTAGTGGCAGCAATCCGCCAGCCGAACAACTAGACCTAAGCCCAATTTGCCGCAGCCAAGCTAACGTGGCGACCGCCAGATGCGCAAGCCGCTGCCCGCGCGAGTCCAAGGGGACGATCGCTTATGCCGCATTGCGGCAGCGCCATCAGTCCTTGCGTTGCGCGACCATGAAGAGGCGGCGGAACGGGAACAGCGTCTGCCCCGCCGCATTCTTCGGATAGGCCGTTGCGACGCGCATCCCGTAGGCGGCTTCGAACGCGGCTTTCTCCTCGCCTTGCAGAACGTCGAGATAGCGCGTCAGCCAGGTGCCCTTGGTCCATTCCTTCACGGGGTTGTCGCCTTCGAGCACCTGCAGATATTCGGTTTCCCAGAGGTCGATGTTCGCCGACATCGGCGCGAGCAGATCGTGATAGAAGGCCGGCCCTTCCACCGGGGGCGGTGTGACGAGATGCTCCACCTTGGATCGCCATGGGCCGTCGAGCGCGGTCTCGCCGATCAGCACATGCGAAGGCGCGAGGAAATTGCGCGGCATCTGCACCGCGAGCATGCCTCCTGGCGTCACCTTCTCCATCAGCGACGGAAACAGTGCTGCGTGATTGGGCAGCCAGTGCAGTGCGGCATTGGAATAGATCAAGTCGTACTGTCCGGCGGGACTCCAATGGCCGAGATCTTCATGTGACCATTCCACGTCAGGGGCGGCCCTGCGTCCCGCCGCAACCATCTCGGCCGAGCCCTCGACACCGGTCACGCGCGCCTCAGGCCAGCGCTCCCCGATCAATTTGGTGACGTTGCCGGCGCCGGCGCCGAGATCGGCGATCGCGCGCGGGGCAAAATCCGGTATCCGCAGCAACAGGTCGACGGCGGGCCGGAGCCGATGGCCGGAGAACTTCAGATATTGCTGCGGATCCCAGACCATCCTTCGACGCCTTTTGTTTTTCGTATTTCCTTCGCCAAGGCTCTTGTCCTTAAAAAAAGGCTCTTGTCCTTCGGCAAGCCTCTTGGTTACCACTGCTCATCCCGGTCGGGCAATTCGCAAGCCCGCCGGACAGGGCAGGAAACAAACAGCAAAAAGCAGGCAACGACCAAGAGAGCGTGCGACCATGGATCTCGGGCTCACATCGAAAACCGCTGTCGTCACCGGCGCGAGCATCGGCATCGGCCGCGCCATCGCCAAGGGCCTCGCCGCCGAAGGCGTGCGCGTCGTCGGCGTGGCGCGCCGCACCGATCTCCTCGCGGAGCTGGTGCAAGAGGTCGGCGGCGGATTGATCATCCCGTTCGCGCAGGACGTGATGGCCAAGGACGCCGCCGAGACCATCGCGGCCTTTGCCGTGAAGGAGCTCGGCCATGTCGACATCCTCGTCAACAATGCCGGCGGCAGCCGTCCCCTGCCCGTCGATGCGCCCGACAGCAAATGGGACGAGGCGATCGCGCTCAACTTCACCAGCTACCGCCGCATCGCCCATGCACTGCTGCCGCAGATGATCGAGCGCAAATGGGGCCGCATCGTCAACATCACCGGCAAGTCGGAGCCGGAAGGCCTCAATGCCGCTTTCGCCGCCAAAGCCGCCGTGCACGCCTGGGCCAAGGGGCTCTCGCGCGAGATCGGCAAGCACGGCATCACCATCAACTGCATCCCGCCCGGCCGCATCATGAGCGAGCAGATCCGCCGCAACTACCCGCCGGATTACCGCGAGCGCTTTGCCGAGGAGGAGATCCCGGTCGGCTATTGGGGCGAGCCGGACGATCTGGCCGCACTCGCGGTGTTCCTGGCCTCGCCGGTGGCGCGGTACATCACGGGCACGGTAATCCCGGTGGATGGAGGACTGCGGCGGTATCAGTTCTAGGACCGCACGCTCTTCATGCACGTCCCAAGCATTGCTGCGCCGCGGAAGGGTCGAGGCATCGACAACGTTGATTTGCGTCAAGCGAGCGGTCGAGCGGTTGCGAGATCCTCGCGCGCTATCGGCGAACCGACACGAGAGTGCGCGCGGTGAACGGTTGGACGCGTTGGGTGCCCGGGATCAACACGCTTCGCCACTACGAAGCTGATTGGCTTCGGCATGATGTATTCGCAGGTCTCGTGCTGGCGACCATGCTGGTCCCGGTCGGGATCGCCTATGCCGTCGCGTCTGGACTGCCGGGCATCCATGGCCTCTACGCGACCATCGTCCCGCTTCTGGCCTACGCGATGTTCGGTCCGAGCCGCATCATCGTGCTCGGACCGGACTCGGCGCTGGCCGCCGTCATCCTCGGTGTCATTGTCCCCTTGTCCGCCGGCGATCCGGTCCGCGCGGCCATGCTTGCCGCGATGATGGCGCTCGTTTCCGGAGCGGTGCTCGTTGTAGCGGGCATCGCACGGTTGGGGTTCGTGACCGAGCTGCTGTCCAAGCCGATCCGATACGGCTACATGAACGGGATCGCGCTGACCGTTTTGATCAGCCAGCTGCCAAAGCTGCTCGGCTTCTCGATCGAAAGCGAAGGACCGCTGAGAGACCTGTGGGCGATCGCCGTTGGGATCGGCGATGGCAAGATCAATTGGGCCGCATTCGCAGTCGGACTTGGCACGTTGATGGTCATCCTGCTGCTCAAGGACAACAAACGACTGCCGGGAATCCTGATCGCCGTCGTCGGAGCGACGCTTGTCGTCTCACTCCTCGACCTGGGAACCGGTTATGGTGTGAAAGTCCTGGGGCCACTCCCCCAGGGGCTGCCGGCCTTCTCCATCCCCAAGATCGGCTATAGCGATCTGATCCCCGTGCTGGCCGGCGGCTGCGCCATCGCTCTGGTCTCGTTCGCCGATACCAGCGTGTTGTCGCGAACCTATGCTGCTCGCTTGGGCGACAAGGTCGATCCGAACCAGGAGATGGTGGGCCTCGGCGCCGCCAACCTGGCAACCGGATTTTTTCAGGGCTTTCCGATCAGCAGCAGCTCCTCGCGCACGCCCGTTGCCGAAGCGGCCGGCGCCCGCACCCAACTCACCTGCGTCGTCGGCGCGCTTGCGATCGCGTTCCTTCTGTTGGCTGCGCCAAACCTGTTGCAGCACCTGCCGAATGCCGCCTTGGCGGCGGTGGTGATCGCAGCCGCGATCGGTCTGATCGAGATCGGTGACCTCAAACGGATCTACCGGATCCAGCGCTGGGATTCTGGTTGACCGTGCTGTGCTTCGTCGGCGTGGCCGTGCTGGGCGCGATTCCGGGAATCGGCCTCGCCATCGCGGTGGCCATCGCCGAGTTTCTGTGGGACGGCTGGCGTCCACACTCCGCGATTCTGGGGCGGGCGCACGGCGTCAAGGGCTATCACGACATCACGAGATATCCCGATGCCCGCCTGATACCCGGACTGGTGCTGTTCCGCTGGGACGCGCCGCTGTTCTTCGCCAATGCCGAGTTCTTCAAGGAGCGTATTTTGGCCGCGGTCGAAAAATCGCCGACGCCCGTGCGCTGGCTGGTCGTCGCCGCCGAACCGGTCACGAGCGTAGACGTCACCGCCTGCGATACCGTTGCCGAACTGGACAAGGCGCTGCACGCCAGGGGCATCGAACTTTGCTTTGCCGAGCTCAAGGATCCCGTGAAGGACAAGCTGAAGCGGTTTGGTTTGTATGCGCAGGTCGGCGAAGCCCAGTTCTTTCCGACCATCGGCTCGGCGGTCTCGAGCTACCTGGATATCAACAATGTCGAATGGGAGGACTGGGAAGATCAGGTCAAGGTCGGTTCGCAGCCCGTCGGATTGTAGAGCGAAAGCGAAACCGATCGTCGGAGCCGAGATGTCCTGCCAAAGCGGAATGGCTTTGCGTCGAAACGGCTGCCGCGGCCTCCCCCGCTTGCGGGAGAGGGAGTGCATCTCCGTCGACGCAGCGATCAAGCCTCACGCCATCATGCTCCAGCCGCGCATCCGATGGCCCCATTGCCGCCGGACCTCACGGCTTGACGTAGCTCCAGCCCTGTTCCTGCAGCTCCATGACGCGGACGACACCCGATTTGACCACCGTCGCCTGAGGAATCAGATTGATGTCCTTGCTCTCCGCCTTCCGCATATTGTCCTGGGTATTGCCGCAGGCTTTGAAGGAGATTTCGGGATTGCTCATCGCGAGCACCTCGATGCGTGGCTTTACCGGCGAGGTATCATCGCGCAGCATATGAAGACCCGGACCAAAGGTTACGATCTCGATTGACACTGGTTCACCGAGATCGCGGTAATATTGCGCGACATTGCTCGCATTGTTGAGCGTGAGGTTCATCATCGCGGGGTCGTTGGAATTGACCTGCAATATCAGCTGATGCGGCTTTTTGGCGATCTCGGCCTTTGTCGCCTGAGCCATCGCCGCCCTGGTCGCAGCGGTTTGCTTGCCCGTGCGAGTCTGTCCCGGCTTGCTCGCCTGCGCCTGTCTACTCGGTTGCTTCGGATCGCTTACTTGATTCGTCGCGCTCGAGTGCGGATTCAACTGGTTGTCCTGCTGCGCCTGCACGCTTGGTACGACCAGAAGCACCATCGCCAGGCTCGCTGCCATCGCCAACTTCGGATTGATCATCTCGTGTCTCCCGTTTCCTGACCATCACCTTCCTGGTCTGGCGACGCTATGTGGCCATTTGCATGCAGCCGCCATTCTCTTGCGCACGTTCCCAAATCCGCTGAGCAGGAATTGTCCGTCTTGCACCTGACCAGTGCGGGCGAAAAGGCGCACAACGATGTGACCTTCGTCGGGTAGCGCGTTCAGCAACTTTACGACGTCGCCCCCGAAAGCGACGCCGGAGCCGAATGACGGCGACGCTGCCGCGAGTTGCGTTGGCGTGTCCGCATTCAGCCGAAAGGAGATGACGTATTCGTTGGCGCTCCGTGACAGCGCCGGTCCGGCAATCGTGACTTCGGTGCGGCCTTTGCGGCAGTGGATTGCGAGCTGCATGGCGGCTCCATCGGAGCCGCCGACAGAGGATGTGGTGGCGGTGACGATCGGCGAATAGTCGACCGGCGAGGTGGTCTCGCTGACCAGCCAGTTATCGTCCGACACCCGCCGGGCAGGCGGTGACAGCTTGCGTGACGAATCTTGAAGACATTCCAGCCGGGCCGATCCGTCCATTCCCGAACAAGCCCGAAGTGCTTCCATGGAATCGCTCGCGCTTTGCGCGTAGGCAATTCCGCAGGCAACGTTGAAGACGACGGCGAGCGGGGCAACGGCAGTGTTCATGGCTTCGCCTGGGCGCTGCGCGCCTGGCGATCCAGCCATTCCTGCGCTGCCTGGAAGCGGGTCAGCCCCGGGATGGTTGCGGCAAGATTGATCGACCGCCATTTCGGATCAAAGCCTGGTGCCTGCAGGCGGTCGATCCGCGAGAACAGGTAGTCGACGAGGCGCGCCACGCGTTGATAGCGATTCGAGCCCGGCCGCCAGTTGAACGCAACGAGCGCTGTCGGCACCGCGATGGTCGAGACCCGGTCGCCCTGCTTGATCAGATTGGGATACTCGATCGCGTCCAAGGTCGCGGGCAGATAATAATCCTCGAATCTCCTGTCGTAGTGGACCGGGAGAAACTTGAATCCGGCCTCCCAACGACCGCGTACGAAGGCATCGACGGGCTTCGACGTGATGAACACGACGGCCGACATCTCACCCTTGCGCATCTGTTCCAGGGCAAGCTGATGCGGAATGAACGTCTTGTCGACGTCGATGCCGAGGCGGCTGAAGATCAGCGGTCCGGAATAGGCGGCTGCGGTGCCCTGGGTATTGAAGTTCACTTTCTTGCCGGCAAGGTCCTGCAGGCTCGTGATCTCCGGCCGTACGAAGATGTGCAGCTCGGACGGGAACAGATTGAGCAGGTAGGTAATGCGGCTTTGGATCTGCGGAACCTGAAGCTTGTACTCGTCGAGCGCATCGGAATTGATGATGGCGGTATCGACACCACGCAGATAGAGCAGCGCGTTCAGATTGTCGGTGGCGCCCCGGGTGACGATCGGCAGCAGATGCAGCTCTGCTCCGTCGTCGACGACACGGGCCATTTCTGCGGCGAGACGAATCGGCGCGCCCTCGAGCAGACCGCCGGCGAGCCCGACGGTCCAGGCGTTCATCCGGTCCTTTTCTCTCTCCTGAGGGAGCGGCCCTCGTGCATCCGCCTTGGCGGGTCTTGCGGTCTGTGCTTCCAGGCAAGCCGGTTGAAGCAGCACGGCAATCGGCACCAGCGCGACGAGCAGGAGCGACGAGAGCGACCTTGGCACCTTGTTCATGTCGTTCCTTTCCGGATGACCCACTGCAACCACTCGTCCCAGCATGAATGCAAAGCCCACGCTCAGTGATGCAATGCATCCAGTCGTTCCTTGGCTCCGCGGATGCCGCTCCTCTGTGCCTTCGCGTAGAGCTCTCGCGCCTTGGCCGCCTCGCCGCGCGTTCCATAGGCCCCCCAAGCGGACAGAACCGCGGGATCATATGTCTCCGCGAGCATGAAGGTCGCCTGCGCGATGTTCTTCTCGGCAGCGAGCTCGAGGACAATCCGCGCTGCACCGATATTGCCCTGATCGAGCAACGCTCTGGCACGCGGGATCAATCGGGCCTCCACTTCGTCCTGGCCTGGACTCGTCGGCGGCTCCGCTGCGGTCACGTTCTGCGCCGTCGATGGAATCGGACCGTCGTTTCTTTGCGCAACCGGGGCGCGCTCATCGGTGAGGCGCGATACCGAGGCGAGGCTTCTCTCCCTGGCTTCAGTCCTGCTCCGCTCCTGCTGCAGCGACTGCCGCAATTCGGCGATCTCCCGGTTCGCCGCCTGTCTCTGCTGCGAGGCTGCATCGTTCGCCTCGCGCAGATGCTCGTTCAGGGTTTCGATGTCTCCGCGCATTTGCGCAAGTTTGCCCTCCAGCGCGGCAGCGTGAGCCTGGGCCTCTTCGAGGGCACGGCGTTGTTGCTCGGCGTTCTCCGTTGCGGACCGCGCAGCGTCCTCCTGTTGTGCGAGGGCTGCGTTCTTGTCGCGCTCCCGCTGCAGGGACTGCCGCAATTCCGCGATCTCCCGTCCCGCCGCCTCGCTTTGCTCCGCCGCCGCATTGTCGGCCGTAGCCGATCCGCGAGCCATGCCGGCCAGCTCGCTCGCGAGCGCCGCGGCGCGTGACTGCGCTTCGTAGCGTTCTTGCTCGGCGCTTGCCGCTAGCGCCTGCGCGGCGCTCACTCGCTTCGCCTGGACGGCGCTCTTCTCCCGCTCCTGCTGCAGGGACTGCCGAAGTTCAGCGATCTCCCACGCCGCCGCATCCCTCTGCTGCGTGGCCACCTCGTCCGCGTCGCGCGCCTGCGCGATACGGGCCTCGATGTCGCGGCGGGTTCCGGCAAGTTCGTCTGCGAACGCGGCGCTGCGGGCTTGCTCATTTTGAAGTGACTGCCGCAGCTCCTCCGCGGCAATTTCCGCCGCGTGCGTGCGCTGGACCGCCTCGTCAAGCTCTCTGCGCGCGCCGGCCAGCTCACCGGAGAGCGCGTCACTGCGCGGAGCGTCGGCGTCGAGCCGTTGTCGAGGTCCCGCCGTGCTTGCCGAGACCGCCTGCGCCAGGACCTCGGACGTTTCGCTCTGAAGGAGTGCTAGCGATCCGGTCCCGATGTTCGGCCGCGGGTCGATGCTGGCGGCGCTCCCGCCGTCAATGCGTGTCATTTCGAGAGCCGTTTGTGCCTTGAACGGGTCGAATGCACCGAGCAGGGTCACCCCAATGAAGATGAGGGGGACCAGAACGACAGCCGCAACGAGCGAACTGCCCGATGTTGCCTCCTCCGGATCGACATCCTGGGTCTCAGGATCCAATGGGGTCGGTGAAAAGCCGATCGGCGAGCCGTCCTTGGCTACCCATCTGCCCGTCTCGAGCGACCCGTGACCGAGTTCCCCCGCCGCGTCTTCTATCCGGGTGTTTTCTCGATCCCTGGGTGCAGTATCGATTGATCGGCGCATGCATTACGCCTCTCTTGCGGCGCGGCGGGACGTCCAAATTAAATATAATAATTAACTGAAATACATATAATTTCGACGGTATTCAAGAGTCAAATTAAATATGCTCGTCGATGCCGTTACACGGCTCAATACATCGCATGGAATATAGGGCTGGCGCCCCGAATCTGCGTATCTGACCATGTTCTCGTCGCGTCTCGGCATCGAGGAGTGACCATGCGCATTGCATTGCCGTATTTGGGAATTGGCGTCTGTTTGTCTGTTGCTACCTGGTTGGCGCTTGGGCTTGTGCTCTAGCAGCGGTTTACCGCAAACGAGTTCGGAATCGACTTGGGACGGTCCCCCGAAATCACCGCTCCAACGGCGGTTTGACCTTTGGCTTGTCCGACCGCGTCGGCCACGTCTCCTCCCGCGCGTTGTCGACCCAATTCACACCTTGTGAATGAACCTGTGTTATAGTCATTAAGACTATAGGTTTGAGCCATTCTGTTTTGTCTGTTTTGTCGCCCAAGTCGGTCATTTTCTTAAAGGTCACAGTTTGGGGCGCGTCATGAGTACTCATGGTCAGTGCGACCGTATTGCGATTCTGCGTCAACGTGTTTCGTCTCTCAGCTCTCAACTGGCAGAGCTTCAGAACCTTCGTATCCGCCTGGAAAAAGCTCAGGAAAGACGAATCCGCAGACGTTCAAAGGTCACAGCTACCTCGGCGAGGCGACGCCGATCTTGGCAGTAGGGGCGCCTCGACAGCCAAGCCCGCGGGCGGCGGCGATCAGGCCGGCGAGAGCGAAGCGAACCCATCGACAACGTTCGCCGCCAAGCCTGATCGGCTTCGCAACGACTCTACCTATCCAACGCGCTGACCGAACTTCAACAAGGGGTCCGACTTCGGTGCCGGGCCAGCAGGTGACATCGGTCGTGCAGCAAGAGACCGCCCGAAGGCGGTCTCGTAGGCGCGAGGGAAGGCGCTCCTTCAAAGATCAACCTGGACGGCAACGTTGGAGCGCACCCAATCCGATTGCCCCGCCTTCAGCCGCTTGGCTTGAAATTCAACGAAAGCCGGATCGGCGCCCAGTGACGCCAAGGTGCGACCATAGGCTTCGACGCTATCAAAGCGGGCCACGAAGGCGTAGTTCCCGATCTCGCCACCGATCACCGACCAATAGCTGACATCGGCCCCGTGTTTCCTCCAGAGTGTCGCGCCCTCTTTTGCCAGCTGTAGGACCGTCGCAAGATCGCTACCGGGTCTTGGATGCGAAACGAACTGCATAATGACTGCAGGCATATTCCCCTCCAATGATGAATGATGGCGCCAGACAACCTAGTTTGGTCATTTGGCCCGAGGAGAATTCCAAGCGGTGCACGCTCAAGCTTGATCTGGATCAATCCACTGTTCAAGCTCGACTGCAGTCTGCCTCCCTTGCGCTGAATTGCGGCATTGCATGGAGATTGCCATGATGGAGCAGCGCAATCGAGTTGTTCAGGTCGGCAGCTTCGGTGATCCCGAGACGCTGGAGGTTGTCGACGGTCCCCTGCCGAACGCTGGCCGGGGCGAGGTGCGCGTTCGCGTGCTCGCATCGAGCCTCAACTACACCGAGGTGCTGATCAGGCGCCACCTATACCCGCAAACGATGCGCCTCCGGCCGCCGTTCGTGATGGGCTACGACGTCGTGGGAGCAATCGATCAGCTCGGCGAAAGCGTGCGCGACTTTCAGATCGGCGACCGCGTGGCCGACATGACGGTGGTCGGATCAAACGCCGAGTATCGCACGCTTCGGGCCAACGACCTGACCCGCGTGCCCTTGGGCGTGGACGCCGCTGAAGCGGCCGCTCTGATCTTGAGCTGGACCACCGCGTACCAGCTTCTACACCGCGCGGCCAAGGTGCGGCGAGGCCAACGTGTGCTCGTTCATGGGGCCGCCGGCGCGGTCGGCCAGGCTCTGCTCGTCCTTGGGAGACTGGCCGGTCTCGAGTTGTGGGGCACCGTACGCGGCGAGCACATGGCGCTCGTCCGAAACCTAGGGGCAGCGCCGATCGACTACCAGCATGAGGACTTCACGCGGATTCTGCCGGGTGGATTCGATGTCATCGTCGACGGCGTTGGCGAAGACGGCTATCGCCGCTCATACGCGGCGCTCAAGCCCGGTGGACTGCTCTGTGCCATCGGCTTTTCGGCGAGTGTGCAGGCACAGCGTCGGATGCTCCCTGTCATGATGGAGATCGCGCGACTGTACCTGTGGAGATTGTTGCCCGGTGGCAAGCGAGCCCGCTTCTACTCGGTCAATGCCATGCGGGCGCGACATCCCAGCTGGTTCAAGGAGGACCTGGAGCAACTGTTCGGGCTGCTGGCAAGTGGTGCCATTCGGCCGCGCATCGCCGAGCGGATCTCCTTCGAGGAGGTCGCCGATGCTCACCGTCGCCTCGAGGCTGGCGGTCTCGAAGGCAAGCTCGTGCTTTGCCCGGATCTCTCCTCGCGACGAAGCCAGCGCGCCGTCTGACACGACGGCACGGTGCACCCCACCGGCGCGACATCGAAGCCGCGCTCGCACGCGAACCCGCTTCGGTGCAGGAAGGCTGGTGGGCTGCTCATTCGATCACCTCGTCGGCGACCAAGAGAAAGTCTCGACCAATCGACAAGCCAAGCGTCCTGGCCGTTGCAAGATTTATGACCAGCTCGAACTTGGTCGGCTGCTGTATCGGCAATTCGGCCGGCTTTGCGCCTTTGAGAATTCTGGCCAGGTAGCTGGCGGTGGCACGCGACAAGTCAGGCAGGTTGACGCCGTAGGAAACCAGGCCCCCCAGATCCACTGCCTCTCTGGCGGCGTAGATCGCCGGCAGGCGGTTCTTCTCGGCAAATGGCACAATCCGCGCGTACTGGCTGTACAGCATCGGGCTGGGAAACAGGACGAGGCCATCGGCGCGCGCCTTGGCCAAGTCCGCGAACGCGCCTTCGAGATCGGCAGGACCGTCCGCCGACACAAGCTGAAGCTTGGCTCCGAGAGATTGAGCGGCACTCTCGATTTCGTTCAGCATCCCCTTCATCGTGCGCTCACCGTATGCCCGGGGGTGCCACAGCACGACGACGCGCGAAAGACCTGGAACGATCACCTTGAGCAATTGAAGCCGTTTGGACAACAGCTCCGGGCCAAGAAATGTCGTCCCGGTAACATTGCCGCCCGGCCGCGCCAGGCTGGAAGCGAGTTCGTCCTCGACGGGATCGGCCATGCCGATGCCGACAATGGGAACGGTGGAAGTCGCTTTCCTGGCGGCGCGGACAGCCGGGGTAGCCAAAGCAACGATTGCGTCGACCCGTTGCGCCACGAATTCCTGTGCGAGCTCGCTGAGCTTGTCGGCATCGCCGTCGGCGAATCTGCGGTGAAATGCGACATCCTTTCCTTCGGAATAGCCGAGCTCACGCAAGGCCGGGACAAACGCATCGAGCGTCTTCAGACTTGCGTCGGATTTGTCGCCACGGCCGAGCGAAAGGACGCCAATCTGGCGAAGCCTGGTCAATTGCTGAGCATGAGCTGCGAACGGCCACGTGGCAGCCACACCCCCGATGACAGTGATGAACTGGCGCCGTTTCATGGGGCCCTCAGCCAAAGCACGAAACATCGTACAGACAAAGGGCGCCGCCATGGAAGTGCAATCGGGCCGGGGAAAGCCCGCTTCGGGCCCGGTGCCCAACACGTCCGCCTGACAGGGGGCAAGTCGGCTTCAGAGGCGAAGCGCCGCTTCTTCGGTTCGGCAATCGCGTGCCTCGCCACGCCTCAAATGCTTGATCCAGATCAAGCCCGTCACGGCAGCGCCACACCGGAATAGGCCGGATGGCCGCGCAGTGGGGCTATCGCGGCTATGGCTATCGCGGCCTCGATTATGGCTTGGCCGGCGCCGTCGGCGGCGGCGCGATCGCGCGAGGATTGAGAAGCGCTTTCGCTTCTTCGGAGAATGGCTCGCCGAGAGCCGCCATTCTCCAGCCAACCAATTCAACCGGTGACGCGAAAGCCCCCTTCATCCCTGGCCCGCCGGCGGGACCACGTACAGCGTCAGCGCGAACACCGCATAGATGAAGATCATCAGGGCGCCGACGAACCAGGCCGAGCGCCCGCTGGCCGTGATGAAGGCCGACGTCACCGTCGCGATCATCACCATGGTGACGGCCCCCGGCCAGAACTGCAGGTCCATCGGCTTCGGCCCCACCACATAGCTGAGCAGCACCAAAGCGGGTGCGACGAACAGCGCGATCTGGGAAGCGCTGCCGAGCGCGATGCTGACGGCCATGTCCAGCCGGTTCTTGCGCGCCGCGGCGAAGGCCACCGCAAATTCGGCGGCGGCGCCGACCAGCGAGACGACGATGAAGCCGACGAAGGCTGGGCTCATTCCGAAGGTTTCCGCCGCCTTCTGCACCGATTCCACGAAGATCTCGCTGACCAGCGCCACCAGCACGGTGACAACCAGCAGCGTGCCGACGGCTGTTCCGATCGGCCAGTGCGCCTCCTTGTCGTCCTCGCCGTGATCGGCGCTGGCGAACAATTCCTTGTGGGTTCGAAGCGAGAACAACAGGCCGAGCCCGTAAGCGAGGATGAGCAGGATCGAAATGCCGAGGCTGAGCTTGTTGAGGATGCCCCCGCCCTGCGGCAGGTGGTCGAGTTCGGCAACCGCCGACGGCGCAAGCAGGGCAACGGTCGCCATCAGCAACAGGCCGGACGAAAGCCGCGCGCCGGCGCGGTTATACTCCTGCACGTGATAGCGCAGGCCGCCGAGCAGCAGGCAGGCGCCCAGCATGAACACCGCGTTGGTGACGATCGCACCCGCGATCGAGGCCTTCACCAGCATGTACTGGCCTGCGCGCAGCGCCGCGATGGCGATGATCAGCTCGGTCAAATTGCCGAGGGTTGCATTGAGCAATCCGCCCACGGCATCGCCTGTCTTCGCGGCGACCGCCTCGGTGGCGTGGCTGAGCAGCGCCGCCAGCGGCACGATGGCCAGCACCGACAGCACGAACAGCAGCGTGTGAGAATGCGGCGCCACCGCCTCGGCCACCAGCACGATGGGCACGAAGGCCAGCATCCAGAGCAAAGGGGTATTCCGGATTTCCCTGAGCAGGGTCTGCATGTGGGCCGCCCTTCCATCGATGCGCTGATAGGAGAGTCCGGCGCGTTCGCCGCGCGAGTCTTGATCTGGCTCAACGAGAAGGGATTAGAGGCGCCACCGCATGGCCAGAGGCGATGCTCAGGCCCGAGGCACGACGAGGATCCGTCCCCAGGTCATCGGGCATCAGGATGGCAGGGCTCGCGCCAACTGCAGCGCGGATTGGACGCCGTCCTCCAGGATTTGCCGTGCCCTGGCGCGGTCGGGCACCGCTCGCGCGATTTGCAGAATGCCCACCATGAGCCCGAAGATGGTCAATAGCGGTATCGCCGACACATGTTCGTGAGACCGGCTTGCGATTCACCAGCTGATATGTAGGCACGTACCCCATTCCATCCTTCTGGGAACACGGGCCTGATTCCGCAGTTGCTCCAGCTCACTGGAGAAAAATTCATGCCCAAGACATCGCTCGCCGAGATCGCCAAGGACATGGCCGGCATCGACATTGCCATTTTGTCGACCCACACCGAGAACGGCGAGATCGCCAACCGTCCCATGAGCAACAATGGCGACGTCGCCTATGACGGCACCTCGTACTACTTCACCTACTCGGATATCCAGCGCAATCCGAAAGTGGCGCTCGGATTTTCGTCGGAAGCGGGCCTTTTCTCGAAGGGGACCTACGTGGCCGTCGAAGGGACTGCCGAACTGATCTGGGACAAGGCGGCCTTCCAGCAGCACTGGACGAGCGATCTCGACAGATGGTTCGACGACGGGGTCGATACGCCGGGCATCGTCCTGATCAAGGTCAAGGCCAACCGCGTGACCTATTGGAAAGGTCGTGAAGAGGGTGAGGTCGAGCTCTGATCGGAAAGGATCGTGAGGCGGATTCTTGAGTGGTTCTTCCGGAGCCGCGAAACAGGCGCCATCACCATCGCCCAGTGGCCCAATCTCGTTCTATGGATCGTGATCGTTGCGGCCGTTCTGCTTTGGCTATGGCCGTCTGCCGGCAAGGCCAGCATCGGCTTGACGGTCGTCGTGAAAGGCGGACTCATCATGTGGGGCGCCGATGAGATCCTCCGCGGCGTGAACCCTTGGCGACGCTGCCTCGGCGCTGCCGTGGTGCTCTATGTGCTCGTGACGCTTTTGCCGTGAAGGCTTCTGTCCAGGCGCTCCGTCACGATAGCATCCTGCCAGTGTTTTGCCCGACGGGTCAACTTGATCGCGGCTGCGACCGCCGTTTGCGACACGGCGGGAAAATGCCTTGTCGATCAAAGGGCCTCCTACTGTGCATGGGGTTGTTTTTCGACTTTTTTGTTGTGGCCTCGCCCTGCGCACGCAGCGCGAGCCGCATCGCCTGACCTTCGCGCATACTCAGCATGCAAGCTTGCGCCTGTGGAAGCCGGCGCCTCCGTAGTACATGCCGAACATCCCACCATGGCTACGCCGCCGGAGCAGCGCGCCAACGAAAATGACGATCACGTTACCTGCCGCCGCGCGCGAGCCCGACCATCCCACCGCCGACGGCCTTCCGGCGACGCAGCGGCGCTGGGCGGTCGCGGCGATCTTCACTGCGCTCGCGATGGCCTCGCTCGACACCGCGATCGCCAACATCGCCCTGCCCTCCATCGCCGCCGACCTGCACGTCACGCCGGAGCAGTCGGTGTGGGTGGTCAACGTCTACCAGATCGCGCTGGTGGCGACGCTGCTGCCGCTGGGGGCGCTCGGCGAGATCATCGGGCACCAGCGCATCTATCTCGGCGGCCTGATCCTGTTCACCATCGCCTCGCTGTTCTGCGCGGTGGCATGGTCGCTCGACAGCCTCCTGGTGGCGCGCACCCTGCAAGGCCTGGGGGCGAGCGGCATCATGAGCGTCAACACGGCGCTGGTGCGCTTCGTCTATCCCGGCCGCATGCTCGGCCGGGGTTTCGGTCACAACGCGCTCGTGGTCGCGACCGCCTTCACCTTCGGGCCCTCGATCGCCTCCGCCATCCTGGCGCTCGGACCGTGGCCGTGGCTGTTCGCCGTCAACATCCCGTTCGGCCTCATCGCCATTGGCATCGGCTTTGCGATGCTGCCGAAGACCCCGCGCGCCGATCACGGCTTCGACTTGCTCGGCGCGATCCTGGCCACCGCCTGCCTCGGCCTGTTCATCACCGGCATCGGCAGCGCCGCGCACAATCTGTCGCCAATCGTTGTCGGCATCGAGCTGGTCACCGCCCTCGTGCTTGGCGTGATCCTGACCCGCCGCCATGCCGATCATCCCGCGCCGATGCTGCCGATCGACCTGTTCGCCAGGCCGATGTTCGCCCTGTCGGCGGCAACGGCCGTGTGCTCCTTCGCAGTCCAGGGGCTCGCCTTCGTCTCGCTGCCGTTCTATTTCGAGGACGTGCTCGGCCGCTCGCAGGTCGAGACCGGCTTCTTCATGACGCCGTGGCCGCTGGTGGTCGGCATCATGGCGCCGATCGCAGGCCGTCTCTCCGACCGCCATGCCGTCGGCCTGCTCGGCGGCATCGGTCTCGTGCTGCTCGGTCTCGGCATGGCGCTGCTGGCGGCACTGCCGGCCAATCCCGCGATCCCTGACATCATCTGGCGAATGGTGATCTGCGGCACGGGGTTCGGCTTCTTCCAGGCGCCGAACATGAAGGCGGTGATGGCAAGCGCGCCGGCTCACCGCAGCGGCAGCGCCTCCGGCATCGTCGCGACCGCGCGCCTGACGGGGCAGACGACCGGCGCGGCGCTTGCCGCCGCCTGCTTCGCGCTCGCAGGTCATGACGGCGCGACACTGGCACTGGCGCTCGGCGCGGGCTTTGCCGCGCTCGGCAGCGTGATGAGCTTGCTGCGGCTCGCGGTGAAGTAAGCCGTCAGGCCGCCGTCACGCCGACGGCCACCGGAGCGACGGTCTCGTTGTCCAGCGCGGCCAGGCGCTCGTCGATGGCCGCGATGACCTTGCGCGAGTACGGTCCGAGATGTGCATAGGCCGCGATCATCTGCACGGCGATGCGCGCCGACGACGTGTCGCGCTTGGCGCAGTTCATGAAGGTCTGCCAGAGCGGCGCCCGCGCCTCGGGAAGGGCGGAGACCACCTTGTGCACGGTCTCCATGGCGCCGAGCTTGGAGCGGATATCACCTTCGGCAAGCTCGGAACGCTGCCTGGACCGGTCGAGCAGCGTCATCAGGCGATCGACGCGTGCTGCGTAGGCGGCCGGGCTGTAGACGTGCTCCAGCACCCGCTTGTAGTCCGTCAGGATGTCGCGCAACGGGCGGACCGGATCGAAGTTGATGCCGGCCGTGCACTGATCGGCACCGATGGTCGGCGCCACGTCGTGGCCCGAATGCAGCCGGCCTTCGCGCTCCAGCCGGCGCGTGAGCTGCGTGTTCGGCAAGGCATAGAGCAGGCCGACCATGGCTACGGGGATAGCCGCCTCCTCGATGAACTCGATCATCGACTCCGCCATCGAGACCTTCTCGTTGTCGAAGCCGACGATGAAGCCCGCGGTGACGAGCATGCCAGCGGCGTAGATCTTGTGGATGCTCTCGGCGATGTTGCGCCGCGTGTTCTGCTTCTTGCGCATCGCGACCAGCGTCTCGGGGTCCGGACTTTCGATGCCGACGAAGATGCCGAAGAAATTGGCCGCACCCATCAGCTCCAGGAGCTCCGGATCGTCGGCGAGGTTGACGGAGGCTTCCGTGGAGAATTCGAACGGATAGCCGTGCGTGCGCTGCCATTCGGCGAGCTTCGGCAGGAATTGCCGCAGCGACTTCTTGTTGCCGATGAAATTGTCGTCGACGAAATCCAGATGGCCGCGATAGCCCATCTTGTAGATCGTCTCGAGCTCGACGAACATCTGCTCGATCGTCTTGGTCCGCGGCACGCGCCCGTAGAGCTCGATGATGTCGCAGAACTCGCAGGTGAAGGGACAGCCGCGCGAATACTGCACCCCGAGATAGAGATAGTCCTCGAACTTGAGCAGGTCGAAGCGAGGCACCGGCGTCTTGGTGACGTCGGCCTGGAACTTCGGCGCAGTGAAGACGCCGGACCGCGCGCCGCTCTCCCAGGCCGCGATGAATTCGTCGATGACGCTCTCGGCCTCGCCGAGCACCCGGAAATCGGCCCGCTCGTAGATGTGGGGGCTCGAGGTCGGATCTGGTCCGCCGACCACGACCGGCTTGCCCGCGGCGCGGCAGAGCTCGATCAGGCGCAACGTGTCGGCCTGCTGGGGTAACATACCGCCAGTGAACACAACGTCGGCCCAGGCGAGATCCTCCTCGCCGAAGGGCGCCGTGTTGCAATCGATCAGCCGGACCGTCCAGCTCTCGGGCAGCATCGCGGCAACGGTGATCAGGCCCAGGGGGGCGGCCGGGCGCTTGACACCCAGCACTTTGCAGGATTCGCCGAAGGTCCAGAAGGACTCTGCCGAGAACAGCGGGTAGAGCATCAGTACGTTGCAGGGACTCGGCACGTTCATGGAACTCCTTTTGCGTCGGCGCAGTGTACCAAAGCGCCCGCGACTTGCACCCCGGCAAAAGAGACAAACTGTCGCCGCTGCGCAAGCCGCGCAGGGCCCTGGAACCGGCCTTCGCAGCCGGACGTCGCCTCAAGCCACGGATTGACGCCCTCGGAATAAGGCGTCAACCCGAATCGATTGCGAAGGGATGAGCCAAAACGGCGTCCCGGTCCATACTCCAGAGCGACACGGCCATGCGTCCCCGCCACCCCTCGGACTGTTGATTTGAACCGTTCCAGTTTGCCGGACAGATTGCGCCCCTGAGTTCAATCGGTGGATTGGGCCAATCAGGGGACTTGCGATGGCAAACCTAACAATCAACGGAAAAACCTTCACGCTCGACGTCGAGCCGGATACGCCGCTGCTCTGGGCGATCCGCGAGAATGCCGGCCTGACCGGCACCAAGTATGGTTGCGGCATTGCACAATGCGGCGCCTGCACGGTTCACCTCGACGGCGTCGCGATGCGCTCCTGCGGGATCTCGGTCAGCGAGGCCGAGGGCAAGAAGATCACCACTATCGAGGGGCTCGCCTCGGGCAATGCGCTGCACAAGGTGCAGGAGGCCTGGATCGCCCAGGACGTGCCGCAATGCGGCTATTGCCAGAGCGGCATGATCATGGCGGTGGCCGCGCTCTTGAACGAGAAGCCGAAGCCGACCGACGCCGACATCGACGAGGCCATCACCAATATCTGCCGCTGCGGCACCTTCCAGCAGGTCCGCGAGGCGATCCACACGATCGCGAGCGCGTAAGGAAATCCTCACATGAACAAGCATATCTCGCCGCGGCTCAATCGCCGCGCCTTCGTCATTGGCACGGCCGCGGTCGGTGCGGGCCTCGCCATCGGCCTCGACCTCCCCTTCGGCGGCCCCGCCGTGGTCCGCGCGGCCGACGGCTCGCCCGAGATCGGCGCCTGGGTCGTGGTCAGGCCGGACGACACCGTGGTGATTCGCATCGCCCGCTCGGAGATGGGCCAGGGCTCGCTGACCGGCCTCGCCCAGCTGGTGGCCGAGGAGCTCGAATGCGACTGGACCAAGGTCACCACCGAATATCCGACGCCGGGCCAGAGCGTCGCCCGCAAGCGCGTGTGGGGTGATTTCTCCACCGGCGGCAGCCGCGGCATCCGCTCCTCGCAAGACTATGTCCGCAAGGGCGGCGCCACCGCGCGCGTGATGCTGATCCAGGCCGCCGCCGACGCATGGAAAGCGCCCGCCTCCGAATGCAAGGCCGAGAACAGTGTCATCACCCATACGCCGTCGGGCCGGACCACGACCTACGGCAAGGTCGCCGAGGCTGCGGCGAAACTGACGCCGCCGGCGGACGTCAAGCTGAAGGATCCGAAAGACTGGAAGCTGATCGGCAAGGGCGTCAATCGGCTCGACACCGCCGACAAGACCACCGGCGCGATGGTCTACGGCATCGATGTCAAGCTGCCGGGCATGCTGAACGCCGCGATCAAGGATTGCCCCGTGTTCGGCGGCAAGCTGAAGAGCTTCGACGAAGCCAAGATCGCCGGCATGAAAGGCGTCAAGAAGGTCGTCAAGGTCGGCGACACCGCGGTCGCCGTCGTCGCCGACACCTGGTGGCACGCCAAGACCGCGCTCGAGGCGCTGCCGATCGTCTGGGACGAAGGCGACAACGCAAAGGTTTCCAGCGAGTCGATCGCGAAATGGCTGGCGGAGGGGCTCGACAATTCGCAGCCGGCCTATGTCGGCAACAAGAACGGCGACGCCAAGGCTGCGATTGCCGGTGCCGCCAAGAAGGTCGAGGCTGTCTACGCCTATCCCTACCAGAACCACGCCACCATGGAGCCGATGAACGCCACCGCGCTCTACACCGCGGACAAATGCGAGGTCTGGTGCGGCACGCAGAACGGCGAGGCGGCGTTTGCAGCGGTGCTGGAAGCGTCCGGCCTGCCGGCCGAAAAGTGTGACGTGCACAAGGTGATGCCAGGCGGCGGCTTCGGCCGGCGCGGCCAGACCGACTATGTCCGCCAGGCCGTCATGATCGCCAAGCAAATGCCGGGCACGCCGATCAAGCTGTTGTGGTCGCGCGAAGAGGACATGGCGCACGGCAGGTATCACCCCATCACCCAGTGCAAGATGACCGGCGCGTTCGATGCCAACAACAATTTGATCGCCCTACACTACCGCCTGTCCGGGCAATCGATCCTGTTCTCGCTCCGCCCCGAAGCGTTGCAGAACGGGATGGACCCCGCGGCATTCCAGGGCGTCGCCCAATCCGGCGAAGCCGCGTTCGGCTATTCGGTGCCGAACCTTCTGGTCGAGCATGCGATGCGCAACCCGCACGTCCCGCCCGGCTTCTGGCGCGGCGTCAACGTCAATCACAACGCGATCTACATGGAATGCTTCATGGACGAGCTCGCCCAGGCCGCAGGCCAGGACCCGCTCGAATTCCGCCGCAAGCTGATGGGCAACCACCCCAAGCACCTTGCGGTGCTCAACGCGGTTGCCGAGAAGATCGGCTGGACCACGCCGGCGCCGCAAGGCGTCTATCGCGGCATCGCGCAGGTGATGGGCTACGGCAGCTATGTCGCCGGCGCCGCCGAGATCTCGGTGACCGATGGCAGCAAGATCAAGGTGCATCGCATCGTCGCCTCCACCGACCCCGGCTACGTCGTCAATCCGGCGCAGGTGGAGCGACAGGTCGCCGGCTCCTTCGTCTATGGCCTCTCCGCGCTGTTCTACGGCGGCTGCACGGTGAAGGACGGCAAGATCGAGCAGACCAACTTCGACACCTACAATTCGATGCGCATCAACGAGATGCCGAAGGTGGAGACGGTGATGGTGCCGAGCGGCGGATTCTGGGGCGGCGTCGGCGAGCCGACCATCGGCGTCGCGGCCCCGGCGGTGCTGAATGCGTACTTTGCCGCGACCGGCAAGCGCATCCGCCAGGTGCCGCTGCGCGACCAGAACATCACCTTCGCGTAAAGCATGATCAGGAAAAGTGTGGAGCGGTTTTTCCGAAAGGATCATGCTCAAACGACAAATCGCGGCGGCCATATCGGCCGCCGCAGCATTTTCCGGACAGGTCTCATGAATGCGCCGGTGACGCGGCGGAATGCCGTTCTCGGCATCGCCGTCGCGGCCACATCGCTCGCCGCACCTTCGATCCTGCGCGCGCAATCGGCGGGGCGCGTCGTCGTGGTCGGCGGCGGCTTTGGCGGCGCGGCTTGCGTCCGCGCGCTCAAGCGCGCCGATGCAAAATTGCAGGTCACCCTGATCGAGCCGAACAAGACCTACGTCTCCTGCCCCTTCAGCAACGAGGTGATCGCGGGCCTGCGCGAGATCGAGGCGCAGCAGTTCGGCTATGACAAGCTTGCCGCCGGGGGCATCGGCATCGTCACCCAGGCTGCGGCGGGCATCGACACGCAAACGCGTGGTGTGACGACGGGCGATGGCACCACGTTTGGCTATGACCGCCTCGTGCTCTCGCCCGGCATCGACTTCCATCTCGAAGCCCTGCCCGGCTACGACGAGGCCGCGTCGGAGACGATGCCGCACGCCTGGAAAGCCGGCGCGCAAACGCTTTTGCTGCGCCGGCAATTGGAAGCGATGGAAGACGGCGGCACGGTCGCCATTGCAATCCCGGCCAATCCTTCCCGGTGCCCGCCAGCGCCTTACGAGCGCGCGAGCCTGATCGCGCATTACCTGACGTCGAGAAAGCCGCGCTCGAAAGTTCTGATCCTCGACGCCAAGGACGCGTTCTCGCAGCAGCGGCTGTTCGAGAAGGCGTGGAAGGAGCTCTATGGCGACATGATCGAGCGCGTCGCACTGTCGCAAGGCGGCCGCGTCACCTCGGTCGATCCGACGACGCGAACCATCGTCACCGAATTCGGCAACTACACCCCTGATGTCGCCAACGTCATCCCGCCGCAGCGCGCGGGGCGCATCGCCGGCGTCGCAGGCGTTGCGGACGCGACCGGCTGGTGCCCGATCGATCCCGTCACGTTCGAGTCAAAACTCGTTCCGAACGTCCACGTCGTTGGCGATGCCTGCCTCGGCGGCGGCATTCCCAAATCGGCGTCCGCTGCGAGCGCGCAAGGCAAGGCTTGCGCTAGCGCGATCGTGAATCTCCTCGCCGGCCGCGCGCCGGACACGCCACGCCTGACCGGCGTCTGTTACAACGTCGTCGCGCCCGGCTACGGCTTCTCGCTCGCCGGCCACTACCAGCCGCGCGGCGACATCTTTGCCGAGGTCGAGGGCGGCACCAGCCCGGTCGATGCACCGCGCGAATTGCGCGCCCGCGAGGCCACGGAAGCGGAGCGCTGGTTTGAGACCATCACGGCGGACACCTTTGGCTAGGGCCATGATGGAAAGAGCCCTCACCCGGCGCTGCGCGCCGACCTCTCCCGCAAGCGGGAGAGGTAAGTGGAGCTCGCGGCGACCTCAGCCATCCTATCCGGTAGCTGCGATCGCCGCGCTCATCGTGGCAAGCCTCGCCCTCGCCTTGCCGACCCAAGCCGAAGAGCTCGTGCCCTACACAATCGTCGGCGACGGCATTCCCGACTCGCTCACAGGCTCACCCGGCGATGCCGCGCGCGGGCGCGCGCTGGTGCTCGCACGCACGACGACCTGCATCCTCTGCCATTCCGGCCCATTCCCGGAAACGCGGTTCCAGGGCGACCTCGCGCCTGATCTCGGCGGTGCCGGGAACCGGTGGTCCGTGAGCCAGTTGCGGCTCCGACTGGTCGATGCCTCCCGCTTCAATCCGGAGACCATCATGCCGTCCTATTATCGTAACGACGGCCTCGTTCGGGTCGGACGCAATTTTGCCGGGAAGCCAATCTTGTCGGCTGCGGAGATCGAAGACATCGTGGCTTTTCTTGCAACGCTTCGGGACTAGTTTCATGCCAACCACGCGACGACAATTCTTGAACCTCGCCGGAGGCGTGACAATCGCGGGGACGATTCCAATCGTAACGCTGCGCCCGATTCAAGCGACGCCGGCGATGCTCAACACCGCGATCCGCAACGTCGTCGGCGAAGCACAGCTTCGCAGCGGCCGGGTCAAGCTCGACATTCCGCCGCTGGTCGAGAACGGCAACACGGTGCCGATGACGGTCAGCGTGATGAGCCCGATGACGGCGGACGACTACGTCAAGAGCGTCCACGTCTTCAACGAAAAGAACCCGCAGCCGAACATTGGCAATTTCTATTTTGGCCCATCTTCCGGCCGAGCCCAGGTCTCGACCCGGATCCGGCTCGCCGACACCCAGAAGGTCGTCGCGATCGCGCGCCTGTCAGACGACACGTTCTGGCAGGTTGCCGCCGAAATCGTCGTGACGCTGGCGGCATGCACCGAGGAGCTGAACTGATGTCCGCTCTCATCAACGTTCCCTCGAGAGCCAAACGCGGCGAGATCATCGAGATTCGCACGCTGACCTCGCACATCATGGAAACAGGCTTCCGCCACACCGCGGACGGCAAGCTCGTGCCGCGCGACATCATCACAAGCTTCGTCTGCCGCTACAACGGCGCCGAGATCTTTCGCGCCGACCTGTTTCCGGCGATCGCGGCGAACCCATATTTGTCGTTCTTTACGGTCGCCAAGGAGAGCGGCAAGTTCGAGTTCGAGTGGATCGGCGACAACGGCTATTCGTCCACCGCATCGGCATCGATCACGGTCGAATGAGCTCCTGGCGCGCGATAGCGGTGGCGATATTGCTCGTCACGGGCCCCGCCCTACTCGCCGGAGAGATCCCGTCGGATTCGCGCCGCTCCGGCTATTCGTTCATGGGTCCGGACACGCGCGCGATGCAGGATGACGACACCGCCAATCCCGGCATGCTGTTCGTGCTCGACGGCGAGCAGCTGTGGAAGAAGACGATCGGCACCGCCGACAAGGCCTGCGCGGACTGTCATGGCGATGCGCGCAGCAGCATGAAGGGCGTCGCGGCGCGCTACCCCGCCTTCGACAAGGCGCTGGGGCGCCCAATCACGCTCGATCAGCGGATCAATCTCTGCCGCGTCAATCACCAGCAGGCGACGCCGCTGCCCTACGAGAGCCGCGACCTGCTCGCATTGTCCGCCTTCGTCGGCCACCAGTCACGCGGCATTCCGATCACGGCGGGCGATGATCCGCAAGCAAAGCCATTCGTCGAGCAGGGCCGCGACCTCTTCGTGCAGCGCGAAGGCCAGCTCAACCTTGCCTGCACCAATTGCCATGACGACAATTTCGACAAGCGCCTCGCCGGCGCCCCGATCACGCAAGCGCAGCCGACCGGCTATCCGCTCTACCGCCTGGAGTGGCAGACGTTGGGCTCAGTAGAGCGTCGGTTGCGCAGCTGCATGAGCGGGGTCCGCGCCCAGGCCTATGATTACGGCTCGCCCGAGCTGGTCGCGCTCGAACTCTACCTGATGTCGCGGGCGCGCGGCCTGCCGATGGAAACGCCGGCCGTACGTCCCTGATGGCAGATTAGGACTAGGCAGGCGTGGTACGGCCGCTAGTATCCGTCCCAAAGAATATGAATCAAAGGGAGGATCTACATTGGCCAATTACGACATCTCGCGCCGTAGCCTGCTCAAGGGCACCGCCGCGGCCGGCGCGCTCAGCCTGACCGGCCTGCCCGCCCGCGCCGAGGTCAACTGGAAGAAATACGCCGGGACCAAGCTGGAGGTGATCCTCGCCAAGGGTCCGCGCGGCGACAACCTGCAAAAGAACATCAAGGAGTTCACCGAGCTCACCGGCATCCAGGTCGAGTCCGAGCAGATCCCCGAGCAACAGCAGCGCCAGAAGGTCGTGATCGAGCTCACCTCGGGACGGCCGAGCTTCGACGTGGTGCACCTCAGCTATCACGTGCAGAAGCGGCAGTTCGAGAAAGCCGGCTGGCTCGCCGACATGACGCCGTTCATGAAGGACCCGACGCTGACCGCACCGGATCTGGTCGAAAGCGATTTCTCGGCCGCGGGCCTGCAATACGCCAAGAACGACAAGGGCCAGATGCTGTCGCTGCCCTGGTCGGTCGACTATTTCATCCTCTACTACAACAAGGAGCTGTTCGAGAAGAAGGGCGTCGCGGTCCCCAAGACCTTCGACGAGATGGTCGCGGCCGCCGAAAAGCTCACCGACGCCAAGGACGGCACCTACGGCTTCGTCGGGCGCGGCCTGCGCAACGCCAACATGACGTTGTGGACCAATTTCTTCCTCAACTATGGCGGCGAATTCCTCGACGCCAAGGGCAACATCCAGACCGACGGCCCGGAAGCGGTTGCGGCCACAAAGCTCTATCAGACACTGCTGACCAAGGTCGCCCCGCCCGGCGTCGCCGGCTTCAACTGGATGGAGTCGATGGCTTCCTTCACGCAGGGACGTTCGGCGATGTGGATCGACGGCGTCGGCTGGGCGCCGCCGCTGGAGGATCCCGCCGCCTCGCGCGTCGTCGGCAAGGTCGGTTACACCGTCGTGCCGGCCGGACCGAAGGGGCAGTATTCGGCCACTTACGGCGACGGCATCGGCATTGCCGCGGCCAGCAAGAACAAGGAAGCCGCCTATCTGCTCTGCCAATGGGTGGTCTCGAAGAAGCAGGGTGCGCGGCTGCTGCAGGCCGGCGGCGGCGTGCCGTTCCGCAACTCGATCCTGAACGATCCCGAGATCCAGAGCGGCGTGAAGATGCCCAAGGAGTGGCTGCAATCGGTGATCGATTCCGCCAAGATCAGCAAGCTCGGCCTGCCCGTCGTGATTCCGGTCGCCGAGTTCCGCGATCTCGTCGGCGCGGCGCTCACCTCGACATTGTCAGGCGCCGATCCCGCAACCGAGTTGAAGAAGGCGCACGAACAATATCGGCCGATCCTGGAGCGTAGCGAAAAGGCGTGAGTGCGTTGACACAATCGACTCCGGCCGCGGCTTCGACCGAGGCCGCGCCGGAGAAGGAGCTGCGGCCGCCATCCTACTGGCCGTTCGTGGTGCCGGCGCTGGTCGTCGTGCTCGCCATCATCATCTTCCCGTGGGTCTTCACCATCTGGATGAGCCTGAACGAATGGAAGGTCGGCTCGCCCACCACCTTTGTCGGGTTCTCCAACTATCTGCGGCTGACGAGCGATCCGCGCTTTCTCGAGGCGGTCGGCCACACGCTTGTGTACACCGTGCTGTCGGTGGTGCTGCCGCTGATCCTCGGCACACTCTCTGCCGTGGTGTTTCACCAGAACTTCGCCGGCCGCGGGTTTCTGCGCGGCGTCTTCATCATGCCGATGATGGCGACGCCGGTGGCGATCGCGCTGGTCTGGACCATGATGTTCCACCCGCAGCTCGGTGTGCTCAATTACCTGCTGTCGCTGGTCGGATTCCCGGCGCAGCTCTGGGTGTTTCATCCCGCGACCGTCATTCCCTCGCTGGTGCTGGTCGAGACCTGGCAGTGGACGCCTCTGGTGATGCTGATCGTGCTCGGCGGCCTCGCCGCGATCCCGACCGAGCCCTATGAGAGCGCGCAGATCGACGGCGCCAGCTTCTGGCAGGTGTTCCGCTTCATCACGCTGCCGCTGATCATGCCGTTCCTGTTCATCGCGGGCATGATCCGCATGATCGACGCGGTGAAGAGCTTCGACATCATCTTCGCGATCACGCAAGGCGGACCGGGTTCGGCATCGGAGACGATCAACATCTATCTCTACAGCGTCGCCTTCACCTATTACGACCTCGGCTACGGCTCGGCCATCGCGGTCGTGTTCTTCCTGCTGATCGTCCTGCTTGCGGCGGTGATGCTCTACGCCCGCCAGCGCATGCTGTGGACCGAGATCGCGAGCGGCGCATGACACCTCGTCAGATCATCGGCAAAATCGGCCTGTGGCTGTCCGTGCTCGTCATCGTCTCACCGGCGATCCTGTTCTTCCTCTGGATGCTCTCGCTGTCGCTCAAGTTCGAGGTCGACAATGCAGCCTACCCGCCGGTGTTCTTTCCGGATCGCATCGCCTGGAAGAACTATGCCGACGTGCTCGCCTCCAACCGCTTCCTGACCTATTTCATCAACAGTCTGATCGTCACCGGCAGCGCGACGGTGCTGGCGCTCATGGTCGGCGTCCCCGCCGGCTACGGCATCGCCCGCATGGCCGCGCACAAATCCGCGATCGTGATCCTGATTGCCCGCATCACGCCGGGCCTGTCCTATTTGATCCCGCTGTTCCTGCTGTTCCAATGGCTCGGCCTGCTCGGCACGCTGGTGCCGCAGATCATCATCCATCTCGTCGTCACCGTGCCGATCGTGATCTGGATCATGATCGGCTATTTCGAGACGACTCCGATGGAGCTGGAGGAAGCCGCCCTGATCGATGGCGCCGGCCGCTGGCAGGTCTTCCGCCACGTTGCGCTGCCGATTGCCAAGCCCGGCATCGCGGTCGCCTTCATCCTCGCCGTGATCTTCTCCTGGAACAACTTTGTGTTCGGCATCGTGCTGGCCGGGCGCGAGACCCGCACCCTGCCGGTTGCGGTCTATAACATGATCTCGTTCGACCAGCTGAGCTGGGGACCGCTGGCCGCCGCCGCGCTGATCGTGACCTTCCCGGTGCTGCTGCTCACCGTGCTGGCGCAGCGGCAGATCGTGGCTGGGCTGACTGCGGGGGCCGTGAAGGGCGGATGAAAAATGAAGCGGCCGGACGCCTCCTCGTCGCCCGGCCGCTCTTGTTGCGATTTCGCCTTATTCCGCCGGCGCTGCCGACATCTCAGGATGCGCGGCGTAGTGCTCGCTGGCGCCGAGCTTGCTGGCGGCGAACAGGCCGGCGGCCACCACGGCGTAGGCCAGCGCGACCGCCGGCGTCACGCCAAAGCCGCCGCCAATACCGACGGCCTCGCCGTGCATGAAGCCGAAATAGGTCAGCACCGCACCGACGAGCGCGAACGCCGAGGCCTTCTCGAAATCGCGCTCGATGATGAAGACGCCGATCGCACCTAAGATGAGGCCGCCGAGGATGGAGCCGCCGCCCATCACCTCGAGGCCGTGATAGAACACGCCCTGCTGCGGCAGCGCGGCAATCGCGGCCGCCTTGACCGCGTCCGCCTTGTCGGCGGCGAGCCCGCCAACCGATGCCGCGGCCATCATGGTCGAGCCCAGCATGGTGTCGATCTGGAGCTTGGCCCAGGCGGCCAAATGCGGCGTCAGCGCCAGCACGATCGCGGGCGCATGCTTGACCGGCGTGGTCTGGAACGCCTGCGCGCCGATCAGCATGCCGATGTAGAGCAGGATCGGCGAGATCGCGACGACGGGCACCAGCGCCAGCAGCACCGAGATGATGCCGAACCAGGACAGCACCACCACCATGATGCCGGTCGCCGCCGAATAGCCGATGCGGCCGCCCATCGCCTTCCATCCGGGATGGCCGATATAGACGGCGTTGATGAAGGGATTGCCCATCAGGCAGCCGATCAGGCTGACGACACCGTCGGCGGTGAGCACCCGCGTGGTCGGATAGTCGTCGCCGGCAGCTTCCGCGCTCTCGACATTGTCCATGGCCTCGACGAGGTCGTAGATGCCGAACGGAATGGCGGTGACCAGGATGATGCCGAGGAACTCGAAGCCGGAGAAGACGTAGCCCACCGCCGGGATTGGCACCGAGAAGCCGAAATTGGCAAAGGCCGCGCCGACACCCGCGATGCTCAGGCCGCCGAGGCCGAGCCCGAACAGGTTCGAGCCCCAGGCGATGATCATGCCGGCCGCGATGGCGACGAGGCCCGCGGGAATGCCGCGCCAGTATTTCACGCCGCCGAACCAGCTCAGCAGGATGATGGCGAAGCAGACGAGGCCGATCTGCGGCGTCATGTACATCTCGAGCGCCGGCCGCATCGAGATGAAGGTGACGGAAACGCCGGCGAGCGTGCCGAGCAGCGCCGCGCGCGGCGTGATCTTGCGGATGAACGGCGCGATAAAGCCGCCGATCATCAGGATAAAGCTCTGGAAGAACACCCAGACGAGACCCGCCGACCAGCCCTTGAGCGGATCGCCGGTCTTGAGCGTGATCGGCAGCATGATCACGAAGGTGACGATGAACATGTGCGGCACGCTGACGCCCGACGGCAGCGCGCAGACGTCGTTGCGGCCGGTCTTCTGGGCGAGGCGATAGGCGAGATAGGCGTAATAGAAGGTGGACAGGCACATCATCAGCCCCAGCGCGGGCAGGATGCGGCCGAACACGAGGCTATCGGGCATCTTCAGCACGAAGCGCAACAGGCCCGTGAGCACCAGCATGTTGACGAGGATGTTGGTGCCGAAGCCGAAAAACGCGTTCCAGTCGCCCGATGTCCATAGCGCCGGCTTGAATCCAGACTTGCCGGCCGTCCCCGTCAATGTGCTCATGATAGTACCCCCTATGTGGTCGAAATCTTCATCGCCTCCAAAACTGCGGCTGAATCCGCGACCCAGCCGAAGATGCCGCCCTGGGCCTTGATCATCTTCAGGCCCATCTCGTGAAACTCGGGGAAGTAGGACGCACAGCCATCGGCAATGACGACGCAGCGATAGCCGCGGTCATTGGCCTCGCGCACCGTGGTGTTGACGCACACTTCCGTGGTGACGCCGCACACGAGCAAATTCTCGATGCCGTATTTCTCCAGGACCTCGCCGAGCTCGGTCGCGTAGAATGCCCCCTTGCCGGGCTTGTCGATCACGATTTCGCTGTCGAGCGGATAGAGCTCGGGAATGATGTCGTGGCCGGCCTCGCCGCGAATGAGGATGCGCCCCATCGGACCGGGATCGCCGATGCGAAGGCTCGGCGCGCCGCGCTCGACCTTCGCCGGCGGCGCGTCGGAGAGATCGGGCAGATGGCCCTCGCGCGTGTGGATGACCAACATGCCGCTGTCGCGCGCCGCCGTCAGCACTGCGCCGATCGGCTTCACCGCGCGCGCGAGCTGGCTGACGTCGTTGCCCAGCGTCTCGCCGAAGCCGCCGGGCTCCATGAAATCCCGCTGCATGTCGATGATGAGAAGCGCGGTGGCGGGCCAGTCGAGCGTGATCGGCTCGGGCTCGGCGCTGACGACGCCCTTTGTCGGCTTGGCTGAGTTCAACATGACGGCCCCGCGAGAACTCTCCTGGCCGGGAGTTCTGCAAGCGCCGTGCCATTGTGTACAATTGCGGTCCGGAGCACCGCGCGGGGAAATTTTCTGCGCTATCAAAATGTTATCGGAAGAGCCCGCGCCTGCTCATTCACTGTGCGACGGCTTTGCGACGTGCATTTGCTTAAAGGATAAGCGGGCCACGACTCTCGTTCCGCCGTCATTCCGGGGCGACGCGTCAGCGTCGAGCCCGGAATCCATCGGGCCGCGGTACGCGAGGTGAAATGGATTCCGGGTTCGCGCTAAGCGCGCGCCGGAATGATGAGCAGAGGCTACCGCCCTGCCCCATACAGCCGCCGATACTCCTCCTCATACGGCGCATAAGAGTCCTTCAACGTTGCCGCGTTGAGCAGCATGGTTGCGACCATCGTGCCCGCCTTGTCGAACACGCGCGTCTTGACCCAGGCGCTTTCGGTGCGGCGGCTGCCCGAGAGTGCGACCACTTCGCGCTCGACTTCGTATTCTTCGTCGACGAAGAGTGGGCCCTTCAGCAGGCGGATCTCCTGGTCGGCGAACAGACCGACGGCCGGGCCCTTGGCCGGCAGCGGATCGTCCTTGGAGCGGTACTGGAACAGCACGCTCAGCATCTCCATCGGAATGATCGGCTTGCCCCACGGATTGTCCGCGCCCGAATAGTACGGCGAGCTCTCGGTGATGACGGCGAGCTTCTGCCGAAGCGAGAACGGATAGAGGTCGCCCATGGTCTGGTCGAACGCCATGCGCACCGATTGCCGCTTGCCGGTCACACCGACTTGCACGTCGCGAAGGATCACCGGGTCGGCGAGCGGCTTGAGCTCGCGCAGACGCAGACCAAGAGCCGTTGGGCTGTCGACGATGGAAGCCGTGCCGCGCAGCACCTCGGTGCCGTCCCGCTTGACCATTTGAATTTGACACTCCGGTTGCTCACCCGAAGAAGCCATCAGGATCGCCTGCACCTCTTCACCCTCGTAGCAGACGCTGCGATAGTGGGCAGAAAGGCAACCTCTTTCGAACCAGACCTGCCCCCATTGCCGCTCGCAAAGCGGGGCAAATTGGCTGAAATGCGTCGGGCCCTCGATCGTCCCGCCCTTGAAGCCGAGCTTCTGCGCGGTGGCGTCGTCATGAATCGAGGCATGCGCGTCATAGGTTTGCGCCTGCAGCATCTGTCGCGGCCGGCGCCACGGCCCGACCAAGGCGCCTCCGGTCTGAGTGATCTCGGTATCGAACGCCGTCATGTTTTCCTCCGCTTGCAAGCCATGACTAGCAGGAGCGCCACGGATGCGGCCAGCGATATTGACTTCGCTGACCCATCCTTTTGACTGTCACAATTCGCGTCGCGCAGCCGCACTCCCTCCCGCAGCGCAAACCCCATGCCGAGCCAAGAGACGAGGACTCCCGAAATGACGCTGTTGCAGGTCGAGCTGGACGACAAATACCGGCTCGCATCGAAGCGGATCTTCCTGTCCGGCACGCAGGCCCTGGTCCGCCTGCCCATGTTGCAGCGCGAACGCGACCGGCTTCAGGGCCTCAACACCGGCGGCTTCATCTCGGGCTATCGCGGTTCCCCGCTCGGCATGTACGACCACGCCCTGTGGCGCGCGAAATCGCATCTCCAGCAGCACGACATCGCCTTCGTGCCCGGCCTCAACGAGGATCTCGCCGCCACCGCCGTCTGGGGCAGCCAGCAGGTCGGCCTGTTTCCCGGCGCCAAGGTCGATGGCGTGTTCGGCATCTGGTACGGCAAGGGCCCGGGCGTGGACCGCTCGGTGGATGCGCTCAAGCATGCCAATGCCGCCGGCACCTCGCGCAATGGCGGCGTGCTCGCGCTCGCCGGCGACGACCATGGCTGCCAGTCCTCGACGCTGGCGCATCAGAGCGAGCAGGTGTTCGCGGCGGCGCTGATCCCCGTCATCAACCCGGCAACGCTCCAGGACTATCTCGACCTCGGCCTCTACGGCTTTGCGCTGTCGCGCTTCTCCGGCTGCTGGGTCGGCTTCAAGGCGATCAGCGAGACCGTCGAGAGCTCGGCCTCGATCGACAGCGACCCGGAACGCATCAGGATCGCGCTTCCCGACGATTTCGAGATGCCGCCCGGCGGCCTCAACATCCGCTGGCCCGATCCGCCGCTGGAGGCGGAGAAGCGACTGTTCGGGCCGAAGATGGCGGCGGTGCAGGCCTTCGCCCGCGCCAACCAGCTCGACCGCATCGTGCTCGATTCCAAGCCCGCACGGCTCGGCATCGTCGCGACCGGCAAGGCCTATCTCGATCTGCGCCAGGCGCTCGCCGATCTGGGCATCACCGACAAGGACGCGCAGGACCTGGGCTTGCGCATCTACAAGGTCGCACTGACCTGGCCCCTGGAGGAAAGCGGCGCGAAGCGCTTCGCCGAGGGCCTGCAGGACGTGCTGGTGGTCGAGGAGAAGCGCGGCTTCATCGAAGACCAGCTGATGCGCATCCTCTACAACGTCGATGCGTCGAAGCGCCCGACCGTGACGGGCAAGCGCGACGAGCGCGGCGCACCGCTGTTGCCGAGCGAGGGCGAGCTGACGCCGACCATCGTCGCTGGCGCGCTGGTGGCGCGCTTGCGCAAGCTCGGCCATCACAGCCCGGTGCTGGAGCAGCGCCTGGCCCGGCTCGAGGCCTTCGACAATCCGGTCACGACGAGCACGCCGATCAAGCTCGCGCGCACGCCGTTCTTCTGCTCGGGCTGCCCGCACAACACCTCGACGCGCGTGCCCGAGGGCAGCCGCGCCATGGCCGGCATCGGCTGCCACGGCATGGCCCTGAGCATGCCGACCCGCCGCACCGATCTGATCTCGCATATGGGCGCCGAGGGCGTGAACTGGATCGGCCAATCGCCCTTCACTACCGAGAATCACATCTTCCAGAATCTCGGCGACGGCACCTATACGCATTCCGGCTTGCTGGCGCTGCGCGCCGCCTCCGCGGCCGGCATCAACATCACCTACAAGATCCTCTACAACGACGCCGTCGCCATGACCGGCGGCCAGCCGGCCGAAGGCGCCTTCAACGTCGCGCAGATCGCCCATCAGGTCTGGGCCGAAGGCGTCAAGCGGCTCGCGATCGTCTCGGACGATCCGAGCAAGTATCCGCAAGGCAATTACTTCCCGCAAGGCGCGACCATCCACCACCGCCGCGAGCTCGACGCCGTGCAGCGCGAGCTGCGCGATATCAAGGGCCTCACGGTCATCATCTACGACCAGACCTGCGCCGCCGAGAAGCGCCGTCGCCGCAAGCGCGGGCTCTATCCCGATCCCGCCAAGCGTGCCTTCATCAACGAGCTGGTTTGCGAAGGCTGCGGCGATTGCTCGCAGGCCTCCAACTGCGTCTCGGTGCAGCCGCTGGAAACCGAATTCGGCCGCAAGCGCCAGATCGACCAGTCGAACTGCAACAAGGACTTTTCCTGCATCGAGGGCTTTTGCCCGAGCTTCGTCACCGTCCATGGCGGCACGCTGAAGCGGATGAAGACCTCGGCTGTGGATTCAGGCCAGCTGTTCGCCGATCTGCCGCTGCCGCCGGCGCGTGAGCTGGACGGCCCCTACAACATCCTGGTCACCGGCATCGGCGGCACCGGCGTCATCACCATCGGTGCCCTCCTCGGCATGGCCGCCCATGTCGACGGCCGCGGCTGCTCGGCGCTCGACTTCACCGGCCTGTCGCAAAAGAACGGGGCGGTGATGAGCCATGTGCGCATCGCACGGAGGCCGGAAGACATTTCCGCGGTCCGCATCACCACGGGCGGCGCCCACGTCATCCTCGGCTGCGACATGATCGTCTCGGCCGGCCCGACGGCGCTGAGCCGGGCCGAGCGCGGCGAGACCAAGGCCTACATCAACGCCGATCTGCAGCCGACCGCGAGCTTCGTGCAAAACCCCGATCTCGACTTCGAGATGGGCGCGATGCAGACCGTGCTGCGCGACGCCATCGGCGACAACAACCTCGACATTATCGACGCCACAGGCATTGCCGCGGCGCTGATGGGCGATTCCATCGCGACCAATCCCTTCATGCTCGGCTTCGCGTTCCAGAAGGGCGCGATCCCGCTGTCGCTGGAGGCCCTGCTCCGCGCCATCGAGATCAACGGCGCCGCGATCGAGATGAACAAGCTCGCCTTCACCTGGGGCCGCCTCGCCGCCCATGACATGTCGCGCGTGCGCAGCGTGCTCCAGTTCAAGGCTCGCGCGTCCGCGCCGACCAAATCGCTCGACGACATCATCGCGACGCGCGCGGAATTCCTGACCTCCTATCAGGACAAGGCCTATGCCGACCGCTACCTTGCAGCCCTCGCCAAGGTGCGCAAGGCGGAGAGCGCGGTTTCGCCCGCGTCAACCGAGCTCACCGAAGCGGTTGCCAAGAACCTGTTCAAGCTGATGTCCTACAAGGACGAATACGAGGTCGCCCGGCTCTACACCGACGGCAGCTTCGCCAAGAAAGTGTCGGAGAAATTCGACGGCGATTTCACGCTGAAGTATCATTTGGCACCGCCGATCTTCGCCAAGCGCGACAAGGTGACCGGACATCTGCAGAAGCAGGAGTTCGGCAGCTGGATGATCCACGCCTTCCGCGTGCTGGCAAAACTCAAATTCCTGCGCGGCGGCGCGTTCGACCCGTTCGGCCGCACCGAGGAGAGACGGACGGAGCAGAAGCTGATCGAGGACTATTTTGCCATGATAGATCGTTGGATCGCCGGGCTGAGGGCGGAGCAGATCCCGCTGCTGGCGCGGCTCGCGCGCGTGCCGGAGACCATCCGCGGCTTCGGGCATGTCAAGGAAGCCAGTATCAGGCTGGCGGCCGCCGAGACGGCGCGGCTCGAGGCGGAGTTCGAGAACAGCCGCTTTGCGGCGGCGGCGGAGTAGCGGTTAAAGGCGCACAGCTCTCGCCACCGTCATTGCGAGGAGCCCTCGCGACGAAGCAATCCAGAGTCTTTCCGCGGAGACAGTCTGGATTGCTTCGCTTCGCTCGCAATGACGAGATCGTGGACACGTGCTCGCCACACCTTCTGCATCATCGCTGGACCGGGCGATTCAGTACAGTTCAGCGCGCCGGCTTGCGCTCTACGGGATCGATATCGATCGTCCGCAGGCGGCCGAGCCGCAGCACGTCCATGGCGAGCCGGCGACCGATCCGATCGCGGTCGAGCACGCGGATCAGGTCGTCGACCCCGTTGATCTCGACGCCGTCGAGCCTGATCACGACGTCGCCGGGCAACAGGCCTGCCTTGGCTGCCGGGCCGTCCGGCTCGATCTGCATCAACAGCGCGCCCATCTTGTTCTCGACGCCGGCCAGCACCGCGTGCCGCCGCGGCACCGGTGCGGTCTGCCCGGCGACACCGATATAGGCGCGACGGACATAGCCGTGGCGGATGATCTCCGACAGCACGAATTGCGCGGTGTTGCTGGCGACCGCGAAGCAGATGCCCTGCGCGCCGTTGATGATCGCCGTGTTGATGCCGATCACCTCGGCATGCGACGACACCAGCGGCCCGCCGGAATTGCCGGGATTGAGCGCGGCATCGGTCTGGATCACGTCCTCGATGGTGCGCCCGCTCACCGAGCGGATCGAGCGCCCGAGCGCCGAGACCACGCCGGCCGTCACGGTGGATTCGAAGCCGAGCGGATTGCCGATCGCGATCACGAGCTGGCCACGCCGCAACGTCTTGGAATTGCCGAGCGCGGCATAGGGCAGATCGCGCACGCCGTTGGCGCGCAGCAGCGCAAGATCGGTGTCGGGATCAACGCCGAGCACCTGGGCGTCGCCAACATGGCCCTCGACGTCGCGCAGCCGGATCTCCTTCGAGGTGCCGACCACATGGCTGTTGGTGAGCACGAGTCCGTCCGGCGAGATCACGATGCCCGAGCCGAGCCCGCCGCGCTCGCGTCTATCAGGCACTTTCGGCCCGGTCTCGACCCGCACGACCGCAGGGCCGACCCGGTCGGTGACGTCGATCACGGCATTGGAATAGGCGTCCAGCAGCGCCCGGTCATCGACCGGGGCGGCCGCCGTCGTTCGCGATGACGGTGCGTCATCGGCGATATCTGAGGTGAAATCCAACATGGCAATGGTCCTTGAGGCTCACACAAATGGTGGCCTGTTCCCGCCGGCGCAAGTGGCCCGCCTGGAGCGCAGGGCCGGACTGCCCAGATGGCTAGGGCGCCCGCCTCAGCGCGCCGCCCCTCGCCTTGACCGGATCGAGCAGCGACCAGTCGCCGTCCGGAAGCACATGGCCCTTGGGGAATGGCGCGCGCAGCTCGATCCCAAGCGAGCCCAGCACGCGGTCGTCGCGGTAGTAGCATTGCAGCACGACACGGACGAGGGTTGCGGCGGCAACGCCGTTATCGCGAAACTCCTGCGCCACCGCATCGCGCCTGGCGGCATCAAGCTCGGCGAGCGGCGCTCCGGCGAGCCGCGCCAGATGATCCAGTGCCGCCGCCACCAACTTGGTGTCGCGGCCGAGCGTTGCCAGCATGTCGGCCTGGATCGCTGGATCGTCGGCGCCCGGCACCTTGTACTCCTCGCTGGCAGGAATGATCATCGCGGCGATGGCGCGGAGATCGTCGCGTTGCCGCGGCGTGAGGGTGGGTTGATCAGACATGGCGTGCTCTTTCAAAGCTCGTGCGGCGATGACAGTGCGCTCCCTCCCCCGCTTGCGGGGGAGGGTTGGGGAGAGGGTGTCTCCGCGGAGGGATTCCCCGAGAGGAGGCAGCCCTCACCCGGCGCTCCGCGCCGACCTCTCCCGCAAGCGGGAGAGGTGCACCGAGGTCGCCGCTTGCTTGGATCCGCATCATGGTCAATCAAACAAATTGGCGAGGCGCTGCTTCATCTGGTCGGCGATGTAGAGCGCGAGGGCCTGGATGGTGGAGGTCGGGTTCACGCCGCCGGAGGTGACGAAGATGCTGCCGTCGACGATGAAGAGGTTCTTCACGTCGTGCGAGCGGCCCCATTCGTTGACGACGGAGCGCTCGGGGTCGGTGCCCATGCGCGCGGTGCCGAGCAGGTGCCAGCCGCCCCAGGGGATCGGCGAGTTGACGCAGATGTCGGTCGCGCCGGCCGTCTCGAGAAACTCGCGGCCGCGCGCCAGCGCATGCTCCATCATCTTCCGGCTGTTCTCGCTGATCGTGTAGTCGATCTTCGGCGCGGGTATGCCGTGGCTGTCCTTCAGCACCGGATCGAGCGTGACGCGATTGTGCTCCTCGGGCAGATCCTCGCAGATTGCGGAGAAACCAAGCCGGTGGCCGTTGAGCTTGCGGAAGACGCGGTGATGATCCTCGCCCCAGGGCAAAATGCCCTTCTGCTCGCTAACGACGGCCTCGAACACCGGCCCGGCTCCGCGCACGAACTGGACGCCGTAGCCGCGCACGAAGCCGCGCGACAGGTCGGTGTCATACCATTGCTTGCTCCACAGGCAGGTCGGCGGCGCGCGGTTAGAGTCGGTCGTCTCCTTCACATAGCCATAGATCTGCGCATAGGGATGGAACATCAGGTTCTTGCCGACGAGGCCGGAAGAATTGGCAAGCCCGTTCGGAAAGCGGCTGGACGCCGAGTTCAGCAGCAGCCGCGGCGTGCCGACGCCGTTGCAGGCGATGATGACGACATGCGCAGGCTGAAACTGCTCGAGGCCGTCCTTGTCATAATAGACCACGCCCGAGGCCATGCCGTTCTCGTCGGTGGTGATCTCGCGCACCCGGCAATGGGTGCGTAGCTCGACGCCGGCGCGGATCGCATGCGGCCAATAGGTGATGTCGGTCGAGGATTTTGCGCCTTGCGCGCAGGCCGGCGTGCAATGGCCGAGATTGATGCAGCGCGCCCGCCCCTCATAGTCCATCGTCGCGACCGTGGTGTCCGACGGCCACCAATGCCAGCCGAGCTTGTTCATGGCCTTGGCGATGATGGCCCCGGACAAGCCCATCGGCTGCTGCGGCATGGGCGGATGCGTCAGCGGCGAAAGCGGATCGCCTGATAGCCCCGACGTGCCCATCATGCGGTCGTTCTCCTCGAAGAACGGGGTCAGCGCGTCGTAGTCGATCGGCCAGTCGTCGGCGACGCCGTCCAGCGTCTTCACCTTGAAATCGGAGGGATGCAGCCGCGGCCAGTGCGCGGTGTACATCACGGTCGAGCCGCCGACGGCGTTGTAGTTCACGACCTTGATCGGAGAGTTGTCGTCGTTGATCGGATAGTCCTCGGGCCGGCCACGGACATTCGGGCTCGACGACCATTCGCCGTAGAACTTGGCCTCCCAGTCGCGGCCCGTGCTGGGATATTCCGCCGGGTTCATCCAGCCGCCCTGCTCCAGGCAGAGGATGTGCATCTTGGTCTCGGCCAGCGACCACGCCACCGCCGCGCCCGAAGCGCCGGCGCCGATGATCAGGACGTCCACGGGGTCTTTCATCGCAACCTTGTCCTCCCCCCTCGCCGCTTACCGGGCGATTCGGCCTTTCGCGCGTCGCGAGGGCCGGTAAACGATAGGGGCAGAGCGACGGCGGAGTAAAGCTGCGGGGCGGGAATGTCGCACTTCGCGCGGCGCAGACCATTGGTCTCGCCACATCCGGATGCTAGGAACAGGGCGCACGAGCCATCGATAGCGAGACCGTATGTCCTTCCAGAAATTCTTTGCCGCCGCCCGCGCTTTTGCGCTCGTTTCGTTTCTCGCCTTGTCCGGATTTCTGGCCTCGTCCGGACCGGTTTCCGCGCTGACCGGCGCCGCGACGGTCCGTGACGGCAACTCCATCCAGGTCGGAGACGTCACCTACCGGCTCGACGGCGTCGACGCGCCGGAGCTGGACCAGGTCTGCATCGACGATCACGCCGATACCTGGACCTGCGGCATCGAGGCCCGCGATCAGCTGGCCAAGCTGATCAACAAGCGGACGGTGCGCTGCGACGATGTCGGACCCGAGAAGAGTTTTGGCAAGCGCCACCGCGCCATCTGCACGGCCGAGGGCGACAAGGCCAGCTTGAACGAGCAGCTGATCAAGCTCGGCTTTGCCCTCGCCCGCGAGCCGATCAAGGCCAACGTGAAGCCGGCGGCCAACGAGGCCAAGACGGCGGCGGCCGGGATCTGGAAGGGCTGCTTTGTTGCGCCGCAAGATTTCCGCAGCGGCAAGAAGGACGGCGCACTGCTGGGCGCCGCCTGCCGGCCCGACCGCGACAAGGAGATCCGCGCCGTGCTGTTTCCGGAGGAGCTGACCATGCCGCCCAGCTGCAGCATCAAGGGCAAGCTCGCGGTGCGCGCCCGCGTCACCGGCAATATCGGCATCTATCATCTGCGCGGCTGCCCGAGCTATCCGGCGACCACCAAGCCGGACCGCTGGTTCTGCTCCGAGGACGACGCCCAGGCCGCCGGCTTTCGGAAGGCCTACAATTGCCGTCGGCCGAAGTGAACATTTCCTTCACGCACGCGTGAGTGGTAGTCCGAGACCGTATTGATCCGGAATTGAACTTCATCGGGAGTTGCGGCACTTATCAAAGTGCGCACGCGCTTTGCGCGAGCGTTTCCTTGGCAGACGATCCTCATCGGATTGTCTTTGCTCGGGCGTTTCCTCCCTAGACTTGGGCCGCTTGTCACCACAAGCGGCTCTTCTTTTTTGTGCGGCATTCGTGCGGGGTCTGTCACTGCGTCCGCATGATCTGGTCCATCGGCGGCATATTGGCGTTGAGATGCGCCATGATCCAGACCGTCCCGCCCACCACCAGGAACACCACCAGCAGCCCGAAGGCGAGCGCCAGCACGTTGTTGGTGTTGTCGGGGCCGGTGGTGATGTGCAGGAAGAATACGAGGTGCACGCCCATCTGCGCGATCGCAAGCACGATCAGCGCGACGGGGATCGAAGGCTGCCAGACCAGGTCGGTGCCGGCGATGAAGAACGACGTCGCCGTGAGCAACAGCGCCAGAACAAGACCGACGACATAACCCAGGATCCGCTCACCGACGCTATGCTGCTCTTCCTCGCCCGGTGCGAGGTCGCGCCCGGCCGGAATATGCGTCTGATCGCTCATGGGGCACCCCCAAGCAGGTAGACGACGGAGAACACCCCGACCCAGATGATGTCGAGTGCGTGCCAGAACAGCGCAAAGCACATCATCCGCCGCAGCACGTCGGCGCGAAAGCCTTTCGCGAAGACCTGGGCCATCATGGTGAGCAGCCAGAGCACGCCGGCGGAGACGTGCAGGCCGTGGCATCCGACCAGCGAGAAGAACGCGGTCAGGAACGCACTGCGTGACGGCCCGTAGCCACGGCCGACAAGGTCGGCGAATTCGCGGAACTCGATCACCAGGAAGATGAGGCCGAGCACGCAGGTCACGCTCATGCCGAGATAGAACCAGAACCGGTTGCGCACGTCGGCGGCGATGCTGGCCATGCCGCAGGTGAAGCTCGACAGCAGCAGGCAGACCGTCTCGATCGCGACGTTCCTCTGCTCGAAGATCTCCGCGCCCTTGGGGCCGCCGGCGGTCTGGCCTGACAGCACCGCATAGGCCGCAAAGAAGCAGGAGAACATCACGATGTCGGAGAGCAGGAAGACCCAAAAGCCGTAGGCGGTCACGATCCGCTTCGGCGCGGGCCCGGGATGCTCGATGACCACGCCGATGTGATGGGGATCGGCATGGGCGTGGCCGACGGTCGCGCTCATCGCCATCAGACCGCTCCCGCCATGCTGACGAGGCTGCGCCGTTCCTCGATATTGACGCGGTCGATCGCGGCGACCTCCGCGGCCGGAATGACGTACTCGTCATGGTCGCGCCAGGCGAACACGACGAAGGTCGCGAACGCGCCGATCCCCCCCAGGATCACCATCCACCAGATGTGCCAGATCAGGGCGAAGCCCATGATGGTGGCGAAGAACGCGCAGACGAAGCCGGTAGGAGAATTGCGCGGCATCTCGATGTCCTGATATTCGGGCTCTTCATGCTCGAACGATTGCTGCCGGGCATGCGCCTTCATCTCCCAGTAGGCATCCTCGCCACGCACATCTGGATTGAATGCGAAGTTGAACACCGGCGGCGGCGACGAGGTCGCCCATTCCAGCGAGCGACCGTCCCAGGGATCGCCGGTGCGGTCGCGCAGCGCCTCGCGATTGCGGATGCTGACCACGAGCTGCACGATCTGGCAGATCACACCCATCGTCAGCACGGCCATGCCGAGTGCAGCGATGATCATCCAGGGCCGCCAGGCCGCGACGTCATAGTGCTGCATGCGCCGGGTCATGCCGAGCATGCCGACGATATAGAGCGGCATGAAGGTGACGTAGAAGCCCGTGAAGGTGAACCAGAACGCCGCCTTGCCCCAGCGCTCGTCGAGGCGGAAACCGAACGCCTTCGGAAACCAGTATTCGAAGCCGGCGAAGGCGCCGAACAGCACGCCGCCGATGATGACGTTGTGGAAATGCGCGACCAGGAACATGCTGTTGTGGAGCATGAAGTCCGCCGGCGGCACCGCGACCAGGACGCCCGTCAATCCGCCGATGATGAAGGTGACCATGAAGCCGACCGACCACAACATCGGTGTCGCAAAGCGGATGCGGCCGCCATACATCGTGAACAGCCAGTTATAGATCTTCACGCCGGTCGGCACCGCGATGATCATGCTGGCGATGCCGAAGATGGCGTTGACGTTCGGCCCTGCCCCCATCGTGAAGAAATGGTGCAGCCAGACCATGAAGGAGATGACGCAGATCGCCATGGTCGCAAGCACCATGGAGCGGTAGCCGAACAGCGCCTTGCCGGAGAAGGTCGAGACCACCTCGGAGAAGATGCCGAAGGCCGGCAGCACCAAAATATAGACCTCGGGATGGCCCCAGGCCCAGATCAGGTTCATGAACATCATGACGTTGCCGCCGGCCTCGTTGGTGAAGAAGTGGAAGCCGAGATAGCGGTCGAGCAGCAGCATCGCGAGCGTCGCGGTGAGGATCGGGAACGCCGCGACGATGAGGAGGTTCGAGGCCAGCGTGGTCCAGCAGAACATCGGCATGCGCAGGTAGTTCATGCCCCTGGTACGCAGCTTCAGCACGGTGGTGACGAGATTGATGCCGGCCACCAGCGTGCCGACGCCGGAGATCTGCAGCGACCAGGCATAATAATCGACGCCGACGCCGGGCGAGTAGGACAATTCCGATAGCGGCGGAAAGGCGAGCCAGCCGGTGCGCGCGAACTCGCCGACCACGAGCGAGACATTGACCAGCAGCGCGCCGGTCGCCGTCAGCCAGAAGCCGACCGAATTGAGCGTCGGGAAGGCGACGTCGCGCACGCCGAGTTGGAGCGGCACGACGAGGTTCATCAGCCCGATCACGAACGGCATCGCAACGAAGAAGATCATGATGGTGCCATGCGCCGAGAAGATCTGATTGTAGTGCTCCGGCGGCAGATAGCCCTGCGACTGATAGGCCACCGCTTGCTGGATCCGCATCATGATGGCGTCGCTGCCGCCGCGCAGCAGCATCACCGATGCCAGCAGGATGTACATGATGCCGATGCGCTTGTGATCGACGCTGGTGATCCATTCGTGCCAGAGATAGGGCAGATGTCCCTTCACGACGACCCAAGCCAGCACGCCGAGGATGGCGACCAGCACTACCGCGCCGGCGACGAGCGGAATCGGCTGGTCGAACGGGATGGCCGACCAATCGAGCTTACCGAGCATCATGGCCTCCACTGTGCGACCGGCCTGCTTCGGACGCGAGCTCCGGCCCGGGCCCGGGCGGAATGTGCTGGGTCGCGATCAGATCGAACAGGCGCGGGTCTTCGAGGCGGTAGGTCGGCCGGCCCCGCTCGACACCCTGCTGCATCAGCTTCTTGTAGCTGTCCTCGTTCAGCACCGCATCCGTCTTCGCCGTATTCGCCACCCAGTCCGGAAAGGCGAGCGGCGAGATCACGTGGACGTCGAACATCATGTCCGGGAAGCCGTCGCCGGAGAAATGTGCCGACAGGCCCTGAAGCTTGCCTTCGTTGTCGGCGCGCAGGTTCAGCTTCGTCACCATGCCGTTCATGGTGTAGATCATGCTGCCGAGCTGCGGGATGAAGAACGTGTTCATCACGCTCGACGATGTCAGCTGGAAATTCAGCTCGGCGCCGGTCGGCACCGTCAGCGTGTTGACGGTGGCGATGCGCTGGTCCGGATAGATGAAGAGCCATTTCCAATCGAGCGAGACGGCCTGGATCCGCACCGGGCTGCCGGTACCGGGCACGGGCGCTGCGGGATCGAGCTGGTGCGAGCCGATCCAGGCGACGCCGCCGAGCAGGATCACGGTGAGCGCCGGGATCGCCCACACCACCATCTCGACGCGGCCGGAATAGACGAACTCCGGCTGATAGCGCGCCCTCGGATTCGAGGCGCGAAACCAGAACGCAAAGGCCAGAATCGCGAAAATGGTCGGCACCACGATCACGAGCATGATGAAGACGGAATCGACCAGGATGGTGCTGTTGGCGGCAGCCACGGGCCCTTGTGGGTCGAGCAGATTCATCGGCAAGCCACTGGTGGTTGGGAAGCCCCGGGGCTGAGCCTAGCGCGGGAAAGGCTCCGCAACAAACGCTGCGAGGTCGGAACGGTTCCGGGACTGCAACGGCCAGCCATGCGCGATGGGCCGGCCGCCACAGGCAATTCCGTGTGATGTCAATGACATGAAGGCGGAAAGCGCGCTCTTCTCTCCCATCAGGGCGATTGCTAGTCTGCACGAAAATAATGACGAGGACGGGAGTGAACCGAGATGCGCTTAAAGGACAAGGTCGCGATCGTCGTCGGGGCCGGGCAAAGCCCCGGCGAAGGCATGGGCAACGGCCGGGCGACTGCGCTCACCTTCGCGCGCGAGGGCGCCAAGGTTTTGTGCGTCGACCACAATCTGGAATCGGCGCAGGAAACAGTGGCGATGATCGCCGCGAAAGGCGGCACGGCCGCGGGCTTCAAGGCGGACGTGACCAAAGCTGCGGACATCAAGGCGATGGTTGCGGATGCGCAATCGCGCTGGGGGCGTATCGACGTGCTGCACAACAATGTCGGCGTCAGCCTCGCCGGCGGCGATGCCGAGCTGCTGCAATTGACCGAGGAGGCGTTCGATCGCGTCGTTGCCATCAATCTGAAGAGCTGCATCCTGGCGGCGAAGGAAGTGATCCCGATCATGCGCGCGCAGAGGAGCGGCGCCATCATCAACATCTCGTCGATGGCAGCAATCACGACCTATCCTTACGTCGCCTACAAGGCGACGAAGTCGGCGATGATCGCCTTCACCGAACAGCTCGCCTACCAGAACGCCGAATACGGCATACGCGCCAACGTCATCCTGCCCGGCCTGATGAACACGCCGATGGCCGTCGATACCCGCGCCCGCGAATGGCAGAAGACCCGCGCCGAAGTCGAAGCCGAACGCGACAGCAAGGTGCCGCTGCGCAGGAAGATGGGCACGGGCTGGGACGTCGCCAACGCCGCGCTGTTCCTGGTGAGCGATGAGGCGAATTTCATTACCGGTGTCACGCTGCCGGTGGATGGGGGTGCCAGCGTGAGGCGGGGGTAGGTCGTTCTTCTCCCTCTCCTCGCACGCGGGGAGAGGCAAAGAGTAAGGCGCTCATCGCGAATATGTCACCCGCCAGATCGTGCCGTTGCCATCTTCCGATACCAGCAGCGATCCATCCTTCGCCACAGCCATTCCCACCGGCCTGCCCCACACCTCGCTGTCGTTCACGACGAACCCCGTGACGAAATCCTCGTACTCGCCGGTCGGCTTGCCGTCCTTCATGCGGATGCGGATCACCTTGTAGCCGGTGCGTTTCGACCTGTTCCAGGAGCCGTGCTCGGCGGCGAAGCCGTCGCCCTGGTATTCGGGCGGAAACTGCGTGCTGTGGTAGAACGTCATGCCGAGCGAGGCCGAGTGCGGCTGGATCAGCACATCAGGCACCGTCACCTTGTCTTTGAGATCAGGCCGCGCGCCGGCGTGGCGCGGGTCTTCATTGTTGCCGATATAGAACCACGGCCAACCGTAGAACGCGCCCTCCTTCACGCTGGTGACGTAATCGGGCACGAGATCGTCGCCGAGGCCGTCGCGCTCGTTGGTCGAGCACCAGGGCAGCCCGGTCTGCGGCTGGATCGCGAGGCCCACGCAGTTGCGGATACCGGTGGCATAGATCTTTCGCTCCTTGCCGTCGGGATTGAAGGCCAGCACCGCGGCACGTTCGAGCTCGCTGGCCCATGTTGCGCCGAGCGGCTGCGTCTTCGACCACGCGTCCATCCCGCCCGGCGGTGTGCCCATGCCCTCGGCGACATTGCTGAGAGAGCCCACCGACACCAGCATACGCTTGTTGTCGGGCGTGAAGACGATATCGCGCGTGGAATGCCCGCCGTCATGCGGCAGGCTCGCGACAATCGTCTCCGCCTTGCCGCGCGCCTTGAGATCGCCGGCCTGGTAGGGAAAGCGGACGACGCTGTCGGTGTTGGCGATGTAGACCCATTGCGGATTGTCGCCATTGGGAAAGAACGCGATGCCGAATGGCTGCCGCAGGCCGCTGGCGAACACCTCGTTGGTCGCGACCTTGCCGCCCTCGCCCGCGCGCAGCACGCGGATGGTCCCGGCTCGTGTTTCGGCGACGAACACATCGCCATTCGGTGCCACGCGGATGATACGCGGCGCGCGCAGGCCTTCGGCGAACAGCTCGATCTTGAAGCCGGCCGGAACCTGGAGCTCGGCTTCCGGCGGACGCGGCACCACGCGCGACGAGCTCGCAACCGATCGCGTGGCGCCAGGCCTGACCAGATCCTGCGGCCGGATCAGCCTGACCGTGCCGGGCTTGTCGGCGCGCCAATCGCCATAGGCGTCCTTGCCTTGCAACACCGGCTCGGCCTGCGCGCCGGCCGCAACCAGCAGCGCTGCGAGCATCGCCACGAACGTTATTCTGTCGCTCACGTCGTCCTCCGCCTTGCCCGTGTCGTGCGTCAACGCCGATCAACCGAAAAAGGTCTGCGGCGAGTTTGGCGCCTGCCGAATCCCACGTCAGTTCATGCCCGCACGATGTGCATCAGCCGCAGCCCATCATACTGGAAAACGCGGTTGAACGGTGCGACACATTGTGGGGGCGGCGAGCGCCGGTTACGGTCATGGAGGCTGCGGCATCCAGGTCGCGTCGGATGGGGAGATCATGTGGGGATCCATCATATCGGAATGGGCGAGCCTGCTGCTGCGCTGGCTGCACGTGGTGGCCGCGATCGCCTGGATCGGCAGTTCCTTCTATTTCATCGCCCTCGACCTCAGCCTGAAGCCGAAGACGGACCTGCCTGACGGCGTGCAGGGCGAGGCCTGGCAGGTCCATGGCGGCGGGTTCTACCGGATCGTGAAATACCTGGTCGCGCCCAGCCAGATGCCGAACGAGCTGACCTGGTTCAAATGGGAAGCCTACACCACCTGGCTGTCCGGCTTCGCGCTGATGGTGGTGGTCTATTATCTCGAGGCCGACCTGTTCCTGGTCGACAAGTCGATCCTCGATCTCACGCCATTCCAGGCCGGGCTGTTCAGCTTCTGCAGCCTCGCGCTGGCGTGGCTGCTCTATGAGGCCGCCTGCCGCACCGGGCTCGCGCAGCGCGAGCTGCCTTTCGCCATCGGCGGCTATCTGTTCCTGGTCGCGCTCACTTACGCCTTCACACATGTGCTGAGCGGCCGCGGCGCCTTCAATCAGATCGGTGCGATCATCGGCACCATCATGGTGGCCAATGTCTTTACCCTGATCATCCCGAACCAGAAGAAGATCGTGGCCAGCCTGATCGCCGGACAGGCGCCCGACCCGAAGCTCGGCAAGGCCAGCAAGGAGCGCTCGGTCCACAACAATTACCTGACGCTTCCCGTGGTGGTGCTGATGATCAGCAACCATTATCCCCTGCTCTACGCCACGCGCTTCAACTGGATCATCGTCGCGATCATCCTGGCGCTCGGGCCGGTGATCCGCCACTTCTTCAACGAGCGCCATGCCGGCCGCCAATCGCCGTGGTGGGTGTGGGGCGTAGCCGCTGCCGGCGTGATTGCGATCCTCCTCCTCTCCGCCGCCGGCCCGCGCGAGGTGAAGACGGGCGCATTGTCGGCGCCGGTCACGGTCGCCAATGTCGAGGAGATCGTGATGTCCCGCTGCAGCATGTGCCATGCAGCCGAACCGGTCTGGGCCGGCATCGTCACCGCGCCGAAGGGCATTTTGCTCGACACGCCCGAGCACATCCATCGCAACATCCGCCTGATCGGGCGGGCCGCGGCCTGGTCGAATGCGATGCCGCCTGGCAACATCACGGAAATGACCGGCGAGGAGCGCGCCGTCCTCGCGGCCTATATCGAGCAGGCGCGCTGAGGCGCGTCCAACGAGGATGCCTTGCGCGGAATGAAATTCCGCTTCTCCCCGCCGAATTGAAAATGACTTGGCCGTTCATCCGGCGTAGACATGGCCGGCAGCCGCCGGCGCGGCGCAAAGTCAGCTTGCAATCGGGGATAAGAACAGTGGCCCTCAAGAACGTCATCGGTATCGACCACGCCGTCGTCATGGTGAAGGACCTCGACAAGGCCGCCGAGAATTATCGGCAACTGGGCTTCACCGTGTCCCCGCGCGGCACCCACAGCGTTCATATGGGCACCGGCAACTACACCATCATGTTCGACCCCGACTATATGGAGCTGCTCGGCGTGCTCGCCCCGACCGAGCTCAATGTTCCCGCGCGCGCCTTCCTGGACAAGCGCGGCGAAGGGATCGAGCGCATCGCTTTCACCGCGGTCGATAGCGCGGCCGGCGCCGAGGAGATCCGTGCACGGGGACTGGAGCCGATCGGCCCGACCGATTTCGAACGCCCTGTCACGCTGCCTGATGGTACGATCTCGGCAGCGAAATTCCGCACCTTCATGTGGCCGACGGCGGAAGCGCCCGGCGGCGTGCGCATCTTCGCCTGCCAGCACAAGACCCGCGAGACCGTGTGGATTCCCGACCTGATGATCCACGCCAATGCGGCCAAGCGGATCAAGCAGACGCTGATCGCAACGCCGGAGCCCGCCAAGGAGGCCGCGCATCTCGCCCGCCTGATCGACCGCGAAGCCAAGACCGACGCGGACGGCGCGGTCAGCGTGCCCTCCGGCGGCGATCGCGCCGACTTCGTCTATCTGACGCTGGACCAGCTCGCCAAGCGCTATCCCGGCGTGCCGCTGACCGGCCTCTCCGAGCGCGGCGGCGCCGCGCTGGTGCTGGTCAGCGGCGATCTCGCGGCGACCGAGATGGCGCTGGGGTCGGCCGCCGTGCGGAGCGGAGCTGCGATCTGCGTGCCGCCGGCCAAGGCCAACGGCACCCTGCTCGCCTTCGTTGCCGGCTGATTTGAACCAATTCTTTAACGGGTGTTTACCCGGCGGCTGTAGGCTTCGCGGCCATCCAAGCCACCGGGGCCAAACGCATGTTCAAAGAGGGGTCGCCGATCGCCTATGACGCGCCGGCCGAACTGAAGAAATGGCCGTCGCTGAAAGGCGAGAGGCAGAAGGATCGCGGTCCGCCCTATCTCGTCTACCACGGCACGCTCGCCGAATGCGTCCGCGAGCTCATGGGCAAGCCGATCAAGGGCATCTCGCTCTACGACATCATGACGACGCCGCAGGCCGCCTTCGACCAGACCGTGTTGTCGCCCGGCGACGCGGCGGAGATCGCGATGCGCAAGGATTTTCCCAAGGACTAATTCGCGGCACGCTTCGCAGCTGGCGTGCCCTGCCGCCTCGATGAGGATTCCGTCGGCGCATCGAGGAAGACGACTTGTGTACCGCGCTTCACGTTCTCGCCGAGCACACGCGCGTCCCAATTGGTCAGGCGGACGCAGCCGTGCGATGCCGACTTGCTGACCTTGTCCGGCTCTGCCGTTCCGTGGATGCCGTAGCCCTGGGCCGACAGGCCGATCCAGTATGCGCCCACGGGATTGTTGGGCCCCGGCTGGATGTCGAACGGCTTGTTGGATTTGACGCTCTTGAACTTGTACTCGGGATTGTAATGGTAGGTCGGCTGCGCGTTGGTGCCGGTGACCTTCAGCGTTCCAGTCGGCGTCGGGCGGTCCGGACTGCCGACTGACGCCGGATAGAACGCCAGCAGAGCGCCGCTGGCATCGAACACTTTCAAGGTCCCGTGCGTCTTGTCGACTTCGAGCCGGGCGATGCGCGGCAGCTCGCGCCGTGCCGGAACGTTGGTCACGACGATCGTCTCTCCTGCCTTGTCGAACGTCTTGCCCGGATTGAGCGCCCTGAGCAGATCCGCACTCGTGTGGAATTTCTCGGCAAGTCCTTCGAGAGGGCTGGTATAGCTCAGCGCCTTCAGCGATTTCATGTCCTCGAGCTTGCTCGGCAACTGCTTCAGGAACGGCCCTTTCACATCGGCGTCCGTGATCTTGTAGTCGACGAGAATGGGGCCCTCGCTCGCTGCGGTCAGCTTGTCCCAAAGCTCGGGCGCGAGAACCTTGTCGGATGCGATGCCGTTCTGCTCCGCGAACGCCTTGAGCGCCTTCTGCGCGTTCTCGCCGAACTTGCCGTCAATCTCGCCGGGCGAGAATTGCGCGCGATCGAGCAGCACCTGAAGTTTCACCACGGCTGCATTCAGCTTGTCGGTGGCCGGCGGCTTCGCAGGACGCGCAGCTTCGTTCACCGCAGCCGGATCGAGATTGCCTGCGAGCGCCGGGCCGACGAGCCACAGCGAAATCATAGCGCCAAGCATCCATCGCATCGTCATCGCACATCCCACTCGCAAGCGGCCCGCAAACCCGCGGAAGGTTTCTCTTCGGGAACACCGTACTAACACCGAAGGAACCGAGGAGACCGCAGCTTTGCCGCAATCGGACGGTTAAGAACTTCCTATCGCCGGCGCAGCGCTGGCCGTTCATCCCACAGTTCGAGGTTGTCCCAGCAAATGCGATTTGTCGTCGCGGCTTGCGCCGCGTTTCTGCTTCTGATGTGCGACCTCGATCCGTCGGCGTCCCGGCAAGCATCACGTTTCGACACTACTGTTCTCCAGAACAATCATGCCTCGTCACTTGTTCCGGTGGTCGAACTCTTCGTCGCCAGCGTGCAGGCGATCGAGCTCGCCAACGCGCACGCGGCCTATGAGCAGGTGATCGAGCCACCACGCGCGGTCGAGCCGGCGGTGCAGGCCGAGCCCTCGCCAACCGAACGATTTTGTCACGCGCTGCGCGCGGCCGCCGAATCCAGCGGCATTCCGGTGCCGTTCTTCGCACGCCTGATCTGGCAGGAGAGCCGCTTCAAGTCCAACGAGGTCAGCCACGCCGGCGCGCAGGGCGTCGCCCAGTTCATGCCGGGGACGGCGGCCGAGGTCGGGCTCGACGATCCCTTCGATCCGATGAAGGCGCTGCCGGCGTCGGCGAAATTCCTGCGCAAGCTGCGCGACGATTTCGGCAATCTCGGCCTTGCTGCCGCCGCCTACAATGCCGGTCCCGGCCGCATCCAGAAATGGCTTGCCAGGGAGAGCGAGCTGCCGCGCGAAACGCGCGACTATGTCCGGATCATCACCGGCACCAAAGCCGAAGACTGGATCGAACGCTCGGAGGCGCTCGCGATCAGGATCGACCTGCCGCGCGAAGCGCCGTGCGAAGGCATCGGCAGTCTTTCGAAAGCCAAGGACGTCGCCTGGGTTCCGGTGAACCTGACGCCTTCGGTTGCGGGCATCATTCGCAAGGCCGAGCAGCTCGCGGCCCGCCTGACGACGAACCGCGCGCGCAAGCAGTTCGCAACCTTGCTGCGGAAGAATGCCACAGGCCCCGGCAAAGCGCGCAGCATGATCGCGGCACGCGCGGCCGGAAAGAGCGCGAAGGCGCGCGCCGTTCGCATCGCATCGCGCGAACGGACGTCCGGCTAGCGATCGGAGCCGCTCGCTTGCGCGGCTCCGATCTCCACCGGCCTAGTCGATCTCCTCGATCACCCGCCGCTCGCGCGGCTCGATGACGTAGGTCCGGCTGTCGCGATGGATATAGCGATATTCGCGCAAGCCCGGCGCATCGCGGTAGACCGTGGTCGGGAATTCCTCGACCTCGACGGTCTCCGGGACCCGATCACCGATGCGCATCTCCGTGCGTGCGGTGCTGCCGGTGGTCCGCGCCTCGCTGCGTCCTTCGGTGCGGGTCTTCGCATGCTTGCGGATCACCTCGCGATCGCGATCCGAGAACTTGCTGGCGCTACGCTCGCGCGTGGTCGTCGTCGTTGTCGCCGTGGACTGGCCCGAATACGGCAGCACCGTTACGATCTTGTAGGTCGCCGGATCGACTACGACGATCTGATCTTTCACCAGCGCAAAGCTGTAGCCGCGATATTGCGGCACGATCTCGACGACGTCGGGCGGCAGTGTCGAGAGGTGCACGTCGCGCGGAACCACCGTGCCGACATTCAGCGAGAAATTGACGCTGGTCAGCGGCCGCACGTTGAGGTGCGAGATCGACGCGCTGATCCTGGTCTCCTGCTGCTTGCTGATATTGACGTCGGTCTGGGCGGCCGCCTGATTGCTTGTCGGCGCAGTCGGTGCCTGCTGGGCCTGGTTGGTTCCAGATGCGGCAGGTGCCTGCTGGGCTTGATTGCTGGCCGGCGGCGGATTGGACCGGTCCTGCGCCTGGTTGGTGTTCGCAGGAGGCGGGTTGGCGCTCTGCTGCGTTGCAGGCTGGTTGCCGGCTGCATTGGAATTTGCTGCACCGCTCTGTGACTGCGCGGTCGAGCCCGTATTGGCGGTGCCGGAGCCGGACGATGGTGGGTTGGCCTGCGTGGTCTGGGCTGGCGTTCCCGACGTCGTTGATTGCTGCGGTTGCGATGTGGTCTGCTGCTTGTCGGCCGCGCTCGAAGGCGAGGTCGCGGATGGCGCGGTGGTATTCGACTGGGACTGCGGCGTCTGCTGAGACGGCGTAGTCGTGCTCGGCGATTGCGCAAACGCGGCATTCGCCAGCACCACCCCCAAGGCGGTGGTTGCCAACAGGCGGATCATGGTTCACTCCCTTTCAACTAATGAAACTGGGCTACTAACCTGCGTTAAAACGAGCAGTTCCAGTTTTTCCCGAAGGAAGGCCGCGCTCTTTTCTGCGGAACCTGCAATGCCAGCGAAGAGTGCCGGGATCATCGCCTATCGCAAACGTGGGAACATCGAGGTGCTCCTCGTCCATCCCGGCGGGCCGTTCTGGCGCAACAAGGATCTCGGCGCATGGTCGATCCCGAAGGGCGAGTACGCGGACGGAGACGGCGCAGAGCTCGCCGCGCGACGGGAGTTCGCGGAAGAGCTGGGACTCGAGCTGTCCGTGCCGCTGACCCCGCTTGGCGAGGTCAGGCAGCGCGGGGGCAAGCGCGTCACCGCCTTCGCGGCCGAGCTCGATCTCGACGTGCGCAGCATTCGCAGCAACACGTTCGAGATGGAATGGCCGCCGCGCAGCGGCAAGCGGCAGGCCTTTCCGGAAGTCGACCGCGCCGAATGGTTCACGCTCGAGGCGGCGCAGGCGAAGATCAACGCAGGACAACGTCCGCTGCTCGACCGGCTTACGCTGCTGATCGGCGGCTAGCGCGCCGCCTCACTCCGCCTTGATGTTCGCGGCCGCGACCACCTCGGCGAGCTCCTTGGTCTCCTTGGCGATCTTCGCAGCGTAGTCAGCCGGGCTGAGCACGCTGACGACGCCTTGCGAGCCGAGCTTCTCCTCGGCCGCCGGATCCTTGGCGGCGGCGACGATCTCCCGGTGCAGCGTTTCCAGGATTGGCGCGGGCGTCGCCTTGGGCATGAAGAACCCGACCCAGAACGAGATGTCGAAGCCGGGATAACCGGCTTCCGCCACGGTCGGCACATCGGGCAGCGCCGGCAGCCGCTCGGCCGAGGACACCGCCAGCGCGCGCAGCTTGCCGGCCTTGACCAGCGGCACGGCGGAGAGCGGATCGAACACCGCCAGCACCTCCTGCGCGAGGATGCCGACCTCGGCGGCCGAGCCGCCGCGATAGGGCACGTGGATCAGCTTGATGCCGGCCTTTTGGCTGAGCAGCTCCATGGCGAGATGGGCGAGATTGCCGTTACCGCCGGAGCCGTAGGCGAGCGCGCCGGGCGCGGCCTTGGCCGCAGCGACGAGATCGGCGACCGACTTGACGTTCGCCGTCTTTGGATTCTCGGGGTTGACGACGAGGACGAGCGGCGCCGACACCACCGTGGTGAGCGGCGCAAAGTCCACTTGCGGATCGTAGCGGATATCCTTGAACAGCGTCTTGTTCAGCGTGATCGTCGACGAGTTGCAGGCGAGCATGGTGTAGCCGTCCGCATCCGCGCGCGCGACGCCCTCGGCGGCGATCATGCCGTTGGCGCCGGCGCGGTTCTCGACCACGAAGGGCTGGCCGAGCTTGTTGCCGAGGCGGTCGCCGATGATGCGCGCGACGACGTCGACCGGCCCGCCCGCGCTGAAGCCGACCATGATCTTGACCGGCCGCGACGGATATTTCTGCGCCGGGGCCTCTGTCGCCAGCGCCAAGGCGCAAAGTCCTGCGATGACTGCCAGCAGGCGGGCCGTTCGTTGCATTCGTTCTCTCCCAGACCTCTTGGCGCCGCTTGTGCATGCTTGTTGGTGCGACGCCTTGGAGTCATGAATAGCGGCCGTGCGGGATTTCGCAATCGCGTTTGGCTGCCGGCATTCCGTGGCACGGCACATGCGCGCCGCTTCCAAAACAAAAATGCGAAAACAACCCCATGCACAGTAGACCGCCCCTGTCAGAACAAGGACTTGCGGGCGGCGGACGAATTTTTCGGTTTCACGAAATAAATTCTGAGGCGTCGGGCAAAACAGTGGCATACTGGCATCATCGCAACAGTCGCGAGCGTCATGGCCCGCCAGGCCGAAGCCGTCCGACGCGGTTGCGCCTAAACCCTTCATCGACATTTCAAAATATCGCATTCGCGCCCGGCAGCGAACGGCCGTTCGCGCCTGCGCCGCCAGAAGGACACAGCACATGACGACAGCTCTCTCACGTCCCATCACTTCGCCGCTCGCGGCATCCGATCGTAGCGCCCCCACCGCGAACCCGCGCGTAAAACTCTACAAGCGGCGCATTGCGATCAGCCATCCCGACCCGCAAGCCGGCGAGCAGCTGCTGGTCGAGGCGCTCGGCGCCCCCGACCGTGACGCGATGCACGGCATATTGAGGCAATTGGTCAAGGCCAGCGCGGTCGGGCAGAAGCCCGACGAAGCCAACCTCGCCTTCATGATCTCGACGATCAGGAGCATCGCGCCGAAGGATTCCGTCGAGGCCATGCTGGTGTCGCAGATGGTGTCGGTGCACATGGCGGCGATGCGCTGTGCCTGCCGGCTGGCCTGCACCGACGATCTCGCGCAGCAGGAGGGCATCGCCCGCGCGTTGACCCGGCTCTCCCGCACCTTCGCCGCTCAGGTCGAAGCGCTGAATCGCCATCGCAACAGCGACGAGCGCGCAATCACGGTGCAGAACCTGTCGGTGCAGGACGGCGGACGGGCGATCGTGGGCAACGTCACGCAGCATGCGGGCGTGCTCGTTGCGGAGACAGGCCAAAGCGACGCAAGGCAGGGGCCGAGCCGATGACCGGCGCCCACGCCCGCAACACGGCACCGATGCAGTCGAGCCCTCGCTGCTGCGCGAGGACTCGCGACGGCGGCCCGTGCCGCGCCCCGGCCAGGCGGGGGAAGCAGCGATGTCGCATGCACGGTGGGGCAAGGCGATCAGGGGCGCCGAGAGGAAACCGGAACGCACAGAAGCACGGCCTGTTCACGCGAGCGGCCAAAGCCGAGTCGGGACAGCAGCGACTGCTGCTCGAAGAGGCGCAAAGACTGCTGGAGGAGCTGAAGTGATGCCGCTGTCACGAGCGGGGCCGGCTGCCATCCTCCGGTCCTGACGCGCGTGCTGACAGCCTCGCCCCTTAACAATTTACGCGTGTTTGTGAATTACTTCACACGCCCGTTATTCCCGTTATCGCTAGCTTGGGACCGATATCGGAAAAACAGCGGGAGGGTGTCATGGGCGCATTGAATCTTGCGCAGGTCCTCTGGGAGGAACGACGGGCGCTCCGCGGAGATCCTCTGGAATTCCCGCCAAAGACCGAGAACGATGGGGCGGCCAGCGCCCCGCCAGTCCCGGCACCGCCAGCGTCTGAGCCCTCTTCGATACTACCCTTCGACCTAACGATTACAAATCGGCTCGCCTCCTCCGAAATCCCGCCAGGGCCATTGCCGCCACAGACCGAGCAGGTCCCCGATCAGCTCCTAGAAATCTATCGGACCTTCAACGCAGACGACCGATGGGCGCTGTGCCTGTCCGGTGGCGGAATCCGCAGCGCGGCGTTTGCGCTCGGTATCCTGCAAAGGATTGCCGCGCTGGAGGTCACGTCGAAACGCAAGAACGAGAAGGCCGGCTCGGCCCTGAAGCAGTTCGAGTATCTGTCGACAGTATCGGGAGGCGGTTATATCGGCAGTTGGCTGTCGGCCTGGCTGTATCAGGAGCGCCAGCGCGAGAAGGGACGCCAGGCTCTGATTGTCCCCCCACTCTGCGGAACGGCCGGTCCAAGCGTCCCGCCGGATAAGGTGGTTCCAGCACTCACCATGCGCGAGAGCCGCGGTCCGCTCGGAGACCACGAGGAAGCCGAGCCGATTTCCAACCTTCGGCGCAACTCGCACTTCCTCTCTCCAAGCTTCTCGTCGCTTTCTCCCGACCTGTGGAGCGATGTCGCCAGCGTCCTGCGCAATCTGTTCCTGAACTGGATCCTGCTCGTCCCTCCGATGATCCTTGCGGTGCTCGTCACCAAGGCGCTCTACTTTGCGCTTATCGACGCCCACAGCATCACGGAAAGGTCGATATGGTTTCTGGTCGTGATGGCCATACCAACGCTGTGCTTGTTGGTTTCCCTGTCCTTCTCCGTCGCAAACCGCCCGGCGCGCGGCTGGATCAACGTCTCGCAGCCCCGCTTTCTCCTGTGCGATCTCGCTCCCTTCCTTGTCGGAGCCGCACTGCTGGTGCTCGTGCTGCAGAGCCCGTATGGTTTGAAGACGCTCACGGATGTGCTTCGCGTCAGCGGCTTCGAATTTATCGAGAAATTCAACAACCAGCATCCGGCCGCGGGGGTGCTGATCCGCGGAACGATCCTTGGCATGATCTTTTTCCTGGCGTCCTGGGCGCTGGCGCCCCTGTGGACGATCATCTTCGGGAGATCGTCCCGGCCGCCGCCCGAGTCGCGCCCCAAGCATCCGTGGATGGAGCTGATCGCCTGGGCTGTCGCCGGCGCGGCTTTCGGTCTGCTGAGCGCCGTGGGACTGATTTTGCTCTGGAGCATCAACCCCTCCGGCTCCGCCGCCACGGCAGCGGGTTTTGCCTGCGTATTCGGGTTGCCCTGGATCGTGCTGGCGCGCATCGTCGCCGACGTGACCTATATTTCGTTTGCCGAGTTCCTGTCCGAAGTGGATGTCGGGCTGGAATTTCAGGCGCGGTCGAGCGGGCTCTTCACGCTGGCCTATCTCGGCTGGCTCGTGTGGTTCGGGCTCGTGCTCGGCGCGCCACCGGCTGCAAGATGGATCGAGACCCAGATTGGCAGTGCAACCGTGCCCTCGCTCGCAGCCGGAGGAGGTCTTTCCGGCTTGCTCTCCATCCTCCTCGGAGCGAGCTCGAAGACCAAGACCGCCGCCGAGCAGATTTCAGGCTTGCGCCAATATCTCGGACTCAACACGATCGCGGCCGTCGCCGCGGCGATCTTCGCGGCCGTCTTGGTCGCTCTGCTGTCCATCGGCTGGGACGCAGCTTTCAGATCGCTTGCCTCCGGCGCAGACGGTCACATGCCCTGGACCATGGTGTTCCTGGCGGGCATCTTGCTCGGCGCGCTGATCTACGCGGCCGCACATGTCCTCAGCATCAACCGATACTCACTCCACGGCCTCTACCGGAATCGGCTGGTTCGCGCCTTTCTGGGCGCGTCGCGCAACGAGAAGGAGCGTGACAAGACGAAGAACGCCTTTACGGATTTCGACGGCCGGGACAGCCCGCTCCTGCACGAGCTTTGGGAGCATGGCGTCGCGCCGACAGGGGCCAAATGGAAGCCGTTCCACGTCATCAGCGGGGCGCTCAACCTCGTGTCATCCAAGAACCTGGCATGGCAGGAACGGATGGCCGCGCCCTTCACGTTCTCGCCGCTCCATTGCGGCAGCGGCAGCGCGGTCTTTTCGGACGGTGCATACCGAACGACCTACGCCACGGCCCACCAGCCGCAGCCTTACGGTGGAAAGCTGACGCTCGGGACCGCGATGGCGATTTCCGGCGCGGCCGTGAGCCCGAGCATGGGTTACAACTCCTCGCCGGGCGTCGCCTTCCTGATGGCGCTGTTCAATGTGCGGCTCGGCTGGTGGCTCGCCAATCCGCGCGGCGACAATCCCTACTATTCGGAGGTCAAGCCAACGAACGCGCTCCGACCGTTCTTCATGGAGATGTTCGGACTGACCAGCGAGACCGAGCGCTGGGTCTACCTCACCGACGGCGGGCACTTCGAAAATCTAGGCCTCTACGAGATGGTCCGCCGGCGCTGCCGCGTGATCGTGGTCAGCGACGCCGGCTGCGACCCCGATTATTCCTTCGAGGACCTCGGCAATGCGCTGCGCAAGATCTGGATCGATCTCGGAGTACGCATCGACCTGGACGGGCTTGACCTCCTCAAGAAGCGCTTCAAGGAACGTCCAACCCCCGCCGAGCAAGCGCCCTACTGGGCGATCGGCGACATTCTCTATCGTGAGGCCGATGGCGGCGACTCGCAGAACGGACTGCTCCTGTATTTCAAGTCGGGCCTGCACGGCACGGAGCCCATGGGTGTGTTGAGCTATGCGATAGCCCACGCGACCTTTCCGCACGAGACCACGCTGAACCAGTTCTTCTCGGAATCGCAATTCGAGAGCTATCGAGCACTCGGCTACGAGATCGCAGAACGTGCATTCGAGTGCGGCGAAGGTCTTTCGGTCGACGCGAAGACCGGGGCGCCCCCGACATTCCTCTCGATTGTCGAGAAGCTGAAAGCATCGCCGCCTTCGCCACCGCCCCCGCCGCCGCAATGAACTGACCGGATTCATTCTAGCCTGCGCCTCAATCGATTCGCGGCAAGTTCCGTGAATTTCCATAACCGGCGGACGCGGCAATTGGCCGACGCGCATCACCATCCGAAATGCGCGTTGCACACGGAACTTCTCGCGGTGGCGCCACTTTGAATGGGCAACGGAAGCGTGCCCGATGAATGCCGAAACGGAACTCAAATTCCGCCTTGCGCCACGAAAGCTGTCATCCGTCCTGCGCGATGGCGCGTTAAACGGACAGCGCGGCGACCGGTCGGAGCAGGATCTGGTGTCGACCTATTACGACACCAGCAAGCAGAAGCTCAGGCGACATGGTCTCACGCTCCGCATCCGCAAGGTCGGCGACCGCTATGTGCAGACCGTGAAGGCCGGCGGCGCCGGAACCGTGACGCGCGGCGAATGGGAGCATGAGGTCGCAGGCGCAAGGCCCGACTTCAAGCAGATCAAGAACACGCCTCTTGCGAATCTCGCGTCCAAGAAACTTCCGCGCAAGCTGCGGGCGGGTTTCGGACCGAGGTCCACCGCACGACTGAAGCAAGGCGGGTGCGACGGAGCCAGATCGAGCTCGCCGTCGACCGCGGCCGCATCGGCGCCGGACGGCGTTCCCGGCCGGTGGCTGAGCTCGAACTGGAGTTGAAGTCCGGACAGGCCGTCGACCTGTTCCGGCTGGCGCGCAATCTCGAACGCAGAACGGGCGCGGAGCTCGATCTGCGCTCGAAAGCCGAGCGAGGCTTTGAACTCGTGACGGGAAACGGCGCGGGCGCGCAACATGCCGAGCCGATCGAGCTGACACACGAGCTGTCGCCGCGCAATGCCTTCGGCGTGATCGCGCATTCGACGCTGCGTCAGATCACGGCGAATGCCGATCCGGTGCGGGACATGGATTCGGAAGGCGTCCACCAGATGCGCGTCGGCCTGCGACGCTTACGGGCCGCGATCTCGCTGTTCTCCGACATCCTGCCGCGCGCCAGCACGGAGCGGATCAAGACCGAGCTCAAATGGCTCACGGGCGAGCTGGCGCCGGCACGCGAGATCGACGTCTTTCTCAATGAAAGCATTCGGCCGATCGCCGATCAGGGCGTGCCGAAACGCGGCGCTCGCGCGATCGCCAAGAAGTTTTCCGCGGAGCGGAGGGCCGCCTTCGCGCGCGCCCGCCAGGCCGTCGAATCACCCCGCTACCGCCGCCTGCTGATCGACGTGCTCGAGTGGATCGAGACCGGACAGTCCCGCGCCGATGACGATCGGTCGATTGCTGCTTACGCCGCCTCGGTACTGGACCGCCGGATCAGGAAGGCGCGCAAGCAGGGCAAGCATCTGGACGATCTCGATGCGATGCAACGCCACAAGTTGCGGATCAGGATCAAGAAGATCCGTTATGCCGTCGACTTCTTCGTGAGCCTCTACAGTGATCGCGACCAGGGGCAGCTCGCAAGCCTCTCCGGCCGGCTGAAGGCGATTCAATCCGCGTTGGGATCGCTCAACGACTTCATGACGCATCGCGAGCTGGCGACGGAGACGGCGTTGTCGGCGCCGCCGGCGAACCGGCGCGCCCAGGCTTTCGCATCTGGGTTCATCGTCGGCCAGGAGCGAGAGGCGGCGCGCAGCCTGATGAAGGACGCCGCCGGGGAGCTGCATCGATTGCACCGGCTGCGCGTCGCGCCGGGCAAGTGACCGTGGGAGAACCGGAATGTCGTGGGTCGGCACCTGGCGAAATCAGTTCGGCTCCATCCTACGCATCATCAGCGAGACGGAGGGGCGCATCGAAGGCACTTTCGAGACGGCGCTCGAAGATAGCGGCTTCTATGGACAAACGGTGCAGGTCACCGGGTTTCACAGGGGCAATTGCATCGGCTTTGTCGCCGTGGGCTCGTCTGCGACAGGCGACCGCGTGGTTTCCTACACGGGGCTGTTGCGGCATGGAAAGATGGAGACCGCCTGGTTCGTCGTCGCCGACCAGGCGCTGAGTGCCGCCAGGGAGGGCGAGCCTGCCAGGCTCGAGCCGTTGAACTGGTGGTGCGCCGTGACGACCAACGTCGATAGTTTCGAACGGATCTAGCGCCTCCCCCGCCTGATGGAGCTTCAAGCCAGAAAGCCCGGTGCCGCAGCCATGGAGCTAGAGCGGAATGGCTTTGGGTCAAATCGATTGCCGCGGGCTCGGTGCAACCTCTCTCGCTTGCGCTTGCGGGAAAGGTCGCGCCGAAGGCGCGGGTGAGGGCTTTCTCCTCTCGGGGGCTATCCCACTGCGGAAACACCCTCTCCCCAACCCTCTCCCGCAAGCGGGAGAGGGAGTGCACTTACGTTGTAGCAATCAAACCTGATCTCATCACGCTCTAAGGCCGTTTGATCGCCGGATCCACAGGGACGATCTGCAGCCCAGCTGCGTTCAGCGCTTCAGTGATCTGCTTCGCCAGCAGCTTGGCTTCTTCAGTTCCGATTTGAGCGTCGGGAAGGTCCTTGAAGACCGCGCAGACCGTCGTCGCTATGATGGTATTGACCTGGTGCGGATCAACCATTTTGGTGCACGCGAGATTGCTTCACCGGATCGGTGGTGCGTCGGGCTGCAGGACCGTCGCGCTCATCGCAAGCCAAAGAACGAAAGAATGGCCGCGACCACAACGACGAGCCCTATGAGGTAGATCAGACCGTTCATCGCAATTCTCCTTTTCGACGTGATGGCTCGGATTCATTCGAGGGTTGTCGTCGCGTCCCTGGCATTACACTGCTGAGCGGCCAGTTTCTCGAGCTCCACTTCCTTCTCGATGGCCGTCAGAGAATTGCCGATCTTGTCGACGATCCTGACCAGATCGGCATTGGTGATGCGAAGGCGCCTGCGTACCGACTTGACCTGACCGGCGTTCGCAAGATCGAGCGTTGTGCGAATGGGCCGCGGTGGTCTCGAGGACAGCATGATCAGGTCTCCTTACCGAGGTAAGAGAGACGATGTCTTTTTTGTTCCTATATCCGCCGACGGAAGCGCTCGATGACGAAGACGAGTATGCCGAGGCAATTACTGCAACCGTCGCGCGCAGTACGGAGGCGCCACGACGCTTTATCCCCGCGGCGTAACGCCGTGGCTCCCTACCGCGCCCCGAACCGTTTCGAGGGTGGTACGTTGCAGTGCGGTTCGCCTCTCGGCAATGGCATTGCTCAAGAGGTCGAGCACCAGTCCGAATGCCGCGAGCTCCTCTTGCTCGATCGCGCCGTCATCATAGCATTCGAGCGTCTCGGCGATGATAATATCGGCCTCGCGCTGCAATGCCACAAGCTCCTGATTGGATTCCGCGGTCCTCGCGCTGGAAACCATGGCCAGGATTCTGTTGCGATGGCTGGTATTGTCGTCCCTTTCGTCGCGGTTCAAATAGCGCCGCAACCAAGCGGCAGCGGAGCCGATTCCAGAGAGAAGCAGGAGCCCGAACCAGAAAAAGTCGCCATACCGGTCGAGAAACGTGCGTTCGTTGCCGTCGATGACGGCCGCCGCGCCCCGGTGGACCTGCAGCTCGGCCTCCTTCTCGAGGTCGGGCTTGGTGATGTGTGCAGCGCCAGGGACCTGCCTCGCGATCGCCTGGCGAACGGCAAAGAGCTGACGGAAAAACGCGGCGACCGTCGCTTCGGGCAGGCTCTTTCTCGCCACGATCAGATGGCTGACGCTGAGAGTTTCAACCTTGTCACCTGGCCAAGCCGGATCCGCATTGAAGATGCTGGGTGGAATCTCCTCCGATTCATACCGGGGATGCTTGATGGCGATCGCTTCCGATGCCTCGATGGCGAGAAACTTCGGCTCGCCGCGCGCCCGCGCCGTGGCGGCAACGGCATCGGAGGTGATCTTGCTGTCGAGGGGCCCGACCGCCATGAAGGCATCGAGGGTGAGATCGCGCGCGAGCTCATCGATCTGGTCAGTGCCGAACTGCGCCACGGCGACCTTGTCGGGCTGCACTCCGGCGGCGCTCAGGATGACGCGCAGCAGCGCGGGATTCACCGGCGTCCGCCCGATCACCCCGACACGGCGCCCTGAGAGATCGGCGACCTCCTTGATCTTCGGCGACGGCTTTCTTTTCGAACTCTTGCCCGCAAGCCCGGAAGGTGCCCAGAGCACGACGAAGTTCTTGCGTACGACGGCGACGGTCTGCGCCTCGGCCGGCATGTCCAGGTCGCCACGGCCGACGGCAAGATCGGCCTTGCCAGACCCAAGCAGGGCGAGAGCTTCCATCGCTCCGTCGGCCTTGATCGGACGCAGCCTGACAGTTCGGCTTTCGCTGCCGAACGCATCGGCCATCGCCTGAATGACCTTGTAATCGTCGCTGCCAGGCGGCCCGACGGCGATCCGGAGAATCTCCGGCCGCAACGCGTAATAGAGTGCACCCGCTGCGACGCCGAAGACGAGAAATCCAACGGCGAGAAGCAACAGCAGAAAATTGCTCCTTCGCCGCTCCCGGCGGGCCGCGTCACTGGTCGTCTGACTTGTACTCTCGGACGAGGACATTGCCGCTGCCACCGCATGTCATGGCGCTTCCTGGTCTGCAGGATACCACGTTTTGCCGGCATAACGTCTTGGCGCTCGTTCAGGTTCACGACCGCCGCGACATGGATAAGCCTGCCAAGCGACTGGTCGCGACTGGAGAAGCCACATTCCGGCATGAGGGGGTCGCACTGCCGCCATTGGCGCCCGACCCCGCGATCATGTAACCCCACCCAAAACCTTCTCGGGACGGGACGCTCATGACCACGGCCGCCAACGACGCGGGCACAGCCACCCGCGCGCTGATCTTCGCGCTGGTCGCGCTCGCCTGCGGCCACATGCTGTCGACCCTGCTGCGCACCATTCCGGCGGTGAGCCTCGACCTGATGGCGGCGGATTTCCACATCGAGCCGCAGGCGCTGGCGAGCCTCACGTCGGTCTATCACTTCGCCTTTGCGGCTTCGCAGATCCCGGTCGGCGCGGCGATGGACCGATTTGGCGTGCGGCCGGTCTCGCTCGGTCTGCTGGCGGGAACCGTGTTCGGCGCGCGGTGGCCTCGGGATTTGCGACGGGGCCTGAGAGCTTCGCCGTCGGGCAGCTGCTGCTCGGCGTCGCCACCTCGGGCATGCTGATGTGCCCGATGACGCTCGCCGCCAAGCAATTGTCGGCGGCGCGGTTCGGATTGTGGTCCGGCGCCATCCTCTCGATCGGCAATATCGGCATGCTGCTGTCGGCGAGCCCGCTCGCTTTCGTGATCGACAGTTACGGCTGGCGTGCCGGATTCTGGCTCTCCGCGATCGGCGGCATCCTCGTCGCGCTCGCGGTGTTCGTGCTGGTGCCGCACCAGCCGGCCGAGCACAAGGATGATTCCTCGCCGTTGTCGCAGATGATCGATGTGGTCAGGCTCGGCCTGTCGCGGCCGCTGCGCGGCGTGATCGCGCTGGCGATGGTGTCGCTGGCGAGCTCGCTGGTGCTGCGCGGCCTGTGGGGCGGGCCCTGGCTGATGGAGATCAAGGGACTGACGCGGGTCGAGGCCGGCAACCAGCTCGGCGCCTTCACGCTGGCGATGATCGCAGGCCCGCTGCTGGTCGGCATGATCGACCGCAGGCTCGGCCACCGCCGTGAGCTGGTCGCCGGCACGCATGCGATCGCGGCGCTGCTGCTCGCGCTGATGGCGCTGGGAGCCCCGCACTTTGCCGTTGCATGGCTGTTCGGCGTGAACGTCATGCCGCCGTCCTACGATCTGGCATTGTTCGTGCTCATCGGGCTCTTCACCTCGGCGCAGCCGCTGCTGTTCGGCATGTCCAGGCAGCTCGTCGACGCGCAGGTCGCAGGGAAAGCACTTGCGGCCGTCAATCTCGCCTTCTTTCTCGGCACCGCGCTGATGCAGTCCGTCACCGGCGCGGTGGCCGCGCTCGCGGGGCTGCCGGCGGTGCTGCTGTTCATGGCGGCGGCGCTGGCGCTCGGCGTGCTGATTTTCCTGATCTACACACAGCGCGTCTGAGCCCTTGCGAAATGCGAAAGCGCAGGGGATGCTGCGCCGCCATCCGCATCAAGGGGAATTCGAGTCCATGCCTGTCGACACCAAAGCCGCCACCGATCGTCTCATGCGCTTCCTCACTGTAGAGGGCGTCACCGGACAGGAGGCGGCGATCGGGCGGGAGCTCACGGCCGCGCTGAAGGAGGCCGGCGTGCCGGCGAAGGCGATCCGGCTCGACGACGCCAACACGCGCATTCCGGTGCCGACCGAGACCGGCAACCTCATCGTCGACCTGCCCGGCCGCGGCGCGCTGCACAACCAGCCGCGGATCATGTTCATGACCCACATGGACACCGTGCCGCTGTGCGCCGGCGCCAAGCCGAAGAAGTCCGGGCGCAAGATCGTCAACGACGCCAGGACCGCGCTCGGCGGCGACAATCGCTGCGGCTGCGGCGTGCTGGTGACGCTGGCCGCCGAGCTCGCCAAGCAGAAGCTCGATCATCCGCCGATCACGCTTCTGTTCTGCGTGCGCGAGGAGAGCGGGCTCTATGGCGCGCGTCACGTCAAGCTCGACGAGCTCGGCTCGCCGGTGATGGCGTTCAACTATGACGGCGGCTCGGCCTCCAACGTCGTGATCGGGGCCGTCGGCGCCGACCGCTGGACCGTCGAGATTTTTGGCCGCGCCTCGCACGCCGGCGTCGCACCCGAGCGCGGCATCTCCTCGACCATGATCATGGCCCTCGCGCTGGCCGACGTGAAGGCCGGCGGCTGGTTCGGCAAGGTGGTGAAGGGCAAGCAGCAAGGCACCAGCAATGTCGGCCCCGTCACCGGCGGCGAAGGCCGCCCCGCGGGCGATGCCACCAACGTCGTCACCGACTACGTCCATGTGCGCGGCGAGAGCCGCAGCCATGACGGAAAGTTCTTCAAGGAGATCACCAAGGCCTACAAGGCCGCGTTCGAGAAGGCGGCCAAGAAGGTGACGAACGCGCAAGGCAAGTCCGGCAAGGTCAAGTTCAAGGCCGAGACCGACTATTATCCGTTCCGCATGAAGGAGAACCTGCCCGTCGTGAAGCGCGCGATCGAGGCGGTGTCTGCGGTCGGCGGCACCCCGAACGTGCGCGCGGCCAATGGCGGCCTCGACGCCAACTGGATGGTCCGCCACGGCGTTCCGACCGTGACCTTCGGCGCCGGCCAGAACGAGGCGCACACGGTCGACGAATGGATCAATCTCGACGAATACGACCGCGCCTGCGCGCTGGCGGTGCAACTCGCGACGACGCGATGAGTTTGGTTTGTAGGGTGGGTAGCGTCAGCGTAACCCATCCTCGTATGCATCCACGGCAACAGAAGTGGTGGGTTACGCCAGCGTTTGCGCTTCGCGCAACCGCTAGCTAACCCACCCTACGAAGCAAAAGAAAAAACAGGGAGGCTACATGCCGCGCATCGCAAACATCGAGACCGGGTTCTACCGGATCCCCCTCCCCGTCGCGCTGTCGGACTCCACGCATGGCGACATGACGGCGTTCGAGCTGATCACCTGCCGCGTCCGCGATGCCGATGGCGCCGAGGGCGTCGGCTACACCTACACGGTCGGGCGCAATGGCGGGGCTGTGGCCGACATTCTCAAGCGCGAGATCCCGCCGCTGGTCGAAGGGCGCGAGGCCGACGGCACCGAAGCGATCTGGCATCATGTCTGGTGGGGGCTGCATTATGGCGGCCGCGGCGGGCCGGCGGTGCTGGCGCTGTCGGCACTCGACATCGCGCTGTGGGATTTGAAGGCGCGGCGCGCCAAGCTGCCGCTGTACCGCCTGCTCGGCGCCTTCGATGCGCACGTGCCGTGCTATGCCGGCGGCATCGACCTCGATCTCTCCGTCGATGCGCTGCTCAAGCAGACCGACGGCAATCTCGCCAAGGGCTTTCGCGCCATCAAGATGAAGGTCGGCCGGCCCGAGCTCAAGTCCGACGTCGCGCGCGTCTCGGCGATGCGACAGCATCTCGGCGACGGCTTTCCGCTGATGGCGGACGCCAACATGAAATGGACGGTCGAGGAAGCCATCCGCGCCGCGCGCGCGTTCGTGCCCTATGACCTGACCTGGCTGGAGGAGCCGATCATTCCCGACGACGTCGCCGGGCATGTGCGCATCATGCAGGCCGGCGGCGTGCCGATCGCGGCGGGCGAGAATCTGCGCTCGCTGTGGGAGTTCAAGAACTACATCGCATCCGGCGCGGTGTCCTATCCGGAGCCCGACGTCACCAATTGCGGCGGCGTCAGCGCGTTCATGAAGATCGCGCGGCTGGCGGAAGCGTTCAACCTGCCCGTCACCAGTCATGGCGCGCACGACGTCACCGTGCACCTGCTCGCGGCCTGCCCGAACCGATCCTATCTGGAGGCGCACGGATTCGGGCTCGACAAGTACATCGAGCATCCGCTGGTGCTGAAGGACGGGCTGGCGCTGGCGCCTGACCGGCCGGGGCATGGGATCGGGTTCGATTGGAAGGGGCTGGCGAAGCTGGCGTAACACCCATGCTCGTCATTCCGGGGCGCGACGAAGTCGCGAGCTATGGTGCGCAATTGCGCACCTGAGAATCCATTGGGCCTCGGAGCGAGCTGCACCATGGATTCCGGGTTCGCGCCAAGAGGCGCGCCCCGGAATGACGGAAAAAGCACATTGCTGCACGCGAGGCATTCCAAGGCGCGGGGTGCATGGCGGTGATAATCCTTTATGGTGGCGGCAACCGACATCACTCAAGAGACACCTGCCTTGTCCCCCGAACTGCACCAGAAACTGACCGCGTGGCGCCGCCACCTGCATGCGCATCCCGAACTGTCGCTGCAGGAGAAGGAGACCGCCGCCTTCGTGCAGGACAAGCTCACCGAGCTCGGCATTCCCTTCGAGGCCAACATCGGCGGCCACGGCATCGTCGCGACCTTGACGCGCGGCCACGCGCAAAGGCGGGTCGGCCTGCGCGCCGACATGGATGCGCTGCCGATCACCGAGGACACCGCCCTGCCCTATGCTTCAAAGACATCGGGCGTGATGCATGCGTGCGGCCATGACGGCCATACCGCCTCGCTGCTGGGCGCCGCGGCCCTGCTCGCCGCCGACAGCGATTGGAGCGGCACGGTCGATTTGATTTTCCAGCCGGCCGAGGAAGGCTTTGGCGGCTCGCGCGCGATGGTCGCGGCCGGGCTGTTCGACCGTTTTCCGATGGAGCGGATCTTCGGCTTCCACAACTGGCCGGGCCTTGCCGCCGGCACCATCGCCGTGCACGACGGCGTCGTCATGGCCTCCGGCGGGCGCATCACCATCACGATCGAGGGCCACGCCGGGCACGCCGGCATGCCGCATCTGACGCGCGATCCCGTGGTGGCGGCCGGGCACCTCATCGTCGCGCTGCAATCGATTACCTCGCGCGGCGTCGATCCGCTCGACACCGCCGTGCTGTCGCTGTGCACCATCGAAGGCGGCACCGCGCCGAACCAGATCGCCGGACGCGTCACCATCCGCGGCACGCTGCGCTACCACCGCGAGGCGGTCAAGGACACCATCCTCGACGGCATCGAGCGCACCTGCGCCGGGATCGCGACCAGCTTCGGCGTCAAAGTCACGCCCGAGATCGTCTGGGGTGTCGGCGTCGTGATCAACACGCCCGATGAGGCCGACCTCGCGCGCATCGCCGCGGAGAAGGTGCAGGCGCCGGTGCGGCGCGATCTCGCCCCCAGCATGGCCGGCGAGGATTTTGCCCATTATCTGCAGCAGCGGCCCGGCGCCTTCGTCTGGATCGGCAACGGGCCCTTGCGCGACGGCGCGGAGCTGCACGGCCCGCGCTATGATTTCAACGACGCGATCCTGCCGGTGGCCTCGCGCTGGATGGCCGAGGTGGCCAAGGCGGCGCTGGCGTCGAATTAGCTCAGGAGATCTCGCGCGGCAGCTTCCAGTCCGGCCGCGGCGCGAATGTCTCGTCGACGCGCTCGACGTGATAGCCGTCGGGCAAGAGGTGACCGCCCTCCTCGTCGGCGACCGGGACATCGGTCACCAGGCCCTCGATCAAGGCGGCTTCCCACACCTCCTTCTCGGTCGGAAAGGGATTGCCGATCTGCTTGTTGCCTTCGAACAGCGCGTACATCGGTTCCGGTCCTCGTGTGGATGCCCACGAGAAACGTATCGGCCGTACGGACGTTCCCTCCGGCAAATAGCAACGGATGGCACGTGAAACATGGCGCGCGTTCTGATCGGAACTTCGGGCTGGCACTACGCCTCCTGGCGCGGCCCGTTCTTCCCCGAGGGCGTGACGCTGAAGCAGCAGCTTCGCTACTATGCCGGGCAGTTCGACACCACGGAGCTGAACGGGGTGTTCTACCGCACGCCGACGCCGGAGGCAGTGACGGGATGGCGCGAGCAGACCGGACGCGACTTCGTGTTCGCCTGGAAGGCGTCGAAATTCATCACGCACTGGAAGCGCCTGTCGGACCGCTCCGTCAACAGCCTCGAGCTGCTGGAGGACCGCATCACGCGGCTCGGCGGCAAGGCCGGCCCGATCCTGTTCCAGCTGCCGCCGCAGTTCGAGGCGAATGCGGACCGGCTCGCGTCGTTCTTCAAGCTGCTGTCACGAAAGCGGCGTTACAGTTTCGAATTCCGTCATCCGAGCTGGTATCAGCCGCGCATCCTGCGGATGCTGACTGAGGAGAACATCTCGCTGTGCCTGTCCGACCATCACGATGCGCCGGCGCCGTGGAAGCGCACGGCGGATTTCGTCTATGTGCGCGGACACGGGCCAAGCGGGCGTTATCACGGGCACTATACGAAGGCCACGCTGGCGCAATGGGCCAAGCGCATCACGTCGTGGAAGCGTCAGGGCTGCGACGTCTACGTCTATTTCGACAACGACCAGAAGAGCGCAGCCCCGGCCGATGCCAAGGCGCTGAAGCTGCTGCTGTGATGCTAGATGATGCCGGTCTGCCGGAGCGCCGCGATCTCGTCCGCATCGTAGCCGAGTTCGGCGAGGACGACATCGGTGTGCTCGCCGAGCGTCGGCGGGCGGCTTGCGATCTTGCCGGGCGTTTCCGACAGCCGCACCGCGGCGCGGGCGACCGGCGCCTGCTTCGGCAGGCCGGGATAGTCGACGTCCTGCATGAAGCCGGCGGCGCGGATATGCGGATGATCCAGCGCCTGCTGCGGTGAGAGCACGGGGCCGGTCGGGATCATCGCCTGGCCCAGCGTATCGACGGCCTCCTGCGTGGTGCGCTCGGCGCACCAGCGCGCCATCCGCTCGCTGATGATGCGGCCGTTGTTGCCGCGGCTGATGTCATCGGCAAAGCGCGGATCGTTCAGCCACACCTCCTCCTCGCCCATAAGCCGCGCCCAGCGCTTGAACAGCGGATGACCGGTGACCTGGCACAGCACCCAGCCGTCCCTGGTGCGGTAGATGTCGGCGGGAGCCGCGGTCTGGCCGAGATTGCCGGTCGGCACGCGGTTGACGTTGATGACGGCCTGCTCGATCAGCGTGGCATTGGTGAAGGACAAAGCGGTTGCGAGCAGCGCGCCCTCGACGATCTGCCCGCGCCCGGATTTGCCGCGCTCGATCAGCGCGGCAAGCGTGCCGAAGGCGCAGTGCAGCGCGGTGCCGAAATCGACCCAGTTCACCGCGGCCCGGTACGGCGGATCGCCGGTGCCTGTCATGTACACCGATCCCGACATCACCTGGCCGACGCCGTCGAAGCCGACGCGGTCGGACCACGGGCCCGGCCCGCCGAACGCTGTCGCCGTGGTCAGGATGATGTCAGGCTTGATCGCCTTCAGCGAGTCGTAGTCGAGCTTCATCGCGCGCAGGGTCTGCGGCGGCAGGTTGGCGACCACGACGTCAGCGGTCGCGATCAGGCGGCGCATCACCTCCTGGCCTTGCGCCTTCATCGGATCGAGCGTGATGCACTTCTTGTTGCGATTGACCTGGAGGAACAGCGCGCCCTCGCCGCCTTCGCCCACCGGCGCGACGAAACGATCCTCGCTGCCGTCGCGCTTCTCGATGCGGATGACCTCGGCCCCGAACTCGGCCAGTAAGGTGGCGCAATAGGGCCCGGCGATATAGCGCCCGAAATCGAGCACGCGCACGCCCTCCAAGACTCCCCCCATGGATTCCTTCCTTTGATGTTTCGCTCAAATTACAGCGGCCGGCTGTCTCCGCAAGGTACGACATCCGCTGGCCCAGGAATATGAGCCGCGGACATTTCGACGGGCGGAATTGGACCGGACATCCGGCAGTGACGATGTCGGCCAACGCTCTCGCCCGCGAGTGACGCTCCGGCGTCTGCGACCAAACGTCGGAGCCGCGGCACGAGACTTGAAGTCGTCGCGGCCAATCCTAAGTTCGAATGCTGCCGGACCCCGTGTTCGGCGAAACGAAACTCATGCAAAGGATCGAGAAGCCCGCTTGCGTGGACAAAAGTTCGAGGGAAGTCACATGAGAAAGCTTGCTCTTGCAATCGCCGCGGCAGCAACGCTCCTCATCGGAACGGTTGCGCCGGCTTCGGCCCATTGGCGGGGCCATCATCATCACTGGGGAGGACCGGGCATCGGTCCGGCCGTGGCGCTCGGCCTGTTCACCGGAGCACTGGCCGCCGCGGCCGCACCTCCGGTCTATTATGAGCCGGTCTATGGTCCGCCGGGATATTACTACGGGCCCCGATATTATCGGACCGTCCGGTATTATCCGGCGGCATACCCTTACTGGTATCCCTGGTGAGCCAAGCAAAGGCCCGGCCTGCAACCGGGCCTTATCCTGCCTGGCAACCCGATCGCCGAGCGCGGCCCTCCGGGTGCGAGGCGCCTCTCCCCCGAAGCGCGTCGGCATGGCAGGAACCGATAGCAGCAGGAGAAGTTTTGTCGATACGATGCAGGTCCGGACGCCGACCGGGCCCGAGCGAGCGCGCCAAGATGCGCCTCGACGCAGCGCGGCCCGCCTGACACGATCGGATCTGGTCTCCGCATGAACAAGAATGCCCGTTTCAATGTCGGATATGCCATCGCCGCAATTTTCGCGGTCTTCCTGATCCAGTATCTGATCTCGGCGGCGCACCAGATCGCCGTGATCCCCTACAGCGAATATCAGCAATTGCTGCGCCAGGGCAAAGTCGAGACGGTCGGCATTTCCGACCGCACCTTGCAGGGCACGCTGAAGGAGCCTCTGCCCGGCGGCCAGAAGCAATTCGTCACCACACGTGTCGACCAGGACGTCGCCCAGGAGCTGGAGAAACACAACGTACGCTTCACCGGGCAGATCGAGAGCACGTTTCTGCGCGACCTGTTATCGTGGGTCATGCCGGTGCTGCTGTTCCTCGGCGTCTGGTGGTACATCGGCCGCCGCATGGCCGAAGGCGGCGGGATCGGCGGCGGGCTGATGGCGATCGGCAAGAGCAAGGCCAAGGTGTATGTCGAGTCCAACACCGGGGTCACCTTTGCCGACGTGGCGGGGGTGGATGAGGCCAAGGACGAGCTGCGCGAGATCGTCGATTTCCTGAAGAACCCGACCGACTACGGCCGGCTCGGCGGCCGCATGCCGAAAGGTGTGCTGCTGGTGGGCCCGCCGGGTACAGGCAAGACCTTGCTGGCCAAGGCCGTGGCCGGCGAGGCCAGAGTGCCGTTCTTCTCGATCTCCGGCTCGGAGTTCGTCGAGATGTTCGTCGGCGTCGGTGCGGCGCGGGTCCGGGACCTGTTCAAGCAGGCGCACGACAAGGCGCCGGCCATCATCTTCATCGACGAGCTCGACGCGCTCGGCCGCGCCCGCGGCATCGGTCCCTTTGCCGGCGGTCATGACGAGAAGGAGCAAACGCTCAACCAGCTGCTGGTCGAGCTCGACGGCTTCGATTCACGCTCGGGCCTCGTCATCCTCGCCGCCACCAACCGGCCCGAGATCCTCGATCCGGCCCTGCTCCGCGCCGGCCGCTTCGACCGGCAGGTGCTGGTCGACCGGCCCGACAAGAAGGGCCGCATCGAGATCCTCAAGGTGCACATGAAGAAGGTGCGCGTGGCTGACGGCGTCGATGCAGACGCCGTTGCCGCACTCACTCCGGGTTTCACGGGCGCCGATCTCGCCAATCTCGTCAATGAAGCGGCGCTGCTGGCGACCCGCCGCGGTGCCGAGGCGGTGAGCATGAGCGACTTCAACAACGCGGTCGAGCGCATGATCGCAGGGCTGGAAAAGCGCAATCGCCTGCTCAACGCCAGGGAACGCGAGATCGTCGCCTATCACGAGATGGGGCACGCGCTCGTCGCGCTCTCGCTGCCGGGGACCGATCCCGTGCACAAGGTCTCGATCATCCCGCGCGGCGTCGGCGCGCTCGGCTACACCATCCAGCGGCCGATCGAGGACCGATTCCTCATGACCAAGGAGGAGCTGGAGAACAAGATGGCGGTGCTGCTCGGCGGGCGGGCCGCGGAGCTGATCGTGTTCGGGCATTTGTCCACCGGCGCGGCGGACGATCTGCGCCGCGTCACCGACATCGCCCGCAGCATGGTGACGCGTTACGGCATGTCGGAGCGACTGGGGAGCGTCGCCTATGAGCGCGATCCCGGCAACTTCCTTGCCGGCCCTGACCGTCCCTATCCGACGCGCGAGCGCGACTATGCCGAAGAGACCGCCGCCGCGGTCGACCACGAGGTGAAAGCCATCGTCGACGAGGTCTTCCAGCGCACCGAGGGCATCCTGACCACCCGGCGGCCGATCCTGGACCGCGCCGCAAAGAAGCTGCTCGAGAAGGAGACGCTGGAGCAGAACGACATCGATGCGCTGATCCGGGAGATGCCCAAGGAAGGACTGCGGGCAATCTAGGGTCCCCTTCACGCAGCGCGCTTGCGCCTGATCTCGGCAGGGAGTTCGATCATTCGCCTGTCCGGCGGCGAACCGTTCGAGATGAGCGGCGCGGGCGCGCCTTTCGGCGCCTCGATCCTCGTGCCGGGATCGGTATTTCCAGCGTGCCATTCGATCAGGAGATGGCCGGCCACCAACATCAATCCGGCGCAAAACAGCGCAAGGGCCGCGCTCACGAGATCACGATAGTCATCCATCCCACGAACCAAACATGCGTGCAGCCTCATCGGCGCCTGCGTGGACCAAATTGGAATGAAAGCTTCGCGTTTCAAGAGCTGCCTGCAGCGGAGAAGGAATACGGCAATCGCCATCGCCATTTTCAGTCACGACCATTCACGCTGGAACATTCTGGCCATTTCCAAATTCTAGTGGCGCCCACCGGCCTGAAGCGTCTGGGTGCCATGAACGGGCTCAGCGGGGCAGGCTCGCGGTGGTGCACCCATCTTGCTCTGTCGAGGATTTGGACATGAAACCTGCCTGCGCTCGGATCGCGCGGCCTGCCAAACGCGCCGCGCTGCCGACGGCGCCGCTCTCGGCGCTTCACCTGGATTGTCGCATGGATCGGCTACGCGCCCCCGACCGGCGCGAGCGGTGCTCGTGAAGGGAGGGCGCGATGTTGGTTGCCTCATCGCTTCCTGCGCTTCATTCCGAAGCCGGGCTATCCCGCTATCTCAAGGAGATCCATCGGTTTCCGCTGCTCGAGGCGTCGGAAGAAGCCGAATATGCCAGGCGATTGCGCGATTGCGGCGATCGGGACGCCGCCTATCGGCTGGTGACGAGCCATTTGCGGCTCGCGGCCAAGATCGCACTGCAATATCGCCGCTATGGCCTTGGCATCGCCGACCTCATCTCGGAAGCCAATGTCGGGCTGATGCTGGCCGTGAAGCGGTTCGATCCCGAGAAAGGCTTTCGGCTTGCGACCTATGCCGCCTGGTGGATCAAGGCATCGGTTCAGGACTACATCCTGCGATCATGGTCGCTGGTCAAGCTGGGCACCACCGCTGCGCAGAAGAAGCTGTTCTTCAACCTGCGCAAGCTGAAGAACAGGCTCGGCGTACCGGAGGACGGCGATCTTCGGACGGATCAGCTGACCTATATCGCGAGCCATCTCGACGTGAGAGAAGCCAACGTCGTCGAGATGAACGGCCGGCTGCGCGGCGACATCTCACTCAACGTGCCGCTCAGCGTCGAGACGGAGGGCGACCAATGGCAGGACCGGCTGGTGGATCCGTCTCCGGACCCGGAGAGTCTGCTGCTGGAAGCCGCCGATCGTGAACGCACCAAGGCTGCCCTCGCCGATGCACTCGCGGCGCTGTCACCGCGGGAGCGCAGCATCGTCGAGGCGCGGTATCTCGACGAACCGCACCAGACGCTGGACGCGCTCGCCGGCAAGTTCGGCGTCTCGCGCGAGCGCGTCCGCCAGATCGAGCAGCGGGCCTTGCAGCGGATCAAGGCAAACGTGTTCGCGCGTCTCGATGATGCGAGCCTCGTGACGTCACATTAGACGAACGAGAGAGAGAATGCTGCTGCGAGCCGCTCAAGATGCGAACGGCAACGCCTATTTCGCAGTCTCCCTCCTGCCTTCGGCAGGAGACTGGCCGGCGGGTGAAAGGCCGAGGACCATGTCCGAGAACCGTTCGCCCTGCACCAGGACGTGGTCGTGGAGGCGCGTTGCGGCCAATTGCTCGTCGCCGGCGCGGATTGCTTCCAGGATGCCGGCATGCTCCTGCAACGATTGCAGCAGCCGGTTGCGCGCCCGCAGCTGGATGCGGCGATAGGCGCTCAAGCGCTTGTGCAGGGCGAAGGCCTGATCGGCCAGGAAGCTGTTGCGGCTGGCGCGGTAGATCGCTTCGTGGAAGTTGCGGTTGTCGGCGTAATACTGCTCGCTGTCGCCGTTTCGCGCGGCCGTCTCGCAGGCCCGGTGCGCAGCTTCCATCGCCGCATCATTGTCCGGCGTCAGCCGCCGCGCGGCCAGCCGTCCGCAGGCGCTTTCGATCTCCGCCATGGTCTCGAACATCTCGAACAGCCGGGTCGGTGACGGGACGCTGACGATGGCGCCGCGTCGCGGGCGGACATCGATGAAGCCTTCGGCGCCGAGCTGCAGCAGCGCCTCGCGGATGGGCGTCCGCGACACGCCGAATCGCTCCGCCAGCGAGGCTTCGTCCAAGCGATCGCCGGGCTGAAATTCCCCTGCAATCACAGCGTCTTCGATCGACTGCTTCAGTCTGAAGGCCTGGCTCATTGTATACACCCGATCCTGCAATTCCATACCATACGCTTGACAAAACATACAGCATGCAGTTCATATATGAATTGTATGCAAGATTAGAAATAAAAAATGCAATCTGCAACGGGAGGTATGGAATGAGGATTTCAAGACGCCAAGCCTTGGCCCAAACTCTGGCCCTGGGGATCGCGACCCCGGCGCTGCTCCGGTTCGGAGCGGCGCGCGCGGCCACGGCCCTGAAGATCTCGCACCAGTTTCCGGGAGGCACCGCGACCGAGGGCGATTTCCGCGACCGGCTCTGCCGGCGCTTCGCGACGCTGATCCAGGAGCGCAGCAAGGGCGCGATGTCCGCCGAGATCTATCCGGGCTCGTCGCTGATGAAGACCAACGCGCAGGTCTCGGCGATGCGCAAAGGCGCGCTCGACATGAGCCTCATCCCGATCTCCTACGCCGGCGGCGATCTTCCCGAGCTGAACATCGGCCTGATGCCGGGCCTCGTCACCGGCTACGACGAAGGCCTCGGCTGGAAGAACAAGCCGATCGGCCAGGAGTTCACCAAATTCCTCGCCGCCAAGGGCCTCGTCATCGTCACCTGGATCTGGCAGGCCGGCGGCGTCGCCAGCCGTTCGCGCCCGCTGGTCGCGGTCGGCGATGCCAAGGGCATGAAGGTCCGCGGCGGCTCGCGCGAGATGGATCTGGTGCTGCAGGCTGCCGGCGCCTCGGTGCTGTCGCTGCCCTCCAACGAGCTCTATGCGGCGATGCAGACCGGGGCGTGCGATGCCGCTCTCACCTCCTCCACCAGCCTGACCTCGTTCCGTCTGGAGGAGCTCGCCAAGCATCTGACGACGGGCCGGGCCAAGAGCTACTGGTTCATGCTCGAGCCGCTCGTGATGTCGAAGGCGGTGTTCGACCGGCTGTCGAACGAGGAGCGCGACATCATCGTCTCGGTCGGCGCCGAGCTCGAAGCGTTCGGCCGCAATGCTGCGGTGGAGGACGACGTTCGTGTCGCCAAGGTCTACCAGACCGCCGGCGCGACGGTGCACGATCTCGACGACAAGACGGTTCAGGCCTGGCGGGATCTATCGCGCGAGACGGCCTGGAAGGATTACGCGGGCAAGAACGAGAACTGCGCCCGCCTGATCAAGCTCGCCATGGAGGCGGGCTCATGAGCGCGCACGGCATCGATCTCGGCCATTCCACCGCCGTGACGTCGGCGCGACCCGGCTCCCCGGTCGGACGCATCGCGCGCGCGATGACCCTGCTCAACAGGGCGATCGTCGTGCTCTGCTCGATCGCGCTCATCGTCTCGAGCGCAATCCTCAGCTACAGCGTGGCCGCGCGCTACTTCTTCAACGCGGCAACCTATTGGCAGGACGAGGCTGCGGTGTTCCTGCTGGTCGGCGCCACGTTCCTGTCCACCGCGTTCGTACAGGCCGGGCGCGGCCATATCGGCATCGAGGCGCTCACCGGCTACCTCTCGAAGCGCGGCAATGCGATCCGCATGCTCGCGGTCGACGCCGCGAGCCTATCGTTCTGCGCCTTCTTCGCCTGGAAATCCTGGACGCTGTTCCACGAAGCCTGGGTCGACGGACAGGTGTCCGGATCGACCTGGGCCCCGCCGCTGTGGATTCCCTACAGCATGATGTCGCTCGGCATGACGCTGATGACGCTGCAGATCGCGCTTCAGCTGGCCGCGAGCCTCGAGACATGGAGGAGCAAATGAGCACGCTTGCCGTCGGATTGATGTATGGTGGTGCGACCCTCGCCGTCATGGCTTCGGGCATGCCGATCGCGCTGGCGCTCGGCGCGGTCGCCGTCATCTTCATGTACTACTTCATGCCCGCCGCATCGCTCGATACGGTGACGCAGAACGTCTACGAGGAGATGGCCTCGATCACGCTGCTGGCGATCCCGCTCTTCATCCTGAAAGGCGCCGCGATCGGCAAGTCGAAGGCGGGACAGGACCTCTACAGCGCGCTCCATGTCTGGATGGGCCGCATCCCCGGCGGTCTCGGCATTGCCAACGTGTTCGCCTGCGCGCTGTTCGCCGCGATGGCCGGATCGTCTCCGGCCACCTGCTCGGCGATCGGCTCCGCCGGCATTCCCGAGATGCGCAAGCGCGGCTATTCCGGCGGCTTCGCCGCGGGCGTGATCGCCGCCGGCGGCACGCTCGGCATCCTGCTGCCGCCTTCGATCACCATGATCCTGTACGCGGTCGCAGCGGAGCAGTCGCTCGGACGTCTGTTCCTCGCCGGCATCGGGCCTGGCCTGCTGCTGGTGCTGCTGTTTGCGACCTATGCGGTGCTGAGGTTCAAGGCCGAGTACAAGGCGGCGCAGCGCGCCTATGCCGCCGATCCGGCACAGCATCCGATCCTGTCGAACGAGCGCTTCACCATGGCGATGCGCTTCGGCGCGCTGCCGCGCGTGCTGCCCTTCGTCGTGCTGCTCAGCGGCGTCATGATCGCGCTCTATGGCGGCTATGCGACGCCGTCGGAAACCGCCGGCCTCGGCGGCATCCTGGCGCTGGTCCTGATCGCCTCGATCTACGGCGTGTGGCGGCCGCGGGATCTCGGCCCGATCCTGGAATCGACGCTGAAGGAATCGACCATGCTGATGCTGATCATCGGCATGTCGCTGCTCTACTCCTACGTCATGAGCTATCTCCACATCAGCCAGGGCGCGGCGCAGGCGATCGTGGCGATGCATCTGTCACCATGGGTGCTGCTGGGCGCGATCCTGGTGCTGGTGGTCGTGCTCGGCTTCTTCCTGCCGCCGGTCTCGATCATCCTGATGACCGCGCCGATCATCCTGCCGCCGCTCAAGGACGCCGGCTTCGACCTGATCTGGTTCGGCGTGGTGATGACGATCGTGATGGAGATGGGCCTCATCCACCCGCCGGTCGGGCTCAACATCTTCGTCATCAGGAATATCGCGCCCGACATTCCCCTGAGGGACGTGATCTGGGGCACGCTGCCCTTCGTCGTGCTGATGGCGTTCGCGGTGGTCCTGCTCTGCCTGGTCCCTTCGATCTCCACCTTTCTGCCCAATCTGGTGATGGGCGCCCCGACGCGTTAACCGAGGAGGCATGAACCATGCTGAGCGACATCCGATCCGGACGCATCGCGGCGCCCGAATTCCTGCAAGGGCTGATCGACACGCTGACACAACGCGGCCGCGCGGTTCTCGGCATCAAGCCGGATCGCGAGGCGAGCGAGGATCGCGACCTCGCGCTTCTGGGCGAGGCGCTGCTGTCGCGTCGCGGCGAAGCCTCCGGCGTTGCGATCGCGCAATCGCTGCTTGCCGCGTTCGAAGCCGCGGCCGAGCCGCAGCGGCTCAAATTTCTATCCTCCCTCGCCGACCGGTTCGGGCCCGACCGCCGCGCCATCGAGCTCGCGATCGCCGCCTACCAGCGCAAGGAGGGTGGCGACGGCAGCAAGCTCGAGGCGCTCCATGCCGCCGCGGAGCCACGCCGGCAGGAGCTGATCCGGCGACTCAACCTCGCGCCGGGCGGAACGGCCTCGCTGGTGCGGATGCGCGAGGTGCTGCTCGCGCTGCTGCGCGAGCATCCCGAGCTGCAGGCCGTCGACGACGACTTCGTCCATCTGTTCTCGTCCTGGTTCAACCGGGGGTTCCTCGTGCTGCGACCGATCGACTGGACCACCTCGGCCAACATCCTCGAAAAGATCATCAGGTATGAAGCCGTCCACGCCATCCAGGACTGGGACGATTTGCGCAACCGGCTCGAGCCGCCGGACCGCCGCTGCTACGCGTTCTTCCATCCGCAGCTGGTGGACGAGCCGCTGATCTTCGTCGAGGTCGCGCTCACACGCGAGATTCCCGGCGCGATCGGACCGCTGTTGGACAAGTCGCGCCAGGCGATTGCCGCGCACGAGGCGACCACCGCCGTGTTCTACTCGATCTCGAACACGCAAAAGGGCCTCGCCGGCGTCTCGTTCGGCAACTTCCTGATCAAGCAGGTGGTGCAGGATCTCGCCCGCGAGCTGCCGAACCTGAAGACCTTCGTCACCCTGTCGCCCGTGCCCGGCTTTGCCGGCTGGGCGAGGCGCGAGCTCAAGAGCGAGGCATCGGCTGCGATCGACGACGATACGCGCCGAGCGATGGCCGCGATCGAGGACGGCGGCGATATTGCGCAGGCGAAAGAGGCCATCACCGCGCTTGCCGCCTATTACTTCCTGAAGGCGAAACTGCCGTCGGGCAAGCCGGTGGATCCGGTCGCCCGCTTCCACCTCGGCAACGGCGCACGCCTGGAACGACTGAATTTCCTCGGCGACGCCTCCGCCAAGGGCATGAAGCAGTCCTACGGGCTGATGGTGAACTATCTCTACGCGCTCGAGCACATCGAGGCGAACCACGAGGCCTTTGCGGAAGCCGGGACCGTCGTCGCTTCCGACAACGTGAAGAAGGCGCTTCGCGCGAAACTGTCGTCGCGCGACCTCGTTCCCAGTCCTCACACCAACTCGCAACGGAAGATCTCGTCATGAGCTCGAACCTGTACGACCGCCTGCTCGCCGGCGCGGAGTCCGACCAGTCCATCTGCATCGAGAAGGACGACGGCACGGCGTTGAGCTATGCCGAACTCGCCGCCCTCAGCGGCAGGTTCGCGAACTTCCTCGCCAGCATCGGCATCGGCCCGAACCACCGCGTCGCGGCCAAGGTGGAGAAATCCGTCGAGGCCGTCGCGCTCTATCTTGCAACGCTGCGCGCAGGCGCGGTCTATCTGCCGCTCAACACCGCCTATACGCCGGCCGAGACCGAGTACTTCATCCGCGACGCGCAGCCGACATTGATCGTGTGCGATCCCAGGGAAGAGGCCGATTTGCGCGTCATCGCCGCCAAGGCAGGCGGCCGGGTCGAGACGCTCGATCAGCGCGGCAAGGGTTCGCTCGTCCAGGCCGCGGCGGACTTCCCGGCGCGATTTGACACCCTCGCCAGGACGAACGACGATCTCGCCGCCATCCTCTACACGTCGGGCACGACCGGCCGCTCGAAGGGAGCCATGCTGACGCACGGCAACCTGTCTTCGAACGCGCTGACGCTCGTAAAGGAGTGGCGCTATTCGAGCAAGGACGTGCTGATCCATGCCCTGCCGATCTATCACGTTCACGGGCTCTTCGTGGCCTGCAACGTCTCCTTCGCCGCCCGCGCGCGCATCCTGTTCATGCAGAAGTTCGACGCCGAACGCATCCTGGCGACGATGACGCGCAGCACGGTTCTGATGGGCGTGCCGACCTTCTATGTCCGCCTGCTCGAGTGCCCTGACCTGAACGAGCGAAGCACCGCCAACATGAGGCTGTTCGTCGCCGGCTCGGCGCCGCTTCTGGCCGAGACACATCGGGCCTGGAAGGCGCGGACCGGGCATGCGATCCTGGAACGCTACGGCATGACCGAGACCGGGATGATCACCTCCAATCCCTATGAGGGGCCCCGCATTGCCGGCTCGGTCGGCCGGCCGCTTCCCGCCGTCGAGGTTCGCGTCACCGATCCGGAGACCGGCGCAATGCTCCCGGTCGGCGACGTCGGCATGATCGAGGTGAAGGGGCCCAACGTGTTCGCGGGCTACTGGAACATGCCGGACAAGACCGCGGCCGAATTCCGCGCCGACGGCTTCTTCATCACGGGAGATCTCGGCAAGCTCGATGCGGACGGCTACCTGCACATCGTCGGGCGCGGCAAGGACCTCATCATCACCGGCGGGTTCAACGTGTACCCCAAGGAGATCGAGACCGAGATCGACGCGATTCCGGGCGTGTCCGAGAGCGCGGTCGTCGGCGTGCCGCACGCCGATTTTGGCGAGGGGGTCACTGCGGCGGTGGTTCGCGCGCCGGGCTCGTCGGTCGACGAGCGCGCCATTCTCGCCGCGCTGTCGGGACGCTTGGCGAAATTCAAGCAGCCGAAGCGGGTCGTGTTCGTCGACGGCCTGCCGCGCAACGCGATGGGAAAGGTCCAGAAGAACGTCCTGCGCGAACGCTTTGCCGATCTCTATTCCGGCCGGGCGTAGCATGCTTTAAGATGCACGCGTTCGTCCCCCAGCGAGAAGTGCACACCCATGCCGCAACAATTCGACCGATCCGCAGAAGATCTCGGCAACGCCATCCATTTCGAGCACGTCAACATCCAGGTCCCGGACCAGCGCCTCGCCACGCTGTTCTACGTCGCCGGGCTCGGACTCACCCGCGACCCCTACCTGATGGTGTCCGACACCAACATGTGGATCAACGCCGGGCGGAGCCAGTTTCATCTGCCGAGCGGCCGGCCGCAGGTGCTGCGCGGGCACGTTGGCCTCGTCATCGAAGGCCGCGAGGCGCTGCTGGCGCGGCTCGGGGCGGTCGCAAAGAAGCTCGAGGGCACGGCGTTCGCATTCAGGGAGCACAACGACCATGTCGAGGCAGTTTGCCCCTGGGGTAACCGCGTGCGCTGCTACGAGCCCGACGCCGCGCGGTTCGGCCGGATCGCGCTCGGCATTCCCTATGTCGAGTTCGACGTGCCCAAGGGAACGGCGGCCGGCATCTGCGCCTTCTATCCCGAGATCATGGGCATGCCCGCGAGCCTGCGGAACGGCGAGGCCGCTGTTGCCGCCGTGACGACGGGCCGCAACCAGCATCTGCTGTTCCGCGAGACCGACCGGCCGCTGGGCGACTATGACGGTCACCATGTGCAGATGTACATCACCGACTTCTCCGGTCCCTACCGCAAGCTGCTTGCGCGCAAGCTGATCTCCCGCGAGGACAATCAATACCAGTACCGGTTCTGCGACATCGTCGACCTCGACAGCGGCAAGCCGCTGTTCACGGTCGAGCACGAGGTGCGCTCAGCGACCCACCCGATGTTCATGCGGCCGATGGTCAACCGCAATCCGGCGCTCAACAACCGCAATTACGCGTTCGGCCACGACGAGTCGTCCTGGGCGATGGGGCCGGACCAGTACGAGGCGTAATCCTCACGGCGCGCTTGCGCGCGTCTGCCTACGGCAGATTGTCCCGCAGGAAGATGTCGATGCGGATACGCTCCTGGTCGGGGCTGATCGGCTCGCCCGAACAATGCGCGAGCAGGACTCGCGCCGCAGACCGCGCCTCATGGCCGGCATCCTGGTTGATGACGGCGTCGAGCGTGCCGCGCACCAGGAACCGTCTGGTGTGCTCGGTCAGCTCATGTGTGATCCAGACCACCTCGCGCGCGCGGCCCGAAGCCTCGAGCGCATCGGCGATGCCGCGGTTGCCGGCGCCACAGCAATAGATGCCGCGGAGATCGGCATGGCGCGCGAGCAGCGCGGCCGTGAGGTCCCGCGTGCGGTCGCTGTCGTCGCGCCCCTCGATGACGGGGAGTGCGGACAGGTTCGCATACTCACTCGACAGGATCTGGTGGAAGCCGAACTGCCGTTCGGTGTGATCGCGCAGCGACAACGATCCCGCAATCACGGCGACGGTGCCCTCGCGCCCGGCAAGGAAGCGCCCCATCAGCGTGGCGGCGGTGCGGCCCGCGGCCGGATTGTCGATCCCGACATAGTGCACCCGGGACGAGCTCGGCGCGTCCGACACCAAGGTCACCACCGCGACCCCGCGCGCGACGAGCTCGTCGATCGCGGCGCGAACCCTGGGATGATCGAGCGCGATGACGGCGACACCCTGATAGGCCGGCGAGAGGTTCTCCAGCGCACCGGCAAGGACATCGGGGTCGAACACGTCGACATGGTGGATGTCGATGAAGCCGCGATGGCCGGCGAGCCAGCCCGCGGTGCGCGCGACCTGCTCGCTGAGATTGGTCATGAAGCTGTTGCTACCGGTCGGCAGCACGAAAGCAAAGCGGAAGGTCTGCCCGCGGGCGAGCCGCGCCGCGGCAACATCGGCGCGATAGCCGAGCTTTGCCACCGCGGCCTCGACACGCGCGACGGTCTTGGCACGAACACCCTCGCGCCGGTTGACGACGCGATCGACGGTGGCGAGCGAAACGCCCGCCGCGCGCGCGACGTCCTCGAGCGTGGCTCGAAGCACCGGCTGGGTCGCGCCTTCAGTCATTCGCGCGCGGCCCACAGCATGCCGCGGGTCATCAACGTCCGAATCTCCGGCACGTCGAGCTCGTAGGCGCGGTGGCCCAGCGAGGAGTAGAACACCCTCCCCGCGCCATAACGCTTCTTCCACACCACCGGCATCACCACGCCCTCGATCCAGGGCGCGTGCTCACCGGTGAAAGTCGTCGTTGCCAACACCTCGTTGGCGGGATCGACATGCATGTAATACTGCTCGGAACGATGCTCGAAGCTTTTCAGGCCGTTCATGATGGGATCGTCGGGCTTGGTCACGTCGACCTTGTAATCGATGATGTTGCCGGGATGCGCAACCCATTGCCCGCCACACAGGAACTGGTAGTCCACAGAATCGCGGAAGGCATCGCACATGCCGCCATGATGGCCGGCGAGCCCGACCCCGCTGCGCACCGCAGCGCAAAGATTCAGCGCATCCGCCTTTTCGATCTTGGACATGGTGTAGATCGGGATGATCAACGAGAGATCATGGATTTTGGGATCGCCGAATGCCTCGGTCGTGGTTTCGATCCGGACCTCGAAACCTTCCGCCTTCAGCCAGCCGCGGATCATCGAAGCGCAGAGATCGGGATCGTGTCCCGGCCAGCCACCCCATACAATCATTGCCTTGCGCATGGTCATTCCCTCAATCGATCTGTCCGGTTTCACGTCCGGCCGGCAGCATCGCCGGCCGCTCGACGCGGCTCTCGATCTTGACGCGGCGGCCCTCGTCGGCGGATGTCTGGAACGCCTCCATCACCTCCAGCACGTGGAAGGCGAGCGCGCCGCTTGCGCGATGCGGCCTGTCGTTCAGGATCGCGCCAGCCATGTCGGCGACGCCGATCGAGCGGAACTCGCCCTCGACGTGACCGTGCGTCAGCGGCATCACCTCCCATTCGCCGCCGGTCTTTGCCACCTGCACCTCGCCGCCGAAGCGATTTGGATCGGGCACCAGCATGCTGCCTTTGTCGCCGTAGATCTCGATCGGCGCATGCCGATGTTTCGGCACGTCGAAGCTCATCGTGATCGACACCACTGCGCCGCTCTCGAATTCCAGCGTCCCGGCGACATGGGTCGCGACCTCGACCGGAATCAGCGCGCCGTTCATCGGCTGGCTGGTAACGAGGCGCTCGGTCTTCGGACGCGCGGTCGAGCCCATCACGCTGGCGACCGGACCGAGCAATTGCACGAGATCGGTGATGTAATACGGCCCCATGTCGAGCATCGATCCGCCGCCGCGCAGGTAGTAGAAGCCGGGCGCCGGATGCCAGCGCTCGTGGCCGGGACAGCCGAAGAAGGCACTGCCCGCGACGGGCGTGCCGATCGCGCCCTCGTCGATCAGCTTGCGCGCGGTCTGATGGCCGCCGCCAAGGAACGTATCGGGCGCGCAGCCGACGCGCAGGTTCTTCTGTGCGGCGAGCTCCATGACCTTGCGCGCTTCCGCGACATTGATGCCGAGCGGCTTCTCCGAATGAACGTGCTTGCCGGCGTTCAGCACCGCCAGGCTGACGTCGGTGTGGGCGAGCGGCACCGTGAGATTGACGACGATTTCGATATCATCGCGCTTCAACAATTGGTCGACCCGCATTCCCGGCAAGCCGAATGCCGCGCCCTGGCGCTCGGCAACCTCGCTGCGCATGTCGGCGAGCGCCCTGAACTCCATGACCGGAAAGCGCTGGGCCGCCTTGAGGTAGGCGGTGCTGATCACCCCGCAGCCTATGATTCCGACGCCGACTTTTCTCATTATGATCTCCCCAGATGGCTCATCCCTTGACCGCGCCTGCGGTGAGGCCGGCCACGATGTGCTTCTGCGCCAGCAGGAACAGAATGATCGTGGGCAGGATGGTGAGCGTGATGAAGGCCAGGATCAGGTGCCATTCGGACGAGTATTCGCCCTGGTAGACCATGATGCCGAGCGGCCAGGGATACAGCGCATCGGTGTTCAGCATCACCAGCGGCAGCAGATAGGCGTTCCAGCTGTTGACGAAGGTGATGGTGCCGACGGTCGCCAGGATCGGACGCGACAAGGGCAAGGTGACATAGCGGAAGAACTTGATGTAGCTGCAGCCGTCGACCAGCGCGGCCTCGAGCAGCTCGTATGGAATGTCCTTGAAGAAGCGGCGCAGCAGCAGCACGCTCATGGCGAGGCTGAACGCCACCTGCGGCAGCGCGACGCCGAAATAAGTGTCGAGCAGGCCGAGATCCCGCACCTTGATGAACAGAGGCAGCACGGCGGTCGCAGCGGGAAACAGCAGGCCCAGCGTCAGATAGCTGAGCAGCATCGATGAGCCGAAGAATCTGACATGAGCGAAGGTGAACGCGGCCATCGAAGCCGTGATCAGGGTCAGCGTCACCGCCAGCGTCGAGATAACAAGCGAATTGCGCAGGAGCTGCCAGTAGCGCGCCGAGAACAGGATGTCGGCGTAGTTCTGCCACTCCCAATGCCGGGGCAGGCCGAACGGATTGACGCGAAGCTCGCCGAGCGACTTGAAGCCGCCGAGCAGGGTCGCGAGCAGCGGCACCAGGACGAAGATCGCGATCAGGCCGAGGAACAGCGCCTTGAACAGCACGGCGGGATCGAACGCGCTTCTGGCCCCGTCATTACTCATCGCGCATGAACCATCGCTTGTAGGTGAAGGCAAAGGTCACGCAGATCGCGAACAGGATGACGCCGATGGCGCTGCCATAGCCGACCCGCATGCGCGAGATGCCGTTGTTGTAGAGAAAGCTCACCATCGTGTTCGAGGAGTCGGCCGGTCCTCCGCGCGTCAGCGGCATGACGAGATCGAACAGCTGCAGCGAGCCGATGATGGCGAAGAACACCGACAGGCGGATCGTGGGATAGAGCAAGGGGATCACGACGTGGCGCAGCGTCTGCGTCCGCGTCGCGCCGTCGATACGGGCGGCCTCGACCAGGCTCTTGTCGAGGCTTTGCAGCGCGGCGATGAACAGCATCATGTGGAAGCCGAAATACTTCCAGACCACCACGATCAGCACCGCCAGCATCGCGGTGTCGGTCGAGGCCAAGAGATGCGGAGGCTCGGCGCCGAAGGCGCGCCAGATCGAGGCGACGAGGCCGTAGTCGCCGTCATAAACGAAGCTGAAGATCAGCCCGGTCGCGATCTCGGCGAGGATATAGGGCATGAAGAACAGCATGCGCAGCGCCACGGCGCCGCGAAAGCGCTCCGCCAGCATGAGGGCCAGCGTGAGCGCAAGCGGCAGCTGGACGGCGAGCGAAACGGCGATGATCAGCCCGTTGTTGCGCAGCGCGAGCCAGAAGGCCCGCGTCTCCAGCACGAAGCGGTAATTGTCGAAGCCGATCCAGTTCGTCGGCCTGCCGAAGCCGTTCCAGTTGAAGGCCGAGTACCAGGCGGCCTCGCCGATCGGCAGCACCACGAACAGCGTGAACAGCAGCAGCGCGGGCGGCAGGAACAGGATCAGGACCGTGAAGCGGCCATCCCAGCCGGGGCCACGAACCGCGACCTGAGGAGCCGCCTCGCCGGCAACGCCGATCGGCGAGGACATCGCGATCCGTCGCGCCACCGTCAGTTACCTTGCTTGTACGCCGCTTCGATGGCTTTCGCAGCGTCCTGCGGGCTCATGCTGCCGCCGGCGATCTCAGCCGTGACGTCGTTGACGACGCGGCCGACCGACGGGCCGAGGCTCTGGTCGTAGAAGTTCTGATGATAGTTGGACTTCGCCAGGTTGGCCGCGATCTGCTTCATGAAGGTGCTGTTGAGGCCGGCCTCGCCGCCCTTGACGACGGGAACGATGAAGTTGCCGGCCGCGAGCCGCGCCTGCACGTCCTTGGAGATGAAGAATTTCAGGAAGTCGGTGGCTTCCTTGGGCGCTCCCTTGGTGATCAACCAGCCGGTGATGCCGCCGAGCGTGTCTGACGGCTCACCCTTGCCGCCGGGTACGACCGGAAAATCGAACCAGCCAAGCTTGTCGTCGCTGAGACCGACCTTGTCGGCGGCGAGTGCGCGCTGGGTGTGATAGAAGGACGAGATGGCCAGGATCATCGCGGCCTTTCCATCACCGAAATAGCCGACGGCCTGCGGGTTCTTGAAGCCGAGGAAGCCGTTCTGGAACGGCTGCAGATCGACCAGCTGCTTGAACAGTTCGCCGGATTTCTGGAAGGTCTCCCCCGCGAAGCCGCCATTCTCACCCTTCAGCGCTGCATCGAAGGCCGGCTTGCCGCCGACGCGCACTGCGAGATGTGTCCAGTAGAAATGCAGCGGCCATTTGTCGGCACCGCCGACCACGATCGGCGTAACACCCGCGGCCTTCAGCGTTTTCACCGCGCCGAGCAGATCGTCCCATGTCTTGATCTTGCTTGCATCGACATTGCCCTTGGCCATCAAATCCTTGTTGTAGAGGAAGCCGACCTACGAGAGCGCGGTCGGCAGGCCATAGACCTTGCCGTTGCTGGTGAAGGCGGCGAGTGCTGCCGGTGCGATCGTGTCGCTGTAGCCGCCGCTCTTCACAGTATCGGTGATGTCTTCCAGGACGCCGGCCTCGATCTGGGTCTTCAGCACTCCGCCGGCCCAGCTATAGATGATGTGCGGCCGGTCCTTCGATTGCAGGATGGTCGGCAGCTTGGCCTTGTAGGCCTCGTTCTCGAGGAACTGCATCTCGACCTTCACACCGGGGTGCGACGCCTCATAGCTGCGCGCGACCTCCTCCCAGATCTTCACCTGGGCCGGGTTGACCTCGATGTGCAGCCATTTGACCGTGGTGTCGGCTGACGCGGAACTGGCCCAAAGCAGGCATGCGACAGCAGCGAGTCCCAGTTTCCCGAGCGATCTCATCACATCCTCCCAACCGACTGTTATTCTTTGACGCAATCCTGCCCTCAATTTTTGAGGTACGCAACACAAAATCTGATCTATGCACCTCACCAGCGGAATGGCTAAGGTTCAAAAAAGAGTCGGTCGCGGCCCGCCGCGCCGGCCGCAACAAAACGAGGTGCCCAATGGCCGCCATCTATTCCGACCTCGCTGGCAAGGTCGTGCTCGTCACCGGTGGCGCAGCCGGAATCGGCGCTGCGATCGTGCGCCGTTTTGCGGACCAGAAATCCAAGGTGGTGTTCTTCGACATCAAGATCGACGAGGGACAGCGCCTGGCACGTGAGCTGTCCGACCAGGGACTGGCCGCGCATTTCCAGCACGTCGATCTCACCGACATCGGCGCGCTGCGTGCCGGCGTCGTCGCGGCACGCAAGGCTCATGGCCCGATCAACATCCTGATCAACAACGCCGCGCATGACGAGCGGCACAACACCGAGGAGATGACGCCGGACTATTGGGACGACCGCATCGCGGTGAATCTGAAGCACCAGTTCTTTGCATCGCAGGCCGTGTTGCCGGACATGAAGGCGGCCAATGCCGGCGCGATCATCAATTTCGGCTCGGTGTCGTGGATCGCAGGACAAGGCGGCATGGCCGCCTACACCGCCAGCAAGTCAGGCGTGATCGGGTTGACGCGCTCGCTGGCGCGCGACTATGGCCCCTACAACATCCGCGTCAATGCGATCGCGCCGGGCTGGATCATGACCGAGCGGCAGCTCGAGAAATGGATGACGCCGGCCGGCGAGATCGAGCTGCAGCAGCGACAATGCCTGAAGCGCAGGCTCATGCCGGACGAAGTTGCGAAGTTCACCGTCTTCCTCGCCTCCGACGAGGCCTCCGCCTGCACCGCCCAGCATTACATCGTCGACGGCGGCTGGGTCTGAGATGTCGCGCGAGGCCGGCCGATGCCCTCGCTCAACGTCTTGCCGCTGGCGACATTGACGAAGTGCAGCGAAGCGCAAGCTGGACAGCGGACGGGGACGTGCGTGTCCGCGGCGTCGGAGGCTGTGCCGGGAAGCCAGTGCTGCACGTTCATGCCCGTGCGGGGGCACTTGAAGATGACGTTGCGCTCCATCCCGTAAATATGCGCGCGGCGCGGCGGCCTTGAAATTGCGGGCCAATACTTAGGCAAATGTCCTGAACGGAGTCACGCGGGAAGCGGCCAAGATCTCGCGCAGCGCTTGTGGGCAAGTTGCCAATCGAGAGCATCCGCGGCCTTGAGCTGGATCAAGACAGGTTTGTGACACGGACTATAGCCTTGTGTCGGCGTCGGGAACGCTTTTTCGAGGCCCCTTGCCGGAGCGAGCGACGTTCGGAATCCGAGGCATTGCCGGCGCCGCTTTCTCGGCAACGGACGACGCCCGATCAGGAGAACGGACATGCTTGCCGACATTGACACCGACGATCTCACCGAGGTCGTGCGCTATGCCCTGGAGACGACCCGCGCGACGACGGCCTGCCCCTTCCATTGCGACGTGATCGTCCGCATCGGCGATGACGCCGCCGAGAGCCACGCCTTCGAACGTGCCAAGCGGATCGTCAGATGCGACGGCGCGGAATGGGACAAGGAGGCCCTCAGGGCCGAGCTTGGCCGTCAGCTCGGCGCAGCCGCAGACGGGCGCTGCCCGAAGTGCGATCCGACCGCCTCGTGCACCTAAGGCCCGCCCCGGCGGCTTAACTTGTGTGAAGGCCGCAGATGCAATTGACCCTTAGCCTGCACGACGCGCGTCGTGCACCAGAGGTCAGACGTTCCGTGAAAGTGACAAAGCCGATCGCCTCCATCATCCGGGGCAGATCCAAGACGGATAGCCCGCCGCCGGACGGGGACGACGAACGTCAGCTGCCGCCATCGACCGAGAGGCGTCAGGTCGTCGATGAGTACGCCGAAAACCTGCGGAAAATCATCCGGAGACTGCTTGGAAGGCTGAACTGATCGCGCTTGGGCGCATCCTTGGGCGCTTTGCCCGAACCAGTCGACCGCCTTGCGATCTTGCTGAACGGGGAAGCTGGCTGGGGCGGGAGGGATCGAACCTCCGAATGGCGGAATCAAAATCCGCTGCCTTACCGCTTGGCTACGCCCCAACAGACGACGAACGGAACGGGTCGAACCGGCACCCGCAGATTCCCGTCGGTCGCTGCCGGTCTATAGGGAGCGGCGGGGCATTTCAACCGCCTGGAGGGGCAAAAAGGGCCAGGCGGCTGGCGGCCAACACTCTATTCTGGGCCCGAATGGCCTGCCCGTTCCGGCCAGACGATCCTGCGTCCCGGCAGTTGAGACCGCCCCCGTTTCATGGGAATACGGCGCCAACAATTGTTCTCGGGGAGTGAGCCATGACCTACCGCGCGCCGATTTCTGACATGCTGCTGTCGCTCAACCATGGCGCGGGCCTCAAGGCCGCCTTGGAGGCCGGCCATTACGGCGATTTCGACGCCGACATTGCCGCGGCCGTGCTGGAGGAAGCCGGCAAATTCGCAACCGACGTGCTGGCGCCGCTCAACAAGGTCGGCGACGAGCACGGCATCAAGCTCGAGGGCGGCAAGGTCACGACCGCGCCGGGCTGGCCTGACGCCTACAAGCGCTGGACCGAGGGCGGCTGGAACGCGGTGTCCGGCCCCGAAGATTTCGGCGGCCAGGGCCTGCCGCTCGCGATCAACGCCGCCTGCTCCGAGATCTGGAGCGCGGCCAACGTCGCCTTCGGCCTCTGCCCGCTGCTGACGGCGTCGGCGATCGAGGCGCTGGATGCCCATGGCAGCGACGAGCTGAAGACAATCTATCTCGAAAAGCTCGTCTCCGGCGAATGGACCGGCACGATGCAGCTGACCGAGCCGCAGGCCGGCTCCGACGTCGGCGCGCTGCGCACCCGCGCCGAAAAGCAGGCGGACGGCACCTATCGCATCAAGGGGACGAAGATCTTCATCACCTATGGCGAGCACGACATGACCGACAACATCGTGCATTTCGTGCTGGCGCGTCTGCCCGATGCGCCCGCCGGCACCAAGGGGATTTCTCTCTTTCTTGTTCCCAAGTTCATGGTCAACGCCGACGGCTCGCTGGGGCAGCGCAACGACATCTATGCCAGCGGCGTCGAGCACAAGCTCGGCATGCATGCCTCGCCGACCTGCACCATGACCATGGGCGATCATGGCGGCGCGATCGGCTTTCTGATCGGCGAAGAGAACCAGGGCATGCGCTGCATGTTCACGATGATGAACCAGGCCCGCCTCGGCGTCGGCCTGGAGGGCGTCGGCGTCGCCGACCGCGCCTACCAGCAGGCCCTGTCGTACGCGCAGGAGCGCCGCCAAGGCCGCGCGGTCGGCAAGACAGGCGACGGCTCGGATGCGATCTTCGTGCATCCCGACGTCAAGCGCATGCTGATGCGGATGCGGGCGCAGACCGCGGCCGCGCGCACCATCTGCTATGCGACGGCGGTCGCGATCGACGTCTCGATCCGCGCCAAGGATCCGAAGGTACGCACTGAAGCAGCTGCGCGCGCGGCGCTGCTGACGCCGATGGCCAAGGCCTATTCCACCGATATCGGCAACGAGGTCGCCTATCTCGGCGTGCAGGTGCATGGCGGCATGGGCTTCATCGAGGAGACCGGCGCGGCCCAGCACTACCGCGATGCCCGCATCACCGCGATCTACGAGGGCACCAACGGCATCCAGGCGATCGATCTCGTCACGCGCAAGTTAGCTGCCAATGGCGGCGCTTCGGTGTGGGCGCTGCTCGACGAGCTCTCGGCAACCGTCAAGAAGGTGGAGGCGTCCAACGATCCCGCCTTCGGCACCACGGCCGCCAAGCTGCGCGAGGCGCTGGAGGCGCTCACGCGCAGCAGCAAATGGCTGTTGGAGCGCGTTGCCTCCGCTCCGAACGACGCGCTTGCGGGCGCGACGCCCTATTTGCAGCAATTCGGCGCGACGCTCGGCGGCTGCCTGCTCGCCTCCGAAGCGCTCGCCGCCAAGGCCGAAGGCCTCGGCGATGCGCCGCGCTACGTCTCGCTGGCGCGATTTTTCGCCGAGAACATTACGGTGCAGGCCGGCGCGCTCGAGCGCACCGTGACGGAGAGCGCGGAATCGGTCGCGGCGGCGGATGCGGTGCTGCTGGGTTAAGAAAGCCTATGGCCCGGATGGCGCGGCAGCGTAATCCGGGCCGGCGTCTCTCGTGGGCGATCACCGATTCTTCCAAGCGTTTTGTCGCAATTGTTGCGATGCGCTACGGTGCCATGTGGGAATACGCCGAAAAGGTTGAGCCAGCGCATTGGCACGCCTGCGGGATGATGTAGGCTATTGCCCGGCGAGACTCGCGAAGCGGCGAGCGCAAGGGGGCTCTCATGGCGAATGGCAATATCGTCGTCACCGAAGAGCGCGGAACGCGCGTGATCACCCTGCGCCGCCCGGGCAAGAAGAACGCGATCACCCAGGACATGTACCGGGAGATGAGCCACGCCATCGACACCGCCCAGAACAATCCGGACATCCGCTGCATGATCATCACCGGCGGCTCGGGCGTCTTCACCGCCGGGGACGACATCGACGATTTTCTCCACGCCGACGCCTCGCGGCCCGAGATGCTGTCGAACGGCGTCAAATTCCTCTACTCGCTCGCCCTCAATGCCAAGCCGATCATCGCAGCCGTCGACGGCGCCTCGATCGGGATGGGCACCGTGATGCTGTTCCACTGCGATTATGTGCTGGCCTCGAACGCGGCGACCTTCTCCGCGCCCTACATCCATCTCGGGCTGGTGCCGGTCGGCGCGGCCAGCCTGTTGATGCCGAACACGATGGGCTATCAGCGCGCCTTCGCGATGCTGGTGATGGGGCGCAGCTTCACGGCCGCGGAGGCCCATGCCGCAGGCTTCGTCAACACCGTGGTCTCGCCGGGACACACCGAGGTCGAGGCGCGCAAGGTGGCGCGCGAGCTCTGCCGGCTGCCGGCCGAGGCTGTCGCGACCTCGCGCAAGCTGCTGCGCGCCCCACCCGAAGAGCTGACCCGCCGCATCGACCAGGAAGGCCATCTGTTCGGCGACCGGCTCAAGTCGGAAGAGGCGATTGCCGCGTTCAATGCGTTCGCGAACAGGAAGAAGCGGTGAGGTGCTGCGCGTCGCCCCACCTCCGGCGTCATTCCGGGGCGCGCAAAGCGCGAACCCGGAATCCATCAAGCGGCAGAACTGGCGGATGAATGGATTCCGGGCTCGACGCTACGCGTCGCCCCGGAATGACGGCGAGAACTTTCGTGAAATCTTCGCGCCGAACGACTAGACTCAATTCCATGCATTGCCCATCCATCCTTGCCGCACTCGCCCTCGCCACCCTGCCCGCCTCGGCCCAGAGCGCAGCCCCCGTCGAGCTGCGCGTTCTCGCGATCAACGATTTCCACGGCAATCTGCGGCCGCCGCCGGGCGGCATCCGCATCAATGACCCCGAGGACAAATCCAGGAAGGTGACGGTGGCGGCCGGCGGCGCCGAGTACATGGCGACGCTGGTGAAGCAGCTGCGCGAAGGGCACAAGAACACCGTCTTCGTCGCCGCGGGCGACCTGATCGGCGCGAGCCCGTTTCTGTCGGCGATGTTTCACGACGAGCCGTCGATCGAGGCGCTCTCGATGATGGGCCTTGCGATCAGCTCGGTCGGCAATCACGAATTCGACGAGGGCAAGACCGAGCTCCTGCGCATGCAGAACGGCGGCTGCCATCCCGTCGACGGCTGCCAGGGACCGCATCCCTTCGCGGGGGCCAAATTCCATTATCTCGCGGCCTCCACCGTCGAGACTGCGACCGGCAAGAGCGTGCTGCCGCCCTACGAGATCCGGGAATTCGACGGCGTTCCCGTCGGCTTCATCGGCCTGACCTTGAAGGAGACCGCCGGCATCGTCTCGCCAGCGGGCATTGCCGGGCTCGAATTCCGCGACGAGGCCGAGACGGTGAACGCGCTGGTGCCGCAGCTGAAGGCGCGCGGCGTCGAAGCGATCGTGGTGCTGATCCACCAGGGCGGCGATCCCGCCGGCGACTACAATGAATGCCCTGCGATCACGGGACCGATCGTCGACATCGTCAGGAAGTTCGACCGTGCCGTCGACGTCGTCGTCAGCGGCCACACCCATCGCGCCTATGTCTGCGATATCGACGGGCGTCTCGTCACCAGCGGCGACAAATACGGCACGCTCGTCACCGCGATCGACCTCAAGCTCGATCCCGCAACGCGCGACATCGTCGGCGCGAAGGCCGAGAACGTCATCGTCGCCAATGCTTCGCTGGCCAGGGATCCCGAGCAGACCGCATTGATCGACGCCTACGACAAGCTCTCCGCGCCGATCGCCAACCGGCCCGCGGGCTCGGTGACGCAGACATTGTCGCGCGTGCCGAACGAGGCCGGCGAAAGCGCGCTCGGCGATATCATCGCCGACGCGCAATTGCTCGCAACCCGCGATGCGAAGGATGGCAGCGCTGTCATTGCGCTCACCAATCCCGGCGGCATCCGCACCGACATCGTTCCGAAGGAGAACGGCGCCATCACGTTCGGCGACGTCTTCGCCAGCCAGCCGTTCCGCAACCGCCTCGTCACCATGACGCTGACGGGCAGCCAGCTCAAGGACATGCTCGAGCAGCAATGGCTGGACCCGAAGCGGCCGCGGATTCTCCAGGTGTCGAACGGCTTCAGCTATACTTGGGATGCTTCAAAGCCGTTCGGCGAGCGCATCAGCCTCGAGAGGATGACGCTCAACGGCAGGCCGATCGAGGCTGGAAGCGGCTACCGCGTCACGCTGAACGATTACCTCGCCGTCGGCGGAGATGGGTTTACCGTCGCCAAGCAGGGCACGGCGCCGCAATATGGCGGCTACGATGCGGACGCGCTGTTCGCGTTCTTTAGGGCGCACGGGCCGGTCGGTCCGCTGCCGCCCACCCGCATCCTGCGGGTGGATTGATCCGGATCAAGCGGGCAGGCCTTTGCCATTCCCGGCCAAGCGCCTAGATTGGGTTTTGCATTGCGTTTTGGCGCCGGATGCGCCAACGACGGCAAAAGCCCGCATCCCATGAGGCCGACCTGATGAGCACGCTTCTCCTTTCCCACAAGGCCTGCCTCGACCATGTCACGCCGCCGGGACACCCTGAGCGGCCGGATCGCCTGCGCGCGGTGGAAGAAGCTTTGTCGCATGAGCGCTTCCAGTTCCTGGCGCGCGATGAGGCGCCGGAGGGCGATCTCGATCTCGTCACGCTCTGCCACAACGAGCACTACGTCACCGAGCTGCGCCACATCGCCCCGACCAGCGGGCAGGTCTATATCGACGGCGACACCTCGATGTCCCCCGGCACGTGGGAGGCGGTGATGCGCGGCGTCGGCGGCGCGGTGGCGGCGACCGAAGCGGTGATGGCGGGCGAGCATCGCAACGCCTTCGTCGCGGTGCGCCCGCCCGGACATCACGCCGAGATCGGCAAGCCGATGGGCTTCTGCTTCTTCGACAACGTCGCGATCGCCGCGCGCCACGCCCAGCGCAAATACGGCATCAAGCGCGCGGCCATCGTCGATTTCGACGTGCATCACGGCAACGGCACGCAGGACATCTTCTGGTCGGACCCGACCGTGATGTATTGCTCGACGCACCAGATGCCGCTGTTTCCGGGCACCGGCGCCAAGGGCGAGCGCGGCGATCACGACACCATCGTCAATGCGCCGCTCGCCTCCGAGGATGGCGGCCCGGAATTCCGCTCAGCGTTCGAGAATCTGATCCTGCCGCAGCTCGAGAAATTCAGCCCCGAGCTGCTGATCATCTCGGCCGGCTTCGACGCGCATTATCGCGATCCCCTGGCTTCGCTGAACCTGCGCGCGGAGGACTATGCCTGGGTGACGCGCAAGCTGATGGATCTCGCCGACAAGACCGCTGGTAGCCGCATTGTTTCGGTGCTCGAGGGCGGCTATGACCTGCAGGGACTGAAAGAATCTGTTACGGCGCATGTCGGCGCCCTGATGGGCGCTTGACGCACCCGCCACATTACGCCCGCAAAACTCTGCTTTCTCCAAGGTGAAGCGAAGCGGGCAATCGGAAACGGATATGGCCGAAAATACGCAAGTCGACGTCTCCAGGCTCACCTTCGAGCGCGCGATCGAGGAACTCGAAACGATCGTGAAGCGGCTCGAGGACGGCAAGGTGCCGCTCGAGGAATCCGTGACGATCTACGAGCGTGGCGAGGCGCTGAAGCGCCGCTGCGAGGAGTTGCTGCGCCAGGCCGAGGCGCGCGTCGACAAGATCACCACCGATGCCAGCGGCCAGGCCACCGGCACTGCGCCGCTCGACGTCCAATAAAGAGTGCTTTCCCGCTCAGTCTCCTGACCACCCAGGGCCGCGCGAGACGCGACGACAGGTCCGCGCAAAATGTCTTCGCGGGGAGCGTGGCCGCTGCATCCTTTTGGGATCGCACGGCGCAGTTCCCGGCCGGCAGCGGTTCCGGGAGTAAATCGATAACGTCCCCGCCCCAGAATCGGGCCTTGAAGGCGAGAAAAGCTCCGTTCCGGGCAAAAAAGCCAGCCAGGAACCGAGCAAGGCCGGAACCCCTTACCCCCGGCCAAGGTTAACCACTCTGGCCCGCGAGTTGCACTTGCATACCCCTAATCGGCCCAGCGGGTTGGCTTTGGCCCAAGCTTTGGTGTAAAGCTGCGCGGAGTGTGGCTTTTTGCGAGCCTTGCGTGGGCACTGATTACCGACGACAAGTGCTTCAAACTGCTGTTGAAATTGGCTTGGGACGGACGAAGCCGATCTAAGTGACAGGGATCACAGAGACTGAACCGGAGCGCACTTAAGCTTACCTAAGCTTGAAGGCGGGGCCTTGCCCCGTGCAGGTGGCTCCGACGGTTATAGGACTCGCGCTGCGCCGATATTGTGCAAACCCATCGCGCACCGGAATGACCTTCCGGTGCTGACAAATTGGAAATCGCCGTGAACGCATACAGTAAGACGCCGCTTCTCGACACCATCCGGACACCGGAAGACCTGCGCAAGCTCAAGGTCGAGCAGGTTCGCCAGGTTGCCGACGAGCTGCGGCAGGAGACCATCGATGCCGTCTCGGTGACCGGCGGTCACTTCGGCGCGGGTCTCGGCGTGGTCGAGCTCACCACCGCGATCCATTACGTCTTCGATACGCCGCGCGACCGGCTGATCTGGGACGTCGGCCACCAGGCCTATCCGCACAAGATCCTCACCGGCCGGCGCGACCGCATCCGCACGCTGCGCACCGGCGGCGGCCTGTCCGGCTTCACCAAGCGCAGCGAGAGCGATTACGATCCGTTCGGCGCGGCGCATTCCTCGACCTCGATCTCCGCCGGCCTCGGCATGGCCGTGGCGCGCGACCTCTCCGGCGGCAAGAACAACGTTATCGCCGTGATCGGTGACGGCGCGATGTCGGCCGGCATGGCCTATGAGGCCATGAACAATGCGGGTGCGATGAACTCGCGCCTGATCGTCATTCTCAACGACAACGACATGTCGATCGCGCCGCCGGTCGGCGCCATGAGCGCCTATCTGTCGCGCCTCTACTCCGGCAAGACCTATCGCACGCTGCGCGATGCGGCCAAGCAGATCAACAAGCGCCTGCCCAAGATCCTCGCCAACCGCGCCAATCGCGTCGAGGAATATTCCCGCGGCTTCATGATGGACGGCGGCACGCTGTTCGAGGAGCTCGGCTTCTACTATGTCGGCCCGATCGACGGCCACAACCTCGACCATCTCCTGCCCGTGCTGAAGAACGTCCGCGACATGGAGACCGGCCCGATCCTGGTCCACGTCGTGACGCAGAAGGGCAAGGGCTACGGCCCGGCGGAAGCCTCCGCCGACAAGTATCACGCCGTCGTCAAGTTCGACGTCGCGACCGGCACGCAGGCCAAGGCCAAGCCGAATGCGCCGGCCTATCAGAACGTGTTCGGCCAGAGCCTCGTCAAGGAAGCGCAGAAGGACGACAAGATCGTCGCCATCACCGCGGCGATGCCGTCGGGCACCGGCGTCGACATCTTCAACAAGGCCTTCCCCGACCGCACCTTCGACGTCGGCATCGCCGAGCAGCACGCGGTGACCTTTGCCGCCGGTCTTGCGACCGAAGGCTACAAGCCGTTCTGCGCGATCTACTCGACCTTCCTGCAGCGCGGCTACGACCAGATCGTGCACGACGTCGCGATCCAGAACCTGCCCGTCCGCTTCGCCATCGACCGCGCCGGCCTCGTCGGCGCCGACGGCGCGACCCATGCCGGCTCGTTCGACAACGCCTATCTCGGCTGCCTGCCCAACATGGTGATCATGGCAGCTAGCGATGAAGCCGAGCTGGTGCACATGGTGGCGACCCAGGTTGCGATCAACGACCGCCCGAGCTCGCTGCGCTATCCGCGCGGCGAAGGCCGCGGCATCGAGATGCCCGAGGTCGGCATTCCGCTCGAGATCGGCAAGGGCCGCATGATCCGCCAGGGCAGCAAGATCGCGCTGCTCTCCTTCGGCACGCGCCTCGCCGAATGCGAGAAGGCGGCCGACGAGCTCGCCGCCCACGGCCTGTCCACGACGATCGCCGATGCGCGCTTCATGAAGCCGCTCGACACCGAGCTGGTGCTCAAGCTCGCGCGCGACCATGAGATCCTGATCACGATCGAGGAAGGCTCGGTCGGCGGCTTCGGCTCGCATGTCGCGCAGTACCTGACCGACCAGGGCGTGCTCGACAGCGGCATGGTCAAGTTCCGCTCGATGGTGCTGCCCGACGTGTTCCAGGATCACGACACCCCGGCCGCGATGTACGCCCGCGCCGGCCTCGACGCCAAGGGCATCGTCGCCAAGGTGTTCGAGGCGCTCGGCAAGGACGTGAAGGCCGAGACGGTCAAGCTGGCTTGATACGTCGTACGGGCACCGGACCCACCTCTCCCATAGGGAGAGGTCGGATCGCGCAAGCGATCCGGGTGAGGGGTTCAGGTCCCACGTGAGAGCGTAACCCCTCACCCGCGCCTTCGGCGCGACCTCTCCCTCCGGGAGAGGTTTTGCACCGCCGACGCCGCGGCAACTCGATGCCTTCTTGGTCGGTAGTCCCATGAAAATCTATCTGGCAGGTCCCGACGTGTTCCTGCCGGATGCCGTCGAGATTGGCCGGCGCAAGGTCGATATCTGCACGACGCACGGGCTGACCGGCCTCTATCCCCTCGACAACGCCGTCGACCTCTCTGCGCCCGACGCCTCGCGGCAGATCTTTTGCGGCAACGAGGCGATGATGGACGCGGCCGATGCCATCATCGCCAACCTGACGCCGTTCCGCGGTGCCGGCGCCGATCCCGGCACCGTCTACGAGCTTGGCTACATGGCCGGACGCGGCAAGTTTTGTCTCGCCTATTCCAACGACGGCGCCGCCTATGCCGACCGCGTCTCGCGCTTCATGGAGGTCACCTCCGAGGACGGGCGGCTGGTCGATGCCCAGGGGCTGACGGTCGAGGATTTCGGGCTCGTCGACAATCTCATGATGATCCATGCGCTGGAGCTGCACGGCTGCCCGCTGGTGACACCGGCCACGATGCCGATCGACGTCTGGCACGATCTTGCCGCGTTCGAGACTTGCGTCCGGATGGCGGCCGCGCGATTGATCGCTACATAAGCGCCAGTCCTTCTCGAGTGAACCGATGTCCCCTGCCCGCAAGCGCGCGGATGTATTGCTGGTCGAGCGCGGCCTGTTCGAGAGCCGGGCGCGGGCCCGCGCGGCCATCGAGGCCGGCCTCGTCACGGCCGACGACAAGCAGGTCTTGAAACCGTCGGAGACGATCGCCGAGGATGCGGTGATCCAGGCCGAGCCCGCGCACCCCTACGTCTCCCGCGGCGGCGTCAAGCTCGCCGGTGCGCTGGAACGGTACCCGATCGACATCGAGGACCATGTCTGCCTCGACGTCGGCGCATCCACCGGCGGCTTCACCGAGGTGCTGCTGGCGAACGGCGCGAGCCTGGTGTTCGCGGTCGATGTCGGCACCAGCCAGCTGCATCCCTCGCTGCGCGATCACCCCAAGATCGTGTCGATGGAGGAGACCGACATCCGCAGCTATGACGGCAAACGCCTGCCGGCGCGCCCCGATGTCGTCGTCATCGACGTCAGCTTCATCTCGCTGAAATCAGTGCTGCCGGTGGCGCTGTCGCTGGCGGCCGCGCCGATGAGCCTGCTGGCGTTGATCAAGCCGCAATTCGAGGCTGACAGGAAGCACAACAAGAAGGGCATCATCCGCGATGCCGCCGTGCACCGGGAGATCTGCGACGACATCGCGGCCTTCGCGGCGTCGCTCGGCTGCACCGAGATCGAAATATTCCCCTCGCCGATCACCGGCGGCGACGGCAATATCGAATTCTTCCTGGGCGCGCGCCGTGGTTGAGCGCATCAAGATCGATCATGTCGGCCATCGCGGCGACGGCGTCTGCCGCGACGCCGGCGAAGCAATCTATGTGCCCTACACGCTCGGCGGCGAGACCGTCGAGGTCGATCACGTCGTGGGCCATCATCCCGACCGCCGCAAGCTGCTGGCGGTGAAGCTCGCAAGCCCGGAACGCGTCGAGCCGTTCTGTCCGCATTTCGGCGTGTGTGGCGGCTGCGCCATCCAGCATTGGGCGGCGGAGCCGTATCGCGCCTGGAAGCGCAGCATCGTGGTGGAGACGCTGGCGCAGGCCGGCATCGATTGCGATGTGGCGCCGCTGGTCGACGCCCACGGCGCCGGGCGCCGGCGCATCACGCTGCACGGCCGGTTCGGCACGCACGACATCCTCAAGGTCGGCTTTTCGGCTGCGAGCTCGCACGACGTCATCCCGATCCATCGTTGTCCGATCCTCGATCCCGCGCTCGACGGCGCGCTCGATGCCGCCTGGGCGCTGGCGGAGCCGCTGACGTCCAAGATGCCGGTGACCAAGCCATTGGACATCCAGGTCACCGCGACCGCAGGCGGCCTCGATGTCGACGTGCGCGGCTCCGGCCCGCTGCCGACGGCGCTCGCTACGGCGCTGTCGCGCGTCGCCGAACAGCACCGCCTGGCGCGGCTGACGCGGCATGGTGAGCTGGTGCTGCAACGGCTGCCGCCGACGGTGCGGATGGGCCGCGCCGAGGTGACGCTGCCGCCGGGCTCGTTCCTGCAGGCGACCGTGGCGGGCGAGGAGACGCTTGCGGCACTCGTCGCCGAGCGCATCGGCAAGGCCAGGGAGGTTCTCGACCTCTTCTGCGGCGTCGGCCCGTTCGCGCTAAGGCTCGCGGAGAAGGCGCGCGTCACCGCCTATGACAGCGACGCGGGTGCCGTCGCGGCGCTGGCGAAAGCCGCGCGGACGCCGGGCCTGAAGCCGATCAAATGCGAGCCGCGCGACCTGTTCCGCCGCCCCCTGGTGCCGCAGGAGCTGCGCGACTTCGACGCCGTGGTGTTCGACCCGCCGCGCCAGGGCGCGCAGGCGCAGGCGCTGAAGCTTGCCGCAAGCAAGGTGCCGGTCGTGGTCGCCGTGTCCTGCAACGCCGCAACCTTTGCCCGCGACGCACGGCTGCTGATCGACGGCGGCTACCGGCTGGAGGCCGTGGCGCCGGTCGATCAGTTCCGCCACACGCCGCATGTCGAGCTGGTGGCGAAATTTAGTCGCTAACGCCGAATGGCTTTAGGTTGATTCGATTGCCACGGGCTCGGTGCAACCTCTCCCGCTTGCGGGAGAGGTCGCGCCGAAGGCGTGGGTGAGGGCTTTCTCCTCTAGGGGATTGTCCCATTGCTGAAGCACCCTCTCCCCAACCCTCTCCCGCAAGCGGGAGAGGGAGCGCACCTCCGTCGTTGCGCGATCAAGCCTCATTTGATCACGCCCTAGCGCCGAAGGCCGCTCAGCGCCGGCGATTCGCCTGGCAGCATGTTCGATCTGATATCGCTGTCCATGCGGCCCGAATCCTGCTGGGTGTAACCGACGCCGAACGACAGGCTGAGATTTGAGGTCGGCTTGAATTCGACACCAGCAAACCCGCCATAACCGGGCGCGGCGCTGGAGGTGAGCGGCGCCAGCGAGCTGCCGATACCGTTGCCGTATTTCAGCGTGTCGAATCCGGCAAAGAAGGTGACGGGCATGCCGCCAGCCGTCTTCATGTTGTAGCCGAACCGCGTGCTGTCATAGGAGAGCGCGCCGGAATTGCCGAACGAGCCCGCCTGGTTGAAGCCGCTCAATCCGAAATCGGCGCGTTCGCGGCCGATGAAGAAGCCGTTCGCAGAGCTCGCACGCCAATCGGCCTCTCCGGCGTTGAAGCTCGCAAGGTTGCCATAGGTGTCTGAGCTCAAGCCGGCAGCACCGCCAAGGCCGAAAGGCCCGCCGGGAATCCAATATCGCAGCGGCGCGACTTGCGCATGAACCGTCCCTCCGCCGAGGCAGAGCAATGCGAGAGCTGCAAGAGCGCATGAACGTGCAAGGTCGAACATTCTGGCTACCGTCTAAAACGCTGCAAAACTATACTCCCCGACCATCATCAATGCCAGCGGAGTGACCGCGCCGGCCCTCGCGGCCGCAAGTCTTTCGGGGAACCGCGTCTGATGCCGCACGATCCGTTGCTCACCCGCCTCACACCCGTTCTTGCCGCGGTACCCGGCGTCCAGGCCGTGGTGCTCGGCGGCTCGCGCGCGCGCGGCACTGCGCATTCCTCCTCCGACTATGACATCGGGCTGTACCGCTCCAACGCCGCTCGGTTCGACACGGATCGACTGCTGACAGTGGTGAAGAACATCGCCGACGATCCCGACGCCGCGATCGTGACGAGAATTAACGAATGGGGATCGTGGATCGTCGGCGGAGCGTGGCTTTCGATCGAGGGACGAAAGGTCGATCTGCTGTACCGTAACGTCGATGATGTCGAGCGCGTCATGTCGGCCTGCCGGTACGGTACGGTCCTCATGACCTACCAACCCGGCCATCCGCATGGCTTCTGCTCGGCGATCTGGATGGGCGAGATCGCATATTGTCAGCCGCTGCACGATCCGAATGGCGTGATCGCCCGGCTCAAGTCGATCGCACTTCCCTATCCGGAGCCTCTGCGCAGCACCCTGATCCGGCGCTTCCAATGGGAGGTCCTGTTCAGCATCGAAAATGCCGAGCTCGCCGCCGCACGCAACGAGCGGACCCATATCGCCGGGTGTCTCTACAGATCACTCGCCTGCGTCGCGCAGGTGCTGTTCGCACTGAACGAGCGCTATCTGATCAACGAGAAGGGGGCGCTGCAGGAGGCAGCCGGCTTGCCGCTGACGATCCCGCACCTCGTGGAGCAGTCCGACCGGATCTGGCAACTCGTCGCTGATGGCAGTTTCGCGCAGGCCTGCGCAATGCTGCGGCAGGTGGACCAGCAATTGAAGATGCTGACGCGACCCGGCGGCAGCGCGCCGTGAACGCTATGCCGTCCTGTCGACGGACGACGACGAATCCGCCGGCGGATATTTCGTCACCGGCACCACGAAGGATTTGGTGCCAACCTGGTAGGTGATCTTGCCGTTCTGCCCGTCATCGCTCGCGATCTGCGCCTGGCCGAACATGATGACGTTCTTGTAGACGTAGCCGGTGCCCTGGCGGGTGACGCCGTCGGTGGTGACGCTGACCTGGGCTTCCTTGCCATTGACGGCCAGCACCTTGAAGCTCGCGCTCTTGCCGTTCTCGCTGGAATAGCCACCCCAGCTTCCCATGAGGCGGCTGTCGGAGGCCGGGGGAGCCTGCTTCTCCAGATTGGCGGTCTGCTTGCCGGCGCCGCCGAAGGAGAACAGCATCACCATGTTCTTGCCGTCCTTGGTCCCGACCGTGACGCCGCCAAAGGTGATGAGCGTGCCCTGAACTTCGGCAAAGCCGCGCTCGGTGTGACCGTTATGGGTATACTCGACCTGCGCCCGGGCACCGCGGATGTTGACGACCTTGAAGCCGACCGGCTGGTTGTTGCCCACCCAATTGCCCTTCCAGTCGCCGATCAGAGCGCTCTGGCGATACAGCCGCTCGTTGGCGGGGGAAATCTGGCTGGTGCTCGATGTGACGGTGGCCATTGGATTGCTCGGACGGGCCTGACAAACCCGTTTTCGCTCGCTGGGGCATGTCAGGATGCCGGCGGGAACGAACAGAAACCATGCGATTAGGGCCACGCACCCGTTAACGAGCCGTTAAGCGCGAGCATCGGCCGGGCGGGCAAAAGGTCTCAGCGGGCATGATCCCGCCGGGATACCCCGTCACCCTCACCGTCCCCAGCGATCGGACCAGATCTTCTCGCCGATCAGGCAATTGACGCGCGGCTCCTTGTCGGCGACGCGCATCACCGGGCGCTCCGGCGTGCGGCCGGCGACTTCCATCAGCAGCTTGGTGCGGATCGCTTCCTTGAACTTGTCGCGGTCCTTGATCGTGATGACGAAGGAGCCCGGCCCTCCGATGACGCAGTCCTCGTAGTAGAAATCGAGATTGTCGATATCCATGGTCGAATAGGACGGCTCCTTGACCATGATCGGCAGGCCGTTGATGACGATGCCCTTCTCCAGGGCGGCATCGCGCGCCACCGTGACCGGGCCGCCATTGTTGTTCGGACCGTCGCCGGAAATGTCGATGACACGGCGCAGGCCGCGATAGGGATCCTCGTCGAACAATGGCATCGCGAAGTTGATCGCGCCGGAGATCGAGGTGCGCGAAGCGCGCCGGATCGGCGTCTTCATGATCTCGGCGGCAACCGCATCCGCCGTCTCCGGACCATCGACCAGCCGCCAGGGAATGATGATCTTCTGGTCGCTGGAGGCGGCCCACTCGAAATAGGTCACCGCGATGCGGCCGTTCGGGCCGAGCTTCAGCGCCTGCAGGAACTCCTTCGACTGGATCGCCTGTGCGTAGCCCTCGCGCTGGATCGCGAGCTCGTCCATGTCCATGGAGTAGGATACGTCGACCGCGAGGACCAGCTCGACATCGACGGTCTGCGCGTCCTTGTCGGCCGCAAGCCGCTGCGGTTGACTTCTGGACGATTCGAATTTGGGTCCTGGTGCCGCGATGCCCGCGACGTCCCCCCCGGCAAACATGCCGGCCACCAGCACAGCCCCGATCGAGAACAGCAAACGCATCGCAGTCTCCCGTCGTATGACGCGATGGTGACATGCAATCGGCTTGCCGCAAAGCGCGAAGATCGCTTGTGCTTCACATTCAAGTGCATCGCTGCTGCGTGTTGCGGCCATAGGGCTGACAAGCGGGGAACAGGTGCGATCACTCGCACAGTCATTCCGGGGCGGCTCGAAGAGCCAGTGGAGGCGCGACCCCGCCCACTTGTCCGGCACGATTTCCATGCTAGGGTTGGTCGCACAGATGGGGATGGAGTCCCCCGACAACCGCCCGGCGGTCGATGACCTCGTGGGCTGATGACTCCTGCTTGAGGAGAGGCAATCTTGAGCCTCGGCCTTTGGCGGGAGCATGGACATACCCGCCGATGGCGGGTTTTTTGTTGCCTGATGACGAAGGCCGGCGGGCCGGAGGACGATGAAGACGTGACGATGACGACACCGAAGGCCGTGCGCGCGACGCTGCCCAGAGGGATCTGGGTGCTCGGCTTCGTCTCGATGCTGATGGACATCTCCTCGGAGATGATCCACGCGCTGCTGCCGGTCTATCTCGTCACCGTGCTCGGCGCCTCCACGCTCACCGTCGGCTTCATCGAGGGCATTGCCGAGGCGACCGCCTCGATCACCAAGATCTTCTCCGGTGCGTTGTCGGACTGGCTCGGCCGCCGCAAGCTGCTCGCTGCCCTGGGCTACGGACTGGCCGCGCTGACAAAACCGCTGTTCCCGCTCGCGCCCAGCGTCGGATGGCTGGTCGCCGCGCGCTTCATCGATCGCGTCGGCAAGGGCATCCGCGGCGCGCCGCGCGATGCGCTGATCGCCGACATCGCCCCCGTCGGCCTGCGCGGCGCGAGCTTTGGCCTGCGGCAATCGCTCGACACGATCGGTGCTTTCGTCGGACCGCTCGTGGCGATCGGCCTGATGTGGTGGACGGCTGACAATTTTGCGCTCGTGTTCTGGGTGGCGGTGCTGCCGGCGTTCCTGTCCTTTGGGTTGATCGCGTTCGCGGTGAAGGAGCCGGAGCCCGATCCGAGCCGCAAACCTGCAGAAAATCCGCTCAATCTCGCCGCGATGCGCCAGCTCGGCGCGGTCTATTGGCGCGTCGTCGCCGTCGGTGTCGTATTCACGCTCGCGCGCTTCAGCGAGGCCTTCCTGATCCTGCGCGCGCAGAACATCGGGCTCAATGCGATGTGGGTGCCGGCCGTGCTGGTGCTGATGAATATCGCCTACGCGCTCTCCGCCTATCCGGCCGGCGTGCTGTCGGACCGGATCAACCGCACCGGCCTGCTCGCACTCGGCATCGTCTTCCTCGCCGGCGCCGACCTCGCGCTGGCTCTGCTGCCGAACCTGGCTGGCCTCGCGCTCGGCGTCGTGCTGTGGGGACTGCATATGGGATTGACGCAAGGGCTGCTCTCCGCCCTTGTCGCCGACGCCGCGCCGCCCGCGCTGCGCGGCACCGCCTTCGGCTATTTCAACCTGTTCACCGGGCTTGCCTTGCTAGCCGCGAGCGTGATCGCGGGTGCGCTGTGGGACGCCTATGGCCCGGCGGGAACGTTTCTTGCCGGGCTCGGCTTCGCGCTGGTTTCGCTGGTGGGGCTGCTCGCCGTCGGCAAGGGTCTTGCGGTAGGGAGCAAGTGATGACGGGGGACTGTTCGTCTTGCTGAGCGGGGCAATTGCGATCGTGATCGGCAGCGCGCTGGGCGGTTGCGCGCGCTATTTCGTCTCCGGTGCGATCGCGCGGCGGCTGGGTGAAACGTTTCCGTGGGGCACCATGACCATCAACGTCACCGGCGCCTTCCTCATCGGCATTTTCGGCGCGCTGGCGACGCATCCGGGCTCGGTCTTCGCCTCACCCACACCATGGCTGTTCGCGGTGACCGGGTTTCTCGGCTGCTACACCACGGTGTCCTCGTTCAGCCTGCAAACGCTGACGCTCGCGCGTGGCGGCGAGCCGCTCTCGGCGCTCGGCAATGTCGCCTGCTCGGTCGGGCTGTGCCTCGCCGCCGTCAGCTGCGGCTTCCTGCTTGCGGATCGCCTGGGAGGCTAGAGGCTGATGAGCTCACCTTCTGCCGAACGCTGGCGCAGCCTTGTGCTCTACGCCTGGGTTGCCGCCGGCAGCATCGTCGGCGGGCTGACGCGCTACCTGGTCGGGCTTGTGCTCGACACCGGGCCGGGCTTTCCTGTCGCGACGCTGTTCATCAACGCGACGGGCTCCCTGATCATCGGCTTCTACGCGACGCTGACCGGCCCGGACGGCCGCGTGCTGGCGCGGCCCGAGCACCGACAATTCGTCATGACCGGGTTTTGCGGCGGCTACACCACCTTCTCGGCCTTCAGCCTGGAGACCTTCCGCCTGCTCCACGGCGGCATGAAGTACACCGCGCTCGCCTATGTCGCAGCGTCCGTGATCTGCTGGCTGGTGTCGGTGTGGGCAGGGCATATGATGGCGAGCCGCTACAATCGCCTGGCAAGGAGCTGACCATGCAAATCCCCGATCAGGCAGTTTCGCTCCGGATCTTCATCGGGGAGAGCGACCATTATGACGGCAAGCCGCTCTATGAGGCGATCGTGATGACTGCGCGCGAGCGACATCTGGCCGGCGCCACCGTGCTGCGCGGTCCGATGGGCTTCGGCAAGTCCAGCCGGCTGCACACCTCGAAGATCTTGCGGCTGTCGGAAGACCTGCCGCTGCTGATCGAGATCGTCGACAGCGAGGACAACATCAACGCATTCCTGCCCATCCTGGACGGCATGATGTCGAGCGGTCTGATCACCTTGGAGAAGGTGCAGGTCCTGCAATATGGTGCGAAGGCCGCGAGCTAATCGCTTCCGGCCGGAACCCGAGCCCGCCGTGCCAGGAGGCGGAATGAACGACACCGTCACCAAGCCGAAAACCAGGACGAAGACCAAGGTCGAGCGGCCGAAGCTGCACAAGGTCATCCTGATCAACGACGACTACACGCCGCGTGAATTCGTCACCATGGTGCTGAAGGCCGAATTCCGCATGACCGAGGATCAGGCCTACAAGGTGATGATCACCGCGCACAAGCTTGGCGCCTGCGTGGTGGCCGTATTCACCAAGGACGTCGCCGAAACCAAGGCAACGCGCGCCACCGACGCCGGCCGCGCCAAGGGCTATCCGCTATTGTTCACCACAGAGCCGGAGGAGTAGGCGCCGAGTGCCTGCTTCGGGTCAATTTTAGCGATCCGTGCTACCGCAGGTTTAGTCTCCTGTGTCACCACAATGCGATGACAGTCGCACTGCGCAAACAGCTCGAACTCAAGCCGGCCCGCCAGGAGACCTCGTTCGGTCCTTTCAAGCTCCTGCATGCCCTGCCCTGGTTGATCCTGGCGGCTGCGATGCGCGTGATCGCGTTCGGCGGCGGCGCCGTGGCGCTGCCCGCAATCATCATTTCCAACATTTCGGTCCTGCTGGCCTTCTTTGCGACGGCGCAACAATCGATCGAGGCAGCGGGCGGTCAATCCTCGCTGGGTACGCTGACACTGGGCGAGCAGTTCAAGCTCTCCTTCTCGATCCTGTGGCGGATCATGCTCTTGATGATCGCGGCGGCGCTGAGTGCCAAAGCGGCCGGCATTGAGGCTTCGTACCATCTCTTGGCGGGCCTGGACGGCATGGCGTTCGACCAGTTCACCCATGCCGGGCGATTCTGGAGCGCATGGATCGCGGCCATCGTCCTGCACATGATCATCCGTGCCGAGCGCGATGACGGCAAGGTCGCCCTGTTTGCCGCGATCGGCGAATTCGCACGGCGTGGGCTGTGGCTCGGCGCCGCCGTCATCATCCTCGGCCTCATCGACGTCGCCCTCGCCTATGGACAGGAAGCGGTGCGGACCGCGATCTGGAACTTCTGGCAGACCTCGTCGGCGACGCAGTTCACGAAGAACCTGATCTACTTCGTCTTCATCTTCAGCTTCGCCATGCTACGGCTGTGGATCACCTTGAGGGTGCTGACGCTCGGTCTGAGGCAGTCCTATGTTCGTGGCGGCTAAGGCGGTCGTCGGCGCCTCTAGGCCATCACCACCGGCGTCTCCTCCGCCAGCCCATATACGCGCTGCGCCTTGGAAAATCCCGCGATCGGAAACTCGCCGAGCTGGTGCCAATCATGGCGGCAGACATTGGCAAAACCTTCCGAGGCCACGACGGTCCGCCCCAGGCGTCCCGTGATCTTCTCCAGCCTTGCGGCGAGATTGACCGCCGGGCCGATGCAGGTGAAGTCGAGGCGGTTGCCGCCGCCGATATTGCCGTAAAGGATGTTGCCGACATGCAGCGCGACGCCGAAGCGGAAGCGCTCGACGACGTCGCCGACCGGAACGGCGAGCGCCTCGACGCTGGCGCGGGATTCGCGCGCGGCCTCCAATACGCGCGCGCAGACATGGGCGGCATCGCCGACATATTCGTCGATCGGAAACACGGCGAGCAGGCCGTCGCCCATGAATTTCAACACCTCGCCGCCATGGCCGCGGATCGCGGCGACCTGGCAGTCGAAATACTGGTTGAGGATCTCGACCACCGTCTCGGCCGGCAGCCGGTCCGACAGCGCGGTGAAGCCGCGCAGGTCCGACAGCCAGATCGCCGCCTGCATGGTGTCGTTGTGACCGCGTCGGATCTGGCCGCCGAGGATGCGCGCGCCGGCGCGATTGCCGACATAGGTGTCGAGCAGCATCTCGGCGGTGCGGCGCAGGCTGATGATCTCGCTGACGCGCGCGAGCGGGGCTATGACGGCTCGGATGGCCGCGATGTCGTCGTCGCTGAAGCCATCGGGATGCTGCGTGATCCAGCTCGTTGCGTGGACGGAGCCGTCGAGAAAGCGCAACGGCACCGCGATATAGTCGGTCGCGCCTTCGGCATGCATCTCTTCGAGGAACGGAAATCGCCTGCTGTCGGGATCGCTTGCGCGGCCCCTGACCTCGATGCCCTGCTCGAACACGACGCGAAGCGGGCTGCGGGCGAATTGCGGTGTGTCCAGGACCTCGAAATCGACGCTGCCGATTTCGACATCCTGGCCCTGCCGCCAGATGAAGTTGCGGCCGAAGACTTCGGGATGCAGCGTGCGGATGAAGATGCCGAAACGCGACAGCGGCAAGCCGGCGGCGACCAGACGTTCGCAGAAATCGGCGATCATCTCGGCCGGCTCCTGAGCCGACCAGACGCCGTCGATCAGCCAGTTGCAGACGCGCTGAAGCTCGGAGCTGTTCATGGCTGCATTTGCGGACGAAGTTGCGGGGTCGTCAAGCTGCACGGTGGGCTAGTACCGCGACATTGTCACCGAGGTGTCTTCACCTCTCCCCAGCGGGAAAGAGGTGGAAGGGCGTCAACGTCCTACCTGCCCGCGATCGCGCAGGAAGTGATCGGCCAGCACGCAGGCCATCATGGCCTCGCCGACGGGGACGGCACGGATGCCGACGCAGGGGTCATGGCGGCCCTTGGTGAAGATCTCGGTCTCGGTGCCTTGCCGATCGACGGTGAGACGCGGCTGCAGGATCGACGAGGTCGGCTTCACCGCGAAGCGCACCACCACCGGCTGTCCGGTGGAGATGCCGCCCAGCACGCCGCCGGCGTGGTTGGACAGGAAGCGCGTGCCGTCATTGCCGGAGCGCATCTCGTCGGCGTTCTCCTCACCGGTCAGTTCTGCCGCGCCAAAACCGGCGCCAATCTCGACGCCCTTCACCGCGTTGATGGTCATCATCGCACCCGCCAGATCGGAATCGAGCTTGGCGTAGATCGGAGCACCAAGACCTGCCGGCACGCCTTCGGCGACGACCTCGATCACCGCGCCGATCGAGGAGCCGCTCTTGCGGATGCCGTCGAGGTAGGTCTCGAAGAACGCGGCCTTGTCCTTGTCGGGACAGAAGAACGGATTTCTGGCGATCTCGTCCCAATCCCACTTGTCGCGATCGATCTTGTGCGGACCGATCTGCACCAAGGCGCCCCGCACCTTCACGTCGGGCAGCACTTTCCGCGCGATGGCGCCGGCGGCAACGCGCATCGCGGTCTCACGCGCCGAGGAGCGCCCGCCGCCGCGATAATCGCGCAGGCCATACTTCGCCTCATAGGTGAAGTCGGCGTGTCCGGGACGAAACTTGTCCTTGATCTCGGAATAGTCCTTCGAGCGCTGGTCGGTGTTCTCGATCAGAAGGCCGATCGGCGTGCCCGTCGTCACCTGCACGCCGGTCTCCGGATGCGCCATCACGCCGGAGAGAATTTTGACCTGGTCCGGCTCCTGGCGCTGGGTGGTAAAGCGCGACTGGCCGGGACGCCGGCGGTCGAGATCCCGCTGGATGTCGGCCTCGGTGAGCGGGATCATCGGCGGGCAGCCGTCGACCACGCAGCCGATCGCCACCCCATGGCTCTCGCCGAAGGTGGTGACGCGGAACATGTGGCCGAAGGTGTTGAAGGACATCGCTACTCGCAGGTTCGATCCCGGCGTGTGGTAACGCGCTCTCGATGAGGGGTCAAATGGCCGCCAGCGTCGTCATGGCCGGGGCCGTCCCGCCTGCGCGGCCGAAGCCGCTTCGGCGAGGCGAAGGCCCGGCCATCCACGTTCTTAGGTCGGGAGGTAAAGTGCGTGGATGCCCGGGACAAGCCCGGGCACGACGATGGGGATGGGGCTGCCCTAAGTGAACTTCTCCAGCCGCCCGTCGCGGAACACGTAGACGGCGCCCTGCTCTATATAGAGCTCGGCGGCGCTGGCGGGTGTCTCGAGCCCCAGGGACACCATCAGAGCCCGGCAGGTCCCGCCATGGGCCACCGCGACGGTGTCGGTCCGGAGCTGGTCGTACCAGGCGCGCACGCGGACCTGCACGTCGGCGTAGGTCTCCCCGCCCGCAGGCCCCACGGTCCATTTGTCGGCAAGGCGCCTTGCGTAAATGTCCGGATCCTTCGCCTCGCTCTCAGCCAGCGTCAGCCCCTCCCAGGTGCCGTAGCCGATCTCGCGCAGACGATCGTCGAGCGCGTAATCGGCAGGCGGCAATTCGAGCTTGCCGCGCGCGAGCTCCATGGTCTGGCGCGCACGGCCGAGCGGGCTCGACACGTAGGGCAGCGCGGCCTTGTCGCGTCCGTCGCGCTTGAACAGTTCGGCCAGAACGGCGCCGGCGTGCACGGCCTGGCTGCGGCCTCGTGCGTTCAGCGGAACGTCCCTGGTGCCCTGAAGCCTGCCGAGCGCATTCCACTCGGTCTCGCCGTGGCGAAGATAGTAGATCGTAAGCCCGGGCATTTGAGCTAGTGGTTAGTCCTTCCCGCCAAGCGAGATATCAGGCGCATCCGGCCGCTTCATGCCGAGCACGTGATAGCCGGAATCGACGTGGTGCACCTCGCCGGTAACGCCGCGCGAGAGGTCGGAGAGGAAATACAGTGCGCTGCCGCCGACGTCTTCGGTGGAGACGTTGCGCCGCATCGGCGCATTGGTCTCGTTCCACTTCAGGATATAGCGGAAGTCGCCGATGCCGGACGCCGCCAGCGTCTTGATGGGGCCTGCCGAGATCGCGTTGACGCGGATGTTCTTCTCGCCGAGATCGGCGGCGAGATAGCGCACGCTGGCTTCCAGCGCCGCCTTGGCCACGCCCATCACGTTGTAATGCGGCATCCACTTCTCGGCGCCGTAATAGGAGAGCGTGATCAGCGAACCGCCATCCGTCATCAGCTTCTCGGCGCGCTGCGCCACCGCCGTGAACGAATAGCAGGAGATCAGCATCGATTTCGAAAAATTCTCCTGCGTGGTGTCGACGTAGCGGCCGTCGAGCTGCTCGCCATAGGCGATCGCATGCACCAGGAAGTCGATCTTGCCCCACTTCTCCTTCAGCACCGCGAAGGCGGCATCGATGGTCGCGGCATCCGTGACGTCGCAATGGCCGAGCACGAGGCCGCCGATCTCGGCGGCGAGCGGCTCGACGCGCTTCTTCAGCGCATCGCCCTGATAGGTGAAGGCGAGCTCGGCACCCGCGGCGTGGCATGCCTTGGCGATGCCCCAGGCGATCGAGCGGTTGTTGGCGACGCCGAGGATGACCCCGCGCTTTCCTTGCATCAGACCCGAATTCTGCGCCATTTTTGCACGTCCCGTCGAACTCTCGTTGAGGTCTGGAGGTACACCAGCCCTCCCCCGCGGTACAGCCCAAATCCGCGGCGTTAACGCTGTTTCGAGGACCGGAATAGCCGTTCCGCTCGGGTGTTATGATCGCTATAGGCGCGCGCCGAACGCCAGGGACGTCAAGACTGCAATGAATGCGTTTCGCCAGAGTGTGGAAGCCATGATCCCGGCGTTGCGCCGCTATGCCCGCGCGCTCACGCGCGATGCGGATGCGGCCGACGATCTGGTCCAGGATACGTTGGTACGCGCGCTGCGTTCGGAGCGGCTGTTTCTCGGAGGCGATGTCAGGAGCTGGCTCTATACGATCCTGACCAACCTCAACAAGAATCGGCGGCGTTCCCTGGCAAGGCGGCCGCAATTCATGCCGCTGACGGACAACAACCCGGATGCCAGCGGGACCGAGGCCGAGGGACGCGACATCGAGAAGGCGCTGGCTACTCTCGTCGAGGAGCAGCGTTCGGTGCTGCTCCTGGTGATGCTGGAAGGCATGAGCTACCGCGAGGTTGCCGACATCCAGGGCGTGCCGATCGGCACCGTGATGTCGCGCCTGGCACGCGCTAGGGCCCACGTCAAAGCCTCGCTCGAGGGTGAACGGACGGCGCTCAGGCGGGTGAAATGATGAGCTGCGCGAAACTGACTTGCAGAAGATATTTTGGGCCGCAGAGACCGATATGAACGACCGCAACATCCCAGTGACCGAGGACGAACTGCACGCCTATGTCGACGGCGAGCTGCCGGCTGAGCGACGCGCCGACGTCGAGGCCTTTCTTGCCGCCCACCCCGACGACGCCGAGCGGGTGCAGTCCTGGCGGACCATGGCCGAGATGCTGCACGCCCGTTACGATTCGGTGGTCCATGAGCCGGTGCCCGCGCGGCTCGAGCTCGAGCGGCTGGAGCGTCGCCCGCGGCAATGGCTCTATGGCGCCGCCGCGGCCGTGCTGGTTGCCTTCGTCGCCGGCGGCACCGTCGGCTGGGTGGCGCATGGCGCCGCCAACGCACCCTCGACCTTCCAGAGCTTTACGGCGGACGCGCTCGGTGCGCACCGCCTCTATGTCGTGGAGGTCCGCCATCCCGTGGAGGTCGGCGGCAACGAGCGCGATCACTTGCAGGCCTGGCTGACCCGGCGCTGCGGCTGGACCGTGTTCGCGCCGAACCTGGAGGCGAGCGGGCTGAAGCTGGTCGGCGGCCGACTGCTGCCGGGCCCGAACGGTCCGGCGTCGTTCCTGATGTACGAGGGCGCCTCGGGCGAGCGGTACACGATCTACTCTGCCAAGACCGAGAATGGTGCAACGCAAATGCGCTACGCCAAGACGGACAAGGACGGCGCGTTGTTCTGGTCCGAGCGCGGCGTCGGCTACGTCGTCAGCGGCAGCAGTGATCGCGAGCGACTGACTAGGGTGGCGCAGGCCGTCTACGACCAAGCAGAGAAAAACGGCACCTAGACAACTGCACAGGCGCGGTGCCTAGATTCCGTCATCGAAAATTTGGAATCAGGACATCGACGCGTCTCATTATCGCACCGGGTGTTCACGCGATTATGAGTGGCGTTCGATCCGCCGATCGACGCGGGCGGCCTCGATTGGGGTTTTTGGTACCGCGCTGGTCCCCCTCTCGAGGCCGCACCTTTTCATCGGCTGCCCCGCCGGACAGCCGACACGTCGAAACCATGAAGCGCGACCCACGCCTCAGGCATATGATGAGCATCATCTCCGGATGACGCCGTGGTCCTTTAGGAGAACCCCTTCAGTTCGATCGCGCCCTAAAGCGCGATGACTCGCGCTTTTGCTCTTTGTTTGCGCATGATCTTTGCGGAAAACCGCGACGCACTTTGCGCTAACGCGGCCCTCCGGGTCCGGATCATGCTTAGCCAATCCCGCTACGTGGATTGTAGGGGTGTTGGTCCCGCCACTTCTCCATCAATGCTTCAAGCTCGGCGTCGTTCCCGTCCGGTAGCATAATCCTGATGGTGACGAAGAGATCCCCAGTCCCGCCAGATTTCGGCAGGCCCTTGCCCTTGAGGCGGAAGGTCCGGCCGCTGGAGGTGTTTTTGGGGACCGAGAGCTCCACGGCATTGCCGAGGGTGGGCACGCGGACCTTGCCGCCGAGCACCGCCTCGTAAAGCGTGACAGGCAGGTCGATCCTGAGGTCGGCGCCCTCGACCTTGAAGAACGGGTGCGGCGCGATGTTAATGGTGATCAGGAGATCGCCGGGCGGATGGCCCTGCGCGCTTTCGCCCTGCCCGCGGAGCCGGATCTGCTGGCCCTCGGTGACTCCGGCCGGAATCTTGACGTTGAGCTCCTTGCCCGTCGGCAGCCGGACCCGCTTCTCGCCGCCCTTGACCGCCTCTTCCAGCGAGACGCTCATGGCGACGTTGACGTCGAGATCGAGCCCGACACCGCCGGTGTCGAACTCGAACTGGGCACCGCCGCCGGCTCCGGGCCGCGCGCCGCGCATTCCGCCGCCGAACATGCTGTTGAGGATGTCCTCGAACGCGCCGCCGCCCGGGCCGCCCGCACCGCCGCTTCGGAACGTATAGCTTTCGAACCCGCCAGGGCCGGCGCGGCCGCGAGGGCCGCCGCCCGGAAAACCCTGGAAGCGCGGCTTGCCATCGGCGTCGATCTCGCCGCGGTCAAACTGCTTGCGCTTGTCCTCGTCGCCGAGGATCTCGTTGGCCGAGTTGATCTCGGCGAAGCGTTCGGCCGCCTTCGGATCACCCTTGTTGCTGTCCGGATGATGCTTCTTGGCCAGCTTGCGATAGGCGCTCTTGATCGCGGCAGCGCTGGCGCTCCGCGGCACCCCCAAGACCTCATAGGGGTCGCGCATTCGTCACGTCTCCTTCAAGAAATCGAATTGTTCAAAGGGCTCCCCGCCCCACCTGCCGGTCATGTGGGAAGAGAGTGGCATTTTTGCAACTAGGAACGCGAGCTGAAGCTCAATGTTTGGAGCATGGCCTTATCGGAAAACCGGTTCCCGCTTTTTCCGGATCGTGCTCAGCTCCGCCACGGCTTTAGCGTATGAATCTCCCAACGGCCACGGCTGCTTTGGCAGCCGGCGCCCTGGAGCCAGCTTTCGGTGTTGCCGTTGACGTAGCTCGCCAGGAAGTCGCGGCATTTGCGCCCGTCCTCGGCGGCGTAGGACTGGGCGATGGGCGTTACCGAGCCGCGCGCCCCGGTCTCCGGATTCTCCCAATGCTGGCTGGAATCCTTGTCGCCCTTGCTGAGCACGTCGGAGGCGGCGTTGCGGGTGAAGGCGAGATCGGTCTCGGTCGGGGGAGCGTCCTTTGCCGGCCGCGCGATCGAGCCGGTGAGGTCGCTGTCGTCGCCCTTGGCATAGGCGGTGCTGTCGTTGCGGGAAAAGCTGCAGCCGCCGGCGCCGAGCCCGATCAGAATCATCGTCATGACGAAGCCGGACGGCCGGATCGCCGATAGGCCAACGCGTCCCCATGCCCTATATAGGGCGGTAGCGGACAACAACGCGTTTTGGGCCGCGGGACGCAACTCGGACTCCGGACATGACCGACACGACCTCGATGAAACACCAGACACCCTTAACATCCGGTGATTTCACCGCCGCCGACGAGCCATTTGCGTTGTTCGAGGCCTGGCTGAACGAGGCGATCAAGAGCGAGCCGAACGATCCGAACGCCATGGCGCTCGCAACCGTCGATTCCGACGGCTTGCCTGACGTGCGCATGGTGCTGATGAAGGGCTTCGATACCGAGGGTTTCGTGTTCTACAGCCACATCGCGAGCCAAAAGGGCCGCGAGCTCGCCGCAAATCCTAAGGCAGCGTTACTTTTTCACTGGAAGTCGCTGCGCCGTCAGGTCCGCATCCGCGGCAACGTGACGCCGGTGACCGACGCGGAGGCCGACGCCTATTTCGCGACGCGACCGAAGCAGGCCCAGATCGGCGCCTGGGCGAGCAAGCAATCGCAAGAGCTGGAGAGCCGCTTCGCGTTCGAGCAGGCCATCGCCAAGGTCGCGGCCAAATACGTCATCGGCGAAGTGCCGCGGCCGCCGGGCTGGAGCGGCTGGCGCATCACTCCGCTCCGGATCGAGTTCTGGCACGACCGCCCGTTCCGCCTGCACGACCGCATCGAATTTCGCCGTGACGCCGCCGGCCAACCGTGGTCCAAGACGCGGATGTACCCGTAAGCTTTGGGCCGACCTGAAAGATGTCCATGCCGCATTCGTCCAATGCGCCGCGCCGTACGCTGCTCCTGACCGGAGCCAGCCGCGGCATCGGCCACGCCACCGTGATCCGTTTCTCCTCGGCGGGCTGGCGCGTCATCACCTGCTCGCGGCATCCTTTCCCGGAGGACTGCCCCTGGGACGCGGGGCCGGAGGACCACATCCAGGTCGACCTCGGCAATCCCGAGGACACCGCGCGCGCGATCTCCGAGATCCGCAGCCGGCTCGAAGGCGGCACGCTGCATGCGCTGGTCAACAATGCCGCGATCTCGCCGAAGGGCCCCGGCGGCTCCCGCCTGGGCTCGGTCGACACCGACCTCGACACCTGGACGCACGTCTTCCATGTCAACTTCTTCGCGCCGATCATGATGGCGCGCGGGCTGATCGAGGAATTGAAGGCGGCCAAGGGCTCGGTCGTGAACGTCACCTCGATCGCGGGTTCGCGCGTGCACCCCTTCGCCGGCGCCGCCTATGCCACCTCGAAGGCGGCGCTCGCCGCGCTGACGCGCGAGATGGCCTCCGACTTCGGCCGCATCGGCGTGCGCGTCAACGCGATCGCCCCAGGCGAGATCGACACCTCGATCCTGTCGCCGGGCACCGAGAAGATCGTCGAGCAGCAGATCCCGATGCACCGCCTCGGCACGCCCGACGAAGTGGCCAAGATCATCTACGTGCTGTGCACGGACACCTCTTCTTACGTCAACGGCGCCGAGATCCACATCAACGGCGGCCAGCACGTGTAGGCAATCCGCCATCCTTTGTTATTGCGAGCGCAGCGAAGCAATCCAGACTGCCTCCGCGGAGACAGTCTGGATTGCTTCGTCGCGGAGCCTGTCATCCGGCCCGCCGGAGGCGGGACCGGGTGGCTCCTCGCAATGACGAAATTCAGCGCTTAGGGAAGCAAGGCGATCCAGACAACGCCGCCGCAAGACCTGGATCGCCCTTACCTTCCGTTCCTCAATCGAGTCGAATCCGACGTGACCTCTCGCGCGGACGCGGAGCGGCCGTGCTGAATGCAGTCGAGCAGTCGTCGTCGTTCTCACCATCGAGCAGCGGAGCACCACAGTGCCGGCACAGGCGTGCCGACATCGACGGCGCCTTGCCGCTCGTCACCGCCTGACGATAGTGCGCCAGCTCGATGACGTTGCGGGGCGTCGTTATGTGTTTTTCAACCATGGCTGTTCCTCGCGGCTACGCCATGCTTATCGCAGACAAGTTTCGCGCAAACGTTCAGCCCACCGCTCAAATTTTACCGGAGGAATTGCGGCATGACACACACATCACCGCGTCGCCGCAATGCCGATCTATTCTGCGACACGATCCACCGTGTCTATGCGAGCAGCGTAAGGTCTCGGTAGGTATCTTTGCTGGAGCGTGATTCCTACAGCCACTTCTTGAACTTGAAGATCCAGTACGGAACGATGGCAGCGATCAGCATCATCACCAGCGCCATCGGGTAGCCGTGCACCCATTCGAGTTCCGGCATCACCTTGAAGTTCATGCCGTAGACCGATGCGATCAGCGTCGGCGGCATCAGGACAACAGCCATGACCGAAAACAGCTTGATGATGTTGTTCTGCTCGAGATTGACGACGCCGAGCATGGCATCGAGCACGAAAGTGATCTTGCTGGAGAGATAGGAGGCGTGGTCGGTCAGCGAGGCCACGTCGCGCTGCATGGTCTTGAGCTGCTCGCGCATGTCCTTCGACCATTTCACGCCCTCGACCACCGCCGACAGGAACGTCACGACGCGGCCGATCGACACCAGGCTCTCGCGAACCTTCGAGGTCAAATCGCCCTTGCGGCCGATCGAGATCAGGATCTGGGAATATTGCTTGGCATGGCCGTGGCGCTCGCTCTCCGGCTCGAAGATGTCGTGGGAGACCTGGTCGATCTCGGCACCGCAGCGCTCCAGAATATCGGCGCAGCGGTCGATCACGGCGTCCAGGAGCTCCATCAGCACCATCTCGCCGGTGATCGACGGCGTACAGGAGCGGGCGAGCTTGGCTTCGACCAGGGCGAAGGGCTTGGGCAGGTCGTAGCGCACCGTCACCAGGCGATGGTCGCCGAGGATGAAGGTCACCGCCGTGGTCCGGGGCATGTCGGTATCGGAGTGGCACATCAGCGTCGCGGTCATGTAGCGCGCGCCGTTCTCCATATAGAGCCGGCTGGAGATCTCGATCTCCTGCATGTCTTCCCGGGTCGGAATGGCGATGCCCGCCAGCCGCTCCACGGCCTTGTCCTCGGCGGCCGTGGGGTTGACGAGGTCGATCCAGACCGCGTTGTCCGGCAACGCCGTGAGATCTTCGATAACCGCCTTCTTGAGGGAGGCCTCGGAGGGAACGAACGCCCAAAACATCAAAAGCTCCAGAGATCCTGCGACAGAACGACAGCCCTTAGCGCGATTCTGGCAGGTTCACGATGACAACAACATTAACGGAGCGTTTGCATTTGCGGCACCGCCGGGGCTCAACTGTGGCGCGGAAGGAACAGTTTGGCGCGTCTGGCCAAAAAACTTTCGCAGCAACCCCAAATTTGCGGCAGAAAAGCCACAGCTGGGGTCTTGCAGCGCGGGAAAACGGCTTCAGCGCTGGAATTGTGGCAGATTTCAACGATAATGGGATTAACGGAGTCGAGGAACTTGGGCGCTAAGCTCAGGCCCCTTCCGCACGGTATTGTTTTGATTGGAACCAAACCATGTCGTCGCTGAAAGTTATGTTTGGGATTTTGGCCGCTGGCCTGATGCTGTCGGGCTGCATGCAGGCCACTCATTATGAGGCGGCCGACACCAAAGCCTTCAAGCCGAAGGACAAGGAACTCCTCGCCAAGGTCCGGTACGAAAACACCCCGGTCGCCGAGCCGTTCCGCCGCGCCATCGTCCAGTACCACCGCAAGGAAACGCCCGGCTCGATCGTGGTCGATTCCGACAACCATTACCTCTATTACGTGCTGGATGGCGGCAAGGCGATCCGCTACGGCATCACCGTCGGTGAAGAGGCGATGGCCTGGTCGGGCATCGCCAAGGTGGGCAGCAAGACCGAGTGGCCGGCCTGGCACCCCACCCCCAGCGAAATTTCGCGCCTGGGTGTGCCGACCTATGTCGCGCCGGGTCCGGACAATCCGATGGGCTCCCGTGCGCTGTACCTGTATTCCGGAGGCAAGGACACGCTGTTCCGCATCCACGGCACCAACCAGCCGGAATATATCGGCGCCTCGATCTCGTCCGGCTGTATCCGCCTGACCAACGAGGACGCGATCGATCTCTATGAGCGCGTCAAGGTCGGCACCCTCGTCGTGGTGCTCGAGCCGAAGCACGGCGATTCGCCCTACAATTCGCGCCTCGCGCTCCAGGGCGGCGGTTCCAGTTCATCCTACTGAGCAGGCCTTGCCTGAGGCTTTTCAAAAGCGCCGGTTTCACCGGCGCTTTTTTGTTGCCGATTGGTGCGACCGGCCTTTGTTGCCACCCGCCGCCGGCTTGTCTGCCGGCGCAGGAGGTGTCTCCGCCCCTCCGTCGTGGGCGCCCTCCTTTGCCTCGGGTTTGGCCGCGACCTCGCGCGGCGGTGCTTCCTCCGGACGTTCCGCCGGCAGCAGCGGAGCGACCTGAGGCAGCGGATCCCAGACGTTCCACTGGCAGATCCGGTAGTCGTTGCGCCGCTGGGCGAGATCGAGATGGATGTGGTCCTCGTGGTACCAGTCCGAGCCCGGACCGAGCACGGTGGAAAAGCGCGCGCAGACCGAATGCAGCACGCGCTCGCGCACATCGCGCGCCGTGGCGCGGTCGGTGAGGCCGATCGACTGCCCATTGGCGAGCTTGATGGCGCGGATGTCGATGGCATTGGCTTTGCCGTGCTCGGACAGCATCGCCCCAGCGACGCGGTTGCGGCCGCGGCACTCGAAGGAATCGAAATTATCGAGGTCGCTGATGGGCGAGCCGAGGCTGGCGGCCAGGGGCACGATGTCCTTCCGCAGCCAATCCGCGAGCGCGGACGCCATGGTGCAGCGGAGGATCGCCGCCGGCTTGACCGTCACCTTGCGCTTGTCCGGCAGCACGATGGCCTCCAGCCGCACCAGATCCTCGCCGCCGCAGGCGCCGGGGCCGCGGATATCCGGAATGGACGGCGCGATCGCGATCTCCTCGGTCAGCGCCAGCCGGCAGGCCGAGGCCTGCTTCTCGGGCGGCGGCGCGGCCTCGGCGGGCTTGTCCGCGCCTGGCTTGTCGGGGGACGGCTTGCCGTCTGCCTGCGGCGCCCCCTCATCCGGCGCTTTGGGGGCGTCCTCGGGACGCGGCTTCGGCAGCGGAATCCTGGCGGGGCGAACGGTTACGCGGGGCTTTGGTGCTCCAAGGTTGAAGATATCGAGCGGCGCAGGATATTTCCGCGCCTCTGCCCTTTCGGCGAGCAGCAATAGCCCCGCCGCAGCGGTAACCATTGCCGCGCCAGCGGACATATAGCCGCGACAAGACCATTTGCGGCGAAAGTCCGGCAGGCTAAAACTCATGTCAATTCTTTGGCCCAACGCTGAGAGCGACAATGCGCCCAGCGACTTCTCGGAGGAACGTCGGAATGCTTGGTTTGATGCAAGATTGGCCCCTGCTCTGCCACCGAATCATCGAACACGCCGCCAGGATTCATGGCAAGCAGGAGGTGGTCACACGCTCGGTCGAGGGTCCGATCCATCGCACCACCTACGCCGAGATCCACCAGCGCGCGCTCAAGGTCTCGCAGATGCTGGAGCGCGACGACATCAAGCTCGGCGACCGTGTCGCAACGATCGCCTGGAACACCTGGCGCCATCTCGAGGTCTGGTACGGCATCATGGGGATCGGCGCCATCTGCCATACCGTCAATCCCCGCCTTTTCCCCGAACAGATCGCCTGGATCATCAATCATGCGCAGGATCGCATCGTGATGACCGATCTCACCTTCGTTCCGATCCTGGAGAAGATCGCGGACAAGCTGCCAAGCGTGGAGCGCTACATCGTGCTCACCGACAAGGCGCACATGCCGGAGACCACGCTGAAGAACGCGGTGGCCTACGAGGACTGGATTGCGCAGGCCGACGGCAAATTCAAATGGAAGGACTTTGACGAGAACACGGCGGCGGCGATGTGCTACACCTCCGGCACGACCGGCGATCCCAAGGGTGTGCTGTATTCGCATCGCTCCAACGTGTTGCACGCGCTGATGGCCAACAACGTCGACGCGCTCGGCACCAGTGCGTCCGAGACAATGCTGCCGGTCGTTCCGCTGTTCCATGCCAACAGCTGGGGCATCGCCTTCTCCGCCCCCTCGCAAGGCACCAAGCTGGTGATGCCGGGCGCCAAGCTCGACGGCGCCTCGGTCTATGAGCTGCTCTCGACCGAGAAGGTGACGCACACCGCCGGCGTGCCGACGGTGTGGCTGATGCTGCTCCAGCACATGACCGCCAACAATCTCAAGCTGCCGGATCTGAAGATGGTGATCTGCGGCGGCTCGGCGATGCCGCGTTCGATGATCAAGGCCTTCCTCGACATGGGCTCGAACGTCCGCCATGCCTGGGGCATGACCGAGATGAGCCCGATCGGCAGCGTCGCGGCGCTGAAGCCGCCGTTCCAGAATGCCACCGGCGATGCCAGGCTCGACGTGCTGCAGATGCAGGGCTATGCGCCCTTCGCCGTGCAGATGAAGATCACCGACGATGCCGGCAAGGAGCTGCCCTGGGACGGCAAGACGTTCGGCCGCCTCAAGGTCTCCGGGCCTGCCGTCGCCAAGGCCTATTACCGCGTCGACAGCAACATCCTCGATGAGGACGGCTTCTTCGACACCGGCGACGTCTCGACCATCGACGAGGACGGCTATATGCGGATCACCGACCGCTCCAAGGACGTGATCAAGTCCGGCGGCGAGTGGATCTCCTCGATCGACCTCGAAAACCTCGCGGTCGGCCACCCCGCCGTGGCGGAAGCCGCCGTGATCGGCGTGTTCCACCCGAAGTGGGACGAGCGGCCGCTCCTGATCGTGCAGCTCAAGCAGGGCCAGCAGGCCACGCGCGAGGACATCCTCAAGTTCATGGACGGCAAGATCGCCAAATGGTGGATGCCCGACGACGTCGCTTTCGTCGACGGCATTCCACACACCGCCACCGGCAAGATCCTGAAGACGGCGCTGCGCGACCAGTTCAAGGATTACCGCTTCCCGAACGCTGCGGCGTAATCGTTGGTGCCACCCTCCCCTGGAGGGGGAGGGTCGGCTCGCAGCGCGTCAGCGATGTGAGCCGGGGTGGGGTGACAGTCTCTCCCCAATAGCGGTGCCCGTGCGGAGAGATCACCCCACCCCGCTCGCGCTGCGCGCGATCGACCCTCCCCCTCCAGGGGAGGGTGATCGACCCTTGAATTTGCCCCCGCGCCGTGGTCTCAACGGTCCTATCGTCGCGCCAGATCGGCCGGCATCGCGCCCAACATCCGGCAGAGCTTCACCCGATGGCCCGCAGGTTTTCCGCTCCCTACCAGTCGGAGCCCGTGTCCAGCCTCGCGAGCTGGGCGCGCAATCTGGCCGTGTTCGCGGTGGTGGCGGTGGTGGTGTCGATCATCGTCGTCCGCTTCGATTTCCTGGAGCCGAAGCCGGCGCTTGCGACGTTCATCGGCGGCATCGCGATCGCCGGCCTCTCGATCCTGTTCGGGCTCGCCGGCTTTGCCGCGATCTGGCAGAACGGCTCGCGCGGCATGGCCCGCATCCTGCTCGCCTTCCTGATCGACGGGGCGATCCTGGCCTACCCCGCCTATCTGGCCTTTCAATATCGCAAGCTGCCGTCGATCTACGACATCACCACCGACCCGATCGATCCGCCGCGCTTCGACGCGCTGGCGCGCCTGCGCACCGGCGAGGGCACCAACACCGCGGTCTATGCCGGTCTCTATTCGGCGGAGCAGCAGCGCCATTTCTATCCCGACATCGAGCCCGTCGAGCTCGAGATCTCGGTCGACCGCGCCTATGCGATCGCGCTCCAGCTCGTCCACAAGCGCAAATGGATCGTGATCGACGAGCGCGCACCGCAGCCGCCACGCCGCATCGGCCGCATCGAGGCGGTCGCGCGCACGCCGATCATGGGTTTCCGCGAGGACGTTTCGATCAGGGTCGTGCCGGATGGCGATGATTCCCGCGTCGACATCCGCTCTGCGTCGCGCAATTTCGACAGCGACCTCGGCAGCAACGCCGCGCGCGTCAAGAAATTCATCGACGACCTCAACACCGCCGCCGATGCCGACGCGCTCAAGCCGGTGAAGAAGACCCCGGTCGCACCGCCCAAGGCGCCGGCGAAGACGGTGAAGAAGTGAAATTGGCGAATGGGGAGTAGCGAATAGCGGATGGAGCCGCCCAACCGCTACTCCCCATTCGCTATTCGCCCTCAGGCCATCCGATAGGTCCCGCCGATCACGGGATCGCCATCCGTCGCCACCACGCCGCGCGCGACCAGGTCTTCGAGGTGCGCCAGAACGGAATAGCCCGCCGCCGTCGTCAGGCGCGGATCGATACCGATATAGATCGCGCGGACCATGGTCGGGATGTCGGTCTCGCCCTTGGCGAGGCGGTGCAGGATCGAGGCCTCGCGCGCCTTGCGGTGACGGATTAGGAAGCGCACGAAGCGCTGGCCGTCGGGAATCTCGGGGCCGTGGCCCGAGAAATAGAGATCCTCCTCGCGGGCCGCGAGCCGGTCGAGCGAGTCCATGTAGTCGATCATCGAGCCGTCCGGCGGCGCCACGATCGAGGTCGACCAGCCCATGACGTGGTCACCCACGAAATTGAATTTTCGCTCGGGCCAGGCGAATGCCAGATGATTGGCCGTGTGGCCGGGCGTCGCGACGGCCTCGAGCCGCCAGCCGTCACCTTCCACGACGTCGCCGTGTGCGAGGCTGACGTCCGGGGCAAAATCGCGGTCGGCGCCGGATTCCGGATTGTGCTTCTCGCTCTCGAACCGCGGCCGTGAGGCGCGATGCGGACCTTCGGCATAGACCGGCGCAGCTGTGGCCTGCTTGATGCGCGCGGTGTTCGGCGAGTGATCGCGATGGGTGTGGGTGACGAAGATATGGCTCACCGTCTCGCCGCGCACGGCATCGAGCAGCGCCGCCGCATGCGCCGCATCGTCTGGACCGGGATCGATGATCGCGACATTGCCCTTGCCGACGATGTAGCTGACCGTCCCCGTGAAGGTGAACGGGCTCGGATTGTTGCAGAGCACGCGCCGCACGCCGGGGCGGACCTCCTCGACGATGCCGGGCTTCAGCGGAAAGTTGCGGTTGAACGGGACGTCGTCATTGTCGGACATGGGACTTCCTGTCGCCACACTCTCTGCCATCATACCCCGCGAAGGCGGGGTATCCAGTACGCCGCGGCGCCAGTGACAAAAGCGAAGTCTCTGGGATACTGGATCGCCCGCCCCAGTGCGCAACTGCGCACAAGGCGGGCGATGACAGTGGAGCAACTAGCCGCGGCGGAAAACACAATGACTAGAAAAACGCCTGAATGCCCGTGATCGCGCGGCCCAGGATCAGGGCGTGGACGTCGTGGGTGCCCTCGTAGGTGTTGACCGTCTCGAGGTTATGGACGTGGCGCATCACGTGATATTCGATCGAGATGCCGTTGCCGCCGTGCATGTCGCGGGCGGTGCGGGCGATGTCGAGGGCCTTGCCGCAATTATTGCGCTTCATGATCGAGATCATCTCGGGCGCGAACTTGCCCTCGTCCATCAGGCGGCCGACGCGAAGCGAGCCCTGAAGGCCGAGCGCGATCTCGGTCTCCATGTCCGCGAGCTTCTTCTGCACCAGCTGGGTCGCGGCGAGCGGCTTGCCGAACTGCTTGCGGTCGAGCGTGTACTGACGGGCGCGATGCATGCAGTCCTCGGCGGCGCCCAGCGCACCCCAGGAGATGCCGTAGCGGGCGCGGTTGAGGCAGCCGAACGGGCCCTTGAGCCCGGAGACGTTGGGCAGCAAGGCGTCCTCGGGGACCACGACGCCGTCCATCACGACCTCGCCGGTGATGGAGGCGCGAAGCGAGAGCTTGCCGCCGATCTTCGGCGCGGACAGGCCCTTCATGCCCTTCTCCAGCACGAAGCCGCGGATCTGGTTGTCGTGCGCGGCCGACTTGGCCCAGACCACGAAGACGTCGGCGATCGGCGCGTTCGAGATCCACATCTTGCTGCCGGTGAGGCGATAGCCGTCCGACACCTTCTCGGCGCGGGTCTTCATGCCGGCCGGATCGGAGCCGGCATCGGGCTCGGTCAGGCCGAAGCAGCCGACCCACTCGCCGCTGGCGAGCTTGGGCAGGTACTTCTTGCGCTGGTTCTCGTCGCCATAGGCGTAGATCGGGTACATCACCAGCGAGGACTGCACCGAGTTCATCGAGCGATAGCCGGAATCGACCCGCTCGATCTCGCGCGCGACGAGGCCATAGGCGACGTAGCTCGCATTGGCGCAGCCATATTCCTCGGGCAGCGTGATGCCGATCAGGCCGAGCTCGCCCATCTCGTTGAAGATCTCGCGGTCGGTCTTCTCCTCGAGATAGGCCTTGGAGACGCGCGGCAACAGCTTGTCCTGGGCATAGGCACGGGCGGTGTCGCGCACCATGCGCTCGTCTTCGGTGAGCTGCTCGTCGAGCAGGAACGGATCGTCCCACTGGAAAGAAGCCGCAGCCGGCTTGTCCTTGGCCTGAGGGCGCACGCTCATGAAACGTCCTTTCGCGTCTGGTTCCGTCTAAATATTGCCCGACAAATTAAAGCGCCGGAGCAACAAGTGCAATTGCATCGTAGATTCGGTCATTCCGGGTCGCGCAACGGCGCAAACCGGAAACGATGCGGTCAGATTTCGAGCTGCTCGTTGGCGACGATCTCGATACCGAAGCCCGACAGACCCTTGTAGTCGTGCACCGACGAGGTGAGATGCCGGATCGAGGTGACGCCGAGGTCGCGCAAGATCTGCGCGCCGACACCGACCTCGCGCCACTGGCGGTTGCGGTCGGCCTCCGTCGACGTCTCGTCCGGCAGCGGCGAAACGGGCACGCCGGCCGCGCCGTCGCGCAAGTAGACCAGCACGCCACGGCCGGCCGTCTTGAAATGCTCGAGCACGGCGGCCATGCGCTTGTGGCCGGTGAAGGTGTCCTTGACGATGTTCGGCTTGTGGAAGCGCGTCAGCACGTTCTTGCCGTCGCCGACGCCGTTGTAGACGAAGGCGACGTGGGCGATGGAATCGAACGGCGAGCGGTAGGCGTAGCCCTGCAGGGGGCCGATCGGGCTGTCGGTGACGAAGGTCGAGACCCGCTCGATCAGCTTCTCGCGCGCCTGGCGGTAGGCGATCATGTCCGCGATGGTGACGTGCTTGAGCTTGTGCCTGACCGCAAACTGCGCGACCTGCTCCCCCTTCATCACGCTGCCGTCGTCGTTCATGAGCTCGCTGATGACGCCGACCGGCGGCAGGCCGGAAAGCTTGCAGAGGTCGACGGCGGCCTCGGTGTGGCCGGAGCGCAGCAGCACGCCGCCGTCCTTGGCGATCAGCGGGAAGATGTGGCCGGGCCGGGCGAAGTCGTTGGCGCCGACATTGGGATTGGCGAGCGCGCGGCAGCACGAGGCGCGCTCATCGGCGGAGATGCCGGTGCCGCCGTCGGGCTTATAGTCGATCGAGACCGTGAACGCGGTGGTGTGCGCGGAATCGTTGTGGGCGACCATCGGATCGAGCCGCAGCCGGCGCGCGTCCTCGGTCGTCACCGGCGCGCAGACGATGCCGGAGGTATGGCGGATGATGAAGGCCATCTTCTCGGCGGTGCAGAGCGAGGCGGCGACGATCAGATCGCCCTCGCCCTCGCGGTCCTCGTCGTCGGTAACGACCACGAGCTCACCCCGGGCAAAGGCCTGCAAGACTTCCTGAACGCTATCGGGCATTTCCCAATCTCTATCGGTTATGGCCGGGAGGCTTAGCCGGACTTGGGTCGGGGCGCTAGTCTCCCCAGCGCAACCACATATGCCTGAGGGCGGGCCTGCCGATCGGTTTCAGGCTTGCACCGGGCATACCAGCGATATAGGCGCGGATTGCCCGCAAGGAAGGCGGCAAGGAAGACGACCCGACGCCGTCAGGGCAGCACCTCGCGGCGCTCGCCGAGGCGCTGATCGAGCTCGGCGCGCTTGTCCGCGAGCAGGCCGGCCTGGGCGGCTTCGATCACGGTAAACAGCTCATGTGCATCGCTGAGCCGGGTCACGGTGACGTAGTTGGCACCGGCCTCGTAGAGCGCTTCGACGTCGGCCAACAGGTCGGCCGTGGCGACGATCAGGGCGGTCGGATTGAGCGTGCGGACGTGGCGGACCAGCTTCTCGTTGGTGGCGCCCTTCAGCAGCGAATCCGGCACGCTGAGGACGATCATCTCGGACTTGCCGATGCCGGCGTGGATCAGCGTGTCGACATTGCTGATGTCGCCGTAGATCACGTGCAAACCGCGCGAGAGCAGGGTCTTGTACACATTGGGGTTGAAATCGACCACGGTGATCTGCTCGAGCAGCACCGGCGTCTGCCGTTCGATCTCGGCTAGAAGCGCGCTCGCCGCACGGAAAAAGCCGAGGATGACGATGCGGCGGGCCTCGCCATGGCCGCCCTCATGGTCCTCCTCGGCATGGCCGTTGCCATGGTCGAGATCGCGCAGGCCGATCCGCTTCAACGGGCCGATCGCCCAGCGGGTGATCTCGTCGCTGCGGGTCATCACGAAGGTCGAGAGCACCGCCAGCACCACGAAGGCGAAGGAGGCCGCATTCGCCGTCTCGGCCGCGATATGGTGGTCGGTGACGCCGGTCTGGATCACCACCAGCGAGAATTCGGAGATCTGCGCGAGGTTGAGCGCCGGCAGCAGGCTGGCGCGCAGGCCCTGCTTCATCAGGTAGAGCGGCGTGAACGTCGTGACGAGGCGGCTTGCCACCGTGAACGCCGCGATCATCAAGGCAAGACCGATCACCGAGAGGCCCGGCACGGGAATGGTCATGCCGAGCGCGACGAAGAACAGCGTGATGAAGAAGTCCCGCAGCGTGGTGACCTTGGCGGTGACGTCGAGCGCGTAAGGGAAGGTCGAGAGCGAGACGCCGGCGATCAGCGCGCCCATCTCGCGCGACAGCGACAGCCGCTCGGCGGTCTCGGCGACGAGAAAGCACCAGGCCAGCGCGCCGAGCAGGATCAGCTCGGGCCGCCTGGCGATCTGGTGGAACAGGCGCGGCAGCACGTAACGGCTGACCAGCAGCGCGGCGGCGACCAGCACCGCGACGCGGCCGATCGAGAGCAGGATGACGCTGACCTGCAGATTGGCGAGACTCGGCTGCACCGCCAGGAACAGGATGGCGAAGATGTCCTGAAGCACCAGCACGCCGAGGGTGATGCGGCCCGGCAGCGTGTCGAGCTCGCGCTTCTCGTAGAGCACCTTGACGATGATGACGGTGCTGGAGAGCGCGCAGGCGACGCAGAGATAGACCGCATCGAAATGCCCGCCGCCGAGCGACAGGCCGATGCCGACGAAGAACAGAACCCCGAGCAGGCAGCCGCCGAGCAGCTGGCTGCCCGCCGCGAAGAGAATCACCCGCCCTGCCCGCACGATCTTCTTCAGGTCGATCTCGAGCCCGATCATGAACAGCATGAAGATCAGGCCAAGCTCGGAGATGACGCTGATCGATTCCTGCGAATGGACCCAGCCGGCGCCGAATGGACCTATGCAGAAGCCGGCGATAAGGTAGGCCAGGATCAGCGGTTGCCGGGCGAAATGGGCGAGCAGGCCCAGCATCCAGGCAAACAGGATAGAGAGAGTGATGTCGCGAATGAGCTCGTGCATGCCAAATTGGTCCGTTTTGCCGCACCCTAGAGACGGGTTGCGGTGCGGCAAGCGAGCAATTCGTCACATGCGGAATGGGCTCATCGCAGCCATGCTGCTCAGTCCCCTCGCCTTTGCCGTGCCCGCCGCCGCGCAATCCAAGGTCAATATCGAACAAAACTTTGCCGAATCGCTCACCCCACTGCCGAAGGAAGACCTCGCCGTTTCCGGCGGTTTCTACGTGCCCGCCTATTCCAGCGTCGCGATGAGCCAGGGCAAGCTGCGTGTCGACTTCTCGGTGACGCTGAGCGTTCACAACGCCTCCGAGACCCAGCCGCTGGTCATCAAACGCATCGCCTATTTCGACACCGCAGGCAAGCAGGTCGAGAGCTATCTGAAGACGCCGGTGGCGTTGAGGCCGCTCGCCACCGTCTCGATCTTCATTCCGACCGACGACGTGCGCGGCGGGACCGGTGCCAATTTCCTGGTTGACTGGGCCGCCACGGGCGAGATCGCCGAGCCGGTGGTCGAAGCCTTGATGGTTGGCGGCATCGCCAACGCGCATTACGCTTTCATCAGCCAAGGCCGTCCGACCAGGACGGCCACAAAGAAGTGAGGCCGTCCGACCAGGACGGCCGGCAAGAAGTAAGGCGGCCGGCGCAAAGCCGACGCTCAACAAGAACAAAACGAGGAACGCTCCCATGACGTCCAGCTTCGATTTCGCGCCCCTGTTTCCAGCAGGGCTGCCGGCCCCTTCTGCGCGCTGGACGGGCCTTGCCAAATACAGCTTCGTCGGCGGTAACAACGATTCCGAACAGGTGCCGCTCGACGAGCTGATCGAAGCGGCCACCACGGTGCTGCGGCACGAGGGCCGCTCGCTCGCCACCTACGGGCTGGCGCATGGGCCGCAGGGCTACCTCCCCTTGCGCGAATTCCTGGTGGCGAAACTCAGGCGCGATGCCGGAATCAGCTGCACGGTCGACGATCTCCTGATCGTCTCCGGCTCGCTCCAGGCGCTCGACCTCGTCAACGCCACCCTGCTGACGCGCGGCGACACCGTGATTTTCGAGCAGGAGAGCTATCAGGGCTCGCTGACCCGACTGGCGCGGCTCGGCGTCAACGTCGTCGGCATTCCCCTCGATAAGGACGGCATGCGCATGGACCTGCTGGCCTCCACGCTGGCCGACCTGAAGCGCCGCGGCATCCGGCCGAAATACATCTACACCATTCCGACGGTGCAGAACCCGACCGGCAGCATCATGCCCGAGAGCCGCCGCACCGAGCTGGTGCGGCTCGCGACCGAATATGGCGTGCCCATCTTCGAGGACGATTGCTATGCCGACCTCGTCTGGTCGGGGCAGCGGCCGCCGGCCATCTACGCGATGAGCCCGAACGGCGGCGTGATCCATATCGGCTCGTTCTCGAAATCGATCGCGCCGGCGCTGCGCGTCGGCTTCGTCGTGGCGCCCTGGGAGGTGATGTCGCGGATGCTGGCGCTGAAGACGGATGCGGGCTCCGGTGCGCTGGAGCAGATGGTGCTCGCCAGCTATTGCAAGCCGCATTTTTCAAGCCACGTGCCGGCCCTGACCAAGGCACTGCGCAGCAAGCTCGACACGCTGATGGAAGCCCTGAACGAGCAGTTCGGGACCGCCGCCGAATTCGAGGCGCCCAAGGGCGGCATCTTCCTGTGGGTCAAGCTCCCCGACCAGGTCGATACGCTGAAGCTGTATCAGGCCGCGCTCGCCGCCGGCGTCTCGATCAATCCGGGGCCGGAATGGTCGACCAACAAGGGCCATTCCGCATCGCGGCTGCGGCTGTGCTTTGCCAGCCCCTCGCACCAGCAGATCCGCGACGGCGTCGCCGTGCTGGCCGAAGTGTGCCGCAAGGAGTTCGGCGTGCCGGCGCGTAGCGCCAATGTGGAGAAGCGGGCCTGAGGCCTGGTCGAGCGTCTCCTCATGCCGCCTGTGGCTGACTGCCGTGGATCGCGGAAGCGAGCCGCAGCAACAGGACGATGGAGACGTTGCCCTTGCCGGCCTCGATCTGGGCGATATAGCGCTCGGAAATCCCGGAGCGGCGGGCAAGCTCCCGGCGCGACAGGTCGCAGCGGGTGCGCGAGGACCTCAGGCGGTCACCCAGCTCGGCCAGAAACGCGGTCTCCGAATAGGGCGGCACGGCGCAGCTCCCCGGCAGCACTTCGCCCGCAAAATCCATGACTTGATTCAGCATTGCTCTATCCACGTTCGCCTTCGGGAAATGCCATCTTACCTTCGAAACGCCCTGCCTCATTGACGCGGATCAAATTCGCGCGCGATCGACGACTGCCGTGGACGACCGCGCGCGGAATGCTAGACTTTGGAATTCGTCGAGGCGGGGTTTCTCAGGACATGATGCGTTGTTCGGGTCGCTGGATCGCGGCTGCGGTGCTGTGGGTCGCGTTCACCTCCACGGCCGGTGCCGAGACGCTGGCCGTGACCGTGGAGCAATGGGGCCTGCTCGGCTCCTGGGCGGTCGATTGCTCTGCCCGGCCAGACCGCGACAAGGGTGCACTCCTGAGTTACGAGATCCGAAAAGACGGCCGGGTGATGTACCGGCGCAATTTCGGCGAGGCCATCGACGAGAACGAGATCGTGTCCGCCACGGTCAATGCCGAGGGCCTGCTCAATGTGATGGTCTACTTCCCCTTGCTGCGTCAGGCGCGCGAGTTCGGGTTGCTGTTGCAGAAGGACGGCCGCCTGCGCGCGATCTATAATCGCAGCGAGCGCGGCGAGTACACGATCAGGGACGGCAAGTACGTCGCAACAGGTGCACCGACGCCCGCGCAGCAGCGCTGCGACTAGCACGCCTTCGTCTGAACATCCGTTCAGAATTCTCTCGCCGTTTCTCCGGAACGTTCGCGCAAATCTGCGGTTTAGATGTGCATTCGTTTGGAGGAGGACAGCATGAAGAAGCTTGGTTATGTGGTTGCGGCTCTCGGCGCGATCGTGATTGCGGCGCCGACGCTGGCCAGCGCAGAGACGGTGGTGATCAAGCGCGGTCATCATCATCACGGCCCGTACGGCGCTCGCGCCGAATACCGCATGCACCATGACCGTGGCTGGCATCATGGCTGGCGCCATCGCGGCGACAAGGTCGTCGTGATCAAGCGCAGCCATCGCCACCATCATTGGGACTAATGCGCAACGCGACAAGGAATGGCCCCTCACGGGGCCATTTTCTTGCGTTCTTTTTTCCTTCTCCCCTTGTGGGAGAAGGTGGCGCGAAGCGCCGGATGAGGGGTTGCGTCAGCGAGTCCGAAAGTGAAAGACTCATGCGCGGAGAGAGACCCCTCACCCGTCTCGCCGCTTCGCGGCGAGCCACCCTCTCCCACAAGGGGAGAGGGTGAAGATCGATTAATCCCACGCCGGCGCGAAGCCTGGATTGACGCAGCGTCTGTCCTTCGCCAGCGCGGCGATCTTCTTGCGGTCGGCATCGTCGAGCGTGATCTTCAGCGCGTCGAGATTGGCCTGCTGGCTCTCGCGACGCGAGGCCTTCGGGATCGCGGCGACGCCGTCCTGGTCGAGCAGCCATTTCAACGCGACCTGCGCGGCGGTGGCGTTGTGCCTGGCGCCGATGTCGGCCAGCACCGGGTCGGTCGCGAAACGTCCCTGCGCGAGCGGACAATAGGCAACCAGCGGGATCGACCTCGCCTGGAGATAGGCGAGCACCTTCGATTGATCGAGCATGGCGTGATATTCGACCTGGTTGCAGGCGATGGGCGCCTTGATCTCCTCGACCGCGACCTTGAGCAGCGCGGTGGTGAAATTGGCAACGCCGATGGCGCGCGTGCGCCCCTCCTCCTTGAGCTTCATCAGGGTCTCGAACACCGCGCCCCAGTTCGCGGCCTTCGACGGCCAGTGCACGAGATAGAGATCGACATGGTTGAGCCCGAGCTTCCTGAGGCTGGCGTCGAAAGCGCGGCGGATCGCATCGGGGCTGAGGTTCTCGTGCCAGACTTTCGTGGTGACGTGCAGCTCACCGCGCAGCACGCCGGACGCGGCGATGGCCGCGCCGATCGCCTCCTCGTTGGCGTACATCTCGGCGGTGTCGATGTGGCGATAGCCGATGGAAAGCGCGCTCTCGACCGCGGCACGGCAGGCATCGCCCTGCATGCGGAAGGTGCCGAGGCCGAGCTTGGGCATGCTGATGCCCTGTGTTTTCAGATGGTCCATGAAACAGGCTCCCGAGATATTCAGCCCACCGGATGCGCGCGGCGATGCCGCGTGAGCAGACCTTTGGGGTGAGGGAAAAGAAGTGGTGGGAGCCCTTACCCTAGCGCGGGAGGAGCATGGCGGCCAAATCAAGATCGGGTTAGCAGCCTACGAATGCTGCGCCACCAGCGACGGGTGCATCTGCGGCTGCGGCACGATGTCGACCGACCAGAGGTCGCGATTGTCGACGTCCTTCAGGGTCACGGTCATCACGCCGCTGCGGCCGTCGATGTCGACCCGGCCGAAGAACTGCAAGCCGAAGCAGGGCGCCAGATTGTCGCCCTGCGCCGCGCTGCAGCCATGCTGGTACATCGCGTCCGGGCCGAAGGTGTTGTCGAGCTCGCCCGGGCCCCAGCTGCCGGCATGCAGCGGGCCGGAGACGAACTCCCAGAACGGCTCGAAATCCTGGAACTGCGCCTTGTTCGGATCGTAATAGTGCGCGGCGGTGTAGTGCATGTCGGCCGTGAGCCAGACGATGTTGCGGATCCCGGCGCGCTTGATGGAGGCGAGCAGATCGGCGATCTCGTGCTCGCGCCGGTCGGGCGGCCCATCGCCGAGCGCGACCGCATCCAGGCTGATCAGGCCGATCGGCAAATCGGCCGCGATCACCTTCCAGGTCGCGCGTGAGGCGGCAAGCTCGCGCTTCAGCCAGGCGAGCTGCTCGGCGCCCAGGATCCAGCCGCGGCGATCATCGCCCTTGTTCCAGCTCTCGTCGCGGTAGCTGCGCATGTCGATCATGAAGACGTCCAGCAGCGGGCCATAGGCGATCTTGCGATAGACGCGGCCGTGCCGCGCGCCGACGTTGCGGATCGGCATGAAGTCGAAGAAGGCTCGGCGGGCCCGCGCGACCAGGCGCGGGGTACCGTCGTCCTCGTAACCGGTCTCGTCATAGGTCCCGATCGGCGACCAGTCGTTGGTCACCTCGTGATCGTCCCATTGCGCGAACATCGGCACCTCTGCATGGAAGGCGCGGAAATGTTCGTCGAGGTGGTTGTATTTGTAGTTGCCGCGGAACTGCGCCAGGGTGTGCGCGATCTCGGATTTCTCTTCGGTGACGAGGTTGCGCCAGGTCTCGCCGTTCGGCAGCTTCTGTTCGGAAGGAATCGTGCAGTCCGCGTAGATGTGGTCGCCGCAGTGGATGAAGAAATCCGGACGGTCGTCGAGCATGGTGCGATAGCTGCGATAGCCGCCGCGGGAGACGTCGATGCCCCAGCCCTGCCCCGCGGTGTCGCCGGACCACAGGAACGAGATCGACTGGCGCGCTGCCGGCGCGGTGCGGAAATGGCCGACGCGGCCTTCGCCGACGAGACCGGTGGCGATGTCGTCGAAGCGGACGCGGTAGAAGATGTCCTGCCCGGGCGGCAGATCCGCCAGCAGAAGCTTCGACGTGAGATCGGCGTCAGGCAGCGCATCGCCGGAAGCCGAGGCGATGATGGTCTTGAAGCTCTCGACGGTCGAGCACTCCACCTGCATCCGCGCGGGACGGTCGGCGCGGGCCCAGACTACGGCAGAGCCATCCGAGACATCGCCGGACTGGATGCCACCTGCGATCTGAGGCCGGTCAGCGGCGCGGCTCAGCTGAGGCTTCGCGAGCGAGGCGATGGCGAGACTGGAAGCGGAGCGGACCAGGAACTGCCGCCGGGTCCATGCGCGCGAGGCGCGGAGCGTTGCCATTCAGGAGACCTTCGTCGAATCGCGACGGAAGGTGCCTGCGCTCCTTGACTCCCAGCTTACGGTTTCTTGACTCCGCGCCTACGGTTTTGCGACGCGGGGATGACGCCTGTGATCACCGCTTCCAGTTGCAGATGCCGCCGGAGCGGCATGGCCAGGTCTGGATGCGGGTGTCCATCGCCTGCGCATCGAGCGGATTGCCCCGGCGGTGCGCAAGCTTGGCACGGGCCGCGCCGCGCGGCGGTGTGCTCGCCGCATGCGCGGCCTTCGGCTCGGCCACACGAACGCGTTCGGCGGCAACCTTCTTCGGCACCTCGACGGGCTCAGCGCGCGCCTGTGCCTCGTTGCCGCCACGCGCTTCGAGCGCAACCGGGGCGAAGTGCGTCTCCGGCCCGAGACGTTTCGGCGACAGCAGGGCCTTTGAGAGATCGAGGCCGAGATATTCGTCGGGCTTGTAGTCGTCGGCGCGCGCGACACCGGCCCCTGCGACCACGAGGGCAAAGGCAATTGCGAAGTGAACACTTTTCAGGACCACGGATGCCTCCTGAAATCGATTTATGAAAGGGGCAATTTACCCCTATCTAGGAGGCGCCGCGCGCAATTCCAGCGGTCAAATGCCGCCGTGGTTAAGAAGTTTGACGGGTGTCAGGCGACCTTTCGCGTCGCCCCCGTCCCGTCCAGGAACCCCAGCAGGCGGCTGCGGATGATGGTTTCCGCTTCGTCCATGATGCGATCGATCAGCTCCTTGCAAGACGGGATGTCGTGGATCAGGCCTGCGACCATGCCGCAGCTCCAGGCGCCGGCGTCCATCTGGCCGTCCAGCATGATCTTGGGATAGACGCCCGCGACCTGGTCGTGAATGTCGTCGATGGTGAGCTTGGCGCCCTTCTCGCGCTCGATCTCGAGCAGGCGGTCGACATTGGCGTTCTTCAGGACGCGCTCGGTATTGCGCAACGCCCGCATGATCAGGCGGGTGTCGAGCTCGGTGGCCGCGACCAGCGCGTCCTTGACGTTCTGGTGCACCGGCGCTTCCTTGGTGGCGATGAAGCGCGTGCCCATGTTCATGCCCGCCGCGCCCAGCGAGAGCGCCGCGACCAGGCTGCGACCGTCGGCCATGCCGCCGGAGGCGACGAACGGGATCTTCAACTCCTCCGCCGCACGCGGCAGCAGGATCATGTTGGGGATGTCGTCCTCGCCGGGATGGCCGCCACACTCGAAGCCGTCGACGCTGACGGCATCGCAGCCGATGCGCTCGGCCTTCAGCGAGTGGCGCACCGAGGTGCATTTGTGGATGACCTTGATGCCGGCGGCCTTCAGCGCCGGCATGTAGGCTTCCGGGCTGCGGCCTGCGGTCTCCACCGCCTTGATGCCGCCCTCGACGATGGCCGCGATGTATTCCGGATAAGGCGGCGCCGAGAAGGCTGGCAGGAAAGTGAGATTGACGCCGAACGGCTTGTCCGTCATGTCGCGGCAGCGCGCGATCTCCTTGGCGAGCAGCTCCGGCGTCTTCTGCGTGAGACCGGTGATGATGCCGAGCCCGCCGGCATTGGAGACGGCCGCCGCCAGCTCGGCGAAGCCGACGAAATGCATGCCGCCCTGGATGATCGGGTGCTCGATGCCGAACAGTTCGGTGATCGCGGTCTTCACTGAAGGTCCTCCCGGAATTTGCTTGATGTTGAGATCAGTCTAGCCGGACTTTCCCGCCGCGGTCACCACTTCTCTCCGAAGGGGCGGATCTCCATCTCGAAGGTCCAGGCGCTCTTCGGCTGCTGATAAAGCTGCCAATAGGCGTTCGCGACCGACGACGGCGGCATCAGGAGGTCGGGATCGTCAAGCGCATTCGGGCCGAGCGCCTCGAGCCGGCGCTGGCGCACCCATTCGGTGTCGACGCCGGAATCGATGATGAGATGGGCGACGTGGATGTTCTTCGGCCCGAGCTCGCGCGCCATCGCCTGCGCCACCGCGCGCAGGCCGAACTTGGCGCTGGCAAAGGCGGCAAAGCCGCTGCCGCCGCGCAAGCTTGCGGTCGCACCCGTGAAGAAGATGCTGCCGCCGCCGCGCGGCAGCATCAGCCGCGCCGCCTCGCGGCCCGCGAGGAAGCCGGAATAGCAGGCCATCTCCCAGACCTTGCGAAACACGCGCTCGGTGGTGTCGAGGATCGGGAAATTGACGTTGGCACCGACGTTGAAGATGCAGACTTCGAGCGGTGCATGCTTGTCGGCGTCGTTCAGGAAGGCGATGACCTCATCCTCCTTCCGCGCGTCGAGCGAGCGGGCGTGGATCTCGCCACCGTCGGCTTCGATCTCTTGCACCAACGGCGCGAGCTTATCTCCATTGCGGCGGCCGGCGAAAATCGAGAACCCTTCGGCGGCAAACTTCTTGGCGATCTCGGCGCCGATGAAATCGCCGGCTCCGATGACGGCCGCAGTGGCGTTTCGCTTGGACAAGATCGCCTCCTCCGGTGAGCCGCACTGTGGGCGTGCGGCGTTTCATGTGCCGGAGGCTATAGTTCAAAAATAGAACTGTCAAACTGAGCAGCCGAATGCTAGCTTTCGGCATAAATCTCTCTGACTGATCAACTTAGTTCCTTTTTCAGACTGACGACCTGCAGGAAACCGCATCATGAAATGGGACACGCTTGAGGAAGAGCCCTGCTCGCTCGCCCGCACCGTCGCCGTGATCGGCGACCGCTGGACGTTGCTGATCCTGCGCGAGTGCTTCTTGCGCGTACGGCGTTTCGAGGGCTTTCAATCCTCGCTCCAGATCACGCGCCATCTTCTCTCGGAACGGCTGAAGAAGCTGGTCCGCTTCGGCATCCTGCGCCGCGTCCCCTATTCCGAGGCGCCGAAGCGCTACGAATACATCCTCACCCAAAAGGGGCTCGACCTCTACCCGATCATCATGGCGATGGTGCATTGGGGCGACACCCATATGGGCGACGAGCGCGGCCGCCCGCTGCTGCATGAGCACAAGAGCTGCGGCAAGCTGTTCGACCCCGTCATGGTGTGCTCGGAATGCGGCGAAGTGCTGCATGCCAGGCAGGTGCATGTGCATGCGGGCCCGGGGCGGAGGGAAGTGGCCGGCTGAGTGAGGCGCACCTCACAAAGCTCAGGCGAAGGGAACGCCGTAATAGGAGTTAATGCCGCGCACGGCGGCGTCATCGCCCCAGTTCCAGTCGGTCTTCTCACTATATTTCGGCGCGCCTTCCAGATCCTTGGCGGTAATCGCGGTTACGTAACCGCCGAGCTCGGTGTCGTACTTCAGCGACTGCCAGGGCAACGGATAGTGATCATTGCCGAGGCCGAGAAAGCCGCCGAAACCAAGCACTGCATAAGAGACCTTGCCGCTGATCTTGTCGATCATGACCCGTTCGATCGATCCGATCTTGTTACGATCGGCGCCGTAGACGGCGGTTCCCTCGACCTTGTCGCTTCCGATCAGCCGGCCCATCTCGTTGCGGTCCAGTTCACCCTGATTCAGCATCGTCATTCTCCACTCAGCCATTTGGGAATCAACCGAAAGGGGTGAGCGATCGTTCCGGCGCGTGTTCCGCAAATGCTTGGGAACATCGCCACAAAGAACCGGTTCTCTGAGACGACCGAGGCCGCAACAAAGAGAGCCGCCCGCAATGTCCCAGACCGTCTCCGACTTCATCATTCAGCGCCTGCACCAATGGGGCGTGCGCCACATCTTTGGCTATCCCGGCGACGGCATCAACGGCGTGTTCGGTGCGATGAACCGGGCCGACGGCAAGATCGGCTTCGTGCAGGCGCGGCACGAGGAGATGGCGGCGTTCATGGCAACCGCCTACGCGAAATTCTCGGGCGAGCTCGGTGTCTGCATTGCGACCTCCGGTCCCGGCGCCTCGCATCTCGTCACCGGGCTGTACGACGCGCTACTCGATCACCAGCCGGTGCTGGCGATCGTCGGCCAGCAGGCTCGCAATGCGCTTGGCGGTCACTATCAGCAGGAGCTCGACCTTCTCTCGATGTTCAAGGACGTCGCAGGTGCCTATGTCATGCAGGCCTCCTCGCCTGCACAAGTGCGACACCTGATTGATCGATCGGTGCGGATCGCACTGGCGCGGCGGACTCCGACCGTCATCATCTTGCCCAACGACTTGCAGGAGGAGCCTTACGAGGACCCGCCGCGCGCGCACGGCACGCTGCACTCCGGCGTCGGTTACAGCGCACCTAAAGTCATCCCTCGTGATGCCGATCTCGACCGTGCCGCGGAGATCCTCAATGCCGGCAAGAAGGTCGCGATGCTCGTCGGCGCCGGCGCACTTGGCGCCACCGACGACGTCATTGCGGTCGCCGACCGGCTGTCGGCCGGCTGCGCCAAGGCATTGCTCGGCAAGGCCGCGCTGCCCGACGACCTGCCATGGGTCACCGGCTCGATCGGCCTGCTCGGCACCGAGCCCAGCTACAACATGATGATGGAATGCGACACGCTGCTGATGGTGGGCTCGGCCTTTCCCTACGCCGAATTCCTGCCGAAGGAAGGCAGCGCGCGCGGTGTGCAGATCGACATCGACGCCAGCCTGATGTCGATCCGCTTTCCCATGGAGGTCGGCCTCGTCGGCGATGCCGCCGAGACGCTGCGCGCCTTGTTGCCGCGGCTGAAGCCCCGGAGCGACGGCGCCTGGCGCCAGAGCATCCAGGAGGATGTCGCGACATGGTGGAAGACATTGGATGACCGCGCGCATCAGCCCGCCGCGCCGGTCAATCCACAGCTCGTCGCCTGGGAATTGTCTCCGCGCCTGCCCGACCGGGCCATCATCACCAGCGATTCCGGCTCATGCGCCAATTGGTTCGCGCGGGACCTCAAGATGCGGCGCGGCATGACGGCCTCGCTGTCCGGCGGCCTCGCCTCGATGGGCGCTGCGGTGCCTTACGCGCTCGCGGCCAAATACGCCCATCCCGACCGCCCCGTGATTGCACTCGTCGGCGACGGTGCCATGCAGATGAACAACATGGCCGAGCTGATCACCGCTGCGAAGTATTGGCGCGACTGGAAGGACCCGCGTTTCGTCGTGTGCGTCTTCAACAACGAGGATCTCAATCAGGTCACCTGGGAGCAGCGCATCATCAACGGTGATCCCAAGTTCGAGGCTTCGCAGCGCATTCCCGATGTCTCCTATTCGCGCTTCGCCGAGCTGATCGGCCTGCGCGGCATCTTCGTCGACAGCCCACAGCTGCTCGGCTCGGCCTGGGAGCAGGCGCTTGCGAGCGAGATGCCCGTCGTGCTGGAGGTGAAAACCGATCCCGAGGTGCCGCCGCTGCCGCCGCACATCACCTTGCAGCAGGCCAAGAACTTCTCGCTCGCCCTGATGAAGGGCGACCCGAACGAAAGCGGGATGATCAAGGGAGCCGCGCGGCAGGTGCTGGAATCGATTCTGCCCGGAAAACAATGAGGTGAGCCATGAGTGACTTCCGCGATATCAGGCACGGCGTCAACGACCCCGTCGATGGCGTGGACGTGAAGTACCACATCAACGACAATCGGACGCCGCACGAGCGGGCGCAGCGCCATGCTGACGTCCGGGCCGACGCAACCGCTGCGCCGGCCGAACCGTTCCTGCCCGAGCGGCTTCGACGCAAGCCGACAGATCCGATCAATCCGCGCACCGGACGCAATCCCGCGGATTAGCCGTTAGGAACCTCGGCCCCGGCGGCGTGTTGGTCGGCGCACATCGCCGGCAAGCGGCCGCGCGACCTATCGGAAGGATTTGACCATGAAACGCACAATCATCGCGCTTGCCTGCATGGTTCTCGCAGGCCCGGCCCTCGCCCAGTCGCTCGGCGAAAAGACCGGCGTGAATTCGGTGCTCGGCGTTGCGCCTGCAACCGCCGACTTCGTGACCCAGGTCGCGATCAGCGACATGTTCGAGATCGAATCAAGCAAGCTTGCTCAGCAGAAGGGCAACGCGGAGGAGAAGACCTTCGCGCAGCAGATGATCACCGATCACACCAAGACGAGCAGCGAGCTCAAGGGACTGGTCGGCAATGGCAAGGTTCAGGCCACGCTGCCGACGGCGCTCGACGGCTCGCATCAGAGCAAGATCGACAAGCTCAAGAATGCGAGCGGCAAGGATTTCAGCTCGGACTACAATTCCTATCAGGTCAGCGCGCATGAAGATGCCGTGTCGCTGTTCGAACGTTACGCCAAGGGTGGCGACAATGCCGAGCTCAAGGATTGGGCCGGCAAGACACTCCCGGCGTTGAAGCACCACCTCGACATGGCCAAGAACCTCGGCAGGGCGCCGAGCGTCGGCCAAACCAAGTAACGCATTGCTGCAGGACGCCGGCCGTCCCGGCGTCCTTCCCGGCAGCGCGATGAGAAACGTCATCGCGCTGCCGCTGCGCGGGCCTGTCGGTTGCGCCCAGGAACCTTCCTTGTCTCCAGGCTTTACAAAACCGTCATGGAGGATATCTCGCCGACGGACCGATGGCCTTAGTAACAGTCAAACCCACCCGGATCGATACGGCGATCGCCAACGAGATCGCGCACAATACCAACTCGGGGCTCGAGCATGCCGCCCAGGCCCTGACCTGGGGTGCCGACGAGCATATCCTGGTCGCACTCGCGGCGACGGGATGGCTCTACACCCGCCTCCGGCATCCGCAGCAGCGCCCCCTGGCCGATCACGTTCTGATCGTGTCGCTGGTGACGGCCGTGTTGCCGCATGTCTTGAAATCCGTGTTCGATCAAACGAGGCCCGACCGGCTGACGGTGAGCGGCCACTGGCGCGGTGTTCCCTTTTCGGGGCGGGCCCGCGACGCATTTCCCTCAGGTCACGCCGTGCATATGGGCGCGCTTGCCTCGGCCGCCGGCCTGTTGCCGCCGGCTCGCCGCAGCCTGGCGCGCTCCTTTGCCGTAGCGCTGTCCCTGACGCGCCTCGCGCTGCTCGCGCACTGGGCCAGCGACGTCGTGGCAGGCTTCACGCTCGGCATCATCGTCGAGCGATTGCTCAGGCCGTTCACACTGGCGACGTCACGGCAGCGGCGCGAGGGCTCGGAGGGACAGCCATGACCGAGTATCTCGTGCGCTTCGTCGCCGGCGGTCTGATCGTATCCGTCTTCGCGATCTTGGGTGACATGCTGCGGCCGAAGAGCTTTGCCGGGCTGCTTGGCGCAGCGCCGTCGGTGGCGCTGGCTACTCTCGGCATCGCCGTGGTCCAGCACGGCCCGCAATATGCTGCGGCCGAGAGCTGGACGATGATCTATGGCGCCATCGCGCTCGCCTGCTACAGCATCGTGGTCTGCCACCTCCTGATGAGGCTCAGTCTCGGCGCGCTTCCAGCAACGATCCTCGCCTTTGCCGCATGGCTCGTGGTCGCCTTCGGCCTGCTCGCCGGCCTGGGAGGTGCGGCCTGATGCTGGTGAAGCTATCGACATCGGCGCTGAAACAAACGCGGTGGTACGAGTACGCCATTCGCTTCTTGCTCGGCGGCGGTGCCACGGTGCTCGCGGGCGTTATCGGCTCGAAGTTCGGCACGGCCGTCGGCGGGCTCTTTCTTGCTCTTCCGGCCGTCTTCTGCGCCAGCGCGACACTGATCGAAAGCCACGAGCGTCACGCCAAGGAGAAGGCCGGCCTGAGCGGGCGCCGTCGCGGGCAGAAGGCGGCGGCGCTCGACGCCGCAGGTGCCGCACTCGGCAGCATCGGCCTCGCCGCGTTCGCCGCCATCTTCTATGCCATCGTCGAGGCAAGCGCCGTATTCGCTTTCATCGCGGCGCTGACGGTCTGGGCCATCGTTTCCGTGTCGGCATGGTGGCTCAGGCGCAAGCTTCGCATTGTCTCCCACAAATCGCGCCGATCAGGCCATTCGCCGTCGGCAACGGGCTCTCGCTACGCGAAGCCCTAGTTCGCTTTCGCCCCCGTCGAGGGCTGCGATTGCGGCGGCTGGAGGCCCGGGCTGTTGGCCCAGCGCTCGACCTCATCGATGATCTTCTGCTGGCTTGGCCGCACCGGCCCGGGCGCCGCGGGCTCTTCGGAAAGCTTGCGAGGCAACCTGACTTCGTCCGTCATGGTCTCTCTCCCTTCCGGGAACAATGCCTCACGGCGTGCCGCGTTTCTAAATCATTGATTTCATTTTCTTACTCATTTGGAGGCTTTGTCGGGTTTCGCGGAACTCTCACCAAGTTGGTTCGTTGAGTAAACTACTCAACCTACTCAATTTGCGTGATCGCCATGAACGACCTTCGCGCCGAGCGCCTTCAGGTCATGCTCTCGCCGGAAGAGTTGGCCGCCGTCGACGATTTCCGGTTCAAACACCGCATGCCGACGCGGGCGGCAGCCGTCCGCGAACTCCTCAAGTTCGGACTGGCCGCTGTGGGCGTCGATGCCGCTGCCGGCGTGAAGTCGAGCAGCTTCGGCGTGTTCGGCCGCGGGCCTGAGGGACATACTCAGGGGGATCCGGAGAGCGGCGGCGGCTGACGCACATAAGCCTCTTCCACAAGCAAACGACCCCGGCACGGTGGGTGCCAGGGCCGTCCTTGGAGATGCTTCCGGCGCACCGGGGGCATGACTACCGGAAGCAATCCGTCGACTCTTCCCGCGCGAATTCGTTCCTGGTGAGAGCTAGCCTGTGGCGTCGCTCGAGCCGTCCGGCATGGCGCCGGAGCCCGGCGTCTTGCTGTTGTCGTTCAGCTTGGGATCGCGCGTCGCTTCACGCGAGGGCGAGCCTTTCGGATCCGTCTTGTGCACGGATTGCGCACGTTCCTTGTCGCGTGGCTGCACCTCCCCACGCTTGTCCTTGACGATGCCTTGGTCGGAATGGGCCATGATGCGTTCTCGCTTCTCCTGATGTGTCGGAGCGCTTACGCATTACGGCCGCGAATGTTCCGCTGCTGCAATCAGCTGCGCGCGGCGTGAACGGCAGATGCGTTCTCGAGATGCACCTGTCGCACCGTCGTCACCGTCGCGAAGGCGACGGAGACGCCAAAGGCGAGAATGAGGGAAAGAAGAGCCAGACGTGGAGCCATCGCCAAACCTCCTTCTGCAACTGGAAATCGCCGCGATCGACGTTCCCCGGATGATCCCAAATCAGTTGCGTGCCTTCCGTGAGCGGTCTCACATGCAGGTTCGTGAGGCCGAGCTCACCCGTTCCGCTTTGGGGCTGCATGAGCCGGGACGGGCGAAATTTCGCCATCGAGCCAATCCTGCTCGTTGGCCAGCGCCGTCCAGGCGTCGGCCATGCGCGAATAGCGCTTATGGGCGGGCTGTCCGTCGGCACGCTCGGCAAGCTGAAGACAATTGTCGGCATTGTCTCGGAAGATGTCAGACTGTTTCATATAAAAGACGTGGGGACGGAACTCCTGCGTCGCAACCCGCTTACCGGATCGTAATGGTTCAGGGAACTTTCGCACGGAGTTGGTCATTGAAGATCGATGCGAGTTGTCGCCGCAATCATCCTGGCATTCATCAGCACCTCGGCGCTTGCCGACAGCGTTGCCGAACGAAAGCCCGGCGAACGGCCACCCTCCGCGATCGAGGTGATCAGCGCCGTCTACAATTTCAGCCGGTTTCAACAGGGGCTGCTCGAGAACACCGACCTCAAGGGCAACGCGGAGGTCAAGAATCTCGCCGCCTTGCGCGCCGAGGAAGCGGTCAAGCGCGACAAGAAGCTGAAAGAGGTCCAGGAGGCCATCGGCGCGGAACTGCAAATCGGAAAGGCAGCACTCGCCTCTCCAAGCGCGAGCCTCGTCGAGCCCGAAATGTCGGACGGCCCGGCCTACGTCAGAAGCTTCTATGCGGCGCAGATTCCCGAATATGAATCCATCATCGGCCTGCTCGAGCGCTACCTGGTGGCGCCCGACAACGCGGCGCTCGCAGCGTTCGCGCGCGAACAGCTGCCGCTGCTGCGCGCGCAGGTCAGGGACGCCGAGCGCACCATGGCGGACAAATAGCCTCTACTTGTCGCTCGGACGTTGCTGGCTTTGCGGCCGCACGGTGCGGTCACTCTCCGGCATCTTGTCGCGGCCTGCATCGCCGTTGTCGTCCTTGCCGCCGGACGACGACGTGCCGCTTCCGCTTGGATTCGAGCGGGTGGCCGCTCCGGTGGTCGGCGTGTCCGCCCGCGGGTTGGCGGAGCTTGCGGCGGGGTCGCCCGTCACCGACCCGCGCCCGCTCGGCGCACCGCCCTGCGCCAGGGCCGATCCCGCGGCAAGCACGATAATGGCGATGGCGGCAAGTCCTGCTTTCATATCCGTTCTCCCTGTCTGCGCTGGCTAACCGTCGGGCTCGGCGCTCCGTTCCGAAGGATGGGCGCTGACGGACGCAGGGGGCGACCGGACCCGGGAGGCATTTTCTTTCCGAGCGGTGTGGAACCAAATCGGGGCATCGTCGTTAGCTCGGTCGGGCTGAGCAAAGCGGGTTCCATTTCCCGGCGCCATACGTTGGCGCTTGATTTCGAATTTGGCTGACGCTCTATTCGACCAACGCGTCTTGCCTCGGATTCGGCCGACGCCTGCGGGGGAATCAGTATGAGCGACCTCGATCCCGGAACTGCATCACGCTCCGGTCGTCGCGTCCCAAAGCCAAAAATCAACGGTACGTCCGAGTCGGATTCGCGGGGCGAACTGCTACTCGCCTTGCAGGCGATGCGCAGCGGTGACTTTTCGGTCCGCATGAGCGGCGACTATCTCGGCATTGACGGCAAAATTGCCGACACTCTTAACGAAATCATCGCAGCCAACCAGCGCATGGCACAGCAGCTCGAGCTGGTCGGCCAGGTGGTGGGGCGCGAAGGCAAGACCCGCCAGCGCGTGAAGTTCGGCCTCGCCTCCGGCTCCTGGGCCGACATGGAAGGTTCGGTCAATACGCTGATCGACGACCTGTTGTGGCCGACGCGCGAGGTGACGCGCGCCGTCGCCGCCGTGGCACAAGGCGACCTGCTGCAGACCGTCAAGCTCGACGTCGACGGCCGTCCGCTCGGCGGCGAGTTCTTGCAGTCGGCGACCATCGTCAACACCATGATCAAGCAGCTCGGCGTGTTCACCTCGGAGGTGACGCGCGTCGCGCGCGAGGTCGGCACCGAGGGCAAGCTCGGCGGCCAGGCCCAGGTGCCCGAGGTGACCGGCGTCTGGAAAGACCTCACCGAGAGCGTCAACTCGATGGCGAACAACCTGACCAACCAGGTTCGCAACATCGCCGAGGTGACGATCGCGGTCGCCAACGGCGACCTCTCCAAGAAGATCACGGTCGACGTCCGCGGCGAGATCCTCCAGCTCAAGGAAGCCATCAACACGATGGTTGACCAGCTGCGCTCGTTCGCCTCCGAAGTGACGCGCGTTGCGCGCGAGGTCGGCACCGACGGCAAGCTCGGCGGCCAGGCCATCGTGCCGGGCGTCGCCGGCACCTGGAAGGACTTGACGGACTCGGTCAACGCGATGTGCGGTAACCTCACCGCACAGGTGCGCAACATCGCCAACGTCACCACCGCCGTGGCGCGCGGCGACCTCTCGCGCAAGATCACGGTGGACGTGCGCGGCGAAATCCTCGAGCTGAAGGACACCATCAACACCATGGTGGACCAGCTCAACTCGTTCGCCTCGGAAGTCACGCGCGTCGCGCGCGAGGTGGGCACGGAAGGAAAGCTCGGCGGTCAGGCCCAGGTGCCCGGCGTGGCCGGCACCTGGAAAGACCTCACCGACAACGTCAACTTCATGGCCTCGAACCTGACCGCGCAGGTCCGAAACATCGCCGACGTCGCGACCGCCATCGCGAGCGGCGATTTGTCGAAGAAGATCACGGTGAACGTCTCGGGCGAAATCCTTCAGCTGAAGGAGACGCTCAACACCATGGTCGACCAGCTCAACGCCTTCGCCGGCGAAGTGACGCGCGTCGCGCGCGAGGTCGGCACCGAGGGCCGGCTCGGCGGCCAGGCCAACGTGCTCGGCGTCGCCGGCACCTGGAAGGACCTGACCGAGAGCGTCAACTCGATGGCCTCGAACCTGACCGCGCAGGTCCGCAACATCGCGGAGGTGACCACCGCAGTCGCCGGCGGCGACCTCTCGAAGAAGATCACCGTGGACGTGCGCGGCGAAATTCTGGAGCTGAAAGACACCATCAACACCATGGTGGACCAGCTCAACGCCTTCGCCGGCGAAGTCACGCGCGTGGCGCGCGAGGTCGGCACCGAAGGCAAGCTCGGCGGCCAGGCGGTGGTGCGCGGCGTCGGCGGCACGTGGAAGGACCTCACCGACAGCGTCAACTCGATGGCCTCGAACCTCACCGGCCAGGTCCGCAACATCGCCGAGGTCGCAACCGCGGTGGCGAAGGGCGACTTGTCCAAGAAGATCACGGTGAACGTGTCGGGCGAAATCCTTCAGCTGAAGGAAACGCTCAACACCATGGTCGACCAGCTCAACGCCTTCGCCGGCGAAGTCACGCGCGTTGCCCGCGAGGTCGGCACCGACGGCAAGCTCGGCGGCCAGGCCGACGTGCCCGGCGTCGCCGGCACGTGGAAAGACCTGACCGACTCCGTGAACTCGATGGCGGGCAACCTCACCGCCCAGGTCCGCAACATCGCCGAGGTCGCGACCGCGATCGCCGGCGGCGACCTGTCGCGCAAGATCACCGTGGACGTGCGCGGCGAGATCCTTCAGCTGAAGGACACGCTGAATACGATGGTCGATCAGCTCAACCGCTTCGCGGGCGAGGTGACGCGCGTGGCGCGCGAGGTCGGCACCGAAGGCCGCCTCGGCGGTCAGGCCAACGTGCCCGGCGTCGCCGGCACCTGGAAGGATCTCACCGACAGCGTCAACTCGATGGCGGGCAACCTCACCGCCCAGGTCCGCAACATCGCCGAGGTCACGACCGCGGTGGCGCGTGGCGACTTGTCGCGCAAGATCACCGTCGACGTGAAGGGCGAAATCCTCGAGCTGAAGAACACCATCAACACCATGGTGGACCAGCTCAACGGCTTTGCCGGCGAAGTCACGCGCGTGGCGCGCGAGGTCGGCACCGAGGGCAAGCTCGGCGGCCAGGCCGAAGTGCCCGGCGTCGCCGGCACCTGGAAGGACCTCACCGACAACGTCAACTTCATGGCCTCCAACCTGACGGCGCAGGTCCGCAACATCGCCGAGGTCGCGACCGCCATTGCCGGCGGCGACCTGTCGAAGAAGATCACGGTGGACGTGCGCGGCGAGATCCTGCTGCTCAAGGACACCCTGAACACCATGGTCGAGCAGCTCCGCTCCTTCGCCGCCGAAGTCACGCGCGTGGCGCGCGAGGTCGGCACCGAAGGCCGGCTCGGCGGCCAGGCCGTCGTGCCCGGCGTCGGCGGCACCTGGAAGGACCTCACTGACAACGTCAACCTCTTGGCTGCGAACCTCACCACCCAGGTCCGCAACATCGCCGAAGTCACCACGGCGGTCGCGCGCGGCGACCTCTCGCGCAAGATCACCGTGGACGTGAAGGGCGAAATCCTCGAGCTGAAGAACACCATCAACACCATGGTGGACCAGCTCAACGCCTTCGCCGGCGAAGTGACGCGTGTCGCGCGCGAGGTCGGCACCGAGGGCAAGCTCGGCGGCCAGGCCCAGGTGCCCGGCGTCGCCGGCACGTGGAAGGATCTCACCGACACCGTCAACTTCATGGCGGCGAACCTGACCGAGCAGGTCCGCGGCATCGTCAAGGTGGTGACCGCGGTCGCCAATGGCGATCTGAAGCAGAACCTCACCGTGAAATCGAAGGGCGAAGTCGCGGCGCTCGCCGACACCATCAACAACATGACCGAGACGCTCGCGACCTTCGCCGATCAGGTGACTTCGGTGGCGCGCGAGGTCGGCGTCGAAGGCCGGCTCGGCGGCCAGGCCAACGTGCCCGGCGCCGCCGGCACCTGGAAGGACCTCACCGGCAACGTCAACCTGCTCGCGGCCAATCTGACCTCGCAGGTGCGCGCGATCGCGGAAGTCGCAACCGCGGTGACCAAGGGCGACCTGACGCGGTCGATTCAGGTCGACGCCCGCGGCGAAGTGGCAGAGCTGAAAGACAACATCAACACGATGATCACCAACCTCCGTCTCACGACGGACGTGAACACGGAACAGGACTGGCTGAAGACCAACCTCGCCAAGTTCACCAACATGCTCCAGGGCCAGCGCGACCTCACCACCGTCGGCCGGCTGCTGCTCACCGAATTGTCGCCGCTGGTGAACGCCCACACCGGCGTGATCTACCAGGTCGAGAACGAGAACGATCCCCAGCTCCTGCTGCTCGCCTCCTACGCCAGCGACGGCGTCTACCCCTATCAGCCGGTGCTGCAGTTCGGCGAAGGCCTGATCGGCCAGTGCGCCTTCGACAAGCGGCCGCGCGTCGTCTCCGACATTCCGTCGGACGTGGTGCCGATCAACTCGGCGCTGTTCCGCGTCGCGCCGAAGAACCTCGTCGTGCTGCCGGTCCTGTTCGAAGGCCAGGTCAAGGCCGTGATCGAGCTCGCCTCGCTCGTCTCCTTCACGACCTCGCAGATGACGTTCCTGGAGCAGCTCACCGACTCCATCGGCATCGTGCTCAACTCGATCGAGGCCACGATGCAGACGGAAGGTCTGCTCAAGCAGTCGCAGCAGCTCGCCGGCGAGCTGCAGACCCAGCAGCGCGAATTGCAGCAGACCAACGACCAGCTCGAGCAGAAGGCGCAGCAGCTCGCCGAGCGCAACGTCGAAGTCGAGCGCAAGAACCAGGAGATCGAGCAGGCCCGCCGCGCGCTCGAGGAGAAGGCGACCGAGCTCGCGCTGACGTCGAAGTACAAGTCCGAATTCCTCGCCAATATGAGCCACGAGCTGCGCACGCCGCTGAACTCGATCCTGATCCTCGGGCAGCAGCTCAGCGACAACCCCGATGGCAACCTCTCGGCCAAGCAGGTCGAATTCGCCCGCACCATCCACGGCGCCGGCACCGACCTCTTGAACCTCATCAGCGACATTCTCGATCTCTCCAAGATCGAGTCCGGCACCGTGACGGTCGACGCCGAGGAAATCCTGACCGCGAACCTGCTCGAGACCGTCGGCCGGCCGTTCCGGCACGAGGCGGACAACCGCAACCTGTCGTTCAAGATCGACGTCGATCCGAACCTGCCGCGCAGCATCGTGACCGACTCCAAGCGGCTGCAACAGGTTCTGAAGAACCTGCTCTCCAACGCCTTCAAGTTCACCGCCGACGGCGAAGTGCGCCTGCAGGTCACCGGCGCCATCGGCGGCTGGGGGACGGATCATCCGGTGCTGAACTCCGCGCCGGCCGTGATCGCCTTCGAAGTGTCCGACACCGGCATCGGCATTCCCCTGGAGAAGCAGAAGCTGATCTTCGAGGCGTTCCAGCAGGCCGACGCCGGCACCAGCCGCAAATATGGCGGCACCGGCCTCGGCCTTGCGATCAGCCGCGAGCTGGCCAGCCTGCTCGGCGGCGAGATCCACCTGCGCAGCGCGCCGGGCAAGGGCTCGACCTTCACGCTCTATCTGCCCTTGAAATATTCCGGCCCGACCCTCGCGCCGCGGGCGCCAGCGCCGCAGCAATACAGCCAGCCGCCGGCGCTGCAGCCGGCCGCGCCTGACCAGCAGCGCGTCATCGAGCAGCTGCCCGACGACCGCCTCAACCTCGAGCCCGGCGACACCATCCTCCTGATCGTCGAGGACGACCCCCATTATGCCCGCGTGCTGGTCGATCTGGCCCGCGACAAGGGGTTCAAGGTCCTGGTCGCCGCGCGCGGCGCCGAGGCCCTCGAGCTCGCCAAGCAGTACCAGCCGACGGCCGTCTCCCTCGACGTCTTCCTGCCCGACATGCTCGGCTGGACCGTGCTGAGCCAGCTCAAGCACAATCCGCTCACCCGCCACATCCCGGTCCAGATCATTACGCTCGACGAGGACCGCCAGCATGCGCTGGCGCGCGGCGCATTCTCCTTCGTCAACAAGCCGACGACGACCGAGGGCGTCTCGGCCGCGCTGACGCAGATCAAGGAATATGCGCGGCCGCGGCGCAAGCGGCTCTTGATCGTCGAGGACAACGAGGCCGAGCAGCTCTCGATCCGCGAGCTGCTGCACCACGACGACATCGAGATCCTGGCCACGGATACCGGGGCCGGCGCGCTCACGACGCTGCGCGAGCAGCCCTGCGATTGCGTGGTGCTCGACCTCAGGCTGCCCGACATGAGCGGCTTCGAGGTGCTCGATCAGATCCGCAACGACGAGGCGCTGTCGAACATCCCCGTCGTGGTGTTCACCGGCCGCGAGCTTTCCGCCGAGGAGGATGCCGAGCTCCACACCATGGCGCGCAGCATCGTGGTCAAGGGCGTGGAATCGCCCGAGCGCCTGCTCGACGAGACCGCGTTGTTCCTGCATCGCGTGATCACGGAGCTGCCGGTCGAGAAGCAGCGCATGCTGGAGAAGCTGAACAGTTCCGACGAGGACCTGATCGGCAAGACCGCCCTGCTCGTCGACGACGACGCCCGCAACATCTTCGCCCTGTCCAGCGTGCTGGAACGACGCGGCATGAAAGTGCTGACGGCGACGACGGGCAGCGAGGCGGTGACACTGGTCGAATCCAATCCGGAGATCGCGATCGTGCTGATGGACATCATGATGCCGCAGATGGATGGCTACCAGACCATCGGCGTGATCCGCGAGAACCCGGCCTTCTCCCGTCTGCCGATCATCGCGTTGACCGCCAAGGCGATGAAGGGCGACCGCGAGAAGTGCCTCGAAGCCGGCGCGTCCGATTACCTCGCCAAGCCGGTCAACACCGACCAATTGCTGCTTGCGATCCGCATGTGGCTGCATCGCTGAGTTGGACCCGCGTATGGACCAGGAAAAGGTCAACATCCTGCTCGTCGACGATCAGCCGGCCAAGCTGCTCGCCTATGAGGTGATCCTGAAGGATCTCGGCGAGAACCTCGTGATCGCCTCCTCGGGCCGCGAGGCGCTGGAGGTGCTGCTCAAGACCGAGATCGCGGTGATCCTGGTCGACGTCTGCATGCCCGAGCTCGACGGCTTCGAGCTCGCCGCGATGATCCGCGAGCATCCGCGCTTTCAGAAGACCGCGATGATCTTCATCTCAGCCATCCAGGTCAGCGACATCGACCGGCTGCGCGGCTACGAGATGGGCGCGGTCGATTACGTGCCGGTGCCGGTCGTGCCGGAGGTGCTTCGCGCCAAGATCAAGGTGTTTGCCGAGCTCTACCGCAAGACGCGCGAGCTCGAACGGCTGAACCACGAGCTCGAGGACCGCGTCCGCGCCCGCACCGCGGAACTGGAGGCTTCCACCGCGAAGCTGCGCGAGAGCGAGCAACGGCGCAGCATGGCGATCGCGGCCGGCAAGATGGGGTCCTGGGACTGGGACTGGATCAGCGGCGATTGGATGTGGGACGAGGGGCAATACCGCATCTTCGGCGTCAGCCCCGAGGATTTCGAGGTCACTCCGGCCAGCGTTCAGGCCCTGTTGCACCCCGACGACGTCGATCAGTTGCGCAAGGCGATCGCGGAATTCAACAAGGGCACGCGCGCCTACGAGACGGAGTTTCGCATCGTGCGGCCCGACGGCGAGGTGCGCTGGTGCGTCGGCACGGCGGCTGCGACGATGGACGAGAGCGGGCGCGTGGTGCGCGTCAGCGGCGTGACCGTCGACATCACCGAGCGCAAGCGGGCCGAGGAGCGGCAGAACCTGCTGGCGCGGGAAGTCGATCACCGCGCCAAGAACGCGCTGGCGCTGGCGCAATCGATCGTCCGCCTCACCCGGGCCGACGAGGTCAAGGCCTATGTCAACGCCGTCGAGGGGCGCATCAATGCACTGGCGCGCGTGCACACCATCCTGTCGTTGTCGAGCTGGCAGGGCGCCGAGCTCTCCAGGCTGATCGACGAGGAGCTTGCGCCCTATTCGCTCGGCGGCCAGATCAAATTGGCAGGGCCCGAAGTTCAGCTGGTGCCGGCGACGGCCCAGACGCTGGCGCTCGCATTGCACGAGCTCTTCACCAACTCGGCCAAGTACGGCGCGCTCTCGACCCGATCGGGGCGGCTCGCGATCGACTGGCAGGTCGACGCCGAGCGGCTCACGCTGAGCTGGGAGGAATCCGGCGGTCCCCTGGTCAAGACCCCGAAATCCCGCGGCTTCGGCACGCGAAGCCTGCTTGCGAGCATCGAGTCCCAGCTTGGCGGACAGGCGCAGTTCGATTGGCGCGCCGAGGGCCTGTTGTGTCGTCTGGAGGTGCCGTTGACACGCAAGAGCGCGACGACCGCACCCGGCAAGTTCGACACCGCGGGCGCTGCCGAATTGCAGCGCGCATCCGGCTAGCCGGACGCTGCGCTCGTCATGCGCTGAGCCGTGCGCGGTTCGCGCGCGACGCGCCCTTCGAGCCAGGCTTCCGTTCGCGCGAGATCGCGCAGCGCCCTCGCGTAGCGGCGAGCCGCGCTCCGCTCCGCGCCACGCGGGAGCTTGCGCGCCTTGCGCAGGATGTCCGCGGCTGCGTTGCGATAGGCCAGCGAGCGGTAAAGAAAGACGACCTTACCCATGTCGATGTTCCCCGTCGATGTTCCCGTTTTGCCGGCGCTCATCTTGGCAAGCCCGGCATGAACGCCGGATGAAGCGGGCGATGACAATTCCTTCAGCGGAACGGAACCAGGGAATCACGAGCGCGTTGGCGTGGCAGTTCGGGATGCCGTCGCATGCGCACCAACAACAAGAAGTCGTCCGAGCTGATCTCTGCCAGCGGCCTTATCAGGCTGATGACGCATGCAATGATGGGCGCAGCGCTCGGCCTCACCTTCAGCCTCACGCTCGTCCTGTCCAATCCAGCCGTGGCCAACCTGCTGAACAACGGCGGGGGCCAGGCCGCGACGGTCTTCGCCCTCACCTTGGTAACGACCTTCGCGATCGGCGCGACGCTCACCGGCGCCGTGTTCATCCTGGCCGAGGACAAGCAAACTTGAAGCGTGCGTGACGCACGGAAGATGCCTTGCCGGGAACTCCTGCCGCGAGGCGCGGTTTGCTGCCTGCGTCAATTTAACACAGGGAGTTCCCCCGCATGAACACGACCAAGCTCGCTCTCGCCGTCATGGTAGCAACCCGGCCTTGCCGCCACGCCGTTCGCCGCCCAGGCCAAGTCGCACAAGGCCAAGCATGGATCCTCGACGTCATCGTCGCAGACCACCGGCGCCAACACCAAGTCTTCCAAGGGCGCTGACCCCACGGGCCAAGGCGGCGCCGGCCCGGGCTCCGATCAGAGCGGCACCATGACGAACAAGGGCAGCATGACCAACACTAAATAGGCGCTCCCAAATCATGGAGGGCCCCGCCATTGCGGGACCCTCTGTCTTCCATCTCATCTTGGGGTCGGCACTTGGCGGTATCCGGCGCCAACGATCTCAGCGGCGCTCGGCTGCGCGCGCGGGATTGCCGCCTGTCTTCACGGGACGAAGGCGCACCCGGTCGCGGACGTCAGGCAGAACGTCGCTGCCGCCGGCCGCCTTCCATTCGGCAATCAGGAGGTTGATTTTCCGGCGCAGGTCCATCTGCGCCAGGGCCCTTTCCGTGCAGTCGCGATCGCGCTCGACGAGGTCGCGCACCGACGCCTCGACGTCGGCCATCTCAAGCCTCAAGGCTCTGATTTTACGTCGAATTTCATTAATTCTGTTGTCCATGGCTTGTTAGAACAAAATAAGAACATATAGTCAAGTCACGATTTCAGGACGGAGACGCCAGATGCAGGTTCAAGGTAAATACGACGCCAGATTTGTACTTGGCGAGCAGATGACGCGGGCGCAGGGCCTGAAGCTGAAGCGGCTGAGCGATGAGGCCTATCAGCCCGGCCAATATGCGCGGGATCTGTCCTTTAGCGAGGCCGCACGGCGCATCCAGGCGCTGGAAGCGGAGATCGAGCTGGCAAATTCCTTCTAGAGCATGGTCCGGAAAAGTGTGCGGCGATTTTCCGAAGAGATCATGCTCGAACAATAGCCTAAAGCGCGATGACGGTTCATCCTAATCGCATCGCGCTTTAGCTGCGCCGCCCGCGCTCCCGGAACCATGGTTGTGCCGAATGGTTCTCCTCGCCGAGGGAGAACATGCATGGCACGCAAGGCAAAGAAACGCCGCTACTCAAGCAGCTCGGGCAGCGATGTCGCCAGCGAGATGCGGCGCTACAAGAAGGGCACCGCGAAGAGCGGCCGTGGCGGGCGCGGCGGCCGCGTCAAGAGCCGCAAGCAGGCGATCGCGATCGGATTGTCGAAGGCACGCAAGAAGGGCAAGAAGGTCCCGAAGAAGGCTTCGAAGCGCAAGACCGCCAAGAAGACGTCCAAGAAATCGTCGAGGACGTCGTCCAGGAAATCATCGAGCAAGAAATCATCGAAGCGCAAATCATCCAAACGGTCGCGCTGACCGGTCTCAGATCATGCTCCCCGGCATGAAGCAGCGGATCGAAATCCCGAACGCAGTCTTGACCGGCCACACCATGGTGCGGCCGGCCCGGTTCGGCTCGGTGATGACGGCTTCATCCGGCACGTCGATCCACTGCCCGTCGAGCCGCACACGGTAACGCCCGTTGTGCGACTCCCAGTCGGGATCGGCGACGGCGAAACCGTCCGCATCCGAGCAGCACGGACCGAGATGGCTGCGCAAACTGTCGAACCATGGCTTCAGAGGGGAATCCGCGTAGCGGCCGTCGTCGCGCCCGAGGGCGTTTCCGCCTGAGAGCACCAATGGCGCCACCAGCAGCGCACTCCTCAGCGAGACCTTCAATCGATCCATGTCGGCACCGATCTCATGTGAACCGCCGGCGAGTTCCACAAAGCGCCGCGAGGTTCGAAGTTCCACGCTTGCAACCCCTCTCAGCGGCGACGTTGCCGCAGAGCACCGAGGCACCTGGCGAGTGTGATCAGCGAACACGGCTTTTTCGGACGCACCCGGTCACCCTACCTGCCGTTAACGAGAATGTTATCGGACCTGGCGAGCTCGTGTGCGAAAGGCGGCCCGAGGCCGCCTTTCTGGATTTGTAGCGGTCGAGGTTCGCGTTAGGCGAGTGGCACCGCGACGAAGCGGGTGGCCTCCGCGCTTCTGATCTGCAGCAGCACGCTGCGCTTGCCCGACGATTTGGCCTGCGCCAGCTCGGAGCGCACCTCGCCGACACTGCTGACAGCCTTGCCGCCGACATTGAGGATGACGTCGCCGGTCCGGATGCCGCGTTGCGCGGCCGGGCCTTGCGGATCAACCTCGGTGACGACCACGCCGTTCTGGCCTGCGCCCTGAACGTCACCTGCCGGCGCCAGGCTGAGGCCGAGGCGCGGCATGCCGGCACCCGGCTGCCCCATGCCCTCGTTGCCCTTGGCCTGCCGCTCGTTCGGCAACTCGCCGAGCGCCAGGGTCACGGTCTTGCTGCCACCCTTGCGGAAGACATCGAGCTTCACGGACGTGCCCGGCGCTAAGCCGGCGATGGTGCGGGCGAGATCGCGAGAATCCTTGATCGCGGTGCCATTGACGGCGGTGATGACGTCCCCCGCCTCGATGCCGGCCTTCGCCGCCGGGCTGCCATCTTGCGGATTGTCGACGATCGCGCCGCGTGCCTCCTTCAGGCCGAGGCTGTCGGCCATATCCGAGGTCACCGGCTGCACCTGCACGCCGAGCCAGCCGCGGGTCACCGCGCCCTTGTCCTTCAGCTGCGCGACGACGAGCTTGGCGGTCGAAGCCGGGATATCGAAGCCGATGCCGACCGAGCCGCCCGAGGGCGAGAAGATCGCAGTGTTCACGCCGATCACGTTGCCGTTCATGTCGAAGGCCGGGCCGCCGGAATTGCCCTTGTTGATCGGCGCATCGATCTGGATGAAGTCGTCATAAGGACCATTGCCGATATCCCTCCCGCTGGCCGAGACGATGCCCGCGGTCACGGTGCCGCCAAGACCGAAGGGATTGCCGACGGCGACCACCCAGTCGCCGATGCGCGGCTTCTGGTCGGAGAAATTGACGAACGGAAAGTCCTTCTTGCCCTCGACCTTGATCAGCGCGGGATCGGTCTTCGGATCGGTGCCGACGACCCTCGCGGTGTAGGTCGTGCCGTCGTCCATCGTCACCTGCACGGACTGGGCGCGATCGACGACGTGATTGTTGGTCACGGCATAGCCGTCCGCGGAAATGAAGAAGCCGGAGCCTTCGCCCGTGATCATCTGGTGGCGCTGGCGCGGCATGCCGTTCGCACCGCCCGGGAAGCGGAAGCCGAACTGCCGCGAGAACTGGTCGAACGGCGTGTCCTCGTCCGAATCCATCCGGTTCTGCTGCAGCATCGCGCTCTTGTCGTTGTCCTGGTCGATTTTGACCCGGACCGAGATCACTGCGGGTTTGACCTTGCTGACGAGATCGCCGAAGCCGGGCGGCGTCGCGACGGCTTCGGCCGCCTGAGCCGGCGCAATCAAGGAGGTGATGCCGTACGGCGAAGCGCCCGGCGCAATGGCCAGGGCGGCCACGCCCAGCGCGGCCACGGTGCCGAGCAGCGCGAGCCGGCGCGGCCGCAAGATGTTGCGAGACGTGGTGATGTCGGAATTGACGCGATCGTTCATGTCGAAATATCCATGTTGAGCAGGTGTCGCCTTGCCCTCAACATGGTCGCTGCCACCTTACGGCGTCCCGTCCGTCCGATTAAATCTCGGCAAAGAATGGATGAGCGGGCGCAGCAGGCTATCCCGAGGTTTGATGCAGCTCAACGCGCCGCCTTCGCGCAGTGAAAAACTGCGACCATCCGATGATGCTCAGCGGAGGCGCGCCATGTACAAAGACATTCTCGTCCACATTCCCACCGAACGTCCCATGCGTCCTGCGATCGAGGGCTCGATCTCGCTCGCGGCGAAGTTCAACGCGCATCTCGACGCGGTCGCGGTCGGCTATGTCGCCACCAGTGCAGCCTACGTCATGGAAGGTGGCGCGGCCGTGGCGGCCGTGTTCGAGCTGGAGCGCGAGCGCGCCGTGGAGCGGGCCGAGGCTGCGCTCGCGGTATTCAAGAGCGAGGCGGCGAACGCCGGCATCTCCTATACCTGCCACGCGCTCGGCGCGATCCCGGTGGATGCAGCCGGCTCGCTCGGCGAGATGGCGCGTTTGCACGACCTCAGCATCGTGCTCCAGCCCGATCCGGCGCAAGGCGCGTTCGACAACGACGTGCCCGGCGAGATCCTATTCCAGGCGGGCGGCCCGGTGCTGTTCCTGCCCTACACGTTTCGAGGAGCCTTCAAGGCGAACCGGATCGGCATCTGCTGGGACGGCAGTCGCCTTGCCGCCCGCGCCATGCGCGACGCAGCCCCGTTCATGGCCCGCGCCGAAGAGATCGTGATCATCAGCGTCAACGAGACCGACGCCGTCGCCGGTGAAGCTTCAGCACGCGGCCTGGCCAGACATCTCGGCCGGCGCGGACTGTCGACCCGCATCGTCGGCCGGACGGCAACCCGCGCCGACATTCAGCCGATCATCCTGTCGCTGGCGGCCGACGAGAGCCTGGATCTCCTGGTGATGGGCGGCTACGGCCATTCGCGGTTGCAGGAGCGCGTTCTCGGGGGCGTCACCCGCGCCATGCTGGAAGCCATGACGGTCCCGACGCTGATGTCCCATTGAGGCGAGCCCGGCTTGGCGCCGTCACGCCGCGACGGGAGCTTTCCATGTCGCCGGCGCGGCGGCGTCTTTGTCGCGGTGCACATTGCACGCGTCGAAATGCGCCTGGAGCTCGATTTCAGCGAGATATTCGAAATGTTCGGCCTGGCCGAGGAGTTCCCAGGTCTGGAGCGGCCGATATGCCGCCTGCTGACGGCAGAGGGACGCCAGCGCCCGGTAGCGACGTACGTTCTCCATGAGACCCTCCCTCGCGTTCACAGGCTTATTCTCCTGATTTGCGTCAGGCCGATGGCGCTTATGCAAAACATTTGCTGAGCGCTCGCGCCTAAGCCAAGTTAATTTTCGAGAAACGCCGGTAAGGATTTTAGTTCCAAATGTCTGCTTGGAACTGTGTGCCCGACCCTAGGCGTAGAGGCGGCGCTCCACGGCGACGCCGACCAGGTCGAGATAGCGTTCGATCAGGTCGGGACGGCCGACGAGATAGCCCTGCATCTCCTCGCAGGCCTCGCGCGCCAGAAAAGCACGCTGGGCTTCCGTCTCCACCCCCTCGGCAACGACCGGGATCTTCAGCGCGTGCGCCAGGCTCAGGACGGCGCGGACAATTTCGGCCGATTGCGGCGTCGCCTCCAGGTTGGAGATGAAACTGCGGTCGATCTTGATCTTGTCGAACGGGAACGACTGCAGATAGGACAGCGAGGAATAGCCAGTGCCGAAATCATCCATGGCGATGCGGATGCCGAGCGCCTTCAGCCGCCGCAGCAGATCGAGCGCGCGGGTGAAATCGCCGATCAGCACGCCCTCGGTGATCTCGACCTCGAGCCGCGTCGGCGTCAGCCCCGTCTCCAACAGGATCTGGTGGATCGAGCGCTCGAGATCGCCCGCCTGGAACTGGACCGGCGACAGATTGACCGCGACCTGCAACGGCCTGGGCCAGGATGCCGCCTCGCGGCACGCCTCGCGCAGAACCCATTCGCCGATCTCGACGATCAGCCCATTCTCCTCGGCGAGCGGAATGAACTGGTCCGGCGGCACGAAGCCCCGCGTCGGGTGATTCCAGCGCAGCAGCGCCTCGAAGCCGATGACCTCGCCATCCACCCGCGCCTGCGGCTGGAAATAGACGAGGAGCTGGTTCTGCTCCAGCGCCTGCCGCAGATCGTGCTGCAACAGCCTGCGGTCGCGCAGCTCCTGGTCCATCTCGGATTCGAAGCAGCGGACCCGGCCCCTGCCCTCGCGCTTGGCGCGGTAGAGAGCCGAGTCGGCGTTGGCAAGCAGCGTCGCCGCGTTCACGCCATCGTCCGGATAGAACGCGATGCCGACGCTGAGGCCCACATGGGAGAGATAATCGTCGACCTCGAGCTCCTTGCCGATCGTCTCGACCAGGCGTTCGGCCAGCGTCAGAACATCCTCACGGGTGGCATCGTCGGGCATCAGGATCATGAACTCGTCGCCGCCGATGCCGGGCGACGAAGGCGCCTTCGGCCTCCGCGGCAAGCCGGTCGGCCGTCGCCCGCATCAGCATGTCGCCGACGGGGTGACCGAACACGTCGTTGACCTCCTTGAAGCGGTCGAGATCGAGGCTCAGCACGGCGAAACTGGTCGACGCCTCCTGCGCCCGCTCCAGCCGTTCGTCGAGCGCCGCGGCGAAGGCGCTGCGGTTCGGCAGGTCGGTCAGCGCATCATGATATGCCAGGTGGCTGATGCGTTCCCGGGTGGTGACGCGCTCGGTGACGTCCTCGATCACGCCGACCAGATATTGCGGATCGCCGGCGTCATCGGTGATCAGCATTTTGCGTGAATTGACGACGCGGTCGTGACCCTTGACGCCTATTTCGAGCAGGTGCTCCTCGAGGAACATCGGCATGCCGCTGGCAACGACTCGACGATCCTGCTCGTTGACGATACGGGCGACGTCGGCCGGAAAGATCTCGTCGGGTGTCCGGCCCAGCATCTGCTCGCGGGGCATGCCATAATAGCTCTCGCCGGCGCGGTTGAGCAGGATGTAGCGCGAATCCTTCGCGCATTTCGCGAACACGGCGATCGGGATGTTTTCGACGATAGTGTCGAGGAACTCCTGCGTCCGCAGCAGATCTTGCTCGACCTCATCGTGCGTGTGCGCGCGTGCCTCGATCATTCGCTGGCGGTCGCGCTCGCTAGCCACATAGGCCGCGCTGACGAGTTCGCCCAGCTTGACCACATCGACTCCTCCGCTGGCGTCTGTGGCGCAGCGAAGCTGCTCGGCGAACAGGCGATGCATGCTCATGGCATCGCCTCGCGCCGCGTACAGGCCTCATGCCTGCCAATTTGCTGGATCCGCATCCCCGCGCTCTCTCGCGTTCCTGGACCGCAGACTGCGACGCACAGCATTGCCCGGGCGTTAATCGAAGCTTCGCGTCAAACCCGTTGGTTACCCCGGCCTGAAAGACTTGCCCGCTAACTTCGTCGAAAGTGCCACGGCTTGGGACAACCGGCACGCCGGATCTTCCGATGCGTGAACCTCCCGTAGTCTACCGGATACGGCCTCCATCGCTTACGCGCTTCGGCTGTACGGAACTATCTTGCAGTTTCGGAACCCGTCCCGCCTCCGCAGCGATCCGAATGGCGGCGATGTTGGCGGCGTAATCGGCGCTGCCCTTGCCGCGGAACACCGCGGAACCCGCCACCAGCGTATCGACACCGGCGGTGGCAACCGCTGCAGCATTGTCGCGCGTGATGCCGCCATCGACCTCGAGCCGGGTCGGCCGGTCGCCGATCATGCTGCGAATGCGCCGGATCTTGTCGAGCTGGGATTCGAGGAAGGCCTGGCCGCCGAAGCCCGGATTGACCGTCATCACCAGCACGAGGTCGAGACGATCGAGCACATATTCGATCGTGCTCTCCGGTGTCGAAGGACACAGGCTGACGCCGGCTTTCTTGCCGAGCGCCCGGATCGCCTGGAGCGAACGGTCGAGATGCGGACCCGCTTCGGCGTGAACAGTGATGACGTCAGCGCCCGCCTTTGCGAACGCTTCGAGATAGGGATCGACCGGTGCGATCATGAGGTGCACGTCGAAGACCTTCTTCGTCAGCGGCCGGATCGCCTTGATGACGTCAGCACCAAAGCTGATGTTGGGGACGAAATGACCGTCCATGACATCGCAATGGATCCAGTCGGCGCCGGCCGCGTCGATCGCCGCGATCTCCTCACCGAGACGCGCGAAGTCTGCGGCCAGGATCGAGGGAGCAATAAGGATCTCGCTGGTCATGCCTTCACGCTCCTTTCCGCGACCGGACCGCCGCTGAAGACGCGGCTTGCAAGGACATCCGCCGGGTCGATGGTTTCGAGGTCGGCGACATCGAGCATGCGATCGAGATCGGACACCAGCCGATCGGCTTGCCGCAGGCGGATGCGGTCGACGGCGTTGCGGATCGAGCGCGCATTGGAGAAGAACGGCTGCGTCCGGCGCAGCGCGATGTATGTCTCGAACGCCTCGCGCGCCGCGGCCGAGAAGCGATAGCCGCGCTCCTTCAGCATCAGCTCGGCAATGACGAGCAGCTCGGCCTCTGCATAGTCAGGGAATTCGATGTGGTGGGCGATGCGCGAGCGGAAGCCGGGATTGGAGGCGAAGAAGCTCGTCATCCGCTCGCCATAGCCGGCGAGGATCACGACGAGGTCCTCGCGCTGGTTCTCCATGACCTGGAGCAGGATCTCGATCGATTCCTGGCCATAGTCGCGCTCGTTGTCGGGACGATGCAGGTAATAGGCCTCGTCGATGAACAGCACGCCGCCCATCGCCTTCTTCAATATCTCCTTCGTCTTCGGCGCGGTGTGGCCGATATACTGGCCGACGAGATCGTCGCGCGTCACCGAGATCACTTGCCCGCGCCGCACGAAGCCGAGCCCGTGCAGGATCTTGGCCATGCGCAGCGCCACGGTGGTCTTGCCGGTGCCGGGGTTGCCGGTGAACGACATGTGCAGCGTCGGCGGCGCCGATGCCAGCCCGGCACGCTGCCGGATGCGCTCGATCAGCAGCAGCGAGGCGATCTGGCGCACGCGGTTCTTGACCGGCTTGAGCCCGATCAGCTCCTGATCGAGCTGCTGCAGCGTCTCGGTGATACCGGCCGCCTCGGCCTCCTTGCGGAGATCGAACTGGGTCTTGCCTGGTTCGGCCGTGGTTGCGTGGGGGACATCGAGCATGGCTACCCTCGAAGAAAAGAGCTTCGCCGCGGGAGGCGGCGAAGCAGTGGTCCGCCAGGATACGAAGCAGGGAGAGCTCCGCGCGGAAGCGGATGACCTAAGCTGGTGCGGGCGCCGGCTTTCGAGCCGTGGTGTAGCGGATCGCGCGACCACCGACCTCCTGGCGCACCAGCTCGAACTCCGTCTCTTGCTTCGGCCGGTTGACGAGGAAGGAGATCCGCACCGATTCCCAGCCGTGGCCGGAATCGAAGCCGCTGATGCGGATGTAGCGGTCGCTATAGACCCTGCGGCACTCGGCGAGCTCCATCATCACGCCGGCGGCGTCCTGGAGATCGAACATCGGCAGGCCCCACATTTCCCAATAGGTGTTGCGGGGATGCGGATCGTCGGTGAACTCGATGTTCACCGCCCAGCCATTGGCGAGACAGTACTGCACCTGGCTGGTGATCTGCTCGTCGGTCAGATCCGGCAGGTACGAGAAGCAGCCCTGGGTGATCTTCATCTCAAATCTCCTCAGACGGTTTCCAGCGCCGTCGGCACGAAGTCCGGCGTGTCGGTGGATTGATAGTTGAAAGTGACGTCCTTCCAGACCTCGAGCGCGGCCTTCAGCGGCGTGCAGGTCTGGGCTGCCTTGGCCAGGATCTCCGGGCCTTCGTGGACATAGTCGCGGCCCTCATTGCGGGCGAGGATCATCGCTTCCAGCGCCACGCGATTGGCGGTCGCGCCGGCCGCAATGCCCATGGGATGGCCGATCGTGCCGCCGCCGAACTGCAGCACGACGTCCTCGCCCAACAGGTCGAGCAGCTGGTGCATCTGCCCGGCATGGATGCCGCCGGAAGCTACCGGCATCATCTTGTTGAGGCTCGCCCAGTGCTGATCGAAGAACAGGCCGTGCTCGAGCTTGGTCGGATTGAAATCCTCGCGGCAGACATCGTAATAGCCGCGCGTGGTGTTGGGATCGCCTTCGAGCTTGCCGACCACGGTGCCGGCGTGAATGTGGTCGACACCGGCGAGCCGCATCCATTTGGCGATGACGCGGAACGACACGCCATGGCTCTTCTGCCGGGTATAGGTCGAATGACCGGCGCGATGCAGATGCAGGATCATGTCGTTGCGGCGCGCCCACTTCGCCATCGACTGGATCGCGGTGTAGCCGATCACGAGGTCGATCATGACGATGACCGAGCCGAGCTCCTTGGCGAACTCCGCGCGCTCGTACATGTTCTCCATCGTCCCCGCGGTGACGTTGAGGTAAGTGCCCTTCACCTCACCGGAGGCGGCCTGCGCGCGGTTCACCGCCTCCATGCAGTAAAGGAAGCGATCGCGCCAGTGCATGAAGGGTTGTGAGTTGATGTTCTCGTCGTCCTTGGTGAAGTCGAGCCCGCCCTTCAGCGCCTCATAGACCACGCGGCCGTAGTTGCGGCCAGAGAGCCCGAGCTTCGGTTTCACAGTTGCGCCCAGCAGCGGCCGGCCGAACTTGTCGAGCCGCTCGCGCTCCACCACGATGCCGGTCGCCGGCCCCTGGAACGTCTTCACATAAGCGACGGGAAAGCGCATGTCCTCGAGCCGCAGCGCCTTCAGCGGCTTGAAGCCGAACACGTTGCCGATGATGGAGGCCGACAGGTTCGCGATCGAGCCCGGCTCGAACAGGTCGAGATCGTAGGCGATATAGGCGAAATACGAGCCCGGCGTGCCCGGCACCGGATCGACTCGGTAGCATTTCGCGCGATATTTCTCGGCCGCGGTCAGGCGATCGGTCCACACCACCGTCCAGGTCGCGGTCGAGGATTCGCCTGCCACAGCAGCTGAGGCCTCGATCGGGTCGACGCCCTCTTGCGGCGTGACGCGGAACAGCGCGATGACGTCGGTGTCCTTTGGCGTGTAGTCGGGCTCCCAATAGCCCATGCGCTTGTACTCCATCACGCCGGAGCGATAGCGCTCTTTGCCGCGGACCGTGCCTGCATGTGCGTTCATGTCTCTCTCCTGCTCTTTTCTCTCTTCTTGCTGATTGGTTAAGCGGCAACAGGCTCGCGGGTGATGCGCGGGTCCAATTCGCCCGCCCGATAGCGCCGCGCCATCTCGCTCATCGGGACCACCTTGATCTTGCTGGCGTGGCCTGCGGTGCCGAACTGTTCGAACCGCTCGCGGCACAATTCGCGCATCGCGTCCATCGCCGGCTTCAGGAACTTGCGCGGATCGAACTCGGAGCGCGTTTCCGCGGCCACTTTCCGGAACACGGCGGTCATCGCGAGACGGCAGTCGGTGTCGATATTGACCTTGCGCACGCCGCTTCGGATCCCGCGAACGATCTCCTCCACCGGCACGCCCCAGGTCTGCGGCATCTCGCCACCGAACTGGTTGAACATGTCCTGCAGCGGCTGCGGCACCGAGGAGGAGCCGTGCATGACCAGATGCGTATTCGGCAGCCGGCGGTGAATCTCCTCGACCACCCGCATCGCCAGGATGTCACCATCAGGCTTGCGACTGAACTTGTAGGCGCCGTGCGAGGTGCCCATCGCAATCGCCAGCGCATCGACCTTCGTCGCGCGGACGAAGTCGACGGCCTGGTCCGGATCGGTCAAGAGCTGGTCGTGGCTGACCTTGCCCTCGACGCCGTGGCCATCCTCCTGCTCGCCGCCGCCGTGCTCGAGCGAGCCGAGCACGCCGAGCTCGCCTTCGACGGAAGCGCCAACCCAATGGGCGAGATCGACGACGCGGCGCGTGATCGCGACGTTGTAGTCATAGTCAGCCGCCGTCTTGGCGTCGGCCTTGAGTGAGCCGTCCATCATGACCGAGGTGAAGCCATGCGCGATGGCCGAGGCGCAGGTCGCTTCGTCATTGCCGTGGTCCTGGTGCATGCAGAGCGGGATGTCGGGATAGGTCCGCTCCAGCGCGTCGATCATGTGCGAGAGCATGAGATCGCCGGCATAGCTGCGCGCGCCGCGCGAGGCCTGGATGATGACGGGCGCATCGACCGCAGCCGCCGCCTGCATGATCGCGATGCCCTGCTCCATGTTGTTGATGTTGAACGCCGGCACGGCGTAGCCGTGGCTGGCAGCGTGATCGAGCAATTGGCGAAGGGTGATACGGGCCACGGGTCGTCCTCCTTATTGGCTCTTGCGGGCGATCGCCCGGCGGGCCGCTTCCGCAATGCTTTGCGGCGTGATGCCGAATTCGCGGTACAGCACCGGCGCCGGCGCCGAGGCACCGAAGCCGCCCATGCCGACGAATTCGCCGTCAGCCCCGATCCAGCGATGCCAGTCGCCGGCGACAGCGGCCTCGACACCGACACGCGGTGCGGTGCCGAGCACGGCGGCGCGGTAGTCCTCCGGCTGCTCCTCGAACAGCGCGAGGCACGGCGCCGAGACCACAGCCGCACGAATATGTTCGGTCGCGAGCAGGCGCGCGGCTTCCAGCGCGATGGAAACTTCCGAGCCGGTTGCGATCAACGTCACGTCGCGGCCGCCATCCGGCGAGACGACGAGATAGGCACCGTTCGCGACGCGGTTTCTGCCGCGGGCGTCGCTGCGGAAGGTCGGCAGCGCCTGCCGCGACAGGCACAGCACGGACGGACGGTTTTCGGAGCTGAGTGCGCAGTCCCAGGCTTCCAGCGTCTCCACCGCGTCGGCAGGACGGAACACCAGGAGGTTCGGGATCACCCGCAGCGCGGCAAGGTGTTCGACCGGCTGATGCGTCGGGCCATCCTCGCCGAGCCCGATGGAGTCGTGCGTCATCACATGGATGACGCGCAGCCGCATCAGGGCGGCAAGTCGGATCGCCGGCCGGCTGTAGTCGGAAAACGCGAGGAACGTGCCGCCATAGGGGATGAAGCCGCCATGCAGCGCGAGGCCGTTCATCGCGGCGGCCATGCCGTGCTCGCGGATGCCATAGTGGATGTAGTCGCCGGCGAACGCACCGCTCTTGACCGGCACCTGCGCCTTGGCGTGCGTCAGGTTCGAATGGGTGAGGTCTGCCGAGCCGCCGATCAGGCCGGCTATCGTTCCAGCAATCCCGTCGAGCACCTGCTGCGAGGCCTGCCGCGTTGCGAGCTTCGGCCGCTCGCTGGCAAAGCGCTCGCGCAATTTCGCCGCGGCCAGCGCATACGCCGCCGGCAGCGCGACGGCCTTGCCTTCGATGAACAGGTCACGCTGCTCCGGCGTGGCGTTTTCGTAACGATCAAGCCAGGCGAGACGGTCGACCTGCCCGCGCTGCCCGATCATCCGCCACGCCTTGAGCACCGGGATCGGCACCACGAAGGGCTGATAGTCCCAACCCAGAGTCCGGCGCGCCGCTGCCGTCTGCTCGGTGCCGAGCGGCGCGCCGTGCGCCTTCTCGGTGCCCTGCCGATCAGGCGCGCCATAGCCGATGATGGTGCGGCAGGCGATCAGCGACGGTTTTGCGGTCTCCCGCTCCTCGGCAATCGCTTGCGCGACGGCTTCGGGATCATGCCCGTCGACACGGCGCACCGACCAGCCGGAGGCAGCGAAACGCGCGAGCTGGTCGTCCGACGTGGCCAGCGAAGTCGGACCGTCGATAGAGATGCCGTTGTCGTCGAACAGCACGATCAGGCGGCCGAGCCCGAGATGGCCGGCGAGCGAGATCGCCTCCTGGCTGATGCCCTCCATCAGGCAGCCATCACCCGCGATGACATAGGTGAAGTGATCGACGAGCCCGTCGCCATGCCGCGCGTTGCCCATGCGCTCGGCGAGCGCCATGCCGACCGCGGTTGCAATGCCCTGCCCCAGCGGCCCCGTCGTGGTCTCGACGCCGGGCGTATGACCATATTCGGGGTGCCCCGGCGTCTTCGAGCCCCACTGCCTGAAGGCCTTGATGTCGTCGAGGCTGACATCGCCACCGGTCAGGTGCAGCAGCGCATAGAGCAGCATCGAGCCGTGCCCCGCCGACAGCACGAAGCGGTCGCGGTCCGGCCAGTTTGGGTGGGCCGAGTCGAACTTCAGGAAGCGCGAGAACAGCACGGTTGCGACATCAGCCATGCCCATGGGCAGCCCGGGATGGCCAGACTGCGCTGCCTCGATGGCGTCGACCGCAAGGAAGCGGACGGCATTAGCGAGATCGTTGTGCGTGACCGCATTGAGGTCGGCTTCGGCGTGGACGGAGATGTTCATCGGAGTCTCTCCCTGTTCACTTCAGGCTGCGCTTGCGCTCGATCAGCTGCATGATCAGCGGCGTCAGGATGAGCTGCATCGCCAAGTCGAGCTTCGCGCCCGGGCACACGATTGAATTGGCGCGGGACATCCAGCTTTGCGGCAGCATCGAGAGCAGATAGGGGAAGTCGATACCGCGCGGGTTCTTGAAGCGGATCACCACCATCGATTCATCAGGCGTCGGGATCCAGCGCGCGATGAACGGATTGGAGGTATCGACCGTCGGCACCCGCTGGAAGTTGATGTCGGTCTCGGTGAATTGCGGGCAGATGTAGTGGATGTAGTCAGGCATCCGCCGCAAAATCGTGTCGGTGACGGCCTCGGTCGAATAGCCACGCGCGCTGCGGTCGCGGTGCAGCTTCTGGATCCATTCGAGATTGATGACGGGCACGACGCCGATCTTGAGGTCGGCATAGCGCGCGACGTTCACCTTGTCGGTGACGACCGCGCCGTGCAGGCCCTCGTAGAACAACAGGTCGGAGTTCTCCGGCAGCTGCTTCCAGTCGGTGAAGGTGCCGGGTGCCGCGCCATGCAGCGCCGATTCCTCGGCGTCGTGGACGTAGTGGCGCGTCACCGCGGTGCCGGTCTCGCCATAGTCGCGGAAGGCGCGCTCAAGCTCCTCGAACAAATTGGTCTCGGGGCTGAAATGGCTGAAGTGCTTGTTGCCGCGCTCGGCCTCCTTCGCCATCTGCGCACGCATCTCGGCGCGGTCGTAGCGATGGAAGGCGTCGCCCTCGATGTAGGCGGCATTGACCTTCTCGCGGAAGAAGATCTGCTCGAAGGTCTTCTTGACCGAGGTGGTGCCGGCGCCGGAGGAGCCGGTGATCGAGATGATCGGATGTTTCCTGGACATGGCGTGACCTCGCTCAGAGCCGGAAGAATCCGCGCCGCGCGAACAGCGGCGCCGAGACGCTGGCGACCAGCAGCGGATCGCAATGCAGCTCCTCGACGCGCCGCACCTCGTTGCTCGAGCCCATGATCAGCGGCACGCGCTGGTGCAGGCTCTGCGCCGACAGATCGAGGATGCGCTCGCGGCCGGTCGAGGCCGAGCCGCCGGCCTGCTCGATGATCATGGCCATCGGATGCGCCTCGTAGGTCAGGCGCAGGCGGCCGTCGCCGTAGCCGGGACGCGCATCGGAGGGATAGAGGAACACGCCGCCGCGGGTGAGGATGCGATAGGCCTCCGCGACCAGCGAGCCGATCCAGCGCATGTTGAAATCGTGGTTCGCGGGCCCGTCGACGCCGGCGAGGCATTCGTCGATGAAGGCGCGCACCGGCGGATCCCAGTGCCGGCGGTTCGAGGCGTTGATCGCGAACTCCTCGCAGGCTTCGACGATCTGCACGGCGCTGCGCGCGAGGCGGAAGCAGCCCGCCTTGCGATCGAGCGTGAAGATGTCGACGCCTTCGCCGAGCGTCAACACCAGCGAGGTCTGCGGGCCGTAGGTGACGAAGCCCGCCGCAAGCTGCGCCGAGCCGCGCTGATGGAAGGCCAGTGAGAGATCATCGGGGGCCGGCAGGATCGAGAAGATCGTGCCGACGGTCATGTTGATGTCGATGTTGGAGGAGCCATCGAGCGGATCGATCGCGATGCAGATGCACCCCTGACGATCGACGATCTGGGCCTCGCGCATCTCCTCCGACGCCAGCGCGGCGATCGGCAGCCGGCCGAGGCAGCGGCGCAGGATCGCGTCCGCCTGGACGTCGAGGTCGCGTTGGAGATCGCCGTCGCTGTTGCGCCCGGTGGTGAGGCCCGAGGCGTCGGCGAGATCGCCGCTGGCGATGAGACCGGCAATCTCGATCGCCGCCGCCGCGATGGCGTCGACGGCGCCGGCCACCGCGAGCGCGTGAGGTGCGGTCTCGGAATACCGTTGAAGGTGGTCGTCCAGCCTGAATTGCCCGGTCATCTGCGTCCATCCCCTGGGCCGGTGCCGCATCCGTTCCCTCCACTCTGGAGTCGGTGCGGTCAGTCCCGGCATCAGGAGATTGACAGCGGCGCCTTAATAAGGAAAATTTCTATTCATAATGAGCCTCAAAGAATTTTCTTATAATGGTCCCGGCCATACGGCGGCCCAGCTCCGGCATTTGACGATCCGGCAGCTGCGCTCGCTCGCGGCGTTGTCGGCCAAGGGCAGCGTGACGGCGGCGTCCGGCCATCTCGGGCTGACCCAGCCGGCCGTGACCCAGCAGCTGCGGCAGCTTCAGGACCTCGCCGGCCTGCCGCTGGTGCAGCGGACCGGCGACGGCATGCTGCTGACCGAGGCGGGCAAGGAAGTGCTGGCGCTGGCCGAACGAGTCGAGGCCGCGATCACGGATTGCCAGGGCGCGCTCGACCTGCTCGCGGGGCGGACCGGCGGCACGGTGCATCTCGGTGCGGTCTCGACGGCCAAGTATTTCGTGCCGCATGCGATCGCGGCGTTCTCCAAGCGCTACCCCAAGATCGAGATCAAGCTCACCATCGGCAATCGCGAGGAGATCCGCGAGGCCATGCACGGCTACGACCTCGACTTCGCGGTGATGGGTCGGCCGCCGGCCGACGTCACCGTCGACGTCCGCCAGCTCGGGCGCAACCCGCACGTCATCGTCGCGCGCAAGGGGCATTGGCTGGAGAAGGATTCCGGCCTCAGCCTGACCGACCTCGTGCACGAGACCTTCCTCACCCGCGAGCCCGGCTCGGGTACGCGGACGCTGATGGAGGGCATGTTCCAGAAGTCCGATCTCGAGCCGATCATCGGCATGGAGATGAGCAGCAACGAGACCATCAAGCAGGCGGTGATCGCCGGGCTCGGCATCGCCTTCATCTCGGCCCACACCGTGGCGCATGAGCTCGCCGAGGGCCGGCTGGTCGTGCTCGACGTCGCAGGCCTGCCGATCGTCCGGCAATGGTACGTGATCCGCCGCAGCGACAAGGTGCTGCTGCCGCCGGCGCAGGCGATGTTCGATTTTCTCGGCTCGGAAGGCTCGAATTATCTGCCCGACGTGCCCGAACTCGGCGGGCGGTAGCCGGCCGGCGCTCAGCTCAACAGCTTCATGGCAAGGGTCGCCGCCAGCACCACGATGATCTGGAGCAGGCGCTCCGTCGTGAAGATGCGGTTGAACGTGGTCATCTTTTGCCCCGGCCGTCGTGAAGTAGATTTCGATCGGCCCGTTGCTAGCACAGAAGGGCGCGGAGACAACTCCGTAATCGCCCCGTGAGGGATCTTGCCTGCGGCGCGCCGGTTCACGGCCGCGCAGGTCGTTAACGATCAGGCCGCGAGCGGGACGGCATGGTCCGAGCGCGAGGCGAAATAGGCTTCCAGCTCCGACAGCGCCCGCGCTTCCCACTCCCTCGCCTGCTCCAGCAGCGACCAGCTCTGGCCTGGGCGGAATGCTGCGGTCTGGCGATAGAGCGATGCGATGCCGCGGTAGCGGCGCACGTTCTCCAAGATGGCGTGACCGTTCATGTCCGAAAACTCCCTCGTCATTCCCGCGGGAGAAACTGCGGCCAAATCTTTTTCGAAAAGTTAGCGGCGCGCGGCAAGTCCGCGGATGGTTGCCGGACTGTTGCGCAGCCGCAACGCGCGCGGCGCGATCTATTACGGATTCGTTGCCGCGCTCTCGCCCGAGGGCTTCAGCCCACCGCTTCTGACGATCGTCATCGTGGCGCGGCAGAGATCGGCAAGGCCGATCAGGAGGACTGCGAGAAGACAGAACAGGTTGATGGAATCGGCATTCGCGCTGGTCAGTGCGTTGAACTCGAAAAAGGGCGGGATGAACGCCCACCACACCAGCGGCACCGTGAGCAGCGCGGCCAACGCCGCCGCCGGTGCGCCCGTCATGAGCGCAAGCACGAACAGGCCGGGCAGGAATGCTGCGAAATAGAACTTTGCGCCGAGCACGACGCAGATACCCTGAAGCACGGCCGACATCGCGACGACGGCCAATCCGAGCAGAAACGCCTGCCACGACCATGGCCGTACCCGCGGTACGCCAAACAGCCCCGCACGCTTCATCAGCCTCCCCCTGCCGCCCGTTAACCAGGTGCGTTTGCGACGAAAGTACTACAACCGCAACCCATCCGCGAGATGGAAATTGCCTCATCGCGCGGTTGGTGAACGGCTCGCATAGCGCCATCCCGGCGACCGGCCGCTACTCGGTCACCGCGTAGAGCAACCCCGCGACGGGCAAAGCAAGGCCAATGGCCGATGCGAGCATCCAGCCGCCCTGTGCGAACGCCCAGGCTCCCACTGCGGAGCCGGCCGCGCCGGCGGCGAAGAACGTCGCCATGTAGAGACCATTGAGGCGACTGCGGTGCTCATGGCCGAGCGCGAAGATGGCGCGGAAACCCAGCACTACGTTGCCCTGGACACCGATGTCGATCGCAATCGCGGCGACCACCAGACAGGCGAGGTTCAGCATCGAGCCGGGCGCGCCGATGACGGTCACGAGGAAGCCGGCGGCCGTGAGCAGCATCGCGACCAGCGTCGCGATACGGCTATGGCCGCGGTCTGCGAGGCGTCCGGCGATCGGTGCGGCGAACACGCCGGCGACACCGGCCAGCGCGAACAGCGCGATGCCGCGCTGGGAGAAGCCGAACTCGCCGGCGAGCTGGAGCGGCGCCACCGTCCAGAACAGGGTGAAGGCGCCGAACAGGCTCGCCTGGTAGAGCGCGCGGCGCCGCAGCAGGGGCGTGGCCCGCACCAGATCCGGCATCGACAGCAGCAATTGGCCGTAATGCATCCGCGTGACCGGCTTGCGCTTCGGCAGCGTCATCCAGAGCGCGGCCGCGAGCACGATCATCAGCGCGGCGGAGGCGAAGAACACCGCGTGCCAGGACAGCAAGGCCGTGACGAAGCTCGACACCGGACGCGCCAGCATGATGCCGAGCATCAGGCCGGTCGAGACGTTGCCGACGACGCGGCCGCGGATGGCTTCGGGCGCCAGATGCGCCGCATAGGGGATGATGATCTGCACCGCGACCGAGCCGAGGCCGATGAACAGCGCCGCGAGCAGGAACGGCAGCGCATGGGTTGCGAACGCCGCGGCGATGAGCGCTGCGGCGCCGAGCATGATCACCGAACAGATCAGGGCGCGGTTCTCGACGAGATCGCCGAGCGGCACGATCAGCAGCAGCCCGGTGCCGTAGCCGATCTGCGTCATGGTCACGATCAGCCCGCTAGCTGCATGCGACAGGCCGAGCGCGGCGCTGATCGGGGCGATCAGCGGCTGCGCATAATAGATGTTGGCGGCGACCATGCCACAGGCCGCGGCGAGCACGAAGGTCAGGCGCTGCGACACCGCATCCGGCCCGGGCGCGGTCTCGATCGTGGCATTCATGGTCATTTGCATCGACTCCAGATATTAATAGGGAATGATCATTCCCTATCATGACGATAAATTCAGGCGAGCAGCTTCATGGCGACGCCGACGAGGCGCTCGCCTTCGAGCGGCACGCGGGCCTTGCCGACGACGCGCAGGCCTTGCGTGATGCAGATCATCAGCCGTGCGGTGTCATCGGCCGCGACGTGGCGGGGAATCGAGCCGTCGGCCTGGCCCTCGCGAATGAGGCCGGCGATGAAGCTTTCGTTGCGCTCGAGCTGCGCATTGACGCGGGCGCCGACGACCGGATCGACCGCGGAGAGCTCGACGGCACTGCCGACGACCAGGCAGCCGCGCCGCCCCTCGCTACCCTGGGAATGCTCGACATAGGACAGCAGCAGGTGACGGATGCGCTCGCGGCCGTTCGCGCCGCGCGCCGCCGCGCTGCGGGTCTGCTCCTGGCGCAGCGCCGCGTAGCGCTCGAAGGCGGCGAGGAACACCGCATGCTTGTCGCGAAACGCCTTGTAGATGCTTCCCGTGGCGAGCCGCATCGCCGCGGTGAGCTCGCCGATCGAGGTGGCATGATAGCCGCGCTCGCGAAACACGCGCACGGCGCGGTCGAGCGCGGTGTCCATGTCGAATTCCCGGGGGCGGCCGGGCGGACGTGCGGCAGGCCGGGAGCGGCGGGCGGTGTTTTGCATTGCGGGATAATAGGGAATGAACGTTTCCGAATAAAGACACGTGGTTGTGAAGGGGAACATGATGGTGACGTCATTCTCGCGTCCCGGACAAGCTGCAACGCGTAAGCGTTGCGGCGCAGAGCCGGGACCCAGGGCGACACGGCGCGGTGCGGATAGATGGGCCTCGGCTCTGCAGCGCACCGCTACGCGCTGCGCTGCGTCCGGGGCACGAGAGCGGAGCGTGGTGCGCGCACTCTCATCACCCCTTCGGCAGCACCGGCGTGCCATCCGCCATCGTCGTCACGCCCTTCCGCTCGACGATCATGCCGTAGGCCCGCGGCTGGCGGTGGACGTCGAAATTGAAGGTGGTGCGCTTGTAGGAGATGCAGAGATCGAGATCGCAGCGCGCCAGCGCGATCTCGTCGCCCTTGGTGGTGCAGGCCGCAATGATCTCGCCCGAGGGCGCAATGACGCAGCTGCCGCCGATGTGATCGACGCCTTCCTCGTTGCCGGCCTTGGCGACGCCGACCACGAAGGTGCCGTTCTGATAGGCGCCGGCCTGCATCACCAGGTGATTGTGGAATAGCGAGAGATCGTCATGCTCCGGCGCGGGCGGATTGTGCACCGGCGTGTTGTAGCCGATCAGCACCATCTCGACGCCCTGCAGCCCCATGACGCGATAGGTCTCGCTCCAGCGGCGATCGTTGCAGATCGCCATGCCGATCACGCCGCCGAAGGCATCGACCACGCCGAAGCCGCTGCCGGGCTCGAAATAGCGCTTCTCCAGGTGCTGGAATTCGCGCCAGGGCTCGTGCTCGGCATGGCCGGGCAGATGCACCTTGCGATATTTCAGGACGATCGCGCCGCTCTTGTCGACGAGGATGGACGTGTTGTAGTGCCTGACGATCCCGGCCTCGACGGTCAGCTCGGCGTAGCCGAGGCAGAAGCCGATGCCGAGCTCGCGCGCGAGATCGAACAGCGCCTGCGTCTCGGAGCCCGGCATCTCGCGCTCGAAGAAGCTGTCGATCTCGGCCTGGTCCTCTAAGTACCAGCGCGGGAAAAACGTGGTCAGCGCCAGCTCGGGATAGACGATCAGATCGCAACCGCAAGCCCGTGCCTCGCGCATCAACGCCATCAGCCGCGCCACCACCGCGGTCCTGGTCTCGCTCTTCGCGATCGGTCCGAGCTGGCCGGCTGCGATGGTCATAATTCTCGCCACGCGTCATTCCTCATCTTTTTCGAGTGCGCCGGGCCCGAGCCTATCGGGCGGCGCACCGCGCGCACAGGCCGCCTCGGCCCTCCGTGCCGAGGGCACAATCAAATTCCGTGCCTGCGGGTATCATCTTGCGGCGCTGGGTGAGCACCTGGACGGGAATTTCGTTGCCGATCTGCAACGGTTCCCCACCGTCTGAAGCTGGACAAAACAAACTCCCATTCCGGCCACGAACCGCTCTCACAAGGCCGTGAGACTATCAGGGGAAGACGATGCGTGCACAACGCGTTTGGAAAGTGAATGGGGCCGCCAGCATCGGGCAGCTCCAATCCAGGCTGGACGATCTGAACAAGCGCCTCAGCCAGCTCGAAAACCAGAATCCGGAGAATTGGAAGCTGGAAGAGCTGAGATCGAGCGCGCTCAGCCTGTCGCGCGAGATCGACGACATCCGCTGCGCCGAGGCGACGGCGGCCTTGAGCGAGCTGCTGCGGAAATAACCAGGCCTACCGATTCGCGCCGCGCCAGGGGGAACCAAGCGCGGCGGCGGCCATTTCCATGCAAAGCATGGAGCGAGATCATGAGCAGGCACCCGACGCGCGCCGATCTCGCGCGCGGCGTGGCCGGCGCGGTATCCACGCTGGTCCTGTGCGCGGCGGCGTCTTCATCTTCGCGCGCCATTTCGCGTTATGAAGAATTCGGCTTGTGAGGGATTTCGCATGACGTCCGATCCCGAGGAGCAGGTCAGGCTGCAAGGCTACGGCGAGATGACGCTGCGCACGGCCGTCGAGACCTTGATGCTGCTCGCGCCGCGCGAGCGATCCGAGGCCGCAATCTTTCGCGTCCGCGACGGCGTGCGCCTCGCGCAAAGCGAGATCGCCGAGCTCGCATCCAGCTGGGCGCTCGAGCCCGCCCCAAACGTGCGATCGCCGAAACTGGTGCCGGAGCAGCACTGGCAAGACGTGGTCCGCGGCATGGTGCGCGACGCCCCGCTGCCGTCGCTGCTGGTGGCCTTCGTGGTGGGTGTGCTGATCGCGCGCAGATGATGATGCGCTCGCGACGACGCGCTCACATGAATGGAATCACCGCGTTCCGTGAAACCCGAGGAAACCCATTTGCTCGCGACATCGCGACCGTTCCGCGCGGAACGTCTCGCGGCAGGAGGGATTGGTCCCCCGTTGAAGCCCGAACATGGAGACAACCATGACACGTACGAAACTCGTGAGCGTCGCCGCAACTCTTGCCGCGATTTTGCCGCTCGCAACTGCAAGCCCCAGCCTCGCTGCGGGACGCGGTCCCGGCTGGTGCACGACACCTAGTGGAGAAGCTGTCGGCGCCGCCGGCCCGGCGATGAGCGGCGGCCAGTTGATGGCCGGCGTCGGCCAATGCCAGCGCATCGGCGGTTGGCACCCCACCAACACCTACGGCTATCAGGGCCCGGGCTACGGATATGACGAGCCCCGCTGGGGCACATCAGCCTACGCACCCTACGAAGACTAGGGGCCCTTCCATCGCAAGATCACAGCGGCGCGGCCAATCACGGCCGCGCCGCTGTCCCGCCACGGCCCGGCTCCGGGTCATGACCCGCTCTCTCGCGCTGATAGCGGACATTGCTGGACGTGTCCCCACGGCAAGGGCCAATCGCTCGGCCGAACCGTCAGCAAGGCGGCTTCGAGCGCTGCACGTCAAATACTTCGCCAAGGCGGCCTCGGTTGAAAGCGGGTTTTCAGGCTTTCAACAAAATGCGAGACACGGGCTGAGACCCCGCGACGCGTTGGCACCAAGGCCAGAATATCGGCGCCTTCGAATTCATATTCACGAAACAGCCGACGCAGTTCGCCCTTCTTAACCGATGGCGCCACGTCCCATTCGGACCTGAGTGCGATGCCCAACCCTGCAATAGCCCACTCGCGAACAACCTCACCATTGTTGCTGGTGAGTGCCGGAGTTATTCGAAGCGCTTCTGATCGCCGGGATGATGCGTGGCTATTCCTGTAGCGCCAAAGCGTCACGTCCTCTTCGTTTTCGCGAACGGAGAGACATGCATGCTGGGCCAGGTCGCGGGGATGTGACGGCGTTCCGCGTCGTCGAAGATAGCCGGGACTGGCGCACACCCAGCGCGCGTTGCGGGCAAGAAGGTGAGCGATCCACGAGGAATCCCGGACTGTCCCGATATGGATGACGACGTCAGCTTCGACATTGCTGTTCCAGGGGGTTTCGGAAAGATCCAGCGTCGCACGCACCTGTGGGTAGTCGCGAATGAATGCCGCCATGACGGGCGCGACATGAATCCTGCCAAAGCCAAAGGGCGCGACAACCCGTAGGGGGCCGGCAAATGCGCCACCGCTGAGACTGTTCCCCAGATCATCGATACGCGCCAACAGGGACTGGGCTTCATGAACGAGCCGTTCGCCTTCCGGCGTGAAGCGCAGGCCTCGGGAGTTGCGGACGACAAGATTGATTCCGAGAACGGCCTCCAGCTTTTTCAATCGCATGGAAAGCGCCGGCGGCGTGACATCGAGCGCCCTCGCCGCCCCGCTAAGCGAGCCGGTTCGGCTCAGGGCTACCACAAATCGAAAATCCTCAAGCGCAATCATTCAATTTTCCTGAAAGGATGAGATAATCATACTTAAACACAACTGATCCCCGAAGTGATAGAAGTTTGACAATGACCATGCCCCGCGCCGTTCTTTTCGATCTTCTCACGGCGCTCCTCGATTCCTGGAGCGTCTGGAATGCCTCCGCCGGATCCGAAGCGTCGGGCCGAGCCTGGAGGGCCGAGTATCTCCGCATGACCTATGGTTGCGGTAGTTATGTTCCGTATGAGGATCTGGTCCGCCAGGCTGCGCGCGCAACTGGTCTCGCTTCGTCGGCGGCAGACGCCCTCGAAGCAAATTGGATGTCCCTCCCGGTCTGGAGCGGCGCGCAGGCTGCGCTAGACCAGTTGGCCGGACGCGCGCGCCTGGCAGTCGTCACCAATTGCTCGACGCGCCTTGGACGAATGGCTGCCGCCCGCCTCCGCACACAATGGGATGTCGTGATCACCGCGGAGGAGGCCGGCTTCTATAAGCCCGACACCCGCCCCTATCGTCTTGCGTTGGACATGCTGGGCGTGTCGGCTGCGGACGCAGCGTTTGTCGCAGGCTCCGGCTACGACCTCATCGGCACCTCAGCCGTCGGGCTGCGCACCTACTGGCACAATCGCGTGGGCTTGGCTCGTCCGGAGGGCGCACCGGCAGCCGAGAGAGAATCTCCGAACCTCGATGACCTCGTTCCCTGGCTGGAGGACTTTTTGTGATATCTCGCACGTTGGCCGCCATGTTCGCGGTCGGATTGAGCATCTCTGCGGCAACGGCCCAGGAGTTTCCCGAGAGGCAATTGACGCTGATCGTTCCGTTTCCCGCCGGTGGCCCGAGCGATGCACTTGGCCGGGCGGTGGCTCAAGCCATGGCCGCCCACTTGAAGCAGTCGATCATCGTAGAAAATATTGGCGGCGCCAGCGGCACCATCGGCCTAACCAAATTGCTAAAGGCGCCTGCGGATGGATACTCGCTCGGATTTGGCACCATCGGCACACATGTCGCGAATGTCGCGTTCTACAAACGCCTTCCATACGACCCAATCGCCGACTTCGAGCCTGTGGGCCTCGCTGGGATGGCTTCCACACTTCTTGTCGCGAAGATGGACCTGCCGGCATCCAATCTACATGAGTTCGTCACCTATGCCCGTGCCAACGGCGAGAAACTCACCTATGGCAGCGCTGGCGTCGGATCGATTTCGCACTATGCCTGCGTTCTGCTGCTGTCAAACCTGAAACTGAGCATCACCCATGTTCCATATCGCGGCATTGCCCCAGCGATGAACGACCTCATGGGTGGTCACGTGGACTTCATGTGTGACCAGACCACCACAGCGCTCCCTCAAGTGCTCGGCGGAACGATCAAGGCAATCGCAGCGCTGAGTGATCAGCCCCTGCCGCAGGCGCCTCAAATATCCACTACGGCAGAGGCCGGCTGTCCGGGCGTGAAACTCCGCTCCTGGAACGCGATCTTCGTGCGAAGGGGAACGCCCGTTCCGGTGCGTCAGAAATTAAACGACGCCTTGCGCGCAGCACTCGTCGACCCGGATGTCATGCGGCAAATGACAGCGGTGGGTGTCGAACTGCCACGGGGAGCGGATCTCGAGCCCGGTGCCGTCAGCGCGCTGATCGCCCAAGGACTGGAGCACGACGTGCCAGTGCTGCGCGCCAAGGGCGAATATCTGGACTAAGCATGACATCTTTTTCCGACATCGAAACGCCCGCTGCCATCGTCGACGTCGTGCGCATGCAGCGTAATATCGCCCGCATGCAGGACCGGATGAACGCCTTGGACGTCAGTTTCCGTCCCCACGTCAAGACGACCAAATGCTTCGCTGTTGCGGACAGGCAGCGCGCCGCGGGCTCGAACGGCATCACCGTCTCGACCCTGCGCGAAGCCGAGGAGTTTTTTGCCGCGGGCTACGACGACATCCTCTACGCGGTCTGCATCGCGCCGCACCGGCTCAGCCGGGCCCAGCGACTGCGTGATCGAGGCTGCCGCCTCAAAATTCGGTCGACTCGGTCGAGGCTGCGCAAGCCGTCGTCGAGGCGCAGTCCCATCGCGATCCTTTCCACGTCCTGATCGAGGTCGACACTGACGGACACCGCTCGGGTGTAGGCCCCGAGGATGAGCGTCTCATCGAGATCGGCCGCATTCTTCACACCGGCGGCGCCACACTTCGCGGCGTGCTGACTCATGCCGGAAACTCCTATGAGCTCGACGAGCTCGGGGCCCTGGAGCGGTTGGCGGAGCAGGAGCGTGCCTTGAGCGTTCGCGCGGCCGAACGGCTTCGCGCTGCCGGCCTTCCATGCCCGGTCGTGAGCGTCGGATCGACCCCGACAGCGCTGTCCGCCCGCGCCTTGGACGGCGTTACGGAAGTGCGCTGCGGCGTGTACGTGTTCTTCGATCTATTCATGACGAATGTCGGCGTCTGCGCGTTCGACGATATCGCCCTGTCCGTGCTGACGAGCGTGGTCGGCCATCAGTCGGAGAAAGGCTGGATTATCGTCGACGCCGGATGGATGGCGATGAGCCGAGACCGCGGCACTGCTCGACAGCGCCGTGATTACGGATACGGGATCGCATGCGATTTAGAGGGGCGCCCGCTCAAGGAAGACTTGGTGATGATCGCAGCAAATCAGGAACACGGAATCCTTGCCGTAAGAAACGGTCCTGTCATCTCTCTTGAAAATTGCTTTCCGATTGGCACACGACTTCGAATACTCCCGAATCACGCCTGTGCTACCGGAGCACAATTCTCCGAATATCATGCCGCCACGGACAACGGCATTGAAAGATGGCGCAGGTTTAATGGCTGGTGACATTGCCTGCCTAGAACCTCACGGAGTGGCGGCCCCAGGTGGGTACGACAGTCATGCGGTGAGAGCCGGTGCTTTTGTCTTTGTTTCCGGACAATTGCCGATCTCCGCCAATGGCGCGAGGCTTGCTGACAAGGACCTTCATCCGGATGAAGAGGCTGCGTAGGCGTTTGGAGGAAGGCGCTGAGTTGAACTCTATCCCCCGCGCGCCATTCGCGCCCGGAGGTCAGCCAAAATAGGCCCGTAAGTCCGGAGGGAGCATTTGTGATGCTCGATCATGTCCTACGTGACATCCCGCCAGGGTTCGTTTAGGTCGTCCCGCATCAGCCTGATCTGCTCCTCGACGCCCTTGGCATAAGCCTTGGGATCGACAGGGATGGCTGCCGTGCCTCAAATCATTGCGCATTTCATTGCGTGGGAAAAACGTAGAAAGTATAAGTACTTGAAATGATGGTCGGAGTGGCAGGATTCGAACCTGCGACCCCTGCGTCCCGAACGCAGTGCTCTACCGGGCTGAGCCACACTCCGACAAGAAGGCGGCTTATAGCGTCGGGTTTGACGCACTGCAAGCGGCCGAGCTGAGGAATTTTGCCCTCGTGAAAACGGGTGTTGAAACGCTGATTTTGCCGGCCGGCGCGGCCGGCGCGGAAGCCGCCGCCCGGCGACTTGCGGCCGGCGGGCTGGTCGCGTTCCCGACCGAGACGGTCTACGGGCTCGGGGCGGATGCAGCCAATGCCACCGCGATCGCCCATCTCTACGCCGCCAAGGGCCGGCCGGCGTTCAATCCGCTGATCGCGCATGTCGCGGACCTCGAGGCCGCGCGGCGGATCGGGCGGTTCGACGCGCGCGCGCTGGCGCTGGCGGAAGCGTTCTGGCCGGGGCCGCTGACGCTGGTGGTGCCGAAGACCGAGGACTGCCCGGTGGCGGATCTTGCCACCGCCGGCCTCGACACGGTCGCGATCCGCATCCCCGCCCATCCCGTCGCGCAGGCGATCCTGCGCGCCTTCGGCGGCGCGGTGGTGGCGCCGTCGGCCAACATCTCCGGCCACGTCTCGCCGACGCTGGCCGCCCATGTCGAGAGCGACCTTGCCGGGCGGATCGACCTGATCGTCGATGGCGGGCCTGTTACGGTCGGCGTGGAATCGACGATCGTCGGCTGCCTCGACGCGCCGATGCTACTTCGTCCTGGCGGGCTGTCACGCGAGCGGATCGAGGCGGTGCTGGGCGCGCCGCTGGCGCGGCCGCCGGCGGAGGCCGAGAGCGACGACGGCCAGCCGCTGGCGCCGGGCATGCTGGCCTCGCATTACGCGCCGCGCGCCCATGTGCGGCTCGATGCGCGTGAGATCGCGCCGGGCGAGGCGCTGCTGGCGTTCGGCCCCGCGCGCCTGCCCGGCCTTGACGCCGCGTCGGCCGTCATGAATTTGTCGCCCACCGGTGATCTCGATGAAGCCGCCGCCAATCTGTTCGGCTATCTTCGCAGCCTCGATGCGAAAGGGCCGCGGGCGATTGCGGTAATGCCGATACCCGAAGATGGTCTGGGCGAGGCGATCAACGACCGGCTGCGCCGCGCCGCGGTGGCGCGGTGAAGCAAGAGACGAGGACATGAACATCAACAAGCCTGCCACCCCGCCGCTTGCCCCCGAATTGATCGCGCAATTCCGCAAGATCGTCGGCGACCGCCACGCGATCACCGATCCGACCGATATCGAGCCTTACGTCACCGAGGAGCGCAATTTGTTCCACGGCCGCTCGCCGCTGGTGCTGCGCCCGGGCTCGACGGCGGAGGTCTCTGCGATCTGCAAGCTCGCCTCCGCGCACAACATCGCGCTGGTGCCGCAGGGCGGCAACACCGGGCTCGTCGGCGGCCAGACGCCGCATAATGGCGAGGTGGTGGTGTCGCTGCGCCGGCTCGACAAGATCCGCGAGGTCGACACCGCCTCCAACACCATGACGGTCGAAGCCGGCGTGGTGCTGCAGATCGCGCAAGCCAAGGCGTCCGAGGTCGACCGGCTGTTTCCGCTGTCGCTCGGTGCCGAAGGCAGCTGCACCATCGGCGGCAATCTCTCCACCAATGCCGGCGGTACCGCGGCGCTCGCCTATGGCGTCGCGCGCGAGATGGCGCTGGGGCTGGAAGTGGTGCTTGCCGACGGGCGCGTGCTGAACGCGCTGTCGAAGCTGAAGAAGGACAACACCGGCTACAATCTGCACAATCTCTTCATCGGCGCCGAAGGCACGCTCGGCATCATCACCGCGGCGACGCTGAAACTGTTTCCGAAGCCGCGGGCGATCGAGACCGCCTTCGTCGGGCTGAAATCGCCGGCGGCGGCGCTGAAGCTGCTGACCATCGCGCAAGGCGAGGCCGCCAATGCGCTGACGAGCTTCGAGCTGCTGTCGCAGCTGGCGGTGGATTTCTCCGTGCGCCACGGCATCGACGTGCGCGATCCGCTCGCCGAGAAGCATCCCTGGTACGTGCTGATGGAATTGTCATCGCCAAACGAGGATGCCCGCACGCCGCTGGAGACGATCCTCACCCGCGCCATGGAGGAGGAGATCGTCGACGATGCCGTGATCGCGGCGAGCCTCGCCCAGCGCGCGGCGTTCTGGAAGCTGCGTGACGAGATGTCGGCGGCGCAGAAGCCGGAAGGCGGCTCGATCAAGCACGACATCTCCGTCCCGGTTGCGGCCGTGCCCGAATTCATCGCGGAAGCCGATGCGGCCGTGGTGAAGCTGATCCCCGGCGCCCGGCCGGTGCCGTTCGGCCATCTCGGCGACGGCAATCTGCATTACAATGTCAGTCAGCCGATCGGCGCCAACACCGCCGATTTCCTCGCGCGCTGGCATGATGTGAACGCGGTGGTGTTCGAGATCGTGCTGCGCATGGGCGGCTCGATCTCGGCCGAGCACGGCATCGGCGTGCTCAAGCGCGACGAGTTGCCCGAGGTGAAGGACAAGACCGTGTTCGAGCTGATGCGACAGGTCAAGACGATGCTCGATCCGCTCGGCATCATGAATCCGGGGAAGGTGCTGTGAGCACCCTTGAGATCGATGCGATCACCGACTCCGATGTCGAGCCGGTCGTCGCCCTGTGGCAGCGCTGCGGCCTGACGCGGCCCTGGAACGATCCGCATGCCGACATCGCGCTGGCGCGGCGGCGGACCAATTCCACCGTGCTGGTCGGCCGCGAGAACGGCGCGATCGTTGCCACCGTGATGGTCGGCCATGACGGCCATCGCGGCTGGGTCTATTACGTCGCCGTCGATCCCACCTGTCAGAAGCGCGGCTATGGCCGCATCATCATGGCCGCGGCCGAGGACTGGCTGCGAAGCGCCGGGATTTCGAAGCTGCAGCTCCTGGTCCGCCGCGAGAACGCGCAGGCCAACGCGTTCTATGGTTCGCTGGGCTTCGAGCTCTCGACCTCCGTGATGTTCCAGAAGTGGCTCGACGGCCGCGCGACCACGCCAAGCAATTGAGATCGAGATGCGGCCGCGAACGCAACTGCGCCCCCTCGCCCCGTTCTTACGGGGAGAGGGTTGGGGTGGGGGGCTTCTCTCCGCACGTGAGATCGTCGATGGACCTGTACCCCCTCACCCGCATCCCATCTCCGATGGGATGCGACCTCTCCCCGCAAGAGGGGAGAGGTGAAGAAGAGAGAGACCTCATGACCATTTCCGACCGCGTCCGCATCAAGGACGTCCGCGTGCTCTCGGACGGCTGGACCACGCTGAAGACCACGACGTTCGAGTACCGGCGCGCCAACGGCGAATGGCAGACCCAGCATCGCGAGACCTATGAGCGCGACAACGCCGCCGCCGTGCTGCCCTACAATCTCGCGCGGCGGACCGTGATCCTGGTCCGCCAGTTCCGCCTGCCCGCCTTCATCCGCGGTTACGACGACCTGTTGATCGAGGCCGCCGCCGGCGTGCTCGACAACGCCGAGCCCGAGGAGCGCATCCGCGCCGAGGCGGAGGAAGAGACCGGCTATCGCCTGCACCACGTCCACAAGGTGTTCGAGGCCTTCATGAGCCCCGGCGCCATCACCGAGAAGCTGCATTTCTTCGTCGCCGAATATGAGCCCGAGATGCGGGTGAGCGACGGCGGCGGCCTCGAGCACGAGGGCGAGGACATCGAGGTGTTGGAGCTTTCCATCGACGAGGCCCTGGCGATGATCGCCGACGGCCGCATCATCGACGCCAAGGCGATCATGCTGCTGCAATACGCGGCGCTGCACGTGTTCAGGTAGGTGGCGCTCTTACCCTCCCCTGGAGGGGGAGGGTCGGCTCACATGCAGCGCAGCGAAATGTGAGACGGGGTGGGGTGACGGTCTCTCCACATCCAACAGTGCCCGAGTGGAGAGATCACCCCACCCCGCTCGCGCTGCGCGCGATCGACCCTCCCCCTCCAGGGGAGGGTAAGAGGCACCGTCGGCGCCGCGCCATCCTCGTCTGCAATTCTGACCTGCGCCGCCGCTCCCCCGGTTGAGCTCACTCCCGACTATCTCTACTCTGGCCCCAACCAAGAACCAGGAGACGCGCCATGTCTGCTCCGCGCGATGACGAATTCGGCTTTGCGCCCGACTACGATTCCCCCGTTCCCTACATGCAGCGCACCCGCGATTATTACGCGGCGATCGGCTACACCACGCCGTACCGCTGGGCGCATTACACCGAGGCGCCGTTCCAGCCGCTGAAGAAACCGCTGGCCCAATCGCGCGTCACCATCATCACCACCGCTGCGCCCTACGATCCGGCCAAGGGCGACCAGGGGCCGGGCGCGGCGTATAATGGCAGCGCGAAGTTCTATCAGGTCTATGACGGCGACACGTCGAAAGAGCACGACCTGCGCATCTCGCACATCGGCTACGACCGCAAGCACACCTCGGCCACCGACAGCGGCACCTGGTTTCCGCTGCCACAGCTGTTGAAAGCGTCCGCTGCGGGGCGGATCGGCGAGATCGCCCCGCGCTTCTTCGGCGCGCCGACCAACCGCAGCCATCGTGTCACGCTCGACACCGACGCGCCGGAGATCCTGGCGCGCTGCCTCGCGGACAAGGTCGATGTCGCGGTGCTGGTGCCGAACTGCCCGGTCTGCCACCAGACCACCGCGCTGGTGGCGCGGCATCTGGAGCGCAACGGTATTCCGACCGTGATCATGGGCTGTGCCAAGGACATCGTCGAGCACGCCGCCGTGCCGCGCTTCCTGTTCTCTGATTTCCCGCTCGGCAATTCTGCCGGCAAGCCGCACGACATCGCCTCGCAGGCGCAGACGCTCGAGCTCGCGCTCCGGCTGCTGGAGACCGCGAGCGGTCCGCAGACCACGATGCAGTCGCCGCTGCGCTGGAGCGAGGATGCCTCATGGAAGCTCGACTACAACAACGTCGCGCAGCTGAGCCCTGAAGAGCTGGCGCGCCGCCGCGCCGAATTCGACAAGCAGAAGGAGATCGCGCGCGGCAACCGCGCCGCCTGACGTCCTCCGATAACAACAATCAAGGGAGAGCGACGTGACGCGACCGTTCGAGGGCGTGAAGATCCTGGATTTCACGCAAGTGCTGGCCGGCCCCTATGCGAGCTATCAGCTTGCGCTGCTCGGCGCCGACGTCATCAAGGTCGAGCGGCGCGAGGGCGAGGACATGCGCCGCACGCCGCTGTCCCGCGAATGGGCCGAGCGTGGCCTGGCGCCGGCATTCCAGGCCATCAACGGCAACAAGCGCAGCCTGACGCTCGATCTGCAGAAGCCGGAGGCGATCGCGATCGTGAAGAAGCTCGCAAGCCGCGTCGATGTCGTCATGGAGAATTTCCGCCCCGGCGTGATGGACAAGCTCGGCGTCGGCTATGAAGCGCTGTCGGCCATCAATCCGAAGCTGATCTATTGCGCGGTGTCAGGCTTCGGCCAGACCGGCCCGGATCGCCTGCGCCCCGGCTATGACGGCAAGATGCAGGCGCTGTCGGGCATCATGGCGATCACCGGCCACCCCGAGACCGGACCGACCCGCGCCGGCTTTGCGGTGTGCGACGTGCTGTCGGGCGCCACGGCCGCGTTCGGCGTGTCGAGCGCGCTCTACCAGCGCGACCGCACCGGCAAGGGGCAGCTGATCGACGTCTCCATGCTGGAGGCGACGCTGGCGTTTCTCTCGGGCCAGATCGCGGACTGGTCGGTCGCCGGTCATCGGCAAACGCTCTCGGGCAATCAGGCGGTGAGCCGCCGGACCACGGCGAATTTGTTCAAGTGCGGCGACGGCCATATCCTGCTCGCCGTCAACAACGAGAAGCAATACCTCGCGTTGATGGCTGCGCTCGGCCGCGAGGACACGCTGTCAGATCCGCGCTTTGCCGACTGGTTCTCCCGCAACGAGAACGAGCCGGCGCTCCGCGCCATCATCGAGGAAGCGCTGGCGAAACGGCCGGCACGCGAATGGGAGACGATCCTGGAAGACGCCGGCGCGCCATGCGCCAGCATCTGGAAGGTCGAGGAGGTCATCGACCATCCGCAAGTGAAGGCGCGCGGTGCGATCCAGGAGCTGGACACGCAATACGGCCGCCTGCGCTTTGCCGGCAGCGGCTTCAAGCTCGCGCATGGCGGCGGCAGGCTGGATCGCATGGCGCCGGAGCTGGGCGCGGATACGGACGCGGTGCTCGGCGAGCTGGGATTCGACGCGGCGGAGATCGCGGGCTTACGGGCGAGGGAGATTGTCTGAAGCTCCGTGCCGTAGCGTGGGCAAAGCGAAGCGTGCTCACCACCGCGTACTGAAGAGAGAGATCGTGGGCACGGCGCGTTGCGCCTTTGCCCACCCTACGGCACTGCCGCCTAGAACAACGATCCCTGCCCGTCATCCGCCGGGCTAGCCGCAGTCTTCCGCACCGCTTTCTTCGGCTTCGTCGCCTCGGCCTCCGCCTCGATCTCCTCCGCACTGATCGGCAGCACGAGCTGCTCGTCATCATTGGCGACGCGGTTGACGCGGGTAGAGACCGGGTGCCAGGCGAATTCGCCGACGTGCGGGGGCCTCATCAGCGGCAGGATCGCATCGACCTCGTCGCCTTTGATGTCAAGCCAGCGCTCGAAGTCGCGCGGGCTGATGGTGACGGGCACGCGGTCATGCAGAGCGGCGAGATCCTCGCCCGCCGCCGCGGTGACGATCGCGACCGTGTCGAGCTCCTCGCCGTTCGGCCCGACCCAGGTCTCGAACAAGGCGGCAAAGCCGAGCGGCGCACCGTCGGCGCGGTGGATGAAAAAGGGCTGCTTGCGGCCGGCTTCCGTCTTCCACTCGTAATAACCATCAGCCGGGATCAGGCCGCGCCGGCGGCGAATCGCGTTCTTGAAGGCGGGTTTCTCCAGCACAGTCTCGGAGCGGGCGTTGATCAGGAGCGTGAACCCGCGGGGGTCCTTGACCCAGCTCGGCAGCAGACCCCAGCGCATCAGGCGGAAATGGCGCGCGCCGTTCTCGACCAGCACCACCGGAATCGGTTGCGTCGGGGCGACATTGTACCGGGGCGGGAAATTCGGCTGCTCGACATAGCCGAACAGTTGCCGCAAAGCCGCGGGGGCCGAAGTTATGACGAAGCGTCCACACATCCTTGGGGGCCTATATAGGGTCCGTTCAGGTCCTTTTAACCCCGAACGTTAACACTGCGGCAGATGAGCTCAACGGCCACCCAACCCGCGCGGACGTATGTACAGACGGGCCCCGAGGCGGCCGCCTGGGCCGAACGGCTGCGCGTGGCCAACATCAACCCGCGGACCGGGCTTGCCACCGACTATCTCAACCATTTCAATGAAGCCGTGATGCTGCTCGAGATGGTGCCGGATATGCCGGAATGCGCGGATGACTTCCTGACCTGGACGCCGCTGTCCTACGCCGAGCATTTCACGGCGTCGAATTTCAAGGCGCGGGATTTGGCGATCGAAGCCTATGAGAAAGCCGATCCCAACGTGCGTGCCCAGTTCGACCACATGACGGATACCATGACCTCGATCCTGACCGCGGTCGGCTCGGCCATGCGCGAGGTCGAGAAGGACTCGACCCGCGTGCGCCTCGCCGAGCAGGCCACCCTCTGGGTCAAGCCGCTGATCGCGGCCTGCGGCGGCATCATCAATGGCGGGGCGGAAGCCGACGTCGACACCATCATGGCGAACTCGGCCCGATAGGTGGCGCGATTGACTGCAATTGTCCATCCTGCCCATCCCCAGCTCGCGGTCAGCGCGGCGATCTTCCGCGACGGCAAGGTGCTGCTGGTCCGCCGCGCCCGCTCGCCCGCCAAGGGCTTCTATTCGCTGCCGGGCGGCCGTGTCGAGTTCGGCGAATCGCTGCATCAGGCCTTGAGCCGTGAGGTCGACGAGGAAACCGGGCTTCGTATCGAGATCGTTGGCCTTGCCGGCTGGCGCGAGGTGCTGCCGGCCACCGCCGGCGCCGGCCATTACCTGATCATGTCCTTTGCCGCCCGCTGGACGGCCCGGGAGCCGGCTCTCAACGACGAGCTCGACGATTACCGCTGGATCGCCCCGGACGCCATGGCGAGCCTCGGTGACCTCAAGCTGACCGGGGGGCTGGAGGAGGTCATCCTGTCGGCTCACCGGCTGCTTGGGGCCTGACGGCCCGCCTTGCGCCAGCCGTCCCGAGGGGGCATACAGCCGCCGATGTCGATGCGATTTCTGGCCATTTTTGTCGTGATTCTCGCCTGCGCCTCCGGGCCTGCGAGAGCCCAGGACGTGGCGGCGCCGTTTGACGGCGGACTGCAGCGGCTGGCCGAGATCCTGGGCGGCCTGCACTATCTGCGCGGCATCTGCGGGGCGAACGAGGGCAACAAATGGCGCAACGAGATGCAGGCGCTGATCGATGCCGAGACCCCCTCCGGGGAGCGCCGCACCCGCATGATCGCCGCCTTCAACCGCGGCTATAACGGTTTTCAGCAGACCTATCGCAGCTGCACGCCGGCCGCGACGGTGGCGATCCGCCGCTATATCGGGGAAGGCTCGAAGATCTCGCGGGATCTCACGGCGCGCTACGCGAACTGATTTCTCGTCATTCCGGGGCTCGACGAAGTCGAGAGCCCGGAATCCATCGAGCCGCAGAGTTGGTGGCCTGATGGATTCCGGGCCCGCGCTGCGCGCGCCCCGGAATGACGAGTGCTGGAACCCTGTCATCGACTTTGTTCACAGCCGTTAACCGTTCCTAAAGATGTGGCCTAGCGGTCGTTAACGCCCGTGCTACACCTTCTCGCACAGCGCATCGCCGTGGATCGCGCCCCAGCCCTGACCGAGTTTCATGAGCCAGCCGATTTCCTACGCCCCCGCCCGCGCGCCGCTGCCCGATCACGAGCAGAAACAGGCTGCGCTGAGCTATCTCAACGAGGCCTGGGCCGAGGCGCGCCATGACGGCGTCGACGGCGACTGCCTGGCGCAGGCGAGCCTGTTCGCGGCGCTCGCCGAGCTCGTCGGCACCTATGGCGAGGACGCGGTGGCGAAGTTCGTCGAGGGCTTTCCCGGCCGCATCCGCAACGGCGAATTCTCGGTCGGCATCTCCAGGCAGTAGGCCGCTCCGAAAAATGACCCCGCCACGCGGGCGGGGCCAGTTGCGGATGAATGACTTGGCGAAAGGCTTCGCGAAGTCTGCCGCTCTTATCGCACGGAAGCCGCTTTCAGCGGACAAGCATTAGTCTCGCGGCCGTCGGGAGATGTTCCCGCAGCGCGCGGGAATTCGCTCCCTCGTCACGGCTCGATCTTGAGCGTCGCTTTCATGTTGGGATGATAGCGGCAGTAATACTCGACCGTTCCGGCCTTCTTCAGAACTGATGTCGCCGATTTCTTCGGCGGCAGCGGCACGTCGAAATCGCCGTTCCTGGCGGTGGCGGTGTGGGCGAAGACGTCCTTGTTGACCCAGGTGATGGTATCGCCGATCTTCGCCGATACCTCAGCCGGAGCAATCACGAGATTGTCCATCGTGATCGTGATCTCGATCGACGCGGCGCGTGCCGGGACGATCGTCGACAGGAGGACGACCGCAAGCGCGATCGAGGCGAGGCGTCCCGGCATCATGCGAGGCTCCTATTTCAGCTCGGCCGCAACGTGCTCGGCGTGCTGCTGATGGCCTTGGAAGATCTTCAGCCCGGTCTGCAGCAGGCTCTTCAGCTCGGCATTGCTCGCAGACGGAATGAGTTGCGTCTCCAGGCCGCCATTGACTGCCTTGTGGTAGGCGACCTCGTTGGCGACGTAAGCCTTGTCGAACGCCGCGCCATCGAGCTTGTCGAGCTCGGCCAGCTTGTCGGCCGCCTGCTTCGATAGCGCCTTGCTGGTGTCGTTGTCCTCCGGCGTGACGTTCAGCTTCTTGACGAGCGCGAGGGCCTGCTTGTTGACCGCCTCGTGGTCGCGCAGCATGTCTTCGGCGAACGCCTTGACATCCTTGTTCTTGGCCTTCTTCTGCGCCTGCTTGGCAGCGTTGATGTCGATCACGCCCGCGATGTAGGCGATATGCGCGATCTGGGGATCGGTGGGCTTGTCGGCTGCGCTGGCGACGTGCAGCAAAACGGGACTCGACAACATCATCGCTGCGGCGGCCGCCGCGCTCCATCGGATCAGCATGGCTTGGCACTCCTGTGGGCCGGAAACGTTCCGGACTGTTGCTTGCACAGGTTGGATGCCAATTCCGCGCGAACGTTCCCGAAAAATTAGGCCCCGATGCCAAGCCGCCTGAGCACGGCCTCCGTCAGGCGCTCGCAACGCTCACCGGCGAACGGAAACGCATCCATCACGACCGGACCGATCTTCTTCTCGACGTTCTCGCGCAGCATCGCGCGCGCACGGTGCAACCGAGTCTTCACCGTCTCGGGCTTGATGCCGAGCAGCTCGGCGGTCCCCTCCACGCTCATCCCCTCCATCACCCGCGCGATGAAGACCATGCGGAAGGTCTCGGGCAGTTCATCGACCGCGCGTTCGACGACACGCTGGATCTCGCGTTGGGCCATGGACTTTTCCGGATCAGTTGCGGCGGACGAAAGCGGAAACTGGATGATTTGCGCTTCGAGCGTTGCCTCCGGCACCGATCCCAGCTCGACCTGCGGCTTCCGACCGCGTGCGCGTCCGAGCGCTTCGTTGATGGCAATGCGCGACAGCCACGTCGACAGCGCCGACTCGCCAAGGAATCCGTCGAGATGCGTGAAGGCGCGGACATAGGTCTCCTGCACAACGTCCTCCGCGTCGCTGTCGCTGCGCAGGATGCCGCGGGCGAGCCTGAAGAGCCGGCGGTTATTGGCCTGCATGATCTCGCGCAACGCGGCCTCGTCGCGGCGCCGCGCGCGGTCCACCAGCGCGGCTTCCGAAGTCCTGGCGCCGGCGGTCAGGCCGGCTGCGGTCCCTGACATGGCGGGTTTCCTGTCTCCAATTGGCTCCGGACATTGGATGCAGCCGCAGAGGAAAGGTTCCCGATTTTCTTCCCCGGGATCTTACCTTCCTGGTGGGTAAGGACCGCCTCCTAGTCTGTCTCGATCGGCAGCGAGGGATCCCGCGCCCATTCGCCCATCGATCCATCGTACAGCGTCAGCTTCTCGTAGCCGAGCTGCGTCAGCAGCAAGAGGTTGATCGTCGCCGAGATGCCTCCCCCGCAATAGCAGATCACGGTCTTGTCGCGCGTGACGCCCTGGGCAACGAACTTTTCTTCCGCGTCCGCAAGATTCGTCAGCGTCTTGTCGGCATTAACGAGTGTTGGGGCGGGAACATTGACGCTGCCCGGCACGCGGCCGGGCCGACCATAGCGGCTCGGCTCGAGGCCCTGGTGAAATTGCGGCAAGAGCGCGTTGACGATGACCGTCGAGGCATCGCCGATGCGCGCCTTCACTGTGTCCTTATCGACGAAGAAGCCCGCGCGCGATGCGGCCACGAAGGTCGTGGCCGGATAACCCTTCGGTGCACCGGTCTCAATCGGCCGCCCCTCTTCCTTCCACTTGTCGAGGCCGCCGTCGAGCACGCGGGCATCGACGCCGAGCGAGCGCAGCATCCACCAGAACCGCGTCGACCACATCATGGTGCCGATGCTGTAGAGCACGATCGTCTTGCTCGCATCGAGGCCGTGGCGACCGAAGGCGGCCTCGAGCTGGGCTACGTCAGGCATCATGAAGAGCGGGCGCGCGGAGGTGTCGGAGAATTCGCCTTGCAGGTCGAGGAAATCGGCTCCGGGAATGTGGCCGGCCGCGAACGTCTTGTCGCCTGGCACCGCGCGATAGGGCACGTCGCTACCGGACGGCACCGGCTCGTTGTAGGTCGTGCAGTCATAAAGCCGGAGATTGGGATCGCCGAGAATAGCGGCGAGCTGCTCCGTGGTGATGAGGGGCGTGGGTTGGGGCATTGACTGCACTCCAAATTGCGCTCGCGCTGCCGGGCACTCTGTCATTGCCCGCGAAGGCGGGCAATCCAGTATTCCAGAGGCGGCGGCAATTGAACCGAGAAGCCGCGGCGTACTGGATGCCCCGCCTTCGCGGGGCATGACAGGGGAACGAGGAGCGGGACCCTGCCCGCCTACTGCTTCAGCGTCTCCAAGAACCGCACCGGCTCGCCTTGCGCGGCCGTCACCAGCTCGCTCTGCCACATCACGCGGCGGCCGCGGATGAAGGTGCCGACCGGCCAGCCGGTGACGCGAACGCCGTCATAGGGCGTCCAGCCGGCCTTGGACGCCACCCATTTGTTGGTGATGGTCTCGCTGCGCTTCAAATCGACGATGGTGAAGTCGGCATCGTAGCCGGCGGCGATGCGGCCCTTGCAGGCCATGTTGTAGAGACGTGCCGGGCCGGCGCTGGTGAGGTCGACGAAGCGCGCCAGCGAGAGCCGACCCGCGTTGACGTGATCGAGCATCAGCGGCACCAGCGTCTGCACGCCGGTCATGCCGGAGGGCGAGGCCGGATAGGTCTTCTGCTTCTCCTCCAGCGTATGCGGGGCGTGGTCGGAGCCGAGCACGTCGATGATGCCCTGCTCGATGCCGCGCCAGATGCCGGCGCGATGATCGGCGCCGCGCACCGGCGGGTTCATCTGCGCCAGCGTGCCGAGCCGCTCGTAGCATTCGGGCGCGACCAGCGTCAGATGGTGCGGCGTCGCCTCGCAGGAGGCGACATCCTTGTGGTCGCGCAGGAACTCGATCTCCTCCTTGGTCGAGATGTGCAGCACGTGGATACGCTTGCCGGTCTCGTGCGCGAGCTTGACCAGGCGCTGCGTCGCCATCAGCGCCGCGGTCTCGTCGCGCCAGACCGGATGCGAGCGCGCATCGCCCTCGATGCGCAGCGATTTGCGCTCGTTGAGGCGGTATTCGTCCTCGGCGTGAAAGGCGGCACGGCGGCGGATCACCTGGAAGATGCGGCGCAGGCTCTCGTCGTCCTCGACCAGCAGCGCGCCGGTGGACGAGCCGATGAACACCTTGACGCCGGCGCAGCCGGGTGCGCGCTCCAGCACGGGCAGGTCCTGCACGTTCTCGCGGGTGCCGCCGATGAAGAAGGCGAAATCGCAATGCATGCGGTGATGGGCGCGCTTCACCTTGTCGGTGAAGGTGGCCTCCGTCACGGTCAGCGGCGAGGTGTTGGGCATCTCGAACACCGCGGTGACGCCGCCCATCACGGCGCTGCGCGAACCGGTCTCGAGGTCTTCCTTCTGCTCCAGCCCGGGCTCGCGGAAATGCACCTGCGTGTCCATCACGCCGGGCAGGATGTGCAGGCCCTTGCAGTCGATCACCTCGGCGGCCGAGCCTTGCGACAGCGGGCCCAGCTCCGCGATGCGGCCGCCCGCGATGCCGATGTCGCGGACACCCTCGCCGTCCTGGTTGACCACGGTGCCGCCCTTGAGGATCACATCGAAACGCTGGGTCATGGGGCCTCTCTCATCCTCAGGGCGCAGGGCTCGAGGTCTTGTCGTTTATGCGTTGCGGGCTTACGTTCCGGAGCAACATGTCGCAAGAGATTTTCGCATGAAATCGGCGTTTCTTCCCGATCGGGGCGTGATCAAAGTCGCGGGTGAGGATGCGCGCAACTTCCTCAATGGCCTCGTCACCACCGACCTGGACCGGCTGAAACCTGGTCTGGGGCGATTCGGCGCATTGCTGACGCCGCAGGGCAAGATCATCGTGGATTTCCTGATCACGGAAGCGCCCGCGGGTCACGGCGGTGGGTTCCTGATCGACTGCCCGAAGGCGCTGGCGGACACCCTCGCCACCAAGCTGAAATTCTACAAGCTGCGCGCCAAGGTCACCGTGGACAACCTCGACCTCGGCGTGCTCGCGGCATGGGACGGCGAGCCGGCGGCCCAGCCCGACCTTGCCTTCGCCGATCCGCGGGCCGATGGGCTCGGCACCCGCATCCTGATCCCGGAAGACCTCAAGCAGAAACTGTCGGACCTCATCGGCGCCGAGTTGGTCGATGCGGCCGGCTACGAGGCGCACCGCATCGCGCTCGGCGTGCCGCGCGGCGGGCTCGATTTCATGTACGGCGATGCGTTCCCGCACGAGACCAACATGGATCGCCTCGCCGGTGTCGATTTCGACAAGGGCTGCTATGTCGGCCAGGAGGTCGTCTCGCGCATGCAGCATCGCGGCACCGCGCGCACGCGCAGCGTGAAAGTGCTGCTCGAGGACGCCTCGCCCGAGCCGGGCACGACCATTCTCGCCGGCGACAAGCCGGTCGGCACCATCGGCTCGACGGCCGGCGGCAGGGGCATCGCGCTGGTCCGCATCGATCGCGTCGCCGACGCGCTCGATGCGGGCCAGCCGCTCACCGCTGGGGGGCTGGCTTTGACGCTCGCTGAACCCGACGTCGTCCGCATTCCAGCCAAGCAGCCCATCGCATGAGCCGCGCTGCACGTCTGCATCCCGACGGCGTGAAGCGGTGTCCGTGGCCGGGGGAAGATCCGCTTTACGTCGTCTATCACGACACTGAATGGGGCGTGCCGGAATTTGACGACCGCGCGCTGTACGAGAAGCTGATGCTGGACGGCTTCCAGGCCGGCCTGTCCTGGATCACGATCCTGCGCAAGCGCGACAATTTCCGCAAAGCCTTCGACGATTTCCAGCCGGAGAAGATCGCGCGCTACAATGCCAAGAAGGTTCACGCGCTGATGAACGATGCCGGCATCGTGCGCAACAAGGCCAAGATCGACGGCGCGATCCTGAGCGCGAAGTCGTATCTCGACATCATGGAGAAGGGCCCGGGCTTCTCGAAGCTGCTGTGGGACTTCATGGACGGACGGCCCAAGGTCAACCACTTCAAGACCACGGGAAGCGTGCCGGCCTCGACGCCGCTGTCGGTGCAGATCTCCAAGGAGCTGTCCTCGCGCGGCTTCAAATTCGTCGGCCCGACGATCGTCTACGCCTTCATGCAGGCGACCGGCATGGTCAACGACCACCTGGTCGATTGCCATTGTCATGCGACCTGCGGCAAGACGCAGCGCAAGCCGCGCCTCAAGGCCAAATGACGGCGAAGAAGGCGACGCGCAACGAGGAGGTCCGCGCCTGGCAGCGCATGCTGTCGGGCCGGCGGCTCGATTTGCTCGATCCCTCCCCGCTCGACATCGAGATCGGCGACATCGCGCACGGGCTGGCGCGGGTGGCGCGCTGGAACGGTCAGACCCTCGGCGCGCACATCTTTTCGGTCGCACAGCATACGCTGCTGGTAGAGACCGTGCTGCGGCTCGAGATGCCCCGCGTCGACCAGCGCGTGCGGCTCGCGGCCCTGCTCCATGATGCGCCGGAATACGTCATCGGCGACATGATCTCGCCGTTCAAGGCCGTGCTCGACGGTCATTACAAGGCGGTCGAGAAGCGGCTGCTCGGTGCCATCCACATCCGCTTCGGCTTGCCGCCGGTCTTGCCTGACGACATCACGCAGGCCATCAAGGCCGCCGATCGCGGTGCGGCTTATCTCGAGGCAACCGAGCTCGCGGGCTTCAGCGCGAGTGAAGCGCGGCGCCTGTTCGGGAAGGATCCGGGTCTCTCCGACAGCGTCCGGCGCGACTATCTGACGCCCTGGACCGCGGCGCGGGCCGAGAAGCAGTTTCTGGAGCGGTTTGGCGCCGTGTTTGCGTAGGTCCTGTAGGGTGGGCAAAGGCGCTCTTGCGCCGTGCCCACCAAACTAAGCGCGATGCGCGCAGTTGCGAAATGGTGGGCACGGCGCGATGCGCCTTTGCCCACCCTACGAGCGCTCGCTATAATCGGGCGCAAAAAGGCCCGCCATGATCCACGTCTGTTCCCTCGCCGCGCTTCCCGAAACCGTCCGCATCACCGGCGCCAGCCATGTGCTGACCGTGATGGCCAATGTCGAACAGGTGGCGCGGCCGGTGTCGGTGCTGCCGGCCAACCATCTCAAGGTGTCGATGGACGACATCACCGAGGAGATGGACGGCTTCGTCGCGCCGTCGGAGACGCATATCGAGCAGGTGCTGAACTTCGTGCGCGGCTGGGACCGCAGCGCCCCGCTGGTGGTGCATTGCTATGCCGGCATCAGCCGCTCCACCGCCAGCGCCTTCGCCGCGGTCTGTGCACTCAATCCGCATCGCGACGAGATCGAGATCGCAAAGAAGATCCGCGCGGCTTCACCGATCGCCTCGCCGAACCGGCGCATCGTCGGTCTCGCCGACCGCGCGCTGGGACGCGAGGGCCGCATGCTGCGCGCACTCGACGAGATGGGCCCCGGCGCGATGATGGTCGAAGGCCGCCCCTTCGTGATCGAGCTCGAATGAGGCGGGAGTCGAATAGCAACCACGACGGGACCGCGCCCCCTCTCCCGCTTGCGGGAGAGGGTTGGGGAGAGGGTGTCTCCGCAACGGGACAATCCCCTAGAGGACAAAGCCCTCACCCGGCGCTATGCCATAGCCGAGGCTTTGCCTCGGCGTCTCTAGTTACGGCCGCCGAGGGCGGCCTACGCCTCTCCCGCAAGCGGGAGAGGTTGCAGCTTGCCCGCGGAGCGACCGGCTCAACCAACGAAGACATTCTTCTCGCAACACCTGCGATCTCAGCCGCATGAGCGAGACGCTGCTGACACCGATCGAGATCGGCCTGACCGCCGCGATCGTCGCGATCGAGGACCATGAGCCGCTGATCCTGACCGCGCGCGGTGCTGACGGGCTGGCCGGCCTGCCGTTCGGCCCGTTCGACGCGGTGAGCCATCGCACGTTCGAGATCGGCCTGCGCGCCTGGGTCGAGCGACAGGCGGGGCTGCGGCTCGGCTATGTCGAGCAGCTCTACACGTTCGGCGACCGCGGCCGTCATGCCGAGGCCGGCGACACCGGTGCCCATATGGTGTCGATCGGCTATCTCGCGCTGACGCGCCCCGTCGATGGCGAGCTCGCGGCAAACGCGGCGAGCTTCGCGCCCTGGTATCGTTTCTTCCCCTGGGAAGACTGGCGCGAGCAGCCGCCGGCGATCATCGCCCGCGACATCATCCCCGCCCTGACCAAATGGGCCGAGGAGGAAACGCCGGAGACGACGCGCGCGCTGCCGCGGAAGGATCGGGTGCGATTCTATTTCGGTCTCGACGGCGCGCCCTGGGACGAGGAGCGCGTGCTCGACCGCTACGAGCTGCTCTACGAGGCCGGGCTGATCGAGGAGGCGCGCCGCGACGGCCGTCCTGCGGCATTAGCGCGCAAGACGCTTCCCCCGCTCGGGACCTCGATGCGGTTCGACCACCGCCGGATTCTCGCCACGGCAATCGCGCGGCTGCGCGCAAAGCTGAAGTATCGTCCTGTCGTGTTTGAACTTTTGCCGGCTGAGTTCACACTTACTGAACTGCAGCATACGGTGGAGGCGATCTCCGGCCGGCACCTGCACAAGCAGAACTTCCGCCGCCTGGTCGAAATGGAAGCCCTGGTCGAACCGACCGGGGTGATGTCGACACAGACGGGCGGACGGCCGGCGGCGCTCTACCGCTTCCGCCGCGAGGTGCTCCAGGAGCGGCCCGCGCCGGGCTTGCGCGTGCGCTCCCGGCGCTAGATCCTGATATTTTGGTACCGGCCCCTGCCCGCCGGTTGCCTGGAGGCTTCATGTTCGACGGCCCGTTTGACGCCTTTGCGCTGATCATTGCGATCATCGCCTTCCTCATTGCGATCAAGGCATCCAGCCAGGCGACCGAGTTGCGCCGCCGGCTCAACTCGCTCGAAGAGATGCTTTATGCGCAGCGGCCGGTGCAGCCGCCGCCGCTGATGCCGGCGCAGGCGCAGGCCGAAGCAACCGCGACGACTGCAGCCGCCGAGCCGCCGCCGCTGGCGCCGGAAGCTGAAACGACGCCGCCTCCGCTCGTTACCGAAGAGATTTCGCCGCCACCGCTCGAGCCGAGCACTGGCGCCGATGCGCCCCCTCCGGTCCCGGAGGCAGCACCCGGGTTCGAAGAACGACTCGGCACCCGCTGGGTGGTGTGGATCGGCGGGCTTGCGCTCGCGCTCGGCGGCTTCTTCATGGTGCGTTATTCGATCGAGGCCGGCCTGCTCGGCCCGGGCGTGCGCGTGTTCCTCGGCGGCCTGTTCGCCGCTGCACTGCTGGGCGCCGGCGAATGGACGCGGCGCAAGGAGAGCATCTCGAGCATCGCGGCGCTGCCGATCGCCAACATCCCCGCGATCCTCACCGCGGCCGGAACGGCGGTGGCTTTCGCGACCATCTACGCGGCTTACGCGCTCTACGGCTTCCTCGTGCCTGCGACGGCCTTCGTGCTGCTCGGCATCGTTGCGATGGGCACGCTGGCCGCAGCGCTCCTGCACGGCCCCGCGCTCGCGGGGCTCGGCGTCGTCGGCGCCTTCGTGACGCCGATCCTCGTCTCCTCGGGCAAGCCGGATTATTGGGCGCTCTACATCTATCTTGCGGTCGTGACGGCCGCGAGTTTCGGTCTCGCCCGCATCAGGCTGTGGCGCTGGCTTGCGGTCACGACCATTGCCTTCGCGGTGCTCTGGATCTTCCCGGGTCTCGATACCGAACAGGTGCAGGTCGCGCCGCACGCCTTCCACGCCATCGTCGGCTTCGTGCTCGCCGCACTGCTCGTCGTCTGCGGCTTCATGTTCGGACCCACCTTCGAGGACGGCGAGATCGAGCCGGTCTCGTCGGGCGCGCTCGGCGCCTACCTGTTCGGGGCGATGCTGGTCGTACTGTCGAGCGCGCATGCGGATCTCGCGCTGATCGCATTCACGCTCCTGGTCGGCGGCACGCTGTTCGTCGCCTGGCGTGCACCGGCGGCGACCGGCGCGCTGGGCGCAGCCGCGGCGGCCGTGCTCATCGTGTTCGCCGAATGGGCGGTGCGCGCCAATCCTGACATGCTGGTGCTGCCGGGCGGCCCGATGCCCGGCGTCGGCCCTGTTGCGACCGACAGTTCAGTGACGCTGCACCTGGTGACGGCCGCGATCTTCGCCGCCGGCTTCGGCGTCGCGGGCTTTTTCGCGCAGGGCCGCTCGAATTCGGCGATCATTCCCGTGGTGTGGTCGGCGGCGGGCGTCGCGACGCCGATCGCCATCCTGGTCGCGCTCTATGCGCGCATCGCCCATCTCGACCGCTCGATCCCGTTCGCGATCCTCGCCGTGCTGCTCGCCGCGGCCTTTGGCGCGGCGACCGAGGCGCTGATGCGCCGCGAAGAACGCCCGGGCGTTGCCACCTCGGTCGCGCTGTTCGCGACCGGCACGCTCGGCGCGCTGGCGCTGGCGCTGACCTTCGCCCTGGAGAAGGGCTGGCTCACCATCGCGCTCGCGCTGATGTCGCTCGGCACCGCCTGGATCTCGTTGCAGCGGCCGATTCCGGTGCTGCGCCGGTTGGCTGCCATCTTCGCCGCGATCGTCACCGCGCGCATCGCCTATGATCCGCGCATCGTCGGCGATGCCGTCGGCACGACGCCGATCTTCAACTGGCTGTTGTGGGGCTATGGCCTGCCGGCCGCCTCGTTCTGGGGCGCGAGCATCTTCCTGCGCCGTCGCGCCGACGACGCGCCGCTGCGCGTGGTCGAGACCGCCGCGATCCTGTTCACCGCGCTGCTCGCCTTCACGGAGATCCGGCATTTTGCGACCGGTGGCGACATGATCTCGCCGCCCTCGCTGCTCGAATTCGCGCTGCAGGTCTGCGTCACGCTCGCCATGGCGATCGGGCTGGAGCGCCTGCGGCTGCGCAGCCACAGCATCGTGCACGATGTCGGCGCGGTCGTGCTGACGGCAATCGCCGGCCTCATCAGCGTGTTCGGCCTCCTGATCCTGGAGAACCCGCTACTGTTCTCCAGCGTCAATGTCGGCGGCCTCGTGTTCAATCTGCTGCTGCTCGGCTATGCGCTGCCGGCCGTGCTGATGCTGCTGCTCTCCTACGCGGTGGCGGGACACCGCCGTGTCGCATATGCAAACACGATTGCGGGTGGCGCCCTGGTGTTCGCGCTCACCTATGTGACGCTCGAGATCCGCCGCTTCTATCACGGCCCGGTCCTGCTCTACGGCGGCACCACGAGTGCCGAGCAATACACCTATTCGGTCGGCTGGCTCGCCTTCGGCGTGGTGCTGCTCGGCGTCGGCATCCTGGTCAATTCGGAGCGTGCGCGCCTGGCGTCCGCCGCCGTGATCGCGCTGACGATCCTGAAGGCCTTCGTGATCGACATGTCGACGCTGACCGGCGTCTATCGCGCGCTCTCGTTCATGTGCCTCGGCGTCGTGCTGGTCGCGATCGGCTGGCTCTACCAGCGCATCCTGTTCCGGCGGCAGATCGCACCGCCGCCGGCTGCGCCGCAGACCGGCAGCTGAAGCGTCAGGCCGCGCGGACCGATTCGAGGAACTGCGCGACCTCGACCTTCAGGCGGGTGCTGTCGGTCGCCAACGACTTCGCCGCCGACAGCACTTCGCTCGAGGCCGAGCCGGTCTCGATCGCACCGCGCTGCACGTTGGTGATATTGGACGACACTTCCTGCGTGCCGAGCGAGGCCTGCTGAACGTTGCGCGAGATCTCCTGCGTGGCCGCGCCCTGCTCCTCGACGGCGGCGGCGATCGCGGCGGACACCTCGGACAGCCGCTCGATGGTGCCGCCGATCTCCTGGATGGCGCTGACGGATTCCTGCGTCGCCGCCTGGATGCCCGAGACCTGCGCCCCGATTTCGCCGGTCGCTTTCGCCGTCTGCTCGGCCAATGCCTTGACCTCGGAGGCGACGACGGCAAAGCCGCGGCCGGCTTCGCCTGCGCGCGCCGCCTCGATGGTCGCGTTCAGCGCGAGCAGGTTGGTCTGGCCCGCGATGGTGTTGATGAGCTCGACGACGTCGCCGATGCGGGCGGCGGCCTGCGACAGCGCGTTGACGCGCTCGTTGGTCCGCGCCGCCTGCTCGACCGCCTCCGCCGCCATCCGCGCCGAATCCTGCACGCGGCGGCTGATCTCGGTGATGGAGGACGACAGCTCCTCGGAGGCTGAGGCCACCGCCTGGACGTTGGTGGAAGCTTCCTCGGACGCTGCCGCAACGACGGTTGCGAGTTCCTGGCCGCGCTGCGCGGTGCCGCTCAGCGTCGCCGCGGAGGCCTCGAGCTCGGTCGAGGCCGACGACACGGTCTCGACGACCTCGCCGATCATGACCTCGAAATTGCGGGTGATGGCGTCGACGCGGCGGCCGCGCTCGATCTTGGCCTCGGCGTCGCGCGCCGCGGCCTCGTCGGCGGCCTTCTTGGCGATCAACGCCTCCTTGAAGATCTGGAGCGCATCCGCCATCGAGCCGATCTCGGTCTTCTCGCCGCGATGCGGCACTTCGGCCGAAAGGTCGCCCTCGCCGAGCGACTGCATCGGGCGAATGATCGAGGCGATGCCGCGCGAGACGTCGCGCACGAGATAGTAGGCGGCGCCGATCGCGATCACGACGGCAGCGACGATGATGCCGACCAGCACGCGGAACACGGTGGCGTAGCTGTCGGCCGCCTGCTTGGTCTCCAGCTCGGCGCCCCTGTTGTTGAGCTCGATGCCCTTCTGCAGCAGGGGATCGGCGGCCTGCGCCATCTTCGCGACCTTGGTCTGCAGCAGCTCGTTGGCATCGGTCGGGAAGCGGCCGACGCTCTTGCGCGACAGCGCCATCACGTCCTGCACGCCATTCAGATACTCGGCCCAGGCCTTGGTCCATTGCTCGTACAGCGAGCGCTCCTCGGCGACCGTGATCAGCGGCTCGTAAACCTTGCGCGTCTTCTCGATGCGCTCACGCAAGCCTGCCAGCCGCTTCTCCGCGGCCTCCTTGCCTTCGGCGGTGTCCTGCATCAGGTGCAGACGCAGTGCGACGCGGAGCTCGTTGATGTCGGCACGCATCGAGCCGAGCGCACGCACGCTCGGCAGCCAGCTCTCCGCAATCTCGACGGTGTGGGCGTTGATGTTCTGCATCGTGCCGATCGCCATCACGCCGACGCCGGCAAGCGAGAGCACCAGGATCGACAGTACGGTCAGCAGCTTGAAGACGATCGACAACTTCGACATCACAACAATCCCGATGATTACCCGGCAACGCGCACATCACCTGCGCCGCAGCGTCACGACGGACGACCGGGCGGAGGTCAGTTCAACAATGCTGGCTGGTTCTTTTTCCCGAAGGATTGCGCCCATACTCGCAAACAGGCGTTAACAGGAGCCTACGTAAGAATACGGCTCGCGCGCAGCGATCGTGTTGTCTCTGCAACTCTTTCTTGCAGCTGCATCGGCTTCTCGCGTTGCGATGCGGGCGCAACTCGGTGCAGCGCAGCATTCGCGCCGGCTGCCGTCACGCCGCCCGCACCGATTCCAAAAAGCGCGCGACCTCGCTCTGCAACCACCGCGCCCCCACGCGCGGCGGTTGCAGATCAAGCCTGCCTGAAGGCCGACGCCGCCTTCAGGCGGCGCGCACGGTGCCGAGGAATTTGCCGACCTCGAGCTTGAGCCGGCTGCTGTCGCTGGACAGCGATTGCGCCGCTGCCAACACCTGCGTGGATGCGGACCCGGTCTCGCTCGCGCCGCGCTGCACGTCGGTGATGTTGGAGGACACCTGGTGGGTGCCCGTGGCCGCCTGCTGCACGTTGCGGGAAATCTCCTGCGTTGCCGCGCCCTGCTCTTCCACCGCGGCTGCGATGGTCGAGGAGATCTCCGACAGCCTCTCGATCGTGTGGCTGATGTCCTTGATCGCGCCGACCGAATGCTCGGTGGCGGTCTGGATGCTGGCGATCTGCTGGCCGATCTCGCCGGTCGCCTTCGCGGTCTGCTCGGCAAGCGCCTTGACCTCGGAGGCGACGACGGCAAAGCCGCGGCCCGCCTCGCCGGCCCGCGCCGCTTCGATGGTTGCATTGAGCGCCAGAAGATTGGTCTGGCCGGCGATGGTGTTGATCAGCTCGACCACGTCGCCGATCCGCGCCGCCGCCGCGGAAAGCTCGCCGACACGATCGGTCGTGCTGCGGGCCTGGTTCACCGCATCGCCGGCGACGCGGGCGGATTCTTGCACCTGCCGGCTGATCTCGGTGATCGACGATGACAGCTCCTCGGTCGCCGACGCCACCGACTGCACGTTGGTGGATGCTTCCTCGGAAGCGGCAGCAACCATGGTGGTGACCTCCTGCCCACGCGCCGCGGTCGCGGTCAGCGTCGAGGCGGAAGCTTCCAGCTCGGTCGCGGCCGAGGACACGGTGTCGACGATTTCACCGATCGCGGCTTCGAAGCTGTCGGCCAGCTTGTGCATCTCGGCCTTGCGCTGCGCGGCCGCAAGCTGGTCCTGCCTGATCTTGGCTTCAGCTTCCTCGCGCGCCTTCTGCTCAGACACGATCTTGAACTTTTCGACGGCCGCCGCGACGCCGCCGACCTCATCCTTGCGGCCGAGACCGGGCAGAACCACGGAGAAATCGCCACCGGCGAGCTTGTCCATGGCGATGGTGAGCGCGCGGATCGGCCGCGCGATGGTCAGGAACGACATCAACCAGGAGCAGACGAGGACGAGCATGGCGAGCGCGCCGACCACCATCCCGACCTGCTCGCTCGATCTCATCTGAGCGGTGGCCGCGGCGTTGTTCTCTTCGGATTTGTGCCTCGCATAGTCGGCGATCTGCTCGATCAGCGCGTCGAGTTGAGCTGCGATGGGCAGGGTAACCTCTCGCGCGATGCGAATGGCTTCTTCATTGAGCTTCGCGGCGCGCCAAGCGCCATCAGCGCCGCTCGCGGCGAGGGCTTCGGCGCGCACCGCGGCGATCTGCTGTGCAGCCTTGGTGTAGTCCGCGGCGAGCGATCTCAGCTTCTCCATGCGCGCCCGATTTTCGGCCGAGTGAGAAAGCTTCAGCATCTCATTGACCAGCGAGCCCATCGCTTTCTGCTGATCCTCCAATCTCTGGGTGGCCTTCTGAAGGTCGGCCGCGCTATTGGCGAGACGAAGATCTCGCACCGCGAGTTGCATGCCGCGAACGGCAACCTCGGCCCGGACGGCGTCGCGCACGATTTCCTGCTGTTCAAGTGCGCTGTGGCTGGTCTCGCGAATGCTCGCATTGCCACGCATCTGGCTCGCGATCATGGCGCCAACCAGGAGCACACCGAGCGCCGACGCAACCGCCAGCTTGGTCCCAATCCTCAGATTCTGAACAAGGCTCAGCATGGGCATGTTTCCCCCTAGGGAATGCGCAGCCAAGTCATTGTCGGCTGCCCTTGGCGTTGACCGCGCCGTTGCCCAAAAAGTGAGCGCTTCACATTCCGATTTGGTTAACGAGAGCCCTCGCAGAAATACTGACTTTGTACGCTAAATGATTGAGCGCGAAAGGAAATGATCTCGTCATAGTTGTAAATTGCAGCTTCAAGTCGGAGCTAGGACGCTTTGCATCCGATGGTCTCGCCCACGAGGCTGATGCGGAAGACCGGCTTCTTGTCCTCGTCGAGCAGCTCCATGCACCACTCGGCGTTCGGCTTCAGGCTGCGCGCGATGCCACTGAGCAGATTGGCGCACACCTCTGTCATCTCGGTCCAGGCGGCTGCGCGATCCTCGAACTCGTACGGCAGGTCGGCGGCGCCGGAATAGCGGCCGGTGCTGATGCGGAAGAAATAGAGCGACATCGTTGAACCCTTGCGTGGGACCGCCCCCGGCCGCGCGCAAACTGGGGCGCGAAACGCTACCAAGGCGTGAAGGCCGCGGTCCGTATGACTACGGCGCGCCGGCTTGGTGTTCGATGATGTCTTCGACGATCAATGGCGCGGGTTGTCCCGCGCAGGCGAGCTCACTGCGTCGAGCGGCGCAGCTCCAGCGGGCCCTCGTTCTTCGCCGGCTCGGACTTGACCGGCTCGAGCCGGCTGCCCTCGACACGCGGCGTCTCCACGCGCGCGGCGACCTCGGTGGTCGAGGCGGCAACCGAACCGGTATGCTCCGGCCTGTGCAGCGAGCGCGGCCGCGCCGCAGCGCGCGCCATCAGCATCTGATTGCCGCCCTGGTGATGGAAGTCGCAATAGGCGAAGCCCATGCCCGACACCGAGCCGCGGAAGCTGCGGTCGTCGGTCTTTTCCAGGTTGAAGCAGGGCTCGAACGGGATGCCCTTGATCGAGGCGCAGACGTTCTGGCCGCGGATCTGGAGCGTATTGCCGGGCAGACGGAGATGACGAACGGGGCCTGCGCCCGAGAACTGCACCGCACCTGCGGCGCCGAGATCGTCGAGGATGCGGCCTGCACCCTTCGTGCCGTCGAAACAGGTGAATGCGAACACCTTGCCGGCGACGAAGCGGCGCGCCTCGTCGGCGTTCATGCTTCCAGCGATGGCCGGCGCAAACGTCGCTGCCGCCGTGACAGCCCCCAACACAATACGCGCAAGCATGCTCAACTCCGAACCAACCCCCGCAGCGGGCGATGCCTTTATCTCTTTACCCGCTGCTTACCATACCAACCATGGCGACATTGAAGCAGCTTGGTTGGTAAAGTCTGAACGCCGTTAGACAATTTTTACCACGACGCGGCCGCGAACCTGGCCGGCCAGGATTTTCGCGCCCCACCCCGGAATCTGGTCGAGCGAAATTTCCTCAGTAATTTCAGATAGTTTCGTTCGATCCAGGTCAGAGGCCAAACGCTGCCAGGCGGCTTTCCGGGGCTCGATCGGGCACATCACGGAATCGATGCCGAGAAGGCACACTCCGCGCAAAATAAACGGCGCCACCGAGGACGGCAGGTCCATGCCGGCCGCCAGGCCGCAGGCCGCGATCGCGCCACCATATTTCGTCATCGAGAGCAGGTTGGCGAGGGTGGTCGAGCCGACGCTGTCGACGCCGCCGGCCCAGCGCTCCTTGGCGAGGGGCTTTGCCGGCGCCGACAGTTCGTTGCGGTCGATGATCTCGGCAGCTCCCAGCTGCTTCAGGTAGTCGGCCTCGGAGACGCGGCCGGTCGAAGCGATGACGTGGTAGCCGAGCTTGGACAGGACGGCGATCGCAACCGAGCCGACGCCGCCGGCAGCCCCCGTCACCACGACCGGGCCGCTCTTTGGCGAGATGCCGTGCTTCTCCAGCGCCAGCACCGAGAGCATCGCCGTGAAGCCGGCGGTGCCGATCGCCATGGCGTCGCGCGCCGACAGGCCCTGCGGAAGCGCGACCAGCCAGTCGCCCTTCACCCGCGCCTTCTCGGCATAGGCGCCGAGATGGGTCTCGCCCATGCCCCAGCCGGTGCAAACGACCTTGTCGCCCGCCTTCCACTGCGGATGCGAGGAGGCTTCGACCGTGCCGGCGAAATCGATGCCGGCGATCATCGGGAAGCGGCGCACCACCGGCGCCTTGCCGGTGAGCGCAAGGCCGTCCTTGTAGTTCAGCGTCGACCATTCCACGCGGACGGTGACGTCGCCCTCCATCAGCTCGGCTTCGTCGAACTGCGTGAGCTGCGTGGTGGTGCCCTTGTCCGCCTTGTCGATCCTGACAGCCTTGAATGTGGCCACGACTGAACTCCCTGACTTTGTTTGTCGGGGATGTTTAGCCGATCAGGCCGGCTGCGCAACCGCCCGTGCCACAGGTTTCTCCACGATCGGAAGATTGATCAGCGCCGAGAGCACGCCGAACAGGATCGAGAGCCACCAGATCGGCGTGTAGGAACCGAACTTTTCGAACACGATGCCGCCCAGCCAGACGCCGAGGAAGCCACCGACCTGGTGGCTGACGAAAGCGAAGCCATAGAGCGTGGCGAGCCAGCGCGTTCCAAACATCAGCGCCACCAGCGCCGAGGTCGGCGGCACCGTCGACAGCCAGGTCAGGCCGGAGATCGCGCCAAACGCGATCGCCGAGAACGGCGTGATCGGGAACGTGATGAAGGCGAGCGTTGCCAGCGCACGCGTGAAATAGATGGTCGAGAGAATGTAGCGCTTGGGCAGTGAGTTCTGGAGATAGCCGACGCTGAGCGAGCCGATGATGTTGAACAGGCCGATCGCCGCGATCACCCAGCCGCCGGTCTGCGCGGAGATGCCGCGATCGACGAGGAAGGCCGGCAGATGCACGGTGATGAAGGCGAGCTGGAAGCCGCAGGTGAAGAAGCCGAGCACCAGGAGCACGTAGGAGCGATGACCGAAGGCTTCGGCAAGCGCCTTGGTGATGGTCTGGTCATCCGCGGGCGTTGCGCTGCTCGCGGTTGTCACCGGCGGCGTCGAGAGCGCCAGCGACAGCGGGATGATCAGCAGCATCAGGAAACCGAACACGGAGAGCGCCTGCTGCCAGCCGAAATTGTCGATCAAGGCGACGCCAATGGGCGCGAACAGGAACTGACCGAACGAGCCCGCCGCGGTGCCGGCGCCGAGCGCAAGCCCGCGCTTCTCTGCCGGGAGGAGCTTGCTGAAAGCCGACAGCACCAGGTTGAACGAGCAGCCCGCGAGACCAAAGCCGACCATCACGCCCGCACCGAGATTCAGCGACAGCGGCGTCGAGGAATAGCGCATCAAGAGTAGGCCACCGGCATAGAGCAGCGCGCCGACGCACATCACCCGGAACAGGCCGAAGCGATCCGCAACCGCACCGGCGAACGGCTGGCCCAGTCCCCACAACAGATTCTGCACGGCGATGGCGAGGCCGAACACGTCACGGCCCCAGCTGAATTCGTGACTCATCGGCTGCACGAAGAAGCCGAGCGCCGAGCGCGGGCCGAAGCCGAGCATGCCGATGGCACAACCGCAGAGGATGATGGCGGCCGGGGTACGCCAGTTGGAGGAACGCAAGGCCGGTGCGAGTTCGCCGATCTGTGTCGACATGGTTTTCCTCGTCTGTCGTTGGCGGATCCGCAAATCAGCAGCCGCGGGACAGCCCGTTTAATGCATCTGCATGAAAATCCCAAGCCAAAAACGGTTGCATTCCACGAAGAGCTGACGCGGGAGCATTGCGTTTCAATCTGGCCTCGTCTGGCAGGTGCGCAGTGACGGGAATGTGTGCGACAGGCTCTGGCGGCACGCGCGGGTGCGTGCTATGTTTGATTTACTCAGATTGAGCATATTTGGTAGCAGCGACGTTCGCCCGGCCTTCTCGGCCGGATTTCTCGGGCCCCCTATATTCTCAAGTTGAGCATAATAACCACTCGATTGGCCACACCTGGGAGGCTTCAATGCCGATCACTGGAATTTACGGTCCCGACGACTTTGCCAACCGGCCGCAAGGCCAGCCCATCGCCTCCTCCCGCGCCGCGCCGGTACCCCCCGGACCGCCATGGCCGATGCCGTCACTGGAATGGACGGCGGCGGTCGAACGCGCCACCGCGCCGCTCTATGACCGTGTCAAGCACGTGATCCCGTCGATCGAATGGCCGCTGATGGCGCCGACGATTCACGCGATCAACGAGCTGAAGCGCGCGCGGGGCGCGGTCATCCTCGCCCACAACTACCAGGCTCCGGAGATCTTCCATTGCGTCGCCGATATCGGCGGCGACTCGCTCCAGCTCGCGGTCGAAGCCACCAAGGTGCAGGCGGACATCATCGTCCAATGCGGCGTGCACTTCATGGCGGAGACCTCCAAGCTGCTCAATCCGGACAAGACCGTCTTGATCCCGGACTCGCGCGCGGGCTGCTCGCTTGCCGCCAGCATCACCGGTGCGGACGTGCGGCTGCTGCGGGAGAAATTCCCCGGCGTGCCTGTTGTCGCCTATGTCAACACCTCGGCGGAGGTGAAGGCCGAGGTCGACATCTGCTGCACGTCCTCGAACGCCGTGCAGGTGGTCGAGAGCCTGAACGTCCCGGCCGTGATCTTCCTGCCCGACCGATACCTTGCCACTTACGTGGCGTCGAAGACCGACGTGAAGATCATCGCCTGGAAAGGCGCCTGCGAGGTGCATGAGCGCTTCACGGGCGAAGAGCTGCGCAGCTTTCGCGAGGCCGATTCCACCGTGCAGATCATCGCGCATCCGGAGTGTCCGCCGGACGTGCTGGCGGAAGCCGACTTCACCGGCTCGACCGCGCACATGATCAACTGGGTGCGCGCAAAGCGGCCGCGGCGGCTGGTCATGATCACGGAATGCTCGATGGCCGACAATGTCCGGGCCGAGCTGCCCGATGTGGAGATGCTCCGCCCCTGCAATCTCTGCCCGCACATGAAGCGCATCACGCTCGCCAACATCCTGGAGAGCCTGCTGACGCTTGGCGAGGAGGTGACGATCGATCCCGCGCTCGCGGAACGCGCGCGGGCGCTCGGTCGAGCGCATGATCAATCTGAGCAATTGAGGGCGAGCAACATGCAACACGACATCCACCATCTCGCCCGCACCGACGACGTCCTCATCGTCGGCGGCGGCCTTGCCGGACTGTTCTGCGCGCTGAAGCTCGCGCCGCGGCCGGTGACCTTGATCTCGGCAGCACCGCTCGGGCACGGCGCATCCACCGCATGGGCGCAAGGCGGCATCGCTGCGGCCGTGGCTGAAGGCGACACGCCGGAGGCACACGCCGCCGACACCGTCGCGGTCGGCGGCGGCCTCGTCGATGAAGCCGTCGCGCTCGGGATCGCGCGCGACGCGGCGCCGCGCATTCACGATCTTCTCGCCTATGGCGTTCCGTTCGATCGCGATCTCGACGGCAGGCTTGCCGTCGGACGTGAGGCTGCGCATTCCGCGCGCCGCATCGTGCATGTGCGCGGTGATGGCGCTGGCGCCGCGATCATCGCCGCCTTGAGCGAGGCCGTGCGCCGCACGCCCTCGATCCGCCTGATGGAAGGCTGCGTCGCCGAAGCATTGCTGACCGAGGACGGCGCGGTCACCGGGCTGCAATTGCGCGAGGCCGGCAATCCCGCGGCACGGCCGCTCGTGCTCGCCTCACGCGCAGTCGTGCTGGCGACCGGCGGGCTCGGCCATCTCTACGCCGTCACCACCAACCCGCCGGAAGCGAGCGGCTCGGGCCTTGCGATCGCAGCCCGCGCCGGCGCCGTGATCGCCGATCCTGAATTCGTGCAGTTCCACCCCACCGCCATCATGGTCGGCCGCGACCCGGCACCGCTCGCCACCGAAGCGCTGCGCGGCGAAGGAGCAACGCTGATCAATGGCAACGGCGAGCGCTTCATGAGCGCCCGCCACCCGCTCGCGGAGCTCGCGCCCCGCGACATCGTGGCCCGCGGCGTGTTCGCCGAAATCGCGGCCGGGCGCGGCGCCTTCCTCGATGCGCGCCAGGCGCTGGGCGCGCGCTTCGCGACGAGGTTTCCGACCGTGCATGCGAGCTGCATCGCCGCCGGCATCGATCCCGCGGCGCAGCCGATTCCGATCGCGCCGGCCGCGCATTACCACATGGGCGGCATCGCGGTGGACGCGCACGGCCGCAGCTCGATCGACGGCCTCTGGGCCGCCGGCGAAGTCTCCTCCACCGGCGCGCATGGCGCCAATCGGCTCGCCTCGAATTCCCTGCTCGAAGCCGTCGTCTATGCCGCCCGCATTGCCGACGACATCGCCGGCCGCACCGTGCCCCCGCCCGCCCAGCTTCCCGACGGTTTGGTGACGCCGCGCGCTGGCACGGTGGATGCTGCAGAGGTGAAGCGGTTGCGCGCGGCGATGAGCGCACATGTCGGCGTGATCCGCGACGGTGACGGGCTGGCCCTAGCGGTGCGCTATTTCGCCAGGCTCGAGCGCAAAGTCGGACACGGTGCCCTCGGCAACATGGCGATCTCGGCCCTGCGCGTTGCGGCAACGGCCTGGACGCGGCGCGAGAGCCGCGGTGCGCATTTCCGTTCCGATCACCCGGCCGAAAACCCGGCGCCGGCGCAGAGAACGATGACCACGCTCGCCGCAGCGCGCGAGGTCGCGGAGAGCCTCGATGAACGCCCGCGGCCACGCATTGCGCAATCCATGATCGCCTGAAGGAGGCCCCATGATCACCCCGACCTCACTGCTCTATCCCGATGCCTTCCTCTCGCCGCTCGCGATCGAGGCGGCCGTTGAGCGCGCGCTCGACGAGGACCTCGGCCGGGCCGGCGACATCACCTCGCTCGCGACGATCCCGGAAGCGACGCGCGCGCAGGCTATCCTTGTCGCGCGCCAGTCCGGCGTGATCGCCGGATTGCCGCTGGCGCTCGCGACCTTGCAGAAGCTGTCGCCCGACATCGAGGTGCGCGCACATGTCCGCGACGCCGCGCGGGTTGCGCGCGGCCAGCACGTGCTGACGATCTCGGGCCCTGCGCGCGCCATCCTCACGGCAGAGCGGACTGCGCTGAACTTCGTCGGCCGCCTGTCGGGCATCGCCACGCTCACGGCGGACTATGTCGCGCGCACCGAAGGCACCAGGATGCGCATCTGCTGCACGCGCAAAACCACGCCGGGACTGCGGGCGCTGGAGAAATACGCGGTGCGTTGCGGCGGCGGCTTCAACCACCGCTTCGGGCTCGACGATGCGATCCTGATCAAGGACAACCACATCGCGGTGGCCGGCGGCATCCGCCCGGTGCTGGAGCGCGCCCGCGCCCATGCCGGCCACCTCGTCAAGATCGAGATCGAGGTCGATACGCTGGCGCAGCTGCGCGAGGTGCTCGACAGCGGAACGGCCGACGCGGTGCTGCTCGACAACATGGACATTGCGACGCTGCGCGCGGCGGTGAGGCTCAACGAGGGTCGCCTCGAGTTGGAGGCGTCCGGCGGCGTCACGCTGGACTCGATCGCCGCCATCGCGGCAACCGGCGTCGACTATGCATCGGCCGGCGCCCTGACGCATTCAGCGCCGAATTTCGACTGCGCGCTGGACATCGAGGCGTAGTGTCTTCGCCTCTCCCCGCCTGCGGGGAGAGGCCGGAATGCGCGCGCAGCGCGGATTCCGGGTGAGGGGGAGTCTCCGCGAGTCCAACTCTCACCGTCCTCGCGGAGAGTCCCCCTCACCCCAACCCTCTCCCCGCAAGCGGGGCGAGGGAGCGCAGTTGCGCAAGCGGGAGGAGATGAAGAAAGACTACCTCCGCTCGCTCACACCCATCTCCGCCGAGCTCTTGGCTTCCTGGGCAAGCTCGGCCGAAAGCGCCGCGGTCTGGGCCGGGGTGCCCCAGCTCGGTTCCTCGCTGCCGTCGCCCCAGTTGCGCGGCCGGTAGAAGGTGTGCACGCCGGTCTTGTACATCTTCTTCATCTCGGCGACCCAGGACGGGCGCACCCAATAGGCGTGGTAGTGCGTCGACTTGCCGACCTCGGGCAGCCAGATCTGGCCGTCGAGCATCGCCTTCGAGATCTTCTTCGCGCGTTCCCACATCTCGGGCTCGCGGATCACGTCGGGATTGTTGTCGCAGGCGAAGGTGAACTGGCAGGCGAAGTGGCGGTACTTGTTCTGGTAGACCACACCGCACACCGTATCAGGGTATTTGCCGGAGAACACGCGGTTCATCACGACTTGCGCGACCGCCATCTGTCCGCGCACGGCCTCGCCGCGGGATTCGAAATAGACGGCTTCGGCGAGACACTTTTCCGACTTCGCGCGCGCCTTCTCGTCGAGCGCGAGCCGCTCCGCCGGCGACCTGGTGCGCTGATTGTCGGCGTTGACCTCGCCCTTCGGCGCGACGCTCTCGCCGCTCTCGATGTCCCTGGCGATCTCCGCCGTCGGCGGGGTCAGCGAGGCCGTGACCTTCATGTCGGGGTCGGGCATCACGATCAGCGGCTCGGCGCCGGGCTGCCAGCTCTCGATGCTCTCGAGATTGCCGCCGAGCGAGGAGCTGCCGAAGAACAGGCTCGAAGTCTTGACGCTGAAGGGATCGCGCACGGGCGTCGTCGGCGCAGTGGCCCGCTTCAGGGCCTCCAGCGGCTGCACCGCGAAAGAGCGCGCGACGTCGCTGGCCTGCGGAGGATTGGAATACTGCGGCAATGGCGGCGCGCGCAGCGCTTCCGCAAGCTCCGGGTCGAGCGCGGCCGCGGACTCCGGCGACATCGCTTGCGGCAGTGCGGCGGTCTTGGCGCCGAACACCGAGCTGTTCGACGTCGCGGGATCTTCCTGCGCGGGCGTCGCGGCGGGCGCCGCAGTCTCGGGGACCGGCGCGGGCGTAGCCGTCGCGAGGCGATCACCCTTCAGCGAGCGATCGACCTTGGGAAAATCTGCGGCCTGATAGCGCGGCGCCGCCTGCAGCGCCGGATTGCGGCTGATCGCACCGGTGACATCGCGGCCATCGATGCTTGCGAGGCGAACCATCGCGCTCTGCGGAACCGAAGTGCCGATCGGGCGGGAAAAACTGTAGGTGGCGAGCTGGATCGAGGACGCCGCGGAGAACACCTGCTTCTGCCAACGCTCGGCGACGCCGGGCTGACGCGCCAGCAGAGAAGCAATGTCCTGATAGCCGGTCTCTCTCGGCATCAATGCGAAGATGCAGAGACCGATGCCGAAGGACGCGAACCGCGCGCCCTTCGGATGGTTACGCAACACAGACATCGATACACTCACGCTACGCTTACGCTCGTCCGATCGAACTCAGTACATCCGTGCAATTCGATCTTTATTGTGAGTATCTAATTTAGGTTGCCGGGGCGTTAATCGGCGTTGCGCATGCGGCACACTCAAGCGAATGCAGGTGTTTTCACGGGGCGACGTCGCGCATTGGTAAATGCGGCCTGACGTGAAGCGGTAAAGATCGGGTCAACGCGAAAGGTGAAGGAACTCTTGCCGCCGCGTATCATTACGGGACGTTTGTTACAGGAGCCTCGGCGATGGCGACGGAACGTGAGGAGCCGACGTGCCCCTCACTCCGCGATCAGCTTCAGCCACTCGTCTTCGGTCAGCACCTTGACGCCGTGCTTGTTCGCATCCGCGAGCTTCGAGCCGGCGCCGGGGCCCGCGACGACGAGATCGGTCTTTTTCGACACCGAGCCCGACACCTTGGCCCCTAACCGCTCGGCCGTCGCCTTGGCTTCATCCCGCGTCATCCTCTCCAGCGATCCCGTGAACACAACGGTCTTGCCGGCGACGGCCGAATTGCTCTTCGGCTTCTCGGCGTCGACGATCTCGACCTCCCTGGTCAGGCGTTCGACGATGCCGCGATTGTGGCTCTCGCCGAAATAATCGGCGATGCTCTTGATCACGGTGTCGCCGATCTGGTCGAGCGCATCCATCTCGGCCATCGCCTCCTCGTCACCTTCAGCAACTTTCAGGCAGGCATCGTGGAACGCATCCCACGAGCCGTAGCCGCGCGCCAGCGCCAGCGCCGTGGTCTCGCCGACATGGCGCATGCCGAGCGCGTAGATGAAGCGCTCCAGCGCAATTTTCCGCCGGCTCTCGATGGCGCCGAACAGGTTGCGCACCGAGGTCGCGCCGTAGCCCTCGACCTCCTCGAGCTTCAGCTTCGCGTTGCGCTTCTCCAGCGTGAAGATATCGGCGGGCTCCTTCACCCAGCCCTCGTCGAAGAAGTACTGGAGCTGCTTCTCGCCAAGGCCGTCGATGTCGAAGGCCCGCCGCGACACGAACAGCTTCAGATGCTCGATCTTCTGGTAGGGACAGGCGAACTCGCCGGTGCAGCGGGCGCGCGAGCCCTCCTCGCCCGTCGCCGTCTCCTCGCGCACGACGTCGGTGTGCAGCGGACACGGGCACTTCTTCGGGAAGTGGAATTCCCTGGCGGTCTTCGGCCGCTTGTCCAGGACGACGTCGACCACCTGCGGGATGACGTCGCCGGCGCGCTGGATCACCACGGTGTCGCCGATCCTGATGTCGCGCCCCTCGCGAAGCACCTCGCCCTTGTTGCCGATGCCCTTGATGTAGTCCTCATTGTGCAGCGTGACGTTCTGCACGATCACGCCGCCGACGCCGACCGGCTCGAGCTTGCCGACCGGCGTGAACGAGCCGGTGCGGCCGACCTGGATCTCGATGTCGCGCAGCACCGTCATGGCGCGCTCGGCCGGGAATTTGTGCGCGATGCCCCAGCGCGGCGTGCGCGAGACGAAGCCGAGCCGCTCCTGCCAGTCGATGCGGTCGACCTTGTAGACGACGCCGTCGATGTCGTAGTCGAGTTTTGCGCGCTGCTCCTCGATCGCGTGATGAAAGGCGAGCAGCTCCTCGACCGAGTGACAGAGCTTGGTCAGCGGATTGGTCTTGAAGCCGCAGCGCTCGAACCAGCCGATCATGCCACTCTGCGTGTCTTCCGGCATCGCGCTCATCTGCCCCCAGGCATAGGCGAAGAACCCGAGCGGGCGCGAGGCGGTGATGGTCGGGTCCTTCTGGCGGAGCGAGCCGGCAGCCGAATTGCGCGGATTGGCGAAGATGGTATCGCCTGCCGCCTTCTGCCGTTCGTTGAGCGCCAGGAACGCCTTCTTGGTCATGTAGACCTCGCCGCGCACCTCGCAGATGTCGGGGATGTTGCGGCCCTTCAGCTTCTGCGGCACGTCTTCGAGGGTGCGGATGTTGGCGGTGACGTCCTCGCCGACCGCGCCGTCGCCGCGCGTCGCGGCGGTGACGAGCTCGCCGCCCTCGTAGCGCAGCGACATCGAGAGGCCGTCGATCTTGGGCTCGGCGGAGAAGTCGATCTTGTCGTCGTCGAGCTTCAGGTAGCGCACGATGCGACCAACGAAGTCGCGCACGTCCTCCTCCGCAAAGGCGTTGTCGAGCGACAGCATGGGCACGGCATGCGGGACTTTCTTGAACCGCCCCGACGGTGTGGCGCCGACTTTCTGCGAGGGCGATTCCGCGGTGACGAACTCGGGAAAGCGCGTCTCGATCGCGTTGAGGCGCTGGCGTAGCGCGTCGTATTCGGCATCGGTGACGGTCGGCGCATCCTCCTGATAGTAGCGCTCGTTGTGCCCCTCGATCTCGAGCGCGAGCCGCATATGCTCGACCTTGGCCTGCGCCTTGGTGAGGTCGGCGACGTCGCGTAGCGGTGTAGCTTTGGATTTTGCTGCTCTGGCCATGATGCTTGGATACGACGTAGCGGGCGGGAGGGTAAAGGCTTGTGGAAATCTCGTGCCCCGGACGAGCGCGGCGCCTCTTCGGCGGTGCGCTGCAGAGCCGGGGCCCATGCGACGAGAGCTCTGTGTCCCGGCTCGCGCTTCGCGCGTCCGGGACACAAACCTAAGCCGTCGCCGCCTTCAGCAATCTCTCCGCCGCCGCCCTCGCCTCGGCCGTGATCTCGGCACCTGCGAGCATGCGGGCAATCTCCTCGCGGCGGTGGTCGGCGGCGAGTGCATTGACTCGGGTGGCGACGCGCTTGCCCTTGTCGAGGGCGTCCTTGGAGATGAGCAGGTGCTGGTCGGCGCGGGCGGCGACCTGCGGGGCGTGGGTCACGGCCATGACCTGGACCTTGCCGGCAAGCCGCGCCAGGCGCCCGCCGATGGCGTCGGCCACCGCACCACCGACGCCGGTGTCGATCTCGTCGAACACGAGCGTCGGCGCCGAGCCGCGGTCGGACAGCACGACCTTGAGCGCGAGCAGGAAGCGCGACAGCTCGCCGCCGGAGGCGACCTTCATCAAGGGACCCGGCTTGGTGCCCGGATTGGTCTGCACCCAGAACTCGACGCGGTCGAAACCTTGCGGCCCGGGCGCAGCCTCGTCGGTCTCGACCTGGGTCATGAACCTGGCGCGTTCGAGCTTGAGCGGGGCGAGCTCGGCATTGACCGCCTTGTTGAGCTTCTCCGCCGATTTCTGCCGCGCCAGCGACAGCTTCTTGGCGGCCGCAGCATAGCGGCTGTCTGCCTCGATCGCGGCCTGCTCCAGCTTCTTCAAGCGCGAGGCGCCGGCATCGATCAGGACGACGTCGGCGGCATATTTGGCGGCCAGCGCGGCGAGCCCGTCGACCGGCGTCGAATATTTGCGCGAGGCGGCGCGCAATGCGAACAGCCGCTCCTCGATGCGTTCGAGCTCGGCCGGATCGAAATCGGTTGCGGCCAGCGCGGCCTGGAGATGCTGGTCGGCTTCCTCCAGCGCGTTGATCGCGGCGTCGATCGCCTTCACCGCGGGCTCGACCAGGGCCGGCGAGTTGACGCCGCGGCGCTCCAGCCGGCGCACCGCTGCCGAGAGGGCTGCGACCGGCGAATGATTGCCGCCGACCGCTTCCTGCGCCTCGCGCAGGTCGGAGGCGATCTTCTCGCCCTGCATCATGGTGGTGCGGCGGGAGGCCAGCGCAGTCTCCTCGCCGTCCTTGGGCGCGAGCTGCTTCAGCTCGTCGGAGGCGTGGCGCAGATAATCGGCCTCGCGCGCCGCGCTCTCCATGGCGGCGCGATGCTCCTCCAGCGCGGTGTTGGCGGTGCGGCGCGCGTCCCAGAGCGCTTCGACCGCCGCGACGTCCTTTTCGAGGCCGGCAAAAGCGTCGAGCAGGCGGCGGTGGGTGGCGGCATCGACCAGCGCGCGCTCGTCGTGCTGGCCGTGGATCTCGACCAGGGCGGTGCCGACCGCCTTCAGCGTCTGCACGCTGATCGATTGGTCGTTGATGAAGGCGCGGGTGCGGCCGTCGGCGAGCTGCACGCGGCGGAGAATCATCTCGCCGGTGTCGTCCAGGCCGTTCTCGGCCAGGATCTTCGTCGCAGGGTGATTCTTCGGGACATCGAACACCGCCGTGACCTGCCCCTGCTCCGCGCCGTGACGCACGAGGCCGGCATCGCCGCGGCCGCCGAGCGCCAGCGCAAAAGCATCGAGCAGGATGGATTTGCCTGCACCGGTCTCGCCGGTCAAAACCGCGAGGCCGGAGGCGAATTCGATATCGAGCCGTTCGATCAGGACGATGTCACGGATCGACAGACGCGCCAGCATGGAACCAAATTTCCTAGCCGAGACCCATCTTCTTGAAGGTCCGGCTGATCCAGGACCCCTGATTCTCGCTCGGTTCGAGACCGCCGGATTTTACAAGATTATAGGCGTCCTTGTACCAGCGGCTGTCAGGAAAATTGTGCCCAAGCACGGCCGCCGCGGTCTGGGCTTCGCCGACGATGCCGATCGCCATATAGGCCTCGGTCAGGCGGAACAGCGCCTCCTCGACATGGCGGGTGGTCTGGTACTGCGTGACGACGGTCTTGTAACGATTGATGGCGGCCGTGTAGTCGCGCTTCTGGGCGTAGTAGCGGCCGACGTTCATTTCCTTGCCCGCGAGCTGGTCGCGTGCGCCCTCGATTTTGGCCTTGGCCGAGGTCGCATATTCCGAGTTCGGATATTTGCGCACCACCTCTTCCAGCGCCGCGATCGCCTTTTCGGTGCGGGTCTGGTCGCGGCTGATGTCCGGGATCTGGTCGTAATGGGAGGCGGCGATCAGATATTGCGCATAGGCCGCGTCCGGGCTGCCGGGATGCAGCGTGACGTAGCGGGTGGCGGCGCCGATGCAGCCGTCATAATCGCCGCCCTGATAGGACGCATAGGCCGACATCAGCAGCGATTTGCGGGCCCATTCGGAATAAGGATGCTGGCGGTCGACCTCTTCGAACTTCTTGTTCGCCGCCTTCATGTCCTTCTTCTCGTTCATGAGGTACAGGCCCTCATTGTAGATCTTGTCGGCGGGCTCCTCGACGAAGGTGTCGTCCTTGGCGGTGAACTTGTCCCAGAGCGCGCCCGTGCCACATCCGGCGAGCGGCAGCGCGAGCATGATGAAGGTGACGGCCTGAAGCAGCCCGCGGGCTCGCGACGAGACCGAGAAATATCCGCGCGTCATACGCTGTGCCGACATGAGTTTAAGCCCTGACGCCCTGTGATGCGGTGTCCGCAAGCCCACGAACCCCTCATGGGCGCGAATGTAACCGTGGTGCCTGCCGTGCGACCACGCCGATGTATCCGAAAAACGACCGTTAACGAACCGGATAGGGAGGCATTTCGCCCGGATTAAGGCGAACCTGCCGCAATGCTAGCCGATCATGGTTACCAGGAGTTTCCCGGGGCCGCCAACCACGTTCCGAAGGCGGCAGGCCGCGTCAGGACACATCCGGTCCGAAGGCCGCAGCGATCCGGCCGCCGACGATGCCGCGACCGACCTCACCCACGGGACGCGTGGTGCGGCGGGCAGCCTCGCCCTCGACCACCCGCCAGGCGGTCCGGTCGGCGAGCAGCGCGGTCAGGACGGCGTGGTTGACCTTGTGGCCACCACGCACCGAGCGGTAGGCGCCAAGCAGCGGCAGCCCGGCCAGCGAGAGATCGCCGATCACGTCCAGCACCTTGTGGCGGGCGCATTCATCGGCGTAGCGCAGGCCTTCGGTGTTGAGCAGCCGCTCGTCGTCGAACACGACGGTGTTGTCAAAGGAGGCGCCGAGGGCATAGCCCGCGCTCCAGAGCCGCGCGACATCGCTCATCAGGCCGAAGGTCCGGGCCCGGCCGACTTCGCGGCGGAAACCTTCAGGGTTGACGTCGAAGGCGTAAGCCTGCTGGCCGATGACGGGATTGGTGAAATCGATCTCGACCTCGACGCGGAACCCATTGGCGTGGGGCCTGATCTCGCCGAAGGAATCGCCGATCTTGACCGAGATCGGCTTCAGAACCTGAATGAAGCGGCGCTGCGCCGGCTGGGTGACGACGCCGGCCTGGTCGATCGCCGCGATGAAGGCCGCGGCGCTACCGTCCATGATCGGGACTTCGGGACCGTCGATCTCGATGGTGGCGTTGTCCACACCCATTCCCCGCAGCGCAGCAAGCACATGCTCGGCGGTGGACACCAGCGGACCGGTGCGGTCGCCGAGGACGGTGGCAAAGTCGGTCGCGATCACCTGGTCGGCGGTCGCCTGGACTTCGCGGTCACTTCCCTCAAGTCCGGTCCGGACAAAAATAAAACCTGCGTCGACAGGCGCAGGCCCAAGCGTGACAGTAACGGGAAGACCGGAATGAACGCCCACGCCTGCCACGGAGGCTTGCGCACGAAGCGTTGTTTGCCGGCTAAATTTCATCAGGAACCCGCCCCACTACGACCCACTGCGACTTATACGAGACCCGCTTGGCCGGCCAGAGCCGACACTACCGAATCCCCGTATCCCCAAGTCACGGCAAACCATAGTTGCTGCCTCAAACAGCGCCAACTCACGCTTTTTTACCGATTGTTACCCCAAACCTGCCGTATTCGCGCCAAGGCTTAACCAAATTGCGCCGGTGTTCGGGGTCCCTGTCGGCAGTTTTACTGAACCACCGAATGCGTAATTAATGATTTAAAATCAGTTGCTTGGCTGCGCAATCCGGACATGCCCGGGGCAAAAGGAAAGGTCCCGGCAAGCTTCTCGCCGGGACCTTTTTTCGTCTGCCTTATTGTAACAATCCTCAGGTCGCCTGCCGCCGCAGGAAGGCCGGGATATCAAGATGGTCGTCACCCTGTGGCGCCGGCGCAACAGGTGCAGGGCGCCCATGGACGTCCAGGCCCTGCGGCGCAGGACGGCGGGCATACTCAGATACCGGCTCGCTGGATGCGATCTGCTGCGCCACGGTCTTCTGCGGCCGGCGCTCAGGCAGCGGCGGCATGGCGGGACCGGCGGTGCGGGCCGCGACCGGCGGCTCGCTTTCCTCGTCGCGACGGCCGAGGCCGACATTGGCGAGGCGCTGCAACAGCGACAGGCGGGTTTTCTGCGGGGTTTCTTCCTCAGCCTCGCCGCGGGCCTGCCGAATCTCGGCCTGGGCCGGCATTGGCAGCTCCTCGATTCGCGGCATGCGTGGCGCGCGGGCCGGACGCTCGGCCTGCGGCGGGATGAAGGTATCCGGCGTCATCGGCTCCTGCACCGCGACCGGGGCCATGTCGGGCTCCGGGAACAGGGTCGGCTTCTGCGCGATCGGGCGCACGGTGACGTCGCCATAGGTCTGCGGCGCGGGCGCCTGCGGCACCTCGGCCACGGCAGCGGCGATGGCGGCGAGCGCAGCGCGCTCGACGTTCTGACGGGGCGCGGCGACAGCGGGAGCCGGCGCGGCGACCGGGGTCTGGGCTTCGAGCTTCTGGGCACGCTCGGCCAGACGCTGGTTGTCGGCCCGGAGCCGGGCGGTCAGGTCGGCGAGACGGCTCTCGGCAGCGGCGGCCGGGGCGGCAGCCTGCTGCACCTGCGGCGCCGGGTTCGCGACGGGCGCGGAGGTGGCCTGGCTGTTGCGGGCGATCGCGGCCTGCTCGATGCCGGTGGCGACGACCGAGACGCGGATCAGGCCGTCGAGCGCTTCGTCGAAGGTGGCGCCGACGATGATGTTGGCATCCTGGTCGACTTCCTCGCGGATGCGGGTCGCGGCCTCGTCGACCTCGAACAGGGTGAGGTCCTTGCCGCCGGTGATGGAGATGAGGAGGCCCTTGGCGCCCTTCATCGAGCTGTCGTCGATCAGCGGATTGGCGATCGCGGCTTCCGCGGCGGTCAGCGCGCGCTTGTCGCCGGAGGCTTCGCCGGTGCCCATCATCGCCTTGCCCATTTCCCTCATCACCGCTCTCACGTCGGCGAAGTCGAGGTTGATCAGGCCTTCCTTGACCATCAGGTCGGTGATGCAGGCAACGCCCGAATAGAGCACCTGGTCGGCCATCGCGAAGGCGTCGGCAAAGGTGGTCTTCTCGTTGGCGACCCGGAACAGGTTCTGGTTCGGGATGATCAGGAGCGTATCCACGACCTTGTGCAGCTCGTTGATGCCGGCTTCAGCGGTGCGCATGCGGCGGCCGCCTTCGAAGTGGAACGGCTTGGTCACGACGCCGACGGTGAGGATGCCCATGTCGCGCGCGGTCTTGGCGATCACGGGAGCCGCGCCCGTGCCGGTGCCGCCGCCCATGCCGGCGGTGACGAATACCATGTTGGCGCCCGAGAGATGGTCGCGCAGCTCGTCGATCACCTCTTCCGCCGCCGCGGCGCCGACGTTCGGCTGCGAGCCGGCGCCGAGGCCTTGCGTGACGGCCGTGCCCATCTGCACGATGCGCTGCGCCTTCGACATCGTCAGCGCCTGCGCGTCGGTGTTGGCGACCACGAAGTCGACGCCCTGCAGGCCCGCCGTGATCATGTTGTTGACGGCGTTGCCGCCGGCGCCGCCGACGCCGAATACGGTGATCCGGGGCTTCAGTTCGTGAATATCAGGAACATTGATGCTGATGGTCATGGTTGCCTCTCGATCACGCGCGCGTGGGTTCGCCCCGGCCGGTGGCCGCGGGAGTTGGTGAAAATCGAAGATTGCAGAATGCGGTCATCAGAAGCCCTCGCGTAGCCATCGTCCGACCTTTCCGAAATATCCGCCGGTCCCTGTCTTGACCTGCTGCCGCGTGTGCCGCGGTTCGACATGTTCGAGGTGAACATATTGCGGGTAGACGAGAAGTCCGGTCGGCACCGCGAACGCGGCGTTCTTCGCCTCGTTGGGCAGCCGGCCAAAACCGAGCGGACGGCCGACCCGCACGGGGCGGCCGAGAATCCGGGTACCGAGATCGACGAGACCGGTCAGCTGCGAGGCGCCGCCCGAGAGCACGACGCGGCCGTTGGGCTCTGCGGCGAAGGGCGAATCCTTCAGCTTGTCCCGAACCATTTCGAAGACTTCCTCGGCACGGTGCTTGACGATGTTCGCGATGGTGGCGCGGGAGACGATCTGCGGCAGATCCTGCTCGTCACCGGCTGTCGGCACAGACATCAGCTCACGCGAGTCCGATCCGCCGGTGATGACGGTGCCGTATAAGGTCTTGATTCGCTCGGCATCGGCAATGGTCGCCGAGAGTCCGCGCGCAAGATCCATCGTGATGTGTTGCCCGCCGACCGCAAAACCCGCCGCATGCACAAAGCGGCCGCCCGAATAAACGGCAATCGTGGTGGTGCCGGCGCCCATCTCGACGACGGCGGCGCCGAGATCGGCCTCGTCGTCGGTCAGCACCGACAGGCCGGCCACATAGGAGCTCGCTGCCATCGCTTCGACATTGATGTGGCAGCGCTCCACCGCCAGCATCAGGTTGCGCGCCACGGTGGCGTCACAGGTGACGACGTTCATGTCGACGCCGAACTGGTGCGCAACCATGCCGCGGGGATCGCGGATGCCCTTGACGCCGTCGAGCGTGTAGCCGACCGGCAGCGCGTGCAGCACGGTGCGGCCTTCGCCGGTGGCGTGGCGCATGCCGGTGGAGGTGACGCGGCTGACATCGGCCGGCGTCACGGCGCCGCCACGAATGTCGGCGGCGGCTTCGACCAGCTGGCCGGCGAGCCGGCCGCCGGAGACCGACAGCAGCACCGACTCGACCCGCACCTTGGCCATCTTTTCGGCAAGCCCGACGGCCTGGCGCACCGCCTGCTCGCATTCGCCGAGATCGATCACCGCTCCGGCCTTCATGCCGCGCGACTGGATCTGGCTGTAGCCGATCAATTCCACCGCATGGGTGCGGCCGCGCAGCGCATCGCTCGGCGGCGACGGCTTCAGCCGCGCGATCATGCAGGCGATCTTGCTGGTTCCGATGTCGAGGCAGGCGACGATGCCGCCGCGCTTGTGCGGCATCGGGCGCGTCTTCGGCGTCTGGGTGCGATCGAGACCGGTCATGCGGAATCCCCGGCCTTCTTTTTCTTCTTGTCCTTGAACAGCTCCTCGCGCGCCTTGGCGGCGTCCTCGGAGAGCTGCACCACCAGCCGGTCCGGCAGGCGCATGTCGACGGCGACGATGTCGCGAGAGAACAGCCGGTCTTCCTTGTCGAGCTTGGACAGCGTCGCAAGCGCGTTGCCGACGTCCTGCTCGGGCAGGCGGATGTCGAGACCGTCCTTGAGCCGCAGGTTCCAGCGCCGCTCGCCCACGTAGATCGCGGCCTTGGTCACCGAATTGACCTGCGGGTAGCGCGACAGCAGCGCCAGGAAATCACGCGCCTGGGTGTCGGCGCCCTTGCCGACCACGAGCGGCAGCGACAGGAAGCGGCGCGAAACATAGGGCTCGAGCACGGCGCCATCGTCGGCGATGACGGAGAGCCGGCCGGCCTCCTGCCACAGCGCGAACGCCTTGCGCTCGGTGAGCTCGATCATGAGCTGGCCCGGATAAAGCTTCAGCACGGTCGCATCCGCAATCCAGGGATTGGCCTTGAGCTTGTCGCGCACCGCGTCCGCATCGAGGAACAGCAGCGAGGAACGGCCGCTGACGCCGCCGATCGCGAGGATCTCGTCCTGCGTCAGCTGCTTGCGGCCGTTGATCACGACGGAGGTGATGCGGAAACCGGCGGAATTGGCCAGCGCATTGCGGGCATCGCTGACCGCGGTGACGAAATCCTGGAGGTGGCCGCCCTTGACGATGCCGAAGCCGCAGCTGCCGATCAGGAGCAGCACGGTCATGCTGAGGCCGACCCGGCGCGGCAGATAGCGCTCGACCAGCGCGACCACGCGCGGCGGCGGCTCGCGCTCGACGACGGCCCTGACCTTGGCCTTGGCTTTGGCCTTGTCGTTGGCGGCAGCGCGCGCCTCTTCGTGCTTGTCCTGCATCCACTCGCGCAGAAGCACGCCCGCTCCGATAGCGGCCGCCTTCAGGTCAGCTTGGGGCCTCAGCGATCTGAAAAGCGACCGGGTGAGGCTTCCTGCTCCATCCATTGCACGAGCTCGTCAACAGTTTGCCCGCGACATCGCGCGGATCCTGGCGAACATGACGTCTCGGTGCCGGGCCGGGTGCTGGTCTTCAGCAGAAGAAAACCTCTCCCCTTCAAAGCGTTCGCTGGAGGTGACATCACCCGCGACAGCTCTCGCGCCGGCAGCCAAAGCGCCATATGCGCCGCCAGCGTTAACCTTCGGACGTCCTGGTAAACAAAAGGTAAAATTCGTTAACGACTTGCGCATTTTGCCCCGCAATGTGAGGCGTTTGCGCCGCGATGTCCGGCATTTTACCGGTTTTGGTCGCCAAACCGGCCGGTTTCGCCGATTCGGCCGTTAACCAGTCCTGACTATTTCCGCACACGCTGGCAGGCGAGCTCGACCAGGCCGCGCAGGAAGTCGACGAACTCGATGCCTTCGGCTTTCAGCGCCTTGGGGTAGAGCGAGGACTTGGTCAGCCCGGGCAGCGTGTTGGTCTCGAGATAGACGAGGCCCTTGTCCGAGACGATGAAGTCCGAGCGGGAATAGCCGGTGCAGGACATTGCGCGATGGGCCAGCATCGCCTGCTCCTTGAGCGCGGCGGTGATCTCGGGTGCGAAGCGGCCGGGGCAGATCTCCTGGGTCGACTTCAGAAGATATTTCGCCGCGTAGTCGAAATTGCCCTCACCCGGAATGATCTCGATCGGCGGCAGCGAGATGATCGAGCCGTCGGTGCGCTCCAGCACGCCGCAGGTCGCCTCCACGCCGGCGATATAGGGCTCGATGACATACTCTTCATGCTTGGCCGCGTTGCGGACGGCGACGAGGTCCTGCTTGGCGTTGACGAAGATCAGGCCGTAGCTCGACCCGTCGCGCGCGGGCTTTGCGATCAACCGGCCGTATTCGGCGAAGGCCTCGTCGATATCATCGAGCGCAAGATTCTCCGGCGGCGTCACGCCGCCGAGCGCGGCGAAGCGCTTGGCTGCGATCTTGTCGAAGGCGAGATGCGAGGACGCCGAGCCCGAGCCGGTGAACGGCACGCCGCGCGCCTCGCACATCACCTGCAATTCGCCGTTCTCGGCACGCCCGCCATGCAGGCCGAGCACCAGCACGCGATCTTCCGCCTTGGCCCGGTCGAGCGCCTGCGCGAGCGGAACGCCTGACGTGCCCGGCTTGAACTCGTCCTCGAACGGGCGGGCATGCTCGAGCAGCTGCTTCGACTGCACGACGTGCACCTTGTCCTCGACGTCCCACCACCAGAGGTCAGCCTCGGGCAGCGCCTGATGCAGCGCCTGGGCGGTGGCAACCGAGACCAGACGTTCGCGGTTGGAGCCGCCGAAGAGGATGGTGATGCGCATGGTCATAGTCCGCAATCTCTCCAGTTCGTCATTCCGGGGCTCGCGAAGCGAGAACCCGGGATCCATCTAGCCGCAGATACAGAGGCGAGATGGATTCCGGGTTCGATGCTAGCGCATCGCCCCGGAATGACGGTGGTCATAAAACCCCGATCCGCTTGATTTCCCAGTGTAGCTCAATTCCGGAATTCGCCTTGACGCGTTCGCGCACGGTCTCGCCGAGCGTCTCGATGTCATGCGCGGTGGCGTCACCCGTGTTGATCAGGAAGTTGCAATGCATCTCCGAGACCTGGGCGCCGCCGACGCGCAGGCCGCGGCAGCCGGCGGCATCCACCAGCTTCCAGGCGGAATGGCCGGGCGGATTCTTGAAGGTCGAGCCGCCGGTCTTCTCGCGGATCGGCTGCGCGGTCTCGCGATGGCTCTGCACGTCCGCCATGCGCGCGCGGATCGCCTCCGCGTCCCTGATCTCGCCGCGAAAGCGCGCGGAGGTGAAGATGATGGAGGGATCGACGCCGCTGTTGCGATAGACGAACTTCATGTCCGCATTGGAGAAGACGTGCTTGGTGCCGTCGCGCCCGACGCCCCTCGCCTCGATCAGCACGTCCTTGGTCTCGCCGCCATTGGCGCCGGCATTCATGCGCAGCGCGCCGCCGATCGTACCCGGAATGCCGAAAAAGAATTCGAGCCCGCCGATATTGGCGGACGCCGCAACCTCCGCCACGCGCTTGTCGAGCGCGGCAGTACCTGCGGTGACGATGTCGCCACTCGCACTCGCCTCGCCGAAGGCGCGCGGCGCGAGACGAATGACGACGCCGGCAATGCCGCCGTCGCGCACGATGAGGTTGGAGCCGACGCCGATGACATAGACGGGAATGTCAGGGGCCAGATGCGCGAGGAAGTAAGCGAGATCGTCCTCGTCCGCCGGCGTGAACAACACCTGCGCGGGACCGCCGACGCGAAACCAGGTGAGCTCGGCCAGTAACTGGTTCGCCAGCAGCCGGCCGCGCAGCTCGGGCATCGCGGCTTTGAGTGAAGGGGTGATGTCGGGAAATCCCACCGCGTTACCCCAGCGCCTTCAATTCGCCGGGCAATGCATACGCCCATTGCGTGATGTTGCCTGCCCCAAGACACACGACGAGATCGCCTGGTTTCGCCAATCCCTTGACGATGCCGGCGAGCTCCGTCGCTGCCGGCAGCGGGACCACCTCGCGGTGACCATGCGCGCGCAGGCCCGCGACGAAATGGTCGCGGTCGATGCCGTCGATCGGCGCTTCGCCCGCGGCATAGACGTCGGCGACGACGACCGCATCGGCGTCGTTGAAGCAGGTGCAGAATTCCTCGAACAGCGATTGCAGACGGGTGTAGCGATGCGGCTGCACCACGGCGATCACCTTACCGGTGTAGGAATCGCGCGCTGCCTTCAGCACGGCCGCGATCTCCACGGGGTGATGGCCGTAATCGTCGATCACGGTGACGCCGTTCCACTCGCCAGTCTTGGTGAAGCGCCGCTTGACGCCGCCGAAGCCAGCCAGCGCCTTGCGGATCGCCTCATCCGACACGCCGAGCTCATGCGCGACCGCAATTGCAGCCGTCGCATTCGAGGCATTGTGCCGGCCCGGCATCGGCAGCGCGAGGTCGGCGATCTCATGCGTGGTGCCGGTCTTGCGGTCGCGGATCACGACCTTGAACTTCGAGCCGCCGCCGCCTGCGGTGAGATCGACCAGGCGCGCATCGGCCTGCGGGTTCTCACCGTAAGTGATGATGCGGCGGTCCTCGATCTTGCCGACGAGGCTCTGCACCACGGGATGATCGATGCACATCACGGCAAAGCCGTAGAACGGAAGGTTCTCGATGAAATGACGGAACGCGTCCTGCACGGCCTCGAAGGTCTTGAAGTGATCGAGATGCTCGGGGTCGACATTGGTGACGATCGCGACATCGGTCGGCAGCTTCAGGAACGTGCCGTCGCTCTCGTCGGCCTCCACCACCATCCAGTCGCCGGCACCTAACCGTGCGTTGGAGCCGTAGGCGTTGATGATGCCGCCGTTGATCACGGTCGGGTCGAGCCCGCCGGCATCGAGCAGCGTTGCGACCATCGTCGTCGTCGTGGTCTTGCCGTGGGTACCGGCGATGGCGACGCAGCTCTTCAGCCGCATCAGCTCGGCCAGCATCTCGGCGCGGCGCACCACGGGAATGCGTTTCTCGCGCGCCGCCATCAGTTCCGGATTGTCGCGCTTGATCGCGGAGGACACGACCACGACCTCGGCGCCGTCGATATTCTCGGCCTTGTGGCCGACCGAGACCTTCGCGCCCTTCTTGCGCAGACGGTCGAGATTGTAATTGTCGGCGGCATCCGAGCCCTGCACGGCATAGCCGAGATTGACCAGCACCTCGGCGATGCCGCTCATGCCGATCCCGCCGATCCCGACGAAGTGGATGGGTCCGATCTCGCGCGGCAGTCTCATGTGGTTTCCTTGGGGTCATCGTCCGCGAAGGCGGACGATCCAGTACTCCGCGACGCCAGAGATTCAAATCAACTGCGTCGGATACTGGATGCCCCGCTTTCGCGGGGCATGACAAGTGGCTTTTTTGGCCATCCGGGCCGGAACAGACGTCAGATTCCCGCGACCTTGACCACGAGATCCGCCAGCCGCTCGGCCGCGTCGAGCCGGCCAGCGCCGCGGGCGGCTTCAGCCATCGCGGCAAGGCGCACGGGCTCGGCGGCGAAGCCAGAAATTTCGGACGCCAGCCGATCGGAGGTGAACTCGGTCTGCGGGATCCGGATTGCGCCCTCGACCTTGACCAGGACGCCGGCATTGGCGAACTGGTCCTGGTCGATCGAGCCGGGCAGCGGCACCAGGATGGAGGGCCGGCCGATCGCGGCGAGCTCGGCCACGGTGCCCGCACCGGAGCGCGATACCACGAGATGATTGGAGGCGAGGCGCGCCGGCAGATCCGTGAAGAACGGCGCGAGCTCGGCCTTGATCTTGAGCTTGTCGTAGACGGCGCGCACGCGGCTCATGTCCTCTTCGCGCACCTGCTGGGTGAGAATGAGACGGCTCCACAGCGCAGGCTCGAGTCGCTCGATCGTATCAGGCACGATGTCGGCCATGATGCGCGCGCCCTGGCTGCCGCCGACGACGAGCAGGCGCAGCGGCCCGTTCGGCTCGGGCGCGGCATATTTCACCGCGGCGGCCGCGAGGATCGCCGGACGCATCGGCGTGCCGACGGTCGTCGTCTTGCCTGCCAGCGCCGGATCGCGATCGAGCACGCCGGGCAAGGACGTCGCGATGGCGCGCACGCGGCTCGACAGGAACCGGTTGGCGCGGCCGAGCACGGCGTTGGCGTCGTGGATGATGCCGGGTACGCCCGCGAACTTCGCCGCGACCAGCGGCGGCAAGGTCGGATAGCCGCCGAAGCCAACGACGGCGACGGGCTTCAACCGCTTGATCAGGGCGTAGGCCGACAGCGTGCCGGCGGCGAGCGTGAGGCCGGCATAGGCGAGCTGAAGCGGATTGCGGCCGCGCGCGGTCTCGCTCCTGACGACGTCGATCATGTCCTTGCTGAACAGCCCGCTGTAGCGCAGCGCGCGCTCGTCGGTGACGAGGCGGACGCGATAACCGCGCCGGATCAATTCGACGCCGAGCGCCTCGGCCGGGAACAGATGGCCGCCGGTGCCGCCCGCGGCGAGAAGAATCAGGGGGGACGTGTCCATGGTAGGCCTTTTTACAAGGTCTGTCCCGTCATTGCGAGCGAAGCGAAGCAATCCAGAATCCCTCCGCGGGACAGTCTGGATTGCTTCGCTGCGCTCGCAATGACGACTTACGCGTAACTGCGCATCGCCTCGGCGTGGCCGCTCGCCTCGACCTCGGTGCGCGGGCGCAGCCGCGTCAGCGCCAGCATCATGCCGACGCCATAGGCGAGCGAGATGATCGAGGAGCCGCCATAGGAGATGAACGGCAGCGTCATGCCCTTGGCGGGGATGAGCTGCAGGTTCACCGACATGTTGATCGCCGCCTGCACGCCGAACAGGATCGCAAGACCCGAGGCGGCAAAGCGCGAGAACATGTCCTCATTGGCATAGGCGCGCGACAGCGTGCGGATGACGACGAAGGCGAACAGCGCCAGCATCGCAAGGCACAGGATGATGCCGAACTCTTCGGCCGCGACCGCGAAGACGAAGTCGGTGTGGCTGTCCGGCAGGCTGCGTTTGGCGATGCCCTCGCCGGGTCCGAGCCCGAACCAGCCGCCGTTATAGAAGGCCTCCATGGCGGTATCGACCTGGAAAGTGTCGCCGGAGGCCGGGTTCATGAAGCGCTTGATGCGGCCCGCGACGTGCGGAACGAAAAGATAGGCGCTGAACAGGCCGGCCGCGCCGAGACCTGCGAGCCCGAACACCCAGATCATGCGCATGCCCGCGATGAAGAACAGCGAGCCCCACACCATCAGGATCAGCATGGTCTGGCCGAAATCCGGCTCCATCACCAATAGCGCGACCAGCATCAACAGCAGCACCAGCGCCATCGAGGTCGCCGGCATCTCCGGCCGCCTGGTCGATTCCGCGAACAGCCAGGCCGCGATCACGACGAAAGATGGTTTTGCGATCTCGGAGGCCTGGATGTTGACGCCGAGCAGCGTGATCCAGCGGCGCGAACCCTTCACCTCGGGGCCGATGGCGAGCGTGAGCACGATCAGGATGATGCTCGCCGCGAAGATGATCAGGGCCGAGCGGCGGATCGCGCGCGGCGACAGGAACGACACCCCGAGCAGCACGATGCAGGAGGGCACGAGGAACAGCACATGGCGGCTGAAGAAGTGGAAGGCATCGAGCCCGATGCGGGTCGCAACCGGCGGGCTCGCCGCCAGCGACAGGATGACCCCGGTCAGCATCAGCCCCAGGATGGCGCCCATCAGCGGCTTGTCGACGGTCCACCACCACTCGGAAAAGGGGGTGCGTTCTTCACGGGAGAGCATGGGCGGCCGCTTTCGGACAGAGGTCCGTCCATTGGTCGCCGAGGTTGGTTACCGGGGGGTTAAGGAAGTGCGGATGTTTGAAGATGATCTCTGGCCACAAGACACAATGTCATGCCCCGGCTTGACCGGGGCATCCAGTACGCCGCGGCTCCTCGGTTCAATCACAACCGTCTCTGGAATACTGGGTCGCCCGGTCAAGCCGGGCGACGACAGCGGAGTTGGCCGGACGAGTGCGCGCCCTACACCACCGGCTTCACACCCGGCAGCGCCTGCACCAGCTCGCGGAACTTGGTGCCGCGGACCTCGAAGTTGCGGTACTGGTCGAACGAGGCGCAGGCCGGTGACAGCAGCACGACGGCATCGGCGAGGCCCGAGCCTTCCGCATCGCGCGCGGCGTGCTCGACGGCGACATCGAGGGTCTGGCAGATCTCGTGCGCGACCGAGCCGAGCGTTCCGGAAAATTCCTGCGCGGCTTCGCCGATCAGATAGGCTTTTCGAATCCGCGGGAAGAAACCGGTCAGGCTAGTAATGCCGCCGGCCTTCGGCTTGCCGCCGGCGATCCAGAAGATGTCGCCGAAAGACGACAGCGCGTGCGCGGTGGCATCCGCGTTGGTGCCCTTGGAATCATTGACGAACAGCACGTTGCCGCGGCGGCCGACCTGCTCCATGCGATGCGCAAGGCCCGGAAAGCTGCGCAGGCCGTTCTGCAGCACGTCCTGGCTGATGCCCATCGCAAGCGCGGCAGCGGCGGCGCAAGCAGCGTTCTGCGCGTTGTGCTGGCCGCGCAGCGAGCCGATGCCGCCGAGCGCGGCAATTTCACTGCGGGCGCCGCCCGAGGCGCGCACGATGGTGCCGTGCTCGACGTAAATGCCTGACGCGAGCGGGTTCTTGACGGAGATGCGCACCACGTTCTTGCCCGCGCGATCGAGCCGGTCGGCGATATCGCGGCAATAGCCGTCATCGACGCCGACGATCGAGGTGCCGCCGCCTTGCACGCCGGCAACGAGGCGTTCCTTCACCGCGGCGTAATGCTCGATCGTGCCGTGCCGGTCGATATGGTCCTCGCTGACATTGAGCAGGATGCCGACGGAGGGATCGAGCGAGGGCGTGAGGTCGATCTGGTAGGACGACATCTCGATGACGTGGACGCGGCCCATGCGCGGCGGCTCCAGCGACAGGATCGCGGTGCCGATATTGCCGCCCATCTGGGTGTCGTAGCCGGCGACCTTGGTCAGATGCGCAATCAGCGCCGTCGTGGTCGACTTGCCGTTGGTGCCGGTGATGGCGACGAACGGCGCATCGGGTGCGTGGCGGCGCCGCTCGCGGCAGAACAGCTCGATGTCGCCGATCACCTCGACGCCGGCCTCGCGCGCCTTCAAGACGCTCCAGTGCGGCACAGGATGGGTGAGCGGCACGCCGGGCGCGAGCACGAGGCTTGCGAACTTGGCCCAGGAGACGTTGCGCATGTCCGCTGTGATGAAGCCGGCCTGCGCGGCCTTGGCGACGTTCTCGGCGTTGTCGTCGGCGGCGACCACCTCGGCACCGCCGGCTTTCAACGCATGGCAGGAGGCGAGCCCCGAGCCGCCGAGGCCGAACACCGCGACCGTCTTGCCGGCGAAGGACGTGACGGGGATCATCGATCGGTCACCGCAGCTTCAGCGTCGAAAGGCCGGCGAGCGCCAGCATCACCGAGATGATCCAGAAGCGGATCACGATCTGCGGCTCGGTCCAGCCCTTCTGCTCGAAGTGATGGTGGATCGGCGCCATCCGGAACACGCGCTTGCCCGTGAGCTTGAAGGACACCACCTGCACGATGACCGAAACTGCCTCGAGCACGAACAGGCCGCCGATCACGGCGAGCACGATCTCGTGCTTCACCGCGACCGCGATCGCGCCGAGCATGCCGCCGAGCGCAAGCGAGCCGGTGTCGCCCATGAAGATCGAGGCCGGCGGCGCGTTGAACCAGAGGAAGCCGAGACCGGCGCCGAGCAACGCGCCGCAGAGCACCGCGAGCTCGCCGGTGCCGGCGACATATTTGATCTGGAGGTAGTCGGCGAACACCAAGTTGCCGGTGAGATAGGCGATCATCGCGAAGCTCGCCGTGGCAATCATCACGGGCACGATGGCGAGGCCGTCGAGACCGTCGGTGAGGTTCACCGCATTGCCGGAGCCGACGATGACGAAGGCGCCGAAGACGACGAAGAACCAGCCGAAATGCAGCACGGTATCCTTCAGGAAGGGAATCGTCAGCGCGGTCGAGGCGGGGTCGCGGTTCAGCCGCACCAGCGCGTAGCAGGCGACCAGCGCGATGACGGCTTCGATCAAGAGGCGGAGCTTGCTGCCGAACCCGGTCGTGGTCTGCTTGGTCACCTTGAGGTAATCGTCATAGAAGCCGACGAAGCCGAAGCCGAGCGTCACCGCCAGCACGATCCAGACATAGGGGTTGAGCGGATTGGCCCACAGCACGGTGCCGACCGTGAGCCCGGACAGGATCATCAGCCCGCCCATGGTGGGCGTGCCCTTCTTGGCGAGGTGCGATTGCGGACCGTCGGTGCGGATCGGCTGGCCCTTGCCCTGACGGATGCGCAAATGATCGATGATCCAGGGGCCGAACAGGAACACGAACAGCGCGCCGGTCACGATGGCGCCGCCGGTGCGGAAGGTGATGTAGCGAAAGACGTTCAGGACGGTGCGAAAGGCACCGAAGCCCGGAAATGTGTTGGAAAGCTCGATCAGCCAGTAAAACATTCAGACGGTCCTATGGCGCCTTTGCATATCCAGGTGCCTCATGCGCATTCGCTGGTCTTCGTCATGGGCCGCGCGTTTCGGGAAACGGACGGCTTCCGCCGCAAAGGTGGGATTCGGGAACGGCGCCTTCCAAGCAGTTTACGCCTTTGCCTGCAAGGCGGCCACCAGCCCCGGCACAAACTTGTTGACCCAGAACATCTTCTTGCTGCCCTTGACAACCACGACGTCGCCTGCCTTCAGCAGATTTGCGACCTCGGCCGGTTTCAGCGTGGCGGGATCGTCATGCCAGCCGAGGCCCTTGCCCGCTGGCAATGCGTCGAACAGGTGGCGCATCAGCGGCCCGACGCAAAAGACGCCGTCGATGCCGTCGAGATGCCTGGCGAGGCCGGTGTGATACCTCGGTGCGTCCTCGCCGAGCTCGAGCATGTCGCCGAGAATCGCGATGCGGCGGCCACCGCTCATGTTGCGCGCCTGCAGGCTTTGCAGCGCCGCCGCCACGCTGGCCGGATTGCCGTTGAAGCTGTCGTCGATCACCGTGATGTCACTGACCGCCTGCTCGACGCCGCGGCCGGTCATGATGCCGACGCGGTCGAGCTTGACCGCGAGCGTCGCGACGTCGAGATGCGCGGCATGAACCGAGGCGAGCGCAGCCAGCGCGTTGTGCACCCGGTGCGGCGCGCCAGGGGTGAGGCTGAAGGCGATCTCCTTCTTGCCGATCGCGGCCACGACCTGCCAGCTCTCGCCGTGCGGCGCGTGCGCGACCTCGTGCACCTCGGCATGCTCGCCGCCGAAGCGCACGACCTTGCCCTTCCACTCGGAAGCCTTGATTCCGGCGGGCAGCACCAGCACGCCGTCCTCGGGCAGGCCGAGCGCGATCGACACCTTCTCGCGCCTGATGGCCTCGAGCGAGCCGAGCTTTTCCAGATGCACCGGCTGGACGTTGACGACGAGCGCGACGGTCGGCTGCGTGAGCTCGCTGAGCCGGGCGATCTCGCCTTGCTGGTTCATGCCCATCTCGACGACCCAGAGGCTGGCGTCCCGCCTGGCATTGCACAGCGTCAGCGGCACGCCCCAGAAATTGTTGAAGCTCGACGGGCTGGCATAGGCGTTCGGATAGGCGGCGAGAAATTCCTTGGTGCTGGTCTTGCCGGCGCTGCCGGTGAGCCCGATCACCGGGCCATTGAAGCGCGCGCGTGCGGCGCGGGCGAGGCCCCAGAGGCCGTCGATCAGCGTGTCCTTGACGACGATCTGGGGAATGCGGATGCCCGCGATCTCGTGCGGCCCGATGATCGCGACCGCGCCTGAAGCTTCCGCCTTGTCGGCGAATTCCCAGCCGTCGCGCGCGCTGGCGAAAGCCGAGACGAAGCCGCCACTCGGCGTGCCGCTCAGCGCGACGAACAGGCTGCCCGGCTTCACCAGGCGGCTGTCCTGGGTGACGAAATCGATTCCCGTCTCCGGGAACGATCCGGCCACGCCCAGCGCACGCGCGACCTCGGCAACCGTCCATATTGGCCCGCTCATGCAACCCTCGACGCTAGTGCGGCGGCGACCGCCTCGTGATCACTGAAGGGCAGCGTCTGGCCGCCGACGATCTGCCCGGTCTCGTGGCCCTTGCCGGCGATGAGCAGCGCATCGCCCTCCTGCAAGTCATCGATCGCGGCGCGGATCGCCTCGGCCCGGTCGCCGATCTCGCGGGCGCCCTTCGCGGTGGCGAGGATGGCGGCGCGGATGGCTTCCGGCTTCTCGCTGCGCGGATTGTCATCGGTGATGATGACGGCATCGGCATTCTCCGCCGCGATCTCGCCCATGATCGGACGCTTGCCGGCATCGCGGTCGCCACCGGCGCCGAACACGACGACCAGCCTGCGCTTGGCATACGGCCGCAGCGCCTGCAGCGCCTTCGCCAGCGCGTCGGGCTTGTGCGCGTAGTCGACGAAGATCGGCGCGCCGTTGCGCGCGCCGACGCGCTCGAGCCGGCCCTTGGCGCCTTCGAGATGTTCGAGGCTCGCAAACACGTTTTCAGCATCGCTGCCGGTGCCGATGGCAAGCCCGGCCGACACCAGCGCATTCTCGATCTGGAATTCGCCGACCAGCGGCAGCCGGATCGCGTAAGCCCTGCCGCGATGCTCGACCGTGAGCTTTTGCGAGAAACCGTCGACCACGGCCTCCGTGAGGCGGATGCCCTCGCCCGCGCCATCGCCGTTGCGGCCGACCGCCATGACGCGCAGGCCGCGCGATGTCGCCGCCTCGATCGCTTCCGCCGAGCAATCATGATCGGCCGAGATCACCGCGGCGCCATCAGGCGGCACCAGCTCGCGGAACAAGCGGAGCTTGGCCGCGAGATAATGCGCAACGGTCGGATGGTAATCCATGTGGTCGCGCGAGAGATTGGTGAAGCCGCCGGCCGAGATGCGCACGCCATCGAGTCGATATTGATCGAGCCCGTGCGAGGACGCCTCGAAGGCAAGATGCGTGACGCCCTCGCGCGCGATCTGATCTAACTGCCGGTGCAGCGCGATCGGATCCGGCGTGGTCAGCGAACCGTAGACGGTGCGCTTTTGCGAGACGAGACCGATGGTGCCGATGCTGGCGGAGGCGTGCCCGAGCCGCTCCCAGATCTGGCGCGTGAACGCGGCGACCGAGGTCTTGCCGCTGGTTCCGGTCACCGCGGCAATCGTCGCAGGCTGCGCCGGGAAAAATCTTGCCGCGGCCAGTGCCAGCGCGCGGCGCGGATTGGCGACCACGATGAACGGCACCTTGCAAGCGGCCGGTGCGTGGTCACCGACGACGGCCACCGCGCCGGCGGCGACCGCAGCATCGACGAAGCGGGCGCCGTCGGTCTTGCTGCCTGCCAGCGCGAAGAAGAGATCGCCCGGCTTCACCGCGCGGCTGTCGAGCGCAACGCCGCTCACCTCGAGCGCCGCGGCAGCGGGCTCGATCGCGGCATCATTGCCCGGAACATCCTGACCCAAGAGGTCGCGCAGCTTCATGGTCTTCCAGTCGATATGCCCAGCCGGAAAGCCGATTCCAAAGGACAATCCCGACTCAGCACCGGCGATGGCCCACCCGGTTGATTACTGGGTTGTCCTGGATGCTGCAAGAATAAGGCGCTCGGACGGCGGCAGGTCGAACCGCGGTTCGACGCCGAGAAGCGGCGCGATCCGCTCGATCACCTTGCCCCCAGTGGGCACCGCGTTCCAGCCCGAGGTGATGAAGCCCTTCGTTTCAGGTATCGCCTGAGGCTCGTCCAGCATGATCAGGACGTGATATTTGGGATCGTCGCAGGGCAGGATGGCCGTGAAGGAGTTGAGGACGCGCTTCTTGGCGTAGCGGCCATTGATGACCTTCTCGGACGTGCCGGTCTTGCCGCCGACGTAATAGCCTTTGACGTCGGCGGTCTTGGCGGTGCCGATCTCAGCATTGAGCCGCATCAGGAACCGCATTTTGTCGCTGGTCTCCGGCTTGATGACGCGCTTGGCCATCGCCATGGCTTCGGACTCGCTGCGTTTCATGAATGTCGGCGGAACCAGATAGCCGCCGTTCACGAGCGCGTTGATTCCCATCACCGCTTGCAGCGGCGCTACGGACAGGCCCTGGCCGAACGCAGCGGTGACCGTGTTCAGCTCGCTCCAGCGCCGCGGCAGGAGCGGCGCCGCGCTCTCCGGCAATTCGGTGCGCAGCCGCGTCATCTGGCCCATCTTGGCGAGGAAGGCCTTGTGCGCCTCCACGCCCTGGCCGAGCGCGATCCGCGCCGCGCCGATGTTGGAGGAGTAGGTGAACACTTCCTTGGTGTTGATGAAACGCCCGAGCGGATGACTGTCGTGGATCGTGAACTTGCCGTAGTGCAGGTTTCCGCGCGCGTCCCACATCGAGTTCAGATTGATCTTGCCGGAATCGAGCGCCATCGCCAGCGTGAACGCCTTGAAGGTCGAGCCCATCTCGTAGACGCCGGTGGTCAGGCGGTTGATCCGATCGGGGTCGTGCGCTTCCTTCGGATTGTTGGGGTCGAAGTCCGGCAGCGAGACCATCGCCACGATCTCGCCGGTCTTGACGTTGGAGACGATGCCGGAGGCGGCCTTGGCGTGGAACTTGTCCTTGGCCTTCACGAGCTCGTCGCGCAGCGCATGCTCGACGCGCAGATCGACCGCGAGCTCGATCGGCTTCTGCAACCGGTCGGTGGCAAAGCCGGCGCGGTGGAGATCGGCGAGGCCCTGATTGTCGAGCCACTTCTCGAGGCCGGCGATACCCTGGTTGTCGATATTGACGAGACCGATGAGGTGGGCGACCTCGTTGCCGGTCGGATAGACCCGCTTGTTCTCGCGCAGGAAGCCGATGCCGGGAATGCCGAGCTTGTGGACGGCCTGCTGCTGCGCCGCCGTGACCTCGCGCTTGAGCCAGACGAAGCCCTTGCGCGTCTTCAGGCGCTCGCGCACCTCGGCCTCGTCGAGGTCGGGAATGGTCGCGGTCAAGAGCTCGATCGCCTCGTCCTTGTCGATGATGCGGCGCGGTTCGCCGAACAGGCTCGCCGCCTTGACGTCGGTGGCAAGGATGGCGCCGTTGCGGTCGACGATGTCGGGCCGCGCGGTCGCAACCACCTCCTGCGCTGCGGCACGGCGCGCGCTGTGGGCGTCGGCGCCGATCGCGAACATCACGAGCCGCCCGCCGATCAGGGCGTAGACCGAAGCGAAGGCAAGCATCGCAAGGCCGACGCGCGCGCGCGCCTTCGCGGCGCGATCGACGTTGCGCCCGTAGAGCAGGCTTCGGATCAGCCGCCGCCGCCAAGGTTCAACTGACCGCTGGGTCGACTTTTCGGTTGGTCTTGCAGGCGTTGCCGGGCTCATTGCTTGTCCTCGCGCTGAGGCACGGAACCCGTGACCGTGTCGGGATCGCTCGCGGCTTCGATGGTCTTGAGCATGGCCCCGATCGGATCGGGCTCGCCCGGCCTGAACATCCGCGGCGGACGCTCCGGCAGGTTCTTCAGCGAATCATATTGCGTGCCGTTGACCGGCTTGAGGTGCAGATGCCGGTCGGACAGCCCTTGCAGGCGGTGAGGCGCATCGAGCTTGGCCCACTCGGCCCGCAGCCCCGCGATCGCATCGCGCTGCTCGCGGATCTCCGCACGCAGCCGCAGCACCTTCTCGGTGCGCGCCGTGGAGTCCATCTTGATGCGGTAGACATGGGCGGCTGCGAAGATCAGCGCGCCGATGACGAGGAGGTGGATGATGCGCATGCGCTAGCCGCCCCTCATCACGTCGGCGAGCTTGGGCCAGGACGATGCCTCATCGATCTCATGCGCCGGCGCCGAGGTGCGCTCGGCGGCGCGCAGCTTTGCCGAGCGCGCGCGCTGATTGTGCGCCACTTCGTCCTCGCCGGCGACGAGCGGCCGCCGCGTCAGCAGCTGGAAACTCGGCGCAATCTGCGCGACTTCCGGCAGATGCCGCGAGCCGCCGCCGGTCTTGGAACGCCCGGAGAGGAAATTCTTGACGATGCGGTCTTCCAGCGAATGGAACGAGACGACGACGAGGCGGCCGCCGGGCCTCAGCACGCGCTCGGCGGCAGCGAGCGCCGTCTGGAGTTCCTCGAGCTCTTCGTTGACGAAGATGCGCAGCGCCTGGAACGTCCGCGTCGCCGGGTGAATGTCGCCGGGCTTCGATCGCACCACCCTGCCGACGAGATCGGCGAGCGCGCGCGTGGTCGTGAACGGAGTGTCCTGCCGGTCCGCCACGATGGCGCGGGCGATGCGGCGCGAATGCCGCTCCTCGCCGAAGAGATAGATGATGTCGGCGAGATCGCCTTCGGAGGCGCGGGCGACGACGTCGGCCGCGGTCGGGCCTGCCTGCCCCATCCGCATGTCGAGCGGACCGTCGAGGCGGAAGGAGAAGCCGCGGCCGGCCTGGTCGAGCTGCATCGAGGACACGCCGACATCCATCACGACGCCGTCGACGCCGTCGACGCCTTGCGCGGCGCAGACCTCGGCGAGGTTGGAGAAGCGGTCCTCGACCAGCGTCAGCCGGCCCGCGGAGCGTTCGACCAGTTCGGCACCCCCGGCAATCGCGGTGCGGTCGCGATCGATGGCAATGAGTCGGGTTCCCGGCACTTCCAGGATCGCGCGGCTATAGCCGCCGGCACCAAAAGTGGCGTCGACATAGACGCCGCCCTCGCGCGGGGCGAGATGGGCGATGGCCTCACGGCCAAGAACGGGAATGTGCGGAGCCGAGCTCATGCGCAACGCCTGCCGACCGCCCGGCCCGATATCCAAGCGAGATCGGGGCCGAACAAGCCCATAACGCCTCGAATCATTGCGCGTCGCGGCGGTTCCACGACAAAGCCCCTGTCCAGCATGGTTACCGAGCCCGGCCGTCCCGGGCCACAAACCCGGTGTTCCCAGTGGAATTTGTCGGGCAGCCATGGGATTTCGAGCCAAAATACGCTTTGGCCGCCTCCGGACGCGGGTCGGCTCTTCATCCCTCAGTAACGGCCCTTAGCGTTAAGAAAGCGTTGCTCGGTTCATGACAAGTGGAAAAGGTAACGAGGGCAGTGATGCTGCATCCACACACATCGCCAAAATGAATCCGTTAACCGCGCCGCGCGATTGCGCGCGATGGAGGGTAAAGGAATAGTAAAGAGAAGGGCTTGCCCCACTCTCCGTCCGTCCGAGCTGCTCATGCCCTCCGGTTCGTCCACGCCGTCTGGATCTGATTCGAAGCGTCACCGCGTTCTCCCGGTTCCCAAGACCGTGGCGGGCCTGCGGACGTTCGAGCCCGATTCCTCGATCGTCTCGGACATCATCCCCTCGCCGAACCATGGCGAGCGCAACAAGGGACGGCAGCCGGACATGATCCTGCTGCACTACACCGGCATGCCCGATGTCGAGGGCGCGCTGGCACGCCTCTGCACGGCCGGCACCGAAGTGTCGGCGCATTATGTCGTGCTGGAGGACGGGCGCATCGTGCAATGCGTGCCCGAGGCCAAGCGGGCCTGGCACGCCGGCGTCTCCTCCTGGGCCGGCGAGGACGACATCAACTCCTGCTCGATCGGCATCGAGATCATCAATCGCGGCCATGACTGGGGCTATCCGGAGTTTCCGCTGCGCCAGATCGCCGCCGTGATCGCGCTGTGCCGCGGCATCATGCTGCGGCGGAAGGTGCCGGCGCACCGGGTGCTCGGCCATTCCGACGTCGCGCCCGCCCGCAAGAAGGATCCCGGCGAGAAATTTCCGTGGCACTCGCTGGCCAATTCCGGCGTCGGCCATTGGGTGACGCCGGCACCGATCGTCCGCGGCGACAGCCTGATGCTCGGCACCATCAGCGACGCGGTGCTGAGCATGCAGCAGGCGCTCGCAAGGTACGGCTATGGCGTGCCCCTGAACGGCAAGTACGACGCTGCCACGATGGAAGTCGTCACCGCCTTCCAACGCCATTTCCGCCCGGCGCGGCTGGACGGCGTCGCCGATCACTCGACGCTGTCGACCTTGCAGGCGCTGCTGGCGAGCCTGCCGGCGGAAGCAACGCCGGTCGCGTCGAAGTGACGGCGTAGCCGCACACGCCGTCATTGCGAGAAGCTCTTGCGACGAAGCAACCCAGACTGTCTCCGCGGTGATAGCCTGGATTGCTTCGCTGCGCTCGCAATGACGGCATGTGAGGCCCCTATTCCATCTCCCTCATCCGTCGCGCATAGAGCCTCCGCAACGGCTCGAGCTGCGTCGCTTCCGTCGCCGCACGATAGGCCTCGCGTGCCTCCTTCGTCCTGCCGAGCCGCCGCAACAAATCCGCGCGCACGGCGGGCAGCAGCTCATAGCCGCGAAGCCCGCCGCGCGCGGCGATCGCATCGACGAGATCGAGCGCACGCGCCGGCCCATCGACCATCGACAGCGCCGCGGCGTGGTTGAGTTCGATCACCGGTGACGGATTGATGCGCAGCAGCACCTCGTACAAACCTGCGATCTGCGGCCAGTCGGTGGCTTCGAAGCTCGGCGCACGCGCATGCAGCGCTGCGATCGCGGCTTGCACCGCATAGGGCTGCGGCCGGCCCGGCACGCGCAACGCATCCTCCACCAGACGTAGGCCCTCCTCGATCTGCGCGCGGTCCCACAGTGCGCGGTCCTGCTCTTCGAGCAGGACGATGTCGCCGGCCGGCGTCTGTCGCCCGGCGCGGCGCGCGTCGTGCAGCAGCATCAGGGCCAGCAGGCCCTTGATGCCGGCGCGATCGGGCATCAGCCGATTCAGCAGCCGGCCAAGCCGGATGGCCTCGGTCGCCAGATCAGGCCGCATCAGGTCCGCGCCCTCGGTCGCGACATAGCCTTCGGTGAAGACGAGATAGATCACGGCGAGCACGCCATCGAGCCGCGGCGCCAGCGCCTCGCGCTCCGGCACCTCATAGGGGATGCCGGCAAGCCTGATCTTCTGCTTGGCGCGGACGAGCCGCTGCGCCATCGCCTCCTCGCCGACGAGGAAGGCGCGTGCCACCTGCGCCGTCGACAGCCCGCAGACGGTGCGCAGCGTCAGTGCGACCTGCACCTCGGGCGCGAAGGCGGGATGGCAGCAGGTGAAGATCAGCCGCAGCATGTCGTCGTCCAGCATCGCCGGCGGCTCGTCGGGGCCCAGCGCATTCAGCTCGAGCTCGTGCACCAGCGCCTGCTGCTTGCCGCGGAAGACGGCCTGGCGGCGGATGCGGTCGATCACCTTGTGCTTGGCGACATTGACGAGCCAGGCGCGCGGATTGTCGGGGACCTCACACGCCCAGCGTTCCAGCGCGACCGCAAACGCATCCTGGAGCGCGTCCTCGGCGAGATCGAAATCGCCGACGAGACGGATCAGCGTGGCCAGCGTCCGCCCCGCCTCGTCGCGGAAGATTTTGTCAATCTCGCCAGGGGTCATGTCACGCGATCACTCCCCTCTCGTCATTCCGGGGCGCGGCAAAGCCGCGAGCCCGGAATCCATAACCACGATTCGGGGACATGGATTCCGGGCCTGCGCCTTGCGGCGCATCCCGGAATGACGAAGGTGAGAGCCGTCACTTCTCGTACACCCAGATCGGCCGCACCTCGATCGAGCCGATGCGTGCGCTGGGAATCCGCGCCGCGATCTCGATGGCGGCGTTGAGATCCTTGGCTTCGATCAGGTAGTAGCCGCCGAGCTGCTCGCGCGTTTCCGCGAACGGACCATCGGTCGTCAGCGTCTTGCCCTCGCGCACACGCACGGTCGTTGCGGTCGTGGTCGGCTGCAGGCGGTCGCCGGCCTTGAAATTGCCGCTCTGGATGATGGCTTGCGTGAAGGTCTGGTATTCGGCCAGCATCTTCTGGCTGGTCGCCGCGTCGTTCTTCGCGTACTCGACCTCGTTCTGGTAGATCATCAGCAGGTATTGCATCGCTTCACTCCTGTTGTTCGGCTGTGTTGCCGGCATCCAGTCGAACGGGTTGCGCGCCAAACGACATCTTCACGATAAATTATTTCTGGCCGAGCGTGCCTCGCGATATCGGCTTGACGAAACCGTCACAAATGCCCATGCCTAAGCCGTCAGTCGGCCGGACGGCCGCTCCGGCAGGTGCCGAAAGGCCGCCGGGGAGGAAAGTCCGGGCTCCCTTGACATGCGGTGCCGGATAACGTCCGGCGGGGGTGACCCCAGGGAAAGTGCCACAGAGAACGAACCGCTCCCTCCTCGGAGGAAGTAAGGGTGAAAAGGTGCGGTAAGAGCGCACCGCGGTTCCGGCAACGGAGCCGGCAGGGCAAACCCCACCGGGAGCAAAACCGAATAGGGACGGCTTAAGCGGGCTGTTCGCGAAAGCGATAACACCGCGGGGCGATGTCAGGCCCGCCGTCCGGGTAGGTTGCTCGAGGCCGTGTGCAAACATGGTCCCAGAGGAATGGCCGTCACGTATCGTTCGCGCAAGTGGACGGTGCCCTACAGAACCCGGCTTACAGGCCGGCTGATGCTCTAAAGCGTTTTCGAGCGAAGTGGGTTTCCGGTTCGCGTGAAGAAAACGCGTCTTGCTAAGGAAGCAACGAGGGGTTCGATGCTAGCGCATCGGACCCCTCACCAATTTGGGCTGCTGTCATTCCGGGGCGTGCGCAGCACGAACCCGGAATCCATTCATCCACCGACTCCGCTGCCTGATGGATTCCGGGCTCTCGCTGCGCGAGCCCCGGAATGACGGCTGTGAGCTACGCGACGATCTCGTTCAACACCTTCATCAACGCCTCCGGCGCCGTCACATTCGGCGCGTGACTGGCGTCGAGCTCGACATAGCGCCAGCCCTCCTCGCTCTTCGTGCGCTGGGCGAACTGCCTGAACACATCTCCGGGCGGAAGGCGCGTGCAATAGATGTAGCTGCGCGGCATCGCCGGCTCGCCGTGCTCGAGCCTCAAGCGCGTCTCGAAGCACTTGATCGGCATCGGAACGCGGCGCGCATTGAGCCAGTCGAGATCGGCTTGCGCGGTGTCCGGCGGCGGCGGGTTCGGCGGGATGCGATAGCCGTCGCCCGAGCGGACTGCCTTGCGCATCGGCTCGCGCCCGCCCTCGTTGAGGTCGAACAGCGACTGGCCGTCACGCGGCACGAACGCATCGAGATAGATCAGCTGCGTCACGCGCTCGCGCGCGCGGTCGGCGACGCCGGTCGCGACCATGCCGCCGTAGCTGTGGCCGAGCAGCACGATGTCGTTGAGATCCTCGAAAGCGATGACGTTGAGGATATCCTGGATATGCGTGTCGAGATCGACCGAAGGATTCGCCAGATGCGCGCGCTCGCCGAGCCCGGTGTAGGTCGGCGCCACCAGGCGGTGGCCGGCCTGCGCCATCAGCGGGTGCATCTTCTTCCAGGCCCATCCGCCGGACCATGCGCCATGACAGAGCAGGAAGGTCTTCGCGCGTGCGGCCATCGGCGTTTCCATCGTTCTTGTTTGATACGACGGAGTGTAGCGGCCGGCCGCGCGATGTAAACGCTGCTTACGCGGCGCGCGTGTCCTTCACCAGCACCGGCGCAAGCTCGCCGGCTTCGCGCCGCAGCTTGCCCGCCTCGAAACCGTGCATGCCGAGCTGCCATTGCAGGCCGACGATGGCGCCCTTGGTGGGTTGCAGCAGCGCGAGCGAGGCGAACAGCGTCACCGGCAGCCATACCGCGAGCTGCAGCCATTCCGGCGGCGCGTAGGCGGTCTCGACCGCGAGGATCGCCGGCACCACGAGATGACCGACCACGACCATCACGAGATAGGCGGGAAAGTCGTCGGCGCGCTGGTGGAACAGCTCCTCGCCGCAATGGTCGCAAGCCTCCGCCACCTTCAGGAAGCGGCCGAACATGTGCCCTTCCCCGCAATGCGGACATTTGCCGCTGAAACCGCGCCACATCGCCTTGGCCAGAGAGACCGTCGCCAGAGAGACAGACATGCCCACACCTCTTCCTTTTCGACGATCCATACAATAATATCTTGCATCCATACATTCAAAGGTTATGGGCCCAAATTGCATGGAATGGATCCCTACAATCTCGGAGCTTTCGGGCCCGCGCTATCAGCGGATCGTCGAGGCCATGGAGGCCGACATTGCCGCCGGCAGGCTGGTGCGCGGTCAACAGCTGCCGACGCAGCGCGCGCTGGCAAAAGCACTCGGCATCGACCTCACGACGGTGACGCGCGCCTACACCGAGGCGCGGCGCCGCGGCATCATGGAAGCTCGCGTCGGACAGGGCTCGTTCGTGTCGGAGACCAGCGCGCGGCGCGCGGTCGACCTGCCGCACCCGGTCGCGATCGACCTGTCGATGAATGTGCCGCCGCACCCGCTGGAGGCGCAGCTCGACGAGCGCATCATCGCCGGGCTGGAAGCCCTCCGCGCGCAATCGGGCCTGACGGCGTATCTCAACTACCAGCCGCCCGGCGGCAGCGCGCATGAGCGCGAGGTCGCGGCGCGCTGGATGCGCGCCCGCGTCGCGCATGCGCAGGCCGATAGGCTGGTGATCTTTCCCGGCGCACAGACGATCCTCTTCAACCTGCTCGCCCATGTTGCGCGACCCGGCGAAACCGTGCTGACCGAAGCCCTCACCTTCCCCGGCATCAAGGCCGCCGCTGCCCGGCTCGGCGTCAAGCTCGTCGGTGTCCCCATGGATGAGGACGGCATCCTGCCGGATGCGCTGGCAAAGGCGTGCCGCGTGCACAAGCCGAAAGCCGTCTATCTCATTCCGACGCTGCACAATCCGACCACGGCGACGCTTTCCGCCGAGAGGCGCGGCGCGATCGCGAAGATCATCCGCGATGCCGGCACCATCCTGATCGAGGACGACGCCTACGGGCTGCTCGACCGCGCGGCCTCGCCGATCGCGAACCTCATTCCGGAGCGAACATATCTTGCGACCACGCTGTCAAAATGCATCGCGCCGGCGCTGCGCGTTGCCTATCTGGTGACGCCCGACAGTGGCGCGCAGCGGGACATGCGCAGCTCCCTGCAGGCGACCGTGCAGATGCCGGCGCCCCTGATGGTCGCGCTGGTGACGCATTGGATCGAAAACGGCATTGCCGATCGCATCATCGGCGCCATCCGAAGCGAGGCGGTCGGGCGCCAGCAGCTCGCGCAACGCGCGCTGAAAGGTTTTCAGTTCCTGGCCAGGCCCGCGGCGCATCATCTCTGGCTGCGACTGCCGGAAGAGCGACCCGATCTCGCCGCACATCTTCTGCGGAACGGGCTTGCGGTCGTCGCCGGCGATGCCTTCACCGTCGACGGGGCACCGCCGCAGGCGGCACGCGTCTCGCTGGGCGCGGCCCGAAACAGATCGGAATTGACGGAGGCGCTGCGCATCCTGGTCGGCGCGCTGCAGAAGCCTGCCGACACCAGGCAGATCGTCTAGATCATCGACGATGACGGCGATGGAGCGCCGCAGATCACGCTTGCATGCGGCACGGATTGACCTGCATGCCGGCAGGCATGTTATGCGAGCCGTGGCGATCAGCTCGGGATCGCCCCTGGCGACAAGGACAGTCTGTTGGAAACGCTCACCTACGTCCTGCTGCTGCTCGGCGCGCTGGCCGGCGGCTTCGTCTCGGGACTGGCCGGTTTCGGCACGGCGCTGATGGCGCTCGGCATCTGGCTCTATGTGCTGCCGCCCTCGCTCGCGGTCCCCTTGGTGCTGATCTGCTCGGTGATCGCGCAGACCTCGACGCTGCCCTCGATGTGGAAGAGCTTCAACCTCTCGCTGGTCTGGCCGTTCCTGATCGGCGGCCTGCTCGGCGTCCCGCTCGGCACCATGATGGTGGCCTCGGCCGATCCAAAAGTGTTCAAGCTGAGCGTCGGTGTGCTGATCCTGATTTTCTCTACGGCGCTCTATCTGAACAAGAGGTCGCTCGCGATCAAATCCGGCGGCCGGATTGCCGACGGCGCGGTCGGCTTTGCCGGCGGCATTCTTGGTGGCCTCGCTGGGCTCTCGGGACCGCTGCCGATCCTGTGGGCCAATATCCGCGGCTGGAACAAGCACGAGCGGCGCGGCATCTTCCAGCTCTTTAACTTCACGGTGCTCGCCACCGCACTGCTGCTGCAGACCGCATCGGGTCTCGTCGAGCTCAAAGTGGTCTGGCTCGCGCTGGTCGCCTTTCCGGGCACCTTGATCGGCGCATGGGCGGGCGCGCGCGTCTATCACGCGCTGAACGACAAGCATTTCGGCGATGTCGTGCTCGGCCTCTTGTTTCTGTCGGGCCTCACTCTCGTCTGGAACAGCCTTGGCGCGCATTAGCCCCACGGCGCCGCAAGCTGGCGGGAGCCGTGGGAGGGATGTCACTTTCGCTACGCGGGAGCACGGGCCGGAGGCGCGACCGGCTCGGCTTCCACTGCCTTCGCGGCCTCGTCCTGCGACGCGAAGCGCTTGCCGAACTCGCGGCGCATGAGCCACAGGCTCATTGCGGCCTGCAGCGTCGTCGCCGCGATCGAGAGATACCAGACATGCTCGATGCGGAAGCCCGGCCGCGTCGACAGCCAGAGCACCGGCAGCGAATAGGTGAACACGCGCGTCACCGAGCTGACCAGCACAGGCCTGGTGTTGCCGAGGCCCTGGAACATGCTGGAGCAGGTGAAGATGAGGCCCTGCGCCACCATGTTGAGCGAGATGATCCGCAGGAACAGGAAGGCGATCGCCATCGTCTCCCGGTCGTTGGAAAACCCGGCCAGCAGCAGCTCCGGCTTCAGCTGCGCGAGGATCATGAAGCCGACCGCTACGACGGTGGTGATCAGCGCCGTCTTGACGAAGGTTTCCCGCACCCGCGCGCCGTTGCCGGCACCGACGTTCTGGCCGGCGATGGGCGCGGCCGCCAGCGCAACCGCGAGCGCCGGCATCTGAATCAGGCCGAGCACGCGCTGCCCGATGCCGAAGCCCGCCTGCGCCGCCGCGCCGAAGTCGCGCAGCACGTAATAGACCACCGCCATGAAGATGAACATCATCGCGAACTCGCCGCCGGCCGGCAGGCCGACATTCAGGATGCGCATCAGGTGCCGCGGCTGCGGACGCCACTGCGCCGCGTTGAAGGCGACGTAGCGCTCGACCTTGCGGAAATAGGCCAGCAGCATCAGCACGCCGACGGCGACTGCGATCGAGCTCGCCAGCCCCGCGCCGGCGACACCGAGTGCGCAGCCCGTGCCCCAGCCCGAGATCAGCACCGGCGCCAATGCGATATTGATCGCGACCGCGAGCGCGCGCACGACCATCGCGGGACGCACGATCCCGGTCGCGCGCAGCGCCGAAGCCAGCACCTGCATGGCGAATTCCAGCGCGAGCGCCGGCATGAACCACAACAGGTAGGTGGTCCCCGCCTCGACCGTGGCCTGGTCGGCCGCGACCGAACGCATGTAAGGGCGCGACAGCGCTGCGCCGATCACGAGGGTCAAGAGGCCGGCCAGCACCGACAGCACGACCGCCTGGTTGAAGATCAGGTTCGCATCCGCCCGGTCCTTGCGTCCCACGGCATGCGCGATCAGCGCCACCGTGCCGACGCCGAGCACCTGCATCAAGGCATTGACGAGAAAGCCGGCATTGCCGGCCGCGGCGACGCCGGCAACCGCCGCATCGCCGAGGCTAGATACGAAATACAGATCGACCAGCTGGCAGATCATGATCGAGATCATGCCGACCATGATCGGCGGCGCCATGGCCAGGATGTGTCTCACGATAGAGCCGTGTGTCAGGTCTTTCATGTCGTTCCATCCCCACGCGACGTGGCCGGCATTCGTCCACCGGCCACGCGCGTCATTCCGCTGCTGCGATCTCTCCGAGCTCCACCACCTGGCGCTCGAACAGGCTGCGATAGATGCCGCCGGGCTTGGCCGCGAGCAGAGCGTGCGTGCCCTGCTCGACGATCTCGCCGCGGTCGAACACCAGGATGCGATCGAGGCTCTTCACCGTCGACAGCCGGTGCGCGATCACGATGGAGGTGCGTCCCTTCATCAGCCGCTCCATCGCCTCCTGGATCAGCGCCTCCGATTCCGAATCGAGACTCGAGGTCGCCTCGTCCAGGATCAGCACCGGAGCATCCGCCAGGAAGGCGCGCGCCAGCGCCACGCGCTGCCGCTCGCCGCCCGACAATTTCACGCCCCGCTCACCGACCAGGGTGCCGTAACCCTTCGGCAGGCGCAGGATGAAGTCGTGCGCATTGGCAAGCCGCGCCGCCTGCTCGATCGCCTCGAGGCTGGCGCCGGGCCGGCCATAGGCGATGTTCTCGGCGAGCGTACGGTGAAACAGGATCGGCTCCTGCTGCACGATCGCGATCTGGCTGCGCAGCGATTGCTGCGTGGCCAGCGCGATGCCCTGCCCGTCGATCAGCACGCGGCCGCCGGTGACGTCATAGAGCCGCTGCACCAGCTTGACGAAGGTGGTCTTGCCGGAGCCGGAGCGGCCGACGAGGCCGACCCGCTCGCCGGCGCGGATCGTCAGCGACAGCCCGTCATAGAGCGGCGCACGATGGCCGCCATAGTGGAACGTGACGTCGTCGAACACGATCTCGCCGCCTTCGATCGCGATCGGCTGCGCATTGGCCGCATCGGCGATGCCGATCGGCTCGTCGTGGATCGCCACCAGCTCCTCCATGTCGTTGACCGAGCGCTGGAGGTTGTTGATGTGCATGCCGACGTCGCGCAAATAGGCGTGGATCACGTAGTAGCTCGTCAGCACATAGGTGACATCGCCGGGCGAGGCGTAGCCGGAGACCCACAGCAAAACGGAGCCGCCGATCACCGAGGCGCGCAAGCCCAGCAGCAGCGTCAGCTGCGCCATGGCGGTGTAGTTGTAGCGAAACCAGGTCCGCCGCACGCGCACGCCCCAGCGGTTGATGACGCGGGTGAGCCGCGCGTCCTCGCGCAGTTCCGCGCCGAAGGATTTCACCACGGCGTTGCAGGTCAGCGCATCCGCCAGCGTGCCGCCCACCTTGGTGTCCCAGGCATTGGAGACGCGCGCGGCCGGCGCGACGTAGCGGGTCGAGAACAGCACCGTCATGGTGACATAGACCAGCGCGCCGAGCGCGATCACCGCGCCGAGCGAGGCCCAGTGCAGGCCGAGCAGGATCATCGAGCCGATCAGAACGACGAACGAGGGCAATAGCGCGAGCAGCAGCGTGTCGTTGAGCAGGTCGAGCGCCCACATGCCGCGGGTGATCTTCCGAACCGTGGAGCCGGCGAAGGAGTTCGCGTGCCAGTCGGTCGAGAAGCGCTGCACGCGCGTGAACGCCTCCTGCGCGACCTCGGACATGATCTGCAGCGTGAACGGCACGATCGCCTGCAATCCCGCGAGCCGCAGCACCATCGAGGCCGCGCCCAGCGCCACGATGGCGCCGAACGCGACCAGCGCCGCGTGCCGCGCATCGGGGTCGGACGGACCGCGGGTCAGCGCATCGATCAGGTGTCCGGAGAAGACCGGCATGAACAAATCGGCGGCGGTTGCGCCGAGCAGGCCGCCGGCCACGACGAGGCCGCGCCCCGGCTGCTTCAGCCAATGTTTGAACACGAAGGGAAGCACGACGCGAATCGCCGCAGGCTTCTTGGACAGAGCGGTCATGGCATCATCCGGCCGCTTCGCGCGGGCCGGCTCCATCGATGGACGCAAGTCGGCCCGAAGGCCGCAACGGCGTCACGTAAGACTGATTTTGACTTGGGAAACGAAGCGATCGGGACGCTCGGCCAAAACCTTGGCCCAATCGAAGCTGGCGGAAGAGGCCTCTAACAGGCCGCGTACATACCGAACCAGAACGTCATCGAGGTGATCATCGAGCGCGGGCGTACGATCTGCGATTGCGACGAAATCATGCAAATCTCTCCCCGGTTCGAATGAATGAGGCGCGCTTTATAGATGTGTCGCCAGCCGATTGCAACGGGGCTCGCGCGAGATCACGCACGAGTGTTGCAAATTAGTGCCCGTCGCCGCCGGCGCCGAACGGCGACGGCGGTCTCTTCAGCAGCACCACCAGGAAACTGAGGGCGAGATAGAACAGCGACAGGATGAAGAAGGCATCGCCAAAGCTCATCACCACGGCCTGGCGATGAACCAGCTGGGAAAGCTGCTTCATGGCCATCAGCGTGGAATCGCCAAGTCCCTGAAATTTCTGCATGAACATGCTCAGGGTTTCGGTCGCGGTCGTGTTGCCCCAGGTCACGCGCTCCTGCAGACGGGTGATATGCAGGTCGGTGCGGTCGTTGAGCACGGTGTTGATGACGGCGAGGCCGAGCGCGCCGCCGAGATTGCGCATCAGGTTGAACAGGCCGCTCGCGTTCTTCACCTTGTCAGGTGGCAGCGTGCCGAGCGCGACGTTGTTGGTCGGGACCATCGCGAACATCATGCCGATGCCGCGCAGGATCTGCGGCACCAGCAGCTCGTAGAAATCGTATTCGCGGGTGATCCAGGTCATCTGGTAGGAGCCGATCGCGAACACGACGAGGCCGAACGCGATCATGTAGCGCATGTCGAGCTTGGCCATGAGCCGGCCGACCAGCGGTGCGACCAGGAACATGGTGATGCCGGAGACGAACATGGTGTCGCCGATCATCAGCGCGCTGTAGCCGCGCACTTCGGCGAGATAGCGCGGATAGATGTAGGTCAGGCCGTAGAGACCGATGCCGATGCAGAATTGCAGCGTGCATCCGACGGCGAAATTGCGGTCGGAGAAGGTGCGCAGATTGACGATCGGCTCGGCCGCCGTGAACACGCGCCAGAAGAAGGCGATGGCCGAGATCGCGCAGATCCAGGCGCAGATCGCGACCGACGTGTCCTGCATCCATTGATATTGCGGGCCCTCTTCCAGCACATATTCCAGCGTGCCGAGGAAGCTGGCCATGAACAACAAGCCCCACCAGTCGAAGCGATCGAGCAGCTCGAAATGCGGCTCGTCGAAATCGACCAGCGCCAGCACGCCCACTGTGATGCCGATGCCGGGCACGACGTTGATGAAGAACAGCCAGTTCCACGACATCGCGTCGGTGATGTAGCCGCCGACCGTCGGTCCGATGGTCGGAGCCAAGGTTGCGACGAGGCCGATGATGGGACCGACGATGTGGAATTTCGTGCGCGGGAAGACGGTGTAGGCCGAGGCGAACACGGTCGGGATCATGCCGGCGCCGAGAAAGCCCTGCAGCGCGCGCCAGAGGATCATCTCCTCGATCGTCGTGGCGAAGCCGCAGAGCAGGCTCGCGAAGGTGAAGCCGGCCGCCGAGATCGCGAACAACAGCCGCGTGCCGAAGGCGCGCGACAGGAATCCCGACAGCGGGATCGCGATCACCTCGGCGATCAGATAGGCGGTCTGAACCCAGGAGACCTCGCTGGAGCTCGCCGACAGCCCGGCCTGGATTTCGCTCAATGAGGCCGAGACGATCTGGATGTCCAGGATCGACATGAACATCCCGAACACCATGATGATGAACGCAAACAGCCGCTTCGGCGCAATGCGCTCCGAAGCGGGATCCGCCATCATGGCAGGTGAAGCGGTGGTGGCGTTGGCCATTTTCTCACTCAGCTCGCGCGAGAGGGCACGCTCCACCTCTTCCCATCGGGGAGAGTTCGATTTGCGCAGCAAATCGGGTGAGGGGCCGCAGCTTCCACGAGAGAGCGTAACCCCTCACCCGGATCGCATCTTCCGATGCGATCCGACCTCTCCCTCCGGGAGAGGTGAAAGGCGAAGCGGCGCTCGTCTCGAACATCATAGCATCCCTACTGCGGATGGACCGCGGTGGGATCGTCGAGGTCGACCGCGCTGTCGGCGTCGGCGGCGCCCTTGTTGGTGTCGACGGTGGCGTAGACCGACATGCCGGCGCGGAGCAGGTTCTGCTTCGCCACCGATTTGGGCACGCGGATGCGGACCGGCACGCGCTGCACGATCTTGGTGAAGTTGCCGGTGGCGTTGTCGGGCGGCAGCAGCGTGAACACCGACCCCGCGCCCGCCGCGATGCTGTCGACGACGCCGGAGAACTTGCGCATGCCGTAGGCATCGACCTTGATCGTCACCGGCTGGCCCGGGCGGATGCGCTTGAGCTGTGTCTCCTTGAAGTTGGCGTCGATATAGACGTCGTCCAGCGGCACGATGTTGCCGAGGCGCTGTCCGACCGCGACGAAGTCGCCGGTGTTGACAAGGCGGTTCGAGAACGTGCCGTTCACCGGCGCGCGCACCGCCGTGAAGCCGAGGTCGCGCTCGGCTTTGGCGAGCGTGGTCTTGAGCTCGGCGAGCTGGGCCTGCGCTTCGGCCTGCTGCGCCTTGGCGACGTCGACATTGCTGACGGCAACCTCGTAGGCGGCTCGCGCGGCCTTGACCGCGGCGGCGCCCTGGTCGCGTCCGGCTTCCGAGCTTTCGAAGGTGGCGCGCGAGGCAAAGCCCTTGCTGCTCAGCGCCTGCTGGCGCTCATAATCGAGGTCGGCGCGCTTGAGGCCCGCTTCGGCGGAGACGAGCTGCGCCTTGGCCTGGGCGACCTGGCTGTCGAGAGCGGCGACCTGGCGGCCGATGCGATCGATGGTGGCTTGCTGGGTCGCGATCTTGGTCGCGGCGGCCTCGACCGCGATCCTGTAGTCGCCGTCGTCGATGCGGAGGACGATGTCGCCGGCTTGGACTTGTGTGTTGTCGCCGGCAAGGATCGAGGAGATGTGGCCGGCAACGCGCGCGCCGAGCATGGTGTTGTTGGCGCGCACATAGGCGTCGTCGGTCGAGATGTAGAAGCGACCGACCAAAGTGTAATAGCCGGCATACCCCGCAACAGCCAGCGCGAGGACGAGGCCGACGCCCATCAGGACGAATTTGCGCTTGCCGGACTTTGGCGCACCGGACGCAGCGGCGGCGGGCGCGTCCGGCGCAGGTGCGGCCGGCTTGTCGATCACGGGCTGCTCCGGCGCCTCGCGGGTCGGACGCTTGGTTTCCTCGGCCACGTGAGCGCGCAGCTGCTCGGCAGGGGGTGCGGGTGTCTCGGAGGCAGCATCAGCGCCCGTCTGGTCCTCCGCCGTTTCCTGGCGAAGGACGCGAGCCGTCTGATCTCTCGATATGGCCATCACGGCCTCCCCAAAAAAGCGCAACCCGAGGGCGGCCGCTGTTGCAGGCGGTTTCCTCGCGTGGATCTCAAATAGCATTGACCGAACGGTTCGGTCAATATACACATTATTCCCGACAGACCTTACAGCCGCGAAATCCTTTATGGGCGTTTCATGGCTTAATCCCGACCCAAAAACCTTCCGAGACCCTAAACCAATGGTTGTAGCTGCCAGCGAACAATTGCGTATCGTCCAGGACGAGGACAATTCCAAGCGCCGCCAGATCCTGGACGGCGCCCGCAAGGTGTTCATGGATCTGGGCTTCGACGGGGCCAGCATGGGCGAGATCGCGCGCGCCGCGCAGGTCTCCAAGGGCACACTCTACGTCTACTTCGCCGACAAATGCGCGCTGTTCGAAGCCATCGTCGAACAGGAGGCGCTCCAGCACGGCCAGGTCGTGTTCAGTTTCGATCCCGACCGCGAGGCCGAGAGCACGCTGAAGGAGTTCGGCCTCGCCTATCTTCACCTGGTCTGCCGGCCCGGCGGCGGATCGGCGATCCGCACCGTGATGGCGATCGCCGAGCGCATGCCGGATGTCGGCCGGCGTTACTATGCGCGCGTGCTGGACAAGAGCATCAACCGCCTCTCCGCTTATCTCAAGGCACGTGTCGCATCGGGCGATCTTTCGATCGATGATTGCGATCTTGCCGCCTCGCAGTTCATGGAACTGTGCAAGGCCTCGCTGTTCCTGCCCTTCGTGTTTCAGGCGGAGCCCGCGCCGTCGGAACAGCGCATGAGCGCGGTGGTCGAGAGTGCAACGCGGATGTTCCTGGCGGCGTACAAGGCGAGGTAGCCGCGCGTTGCGCCTGCGGGCCGGGCGACACTATATTGCGGCCATGTCTCGTGATCTTCGCCCGCCAGTCGACATCCTCCACTACGAGATCGTCCAGGAACAGGCCTCGGCGCTTGGGCGGATGGGCCGCGCCCTCGAACAGAGCCTTTCGCGTTTGCGCGAGTTCGACGTCGCTCACGCCGCGACCGAAGTGCCGGACGCGATGCAACCGGCGAGGCGCAAGCTGGTGCTGGAAGCCGGCCAGGCGCTTTGGATGTTCGTGGTGCAGCGCGAAGCGTCCGGCCTGCGCGACAGCCGCCACATCATGCGCACCTACAATGTACCGGGTGAAGTGCAGCGCTGCATGGGATTGGCACCATCGAAGCCTAAAGCGCGATGACGACATCATCGCGCTTTAGTCCGTGACCTGCTTTCTCAGCGCCGAGAGATCATTCACGACCATCTTGGTCGGGCCGGTCGTGATGATGCCCTCGTCCTGGAGACGGTTGAGAATGAGGCTGATCGACTGCCGCGTCGCGCCGATCATGCGCGCGAGATTGGCCTGCGTGAGGCGGCCGAGCGAGATCGGACCGTTCTCGTCCTGCGCCGCGTTCTCGCACAGCTTCACCAGCAGCAGCACCAATCGTTCCGCAGCCTTCTGCCCAGCCAGCGTCTGCGCCAGCATCGAATAGGTCTCGCCCTTGAAGCCGAGACATTCGATCAGCGCGACTGCGAACGAGGGCGACTGTGCGATCAGGCGGCGGATGGCATCCTGGTCGAGATGCAAAGCTTCGACCCGGCCGAGCGCGCGCGCCGACCAGCTATGGCGGTGATTGCCGAGAATGTAGGGGGCGCCGACGAAGTCGCCGGCTTCCCATGTCGCCAGCATCAGCTCGCGACCTTGCGTGCCGGCATGGGTGCTTTCGACGATCCCGCTCAAAATGACGTGGATGCCGTTCGCCGGCTCGCCTTCGCGCAGCAGATGTTCGCGGTTCTGGTAAGTCGCCAACCTGCCGGTCCGCATCACCAGGTCCAGATCAGACTTGTCCAGCGCCTTCAGCACATAGCGACCCGTTCCGGCGCCTTGCACTTCCGCACAGGGCTCACCCGGATCGGCGACTTCATGCGCATGGCCCCGCCCCACGACCAGTCTCCCTTCGAGTGACGGCTCGAAGGCTAGGAGGTATCGCATCCGATTGCAACGCGGTGCGACCGCTCAACGCACGGCCGCCGCAGCCGTGAACGCACAAGCGAGGTCAGCGAGCAGGCGCTCCCGCCCCGCCGGCGCCAGGAACGTGACTCCATAGGGCACGCCGGCCCCGGTCATCGCATTCGGCACCGCAATCGCGGCGAGCCCGAGCGAATTGGCGTAGTTGGTGTAATAGCCGTTGTTGAAATTGGCCGTCAGCGGATCGCGCGCAACTTCATCAATGCTGAGGACGGTGCCGACCGTCGGCACCACCAGCGCATCGTGAGCTTCCCAGAAGCCGCGAAGCTGACGCTGGACGTCCTTGACTTCGTAGAACGCGCGGTAGGCATCGGCGGCCGAGAACTTCCGGCTGCCGAGAACGAGATCGCGCACGATCTTGACCCCTGCACCGGGATGGGCGTCGAGAAAGGCGCCGACCGAAACATCACGCTCCGCAAGAAACGGCCCGAAGAACATCAGATCGTTGATCGAGGTGAATGGCGAGAAATCCACCGGCACGACCGGCAGGTCGAGTCGGCGCAGCCGGTGCAGCGCGTCGCCGAACAGCCTCTCCGTCTCTGGATTGCCAAAGAACTTGAGCTGATCAAGGCGCGGCGTTGCGATCTTCAGCGGCCGCGCCGGGGACGCCTGCTCTGTCCAGCCGGCGAACTGCAGCGGCGAAAAGCTGTCCGCGGGATCGCGCCGCGCCAGCACGCGATAGACATCATAGCCGTCGGCGGGATCGCGGGTGTAGAGCGAGATCGTGTCGAAGCTTCGGCACGCATACACCATCCCGCGCTGGCTGAACGCGCCCGGCGCCGGCTTGAAGCCGGTCACGCCGCAATAGGACGCAGGCACCCTGCCCGACCCGCCGGTGTCGGTCCCGAACGCGAAGGACGACGTGCCGGTCGCGACCGACACCGCCGCGCCCGAGCTGGAGCCGCCGGGAATGTAGTCTGCGTTGTATGGATTCCGGGCGATGCCGTAGGGCGAGCGGACGCCGACGAGCCCGGTCGCGAACTGGTCCATGTTGGTCTTGCCGACATAAATCGCACCGGCTGCAATCGCGTCAGCCACCACGGGGCTCGTATCCTCCGCCACATAGGCGAATTCCGGACAGGCCGACGTCGTCTGCTCGCCTGCGACATCGATGCAGTCCTTGACCGAGAATACGAGCCCATAGAGCGGTAGCTCATCGATCTCGCCGACGCGGGCATCGATCGCGCGCGCCGCGGCCATGACGCTCTCGGGCCTTCCCGTCGATATCCAGACACCGCTCTGGTCGGCATCAGTCAGGCGCGACAGCACGTGCGCGGCGACGTCTGACGGCTTCAGCGTGCCGTTGCGATAGGCAGCGCGAAGATGGCGAGGCGAGATATCCATGGCGTCACATGCTTATGGGAACAGGGCGCGCCGGCGAGACAAGCCCGCCGGCAGCAGGCGTCAACGGCCGATCACCTTCTCGATATAGGCCGGCTGGATGAAGGCTTCGAAGCCGGCGCGCGGCAGCAGCTTCGGGAGACGCTCCTGCTTGACCAGGAAGTCGGCCGTGGAGACCAGCGTGTCGACGAACTTGCCCTTCTTTGTCGTTGTGCCGAGATATTCCTCGGTGAGCTGCTGGTTGCAAGGGACCATGCCCGTGCCCTTCATCATCCGCATCGCATCGGGCAGCGGCAGCGAAAGCTCCTCGGCGATGATCTCGGCCGTCTTCTCCGGGTTCTTCAGCCAGAAATCGATCCCCTCGCATTCGGCCTTGATGAACTTCTCGACGTAGGACGGATATTTTTCCGCAAAAGCATTCATCACGACGCCGATGTCCCAGGTCGGATAGCCGCGCTTGGTCATCTCACCCGAGGTGATCAGGATCTTGCCGCCGTTCTTGACGGCCTTGTCGAGGTTCGGCTCCCAGAACCAGGCGGCATCGATATCGCCGCGAAGCCAGGCGGAGGCGATGTCCGAGGGTGCGAGATCGATAATCTTCAGCGAGGCAGGATCGACGCCGTCGTCCTTCAATGCCTGCAACAGCAGGTAATGTGTGGTGGATCCGAACGGCGCGGCGACCGTCTTGCCTTTAAGATCTTTAAGCGAATTGATGTTCTTGTCGGTGCGCACCACCATCGACTCGACATAGTCGAGCAGATTGATCACCAGGATGCCCTTGATCGGCAGGGCCCGGGTCGCGCCGATCGCGGTCGGAGGATTGCCGAGGCCGCCGAAATCGACGTCGTTTCCGGCGATCGCGCGCAGCATGTCGCCGCCGCCACCGATCTTGACGTATTTGATGTCGACACCAGGCATCTCCTTGGCCAGCAGGCCGAGATGCTTGGTGACGAGCTGCGCGTTCACTAAATTCAGATAGCCGACGGTCACCTTGGCCGGCTTGTCCTCGGCACGAGCGGGGGCCGAGAGCGTCAGCGCAGCGAATGCAAGCGTCGCAACCAGTCTCTTCATCATCTCATCTCTCCTCGATCAGGATCAGGTTCGGGCCCACGGCATCAGTAATTTCGCAATTCCGCGCATCATCAGGTCGAGCACGACGCCGGTCAGGCCAAGCACGATCAGGCCCATGATCACGACGTCGGACAGCAGGAATTTCGCGGCATCCCAGATCATCCAGCCGATGCCGGCGGAGGCCGCGACGATCTCGGCGGCGACGAGGACGGTGTAGGTGAAGCCGAGCGAGATGCGCATCCCGGCGAGGATCAGTGGTCCCGCTGCGGGCAGGTAGACGTGAAAGAGCAGGTGGCGCCGGGTTGCGCCAAGGGATTGCGCGGCACGCACGTAGACGGGATCGACGCTGGTGACGGCCTGGATCGTCGAAATCACGATGCCGGGCAGGCCTGCAAGGAACAACAACGACAGTTTGGAGCTCTCGCCGATGCCGAGCCACATCACCAGCAACGTATAGAGCCCGAGTGGCGGTAGCGGACGATAGAACTCGATCAGCGGATTGAGCAGCGCACGGGCATTTTTCGAGACGCCCATGAGCACGCCGAGCGGAATGCCGACGAGACAGGCCAACGCGAAGGCCACGAGGATGCGGTAGAGGCTGGCGCCGAGATGCTGAAGCAGCGTGGCGCCCTGGTAGCCCTTCGTCATGGTCTTGACGAATGCCGCCCACACCGCCTGCGGCTTCGGCAGGAACAGTTCGTTGGCCCAGCCCATCTCCGTAACGATGACCCACGCGGCCAGCAGCAGGGCGACGGTGAGGGTGGAGAGCAGCACCGACCGCGACACTGTTGGCAGCCGCAAGCTGCCCCGCCGTGTACGGTCGGCCGAGATCGGAATGGCCATGGGACTTGCCTCGACGCTCATGTGCGCACTCCCAAGATCTGCATGATGGTCAGTGCATAGATCCGCGTTGCCATCACCGACTTGGTGATTGAGATGTTCTCGTTGTCGACGGCCCAGCCGTCCTCGCCCGGACCGAAGGTGACCGCATTGATGCCTGCTTCGCGGAAGCGGATGGTGTCATTGAAGGCATTCTTGCGATTGACGCCGGGCTCACGGCCCATCAGCCGCCGATACACCGCACGAAGCGAACGGCAGGGCTCCTCCTCGACCGGCACCGGCTCGGTCGCGTTGACGAACAGCGAGCCGGGCACCTGGCGCACTCCGACCTTGACGTCGTTGATTCCGGCAAATGTTTCCAGCCCGAGCCGCTCGATGTCGGAGATCACGCTGGCGAGCGTCATGCCCGGCACGATGCCGACCACCGCGAGCGTGATGGTGCAGGCATCCGGCGAGAACTGCATCTCGCCGGGCAGGCCGCCACGGATGCGCACCACCGAGCAGCAGGGCGGCGTATGCCCCATGAACTTGCTCGGCACGTGGGTGAACGCCATCTCCTTCAGCTTAGGCAGCAGCTTGCCCGCCTCCATGATGGCGTTGACGCTGATATCGGGCCGCCAAATGTGCGACTTGATTCCCTCGACCGTGACCTCGATCAGGCAGTGGCCGGAATTGGCCACCGAGAGGTTGATGCCCCAGTCTTTGCTGACATCTCCCCAGGCAGTCGGCTCGGCCGTGATCTCGTAGTCGGCAGTGAGACCCACCTTCTCGAGCATGTAGATCGAGCCTTCGGTGCCGTTACGCTCCTCGTCGACGGTGTAGCAGCACATCAAGGTGCCATCGAACGTCACGCCCTCCTCGATCAAGGCCTGCACCGCGAGCAGCGATGCGGCAAGGTTGCCGCGCGTGTCCGACGTGCCGCGCGCGTAGAGCAGATCGCCATGGCGCGTCGCCTTGAACGGATCGAAATCCGTCATGTGCCATTTCTCGGGCTCGACCACCGGATAGGTGTCGAGATGATCGTTCAGGATCAGCGACGGTGCGCCCTCCCGCCCTTTCAGCACGCCGAGCACGTTCGGCCGGTGCGGCTGCGCACTGTGCTTGGTGACCACCATGCCGAGGGCCTCGAGCTTGCCCGCGACCAGCATCGAAATCGCCTCCTCCTCGGCCGGCGGCAGATCGGGATCGAGCGGATTGCCGGAGCGCGGCTGACCGGTTCGGATCAGCTCGGAGGCAAGGTCGAGCCATCGCTGCTCCGTGATGCGCGACAGCACGCGCTGCTCGAGATCGGAGTAGGGCGGGGCGACGGGCATCTGCATGATGGGTTCCGCTGGCTCACAGCGCCGGCTGCGCTGCTTCGTTTCAGCACCATCATTGCAGCGACCGTGCCAATCGCGGGAAAAGCCCGTCCTGGCCCGATTAGCGATTTTGATTCAATGAGTTGGAGGCGAATCGGGACGGCGCAAATTTTTGCGCCTCAACTGGGCTTTGCCGAAGACGCAGCGTCCACTGAACAGCCGGGCCTCAGCCGGCCGCTGACCCCAGGTCTTCCATCCTGCGCCATCCATGCAGGATGCGACGCCCTTCCGGCGCGAACGCAAAGTAGTTGCCGCCGCCTGCCGGCTGATCGTGGACGCGATCGATGGAATGGCCGGAATAGTGACAGAACAGCAGCGTGCCGACTGCGCCGTGGCCGACGAACAGGACGTCGCCGGGTCGATTTCGCGTCAGCACTGCCTCAGCCTCGCGCACGATCCGCGCCTGTGCATCCGCAGCGCGCTCCCAGCCGCGCACGCTGAGATGAGGCGCGGCGAAGAACTGGTCGGCGACAGCTTCGAACTCGACCGGCTTCAGGAAGCCGGTCGCCGAACGGTCGTTTTCGTGCATGGCCTCGCGGATCTCGATCATGAGTCCGAGCCGAGCGGCAATGATCTCGGCGGTCTCGATCGCCTTCCGCTCGCCGCTGGAGACGATCTGCGTGGTGCTTGCGAGCCAGCCTGCTTTCGCCAAGGCCTCGGTACGCGCGCGGCCGAGCGGGCTCAGGCCCCATTGCGGCACCGGCACATCGGGATCGATTTGCACCTGCGGGTGGGTGAGATAGCGGACGATGTCGGCGGTCATAATGAATCTCAGTCTCTCCTCGTCATTGCGAGGAGCTCGCGACAAAATTGCGAAGCAATTTTGCGCTGATGCGACGAAGCAATCCGGACTGCCGCCGCGGTGACAGTCTGGATTGCTTCGCTCCGCTCGCAATGACGGTGGAGGTCGATTTTCGCAAGGTAATGCCTAATCGTCGGCGTACTCGTCCTCTTCCCGCTTGTGCATCGTGCTCTTGCGCGCACCGAGTGAACCGGTCACCGACGGCTCGCGCGCACTCGCATAGGGTCTGCGCGACTGGGCGCGCGAGGCGACCTCTTCGCCCGACACCGCGGCGGGCTGGCAGATCAGGCGGCGGCTGGCGCGGCGCATCAGATCGACGTGGATGTGATCGTAGTGGTAGACGTTCGAGCCCGGCGCCAGCACGGTGCTGAAATGCGCGCACGCACCCGACTGCACATCGCGCAGGAATCCCTGCTCTTCCGGCATGCCGCGCCAGCCGTCCTTGATGGTGACGCGGCGTCCGTCAGCGAGCACGAAGGCCGAAATGTCGAGCGCATTGCCGTAGGCGTGCTCTGAGATGTGGGCGTGCGGATTGCCGTTCATGCCGCGGCAGGAATAGGCGGAGATCTGCTTGATCTCGGCGACGCGCACGCCGAACCAGCGCATCGCCGAAGGCTGCACCGTGTCGGCGAGCCAGCGATCGAGCTCGGACACGATCGGACAGGCGAGCGTCGCGGTCGGCTTGATCGCGACCGGACCGACGCTCGCGACGGGATTGCCCTGCGCAGGACCAAGACGCGGCAGCGGCTGCTGTGCCGGCGCCTGCGAGTAAGGCGCCGGACGAGCCGGATAGCTCGGTGCGTTCATGTAGCGCGCCGCACCCGCGGCGTCGGTACCCTCGGGCGGCAGATCGATCTCGTCCTCCTGCGCGGCCACGCCGGGTGCGTTCAGCGACATCGGCCCCGACGATGCACCATAGCCGGCCGGCTGGCGCACCGCGCTCTCGGGATAGTTCGAGCGCTGCCGATAGGACGATGCCGGATAGCCTTGGCTCTGCGGATAGTTCGACTGCGGCTGCACCGGCCAACGCGGCTGGTTGCCGATGCTGCCGGGCGGGCGCAGCGACTCGTCGGCAAAGCCATAGGTGCTGGAGCCTTCGCCGATGGCGGCGACCTTGAGCGGAAACTCGGCGCCGCAGCTGCCAGGCCCGGAGATCGGGTCGATGCGGACGATGTCCGCACTTTCCTTGACTGCGCCCGATTTCAGGCATGCGGCTTCCGCCTCGGCCCGCCACGGTTCGCGTTCGGCCTGGAAGAAGCCGCGACCGCAACCCGCTAGCGAAACAAGGACGATGGAGCCGACGAGATACAAACGAACTCCGCGCGTCATGCACGCACGTTCGGTGAATTTACTTAAAGACTCTTCAACACGTCTATTTCAGCATTCCTTAACCATGCCGGCCGCACTGGCGCGGCCGCTACCGCCGATGAGCGACAGCAAGACTGACTTTTTCGTTGAGAGACTCTCTGTTAACCATGACGGCCGCGGCAAAGCGCGACCAGCGGAGCGACCTCATGACGTTCGCCGGCAGACTGAGCGTGATCACCGCCTACCTCGCCATGGCCTTCGTCGGCGCCATCGTGCTCGGGATGATTTAGAAGCGCTGATCAACACACGACAGTTCGCTCAACCCGCCCTGGAGGGCAGGAAAAACACTACGACCGCGTGCGCGAGGGCTGCGACGAGGCGGTGATCTCCTCCCGCTGCGGCTCGACCCGCGTCCAGTCGTTGCCGGAGCACCAGAAGCGGCCGAGCGCGCAGGCTTCGACGTGCAGCTTGCCGGAGCCCTTCAACCTCATCGTCGCGTAGTAGGTGTTGCCGCTGGAACGGCTGTAGATGCTCCCGGTCCAGACATCGTGCTTCTTCGGCTTCATGTTGACGAGCACGCTCTCGCCCCGGCCCGAGGCTTCACTGAGCGCGTAGCCGCACAATGCGGATCCACAACGCTCGATGCGGACCGTGCCCTTGGCGCCGGCGCTCTCCCATTCGCCGAGCGGCGCATGGCTGTCATCGCCGCTGACCTGCGCCACAATTGTGGTCTGACCGATCTCGGCGCTGGGGACGATGACCGGCGGCTCGATGCGCGGCGGTTCTAGCGCGGCGGTCTTCGGCCGATCGATCTGCTCCAGATCAACCCGCGGCGGACCGGGGCTCAGCGTCTCCAATCTCGAGATCTCCAAGCTTGGTGCCGGCGGCGGCGCAACGGGCTGCGACGTCGCCGCGGCAAGGACGGGAGGCGCCGGTGGCGGCACGACCGCAGCCGCTTGTGGCGGCTTGACCGCTGCCGCCGGACAAGCTGGCTGCGGTGCCTGGACTACCGGCGCGGGCGCCGGCTGCAAGGCCGGTGCTGTGGAGACCTCGTCCGATGGCCGAAGGCCGCGATTGGAGGACACGGTGACACAGGACGAGGATCGGCAATTGCGCGGCGCCTCGACATGAAACCGGTGGCCGCCGATCGAGAACGTGTAGGAGCCGGCCTGCGCGGTCGGCGCCATCGCCAGCAGCGCGATCGATGTGCCAAGATAGGTGGCAAGCCAGGTCGCAAGTCGCGGCATCTGCGTCTCCTCGTGTCACGACGACGTTACGCAGGGCACGCGCGGCCGAATGTGCGCTGCATCACCCAGGCGGCGTCAGGTCGTTGTGACGCCCATCACAGAACGCCAAGCCGCCCCAGCGTAGGGTCGAACCACGCTTCATCCACCAGCGACTTCGGTCCATCTCGGGACCACGCCATTTTCGGAGGTTGTCATGAACAGGCTCTCCATCGCCGCCACCGCCCTCTTCCTCGCTTCGACCGCCGCCGCGCATGCCGGCAATTCGATTTCGTTCCAGATCGAGGGCCAGCACATCCGCATCGAGACGCCGCGCAACTGCGCTTCGCTCGATTGCGTGACCATCGTCGCGCCGGGTCTGTCGGACAAGCCGATCAAGCTGAACAACATCAACCTCAAGGGCCTCGGTGGCTCCAAGGACGATGACGTCGACACCACGCCGGCTCCCGCGCCCACGACGGCGCAACCCGCGCCGGCTCCGGTGCAGCAGCAGCCCGTGCCGCAAGCGCCGGTGCAGGCGACCGCGCCGGCCGCGCCCGCTGCCCCGGCCGCGACTGTTGCTGCCGCTCCTTCTATCGGCTTCGACAACTCGCAGCCTGCTCCGGTCGCGGCGCCCGCGCCTGTTGCCGCACCCGCTCCCGTCGCCGCGGCTCCCGCGCCGGCTCCGGTGGCTGCCGCGCCCGTGGCTGCAGCGAACTCGCCGATCGGCGTCTGGGCGACCGAAGAGAACAAGGGCAATGTCCGCGTCGAGCAGTGTGGCGCCAATCTCTGCGGCTATGCCGAGAAGACCAACGAACGCATCCTGATCAACATGAAGCCCGAGGGATCGAAGTGGAGCGGCCGCATTCGCGATCCCAACTCCGGCCGCAATTACGACTCGACGATCTCGATGAAGGGTCCGAACGCGATGCGCGTGCAGGGCTGCGCCTTCGGCGGCATGTTCTGCGGCGGCCAGACCTGGAAGCGCGTGAGCTGACGCGCGGAGCGGGTCAGCTCCCACACACGCACACTCTTCGTCATGCCCGGGCTTGTCCCGGGCATCCACGTTCTCAGTGCCGCAAAGCGTGGATGGCCGGGCCTTCGCCGCGCCGTAGCGGCTTCGGCCGCGCAGGCGGGACAAGCCCGGCCATGACGCTGCGGAGAAGACTAAATCCCATTCGCGAGCATCGCGCCCCTTTGAACGTTCGCCTCTCCTGTGCCACACACATTCATCCGTCATTCAGCTCTGTCCGGCTGATATCAACCCATCTCGCCTCACGCTCTCATCGGGACTTCCTCGTGACATCAATGCTGGCTTGGCGCCGCTTCGTGTTCGCGCTCGTGCTGCCGGCATTGCCGCTGGCGGGCAGCAGCGCGGCTCGTGCATCCGAGACGATCGAATTCGCACAGGCGCAGCCGCAAGCCCAGCCAGCGCCCGCACCCTCGCCGACGCCATCGGCCGCCCCGACACCGTCCGCAGACGCACAGCCCGCCGCCGTCGAGCCGATCGGCAACGTCGCAACCGTGACGGGGATCGCGACCGTGATCCGCGACAAGAATTCCTATCCGCTGCGCGTGCGCGACGACATCTATCTCAACGACGTCGTGCAGACCTCGTCGAACTCCGCGCTCGGCATCACCTTCAACGACGCCACCACGTTCAATCTCTCGGCGAGCGCGAAGATCACCATCGACAATTACGTCTATGAAGACGGCGGCAAGCAGAATTCGGCGATCTTCGACGTCGGCAAGGGCACGGTTGCCTTCGTGGCGGCCGCGGTGGCGAAGACGGGCGACATGAAGATCACGACGCCAACGGCAACGCTCGGCATCCGCGGCACCACCGGGGTCGTCGACGTGCCCGAAGGCGCGGCGGCGAACAGGGCGAGCAACGTCAACATCAAGCTCTATCCCGACGCCGACGGCCGCGTCGGCCACATCGATGTCGACGACCGCTCGAGCGGCGCGCGGCTCGGCGCGCTGACGCAAGCCGCGAGCGGCTTTGCGATCCGCCCGGGCGCGGCCACCGCCGGCGTCGTGCGTTTTGCGGCCGTGCCGATCACGATCCCCGCGCCGCAGATCGCGCGCGACCGCGGCTTTGTCAGCCAGGTGCATCTGGCGCAGACCGCGGGCCGGCAGATCGTCATCGAGCAGCGCGACTTCCGTCGCGCCAATCCGACGGCGCTCAGCCGCATTCCGCGGCCGGCACAACCGCCGCAGCAGCAACAATTGCGGCCGACGACGGCCCCAGGCCAATTGCCGCAACGGCCGAACGGCCAGCCGCGTCAGGACAACCGTCCGGGTCAGCAGCAGCCGGGCACGCCGGGCCGGCAGGGAACACAGCAAGGCGCGCAGCCGCCGCAGCGGCAGGGACAAGGACAACACGGCGGCGCGGTGCAGCCGGGCACGCCGCGTGCCGGGCAAGGGCAGCAGCAAGGTGCCGGGCGTCCAGGCGCACCACGCGCCGGACAGGGCACGGCGCCCAACAACACGCCGCAAAGCCAACCGCGGCGCGGTGGACAGATTCAGCCCGGAGGAATCGTGCCGCCACAACCGGGCGGGACACCGCAGCCGCAAGCGCCGCGCACCGGATCGCAGCTGGGCCAGCCCCCCGCGGTCCAGCAGCCCGGTGGCGTCCAGCGCCAGGGCGGATTCCAGCAGCGCCCACCCGCCGCACAACGCCCCGCAGCGCCGCGCAAGCCGGCGCCCGCTCCAAAGGAGAAAGAGCGGCGTTGACAGCGCCGCCCCTCACCCTGAGGAGCGTCGTCGAGCACGATCAGCCTCCTCCGTCATTGCGAGCGCAGCGAAGCAATCCAGAGCCCCTCCGCGGAGAAAGTCTGGATTGCTTCGCTGCGCTCGCAATGACGACGTTGAAAGGGCTGCTGCTGCTCACACAGCCGCATTAACTTGCGGATACGTCCTCACCCGCAAGCAGGGCGCGATGACAACTCACGCCTCGCCGCGCAGCCAGGCTTTCACCTTCTGCAACAGGCCTTGCCGCAGCTCGTCGACGGAAGCTGCTTCGGCGGGTGTCAGTGTCTGCAAAGCTGCATCCACGTCGTCGTTCGACGGCGTCGGCTCTTGCGGCGGCGATGGCGGCAGCCCTGCCGCCGCGAGCGCGATCGGGCCGATCTGGGTCAGGAACGCGCGCTCATATTCGCGCGACAGACGCGCGATCGCCTCGTCCAGCGTCAGCCAGTCGACCGCCTTGATGTCGTTCGTCAGCTTGCGAACGGGGCCCCCGTCGGCCTCCATCCGCCAGAAATGCACGACCTTGGAGCGGCCGCCGGACTGGTAGACGAGCGTGCCCAAGAATTCGTGGATGGCGACGTCGTGGCCGGTCTCTTCCAGCACCTCGCGATGCGCGGCTTCCTTCGGCGTCTCGCCGTCATCGAGCTTGCCCTTGGGCAGGACCCATTCGTTGCGCTTGCGCTGGCGCACGACTGCAACCAGCGGCACCGGCCCGCGCCGCAGCACAATACCACCCGCCGCCATGACCGGCGCCCGCGCCATCACCACATCCGTATCGAATCGCCCCCGCCCGACGATATAGGCGGCGGGGACGGCGGATTGAAGGCTACTTTCTTCTGAGCAGCGCTTGACCGGCGCGGATGCGCGTGCCCTCGGCAATGCCGTCGCAGAAGGTGAAATCGCCGGGCGCGAGGATGATGATGGTCGAGCCATGCTCGAACCAGCCGAGCTCCTCGCCTTTGGTCACGTCGACGTCGCAGGGAAAATTGACCGGGCCCTTCGTCTGCGCGTTCAGCACCATGTCGAGGAAGTGCAGGCGGATGCTCGCGACCAGGATGGCCGCAACGGGCACCAGCGTCACGGCTTCGCCGGTCGACAGATGCGTGCGGATCACCGCGCGCTCGTTCTTGCAGAACAGACGCTCGACGCGCTTGAGTGCGATCGGGTTGACGTTCCAGACGTCGCCATGGATCAGCGTGACCCGCTCGATATGCGCGTCATAGGGCGCATGGAAGCGGTGATACATGCTCGAGGTCAGCCGCAGCGTGACGAAGGAGCCGTTGCGGTGCTGCTCGACCAGCGCGGAATCGCCGACGAGATCGAGCAGCGAATAGGGCGCGCCCTTGACCTGGAACAGCTCGGTGTCCGCGATTTTCCCATGAGCGCCGACGATGCCGTCCGAGGGGCTCGCCACCACCGCAGCATCAGGATCGAACGGCCGCAGCCCCGGCTTCAACTCCCGGGTGAAGCAGTCGTGCAGGCTCCTGAAATGCGTCTTGCGCGCTTCCGACAGATCGAGGTCGGAGAACAGCTTCCACAGCGCGATCGAGAAGTCCCGCACCAGGGGATTCTCGATCTTGGAGAACCAGCCCATGAAGCGCGTCAGGGCCGCGCGCGGGATGCGATTGGTCAGCAGGAAGTTGAGGTCTTCCTGCTGGGTGAAAGAGGCGATGAGGGCTTTGACTGTCATGAATCTGTCAGCTCACAGGTTTAGCGCTTGTTGTCATGGAAACGACACTCCCGATTCTCTCGATGTCCGTGGCCGCCGCAGCGTCCGCTGCCGCCGTCCTCCCGAAGATCAAGGCGCGGGTCGAGCTCTCCCGCGCCAAGCACCGCTCGCTCGCCGGGCACTCCAAGATGTCGCGCAGGGTGGCACGGCTGCTGCCGTTCTACGAGTTCGCGGGTGATCAGTACTTCGCATGCGACGGCGCGCCGGCGAACATCGCAGCGCAGCGCAAGGACGCCTTCTTCCGTCTCGCCAGGCTCTACGCCGAGCGCTACCCCAAGGGCCGCGCGATGACGAAGGAAGCGGCGGAGACGATCTCCGACCTGAACTTCACCGAGAGCTACCGCGTGCCGTTCCAGTTCTCGCGTCTCGTCCGCGAGCATCTGGGCACCTCGACCTTCATGGAATCCTCGCGCGGCGTCACCATCACCGATGTCGACGGCAACACTGCTTACGACCTCACGGGCTCCTACGGCGTCAACATCTTCGGCAACGATTTCTACAAGGAGTGCATCGAGGGCGCCGAGAAGCGCGCGCATGCGCTCGGCCCCGTGCTCGGCCCCTACCATCCCGTCATCCTCGAGAATGTGCAGCGGCTCTGCCAGATCTCGGGCCTCGACGAGGTCTCGTTCCACATGTCCGGCACCGAAGCCGTGATGCAGGCGGTGCGGCTGGCGCGCTACCACACCAAGCGCACGCATCTGGTTCGCTTCGCCGGCGCCTATCACGGCTGGTGGGGCGACGTGCAGCCGGGCGTCGGCAATCCGATTCCTGCGCACGAGACCTACACCCTCGCCGAAATGTCGGAGAAGACGCTGCACGTCCTGCGCACGCGCAAGGACATCGCCTGCGTGCTGGTCAACCCGCTGCAGGGGCTGCATCCCAACGCCAACGCGCCCGGCGATTCCTCGCTGGTCGATTCCTCCCGCGGCGGCAATTTCGATCGCGCGGCGTACACCGAGTGGCTGAAGAAGCTGCGCGAGGTCTGCGACCAGCGCGGCATCGTGCTGATCTTCGACGAGGTGTTCGTCGGCTTCCGCCTCGCCGCCGGCGGTGCCCAGGAATATTTCGGCGTCAAGGCCGACATGGTGACCTACGGCAAGAGCCTCGCCGGCGGCCTGCCGGTCGGCGTGGTCTGCGGCAAGCGCGAATTGATGCGCCGCTTCCGCGACGACCGCCCCGCCGACATCTGCTTCGCCCGCGGCACCTTCAACTCGCACCCCTACGTCATGACGGCGATGGACGAGTTCCTGAGCCGCCTCGCCAGCCCGAATTTCCGCGCGGTCTATGACGGGCTGGAGGAGACCTGGAACGGGCGCGTAAAGAAGCTCAACCAGATGATGACGGACGCCGACCTGCCGGTGCGCTTCGCCAACTTCTCCTCGATCTGGACGGTGAAATACACCACGCCGTCCCGCTACAATTGGATGCTGCAATATTATCTGCGCGCCGAAGGCCTGGCGTTGAGCTGGGTCGGCACCGGCCGGCTGATCTTCAGCCTCAACTACACCGACGCCGACTTCACCGAAGTCGCCGACCGCTTCGTTCGCGCCGCACAGAAGATGAAGGCCGACGGCTTCTGGTGGCACGACGGCGCGCTCACCAACAAGCAGATCAAGCGCCAGATCCTGAAAGAGATGCTGGCCAAGCGCTTCGGGCGCTGAGGCCCTTCCCCTTACAACAGTCATTCCGGGGCGAGGTCCATCCTCCCCCTCTCCCCGCTTGCGGGGAGAGGGTTGCGGTGAGGGGGACTCTCCGCGCGCGCGGTGAAAGTTGGCGGACCACCGTCTGGCAGCGCCCCCGCAGAGACTCCCCCTCACCCGGATCGCATCTACGATGCGTTCCGGCCTCTCCCCGCAGGCGGGGCGAGGCGAAGAAGCCGCAGCGACTGCCCCCCACACGTGGATGCCCGGGACAAGCCCGGGCATGACGCAACCATTGGACATCGAAGTGCTTGGTGGGGCCAGCGCGCTCAGGCGTGCTGCTCTTCGAGCACGGGCTCGTCGATGAAGCCCAGCGTGTGCTCGGGGTTGAGGTGCAGGCCGGGGTCCATCAGTTCGCCGCGCATCAAGGCGAGCGGAGCGCCGCGATAGAGCATCAGGTCGTGGAACGGGTCGGTCAGGATCTTGGTCATCCAGACGAGGCCGGTCTCGACGTCACGGATGAAGAACAGATGCACGGTGCGGAACAACAGGCCGCCGCCGCCGACCACGAGCCAGATCTTCGCCACCTGCCGCATGAAATCGGTCGCGCTGGCCCACGGCGTGAACAGGCCGAACAGGGTGGGATCGATGACCAGGACCAGCGGCGACAGCGCCCAGATCGCCATCAGCACCACCTTGCGCTGTAGATTGTAACCGACCTTGATCTCTTCCTTGTACTCGTGCGTCGCCTGGTTGATGTGGTCGTAAGTGTGCGGCTCGAAGAAGAAGTGGCCGGCCTGGCGCGAGGTCATCGAGACCAGCCAGCCGACCAGGGCGGAGACGACGGGATCGATGAACAGCCAGACATAGGCGAAGAGGAAGCTCAGCGCGCTGACGAAGTGCAGGCTCTGATTGATGCGGCTGTGGTGATAGTAGCGATGGTCGTCCCAGCGCTGGATCCGCAGCTGCTCGAGATAGTTCTTGATCATGCTCTCCCCCAAAATGCTTTCGGGTTCAGGATTTACAGAGATTCGATGTAGGCCGTGTGACATCATCATTTTGTCATGTGACGATGTGCAGCGGCGCGATGACGCACGCGATGCGTGAGCTCACGCTGCCTTGGCGACGTCGATCTTGCGGAAGCGCACCAGCGAGAAGTGCCCCAGCGGCGGAATCAAGCGGCGCTCGGCAAGCTCGATGCCGCGCGCGCCGGCGAGCCATTTGGCGTAGCGCGACCAGGCGAACTCGGCGGTGCGGAAGCCGAGCGGACGCACCACCGGCTGCAGCTTCTGCTCGATGAAGCGGCGCATGCCGGTGTCGGCGCTGACGCGGGTGAGGATGATCAATTCGCCGCCCGGACGCAGCACGCGGGCGAATTCGTCGAGCGCCTTCTCCGGGTTCGGCACGGCGGTGACGACGTATTGCGCCATCACGACGTCGAACGAGTTGTCGGGGAATTCGAGCTTCTCGGCGTCCATCACCGCGAGGCCCTCGACGTTCTTCAGATTGCCTTCGCTGACGCGGCGGCGCGCCTTGTCCAGCATCGCTTCCGAGATGTCGGTGCCGAAGATGCGCAGGTTCGGCGCGTAGAGCGGCAGCGAGATGCCGGTGCCGACGCCGACCTCGAGCACGCGGCCGCCGATCTTGTTGGTGGCCGCAATCGCGGCCTGCCGGCCCTTGGCGAACACGCCGCCGAACACGAGATCATAGACCGGCGCCCAGCGGTCATAGGCCTGCTCGACCGTGCCGCGCGTGAGGTCGAGCTGCTGGGTGCCGTCAAGGTTCATGATCTTAGCCATCGATGAGGTTCTCGCTGTGGTTCGAATGGACGATCAACCGCGTACCGGCCGCCGCGCCATGCGAGGCGAGGCGCGCAGGACGCGGCTGGGCTGCAGTGAGGTGAGGTTGCCGACGAACTGGCGCGCGCTGTTCTCCCAGGAGCGCTCCAGCGCGAAATTGCGGCAGGTCTGACGCGACATGGTGAGCGCGCGCAGGCACGCGGTGCGCAGATCGTGGTCGATGGCGCCGATCGGGTGATCGGCAATGACGTCCTTCGGTCCCGTGACCGGAAACGCCGCAACCGGCGTGCCGCAGGCGAGCGCCTCGAGTTGCACCACGCCGAACGTATCGGTCAGGCTCGGAAACACGAACACGTCGGCGGAGGCGAGGTGCGCGGTGAGATCCGCACCCTTCTTCTCGCCGAGGAATACCGTGTCCGGATATTTCTTCTCCAGCGCCGCCTTCTGCGGGCCGTCGCCGACGACGACCTTGGTGCCGGGCAGGTCGAGCGAGAGGAACGCTTCGAGATTCTTCTCCACCGCCACGCGCCCCATCGTCATGAAGATCGGGCGCGGCAGGTCGAGCTCTGCCGGAGCGTCGGGATGAAACAGCTCGGTGTCGACGCCGCGCGTCCAGAAGCCGAGCCGCTTGAAGCCGCGCTCGGACAGCTCCTGCCGCAGCGAGGGCGTCGCCACCATCGTCATCGCGGCGGCATCGTGGAAATGGCGCAGCACCGCGTAGCCGACCCCCGCCGGGATGCCGGTCCGCACCGAGACGTATTCCGGAAAGCGCGTCGTGTAGGAGGTGGTGAAGGCGAGCCGGTTGCGGCGGCAATAGGCGCGCGCGGCCCAGCCGATCGGGCCTTCGGTGGCGATATGCAGCGCCTCCGGCGCGCACCTCTCGATCCGCCGTGCGATTTCTTTGCCGCTCGGCAGCGCAAAGCGCAGGCCCGGGTAGGTCGGCAGCGGCCAGGACGGAAAGCCGTCCGGGGTGAGAAAGTCGATCTCGACATCGAGGGCCTTGGCCGCATTCGCCAGCGAGGTCAGGGTGCGCACCACCCCGTTGACCTGCGGATGCCAGGCGTCGGTCGCGATTAATACCCGCATGGGAAAATCCCGAGAGTTTGATGATTCTCAGGCATCGACCATCAACGAAGGATATTTCAGGCGTGTGACGTCACAGAAGTGTCGGCGTGCTGTTTTGTTCGTTAACGGGCCCGCGGGGCCACGAAACTGTCATGAAACAATTCTTGCCGCCGTGAAACCGTTTTCGGTTTTCCGCGCAAATGTCCCGAAACGTTTTGCCGTTAGGACTTTAGGCAACGGAGCACCGCAATGGTGCCGCGGTGAGCAAAACACCGAGCAAACAGGGGCGATCACATGTTCAATCTGGACAGGTTCAAGACGTTTTCGCGCGCGGTTGCGCTCAGTGCAGTCGCGGTCTCCGCAATCGCGTTCGCAGGTGCAGCCAAGGCCGCGCCGGTGCAGATCTTCCCGTTCTTCCAGCCACTGCCGCCGTTCGCCGCGCCGCAGCCGCTGCAGCCTTATCAGCCCTATCAGTCGCCGACCTACCAGACCGAGCCGTCCGAGGATCAGGACGCCGTCGAGATGCCGGCCCGCTTCCGCCGCCAGACCGTCTCTTACGCGACGCGCGAAGCGCCGGGCACGATCATCATCGATACGCCCAACACCTATCTCTATTACGTGCTCGGCAATGGCCAGGCGCTGCGCTACGGCATCGGCGTCGGCCGCGACGGTTTCACCTGGTCCGGCATCCAGTCGGTGAGCCGCAAGGCCGAGTGGCCGGCCTGGACTCCGCCGCCGGAGATGATCGCCCGCCAGCCCTATCTGCCGCGCCACATGGCCGGCGGCCCCGGCAACCCGTTGGGGGCCCGTGCCATGTATCTCGGCGGCACCATCTACCGTATCCACGGCACCAACGCCCCCGAGACCATCGGCAAGCGCGTCTCCTCCGGCTGCATCCGCATGACCAACGACGACGTCACCGACCTCTATTCCCGCGTCAACGTCGGCACCAAGGTGATCGTGCTGCCGATGAATGAGCGCCGTGCCGACCTCGGCGCCGCGACCCGCTAAAGCGACAGGACATCATGACGCGAACGGCCCCGGAACCCACCGGGGCCGTTTTCGTTTGCCCTCGACATCCCTCGGCGCGATCCGCGATGGAGGCGCAAATGCGACCACGAAGCCAACCCTCGCCACGGCCATGGCTGCACGCCCTCGCCGGCGCCGGAGCGCTGACGCTGCTCCTGTCCGTGCCCTGCTCGCTCGCGCAGCAACCCGCCAATGACGACACGGGCCAGCAAGCCTTCAACAATTCCTGCCGCACCTGCCACTCCATGAAGGAGGGCGACAATCGCCTCGGTCCCAATCTGAACAAGATCGTCGGACGCAAGGCCGGCTCGCTGACGGACTACAATTACTCCTCGTCGATGAAGGACGCCGGCTTCGCCTGGGACCAGGACAAGCTCACCCGCTTCATGGTCAAGCCGGACGAGGTCGTGTCCGGCCACAAGATGCAGCCCTATGGCGGTATCTCGGCGGAAGAGGCGGGCAAGATCGTTGCGCACTTGCAGGCCGCTTCAGGTTCGCAATAGAAGGCGCAGCCGTAGTGCAATTGGCTTGCACGGGGTGCGGCCATCCTTCGAGACGCCCGCCTCCGGCGGTCTCCTCAGGATGAGGACTGAGTGCGCGGCTTCATGCTTGTAGCAAGCCTTGAACGTCAGTTAGCCTCATCCTGAGGAGATCGCGAAGCGGTCGTCTCGAAGGATGGGGCGGCACGATGACAGACGGCGCGTACCTCTACATTCTCCAATGCGCGGACGGCAGCTACTACATCGGCACGACGCGCACCGAGCTCGAGATCAGGGTCGCGCAGCACAACGCCGGTGCGTTCGGCGGCTACACGAAGTCGCGCAGACCTGTGACGCTGGTGTTCTCGCAATGGTTCGACAGGATCACCGACGCGATCGAATGCGAGCGCAAACTCAAGAAATGGAGCCGCGCCAAGAAGGAAGCTTTCATGCGTGGCGATTTTGCCGAGCTGCATGAGCTGGCAAAGCGAGGATCACATCATCCTTCGAGACGCCCGCCTACGGCGGGCCCTCAGGATGAGGACTGAGTGCGGGGCAGCTCTCTAGCCGCGGCGACGATGTCGATTAGCCTCATCCTGAGGAGACCGCGAAGCGGTCGTCTCGAAGGACGAGGCGTTCACACCGGCGGCGCGCTTACCGGCTGACTGCGCCCCGCCACTCCGCGATCAACCTCAGCCACGCCCCAGCATGAAACGCGCTCATCAGGAGATACATCGGCACCATCCCGCCGAGCAGCGAGCCCTGCCCGGCGCCGCACAGCATGTCCGCCGGGCCACCGCCGAGCATGGCCGTCAGCAGCGCCATCATCGCGAAGGTCGGCGTGGCCGCCAGGCCCAGCCATCTGGCGAGGTGGCGCGCGGCCGCCACAGCCTCGGGGCTGACGCTGGGGGCCGCGCTGACCGGACCGGTCATTGCCGTTCTCCCGTAGCCTCCTCGCGGAAGGCTTTCTCGCCGGCGTCCGAGATCTCCACCCATCGCTTGTCGGGCGCCGCACCGTCCGTGTAGCTGTCGTGCCAGTTCCACCATTTGTAGGTCGGGGTCTGCGGATAGCCCGGAGGCGAATCCTCCCACACCTCCTGCCGGCCGAGCGGGGTGATGTCGAGATAGTTCCAAGTGCCGCCCATCTGCTCGTCGCCGCGGCTCTTGACGAAATAGGTGCGGAAGATGCGCGTCCCGTCGCGGTAGAACACGTTAGTGCCGTGCCATTCGTCCACGCCGAAATCGGCATCGAAGCTGTCGGTGACGGTGACCCAGGGCATGATCCAGCCCATCCGCTGCTTCAGCCTGACGATGTCGGCTTGCGGCGCACGCGAGGCGAACACCAGCGTCGTATCGCGGGCATTCAGGTGCGAGACATGGGCGACCTGGTCGGCCACCATCGAGCAGCCGCGGCAGGCCTGATCGGGCCAGCCGAACACGCCGGGCTCGAAAAAGGCGCGATAGACGATCAGCTGCCGCCGGCCCTGGAACAGATCAGGCAGACTGAGCTTGCCGCCAGGCCCCTCGAACGCATAGGTTTTGTCGACAGCCATCCACGGCATGCGGCGCCGCTCGGCGGCCAGGGCGTCGCGGGCACGGGTATGCGCCTTTTCCTTCGCGAGCAGTTGCAGACGGGCCGCCTCCCAGTCCTGCGGCGACACCACCGGTGGGGTCTGCATGGCGGTCTGCCCCTTGGTCCTTAGGTTTTCAGTCGATGTCATGATCACTCTCCAAATCTCTTGCCGCGGCCGCCGTTCCGCGCCCCGCCACGCCGGAGGCGGAACTGCCCGCCTCGCATCGGCCGTCCACGATTTCTGGCACCAAGCGGCCGCACGGTGGGAGTAACAAGTGTGGCGGGATTGACATGGAGTCGCTGATCACGGCCGCTGCGCGCGCGCTCGAAGCCGGCGATCCGCTCGGCGCCTTGAACCGCGTCGCGCTGCGCAACGACGCGCCGTCGCTGGCGCTGCGCGGCATCGCGATGGCGCAGCTCGGCGATCTCGCCAAGGCCAAGTCGCTGCTGCGCACCGCCGCGCGCGCCTTCGGTCCGCGCGAGGCTGTGGCGCGTGCAAGATGCGTGGTAGCCGAAGCCGAGATCGCGCTGGTCTCGCGCGATCTGAACTGGCCGGTGAAGACGCTCGCGGCGGCACGGGCGACGCTGGAAAAGCACGGCGATCTCGTCAATGCCGCCCATGCAGGCCATATCGAGGCGCGCCGCCTGCTTCTGGTCGGGCGCCTCGACGAGGCCGAGCGCACGCTCGCCGAAGTCCGCCCTGCGATGCTCCCGCCCGCGTCCCAAGTCGTCCGCGAGCTCGTGCTCGCCGGCATCGCCATCAGGCGGCTCAGAACGAAAGACGCGCGCACGGCGCTCAGCCGCGCAGCTCGCGCGGCGCGCCTTGCCAGCATCCCTGCGCTCCTGGCCGAGGTCGACAGCGCGAACCTGATCCTCGACACGCCGGCAGCGCGCCTGATCGCGCGCGGCAGCGAACATCCGTTGTTGCTCGGAGAGGTCGAACGGCTGGCGACCTCGACGGCGCTCGTCGTGGATACCTTCCATCACGTCGTGCGCAGGCAAGGCGTCGTCGTCTCGCTCGGAACGCGCCCCGTGCTGTTCGCGCTGGCGCGCCTTTTGGCGCAGGCATGGCCTGCAGATGTCTCGCGAGAGATGCTGATCTCGGGCGCCTTTCAAGCCAGGCACGCCGACGAATCGCACCGCGCGCGCTTGCGCGTCGAGATCGGACGGCTCCGCACCCAGCTCGCGCCGCTGGCCGACATCAGCGCGACGAAGCAGGGCTTCATGCTGGCGCCGCGGAAGACGCGCGACGTCCTCGTGCTGGCGCGGCCCGCTGAGGAGAAGCACGCCGCTGTCCTCGCCTTTCTCGCCGACGGCGAGCCCTGGTCGAGCTCGGCGCTCGCACTTGCGCTTCGCATCAGTCCGCGCACCGTGCAGCGCGCGCTCGAGGAGCTGGCGCGATCGGGCAAGGTGCAGTCGTTCGGACACGGGCGGGCACGCCGCTGGATGACGCCGCCCGTCCCGGGTTTCCCGACAGGCTTGTTACTCCCCACGCCGCTCCTGAAGACGTAGGATGAGCGTCAAGCACAGGGATCGCGCACATGAAACGTTCAGCCGCCGAGATCGTCACCGAGTATGGGCCTTTTCCAGGCGTCGAGGCCGTGCATGGCGTCACCTATGACGGCAAGCACGTCTGGTTCGCATCCGGCGACAAGTTGAACGCCGTCGATCCGGCCGACGGCAACATCGCGCGCTCCATCGACGTCGCCGCGCATGCGGGAACGGCGTTCGACGGCAGGCACCTGTTCCAGATCGCCGAGGACCGCATCCAGAAGATCGATGCGGCCTCGGGCAAGGTGCTCGGCACCATTCCGGCCCCCGGCGGCGGCGGCGATTCCGGCCTGGCCTGGGCCGAGGGCTCGCTCTGGGTCGGGCAATATCGCGAGCGCAAGATCCATCAGATCGATCCCGAGACGGGGAAGATCCTGCGCACCATCGAGAGCAAGCGCTTCGTCACCGGCGTGACCTGGGTCGACGGCGAGCTCTGGCACGGCACCTGGGAAGGCGAGGACAGCGACATCAGGCGGGTCGATCCTGAAACGGGCAAGGTGCTGGAGCAGCTCGACATGCCCGCCGGCACCATGGTCTCGGGCCTGGAGTCCGACGGCGGTGACCGCTTCTACTGCGGTGGCGGAGATCGCGGCAAAGTGAGAGCAGTCCGCCGTCCGCGGCGCGGTTAGGCGCGCAATACACGGCAACGGCTCGTTCAGACACGTTAACCCATTCGCCCCAATTCCACCCCACCGGTGCGCTCTAGCGCCCTCCTCGCCCGCCCTGTAGAATCCCTGCCCGGGCGGCTTGGGGGATTGATGCGTCTGACGTGGAATTTGAAGACTATCCTGATCGGCGTCGCGGCGCTCGCGGCGTCGTTCTTCATCAGCCTGAAGGCGATGGACTGGCTGTCGCCGCGCGCGACGAATTCGGCGCCGCCGGTCGCGCAGCTGCCGCCGCTGCCGCCGGCCTCGAAGAGCTCCATCGTGATCGCGCCGGTCGCTATCGCACTGTCGGCGATCCGCGAGCAGGCCGAGAAGGCCGCGCCGCGCAATTTCGCCGGGAAGGCCGACAACCCGATCTCGCAGATCCTGGAGAATGCCGATATCGGCTGGACCGCGGTGCGCGGACCGATGGCGGCCACCGGCGACAAGGACGTGCTGACGATTTCGACGCCGCTCACCGGCAAGCTCAACGTGACCGGCTCGCTGTCGTCGAAGGCTACCGGCGCGCTCGGCGACGCGCTCGGCAGCGTGCTCGGCGGTGACGCCGCGAAGCGGATCGGCGCGGTCAACATCAAGAACCTGAACGCGAGCGCGGAGATCAAGGGCAACGTCGTCGTCACCTCGCGCCCGAAGCTCGCCGCCGCCTGGCATCTGGAGCCCAATCTCGGCGCCCAGGTCAATCTCGGCGACACCAACGTCAACGTCGCCGGCGCCAAGGTCAACGTGCCCGCGCAGGTGAAGCCGCTGATCGACAAGACCGTCGGCGAGCAGATCAACGCCGTCTCCGAGCGCATCCGCAACGATCCCAGCCTGCGCGAGAATGCCAAAGCGCAATGGATCAAGGCCTGCCGCTCGATCCCGCTGCAAGGATCCGGCGCCTCGGCAGCGCTGCCGCCGCTCTGGCTCGAGATGAAGCCGGTGCGCGCGATCGCGGCGCAGCCGCGCGTCGATGCGCAGGCCGTGACCTTGCTGCTCGGCCTCGAAGCCGAGACACGCGTGACCTCGACCCCGACCAAGCCCGATTGTCCGTTCCCCGACAAGATCTCGATCGTGCCGCCGACCGGCACCGGCGTGAACATCGGTGTGCCGATCGACGTGCCCTTCACCGAGATCAACAAGCTGATCGCGGCCCAGATGGTCGGCCGCACCTATCCCGAGGACGGCTCCGGCCCGGTCGACGTCACCGTCAAGAGTGCCAACGTCATCCCCTCGGGCGACCGGCTGCTGATCTCGCTTCTGGTGCGCGCCAAGGAAAAGAAGAGCTGGTTCGGCCTCGGCGCCGAGGCGAATGTGCACATCTGGGGCCGGCCGGTGCTCGACCAGGCGCAGCAGACGCTGCGGCTCACCGACATCCAGCTCGCCGTGGAATCCGAGGCTGCCTTCGGCCTCCTGGGTGCCGCCGCCCGCGCGGTGGTGCCGCAGATGCAGCAGGCGCTGCTGCAGAAGGCAACCCTCGATCTGAAGCCGATCGCTGCCAACGCCCGCGAGAAGATCGCGGCCGCGATCGCCGATTACCAGAAGAGCGAGGACGGCCTCAAGGTCGAGGCCAAGATCGACAGCCTGACACTCGCCGACATCGCCTTCGATTCCAAGACGCTGCGCGTGGTCGCCGAAGCCGGCGGAGCGCTGAACGTATTCGTGACGAAGCTGTCGGGGATGTAGCGCGTCCCTGCTCGTCGCAGGGCCGTCGCATTTGACTTGTTGCAGCGGCCTGCGCGCACGCCTCGTCCTTCGAGACGGCGCTTACGCGCCTCCTCAGGATGAGGCTATTCGACGTCAGTGCCCTCTGGAACTGCAGCCACGCCCTCCATCCTCATCCTGAGGAGCCCGCCCAAGGCGGGCGTCTCGAAGGATGGCCGCAGGGAAAGCTTTCATAAGCGATCGTCCCGCCACTCACCGGACCCTCACAATTCCTCGTCGCTTGCGCCGCTGGCATTCTCGCTGCAGGATGCTAATCTCGCACGGCATTGTAGGGGACAAGGCGAGGACAACATGGAAGCCGGCATGGTCACGCCTGCGCCGGCGTTGGTGCGCTTTTCAGGCATTCAGAAGACCTATGATGGCGAGCATCTCGTGGTGAAGAACCTCGACCTCGACATCAGGAAGGGCGAGTTCATCACCCTGCTCGGCCCGTCGGGATCGGGCAAGACGACGACGCTGATGATGCTGGCGGGCTTCGAGGTGCCGACCCATGGCGAGATCTACCTCAGCGAGCGGCCGATCAAGAACGTGCCGCCGCACAGGCGCGACATCGGCATGGTGTTCCAGAACTACGCGCTGTTTCCGCACCTGACGATCGCGGAAAACATCGCCTTCCCGCTATCGGTTCGCAAGTCGAGCAAGGCGGAAACGCAAGAGCGCGTCAGCGCGGCGCTGCGCATGATCAAGATGGAAACTTTTGCGCACCGGCGGCCCGGGCAATTGTCCGGCGGTCAGCAGCAGCGCGTGGCGTTGGCCCGCGCGCTGGTGTTCAATCCGCAGCTCGTGCTGATGGACGAGCCCCTGGGCGCACTGGACAAGCGCCTGCGGGAACAGATGCAGCTGGAGATCAAGCAGCTGCACGAGACGATGGGCATCACGATCGTCTATGTCACCCACGACCAGAGCGAAGCGCTCACCATGTCGGACCGCATCGCCGTCTTCAACGACGGCATCGTGCAGCAGATCGACCGGCCCGACGCGCTGTACGAGCATCCCGTGAACAGCTTCGTCGCCCACTTCATCGGCGAGAACAATGTGCTGGCGGGCACCGTGGAAAGCGTCGAAAGGAACTATTGCCGCGTCGCGCTGGCCGGTGGCGGCACTGTCGCCGCACGGGCGGTCAACGTCTCGGGCGCGGGCGCATCGACCTCGCTGTCGGTGCGGCCGGAGCGTGTCGCAATCGTCCCGGATGGCAGCTCCAGCGACGCACCGAACCGCCTGCCGGCGACGGTCCAGAACACCATCTATCTCGGGGACCACGCGCTGGCCGTGCTGGATGTCGCCGGCAACGCCGAGTTCATGGTCAAGCTTCCGCCTGGAGCGCATCACAGCTTGAGACCTGGCGAAGGCGTGTTCATCACCTTCCGCCCGGAGGACTGCCTCGCCCTCGATCCGGTCTGATCTGCCGGCGGCGGAGCTGAAACAATCAATGTCAACGCAACCCACATGAAGAAGGAACGAAGACCATGCAGAAGCGCAAGATTGCTCTGGGTTTCGCCGCGGCACTGAGCGCCAGTGCTGCGCTGGCCACGATCGCGGAGGCACGCGACCTCACAATCGTCTCGTGGGGCGGCGCGTATCAGGAGGCGCAAAAGAAGGTCTATTTCGAACCGTTCAAGAAGGCATCCGGCGTTGCGATGAACGACGAATCCTGGGACGGCGGCGTCGGCGTGTTGCGCGCCAAGGTGCAGGGAGGCGCCGCCACCTGGGACGTCGTCCAGGTCGAGAGCGACGAGCTCGCGGTCGGCTGCGAGGAAGGCCTGTTCGAGAAGCTGGACTATTCCAAGATCGGCGGCGAGGCCGCCTATATCCCGCCGGCGGTCAATCCTTGCGGCGTCGGCGCCATCATCTACGATTTCGTCCTCGGCTACGACAAGGACAAGCTGAAGGAGGCCCCGAACGGCTGGGCCGACTTCTTCGACACCAAGAAGATTCCGGGCAAGCGCGCCCTGCGTCAGGGCCCGAAGACCACGCTGGAGATCGCCCTCATGGCCGACGGCGTCGCGCCGAAGGACGTCTACAAGGTGCTGGCGACCGACGAAGGCATCGAGCGCGCCTTCAAGAAGCTCGACAGCATCAAGGGCGACCTCGTCTGGTGGAAGGCCGGCGCGCAGCCGCCGCAATTGCTCGCCTCCGGCGAGGTGGCGATGACCTCGGTCTACAATGGCCGCATCGACACCGCGAACAAGAACGACAAGAAGAACTTTGGCATGGTGTGGGACGGTGCGCTGTTCACCATCGACAGCTGGGTCATCCTGAAGGGCAGCCCGAACAAGGACGCGGCCTACAAGTATTTGGATTTCGTCGGCAAGGCGGAGAACCAGTCCAAGCTATCGGAGAACATTGCTTACGGGACTTCGAACAAGGACGCCGCCGGCCGGCTCCCGCCCGCCGTTCTGAAGGACCTGCCGACAGCGCCCGACAACATCAAGAACGCGGTCGAGATCAACGTCGCCTTCTGGCTCGAGAACATCGACCGCCTGACCGAGCGCTTCAACAAGTGGGCCGCGAAATAGCGCGCGACAGTACCGGCGTGCGGCACAGGCGGAGGGAAGAATGTCGCGAAGAGCTCGCCCGCGGCGCATCCTTCGAGACGCCCGCCTGCGGCGGGCCCTCAGGATGAGGGCGGGATTTGTGGCGGCGACTTTGCAGGCACCCATGTCGATGAGCCTCATCCTGAGGAGACCGCGAAGCGGTCGTCTCGAAGGACGAGGCGCTTGCTCAGGCCTCTCGTCAACGAGGCTCACGCCATGACAACCACGTCCCTGCCCGGCGCCAATGCGCAGGCCGAGGTGCCGCTCAAACGCCGATTGAGGCGCGCTGAGCGGACACGCCAGGTCAAGGCGTTGGCGCTGGTCCTGCCGCTCCTGCTGTTTCTGCTCTTCACCTTTGCAGGTCCCATCGCGGGCATGTTGTGGCGCTCGGTCGAGGACTGGGAGGTGCGTCAGGTCCTGCCGCAAACGACAGTTGCTCTCGCCAGCTGGGACGGCAAGGACCTGCCGGATGAAAAGGCCTACGCGGCGCTGGCAAGCGACATCCTGGCGGCGCGTGAGGCCGGCACCGTCGCGATTGCGGCCAAGCGGCTCAACTACGCGCTCAACGGCTTCCGCACGATCCTGACCAGCACGGGACGCAATCTGAAGGCGGTGCCTGAGCCCGGCATGGCCAGGGAGACGCTGGGCAAGATCAACCCCGCCTGGCGCGAACGCGCCACCTGGACCACGATCAAGGACGCGAGCGGCCCAACCACCGGCTTCTACCTGCTCGCCGCGCTCGACCTGACGCGAAACGCGGACGGCGCAATCGTCGCCGCAGCACCGGATCAAGCCATCTACCGCGATATTTTCGTCCGCACCTTTCTCATCAGCCTCGGTGTCACGGCGATCTGCCTGATCCTCGGCTTCCCGGTCGCTTACCTCCTGGCGACGCTGCCGCCGGGCCGGTCGAACCTGTTGATGATCTTCGTGCTGCTGCCGTTCTGGACGTCACTCCTGGTTCGCACCTGCGCCTGGATCGTCCTGCTGCAGAGCAAGGGCGTCGTCAACGACAGCCTGCACTGGCTCGGCGTCATCGACGCGCCGCTGCGCCTGATCTACAACCGCTTCGGCGTCTGCGTCGCCATGACCCACGTTCTGCTGCCGTTCATGATCCTGCCGCTGTACAGCAGCATGAAGGCGATCTCGCCTGCTTACATGCGTGCCGCCGCCTCGCTCGGAGCGCCGCCCCTCACCGCCTTCCTGCGGATCTATTTGCCGCAGACCCTGCCCGGCATCGGCGCGGGAAGCCTGCTCGTCTTCATCCTGGCGCTCGGCTACTACATCACGCCCGCCCTCGTCGGCGGCGCCGCCGATCAGATGATCAGCTACTTCATCGCCCTGTACACCACCGAGACGGCCAATTGGGGCCTTGCTTCGGCGCTAGGCGCGGTGCTGCTGCTGGCCACCGTTCTGCTCGCTCTCGTCTACGGCAAGCTGGTGCAGGGCCAGCAGGTCACGGGAGGGATGAAGAATTGAGCGACAATTCCTCCTTGCGCACGCCCAGCCAGCGCATCGCGTGGACCGCAACCATCGTTGTCTCCACCCTGGTGTTCATCTTCCTGATCGCGCCGATCCTTGCGATCATGCCGCTGTCCTTCAGTTCTAGCTCGTACCTCACCTATCCGCTGCCGGGCCTTTCCTTGCGCTGGTACGACGACTTCATCAATTCGCCGCGCTGGATGAACTCGCTCAAGAACAGCATGATCATCGGCGTCGCATCGACGCTTTTGTCCATGGTGCTCGGCACGCTGGCCGCGCTGGGGCTGGCGCAGTGGAAGAGCCGGTTCAAGCCGCTCGTGCTGGCCTTCGTGCTGTCGCCGGTGGTCGTGCCCGGGGTCATCACCGCGGTCGGCCTGTACTTCTTCTTCGCACCGATTGGCCTTACCGGCAGCTATCTCGGACTGATCCTGGCCCACACCGCGCTGGCGACACCCTTCGTGGTGATCACGGTCGGTGCGACGCTGCAGAGCTTCGACACCAATCTGGCACGCGCCGCCGCCTCGCTCGGCGCCTCGCCGCTCGAAGCGTTCCGGCGCGTGATCCTGCCGCTGATCCTGCCGGGTCTGGCCTCAGGCGCGCTGTTCGCGTTCGCGACCAGCTTCGACGAGGTGGTGATCGTGCTGTTCATGGCAGGTCCCGAGCAGCGCACCCTGCCGCGCGAGATGTTCAGCGGCATCCGCGAGAACATCAGCCCCACCATCACCGCAGCGGCGGTGATTTTGACGACAATCTCGGTCATCCTCCTCGCCACCCTGGAAGCCCTGCGCCGGCGCAACGAACGGCTCAAGGGCAGCGGGGGCTGATTGCCGGCACAATTTCCGTCATTGCGAGCGCAGCGACTTGTCCGCCGAAGCCTCGGCGAAGGCGGAAGCAATCCAGAAATGCATCCGCGGAGATAGCTCTGGATTGCTTCGTCGCAACAGCTCCTCGCAATGACGCGGGCGGACGAAGACACGACAGCGCGCCCGGTGAAAACCAGGCGCGCTTCGTTCAGGCCGTTACGCGAACCGCATTACTCCGCGTACTTGAACTGCGGCATGTTCTTCAGCTCGTCCTTGCTGGCATTGAACACGGCGTGGTCCGGATACCATTTCGACGCGGACGACGTCGCCGCGGGCGCCGCGGGCCTGTCGGTGCCGGTCGCAGCGCCGGTCGTCGTCCCGGCGGGCTTGGCGCCGGTGTTCGCGCCGGTGCCGGTATAGGCGACGGGCTCGTTGACGAACTTCAGCTTCTCGTAGGGCACGGCCACCAGATGCTCGCCCATGCCGAGGAAGCCGCCGACGCCGATCACGGCGATCTTGATGTCACCGTTCTTGTCCATCAGCAGGTCGTTGATCGTGCCGATGTTCTCGTTGGCCTCGTTGTAGACCTTCAGGCCGTCCATCTTCGAGGTGCGCCACTGGCCGGAAGCCGTCGTGGTCGTTGCGGTGGCCGCAGGGGCCGCCTTGTCGGTGGTGGCGGGCGGCGTTTGCGCGAACGCGACGGTCGCGAGCAGGGCGGTACCGGCGAGGCCGGTGACGATCGATTTCATCATGTTGTCCTCTCCTTGCGAAAACCTTGTGCGGAGAAAACAGCTCTGATCACGCGCAGTTCCGTGCGCGCCGCAATTTCGTCGCGCAATGCGCGAACTGTTCCTACTGTTCCTGCGTGACTCCGGAACATTTTGCGATGCACTGTTCCTGCCGACGATGCGCGCAAGCAGGAGATGCTGGAGCCGTTCGTGCGCGGCGACGAGGCGCGCACCATGGACGAGTCCACCGGCTTCGGGCTCGGCCTGTCGATCGCGCGCGCGATCGCACTCGCCCATGGCGGCGAGCTGTCGCTGCACGACCGCAAGCCGCATGGCCTGATCGTACGGATGCAATTGCCGGTCTCGCAGGCGCCGCGCCTTGCCGCGTGATCAAGCCGCGAGCGGCGGGTGCTCGATGGCCTCGTGCGGGAAGATCGCCACCGCCTCGAAGCGATAATTGCAGGCGCGGCAGGTCCAGAGATAGGAGACGCGGCCTTCGCCTGGCTCGATCCAGTCAGGGAACGGGATCGGTGTGCCACATTGTGCACAAGGGTTCTGCTTGGGGATGTCGTCGATGTCTACAGGGGTCATGGACGTTCTCCCGAGTGCTGGTCTTGAGTGACGATTGTTGGGCGAATGCGCGAATGGACAGACCCGCTGTCGCGTAAGGCGCTCCACCAACTCGGAGCTTAACCCAGGTTTAAGTCGTAAACGCGACGAGCCGGCGAAAATCGCAGCTGGTGACATTTCGCCACATCATCGCCGTGTTCCCACGGCCTAACGCGCTGGGGTGCGGGTCCGTTCTGCCGAGGAATATTTCGATGAAAATCTTACGTGTTGTCGCGCTGCTCGCGGCCGGATTGACGTTGCCGCAGGCAGCTTTCGCCGGCGAAGCCGAATATGCCGAGATGGTTGCCGCCCATGCCCGCGCCAACGGCGTGCCGGAGGCGCTGGTGCATCGCGTCATCATGCGCGAAAGCCGCTATCAGCCGCACCTCGTCGGCCGCGGCGGCACCATCGGGCTGATGCAGATCAAGCTCGCGACCGCGCGCGGGGTCGGCTACACCGGCGATGCCGCGGGCCTGCGCGATCCCAACACCAACCTCACCTATGCCGTGAAGTACCTCGCCGGCGCCTACCGCGCCGCCAACGGCGATCACGCGCGAGCCGTGCGTTATTTCGCGGGCGGCTATTACTACGCTGCAAAGCGCCAGCGGCAGGAGGCCGTGCAGGTCGCCAATGCGGGCGAGACCATGGGCCAGGGCACTATGGGTCAGCCCTGGCTCGAGCCGAACGGCAATCCGCAGCCGATGTTCGCCGCGCCAACGCACAGAAAGCTCGCCCAGCGTGTCCGCAACGCGCGGGCGCAGGCGCTCAAGTAAGCTCTCGTGTCCCGGACGCGCTGCAGCCTAGGCGATGCGAAGCATCGTCCGGTAACGCTGCTGCGCAGAGCCGGGACCCAGCACCCTCCGCAAAATGGGCCCCGGCTCAGCAGCGCACCACTGCGAGATGCGCTGCGTCCGGGGCACGGTCGGGTTCCGAGCCAACACGCGTTGACCACCCCGCCCCGCTGGCATACATTGGCACCGTTCCGAGGGGTGCTCCGAGGAGGAGCTGAGATACCGCTAAATGGGCAATACGGCCCAGGACCGCGGTGACCCTTTGAACCTGATCCGGGTCATGCCGGCGAAGGGACAGGGATGTTGCAGACCACCAAGCGACCGGACTCACCGGTATCCATCATCGGCGCAGGCATCGCAGGCGCCTGGCAGGCGCTGCTGTTCGCCCAGGCCGGCCACGCCGTCACCCTGCACGAGCGCGGTGACGAGGCGATGACGGATGCCACCAGCCATTGGGCCGGCGGCATGCTCGCCCCCTATTGCGAGGCCGAGGTCGCCGAACCCATCATCAGCCGCCTCGGCTTGCGCTCGCTCGATCTCTGGCGGCGCGAGCTGCCGGACACGCCGTTCAACGGCTCGCTGGTCGTTGCCCACCCGCGCGAGCGTAACGATTTCGAGCGGTTTGCGCGCATGACCGAAGGCCACCAGCGGCTCGATGCCGCCGGCCTTGCCGCGCTCGAGCCGTCGCTGGAGGGCCGTTTCCGCGACGCGCTGTTCTTTCCGAATGAAGGCCATGTCGAGCCGCGCCGCGTACTGCCCAGGCTGCACGCGCGCATCGTTGCCGCCGGCGGCACCATCAAGTTCTGCAGCGACGTCAGCGCTGCCGAGCTGGACGGCATCGTGATCGACTGCCGCGGCCTTGCCGCGCGCGACGAGGAGCCGGAGCTTCGCGGCGTCAAGGGCGAGATGATCCTGATCGAGACGGACGAAGTGCAGCTGGCGCGCCCGGTGCGGCTGATCCATCCGCGCTGGCCGCTCTACGTGATCCCGCGCGAGAACGGCCTGTTCATGCTGGGCGCGACCTCGATCGAGGCGGAAGACACCGGCGTCAGCGTCCGCTCCGCGTTGGAGCTTTTGGGCGCGGCCTATACGGTGCATCCGGCGTTCGGCGAAGCCCGCATCCTCGAATTCGGCTCGGGGCTTCGGCCCGCTTTTCCCGACAATTTGCCGCGCATCGGCATTCGCGATCGCAGGATCAGCGTCAACGGCCTCTATCGCCACGGCTTCCTGATCGCCCCCGCGCTCGCCGAGCTGACGCTCGCCTATGTCGAGCGCGGCCAGATCGACAACGAGGTGATGCAATGCGCGTGATCGTCCAATGCTTGTGATCATAAACGGCGAACAGCGCGAGGTCAGCGCGGCCAGCGTCGACGCGCTGCTCGCCGAGCTCGACTACGAAGGCAGCCATTTCGCCATCGCGCTCAATTACGACGTCGTGCCGAAAAGCCGCTGGGCCGAGACGCGCCTGAAGGCCGGCGACGAGATCGAGATCATCACGCCGCGGCAGGGAGGGTGAGGTGATGATTGCGCGCGCCTTCTATCTGTCGCCCGTTCAGGGTTCTTCCCGTCATTGCGAGGAGCGCAGCGACGAAGCAATCCAGAGTGTCTCCGCGGATGAATTTCTGGATTGCTTCGCTTCGCTCGCAATGACGGCGGAGAGAGCGTCAATCGAGGAAACACCGACATGGTGACCTTCTACGGCAAAACCTTCGCCTCCCGCCTCCTGATCGGCAGCGCGCTCTATCCCTCGCCTGCGATCATGCAAGGCGCGATCCGCGCCTCCGGGTCAAACATCGTCACGGTGTCGCTGCGGCGCGAATCCGCCGGCGGCAAGACCGGGGACGCGTTCTGGAAGCTGATCCGCGAGCTCGACGTCACCGTGCTGCCGAACACCGCGGGCTGCCGCACCGTGCGCGAGGCCGTGACGACGGCAAAGCTCGCGCGCGAATTGTTCGCTACCTCCTGGATCAAGCTCGAGGTCATCGCCGACAACGACACGCTGCAGCCCGACGTCGTCGGCCTGGTCGAAGCCGCCGGCATCCTGATCAAGGACGGCTTTGAGGTGTTCCCCTATTGCACGGAGGATCTCTCGGTCGCGAGCCGCCTCGTCGATGCCGGCTGCAAGGTGGTGATGCCGTGGGCCGCGCCGATCGGCAGCGCGAAAGGCATCACCAACCGCGATGCGCTGAAGCTGCTGCGCGAGCGGCTGCCCGACATCACGCTGGTGGTCGACGCGGGCCTCGGCGCGCCCTCCCACGCCGCGCAGGCGCTGGAGCTCGGCTATGACGCCGTGCTGCTCAACACCGCCATCGCCAAAGCCGCCGATCCCGTCGCGATGGCGAACGCCTTCCGCCTCGGCTGTGAGGCCGGCCGCACCGCTTACGAGGCCGGGCTGATGAACGCCCGCGACTTCGCCTCGCCCTCCACCCCTGTCGTTGGGACCCCGTTCTGGCATGCCGTATCCTGATCGCTTCTATCCCGTCGTCGACAGCTTGGCTTGGGTCGAACGCCTGACCAAGCTCGGCGTCGGCACCATCCAGCTGCGCGCCAAAGAGCTGAACGACGCCGACGCGCTGCAGATCGTCAGCGACGCGCTCGCCATCACGAAGGACACGCAGGCCAAGCTGGTGGTGAACGATTATTGGCGCGCCGCGATCGTTGCGGGTGCAAAATATCTGCATCTCGGCCAGGAGGATCTGGCGGAAGCCGACCTCAACGCGATCCGCGAGGCCGGCCTCTCCCTCGGCATCTCCACCCATGACGATTCCGAGCTTGAAACCGCGCTCAAAGCCAAGCCGGACTACGTCGCGCTCGGCCCGATCTTCTTCACCACGCTCAAATCCATGCGCTTCGAGCCGCAGGGCATTCCGAAGATCACCGAATGGAAGCAGCGCATCGGCACCATCCCGCTGGTCGCCATCGGCGGCATCAAGTTCGAGCACTCCGCGGAGATTTTTGCGGCGGGCGCGGACTCAATCGCGGTCGTGTCTGACGTCACCCAGAACCCCGACCCCGACGCCCGCGTGCGGCAATGGCTCGACGGTTCGAAGGAGGCGGCATGATGCAGGTCCCGCCCTCACCACGCGTCATTGCGAGGAGCCCTTGCGACGAAGCAATCCAGACCGTCTCCGCGGACGCATTTCTGGATTGCTTCGCTGCGCTCGCAATGACGGAGCAAGAATTCACCGCCGTCGCTCCAACGCACGCACACCAGAATTAACCGGAGGATCCCATGAACATCCGCTCCAACCCCGACAAAACCGTCCCCGCCGTCACCACCGGCCCCCTGCCCTCCTCGCGCAAGATCTTCGCGACCCCCGACGCCGCGCCTGATATCCGCGTGCCCTTGCGCGAGATCATCCTGTCCGAAGGCGCGGGCGAGCCGAACCTGCCGGTCTACGACACCTCGGGCCCCTACACCGACCCCAGCGTCACCATCGACGTCAACGCGGGCCTAGCCCGCAATCGCAAGCAATGGGTGCTGGAGCGCGGCGGCGTCGAGGAATATGAGGGCCGGCAGATCAAGCCGGAGGACAATGGCAGCGTCTCCACCGACAAGGCCGCGCGCGCCTTCTCGGCCTATCACAAGCCGCTGCGCGGCCTCGACGGACACAAGATCACGCAGCTCGAATTCGCCCGTGCCGGCATCATCACCAAGGAGATGATCTACGTCGCCGCCCGCGAAAACCTTGGCCGGAAGGCACAGCTCGAGCGCGCGGAAACGGCCCTCGCCGACGGCGAGAGCTTCGGCGCATCGGTGCCGGCCTTCATCACGCCGGAGTTCGTGCGCGACGAGATCGCGCGCGGCCGCGCCATCATCCCCTCCAACATCAACCACTCAGAGCTCGAGCCGATGATCATCGGCCGCAACTTCCTCACCAAGATCAACGCCAATATCGGCAACTCCGCCGTGACGTCGTCGGTCGAGGAGGAGGTCGAGAAGATGGTGTGGGCGATCCGCTGGGGCGCCGACACCGTGATGGACCTCTCCACGGGGCGCAACATCCACACCACGCGCGAGTGGATCCTGCGCAACTCGCCAGTGCCGATCGGCACCGTTCCCATTTATCAGGCGCTGGAGAAGTGCAACGGCGATCCCGTCAAGCTGACCTGGGAGCTCTACAAGGACACGCTCATCGAGCAGTGCGAGCAGGGCGTCGACTATTTCACCATCCACGCCGGCGTGCGCCTGCAATACATCCACCTCACCGCCAGCCGCGTCACCGGCATCGTCTCCCGCGGCGGCTCGATCATGGCGAAGTGGTGCCTGGCGCATCACAAGGAGAGCTTCCTCTACACGCATTTCGACGAGATCTGCGACCTCATGCGCAAGTATGACGTCTCGTTCTCGCTCGGCGACGGCCTGCGTCCCGGCTCGATCGCGGACGCGAATGACCGCGCACAATTTGCCGAGTTGGAGACGCTCGGCGAACTGACGAAGATCGCGTGGGACAAGGGCTGCCAGGTCATGATCGAAGGCCCCGGCCACGTGCCGATGCACAAGATCAAGATCAACATGGACAAGCAGCTCAAGGAGTGCGGCGAAGCGCCGTTCTACACGCTTGGACCGCTGACCACCGACATCGCGCCGGGCTACGACCACATCACGTCGGGCATCGGTGCCGCCATGATCGGCTGGTTCGGCTGCGCCATGCTCTGCTACGTCACGCCGAAGGAGCATCTCGGCCTGCCCGACCGCAACGACGTCAAGACCGGCGTCATCACCTACAAGATCGCCGCCCACGCCGCCGACCTCGCCAAGGGCCACCCCGCCGCGCAACTGCGCGACGACGCCCTCTCCCGCGCCCGGTTCGAATTCCGCTGGACCGACCAGTTCAACCTCGGCCTCGATCCGGATACCGCGAAGAACTTCCACGACGAGACCCTGCCGAAGGAAGCCCACAAGGTCGCCCATTTCTGCTCGATGTGCGGCCCGAAATTCTGCTCGATGAAGATCACGCAGGACGTGCGGGACTATGCGGCGACGCTGAACGATCCGAACTCGGTGGGGATGTCGATGCAGGGCACGGCCGAAGACGGCATGGCCAAGATGAGCGCGAAGTTCAAGGAGATGGGCGAGAGCTTGTATCTGGATGCGGAAAAGGTGAAGGAGAGCAATCGGGTGTTGTGAGGCACCGAGACCCTTTCAACAAGACATGGCGGTCCCGTATGACGGGAGCGCCATGTCTTCAACTCTTGCAAATCCCGGGCAGCTTAGTTCGGACCACGCGATGAATGAAGCTGAGCTCAACGCCTATGGCCAAATGGCGCTAGCGCTTGCGCGTCATGCGGATGGTTGGGCTAAGGGTTGGGACTTCAAATTTCCGGGTATTACCGAGCCCGTCTATCACCACTTGTCGGATTCGACATTTGAAAGTGTGGCCAACTGCCTCTGGAAGCTGAAGGTATTTAGGGCTCTCGATGAGAAGAACGGAGGCGCGGCCAATTTTGTTATCGATTGCGAATTAGAAGATGTTTTCCGCACTGCGATTGCCAATTACCATATCGGCCCCACTTTCGAGGAGGTGCTGTATACGCTGATCTATTTGTTTGGCGATTATGGCACGCAATACTGGGGATTTTCGACGCGCCGGGATCTTGCGTTCGGGAAAGACGGACGATTGGCATCGGTGCTCGATGCGTTGGTTCCACTCGGCTACGCAGAAAGAACCGAAGCCGGGTATGTCTGGACCGAACGCGTTGCACCGATCATGCGCGAAGCAGGTTATGAAGGTGAATGGCCGGTTGGCTAGCTACCTTGAGGTGCGCCGCACCAGCGCAGACCCAGGATGAGTAGAACTGATTTGTCCGGCGCTCTTCCCCACCGCCTCCTCGATCAGCTCCGTCCCAATCTTCGCCTCGTCTTCGTCGGCACCGCCGCCTCGACGCGCTCGGCTGAGCTCGGGCACTATTACGCCCATCCCGGCAATCGCTTCTGGCGCGCGCTGCATGAAGCCGGGATCACGCCGCGGCGCTATCAGCCAAGCGATTTTGCGTCGCTGATCGAGCTCGGGATCGGCTTCACCGATCTCTGCAAGACGGGCGCGGGGATGGATCACCAGATCGCGGCGGAGACGATCGACGTGCCGGGCTTCAGGGCGAAGATGGACAAGTACCGGCCGCGGACGATTGCGTTCACGAGCAAGAAGGCGGCGAGCTTGTTTTACGGCAGGCCGTCAGCTGCGATTGCGCTGGGGCGGCAGGTGCGGGATGAGAGTTTGCCGGAGATATTTGTATTGCCGTCGCCGTCGGGGGCGGCGTCGGGGCATTGGACGATCGAGCCGTGGCGGGAGTTGGCTAGGTGGATTGCTGCGTAGGCTGGGTTGGCGCAGCGTAACCCACCTCTTCTGTCGCCGCCGATGCAGACGTGGTGGGTTACGCCTTCGGCTAACCCACCCTACGAGAGCGCGCCACACCCACAGACCTCATCCTGAGGAGACCGCGCAGCGGTCGTCTCGAAGGATCGCCGCGGGCGAGATGAGGGCCTTCATGGTTCGAAACGGTGCTTCGCGCCTCCTCGCCACGAGGATCCAGCTTCGTAGGGTGGGCAAAGGCGCGGCAGCGCCGTGCCCACGAATTCTTCGCGAGTCCCGGCGTTGCGTGGGCACGGCGCGAAGAGCGCCTTTGCCCACCCTACGGTACCGTCCCCCTCACCCCGCATACGCCTTGTCCAGATCCGCGATCACGAGCTTCCGCATCCCCATCATTGCCTGCATCACGCGGTTGGCTTTGGTGCGGTCGGGGTCGCCGAGATAGCGGCCGAGCGCCGTCGGGATGACCTGCCAGGACAGGCCGAATTTGTCCTTGAGCCAGCCGCACCTCGATTCCTCACCGCCGTCGGCGGTGAGACGGCTCCAGAAATAATCGACCTCGCCTTGCGTCTCGACGCTGATGAAGAACGACACCGCCTCGTTGAAGCGGTATTGCGGCCCGCCATTGAGCGCGTGGAAGCGCTGGCCCTCCAGCTCGAACACCGCCATGAAGTCGCTGACGGTCTCGACCCTGGCGTTGGGAAACACCGATTTGTAGAACGCGACGGCCTCGGGGACGTTGTTGTCGAACCAGAGAAACGGCGTGATCGAGGTCATGAACTTGTATCCTTTCGGCTGGAGCTGGACGCTCGGCAGGGCGCCGCTGTCCCAAGGACGAGCGAGCGGGCGGCATTCCGACAGGGGAGCCCCACTTTTTTCCGCCCCCGCAGGTGTCGTCCCGGCCTAGTGCGCAATTGCGCACGGGCGCCGGGACCCATAACCACAGGCCTAATTGTCGGAATCCCGACCGCCGGTTCGTCCTCTGAACACAGCACGCAACACCCGGAGCCCCCCATGCCCACCATCACCGCCTTCGAAAACTCGCCCGACCGTGGCCGCGGGCACGCGCGCGACATGCGGGTGCGCTGGGCATTCGAGGAGGTCGGCCAGCCCTACGACGTTCGCCTCGTCTCGTTCGCCGCGATGAAAGAGCCGGCGCATCGCGCGCTGCATCCGTTCGGCCAGATCCCGACCTATGAGGACGGCGACCTCGCCCTGTTCGAGTCCGGCGCGATCGTGCTCCACATCGCCGAACGCCATGACGGCTTGCTGCCGAAGGATGCGAATGCGCGCGCCCGCGCCATCGCATGGATGTTCGCTGCGCTGAGCACGGTGGAGCCGCCGATCGTCGAGCTCAGCATGGCCATGATGTTCGAACGCGACCGCAGCTGGTACGCCGAGCGCCTGCCGGGCTTGCAGGAGCACGTGCGCATCAGGCTCGGCGAATTGTCCCGCCGCCTCGGCAAGGCCGACTGGCTCGACGGCGCCTTCAGCGCCGGCGATCTCATGATGGTGACGGTGCTGCGGCGATTGAACTCGTCAGGCCTGCTCGACGAATACCCCGACATTGCCGCCTATGTCGCGCGCGGCGAGGCGCGCCCGGCGTTCCGGCGGGCGTTCGACGCGCAACTGGCGGTGTTCAACGCGGCGTCGCGTTCGTAATTCGTAGGGTGGGTTAGACGCGCGGCTGCGCGAAGCGCGGGCCGTGCGGCGTAACCCACCGCTTCTGTTTCGGCGGATACGAAGGTGGTGGGTTACGCCTTGCACCTTCGCGCGTTGAACGACTGCGCTCGTGAGCGGCTAACCCACCCTACGAGAGCTGTGCCAGGCCCAACCGTTGCGCCGGCCGCGACCCTCCTGCATTCTAGCCTCCACCGCCCCGGAGGAGCCCGCCATGCTGACCCTCTACTCCTATCCGCAACTGTTCGGCGTCGTCGACAACAACGGCTACGGCCTCAAGGTCTACGCCTTCCTCAGGCTCGCGGGCGTGCCGTTCGTGCATGAGCACGTCTTCGATGCCTCCGCCGCGCCGCGCGGGCAGCTGCCTTACGTCGTCGACGACGGCGGGATCATCGGCGACAGCGAGACCATCATCGCGCATGCGATCGCGAAATATCGCCTGACGATCGATGCCGGCTTGTCGCCGGAGCAGCGCCGCACCAACCATTTCGTGACGCGCATGCTGGACGATCTCTACTGGGTGATGTCCTATTCGCGCTGGAAGGATGAGCGCTTCTATCCGGCGTTCCGCGACGCCTTCATCGCGCAGCATCCGCAGATCGACGCCGATGGCTTCGAGAAGGCCAAGGCCTACAACGCGCAGCGCTATCACTTCCAGGGCATCGGCCGCTACACGCCCGAGCAGGCCTATGCGCGGGGGCTCGCGGACTTGCAGGTGCTGGCGGAGATCGTGCCGGCGCAAGGCTTCGTGCACGGCGCGGCGCCGACGAGCGTTGATGCCGGCATCTACGGCTTCATCGCCAACATCTATTTCTTTCCGATCCCGACGCCGCTGAAGGCCTTCGTCGATGCGCACGTAAACCTCGTCGCGCATTGCGAGCGGGTGTATGCGATGGTCGAAAAATCGTAGGGTGGGTTAGCTTCGGGCGGCGCGAAGCGCTGTCCGAAGCGTAACCCACCACTGTCGTCTCCGGAGACGCCGAAGAGGTGGGTTACGCCCCGCAGATGCGCTTCGCGCATCCGCAGGGCTAACCCACCCTACGGCACCTCGCTTTACCGCATCGTGATCGCAAGCCCGCTGAGATCTGCATTCGCCATCAGGCCGACCTGCGTGCCGGTCAGCTCCAGCACCGCGCCTTTTTGGTTGGTCAGCACGATGGCGCGGGCGCCGGCGCCGACGGCAAGGCCCGCGCCGGCGGCGCCGTAGACGCCGGCAACGTCCGAGGGCCGGTTGATGTTGCTGACGCGGCCGCGCAGCACTGTCTTGGATCCCCCGAACACCAGGCCATAGTCGATGCCGCCGGTGGAGAGCCCGTAAGAGCGGCCGCGGAAGTTCAGCACGCCGGAGCCGCCGGAGCCGCCGATGATCCAGCCGGCCTTGTAGATCGTCAGCGTCACGAAGCCGCTGTCGGCGCGCGCGGTCGTCGAGAGGCCGGCCAGGGCGACGATGGCGACGCACGCGGCGCGGAAGGTGGATGCGAGCTTCATGGGGGTCTCCGGGGCTTTTTTTAGGGAGGATTCGAATCAGACGGAGCGAATGTACCTGATCGATCGGGGCGGCAACATGATGGGACGGCGTTTTTGCAAGTGCAGCGGCAGCGAGACTCGCGGAAGGTCCTCATGCCCCGTCATTGCGAGCGTAGCGACTTGTCCGCCGAAGCCTTGGCGAAGGCGGAAGCAATCCAGAATCGTTCTGCGGAGGCAGTCTGGATTGCTTCGTCGCAAGAGCTCCTCGCAATGACGGGTCAATGGCCCGTCCTCTCACCACGGGCGGGCCGCTCGGGGAGAGGCGAAGACCACCATCGCCATCATCCCATACTGCCCCTGTTTTGCCCGACGGAGCAAGCGGATACTTCCGCAATCCCGAATTTCGTAAAAACCCAACGTTCTCCGCACCATCCCTACTGTGCATGGGGTTGTTTTCGCATTTTTGTTTTGAGCAGCCCACGTCTTGCCGCTACGCTCATGCGTCCGCCCCCGTCCCGAGGTGATCCCATGTCGATCCAGCATTTCGCGCCCCCGCCGCACGTCAAGGCGCCGCCGCTGTCCTTTGCGACGCGCGTTGGCGATCTCCTGTTCGTCTCCGGCATTCCCGGCTTCGATGTATCAGGCGCGCTGCCCGATGGCTTCGAGGCGCAGTTCGCCAATGTCGTCGTCAACATCAAGCGCGTGCTGGGCGAGGCCGGCGCCGGCATGCACGATCTCGTCAAGGTCAACGTGCTCCTGACCCGCGCCTCGGACGTTGCCGCGATGAACGCGCTCTATGCCGGCGCCTTCGGCCCGCCGCCGTACCCGGCGCGCACCACTTGCGTGGTGCAGGCGCTGCCCGATCCGAAGATGCTGATCGAGATCGAGGCGGTCGCCTCATTGGCCAAGTAGGAGCGGATTGAGCTGCGTGTGGCCCATCGGGCACGCTGCCAAACCAAATGCTCGAGGCACGGCTGACATGTCCGTGAATGGCGGCTCGCCGGCTTGCAAAGGGCCTGCTTTTACCGCACGAATTTTTTCGGTCCCATGTCCCACAAGGAGATACTTCATGCGTCGCCTTCTCGCGCTTTGTGCCGTTGCCGGCATCGCCTCTTCCGTGTTCGCCGTGCCGGCCTCAGCGAAGGTCGGCTATTACGTGATCCGCTGGGACAACACCGGCATCTGCCAGGTCTGGAACGAGGACCTGCAGTACAAGCCGTTCCAGTTCGGGGTCTCGACCTACAAGGTCGTCAGCAAGCCGCTCCCGACCTTCCAGCTGGCCTCGGATCTGCAGATCAAGATGCGCACCGAGCGGAAGTGCACGCTCTGAGCTCTACGGCAAGAGATCGCATTCGAAGGGCGGGTCGCGCGGGCGATCCGCCCTTTTTCTTTGCGCTGGCCTGAAGCGTTTCCCCCGGCCGAAATCGCGCAGGTCCAGCGCACATTGTTTGAACCTCGGCGGCCGGTGGAACTACTCACATCTTGTCCGGGGCGCATGCCAAGCGCGTCCCGCACCACCCCTCCCCGTCATTGTCGGGAGGCGCATCACATCATTCATTTGAGGAGCTGATCATGCGTCGTATTTCCATGCTGTGCGCTGCCGCCGGTCTTGCCGTCACTGCGTTCGTCGCCGCGAGCCCGGCCGAAGCCAGCTATCATCTGATCCGTTGGCAGGACACCGGCTTCTGCCAGATCTGGGACGAGAGCATCCCGACCACGCCGTGGCCGGCCGGCTACCACCGCGCCAGCGCGAGCATGCCGACCTTCCTCGACGCCCTCGCGGCGAAGGACGCCGCGCTCAAGAGCGGTAGCTGCACCTGGTAAAGTTTCGATCGGCGGACGAAGAGCCGGGCAAGGACGCCAACGTCCTTGCCCGGTTGTTTTTGTGCCCGCGTGAACGCGAGCCGTGGCGCCCTTACGCGTCCTTGTGCGCGCCGGGATGGATCAGGATGTCGCGCGCGGCGGCGAGGTCGATGAAGGCTTCGGCGCTGCCGCCCTGGTCGGGATGCAGGCCCTTGGCGGCGCGGCGATAGGCCTGGTTGATGTCCTCGCAGGTGAGCTGCACCGCGAGCGGCAGGCCGAGCACCTTGCGGGCGCGATCCTCGCTGGAGAGCTTCTTCGGCGCGGCGTTGCGGCGGCCGAAGCGCGGTGCGGTCAGATCGTGCACGACCTCGAGCACCACACCGAGACGACGCTGGGCCGCCAGCGTCACGCTGTGATCGTCATTGTCGACGGCCTGGCGCAGCACCGGCAGCGCCTGCTCGGCGGCCTGGCGCAGCGTGACGTCGCCGCTCATCCGCGCGATCTCGGCCACCAGCCGGCCGGCCTCGGCCCAATCCGGCGATTGCGCCGACCGCAGGCGTTCCAGAGCGAGTTTCCAGGAGTCGAGCCGTTCCATCATGCGCGCAACGTTTAGCAATCAAGATCAGTATGCCAAGGCCGCCGTTTCCGACCCCTTAATTTCGAGTTAGCTTTTCGAAACGAAAACGGGAGGAATATGCCATGGCGTTGCTCGCGAACCACATTGCCGTCGTCACCGGCGCCGGTTCCGGAATCGGCCGGGCGATCGCCGCCGGCTATGCGCGGGAGGGCGCGCAAATCGTGCTGCTCGACGTCAACGCCGAGACGGTGGCGGAGGCGGCGCAGGAGATCCGAACATCGGGCGGCAAGGCCGAGAGCTTTGCGCTCGACGTGACCAGGCGCGAGGATTGCTTTGCGCTGGCGAAGCAAGTCGCGGACAGGGTCGGGCAGGTCTCGATCCTCGTCAACAATGCCGGCATCACCCGCCGCAACGCCTTCACCGCGGAGACCGAGACGGTGGCGAAGGACTGGAACGACATCATCTCGCTCAACCTCAACGGCGTCTTCAACATGACGCAGGCATTCCTCGCGCCCTTGCGCGCGAGCAAAGGCCGCATCGTCAATATCGGCTCGATCCAGTCCTTCGTGCATCTGCGCACGCCGAGCTCGGCGGCCTACACCACCTCGAAGCACGGCGTGCTCGGCTTCACCAAGGCGCTCGCGGTCGAGCTCGGCAAGGACGGCGTGCGCGTCAACGCGATCGGGCCCGGCTTCATCGAGACCAACATCAACGTCCATGTGCGTGCGACAAATCCGGCGCTGGTGCAGGCCTTCGTCGATCACACCCCGCTGGCGCGCACCGGCAAGCCCGAGGACATCGTGGGGCCTGCGGTGTTCCTCGCCTCCGATCTGTCGGCCTTTGTCACCGGCAGCATCGTGATGGTGGACGGCGGCTACCGAACGGTGTGAGAGGCTCGTCAATCGCGGCCGCATCTGGGCATTCTCAAGATCAATTCGGCGCGGCCACCCCCGATTAACCCTTCATTAACCAAACCAGACCACCGTAGATTCACGGCTTGGGGGTCGTTGGTTCTCGATCCGCTTCCGACGATGGAAGCGGGCGTTGATCGGGAGGTGTGTTGATGACCACTGTTCATGTCGCCGCGTCCGAGCCGGACGCACAATTCTTTGCCCCGAACCAGATCGTTCCGCTTCTGATCGGCGCCACCGTCGACGAGGTCGAGCGTGAGCTCGTGCTGCAGACGCTGGCGCGCTGCGACGGCAACCGCACGCGGGCCTCGCGCGTGCTCGGCCTTTCGGTGCGCACGCTGCGCAACAAGATCAAGCTCTATGCCGCCTCTGGCATCGACGTGCCTGCCCATCAGGACTAGCGCGCGACTTTAGTCCACCCGCGACGACGCGCTGCGCAGCCGCGCGCGATCGATGACACGGCTGGTTGCTCCGTTGGATTGATGTTGATCAAGCCGGGCACGATGCGCGGGCAGAATTGCTGCTGTCGTCAAACGCCGCTAAGTAGCTTGCTTCGGGTGAAGGGAGCAATGGCGTGGCAGACGACCAGGGACGACGGCCGGGGCCTCAGGGTCCTCGTGGGCGGCAAGGCGAGCCGGGACGACCGGGGCCACAAGGTCATCCGGGCCGGCGCGGCCCCGACGGCGCGCGCGGCAAGCCCGGGCCGCAGGGCAAGCCGGGCCCGGTCGGAAAGGCCGGACCGCAAGGAAAGCAGGGCGAAGCCGGTCCGCGTGGGCCAGCCGGCGCGCTGGGACCTGTCGGACCGCAGGGGCCGGCGGGGCCGCAAGGCCCGCGCGGCGAGCCGGGTCCGCCCGGCCAATTGCCCTCGATCGAGCAGGTGCTGCCGTGGCTCGACCAGCTCTTCGACGCCTGGGACGAGCGCCGCCGCCAACGCGAGCGCGAAGCCGCTGAGCGCGAAGCGCTCGAAGCCGCCGTCCAGGAGACCGACGAGGCAATCGTCGACGACGAGGGCGACGACGGCGACGATCACAAGAAGAAAAAGAAGAAGAAGAAGCAGGGCCAGAAGAGTTAGCCCCAGTCTATTTGGGCTGATCCTCGCGCCGCGGCAGCATGCCCATGCGCTCGAACTGCCAGCGCATGGCGCGATACCAGAGATAGCCGACCGCCGCGCCGCACAGGGCGAGGATGACCACATTCGCGCTGGAGAACGAGCCGCTCCACCACATCATCCACGCGGTCCACAGCAGCGTGAAGACGATGGCACCTGCTTTCAAGGGAAGAAGGGGGCGGCTCATGTCGTGCTCCGGGCGATCAAAACCCCGGCCGCCACCTTCGCAAGCCGAGGCAGCAGATACCGTGAGGCAGATCACGGACCACGCTGCCTGAGCTCACGTACCGAAGCGCAGCCGCGAGCGCTCTTTGGCCTTTTCCGCCTCAACCTCGCGGTCGCGCGCCGGCGCATGGGTATGCAGTGAAGTCAGGAGTTTTCGCGCGGCCTCGGAGACCTCGGCCACCGCACGCTCGAACGCCGCCTCGTTGGCCTGAGACGGCCTGTTGAAACCCGACAGCTTTCGCACGAATTGCAGCGCGCTGGCGTGGATCTCATCCTCGGTCGCCGGGGGCTCGAAGTTGAACAGCGTCTTGATATTGCGGCACATGCACTTTCTCCGGATATTTCCTCGAGGACGGTTGGCGGAGGGGAAATCCTACATCGTTCCCGCATTTGTGCTAGGTTCCGCCGCAAAGCGGCCGCCGGACACGAGCCGCACGGGGAGAGGAACATGAGAGCTTCTTGCGTCGCGCTGTCGACCATCCTGCTATCGATCTCGACGTCAGGATGGGCAGCCGACTATCCGCCCCCGAAGCAGGGCGACTGGATCGCCCGGGATTTCAAGTTCCACACCGGCGAGACCATGCCGGAACTGAAGCTGCACTACACCACGGTCGGCGAACCCTCGGGCCAGCCCGTGCTGGTGCTGCACGGCACAGGCGGGTCGGGCGCGAGCATGTTGACGCCTTCCTTTGCCGGCGAGCTGTTCGGCCCTGGGCAGCCGCTCGACGCCACCAAATATTACATCATCATTCCCGACAATGTCGGCCACGGCAAATCGTCGAAGCCCTCCGACGGCATGAAGACGAGCTTTCCGAAATACAATTACGAGGACATGGTCGAGGCGCAATATCGCCTGGTGACGGAAGGCCTCGGGGTCAAGCATTTGCGGCTCGTGATCGGCAATTCGATGGGCGGCATGCACACCTGGCTGTGGGGCGAGAAATATCCGAAGGCGATGGACGCGCTGATCCCGATGGCCTCGCAGCCGACCGAGATGGCATCGCGCAACTGGATGATGCGGCGGATCATGCTCGACACTATCCGCAACGATCCCGACTACAATGGCGGCAATTACACCGGCCAACCGCGCATGATGAAATATGCCATCACCGCCTACGGCATTGCCAGCATCGGCGGGACGCTCGCCTATCAATCGCAGGCGCCGACCGCGGCGAAGGCCGACAAGATCGTCGATGACCGGCTCGCGACGCCGATCACGGCGGACGCCAACGACTTCGTCTATCAATGGGAGTCCTCGCACGACTACAATGCCGGCGAGAAGCTGGAGGCCATCGAGGCCGCGTTGCTGCTGATCAATTCCGCCGACGACGAGCGCAACCCGCCCGAGACCGGCCTCACGGACGCTGCCATGAAGCGGGTCAAGCACGGCCGCTTCCATTTGATCCCGGCGAGCGCCGAGACGCGCGGCCACGGCACCACCGGCAATGCAAAGTTCTACAGCGAGCAGGTCAGGCAATTGCTACAGACCGCGCCGCAGCGGACGATGTAGGTGCAGCAGCCAGACGATATGTCGAAAGCCCGCTTTCGTAAGACTGCACTCGCGCTTCCCGGTGTCATCGAGGGCGCGCATCACGGCCATGCCGACTTCCGCGTCGGCAAGCGCGTGTTCGCGACGATGGGCTATCCCGATGACACATGGGGTATGGTGAAGCTGACGCCGGACCAGCAGGCCATGCTCATCGATGCGGAGCCGGCGATGTTTCGCCCCGTGCCCGGCGCCTGGGGCAAGAACGGCAGCACGAATGTGAAGCTGGCGAAGGTCGATCAGGTGACGCTGCGAAGCGCGCTCGATATGGCCTGGCGCAATGTCGCGCCAAAATTGCTGCTCGCCTCGATCGAGACGCCATAGCGAAAATCATGCCGCAACGCATCATGCGCCGCGCCTCTCGCGCGCATATTATTTGAGCATGCAATGCGCTGACAGCTCGGGCTTAATCGCATCAACGATACGAATCGGAATGCGGCGGAGGATCGCATGCGAAGGCTCGCACTGTGCGTTTGGCTGATCGCGATGACGGCGCTGACGAGCGCTGCGTTCGCGTTCGACAACGGGCAATACGATCACGTCCCGCCCGACATCCGCGCCTGGTTCAAGAGCGTGATCGCGCCGAACGGCGTGCCCTGCTGCGACATCTCCGACGGCCATCGCACCGACTACGACGTGCGCGCGGGCAGCTATTGGGTGCCGATCGAGGGACAATGGATGGAGGTGCCCGAACGCGCCATCATCCGCGACCAGGGCAATCCGGTCGGCCAGGCCGTGGTGTGGTACGTCCACCACCGCGGCGCCATCATCATCAGCTGCTTCGTGCCGGCGGATGCGGTGTAGCGCGTCTTGATGAATTCCATTGGCTGGAGATGGCCCGATCGGGTAGCTTGGCGCCAAGCTTGAAGCGGAGGCACGCTTGACCGATCTTAGCGCCGAAGACCTCGCCACCATCTATGCCAAGCCGAGCCCGCGCGTGATCGCGAAGGCACGGCCTGCGATCGACGCGCATGCGAAGAAATTCATCGAGATGTCGCCGTTCTGCGTGCTCGCGACATCGGGAGCGGACGGCAGCGTCGACGCTTCGCCGCGCGGCGGCGGCATCGGCTTCGTCCGCGTCGCCGGCCCCAACCAGCTGCTGATGCCCGACCGCTCCGGCAACAACCGCATCGACAGTTTCCGCAACGTGGTCGAAGGCTCAGGCTTCGTGCATTTGCTGTTCTTCGTGCCGGGCATCGACGAGACGCTGCGCGTCGGCGGACGCGGCACGCTGTCGGCCGACCCGGATCTGCTCGCCGCGATGGAGGAATTCGGCAAGCTGCCGCGCGCGGTGCTGAATATCGCGGTCAGCGAGGTCTATTTCCATTGCGGCAAGGCGCTGATGCGCTCGAAGCTGTGGTCGTCGGAGAAGGTGCCGCGCTCGGTGATGCCGAGCATCGTCACGGTCGTTCACGAGCAGACCGGCCTCGGCGAGCCCGCGAGCCAGGAGGCCGTGGAAGAGCTCTACAAGACGCAGCTGTAGGCCGCACGACATCACAGCGTCGTCCCAGCCTCGCGCCACACTCCTCCCTGGGGTTATGGGTCCCCGCTTTCGCGGGGACCACATGGGAGTGTGTCGCGACGGCGTCTGTCGCGGCATTAGCGCTTAATGCCCGTCGCCTTCCAGCCCGCCGACATGCTTCTGGGTGTAGAGTTCGAGGCCGATGCGGCCGATCAAATCGAGCTGGGTTTCGAGGAAGTCGATGTGATGCTCCTCGTCGCTCATCAGCTTCTCGAACAGGTCGCGTGTGACATAGTCCTTGACGCTGTGGCAGTAGGTCGCCGCTTCCTGATAGAGCGCCCGCGCGCTCATCTCGGCGGCGAGATCGCACTCGATGATCTCCTTGACGTTCTGGCCGATGCGCAGGGGGTCGAGCACCTGCATGTTCGGAAAGCCGTCGAAGAACAGGATACGCTCGGTGAGCTTGTCGGCGTGCTCCATCTCCTCGATGGACTCCTTGCGCCAGACCTTGGCCATGTCCAGCAGGCCCCAATTGTCGAGGAAGCGGTAATGCAGCCAGTACTGATTGATCGCAGTCAGCTCATGACGCAGCGCCTTGTTGAGATATTCGATGACCTTTGCGTCGCCCTGCATGGTTCACTCCAGCTCTTGCAATCCAAATCGGCCCTAACCGAGTTTAGAACGCTTCTAAATCACTTTGCGAACGAGGGCAACCGGCTGCGGGAACGCAGCCGAGGAAAAGCTCAGCCGGGGGTGCGGAAGTTTTCAGCAGGCCGCGAGCGCGAACTCGGCGGGCTCGGCGGTCTCGTCGTTGGCGGCCACAGTGTGGCTATGCGGACAGCCGGCGCAGCAGGACTGCGCGCAGGGCCCAAGCGCTTCGTCGATGATGGTCTTGATCGTCCGCGCGCAGCGGCCGCATTCGGCGCTACAGCCGAGACACCCATAGACCTGTTTGGCATGGCGCAGGGCATCGTCGGACTCGGCGACGGCGGCGCGGATATCGTCATCGCTCAGCACGTTACAGGAACAAACGATCATGGAAGCGGCAGGCCCTTCGGTGATGCGCCATCATCGATATTTAACAGGCCGGCCGGATGCAAAAGGAAAAACCGGTATTTGAAGCTATTCCAAACTGGCCTGATCAAAGCCTAGAACGGCTCTAAAATAAGCTGTTGCGCTGGATCAAGATTGGGCCGGACTAGTCGCCGCCACCGCCTCCTCCACCGTCGCCACCGCCTCCGCAGTCGCCGCCGCTGCTGCTGCCGCTATCGCTGCTCGAACAGCTGCCGCCGTCGCTCGAGCTCCCCGAACTGCCGCCGGAGAACCAGCTTCCCAGCGAGAAGCCGTCACTCGTCCCGGAATAGCTGCTGTCCCTGCCGCCACTCCCGCGGTCGCTGCCTGCGGTGGCGCGGGAGCGCCGTGCGCGGTTCTGGAGATGTGCGATCCAGCCGTAGCCGATCGCGAAAACGATCCCGGCCGCAATCAAGGCATTGACCATCGCGTTGCCCATCATCGTCTCCCAGTGGGGCCCATATTAGTTGGTCGTCTCCGGCAAAGGTGCCGTTCATTGATCATTTCAGCGAAATATGGAACCTTGCGGCCCAAAGGTTCCCGTGTGTTGGTCTGAAAGGTCAAGCAATGAAGAAGTCGCTCCTGGCGGTCGCTGCCGTCGCCACCCTGGCCCTGACGGCCGGATCCCCTGCCCATGCCCAGCGCGGCGTCGCCGCAGGCGTGGCAGCCGGGATCATCGGCGGCGCCATTGTCGGCGGTGCATTGGCTTCTCCGTATTATTACGGACCCGGCTATGGCTACTATCAGCCGGGCTACTACCCGCCGCGCTACTACGCCCCTGGTCCAGGCTATGTGGCCGACGACTATTACGGCGGCTGCGTCTGGCAGAAGCAGCGCTTCTGGGATGGCTATGCCTGGCGGGTCCGTCGCGTCCGAGTCTGCGGCTGAGGCACGCCAAGCCGGTTGACTACGGAGTTGCCGTTCATCTCGGGGCCTGAAAAAGACCGCTTTTTCTCGTCACAGGTCCGTGTGCGTTTACTGTGGATTGACCATTTGCGCGCTTCCTAGCTGCAAGGCCAATTCCATCAGAGTGTGCGTGAACCTTTGAAACCCGGGCGCCTCTAACAGGAGGAACCCATCTCCCAGGAGAGCCAAGAGCATGAACAAGACTTTAGTTGCCGCCCTCACGGTCGCGACGGTCGCCGGTTCGCTGGTGACCGCCGCTCCGTCCGCCAAAGCCGGTGACAACGTCGGCGCCGGCATCGCGGCCGGCCTGATCGGCGGCGCCATTGTCGGCGGCGCGATCGCGTCGAGCCGTCCCGCCTATGGCGGCCCCGTTTACATCGCCGAGCCCCCGCCGCCCGCGCCCTGCTACTGGCGCCGCGAGCGCTATTGGGACGGCTACGGCTGGGTCAGCCGCCCGGTTCGCGTCTGCTACTGATCTGATCGCAACGCGCTCATGAGCGCGGCGATCGAAGCCCGGCCGAGCACCTCGGCCGGGCTTTTTCTTTGGTGAGACACTAAAGCGCGATGAGATTTTGGACGAATCGTCATCGCGCTTTAGGTCTTTGTTTGAGCATGATCTTTTCGGAAAAAACGCTTCACACTTTTCCGGATCATGCTCTACCGCGCCGCCTGGATCGAACGCAGCACCTCTTCACTCGGCCAGCAATCGACTTTGAGTCCCGCCGACTTCTGATAGGCGCCGAGCGCGGCGCGCGTCTGCATGCCGGCCTTGCCGTCGATCTTGTCCTTGTAGAGCCCGATGCGCGTCAGCCCGCGCTGCATGGTCTCGACGTCCTTGGTGCGCAACTGCTTCGAAGCCGACCAGGGCGTTGCGAAGGGCAGCGGGCTCGTCATGCGGTCGCTGAGATGGCCGACGAACAGCACGTAAAGATCGGAGAAATTGTATTCCTTGATGACGAAGTAGTTCTTCGTGGTCAGGAACGACGGCCCGTAGATGCCTTCGGGCTGGAGCAGCGAGGCCGGCTGCGCCTGCTCGGCCGCGCTGAGCTTTTGGCCGCGCACCGGGACAAAACCCTCGCGCAGCCATTGGGCGATCGGCTTGGTTACCTCCGGCACGCCCGTCGTGCAATCGACCTTGGCCGGGGCCTGCACCTCGTAGGCCCAACGCAGGCCGCTCTGCCAGCCCTTGTTGACGAGCTGCTGCGCGGCCGAGGCCAGCGCATCCGGCACGGAGTGCCAGATGTCGATGCGGCCATCGCCGTCGAAATCGACGCCATGCTTGTAATATTCGGACGGCAGGAATTGCGTGAGCCCGGTAGCACCCGCCCAGGACGAGCGCATGTCCTTGCGCGTCACCACGCCTTCGCCGAGGATCTTCAGCGCGAGGATGAACTCGTTGCGATACTGATCCTTGCGCCGGCCGACATAGGCCTGCGTCGCCAGCACGCGAACCAGATCATAGGGCAGCGTGTAGCGGCCGTAATCGGTCTCGCGGCCCCAGATCGCAAGCATCATTGTTGCCGGCACGCCGGAGCTCTTCTCGATCTCGGTCAGCGCCGCGCGATATTTCTGCAGCAGCCGTTGGCCCTCGCCGGCCAGCCGCGCAATCGAAGCTTCCTTGACGTAGTCCGCCGGCACCTGCACGAACTCGGCCTGCGACGGCGCGCCGGTCGCCGGCCGTCCCGGCAAGAGCAGATCGGGCAGCTTGTAATCGGGCTCCAGCCCGCGCGTCTGCGCGTCGAACGTTGCGCGCGAGACGCCGGCCTGCTGGGCTTCCGGCCACAGCGAGGCGATGAACTGCGTGAAGGCGGCGTCAGCGGCGCGGGCGGACGACCAGCCGCAGGTGATGACGATCACCGCAGCGATGAGCGCCCGCCGCATCATGCCGCCATCACCGCGTCAGCTTCTTGTACTTCACGCGGTGCGGGATGATGCTGTCCTGGCCGAGCCGGCGCATCTTGTCCTTCTCGTAATCCTGGAAATTACCTTCGAACCATTCGACATGGCTCTCGCCCTCGAAGGCGAGGATGTGCGTCGCGATGCGGTCGAGGAACCAGCGATCGTGGCTGATGATGACGGCGCAACCGGCAAAGTCCTCCAGCGCCTCTTCGAGCGCGCGCAGCGTGTCGACGTCGAGGTCGTTGGTCGGCTCGTCGAGCAGCAGGACGTTGGCGCCGGACTTCAGCATTTTTGCCAGATGCACGCGGTTGCGTTCACCGCCCGAGAGCGCGCCGACCTTCTTCTGCTGGTCCGCGCCCTTGAAGTTGAACGACGAGCAATAGCCGCGCGAATTGACTTCCTTTTTGCCGAGCAGGATCAATTCGTTGCCGCCGGAGATCTCCTCCCACACGGTCTTCTTGCCGTCGAGCGCGTCGCGCGACTGGTCGACGTAGCCGAGATGCACGGTCTCGCCGACCGTGATCGAGCCCTTGTCCGGCTGTTCCTGCTTGGTGATCATCTTGAACAGCGTGGTCTTGCCGGCGCCGTTGGCACCGATCACGCCGACGATGCCGCCGGGCGGCAGCTTGAAGGTGAGATCGTCGATCAACAGGCGATCGCCATAGCCTTTGCTGAGACCTTCGAAGTCGACCACGTTGGCGCCGAGCCGCTCAGCGACAGGGATGATGATCTGCGCGGTCTGAGTCTGTTTCTCGCTGGCCTGCTTGAGCAGTTCCTCATAACGCTGGTAGCGCGCCTTGGATTTGGCCTGGCGTGCCTTGGGCGAAGACGCCACCCATTCCTGCTCGCGCGCGAGCGTCTTCTGGTGCGCGGCGTCCTCGCGTCCCTCCTGCTCCAGACGCTTCTGCTTCTGCACCAGCCAGGACGAGTAATTGCCTTCGTACGGGATGCCGCGGCCGCGATCGAGCTCGAGGATCCAGCCGGTGACGTTGTCGAGGAAGTAGCGGTCGTGGGTGACGATCAGGATCGCGCCGGGATAGTTGCGCAGGTGCCCTTCCAGCCACGACACGGATTCCGCGTCGAGATGGTTGGTCGGCTCGTCCAGCAGCAAGAGCTCGGGCTGGTCGAGCAGCAGGCGGCACAGCGCGACGCGGCGACGCTCACCGCCTGAGAGCTTGGTCACGTCGGCGTCGTCGGGCGGACAGCGCAGCGCGTCCATGGCCTGGTCGACCTTGCTGTCGAGATCCCACAGGCCCTGAGCCTCGATCTCGTCCTGCAGCTTGGTCATCTCATCGGCGGTCTCGTCCGAATAGTTGACCGCGAGCTCGTTGTAGCGGTCGAGGATCGCCTTCTGCTTGGCGACGCCTTGCATCACGTTCTCGCGCACGGTCAGCTTGGGATCGAGCTGCGGCTCCTGCTCCAGATAGCCGACGCGGGCACCCTCGGCGACCCAGGCCTCGCCGGTATATTCCTTGTCGAGACCGGCCATGATCTTGAGCAGCGTCGACTTACCCGAGCCGTTGACGCCGAGCACGCCGATCTTGGCGTCCGGGTAGAAGCTCAGATGGATGTTATCGAGCACCTTCCGGGTCGGGTAGCTCTTGGTCAGGCCCTGCATGAAATAGATGAACTGGCGCGCCATCGGTCCCGTGAAACCTTCGATTTGAGGAAATTTGCTTCGCCAGCGATGTAACGATCCCGCCCTCAAAGGGCAACGTTTTCCCTCCGTTCACCACGGATGAATACGGGACGGACACCATCCGGACGCACATCCGGACAATTGAAACCATTTTTTAATAAAGCAGGCCAAAGCTCGGTTTCGCGCGGAAACAGCGCCACCCGCTCAGAACGAATGGGGAGCACAGCGAGGCCGCATCATGGCTCTGATCGAGACCAATTCTCTTCCCGTTCCGGCAGGAGCCGGGCGCACTTTCGGGTTCGCCTCGGAGATCAAGGCCTTCTGGAAGCGCTTCTTCGCCACCGCCTTCAATCCCTACCGGCCCGAACTGCATTACATGCGCGGCCCCGGCCCCGCCTGGCGCGCCAAGCACGGCATGGATGCGCCGTTCCGCTTGAAGCCCCGCGACGTCTGAGAGACGACCTCCTATCGGACTTTTGAAGCCGCAGGCTGCTTGCGCGCTGGCGCGATTGCGCGCAACCATGGCCAGGTTCCGACGACGGCGCCCGCCCGGCGCCATCACCTCTCGCCATGGATGATCGCTGATGAGCCGGCTGCGCTGCGCAATCCTCGACGACTATTTCAACCTCGCCCTCGACGTCGCCGACTGGCCGAAACTGTCAGACCACGTCGACGTCACCGTGTTCAGCCATCCCTTCGCCTCCGAGCAGGCCGCAGCCAGTGCGCTCACCGACTTCGAGATCATCTGCGCGATGCGCGAGCGCACGGCATTTCCCCAGAGCCTGTTCGATCGCCTGCCGAAGCTGAAGCTGCTGCTGACGTCGGGCATGCGCAACGCTGCGATCGACATCGAGGCCGCGAAAGCGCGCGGCATCGCCATCGGGGGCACGCAATATTCCCGTGATCCGACCGCGCCGCTCGCCATGGGCCTGATCCTGGAATTGACCCGCGGCATCGGCCGTGAGAACGCGCGGATGCATGCGGGCGAATCCTGGCAGACATTTGCCGGCGTCGAGATCGACGGCATGACGCTCGGCATCGTCGGGCTCGGCAAGCTCGGCAGCAAGATGGCGGGCATTGCGAAAGCGTTCGGCATGAACGCGATCGCCTGGAGCCCGAACCTCACGCCGGAGAAGTGCGCGGCTGTTGGTGTCGGCTACGCCACCAAGGAGGAGCTGTTCACCAAGGCCGACATCGTCACCATCCACGTGGTCTTGAGCGAGCGCTCGCGCGGGCTTGTGAGCCGCGCGGATCTTGCGCGGATGAAGCCGACGGCCTTCCTGGTCAACACCGCGCGCGGGCCGATCGTGGATGAGCAGGCGCTGCTGGAAGCCTTGCAGGAGCGCAAGATCGCGGGTGCAGGCCTGGACGTGTTCTCGGTCGAGCCGCTGCCGGTCGACCATCCCTTCCGCAAGCTCGACAATGTCGTGCTGACGCCGCATCTGGGCTACGCCACCACGGATGGTCTGCGCATCCATTATGGCCAGATGGTCGAGGCGATCGACGCCTTCACCAAGGGCGGCGAGCTGCCGCGCAGGCTGGCCTGAAATCAAAAGGGCGTGCCGACGGCACGCCCTTCGCAATCTCATTGAAATTGAGGCGCTCAGCGCACGGTGACCGGCGCGGGCAGCGGCGGCACGACGGTGGGCTGCGTCCCCGGCACCGGGCCCGCCTGGGCGGACATCGGAGCCGGCCCGGCCGCGCTCTGCGTCGGCGCGGCGGAGGCCGTCGCCGTTCCCGGCGGCGGGCCGCCCGGCATCACGACAACGCGGGTGCCGACCTTGACGCGATCGAACAGGTCGGAGACGTCCTCGTTCAGCATGCCGATGCAGCCCGACGAGACGAACTTGCCGATGGTCGAGGGCTGGTTGGTGCCGTGAATGCGGTACACGGTCGAGCCGAGATACATCGCGCGGGCGCCGAGCGGATTGCCGGGGCCGCCGGCCATGAAGCGCGGCAGATAGGGCTGACGCTCGATCATCTCGGTCGGCGGATGCCAATCCGGCCACTCGGCCTTGCGGGTGATCTTCTGCACGCCGGTCCAGGTGAAGCCGTCGCGGCCGACACGGACGCCGTAGCGGATCGCACGGCCGCCTCCGAGCACGTAATAGAGGTAGGTGTTGGGCGTATCGACCACGAGCGTGCCGGCCGGCTCCTTGGTCTGGAACGCGACCTCCTGACGGCGCAGGTTCGGCGGCAGCTGCACCGGCGCGGCATCGGGCTGCTCCTCGGGCGGCAGCGCGGCCAAGGTCACCGGGCGGCCATCCGTGCCCACGGGCGGCTGCCCGGCCTGGACCGTGCCGGTCGCGGCGGGACCGCCGACAGCCTCGGGCGGACGCAGACCATCATTGGCGGGCGCCTGCTGAGGCGGACGGTCGGCGTAGATCACCGCCGGCGGACCGGCGGGCCGGCCGTAGCGGGGATCGTCGGGCGACATCACGGGGCCCTGCGGCGCTGCCGAATAGACCGGCGGGGCGCCAGCCGGGCGACCGTAACGCGGATCATCAGGCGACATCACCGGGCCTTGCGGCGGGGCGGCCGAATAGACCGGAGGCGCGCCCATCGGACGGCCGTAGCGCGGATCGTCGGCCGGACCGGGCGGCGGCAGCGAGGCATGCGGCATCGCGTCGTCGTCTTCATCGAGCGCGTCGAAATTCGGTACGCGGTCACCGGGCCGATATTCGGCCGGGGCGCCATAGCTCGGGACCTGCTGGACCGGATAGCTCTGAGCCTGAGCGAGCGAGGTTCCCGCCGCAGCGACTGTTGCGGCAGCGCATATCGTCAGAAAATGTTTGATCATCATCGCTCTTGTATAGTCCCCAAGCCCGATCGGACCGTTAACGGCCAGATGACGGAAGATAGCGGCACATTCAAGACATATCAGGCTTATTTGCGCCGGACTTGACGTTTTGTGATCCGCAAGACTACCGTTGCCCCGTTGCATCACGGGGCTGAAATCGTATCGCGCCATCATTTGCCGCGATGTTGGGCGGCGATTTTAACGGAACGATCCGGAAGCGTTGCGATATGGTCGAATCAGCCTGATTCGCCACTTTTTTGAGCTTCGATCCCGCGTGGCGAACGCGGCAAGCAGTACCGTCACCGCGTTCAGATGGCTCTTGGGCCCCGGCCACTCCGCCGCCGGGGCGGAAATTCGCAACCGCTCGATGCTTCCCGGCTTTCGCTTCCTGTTTGCCGCGATCCTGCTGTCAACCTCCATCCTGGTGTTCGGCCTAGGGGCCGCCGCGCTTCTGCGGGCGACCCATCAGCAATATGCCAGCAACCCCGGGTGGCGGAACGGCCCGCAGGAGCAGGTGTTTGCGCAAGCGCCCGAGCCGGCCCAGCCGCTGCTCGCGGTGCTGCGGGCCGAGCCGGAGTTACCCGCCGAGACCACGCCATCGCTCCGCGACCAGGTGCCGACCATCGCTCTGCCCCTGAGCGAGCCCGACCAGGTTGCGGTACTCACGACCGAGACCGACGTTCAGCCTGAGGGCGCCACGCCCCAGGCCGAAGCGCCGGCCATCGAGCCAGCCAGGCCCGAGCCGACCGTGGCGGCCGCGCCGGCTTCCACGGATACGCTGACCCCCGCCGACACCACGGCCGCGATCCCCGAGGCCCAGCCTGCCGCAACCGCCAGCGAGCCGGCGCCGGCTGACCCTGCCCTCGCAGCCGCGGCGATCGATGTCGCCTCGGCAAGGCTCGCTGCGCTGAACGCTGCCCCGGCCGCGACGGACGCGCCGGCGAAGGCCAAGGCCGAGAGCAGCAAGCCGGACAGCAAGGCCACCAAGCGCAAGGCCAAGGTCAAGAAGCGCCAGCGCGTGGTGCGGCGCCCGCCACCTCAGCAGCTGCAGCAGCAACTCGATCCGTTCGGTCAGCAGCAGCCGGCTTTCGCGACAACAACGACCGCACGTACGCGCTGACTCGTCACTCCGACAATCTCACGCCGGGCCGGTCGCGATGGCCGGGCCGCCGGCCTGGCCCCATTCCGACCACGAGCCGTCATAGAGCGCGGTGTCGGTGATGCCGAGGCGGTAGAGCGCGAGGGTCAGCACGCCGGCGGAGACGCCGGAGCCGCAGCTCGTCACGATCGGCGCATCCAGCTTGACGCCGGCATTGGTGAAGGCGGCGCGGAGATCCTCGAGCGGCTTCATCTCGCCGGTCGCGGCATCGAATAACAGGTTGTAGGGCACGTTGCGGGCGCCGGGAATGTGGCCGGAGCGGATGCCCGGCCGCGGCTCGGGCGCGCGGCCTTCGAACCGATCGGCAGCGCGCGCGTCGATCACCTGCTCCTTGCGGCTTTCGAGGTTGGCGATCAGCTGCTGCATGCTGCGCACGCGGTTTGCATCATAGCGCGCCTTGAAGGTCGCCGGCTTCGGCTCGACCTCGCCGCTCTCGGTCGCGCGTCCCTCGGTGCGCCACTTCTTCAAACCGCCATTGAGGATGCGCACGTTGCTGTGGCCGTAGGACAGGAACATCCACCAGGCACGCGGCGCTGCGACCCAGCCGCCGGCATCGTAGAGCACGACGGTGTCGCTGTTTCCGATGCCGAGATTGCCGACGTCGCGGCCGAACTGCTCGGCGCTCGGAAACATGTGCGGCAACGGGTTGGAATGATCCGACACGGCATCGACATCGAAGAACACGGCGCCCGGCAGATGCGCGGCGAGATAATCGTCCTTCGGCAGCGGCAGCACGCCTGGCAGCTTGAAGCTGGCGTCGAGGATCTTGACGTTGGCATCGCCGATATGGGTGGCGAGCCATTCGGTGGAGACGAGGGGGTCGGTGGCGGTCATTGGCTTTTCCTTGCTGTCATTCCGGGGCACGCGTAGCGCGAGCCCGGAATCCATCGCGCGGCAGAGTCGGTGGATGAATGGATTCCGGGCTCGCGCTTCGCGCGCCCCGGAATGACGTTACCCCTTCTTCTTCGGCTCCCACTGCTCCGTCGGCCCGCCGGCATCGCGCCAGGCGGCGTAGCCGCCGGCGATGTGGGCGACGGGCTTCAAGCCCATGTCCTGCGCGGTCTTGGCCGCGAGCGCGGAGCGCAGGCCGCCGGCGCAGTGGAAGACGAACTTCTTGTCCTCCTGGAAGATCGGCTTGGCGTAGGGGCTCTGCGGGTCGATCCAGAATTCGAGCATGCCGCGGGTGCAGGCGAACGCGCCCGGGATGCGGCCGTCGCGCTCGATCTCGCGGGGATCGCGGATGTCGACGATGACGACGTCGCCGTTCTTGGAGATCTCGATCGCGTCCTTGGCGGTGAGCGTCTCGATCTCGGCATTGGCCTCGTCGATCAGCGCCTTGATGCCGCGGGTGATGGTCTGGGGCATATGGTTCTCCCTCTTGTTGTCATTCCGGGGCGCGCGTAGCGCGAGCCCGGAATCCATCGATCTACGCGTGCTGCGGCCCGATGGATTCCGGGCTCGCGACTTCGTCGCGCCCCGGAATGACAACAGCTAGTGCGTCAATTCCTTCATCGCACTCTCCAGCCCCTCGATCGTGATCGGATACATCCGATTGGCGAAGATGCGTTTGATGATGGTGGTGGATTCCGAATAGTCCCAGTGCTTCTGCTGCACCGGGTTCAGCCACACCGTGTGCGGATAGGTGCGGATGATGCGGTCGAGCCAGACCGAGCCGGGCTCCTCGTTGACGTGCTCGACGGAGCCGCCGGGCACCATGATCTCGTAAGGCGACATCGAGGCGTCACCGACGAACACGACCTTGTAGTCGTGCGGGTATTTGTGCAGCACGTCCCAGGTCGGCGTGCGATCGGTGAAGCGGCGCTTGTTCTGCTTCCACACGCCCTCGTAGAGGCAGTTGTGGAAGTAGAAATACTCCATGTGCTTGAACTCGCTCTTCGCCGCCGAGAAAAGCTCCTCGACCTGCTCGATATGCGCGTCCATGGAGCCGCCGATGTCGAAGAACACCAGCAGCTTCACCGCATTGCGCCGCTCGGGCCGCATGTGCACGTCGAGATAGCCGTGATTGGCGGTCTCGCGGATGGTGGTGTCGAGATCGAGCTCGTCGGGCGCGCCGGTGCGGGCGAACTTGCGCAGGCGGCGTAGCGCCACCTTGATGTTGCGGATGCCAAGCTCGACGTTGCCATCGAGATCCTTGAACTCGCGCTTGTCCCACACCTTCACGGCGCGGTTGTTGCGGTTCTTCTCCTGGCCGATACGCACGCCTTCGGGATTGTAGCCGTGGGCGCCGAACGGCGAGGTACCGGCGGTGCCGATCCACTTCGAGCCGCCCTGGTGGCGGCCCTTCTGCTCCTCGAGGCGCTTCTTCAGGGTCTCCATGAGCTTGTCCCAGCCCATGGCCTCGATCTGCTTCTTCTCTTCCTCTGTGAGGTATTTCTCGGCGAGCTTCTTCAGCCACTCCTCGGGAATCTCCGCCTTGTCCATGGCGTCGAGCAGGCTTTCCAGCCCCTTGAAGACAGTGCCGAAGACGCGGTCGAACTTGTCGAGATTGCGCTCGTCCTTCACCAGCGAGGCGCGCGACAGGTAGTAGAAGTTCTCGACCGTGTAGTCGGCAAGGTCGGCGTCGAGCGCCTCCATCAGCGTGAGGTATTCGCGCAGCGTCACGGGGACCTGCGCATCGCGCAGAGAGGTGAAGAATTGCAGGAACATGGGTGACAGATTGCCCGTCGGGTGGCCGACGTCAAGGGGCGGCACTTCACCTCTCCCATCGGGAGAGGTCGGCACGCAGTGCCGGGTGAGGGGCTTCGCTTCCTCGTGGGACCGGCGCCCCCTCACCCGATTTGCACCGGACGATGCTCCGCATCGCCGGGAGCAAATCGACCTCTCCCCGCTGGGGAGAGGTGAAGCAAGATCACGACCGCGGTGATTCAACGTGGACCGGCAGGCTTTTTGCTCTAGAATTGCCGGCCTCAAGGGGTTGTTTGGGGGACGTTTGCAATGGGAATTGTCGCGGCGCTCATCATCGGCGCCATCGCCGGCTGGCTGGCCGGCAAGATTGTCCACGGGGCGGGATTTGGCCTCGTCGGCAACATCGTCGTCGGCATCATCGGCGCGCTGGTGGCGAGCTGGGTGCTGCCACAGCTGCACATCCAGCTGGCAACGGGCACGATCGGCGCCATCGTCGACGCCACGATCGGCGCAGTGATTGTGCTCATCATCCTTTCGCTGATAAGACGGGTCTGAAAGCCTGACCGAACCAGGAACGGCCGCCCTGCGCGGCCGTTCCCATGTCGCGACCGGGGCGATGCAATTGGCAATTCCCGGGACGACGACCAACAAGGACGCGCGATGAAATTTACCGGCACCAAGGACTATGTTGCGACCGATGACCTCAAGGTCGCCGTCAACGCTTCGATCGTGCTGGAGCGCCCGCTCCTGGTGAAGGGCGAGCCCGGCACCGGCAAGACCGTGCTGGCGGAGGAAGTGGCGAAGGCGCTGAACGCGCCGCTTCTCACCTGGCACATCAAGTCCACCACCAAGGCGCAGCAGGGCCTCTACGAATACGACGCGGTGTCGCGCCTGCGCGACAGCCAGCTCGGCGATGAGCGCGTGTCCGACATCCGCAACTACATCAAGCGCGGCAAGCTGTGGGACGCCTTCACCAGCGAGCAGCGCCCGGTGCTCCTGATCGACGAGATCGACAAGGCCGACATCGAATTCCCCAACGATCTGCTGCTCGAGCTCGACCGCATGGAATTCCATGTCTACGAGACCGGCGAGACGATCAAGGCCAAGCAGCGCCCGATCATGATGATCACGTCCAACAACGAGAAGGAGCTGCCGGATGCGTTCCTGCGCCGCTGCTTCTTCCACTACATCAAGTTCCCCGACGCCGACACGATGGGCCGCATCGTCGACGTCCACTTCCCCGGCATCAAGAAGCGCCTGGTCGAGGAAGCGTTGCGCATCTTCTTCGAGGTGCGCGAGGTGCCTGGCCTGAAGAAGAAGCCGTCGACCTCGGAGCTGCTCGACTGGCTCAAGCTGCTGCTCAACGAGGACATGAGCGCCGAGCAGCTGCGCGAGCGCGACCCGCGAAAACTGATCCCGCCGCTGCACGGCGCGCTGCTGAAGAACGAGCAGGACGTGCATCTGTTCGAGCGGCTGGCGTTCTTGAGCCGACGGGAAGTGTAAGGCACGCCGTAACGCGTCGCATGGTGCCGTAGGGTGGGCAAAGGCGCAAAGCGCCGTGCCCACCAGTCCTCCGCGATGGACGAAGATCGTGGGCACGCTTCGCTTTGCCCACCCTACGATATCTGCGCTGCGTCCGGGGCACGAGTGCGGGCAAGGGGCAACGGCGTCATTCTCCAAATGCCACTGTCATTCCCCGCGAAGGCGGGGAATCCAGTACGCCGCGGCTTCTCGGTTCTAGCGCACCTTCTCGGAGTACTGGATCGCCCGCCTTCGCGGGCGATGACAGCGCGTGCGTAGCCACAGACACACCTTCGCAGCCTCGCGGCTCATCTCGCCCGAGCTTTGCTTCATTGCATCGCCCCGAAAGAAAGAGGGCGCAGGGAAGACCGGGTGCCGACGGGCACCCGCGGTCCGCTGCGCGAAAGGCACACGCAGAGAAACCGCACAGCAGCATACAGGTGTCGCCGATCACTCGGCCTTCCCTGCGCGATGGTCGGACGGCTTATGCCGCGCTCTCCTGGGAGCCGAATTCCTTCTGGCCTCCCTCGCCCCGCGAATTGACGATGCCGTCTGCCCGGTTGGGCTCGCGCGCACCTTCGCGGAAGGCTTGACCGTAGCAACGACGGCCAGGACCACACGGTTTTGCCGTACGCAGCTCATCCAGCTTCGCCAAGAGGCTTCGCCGGACTTCGGCGCCGTTCGTCTGCACGTGGCCGCGGACTCACAGGGACTACCCGCCCTGCCCGCACCTTCGTGTCGACGCTGCCGCGTCCATCGCAACCCGGCCCGCGTTTCGAACGACTCGCGAACCGCCCCTCTTCGTCGGGCCGGGCTGTTTCGATCTATGCCGCAATTCCGAATTTCGGTAAAGTGGAATATTTTTGCGCGGAGGGGTTGACGCGGCAGCGACACAGCCGAGCCGTAGGGTGGGTTAGCGTCAGCGTAACCCACCTCTGCTTCCACATCGAAAGAAGCGGTGGGTTACGCCAGCGACTGCGCTTCGCGCAGCCGCTCGCTAACCCACCCTACGCAGATCGGCTGCTCACGCCACCGCTGCGTCCGGAATCCTTGCGGCTTCCATCGGCTGCTTGCCGCGGATCAGATCCGAGGCACGATCCGCGATCATCATCGTGGAGGCGTTGAGGTTGGCCGAGATCATGCGGGGCATGACGGAGGCGTCGATGACGCGGAGGCCTTCGAGGCCGTGGACGCGGAGGTGGTCGTCGACCACCGCCCAGGTGGAATCCGCCGGACCCATGCGGCAGGTGCAGCCGGGGTGGAAGGTGGTGGTGCCGCGCTCGGTGGCGGCGTGCAAAAACTCGTCGTCGGTGTTGACGTTGGGGCCGGGGAAATCCTCGTAGGCGTAATAGGGCGACAGCGGCGCACTCTTCAAGAGGCGGCGCGCCAGCTTCATGCCGCCGACGATGACGCGGCGGTCGAGCTCGGCGTCGAGATAATTGGTCTGGATGATCGGCGGCGCGAACGGATCGCTGGAGCGGATGCGGACATAGCCGCGGCTCTCGGGCCGCTGCTGCCAGGACGCCACGGTCATGCCGGGCTCGTCCTCGAGCTGGCCCTGCACGCCTTCCTTGTAGCTTGCCGGCGTGAAGGTGAGCTGCAGGTCGGAGCTCTCGGCGCTCTCGCCGGAATGCCAGAAGCAATAGACCATGGTCGGCGACAGCGACAGCAGGCCGCGGCGCGCGGTCGCCCATTTCATCGCCTCGACCCAAAGACGCCAGCCGCGGCGGAGCTCGTTGATGGTCTTGATGTCCTTGACGCGCGCCACCGTGCGCGGGGCGTAATGATCCTGCAGGCCCTCGCCGACGGGCAGCGCGTGACGCACGGCGATGCCGTGCTGCTGCAAGAGATCCGGCGAGCCGATGCCGGAGAGCTGAAGCAGTTGCGGCGAATTATAGGTGCCGCCGGACAGGATCACTTCCTTGTTGGCGCGCACTTCGACCGGCTGCCCGCCGCGCCCGCCCTTCATGTAGCGCACGCCGACCGCGCGCTTGCCTTCAAAAATGATCTCGGTCGCGTGTGCATGGGTATGCACATGCACGTTGGGCCGCTTCATCGCCGGCTTGAGGAACGCGGTCGCGCCGGAGACGCGCAGGCCGTTGTTGATGGTGCGCTGGCAGTAGGAGACGCCTTCCTGGGTCTTGCCGTTGTAATCGGGGTTGCGGGGAATGCCGAGCGAGACCGCGCCTTCCATGAAGGCCTCGCAGAGCGGATCGCGCCAGTTCATGGTGGTGACGATGAGGTTGCCGTCGCGGCCGCGATAGGTGTCTTCGCCCTCGCCGACCCGCTTCTCCAAGCGCCGGAAGTAGGGCAGCACGTCGGCATAGCCCCAGCCGCGATTGCCCATCTGCGCCCAAGTGTCGAAATCCATGCGCTGGCCGCGATTGTAGATGTGGCCGTTGATCGAGGACGAGCCGCCGAGCGTCTTGCCGCGCGGCGCGTAGATGCTGCGCCCGCCGGTCCACGGACCGGGCTCCTGCTGGTAGGCCCAGTTGATGCTCTTCATGTGGAAGGTCTTGATGAAGCCCGCCGGCAGATGGATGTAGGGATGCCAGTCGGAAGGGCCCGCCTCGAGCACGCAGACGCTGACGTCAGGATCTTCGCTGAGCCGGCTGGTGAGCACGCAACCGGCGGAGCCCGCGCCGACGATCACATAATCAAATCTATCCATGGTCCCTCGGCCGCCCCTAGCGCGGCTTGTCGTTGAGTTGAAATTCCAGGTGCGCCTGCACCGTCGGCCATTCGGCGGCGGTGATGCTATAGACGACAGTATCGCGCAACGTGCCGTTCGGCGCGATCTGATGGCTGCGCAGGATGCCGTCCTGCTTGGCGCCCAGGCGCTCGATGGCGCGGCGGCTCTGGTGGTTGAAGAAGTGCGTGCGGAACTCGACCGCGATGCAGTTCAGCGTCTTGAAGGCGTGGCGCAGCAGCAGCAGCTTGCACTGCGTGTTGAGCGGGCCGCGCTGCGCGCTCTTGCCATACCAGGTCGAGCCGATCTCGACGCGGCGGTTCGTGGCATCGATGTTCATGTAGGTGGTCATGCCGACGATGGTGCCGCCGGCGTCGAACACGGTGAAGGGCAGCATCGAGCCGGCAGCCTGCAGGCCGAGGCGACGGTCGATCTCCTTGCCCATGTTCTCCGGCAGCGGGATCGCGGTGTACCACAGCTTCGACAGCTCGCCGTCCTTGACCGCCTCGACCAGCCCTTCGCGATGATCATGCGACAGCGGCTCGAGACGGGCGTGCTGTCCGCGCAGGGTGATGGGATCTGGCCAGGGCATTGAAGTCTCTCTCCGTTGTCATTGCGAGCGAAGCGAAGCAATCCAGAGTCTTACCGCGGAGGCAGTCTGGATTGCTTCGTCGCCAGCGCAAAATTGCTTCGCAACTTTGTCGCGGGTTCCTCGCAATGACGGCTTGGCTCACTTGTTCAAAAAATTCAACGGCAATCCGCCGCGCGGCCAGTCCATCGCGATCAGCTCGCCCCTGCCCGACAGCGTGATGTAGGCGGTTTTGAGCTCGGGGCCGCCGAAGGCGATGTTGGTGGTGACGCGGTCGCCGGTCGGGACCTGTTCCACCAGGGTGCCGTCGGGCGCGACCACCGAGATGCAGCCGGAGACGAGCGTGGCGACGCAGACATTACCGTTCGCTTCCACCGCGAGCGAGTCGAACATCTGGTAGCCGCCGAGGCCGCAGATCGGCTGGCCGCGCTCGCCGCGATAGATCGGATCGCGCGGCTTGAGCGTGCCCGGCGCCGAGAGCTCATAGGCCCAGAGCCGCCCGGTCGGCGTCTCCGCGATGTAGACCGTGCTCTCGTCCGGCGACAGGCCGATGCCGTTGGCCGGCAATATGCCGTGCACGATTTCGACGATCTCGCTCATGCCGGGCTTGAGGTAATACATGCCGCCGACGTCCATGTCGCGCGCGCGGCGCTTGCCGAGATCGGAGAACCAGAGGCCGCCGTGCTTGTCGAAGACGAGGTCGTTCGGCCCGCGCAGATCGTGCGCGCCGCATTTGCTCACGACGGTCTCGACCTTGCCGGACTGCAGGTCGACGCGCTGGATCGCGCCGCCGAGATAATCGTCCGGCTGCGGGCCCGGCATGATCATCTTGCCGGCCGGAATCCAGGAGAAGCCGCCATTGTTGCAGATGTAGATCTTGCCGTCGGGCCCGAGCGCGGCGCCATTCGGACCGCCGGGAATTTTCGCCACGATGTCCTTGCGACCGTCGGGATAAATGCGCGTCAGGCGCTGGCCGCGGATCTCCACCAGCACCACCGAACCGTCCGGCATCACGACCGGCCCTTCGGGAAATTCGAGGTCGGTGGCGAGAACGCGGACGTTGGACATTGGAGACCCTCCCGGCTGCTTGTTATGGCTTGCACGGGATGTCCGGCACGGGCCCCCGCAGGCAAGATTTGCCTGCGGTTATGGCAAAGTCACTGGGGCTTGCCAAGCAATCGGGACGGTATGCCAGCGTTGCGTGTTATTCTTTGACCGGTATCCAGATTTCGAAGCCACCGTTGCCGGTGGCGGGATCGAATTTCTCGTCATAGCGCTCGAAGTTCGGCGCGTCCGCGGCTGTCAGGCCAGACGTTGGCAGCCATTGATTCCAGATCGTGTTGACGGTGCGCCGGATCGATGCGACGTGGTCCTTGTGCGTGAACACCGCATAGCGCTGCTCCGGAATGCGAATGCGACCGAAGCGGCGCGGCAGGTCGGAGAAATCGGCGACCTCGACGCCGGCGATGTAATCGAAATTGCCGGCATCATCGCCGTTGCAGCAGACGCCATAGGCGACTTGACCGATGCGCGCGGGAATGTCGCCGACCTCCCGATTGAAGCGCTGCCATAAACCGGGGATCATGGCGCCGTTGTCGCAGGCGATGCGCTCGGCGGGACCGGCGACGAGGAAGGCCTTTGCCGTCTCGAAGCGCGGTGGGACAAGATGGTCGAGCATGGTGGAATCCATGAGGATCGGCTCCTGTAGCCTGAGCTGGTTGACGCACGCTGCCGCCCTCACCGCTTCGGGCGTGGTGCCGAACTGGTCGCGGAACGCGCGGGTGAAAGCTTCGTGCGAGCCGTAATCCGCCTCCAGCGCCAGTGACAGGATGTCGGGTGCGCCCTTTGCCAGGCAGCGCGCCGCCTCCGTCAGCCGCCGCGCGCGCACGTAGCGCATCACCGGCAGACCGACGGCTGCGGCAAACGCACGCACGATGTGGAACCGCGACACGCCCGAGATCGCAGCGATCTCGTCGAGCGTCAGCGGCTCGGCCAGATGGCTCTCGATGTACCAGAGCGCGCGCTGGGCTGGATTCATGGCGGTTCAGGCCCTCGTTCGAAGCGCGGCGATGATGCGCCTGTTACCATCGCCCTGCTTGATCGGCATTGCTGTCCTTCGCACGAGGATAGCCGGCCAACGGCCACTGGCAACGCCCCGGTGTTCGTGGCTAAACTCGTCGAAACCGCTCACAAGAAAGGGGAACCGGGTCATGGAAATCACCGATGTGCGGGCGCACCATATCCGCATCCCCTATGATTCCGGTGTCGCGAGCTTCCGTCAGGGCGCTTCCGCCATCACGGCCCTCGACATGGTCCTCGTCGAAGTCACGACCGATGCCGGACTGACCGGCTGGGGCGATGCCTTCGCCTATGTCTGTCCCCGCACCACGCACAGCGCGGTCGAGGAGATGATCGCCCCGCAGGCCCGCGGGCTGAAGGTGGCCGATGCGGCCGGCATTCCCGCATTCATGGAGCAGATCCAGCGCAACCTGCATCTGTTCGGCCGCTACGGCATCACCATGTTCGCGATCTCCGGGCTCGATATCGCGTTGTGGGACCTGGCCGCGAAGGTCGCCGGCGTGCCGCTGCATCGCCTGCTGGGCGAGATGAGGCGCACGGCGATTCCGGCTTACGCGAGCCTGCTCCGGATCGGCTCGCCCGACAACATCGCCGCCGAATGCAGGAAGGCGCTCGCGCTCGGCTATGGCGCGATCAAGCTGCACGAGACCACGACCCCTGCGGTGCTCGCCGCGCGCGCGGCGATCGGCCCCAACATTCCGCTGATGGTCGACATGAACTGCCCGCTGACGGGCGAGCAGGCGATCGCCTTCGCGACGACATGCCGCGACGCACAGCCGATGTTTCTGGAAGAGCCGGTCTGGCCGCCGGAAGACTTTGCCACGCTAGCCGAGGTGCGCAGCAAGAGCGGGCTCGGAATTGCCGCCGGCGAGAATGCCTGCACCGAATATCAATTCCGCCAGATGATGGAGGCAGGCGCGGTCAGCGACGCCCAGCCCTCGGTGACCAAGGTCGGCGGCATCACGGAATTCCTGAAGGTCGCGGCGCTGGCCGATCGGTCCGGCATCAAGATCGTGCCGCACTCGCCTTACTTTGGCCCGGGCCTGCTGGCGACGCTGCATCTGCTCGCGACGCGCGACGACGGGCTGGTCGAGATGTTCTATCTGAAACGCGAAGCCTGCCTCTGGGGCGGCCGCGCCGATGTCGATGCGACCGGCCATGTCGCGGTGCCGGCGGGACCCGGGCTCGGCTATGAGCCGGATCGCGGCGTGATCGAGCGCTATCGCGTGCTGTGAACCGCGCTTATTTCGCGGCGTCCTTGGCCGGCGGCGCGTCCTGTTTCTTCTTCAGATCCTCGGCGGTCTTTGCCTGCGCGGCCTGGAGATCGAGAAGCGTCTTCTGCAGGCCGGCGACGGCTGTCTTCAACGCATCGATCTGGCGACCCGCGGCATCCAGCTTCTGCTGATGGTCGAGGGTGAGCTTGGTGATCGTCTTCTGCAGGAAGTCGACATTGCTCTGCAGGCAGCTGGTGCGGCGTTCCATGGTCTTCTCGACCGTGCAGATCTCGATGCCGGGCACGTCCTGCGCGAGCACCGGCAGAGGCGCCAGCGCTGCGAGCAGCAATATCGCGAAACAAATGCCGGCGTTTCGAAGCAGCATGAAAGTTCCTCGGTCAGTCGATCACATCAATGTGCGCTGTTTGTGCGCAGCCGCGTGAGGCTACCACACTGGCACCGCATTCTCGCGTTGAGCTTGTGTCCGTTCCCTGGGACGGGAACGATGATCCGCGCGCGGAAGAAGTGGGCGTTCTGTCCGCGGCTTTGTTTAGGGGAGAATATTAGAATGGCAACGCGCGATAGACGTTTGGCGGAATTCGACGGCGCCGGAGAACCACCGCCGGGCCTGCCACTCGAAGTGCTGTGCGAGGATCACAGCGGGACGTATCAACTGCCGTTCGCCTGCCGCTATGTCGAGGGACGCTGGCAAAACCAGGAGGCCGGGATTGCGGTGGAAGCAACCGTGATCGGCTGGCGCCTGCCGCGCGTGAAGCAGCGCGGGGCCGCCTGAAGGCGTTCTCTGTTTCAAAATGCGACGGAGCCGCGCTCCGCTTTAACCTTCGGAACGCGGCCCGAACGAATCACGTCCGAATCAGCCGAAGCGCCCTGTACGCATCTGTTCACGGCTAGATCTCGCGGCGGGTCCGACAGGCGCGCACAATATCTGCGCAGCCGGCAGGATCGCAGACGCCTCTCACCGGCACCAAAGGTTAATTGTTGCAAAGACATAGCGCTGCGGTCGCAGCGGACGGTGCCTCGCCGCCGAAACAGGCAGGGCCGTGCGACACCTGCCTAATATTCGACCTCGAGCTCCTCGATCTCGGCCGGCTCCTCCTTGGCCGCCGCGATCCATTCCTGCATCTCGGGCATTGCCATGATGGTGTCGGCATAGGCCTTCAGCGGCGGCGCGAGCTTCACGTCATAGGTCACGAAGCGCGTCACGACAGGGGCGTACATCGCGTCCGCCATGGTGCGCTTGTCGCCGAACAGGAAGGGGCCGCCCGATTTCTCCAGGCAGTCGCGCCAGATGAACCACACCCGGTCGATGTCGGCCTGCGCCCGCGACCAGATCTTGAAGCCGGGAAAGTGTCCCTTCAGGTTGACCGGCAGCGAGGCGCGCAGCGTGGTGAAACCGGAATGGATTTCGCCTGAGATCGAGCGGCAATGGGCGCGCTGGATGCGGTCGGCCGGCAACAGGCCGGCGTCCGGCATCACCTCGTTGAGATATTCGGCAATGGCCAGCGTGTCCCAGACCACGGCGCCCTCGTGCCGCAGGCACGGCACCAGGATCGAGGACGACAGCAGCAGGATCTCGGCCCGCGCCGACGGATCGTCCGGTGCGGTGACGATCTCCTCGAAATCGAGCCCGGAGAATTTCGTCAGCAGCCAGCCACGCAGCGACCAGGACGAGTAATTCTTGCTGCTGATGGTCAGTGTCGCCTTCGCCATATGACCCTTCCCTGGTCCCGACATCGGCCCGGCCTGCCCGTGGCCTCTGCTTCCACGGCATGAACAGCAAGCGACGTGCCAGTTTTACGCGAGGCCCGATCGCCGTCTGGCGTCCTTATTGCATAGCAGCACGGGACGGGGTGGGCGATTCAGTATGATGTCGATGTACTATCAGGCTTTTCAGAACCACATGGACCTGACCGCGCCTTGGCGCGCGGGGGCTTCGTCCGCGCTCAAATTCCTCCATCTGGTGCCTCAGGGCCTATCGGACCAGGTGGTCGGCCGGGTGTCGGCCGCGCTGGAGCTGATCTCGCGCTCCACCCTCACCTATGACCGTCCCGCCTACGGCATCGACAGCGTCATGGTGGGCAACCGCGAGGTCGCGGTCAGAGAGGAGATCGCCTACGCGACCCCGTTCGGCTCGCTGCTGCATTTCAGGAAAGAAGGCGTCGGCGAGCAGCCGCGCATGCTGCTGGTGGCGCCGATGTCCGGACACTTCGCGACGCTGCTGCGCGGCACGGTGAAGACGCTGCTGCAGGACCACGACGTCTACATCACCGACTGGCACAATCCGCGCGACATCCCGCGCAGCGAGGGCCGCTTCGGGCTCGACGACTATACCGAGCACCTGATCGACTTCCTCGGACAGCTCGGGCCGCGCCCGCACATGGTGGCGATCTGCCAGCCGTCCGTCTCCGCGCTCGCGGCCGCCGCGATCATGTGCGAGGACAACCATCCCTCGCGCCCGGCGACGCTGACGCTGATGGCCGGCCCGATCGACACAAGGATCCAGCCGACCAGGGTCAACGAGTTCGCCAAGAGCAAGCCGATCGAATGGTTCGAGCGCAATCTGATCAACTACGTGCCGGTGCAATGCCGCGGCGCCTTGCGCAAGGTCTATCCCGGCTTCGTGCAGCTCACCGCCTTCGTCTCGATGAATCTCGAGCGCCATATCAAGCAGCACATGGATCTCGCCAACCACATTGCCAAGGGCGAGAAGGAGAAGGCCGCGACGATCAAGACGTTCTACGACGAATATTTCGCCGTGATGGACCTGCCGGCCGAGTTCTACATCGAGACCGTGCGCGACGTGTTCCAGGAGCATCTCCTGCCGCAAGGCAAGCTGATGCATCGCGGCCGTCCCGTGAACACCAAAGCCGTCAGCCGCATGGGCCTGATGACGGTCGAAGGCGAGAAGGACGACATCTGCTCGATCGGGCAGACGCTGGCCGCCCAGGACCTCTGCACCGGCGTGCGCGCCTATCGCCGCGTCCACCACATGCAGGCCGGCGTCGGCCATTACGGCGTGTTCTCCGGCAAGCGCTGGAACAACGAGATCTATCCGCTGCTGCGCGATTTCGTGCACGTCAATTCGTGAGGGTCGCGCCGCGGCGCACTAGAGCTGCTCTTCAAGCTCGTATCGCGCCGGGCCACGCGATGACTTGCCCTGACATCACAAGGCGGTTGCGCCCGCTCTCCTTGGCGGCGTAGAGCGCCTTATCCGCAGCCGCTATCAACGACGTGCAATCAGCCTTGTCGCCGAACGACATATGTGTGGCGCCACCAATACTGAGGGTGACCTGCTTGGATGGCGGGTTGAGCGCGTGCAGGATGCCGAGGTCTTGAATCGCTTGCCGGATTCGCTCGCCGACCTGCTCGCACCCTCCCGTGTCGGTATTTGGTAGCAGCAAGGCGAATTCCTCACCACCATACCGAGCGGCCAAGTCTGCCGGCCGCCTGGCCTGCTCCGCCAGGACCCCGGCGACCGAGCGGAGACATGCGTCGCCCGCCTGATGCCCGTACTGATCATTGAAACTCTTGAAATGATCGACGTCCATCAGCAAAAGTGACAGAGGCCTTCCTTCGCGCCTGGCCCGGTCCCATTCCGCCTCTAGCCGCTCGTCGAAGTGTCTGCGGTTTGCCAAGGCCGTCAGGCCATCCGAACTGGCGAGAGCCGCCAGCTTATCTTCCAGGTCCTTACGTTCGGTCATGTCGCGCGAGATCGCCACCACGCCGTTGATGTCTCCACTCTGCGCACTCCTGGCGACGCGCAGCGCGGTTTCGATCCAGACCTCGCCTTTCTCGCGATGCCGAGTGCGATAAGTGATTCTTGCCTCCTCGGCTTCACCGTTCATCAACGCGGAGATCGTCTCCTCAACCCGCGCCAGATCCGCCGGATTTATGCCGGCGAGGGCCGACGTATCCACCAATTCGTTCGGAGCCCAGCCGAGAACTCGCGCGCTGGACGGCGACGTATAGAGAATCCGTCCATCGACCGCTATGCGCATGACCATGTCTCCCGACTGCTCCGCGAGGAGACGAAAATCCGCCTCCTTGGCGATCAGAGCAGCGGCCATCTTCTGCCGCATGTGCAACTGGCGCACCAGCAAAACCCCCGCAACAGCGAGCCCTCCTATCAGTCCCAGCACCGCAGCCACGCGCGTCAGCGCCGCTCTGCGCCAGGGGGCCAAGACGTCGTCTTCCGATTCCGTCGCAACCACGACAACGGGGTAGCGATTGCTTAGTTGATAAAAGCTCAGACGCCGAACGCCGTCGAGAGGCGACGTGAAGTAGTAGACGTCCGCAGTTGGCCGCTCGCGGAAATTCCTAAAAAGCGGTGCATTCGACAGATCGCGGCCCGTATATCCGTTGTCCGGGCTACGCGCGAGGACAACGCCTTTCGCGGTCGCCAATGCAATTGAGCCGTTCTGGCCGACGTCGAATCCGCGATAGAACTGTAAAAAATAGTCGACATCGATCGTGGTAAGAGCCACTCCGGCAAAACTGCCGTCAGGATGATCGAAGCGCCTTGACGCTGTGATGATCCATTGCCCCCCCGACCTGCTCCTCACTGGACCCCCAATGAAGGTTCCTCGCTCAGCCACGGCGCGATGATGCTGGAAATACTCGCGGTCGCTGTTGTTGAGGCCGGCGAAATCCACGGGCTCGCTGGTTGCGAGCCAGCGGCCGGTCTCGTCATAGACGAACACAGCGCGAATCCGGTTCGCGGCTTTGCGCCGGGAAAGAAAGGTCTGAATCTTGGCGATCGCCGCCGGGCTGGTTCCCTCGAGTTCGAGTTGGCCGACCAACACATTGAGAACGGTGTCCGCGAGCTCGAACGTATCGTCCGCGTGTTGCGTCACCGACCGGGCCAGATTGGCCATGTCTGTTTCGGAGCCCTTCAGCAGCGTCTGTCGCGAGGACCACTCCCGCCAGCCGCTGAGCGCGACAATCGCCAAGCAAGCGACCGCCACGAATGCGGAGGCCCAGAGCGTCAGACGCCCTTTCCGAGGATCGCTGCGGTGATCGATCAAGAGATGCTCCCTGCACCCTCAACCCCGTAAACGCCTTGGGCTGAAGGATGGTTGCTCGTTCCGATTGTGATTTTTGGCGGAGCACCGGAAGGAGACTGACGGCATCGATGAGCGGCTTGACCGTCGATCGATAGCCCATGGACTGGTCCGACGAGAAGGACAACGCAGCAATCAACTCGCCTCGAGCACTGTGCCGGCCACCCGGCCAAAGCCAGGTTCAGTGAAACTCGTCGGATGCAGGCTTCGAGCTCCGGCAAGATGTGCAAAATCGTCTGTCCGGGGTTGAGGCCGAATGACCATGCTCTCTGCCGGCAGACGCTCGGTCGGCGAGACCGACGCGGGCTTCGCGCCGCCTGCAACAATGTGGGGCAACGGTGCGGCCATCGACCAGATGTTCTTAAGCATCGCCCTATTCACCGAGCACGCGATGACACCGTTCCGCTTCAGACGGGCGACGGTAAAGAGCTTGCGGATCAGCAGGTCTCGTTCAAGCGACTGCGGCAATTTGAACTGCACCCCGATGAGCCGGCCCCTTTGTTGCGCAATCACCGCATCGACCCATCCCACCTGCATGATGTGCACGCGCAGCGGTTCTCCGGCGCGAGGACAGTCAATGCCGGAGCCAAGCAGAACGCCGGCGCCAGAGAGGGAGATGTTGCTCACGCGTCCAGAAAGCTGCTCGCCGGTCCCGGTCTGGATCAAGATAGTTTCGTCGATGTCGAAACGCTCCTCGGTACGTCCCATCCGCGCCTGCAGCGAGGTCATGCAGACGAAGAAAAGCACGACGATGTTCACGACCGACCAGAAGGCGACCATCGGTAGAGCCGCCGGATGATCGATGATGCGCCATTCCGGAATCGTGTTCAGAACCACACCGACAACCGTCAACGCCATCAGGACCGCCGACGGCCAGAATATCTCCGCAGCGTAAGTTGCGCGCCGCGCGGCAGCGCCCTTCGGCGTCACCTTGAACGCATGTCCCGCCGGCTTGACGAGAGTCCCCAGCACCGTGGGCAGTATCTTGAAGCTCTGGATCGTCGCCGACACCTGAGCGGCGAGCGGAAAATGCACGTGCGGCGCGAACCAGGAGATGCCGCCGTTGAGCGCCAGGATCGCGGGGAACAAGTAGTAGAACACCGATTCGGGGGTGACATCGACGACAGGCGCCAAGCCGGTCCACATGAACACGATCGGAACCACCACGACCATGAGCGCCCGCAAGCCCAATGAGAGCCAATGCGTCGGAAAGAAGAGGAGCCGATGCATCAAGCCCAGTCCGGGGCCGAGCGGGCCGGCGGCGAGGTACAGCGTCTGGATCGCGCCACGCGCCCAGCGTTGCCGCTGCACGAAAAAGGCATCAAGGCTTTCCGGCGCCAGCCCAATCGCCAGCGGTTCGCAGAGATAGCGGGTGACGTATCCCTTGCGCAGCAGGACGAGCGTCAGCAGGATGTCTTCCGTAATGGACTGGGTCGGCAAGGCATCGCCTACCGCGCGGAGTGCTGCGCGACGCGTGACGGAGTTGGAACCGCAACAAAAGGCACCATCCCAGCCGTCGCGCGCGGGCATGATGGAATCGAAGAAGAACCGTTGTTCATCCGGCAGTCCCCTGTGCAGGCCGAGATTCGCCTGCATCGGGTCCTCATTGTAGAAGGCGTGCGGGATCTGAACGATTCCGACCTTTGGATCAGCGAAGAAGCCCATCGTGCGCATCAGGAAATTGCGCTGCGGCACGAAGTCCGCATCAAAGATCGCGAAGAACTCGCCACTCGTCTTGGTCAGGGCATGATTGATATTGCCGGCCTTGGCATTCAAATTGTCGGCGCGCGTGAGATAGCCGGCGCCCTTTTGCGTGCAGAGCGCCCTGAGCCAAGGCCTGCGACCATCATCCAAGACCCAGACCTGGAGGTTCGGATAGTCCAGGCACAGCGCGCCGGTGATCGTCTTTTCCAGCACCTCGAATGGCTCGTCATAGGTCGGAATAAAGACGTCGACCGAGGGCAGCTCATCATCCGGCAGGCTGCGAAGCCGACGCTCGTGCTGATCTGCTTCGCTTCGGCGATCGGTCCTGCGAAGGAACGTCAGATAAAGAATGAACTGATCTGTGAAAGTCAGAAGCTCGACGAACAGACAGAACCAGATCCAGCCGACCTGATACCAGGTCCCGCTTGCCGGCAGCACGGTGGTGAAAATACGCCATTCGAGATAGCGGGCCACCACAAGCCAAACCACGACAAAGACCGCAAGACGCGCCCAAGGGCGCGCGACTGGGAAGGTCGGCGCCAACAGATACATCGCAGCAAAGATGCCCAGCATCGGCGCGAACAGCTGAGAGAGAGGCAGTGTCATGGCTTGCATGGAACATCTCGCTCACAGGGGCGATTGGTCGAGCTCCAGGCGAGCGGTCAGCCATTTCAACTTCGAGCCGACCAATCGTAGCAGGCCGTCGGTTCTGCGCTCGAAGCGCACCTCAGCCAACCGTCCGATATCGCAGGAGCCGTTGCGGTCGGCCGACGTCTCATTGGGCGGAAGCGATATCTCAATGGTAATGTTGCCCGGATCAGGCCGCGGCACCCGAGCCGCAAGCAGCCGATCATCGCCGTACGCGGCCGATCCGCGGACCTGCCGGATCTGGCCGCTCTTCCATTCGCGACCCCCAATCAGGCGGACGGTAGCCGCATCTCCGGCCTTGATCTTCTCGAAATCGCGCTCGGGTAGTTCAACGACGATAAACCGGCGTTTGCAATCTGCGAAATCGAACACCGACTGCCCTTCCGTGACCATCGAGCCCGGGCTGGCCGCGACCGACCAGACCACGTGGGCTGCGGGCAAGGACAGATCGTAGTGATCGAGACGATCAAGTCGAGTGCGTTCCTCTGCAATTTCCGCGGCCAACTGCGCGGCACGTGAGCTATTCTGCAACAGGTCGGTCTCGAGCTCCTGGCGGCGGAGGACAAGCCGCTCGCGCTGCTGCTGAGAATAGGGCACGTCGTTGGCATCGCCACGAAGATAAATGCCCTTCTCGGCCGCCCCCAATTCCGTCTTGAGACGCTGCAGGCGTTCACCGGCCATCTGGCACCGCGTTGCGGTTGCCTCCTGCGAGGCCTGGGCCTCACCGGAGCGGATCTGCGAACTGATGCCGAGCTTCACGAGCCTCTCCATCCGGCCCGCGACATCGTTGCGCTGCCGCGCCTCAGCGAGACAGCCGCCTTTTTCAACTTCCGTTTCACTTATCTCGTGGCTCAGGCGCGCTAACATCCCCGAACGATAGTCCTCGCTTCGCTCGCGGAGCTTGCGATCGAGCTCGGCGATCTCCTCGAGTTGCCGGCGTGCGAGCTCGGCGCGTTTGGTGGACATGGCCAGCTGCTGATCAAGGTCCATGAGGTGGCGGCGATCCGGCGAACGCGCCTCGACCAGCGGCACCATCCGGGTGTGCTCGAAATATTCACCCTTGCGTGGAAGATCTGACGAGAGCTGACCCGCCATCGGCGCAGTCACCCGCATGAGCTCGGCATTGACATAGGCGGAGGGGGCGATTCGGTAAGTCACATACGGCAACAGGGCCCATCCGCTGAGAGCGATGATCCCGAGTGCCAGGGACCGCCGAGCGATCCGGCTGCGAATGAAACGTTCGACATGCAAGCGAACCACGACTGGATCTCCAAATGGGCTTTGGTCGCTCCGCCTGCCCCTGCGAAGGCAAGCCAATCGCCGCATGGCCGCCGCAGCAGCAGACTCCTCCTCGCAACCAAGAGAAGCATATCTAGCTTTCACCACAACAGGTTAAGACGTGTCAAAACCGGAGAACTACGGCTCGGGATCGATAACAAGAAGCCGACCTATTCTGGCTTCAAGTCGGCGCGGCGCTTGTACCAATCGAATGGCGGCGGCTAACGCCCATTCCCAAGCAGCTCTTTCGCTTCCGCGAATTCGGGAAGAGCATGCTCCGCCTCGAATTGAGCGAGCACGGGAGCGAGCACTTCGGATAGCGCACCCGCTCGGCCATTTGTCTTGTACAGGTGTGCAAGTTCAAGGGCGCTGCGCAGCTCGAAAGTCCTGGTCTGCTGATGTCGTGCGATGTCCAGCGCTCGCCTGAGAGCGTCTTCGGCACTGGATTCGTCCGAAGGGTTTTCGCGCGACAAGAGTTTACCGCGGACACGGTGCAGTTCGGCATCAAGCCAATGCTGGCCGGATTGTCCCGTCCCGGCGATCAATTCGTCCAGGATTTCCAGCCCGGTCTCGACTTCGCCGACATCTGCAATCGCCAGGGCGACATGCATCCCCCAGAACGGTTCGCAGAGGTAGCAATCGTTCTCGTGCAGGAAGGTCCAGCCGTGACGCATGTCCGCCAGTCCGGCCATTCGGTCGCCGGCACGCCACTTGGCAAGGCCATTGAGGTAGGTGCCGGCGGCCACGTACAGCGGCATCGTGTGGTCGCGCGCGAGACCGAGCGCCAGGATCGTCTCTGTCTGCTGCAACATGCCCCCGCATACTCCGTCGAACACGGCGCGATGAACCAGCGCATTGGCCTGGGACAGCGCCCGTTTTTCTCCCGGAGTACCCACCGCTTCCGCGGCGAGCCTGCGCGCACGAGCGATGTCGCCGAGCGGCCAGAGCACCAGGGCGAGAAATCGCATGATGACGAACGGAAGATCCAGCGCCGAAGCCCTGAAGGTCGCGGGATCCGGTTCGGCCCGATAGATCGCCAGCGCCCGCTCAAGATGCGTACGCGCAGTCGAATACTCGCCGGCGAACCAGCACGTCACGCCGCCGGTCCAATGCGCCACGACGGCGGCCACCGGCGAGTCCGGCCGTCGCTCAGCGGCGTTTCTGATGGCATCTGCCAGCTCCCGCATCGGAGCAAGTTCGCCATGCGTCAGGCAGGCATTGAAGAGGCCGGAATGGACCGGCGCAAGTTCAACGGGATCATCGATACCAGCCGCGAATTGTCGCGCGCGCGTCCATGCCGCGACCGTTTCCGGAGCGCTGTGGCCGAGGCTGCCCCGCAAGGCACGGCCATATGCGATTTGAAGATGCAGCCTGCTCATCATCCGGCGGGGTTCGTCAGGCAATTGATCGGCGATCGCGATGGCCTTGCCGAGATGCGCGATCGCCTCGGAATAGGCCGAGCGTTTCAACGCCTGCTGACCCGCCTTGCGCCACCACTCGAGTGCGATCTCGCTCAGCCCCGCCTCGGTGAAGTGGTGCGCCAGGACTTCCGGCTCGGTCTCGGCGACGACTGGAAACTTCTCGCGCAGGACATCGCCAATCCGTGTGTGAAGCACCTGCCGTTTGCTCCTAAGCAGACTCTCGTAGGCCGCTTCCTGAACAAGAGCGTGCTTGAAACTGTAATTTGCTTCGGGCGGCGTCCCACGACGCAGCAGCAGTTCGGCCTCTTCGAGTTGTCCCAGCGCCGCGCCCAGCGTCAGATCGTCGCGTCCCGCCACGGTTTTCAACAGCGCGTACGAGAAGTCGCGGCCAATGGCGGCGCCTATCTGGGCCACCTCCTTGACCGGAGCGAGCCGGTCGAGCCGCGCCATCAGCGAATCCTGCAGCGTCGCAGGGATAGCAAGCGGCGGCAGCGGACAGTTCAGGCGGTAGCGCCCGGCATCCTCGACGAGCAGCCCGGACTCCAGCACCATCTTGGTCAATTCCTCGACGAATAACGGAATGCCATCGGTCTTGTCGATGATCTGCTCCATCATCTCGCGTGGTAGCTGGCGACCGACGACAATCTGCTCGACGAGCGCGCGCGTGTCCTGCCGATCGAGCCGGTCGAGCCGCAACAGACTGACGTTGGCAAGGCCCGACCAGGAGGGCTCGAACTCCGGCCGGGACGTCAGGAGCACGAGGATCGGCAGTCCTCTGATCCGATCGACCGCAAGATCGAACAGCTCAAGTGTCGTCGCATCGGCCCAATGCATATCCTCGCAGATGATCAGCAGCGGCTGGTCTCGCGCCAGTCCCTCAAGCTGATCCAGAAGGGCGGCAAATGTCTGCCGCCGCTGCTGCGCCGGGCTCAAGCCGAGGGTCGGGCAATGGTCGCCGGTCGGAATCGAAAGCAGCGCCGCAATCAGCGGTGTTGCCCGGGCGACCTGCTGGGTTCCTATCGCCAGCATTGCCTCGAGCTTGTCGAGCTTTTGACCCGGCGTGTCGTGCGAGCGAATTCCGGCGGCGCGCTCGAGCTGCGCAACAAAGGGATGAAGCGCACTGTTGGTGTGGTAAGGCGAACACTGATATCGCACGCGACGGTGCGTCCCCAACGAGGGGCTTTCCGACAGCGTTGCCACAATGCGCGACTTGCCAATGCCCGCTTCGCCGGAAATCAACACGATCTGGCCCCGGCCCAGCCATGCCTCCCGCTGGCGCGAGAGGATGAACTCGATCTCGTTCTTGCGACCGACAAAGCCGATCGAGCGCGCGGCACGGACTGCCTCGAAGCGACTCTCGGATGCGGTTGCTCCTTCCACCGCCCAGACTGCGATGGGGTCTGCCATTCCCTTGACCTCCCGGCGGCCGAGATTGCGCAGGGAGAAGAGATCGCCAAGCAGCCGGCGCGTCGATGAAGCAACGACGACGACCCCAGGCTCCGCCAGGCTCTGGAGCCGGGCGGCGAGGTTTGGCGTGTCGCCGATGGTTGCGTGCTCCTCCGACGCATCTCCGCTGATGAGGTCGCCGACCACCACAAGTCCGGTCGCAATTGCGATCCGCAGTTCGGCTCGTTCGTCAGTCCCTGTCTTGAGCTGGCGTATCGCGGCGATCATGTCGAGGCCGGCGCGCACCGCGCGCTCGGCATCGTCTTCGTGGGCGCGCGGATAGCCGAAATAGACGAGTATTCCATCACCGACGAATCTGGCTATCCTGCCATCATAAGCACCAACCACGCTCGCGCAGGCAGCGCGATAGGCGCGGATCACCTCCCACATGTCCTCGGGATCGAGACGCGCCGAGAGCGCAGTCGAGCCGACCAGATCGCAAAACATGACGGTGAGGTGACGCCGCTCGGCGTCCTGGGGAGGAGCGGGAGATGCGATCAACGCGGCCGGATCGAGGTCAGCGATAGCACGGAGCATTTTGCGGCGATGGCCGAGCAGGACTCCGAGCTTCTCGAAGTCCTCGTCCATCAGTTCGGGAAGGACGCCTATGTCGATCCCATTTTGGGCAAAGCGCTGCGCGTATTGCGCAAGCCCCAGCTTATCGAGCCACTCCGCAATCTGCATTGGCTCCACCGATCGTGTGGTTGGCGGTTAGCAGAATTTTGGACCACGGCGCGCGGGGACAATATACCAACACCACCATGATGGCACGTTTTGTTTGTTGCGCGATAACCTAGGTTTCTCAATACCGATATTGCGTTCAAGCGGTGACGCTGCTCGATGCCAACAGGCTTGCTACCAAACATCGTCGGCACGCAGCATTGGACGGCAGAGGTTGCGAAGAATCGTCGCGGTCGTTTCGAACCAGAGCCGAACCAGCACTGCGGCTTGTGCCAAGCGGACGTTCTCCGCGACCGCAGCTTCCTTCACTGCTCGCTGATAGGCGCTTCATAACTGCGAGCCATCGTGCCCGCCGCAACCTGAAGCGAAGAACCAACCACCCAGCAGCCGGCAACAAAGCCGATAAGGCCGTTAGGCAGATTTTGATCAAGGACAAGGATGCTGACGGAGAGAGTTGCAGCGATTGCCGCGCCAAACGTTCCCGCCGCACTCATGATCTCGACCGGCTCGGAACCGTTCCATTCTTCCGAGATACTCGATGTCGGCCTCTGTGCACCATTGCCGGACAAATCAATCCCCACGTAATAGCCAAGCGCTCCGTAGAGCATCGTTATCAGGACGATCCAGCCGCTTTCAAACAGTCCGGCTTTCTGACGTAACAGGGTCGCTCCAACATAGAGGCCGCCAGAGGCCCCAACGGCGGCCAGCCCGATTCTTTCAAGAAGATGGGCCGATTTAATCAGACTGGAACGGGCGATCCGAAGATTGCCGACGCGCCTTGTTGCAGAGAAGGCGCTGGAAATTGCGCTGCTTATCTTCATAGGAGCTCCTTCTGAGTAAGTAGCAGCCTACCGGCCGACCCCGAACAGAAGCTGCATGAGTTGCGCGATGCCCTTTCATTCCAAATTACTGAAGGATCTTTGCTGAGTGATGGGACCGGCTTTGCTCGTGAACGAGACGGAGCCAATCCAAAGCTGCGAGCATGTGGCTGCGCAGGCATTGCGTCTCACCCGTGTTTGAAGTGATCCGGGTGCGGCAATTTCGTTGGATGAGTGGTAATTCCGAAAAAGAGCGATCGCGTATGAAGCGGTTCACACACGGCTCCTCCCTGTCGCTCTATTCGGTCACAATTTCCGGAGGACGCGTCTGCATTGTCGCGATAACGGAAGGCGAACACGCTGGATCTGCAACGCGCGGTTGGTCAGCAAGCTGATCACGTCTGGCCGAAATCAAAGATCCGCGCTTGGTTTCGTGAAGCTCGCAGCCTCAGGCCGACCATTCCTCGCCCCACACCTGCACCACGTGGCCGGGCGTCACTTCGCGATATTGCCGAACCGGCGGCTGATAATCCGGCGCGCGGACCGGGCTTCTGATCTCGTCGTTGGAGGCCTGGCGTCGCGTGCCGCGGCGTGACGGGTCGGGCACCGGCACGGCGGCCATCAGCTTCCTGGTGTAGGGATGCTGGGGATTGCCGAACACCGATGCGCGCGGGCCGATCTCGACGATCTCGCCGAGATACATCACGGCGACGCGGTGGCTCATGCGCTCGACCACGGCGATGTCGTGGGAAATGAAGAGATAGGCCAGGCCCATGCTGGCCTGCAGGTCGAGCATCAGGTTGACGACCTGCGCCTTCACCGAGACATCGAGCGCCGAGACCGCTTCGTCGGCGACGATCAGCTTCGGCCCGAGCGCGAGCGCGCGCGCGATGCAGATGCGCTGGCGTTGGCCGCCGGAGAATTCGTGCGGGAAGCGCGCGGCCATGTCGGCTGAGAGGCCGACGCGGACGAGCAGGTCGGCAACCTTGTCGCGCGCCTGCGACGCCGTCGCGAGTCCGTTGGCAAGCAAGGGCGCAGCGATCGCCGTTCCCACCGACATGCGCGGATTGAGGCTCGCGAACGGGTCCTGAAACACGATCTGCATGTGCTTGCGCACATCGCGCAAGGCTCGGCCGTTCATGGCCAGCACATCCTGGCCGTCGATCAGGACCGTCCCGCTGTCTGGCTCCGTCAGCTTCAGGATGGAGCGGCCGGTGGTCGACTTGCCGCAGCCGGATTCACCGACCAGGGCCAATGTCTCGCCGGCGCGCAAGGTGAAGGAGACGTTCTCGACCGCATGGACGCGGCCGGAGACCTTGCCGAACAGGCCCGAGCGGATCGGAAAGCGCGTGGTGAGATTTGAGACTTCGAGCAAAGGCCGCGCGGCGGGTGAGACAGTGTCAGGCGTCTCGGACGGCTCGTCCGATGTGCCCGTCACCTTGTCGACGATCGGAAACCGCATCGGCCGCGGCCGCCCATCCATCGAGCCGAGGCGCGGCACGGCCGCGAGCAGCGCGCGCGTGTAGGGATGCGCAGGCGCGGCGAAAATGCGCGCGGTGGCATCCGTCTCCACCGCCTGCCCGCCATACATCACCACGGTGCGGTCCGCGATCTCGGCGACCACGCCCATGTCGTGGGTGATGAAGAGGATCGACATCCCCTCCTCCTGCTGAAGCTCCTTCAAGAGCTCGAGGATCTGGGCCTGGATGGTGACGTCGAGCGCGGTGGTCGGCTCGTCCGCAATCAGGAGCTTCGGCTTGCAGGCCAGCGCCATCGCGATCATCACGCGCTGGCGCATGCCGCCGGAGAAGCGATGCGGATGCTCGTGGAAGCGCGATGCCGCCGCCGGGATGCGGACGCGATCGAGCAGGCGGATGGTCTCCGCCTCCGCCGCCGCGCGCGACAGGCCGCGATGCTGGATCAGCGCTTCCGCGATCTGGAAGCCGATGGTGAGCACCGGATTGAGGCTCGTCATCGGCTCCTGGAAGATCATGGCGACGTCATTGCCGCGGATGTCCTTCATGCTCGCCTCGGGCAGCGCGAGCAGATCGCGCCCCGCCAGCATGACCCGGCCCTCGACGCGGCCGATCTCCTTCGGAATGAGCCGCATGATCGACAGCGCGGTCACGCTCTTGCCCGAACCAGACTCGCCGACGATCGCCACGGTTTCCCGGGGCGCGATATCGAACGAGACATTGCGGACGACGGGAAGCCATTGCCGCTCGAGCATGAAGGAGGTGGTGAGGCCGGCGACCGACAGCACGGGGGCTTGGGCAACGATGGGTTTGGTCGCGGCGCTGGTCATAGGTAGACCTCAAGGCCTGCCGCGAAGATGGTGCGCTCCCTCCCCCGCTTGCGGGGGAGGGTTGGGGAGAGGGTGTCTCCGCAAGCGAGAACCCCCAAGAGGAGAGAGCCCTCTCCCGGCGCTGCGCGCCGACCTCTCCCGCAAGCGGGAGAAGTGAACTTCGCTCGTGGCTGCACCGGTGTTCCCATCATGACCTCAGTACCCCCGCTTGCGATCGACCAGCCCCGGCAAGGCCTCGCCGCGGCGGTGTCGCGCGATGGTATCAAGCACATAGCCGACCGCCGTTTCCGGCTTTGTCGTGCTGGCGATGTGCGGCGTCAGGAGAATGCGCGGATGGCTCCAGAACGGATGGCCCGCAGGCAGCGGCTCGGGCTCGGCGACGTCGAGCACGGCAGCCGACAGCGCACCGCTGTCCAGCGCAGCGATGAGGTCGGCCTCGACCAGATGCCCGCCCCGCCCGACATTGAGCAGCCGGGCACCGCGCGGCAGGCGCACGAACAGCTTTGCATTGAGGATGCCGCGCGTCTTCGAGGTCAACGGCAACAGGCAGACCAGAATGTCGCTCTGCCCCAGGAAATCCGGTAACGAGTCGGCGCCCGCATAACAGGTGACGCCTTCGATCTCGCGCGGCGAACGATTCCACCCTGAGAGCGGAAAGCCGAACGTCTTGAGCCGTTCCAGCACCGCCTGGCCGAGTTGGCCGAGCCCCATCACGCCGACACGCCGCTCGCTCGTGTACGTCGCCGGCAGTTCGCGCCAGACTTGATCGCGCTGCTGGGCGATGAACTGCACGAGATCGCGGTGCAGCGCCAGCACCGACATGCAGGCATATTCGACCATGCGATCGGTGATGCCGGGCTCCATCATGCGGACCAGCGGAACATGCGGCGGCAACTTGGTGATGTCGAACTGATCGACGCCGGCGCCGACCGAGAAGACCAACTCCAGATTCGGGAACGTCGTCGCGATGGCGTCCGGCGGCACCCAGGCCACGAGATAGCGCACATTGGCGGGATCGCCGATGTCGGGCCAGAGTCGGAACGGGATGTCGGGGGCGCGCTCCGCGAAGAAGCGCGCCCACTCGGCGCCGCGCACCATGTTGGCCTTGTAGAGAACCGTCATGCCCGCCTCAGAACGGGCTGACCGGCGCGAGCCGACGGCCGTCGATCATGCGCTTGTGGCTGTAAGCGGCGGGATCGACCAGCGGCGTCGAGCCGGTCACGATGTCGGCGGCGAGCTTGCCGGCCGCGGGACCGATGCCGAAGCCATGGCCCGAGAAGCCGGTGGCGAGGAAGAAGCCCGGCAGCGCGTCGACCGGCGAGATCACCGGAATGGTGTCGGGCGTGCAGTCGATCGTGCCGCCCCAGGCTTCGGCGATCTCGATGTCCTTCAGCCCGGGGTTCGACTTGATCAGCGCCGTCAGCGCCGCATTGACCAGCGACATGTCGGGCGCGGGATCGCGCACGCGCTCGGCCTCGAACGGCGACGGCTTGTCGAAGCTCCAGCTGGTACCGCGCATGAGTTGATCGAAGAACGACTTGCCGAACGACAGCTTCAATCCGTTCTTGCGGTGCTGATAGGTCGGCCAGAACGTGCGCGCGTAACGGAACAGGTCCGGCGACAGCTCGACCGTGCCGCGGTTGCGCAACGCCAGCGTGAAGCCGCCGTCGAGGCGGCGGCGGATGCAGTAGAAATCGGTGCCGAGCGCGCCGGAGGTGATCTCCGGTCCCGGCGTGGTCCGGCACGCGGTGGCGTTGACGAGGCCGATCGGCAGCTCGATGCCGTGGCGGCGGCAGAACAGCGACGACCACGCGCCGCCCGCCAGCAGCACGGACTGCGTGCGGATGGTACCCTTCTCGGTGACGACGGCGCTGACGCGCCCGCCTGTCGTCTCCAGCCCGCGCGCGGCGCAGCCCTGATGGATGGTCACGCCGTGCTTGCGCGCGGCTGTGGCGAGCGCAGGGACGGCCATCGACGGCTCGGCGCGGCCATCGCTCGGCGTGTGCAGGCCGCCGACCCATGTGTCGGCATTGCCAGGCATGCGCTCGGCGACCTCGGCCGGCGTCAAGACGGTGGAGTGGACCTGCTGCTCGCGCGCGACCGCGGCCCAGCGCTCCCAGCCGGCGAGCTCGTCCTTGCTCTTGGTGAGGAACAAGACGCCGGTGCGGCGGAAGCCGGCATCGACGCCGGCATCGTTCTGCATGTCCTCCCACAGCCGCAGCGCCTCGCGCGCGAGCGGGATCTCCTCGCGGGCGCGGCCCTGCTGGCGGCACCAGCCCCAATTGCGGCTCGACTGCTCGCCGCCGACATGGCCCTTCTCGACGAGGGCGACGGAATGGCCCTTCTTCGCCAGATGATAGGCCGCCGAGACGCCGATGACGCCGCCGCCGATGACGACGACATCCACCTGCGCCGGCAGGCGTTCGTCGCTGTTGATGCGGTTGAGCGGCGGGGACATGGGGCACTCCTGGAGTTCAGTTCGAGGTCTTGCGCGTCAGACAGTCTTGCGCGTCAGGGGATGTTCATTCGCGGATCGAGCGCGTCGCGCAGGCCGTCACCGAGAAAGTTGAAGCTGGTCACCGCGAGCGTGATGGCGACGCCAGGCGCGATCGCGAGCCAGGGCGCGCTGGTCAGATAGATCTGCGCATTGTTGAGCATGTTGCCCCAGCTCGCCGCCGGCGGCTGGATGCCGTAGCCGAGATAGCTGACATAGGATTCGAGCAGGATCGCCTTGGCGACGTTCAGCGTCGCGGCAACGACGATCGGCGCGATCGCGTTGGGCACGAGCTCGCGGAACATGATGCGCAGGTTCGAGGAGCCGAAGGCGAGCGCGGCGACGGCAAATTCCCGCTCGCGCAACGAGCGCACCTGGGCCTCGACGACGCGCGCGACCGCCATCCAGGCCGTCGCCGCGATCAGCACGGTGGTGGTGACGAGGCCGGGCTCGGTGAGCGCTGCGAGCGCCAGCAGCAGGAAGATGGTCGGAAAGCACAGCACGGCGTCGACGAGCCGCATCAGCACCGCGCCGACGGCGCCGCCATAGAAGCCGGCAAAGGCGCCGACGACGATGCCGACCGCCATCGCGATCACCATCGCGACGATGCCGATCGACAGCGAGACCCTCCCGCCCATCAACAGCCGCGCCAGCACGTCGCGGCCGAGCTCGTCGGTGCCGAGGATATGCGCGCCGGAGAGCGGCGGCGCGAACCGCTTCATGATGTCGATATAGGTGTCGTCGAACGGCAGCAGATAGGGACCGAAGGCCGAGCCGAGCACGAGCACCAGAATGATCAATGCGCCCGCGAGCGCCAGCCGATGCCGGCGGAAGCGCCGCCACGCGGCCTGGCCGGGCGCGAGCTGAACGGTGGAGAGGGTTGCGGTCGCCATCGCTTCAGCCCACCCGGATGCGCGGATCGACGACGGCATAGAAGATGTCGGCGAGCAGCGAGCCGATCAGCACCATCGTCGCCGAGAACATCAGGATACCCATGACCACGGGATAATCGCGGTAGCCGATGGAATCGAGGAACAGCCGGCCCATGCCCGGCCAGGTGAACACGGTCTCCGCCACCAGCGCGCCGCCGAGCAGGGTCGGAAACTGCAGGCCGGCGACCGTGATCATCGGCAACAGCGCATTGCGCAGCGCGTGCACCGTGAGGATGCGCCATTCCGGCATGCCCTTGGCGCGCGCGGTGCGGATGTAGTCCTGGTTGATCACCTCGAGCATCGAGGAGCGCATGAAGCGGCCCCACATCGCGGTCTCGACCAGCGCCAGCACCACGGCCGGCGCGATCAGATGATGCAGCAGGTCGAGGAAGGAGCCGTCGCCAATGGTGTGCCGATTGCCCGCCGGCAGCCAGCCGAGCTTGACCGAGAAGACGTAGATGGTGACGAGGCCGAACCAGAACGTCGGGATCGACAGCGCGATCATGGCGCCGACGGTGGCAAGCGTATCGAACAACGAGTAGCGGCGCAGCGCGCCAAGGATGCCGATCCAGCAGCCGAGCAGCACCGCGATGATGGTCGCCGTCGCCATCAGCTCCAGCGTGGCGCCGAGATGCGAGGAGATCACCGACAGCACCGGCTCGCCGTCGCGATACGACTTGCCCCAATCGCCCCGCACCATGCGACCGAACCAGTCGAGATACTGGATCGGCAGCGGCCGATCGAGGCCGAGCTGCCTGGTGACGCGGTCGAGATCCTCCTGCGTCATCTGTCCGGAGACGGCAAACTGCGAGAGCGGGCCGCCGGGCGCCAGATGCAGGATGGCAAAGCCAATTCCCGAGACGATCACGAGCAGCATGATCGCCTGGGCGAGGCGGTTGACGACGTAACGGGCCATCTCAGGCGATCCAGCGCATTGGACGCATCACGCCCAATACCATTCGCGCATGTTCCAGCTGTTGATCGACATGTTGATGTTGGGACGGAAGCCTTGCAGCCCCTCCTTGATGCCCTCGGCGATGAAGCCCTGGAACAGCGGCAGGATGGCGAGGTCGTTGCGGATCAGCTTTTGCAGTTCGCCATAGGTCGCCTTGCGCTGCGCAAGGTCGAATTGCTGGGCGCCTTGAGACAGCAGTCGGTCGGCCTCCGCGCTCTGATATTGATACGTGTTGTAGCCGCGGCCGCCCTTGGCGGGAATGGCGCCGGAGCCGAAGCGCGGCGTCACGTCGGGGTCGCTGCCCAGCATGAAGTTCACGCCGACGATCACCGAATTGAACTTCGATTGCTGCCAGAAGTCGCCCCAGATCACGGCCGCCGGCATGTTGTTGACGCGCATCGCCGCGCCAATCGCCCGCCAGTCCTGGATCAGGAGCTGCTGGCACTGTTCGCGCACGGCACTGCCCGCCGTCGTCGAGTTGGCGAACTCGAGCTTGACGCCGCCCTTCTCGCGAATGCCGCTGGCGCCGCGAACCCAGCCCGCGGCGTCGAGCAGCGCGTTGGCCTTGGCAGGATCGTATTTGTGCTGCGGCAGCCCCTGCTGGAACGACCAGGCCTGCTGCGGCACGAAGCTCTCGGTCTGCGTCGGCAGGCCGTAATAGAGCGCGTCGATGATCGCCTGCTTGTTGATGCCGAGATAGAGCGCCTCGCGCACGGCACGATCGGTGAAGGGGCCAAAATCCAGGTTCGGCGCGATATGCTCTACCGAGGACGTCGACGAAACGAAGATCTTGCGGCCCTTCAGCGTCTTTGCCTCCTGCACGAAGTTCGGCAGGATGCCTTGCAGGCCCGTGTAGTCGACCTGACCGGTGCGGAACTGGGTGTAGAGCACGGTGAGATCAGGGATGTATTTGAAGACCACGCGTTCGAGGTACGGCCCCTTGCCATGATAACCGGTGTGGGCGTTCAGCTGGATATGGTCGCCGGGCACGCGCTCGCCCCAGCGAAACGGGCCGGTCCCGACAGGCGCATTGTGGAACGGTGAGGCGTTCGGATCGGACACCTTCTCCAGGATGTGCTTCGGCACGATGAAGGTGAACGACGCCAGGATCGACATATAGGGCGAATAGGGCGCTTCCATCCGCCAATGAATCTCGTCGGGCGCCACGACGGTGATGTCCTTGACGAGGCTGTGGCCGACCCGGCTGCGCGCGCGGAAACCGGGATTGTTGATCAGCTCGATGGAGAATTTGACATCCTCCGCCGTGAACGGCGTGCCGTCGTGCCACTTCACGTCGCTGCGGAGCTTGATCTTCCAGGTCAACCCATCGGCCGACAGGCCGCCATTCTCGAGGGTCGGGACTTCGCGGGCGAGGTCGGGGACGAACTTGCCGTCGGGATCGATGTACCAGAGCGGCGAGAACACCTGCCACCAGATGCCCAGATCGACCTCGATGCCCGGCATCAAGGGATGAAAGACGGTCGGCTCCTGCGACAGCGCCGCGATCACCTGTCCGCGCGGCTTGTCCGGTGGAGCGGTCGGGCGTTCAGTCTGGGCCAACGCACTGCTCGAAAGCGTCCATCCCGCCGCCGCGCCTGCGCCGAGCTGGAAGAATTGACGGCGATTCGGAATGCCGAGATGCCCTGCCCCAACGCCGAACGTGCCGGTGTCGTCTGCCATGACCCACTCTCCGTTTCCGCACGCGGCACCGTCTCCCGCGCCCCCGAGACCCCGGCAAAGGGACAGGAGTGGGCTTTAGTGCTTCTAAATTTTTCTTCCAAAAGTTCATCACGACTAAATACAGCTGTCAATCGCATTGCTAGAATGCGTTCGCTTTTCAATCCGACTGAAGCCACGAGGCGCGATGCCCGAGGCTGAGATGATGCATGGGAGAGCGACATGGATGGTCGCGGCGATACCAACGGCACCAAGGACGCTTCCACGATCGAAGCTGACGATGCGGTCGACCAGCGCCTGGGTGAAACCGTGCGGCTGCTGCGGCAGCGCGCCGGCCTTTCGATCCAGGACGTCGCCAACAAGACCGGCCTGTCCACCGGCATGATCAGCCAGCTCGAACGCGCACGCGCGATGCCCTCGATCCGCACCCTGCGCCTGCTCGGCATCGCGCTCGATGTGCCCATCTCCTATTTCTTCGAGAGCAGCGATCCCGCCGACGGGCAGCGCTACATCGTGCGCAAGAGCAACCGGAGGCTGCTGCGGCTCACCGCCAGCGGCGTCGTCAAGGAAGCGCTGACCCCGGAAGGCAAAGGCCAGCTCGAGCTCTACGAGCTCACGCTCAACCCCGGCGCCTCCTCCGGCACCGACTTCCTGCAGCACACCGGCGAGAAGGCGGGCTACATCCTCGCGGGCAGCCTGCGGCTGTGGCTCGACAGTCAGGCCCATGTGCTGGAAGCCGGCGACAGCTTTCGTTTTCCGAGCATCGTGCCGCACATGTTCGACAACCCGACCCAGCAGGTGGCGCGCGTGATCTGGGTGACGACGCTGCGGCAGACCGACTCGCCGGCGGGTTGAAGCGGCCCCGTCCCGCACCACCGGAAATTGCCCCTCGACGCCGCCGCGCCTAGTCTGTAGCTCACATGATGCCCGCAGCTCGCGAAGCGGCGGGGGCGGCCGGCGTCTTTGGTGTGAGACCATGAAACTCAGGAGGCTTCTGACCCTCGCGTTGGCCGCACAGGCCATCGTGACTGCTGCAGCCTTCCTCGCCTCCTCTCTGGCGACCGGCAGTGCCGAATTCGGCACGGCCCAGCTCCTCGCGCTCTTGGTCAGCGCCGCCGTGGCGGTGCTGCTCGTCCTTCTCTGCGCGCGTGCGATCGAGACGTCGCGGGAAATACGCACCGCTGAGCTGCTGGCCGGGCAGGCGCAGACCAACACGCACATGATGCAAGCCGTCATCAAGACCGCGCTCGATGCCTACATTCAGATCGACGAGAGCGGCACCGTGCTGGAGTGGAGCTTTCAGGCGGAGGCGCTGACCGGATGGACGCGGCAGGAGGCGCGGGGCGCCGACGTCGTCGATCTTCTCGTCGCCGAGCCGCTGCGCGCCGGCTTCAGGCAACGCATGGCGCGCCTCGTTCCGGAATTGTCCGCCGCGCCGGCCGGCATGCGCTTCGAAGTCACCCTGGTGCACAGGAACGGCGATAAAATTCTGGTCGAGGCGTCCAGCACGGTGTTGCGCATCGAAGAGCGCTCCATCATCAACACCTTCGTCAGGGACATCACCCAGACGCGCGCTGCCGAGGAGCAGCTGATCCAATCCCAGAAGATGGACGCGGTCGGGCAGCTCACCGGCGGCATCGCGCATGAATTCAACAACATGCTCACGGTGATAACAGGCACGATCGAGATCCTCGCCGACGCCGTCAAGGACAACCCGCCGCTCGCGACCATCACCAAGCTGATCAGTGAGGCCGCCGATCGCGGCGCCGCGCTGACGTCGAGCTTGCTCTCCTTTGCCCGCAAGCAGGCGCTGCAGCCGGCCGAGATCGACGTCAACGAGCTCATCGAGGAGCTCGCCAAGCTGCTGCTCGCAACCTTCGACAAGAAGATCGAGATCGTGACGAAGCTGGGCGGAAACGTCTGGCTGGCCTACGCCGACCGCGGGCAATTGAGCTCGGCGCTGCTCAACCTCGCCATCAATGCCCGCGATGCCATGCTGGACGGCGGCAGGCTGACGCTGACGACGCGCAACGTCGTGTTCGGCGTGCGCGAGGCCCTGGCGGTCGGTGCCGGCTATGCCGGCGACTATGTCGAGATCGAGATTACCGACACCGGCACCGGCATTCCGCAGGCCATTCTCGAACGCATCTTCGATCCGTTCTTCTCGACCAAGGAGGTCGGCAAAGGCACGGGGCTCGGGCTCAGCATGGTGTTCGGCTTCGTCAAGCAGTCCGGCGGTGGCATCAAGGTCGCCTCCGAAGAAGGACGCGGCACCATCTTCACGATCTACCTGCCGAAGGCGGAGGCGAGCACGCTGCGCCCGACCGGCTACGACGATCGCAAGATCGTCGGCGGGACCGAAACCATCCTCTGTGTCGAGGACGACCGCGAGGTCCGACACTACGTCGCGGTCCAGCTCGAAGGGCTCGGCTACAAGGTCATCCCCGCCGCCGATGCGACCGAGGCCCTCGCCATCGCGGCCGAAGGCACCCCGTTCGACCTGCTCTTCACCGACATCGTGATGGCCGGCAGCATGAACGGACGCGAGCTCGCCGAGCAGATGGTGGCCGCACGACCGTCCTTAAGGGTCCTCTTCACCTCCGGCTACGCCTACGATTCCCTGCATACCCAGGGACGCGCCACGATGGGCGCGCCGCTGCTGCGTAAGCCCTACCGCAAGGCCGAGCTGGCACGCCTGCTGCGGCGCAGCCTCGACACCGCAGTCGATTCCGCCGGCGACGCGATCCCGACGCCCTACTCGGTGCAGGCCGACGTCGAGGCGTTTCTGCGCAGGCAGGCCGCGGAAGGTAGTGGCACGACGCGGTCGCGGAAGTAGCGTCCGCGCTAGCTCATCCTTCGGCGCAGCGTCGCCGATGGCGTCTCGCCGAACTTTTCGCGGTAGGCGCCGGCCATGCGGCCGAGATGGGTGAAGCCGAGATCGAACGCGATCTCGGTGATGGAGGCATCGGGGGCGGCCTGCGCGAGGCGCGCGTTAAGGCCGGCGAGGCGCATGTCGAGCAACATCTGCGAGATCGACAGGCCGAAGTGACGGCGGAAGCCGAGCTGCAGCGCGCGGATGCCGATGCCGGAGGCGCAGGCGAGCTGCGCGAGATCGAGCGGCTCGCCGGCATTGTCGGCCAGATGGTCGCGTGCGGCGCGGAGCGCGCGCGGCAGGCGCTCGGCCTGGCCCGAGAAGGTTTCAATCGCATCCGAGTGGCTATGCCGCTGCCCGTTGAGGAGATGATCGAGAAGCACTTCGCGCCGATCGGCCATCGCGACCGGCGACAGTCGGCCCGATGGCCCGAGACGCTCGGCGAGCGTCATCAGTTCGGCGAGCCGGGCCTGCAGGGCCCGCCCCGACGGCGCATCGAGCTCGATTACCGGATCGAACTCGACCGCGCCGGTCGCCCTGCCCGACAAGGCCGCGGCGCGCTGCTCGACCATGCGGCGGTCGAGCAGCAGGATCGCCTGTGCGCAATCGCTCCACATCATCCGGGTCGGAATGGTCGGCGATAGCAGCGATGCCGTCCGGCCCGGCGCCGCATCGAGCTCGCGATGACCGGCACGAATGCGGGCGCTGCCCGCGAGCGGGACCTGCACCAGGAAGAAGCGCTCGAGGCAGCCGGGATCGATGCTGACCGATCCGCCATAGGCGACGTAATTAATGGAAAAGCGGTCGAAGCCCGCGCAATTGTGTCGGGCCGAGAAGCCGGCCGCCCGCGCCTTCGTCGGCCTGAGATCATGCGGGCAGAAGATGCGCCCGATCTGCTCGGCCGCCTCGTCGACGTCGTCCGTGGTGACGCGGGCGAAAGCCGCAAGCCGTTCGGCTGCAGAGGCTGTTGCGCTCATTTCCAGCTCGGCTGCGGACATCGTCGACCATGCTTCGCGCCCGGAATTACTTTAAGCCTATAATAGTTCCGCGGGCGCGAAAAGGGGCGCAACTCGCAAAATCATCGTGCTGCACGGCAACAGGCGCTCCGGATTCGTTTAGCGGATAGACAGGCGGCCCGTCCCCGGCCGATGCTCCGTCCCCGCCGGAATCCATGAGGAGCAAGCCATGACTGCACTCGAAAAAGGCATTACCGCCAACGGCACGGGCTATGGCGGCAAGAGCTGGAACATCCTCGGCCAGGTCTATTTCCCACCCAAGGCCGTGACCGATTCCACCTTCGCATTCGAAACCAACAGCGATCCCGGCCAGTTCGTGCCGGTGCACATCCACCCGACCCAGGACGAGTTCATCCTGGTGCAGGAAGGCACGCTCGATCTCAAGCTCGACGGTCAATGGGTCAAGGCCCATGCCGGCGACCTCGTGCGAATGCCCCGCGGCATTCCGCACGGCTATTTCAACAAGTCCGACAAGCCGTGCCGGGCGCTGTTCTGGGTCTCGCCGATGCAGAAGCTGGAGGCGCTGTTCAACCAGCTGCACAATCTGACCGACCCCGCGGAAGTCGTGCGCATCTCGGCGCTGCATGAGGTCGACTTCCTGCCGCCCGAGGCCAACGACTAGCCGTCGCCGCTTCCTCCGCTTCCATCTGCTCGCAGCCCGGCCGGCCGCGCCTTGCGGCCGAACGCGGTCGCTTGCGCGCCAAACACACCGAGCAATCCCATGGTCAGCCCAAAACATGTCTGCGTGATCGGCGCCGGTGTCTCCGGCCTTGCCGCCGCGAAAGCATTCTCCACCCGTGGCCACCGCGTCACCATCGTCGAGCGCAGCTCGGATCTCGGCGGCGTCTGGGAGCCGGCGCGCTCCTACCCAGAGGTGCAGACCCAGAGCCCGAAGGAGCTCTACCGCTACACCGACCGCGCCATGCCGGACGCCTATCCGGAATGGCCGACCGGGCCGCAGGTGCACGCTTATCTCGCCAATTATGCCAAAAGCTTCGGCCTCGACCACATGCTGCGGCTCAACACCGAAGTCGCCGGCATGGCGCGCCGTGCCGACGGCAGACCGGGATGGACACTGGCCTTGAAGGACAAGAACGGCACGGGCACGAACGAGGATTTCGATTTCGTCGCGGTCTGCACCGGGCAATTCAACGAGCCGCGCGAGCTGCATTGCCCTGGGGAGAACGGCTTTCTGGCGCAGGGCGGCCAGATCCTGCACTCGTCGAAATACGGCGATCCGACGTTGGCGAAAGGACGCCGCGTCGTCGTGCTCGGCGGCTCGAAGTCCGCGACCGACATCGCCGTGAACGCGGTGAAGTCAGGCGCGCGCGAGGTCACGATCGTGATGCGCGAGCCGGTCTGGCGCATTCCCTATTTCATCGGCGGTCTCGTGAACTTCAAGCGCATCCTCTACATCCGCGCGCAGGAGGAGATGTTTCCGGGCTGGGGCATCGGCGCGATGGGGCGGCTCGCGCATCGCATCGCCGCGCCGCTGGTCTGGGCCAACTGGCGCGGGCTGGAAAGCCTGCTGAAGGCGCAGCTCAAGCTCGGCCGCTGCAACATGGTGCCGAAGGAGCGGATCGAGGACGGCGTCAACTGCTCGGTTCCGATCGCAACGCCGGGCTTCTATCCGATGGTCGCCGACGGCCGCATCAAGGCCGTGTTCGGCACGTTCGACCATTATGAGGGCGACAGCATCGTGATGAGCGGCGGCGAACGCGTGGGCGCCGACGTCGCGGTGCTCGCGATTGGCTACAAGCTCGGCGTGCCGTTCCTGCCCGAGGCCTATCAAGCGAAGCTGGTCGATGCCGACGGGCAGTACCGGCTCTATCGCCTGATCGCCAATCCTGATCTGCCCGAGCTCGGCTTCGTCGGCTTCAACTCCTCGTTCTGCACCGTGCTGTGCGCCGACCTCGCGGCCAACTGGCTGGTGCGTTATGCCGACGGCCAGCTCGCCAACCAGCCGACCGCTCAGGCGATGCGCGACAACATCGAGATGATGCTGCACTTCAAGCGTGTCGAGCGCCCGGCCGCGGGCGTCTATGGCGGCCTCTGCGTTGCGCCCTATCACTACCGCCATTTCGACGAGTTGATGGCTGACATCGGCACGAAGCAGCAGAAGCGCGGCGGGCTCGCGGGGCGCTTCCAGCCGCCGGATGCGGATGCTTACGCCAAGTTCCTGGCGACGGCGCCGGATTACCGGGCGGCGTGAGAGGAGAATTGCGGCAGCTCGCGTCCGGTTTACGATCTCGCTGGTTATCGAATCGACGGGAACCAGCCATAGGATCGGCCATGGGATCGAGACGACTTGCCGCCGCGGCCCTTGCGGCTGTTGCCTTCCTCGTCGCGGCGCCCACCGTTGCGCAGAAGGCGGCGCCGACGCCACAGCAATCGGAGGCGCTCGCGGCTTACGAGCGCGCGCTCGGCGGCTTCAAATCCATCCTCGCCGAGCGGCGGCGCCAGATCGAGGCGAAGGAGCCGCTGCCGAACCTGCCGGGACAGGCGCTCTATCTCGCACGCGTCGCTGTGATCAGTGCTTACAAGGACCTCACCGACGTCATGCCGTCGCGGATCGGCCGGCCGAACAAGTTCGAGATTCCTCCGGCCTATTTCGATGCCGAGATCGAGCCGCTGGTCGACGAATACGGCAGGCTGTTCGACCTCATGGAGGCGCCGCCTGCGAGCGCGCAGAGCTCGCCGACACCATTCAGGGACGTCGTCGATCTTGCCGTTGCGATTGCGCGCGCCAAGGGCCTCGCCCCCGAACATGCCGAAGCTGCCGGGCGGATCAGCCTCGGGTTGTTCTTTGCGGAGACCAACGGCAAGCAGAATGTCCGCAATGCGCGCTCGAACACCTATATGGGCAGCTTCCAGACCGGCCCCTCCGAAGACCGCAACGGCAGGCGGAAATGGGAGGCCATCAAGGGCGACATCGCCGCGATCGATCCGCACCTGAGCGCACGCGACGACAAGGAGGAGGCGCGCGCCCGCGGCACAGATCACCGCTTCAACCACTGGACCAATGTGCGCGACGGCCTGATGAACGCGCACGCCGATCTGTTTCGTGAGATCCCGAAAATCGTGAAGACGCTGCCCGACCCGATCGACCAGATGAAGCTGTTCGAGCTGATCCAGATCGTTCCCACCCCGACGCGGTCCGCACTCAAATCGGGCGATCTCCTGAACTATGGGGTTTCCAGCCCCACGATCATGAAGCACCTGCGCAACAACAGCATCTTTGCCTTCGGACGGGCCGACCGGGCGAAAACCTCGGCAAGCTACCGCGAGATCCTCGCTGCGATGTGGCTGTTCAACCGCAAGTTCGAGAAGGCGATGGCGAAATACGCGGAGATCAGGGGCCGCTGAGGAGGCGGTCGAACGCCGCGCCAAGGCTTTGCGGGCAAGCGACCCAGAGTGCCTCCGCGGACAGACTCTGGATTGCTTCGCTTCGCTCGCAATGACGGAGCGCGCGGCGCGCCCTCGCACACCTCCGCCGTCATTGCGAGGAGCCCTTGCGACGAAGCAATCCAGGCTTCCACCGCGGAACGATCCCGGATTGCTTCGCTCCGCTCCCGCCGGGACCATTACTCCGTCCGGATCGGCGAATCGTTCCGACAGATAAAAGCGATTTGTCGTAAATAAATCTGCCAAAGGGCACGCCGCCGTTTGCAGTGCAAGACCTGTGACCGCCATGGCTATGGTGTTTCGCGGCCGCGCATTTGTTGGTAGCCTGCCGCACCGACAGACAGCAATCGGGGACCACCGAATGACGCGCGCGAATCCCACCTCTCCCGCACGACGCAAAGAAGCGTGGACGCGTATCGGGCAGGTCCTTTCCGCCGCGACCGCCGTGATCATGCTCGCCGGCTGCGAGGACAAGAACACGTTCGTGGCGCCGCCGCCGCCCAAGGTGGACGTCGCGACGCCGGTGCAGCGCCCGGTGACGCGCTACGTCGAGGCCACCGGCAACACGGCGCCGATCAAGAGCGTCGATCTCGTCGCGCGCGTGCAGGGCTTTCTGCAAACGATCGACTATCAGGACGGCACGTTCGTCAAGCAGGGCACCCAGCTGTTCACGATCGAGCCTGAGACCTACAAGCTCAAGGTCGAGCAGGCGAAGGCCGCGGAGGTCGGCGCGCAGGCCACGGTCAAGCAGACCGAAGCCGATTACAAGCGGCAGGTCGAGCTCGTGCAGCGCCAGGCGGTATCGCAGTCCACCCTCGACACCTCGACATCGACCCGCGACAACGCCCAGGCCAACCTCCAGCAGGCCCAGGTCAATACGAGGCTGGCCGAGGTCAATTACGGCTACACCAGGGTGACCGCGCCGTTCGATGGCGTCGTCAGCGCGCACATGGTCTCGGTCGGCGAACTGGTCGGCGTCTCCTCGCCGACCCAGCTCGCCACCATCGTCGCGATGGACCCGATCTATGTGAACTTCACCGTCAACGAGCAGGACGTGCTGCGCATCCGCGCCGAGGCGGCCCGCCGCGGACTGACGCCCACGGATATGAAGCAATTCCCGATTCAAGTCGGGCTGCAGACCGAGACCGGCTATCCGCATGAGGGCAAGCTCGACTACGTCTCGCCGACCCTCAATCAATCGACCGGCACGCTGGCGGTGCGCGGCCTCGTCCCCAACGACAAGCGGGTGCTGCTGCCCGGCTATTTCGTCCGCGTCCGCGTGCCCTTCGACCAGGAGAAGAGCGCGCTCCTCGTTCCCGACACCGCGCTCGGGAGCGACCAGGGCGGCCGCTATCTGCTGGTGGTCAACAGCGACAACGTCGTCGAGCAGCGCAAGGTGCAGATCGGCCCGGTCGACAACGGGCTGCGCGTGATCGAAAGCGGCCTGAAGCCGGAGGACCGCGTCGTGACCGCGGGGCTCTTGCGCGTCATCCCGGGCCAGAAGATCGATCCGCAGATGACGAAGATCGAGCAGTCGCAGGCCTCGAGCAAGTAGGGGCGGCCAGCCATGATCTCAAAGTTCTTCATCGAGCGGCCGGTCCTCTCCAACGTCATCGCGCTCCTGATGATCCTGATCGGCGGCGTCGCGCTGTTCAACCTCGCCATCGCGCAATATCCCGATGTGGTGCCGCCGACCGTGCAGGTCACCACGCGCTATCCCGGCGCCAGCGCCAAGACCGTGATCGACACCGTGGCGCTGCCGATCGAGCAGCAGGTCAACGGCGTCGAGGACATGCTGTACATGCAGTCCTACAGCGGCTCCGACGGCACCTACACGCTGACCGTCACCTTCAAGATCGGCACCGACCTCAACTTCGCGCAGGTGCTGGTGCAGAACCGTGTCTCCAGCGCGCTGTCGCAATTGCCGCAAGCCGTGCAGAACCAAGGCGTCACCGTGCAGAAGCGGTCGACCTCGATCCTGTTGTTCGTGACGCTGACCTCGCCGGATGCGAGGTACGACAGCCTTTACCTGAGCAACTACGCCACCATCAACATCCGCGACGAGCTCTCGCGCCTGCCCGGCGTCGGCAACGTCACCGTGTTCGGCGCCGGCCAATATTCGATGCGGATCTGGCTCGATCCCAACAAGCTGCAGGTGCGGGGCCTGGTGCCGCAGGACGTCATCAACGCAATCCAGCAGCAGAGCCAGCAGGTCTCCGCCGGCCAGGTCGGCGCGCCGCCGACGCCGCCGGGACAAGCGTTCCAGTACACGCTCAACGTCAACGGACGGCTCGACGACGCCGGCCAGTTCGAGAACATCATCGTCAAGACAGGCTCGAGCGGCGACGTCACGCGGGTGCGCGACGTCGGCTGGGTCGAGCTCGGCGCGCAGACCTACAGCCAGATCTTCTCGCTCAACAAGCAGCCGGCCACCGGCATCGGCGTGTTCCAGTCGCCCGGCGCCAACGCGCTCCAGGTCGAGCAGGCCGTCGAGAAGAAGATGGCCGAGCTCGCCAAGCGCTTCCCCGAAGGCATCAAGTACGACACGCCGTTCGACACCACCAAGTTCGTCGAAGCCTCGGTGCACGAGGTCTACATGACCTTGATCGAGGCCGGCTTGCTGGTGCTGGTCGTGATCCTCGTCTTCCTGCAGGACTGGCGCGCGATGCTGGTGCCGGCGACGACCGTGCCCGTCACCATCATCGGCGCGTTCGCCGCGATGGCGGCGCTCGGCTTCACCATCAACATGTCGACGCTGTTTGCGATCGTGCTTGCAATCGGCATCGTGGTCGACGACGCCATCGTCGTGGTCGAAGGCGCCGCCCACAACATCGAGCAGGGCATGAACGGCCACGACGCCGCGATCCGTGCCATGGACCAGCTGTTCGCGCCGATCGTCGGCATCACGCTGGTGCTGATCTCGGTGTTTTTGCCGGCCTCGTTCCTCGCAGGACTGACGGGACGCATCTACTCGCAATTCGCGCTGGTGATCGCTGCCACCGCGCTGCTCTCCGCCATCAACGCGGCCACCTTGAAGCCGACGCAATGTGCGCTGTGGCTGCGGCCGGCGGTGCCGCCGGAGCAGCGCAATTTCTTCTATCGGGGTTTCAATGCGGTCTACAACCGCGTCGAGCGCGGCTACACCAGGCTGATCACGTTTCTGGTGAAGCACGCCACCATCTCGGTCGCGTTCGCGCTGCTGGTCATCGCAGCCAGCGGCTACGGCCTGTCGCGGGTGCCGACCGGCTTCCTGCCGATCGAGGACCAGGGCTATCTGATCGCCGCCGTGCAGCTGCCCGACGGCGCCGCGCTGGAGCGGACGCAGGCCGTGCTCGACAAAGCGAGCGGGCTGATCAAGGACACGCCCGGCGTGGCGCAGGTCATCACCATCGCCGGCATCTCCGCGCTCGACAACAGCGCCAGCCTCGCCAATGCCGGCGTCGCCTACATCATCCTGAAGGACTGGGACGCCCGCAAAGGGCCAGGCGAGGATCTGCGCTCGCTGGTCTTTGGCCTCAACGACAAGCTCGCGGCCATCATGGAGGCCCGCACCATCGTGCTGCCGCCGCCGCCGATCCAGGGCATCGGCAACGCCGCCGGCTTCTCGATGCAGGTCGAGCTGCGCGACGGCAACAGCGATTTCGCCAAGCTGCAGGCCATCACCGGCGCGATGGTCAGCAATGGCCAGAGCCAGAGCGCGCTGCAGCGCGTGCAGTCCTCGTTCCGCTCGTCGGTGCCGCAATTCAACGTCGAGATCGACCGCGTCAAGACCCAGACGCTGCACGTGACGACGGATCAGGTGTTCTCGGCGCTGTCGACCTATCTCGGCTCGTCCTATGTCAACCAGTTCAACAAGTTCGGCCGCGTGTTCCAGGTCTACACCCAGGCCGATCCGGCGTTCCGCGTCACCGAGCGCGACATCGCCAACATGCAGGTGCGCAACTCGAACGGCGACATGATCCCGATCGGCACCGTCGCCAAGATCACGCCGGCCACGGGTCCGTCGCTGATCAGCCTCTACAACCTCTATCCGTCCTCGACCGTGATCGGCCTGCCGGCGCAGGGCTACTCCTCCGGCCAGTCGCTGAAGCTGATGGAGGAGATCGCGGACAAGACGCTGCCGCCGGGCACCGGCTATGAATGGACCGCGATGTCCTATCAGGAGAAGGCGGTCAGCAACCAGATCTACTGGGTGTTCGGGCTCGCCATGCTGCTGGTCTATCTCGTGCTCGCCGGCCAGTACGAGAGCTGGTATGCGCCGATCTCGGTGATCCTCGCCGTGCCGCTGTCGCTGCTCGGGCCGATGCTGATCCTCTCCGCCCTCAAGATCGACAACAACCTCTATTGCCAGATCGGCTTGATCCTGCTCATCGCGCTGTCGGCGAAGAACGCGATCCTGATCGTCGAGGTCGGGCTCGAGCTGCACGGCCGCGACGGCAAGCCGATCCTGGAGTCCGCGATCGAAGCGGCGCGTGCCCGCTTCCGGCCGATCCTGATGACCTCGTTCGCCTTCATCCTCGGCGTTGTGCCGCTGGTGCTCGCGACCGGCGCCGGCGCCAGCGCGCGCAAGTCGATCGGCATCACGGTGTTCTCGGGCATGCTGGCCTCGACCTGCCTCGCGGTGCTGTTCGTGCCGGCGTTCTTCGTGGTGGTGCAGCGCTTCGAGAACTGGCGGGCGAGCAAGAAGGCGGTGAAGGCGGTGGCGGAGGTGAAGCCTTAGCTGCTTTTGGTCCGCTCGAAACAAAAGTGCGAAAACAACCCCATGCACAGTAGGGATGGGGTTGAAAGGCTTACGAAAATTTCGGTCTTGCCGAATCGACTTGCTCCGTCGGGCAAAACACTGGCAGAATGGCATCATCGGCGAATGAGCGATCGGCCGCGCGCCCCTCGTCATTGCGAGCGCAGCGACTTGTCCGCCGAAGCCTTGGCGAAGGCGGAAGCAATCCAGACTGGCTCCGTGGAGGGATTCTGGATTGCTTCGTCGCAAGGGCTCCTCGCAATGACGAGTGGAGAGAGTTCGGCTCAGAGCGTCTGCGGCGTGCGGATCTCGCGCGGCAGGATCAGCGCGGCGGCGATGGCGAGCAGGCAGAGGGCGGCGAAGGCGTGCAGCATGGTGACGAAGCCGCCCTGCTCGTAGAGCCAGGCGACCAGACCGACGGAGGCGCCGGCCGCGGTGAAGCCGACGAAATAGCGCACGGCATAGGCGCGCGAGCGCCACTCTTCCGTGGTGTATTTGCCGACCATGGCATCGTTCACCGTGACCTGCCCGAACGCGCCCATGACGATGCCGATCGAGACGACGATCAACGGCAGGTTGGACAGGCTCGCGGCCAGATACAGGAATGGCGCCAGCATGAAGGACAGCGGCAGCGCCACCGTCTTCAGCGAATAGCGGTCGAGCAGCCGGCCGATCGTGTACTGCGTCATCGCGCCGAACACGTAGACGCCGGCGGCGATGACGCCGAGCAGCGCCGGGCTCCTGGTCAGGTCGGCAAGGCGCTCGGCGAACAGCTTTGGCAGCGCGACGGTCACGGCGTTGAAGGTCGTGGAGATCGCGATCACCACGATCAACAGCGCCAGGATCACGCGCCACATGTCCCGTTTGGCCACCCGCGCCTGCGCTGCGGCCTGCTTCGAGCCCTTGCGGTCCTCGTGCACGACGCCCAGCGCGAAGGCGATTCCGATCAGGACCGTGACCACGCCGGGAACGATGAAGGCGAAGCGCCAGCCGAGATATTGGCCGATCACGCCGGTGACCAGGGCCGACGAGGCCACGCCGAGATTGCCCCAGACGCCGTTGATGCCCATTTCGCGGCCGAGGCGGTCGGCATAGGACACGATCATGGCGGTGCCGACGGGGTGATAGATCGAGGCAAAGATGCCGATCGCGAGCAGCGCCGCGCCGAGCTGGACCTGCGTTTGCACGAAGCCGACCGCGATCATGGAGAGGCCGATGCCGACGAAGAAGATCAGCATCATGTGGCGGCGGCTCCAGCGATCGCCGAGCCAGCCGGTGAGCAGCGAGCCGGCGCCGAAGGCGACGAAGCCCGGCGTCGCGTAAGGCAACAGTTCCGAATAGGCCATGCCGAGCGCCGGGCCCATGATGATGACAGCGGCGGCGAAGATCAGCATCGAATAATGGTCGATGAAATGGCCGGCATTGACGAAACCGATGACCCGGCTGGGGCTGTTCATTCCCGAATCCTCTCCTGCTCCGAAATGAGTTATATGTCCTCGCCATGACGGGATGCTGCCAATGACTGTCTTGGAAACGCCAATCCTGCGGGAGGTCCGGAGCAACCACCGCTCGCCCGCGGGCGTGCATCTGGTCGCTCGCGATTATCCCAAGGGGATGCGGATCGATCTGCACATGCACCGCGAGGCGCAGCTGATCTATGCAGCGAAGGGCACGATGCAGGTGACGACACCAGGGGGACGCTGGCTGGTGCCGCCGGACCGCGCGGTCTGGGTGCCGGCCGGGCTCCAGCATGCCATCGACCTGCTCGCCGACATCGAAATGCGCACGCTCTATTTCGACCTGCCCTGGCTGGAACGCGAGCAGCGCTATGACGGCCTGTCCCGGGAATTCGTCGTGCGGGTATCGCCGCTGCTCAATCAGGCGATCCTCGCCCTGTTCGACGGGCGCAGCACCGAGGAGCGCACCGAGCTGCTGGTGCGCCTGGTGATGCTGGAACTGCAGCAGGCCGAGGATTCCGCGACCTTCGTGCCGCTGCCCCGAGAGCCACGCTGCCGCCGCGCCGCGATGATCGTGCTCGACGATCCCACCGGCCTGCACGACATCGACACGCTGGCGCGCGAGGTCGGAACCTCCGGGCGTACGCTGTCGCGGCTGTTTTCGAGCGAGACGCAGCTGAGCTTCAAGAGCTGGTGCCAGCGCGCGAGGATTGCAGCGGCGATCGAGCGGATATCAACGGATGCGAGCGTGTCGGTGAAGCAGCTCGCGACCCAGCTCGGCTATGCCAGCGTGCCGGCGTTCTCGGCCGCGTTCCGCCAGGTGACGGGACGGACGCCGACGGAGTTTGCGGGGAAGGGGTGAGGCAGCCGTGCGCTTCCACCCCGTCATTGCGAGGAGCCCTTGCGACGAAGCAATCCAGACTCTCTCGGCGGAGGGATTCTGGATTGCTTCGCTGCGCTCGCAATGACGGTGTTTGAGGGAGCTACCCCTTCCCAACTCTCACCGGATCCCCCGCCCTCGCAGGCATAGCGCCATTCTCCAAACGCACGGCCCAACGAAAGATGCCGCATTCGCCTGCTTGATTGTGATCGGCTTGCACCCAAATCCCGTGTAAGCTCCCGCATCACACCGACCCGATACGAAAGCCCAGATGGCCAACGCCTTCTTCTCCGACCTGCTTGCCACCATCTCCGAGCGCGGCCGCACGTTGCTTCGCCGGGGGGACGCCTCGAATACCAAACGGGATGCCGATGGACTGCTCGAGCTTTGCGGCGCGCTGCTGTCCGGCCGCGGCGAAGCATCCGGCACAGCCATGGCGCGCGAGGTGCTCGATCTCTATCAGGAGCTGGATGCGGAGGGACGCCGCACCTTCTTCGAAGGACTGGTACGTTTTTTCGGACCCGACCGGGAACGATTGTCCAAGGCCATCGAGCAATGGCGCGCCAAGCCGAGCGACGAGGATGCCAGCGCCCTGCACTTCGCCTCCGAGCCGCGGCGGCAGGAGCTGATCCGCCGCCTCAACCGCGCGCCGGGCGGTACCGGCGATCTCGTCAACATGCGCGCCGATCTGCTCGGCATGATGAACGGGCACACCGATCTCGCCGCGCTCGACCGCGACGTCTCGCATCTTCTCTCTTCGTGGTTCAACAGGGGGTTTCTCGTGCTGCGCAGGATCGACTGGTCGACCCCGGCCAACATCCTCGAAAAGATCATCCGCTATGAAGCCGTGCACGAGATCTCGGACTGGGACGATTTGCGCCGCCGCATCGATCCGGTCGACCGGCGCTGCTACGCCTTCTTCCATCCCGCGATGGTGGATGAGCCCTTGATCTTCGTCGAGGTGGCGCTGACCGAGACGATCCCCGGCGCGATCCAGCCCCTGCTCGCGGTCGACCGCCAGCATCTGCCGATCGAGCGCGCGCGCACCGCCGTGTTCTATTCGATCTCCAACACCCAGCGCGGCCTGGGCGGTATCTCCTTCGGCAGCTTCCTGATCAAGCAGGTGGTGGAAGAGCTGCGCCGCGAGCTACCGAAGCTCGACACCTTCGTCACGCTGTCGCCGGTGCCCGGCTTCATGGCCTGGGTGAAGCAGGACAGGGATTTGCCGCTGTCGGACGAGGACCGCGAGGTGCTCAAGCGCCTCGACGATCCCAAATGGTTCGAAAGCCCGGAGACGGCGGCGCTGCTCCGCGCCGTGCTGGAGCCGCTCGCGGCGCACTATTTCCTCAAGGCGCGCACGCCGAAGGGCAAGCTGATCGATTCCGTCGCCCGCTTCCATCTCGGCAACGGCGCGCGGCTGGAGCGCATCAACTGGCTGGGCGACCTCTCGCCCAAGGGCCTGCGCGAGTCCGCCGGCGTCATGGTCAACTACCTCTACCGCCTCGACGACATCGAGAAGAACCACGAGGCCTATGCGAATGACGGCGAGGTCGTGGCGTCCAGCGCGGTGAAGAAGCTGCTGAAGGGTGAAGGGCGAAGGCTGCTGGACATGCGGCTGTCGTAAGGGGCGGACGCTTACCACATCGTCATTGCGAGGAGCCCTTGCGACGAAGCAATCCAGACTGTCTCCGCGGAAAGACTCTGGATTGCTTCGCTGCGCTCGCAATGACGGAGTGTGTGGCAGCCAACTGCCAGCACATCCTCTAGAGTCAGATCAGCGTCTCGTACAAATCGTCCCAATTCGGATTGAGGCTCTCGATTAGGGCAAGCTTATTGGCCCGACTGCCGCCCTTGATCTGCTTCTCGCGCACAATCGCGTCGGTCATGGTGGCGTGCAGCTCGTACCAGACGAGAAGCTTGCAGCCGTACTTTGAGGAAAAGCCCTTGACCAATCCCTCGCGATGCTCGAACGCGCGGCGCGGCGGATTGGAGGTAACACCCGTGTAGATCGTTCCGTTGCGACGATTGGCGAACATGTACACGCAGGGTTGCTTCATGATCGTACTCGGCTGAGGACAGCTTTGACGATAGCACAACCAAGAGATGATCACGAGACTTCCGCCACAGCGTCATTGCCAGGAGCTCTTGCGACGAAGCAATCCAGACTGTCTTCGCGGAAAGACTCTGGATTGCTTCCGCCTTCGCCAAGGCTTCGGCGGACAAGTCGCTGCGCTCGCAATGACGGAGTGTGTGGCGCGGACGTCGCGCTCCAACGACACCCCTACTCCGCCAGCGCCTTCATCTCCTTGTAGAGATCCGACTTGCCTTCGAAGCCGATGCCTGCAAGCTCGGGCATGGTGATGTGGCCGTTCTCGACGCGGACGCCGTCGGGGAAGCCGCCATAGGGCTGGAACAGGTCGGGGTAGCTTTCGTTGCCGCCCAAGCCGAGGCCGGCGGCGATGTTAAGCGACATCTGGTGGCCGCCATGCGGGATGCAGCGGCTGGGGGACCAGCCATGGGTCTTCAGCACCTCCAGCGTGCGCTGGTATTCGCACAGGCCGTAGGACAACGCGCAGTCGAATTGCAGCCAGTCGCGGTCGGGGCGCATGCCGCCGTAGCGGATCAGGTTGCGGGCGTCCTGGTGGCTGAACAGGTTCTCGCCGGTCGCCATCGGGCCTGGATAGAACTCGGCGAGCGCGGCCTGCAGCGCGTAGTCGAGGGGATCGCCGGCCTCCTCGTACCAGAACAAGGGATAGTCGCGGAGCATCTTGGCGTAGGCGATGGCGGTTTCCAGGTTGAAGCGGCCGTTGGCGTCGACGGCGAGCTGCGCGTCCTTGCCGATCTCCTTCAGCACCGCCTCGATGCGGGTGCGGTCTTCGTCGATATCAGCGCCGCCGATCTTCATCTTCACGACGTTGTAGCCGCGGTCGAGATAGCCGCGCATCTCAGCCCGGAGCATCGAGAGATCCTTGCCGGGATAATAATAGCCGCCGGCCGCGTAGACGAAGACGCGCGGATTGGCTTCGACGCCGTGGCGTTCGGCGAGCAGACGGAACAGCGGCTTGCCCGCGATCTTCGCCACCGCATCCCACACCGCCATGTCGATGGTGCCGACCGCGACCGAGCGCTCGCCGTGACCGCCCGGCTTCTCGTTGGTCATCATTGCGGCCCAGACCTTGTCGGGATCGAGATTGTCGCCGGCGGCGTTGAGCAGCGATTTCGGATCGGCCTCCGTGATGCGCGCGGCAAAGCGCTCGCGGATCAGGCCGCCCTGCCCGTAGCGGCCGTTGGAGTTGAAGCCATAGCCGACGACGCGCTTGCCGTCGCGGACGACGTCGGTGACGACGGCAACGAGGCTGGTCGTCATCTTGGTGAAGTCGATATAGGCGTTGCGGATCGGCGATGAGATCGGCTTTGTAATTTCGCGGACGTCGACGATGCGGACGGACATGGCGGTGGCCTTTGGTTGTTTTTGTCATTGCGAGCGAAGCGAAGCAATCCGGAGACGTATCCGCGGAGACAGTCTGGATTGCTTCGTCGCAAGGGCTCCTCGCAATGACGAGGAGAGAGTGTGCGTTCCCCGCAATAGCGCACCGGGGACTCTCGAGATTCCGGGTTCGCGCTATCGCACGCCCCGGAATGACAGTGGCTTATTTCTTATCCCTGAAATACGGCTCTACCGGACCGTGCACCTTGATGGTCAGCGGATTGCCGTGGCGGTCCTTGGCGTTGCCTGCGGTGACGCGGACCCAGCCTTCGCTGATGCAGTACTCCTCGACATTGGTCTTCTCGATGCCCTTGAATCGGATGCCGACATCGCGCGCCAGAATGTCCGCGTTGTAATAAGGGCTGTTCGGGTCGACCGACAGGCGGTCCGGAAATTCGTCGCTCATGATTGTCTCGCTCACAACAGTGTTTCGATCTGGTTGCGCAAACCTTCGGGCCGGGCGGTCGGCGCGTAGCGCGCGACCACGCGGCCCTCACGGTTCACCAGGAATTTGGTGAAATTCCATTTGATGGCGGCGCCGAGAAGCCCGGATTGCTGACGTTTCAGGTACTCGTACAAGGGATGCGCCTTCGGCCCGTTGACGTCGATCTTCTCGAACAGGGGAAAGGTGACGTCGTAATGGGTCGAGCAGAATTCCTGGATCTCGCTCGCCTGCCCCGGCTCCTGCGCGCCGAATTGGTTGCAGGGAAAGCCGAGCACCGAGAAGCCGCGCGGCGAGAGATCGCGATAGAGCTCCTCCAGGCCGCGATATTGCGGCGTGAAGCCGCATTTGCTCGCAGTGTTGACGATCAAGAGCACCTGCCCCTCGAAACGTCGCATCGGGACCTCCTCGCCGGCGAGCGAGTTGGCCTTGAAGTCGTAGATGGCCGTCATCGTTAGCCCACGGGATCGATCGGCGACGGCGGCACGCCGCCGGCCTCGATCGCTTCGCCCGCGAGCAGGCACAAATCCTCGCGATAACGCCCCGACACGATGTGCACGCCGACCGGCGCCTTGCCGACGAGACCTGTGGAGACCACGAGGCCCGGCAGTCCCATGAAGGGGATCGCGATCTGCGGCAGCTGCGCTTCCCAGACGCGCTTGAAGGAGTCCTCGTCCTTGCGGTCGAGATGATCCGGGAACGGCAATTCGCCCGAGACCGGCGTCAGCAGCACGGCGTATTTTTCGAAGAACAGCATCCACTCGCGGGTCAGCGTGGCGCGCCGGGTCAGCGCCTTGGCGTAATTGGCCTGGTCCATCGGCGTAACTCGATTGCGGTTGCCGCGCAGACAGGCCAGCGCGCCGGGATCGCCCTCGCGCTCGGCCATCTCCAGCTGCGCCTCATAGCCGTCGCCGAGCCAGAGCTTGATCTGCCACTCGACCGCCTCGCGCATCGGAGGAGTGTCCTCGATCACATCGACGGTCCAGCCGGCGCGCTCCAGCCGCTTGCCGGCATCGCTCACCGCCGCCTTCACCTCCGGCGCGGTGGCAAGACCGCCCGGATTGAGGCAGAGCGCGGCGCGCTTGTCCCGAGTGGGGCCTTGCAGCGGCACCGGCGCGAACCAGGGATCGCGGATGTCGCGGGCCGCCATCGCCTCGAGTGAAATCCTGAGATCATTGACCGTGCGCGCCAGCGGGCCCGACACCGCCATGATCTGCGGCCCGATCGGTCGCTCCGGCAGCGCCGGGTTGAAGGCGGGAATGCGGCCGAGCGTCGGGCGCAATCCGTGCACTCCGCAGGCATAGGCGGGATAGCGGATCGAGCCGGCGATGTCGGTGCCGTGGGCGATGTGGCCGATACCGGCCGCGACCGCCGAGCCGGCGCCGCCGGAGGAGCCGCCCGGCGTCAGCGAAGCGTCACGGGGGTTCTTGGTGTCGCCGTGGACCAGATTGGTAGTGAACCAGCGGTAGGAGAAGGCCGGGCAATTGGTGCGGCCGAGCAGGATGGCGCCGGCTTTGCGGAAATTCGCGACGACCGGATTGTCCTCGCGCGCGATCAGGTCGCGCTGCAGCTTGAGGCCATTGGTGGTGGCAAAGCCTTCCTGGTCGACATTGGCCTTGATGGTGACGGGCACGCCAGCGAGAACGCCGGGGTCCTCGCCCCTGGCAATGGCGCCATCGACGGCATCGGCCTGCTTGAGCACGTCCTCCGGCCGGTGGTCGATCACGGCGTTGAGCTGGGGATTGACGGCATCGAGCCGCGCGAGACCGGCCTTGGCGGCCTCCCTGGCGGAGACTTTCCGGGATTTGACGAGGGTGGCGAGGTCGGCGGCCGACAGGCGCCAGAGATCTTGCATGGCTTACTCCGTATGACCGGCGTCTTTTAGCGCCGGGAACGGGGCAAAGCCATGCGGATTTCGCGGGGGTACCTCAGTCATTGCGAGCGCAGCGACTTGTCCGCCGAAGCCTTGGCGAAGGCGGAAGCAATCCAGACTGCCGCCGTGGAGGCAGTCTGGATTGCTTCGTCGCAAGGGCTCCTCGCAATGACGTTGAGGGGGCGCGGGCTTCTCTCGCCGCGTCGCGTCCGGCTAATGCCGTGTCGCGGACTGGTCCGGCATGTCGAGCAGCGCCTCGGTGAAGGGAAACTCCAGCACGATCTCGCCGTCGGAATCGGTGACCTCGATGACCGCCTCCAGCAGCGCAGGCTGGGTTCCTTCCGACTTCACGACCTCGAGGATCATCTGGCGCGCGACCTCCCAGGCGCGATCGGGGTTGCGCAGGTCCTCGCCGTCAGGATCCACGATCAGTTCGTCGCCGATGCGGGTGTTGAAGAAATATCTGGGCATGCCTGATCCAATGGGGTCGTCTGTCGCCGATGAGAAGCCGGTCCATACTCACAACTGGTTTATCCCGACAGGGATCACGACCTATCGGCAATTTTGCGTATCTGATCCGCTCATCTTTGCGGCCGCAATACGCCATCTTTGCAGTGCAACATTCCTCAGCCTACTACCTAGGTCGGGAAAATTTCACTGGCGAAGTTTTCCGCCCGCACTAATTTATCTGCGGGCGGATGCGTCCGAATTTGCGAAAAATGGAGAGCCAAATGGCCTGGAAAGCCCCGAAGATCGTCGAAGTGCCCTGCGGCATGGAAATCAACATGTATGTGAGCGCCACCCGCAAGTAAGCGGCTGGCAAGATCGCGTTCTGCGCAGGTGGTTCTTGGTCACGATACGTTTCCGGCAGACAGAAACCTTGTCCGAAACGGTCTCGGCCTGAGATCCACCTCGCGAATTCGCCTCCAGGAGACGGATCATGCTTCGCGTCGTCGTCCTGGGCGCCGGGGCCGGCGGCGGAGTTCCGCAGTGGAATTGCGGTTGCGAAGGCTGCCGCGCGGCTCGTGCGAATGGACATGAGCTCTTTCGAACCCAGGCCTCGGTCGCCTTCAGCGGCGACGGCGAGCACTGGTTCCTGATCAACGCCTCGCCCGATCTTCGCCAGCAATTGATTGCCACGCCGCAGCTGCATCCCAAGGCGGGCGCGCTGCGCCACACGCCGGTTGCGGGCGTGATTTTGACCAACAGCGAAGTCGATGCCGTGGCAGGCCTGCTGTCGATGCGCGAGGGCTCGCCGTTTACGGTGTATGCGCACGAGAAGGTGCTGGCGATCCTTGCCAGCAACAGCATCTTCAACGTGCTGAACGAGAAGAACGTGCGGCGCCAGCCGATCGCGATCCGCGAGCCGTTCGAGCCGCGGCTGCCGGACGGCACCCGCTCAGGGCTCGAGGTGCTGCCCTTTGCCGTGCCGGGCAAGTCGGCCTGGTATCTCGAAGGCAAGGTGCATCCGGGCGGGGTGAGCGGCGACGGCGACACACTGGGCCTGAAGGTCACCGACAAGGCCACCGGCAAGTTCTTCTACTTCATCGCGGCCTGCGCCGAGGTGACCGACGCGCTCAAGGCCGAGATCGACGGCGCTGCACTGGTGTTCTTCGACGGCACGGTCTGGCAGGACGACGAAATGATCAAAGCCGGGCTAGGCTACAAGACCGGCAAGAGCATGGGCCATGTCTCGATGTCCGGCGAGGACGGCGCCATTGCGCGGCTGGCCGACCTCAATATCGACAGGAAGCTGTTTCTGCATATCAACAACTCGAATCCGGCGCTGCTGCCCGGCTCTCCCGAGCGCAAGATCACTGAGGAGGCGGGCTGGCAGATACCCGCGGATGGAACGGAGATCGTGTTGTGAACGCCGCATCACTAACTGGAATGACCGCGCTCTCGATCGGCAAGGATTTGAGGCTCAACTCGGCCGAGGAGCTGGAGGCGACGCTGCGCCACATCGGCGCCACGCGCTATCACAGCCTGCATCCGTTCCATAAGCTGCTGCATGGCGGCAAGCTGAACAAGGGCCAGGTGCAGGCCTGGGCGCTCAACCGCTACTATTACCAGAGCACGATCCCGATCAAGGACGCGGTGGTGATTTCGCGGTTCCGCGACCGCGCCACGCGCCTGGAATGGCGCCATCGCATCGAGGATCATGACGGCGATGTCGGCAGTGAAGGCGGCATCGAGCGCTGGATCAAGCTGACCGAAGGGCTCGGGCTCGACACCGCATACGTCGAATCCACCGAAGGCATCTTGCCGGCGACGCGCTTTGCGGTGGAGGCCTATGTCCACTTCTGCCGCGAAAAAAGCCCGCTGGAGGCGATCGCCTCCTCGCTGACCGAGCTGTTCGCGCCGAACCTGCATGAAGAGCGCATCGCCGGCATGCTGGAGCACTATGATTTCGTCAACCCCGACATCATGAGCTACTTCAAGCGCCGCCTGACCCAGGCGCCGCGCGATGCCAATTTCGCGCTAGACTATGTCAAGAGGCACGCCACGACGCCGGAGCAGCGCGCGCAGGTCTGCAACGCGCTGATCTTCAAGACCAACGTGCTATGGGTGCAGCTGGATGCGCTCCAGCATGCCTATGTCGAGGGCCACATTCCGCCGGGCGCGTTCGTGCCCAAAGCGAGTTAAGAGGAACAGCAATGGCCGGGCCGCGGAACATCAGCGTCAGCGAGGCAAGCCGCCCCGTGCTGCCGCGGCATGCCAAGCTCAGATATGACGAGACGCGGAAGGTCTGGGTGATCCTGGCGCCGGAGCGGGTGCTGGCGCCGGACGAGATCGCGGTCGAGGTCTTGCAGCTCTGCAACGGCGAGCGCAATGTCGGCGACGTCGCCAATCAATTGGCCGCGAAATACGCCGCGCCGCGCGAAGCGATCCTCGCCGACGTCATCGTCATGCTGCAGGATCTCGCCGACAAGGGCTTTCTCACCGAGATCAGGGAGAAGACGTCATGAGCGACGTGACCATCCCGCCCAGCGACAGCCTCGCGGTGCTGGAGAAGCAGCGCTCGACGGCGGAGACGTTCGGCATTCCGCTCGCGGTGCTGCTCGAGATCACCCATCGCTGCCCGCTGCAATGCCCCTATTGCTCCAACCCGGTCGAGCTCGACCGCTCCGGCAAGGAGCTGACCACCGACGAGTGGAAGAAGGTGCTGAGCGAGCTCGCCGAGATCGGCGTGCTCCAGGTGCATTTCTCCGGCGGCGAGCCGACGGCGCGGAAGGATCTGGTCGAGCTGGTCAAGCATGCCAGCGACGCCGGGCTCTATACCAACCTGATCACATCGGCCGTGCTGCTGACGCGCGAGAAGCTCAGCGATCTCGCAGATGCCGGGCTCTGCCATGTGCAGATCTCCTTCCAGGGCATCGAGGAAGGCCTTGCCGATCGTGTCGCCGGCTACAAGAACGCTCACCGCAAGAAGCTCGAGGTCGCGAAATGGACGCGCGAGCTCGACCTGCCGCTCACCGTGAACGCGGTGATGCACCGGCAGAACCTGCACCAGCTGCCGGACATCATCCAGATGGCGCTTGATCTCGATGCCGACCGGCTCGAGGTCGCCAATGTGCAATATTACGGCTGGGCTCTGAAGAACCGCGCCGCCTTGATGCCGACGGTCGCGCAGTTAGATGAGTGCACCCGCCTTGTCGAAGAGGCGCGCGAGCGGCTGAAGGGCCGGCTGACGATCGACTATGTCGTGCCGGATTATTACGCGCTGCGGCCGAAGAAGTGCATGGGCGGCTGGGGCCGGCAGTTCTTCAACATCTCGCCCGCCGGCAAGGTGCTGCCCTGCCATGCCGCCGAGAGCATCACCGGGCTCGATTTCGAATCGGTGCGCTCCAACCATTCGATCGCCTGGATCTGGCAGAACTCGGACGCCTTCAACCGCTATCGCGGCACCGGCTGGATGAAGGAGCCGTGCAGGACTTGCGAATTCCGCGAGATCGATTTCGGCGGCTGCCGCTGCCAGGCCTTCGCGCTGACCGGGGATGCCGCCAACACCGACCCGGCCTGCGCGCTGTCGCCGCTGCACGAGACCATCTTCAAGCAGGCGGAAGCCGAGGCCGAGGGCGAAACCAACCGCTTCCTCTACCGCAACTTCGCCGGCGGCACCCTGGAATCCGAGAATGACGCCTGACGCGGACGCAGGCACAGCGGCCAAACGCACCGATCCCTTTGCGCCCTTGACCTCCGACATGCTCGACGTCGGCGACGGCCATGAGCTCTATGTCGAAAGTGTCGGCCGCGCGGACGGGATCCCTGCGGTCTACCTGCATGGTGGGCCCGGCAGCGGCTGTCAGCCGGACCATCGCCGCCTGTTCGATCCCGACCGTTTCTGCGCCGTGCTGTTCGACCAGCGCGGCTGCGGCCGGAGCCGGCCCAAGGGATCGCGCGAGCACAACACGATTGCGCATCTGATCGCGGACATGGAGACGATCCGCGAAAAATTCGGCTTCGAGCGGTGGATATTGGTCGGCGGCTCCTGGGGCGCGACGCTGGCGCTGGCTTATGCAGAGGCGCATCCCGGGCGCGTCTCGGGCATCGCGCTGCGCGCGACGTTTCTCGGCACGCGGGCCGAGGTCGAGACCGCCTTCACTTCGCGCCTGTCGCAATTCCATCCGGCGCTGTACGAGGATTTCCTCAGCGTGCTGCCGCCCGAGGAGCGCGACCGGCCGGTGGATGCCTATTGGCGCCGCATCCTCGATGCCGATTCTGCCGTGCATGGCCCGGCGGCGAAGGCCTGGCACGACACCGAGCGCACCTTGTCCGAGCACAAGCCCGCAAGGACGCGGCTCGACCTCGCCGCGCTGAACGTCTGGCGCACATTGCCGGCGACGCCGTTCATGGAAGCGCATTATTTCGTCAACGACAGCTTCATGACAGAGAACCAGCTGCTGCAGAATGCGGGAAGACTCGCCGGCATTCCCGGCATCATCGTGCAGGGTCGCTATGACCTGCTGTGTCCTCCCGCGACCTCCCAGGCCCTTGCGAAAGTCTGGCCCGGTTCCGAGCTTCGCATCGTGGAAGAAGCCGGCCATTCGCTCTATGATGGCGGCGTGAGGGATGCGGTCATGAAGTCGATCGCGGACCTTGCGTCGAAGATCGGGCGATGAGAGGACAAGAAGAATGCCGCTCGCCGGAAAGGGCATGCTGCTGACGTCGATGAACATCGACGCTTCGGATGAAGCCGATTTCAACCGCTGGTACGATCGCGAGCATCTGGAAGAGCGCGTCGCGATCGATGGATTCCTCGAAGCGCGGCGCTATGTCGCGCATGCCGCCAATCCCAAATATCTGTGCCTGTATTCGACCGAGGCTCTCGACGTGCTCGACGGCCCCGCTTACAAGGCGCGCCTCGCGAGCCCGACCGACTGGTCGCGGCAGACCATGGCGCGCTTCCAGGACATGCTGCGCGTCGTCGCGCGCATCACCATCAGCGAGGGCACCGGGCGCGGCACTGCGCTCGGCGTGGTGCGGCTGCGGCCGACGCCTGATAATGCCGCGCCCTGGCGTGATGCACTGCAAGAGAAGCTCGTGCCGGACAAATGCGACGGCATCATCTCGATGCATCTGCTCGAAACCGAGCCGGAATTGTCGGGCGCAACGGCGGGACTTCCGGCGGTGCGCAACGAGGGCGCGCGCGACTGGTTCGTCCTGATCGACGGCACACATGTCAATGCGGTCTCCGCCGTCATCGCCGAGCGCTTCACCGGCCCGGCTGCGGCGCCCTTCCCGCTCCCCATCTCCGTCGGCACCTACTGCCTGATGTGGGACCTCGCGAAGAGCGACATCGCACAGAGCTGACGTTGGAAATTGCTGCGCTGCCGCCAACGCCGTCATTGCGAGCGCAGCGAAGCATTCCAGAATCTTCCCGCAGAGGCAGTCTGGATTGCCTCGTCGCAAGTGCTCCTCGCAATGACGGGATGGAGCAGAGTGCGATGCTGCACCGCACGCACATCCGCGCGCGGTCATTAATGCCGTGCACGCGCAGCTCCCATGAAAGCGGGGAAGCGGGCAAATTTGCCGTTGTACTTCGGAACGGTTCTAATAAGCTAACCCAATGACGTCATTCAGAAACCAGATCGAAGCGCGTTAAGCGCTCGCCAAGCTCAACAAAAAAGGCCGCGGGGTCTTTGAGCCTGCGCGGACAGGGTAGGAATGAAACCGACCGATATCGCGGCCCCCGACTACTTTCACAAAGTGGTCGATTGCCAATGGGCCTGTCCTGCGCACACCCCGGTTCCCGAATACATCCGACTGATCGCCCAAGGCCGCTACAGCGACGCCTACATGATCAATTGGAAATCGAACGTGTTTCCCGGAATCCTGGGACGCACCTGCGACCGTCCATGCGAGCCGGCCTGCCGGCGCGGCCGCGTCGAGGAAACCCCCGTCGCGATCTGCCGCCTCAAGCGCGTTGCAGCGGATTTCAAGGACGACATCAAGCAGCGGCTGCCGAAGCCCGGCCCGAAGAACGGCAAGCGCATTGCGCTGGTCGGCGGCGGTCCCGCTTCGCTGACGGTGGCGCGCGATCTCGCGCCGCTCGGCTATCACTGCACCGTGTTCGATGCCGACCCGGAAGCCGGCGGCATGATGCGCACGCAGATCCCGAAATTCCGCCTGCCCAATTCCGTGATCGACGAAGAGACCGGCTACATCCTGGGTCTCGGCGTCGAGTTCAGGGGCGGTCACCGCATCGACAGCATGAAGGCGCTGCTCGCGGAGAAATACGACGCGATCTTCGTCGGCTCCGGCGCGCCGCGCGGCCGCGAGCTCGACATTCCCGGCCGGAAGGAAGCAGCTAGCAACATCCATATCGGCATCGAATGGCTGGCCAACGTGTCGTTCGGCCATGTCGACAAGATCGGCAAGCGCGTGATCGTGCTCGGCGGCGGTAACACCGCGATGGACTGCTGCCGCACCGCACGCCGGCTCGGCGGCGAGAAAGTCACGGTGGTCGTGCGTTCCGGCTTCGAGGAGATGAAGGCCTCGCCTTGGGAGAAGGAAGACGCGATCCACGAGGATATCCCGATCCTCAACTACATGGTCCCGGTGGCATTCAAGCATGTCGCCGGCAAGCTGATCGGCGTCACCTTCCAGCACGTCAAAGCCGAATACGATGCCAAGGGCCGCCGCAATCTGGTGCCGTCGGGCGATCCCGATCAGACCATTCCCTGCGACGACGTGCTGGTCGCGGTGGGTCAGGAGAATGCATTCCCCTGGATCGAGCAGGATTGCGGCATCGAGTTCGACAAATGGCACATGCCGACGGTCGATCCGAAGACCTTCGCCTCGACCAATCCGAAAGTATTCTTCGGCGGCGATGCCGCGTTCGGCCCGAAGAACATCATCTGGGCGGTCGCGCATGGCCATGACGCCGCGCTGTCGATCCACAAGATGCTGTCGGGCGAGGACATCACCGAGCGCCCGCTGCCGGAGGTGCAAATCTCCTCGCAGAAGATGGGCATCCACGAATGGAGCTATGACAACGACATCTCCAACGACAAGCGCTTCAAGGTGCCGCATCGCGACAAGGTCGTTGCGCTGAAGGACATCCGCGCCGAGGTCGAGCTCGGCTATGACGTCAAGCTGGCGCTGGGCGAGGCGCATCGCTGCCTGAACTGCGACGTGCAGACCGTGTTTTCGACCTCGCTCTGCATCGAGTGCGACGCCTGTGCCGACATCTGCCCGATGGACTGCATCACCTTCACTGACAATGGCGAAGAGAGCGACCTGCGCCAGCGCCTGAAGGCGCCCTCGCCGCGCCCGGACCAAGACCTCTACGTGTCCAGCGATCTCAAGACCGGGCGCGTAATGGTGAAGGACGAGGATGTCTGCCTGCATTGCGGGCTGTGTGCCGAGCGTTGTCCCACCGGAGCCTGGGACATGCAGAAATATTTCATCGATATGACCCACGCAGGTTCGACATGTCCGACAAAAAGCCGCTCAGCAGCGTAAACGACTTCGTCGTCCGCTTCGCCAACGTCAACGGCTCGGGCTCGGCCAGCGCCAACGAGATGTTCGCGCGTGCGATCCTGCGCCATGGCGTGCCGGTGTCCCCACGCAACATCTTCCCCTCCAACATCCAGGGCCTGCCGACCTGGTACGAGGTGCGCGTGACGGAAGAAGGCCATCTCGGCGCCCGCGGCGGCGTCGACCTGATGGTGGCGATGAACCCGCAGACCTGGGACAAGGACGTCGCCGGTATCGAGCCCGGCGGCTATTTGTTCTACGATTCCACCAAGCCGATGCCGTCGACCAAATTCCGCGACGACATCACCGTGATCGGCGTGCCGCTGACCGCCATCACCAACTCGACCTATACCGATCCGCGCCAGCGCCAGCTGTTCAAGAACATCATCTATTTGGGCGCGCTCAGTGCACTGCTCGACATGGACCCCAAGCTGATCGAGCAGCTGATCGGCGAGCAGTACAAGGGCAAGGAGAAGCTCTTGTCCTCCAACGTCCACGCGCTGCATCTCGGCCGCGACTGGGCGCTGCAGAATCTGAAATGCCCGATCGGGCTCAGGGTAAAGAAATCAGACAAGGTCGGCGACCGCATCTTCATCGAAGGCAACAGCGCCGCCGCGCTCGGCGCGGTCTATGGCGGCGCCACCGTGTGTGCGTGGTATCCGATCACGCCGTCATCCTCGGTGGCGGAGGCCTTCACCGCCCATTGCAAGAAGTACCGGCACGATCCTAAAACCGGCAAGGCGAAATACGCGATCGTGCAGGGCGAGGACGAGCTGGCCTCGATCGGCATCGTCATCGGCGCCTCCTGGAACGGCGCCCGCGCCTTCACCGCGACCTCGGGGCCCGGCATCTCGCTGATGACGGAGTTCATCGGCCTCTCCTATTTCGCCGAGATCCCCGCCGTGATCATGAACATCCAGCGCGCCGGCCCCTCCACGGGCATGCCGACCCGCACCCAGCAATGCGACATCATCGCCTGCGCCTATGCCTCGCATGGCGACACCAAGCATGTGCTGCTGTTCCCGGAAGACCCGGCCGAGGCCTTCGAGTTCGCGGCTGCCGCCTTCGATCTCGCCGAGCGGCTGCAGACCACGATCTTCCTGATGCTCGACCTCGACATCGGCATGAACCACCGGCTCTGCCGTCCGCTGAAGTGGGACGATGCGCGGCAATACGACCGCGGCAAGGTGATGACGGCGGAGATGCTGGAGGAAGGCCGCGACTTCGGCCGCTATCTCGACGTCGACGGCGACGGCATTCCCTACCGCACCTATCCCGGCACGCATCCGACCAAGGGCTCCTACTTCACCCGCGGCACATCGCGCGACCGCTATGCGCGCTATTCCGAGGAAGGCACGGTCTACGCCGATAACATGCAGCGCCTGGTGCGCAAGTTCGAAACGGCGCAGGACCTCGTGCCGCGGCCGCTGCAGGCCAATGCGGAACGGCCGACCAAGTATGGCGTGATCTATTTCGGCTCGACCTCGCCGGCGATGGACGAGGCAATAGGGCTTCTGGAGGCGCGCGGACATCAGCTCGACCGGATGCGCATCCGCGCCTTCCCATTCCATTCGAGCGTGGCCAGCTTCCTCGCCGAGCACGATTTCGTCTATGTCGTCGAGCAGAACCGCGACAGCCAGCTGCGCCAGCTCATCGTCAACGAGAACGGCATCGATCCCGTTCGGCTAGTGCCGATCGTGCATTACGACGGCACCCCGATCACCGCCCGCTTCATCGCCAAGGCCATTGGCGACCACCAGGACCACCTCAAGGTGACCCCGCTCCGCAAGGCCGTGTCATGATGGTAAATCGCATCCACATCGTCATTGCGAGCGCAGCGAAGCAATCCAGACTGCCTCCGTGGAAAGACTCTGGATTGCTTCGTCGCAAGGGCTCCTCGCAATGACGATGTGGATACAGCGGGGGACAATTCGATCGTTCTCTTCGCGAGAAGATACCGCGAGGAGAGGGAGCAGAGAGAAACGTTCATGACCTACATCGCAAAACCGAAATTCCATCATCCGGGCCTGAAGAAGAACGCGCTCGGCTACACACATCGCGATTACGAGGGCAAGATCTCGACGCTGTGCGCCGGCTGCGGTCACGATTCGATCACGGCTTCGATCATCGAAGCGTGCTACGAGCTGTCGATCGAGCCGCATCGGGTGGCAAAGATCTCCGGCATCGGCTGCTCGTCGAAGACGCCGGACTATTTCCTCGGCAATTCGCACGGCTTCAACTCCGTGCACGGCCGCATGCCATCCGTGCTCACCGGCGCCAACCTCGCCAACCGCGATCTGATCTATCTCGGCGTCTCCGGCGACGGCGATTCCGCCTCGATCGGCTTCGGCCAGTTCGCGCATTCGATCCGGCGCGGCGTCAACATGACCTACATCGTCGAGAACAACGGCGTTTACGGCCTGACCAAGGGCCAGTTCTCGGCGACCGCCGACCGCGGCTCGAAGAGCAAGAAGGGCGTCACCAACACCGACAACGCCATCGACCTCGTCGCGATCGCGCTGCAGTTAGGCGCCACCTTCGTGGCGCGCTCGTTCTCGGGCGACAAGAGCCAGCTGGTGCCGCTGATCGCCGCCGCGATCGGCCACAAGGGCGCATCCTTCATCGACGTCATCAGCCCCTGCATCGCCTTCAACAACCATGCCGGCTCGACCAAGAGCTTCGATTATGTCCGCGAGCACAACGACGCCGTGAACCGGCTCGACGTGCTGGTCGGCCGCGACCCGATCGCGGTGGACTACGCGCCTGGCACGGTGCAGGTGGTCGAGCAGCACGACGGCAGCAAGATCGCGCTGCGCAAGATCGACGCCGACTACGATCCGCATGACCGTCTCGGCGCCCAGACCTTCCTCGCGCGGCACGCCGCCAAGGGCCAGATCGTCACCGGTCTTCTGTACGTCGATCCCGATGCCGACGACCTGCACGAGCATCTCAATACGGTCGAGACCCCGCTCAACGCGCTGGAGGCGGACACGCTCTGCCCGGGTTCGGCGGTGCTGGACAAGATCAACGCCAGCCTGCGGTGATCAACGGCGCCGGACCGGAACGGGCTGCCTGACTCGTATGGTGATCTTGTCAGACACGACGGGCGGATCGAAGGGGTAGTGCTTCGCATCGCCCAGCACCAGTTGCAGCGTGTGCGTGCCGGGCGGAAGCTCGAGAAACGTTTCGGTTTGCCCTGCCCCGAAATGCAGATGGGACTTGTCCTGCGGGATCGGTTCCTTGGTGTCGATGGGCTCGTTGACGTCGACCAGCAGATGATGATGACCGGCGTTCTGGTAGTCATCGCCGGCATGCGTCACGCCCATGTTGCGCAGACCGAACCGGACCCAGAACCCACCACGGATCTTCTGCCCGTCCTGCGGGGTGATGAAATAGAGCTTTGCGTCTTTGGGAGCGGTTTTGCCCTGAGAGTAAGCAGGGCTTGGCAGCAAAACACCTGACAGCAAAACACTTGCCACCAAAACACCTGGCGGCAATGCGAGCGCCGCCGCCAGCGCGGCGCAGCGAATGATTTTCATCAAACCTCCTCCAGCCTCAAGGAGTGAGCGCGACACGGAATCCATGCGTGGGGTAACGGACGTTGGTATCATAGCCATCGCGGTTGGACGGCCGCACGTATCTCGAATCGTTCTTCCAGGAGCCCGAGCGCAGGACGTGCGATGAGCAGTCGCCGCCGGTCCATGCCGAACCGTCGACCGGTGCACCCTGATAATTCTTGTGCCAGCAATCCTCGACCCACTGGTCGACGCCGCCGCCCATGTCGTGGAGCCCGAAGGGATTGGGCTTGAAGCTGCCAACCTTCGCCGGCTGCTCGGCTGCGAGGTCGCCGCAATCCTTGCATCCGGCCATGCCAGGCTGGAGCTTGTCGCCCCACCAATATTTTGTCTGCGTACCGCCGCGCGCCGCGTATTCCCATTCGGCCTCGCTCGGGAGTCGGTACGGCTTCTTCGTCGCCTTGGAGAGATACGCCACATATTGCTGCGCGTCAGTCCAGCTCACATTGCTGACCGGCGCGTCGTCCTTGCCGGTCGCGGTGAAAGCACAAGCCTTCGCGGCCGCGCATTCGTTCCACTCCCGCACCGTGACCGGATATTTTCCGATCGAGAACGGCTTGATCGTGACCTGGTGGACGGGACGCTCGGTCGGATCGTCGTTGCTTCCCATGGCGAAGCTGCCGCCGCGAATGGCGATCATCTCGGGTTCCCGGACCGGCGTCACCGATGGACTGGATGCCGGAGACGGTGAAGGCGATGCTGCGGGCGATGGCACCGTTGTGGGCACCGGAGAAGCCGCGGGTGCGGCTTGTGGCGCCGGTGCTGCCGGACTCGGTAACGACGGAACGGATTGCGGCGTCGGCGAAGCCAACGGCGCCGCGATCGGGGGAGCGGCAGCCTGTTGCCCCACCTGGCTGCGGTGCTGCACCAGCACGTACCAAAGCACGTAGCCGGCAATCACCAGCAATGCCGTGATCAGAAGAAAGAGCAGGACGTTCTCGCGCCGGCTTCGTGTCTTGCCGACGGCATCTGCATCCGGCAGCACGCGATAGACGCGCACGGGATCGGTGATGTTCTTGACCTTGCGGTCGCCGAGCGACTCATAACCGCACACGATCTTGTGCTTGATCTGCTCGTAGATCGCGCCGGATATGTAGACCTGCCCCGGCTCTGCGATGCCCTCGATACGCGTGGCGATGTTGACGCCGTCACCATAGATGTCGTCCGGCTCCACGATGACGTCACCGAGATTGACGCCAATCCGATATTCGAGCCGGGAATGCTTGGGAATCGAGGCGTTGCGACCAACGAGATTTTGCTGGATGACGATGCTGCATCGAACGGCCTCGACGGGACTGTCGAAAATGGCGATGAAGCCGTCGCCGGTCGTCTTCACCAGACTTCCATGGTGTTCGACAATGCTGGGTTGGATGATGTCGCGCTCGATCCGCTTGACGCGGGCATGCGTGCCTTCCTCGTCGGCCTGCATCAACCGGCTGTAGGAGGCGATGTCACCGACGATGATCGCGGCGAGACGACGAGGCAGTCCGCTGTGCGGCGGCGGCTCATCGGGATTTCCGGGTCTGAAGTTGCGAATTTCACCCATGCGGGGACTCCACAAACTTACAAGGCAGCCCCAGCCTACGACTGCCAAAGGCGGTCGTCTGTGAAGGCTACCACATTGACGAAACGAGACAATGTCGCAGCAAGCACCGGCGTCGGGTTCCGAGGAATCAAGTCGTCGCACCCGTTGAACCTTCTCGATTGGAGTGGTGACTAAGGCCCGCCGTGGCCGCTGCCCGACATCGAGCGACGTGCGGCGGTTGAACGCGCTCCACTGCGCCTGCGACCAATGACAGACCGGCCCGCGGATGGCGGGCCAATGCCCATCAGGCGTTCGGTGCGATCATGAAGCTTGCCCTTGTCCTTCCGCTCGCCCTGGCTGCATTCATCGGCACTGCCCGGGCCGAGGACGGCGACGATATTCGCGAGGCCAGCAAGGCCGAGGCAGTGACGTTCAATACGCGCATGTATGCGGGCGCCCCCGGCAACAAGGCCTATGCCTGCTTCGTCCGCCGCTACGATGCCGACCATCTGGCGCGGCACCCGAAGCAGAAGGTCGCTTCGATGAAGCTGCTGGTCTCGGCGGAAGTCGACAAGGAGGACAAGGAGCTCCACAACTCCTTCCGCCTCGGCTTCAGGTACCGTCATCGCAGCGGCGATTTCGATTCCAGCGGCTCGTGCAACCACGCCGTGTTCACCAAAAGCGGCAACGAGGTGCGGCTCGGCTGCGGCGTCGATTGCGAGGGCGGCGGCATCGGCGTTGCGCTCTCCAAGGACGACAAGTCGGCGATCGTCCGGCTCGAACGGGTGCGCGTCTGGCAGAACAACAAGCCCGACGACGATGCCGAGCATTCGCTGACGGCCGGCGCCGACGACAAGATCTTCCGCCTCGACCGCACCGACAACAGCGAATGCGCTTCGCTGGTGACCGATCGCAAGGAACTCGCGGCGCTACGCCACAAGTGATATGCCTTCGGCAAATTTGGCCTCGTCGAAGGAAATCGCCATGAACCGCCGGAACATCTTGTGGAGCGCCATCTCGGCACTGGGTGCAGCGCTCGGCGCCTCCAGCGCGAAAGCCGCAACGGAGGCGGGCATCGGCGCCAAGCTGAAGGTGGTCTACCACCTCAGCGATGCCGAGAAGGTCAATTTCGTGCTCGGCAACATCCAGAACCACATCGACGGCGTCGGCGGCCCCGAGCATGTGACGATCGCGCTGGTGATCCACGGCCCGGCGCTGAAGGCGTTTCACTCGGCGCAGGCCAATCCCGATGTCAGCAAGCGCGTCGGCGATTTCTCCAAGGACGGCGTCGAGCTCGCCGCCTGCGGCAACACGATGAAAGCGCAGAACGTCACGCTCAACGAGCTGCTGCCGGGTTTCGTCAACGCCGAGAAGGGCGGCGTGGTCCGGCTGGCCGAGCTGCAATCGCAGGGGTATTTGTATCTCCGGCCGTAGGCCGGGCACGGCGCCGCCACTCCCCGTCATTGCGAGCGCAGCGACTTGTCCGCCGAAGCCTTAGCGAAGGCGGAAGCAATCCAGAGTTTCTCCGCGGAGGCAGACTGGATTGCTTCGTCGCAAGGGCTCCTCGCAATGACGTGGAGAGGGCTGCGCCAGCCATCGCCATATCTCCCGTCCCACTTGACTAACCTATAACTCTACGGTTATGCATAAACCCATAACTTCCTAGTTATGGATCCCGCATGCCCTCCACCCCCGACCTCCTGTTCAGGACGCTCGCCGACCCGACCCGGCGGGCGATCTTCGAACGGCTGTGCCGCGAGGGGGAGCAGACGGTCGGGGCGCTGACGGCGCGATCCGGCGTGTCCCAGCCGGCGGTGTCGAAACATCTCGGCGCGTTGAAGCAGGCGGGCCTGGTGCGCGACCGCCATGAAGGACGGCAGACCCATTACAGCGCGCAGCCCGGTGCGCTCAATCCGCTGATCGACTGGACCGGCCAGATGGCCGGGTTCTGGCAGAAAAGGCTCGACGCTCTCGACGATCTCCTGAAGAGGATGGACCAATGAACGAACCCGCCGAGACGCGCTCCGTCGTCATCGAGCGCGAATTTGCTTATCCCGCCGAGCGGCTCTGGCGCGCGCTGACGCAGCCGCATCTGATCGAGGAATGGCTGATGAAGAACGACTTCAAGCCGGTCGTCGGCCATCGCTTCAACCTGCGCGGCGAGTGGGGCGGCGTGCTGGATTGCGAGGTGCTCACCATCGAGCCGCAGAAGTCGCTGGCCTACACCTGGAATTTCTCGCATGAGAACGCGGCCTTCGATCTGAAGAGCATCGTCACCTTCACGCTGACGCCGACCAGCGCGGGCACGCATCTGCGCGTCGAGCAGGCGGGCTTCCGCCCGACGCAGAAACAGGCGTTCGGCGGCGCGCATGCCGGCTGGAAGCAGTTCCTGGCCAAGCTGGACGATTTGCTGGCCCGGGCGAGCTAGCTCCGCCGGCGTCCATTTCGATCAATCCAACAGGAGGTCCCCAATGAGCACGCAGATGTGGATTCGGCAAATTCACCGCTGGCTGTCGATGGCTTTCACGCTCGCCGTCATCGCCAACATCGTGGCGATGACGATGCAGGTCCAGGCCGTGTGGATCGGCTTCCTGGCACTGGTGCCGCTGATTCCGCTGCTCGCGACCGGGCTGTATCTGTTCGCGCTGCCTTATCGCGGCCGCAGCAACGCGTGAACGAGGCCATGATGAAGAAGCCCGTGGCGGCGAAGACGAGCAGCGCGAAGGAAGCAGGCAACGCTTCGCCATCGAAGCTGATCGACGGCCGGATCAAGGAGCTCGGCGACTGGCGCGGCGCGATGCTCGCGCGAATCCGCGGCCTGATCAGGGAAGCCGATCCTGACGTCGTCGAGGCGTGGAAATGGCGCGGCGTCCCCGTCTGGGAGCACGATGGCATCATCTGCACCGGCGAGACTTACAAGGAGGTGGTGAAGCTGACCTTCGCCAAGGGCGCGGCGCTGGCCGATCCCGCAGGTCTCTTCAATTCCAGCCTCGACGGCAATGTGCGCCGCGCGATCGACATCCGCGAGGGCGACAAGGTCAACGAGAAGGCGTTGCAGGCGCTGATCCGCGCGGCGGTGGAGCTGAATGCGAGCAAGGCGAAGAAGCCGGGAAAGCGATTAGCCTAGGCGCGATGCCCAACGTCTTCTCTTGAGCCGCCGCGGGCTCCACCTCTCCCGCTTGCGGGAGAGGTCGGCGCGTTCCGGGCGATGCGAAGCATCGTCCGCGCGCCGGGAGAGGGCTCTCTCCTCTGGGGAGCCCCACTGCGGAGACACCCTCTCCCAGCCCTCCCCCGCAAGCGAGGGAGGGAGCGCACCGTCTTCGGCGCGCGAACTTCACTTCAAAAGAGGAGACAGCCTCACGCCACCGCGGCGGGGATCGGGCGCGGGCTGACGACGTATTCGCGCAAGACCTTGTCGTTGGCGTCGACCTCGATCAGCGCGACGTCGTAGGTCCAGAGGTCGGCCAGGTGCTGCAGCACGCGCTTGGCGTCGGTCTCGTTGAGCTGCGAGCCCTTGATGACGTGGTGATGCAGGATCAGGCGGCGGTCGCCGGAGAGATCGACGTCGACCACCTCGATATTGGCGTCGATGAAGCCGACATCGTGCTGCCGTGCCAGCTCGCGGCGGACGCGGCGGAAGCCGCGCTCGTCGTGGATGGCATCGACGCGGATACCGGCACGCTCCTCGGGATCATCGTGCAGGTGGAACATGCGGAAGTGCCGCATCAATTTGGGGCTCAGGAACTGGCCGATGAAGCTTTCGTCGCGGTAATTGGCCCAGACGTCGCGCAACACGCCCATGACGTCGTTCTTGCCGGCGATGTCGGGGAACCACTCGCGGTCCTCGTCTTCCGGATTGGTGACGATGCGCTCGATGTCCTGCATCACCGCAAAGCCGAGCGCGTAAGGGTTGAAGCCGGAGAAGCGCGGGTCGTCGAACTCGGGCTGGAACACCACGTTGGTGTGCGACCCCAGGAATTCCAGGAAGTTGCCGTCGCTGATGCGACCCTGCTCGTGCAGCTTGGTCATGATGCGATAGTGGACGTAGGTCGCCGTCCCCTCGTTCATGACCTTGGTCTGGCTCTGCGGATAGAAATATTGCGCGATGTGGCGGACGATGCGGAGCAGCTCGCGCTGCCAGGGCGCCAGCCGCGGCGCGCTCTTCTCCAGGAAATAGAGCAAATTCTCTTGCGGCAGGCCGAGCAGCTTGCGGCGGCGCTCGATGCTGAGCGTGGACCGGCTCTTGGCGGCGCCCTTCGGCACCGTGCGCCAGAGATCGTTGAAGACCTCCTCCTCGTGCTGGCGGCGGCGCCCTGCCCGCTTTTCTTCGGCGCGCAGGTCGAGCTTCTTCTTGCCGGGATAGCGGTCGATGCCGTGCGACATCAGCGCGTGCGCGGCATCGAGCGTGCGCTCGACCTCGATGCGGCCGTAGCGATCCTCGCACTGCATGACGTAGTTCTTGGCGAAGTCGAGATAGTCCAGGATGCCGTCGGCATCGGTCCACTGCTTGAACAGATAATTGTTCTTGAAGAAATGGTTGTGGCCGAAGGCGGCGTGCGCGATCACCAGTGTCTGCATCGTCGCCGTGTTCTCCTCCATCAGATAGGAGATGCAGGGCGAGGAGTTGATGACGATCTCATAGGCGAGCCCCATCAGGCCCTTGCGGTAGGAGGCCTCATGGAAGGCGAAGTGCTTGCCGAACGACCAGTGCTTGTAGAACAAGGGCATGCCGACCGACGAATAGGCGTCCAGCATCTGCTCGGCGGTGATGACCTCGATCTGGTTCGGATAGACGTCGAGGCCGAGATCCTTCAACGCCACCTCCTCGCAGGCATCGGTGATGCGCTGCAAGGTGCGGAAATCCCAATCGGCGCCTTCGAACAAACGTTCCGTCATGGAGCGGCCTTCTCCTGGGCAGTGTCGCGGCGCTGGAACAGATCGTGGAATACCGGAAAGATCTCGCTGCGCTCCGAGACCTTGCGCATCGAGAGCGGGGCGCCGCTGTTGCGCAGGCGCTCATAGAGGCTCCAGAGCGAGGAGTCGGAGAGATCGAAGGCGCTGCCGCCGGCCTCGCCGACCTCGAGATAGGCGAAGAACTGGCAGACCGGCAGGATCTTCTCGGTCAAGAGGAGCCCCGTGAGTTCGCCGTCGGAATAGGAATTGTCGCCGTCGGAAGCCTGCGCGGCGTAGATGTTCCAGTCCGACGGGTTGAAGCGCTCGCGCACGATCTCGTGCATCGCCTGCAGCGCGCTGGAGACCAGCGTGCCGCCCGAGGCCGGACCGTAGAAGAAGGTCTGCTCGTCGACCTCCTCGGCACGGTCGGTGTGGCGGATGAAGACGATCTCGACGTGCTTGTAGCGCCGCTTCAGGAACACGTAGAGCAGCATATAGAAGCGTTTCGCCAGATCCTTCATGTGCTCGGACATCGAGCCGGAGACGTCCATCAGGCAGAACATCACGGCCTGCGCGACGGGCTTGGGCACCGTCTCGAAGCGCCGGTAGCGGATGTCGAGCGGATCGATGAAGGGAATGCGCTTCGACTTTGCCTTCAGCGCATCGAGCCGGGCCACGAGAGCCGCGCGCTCGTCCTCGTCCGTGCAGGCCGCGATCGCGGCTTCCAGCTCTTCGATCTCGTCCTTGCGCGGACGCTTCAGCGCGATGCGGCGGGCGAGCGCGAGCTTCACCGTCCGGCTCACCGAGATGTTGGCGGGCGAGCCGGTCATGGTGTAGCCGGCGCGCTGGATGCCTTCGCTCTCGGTCTGCGCGATCTTGCGCTTGGCGAGATCCGGCAGCTCGAGGTCGTCGAGGAACAGATCGACGAACTCGTCGCGGCTCAGCACGAAGCGGAAGGCGTCCTCGCTGTCGCCTTCGCCGGGGCCGGAGTCCTTGGCGCTGCCCTGGCCGGAGCGCTGCAGATAGTCGCCTTCGATGAACTTCTTGTTGCCGGGCAGGACCATGTCGCGCGTCCCGCCTTCACGGCGGAAACGCGGCTCGTGCATGCCGTCGAGCGGGATCGTGACCTCACCACCCTCCAGGACGTCCTTGATGTCGCGTTCCTGCGAGGTCTTCTTGACGGCGCCCTGCACCAGGGACTTGGCCCGACGCAAGAACCGCTGGCGGTTCTCAAGACTCTTGCCGCCTGGATTCAGGCGCCTGTCAATAATGTGAATGGGCACTTTACCATTCGCCTCCCATCCGCCTCAACCGGCCTGCTTCACGCGCATGTACCATTCGACGAGCCGGCGAACCTGACGTTCGGTATAGCCGCGCTCCACCATGCGTGCGACGAACTCGCCGTGCTTCTTCTCCGTCTCGCCGTCCTTCTTCGACCCGAAGGAGATGACCGGAAGCAGGTCCTCGACCTGGGAGAATATCCGCTTTTCGATCACATCGCGAATCTTCTCGTAGGAGGTCCAGGTCGGATTCTTGCCGCCGTTCTGAGCCCGCGACCGTAACGAGAATTTGACGACCTCGTTGCGGAAGTCCTTGGGGTTGGCGATGCCCGCCGGCTTCTCGATTTTCGTCAGCTCCTGGTTCAAAAGCTCGCGATCGAGCAGCTGGCCGGTGTCGGGATCCTTGAAGTCCTGGTCCTCGATCCAGGCGTCGGCATAGTCGACGTAGCGATCGAACAGGTTCTGCCCGTAATCCGAGTAGGATTCGAGATAGGCCTTCTGGATCTCGTTGCCGATGAACTCGGCATAACGCGGCGCCAGATCCGCCTTGATGAATTCGAGATAACGCTTCTCGGTCTCCTCAGGCAGCTGCTCGCGGCGGATCGCCTGCTCCAGCGCGTACATCAGATGCACGGCGTCGGCGGCCACCTCCTGCGGATCGTGGTTGAAGGTGGCGGCCAGGATCTTGAAGGCGAAACGGGTCGAGACGCCGTCCATGCCCTCGTCGACGCCGGCGGCGTCGCGATATTCCTGGACGCTGCGCGCCTTCGGATCGGATTCCTTCAGGCTCTCGCCGTCGTAGACCCGCATCTTGCCGAACAGGGTGGAGTTCTCATGCTTGCGCAGGCGCGACATCACCGAGAACCGCGCCAGCGTCTCCAGCGTCGACGGCGCGCAAGGAGCCGCGGCGAGCTCGGAGCCCTGGATCAGCTTCTCGTAGATCTTCTGCTCCTCGGTGACCCTGAGGCAGTAGGGCACCTTGATGACGCAGATGCGGTCGATGAAGGCTTCGTTGTTCTTGTTGGCCTTGAAGCTCGCCCACTCGGCTTCGTTCGAGTGCGCCAGGATGATGCCGGTAAACGGGATCGCGCCGATGTTCTCGGTGCCGATATAATTGCCTTCCTGGGTTGCGGTCAGCAACGGGTGCAGCATCTTGATCGGCGCCTTGAACATCTCGACGAACTCGAGCACGCCTTGGTTGGCGCGGTTGAGGCCGCCGGAATAGCTGTAGGCGTCGGGATCGTTCTGCGCGTAGGTCTCGAGCTTGCGGATGTCGACCTTGCCGACCAGCGAGGAGATGTCCTGGTTGTTCTCGTCACCGGGCTCGGTCTTGGCGATCGCGATCTGGCGCAGCCGCGACGGCTGGATCTTGGCGACCCGGAACTGCGAAATGTCGCCGCCGAACGCTTCGAGCCGCTTGTAGCACCACGGGCTCATCAGGCCGGTGAGGCGACGGCGCGGAATGCCGTACTTCTCCTCCAGCATTGGACCGAGCTGATCGGGATCGAACAGGCTGAGCGGGCTCTCGAACACCGGCGAGAGCTCGTCGCCGGCCTTGAGCACGTAGATCGGCTGCACTTCCATCAGCGACTTGAGTCGCTCGGCGAGCGAGGACTTGCCGCCGCCGACCGGGCCGAGCAGGTAGAGGATCTGCTTGCGCTCTTCGAGACCTTGCGCCGCGTGGCGGAAGAAACCGACGATACGCTCGATGGTTTCTTCCATGCCGTAGAAGCCGGCGAAGGCTGGATAGGTGCGGATGGTGCGGTTCAAAAAAATACGGCCAAGGCGTGGGTCCTTGGCCGTGTCAATCGTCTGGGGCTCACCGATCGCCGCTAGGAGTCGTTCGGCCGCGTTCGCGTATTTCATGGGATCGCTTCGACACGATTCCAGATATTCCGCCATCGACATGTCGTGCTGGCTTCTCGCCTCGAACGACCGAGCGAAAGCGTTGAATAGAGAATCGTTGTACATGATCCCTCTCCGCGTGAGTTCCGCTACAAGCTGAAACGAAAGCAGTTACCGGAGCGTTCCTCAGGCCGTTTCGACTCAGCGTGAGCACATGACGATCATTGAACATCCGGGTGCCAACTCGACGCAACGCACAACGTAGGCACTTCTCTAGTTACGAACAGCCACACGCCTGTAATTTGTGCGAATCTCTGTCCATTCTGGCTCATTTCCAGAAAATGTCACTCGGTCGCCACATCCGGGCGTTCCCGGATATGACCTCATCCGGCGATGCAGCATAGCGGTCCGGGAGCGGCGATCTTATGACGCTTGTACGGCGAAGCCTTGCGGCCGCCGTTCATCTTCCTGCTGCAATGCGGTGCGCGCGCTGATGCCAGCGTGGAAGTCGCGACAAGCGCGCAGCAATGTATCAAAATCGGTCGCCAGGCCCTCCGAGCGGATGACGATGCGGCCATCCTGCGCGCGACGGGCCAGGGTCGGGATGGCGGACAGCTGGCGCTGCAGCGCCGGCGAGGGCGTGAGCACGATCGCCTTGTGGCCGCGACTTTCTTCAGCCGAAATCTCCGCGATCGATTCCCAGAGGAGAAATTCATTGCCGATACGGAGATCGCGGATGCCGTAGGGGGTGACGACCACCACCGCTCCTCGTTCGGCGGGAAGCATCCAGATCAGCCAGGACGTGACCAGGCCAAACACGACGACGCCGGCATAACCGACCATCGTATCGTAGCCGCCGGGCCCGTCCCACCAGTCGAAGGCAAGGCTCGCACTGAGCAGGGTCATGGCAAAGCCCGCCGCGACCAGCAGCCGCAGCTGCGTCACGCAGCGGTTGATTTCGAGATCGCGCGATGCGTCGATGCTGACCGACGCAACCGCCGGCTGGCTGTCGGCGACGGCCAGACCCTTCTTCTTATTGGCGTACATGCTCTTCCCCCAGCATGGCCATTCGCGGCCGAGCCACGATGCGACGGCGGATCGAAATCCGCCGGTGGCACTCTACGCAACCACTGGCCGACGAGGCGCGACGGCTGACATTACGCAAGGAGACCTCGGCCCTGTCCTCTGGCCAACGACTTTTACGCAACATAGCCCTGCCCGCCTGGATCGCCATGATCGCGACGGAGTTACACTGGAGGGTATGACTCCCATACCCTTGATTGGTTCCCTCCCGGGTGCATGTAAGCTAGAGGATAGCGCGTCAGGACCGGCGCGAAAACCCCTCGCCCGCAGGCTTGGAGATAAATAAGCATCATGAATCCCGTCAAAGAACTGGAAAAGCACGGACAAGCGGTCTGGCTCGACTTCCTGGCCCGCGGCTTCATCGCCAAGGGCGACCTGAAGCGGCTGATCGACACCGACGGCGTCAAAGGCGTCACCTCCAATCCATCGATCTTCGAGAAGGCGATCGGCAGCTCGGACGAATACGACGCCCCGATCGGCAAGGCGCTGAAGCGCGGCGACCGCAATGTGGCCGATTTGTTCGAGGCCGTCGCGGTCGAGGACATCCAGAACGCCGCCGACGTGCTGCGCCCGGTCTATGACCGCCTCAAGGGCGGCGACGGTTACGTCAGCCTGGAGGTGTCGCCCTATCTCGCCATGGACACATCAGGCACGATCGCGGAGGCGCGGCGGCTCTGGAAGGACGTTAGTCGCAAGAACCTGATGGTGAAGGTGCCGGCGACACCGGAGGGGCTGCCGGCGATCGAGCAGCTGATCAGCGAGGGCATCAGCATCAACATCACGCTGCTGTTCTCCAAGGCCGTCTATCTCGAGGTGGCGGAGGCCTACATCGCCGGTCTCGAGACCTACGTCGCCGGCGGCGGCGATCCCTCGCACGTGGCTAGCGTCGCCAGCTTCTTCGTCAGCCGGATCGATTCGGTGGTCGACAAGCAGCTGGACGAGAAGATCGCCCGCGCCAACGATCCGTCGGAGAAGGAGCGGCTCGCCGCGCTCAAGGGCAAGGTCGCGATCGCCAACGCCAAGCTCGCCTACCAGGACTACAAGCGCCTGTTCTCAGGTCCCCGCTGGGAGAAGCTCGCCGCCAAGGGCGCCAAGCCGCAGCGCATGCTGTGGGCCTCGACCGGCACCAAGAACAAGGACTACAGCGACGTCCTCTACGTCGAGGAGTTGATCGGTCCCGACACCATCAACACCGTGCCGCCGGCAACGCTGGATGCGTTCCGCGACCACGGCAAGCCGCGCGACAGCCTGGAGGAGAATGTCGAGGACGCGAAGCGCGTGCTGGAGGAGCTGGAGCGCTCCGGCATCTCGCTCGATGCGATCACCGAGGAGCTGGTCAAGGACGGCGTCAAGCTGTTTGCGGATGCCGCCGACAAGCTCTACGGCGCCGTCGCCCACAAGCGCGCGGCCGTGCTCGGGCCCGCACTCGACCGCCAGCAGCTTTCGCTGGGCGACGGGCTCGGCAAGGCGCTGGCCAAGACCACCGAGGAGTGGCGGGCATCGGCCAGGATCCGCAGGCTGTGGCAGCGCGACAAATCGGTCTGGACCGGTGCGGACGAGGACAAATGGCTGGGCTGGCTCGACAGCCCGCACCAGGCCGACATTGCCGATTACGAGGACTATGCCGGTCGCGTGAAGGGCCAGCAATTCTCCGACGCCGTCGTGCTCGGCATGGGCGGATCCAGCCTCGGCCCCGAGGTGCTGGCCGAGACCTTCGGCAAGAAGCCCGGCTTCCCCAAGCTGCACGTGCTCGATTCCACCGACCCGGCGCAGGTCCGGGCGATGGAGGCGAAGATCGACATCGCCAACACCGTCTTCATCGTTTCCAGCAAGTCCGGCGGCACCACCGAGCCGAACGCGATGAAGGACTATTTCCATGAGCAGGTTGCCAAGGCGGTGGGGGCGAAGGTGAAGACCGGCCATCGCTTCATCGCGGTGACCGATCCCGGCTCGTCGCTGGAGAAGGCGGCGAAGCAGCTGAACTATGCCCGCGTCTTCCATGGCGAGCCCTCGATCGGCGGACGCTATTCGGTGCTCTCGCCGTTCGGGCTGGTGCCGGCGGCAACCGCGGGCATCGACGTCAAGACCTTCGTCAAGCATGCGCTGGCGATGGCCCGCTCCTGTGGCCCGGACGTGCCGCCGTCCGAAAATCCGGGCGTGCAGCTCGGCCTTGCCATGGGTCTCGCGGGACTCGAAGGCCGCGACAAGGTGACGATCCTGGCGTCGAAGAAGATCGCCGATTTCGGCGCCTGGGCCGAGCAGCTGATCGCGGAATCGACCGGCAAGGAGGGCAAGGGCCTGATCCCGATCGAGGGCGAGCCGCTGGGCGATCCCTCCGTCTACGGCAATGACCGCTTCTTCATCGACATCCGTGTCGAAGGCGAAGCGGACGCCGCACACGATTCCCAGCTTGCCGCGATCGAGGCGGAGGGTCATCCCGTGGTGCGCATCGTCATGAAGTCGATCGAGCATCTCGGCCAGGAATTCTTCCGCTTCGAGATGGCAACCGCCGTGGCCGGCAGCATTCTCGGCATCAACCCGTTCGACCAGCCCGACGTGGAAGCGGCCAAGATCAAGACCCGCGAGCTCACGGCCGCATTCGAGAAGACCGGCAAGCTGCCGGCCGAAGAGCCGGTGGTCAGCACCAAGGACGCCGATCTCTACACCGACGAGGCCAATGCCAACGCGCTGCGCGCCGCCGGCGCCAATGGCGATCTCAGCTCCTGGCTGAAGGCGCATCTGTCGCGATCCAGCGACGGAGACTACGTCGCCCTGCTCGGCTACATCGCGCGCGACAAGGCCACGATCGACGCGCTCCAGGCGATGCGGCTCGAGGTGCGCGAGAAGCGGCACGTCGCGACCTGCGCCGAGTTCGGCCCGCGCTTCCTGCACTCGACGGGACAGGCTTACAAGGGCGGGCCCGACAGCGGCGTGTTCCTCCAGATCACCGCGGACGATGCCAAGGACCTGCCTGTGCCGGGCCAGAAGGCGAGCTTCGGCGTGATCAAGGCGGCGCAGGCGCGCGGCGATTTCGACGTGCTGACGGAGCGCGGCCGGCGCGCGTTGCGCGTGCACCTGAAGGGCGGGCTCAAGAAAGGCCTCGCCGCGCTCGATGCGGCGCTCAACGACGCGCTGAACTAAGGAATGATGCAGATGCAACTCGGCATGATCGGCCTCGGCCGAATGGGCGGCAACATCGTTCGCCGCCTGATGCGCCACGGGCATTCGACGGTGGTCTACGACAAGGATGCGAAGGCCGTCGCCGGCCTTGCCGCAGACGGCGCGGTCGGCTCGGCGACGCTGGAAGAGTTCGTCGCCAAGCTGGAGCGGCCGCGCACGGCCTGGGTGATGCTGCCGGCTGGACGCATCACCGAGACCACGATCGAGACGATCGCCGGCGTGATGCAGGAAGGCGACGTCATCATCGACGGCGGCAACACCTTTTGGCAGGACGACGTCCGCCGCGGCAAGGCGCTGAAGGCGCGCGGCATCCATTATGTCGATGTCGGCACCTCGGGCGGCGTCTGGGGGCTCGACCGCGGTTACTGCATGATGATCGGCGGCGAGAAGCAGGTGGTCGACCGGCTCGATCCGATCTTCGCGGCGCTCGCGCCGGGCGCCGGCGACATTCCGCGCACGCCGGGGCGCGAGGGCCGCGATCCCCGCATCGAGCAGGGCTACATTCACGCCGGCCCCGTCGGCGCCGGGCACTTCGTCAAGATGATCCACAACGGCATCGAATACGGCCTGATGCAGGCCTATGCTGAAGGTTTCGACATCCTCAAGAACGCCAATATCGAGGCCCTGCCGGCGGATCACCGCTACGATTTCGATCTCGCCGACATCGCCGAAGTGTGGCGGCGCGGCAGCGTGATTCCATCCTGGCTGCTCGACCTCACCTCGACTGCGCTCGCCGACAGTCCGCAGCTTGCCGAATATTCCGGCTTCGTGGAGGATTCCGGCGAAGGACGCTGGACCGTGAATGCCGCGATCGACGAGGCCGTGCCGGCCGAGGTCCTGACCGCGGCGCTCTACACACGTTTCCGGTCCCGCAAGGAACACACCTTCGCCGAAAAAATTCTCTCCGCGATGCGTGCAGGGTTCGGCGGGCACAAGGAGCCGGGCGCGGCGAAGCCAAAGTAACGAGTGAACCAAGCGAAGGCCGACTATTCGTGACAAAAGACCCGCAGCCAAAGCGCAAGCCGGAAAATTGCGCCTTCGTCATCTTTGGCGTCACCGGCGATCTCACCCATCGTCTGGTGATGCCGTCGCTCTACAATCTGGCCGCCGAGCATCTGTTGCCGGAAAAATTCTGCGTCGTCGGCGTCGCCCGCAGGGGCCAGTCCGATGAGGAGCTGCGCGACAGCCTGCTGAAGGGCTTGCGGCAATTTGCGACGCGTCCCGTCGACGACGACATCGCGACGAGGCTGCTGGAATGCGTGACCTTCGTCGAGGCCGATCCGAAGGATCCGCCCTCCTTCGACCGCCTGCACCAGCATCTGGATTCGCTGGAATGCGCGCAGGACACCGGCGGCAACCGGCTGTTCTATCTGGCGACGCCGCCCGCCGCGTTCGCGCCGACCGCGCGGGAGCTCGGCCGCACCGGCATGATGAAGGAGAACGGCGCCTGGCGGCGGCTCGTGATCGAAAAGCCGTTCGGCACCGACCTTGCCTCGGCCCGCGCGCTGAATGCCGAGCTGTTGAAGATCATGGACGAGCACCAGATCTACCGGATCGACCATTATCTCGGCAAGGAAACGGTGCAGAACATCCTGGTGCTGCGCTTTGCCAACGGCATGTTCGAGCCGATCTGGAATCGCAACCACATCGACCACATCCAGATCACCGTGGAGGAGAAGCTCGGCGTCGGTCACCGCGGCGGCTTCTACGATGCCACCGGCGCGCTGCGCGACATGGTGCCGAACCACCTTTTCCAGCTGATGTCGCTGGTCGCGATGGAGCCGCCCGCCCGCTTCGACGCACATTCCGTGCGCTCCGAGAAGGCGGACGTGCTCACCGCGATCCAGCAGCCCAGCCGGGAAGAGGCGCTGAAGAATTCGGTGCGCGCGCAATATCTCGCCGGCCGCATCGGCGACGACGAGATCACGGACTATCGCAAGACCGCGGACGTCAAGCCTGGTAGCACCACCGAGACCTATGTCGCGCTGAAGCTGATGATCGACAATTGGCGCTGGGCCGGCGTGCCGTTCTATTTGCGCACCGGCAAGGCGCTCAAGCACAAGCGCACCGAGGTCGCGATCAAGTTCAAGCAGGCGCCGCTGTCGATGTTTTCAGGCACGGACGTCGACCGCCTGTCGCAGAACTTCCTCACCATCGGCATCGCCCCGACCGAGACGATCGAGCTCCAGTTCAACGCCAAGGTCCCGGGGCCGAGCGTCACCATCGATGGTGTCGAGATGAAGTTCCGCTACGGCGACTATTTCCGCGCCGATCCCTCGACCGGCTACGAGACGCTGATCTACGACTGCATGATCGGCGACAACATCCTGTTCCAGCGCGCGGACGGTGTCGAGGCCGGATGGCAGGCCGTGCAGCCGTTCCTGGACGCCTGGAAGAGCGCGGGCACCAACGGCATCGAAACCTATGAAGCCGGCAGCGACGGCCCTGCCTGCGCCGACGAGCTGCTCCGGCGCGACGGGCGCAGCTGGCGGAAGTACTCGTGATGGCTCTGGCCGAGCAGCCAAAGCTGATCGTCGAGGCCGATGCCGAAGCTCTCGCCCGCGCCGCGGCCGAACGGGTGATGGCGCGGATTGCGGCCAATCCCGGCCGCATCGCGGTCTGCCTCACCGGCGGCTCCAGCCCGAAGAAGCTGTATCAGTTGCTCGGCAGCGAGGCCTGGCGCAGCAGGATTCCGTGGGACCGCGTGCACTGGTTCATCGGCGACGAGCGCTTCGTGCCTGAAAGCGATCCCCTCAACAACATGGCGGTCGCGCGCGCGACCTTTCTCGACCGCGATGCGCCCGCCGGCCATATCCACCCGATCCCGACCACGGCTGACAATCCCGATGCCGCCGCGGCGGGCTATGCGCGCGAGCTGCAGGCCTTCTATGGCGCAGACCAGCTCGATCCGGCCCGCCCGCTGTTCGATCTCGTCCTGATGGGCGCGGGGCCGGACGGCCACACCGCCTCGCTGTTTCCCGGTTACCCCGAGATCGAGGAGACCCGACGCTGGGTCGTCGGCGTGCCCAAGGCGAACGTCGCGCCGTTCGTGCCGCGGGTCTCGCTCACCCTGCCCGCTTTGGCCTCCTGCCGCGAGATGCTGTTCGAGATTGCCGGGCACGACAAGCAGCCGATCTTGACGCGCCTCGTCAATGGCGAGAATCTGCCGGCCTTACGCGCGCGCTCGAACGGCGAGACCGTCTGGCTGGTCGACAAAGCCGCGCTTCCGGAGGAAATTCGTGGGCCGCGCTGAAGCACCTTGTGCATTGATCGTGATGGGCGTGTCGGGTTCGGGCAAGAGCACGGTTGCGAAGGCGCTCGGCGAGCGCCTGGGCTGGCGTTTCGAGGACGGCGACAGCTTCCATCCCGCCAGCAATGTCGAGAAGATGCGAGCCGGACATCCCCTCACCGACGAGGACCGCTGGCCCTGGCTGAATGCCATCGCCGACGAGATCGCGCTGGTGTGCGGTCGCGGCGGGCACGTCATCATCGCCTGCTCGGCGCTGAAGCACGCCTATCGCGACGTGCTGCTGCGCGGCCGCGACGACGTCCGCTTCGTGTTCCTGAAGGGCACCAAGGAGCTGATCGCCGAACGGCTCGCGCAGCGCAAGGGACATTTCATGCCGCCCGGACTGTTGACCAGCCAGTTTGAGACGCTGGAGCCGCCGGAGGCGAGCGAGCACGTCATCACCGTCTCGATCGACGAGACCGTCGAGGCGATCGTGGACGGCATCGTGCGGCAATTGAAGCTGGGCGGCGCAATACCCAAGGTCTTGCCATGACGCAAATCTCACTCGTGGTCTCCGACGTCGACGGCACGCTGCTGACCAAGGACAAGACGCTGACCGAGCGCGCAAGACGCGCGGTGCAGCGGCTGCACCAGGCCGGCATCGGCTTCACCATCACCTCCAGCCGGCCGGCGATCGGCATGCGCTTTTTGATCGAGCCGCTGGCGCTGTGGCTGCCGGTCGGCCCGTTCAACGGCTCCTCGATCGTCGATCCCGAGATGCGGCCGGTCGAGCAGCACCTGATTCCGGCGCGCGCGGCCGAGCGCGCCTTGCAGATCCTCCGCGACTACGGCGCCGACATCTGGCTGTTCACCACCGACAAATGGCTGATCGACAATCCCAGCGGCAGCTACGTCGCGCACGAGCAGCACACGATCCGCGCCGATCCGACCATCGTGACCGACTTTTCGCCGTATCTTGCGAGCGCCTGCAAGATCGTCGGCGCCAGCGCCGATGCGGTCGGGCTCGCCGCTTGCGAGAAGGCGATGCAGGAGGCGCTCGGCAGTGAGGCCACCGCGGTGCGCTCGCAGACCTATTATCTCGACGTTACCCCGCCCGGCTTCAACAAGGGCACGTTCGTGCAGGCCATGGCCCAGCGCTTGGGCATCTCGACCGACGCGGTTGCCACCATCGGCGATATGCAGAACGATCTCGCGATGTTCCGCGTCAGCGGCACCTCGATCGCGATGGGCAACGCCGCCGACAACGTCAAGGACGAGGCCACGCATGTCACTGCGAGCAACGAGCAGGACGGCTTTGCCGAGGCGATGGAGATGATCTTGACGCGGAATGGGGTTGGCTAGACGGGCTGCCAGTCGGGTCACCTCTCCCGCTTGCGGGAGAGGTCGCCGCGTCCCGGGCGATGCGAAGCATCGTCCCGCGCGGCGGGTGAGGGTTCTCTCCTCTTGGGGGTTCTCGCCCAGCGGAGAGAGCCCTCTCCCCAACCCTCTCCCGCAAGCGGGAGAGGGGGAGCACCGTCCTTGTGGAGGCAAAAGAGCCTGACGGCTCTTGCTACTACTTCGACCGCTGCATCGCCGGCTTCTCGCTCTTCTGCCGTGCAGCCGAGAGGTTATGCGCCGTGTTGACCAGCGCAATGTGGGTCAGCGCCTGCGGGAAATTGCCGGTTTGGCGGCGGGCGACGGAATCGTATTCCTCGGCGAGCAGCCCGACGTCATTGGCGACGCCGACCACGCGATCGAACAATTCCTGCGCCTTGTCGAGATCACCCGACAGCACATAGGCATCGGCGAGCCAGAGGCTGCAGGCCAGGAACGCGCCTTCGAGCGGCGGCTGTCCCGGAGGCAGCTCGCGCGGATCGTGCCGCAGCACGAAACCGTCGCGCATCAGGCATTTCTCGACGGCGGCGATGGTGCCGCAGATGCGCGGGTCCGACGCCGGCAGGAAGCCGACGGCCGGCAGCAGCAGCACGCTGGCATCGAGCAGCTTCGTGCCGTAGGATTCGACGAAGGCGCCCACCTCCGCGTCAAAGCCCCTGGTGCAGACGTCGCGGTGGATCGCATCGCGCAAGGTGCGCCAGTGCAGAAGCGGCGCCTTGAAGCCGAAGGTCTCGGCGCTCTTGATGCCGCGGTCGAAGGCGACCCAGGTCATCACCTTGGAGAACACGTAGTGCCTGGGCTGGCCGCGCCGCTCCCAGATGCCGTGATCGGACTGGTCCCAGACCTCGGCGAGATGATTGAGCACGGCGCATTCCAGCGCCCAACTCTCGTCGTCGAGCTTGAGTTTGGCCATGCGCGATTGATGGAAGGCGTCGATCAGTTCGCCGTAGACGTCGAGCTGGAGCTGGGCGTGGGCGGCATTGCCGACCCGCACTGGCAGCGCGCCCTCGTAGCCGGCGAGCCAGGCCGCCTCCCATTCCAGGAGCCGCCGCTGGCCCCAGATGCCGTACATGATCTGCATGTTCGAAGGCGAGCCGGCCGCCGCGCGCAGCAGCCAATTGTGCCAGGCCGAGGCCTCTTCGGTGTAGCCCGAGTTCATCAGCGCCAGCAGCGTAAAGGTGGCATCGCGCAGCCAGCAGAAGCGGTAGTCCCAGTTCCTGCTGCCTCCGAGCTTTTCCGGCAAGGACGTGGTGGGTGCCGCGACGATGCCGCCGGTCGGAGCGAAGGTCAGCGCCTTCAGCGTGATCAGCGAGCGCAGGATGAGGTCTTGGTAGTCGCCGTCGCGGGTGCAGTGGCCGCACCAATCGCGCCAGAACGTTTCGGTCTCCTGGAGCGCGACCTCGGGATCGATCGGCGCGGGCGGCTCGATATGCGAGGGGCCGTAGGTCAGCACGAAGGGCACGGTCTGGTCCGCGCCGACCTCGAATTCGGCAATCGTCGTCAGATCCTCGCCGCGGGTGTCGACGGGTGTTCGCAGCACCGTCATGTCCTGGCCGCAGATTGCCAGCAGCGAATGATCCATCCGCCGCACCCAGGGAATGTCGGCGCCGAAGCCAAAGCGGATCACGAGCTCCATCCGCATCTTCACGGTGCCCCCGAGGCCGCGCACCAGCCGCACGATGTCGGACGCCTTGCCGCGCGGCGGCATGAAGTCGATCAGCGCAACCGTGCCGCTCTTCGTCTCGAATCGCGTTTCGAGGATGAGGGTATTATCGTGATAGCGCCGCGAGATGCGGGTTGCGTCCTCGCATGGCGCGATCAGCCAGCGCCCGTTCTTGTGGGTGCCGAGAATGGCGGCGAAGCAGGCGTCGGAATCGAAGGCGGGCCAGCACAGCCAGTCGATCGAGCCGTTGCGCCCGACCAGCGCCGCGGTCTCGCAATCGCCGATCAGCGCATAGTCTTCGATCCTCTGAGACAATGTCGTGCGAGCCTTGCAATGCCCGGCCGTTCAACTCCCGCCGGGCAATGAACGTTCCCGTGTCGCGGCCTTCAAGGCTGCGAGATCGATCTTGGACGCGATCTCGTCGAGCGCGACCGGAAGGCGCTGCCGCCAGTTCGGATGCTCGTCGATCGTGCCGGGGATGTTGGGCTGGTCGATCACGCCCAGCAGATCCTCCAGCGACACCGCAAGCAGCCGCGAGGGCGTGCGCGAGAGGAACGCGAGCACAGAGTACACATCGTTGGCGTTGATGCCGTTCTGGCCCAGAATCTCGTCGAGCCTGCCGAGCGCATCCCAGCGCGCCTGGTCGTTCTCGCCGGGATCGAGCCCGAGCGAGCGCTTCATCCTGAGATCGCTAAAGGAACGCCAGCCGGCATAGGTCGACAGGTCATGCGTGTTCAACGTCACCAGCGCATTGGGCCGGTAATGGTCGACATTGCGGAAATGTCCGGCATCGTCGCGCTCGAACATCATGACGAGATAGGACCAGATGCCGAAATCCTGCATCATTTCGCGGAAACCTTCCGGCACGGTGCCGAGGTCCTCGCCGATCACGATGCATTTATGGGCCGCGCTCTCGCGCGCCACGGCAGCCAATAGCGCCTCGAACGGCATCTGCACATAGGCGCCGTTGTCGGGCTTGAAGCCGCGCGGCACGAGATAAAGCCGTTTCAGGCCGAGCACGTGATCGAGCCTGATGGCGCCGGCATGACGCATCGAGGCCGCGAGCATGTCGGCGAAGGGGACGAAGGACTGCGCTTCCAGCCCACCGGCGTTGAAGCCGGCAAGGCCCCAATCCTGGCCGATGGTATTGAGCACGTCGGGCGGCGCGCCGACCGCGAGATGACGCGAGATCGCCGTCTGCTCGTTCCAGGCATCGAAGCCGTTGGACTGCACGCCGACGGCAACGTCGAGATAGAGCCCGACGCGCATGCCGAGCTGGCTGGCGAGCTCCTTGGCCGCATGCAGCTGGCTGTCGGCCGTCCATTGCACGAATTCGACGAACTCGACCTCGCGCCTGTCCGGACCGTTGCGCAGCTCGGCGAATTTCGCCTCATCCGGCTGCTGCCACTCTTGCGGCCATTCCCACCAGGGTCCGGTGAAGCGATGCCGCAGCACCTCGAAGCAGGCAAAACGGGACAACAGCGGCGCGCGCTCCGCACGGAAGGCGTCAAACACCTTGCGACGCGCCCCGCTCGCGCTTCTGACGAAGCTGTCGAAGGCGGCGCGCAGGCCCAGCCATTTCAGCGCCGCCATGTCGGCATAAGGGACGCGATCCCCCTTGCGCAGACGGGCGGCCGTCGCGGCCGCGTCGGGGACGAGGTCGGCCGAGAATTCAGGTATCGCCTCGACGTCGATATAGAGCGGGTTGAGGAACAGCCGGCTGTTCGGCGAATAGGGGCTGCAATCGGCCGGGTGGTCGTCGAACAGGACATGCAGCGGATTGAGCCCGACGCCATCGGCCCCGAGCTGCTTGGCGAGCCTGACCAGGCCGGCGAGATCGGTGAAATCGCCGATGCCCCAATTGCGGCCGGAGCGGACGCTGTAGAGCTGCACGGCAAGCAGCCAGCCGCGATCGAAATCGCCGCCGAAGCAGCGTTCGGGCGCCACGATCATCGGCACGTCTTCGCTGGCACCTTCGGCATCGGTCAGCGTCAGGCGGTGATAGCCGAGCGCCAGGCCCGCGGGCCAGGCGATCACGGGCTCGCGCGTCTCGCCTGCCGCGATCACATTGCCGTTGCCGGAAATTTTCCATTGCAGCGGCGGGGCGCCGATCGAGGCCAATTCCGTGCGCGGATGTCCGAGGGCACGCACCACGACCGGCCCGCTGACGAAGCGATAGACCCGCTTCTCCGGCAGGGCGTCGAGGATGGATTTGAGGGCCTCGGGCGCGGTGACCCGCAGCTTGCCGAGGGCATCGATGAATTCGGATTGAACGCCCTTGATCCGGGCTTGAGCTAAAAGATCCATTCGGCACGCAGCTTGCAGGCCATGGTTTGGCCGGGGGCATCGATTTTAACGAGATCGCGGAAGAGGTTAGTCAGGGGTAACTCGCAAACTGCGCTTGCCGTTCCCGAGGGAACCAATGACACACAAGCGGCTTTCTATAATGGTACCAAGCGTGGGTTCCCGACAAGGGAAACGGGCTCCTGCTTTCTTGTCAATGGCATCACCGTGAACAAGACAATTCAAACTGTCGAGAGTGCCGCGGCCGGCAGCGCTTTCCTGATCGAGGACGTTTATCCCGCGATCGACGGCGGCCGCTTCGCCGTGAAGCGGATCGCGGGCGAACGGATCGAGGTCTGGGCCGACATCTACCGCGATGGCGAGGCCGTGATATCAGCCGCGCTGATCTGGCGACGAGAGCAGGAGCGCGAATGGCGGAGCGAGCCGATGACCCATCACGGCAATGACCGCTGGTCCGGCGCGTTCACGCCCCCCGAGCCCGGCCAATATGTCTACGCGATCGAAGCCTGGACCGACGAGTTCGCCACCTGGTCGCACGCCGTCACGCGAAAACGGCGCACCGGGGCCGATGTCCACCTCGATGCGATCGAGGGCGCCGGCCTTTTGACCAAGGCGCATGGCGCGCAGCAGGACGCCGCAGCGATCATCATCAGGCAGTGCGAGGACTATTTGAGGAACGGCGACATCACCTCGCTGCTCGCGACCGAGCTCGGCGAAGCCATGGCCGAGAGCCAGTCGCGGCCGGACCTGACGCGCTCGCCATTCTTTCCGCTGACCGCGGACCGCGACAAGGCGCGCTTCAGCGCCTGGTATCAGATGATGCCGCGCAGCCAGGGCGCATGGCCGGGCCGGCATGGCACGCTGCGCGACTGCATCGCGCGCGTTCCCGACATCGCCGCGATGGGCTTTGACGTGCTCTACTTCACGCCGATCCACCCCATCGGCAAGACAAGCCGCAAGGGTCGCAACAACGCGCCGGTGGCCGGTGAAGGCGATCCCGGCTCGCCCTATGCGATCGGCTCGGTCGAGGGCGGCCACGACGCGCTGCATCCGGAGCTCGGCACGATCGAGGATTTTCGCGCGCTGGTCGCCACGTGTCTCGAGTATGGGATCGAGCTTGCGCTGGACTTCGCGGTGCAGTGCTCGCCGGATCATCCCTGGCTGACGCAGCATCCGGAATGGTTCAAATGGCGGCCCGACCGCTCGGTGAAGGCGGCGGACGGCCCCTATTCCGACATCGTCATCCCCGATTTCAATTCGGTCGATCGCCTCAAGCTTTGGAACGCGTTTCGCGATGCCATGCTGTTCTGGATCGACAAGGGCGTGACCATCTTCGCCATCGACAATCACGACACCGCGCCGCTTGCGTTCTGGGAATGGCTGATCCGCGACATAAGCCGCCGTCATCCCGACGTGATCCTGTTCTCCAAGACCTATGCACGGCCAAAGCTGATGAAGGGCCTCGCCAAGCTCGGCTTCGCGCAGTCCTTCACGTACTTTCCCTGGCGCACAGAGAGGTGGGAGCTGCAGCAATATCTCGGCGAGCTAACGCGCTATCCCGAACGCGATTTCTATCGTCCGCACATGTTTGTCAACACGCCTGACCTGTTGCCCTTTCACCTCCAGAGCGGAGAGGCCTGGGCCTTCAAGTCGCGCGTCGCGCTGGCGGCCACGCTGTCAGGCAATTACGGCATCTACAGCGGATTCGAGCTGCTGGAGCATGACGCCATTCCCGGCCGCGAAGAATATCTGGATTCCGAGAAGTACCAGATCAGGCAGCGCGACTGGGACAAACCCGGCAACATCAAGCCCTACATCGCGGCGCTCAACCGCATCCGCAACGACAACGCGGCGCTTCAGCAGACCGCGAATTTGCGCTTTCTCGCCATCGAGGACGGCGAGACCATCGCCTTCGTCAAGGAGGCAGCCGATCCGGCCAACATTGTCGTCGTCGTGATCGCGCTGTCGCGTCATGTCCGTGAATGCTGGCTGCCGCTCGGCGATCTCACCGTTGACGTCGGCGGACGGCGTCACCATGTGACGACACTCGAAAACCTGCTCACCGGCGAACAATCCCGCATCGAATGGGGCGGCATCAAGTTGCGTATCGATCCCGACCGCGATCCGGCACTTCTGTTCCGCTGCCTGGCGTAAGGGGTCACGCCATGAATGTTCTGTCTTCCGTCGATACCAAGAAGGTTGAGGCTGCCGAGGTCGTGGATGAGCTCTGGTACAAGGACGCCATCATCTACCAGCTCCACGTCAAGGCCTTCGCCGACAGCAACAATGACGGCATCGGCGACTTCGCCGGGCTGACCGAGCGGCTGCCCTATCTGCAGGAGCTCGGCGTCACCGCGCTGTGGCTGCTGCCGTTCTATCCCTCGCCCGGCCGCGACGACGGCTATGACATCGGCGATTACGGCGCGGTCAATCCCGATTTCGGGACAATGAAGGACTTCAAGCGCTTCATCCAGGAGGCACAGAAGCGCGGCCTGCGCGTCATCACCGAGCTGGTGGTCAACCACACCTCGGACCAGCACAAATGGTTCAAGCGCGCGCGGCGCAGCCATCCGGGCTCCAGCGCCCGCAACTGGTATGTCTGGAGCGACACCGACCAGAAGTACCAGGGCACGCGCATCATCTTCACCGACACCGAGAAGTCGAACTGGACCTGGGATCCCGAGGCCGGCGCGTTCTACTGGCACCGCTTCTTCTCGCACCAGCCGGACCTCAATTTCGACAATCCGCGCGTGGTCAGCGCCATCATCCAGGTGATGAAGCGCTGGCTCGATGCCGGCGTCGACGGCTTCCGGCTCGATGCCATTCCGTATCTGTGCGAGCGCGAGGGCACTTCGAACGAGAACCTGCCCGAGACCCACGCGATCATCAAGCGGCTGCGCCAGGAGCTGGACGCGTATTCCAAGGGCAAGCTGCTGCTGGCCGAGGCCAATCAATGGCCGGAGGACGTGCAGGAATATTTCGGCCGTGGCGACGAGTGCCACATGGCCTATCACTTCCCGCTGATGCCGCGCATCTACATGGCGATCGCCCAGGAGGACCGCTTCCCGATCACCGACATCCTGCGGCAGACGCCTGATATCCCGGCGAGCTGCCAATGGGCGCTGTTCCTGCGCAATCACGACGAGCTCACGCTGGAGATGGTCACCGACGTCGAGCGCGACTATCTCTGGACCACCTACGCCAACGATCCCCGCGCGCGCATAAATGTCGGCATCCGCCGCCGCCTTGCGCCGCTGATGGACAACGACCGGCGCAAGATCGAGCTGATGAACTCGCTGCTGCTGTCGTTCCCGGGCACGCCGATCATCTATTACGGCGACGAGATCGGAATGGGCGACAACATCTATCTCGGCGATCGCAACGGCGTGCGCACGCCGATGCAATGGAGCCCGGACCGCAACGGCGGCTTCTCGCGCTGCGACCCGGCCCGGCTCTACGCGCCGCTGATCATGGACCCGGTCTACGGCTATGAATCCGTGAACGTCGAGGCGCAGTCGCGCAGCCTGTCCTCGCTGCTCAGCGCCACCAAGCGGCTGATCTCGGTGCGCAAGTCGACGCTCGCCTTCGGACGCGGCACCATGACCTTCATCCGCCCGGCCAATCGCGCCGTGCTGGCCTATGTCCGGCAATACCGCGACGAGGTGATCCTCTGCGTCGCCAATCTGTCGCGCGCCGCGCAGGCCACCGAGCTCGACCTGTCGCCGTGGAAGGATCGCATTCCGCAGGAAATGCTCGGCCGCACGCGCTTTCCCGCGATCGGCGAATTGCCCTACATGATCACGCTGGGGCCCTACGGCTTCTACTGGTTCCAGCTTCAGGAGCGCGACAAGTCGGAGCCGGTGATTCCGCGCGCAGTGCCGGAATTCGAGACGCTGGTGGTGCCGGTGAATTCGAACTGGGTCTCGCTCGCCCGCGAGCGCGGGGTGTTCGAGCGCGACGTGCTGCCGGGCTTCCTGTCACGGACGCGCTGGTATCCCGAGCACAATCCCAAGCAGATCAAGGCCACGCTCACCTCAGCGGTGCCGTTCAGCGACATCGGCGACAACAGACCCTGGATCGCGTTCTTCGAGACGACGCGGAACGACGTCACCACGCGCTACGTGATGCCGATGCAGATCGAGTGGGTGCGCTTCGACCGCGAACGCTTCAACCCGAAGGCGCTCGCCGCCGTGCGCCAGGGTGCGCGAGAGGGCACGCTGCTCGACGTCGCGACCGAGCAGATCTTCATCGGCCTGTTCCTGCGGGGCCTGTCGCAAAACCTGGTGGTGGAGGAGAACAATCTGCGGCTGGAGTTCAAGGCGACCAGCCGGTTCGCCGACTACACCATCAAGGAGCCCGAACGCATCCGCGCCATCGAGCAATCGAACAGCACCGCGCTGGTCGACAACAAGTACGTCGCCAAGATCTATCGCCGGCTCGAAAGCGGCGTCAGCCCCGAGATCGAGATCGGCCGCTATCTCACCGAGGTCGCTCGCTTCGCCAACACGCCGGCGCTGCTCGGCAGCGTCGAGCTTGTCGACAATAACCAGCGCAGCGCGCTCGGCGTGCTCCACGCCTATGTCGAGAACCAGGGCGACGGCTGGACCGTGACGACTGGGTATCTCGATCGCTATGTCGACGAGCAGCGCCTGGCGCCGGCCGATGAGATGCCGCGCGAAACCCAGGAGCAGGCGCCGTATCTGCATTTCATCGCGCAGATCGGCCGGCGGCTTGCCGAGCTGCACGTCGCGCTCGCCGCGGCAAAGCCCGACGATCTCGCGCCCGTGCCGATCGAGCCGGCCCAGATCAGGACCTGGCTCTCCGACCTCAAGGCGCGTGCCGAGCGGGTTCTCGAGCGGCTGGCCGACAGCCGCGACGGGCTGCGGGAGGCGGACCGGCCCCTGATCGACCGGCTGGTCGCCGCACGCCGTAGCCTGTTCGACGGCCTGAATGCGCTCTTGCCATCGGACATCGGCGGGTTGAACATCCGTCATCATGGCGACTTCCGGCTCGGGCAAACTCTGATCGTGAAGGACGATATTTTCATCATCGACTTCGACGGCGATCCGCGTGTGCCGCTGGCCAACAAGCGCCGCAAGGCGCCGGCCGCCCGCGACGTCGCCGGCCTGATCCATTCCATCAACCTTTCGGTGAACGCGGCGCTAGGCCGCGCGCTCACGGGCGCCTCCGACGAGCAGGACCGGCTCGCCGCCGCGCTCGACGAATGGCGCGAGCGCGCCACCGCGACCTTCCTGTCCGCCTACCGCGAAGCCATGACTGACCGGAGGCTGTGGCCGGACGATCGGTCATGCGCGGAAGGCCTGTTGAAATTTTTCCTGCTAGACCGAGCGTTCCACGACGTAGAGTACGAGCTGTCCCACCGGCCTGAGGGGCTCCATGCGCCGCTGACCGGACTGCTTCGCATTCTGTCCAGTGCCGAGAGCGAAGCCCATGCCTAAACTGCCTGCCGAAGCCTACGCGATCATCGAGGGCCGCCACTCCGACCCCTTCCACTATCTCGGGTTGCATCCCGAGGGCGGCAAAAGCGTGGTCCGCGCATTTCTGCCCGAGGCTACCAATGTCGAGGCGGTCGGCGACCACGGCGAGGTCGCGCCGCTCGACCGCGTCCACGATTCCGGCCTGTTCATCGGCGCCCTGCCCAATGGCTCGAAGCACTACCAGCTGCGCGCCAAGTTCGGCAGCAACGTCGTCGAGTTCGAGGATGCCTACCGTTTTCCGCCGATCCTGACCGATTTCGACCTCTACCTGCTCGGCGAAGGCACCCATCAGCGCCTCTACGACAAGCTAGGTGCGCATCCCCTGCGGCTCGAGGGCGTCGACGGCATCGGCTTCGTCGTGCTGGCGCCGAATGCGCGGCGCGTCTCCGTGGTCGGCGACTTCAACTTCTGGGACGGTCGGCGCCATCCGATGCGGGTGCGCGGCAACGGCTATTGGGAATTGTTCATCCCGCATGCGAAGGCAGGCGATCACTACAAGTTCGAGATCGTCGGACCGCATGGTCATCTGCTGCCGCTGAAATCCGATCCGATGGCATTCGCCAGCGAGTTGCGGCCGAAGACGGCGTCGATCGTGTTCGACGAGGCGCATCTGCCGCGGCCGCGCCCGGCGCCCGAAGGCATCAATGCAATGTCGGCACCGATGTCGATCTACGAGGTTCATCTCGGCTCGTGGCGGCGCAAAGGCAACAATGAATGGCTGACCTATCGCGAGCTTGCCGAGCAGCTGCCGGCCTATGCGCGCGACATGGGCTTCACCCATCTCGAATTCCTGCCCGTGAGCGAGCACCCGTTCGACGGCTCATGGGGCTATCAGCCGACCGGCCTCTATGCGCCGACCAGCCGCTTCGGCAGCCCTGAGGATTTTGCGGCGCTGATCGATGCCTGCCACCGCGAAGGCATCGGCGTGCTGCTCGACTGGGTGCCGGGTCACTTCCCGGACGACCCGCACGGGCTCGGCCATTTCGACGGCACCGCGCTCTACGAGCACGCCAACCCGCTGCAGGGCCGCCACCTCGACTGGGGCACGCTGATCTACAATTACGGCCGAACCGAAGTGACGAACTTCCTGGTGTCGAACGCGCTGTTCTGGATGGAGCGTTATGCCATCGACGGCCTGCGCGTCGATGCGGTCGCGTCCATGCTCTATCTCGACTACAGCCGGCCGCCCGGCGCGTGGATCCCGAACCAGTATGGCGGCCGCGAGAACATCGAGGCGATCAACTTCCTGCGCCGCTTCAACACGGAGATGTTCGCCCGCTTCCCGCAGGCGACCACGGCCGCGGAGGAATCCACCGCCTGGCCCCAGGTCTCGCGCCCTGTCGAGTTCGGCGGACTCGGCTTCGGCTACAAATGGAACATGGGCTGGATGCACGACACGCTGAACTACATCAGCAAGGATCCGATTCACCGCAAGCATCATCACGGCGAGATCCTGTTCGGCCTGCACTATGCGTTTTCGGAGAACTTCATCCTGCCGCTGTCGCATGACGAGGTCGTGCACGGCAAGCGCTCCATCCTCGGCCGCATGCCCGGCGACGAATGGCAGCGCTTCGCCAATTTGCGCGCCTATTACAGCTTCATGTTCGGCCATCCCGGCAAGAAGCTCTTGTTCATGGGCGCGGAGATCGCACAGAGCCGCGAATGGAATCACGACCAGTCGCTCGACTGGCACCTGCTCGAGTACAAGGTCCATTCCGGCATCCAGGCCCTGATCCGCGACCTCAACCGGCTCTACCGCGCGGTGCCGGCGCTGCACCAGATGGATTGCGAGCAGGCCGGCTTCGAATGGCTGATCACGGACGATGCCAATCGCAACGTATTCGCCTGGCTGCGCAAGGGGTTCGACGAGAACGCGCGGTGTATCGTCATCGTCAACTTCTCGCCCAACGTCTACCAGAACTATCGCGTTCGCGTGCCCTTCGGCGGCAAGTGGAAGGAAGTGCTCAACTCCGATTCCGCCCATTATGGCGGCAGCAATGTCGGCAATATCGGCGAAGTCCAGGCCGAGGGCGGCGAGCTCCGCCTCACCATTCCGCCGCTCGCTGCGATCTTCCTCGTTCCGGAAAGCTGATCGATGCGCCTGACCGCTGGATCGCCCGCACGGCTCGGCGCAAGCTGGGACGGACGCGGCACCAATTTCGCGCTGTTCTCCGCCAACGCGCAGAAGGTCGAGCTCTGCCTGTTCGACACGCAAGGCCGCCGCGAGCTCGAGCGCATCGAGCTGCCCGAGAAGACCGAGGACGTCTGGCACGGCTATCTCAACGACGTCTCGCCGGGCCAGCTCTATGGCTATCGTGTGCACGGCCCCTACGAGCCCGAGCACGGCCATCGCTTCAATGCCAACAAGCTGCTGCTCGACCCCTACGCCAAGCGGCTCGCCGGGCGCCTGGTCTGGAGCGATGCGCATTTCGCCTATCGCACCGGAAGCCCGCGCGAGGACCTGTCGTTCGACCGGCGCGACAACGCGCGCGGCATGCCCAAGGCCGTCGTGGTCGACGAGACCTTCAACTGGGGCCGCCGCGAGATCCGGCCGAACATTCCCTGGGAAGACACCATCATCTACGAGGCCCACGTCAAGGGCCTGACCCAGAAGCGCGACGACGTGCCGCCGAACCTGCGCGGCACCTATGGCGGCCTGTCCTCGCCCGCGATGATCGAGCACCTTAGGAAGCTCGGCGTCACCACGGTCGAGCTGCTGCCGGTGCACAGCTTCGTCGACGACCGCATCCTCGTGGAAAAGAAGCTCGCCAATTACTGGGGCTACAACACGCTGTCCTTCTTCGCGCCGGAGCCGCGCTACGCCCAGGACAATGCGCTCGATTCCTTCCGCACCACGGTGGCGCGGCTGCACGATGCCGGCATCGAGGTCATGCTCGACGTGGTCTACAACCACACCGCCGAGGGAAATCATCTCGGTCCGACGCTGTGCTATCGCGGCATCGACAACGCCTCCTATTATTGGCTGAACCGCGAGAACCCGCGCTATTACGACGACTTCACCGGCTGCGGCTCCTCGGTGAACCTCACCCATCCGCGCGTGCTGCAGATGGTGATGGATTCCTTGCGCTACTGGGTCGAGGTCTGCCACGTCGACGGCTTCCGCTTCGACCTCGCCACCACGCTGGCACGCGGGCCGAACGGTTTTGATCGCGGCAGCTCGTTCTTGACCGCAGTGCGACAGGATCCGGTGCTGGCGACCGTCAAGCTCGTCGCCGAGCCATGGGACCTCGGCCTCGGCGGCTACCAGGTCGGCGCCTTCCCCTCGCAATGGTCGGAATGGAACGATCGCTATCGCAGCGCCATGCGCCGCTACTGGAGCGGCGAAGGCAGCCTGATCGGCGACATCTCCAGCCGCATGACCGCGTCGTCCGACCTGTTCAATCACGACGGGCGGCGGCCGCGCGCCAGCATCAACCACATCACCGTCCACGACGGCTTCACGCTCGCCGATCTCTTCAGCTACAACGAGAAGCACAACGAGGCCAACGGCGAGGACAATCGCGACGGCTCCAACGACAATCACAGCAACAATTGCGGCGTCGAGGGGCCGACCGACGATCCTGATATCATCAGCCTGCGCCGTCAGCTGCGCAAGAACGTGCTGGCCTGCCTGATGCTGGCCCAGGGCGTTCCGCTGATCCTCGCCGGCGACGAGGTCGGCAACTCGCAATCCGGCAACAACAACGCCTATTGCCAGGACAACGAGGTCGGCTGGGTCGGCTGGGACAATCTCGGCAAGGACGGCGACGACATGATCGACTTCGTCGCCCAGCTCGCCGACATCCGTCGCCGTTTCTCGCAGCTGCGCAGTCATCGCTGGCTCGACGGCCGGCCCAAGGACGGCGTCTCCTACGGCGCGTTGTGGCTGACGCCCGCCGGCGACGAGATGACGGAGAGCGACTGGACATTCCCGGATGGGCGGTTTCTCTCCTATGTGATGGGCCCGATGGAACCGGGTGGGGCCGCGATCTTTATCGTACTGAACGCCGCTCCCGAAGAGATCGCATTCAAATTGCCCAAAATGACCGAATACAAGAGCTGGCAGCAGCTCCTGAACACGACCGATGCCAAGCTGAATACGATCGACTTCCTGCCCGGGAGCGACAGCAAGGCGCCGCCGCGATCCGTGCTTGCCTTCGCAGGCGCGCTATGAGGCCATCCTTCGGGGCGAGGCCGACCAAGGACGGCGTGTCGTTCCGGCTGTGGGCGCCGGCCGCGCGCCGCGTCGATCTCCTGCTCGACCGCAGGCACGCGATGCAGCGCCGGCAGGACGGCTGGTACGTCACCGAGATCGCCGGCCTCACCGCCGGCAGCAAATACAAGTTCAGAATCGACGACGACATCGACGTGCCGGATCCCGCTTCGGCCTTCCAGCCCGAGGACGTGTTCGGCCCGAGCGAGGTGATCGATCACGATAACTTCGCCTGGCGCGCGCGCGATTGGCGCGGCCGTCCCTGGGAAGAGACGGTGCTGGTCGAGACCCATGTCGGCACCTTCACGCCGGAAGGCGCCTATCGCGCCATGATCGACAAGCTCGATCATCTCGCCGCGACCGGCATCACGGCGCTGGAATTGATGCCGCTCGCCGATTTCGCGGGACGCCGCGGCTGGGGCTATGACGGCGTGCTGTGGTACGCGCCGGACAGTGCCTATGGCCGGCCCGAAGACCTGAAGACGCTGATCGACGAGGCGCATCTGCGCGGGCTGATGGTGTTCCTCGACGTCGTCTACAATCATTTCGGCCCGGAAGGAAACTATCTCGGCCGTTACGCGCCGACCTTCTTCACCGATGCGCACACGCCGTGGGGCAGTGCGATCGATTATCGCGTGCCGCAAGTGCGCGCCTTCGCCGTCGAGAACGCGTTGTCCTGGCTCGCCGACTACCGCTTCGACGGCCTCAGGCTCGACGCCGCCAATCACATCATGGCTGTCCCGGGCGAGCAGTCCATGCTGCAGGACCTCAGCGTTGCCGCCGGCGAGCTCGCCAAGGCTACGGGACGCCACATCCATCTCGTGCTGGAGAACGGCGACAATCGCGCCAGCCTGCTCGACGCTGCGCAGGAGCCGCCGAACGGCAAATATCGCGGGCAGTGGAACGACGACTATCATCACGTCTGGCACGTGATGCTGACCGGCGAGCATGCAGGTTACTATGGCGACTACCAGACGCCGCGCATGGACCTGGCGCGCGCGCTCGCCTCCGGCTTCGTCTATCAGGGCGAGATCTCGGAGTTCTGGGGCAAGAAGCCGCGCGGCGAGCCGAGCGGCCAGCTGCCGCCGGCCACCTTCGTCAATTTCCTGCAGAACCACGACCAGATCGGCAATCGTCCACTCGGCGAGCGGCTGGAAAGTCTGGCATCGCCAAAGCAGATCGAGGCCGCGCTCGCGGTCACCCTGCTCGCGCCTATGGTGCCGATGCTGTTTCAGGGCGAGGAATGGGGCTCGACGGTCCCCTTCCCGTTCTTCTGCGATTTCCAGGGCGGACTCGCCGATGCCGTGCGCACGGGGCGCAAGCGGGAATATGCCTGGGCTTACGAAAAATACGGCGACGAGGTGCCCGACCCGCTCGATCCGACAACGCTGCAATCGGCCGTGCTCGACTGGACCGGCCGCACGCCGCAACACGATGCGCGGCTTGGGCTGGTGCGAGAGCTGCTCGGCGTCCGTCGCAAGCAGGTCATGCCGCGGCTGAAAGGCGCAAGCTTCGGTGATGCCCAGGCGGCCGACAACGGCCTCCTCACCGCGCATTGGCGCATGGGCGACGGCTCGACATTGCGCCTTGTCGCCAATCTGTCCGATCACGAGATCACCTCCAGCGTCAGCGCGGGCACGCCGATCTGGGGCGGCGGATCCGGCGAGCGGCTCCCGCCCTGGTCGGTGATCTGGCGCCTCGGAGGTTAGGATGCCTCCCGCCATTCCGCTCGCGACCTACCGGCTCCAGCTCACCGCAGATTTCGACTTCGACAAGGCTGCCGCCGTCGTTCCTTACCTCAAGGCGCTTGGCATCACGCATCTCTACGCCTCACCGGTGATGAAGGCCCGCAAGGGCTCGACCCATGGCTACGACACCGTCGACCACGGCCAGTTCAATCCCGAGCTCGGCGGCGAAGCCGGCTTTGCGCGGCTGAGCGAAGCGCTCCAGCAGCACGATCTCGGGCTCATCATCGATTTCGTCCCCAATCATGTCGGCGTGCATTTTGCCGACAATCCGTGGTGGCTCGACGTGCTGGAATGGGGCCAGGCCTCTCCGCACGCCGCCTCCTTCGACATCGACTGGGACCAGCTGGCCTACCGCGCCCGCGGCGGCGTGCTGCTGCCGATCCTCGGCTCGTCCTACGGCGAGGCGCTGGAGCGCGGCGACATCGAGCTGCGCTACGACCCGGACGAAGGAAGCTTCGCGGCGTGGTATTTCGAGCACCGCTTGCCCATCGCGCCGGAGCGCTATGGCGAGATGCTGCGGATGGTCGTCAAGGAGGCGGACGCGGCGGAAACGGAGCCCGGCAAGCGCCTGCTGTCGCTCGCGACCCGTTACACGGGGCTGCGGCGTCCCAATCGCAAGGAAGCTCCCGGCTTCAAGGCCGAGCTCAAGGAGATCGCAGGCGCCGCCGACATCATCAAGCGCGGCCTTGCCGCCTATCGCGCCGGCAAGGACCGCCCGGCACAGACGCTGACGCTGCATCATCTCCTGGAGCGCCAGCACTACAAGCTCGGGCACTGGCGGCTTGCCTCCAGCGACATCAATTATCGCCGCTTCTTCGACGTCAATGGCCTCGCCGGTCTGCGCGTCGAGGACGCAAGCACATTTGCCGCCACGCACCGGCTGGTGAAGCAGCTCATTGCCGACGGCAAATTGCAGGGAATCCGGCTCGATCACATCGATGGCCTGCGCGACCCCGCCCAATATTGCCAGCGATTGCGCCGGCTGGTGCGCGACGCCCAAAGCAACACCGCCCAAGGCAACACAAAGCCGTTCTATACGGTGATCGAAAAAATCCTGTGTGAGCACGAGCGCCTGCCGCATTTCGCCGGTGTCCAGGGCACCACCGGCTACGAGTGGATGAATGTCATCACCCACGTGCTGATCGATCCCAGGGGGCTGGAGGCGCTGGACGAGACCTGGCGGCAGATCAGCAACCGGCCGCCGCGGCTTGTGCCTTACGTCAAGGACGCCAAGCGGCGCGTGCTCGAGACGTTGCTGACCAGCGAATTCACCGTGCTGACCCGCCTGCTCGCGCGCATCGCCAACGGCCATTATTCGACGCGGGACTTCTCGGCCGACAGCCTGCGGCAGGCGCTCGAGCTCTATGTGCTGCATTTCCCGGTCTATCGCACCTATCTGACGCACAGCGGCCCGACGGCAGCGGACCGCAAGCTGATCGACGACACCATCGCGCGCGCCCGCCGGGACTGGTTCGCCGCCGACGACGGCATCTTTGACTTCCTGCGCGATGCCCTGACCATGGACCTGCTCAAGCCCGGCCGTCCGCCGCACAGCGCCCCGCGCGTGCGCCGCTTTGCGCTCAAGGTGCAGCAATTCACGGGGCCGATGATGGCGAAGTCGCTGGAGGACACCGCGTTCTATCAGTTCCACCGCTTGCTCGCGCTGAACGAGGTCGGCGGCGATCCCTCAAGCACCGGCCTCAGCATTCCCGCCTTCCACCAGGCCATGCAGACTCGCGCCAGGGAATGGCCGCAAGGCATGACGGCAACCGCCACCCACGACACCAAGCGTGGGGAGGATGCGCGCACGCGCATCGCGGCGCTCAGCGAGATTCCCGGTGAATGGACCAGCGCGGTGGCGCGCTGGAAGGTGCTGAATGCACCGCATCTCACGCTCCACGGCAATTTCCGCGCGCCGTCGGCAACGTTCGAATACATGCTCTACCAGACCCTGCTCGGCGTCTGGCCGATTGAGGCGCCGGCCGATGCCGCCTTGGCCGAGCGCGTCCAGGCCTATGCCCTCAAGGCTGCGCGCGAGGGCAAGGAGGAGACGAGCTGGCTCAACCCGCATGAAGCCTATGAGGACGGCATCCGCGACTTCATCGCGAAGCTCCTCGACCCTGATCAGTCCGCAGAATTCCTTCAGGCATTGCAGACGCTGGCTCGCCGCATCGCGCTGCTCGGCACGTTGAATTCGCTGAGCCAGCTCACGCTCAAGGCGACGCTGCCGGGCGTGCCGGACTTCTATCAAGGCACCGAATTCTGGGACCTGTCGCTGGTCGATCCCGACAACCGCCGCCCGGTCGACTTTGCCGCGCGCCATGCGGCGCTGGCATCATTGGAAGCGCCGGACTGGAGCGACCTGATCGGGAGCTGGCCGGACGGCAAGCTCAAGCTGGCCTGGACGCGGCATCTGCTCAAGCTGCGCAACGAGCTGGGCGACGTCTTCGCGCAGGGCGACTACCAGCCGCTGGAGGTACGAGGCGCCCATGCCGGCCATGTCATCGCCTTCGCGCGCCGTCATGGCCGCGCCGCCGCGATCGTCGTGGCCGGGCGTCATTTCGCCCCGTTCACCCAAGCGGGCCGGGAATGGCCCGCACCGGAAGGTATCGACGCCACCATCGACATCACGGGCTATACCGTGCCGGGCCTTGCGGGCAACGACTTGCCGCTCGCGCAGGCCTTTCGCGACTATCCTGCCTCGGTCATCGCGGCCCGAACCGCGAATGCCGTCGGAGCGCCGCGACAACGCGTGCGCGCCTGAGGTCACTTCCCCCCATCTTTGGTCAGCAGCAATTGGCCGCGCTTCCTGATCGTCGCCTGCGCCATCTCGGCAAAGCGCTGCAACAGCCAGGGCAGCACCACCTCGACCCGGACCTGATCGTCGGCGACATCGACCTGCCCGGTCGCGACCTGGCCGAGCGCGCGGATGCGGAAATTCATGGTGTCGCCGCTCCAGCGTTCCTCCTCGACCTGCATCACGGGAATGCTTGCTGCGGCGCGGCCAAGCCCAGTCTTCAGCCGGCGCACCGCCTCCTCACGGCGGAGACGATGCGGAATTGAGACGACGAGCGGTGCTGACATGGTCCTGCCTCTTCTGACTAACTCCACATAATCATGTCAGGTCGACCAACAAAGGTTCCATGCAAGTTGATCCCCCGTCCGTGTTTCAAAGCCGGAACTTTACAACCTGCGGCAAGTTGCCCCCGCACAACGGGACAGGTTGCAACGACCCTTTGAACAAAGGGCTGGAGGAGATTCGCATGTCAATCGGCACGATCATTCTGATCATTTTGATCATCGCCCTGCTCGGCGGCTTCAGCGGCATCGGCGGCGGGCCGTTCTACGGCACCGGCTATTACGGCGGCGGCGGCCTCGGGCTTGTCATCGTCATTCTGCTGATCCTTCTGCTGATGGGTAGGATCTAGATGCAGACTTGGTAGGGTGGGCAAAGGCGCGGCGCGCCGTGCCCACCTCATCGCTCGAACGAAAGCAGGTGGTGGGCACGCTTCGTTTTGCCCACCCTACGGCACCCGCCTTCGTCGCAACAGCGACGACCTACTTCACCTTCCCTGCCAGCTTCTTCATCGCCGCCTTGATCGATGCGGCGGCATCGTCATAACCCTCCCACGCCTTCGATCGCGCCAGCAGGGCCGGCACGGTGCGTAGCGTGTATCGCTTGGGATCGAGATCGCTCTTCACCTGCGCCCAGGTCAGCGGCATCGAGACCGTGGCCCCGGCGCGGGCTCGCGGCGACAACGGGGCCACCGCCGTCGACATGCGGTCGTTGCGCAGATAATCCAGGAAGATCTTTCCCTTGCGCAGCTTCTTCGACATGTTGAGCAGATAGCGTTCGGGATCATCGTCCGCCATCCACTGGCAGACGCCTTGCGCAAAGGCCTTGGCCTCCTTCCAGCTCACCTTGTCGCGCGCGCCATGAAGCAGTGGCACCACGACGTGCAGGCCCTTGCCGCCCGTGGTCTTGCAGAAGCTGTCCATGCCGATGTCGGCGAGCCGCTGCCGCATCTCCTTGGCCGCGTCGACGACGTCGGCGAAGTCGACGTCGGGCGCGGGATCGAGGTCGAACACCAGCCGGCCCGGGGTGTCGTAGGCATATGGCGCGCAGTTCCAGGGATGCAGCTCGACGCCGCCGATCTGCGCCACCGCGGCAAGCCCTTCGATCCGGTCGATCTGAAGATAGGGCTTGCGGTCGCCGGAGACCCGCGCGAGTTCCAGAAGGTTCGACGTCCCCTGCATCGCATGGCGCTGGAAGAAGCACTCGCCCTTGATGCCGTCGGGCGCGCGGATCAGCGAACACGGCCGGCCCTTGAGATGCGCGATCATCCACTCGCCGACGGCTTCGAGATAGCGGGCAAGGTCCAGCTTGGTGACCACGCCACCATCGCCGTCGTCGGGCCAGAGCTCCTTGTCCGGCTTGGAGATGACCACACCCATGACCTCGGCATTTGGAGCGGCCTGCTTCGATCGTCCGCCCGCCTTCGTGCGCGCCGCCTTCCTGGCCCGGGGCTCGGCGAGCTCGGTATCGACGGGCGTCTCGGCCTGGACTTCCTCGGCCGGCTTGTCCTGCCGCAACCCCTTGAACGCCGCCTGGCGAATATTGCCGTCGGCCGTGAAGCCCGCGAACTCGATTTCGGCGACGAGCTCCGGCTTCAGCCAGTGCACGTCCCGCGTCTTCTTCGGCGCGTTCTTGCCGCCGAATGGGCTCTTCTTGACCTCCATGGCCTTGAGAGACGGCATGAGGCGCTTGACCTTGTCCGCGCCAAAGCCGGTGCCGACCATGCCGACGAAGGCGAGATGATCGCCGCGCTGCACGCCTGCCATCAGCGAGCGGAATTTGCCGTTGGTGGTCTTGTAGCCGCCGATCACCACCTCATGGCCGGCGCGGCATTTCGACTTGACCCAGCTCTCGGTGCGCCCCGAGCGATAGGGCGCGTTCAGCTTCTTCGACACCACGCCTTCGAGCTCGAGCTTGCAGGCCGATTGCAGCACGGCATCGCCGCCGCTCTCGAAATGCTCGACATAGCGGAGCTGGCTCGATTTCCGCTTGCGCTGGCCCAGCAGCTGCTTCAGCCGGGCCTTGCGTTCGCTGAGCGGCAGACGGCGGCAATCCTCGCTTCCTGCGAAAAGCAGATCGAAGGCGAAGAAGATCAGGTCGTCGGTCTTGCCGTCGGACAGCGCCGCTTGCAGCGAGGAGAAGTTCGGCGCACCGTTATGGTCGAGGGCGACGATCTCGCCGTCGATCATCACGTCCGGCAGCGCGGCGGCTTCCTCGGCGATGGAAGCGAACTTGCTGGTCCAGTCGAGACCCTTGCGCGTCTTCAGCGTCGCCTCGCCGTCCTCGACCCGGAGCTGGACGCGATAGCCGTCGAACTTGATCTCATGGCACCAGCCCTGGTCGCCCGGCGGCCGCTCGACCAGCGTGCAGAGCTGCGGCGCGACGAAATCCGGCATCTCCGACACCTTCCTGGCGTTCGTCGCGGCCGTTGTACTTTTCTTCGCCGCTTTGCCGGCCTTCAACGCAGTGCGCGGCGCCGGCTTCACCGTGCGCCCTTTCGTCTCCTCGGCGCGATTGGACTGCCAGACTGCGTCGGCCTTGGCCTTCGTGCCCTTGGCCAGCATGAACGGCTTCGGCGCGCGTCCCTTGCCCGCGGCGATCTGATCCATGGTGCGGCCGGAGGCGACGGACTTGTCCTGCTCGAGAACATCGTTGTCCGCACCTTCGCGAGCATCTTCGTCGCGGTGCTTGATCAGGAGCCAATTGGTCCGCTTCTCGCCGCCGCGGTTGCGCATGCGCACCAGCACCCAGCTTCCCTGCAGCTTGTCGCCATGAAGGGTGAACTTCAGATCGCCCTTCTTGAAGCCGGCTTCCGGATCGTCCGATTCCCAGGTGCCGCGGTCCCACAGCATCACGGTGCCGCCGCCGTACTGGCCTTCGGGGATCGTACCTTCGAAATCGCCATAATCGAGCGGATGGTCCTCGACCTCGACCGCGAGCCGCTTGTCATGAGGATCGAGCGAAGGCCCCTTCGTCACCGCCCAGGACTTGAACACGCCGTCGAATTCGAGCCTGAGATCGTAGTGCAGCCGGCTCGCATCATGCTTCTGGATCACGAAGCGCCGCTGTTTCGATGGCGCCACGGCGGTCTTGCCCGACGGCTCCGGCGTTTTCTCGAAGTCCCGCTTCTGTCGATACGTTGAAAGTTTTTGCAGCACGACCGGTCCCGCTTCTCGTTCGGCACTGAAAGCCTATCACGGCGAAAGTCCCGCCCGGAACCAAAACCCGATGGGACGGTTGGGGTTCCAAAAGGCCTTGAAAACACTGGAGAATGGAATGGCCCCGCGTGCCTATTGGAAGGGAACGTTGAAGCTGTCGCTGGTCAGCTGTCCGGTCGTGCTTTATCCGGCGACCACAGCGGCGGAGAAGACGCGGTTTCACCTGATCAACCGCGAGACCGGGAACCGGCTCAAGCAGCAGATGATCGATTCCGAGACCGGTGACGTCGTCGAGAGCGATCAGAAGGGCCGCGGCTACGAGCTGCGCAAGGGCAAATATGTCGAGATCGAGCCGGAGGAGCTCGGGGCGGTCCAGATCGAGAGCAATCACACCATCGACATCGAGAGCTTCGTGCCGCGCGAGGAGATCGATCAGCGCTTTCTCAACCATCCCTATTACATCGCGCCCGACGGCAAGGCGGCGGTCGATGCCTTCGCGGTGATCCGCGACGCGATGAAGGACCAGGAACGCGTGGCGCTCGCCAAGATCGTTCTGACCAACCGCGAGCACGTCATGGCGATCGAGCCGCTCGGCAAGGGCCTGCTCGGCACCACGCTGCGCTTCCCTTACGAGCTGCGCGAGGAGGACCAGTTCTTCGACGACATCAAGAGCCCGAAGATCACCAAGGACATGGTCGAGCTCGCCGGCCACATCCTGCAGACCAAGGCGGCGCATTTCGACCCCAGCAAGTTCAAGGACGAATACGAGGACGCGCTGAAGGCCCTGGTGAAGCGCAAGGCCAGCGGCAAGAAGATCGAGCTGCCCGAGCCCGAGGAACGGCCGAGCAACGTCGTCAGCCTGATGGACGCACTGAAGCAGAGCCTGAAGGGCGGCAAGAAGACGGCGGCGAAGTCGCATGCGCGCCGCGCGACGGGGCGGCGGCACGCTCCGAAGAAGGCGCACCGGTCGACGGCGCGGCACAGGAAGGCGGGCTAGTTTACACCGGCGTCATTGCGAGGAGCCCTTGCGACGAAGCAATCCAGACCGCCTCCGCGGCGGGACTCTGGATTGCTTCGCTGCGCTCGCAATGACGATGTGGAGAGAGATATCGTAGGGTGGGCAAAGCGAAGCGTGCCCACCACCGTTATCGAAATCGAGAGAATGGTGGGCACGGCGCGTTGCGCCTTTGCCCACCCTACGGGGTCTGTGGAACGCTAATCCCCCGCCTTCAGCCGATACCCGATCCCGGTTTCCGTCAGCACGTATTGCGGCCGCTCCGGATCGGCTTCGATCTTCTGGCGGAGCTGGCGGACATAGACGCGCAGATATTGCGCGTCGGTCAATTCGTCCCACAGCTCCTTCAGCAGGAAGCGATGGGTGAGCACCTTGCCGGAGTGCTGCACCAGCACGCGCAGCAGGTCGTATTCCTTCGGCGAGAGCTTCACGTCGCGATCCCCGATCTTGACGATGCGGCGGACGAGATCGACCGAGAGATCGCCGGTGCGGAACACCGGACGCTCGCCCTTGACCTGAAGCTGGTGGCGCAGCGCGGCGCGCAGGCGCGCCAGGAGCTCCTCCATCCCGAACGGCTTGGTCAGATAATCGTCGGCGCCGAGATCGAGCGCCTGGACCTTGCCGGCTTCGTCGCCGCGGCTCGACAGCACCACGATCGGCACCCCTTCGTTGCGGGCGCGGATGGTGCGGAGCAGCTCATGGCCCTGAACGTCGGGCAGTCCGAGATCGAGGATGATCAGCGCCGGCTCCTCGTCGAGCTTCTCCAGCGCCGTCTTGCCGTTCGGCGCTTCCAGGATGTCATAGCCCTGCGTTGTCAGCCCCATCCGCAGCAATTTGCGGATCGGCGGCTCGTCGTCGATGACCAGGACCTTGATCGGAGCGGCGCTCATGCGGCGGTATCCAATGCGTGGTTCTCTGCCGGAACCGGCAGGCGAACGGTGAGCACCGCGCCGCTTCGCTCGCTGCGATTGGCAGCGGAGATCGTGCCGTGCATCGCTTCAACGAAGCCGCGGGAAATGGCAAGCCCGAGCCCGGTGCCGGGGCGGACGTGATCGCCCTTCTGCACGCGATAGAACTTGTCGAACACGCTCTCGAGCTCGTCCGCCGGAATGCCGGCGCCCTCGTCGGCGATCTCGAGCACGACATGAGCACCGTCGCGCCGGCCGCGGATTGAGATCGTCGTCTCCGGCGGCGCGTACTTGGCGGCGTTGTCGAGCAGATTGAACAGCACCTGCTCGAACAGCACGGCATCGAGCTGGAGCATCGGCAGATCGGCGGCCAGCGCCAGCTCGACCTTGTGGGCGGTCAGGATCTTGCTCGCGCGCCGCAGCGCGCTGCCCACGATTTCGCCGAGATCGTGCAGCGCCGTGTTGGGCACGATCGCGCCGGATTCGAGCTTGGTCATGTCGAGCAGATTGGCGATGAAGCGGTTGAGCCGCTCGGATTCGTCGATCACGGTGGCGAGCAGGTCGCGCTTCTCGGTGTCGGAGAGCGCACCGGCGAGATCGCGCATGGTCGAGGCTGCGCCCAACACCGACGCCAGCGGCGTCTTCAGATCGTGCGAGATCGAGGTCAACAGTGCCGAGCGCAGCCGCTCGGATTCGACGGTGCGCTTGACGCGGTCCATGTCCTCGACCAGCAGCACGCGCTCGATCGCGAGCGCGCCCTGGTCGACCAGCGCATCGAGCAGCCGGCGCTGGTCCGGCGTCAGCAGCGGGCCGGTGCGGTCGTTGTCGATGCCGATCACGCCGATCGGGCCGCGCCCGGTGCGCATCGGCAGGAACAGCCGTTTTGCGCCGGGCAAGGTGTCCGAGCCGCGGCCGGCGGGGCGATCGTTGCTCCACGCCCAGTTGGCGGCGGCAAGGTCGGCCTGGTCGAGCTCGTCCTCGGGCGGATAGCCTGATTTCACCGTGAGCAGGCCTTCATCCGGCAACAACAGCACCACGCGCACCTTGAGCATCAATGCGGTCTGGTAGGCACTCGCCCACAAGACGTCGTCGAGCGTGGCGGTGCCGGCGAGCTTGCGGCTGAAGGCATAGAGCTGCTCGGTCATCCTGATCCGGCCGATCGCGGTGTCGGCCTGGATGCGCACGCGCGCCGCCACATTGGAGACGATCATCGCCACCACCAGGAACAGCACGAAGGCGGCGACATTGGTCGGGTCGGTGATCGTGAAAGTGTAGATCGGCGGCAGGAAGAAGAAATTGTAGGACAGCGAGGCCGCGACGGTCGCCAGCAGCGACGGCCACAGGCCATAGCGCACGGCCACCGCGACCACGGCGGTCAGCAGCACCAGGTCGACGTTCTCGATGCCGAAATAAGGCTGGATCAACTTGGCCGCGCCGAGACCCACGAGCACGATTCCAAGCGCCTTGAGATAAGGCAAGGGATCGAATGGCTCGGATCGTGCGGCGGTCTGCACCGCCATCTTGGGCGCGGCCTCTCCGGAAAGCTCGTTGCCGGGGATGACGTGAACGCTGATATTGCCCGCGCGGCGCACCAGATCGTGCACGACGGAGCCGCGCGTCATCTCGAACCAACGCGAGCGCGTCGACTTGCCGATCACGATCTGGGTGACGTTGTTGCCTTGCGCGAAATTGACGACGTCGTCGGCGATGCGGCGGCCGACGGCGGGAATGGTCAGCGCCTCGCCGCCGAGCGATTCCGCGAGCCGCAGCGTATCGGCGAGCCGATCCCGCTCCTCGTCGGACAATTGCAGCGATCGCCGCGTCTCGATCGAGATCGCGGTGAACGGCGCATGGAGCCGGTCGGCCAGCCGCTTGGTGTAGCGCACGAGGCCGGCCGCGCGGGGATCCTCGCTGACGCAGACCAGGATGCGCTCGCCCGCGGCCCAGGGCCCGGGAATCGCATTCGCCTGCATGTGGTTGAGCAGCTGCTCGTCGACCCGCTCGGCGGTGCGGCGCAGGGCGAGCTCACGCAGCGCCGTGAGGTTGCCCGGCGAGAAATAATGCTCCAGCGCCCGCTCGGCCTGCTTGGGCACATAGACCTTGCCCTCCTTCAGCCGCTGGATCAGGTCGTCTGGCGTGAGGTCGATCAGCTCGATGGCGTCGGCACGGTCGAACACCGAATCCGGCACGGTTTCGCGCACCCTGACATGGGTGATCTGGGCAACGACGTCGTTCAGGCTCTCGATGTGCTGGATGTTGACGGCGGTGTAGACGTCGATGCCGTGCGAGAGCAGCTCCTCGACGTCGAGATAGCGCTTGGGGTGGCGGCAAAGGGGCGCATTGGTGTGGGCGAGCTCGTCGACCAGCGCAATCTGCGGCCGCCGCGCGATCACCGCGTCGAGGTCCATCTCCTCGACGATCTGGCCGCGGTAGTCCAGCCGCTTGCGCGGCACCACTTCGAGGCCGCGCACCAGCGCCTCGGTCTCGGCGCGGCCATGGGTCTCGACGAAGCCGACCACGACATCGATGCCGGCCTTGCGCTTGGCATGGGCGCTTTGCAGCATCTCGTAGGTCTTGCCGACGCCGGGAGCGGCGCCGACGAAGATCTTCAGCCTGCCGCTCGCGCTCTCCTCCCGGCGCGCCGCTTCCAGCAGGGCCTCCGGGGACGGACGTTGTTCGGGATCGCGGCGCTCTCGGACCATCTTGCCAGTATAATCACCCCCACACTGCGAGCCTAGACGGCTACTTCGCGGCCATGCGATCGAGCGCGAGATTCAGCGCCAGAACGTTAACCCTGGGCTCGCCGAGCAGGCCGAGCAGGCGGCCTTCGGTGCTGGCGGTCACAAGCTGCTTGACCTGATCCTCAGGCAGACTCCGCGCCTTCGCCACGCGCGGCACCTGGAATTGCGCCGCTTCCGGCGAGATGTCCGGGTCGAGGCCGCTGGCCGAGGTCGTCACCAGATCGACCGGCACCGAGGCGTTCGGATTCTCGCTCCTGAGCTTGTCCACATCTTCCTTCAACCGGTCGGCCAGCGCCTTGCTGGTCGGGCCGAGATTGGAGCCGCCCGAATTGGCGGCGTTGTAGGGCGCGGGCACCGTCTTGGTCGGATCGTTCGGGTCCGGCGCCAGGGTCGCCGAGGGGCGGCCGTGGAAATATTTGTCGTCCTTGAACTCCTGCCCGATCAGGGCGGAGCCGATCACCTTGCCGTCTTTTTCGATCAGGCTGCCTTGTGCCTGGGCGGGAAAGAGCGCGCCGGCGATGCCGGTCATGGCGAGCGGATAGGCAAGGCCCGTGATGGCGGTGAGCGCCAGCAAGAGGACGATGGCGGGGCGGATTTCTCTGAGCATGTTAGGTCTCCTCTGTCTTTTCGTCATTGCGAGCGAAGCGAAGCAATCCAGGGGTCTTTCCACAGCGGCAGTCTGGATTGCTTCGTCGCTTCGCTCCTCGCAATGACGGGGTTAAGCCAAGTGCAAAGCTGTCACCGCGAGATCGATCGCCTTGATGCCGATGAAGGGAATGACGATGCCGCCGAGCCCGTAGATCAGGAGGTTGCGGCCGAGCAGCGCGCCGGCGCCGACGGCGCGGTAGGCGACGCCCTTCAGCGCGAGCGGGATCAGCGCGATGATGACGAGCGCGTTGAAGATGATCGCCGACAGGATGGCGCTCTGCGGGCTCGACAGGTCCATGACGTTGAGTACGTTGAGCTGCGGGTAGAACGCCAGGAACATCGCCGGGATGATCGCAAAATACTTGGCGACGTCGTTGGCGATCGAGAACGTGGTCAGCGCACCGCGCGTCATCAGGAGCTGCTTGCCGATCTCGACCACCTCGATCAGCTTGGTCGGATTGGAATCGAGGTCGACCATGTTGCCGGCCTCGCGCGCGGCTTGCGTGCCGGTGTTCATGGCGACGCCGACATCGGCCTGGGCGAGCGCGGGAGCGTCGTTGGTGCCGTCGCCGCACATCGCCACCAGCTTGCCCTTGGCCTGCTCGTCGCGGATCAGCTTGAGCTTGTCCTCGGGCGTTGCCTGCGCCAGGAAGTCGTCGACGCCGGCTTCCGCGGCGATGGCAGCGGCCGTCATCGGATTGTCGCCTGTTATCATGATGGTGCGGATGCCCATGCGTCGCAGTTCGGCAAAGCGTTCACGGATGCCGCCCTTGACGATGTCCTTGAGCTGGATGACGCCGAGCAGTTTTCCATCTTTGGCAACGGCGAGCGGCGTGCCGCCGGCTTTGGAGATCTCGTCGGCAATGGTTTGAATCTCACGGCCGATCTCCGAGAGCGCGGCCGGCTGGATGGCACGTGCCGTGTTGCCGGAGGCAACCGCAAGCGGTGCACCACCGCCCACGTAGTTCAGCATGGCATCGACCGCGCCCTTGCGCACCGACGAGCCGCCGGCGTCGACGCCGCTCATGCGGGTCTGCGCCGTGAACGGAACGAAGGTCGCGCCCAGCTCGGCCATGCCGCGGCCACGGATGCCGTACTTCTCCTTGGCCAGCACGACGATGGAGCGGCCTTCCGGCGTCTCGTCCGCGAGCGAGGCGAGCTGTGCTGCATCCGCCAGCTCCTGTTCGGTGACGCCGCGCACGGGACGGAACGCGGTCGCCTGCCGGTTGCCGAGCGTGATGGTGCCGGTCTTGTCGAGCAGCAGCGTGTCGACGTCGCCGGCGGCCTCGACCGCGCGGCCCGACATCGCCAGCACGTTGAAGCGCACCAGGCGGTCCATGCCGGCGATGCCGATCGCCGACAGAAGCGCGCCGATCGTGGTCGGGATCAGCGTCACGAAGAGAGCAACCAGCACGACCACCGAGATCGAGCCGCCGGCATAGGCGGCATAGCTCGGGATCGTCACCGTGGCGAACACGAAGATGATGGTGAGGCCGGCAAGCAGGATGTTGAGCGCGATCTCGTTCGGCGTCTTCTGCCGCTCCGCGCCCTCGACCAGCTTGATCATGCGGTCGATGAAGGTCGAGCCCTGGGCCGCCGTGATGCGCACGCGGATCCAGTCCGACAGCACCTGCGTGCCGCCGGTCACCGCCGAACGGTCGCCGCCGGATTCGCGGATCACGGGCGCGGATTCGCCGGTGATGGCGGCCTCGTTGACGGAGGCGACGCCCTCGATCACCTCGCCGTCCGAGGGGATGGTGTCGCCCGCCTCGACCAGCACGAGATCGCCGACCTTCAGGCTGGTGCCTGATACGAGCTTGTAGTCGTGGCCCGCGCCGCTCAGGAGCTTGGCCTGGCTCTCGGTGCGGGTCTTGCGCAGCGATTCGGCCTGCGCCTTGCCGCGGCCTTCCGCAACGGCTTCAGCGAAATTGGCGAACAGCACCGTGAACCAGAGCCAGAGGATGATCTGGAAGGTGAAGCCGAGGCTCGCTCCGCCCGTGACGAGGTCGCGCAGGAAGATCACCGTGGTGAGCGCGGCGACGATCTCGACCACGAACATCACGGGGTTCTTCACCATCAGCCGCGGGTCGAGCTTGGTGAAGGACGCCCGGATCGCAGGGAGCACGATCCTGGGATCGAGCATCGCCGACATCGGAGCGCGCTTTTGCAGTTTCATCGTATCCATGGAGGTCACTCCAAATAATCAGAAGTCTGTCAATCAGAACACTTGGTGATCAGAACACCTGCCCCGCGTTCATCGCGAGGTGCTCGACGATGGGGCCGAGCGCGAGCGCCGGGAAGAAGGTCAGACCGCCGATAATCAGGATCACGCCGACGACGAGGCCGACGAACAGCCCGCCGGTGGTTGGGAACGTACCGGCCGACGGCGGAATCGACTTCTTGGCAGCGAGCGCGCCCGCAATCGCCATCGCCGGAACGATCATGAAGAAGCGGCCGACGAACATCGCCGATGCGAGCGTGAGATTGTAGAAGAAGGTGTTGCCGGTGAGCCCTGCGAAGGCCGAGCCGTTGTTGCCTGTCGCCGAGGTGAAGGCGTAAAGCACCTCGGTGAAGCCGTGCGGGCCGGCATTCGCCATCGAGGCGACAGCAGTCGGATAGACCACACCGACCGCGGTCCAGCCGAGATACATCAGCGGCAGCACAAGGATCGCGAGCATCGCCATCTTGACCTCGCGCGCCTCGATCTTCTTGCCGACATATTCCGGCGTGCGGCCCACCATCAAGCCTGCGACGAAGATCGAGAGGACGACGAACAGCAGCATGCCGTACAGGCCGGCGCCGACGCCGCCGATGATGATCTCACCGAGCTGCATGTTGATCAGCGGGATCATGCCGCCGAGCGCGGTGAAGCTGTCATGCATGGCGTTGACCGCGCCGCAGGAGGCGGCCGTCGTGATCACGGCGAACAGCGAGGAGGCGACGATGCCGAAGCGAACCTCTTTGCCTTCCATGTTGCCGCCGGTCAGGCCGAGCGCATGCAGGGTCGAGGTGCCGCTGGCTTCAGCCCAATAGCAAACGGCGACGCCGGCGACGAACAGCACGCCCATTACGGCGAGGATCGCCCAGCCCTGGCGCTGGTTGCCGACCATGCGGCCGAACACGTTGGTGAGCGCCGCGCCGAGCACGAAGATCGACAGCATCTGCACGAAGTTCGACAGCGCGGTCGGATTCTCGAAGGGATGCGCGGCATTGGCATTGAAGAAGCCGCCGCCGTTGGTCCCCAGCATCTTGATCGCGACCTGCGAGGCCACCGGGCCGACCGCGATGGTCTGCCTGGCGCCCTCGAGCGTGGTCGCTTCGACGTAATCTCCAAGCGTTTGCGGGATGCCCTGCCAGACCAGGAACAGTGTGAACACGACGCAGATCGGCAGCAGGATGTAGAGCGTGCAGCGGGTCACATCGACCCAGAAGTTGCCGACTGTACGCATGGAAGCGCGGGCAAAGCCGCGGATCAGGGCAACGGCAAGCACGATTCCGGTCGCCGCCGAGAGGAAATTCTGGTGCGTCAGGCCGACCATCTGGATCAAATAGGACAGCGTGCTCTCGCCGCCGTAGTTCTGCCAGTTGGTGTTGGTGATGAAGGAGATCGCGGTGTTGAAGGACAGATCCTCGGCGACCGCCGATTGCCCGGCCGGATTGAACGGCAGCACGGCCTGGAGCCGCAACAGGCCGTAGATGATGAGGAAGCCGCCGACATGGAACAGCAGCATCGCGACCGTGTAGGTGAGCCAGTGCTGCTCGCGCTTCTCGTCGACGCCGGAGATCCAATAGATGCCGGCTTCGATCGGGCGCAGGACGGGCGACAGGAAGGTGCGCTCGCCGTTGAATACGCGCGTCATGTACCAGCCGAGCGGCTTGGTCAGTGCGACCACGATCGTGCAATAAAGAATGATCTGGAACCAACCGATCACAGTCATGGCATTAACCCTTCAGGCTTTTGGTCCGGCGCAAGAGCGGCAGGAGCAGCGCGAGCAGGCCCGTGACGAGCGCAGCGCCGGCCAGCAGCAATTCGACGAGCAGCAGCACGGCGTCAGAACCGCTCGGGCCGCAGCAGTGCATAGGTGAGATAGATCAGGAGGCCGAACGAAACGGCGCCGGCGAGCGCATAATCGAAGATCATGGTCCGCTCCCTCACAGCCGTTCGCAGGCATAGGTGTAGCCGATCGCGAGGGCAAAGAAGACGAAGCCCAGCGCCAGCATCAAAAGGTCCATCATGGCGATACTCCTTAGGAGAGACCTGAGGTGCCACCACGCCCATAGGTTTTCGAGATGAGGTCTATGGCGACGTTATAGGAATCTCATAAAGGCCGGCGCGTCGCGGCGCAGAGCTATCGCATCTGGGGGCTTCTCCCGGCTGCCATCCTTCGAGACGCCCGCTTAAGGCGGGCTCCTCAGGATGAGGACGGAGTTTGTGGCTGCAGTTTCAAAGGGCGCTGAAGCTGATTAGCCTCATCCTGAGGAGGCGCGTCAGCGCCGTCTCGAAGGACGAGGCGTGCGCACCGACCGCGAAGACCCCCGCCCACTTATGGAATCCCTATATCTCGCGCCCGATCCCCATCTCGTTTTCAAATGCTCTTCCCGCCATCTTGGCGACGCCGGCCGACTGACCGACGCCAATTCCAGGAGGCCTGACATGACCGCCGCTCTCTCGCTCGATCTCCCCTCGCTCGCCGAGCGGCTGCGCAAGGCACATGCGACGACGCGGCCGCTGATGCTCGACATCATCGGACACGCCTGCCGGCGCATCCCTTCGCTCGGAGACAGCGAGCGCACCGCACGCCTCACGCGCCTGATCGATGTCGGGGCATGGGCCGATGCCGCACTGGTTATGATGGAGCTGGAGCTGCCGATGTGGCAGGTCCGCCGCATCGCCTACGATGACGGCGAGTGGCATTGCGCGCTGTCGCGCGAGCGCGAGCTGCCGGATTGGCTGGATGCCGCAGTCGAGGCACGCCATGCCGACCTCGCGCTCGCCCTGTTGTCGGCATTCGTCGAGGTGCGGGCGCTGACCGCCGACGCATCGCGACCGAGCGTTCCTTCGGTCCGTCCGATGCTGGACCCACTTTATGAGCCGGTCGCCTGCGATCATTTCGGCTAGGCCCGTCCGCCAATCAGCCTCGGCGCCGTCGATCGATTCTTCGTGGAAATCACAGGCTACTTCAGGTCTGACAGAGGGCGGCGCGAGGCACGGGGTCTAGCTCGTCCGATCTCGCACGCGATCGACCGCGAGCTGACCATGGCTGCCTGTGAAGTGAGCAACCGCGGTCGCGATGCCCGGTTGAGGCCGCCTATCCCGCGGAAAAGGCTTTGCCTAAAAGTACCTGGCCGATCTGGCGCAGTTTCACGGAACCGTGTAGAGCGGTTTCATGAGCATCAGCAACGTCAACGTCGTCGCCCACCCCCTGGTCCAGCACAAGCTCTCCCTGATGCGGGAGAAGGACCGCTCGACCAAGAGCTTCCGCGAGATCCTGAACGAGATCGGAATGCTGCTCGGCTACGAGGTGACGCGCGACCTGCCGCTGGAGCTGGTCGAGATCGAGACGCCGATTGCGGCCATGCAGGCGCCCAAGATCGCCGGCAAGAAGCTCACGCTGGCGCCGATCCTGCGCGCCGGCGTCGGCTTTCTCGACGGCATGCTGGCGCTGATGCCCTCGGCACGCATCGCCCATATCGGGCTCTACCGCGACCCCGAGACGTTGCAGGCCGTGGAATATTACTTCAAGGCGCCGCAGGACCTGTCCGACCGCACCGTGATCCTGATGGATCCCATGCTGGCGACCGGCAACTCGGCCTGCGCCGGCGCCTCCCTGCTCAAGGCCCGCGGCGCCCGCGACATCCGCTTTGTCTGCCTCCTGGCCGCGCCCGAGGGCATCGCCAAGTTCCAGAGCGAGCATCCCGACGTGCCGATCTGGACCGCCGCGATCGACGAGCGGCTCAACGACCACGGTTACATCGTGCCGGGCCTGGGCGATGCCGGCGACCGGATGTTCGGCACCAAGTAGACAGGTTTTCGCGATCGGGTTAGTCCGATGGCCATGAGCGCCAACGATGTTTCGCTGCAATCGCTGCTCCGGATCAAGAGCGCGGCCGATCCTGCCTTGGTCTTCGACGGCAACGCCGTCTCGCGCGCGGAATTCTCGGCGAAGATCGAGCAGACCGCCGCCTGGCTTGCGGCGCAAGGCATCGGCAAGGGCGACGTCGTCGCGGTCTGGCTGGTCAACCGGGTCGAATGGCTCGCACTGTTGTTCGCCGCCGCACGGCTCGGCGCGATCGTCGCCGCCGTCAATACGCGCTATCGCAGCGCGGAAGTCGCGCACCTGCTCAAACTATCAGGCGCGAAGCTGCTGGTGGTCGAGGCCGCATTCCGCGCGATCGACTTTGCCGCAATCCTCGCCGATATCGGCAAGGCCGAAGTGCCCGCGCTGCAACGGCTGGCGGTGGTCGGCGCAAATGCGCTGCCGGCGCACTGGCCCTGCGTGCGGTTGGATGCCTTCGAGACGCCCTACCCGCCCCCTCCGCCGATCCAGGATGATGTCGACCTGCCCGTGCTGCTCTACACGACGTCGGGCACCACCAAGGGGCCGAAGCTCGTCGCGCATTCGCAGCGGACGCTGGCGACGCACGCCGCCTCCGTCGCCCGCGCGCTCCAGCTCGATCACCGCCGTCATTCGCTGCTGGCCATCCTGCCGTTCTGCGGCACGTTCGGCATGACGAGCCTGCTCGGCTTCCTCGCAGCCGGTGCAACCATTCATGTGCTCGACGCCTTCGAGGCCGCGCCGGCCCTGCAGATCCTCAGCACGCAACCGATCACGCATGCCTTCGGCTCGGACGAGATGTTCCGGCGCATCCTCGCCCTCACCGATGCGCCACGCCCGTTTCCGCATCTCGAAGTCTGCGGCTTCGCCGCGTTCCAGCCCGGCTGGCGCGAGCTGGCTGCGGAGGCCGAGGCGCGCGGCCTGAAGCTGTTCGGCCTCTACGGTTCGAGCGAGGTGCAGGCGCTGTTCTCGATCGGCCGCCCCAATGATGCCTTCGCCGATCGGATCGAGGGCGGCGGCTGGCCGATGTCGCCCGACGCGAAAGTCCGCGTGCGCGATGTCGAGACCGGCGAGCTCGCCGGAAGCCTCGTCTCCGGCGAGATCGAGATCAGCGCGCCCTCGCGCTTTCTCGGCTACTTCAACAATCCTGCGGCGACGCGCGAGGCGATCACCGCCGACGGCTTCTTCCGTACCGGCGACATCGGCCGGCTGCGCGGCGACGGCTCGTTCGTCTACGAGACCCGCGCCGGCGATGCGATGCGGCTTGGCGGCTTCCTGGTCGCGCCCGGGGAGATCGAGGACGAGCTCAAATCCTGCGCCGGTGTCGCCGACGCCCAGGTCGTCGCAGTCGATCTCAAGGGGCAGGCGCGCTGTGTCGCCTTCGTGATCCCGACGACGAAGCCGCCCATGCAGGAGACCCTGATCGCGCGTTTGCGCGAGCGGCTCGCCGGCTACAAGGTGCCGGCGCGGATCTATGTCGTGGACGCCTTCCCCGTCACCGACAGTGCCAACGGCGTCAAGATCCAGCGCGCCAGGCTTCGCGCCATGGCGATGGAGCGGATCGCCGCCGAATAGACCCGTTCAGTACGACTTGTTCAGTACGATTTGGCGAGCCCCAGCACCTTTTCCGCGATGAAGCTGAGCGCGAGCTGCGGGCTGACCGGCGCGATGCGCGGGATCAGCACCTCGCGCAAATAGCGCTCGACGTGGAATTCCTTGGCGTAGCCGAAGCCGCCATGGGTCATCACCGCCTGCTCGCAGGCCGAGAAGCCCGCTTCGCCCGCCAGATACTTCGCGGCATTGGCCGCCGCGCCGCACGGCATGCCCTTGTCGTATTGCCAGGCCGCCGACATCACCATCAGCCAGGCCGCCTCGAGCTCGACCCAGTTCACCGCGAGCGGATGCTGGATGCCTTGATTCTTGCCGATCGGACGATTGAACACGACGCGAGTCTTGGCGTATTCGGTCGCGCGCGACAGCGCGAGTTTTCCCAAACCGACCGCCTCGGCCGCGATGAGAATTCGTTCCGGATTCATCCCCTCGAGGATGTACTCGAAGCCTTTGCCTTCCTCGCCGATCCGGTCCTCCATCGGGATCTCAAAATCCTCGAAGAACAGCTCGTTGGAATCGACGATCTTGCGGCCCATCTTCTCGATCTCGTGGACCTTGATCTTGTTGCGGTCGAAGTCCGTATAGAACAGGCTGAGCCCGTGGGTCGGCGAGCGCACCTCCTCCAGCGGCGTGGTGCGCGCCAGCAGCAAAATCTTGTGCGCGACCTGCGCGGTCGAGATCCACACCTTCTGGCCGTTGACGATGTAGCGGTCGTTCTTGGCGACCGCGCGGGTCTTGAGCTGGGTGGTGTTGAGGCCGGTGTTCGGCTCGGTGACGGCAAAGCACGCCTTCTCGCGGCCCTCGACCATCGGCGGCAGCATGCGCCTGCGCTGCTCCTCGGTGCCGAACACGACCACCGGATTGAGGCCGAACACGTTGATGTGCACCGCCGAGGCACCGGACATGCCGGCACCCGACTCGGCGATGGTGCGCATCATGATCGCAGCTTCCGTGATGCCGAGCCCGGAGCCGCCATATTCTTCCGGCACGCAGATGCCGAGCCAGCCGGCATCCGCTAAGGCCTTGTGGAAGTCGTGCGGGAAGCCGCCGTCGTGGTCCTTCTTCAGCCAATAAGCGTCGGGAAAGCCCTCGCAGATCTTGGCGATGGCGTCGCGAATGGCTTCCTGCTGATCGGTGAGCGCGAAATCCATGGTCTTGACCTCCCTTCGCGTTCTTTAGCTCGAAAAACCGCATGCAGATACGTGAATTTGCCCGCGAAGTGTGCCTACCATGCATGGGGTCATGCGGCGCGACGTGACGCGCGCGCCGTTATTTCGTGAGGAGGAAACCGCGATGGCCGGACTTTATTTCGAGGATTTTTCCGTGGGCCAGGAGTTCAGGCATCCCTTGACCCGGACCGTCACCGAGATGGACAACACCCTCTTCAGCCTGCTGACGCTGAACCCGCAGCCGCTGCACATCGACGCGCATTTCGCCGAGAAGACCGAGTTCGGCCAGCGCATTTTCAACAGCCTTTACACGCTCGGCATCATGATCGGCATGACGGTCTATGATACGACCTTGGGTACCACCGTCGCCAATCTCGGCATGACCGACGTCACCTTTCCAAAGCCGGTCTTCCATGGCGACACGTTGCGGGCCACGACAAAGGTGCTCTCGGTGCGGGAATCCAGATCGCGGCCCAAGGCCGGCATCGTCGAGTTCGAGCACCACGCTTTGAACCAGAACGACGAGATCGTCGGTAAATGCCGCCGCATGGCGATGATGCACAAGAGGCCGGTCTGATGCGTTCGATGCTGTTCGTGCCGGGCGATTCCCCGCGCAAATTCGAGAAGGCGAGCGAAGGCAAGGCCGACGCGCTGATCATCGATCTCGAGGATTCCGTCGTCGCCGAGAAGAAGGCGGAAGCGCGTGAGCTCACGCTTTCGATGCTGAAGAGCCGCCCCGGCCCGCATCAGCTCTATGTCCGCGTCAACGCGCTCGACACCGGCCTGACGCTGGCGGATCTCGCCGCGGTGATGCCGGGCAGGCCTGACGGCATCGTGCTGCCGAAATCGCAAGGCGGCGACGACGTGCGGCAGGTCGCGACCTGGCTCGAGGCTTTGGAAGCCGCTGCCGGCATCGCGATCGGTTCGACCCGCATCGTCTGCGTCGCGACGGAGACCGCCGGCTCGATCTTCGGTCTCGGCAGCTACAAGGGCTGCTCCCCTCGCCTCGCCGGCCTGATGTGGGGCGCGGAAGATCTCTCCGCCTCGCTCGGCGCCACCGAGAAGGCGAGCGGCGGCGTGTTCCACAGCCCCTATCGCCTGGCGCGCGATCTCTGCCTGATGGCGGCGGCCGCGGCCGAGGTCGCGCCGATCGACACGGTTTACACCGACATCGACAACCTCGCCGGCCTCGAGCAGGAGACGCGCGCCGCGCGGCGCGACGGCTTTTCGGCCAAGGCGCTGATCCATCCCAAGCATGTCGACATCGTCAACGCGGCCTTCGCGCCGACGGAGGCCGAGCGCGCCTGGGCGGAGAAGGTGATCGCGGCCTTCGCGAGCAATCCCAATTCCGGCACGCTGCGGCTCGACGGCCAGATGATCGACAAGCCGCACCTGCGCGCCGCGAAGAAAATTCTCGGCGAGGCCTAGAGCGGGCGTAGGCTGCGGCCTGAAGTTGGCGGCCTTAATCGAATGCCTGAACCGGCGGCGCCGAGGATTGCGCCGGCGCGGCAGGCGCGGCTTGAACCGGCGGAGCCTGGACCGGCGGGGCCGAATTGCCGGCGGCTCTCATCTGGCCGTTGGCGGCCATCGCCTCGCGCGTGCGCGACGGGCTGCCGGTCGCGGCGGCACGACGCGGCGGCGGCTGCCGCTGCCTTGCCGACTGTGAGCCTCTCAGGCCCCAGGAACGGGCGATCGACGGTCCGGCCGTGTAGCCGATCAAGGCTCCGGCGACCGCACCGACGGGGCCCAGCACGACCGCACCCGAGACCGCGCCCAGCGCCGCATCGCCCGCGCGCTCCTGTGCGAGCGCACTCGCGGGTACGCAAGCCAGCATTGCGACAGCAGTGATCAGTGCCTTGGTCATCGGAGCGCCTCCCTCGCGACAGATCACTCCTGCTCAAATATGGCCACACGAGGTTCACTTGCCGGCCATCAAAAGGCAATCGCGCCCGGAACCCGGCCGTCCGGACAGGTCGATTGGCCGATCGTCGATCTCCAGGAGCCAGCAACAACAAGGACAGGCGCGCCAAGATCTTGACAGCGCTCGCGCGCTGAATATTTTTTCGCCGAGAAGAGACCTTCTCATCCTCGCACAACCAAAGGATCCAACGCGACCGTCTGGAGAGACGACGATGCTCGATGAGAATCTGGCCCGCATTCGTGCGCACCGCAACAACATCCACCGCTACCGGCGCCTGCTGAAGACCAGGTTGTCGCAGCTGGAGCGCCAGTTCATCGAGAGGCGCCTCGCCGAAGAGCAATCGGCGCTCGATGGCCTGACCGCAGCGACCTTTCCCGTCGGCCTCCGCGCCTCTGAGGCGCCGGCTGGCGCAATGGAGATGGCGCAATGAACAGCCAACGCGACCTGCTCATCCGCGGCAGCGAGAAGGTCATCGGCCATTACGAGCTGCTTCTTGCCAGCGCCAAGAGCGAGCATGAGCGCGAGCTCTATCGCCAGCGCATCGAACGCGAGCGGCGGCTGATCCGGGACCTGCAAGGCGGGCTGGATCACCGCGCGGCCTGAGCTGGGGAGATCACACGCCCCTTGACCATCGCAGGGGCGAACCGCTCCCGCGGTTCGTCCCCCCTTCGTTTCAGCGGACGAGACGATTGGGGCCTGCGAGCGCGCTGCTCGGCTCGGCTGCCGGCGCCACTCTGACGGTGGCGGTGAACGGCGCACCATTGCGCAGGAGCGTGAGCTTCACGTCCTCGCCGACGCGCGCAAGGCCGATCGTGTTGCGGAGCTGGGCGGCGGTGCGGATCGGGCGGTCGTCGGCGCCGGTCACGACGTCGCCCTTGCGCAAGCCTGCCTTCTCCGCGGGCGAATCCGCCGCGATCTCGGCGATGACGGCACCCTGATTCAATCCCTTGTTGACCGACGGATGCAGGTCCTTCAGCGAAACGCCGATGCGGCCGCGCTCGACGCGGCCGCTCGCGATGATCTGCTCCATCACCTTGCGCGCCATGTTGACCGGAATGGCAAAGCCGATGCCGACATTGCCGCCCGCGGGCGAGATGATCGCCGAGTTGATGCCGACGAGCTCGCCGCGCAGGCTGACCAGCGCGCCACCGGAATTGCCGGGATTGATCGCCGCGTCGGTCTGGATGAAATCCTCATAGCCCTGCTTGCCGAGGCCGGTGCGGCCCAGCGCGCTGACGAGCCCCGAGGTCACGGTTTGGCCGAGGCCGAAGGGATTGCCGATCGCAAGGACGAAATCCCCGACATCGAGCCCGTCGCTGTCGCCGAAGGCAAGCGCCTTGAGCCCGACCGGATTCTGGACCTGGAGCACCGCGACGTCCGTCGGCGGATCACGGCCGATGACCTTGGCGGAAAACTGCCGGCCGTCCTTGGTCGTGATCTGAACGGCGGAGGTGCCTTCGACCACGTGATTGTTGGTCAGCACATAGCCGCGCTGGGCGTCGACGATCACCCCGGAGCCGGTCGCGTTGACCTCCTTCTCGATCTGCCGGGGCACGTCGAAGAACTCGCGAAAGAGCGGATCGCGATAGAGCGGGTTGTCCTCGCGCACACGGCCGTGCACGGAGATGTTGACCACGGCCGGCGTCACCTGGCGCACCAGCGGCGCCAGGGTCGGCACCGGGCCACCGGTCTTCAGATCCGGAATCTGGCCGGCGGCAGGCTGCGATGCCGTGAGCGTCAGCATCAGCAAGGCCAGGAACAAGAGACGCACAGCATTCATCATCGCCACCCTGCCGCTTGTGGTGTGGGGATATTCGAAACCGTGGCTTCAGTCTTCGTCGCCTGACGCGACGATCATGCCCTGCAGGACCAGAAACGGAACGGTCCAGGCTGCCGCGGCTTGGCCGAGCAGCACGAGGGCGAGGACGGTGGGCGTGACCATCATGCCGTCCGCCCTTCGGCGGCGGCCCATGGCCGCCGCAGCCGCATCGGCACGCCGCCGCCCCGCGGCGGGTCGTCATTGTCGTTGTCGCCGTCGAGCTTGCGCAAGGCGGCCAGAATGTCGGCGAGCCGGACCGTGTGGCTCATGCCGGGAATCTCGCGCAAGGCGGGACAGGATTCGACCGCGTACATGTCCGATGCCCAGGACGACAGGATGACGCGCTTCTCGGGCGAAGAGAGCTCCTCGGCGTTCAGGACGTCGGCAGGCGAATCGTAGTGGGCGGCAGGATGAAACAGCGGATTGAGAGTGCCGGAACCGGTATTCATGTTGGTCATCGGTTAAGTCTCCCACATGCTCCTTTCCAGGGGGACGGCTTGTTGACGAGGAGACGGCGGCGCCACATCGCCGCCGTCCCGCTTGACGTTCATGCGAGCGCTCAGGCTGCCTTCTTCTGCTCGATCTGCGATGCCGCGGGAGCGCCGCCCGCAATCTGAATGCGGCGCGGCTTCATGGCTTCCGGAACCTCGCGGACGAGGTCGATGATCAGGAGCCCGTCCTGGAACGAGGCCTGTTTCACCTGGACGTAGTCGGCGAGGTTGAACACGCGCCGGAACGGACGCGCGGCAATGCCCTGGTACAAATATTCGCGCGCGGCGGTCTCGGGCTTCTTGCCCTCGATGGTGAGCGCGTTCTGTTCGGCCGTCACGGTGATGTCGTTGGCGCCGAACCCCGCTACGGCAAGGCTGATCCGGTAGTGATCTTCGCCGGAGCGCTCGATGTTGTAGGGTGGATAATTGTCCTCGGTCGCCTGGCGCAGCGTGCTGTCGACGAGGTCGGCCAGGTGGTCGAAGCCGATGGTGGATCGCCACAGGGGCGCGAAGTCAAAACTGGTCCTCATAACCAAGTCCTCCAAAGAGCAAGATGGATACGAAGGAGCGCAAGGCGGGAATTCAGACGGGTCCGAAAAGACCTGCCCGGCGCCCGTGCCGGACCCGATCTGGCATCCGGCACACCGCTCTCGCGGCGAAAAACGACTTAGAAAACCGGCAACCGGTTTCAAGAGGGGCCAACGAAATTTTTTTGCCCCATCGATGGTCCCCCGGGCCCGGACGCTCTCGGCGGCAACGGCAAGGTAAAATAGGGATAAAATAGGCGGGTCGAGGGTAAGGCCGGATTGCCTCCGTGCGTCTGGCCCCGGGCAACGCGCATGACGAAGCAGGCGGCAACACACCGCAGACCAGGATCCCCTCGGCGTCCAGCCGGTCTCGCGGCCGGCGCGATTGCCCTGCTCGCCGCCGCAACGGCCTGTGCGGCACAGGCCGAGGACATCGCCATCTCGCCCACCGGACTGAAGCCCATCGGAACGGTCGATGTTCGCTTTCAGTCCTACAATATCGAAATGGTGGAGGTGACCGGGGGGCGATTCTGGAAACCTTATCCGCGAACCGCACGCGCCTTCGACCAACGGGATCGTTACAGCGCGCGACCGCCGATCGATCTTGCCAATGCGCAACTGCGCCGGCTCGCGGCGGCGTTGTCGCCGGCCTATCTGCGCGTCAGCGGCACCTGGGCCAATGCGACGTTCTTTGCCGAGGCGCCGGGACAGCCGCCGCCGGGATTCAACGCGGTGCTCAGCCGAGCGCAATGGCGTGGCGTGGTGGAGTTCGCGCGTGCGGTCGATGCGGAGATCGTCACCTCCTTTGCGATCAGTCCCGGCAGCCGCGATGCCAGCGGCATCTGGAAGCCGGATCAGGCGCAGCAGCTGGTCGAGGCGACGCGCGCGCTCGGTGGCCGAATCGTCGCCGCCGAATTCATGAACGAGCCGACGCTCGCAGCGACGAACGGCGCACCGGTGGGCTATGACGCGGCCGCCTATGGCCGCGACTTCAAGGTCTTCCGCGATTGGATGCGGCGCGTCACACCGGAGACGCTGATCCTCGGCCCGGGCTCGGCCGGCGATCCACCGTCGCCATCCGGGGCGGGGCTCACCACGCGCGATCTGCTTGCCGCATCCGGTCCCGGCGTCGATCGGTTCTCCTATCACCATTACAACACGATCTCGCCGCGCTGCGGCGGACAAGATGATCCGGCGCAGGCCCTCTCGGAGCAATGGCTGGGCCGCACGGATACGACACTCGCGACCTACCAGGCCCTGCGCGACGCATTCGAGCCGGACAAGCCGATCTGGCTGACCGAGACGGCTGATGCTGCCTGCGGCGGCGGCTTATGGGACCGGACTTTTCTGGACACGTTCCGCTATCTCGACCAGCTCGGACGCCTGGCGAAGGCCGGCGTGCAGGTGGTGATGCACAACACGCTGGCCGCCAGCGATTACGGTCTGCTCGAGGAAACGACGTTCCGGCCGCGGCCGAGCTATTGGGCCGCGCTGCTCTGGCGCCGGCTGATGGGAACGATCGTGCTCGACGCAGGCAAACCTGCTCCGCGCGATCTCCATCTCTATGCGCATTGCCATCCAGCCGGGGCAGGTGCGGTGTCGCTGCTCGCGATCAACACCTCGCGCAGCGCATCGCGCACGCTATCGCTGCCGGATTCCGCCGAGCGGTACACACTGCACGCGGCGCGGCTGCAGGGCACGATTGTGCAGCTGAACGGCAAGGCGCTCGCGCTGACCAGAGATGGCCGGCTGCCGCCGCTCCGGGCACGCGCAGCACCGCCGGGCGCGATCCGGCTCGCGCCGACGACCATCACCTTCCTGGTGCTTCCGAACGCTGCAAATCCGGCTTGCCTGTCCCGACGCTCAGGATCTTAGCGAGTCCCGCGCCGTCTCCGGCGCCAGCAGGGTTGCGAAGATCGTGATGACCGACAGCGCAACGATGTAGACCGAGACCGCCCAGTACGATCCGGCCCATGCCAGCAGCGCAGCCGCGATCAGCGGCGAGAAGCCGCCGCTCAACGCCGCCGCGACGTTAGCGCCGAGCGAGGCACCGCTGTAACGCACCTGGGTGCGAAACAGCTCCGGCATGAACGCGGCCTTCGGCCCGAACAGCAGCGCATGGGTGAGCGTCATCGTGACGACGAGCGCAAGCGTGATCAGCGCCGGCTCCCTGGTGTCGAGGAACCAGAACAGCGGGAACGCCAGCGCCACCGAGAAGACGCCTTGCGTCCGAAGATGTCGGACAGCCAGCCGGCCAGCGGCAGCGTCGCGAACTCGACGATCGCGGCATAGACCACGGCATCCAGGATCACCTGCCGGGGCAGGCCGAGCTTGGTCGTCGCGTAGACCACCGTGAAGACGGTGAGGAGATAAGCGAGCCCGACCTCCGAGACCGTGATGCCGATCGCGAGCAGAAAGCTGCGCCAGTCGCGCCGCAGTACTTCCAGCACCGGCTGGGCCAGCACCTCCTTGCGCTCGACCACCTCCTTGAAGTGCGGCGTCTCCGCAAGCTTCAGGCGGACGATGAAACCGACGCCGACCAGGAGGATGCTGATCAGGAACGGCACGCGCCAGCCCCAGCTCAGAAAGTCGGCTTCGGGCAGCTTCGTCATCAGGGCGAAGATGCCGGTGGAGGCGGCGACGCCGACGGGAAAGCCGACCTGCACCAGGCTGCCGTAGAAGCCGCGGCGATTGCCGGCATGTTCGATCACCATCACGACCGCGCCGCTCCACTCGCCGCCGAGCCCGATGCCCTGGACGAAGCGCAAGGCGATCAGCAGGATCGGGGCCCAGACGCCGATCTGGCTGTAGGTCGGCAGGCAGCCGATCAGGAAGGTGCCGAGCCCCATCGCGATCATGGTCGCAACCAGCATGGTCTTGCGGCCGAGCCGGTCGCCGTAATGCCCGATGATGGCGCCGCCGATCGGCCGCGCGACGAAGCCGACCGCATAGGTCGAGAATGCCGCGAGCGTGCCGACGAAGGGATCGAAGCTCGGGAAGAACAGCTTGTTGAAGACGAGTGCGGCGGCCGTGCCGTAGATCAGGAAGTCGTACCACTCGATCGCGGTGCCGAGCGCGCTCGCCCACACCACATGCGCCGTCGTCGATCTCTCCGCGGAAGCGGAGACCCCCATTGCTGTCGTCATGCCCTGCCCCAACGATTCCAGTGGCCATCATGAATAATCAGGGTGAGGGTTGCAACCTGCCCGCGCACTTGGTCGCTCGCGTGCCCCGGACGCTGCGCAGCACGAAGTGATGCGCTGCAGAGCCGGGGCCCATGTCGATGCGAGTTGCTCGGCCTGCTGGGTCCCGGCTCTGCGCAGCAGCGCAAGAGCGCTGCAGCGCGTCCGGGACGCGAGAGCGTCCGGTGCCGCCGCTCCGACACCCGTCATTGCGAGGAGCCCTTGCGACGAAGCAATCCAGACTGCCTCCGCGGAGAGATTCTGGATTGCTTCGCTTCGCTCGCAATGACGGGTGTTGATGCATTAGCGCTCCCTGCGCGACGTTGCCCAACTATCGTGGAACCCATTCCGCCCCCTTATTCGCCATTGACAAACTCATTCGCCAATATCTAATTTACCTCCACAAAACGACCCTGCCGCACCAAGCGGCCAATAAGAGAGAGGAAACGACAATGAGAGGGCTCCTGGCCTGCACCATGCTCGCGGCCATGACTTCAGCAGCCATGACATCGGCGGCGACCGCGCAAGTCTCCGACGACGTGGTGCGGATCGGCGTGCTGACGGATCTGTCGAGCTGGGGCCGCGACAACTCCGGGCCGGGCTCGGTCGAGGCCGCCAAGATGGCCGTGGAGGAATTCGGGCCGACCGTGCTCGGCAAGCCGATCGAGATCATCAGCGCCGACCACCAGATGAAGACCGACGTCGGCGTGCAGATCGTGCGCGGCTGGTTCGACAACGCTAAAGTCGACGCCGTCGTCGACATCCCCAATTCCGGCATTGCGATCGCCGTGCACAACATGGTGCGCGAGCGCGGCAAGGTCGCCCTGCTCTCGGGCCCCGGCGCGAGCTCGCTCACCGACGAGCTGTGCAGCCCGAACACCGTGCATTTCACCTACGACACCTATGCGCTGTCCAAGGTGACCGCGTCCGCCGTGATCAAGGAAGGCGGCAAGTCCTGGTATTTCATCACGGCGGATTATGCCTTCGGCCAGCAGCTCGAGAAGGACGCAACCCGCTTCATCAACGAGATGGGCGGCAAGGTGCTCGGCGGTGTCAAGCATCCGACCAACACCGCGGACTTCTCCTCCTTCGCGCTGCAGGCGCAGAGCTCGAAGTCCGACGTCGTCGCCTTCGCCAATGCCGGCCAGGACACCGATAACGCCATCAAGCAATCCGGCGAGTTCGGCCTGGTCCAGGGCGGCCAGAAGCTGGTCGGCCTCTTGATGTTCGACACCGACGTGCACGCCATCGGCCTCAAGGCCGCGCAGGGCACTTACATGACCACTGCGTCCTACTGGGCCATGGACGAGGCCACCCGCGCCTGGTCCAAGAAGTTCTACGAGCGCACCAAGGTGATGCCGACGATGATCCAGACCGGCGTCTACGGCTCGGTGCTGCATTATCTCAAGGCGATCAAGGCGGCCGGCACCGACGATTCCGCCAAGGTGATGGCGAAGATGCGCGAGCTGCCGATCGAGGATATCTTCGTCCACGGCGGCAAGTTGCGCGAGGACGGCCGTGTCATCCGCGACATGTATCTCGCCAAGGTGAAGTCGCCCGAGCAGTCCAAGGAGCCGTGGGATTATCTGGACATCGTCAAGACCGTGAAGGGCGAGGACGCCTTCCGCCCGATCTCCGAATCCAAGTGTCCGCTCCTGAAAAAGTGAGGCCCGATATGGCTGGCAACGAGCATGGCGCCATGGAGACTTACGAGTGCGACGTGCTCGTGGCCGGATCGGGTTGCTCCGGCATGTCGGCCGCGATCACCGCGCGTTATCGCGGCCTCGACGTGCTGATCGTGGAAAAGGAACCGCGCTTCGGCGGCACCACAGCCCGCTCCGGCGGCTGGCTCTGGATCCCCGGCACCTCGCTGGCGAAGGCATACGGCATCGAGGAGTCGCCGGAGCAGGCCCGCACCTACTTGCGGCACGAGGCCGGCAACAATTTTGATGCCGCGCGCGTCGACGCGTTCCTGAGCGCCGGTCCTGAAGCCGTCGATTTCTTCACCACCAAGACCGCGCTGCGCTTCGACATGCCGCTGGTGTTTCCCGATTACCATGCGGAAGCGCCCGGCGGCGCCCAGGGCGGCCGCTCCATGGTGACGCGCCCGTTCGACGGCCGCGAGCTCGGCGATCTCATCAAATCGCTCGGCATGCCGCTGCCCGAGCTCACCGTGTTCGGCATGATGTTAGGCTCCGGCAAGGAGATCATCCACTTCATGCGGGTGACGAAGTCGCTGACCTCGGCGGTCTATGTCGCCAAGCGCCTGTCGCGGCATTTCATGGATGTGCTGCGCCATGGTCGGGGGATGACGCTCACCAACGGCAATGCGCTCGCCGGACGCCTCGCAAAGTCCGCGCTCGACCTGAAGATTCCGATGTGGCTGTCCTCGCCGGTGCGCGAGCTGACGGTCGAAAACGGCGCTGTGACTGGCGCCATCGTCTCGCGCGAGGGACGCGACGTGCGTGTCCGCGCACGTCGGGGCGTCGTGCTCGCCTGCGGCGGCTTTCCGCACGACGTCGCGCGGCGCAAGAAAATGTTCCCGCACGCGCCGACAGGCGTTGAGCATTATTCGCCCGGGCCCGCCGGCAACACCGGCGACGGCCTGCGCCTTGCGGAAGGCGCCGGCGGCAGCATCGAGGATCGCCTGCCGAACGCGGCGGCCTGGGTGCCGGTGTCGCTGACCACGCGCAAGGATGGATCGAAGGGCGTGATGCCGCATTTCATCGACCGCGCCAAACCCGGCGTGATCGCGGTGATGCGCGACGGCAAGCGTTTTGCCAATGAAGGCAATTCCTATCACGACTTCGTCCAGGCCATGATCAAGGCCGCCAAGCCCGGCGAGGAGATCGCCGCCTATCTCGTCTGCGATCACAAGACTCTTCGGAAATACGGCCTCGGCTGCGTGCCGCCTTTCCCGATGCCGCTGGGTCACCATTTGAAGACCCGCTATCTCATGCGCGGCGATACGCTGGAGGCGCTGGCGGCGAAAGCCGGCATCGACGCCGGGGCGTTCGTCGAAACGGTCAGGCAGTTCAATGTGACAGCGCCGCAAGGCCACGACGCCGCCTTCGGCAAGGGCTCGAAGGCCTATAACCGCTACCAGGGCGATGCACTGCACGGCCCCAACCCCTGCGTGGCGCCGATCGAGAATGGTCCGTTCTACGCCATCAAGATGGTGATCGGCGATCTCGGCACCTATGCCGGCATCGTCACCGACGAGAACGCGCGGGCGCTCGACGCCGAGGGACGAGTGATTCCCGGCCTCTATGCCGCCGGCAACGACATGGCGAGCATCATGGGCGGCAATTATCCCGGCGCCGGCATCACGCTTGGGCCGGCGCTGACCTTCGGCTACATTGCCGGCCGTCATCTCGCCGACAGCGCCGCGAGGCGCGACGCGGCGTAAGCGCGACGCCAGGAGGCGCATGAAGAGAGAAAGCCGCGGCATCCAGTCGATCGAGGTCGGCGGAGAATTGCTCCGCGCGCTTGCCCGCAGCGGCGAGCCGATGATGCTGCGCGATCTCGCCCGCGAAGCCGGCATGACGCCGGCCAAGGCGCATCCCTATCTCGCCAGCTTCTCGCGCATCGGCCTGATCGAGCAGGACGAGACCACCGGCCGCTACGAGATCGGCGCGCTGGCGCTGGAGCTCGGCCTGATCAGCCTGCGCCGCCTCTCCGGCGTGCGCATCGCGCGTCCCAAGATCGCGGGCCTCGCGAGCCAGATCGGCCACGCCGTCTCACTCGCGGTCTGGGGCACGCACGGCCCGACCGTGGTGCAGCTCGAAGAGCCCGCCCAGCCGGTGCACATCGTGATGCGCGTCGGCTCGGTGATGGCGCTGCTGGAGACCGCGACGGGCCGCGCGTTCGCGGCCTTCCTGCCGGAGAAGACGATCAGCGCCGCGCTCGACAGCGGCCTCGACCGCCATGGCGTCGGCTACAACCCGAAGCGCGCCGTGAAGGGTACCAAAGTGGCCGAGATGCTCGCTGAGGTGCGCAAGCACGGCCTCGCCCGCGCGCTCGGCGATCCCCTGCCGGGCGTCAACGCGTTCTCCGCGCCGGTGTTCGACCATTCCGGCCACGTCGCACTGGTCATCACCGCGATGGGCCCGGAAGGCACGTTTGATGCCCGCTGGGACAGCCCGATCGCGCATGCGCTGCGCGAGTGCGCGGAGAGCATTTCGAAGCGGCTCGGCCACGGGATGACGGTTGCGGCGGAGTGATGGGCAAACTGCCCGCCTCACGACGACCGTCATTCCCCGCGAAGGCGGGGAATCCAGCACGCCGCGGCCCATCGATTCAATCACGACCGCCTCGGAGTACTGGATCGCCCGGTCAAGCCCGGCGATGACACCGAGAGTGGGGCGACAACGCGCCTACTTCTCCTTCACCGGCACCGTGTAGTTCAGGATCAGCCGGCCGCCATCCGGATAGATCGTCTGCCCCGTGATGTAGGACGCATCGTCGCTGGCGAGGAACGCCACGACGGAGGCGACCTCGCTCGGCTCGCCGCCGCGGCCGGCCGGCGTGCGTGACATCACGGTCTTGCGGGCGTCCTCCGAGGTGTAGATGGACGAGGCCACCATGTCGGTCAGGATCGTGCCCGGCCCGACGGCGACGACGCGGATGTTGTGGGGAGCGAGTGCGACGGCCGCGACGGAGGTGAGCTGCTTCATGCCGCCTTTCGACATCGCGTAGGTCGCCAGCGCCGGGATCGCCAGCAGCGCGTTCACCGAGGACATGTTGATGATGACCCCGCCGCCGCCTTGCGCGATCATCTGCCTCGCCGCCGCCTGCACGCCGAAGAACGCGCCCTTCAAATTGATGCCGATGATCTCGTCGAATTCCTCTTCGGTGATGTCGAGGATGTCGCGGTTGCGGGCGACGCCGGCATTGTTGACCATGATGTCGAGCCGGCCGAACTCCTTCACCGCGGTCGCGACCAGCTGATCGACGTCCGCGCGCCTGGCGACGTTGCCGACGATCGTGCGCAACGCATCCGGCCGGCCAAGCTCGGCGGCCGTGGCGGCGAGGCCTTCGGCATCGACGTCGGAAATGACGACCTTGACGCCGTCGTCCAAAAACCTCTTCGCGCAGGCCTTGCCGATGCCGCGCGCCGCGCCGGTGATGGCCGCGACCTTGCCGGATAGTCTCATGGTCTCCCTCCAGGACTTGGGACGATTTCACCTTGCTCTCAGAGGAAACGATCGGGCGCGAACGGCGCGAGCGGAATTTCCGGCGCCTTGCCGCTCACGAGCTGGGCGACGAGACGACCGGTGCGGGCCGAGCCGACCAGGCCGACATGGCCATGGCCGAACGCATAGACGATGTCGCGCGAGGCGCGCGCGTAGCCGATGCAGGGACGTCCGTCCGGCATGCTCGGGCGATGGCCGAACCAGGTCTTGACGCGCGAGGCCGGAATGTCCTTCGGCAGCTTCGGGAACATGCCGACGAGGTGGTTGCGCAGGATTTCGGCGCGCTTCCAGTTCGGCGCGGCTTCCAAGCCGGCGATCTCGACCGTGCCGGCGGCGCGCAGGCCCTTATTGGTCCAGTTCACCACAAGCTTGGCGTCGGAGGCCATCATCGAGCTGCGCGGACCTACTTCCGGATTCTCGATCACGACATGATAGCCGCGCTCGGTTTCGAGCGGGAGGGGATCGCCGACGGACGCGGTGAGCTGCTTCGATCGCGCACCGGCCGCGACCACAGCGGCATCGCAAGCGATCTCGCCGGTCTCGGTGAGAACGGCCACGAGCTTGCCGCCGTTGAGCTTCAGCCCGGTCGCCTTGGCGCGCACGTGCTTGGCGCCGCTGGCGATCGCGTGATTGGCGAGCGCGGCAACGTAAGCGCCGGGATCGCGGCAGCGGCCGGCCTCCTCCACCACCACGCCAAAGGTGTAGCGCGGATGCAGATCCGGCTCACGCTGGCGCATCTCGTCGGCATTGAGCTCCAGCCATTCGACGCCGACCTTCTTGCGCAGGCGCCAGCCGAGATCGTTGTCGAAATTGCCGCGCGAGGTGAACACGTGCATCACGCCGTTGCGCTCGATCAATTCGGGGACGCCGGCTTCTTCCGCGAGCTTCCGGTGCAGCAGCGGCGCATCCTTCAAGAGGTTGCGCAGCGCGAACGCCGTGGTCTCGACCCGCGCCGCGGTCCAGCCCGAGAGCAGGTACTTGATCAACCAGGGCAGCGCCTTCGGCAAGTAAGACCAGCGGATCGCGAGCGGGCCAAGCGGATCCATCAGATAGCCCGGCACCTTCTTCCACACGCCCGGCTCCGCCGGCGGGATCACCGAATGCGACGACAGCCAGCCGGCATTGCCGTAGCTCGCCGCCTGTTCGCCGCCCGGGTCGCCGGGATCGATCAGCGTGACGCGATGCCCCTCGCGCAGCGCCTCGATCGCGCTGATCACGCCGACCGCGCCGGCTCCGATGATGGCGACGTGGCGGCCGTCCGGCATCGCTCTAGGCCTTCACTGCGGGCGTAAAATCCTTGCCGACCGAGATCGCCCTGGGATCGATGATGCAGTGGAGGATCGACGGCTTGCCCGAGGCGAGCGCGCGCTCGAACGCCGGTGCGAACTCTTCGGTCCGCTCGACGCGCTCGCCATGGCCGCCGAACGCCTTGGCGTACATCGCAAAGTCCGGGTTCTTGAGCTGGGTGCCAACGACCCGGCCGGGATAGTCGCGCTCCTGGTGCATGCGGATGGTGCCGTATTGCACATTGTCGATGATGATGACGATCAGCGGCGCATCATATTGCACGGCGGTTGCGAATTCCTGGCCGTTCATCAGGAAGCAGCCGTCGCCCGCAAACGCGACCACGACGCGATCCGGGTATTGCCGCTTGGCGAGCACGCCAGCCGGCACGCCATAGCCCATCGAGCCCGAGGTCGGTGCGAGCTGGGCGGCAAAGCTGTGGAAGCGGTGATGACGATGGATCCAGCCGGCATAATTGCCGGCGCCGTTGCAGACGATCGCATCCTTCGGCAGGCGGTCGCGCAGCCAGGTCATGACCTCGCCGTACTGGAACCTGCCCGGCAGCTCGCGCGCCTTCCCGGTCCAGGCGAGATAATCGGCATGCGCCTTGGCGGCTTCGCCCTTCCACGCCACCGCGCCGGAAGGCTTCAGCGTCTCGACGGCAGCGGCGAAGGCGGCCGGCGTGGCCTGGATCGCCAGATCAGGCTGATAGATGCGGCCGAGCTCTTCGGAGCCCGGATGCACATGGATCAGCTTCTGCTTCGGATTGGGAATGTCGAGCAGCGTATAGGACGAGGACGGCATCTCCGACATGCGGCCGCCGACCAGCAGGAGAACGTCGGCATTGTCGATGCGCGCCTTCAGGCCCGGGCTCGGCCCGATGCCGAGGTCGCCGGCATAGTGCGAATGGTCGGCATCGATCAGCGAAGCCCGGCGGAACGAGGTCGCGACCGGCAGGTCGAACCGCTCGGCGAACCGCGCGATGCTCTTGGTCGCCTCCTCGGTCCAGCGCGAGCCGCCGAGAATGACGAGCGGCGCCTTGGCGCCGGCCAGCATGGCGCCGAGCTTCTCGATATCGGCAGGCGCCGGCCAGCTCACCGCCGGCTCGATGCGCATGGCATCGGCAACGGCCGCGGTCTCGGTCAGCATGTTCTCCGGCAGCGCGATCACGACGGGACCGGGGCGGCCCTGCATGGCGACGCGGAAGGCGCGCGCCACCAGCTCCGGAATGCGATCGGGACGATCGATCTCGACCGCCCATTTGGCCATCGAGCCGAACACCGCCTTGTAGTCGAGCTCCTGGAACGCCTCGCGCTCGCGCATGCCGGTGTCGACCTGGCCGACGAACAGGATCATCGGCGTCGAATCCTGCATCGCGATGTGGACGCCGTGGCTGGCATTGGTGGCACCGGGGCCGCGGGTGACGAAGCAGATTCCGGGCCGGCCCGTGAGCTTGCCATAGGCCTCCGCCATCATCGCCGCGCCGCCTTCGGCACGGCAGATCACGACGTCGATCGGGCTGTCATGCAGCGCATCGAGGGCCGCCAGATAGCTCTCACCCGGCACGCAGGTGACGCGCTCGACGCCCTGGGCGACGAGCTGATCGATCAGGATCTGGCCCCCGGTGCGGGTGTTGCGAATGGTCATGTCGGCTCCCTCGAGACTTCGGCGATGCGCACTTGTGCGGGAACTGGCCTAGGACAGGCCGAGAGCGTGCGCAAGGTCGAAAGGCTTCTCGCAGCCTGCGCAGGCGTCATGCCCGTCCCTGCCGTTTGCACTACAGTCCCTGCCGCGGCCACGATGGCGAGCTTCGAGATCTTCGTCTACGATCCGGCCAAATCGTTGGGAGCACCGGAATGCAAACCATTGGCCTGATCGGAGGCATGAGCTGGGAGAGCACCGCGCTTTACTACAAGCTCATCAACGAGCGGGTCCGCGACCGCATCGGCAAGCTGCATTCGGCCCCGCTCCTGATGTATTCCTATGATTTCGAGGAGATCAAGCAGATGCAGTATGCCGGCCGCTGGCAGGAGGCGGCGACGAGCCTCGCTGAAGTCGCGCGGCTCCTCGAAAGTGCCGGCGCGCGGGCGATCGTGCTGTGCACGAACACGATGCACAAACTGGCGCCCGAGATCATCTCGAGCGTCACCATTCCGTTCATCCACATCGGCGACGCGACGGCCGAGCGGATCCGGACCAAGGGATATCGGCGGGTCGGGTTGCTCGGCACCAAGTTCGCGATGGAGGAAGACTTCTACATCGATCGATTGCGCGCGCATGATCTCGACGTCATGGTCCCTCCCGCGGACGAGCGCGCGGAGGTGAACCGCATCATCTACGACGAGCTGTGCCTCGGGAACGTCGCCGCGCCCTCGCGCCGCCGCTACCAGGAGGTGATGGCGGCCCTCGTCGCCGGCGGAGCCGAGTGCATCATTCTCGGCTGCACCGAGATCACCATGCTGGTCGGCCCGGACGACACGTCTGTCGAGACGTTCGACACCACGGCCATTCACGCGGAAACGGCCGCCGATTTCGCGATCGGGTGAATTTGATCCCTCAGCTTCAGCCCCGTTCCGGGATCGAGGTCCCTGGAAGGTGGGCTATCCTCACCCGCTCCGCTTCTGCCGCGCGCTCGCCAGCAGCACCAGCATGAACGAGGCCGCCGTCATCAAGGTCGAGATCGCGGCGATGGTCGGATCGATCTCGTCGCGCAGCGCGGTGAACATGCGCTTGGTCAGCGGCTGATACTGGCCGCCGGAGATGAACAGCGCGACGATGGTCTCGTCCATCGCCGAGATGAAGGCGAAGATTCCGCCGGCGACCACGCTGGACTTGATCTGCGGCAGCGTCACCGCGAAGAAGCTGCGCAGGCGGTTCATGCCGAGGCTGCGCGCCACCATCTCCTGCGCGGGATCGAAGCTCTGCAGACCCGCGAGCACCGAGATCACGACATAGGGCAGGCCCAACATCACGTTCGCCAGCACGAGGCCGGGCATGGTCGCAACCAGACCGACCTTGGCATAGACGAAGAAGATGCCGACGGCGGTGATGATGATCGGCACCACGAGCGGCAACAACAGCGCCATGTGGATGAGACGCATGATCCGTAGCTTCGACTGGCTGATGGCGTAGGCGGCGGCCACCCCGAACGGGGTCGCGATCACGACGGTGAGGAGCGCAACCGTCAGCGTCACCCGCGTCGCCTGCATCCAGGCGGGATTTGAGAAATATTGCTGGTACCAGCGCAGCGAGAAGGATGGCGGCGGAAAGGTCAGGAAGCGCGCGCTGGAGAACGAGATCGGGGCGATGATCAGAACGGGAAGGATCAGATAGACCAGCACCAGCACGCTGATCACGTACAGGGCAATCCGTGCGGGCGAGGCGCGCATCATTTCTGCCCCAACACGCGGTCGAGCGAGACGAAGCGGCTTACAATGAAGAAGATCGCGACCACACTGATTAGCAGCACGACGGCGACCGCGCTGGCCGCGCCGAATTGGTTGTAGAGCTCGACATTGCGGCTCACCAGCATCGACACCATCACGGTGCGGCCGCCGCCGAGCAGTTCCGGCGTGATGTAGAAGCCGAGGCAGAGCACGAACACCATGGTGCAGCCGGCAAGCACACCCGGCAGCGACAGCGGCAGGAACACGCGCATGAAAGTGAGCGACGGGCTCGCGCCCAGGCTGGCGCCGGCCTGCATCAAATCGTTCGGGATCTTCTGCATGGTGGCATAGAGCGGCAGCACCATGAACGGCAGCAGGATGTGCACGGTCGCGACAACCGTGCCGAACGTGTTGTGGACCAGCGCGAGCGGCTCGGAGATCACATCGAGATAGCGCAGGAACTGGTTGATCACGCCGCTGCGCTGGAGCAGCGCCAGCCAGGCATAGGCGCGCACCAGCACGCTGGTCCAGAACGGCAGCACGACCAGCGACAGGATCAGGATGCTCCACCCTTTCGGCACCGAATTGGCGAGGTAGGCCACTGGATAGCCCAGCAGCAGCGCGATTGCCGTGACCGCGAGGCTGATCTCGAACGTCAGTGCAAAGCTGCGCCAGTAGACATCTTCGGTGAAGACGCGGCGATAGTTCTCCAGCGTGAAGCCGTCATGATAGATCGACTGCCAGGCGAGCCAACCGACTGGCAGCACGATCAGGGCAAGGATCACCAGCAGCGCCGGCGACACCAATGCCAGCATCAGGCCGTGCTCGCGGCGCTGATGCTTTTGGGAGGGATCTGGCACGGATGTCGTCAACGCTGGCCTCGCCTACTTTTGCATGAAGGACGCCCAGCGCTTCTCGGCGGCCTCTCCGGCGGACGAGGACCACCAGGCGTAGGACATCAGCGCCTGCTTGGCCGCATTCGCCGGCTCGCTCGGCAATTGCGCAGCGCGCTCCGCCTTGATCACGCCCGTCTCGAACGCCTTGGGATTGCCCGGGCCATAATCGATGTGCAGCGGCAGATTGGCCTGGTGCACGGGATCGACCGCCGCGTTGAGGAACTTCACCGCGGTTTCCAGATTCGGCGCGCCCTTGAGGATGCAGAGCGAGGTGCTCTGCAAAACGCCCTGATTGTAGGTGAAGGTGACCTTCGCGCCCTCCTTGGCCACCGCGCTGACGCGACCGTTCCAGGCCATCTCCATGTCGACCTCGCCGTCATTGAGCAACTGCGCTGACTGCGCGCCCGAGGTCCACCACACCGTGATGTGCGGCTTGATCTCTTCCAGCTTCTTGAAGGCGCGGTCGACATCGAGCGGGTAGAGCTTGTCGGGCGCGACGCCATCGGCCATCAGCGCCGCCTCGAGCGTCGCGAACGGGTGGTTGCGCAGCGCGCGGCGGCCGGGGAATTTCTTGACGTCCCAGAAATCGGCCCAGCTGTTCGGCGCGTCCTTCGGGAAGGCCTTCTGGCTGTAGGCCAGCACGCTGGAATAGAACTCGTAGGACACCGAATAGGGACTGCGATAGGCCTCCGGCATCGCCGCGCCGTTTGGAATCTTCGAAAAGTCGAGCTTCTCGATCAGCCCCTGCTCGCCGCCGCGAAGGCAGTTGCCGGTCGGGGTGTCGACGACGTCCCAGATCGGCTTGCCGCTGCCGACTTGCGTCTTGATCGCGGGCCAGGCGTCGGGAATGGAGTCCTGGTTGATGGTGATGCCGAGCTTCTTGGCGGAGGGATCGAGGATCGCCACCGTCTGTGCCTGCTGATAGGCGCCGCCTTGCGAGACGAAGGTGATCTGCTCGGCGGCATCAGCCGCACTGGTCAACCCGATTGCGCCCAGCAGCGCGCAGCCCAATCCGAATTTCTGCTTCATCGTCATCCTCACCTCCTCCAAATAGAGCTCACTGGCCGATCGCGTCGAGAAACTGGTACCAGCCGGCGACCATACGCACGGCGGGCTCGCGCAGCGGATAGAACGGGATCGCCTTCATGCGCCTGATATCGAGCAGGCCGACGTCGGGCGTCTCGCCGCGCACGAAGGCGGCGAGATAGCGGCCCATCAGGCTCGACATCGCAACGCCGGCGCCGTTGTAACCCACCGCGAACAGCGTGCGATCGTCGAGCCGACCGATATGCGGCACCGAGTCCAGCGTCATCGCGACCAGCCCCGACCATTTGTATGCGAGCGGGACATCGGCGAGATCGGGGAAGATGCCGACCATCGCCTTGCGCAAGGCGTCGAACGCGGCTTGCGAGTCCTGCTTGCCGAAGGCGCCGCGGCCGCCGAAGATGACACGGTTGTCGACCATGCGGAACCAGCGCATCATGCGCTTGGTCTCGGTGTAGGTGCGCCCGGTCGGCATCAATTTTCCCGCGAGATTGCCGGGGAGGCGCTCGGTTGCGACTATGGCGCTGCGGAAGGGAATCAGCGTGCGCTGCAGATGCGCGGTGGCACTGGTCAGGTCCGAATAGCTGTTGGTGGCAATGATCGCCTGCTTGGCGCGCACCGCGCCTTGCGGGGTCTCGGCGACGATGCCGTCGCCTTCCCGCCGAAGCGTTGTGACCGGCGATCCCTGGAAGATTGCAACGCCGCGGCGCGCGACGCCATCGGCGAGGCCGCGCAAATAGTTGAGCGGATGAATGCCGCCCGAGCCGGGATTGAGCACGCCGCCGACGAAGATGTCGGAGCCGGTCTCCTCGCGCACCTGGCCTTTGTCGAGGATGCGAGCCGCGGCCGAGCCCATCTCGCGCGTCATCCAGTTGGCTTCGTCAATCGCGGCCCGGAGCGTCGTCTCGTTGTGCGCCGCCTTGACCTGGCCGGTACGCACAAGGTTCGCGCTGGTGATGCCGAATTCGGAGACGAGCTCCTCGACCATGTCGGTCGATTCATGCGCGATCTCGTACATGCGCCGCGCCATGGCGCGGCCATGCACGGCATCGATCTCGCGGAACGAGAGGCGGAACTTTGCCGTGATCACGCCGCCATTGCGCCCGCTCGCGCCCCAGCCGGGACGGTTGGCCTCGAGCACGACGGGGCTGAGCCCACTCTTGGCAATGTGGTGCGCGGCGGAGAGGCCGGTGTAGCCGGCGCCGATGATCACCACATCGGCTTGGCTCTCGCCCGACAGCACGGGATAATCGCGCGCCGGATCCGCCGTGGCTTCCCACAGCGAATTGACCGATGGCAGCGCGCGCCAGTCCCGTGTCATGCCACAGCTCTCCGTTACGCCGCCGGGCCGATCGCGGCGTCGGCGAGCGCCTTCAGCGTCGGGAAATGGAAGTCCGGCTTGGTCAGCGTCTCCACCGCCGGCGTGCCGCCGAAGCCGGCAATGCCCTGGCGGCGCTCGATCCAGCACACCTTGTAGCCGAGCTTCCGCGCGATCCCGATGTCGTGATACTGGCTCTGCGCGACGTGCAGGATATCGGACTGCTTGTAGCCGAACGCCGATTGGCGGCCCTTGTTGTAGGCGAAGAATTCCGGATTGGGCTTGGCAACACCGGTGTCGTCGGCACAGACCGTGTCATCGAAGGGATTTCCGAGCGCATGCGCGTAGCATGACAGCGCGACGCGGTCGGCATTGGTCATCGCGACCAGGCGGAACTTCGTGCGCAGCCGCTTGAGCGCTTCCACCGAATCCGGGAACGGCCTCCAGCGCAGCACCGAAAGCTGGAACACGTCGCAGGATGCGTCGTCAGAGGGCAAACCTAGCTCGGTGGCAAGATGGCGATAGACGTGGAACATCACTTCGCTGGAGCGCTCGTAGTGCTTGTCGCGGCCCCGCTTGTAGGGCTCGAAAATCTGCTCGTCGCTGAGCTCGGCTGCCTTCCTGCCTCCGATCTTGCGCACGGCTTCGAGCACGCCGGTTTCGAAATCAATCAAGGTGCCGACGACATCGAAGGTGAGAACCTTGAAATTGCTGAACGCGGCTTGGGTCGACATGGTCTTGTTCTCTCAGGTTGCCCGGGGCACGACGATCGTGTCCTCGGGGTGGAGCGTGACGGTGAGATTGCCGCCGAGGGGCGGAATGCGGTGATAGGCCTGGTGATAGCTCGGCTGGCGCAGGCTGAGCGCGATGCCGTCGGCGAGCGCGAGGAAAATGCGCAAGCTCTCGCCCTGATAGACGATGTCGGTGACCGTTCCGGTCAGCCGGTTGCATTCCTCATCCTGCGCGCCGTCGTCGATCAGCAGCTTCTCGCTGTGCACGGCCAGCATCAGGGCATCGCCATCGGGAATGGCGCGCGCGCTGCGCAGCAAGGCGTTGCCGAGCGCGACGCTGGAAGCATCGACGCGGCGGACCGGCAGCATCGTGGCTTCGCCGATAAAGCTGGCGACGAAGGAATCGGCGGGATGATCGTGCAGCCGCGCCGGCGCGTCGATCTGAACCAACCGGCCGTCCTTCATGACGGCGACGCGGTCGCTCATGGTCAGCGCCTCGCGCTGGTCATGGGTGACGTAGATGATGGTCGCCTGGATGCGCTTGTGCAACGCGCGCAGCTCGATCTGCATGGATTCGCGCAGCTGCTTGTCGAGCGCCGAGAGCGGCTCATCCATCAGGATCAGGCGCGGCTCGAAGATCATGGCGCGTGCGAGGGCCACGCGCTGACGCTGACCGCCGGAGAGCTGCGCGATGCCGCGCTCTTCATAGCCGGCAAGGCCGACCATGCTGAGCGCTGCGCGCACCTTGTCCGGCCAGACGGATTTCGGCAGGCGTCGCGCGCGCAAGGGAAAGGCGACGTTCTCGCCGACGCTCATATGCGGAAACAGCGCATAGTTCTGGAACACCACGCCGATGTCGCGCTTGTGCGGCGGCATATAGGTGACGTCACGGCCCCCGAACAGAATCGTGCCTGAGGTCGGCAGGATAAAGCCGCCCAAAATGCCGAGCAGCGTGGTCTTGCCGGAGCCGGAGGGGCCGAGCAGCGAGACGAATTCACCGGCGCTGACATTGAGCGAAACGTCGTCGAGGGCGCGAACGGCGCCATAGGCCTTGCTGGCGGACCTGATCTCGACGCTTTCCGCTCGCTTGTCCAATGATCGACCTCGCGATGTCCCTGCGCTGGCGTGCCTCACTGCGCGCCATAAGGCTGCTTTATAGACAGGGCTTTGGAGCACTCACGGCCGAAGCGTGCGCTGCACCAAATCTTCTCCCGAAGCCCCTGTGTTTAGGCTGTCATGCTCATGACACCAGACTTGCCAAAACTCGGCAATTGCCAAATTCTCACCGCGCTCATAACATGACGTTATGCCAGAGCTCCGCCGCATGCTGCCGTCCAGTAACGCCCTGTTCGTGTTCGACGCGGCGGCGCGCAACGGCAGTTTCACCGCGGCGGCGGCCGAATTGAACGTGACGCAGCCGGCGGTGAGCCGGATGCTCGGCCAGTTCGAGGAGCATCTCGGCGTCCGCCTGTTCGATCGCAAGGCGGGCCGCGCGGTGCTCACCGAGGAAGGCGAGTTGCTCTATCGCCGCGTGCTCGAAGGCTTTCGCAGCATCGAGAGCGGGCTCGTCGAGATCGAGCGGCGCCGCAAGGGCACCGAGACGGTGACGCTGTCGGTCTCCTCCGCCTTCACCACGCACTGGCTGATGCCGCGCATCGACAAGCTGCAGAAGCAGTTTCCGCAAGTGGATCTGCGCTTCCAGCTGATCTCCGGCGCGCTGCGCGGGCCGGTGGAGAATGTCGATCTCGGCATGCGCTTCCGTGACCGCGACGAGCCGTCATCCGGCGGCACGCTGGTGATGAAGGAAGTGATGCTGCCGATGTGCAGCCCCGGCTATCTCGGCGAGACTGATCCCGCCGAGGGCAACACCATCATCCGCCTCGCCGAGACGCCGGGCGACTGGGCCGCGGATTACGCTTCGCTCCTCACCGGGCGCCGCGGCGCGGCCAAGGCGCTGAGCTTCACCGACTATGCAGTCGTGGTGCAGGCCGCGCTGCTCGGCCAGGGCATCGCGCTCGGCTGGCTGACGGTCGCCTCGCACTGGCTGCTCACCGGCGCGCTGGTGCCGGCCTCCGACACGCTGACCACCACGCGCCGCATCTGCGAATTCCTGCCACCGCGCAACCGGATCATGCGGCCCATCGCCGCCGAGATCCGCGACTGGATCATCGCGCAGATGAAAAGCGAGATCGCCGCGATCGACCGGCTCTATCCGAAGCTCGGCGCCATGGCGGCGTGTTATTGAGCAGGTGGCGTCGCGGTGAAGCCCCGCTCTCTCCGACGTCATTGCGAGCGCAGCGAAGCAATCCAGAGTCTTTCCGCGGAGGGATTCTGGATTGCTTCGCTGCGCTCGCAATGACGATGTGGATAGAGCTGCGCTCGAATTCCGCCCCTACCGATGCTCGATCGCCCTGATCGCACCACGTAGTTCGGCGAGGCCGCGCAGGCGGCCGATGGCGGTGTAGCCGGGATTGGTGCGCTTGGTGGCGGCGAGATCGTCGAGCATGCGGTGGCCGTGATCGGGCCGGAACACGATTTGATTGTCGGGTGCGCGCCGTGCGTTCTCCTTCAACAGCGCCTTGAGCACCGCGATCATGTCGACGTCGCCGTCGAGATGGTCGGACTCGTAGAACGACAACCCGTCCGCCTCGCGCTTGGTCGCGCGCAGATGGGCGAACGCGACGCGTGGGCCGAAGCGCTCGGCCATTTCTGGCAAATTGTTCTCCGCGCGCACGCCGAGCGAGCCGGTGCAGAAACAGATGCCGTTCGCCTTGGATGGCACGGCGTCGAACAGCGCCTGATAGTCGTCGGCGCTGGAAGCAATGCGCGGCAGGCCGAACAGCGGTCGCGGCGGATCGTCCGGGTGCAGCGTCAGCGACACGCCGAGCTGCTCGGCCACCGGCGTCACGCGCGCAAGGAATTCCGCAAGGTGCTGCCGCAGGATCTCAGGCGTGATGTCGCGGTAGGTGTCCAGCCGATCGCGGAATTGCGGGATGGTCATCGGCTCGGTGGTCGAGCCCGGCAGCGCGCTGGCGATGACCATGACGAGATAGTCGATATCCGCCTGGCTCATCTGCTCGAACAGTTTCTTCGCGCGCGCCTGTTGTTCCGGCGTATATTCCTGTACGGCGGCCGGGCGCTTCAGGATGTGCAGCTCGAACGCGGCAAAGCGGTCCTGGTCGAAGCGCATGGCACGGGCGCCGTTCGGCAGCTCCCATTCCAGATCGGTGCGGCACCAGTCCACCACGGGCATGAAATTGTAGCAGATGATCTTGATGCCGCTGGCCGCCACCGCCTCCAGGCTCGCGATCCAGGCCTCGATCGACTTCGTCGCTTTTCCGCCAAGGCGCTTGACGTCGTCGGGGATCGGAATCGATTCCACCACCGACCAAGTCAATTGAGAACGGCCGGGCTGGCCGTTCTCGATGAAGTTCTTGCGCTCCTCGACCGCCTTGCGCGTCCAGGCCTCGCCGATCGGCACCTGGTGCAGCGCCGAGACGATATCGCTCGCGCCGGCCTGCCTGACGTCGTCGAGCGAGACCGGATCATCGGGCCCGTACCAGCGCCATCCCTCCAGCATCATAGGCTGCCTCCCATCAGTTCGCGGTCAGCACGACCTTGACGCTCTGCGAGCGGTCGAGCGCCAGCCGCAGCGCATCGGGCGCGGTCGAGAGCGGCCGCTCGGCGGTGACCAGCGACAGCACATCGACGCTGCCGTTGCCGATCAGTTCCACCGCATTCATGAACTCGAAGCCGAAGCGGAACGAGCCGCGCAGGTCGATCTCCTTGGCCATCACGGCATTCGACGGTGTCGGGATCTGGCCTCCCGGCAGATTGCCGATCTGCACCACGACGCCGCCGCGCCTGACGATCTGAATCGCGCTGGCAAGGCCCGCAGCCGTGCCCGAGACCTCGAAGGCGACGTCGTAAGGACGCGCGGCAGCCTGTGCCTTCAGGCCCTCTTCACCGCCCGACACGTTCTCGACGTGGGAGGCGCCGAGCTTGGTCGCAAAGGCCAGCGGCGCCGGCGCGATGTCGGCGACCGTGATGTCAGCCATGCCGGCGCGGTGCGCGGCGAGCATGGTCAAAAGCCCGATCGGGCCGGCGCCGAAGATGATGCCGCGCTTGCCCTCGATCTTGCCGGCGCGCGCGACCGCGTGCAGGCAGACCGCGAGCGGCTCGGCCAGCGCCGCGGCCTGGTAGGACACGTGATCCGGGATCTTCACGCACTGCGCGGGGATCGCGTCGAAATAATTGGCGAAGCCGCCCTGCATGTGCGGCGTCTTTGAGGCCGAGCCCATGAAATAGATGTTCTCGCACAGGTTCGGCCGGCCCTCGCGACAGGCGACGCAATGGCCGCACCAGCGTGACGGATTGACGGCAACGCGGTCGCCGACCTTCAGATTGGCGGCGGTACCGGAGATCTCCACGACCTCGCCCGAGATCTCATGTCCCAGCACCAGCGGCGACTTCACCACGAAGTCGCCGGTGCGGGCATGGCGGAAATAGTGCATGTCCGAGCCGCAGATGCCGCCGGCACCGAAGCGGATGCGCACCATGCCCTGGCTAAGCTTGTCGAGCGGATGCTCGATCATGCGCAGGTCTTCGGGGCCGAACAGGGTCGCGGCGAGAGCGGTCGAGGTCATTTGGAAAGTCCCATGTATTTAGGCAGCCAGAGGGTCAGGTCGGGAATATAGGTGATCGCGATCAGCGCGAGCAGCAGCGGCACCAGCCAGGGCAGGATCGCCACCGTCGTGCGCTCGACCGAGAGCTTTGCGACGCGGGCGAGCACGAACAGCACCATGCCGAGCGGCGGATGCAACAGACCGATCATCAGGTTCAGCGTCATGATCAGGCCGAAATGGATCGGGTCGATGCCGAGCTTGAGCACGATCGGCAGCAGGATCGGCACCAGGATGGTGATCGCCGCCGTGGTGTCGATGAAGCATCCGACGAACAGGATCAGCACATTGGCGAGCGCCAGGAACACCCATTTGTTGTGGGTGATGCTGAGCATCCAGTCCGAGAGCATCTGCGCCGCCTGCGACACCGTCAGCAGCCAGGCGAAGATCGAGGCGGCGGTGACGATGAACAGCACCGAAGCCGTGGTCTCGATGGTGTCGAAGGTCGCCTTGGCGACGGTCTTCAGCGTCATGGTGCGGTAGCGGATGAGGCCGAGGAACAGCGACCAGATCACGGCCGCGACCGCGGCTTCCGTCGGCGTGAACCAGCCGAGCGTCATGCCGCCGATCAGGATCACGGGCGCCATCAGCGCCATCACCGCGGAGAAGTCGAAATACCAGTCGATCAGGAGCAGCGTGCCGAGGCCGATGACGACCGCCATGTTCACCGACATGCCGGCAACGACCATCAGCCAGATTGCGAGCGGGAAAGCGAGTACGATGGCGATCTCGAGGCCGGCCGAACCGAGCTGCGGCCAGGAGAACGGCGTATCACTGCCCCATTTGTTCTTGTGCGCGAAATAGGTGACGGTCGCCATCATCAGCAGCGTCATGACGATGCCGGGGATGACGCCGCCGAGGAACAGCGCGCCGATCGAGACGTTCGCCATCATGCCGTAGATCACGAAGGGCAGTGACGGCGGAATGATCGGCCCGAGCGTCGCCGAGGCCGCGGTGACGCCGACCGAGAACTCGGTGGAGTAGCCGTGGTCCTTCATCGCCTTGATCTCGATGGTGCCGAGGCCGGCAGCATCCGCGATCGCGGTGCCGGACATGCCGGAGAAGATCACCGAGCCGATGATGTTGACGTGGCCGAGGCCGCCGCGCATCCACCCGACCAGCGCGACGGCGAATTTGTAGATGCGCCCGGTCACGCCCGCGATGTTCATGAGATTGCCGGCCAGGATGAAGAACGGCACGGCGAGCAAAGGAAAACTCTCCACGCCGGCGATCATGCGCTGCGCCAGCGTGACGTCGGGCGTCACGCCACTGACCAGGATGTAGAGCAGCGACGACGCGGCCATGGCGATCGCCACGGGAACGCCGAGCAGCATCAGAAGGAGAAAGCCTCCGAGCAACAGCAGCATGGTCTTATCCTTCCGATCCGTCGTAGGCACCGGGACGTTCGAGGACCGAGTAGCCCTGCCGCCAGTTCTGGAGTGCCACCTGCACGGAGCGTGCGAACATCAGCACGAAGCCGAGCAGCACGGCGTAATAGACGTAGTCCTTGGGAAGATTGATCGTGGTCATCTGCTCGTCGCCGATGATCTTGATGTAGACCCAGACCAGCTTGATGGCGTAGCCGAAGAAGGCGATCCGGATCAGGTCGATCGCCGTCGACAGCACGCGCCCTACGGCATGCGGCAGGTAGCGATAGACGAGGTCGACCTGGATGTGCCGCGACAGCCGCACGCACATCGACGAGCCGATGAAGACCACGCCGATCAGGCAATAGGTCGCGATCTCCTCGGTCCAGGCATAGCTGTCGTTGAGGACGTAGCGGGTGAAGAATTGCAGGAAGACGGCAAGCGCCATCACCCAGAAGATCGCCAGCGCGACCCAGTCCTCGAACGCGTAGACGCCGAGATCGACCTTCGGCGTCGCCTCCTCCTCGAAGGTATGGGCGATCTCGTCCGCGGTGATCTGCCGGTGGATTTCGGCGGTGGACATGGGTACCTCTCAAACCTCTCTCACGTCGTTCCGGGGCGACGCGTCAGCGTCGAACCCGGAACCTCGAACGAGTTCTGCTGCGTAACCTCGCTCCGCTCCTCATCCTGAGGAGCTTGCGAAGCAAGCGTCTCGAAGGATGGCCCCAGGCGACACCTAGGTGGCACCGGGGCCTTCATGGTTCGCCCGGCGATGCGAAGCATCGTCCGGAGCGCGCTTCGCGCTCCTCACCATGAGGGTCTGGCTTATTTCACCGCCCTGGATCTTCTCCCAATCCGCCTTGCGGTAACCGAAGGTCTCGAACGCGACGTTCTTCAGCACGGTGTCGCGGAACTCGTTTTTGTCGACTTCGGTCACGGTCAGGCCCTTGTCCTTGAAGAAGGCGACCAGCTTGGTTTCGTTTTGCTTGATCTCACCCGTGGCCTTGGCTGCCGCCTCCTGCGCCACGTCGGTGAAGATCTTCTTGTCCTCGTCGGAGAGCTTCTTCCACAGCGCGCCGGCGATCACGGTATTGAGGTGGTCGACGATGTGGCCGGTCAGCACGATGTGCTTCTGCACCTCGTAGAACTTCTTGGCCTCGATGGTGGTCAGCGGATTCTCCTGCGCCTCGACGGTGCCGTTCTGGAGCGCGAGATAGACTTCGGCGAACGCGATCGGCGCGGTGTTGGCGCCGCAGGCGCGCGGCATGGCGAGATAGGCGGGCACATCGGGCACGCGCATCTTCAGACCCTTCATGTCGGCGCAGGTCTTGATCGGCTTGTTCGACGACGTCTGGCGCACGCCGTAATAGGTCACCGCGACGATGTGGTGGCCGCTCTTGTCCTCATAGCCCTTGGCGAGCTCCTTGAAGATGTCGCTCTTGGTGTAGGCGAGCAGGTGATCGGCATCGCGGAAGGTGTAGGGATAATAGGTCACGCCGATCGGCGCAAAACTCTTGGCGGCGAAGCTGGAGCCGGAGATGATGATGTCGACCGAGCCGAGCGACAGGCCCTGGTTGATGTCGGCTTCCTTGCCGAGCTGCGAGGCGGGATAGACCTCGATCTGGTAGCGCCCGTTGGTGCGCTTGGCGATCTCCTGGGCGGCCCAGACCGACGCCGTGTGGAACGGCTCCGAGGTCTCGTAGACGTGGGCCCATTTGAGCTTGGTCTGCGCCAGGCTCGGGCTGGTCGCCGCCAACAGCGTGGCGGCGGAAATCACTGCTGCAATCGTCATCTTCTTCAACATCGACTTTTCCTCCATCGTTCAAGTCTGCTTCTTGTTGGCTCGCCCCGGCATGGATGCGAGCCGCCCAATCTCACCGCCGCCGCGAGCTGCCGCTCTTGGCCTGTTTCTTCGGCGGTCGTTTTGATTTCGCCGGCTGAACCGCGGACGGCGCCGCCTGCTTCCGTGCAGCCGCTGCTTCTGCTGATGTCTCGGCACCAAAATTCTGTGCAAAGCGCTCCTGCGAATGCGCGAGGTGATCGCGCATGGCGTCATAGGCCGTCAGCGGCCGGCGCGCAGCGATCGCGTCGCGCACGGCCCGGTGCTCGTCGAGCGCGGTTCGCCACGTGGTGGGGTTCTCGAAATAATGCGCTAGCTGCGCGAAATATGGATTGAGGCGCTGGTCGAACAACTCGCCGACAACCCGCACCAGCACGGCGTTGCCGAGACATCCCGCAATGGCGATATGGAAGGCGCGGTCATGAACCATCGAGGCTTCGCCAGGATGGTCGACATTCTCCATCGCGACGAGCGCGGCGTCGATGCGGTCGATGTCGTCTTTGGTCGCCACGCGCGCGGCTTGCTCTGCGATGGCGCTTTCGAGGAATTCGCGGGCACGCAGCAGCTCGAACGGGCCTTCGATGATCGCTGATGGCGCCGGCACGGCGTCGGCGGGCTCGGTCACATAGATGCCGGAACCGACGCGGATGCGGACGCGGCCCTCGACCTCGAGCGCGATCAGGGCTTCGCGCACGGTGGGCCTCGACACCTTGAGCTGTTCGGCGAGCTCGCGCTCGGTCGGCAAGCGGCTGCCGACCGCGTACTCGCCGCTGTCGATCAGGCTTCGCAATTGATCGGCGACCTGGCGATAGAGCCGTCTCGCCTCCACAGCTTCCAGCGGCACGCTGGTCCTCCCGAAAGGGTCTCGCGCCGCCTCCCGGCGCCCGCGGCCCGCCAATTTTGGAAAATTGGTCTTACCAATTGACCAGAGCATTGACCTGATACGGGCGCCGTGTCAAGCAGCGGCAAAGCAAAGGGGAGACGTCCATGCGCCAGAGCTCGATGCGCCTTGGTCGCGCCAATCTCGACCGGTTGGCACCTGCCATCCGCCGTCCGGCCTATGACCGATCGCGCCTCACGCCTGGCATCGTGCATCTCGGCCTGGGGGCATTTCATCGCGCGCACCAAGCGGTTGTCATCGACGATTGCCTTGCTGCAGGAGCGACGTCCTGGGGCATCGTCGGCGCCAGCCTGCGCAGCCCGGATACGCGCGACGCGCTCGCCCCGCAGGACCACCTCTACACAGTCGCCGTGCGTGCCGCCGAAGGTACCGAGCACCGGGTCATCGGCGCACTGCTCGACAGTGTCGTCGCGCGCGAGAAGCCGGCAGCCCTGGTCGAACGGATGACCGATCCTTCCACCCGCATCGTTTCGCTCACCGTCACCGAGAAGGGCTATTGCCACACGCCGCAGACCGGCGATCTCGACGAGCGGCATCCCGACATCGTGCATGATCTGAACAATTTCGACGCGCCGCGCTCGGCGCCGGGCTTCATCGTCGCCGCGCTGGCACGGCGGCGGGCGCAGGGTCTTTCGCCCTTCACCGTGCTGTGCTGCGACAACCTCGCCGCCAACGGCCACACCGTGCAGCGGATCGTGACGCAGTTCGCCGCGCTGCGCTCGAAAGATCTCGGCAAGTGGATCGCCGAGACGGTCGCTTTCCCCTCGACCATGGTCGACCGCATCGTGCCGGAAACCACGGATGCCGATCGCGATGCGGTCGCATCCGCGCTAGGCATGCGCGACGCCTGGCCCGTCATGACCGAGCCGTTCACGCAATGGGTGGTCGAGGACCGCTTCACCGCGGGCCGGCCGGACCTTGCCGCAGCGGGGGTCGAGCTCGTCGGCGACGTCAAGCCGTTCGAACTGATGAAGCTGCGGCTGCTCAACGCCAGCCATTCCGCGCTCGCCTATCTCGGCTATCTCTCCGGCTACGAGACCATCGCCGACACCATGCAGGATCCTCACTTCGCACGCCTCGCCGCACGGGTGATGGAAGAGGCCGCGGTGACGCTGACGATGCCCGTGGGCACCGACCTTGGCGCCTATCGCGCCTCGCTGCTCAAGCGCTTCGCCAATCCGGCGCTGCATCACCGCACCTGGCAGATTGCCATGGATGGCTCGCAAAAGCTGCCGCAGCGGTTGCTCGGCGCGATGCAGGATCGCCTTGCCAGGGGCCTGCCGATCGCAACGCATGCGCTCGCGGTCGCCGGCTGGATGCGCTATGTCAGCGGCGTCGATGAGCAGGGCCGCGCCATCGACGTGCGCGATCCGCTCGCCGGGGAGTTCGCCGCGCTGGCGCGCGAGGCGGGGCCCGTTGCCGAGCGCCTGGCCCCCGCACTGCTGGGGGTGGCGAAGGTGTTCGGGCCGCTCGGCGCCGAGCCGCGCCTGCGCGAGGCCATCACCGTGGCGCTCGGCCGCCTCTATGCCGACGGCGCACGGCGGGCCGTGGCGACGCACGTTTCGGCGTGACCACGACGCCGGCAGCATCTTGAATGCTGCACTGCGGCCAAAATCGACGGAAGTCGCGCTTGATTTTTGCCCGTCGTTGCCCCACCCGAGAGCGATGGGAAACGACACCAAGGTCATCGCCGCCAACGCGGCCTTCTACGCCGCTTTTTCAACGGGCGACTTCGCCGGCATGGAACGGATGTGGGCGGACGACGACGGCATCTCCTGCATCCATCCCGGCTGGCCGGCGATCATCGGACGCGCCACCGTGATCGGAAGCTGGCGCGACATCCTGCAAAACCCGCAGCGGCCGCAGATCGTCTGCGCCGAGCCGCAGGCCATCATCGACGGCGACAGCGCCCGCGTGCTCTGCATCGAGATCGTGGATGGCACTGCGTTGGCTGCCGCCAACCATTTTCGCCGCGTCGGCAACGACTGGCGCCTGGTGCACCATCAGTCCAGCCCGATCGCGCAGATTGTCGAGCAGGCTGAGGACGATAGGGCCAGTCATCGCGTCCACTGAGCACGGCGATCACGCGAGCGTGATCTACTGTGCATGGGGTTGTTTTTCAGTTTTTTGTTGGACGGTCCGAAAGTTCCGACAGATCGTCCAGCACGACATGCGCCCCGGTGAAGTCATTGTCGCCAAAGAACATGCTGCGGGTGATCAGAACCGGGATGCCGGCACGCGAGGCCGCGACCAGACCGTTGGCGGAATCCTCGATCGCAACGCAATCGGATGCCTCGAGCTTCAGCCGCGCCAGGATCTCGCAATAGACGTCCGGCGCCGGCTTCTTGTGCCTGACGTCATCGCCGGCGACGATCGCGTCGAAATCCGCAGCCCAGCGTTTGCCCAGCGCCTGCGACAGCAGCGCATCGATATTGCCGTGCGAGGTGGTGGTCGCGATCGCAAGCCTCTGGCCCCTCGCCTTCGCGGTCGTGAGCAGATCCGTCACGCCCGGCCGCAAGGGGCAACGACCAGTCTCGACCAGCTCGGCATAGTGCGCGGTCTTGATGCGGTGAAGCTCTGCGATGTCCATATCCGACAACGGCGCAGCGGTCTTGAGCCTCTTGTGGTAGGCGCGCATGCGTTCCTTGCCGCCCGTCACCCGCAGCAGGTCCTTGTAGACCTCGCGCTCCCACTGCCAGTCGAGACCATAGCGGGCAAAGGCAAGGTTGAAGGCCTGCCGATGCAGCTCCTCGGTTTCGGCCAGGGTGCCGTCAACGTCGAAGATCAGCGCGGCCGCGCGGCGGATCAATTCGGCGGCGCCTGCTGGCGACTGAACCAACGCTTCGGCCTGCATGATCGATCCCTCCCTTCCGATGCTGCGAGAAGCGAGCATCGACCGAGCCTGTGGGGGAGACAAATCGCAATATCTTTTGTCGGACCCAAAAATCTCTTATGAGCGAACTGCGCATGACGGCGCGAACGGGAACTTTCGACCTGCACAGGAGGCGCATGCGGCTCTTCATTCTCGGCCTCGGCTACAGTGCCCGGCACTTCGTCCGCAAGCACGGCGACAGCTTCTCGCATGTCGCCGGCACCGTGCGCGATCCCGCGCAGCGGAACGATCTCGCCGGCATCGAGGTGCATCCGTTTTCCGGTAGCGATCCGTCGCCCGAGACGGTTGAACGGGTTCGCGACGCCGACGTCCTCCTGGTGTCGATCCCGCCCGGCAGCACCGGCGATCCCGCGATCGCGGCGTTCGGCGGCGTGCTCAAGGGAAACCGCTGCAAGGTCGTCTATCTCTCGACTATCGGCGTGTATGGCGATCACGCGGGCAGCTGGGTCGACGAGAGCACGCCGCCGCAGGCCGTCCTCGACCGCACACGGATGCGGATCGCGGCAGAGCAGGCCTGGACGGATGCGACGGGCGGCGATGCGGCGATCCTGCGGCTTGCCGGCATCTACGGTCCCGGCCGCAACGCGCTTACGATGCTGCGCGCGGGAACGGCGAGGCGCATCATCAAGCCGGGACAGGTCTTCAACCGCATCCACGTCCACGACATCGCGGGCACCCTCATGGCCGCCATCCAGCACGGGCGCGGCGGCACCTGGAACATCTGCGACGACGAGCCCGCGCCGCCGCAGGACGTGATCGCCTATGCCGCGCAATTGATCGGCGTGGCGCCGCCGCCGGAAGAAGCGTTCGCCACCGCCGAGATGTCGGCGATGGCCCGCAGCTTCTATGCCAGCAGCGCGCGGGTCTCCAATGCGAAATTGAAGCGCGAGCTCGGCGTCACGCTTGTCCATCCCACCTATCGGCACGGCCTCGACTCGCTCTGGCGCGCGGGCGAAGGACGATAGGGTTCCTACGCTCCGATGCCTGCCAGACATGCCTTACCCGCGCTTGACTCCGTGCCTGCGCGGTCATGATCTAGGCGTCGAGCGAGCCACCACACAACGAGCTCGCCCCTTGGGAGGATGCATGAACAAGACGATCGCCATGATCGCGGCGACGATTGCCGTCGTCACGCTCAGCGCCGCGCGCGCCGCGCCGCTGCCCGAAGCCAATCCCGACGATGTCGGATTTTCGAAACAGGGCCTTGCACGCCTCGATGATTTCTTCGCGCGCGAGATCGCGGCCAAGCGCGTGCCCGGCGCAGTGGTCGCCATCGCCCGTGACGGCAAGCTCGTCCATTACAAGGCCTATGGCCAGCTCGACCCGGCCAAGGGCACGCCGATGCCGATCGATGCGATCTTCGCGCTGGCTTCGATGACCAAGCCGATGGCAGCGGTCGCCGGCCTGACGCTGATGGAGCAGGGACGGCTGCCGCTCCAGGCCAAGCTGTCCGATTACTACCCGGGCTTCGCCGACATGAAGGTCGCCGTTCTCCAGGCCGACGGTTCGCTCAAGCTCGAGCCGCAGGCCTCGCCGATCTTCATCCACGATCTCTACCGGCATACGTCGGGGTTGATGTATGGCGGCCGTCCGGACTCGTCGAGCCCGGTGGCGCGGCAGTATCCCGATGGCACAGCGCCGGCGATCGAAGGCGACACCCAGGCCTTCATCGATCGCCTCACCAAGCTGCCGCTGGCGCACCAGCCCTCGACCGAGTTCGAATACGGCTTTTCGATCGACGTGCTCGGCGCCGTCGTCGAGAAGGTCAGCGAGCAGAAGCTCAGCGACTATCTCGCCGCCAATGTCTGGCAGCCGCTCGGCATGAAGGATGCGACCTTCCATCCGACCGACGCGCAGCGCCCGCGCCTCGCCCGCCCCTTCGCGAACGATCCGCTGACGGGCAAGCCGCAGGCCATCAAGCTCCTGGACACCCCGACCAAGTTCGAGTGCGGCGGCGCCTGCTCGTTCGCAACGGTCGGCGACTACATCCGCTTCGGACAGATGCTGCTCAACGGCGGCGAGCTCGACGGTCAGCGCATCCTCGGTCCGAAGACGGTCCGTCACATGACGACGAACCATCTCGGCCCCGAGATCAAGAACAACGTCGCCAATGTCGAGCCGCATCGCGGTGGCTTCGGCTTCGGCCTTTCGGTCGCGGTCCGGACGGCCGAAGGATTATCGTCGGTCCCCGGCAATCCCGGCGAATTCACCTGGAACGGAGCTTACGGGACGCAGTTCTTCTGCGATCCCAAGGAACGTCTCGTCGTCGTGGTAGGGACGGCGGCGCCCGGTGAGCTCAGGAAATATTATCGCGAGCAGGTCCAGGACATCGTCTACGGGGCGATGACGAAGTGAGATCGTCACGCCCTGAAGAGAAAGGGCGGCCGCTCTGGCCGCCCTCTTGATTGAGCGTCAGCTCAACACGCCGTATTTCTTGAACCAGGCCTCTGCCTGCTTCCAGGCATCCTCCGCGGCGTCCCTGCGATAGCTGCCGCGATAATCGGCATGGAAGCCGTGCGGCGCATCGGGGTAGATCTTGAAGTCGGCCGGCTTCTTGCTCTGCTCAAGCGCTGCCTTCATCTGCTCGACCTGGGCGACGGGAATGCCGGTATCGGCGCCGCCATAGAGGCCGAGCACCGGCGCCTTCATCTCGGGCGCGAGCTGCAGCGGGCTCCTCGGCCACAACGGGTTGGCGGGATCGACCAGGGTCCCATAGAAGGCAACGCCCGCCTTGAGCACACCGCTGTGGGCGGCATATTCCCAGACCGTGCGGCCGCCCCGGCAGAAGCCGATGGTGCCGAGCCGCGTTGCGTCACCGCCTTGCGATCCTGCCCAGGCGACCACAGCATCCAGATCCGACAATAGCTCCGTGTCCGGCTTCGCATTCACCACCGGCAGCAGCTCCTTGACGTCCGCGACCTTGGTCAGGTCGACGCCCTTGCGGAAATAATAGTCGGGCGCGACCGCGAATGCGCCGAGCTTGGCGAGGCGCCGCGTCACGTCCCTGATGTATTCGTGCAGGCCGAAGATCTCCATCGCCACGATGATCACCGGCGCCTTGGTATTGCCGGCCGGGCGGGCGAAATAGGCGGGCATTTCCTCGGAGCCGACCTTGATCTTGGCATCACCGGCCTGGAGGCCGCTGGTATCCGTCGTGACGATATCGGCCCGGACCGGACCGGCCGCGAGCGTGTAGCCAGCGGCGACGGCTGCGGTGGCGCTCATGAATCCGCGGCGCGAGAGCGGGGCGACTTTCGTCAGTCCAATGACGTCGGATGTGATGGTGGTTTCAAAGCTCATCGATCTTCCCATTCCTGATTCCCATGCTGATGCCCCTCGGGCGCCGCATTCGCCAATAATTGCGGGACAAAGGCAACTCACCAGCCTGCGAGGACACGGCTCACCGCCTCACCCCTTCGTTGGCGAGCACCGGTCCGCCGGCCGCCGGAGCCCGATCGTGTGCCGGACTTAACCGTCTAGCTGCACTGCATCGCAGCATCCATTAACCGAAAGAAGCGGTTCTTTCCCTGCCGCCAGGCCTCCTGGCGCTGCAGAGAATGCTCCTATTCGCGCACCCGACAGGCTCTGCGGCAACAAATTGCAATCCCGGCGACGATAGTGAAACATCATGTTGTTCGTGCACCGTGCGTCATCACCAATTCACGTGCGAACCGCCGTCATTTGATTGAAATTTTCGGAAGATCTGGGCCGCGCGATTTACTCGGTCTTTCTTTGTGACACCCTAGTTCCACGGCCGGAAGTTCCATCTTCGGAAACGCAGAGGCTTCTTCCCGCGACGCGCGACGCTCGCCGGCAACGGACGACGAAGCGCAAGCGGGTCCATTCCCGTCCGCCCGATTGCGCTACCCAAGGCTCAATTGAATAAAGTTTATCCGACCTGGAACTGAAATGAATTTGGCGCGCGAATCGATAGAACTGTTGGAGCAGGCCGCACGCATCCTGTGGTTCGAAGGCACCAAGCATGGTTTGCGCGACCGCGAATGGATGGCGCTGCGCTTCCTCTCCCGCGCCAACCGGTTTTCCCGAACCCCCTCGGCGCTGGCGAGCTACGTCGGCACCACGCGCGGCACCGCCTCGTTCATCATCGGCGAGCTCGAGCGGCTCGGCTATCTCGAGCGGAAGCGCTCGGCCACCGACAAGCGGTCGGTGACGTTGAGCGTGACCCAGCAGGGCAAGAAGTTTCTGGTGCGCGACCCCGTCAACGTCCTCGTCGAAGCGATTGCCGTTCTCGGTGACGAGGTCAAGATCCGCTTCCGTGACACGTTCCGGCACGTGCTTGACCACTCCGATTCCGCCGAGCAGCGGCACCACACCGACGTCTGCAAGCGGTGCATCTTCCTGCGGGAGGATCGCGCCGGTACCGACAGCAAGACGGCGGCCGAGTTCAGCTGCCGCCTGTTTCGCGCGCCGATTGCCGAGGCGGAGGTCGATCTGCTGTGCACCAGCTTCGAACATCACCGCCAATAGTAGGCCGCTCGATCAGGGCGTTGCCTTGCGCGACGAGTAGATGACGCCGCCGCCGGCTTCCACCACCAGGCGCCCGTTATCGTTCCTGATCTCTTCGATGCGTCCAAGACCGGGCACCTGCTGTCCCAGCACGGCTTCGATGACGCCGTTCGGGCCTTGCAGGATCGCGATCCCCTCATAGGCCTGACGGACCGACCAGCCCTTGATTGCCTTGCGCGGCGCCGACGCCCGCTCGAGTGCAGGCACCGATCCCGTGAATTCGGGCGCGGCGACTGCGGCCACCATCGGCCCTTGCGGCGACACCGGCTGCGTTTGCACCGTCGCCGGCGCAGGAGCCTGGGCCTGCACCTGAGCGAGCCTGTCGAGCTTTGCCGTCGAGGACGAGCTCACCCGCTCGATCCGGTCCAGATTCTCCGCAAACCTGCCGAAGCGATCGTTCGTGACCTTGCTGGATTGATCGACCGCGGTGCGCAAGCCGTCGAGATTTTCAGACACGCCCGACACCTGCTTGCGCAGCTGCGCGACGGTCTCGCGCAGATTCCTGATCTCCGCATTGGCCGCAACGTTGTTCGGCGCCGGCTGGGTGGTGAGATAGGCGATCACGCCGGTGCAGGCGCAGACCACCAACATGGCAGCGACCGCCAGCGTTGCGAGCGGCACGACCCATGTCGGACGAGGCGGCGGCGGCTTCGCCACGATCACGGCCGGCTTGATCGCGACCGGCGCAGGTTTCGGGATTGCCATCTTGTCGAGCCGTGCCTTGGCACGAATGCGCTTCAAGCCCTCGAGTGCCTCCTTTGCGAGAGCTTCGTCGCTCGCCGCGGCCGATACACGCTTTGCGCTCGCGGCAGGCTTGGGCGTTCGCGCCGCGTTGTCCATTGTATCGCTCGCCTCCGGCGCCGGCTTCGCCGCCGCGAAAACATCCGCGGTCGCGTTGGGACGAGCTTGTCCATCGGACAACATATGCAAATGCTCCGTTCGGTTCGGTCTGTCGAGCGGTGACGCTATTTGCCGAAGCTTGCCTGAAACGTGCGTGTCGAAAGCTTTTCATCATGCGCGATGAGACGTCGCATGAGTCGATCGCGTCATACACGTGGCGAGAGTGCGACTCGAAAGACACATACTCGCCAAGATTTCACCAAGCTGGAGTCGCGGCGCAGACGTGAGTCGAATTGTCGCACGCGGTAAAGCGGGTTCCAGTGTCAATCCGGGGTTGAAAACCCCACAATTTGCATGACTCGGAGCACCACCCAAAACGGCTGTAATTGTACGGGGATGCGGAACCATACAACCACGACGGTGCAAAACCAGTTTAGGATTCAAATCAACTGATACGATTGGATACATCAAGAAACAACCAGAAACGAATCAACAGCATCAAGCACACGTAGCAATCGCTTTCTTACGCACGCTTGATCGGGAATCGGCAATTGTTACGGTCCTACTCAAGTGATTCTCGCCAGTTGGCGAGGAGATCGACACAGTTCAGCAGTGTTCGGACGCGATGAGCAACTTGGCGCAACTGTTCTAGGTCGTTTCTCAATCTGCTCCGCGAGGTGATCCGTAAGACGCCCGCCGAGCCTCACGCAGTAAGCGTTTCAGTATCGAGTTGAAGTAACAGGCCCGCGAGACGCAGGCACTGAACGCGTAGGGCTGCCCGCGAATATCGAAACCATAACAACGGTTCGCGGGATGGAATGTCGTCAAACAGCATCGTTGCCGAGCCGGGGCATCACAACAACCCAACCGGCCGCAACAAGTGCGAAACAGGGGCGAAAGACTGATGTATATTATCGTTGATGATCGCGAGAGCGTCGCGAACAGCTACGTCGGAGGGCTCGTTCGCGAAGGCGTATCGTCGATCGGCTTCTCCTCCGGAGAATTCTGGGACTGGTTGCAATCTGCGAGCGAATCCGATCTGGCGGCGGTGGACGCCTTTCTCCTCGGGGATTGCGATGCCCGCGGAAGCCTGCCGCGGGCGATGCGCAAGCGCTCATCGGCTCCCATCATCGCCATGAGCGGCCAGAGGATGCTCAAGAACACGCTGGAGCTGTTCGAATCGGGCGTGGACGATGTCGTGCACGTGCCTATACACCTGCGCGAGATCCTCGCCCGAACGGCCGCGATCGCGCGCCGCCGGGTGGGCGAGCTGCCGAGACCCTGCGAGAGCAGGATCCAGGTCTTCTTCAACGGCCGTGACCCCGAAATCGCGGGCCACGCCCTCACCCTGCCCCGCCGCGAACTGCGCATTCTCGAATATATGGTGGCCAACCACGGCAAGTGGATCACCAAGACGCAGATCTTCAACGCGGTCTACGGCATCTTCGAGTCCACCTTCGACGAGAGCGTGATCGAGAGCCACGTCAGCAAGCTGCGCAAGAAGCTCCGCGACCGCCTCGGCTTCGACGCGATCGTGGCCCGGCGCTACGTCGGATACCGCCTCAACATCCCGGCGGGCGAAACCCTCGACGAGCCGGTGCAGGAGCTCGACGACGTCGGCATCCTCCTGAACCGGGCGCAGGCCGCCCCGGCCGCATACCCGGCCAGCAACTGACGCGGCAGGACATCGCCACCAAACCGGTAACGGCCTCTGCGAGCAGCAGAGGCCGTTGCGCTTTCAGCGGCAGAGACGGCAGCACGCGGGCTTGCCGTGGCGGCGCAAGCGCCGCGCTATTCCGAACAGCATCCCCTACGGCTTCTGCTGGAATTCTTCCTTGGAGACGTAGTTGAAGTCCTCGACCAGGACGTCCTGGACGATGTCACCCTGCATCCGTTCGTTGACGCGTTGCTTGATGGCCGTGGTCAGGACGGCGAGGTCGTAGCGGGCGAGCTTCCTGAAGTCGAGACGATCGTCGGCATAGATCCTGCGGAAGGCCTCGTCGACGACGAACGGCTCCGGCGGAACGTTCAGCTGGTGCATGGTCCGCCCCTCCATGGTGTAGACGAAGCGCGCGACGATGTAGCCCTGCACATTGCCGTTCTCGACCATCGGCACGCTCAGCGCCCGCGTCTTGTGATATTGCAGCCCTTCGAGATATTCGTCCTTCGCCGGCAGCAGGCTGCCCTTCTCCTTCCAATAGGCGACGGCATAGCTCGTGCCCGCCGTCAGGATGCATACCCAGAGCCCGGCCAGCACCAGTCTGATCATTTTCCGTCCTGCGCTGTGCGACCGGTATAGGTGCCGTCCGACTCGGCGTCCTTGACCGCCTTGACGATGATGCTCGCGACCTCGCGGACCGCGTCGTAGTGCATTTCCAGAATGGAACGATTCCGTTCGAGCTTCTCCCGCAGCCGCTGAATCTCCTCGGTGATCTCGACCTCGCCGCCGAGGTGCATCCGCGCCCGCATCAGGCGGACGAACTCGAGCATGCTCCGGCTCTTCCGCGCGCTGAAGTCGTCGAAATCGATCTTCTGGCCCGTCGCGAGTGCGGTCGTCTCCTCCTCGACGATACTCGCTAGCCGGCGGATTGCGGCCAGCAGGCCACGCATCTCGTCCGATCTCACCGCATCCGCGGCGTCGACCATCGCCTCGCCACCCCCGATCGGCAGCAGCACCGGCAGCAGCGCATCGCTTGCTGCGGCTCCCGTCGTCATCATCTCGGTGTCCGCGACCGCCTGGTCCATCGCCGCCACGGCCACCGCGCCTTCTTGTGCCTGCATTGGAAATTCACCTCTCAACTTCTGTCACCCGTTCGCCGATCACGATCCGGCCTTCCCCGCAGCGTCCGGTCCGGCCGGATGTGCGGCGGCGAGCTGCCGGGCGATGCCGACGCCCTTGCCCTTTGCCAGCTGATTGCCGAGCTGCTCTGCAAGCATCGACTTCCAGACGCCGCCAGCCGTGCCCTTGCCGAAGACCTCCTCCGAGTCCTTCGGCAACATCGTCTCGACGAAGGTCTGGAGGATGAAGGCTTCGAACTTGCGATAAACCTCGCCGGATGCCGGCGCCTTGATCACCTGCACCGGTGCACCGTTCACTGCCCCCGACTGCGCTTCGGCGACTTTCGCCGCGACTTGGTCGGCAGTCGCCGCTTCGGCCTTGCCGACTTCCGCCTCCATCGTGGCGGCGAAATCGGCGTCCGATGATTTCAGCGCATCGAGCTTCGCGGTCGCGGCACGCTGCGCCACGGGGTCGGCGGCTTCGAGGACGTCGAGGACGAGGTCGGGCGTCGCTGTCACGATCATGTCTTGTTCCGGTTGGCTGGCAGTGGCGTCCACGCGCGCACGGTAAGGCTCGTTCCCGTCATGTCCTCGAGCGAGCGCTTCTCGGCATCGCGGAGCTTGTCGGCGAGCGCGGCCTTGGCGACCTCCTCGAGCTGTTTCACGCGGCGGGTCTCGCGGCGAACCTGGTCGAGCTGCTGCGCGGCCTGCGCCTGCACCGCGCGGGCGCCGACGCTCGTCCTGTTGAGCCGCCGGGCGATCGATTCGTTCGACGATCCCGCCGGCGGCTTTCCATCGTTCAAGGCTCCGACCAACCATTCCTGCTCTTCTTGCAGGCTGCGCTCCTGCTGCCGCAATTGTGCGAGCTGCCATTCGGAGAGCCGGAGCTGAAGCTTCACCAGCGAGACCATCCGGCCGAGCTTGTCCGCGCGCGACGTCATGACATCACTCCGCCAGCCACGACGACACGCCCAGCATGAACTGCGTCAGCAGCTCGTCGCTGGTGAGGTAGAGCAGCAGGAAGCCGCCGAACAGCACGAAGGGCACCGAGATGAAATAGACCGGAATGGCCGGCGTCAGCTTGTTGATCAGGCCGACCGCCAGGTTGACGATGACCGAATAGACGATGAAGGGACTCGAGATCCGCAGCGTCAGCACGAACGCTTCCGAAAGGCGGCCGACGAGCAGGTCGAGCGCCACGCCGCCTCCCAGCCTGTTGCCGGGCTTCCAGACGTCGTAGGAGTTCATCAGCCCCCGCAGCACCTGCCAGTGCTGGTCGGTCATGAAGAACAAAGTGGTGACGGCCGCCATGATCAGCGGCACCAGGGCCGGTGCCGGATCGGTGTCGGCGACCGGCGTGCCCGGGATGTTGCTCAGGCCGATCGCGCCCGCCATCATGGTCGCCATGGTCTGGAGGGCGAGGAAGAACACGCGTCCGCCGAGCCCGATGACGCTGCCGACCACGAGCTCGGAGCAGATCAGGAGCGCCAGCGTCAGCGGCGCCGCGTTGTCCGTGAGCGGCTTCAGGATGGCGATCAGGATCGGCGTCAGCGCAAACGTCGTGACCAGGGCGACGAACAGGCGCACCTGGGGCGGCACGTTGACGCTGGAATAGCCGGGCACCAGCATCAGGCAGGCACCGATGCGGCAGAACACGATGAACGTCACCAGCACGCTGTCGGCGAGACCGGAGATCACGATATGGCTCCGAGTGCCCTGATCTCGGCGCTGCGTGCGACTTCGACATGCGACAGGATCGGCAATGTCGGGAACACCCGCTCCAGGATCATCCGGACATAGGGGCGCGCTTCCGGCGTCACGGCCAGCACCACGCTGGTGCCGCTCTCGGTGAATTTCCGGATCGCGGCGCTGGCTTCGGTCGCGAACTGCTCGATCAGGCGCGGGTCGGCGTCGAACTCGACGACGTCACCCTTGGCATCGCGCTTCAGGCTCTGGTGGAAGGCGAGGTCCCAGCGGTTGCCGAGACGGACCACGTTGAGCACGCCATTGTCGGAGAGATCGCCGCAGATCTGCTGGGCGAGCCGCGTCCGCACGTGCTCTGCGACCAGCTCGGAGCGCCGCACATGCGGCGCGATCTCGGCGATCGCCTCGAGGATCAGATGGAGGTTGCGGATCGACACGCGCTCGGCCAGCAGGATCTTCAGGATCGCCAGCAGGCCCGAATAGGAGATCTGTGACGGGCAGAGATCCTCGACCAGGCGCTTGTATTCGGGATCGAGCCGGTCGAGCAGGGCACGCATGTCCTTGTAGGACAGCAGCTGGGCGAGGTTCGCCCTGATCACTTCGCTCAAATGCGTGAGCAGCACCGACAGATTGTCGACCGGCTTGCAGCCCTGCCGCTTGACTTCGTCGGTGAAGGCTTCCGTCACCCACAGCGCCTTCATGCCGAACGCAGGCTCGATCACCTCGTCGCCTGGCACGTCGGGCTTGCCGTCCTTGTCGACCAGTACCAGCACCTCGCCGAGCCTGAGCTCGCCATGGGCAACGCGCGTGTCGTGAATCCGGATCTGATAGCTCTTGGGATCGATCGACAGATTGTCGGTGAGCTTGATCTCGGGAATGACGAAGCCGTACTGCTTTGCGAATTTCTTGCGGATCTTGGCCACGCGGTGGGCAAGCTCGTTGCGCGAGCCCAACAGATGGACCGAAAGGTGGCCGCCGAGCGCGAGCTCGATCTCGGCGGTCTTGAGCTGCTCCTTGACGGATTCCTTGGCCTCGGCCTGGGCGCGCTCGTCGGCCTTCGAGGCCGCCTCCTTGCGCTCCCGCGCGGCTTGGCGCTTCGGCAGCGAGTAGCCGACGAAGGCCATGACGCCCCCGAGCAGCACGAACGGCGCCATCGGCAGCCCCGGCATCAGAGCGAGCACGAACATCATCAGCGCGGCCGCCGACACCGCGCGCGGATAGCCGCCGAGCTGCCGCAGCACCGCCTGCTCCGCCGAGCCCCTGGTACCGCCCTTGGAGACCAGGAGGCCCGCCGACAGCGAGACGATCAGCGCCGGCATCTGCGACACCAGACCGTCGCCGACGGAAAGCTTGGTGTAGACGTCGGCGGCGCGGGACAGAGTCAATCCGTGATGAGTGACGCCGATGACGATGCCGCCGAAGATGTTGATCGCGGTAATGATGAGGGCGGCAATGGCGTCGCCGCGGACGAATTTCGAGGCGCCGTCCATGGCGCCGAAGAACGCGCTCTCCTCTTCGAGCTCGCGGCGCCGGCGCTGGGCCTCCTTGTCGTCGATCAAGCCGGCGGACAGGTCCGCGTCGATCGCCATCTGCTTGCCGGGAATGGCGTCCAAGGTGAAGCGGGCGCCGACCTCGGCGATACGCGTCGCGCCCTTGGTGATCACGACGAAATTCACCGTCACCAGGATCGCGAAGATGATGAGGCCGATGACGAAGTCGCCGCCCATGACGAACTTCGAGAAGCCGGCAACGACATGGCCTGCCGCCTGTTCGCCCTCCCCACCCCGCGACAGGATCAGGCGCGTCGTCGCGATGTTCAGCGCCAGGCGCAGGATCGTCGCGATCAGCAGCACGGTCGGGAAGGCCGAGAAGTCGAGCGGCCGCTGAATCCACAGCGCGACCATCAGGATCAGCGCCGACAGCGCGATCGAGAACGCGAGGCCGAGGTCGATCAGGATCGGGGGAATCGGCAGGAACAGGATCGTGAGCATGGTCACGATGCCGCCGGCGAAGAAGGCATCCGTTCCGAGGCGGCGCGGATTGGGCAGGCTAGCAGCTAACGTATCGGCCATGGGTCACCGGCAGAGGGGTCCGGTTCGCAATCTGCCGCGCAAAGCTTACGCGGGGATGGTGCCGGGGCCGTCCGGATCAGAAGCCGCGTTCGATCCGCGAATAGACCATCTCGGTGAAGGTCGACAGATGCGCGCCGATGAAGGAGCCGGAGACGGCTACGACCAGGAGAATGACGATGATCTTCGGAACGAAGGTCAGCGTCACCTCCTGGATCTGGGTCAGCGCCTGGATCAGCGCGATGACGGTGCCGACCAGCATGGCTGCACCGACTGCCGGCCCGGAGGCGACGATGATGGTCCAGATCGCCGCCTGGACGATATCGAGGGCGTCCCGCTCGTTCATGACTGGCTGATCGTGAGCCCCGGTCCGACCGCGACCTTCGTGCCGTCCTGAAGGGTCGCGATGGAGCCGTCGCTGTTGATGGAGACCGAGACGACCTTGCCGCTGAAGGTGGCGCCGGTCGAGTCGGTGAAGCTGACCGTCTTCCCGATCAACCCGTTGGCCTGCGACAAGGACTGCGAGGACAGCAGCGCGTCGAGCTTCGAATTCGTCTGCATCGCCTGCTCGACGGTCGAGAGCTGGGCGAACTGGCTCATATATTGCGAGGTATCCATTGGATTCGTCGGATCCTGATTCTTCATCTCGGCAATGAGGAGCTGGAGAAACGTGTTGTAGTCCACGCTGTTGCTCGACGTCGGCGAGTTGATCGCGTTCGAGCTGGACGACTTGCCGGTCGTGTCGGTCGCGCTGTTGACGTTCATCTTGTCTCTCCGCTGTCAGGCAGCTTCGACTGGGGAAACATTGGCGGCGCCAGCCAGGATGGCCTGCTCCACCGGAAACAGCGCCCGAATCCGCTTGAGCGCCTCGAAATAGCGGGTCGCCCCCACCAGCTCGTGGATCGCGCCGAGCCCGTCGAGCATCTCGCGGCTCTCGCAAACGGCACACAGGGCCGCGTAATGCTGCGCGTAGAGCGCGGCGGCGTCGCGGACGTCGGTCGGGTTCATCAGCATGAGCTGGACGATGAAGTAGAGCTGTCGCAGCGCCGTGGTGGCGTCGGGCGCCTGCATGACCTGCCCTTCGAGCAGGAACATCACGTCGTTGACGAGCTCGACGGAGACCTTGCGGTCGACGCGGAGCACCGCGCCGTTGATGTAGATCCGTTCGCCCGCGCGCAAGGAGATCTTCATTAAAGCGCGTCTCGGATCAGGCGGTTGATTTCGATGAGCTGCACCACGTCGCTCGACCTCTGCTCGCGGAGGCGGTCGGCTTCCTTGACCACCCACAGCCCGATCGAGATGATGTCGGCGCGCAGCTTGTCCGGCAGCCCGTTCTCGGGGTGTGCGAGATCCTCGATGAAGATCGTCCACAGCCGCCGCACATAGAGCAGGCTCTCGACCTGGTCCTCGAGGCTGAAACGCCCCTTCTGGATCCGCTCGAGCCGATCGATGCCGAGGCTGAGCGCCTGCCGCTCGCGGCTGCGCGCCTCATAGCCACTTTCGTCGACGACCGCTTCATAGGCTTCAAACGTCATCAGGACCACTCTTCGCAGGAGACCGAACAACTGGACAAAGGTTACGAGCCCCTATTCAGAGATAATTGATGAGGCTGATCTTCTGGAGCTGCGAAGTGAGCGCCAGCGCCGTCTGGATCTGTGTCTGCAGCGTGTTGACCCGGACCGAGGCTTCGGTCGGGTCGACCTTCTCCATGCCGACGATCTGATTGTTCAGGATGTCCTGCTGCGTCTTGAGCTTGGTGGTTGCTGTGGTGATCCGCTGCTGGACCGTGCCGACGCTGCCGCCGAGCGCAGCGAGGTCGTTGATGGCGTTGCCGACGAGCCCGATGGCCTTGTCCACCACGACCTGGAACGTCTCCTGGCTCAGCTTCACGTTCCCGAGGTCGGCCATCATGGTGTAGGCCTCGGCGAGCTTGCGGAAGCCGGTCTGGTTGGCGCTCACGGACGTATCTGCGATCTCGGTGGTGGAGATCCGGCTTTGCATGGTCTGGTCGGTCGCCGACGACCAGTTGGTGTTCCAGGCCGGGCTGGCAAACTCGGCATCGAAGGTGGTGTCGAGGAAGGTCTGCATCTGGGCCGGGGTAATGGTGGCGACGCTGGCTGAGGATTGCGAGAAGCCGAAGGCCGCGAGAAAATCCGCATCGACCTGGTTCTTGCTGGCCGAGCCCGCGACGTAAGGCGTGATCGGCGCGTTCTGCGTGTTGATGCCCGAGAACAGATAGGAGCCGTTATAGGAGACGTTTAGCGCCCCGATCAGATCCTGGAGATTGGAGGATGCAGGCGGCAGGATGACCCGCCCGCCGCCGTCGGTGCTGCGGGCCGCGATCAGGTCCTTGAGGAAATCCGTCGCGGTCTTGCTGAGCTGGGTGATCCGGTTCTGCGTCACGTCCAGGCGCCCCGAGACGAGCCCGTTGGTGTCGACGAGCTGATCGGCGAAGCTGAAGTCCGCCCGCAGCGTGAGGTCGCTTCCCGTCGTTGCACCGAGCTCGAGGCCGATATCGGCGAAGCGGCCGGTGGTCGCCTCGGTCGAGGCCTTGCTCAGCGCCGCCTGGTTGTTCGTGATCGAATACCTCAACGAGGAGGACAACATCAGGGTGGAAATGTAGTTCGCGCTCATCATGACTTAGTTCCCCACGGCAGCGAGCAAGCTCTGCAGCATTTCATCGACGGTCGAGATGATCTTCGACGAGGCCGAATAGGTGCGCTCGACCTGGAGCATCAAGGCCATCTCGTCGTCCATGTTGACGCCGTTGACGTTGGACAACGCCGTGATGCTGCGGTTGAGCAACGTGCTCTGGTACTCGGAGTTGTCGTTGGCGGCCTTGCGCTGGTTTTCGATCCAGCTTGCCGAGGACGATGCGAAGTCGATCAGGCTGCCGCTCGGCTTGCCTTGCGTCGTTGCATCGAACGGCTGCGAGGCATCCATGCCACCGATGAGCTGCTGCAGCCGGGTCGAATAGCCGCCGTTGCCGGCGGTGTTGTATTGATAGGCGGGGTTGCCGCTGATCGCACCGTCGCGCAGCAGATTCGGGTTGCCGCCCAGGGCCGGATCGACCGATGCGGCGACCGAGATCGTGCCGGCGAGGCCCACCGAGACGGTTGCGCTCGCCGGCATCGCCGGCGCGCCCGGATAGGTGAAGAGACCGGGAACGTCGGGCAGTGCCGCGGCGGTCTGATCGCTTTCCCTGAACGTATTGATCAGGCCGCGCGCGATTTCGTCGAGCTGGCTCTGATAGGTGACGGTGTCCTGGTCGCGCAGCTGAGCCAGCCCTGCGAGCTTGCCCGACTTCAGCGGCATCACCGAATTGGCCCCGGTCACGGGGACCCCGTCGATGTAGACGGCATTGCCCGTGGTGCCGGCGGTGTAGGCGGTCGTCGGCGCAAAGCTCACCGTCCGCGCCGTCTTGTCGAACAGCACGACGCCGCTGTCGGCGTAGAGCGCCGCGTCGCCGTTGGGGCGGATCGACATGGTGACGCCGACCTCCTGCGACAGCTGCGAGACGATGCTGTCGCGCTGGTCGAGGTAGTCGGTAATGTCGTCGCCGGAGATCGTGCCCTTCACGATCGCCGTGTTCACGGTCTCGAACTGGGAGAGCAGCTGGTTGATGTTCTGAACCGACGTCTTCATGTCGGCATCGGCGCTCTCGCGGACCGACTGCACGGTTCGGGTCGCCTGGTTGAGCGCGGTCGCCATGTCCTTGGCGGACGCGACCGCCGCCTGTGCCAGCGTGGTGTTGTCCGGGGCGTTGGCGTATTTCTGCAACGCCTGCTTCAGCGCATTGAGCTGCGCCGTCGGCGACTGGTCGAGCTCGGGATCGTCCACCGTCGCGGTGGCGATCTTCTGCAGGCCGTCATAGAGCGCGGTTTGCTTGGCCGACGACGAGGTCGCGATCAGGACGTTGTTGTAGAGGCCCGAGCTGGCGGCGCGCTGGATCGCCGCGACATAGACGCCGGTGCCGGGCAGATTGTCCAGCACGGTGAGCTTGCGCGAATAGCCGGTGGCGCTGGCACCGGCGATGTTGCGCGAGATGACCGACGACTGGATGCTCGACGCCATGAGCGAGGAGCGAGCCGAGTTGAGAGCGGCGGTAAGCGACATGGCGTGCTCTTGCCCGAAACGAGCGCCGAAGAATTCAGCGCTTCAGGTTGACGACGACGTCCAGCAGATCCGCGCCGGTCTGGAACGATTTCGAGTTCGCCGTGAAGCCGCGCTGGGCTTCGATCATCGAGGTCAGTTCGTCCGCGAGATCGACGTTGGAATCTTCCAGCGCGCCGGATTTGACGGTGCCGAGACCGCCCTGGCCGGCGAGGCCAACCTGCACGTTTCCGGACTCCAGGTTCGGCGAATAGACGTTGCCGACTTCGGGCGTCAGATGGTCCGGGCTCGGCACCGTGGCGAGCGCGATCTGGAAGCTCGGTAGCGTGGTGCCGTTCTTGAGGACGGCGGTTACGATGCCCTTGTCGTCGATGTTCACCTTCTCCACGGCGGACGGAGCGTTGCCATCGACCGTCGCCTTGAAGTCGAAGGCAGCAGCGACCTGGGTCATGGCCGACATATCGATATTGAAGGCGGCGGAACCGCCCGGGATCGCGACCGAGAGCGCCGTCGGGCTCGCCGCGGCCAATTTGCCCTTGCCGGTCGCGGTGACGTCGAAGGTGAACGTGGTTGCGGGGCCTGGCGTCGTCAACGCAGTGGCGCCGTTGTAGACCTGGATATCCCAGGTATTGGCGCCCGTCTTGGCAGCATAGACGTCGAGCGTCACGGCATTGCCGATATTATCGTAGGTCACCATCGACGTCTTCGACGTGTAGTTGGCGGGCCCTGCCGGCGCTGCGATCGCGGTTGCGCTCGGATCGAGATTGGCGGCCACGGTCGCCTTGGTGGACGGCGCGGCCTGCAGCGCCATCTGGTTGACGTTGATGACCTGAAGGCCGCCGAAACCGTTGGCGGCGACGTTGGGGACGGCGCCGTTCGCGATGTTGTACCCCATCAGCTGGAAGCCGGCTGTGTTGACGAGGTTGCCGGTTTCGTCGGGCACGAACGCGCCCGCACGGGTGAGGAAGTTGTTTCCGTTCGCGTCCTGCACGACGAAGAATCCGTTGCCCTGGACCGCAAGATCCGTCGTCGATGTCGTGAAGTGATAGTTGCCGGCGTCGGAGATGGCATAACGGACGGTGGTTTCGACCGCGCCGGAATCATAATTGCCGGAGCCGCTCTTCAGGATCAGCGAGGAGAACTCCGTCGAAGCCCGCTTGTAGCCCGTCGTGTTGACGTTGGCGATGTTGTCCGAGACCGTCGACAGCTTGTTGGACTGCGCGTTCATCCCGGAAACGCCGGTGCGCATAACACCATACAGGCTCATGAATTGGACTCCTTGGTCAGGTTGCAGCTACAATGCGGGGTCTTGCTTGCGCGGGGCTGATGATTGGGCGCGATGCACAACTTCATGTTGTCAGGTCGTTTTCGGCTGACAGAAGGAGCGAGCCTTGTCGGTCCATGCGCCGAAGCCGCTCGAGACGAGGTGCGCGACGATGTGACAGACGTAGCGCTTCTGCGCCGGCTGATTGTTGGGACCTGCGTTGTAGCGGGCGACGGCCATGGTCCAGCTGCCTTCGCGCTGCTTCAACTCCTTGAGGAAGCGCGCGGCGTATTGGACGTTCCTGGCGGGATCGAACATCGCCTGCACCGAAGCGAACTTGTCGCCGTGGTAATAGTGATTGATCTGCATGCATCCGAGGTCGATCAATTTGATCCCCTTGCTGCGCATGGTCTCGAAATTCGCGATTGCATCATCCATGTCCTTGGCGAACACGGTCTGGCCGTCGGCACCGAGCGCATAGGGATGGAGCGCGCCGCGCCGTCCGGTCTCGGTGAGCCCGACCGCATAGAGAATGCCGAGCGGAATCCCGTGCTGCTGCGCCGCGCGCGCCATCTCGCGCTCGCAGGGGCGCGCAGTTTCGGCGGCCGCCTGGGCCGCGCTCGCACTAGAGATAAACAGGGCCGCGACGATGATGCGGCGCCACGTCCTGATCATGACGCGTCTCCTGGCTGAACGGGCGCTCCTGGCGGGCCTGCCTCGCGCCGCCGTCGGACTGCCCCGACGACGTGCCCCCACCGCCGAACGCGTCTTGCGACTGCGGCGAGGATTGTTGCTGGCCCGAGAGCTGCGGCTGCGACTGGCCCGAGCCGCTCTGAAATCCATCCAGCGAACCGTGCTGGACCGGCGCGACGTCCGCGACATAGCCCGCCGACTGCATGAGATCGCGGATCTGGTCGCGCTGCCGGTCGAGCATCTGGCTCGTGTCCTTGCGCTCGGCCGCGAGCTGGACGGACACTTCGGTGCCGACGAGGCGCAGGCGCACCGTGACGTTGCCGAGCGCGGGCGGTTCGAGATTGACGGTCAGGATCCTGAGCGGCTGATCCGGTGCGTTGGTCTGGGCTGCCGCGAGATCGGGCGCCGCGGATGCCGCTGCGGCCGACGGTTCCTTCAGCTCGGCCACGACTGCGTTGGCGACCTGCTGCGGGGCGCTGAACTGCGCCGGCGGCAGATGGGTTTCCTGCTGGACCACGGTGACCTTGGTCGTCTCGGGCAGCGCCGCGCGCGCCGAAGCCTTGGCAGCGCGCTCGACATCGGCCGTAACAGCCTCGAAGCCAGGTGATGCCGGCATTGCACTCGAAGACTCCGCACCTTGCGTCGGTGCCGGCTGCGACTCGGCCATCGCTTGCGACGCCGTAGCCTGCGAGCGTGCGCCGGCTTGGGCAGCACCGGATGGGACGGTATCGGCGGTCACCGCCTTCACGGCGCTTGGCGCCTCGTGCTTCGCCGAGGGGGGCCGCTCGTCGCGCGCGGGCGCGTCCTTGTCTGCGGACGGCAATTGCATCTGCGGCTTCGCAGCAGGCGCGGCAGCGATCTCCTGGCCGACCATGACAGCGATGCCGGATTGGTCCTGGCGATCCGTCCCGGCGACATCATCGACCGGACGTGGTTTCTCCGCCAGCTTGTCGGACTTGGTGTCGGAGGCCTCGTCCATGGACTTTGGATGTGCGGTGGCCGCCACGCGTTCGCGCAGCGTCGCCTCCTTCGGCTTCTCCTGTTCGGTCGGATGGATCAGACGCGTGCGCAGCGTTCCAGTCTTCGCGGCCGTCTCGCTGCCGTCTTCGCTCAGTGCCTGCTTGGCGAGGTTCGAGACGGTGTGGAGCAGATCGTTGAACGACGAATTCGCCTGCGGTTTGGTCCCGGCGCCCTTTGCCGAGCGCGACCCGCGCACGTTGAGACTCTCGGCGAGACCGGAGAAGAGCTGTCCGGAGGTTCCATTGAGCTTGGTCATGGACGGCGGTCCTTGGTCAGGAGTTCGAGTTCGCCGAGCTGCTTCTGCGCGCGTGCGAGCGTCGCGGTCGATGACGCCAGATCGAGCCGCGCCGGCGTTGCCGGAGGCTTGTCCGCTGCTGCGGCGGATCCGCCCGCGAACGGCTTGCGGACGTCGAGCGCGAGCTGCACGGCGGCATTGAGAAGGGGGACGTCGCGCTCGGGCAGCTTCGACCGGTCGAGCGCCTTCAGTTCGGCGAGACCGCCGTCATATTCGTCGGTGAGCACCCGCGAGGCGCCGCGGAAGAAATGGGCGCGCTCGCGTTCCGCTGATGCGTCCGCGCTGAGCGTCAATGCCCGCTCGCCCGCAAGTCGGGTCATGGCCAGCCGTCCGCGCACCATCGCGGCGCGCGCGATCACGAGATAGAGCTTGAGGCGGCTGGCGCGATCGATCTGCTCCAGCAGGGCGGAGATCCGCGCAAAGCGGCGATCGTCGAGTGCCAGGCTCGACTGCGTCAGCCCCGCGGAGAAGCGCTGCCAGAAATCGCCGGCATAGATCGAATTGCGGTAATGGCGGATATAGGCCAGCGTCAGGAACTCGAACTTCTCGAAATCCTCCGCCTGCCCCACCAGCAGGATCTCGCGCCGCAGCGCCGCCTCCTCGACCAGCGTGCCCGGCAACAGCAGGCGCGCATCGTCCAGACGCTCGATCGCGAGCGAGGCCTCGGCGCGCGCGAACAGCGCGCCCTGAACCAGCGCGACCTGTCCGCCCAGTCCTGAGGGAATGGTCCGCGGCTTGATCTCCTTGAGCAGCTCCCGCGCTTCCTCCTGACGACCCTCGACATAGGCGAGCGCACCATTGAACAGCCGCTCGTCGACGTTCATCTTGTCCCGCGGCAGCTTGCGGACGATTTGCGGCGCACCGCCGCTGAGCAGGTAGATGACGACCGCCTGGCCGTTCTGCGGATTGCTCCACACGGCGGGATCGGCCGCGAGAAACTTCTCCCCGATCTGCCGGATCAGCGCGATATGGCTGCCATGTGCAGCAGTGTCGCCGTTGGCGATGCCGTCCTGCACCGCTTGCAGCGCGCGGACGAGCTCATAGGGTTCCCCGCCCTGGGGCGCAGGCTGGGCAAGCGCATTTGCCGCCATGAAGGGCAGCAGCAGCCAAGCGGCGCGGCGCAGCAGCCTGATCAAGGGCGCTTCTCCCGGATCAGGATCTCGATCCGGCGGTTCTGGGCGGCCGCCGGGTCGTTCGGAAGCTTCGGCCGCCGATCGGCGTAACCTTCGATATGCTCGATCCGCCGCACATCGACGCCAGAGCGAACCAGCATGTAGTAGGCCATCTGCGCACGCGCGGTCGACAGTCGCCAATTGTCGTAGGTCTCCGACCGATACGGCCGATTGTCGGTATGGCCGCGGACGATGATCATGCCCGGGCGCTTCATCAGCAGCGGCCCGATCTTGTCGATCGCGCGGATCAGCTCGGGACGCGGCTCCGCCGAGCCGACCGCGAACATTCCGAAGCTCGCATCGTCGGTCAGGCTGATCAGGAGCCCCTCCTCGACTTGACGCACCTCGGCCGCCGGTCCCGCCCCTGCCTTGATGTCCGACAGCGCCTCTGCGATCGCGGACTGAAGCTGCTTGAGGGTCGGCTGCTGCGTTTGCGCCACCTCGCGCGCATCCGGCTCCTTCGCCGTATCGCCAGGACGCGCCTGCGGGGCGGCGTTGGCCTGAACGCCGGCTTGGACGGTGCCCTCGCGTGCCGACTGCGTCGGTGCGGAGCCCGGCGGTAGCAGAGGCGACAGGCTTGCGTACGGGCTCTCCGGGTTCGGAGCCACGCTGCCGCCGGCATCATCCGTCCTGGTCCGGCGCGCCTGCGGCTCGCCCGGATTCGCGCCGGCTGCGCCGTCCCGCGCGGAGGCATTCGGCTTCGGCTCGTTCTCGATGAAGCGATCGGCGTCCTTGGACGCCTGCGGCGCCAGCTTCCAATAGCCGGGATCGAAGGGATCGCGATAGGCATCGCCCCCCTTGAGGCCGTCCTCTTCGGCGGAGGTCAGAGCGCCGGCGCGCCGCTGGCCACTAGACTGGTTCGCGCTATTGGCGATCTCGGCGAGCGTCGCATAGGGATCGCGGAACAGGACCTTCTCCTCGAAGGAGGCCGGCTTCTCGGCGGTCGGAGAGTCACCACGACGTTCTTCGTTCGTGCCAGCCGGCTGGCGCTTGCCGTCCTGACCTTCGAACGAGGTCGGCTCCTTCTTGGAGAGATTCTTCAGGCCCTTCGGCGCGGGGGCATTTTCCGCGAGCTGGATCGGGTTGAAATAACTCGCGACCACCTGCTTCTGGTCCTGGTTGAGCGCGTTGAGCAGCCACATGACCAGGAAGAACGCCATCATCGCGGTCATGAAGTCCGCATAGGCGATCTTCCAGACGCCGCCGTGATGCGCCTCCTCGGCGAAGGCGCTGCGCCGGCGAACGATCACGATCTCATGCTTGACCTCCTCCATGACGGACTACCGGCGCGCTTCCTTGAGGCGTTCGCTCCAGGCCGTGATCTGCGTCTCGATCACGGTCTGGTCGGCCACGACGCGAACCTCGAGCGTCTCGGCGGCCTCGTATGCGATGCCCGTTCGCCTGGATGCCTCGAGCTGCGTCTTCACGAGATCCAGCAGCTCGCTCGGGCCGGTGACCTTGAAGGCCGGCACCGACGAGTTGCCGGTCAGCGCCGCGATCTGCTCGACCAGCGATCCGATCGCCTTGTCGCGCACCGCATCGGTGAGGAACGGCAGCAGGATCCGCGCCACCGAGCTTGCGATGTTGGTTTCGATCTCGCGGCACGCCGCCTCGAAGCCGCTGACGATCGCGACCGCCTGCTGGTCGGACCATTTGGCCCGCTCCTCGCCGAGCCGGATCGCACTGCGGACGCGCTCCTCGGCCAGCTTGGCGTCGGCTTCCGCGACGCCCGCGGCATGGCCGCGTCGATAGGCATCGTCCAGCAGATTGACCGGCGGCGCTTCCGTCGCAGGCACCGGAGACGGCGCCTGAAGCTGCGTCTGGGCCTGCGGCTGCGCTTGAGGCTGCGGATCGCGCCTCGCCTCCTTCGGCCTGGTCAGCACGTCCTGGATTTTCGGCGGCGGAGGCGGCGGCGACTTGACCCGGCCATTCGCGTCGAACTGCGTCAGGAGTTTTCCGATTGCCGCGTTCATGCCGCCTCCTCGCGTCGCATCCAGTCTTTAAGGATCGCCGCCGCCTGCATCTGATCGAGCCGGACGATCTGCTCCAGCCGCTTCTGCGGCGTTCGCTGCATCTTGCCTTCGAGGTCTTCGACGAGGTTGAGCTCGGCCTCCTCGCTGTCGGCCAGCGCAAGGGCCGCCGAAGCTTCGAGCTGGGCGGCCTCGGTCGCCTCGACCTGCTCCTGCTGCGCGCGATGGGTCAGAATGCCGTTGACCGCCGGCCGCAGCCCGAACCAGACCAGCATCGAGGCCACGGCCAGGATCGTGATCGCGTTGATGACGCTGCCGAGCTGCTTGTTGATCATCTCGACGAAGCTGATCGGCGGCACCGGCGCCAGCTCACGCGAACCTTCGATGAAGTCGACGGCCGTCACCTGGATCTGATCGCCACGCGCCTTGTCCAGCCCGCCCGCCGTCGCCGCAAGCTGGCTGATCTCGGCGAGCTTGCTGTCGATGATGGCCTGGTTGCTCTTGTCGCCGAGATCGGCAACCAGCCGCGCGCGGTTCACCAGCACGGCGATGAACAGCTTCTTGACCGAATAGCCGTCGCTCACCGTCGTCGTGGTCTTGGACGAGACCTCGAAATTGGTGACGTCCTCGCGGCGGGTCTTGTCCTCGCTGGAGTTCTTGCCGCCGCCCGCATTCACCTGCTGGTCGGGGAGGTTCTGCTGCACCGTGGTCGGCGACGAACGGTCGGCGTTCTGCGAGGATTCCTTCTCGCGCACGGCCCGCACCGAGCGCTCGGCGCGGCTCTCGGGATCGTAGACCGTCTCGTTGATCTGCCGCTTGTCGGTCGACAGTTGCGGAGCGACGCTCACCTCGAAATTGTCGAGGCCGAGATACGGCGTCAGCGCCTTGCGGATGTTCTCCTGCACCATGCCGCTGACCGTCTTCTGCAGGCTCGCCATCTTGGTCGGCGCGGCGCTGGCCTCGTCCTCTTCAGCGAGCAGCATCGAGCCGTCGGCATCGAGCACCGTCACCTTGTCGCGGCTCATGCCGGGAATGGCGGCGGCGACGAGATGCCGGATCGACTGCGCCGTGCGCGCCTCGATCGCGCCGTCGGTGCGCAGCACGACCGAGGCCGAAGGCGGCTGCTGCGTCGCGCGGAACGATCCGCGCACCGGCAGCACGATATGCACGCGCGCCGCCTTCACGCCCTTCATCAGCTGGACGGTGCGGGCGATCTCGCCCTCGAGCGCGCGCAGCTTGGTGACCTCCTGCATGAACGAGGTCAGCCCGAGCGAGCCGATCTTGTCGAACAGCTCGTAACCGGAATTGGCGCTGGTCGGCAGCCCCTTTTCGGCGAGCAGCATCCGCGCCTGCATGGTCTGGCTCGGACGCACCGAGACCGCATCGCCGGCGGAATTGACGTCGAAGGTGATGTTCTGCTCGCGCAGCGCCGCGCCGATGCGCGTCACGTCTTCGCGGGTGAGGCCGGTGTAGAGCGTTTCGAACTCGGGGCGGCTGAGATAATAGGCGCCGCCGACGACGGTGACGAGAACCGCAAAGCCGATCAGTCCCAAGGCCATCAGGCGTCGCGGCCCAAGCTCCAGCAGATTGTTGAGCAGTTGCTGTACCTGCGCACGACTGAGCATATGACCTCGTACCAATGCGAATGGTGAGGACACTCAGCTGCCAACCTTGTCTGAAGGTTGCGCGATGCGCGAATGTGCGGGTTCGCTGGCGCGGCGTTGCAATTTTACAAGGCTGGACGACGCAATCGGTCTGGCAGCCACGAGCGAGCGATCGGGCGTACGGCAGCCCCGACCGGCTGCAGCGTGTCGCAAGAAGTCTGGCGTCGGGAGGTCGATTGCCGGCACGTCGCGCGTCGGCGCGCCCACCATCACGGCGGGGACCGTGCTCCCTGAGGGAGCACGGTCGTTTTCGAAAGCGCCGCTTAGCCGCGGAACAGCGACAGGATGCTCTGGCTGTTCTGGTTGGCGATCGAGAGCGCCTGAACGCCGAGCTGCTGCTGGGTCTGCAGCGCCTGGAGGCGGGTCGATTCCGCGTTCATGTCGGCGTCGACGAGCTGGCCGACACCGCGATCCACGGAGTCCATCAGCGTCTTGACGAATTCCGTATTGGTCGAGATGCGGTTCTTGACCGCACCGAGATCGGCAGCGGCCGAGGCCACCGAGTTGATCGCAGCGGTGACCTTCGAGATGTAGCCATCGAGCGTGGTCTGGTCGGCCGCCGAGTCGGTCAGCGCGGAGATGTTGATCGTGTCGACCGAGGCGCTGGCGGCCACGGTGTCCAGAATGCCGGTCTGCGTGGTGGAGTAGAGCGTGTAGTTGGCGGTCGTGATGGTGATCGAACCGATCGTCGGGGTGCCGCCGACACGCGAGTAGGACGAGACGAGGTTGAAGCTCGTCGGGGTGGTACCCGTCGTGGTGCTCAGCCAGTTGATGCCGTTGAAGGTGGCTGAATTGGCCTTGAGCTTCATGTCCTGCTGGATCTGGGTGATGTCCGCCTGGATCTTGGTGCGGTCGATACCCGCGGTCTTGGCTTCGACCAGCAGCGCCTGGAGCTTGGTCAGGCCGGATTCCTTGTCGCCGATCACCGAGGTCAGAGCGGTGTATTCGGTGTCGACGGTCGCAGCCGACAGACCGAGCGAGTCGGAGACGGCGGAGAGCGCGGCATTGTCGGAGCGCATCGAGGTCGCGATCGACCAGTAGGCGGCGTTGTCCGAAGCGGTGGACACGCGCTGACCGGTGGAGATCCGGTTCTGCGTGGTGGCGAGTTGCGCGCTGACAGACCGCAGGGTCTGGAGCGCGGTCATGGCGGAGGAGTTGGTGAGAAGGCTAGAACCCATTTTGATGTCCCTTTGAAGATTGAAACGAGCTTAGGGGACATACCGGGCTTGCACCGGTACGACAGAGCGGCGTCATGCCTTTGGGCGTGCCGCAAACGCGGGTTCAAGGCCCAATCTGTCGTAGCGGGGAGGTTAACGAGCGAAGCTTGTGCGGGGCTTGTGGCTCTGTGCTCTGCCTGCAACTGGCAGCCGAAATGACGGCGTGGGCAGCGTGACGCCAAACGAAAGGGGCCGCGCTTCGCGAGAAGCGCGGCCCTCCCCCGATGATCCAAGCCTTAGCGGAACAGCGACAGGATGCTCTGGCTGCTGTTGTTGGCGATCGAAAGCGCCTGAACGCCGAGCTGCTGCTGAACCTGAAGCGCGGCAAGGCGGGTGGATTCCGCATTCATGTCCGCGTCGACGAGCTGGCCGACACCGCGGTCAACCGAGTCCATCAGCGACTTCACGAACTCCGTGTTGGTCGAAATACGGTTCTTGACGGCACCGAGATTGGCGGCGGACGCGGCCACCGAGTTGATGGCGGTCGTCACCTGCGCGATGTAGCCATCGAGCGTGGTCTGGTCGGCTGCCGAGTCCGTCAGCGCGGAGATGTTGATCGTGTCGACCGAGGCGCTGCCGGCCACGGTGTCCAGAATGCCGGTCTGGGTGGTCGAGTAGAGCGTGTAGTTGGCAGTCGTGACGGTGATCGAGCCGATGGTGGGCGTGCCGCCGACGCGAGAATACGACGACACCAGGCTGAAGCTCGTCGGCGTGGTGCCGGTCGTCGTGCTCAGCCAGTTGATGCCGTTGAAGGTCGCGGCATTGGCCGTGCTCTTCATCTGCTGCTGGATCTGGGTGACGTCCGCCTGGATCTTGGTGCGGTCGATACCCGCGGTCTTGGCTTGCACCAGCAGCGACTGGAGCTTGGTCAGACCGGAGTCCTTGTCACCGATGACCGTGGTCAGAGCGGTATATTCGGTGTCGACGGTCGCAGCCGACAGACCGAGCGAGTCGGAGACGGCGGAGAGCGCGGCATTGTCGGCGCGCATCGAGGTGGCGATCGACCAATAGGCGGCGTTGTCCGAAGCGGTGGCCACGCGCTGACCAGTGGAGATCCGGTTCTGCGTGGTGGAGAGTTGCGAACCCACAGACCGCAGCGTCTGGAGTGCGGTCATGGCGGTCGAGTTCGTAAGCAGGCTTGACATTGCGAATGTCCCTTTATGTACGCGTTTACATTTTCACGAGGGGACATACCGGGCTTTCACCGGTACGGAAGGGCGGCATCATGCCTTTGGACCGATCAGTATGGGTCCAACCCGCCGTGCCGCATTGCTAGCACGCCGAATCTTGCTTCCGGATTAAGATGGGCTTGAATTCCGCAGTGAAATCATATGGTTAACATTACGCCCCGCTAACCATAACCAGTGCGTTTCGCTTAACCATAAAGGGCCGGCCGGCGATCGCGGCGCTCACGAGAACGAGCGGACCAGTCCGGAGGCCAGCAGATTCCAGCCGTCGATCAGCACGAAGAACAGCATCTTGAACGGCAGCGCGAGGATCGTCGGCGGCATCATCATCATGCCCATCGACATGGTCAGCGTCGCCACGATCATGTCGATCACCAGGAACGGCAGGATGATGAGGAATCCGATCTCGAACGAGCGGCGGAGCTCGGAGATCATGAAGGCCGGAATGATGACGCGCAGATCGATCCGCTTGTCGTCGAACTTCCTGCGGAAGCTTTCGGCGGCGAGCGCTTCGAAGGTCTGGAGATCCTTGTCGCGGACATGGGCCAGCATGAACTCGCGGAACGGATCCGTGATCTTCAGATAGGCCTCCTCCTCCGATATCTCGTTCTTCATCAGCGGCTGGACGCCGCTCTCCCAGGCCCGGTCGAAGGTCGGCGCCATCACGTAGAAGGTCATGAACAGCGCGAGACTGATCAGCACCAGGTTGGCAGGTGTGGTCTGGAGGCCGAGACCGGCGCGCAGGAACGACAACGCCACCGCAAATCGCGTGAAGCTCGTCACCATGATGAGCAGCCCCGGCGCCACCGACAGCACCGTGATCAGCGCCATCAGCTGGATGATCCGGCCGCTGGTCGAGCCGTTTCCGGGCGGCAGCAGGGAATTCAGGTCCGGAATCTGGGCCAGCGCCGCTTCGGGCAGCACGACCAGAACCAACGCAAGCAGCAGGACTTTCACCCTCACTGGATCACCAGCGTCTCGATGATCAATTCGCGGACCTTGCCCGACGAGCGGATATTGGCGCGCTCGGTCAGGTCGTCGCGCAGATGCTGGAGCCCGCGCGATCCCTCGAACTGGGTAACGGTCGCCGACCGAAGATAGGTCACGATGTCCTCGCTGATATGGGCGGCCAGAATGCCGGCATCCTCGTCGCTCATGCTGTCGGTCACCATCGAGGCTTCGATGCGCGCCCAATTGTTGGCCGGCGCGGCGAGATTGGTCACGATCGGGGACAATTTCCTGAGCCGCGCGCTGCCGGCGTAGCTCGACGCGATCGGCGGCGGGGTGGCGCTCTTCTTCGCGTCGGCAACGCGCTCGGCGGTTGCGATCAGATGCAGGCCGGCAACCGCGCCCGCGCCGATCGCGATCAGGGTCAGCACGACGATGGCGGCGATCAGGCGCATGGCATCCCCTGCCATCGCGACGCGGTGCCGGTCTCAGAACGGTGCCACGGCATCATAGATCCGGTGTCCCCATCCAGGCTGCTGCACGTCCGACAGATTTCCGCGCCCGCCATAGGACACGCGCGCCTCGGCGATCTTGTCGTAGGAGATCGTGTTGGCCCGCGAGATATCGCGCGGACGTACGATGCCGCCGACGTTGAGCACGCGCATCTCCGTGTTGACGCGAAATTCCTGCGAACCGCTGATCATCATGTTGCCGTTCGGCAGCACGTCGGTGACGATGGCCGCGATGGACAGCTTGATGTCTTCGGTGCGGTCGATCTGGCCGTTGCCCTTGATCTGGGTGTTGGTGCTGAGATTGGCGTTGGCCGAACCCGTGTCTTTCCATCCGGCGACGTCCATCAGCCAGTCGAGCCCGAACTTCACCTGCGAATCGCGCGAACGGCCGGTCTTGTTGTCCAGCTTGGCCTTGTCCTGCATCGAGATTATCACCGTCACGACGTCGCCGGTGCGGCGGGCGCGGGGATCGCGGTAGAGATCGGTGCCGTCGTCCCAGGTGGAGCGGTAGCTGACGGGCGTGCGCATGCGCGGCGTCACCGGGATCGGATCGGCCTGCATCCGCAGGCCGCTGCCGACGGGCGACATCTGCGGACCGATCAGGACTTCGGCCGGATCATGATAGCACCCGGCCAGGAGCACGGACGCCGCGAGGAGGGAGAGGATCGGCTTGTTCATCTATTTGCTCTTTCCGTCGTCCACGCGACGCATGCCGCCGAGCAGGTCGGCGAGGTGCGCCGCGCGTGCCGTGTCCATCTCGTTGAAGATCGCGCTCGAGCTGCGCGGGCTGAGCTTGGCGAGCACGGCGGCGGCGGTCTCGTCGGCCATGCCGGCGATCTGGGTCGCCGCAGCTTCGGGCTTCATGCGCGAATAGATCTCGACGACGCTGGCTTCGGCCTTTTTCAGGAAGTCGTCGCGCAGCGCCATCCACTTCTCGTATTCGACGCGCTTGGCCTCGACTTCCGCGATGCGCTCGCGCAGCAGGCTCTCGGCCTTCTCGAGCTCCTTGAGCTGCCAAGCCAGCCTTGCGTCGACGGCGGGATCGGCGACGTTGCTGCAGAACAGGGCGATTTCGTTGTCGGGAGCCGGCGCGGCCTGCGGCAGCGCAGGCTTCGGCGGCGCCGTGACGCTGCCGGGCTTGGCCGGACGGACCGGCGCGGGCGCAGGTGTCGGCGTTTCCGGAGCCGGCACCGCGCCGGTGACGACGGGGCCCGAATCTTCAGCCGCCCATGCCGTGGCCCGGACCGACGCATTCTCGCCAGGTGTCGCGGTGGCCGGCGGCTGCGGCTTCTGCGGTCCGCCCGCACGAGCACGGGCGAAGGAGAGCAGGTTGAGCGGTTTCGACGGCTTGGCCTCGTCCAGGGCGAGCACCGGCGAGAGGCTCGCGAGCATTGTTGCGGCCAGCAGGAGGAGTTTGGCTTTGTGATCCAGCTTCAGCATCGGGCCGCGTGCGATTCTCGCTTCAGACCTGAGCATTGAGCGACCAAGCTTGCACGACGCTTGCGCATCATTGCACGATGACGTCGGCCTGCAGCGCGCCCGCCGTCTTGATCGCCTGGAGGATCGCGATGATCCCTGATGGCTTGAGGCCGATCTGGTTCAGCCCGCGCACCAGGCGCTGGAGATCGACCCCGCTCAGGATTGCCACCTGCGATCCGGCCTCGTTGGCTTCGACCACGGTCTGCGGGACGACCACCGTCTGTCCTCGCGAGAACGGCGCCGGCTGCGATACCACCGGCATCTCCGTGACGCGAACCGTCAGATTGCCGTGGGTCACGGCAACGGTCGATATCCGCACGTCGCGCCCGATCACGACCGTGCCGGTGCGCTCGTTGATCACGACCCGCGCCGGCGTGTCCGGCTCGACCACCAATTCGCCGATCTCGGCTAGGAAGCGGACAGGGCCGACATGACGCGGCTTCGACAGCACGATGGTGCGGTAGTCGCGCTCGAACGCGATCTGCGCGCGGTAGCGGCCGCCGGCGTAGCGGTTGACCGCGTCGAGGATGCGCGTTGCGGTGACGAAGTCGGGGTTCTTCAGCTGGAGCACCAGAAACTCCATCTCGTGGAGGCTTCCCTGCACCTCGCGTTCGACCAGCGCACCGTTCGGGATGCGTCCGGCCGTCGGCGTGCCCTGGCTGACGTTCTGCGCCTGGCCTCCGACGCTGTAACCGGCAACCGTGATCGCGCCCTGTGCCACTGCATAGACCGCGCCGTCCGCCGCGCGCAGCGACGTCATCACCAGCGTGCCGCCGAGCAGCGACGTCGCATCGCCGAGCGACGAGACGGTGACGTCCATGCGCTCGCCGGGCCCGATCGAAGGCGGAAGGTCCGCCGTCACCATCACCGCTGCGACGTTGCGGGTGCGCAGCGTGGTCGGCCGCGGGGGATTGTTCGTGCTCGTGGTCTCGTTCCTGACGTTGATGCCCATGTTCTCGAGCATCGACTGCAGGGACTGTTCGGTGAACGGCGCGTTACGCAGCGTGTCGCCGGTGCCATTGAGGCCGATGACGAGGCCGTAGCCGACGATCTGATTTTCGCGCAGACCCTTGATGTCCGCGATGTCCTTGATGCGGACGGCGGCTTGGGCGCTGGCGGCAGACACCAGCAGGATGAGCGCAAGCAGGAGTCTGGTCATGACCCGTCCACGACCTTGACGGTGCCGTCCGGCTGGACGACGCCCCTGATGATCACGCCGGTGTCCGTGTTGCGCACCGGGATCAGCGCACCGGCCGCACCCGACTGCATCGCCGAGCCGTAAGTGACGATGGACAGGCCGCTGTCCTCGACCACGACCTTGACCATGGCGCCGCGCGCGACGGTCCAGGGATCCTCCACCGCATTGGTTGGAATGGGCTGGCCCGGCAACAGCGCGCGCCGCGCCATGCGGCCGACCAGGACCTGACGTCCCTCGATGAACATGGCAACGCCGAGCAGGCTCGGCGCGAAGGCGCGCTCGGTGATCATCTCTTCGCGGATCAGCTCGCCGGCGCGGATCGAGACGGCCGGCACGGGAAGCCGCTTTTCCTCGGCCGCGGCGCCCCGCGCCGCGACGAGTACCAGCAGTACGGCGGCCAACCCGCGCACGATCAGGCCCACCCTGTTCAACATCGAGACACCGGAACTAGCGCATGCCCTTCGAGACCGTCTGGGCCATTTCATCCGAGGCCTGGATGACCTTGGCATTCATTTCGTAGGCACGCTGCGCCGAGATCAGCTCGGTAATTTCCTTGACCGGGTCGACGTTCGAGGCCTCGAGATATTTCTGGTTGATCTTGCCGTAGCCGGCATCGCCCGGCAGCCCGACGACCGGCGTGCCGGACGCCGTGGTCTCCTTGTAGAGATTGCCGCCCAGCGGTTCGAGGCCCGCTTCGTTGGCGAAATTGGCGAGGTTGAGCTGGCCAATCTGCCGCGGATTCACTTCCGTATCGAGCTTGGCGAACACCTGGCCGGTGGCATTGACGGTGACCTCCACCGTTCCCTGCGGCACCGTGATCGCGGGGTCCAGCAGGTAACCGTCAATGGTGACGAGCTGGCCGTTGGCATTGGTGTTGAACGAGCCCGCACGGGTGTATTGCACCTCGTTGTTGGGGCCGAGCACCTGAAACCAGCCGCGGCCGTTGATCGCGAGATCGTAGGGGTTTCCGGTCTGCGTCAGCGCGCCCTGGATGTGCAGCTTGCGGATCGCCGCGGACTTGACGCCGAGGCCGAGATTGGCGCCTTCCGGAATCGGCGAGGAGCCGTTGGTGTTCGCGACGCCCTGCATGCGGTCCATCTGGTAGAACAGATCGGTGAACTCGGCGCGCGCCCGCTTGTACGACGTCGAGTTGATGTTGGCGATGTTGTTCGCGATGACTTCGATGTTGGTCTGCTGGGCGTTCATGCCCGTGGCCGCAATGGCGAGCGATTTCACTTGTCTCACTCCTTCAGATCAAATCGACATCCGAACGACTTCCTGGTAGGCCTGCACGACCTTGTCGCGAACCGCGACCGCCGTCTGCAGGGCCTGCTCGGCCGACATCAGCGCCTCCACGACGCGGCGCGTCGATTCCTTGCCCTGCATTGCCGAGATCGATGCGGCTTCGCCCGCCTTCAGCGCCCCGATCGCGTCGGACGTCACCTGCTTCATCACCGATTCGAAGCCGACATCGTCAGTGGCCTGTACCGAGGTTGTCGCGGCAGGCGATACGGCCTGCGTCTCGGTCGCGCGGCTCGCCGCTTGCCCTGTGGAAATCGCGGTGGATGAAATCGCTTCAAGCATAGTCAGCTCCTCAGGAGGTCGATGCTCATGCCGAGCATGGACCTCACCTGCTTTACGACCTGGAGATTGGCTTCATAGGAGCGGTTGACTTCCCGCATGTCGGCCATCTCGATCATCATGTTCACGTTCGGCAGCTTGACGTAGCCGGCCTTGTCGGCGGCGGGATGCCCCGGATCGTACTCGACGCGATAGGGCGTGGTGTCGACCCCGATCTCCTTGACCTTCGCGAGCTGCGCGCCCGAGGCGCGGTCCATCGCGGCGTCGAAGGTGATCGTCTTGCGCTGATACGGATCGGCGCCGGCGGCGCGTCCCGTCGAGGTGGCGTTCGCGAGATTTTCCGAGACGATGCGCATGCGCGTCGACTGCGCTTCGAGCCCGGAGCTTGCGACCGTCAGAGAGGCGCTCAGTGAGTCCAGCATCTCAGTTCACCTCAGGCTTTTGCACTCGACAGGACCATGCGGTGAAACGACCGCACGATCGCCGCGTTCATCGAATAGTCGCGATTGACGTCGTTGCCCTTGATCATTTCCTGCTCGAGGCTGACGGAGTTGCCGGAGTGAACCACTTCCCAACTGTCCTTCTTCGCGGTCGCCCGCGTATCGGTCTCGGCTGCGGACAATTGCATGTGCGAAGCCGACGTCGTCGCAAGCCTGACCGGCATGCCGTCGAGCACCTTGTTGAACGGCTCGACGTCGCGGGCCCGAAAGCCCGGCGTGTTGGCGTTGGCGACGTTGGCGGCGATGGTCGACTGACGCAGCTCGAGATAGCGCGCCTGCGACGATGCGAGTTCGAAGAGATAAAGCGGTCCCACGACGGCCCCATTCTGATCCATTCGGGACGAGCCTAGGGCGTTAAGCTTTCGTCAAGCTGTTGCGCGAAGCACCATCCGCGGAAATCTATCGGACGTTCTCGGGCCGCGGCGTCTGCTTGGATTGGAGGAAGTAGATGATCTCCGCGACGGGCCGGAAGAATTCCGCCGGAATCACCTGGTCGACCTGGACCGCCTCGTAGAGCGCGCGCGCCAGCGCCTTGTTTTCGATGACGGGGATTCGGTTCTGCTCGGCGACCTCGCGGATCTTCAGCGCGATCACGTCCATGCCCTTGGCCACGACGAGCGGCGCGGCGCTTTCCTCGCGCTTGTAGCGCAGCGCGATAGCGAAGTGCGTCGGGTTGGCAATCACCAGCGTCGCGCGCGAGGCCGAGGCGATCATGCGTTGGCGCGAACGGTCGCGCGCCAGCGAGCGCAGGCGCGCCTTGATCAAGGGATCGCCTTCCGCCTGCTTGTGCTCGTCCTTGATCTCCTGCTTGGTCATGCGCAGCTCGCGCCGCCAATGGAACCGCGCCCAGGCGAGATCGATCGCCACCAGGACGATGGTGGCGATGCAGATCGCCGAGACGATGCGCATCGCGATGTTGAGGATCATCTCCGGCAGCGCGACCGGATCGGTGTACATCGCCTCGAATGCCTTCGCTTCGGACGCGCGCAGCACGAAGGCGACGACGGCGGTCACCGCACCAAGCTTGAACAGCGACTTGGCGAACTCGATCAGGCCCTGCGTTCCGAACAACCGGCTCCAGCCGCTGACGGGAGAGATTCGCGACAAGTCAGGCTTGATGCGCTCGAGCACGAAGCGCGGCGCGTTCTGCAGCAGCGAGGCGGCGAGCCCGAACACAACGAGGATGACGACCAGCGGCACCAGGAACCGCAGGGCCTGCAGGCCGACCACGGTGAGCAGGTTCTGCGCGTCCGCGCCGCTGGAGAGCGGGAAGCCCTCGGGATCGTCGAGCAGGCTCTTCAGGGTCGGCGTCAATTGCTGCACGCCCTGGCCGATCAGGAACGCCTGGATCACCATCAGCGCGGCCATCGAGGCGAAAATGGAGGCCTCCCGAGAGACCGGAATCTTGCCCTGTTCGAGCGCATCGCGGACTTTCTTCTCGGTCGGCTCTTCTGTCTTGCTCTCCTGATCGGATGTTTCTGCCATGCCCGTTCAGCGGTCAGCGGAAGACCAGCTCATCCTCCTGGTCGGGGTTGAGCTCGATTTCGCCCTTCTCCGCGAGGTCAAGTGCGAGGTCGGTGATCACACGGCGCGCCTCGAGCACGTCGCGCTGGTTCGACGGTTCGCCGATCGCGAGCTCGGCCTCGACGACGCGGCGGACGCGCGAGGCGACCGCGGACAGGATCACCTCGCGGAAATGCTTGTCGGTGCCCTTCAGCGCGACCACGATGCGGTCGGTCGGAACCTGGTCGAAGATCATGGTGCGCGCCTTCGGCGCCAGGTTGATGACGTCGTCGAAGGTGAACAGCAGCTCCTTCAGCACCTCGGCCGACTTCGGACGCTTCTCCGACAGGCTCTTCAGGATGTCCTCGATGTGGCCGCGCTCCATCTTGTTGATGATGTCGGCGACGCGAGCGTAGGTGTCGGCGCCGAGGTTGCGGGCGAAATTCAACGTCAGATCTTCGTGCAGGGTCTTCTCGAGGACCTTCATCGCGTCATCAACGATCGGCTTGAGGCTGAGCACGCGCCGCATCAACTCGTTGCGCAGGCTCGACGGCAGCTGGCTCATCACTTTGGCGGCGCAGGACGGCTTGACTTTGGACAGGATGAGCGCCGCGGTCTGCGGATGCTCCTTGGACAGATAGGTGGCCAGCGAATTTTCCGACACCGAGGAGACGCGGTCCCACACAGAGCGGCTCGAATTGCCGAGCAGGTCCGTCATGATCGCCGAAACCTGATCAGCCGGAAGCACGTCGCCGAGCACGGCCTCCAGACCGCCGAGGGTGCCGAGAATGTTCGCGCCCATCGAGAATTGCTGGGCGAACTCCTCGACGATTCCCTCGAGCTCCTGCGCGGTGATCGGCCGCAGCTCCGCCGCCGCCTTGGTGACGATGCGGATCTCCTGCGGCTCGAACTGCTGCAGCACGCTCGCGGCCGCCTGCCGGCCCATGGCCAGCAGGAGCGCGGCGACCTTTTCCGTGCCGCCCAGCGTGGTAACGCCTCGCTGCTTGACGGGAGCGATGCCGACCGGTGCCGCCATGGTCAGGTATCACCCTGCCCCAGCGGCCCGACGATCTCCGTGAGCGAGACGCCGAAGCGGGAATTGTCCTCTTCGACGACGACCACCTCGCCGCGGGCGACGATGCGGCCGTTGACGACGACATCGACGGGCTCCCCGACCCGGTGATCGAGCGGAACCACCGCGCCGCGTCCGAGCTTCATCAGGTTCGCCACCGGAATGGTCGCCGATCCCAGCACCACCTGCATGGTGACGGGAATGCGCAGGATAGCGTCGACATTGGCGAACTTGCCGGTCTCCTCGGCCGTGCGCTGGGCGATCTCGGCCAGGCGTTCGAGCGGTGACGTCTCGGCCTCAGTCGATGCAGATGCAGACTCATAATCGAAGGATTGCGCCATTTGGTATCGCCTCTTGGTATTTCCGCTGCCGGAGCGCCGCGGCGTTCCGCGCCGTATTGTTCTGCCGGTTCGCGCTTCAATGCTTGTTCAGATCGGCAGTCGCCGCCGTCGCGATGGGTGCGAGCCCGCTCCGCGCGTCGAGCGCCGCGATCGCCTCGTGGGCCTGATCGATCTTCGTGCTCAGAACGTTGGCAAGGCGTCCGAGATTTGCGGTGGAATCGTGCGCCGCGGTAATCACGGTGTCGAAGGCGCCCGCGGTCTCGTGCACGATGGTCGAGAATTCGCCCTGATAGCTGCGCAACCGCGCCAGCTCGCGGTGCATCCGGGTCACCCGCATGCTGGTGAAGGCGAGCGCGATCAGCAGCACGGCATCAACGAGATAGGATATCATCGACGAACTCCCGCTTCTGATCGACGGGATCGGACACCTGCATGGCGTAATAGCCATCAAGCTGGCCGATCTGACACCAGAACAGCACCTGATTGTTGCTCTCGAGGCGAGCCAGCGTGCGCGGCGTGGCCTCCAGCTCCAGCACCTGCCCCACCTTGAACTTCACGACGTCCTCGAGCGAGATCATCTTCTCGTCGAGCACCGCGCTCAGCGTCACCTCGGTACGCTGGACCTCGCTCTCCATCTGCTCGCGCCAACGCGGATCGGTCGTGCGGCCGTCGCTGGCGGTGACGGTTGCAAGCTTCTGCCTGAGCGGGTTGAGCGCGGAGTGCGGAATGATCAGGAACATCTGACCGCCGCGGTAGAGCGCCTGCACCATCATGTTCGCGCAGATCGACATGTTGCTGGCGCGTCCGATCGCCAGCGACGCCATCGCGGTCTCGACACGCTCGACGCGGAAGGTGACGTTGGACGTTCCGGCGAAGGCGCCCTGCAGCGCCTTGGCGAACCGCTCGAACAGCGCCTGGACCAGCCGGATCTCAATGTTCGAGAACGTGCGTTCGACGTCAAGCGGCGGTTCCGCTCCGTCGGAGCCGAACATCGCCTCGACCATCGTGAACACGAAGTCGCGGTCGAGCATGATGATGACGCGCGAGTCCCACTGCTCGGCATAGAGCACGGCCGCGACCGCGTTGCCCTCGTAGTCCTTGATGATGTCGCCGAGCGGATCGTTGGTGATGCCGTTGACCGAGAAATAGCAGGGCGTTCCGGCCATCGGCTGCAGGCTGTCGGTGCACGATGCCGCCATGCGATCGAAGATCACATTGAGCATCGGCATACGGTCGATCGATATGCCGGCAGCGTCCAGCAGGTAGTTCGGCAGCTGCTTGCGCTGATCGACTTCGGCGTCTTCCATCATCATGCGCGCGCCGCCTTGGGTTCAGCGTCGGCAACGACGGCCTTGGGACCTGCGATCGTCTCGTTCTCGACGACGTCGATCGAGGGACGTTCGCTGCTCGAGATCATCTTGCGGCCGTGCTCGACCGCGATCTGGGGCATGGCGCCGTTCATGAACGCCAGCAGCGTCTGCTTGACGATGATGTAGGGCCGGCACTTCTTCTCGCGCATCATCTTGATCTTGATCGCGAAGGGCGAAATGATGCCGTAGGACAGGAAGATGCCGGCGAAGGTGCCGACGAGAGCGGCGCCGATGAAGCCGCCCAGCAGCTTCGGCGACTGATCGAGCGCGCCCATCGCCTTGATGACGCCGAGCACCGCAGCGACGATGCCGAGGGCCGGCATCGCCTCCGACACCGTCACCAGTGCATGGTAAGGAGCCAGCTTGCCCTTGACGATGGTGTGGATCTCCTCGTCCATCAGCGCCTCGATCTCGTGCGTGCGCGCATTGCCCATGATGATGAGACGGACGTAATCGCAGATGAACTGGAGCAGCGAGGGGTCGCCGAGCACGCTGGGGAATGCCTTGAAGATCTCGGAGTTCGAGGGGTCGTCGATATGCGCCTCCACCTCGTTGCGGCCCTTGCCCCGCAGCTCTCGCATCAAGGCGTGCAGCGCGCCGAGCAGGTCGAGGTAATAGCGCTGTCCCGGCACCGCGTTGGTGATGGCCTGCATGCAGGCGACGCCGCTGTCGACGACCGTCTTCCACGGATTGGCCACGATGAAGGTGCCGACCGCCGTGCCTATGATGATGACGAATTCCCACGGCTGCATAAGCACGGCCAGGTGCCCGCCCATGGCGGCAAAACCGCCGAGCAGCGCCGCTACCGTGATGAAAATCCCCACGAAACTGCCCAACGCGCCGCTCCATCGCCGATCCCACCGGGAATACCTAGTCGGCGACGCTTGCGCGAAGCTGGCTTCGAGGTCGCCAGCCCCGCGCAAGCAATTGGCGGCAGCTTGAAGCGGCGTCGCAAACGGCGCCAGAGGGGCGCGTGTCATGCTATCCACCATCGCGGACTACACCAGGTTGACCAAGGACATGGGCAAGTCGCTGACGCAGGTCGCGCAGCAGCCGGATGTCAGCCGCCAGACCGACTACTTCCTCAGCCATATCGGCAAGGTTAAGACCATCGACGACTTCCTGAAGGACTATCGTCTCTACTCCTATGCGATGAAGGCTTATGGCCTCAGCGACATGACCTACGCCAAAGCGTTCATGCGCAAGGTGCTGACCGAGGGGGTCGTGAGCAAGGACGCCTTCGCCAACAAGCTGACCGACGTCCGCTATCGGCAATTCGCAACCGCCTTCAATTTCGCCGCGCTCGGCGACAAGGCGACTCAGACCGCTGCGGCCACGACCGGGACGGCGACCCAGTTCGTCACGCAGACGATGGAGGAGAAGGCCGGGGACCAGAACGAGGGCCTGCGGCTGGCGCTGTATTTCACCCGCAAGGCTTCCACCATCACGACCGCCTACCAGGTCCTGGCCGACAAGGCGCTGACGCAGGTGGTGCAGACCGCGCTCGGCCTGCCGGCGACGATCAGTTCGGCCGACATCGACGCCCAGGCCAAGATGATCGCGGACAAGATCAATCTCGCCGACTTCCAGGACCCGGCCAAGGTGACGAAGTTCGTGCAGCGCTTTGCGGCGATGTGGGATGCGACCCAGGCCCAGAACGACAGCTCGACCAATCCCGCGCTGGTCCTGATCGCCGGCGCCGCGACGTCGGTCAGCATGGATACCAACGTGCTGACGACGCTTCAGAACATCAAGTTCAACAGGTAAGTCATGCAATCGGCTCTCTATGTGGGATTGTCGGCGCAGGTCGCCCTCGAAAAGCGCCTGCAGACGATCGCCAACAACGTCGCCAACGTCAACACGGCGGCGTTCCGCACCGACGTGGTGAAGTTCGAGACCGTGCTGTCCAAGGCGGGCCCGACGCCGGTGGCGTTCTCCTCGCCCGGCGACAACATCATCTCGCGTGAGATGGGCAACATCACCGAGAGCGGCAACCCGCTCGACGTCGCCGTGGTCGGCCAGGGCTGGATCGCCTTCGCCGGTCCGAACGGCACGGTCTACACGCGCGACGGAAGGCTCCAGATCGCCCCCAACGGCGATCTTCAGACCGTGAGCGGCTTTCCGGTCGTCGATTCCGGCGGCGCGCAGATCACGCTCGACCCGAACGGCGGACCGATCTCGATCGCGCGCAGCGGCGCGATCATCCAGGACAACAACGAGATCGGCACCATCGGCCTGTTCAGCATCCCGGCCGACGCCAATCTCGAACGCTACGGCAATTCCGGCGTGACGCCGGACCGGCCCGCGACCGCCATCGCGGACTTCTCCCGCGACGGCTTCAAGCAGGGCTATGTCGAGGGCTCCGGCGCCAATCCGATGATGGAATTGACCAAGCTGATCGCGGCCTCGCGCGCCTTTGACGGCACCAACTCGATGATCGAGGGCACCGAGAGCTCGCTGCAGAACGCGATCCGGACGCTCGGCGAACCCGGCAAGTAGAGTGTGCCGCGTGCGCAATAAGGTTGGACGGTTTCCTTGAACGCTCTTCGGCAACTCGAGTGGGCGCTGCTGGAGCTTCAGCAGAGCACTCCCCTGGCAAGCGTCAGCGGCGCGATCTCCGAGATCGCGCCGACGCATTTCCGCGTCTCCGGCCTGTCGCGCTTCGTCAGGCTCGGCGAGCTCATCGGCGTCGATTGCGGCGGCAAGCGCCAGATCGGCGAGGTGGTGCGGATCGACAGCGACGGCATCATTGCCAAGCCGTTCGACCGGCAGTTCGCAGGCGGGCTCGGCTCGGTCGCCTCCCGCATGCCGCCTCTGTCCTTTGCGCCCGATTCGAGCTGGAAGGGCCGCGTCATCAACGCCCTCGGCGCGCCGCTGGACGGACTGGGGCCTCTCACGCAAGGGTCGCAGGCGGTCTCGGCCGAGACCGAAGCGCCGTCGGCCATGAAGCGCGCACGCGTGCACAAGCCGCTGCGCACCGGCGTGCGCGTCATCGACCTGTTCGCGCCGATCTGCGCCGGCCAGCGCGTCGGCATCTTTGCCGGCTCGGGTGTCGGCAAATCGACGCTGCTCGCGATGCTCGCCCGCAGCCAGGGCTTCGACACCGTCGTGCTGGCCCTGGTCGGCGAGCGCGGCCGCGAAGTGCGCGAGTTCATCGAGGACGTGCTGGGCAACGACCGTCACCGCGCTGTCACAATCGTGTCGACGGGCGACGAAAGCCCGATGATGCGCCGGCTGGCGCCGAAGACGGCGATGGCGGTCGCCGAATATTTCCGCGACCGCGGCGAATCGGTCCTGTTGATGGTGGATTCGATCACCCGCTTCGCCCACGCCGCTCGCGAGGTCGCGCTCGCCGCCGGCGAGCCCGCGGTGGCGCGCGGCTACGCGCCGACGGTCTTCACCGATCTGCCGCGCCTGCTCGAGCGCGCCGGCCCGGGCGAGGAGGGATCCGGCACCATCACCGGGATCTTCTCCGTGCTGGTCGACGGCGACGATCACAACGAACCCATCGCCGACACCATCCGCAGCACGCTCGATGGGCACATCGTGCTCTCCAGGCACATCGCAGACCAGGCGCGCTATCCGGCCGTCGACGTTCTGGCCTCGGTCTCCCGCCTCGCCCACAACGTCTGGGACCCGGAGGAGCGCGAATTGGTGAGCAAGCTGCGCGCCATGATCGCGAAATACGAGGATACGCGCGACCTTCGCCTGATGGGCGGCTATCAGCCGGGACGTGATTCGAGTCTCGACCAGGCGGTCGAGATGGTCCCGCGAATCTACAGCGCGATGCGGCAAGGCGCGTCGGCCCCGCCGAGCGCCGATCCGTTCCGCGAGCTTCGGGACATGCTCAAGGGCGACTGACGGATTGAGAGGGCGAGGCGCCTGCCGCGCGCCGTGGCCGTGGTTTTCGACAGGAGATTGCGCATGTCGCTACGCTTCCAGCGCATGCGCATGCACACCGGTCGCCGATTTTTCTCTTGAGCGAATTCACCCGTTCAGGTGAGCACAAGCCCGCAAACGCGATGCAAGCAATCGAAGGGTCGATCTGCAAGCAGTGCGGGAACAACCGTCACGTGTAATTCCAACGAGTTCCCTCGACGATTCCTCGGCAGAACGCACAAGTTGTGGATGACGTGCCGCCAAACACGGTGGTGATGCACAAGCTTCGATCAATTTGCATCAACGCCAGACAACAACGTGCCGTGCAATCAAACCGTCGTATAGTTGCGTGCATGTTGCGCGCGGGGCAGCGTATTGCGTTCACTATCATGTGTCCCTGGAAGTGAAATTGTCTTGAACGTTACATTCGCCTGCAACGACATCCAGTCTGCGAGAGGGTCTCTACTTGATTTTGTTGAGAAGCTCATCCATCGTTTTGGTTGAGTAGAAGAAACGTCTGCTTGTGACTTGAACTTTTGGGGGCTTCGGTTGAGCTATTCCGGTCCACCGTTCGCCGGCGACGGCAACCCGAGCTCCCGCGCGACGACGACGCTGTCGGCATGCCATCAGCGATACGGCTTCTCGCTCCGGACGATGCGACGCTCATCCGCACAGGTCGAGCGCGTTGCGATCCGTGCCTTTGTGCAAGAGTTCGATCCGACATGCTCGTCTGACACTCAGGGCGCAAAGCGGCTTCGGGACGCCGCAGACGAAGTTCCGGGGACGAGGTAGATTCATGCCATTGGCGCGGGAAGCCGTCGAGCTGCTGGTTCAGGCGGCGAGGGCTTGGTATTTCGAGGGCAATCAGCATGGATTGCGCGATCGGGAGTGGATGGCGCTGCGCTTTCTCGGGCGCGCCAACAGGTTTTCGCGCACGCCGTCCGCACTGGCCGGCTTCATCGGCGCCACACGAGCGACTGCATCGCAGATCGTGAAGACTCTGGAGAGCAAGTCGTTCCTGGTGCGAAAGCCGTCGCACGAGGACAAGCGTTCCGTCGTCCTGAATGTCACGTCCCAGGGCGAGAAATGCCTGAGCCAGCACGATCCGATCAATCACGTGGTGAACGCGGTGACGGCGCTCGGGACCGACGAGTGCATCAAGCTGCGCGACTCTCTCCGCGAGATCCTCAATCACCTCGATGCGGCCCATCAGCGGCTCGAAGCGAGCATCTGCCGGGACTGCATGTTTCTCGCAGAGCGCGGCCCGGGCACCGGCAAGGGACGTGGAAACGCCGAGTTCATGTGCCGGCTCTATCGTGCTCCGATCTCGCTCGAGGAGACCGAGCTGCTCTGCACCAGCTTCGAGCGCACGCGTGACCGTCCCAAGATCGAGCAGCATCTCGACCGCGACCGCGTGGCGAGCCAGGGCTGAGGCGCAGCGGATCGGCCGCCAAGGAGCGGCATGCGGTCCATCAACATCGTCATTGCGAGCGAAGCGAAGCAATCCAGAGTCTTTCGGCGGAGAGATTCTGGATTGCTTCGTCGCAAGGGCTCCTCGCAATGACGGAGTATGTGGGTGCAGCTTCGCTCTTCCACCTGGCATTTTGAACGCAGACACGCCTTCACAGCCTCGCGGCGCATTTCGCCCGAGCTTTACTGGTCTCGCCGCCCTCATAGGCAAGAGGGCGCAGGGAAGACCGGGTGCCGACTGGCACCCGCGGTCCGCTGCGCGAAAAGCACACGCAGAAAGAACCGCACAGCAGCATACAGGTGTAGCCAAGCACTCGGCCTTCCCTGCGCGATGGTCGGACGGCTTATGCCGCGCTCTCCCGGGAGCCGAATTCCTTCTGGCCTCCCTCACCTTCGCGAAAGTCGCTAACACGACGCCGGTTGACGCCAATGTCACATTCGCCAAGGCTTGACCGTAGCAACGACGGCCAGGACCACACGGTTTTGCCGTACGCGCGGCCCGCCATTTCGCCGCAGTTTTTCCAACTCCGTCGACAGAGCCGGAAACTTACAGACGAGACGAAACCTAGCAGCGCCGTTCGTCCGCACGCGGCCGCGGGCTCACCGGGGACTACCCTCCCTGCCCGCACCTCTCGCGCCCGACGCTGCCGCGTCCACCGCAAGCCCGGCTCGCGAACAAGACGACGACGCGATCGCCCCTCAAGGTGAGCCGGGATGGGTGAGACATACGATATTTCCGAATTTCGGTAAAGAGGAATATTTTTGCCTTACCAGCTTGACGGCGGGCGAAACAGGAGCGATCGCGCAGGCGCGTTGGAGCGCAGTCCGGGACAAGGGCGGGACGGCGAGCGCGGCGGGAGCCCGGCCTCGCCTTGTATGCATTATCCCAGTTGCCATCCTTCCGCAGTTCGCTTTACATGCCCCCCAACGCGCCCCGCGGATGACGGCCGGGGCCGAAAAATCACACACATTGCCAAAGGGACGGAGCATGGCGCGCAACATATTGATTCTCGGGGCTTCTTACGGCTCCCTGCTGGGCACGAAGCTGCTGATGGCCGGGCACAACGTGACCCTGGTCTGCCGCGCCAAGACGGCGGAGCTGATCAACCGCGACGGTACCGAGGTCCGCATCAAGTTGCGTGACGAGGCGGTGCACCGGGCGATCTTCTCCCGCAACCTGCCCGGCAAGCTCGATGCGGTGACGCCGGCCAATGTCGACCTCTCCCGCTACGATCTGGTCGGCCTCGCGATGCAGGAGCCGCAATACACCAACCACACGGTGCGCGTCCTCATGGTCAAGATCGCCGCGGCGAAGCTGCCGTGCCTGTCGATCATGAACATGCCGCCCCTGCCCTATCTGAAGCGGATTCCGGCGCTCGCGGACATGGATCTCGAGGAGGCCTACACAAATGCGCAGGTGTGGGAGCGGTTCGAGCCGGGGCTGGTGACGCTGTGCTCGCCCGACCCTCAGGCCTTCCGTCCGCCGGAAGAAGCCGCCAACGTGCTGCATGTCGGCCTGCCCACGAATTTCAAGGCGTCGGTCTTCGCCGACGAGAAGCACAACAAGCTGCTGCGCGAGCTGGAGGCCGACATCGACGCGGTGACGCTCGACGGCCACGACGTGCCGGTGAAACTGAAAGTGTTCGATTCCCTGTTCGTGCCGCTGGCGAAATGGTCGATGCTGCTCACCGGCAATTACCGCTGCATCACGCCGAACGAGCCGCAGTCGATCCGCGATGCCGTGCACGGCGATCTCAAGCGTTCGCAGACGATCTACGACCATGTCGACGCGATCGCCCGCCGCCTCGGCGCCGATCCGCAGGACCAGGTGCCGTTCGCGAAATATGCCAAGGCCGCGGAGAGTCTGCTCAAGCCGTCATCGGCCGCGCGCGCGGTCGCGAGCGGCGCGCCCTTCATCGAGCGCGTCGACCTCCTGGTGAAGCTGATCTCGCACCAGCTCGGCGTGCCCAACGCCGAGATCGACCGCACCGTCGACACCGTGGACCAGAAGCTGAACGAGAAGATCGTGCAGGGCGGCTCCGGCGCGCAGTAGCGCCGCTTCCAGCGACGTCGGCGCTCAGGCGCTCAGGAACGATTGAATCCAGATCAGGCCGGTCACCGCGACCAACGTGACCGCGCCGGTGCGTGTGACGAGATCGGGGCGCCCGAGGCGACGCGCGCCGCGTCCGAGCGTTGCACCCAGAATGATCCATGCGGCGCCGGCGGTGAGAATCTGAAGCGCGATCACGCCGAGCCACGGCACCAGTTCGAGCGGGCCGGCCCCAAGCGGCAGGAGCAGGAACGCGAAGACCAATGCTTTCGGGTTCAACAGGGTCGTCAGCAGCACCTGACCGAACGTCACCGCAGCACCGTCGCGCAGCTCGCGCGTGTTGACGCGCCAAAGCATGGCCGCGAGGCACAGGATGTAGATCGTCACGGCGACGCGGAGCACCAGCGCCGCAATCGGGATGTCGCTGATGACCGGACCGAGCGCCAGCCGCAGCACCGCGATCGCCAGCAGATAACCGCACAGCTCCGCCGCGAGCAGATGAAGGGAGCGCGAGATGCCGGCTCCGGCCCCCGATGTCGCGAGCAGGGTGTTGGTCGGCCCCGGCACCGCCAGCAGGAAATAGGTCGCCGTGAAGAAGGTCAGAAACGTCATAGGGCCAGATAGCAGGCCTCGGGCCCAATGATCTTGATCTGCATCATTTCGGGCCGAGCAATCGCCGATGCGGCCCCATCGTCGGCGAACCGACGCCGTTCGGCACCGGGTTCCTGCCGCTCACAGTGAATGCTTTCCGGTTTTGACGTGGGCAACACCGCCTGATTCGCGCTGGAGCGCTCGACGCGCCACCGCTGGATTGATAAGCCGCTGTCCGCGAATGACGGGGACTTGAGTCGGGGACATGACGGTTGCGATCGAGATGGGGCAGACCACGGCGGGCGCCGCGGCCGCCATGGACCTCGAGGAACTGCTGGCGACCCGTCTCCTGGTGCAGGGCAATTCGGGCTCCGGCAAGTCGCATCTGCTGCGGCGGCTGCTGGAACAGAGCGCGCCGTGGGTGCAGCAGGCCATCATCGATCCCGAGGGCGATTTCGTCACGCTGGCCGAGCGCTTCGGCCATCTGGTGATCGAGGCCGAGGACCACACCGAGCGCGGCCTTCAGGTCGCGGGCGAACGCGCACGGCTACATCGTGTCTCCACCGTGCTCAATCTCGAAGGCCTCGATGCCGAGAACCAGATGCGACGCGCAGCTGCCTTCCTCGGCGGAATGTTCGACGTCGACCGCGATCATTGGTACCCGATGCTGGTCGTTGTCGACGAGGCCCAGCTGTTTGCGCCGGCGGTGGCGGGCGAAGTCTCGGACGAAGCCCGAAAACTCTCGCTCGGCGCCATGACCAATCTGATGTGCCGCGGCCGCAAGCGCGGGCTTGCCGGCATCATCGCGACCCAGCGCCTCGCCAAGCTCGCCAAGAACGTCGCGGCGGAAGCCTCGAACTTCCTGATGGGCCGCACCTTCCTCGACATCGACATGGCGCGCGCCGCCGACCTGCTCGGCATGGAGCGGCGGCAGGCCGAAGCCTTCCGCGATCTCGAGCGCGGCCAGTTCATGGCGCTCGGACCTGCGCTGTCGCGCCGGCCGCTGCGTCTCAACATCGGCCCGACCGAGACGAGCCCGCGCAATTCGACGCCACGGCTGATGCCGCTGCCGGAGGCCACGCTTGAAGACGCCCGCGCGGTGATCCTCGCCGCACCACCGCCCGATGCCAGCCGGCCGCAGCGACGGCCGGCGCCGGATCTGCTCGAGCAGCTTCGCGCGGCGAAGGCCGCCGCCTTGCCGGAGATTCGGCCAGAGGCGGTCGAGGCGTCCGTCAGCGCCGAAGAGCTCGCCGGGCGGCGCGAGCGCGTGGATCGTACGCTGCGTGCCGTGCTGGCCGAGCCCGATGCCGGCTTCCGCGCGATCGGCGTGCTCTATCAGGAGTTCGTGGTCCGCTGCCGCATCGAGGGCTTAGGGGCGGCAGTCCCTGATCTCAACGAATTCCGGCGCATGCTGACGCATGCGCGCGCCGGGCTGGGGGCGGATCTCACCGAAGACGACGCCTGGCAGGAGGTGTCGCTGCGCGCCTCGATCCTGCCTGCCGACATGCAGGGTGTGTTCATGATGATCGCGCGCGCGGCGAAGGAAGGCTGGCCCTGCCCCGGCGATGCCGCGATCGCCCGCGCCTACGGCTCGCACTCGCTGCGCCGCGCGCAACGCCTGCTCGGTTACATGGAGGAGCAGGGCCTGATCGTCGTCCAGCTCGACGGCGGCGGACGCCGGATCGTGACGCTGGTGGAGCTCGCCTGGGCAACCGCGCCGGGCGATCCCAACGGAGATGATCAGCCGGTGGAGCAGGTCGCGAGCGCGGCGTCGGCTTGATGTTACCACGACTGAGATGCGCTCCCGCCTTGCGCAGGGCTATAGCATTTTAGAATTCTTCCCTGCGGCCATCCTTCGAGACGCCCGCTTGAGGCGGGCTCCTCAGGATGAGGGCGGAGTGCGCGGCAACACACGCACTGATGCTGATGAGCCTCATCCTGAGGAGGCGCGTAAGCGCCGTCTCGAAGGACGAGGCGTGCGCGCGAGCCGCTGCGTCATTTGCGATGGCCGTGCCTGCGTAGGGGAGAGGTTGAGACGCCTACGCCGCCTCGGAGCCGCCGAGATAGGCGTCGCGGATGCGGGGATCGTCCTTCAGCGCGCGCGCGGGGCCTGACAGCACGATCTTGCCGGTCTGCAGCACATAGGCCTCGTGCGCGATCTCGAGCGCGAGGCTGGCGTTCTGCTCGACCATGAAGACAGAGACGCCCTCCTGGTTGATGGTGCGGATCAGCTCCAGCACACGGTCGACGTAGAGCGGCGACAGGCCCATGGTCGGCTCGTCCATCACGATCATGCGGGGACGGCTCATCAGCGCGCGCGCCATCGCCACCATCTGCTGCTCGCCGCCGGAGAGCGAGCCTGCGCGTTGCGACAGCCGCTGGCCGAGCTTCGGGAACAGCGTCAGCATCCTGTCGAGATCCTGCGCGATCGTCTCCCGGTCGTTGCGCACGAAGGCGCCCATCAGGATGTTCTCGCGCACGCTCATGTCGGCGAACAGCCGCCGCGCCTCCGGCACCGAGGCGATGCCGCGGCGGACGATCTGCGGCGTGGAAAGCCCGATCAGCGAGGCGCCATCGAACGTCACCTCGCCCGAGCGCGGCTTTACCAGGCCCAGGATGATCTTCATCGTGGTCGACTTGCCGCTCGCGTTGCCGCCGAGCAGGCAGACGATGTGGCCGCGCGCGACCGTGATCGACAGGTCGAAATGCACCTGGGCCTGGCCGTAGAAGGTGTTGACGTTCGACAAAGCCAGCAGTGCTTCGGGAGCAGAGTTCGTCATGCCGCGCTCTCCTGCTCGGTCGTCCCAGATAGCCCGTGGCCGAGATAGGCCTCGATCACCTTGGGATCGGTTCGCACCTGTTCGCCCGGTCCTTCCGCGATCTTCTTGCCCTCGTCCATGACGATGACGCGGTCGGACAGGCGCATCACCATCTCCAGCTTGTGCTCGATCAGGAGGATGGTCAGCCCTTCGGCTTTCAATTCGGCGACGAGCGACTGCATCTCCGCGGTCTCGGTCGGGTTCATGCCGGCAGTGGGCTCGTCGAGCAGAAGGAGCCGCGGCTTCAGCGCGAGTGCGCGGGCGATCTCGATCCGGCGGCGGTTGGCGTAGGAGAGGCTATAGGCGGGCTGGTCGATGCGCGGCAGCAGCCGCTCGCCGAAACGGGCGAGAATGGCTTTCACCTCTTCGCGCAGCCGCTCTTCCTCCGCCTTGACGCTGGAAGGACGCAGCAAGGCCAGACCCAACTCTAGCAGCGGACCGATCACCGGCACGGCAGGCTTGACCGCGCGCAGCCGCGTGTGTGCGCCGATCAGGACGTTGTCCATGACGCTGAGATTGCCGAACACGCGGCCGAGCTGGAAGGTGCGCGCGATGCCCTCGGCCGCGAGCCGCTCCGGCGACAAGCCGGTGATGTCCTGGCCTTCGAAGCTGACGGTGCCGGCGTCGGGCCGATCAAGCCCGGTCACGAGATTGAACAGCGTCGTCTTGCCGGCGCCGTTCGGACCGATGATGCTGATCAGCTCGCCCTTGGCGAGATCGAGGTCGATGGCGTCGACCGCAGTGAGGCCGCCGAAGCGGCGCGTCAGCCCGCGCAGGGACAGCATGGGGTGAAGCTGCTGCGCCATCAGATCGTCCCCAGCAGGCCCTGCGGCCTGAACCGCACGAGCAGCAGCAGCACGATGCCGTAGATCAGGATGCGATACTCCGCCGCGATCCGGAACACCTCGGGCAAGCCGACCAGCGCGACCGACCCGACGATGGCGCCGACGACGTTGCCGAGGCCGCCGAGGATGACGACCGTCAGCGCCAGGATCGATTGCTGCGTGTTGAAGGTCTCGTGGTTGATGTAGGAATAAAGATGCGCGGCGATGCCGCCGCTGACGCCGGCGGCGAAGCCGCCGAAGATGAAGGCGAGCGACTTGTAGCGGTTCAGGCTGAGGCCGTAGGCGCGCGCGGCGATATCGTCGTCGCGGATGGCGCGAAAGCTGCGGCCGAGATGCGATGTGAGCAGGCGTCCTTGCAGCAGCGCCAGCACGACCATCACGGCAAAACTGAACCAGTAGATGGACGATGGGCTGATCAGGTCATAGCCGAACAGCGTCAGCGGCGGGATGCCGGAGATGCCGATCGGGCCGCGCGTGACGCTCTCCCAGTTCAGGATCACCAGCGACACGATCTCGCCGATCGCGAGCGTCGCGATCGACACATAATGCCCGCGCAGGCGAAAGGACGGCGAGATCAAGAGCGTGCCGAGCGCAGCGCTCATCAGGCCGCCGCCGATGATGGCGAGGCCGGCCGGGACGTTGAGGGTCAGCGACAGCAACGCCGACGTGTAGGCGCCGATCGCGAGCAGCGCGGCATGCCCGAGCGAGACCTGGCCCATGGTGCCCGCAACCAGCGTGAGGCTGAGCGCGAGCATGCCGAGCAGCCAGGCATTGATCAGGGTCTGGAGCACGTAGAAGGACACCGGGAACAGCGGCAGCACCGCGAAGATCGCCGCTGCAATGGCCAACGCCCAGCGCGGAATGCGCAACGGGCGGCTCGGCGCGATGAAGGTGCCGGTGAGCGGCTCGGGCGGCGCCTGCCGGGGGCTGACGAACAGGCCGTTCGGCCGCAGCACCAGGACGACGACCAGCAGCAGGAAGGCGAACAGGTTGCGGTAGCTGGTGCCGAACACGGCAACGCCGTAGCTCTCGACGAGGCCCAGCAGCAAGCTGCCGATCACTGCGCCGGGCACGTTACCGGCGCCGCCGACCACTTCGGCAACGACGCCCTTCAGCGTCGCCTGCAGGCTCATCGCAGTGTCGATCTGGTTGTAGTACATTCCGACCAGCATGCCGGAGACGCCGCCGAGCGCCGCCGCGATGCCGAAGACGGCCTGATTGACGCGGTTGACGTCGACTCCCATCTGCATCGCGGCGTCGCGGTCCTGCGACGCCGCGCGCACGGCCCAGCCGAGCTTGCTGTAGCGCAGGAACACGAACAGCAAGAGCGCGCTGGTGATGCCGACGCCGGCGATGAGCAGATCGAGCGGCCCGATCGTGCCGCCGCCGAGCTGGAAGCGCACGTCGGGCAGCTGGCTCGGCAGCGCGCGCGGATTGGGCGAGAAGGTCAGCATCACCAATTGATCGAGCACGAAGCTGATGCCGATGGTCGCGAGCAGCGGCGCGATGCGCACCGAGTTCTGCAGCGGCCGCAGGCCGAACCGCTCGATGATCAGCCCGACCAGCGCGGCGGCCGCCGCCACCACGATGATGGTGAGCGGCAGCGGCGTATGCAGCTGCACCACCGCGACCCAGCCGATATAGGCGCCGACCAGATAGATCGAGCCTTGCGCGAAGTTGATGAGACGGCTGACGCCGAAGATCAGCGCCAGCCCGACCGCGACCAGGGCGTAGACATTGCCGATGATCAGCCCGTTGATCGTGTAGTCAAACCAGGAGGACACGCAGCGTTCCTAATGAGGGATGAAGCGGCCGGAGCGGTGCGCTCCGGCCATCAGGTCAGGTCGGCTTGCCGTCCCACAGCAAGAACTGGCCCTTGCGCACGACGAGCTCGGCGTTCATGGCGCCTTTGACGCGGCGGCTCTCGACGTCGAACGTCGCCTTTCCGAAGATGACGCTGGAGACGTCCTTCACCTTGGCGAAGGCATCGCGGATGGCGCGGCGGTCGGTGCCGCCGATCTTCACCACGGCAGCGGCCATGTTCATCGCGTCGTAGGAATAGGCGTTGAAGGCGTCGGGCTCCTGCCCGTTGTACTTGGCCTTGAAGCCGTCGATGAACTTCCTCACCTCGGGCCGCGGATCCTGCGGGAAATAGCGGGTGCCGAGATGGACGTCCTCGACCGCCTCGCCGCCGAGCTCCAGGAATTTCGGCGAGTACACCGAGCTTGCGGCGCAGATCGTCTGCTTCAGGCCGACCTGGCGGGCCTGGCGCGCGATCAGCGCACCGTCGGAATAATAGGAGATCAGGATCAGCCCGTCCGGGCTGGCGTCGCGCACGCGCACCAGGGTGGAGCGGAAGTCGCGCTCCTCGGCGATGTAGCCCTCGGTGACCGCGATCTCGGCACCGTATTCCTTGGCCGCCTTGACGAAATGGTCGCGGCTGGTGCGGCCCCAATCGGTGTTGAGGTGCAGCACCGCAAGCTTCTTCAGGCCGAGCCGCCTGACGGCGTAGGACGCCAGCAGCGGCTGCTCGTCGGCCTGGCTCACGGACGTGCTCCACATGAAGTCGCCGCCCTTGGTGAAGTCGGGGTGCGAATTGGTGAAGCCGAACTGCACGAGGCCGCCGCGCTGATAGATCGGCGAGGCCGCCATCGAGGCGGGGCTGGAGAAATCGCCGAGCTCCATGACGATGCGGGGATCGGAGACGAACTTCTGGGCGATCGCCACCGACTGGCGCGGATCGCTCTGGCTGTCCTCGAACTGGTAGGCGAGCTTGCGGCCGTTGATACCGCCGGCGGCGTGAATCTCGTCGAGCGCGAGATCAAAGCCCTGCTTCCATTGCGCGCCATATTGCGCGTTCGGTCCCGTGAGGGGGCCGCTGACGCCGAGCAGGATCGGCTCGGCGGATTGCGCAAAGGTGCTGCGCGAGAAGGCCGCGCCCGCCATCAGGGCGGCGAGCGAGCCTTTGACCAGGGTACGACGATCGATGTTGCTCATGCACGGCTCCATCCATTTCAGTTGATAGTTTTTAGTTGATACGGCAGCAATTCTCGTGCCGGTGAGATTGCCTATTTCGAGGGCTCGCCGAGCGACAACATCAGCCGGTTTGCCCAGTTGAAGAACGAGGCGCCGTTGATGACATCGACGATCTCGGCGTCGTCGAGACCGGCGCGGCGCAGCTCCGCGATATTATCGGGCCCGAAAGCGATCGGCGTGGCCGCCAGCGCCACCGAGGCCTTGACCACCGCATTCCAGCGCTCGCCGAGATCGGCGTTGACGCCTTCGTCGAGCAGGCGCTGCACGTCGTCGCGGCGCTTGGAATAGGTGCTGGCGAAGCGCGCATGCACCGAGGCGCAATAGATGCAGCCGTTGTAGCGCGAGGTCGCGGCGGCTGCGAGCTCACGCTCGGCGCGCGGCAGGCCGTCGGCGACGTTGTAGAAGATATCCTTGTCGGTCTTGGTGCGGGCCTCCAGCACTTCGGGATCGCGCACCAAGAGACGAAAGTATTCCGACTTGGCGCGGGCGCGGTCGACGAGGCCGGCATAGTGCCGCTCGGTCAGCTCGGCCTCGGGCAGCGGGTCGATCCACGAGACCCAGCCGAGCTCGTCCTGGGTGAAGACGACGGGCGGATTGACGGTGCTCATGATTGGGCCTCCTTACGCGCTTGCCGCGGCGAGCGTGCGCAAGCCGCTGACGACGCGCACCTGGAACGACAGGAACGCAACGAGTTGCGAGAACGTGACGATGCCGGTGTTCGACCAACCGGCGGCCAGCAGCGCCTTCATGTCGGCGGATGCGGCATCGCGCGGGTGGAACACCAGGAGATGCGCGTGCTCAAGCGCCGCGACCAGCCGGGCGCCGAGAACAGGCTTGCGCTCCGCGCCGACGCGATAGACCAAGCCGGCCTTGTTCTCGATCGACAGCGGGCCGGCCGGATAGGCGCCGTATGGGCCCGAGGTCTTGCCGCGCTCGATCTCAGCCTCGATCGCATCAGACAGCGGCGCGCCATCCGCAGTCGCGGCAAGCTTGTCGCGATAGAAGGCGGCGACGGGGGATTCGCCATGCAGCCCGGTCACGAAGGCGGCGACCGCGGCGCGTTCGGCCAGCGAGAAATCGCCCGCGTCGATCGGCTCGAACAGCGAGAGATAGCTCTTCTGCGCATTCTCGCGCGCCTGCAGGCGGCGCGCGCGGATGGCATCCAGAGTGGAGCCGGGCTCGATCCCGGCGAGCGTGTCGATGATATCCTTCGGTGCCATCATTCAGCCTCGTGCAACGCGATTCCATTCATTCCGGCTAGCCTGCGAGGGCAACGTCCTTGGCGGCCGTCCGGGTCCAGCCCAGCGACGGCGCGACCTTGTCGGCGACGAGCTCGATCGAGCGCAGGACGTAAGGATGCGGCGCATCGACCGAATGCACCTGGAAGACGAGATCGGTCACCCGCTCCAGCGTGGCGTCGGTACGGAGCGAGGCGATGACGTGATCGGCGTCTCCGACATGGGTGTCGAACGCGGTGATCATCTCCTCCAGCGTCTCGCCCGGGGGAAGGTGGCCGCCTTTCATGAATTGCGGCAGTGCGCGGCGCAGCCCGATGTCGGCGAGGCGCAGCGCCTCGCGATGGTCGTCGGCGACGAAGACGCTGCGCGAGGCCATGATGCGCGGCTCGCAGCCCGGCGGCAGCGCGGCGAGATAGGCGTCGATGATCGGGTTCTGGATCTCGGCGAGCGTCGCGTTCGGCGCGTCCTTGGCCCGTGGCTGGGTGCGCGAGAGCAGGAGGCCGTCGCCGGCCTTGCCGGCGCGGGCGCCGCCGGCGACGGAGAACGTCGCCTGCCAGATGCGCTTGCCCAGTTGCGGCCGTTGCGGATAGAGCGTGTCGCCGCCGTCGAGCGGCTTGCCGGTCAGGGCCTTGCGGACGATCTCCAGATTGCGGGCAAAGATCTCGTTGCGCTGGGCGCTGTCGAGGCCGAAGGCGGCGAAGGCGGACGGGTTGCCGCCGGTGCCGACGCCGAGCTCGAAGCGGCCGTTGCAGAGGAGATCGAGCACCGCGGCATCCTCCGCCACCCGCACCGCGTTCTCCAGCGGCAGGGTGACGATGCCGGTGCCGAGGCGGATGCGCGAGGTCTGGGCGGCGACGTAACCCAGGAAGGTGAAGGGCGACGGCAGGCCGCCCTCGCGCTCATGGAAATGATGCTGCGCGATCCATGCGGAATCCAGCCCGGCCTGCTCGGCGCGGACGATCTGCTCGGCGGCGAAGCGATAGCGGTCCGCCGCCGGCGCCTCGTCGAGCAGCCGCGTGAAGAAGCCCAGGCGTTTCAGGTTGGCAAAGCGTTTCATACGATCCCTGTTGGGCGAGGATGGGCCCCGATGATGTCGGTTGCCGCAGCTCCAGACAAGCGGGCATTGCGCAGGGCACGTACGCAAGATTTCTGCGCAAGGCTCATACGCAAGGCTCCTGCGCAAGGCTGCCCGCCGGATCGCCCTTGCCTGGACTCTGGGCGGGCAGTCTGCCTACCAGCTCGGCAGCACCGCGCCCTTGAACTTGGTCAGGACGAACTCCTTGACCTCAGGCGTGTGGTAGCTGTCCACGAGGATCTTGACCCAGGGCTTGTCCTTATCGGCGCTGCGCACCGCGATCAGGTTGACATAGGGTCCCTTCGGGTCCTCGCGCAGGATCGGATCCTTGACCGGATCGAGGCCCGCCTGGGTTGCATAATTGGTGTTGATCGCGGCGGCGTCGACGTCGTCGAGCGCGCGCGGGGCCTGCGCCGCATCGACCTCGATGAACTTCAGCTTCTTGGGGTTCTCGGTGATGTCGAGCACCGTCGGCTTGAAGCCCGTGCCGTCCTTCAGCTTGATCACGCCCTTGTCGCGCAGCAGCAGCAGCACGCGGCCTCCATTGGTCGGATCGTTCGGGATCGAGACCTTGCCGCCGTCGGGGATTTCGGCGAACGCCTTGTGCTTCTTCGAATAGACGCCGATCGGGAAGTTCACGGTCAGGCCGACGGCTTCGATCTTGTAGCCGCGATCGGCCTTCTGGTTGTCCAGGTAAGGCTGGTTCTGAAACGAATTGGCCTGGATCTCGCCGGCATCGAGCGCGGCGTTCGGCACCACGTAATCGGAGAACTCGAGCAGCTGGATGTCGAGGCCCTGCTTGGCGGCGATCGGCTTCACGGCTTCGAGGATCTGCGCATGCGGCCCCGGCGTCACGCCGATCTTGACGGTCTCGGCCGCGGCTGCGGCGGACCATGCGGCCAGCACGGCGGAGAGAATCAGGGGAAGGCGAAACGACATCGTGGTCTCCATGGGTCTTGCGGCAACGGAACCGTATTCCCTTTTCTGCGGTGCGAAATCAATGAAATGGAAATCCATATTGGCCGCGGGTCGAGGCCAGCCTTCCTCCATTCGGCCGCAAACGGGAAACGAATGCAGAGTGCGACAAAGTGCGCGCACGTCGTCCAGCGCGATCCGGGGCCACTGCCGCTTGTGCCAGATTCCCGGATTACACTTTCGTTCCATGCGCTCTGGGGCCTGCGCCCTTCTCTTTGACTCCACCACGCCCGACGTGCTGAGTTAGCGCGCACTGAGCCGGTGGCGACGAGGTGGGGATCCCGATGAACGAGAACGAAATTCGCAATCTGGTCGCGGAGGTGAAACAAGGCACGCTGTCGCGGCGCTCGTTCATCAGGACAATGGCCGCGGTCGGAATCGCAGCGCCAATCGCGAGCCAGATCCTGGTGTGGCACGACGTGGCGATGGCCGACGCCACGCTGCCGTACAAGCCAGCCAAGGCCGGCGGCGGCGGCACGCTCAAGATGCTGCTGTGGCAGGCGCCCACCCTGCTCAATCCGCATTTCGCGCTCGGCACCAAGGATCAGATCGCCTCGCGCATCTTCTTCGAGCCGCTCGCCGGCTGGGACAAGGAGGGCAACCTCATCCCCTGCCTCGCCGCCGAGGCTCCGACCAAGGCGAACGGCGGCCTTGCAGCCGACGGCATGAGCGTGATCTGGAAGCTGAAGCGGGGCGTGACCTGGCATGACGGCAAGCCCTTCACCGCCGACGACGTCGTCTTCACCTGGCAATACGCCGCGGATCTCGCCACCGCGGCCTACACCACGGGCTCCTACAAGGACATCAAGGTCGAGAAGATCGACGACCACTCCGTCAAGGTGATCTTCCGGGCGCCGACGCCGTTCTGGGCCGATCCGTTCGTCGGCTCGGTCGGGATGATCCTGCCAAAGCATCATTTCGGCGACTATGTCGGCGCCAAGTCGCGCGAAGCGCCGGGCAATCTGAAGCCGGTCGGCACCGGCCCGTACAAATTCGTCGAGTTCAAGCCGGGCGACATGATCCGCGCCGAACGCAATCCCGACTACCACATCAAGAACCAGCCGCATTTCGATACGGTCGAGATCAAGGGCGGCGGCGACGCGGTGTCCGCGGCGCGCGCCGTGCTGCAGACCGGCGAATACGACTTTGCCTGGAACATGCAGGTGGAGGAGGAGGTCCTCAAGCGCATGGAGGCGGGCGGCAAGGGCAAGCTCGACATCGTGCCGTCCGGCAATGTCGAGTTCATCATCCTCAACACGACGGACCCCTGGACCGAGGTCGACGGCGAGCGTTCGAACGTCAAGACCAAGCACCCGACGCTGTCCGATCCCGCCGTTCGCCGCGCGATCAATCTTCTGATCGACCGCGATTCGATCCAGAAGTTCATCTATGGACGCGCCGCCATCGCGACGGCGAGCTTCGTCAACGCGCCCAAGCAGTTCAAGTCGCCGAAGCTCAAATATGAGTTCGACATCGACAAGGCCAACAAGATCCTCGACGAGGCCGGCTGGACCAAGAGCGCGGACGGCATCCGCGAGAAGGACGGCAAGAAGCTCAAATACGTGTTCCAGACCTCGACCAACGCCCCGCGCCAGAAGACGCAGGCCATCATCAAGCAGGCGTGCCAGAAGGCCGGCATCGACATCGAGATCAAGGCGGTCACCGCCTCCGTGTTCTTCTCCTCCGACGTCGGCAATCCCGACACGTACTCGAAATTCTATGCCGACATGGAGATGTACAACACGACGCAGCCGCAGCCCGATCCGGAGCGCTTGCTGAACCAGTGCGTGTCCTGGGAGATCGCCACCAAGGACAACAAATGGCTCGGCCGCAACAATTCGCGCTATTCCGATCCCGAAGCCGACAAGGCCTACAAGGCCGCGCAGAACGAGCTCGATCCGGTCAAGCGCGCCGCGCTGCTGATGAAGGTCGACGAGATCTTCTGCGAGGCCCACGTGTTCCTGCCCCTGCTCTCGCGCCACGTCGTCAACGCCGGCGCCAACAATTTGATGATCGACATCTCGGGCTGGGACACCATCACGTGGAACCTGGCGGCGTGGTATCGGACCTGACGGGCTCGCGAGCGCGCCTATGGTTGCAGCGCAGCGCGGGCTTCAGAGCGTGACACCGAATCCCTTCCACTGTGTGCTCCAGATCACAGCGGAATCGCGCGCCATCGCCTACAAGGATCGGGCATGGCCGCAAACAAGGTAACGGCGGTACGCACGAGGCTGGGAAGACGATCAACAGCTACGGACTTTGCAAAGCCGTCAGGGTGAAGAGCCCGGCGGCTTTTTCGTTTTGCTGGTTCGGTAGGATGGGTAGAGCGAAGCGAAGCCCATCCATATGTTTCCGAACGCGGGTGCATGATGGGCTTCGCGAGGCCTCCACTCATCCTACGCACTGGCTATGAAGCGCCCCCGCCCTTCTTCTCCTCGCGTTCATCTTCGATCTGACGTTCGGCTTCGAGCCAGAAGTCCAACTCCCGATTACTGGGACGGCCGGCCTGCTCCCAGAGCTCATATGCGCGTGTGCGCACCTTGCCACGGCGCATCATGCGAAGCAGCTTTCGTTTCAATTCCTCGGCGAAGCTCCTGAAGCGTTGTCCGGTGGTTTCGTCCTTGACGAGCGAGGCCGCTCGCGTTGCGAGTTCGATCTGGTGCTCTAGCTTCTTCTGCTCGTCCACCGCCGAAACTGCCGTGGGTAAGGAACGTTGTCGGAGCCGTGCAGACACTAAATTCGCTTCCTGGATGGTCCGTTCCTTCAGGTGTTGGGCTTTCGGAAGTGACCACCTTCGCAGCATCGCTTGAACCGGCGCAGCCGGCGCTGCTAATGCCACGTCGTATCGGCTTCGACGATCACCACTCTGATTTCAGGGTCCTCAGTCGTATTGCAGGTGCACGGCATGCCCTCGCCGCAGCGGCAGCCGCCGAGCTTCTCGCTCCAGACCCGGAGCGGGTGGTTTTCGCAGACCCATCCGAGACCCTGGCAGAATGGGCAGGTCTTGTCGGTCACAGCGTATCCGGCGTCCGCAGCGTGTTCGACTTGTCCTCGTTGCGCAGCTCCTGCTCCGCCGCGTGCCAAAATTCCTCCTCGCGCCCTTCGGGCTTGCCCGCCTGCTCCCACAATTGGTGCGCGCGTTCTCTGATCTCTTGCTCGGTCGGCTCGGACAATTGCACCTCCTGCTTGGAAGCACGGCCCCACCCTGGGGGGTATGGGGGGCTTGGAGGCGGGGCCGTGCAGGCCAGCGATCGGCGGCGAGGCTGGCCCGCGGAGTCAAGCTTCGACCATGTGCAAGGGTTCCTCCGCGTCTGATCGCGCCGGACGGAACCCGCTCCGCCTCCGCCGGATGGGCATGGGGCCGACGATCAGCGCGGCCGCTCCTCCTCGCCGTGCTGCCGCAGGAGGTCGAGCAGGCGCCTGCGCATGATCATGCCCGGCCGATCGGACGGCATGTGCATCTCGATCTTGCGCCCCATGTCGACGATGGCATCGGGGTCGGTCGATTCCAGCATGTCGCGATCTTCGGCGATGATCGCGGCGTCCCAATCGATCAGCTCCTGCGTCGAGCAATCAGCCTCGCGGTCATTGCGGAACAGCAGCTGAACCACCTGGATCTGGCCGTCCGATATCGGCGTCGCGCAATTGAAAATGATGTGCCGGATCCCGGACGGATATTCCATGTCGAGACGCCGGCAGAACGGCATGTACCATTTGTTGCGCTGATGCCGCCGCGTCGTCGGCTCTTTCGTCCCGGTGATCCTGTAGGCGCCCGGCGGATTGCGGACCGTGATGATGGTCTCCGCATCGAAGCCGGCTTCGGTCTCGACGATCTCGTATTTCTCCGGCTTGGGTTGATTGATGTCGCCGAAGGTGCCCTTGTGAACGAAGGCGAAGTGGGCGTTGTCGAACGAGTTTTCCATCAGCCGAAGCGCCGCCGTATTCCACTTGTCGTAGAACTGGTTGATGCGGCGATAGCCGGGCGTGCCGTCCTCGGGAATTTCGGGGATCTCGGCCAGGGGCTCCTCGAGCGCGACCCAGACATAACCGTAGCGGGCCTCGGCACGGAACGAGCGCGCCTTGGCGTCCGGTACCGGCTGCTCGAACGGAAACTGCGGAATCATCACCAGCTTGCCGTCGCGGTCGTACTCCCAGCCGTGATAGCCGCAGACGATGTTGCCGTTGTTGCACCAGCCCTTCGACAGCTTCGCGGTCCGATGGCAGCAACGGTCCTCGAGCGCGGCGGGCTGGCCCTCGGCATCGAGGAACAGCACGATCGGCTCGCCCAGCAGCGTGAAGGGTTTTGGTCCATCCTCGAGGTGATCGAGCGGCATCAGCGCGTACCAGAACCGGCGCAGCACCGGCTGTTTCGTGCTCAGCATGATGATCCTTTCGCGATCACGCGGCCAGGCGCGTGACCACGCGCGCGGCATCCGATTTGAGCTTTTGCAGGTCGAGGCCGGGAATGGCGCCATCTGTGACGACGATGCGGCCGCCGACCAGGAGAGAGCGGAGCTTCGCCGAGCCGCCGCAGGTGACGGGTGCGATCAGGGGATCGTGCATGCCGAAATGCCTGACGTCATCGAGCTTGAAGATGGCAATGTCGGCCTGCTGCCCAGGCGCCAGCGTGCCGACGTGAGGCATGCCGAGCACGCGCGCGCCGCCCGCGGTCGCCCAGTGCACGACATCCTCGGCGGTCACGGCGGCCGCCCCCTTCACGGCGCGATGGGTGTGCCAGGCGCTGTGCATTTCGCAGAGCATGTCGGCGGCCTCGTTGGAGGCTGCCCCGTCCACGCCGAGCGAAACCGCGCCGCCGAGCCGCGCCATCGCGTCGGCGGGCGCGACACCGGAGCCGAGGCGGCAATTGGATTGCGGGCAATGCGCCATGCCGGTGCCGGTGCTCGCGAGAATCCGCACCTCGTCGTCGTCGAGATGCACGAGGTGCGCGAACCAGACGTCCTCGCCCAGCCAGCCGTGATCGGCCAGCCAATGCACCGGACGCTTGCCGTGCACCGACAGGCAGAAATCGACATAGTCGGCGGTCTCGGACAAATGACTGTGCAGCCGCACGCCCATGCGGCGCGCCGCGGCAATGACCTCGCGCAGCTCGCCGGGATCGAGCGACCAGGTCGGCGTGGTCGGCGCCAGTGCAACGCGCGACAGACCGCTCGGCGAGGCATCGTGGAAGCGCTGCGCGCAGGCCTCGACCGACTGCAACATGCGATCGAGCGTTTCGACCGGCATCGCCGCAAACCTGTCGGTCTCGACATGGCGCGCCGTGGTGCCGCCGCCGCGGCAGAACACCAGGCGGATGCCGAGGCTGCGCGCCACCTCGAAGATCACCTGAGCCGGGTCGAAGCCGAACGTGTCGCTGAAGAGGTAATGATGGTCGGCGACCGTGGTCGTTCCCGACAGCAGCAGCTCGGCGAGCCCGATCCGGGCCGCGACCGCAAGCGCCTCCTCGTCGAATTTCGACCAGAACCTGTAGGGCACGGCGCGCAGCCAGCCGGCCAGCGGCAGGTCGATGCCGGACCGGACGCCCTTCAGCACACTCTGGAACAGGTGGTGATGGGTCGAGACCAGGCCGGGATAGATCACCCCGCCTTGGGCATCGAGGCGCTGCTCGCCCGGCTCATGCTCCAGTGCGCCGATCTCGACGATGATTCCGTCACGGATACGGATCTGCCCGGCGCTCCGCATCGCGGCTCCGGGCAGGCCGGTGAAGATGCCGGCGGCATTGTCGATCAGCATCGCGGTCATGCTTCGGCCCTGGTCTCGCTGTCGTGCCAATCCGACAATGCCCATTGCGACAACGCGACCATGGCTGCGAACAGCAGCACCCCGGTCAAGGTGATCAGGAACAGCGCGGCGAACATGCGGGGAATATCGAGCGAGAATCCGGCGTCGAGAATCTCGTAGGCGAGCCCCGAGGAGCGGCCGCCGGTGCCCGCCACGAACTCCGCGACCACCGCGCCGATCAAGGCGAGACCGCTCGAAATCCGCAGGCCGCCGAAGAAATACGGCAGCGCTCCCGGGATGCGCAGCTTCACCAGCGTCTTGAAACGGCTGGCACGATTCATCCGGAAGAAATTCGCAAGCCCCGGGTCGACGCTGCGCAGGCCCAACGTCGTGTTGGAGATGATGGGAAACAGCGCCACCAGGGTTGCGCAGATGGTCAGCGACAGCTGCGTGTTCTTCACCAGGATGATGATGAGAGGCGCGATCGCGACGACGGGCGTGACCTGGAGCAGCACAGCATAGGGAAACAGGCTGATCTCGATCGCCCGGCTCTGCACGAACATGAAGGCGATCAGCGTGCCCAGAATGACGGCTGCGACGAAGGCCTGCAAGGTGACGCGCAAGGTCACGAGGAGTGCGCGCAGGAGCGAGGGCCCGTTCTGCAGGAGGCTCGCGAAGATGTCCGTCGGCTTCGGAAACAGATAGACGGGAACAGAGGCGAGCCGGAAGCCGATCTCCCAGACCGCGAACAGGATGATGCCCACCGCGATCGGGGCGGCGATCCGCACGAAGGCTTCGGATTCGAACAACGGCTTCATGATCCGCCTCCGCCGGCTGATTGCAGCGATGCCTCGGCAAGCCAGGTCGACAATTCGCGGCAATAAGCCGCGAATTTCGGGCTGTCGCGGAAACCCTGGTCGCGCGGCTGCGGCTCGTCGATGGTCATGACGCGAAAGATGCGGCCGGGATTCGCCGCCATCACGACGATCCTGGTCGAGAGGAACACGGCCTCGTAGATCGAATGCGTCACGAAGACCGTCGTCAGCTTGCGCTCCCACGACAGATTGACGAGGTCGTCGTCCAGCTTGTTGCGCGTGAACTCGTCGAGGGCGCCGAACGGCTCGTCCATCAGCAGAAGATTGGGATCGGTGACCAGGGCGCGCGCGATTGAGACACGCATCTTCATGCCGCCGGACAGCTGCCGCGGGAAGTGCCGGTTGAACTTGGAGAGGCCGACCCGCGCAATGGCGTCGGCGACCTTCGAATCCGCGGTGGCCCGCGGCATGTTGCCGAACTCCAGCGGCAAGCGGACGTTGGCCTCGACCCGAGCCCAGGGCATCAAGGTCGGCTCCTGGAAGACGAAGGCAAGACGCCGCCCCTCCTGCCCCACTTGCGCGAAATCGCCGCGCCACCACAGCAGCCGGCCGTCGGACGGCTCGATGAGATTGGCGATCAGCTTGAGCAGCGTGCTCTTGCCGCATCCGGACGGCCCAATCAGGGTGAGGAATTCGCCGTCGGCGATGGACAGATCGATCGGCGCCAATCCGCGCGCGCCGTTGGCAAACACCTTCTCGGCCGAGAGGACCTCGACGGCGGGCGCGCCATCGGCTGCGGCCGTGGCTTGCTTCACCACCGGGGCGAGCGGTTCAACGGGCGACAACATCCTCATGTCGGCTCCTCAATTGACGCCGATTTTGAGATTCTTGACGAAACGATCGTCGAAGGCCTTGTGCCAGTCGACCTTTGGGCCGAGCAGCCCGTTCGTGACCAGGAAATCGTAGGTCTTCTCGTAACGCTCAGCCGTGATGATCCCGATGCCGAGCTTTGCTGCATCGCCACCGTCGATGGCCTTCATCGCCCTCAATCTCTCGATCGCGAAGGCGAGCTGCCCGTCCGTCATCTTGGGGTTGGCTGCCTTGATCAAGGCATTGGCCGGCTCCGGGTTCTTCAGATAGTCGCGCCACCCTTCGAGCGAAGCCTTGACGAACCGCGAGACGAGATCTGGCTTGTCCGCGATCATCTTCTCGGTCGTGACGATGGTCGAGCCGTAGGGCGGATAGCCGCCGTCGGCGAGCGGGAAGAACTTGACTTTCACGTTCTGCTGCTCGGCCTGATAGGGCTCCGACGACGGATAGGCCTGCTGCGCCACCGTGTTGTCGGCGAAGAAGGGCTGCAGGTTGAAGGTGTAGGGACGGATCTGGTCGTCGGTGAAGCCGTACTTGGCGCGCAGCCAGGGCCAGAAGGTCGTGCGCGACGATCCCCCGATCAGGATCGGCCGGCCCTTGAGCGCAGCGAGATCCGCCACATCGTCGTGCGTCATGATCCCCTGGAGGTCGAACTGAAACGACGAAGCGACCGTCACCAGCGGCAGGTTCTGCTCGCGGCCCTTGAGGACCTGGATGTCGTAACCCATCATGAAATCGGTATCGCCGGCCAGCAGGAGCTGCGAGCCGTTCACCTGCGGACCGCCCATCTTGATGGTGACGTCGATTCCGGCCTTGTCATAGAGCCCGGTGGCTTTGGCCTGGTAGAAGCCGCCGTGCTCGGCCTGCGCGAACCAGCTGGTCAGGAATGTCACCTTGTCGGCAGCCTGGGCCGTGCCGAGGGAGGCGGCCAGGGCTGCGCTCGCCAACAGGCCGGCTGCGATCGTTCGGGACAGATTCTTCATGGCCATGCTGGTTGCCCTTCTGCAGCTCGCCGGACCAGCCGGCGAGCACTGCGCTACGAGACTTTCCGAGCGTGAGGATGCATGGGTCGGCTGTCACCTCAAAGCATTTAGATTCGAGCCATCCGTTGCCTTTCCGGCAACGCCGATTTGCTATGCAAGCGGGCTGGTGTGATGCAGATGGAGCAGGCGTCATGACCGCTTTCGCCTCGTCCGGCCCCCGCCCGATGAGCCAACCGAACAAGGGCTTGGCAGAAAGGGGACGAAGGTTCCGCGTGCGCTGACGCCCCGCAGCCATGCCGTTTTCGTGGGCGATCCGCCACGGAAAATTGGGCATTCGGCTCGCTGCAAGCATGATGCACTCCGGGGGCCGGTGACACCGCGCGGCTAGAGCCGGGCCATCTGTCGCCGCAGCTTTGCAAGAAAGCGGCTGCGCTTCTCCGCGGTGGCGACGTTCATGTGATAGAGCGCGTAATAGCGCACGCGCGCCTTGCCGCCGGTGAACCACGGCAAATATCGCTTGATGATCTTGCGCGGCGGATCGGCCATGCCGATCGCCTGCCAGCGCGGCCGACCGTAGGTGGCGATGCCCACGATGCGTCCGATGTGCTGCAACATCGGCCTCGCATGGGCGGGATCGGACAGATCGAGCGCGATGCCGGGACCGAACATGCGATCAAACCAGCCTTTGAGCATCGCCGGCGGCCCGAATGACCAGGTGGGAAACTGTACGACGAGCGCGTTTGCCGCCAGCAGGCGCGCAGCGTAAGCCTCGTTGTTGCGCCGGTTCAGCACGGGATCGTGGTAGTCGCGGCGGAGCTCGGCATTCAGGACGGGGTCGAATCCCTCGGCGTAGAGATCGAGCAGATCGATCGTATGGCCGGCCTCGGAAAGGCCTGCCAGCGCTTCGCTGCGAATGGCCGCGTGGAAGCTATCGGCGAGCGGATGGCAATACACGTAGAGCACGTGCACTGCTCATCGCCTCGCGCTCACGAAGCTGCGCATCTTGCCGGGATTGAGCAGACCGTGCGGATCGGCTTCATGCTTGAAGCCAAGCTGATCGGCATCGGCGCGCTTGTACCGGCTGCCGTCCTCGACCGTGTAGACATGCGGGTTGGCGATGAAGACGCCGCGCTCCTCGTGCAGCCGCATGATCTCGTGCAGTCGATCGGCATTGGTGTAACGGATCACGGGCAGGCTGCTGCAGGTGACGCGGCCACCGAAGCGGATGAATTCGAGGTGCTGCAGCACCTCGTCCGGAAACAGCTCCCGCATCTCGGCAACCTTCTCCAGCACGCGGTCATGCGGATAGAGACACTGCAGATACGTCACGGAACGATCGCTCTTCAGCACCTGCAGCGTGGTGTGGTTCCAGCAATATTCGTAGAGCGGGACGCGGCTGGGGCTCTCGTCCGTCGGGGTCTCCAGCGTGATCGTGCCGCGACCGCCGAGCAGCGACTTGAAGCTGTCGAGAGAGGGCTCGGCGATCATCGCCATGAGCACGCTCTTTCCCTCCGGGCAGGACGGCTTCAGCGCCCCGAAATAGGACGGCAGCGGCCAGGTGATCGGCGAGAGCACCTTCTTCACGATGCCGTCGGCGAGGGCTGCTTCGTAGCCGAACCTTGCCGCCTCCATGAAATCGTCGAAGGCCACCACGACGTCGATCCATTTCCAGGCGGGCGCGAGCGGCATTTCGAGCGCCGTGATGATGCCGGTCGTGCCATAGGCACGGTTGACCTTCTGCGCCGCATCGCCGCGCAACTCGATCACGCGCGGCTCCTCCTCGACCGTGACGACGCGCGCAGCCAGGATGTTCCCGGGCTCCCGCAGGCCGCCATAGGCGATGGAGCCGATACCGCCCGATCCACCCGCGACGAAGCCGCCGATCGTCGCCATGCGCTTCGTGGATGGATGCATCCGTAGCTCCCATCCCTGCGCCTGCGCGGCCGCATCGATGATGTGCATCTTGGCGCCGGCCCCGACGCGCGTCGCGCCCGGCCTGATCCACTCGATGTTCTCGAGCCCGGAGATGTCCAGCAGCACGCCGCCCTGCAGCGGCACGGCCTGGCCGTAGTTGCCGGTGCCGCCGCCACGCACGGTGATCGGCACCCGATGTCGCGCGCAGACGGATGCGATCCGGATCACGTCGCGTTCGTCGCGCGGCAACGCGATCAGGTCGGCCGACTTGCCGTCGAGCTGCGCGTTGAGGATGGGGCTGTACCAGAAGAAGTCGCGCGAGCGCCGGCGCACGACCTTCTCCTCGGTCACCACCGGAACGTCGCCGAGATCGGCGATCAGCCGGTCCAACGCATCGGATGCGAGATCAGTCACCATTGGCCCCCTTCGATGCCCGATGCACGAGCTCCGCCGCGACCGCTTCGGATCCGACGACGAAGCCGAAGCACTGGTTGACGTTGTAGATGGTCGCGGCCATGCAGTAATCGGGCGAGGTCGTGGCCGCGCAATCCTCCAGGAGCAGGCAGTCGTAACCGCGGAAGTTCGCGTCCTGCAGCGTGCAGAGCACGCATTGATCAGCGTTGACCCCCGCGAACATCAAGGTGTTCACGCCGAGATTGCGAAGAATGCTGTCGAGCTCGCTATCCTGGAAGCCCGACATCCGGTACTTGGCGACGTCGATGTCCGTCGGCTCCGTCGCAAGCTCATCGACGATGGCCGCCGACCAGCTGCCCCGCTCCAGCACTTTCGCGCCCGAGCCCGGCAGCGCGTCACCGAGGCCGACGCCGGCGCCGTTCGGATTGTACACATGCAGCAGCGACGGGCTGAGGTTGAGCCGGTCGGGCCGGTTGCCCCAGTTCAGCCAGACGATCGGCACGTCGCAGCTGCGCAGCAGCGGCAGCAACCGCCTTAGCGGCGCGATCGGTCGCCGCGCCGGCGCGACGTCCACGCCGATATGCGCCAGCCAGCCGCTCGGATGGCAGAAGTCGTTCTGCATGTCGACGACGACGAGCGCGGTGCGCGCGAGGTCGAACGTGATGAGCTTGCCCATGGCCTGGACCGTCGCCGGCCGCGGCAGAACCGGCTGGCGCACCAGATCGGCCCTCCCCTCAGCGACCATCCAGCGATTGGCGCGGCTCGAGCCGAGCGGCAGCAGGCCTTCGTTCACAGCAGGATCGGATGACATGACGCCCATCGCCTAGAGCCCTTGCAGGACGCGCATGTCCTCGGCGTCGAGCGCGACCGGCTCACCGCTGCGGATCAGCTCGGAAAATCCTTCGTTGGGCGTCATCACCGTGAGCGTGTAGAGCTTGCCCGGCCCGGTGTTCTCGATGACGTGCTCGGAGCCCGGGTGCAACAGAAGCGAGTCGCCCTTCTTGATCGGCAGGGTCTTGCCGTCACAGCGGGCAACACCGACGCCGTGCAGCACGTGAAAGAATTCATGCGCCGCGGCGTGCTCGTTGGGCGGTGTCGCGCCGCCGGGCTGGAAGATTTCGATGACGAAGATGTTGCCGATCCGATCGGTCACCTGGTCGAACAGGACCGCGAAATAATTGGTGTCCTTCGGCGCGATGCGGAAGACCTTCGCATGGCTGAGATCGGCGACGCTGAACGACATGGGATCATTTTCCTCGAACGATGCGCAACTCTCGTCGGTGACCGATGTCGCACGCCGAGGCATCGCCTCAAAGCGCTTTGATTCGACAGACCCGTTGCCTTTTCGGCAACGAGCCACCATCCTGCGGACATTGATCGGGGCCCAGGACATGCTTCACAGCCGATTGTTGAACTACATCGACGAGGTTGCCCGCACGGGCTCGATCCGCAAGGCGGCGGACCGTCTCAACGTCGCGGCGTCCGCGATCAGCCGCCAGATTCTCGCGCTCGAAACCCAGCTGGGGACGCCGATCTTCCAGCGCCTTCCGAAGAAGCTGATCCTGACCGCCGCAGGGGAAGTCTTGATCGGGCATGTCCGCCAGACGCTCAAGGAGCTGGCCCGCACCCAGGTCAAGATCGAGGAATTGAAGGGCCTGCGCCGCGGCGAAATCACCTTGGCGATGATGAGCGGCCTCGCCTCCAACCTCGTCCCAAACAAGGTGAAGGAGTTTCGCGCGGCCAATCCGCGCGTCAAGCTCAACCTGACGCTCTTCAATACGGGAGCGGAAATTCAGGTTGCGGTCGCCAGCGGCGAGGCCGATCTCGGCATCGGGTTCGATTTCGGCAAGGACAGTAATCTGAAGGTGCTCGCGCGCGCCGTCGGCCGGCTCGGTGCCGTCATGACGCCGAACCATCCATTGGCGAAGCGAAGCAACGTCCGGCTCAGCGACTGCATCGACTACCCGCTCGTCATCGCCGACGCCACGAGTGCGATCCGCCCTTATCTGGAGGCGGCGTTCGCGCGGGTCGCAATCGACCTGCAGCCGGCGATCGAGACCAATTCGATCGAGATCATGCGGCACGCGGTCATTCTGAACGATGGCATCTCCTTCCTCACCCCGTTCGACGTGGAATCCGAGCGGCGTGCCGGGCGGCTGAGCTACGTTCCCGTTCGCGAGCTCGCGCAGGACGCGCAGGCGCTGATGCTGATCGGCCATGTCCGGGGCACCAGCGCGATCGCCAGCGTGCTTGCGGAGATGCTGAAGGCAATGATCCGCGAGGTCGCCAGCTGAACCGAGCGGCAGCCGCGATCGTCGCCTCGGTCGTCAGGGCGTTGCCGAAACGGCAACACAACAGACGAAATTAAGCACTTTTCATGCTTGTGCGGATGCCCAACAATGATTGGCAGGCGGACGGGCGAGCAAGCCTCGCCGGATTCGTCCGCCAATCCGGGCCAATGCAACCGACAAGACAATCGACAAGGCAAGCGAGATGAAACTGAAGTCGCATTGGTGGTGGGACCTGTCGACCGAGGATTTCCGTCAGCTGAACATGAGCAGGATCGTCGCCGTGCTGCCGGTCGGCGCCGTCGAGCAGCACGGGCCGCATCTGCCGGTTCGGGTCGATACGGCGATCGTCGAGGGCATCATCCGCCACGCGGTTGCGCAGATGGCCGACGATTTTCCGGCCCTCGTCCTGCCGACGATGTCGATCGGCAAGTCGAACGAGCATTCCGCCTTTCCCGGCACGCTGACGCTCTCGGCGGAAACCCTCGGCCGCGTCTGGTACGAGGTCTGCGAGAGCGTGCACCGGGCCGGGGTCCGCAAGGTCGTCTTCGTCAACGCGCATGGCGGCCAGCCGCAGGTCATGGAGATCGTATGCCGCGAGCTCCGCGTCAGGCTGGGCATGCTGGCCGTCTCCTCGCAATGGTCGCGCTTCACGGACCTCTCGGACCTTTTCAGCGCGGCCGAACGCAAGCATGGAATCCATGCCGGAGAGATCGAGACCAGCGTGATGCTCCATCTGCATCCAGGTCTCGTCGACATGGCATCGGCGGAGGACTTCAGGTCGTTGTCCCAGGCTCTGGAGACCGAGTGCGAGATCCTGATGCCGGAAGGCCCGGTCGGGTTCGGCTGGCAGATGCAGGACATCAATCCTAAGGGAGCCTGCGGCAACGCCGCGCTCGCCGATGCCGAGCGTGGCCGCGCCGCCGTCGAACGCGCGGCGGGCCGCTTGATCAAGCTGATCGCCGAGGTCGAGCGCTATCCGCTATCGCGGATTCGGCCAGACCCCGTCTCCTCGGCCGCGAGATGAGCGCTGGAGCGGTGAGAAGCTCGAACAGGTTCAGACCCATGAATTCACTGCGATGAAGTTTCAGCAGATGTCAGCGAAGTCTTTGCGATTGCCCGTGCTGCCGCCCGAAGTCGAGACCATGACGCTGAAGGACGGCACGCGGCTCGATGCCGACGTCTACCGTCCGGCGGTACCGGGGCCCTATCCGGTTCTGCTTCAGCGCCAGGCCTATAGCAGGCGCATCGCCTGCAGCATCTGCTACGCGCATCCGTCCTGGTACGCCTCACACGGCTATATCGTCGTGGTGCAGGACGTCAGGGGACGCGGCACTTCGGAAGGGATATTCCGCCCAGGTGAAACCGAGATCGAGGACGGCGCCGAAGCGGTCGAATGGGCGGCGCGTCTCGATGGCGCGAACGGCGAGGTCGGCATGTACGGCTTCTCCTATCAAGCCTACAACCAGCTGCTCGCCGCGGCGGGAGACTGCCCGTCGCTGAAGGCCCTCGCGCCGGCGATGGGACCGTGGCATCCCGCGCATTGGGCCTATGAGAACGGCGCCCTGCAGATGAAGCACATGATCGGCTGGGGCATCCAGATCACCGCGGAGGCGGCACGTCGTGCCGGTGATGACGAAGCCTTCAGCGCGCTGCAGGCCGCCGGGACCAACCTGCCGCTCAGCGGCCCGATCGCGGCAATGCCGCAGCTGCTGCAAAAATACCGGCATTATTCGCACGTCATGGACTGGCTCGAAACGCCGCCGGATTCGCCGTACTGGGACCGCATTTCACCCTTGGCACATCTGGATGCCATTCGTGCCCGCCATCTGCCGATGCTGTTCGTCGGTGGCTGGTTCGATCCTTTCCTGCCGGCTACGGTCGAGTCCTTTCGGGCCGTCGCAGGCAGCTGCGACCACACCAGGCTCATCGTCGGCCCCTGGATCCATTTTCCGTGGACACGGAAAGTGGGCGCGGTCGACTTCGGCCGGGAGGCGGAGCGCAACGTCGATATCGATCACATCCGGTTCTTCGACCGCATCCTCAAGCGGGCGTCAGGGCCGGCGGAAGACCGACCGATCGAGCTGTTCGACATGGGTTTGAAGACATGGCGGCAGTATCAGGATCTGCCTGAGAGCACGCAGGCACTGTTCCTTGGCGGCACGGGACGGGCATCGCTGGACGTGCAGGACGGCACGCTCGGTGTTCGGCCGAGCCAAGAGGAGGATGTCGAGCACATCGTGCATGATCCCTGGCGTCCTGCGCCGACGGTGGGCGGCTATTACGGCGCTCCGACCGGACCCGTCGACCGCCGGGCGGCCGATGAACGCGGCGACGTCGTGACCTTCACGACCCGAGCTCTGGAAGACGCCATCGAGGTGGTCGGCGAGCCCGAAGTCGAGCTCGAGCTGAGTTGCGACCGCCCGAGCTTCGATCTTTGCTGCATTCTTTCGCTCATCACGTCCGACGAAAGGGTTCTTCAGATCTCGAGCGGATATGCGCATTACCGCACCGCGATGACAGGCCGATACAAGCTGAAGCTGGCCACCACGTGCGTGACGCTGAGGAAGGGCGAGCGGCTGCGCCTCTCCATCGCGGGGGCCGATTATCCGGCCTATCCCGTCAACCCAGGAACGGGCGAAGATCCGGTGAGCACCCCAAGGACCCATGCCGTCGTGACCACGATTGCGGTCTGGCACGGCCCGTCCCGGCCGTCACAGCTCCGGCTGCCTGTCGGGCCCGGGCCTGAGATCAGGCCAAGCTAGCTCCGCCGGCGGAGCGAGTGACAGATACCGGGCCGGCTTAGCGCGGCTTGAGCAGTTCGCGCGCGACGATCAGCTTCTGCACCTCGGTCGCACCTTCATAGATTCGAAGGGCGCGGACCTCGCGATACAGGCTCTCCACGATTTCGCCCTTGCGCACGCCGCGACCGCCGAACATCTGCACGGCGCGATCGACAACCTGCTGGGCGGTCTCGGTGGCCGCCAGCTTTGCCATCGCAGCTTCACGCGTTGTGGGAAGCTTCTGGACGTCGCGACGCCAGGCGGCGCGGTAGGTCAGCAGCGCCGCGGCGTCGGTTTCGGTCGCCATGTCTCCGAGCGCGGCCTGGGTGAGTTGCAGATCCGCCAGCGTCGCCCCGAACATGCGGCGCGTTTGTGTGTGCAGTCGCGCCTCCTCCAGCGCACGTCGGGCAAAGCCCAAGGCGGCTGCAGCAACCGAAGCCCGGAAGATGTCGAGGGTCTGCATCGCGATCTTGAAGCCGCCACCGGGCGCTCCGAGTAGCCGGCTGTTCGGAATGCGGCAATTGTCCAGGCGCAGCGTCGCCAGCGGATGCGGCGCGACGATGTCGATGCGCTCGGCCACGCTGAAGCCGGGGTCGTCCGGAAACACGACGAACGCCGAGATGCCGCGCGCGCCGGGCGCCTCGCCGGTTCGGGCAAACAGCGTGTAGACGTCGGCGATGCCGCCATTGGAGATCCAGGTCTTCTCGCCGTTCAGAACATAGCTGTCGCCGTCTTCGCGCGCCGCGCAGGTCATGGCCGCCACGTCGGAGCCGGCCCCCTGCTCCGAAAGCGCGAACGCGGCCAGCCACTCGCCCGAACGGACTTTCGGCAGCACGGCGTGTCGCAGCTCCGACGAGCCCGCAAGCGCAATGGCGCCGGATCCCAGGCCCTGCATCGCAAAGGCGAAGTCGGCAAGGCCATCGGCATAGGCCAGCGTCTCACGCGACAGGCAGATCGAGCGGGAATCGATGCTGGTCACGTCACCGTCCGGCGCCGCGACCGCGCTATCGAGCAGCCCCGCGGCACCGAGCGCCCGCACGAGCTTGCGGCAGGCGCCGTCGATGTCGCGGTGATCGACAGCCTGAACACCACCCTGTGCGACGAAACGATCGAGCGCGTCGCAGATCACACGATGACGCGGCTCGAAGAACGGCCAGTCCAGCCAGTCGCGGGAGATTGTCTGTGCCGGTGAGTTCATCGGTCGCTCCGCAAGGTCGGGGGCCGCCGGACGGCCGGCTTGCTCTCTGCCGCGCCAGCGACCGCCAAGCCGTCCGCACAATCAATTATTTCAAGTATAAACTATTTCCCCGGCCGGGGTCATTGTCAAGTCGTCAGGCGCGGACCATATTCGAACACCTCTTCGTTGCGGCAGGACTAGCGAAGAAAAGCTGACGGTTCCGTCCACATCAGCAACAGTCCTGATCCTGTCACGCCTTGAATTTAGTTTTGGCACGAACTATTCTACGAACTGAATGGAATTCCACTCGGAGGCTTAGGAGATCGATTTGGCACTCGCAAAGGAGTCCTCTCCGGCCTCCAGCAGGAAGGCGACCGACGCGGAGGCCGAGTACAGGGCTCAGACAAGGCTCTGGCTTCGGCTGCTGGCCTGCACGTCCATGATCGAGGGAGAGTTGCGGCGCCGGTTTCGCGAGGAATACGACTTCACGATGCCCCGCTTCGACGTCCTCGCCCAGCTCGACCGTGAGCCGAGTGGATTGGTCCTGGGGGAACTGCCCAAGCGCCTGATGGTGTCGGCCGGCAACCTGACACCGATCGTCGACCGCCTCGTCGAGGATGGATACATCACCCGCACGCCCTCGCATCTGGACCGGCGCGTCCAGATCGTCTGCATGACGGTCGAGGGCCGAAAGACCTTCAGGCGGATGGCGAAGAGTCACGGCGCCTGGCTCGCCGAATTGCTCGCCGATCTTCCAATCGACCGTCTCGACGGCCTCGTCGGCGAACTCGACGACGTGAAGAGTGCCGTGAGGGACGCCCTGCAACGGCGCGAGCGGTCATGAGCCTCAACGCCGAATTCGAATCCCGGCAGCTTCGCGATCCCAGGTCTCCGTCGTTACGCCGGCCTGTTGCAGCGCGCCCTTCTTGATCTTGCCGTTCTCCGTCAGCGGCATCTCGTTCACGATGCGCACATAGCGCGGTACTGCGAAATAGGCGATCTGCCCTTCGCAATGCCTGATGATATCGACAGGCTCCAGCGACTGCCCCGGCTCCAGCAAGATCGCCGCCGCAACCTCGTCTTCGCCCAGTTCGGAGGGCAGCGGATAGACCGCGCACGCCGCAACCGCCGGATGGGAAAGGATGATCTGCTCGACCTCCCAGGATGACACGTTCTCGCCGCGCCGGCGGATCGAGTCCTTCATGCGATCGATGAAGCGGTAATGTCCGTCGGCATCCCTGACGACGCGATCTCCGGAATGAAACCAGAGATTCCGCCAGGCTTCGACCGTCTTCTCCGCCATGCCAAAATATCCGGTGGCGAAGGCGAACGGCTCCCTGGCGCGCAGGACGAGTTCGCCCGCCTGGCCGTCGGGCAGCTCCGAATCGTTGTCGTCGACGATCCGCGCCTCGAAGCCATCGGCCAGATAGCCCATCGTTCCCGGACGGTCGGAGGGAATTGCGCCGGCAAACACGAAATTGGTCTCGGTCGATCCATAGCCGTCGACCAGCGTCACGCCGAACCGCTCGAGGAACGGCCGATGGATCTGCGGTGGCACGCCTCCACCCAAGGCGACGCGAAGGCCGTGAGCATGATCCTCCTCCTTGCGAGGCTGAGCCATGAGCATGGATGCCATGGCGCCGAGCAGGTAACCTACGCTTGCATTGTGGAGGCCCGCGGCGGCCCAGAAGCCCGACGCGGAGAATTTTTGCTCGAGCACGTAAGTGCAACCGTTCAGCACCGCTTGATAGAATGCATTGAGCGCGTTGGTGTGGAACAGCGGCAAGGTCGTGAACAGCACGTCGCCCTCGCGGATGCCGAGCGCCCGCGCCGAGCAGATGCCCCACCAGAACAGCTGCGCTTGCGGACAGCACACGCCCTTGGCCGGCCCCGTGGTGCCGGATGTGTAGAGGATGGCAACAATATCTCCCGGCCGCACGGCACCGGGCGGCGCCATGGATGCGAGCGCGGGCAGCGGCATGGATCCCTTCGCCGTCCCCTCCGCGACCTGATCGATGGTCCACACCAGCGGCGGCAGGCCGGCCTCGATGCCTATCGTCTCGATTGCGTCCAGAAATCCGGCCTCGACGACGAGGAGCGCAGGGCGCGAGTTGCGGAAGATGTGTGCGAGCTGGAGGCCGCGCAGCGCCGTGTTGATCGGCACCGTGATGGCGCCGAGCCAGGCGCAGCCGAGATAGACTTGAAGAAACTCGGGCCGGTTCGAGCACATCAAGGCGACCCGGTCTCCCGGCTTGATGCCGGCCTCGATCAGCGTCTGCGCCGATGCAGCCGCAATCTCCGCAGTCTGCGCGTAGGTCCAGCGCGCCTGTCCCGCAACCAGCAGGATACGATCGCCGTAGCGGCGCGCCTGCCTGGCGAGGATGGTCGAAAGCACGCGATCGGACGGGGGAAACAACTCGACCGCACGTGCCCAGGCCGGCGTATCCTGCTCCTGCCCGGCGTCATCCCGCATGCAATGCTCCGTCATCCGGCCCGACATGGCCTGCCCGAGATCAAGGCAGGAGCTTGTACTTACCGTCCTCGATCTGGACGAGGACGCGCGAACGTGCGTCGACACCATGACGATCCGCCGGCGTGAAATTGTAGACGGCTTGCGTGCCTACGACTTCCTTGGTGGCGAACAGGGCCTGGCGCAGCGCGCTACGGAATTCCGGCGAGCCTGGCTTGGCCCCGGTCGCCAGCGCGCGCTTGGCAGCATCGACGAAGACGACCCAGCCATCGAACGAGTAGGAGGAGAACCCGTCCGTCGGCTGCTCGCCGTTCGCCTTCTCGTAGGCGGCCCGGTAGGCCAGGGCGACCTTCTGGATGGGATTGCTCGGCGGCAGCTGCTCGGCCGCGATCACCGGCCCGGTGGGGCAGATGATGCCATTGGCGGCCTTGCCGGCGAGACGCAGGAAGTCGGCGCTGATCATTCCGTTGTTGCCGTAGAGCGGCCCCTTGTAGCCACGCTCGAACAAGGCAATGGCGGGCAGCGCGCCCGGCGTTCCGGTGCCGCCGAGCATGATGGCGTCGGGGCGGGCCGCAAGCGCGCGCAGCACCTGCGCCGTCACCGACGAATCGGATCGGGCATAGCGTTCGTTGGCGATGACCTTGATCTCCGCCGCCTTGGCGCTCTGCGACAACGAATCGTACAGGAGATCGCCGAGCGCATCCGAGAATCCGATGAAGGCGACCGTCTTCAGCCCGCGCGCCTTCATGTGGTCGACGATGCCCTGGACCAGCAGCGGCATCGGTTGGGGTGTCTGAACGACCCAAGGGCCGCCTTCGCCGGCCGGAACGGACGCGATCGGGGAGACCGCGATCATCGGCACCTGCATCTCGATCGCGGCGGTGGCCATCGCCAGCGTCTGCGGCGCGCCCGACGTCCCGATCAGGACGTCGACCTTCTCCTGCTCGACGAGTTTGCGCGCGTTGCGCGCCGAAGCGGTTGCATCGGAGGCATCGTCGAGCTGGATGAGGCGCACCTTTTCGCCGCCGATCTCGCCGACATAGGCCTCTCCCGCAGCGATCCCCTTTGCGTTGGGAATGCCGATCGAGGATACCGGCCCGCTGAGGCCGGTGACGAAGCCGACGAGAATATCGGCTTGCGCGCAGCACGGAGCCGCCAGAAGGAGCAGCGCTGAACCCAGCAGTGATTTCATCGAAGTCATGGCACCTGTCATTGGTGGTTTGGATGCGTCAATTCCGGCAAGCCGTACGCGCATGTCACGTGGACGAAACCAGCGCGATCACGCGCAGCGGACTGCCCGAGCCGTTCTGGATCTTCAGCGGGGAGGCGACGATGATCGCTCCAGTCGCAGGAAGCTGATCCAGGTTGCACAGGCATTGCAGCCCATAGCGGCCCGCGCCGTGGAGGAAATGATGCGCCGGATAAGGCGGCTCGAAATGCCCGGCCTGTCCTGCATCGGTGCCGATCGTCTCGGTGCCGAAACCGATGATGCCGCGCTCCTCCACCAGCCATTTCATCACGGCTGCATTCGGACCCGGCGTGTGCGCCCCGTCGTCCCGGAGGTTCGAATAATCGCGCCAGCCCTTCTTCGACCAGTCCGTCCGCAGCAGCACCCAGTGCCGGGCCGGAATTCGGCCGTGCTCGGCTTCCCAGGCCTCGACGATCGGCACCGTGAGCACGAAGTCCGGATCCTGAGCCGCCTGCGCGGAGCAATCGATGACGCAGGCGGGCGCGATCATGTCCTTGGCCGGCATGGTATCGACCGCATTGTTGGCGAGGTCCTTGCCGGTGAACCAGTGTATCGGCGCGTCGAAATGCGTGCCGGTATGCTCGCCGAAAGTCACGTTATTCCAATACCAGGCCGGGCCGCGTGCGTCATAGCGCGAGATCTCCTGGATGCGCACCGGCGCCGCCTGGCCGAATTCGGGCGGCAGCACAATCACGGGAAATTCGGGGCTGAGCGTGAAGCTCAGGTCGATGACGCGCACCGCGTCCGAAGCGATCGCGCCCGCGAGATCCAGGAGAGCCTTGCCGTGCATTGTCGCGTCCTCCACCTTGGTCGAAAAGGGCTCACTTACCGGTCGAGCTCGCGCTCGAGCGCTTTCGGATTGGCCGCCAGACGCTGCCGAATCTCCTGGGCGACGTCTCCGACATACATTTCCTCGAGTCCGCCCCTGAGCCCGGCCACGACCGCCTGCGCGATGGCCCGCGGCGCCACCTTCGGCGGCGGCACGGTCTGAAACCACTCCGTGTCGACGGGCCCCGTGAAGACGTTCATCAACTTGATGCCGCCGGGCCGAAGCTCGGCGCGAAGACAATGCGAGAGCGACAGGCAGGCGGCTTGCGAGGCAGAGTAAGCGCCGAAGGCGGGCCAGTTCGCCAACGCGTGGACGGACAGGATGTTGACCCAGGCAACGCTGTTGTTGATGCCGTCCGCTCCCCGCATCCGCATCGCGGGTCCGAAGGCCTGTGCGAGATTGATGAAGCCGAGATAAGCCTGATCGATCTCGTCGCGTGCGATGCTCGTGCCCTTGCGGTCCAACAAGCCGCCGGGCCTCACATAATCGATCGTATTCACCAGGATGTCGACCTTGCCGCCGATGTCGGCGGCGAGATCACCGGTTGATTTTTCATCGGCGGCGTCGAGGGGTAAGAGCTCGATTCCCTCCTGTCCGCGCAGCAGCTCTTCGCCGGCAAACGGCCGCCACGGCTCGGCGATGCCCACGAACACGGTCTTGGTCCCCGCGGCCTTCAACGCCAAGGCGACCTCCCGCCCGACGGCACTGCGGCCGCTGGTCACGAGCACGCGCCGAAATTTGGGATCGGCAGTCATTTCGCGCCACTGCCTGTCGTCAGCCATATTGGGCGTCTCCCCTTCGGGTCGGGCAAAGGCCACCGCCTGACCGCTCTTGTCGAGCTGAAACGACATGCGGACGGGAGCACCCTCGATGCAATCGGCATGAAGATGCGCCACGATGGTCGGACCACAATCCATCTTGACGAGGCCGACGCGCCAGGGCGCCCGCTCCCGGAAATAGACGTCACTCGGCACGTGCGCCGTGGTGTGCGCCAGCAGCACGCCGCGGGCCGGCGCGTCGACGAACGCAAGCGCGGCGGACAGGCACGACGGGCACGCCTCGCGCGCCGGATAGGTGAAGGCGCCGCAGCCCTCGCAGCGCTGGAGCATGAAGCGCCCTTCGGCGGCAGCGCGCGTAAAGCCGTGCGCGGTCCTGCTGCGGGCGCGCGGCGGTGCGGTCGGCAGGCGCGTCCGCAGCAGCGGGTTCTTGCGTCGTGGCGGTTCAATCGGATCGATCATGGCGAAGGCCCGGCAAAGATTGCGGCGCCGGAGGCAAGTCCGCGGTCATAATTGATCATACCGAAGCCGGACGCCAGGCCGAGGCTCGCATCCCTGACCTGGGTCGGACCTGCAATTCCCAGGACCTGCCGCAGCCCTTCGACGAGACCGAGATAGGCGCCGGCTGCGCCGGCCTGCCCGACCGAGAGTTGCCCGCCGGAGGTGTTGTGCGGAAAGTCACCGTCGATGGTGAGATCGTGCTGGCGGACGAACTCCGCCCCCTCGCCCTTCTCGCAAAAGCCGAGATCCTCGAACTGCATCATCGAGATGACGGGATAGTCGTCGTAGGTCTGGACGATGTCGAGATCGTCGGGCTTGACGCCGGCCATCGCATAGAGCTCACCGACGTCCATCGCCCAACCGCCACGAACCTGCATCGGATCATCGGCAAAGGCGTTGTGCCGCTCGATCGTCGACAGCAACCTTGCTGCGGGCAGCCGCAGCGAAGCGGCGGTGTCCTCCCGCATCACGAGGAATGCCTCGGCGCCGGCGCAAGGCATCACGCAGTCGAACAGATGAATGGGATCGGAAATGGGGCGCGCGGCGAGGTACTGCTCGATCGACAGCGCCGTCTTCATCAGCGCGTGCGGATTGCGCAAGGCGTTCGTGCGCTGGGCAACCGCGATCCTGCCGACGTCCTCGCGGCTCACGCCGAAGGTCCGCATGTAGTTGCGGGCGATGAGAGCGAAGCTCGAATTCGCGCCGCCCGCGCCGTAAGGATAGACCGCATCCTGGTTGAAGCGGGAGAAATTCTCGAGCGTCAAGCGGAAGGAATCGACGTGGTTGGTGTCGCCGGCAACGCACGCCACGATGTCGGCATCGCGCGCCTGAACCGCGCGGGCCGCCTTTCGCACCGCCGCGATGGCGCTGGCGCCGCCGAGCGGAATCGTGTCGAGCCATCGCACGCACAGTCCGAAATGCTGCGTCAGGCCGACCCCGCTGTCCGTCCCCAAGGTGAAGCTGGAGACGCACAATCCGTCGATCTCCGAAGCCCTGATGCCCGCTTGCGCAACGAGTGCGCTCAAGGCACGGCCGATCCACCATTGAGCGCTGTCGATCGAATAGCGCACATAGGGTATCGTGACGGGGGCCGCCATCACGATGCCGTCGTAGGGTGTGCGAAGCGAGAGCGTCAACGATCGTCCGCCTTGTCCATTCGCCTTAGATCACCGTCAGCTTCACGTCGATATTGCCGCGTGTTGCGTTCGAATAGGGGCAGCGTTCGTGCGCGCCGGCAACGACGGCTTCCGCCACCGATCGCTCCACGCCCGGCAGATCGACCTTCAATTCGACGGCCAGCGCGTATCCGACGGGCACCGGTCCCATCGCCACCTTTGCCGTGACCGAGGGCTCCGCAGAGGGCACCACCTTCCTGGTGCGCGCCACAAGTTTGACCGCACCGAGGAAACAGGCGGCATAGCCCGCCGCAAAAAGCTGCTCCGGATTGGTACCCTCACCGCCGGGGCCGCCGAGCGATTTCGGCACCGACAGCGACACCGACAGCAGACCATCCGCGCTCGCGGCCTTGCCGTCGCGGCCGCCGGTCGCGGTGACTTCGGTGTCGTACAGGATCTTCTCGGGCGTCATCATGTTGGTCTTCTCCAAACGCGCTAGCTGGCTCTAACGTCGGTTACGCGAGAGCAGCGCGCGGAAATCGTCGCGGGCAAGCGCGCTGGCGCGCCTGAAGCTCGGACCCCGGCTCGGCTCGGTTCCGTTGAGACGCCTGAGCTGCACCCACATCTCGGCGCTCTTCAGCGCCACCGCCGCGCAGTTGACCACCGGGGCGTGCCCGACCTTGAGACCGTGCTCCCGCCCGATCAACAGACCCGGCAGCACGCCAGCAGGTATCACGACGTCGGCACCGCGCTCGACGAGCGGCAACGCACAGGCGACGAAATCCTCGATCATGCGGGCATGCGCGGCTTGATCGCCGGCGAAGGCATCCGCGAAATCCTCGGGCTTGCAGCCGAGGCCCGTGACGTGAACGACGCGACCGCCGAGGCCGTAACGTTCGGCCTGCTCATAGTGCCAGACCTCGAAAACGGGATCGAGCGTGACGAGGCCGAGCCGCCGACCAAGCTGCGAGGCAGCAAGCAGCGTCGCCTCGCCGGCTCCGATCACGGGAATATCGAGCGTTGCGCGCAGCTCGTACAGACCGGGATCCTGGAAGTGGCCCATGACGAATGCATCGAAGCCCTGCTCTTCCGCTGCGATGCCGTTGTCGATGGCCTGAACGGCGCAACGCAATTCGGCGAGCCGGCCAAATTCGCGATCCGGCGGTGATATGCCTTCGACATGGACCGTCGTGCCCGATGCCGCGATGCTGTTGAGATACTCCGACAGCCGCGCCATGTAAGGCGCGTTCACGCTCGCATCAACGAAGCTCTGCCAGAAGATGCGCATCGTCTCTTCCTCACCGGACCGCCGGCCCTAATATTTCAATCACAAACTAATTTGCGCGTCAAATGTGTGCGGCGCACCCAAGGAGGCGAGCTGGCACGCCGCAGCCGCCACTGCCGATTTTGTCATTCGCGACGCCCAAGAATCCGCCGCCAACTGCCGGAATTGTATGCATCAGCATTTTTTTGCAGAGAGCCGTCAGGCGCTGTTGACGGGCTCGCCGGATATACTTTAGGCTTTAACTAATTCCTGCCGCTCTGGCGGCGTAACGATGATGTTGCAGGACACCGCTCTTGAGCGACTCGATCGGGTGGGCAGTCTTCCGAGCTGAACGACGGGCGGCAATGTCCTGTGCAGGGCTGCGCGGCCCCGTCCTAAATATTGAGACGCCCGCGATACACCAGGCGAGGTCGCCCGGCGGTGAGCGCCTCCGTCCACGGGCGGTGGCATGACGCCGCCGCCAACCAGGCGAAGTCTTCATATTCGCGCCGACCTCCGGCGCCGCAATAGCGCTTCCGATTGCCGTCAGTCCCGATTGAGGTCCGGCGGCTTCCCGTCATTCGCACGCGTATCAAAGCAGGAGAAGGCAATGCGCAAGACCCTGGCCTTAGTGGCAGTTGCAGTTGGAATCACCGTCGCGCCGGCGGCGCGGGCCGACATCACCATCGGCTTCGTCACCTCGTTGAGCGGCAACGGCTCCTCGATCGGCATCCCCTATGGGCGCGGCATCAACGCCGCCTACGAGTACAAGAAATCGGTCAATGGCGAGACCGTCCGCCTGATCCAGCTCGACGACGGGTCCGATCCCTCAGCGGCGACGCGCAACGCGCGCAAGCTCGTGGAGGAGGAGAAGGTCGACCTGCTGATCGGCACCGCAACGGCGCCCTCGACGATCGCGATGGCGGCCGTCGCGAGCGAACTGAAGGTGCCGATGATCGCAGTCTCACCGATCGTCAAGCTGCCCGACACGCCGGAGCAATGGGTGGTCTCGGTGCCGCAGCCAGCGTCACTGCTCGTCAAGATCATCGCCGATCGCATGAAGCGCGATGGCATGAAGAACATCGGCTATATCGGCTTCTCGGATGCGTGGGGCGACCTCGTCTACAACGGCGCCAAGGCGGCGGAATCGGCCGACGGCATCAAGATCCAGACCAACGAGCGCTATGCCCGCACCGACACCTCCGTCACCGCGCAGATCCTCAAGGTCATGGCCGCTCGGCCCGACGCCGTGCTCGACGGCGGCTCCGGCACGCAAGGCGCACTGCCTCTGCTCAGCCTTGCCGAGCGCGGCTTCAAAGGAAATACCTACGGCACGGTGGCACTGGTCAATCCGGATTTCGTCAACGTGGGCGGCAAGGCGGCCGAGGGGATTCAAGTCTCGGCGGGGCCCGTGATCGTCGCCGAACAGCTACCCGATGAGCATTTTGCCAAGAAGATCGCGCTGGATTTCCGCAGCGTCTACCAGAAGACCCACAACATTCCGACCACCGACGGCTTCTCGGCTTACTCCTTCGACGCCTGGCTGATCTTCGCCAACGCGGCCGAGCGCGCGCTCAAGTCGGCAAAGCCGGGGACGATCGAATTCCGCGCCGCACTCCGGGATGCCATCCTCAGCACCAAGGAGCTGCCGGGGGTGCATGCCGTCTACAATTTCAAGCAAGGCGCCGCGACCGGCGTCGACGAGCGCTCCCTGGTCGTCGTCCGGCTGACCGGCGGCGCCTGGAAGTACGTGCCGTAAGAAAACGATCGGCCATCAACGGGGAACAGCGGCTCAATGACGAGCGATATCGCAGCCATTCTTGCGATCGACGGCATCGCCACCGGCGCCATCTATGCGCTGGTGGCGATCGGCACCGTCCTCATATTCACGGTGACGCGGGTCGTGTTCATCCCCTTCGGCGACATTGCGGCCTTCACTGCGCTGACGCTCGCGGCCCTCGACGCAAAGCGCTTCCCCGGAACGGGCGCGCTGGTGGTGGTGCTGGCCTGCCTTGCGACCCTGATCGAGATAGCTTCGCTGGCGCGCTCGGGCGAACTCCGTCTCGTCCCGCGCGCGCTTCTCTTCTATCTGGTGCTCCCCCTTGCGGTGGTCGGTTGCGCCTGGCTCGCCACGCGCATGGACCCGCCTCTCGCCGTCAGGCTGGTGCTCGCGCTGATGCTGATCACGCCGATCTCTCCGCTGCTCGACCGCATCGTTTTCCGCCCGATCGCGGACGGCACGGTGCTGCTGCTGCTGACGGTGTCGGTGGCGCTGCATTTTGCGCTCGTCGGGCTGGGTCTGCTGTTCTTCGGTCCCGAAGGCGTCCGGACCGAGCCGCTGACCTCGCTCTCGATGGAATTCGCCGGCGTCCTGATCTCGGGCCAGACCATGCTGATCGTAATTGCGGCACTGGTCTTCAGCGGCCTGCTCTATCTCTTCTTTGACTTCTCGCTGGTCGGCAAATCGCTTCGCGCCACCGCCGTGAACCGGACCGGCTCGCGGCTGATGGGAATCCGCCCGGCGCGCGCGGGCACGATCGCTTACCTGCTCGGCTCGCTGATGGCCGGCGTATCGGGCATCCTGATCGCTCCCGTCAACACGGTGTTCTACGATTCCGGCTTCCTGATCGGCCTCAAGGCATTCGTCGGCGCGATCGTCGGCGGCATGACCAGCTACCCGGGGGCTGCGATCGGCGCCGTCGGCGTCGGCATCCTGGAAAGCTTCGCATCGTTCGAGAGCAGCGCGCTGAAGGACGTCATCGTGTTCTCGCTGCTGATCCCGATCCTGATCTGGCGATCGCTCGCATCGCTGCATTCCGAGGAGGAGATCGAGGAATGACGCGCCTTCACGTTCGGATCGCCGCCATCGCGGCCGTGTTGGGCCTCGCTGCGGCTCCCTTCGTCCTCAGCCCGTTCAGCATCACCTTGATGAACTACATCGGCATCTATTCGCTGGTCGCCATCGGGCTCGCGCTGCTGACCGGGGTTGGCGGCATCGTCTCGTTCGGACAGGCCGCTTTCGTCGGCGTCGCGGCCTACGCGACCGCCTGGGTCTCCGCGTTGAACGGCCATTCGCCCTGGCTCGGCCTGCTGTTCGGCGTGGCGCTCACATGCAGCGTCGCAACCGTTCTCGGCCTCGTCACCCTCCGCCTGCAAGGGCACTTCCTCTCGCTCAGCACCGTCGCCTGGGGTCTGGCGATCGGCTTCCTGTTCGGCAATTTGGACGGGCTCGGCCGCTTCAACGGCATCTCCTCGATCCCGCCGATCAGCTTCGGATCGCTCGCTTTGGTTTCCAGCGCGCAGATCTACTTCCTGATCTGGGGAATCGTCGCCGTCGTTCTCTTCCTCGGCTACAATCTGCTGGACTCGCGGCTCGGCCGCGCCATGCGCGCGTTGCGCGGCGGCAACACGCTGGTCGAAAGCCTCGGCATCAATGCCTTCCGCATCAAGCTGGTGACGTTCGTGACCGCAGCGTTCCTGGCCTCGCTCTCGGGATGGCTGTACGCCCATATGAGCCGGTTCATCAGCCCGGGACCATTCGATGCCGGCATGGGCATCGAATATCTGATGATGTCGATGGTCGGAGGTGCCGGCAGCCTTCTCGGCGGCGTCGTCGGCGCCGCCATCGTCACCCTGCTGAAGAACAGCGTGCAGGACTATCTGCCCTTGATCGCCAAGGGTGCGTCCGGGCAGCTCGAGATCGTCGCGTTCTCGGCGCTGTTCATCCTGTTCCTGCAATGGGCGCGCCAAGGTATCGTGCCCTATCTTGCACGCTACCTGCCGAAATTGAAGCGCGAGCGGCCGGCGCCGGCACCGCCCCTGCCCCGCCGTTCCCAACCCAAGCCGGGCGAGCTTCTCCTGAAGGTCGACGGTGCCGAGCGCCGGTTCGGAGGCCTGGTCGCCGTCAACAACGTCAGCTTCGAGGTCCGCACGGGTGAGATCCTCGCCGTGATCGGCCCGAACGGCGCCGGCAAGAGCACGATGTTCAACTGCCTCACCGGTGCGCTCAGGGTCAACAAGGGCGAGATCGTGTTCGCCGGGCGCGCGATCACGCGTGACGCTCAGTCCCGCATCGCCAAGGCGGGCATCGCGCGCACGTTCCAGCACGTCAAGCTGCGGCCGCGCATGAGCCTTCTGGAGAACGTGATGCTCGGCACCTACGGCCGCACCGCCGCCGGCCTGTTCGGCGGAGCCTTCCGCCTCAACCGGCGCGAGGAAGCGAGTGCCCGCCACGAGGCGTTGCTTCAGCTCGAACGCGTCGGTCTCGGCGACAAGCCGTTCGAGCTCGCCGGCAATCTGCCGCTCGGAAACCAGCGCATCCTGGAAATCGCGCGGGCGCTCGCGGCGGATCCGACCCTATTGGTGCTCGACGAGCCCGCCGCCGGCCTGCGTCGCCAGGAGAAGCTCAGGCTGGCCGAACTGCTGCGCTCGCTGCGGGAGGACCACCTGACCATCCTGATCGTGGAGCACGACATGGAGTTCGTGATGTCGCTGGTCGATCGCATCGTCGTGCTGGATTTCGGCTCGAAGCTCTGCGAGGGCGCGCCGGCCGCGATCCGCAGCGATGCGCGGGTGCAGGAAGCATATCTTGGAGGCGTCGCGTGAGCTCGATGTTTTCCCTGTCCGACGTCACGGTCTGCTACGACAATGTCGAAGCGGTCCGCAACGTCTCGCTGTCGGTCGAAGAGGGCCAGATCGTCACCGTGATCGGCCCGAACGGTGCAGGCAAGACCACGCTGCTGATGGCGGCAATCGGACTACTGTCGTCGAAAGGCCGCATGGTCTTCCAAGGCAGCGAGATCGGCAAGCTCTCGGTCGAGGACCGTGTCGAGCGCAGATTGTGCCTGGTGCCGGAGAAGCGCGAGCTGTTCTCCGACATGTCGGTGGCCGACAATCTCCTGCTGGGCTCCTACAGCCTGCGCGACCGGTCCGGCGTCGAGAAGACGCTCGACGAGGTCTATGACCGCTTCCCGCGGCTGAAGGAGCGGCAGCGCCAGGCGGCCGGTACGCTGTCCGGCGGCGAACGCCAGATGCTTGCGCTCGGACGCGCGCTGATGGCGCGGCCCAAGCTGCTCATGCTGGACGAACCGAGTCTCGGTCTTGCGCCGCTGATCGTGCGCGAGATCTTCCGCACCATCGCCTCGTTGCGCGATCTCGGCGTTTCGATCCTGCTGGTCGAGCAGAATGCCCGCGCCGCGCTGGAGACGGCCGATTACGGCTACGTCCTGGAAACCGGAGAGATCGTGCAGTCCGGGCCCGCCAAGGATCTCATCCACGATCCCCGGCTGATCACCGCCTATCTCGGCGGACACTAGCGCCCCAGACAAAAAATCGAAAAACAACCCCATGCACAGTAGCCGCCGACAGCAATATCAACGGCTTGGCGTCGGAGGTGCAGTGTCTTCTGATTTTTCGAAAGGCATTTGACCCGTCGGGCAAAACAATGGCATTATGCCACCCTCGCAGCGCTCCGGCCGCTAAAGCGCGATGAGGGTGTGTACTCATAAGATCTGTCGCTAAGAGTAGGTGCGCCTGATGACGGCTTGTCCCGCAACAGCGGCGCGAAAGCGGACCTTGTCGGACCTCCGAGAAGGGCCATGTGCAGACTCGTGCAACACGGCAAACAGCATCGTCTCACTCGATGACCTTGTCAGCGCGCGCCAACAGAGACTCGGGCACCGTAACGCCCATCGCCTTAGCGGTCTTGAGGTTGATCACCAGCTCGAATTTCGTCGGCTGTTCGACCGGCAGATCGGCAGGCATCGTGCCGCGCAAAAGGCTCGCCGCAAATCGAGCAGTAAGGTCTGCCAAGTGATCGGGGGATGGGCCGTAGCCGATAAAGCCACCTTGCTCGGCCCGCAATCCCCACTGATACATGGTTGGAAGGCGCAGTGCTGCAACTCGTTCCATGATCAGCGGACCATTGCCGTCGAGCATCCCGGAATTAAGAATATTCAGCGCCGTGGCCCCCGATGCCTGTGCCTTATCAATAGTCGCTGCAATCTCCTCAGCCCTGGCGACGCGATAGATTGAAAGCTCGACGTTGCGTGCGCGCGCCGCCTCTTGCAAAGCGTGAGCCTTCGCCTCAGTTGTTATGCTGGGATCGGCGAGAGCCGCGATGCGGCGAATCCCGGGCACGGCTTCGATCAGGATGTCCTGTCGCATGCCGTTAAGCTCAGGGGAAAAAATGCTGATCCCCGTGATATTGCCATTGGGCCGGGCGAACGATTTTACCAAGCCCTCCGCGACCATATCGCCTGTGATCCCAACGATGGGAATGCTCTTGGTCGCCTGCTGTACGGCGGCAACTGCCTCGGGTGCAGCAGCATAGATGACATCGGGCTGGGCTATGACCAGCTCCGCCGCAAGTTGCGAAATCAGATCGATATGAGGTGCAAAGGCGCGGTAATCAATTGTGAGGTTTTGGCCTTCAATGAAACCAGCGCGCCGGAGGTTGTCGAAAAAACGTACGTTAAAGTGAATATCGCGAGGATGCGGAGACAAGCAACCCAGGCGATAGGTCCGTCCCGGTTTCTGGGCCAGCGCTGCGAGCGGCAACGCCACCACCGCGCCGCCGACAAGCGTGATGAAACTGCGCCGTCTCATTGGAACCCCCAATGGAAAACGCCTCGTGCATGTCGAAGTCTAGCACTTCAAAAGACGGGACGCCGATGAGAACAATCGGCCCGGTCGCTGCGTCCAAATGTCCGCAACGGGTCAAAATGCGAAGAACTCAGGTTGAGCAAATCTGGTCCGCTCTGCCGCGACAAGCGGACCTCCGTGAGACCCAGCGCAACTTCCCAGATGGGCCAGAAGCGGAAGTCGGCTTGTCGGTCGACGAGATCAGAAATATCTACCCATGTCTTTCGGAAAAGTCTTCACAAGCAGAGAGAACCTCCCTTCGGCTCAATCCGACGTGGCCGAAGCCCAGTGGCCCGCTAAATTTTACCACAAGTCGGTCTGGTCGTTTAGGTTTGGGTCTGGCATCCGTTGTCCAAGAGAGACGCCCAATCTTCAACTTGACGACGTTCCCACTTTCGCAGGCCGACTGTATCGATCTGATGAGACTGCTTGCGTCGTCAAAAGGCAAATCCATTCGCGACGACTCGCCCAAATTGCAGACGAGTTGGCAAGTCGTGCCTAGCGATCTGATGTACAGTCCATACGTAAAAGAAATAAGCTCATCTTTAGCGCGAGGTCGGCTGACCGCATCCGGCGAACCCGGGAGCGACTCTTTAGCGAGACCAGAAACAACCTGATAGCCTATGCATGCACAAAGAACTATGCCGAATAAAATGCTCCAAAAGGCACCGACGTCTTGAGGCCACCACATAGGCTGAAGATTACAATTTCTATGAAACTAAGACAATTGTGACCCATGCCACGCTTGCCTGAAATGTCCGCTACGGGTCTTGGCTGTGTGCAAACGGATGGTCGGCACGCGGCCGTGGGTCGCCAATCACTGCAGGCGGCTGAGGTTCTCGCGTCGGATCGCCCAATGACGGCCAAAGCGGGTATCGCGAGGCGGTATTGCGCTTTTGGACGTACTTTCCGGGCTTCAGGCGGCGCGGATGGCTGCAATCAGGCGCGGTTTGCCGACGATGTTCATCACCCGTGTGAGGTTATAGGCGAGAACGTGCAGCGCCATTTCGGCGGCGACGTTCCGTAGGCGCTTCATCAGGAAGTGGGTCGCCCCCATACGGGCCTTGATCGTGCCGAAGGGATGCTCGACCGTCTCGCGCCGCCTCCGCATGGCGTCGGGGTCGGAATCGAGCCGTCTCTGGACCTCCTCGACCACATGCTCATGCTCCCAGCGTGTGATGCGGCGCTCCTTGGACGGCGTACATTGGCTCTTGATTGCGCAGCCTTGGCACGCTGCTGTCGACCAGTAACGGCGCAGCGTCATTCCATGCTCGATGTTGGTATAGCGATAGGGCAGCACCTGGCCGGACGGGCAACGGTAGACGTCCTCGTCAGGTAGATAGGCGAAGTCCTGTTTGCCGAACCGACCCTCCGCCTTGGCGTTCGACGTCATGGGCTTGGGCAGCGTGACTGCAACGCCAGCCTCTTTGCAGGCCAATATCTCCTCTCCGTCGAAGTAGCCACGGTCGGCGACCGCCTCCAGTTTGTCCACTTCGAGCACTTCTTTGGCTTGCTTCGACATCCGAGCAAGCTGCCCACGGTCGTTGCCGACGTTGATGACCTCATGCGTAACAATCAGGTGGTGTTCGGTGTCCACCGCGACCTGGACATTGTAGCCGACGACACCTGATCCGCGTCCACTGGTGGCCATCGAACGGGCATCCGGATCGGTGAGCGATATCTGTTGATCCGGCGTGTTGCGCATCTGCGCATCGAGCACTTCCAGGCGGCCCATCTCCTGCTTCAGCCGAGCGATCTTTTCCTTAATCCTCGTCGTCTTGATGCTGATCGCTTCCGATGGCTCCTGCCGATCGGCGCTATCGAGTTGACGCAGATATCGACCGACGCTTTCCTCGATCTGCGCCATCCGCCTCGCCATCTTGGCATGCGTGAAGTTGCGGTCGCGGTTGTTCACCGCCTTGAACTTGCTGCCGTCGATTGCGACGCTTGAGGTCTGCAACAGGCCCATTTGCCGGCATAGTGCAATGAACTTCGCACAAACCTTCCGAAGCGCCGCACCATTGTCCTTCCGGAAATCGGCGATCGTCTTGTGATCGGGAGCCAGGCGGCCGATCAGCCACATCACCTCGATATTGCGGCACGCCTCACGTTCCAGGCGGCGACTGGATTGCACCCGATTGAGATAACCGTAGATGTAAAGCTTCAGAAGCACTGCCGGATGATAGGAAGGCCGGCCCGTCTCCTTGGCGATCACACGCTCAAACCCCAGTCCATGCAGGTCGAGCGCTTCGACGAACGCATCGATCACATGGACCGTGTTGTCCTCACTTACCCAATCCTCCAGGCATTCCGGCAAGAGCGTCAGCTGGGATCTGTCCGCGCCTTCAACGAAGCGTCCCATCCGTATCCTCCATCAGAAAACGGAGGAATCGTAACCGACTCGTGGCTTTTCACACAGCCAGGGTCAAAATGCGAAGAACTCAGGTTGAGCAAATCCGGTCCGCCCTGGCTCTACGAGCGGACTTCCGACCGCCGAGGCGCAACTTCGCAGATGCGCCAGAAGCAATCATTCCGGCTTCGATGTAGCGGCAGCACTGTCGCCACGCGGCAGGGTGATGATGAACTCGGTGAATGCGCCGGGCTTGGTCTCGACATCGATCCGGCCGCCATGTTGCTTGACGATAATGTCATGAGTCATCGAGAGGCCAAGTCCCGTTCCCTCTCCGGTCGGTTTAGTGGTGAAAAACGGATTGAACATCTTTTCTCGTACTTCGGGTGGAATACCCGTGCCGTTGTCTCGTATGCGAATCTCGATGGCCTCGCCGAGATTTCTGGTAGCTGCGCTGAGGACCGGCTCAAAGGTTTCATCGCCCGCCTCTGCCTTGCGCTTGGTAGCTGCGTAGAAGCCGTTTGAAATGAGATTCAGTAGCGCTCGGGTCATTTCCTGCGGATAGAGATCGAGCGCACCCGCATTCGGGTCGAGGTCATGCTTGAGGGTTATGCTGAACCCCGCCTTTTCCGCTCGCGCACCATGATAAGCAAGGCTGAGGCTCTCCTCGACGAGCCTGTTGACTTCCGCCGACCGGCGCTCGCCAGAACCCTCTCGCGAGTGCAACAGCATGTTCTTGACGATGGAGTCGGCTCGTTTGCCGTGCTGTACGACCTTTTCGAGGTTGTCATGCAACAGCCGAGTCAACTCCTCCACCTCCGTCCGCATCTTGTCCGGGAGCGCAGCATCCTTGAGCAGGTCGCTCAACTCGCCAGTCAGCTCCGCCGAAAGCGCCGAGAAATTGTTGACGAAGTTAAGCGGGTTCTTGATCTCGTGCGCAATGCCAGCGGTGAGTTGGCCCAGCGAGGCAAGTTTTTCAGTCTGCACGAGGCGGCCCTGCGCAGTGCGGAGGTTGTCGAGGGACTTTGAAAGGTCATCCGTGCGTTGGCGCAATTCCTTCAGCAGCCGCGCATTCTCAATGGCGATCACGGCTTGCTTGGCAAAATTGCTTAGCAGCTCGATCTGCTTGTCTCTGAAGAGCTGCACCTGATTGCGATAGACTGTTATCGCGCCAATGACCTCCTCGTCGCGAAGCATCGGCACAATAGCGACGGTCCGAGCTCCGCCAAGTTCAACGAGATCAATCGACGCTGGGGAGCGCTCGAGATACGCCTCCGTTGTTCGCATGTCGGCAACGTGGACCACCTGCCTCGTACTTATCGCCCTGGCCAGGGCGCTTTTCGGATGCGGGGTCAGTAGACGATCGCCTCGAGCGGCAGCAAATGCGGCCGGCACGTTGAATTGGGCCGCCGGTCTCATCGCGCCGCCTTCAACCAACAGCATCGAGCCGAACTCTGCGCCGCAGACGCGTGTTGCGCTCTCAAGCATCTTGTCGAATACCGGCGCCAGATCGCCGGGCGATGAGCTGATGGCCTGGAGCACATCAGCCGTAGCCGTCTGCTGCTGCAGGGATTCGCTCAAATCATCAGTCCGTTGGCGCAATTCATTAAGCAAGCGGGCATTCTCGATGGCAATCACGGCCTGCGCCGCAAACTGCTGCAGCAGCGTGATCTGCTTCTGCGAAAATCGCCGGTTCTCCTGGCGAAAGATGAGGACGTTACCGACGACGCGCTCGTCCTTCATTAGCGGCACTGCGAGCAGGCAGCGGGCGCCCCCCAGGTCAACTAACGCGCGGCGGTTGGGCTCTCCGCTGCGATAAGCATCAGACTCGAGCAGGTCGTTGACTTCGACGAACGGGTAGCCCCTCAACAGACGAGCGGGGGCCGTGGTCGGACCGTATTCTAAAGGCTGCCTGCGCCGGAATTCATCGTAAGCGGGCGGAAGCCCGTACGTGGCTTCCGTGTGGAAGCGAGCGCCGTCGTAAGTATTCAGCACGCCGAAATTGGCGCCGCAGAGCTGCATCGCCTTGCTTAGCATGGAATCGAAAACGGGCGCGAGATCGCCCGCCGACCGGCTGATGACACTCAGCACCTCCGAGGTTGCGGTTTGCTGCTCCAGCGACTCAGAGAGCTCCCGTGTTCGCGCCTGTACCTCCTCGAACAGCCGCACATTGCCGATGGCGATCACGGCCTGGTCGGCGAATGTCTGCAGCAGCGCAACCTGCTTGCGGCTGAATGCGACCGGTTCCAGCCGACGCAGTACGATCGCGCCGATGGCCTCGCCCTCGCGCAGCAGGGGTACGCTGAGCGTGCAGCGGTGCCCCTGTTCGCGCGACATCCGTTGTCCCTCCGGAAACTCCGCGGCCTCGGGCGCTTGAAAGTCGGACACCTGCACCGGTACCTTGTCGACCACCGAGCGTCCGACTACCCAGTCCCTGCTGATCGGACGTGGCGCTCCACCGGACCGTATCGGCCCGTGATGCGCACTGAAATGCAGATTGTCGCCAACCCGAAGCAGCACGCCGGCATCATAAGCATCGCAGAACGCGCAGGCGCTCTCGACAATGGCCTGCAGGGCGGGATTCACGTCGGTCGGCGAAGAAGCGATTACCTTCAAGACCTCGCCGGTTGCGGTCTGCTGCTTCAACGACTCGCTGAGGTCCTCGGTGCGCTGGCGCACCTCGTCAAACAGGCGCACGTTCTCGATCGCGATCACCGCCTGGTCCGCAAAGGTGGCGACGAGGTCGATCTGCTTTTGTGAGAACGCCTCGACACGTGAGCGCGCCAGCACGATGACGCCGATCGGTTCGTTCTCGCGCAACAATGGCACGCCAAGCGTGGTGCGCTGGCCTGCCAGCGAGGTCGTCTCATGCAGAGTGTATTCGGGATCGGCCGCGACATCCAGAATCTGGACCGGACGCCGCTCGAGCACGGCGCGGCCGGTCACTGTGCCGCGGTTGACGGCCAGCGGATTGTTGGTGAGGAAATCGATATAGGCCTCGGTGTAGCCCACCGCGGCTCCGGCGCGGTATTCGTCGCCCGCCCGGCGCATGATAAAGGCCATGTCGGCGCTGCACAGGATGGCCGCGGTGTTGACGAGAGTGTCCAGGACCGGCTGCAGCTCGAAGGTCGAGCGGCTGATGGTCTTGAGGACGTCGCCGACCGCGGTCTGCTGCTGCAGGGATTCGCTCAGTTCCTCGGTACGCGCTTGCACCTCATCGAACAGGCGGACATTTTCAATGGCAATGACGGCCTGGTCGGCGAAGGTCTGCACCAGCTCGATCTGCCTTGCCTCGAACGGGCCGACGGCAAATCGGAACACAGTGATGACGCCGAACGTCTGCCGCTCGCGCGTGAGCGGCACGCCGAGTGCCGCCCTGAATCCCATCAGTTTTTGCGCTTCCGAGCGCTGGAGCTCAGGATCGGCTAGGACGTCGGGTATATGCACCGTATGACCATCGACGATCGTTCGCCCGAATATCGATTCCCGGCCCGGCTTCCTCGAGTGTCTAGCGAATTGTTCGATCCATTCGGGCTTGGCGCCGAACGTGGCAGCGAGCCGAAAATCACCGTCGTCCTGATCCCGATACCTTATTGTTGCGATGTCTGCCTCGCACAATCGACAGGCAGATGAAAGCAGCGCATCCAGCACGGTCTGGAGATCGAAGGCCGAGCGGCTGATGGCCTTCAGCACGTCGGCGGTGGCCGTCTGCTGCTGCAGGGATTCGCTGAGATCATCGGTGCGCTGGCGTAATTCCCGAAGCAGCCGGGTATTCTCGATCGCAATTACCGCTTGGCTGGCGAAGTTGGTCAGCAGCTCAATCTGTTTGTCATTGAAAGAGCGCACCTCTTGGCGGTAAACAGTGATCACCCCGATCACTTCATCCTGCCGTAGCATTGGCACGACAACGATCGTTCGGGCACCAGCAAGTTCGGTCAACTCAACCGATGACGGATTGCGCTCAAGATAAGCCGGATGCTTACGCATGTCCTCAACCTGAACCACTTGCTTGCCGCGAATGGCGTCAGCGAGTGAGGTTCGCGGATGAATCCGAAAGGCCTTGTTCATTCGTGCGGCCGCAAACGAAGAAGGCGCATTGTACAGCGCCACCTGCCGCAGCATATCGCCTTCCAAAAGATTCATAGATCCAAACTCGGCCCCGCAAACGCGAGTTGCGTTCTCAAGCATCTTGTCAAACACCGGCGAAAGGTCGCCCGGGGATGAGCTGATGATCTCCAGCACTTCCGACGTCGCGGTCTGCCGTTCAAGCGCCTCTTTTGTCTCGTTGAACAGCCGCACATTCCGAATCGCGATGACGGCCTGATCGGCGAACGTTTGCAGTAGCTGCACGTGATGAGCGGAAAACGCACCGGGCTCCTTACGTGTAACGCTGATCGCTCCAACAACTCCGCTGTCGTGCTTGAGCGGCACGAGAAGCCTGCTTCGATAGCCGCGCGCCCGCGCAATTTCCCGCAGTGGGGAATGAGCGACCTCCGTGTCAGCGGCTTCCGCAATTTCGCCGCGACACAATTTTTTCGTAATGAGGATTCCCCGCGATCGGATGCGGGAATGACGAGCGAAGCACCGTGTCAGCCTCTTTACTGACTGGCGTGAACGCAGCTAATTCAACCATATCTCCAATGATACGGAGCACGGTAGTCCCGTGCGCCCCGACAAGCTTGTTGGCGCTTTCCGCGATTGCGTCCAACACCGGCTGCACGTCGGACGGCGAATTAGCAATGACCTTCAATATCTCGGCCGTCGCCACCTGCTGCTCGCGGGCGTCCTTTAGCTCGATCTCCAATGAGGTGGAAGGTTTAGACCGGGGTGGCCGTTTGGCCCAAGAGCGGGTGCGGCCCTTTGCGAAGCCGGCTTTGCGCGTCTCTCCCGCGCTCCTCTTGCCGCCCGTTTTCGCTGGCCCTGCCATTCCGCCTCCGGGGTGACGAGGCCATTTTACCGAGTGGAACTTGTTCTGGAAGGGGTGAAAGGAGCGAGAATCGCGGCTGCCGCTGATGTCCGCTTGGGTCAACGCGCCGTTTTGACCACTGGTGGGGCGCTTCCGCTTTGCCCCCGAGGCCGGACATCTCGCCGCGTCGGCATAACGGAAGCGATGGGCCAACACCGGAAGTGACAAGCCTTATTCAATCACCTCGTCCGCGCGCGCGAGAAGGGAAGCTGGGATTTCGATACCGAGCGATTTCGCTGTCTTGAGATTAACGACAAGCAGGTATTTGGTGGGTTGCTCGATAGGAAGCTCGGCCGTTTTGGCGCCCCTCAGAATTCGGTCCACATAGTGAGCCCCAATTCGAGCCAAGGCAGGAAAGTCCGGCCCGTAGGAAATCAATCCGCCCGCTGGCGCAAAGCCGGCGTCGAAGGAGATCGATGGTAAACCGGCTTGTACTGCGAGATCCGCCACACGGTTCGGAGGAAAGACTGGGTCACTAAATATGTCCAAGGCCTCGGCTCCCCGGGTTTTTGCGGCGGCAACGGCGCGAGGCACTTCCCCCACTTCGTGCACATCGATTACGTCGAGCTGAAAGCCGAGCTTGGCGGCCGCGGTTGGCGTCTCCGGAAACACCAGCCGATGCATCTCGTTTGAGGTGTTGAGGAAAACTGCCACGCGTTTGGCCTGTGGCAAAACCTCTCGAAGAATACCAAGAAACTTCCCACCAAAATCGGTCCGATCCATCGTAGCGACGCCCGTAAGGTTTCCGCCAGGACGGGCAAGACTTGACGCAAGTCCCATACCGACCGGATCGGCGACCAGAATTATTACAATTGGTATGTCGGGGGTGGCGTTCTTGGCAGCGCGGGCGGCAAAAGGAGTGAAGGCAACGATTAGATCGGGTCTCGACCGCACGAGGTCGGCCGCGAGCGCCGGAAGCTTGTCGAGGTGATAATCCGGGTCTTTCCGCTCACTCGCAATGGTCGTGCCCTCGACCCAGCCAATCTTTTGAAGCTCGTCCGAAAACGCCTCAATATAGGGAACCTTGCAAGCAGGGACGCAAAGCACGCCGATCCGCGCCACTCTTCGCACCGATTGAGCTGTGGCTGCCGACCCGAAGAACAGCAGCACAACCAGAAGCGCGGACACTGTAACGGCAAATCGTCTCATGCGATCACCGTATCGCTGCACGGAAGGCGTTCAGTCTGCCAGGTCGAGCGTTAATAGCAGCTTCGAGACATTCCGAGCGATCACAAATGAACGCTATGGCTCACTTTCGGAAAGTCTGACGTCGTAGCAGAGATGTCCAGTCTACCTCGGAAGCGTAAATCGTCAGGTGACACGGCAGGTCCGAAAAGTGCCGACCGCAGCAAACTACGCCCTCATTCGATCACCTCGTCGGCGCGGGCGAGCAGCGATGGTCGAAGTCTAGCACTTCAAAAGACGGGACGCCGATGAGAACAATCGGCCCGGTCGCTGCGTCCAAATGTCCGCAACGGGTCAAAATGCGAAGAACTCAGGTTGAGCAAATCTGGTCCGCTCTGCCGCGACAAGCGGACCTCCGTGAGACCCAGCGCAATCCCAGATGGGCCATTTCCGGACTCATGCACCGCAGCAACAAGGGTTTCTGTTCGATCACCTCGTCGGCACCTGCGCACCGAGCTTATTCGGGTAACCCAGCTTTGCGAAGACCCTCGGTATACAGCTTCCAGCGTGATTGCCCGCCCCGGGCGATCCACGCAGATATTGTAAAGGCGGGATCGACGTTAAGCACATGCGCCGCCCACTCACGCGCCTCTGCGTCGCGTCCGAGATGGGCGAAAGCGGCGGCGAGACAGCGGTAAGCCGACGAATAGGGGTTCTGACGAAGGGCCTTCTTTCCAGCGACGATTGCCTCGTCAAAGCGCCGAAGCTCAATTAAGGCCACCCCCATCCCAGTAAACGGCCGGTATAGCAGCGGGTCTACCGGGCTCAAGCGGATAGCACGTTCAAAGCTGCGGAGCGCTTCCTCCGGCTGAACTGCAATTGTATAGACCCAACCTCGGCCATTCCATGCGTGATGTGAATTTGGATTGAGCTTGACCGCCCGCTCTGCCATTTCGATCTCACGTTCACTATCGCTGACCATGAATGCCGAGGTTGCGGCAGCCATTGCTAACGTGTCTGGATCATCATCGTCGACGCTCAATGCATAGCGAGAAAGCCGGATTGCTTCCTCCCGCTCGAAATCAGGATCGTCAGCATAGCCAAAAAGGACGTTGTTCATGTGACAGAGACCTGCCAGAGCAGCGACAACGCCGAACCGAGGATCTAGCTCCAAAGCCCGACGAGCCAGCCTGATCGCCTCGGCCACCCCTTCACGGGTCATTGGGTAGTACTGTTGCGCGGCTCGAAGATAGAGATCATACGCGGTGAGGTTCTTCGGTCGTCGCCGCGCCGCCTCCGCAATTTCTGTTTGAAGTAATTTCGGGTGAATGGCTGAGACGACCGCAACTGTGACTTCGTCCTGAAGGACGAAAATATCAGTCAGGTCGCGCTCGAACCTGTCCACCCAAATGTGCGCGCCTGTCACCGCATCAACCAACTGCCCAGTGATGCGAACTTTGCCTGACGCCTTGCGCACCGACCCCTCAAGGACGTAGCGCACGCCAAGTCTGCGCCCGACTTCCTTAATATCGACGGCTCGACCTTTGAAGGTGAAGCTAGAATTGCGAGCGATCACGAACAACGATTTGAACCGCGAGAGCGCGGTGATGATCTCCTCAACCATTCCGTCCGCAAAATATTCCTGCTCGGGATCGCCGCTCATGTTATCGAACGGCAATACCGCGATGGAGGGCTTGTCGGGGAGCGCAAGAGCGCTCTCGGGCGCATCGCCCGGATCCGGGCCCGCAACTTCTCGCGTCTCCTGCACCTGTCCGACGAAACGGAATCCCTTGCGCGGAAACGTCTTGATGAGGCGCTGCTCCTCGCCGGTATCGCCGATGGCCGCGCGGACAGCATTCAGGCGAGTCGTAAGCGCAGCATCGGACACAATGCGACCTTTCCAAACGGCGTTGATAAGGTCGTCCTTGCTGACGACGCGCTCTCTATTTCGGATCAGGTATTCGAGCAAATCGAACACCTGTGGTGTAATGGAAACGACCTGTGCCCCGCGATGCAGTTCGCGCCGGTCGATGTCAAATGCGAATTCCTCGAAGCGATAGCGCAAGTTGCCAAACCTCTCACGGTGTCCTCCCTTCGCAGGAAGGCATCTTCGCACACCCAAAGAATAAGCCGATGGTATGAAAAATGTAAGCCGATGGTTGAGCGGGTTTTGAGCCGTGGCATCTCATCTGATGCGGCGCAGCCCGACTTCCGGTTTGGGTCTTGGCTGTGTGCAAACGGATGGTCGGCACGCGGCCGTGGGTCGCCAATCACTGCAGGCGGCTGAGGTTCTCGCGTCGGATCGCCCAATGACGGCCAAAGCGGGTATCGCGAGGCGGTATTGCGCTTTTGGACGTACTTTCCGGGCTTCAGGCGGCGCGGATGGCTGCAATCAGGCGCGGTTTGCCGACGATGTTCATCACCCGTGTGAGGTTATAGGCGAGAACGTGCAGCGCCATTTCGGCGGCGACGTTCCGTAGGCGCTTCATCAGGAAGTGGGTCGCCCCCATACGGGCCTTGATCGTGCCGAAGGGATGCTCGACCGTCTCGCGCCGCCTCCGCATGGCGTCGGGGTCGGAATCGAGCCGTCTCTGGACCTCCTCGACCACATGCTCATGCTCCCAGCGTGTGATGCGGCGCTCCTTGGACGGCGTACATTGGCTCTTGATTGCGCAGCCTTGGCACGCTGCTGTCGACCAGTAACGGCGCAGCGTCATTCCATGCTCGATGTTGGTATAGCGATAGGGCAGCACCTGGCCGGACGGGCAACGGTAGACGTCCTCGTCAGGTAGATAGGCGAAGTCCTGTTTGCCGAACCGACCCTCCGCCTTGGCGTTCGACGTCATGGGCTTGGGCAGCGTGACTGCAACGCCAGCCTCTTTGCAGGCCAATATCTCCTCTCCGTCGAAGTAGCCACGGTCGGCGACCGCCTCCAGTTTGTCCACTTCGAGCACTTCTTTGGCTTGCTTCGACATCCGAGCAAGCTGCCCACGGTCGTTGCCGACGTTGATGACCTCATGCGTAACAATCAGGTGGTGTTCGGTGTCCACCGCGACCTGGACATTGTAGCCGACGACACCTGATCCGCGTCCACTGGTGGCCATCGAACGGGCATCCGGATCGGTGAGCGATATCTGTTGATCCGGCGTGTTGCGCATCTGCGCATCGAGCACTTCCAGGCGGCCCATCTCCTGCTTCAGCCGAGCGATCTTTTCCTTAATCCTCGTCGTCTTGATGCTGATCGCTTCCGATGGCTCCTGCCGATCGGCGCTATCGAGTTGACGCAGATATCGACCGACGCTTTCCTCGATCTGCGCCATCCGCCTCGCCATCTTGGCATGCGTGAAGTTGCGGTCGCGGTTGTTCACCGCCTTGAACTTGCTGCCGTCGATTGCGACGCTTGAGGTCTGCAACAGGCCCATTTGCCGGCATAGTGCAATGAACTTCGCACAAACCTTCCGAAGCGCCGCACCATTGTCCTTCCGGAAATCGGCGATCGTCTTGTGATCGGGAGCCAGGCGGCCGATCAGCCACATCACCTCGATATTGCGGCACGCCTCACGTTCCAGGCGGCGACTGGATTGCACCCGATTGAGATAACCGTAGATGTAAAGCTTCAGAAGCACTGCCGGATGATAGGAAGGCCGGCCCGTCTCCTTGGCGATCACACGCTCAAACCCCAGTCCATGCAGGTCGAGCGCTTCGACGAACGCATCGATCACATGGACCGTGTTGTCCTCACTTACCCAATCCTCCAGGCATTCCGGCAAGAGCGTCAGCTGGGATCTGTCCGCGCCTTCAACGAAGCGTCCCATCCGTATCCTCCATCAGAAAACGGAGGAATCGTAACCGACTCGTGGCTTTTCACACAGCCAGGGTCAAAGGCTGACCTGGGCAGATCCGCGATGCTATTCCGCTCAGCTCTCGGAAGCGGTGCGTTGACCGCATGGCGGGAAGACGTGCTAGGTCGTTACCGCACGGAACAGACGCCATTTGTCGGGCACGCCTTTGAGAATGTGGCGGCCGCGCTCCTCAAACGTCAATCCGGAGCCTGCCACGAGATCGCGAACCGTCTGTGAGACCAGAACTTCACCCGGGGCAGCTAGCGCCGCCACACGTGCACCAATATGCACGGCAATGCCAACAATATCGTGAGCGACGAATTCGCACTCGCCGGTATGCAAACCGCAACGGACCTTCAGATCGAGTGGGCGCACCGCGTCGCCGATTGCGCTGGCGCAACGCACAGCGCGCGCAGGGCCATCGAACGTGGCAAGGAAACCGTCGCCGGCGGTATTGACTTCGCGGCCGCGATACTGACCGAGCACGCCCCGAGCTTTGGCATAGAACGCATCCAGCAGCACGCGCCAGGCGCCGTCGCCGAGAGCGGCCGCGCGCTCCGTCGATCCCGCAATGTCGACAAACAGCACAGTTGCAAGCACCCTGTCCGGCTCAGCTGCTTGCCGATGCCCGGTGACGAACTCTTCGACCTCATTGATAATTGCATCCTGATCGCCAACCCAGACCATATGGTCCTGACCGCTGAGCTCAATCAGTTTGGCGCAAGGAATCTGCTGCGCCATGTAGCGCGCATGCTTCACGTCAATGACGCGCTCATCGGTGCGATGCAAAATCAAGGTCGGCACACGCGTCACGGGCAGGATGTCCCTGACATCGATCTCCCGGTTCATGCGCATGATCGCCGATGCCGCGCCTGGGCTTGCCGAGGCCCTGAAGTAGGCGGCGGTTTGCTCAAGTGCCTGCTTATTGCCAGCGAGGCTAGGCGCCCACATCAGCAAACTCATCGCATCTGCCGAACCCCAATGGTGCTCAATGTCATCGAGGAAAGCGCTCCACTGCGCATCGGTCCACGCGAATGCGTAGTCAGGGGCCCACGAGCGTCGCGCATAAGTGCCACAAAGCACCAGAGCTGACGTGCGTTCGGGATACGTAGCGGCATAGAGCAGCGACATCGGACCGCCCTCGGACACGCCAAACAAGGTGGCCCGCTGAGAACCAACCTGGTCCAGCACCGCCTGCACGTCGTGCATCCGCTGTTCAAGCGTGAAGATCTGGGAACCGCGATCGGACATTCCGGTGCCGCGCTTGTCGAACGTGATGACCCGCGCAAACGTTGCAAGCTTGCGGAAAAAGGAAGCGCGTGCCGGCGATTGCCAGAGCGCTTCGACATTGGAGACAAAACCTGGGACGAACAGCAGGTCGCGCGGACCGTCGCCCATCACCTGATAGGCAATATGGACGTCGTCACTTTTGACATAGTGAGTGGCCGGGATGTCAGCCATGGTGGCCTACTGCGGGACAAACCGCGCGGCGCGAGTGTCGCACCTCATTCCGCGTCAGGCTAGCGAAATTCGGTGGAGAATTTGGCTGCCGCCCACCCGTAAGTACCGGCGCGACTGGGGGAACCCAGGGTGACGCCAGGTGCGGCCGCGATGTGCGTTTCGGGTCAAACGCGACCGGTCCGGCCGATCTTGCTCACCCTTTGATGTCGGCTTCGTCCCGAAAGCTACCGAGTTGGTGCGGCGATGCAATGTGACACGATGGGCCAATTCCGGAAGTGGACTGTGCCTACTCGATCACCGCGTCGGCACAGTCGAGAAAGGATGCCGGAATCTCGATGCCGAGCAATTTCGCTGTCTTTAAGATTGTTGGTAAGCAAGCTTTGGTGGGCTGCTCCGGTCATTGAAAGTTTGCGGTTCACGAGTCAGGTCAACCACGCATCATAAGACGATCAGAACGATAGTCGCCCCCGGCTTGGGTCCTCGTTGATTGAGCAGGCGCCGCGCTCAGCTCCCACCAATAGGCTGTCGGGCATAAACGCTTCCACTACTCTGCACAGGACCGGGGCGGCGCACCACGGCAGGGGGCGTCGCCCGACTGCTGTCAGATCGTCACGCGGCTGCCGTCGAAGCGCGTGAAGGAAAAGCCCTCGAAAGGTTCGCGGAGGGTCATGCGCTCGTCCCGCAGCATGCCGATAGCCACTTCTTCGCCGATCGCCATTGAGGCGGAGGCGTCGGAACGCCAGTGGATGCCCGCCCAATTCCGTCCGAAACCGTAATTCGCCGCGAGCTTGTTCAACTCTCCACCCACCGTGAGCGGCGGCCCGTTATAGGGCACCAGTTTCGTCGGGTCGGCCGGATCGGGCTGCACCGGGTTGGCGATGACGCGGCTCTCGTCGAAAAATGCCTTCAATAGGGTAGCTGCGACGGCACCAACGCTCGTGGCACCGCCGGGATAGCTGGAATGGAAGGGTGCGGCCTCCGGATAGGTTTGTGACAAAAGATAGGTGCCGTATCTGCCTTTGCTGCGATCGAGGGCTTCCGATCTCAGGAAGTTATCGTGCAACGGGTAGTCGCTCACGCCATTGGCGAGGCGATGGTGGGCGAGACCGCCATAGGCTTCCGGTCGTACAGCCCGGTGCACGAAATACTTCTGCCAGTAGGACGCGCGGGCGGAGTTATTGATCCCCATAGCGACTAGTGCCTGCAGATAGGGCAACCCGAAGGTGGCAGCTCCAGGGTTTTGGGTTTTCGATTTTCGATACGGGTCCGATGGGTAGGACGCGGGCTCGGCCGGTGGATACATCCCGGAGTAGCGTTGGTCCGTCCCACCGCCGGGTGTTGCAAGGAGCAGTGCTGCCGCCCACCCAAATGCAGGACCACTGTGGACATACTCGGCGAGATCTCTTCCTGTCGCTACGTATCGCGGTGTCGTGTCGAACTGCAGCCTGCGTTTCGGTGGAGTGCCATTCTGGATCGCCAGCCACTCCTCATATTCGGTCAGGAATTCGTTGGCGGGCGACGGGGTGCGAATTTGAGCACTGACCCACTGTGCGGCGTTGGGCACGTCCCGGAGCAGGAATTGCGAGATCAGCGGGCCGTCCAAAACACCCAGAGGCGTGACGGAGCGACCCTTCGGGTCAGTCGGGTCGAAGTAAAGCGCATTGGCACGGAACAGCGTCCCGGGTGTGACCCGACCACCAGACTTCGGCCCGCGGAAATCCGCAAGCTTGTTGATTTCCTCGGTCGCTGCAAGCACGTCGCGGTTGGAGGTGTCGTCGCGCAACTCGGTAAGCGGAACATCACGAAGCAGGGATTGCCAGTATACCTCGACCGCCTCGCCGCCGCGCTCCGCACTTGCAAGGGCCGGCGCCGGCGGTAGCGCAATCTGAGTAGGGTTCATGCCGCTCAGGCTGACGGCCAGCGTGCCTACCGGATTGACCAGTTTGCGCGTGCCGCCGAGCGGGATTTTCTCGAAATCAGCGGGATCGCCCGACTGGCAAGCAATATAGAAAGCCTGCCAAGCAGCTTGTTCCACTTCGCCGCGTTTGTCGTGCGGCAGGCCCCGCGTATCGGAGCCGATCTTGTTGGTGTAGCGCGCCTCATCGCCATTCGCCGGGTGGGGCGGGATGGGAATTTTCTCGTTATTGCTCGCGCAGGCCGCTCGGACTTCGAAGGCGCGGCGCTTGAACGCCGCGTCGAGCGGTCGCGCCTCCATGCCCACGCCCACGGTCTGCGCCGCGGCCGGGGCTACTCCGGACATACCCGGCGGAGACGCAAGCACGGCGGCGCCAACTGCGATGCCGGCCCCGCCGAGGAGCGAGCGGCGAGTGACCGCCGTGGTCGGCAGGGTCGGCGATGCCAGGTCATATACAGTCGAAATAGTGGGGTGGTCAGCCATGGAGATCTCCTTCCTCGCAGGCACGCTCTGGGCCCGCGTTTCAGATTCAAAGCATCCGGGCGCGCCTTGCGCACACCCGCGTTGGAATGCGAATGCTGAAGGACCGGCGAAAAAGGAAGTCGGTTTTTCGAGTGCAATGCTGCCGATGGCACGACTGCTGTCCGTTCAGTCCCGCGAGGAATTCGGCATTCTCGCCCGCGACGACAGCTATTTAAAGAGTACACGATCTCGTGCGTCCGGAAAAGACGCCTGAATCTTTGGACGACTTCCGCTTAGGAGCAAAAGCCGACCGTTGGAGAGCCCAGCAGCTTGTTCTGCAACGGGGCCACTTCCAGACATCGCCGATGGGTTAGGATCAGCCGCCACCCGGAGAACGACAAGTGGCCCGAATAACTTCCTTGGTATGCATCCTAACGACTTTCATAATCATTGTGGTCGCCACTCCACGACCGGCTCTGGCAACACCAGAAGCGTCTGCATGCGGGTACCTCGCTGGCCTGATCGATAAGGCACCGCCAGGGCCGTTGTTCTTGCCCAGCTATCCAACCGTGAACTCGGGGCCTCTCCATGGCGCCGCATACCTCTATGACAATGCGGTGGCCGCCATCGCATTGGTCGGTTGCGGTGAGCAAGACAAAGCACGTCGCATCGGCGCGGCGATTCTCTGGGCCATCGACAACGACCGGAGCTGGCATGATGGACGGCTGCGGAACGCCTACGGTGAAGACCGAGATGGTGTGTGGACCGAAGGGACAAGCCAAATGGCTCTCTTGCTGAAATTGCTCGGCAGGGCTGCGGAGGCGAAATCGTTGGTCGCTGTCATCGAATCCCAGAGGTCGCCGGATGGCGGGTTCTATGCCACAAGTGTCCGAGCGCTACCGACCGGGTTCATGCTGGATACCGATCCGGCCAAGCCACGACTCTATTTCCGATTGCCACATCTTGGCGCTGCTTCGTGGGCTGCTCTTGCAGAACGCGGGTTCAATCCCTTTACGGCGACCAAAGGACTTCCGTAGTTGAACCGCAGTGGCGCCCGTCCAGCTCCGAATTGGATCAAAAGCTCCGTTTTGACCAGCGGTCGGGAGCTTCGGGTTAGAAGCGCTGACTCATTTCCAACCACCTTTACCTCCGGCGCGCGACTTTTTGCCTCATCGCCTGAACTTTGGGATCAGTGCGCTGAACAAAGAGGGATATCCGACGGGAGTTGAGATTCCCGCAAGGTTCACATCGGTAGCGGATACGTTTGTATGAGTCGCCATGCGGCTCGCAATGCGAACTGACGACGCACTTTGTGCGCAAGAGCCCCAGATCCGAGTCATCCAGAGGTATCGCTGCCTTTCCAGGAAAGGAGGAGACCTCATGCAACTCAAGCAAACCGCAATCCGCATGTTTGCCGCCGCGTGTCTCACCTGGACCACGTCAGTTTTGGCTCAGCCAACCGAACCTCAGGACCCGAGAATCAAGGCGGCCATGGACCTCTTGGTGTCGATCGCGGCCCAGCTTGGTCCGCCAAGGGTCGAAGGTACTGAACCCGTTGCAGGCAAGGAGGTACCTGTCATTTATTTTGGTTCGGCAAAGATGAACAATAGTTTCGACCTGGTCGACGAGGTCGTGAGGAAAGCGCAGGGCACGGCCACAATTTTCGTCAGAAGCGGTGACGAGTATGTTCGGGTCGCGACTAACGTGAAGAAAGATGATGGCTCCCGAGCGATCGGAACTATTTTGGATCCCAAGGGCAAGGCGATCGAGTCCATCAGGAAGGGCGACGCTTTCTATGGCGAGGTCGACATCCTCGGCAAGCCCTACGTCACAGGCTACAAGCCTATCCGGGATGCCTCGCAAAACGTGGTCGGCATCTACTACGTCGGCTATCTGAAATAGATCGCCTCTGCGGTCTGTCGTGCCGCCAATGTGCTTCAACGTCCATGCCAACCGCGCTCGGCGCGGGGTGAGGGCGCGAAACGATTGGATCGGTGACTACAAGTCTGCGTTCGCGCTTCCCGGAACCAGCGGAATGTCTGCCTTGGGTCTTGGCTGTGTGCAAACGGATGGTCGGCACGCGGCCGTGGGTCGCCAATCACTGCAGGCGGCTGAGGTTCTCGCGTCGGATCGCCCAATGACGGCCAAAGCGGGTATCGCGAGGCGGTATTGCGCTTTTGGACGTACTTTCCGGGCTTCAGGCGGCGCGGATGGCTGCAATCAGGCGCGGTTTGCCGACGATGTTCATCACCCGTGTGAGGTTATAGGCGAGAACGTGCAGCGCCATTTCGGCGGCGACGTTCCGTAGGCGCTTCATCAGGAAGTGGGTCGCCCCCATACGGGCCTTGATCGTGCCGAAGGGATGCTCGACCGTCTCGCGCCGCCTCCGCATGGCGTCGGGGTCGGAATCGAGCCGTCTCTGGACCTCCTCGACCACATGCTCATGCTCCCAGCGTGTGATGCGGCGCTCCTTGGACGGCGTACATTGGCTCTTGATTGCGCAGCCTTGGCACGCTGCTGTCGACCAGTAACGGCGCAGCGTCATTCCATGCTCGATGTTGGTATAGCGATAGGGCAGCACCTGGCCGGACGGGCAACGGTAGACGTCCTCGTCAGGTAGATAGGCGAAGTCCTGTTTGCCGAACCGACCCTCCGCCTTGGCGTTCGACGTCATGGGCTTGGGCAGCGTGACTGCAACGCCAGCCTCTTTGCAGGCCAATATCTCCTCTCCGTCGAAGTAGCCACGGTCGGCGACCGCCTCCAGTTTGTCCACTTCGAGCACTTCTTTGGCTTGCTTCGACATCCGAGCAAGCTGCCCACGGTCGTTGCCGACGTTGATGACCTCATGCGTAACAATCAGGTGGTGTTCGGTGTCCACCGCGACCTGGACATTGTAGCCGACGACACCTGATCCGCGTCCACTGGTGGCCATCGAACGGGCATCCGGATCGGTGAGCGATATCTGTTGATCCGGCGTGTTGCGCATCTGCGCATCGAGCACTTCCAGGCGGCCCATCTCCTGCTTCAGCCGAGCGATCTTTTCCTTAATCCTCGTCGTCTTGATGCTGATCGCTTCCGATGGCTCCTGCCGATCGGCGCTATCGAGTTGACGCAGATATCGACCGACGCTTTCCTCGATCTGCGCCATCCGCCTCGCCATCTTGGCATGCGTGAAGTTGCGGTCGCGGTTGTTCACCGCCTTGAACTTGCTGCCGTCGATTGCGACGCTTGAGGTCTGCAACAGGCCCATTTGCCGGCATAGTGCAATGAACTTCGCACAAACCTTCCGAAGCGCCGCACCATTGTCCTTCCGGAAATCGGCGATCGTCTTGTGATCGGGAGCCAGGCGGCCGATCAGCCACATCACCTCGATATTGCGGCACGCCTCACGTTCCAGGCGGCGACTGGATTGCACCCGATTGAGATAACCGTAGATGTAAAGCTTCAGAAGCACTGCCGGATGATAGGAAGGCCGGCCCGTCTCCTTGGCGATCACACGCTCAAACCCCAGTCCATGCAGGTCGAGCGCTTCGACGAACGCATCGATCACATGGACCGTGTTGTCCTCACTTACCCAATCCTCCAGGCATTCCGGCAAGAGCGTCAGCTGGGATCTGTCCGCGCCTTCAACGAAGCGTCCCATCCGTATCCTCCATCAGAAAACGGAGGAATCGTAACCGACTCGTGGTCTTGGCTGTGTGCAAACGGATGGTCGGCACGCGGCCGTGGGTCGCCAATCACTGCAGGCGGCTGAGGTTCTCGCGTCGGATCGCCCAATGACGGCCAAAGCGGGTATCGCGAGGCGGTATTGCGCTTTTGGACGTACTTTCCGGGCTTCAGGCGGCGCGGATGGCTGCAATCAGGCGCGGTTTGCCGACGATGTTCATCACCCGTGTGAGGTTATAGGCGAGAACGTGCAGCGCCATTTCGGCGGCGACGTTCCGTAGGCGCTTCATCAGGAAGTGGGTCGCCCCCATACGGGCCTTGATCGTGCCGAAGGGATGCTCGACCGTCTCGCGCCGCCTCCGCATGGCGTCGGGGTCGGAATCGAGCCGTCTCTGGACCTCCTCGACCACATGCTCATGCTCCCAGCGTGTGATGCGGCGCTCCTTGGACGGCGTACATTGGCTCTTGATTGCGCAGCCTTGGCACGCTGCTGTCGACCAGTAACGGCGCAGCGTCATTCCATGCTCGATGTTGGTATAGCGATAGGGCAGCACCTGGCCGGACGGGCAACGGTAGACGTCCTCGTCAGGTAGATAGGCGAAGTCCTGTTTGCCGAACCGACCCTCCGCCTTGGCGTTCGACGTCATGGGCTTGGGCAGCGTGACTGCAACGCCAGCCTCTTTGCAGGCCAATATCTCCTCTCCGTCGAAGTAGCCACGGTCGGCGACCGCCTCCAGTTTGTCCACTTCGAGCACTTCTTTGGCTTGCTTCGACATCCGAGCAAGCTGCCCACGGTCGTTGCCGACGTTGATGACCTCATGCGTAACAATCAGGTGGTGTTCGGTGTCCACCGCGACCTGGACATTGTAGCCGACGACACCTGATCCGCGTCCACTGGTGGCCATCGAACGGGCATCCGGATCGGTGAGCGATATCTGTTGATCCGGCGTGTTGCGCATCTGCGCATCGAGCACTTCCAGGCGGCCCATCTCCTGCTTCAGCCGAGCGATCTTTTCCTTAATCCTCGTCGTCTTGATGCTGATCGCTTCCGATGGCTCCTGCCGATCGGCGCTATCGAGTTGACGCAGATATCGACCGACGCTTTCCTCGATCTGCGCCATCCGCCTCGCCATCTTGGCATGCGTGAAGTTGCGGTCGCGGTTGTTCACCGCCTTGAACTTGCTGCCGTCGATTGCGACGCTTGAGGTCTGCAACAGGCCCATTTGCCGGCATAGTGCAATGAACTTCGCACAAACCTTCCGAAGCGCCGCACCATTGTCCTTCCGGAAATCGGCGATCGTCTTGTGATCGGGAGCCAGGCGGCCGATCAGCCACATCACCTCGATATTGCGGCACGCCTCACGTTCCAGGCGGCGACTGGATTGCACCCGATTGAGATAACCGTAGATGTAAAGCTTCAGAAGCACTGCCGGATGATAGGAAGGCCGGCCCGTCTCCTTGGCGATCACACGCTCAAACCCCAGTCCATGCAGGTCGAGCGCTTCGACGAACGCATCGATCACATGGACCGTGTTGTCCTCACTTACCCAATCCTCCAGGCATTCCGGCAAGAGCGTCAGCTGGGATCTGTCCGCGCCTTCAACGAAGCGTCCCATCCGTATCCTCCATCAGAAAACGGAGGAATCGTAACCGACTCGTGGCTTTTCACACAGCCAGGGTCATGAACGTCAAAACTCAAGGTGAGCATAATAGGTCTGCTTCCGGGTGCTTAGCGACCTGTCGAGCCTGACAGCCGAGCCATGATTCAAGGCCCCCAAAGGAAGGGGCCGAATCATGCGCTACGAACTCACGGACTACGAGTGGTTTGCCACTAAGCCGATGCTGCCGTGCAGACGATCGACACGTCTATTGTCCGCGTGCATTAGCCGCACGTTATGAGCCGCACCGCTAGCGCCTGATCGTCCGCGTCAGCATCGGAAAATGCTTGTTGCCGCCCGCAAATGGCGGGAACTGGACGAAGTCGGCGCGCATGCGCGCGATGACGTCGGAGCTCAGGGCGCGTGCGAGCGCGGCCGGGCTGTCGAACACCAGCTTGTTGCGTTGCATGTGCTCCACGCGGCGCGACGGCAAGCGGTCGACCCAATCGATGCGCGTATAGATCTCGATCTGGCGGACATCCGGGAAGGTCCGCATGATCGCCGGGTGATGCGCGAGATAGTGCAAATGCCAGGCGTTCAGGTCTTCGGCAGGCCCGGGATAGTGAACGAGATAGCTGCACGGCGTGCCGGCGCCTTCCAGATGCGCGGCGACGTCGACGGGAAAGGCGCGCGTGAGCATCACCTGGTGCGTGACCCCCAGTCCGGTGAGGCTCGGCAATCCGACTGCCGCCACGAGCCTGGCGAGGTTGCCCTCGCCGTTCATCGCCGCCTCGCATGCGAACAGATCGTCAAACCGTAACTGAAGCGCCAGCACGGGACCTGCGCCGTCGGCCTTGTAGGGATGATCGACCGACTGCTCCAGCGGCGTGAACAGCAAAGCCTCGGTCACCGCCGGGATCGACCCAGCCAATTCGGCTGCGACGGCCATGTCCTCCGGACGGAGCCGCCGCTCGCCGGCCGGATCGGAGAATGTCACGAAGAGCGAAATCATGACGGTACCGCCTGCGTTCCCTCGTCCGCGTGACGATGCCTCTCGAGCGCGCCGCGAATATCATCGGGCCAGGGAATGGCATGATGATTTTCCAGCGACGTCGCAGCAAGAATCTGGCGGGCGCGCCAGCGCGTGCCGTCTGCGCCGGAGACCACGTGCGCCAAGTGAAGCGAGGCCCGTCCGACCTTGCCGATGCGCAGCTTGAAGGTCAGGAGATCGCCGAACATCGACGGCCGGGAAAAATCGCAGTCCAGATGCACCGTCGGTGTGCCGATCTTCCGGCTTCCGATCAATTCGGGCCAGGGAAATCCGATGTCGCCCCAGAAATCCTCGACCACCCCGTTCAACATGTTCAGATAGGAGGGAAAGTAAGCGATTCCGGAGGGGTCGCAGTCTGCGAACCGCAGCCTGCGCTCGAAGGAGAACTCGCTCATCAGATCGCAACGACCGGATGCCGGATGACACCGACGCCGTCGACCCCGGCTTCCACCACGTCGCCCGGCCACAGCCATTCCTGCGGGCTCATGCCCGCGCCCACGCCTTCCGGCGTACCGGTCGCGATGATGTCGCCGGGCTCCAGCGTCATGCCCGACGAAATGTCCGAGATCAAAACCGGGATATCGAAGATCATGTATTTGGTGTTGGAATCCTGCTTCACGACCCCGTTTTTCGTCAGCCACAACCGCAGATCATGCGGATCGGGAATCTCGTCCGCAGTCACGATGCAGGGGCCGAACGGCGCATAGGTGTCCATGCCTTTGGAGAAGATCCACTGACCGGCCCGGCGGTTGTCGCGCGCGGAGATGTCGATCATCACCGAATAGCCGAACACGTGGTCCATCGCCTTCTCGGGCACGATACGCGTCGCGGTCTTGCCGATGATGACGGCAAGCTCGACCTCCCAGTCGAGCTGCTGCGTCATCTTCGCATTGTGCTGGATCGCCGCGCCCGGGCCGATCACGGAGGTCGGCGGCTTGGAGAAGACGACTGGCTGTTTCGGCAAATCCTTGTCGGTATCCAGGCTCTTGGCGGATTCGGCGACATGGGCGCGATAGTTCAGCCCTATGCCGAAGATGTTCTTGCGCGGCCGCGGGATCGGGGCCTGCAGCTTTACGTCTTCGAGCGGAACCGCGGCGCCGGCCGGCAGGCGTCCTTTGGTGCTTTCCAGGCCACTCTTAAGCGCCGGCAGCAATGTGGCGTTGTTATCGATGAAGGAGATCATGTCGTTCGGCCATTCCAGGCCGAATGATGCGCCGAGGCGCTCGACATCGACGACCAATCCGTTGACGAGAACACCAAGGCGGGCGCCGGCGGCGCCGAGAGTATAGGTTACGAGACGCATTGAAGCTTGATCCGTCTGTTGAAATCCCGGGCCAATGAGGCGGTCAGGCGGCCACCGGCTGATGGCCCGCATTGTCGCCATAGGCCTCCTCGCGATAGAGACCGAGGCCTTCGATGACCGGCAGGTCGTTGAAGCAGAACAGGCAGGCGTCCTCGCTCTTCGAGGCATTGCCATGTTCGTGCCAGGCCCAGGACGGAACGCAGAAGATATCGCGCTCCCGCCATTCGAAGCGTTTGCCAGCGATGACGGAATAGCCCTGCCCCTTCGCGACCTGGTAGATGAAGCTTCCGGTATGCCGATGCGATTTCGTCGTCTCGCCCGGCCGCAGCAACTGCATGCTGGCGCCGATCGTCTGCATCACGTGGCCGCCGGTGACCGGATTGACGTAGTTCATGAGAATACCGTCGTAAGGCGATCCGTCGGTTGCCGCGGCATATTTGTTCAAGGCATCGTAGGTCGGCTCCCACTCATATTTGAACATCGGCGAATAGCCTTTCGACCAGGGCGCGTTCACCGGGCGAAGGCCCGGGTTGCCCCAGGTCCTGGTCATGTCGTCGACCGGATAGCCGGATTCCTCCTGCTGGACCTTCGGATGCACCACGAAGAAATTTGCCTCGAGCGCGTTGACGAGAGGAATGTCGAGCCCGTCCTGCCAGATGCACACCGAGCCGCCGGCGTCGACGCCGTGCTCATGCCAGGTGCCGTTCGGCGTGAGCACGAAGTCGCGGGCCCCCAGGGTCATCTTGTGACCGTCGACGATGGTGTAGGCTCCCGAACCTTCCATGATGAAGCGCAGCGCCGAGGCCGAGTGCGCATGTGCCGTGGCGACCTCGCCGGGATGCATGACCTGCAGGCCCGAGTAGAGCCAGCCGACGGCAGCCGACACCTCGCGACGACCGGGATTGTTGAGATAGATGACGCGGCGACCGGCCTTCTCCGGCGACACCAGCTCGACCGACCGCAGCACATGCTCGCGCAGATCCTCGTAGCGCCAGAGCACGGGAACGGACGCCGATTGCGGCTGCCACGGCTCGATCTTGTTGGCGACGGTCCATAAGGCGCCAGCTTCGTATCGCTCGAGGTCCTTGTAATAAGCCTTCAGTTCCGGAGTGTCCTCGACGTTGGCGCGGCCGATCACGTTCTCCCGCATCTCATCCTCCAGGTGCTGTGTCGTGGTATCGTGCGATCGATGCCCTGTCGTCGGTCACGACCGCTTCCATATCACGACGGCGGCATGCCCGGGCGTTGACTTACTTTACATGTAAAAGTATGGTAATGCATATTTCTGGAGGACGCAATGGCTGAACGGTCTTTCGCGCGCGAGGTCGAGGATCTCCGGCTCGGCGACGGCGACACCTTTCGCGGCGAAGGCATCCTCGCGATCACCAAGGCGCTGCTGCAATCAGGCGTCGCCTATGTCGGCGGCTATCAGGGCTCGCCGATCTCGCACCTGATGGACGTGCTGGCCGACGCCAAGGACGTGCTCGACGATCTCGGTGTCGTGTTCCAGAGCTCGGCGAACGAGGCGGCGGCCGCCGCCATGCTCTCGGCCTCCGTGATGTATCCGCTGCGCGGCGCCGTGGCCTGGAAGTCGACGGTCGGCACCAATGTCGCGTCCGATGCACTCGCCAATCTCGCCTCGGGCGGCGTCACTGGCGGCACCATGATCATCGTCGGCGAGGATTATGGCGAAGGCTCCTCCATCATGCAGGAGCGGACCCACGCCTTCGCCATGAAATCGCAGATGTGGCTGCTCGACCCGCGTCCCGACCATGAATGCATCGTCAACCTGATCGAGAAGGGTTTCGAGCTGTCGGAAGCCTCGAACACACCCGTGATGCTCGAGGTCCGCGTCCGCGCCTGCCACATGCACGGCAGCTTTGCCTGCAAGGACAACGCCAGGCCGGCTCACACCATCAAGGACGCGCTCAACAATCCCAAGCGCGACGTCAATCGCATCGTGTTGCCGCCGGCGGCCTACGAGCACGAGCAGGAGAAGATCAAGACACGCATGCCGGCCGCGATCGGCTTCATCCGGGACAACAAGCTGAACGAACGGATGGGACCGGCGTGGGGCAAGGTCGGCATCGTCATGCAGGGCGGCATGTACAACAACGTCATCCGCGCGCTGCAATATCTCGGTCTCTCGGACGCCTACGGCAACACGCAAGTCCCGCTCTACGTCATGAACGTCACCTATCCGGTGATCGAGGCCGAGGTGGCGGACTTCTGCATCGACAAGGACGCGGTCCTGATCGTCGAGGAGGGTCAGCCGGAATATCTGGAGCAGGCGATCAACACCGTTCTGCGGCGCAAGGACATCCAGGCGCGCGTCCACGGCAAGGACGTGCTGCCGATGGGCGGCGACTACACCGCGCAAGTCCTGCTCGGCGGCATCAGGGACTTCCTCGAGAAGACGGAGCCGCGCCTGCTCGGCAACCGGCCGCCGGCGCCGGACGCCGCTCCCGTGCTGAGTCATCCGGCGGTCGAGAAGCTCAAGCAGGTCGTGCCGCCGCGCCCGCCCGGGCTGTGCACGGGCTGCCCGGAACGACCGATCTTCGCGGCCATGAAGCTGGTCGAGGAGGAGCTCGGCCAGCACCATGTCTCGGCCGACATCGGTTGCCATCTGTTCTCCATCCTGCCGCCCTTCAACATCGGCGCAACCACGATGGGCTTCGGCCTCGGTCCAGCCTCGACCTCGGCCTTCAACGTCAAGGCCGACAAACGCTCGATCGCGGTGATGGGTGACGGCGGCTTCTGGCACAACGGGCTGACCAGCGGCATCGGCAACGCCGTTTTCAACAAGCATGACGGCGTGTTCGTCATCGTGGACAATTTCTACACCTCGGCGACCGGCGGACAGGACATCCTGTCCTCGCGCGCTGTCAACAAACGCCGCAAGACCAACAATTCGATCGTGCAGGCCGTGAAGGGCATCGGCGGTCAATGGGTCCGGCAGATCGACCGCACCTATGACGTCGCCAGGATGCGCGACACGTTGAAAGAAGCGCTGACGACCAAGGAGGAAGGTCCCAAGGTCATCGTCGCCTCTTCCGAATGCATGCTGAACAAGCAGCGCCGCGTGAAGCCGCAAGTGAGCAAGGCGATCAAGGACGGGGAGCGGGTCGTCAAGGAACGCTTCGGCGTCGACGAGGACGTCTGCACCGGCGACCACGCCTGCATCCGCCTGTCCGGCTGCCCGTCGCTCTCGGTGAAGCAGCTCGACGATCCCTTGCGCGACGATCCGGTCGCCGCGATCGACAATTCCTGCGTCGGCTGCGGCAATTGCGGCGAGGTCGCCGAGGCTGCCGTGCTGTGCCCCTCGTTCTATCGCGCCGACGTCATTCACAATCCGACGCGCTGGGACACGCTCAAGTCGAGGATCGCCATGGCGGTGATCGGCTGGCTGCAGCGACGGCGCGATCGGCGGCGGCCGACATTCGGGGCCTTGGCATGAGGGTCCTGGCATGAGGGTCCTGGCATGAGGGACGAGACGGTTCGGCTGGCGCTTCCCGCGGCCGGCGAAGCGACCGAACGCCCGATCTCGATCGCGATCCTGGCCATGGGCGGTCAGGGCGGCGGCGTGCTGACCGACTGGATCGTCCAGCTTGCGGAGAACCATGGCTGGGTCGCGCAGTCGACTTCGGTGCCCGGCGTCGCGCAGCGCACCGGTGCGACCATCTACTACATCGAAACGATGCCGCCGCTCGATGGGCGCAAGCCGATCCTCTCGCTGATGCCGACGCCCGGCGATGTCGACGTGGTGATGGCAGCCGAATTCATGGAGGCGGGGCGCTCGATCCTGCGCGGCCTGGTGACGCCGGACCGCACCACGCTGATCGCGTCCAACCACCGGTCATTTGCCATCGGCGAGAAGATCGCGCCGGGCAACGGCGTTGCCGATCCCGGCGCCGTCACCGGCGCGATCGGCATCGCCGCCAAGACCGAGATCATCTTCGACATGAACGCGCTGGCGATTGCGCACGGGAGCGTGATTTCAGCCGCGATGTTCGGCGCGCTCGCGGCCACCGGCGTGCTCCCCTTCGATCGCGACAGCTATCTGTCGGTGATCCGCGCCGGCGGCAAAGGCGCCAAGGCCAGCGTCGAGACTTTCGAAGCCGCGTTCGATCGCACCCGATCCGGGGCGCCGGAGGGCGTCGAGGTCCCGCGAGCCGAGGAGAGCAACGAAAGCCGTGCGCCTGCGACGCCGGATGCAGAGCTGGGCAAGTTGCTCGAACGTGCGAGACGGGAGCTGCCGGACGCAGCGCTGTCCATGGCGCAGGCCGGCCTGAACAAGGTGGTGGATTTCCAGGATATCGCCTACGGCGCTGAATATCTCGACATTCTCGGCACGCTGCACGCGGCCGATCGTGGTGCCGGCGGCATCGACAGAAGCTTCGCCTTCACCCAAACGGCCGCAAAATACCTCGCCAATGCCATGACCTATGACGACGTCATTCGCGTTGCCGACCTGAAGACGCGCACCAGTCGCCGCGCGCGGATCGAGGGCGAGCTGGAGCTGGGCCAAGGCCAGGTGCTCCAAACCACCGAGTTCATGCACCCTCGCCTCGAGGAGATCATGGGAATGCTGCCGGTGTCTTTACGTTGGCTCGACACCAAGCCGCGCCTGATGGGCTGGCTCGATCGCCGCATCAACAGGGGACGACGGGTGCGGACCTATTCGCTGCCCTGGTTTCTCGTGCTCTATGCCGTCGGCGGGCTTCGCGGCATGCGCCGCCGCTCACGGCGCCATGCGATCGAGACGGCGCATCGCGACGAATGGCTCAAGGCCGCCACCGAGGCTATCAGGACCAACTACCAGCTCGGCGTCGAGATCCTGCAATGCCGCCGGCTGGTGAAGGGCTATTCCGATACCCACAGCCGCGGCCTGTCGAAGTTCGACCGGACGCTGGCCACGATCAAGCTGGTTGCACAGCGCGAGGACGCCGCCGATTGGGCCCGGCGCCTGCGCGAAGCGGCGCTCAAGGACGGCCCCGGCAAGGAGCTCGACGGCGTCATCCAGACCATCAAGAGCTTCGCCTGATGAGACCGGCGTCGGCGAAGGATTGCGGTTCAACCGACGCTGGTCAGAACCGGGCTGCTTGACTGCGCTGACCGGTGCGCTAATCGGGGCCCGATCACCTCCGAAAAGAGCTTTGGAATATCTCCGTCAGACCAACCCGCCCTCCTGGTCATGCGATGCCGGCAGCACTCAAAGAGAATATCGTTCCCCTCGGGCAGATCGAGACCCGGCTCTGGCTGCAGCTGTTGTCGCTGCACGGAGACATCTTCGCGTCGTTGAATTCCCTCCTCGGCGCCGAGTTCGGCTTGTCGCTGGCGAAATTCGACGTCCTGGCCCAGCTCGACCGCGACAGGAACGGCCTTGCGCTCGGACAATTGTCGCAGAACCTGAAGGTATCAGGCGGCAACGTCTCGGGCCTGGTGCAGCGCCTCCTCGCTGACGATCTCATCAGCAGGGAAATGTCGAGTGAGGACCGCAGGTCGTTCATCGTGCGCCTCACACCGAAAGGCGAAGCTTTGTTCAGGAAGGCCGCCGACGTGCACAAGAAGCATCTCGGCCAAAAATTCGAGAACATCTCGGCCAAGGAACTCGACGCGGCGCTGTCGGTGCTACGCTCGCTTTCGGCCAAGATCCGAACCCCCAGCAAGAAGCAAAGTCGAAAAAGCTAATGGCAAGAGAATCCAGGAGCAGGTGGAGATCCGGCCCGCCAAGGTCGAGAGATCAGCTCTACGCCTACATTCCCTATCTGTTCAATCGGCTGGCCAATCGCTGGAACCTGGATCAGAACCGCGATCTCACCGAGCATGGCATCAACAACGTCGTCTTTCGGACGCTGTCGGTGCTGTTCATCTACAAGACGCTCACGGTCAACGAGATCGCCGTGCTCGCCGTGACCGAGCAATCGACGGCGAGCCGCATGGTCGAATCGATGGTGTCCGCCGGTCTCGTCAAGCGCGAGATCGCGGAGGAGGACCAGCGCCGCCGGGTCGTGGCATTGACCGCCGACGGCGAGGCGTTGCTGCGCAAGATCTGGCCGATCATGGCAAAGAACTACGAGCGCCTGACCGCCGGCATCGATCCCGACGAGATCGAGACTTGCGCGCGCGTGCTGGCCAAGATGATGGAAAACGTCAAGCAGAACCAGATCTGACGCGCGTCATCCGATGCGCATCATTTGACGCGCGTCATTTGATACGAGTCATTTTATAGGCGTCATGGGCCGAGGCCAACGAGGCTGGTGCCGCCGCAGACATAGAGCACCTGCCCGGTCACGAAGTCGGAGCGTTCGTCGAGAAAGAATTCGATCGCGTGCGCGACGTCCTCGCGTGCGCCGAGCCGGCCGACCGGGACGTTACGCGCCATTGTTTCCTGCCGCTCGGAATCCTTGGGGATGATGCCCCAGAAATTGTCGGTCAGGATCGGGCCCGGCGCGACGACGTTCACGGTAATGCCGCTGGACGCAAGCTCCAGCGCCCATGTCCGGGCCATGCCGTGCACGCCGGCCTTGGTGGCGGAATAGGCCGAGCGGGTCACGGCGCCCATCGCCGCGCGCGAGCTGACGAATACGATGCGGCCGAAACGGCGCGATTTCATCCTCTCCAGCGCGGCCTGGGTCAGGAGCATGGGTGCGCCGAGATGCAGCTGCGCCAGCGCCAGGATGTCTTCGGGCCTTGCGTCGGGCAACAGGTTCGGCAGGATGATTCCGGCATTGTGCACGAGGCGATCGATCGCATGATTGGAGGCGATCTCCCGGGCAACGTCCCGCGTCTGCTCGAGGCTGGTCAGGTCCGCGCAATAGGCCGTGAGCAGATCGTGTGTCCAGTCCGGCCTGTGCAGCCCGACCGAGACCACGCGCTGGCCCTTGTCCACGAGGCTCTTCGCCAGCGCTTCGCCGATTCCGGAATTGCCGCCGGTGATGAGGGTGGTGCGGACCTGGCTCATGCTCGGTTATCCCTGCGTTTCGTCAGACCTGCCGCCGCTTCAGATCGCGCAGATCGAAGAAGGCGCCGTCCTGCATCAGCCTGGCGACGAAATCCTTCAAGCCGCCGCGCTGGATCTTCTCGGTCGCGGTCAGCGGCAGGGTGTCGACGAAGCAGATCCAGCCGGGCGCCTTGTAATAAGCCATCTGCTCCAGGCTCCAGCGGACGATCTGCTCGGCGAGCGCGCGGTCGGCGCCGGCCTGCTCGGCGATGATGACGGCCGCCACTTCGTCGCCGCGCACCGGGTCCGGCGTCGCGGCGACGGCGGCCTGCCGAATCTGCGGATGCCGATTGAGCACGGATTCGACCTCGACCGCGGCGATGTTTTCGCCGGAGCGGCGGATGACGTTCTTCTTGCGGTCGACGAAGTGCAAATCGCCGTCCGCATCGCGCGACACGATATCGCCCGTATGCAACCAGCCTCCGGCCCAGGCCTCCGCCGTCGCCTCGGGGTTCTTGAGGTACTCCCGGAAGAAGCCGTAGCGCGGATCCGCGCCGGCCCGCCGCACCAGCAGCTCCCCCGGCGTCCCGGCCGGCACGTCATCCCCGCTGTCATCGACGATGCGAATGTCGATCTCCGGAGCCGGGCGGCCGAAGCAGCTGGTGCCGACCTTGCGCGGCTCGACATTGGCGGCGATCACGCCGCCGCTGCCGGTCTCGGTCATCGCCCAGGCCTCGAGCAGGGGGAAACCGAAGCGCGCCTCGAACGGCGCGTGAAGCAGCTTGTCGACGCCCGCGCCGAAGCCGAAGCGAACCGCGTGCTGCCGATCCTCTTGCGAGGGCGCGGCGCTCATCAGCATCGACGGCATGACGCCGAGATAATGCAGGCACGTGGCCCGGCTCTGCCGCACCGAGCTCCACCAGCTGCGCGGGTGAAAACGATCGAGCATGGTCAGGCAGCCGCCAACCGAGACCATCGCCATCAGCGAGACGGCCATCGCGTTCATGTGGAACAGCGGCAGCGGCGTGATCATGCGTTCGACATCCGGCATCAAACCGATTAGCCCGCCGGCATCGCGATACCAGTTTCCGCTGTGCAGGAAGTATTCGTTGGTGAGGACGCAGCCCTTCGGCTGGCCCGTCGTGCCCGACGTGTAGAGCAGCGCGCACTCCGTTGCGCCGTCCGCCGGCCGCAGCGGCCGCGTACCGTCATAGGGCGCGGGCACGTCTGCGTCATCGGTCACGACAGGAATCGGCCGGCCCGCCTGGCGCGCCGCCGTCTCCACCTCAGTACGGCGTTCGGCCAGCACGAAGGCGGCGTTCATCTCGGAATGCGCGATGATGTATTCGAGCTCGCTCATCCGCAGATCGGGGTTGATCGGCACCACGGAGACGCCGAGCGCGTTCAGCGCGAACCACAACTCGATGAACACCGGCCGGTTCTGGAGCAGGAGCCCCACCCTGTGGCCTTCGCCATAACCGCTTTCGGCGAACGCCTGGCGGCGGGCCTCGATCCGGTCGAGCATCGCGCGGTAGGAGATCTCGCCGGCCGGAATGCCGTAGATGCCTGATGTCTCAGGCAGCACGTTGAGGAAGCCGGCCTCGCCGCGGCGGAGCGCGGTCTGGCGAAAGCGGGCATGGACTGTCGTTGCAGCGATCAAGGCGCACTCACATGAAGAGCTGGATGTTGCCGAACGGCGCGTCGAAATTGACGAGATCGAGGCGCTTGAGCTTGATCTTCAGGCCGTCGCCGACCTTGACCAGGTCGTGCGATGCCCATCCCGAATAGCGCTCCAGCAGGTCGCCGCGGGTCTCGGTGTAGATATAGGACGTTCGTGCCTTGAACACGCCCGCCGCGACGTCGCAGGCGACGATCCTGGGGGCCTGGAGCAGATGGTGGCAGCGGCTCTTCGGCTTCTGGCTGAAGGTGCGCTCGCCGGCGAGGCGTTCGACCCGGACCTTGAGCAGCAACAGGTCCTCGTACATCAGCGACGGCTGCAGCACCGGATCCTGTTGCTGCCATTCGAGCGGCATCCAATAGCGCCCTTCCGGGTGAAACAGATCGAGCCAGCTCTGCCACTGCATCGTGTCGAGAAGCTCGGCCTCCCGATAGATGAAATCGATGATGGCCTTGTCGTCGATCATTGCGCCGCCTCGGTGTGCTCGTCCATGCCCATCGTCATGAATTTGGCCCAGGCATGGAACTGGTTGCGCATCTGCCGCTCGGACGTGCCGTTGATGACGGCGGTGACGTCCGGCTGTTCGCCTGCTACGTAGAGACGGCGCAGATTGATCCACTGATTGCCGTTGGACTTGAGGCCTTCCTGCGCCCGCTCGTACATTTCCAGGTCGTCATGCCCGACGATGGAGGTCGGCGCGTTGATGAAGCGATTGTACATCAGCGCGCGCTCGTAGAGCTTGTCGGGTGCGCCGACCAGGCGGTAGACCCAGCTCTCGACCAGCGTCCTGTCGACCGCGATCGGAATGAAGTTGCGCAGGATCTGCACCGCGCCCTTGACCATGATATTCGGGAAATAGACGGTATTGTGCCTGACCTCGCCGAGGATTTCGTGCGCCCGCGTCTCGCCATAGGCGGCGACCATCTGATCGAGATAGCCGTCGACGTCGGAATAATTGGAGTGGATCGAATTGGCGACGCCGGTGTGGCCGTGGCCGTTGGGCCAGATCCTGATGCCGCTCTGCTCGTAGAATTCGTACGGGCTCATGAACGGTCCGTAGAGCTGAACCGCCATGGGCGTCTCGGTCGAATCGCCCTGCTCGCGCTTCCAGACCTTGACCGCGGTGCCGGCCGAGCTCTCGTGCGCGACCATGGGATGGCAGGTGTCGGTCTGGTTCTCGACCAGCATCTTCCAATTGCAGGTGTGCATGTAGCGGATCGGCGCCGCCATCACCGCGAGCTTGCCCTCCGGCGAGCGCTCGACCATGTTGTCGATCGTCGAGAGGCTTTCGCCGAAATAATCCTCGAAGGACAGGCCGCGCTCACTCAGCCGCGCGAAGATGAAGTCGCGATAGATCGCGACGTTCCTCACGCGCGACAAGCCTTCATTGGCCTGGGTGTCGCCGAAGCCGGTCGCCTCATAGCCCTTCTTTAAGGGAATCGCGAGCAGCGATCCGTCGGTCTTGAACGACCATGCATGGTAGGGACAGCGAAAGAACTTGCCGGTGTTGCCGCAGGGCTCCGAGGCGATCTTGACGCCCTTGTGCGGGCAGCGGTTGTAGAAGACATGGACCTGGCCGTCGGTGTGGCGGCTCGCCAGCACCGGTTGCCGGCCGATCGTGGCAGTGATGAAGTCGCCGGGCTTGCCCAGCTGGCTGGCATGGCCGACATAGATCCAGCTGTTGGGAAACAGATGCTCCATCTCGAGATCGAAGATCTCGGGGTCGACGTAGACGTCGCGGTGCACCTCGCCCTCGCGTACCAGCGCCGCGATCGAGCGCCTGTCACTTGCGTGCTTGCCCATGGTGTCTTAAGTCCTTGTCCTAGAGATCCAGCACCAGTCGGTCCGATTTCGCGCGCGAGACGCAGATCTGCATCACCGTGTTCGACGCCCTCTCGTCGTCGCTGAGAATGACGTCGCGATGATCCGGGACACCGGAGATCACGCCGCACTGGCAGATGCCGCAATCGCCGCGCCGGCAGTCGGAGAGAACCTCGTGGCCGGCAGCTTCCAGCGCCTCGATGATGCTCTGGTCGGCCGCGACGGCGATGACCTCTCCCGTCGACTTGAGCTCGACTTCGAAGGCACGGTTCGGCGCGCTCGAGGTCTCGGCCTTGAAGAGCTCGTAGTGGATGCGATCGGCGGCGATGCCGCCGGCGTGAGCGGCGGCCTTCACCGCATCGATCATGCCTGCGGGACCGCAGACATAGACGTGGGAGCTCGCAGGCGAGGCGTGTAGCGCCGCGGCGATGTCGAGACACGAGGCGTCGCTGTCGTAATGGATCGAGAGAGCGCGCGCGCAGACGGCCTCGAGCTGCGGCAGGAACGCCAACGCGCCCGGTGCCCGCCCGGCATAATGGAGACGGCAGGTCGCTCCCCGCGCTTCGAGCTCGGCCGCCATCGACAGGATCGGCGTGATGCCGATGCCGCCGGCGAACAGAAGCGCGGGCGATGCGTCCTCGTGCAGCGGGAAATTGTTGACCGGCACCGAGGCGGTCACGACGTCGCCGACCTTGAGCGCATGCATGAAGGCCGAGCCGCCGCTCGACATCCGCTCGCGCAGAACCCCGAGCGCAAGCTGGCCTTCCGGCAGGCCCGGCAGGGCCATCAGGGAGTAAGGCCGGTCTCCCCCGCTCGGCAGCGAAACACGAATATGCGCCCCTGCCCGCCATCGCGGTGCCGCGCCGCCCTCCACGTCGAACACGAGGCTTCGTATCGTCGGCGTTTCCGCCGAGACCGACTGCACCCTGAGCCTCAGCTGACGCGTGTCCATTCGCGGGGTCTGCATAATGTATGAATTTGCATATTTTTAGACATATAACAATTCGATGTCAATCGGCTCTCGGACGGGACGTTTGCAGCTCTGAACGCCGGCGGCCGCTATTCGATCGGCGCCGGACGCGCCAGCTGGAAGAGGTCGCGAGGCCTTGCATACCAGCCGGAGCCGTGCATGCGGGCGATGAGGTCGAGGCCAATCGTGTCGATATGCCCTCGCTGTGCATCGATCACGAACTGCTCGGCGACGTGCGCACAGACGATCTCGCCGATCACCGCGATTTGCCGCGGCCCGGTTTCCTGAACAACGAGGGAGCGGCATTCGAACGCGACAGGGCAGCCCTTGAGGAGCGGAGGCGAGACCATTTGGGAGGGTAGCGTCTCCAGCCCCGCAAGCTCGATCTCGTCGATCTCGGCCGGAGCATCGACTGCGGTCGCGTTCATCGCTTCAGCCATCCGATGCGGCACCAGGTGAACGACGAACTCGCCCGTCTCGACGATATTCTGCGCCGTGTCCTTCAAGCCTCGTTTCGGATGGCGCAGCAGACCGAGCACGACCGTCGGCGGCTCGTGGCCCAGCACGGTGAAGAAGCTGAACGGCGCGGCATTGGCGGCCCCGTGTCTGGATCGCGTGGTGACCCACGCGATCGGCCGCGGCGTCACCGTCGCGGTCAGGATCTTGTAGCGGATATCCGCCGGAAGCTGTCCCATATCGAAGAGCATCGAACCCTCAGTTGCGCACGCGAGCGGCTTGTATTTGCGATCCGTCTAGTTTTTATTTGATCATATGCATATGATCTTATCAAATGTGCCGTATTGCATCGGAGCGCCCCCGACTTAACGATTTGATTTACAAGGACATTCAGTGAAGAAATCGCGCCGCCCCCGTCCGCCGGATCCGGCGAAAGCCTCCGCACGCGGGGCCAAATCCAGCAAGACCACCACGCCAGAACACCGCGGCCGGCGCGGCATCCAGTCGATCGAGATCGGCTTCAGAATTCTCGATTACCTCCGGACCGAACTGCGGCCGGTGCCGCTGAAGATGATCGCGGCCAACACCGGAATGTCGGCCGCGAACGTCCACTATTATCTCGTGAGCTTCCAGGCGGTGGGCATCGTCCGCCAGGAGACCGACACCGGCTGCTACGCCCTCGGGCCCTATGCGTTGAAGCTCGGCATGGCGGCGATCGAGCAGTTCGACGTCTTTGCCGTCGCACGGCCGGCCATGACCGAACTCGCGACGACCATCGGCCACACGGTGTTTCTCGGCGTTTGGGGTAATCGCGGTCCCACCATCATCTATCGCGTCGAGGGCGGGGCCAGCCGCCCCATCATCGAGCTGCGGGTCGGAAGCGTCCTCAGCCTGCTGCGGTCCGCGTTGGGACGCAACTTTCTCGCACATCTGCCGCGCTCGCTGACGGGTGAGATGCTCGATCAAGAGCTCAAGGAGGAGCGCTCGCGCAAGCCGCGGATGGATGATGCGCCAACCACCAAGATCGAGGTGGAAGAGATGATGGCCGCAATCCGGCGCGACGGCATCAGCCGCTGTCGTGATGCGCTGCTGCCGAACTTCACCTCCTTATCCGCACCGATCTTCGATCAGGCCGGGTTCATGATCGCCGCCATCACGATGATGGGGCCGATCGGCATTCTCGACGACGACCTGAAAGGCCCGACCGCAACCGCGCTGATCCTCCATGCGCGCGCCATCTCCGCGACCGCCGGCTGGCAGCCCGAGGCGTGACGGCTCCACGACCGGGCACGACGCAACAGCGCGGCCGCATCTCGGCACACGGACTTGCATCGATCAGCTGATTGGGGATCAACCTCCCGGCGCTCTCGATACCATTTGCGGCGCCGCCGCGGTGGATACCGGTTTCCTGGCCGGCAGCAATAGGCCAATCCATGCGCCGACCAGCGACAACAGCGCCGCCAATGTCATCGCTGCCTCGAAACCGTCGGCGAAACGAGCCGCGCTGTCCATTGCGCCATTCGCCGAGAAAGTGGCAACCAGCGCCGCAATCCCGAACATGCCGCCGAGAAATCGGCCCATGTTGAAGATGCCCGAAGCCTTCGCCATTTCAGCCAATGAAACCGAGCTCAGGATGGCGTTCTGCGCCGCGGGCATCGCCATGGACACCCCAACGCCGGCGATCACCAGCGGAGCAATTAGCGCGCCGTAGGCGACATCGGGCGAAGCGATGAAGGCGATCCAACCAAGCCCGAGCGCCTGCATGATCAGTCCCGTCACGACGAGCGGCCGCTCGCCAAACTTGCCGACCACGGCGCCCGCGATCGGAGCGGTCACAAACAACGTCGCCGTCCATGGCAGCAGGCGCACGCCGCCCCCGAAGGCGCCGAAATGCAGGGTCACTTGCAGGAACTGCGGCAGCAGGAATACGACGCCATACATCGCAGCATAGAACAGGAAGCTCAGCGAGAGCGCCGCCGAGAACGACCGCGACACGAACAGCCCGAGCGGCACCATCGGCGCAGCGACGCGCGCTTCCCAGATCAGGAATGCGATCGCGAAGACGAGACCAACGATCATCGAACCTACGACTTCCGCGCTGGTCCAGCCAACATTGTTGCCGCGCATGAGGCTCCAGACCCAGGCCAAAGCGGCAACGGCGACCAGTGTCAGCCCGGTGACGTCGAGTGTTGCCGCAGGTCCAAAGCTCTCGCGCAAACGCGCCCGCACCAATGTGGCCGCGAACGCGCCGATCGGCAGGTTGATCCAGAAGATGGAGCGCCAGCCAAGCTGCTCTGTGAGAAGGCCGCCGATCGCGGGCCCGATGATCAATGCAAAGCCGGTAATCCCTGAAAAGACGCCGAGCGCCTTGGCGCGCTCCTCCCGCCCGAACGTTCCACTCAGGATCGCCATCGCAAGCGGCATCACCAGCGCCGCTCCAGCACCCTGCGCGGCACGCGCCGCGATTAACCAACCGATCGTCGGCGCCTGCGCGCAAGCGGCCGAGGCGAGTGTGAACAGCGCGATGCCGCCAGCAAACATTCTGCGCCGCCCGAACCGGTCGCCGAGCGCGGCTCCGGACAGCAGCAGCACGGCGAAAGCGAGATTATAGGCGTTAACAGTCCATTGCAGTGTCTCGACCGAGCTCGAGAACTCGATGCGGATACCTGCGAACGCCGTCGTAAGGACCATCGCATCCAACGCCATCATGAACGAGGCAAGCGAGGTCAGGGCGAGTACCCAGGTCTTCTCCGCGGGGGTGGGAGCGTCTTGCATCTCATCAATCTCCATCTTGGGGCCGGAACGGCGCTGTCGCGGAGAGGACGAAGCAGGAGAGCCCAAGGATGCTGGCTGAAAAAAACTTGTGCGGGCCGCATCCTTTGGACCCAGCCAGACGTCCTAGTGATCGAGAAGCCGCAAGTTCGTGCTGCGGTGAGATGAGGAGACAACGATGAAACGAAACGTGATCCGCTACAGGACCAAGGCCGACTTGGCCGACAAGAATGCCGAGCTGGTCGAGGCGGTGTTTGCCGAGCTGAAGGCGGCGCACCCGGAGGGAGTGCGTTACTTGACGCTGCGGCTCGAGGACAACACCTTCATCCACATCGTCGAAACCACGGCCGAGGACGGCTCGTCAGCGCTGCCGAAGCTTGCGGCCTTTCAGGCCTTTCAGAGCGGTTTGCGTGACCGCTGCGCCGAGCCGCCGGTGCGCAACGGTGCTATTGTCGTCGGCAATTATCGCGTGCTGGCGGAGCCATAGGGCTCGTGGTGGAGGCATGATGAACTCAGCTCGGGAAGGCGCGGCCCACGACATTCCGGCGCTCCTGGTGGCTATCCGGCCGCGGCTGCACCGCTATTGCGCGCGTATGGTCGGATCCGCCATCGACGGAGAAGACGTACTGCAGGACGCGCTGATCAAGGCCGTGGAGGCGGCCCCTACGGCCAGTCCGATCCGCAATCCGGAGGGCTGGCTGTTCCGGATTGCTCACAATACGGCGCTCGATTTCCTGCGCCGGCGCAACCGGCAAGAGGCACTGCATTCGCTTCAGGAGGTGGACATGATCGTTGACGAGATCGACACGGTCGCAAGCCGCCAAATCGCAGCGACCAGCCTGCGCACTTTCATGCGCCTGCCGGTTGGCCAACGCGCAAGCGTGATCCTGATGGACGTGCTCGGCTGCTCGCTTCAGGAGATCTGCGATGTCATGGACTTGAGCCTGCCCGCAGTAAAGGCTGCGCTGCATCGCGGGCGCTCGCAGTTGCGCGAGCTTGCAGATGAACCCGACGATGCGCCGCCTCCGCGTCTGTCGGCAGCCGACCGCACGCGGCTGGCCAATTATGTCGACCATTTCAATGCACGGGATTTCGATGCGATTCGCGCCATGATCGCCGAGGACGTCAAGCTCGATCTGGTCAACAGGACCCGACTGACCGGCAAGGCCGAGGTGTCCCGCTACTTCGGCAACTACGCAAGAATCAATGACTGGCACCTCGTACCGGGCCTCGTCGAACGCCATCCGGCCGTCCTGGTGCTCGATCCCGCGGCGATCCCCGGTTCAAAGCCCAAATACTTCATCCTGCTCGGATGGGCGTCGGGCAAAGTCGCCAGGATACGGGACTTCAGGCATGCCTCGTACGTTGCCGAAGACGCTGACATCCTGGTCGACCAAGACAAGATCGGGCGTTAGGAGCCCGACCAGCGTTTCGATGCACTGGGTTCAGTCACGGAGCGGGCATTGGAGTTGCCATCGGTGCCGCGCCCCAAGGCACGCCCCCAAGGCACTGCAGCTACGTCATCCGAACCCAAGCGCCCTTGCTTGTTGCGGACTTCACAGCAGCATCGATGAACTGCACCCCTGCCAGACCATCCTCGGCGGTTGGGAAGATCACCTCAGGATCCGGCTTTTGGCCGGCCTGTGCCGCGCGGATGGCGCGCGCTGCTTCGGCATAGATCGTCGCGAAACCTTCGAGGTAGCCTTCAGGGTGACCTGAGGGGATACGGCTAACGCGGGCGGCGTCGGCCAATGTGCCGGCCCCACCGCGCGTCAGGAGCTGCTTCGGCCGGCCGTACGGCGTGAACCAGAGATGGTTCGGATTCTCCTGCGCCCATTCGAGACCGCCTTTGCTGCCGTAGACGCGCAGCGTGAGCCCGTTCTCGTTGCCGACGGCAACCTGGCTCGCCCACAGCATGCCCTTCGCGCCGCCCTTCCACCTGAGCAGAATCTGCACATCGTCATCGAGCCGCCGCCCCTCGACGAAGGTCGATAATTGCGCGAGCAATTCGTCGAGCGCGAGCCCGGTGACGAAGCAGGCCAGATTGTAGGCATGGGTGCCGATGTCGCCGATGCATCCGCCGGCTCCGGACCGGGCCGGGTCCGTGCGCCATGCCGCCTGCTTCTGGCCGGTGGTTTCCAATGGCTCGGTCAGCCAATCCTGCAGATATTCGGCCTTGACGAGACGGATCTCGCCGAGATCGCCATTTGCGATCATCGCGCGCGCTTGCCGGATCATGGGATAGCCGGTGTAATTGTGCGTGACGACGAAGACCTTGCCCGTCTTCCTGACCAGCGCCACCAGTTCCTCGGCCTCGGCTACGGTCGTCGTCAGCGGCTTGTCGCAAATGACGTGGATGCCGGCTTCGAGGAAAGCTTTCGCGACCGGGCTGTGCATGTGGTTGGGCGTCACGATCGCGACCGCCTCGATGCCATCCGCCCGCGCCGCTTCGGCCCGCGCCATCTCCTCGAAAGAGCCATAGGCACGGCCGTCGGCGATGCCGAGCTCCTTTGCGGAGGCTTTGGCGCGAACCGGATCCGACGCGAGCGCACCGGCGACCAGCACGAACTGGTCGTCGATGCGCGCGGCAATGCGGTGGACGGCACCGATGAAGGCACCCTGGCCGCCGCCGACCATGCCGAGGCGGATACGACGATGGCCGCCGGTGTCAGTGCTTGCTTCGATCGCCATGTTGCACCCTCTCGTCAGGAGATGCCGAGCATCTTGCGGTTGGCGGCAGCATCAGTGCCGCTGCCTGCGAAATCGTCGAAGGCTTTCTCCGTCACCCGGATGATGTGGCTTCGGATGAACTCGGCGCCCTCGGCCGCGCCTTGCTCGGGATGTTTCAGGGCACACTCCCACTCGAGCACCGCCCAGCTGTCGTAATCGTATTGGGTGAGCTTGGAGAAGATGGCGCCGAAATCGACCTGGCCATCGCCAAGCGAGCGGAAGCGGCCGGCACGGTCGACCCAGCTCTGGAATCCGCCATAGACGCCCTGGCGGCCGGTCGGATTGAACTCGGCGTCCTTGACGTGAAACGCCTTGATGCGCTGATGGTAGATGTCGATGTAGTCGAGATAGTCGAGCTGTTGCAGCACGAAGTGCGAGGGATCGTAGAGCAGGTTCGCGCGCGGATGGTTGTTCACCCGCTCCAGGAACATTTCGTAGGAAACACCGTCGTGGAGGTCTTCGCCCGGGTGGATCTCATAGGCGAGATCGACGCCGTGCTCGTCGGCATGGTCGAGGATGGGCCGCCAGCGCCTGGCGAGCTCGTCGAAGGCGGTCTCGATCAGGCCGGCGGGACGCTGCGGCCAGGGATAGACATAGGGCCAGGCCAGCGCGCCGGAGAAAGTCGCCTGGGCAGTCAGCCCGAGGCGCCTGGACGCCAGGATGGCGCGCTTGACCTGATCGACGGCCCATTCCGTGCGGGCCTTGGGGTTGCCACGCACCTCCGGCGCGGCGAAGCCGTCGAATGCCGCGTCATAGGCCGGGTGAACGGCGACGAGCTGGCCTTGCAGATGGGTCGAAAGCTCGGTGATGGCAAGGCCGTGGCGAGCCGCAATGCCCTTCACCTCGTCGGCATAGGTCTGAGACTCCGAGGCCTTGTTCAGGTCGAACAGCCGCCCATCCCAACTCGGAATCTGAATCCCCTTGTAGCCCAGGGATGCCGCCCATCCGCACATCGCATCGAGCGAGTTGAACGGCGCCGCGTCGGCAGCGAACTGAGCCAGGAATATCGCAGGCCCTTTGATCGTCTTCATCGAATGCCTCCTTCTGCCTTGGACGTTTTTCGGATCGCTTTTCCGCATCATGGGTGCGAGGATGCCGGCCATCGAGAAAGAGAGCAATACCGGACTACGCGACGGGATGAAGCTCTATATCGCGACGGGACCGATGATCCTACGCTCCAACAGATGGCGAGCGCCCCGCGCGCACGGTAGGCTGCGCGTTTGCCAAACTGGCCGGAGCCATTGCGGCTGCGACCGAACCCAGCCCATCTCGCTCCGCAGTTCGATCAATCGACGCGGCCACAAAGTGGCCGCGTCGACTTGGTCAGCGAAAGTCCCCTTTGGTCTCGGGGATCACGACCGCCCCGATCAGATAGATCGCGAAGACGCCGACCGCAAACCAGGCCAGCGACATCGGGATCTGCGCCGGGCTGCCGCTCACCAGCGAAACGAAGGTCGGCATCATGCCGCCTAGCGCGAAGCCGATGTTCCAGGACAGGCCCGTGCCGCTCGCGCGCAGCGCGGTCGGGAAACGCTCGTTCAGGAAGATCAGCACCGGCGCATAGCCGGCATTGCCGATGAAGGCGATGGCGAGCGCAAGAAGCGTGATCTCAGTCGTGTCCTTGGTCGCCGCGAGGTTGAGATAGCACAGCGGCAGCAGCACGGCCGCCAGCGTGCCGATCAGCAGAAAGGTCTTCTTGCGGCCGATCCAGTCGCTCAGCGCGCCGATCAGCACGGCCGAGAAGAACGCCGAGACGCTCGCGCCCATCAGGATCAGCGACGAGGTCTGGTTCGGCACCGCGTTGATCACCTTCAGGAAGCTCGGCAGGTACCCCGAGGTCAGGTAGTAGCCGGCGCCACCGCCGAAGGTGATGAGCAGATTGACCAGCAGGACGCCGCGATACTCGCCCGAGAACACGTCCTTGACCGGTGCTTTCGACACCTTCGCCTGCTTGTTGCCCTGCTGGGACTTGAGCTCCTTGAAGTACGGCGATTCCTCGAGGTTCCTGAAGATGAACCAGCCGAGCAGCGAGCTCAGCAGCCCCGAGAAGAACATGAAGCGCCAGCCCCACACGGCGAAGGCATCGCCGGGAAAGACCGAGGACGTGATCAGGAAGACGAAGGATGCGAGCAATGCGCCGATGCCGGCGCCACCTCCGCCTACCAGGCCTGACATCGCGCCACGCCATTGCGCCGGCACCGATTCCGTCCCGATCGTGTGGGTCGAGGCCACGACGCCGCCGACGAACACACCCTGTACCAGACGCAGGATCAGGAAGATGATCGGCGCGATAATTCCGGCCTGCGCGATGGTCGGCAGCAGGCCGAACGCCGCGGTACTGAGGCCGACGCCGACAATGGCGATCAGCATCGCCTGCTTGCGCCCATGCACGTCGGCATAGTGCCCGAACACTGCCGAGCCGAGCGGCCGCATCAGGAGCGTGACGGCGAACGAGCCGTACACTGCGGCGAGCGACAGTGCCGCATTGCTCGACGGAAAGAACAGCGCGCCGACGACCGGCGCCACGTAGAGCAGAATGAACAAATCAAACAGATCGAGCGCCCATCCGAGCACCGATGCGATGATCGCGTTGACCATCTGCTTGTTATCGGCCGATGCTTGCGCACCCGCGGCCGGCATATCCATCTCAGCCATTTTGTCCTACCTCCCCGCTTGAGTAATGCCGCGGTCCGCGCCATTGCGAACCACGGCAGTTCGTTGCATCGCGTATCAGCGGCCGACGAATTTCGGCGGGCGCTTGGCGTTGAAGGCCTCGACGCCCTCCTTGAAGTCCTCCGACTGGCGCAGGCGGCTGTAGCAATGGCCTTCGAGCTCGATGGCAATCGCCAGCGTCGAATCCTCGGTGTCGTTGAGCAGCTTCTTGGCGGTGCGCTGCGCCAGTGCAGAGAAGGTGCGGAGCTCGTCCACCAGTCTGTCGGTCGCCTTCTCGAGCTCGGCATCGGGCACGCATTCGGTGGCGATGCCCCACTCATAGGCCTGCTTGGCCGAGATACGCTTGGAGCGCATCACGATGTCCTTGGTGCGGGTGATTCCGACCATCTTCTGCAGGCGGGCCGAACCGCCCGAGCCCGGAATCTGACCGAGCTTCTGCTCCGGCAGCGCGTATTGCGTGGTCTCGGATGCGATGCGGAAGTCGCAGGCGAGCGACAGCTCGAAACCGACGCCGAAGCAATAGCCGCGATTGGCGACGATCACGGGTTTTGCGCAACGCGCCGGCGCCGCGATGTTCCAGGCGAGCTTGGAGACGTGCTCCGGGCTCGCCGCCATGAAGCCGCCGATATTGCCGCCGCTGGAGAAATGCTCGCCCTCGCCGCGCACGACGATGACGCGCACGCGCGGATCCTCGTCAAGCGTCTCGAAGGTCAGGCGCAGCTGGTCGCGCTGCGGCATCGCCACGACGTTGTAGGGTGGACGTCCCAGGATGATGTCGGCGCGCTCATGCGCCTCGTCGATCTCGACCTTGAACCCGTCGAGCTTTGCGAGCCGGGGATCGGCGAATGTGTAGGGTGACGGCATCTGTGCTTCCTTCTGTTGAATGGATGATGATCAGGCCGCGTCCGACGGCGGCAGGCGCTCGGCCTCGTATTCTCCCGCGACGAGCAGTCGCCGCAGCAGCTTTCCGACCGGCGATTTCGGGATCGCGTCGACGAAGACGTAGCGGCGCGGCCGCTTGAAATTGGCAAGGCCCGAAGTGCGGCAGAACTGCTCCAGCTCGACTTCAGACACCGCGCGGTTGCGCTTGACGAAGGCGGCGACGACCTTGCCCCATTTCTCGTCCGCGACGCCGACGACCGCGACCTCGTCCACGGCTGGATGCAGCGACAGGCAACTCTCGATCTCGACCGGCGAGACGTTTTCGCCGCCGGTGATGATCATGTCGTCGACCCGGCCGGTGACGAACAGATCGCCGTCGGGATCGACGAAGCCGGTATCGCCGGTGAAATACCAGCCTTCGCGCAACGACTTGGCGTCCGCTTCGGGACGGCGCCAATAGCCTTCGAAGGCCTCGTCGCCTTTGAGCGTGGCGATGATCTCGCCCTCCTCGCCGACGGCGGCAAGCTCCGCCACCGACTTCGCGCCGATGCGCACGACCTTGACGTGCTGGTTGAGCCCCGCCTTGCCGGCCGAGCCTGGCTTTGCGGCCGCATTCTGGTCGATCGTAAAGGTGTAGATCTCGGAGCTGCCGTAGTGATTGACGAACAGGCTTGGCTTGAACGCCTCGTTCAGCTTCTTCAGCAGGCCATCGGTCATCGACGCGCCGGCGAAGCCGAGCTTGCGGACGCTGGAGACGTTGGTCCCGGCAAAGGCCTCGTGATGGACGAGATCGTGGTAAAGCGTCGGCACCAGATAAAGATTGGTGATCGCTTCCTTCTCGATCAGCGCCAGCGCCTGGCGACTGTCATAGCGCGGCAGGCAGATGAACGTGCCGCCGATCAACGACATCGCCAGCAGCGAGCGAACGCCCATGGTGTGATAGAGCGGCATCACGCCGAGCGTGCGCTCACCTCGGCCGTAGAGATTTTGCGCGACATGGGCGACCGCGGCGGCGCGTTCGGCGCGATGCCGCCGCGGCACGCCCTTGGGACGCGACGTCGTGCCCGAGGTATAGAGCATGATCGACCAGGCATCGGCACCGACGCGCGGCTCGGCATCGGAGACGCGGTCCCTGATCAGATCGGCGAAGCTGGTTGCATCGCCCGTGCCGGGATCGACGGACACGCGCAGCAGCTTGCCTGCCAGCGCCGAGCCCTGCACGGCCTCGGCGGAGATGTCCTGATGGAAGACCGCGCAGGCCTCGGCATTCTCGATGCAATAGTCGAGCTCGTCGGCCGTGGCACGCCAGTTGATGGGCGTGATCACGAGGCCTGCGAACTGGCAGGCCCAGTGCAGCGTCGCCGCTTCCCAGCGGTTCTGCAGCAACGTGACGACGTGATCGGCGGGCTTGAGGCGGAGGCGGTCGAACGAGGCGACGAGAGCAGAAATTCTGTCGTACCATTGCCGGTAGGTCAGGCGGAGTTCGCCGTCGACCAGGGCAATGGCGTGAGGATCGCGCGCGGCGCTGGCAATGAAGCTGCTGGCGAGATCAAGCATCGGACGTCTCTTTGTTGGATGAAGCAAGCTCGGCGGCGGCATCCAGCGCCGCCTGGATGATCGGCGTGTAGCCGGTGCAGCGGCAGATATGGCCGCTAAGGAGATCGCGGATCTCCGCCTCGGTCGGCGCCGGGTTCTTCGCGAGATAATGATCGAGCGACATCAGAATGCCGGCGGTGCAGAAGCCGCACTGGAGCGCGTGGTTGCGACGGAACGCCTGCTGCAGCACGCCGAGCCTGTCGGCCGACGGCGCGAGGCCTTCGACGGTCTTGAGCTCGCAGCCATCGACCTGCGCGGCGAGCGTCAGACAGGACCGTGTCAGCATGCCGTCGACGACGACAGTGCAGGCACCGCAGACGCCGTGCTCGCAGCCGACATGGGTACCGGTCGCGCCCAGCTGGTGACGCAGGAAATCGGACAGCAGCATGCGCGGCTCGGCCTCGCCCTCGACCGGCTTGCCGTTGAGCGTGAAGCGGACGGGATGGCGGCGATCTGCCTCGAGGCGCGTCATTGCAGCACCTCGCCGATCAGGTCGCGGCCGATCATGCGCACGAGGTCACGGCGATAGCGCGCCGTGGCGTGGACGTCGTCGCGTGCGCCAAGCTCCCAGGCAAAGGCGTTGAGGGCATCGTCGAGCGCGCCTCCCTCCAGCCGCGGCCAGTCGCGCGCGGTCGGAACATCCGCGACGCCGCCAACGGCGAGGCGCACGCCCGTCGGCGTCTTCATCGCAGCGCAGGCAACAATGGCGAAGTCGCCGTGCCGGCGCGCGAGCTCGCGGAAGGCGACGCGCAATCCCTTCACCGCCGGCAGCGAGATGCCCTCGATCAGCTCGTCATCGGCGCGCGCAGTCAGCATCATGCCGGCAAAGAAATCTTTGGCCGCGACGCGACGGCGTCGTTTAGCGTTGCGCAACAGCACCTCGCCATCAAGTGCGACCAGCGCGAGCGGCATCTCGGCACTGGGATCGGCATGCGCGAGCGAACCGCAGATGGTGCCGCGGCTGCGGGTCTGCATATGCCCGACCCAGGGCAGCGCCAGCGCCACCAGCGGCAGTGCCTCGGCGAGACCAGGCCAGGCCAGGAGATCGGCCTGCCGCACGCCGGCGCCGATGACGATGCTATCGCCCTTCCGCTCGATCTGGCGCAGCTCCCTGATCCGCATGATGTCGATCAGCAGCTTCGGCTTGGCGAGGCGCATGTTGAGCATCGCCATCAGCGACTGGCCGCCGGCAAGGACGCGGGCATCGCCGCCCTGCTGCGCGAGGCCTTCGAGGACGTCACCGATGCTCTCGGCGCGGAGATAGTCGAATGCGGGCGGCTTCATCGGCGCCCCCCGAACAAGCCGGCGACCTTTGCCAGCAGCGCGAACAGCGAGAAGCCTCCACCCGAAGCACCGCCGGCCTTGCGGGCCAGCGCGGTGAAAAACTGGCCGATGATCACGCGTGTCGCGCCATCAAGCAGACGGCCGCCGATGCTGGCGACCTTGCCGCCGATCGCAGCGTCATAGCTGTAGGTCAGCTTCGTGCCGCCGTTGCCGTCCGGTGCAAGCGTGATCCGCCCCTCGGCGCTGCCAAAGCCCAGCGCGCCGGTGGCGCCGCCGCGCAAGGTGACCGCGCGTGGCGGGTCGAGATCGAACAGATCCACATCGGCGCGATAGCGGCCGGTGACCGGGCCGATGCCGAGCGTGACGTCCGCGCGGAAATGCGTGTCGGTGACCTTGTCGACGCGCTGGCAGCCGGGAATGACCGATTGCAGCGTGGCCGGATCGAGGAGCATCGCCCAGACCTGCTCCGGCGCGCCCTTCAACGTGGCCTGTCCTTCGCCGCGCAGCCGCCTGTCGCCGTCACGAACGGGGGCCGAGGTCGCGCCGCCTGCCGGAGGCGGCGGCTCGACGCCGCGCACCAGTTCGGCGAGCCGCGCCGGCACCAGCGGCAAGGTGATGTCGGCAATGCCAAGTGCATCCGCGACCGCATTGGCGAGGCACACCGGCGTCGACATGCAATTGCCTTCACCGACGCCCTTGGCGCCGAGCGGCGTGAACGGCGACGGCGTCTCCATGTGGAAGATCTCGGGCTCCGGCACCTCGGTTGTGGTCGGCAGCAGATAGTCGGCGAACGTTCCCGTCAGGAAGCTGCCGTCCTCGGCGTAGGCATATTCCTCGAGGAGAGCGGCGCCGAGCGCCTGGGTGAAGCCGCCGCGGATCTGGCCGTTGACCATGCCGGGATGCAAAATGGTGCCGCAGTCGTGCATGGTGACGTAGCGGTCGATCCGCGTCTCCAGCGTGACGGAATCAATCTCGACGCCGCAGAAGTCGAAGATGAAGCCGTGGCAGAGCGAGGAGTTGATGCGATCCTCATCGTCGGGCGGCGTCAGCTCCGGCGGCGTCCAGAACACGGTCTCGCGGATGGTCTGACCGGCATCATCAGGGAGCGAGCCCGGTGACCAATGGCTGAGCGCAGCGACGCGCGAGAACGCGATCCGGTTCTCGGGATTATGCTTTGAGGCCACAAAACCCTTTGCGAAGACGATGTCCGCGGCCTCGACGTTGAGCTGGCTCGCAGCAATGCGCGCGAGCCGGCCAGCGACGCGCTCGGCCGCAAGTTTTGCTGTGCCCGCCACGGCCGCGGCGAAGCGGCTGGCGTAGTTGCCGGACGCGATCGACCAGGCATCCTTGGCCGTGTCGATCTCGGTGTTGACGCGGATGTCCCCGGGCTGGAGGCCAAAGACGTCGGCGACGACCTGCGACAGCACGGTGCGATGGCCCTGCCCCTGCGGCACGGAGGCGACATGGACGGTGACGCTGCCAACGGGATCAAGGCCAACGGTAGCCGTCGCCTGCGCGCCGTTCTTGGGACCTGCCTTGCGGCGCTCGGCCGCCGTCAGCACGGTCGTGATGTAACCCATGTTGGAGACGCTGGGCTCGACCACCGCGGTGAAGCCGATGCCGTAGAGACGCCCTTGCGCCCGCGCCGCGTCGCGCCGCGCTTTCAGCTCCGCGAGCCGGCCCTGCTCGACCGCGCGCGCGACAGCTTCCTGATAATTGCCGGAGTCGAGTAACGCGCCAGTTGCCGTAGGATAGGGAAATGCGCCGGCGCCGATCAGATTGCGCTTGATCACATCGAGCGGATCGAGGCCGAGGCCGATCGCAATCGTCTGAACCAATCGCTCCAGCGCGAAATAGACCTGCGGGCCGCCAAAGCCGCGGTTGAGGCCGGTCGGCGTCTTGTTGGTGACGACGACGCGGTTGCGGACCTTGACGTGACGAATGTCGTAGGCACCGGTCAGATTGCCGTGCATGCGATAGAGCGTCGCCGGCTCGGGCGCGCGCAAATGCGCGCCGCAATCCTCGACCTGGTCCCAATCCAGCGCGAGGATCTTTCCATCCGCCGCGACCGCCGCCGACAGCGTCGTCGCGCGGTTGGTCGCCGACACCGATGCGGTGAGATGCTCGAGCCGGTCCTCGATCCACTTCACCGGCCGGCCCGTGATGCGCGCGGCGGCGGCGATCAGCACGATGTAGGGAAACACGCCTTGCTTGACGCCGAAGCTGCCGCCGGAATCCGGCGGCGTGCGCAACCGCAGGCGATTGCCCGGCACTTTCAGCGCCCGCGCGATCACGGTGTGGATGCTGAACGGGCCCTGAAAATTGGCGAGAACCTCATAGGCGTCCTCGCCGGCATCATGCGAGGCGACGACGCCATAGGTCTCGACCGGCGTGCAGGAATTACGGGGATAGCGGATGTCGATCGAGAAGCGATGCAGAGCCTCCGCAAAGACACTTTCTGGATCGCCATAGCGGAAGGAACGATCGCTGGCGAGATTGCCGGGAAAGCCGTCATGCAGCACGGGAGCATCAAGCGCCAGCGCACCCAGCGGATCGACGACGGCGCCGCGCGGTCGATATTCGACGTTGATGAGCTCGGCCGCATCCTCGGCATGCGCGCGATCCGTCGCGACGACCACGGCAACCGGCTCGCCGACATAACGCACGCGGTCCATGGCGATCGGCCAGCATTCGACCGGCGCCTTCACGCCGACGACGAGGCTTGTCGTGACCGCCTTGACATCGCTGCCGGTCAGAACCGCCGCAACGCCCGGCACGCGTTTTGCAGCTTCAGCATCGATCGAGAGAATATCGGCATGCGCATGCGGCGAGCGCAGGATGGTCGCGTGCAGCGTGCCGGGCGCAACACCGAGATCGTCGATGAAGCGACCACGGCCGGAGAGCAACGCGGCGTCCTCGACGCGCTCGATCGAGCGCCCGACCCACGGCTCATCGCCTCGTTCCGGATCTGCGGATCTGACCGCCTGCAACATGTCCCGGCATACCTCCCGACGCGTTCTTTGACGCGGCGGTGACACTTGTCAGGACAGGGGCTGCGCGGGCCATACCGCCCGCTCTCACGACTTACCAAATCGTCTCATTCGAGCGCGTGCAGCGCAATATCAGCCCGCGAGACTCAACCAGCGAGACGCGAGACGTTGCGAAACTCGCGCGGGCTGACGCCGGCATGGTCGCGGAAGAAGCGCGTGAAATGCGCCGGCTCCGGAAAGCCAAAACGCTCGCTGAGCTCGCCGAGCGGTGTGTCCTCGCGCATGACAGCATCGAGCGCGCGTTCCATGCGGACCACGTTGAGATAGATTTTTGGCGAGACACCGAGCGAGGTCTCGAACAGGCGGAAGAACTGCGCGCGCGAGAGCCCTGCGTCCTTCGCGAACTGATCGACGCCGCCATAGGAATCATGCACGCGCATCGCATCCATCGCGCGGCGGATGCGCCAGTCGCAGCTCACCGCGCTCATGCCGCGGATCGAGGTCGGAAAGCTGCGCCAGGGCGTAAAGCGCTCGATCACCGCGATCATCAGGTCCGACAGCGTCTGCTCGTGGGTCCGCACCGCATCCGGATTGGCCATCATTTCGGCCGCCAGGTGCAGCGTGAGCTGGCGGATGCGCGGCGACACCTCACCCGAGGGCCGCTCGAAAAAGCCCGGCGCGCCGCTCGCGGCCCAGCCGGGACGGAACTCCTTCAGCCATTCCGGCTCGATATAGAGCGCCATGATCAGGGTGCGCGGACGGTTGACGTCATGCACATAGGCATGCGGCTTCCAGCCGTCGACCAGTACGGCGGCGGTGTCCGTCAGCGGCGTGACCTGGTCGCCGACCATGAACTGCGTATCGGCCCCCTCGACCTTGAGCAGGACGTGGCAATGATGATGAGCGTGGCGGACCAGCGATCGATCCATGTCGAGCAGCGCGACCCTGCCGAAAGCACCATGAGCGATGCGCAGGGCCGTCGACATCAGTTCCTCCCTCCCGGCGTTGCACCGCAAAATGGCTGCCTTGTCGAGTGCGGCACTATAAGCAGCACCCACTTCATATTCCAAGCGCGCAAACGGATGCAAGCCGTTCACGCCCATAGCTCTGCAAGCAGTCCGCCGGGCTTGGATCGCCGCAACGCGGTGGCGAGATCGGCATCCTCGCCTTGACGCGGATGCGCTTGATCGCTTGATGCACGAAGCCGGCACGCCGCGACGTCACGGCGCGCTTCGAGCGACCTCACCGGTTCGCGCAACGTCTGCCTGAAAGACTTTTCCCAACCAACGCTGGAGATCGTCCATCACCGTGTAAAAAGCGGGCACGTACATCAGACTGAGAAGGGTCGAGCTGAACAATCCCCCGATCACGGCGATTGCCATAGGCGCCCTCCTCTCGGCATCCGCTCCCATGCCCAAAGCTATGGGCAGCATGCCGGCGCTCATCGCTATCGTGGTCATGACGATCGGCCGAGCTCGTTTCCGGGCCGCGTCCAACAAAGCCTGCGTGCGATCAAGGCCGCCATCGCGTCTGGCGACGATCGCGTACTCGACGAGAAGAATCGAGTTCTTCGCCGCAATTCCCATGAGCATGAGCAGCCCGATCATGACCGGCAGGGAGATCGACATCTGCGTCATCAGCAACGAGCCGAGAGCCCCTCCGACCGACAGCGGTAGCGCGGTGAGAATGGTTACCGGCTGAACGAACCCGTTGAAGAGCAGCGCGAGGACGACGAAGAGCAGAACGATGGCCGACTCGACCGCGAGCTTGAAGCCGTCGAACAGCTCCTGCATGCGTTCGGAATCGCCCGCAGGCTTGTAAAACACCCCTGCCGGCAGCCGCTTGATCGAAGGCATCCGGGCGACCAGGTCTTCCGCCTCGCCGACCGTCAAGCCACTTAATTCCGCTTCGACCGTCTCGCTTCTGGTGCGATCGGTCCGCTCGATCTGGAGCGGACCTGAGCCGAAGCTGATGTCGGCGACAGACGACAGAGGCACCGGCTTCTCGAAAGTCGGCACCTGCAGCATCGACAGGCCAGCCATGTCGGAGCGAGCAGCGTCGTTCAGCAAAATGCGAACCGGAATCTGCCGTGCGCCCAGGCTGAACTTCGACAGGTTCTGGTCGATATCGCCTACGGTGGCGATATTGACAGTCTTGGCGATCGCAGTCGTGGAAACTCCGAGGAGAGCGGCCTTGTCCGCCTTAGGCGTTATCTGGAGCTCAGGCTTGGCGAAACTGCTTGTGACTCTCGCGCGTTGGAATCCAGGAGTTGCGCGCATATCCTGGGCCAATCGGCGTGCCGCATCGGCAAGTGCTGCGGCATCATCGCTCAACAAGGATATCTGGATTTTCGCGCCGGAGGACCCGTCCTCGCCGAGGCGGATCCGGACGCCCGGAATGATCGACAGTTGACGGCCGATCGAGGCTTCGAACGCCTGTTGGGAGAGGGTTCGCTCGGCTCTCGGAACGAGATTGATCGTAACGGTCGATCTTCTGACCTCTCCCACCGAGGTCGACAGGTCTCCCGGGCCGGAAAGCGTCGAGGTCTCGGTTCCGACGGCGGCATAGACGGAAGCGACTTCTGGTCTCGCCCTCAGCAGGAACGCGACCCTTTGCGTGGCAGCGTCCGTTTCCTGCAACGTCGCACCCGGCGCCAACTCTACGCTGAGGATCGTGCGGCTTCGATCGGCCGCTGGCATGAAGTCGGTCGGAAGGGACGGAATGAGAGATAAGGACGCGACGAAGACTATGACACCGGCGACGATGGTGATCCATCGATAGCGCAGCGTCCAGGTCAACAGCAAGCCATAGTACCGCACCCACGCCGGCTCGGGATGCTCTTTTCCGGTCGTCTTCAGGAGAAAGGCCGCCATCAATGGCGTAAGAAGGCGAGCGACCACGAGAGAGAAGAAGACAGAACTGCAAACGGCGATCGAGAAAGCCTTGAAGAACTGCCCCGGAATGCCCGGCATCAGGCCGACCGGCGCGAAAACCACGATGATGGCGAACGTCGTCGCGACCACGGCCAGGCCAATCTCGTCGGCCGCATCGATGGCGGCCTCGTAAACGGTCTTTCCGGACTGCCGAATATGCCGGACGATGTTCTCGATTTCCACGATGGCGTCGTCGACAAGAATGCCGACGACCAGGGCAATCGCCAGAAGAGTGATGTTGTTCAGCGATTGGTTCAGCGCATACATCACCGCGAAGGTCGGCATCAACGACAAGGGTAGCGCAGCACTCGAGATCAAGGTCGCCCGAATATCCCGCAGGAAGATCCATACGACCAGAACTGCGAGCAACGCTCCCAACAGGAGCGCCTCGATGGCGGCGTCGTATCCCTCGATCACCGCATCGGTCGAGGACGTCACTTCCAGGATCCGAACGCCAGCGTGCGCAGCGCCGAATTCGGCCATCCGCTTCCTGACGGCTCGGGTCACTGCAAACTCTCCGGTCCCGACGGCGCGGTAGACGCTGAAGCCCACGACTTCCCGATCATTGAACCGGGACCTCTGTCGCGGTTCGGCCCATGAGCGCTCGACGGTTGCGATTTCGGACAGCTTGACGCTGCGGCCGTCGCTGAAGGCGAGCCGCATCTCCTTCAGGGCCGCGACGTCCGGAACGCTTCCCACGGTACGAATGACTTGCTCGGATCCCCCGAGCGTCGCACGACCGCCGGGCTGAGTGATGTTGCGGTTTCTCACAAGGTCGGAAACTTCCGCGGCGGTCAGTCCCAGAGCGAGCAATCGGTCGGGATCGAGCTTAACGGTGATTTCCGCATCGACACCGCCGGATCTGAGGATCTTGGAGACACCGGGGACTGCGAGCGCGGATTTGGCGATGTCGTTGTCTATGAACCAGCTCAACGCGTCCGGAGCCATCATCGGAGCGTCGACGATGAACGTGAGGATCGCCTGTCCCGTCGCCTCCACGCGCCGGACCGTGGGATCGAGCGTTGCTTGCGGGAGCTTCGAACGGATCGATACGACGGCATCCCGGACGTCGTTCGTCGCCCGATCGATATCGGTGCCGATCGCGAACTCGACCATGGTCATGGACAGTCCCTCGTTCACGATCGAACGAGTGCGATTGACGGTACCAAGTCCTGCGACGCCATCCTCGACGAATCGGGTGATTTGCGCCTCGATTTCGGTCGGCGCAGCTCCAGGCCAGGCAACGCTGACGGTCACCGTCGGAATGTCCATGTCGGGCATATTGTTGAGCCGGAGCTTCGAGAAGCCGGCGGCCCCTGCAAGGTTGAGCAGCACGAACAGAATGATGGTCGCGACGGGATTGCGGATCGCCCAACCGGAGATGCCGTTCATCGCAGCGCGCCGCCTTTGACCGAGGCAGTCTTGACGTTCACGAAATCGCCGTCACTGAGGAGACCTGCACCATGGGTCACAATGCGATCTCCAGCCTCCAGTCCGCGCAGGACTTCCACGTCATCCGATTCCTTGGCGCCTAGACCGATCTCGACCAACGACACCAGGCTGTCGCGTCCTATCTTGAAGACGTGCGCCTTCGCTTCGCGCCAGACCAGCGCCTTCAGAGGAACGGTCAACGCGAGTTTTCTTTCGGCCGAAATCTCGACCCGAGCGAACATCCCCGGCTTGAGTTTCGTTCCCTTTGGCAGCGCGACATGAACCGTACCCAAGCGCGTCTTCGGATCGACCACCGGCGAAACGAGGCGGACCGATCCATGCTCGGATTGCCCGCCGGGGCCGAGCACCATCACATGCTGCCCCGCGGCAGCAGCGAGCAGGTCGGTTTCGACCACGCGGGCATCGACCTCGATGCGATCGTCCTGGATCAATCGGAACATCTCGACCCCGGCTTGGACCACTTGGCCGATCGCCACCGATCTCGAGGCGATCGTTCCCGCGGCGGGAGCGATGATGACCGTCTGACGTTGCCGTGCTTCTGCTTCGTCGAGTTGGGCACGAGCCGCTTCCAGCTTGGCCTCGGTCGTCTTGACGAGCGTCTCGCGCTGCTCGATGGCTTGCGCGCTCATCACGCCCGAGGACACCGAATGCGCGCGCGCAGCATCCGATCTGGCAATGGCAAGGCTCGCTTCCAGTTCGTCGATCGCGGCTTTCTGCTTGGATATCGCTGCAGCCGTCAGATCCTGGCTGAGGCGCGCCAGTACCTGCCCCTTCGCAACGAGGTCGCCTTCGTCCACGGCGACCTCGATCACCGCCAGCCCACCCGCTTCAGAGCTGACCGGGATTTCACGCCACGCGACGACGTTGCCTGTCGCCGTGATCGTTCTGGTGACCTCCGATCTCTCGACCGATGCGGCCACGACGGTCATCGCGAATGAGAGACTTTCCGCATGGACGGTGGAATGGAAGACCAGAGACGTCATGAGCGCCATCGACCTCAGGCCGCGATGGATTCTTTTCATATCAGCACCCTTCTCCACGCCCCCGTCGATTCCCGAACGCCTCGCCAGCCATCACCTTCCCCGAACGGCCGACGACTGCTCGGGTAGGACGTGGGGTTTGCTCGCGTAGTACAATTTGTGTCGGATCGTCTCGGGCGGGTGCCCATTTGTGTCGAAATGTTGCTAGATCGGTGCCTTGGCGCCTTTCGTTACGAGTTCCGGCTTTTTTCGAGCCTGCTTACCGGTAAAACCGTGCTTCCGAGCCACCGTGAAGGGCATCCATGAACGAACACACTCCTCAGATCCTGGTCGTCGACGACGATCCCGAGATTCGTAAGCTGCTTGCCCGCTACATCGAAAGCCAGTCGCTTCGCGTCGTCCTGGCATCGAGCTGCAACGAGATGCGCGAGCGCCTTGCGGCCGAACAGGTCGATCTCGTGGTTCTGGATGTGATGCTTCCGGACGGCTCCGGGCTCGACGCCTGCCGCGATTTGCGAGCGAAACGGAACATGATTCCCGTTATCCTTCTGACGGCGCTCAAGGAGGATGTCGATCGCATCGTAGGTCTGGAAATGGGAGCCGACGATTATCTCGGCAAGCCGTTCAATCCGAGAGAACTGGTCGCCAGAATTCGCGCCGTCTTGCGACGCCGCTCAGAAAGAAGTCTTCGATCTCAAGAAACGAGGAAGTACCGATTCGACGGCCTTACGGCCGATCCTCAGTTGCGCAGCGTAACCGATGCGCAGGGCAATGCCCTGGAACTGACCGGCGCGGAATTCGACCTGTTGCAGGTCTTCCTCGACAGACCGGGACGTGTGCTTTCGCGGGATCAACTCCTCGACCTTACGCGCGGCCGGGAGGGAGAGGTCTTTGATCGCTCCATCGATGTCCTCGTCAGCCGGTTGAGGCGCAAACTGGACACTTCCGGAATGCCGCCCCTCTTCAAGACAGTTCGCAACGGCGGTTATCAACTCGTCGCGAAGATCGGGGTGCAGGACTTTCCGGCGTGAACACTCTGCGCGCCAAACTCGCCGTCCTTCTCACCGTCGTGATCATCTCGGTGGTCTGCATTCTGACCGGGATTCTCGTCTACCTGTTTGATCCGCCCAACGAACGGGAGGCAATCAGTCCACTCGTCGACCAAGTAGAGTTATTGACGCGAGTTGGGCAGGTCGCTCCCAAATTGGTCATCGTTCAACAGGCCGCTGCGGGCGGTGAAGTCGAAACCAATCTCACCACGTGGCTGCGCGCCGCTCTGACGGCCCGCGGGATCCCCCGCGACGTCATCGTGTCCCGCAAGGACGACCTTCCTCTCCTGTCCATTCCGGTTGATCAAGGATGGGTCGTCACGCAAATCCCTGACTTGCCTCCCGCGGGCGGCATCTTCCATCTCCTTTTGATTTGGCTTGCGCTGACCACGCTGGGCACGATGGCGGTCGCTCTCTTTTTCGCGAACCGGATGGTCAAACCCCTCGTACTTCTCGAACGCGCGATCGAGACCGTAGGCCCGGACGGTGTTCTTCCCGAACTGGCCGTGACAGGACCGGCGGAGGTACGGGTCGCAGCCAGAGCGCTGAATTCTCTGTCTTCCCGGCTGAAGGCGGCAATGGAAAGCCGAATGCGGCTCGTCGCGGCAGCGGGCCATGACTTACGGACACCGATCACCCGTATGCGCCTGCGCGCCGAGTTCGTCGCGGATGAAGAAGACCGCCAAATGTGGCTCAAGGATATGGACGAGCTGGAAAGGATCGCGGACAGCGCAATACTTCTCGTGAGAGAGGACTCCGGCAAATCGGCGCCCGAGCCGATCCGGCTGGACATTCTCGTTTCCGACCTCGTGGACGAGCTTCGAACGCTATCTTACGACATCACCCTGACCAGCTCTGCGGCGGCGACCGCGCTCGCGAATCGAACGGGTCTGAGCCGCGCCTTCAGGAATTTGCTCATAAATGCATCCACGCATGGTAAGCGGGCCCGGGTTGCCGTCCAAAGCAGCGCGAACGACGCCGTCGTTGTGATCGACGACGACGGTCCGGGGATTCCGCCCGATCTCATCGGGCAGGTTTTCGAGCCGTTCTTCCGCGTCGACCGGGCGCGCACGAAGCAGTTCGATGGTGCCGGACTCGGTTTGACGATCGCGAAAGAGATCGTTCAGCGCGCCGGCGGCAGCATCAAAATCCAGAACGGATCATTCCGGGGGCTGATCCAGACCGTGACGCTGCCGGTTGCGCAATCGCTTCCGGCGGAGCCACACTGACGGGTCCCCTTTCACAGCGACGGGACACACTTACCGGAGCTCCGCACCCTGGCTGGCGGGGGGCGATGCCGAACTGGAGACGCGTCCCAGCGGCTTCGGGTTGTTCGCGATTCCCGGGGGTGCCTTCATCCACTGGTAGCCCTCGTAACCCGAACGATAGCCTTCGGTGTACAACGCTTTCATATATCCCTGCTCAAACGACGTCTCCCTCGTCGCTCGAAAGGTCGACGGAATTGCCGCAAGGTTGAAGTCGGTACCGTCGATCTCGGCCTTCGCATAAATGCGATAGAGGTCGCCGATGCTTTGATTCTTGATCAGGGTGGAGATCGATCTCAGAGAAATAGAGAAAATGCCCGGTTCTACGGCTTCCCATTCCGGGTTGATCTTTCCGTTTCGGATGATGAAGAGGCGTGTAGCGGCTCTCTTGGTTGGGACGTCGGTACGAATGATCATCGAAGGTCGCGGCACGAAAACCTGCTGAGTCACGCCCCCATCGACGTGCAGTTCCTCGAAGGTCCGATCTGCAACACTGACCTTGATGCGGACGGGAGGAAAGGCACCCGGCACAGAAGCGGAAGCCAGCAGGATCTTCCGGAAGAGGGGCAGGGCTTGGGGATGATTGCTCATGGCTATGCGTCCCACATCCCATAGAACCGGACGCTGCGCGTCCAAATTCGTCGTTCCGATGAGCAATACTCGGCCCTTGCGCCGCTCCATCGCGATATCGCGGAGGAATTGATCATCGACATACTTTGCTATCAGGCTCTCGAGCGGAGAGCTGTCGACCAGGCCCGATCCGAGCAATGGCGCTACGACGCCGGGATCGTAGATATCGCTGCGCTCGTACCTCGTGAACACCTCTTTCAATGCCGCATCTCTGGTCCGCCCCAGGTAGACGAACGGCGCAGTCAACGCGCCGGCACTGACCCCGGTGACCAGATCGAACTCAGGTCTCGTGCCCGCATCACCCCACCCGACCAAGAGACCGGCGCCGAAGGCACCGTTGTCGCCTCCGCCAGATATTGCGAGAATGTTAAGCTCATCCGGTTGTTGGCCGAGACGACCATGAGCGGCATTCGGCTTCCTCCGGATTTGTTTGATCGTAGACAGGGCGGCAAGCGCCTCAGGCGGAGCATCCCCCCATACCCGGACGTTCGGCATCCCGGCGAGTTCGGCCTCGTCGATCAGTCGTTTCGGAACCACATCGCGCGGGAACATGGAGGCGCATCCGCAAAGAAGGCCGGTCATCAGAAACAGCGCGGCCACGCGCATCGCCGATCTGGACGCATACATGACGGGGCCGTACTCGATGGTGCGGATGACCATCATCATGGCGTTCTTCGCGGTCGAGCCGCAAAGGCTGTGTCTGCCCATGCGGCCGTCCTTGATCGCCACTACTTTCGTGTCTCCACTGGACCATCATCGGTCCATTCAGGAGGAAGGCCCAGTTTGCCGCCGACGAGACCGGCGATCCCAGGAGCGCGGCCGTAGGTTTCGCACGCCGCATACTTGGGAGCGAGACCAATATTCGAACCGACCTTTTCCAAGGACGGGATCTCGATACTAAAGCCTTCGAAGGGACTTTCACCCTTATTGAGCATCTTGGCGAAATCGTCGCCGAAGTCCCGAGCGAGATCGTAAGCGTCACTGGCTTTCGATGCTCTCGGCGTGCTGAAAAAGGCGTTCGCCCCTCTTCCCCAGATCATGGCGGCTTGCTGTCGCCCCGTGGCGTCGACGGCCTCGGCTTCGATGGACAAGTCTCCGAGCCCAACCGGAATGCGGGGCACCGGAATCGGAACGGCCGTATCCACGAAGCTCGAACCGAGCTTCGCCGCGGCCGAGACGCCCGCGGCGACTTCATCAGTCGGCGTCGCACGCGTAATGGCCGCACGCACGGTCAAATCCGCCTGTTGATCGGACGACACCACCCTGAATCTGTCGCTCAAATTGATGCACAAGGCGCGGCTTACCGTGTTGGCGACAAGGATACGCTGTTCATGGGTTAGGGCAGGCGCAACGTGGGCAGGGAATGCCGTCGGTGCGATATTGATCGTCTTCGCCGCCGCTACCTGCTCTTTCTTCACCTGAAGACGGGACTTGGTGATCTTTCCGTCCGACTGCTTCAATCCCTCGTAAGAGGAGAGCCCGTTGCCCTGGACCAGGGCGGGGGTCGCGCAACCCGGCAACAGTGCAAGGATGAGCAGGGCCGAAACGCAATATCCGAGCGGCCACCGGCGTTGATACGGAAACGACGGATATGAACCAGGATGGTTAAGACCGGCGGCGGAGCGCATTCAGACCCCCTTATTGTGAACCCTGCGCTCTTGATAAACGGGCTACATGGCTCGGAATCTGGCTGCGGATGACCTAATGTTGCTGGCCGACCGCCATTTGTGTCGAAAGATGTCCGGCCCGAATTGAGGACAGCCTTCGTTACAAATATTACCCTTCAGCCTGTTCCAACCGGACTAAACCGGCGCCCATGCACATTCCCCAAATCCTTGTCGTCGATGATGACTTAGAGATCCGCAAGCTCCTTGCTCGCTACATCAAGGAGCAGGGCTTCCGGGTTCAACTCGCGTCCCGCTGCGTGGAAGTACGTGAACGGATCGCCACGAATCAGATCGATCTGATCGTGCTGGACGTGATGCTGCCGGACGGGTCCGGACTCGATCTTTGTCGCGATCTCCGGTCCACGCGGTCGCGGATTCCGATCATCCTGCTCACTGCTCTGAAGGAAGACGTGGATCGGATCATCGGTCTGGAGATCGGCGCCGACGACTATCTCGGCAAACCGTTCAACCCGCGTGAGCTGATCGCCCGGATTCGTGCTGTGCTCCGACGCGGCGACGATGACCGCCCCTCTCACGGCCGGAAGGGTCGCTACCTCTTCGAAGGGTTCGTCGCCGATCCGTCCGCCCGGTCGGTGGTCGCTCCGCAAGGCGACTCGATCGATTTGACCGGGGCGGAGTTTGATCTTCTCTTGACGTTTCTCGACCGTCCCGGTCGCGTTCTGTCTCGCGACCAATTGCTCGATCTGACCCGCGGGCGCGATGGAGACGTCCTAGACCGCTCCATTGATGTGCTGATCAGTCGACTGCGGCGCAAACTTGCAGAGGGCGGCGCAAATCACATCTTCAAGACGGTGCGCAACGGCGGCTATCAGCTCGCGGCCACGGTCAGCTATCTGGACGAGCACTCCTAAGCCTGTTGCCGCTCAATCGGCTGTCGTCTGAATGCGAATGTCGGCGCTTTGTTCGCTTCATCGCGCATCACGCGTAAGATCGATGGAGACCTCGGACACCCAGGCTCCCGGCGACTCCATGACGAAGGATTGGCGGCTTCCTTTCGTGCGAACGACGAGCAACGCTGTGATCTTGTCGCCCTCGATGCGGGCATCGATCACGCCATTCTGATTTTGCCCATAGACCTTGCCCCCGACGCGGTACTGGCTTTCGAACCAGTTTCCTGAAAGCTCCGAGCCGCTTTGTTCGATTGTAGCGCCCAGATCCATCTTGTACGCGTCGCTCGCGCAGCGCACATTCATCTTGACGGATTGACCTTCGTTCTTGGGAACGTAGTCGACCTTACAGCGGACCCGCTCCCGGGGCCCGTCCTTAGGCCTCATCCAACCACTGCCCGACCATGACCCGGCGACGTTATTGAAGCTCGCCTGCGCTGATGCAGGCGATGCGACGGCGACGGCCATCAGCACCGAGAAACCGAGGCTCCGTGACATCTTCAACCGGCACATTGGCAGGCTTTTCATTGCGCTTACCATTGCGAAAATCATCTGCCCTCCTTCTGGAACATTGATCGTCGCTCCAGGCTTCGATCCATTGGTCAGCTGCATACCGCGCACTGCAGCGCGAACATCAGGCCCTTCGACGCGGCAGACCCCGCTTTCCGCTCTTGCAAAGCTGAACCACCCGACGAACGTCCGATCTTGATGAAATCGAGCGCCGCCCTTCTCCGGACCCGCGCTCGTTATCCGGGCACCTGGATCCAAATTGGGCCGTGTGTGACTGAACGTTTCTGCGCGTCGGCATGTTGAGTCAAAAGATGTCAGAACGGCCGAGTTGCCGAACCGGGTGCATCAGGCGACAGCTGCCTGGCATGGACTCTTGCTCGCCAATCCAGGCATGACCCCGTCCTCCTGGCCGCGCGGATGCCACAGCGTGCGCGCAGGCTTGCGTCGAAGCGGTCTCGGCATCCGAGCCAGCCCCGCAGCATGCTCGCAGTCGCTTCGTTTGCTCGTCATGGGCTGGGCTTGGGCGAAGGCGTCGGTGAAGGGCTGGCCTCCGGCTTCACGACGGCGCCGTCACCATGAGGCACGCACGTTCCAACATTGCTCAACAAGCGCTTGGCTTGCGCCTCCCGGGCTTTGGAATAGTCGCGACGCCGCTCGATGTTCACTGCCGCCCACTTGTCCCAAGCCTCGAAAGCGTCAGCATAGTGCTTGCGCATCTGCTCTTCCGCCGAAAGGCAATCAGCGAACTTGTCAAACAGCAAGTCTGTGTTGACCGGCGTCACGCCGCCGACCAGAACCACCAGCATCCATTTCATCGCGGTTCACCGTACTTCCCGGATGCAAACAGCGAACAAAGCTCGCCGGTTCCGTGGGGCGGAGCATCAACATCACCTCGAAGGCGTCCGCAATAGTCCAGCGCGGTCGCGGAAAGGCGGGCGGCGCTGCAGGGCGGCCCCATCGAAGCAAGGGCTCCGTGCCCAATGCTCGCCGCTCGCCGATGGGCGCGCCCGGCAGGCCGAAACGTCATGGCTTCTGCAACACGGTCGAGAGCGCCGAACCGTCGTTCAAGATCGAGAAGATCTCCCGCGAGGACAGATGCTCTGCGGCCTCCTCGAAAGTCTCGCTGGCATCGATCTTGGCACGTCCGACCGCCAGGTTGGCGTCGACGGTGTCGGGCCTGGTGGGGCGAGGCGGCGGCAGCTGAGCGAGGTGGAAGGCCAGGAGCGCGGGGTCTTGGCGCAGCTCCAGCAACGCGGGGTTGCCCCCTGCGTCCGCCGACGCGCTCAGTTCGTTCGCTCGCCGCAGCACCGGAGGCGGCTCTCGCTCTTCGGGAGTGACGAACAATCTTCCGGAGACGGGTATGGCGGTCAGCGCGCCTATGGGAACGGCGAACAGCAGACCAACGATGACCGGCGACATCCAAAGCAGCAGGGGCAGCGAAACGGCGTAGGCGCTTGCGGCCATCGCGACGCCGCACATGGTTGGAATGCCGTACTTCCGATAGAGTTCGCGGCGCTCCACCGTGCCGTCGTCGCGCCTTTGCGTCTGCCAGCCGGCATCGCGGCCGGCCAGAATCTCGACCACGGCGATCGACTGAAAGATCATCATCACCGGCGCCATCAGCGCGGAAACTATGATCTCTGCGAGAACTCCGGCCGAGGCTCGCAACGCGCCGCCGAACTGGCGTCTCGCCGAGCCCCGCATCCAAACGAGGACGAGGCTGAGCAGCTTCGGCAACAGCAGCAGACCCATCGTGGCGACGAACACCCAGATGGCGAGCACGGGATCCTGGGCCGGCCACGTCGGAAACAACGAGAAACCCTTCGGAAAATACTCCGGACGCACGAAGCGGGCCTGCAACGAGATCAGCATGCCCAGCAAGAGGAACAGCAGCCAGAGCGGTGCCGTCAGATATGCCCCTATCCCCACCATGAAGTGCAGGCGCGACACCCAGTGGAGACCCCGCGCCGGCACGACAGCCAGATGCTGAAGATTGCCCTGGCACCAGCGTCGGTCGCGCGCGGCAAAATCGAGCAGCGAGGGCGGCACCTCTTCGTAGCTTCCGCCGAGCGTCGGCAGCATGTAGATGCCCCACCCCGCGCGCCGCATCAGCGCAGCTTCGACGAAATCGTGGCTGAGGATGTGCCCGCCGAATGGCTTGCGCCCGCGCAGCTGCGGCAGCGCGGCCGATTCCGCGAACGCCTTCACGCGGATGATCGCGTTGTGGCCCCAGTAATTGCCTTCGGAGCCGTGCCACCAGGCGACGCCGGCGGCGATCAACGGTCCGTACAGGCGGCCCGCGAATTGCTGGACCCGGCTGAACAGGCTTCGCGCGTTGACGACCATGGGGAGCGTCTGGACGAGCCCGGCGCTCGGATTGCTCTCCATGGCGTGGACCAGTCGGACGATGGTCTGCCCGCTCATGAGACTGTCGGCATCGAGCACGATCATGAAATCGTACGCGCCGCCGAACCGCGTGATCCACTCGGAGATATTCCCGGCTTTGCGCGCCGTATTCTCGCCTCGGTGTCGATAGTACAGCCGTGGCGTCCCCACCGCCTGTCGCAGCGCGAGGAGCGCCTTTTCTTCGGCGACCCAGATGTCCGGATCGGTGCTGTCGCTCAGAACGTACCAGTCGAACAGCCTTCCTTGCGAGGTCGTCTCCAGGGATTCGATGATCGCGCGGAGCCGCGCCGTCAATCGGTGCGGGTCTTCGTTGTAGGTGGGAAGCAGCATGGCGGTGCGGCTTGCGATCGCAGGCAGCTCCGCGTCCGGCGCGAAGGCGCCCGGACGATGGGCCAGCAGCACGAAGAAGCCGGCCAGCGCGGAGGCGAACGAGAAGGCGACCCAGGCGAGCAGGACCAGGAAGAGCGCCAGCACCATGGCTTCAAGGACGGTGACGCCGCCCACCTGCAGCACGCGATACATCTCATATCCGCCGGCCGCCGTGAGCGCCGCCGTCGAGACGACGATGAGGCCGCGCCGCCAAGCCATCGCGGGAGCAACCGGCGCAGGAATGCGGTGGGCGACCTGGTTTTTTCCGAGGTCGCCGGGAGCCATCGGAAGGGGGGACTCGCCCGGCAGCAGGCGCTGGGTCGCGATATCGCCGGCCATCGGCCGCGGTGCCGTGCTCAGGGCGCCCATCGGTAGACCCAGATTTCCGACAAGGGCTTGTCGACTTGGGCCAGGAACGCCCGCAGCTCGATCGGCTCGCTTTTCACCTGGCACTGGAAGCTGAGCCGCCACCCACCTGTGTGGGGATTGGGCTGCGTGACGATGTTCTTCACTTCGGACTTCTCCGCCGTCACCACGCCTTTGACACCGGCAGGATCGATGCCCTTGAGGTTGTCGCCGAGCAGATCGAGCACGAACAGGCGCGCGTCCTCGCCCCTCGCCCCGATCCCGCTTCGCGTGAATCTGGCCAGCGAATGCGGCTTCGGGCTATCCGGCCCCCAATGCAGCCGATAGGTGTAGTTGTGTTCGCCCTTGGCCTGCAGCGGGTTTTTCGGCCGCCAGAAGGCGGCGATGTTGTCGTGGACCTCCTCCTTGGTCGGGATCTCGAACAGCACGACCCCGCCCTCGCCCCAATCCCCGATCGGCTCCATCCAGAGACTTGGGCGTTTTTCGAAGCTGGATTCGATGTCCTGGTAGGCGAAGAAGTTTCTCTCCCGCTGCATCAGCCCGAAGCCACGCGGATTGAGATCCTGGAAGGTGCTGATCTGGAGATCGCGGGGATTGCTGAGCGGCCGCCACAGGCTCTCGCCCTTCCCATTGAATATCCCAAGGCCATCGGAATCGTGGACTGAGGGGCGGAAATCGTCGATGTCGTTGCGGTCGTTCGGACCGTAAAAGAACATGCTGGTCATGGGCGCGAGACCGGCCCGCGGCATCTCGACGCGCGGGTAGACCGACATTTCGACGTCGAAGACCGTCGTCTCACCGGGCCGCACCGTGAACCGATAGCTCGCGGCGCAGCTCTTGCTGTCGAGCAGGGCATGAATCACCAACGATGTCGCACCCGGCGCCGGCCGCTCAAGCCAGAACGTCTTGAAGAGCGGAAATTCCTCGCCCTTGGCTTCGCCCGTATCGATCGAGAGCCCCCGGGCGGAAAGTCCGTAGGTCTGCCCCTTGGCCACGGCGCGGAAGTAGCTCGCGCCCAGGAAGACGCAGACCTCGTCGTAATAGTCGGGACGGTTCATCGGCGCGTGGATGCGGAAGCCTGCGAACCCGAGATCGATGTCCTCGAACGCCGGGACCTTCTCGCCAAAGGAGAAGTCCGCCTTGCGGTACTTTAGCTCGGACGCCTTTCCGTCCGCGACCTCGAAGATGTTCACCCTGTTCTTGTAAAAGAAGCCGCGGTGGAAGAACTGCGCCTCGAACGGAAGATTCTTGCCGCGCCAGAGCGCCCGCTCGGGCAAAAAGCGGATCGAACGATACTGATCGTAGTCCAGGTCCTTCAATCCACTCGGCAGCTTCTCGTCCGGCGCCTCGTACGGCTTGCTCGCCAACCTCCGCGCCAGGTCCCTCACGGTGGACGGCCCGAACATGTCATCCGAAGGGGCGGCCAGACTGCGTCGGGAAGCAAGCAGCAGCGCCGGCAGCGCTGCCGACCCTTGAACAAGCTGGCGTCGGTTCACGTACTCTCCTACTCGCTTGCAATTGCCGCGGCCAAGCAACGGCCGACGCGCCCACGAGTTCCAGTCGGCCCAGTTCCACCCTCGCACGCCGCGTGAGGTCGCCGGCTGATTGCGACACGGTTTCGCATCCTCGCGACGACCTTCGCCCGAGCTTTGCTTCGTCACTCCGCCCTCTGAAAGCCAGGAGGGCACAGGGAAGGCCCCTCAGGTCTCATTTCCCGGCAACGAAGTAAAAATCCTGCCGGCCCGAGACCGATCCGTAGCTGAACGGCTTTTGTGCACGATTGGTCGCCTCCATGACGTCGTCACGCACGACGTCGAACAGCCGGCGCACCTCGAGACCGGGCTTGCGCATATTGTCGACGAACGCCGTGGCGAACGGGCTGTTCCTGCCCACTCCGTCGAGCGCCATCTCTCCGTCCTTGGCGGCATACACCACCAGCGTGCCCGCCTCGGGCTCGATCGCCGCAAGGCCGCGCGACACCGAACGCGACGCCAGCGTCATGGTGCGCTTCATCTGGGTGGCGAAGGGATTGTCGCGGCAGGCATCGAGGATGATGAGGCGCAGCCGCTTGGCGCGTTCCGCCGCGTTCAACACCTGATCCAGCGCCACGGCTTCGAAGCTGACGTCGCGGTCGGAGGCGATCTTCGCGTCGATCGGGATCAGATAGTTGACGCCGCCGACCTCCATGCCGTGACCGGCGTAATATACCATCGCCCAGTCGGCGATTTCCGCCTGCCTTGCAAAGTCGCGCAGCGCCGCGGTCAACGCATCCTTGCGCAGATCGGTCAGCAGCGTGACGGAATCGAATCCGGTGAGCTTGAGCGTTTCGGCGACGAGCGCCGCATCGCGCGCCGGATTGGCGAGCGCTGCGACATTCTCATAAGCGGAGTTTCCGACCACGAGCGCGATGCGCCTGTCATTTCTACTTGACGGTCCCGGCAGCGCGATGACCGACGTGGTGGTGGCGGGAGGAACGGTCTTGATGGACGTATCGTCCAGCGCGGCGAGGCGTTCGCGTGCCTTGTCCATCGACCATTTCGCGCTGTCGTACTTCTGCGGGGCAGCCAGAGCTGCGTTGAAGTCGGCGCGGGCCTTTGCGACCTCGCCCAGCTTCTCGAACACCATTCCGCGGTTTACCAGCGCGCTCTGATGTTGCGGATCATTGCGCAGCGACTCGTTGAAATCGGCGAGGGCTTGATCGTACCTGCCCTGAAGGAGGTAGATGTCGCCGCGGTTGTTGTAGGCCAGCGTCGTCCTCGGCAAAAGCCGGATCGCCTCGCTGAAATCGGCCACGGCACGCTCGGACTGGCCGGTGTGCTGATAGGACAGTCCGCGATTGTTGAACGCATAACCGTAGGTCGGGTCAATGCGAATGACCTCGGAGTATTCGGCGATCGCCCGGGTGTGGTCGCCCTTGCCGGCATAGAGCCGCCCTCGATTGAAGTAGGCGAACTTGAACCTCGGATTGATGCGGATCGCTGCGTTGTAATCCGAAAGCGCGCGCTCGGAATCACCTGCAGCGGCATAGGCCATGCCGCGGTCGTTCAAGGCGTTCAGATTGTTTGCATCGAGCCGGATCGAGGCGGTCAGGTCGGCGATGGCCCGATCCACCTCGTTCCGGCGAAGCAGGGCGGCGCCGCGATGCTGCCAGGCAAGCGCGTATTTCGGATCGATGCGGATGGCCTCGCTGAAATCGGAGATTGCGCGATCGTAGTCGCCCTTGTCGCCATATTCGGCACCGCGATTGTCGAACGCCAAGGCGTCGCGCCCGCCGCTCTTTGCGATCAGCCGCGAACACGCGGCGATGCGGTCCTCATGGCCGCGCTGCGCGCAGATTGTCCGGTCGTCTGCGGCCGCAAGATCCGCGGCTGCCAGAAAAGTGAAAAAGAAACTGAAAACCAGTGCAATCCGATTCCGCATGGTCGCTACCCTGCTTCCGAACCGGCAGTATAGACAGGGAAAGGCGGCCACACCTGTGATGGTGATCACAGAACCGGTCGCTTGCTTCCCGAGCGAACCTTCGAGGGCCGGCGCGACGGCCAGGTCAGTCCGACGGGCTGGACCATTATCAATGGTGGTGCCGGCGTGATTCTTGATGAATAGAGCGAAGCGAAACCCATCAAGGTTCATCCGCGGACGAGGCAAGATGGGTTTCGCAAGAGCTCTACCCATCCTACCGGACTAAGTCCGTCCGATTAGCTCAGCGATCTCCCAGACATGACCTGAAGGATCGGCGAAGGATGCGGTTCGCCGTCCCCATGGACGGTCGATCGGGCCATTGAGCAGATCGACACCAATCCCCCGAAGGGCGAAGCACACCGCATCGACATCCGTGACCCTGATCGTCAACATCGCGCGGGGCCCCGCGGCGGACGGCCCAACCGGCAACGGCGTAACAAGCGCAGGCGCTTGAGAGGCGTCGAGAAGATTGATCAAGAGGCCGCCGAATTTCAGCACGGACGAGACGTCATCCTCCCAGATGGTCTCGGCTGCAAAGACCTTGGCGTAGAACGCCTTCGAAGCGGCAATGTCATCAACGAACAGCGTGATGACTTCAACTTCGCTTGGCAGACCTTCGACCATGTCGCCACACTCCCCCCGTAACGGCGCGTGCTTGCAGACGGCACAAGCGGCGCGCCGTCCAAATAGACCCGGCGCCATGCAATCAGGCTGAGGTCTACCGAACTATCAAATGGGAGCTTGGGGAGATGATTGGTAGCGGGGGAGGGACTCGAACCCCCGACCCCAGGATTATGATTCCCGTGCTCTAACCAGCTGAGCTACCCCGCCACAGGGATCGCGACGGCGACTTGAGGCCGATCTCGCGAACGCGCGGCATATAAGGAAGGGGGCGGGGGTAAGTCAATCCGCCTTCGCTAAAGCTTCCGCCTTCGCCGAGGCTTCGGCGCGACAAGTCCGCTTCGGCCCGATTTCTCACCAGAATTTGCGATTTTTACGGCGCCGGACTCGTGGAGGGTCCCCTCACCCGGAATCCGCGCTCTCGCGCGGATTCCGGCCTCTCCCCGGCGGGGAGAGGCGAAGGGAAGCGGCCCTTATTTCGGCCTGACGTTCGGGTCGCCGCCGGGGCTGCCGGGGGGCGGGATCACCGGGGTGTTGCCGCCGGTGCTGGGCGCGGGGGCGTGCATATCGGGATCGACGCCCGAGGGCGGGCAGAGCACGCCGTCCGTCTTGGCGAGCTTGTCGCCGAGCGGTTCCCGGGACTGGCCGGTGGTGGTGCCGTCGGGGGTGGTAGCCAGCCGATCGGATGGGGCGCAGCCGGCGGCGCGTTGCGGGGATGGCGGCGCGGTCTGTTGTGGCGGCGTCGCCGGGGCGGGCGGGGCCTGCGCGATCGCGCTGCCAGAGGCGGCGATCAGGAGGCCCGCAAGAATGAGGTTTGTCGTGCGCATGGGACGGAAACGCGCAGGGAGGGCGGGCTGTTCCCGGCGCGGAGTGCGATGTGATCGGGCCCCGTCTCCGGTTTCCTGCCTTGTCATTGCGAGCGCAGCGAAGCAATCCAGAATCCCTCCGCAGAGACAGTCTGGATTGCTTCGCTGCGCTCGCAATGACGGGATGACTCGCGAGATATCGTGCTTGGAGAGAGCCCTCTCCCCAACCCTCCCCCGCTCGCGGGGAGGGAGCGCACTGCCGTCTTGGCGGCGTGCCGGGCTCTCGCAGCTAGGCCTTGCGGTAGCGGATCAGCGAGAAATGGCCCATCGGCGGCATGGGCCTGCGCTCGGTGAGCGCGACGCCGCCGTGCCTTGTAGCCCAGCCCTCGAGGCGGGCCCACGGGAATTCCGGGCGCCAGCCGAGGCGGCGGGCGATGGGCGCGAAGGCGAGCTCGAACAGCTTGCGAGGGCCGCTCTCCGCACCGATGTGGTTGACCAGGATCAGCTCGCCGCCCGACTTGAGCACGCGCACGAACTCGTCGAGCGTGCCTTCGGGATCGGGCACGGCGGTGATGACATATTGCGCCACCACGGCGTCGAAGAAATTGTCGGGAAAGGCGAGGTTCTTCGCATCCATCACCGAGAGCACTTCGACGTTCGACAGACGAAGCGCGCGGACGCGCGCCTGCGCCTTGCGCAGCATCGGCTCGGAGATGTCGACGCCGCAGACCTTGGTGGTGCGCGCGTAGTCGGACAGCGAAAGACCCGTGCCGACGCCGACGTCGAGGACGCGGCCGCCGATGCGGTCGGCCTCCGCGATCGTCGATTGCCGCCCGGCGTCGAACACCTTGCCGAACACGAGATCATAGACCGGCGCCCAGCGGCCATAGGCCTTCTCGACCCCGGCCCGCGAGATGTCTGCTGCCATGCCCCCTGCCCTTGCTTACTTCACCTCTCCCATAGGGAGAGGTCGGATCGCATCGCAAGATGCGATCCGGGTGAGGGGTTGCAGTCTCAACGGGAGTTGCGGCCCCTCACCCGGATTGCTTCGCAATCCGACCTCTCCCCGCTGGGGAGAGGTGAACCCGGCCCTACCAATTGCGCTTAAAATCGTCATTCCGTCAGCCGCGCACGGCTTCCGCGAGCGGGCGCGATGTGTCCGCACCGAGCTTGGCCGCGGCGCTCTGGATGAAGCCGCCGCCGAGCACGCGGGCCTGGCCTGAAGGTGCGTCGTAGAACACGCAGGCCTGTCCCGGCGAGACGCCCTCTTCGCCGGCGACGAGCTCGACCTCATAGCGGCCATTGCTGCCGCGCAGCCAGGCTGCTTGCGGACTGCGGGTCGAGCGTACGCGCACGAACATCTCGAGGCCGGCACCGATGGCGCGGTCGATGTCGCCATCGCCGATCCAGTTGACGTCGCGCAGGGAGATGCGATGCATCTTCAGCGCATCGCGCGGGCCGACCACGACGCGGCGGGTCGCAGCGTCCAGCCGCACCACGAACAGCGGCGAGCCGGAGGCGATGCCGAGGCCGCGGCGCTGGCCGACGGTGAAATTGGCGATGCCGTGGTGCCGGCCTAGCACGCGGCCCTCGAGATCGACGATGTCGCCGGGGTCCATCGCATTGGGGCGCAGGCGCGTGATGATGTCGGTGTAGCGGCCGGTCGGCACGAAGCAGATGTCCTGGCTGTCGTGCTTGTCAGCGACCGCAAGCCCGAAGCGGCGCGCGAGCTCGCGCGTCTCGGGCTTGGTCATGTCGCCGAGCGGAAAGCGCAGGAAGTCGAGCTGCTCCTGCGTCGTCGCGAACAGGAAATAGCTCTGGTCGCGGTCGGCATCTGCCGCGCAGACCAGCGCGCGCGAGCCGTCGGCCCGACGGCGCGAGGCGACGTAATGACCGGTGGCGAGCGCCTGGGCGCCGAGCTCGCGTGCGGTTTTCAAGAGGTCACGGAATTTGACGCTGCGGTTGCACTCGATGCAGGGCACCGGCGTCTCGCCGAGCGCGTAGGAATCGGCGAAGTTGTCGATGACGGACTCGCGAAAGCGATCCTCGTAATCGAGCACGTAATGGGGAATGCCGAGCTTGGCCGCGACGTCGCGGGCGTCGTGGATGTCCTGGCCGGCGCAGCAGGCGCCCTTGCGGTGGGTAGCCGCGCCATGGTCGTAGAGCTGCAGCGTGATGCCGACGACGTCGTAGCCCTCAGCCTTCAGCAGCGCAGCCGTCGTCGAGGAATCGACGCCGCCCGACATGGCAACGACGACCCTGGTGTCCTCGGGACGGCCTTCGAGATCCAGACTGTTGAGCATCGGCCCTGAAGCGTTGTGACGGCGGCGAAGCGCGATCCGCGATTGCTGTGCTTTCTCGGGGGACAGCGGCGATCCCCCGGAACCTTGGTTCCCGAAGAGCACGACTGCCCAAGTCGAAAGCGGCTGAGAGTAACCTCTTTAATATAGGCGGCATTCCGGTGAAGCAATCACGCGGGCCCCCGGTTAGGGCAATTCTTGCCGGGGCGGCAGAAATGGCGGGGTCGCGACCAGCCGCCCGGCATTGCCCCGACATCATCAAAACCTTGATTATATTGATGAAATACCCGCTTTCGGAGGCTGGCCCACTCCTTGCTCCCTCTGGTCCGAAGTTGCTTGCAAGGGGTTGCCTGTGGTCGGTCGGATGTCAGATGTCGTGGCAAGCGTGCAAATCCAGAGCGCGCAGCAGAAGCCTGCCCGCTCGCAAGCCCCGAAGGACACGCCGGCGAGCGAGGCTTTCGGCTCGCTGGTCGACAGCAACACGCAGGCCATCAGTAACAACGCGCCGGCGCAGGACACCCCACCGCGTCGGAGCGAGCAGACCTCGTCCGCCCCGGCGCCCGAGCGGCCGTCGCGCGACAGCTCGTCCACGGACCAGCCTTCGCAGAGCAAGGCGAGCGACGACACCGACCCGTCTGCGCCGGTCGAGAATGACAGGGCCGAGGCATCCAGCGATCCGGCCAAGGACGCCGGCAAGGTCAAGGAAAAATCCGAGACGGCGGACGCCAAATCGGCGGACAAATCCGACGAGACCGAGGGCGAAGCGACCGACGGCACCGAGGTCGTCACGGCCGCGGTCGACGCGGCTGCCGCCGCGCCGCCCGATGTGACGCAAACCGCCCTGCCCGATCCCGGAATCATCGTTGCCGCGCCGGTCGTCCCGGTCGATCCGAATGCAGCTGCGAACCAGGCTGGCGATGCCGCCGCCGCGCCGCTGGCGATCGCCGCGGCCGCTCTTGCCGCCAGCGCCTCCACGGCGGCGCAGATCGCCGGCACCAAGACCGATACCGCCACGACGAGCGATAAGAGCGCCAAGGCCGCAGGCGTCGAGGTCGATGCCGACACCACCACGACGCTCGGCGAGGCCGCGGCCGGCACGACCGAGACCACCTCGACCGATGCAAAAGCTGGTGGCGGACTGATCGCCGCCGTCAGCCAGGGCACGCCCAAGACCGCGTTCAAGGACGCCGCCACGGCGCAGGCCCAGACCGACGTCTCCAATATCGGCCAGGATACCGGCAAGGCGAACCTCGCCACGGCGCAGGCACCGGCCGCCAACGCCGCACATGCGCAAGGCTTGAAGCCGCAGGCAGAGAACGTCGCGACCGAGGCGAAGGCGGGCCCCGCCGACCGCGCGGCCGATCCGGCCCAGGGCACGCCGGCCGCGCCTGCGCATGCGGGCTCGCAAGCGACCGTCGCCGCAACCGATACCAGCGCGCAGGCCGCCTCCGCCGTGCAGGCGCCGCTGACCAACACGACCTCGGCCGCGACAGCATCGACCGCGACGCTCACCGCGACCGCGGCGACCCACAATGCGGCGGTGCCGGTCAGCGGCATCCCGATCGAGATCGCGGCCGCCATTCGCGCCGGCAAGTCGCGGTTCGACATCAGCCTCGACCCGGCCGAGCTCGGCCGCATCGACGTGCGCATCAACGTCGACCGCGCCGGCAACGTCACCTCGCATCTCACCGTGGAGAAGCCGGAGACACTGCAGATGCTGCGCCAGGACGCGCCGCAATTGCAGCGCGCGCTCGACGATGCCGGCTTCAAGACCGGCAGCAACGGACTGTCCTTCAGCCTGCGCGACCAGAATTCATCGGGCCAGCACTCCGGCCAGAACAACGACAATGGCGGCAATGCCCGCCGCCTGATCGTCAGCGAGGACGACAGCGTTCCCGCAGCGCCCATCGGGCGCGGCTATGGCCGCATGCTCGGATCGAGCAGCGGCGTCGATATCAGAGTGTGAGGAGTATCAGGCAATGACCACCACGAATGCCGCCACCGCCCCTTCCGTCGTCTCCGGCACGACCGACATTCCGAAATCCTCGTCGAATTCGTCGATGAGCTCGACCACGGGGTCGACGCTCGCCGGCAATTTCCAGACCTTCCTGACCCTGCTGACGACGCAGCTGCAGAACCAGAACCCGCTCGATCCGCTCGACACCAACCAGTTCACCCAGCAGCTGGTGCAGTTCGCCGGCGTCGAGCAGCAGCTCAAGACCAACGATGCGCTGTCGCAGCTCGTCACCCTGCAGCAGACCACGCAAGCGACCCAGGCGCTGGGCTTCGTCGGCAAGACCGCGCTGGTCGACGGCTCGACCGCGACCATGAAGAACTCGTCGGCGACCTGGCATCTCAACGTGCCGACCGATTCCACCGTCGACATCACCATCGCCAATTCCAGCGGCCAGACCGTGTTCACCGGCAAATATAGCGCCGCCGCCGGCACCGACATCCCCTTCACCTGGAACGGCATGGGCAACGACGGCACGCAATGGCCCGACGGCAAGTACACGATCTCGGCCACGGGCAAGGACGTCGCGAACAACAATGTCGGCATTGCCGCGCAGGTGCAGGGCGTGGTGTCGTCGGTCGACCTGACCCAGTCGCCGCCGCTGCTCACCATCGACGGCGCCAGCTACACGCTGAGCCAGGTGAAGAGCATTATTGCGACGACGAGCAATTGATAGTGGAACACTGCCAGCGACAGATTCAGTGTCATCCCCGCCTAGTGCGCAATTGCGCACGGGGGCGGGGATCCATAACCCCAGGACGTCGTTTTCGCATGAGGTCTTAACCGGAGTCGTCGCCCAACTACTCCCTGGGGTTATGGATCCCGGGCTCGCGCTCCGCGCGCCCCCGGGATGACTATCAGGGCCTCCGCAACACCACCGCAGGCCCCATTCGTTAGTAAAGTATTTACGTTCCGCCCCGCTCAGCCGGCCGAGATTGCGTCTCCGCCCGCCGAACCGGCCGCGTTCCCGCAAGTTTCAACGAGAATTGTATTGAACCCTTAGGCTTAGCGGATTTTTAAGCCGCGGGGGTTACGGTTACGGCGTGAGTTCAGTGGTTGAGAGTTTGTGAGTACGCCATGACAGAACCCCATCGCCCGAGGGTGAAATACGTCATCGGGCCGGACGGCAGTCCGTTGACGATCGCGGACCTGCCTGCACCCGGCACCAAACGCTGGGTCATCCGCCGCAAGGCCGAAGTCGTCGCCGCGGTCCGTGGTGGACTTCTCTCCCTCGAGGAGGCCTGCAGCCGTTATACCCTGACGGTCGACGAATTCCTCTCCTGGCAGTTTTCCATCGACCAGCACGGTCTGGCGGGTCTTCGCACCACCCGCATCCAGCAATATCGCCAGTAGGCGATCCGGAAATCTGCGGCTTTTGACGAAAATCGGCCTCGCCCTGCGAGGCCGATTTTTTTCATGATGCACTTTTGTCCGACCTCTTAACCTTCGTTAACCATATCGAAACCATCACCTAGGCAATAATTGCCCAGTCGGCCTTTCCAGTGAAAGCGGCCGAAGCTGTGGGGCGGTTGCTTGCAAGGGCTTGCGGACTTTCTGAAGAGTATCGGCGCCGCCCGGTTCGGGGCGATGATCGCGGTCACCGCCGCGCTCATCGGCTTCTTCGCCTTCGTCATCATGCGCGTCACCACGCCGCAGATGACGACGCTGTTCACGGACCTGTCCGTCGAAGATTCCTCCAGCATCATCAAGGACCTGGAACGCCAGGGGATCCAGTTCGAGATCCGCAACGAGGGCTCCATCATCATGGTGCCCAAGGACAAGGTCACGCGGCTGCGGATGAAGCTCGCCGAGGGCGGCCTGCCCAAGGGCGGCGGCGTCGGCTACGAGGTGTTCGACAAGTCGGACGCGCTCGGCACCACCTCCTTCGTCCAGAACATCAATCATCTGCGCGCGCTCGAGGGCGAGCTCGCCCGCACCATCCGCGCCATCGACCGCATCCAGGCCGCCCGCGTCCACCTGGTGCTGCCCGAGCGGCCGCTATTCGCCCGCGAGGCGCCGGAGCCGTCGGCCTCGATCGTGGTGCGCGTCCGCGGCGCGCTGGAAGCCCAGCAGATTCGCGCCATCCGCCACCTCGTCGCCTCCGCCGTCAACGGCCTGAAGCCGCAGCGGGTCTCGATCGTGGACGAGGCCGGCCAGCTGCTCGCCGACGGCGCCCAGACCGATCCGGAGCAGGCGCTCGGCGACGAACGCCGCATCTCCTTCGAGAAGCGGATGCGCAAGCAGGTCGAGGACATCGTCTCCTCGGTGGTCGGTTCGGGCCGCGCCCGCGTGCAGCTCTCCGCCGATTTCGACTTCAACAAGGTCACCCAGACCTCGGACAAGTTCGACCCCGAAGGCCGCGTGTTGCGCTCGAGCCAAACCCGCGAAGAGCAGAGCATGACCGCCGACAACAACGGCCAGGTCACCGTCAACAACGAGCTGCCCGGCAACCAGCAGAACAACGGCGTCGCGGCCAAGGACCAGAGCAAGAAGACCGAGGAGACCAACAATTACGAGATCTCCCGCACCACCAAGACCGAGGTGACCGAGGCCGGCCGCGTCAACCGCATCTCGGTCGCGGTGCTGGTCGACGGCATCTACACCAAGAACGACAAGGGCGAGCTCGCCTACCAGGACCGCACCAAGGAGCAGCTCGACCGCATCGCCACCCTGGTGCGCTCGGCGATCGGCTTCGACCAGAAGCGCGGCGACCAGGTCGAGGTCGTCAACCTGCGTTTCGCCGACGCGCCCTCCACCGCCCCGATCGGCGAGCCCTCAGGCTTCCTCGGCATGCTGCAGTTCACCAAGGACGACGTCATGTACTTCGTCGAGCTCGGCGTGATGATGCTGCTCGGCCTCGTCGTGCTGTTCCTGGTGATCCGCCCGCTGGTCAAGCGCATTCTCGCCTCCGACGAGGTCGCCGCCGCCATCTCCGGCGTCCTCGCCGGCCCGTCTGCCTCGGAAGAGTCCGCGCCGGCCAGCCAGCCGCTGCTGCCGAGCGGCGCCGCCAGTGCCATCGACGTCGCCACCATCCAGGGCCAGGTCCACGCCCAGTCAGTTCACCGCGTCGGCGAGCTCGCCGAACGCAATCCCAACGAAACCGTCGCCATCATTCGCCAATGGCTCACCGAGCCAACCAAGTAACCGCCAAGTAAATCAAGAAGTGATCTGACATGGCCGCCTCCTTGCAAAACGCCAACTCCAACGACATCACCAGCGTGATCTCCACGCTCGGTCAGCGCGCCGGCAGCCGTGCCGCCGACGGCAAGGGCGCCGCGCAGCTGTCCGGTCCGCGCCGCGCCGCGATCCTGATGCTGGCGCTGGGCGAGCAATATGGCGGCAAGATCTGGGGCCTGCTCGACGACGACGAGGTGCGCCAGCTCTCGCTGGAGATGTCGACGCTCGGCACCGTCGAGGTCGACACGGTCGAGGACATGCTGCTCGAATTCGTCTCGCGCATGTCGGCCTCGGGCGCGCTGATGGGCAATTTCGACGCCACCGAGCGGCTGCTGCAGCAATACCTGCCGCCGGAACGCGTCAACGGCATCATGGACGAGATCCGCGGCCCCGCCGGCCGCAACATGTGGGAGAAACTCTCCAACGTGCAGGAAGAGGTTCTCGCCAACTACCTCAAGAACGAATATCCGCAGACCATCGCGGTGGTGCTGTCGAAGCTGAAACCGGAGCATGCCGCGCGCGTGCTCGGCATCTTCCCCGAGGATCTCGCGCTCGACGTCGTCAACCGCATGCTGAAGATGGAGGCGGTGCAGAAGGAGGTGATCGAGAGCGTGGAGAAGACGCTGCGCACCGAATTCATGTCCAACCTGTCGCAGACCCGCCGCCGCGACGCCCACGAGGTGATGGCGGAAATCTTCAACAATTTCGACCGCCAGACCGAAACCCGGTTCATCACCTCGCTGGAAGAGGACAACCGGGAATCGGCCGAACGCATCAAGGCGCTGATGTTCACCTTCGACGACCTGGTGAAGCTGGATTCCGGCTCGGCCCAGACCTTGATGCGCAACGTCGACAAGGACAAGCTCGGCGTCGCGCTCAAGAGCGCCAACGAGGACGTCCGCAACTTCTTCTTCGGCAACATGTCTTCGCGCGCGGCCAAGATGCTCCAGGACGACATGGCCGCGATGGGGCCCGTGCGCCTGCGCGATGTCGACGAGGCCCAGGCGCTGCTGGTCAATCTCGCCAAGGACCTCGCCGCCAAGGGCGAGATCATGCTGACCAAGAACCGCGCCGACGACGAGCTGGTGTACTGATGGCCGCTCCGGCAAAATTCCTGTTCGATACCGACTTCGCGGCACCCGAGCGCTCGCCGCGCGAGAAGGCCGCGACCGCGGCCGAAATCGCGCAGAAGGTCGCGGAAGCCGAGGCGCGCGCCTATCAGGACGGCTTTGCCGCCGGCCAGCGCGAGGCCAAGGCCGAGAGCGACCGCCGCGTCGCGCTCGCGATGGAAGAGATCAACATCGCCATCCGCGGCGTCGCCGCCGGAATCGGCAACATCGAGACCAGGATGGAGACGGAGGCCGTCGAGGTCGCGGTCGCGGTGGCGCGCAAGCTGTGCGCCGACCTCGTCGCCGCCGAGCCGCTCGGCGAGATCATCGCGCTGGTCAAGGACTGCTTCTCGCATCTGGTCGCGACGCCGCATCTCGTCGTCCGCATCAACGATGCGCTCTACGACAGCGCGCGCGAGAGGATCGAGCGGCTCGCCAAGCAGAGCGGCTTCGAGGGCCGGCTGGTGATCCTGGCCGAGCCGGACATTGCCACCGGCGACTGCCGGATCGAATGGGCCGATGGCGGCGTCGTGCTGGAGCGCGGCGCCATCGCGGCCAAGATCGACGAAATGGTTGGACGCTACATCGCGTCCCGCAGGGGGAGCTAAGCCATGAGCGACACTGACGGACAGGTCCCGCTGCCCGATCTCAACGGCCCGATGCCGCCTGCCGGCACCGACGTCGGCTACAACGAGGACGAATATGCGGCGCGCGCCGCCGCCGACCTCGAAGCGGTGTTCGACGTGCCGGTGCAGGTCTCGGCCGTGCTCGGCCGCTCCAAGATGGACGTCGGCGAGCTCCTGAAGCTCGGACCCGGCACCGTGCTCGAGCTGGACAGGCGCGTCGGCGAGGCCATCGACATCTACGTCAACAACAAGCTGGTCGCCCGCGGCGAGGTCGTCCTGGTCGAGGACAAGCTCGGCGTGACCATGACGGAAATCATCAAGGCCGACCGCGGCTGACACGCAAGGACATGACGCGCGCCGGCGCGAACAGACGGACAGGAGACTGACATGCGGCTTCTCATCGTTGGCACATTGAAGGGCCAGCTCACCACCGCCACCAAGATCGCGATGGAGAACGGCGCCACCGTGACCCATGCCGAGGATCACGAGCAGGCGATGCGCGTGCTGCGCGGGGGCAAGGGCGCCGACCTCCTCCTGGTCGACGTCGCGCTCGACATCCGCGACCTCGTGCTGCGGCTGGAAGCCGAGCACATCCACGCCCCGATCGTCGCCTGCGGCATCACCAACGACGCCCGCGCCGCCGTCGCCGCGATCCATGCCGGGGCCAAGGAATACATCCCGCTGCCGCCGGATCCGGAGCTGATCGCCGCGGTGCTGGCCGCAGTCGCCAATGATTCCCGCGAACTGGTCTATCGTGACGATGCGATGGCGAAGGTGATCAAGCTCGCCCAGCAGATCGCCGGCTCGGACGCCTCGGTGATGATCACCGGCGAATCCGGCACGGGCAAGGAAGTGCTGGCCCGCTACGTCCACACCCGCTCGGCCCGCGCCAAGCGTCCGTTCATCTCGATCAACTGCGCCGCGATCCCCGAGCATCTCTTGGAATCCGAGCTGTTCGGCCACGAGAAGGGCGCCTTCACCGGCGCGGTCGCTCGCCGCATCGGCAAGTTCGAGGAGGCGACCGGCGGCACGCTGCTGCTCGACGAAATCTCCGAGATGGACGTCCGACTGCAATCCAAGCTGCTGCGCGCCATCCAGGAGCGCGTGATCGATCGCGTCGGCGGCACCAAGCCGGTGCCGGTGGACATCCGCATCATCGCGACCTCGAACCGCAACCTGGCGGAAGCCGTGCGCGAAGGCACGTTCCGCGAGGACCTGTTGTTCCGCCTCAACGTCGTGAACTTGAAGATTCCGCCGCTGCGCGAGCGTCCCGCCGACATCCTCGAGCTCGCTCAGCATTTCGTGAAGAAATACGCCGAGGCCAACGGCGTGCCGATGCGCCCGCTCTCGGCCGAGGCGCGCCGCGTGCTCTCCGCCAACCGCTGGCAGGGCAACGTCCGCGAGCTCGAAAACACCATGCACCGCGCGGTGCTGATGGCGCAGGGCGACGAGATCGGACCCGACGCCATCATCACGCCGGACGGCGACCGCCTCGACCTCGCCAAGACCGCACCGGCCGTGGCGCATGCCACCATGGCCGCCGAGCAGGTGACGCGCGCGCTGGTGGGGCGCACCGTCGCCGACGTCGAGCGCGACCTGATCCTGGAGACGCTGAAGCACTGCCTCGGCAACCGCACCCATGCCGCCAACATCCTCGGCATCTCGATCCGCACGCTGCGCAACAAGCTCAACGAATATGCGGACGGCGGCATTCCGATCCCGCCGGCGGGCACGCCCGGTGAATATCCGCGGATGCCGATGATGGGGGCGTGATCCCTCGAAGCACACGAGCTGACGACGAATGCCCGGGCTAGACCCGGGCATTTTTGCTTGATGCAGGCCGCCAGCACGTCATTGCGAGCGCAGCGAAGCAATCCAGAATCCCTCCGCGGAAAGACTCTGGATTGCTTCGCTGCGCTCGCAATGACGGCGTCGAGAGCGCTCGTCGCATAACGGGAGCGCGCCACGCGACTAGGCCATCCGCGCATCAGGCCCTATAACCCGCCCGAAAACCACGCGAGGAACCACATGTCTGAAGCTCAAATCACGGATTGGCTGGCGTCGCAGAAGCAGGCGATGATCGACCTGCTCCGCGACGTCGTGAACATCGATTCCGGCTCCTACGACAAGGAAGGCGTCGATACGGTCGGTGCGCGGTTCGAGCGGCATTTTGCCGAGCACGGCATTCCGTTCCGACGCGAGGCCAACGCCACCTTCGGCGACGCGATCCATGCCGAGGTGGCAAAGCCCGGCAGCAACGAAAAGCCGGTGCTGTTGATGGGGCATCGCGACACCGTGTTCGGCAAGGGCGAGGCCGGGCGGCGGCCGTTCACGATCCGGGATGGCCGCGCCTATGGACCGGGTGTCGCCGACATGAAGTCCGGCCTCGTCATGAACGTGTTCGTGGCCACCGCCTTCCACAAATTCGGCAGCTCACCGCATCCGATCAAGGTGCTGATCACCTCGGACGAGGAGATCGGCTCGCCCTCCTCGCGCCCGGTGATCGAGCGCGAGGGACGCGCGGCCCGCGCGGTGTTCAATTCCGAGCCGGGCCGACCCACGGGCAACGTCGTCACCGGGCGCAAGGGCGGCATCTTCATGCACATGGCCATCACCGGCAAGGCCGCGCATTCCGGCGCCAATTTCGCCGCCGGCGTCAGCGCCATTGGCGAGCTCGCGCACAAGATCGTGCAGATCCACGCGCTCACCGATCTCGACAAGGGCATCACGCTCAATGTCGGCCTCGTCTCGGGCGGGCAGTCCGTCAACACGACGGCGCCTTACGCGGAAGGGCAGATCGATCTGCGCTATGTCGATCCGGCCGATCGCGCGCGGATCATGGCTGCGATCGAAAAGATCGTCGCGACCTCCTCCGTGCCGGGCACCAGCGCGACGTTGTCGATCAAGGGCGAGTTCGTGCCGGTGGTGCAGAGCGCGGAGTCGAAGGCCCTGTTCGAGGGCTATCAGGCGGCCGCAAGGCAGGTGGGCCTCACCACGCTGCAGGGCGAGTTCTCCGGCGGCTGCGCCGATTCCGGCTTCACCGCCGCGGTCGGCACGCCGACCATCTGCGGCCTCGGCCCGGTCGGCGGGCTCGCGCACACGCCGGAGGAATATCTGGAGATCGACAGCATCGTGCCACGCGCGCAGGCGCTGGCGCTGGCGATTCTAAGGGGGTGATTGCCGCAACCGCGGTGCCGTAGGGTGGGCAAAGGCGCACTTGCGCCGTGCCCACCATCTGGCTTCGCTGGGTAGAAATGATGGGCACGCTTCGCTTTGCCCACCCTACGAGACTACGAGACCGTTACGAATAACTCGGCGCGTCCGGCTTGCGGAAAATGTGGATGGGATCGCCCGGCACGATCGGAGAGCCGGAGAACATCGCATAGGCGTAGAGCGCGAGATAGGCGATCGCGAGCGCGCCGATGGCGTAGAAGGCCCAGGTCGCGATGCGCTTCATCGTTCCGCTCCAATGCCGACCCGGCGGGACGGCTCCAGGCGCTTCTAGAGCGATGAGGCGGAAAAGACCAGCCTTGCGCGAGGCGCGCCGTCGGCGATCAAATGCCGCGCCGGCCGCGCGCGGGAAGACTGACATCGGCGAGCCTGGCCGCGTCTTCGTCCTGATCGACCGCCACGTACTGGCCGTGCCAATAGGCCAGCGCGGCGGTGCGGGTCGAGCTCCTGATGTCCCTGACACGGCCGATGACGATGCCGTGCGAGTGGCGCTCGACGATCTCCTCCACTTCGCAATCGAAGGCCGAGAGCGCGCCGACCAGCAGCGGAACACCCGAGACTGCCGTCACCCATTGGCTGCCTGCAAAGCGATCCGCGCCCTTCAGCCCGCCCTTGCCGGCAAAACGCTCGGCAATGTCGAGCTGGTCGGCATTGAGGATATTCACGCCGAAAGCGCCGTGGCGGCGGATCAGCGGAAACGACGAGGCGTCGCGGTTGATGCTGACCAGCAGCGTCGGCGGCTCGACCGACAGCGAGGCCACCGAGGTCACCGTCATGCCGGTGATGTCCTTGCCCCGCCCGGCGGTGATGACGCTGACGCCGCCGGTGAGGTGGCGCATGGCGCCGCGGAAATCGGCGGACGAGACGGGAATTTCGGTCATGAGATCGCGGGGCACTACATTCATGGCGTTGCTCCCCAGAAGCGGGGTTCCCTTTATCTAGGTACGATCGTCCGCTGACAACAGGTGGCTCAGGATCGAGCCTTCGAGGCCTGCCAGCTCGGCCGAGCCGCGCTGGCGCGGCCGGGCGGCGTTAACCGTGACGTCATGGGCGATGCGGCCCTCCTCGATGACCAGCACACGGTCGGCCAGCGCGACCGCCTCGGCAACGTCGTGGGTGACCAGGATCGCGGTAAAGCCCTGGTCGCGCCAGACCCGCTCCAACAGGCGCTGCATCGAGATGCGGGTCAGCGCATCCAGCGCGCCGAGCGGCTCGTCGAAGGCGAGCACGCGTGGCCGGGAGACCAGCGCACGGCCGAGCGCGACGCGCTGCTTCTGGCCCCCTGAGAGCACCGAGGGCCATTGGTCGCGCTTGTCGGCGAGGCCGACCTCGATCAACGCCTTCTCGGCGCGCGCATGCGCATCGCTGGAAGCACGATCGCGGCCGAGGCCGACCTCGACATTGGCGAGCACGCGGGCCCACGGCAACAGCCGCGGCTCCTGGAACATCACGCGGATGTCCTCGGGCTGGATCTCCTGACCGAAGCTGATGCTGCCGGCATCGATCTTCTCCAGCCCGGCGATCAGGCGCAGCAGCGTGCTCTTTCCGCACCCACTTTTTCCGACGATCGCGACGAACTGGCCGGCGGGAATGTGAAGGTCGATGCCGCGCAGCACCTCGTTGTCACCGAACGATTTGCGCAGGCCGCGGATGCTGAGCGGCAGGCCGCTGGCCTGAACTCGGCGTTCTTCTTGCCGCTCCTCGCGCGCCACGCGGGCGTGAGGCGCGAAATTGGCGCGGCTGGCGAGCTCGGTCTCGGGAAGAGAGGTACGAAGCGCTGTCTGCATGTGATTCCCAGTATTTTCGCTCAACGTTTCTGGAAGGCGGGGTGCCAGGAGAGCGTCAGGCGCTCCAGCACCCGGGAGGCGCTGTCGGCGAGCTTGCCGAGCAGGGCATAGATCAGGATCGAGAGCACGACGACGTCGATCAGCATGAACTCACGCGCCTGCATCGCCATGTAGCCGAGGCCCGAAGAGGCCGCGATGGTCTCGGCGACGATCAGGGTCAGCCACATGATGCCGAGCGCGAAGCGGATGCCGACGAAGATCGAGGGCAGCGCGCCCGGGAAGATGACGCGGCGGAACAGTTCGCCGTCGGTCATGCCGTAGATGCGGCCCATCTCGATCAGCTGCGGATCGACGGTGCGGATGCCGTGCAGCGTGTTGAGGTAGATCGGGAAGAACACGCCCAGCGCCACCAGGAAGAGCTTTGCGCTCTCGTCGATGCCGAACCAGAGGATGACCAGCGGGATCAGCGCCAGATGCGGCACGTTGCGCACCATCTGCAGCGTGGTGTCGGTCAGCTTGGCCGAGAGCTGCGACAGGCCGTTGGCGAGGCCGAAGGCGAAGCCGATGCTGCCGCCGATCAAGAAGCCGATCGAGGCGCGCCAGAACGACACCCAGATGTTGCGGACGAGCTCGCCGGAAAGCAGCAGCTTCCAGCCGGAGAGCACGACGTCGCTGGGCGCCGGCAGCACCCGCGTCGGCACGAAGCCGGTCACGCTCGCGACCTGCCAGGCTGCGATGATGGCGAGCGGCACGATCCACTGGATCAGGCCGTCGACGCGCGGCAGGCGGATGCTGCGCGGAAGCGAAATGCCGTCGATGAGGCTCATGATTGCGACACCCGGTGCTGCGGACGGAAATCGCTGCCGACCGTCTCGCCGAACGGACCGCCGTTGAAATGCAGCTTGGTCACGTTGGAAGGCTGCTCCAGCGCAAGCAGCGGGAACACCAGCTCGGCGAACCGATAGGCTTCCTCCAGATGCGGGTAGCCCGACATGATGAAGGTATCGATGCCGAGATCCTGATACTCCTTGATGCGGGCCGCGACGGTCTGGGCGTCGCCGACCAGCGCGGTGCCGGCGCCGCCGCGGACGAGGCCCACGCCGGCCCACAGGTTCGGGGCGATCTCGAGCTTGTCGCGCTTGCCGCCATGGAGCTGCGCCATGCGTTGCTGGCCGACCGAATCCATGCGGGCAAAGTTCTTCTGCGCCAGCGCAATGGTGTCGTCGCTGACATGCTTGATCAATTCGTTGGCCGCGCGCCAGGCTTCTTCATTGGTCTCGCGGACGATGACGTGAAGACGGATGCCGAAGGAGAGTCTTCGGCCGCGCGCGCTCGCGACCTCCCTCACCTTGGCGATCTTCTCGGCAACGAGCGCCGGCGGCTCGCCCCAGGTGAGATATTTGTCAACGGTGTCGACGGCGACGTCGATGCCGGCATCGGAGGAGCCGCCGAAATAGAGCGGCGGGCGCGGCGACTGCACCGGGGGAAACAGCAGTTTGCCGCCCTCGATATGGAAGTGCTTACCCTCGACGTCCACCGTCTTGCCGGCGAGCAGGTCGCTGTAGACGTTGAGGAACTCGCGGGTGACCTCGTAGCGCTCGTCGTGAGCGAGGAAGATGCCGTCGCCCTTGTTCTCGACGGGATCGCCGCCGGTGACGACGTTGACGAGCAGCCGGCCGTTCGAGATGCGATCGAGTGTCGCGGTCATGCGCGCGGCAACGCTCGGCGATTGCAGGCCGGGACGAACGGCGACGAGATAGCGCAGCCGCTCGGTGAACGGCGCGACCGAGGAAGCGACGATCCAGGAATCCTCGCAGGACCGCCCGGTCGGCAACAGCACGCCGAAATAGCCGAGCTGATCGGCGGCCTGCGCGATCTGGCGCAGATAGTTGAAGTTGACCTCGCGGCCGCCGATGCCGGTGCCGAGATAGCGGCCGTCACCATGGGTCGGCAGGAACCAGAGGATGTTGGCGTTGGATTGGCTCATCGATGTGCCCCTAGCCGTAAGTCGTGCCGACAGCGGCGGCGACGATGCCGATCGAGAGCACGATGGCTGCGATCATGCGTTGAACGATACGCCTCATGTTCAGACCTTTGGAAATGGGAAGAGTTGTCGGCACGGTCAGGCTGCCGGGTTGCGCCAGACGATGTCGCGGATATGAATCGGCTTCGGGATCAGGCCGAGCTTGTAGAAGCGGTCGGCGACGCCCTGCTGGGTCGCGACGATCTCGTCGGTGACCGGACCGATCACGAAGTTTGCGCGGTTGGCGGCGACGTTCTGGATATCCAAGGGAACGCCGGTGATCGCGGCGAGCGATCTGGCGACCTCGTCGCGATGCTGCTCGGCCCATTTGCCGGCCGCAGCTGTGACCTCGACGATCTGCTGCAGGATGGCACCGTGGTTCTTCGCGAACTCGCGGTTGGCGATGAAGAAGGAATTGGTCTTGGTGACCTCGCGCGCATTGATCAGGATGCGGCCGTTCTGCTTGGTCTCGCCGATCGCGAAATACGGATCCCAGATCGCCCAGGCCTCGATGCTGCCATTGGCGAAGGCGGGCCCGGCGTCGGGCGGCGTCAGGTAGACCGGCGTGACGTCGGCATAGGTGAGGCCCGCCTTCTCCAGCGTCTGCACCACGACGTTGTGGGCGCTGGAGCCCTTGGTGAAGCCGATGCGCTTGCCCTTGAGGTCGGCGATGTCGCGGATCGGCGAATCCCTGGGCACCAGGATGCCCTGGCCGTTGGTGATGGGCTGGCCGGCGGCGTAGACGATCGCCGCGCCCGCGGCCTGGGCAAACACCGGCGGGGAATCCCCGACCGCGCCGAAATCGACGCTGCCGACATTCATCGCCTCCATCATCGGCGGCCCCGAGGAGAACTCGATCCATTTCACCTCGATGCCTTGCGACGTGAAATGTTTTTCCAGGGCGGCCTGCTGGCGCGTGATGACCAGCACGCCGGTCTTCTGATAGCCGATGCGAATTTCCTTCACCGCGCCTTGCGCGATCGCAGGGGATGCGAACGCAGCGGCGGCCGCAGTTCCAACCGTCAGCTTCAGAAAGTCTCGACGCTGCATTCCACTCTCCGGGCCACGCGCGGCCGTGATCATTCACGTTTGCGGAATGATGGTGCGGGCCGTCAGAAGTGTCGAGACGTCCGGGAAAATAGCGATGCGAGCACTGCGAGTTCATGCTGCGCGCGTGATCAATCTTTCAAGCGGCGAGGCGAATGAGGATGGAATTTTTCTGCACGCGAATGTGAGAGCTGCACGGATTTTGTCCAGGCCAGACGAACGGAACACAAAAAGTCGCAAAACAACCCCATGCACAGTAGCCGGGGCGCGCGAAAACAATGACTTACGTATTATCCGAAGCACGTTTGACCCGTCGGGCAAAACAGGAGCAGAATGGCATGATCTGCGGATCAAGGGCTGAGGTGTGAAGCCCCCTCTCCCACTGTCATTCCCCGCGAAGGCGGGGAATCCAGTACGCCGTGGCCCATCGATTCAACCACAACTGTCTCGGAGTACTGGATCGCCCGGTCAAGCCGGGCGATGACACCGAACGTGTGACGCGCCACGTGCCCCAAGCACGACCGGCCTATTGCCCCCATCTCACCGGCAGATTCTGCAGCCCGCGGAAGGCCCAGCCGCCGATCCGCACCTCCTCGTCCTCGGCGATCTCGATGCGCCCCGCGCGCGCGAACAATGTCGGCAGCGCGACGTCGGCGATCATGGCGCGCGAGGCGAAGGCGCCGGCGCAGAAATGCGGGCCGGCGCCGAAGGCGACGCTCTTGGAGGTGTCGCGCCGCACGTCGAACTGATCGGCGCGCTCGAAATGCTTCTCGTCGCGGTTGGCGGAGCCGAACATCAGGAATACGCGCTCGTCGCGCTCGAACGAGACGTCGCGAATGGTCCAGGGCTTGGCGATGCGGCGCGGCGACATGCCGATCGGCGAGATCCAGCGGGCATATTCCTCGAAGGCCTGCAGCCATGACACCTCGCCGCGCAGGACCAGATCGAGCTGGTCGGGATGGGTCAGCAGCGCCCAGACCGTGCCGGCGATCGCCTTGCGCGGCTCGTTCTGGCCGCCTGATATCGCGAGTTTTACATTCGCGCGCACGCTCTCCATCGGCATGCCCGAGCTAAGGAGCACGCCGAGAATGCTCTGGTCCGTGTTCTTGCGCATCACCGGCAGGATGTCGTCGATCGCGGCGTCGATGCCCGCGGTCGCCGCATGGCAGCGCGCCTCGACCTCAGGGTCGCCGGCATAATTGGCGATGCCCTCGATCATGCCTTGCGACCACGCGTCCATGTCCTGAAAGCCGATATTGGTGAGGCCGGTGATCGACTTCAGGCATTCGCCGGAGAACGGCAGCGCGAAGTCGCGCATGAGATCGATCCGGCCCGGTTCGAGCGAAGCGATGATGCGATCCGCATGGGCCTGGAACTGGGCGGTCCAGTGCGCCTTCACCGTCTTCGGCGAGACCGTCGGAAACATCGCGCGACGCTCGACGAGATGCGCTTCGCCGTCCTTGCGCATCATGTTGTGGCCCATCAGCCGGTTCATCAGGCCGGCCGGCTGGTGCGACGAGAACACGTCGATCTGCTTCTCGGAGATCGAGATGTCGTCGCGGCTGGTCAGCAGCGTCGAGCCGAGCTGCGGCACGAACGCGATCGGCGCCTCCTTCCGCATCCGGGCGAGCATCGGATAGGGATCGGCCCAGAAGGCGGCCGGGTCGATGTCGATGCGCGGCGCGGTGCTCAAGCTTCGCTCCCTTGTCGTCTCCTTGATGCCAAGGCTAGCGCCTTCGCGAGCCGCCGTCTGTCCCCAGCGATTGGGACGGGCGGCCTCGGGGGGCGTACCTTCAAGACCAAAGTACGCGCGGGCGAGACAGCGAGGTCCGCATTGCCCACAACGGCGGATGCTGAAGATGCATAGGCGGACTTCGTTAAGGGCCATTTTCAGCCCCTTGCACCGCAGCAAATGGCTTCCTTATTCGATGACCTCGTCGGCACGCGCAAGCAGCGTCGGAGGCATTTCGAGGCTCAGGGCGCTGGCGGCCTTCAGGTTGATCACCAGGTGGAATTTGCTGGGCCGGTAGATTGGGATGTCGCCCGGCCTGGTCCCGTTGAGAACCTGGTGGACATCAACGGCAAGTCGTTCGGCAAGCTCACCGAGATCCGGCGCATAGCTGATCAGCCCACCCGAATCCGCATAGTCGCGGAAGGGATAGATGATCGGAAGATGAAGTTTCCCGGCTAGCTCGGTGATCGAGGCGCGTCGTGCCAAAAAGCTGCCGCTCGCGTCAACCATGGCAGCGTCGAACCGCTGTGACGTCAACTCGGCAAAGGTCCGTCGGAGTTGCTCATCGTTCACCTCTGGAAGGAAATTCCAGCTCAGCACGATGCCCAGGGCCTGCCCTGCCTTCTGAAGCGACAATCCCAGGGGAGTATCCATCAAGGTACGCGACGATGTCAGGTAAGCGACCTTAGCGGCCGCGGGCATCGCCTCCTTCAGGATTTGCAGGCGCTTCGCGATGATTTCGTAACCTGCATCGATGCTGACGCCCGTCAGGTTGCCTCCGGGATGCGCGAGGTTCGCAACCAATCCTGTCGCGATCGGGTCTCCCATGATCGCGACAATCGGTATCGTTGTCGTGGCCGCGGCGAACGCTTCGATCAGCTCGTTAAGATTTACAACGATCACTTGCGGATCGCTGCCAACGACGGCAGCGGCGAGAGACGTAAAGTGCTGGGAGCGCCCCTCGGCTGAATAACGCTGGACGACGATATTGCTGCCTTCGGCATAACCGAGCTTACGCAGCGTTTGATAAAACCGCCGCACCCAGAAGGGGCCAGCAGTCTCGGTCAGCTGATCAGCAGGGATACCCGAATGAACCAACGCAATGCGGTGTTGCCGCCGCGCCTGCTGTGCTCGCCCCGCGAGCGGCCAGGCCGCTGCCGCACCGCTCACAAGCGTGATGAACTGCCGTCGCTGCATCGCCAATCCCGATGCTCCCAACCCGAGCGTAAGCAATATTTGGCGCAGGTCCAAGCGGCGGATATACGCACCCTTGCATCAAAGCATATCGGTGTCCACGAACGTCGGTACGCTCCCGTCAGGGCCTGGCCGAGCTCGACGGGTTCGGCCCATCGTGTATCCTTGTCTGCCTTCTACTCAGATGGCAGCTCCGGCCAGCAAGAAAACGCCGCCAAGCGCGACCATCACAAGTCCAGGCCAGTTCGATTTGACGCCGAAGCCGCTACCGGGCCTTTCAGGCTCCAGCGTATCACTCCCGGAGCGAAGCCACTTCCCACCGCTGAACCGGCCTCGCCAAATGGGCTGATACGCCATTTGGAACACGCCTCCGAAAACAAGGAGCACTCCAAGCAATATGAGAGTCATGCTCACCTCCTCTACCCGCGAACGCCGATAGGTTGCGGCGCCGAGAACCGTGGCCCATTCAACGTCTGCCCGCGGAATCAGACCGACCTTGAAAGCCGCCGGGCGGACCAGCGCGCTGCACGCAGGCTGGAGATCGCGCTCACCGAAGCTCAGACTATGTCCAAGCATCCTGCCTAGTCCTCGTCCGGCTCGCGCACGACCGCCGGTTCGTCGGTTTGGTTTTCTTCATCGTCTTGCTCGTCCTCATCCTCTTCGTCGTCATCAGGATCTCGGGGCGGCATCGTGTTGGTCATGACCGCAAAGACATGCCGGTCGGTCCCGGCGGTAACCAGCTCAGGAAGCAGGGTCATGTTGTTGCTCCTCGGATGTGACCTGGGACACTCTGTCCCTATTCGGCGGAGCAGACACGAAACGCCCCGCCAACGGCCCGCTGGAGCCCGGATCACCCGGGCCTCCAGGTCCTGAGATCGCGCGACGCTGGGATAACGCAATATCTCTCAAATAGTTGAAATATGAACATGATTTCTGCTAGGCGTCTATTGATGCCCACCCGGGAAATAGTAGCAATTGAGTTCCGCTGAATCGGGTTGGTATCAAGGGCCTTGGACGAGCAAAGCACGAACGCTCCTGCAAAGATGCACGCCGTGCGTCTGAAAGATCGGTCGAATCTGATGGGTCCAGCGCAGCAATGACGGGCATCGATTTCGAGCAGATCGTGGACCGCATCCACGAGGCAGCGACCGTTCCGGAGCTCTGGCCTGATGTCCTGGAGCAAATCGCACATGCCGCGGGCGCGCATGGCATGGTCATGATCACCACGGACTCCGATCAGTGGTCCGGTGTCTGGAATGGTGTCGTGACGTCGCCGTCGATCCGCGAGGCCTTCTCGGCGTTCGTGCGTAGCGACCTCTCCAGCCGGACGGAGACGACGCCGAGACTCCTGGCGCTTGATCATCCCGGCTTCGTCGGCGAGCAGGAGGTGTTTTCGCCGGAAGAATGGGACCGCGATCCATATCGGGTGGAATGGAACAAGAAGTGGGGATTCGAGCATGCTTGCGCGACGGCGGTCCGCAGCCCGTCCGGTGAGATCATCGTCTTCCACATGGAAAGACTGGCCGGCCGGCCCGCCTTTTCGCGGCAGGACCTCGATTTTCTCGACCGCTTTCGCCCCCATCTCGCGCGGGCGGCTTTGCTGTCGACGCGCTGGCGCCTCACCCGGATGCGGGCGGCAACCGAGGCGTTGTCGCTGGTCGGCCTACCGGCCCTCGCGATCACGCGCTCCGGGCGGGTTCTGGCCGCCAACGCCTTGATCGAAGCCATGACGGATGTTCTGCAATGGCTGCCGAAGGACCGGATCGCCATCAGGGACCGCGCGGCCGACACCCTGCTGCGCGCCGGCCTTGCTCAACTCGATGCGCCGGACAAGGTCGTGTGCTCCTTCGCCGCGCGCCGCACCAGCGATCTCGATCGGGTGGTCCTTCATCTCGTTGCGATGCCGGGCGAAGCCCGCGATCTCTTCGATGGGGCGGTTGGCCTTCTCATCGCGACACCGGTCGCCGCCTCGCAAGCACCGAGCCTCGCCCTCATTCGTGGCCTGTTCGATCTCACCCCGAGCGAAGCGCGCGTTGCGCGCGGAATTGCGCAAGGACAGACGATCGGCGACATCGCCGCGCATCACGGACTCAGCCGCGAAACCATCCGCACGCAGGTCAAGGCCGTCCTCGCCAAGACGGGAACGCGGAACCAGAAGAGCGCAGCTGCACTCTTCGGCGCGATCCCCAAATTGCCGCTGAGGGACTGACGCCAGACTTGTCGCCCGTGACTCGTAGCAGCGGCCTGCGCGCACGCCTCGTCCTTCGAGACGGCGCTGACGCGCCTCCTCAGGATGAGGCTCATCGGCTTCAGTTCTCGTTGAAACTGCTGCCGCGAACTCTATCCTCATCCTGAGGAGCCCGCCTTAAGCGGGCGTCTCGAAGGATGGCCGCAGGGAAAAGCTCTGCAACAGCCTGCCCCGGCAGGAGCAAGCTCCGCTTCACCCAAATGGGTGAAGACACAGGCCGACGCTCCGGGTTCAACTCCGCCCAAATTGGATCTCTGGCGAGAAGCGGCGGCGATGGCGGGACCGGAATTTCCGATTTTCGAGATGACCCTGGCGCAGCGCAGGCGCAGGAAATGGAACTGGAGCGTCTGCACCGTTCAAGGGGCGGTCGTGATGCAGGGCCGGGAATCCAGCCGAGCGGCCGCAAAGTACCGGGCCGAACGAGCGCTTTTCATGCTGCTGCTCACCGCGCCCTATCGTTCGCGACTTTCCGCATAGCAAGGCGCTCGTCGAGCGCTGCAGGGTTGCCGACGCCTTAGTTCATGCTGCGCGTCAGCAGGCGCAGCACGATCGCAAACAATTCGCTCTGCGACGAGATGCCGAGCCGTTCATAGGCGCGCTTGCGGTAGGTCAGCGTCGAATGCAGGCTGATGCCGAGCGCTTGCGAGATCGCCTCTGAGCTGAAGCCTGTGAGGATGCGGCGGCAGACCTCCTGCTCGCGCGGCGTCAGCGCGGAGAGCGGCGCGCGCGTGGCGAACAACGCGGCGATGTTCTGGTCGGGTGTCGCGGTCTCCGCCTGCTGGAAATGGCGGGCGACGCTGGCTGCGATCGCCGGCGCGATCGTCCCGAGCCGGTGGCGCTGGGCGGCGCTGAAGCGGCCCTGCGCGGCGATGCGGTAGAAATTGACGTAGAAGCAGGTATCGCCGGCCCAGATCGCGGTCGCGCATTTGTCGACGATGCCGGAATCCTGGAAGAAGATTTTTCGGTAACGCGCCCCGTACATGCGCGGCGCGAAGTGGGGCAGCATGATCGGCGCGCCGCCCTCGCCTTCGAACAGCGCGTCGCGGTTGGGGTCCGTTTCGTGAAACTGGCCGGCATAGGCGGCGCCGAGATCGCCGCCGATCGGGATGTTGCCGGCATCGAGCAGGCAGCTTGCCGCGCCGGCCCGGCTCAGCGCGAACACCATGCAATGGCCGACGTCCGCCTGCCGGCGCAGCGTGTCGATGAGAACGTTTGGAAAATTCGAGCGGCCGATGGCGAGCACCGCGGGCGTGACATCGCCGGCCGCAAAGCCTGAACCTGTCCCGTTGGGTGGCATCGCTCTCTCCCGGTCGCCTTCCTTATGGCTTGTGCCGATTTGTAGCAGCAGCTCTCGATGGCGTGAATGACTCATCTTTCTCGGGGTCTTCCGGCATAGAGCCAGTGAGGTTCGTCGGGCTAACCGGTTCCGCCTGGAGGAACAAGTGCGGTGGCCCCGCCTTGTCCAACCGATGAGATCAGCCGTTTGTCGGCATTCGGTTGCCTATCGAAGGAGGAGTCATGCGAATTCTCCTCGTTGGCGGTACAGGGTTTCTCGGCTCGGCGATCCACGCCAGGCTGTCGGCCGATGGCTACGAATGTATGTTGGTGTCGCGCCACCCGGCAGCAGAGCGCGATCGGCGCCATACCAGCCTCGACGTCGCCCGCACAACCGATCCCTCGCAATGGAAGGGCGTCCTTGCGGGCGTCGATGCGGTGATCAACCTGGCCGGAGCGCTCCAGGGACGGGATCTACACGGGGTTCATGTCGCCGGAAGCGCGGCACTCTACAGCGCCTGCGAAAGCGCAGGCGTCCGCCGCGTCGTCCTGTTCTCGGCCATCGGCAGCAATGTCGATGCCCCCAGCGATTTTTCTCGTACCAAGCGGGAAGGCGAAGCCGCCTTGATGGCGCGCGACCTCGATTGGGTCATCCTGCGCCCCTCCGTCGTGATCGGCCGCGCCGCCTATGGCGGCAGCGCGCTGTTGCGAGGGCTGGCGGCGCTGCCAATTCTGCCGGTCATGCCCGACACGGCGGCGATTCAACCGGTGCATCTCGACGACGTCGTTGAGACCGTGCTGTTCTTTCTGCAGCCGGGCGCGCCTTGCCGCATCGCCATCGATCTGGCCGGCCCACGGCAGATCGCCTTCAGCGACGCGGTCGGGCTGTTTCGGACCTGGCTGCGCTGGAGGCCGGCGTACCGCCTGCAGCTGCCATCCTGGGCAGCTTCGGTTGCTTTCCGCGCGGGGGACGTTGCGCAGATGCTGGGATGGCGAACGCCCATCAACACGACGGCACAGGCGGAAATGCGCCGCGGTGCGACCGGCGATCCCGAGCCCTGGCGTCGATTGACCGGCACTCCACCGCGCGATCTCGAAGTGGCGCTCGCACGCGAGCCTGCGTCGGTGCAAGAACGATGGTTTGCACGGCTGTATACGCTCAAGCCGCTGATCTTCGGCGTCTTCGGCGCGTTTTGGATCGCCACAGGCATCATCTCGCTGAGCGCGGGCTGGAAGATCGGCATGTCGTTGCTGCTTGAAGGCGGGCTGCAAGGGAACGTCGCGGCGCTCGTCGTTACCGCGGGCGCGCTCGCCGACATCGTCATCGGCCTTGCCATTCTCTGGCGGCCTCTGAGCCGCTACGGACTCTGGGCAGCACTGATCATCTCGCTCACCTATGCCGTGATCGGCACCGTCCTGGTGCCGCGGCTGTGGGCCGATCCGCTGGGACCGATGCTGAAGATCTGGCCGGTGATCATGCTCAACCTGGTCGCCATGGCGATCCGGGAGGATCGCTGATGCTCTATCTCCTCGTGAAGATGGCGCACATCATCGGCGCTGCCGTCCTGCTCGGCACCGGGGCCGGCATCGCCTTCTTCATGCTGGTGGCACATCTGCGCGGCGACCCGCGCGAAATCGCGGGGGTCGCGCGGACGGTGGTGCTGGCTGACTTCCTGTTCACGGCGAGTGCCGTGATCCTGCAGCCAATCACCGGGACATGGCTCGCTTGGTCCAGCGGGTATTCCCTCGGCGACGGCTGGGTGGCGGCGTCGATTGCACTGTATCTCGTGACCGGCGCCTTCTGGCTGCCGGTGGTGTGGATACAGATGCAGATGCGCGATCTCGCCGTCGCGGCGGTCGCGAGCAAGAGCGAGCTGCCCGCCTGCTATCACCGTCTCTTCCGATGGTGGTTCGCCTTCGGCTTTCCGGCTTTCGCGGCCGTGCTGATCATCTTCTGGCTGATGATCGCCCGTCCGGCCATTCCATTCTGGGATTAGATCGGCGCCTTCCAGCTTGATTGGCTTCTCATTGCGCCTGCTTCCAAATGACCGGCGCCGGATTCGGCAAGCTTCAGGAACAGAACCGGACCGGCCGAGTTCGACCTGTTTGGCGCTACATACAATGGAGTTACACGATGAGCCGCGGAATGCCGTCGATGACCGCACTTCTCGGACTGCTCGCAATCGCGGGATATCAGAATCGGGACAAGCTGGCGGAGTTGCTCAGAGGTCCGGGGGCCGGATCCCTCGAACCGTCCAGCGGCCAACAACCGCTTGGCGGCCTGCTCGGAAACCTGACGGGCATGCTGAGCGGGGCCGGGGTTGGAGGACTATTGCAGGGAGGAATTGGCGAGCTGCTGGAGAGATTCAACCAAAACGGCCACGGTGATGCAGCCCAGTCGTGGGTCGGCACGGGGCCGAACAAGGACATCTCGCCCCCGCAATTGCGGGAAGCGATCGGGCCCGACGTGCTGGACAAACTCGAGAAGGAGACCGGGCTTTCGCAAGAGGAAATTCTCGCGAGGCTCTCGCGCGAGCTGCCGCAGGCGGTCGACAAGTACACGCCCGAGGGGCGTCTGCCGAGCTGACGGCCTCGTCATTGTCGCCATTGATCAGGAGGAGTGGAGAATGGGCATTATTTGGACGATCATCATCGGCTTTATCGCGGGCATCATCGCGAAATTCATCATGCCGGGTGACAATGAACCCTCCGGGTTCATCCTCACGACCATCCTGGGCATCGTCGGTGCCTTCGTTGCCACTTACCTTGGCCAGGCCCTAGGCTGGTACCGTCCTGGAGAGGGTGCCGGGCTGATCGGAGCGGTCGTCGGCGCCATCATCGTCCTCTTTGTGTATGGTCTGTTCGCCGGACGACAACGGCGCGCGATCTGAAGAGCAGCAGGCCGGCCCGGTCGGTGGCGACCTGCGTGCGAGCCGATGAGACCTGCCTAAATCCCAGCGGGCGAAGGGGCGCGCCATTGATCGCAGCCCCTTCGCTTTCTTCGTCTCAAGGAGACTTCACCCCGGCACGGGCAGCTGCTGCAGCAGCGCCAGGAAGCAGGGCCTGTCGTTGCTTACACGCTACCCCGCCGCCGCCTTCGCGGGGGCCACGTTGATCGCCAGCTTGCCGTAGCGATCGGTGAAGGCCTCGGTGTCGATCTCTTCCAGCTCGATCTCGCCGCTCATCACGCCCTGCTTCCAAGCCGCCTGCGCCGGATCGTCCTGGAACTCCGGCATCACCTCGCGGCCGAACAGCTCGAGCGATTCGCAGATGTGCTCGTGGCTGTTCTTGCCGGCCTGATTGAGCAGGATGACCTGGTCGATATGCGAGGACTGGAAGCGCTTCAGCTTCTTCCGGATCGTCTCGGGTGAGCCGATCAGGCCGCCGCGCAGCGCCGCCTCCTGTGCTTGCGGATTGTCGCGCTTCCACTTGTTGTACTCGTCCCACATGTTGACGGTGTAGGGCGCAGGCCGCTGGCGGTTCTGCGCGGCGCCGTAGAAGCGCAGCGCGAACTGGAAGAAGGTGGCGCCGTCGGCGCGCGCACGCGCCTCCTCGTCCGTCTTGGCGCACATGAAGAACGAGACCAGCGCCATGTTCGGATTGATCTCGTAGTCGGCGAGCTTGTGCAGGCGCTTGGTGATGGCGTTGTAATAGGCGTGCACCCAGGCGTGCGCGGCATCGGCGCTGACGAACTGGAAGCCGAGCGCGCCGAAACCGTGGCGGCCGGCGCGCTCGATGGTCGGCAGCTGCGAGCAGGCCATCCACAGCGGCGGGTGCGGCTTCTGCACCGGCTTCGGCACCACATTGCGCAAGGGGATGTCGAAATACTTACCGTGATGCTCGCTGCCGGCGTCCTTGAACATCGGGAAGATCGCCGCGACCGCCTCCTCGAACACCTCCTTCTTGGTCTCCATGTCGCGACCGAACGGCTCCAGCTCGGTGATCGAGGCGCTCTCGCCCATGCCGAACTCGCAGCGGCCGTTCGAGAGCAGATCCAGCACCGCGACACGCTCGGCGACGCGCGCCGGATGATTGGTGGTGAGCTGGAGGATGCCGTGGCCGAGCCGGATGTTCTTGGTGCGCTGGCTTGCCGCAGCCAGGAACGATTCCGGCGAGGGCGAGTGCGAATATTCCTCGAGGAAGTGATGCTCGACCACCCAGGCGTGGTCGTAGCCGAGCTTGTCGGCGAGTTCCATCTGCGAGAGCGCATTCTGGTAGAGGGCGAGCTCGTCGCCGGCCACCCAGGGCCGCGGCAGCTGCAGCTCGTAGAAGATGCCGAACTTCATGGCGTTGCTCTCTCCCGCTTGTTCTTGTTGAGCTCATCTTAATGGGTGAGGCGAAGCTGTCTACGCAGTGGCAATTCCGCTGCGCGGGAGAATGATTTCGTCGCCCGGCCTGCGGGGCGGGGCTCGTCTTGCCCCGGGCGCTGCGACATCCGCGCAAGCGGCAGGTTGATCCAGATCAACGCCGTGGCGGCCCGGATGCATCAGAAGTGCAGCAAGGCAACGGCCCGGATGCCGTCCCGATTCCCATCCCATCCCGAAGAGACCGAATATGTCGGCCCCTGACGACACGACGTCGCGCGTGCGCCGTAAGCGCATGGAGATTTTTGCGTTCCTGTTCCTGACCGCCATCGTGATGCCCGTCCTCGCGGTCGGGACGGTCGGCTCCTATGGGCTCGGCGTCTGGATCTACCAGATGTTCGCCGGCCCTCCGGGCCCGCCACCCTCCCCGCATTGATCCGCTCAAAGCGAAAGACAGGCATCATGGCCCAAGCCACATTCAAAAGCGCCAAGCTCAACCGCCGCGCCCTGATCACCGGCCGCGTGCTCGCCGCCGACCGCATCGTGACGCCGCCGGGCGCCGAGATCGCCAGCATCATCGTGCAGGCGCGGCCCGAGCGCCTTGCCGAGCTGGAAGCGGAGATCGCGGCGCTTCCCGGCTGCGAGATCCATGCGCGCGATGCGCGCGGAAAGCTCGTCGTCGTCGCCGAAGCGCCGGATGCCGGCAGCCTCGGCACCATGCTCAACACCATCCAGTCGCTGCAGCACGTCTATTCCGCGGCGCTGGTGTTTCATGCCATCGAAACGACTTAAGGGCCGGAGAGCCAACATGACATCGCCGAAGCTCGACCGCCGCCAGATGCTCAAGCTCGAGGCCGCCGCGATCGCCGCGGCCGCCGCCGGCCTTCCCGCGCCGGCGCTCGCCGCCAACCTCGCCGCCGAGCGGGAGGTGAGCGAACTGAAATGGGACAAGGCCGCCTGCCGCTTCTGCGGCACCGGCTGTTCGGTGATGGTCGCGACCAAGGACAACCGCGTCGTCGCCACCCACGGCGACATCAAGGCCGAGGTCAATCGCGGCCTCAACTGCGTCAAGGGCTACTTCCTCTCCAAGATCATGTACGGCCACGACCGCCTGACGCAGCCGATGCTGCGCAAGACGAACGGCAAGTACGACAAGAACGGCGACTTCACGCCGGTGTCCTGGACCGAAGCCTTCGACATCATGGAGCTGAAGTGGAAGGAGGCGATCAAGAAGCGCGGGCCGAACGGCGTCGCCATGTTCGGCTCCGGCCAGTGGACGATCTGGGAAGGCTATGCCGCGTCAAAGCTGTTCAAAGCCGGCTTCCGCACCAACAACATCGACCCCAATGCGCGGCACTGCATGGCCTCGGCCGTCGCCGGCATGATGCGCACCTTCGGCATCGACGAGCCGGCCGGCTGCTATGACGACATCGAAGCCACCGACGCCTTCGTGCTGTGGGGCTCCAACATGGCGGAGATGCACCCGATCCTGTGGACGCGCATCGCCGACCGCCGGCTGTCCGCGCCGCATGTGCGTGTCGCCGTGCTCTCCACCTTCGAGCACCGCTCGTTCGACCTCGCCGACATCGGCATGGTGTTCGTGCCGCAGACCGACCTCTACATCCTCAACGCCATCGCCAACCACATCATCAAGACCGGTCGCGTCAACAAGGATTTCGTCGCCGCGCATACCGCGTTCAAGCGCGGCCAGACCGACATCGGCTACGGATTGCGGCCGGAACACCCGCTGCAGAAGAAGGCGACCGGCGCTGCGAAAGCCAACGACTCCACCGACATGAACTACGACGAGTTCGTCAAGTTCGTCTCGGAATATACGCTGGAGAAGGCGGCGCAGATGTCGGGCGTGCCGCTGAACCGGCTCGAAGCACTGGCCGAGCTCTATGCCGATCCGAAGACGAAGGTGGTCTCGTTCTGGACCATGGGCTTCAACCAGCACACCCGCGGCGTCTGGTGCAACAACCTCGTCTACAACATCCATCTTCTGACCGGAAAGATCTCCGCGCCCGGCAACAGCCCGTTCTCGCTGACGGGCCAGCCCTCAGCCTGCGGCACCGCGCGCGAGGTCGGCACCTTCTCGCACCGCCTGCCCGCCGACATGGTGGTGACCAACAAGGCGCATCGCGACCATACCGAGCAGATCTGGCAGTTGCCCGAAGGCACCATTCCGGACAAGCCCGGCGCCCACGCCGTGCTGCAGAGCCGGATGCTGAAGGACGGCCTGATCAACGCCTATTGGGTCCAGGTCAACAACAACCTTCAGGCCGGCCCCAACGTCAACGAAGAGACCTATCCGGGCTTCCGCAACCCCGACAATTTCATCGTGGTCTCGGATGCCTATCCGACCGTGACGGCGCTCGCCGCCGACCTGATCCTGCCGACCGCGATGTGGGTGGAGAAAGAAGGCGCCTACGGCAATGCCGAGCGGCGCACGCAATTCTGGCACCAGCTCGTCACCGCGCCGGGCGAAGCCAAATCCGATCTCTGGCAGCTCATGGAATTTTCAAAACGCTTCAAGATCGAGGAGGTCTGGCCCGCGGAGCTGATCGCCAAGAAGCCGGAATATCGCGGCAAGACGCTGTTCGACGTGCTCTACAAGAACGGCCTGGTCGACAAATTCCCCGTGACGGAGATCGAGCAAGGCTACGCCAACGAGGAAGCCAAGGCGTTCGGCTTCTACGTGCAGAAGGGCCTGTTCGAGGAATATGCCCAGTTCGGCCGCGGCCACGGCCACGACCTCGCGCCGTTCGACACCTATCACAGGGAGCGCGGCCTGCGCTGGCCCGTCGTCAACGGCCAGGAGACGAAGTGGCGCTTCCGCGAAGGCAGCGACCCCTACGTCAAGCAGGGCACCCGCGTGCAGTTCTACGGCTATCCCGACGGCAAGGCCCGCATCTTCGCGCTGCCCTTCGAGCCGGCGGCGGAATCGCCCGACAACGAATATCCCTACTGGCTCTCGACCGGCCGCGTCCTGGAGCACTGGCATTCCGGCACCATGACGCGCCGCGTGCCCGAGCTGTTCAAGGCCTTTCCCGAAGCCGTCTGCTTCATGCATCCGGACGATGCGCAGGACATGAAGCTGCGACGCGGCGACGAGGTGAAGGTGGTCTCCCGCCGCGGCTTCATCCGCGCCCGCCTCGAGACGCGCGGCCGCGACCGGCCGCCGCGCGGCCTCGTGTTCGTGCCGTGGTTCGACGAATCCAAGCTGATCAACAAGGTGACGCTCGACGCCACCGATCCGATCTCGCTGCAGACCGATTTCAAGAAATGCGCCGTGCGCATCGAGCGGGTGAACATGTCATGATGAAACGATCCGCAATCGTCCTGCTCGCCTTCGCGGTCGCAGCGGGCACGGGCTCGCTGACGGCGCAGACCGTGACCTCCGGCCTGCGCGGCCCGACCCCGCTCAACGACGAGGGCCCGGCGCCGCCGATGCTGCCGAACCGCAACACCTCCGAGAAGGAGGTGCGCAACTATCCGGAGCAGCCGCCCGTCATCCCGCACAATATCGACGGCTATCAGGTCGACCTCAACGGCAACAAATGCCTGTCCTGCCACGCGCGGGCGCGCACCGCCGAGTCGCAGGCGCCGATGGTCTCGATCACGCACTTCATGGATCGCGACGGCCAGTTCCTGGCTTCGGTCTCGCCGCGCCGCTTCTTCTGCACCGAATGCCACGTGCCGCAGAACACCGCCAATCCGCCGGTCAGCAACGACTTTACCGACATCGACACGCTGCTGTCGCGTGCAAGTCCGGGTGGCCGGCGATGACGACGACTGCTGACGAGCCCAATGCGGAGCTGAAGGCCAAGCGCGGCTTCATCGCGCGCAGCTGGGCGTTTCTGCTCGAGCTCTGGCAGGTGCTGACTCGGCCGAGCTCGGTGTTCGCCCTCGGCACCCTGGTGCTGGCCGGTTTCGTCGCCGGCGTGATCTTCTGGGGCGGCTTCAACACCGCGCTGGAAATCACCAACACCGAAAAATTCTGCACCGGTTGCCACGAGATGAAGGACAACGTCTACGCCGAGCTGAAGTCGACCATCCACTTCTCCAACCGCTCCGGCGTGCGCGCGACCTGCCCGGACTGCCACGTGCCGCACAACTGGACCGACAAGATCGCGCGCAAGATGCAGGCCTCCAAGGAGGTCTGGGGCAAGATCTTCGGCACGATCGACACGAGAGAGAAATTTAGGGATCATCGGCTCGAGCTCGCCGCGCATGAATGGGCGCGCTTCAAGGCCAATGATTCCCTGGAATGCCGCAACTGCCACAGCGCCGATTCCATGGACATCACCAAGCAATCGCCGCGGGCCTCGGTGGCGCACCAGCGCTTCCTGTTCACCAAGGAAAAGACCTGCATCGACTGCCACAAGGGCATCGCCCACCAGCTGCCCGACATGCGCGGCGTTCCCGGCTGGCAGTAGGGGCGGCCTGTTGAGCTCAGGCTCGCTTATAGCGGGGCCCGAGCAAGCGCCTCGTCCTTCGAGACGACCGCTTTCAGCGGTCTCCTCAGGATGAGGCTGAGCGGCATCTTCGCCTGCCGAAACTGCTGCCACACGCTCCGCCCTCATCCTGAGGGCCCGCCAAAGGCGGGCGTCTCGAAGGATGGGCCGCGGGGGAACGGCCTCCCTACGCTTGAACGGGCGGGGCGAATGGTTAGTTTCGGGGGGAAGGCGAATCGCCTCATTCGCCGCTCCCTCAAGACAGACATGGCCACTTTCACCCCGCATCAGGATGCTGCGCTCAAGGCCGTCGGCGATTGGCTCAAGGCCAGGCCGGGACGAGGCGACACGCCGCCGGTGTTCCGCCTGTTCGGCTTTGCCGGCACCGGCAAGACCACGCTGGCGCGGCACATCGCCGAGGGCGTCGACGGCGAGGTGAAGTTCGCCGCCTTCACCGGCAAGGCGGCCCTCGTCATGCGCAACAAGGGCTGCGACGGCGCCTCCACCATCCATTCGCTGATCTACCGCGCCCGCGAATCCGGCGAGGAGCAGCCGAGCTTCGAGTTGTGGGACGATGCGCCGGCCTCGAAAGCGAAGCTGATCGTGATCGACGAATGCTCGATGGTCGATGCCGAACTGGGTCGCGACCTGATGTCGTTCGACTGTCCTCTCCTCGTGCTGGGCGATCCCGCGCAGCTGCCGCCGATCCAGGGCGGCGGCTTCTTCACCAACACCACACCCGACGCGATGCTGACCGAGGTGCATCGCCAGGCCCAAGACGACCCGATCGTGCGGATGTCGATGGACGTGCGCGAGGGCCGCGAGCTCGACATCGGCCGCTACGGCGAGAGCGAGGTGGTGTCGCGGAAGGAGCTCGACCCCGATCGCGTCATGGGCGCCGACCAGATCCTGGTCGGCCGCAACAACACGCGCCGCGCCTACAACATGCGGGTGCGCCAGCGCCAGAACATCGAGGATCCGTTTCCGGTCGCCGGCGACAAGCTGGTGTGCCTGCGCAACAACCGCAAGAAGGGCCTGTTCAACGGCGGCCTGTGGCGCGTGAAGTCGCGCAACACCTCGCGCTCGAAATCGCGCATCCTCTCGATGCGGCTGTCGCCGGACGAGGATTTCGGCCACAAGGTGACCAAGGTCTCGGTGCGCGCCGATTGCTTCGAGGGCGGCGTCGAGCAGATCGCCTGGGAGCAGCGCAAGCCCTATGACGAGTTCGACTACGGCTACGTGCTGACCGTGCACAAGTCGCAGGGCTCGCAATGGGACGATGTCGTGCTGTTCGACGAGAGCTTTGCGTTCCAGGATTCGCGGGCACGGTGGCTGTACACGGGGATCACGCGGGCGGCGAAGCGGTTGAGCATCGTCGTCTAGATTCCGCTGCCGTAGGGTGGGCAAAGCGCAGCGTGCCCACGCACTATTGCTTGAGGAGAGAGATCGTGGGCACGGCGCGTTGCGCCTTTGCCCACCCTACGGCACCGCAGATGTGGCGCGAGTATTCCCCTCACTTCCCCGCGACGAAGTAAAAATCCTCCCGCCCCGGCGGCGATCCATATATGAACGGCTGCTGCTCGTGCTTGGTCGCGGCCCAGACGTCGTCGCGGACGATGTCGAACAATTTTCGGATCTCGACGCGCGGCTGCTTGATCTCGCGGGCGAGCGCGGTAGCGAACGGGCTGTTGGCGGCACCGTCGCCGTCCATCGCGGTCTCGCCGTGCTTGGCGGCGTAGACCACCATGAAGCCGGCACCGGGCTCGATGTTGGAAAAGCCCTTCTCCACCAGCTTCAGCGACAGGGTGCGTTGCATGGCCGGCGCGAAGGGATTGTCGCGGCAGGCATCGAGGACAACGAGGCGGACTTTCCGCGCGGCGCCGATCGCAGCGATCACCTGCTCGAGCGCGACGGCCTCGGTCTCGGCGTCCTTGTCGGCGGTGAGCCTGGCGTCGACCGGAACGAGATAGTTCACGCCGCCGATCTCAAAACCATGGCCGGCATAATAGACCACGGCCCAATCGGCTTTTTCCGCTTCCTCGGCGAAGGCCTTCAGAGTCTGAAAGAACGTGTCGCGGGTGAGGTCCTTGGTGTCGAGCACGGTCTGGAAGCCGAGGTCGCGCAGCACGCCCGCGATCAGCTTCGAATCGCGCGGCGGATTGGGCAGCGGGTGGGCGTTCTTGTAGGCGCCGTTGCCGATCACAAGCGCGACGCGACGGCCGGTCGTCGCGCCCGCCGCTTCTTTCGGCGACAGGGCGGCGAGCCGCTCCTGCGCGATGGCGCGGGCGCGCGCAACCTCGGTGTCGTCGAACCTCGTCAGCGAATAGGCCGCGGCGCGATAATCTGCGCGGGCCTGCGCGAGATCCTTCCGCCGCTCGTAGATCTGGCCGCGGCCGGAATGGGCGCGGACGTTGTTCGGGTTGATCTGGATGGCCGTGTTGTAATCCTTCAGCGCGGCCTCGAGGTCGCCCTTCATCATGCTGACGTCGGCGCGGTTGTTGATCGCGAACACGTTCCTGGGCTGCTTCTCGATCAGGCCGTTGCAATCGGCCAGGGCGCGGTCGAACTTGCCCATCATGCCGTAGGTGACGCAGCGATTGCCGGCGATCTGCGGCGCGGCCGCATCAATCTTCTCGGCCTCGGCGAAATCGGCGATGGCGCCGTCGAAATCCTTCATCAGCGTGCGCGCGCGGGCGCGATTGGTCCAGGCGAGCAGGAATTTGGGCGTGTACTTGATCGACAGGCTGAAATCGTCGATCGCGCTCTGCAGCGCGCCGCGGCGCGCGTGGATGACGCCGCGGTTGTTGTAGGGAACGCCATAGGCCGGGCGCTTCTGGAGCGCGAGGTTGTAGTCGGCCATCGCGAGATCCTCCTGTCCGCTGCGCTCATAGGCGAGGCCGCGCAGGTTGAGCGCGACGACGTTGTCCGGATCGAGGTCGATGGCCATGGACAGCGTCTCGATCGCGTGGACATGGTCGCGCTTGTTGAGCAGGATATTGCCGCGCACGGACAGGGCGATCGCCTTGTCCTTGCCGGTGAGACGATCGGCGTTCAGCAGGTTCTCGCAAACCGTGGCGCGGGCCTGCAGCTCGGCCTGACGGTCGCGGCACAAAGCGAGATCGTCGCCGGGTTGGGGATCGGCCGCGGCACTGCAAGTGCCGGCGGCGAGGACGGCGAGGATCAGGAATACGACGCGCAGCATGTTGTCAGGCCAGCTCCAGCCACCATTTGGTCGATCGTCGATCGCGCCGGTTCATCTAGCGCGGAGTTCCGCACCCCGCCAAGCGGGCCGGTTGCCGCGTCACCCCTGCGCGTCCTCACGGTCTCGTGTCCGCCCCGGCGTAACAATCGGCGGCTCGGCCCGTATCTCGGATGATGCGAAAACGTGGCCGGGCAGGCTGTTCGCCCGGTCCCGTCCACCCTAGACTGTCAGACCTCCCAAAAGAGGATTGCCGAAAGAGGATTGCCATGCGCCGAACCGCCCTCGCCACCCTGCTCGCCGCAACCACCGCCGTGACGCTGGCTTTCTTGATGCCGTCCCGGGCCGCGGAGGAGGCGGTCGTGATCCCAGCTCCCGCATTGGACGCTTCGCCCGCAAGCGGCATCCAGACCGCCGTGCTCGCCGGCGGCTGCTTCTGGGGCGTGCAAGGCGTCTTCCAGCACACGGCCGGCGTAGTCAACGCGGTGTCCGGTTATGCCGGCGGCACCAAGGCGACCGCCGACTATCAGGCGGTGTCGAGCGGCCGCACCGGCCATGCGGAATCGGTCGAGATCAAGTACGACCCGAAGAAGATCTCCTACGGCAAGATCCTCCAGATCTACTTCTCGGTGGTGCACGACCCGACCCAGCTCAACCGCCAGGGCCCCGACGTTGGCCCGCAATATCGCTCGGCCATCTTCACCACGTCGGACGAGCAGAAGAAGGTGGCGGAGGCCTATGTCGCCCAGCTCAACGGCGCGAAGGTGTTCAACAAGCCGATCGTGACCAAGATCGGCGCGCTGGAGGCGTTCTATCCGGCGGAGGCCTATCACCAGGACTATCTGACGCTGCACCCGAACCAGCCTTACATCGCCTATAACGACATCCCGAAGGTCGAGAACCTGAAAAAGCTGTTCGCGGATAACTACATTGAGAAGCCGACGCTGGTGAATGCCGGCAAGGCCACCAACTGATCGAAAGATCACCAAAGCAACGGGAGACCCATGCCCGACACCAAGACGAAAGCGACCGAGGACAAGGTCATCAAGAGCGAAGAGCAGTGGCGGCGCGAGCTATCGCCGATGCAATACGCCGTGCTGCGCGAGAAGGCGACCGAGCGTCCCTTCTCGGGCGAATATGAGCACGAGCACCGTACCGGCACTTATGTCTGTGCCGGCTGCGGCAACGTGCTGTTCGAGTCGGACGCCAAGTTCGATTCCGGCTGCGGCTGGCCGAGCTTCACCCAGCCCGCGGTCGAGAGCCACATCGACGAGGAGCGGGACACCAGCCACGGCATGATCCGCACCGAGGTGCTCTGCTCCAAATGCAGCGGCCATCTCGGCCACGTCTTCCCCGACGGCCCCGGGCCGACCCGCCTGCGCTATTGCATCAACTCCGCGGCGCTGAAGCTCGAGCCCAAATAACGCGGCGCGCCGCCGGGTTCCCCCGTGGAACCCGGCGGCGCGATGTGCTTTTCTGCTCTGGCGGTGCGGCCGATGATCGCATTCGGCGGCCGCCAGGGAGGATGCCATGACGCTTGGGACCATCCTGATCATCCTGGTGATCATCTATCTCGTCGGCGGCCTGTCCGGACGGTTCGGCGGCTACGGCTATGGCCTTGGTCATTCCGGCATGGGGATCGGCGGGGTCGTGCTGGTCATCCTGGTCGTGCTGCTGCTTCTTGGCAAAGTTTAAACCATATAAGTTATTGAAATATAAAGATTTTATTGGTCAGCGGAGCTGCCATGCGCGGATTCATCATCTCGCATCGCGGGGGTCGCATTTTTGTCAAATCGGCCTATATTAGAGGGCGACAATGACATGTGGCGGGCCCGCTCGATTGCGGCCCCTGCCCTCCCCAACCCCACGCGCTTAAAGCCCCAGAGAAGATCACGAGGTCTTTGACCATGCGTCCACTGCGTCCGTTCAACTTCAACACCTCCGCCGAGCTCTTCCCCGCCGCCATCCGCAAGAAGAAGCGCGCGGGCTTCACCTATCGCCGGTTCGGCACGGCGGCCGAGGCCGTGCAGTTCGCGATGGAGCAGTTGCCGACGGACTCGCTGAACGGCGCCTATCTCCAGGTCGAGGAAGCGCGCTTCGACCAGAACGGCATCCGCTCGCTGTACGAGAGCGATGCCTTCCCGCTGCCCCGCCGGCCCAAGCCGGCCCCGGCCGCGGAGACCGACGCCGACGCGGCGTAAGCTTTCGCAACAAAGTTCGATGTGCGCAGAAGGCGCGATGGCCGAAAGGTCGTCGCGCCTTTTGTGTTTTGGGGCTTTGTCCGGCCGTCATTGCGAGCGTAGCGAAGGAATCCAGAGTCCCTCCGCGGAAAGATTCTGGATTGCTTCGCTGCGCTCGCAATGACGACGCAGGGAGATCCGGCGCATTATCGACCAGTCGGACTCGCGGCGAGCGCTCTCAGCCAGGCTACATCCGCGGCTGCTTTTCCAGCCAGCGGCGCAAGAGGCGGACGTTGCGCATGTTGGCGCGGAACATGACGTCGAAGGCGTCGCCCGCGAACGGGACGAGGCCAACCACGCCGTCGACCGCGACATTGCCGAGCATGCGCGCCGTGATGTGCCAGGGCGCGCCCAGCGCGCGGGCCTCGCGCACCAGCCACAGCGAGATCGCGGTGGTGATGATGTCGCCGACGACGGGGATCAGGCCGATCAGCCCGTCGATGCCGTAGCGGATGTTGGTGCCGGGCAGGATGAAGGCGACGTCGAGCAGCTTGGCGATCGCCTCGAGCCGCGCGATCCGCTGCTCGCGGGTCAGATTGCCGAACGGGCCGCCTTGACCGAACTCGAAGCGAAACTCGCGAAATCCCTGCTCCAGGCTTTCGGGCCTGATCTCGTGGCCTTCCTGGTCGATGATCGGCCCGCGGGCCTCGTCGCGCGAAAAGCGCGCACGCGAGTTGCTCCCGGAACGGGATTTGCGCGGAGCGAGGATATCGTCGTCGGGCATGCCCATGGCCTGGAGTGAACGCGCCAGCGCGGCGGAGGTTGCTGCCGCGCGTCAGGTCGGCGCCGGCGCGGATTGCGTCTCCTCGACATAGCGATGCACGAGCCAGGATGAAATCACCGCCGGCACGAAACCCACGAGCCCGTACAGGATGAACTGCACCGCGCCCGAATCCGGCCCGCGCGAGCTGTAGGTGAGCGAGGCCAGGACGAAGGCGAACAGGCCGACCAGGAGCATCCGCAAGCCGGGACCGATCCGGCGGATGTGGAGCAGGATGTCGTCGACCGCGCCGATCATCAGCGAGGGGAGGAAGCCGAACAGGTAGCTGTATTGCAGGGTCTTGAAGAACACCGCGAAAAGCTTGCCGACCTCGGCGAGATTGGTCTGCGCCCAATAGCCGGACTGGTAGGTCGTCGTCAGCAGCAGCAGGAACCCGCCGACGAACGGGCCGACCAGCGCAAACACCAGATAGCGTTTCATCAAGCACCTCACACTTTGCCGGCGTTATAGCAGCGCAGCGGGAACCTTGAACAGCCGGCGCCGGGCGCCTTAAGGGGAACAAGTGGCAAGGCGATGAGTTCATGCTGGACCTGAATTCAACCCCTGACAGACTGGAGCCGCCGATGGCCCGCAAGATTCTCCTGGCGACGATCGCGCTGGCGGCCCTCAGCGGGCTGTCGACGTCACCCACGTTCGCCCAAGGCCATATGGGCACGCCGCAGGAGCAGCAGGCCTGCTCGCGCGATGCCCAGCGCTTCTGCCGCAAGGACCTCGGCAATGACGGCGCGGTGCAGAGCTGCCTGCAAGCCAACCGGGCCAAGCTGTCGAAGCCCTGCAGCAAGGTGTTTCAGAGCCACGGCATGTGAGGACGAACCCATCCCCGCGAATGGAGCGTGAAGCCATGTTGCACGACGAAGAGCTCTCGATCCTGCGGGACATCAGCCAGTCCGTCGCCTTCGCCGACGACCGGCAGGGCAAGATGGGGCAATTGATCGCCGACGGCTACGTGATGAAGGACGGCGATCTGTTCGAGCTGACGCCCAAGGGCGTCACCGCCGTCGAGGAACACGCCGCTTCGCTCGGCGCGAGCGATGCGGAACAGGCGCGGGCGTCGTAGGCTGGCTGATCTGATCGCGCACGACGTGACTGGCGTGCAACAATTGCGAATTCCTTTGTGTCGGCCATTGCGGGTGCGTGACAATGGCGCATACTTCGCTCGGGCGGCGCAGCACTTTCGATTCGAGCATCACGAAATCGAGCGACCACATGCGGGATTGAAGCTCCCGGCGTGAAGGCTGTGACATGCGGCAGATCAAGCCGCGTGCGGCGCCCCAAAACCAAGTGGCTCAACCCACGGAACTCGGGGACGCAACCTTCATGACGCGCTATCAGACCATCACCTCTCTCTTCGCCTTCGCCACTACCTTCGTACTCCAGACATCACCCAGTCTCGCCTTCTCGCAAGAAGCCCAGCAGATGTGCTCGGGTGACGCGATGCGGCTGTGCTCCAGCGAGATTCCCGACATCCCGCGCATCACCGCCTGCATGGTGCGGAACAAGGCCCATGTCAGCCCCGGCTGCCGCGCCGTGATGGACCGCGAGCACGCCGCCGCGGCGGCATCGCGCAAGCGGGAAGCCGCGGCGCAGTAGTCGTTCCATCCAAGATGTCATTCCGGGGCGGTGCGCAGCACCGAGCCCGGAATCCATCGGGCGGCAGTGACACGGTGAAATGGATTCCGGGCTCGCGCTACGCGCGCCCCGGAATGACAGAAGGGCTCAATCGCCCCACTGCGCGAAGGCGTCGTTGAAGGCGCGCTCGCCGGGGGCGCCCTTCTCGATGGCGATGATGGCGCGGCGCTGGTTGGCGTAGACCAGCGGCACGTCGAACCAGGAGCGCTCCTTCAGGAGCTGGACGTTGCGGGCGCGGTCGGCGTCGACATTGGAGAGGCCGACCAGGAAGAAGCCGTCGGTGACCTTGACCGCGAGGCCTGCCAGCGGCGTGCCGCGGGCCTGCTCGTTCGACTTCATTAAGATGCCCGGCACGTTGGAGACGCTGCCGCCGGGGAAATCCTGCGGCAGGATGAAGGTCAATTCCGCGGTGTGGCTCGCCGGCAGCGAGGAGTCGGTGTTGCGGCGGAACGACATCGTCATCTTGAACTTGCGGTCGGGGATCTCGATGTCGGCGCGCACGGCGAGGTCGGCCTTCTGGTTGCCCGAGGCCTTGATCGGCTCGAGCCGCCACACCACCGAGCCGACATATTGCTTGCCCTTCGGGTCGGACGGATCCTCGTCATAGAGCACGACCTTCTGCGCCACCGGCGCGACCGGCTGGTCGCTGGCCGAGGGCTGACCAACGCGATCGGGAATCTTGGGCTTGCTCTGCGGCTGCGCCGGGGTCGGCGTATCAGCCACTTGCGTCGCGGACGGCTTGAGAAAGCCGTTGACGATCTGGACCAGCTGCTTGCCCCAGAGGATGCCGGCGCCGACCAGGATGAGCACGATGCCGACGGCAATCGCGCTCTTGAACGGAAAGGCGGAGCGGGTGCGGGCGCGCTTCTTGACGTCGCGGTCGGGGGCAATGCGCGCACGCGGCGACGGCGGCTGCGGCGTGTAGCGCTCGGCCTCCTCGATCGACTCGTCGTAGGAATAGGGCGCCTCGGATTCGCCGGTGCGGTTTTCCAGGCTCGGCTCCAGCCGGTCGAATTCCGGCGAGGGCGAGGGCACGTTGGCGTAGGTGCGGCGCGCGGCGCGGCTGGCCTGCGCGGCGGCACCGCCGAGATCATTGGCATCGGCCGTGATGTCGCGGAAGCCGCGCACGCCGGGCGAGGACGGCAGCGGCGGCGGCGGTCCCACATCGGGCGGACGGCGCGCACCCTGGCGATCGCGCCCGGCCGGCGGCTCGGGCGGCGCGGGGGGAGGACCCGACGGGCGCGGGGCGTCGAAACGGGGCGCGCGCGGCGGACGCGGTGCCTCGCCCTGCTCGTCGACGTTGAAGGACGGGCGGTCGGCGCGCGGCGGCGTCGGGGCCGGACGCGTGCGCGGCGGCGCCGCAGCCGGGTTGCCCTCGGTGGCACGGGTGCTGGCGCGGCGGAAGGCATCGCCACTGCCGCCGCTACGGGCGCCGCCACCGGGACGCGAGGCCTCGCGGGCACGCTGGGCGGCCTCCGATTCGACCTTGCGGACGGCCTCCTCCAGCGACAGCCGTTCGCGGGTGATCTCGGATTCGGAGAGCGGCGGCTGCACGCTGCGCAGCTGCGCGATCAGGGCCGTGCGCGCCCGCTCATAGAGCGCGCGACGGCTTTCGCCGGGAGCGTTGGGGTCCAGGGCGGCAATAGCGCGGGCGATCAGCGGGTAGTAATCAGCCATTTCTACTCAACTATACGCGCGTCCCGGTAAGATATCGTTAAGCCTCAAACGGATTTTGCACCAGGATAGTATCTTCGCGTTCCGGGCTGGTGGAAAGCAGCGCAACCGGACATCCCACCAATTCCTCGATCCGCCGGACATATTTGATGGCCTGCGCCGGCAGGTCGGCCCAGGACCGCGCATTGGCGGTCGGCTCCTTCCAGCCCTCGATGGTCTCGTAGATCGGCTCGACGCGGGCCTGCGCGCCCTCGCCGGCCGGGAAATGGTCGATCTCCTTGCCGTCGAGCTTGTAACCGGTGCAGACCTCGATCGAATCGAAGCCGTCGAGGATGTCGAGCTTGGTCAGCGCGAGGCCATTGATGCCGCAGGTCCGGACCGCCTGGCGGACCAGCACGGCGTCGAACCAGCCGCAGCGGCGCGGGCGGCCGGTATTGGTGCCGAACTCGCGGCCGCGCTCGCCGATCTTGCGGCCGATCTCGTTGTCCTGTTCGGTCGGGAACGGGCCCTGGCCGACGCGGGTCGTGTAGGCCTTGCACAGGCCGAGCACGTAGCCGACCGCGCCCGGTCCGAGGCCAGCGCCGGTCGCGGCCTGGGCCGCCACCGTGTTGGACGAGGTGACGTAGGGATAGGTGCCGTGGTCGACGTCGAGCAGCGCGCCTTGCGCGCCCTCGAACAGCATGCGCTTGCCGGCGCGCCGCTCGATATCGAGCAGCCGCCAGACCGTCTCGGCATAGGGCAGCAGCTGCGGCGCCATCGCCATCAGCTCCTTCAGGATCACGGCGCTGTCGAATTCCGGCAGGTTGAGGCCGCGGCGCAGCGCGTTGTGGTGCGCCAGAAGGCGGTCGATCTTGTGCGGCAGCGTCTGATGATCGGCGAGATCCATCAGGCGGATGGCGCGGCGGCCGACCTTGTCTTCATAGGCCGGGCCGATGCCGCGGCGCGTGGTGCCGATCGCGGTCGCGGCGCTGGCGGATTCGCGATGCGCGTCGAGCTCGCGGTGCAGCGGCAGGATCAACGTGACGTTTTCCGCGACACGCAGATTGTCGGGGCTGACATCGACCCCCTGCGACCTGAGCCTGGCGACCTCGTCGAGGAAGGCGGCGGGGTCGAACACCACGCCGTTGCCGATCACCGACAGCTTGCCCTCGCGCAGCACGCCGGAGGGCAGGAGCGCGAGCTTGTAGGTCTTGCCGTTGATCACCAGCGTGTGGCCGGCATTATGGCCGCCCTGGAAGCGGACGACGATATCCGCCTGCTCCGACAACCAGTCGACGATCTTGCCCTTCCCTTCGTCGCCCCATTGGGCGCCGACGACGACAACATTGGCCATTCGCGGGTAATCCTGTTCAATCTGTCTCTAGAAGGCATGATCCTCGCGGAAAACCGGTGCCCACTCTTCCGGGATCATGCCTGCGCCCAGCCCAATCGGCGGCCGGAGCCGCCCGCACGCAAGGCAGCCAACCGGATAAAGGAAGCAGCCCCTCTAGGCAAGCAAGAACGGGGCTTTTTCGGGGTCCAAAGCCCGGTCCAAGCCCTTGATATCCGCGGAAAATCCCGACCCTTGCGGGCCGGCGTAGGCGGCTTCGACCAAAGCGTGAGAGGCCGCCTTCGCCGCTGGCATGGTCGCGATGCGTCCGCCCCCCGTTGCTGCAACCTCGTTTTCCGTGTCTTTGGACCTGCCGGGTGGATCAGCCGGCCCGGACCTCGCCGGGCCGGAGGGCTCGGCGTACTCGACGCGGGGCCCAACCATCACAATGTCCGCCACCGGCCACACCACGCATGCGGAAACATCCGGCCACAGCTGGATCGCCAACCAGCCTTACCTGCTGCTCAGCATCACCGCGCTGTGCTGGGCCGGCAACGCCATCGTCGGGCGGCTCGCCGCCGGCCACATTCCGCCGGTCACGCTGTCGTTCCTGCGCTGGTTCTTCGCCTTCCTGCTGGTGCTGCCGTTCGCCTGGAAGCACCTCGTGCAGGACTGGCCGGCGATCCGCGGCAAGCTCGGCCTGATGATCACGCTCTCGATCACCGGCATCGGCGCCTTCAACACGCTGCAATATTGGGCGCTGGAGCATACCCAGGCGCTTAATACGCTGCTGCTGCAATCGGCCGCGCCGCTGCTGGTGGCGCTGTGGTCGCTGGTCATCCTCGGCATCCGTCTTACCGCGGCTCAAGCCTTCGGCGTTCTGCTGTCGATGTGCGGCGTGCTGACCATCCTGCTCCACGGCGATTTCACCACGCTGTCGAGCATCGACTTCAACAAGGGCGACCTGATCTTCCTGCTCGCGCTCCTGATCTTCGCGCTCTATTCGGTGCTGTCATTGAAGCGGCCGCCGATGCACGGCCTCTCGTTCCTCGCCTTCACCTTCGGCTGCGGCGCCGCCTGTCTCATTCCGCTGGAGATCTGGGAACTGTCGGCACGCCCGGTGATGAAGCTCACCGGGCCGAATCTCCTGACCCTATTCTACGTCGCCGTCTTCCCCTCGGCGCTCGCCTATCTCTGCTTCAATCGCGGCGTGCGCCTGATCGGCGCCAACCGCACCGCGCCGTTCTTCCACGTCGTGCCGGTGTTCGGCTCGATCATGGCGATGGTGTTTCTGGGCGAGCACCCGCAGGCGTTCCACTTCATCGGCTTTGCATTGGTGCTGTCGGGCGTGTTCGCGGCGTCAAGGAAGCAGACGACGTAGGGGCTGCATTCATTCAAGCACAGGTGCCACAAGGGTGCCCCGCTACTTCGTCCTGAACTTGCTGTAGGCCTCGCTCGTCGCGATGATCACGTGCCCGGCGCAGCCGTTGACGCGATGCGGATCGGCTTCGCGCTCGTAGGCTTCCGAGGTCATCATGTCGAGAAAGGTCGAGACGGACGGGTAATGGACCAGCGCGACAAAGTCCCAATCGTTGCCCGCGTGAGGACCAAGCGCGACCGCCTTGGCTTCACCGGTCCAGAGCAGCGTGCCGCCGCGCGCCTTGATCATCGGCACCGCGATCGCGCTGTAGCGCAAATATGCGTCCCAGCCCGACCCGTTGCCGTCGCGCGAGCGCGCGTGGAAGCGCATCAGGTTCAGCATCACCACCGGCGCATTCGGATCGAGCCGCTCCAGGCCCTCGATGTTCAACATATTGACCGCCAATGGCACCTCCTTAAGGCTCGGCTGCATTGTAGCATTGCGGCGCTGTGACTTGTGCCACGACGCCGATCCGGCGCAAGCTTGCACAAAACGCCCATGACAATTGCTTCGCCCGCGCCACCGGCCGCCAATCCGGCCAGCTGGCTCAACAACCAGCCTTATCTGCTGCTCAGCCTGAGCTCGCTGTTCTGGGCCGGCAACATCGTGCTCGCGCGCCATGTCGGGGCGCATGTTCCGCCGCTGACGATCACCACCATCCGCTGGTTCGGCGTGTTCCTGATCCTGTTGCCGTTCGCCTGGCCGCATCTGAAGCGCGATTGGCCTGCCTTGCGCAAGAGCCTGCCGCTGATGCTGTTCCTGTCGCTAGTCGGCTTCGCCTTCAACAACGCGATCTCGTACTGGGCGCTGCAATACACCGAGGCGCTGAACGCGCTGTTGATCCAGTCGGCGGGTCCGCTGTTCGTGGCGCTGTGGTCGCTGGTGCTGTTCGGCGTGCGGCTCACCGGCGCGCAGCTCGGCGGCATTGCGATCTCGCTGCTCGGCGTGCTGATCATCATCCTGCGCGGCGATCTCGCGGCGCTGGCAAGCATCAGCTTCAACAGGGGCGACATCATGTTCGCCTCCTCGCTGGTGGCGTTCGGGCTCTACTCGGCTTTCATCCCGCGCCGGCCGAAGATCCACCAGCTCTCGTTCCTGTCCTTCACCACCTGCTGCGGCGCGACGATGCTGCTGCCGACCGCGATCTGGGGAGGCGGCAAGCGGCAGCGTGCTGCAATTCGACGCGATCACGCTGGCGACGCTGGGCTACATCCTGATCTTTCCCTCCACCCTCGCCTATCTCTTCTTCAACCGCGGCGTGGCGCTGATCGGGCCGAACCGTGCGGCGCCGTTCTTCCATCTGGTGCCGGTGTTCGGCTCGGCGCTGGCGATCCTGCTGCTGGGTGAGAAGCTCCAGCCGTTCCACCTGATCGGTTACGCCCTGGTGCTCGCCGGCGTCGTGCTTGCATCGCGCCGGGGCTCGGCGATGAAGTAATTCCGCGCGACGGACGCGGTCACGACCTATAGCCATCTTCCGATTCCCCTTTGGACAAGCTAGGTTCCCCGCCAACCAAAAAGAGGGAACGACCAGACATGATTTCAGGGCTGATCCGAAACCTGCGGACCGTCGCCGCGGCCGCGCTGTGCCTCACGGCAGCATCCACCGCTCACGCCGACACCTATCCCAGCCGCAACATCACGCTGGTGCTGCCGTTCGCGGCCGGCAGCGGCACCGACACCACGACGCGGCTGATCTCGCAGCATCTGTCGCAGGCGCTCGGCGTTCCCATCGTGATCGAGAACAAGGCGGGGGCCAACGGCATGCTGGCCGCGACCTATGTCGCGAAGGCCGCTCCCGACGGCTACACGCTGCTGGTGACGACCAACACCACGCATTCGGCCAATCCCTATCTGCTCAAGAGCCTCACTTACGATCCGGTCAAGGATTTCACCCCGATCGCGCGCACCGGCGACCTGCCCTTCATGCTGGTCATCAATCCCGATGTGCCGGCCAAGACGGTCGGAGAGCTGGTGGCCTACGGCAAGGCCAATCCGGGCAAGCTGAGCTACGCCTCCGGCTCGTCCTCGGCGATCGTGTCGGGCGCGACCTTCGCGCACAATGCCGGGCTCGACCTCTTGCACGTGCCCTACAAGAGCTCGCCGCCGGCGCTCAACGACGTCATGGGCGGCCGCGTCTCGATGATGTTCGTCGACATCCTGACCGGCCTGCCCCACGTCAACGGCAACGCCCTGCGCGCGCTCGCGGTCACCACCAAGGACCGCTCGCCGCTGGTGCCGCATCTGCCCTCGATGCAGGAGGCCGGCGTGCCGGACTTCGACATCTCGTCCTGGCAGGGCTATTTCGGCCCCGCCGGCATGCCGAAGGAGATCGTGACGCGGCTCAACACCGAGATCCGCAAGATCATCGAGAATCCGGAGGTCAAGGCCAAGCTCGCCACGCTCGGCATGGACGCCTTCTCCGGCACGCCGGAGCAGCTCGGCACCTTCGTGAACGAGCAGCTGGTGCTGTGGGAGAAGCTGATCACCAACGCGAAGATCGAGAAGCAGTAGCGCGGTGTCGTAGGGTGGGCAAAGCGTAGCGTGCCCACCAACCGTCGCGAATCAAGAGAAATGGTGGGCACGACGCTTCGCGTCTTTGCCCACCCTACGAATACAGCGCACTTACGCCGCGCGGACCTTGGCGAGGAAGCCATCCACGGCATTGCGCAGCGCGCCGGACTGATTGTCCAGCTCGCGGGCATTGCTGAGCACGTCGGTGGCCGCGCTACCGGTCGCTTCCGCGGCCGAGGTGACGCTGCCGATATGGGCGTTGATCTCGCTCGATCCGGCCGCGACCGACTGGATGTTGCGCGCGATCTCGCGCGTCGCTTCGCCCTGCTGCTCGATCGATGCGGAAATGCCGGCGGTGATCTCGCTCATCTCGGCGATCGTCTGGGTGATGCCGGAGATGGCCGCCACCGCGTCGCCGGTCGAGGTCTGCATCGCCGCGACCTGGGCGGAGATCTCTTCGGTCGCTTTCGCGGTCTGGTTGGCGAGCGCCTTGACCTCGGAGGCGACCACGGCGAAGCCGCGGCCGGACTCGCCGGCCCGCGCCGCCTCGATGGTGGCGTTGAGCGCGAGCAAATTGGTCTGCGCCGCGATCGAGTGAATGAGCTTGACCACCTCGCCGATCTTCTCGGCTCCGGTGGAGAGCTCCTGCACCGTGGCGTTGGTGCGCTCGGCATCGGTGACGGCACGGCTCGCAACTTCAGTCGAGCGCGTGACCTGGCGGGAGATTTCCGCAACCGAGCTCGACAGCTCTTCGGCGGCGGCGGCAACGGTGCCGACATTGCCGGACGCCTTCTGCGAGGCGGCACCGACGGTCGCCGCGCGCGAAGAGGCGTCGCTGGCGGTCGCGGTCATCGATTGCGCCGTGGTCTGCATGCCGGCTGCGGCCGAAGAGACCGAGCGGACGATGCCGTTGACGCTGCGCTCGAAGTCGTCGGCGATCTCCTCCATGGCGCTGCGGCGTTCCGCCGCGGCGCGTTCCTTGGCGTCCGCCTCGGTCCTCTCGAGGTCGCGGATGCGGACCGCGTTGTCCTTGAAGATCTGGACGGTCGCCGCCATCGCGCCGACCTCGTCGCCGCGGCCGACGCCGGGGATATCACCCTCGAGCTTGCCGTCGGCGAGATCCTTCATGCGGGTGCCGAGCCGGGCGAGCGGAGCACTGATGCTGCGGCCGATCAGCCAGGCGACGCTGCCGGCAACGATGACGATGCCGAGCACCGCCAGTCCGAGCAGCCAGTAGACCGGGCCCATCTTGGCGTCGATGTCGTCGAGATAGGCGCCGGTGCCGAGATACATGTCGAAGCCGGGCACCGCGACGGCATAACCGATCTTGCGGATCGGGGTTTCCTGGCCGGGCTTCATATATTCATAGTGAAGCAGAATCTCGCCGTTGGCCTTGACGCCGTTCATCAATTCCAGCGACAGCTTGCGGCCGTTGGTCACGACGTCCATTCGGTTGGTGCCGATCACCTTCGGATCGGGCGCAAGCTGGGTGAGACCGTCATAGGACGTGCCGAACAGGTAGCCGGCACCCTTGTCGTAGGTCATCGCGTTGCCGTAGCGGCGAAGCTCGGCCATCGCGGCGTCCTTCGTCATCTCGCCGGCATCGACGCGCTTCTTCAACGCGGCGGCATAGTTGCGCGCCAGCTCGACGATCGCCTTGGCCTGGTCGATGCGCGCATTCACCATCTCGCGCTTCATCAGGTAGCCGGCGAGAACTCCGGAGATGCAGAGGCCGAACAGCGTGACGCCGACGAGAATGCCAAGCTTCGGCGCGATCTTCAGATTGCTCAACTTCACGGGTTAGCTCCGGCAATAATGGTAAGGGCGCACGACGAGATCGATCAAATTCGAATCAAGGTTTAGTGGCGGAGCCCTTAGCAAGTTACTTACGTACCTCCGTAAAAGCCCCGACCTTGCTCGGAAAAGCGGAAAGATACCTCGCTCGCGACAACCATGAATTGTACGCGCCCGCCCCGATTTCGCGTAAAAGACGCAAAGGCTCGTCACGAAGGCGGGCCACGACAAGAAACCAATCGGGAGCAGAGAATGCCGAAATACAGGGTGGTGACGCCGAAGGGTGCGAGCTTCACGGTCGCGGGCAGCGATTATTCCTATGAGCGCGAGGCGCTCGATCCGATCGATGCCGAGATCATCGAGGCGCCGGCCGACGAGGCCGGGTTCATCGCCGCCGCGAAAAATGCCGACGCGATCTACGCCAAAGGCATCCCGATCACCAAGTCGATCATCGACGCACTCGAGAGCTGCAAGGTCATCACGCTCGGCTCGGTCGGCGTCGACAGTGTCGACGTCAAGGCCGCCACTGCCCGCGGCATTCCGGTCACCAACATCCCCGACACGTTCATCGAGGAGGTCGCCGACCACGCCATGATGCTGCTGCTCGCGGGCTTCCGCCGCCTGGTCGAGCAGGACCGCATGGTGCGCGACGGCCGCTGGGCCGAGGGCCGGCCGGCGCTGCTCAAGATCCCGAGGCTGATGGGCCAGACGCTCGGCTTCGTCTCGTTCGGCCGCGTCGCGCGTGCGGTTGCGAAACGCGCAGCGCCCTTCGGCCTGCGCATGATGGCCTACGATCCCTTCATCCAGGAAACGCTGATGTACGACCACGGCGTCATCCCGGCGACGCTGAACGAGGTGCTGTCGCAATCCGACTTCGTCTCGATGCATGCCCCTGCACGGCCCGAGGTGCACCACATGCTGACCGAGAAGCACTTCCGGCAGATGAAGAAAGGCTCGATCTTCATCAACACCGGCCGCGGCGCCACCGTGGACGAGGAGAGCCTGATCAAGGCGCTGCAGGAGGGCTGGATCGCACACGCCGCCCTCGACGTGCTGGAAAAGGAGCCGCCCTCGCACAACAATCCCCTGCTCGGCATGGAGAACGTGACCTTGACCGCCCATGTCGCCTCGGCCTCGGCACGGTTCGACGAGGCGCGCAAGCGGCGGGTGGGCTACGAATTGTCACTGGTGCTTCAGGGCATGTGGCCGGTAAGCTGTGTCAATCCGTCGGTGCTGCAGAACACCGCGCTCCGCCGCTGGCAGCCCGTCAGCATGGATCGCGGACCGAACAGCTAGGCGGCCGGCGCATCAGCGCCCACGACCGAAACGGCCCTTCACCGGCGATCAACGCCGGGAAGGGAGACATCATAGGGAGGAACTGATGAGGAACGACATCACACGTCGTGATGCCTTGGTGCTGGGCCTGTCCGCTGCAACGCTCGCGGCCACCGGTGCTGCAGCGCAAACATCGAATATCAAGGCTGCCGACGTCCCGGCACCCAAGCTCGACATCGAAAAGGGCGCGTCCTTGCGCATGCTGCGCCCGGTGCGTTTCGTCCAGGCGGACGAGGACGTGTTCCGCGCCAATGCCGCAAAGTTCACCAAGGACACCGGGGTCGAGGTCAAGGTCGACTTCGTCGGCTGGGAAGACATCAACCAGCAGACCGCGGTGACCTCGAATTCCGGCGCCGGCCCCGACATCATCATCGGCTTCTCCGACGCGCCCCATATCTACATCGACAAGCTGATCGAGCTCACCGACGTCGCCGACTATCTCGGCAAGAAGTATGGCGGCTGGCTGCCGCTGGCGCAACGCTACGGCAAGAAGAACAAGAGCGTATCCTGGATCGGACTGCCGTTCGGCGCCACCGCGGGTCCCCTGATCTACCGCAAGTCGGTCCTGCAATCGGTCGGCTTCGACAAGGTTCCGGAAGACCATGCCGGCGTGGTCGACCTCTGCCGCAAGCTGCACAAGGCCGGCAAGCCGGCCGGCTTCGCGCTCGGCAACGCCAAGGGCGACGGCAACGGCTTCGCCAACTGGGCGCTGTGGTCGCACAACGCCTCCCTGCTCGACGAGGAGGGCAACGTCACCATCAACAGCAAGGAGACGATCGCCGCGCTCAACTGGGTCAAGGAGCTTTATCCGACCTTCATCGCCGGCACGCCGTCCTGGAACGACGTCAGCAACAACCGGGCGTATTCCTCGCAGGAGATCGCGCTGACGGCCAACGGCGTCTCGCTGTACTTCTCGCTGAAGAACGATCCGGCCACCAAGGCCATCGCCGAGGACAGCGAGCATCAGCTGCTGCCGAAGGGCCTGGCCAAGGTCTCGCCGATGGCGGGCCTGACATTGAACGCCATGGTGTTCAAGCACAGCCCGTACCCCAACGCCGCCAAGGCCTTCCTGCAATACATGCTGGAGAGGGACCAATACGAGCCGTGGCTCAATGCCAATTCCGGCTACTGGTCCCAGCCGCTGGCTGCCTATGCCGAGGCTGCCGTGTGGTCGCAGGATCCGAAGGTGAGCCTGTTCAAGAACACGATGAACAGCACCTACTATGACGGCTACAAGGGGCCGATCTCGACGGCGACCGGCGCGGTCAGCGCCGATTACGTGCTGATTCAGATGTGCGCGTCCGTCGCCACCGGCGCTGCCACGCCGGAAGCCGCGGCCGCCGAAGCCGAGCAGCGCTGCAAGCGCTACTTCCGACGGCAGAAGTGACGGCCGATAGGCCGTCATTGCGAGGAGCCCTTGCGACGAAGCAATCCAGACTTTCACCGCGGAAGCACACTGGATTGCTTCGCTTCGCTCGCAATGACGGCGTGTTGAATTTCAAGAACAGGACAACACACTAATGTCCGTGACCACCCTCTCCTCCGCCGCACTGGCACAACGGCAGCCGAACTGGATCGTGCGGCTGTTCGACTACAAGCCGTTCCTGATCGCGATGTGCCTTGCGCCCGCGCTCGGGCTGCTCACCGTGTTCCTGACCTATCCGCTCGGGCTCGGCGTCTGGCTCGCCTTCACCGACACCACGATCGGCCGGCGCGGCATCTTCGTCGGGCTCGAGAATTTCCAGTACCTGCTGACCGATCCCTTGTGGTGGAACGCGGTATTCTACAGCGTGTTCTACACGGGGGTGGCGACCGTCGGGAAATTCGCGCTCGGCTTCTGGCTCGCCCTGCTGCTTAACAACCATTTCCCGTTCAAGAGCCTACTGCGCGCCATCGTGCTGCTGCCCTGGATCGTCCCGACGGTGCTCTCGGCGCTGGCGTTCTGGTGGATCTACGATCCGCAGTTCTCGATCATCTCGTATCTCCTGGTCGACGTTCTGCACTGGAAGTCGAGCAATATCGACTTCCTCGGCTCGCCCTGGCCGGCGCGCTTCTCGCTGATCGCCGCCAACATCTGGCGCGGCATTCCCTTCGTCGCGATCTCGCTGCTGGCGGGCCTGCAGACCATCTCGCCCTCGCTCTACGAGGCCGCAATGCTCGACGGGGCCAGCGCCTGGCAGCGCTTCCGCTACATCACCTTCCCGATGATGATGCCGATCCTCGCCATCGTCATGACGTTCTCGATCATCTTCACATTCACCGACTTCCAGCTGGTCTACGCCATCACCCGCGGCGGCCCGGTGAACTCGACCCACCTCTTGGCGACACTGGCGTTCCAGCGCGGCATCGCCGGCGGCGAGCTCGGCGAAGGCGCGGCGATCGCGGTGTCGATGATCCCGTTCCTGGTGTTCGCGACGCTGTTCTCCTATTTCGGCCTGGCGCGCCGCAAATGGCAGCAGGGAGAGGCCAATGACTGACACCGTCGCACAACCGACTGTCGCCGACGCAAAGGCCCCACCCGACACCATGGCCTGGGATTCCGGGCTGCGGCGGCTGATGATGATCTACCTGCCGCTCGGCTGCTTCGTGCTGATCCTGCTGTTTCCGTTCTACTGGATGGCGATCACCTCGTTCAAGCCGAACGCGGAACTCATGAACTACCGGGACAACAACCCGTTCTGGATCTCCTCGCCGACGCTGGCGCACATCAAGCATCTGTTGTTCAACACCGCCTATCCGCAATGGTTGAAGACGACGATGCTGGTCGCGATCGGCTCGACCACGCTGTCGCTGATCGCGTCTACGCTAGCGGCCTATGCGATCGAGCGCCTGCGCTTCCGCGGCAGTCCCTATGTTGGCCTCGGCATTTATCTCGCCTATCTGGTGCCGCCATCGATCCTGTTCATTCCGCTCGCGACCGTCGTGGTGCAGTTCGGCCTGTTCGACTCGCCGCTGGCCCTGATCCTGGTCTATCCGACCTTCCTGGTGCCGTTCTGCACCTGGCTCCTGATCGGCTATTTCAAGTCGATTCCTTACGAGCTCGAGGAATGCGCGCTGGTCGACGGCGCGACGCGGCTGCAGATCCTGCGCCGGATCACGCTGCCGCTCGCGGTACCCGGGCTGATCTCGGCCGGCATCTTCTCCTTCACGCTGTCCTGGAACGAGTTCATCTACGCGCTCGCCTTCATCCAGAGCGGCGCCAACAAGACGGTGCCGGTCGCGATCCTGACCGAGCTCGTCACCGGCGACGTCTATCAATGGGGTGCGCTGATGGCGGGATCGCTGCTCGGCTCGCTGCCGGTCGCGATCTTCTACTCGCTGTTCGTGGATTATTACGTGTCATCGCTGACGGGGGCGGTAAAGGAGTAGACGAAGCTGCGGCCTTTGGCCCGGCTTCACAATCCTGCAACATGCGATCCGCATAAGCGTTGCGTCCGCCAACAGGAGACGCACATGCGCGCGACTTTTCTTTGCACCGTCGCCACGATCATTCTCACCGCGAGCACCGCGCTCGCGCAGAGCGAGGGCGAATTCCCCGCCAAGCTTGCCGGCCACGTGGTGATGCCGGCTGAAACGTTCATCGAGGCGCCGGCCGATGCCCCCGCCGATCTCAAGGCGGCAGGCAAATATACCACCGGCAAGCGGGTCGACGCGCCCGGCACCGTCATGGGCAAGTCCTTTGAACGTCCGACCGGCGTGTCGCTGCCGTTCAAGGGCCAGCCTCTGCAGGGCCATTCCGGCATCAAGACCATGCCCGACGGCACGTTCTGGGTCCTCACCGACAACGGCATGGGCGCGCGCGCGAACTCGCCGGATTCGATGCTGTACCTCAACCGCTACAAGATGGATTGGGCCAGCGGCAAGATCGAGCGGCTGGAGACCATCTTCCTGCACGATCCCGACAGACGCGTGCCGTTCCGCATCGTGCATGAGGACACCCAGAAGCGCTATCTCACCGGCTCCGATTTCGACACCGAAGGCTTCCAGATCGTCGGCGACACCTTCTGGATCGGCGACGAATTCGGCCCCTATATCCTGAAGGCGGACAAATCCGGCAAAATCCTCGGCGTGTTCGACACGGTGGCCGACGGCAAGCCGGTGCGCTCGCCCGACAATTGGGCGGTGGGAACGCCGGCCGCGCCGGGCGCGACCTACACCAACGTCAATCTCCGCCGTTCCAAGGGCTACGAGGGCTTCGCCGCGTCGAAGGACGGCAAGTTCCTCTACGGCCTGCTCGAGGGACCGCTGTGGGATGCCGAGAAGAAGGATTGGGAGAAGGTCGACGGCAAGGAAGCCTCCCGCATCCTCGAATTCGACGTCGCCGCGGAGAAATTCACCGGCCGCTATTGGCAATATGTGTTCGAGCAGAACGGCAACGCCATCGGCGACTTCAACATGATCGACCAGGCCTCCGGCCTCGTCATCGAGCGCGACAACGGCGAAGGCACGGCCGACAAGGCCTGCCCGCAAGGCCAGCGCGGCGAGAACTGCTTCCCCGACCTCGCCAAGTTCAAGCGTGTCTACAAGATCGAGCTGACCGACGCCAATGTCGGCAAGCCCGTGCGCAAAATCGGCTATATCGACCTGATGAAGATCAGGGATCCCGACAAGAAGGCGAAGAAGCCGCTCAACGAGGGCGTCTACACCTTCCCGTTCTTCACCATCGAGAACGTCGATCGCGTCGACGACACCCACATCATCGTCGGCAACGACAACAACCTGCCGTTCTCCTCCAGCCGCGATCCCAACAAGGCCGACGACAACGAATTCGTGCTGCTCGAGGTCGCGGATTTCCTGAAGGCGAAGTGAGCGCCCCACCCTCATTGTCATCGCCCGGCTTGACCGGGCGATCCAGTACGCCGCAGCAGTGAATCTCGCTGCCTCTGGAATACTGGATGCCCCGCCTTCGCGGGGCATGACACCGAGGGCTACCTCACCGTAAATGCCACGGGAATCGTGAAGCTCATCGCGCCGTTCTTGATCTCATCCGGGATCGGCGGGAACGGCGAGGCCTGGCGAAGCATGGACATCGCCTGGGCGTCGAAGGCGGCGATGCCGGACGCACCACTGAGGCGGCTCGACGTCACCTGCCCGCTGCGGCTGATGGTGAAGCTGAGCCTTGCAACGCCGCGCTGGCCGCCGCCGCCGGCCGGATAGGAATGGAAGCGCATCAGATGCGCGCGAACGCGTTGGTTGAAGGATGCGACCGCGGCGGCCGTCGCACCCGCACTCATGGCGGATGCCATGGGCGCCTCACGCTCGGCGCGCGGCGGTGCGCTGGTGCGCGGCGCCGGAATTGCGTCCGACGGCCTCTTTGCCTCACGTCGAACCACCTTCGGCTTCTCCTGCGCGGGCTTTTCGACCGGCACGATTTTCGCCGGCTCGGGCCTGGCGGGCGTCGGCTCGAGCTTCTGCTCCGGCGCCGCAACCACCTCCGGCCTCTCCTGCGGCGGCGTCGGCGCGATGGTCTCCTCGACGGCCTGCTGCTGCACCGGCTCCGGTGGCGAGGCATCCGCCTCCTGCATCAGCGGCCCCGGCGCGACGTCGTCCAGCGTCGACTGCGGCGCCGATGTCACCGGCGACATGTCGACCATGATCGCGGGCAGGCTGACGCCCTGCTCGGGTTGCGTCCTGAGCCAGCTCATTGCAAGCAGCGCGGCGGCGACATGCAGCGCCACGATCACGCCCGCCGAAAGGCCCCAGCGCGCGCCGTCGCGCTCGCCGAGCGGCTCGTGCAGGGCGAAGGCATTCGCGGCCATCAGCTGCGTCCGTCGAGGCCGACAAGGGCGACCTTGAGATAGCCGGCGTTGCGCAAGGTGTTCATCACTTCCATCAGCTCGCCATAGGAGACGGCCTTGTCGGCGCGCAGATAGATGCGCTCGTCCTTGCGGCCCTTGGTGGCGGCATCGAGCGAGGTGCTGAGCACGTCGCGAGCGACGACATCCTCACCGACCGCGATCGAAAGGTCCGGCTTGACCGTGACGAAGACCGGCTTGTCGGGCCGTGGTGCCGGCTCGGCCGCCGTTGCCGGCAGATCGACGCCGATGTCGACGGTGGCAAGTGGCGCCGCCACCATGAAGATGATCAGGAGCACGAGCATCACGTCGATGAACGGCGTGACGTTGATCTCGTGCGTGACCTCGAGCTCGCCGGCATCGCCGCGCGAGCCGAGCTTCGATGTCCCGAGCCTGGCGGCCATGGCCTACTCCGCCGCTCGGGCCAGACGGAAATGGCCTTGGTCGCGCTGGCGGCTCACCAACAGCATGAGCTGCGCCGAGGCGTCGCCGAGCAAAGCGCGGTAATTGGCGATGCCGCGGACGAGGTGATTGTAGATCACCACCGCCGGAATCGCGGCGACGAGACCGAGCGCGGTCGCGAGCAACGCTTCGGCAATGCCGGGCGCGACCACCGCAAGACTGGTGGTATGGCTCTCGGAGATGCCGATGAACGAATTCATGATGCCCCAGACGGTGCCGAACAGGCCGACGAACGGCGCGATGGCGCCGATGGTCGCGAGCACGCCGGTGCCGCGCGCGATCTGCCGGGACATCGCCGCCTCGACCCGTTCCAGCCGCAACGCGATGCGCTCCTGCAGGCCGTCATCGACGATGCCGCCGGAGAGCTCGGCCTCCCTGGCGCAGGACTGGATCAGCTGCGCGACCGCATCGCGCGCGTCGCCGGTCCGTGCGCATGCTTCGGCCAGCGTCATGTTGCCCTCGAGGGCACGTGTCCGCTGCACGGCGAGCGAGGCCTTGCGGCGCAGCTCGACGGTCTTGGCGAGCCACACCGTCCATGTCACCAGCGAGGCGATGGCGAGGCCGACCATCACGACCTTCACGACGATGTCGGCACCGAGAAACATGCCCCGGGGCGACAGATTGCGCGGCAACAGCGCCGCGTCGATCGCGAAGGCCGGAGCCGGCGCGAGCGCCAGCGCGATTGCTGGGATCACATGCCGAAGCCTGGACTTGCTCTGCATCCTGATCTCCCCAGGTTGAAGCAAACTAGAGTGCGGGCGCGATCCGGTCCGCAAGCTGCCGGAACCGTGCCAGCTGATCCGCCCGCAGCGCCCTCGTCTCGTCGCGGCCGACGAAGACCTTGAACATGATGCCGCCGTCGGCGTTCACGAAGGCGACGAAGGCCGACACCTTGCCCATGAAGGGCCGCTCGACGAAGGCAATTCCTGCGCAGCGCTCGTGGCGGAGATGACCGTGCAGGCCCTTCGGCTGCATCAGGTTGAAATAGCCGCGGCCGACCTCGCCCGCAGGGATCGATCCCGTGAACTCGAAGATCGCGTCATCGGTGTGCACGATCAGCGTCACCTCGCCCCATTCCGAAATGTCCTGCATGGCGGCGGCGAAATGCTCGCCGCCTCCCATGCGCACCATGGACGGCGGCAGCGCCTCGATCACCGCGCGCGGGGTGACCTTGCGCTCGCGCGCAACGTCCTCGACCACCGCGCCGGGATTGTCGGCCATGTACGCCTTGAGATCGGCGAGTTCGGTGCTCAGCATGTCCGGCTTCCTTTCGTGATCGGCCGCGATCAGGCCGCCGCGCTCGCCTTGCGCTCGGTCATGATGACCTCGAAGCCTTCAAACTTCGGATGACCGAGATAGAGGCTCTCGCCGGTCTTGTTGTCGGCGCGCGCATGAGCGCGGCGGAATTCCTCCGAGCGCGTCCAGGCCTCGAAGGCCGCCTTGTCGACCCACACGGTATGCGAGGAATACAGCGTGTGGTCCTCGGCGACCGGCCCCTTGAGCAGATGGAATTCGACGAAGCCCGCCATGCTGCCGAGATAGGACTCGCGGGTCCGCCAGACGGTTTCGAACGCGGTTTCCGAGCCGGGCTTCACCTGGAAACGATTCATGGCGATGAACATTCGACTTTTCTCCTGTGACTTGTAGATCGGCAATTGCCGATCGGATATTTCATGACGGATCGAAAGCCACGCTGACGCATCAGCGTGGCTTTCGAGATCAGCTCGGCATCCCTGGAGAGAACCTCCGGTGTCTCCCTCAGGTGCCGCCAAAGTGGTACTTGAGACCTCCCTTGATCACGAGCCCGGCACCGGCGCTCGCCCACTTCACGTCGTTTTGCGTGTCACCCGTGCTACCGACCGGAATGGCGTACGGCCGATAGTAGCGGTTGAAGAGGTTCTCGACCGAGAAGTTGAGCGTGAGATCGCGCGTCGGGTGATACTGCGCGTAAAGATTGACGAGATCGTACGACGTCGCCGGCATGTAGGTCCTGGGGATGTCGTAGTTGGCGATTGCCGACGTCCACATCATCGAAAGGATGAGGGTGCGGTCGAGCAGACGCACGCCGGCCGTCGTCGTGATCTTCTGCGGCGGAATGCTGTAGAGGCCGAAGCCGGTCTGGAGATTCTTTCCGCTCTGATAGGTCCCGGAGAGGCCGAAGAACCACAGGTTCGCGTCATACATCGCCTCGGCCTCGACGCCTTGAATAAGCGCGGACGCCACGTTCTGATACTGCAGGAACGGGAGCACCGTGATCGACGGTGCCGGTGGCGGCCCGGTCGGGACCACGAGCGGGTTTCCGTAAGCGACCTGATCGATGAAGTCGCTGATGTCGTTGCGGAACACGTTGATCTTGCCGCGCAGCGTGTCGCCCGCCGTGAAGAGATCGTTCTTCTTGACGTTGAAGCCGATCTCCTTGTTCTTGCCGATCTCGGGGCGCAGGTTTGGATTGGGCACGAAGCAGAAGGTCGAATCCGCGCCCGGTCCCGGCGTGCCCGACGGACAACGGAAGAACGAGTCGTTGACCGTCGCGCCGGCATGTGGCCCGCTCACCAGCGTCTCCGTGATCGAGGGCGCCCGATAGCCTTCCGCGTAGCTGGCATAGGGAGTCACCACCGCGGTCGGAACGAGAGCAACGGTGATCTTCGGCGAGAGGCGATCGCCGCCCGACGACGACGACGCCGAGGAAAGCTGATAATTGTCGTAACGGAGCGCACCGATCACCTCGAGCATCGAGGTGTAGTTCGCCCTCCACTGCACGAAGCCGCCCGATACTGTGCGCTGACCGCCGGGGGTCGTGACCTCGGATGTACCGGTCCTGTCTTGAGATGACACCTTGTCCTGGAACGCATCCAGACCGTAAGTCACCGCGTGGCGCCAGCTTCCCGTTTCGAAGCGCGTCGTGTTGTGCACATCGATGCCGATCGTATCGAGCAGGTATCCGCGATTGCTCCCGATGCATCCCGAGACGGCGTTGCCGGGCACGCCGCCGCAATAAACGGAGGGCGTCGCAGTGGTGTGCCTGGTCTTGATCTGGTCGTTCTCGGTGCGATTCCAGTAGATCTTGGCATCCCAGTCGAACCACTGATCGTCCGGCTGCGCGTATTTCCAACCGAGCGTCGTGGTGTAATTCTTCACGTTGGACGCGTAGATGGACGTACCGCTCAGATTGTTTGTGCCGTTCGCATTGGTCGAATTGGGATCGCCCGCGCGCCGGGGCGGCTGGCCTACACTGAAGATGTCCTCCTGGAAGATGGCGCCGAGCTTGACCTCGTGGCCGTCCGCCGGCCGCACCGTCAGCTTGGCGATGCCGCTGCTGAGCCGATTGCCGGTGTTGGCGACCTCAAAGCCGGTGCCGTCCTTGTAGCTCTCCTGCGTCGAATAGGTACCCCCTGCGAACACGTCGACATTGGGATTGACGTGAACACCGCCAAAGGCGGATCCGAGTGCGCGTCCGTAGTTGCTGCCGAGGATGGTTTTCACGTCGACGCCCCAGCGCTCTCCCACGCGGACAACGTCCTCGATGTCCTTGGTGCGGAACGAGGCCACGCCGCCGATCGCACCGGAGCCGTAGATGTTCGCGGTCGGCCCGCGCACGATGTCGATGCCGCTGATCAATTCCGGATTGAGGAAGAACGAACCATTGGCGAAGTGACCGGTGCGCTGGTAGTTCTGCCGCGCGCCGTCGACCACGACGGCAACGCGGCCGAAATCCTGGAGGCCGCGGATGTTGATCGAGGTGGCCGGATCATCGCCGCGATTCTGAACCCAGACGCCGGGCAAGTTGTATATGAGATCGCCGATGTTGCTGGCTTGGCGGGCTTCGATCTGCTCGGACGACACGACACTGACCGGCGCCAGCGCGTCGACGGCGCGCTCTTCCGTCTTGGTCGCCGCAGCCGTGATCGTGTCGAGCACCTGAACGGGTGCCGTGCTGCCAGCCTGGGCGCGCGCATTCAGGGCGTCAGGCGTCGGCTGCTGTGCGACTTGCGGCTTCGCAGGCTTGCGCTTGGCCTGTTTCGGTCGTTCGGAGGACGCGTTTTCACTCTGCGGCGATGCGGTCTGCGCGAGACTGCCTTCCGCCGTCATTGCCGCAATTGAAACCACCGACGCGCCCAAAATCACGGCGCGCGCATACCTAGCCCCGTCAGCCATATCAGCCCCAGCCTGCACTTCACTTTAGTTTTTGATGTCGTCTGGCTGGCGTGCGCTCGCAACGCGAGCGACTGGCTGGCTGATTGTCTCGAGAGGCGGGGCAAGTTCCCCGCTGCCAGAAATGGTTACGTGGCAACACTCTGACGGTCAATGACATCAGGTTGCAGTTTATATCGATTGTAAACTGCGAACGTTGGAATGCGCTTGGCGCCGCCTATACAAACGGGCGGTACTCCAAGTTTTCGAAAGCGTATCACACCGACCATGTCAGCAACATCAGGAGACAGCAGCGGCAGCGCGGCAGGGCCGGCACAAAGCCCTTCTGCAACAACGCGAACGCTCACCATGCGCGGGAGCCGCATCGACAGCCGCGAGCTGTTTGCCGCCGAGCGCGAGATCATCATTGCGCATGGCGAGGACAGTTATCGTCTCCGCCTGACCTCGCAGAACAAGCTGATCCTGACGAAGTAATTGCAATGACATCTTGCCGCACCCTCGCCAGTCTTCTGCTCTCCGGTGGAATCGCGTTCGCGTCTGCTGCGCACGCCGCGGGCATCACCGTGCATGACGCGCGCAATCGCGACGTCACTGTTGCCGATTTTGCCCGCACGGTGTCGATCGGCGGCGCCATCACCGAGATCCTCTATGCGCTGGGATTGGAAAGCCGGCTGGTCGGCGTCGACACCACGAGCCTCTATCCGGCGGCGGCGCTGCACGACAAACCCAATGTCGGCTATATGCGCCAGATCTCGGCCGAGGGCGTGCTCGGTCTCAACCCGACGCTGATCCTGGCGATCCAGGGCTCGGGCCCGCGCGAGACCATGGACATCCTGGAGACGGCGAAGGTGCCGCTGGTGCTGGTGCCCGAGACCTTCTCCGAGGAAGGCCTGATTGCGAAGATCAAGCTGGTCGGCCACGCCATGGGCGTCGATGCGCGTGCCGAATGTCTCAGCGCCGCGGTCGGCGCCGATCTTGCGCAGCTCCGCGCGCTGCGCGCCAAGGTGACGAAGCCGGTGCGCGTGATGTTCGTGATGTCGCTCCAGAACGGGCGGGCGATGGTAGCGGGCCACAAGACCGCGGCCGACGAGATCATCCAGCTGGCGGGCGCGGCCAACGCGGTCGACGATTACAACGGCTACAAGATCATCGGCGACGAGGCGATCGTGGCCGCAAAGCCCGATGTCGTGCTGTCGATCGAGCGCGGCAAGGAATCGCTGCAGGCCGATGCAGTCTACACGCACCCCGGCTTTGCGCTGACGCCGGTCGCGGCCAACAAAAGCTTCATCACCATGGATGGGCTCTATCTACTCGGCTTCGGGCCGCGCACCGCGGCGGCGGCGCGCGATCTCTCGGTCAAGCTCTACCCGGCCCTGGCTGCGGGCGGCGCATTCACGTCGGCGCTGTCGACGGCGAATTGCCGGCAATGAGCGCGGCCGTCGGCATCGAAGCACGGAGGGCGCGACGCCGCGCGGGACGGCGGGCCGCATCGTTCGCGATTCCCCTTCTGCTCGTGGTGCTGGTGATCACCGCGATCGCCGCCCTGACGGTCGGCGCCGCCGGCATCCCGCTCTCCCGGCTGCCTGCCGCGCTGGGCTTGGCCGGCGAAAGCACGGCCATGACGGCACGCGACCAGCTCGTGCTGTTGTCGATCCGCATCCCCCGGATCGCGGCGGCTGCGATGATCGGCGGCCTGCTTGCCGCGGCCGGCGCGATCATGCAGGGGCTGTTCCGCAACCCACTCGCCGATCCCGCCCTGGTCGGTGTCTCCAGCGGCGGCGCGCTCGCGGCCGCAAGCGCGATCGTCTTCACCGACTCCCGCTTCGGCGAGGCGCTGCGCTTTCTCCAGACCGAGCTGTTGCCGCTGGCGGCCTTCGCGGGCTCGCTGGCGACCACCGCAATCCTCTACGGCATCTCCAGTCGCTCGGGGCGCACCTCGATCGCGATCTTCCTGCTCGCCGGCGTCGCCATCACCGCGATCGCCAATGCGGGCATCGGGCTGCTGGTTTTCATCGCCGACGATCGCCAGCTGCGCGACATTACGTTCTGGATGCTGGGCTCGATGAGCGGCGCGACGTGGACCAAGGCCGCCGTGCTCGCGCCGGTCCTCATTGCCGGACTAGCGGCCTGCGCCTTCATCGCCCGCGGTCTCGACCTGCTGGTGCTCGGCGAGGCCGATGCCTTTCACGGCGGCGTCGATGTCGAGCGCCTGAAGCGGATCTCGATCGTGATCGTCTCGGCCATGACCGGCGTCGCGGTGTCGATCAGCGGCGTCATCGGCTTCGTCGGCATCGTGGTGCCACACCTGCTCCGTCTCGTCATCGGCCCGGCGCATCGCCTGCTGCTGCCGGCCTCGGTGCTATCAGGCGCGATCCTGATGGTCGGCGCCGACACGCTGGCACGCACCATCGTGGCGCCGGCGGAGATGCCGATCGGCATCCTGACCGCGGCCGTCGGCGCACCCGTCTTTCTTTTCATCCTGCTGCGGCAGCGCGGGCTCGCAGCGCTATGACAGCGGTGCTCGAGGCACGACACTTGGGCAAGCGCGCCGGCCGCGCGACATTGCTCGACGGCGTCGGCCTGACGGTCGCGGCCGGCGAGATGGTCGCCATCATCGGCCCGAACGGCGCCGGCAAGTCGACGCTGCTACGGCTGCTCTCCGGCGATCTCCGTCCGAGCGCCGGCGAGGTGCGGCTCAAGCAGCGCGACATCGGCAGCTTCACGCCGCGCGAGCTCGCCGCGCGCCGTGCCATGCTGTCCCAGCACATCAACGTCACCTTTCCCTTCACCGTCGAGGAGATCGTGCTGATGGGCGCGGGCGAGCGCAGCTTGCGTGATGCCGGCCCACTCGTCGACGCCGCGCTGGACGAGGTCGGCCTGTCGCATTTCCGCGAGCGGCAATTGCCGACGTTGTCAGGCGGCGAGCAGCAGCGCGCTCATTTCGCCCGCGTGCTGGTGCAGCTCGCCTGCGGCGAGGCCGAGCACGGCCCCGGGCTTCTGCTGCTAGACGAGCCGACCTCGAGCCTCGATCTGCGCCACCAGATCGACCTCGTCGAAGCAGCGCGCCGCCGAGCGGCTGCCGGCACCGCCGTGATCGCGATCCTGCACGATCTCAATCTCGCGATCCGCTTTGCCGACCGACTGGTCGTGCTGGCCGGCGGCAGGCTCGCCGCGGACGGCCCGCGCGCCGATGTCGTCACACGCGAAAGGATCCGGGATATTTTCGAGATCGACGCGCTCGTGCATCAGGCCGACGGCGTGCCGTATGTGCTGCCGCAGTCGATGCGGGCTGCGGGGCAAGCTGAGCTGCCGCCGCGGTGAAGCTGCGCTCCCTCGCCCCGTTCTTACGGGGAGAGGGTTGGGGTGAGGGGCCTCTCTCACACGCGAGATGGTCGACGGACCTGTACCCCCTCACCCGGACCGCAAGAGCGATCCGACCTCTCCCCGCAAGCGGGGAGAGGTAAGAGGGCTGCGCGCCTCAGGCTCCTACCCCGCCGGCACGATCACCATGCTCTTGTCCTTCGGCCAGCGGACACGCCAGGCGAAGTTGATGTCGCGGGCCTCGCCGGGCTTGGCGTCGAACGACCATTCCAGCACGCCGCGCTTGTCGCGGATGTTGGTTGCGGTCGGCTGGGTGCTCGAGGGCAGCAACTCGACGACGATGTCCTCGTTCTCGCTGACCGGCAGCTGATCCTCGATCGCGACGCGAATCGGGAAATCATGGCCGTTGCGGATCGTGGTCTTGAACGAACGCTCGTCGGTCTTCGACGTCGTGACCAAGAGGCCGGCCGAACCTTCGTTGCGCTTGAGCACGGCGCGCTCGATCTTGACCTTGTCGTCGGCGCCGAAGCCGAGCCGCACGATGTCGTCCTTGGCGGACGCCGTGATCTTGCCGCGGCCGACGAAGGTGCCGTCGCGGTAGATCGCGACCTTGCCCGGCAGCAGCGTCGTGTCGTCGGTCTGCTTGAAGCTGGCTTCGAGGAACGCGGTCGGATCCAGCACCGGCGCGGCGCGCACCGCGAGATCGGCGGGCACGTTCACCGAAGCGATGCGGAGGCTCTTGGCGCCCTCGGCGGCGCCGAGGCTGACGCGGCCGGGAATCCTGAAGGTCGCCTGGAAGTCGCCGATCTCGGCGATGGCCTGCTGTTCGTCCGCCCGCTCGCGCGACTCGGCCGCCTCTGCGATCTTGGCCATGGCCGGCGATTGCGCCTGGCGCGTCATTGGCGCGGGTCGCGCCAGATCGGAGACCGAACCTGCCGCCAGCGGCTTCGGCACTTGTGGATATTGCGCGATCAGCGAATGCAGCTCCGGGGCACTGCCGCCGCGGCTGATGCGGGTCGTGGAGACGCCGAGCGTCACGTTCGACCAGTCCTCGCCGGTGGATTGCGTCACCTCGGCGCGACGAACCAGTTCGAGCTGCGGCTTGCGATCCCTGGCGCCGGTGTCGAGCCGGGCGTCGTAGAGCGGCACCCAGCGTGCGTTGCGCACGGCATAGGTCACCCGCAGCGTCGCCTTGGTCGCAGCGGCCGAGGCGACGTCGATCCGCACTTCCAGCTTGCTCGGCGGCTTGGCCGAGCGCTCGGCTTCCAATTCCGCGATCTGGCGGTCGAGCGCGCGCTGTTTTCGCGTCGCATCGCGAATTGCGCTGTCGGCGGTCGCGACCTCCTCGGCAATTGCGGCAAAAGCCGCGCGCCATTCGGTGATCGGGCGCGCCTCGCCCTTCTCGCCGAGGCCGGCCGGCGAAGCTTCTGCAAAATGCTGCGCGAACTTGCGCCGGGCATTGGCCGAGTCGATCGCACCCTGCAGGTCGGCCCGTTGATCCCTCAGCGCTTCGAGGCGCTTGTCGAGCTCGGGCTGGTTGACCGGCGGCGCGGCCTTCGGCGGCCGCGCATCGATCGTGCCGATGGTGAGCTTGGCGCCCGCCTCGCCTTCGACGCGGAGGGACGACGGATCGAGCGAGAGTGGAAAATCCTTGGCGACCAGCGTCGAATCGCCGGAGGCCAGATCCAAGGAAATGACGCGGGTGATGGTGGCGCCGTCGGGATAGACGGTCACCGTGTCGATCGCCGACGTGGCGTCCACGTTGGCCGCCCATGACGGCGACGCGAGGGCCGTGGTCACCAGGACCAGGCCCGTGGTTGCCAAATATCTGGCGGTGATGCGCATGAAGTCCCTCCTGCCGTATCGCCGCGCCGCCAGCCGGACGCGCGCGGTGAAATGCCTCGCCATCGTGGTTGGACGCGGCAGGGAAGGAACTGGTTCGATTGAGGTATCCATGGGGCGCCGCCGCGGCGGCACCATGGCCGCGGAACGCTCGGGTGATCCCGGCAGCTTCAGGCCTGGGTCTACGAGCCTTGGCCGAAGATGCGCCGGAGCAGATCGGTGACGTTCTTGGCGCCGGCTTTCTTCAGGATGCTGGCGCGGTAACCTTCGACCGTCCGCGCGCTCAGATGCATCCGCCGGGCGATTCCCTTGTTGGTGAGGCCGGCGGCAAGATGCTCGAGCACATCGGCTTCGCGCGCGGTCAGAGGTTCGCAGCCCGGCAGCCAGCGTTGCCGGATCGCGCCGGGTTGCGCGAATTCATCGATGGCGGCATCGATCCGGCCGACGATGTCGTGGGTCCGGAACGGCTTTGCGATGAAGTCGGTCGCGCCGCTCTTGATGGCGTCGACTGCCATGGCAATGCTGCCGTTCGCCGACGTCACCAGCACCGGCGCCATGCAATTCTCCTCGCGCAACCGCCTGAGCACGTCGAGAGCGGAGCGATCCGGCGGCATCTCCAGCAGCACACAGGCCGGCATCCGGGCCTTGGCTTCCGAGAGCAGAGACGCGCCATCGGCAAAGCAGATCACGTCATAGGCGCTCTGCTCAAGCGCGGCGGAAAGTTGTTCGCGGAAGGCGGCGTCAGTGTCGATGACGAAAACCTCGCCCTTGGAAAGCATGTTCCCCGGCATAGTCCCGATCCAGCAATGTCTTGGTCAAATGGCCCGAGACGGCCGGAGGCTCCGTCGCGCCCCACCGTCGTGCGCACGGCATTCACGCCAGTGCTTCGGTTTCTCTTATGTATGCGCCACCCGGTTCCCGGATTTGACGGATTGAGACAGAAACTTTACATTTCGGGACATCTGCGGGAATGGCTGGCAGGAACGGGTCGCATGACCGACCTCATTCGCAGCGCAGGCTTGAGCTATTACCCCGAGGTCGCCCGGTCGGTCGGGCTCGACCCCAACCAGATGATGCGCAAGGTCAGGCTGCCGCTGGCCTGCCTCGACAAGCCGGACATCCCCATCGCCGTCACCGGCCTGCGCCGCCTGCTCGAATTATCGGCGGCGGCGTCCGGTGCCGAGGATTTCGGCCTGCGTCTCGCCGAGCGCGGCGGCCTCACCAATTTCGGCGCGGTCGGCCTGATCGTGCGCGAACAGGCGACCGTCGGCGAAGCGATCGAGGCGTTCTCGCGTTTCATCCACATCCATCATGACGGCATGCGGCTCGACGTCATGCGCGACAAACGGACCGTGACCATCACGCTGCATTTGCGCGGCCGGCAGCCGCGCGCGCCGAGGCAGTCGATCGACATGGCGCTCGGCAGCGTCCACCGCATCATCCAGTCGCTGTTCGGCGGCGATTGGCGGCCGCTGGAAGTGCATCTGCATTACCCGCCGCCGCACGACCGCAAGCGCTACCGCGACTTCTTCGGCTGCCGGGTGACCTTCAATGCGGATGACGATGCGATCCTGCTGTCGGCGCACGACCTGGAGCGCCGGATCCCGAGCGCGCATCCCTTGATCGCGAATTACTTGCGCAAGCGGATCGAGGCGATCGAGAGCAGGCCGGCCAGCTGGGAGGCGAAGGTCGACGAGGTGGTACGCACCCTGCTCGCCAGCGGCGATTGCACGGTCGAGCGCGTCGCCGAGCATCTGGCCTGCACCCGCCGCACCATCCACCGGCGCCTCGCCGCATCGGGCACAAGCTTCTCGGCCATCCTGGACGCGCAACGCGCCGATCTCGTGGTCCAGCTGATCGAGGATCCCGCCCGGCCTCTGGCCGACATCGCGGTGCAGCTCGGCTTCTCCGCGCAGAGCGCCATGGCGCGCTGGTTTCGCGGCCGCTTCGGCTGCACCATCACCGATTGGCGCAAGGGCGTGCGGCCTCCGTCAACACAGCCCTCGGCGACTGCCGCCTGAATTCAGCGCGCGGGAGCGGGCACGCCCATCGTGGCGAGCGCCCGTCGCCCGCTGCCGGCGAGCAGCGGTCCGAACGCGACGGCAAATCCGAGGAAGGCGATGATCCAGCCGCAGGCGGCAATGTGCAGCAGCACATCGTTATACGCGGGCGACACGACGGCACCGACGCGGGCCAGGGCCGCGATGACGATCGCAGCATAGATTCCCTGGATCGCAGGCGAAGCCGTCAGCGCCTGTCCGGTATGGCCGAGGCTCGCGCGGGTCATCACCGCGAGCGTCATCGTTCCCGCCGCACCTGCCATCCAGGCGTGGATCCCGGCGCTTGGCGGCAGCTCGCCCAAGGCGGCTACAGCATTCAGGATGAAGCCGAGCGGCACGAAGACGTAACCGACATGCAGGATCAGCAGCAGCCGCTCGCGCGTGGTGCGATCGCCGGCCCAGCGTGCAAGCCGAACCAGATGCAGCACGCCAACCACCGCCATCGCAACGCCGGTGATCATGTTCAGCGGCGCCACGATCCACGCGATCAGCGCGAGCGCGCTCAAGCCGATCACCCCGCCGTCAAATCGTCCGAACGGCACCGGCAGGCGGCCGGGATTGAACTTGACCAGCCAGTTTCGGGTGAAGCTCGGAATGATGCGGCCGCCGATCAGGCCGATCAGCAGAATGACCACGCCGATGCCAACGCGGATGCTGACGTCGGCCGCGCCTTCGAAATGCGTTTCGACGTGGAAGGCGACGTTGCCGGTGAGCAGAACCAGCACCAGCCCCACCACGGGCAGGTTGCGCCAGTTGCCGCCCGCGATGATCTCACGCGTCGCGCCCGCAACGACCAATGCCAGGAACGCCGCATCAACGACCAGCGCAAACGCCCAGCCGGTATTCGCCGACAGCGTCACCACGACGCGCCCGGCAAGCCAGACCGTCAGCAACGCCGCGAGCGGCCCGCCCTGGATCGGCAGGCGCCCGGTCCAGTTCGGGATGGCGGTGAACAGGAACCCGGTGATGACAGCCGGCAGGAAGCCGTAGAGCATCTCGTGGATGTGCCAGTCGCGCGGCGCGAACGCGGAGCTCACCGACAATTCGCCGTAGAACATCGGCAGCCAGGCCAGAATCGAGAGCGATGCCTGGATTGCGGCGAGCAGGAAAAAGGGGCGAAAGCTGTTCGCAAACAGCGGCCAGCCCGCAAAGTTGCGGGATCGGGCGCCAGCCATGGGGTCAACTCCAATCGATTCAGACCGTTACTTTGAAAAATACTGCCGCCGGGCCGCCTCGTTTTGCGCTAACGCAAACTCGTTGACGATTGCAGGTGCCATCACACTCCCTGATGCCAAGGAGGCAGAATGGCCAAGGTCGACACATCGCTGGTTGCGCATTTGCCCCTGTTTGCGGGGATGACGCCGGAAGCTCTCGACGAGATCCTGCGTGAGGCCCGCTCGGCGCGCTATCCCAAGAACAGCGCGATCTTCGAGCAGGGGGCGGACGCGCAGTCCTTCTTCCTGCTGCTGCACGGCCATGTCCGCGCGGCCAAGACCACGCCGGCCGGCGAGCAGATCGTGGTGCGCTATGTCGCGCCCGGCGAGACGTTCGGGCTCGCAATGGCGATCGGAGCCGCGCGGTATCCAGCGACGGCGATGGCGGTCGACGACAGCGTCGTGCTGATCTGGCCGAATTCGGCCTGGCCGCGCCTGGTCGAGCGGTTTCCGGCGCTCGCCGCCAACACGCTGCAGACCGTCGGCACGCGGCTGCAGGAAAGTCACACCCGCATCCTGGAAATGTCGACCCAGCAGGTCGAGCAACGCATCGCGCACGCGCTGCTGCGCCTCGCCAAGCAGTCCGGCAAGAAGCTCGACCACGGAATCGAGATCGACTTCCCGATCAGCCGCCAGGACATCGCGCAGATGACCGGCACCACGCTGCACACCGTCAGCCGCATCCTGAGCGGCTGGGAGAGCCAGGGCCTCGTCGAGAGCGGCCGCCAGCGCATCATCCTGCGCGAGCCGCACAAGATCGTGGTGCTGGCGGAGCGGAGCGCCGACAGCGGCGCGGCGTGAGAACTGACACCTCTTCCCTGAAGATAGGGATGAGGCGCGCTTCCGCTTACGGCGAAAGCGCGCCCTCATCCGGGAATCAGCGCACACCTGCGCGATTCCTGACCGTTTCACGCCGGCACGCACTCGCTCAGCGCGGCGAGGAACTTCTCACGGTCGATGCCATGCTCGCGGCAGGCGTCACCGACCGTGTGGAAGGTCGCGATCGGACAGCCGACGCAAGCCATCCTGAAGGCGAGAAACACGCGGATCGTGTGCGGCGCCGATTGCATGATGTCGTCGACCAGATCGTTGGATCGGAAAGGCATGGACAACTCCATTCCGATTGACGATAGCGGCGTGGGCGGAAGTCTCTTTGTTGAAGCGCAAGCTGGTGCCAGTTCCTCCGCCGTCATTCCGGGGCGCGCCGCTTGGCGCGAGCCCGGAATCCATTGTGCAGCGGATTACGTGGAAGGATGGATTCCGGGCTCGCGCTTCGCGCGCCCCGGAATGACGGGAGGAGAGACCTCACACCGCCCGACTGTGCAGCTGCTTGCCCGGATCCAGATGCGCATCGAACGCGGCGGCGACGCTGCGGACCAGGAAGCGCGAATCCCCGGCGACGGCGAGCCGCTCGCCGTCCAGCCTCACGACGCCGTCGGAGATCAGCGGCTTCAGACGAGACGCCGCTTTCAGCATGGCGCCGGCCTCCGCGCCATGGCGCGCGCAGATATCGCCGAGATCGGCACCGAACTCGCACATGATGCGTTCGATGATGTCGGCGCGCAGCCGGTCGTCATCGGTGAGGCCATAACCCTTCGCGGTGGCGAGGCGGCCGGCCGCGATGCTCTGCGCATAGCCGCCGATCTGCACCTCGTTCTGGACATAGCCCTGCGGCAGGTGCCCGATCGCGCTGGCGCCGAAGCCGAGCAGGACTTCACTCCGGTCGGTGGTGTAGCCCTGAAAGTTGCGCCGCAGCGTGCCCTGCTCGAACGCCACGGCCATGGCATCGTCGGGCCGGGCGAAATGGTCGAGCCCGATCTGCACGTAACCGGCTTCCTTCAGCGCATTGGCGATGGCGCAGGCCTGGTCGTGGCGCGCAAGGCCGTCGGGCAAGACGGCCTCGTTGATCATGCGCTGGTGCTTCTTGAACTGTGGCACGTGAGCATAGCCGAACACCGAGAAGCGGCTGGGCGCCAGCGCGAGGCTGCGCCGTACCGTCTCCAGGCACGAGGCCACTGTCTGGTGCGGCAGCCCGTAGATCAGGTCGAAATTGATGCCCTCGATTCCGGCGCCGCGGAGCATCTCGACCACGGACGCCGTCTGCTCGAAGCTCTGCACGCGGTTGATCGCCCGCTGCACCACGGGATCAAAGCTCTGCACGCCGAGGCTTGCGCGGTTGACGCCCGAGAGCCGCATCGCCTCGACCATGTCTGCGGTCAACGTGCGGGGATCGATCTCAACCGCGATTTCGGCCGACGGCAGCACGAAGAATTCCTGGCGCATCGTCGCCATCAGTTCGGCAAAGGCGTCCGGCGCCATGATCGTCGGCGTACCGCCGCCGAAATGGATGTGCTCGACCTTGATGCGGTGGCCGATGGCTTCGGCGGTCAACGCGATCTCGCTGCGCAGCATCCGCTGGTAGCCGGCGACGAGATCGTCGCGGCGGACGATCTGGGTATGGCAGCCGCAATACCAGCACATCTCGCGGCAGAACGGCACGTGCAGATAAAGCGAGGCGCTGGCGGCCACTGGCAGCTCCGCCAGCCAGCGGGCATAGGTGTCCGGACCGATCGCGGGCGTGAAATGCGGTGCGGTCGGATAGCTGGTGTAGCGTGGCAGGCGTTCCTCGCCGTAGATCGCCGCAAGATCAGCTCTCATGAGTTACCCATTCGTAAACGTCCGCCGCGCAAGACAATCGCGGCAAATCACGGAATGAATTCAGATAACCCGGATCCGCGGCAGCGACTTTGCGCTCGCGCAAAGCGCGAGGGCCCCGTCTCGGCCATGGTGAGCGATATTCGCGGCCATCCGGAGCGTTTGCCATGGGGCTTTTCGCACTCGAACTCATTCTCTCCCTGCTCGACGTCCGCGGCCATATCCCGCGTTTCGACGACTTCCGGCCCGCGCCGGCCGCGCCTGCCCCGGTCGGCGTGGTGCGCGCCCTGGCTGCCGCAATCGCCGTCTTCGTCGCGCTGGCGCTGGCGATCTGGGGATTGGTCTGGCTCGCCGTGAATCTGCTCTGACCGGCCGTCCGCCAAGCCTCCTTCGCGATCTCACCCACGCGCGCATGAGCCGGGGCGAGATCGCATCCAACTTGAACATGCAAACGAATTGCCGCTGACGTCGATGCGGTTGCGATGACGCTCGGCCTGGATCGGCATCGCCCCTGCGGACGCGGTCAGCCGGTATCGCCGATTCGCTATTCGAGAACCCAAGTCCTGTTGCGGCGGTGAATCCGGCGGAAGCTTGTCGCAGCGCAAACACGCTTGCTGTAACAGGCGCACACTGCACTCCGTCATCAAAACCATTTCAGATGAAGGATGCTTCCGATGTTCACCCGCAGAGCCGCATTGATCAGCGCCGCCGCGACCGCCTTGATGTTGGCGACGCCGGCTTTCGCTGCCAGCGATCTCAAGCTGCCGCGTCAGAAGGTGGAGCTGGTCGCTCCGCCCTTCGTGCACGCGCACGAGCAGGCCACGACACAGGGCCCCAAGATCGTCGAGTTCAGGATGACGGTCGAGGAGAAGAAGGTCGTCATCGACGACAAGGGCACCACCTTCCAGGCCATGACGTTCAACGGTTCGATGCCGGGCCCGCTCATGGTCGTGCACGAGGGTGACTATGTCGAGCTGACGCTGGTCAATCCCGCGACCAACACCATGCCGCACAACATCGACTTCCATTCCGCGACCGGCGCGCTCGGCGGCGGCGAGCTGACTCTCATCAATCCCGGCGAGCAGGTCGTGCTGCGCTGGAAGGCGACCAAGACCGGCGTGTTCGTCTATCACTGCGCACCGGGCGGCCCGATGATCCCCTGGCACGTCGTCTCCGGCATGAACGGTGCCGTGATGGTGCTGCCGCGCGAGGGACTGAACGACGGCAAGGGCCACGCGCTGAAATACGACAAGGTCTACTATATCGGCGAGCAGGACATGTACGTGCCGCGCGACGAGAAGGGCAATTTCAAGTCCTACGACTCGCCGGGCGAAGCCTTCACCGAGACCGAAGAGGTGATGAAGAAGCTGATCCCGACCCACGTCGTGTTCAACGGCAAGGTCGGCGCACTCACCGGCAAGAACGCGCTGACCGCCAAGGTCGGCGAGAACGTGCTGATCGTGCACTCGCAGGCCAATCGCGACAGCCGCCCGCATCTGATCGGCGGCCACGGCGACTATGTCTGGGAAACCGGCAAGTTCGGCAACGCGCCCGAGGTCGGGCTCGAGACCTGGTTCATCCGCGGCGGATCGGCGGGAGCTGCGCTGTACAAATTCCAGCAGCCCGGCATCTACGCCTATGTCACGCATAACCTGATCGAGGCGGCCGATCTCGGCGCCACCGCGCACTTCAAGGTCGAAGGCAAGTGGAACGACGATCTGATGATGCAAGTGAAGGCACCTGCGGAAATACCGGCCGCCACCAACTAGACGCGACAAGGGGCCGGTCATCACCGGCCCCTTTTTTCCTTCTGCGGAGGATCGACCGTGCTGATCGCGTTCAAGCTCAAACTGGCACTCGCCTGCGCGGCCGGGCTTGCGGGGCCGCTGGCCGTTACGCCTCTGGTCTCTGGAATGACGACGCGCCATGCGGGAGGTGAGCCGGCCTTGGTCGAGGTTGCCGCCGGCAGCTTCTCCTATCGCGAAGCCGGCGATTTCACCCGCGACGGACGGCAGGCGGAAGCGCCGCTGCGCCTCATGCGGATGAACCGGCCGCTGCGCATCATGCGAAATCAGGTCGCCTCATCCGACTATCAGCTCTGCGTGCTGGACGGCGCCTGCCGTTCGCTCGACCGCGACGTCGTGGTCGCGCCCGATCGTCCCGCAGTGCAGGTGAGCTTTCACGATGCCGAAGCCTATGCAGGCTGGCTGTCGCGCAAGACCGGCCACCATTACCGCCTGCCGAGCGACGACGAATGGGCCTTTGCCGCCGGCTCCAGATTCCGGGATGACGGTGTACCGGTCGATGCAAGCGACCCTTCGAAGCGTTGGATCAGCCGCTACGAGCGCGAATCCGAGCGCGACCTCTCCGACACCACGGCCTATCGCTTCGGCAAGTTCGGCCCGAACGAGCACGGCGTCGAAGACCTCGCCGGCAATGTCTGGGAGTGGACTTCGACCTGCTTCGTGCGCTCCCGCGTCGACGTTTCAGGCAATCCCGGCCGCGCGACCGTGAATTGCGGCGTGCGTGTCGCCGAGGGCGCGCACCGCGCCTATGTCACCGACTTCATCCGCGACGCCCGCGCCGGCGGCTGCGCCCAGGGCGTACCGCCCGCCAATCTCGGCTTCCGCCTGGTGCGCGAGGAAACGTCGTGGCTGGCCAGTGTCTCGCAGCGCGCGAGCAAGACGAGGCCGCCAAGATCGTAGGGCGCCAATCGTTTCCGATGACCTTCTGGTATTAGAATGAGTCTAAAAGGTACTTTGGAATTGCTCTAAGCTTATGCCGTCGCGACATCGCGTCGCTGACTTTGTTCCAACGCCTGCGCTACTCAATCGGCGTTCAATCGCGCGCCTGGGAGCAGCCCTTATGATCTATCTTCGCGTCCTCGCCGCGTCTGCGGCGGTGTTGAGCCTGACCACGTCTTTCGTGTCGGAGGCAGCCGCCAATGGCGAGGTCAACGTCTATACCTACCGCGAGACCAAGCTGATCCAGCCGCTGTTCGATGCGTTCACCAAGGACACGGGCATCAAGGTCAACGTCGTCTCCGCAAGCTCCGGTCTGGAGCAGCGCATGAAGGCGGAAGGGGCCAACAGTCCGGCCGACGTGCTGCTGACGGTGGACATCGGCCGCATCGACGAGGCCGTGCAGGCCGGCGTCACCCAGCCGATCAAGTCGGAGGCGGTCGACAAGGTCGTGCCGGCGCAGTATCGCGATCCGGACGGACACTGGGCCGGCATCTCCATGCGCGCGCGCGTGATCTATGCCTCGAAGGATCGTGTCAAGCAGGACAAGATCACCTATGAGGAGCTCGCCGATCCCAAGTGGAAGGGCAAGATCTGCATTCGCTCGGGCCAGCACATCTATAACAATGCGCTGTTCGCGGCCTACACGGCCAAGTACGGCGAGGCCAAGGCCGAGGAATGGCTGCGCGGCGTGAAGGCCAACCTCGCGCAGAAGCCGTCGGGCGGCGATCGCGAAGCCGCGCGTGACGTCGCCGCTGGCAAATGCGATATCGGCATCGGCAACACCTATTACTGGGCGCTGATGATGAACAACGATCCCGAGAAGAAGCCGTGGGCGGAGGCGACCCGCGTCATCCTGCCGACCTTCGAGGGCGGCGGCACTCACGTCAACCTCTCCGGCGTGCTGCTCGCCAAGAACGCGCCCAACAAGGCAAACGGCATCAAGCTGATCGAGTGGCTCGTGAGCGAGCAGGCGCAGCAGATGTATGCCGACCAGAACTACGAATATCCGGTTCGGAGCGGTGTCGCCGTCAACGCGACCATCGCGGGCTACGGCAAGCTCGGCCCAGATCCGTTGCCGATCGCAAAGATCGCCGCCAACCGCAAGGCTGCGGCCTCGCTGGTGGACAAGGTCGGCTTTGACAACTGATCTCTGGCGGCCCACGTCTCTTACACTGGGAGAAACTTCGGACGCACGGCCGCGCTCGAGACGCCGTGCCCACGCCGGGCGCGCCGCGACCGCAATCGCGATCGCAACCGCGATCATGGTCGCGGCGCCCGTGATCTCGATCGTTTCGCTGGCTCTGCAGCCGGCGCCCGATGTGTGGCACGACCTGATCAGCTACGTGCTGCCGGCCGCCCTGCTGGATACCGCGCTTCTGCTCGTCGGGGTCGGCGCGGTCACATTACTGATCGGCGCCGGCACTGCATGGGTGATATCGCGCCACGATTTTGCCGGCCGGGGCATGCTCCTGTGGCTGATGCCGCTGCCGCTGGCGATTCCGACCTATCTTGCGGCTTACGTCTATGCCGACCTGTTCGAACCGCTTGGCCTCGTGCATCGCACCCTGGCGAACTGGCTGCCGCTGCGCGATGCACTCGGCCATCTGCCCAACCTGCGCTCGCTGCCGGGCGCCATCTTCGTGATCGGGCTCGTGCTCTATCCTTACGTCTATCTGTCGGCCCGCGCGACGTTCCAGGTTCAGTCTGCCGAATTCGCCGAAGCGGCTAAGACGCTTGGCGCCGGCCGATGGACCGTTTTCTGGCGCGTTTCACTGCCAATGGCGCGACCGGCGCTCGCGGTCGGAATGGCGCTGGTCGCGCTCGAAACGCTCAACGACATCGGAGCCAGCGAATATCTCGGCATCCGCACGCTGACGGTCTCGATCTTCACCACCTGGCTCAACCGCGGCAGCCTTGCCGGTGCGGCACAACTGGCATGCCTGATGCTTGCAATCGTCGCCGGCCTGATCGCGATGGAGCGTTACGGCCGTCGCAACGCCAGCACCGAGTTCTCGGCCGAAAGCCCGCATGTGAGGCAGCGAACCCCGCTGTCGGGTGCAAGAGCGTCGATCGCGTTCGCGGTCTGCGCGCTGCCGGTGCTGATCGGCTTCGTGGTACCGCTGCTCTATCTGGCGCATCAGGCTCTCGGTCGCGGACTGCTTGCAAATTTCGACCCGCTGCTGTGGCGCCACACCTTCCATTCGTTTGCCTTTGCAGGGCTCGCGACGCTCATGGCGCTGATGCTTGCGCTCGCTACGACGATCGCGCACCGCTTGCGGCCGGATCCTCTGCGATATGTCGCGCTGAGCATCGCGCAGGCCGGATACGCGCTGCCGGGTCTCGTCATCGCTCTCGGCCTGCTCACCCCGGTCCTGGCGGTCGACAATGCGCTGAGCGCGGTCGCGACCTGGACCGGACGTTCCCTTCCCGGGCTGGTCCTGGTCGGCTCTGGGATGGCCGTCGTGATCGCCTACACGATTCGTTTTCTGGCTGTGCCGGTCGGCATGATCAAGGCCGGGTTCGACAGCATTCCGAGCGACTATGACGAGAGCGCACGCGCGGTCGGCGCAGGCCAGGCAATCATCTTGAAGCAGATCTATTTGCCGTTGCTCAGACCCGCGATGCTTGGCGCCGTCATCATCATGTTCGTCGACTGTCTGAAGGAGCTCCCGGCAACGCTGCTCTTGCGGCCCCTCAACGTCGAAACACTGTCGACGTCGATCTACCAATACGCCAGCCGCGGCAATTTCGAGGACGGCGCGCTGGCGGCGCTCCTGATCATCGTCGCCAGCATCGGCCCGGTTGCCTGGCTGACCCGGTTCTCCGAAGTGCCGAGCGGCCCCGCTTGATGGGATGCCCCATCGTCCGCGCATTCACCGCCCGCATTCACGGGAGATGGGACGCACGGACCGCAGTGATGCGCCCGCTTCTCGCTTACGTGTTCTTCAGCGCGACGCGGAATTCGGCTTCGGTCTTGGCCTTGACCTCGTCGAGCGAAACGCCGTCGGCGAGCTCGATCAGCGCCATGCCACCGGTGCCATGCTTGTCGATGGTGAAGACGGCGAGATCGGTGACGACCATGTCGACCACGCGTTCGCCGGTCAGCGGCAGGTTGCATGTCTTCAGGAGCTTCGGGCCGTCCTTGGCCGAATGCTCCATCACCACGACGACGCGCTTGACGCCGGCGACGAGATCCATCGCGCCGCCCATGCCCTTGACCATCTTGCCGGGGATCATCCAGTTGGCGAGATCGCCGTTCTGGGCCACCTGCATGGCGCCGAGGATCGACAGATCCATGTGGCCGCCGCGGATCATGCCGAAGGAATCCGCGCTCGAGAAATAGGAGGTCGAGGGCAGCTCGCTCACGGTCTGCTTGCCGGCGTTGATGAGATCGGCGTCTTCCTCGCCTTCATAGGGGAACGGCCCCATGCCGAGCATGCCGTTCTCGCTCTGCAAGGAGACGTCCATGCCGTCGGGGATGTAGTTCGAGACCAGCGTCGGGATGCCGATGCCGAGATTGACGTAATAGCCGTCGCGCAACTCCTTCGCGGCGCGCGCGGCCATCTGTTCACGGGTCCAGGCCATGTGAGTCTCCTGTTGCGCTTAGGCGGCGGTACGCGGGCGGGTGTTGCGGAATTCGATGCGCTTCTTGGCCGTGCCGACCTCGACGATGCGCTTCACGAAGATACCGGGCGTGTGGATGTGGTCGGGATTGAGTTCACCGGCGGGAACCAGGTGCTCGACCTCGGCCACCGTGATCTTCGCGGCGGTCGCCATCATCGGGTTAAAGTTGCGCGCGGTCTTGCGGTAAATCAGGTTTCCGGCGGTGTCGCCCTTCCAGGCATGCACGATGGCGAGGTCGGCGAACAGGCCGCGCTCCATCAGATACTTCTCGCCGTCGAATTCCTTCACTTCCTTGCCTTCGGCGATCAGGGTGCCGACGCCGGTCTTGGTGTAGAAGGCCGGGATGCCGGCGCCACCAGCGCGGATGCGCTCGGCCAGCGTGCCCTGCGGATTGAATTCGAGTTCCAGCTCGCCGGCGAGGTATTGCTGGGCGAACAGCTTGTTCTCGCCGACATAGGACGAGATCATCTTCTTGATCTGGCGGGTTTCGAGCAGGCGGCTGAGGCCGATCCCGTCGACGCCGGCATTGTTGGAGACCACGGTCAGGCCCTTGACGCCGGAGTCCCGGATCGCGTCCGACAGCTCCTCGGCGATGCCGCAGAGGCCGAAGCCGCCCGACATGATCATCATGTTGTCCTTGAGAATGCCTGACAGCGCCGACTTGGCGTCGGGATAGACCTTGTTCATGCAAAAAACCTCGACTGAACCTTCGGCTGGCGGGCGTCGCGCCTCATTGGCGGCGATTATTAGGCGAAATCGTCCGAAGCCGTCAATGATACGGGGTTCTCCGCTCCGCCCCCCGGGTGATAGAAGCTGCCCATGCCGTGGGCATAACCGTGCAGCGGCCTTGAAAGCGTCAAGAAAACCCATCAAGTTGCGGCACTTAACACCATAGGATCTGGGCGTCGGCACGCAAGCTTTCGCTGCCCGCCCTTCTGGCTCCAACGACCAACCCGATCAGGACATGCCATTGACCATGGCCCAAGGAATGAAGCGCCTCGGGACGCCGATCGCGGCGCTGCTCGGCATCGCGCTGATCGCCCTGATCGCGACCTCCTGGCTCATCAACCGCGACGCGCTGCGCAAGGCGGTCGAGGCGCAGATCCGCGACGTCACCGGGCTCGAGCTCAATGTCGCCGGCAGCATCGACATCTCGGTGCTTCCGGCGAGCTACATCTCCTTCCGCGACGTCGGCCTCAAGGGCGGCGGCACCAGCGCTCCGGCGCTCCAGGTCGACGTGCTCACCGCGAATTTGCGGCTGCTGCCGCTCTTGCTGCAACGTTTCGAGATCGCCGACCTGACGCTGCTGCGGCCGCGCATCCACGTCAGCCTGCAGCCGGACGGCGAAAGCAACTGGACGCCCTTCATCCAGACCATCGCGCGCACCATGAAGCCCGGAGCCGAGAACCAGGTCTCGTTCTCCGAAATCCGGATCCAGGACGGCGTGCTCGATTACGAGGACGTTGCCACGCATGCCACCGAGAAGCTGGAGGACATCGACCTGTCGCTGGCGTGGCCTTCGATCTCGCGCTCCTTTGCCGCGACCGGACAGTTCGACTGGCGCGGCGAGCGCGTCGACGGCTCGATCAGCTTTTCCGACTTCGTCGCCGCCCTCTCCGGGGACCGCTCCGGCCTGAAGGCGCGCATCGCCAGCGCGCCGCTCAAGCTCGCCTTCGACGGCAGCGTCGCCAACCGCACCAGCCCGATGATGGAGGGCACGCTCACCGTGGACAGCCCGTCCTTGCGCAACGCGCTGCGCTGGACCGGACAGCCGCAGCCCGGCAGCGGCGGCTTCGGCCGCTTCGTGCTGAAGGCGCGCGCCAACGTCGTCGGCGCCTCGATCGCGCTCACCAATGTCAATGTCGAGCTCGACGGCAATGCCGCCGAGGGCGTCATGACCTACGCCAATAACGGCCGGCAGACGCTGCAGGCGACGCTCGCCGCCGACGCGCTCGACTTCACGCCTTATATCTCGACGTTCCGCCTGCTCGCGAGCGGCGCGCGCGACTGGAACAGGCAACTGTTCGATCTCAACGGGTTGTCGACCACCGACCTCGACATGCGCCTGTCGGCGGCAAAGCTGACGGTCGGGCCGACCAAGCTCGGCCGCACCGCGATCGGCGCCAATGTGCGCAATGGCACGCTGGCGCTCTCGGTCGGCGAGGCGCAGGTCTATGGCGGGATCGCAAAGGGCTCGTTCGGCATCGCGCGGTCCGATACGGTCGCCGACATCAAGGCGCAATTCCAGTTCACCGACGTCGATCTGCAGGCCTGCGCCACCGAGCTGTTCGGCCTCAACAAGCTGTCCGGCCGCGGCAACATCAACGTCTCGCTCTTCGCCTCGGGCTCGAGCCCGTTCGGCCTCGTGCAGTCCCTCGACGGCAGCGCCACCGTGACCGGGCACAACGGCGCGATCTCGGGCTTCAATGCCGAGCAGCTGCTGAAGCGGCTGGAGCGACGGCCGCTGTCGGGTGGCGGCAATTTCCGCAACGGCTCGACGCCATACGACAATCTCACCATCTCGGTGAAATTCTCCGACGGCATCGCCACCGCCGAGGACATCCGCATCGAGGGCCCGGCGGCCAAGATCACGCTGACCGGCACCGCCTCGGTGCCGGCGCGCGAATACGACATGAAGGGCGTGGCGAGCCTCAACACGGCGTCCGGCTTTCAATTGCCCTTCATGGTGCAGGGCCCCTGGGACGACCCCCTGATCTTTCCCGATCCCGAAAGCCTGATCCGTCAGTCGCCTGCGGCGTCTCCCTTCCTCGATCTCCTCAAGCAGCGCATCACGGGAAGTGGAAAGCGTCCCGACGGATCGCCGACGGCGGAGAATGCCAAGGAAAACGCCAAAGAAAACGCCAAGTCCAACTGAGGCAAGATCCGGCACGGCTTCACGCGGCCGATTGGGTCGTCGAAATCCAGCTCTTCTCCTCCCGCACCAGTGGCGCTGCAGCGATCGTCGACGCGGCCGCGGGCGTGCTGCCCTGGCCGAGTTCACGGGCCAACACCTCGCGGTCACAGGCGTTCTCCCACAGCGAAATGGTGATGGACGCCACGCAATTGCTGATCATGCTGGTCAGCGCCCGCGCCTCCGACATGAAGCGGTCGATGCCGACGAGCAGCGCCACGCCAGTCACGGGCAGATCCGGCATCACCGAAAGCGTTGCGACAAGCGCGACGAAGCCGCTGCCGGTGACGCCGGCCGCCCCTTTGGACGTCAGCAGCATCAGCCCGAGCATCGCGGCGATCTGTCCCCACGACAGGTGAATGTCGCAGGCCTGCGCGATGAAGATGGACGCCAGCGTGAGATAGATGGCGCTGCCGTCCAGATTGAAGGAATAGCCCATCGGCAGCACGAGCCCCGAGACGCCTTTGCGGCATCCGAGCTGCTCCAGCTTGCGCAGCGCACCCGGCAGCGCCGGCTCCGAGGACGAGGTGCCGAGCACGATCAGCAATTCTTCCTTGAAGTAGCGGATGGTCTTCCACAGGCTGAAGCCGTTCAGCCGCGCCAGCGTGCCAAGCACGACCACCACGAATACGGAGCAGGCGAGGTAGAAGGTCAGGATCAGCAGTCCGAGCGAGCCGATCGAGCGGATGCCGTAACGACCCACCGTGAACGCCATGGCGCCAAAGGCGCCGAGCGGCGCGAGCTTCATGATGAAGCCAAAGGACACGAACAGCACGTGTGAGAAAGAGGCGACGGCCTTGGTCACCACCACACCCCCGTCCCCGGCGCGGCTGAGGCCAAAGGCGATCAGGATGGAGATCAGCAGGACCGGCAGCACTTCACCGTCGGCGAACGCTCCAAAGAACGAATGCGGGATGATGTGCAGCATGAAGTCCGTAAATCCGGTCGCACTGGCCTGCTTGGTGAATTTCGCCGCCACCGACGGATCCAGCGTGCTGACGGAAACATGCATGCCGACGCCCGGCTGGATCAGCCAAACGGCCACCAGCCCGGCGAGCAATGCGAGCACGGTCAGCAGGTAGAACAGCGCCATGGATTTCACCAGCGTGCGGCCGACCTCGCGGGAATCGCTGATGCTGGTGATGCCGCTCACGATGGTGCAGAACACGATCGGCGCGATCATCATCTTGACCAGCTTGACGAAGCCGTCGCCGAAGGGTTTGAGCGCGGCACCGAATTCAGGCCAGAAATGGCCGGTGAGGACACCCAGCGCGAGGCCCATCAGCACCTGGACATAGAGAATCCGGTAGAAGGGTTTTCCCGCCTCGGTGTTGGCGTGGCCAGCCAGCGCATCCTTGTGCATTCTCATCTCTCCCATGACTCTGATTTTTTGTGATGACGTCGGAGGCGGCGGGGCTCAGGCCGCCAGCACCGAATGAGGCACGTGTGATCGGCGGGCGAAGACGTGGCCCTCGAAGATTCGCCGGGCTGTTCGCAGCACCCGGGCAACCGGGCCGGGCTCGAGCCTGACCACGAGCTGGCCGGAGGGATGGGCCAGCGTGATCGGCACCGGCGGCGCCAGCGGTCCGACCATCTCTGCGGCAATCGTTCCGGGTGTGACGCATGCGGTCGCGATCGCGACGGCGCCTGTTACCGCCAGCGCGCTATGGCAGTCGTGCGGCATGAAGTATCTGACGTTCAACGTCGCCCCGCTCGCGGGCGCGATCAGAACCGGCTTCGGGATCACCATCGAGGCGGGATTGGGAAAGCCCATCCGGCGTCCGGCCTCGATCCGCAACTCCTCGAGGCGCGCGCGGAAGCAGCTGTCGGCAAAGTCCGAGGGAGCCTCGCGGCCGCTCGATCCCAGATCCGCCGCACGGACCAGCATGACCGGCATCGCCGCATCGAGACAGGTCACATCGATTCCCTTGATGGTGTCGACGGCGCGTCCCGTCGGCAGGAGACGACCGGTGCGTGCGCCGGCGGCGTTGGGGAAAGACAGCTCGATGGGCGCGGCCGTTCCCGGCACACCGTCAATCTGCGCCTCGCCGTCATAGGTCACCCGCCCTCCCGGCGTGGCGACCGTCGCGTCGATCAGCTTGCCGGTGTTGACGTTGTGGATGCGCACATGGGTGCGATCGGCGGTGGCGGCGACGAGGCCGGCCTCGATCGCGAACGGCCCCACCCCCGCCAGCATGTTTCCGCAGTTCGGCGAGGTGTCGACGATCCCTTCACGAACCCGCACCTGGGCGAACAGATAGTCGACGTCGGCGCCGGGCACCGATGCCGGTCCAACGATCGCGACCTTGTTGGTGACGGCATTGCCACCGCCGATCCCGTCGATTCCAAGGTCATGTCCGCCTCCCATCACGGACAAGAGGACCGCGTCACGCGACCTTGCGTCGGCCGGAAGATCGCGGGCCAGGAAGAACGGGCCTCGCGAGGTACCCCCGCGCATGACCACACAGGGAATGGCAATCTGATTGTTCATGGAGCTGTTCCATTCGGCGACAACTTCGCGCCGGCCGGAGCATCTCCCGGCAGAACTCTTTTGTGAAATGCAAATATCCGAGGTATTATTTCGTAAATCGGTATAATTGGAGGCGGCCATGAACGCGGAACTGCTCGACCTCAAGGCCTTCATCACCGTGGCGGAGACCGGAAGCTTCGTCCGCACCGCGCGGGCGCTGAACCTGTCACAGCCCGCGCTCAGCCGACGCATCCAGAAGCTGGAAGAAGGCCTCGGTGCGCCGCTGCTCGAACGCTCGACGCGCCACGTCAATCTCACCATGACGGGCCGCGACTTCCTGCCGAAGGTGCGCCGCCTCATCGACGAGTTCGAGACCTCGGTGCTCGCCATCCAGGATATCGGCGCGCGAAGTTCAGGCCTGGTCTCGGTGGCGGCGGTGCCGACCGCGGTGTTCTACTTCCTGCCGCGCGCGATCGGCCGGTTTGCCGAAACCTATCCGCGCATTCGCATCCGGATCCTCGACATCGGTGCCAACGAGGGGTTGGAAGCGGTCGCGCGCGGCGAGGTCGATTTCGGCATCAATTTCATCGGGGCTTCGCATGCCGAGATCGAGTTCGAGAAGCTGGTGGAGGATCCTTTCGTCCTCGCCTGCCGTCACGACCATCCGCTGGCGTCGCGCAAGCAGGTCAGCTGGCCGGAGATCGTGCCGCACCGGGTCATCACCGTCGGTCGCAACAGCGGCAATCGTGCGCTGATCGACAATGCGCTGGCGCGGCACGGCTTGCAGCTGAACTGGTCCTATGAAGTGGCTCACCTCTCCGGTTCGCTTGGCCTGGTCGAAGCGGGTCTTGGCATCGCCGTGCTACCGAAGCTCGCGACGCCCGCGGCCGGCCATCCGATCATTCAGACCATTCGCCTGATCGAGCCGGAAGTGTCGCGGACGATCGGCATCGTGCGCAGGCGCGGGGCGACTCTGTCCCCTCATGCCAGCCAGTTTCTCAAGATGTTGCTCGAGGCATGGCGCTCGCCTGCTCGCACGAGCGGGCAAGGCAAGCCGCGCGCGCGATCGGCTGACACGAGCCCGACTGCCGCTTCGGCCGGCATCAAGGGGAAGCGCTGACGAGGCCAGACACTGCGAGGCGAATTGATTGGCATGTATTGATGCGGCCTTTGGATCGATGCGCGAATTCGCGTCTCCAGAGCCTCGCTCCAACCGCGACATAGGTCTGACAAGAAGCCGCTAGATCGGATGACGGCCATGCGCTAGTGTTTTATACGACCGGTTAAAACACCGGCCGTTTGAGGGAGAAAAACGTGAAATCCAAGGTTATTCGCGCAGTTTCATTGGCGGTCGCTGCGGCTGGGCTATTTGCCGCCACCGCACCCGCCTTTGCGCAGCAAAAGACGATTACGGTTTGGTGGGTCAAGGGCTTTTACAAGTCTGAGGACGAAGCGCTCGCCGAGACGATCAAGAAGTTCGAAGCCAAGACCGGCATCAAGGTCGAATTGTCGCAGTACGCAATCCAGGACATGATCCCGAAGACCGTCGCGGCGCTCGATGCAGGCACCGTGCCCGACGTCGCCTATTCCGACAGCTACGACGTGCAGGTACAGGGCAAGTGGGCCTATGAGGGCAAGCTCGAGGACCTCTCCGGCGTCATGGAGCCGATCAAGGATCGGTTCGTGCAGAACACGCTCGACGCCTCGATTCTCTACAACGACGTCACCAAGAAGAAGGCCTATTACGGCTTTCCGCTGAAGCAGCAGAGCATGCACGTTCAGATCTGGAACGACCTGCTGGAGAAGGCCGGCTTCAAGCTGAGCGACATTCCGAACGATTGGGCGGGCTACTGGACCTTCTGGTGCGACAAGGTGCAGCCGGCGATCCGCAAGGCGACCGGCCAGCGCCTCTACGCCGTCGGCCAGCCGATGGGCGTGGAATCCACCGACGCCTTCCAGTCGTTCTACACCTTCATGGACGCCTATCACGTCAAGCTGGTCGACGACGACGGCAAGCTCCTGGTCGACGACCCCAAGGTTCGCGAGAACCTGATCCTTGCGATGAAGGACTACACCGACACCTACATCAAGGGCTGCACCCCGCCGTCCTCGACCACCTGGAAGGATCCCGACAATAACGTCGCGTTCCACAACAAGACCATCGTGATGACCCATAACTTCACGATCTCGATCGCGGCGAAATGGTTCGAGGATTCCCAGAACCAGAACCTCACGCCGGAACAGCGCGAGGCCGGCAAGAAGGCCTATGAACAGGACATCATCACGGCCTCGTTCCCGAAGGCGCCTGACGGTTCGACCATCCGCTACCGCTCCGACGTCAAGACCGGACTGATGTTCACCGCGGCCAAGAACAAGACCGAGGGCAAGCAGTTCATCAGCTTCCTGCTGCAGGAAGAGAACATCCGCCCCTACATCGAGGGCGCGCTCGGCCGCTGGTTCCCGGTGACGAAGGAAAGCCAGGAAAGCCCGTTCTGGCAGGCTGACAAGCACCGCAAGGCCGTCTACGCCCAGTTCAAGGGCGGCACCGCAGCGTTCGACTTCACCAAGAACTGGAAGTTCACGATTCTCAACAACGAGAACGTGTGGGCGAAGGCGATGAACCGCGTCGTCAGCGAGAAGGTTCCGGTCGACAAGGCCGTGGACGAGCTGATCGCCCGGATCAAGCAGGTCGCGGGCTAAGGTCCATCCCTCTCTCCCCGTGGCTCGCAGGGAGTGGTAAACGACAAACACCGGCCGCCTCGTGCGGCCGGAAGTCCTTTCAAAGAGTTTCGAAAGAATGGCGATCACGCTCTCTGGCGATCAGGCAATCCCCGGCCCGCCCCTGTCGTCGCGGCTGACCCCGGCGCAGGTCTGGGGCATCATCCTGCTCGCGCCCTATCTGCTCGTCTTCCTTGCCTTCGTCGTCTATCCCGTTTGCTATGGGCTTTGGCTGGCGCGGGCGCCGTCGAATTACGTTGCGCTATACAACGACCCGATCTTCGCGCGCGCCGCAATCAACACGCTGATCTTCCTGGTCATCGGCATCAACATCAAGATGCTGATCGCGCTGTTCCTGTCCGGCTTCTTCGCGCAGCAGCGCCCCTGGATCAGATGGCTTTCGGTGATCTTCATCCTGCCCTGGGCGGTGCCGTCGATCCCGACCATCCTGTCGGTGCGCTTCATGCTCAATCCCGAATGGGGCGTGATCAACCACCTCATCTTCTCGTTTACCGGCGATGACGGCCCGAACTGGCTGAATGACCCGACCGTGGCGCTCAGCATGGCAATCGGCGTTCACATCTGGAAGTCGCTGCCGTTCTGGACCCTGATCCTGATCACCGGCCGTCTCGCGATTCCGCACGATCTGTTCGAGGCCGCGGAGGTCGACGGCGCGAGCTGGTGGCAGAAATTCCGCTACATCACCTGGCCGTCGATGCAGACGCTGTACGTCACCTGCACGCTGCTCTCGATGATCTGGACGCTGGGCGATTTCAACAGCGTCTACCTGCTCACCGGCGGTGGACCTGCCGACCTCACGCACGTGCTGGCGACGCTCGGTATCCGCTATCTCCGGCTCGACCAGCTCTCGCTCGCGATGGCATCCATCGTCTGTGCGATGCCGTTCGTCCTGCCGCTCGTTTACTTCATGATGAAACGGTTGTCGCGATGAAGCTTCCCTCCCTCCGTGACGTCGCGACGGAAGCGCGGCTGCTGCTGATCGGCATTCCCGTCTTCCTGTGGACGATGATCCCGATCTACCACATGTTCCTGTTCGCGATCTCCCCGAAGGAGGACGCGTTCTCGGGCAAGCTGTGGCCGGACCATCCGACGCTGCACAACTTCGAGATCGTGTTCAAGCAGCAGCACTATTTCCTGCGCGACTTCTACGTCCAGTTCTGGAATTCGACGCTGATCGCGGCTTCCGTCGGCGCGCTGACGCTGGTCATCGCGACCGCAGCCGCGTTCTCGATCTCGCGGCTGAAGGTGCCGGGCGGACGCGCGGTGCTGAACCTCGCGCTCTTCACCTATTTCATTCCGGCGGCGTTCCTCGCGGTGCCGATGTATCGCACCATGGGCAATTACGGTCTGCTCAACAATCACTGGTCGCTGATCCTGGCCATGGTGACGATCGCGAGCCCCTACGCCATCTGGGTGCTCAAGCAGGCCTCCGACAAGCTGCCGGTGGAGCTGGACGAGGCCGCGGTGATGGACGGCGCCACCACCCTGCAGATCTTCCGCCTGGTCTACGTGCCGCTGATGATGCCCTCGCTGGTCGCGATCGGCACCTATGCGGTGCTGCTGGCCTGGAACGAATATCTCTACGCGTTCCTGCTGCTGTCGAACGACCGCGAGATCACCCTCCCCGTCGCGCTCGGCAACTTCCTCGCCGCCGACGACTCGCCGTGGGAGCTGCTGATGACCACCGGCTTCATCTACGCGCTGCCGCCGGCCGCGGTCTATTACGCCTTCCGCCGCTACATGGTGGGCGGGCTCACGGCGGGCGCGGTGAAGTCCTGACGCAACACGACGCAAGGGGTCGCCGCAAGCAAAGCGGTCGAGCAACGGCGTGGGCAATTGAAGATTGTCCACGCCTCATCTAACCTCCGGGTTCCCAAAGGCGGGCCCCGGCATCATGCGAAGCAACGACGCGATCCATCTCGGCCTGATGCTGCTGGCGCTCGCGGCCGCCTATCTGGTGCCGTTCGAGCTGTTGCTGCTGGCCTATGTCGTGCTCGGCCCGGCGCACTATTTCACCGAGATCTCGTGGCTGCATGACCGCAGCTACTACCTGCCCCATCGCGGCATTGCGGCGGTCCTCGCCATCGTCGCCGTGGTCGCGGCGCTGATCGACAACGCCTCGTGGTTCGGTTTTGCGATGTGGGCCGCGCTGGTCGTCTGCGCCATGCTGGCGGCGACCGCCACCGCGATCGAGAGCATGCTGCTGTTCATGGTGGCGCTTGCCCTGTCCGCGATCATGTATTCGAGCGGCTCCTCGCTCGCCGTGATCGGCATCCTGATTCCGACGCTGATCCACGTCTCGCTGTTCACGCTGATCTTCATGGTGCTCGGCGCCTACCGGTCCGGCAGCCGCGTGCAGGCCGCGCTGGTGGTGGTCTATCTCGCCGCAATCGCCGCGATCCTGCTGCTGCCGCCCGCCGCCGAAATCCGCTTCGCAAGCTTTGCCCGGGTCGGGCAGGACTATTTCGGCAATGTCGGCCCGGCGCTCGGCCGGCTGTTCGGCGTGCCGGGACTCGTCCTCGACACCAGGCTGACCAGCCTGCTCGCCTTCGTCTACACCTATCACTACCTCAACTGGTTCATCAAAGCCGACGTGATCCGCTGGGCCGAGGTGCCGAAGGCACGGCTCGCGGCAATGGCCGCGGCCAGCGCGGCGGCGACCGCGCTCTATTTTTACGACTATGCTTTCGGGTTCACTTTCCTGCTGGCGCTCAGCCTCATTCACATCCTGCTGGAGTTTCCGCTCAACGCGCTGGCGCTGCGCCAGCTCGGCGCGGCCATGCAGGACGCGGCCCGCGCGCGGTTCGCCGCACGACCGGCTACAGCGGCGCCGCGCTCTCGCCCTGCGAGCTCGACAGCTTCGAAGCGAGCGAGGCGATGACGATGACGACCGCGATCAGGGCGATCACCAGCGTGCAGATCGCGTTGATCTCGGGCTTCACGCCGAGCCGCACCTCCGAATAGATGCGGATCGGCAGCGTCGCCGAGCCCGGGCCGGTGGTGAAGCTCGCGATCACGAGGTCGTCGAGCGACAGCGTGAACGCCAGCATCCAGCCGGCGACGATCGCCGGCGCGATCAGCGGCAGTGTCACGGCGACGAACGCGCGCACCGGGTCGCAGCCGAGATCCATCGCCGCCTCCTCCAGCGAGCGATCGAGCGATCCGAGGCGCGACTGCACGACCACCGCGACGAAGCACATGGTCAGCGTGGTATGGGCGATCGTCACCGTCCAGAAGCCGCGCTCGGCGTTCAGCGCGACGAACAGCAAGAGCAGCGACAATCCGGTGATCACTTCCGGCATCACCAGCGGGGCATAGAGCATGCCGGAGAACAGGGTGCGGCCGCGGAACCTCTCCCCGCGCGACAGCGCCACCGCCGCCAGCGTGCCGAGCAGTGTCGCGATGGTCGCGGAGGCGACCGCAACCCGCAGGCTCATCCAGGCCGCCTCGATCATGGCGCGATCGTTGAAGAACTCGTGATACCAGCGCAGCGACCAGCCGCCCCACACCGTCACCAGGCGCGAGGCGTTGAAGGAGTACAGAACGAGGATGAGGATCGGCAGATAGAGGAAGGCCAGCCCGAGTGCCAGCGAGGCGATGTTGAAGCGGGACAGGCGGGCGACCTTGCGCATCGTCTCAACGCCCCTGTTCCAGCTGCCGCTTCTGCAGCCGCTCGTACAGCAAAAGCGGCAGCAGCAGCACGAACAGCAGCACGATCGCAGCAGCGGAGGCGACCGGCCAGTCCTTGTTGGTGAAGAATTCGAGCCACAGGGTTTGGCCGATCATCAGCGAATTGGATCCGGCGAGAAGATCGGGAATCACGAACTCGCCGACGATCGGGATGAAGCACAAGAGCACACCGGCACCGACGCCGGGCAGCGACAGCGGGAAGGTGACGAGCCAGAACACCTGCCAGGGCGGCGCGCCGAGATCGGAGGCCGCCTCCTCCAGTGCCGGCTCCATCTTGGCGAGCGTGGCATAGAGCGGCAGGATCATGAACGGCAGATAGGAATAGACGATGCCGATATACATCGCGGTGTCGGTGGAGAGCCACACCACGGGCTGGCTGACCAGATGCAGCGCGAGCAGGACCTGGTTCAGCAGGCCGTCGTGCTGGAGGATGTTGATCCAGGCGTAGATGCGGATCAGGAACGAGGTCCAGAACGGCACGATCACCAGCACCATCGCCACCGCCTGCCACCGTTTCGGCAGCCGCGCCATGCCGTAGGCGATGGGATAGCCGATCAGGAGCAGCAGCGCGGTGGCGGTGATGGCGATGGTGAGGCTGCGCACATAGGCGAAGACGTAGATGTCGTCGGAGCCGAGCAGCTTGAAATTGTCGACCGAGAGCGCTGCGAACGCCGCCTTGAGAGCGTCCCATCCCGCCGTCAGGTCGAACACCGGCTCGTAAGGCGGCTGCGCGATCGCGGTCTGCGACAGGCTGATCTTGAGCACGAAGGCGAACGGCACCAGGAAGAACAGCACCATCCAGACATAGGGCGCGATCGCGGCGAAGCGCGCCGCGCCTTGCGAAGATGCGGCGCGAGCTCATGATTGCAGCACCACGCAATCATCAGGCGTGAACCAGGCGACGACATGCTGGTTCAGGCTGTAGGCGTCGACGTCGAGCCGCGCGCTGTTGGCGACCGACGCCTGCAACATTCCGCCAGTGTCGAGCTTCACCTTGTAGGTGGTGGTGCCGCCGAGATAGCAGATGTCGGCGATCACGCCGTCGAGAGTGTTGATCGCCGTCTCACGACCGGCCTCGCTGACCGGGGCGCGGCGCGACAGCTTGACCTTCTCGGGACGGATCGCGACCGCCAGTTTTCCGGTGCCGACGGCTTCGCGCGGCTCGGCCACCACCAGCGCCCCCGCATCACGCGTGCCGATGACCAGACGACGACCGTCGCGCAACTTGGACTCCCCGTCGAACAGATTGATGTCGCCGACGAACTCGGCGATCCAGCGCGAACGCGGCGCCTCGTAGAGCTCGCGGGGGCTCGCGACCTGGGCGAGCTTGCCTGATTTCATCACACCGATCCGGCTCGCCATCGTCATCGCCTCCTCCTGGTCGTGGGTGACGATGATGAAGGTCATGCCGAGCCGCCGCTGCAGCTCCATCAGCTCGGCTTGCGTGCTCTCGCGCAGCTTCTTGTCGAGGGCCGCGAGCGGCTCGTCGAGCAGCAGCAGTTGTGGCCGGCGCGCCAGGGCGCGGGCCAGCGCCACGCGCTGGCGCTGACCGCCGGACAGCTGGTCCGGCTTGCGCTTTTCCAACCCTTCGAGCTTGACCAGCGCGACCATCTCCGCCACGCGCGTCGCGATCTCGGCACGCGGCATGCCGGCGCGCTTCAGGCCGAAGGCGATGTTGTCGCGCACCGACAGATGTGGGAACAGCGCATAATTCTGGAACATCATGTTGATCGGCCGCTCATGCGGCAGCGCCTGCGCGATATCCTTGCCGCCGAGGAGGATGCGCCCCTCGTCCGGCGCCTCGAAGCCCGCGAGCATGCGCAAGAGCGTGGTCTTGCCGCAGCCGCTCGGGCCGAGCAGCGCGAAGAACTCGCCGGCGTTGATATCGAGCGACACCCCGTCGACGGCGCGGAATGTGCCGAAGGTCTTGGCAACGCCGTCGATGCGCAGCAGCGGCTGGCCTGCGGCCGGAAATGATTCTCCGCCAGCCGGTTCAGCCGCAACGTTCGTTTCGGGCAATTCTTCCGCCATGGTCCCTGCCAACCCCGATTCCGCCGCACGCTAGCGGCCGATCGTGTTTAGCTCAACCGGTTCGGGATGAAACGCTCTCGCCCGCCATGAACACCGCCAGCGCCTCACGGTCCGCGGCGGGCATGGTCAGGCCGAGCTTGGAACGGCGCCACAGAACGTCATCCGGAAAGCGCGCCCATTCACGGCTCATGAGATAGCGCACCTCGGCGCCGGTCAGTTCGGGTCCGAAGGCCCGGCCAAGCTCCTCGCGTGTCCTTGCTTCACCGAGCATGGCCGACAATCGCGAGCCATAGGCGGCAACCAGGCGCTGGGCTTCCGGCTCCGACAAGAAGCGCCAGCGCTCGCGTGCGAGGTCGACCTCGGTGTCAAAACGGTCCCAGGCGAAATCTCCGCCGGGCAGCGCTGCGCCGGCGGTCCAGGGCGGCGACATCGGGTAGAACGGCGTCAGCTTCGTCACCGCCCGCTCGGCGCGCCGGCGCGAGGTGGTGACGTCGCCGCCGAACATCGTGATCAGCGGCGCCTTGCGCCGACGCGCATGGAACAGGGTCGTACCCTCGCGTTGCCGCGCGGACGCCGGCCTCAAATTGACGCCCGAGACGGTCCGGACCACGTCGGTCGGGACGATGCGCTCGCGAAAGTAGCGGCTCGCCGCTTCGCAGAGATAATCGACGTCGGCACCGCGCATCGCCACGATGGCGGGGTCGCCGGTGAAATCATGCGTGACCGTGCCGATCAGCGTGAACGCGCGCTCGAACGGGCTTGCGAAGATCAGCCGGCCGTCGCTGTTCTGGAACACGTAGACATTGTCAGAATCGAACAGCCTGGGCACGATGATCTGGCTCATCTGCATGGCCGCCACGGCGGGCTGCGGCTGGCGCAGGACTGTCTCCGCGACGATCGAGGTCCAGCCGCCACTGGTATTGGCCAGCGCCCTGGCTGTGATGGAGCGGCGGTGGCCGCGATCGACCACGGCGAGCCGCCAGATGTCGGTTCGGTCGGCACGCACGCAGCGTGCGCCGGTCCGGATCGCCGCACTACGCTCGGCGGCGTCCAGCGCCGTGAGCACGACAAGGCGCGAATCGTCGACGATGCAGTCCGAATATTCGAACGCCGTGCCGAACGGGCGCTTCAGCGCGTTGCCGACCGGGTGATGGGTGATGTCGAGGGTCGCCGACGCGGGCAGGCCGCTCCGGCCGGCGAGGCCGTCATAGAGAAACAGGCCGGCCCGCAGCAACCAGGGTGGACGCTCGTCTACATGCGCGGGAATCACGAAACGCATCGGCCGGACCAGATGCGGCGCGATCCGGAGCCAGATCCGGCGCTCGGCCAGAGCCCGGCGCACCCGCCAGAAGCCGCGGCGCTCCAGCACTGAGAGATCGCCGTGGATCAGCCGCGGTGTGGCCGACGACGCCGCGCCGCCGAGATCGCCTTGCTCGAACAGGATTACCCGCAGGCCGCGGCCCGCCGCATCGCGGGCGAGGCTGACGCCGTTCAGGCCGCCGCCGATGATCGCGAGATCGTAATCCGCCATGAAGCCGTCGAATGGGAGCGAACGCTCCCATCACTAACCGGTCTTCAGCGCAAGCTCCATGGCTTCGTCGCGGCCGACGAGGCCGGCATATTTGCCGATCGGCAAGGGCTTGCCGAGCAGGTAGCCCTGCACGCCGTCGCAGCCCTCCTTGGCGAGGAAGGCGAGCTGGTCGACCGTCTCGACGCCCTCGGCGATGATCGACATTTCGAGGCCGTGGCCGAGGTCGATGACAGCGCGCACGATCGCCGCCGATTGCGGGTTGCGGCCGAGATTGATGATGAAGGCGCGGTCGATCTTGATCTTGTCGAACGGAAACGCCTGGAGATAGCTCAGCGAGGAATAGCCGCTGCCGAAATCGTCCATGGAGATGCGCACGCCGAGCGCCTTCAGCCGGCGCAGCAGCGCGAGACCGCGGTCGAAATCCTCGATCAGAACACCCTCGGTGATCTCGAGCTCGAGCCGGCCGGGTGCAAGGCCCGTCTCGAGCAGGATCGAATGGACGAGGCCGACCACGTCGCCGTGCATGAACTGCGCCGGGGACAGATTGACCGCGACCTGCAGCGGCTTCGGCCACGACGCCGCCTCGCGGCAGGCCTCGCGCAGGATCCACTCGCCCATCTCGACGATGAGGCCGCTCTCCTCGGCGATGGGAATGAACTCGGCCGGCGAAACCTGGCCGCGCACCGGATGCTGCCAGCGCGCCAGCGCCTCGAAGCCGATGATCTCGCTCTCGGCGACGCTGTGGCCCGCGGCCCCCTGCGGCTGGAAGGCGAGCGCGAGCTCGCCGTTCTTGACCGCCATGGACAGGTCCTGGTGCAGCACGCGGCGGTCGCGAATCTGCTGGTCCATCTCGGGCTGGTAGAGGCTGATCGTGCCGCGCGACTTCTGCTTGGCGCGGAACAGCGTGGCACCGGCATTGGCGAGCAGCGAGGCGCCATCGGTGCCATTGTGGGGGAACACCGACATGCCCGTGGTGATGCCGGCGCGGACCGGACGGCCGTCGATCTGAAAATCCTTCGCGACGGCTTCGGCGATCTGCTGCGCCAGCGCGAGGCCGGCCTCGGGCTGCTTGCCGTCGATGATCAGCCCGAACTCGTCCCCGGACAGGCGCGCCACCACGCCGCCGCGCGCGGAATCCTGGAGCCGATGGGCGACCTCGATCAGGAGCTTGTCGCCGAGCGCATGGCCGAAGACGTCGTTGACCTCCTTGAGGCCGTCGAGGTCGACGCAGAGCACGGCGAACTCCTCGCCGGTGCCCTCGCAGGCCTCGATCATCTGGGTCAGCGCCTGCAGGAAGGCGGCGCGGTTCGGCAGATCGGTGAGGCCGTCGTGATAGGCCATGTGCGCCATGCGCGACTCGGTCTGCCGGCGATCGGTGACGTCCTCGTGGGTCTTGATCAGATATTGCGGCTCGCCGGCCTCGCTCAGCACGGTGGCGCGGCGGGTGAGGAACAGCCGCAGGCCGTCCTTGGTCGAGATCGGATGCTCCTCGGTGATCATCCCGCGTTTCTTGATCGCGGCCTCGTCGCGCGCGACGATCAGCTTGGCTTCCTTGGCGTTGAAGATGTCGGTCGCGGTCAGGCCGGTGGCTTCTTCGCGGCTGCGGTTGAGGATCGTCTCGGCGCTGCGGTTGGCGAGAAGATAGCGGCCGTCCTTGACCTGTTCCACGATCAGCGCAACCGGGATGTTGTCGACCACGAGCTCGAGGAACTTCTTGGTGCTCTCCAGCTCCTCCGACAGCGAGCGGCGGTCAGTGATGTCCTCGAACACGATGAGCAGAAATTCGGGCTTATTGCTCTCGTTGCGGACCACGATCCGGATCGAGGCGACCGTGCGCTGCGCACCGGCACGATCCACGTCGAACTCGTTGCGGTACTGGCCATCCGGCGAATTGAGTGCCGCCTCGTCGGCCGCCTCGATGCTCGCGGCCGAGGCCGATGCAAACAGCTCCCGCGCATTCCTGCCGACGGCGAAGTCCCGCGACAATCCCCAGAACTTCTCATAGGCGCTGTTGGCGAAGATGTAGCAGCCGTCCTCGATGTTCTTGGCCGCCACGCAGGCCGGCACATGGTCCAGCACCGTCTCCAGGAACTGCTTGGTGGAGGCGAGCTGCCGCGACAGCCTGCGCTCCTCGCTGACGTCGAGATGGGTCGCCACCGAGCCACCGTTCGGCAGCACGAAATATTTCACCAGGATGGCCCGTCCGTCGGGCAGCTCCGTGATCAGGCCGTTGACGCTCGATGCCTTGTCGTAGAACTCGGCGTCGGAGGCGGCATTCAGCACCCCGCGCCTGCGACGAAGCTCGAGAAGGTCGTGGCCATTCATGCCAGGCCGGACTTCCGACCGCGTCAGGCCATAGATCTCGAGATAGCGGTCGTTGCAGAAGATGATGCGGCGCTGCGCATCCGTCATCACCACGCCCTGGTTGAGATTGTTCATGGCGGAGGAGATGAAGGCGTTGCGCCGCAGCTGCAAACGCCTGGACCGGCGCAATGAGGAATGGATCCACAGCCCGATCGCGGCGAGGAACGCGCAGACCACGATGCCGGCGATCAGGGCTTCCCAGATCACGCCCGGATCAAGCCCGGTGAGATCTGCCGCCACGGCAAGGCTGTCCGATGCCGCAAAGGCGCGCGCAGGCGCGCCCGTGCCGGCCAGGCATAGGAGGGCCTGCACAGCAATCGAAAGCGTGCTGCCCACGTGCCAGTTCTTCTCAGCCATCAGCCACCCGCGATTTCAACGTCGGATTGTCTGGCCTCGCGGGTTTGGATCGGGTAAACGCCTGAGGGAACAACAGAATAATGTCACGTGAAATACGGCAATTGCCCTGACATGATAAACGCCTTCTTAACGGAAGCCCCGCCTGCGCGCCCCTGCCCGGGCCATACGCCACCGGTGCTTCCAACTGGTATCCTGCACAACCATGGATAGGGTCGACTGCGTCGTCATCGGAGCCGGCGTGATCGGTCTCGCGGTGGCCCGAAAGCTCGCCCAGGCCGGGCGCGAGGTGATCGTGCTCGAGGAAGCCGAGGCGATCGGCACCGTCACCTCCTCGCGCAACAGCGAGGTGATCCATGCCGGCATCTATTACCGCGCCGGGAGCTGGATGGCGCGCATGTGCGTGGCCGGCAAGCACGCGCTCTACCGCTACTGCGACGAGCGCGGCATCCCGCACAAGAATTGCGGCAAGCTGATCGTCGCGACCAGCCCGAAAGAGACCGAGAAGCTGCAATCGATCAAGGCGCATGCCGAGGCCAACGGCGTGCTCGACATGCAGCTGCTCTCGGGCGAGGTCGCACGCGCGCTGGAGCCGGCGCTCGCCTGTGACGCCGCGCTGCTGTCACCGTCGACGGGCATCATCGACAGCCACGCCTACATGCTCTCGCTGCGCGGCGAAGCCGAGGACGCCGGCGCGGCTTTCGCGTTTCACACTCCGCTGATCCGTGCCAGGGCGGCGGCCGGATTTATCGAGATCGATGCCGGCGGCGAGGCACCGATGACGCTGCAATGCAGCCTCCTCGTCAACGCCGCGGGGCTGTCGGCGACGCATGTGGCGCGCAGCATCGACGGCATGCCGCTGGACCGGATTCCAGCGACCTATCTCGCCAAGGGAAACTATTTCAGCTGCAACGCCAAGGCGCCGTTCTCGCGCCTGATCTATCCGGTGCCCGAGCCCGGCGGATTGGGGGTGCACCTGACGCTGGACATGGCAGGACAGGCGCGCTTCGGGCCTGACGTCGAATGGATCGAGACGATCGATTACGAGGTCGACCCCTCACGCGCCGAGCGGTTCTATCCCGCGATCCGCAAATACTGGCCGACGCTGCCTGACGGCGCGCTGATGCCGAGCTATTCCGGCATCCGCCCGAAGATCGTGCCCCCGGCCGTGGCCACGCAGGATTTCTTGATGCAGGGCCCGCGCGATCACGGCGTTGCAGGCCTGATCAATCTGTTCGGCATCGAATCGCCGGGATTGACGTCCTCGCTCGCGATCGCCGATCACGTCGCCGAGCTCGCAGACATCGAGAGCGCTTCGAGAAGCGGATAAGTGTTGGTATCGAGACCACGCGTCCAAACAAGAGTGAGCGCCGCGCAAACCTGTTGCACGGTGCACACCTTGCAGCAGGGATGAGCACGAATGCTCTCATCCCTGCGTGAAGGATGTGATCAACTCTACACTGTCACGGGGGTTACTAGTGGAGCGTGTCGCCTTGCTTCAGACGCTCGATCTGGTCCTTGACCATCAACTTCCGGCGCTTCAACTCAACAATTTGCAGGTCGTCTGTTGAAAGGTGCACGAGAGCTTCGTGCAATTCGTTTTCGAGAAGTTTGTGCTTCCGTTCCAATTCAACGAGATGTGCCTGAATTGTCATTCGAAACCTCCTCGGTAGGGTTGAACCTCAGGATTCGATCCGGACGCCTAAGTCTACATCACCGATTCGTCCTGTCGATGGGTAACCGTCGTCGCCGCGTCATTTTTGAAAGTTCATATGTAACGAAGCGTGACTAGGGGAACCACGCCGGAAAAATCCATGATATCAATGCGCCGGCGCCACGCCGCAGCTCCTCGCAGAAATATCTTGCGGGAGATCGGCGACGAGGGATCGCAGATCGCTTGCGATCACGCGGCGCAAGGACGATAATTTCCACAGGGCATCCACAGCCCAGATCTCACGCCTATCGGTTTTCGGCCACCGCAGACATGACCAATGAAGATGAGCGTGAGCTCGAAGCCGAGCTCACCCGGTTGCAGCAGGAACACCGAGATCTCGATGCGGCGATCGATGCGTTGCATCAATCGCCCGCCCCCGACCTGTTGCGGTTACAGCGCCTGAAAAAGCGCAAGCTGTTGTTGCGCGACCGCATCGCTTTCATCGAAGACCAGATTACGCCCGACATCATCGCCTGAGCCTGGGCCGGTCTCGCGCGGCGCCCGCCGCTTCCGAATCCGCTTGACTCAATAAGAACAAAATAGGAACATTCGCGGGCGCCCCACCACCTCAGAGAACGCTCAAGACAACACACGAGGACAACGCAGATGTCGGCGACCGCCCTTCTCGACAACAGCCATTATGAACAGGCCTGCGATCAGGCGATCGCGATGTGCGACGGCAATCTGCGCAGCACCATCAAGGCGCTGATCATGGCCAACGAATATCTGGAAGCCGAGCTGGAGGAATTGCAGGCGGCAATTTCCGCGGGCTGCATTCCGGAGACTTCGCGCAGCAAGATGCGGAGCAAGAGCAGCGCCGCCTGATTTTCAAAGCGCGAAGAGACCGCGCTTTGTTTTAAGCATGATCTTGTCGGAAAACCGCTTGACACTTTTCCGGATCATGCTCCATCGGAGCAACGCCATGTCGGATGTCACCTATTACGTTGCAATGCCCTTTTTGATCGATGATGACGGATCCCCCGTCGCAGGCGCGGCAGAGGAGTGTCAGTCCTCGACGGCGGCGCTGCGACGCGCAGAGATTCTGGCGCGCGGCGCCGGCCATATCGGCGCGGTCGCATTCAGCCGCAGCGGCGATCCCTTGACCGGCGAGTTCGGGGATGCGACGCTGCTGCGCAAATTCGGCAACGTGCCGGAAGATCTTGCAACCCTCTAGACTAGCGCTCGCTGCGGAGCCTGATCCGCCGCTTCGTGCCGGCGGTGCGCCTTGCGCACATACATGGCGGCATCCGCCTCCTCCAGGGCGCGAGCTGCCGCGGACTGCGGACCGAGCAGGGCGACGCCCGCCGAGGCGCCCGCGGTCACGTGCTGGCCGCGAAAGACGAAGGACAATTCGTCGATCGCCTGCTCCAGGGCGGCGGCCTTCGCCTTGGCATCGGTCTCGCTGAGATTCCAGAGCAGCAGCGCGAACTCGTCGCCGCCGAGGCGGCCGACCACGTCGGAGGCGCGGACCTGTCGCGTCAGCGTGGCGACAATCGCCTTGAGCACCTCATCGCCGGCGGCATGACCGAAGGAATCATTGATCGGCTTCAGCCGATCGACGTCGAGCACGATCAGCGCCCCGCTGGCGCGGTAGCGCTTCATATAGGCGATGGCGCGCGCGAGCTCGCGCTCGAAACCGCGCCGGTTGGGGATATCGAGCAGGAAATCGGTGTCGGCGGCCGCCTCGAGTTCCGAGATCCGCAGCAGGGCTGCCTTCAGCTTGCTCCTGAGGCCGCGAATGGCCGCCTTGCTGTCGTCGGCAGCAGGCGCTCCGCGCAAGGCCGGTTTGGCCGCGCGGCTCGAAGCGGCTTTGGATCGGCCGGCGCTGATGGTCCGGCCCTTTCCGGCCTTCGCAGAGCTCGCCCTTTTTGGTTTCTTCATGGGCATCCTGCTCAATGAAGGCTTGCGGGGATTCACCAAGACAGGATAGTGGATTCCCTTCTCCTTGCCACCGCCTTGCGAGCCGCCGGCCGGAAACGTTAATCTGGCCTATCTTTCTGTTTTTCTGGGCACAATTGACGTCATGACCGCGCCAATCGCCATCATCATGGGCAGCCAGTCGGACTGGGACACGATGCGGCACGCCGCCGACACGCTTGACGCGCTCGGCATTGCTGCCGACAGCCGCATCGTCTCGGCCCACCGCACACCCGACCGGTTGTTCGCTTTCGCCAAGGGCGCCAAGGCCGCGGGTTACAAAGTCATCATCGCCGGGGCCGGTGGCGCGGCACATCTGCCCGGCATGGCGGCAGCGCTGACGGAACTCCCGGTGTTCGGCGTTCCCGTCGAATCCAGGACGCTCAAGGGCGTCGATTCGCTCTATTCGATCGTCCAGATGCCCGCGGGCATCCCGGTCGGCACCCTCGCCATCGGCAAGGCCGGCGCGATCAATGCCGCGCTGCTGGCGGCCGCCGTGCTGGCGTTGTCGGACCCGGCCCTGTCGGATCGCCTCGCCGCCTGGCGCAAGGCGCAGACCGAGGCGGTCGCCGAGCGCCCGGAGGACCAGGCGTGACGGACACCAGGCACGTGAAGCTGAAGCCCGGTGACACCATCGGAATCCTCGGCGGCGGACAATTGGGCCGGATGCTGGCCATGGCCGCGGCGCGGCTCGGCCTGCGCTGCCAGGTGTTCTCGCCCGATCCGGATTCGCCGGCCTTCGACGTCGTGCTGAACGCGACCTGCGCCGAATATGCCGACGTCGAGGCGCTCGAGTTGTTCGCGCACGATGTCGACGTCATCACCTATGAATTCGAGAACGTGCCGGCGGCAGCCGCGCTGGTGCTGGACGCGCGCCGCCCGGTGCTGCCCAATCGCAAGATCCTCGAGACCACCCAGGACCGGCTCGCCGAGAAGGATTTCGTGACGCGGCTCGGCATCGGCACTGCCGCCTATGCCGACGTCACCTCCGTCTCCTCGCTGCGCGAGGCGATCGCCAGGATCGGCCTTCCGGCGGTGCTGAAAACCCGCCGCTTCGGCTATGACGGCAAGGGCCAGGCCATCATCCGCGAGGGCGACGACATCGCGAAAGTGTGGACCAGCCTCGCCACCAAATCGGCGATCCTGGAGGCCTTCGTGCCCTACGAGCGCGAGATCTCCGTGATCGCCGCGCGCGCGGCCACGGGCGAGGTCGAGTGCTTCGACGTCACCGAGAACGAGCACCGCGACCACATCCTGAAAATATCGCGTGCACCCGCGCCGATCCCGGATGCGCTCGCCGAAGAGGCGCGCAGCATCGCCGGCAAGATCGCAACCGCGCTCGACTATGTCGGCGTGCTCGCGGTCGAGATGTTCGTGCTCGCCAACGGCACCGGGCCGAAGGTGCTGGTCAACGAGATCGCGCCGCGCGTGCACAATTCAGGACACTGGACGCTCGACGGCGCGTCCATCTCGCAGTTCGAGCAGCACATCCGCGCCATCGCCGGCTGGCCGCTCGGCAAGCCGGTGCGCCACGGCGACGTCGTCACCATGACCAACCTGATCGGGGACGAGATCAACGACTACGAAAAGTGGCTGAGCGTGCCCGGCGCGACCGTGCACATCTACGGCAAGGGCACGCCGCGCCCCGGCCGCAAGATGGGCCACGTCACCGAAGTCAGGCCGCCCCGGGACGAGTGACGGGATCGCAGCAGAGGCTGCAATCCCGCCGGGTGCTTTTCGATTACGCCGTCTTCACGCCCGCAACGACGCCGGTGGGCTCCTCGCTGAGCCAGCGATAGATCACCCCGCCGAGCGCGCCGCCGATCAGCGGCGCGATCCAGAACAGCCAGAGCTGCGACAGCGCCCAGCCGCCGACGAACAGCGCCGGGCCGGTGCTGCGCGCCGGGTTCACCGAGGTGTTGGTGACGGGAATGCTGACGAGATGGATCATCACCAGCGCGAGCCCGATCGCCAGCGGTGCGAAACCCGCCGGCGCGCGGCCATGGGTGGCCCCCATGATGATGAACAGGAACATCATGGTCATCACCACCTCGGTGAGGAAGCACACGATCATGCTGTACTGGCCGGGCGAATGCGCGTCATAGCCGTTGGAGGCAAAGCCCTTGCCGACGTCGAAGCCGGGCGCCCCGCTGGCAATGACATAGAGCAGCCAGGCGGCAATGATCGCCCCCGCCACCTGGGCGACGATGTAAGGCAGGACCTGCCCCGCCGGAAAACGGCCACCGGCGGTAAGACCGACCGTGACGGCCGGGTTGAGATGGCAGCCGGAGATGTGGCCGATCGCATAGGCCATGGTGACGACGCTCAATCCGAAGGCCAGGGACACGCCGACCAGCCCGATTCCCACCTGCGGGAAGCCGGCCGCAATCACCGCGCTTCCGCAGCCCGCGAATGTGAGCCAGAAGGTGCCGATGGCTTCGGCAGCATATTTTTTGATGTCCATTGTGGTCCCCTCATTGCAAGAATCCGGATCAAAGCTCCGGCGCGGCCCCGTCCTCGGCGCCAAACCGCCCAAATCGGGGCCGCATGGAGGTATTTTCGCCGCATTTAATGGCCGAACTTGGCCCGAAAACCCGCTTGGCCGGTGGACATCTGCTGTTTTGTCTGATACATCCGCGCGCTCAAGGTTAAGGGCTTGCGCGTTTCGCCATCCCCTTTGACTTACCAGAATTCAAATCCGATCCACTTGAAGAGGATGCCGCGTGCAGGTTCTCGTTCGCGATAACAATGTTGATCAAGCCCTCAAGGCGCTGAAGAAGAAGATGCAGCGCGAGGGAATTTTCCGCGAGATGAAGCTCCGCGGTCATTACGAGAAGCCCTCCGAGAAGAAGGCCCGCGAAAAGGCCGAAGCCGTGCGTCGTGCGCGCAAGCTCGCCCGCAAGAAGCTGCAGCGCGAAGGCCTGCTGCCGATGAAGCCGAAGCCGGTGTTCGGCGCCGGCCCGGGCGGCGATCGCGGCGGTCGTGGCGGCCCCGGTGCAGGTCCGCGCGGACCGCGCTGATCCGATTCAGCAAGACTTCAGTTTTCGATGACGCGGGCCCCAGGCCCGCGTTATTGTTTTGAGGACTTGTCGGATCAAGCTCTAGCGCGAGCGAACCGTAGATGGCCTCCCCTTTCCCTCAGCGCGGCTTTGCGCGACGGCGTCGGATCTGGCAGCCGCCGCTCGCGGTGGCGTTGACGGGAATCGCGCTGTGCGGCTGCTCGTTCGATCTGGGATCGCTGATGCCGGAGAAGGACAAGCCGCAGGAAGCGCCCAAAGCCACCGCGCCGGCCGAGGGCGCGGTAAGCGCCGGCAACGTCACCGAAGCCCAGGCCCATACCGCGAAGGCCCAGTCCCTGGCGAAGTCAGGCGAGACCACGGCAGCGCTCGACGAGTTCAACCGCGCGATCGGCCTCGATCCCTATAATGCGCAGGCGCTCTATGGCCGCGCCCTGATCTACCAGGGCAACAACCAGCACGACTTCGCGATCGCCGATTTCAGCGCGGCCAGTGGCCTCAACCCGCAAAAGGCCGAGCCGCTGCTCGGCCGCGCCACCAGCTATCTCGCGCTCGGCAAGGTCAAGGAGGCCGCAGCCGATCTCGATGAAGCCTCCGAGGCGGATCCGCACAATGCCCAGGTCTGGACCGCGCGCGGTCAGGCCTATGAGCGGCTGGGCGACAAGGCCAAGGCGGCGGCGTCCTACACCAGGGCGGTCGCGCTTCGTCCACGCGACGAACCCGCCCGCAGCGGTCTCGCCCGCGTCGGCGGCTGACCGTTTGGTGTGGCCTGAGCGTAGTTCTAGTCGGGCGTAGCGCTCTTGGGCAGAACGGCGTTGAACATCGACTTCATGCCCGACAGCATCTCGTCGGCGACATTGGTCTTCTTCGGCCGCGGCATGGAGGCGCCCGCATCGGCACGCAGGTCGAGCGGGGGCGCGATCACCGGCACGGGAATGTCGGCCGGCGGCGTCACCCGATTCGGATCGTCGTTGCCGACCGAGGCCGTGTAGGGCGGATTGGAGCCCGCATTGCCATAGGCCTCGAGCGAAGGCGTCGAGACATTGATCGGCGGCGGCAGCGGACGGACCGGGGACGGCTCCACATTCACGACCCGCGGGGCCTCCGGCGTGCGGGCAGCGTCCCGCACCGCAGGCTCGGCCGGCTTGGTCTCCGAAGCGCGAGCCTCGGCAGGCTTGGTTTCCGACGATTTGGCCTCGGCAGCCTTGCCCTCGGGCGATTTGCGCAGGCGCTCGATCGCAGCACGCGCCAGATCGTTGGCGTCGGGAGCCGGGGAAGCCGCCGTCGGGGCTGAATTGGCCTCAACCACCGGAGCAGAGACAGCCGGTGCGGATTTCGCCGCGGCCTTGTCGCGGGTAGAGGGTCGGCCGCGCGGGGCGGCGTCAGCGGGAGCCACGTCTGCGGCCTTGGTCTCGGCGGCCGGCGGACGATCGGCCGGCTTCTCGGCTGCCGCCTTGTCCGTCACGCTCTTCTCGGGAATTCCCTTGGCCTTGACGCCAGGCGCGGGAAGGTTGGCGCTATCGGTCGGCTTGCCGTCGCCGCCGGTCTGGGCAGGCGCGGTCACGGCGGCTGGGGTGTCGGCGGCCGGCTTGGCGTTGATGTAATGATTGACGATGTAGGCCCCGATGATCGTCGCGAGCACCGAGGGGAAAATATCCATCGAAATTTTTGCGAGGTATTTCAGCATTCCGACCACTCCCCGCGCGACCTGATGCGGGAACTTTAGGGCATTGTGAGGGATCAACTGCGACGGATCGATGGCAAAGGGTGGCGCGCCCCCTAGCGTTTCAGCTCAATTTCAAGGAACACGATCTCAGTTGAGGTTTCGTTAAGTACGTCATGCTGGACGCCGGCCTTGCGGAAATAGGATTTTCCGGCGGAAAGCTGCGCCTTGGACCGTTCGCCATTGGGCGCCACGATGGTCATCTCGCCGGCGGCGACCGGAACGATCACATAGTCCATCCCATGGGTGTGATGGCCGGTGGCGCTGCCGGGGGCAAGCCGCCATTCGGTCACCCGGACCTCTTCGTTGTCGATCTGGACGTCGGACTTGGCGGCAAGCACCGGGAGCTCCTTCTAGGGCACGAAAACCATGAACACGTAGACGGCAAATACCACCATATGCACCAGGCCGAACAGGACGTTGGTTCTGCCTGTGCCGAAGGTCAGCATGCTCAGGAAGAAGGTCAGCAGCAAAAGGACGCTGCCCTGGGCGCTGAGGCCGAGCTCGAGTTCCTTGTCGAGCGCATAGGTCGCGACGCCGACGGCAGGAATGGTCAGGCCGATGGTCGCCAGCGAAGAGCCGAGGGCGAGATTGATGCTCTTCTGGAGGTCGTTCCTGCGCGCCGCCGCGACGGCCGCAACGCCCTCGGGCATCAGGATCAGCAGCGCGACCAGAAGGCCGGCGAAGGCCGGTGGCGCCCCGATCCTGGCGTCCACGGCATCGACCACCAGCGAGAATTTCTTGGCGAGCAGCACGACCGCCAGAAGCGAGACCAGGAGCAGCACCACCGTGAGCGCGAGTGCCCCTGCAGACACGTGCGCCGCCCCGCCCTCGCCGCCCGCACGTTCGTGCACGAAGTAATCCTTGTGCAGGACGGTCTGGGTGTAGAGGAACACCGCATAGAGCGCGAGCGTGACCACGTCGACGAAGCCGAGCTGGACCGCCGAATAGACCGGCCCCGGCGTGGTGGTGGTGTAGTTCGGCATGATCAGCGTGATGGTCGCGAGCGCGAACAGGACGCTGAGATAGACGTTGGCGCCGGAGAGCTGAAAGCCCTGCTCGCGATAGCGCAGGCCGCCGATGAAGATGCAGAGCCCGACGAGGCCGTTGCAGACGATCATGACCACGGCGAACACGGTGTCGCGGGCCAGTGCCGGGGCAGGCTTGTCGCCTAGCATGATCGTGGTGATCAGCGCGACCTCGATGATGGTCACCGACAGCGTCAGCACCAGCGTGCCATAGGGGTCGCCGACCCGCTCCGCGATCACCTCGGCATGATGAACCGCAGCGAACACCGTGCCGAACAGGATGACCAGGAGGACGATTGCGAAGAGCAGTCCGCCAAACGACAGCGTGAACACGTAACCCGTCGCGCTGACGGCCGCGAACAACAGCACGGCCAGCGCCGGAAAGACCCAGGCCGACCGGGGCATCGGATCATGCGCGCTCATCCACCGGCTCCAATCCCAGCATGATCCGGAAAAGTGTGTTGCGGTTTTCCGATATGATCATGCGCAATCGAAAAACCGAGGTGCGATGAAATTCATCGCAGCTCGGCCGAGCAGTAGCAAATCGGCCGGCAGATTCAATGCCAGTGCAGGATCGGCGCGACCGGCAGGAACGTCAGCAACAGGAACAACGGGATCAGCACGGCGCCCGCGCGCAGGAGATAACCGAAGAAGCTCGGCATCTCGATGCCGTTCTCGCGGGCGATGCTGCTCACCATGAAGTTCGGCGCGTTGCCGATATAGGTGAGCGCTCCCATGTAGACGGCTCCCATCGAGATCGAGGCGAGCGTGCCCGAGAGCTCATGCATCAGCACCTGCGGGTCGCCGCCGGCGAGCTCGAAGAACAGCAGATAGGTCGGCGCATTGTCGAGGAATGCCGACATCAGTCCGGTGAACCAGAAATAGGCGACCTCGCGCGGGGTGCCGTCCGGCGCCGTCACGGCCGACAGCAGCCAGGCGAACGCGCCGTGATGGCCGGCATTGAGCATGGCAATGACCGGGATGATGGCGACGAAGATGCCCGCGAACAGCTTTGCGACCTCGCGGATCGGCTCCCAGGTGAAGCCGTTGGCCTGCCTGTGCTCGTCGGGCGTCAGCCATACCGACAGCGCCGCGATGGCCAGCAGCACCAGATTGCGAACGAGGTCCTCCAGGTCCAGCCTGGTGCCGAGAACATCGAACGCGATGCCGGGCCTCCACATCGCGGAGGCGAGCAGGCTGGCGACGATGGCTGCGATCAGCACCAGATTGACGAGGCCGCGGATGCGCAACGGCTCGCCACGGCTTGTGTCAGTCGGAGGCGGCTCGCTGCGAAAGCGCCAGACGTCGATGACGGCGAAGATCGCGAGCAACAGACCGGCAACCAGCGCGGTCTGCAACCAGATGGTCCGCGTGGTCCAGAAGAAGTCGACACCGTGGAGGAAGCCGACGAAGAGCGGGGGATCGCCGAGCGGGCTCAGCGCGCCGCCGACATTGGCCACCAGGATGATGAAGAAGATGACGACATGGGCGTTGTGGCGCCGCAGCCGATTGGCGCGGATCAAGGGGCGGATCAGGATCATCGCGGCACCCGTGGTGCCGACGATGCTCGCCCCCAACGTGCCGAGCGCGAGGATGCCGACATTCGCCGCCGGCGTGCCCTTGATGTCGCCCGTGATGAGAATGCCGCCGGCAACGACATAGAGCGCGAACAGCAGCACGATGAAGCCGAGATATTCGGCGAGGATGGCATGGACCAGCGCCGCCAGCATCGCCATGCCGCCGGCGAAGACGACGAGCGCGGCGAGCGCCAGCAGCGACCAGGCAGCTGTGATCTTGCCGTAATGGTGATGCCAGATCTTTGGCAACAGCAGCGGCCCCAGTGCGATCGACAGCAACAACCCGGCAAAGGGCAGCGCATGGGGCCAGCGCATCGCCGCGCCGTCGAGCCCGGTCGCGGCAAGCGCATTCTGCGGCAGAAACGTCAAGCAGGAGACGGCGAGCGCGGGAACGTAACGTTGAGCCAAGCCGTCAGCCGCCAATGAAGCCTCTCGCCGTTTCGATCGCACCATATTGATCGAGATTGTCGTGCCCGCCCTCCATGCGAACGAACCGCTTGGGCTCGCGGGCGAGTGCGAACAGACGCTCTCCGAACACGATCGAAATGACAAGGTCATTGGTGCCATGCATCACCAGGAGCGGCACCGTGACGCGCGAGATGCGCTCGTCGGAGGGAAACGGGTCGCGCATCAGCAGGCGCACCGGCACGAACCGGAACGACGAAGCTGCAATGTCGGCCGTCGACGTATAGGGGGCTTCCAGGATGAGCTTTCCAATGCGCTGCTCCGAGGCGAGCGCGACCGCCACGCCGGTCCCGAGCGAAAAGCCCCAGGCGACGATTCGTTCCGCCGCGTAGCGCGCGGTCGTGAAGGCGTAGGCGGCCGCGGCATCGCGCAACAGGCCTTCCTCGCTGGGCGCGCCGCTGGAGCCGGCATAGCCGCGATAGGACAGCGCGACGAGGCCGGTACCGTCTGCGGTCATCGCCTTGAAGCGGCCGACAGGACCGGCGAGAAAATCACCATTGCCTGGAAAATACAGGATCACGGGACGACCGGGTTTCGCCGGCACGTGCCAGACGATGACCTTCTCGCCGTCCGAGGTAGTCAGGACATGCTCTTCCGCCTCGGGAAGGCCCGCAGCATCGGGTGCGGTGCGACCGACGGGCGGGATCGGAAACAGCATCTCGCGCTGGCGGAGATACAGCACGACGAGACCGGCAAGATAGACGGCCACGAGCAGGATGACGGTCCATTTGACGATGGTGATCATTGCGCGGCCGGCCCCGATCCAGACTAGGGCTTGCGACGGCTCCGCAGCAATTTCATGACGTCGGGCCGGAGACTCGCCGGAACGTCGCGACAGCCGCACGCCGCCTTGTGGGCAGCGTGCCAGGCGATGCGCTGCTCGCGCGTCGCCTTGGGCGGCATGCGATGGGACCGGTGCCAATCCTTGTTGATGGCCACGGTCCCTCCCTCGCTACATCGCCTTGACGATGTTCTCGGTGACCTTCTTGGCGTCGCCGAGGAGCATCATGGTGTTGTCGCGGTAGAACAGCGGATTGTCGATACCGGCATAACCCGAGGCCAGCGAGCGCTTGATGAACATCACCGTGCCGGCCTTCCAGACCTGGAGCACCGGCATGCCGTAGATCGGCGAGGTCTTGTCCTCTTCTGCGGCCGGGTTGGTGACGTCGTTGGCGCCGATCACGAAGGCGATGTCGGCCTGCGCGAATTCGGAGTTGATGTCCTCGAGCTCGAACACCTCGTCATAGGGCACGTTGGCTTCGGCGAGCAACACGTTCATGTGGCCGGGCATGCGGCCGGCGACGGGGTGAATGGCGTACTTCACCTCGACGCCTTCCTTCTTCAGGATGTCGGCCATCTCGCGCAGCGCGTGCTGGGCCTGCGCCACCGCCATGCCGTAACCGGGCACGATGATGACCTTGGAGGCGTTCTTCATGATGAAGGCCGCATCGTCGGCCGAGCCGAGCTTTGCCGGCTTCTGCTCGCCCGTGCCGCCGCCGGCCGCAGCGGTCTCGCCGCCGAAGCCGCCGAGGATGACCGAGATGAAGGACCGGTTCATCGCGTGGCACATGATGTAGGACAGGATCGCGCCCGAGGAGCCGACCAGCGCGCCGGTAATGATCAGCGCGGAATTGCCGAGCGTGAAGCCGATGCCGGCCGCGGCCCACCCCGAATAGGAGTTCAGCATCGAGATCACGACCGGCATGTCGGCGCCCCCGATCGGGATGATCATGAGCACGCCGAGCAGAAGCGCCAGGATGACGTTCAGCCAGAAGAACACGGGGCTGCCGGTGACGACGAGACCGACGATGCAGGCGACCAGCGCCACCGCGAGCGCGATGTTGATCACGTGGCGGGCCGGCAGGATGATCGGAGCGCCGCTCATCCGTGCCGAAAGCTTGAGGAAGGCGATCACCGAGCCGGTGAAGGTCAAAGCGCCGATGGCGACACCGAGCGACATTTCGACCAGGCTCTGGGTGTGAATATTGCCCGGCGTGCCGATGTCGAACGCCTCGGGCGCATAGAACGCGCCGGCGGCGACCAGCACCGCGGCCATGCCGACCAGCGAGTGGAAGGCCGCGACGAGTTCCGGCATCGACGTCATGGGCACGCGCCGCGCGATCACCGCGCCGATCGCGGCGCCAATCGCGATGCCGACGATCACCAGCACCCACGCGAGACCGTCAGCCGGCGGATGGTTGGCAAGCGTGGTGGCGACCGCGATCGCCATGCCGATCATGCCGAACAGATTGCCCTGGCGCGACGAAGCCGGGCTGGATAGCCCACGCAGCGACAGGATGAACAGCACTCCCGCCACGAGATACAGAAATGCAGAGAGGTTGGCGCTCATCTCAGGTCCCCATTGATCCCATCAGCCCGAGGTGGCCGCTCACTTCGACTTCTTCTTGTACATCGCCAGCATGCGCTGGGTGACAAGGAAGCCGCCGAAGATGTTGATGCAGGCAAAGATCAGCGCGACGAAGCCGAAGGCTCGCGCCCAGCCGGAGCCGCTCGAAACATTGGCGACGCCGCCGGCAAGCAGCGCACCGACCACGATCACCGAGGAGATCGCGTTGGTCACGCTCATCAGCGGCGTGTGCAGCGCGGGTGTCACCGACCACACCACGAAATAACCGACGAAGACGGCGAGGACGAAGATCGACAGCCGGAAGATGAAGGGGTCGACGACCTGTGCAGCGTGCTCCATAACGGGTCTCCTTAAGCCTTCGGCTGGAAGTTCGGGTGGATCACGGCGCCGTCCTTGGTGAGCGCAGTGGCCTTGACGAGCTCGTCGTCCCAGTTCACGGCGAGCTTCTTCTCGTTCTTGTCGACCATGGTCTCGATGAAGGAGAACAGATTGCGGGCATAGAGGCTGGAGGCCGAGGCTGCGACGCGGCCGGCGACGTTGGTGTAGCCCACGATCTTGATGCCATCGAGGTCGATGACCTCGCCGGCCTTGGCGCCCTCGACATTGCCGCCGCGCTCGACGGCGAGATCGACCAGCACCGAGCCGGGCTTCATCGATCTCACCATGTCGGCACTGACGAGCTTCGGCGCCGGCCGGCCCGGAATCAGCGCGGTGGTGATGACGATGTCCTGCTTCTTGATGTGCTCGGCAGTGAGCGCGGCCTGCTTGGCCTGGTACTCTTTGGACATTTCCTTGGCGTAGCCGCCGGCGGTCTGTGCGTTCTTGAACTCCTCGTCCTCGACGGCGAGGAACTTTGCGCCGAGCGACTCGACCTGTTCCTTGGTTGCGGGTCGGACGTCGGTCGCGGTCACCACGGCGCCGAGACGGCGGGCGGTCGCGATCGCCTGCAGGCCGGCGACGCCGACGCCCATCACGAACACCTTGGCGGCGGGTACGGTGCCGGCCGCGGTCATCATCATCGGAAAGGCGCGGCCGAAGGCCTCGGCGCCCTCGATCACGGCACGGTAGCCGGCGAGGTTGGCCTGCGAGGACAGCACGTCCATCACCTGCGCGCGGGTGATGCGCGGCATCAATTCCATCGCGAAGGCCGCGACGCCCGCATCCGCGATCGTCTTCAGCGCGGCCTCGTTGCCGTAAGGGTCCATGATGGCGATGACGAGGGCGCCGCGCTTGTACTGCGCAAGCTCGGAGGCCTCGGGACGCTTCACCTTGATGATGATGTCGGCGTCCTTGAGCGCGTCTGTGCTGACGATGGCGCCCACGGCGGTGAATTCGGAATCCGGAAGGCCCGACTTGATGCCGGCACCCGGCTCGACGGCGATCTCGGCGCCGAGCGCCTTGAATTTTTTCACCGTATCAGGCGAAGCGGCGACGCGCGGCTCCGACGGATCGATTTCCTTGGCAACGGCGATCTTCATAGGCCCTCCGGCGACGCGGGACAAAGCGCGCACGCGAACTTAGCGTTACTCCCGCAACGTTGGATACCGGTTTTAGAACCGGCTTGAATGCAAATTTTATGGGCACCGACAGCGCTGGCGGTGCGGCAACGGACGGATCAGGTGAGGAAGATCGCCATCAGGATCACGATGAGCGCGACCGAGGCCGTGCCGTATTTCACCAGTTTGATGAAACCCTCATAGGTCTGCTCATGGGCAACGTAGTCGTTGCCGTCGGCGGTGCTGTACGCCACTTCGCTATGGTCGGCCATGGAATGTCCCCAGTCGAAAGTCGAATTCTCGGGCTGGGATACCTGAAAGATTTAGACAGGGCAACGGCACCGAAGCGGGGTTTTCCCGCAAATCGGGTCATTTGGAATTCCAATTGTCGCGGATCCAGCGCGTCAGGCTCTGCTCGCTGACTTCGCCGGCGGCGAGCGAGAGGATGATCGTCGTCGCCTCCGCAGGATCGGGACTGAAGGCCACGCCGTTCTTATGAAGGAAGACCATCATCACCATGAAGGCGATGCGCTTGTTTCCGTCGACGAATGCAGGGTTCTTCGCGAGGCCGAATGCATAGGCTGCAGCGAGTTCGTCCATCGGCGCCCGTTCATAGCGCCGTTTATTGAGCGGGCGCTCCAGCGCGGAGCGCAGCATGCCCTCGTCGCGCAATCCCGGCGCACCACCGAAGCGCCGGAGTTGGCGGCCGTGAATTGCGACAGCCTGTTCGTAGGTCACCCAGAGCGGCTCCTGAGGATCGCTCATGCGCGTCGCCGACTTATTTTGCGAGAGCAGCGAGCGTGTCGCGATACTTGTCCATCACCTCGTCGGCGATTTCCATCGTCCGCTCGAAGTCGGGATCGTAGGGCAGCAATTGAAAACCACCGCCAGGCAATTCCACGACGTGCAATTGCTGCCCCCGCTTGAGATCGAGGCGCTGCATGAGCTCGCGGGGCAGTAGCAATCCGTCCGAATTGCCAATCTTCTTGATCTCAATTTTCATAGTGTTTGGTTCCGGCGATGTTATACATGTGTATAACATCGCCGGAGACCTCGTTCAACAGGTGTCTTACGTGCAAGGTGAGGCGCCCGGGCGCCTCAGCCCATCGCCTCGAGTTCGTCGATCATCCCCGCGATGACGCTGAGCCCGCGGTCCCAGAACTTCGGGTCCTTCGCATCGAGCCCGAACGGGCGCAGCAGCTCGGAATAGTGCTTGGTGCCGCCGGCGGCGAGCATGTCGAGATAGCGCTCGGCGAAACCCTCGGCCGCGTTCTCGTAGACCGCATAGAGCGAGTTCACGAGACAGTCGCCGAATGCGTAGGCGTAGACGTAGAACGGCGAGTGGATGAAGTGCGGGATGTACATCCAGTAGTTCTCGTAACCCGCCTTGATCTCGATCGCCGGCCCCAGGCTCTCGCCCTGCACCGACAGCCAGATCTCGCCGAGCCGCGTCGCGGTGAGCTCGCCGTTCTTGCGCTCGGTGTGGACCGCGCGCTCGAAGGAATAGAACGCGATCTGCCGAACCACGGTGTTGATCATGTCCTCGACCTTGCCGGCGAGCAGCGCCTGGCGCTGCTTTGCGTTCTTGGTCTGGGCCAGCAGTCGCTTGAAGGTGAGCATTTCGCCAAACACGCTCGCGGTCTCCGCCAGCGTCAGCGGCGTCGGCGCCATCAGCGCACCGTTCTTTGCCGCGAGCACCTGATGGACGCCATGACCGAGCTCATGCGCGAGGGTCATCACGTCGCGCGGCTTGCCCTGGTAGTTCATCAGCACGTAAGGATGAGCCGATGGCGTGGTCGGATGCGAGAACGCCCCCGGCACCTTGCCCGGCCGCACCGGCGCGTCGATCCAGCGGTCGGTGAAGAAGCGCTCGGCGATATCGGCCATTTTGGGCGAGAAGCCGCGATAGGCCGTCAGCACCATGCTGCGCGCCTCCGGCCAGGCGATGACGTCAGTCGCCGCAAAAGGCAGCGGCGCGTTGCGGTCCCAATAGGCCAGCCGTTTCTTGCCGAACCATTTCGCCTTCAATGCGTAATAGCGATGCGACAGTTTCGGATAGGCTGCGCGCACCGAGGCGACCAGCGCGTCGACGACCTCGCGCTCGACGCGGTTGTTCAGATGGCGGGAATCGGCGACGTCCTTGAAGCCGCGCCAGCGGTCGGAGATGTCCTTGTCCTTGGCGAGCGTGTTGGTGATCAGCGCAAAGGTGCGCTCATTGGCCTTGAAGGTCTTCGCCAGCGCCTCCGCCGCGCTCTTGCGCTTGGAGCCGTCGCGGTCCTGCAACAGGTTGAGCGTCGGCTCGATCGCGAGCTCCTTGGTGCCGAGCTTGAAGCGCAGGCTGGAGATGGTCTGGTCGAACAGACGGTTGAAGGCAGAATAGCCGGTTTGCGCCTTCTCGAGGAAAAGCTGCTCGAGCTTGTCGTCGAGCTGGTACGGCTTCTCCTTGCGCAGATCCTCGATCCAGGGACGGTAGTGCGCGAGCTCGGCGGCCTGCATCGCGCGATTCAAAATATCGTCATCGATCCGGTTGAGCTCGAGCGCGAAGAACAACAGATGCGTGGACGCCGCCGTCAGCCGTTCGGACACATCGCCGTAAAACTTTGAAATCGCAGGGTCCACGCTGTCGCCGGCATGGACGAGGCCGGCATAGGAGCCGAGACGGCCGGCGAGATCGTCGATCGCCTCATAGCGTCGCACCGCTTCGGCGAGCCATTTTCCGCCATCTTCGTTTGCTGTCCCTGTCGCCAGCTTGCCCTTGTAGTCCGTCTCGAAGGCGACGCAGTCGGCATCCATTTTCTCGAGATCGCGCGCCACTTCCGGCGCGTCGATCCCGGAGTAGAGGTCGGCCAGGTTCCACTCGGGAAGCTTGCCGGTCTTGCTCGCAGCTTTGGAGGGTCTTGCCTTGGCGGCGGATTGTTTGGCGCTTGGCTTACGGAGAGCGGGCTTGCTGGAAGCGGACTTCTTGAGAGCGGTCTTCTTAAGAGCGGGCTTGTTCGAGGCAGACTTGGAGCGCGAATTCATTGTGTGGGAAACCTGTGTTCAACAATCGCGGCGGCGGGCGGGGGCATCAAGGATTAAGCGTGCGTTAATCGGCTTCGGCCAGAGTGCCCCGATTCGAGACAGATAGTAGTAGCGTGCGGGGAACACCATGGCTGCCAGTATTTTGATCGCCGACGACGACGCTGTAGCCCGCCGGCTGGTCGAGAACATGGTGCAGAAATGCGGCTATGAGACGGTCGTCGTGGACTCCGGCGACGCCGCAATCGCCGCCCTCACCGCTCCCGACGGACCGGCCATCGACGCCGTCATCCTCGATCTCGTGATGCCCGGCCTCGACGGCATGGGCGTATTGGCCAAGATCCGCGAAGCCGGCCTGAGCGTCCCCGTCATCGTGCAGACCGCCCATGGCGGCATCGACAACGTGATCTCCGCGATGCGCGCGGGCGCGGCCGATTTCGTCGTCAAGCCGGTCGGCGTCGAGCGGCTCCAGGTCTCGCTGCGCAACGCGCTCAACACGTCCGCGCTCAAGGGCGAATTGCAGCGCATCCGTCACAGCCGCGAAGGACGGCTCACCTTCTCCGACATCATCACCCGCTCCGAAGCGATGGCGGGCGTGATGCGTGCCGCCCAGAAGGCGGCAAACTCCGCGATCCCCGTGCTGATCGAGGGCGAGTCCGGCGTCGGCAAGGAGATGTTCGCGCGCGCCATCCATGGCAGCGGCGAGCGCAAGGCCAAGCCGTTCGTCGCGGTCAATTGCGGCGCGATTCCAGACAACCTCGTCGAGTCCATCCTGTTCGGGCATGAGAAGGGCGCCTTCACCGGCGCCACCGAGCGGCACACCGGCAAGTTCGTCGAGGCTCATGGCGGCACGCTGTTTCTGGACGAGGTCAGCGAGCTGCCGCTGACGGCGCAAGTGAAGCTGCTGCGCGCGCTCCAGGAAGGCGCCGTGGAATCGGTCGGCGGCCGCAAGCCGCTCAAGGTCGACGTCCGCATCATCTCGGCCACCAATCGCAAGCTGCTGGAGCGGGTCAAGCAGGGACATTTCCGCGAAGACCTGTTCTATCGGCTGCACGTGCTGCCGCTGACGATCCCCTCGCTGCGCGCGCGGCGCGAGGATATCCCGCATCTGCTCAGGCATTTCATCGCGCGCTTCGCCGCAGAGGAGAACCGCCCGATCGCCGGGATCAGCGGCGAGGCGGTGGCCCACCTTGCCCAGCTCGACTGGCCCGGCAACATCCGCCAGCTCGAGAACGCGGTCTACCGCGCCGTGGTGATGAGCGACGGAGACCAGCTCGCTCTCGGCGACTTCCCGCTGCTCGCCTCGCAGCCACATCCCGCCACGGAAATTCCGACCGCCCCGCTGATGCTCGAGCCGGCGGCGACGCCCTCCCTGGTGTCGGGTAACGAAATACCAATCGCTCCGCTCCCCCTGGTGGGAACGCTCTCCATGCTCACTGCGACCGGGGATGTCCGCCCGCTGGACGACATGGAGAACGAGATCATCCGGTTCGCGATCTCGCACTATCGCGGCCAGATGTCCGAAGTGGCTCGCCGCCTCAAGATCGGCCGCTCGACGCTCTACCGCAAACTCGACGAGGCCGGGGTTCCCGGGCATGGCGGCAAAAGCGGTGAGGAGACGCACTGAGCCCAGCGTGAATGGGGGTTCGCGCCGCGGTGCGAGACCGCTCTAAGCCGTTCGCGTGCCGACGGAATTCGTCTGCGATTTGAACCGTGACTTGGAAGTGACAGACAGAGGGAAAAGCGCGTGGCAGAAGCGTACAATCCGTTGCCAAGAGGCTCCCTTGAAGTCAGTTTGTCGTGAGTCGTCCCGGGTAGCGCTGGCTGCAAAATCGGGGCCTATATATCGTCTGCGTCAGAATCGTTGCGTGCAGGCGTGCAACTTTCGAGAGGCCGGCGCGGTTTTAGCCGTAACTCATCACTAGGCGATAACGAAGCTGTTCCACGAAGGAACAGCTCACCCGAGGGGTGCGACACAATGCGTGACTGTTTGAACCATCGTGTGGGCTTTGACCGTGTCTTGATGACGGTCGCGGCAACCTTCCTCACGGTGTCGGCCAGCTCGGCCCTGGCGCAGGATCAGGTGCGCAGCAGCGCCGCCGAGCTCGCGATCGAAGCTGCGATCCCGCGCCCCGAGCCCGCAAACGTCCCGCCCCCGACTGCAGCCGACATCAAGCTCGACACCACCGCCACGGTGCAGGATTCGACGAAGGACGCTGCGAGGGACTCCGCCAAGACGGACGTCGCACCAGCGCCGGACAAGGTCGAGACCAAGCCGTCCGACGTTGTCACCACACCCGCGCCAGAAGCGCCGAAGAGCGAGACTGCGAAGACCGAGCCGGCAAAGACCGAGCCTGCCAAGGCCGACACCGCGACCGCCACCCCGGCGGCTCCCGCAGCACCGGCCGCCGAGCCGGTGAAGGCCGCAAGCACCGTGCCCGCCGCCGACCAGCCGGTCGCGGACAGGCTCAAGGACATGATCGGCGCCAAGACCTCGCGCCATTTCGACCGCAAGAACGAGCGGGCGGCCGTCGAGAAGTTTTACGGCGCGCGCGACTTCGCGCCGGTCTGGACGCAAGGCGGCAGCCTGACTGCTGCGGCCAAGGGCGTGATCGCGCGGCTCAAGGACGCGGCCTCCGACGGTCTAAATCCCGCCGACTATCCGGTGCCGGATTTCGCCGCCGCCACGACGCCCGATGCGCTGGCCGATGCCGAGCTCAAGCTCACCGCCGGGATGTTCGACTACGCCCGCCACGCCCAGAGCGGCCGCATGCATTGGTCGCAGGTCAGCGGCGACATCCTCTATCCCGAGCACCCGGTCGAGCCCGGCGAGGTACTCGCCAAGGTCACGACCGCGAGCGACGCCTCCGCGGCGCTCGACAGCTACAACCCGCCGCACAAGCTCTACAAGGAGCTGAAGGCCAAGCTCGCCGAGCTGCGCGGCCAGGGCAGCGGTCCGGTGATCGAGATCGCCGACGGTCCGGCGCTGAAATATACCCCGGCCGGCAAGAAGCAGGCTGAGATCGTCGTGGAAGATCCGCGCGTGCCGCAACTGCGCGCCAAGCTCGGCCTCGCCGAGAATGCCAGCGACACCCGCTACGACGCTGCGGTGGCGGAAGCCGTGCGCAAATTCCAGACCAGCGTCGAGCTGAAGCCGACCGGCATCCTCGACGACAAGACGGTCAAGGCGCTCAACACTCCCAAGCGCGACAAGCAGATCGACGTGGTGCTGGTGAACATGGAGCGCTGGCGCTGGCTGCCGCGCGACCTCGGCACGCCGGCGCTGGGCGATGCCTATGTCATCCTCAACATTCCGGACTTCACGCTGAAGGTGATGCAGCGCGGCCAGCAGGTCTGGACCACCCGCGTCGTGACCGGCAAGCCGGGTTCGCATGCGACCCCGCTGCTCACCGAGACGATGAAGTACATCACGGTCAATCCGACCTGGAACGTGCCGCCGTCGATCGTCTACAACGAATACCTGCCGGCCCTGCAGCAGGACCCGACCGTGCTTCAGCGCATGGGCCTCAGGCTGGAGCAGAACCGCGACGGTTCGGTGCACATCTCGCAGCCACCCGGCGAGGCCAACGCGCTCGGCCGCATCCGCTTCAACTTCCCGAACAAGTTCCTGGTCTATCAGCACGACACCCCGGACAAGCATTTGTTCGCCCGGGACGAGCGCGCCTTCAGCCATGGCTGCATGCGCGTGCAGAATCCGGATCAGTACGCCTCCGTGCTGCTCAACATCGCCATGCCGAACGAGAAGTACACGCCGGAGCGCGTGCGCAGCATGTACGGCAAGAGCGAGATCGACCTGAAATTTCCGACCCCGATCCCGGTCAACATCACCTATCAGACCGCGTTCGTGGACGACGCCGGCAAGTTGCAATTCCGCAAGGACGTCTATGGCCGCGACGCGACCATGATCAACATCCTGAAGAACAACCGCGGCAAGGACCTCGAGGCCGTCGTGGCGCATTCCCAGCCGAGCTATTCGCGTCCGGCGACGACGCTGCCCTCCGGGGTGGCCGTGGCTAACAGCGGCTTCGGCTCGTCCGGGCCCAACTTCTTCGAGCGGCTGTTCGGGGCGCCCACCCAGGCCGCGCCGCCGGCGCCGGTCGGCCGCCGTCCGCAGCGGGTGTTTACCCGCTGAGCCTCGCTCGGCACCCTTGGCTTACAGGAATTATGTAATGAAATCAGCGGCCTCATCCCTCGGATGGGGCCGCTTAACGTTAACCATGCTGCGACCCGCCCTGGGGCGGCGGGCGTTTTTTTGCCACAGTCAACGGCTTAGGATCGTATTCTGACTTGGTTTGGGGGCGGGAAGGTCAACGTCAAATTAACCTTCTCGCTTTAAGAAAGCGTTCATCCTCTTTCGCGCTGCTAACGGGGTTGGCGGGAGAGTCCATTTGAACGCTCGTCGACTGGGTGGGCTCATACGTGCTGACTGGTCTCGCACGCCAACTTGCTGTGCTGTCGTTGTCCCATGCGGGCGTGAAGGCCGGATCCCGGATCGGCCTCGCGGCTGCATTGCTGCTTGCGGCCGCTGGTTCGGTTCATGACGCCGCCGCGCTGAACGAGACCAAGACGCTCTCGTTCCACCACACCCATTCCGGCGAAGACCTCACCGTCACCTTCAAGCGCGACGGGCGCTATGACGAGGCGGCGCTGAAGCAGCTCAACCACTTCCTGCGCGACTGGCGCACCCAGGACGAGACGGTGATGGACCGCCGCCTGTTCGACATCCTCTGGGAAGTCTATCGGGACGTCGACGGCAAGCAGCCCATCCAGATCATCTCCTCCTATCGTTCTCCCGCCACCAACGCCATGCTCCGCCGCCGCTCCTCCGGCGTGGCGCGCGCCAGCCAGCACATGCTGGGACATGCGATGGACTTCTACATCCCGGGTGTGCCGCTGGAGCAGATCCGCTTCGCCGGCCTGCGCCTGCAGCGCGGCGGCGTTGGCTTCTATCCGACCTCCGGCTCGCCCTTCGTGCACCTCGACACCGGCAGCGTCCGGCACTGGCCGCGGATGACGCATGACCAGCTCGCGCGCGTGTTCCCGGACGGCAAGACGGTGCATCTGCCGACCGACGGCGTGCCGCTGAAGAACTATGAGCTCGCCAAGGCCGAGATCGAGCGACGCGGCAGCGCCGACGATGCCGGCAGCAAGCCGAATTTCTTCGCCGCGCTGTTCAAGAGCAAGTCGGCAGCTCCGGCCGGCAGCGACGAGGATGACGAGGGCGCGCCCGCGCCGGCCGCGAAGCCGGCGGCAGCGACGGTCGTCGCAGCTGCCAAGCCCACCGAGCCGGTGCCGACGCCGCGCGCCAAGCCGCAGATCGCCACAGCGATCCAGCTCGCCTCAGCCGATGCGCAGATCGTCGCGCCGCCCAAGCCGAAGCCGGCGCCCGTGGCTGACAAGCCCGCTTCCGGCAAGCCGGAGACCCCGGCCGACATCATCAATGCGCGCGGCTTCTGGGATGACGTTCCTGCGACGCCGCAGCAGGCGACGCCGGCGCAGGTCGCAGCGCTGAAGGCGCGTCAGGCGCTGGCTGCGGCTACCGATCCGCAACCAACCGCGAGCGTGCCCAACGCGGCCCTCCAGGCCCTGGCTTTCGCGCCGGCGGCCTCGCCGGTCGACCGCGCCAATGTCGTCGCCGCCTCCGCGCCGATCCCGCGCACCGCCCGTCCCCGCAGCGTGGCCCAGGCAGCGGAGATCAACACGGTGGTCGGCAAGAGCATCGACGGCAGGATCGCAACCGCGACCCGCCTCTCCGCGGCCAAGGGCGAGAGCATCTGGCTCAAGATCGTGATGCTGTCGCCGAGCGCCAGCCGCGCGATGTCGGTGACGCTGATGGGCGAACTCGATACCGCGGCGCTGCGCGGCTATTTCGTCAAGCCGAAGGCCGTGATCGCGATGGGCTTCTCCGACGATCCGATGCTGGGCCTGTCCTGCGACAATTTCTCGGGCAGCGCGACCGCAAAGCTCGAGACGACGTCGTTCGTCGTGCGCACCGCCGCGCTGCGCTGAGGCGCATAGCGACCTCCACGAATTCAGTCTCGTAGCCCATCTTGCGATGATCGTAGGCAGTCTCCGCCGTGCGCCAGATCAAGCCGGCAGGCCTGCCCGGAGAAGGCCTGCCTCATAGCGCTGACGATCGACCTGCTGCTTGTAATGCTGGGTAGCAAGATGATTGGCCACCGAGAACGCCGGCTCACGCTTGAGAACTTCGGCCGCGTGCGCACCGGCAGCCACTGCATTGCCCATCTGCGCGAAGATCCCGGCAAGGAACGCATGATGGGTGTGATCGGGACGTGAGATCCGCGAGAAAGCTTCGGCGGCTTCGGCGTATTTCTCAGCGCAGTAATAGGCACGCCCGAGATGGCTCCAGAATCGTTCCGGGTGATATGGGTTGAGCCGCATCGCCTTCTTGATCCAGTCGATGCCCTCCTCCGGCCTCCCCAGCCAGGTCAGCAGTTCGCCCTGCTGCACCACCACGAGGTCATAGTTCGGGTTGAGCGCGAGCGCGCGTTCCTGATGGTAAGTGGCCTTATCATGGTCGTCGCGATTCAGATTGAGTGCCGCGAGGATGCGGTGGACGTCGCTGTCATTGTCGTCGAGGACCAGCGCGGTTTCCAGCTCTGCAGCCACCTGCTGGAAGGTGGCGTCGCGATCCGCGCACCAATTATAGACCCAGGTCTGGCCGAGGACGCACGCCTTCCACGCATGCGCGTGCGCATAGCTCGCGTCGAGTTCGAGCGCCCGGTCGAGCAGAAGTTGCGCCCGCGCATTGTCTTCGCGATTGGAGCGATGGTGCAAGACCTTCGCGGCCAGCACGCATTCGTAGGCCGCCATGTTGTCCGTCGGCTTGCGGTTCGCGCGATCGTGCGTCGCCGCCTCGACGCGGCCGGGCAATGTGGCGGCGATCGCCCGGGTCATCTCGTCCTGGATGGCGAAGATGTCCTTGAGCTCGCCGTCGTAACGCTCGGCCCAAATGTGCCGATCCGTCTCCGCATCGATCAGCTGCACGGTGACGCGGACGCGATCCCCGGCCTTTCGCACGCTTCCCTCGATGACGTAGTCGACACCGAATTCGCGGCCAACATCCTGTACCTTGACCGACTTTCCCTTGTACACGAAGGTCGAGTTGCGCGAGATCACCAGCAGGTCGTGGAAGCGTGAAAGCTCGGTGATGATGTCCTCGGTGAGACCGTCGGCGAAGAACTCCTGTTCCGGATCGCCGCTCATGTTGGCGAAGGGCAGCACGGCGATTGACGGCTTCTTCGACTTGCCAATCGGCTTTGCGGCGGCCGTCGCACCGGCTGGCGTGCTTGCCGGCGCATCCTCCAATCGGATCCGGTAGACGCGGATGGCGCGCGCGATGTTCTTGACGTTCTGCTCGCCGATGTCCTCGAATGCGACGCCATCGAGGCGCTCGCCCAGCTGGTCGCGAACCGCGCTGGAGATGCAGATGCCTCCAGGCTCGGCCAGCGTCTCCAGCCGCGCCGCGACGTTGACGCCATCGCCGAAAATGTCGTTCTGATCGACGATGACGTCGCCGAGATTGATGCCGATGCGGAATTGGATCCACCGCGGCGGCGCGACGTCGGCATTGCGCCGCGCCATGCGCCGCTGAACCTCGGCCGCACATAGCACGGCATCGACGACGCTGTGGAATTCCGCGAGCATGCCGTCGCCGGTCGTCTTGATGATACGGCCGCGATTCTTCGCAATGGCGGGATCGATGAGTTCGACCCGATGGGTCTTGAGGCGCGCGAGGGTGCCGGCCTCGTCGACCTCCATCAGCCGGCTGAAGCCGACCATGTCGGCGGCAAGAACCGCGGCAAGCCTGCGCTCTGGTCCCGGCACATCCATCGCTCGGTCCCTTCACCGAGCAATCTAGCAGATGCCGAGATTTTGCCCAAGCTTGGTGCGCTGCAACGCCGGCCGGGCGAGGCGCCTCAGAGCATCCCCAGCGCCTGCATATAGGTTTCAAGGATCGTCTCGGCCTCGGCACGCTCGTTGGGGTCCTGCTTGCGCAGGCGCACGATGGTGCGCAGCGCCTTGACGTCGTAGCCGTTGCCTTTGCTCTCGGCATAGACGTCGCGGATGTCGTCGGAGATCGCCTTCTTCTCTTCCTCCAGCCGCTCGATGCGCTCGATGATGGATTTGAGCTGGTCCTTGGCAAATTTCGTCGCGGGCTCGTCGTCGCGGACGGCGGCGGAGGTGGCCATCTTGGTACTCCCAATGGAACTGGCAAAACGAGGTGACGCCGGCATCCCTCACCGCGCGTGCTGGGTAGACCCTTAGGGTCGGCGCTCCCAGCGTTCAAGCAAGCATCACGCTCGTCCACAGCGCGCCCACACCTTCCTGCACTGATGCAAAGAAAGCTGTTGTGTGGAGCGACTCAGGGCTCGGCGATGGGCCGTTCAATGTCCGTGGGGATGGACCTTCTTCATCGCCTCGATCTGCTCGGGCGTGGCCGGGCCCTGGTGCTTCGCCTTCCAGGTCTCGTAGGGCATGCCGTAGACGGCCTCCCGGCTCTCGTCCTTGCTCAAGGCGACGCCCTGGGCGTCCGCGGCGTCCTTGAGCCAGTTCGAGAGGCAGTTGCGGCAGAAACCGGCCAGATTCATCAAGTCGATATTCTGGACGTCCGTCCGGCTCCGCAGATGCTCGACTAGGCGCCGGAAAGCGGCCGCCTCGAGCTCCGTTCTGGTTTTGTCGTCGATTGCCATGGCTGTCGTCCTTAACCGTGCCGGTGGAGGTTAGCGTTAGGGGATCAGGTGGGTGTTGTCACAGATTTTGCCATATCGCGGCGCAAAGGGGCCACGGCCGGGCTGGCCCCGGCCCAACGCCAAATCGTCAATGATCTGGTATAGCTTCCGCGACAATGACGACCGAATCTCCCCGCTCCCCGCTTTACCTGCTCGCCCGGTTGGTCCCGGTGCTGGTGGTCGCCCTGCTGTGCCTTGCCGCCAGCCCCGCCTCCGCCGATTTCCGCCTCTGCAACAACACCTCGAGCCGGGTCGGGATTGCGCTCGGCTACAAGGATGCCGAGGGCTGGACCACCGAGGGCTGGTGGAACATCTCGTCCCGTTCCTGCGAGACGTTGCTGCGGGGCACGCTGGTCGCCCGCTATTACTACATCTACGCCATCGACTACGACCGCGGCGGCGAATGGTCGGGCCAGGCCTTCATGTGCTCGCGCGACAAGGAGTTCACCATCCGCGGCACCGAGGATTGCCTGGCGCGCGGCTATGACCGCACCGGCTATTTCGAGGTCGACACCGGCGAGCAGCGGGCCTGGACGGTGCAGCTGACCGACGCCAACGAACAGCCGGCGCAGCAACGCGTGCCTGGCCTGCCCGGTCCGGTGGGCCCGGGCGGGGTTCCGGGTTTGCCCAATAGCCCGCCCGGTGCTACGCCCCCGGGCTCGCCCGGCCTGCCACCCCCGCCTGGAAATAAGCCATGAGGCGTCTTCGCCGTATCAAGATTCTCGCGACCCTGGGACCGGCCTCTTCAGACCTCGCGATGATCCGCCGCCTGTTCGAGGCCGGCGCTGACCTGTTCCGCATCAACATGAGCCACACCCCGCATGACAAGATGCGGGAGCTGGTCGCGACGATCCGCAACGTCGAGTCTAGCTACGGTCGGCCGATCGGCATCCTGGTCGACCTGCAGGGCCCGAAGCTGAGACTGGGCTCCTTTGCCGAGGGGGCGATCCAGCTCCAGAACGGCCAGACCTTCACGCTGGATTCCGACAAGGCGCCGGGCGATGCCACGCGCGTCAATCTCCCGCATCCGGAGATCCTGGCCGCGCTCAGGCCCGGCCATGCGCTGCTGCTCGACGACGGCAAGGTGCGGCTGATCGCGGAGGAGACCTCGAAAGAGCATGCGGTGACCCGTGTCGTGGTCGGCGGCAAGATGAGCGACCGCAAGGGCGTCAGCCTGCCCGACACCGATTTGCCGGTCTCGGCGATGACGCCCAAGGACCGCGCCGACCTCGAGGCCGCCCTCGTCACCGGCGTCGACTGGATCGCGCTGTCCTTCGTGCAGCGCGCCGACGACGTGATCGAGGCCAAGAAGATGATCCGCGGCCGCGCCGCCGTGATGGCCAAGATCGAGAAGCCGCAGGCGATCGACCGCCTCGCCGACATCATCGAGGCTTCCGATGCGCTGATGGTGGCCCGCGGCGACCTCGGCGTCGAGCTGCCGCTGGAGCGGGTGCCGAGCCTGCAGAAGCAGATGACGCGGATGGCGCGCCGCGCCGGGAAGCCGGTGGTGATCGCGACCCAGATGCTGGAATCGATGATCCAGTCGCCGGTGCCGACCCGCGCCGAAGTCTCCGACGTCGCCACCGCGGTCTATGAGGGTGCCGACGCCATCATGCTGTCCGCGGAATCGGCCGCCGGCAAATTCCCGGTCGAGGCGGTCTCGACCATGAACCGGATCGGCGAGGAGGTCGAGCGCGACCCGACCTACCGTTCGGTGATCATGGCCCAGCGCCCGGCACCGGAATCCACCGCGGGCGATGCCATCGCCGACGCCGCCCGGCAGATCGCCGAGACGCTCGACCTGCCGGCCTTGATCTGCTGGACCTCGTCGGGCTCGACCGCCGTGCGCGTGGCGCGCGAGCGGCCGAAGCCGCCGATCGTGGCGATCACGCCGAACATCACCGCCGGCCGCCGGCTCGCGGTTGCCTGGGGCGTGCATTGCGTGGTGGCGGAAGACGCGCGCGACCAGGACGACATGGTCAGCCGCGCCGGCCAGATCGCGTTCCGGGACGGCTTCGTCCGCGCCGGCCAGCGCGTGATCATCGTCGCCGGCGTGCCACTCGGCATCCCCGGCACCACCAACATGGTACGCATCGCCTCGGTCGGCCCCGAGGGCGACGCCAACCTGTAAGCCTCGCCAGAGGCCGCCAAACACAAAGTCGAAAAACAACCCCATGCACAGTAGCCGGCCGCTTGGCCGGATTTGCCGGGGTTTTGCGAAAAGGCATGCTCAGGCAAAGGCCTGAGCGCGATCACCTCGCCACCGCACGCGCGGCGCGATTTTTACGCGCCGACCAGCGCCTTGGTCGTCGGCAGCAGCGTCTGCTGGACCACGAGGCCGCGGGCGCGGGCGTCCATGACGCCGACGGCGCGCAGCGCCAGCAGCGTCACCGTCTGCACCGCATCGCGCATCTTGACGGGATCTTCGAGATTGTCGGGCGCAAGCGGCCCAACGAGAGCCTCATGCAGGGCCCCAAGCAGCGCGGTGGCGGCGAGCGCAGTGTCCTGCGCCGGCAGATGGCCGGCGCGCACCGCAGCGTCGATCCGGGAGGCGATCTCGCCGGCGATTTCGCGCCGGCTGGCAAGGCGGGAGGCGCTGACATCGACATCGACCGGCTCGGCCAGGATGCCCCAGGCCAGCCTGCGCTGCGACAGCGTATGGACCGCCACCGTGGTGACCGCAGCCGCCAGCGCCGAGGACGGCCCCGGCGCGGCATCGGCCGCCCGGCGGATCGCCGCGAGCTCGTCGCGGGAGACCTCGGCAATGAGCTCGGAGATCAGCTCGGCCTTGGAGGGGAAATAGCGATAGACGGTGCCGGCTGCGACATTGGCCCGAACCGCGACCGGCGCGATCTGCACCGCCGCCATCCCGCCCTCCGCCGCCGCCTCCCGCGCCGCCGCCAAAATCGCGCTGCGCCGCGCCGCAAGGCGCTTCACCACTTGATGCGTCCGCCGATAAACCATGGCGCGCTTCCTGTCCCACACACGCCGGCCGCACGCCCTGCGCCCGAACGCTTCTCACGCAAAAGATGCAAATCGCCCCGCAAGGACTGAACAACTATTCAGGATGAATGACAAGATGGGAAATGCGTGGAGCGCCATGGTGAGCGGACGGGGGCGCCAGGCCTGCGTCGGCGCCATCCCTGTAGAGGCCGCCTTCCGAGAGTGGCAGTTTGCCAGGAGCAGAGCGGAATCAGCGTCACGTCTGTCCGGTACGATCGATCTCCAGCGAACCTTCGCGAGGCCGAACGAGTAGGGTTGGAGGACCTGGACCGCCGTTCACAATGAGCTCGGTCGTCGCGGCAGAGGTCGTGCGGCATGCGCGCCATCCGGAGCTCCGCCGAGGTCATCGAGACGCCGGCCCGCTGCAGCATCCAGTCTCGTGCTCTTGGGCGCGGATCTATCCGCTCTATCCCTTGAAAGAAGCCTACGAGCATCTAGATAGCATCCATATGCCATCCATACGGATGGTAAGAATGGATGCTAGCCATGGCCGATAATGTGCGCGAGCTGCGCCCCAAGGTCCCCGACACCGAGAAGATCACGATCAACCTTGGCTATGTCGACCTCGGTCATGTCGATCTCATGGTGCAGGAAGGGTTCTATTCGAACCGGACCGATTTCATTCGGACAGCAATCCGGAACCAGCTCGAGCGCCACGCGGAGGTCGTCAGACAATCCACGGTCCGGAAGAACCTGGACCTCGGGCTGCGCAACTACGCGCGCGAGGATCTCGAAGCGGCGCGCCGCGCCGGCGAGATGCTGCAGATCAATGTTTTGGGCTTGGCCACTATCGCCCAAGACGTCACTCCCGAGTTGGCTCGCGCCACGATCGCGTCGGTCTCGGTGCTGGGGGCCCTCCACGCCACTCCCGCGGTCAAGGCCGCTCTCGCCGACAGAATGAGGTGAACGATGCTGAATCAAGACATAGTCCGCGAAGCAACCCGCCTTACGCGTGCCGGCCAACTGGTCGAGGCCACCGCGCTCCTGCAGCGCATGCTCCAGGGCGGTTACGCTCCAAGACCGGAGTCTCGTAGCGCCGCTCAGGCTCGGCTTCCGCTCGATCCGCTTACTATCGACGCCACTGCCGACGTCGTCGAGGAGCGGGAAGCTCCGCCGATCTCGCCGGCCCGCTCTGCTCAGGGACGCAGACGCGCTTTACCGCTCGACGGCATGCGGGATTTTCCCGGGGTCGGCCTGCGAAGTCCGATCACGCGCGCTCCCCTGTCCCCATCGGACATCGTGCCCGAGGGCACACAATTTATCGCCGGTACCTTCAGTAACGCCGCAGGAAGCCGGACCTACAAGCTGTTCATTCCAAGCCGCTTTCAGGGACAACGTCCCCTGATAGTCATGCTTCATGGCTGCACCCAGTCGCCGGACGATTTCGCGGCCGGCACCCGGATGAACTTCCTGGCGGAAGAGCAGAATTGCTATGTGGTCTATCCTGAGCAGCCGAGCGGAGCCAACCAGTCGAAGTGCTGGAACTGGTTTCGCACCGGCGACCAGCGTCGCGGCGGGGGCGAGCCGTCGATGATCGCCGGTATTACCCGCCAGATCATGCGCGAGCATCCGATCGATCCGAAGCGCGTATACGTCGCGGGTCTGTCGGCCGGCGGGGCCGCCGCCGCGATCATGGGCGCAACGTATAACGACCTGTACGCGGCCGTCGGTATTCATTCAGGCCTCGCGTGCGGGGCCGCGAGCGATCTTCCCTCCGCGTTCGTCGCCATGCGGCAGGGAGGCGGCTCCAAGGCAAATGCGGATGGCAAAACTTCTGTGCCGACCATCGTTTTCCATGGCAATCGCGACACTACGGTGCATCCAAAGAATGGCGATCAGATTATCGAGCAGTCCGCCAGGGCGACGAGGCCGACGACGAAGGTACTTCGCGGACGCGTACCCCACGGCCATGCCTATACTCGCACCGTCCTGATCGACGGGGCCGGTCGGGCGATCTCGGAACACTGGGACATCGATGGCGCCGGACACGCGTGGTCAGGCGGCAGCCCCGCCGGGTCTTACACTGATCCGCAAGGGCCGGATGCCACAAGGGAAATGCTGCGCTTCTTCCTCGAGCATTCGCTCGGTGGGTAACCCAGCTTCACAGGGCGCTCGGGTCCTCGAGCACGTCGCCGAGCTTCCGGATCAGCTTGCCGGCCTCTATCCGCCAGTCTCGCGATCAAGGCACGAATGCGAGCGTAGTCGCCGCAACTTAAAGCGGTCTCTGGAGAGCACAACGAGCGGAGAGCTGATTGTTCTCAGACCGACACCCGTTGAGTATAGGTCTGGAAGATCGCCAGCTATACGCTTGTTGGTTGGAGTTGCGACATCGCAGAGCGTGCGATTGATCTCGGGACTCCAACAATGCGCGGGTTGGAACGCCAGCTCACAAAGCCTGTTGTCCGTTCAGAAATGACCGTTGTGGTCGCACCCCATTTTATTGGAGCGTCAGATGAGCAAACGCAAACCGGCATCAGCCTCAAAGCGCGCCCGCAATCCGAAAATGGCCGTGCGGACCGAACGGAACAAACAGGCCGTTGTTAGAAGCCCGAAAGAGAATTTTCTTCGCTCGGTTGCGGCAGTTTCGATTGAACCGCCTCTTAAGCTTCAGGATGATCCTAACCACGAGGTTCCTACCATTGAGCCTCGGGTGGATGCCTTGCCAGATGACGTCAGTCAGAGAATGACGGAAAGCGATCAAACGAAGAGCTTTGTTTTAGCCACGGCAAACATGCAGGCATATCAAACGAAGCTTTTTGAGGTCGCCCGAGCCAACGTGCAATTTGCTTTTGAATTTGGCCTGAGATTTGCGACGATCGGGTCACCGACTGAATTTTTCGGCGTCCTTGCGGAGTTTACAAGCAGACAGGTCGATATGTTCGGGCAGCATTCGAAAGAATTGGCGGCATATCCATTCTGGCGCATCGAGCCGCCCCGTTCGCAAGTCACCAAGGAAGCCTCTAGTTTGAAGTAACGGACGCCGGCCGCCGTTGCCAACACGATCATCCCCGCAGCCATTCGAGTTGATGCAGTCGAGACAGGCCCTAAGGATGAAAATACGGGTTGGCTTCGAAATGATCTACGACTTCCAGCAAGTCACACCATTGATTGCTATCGTCGGTATGCATTTTACCCGGGCATCCGACATCATTGTGCCGGATTACCTCATCACCGAGCCTTCCGTCCCGATCTCGCCCTACCGCGACGGCTTCGGAAACTGGTGCAGTCGGTTCGTTGCGCCCGCCGGCCGCATGCGCCTTTCCGCCAACGGTACAGTGCGCGATAGCGGTTTGCCTGATGTGATCGCGCCTTCCGCCACGCAATACGCGGTCGAGGATCTTCCACCTGATACCATCGTTTATCTGCTTGGCAGCCGCTACTGCGAAACCGATCGGCTTTCCGACATCGCATGGAAGCTGTTCGAGAATGTGGCGCCGGGTTGGCCACGGGTCCAGGCGATCTGCGATTTCGTGCACAATCACATCGCGTTCGGCTACGAGCACGCGCGGGCCACCATGACGGCTTGGGAAGCATTCAACGAGGGCAAGGGCGTCTGCCGCGACTATGCGCATCTTGCCATTGCATTCTGCCGTTGCATGAACATTCCAGCACGCTATTGCACCGGCTATCTCGGCGACATCGGCATCCCGCCGCCCCACGCTCCCGGGGACTTTGCAGGTTGGTTCGAAGCCTATCTTGGCGGTCGCTGGTACACATTCGATGCACGCAACAACACTCCGCGAATCGGCCGCGTCCTGATCGCGCAAGGCCGCGATGCGGCGGATGTTCCGATCGCCCAAACTTTCGGACCCAACACGCTCGTCAGCTTCAAGGTGTGGGCTGATGAACTTGTATAAAGCGCTCGCCTTGGGCGATTGGGTACGAGGCGGCTGAGATTGATCTCGGCTGATTGCTTGGAAGACTGTTACACAGTTCGCATCACCGCCCGAAGTTCAGCTCGTACTTCTCGCAAAGAAGGGCCAACAGGTCGTTCGTGAGGAAATAGAATTCGAAGAAGATGATGGTTGGCAAGAGCTACAGCCCCGTCTCAAAGCTCAGACTTTGCAACGTCCTGCTCCATTTCAGCCCAAGGATGCCAGCCAAGACGATGACCAGGAGCACTGCGGTGAAGATTGCTTCCAGCCAAGGACCTGGAGCGCGCTCGGGCTTTCTACTCCGAAAAACTCGGTCTCGACCCGGTCGAACAGCGCGAGGGTGGATTGCGCTACGTCTGCGCATCTGGCGAGTTTGCGATATTCATCTCGGCCGGGGTGCAATCCGGCAGCATACGCAGATGGGCTGGGAAGTAGAGGATATCGACGCAACAGTGCGCGAACTTCGCGCGCGGGGAGTCAAGTTCGAGGAATATGACCTTCCTGGTCTGAAGACTGCTAACGGGATCGCCGAGATCGCCGGCAACTACGCCAGCAAGGGTGTCGCTCAGCGAGGCGCGTGGTTCCGCGACAGCGAAGGCAATCTTCCTGGTATCGGACAGCCAGTTCGATCCTGACGTTCCAGTAGAAAGATCGATGCGCGTGCGGGCCGAACGGATCGTGGTCATGTTGCCGCGCGGCCAAAACGCGCGCGACCATCAGTAGCATTGTGCTTCTGACTGCAAGGGTCGTCTTTTAAGCGGTGAAATCTGTCGATCGTGGGTGCGCTCTCGAGAGAGGCCAGCACATGATTGAGCTTTGGAACAGATGGTATGAGACCTTGGCCTCCGTCGAGGGGCTGGCAGCCGTTGTCATTGTTGCCGTAACGACCGCTGGCGTTCTTACGTTGATTGAGGGTCGGCGGCATAGGACAACAAGACATTCATTTGAGAGGCGGAAAACGCCCAAGTAGACCGGATAGTTCAACGAGTAGATGGCTCCTACATAAAGCGCTCGTATGCAGGAGGATCAAATGATCGCTTCTCATGCAAGTTGGAACAGGAATGCGCCTTGGCGGGACACATTCTGCTTATTCGCGTTGTTGAGCATCCTGGTCGCGACTCCCGCCCTCTTTATGATCCTCCTGCTGGATTCCCAACTCGTCTTACCAGCGCTCAGTCTTCTATTTTTCTCAGACGCGATGATCACCGCGCTCTTGGCCTGGGCAAAGCCCGAACATGTAACGCCAGAACATGTAACGCTCTGGGATATCGCAGGTGCATTCACCATGATGTGTTGCGCCGCAGCGATTTTTGGCGAACCAGATCAAGTCGCAATGCTTTTCGGGGCGCCGGTCGGACACCATTCGGACGCCGTTTTGGGAGATCGTCACCTGGCGCCCGGATTGCCGGCGACGTCGGACTAGAGCTGAATTGGCCGCTCTGTTTTGGATGGTAACGCGCATCGGTCAATCCATAAGAACGTACGCGACCATCGCTCGGAGTTGCTATTTCCCTGGCATTGGGGACCATGATCCGTGTTAGATTCTCTCAATACGGATGTTCTTAGCGTACTCTTGCAGGTCGTTCTAATCGACCTTGTGCTCGCCGGCGATAATGCCATCGTCATCGGCCTTGCCGCGGCGGGACTTCCTCAGGCCCAACGAAGCAAGGCGATTTTGATCGGTATAGTCGCCGCGACGATACTGCGCCTTCTGTTAGCCGGGATAGCGACGCAGATCCTGCAGATCGTCGGCCTCCCGCTCGCCGGCGGGATCCTGCTATTGTGGGTATGCTGGAAAATGTGGCGAGAGTTGCGCACGTCCCGCACGGGCCCCACCGATAGGAAAGGGGCAATTGAAGCAATCCCGGAAAGCAAACCTCGTAAAACACTCATCCAAGCGAGTTGGCAAATTATCGTTGCCGACGCTTCGATGTCTCTCGACAATGTTCTGGCCGTCGCGGGGGCTGCGCGGGAGCATCCATTGGTCCTGATCTTCGGCTTGGGGCTTTCCATCGCGATGATGGGAATGGCCGCTTCCTTCATTGCCCGCCTTCTGGAGACTCATCGCTGGATTGCTTACGTCGGTCTGGCCGTCATTCTCTACGTGGCACTTGAGATGATCTTTCGCGGAACATTGGATGTCATGAAGGTCGCGTCGATATGACGACCCTGTTGTGTCCGACGGCACGGCAAAATTTCCCCCTTGCCCGACGAGACACTGACTGCGCTCCACTCCGGAGGCTGCGCCGCTTTGCCCCGTCACGGTCCCATACCAATTCTTGCGAATGCCATCGCTTGGGAGCAATCTCGAGCTAGCTGTCTGGTCGGTCGCGGACTTCGGCCTTGAGGGTCAGGTGCCCCAGTTTTCGAGTCTACTGATTTTGCACAAATTGATGGCGGCATTTGCAGCCGTGGTAGCGGTCATATTCGTGAGCGGCGCAATCGTCTACGACAGACTTAGCGTGATCGAAGAGGCCAAAAACCGGCGGGTCCACACCACTGACGTGTTGGACACGCTAGAGGCGGCAGTAGCCGCAACGCTGGATCAACAAACTAGCCTACGCGGCTATTTGATCAGCGGCGACGAGAAATTCCTGGACCCGTACCGCAGAGGCAGCGCCGACTTCAGCGCGGCAATCCGAAAATTGAGAGAACAGACTTCGGATAACCCAGACCAGCAAAGTCGTCTCGATGAATTGAACAAGCTGGCGATGACGTGGCGCGTCGAGACCGCCGAGCGGGAGATCACGCTGATGGCGGATCCCACGACGCGGGAGCAGGCGCGCACGTTGGAGGGGGCGACCGGCAAAGCTGCCATGGACGCAATCCGCGCCAAGGCGCGCGAAATCGAGAAGGTTGAGCGCGATCTGTTGGCAAGGCGTGACGCCGTACAGAACTCGGCATATGCTACTGCATACACGGCAACCGTGATGGGCGCCGCAGCCTCACTCATGATCGCAGTGTTGATGGGCATACTACTCACACGCGCGATCGCGCGGCCGATCACACGCATGACCGGGGCTATGGCGGCACTTGCCAAGGGAGACACGAGCATCGACGTGCCCGGAATTGACCGGCGTGACGAAATCGGCGCAATGGCGGCCGCGGTCAATGTTTTCAAGAAAGGCATTGTCGAACGCCAAAGGACACAAGTCGAGCTCGCTCATGTCAGTCGCGTAGCCACAATGGGCCAGCTGACGGCCTCGATTGCCCATGAGATCAATCAGCCGATCTCGGCCGTGCTTAGTAACGCCGACGCCGCCTTGAACTGGCTCGCCGCGGACCCGCCAAACCTGGGCAAGGGCCGCGAGTCCCTCCACCACATTGTCACAGATTGCCAACGAGCTGGCGACATCGTCCACCGGATCCGCGATATGGTCAGGAAAGCGCCGGTGCCCAAAAGTCGGCTCGACGTCAACGCAGCCGTTCTGGACGTCATCGCCATGGTCCGGAGCGAGGCGGTGAGGCATGGAATCTCGGTACAGATGCAACTCGCTGAGGATCTGCCGCAAATCGAAGGTGAGCGCATTCAGCTGCAGCAAGTGCTCCTTAATCTGATCCTCAATGCTGTGGAAGCCATGAACAGCCTCGAGGACGGCAAGCGGGAGTTGCAGATCAGTACCGAAAGAGACGTTGCAGGCAGCGTGCTCGTCGCTGTACGGGATTCGGGCCCGGGGATCGAGCCGACGAGTGCGGAACGTGTTTTCGACGCGTTTTACACGACCAAGTCCGACGGCCTAGGCATGGGGCTTGCCATCTGTCGGTCGATCATTGCGGCTCATGGCGGACGGTTGTGGGTCACCGTGAATGAACCGCGGGGCGCCGTCTTCCAGTTTACCCTCGCTCCCCTCCAGGACTAGATGACGCCACTTGCCCTGCGCGGCTGCTGAGTTTTGCGGCCGACCCTCGGGTTGCGCGAGATGGGCCCGAGGGCTCACGCGCCCCTCGCGTCTCACCCGGAGCCCGATCAAAGCGTAATCGAGCTTCTCAGCTCGTTCGCGCGATCGCGGGCTGCGCCGATGCGGCCTCGGCGGTCCGCCAGGCTGCACAGCGTCCGAGGATCAGCCCGAACACGATCAGGATTGCCGGGAAGCCGACCGGTTGCCCGAGAAACAGGAAGCTCGCAAGCAGCGCAAAGACGAGCGCCAGCGCCAACACCTCGTGGCGTGCGAAACCTTCATCGAGCCCGGCGCGGATGAGGAACGCCACCGCGATGCCCAGCACGACCAGATCGTACATGAAGAGATAGGGCGTCGTCAGCAGCGTCGCCGTCGCGAGCATCGCCGCCTTGAGGGCGTGGGGCAACCGGCTCCGCCACACCACGGCCAGCACGACGGCAACGGCTGCGGTCAATACCCACTGGAAGATCCATCCGACCTGCTCGGTGCCGCCGACATAGCGCACCAGCGCGAAGATGCTCTGCATCTTGAACCAGGGCGCCCTGCCTTCGGTCAGGAAGGCCTGGGAGAACATCGGGATCCAGTGGAAGAACGCCTGCCAGCTTTCGGTGCCGAAGGCGAACCAGGACGCTGCAGCGATGGCAGCGGTGACGATTGCGGCGGTGAACAGCACGGTCCATTCGGCGGCGGCGAGCAGTGCAAGCGGAAACAGGAGTCCGTATTGCGGCTTGTAGCTGAGCAGGCCGAGACAGATTCCAGCCAGCACCGGCCGTGTCGGCAACAAATAGAGCGTGCCGCCGATCAGCGATGCCGTGAGGAAGCCGTTCTGCCCGACCAGGATGTTGAGGAAGGCGGCCGGAAATCCAATGGCAATCACGAGGCCCGCATTGCGCCCGATGATCGCGCGCATCACGGCGAGATACGGCACCATGCTGAACGCGGTCCAGCCGATGAAGGCGATTGCATAGGGAAATTGCGCAAGGAACGACGCGACGAACAGGAAGGGCGGCGGATAGTGCCAAGCGAAATGGCCGACGAAATCCTGCTTGAGCAGCGCAAGCTCGACCTGCTTCTGAATGTCCCAATCCCAGGCCTGCGCGGGATGCCCCTCGAGCGCCAGTCTTCCGGCCGCCCAGACATTGACGAAATCAGTGGGGATGCCGCGCCCGTCGGCGTCAAAGATCCAGAGATGGGTGAGATAGGCCGTCGGAAAATACGCCAGCGTGACGATCGCCAGCACGAAGGAGATGTTGACGAGGATCGCAGGGACCGCACCGTGACGGCCGACGGCTGGCGGGACGGACGAAGCTTCGGCCATGCGGCTTCCTTACGCGATACGCTGACGCAGATGCGTTCAAGCCATACACCCGAGTGGCTTGAAGGAGGCTTAAGCCCGATCGTCGCGCCTCGCGCCGATACCGGCAAAGCAAAAGAGCCCCGTCGATGACGGGGCTCTTCGCCATTTCGCTTGTCGTCCGGCCTTACTTGAGGCTGGTCGAGATCGAGGTGAACTTGGCGTTCAGCGTGGTGCCGAGGTTGTTGACGACGGTGATGATCGCCAGCGCGATGCCGGCAGCGATCAGGCCGTATTCAATGGCGGTGGCGCCCGATTCATCCTTCATGAAACGCGCAACGAGGTTCTTCATAGAGTGCTCCAAATGAGTACACGAGGCTACAACTGATCTGGTCTCTTCGGCTTCCCAGCGCCGCCCGACCATGGGAACGAAACGTAGAGGCAAAGAATTGCGCCGCAGTTAATTCGACTGCGTAAACACTGAGCGGATTGCGTGTATTGGCCCATGGTAAATCCAAGTTCGAAACAATCCGTTAAATTGTAAATATATGTCGCCGGTCTGGCGCGGCCGGTTTACCCGAAGTTATGACCGGCGTGGTCCAATGCCGCCCGCTCGGACTGAAGCGCGGCGAGATGGTGCGCACGCAGCCCGCCGGGTCCGGATCATGGCCGGACCGGCAAGAACAACCAGGACGACGAGGCGGCATGTCCCTTTCCTTCGCCAACAGCATCGCGGTGCAGGGCCGCGCACGCGCCCTGGTGCCATTGTGCGCCGGCGCCGGCGCCTATCTGTTCTTCCTGTTCCTCGGCGACACGCTGCTTCAGGATTCCGACTCGTTCTGGCAGATCAAGATCGGGCAATGGATCCTCGATCACCGCGCCATGCCCATGATCGACTTCTATTCCTTCACGCGGACGGGCGCGCCGTGGATCTCGACGTCCTGGCTGTCGCAGGTCGCGTTCGCCTTCTCCCATGCGCAATGGGGCTGGGCGGGTCCCGTCATCCTCACCGCGGCCGCCGTCGCGCTCACCGTCGCAATCTTCGTCCATCTGCTCGAGGCGCATCTCGAAGCCCCGCGCGCGGTGCTGTTCGCGATGCTGGCGCTGCTGCTGTCGATCCATCACGTGCTGGCGCGCCCGCATATTCTGGCGCTGCCGGTGATGGTGGCGTGGGTCGGCTTGCTGATGGCGGCTGCAAGCCGCAGGAGCGCGCCGTCCTGGACCTGGCTGCCGCTGATGGCGCTCTGGGCGAACCTGCATGGCGGCTTCGTGCTGGGGCTCGCGCTGATCGGACCGATCTCGCTCGAAGCGGTCGAGCATGCCGAGAAGGGGCGGCGGCTTGCCCTGTTCATGCGCTGGGTGCTGTTCGGAATCGGGGCGCTGATCGCGAGCTGCTGCACGCCCTATGGCTGGCGAACGCTGCAGGGCGCGACCAACATCCTCAGCCTCGGCGAGCTGCTGACGCTGATCCTCGAATGGATGCCGGCGAACTTCGCCACCTTCACCCCGTTCGAAGGCGCCCTGCTCGCCCTGATCGCATTCGGCTATTATCGCGGCCTGGTGCTGTCGGCGCCCCGGATCTTCCTGATCCTGTTCCTGACCTGGAGCGCGCTGAGCCATGTCAGGAGCATCGAGGCATTTGCATTCCTGGTGCCGCTGGTGCTGGCAAAGCCGCTCGGCGAGATGTTCCCGCAGCCGGCGCCTGAGGCCGCCGGTTCCGAAAGTTGGCCGGGCCGCACCCTCACAGCACTCGGCGTGCTGATGATCATGGCGGCAAGCTGGACCTCGACCTCGCTCTACATGGGGCACCACCGTTTCACCTTCACCATGACGCAGACGCCGGTTGCGGCGGTCGATCTGCTCGAGCAACGCAAGGTGCAGCGCGTCTTCAACGCCTACCAGTTCGGCGGCTATCTGATCTCGCGCGACATCCCTGTTTTCGTCGACGGACGCGCCGAGCTCTACGGCGAGAAGTTCATCTTGGACTTCTTCAAGGCAACCGAAGGCAAGAAGCCCGAGCTGCTGCCGCGTCTACTGGAAGAATACAAGATCGATGCGACGCTGCTGGGCGCCGATGCGCCGGGCCCGCAGATCCTCGACCAGCTCAAGGGCTGGAAGCGGATCTATGCGGACGACATCGCCGTGATCCACGTGCGCGACACCGCAGACAGCACGATTGCGGCGCCTGCGAAGTGAGGACCGGCTCCAGCGCGCGTCGTCGGCCTCAGCGGCTCCATCACATGGTTCCTTTCAGCAAGCCGACTCTGACAGATCCGGCTCGTCCCAACCCGGACCGAGCCGTGGCGATCATCGTGCTTACGATGCTGGCGGCGGTCTCGTTTGTTCCGGTGCTGCTGACGCCCATTCCGGCGATGGTCGATTATCCCAATCACCTCGCCCGCATGTACATTCTGAGCCAGAACAGCACCCCGGGGGCCAATCCGTATTACGAGGTGAGGTGGGCCTTCTATCCCAACCTCGGAATGGACCTGCTGGCCCCGCAGCTGGCGCGGCTGATGAGCGTCGAGAACGCCACGCGGCTGTTTCTGCTGCTGAGCCAATTCCTGATCGTCACCGGCGCGCTGCTGATCGAATGGGTCCGGAAGGGGCGCATCCATCTCGCCGGCTTCGCCGCGCTGGCTTTCCTCTACTGCCTGCCGTTCAGCTGGGGCTTCGTGAATTTCGAGTTCGGGCTCGGCCTCGCGCTCTGGGGCATCGCCGTCTATCTGATGCTGGCCGAGGGCCCCTGGCCGCTGCGCTTCGCCGCCAATCTGATCTTCGTCGCCGTGCTCTATGTCGCGCATTTCTTTTCGCTCGGCATCTACGGCGCGACGCTTGGCCTCTTCGAACTGTCGCGCATCCGCCGAGGGCAAGTCGCGTATCCGATCGCGGCCGCGCGGCTTGGCGCGCTCGCCCTGCCGGCGCTTGCGCTGCTTGCGATCATGCATGTGACGGCAGGCTCGATCGGAAGCGAAGGCAACAGCTGGTTCGCCGCATTCAAGCCGGTCTGGCCGCTGCGTATCATGAACGGCTACAATCTGACGATCGCGGCGATAACCGGCCTGGCGCTGATGACCGGTTTGCTGTTCGCCGCAAGGCGCGGCGTTCTCCGACTCGAGCCGGCGGGGATGTGGCTCGCGATCGGCTTCGTGCTGCTTTACCTCGTCATTCCCTCAAAACTATTCGGAACCTCGTTCGTCGACCTTCGCATCATTCCCGCAGCGGCGTTGATCCTGCCGGCCTTCTGCTCGCTTTCATTGCCGAGCCGGGCGTGGAGAATGGCTGCTCTCGCTGCGATCAGCGGCATCATATTGCTCAATGTCGCCGTCGTCCTCGCGGTCTGGCTGCCTTACCGCGCCGACTATGCGGCGATGATCGCCTCGTTCCAGAAGATCGATCGCGGCTCGCGCGTTCTCGTCGGCAGCACGGACGACAAGGGAGATCCACCCTTCGCCGACCTCACCTCCTATCCGATGTATTATGCGCCGACGCTGGCGGTGCACTATGCCGACGCGTTCGTGCCCAACCTGTTCACCGAAACGGGCAAGCAGCCGGTGCGGCCGCGCGAGGCAGTGCGCAATATTGCCATTCCCTATGGCGGGCCGGTGCCGTCGGGCCTGCTTGCCGCGATCGCGGCGGGCCGGCCGCCGGCGGACGCTCCGCAATTCGTCCGCACCTGGCACCGGGATTTCGACTACCTCTATGTGCTTGGATCGCCGGCCGCAAATCCGCTGCCGGATCGGCTGGAGGTGCTGGAGACATCGAAGCGATTCGTCCTCTACAGGATTCGCCGCACGCCCTAGCGCGAAGCCGCGCCGGCAAAAGCGTGGTTAACCGCACTTCACCATTCCGGTCCGCCGCCCTCACCAATGCTCCGGGCGATAGACCCTTAACGGTTGCGGCAAGGCGACCTTAACCACCTGCTCATAGACTTCCGCCCCTGCAACCCCAGCCGGACTCCCTCGCATGGCGGCCAATTCCAGATCGATCCGCTACAGCCTCGTCATCCCCGTGTTCAACGAGGAAGCGGTGTTGCCGGTGCTGCTGCGCCGGCTCGACCAGGTCATGTCCAAGCTGGACGGGCCGGCCGAAGCGATCTTCGTCGACGACGGCAGCAGCGATTCCAGCTCGATCGTGCTGCGGGCGCTCGCCGCGCGTGACGAGCGCTTTCGCTATATCGGCCTGTCGCGCAATTTCGGCCACCAGATCGCCATCACCGCCGGCATGGACGCCACGCAGGGCGACGCTATCATCGTCATGGACGCCGATTTGCAGGATCCGCCCGAAGTGATCGAGCAATTGATCGCGAAGTGGAAGGAAGGCAACGACATCGTCCACGCCCGCCGCCTGTCGCGCGAGGGCGAAAGCCGTTTCAAGCGAGCGACCGCGCATCTGTTCTACCGGCTGCTCGGCAGGATGTCCTCCGTCGGCATCCCCGCCGATGTCGGCGACTTCCGCCTGATCGATCGCAAGGTGCTGGACGCGCTCATGCAGATGCCGGAGCAGGATCGCTTCGTGCGCGGCATGATCGCCTGGCTCGGCTTCCGCCAGGCCGAGGTCGCGTTCCATCGCCTCGAGCGCGCCGCGGGCGAAACCAAATACCCGCTGTTCAAGATGGTTCGGCTGGCGGTGAACGCCGCGCTCGGCTTTTCCGATCTGCCGTTGCGGCTGGCGATCTGGTGCGGATTGACGGTCTCCGGACTTGCGCTGCTCTACGGCGGCTGGGTGGTCCTGTTGTGGCTCAGCAAGGACAGCCATCTCGTGACCGGCTGGTCCTCGACGATCGTCGTCGTGTCGCTGCTGTGCGGCATCAACATGCTGATGACGGGCATCGTCGGACTCTATGTCGGCCGCATCCATGCCGAAGTGAAACGCCGCCCGCTCTACGTGGTGCAGGCACGCATCGGATTCGATCGCGGCGAGACCGCGGCGACACCCGCGATCCACGCCGTCAACGAGTGACCCAGCGCATGGCCGAACTGTTCGACGGCTATCACGACAATTACCGTGATGTGGTCCAATCCTCGATCGACTTCTCGGGCCTGCCGCATGATTTCTTCATGCGCGCGAAGGCCGACCTGCTGCGCGATCTGATCGCGCAGCGGCTCGGCGCGGAGAGGCCCGACATGCTGGACGTCGGCTGCGGCGTCGGCAGCCTTCATCCGCTGCTGCACGGCATGGTCGGCCGCCTCAGCGGCATCGACGTCTCGTCCGCCAGCCTGATTCAGGCGCGCGCTCACAACGCCGCGGTCGACTACCGGGAGTATGACGGCCGCACCTTTCCGTTCGCCGACGCCAGCTTCGACCTGGTCACGGCCATCTGCGTGATGCACCATATCGTGCCGGCCGAATGGGCGCAGTTCATGGCCGAGATGCGGCGGGTGACGCGCCCTGGCGGGCTCGTCTGCGTGATCGAGCACAATCCGTACAACCCGCTGACGCGCCTCGCCGTTGCGCGCTGCGAGTTCGACCGGGACGCCGTGTTGCTCGGCGCCGGCACGACCCGGAAGCTGATGGCGGCGAGCGGCCTGCGCGAGATCGGCGCGCGGCATTTCCTGCTGCTGCCCTGGGACACCAAACCGGCGCGGCGCCTTGAAGCAGCGTTGAGCGGGGTCTGGCTCGGCGGCCAATACGCCGCGTTCGGGACCGCTTGAATTATTGCGGCGTCGCCCGCCGCTTGTGCACGACCGCCACATCGTCGCCGTAGACACGCTGCCATTCGGGCAGCCGGTCGAGCAACGCGACGGCCGGTGTGCCAGGCGCAAGCAGCGTCGCGCCGATCTTGTATTCATCGAGCAGCTTGAGAAGATCTCCGAGGTCGACCAGCGCCAGCGCACGGTTGTAGCGGTCGATGAACGGCCCGCCGTAGAGCTCGCCGCGGCCATCGATGAAGGTGGGAATGCCGGCATAGATCAAATAGCCGCCGAAGGAATAATCGTTGAGCACACGCTCCGCCTTGGCAAGGCCGGCTTGGGCGATGGCGGCCTCGGGGGTGATGATCGGCGCGGGCCGGATGTCGCGCGTCAAAGCCAGGCCGCTGATCGCGGCCAAGACGCCGAATGCAGCGAGATTCAAGCCGCGCGCGGAGCCGTCGGTCTCGCTCTCGCTCGGCCCGCCGAAGGTGCGGCCCAGCGGGGCCGCCAGATAGAGCGGCGCCAGCATGGCCAGCAGATCCGCATTGCGCATCTGCGCCAGCGCGAAATGCAGCAAGCCGATCACCACCAGGGTCCGCACCACCGGCAGCGTCACGCCGCGCGAGAGCGCGAAGATGCTCCCCAGCAGCAGCAGCTCGAAGCCGCCGACATGGCTGAAATCCTGCGGCCGCCATTCCGCGATCCAGGCGAGCGCGGAGCCGAGGCCGAGCGTGGTCAGCGGCATCAGCAGCGGTTCCGGGCCGTGCGGCGTCAGGCAGGACGCCACCAGGGCAAGCGCCGAGAACGGCAGCCATCGCAGCAGCACGCGCGGCCACTCGCTTCGCTGTTCGCGCAGCAGCGCCTCGAGCACCGCCGGGCCGATCAGCCCGAGCGCCAGCACCACGCTGCCATGCAGGTTGGTCCACAGCACCAGAAGCGGCAGGGCCCAATAGGGCGGAGGCGTGCTGCGGTCCATGCAGCGAACCAGCGCAGCCGCCCAGGTCACCATCAGCGGCAGCACGAGGACATGGGGCCGCGCCAGCATGTGCGGCGCCAGCAGAACGACGGCCGCGATCACCATCAGCATGGTCAGGGCCGGCGAAAGCTCGCGCAGCAGGAAGAACGTGAGCAGGCCAAAGGCGAGTGCTATCGCCGCGGCGGCGATGGCGACGACGCCCGGCCAGCCGGCCAGCGCGTAGACGGCGGCATAGATGACCTCGGACAACCATTCGAAGGTGATCCAGGGCGCGCCGTGCTTCGAAAATGAAAACGGGTCGCTCGTCGGCAGGGTGCCATGCGCGATGATCCAGCGTCCGACCTCGATGTGGGAATAGCTGTCGGGATCCCCAAGCAGCCGCGGCCCGATGGCCAGCAGCACGGCATAGAGCAACAGCCCCACCGCCCAAGGGAGCGCTGCACGCGCCGAAAACGGTTGAACCGCGCTGTGGACGACCTGATCAGTCATGGCGGGCCAAGGTAGGTCGCAAGCGTTAAGTTCTTCTTTAGGGTTTCGCGCATTTGCCCCGGAGCGCAAGTGCGCTTCTGCCGCCCGCTTCAGGCCGCGCGCGCTGGCTTGCGCCCCGGGGGCCAGCCAACAAAAAACGCGGCGTTGCCGCCGCGTTTTTCGATCTCTTCTGCCGCCTGGGTTTACGCCTGCGGCTGCGGCTCGAGGCCGGGATCCGGATCCGGACGCGGGCGCGGCTTGCCGGCCGGGGGCACGGCGGAGGCGCGCGGGGTGGTCGGCTCGAGCACGGACTCGCGGTTCGGCTTCTTGCCCTTGAGCAGGTCGACGATCTCGTCGCCGGTCAGCGTCTCGAACTCGAGCAGGCCCTTGGCCAGCGTCTCGAGATCGGCGCGCTTCTCGGTGAGGATGCGGGTCGCTTCCTTGTAGCCCTCCTCGACCAGACGCTTGATCTCGGAATCGATCTTCTGGACGGTGGCTTCGGAGGCGTTCTGCGTGCGCGACACCGACATGCCGAGGAAGACCTCGTCCTGGTTCTCGCCATAGGAGACGGTGCCGAGCTCTTCCGACAGGCCCCAGCGCGTCACCATCATGCGGGCAAGGCGCGTGGCCTGCTCGATGTCGGAGGCCGCGCCCGAGGTCACCTTCTCGCGGCCGAAGATCAACTCTTCGGCGACGCGGCCGCCCATCATGATGGCGAGGCGCGAGGTCATCTGCTCCAGCGACATCGACAGCTTGTCGCGCTCGGGCAGCTGCATGACCATGCCGAGGGCACGGCCGCGCGGGATGATCGTCGCCTTGTGGATCGGATCGGTCGCGGGCACGTTGAGGCCGACGATGGCGTGGCCGCCCTCGTGATAGGCCGTCAACAGCTTCTCTTCCTCGGTCATGACGAGCGACTTGCGCTCGGCGCCCATCATTACCTTGTCCTTGGCCTCCTCGAACTCGGCCTGCGTCACCATGCGCTTGTTGCGGCGGGCAGCGGTGAGTGCGGCCTCGTTGACGAGGTTCATCAGGTCGGCGCCGGAGAAGCCCGGGGTGCCGCGCGCGATGGTCTTGAGGTTGATATCGGGGGCCAGCGGAACTTTACGAACATGCACCTTCAGGATCTGCTCGCGGCCGACGACGTCGGGGTTCGGCACCACGACCTGACGGTCGAAGCGGCCCGGACGCAGCAGCGCGGGATCGAGCACGTCGGGACGGTTGGTCGCGGCGATCAGGATCACGCCCTCGTTCGCCTCGAAGCCGTCCATCTCGACCAGCAGCTGGTTCAGCGTCTGCTCGCGCTCGTCATTGCCACCGCCAAGGCCGGCGCCACGGTGACGACCGACGGCGTCGATTTCGTCGATGAAGATGATGCAGGGCGCGTTCTTCTTGGCCTGCTCGAACATGTCGCGGACGCGGCTGGCGCCGACGCCAACGAACATCTCGACGAAATCAGAACCCGAGATGGTGAAGAACGGCACGTTGGCTTCGCCCGCGACCGCGCGCGCGATCAGGGTCTTACCGGTGCCGGGAGGGCCGACCAGCAGCACGCCGCGCGGAATGCGGCCGCCGAGGCGCTGGAACTTGCCGGGATCGCGCAGGAACTCGACGATCTCCTGCAGGTCCTGCTTGGCCTCATCCACGCCGGCGACGTCCTCGAAGGTGACGCGGCCATGGGCCTCCGTCAGCATCTTCGCTCGCGACTTGCCGAAGCCCATCGCCTTGCCGGCGCCGCCCTGCATCTGCCGCGACAGGAAGATCCAGACGCCGATCAGCGCGATGAAGGGCAGCCAGGAGACCAGCAGCGAGACGAACCACGGCACGTTGTCGCCGGGCGGCTTCGCGGTGATCTGCACCTTGCTGTCATAGAGGCGCTTCACCAGCGTCGGGTCGTTCGGCGCGTAGGTCTGGAAGCTGGAGCCGTTGGTGAAGGTGCCGTGGATGTCCGGCCCCTGGATCACGACGTCGCGCACATTGCCGCGGTCAACCTCGCTCAGCAGCTGCGAGAAGGCGATGTCCTGCGAGGAAGCCCGCTGACCCGGATTCTGGAAGAGCGTGAACAACGCCAACAGCAGCAAAACAATGATGACCCAGAGGGCGAAATTGCGCAGATTGGCGTTCATCGATCTTCCTTCGTGGTCGCGCGGATCGCGGCCCTGATCCTTGGGTCGTTACTTCCGTCAATGCGAGGAAATCCCAAGGAATCCTCATCGTTGGACGCATACAATTTAGGTGCCGCCCCGGTCGCTGCCAAGGGAACGAGATGGGACTATTTATCCCATCTTACCGCGATTCCCGCTGAAATAATGGCGCCCAAACCGGGGTTTTTCCTGCCTGGTTAAGGTGGCCTGACGGGCACGGACGCGAATTGACCGGTGTCATGATCCGCTTCTCTTTCGCGCTCATTTGCCCTTGCGCCGCCGGGCCGGCGCCGGCGCGATCTGGATACGCCCGCCGGCAAGGCTGATCAAGGCTCCCGCAAGGGTTTGCTTCAGGACCGGCCGGCCATTTGCGGCTGCACGGGGGCTGGCGGCCGCCCGATCAAGCACGGACATCAGGGTTTCGACCTTGCCGAGTTCCGCCGGCCCTTCATGACCGAGCGCGTTGATGGCCCGCAGCAGCAGCCGCAGCCGCACCTCCTCCGGCAGGGCGGCAAAAGCCGAGGCCTCGAAGCTTCGGACGCCCACCTGCGGCGCATCGCCGCGATCCCGCACGCGGAGGAAGCGCTCGGCGCCGTCGGCGAGCACCTCGATCGCCGCGTTGGCCCGCGCCAGCCTTGCCGCGAGCCGCGCCAGATTTCTGGCATCGCCGCCCTCGGCTGCGAGAAGCGGCAGCAGCGCGCGCAACCGCGGCCGGGTGAAGGCGGCGTCCCGGTTGCTGGGGTCCTCGGCAAAGCCGATCCTCGCCCGCCGCAAGGTCGCGATCAGCTGCGATTTGGGGACATCGAGCAACGGACGCGCCAGCACGATTCCGTCGCGCGCGGTGAAAGGAGCCATGGCCGAGAGCCCGGCAAGTCCGCTGCCGCGGAACAGGCGCATCAACAGGGTCTCGGCCTGATCGTCACGGGTGTGGGCCGTCAGGACATGGCTCGCGCCGGCGGCACGCGCGGCCTGTGCAAGCAGACGGTAGCGGGCCTCGCGCGCGGCGGCAGGCAACCCCGTCTTCGGCTTTTCACCGCGCCAGCGCAGGGTCCGGTGCGGCAATCCGAGCGCGGCGGCGAGCCGCTTGACCTCGCGCGCCTCGCGGGCGGCTTCCGGGCGCAGGCCGTGATCAATCGTCACGACCGTGATTTGCGGGGCTCGCGCGAGGCTGCGCTGCCAGCGGGCCGCAAGCCACATCAGCGCAACCGAATCGGGCCCGCCGGAGACCGCGAGCACCAGCGCCGGCGCATCTTTCAGGCCCGCGAAGAGCCGCCTCGCCTCGCGCGCCGAGATCGGTGAATTGTCGTCGTCTGACATGACGCTGCAATCGTCCGCGGATGGACCGAGTGTTTAGCGCAACGCCATCGGTTTTGTCAGCGGATCAGCACTTCACCCGCTTCTGCTCGCGATCGACGGTGGCTTTGACGCTCGCCGAGGCGCGTGGATATTTGCGGCCGATCTCGCCGAAGGCGGCGCAGGCGGCCTCCTTCTCCTTCAGCGCGGCGAGCGACTGGCCGAGCCTCAGCAGCGCATCCGGCGCCTTGGCCGATTTCTCGTATTTGGTGGTGACGGCGAGGAAGGCTTCCGCGGAGTCACGATATCGCTGGCGCTGGAAATAGCTCTCGCCGAGCCAATATTGCGCGTCACCAAGCAGCGGGTCACTCGGATATTTCTGCGTGAAGTTCTTCATGGTCTGCTCGGCCAGTGCGTAGTCCTTGCGCTGCATGTAGCCGATGCCGAGGTCGAACTCGTCGCGCGGCGTCGCCGAGGGCGGCAGGGTGGCCAAGGCAGCGCCCCCGGCCGGTGCGGGATAACCCGATTGCGCCGGCGGATAGCCGGGCTGCGCGGCTGGCGGCACACCTTGCTGGTAGCGGGGGCTGGTGTTGGCGAGATCGAGCGGCTCGCCGGCATTGCGGCCGCCGCCGGGCGTGACCGCCGGCATCGGCTGCTGCCCGCCGCCGAGTGCGCGCGGCGCACCGGGCGCGTTCGGGTTCTGGTTGGGGTCGAAGGCATCGCCGCGGCGGCGCGTGCCGGGTGCGCCGGGCGTCGGCTGCTCCTGAACGATCGGCGCGGGCGCGGCGATCTGCGGCTGCTCGTAAGCAGGCTGAGCGGCCTGCTGTTGCGACGGCTGGCGGTAGCCGGGCGCGGCCTGACCTGGTGCAATCTGGCTCGGTGCGATCTGTGCGGGCGGCATCGCCGCGACGTTGGGTGCCTGCCCGGGCGCGGCTTGCGCGCCGCCCTCGAGCGCCCGCAGCCGCTCTTCGAGCTGGCGGTTGCGATATTGCAGCTCTTCGTTCTGGCCGGTGAGCTGGCGCAGCCGGTTCTCCAGCCGCTCGATCCGCATCTCCGGGTCGGCATCTTCCGACTGCCCGTAGCCCGATTGCGCAAGTGCGGGCGAGCACAAGGAGAGCAGCGCGGCGGTCGCCACGGTGCCGGTAAAGACCTTAAATCTGGATGACATCTTGCCCTGACGACGAAAGCGAAATGGCCTGCGACGGAACCCTCGACGCGCCACACATTGAAGTGGAGTACGCCAAAAATGTGACTGATACCAAGGGGTTTTCAGTCACAGAATGCTGAAACGAAACCGGCGCCCGAGAGGGCGCCGGCATCATCCAATTCCAAAGCTGAACGGCACCTGACTGACCGCCCGCGACCTGACCGATCGTCAGGAGCTCGCGTTCAAGACAGTGACCGCGCGGCGGTTCTGCGACCAGCAGGAGATGTCGTTACAGACGGCGACCGGCCGCTCCTTGCCGTAGGAGATCGTGCGCATGCGGTTCGGGTCGATGCCGCGCGAGGCGAGGAACGAACGCACCGACTGGGCACGCCGGGCGCCGAGCGCGATGTTGTATTCGCGGGTGCCGCGCTCGTCGGCATGACCTTCGATGGTGAAGGAGTAGCGCGGATAGGTCTGGAGCCACTGCGCCTGCTTCTCCAGGGTCACGATCGCCTGCGGGGTCAGATCGGTCTGGTCGCTTTCGAAGAACACGCGGTCGCCGACATTGACGACGAAGTCCTGCTGGCTGCCCGGCGTCGCCGCATTGGCCATCGCATCCGTCGCGGCATTCTTGTTGGCGCAGGCGCCCATCGACAGCGCGACGGCGAGCACCGCGGCCAGCTTCAATCCCTGGAGGATACGCATAGGATGTTTCATTCCGGAGCCTCCACGCTCACGTTAGTCCACTGCTGTCCGGTCTACAGGGGGTTGGTTAAGCGAACGTTCCGTCAACCTTGACGGAACCTTGCCACAGCCGGTCAAATGCCCCCAACCAGCGAAAAGCAAACGCCATGGTTAATGGGTTGTAAATGTGGCGCGAGGGTGAAGGCAAGCCGGTCGATGATCAAAACACCGTTCCGCCAGGATCGACCCCGGCGGCCGAGCGGCTGAAGCCGCTCACGGACTGAAGGGTTCAGGCCGGCGCAGCCGCGCCGGCAACGAGAACCGGCCGCGATGGGGCAATCCGGGGGGCGCTACGTTCGAACAGCATCCGCCGCTCGAACGCACTGGATCGCATGATGGGAAAACGCGTGAGGATCTTTTCCCGGACTCTAGGATAGTCCGAAGCCATCAGGACGGCTTTCTTGGTCGGCCAGCCCGGAAATGAACGCGGCTCGGTGAGAGTCTCGGACAGGAACACGCGGCGGTAGAACGCCTGATGATCGGTGCGCACCATCGAGAGTCCGACATCGGCGTTGAAGTGCTCGCAGGCGACGAAAGGAAGCCGCACCGTCAGATAAGGCAGTTCGGGGAACCGTTGCTGCATTTCCGGATCAGCGACGAATCGACAGGGGTCGATGAAGACCTCGCCCCGGTCCAGGCGCGGATGCAGCACGTCACCGAACACCTCTGTCGTGTAGGACATCCGCCATTCGAATGTCAGAACGTGGATGCGGACGGCACTGCAGAGTTCGTTGTCGACGTAGACTCCGAAATTCCAGACGTTGGGCGCGTCGTCGAAACGGTCGGTCACCCGCTGGGATTCCGACGGCGGAATCAGCCCGGCGTGCAAATAGGCATGGTAACGCATCCGATGGAGGCGATCCTTGTCCTCTTCCGTTTCGATGAGCCGATAATCCACACGCTCAAACAGCGCGGCTCCGCGTGGAACAAGCGCCGTTTGCGGTTCGGCCCCGGACTTCATCGATAACCCCTACGCTGCAAGCAACTTCTGCGAGTGAGCACAAGTTAATAGTTCCTTAAAGAAATTGCAAAGCGTTAGAAACGTTAGGGTTAACCTTTTGCGCCCCGTAAAAACACCGACAAGAAGAGCCTTTGTGAAGTCGGAAGGGAGGTCAGGCGATCGATCGCGCCGAAGCTGCGAGGGACTGATCGTTGCCGCCGCGAACGCCGTAGGAGGCATTGAGCAGCTGACGAATGCGCACGGCAGGGACTGGCCGGCTGAACAGGTATCCCTGAGCTTCGGTCACTGTCCCGTCGGCGTTGATGAGCTCGAGTTGCTCGTTGGATTCAATTCCTTCCACCACCACCGACATACCGAGGTCGGCGGATAGCCGCGCCACCCCCCGCAGCAGCGTCAGCGGACGGTCCGAGTCGATGCCTTCCAGGAAGGAGCGGTCGATCTTCACCTTCTGCATGGGGAAGTTGTGCAAATAGCTGAGGCTGGAATAGCCGGTGCCGAAATCGTCCAGCGAGATGCGCACGCCGAGCGCGTGCAATTGCGACAGGATGTCGTGCGTCAGCTGGGTGTTGCGCAACAGCGAGGACTCGGTGATCTCGATCTCGAGCCGATGCGCCGGCAGGCCCGACACTTCGAGGGCATAGCGGATTTCACTCAGGACGTCGCGCTGGTGGAATTGCTGCGGCGAGAAGTTGACGGCGACGCTGACGCCTTCCGGCCACTTCATGCATTCCACGCAGGCGCGGCGCAGGATCCAGCGGCCGAGATCGACGATCAGGCCCATGTCCTCCGCGACCGGGATGATGTCGATCGGCGACACCGTGCCGCGCACCGGGTGATTCCAGCGCAGCAGCGCTTCGCAGGTGGTGATCTTGCCGGACTTCAGATTGACCAGCGGCTGATAGAACAGCTCGAACTCCTCGTTGGCGAGCGCCTTGCGCAGGTCGAGCTCGAGGATGCGGCGGGCCTCGACGGTCGCCGCCATCTCGTCGCGGAAGAAGCAGAAGGTGCCGCGACCGTCGGCCTTGGCACGGTACAGCGCCATGTCGGCGTTCTTGAGCAGCGTGTCGGCGCTGGTACCATCCGGCGAGGTCAGCGCGATGCCGACACTGGCGCCGATCTCGACCAGGTGATTGTCGATGCGATAGCGCTCGCTCAGCCGCTCGACGATGCGGCGGGCGAGCGCCGCCGCGTCCTCCGGCGAAGCGAGGTTCTGCTGGAACACGACGAACTCGTCGCCGCCGAAGCGGGCGACGAAATCTTCGGGCCGCAGCATCTCGCGCAGGCGGTTGGCCACCGCACACAGGAGCTGGTCGCCGCAGGGATGGCCGAGCGTGTCGTTGACCTGCTTGAACTGGTCCAGATCGATGAACAGCAGTGCGGAGAGCCGCTCGGCATGATGCGTGCTCGCCAGCAGTCGCTCGATCTCGTCGCGGAAGCTGACGCGGTTCGGCAGCGCCGTGAGATCGTCGAAGCGGGCCAGATGGCTGATCCTGGCCTCCGCCGTGCGCCGCTCCGTAATGTCCTCGAGCAGCACCACCGCACCGCCGTCAGCCATCGGCTGTACGGTCCATGACAGCGAACGGTTCCTTTGTGAATCGGGGTCGGCGGTGATGATCTCTTTCGCATGCGCGTTTTCGATATCGGCAATGATCGCAGCGCCGCTCGCGGCCGAGATCGATCCCCCCTCGACACATGCGGCGACGATGTCGCGCGCTGTCATGCTGCTCTGGGTGAGATTGCCGGGCAGTTTCATCATGGCAGCAAAGCGGTGGTTCATCACCGCGAGCTGGCCGTCGATGCGAAACATGCAGAGCCCGTGCGGCATGTTGTTGAGCGCCGTGTCGAACTGGCCGGCGAGCGCAGCCTCGCGTTCGCGTGCGACAACCGCGCGCAAGAATATCTTGTGCAGATTGCCGGACAGCCGCATGACCGAAAGGAGGAACGCGGCGCAGACGACGGACATCGCGACGTAATAGGGCGTGCGGTGCAGCGCCAGCGCGATCACGGCCGGTCCGAAGATCAGAGTGGCTTGCAGACGAAATATCCACTGCCGTCCATAAGCTCTCCCGGCCCCTCCCGCCACGATTCCGGTGGTGACCGAGAGCGCAATCATGTGGGCGACGGCATCTTCATTGCTCAACAGCGTCGTGGAACACCAGAGACCGATTACGGCCGCCTGAATGAGCGCTCCAATCTGGTAGCGCTTCTGCCAACGCGCCGCTTGTTCGGCGCTCAGAACCGATTTTTGGGCCTGGTATCGACTGAGATCGAAAGCGCGTATAGCTCCCGCAAGAATGAGAAGCGGAACAAAGCCCCAGAGCAGCACCTGTCCGGTCTTGAGCGCCGTCAGCGAGGCCGAGAATGCCGAGAACACAATGCCGGTAAGCACCGTGCCGGGAGCTTCGAACAGCGAATCGGTCAGCGCCGCCGAGATCGTCGGCGAGGCCTGGTCCGGCTCTCTGCTCTGGCTTGCGAACTGCATTGGTGTTTGTACGCGCGTCCTGTTTGCCGCGTACTTTTACCCACTTCAGGTGAAGCCTTTCTGAGGGAACATCGTTAAAGTCGAGTTGTTTTCGGCAACGACGAAATGGCTTTCGCCTGATATATCAGGCAGGTAGGAAACTCTCGCCGGGGCCCAAGGTGAAGGAAGTGTTGCCCTTCGTAGAGAACGCGGAAAAATCGGCGCGTTTTTTCGAAAACATCGCGCGTCTGAACGCGCGATGTTTCGGTTGCGATGTCGTCAGCCCGAGGTCGAGGACAAGAGCGGCGACCATGCCGGGTCCGAGGCGAAGCCCGGCGTCGGCACCTTCAATTCGTTGCGGCCGGAGATGTCGACCGAGTACAGCGACGGCCCGCCGTTGCCGCCGGGATCGCGGAAGAACATCAGCACGCGGCCGTTCGGCGAGAAGGTCGGGCCTTCATTGTGGAAGCCGGAGGTGAGCAGCCGCTCGCCGGAGCCGTCGGGCTTCATGACGCCGATCGCGAACTGGCCGCCGCCCTGCCGGGTGAAGGCGATGTAATCGCCCTTCGGCGACCACACCGGGGTGGAGTAGCTGGCGTTGGTGTCGTCCTTGGAGAAGGAGATGCGCTGCGCCTGTCCGCCGCCCGCACTCATCACGTAGATCTGCGACCTGCCGCCACGATCGGACTCGAAGCAGATCCGGCTGCCATCGGGCGAATAGGACGGCGAGGTGTCGATCGCCGGCGTGTCGGTGAGACGCGTGGTCGAGCGCGAGCGCAGATCCATCACGAACAGGTTGGAATTGCCGCCCTGCTGCAGGCTCATGATGACGCGCTGGCCGTCCGGCGAGAAGCGCGGCGCAAAGGTCATGCCGGGGAAATTGCCGACGATCTCGCGCTGGCCGGTCTCGATGTTGTAGAGATAGACCTTCGGATCACCCTGGCCGAACTCCATGTAGGTGATCTCTTGCGAGTTCGGCGAGAAGCGCGGCGTCAGCACGAGGTCGGAGCCGCGGGTCAGATAGCGCACATTGGCGCCGTCCTGGTCCATGATCGCGAGCCGCTTGACGCGGCGCTCCTTCGGCCCGGTCTCGTCCACGAACACGACGCGGCTGTCGAAATAGCCCTTCTCGCCGGTCATGCGCTCGTAGATCTGGTCGGAGATGATGTGCGCGATGCGGCGCCAATATTCCGGCGAGGTGAAATATTGCTGGCCGGCGAGCTGCTGGCCGGAGATGACGTCCCACAGACGGAATTCGGCCTTGAGACGGCCGTCCGGCTGCCGCGTCATGCGGCCGGTGACGAGCGCCTGCGCGTTGAGGGTCTTCCAGTTCTGGAATTGCGGCGCGACGTCCATGTTGCTGATGCGCTCGATGAAGGCGGCCTGGTCGATCGGCGCGAACAGGCCCGAGCGCTTCAGATTGTTGGTGATGACCTGCGTGACGCCGTTGCCGACGTCGCCGTCGGACGGCGAGCCCGGCAGGAAGCTGGTGATCGCGATCGGGATCGGCTGGAATGCCGTGGGATCGATGCGCAGGCGCCCCTCCTGCCCTTGAGCGAAGGCGCGTCCGCTCCCGAGCATCGCGAGCGTCGATCCGGTCAGGGTCATGAAGCGGCGGCGGTTCATCGAGCTCACGTCATTCATCGCAAAATTCTTTTGTTCGGATGTCACAACATATCTTTCAGGCCGAAAGTCATCGGAATGAGCTTCCAGCTCTCGTACTGCTGCTTCGGCATGAAGGAATAGACCTGGCACTGCACGATGGCACGCTTGGCGCTCTCCGCCACCGCCTGTGCGATCGACCGCGACGGTCCACGCACTGCGACGACGATCGGCTCGGAGGCGAGCGATCCGTCGATCTTCATGGGAATGTCGATGTCAGCCTCGTACTGATCGGCATCCTGCCCGTTATAGGTGGGGGTGAAGCAGCGCTTGACGGCGCCCTGGAATGCACCGCGCCAGGTCGCGACATTGTTGGCGGCCGTCCCGGTCGCCGCCCCCAGCGATGCCGACGCGTTCAGCGTCGACCCGGCGAGCTCGTGCCGGGTCGCGGCGCGCTTGTCGAGGTCGCGCTGGATCTGCGCGGGATCGAAGGTGCGCTCCTTGGGCTTGGGCTGCTGCTGCGGCTGCACCGCCGCGACCTTCTGCTCCACGGGCTTCGGCGGCGGCTTCTTGGTCTCCATCTTCTTCTGCAGCTCGGCGATCGGATCTTCCTTGGCCGGATCAGGCTTCTTGTCCTGCGGCTTCGGCTCTTCCTTCGGCTTGGCCTCGGCGACGGGCTTGGGCGGCTCCGGCTTCTTCTCGACCGGCTTCTCGACGGGCTTCGGCGGCGGCTCCGGCTGCGAGTTGGTCTTGATCAGCTCTTTCTTCTCGGTGACCTTGCCGACGGCGTCTTCCTCGGGCTTGGGTTCGGCGATCTTCTCGACCTTGGGCTTCGGTTCTTCCTTCTTGCCGGTCTTCTGCCCCGCCATCATCTTGGCGAGCTGATCGGTGGAGATGATGTCGACCGGAAGCGACTCCTCCGGCGCGATGTAGGCCTTGCTGCTGAAGGTGACGAGCCCCCATCCCAGCACGAGGACATGCAGGGCAATCGACGCAACGAGTGTCTTGTCGACGTTCACCTTCACGGCCTCAAGACCCCTGATCCGCTTCCGTGACGAGCGCCAGCTTCTTGAATCCGGCGCCCGAGAGCTGGCCCATCACCTTGGCGACGGTGCCGTAATCCGCCTTCTTGTCGGCGCGCAGATAGATGCGCTCCTCGAGGCCGCCGCGCGCATCGGTGATCGCCTTCAGCTTCGGGATCAGCTCGTTCAGCGCAATCTCGGTATCGTTGATGAACACCTTGCCCTTGATGTCGACCGACATCTGGATCGGCTTCTGGTCGTTGTTTTCGAGGCTCTTGGCCTGGGTCTGGGGCAGGTCGAGCGGCACGCCGACGGTCAACATCGGCGCCGACACCATGAAGATGATGAGCAGCACCAGCATGACGTCGACCATCGGCGTGACGTTGATCTCGGCCACGACCGGCTTGCGCCGGCCGCGGCGCCCGCCGCCGCCGGACGAACTCGCAACGTTCATGGCCATGATCGCGTGCCCAAATTGCCCTTCACACTATACATGCCGTCGTTCAGCCCCGCTCGTCGATCTGACGGGACAAGATGGCTGAAAATTCATCAGCAAAGCCCTCGAGCCGCTGGGCCTGCCGGTTCACCTCGGAGGTGAACTTATTGTAGAAAATAGTGGCAGGAATGGCGGCGATGAGGCCGACGGCGGTCGCAAACAGCGCCTCGGCGATGCCGGGGGCGACCACCGCCAGAGAGGTATTTTTCGACGCCGCGATCGACTGGAAGCTCGACATGATGCCCCAGACCGTGCCGAACAGGCCGACGAAGGGGCCGGCGGAGCCGACGGTCGCGAGCACCAAGAGGCGCCGTTCCAGCCGCTCCACCTCGCGCGCGATCGAGACGTTCATCACCTTGTCGATGCGCATCTGAAGCCCTGCGACCGAGCGGGCATGGCTCTCGAACGAGCGCTTCCACTCGCGCATCGCCGCCACGAAGCAGGCCGCCATGGAATGCGTCGGCTTGGCCGACAGCGTGCGATAGAGCTCCTCGATCGACTCGCCGGACCAGAACGCCTGCTCGAAACGGTCCATCGAGCGGCGGGTGCGCGCGTAAAGAAAGATCTTGTCGATGGCGATCGCCCAGACCCAGACCGAGCAGGCCAGAAGCCCCAGCATCACCGCCTTCACGATCCAGTGAGCCTGCCAGAACAGCGCAATCAGCGACACGTCGGCGGCGGCAGCAACCGGAAGGGCTGACTGAGCCAATTCGGCCGGATTCATAAGCAGTATCCTCTCAAGGCGATCGTTACCTAATGTCCTTCGGCCAGCAAATCTCGGCCGGTGTTCCCCAACAGCCGCGCTGGACCCGCGCGGCGGGCAAGCCCGCTCAAAGCCTTGTCTTTCTGGGGTGCAGGGCTAGTCCAAAGCCGGCCGCCTGCATTCCCCGCCAAGATGTCAAAACTAAGGGGCCTTGACCCCAGGCCTTGACGCCGGGCTCCGGGCACGCCTGTCCGGCCTTACCAGAGCCCGCCGATGGTTAATGCGGGGTTACCGGCGGCGCATTTGGCTGCGGGAAAGGCAGTTCGCACAGGGGGATGAAGGACGCTGCGTCGCGCCCGGAGCACGAGTTCCGCGCACAGGGCAGCCGGAGGAACCAGCTTTCGCGCCAAAAATTGTCCGGAAAATCACTTTCAGCGAGGTCTTGCCATGTCCATCAACCCCAAGACGACCGCCGCCATCGGCGATCACCCGCTCCACCCCATGCTGATCCCGTTCCCGGTCGCGTTCCTGGTCGGCGCCCCCATCGCCGATCTGGCCTTCATCGGAACCGGGGACGGTTTCTGGGCGCGCGCCGCGATATGGCTGATCGGCGCCGGCGTCGTCATGGCGCTGGTTGCCGCCGCAGCCGGCTTCACCGACTTCTTCAGCGAGCCCCGCATCCGCCGCCTGAACGATGCCTGGTATCACATGGTCGGCAATCTCGCCGCGGTCGTGCTGGCCCTGGTCAATTTCTATCTCCGCTACGCCCAAGGCGCGGAGGCGGCGATCAAGCCGTGGGGCGTCGTGCTGTCGCTGGTCGTGGTCGGCATCCTCCTGTTCACCGGATGGAAAGGCTGGGAGATGGTCTACCGCCACCACGTCGCGGTGCTGGATGCGCCGGGCCAGACCAGCTCGGAGCCGGTCAACCCGCATCACGGCGGCGAACATCGCCGCGCCGCGTAAGCGAGGGCCCTCAGGCGGCCGATGCTGCCTCGGGGCAGTTGGTCAGCCGCGCAGGATTGCCGACCGCCGTGCAGCCGGCGGGAATATCCGACGTCACGACCGTGTCGGCGCCGATCTTGGCAAAATCGCCAATAGCGATGTCGCCGAGAATGGTCGCGCCCGATCCGATGAAGACGCCGCGGCCGACCCGCGGCGAGCGTGTCGGCAGCTCGCTGCGACGGCCGATGCTGACGTTCTGCAGGATGGTGACCTCGTCGCCGATGACGACGTTGGCGCCGATCACGATGCCCGTGGCGTGGTCGAGATAGACCGCCGATCCGATGCTGGCGGCCGGATGAATGCTCACCTGCAAGACATTCGACGCCTCGTTCTGAAACAGCAGCGCCGCATCGATTTGGCCACGATGCCACAGCCAGTGCGAGACGCGCCAGGCTTGCAGCGCGACGTAGCCCTTGTAGTGCAGCAAGGGCGGCAGCAGCTCGGCGATCGCGGGATCGCGAGATGCGATGGCCTGCAAGTCGCGGCTGGCGGTCTCGATCAGGTCCGGCTCGCCGTGAAAGGCGTCGCGGGCAAAGGATGCGAAGCGCGCGCGTTCGGCGGCATTGCTGCCGAGGCGCTGGCCGATCAGAGCGGATAAGGCTGCGGCAAAATTATCATGAGCGAGAATGGCGCCGGCGAGCGCCCTGCCGAACACGGGATCGGCAGCGGCCGCGCGCTGCGCCTCGCTGCGAAGTCTCCGCCAAAGGCTGTCGCTCGCCATCGTCGCAGCTTCCGCCATTGCCGCCTCCGGTATTCTGGCGCGTCCTACTCAGGTGCCGAATATAGGACGTGGGTGGCCCCCGCGCCACGGCGCACGCGTGGCCCCCAAACAGCATGCCGCAGCTCCCCGTGAGGCTACGAGCTTGCATGCCAGGCACCCGCGACCATATAGTTCGCTTGCTATTCGGCCGGCGCTGCGTTGGCCGGGATGTACACGCAGAGCATCTCAAGCCCCCCGCGGTGGTCCGCCATCCGCGGGTTTTTCGCACCCGACGTCCTGCGCGGCCGATGCGAATACCCGATCCCCCTCACCCAAGGTCACGCCAAGACATGTCGCCCAACGCGCTCGCCGACGACCACCATGACGACGTCATGTACCCCTCCGCCATACCGTTCGTGCTGGTCCATCTGGGCTGCTTCGCGGCCATCTGGTCGGGCGTCACCTGGCAGGCCGTCGCGATCTGCGGTTCGTTGTACGTCGTGCGCATGTTCGCAATCGGGGCAGGTTACCACCGCTATTTCTCTCATCGGGCCTTTGCGACAGGGCGCGCGTTTCAATTCATCCTGGCCTGTCTCGCGCAGAGCAGCGCACAGAAGAGCATTCTATGGTGGGCGGCCAAGCATCGGCACCATCATCTCCATTCCGATACCGAATTGGACGTGCACTCACCGCGCCAACGCGGCTTCCTGTACAGCCATGTCGGCTGGATTTTTTACCGGCAGCACGACGCGACCGACCTCGTGAAGGTGGGCGATCTCACGGTCTATCCGGAGCTGATGTGGCTGCATCGGCTGGAGCTTCTGCCGGCCGTCGTGCTTGCAGCGCTCTGCTTCCTGGTTGCGGGCTGGTCAGGTCTGATCGTCGGCTTCCTCTGGAGCACGGTGCTGGTCTATCACGCGACCTTCTGCATCAACTCGCTGGCCCATGTCCATGGACGCAAGCGCTACGTGACAGGCGACGATTCCCGCAACAACTGGCTGCTGGCCTTACTCACCCTGGGAGAGGGCTGGCATAACAATCACCACGCCTACCAGAGCAGCGTGCGACAAGGCTTTCGCTGGTGGGAGGTCGACGTGACCTATTACATCCTGAAGGTCCTGTCCTGGTTCGGCATCGTCTGGAACATGAAGGCGCCGCCCGAACTGGTGCTGCGCAACGAGCAGCAGCTCGGCGCACGGGTCATCAACAGGGCAGCCCGCCAGCTCGCCGGACAGTTCGACGCTCACGCGCTGGCGCACGCGATCTCGTCGGCGCTGCACAGGGCCGACATGGCCCAGCTGCAACTGCCGACGCTGCACGACATCTTTAATCGCGCCCACGAGAGCGTCGATGCGCTGACGCATCTGCATCTGCCGAAGATCCCGACCCGCGACGAGTTTCTCGCCGAAGCCAGGGCGATGTTCGCGCGAACGCGATCGCTCAACGAGATTGTGGACCACGCCTACGAGCATTTCCTGACGTCGGTTCGCGCGCAGCTCGCCACCGCGCGCTGACCAGGGTGACCTGCAAGGCCATCTGAACGTCGCGGCTGCCCAGCCGCACTCCCCCCAAGAACCAAACCGCCCGCCTGCGGGTTGCGCAGGCGGGCGGCTCGGGGCCATCAGGACTTTGGGGGCATGCGCCTGAAGGCTTTGAGAGGTGGACTTCTTCGGATCAACCCTGCTGCTGGTCGGTCGGCGGCGGGGTCGGACGCGTCTTGTGCTGCGCCATGAACTGGTCGAACTCTTCCTTGTCCTTGGCGTGACGCAGGCGGGTCAGGAAATCCTTGAACTCGCGCTGCTCTTCCTCGAGGCGCTGCAGCGTCTCGGCGCGATATTCGTCGAAGGCGCGGTTGCCGGAGGACGGCGGGCCGAAGCCAAAGCCGAAGCCGCGGCGATCCATGCGGTCGCGCATGCGATCCATCCTGTACTGCATCTTTTCCATCTTGTTCTGCCAGCGATCCTGGTGGCTCCAGCACGACATTCTTCTGCTCCCGAGTGTGAAAAAGAGAAGGGCAAGTCCGATCGGCCACCAGATGATGAAGCCGAGAATGGTCACGGCGATCCAGCCGGGATGCCAGGGCGTATCGAGCATGCGGGGGCGCTCGTACTGTTGGTATTGGTCCGAAGGGCCGCGCCATCGATTGACATCAGCGGTGTAGGCCATTTCCCATCTCCATCACGGCAACTGCGCCGTTGTGAATGTAAATAACATTTACATAGCTAGACTATCCCGCGATTTTGTCAAGCTGGCCGCCAGACACGCCCGCGTGATTATTCGCGCAATCTTATTTCGGCTTGCCCCAGGGACCGCCGGGCGGGACGCCCGAACCGGAGGGAGCCTCCGGCGGCACCGGCGGCGGCGCGGCGCCCTTGCCCGCAGGACGGCGGTCGGTCGGGAAACCGAGGCCGCGCAGATAGATCAGCACTTCGGCCTCCAGCAGCTCGTCCGGCGACATCGGCAGCTTGCGTCGCGCGGCATCGCCCCGCGAGAACAGCGAGGCCACGCCATGCGCCATCGACCAGATGTGCAGCGCCATCATCATGGCCGGCGGTCGGGGCGTGCCGGGCGGCGTTAGCGCGGCGAGCCGCTCGGCTGCGGCTCGGATGATGTTGAAGGCGCGTTCGCTGGCCGCCTGAAGTGCGGCATTGGCATCGACCGGCACGCCAGATTCGAACATCGCATTGTAGAAGGCCGGCTCCTCGCGGGCGAAGGCGAGATAGGCCTTGCCGACGCGCTCGAACGCGGTGACCGTATCGGGCCGCCCGTCGTCCCAGGCCGCGGACAGGCGCGCCTCGAACTGCTCGAAGCCGCGCTGCGCGATCGAGGACAACAGCTCCTCACGATCGCGGAAATGCCGATAGGGCGCCGCCGCACTGACGCCGGCCATGCGCGCGGCATCGGCGAAGGTGAAGCCGGCAGCCCCCTTCTCGGCGATCAGCCCGAGGGCCGCCTGCAACAGGGCTTCCTTCAGATTGCCGTGGTGATAGCCGCGCTCGGCGCGGCGCTGCTCCTTGCGCCAGCTCATGTGAACGACCTTTACATGAGCCGGGCGCGAAGGTCACTAGCGGCGATGGGGCGTGATTAACCCCGTAGTCTCCGCAGTCGTTCCGAAGTGGCTCGAAGAGCCGCCCCGGAATGACGATCGCCGGAAGCTACATCTGCGGAATCGGCAGCACGGGCATGACCTCGATGGCCTCGCCCGGGAAGATCGCAAAATGCGGGTGGTTCTCGAACAGCTTTGCAGCGTCCTCCTGCGAGGCGGCGCGCACCACCGTGAAACCGGTCAGCGCGTTGCTGATCTCGGTGATGCCATTGGCGTCGATCCTACGGGTCTTGCCGAGCGGGCCGCCCATCTCGACGATCACGGCCTTGTGCTTCTCGACCCAGCCTTGCCAGGCCGCCATGCCCTCCTGCTCCTTCGCCTTCCGTTCGGCCTCGGGCAGTGCGCGCCACGCCGCCATTTTCGATCCCGTCGTGCTGCCGAGATAGATGGCGAGGAATTTGTGTTCGGTGCTCATGGTTTTCTCCTGGGGTTGAAAGATTGGGGACATCACGCAGCGGCTGTGTCGTCTACGTCTTCAGGTCGCCAAACCCGGCGACGATCTCCTGCACTTCGGGCGAGTAATCGGCGATCTCCTGCACCTGCCTGATCTCGATGATCTCGTTCGGCGAAGCCGGGCACTTCCTGGCCCAGGCGATCGCTTCCTCGCGCGAAGCGACCTCGATCATCCAATAGCCGCCCAGGCCCTCCTTGGCTTCCGCGAAGGGGCCGTCGGTCACGACAGGCTTGCCGGTCGCGAACGAGACGCGCGCCCCGGTCGACGGCGGATGCAGCCCGTCCAGCGTGATCAGCACGCCCGCGTCCTTCAGCGCTTCGTTGTAACGCATCATCGCCGCAACACGCTCGGGATCGAGCTGCACCTCGGGCGGCGCGTTCTCGTAGCCGAGCGGGATCATCAGCATCATGAATCGCATGGGGCTTCCTTGCTGCTCTCAGTCATTCCGATGTGTCCTCCGGGCGGAAACGGCTGGTCCGCGCTCCCCTCCAAGACGAACGACCTTCTGCCGGGCCGACAGCGCGACAGGAATTATTTGAGGCCACAGTGCCGCCGCGGCTGGCCCATTCCGGCCGCACCGGTCCCGATCGGCACGGCGCGAGGCCTTTCATGCCGAAACGAAAGCGCAGTAAAAGGGGCCGGCGCTCTCGCACGCCGCTCCCGGACACAGGACAGATCAGCCGATGCCGCAAGCCACGCAAAAAGTCGCCCTCGTCACCGGAGCCGCCCGCGGCATCGGGCTTGCGACCGCGAAGAAGTTCCTCGCAGAGGGCTGGCGCGTGGCGCTGCTCGACATCGAGGGCGAGCTGCTCGGCCGCGCGGTTGCCGAGATCGGCCAGAGCGAGGCGACGCTGGCGCTCACCTGCGACGTTTCCGACGCTGCCGCAGTCAGCGATGCGATGACGGGGATCGAGGGGCGGTTCGGCCGGTTGGATGCGCTGGTCAACAATGCCGGCATCGCAGTATTCGCGCCGCTGATGGAGACGTCGGAGGCCGACTGGCGCCGCGTGCTCGAGGTCAACCTCACCGGTCCGTTCCTCTGCACCAAGGCGGCCGTGCCCTTGATGCGCGACGGCAATGGCGGGGCCATCGTCAACGTCACCTCGATCTCGGCCGTGCGCGCCTCGACGCTGCGCTCGGCCTACGGCACCAGCAAGGCAGGCCTTGCGCACCTCACCAAGCAGCTCGCAGTCGAGCTCGCCTCGCTCAACATCCGTGTCAACGCGGTCGCGCCGGGACCGGTCGACACCGCCATGGCCAAGCAGGTGCACACCAAGGAAATCCGCGCCGACTATCACGACGCCATTCCGCTCAACCGCTACGGCCTGGAGGAGGAACTCGCGGAAGCGATCTATTTCCTGTGCTCGGGCAGCGCGAGCTACATCACCGGCCAAATTTTGGCCGTGGACGGCGGCTTCGATGCGGCGGGTATCGGCCTGCCGACGCTGCGCGGGCAGAGGCGCAACGGGTAGAATTTGTAGGGTGGGTTAGCGCTGCGGCTGCGCGAAGCGCGGTCGCGGCGCGTAACCCACCACTTCTCACGCGGTCAGAAAGATGGTGGGTTACGCCAACGGACTGCGCTTCGCGCATCCGTCGGCTAACCCACCCTACCGGAATCGAGTTCGTGGAGAGTACCATGCAACGCATCACCTTCCTCAAAACCCTGATGCTTGCATCCGCGCTGCTCGTCGCCGCGCCGGCGGCGGCCGAGATCCGCATCATCCAATCCCCGGGTGGACAGGTCGGGCCGTTCCTCGATCTGTTCGAGAAAGTGCGCGAGAGCGGCGAGCGCGTCGTGATCGACGGCCCCTGCCTGTCCGCCTGCACGCTGGTGCTGAGCATCGTGCCGGGCGAGCGCATCTGCGTCACCAAGCGCGCCGTGCTCGGCTTCCACGCCGCGCGATCGGTGGACCGGCGCGGCCGCTTCTATGCCGAACCGGAAGCATCGGTCGCGGTGCTTGCCGCCTATCCAGGCCCGGTGCGCGACTGGATCAGCCGCCGTGGCGGTCTTAGCTCGCGGCTGCTCCTGTTGAAGGGGCGCGATCTCGCCGCGATCTATCCGCGTTGCCGCTGATACAGCCGGCAGCCGCCAGCCGCTTTCAAAAGAGCGTCTGGATCACCGGCACCAGCTTCGCGCTGGCGCAAATGAGCATTCCCCAGAGAGCAAAGTTGATCTGTAGCGCCGCCGCCATCGGTCGCTCCCCTTCCACGTGACGTCCATCCCAGTTTGTAGCTTTTATGACTCACCAATAGCGATTCTGACGTGCATATCACAGCCCAATATTGCGCCAATTGTTGTGCGATGCAGCTGGTGCCTCACTGCGTCCGCAAAGTGATGCGAAAGCACGACTCATATTCGGCCATGCCGGCAAGCTTGTTTTGCCTTGAGTTCCATTGAACCGATGAGGCGCGTGTCTCTCGCGCGCCGCTTATGGAGGCAAAAGCCCGGCATGATTCGACACGGCTTCATCGTGCTTACTTTTTGCACAGCGCTGATCGGCTGCGCAGAGGCGCAGGAGCGCCGCGCCATCGCATGGGATGGTCTCGGCAAGGATCCGAACCTTCCGCATGTCGCCAAGCGGCGCGTCACGACCGGTGCGCCGGCCGCAAGTGATCCCAATCAGGAGCGGGAAAAGGTGCTCGGCACATTGCGCCCATATTCCGAGGCGTGGTGGGCGGTCCAGGACGAGATACAGGCGGAGAACGACAAGAAGCTCGGCGCCAAGCTCGTGATCTGTCCTCGCTGCGTGGAATCGTCGCCGCCGCGCGAGGACGTCACCGGATCAATCCGGTGAGAGGAGACACGGCCGATCGACTCGTGACGTAACGAAGCGTACGTCCCCTCTCCCGCAGCATTGGAGAGAGGGGATCGCAACGCGACGGATCGCGCTCGCGCCCGTCACATGCCTTCGGCCGGGCAATTCACCATCCAGGGAATGCCGAACTTGTCGACGCACATGCCAAAGCCCTTGGCCCAGAACGTCTTGCTGAAGGGCATGGTGACGCTGCCGCCGTCGGCGAGCGCGTTGAACTTGCGCTCGCCATCTGCGGGGTCCTTGACCGTGAGCGAGATCGAGAAGCCCTGCGGCTTGTGAAAGTGTTCGGCCGGCGCGTCGGAAGCCATCAGCACGCTGCCGTCGGGGAGCGACATGCGCGCATGCATGATCATCTTCTCGCGGCCGGGCGCGGCCGGCATCTCCGGCGGAGCATCCGATGCGCGCATCATTGCGTCGATCTTGCCGCCGAGAACCTTGGCGTAATAGTTGAACGCCGCTTCGCAATTGTCTTGGTAGAACAGATAGGGATTGAGCATCGTTTCTCTCCTCTTCGTTGCAGTCCTATTGCTTCTCGGTGAGCTTCTTCAGGCCGGCGAGGCCCGCCTCGAAATCCTTGCCGATCATGCCGTCCATGTTGATGAACACCTGCATGACCTTGGACAGGAACGGGGCCGGACCGTACATCGCCCATGTGACGAGTGTGGCATCGCCTTGCGGCACAAAGGTGAACTCGGCGGTGTTGTGGCCTTCGAACGGCCGCTCGAAATCGAGCTTGATGCGGAGCTTGGAGGGCCCGTTCGCCTCCAGGATCTCCATATGGCCGGCGCCGACATTGTTGTTGCCGTCCCAGGCATAGGTCGCACCCTTGCCTTCAGCGGTTCCGCCGAACGTCCGCTTCATGGCGGGATCGCGGGTCTCATAGGGCGACCAGGCGGTCCAGCGATGGAAGTCGGCAACCAGCGGATAGATCGCAGCGGCCGGCGCCTTCACGGCGAGCGCGCGCTCGACACGGAGCGTATCGGGTTTGGTCAGGGCAAAGACGAGGACCGCGGCAATGCCGACGGCGAGAACGATGGCGATGACGGCAATGGCTTTCAGCATGAGGGCTCTCCTGGATACGGGATTAAGACGAAGGAGAACGGCTGGGGCCGACAAGACGGAAACGGAATTATTTCAGCGTCATTCCGGGGCACCCGAAGGGTGAACCCGGAATCTCGAGATTCCGGGTTCGATGCTTCGCATCGCCCCGGAATGACGGTTTAGGGGCACCTGCCCTACTTCGTCTTCGCGCTTTCCTTTGCCCTCGGCTGGCTGTCCCGGATCAGGCGATCGAGATGCATGCGGATGTGGGCGGCTTCGGCCGAGGTGTTGGCGAGCGCAATGGCGCGGTCGAAGGCGATTCGGGCTTCGTCGTTGCGGCCGAGCTGCATCAGGAAGGCGCCGCGCACGCCGTAGAAATGGAAATAGTTGGCGAGCTTCGGCGCCAGCGGCTCGATCAGCTCGAGCGCGGCCTGCGGCCCGCGCACCTTGGAGACCGCGACCGCCCGGTTGAGCGTGACCACCGGCGAGGGCTGCACCACTTCGAGCGCGCCGTAGAGCAGGTCGATCTCCGTCCAGTCGGTCTCCTCCGGCGTCGCTGCGCGCGCATGCAGCGCGGCGATCGCGGCCTGGATCTGGTAGGGCCCGCTGCGGCGGTGGCGCATCGCCTTGTCGATCAGCGCGAGGCCCTCCGCAATCATGGTGCCGTTCCACAAGGACCGATCCTGATCGTCCAGCAGGATCAGCGAACCGTCCGCGGCAAAGCGCGCGGCGCTGCGCGCGTGCTGCAACAGGATCAGCGCGGTCAGACCCATGATCTCCGGCTCGCTCGGAAACAGCCGCAGCAGCAGCCGCGCCAGCCGGGTCGCCTCCTCGCACAGCGGCTTCCTGATTTCAGCCGTGTCGCCGCTCGCCGAATAGCCTTCGTTGAAGATCAGGTAGATCATCGCCGCGACGCCGGCGAGCCGTTCGGAGCGCTCGACCGCGCCGGGCGCCTCGAACGGTGTCCCGGCCTCGGCGACCTTTGCCTTGGCGCGCGTGATGCGCTGCTCCATCGCCGCTTCCGAGACCAGGAACGCGCGTGCGATCTGCTTTACCGTGAGGCCCGAGACGATGCGCAACGCCAGCGCGATCTGCTGCGTCGCCGGCAGTCCTGGATGGCAGCAGATGAACATCAGCCGCAAGATGTCGTCGCGATAGTGCGAGCCGTCGAGCCGGTCGGCCAGCGCGCCTTCGGCGTCGTCGAGATCGGAGATCGCCTGGTCGTCCTCCGGCAGCGGCTGCTGCCTGCGCGCGCGTCGCACTTCGTCGATCGCAACGTTGCGGCCGACCATGATCAGCCAGGCCGCGGGATCGCGCGGAGGCCCGTTCTGCGGCCAGGTCTTCAGCGCGCGCAGGCAGGCGTTCTGAAAGGCCTCCTCTGCGGTGTCGAGATCGCGGAAATAGCGCAGCAGCGCGCCGACCGCCTGGGGTCGCGCCGAGGTCAGCGCAGTCTCTATCCAGGCGGTATCGGCCTCGCTCACGTCAGGTTTCCTCCGGGCCGGAACACGCCGACGGGACGCACCTCGTAGGCGCCGCCGGGGTTGGCGGCAGCCAGCTCGCGTGCGACGTCGAGGGCGTCGTCGAGGTTCTTACAGTCGACGATGTAGAAGCCGAGCAGCTGCTCCTTGGTCTCAGCATAGGGGCCGTCGAGCACCAGCGGCGGGTCCTCTTTGCGCAGGGTCGCCGCCGCAGTCGTCGGCAACAGCCGCGCCACCGGCCCGAGCCGGCCCTGCTTGGTGAGCTTCTCCTGCACGACGGAGAGCTTCTTCATCACGGCCTCGTCCTGGTCCTTGCTCCAGGAGCCGACGAAATCCTCATCGTGATAGCAAAGAATGGCGTAAAGCATGGCCGGCACTTCCCTCGTCTGTTCTGAAGACGCGCCAATATGCCCCGCGCCGACAGCGCTGCGGAAAAAAATTGCAAGAAAAATCCGGCAGATCGTGCCAAGGAGGGCTTTCTCGAGCGGAACCTGAAGAGGCACTTCGAATGACCATGGGCACACTGGCCGTCCTGATCAACAGCACGCAGCAGAACTGGCTGCCGGAGCGCTGGAAAGCCCGGTTTGACGCCGTCTGCGGGGACCGCCGCGTGGTGCTGCTACCGGACGCCGGGCTCGATCCGGCGGAGGTGCATTATGCGGCGGTGTGGAAGCCGGTGCCGGGCGATCTCGGTGCGTTCCCAAATCTGCGGGCGATCTTCAACCTCGGGGCGGGCGTCGACGCGCTGATGGCCGACAAGAGCCTGCCCGAGGTGCCACTGGTGCGCGTCGCCGTGCCCGATCTCACCAACCGCATGACCGAATATGTCGTGCTGCACGTTCTGATGCATCACCGCCAGGAGCTTTACCTCCGACAATCGCAGCGCGAGAAGCGCTGGGAGCCCAGATATCAGTGGCCGGCCAGCGCGATCACGGTCGGCGTCATGGGACTGGGCACGTTGGGCGCCGACGCGGCCGACGTGCTGCGGCGGCTCGGCTTCCGGGTCGCCGGCTGGAGCCGCAGCCCGCGCAAGATCGACGGCGTCGAATGCTTCCATGGCACGGCCGGCATTGACGCATTCCTGCGCGCGACCAATATCCTGGTCTGCCTGCTGCCGCTGACATCAGACACGCACGGCATCCTCAACCGTGACGTCTTCGCAAAGCTCAACCGCAGCAGTCCGCTCGGCGCGCCGGTGCTGATCAATGCCGGGCGCGGCGGCCTGCAGAACGAGGCCGATATTCTCGCCTGCCTCGACGACGGCACGCTGGGTGCCGCCTCGCTCGACGTCTTCGTGCAGGAGCCGCAGCCAAAGGACAGCCGGTTCTGGACCCACCCCAAGGTGGTGCTGACGCCGCACAATGCCGCCGACACCGACGCGGATGCGATCTCGGCCTATGTTGCCGAGCAGATCGCGCGGTTCGAGGCGGGCGGCGCGCTGGAGAACGTGGTGGACCGCGCAAGGGGCTATTGAGACCGCCTGAGAGGCGCACGACCGCGCGCTCCGCCGGTATCCCATTCACGCTCTCTTAGCGAGAAGTTGATAGGCGTTGTTAATCAACGCTCAAACAACGAGTCGGACATGCGGGCGAGTCTCGGTCTCAGGATGCGGATCACGGTTGCGCTGGCGGTGACGGCCGCAGCGACCACCCTGTTTGCCGTGCTCGGCGCGATGTGGATCATCGGCGGGATCATCGACCGCGCCGACCAGCGCGAGCTGCGCAGCCATTATGATGCCCTGTTGTCGCGCATCGCCGAGGAATCCCGCCGCGCCGCCGCCATGAGCACCGTAGTTGCCGCGATGCCGGCGACGCAGGATGCAATGGCGAAACAGGACCGCAACGCGCTCGTCACCCTGTTCGGGCCGGTGTTCACCGCGACCAAATCGGAGTACGGCGTCGAGCAGTTCCAGTTTCATGTGGCGCCGGCAACCTCGTTCCTGCGCGTGCACCAACCCGCCAAGTTCGGCGACGACCTCTCCGGCTTTCGCAAGACGGTCGTCGCCACCAACCAGGACCGCAAGGTCGTGGTCGGTCTCGAGGGCGGCGTCGCCGGTCTCGGCATCCGCGGCGTGGTGCCGATCGCGCAAACCGGCAAGCATCTCGGCAGCGTCGAATTCGGCCTGAGCTTCGGCCAGTCCTTCCTCGACGACTTCAAAGCCAACCGCCATGTCGACATCGCCTTCCATCTCGCCGATGGTTCGGGCTTCAAGCTCTTTGGCGGCACGCTGAAGGGCAAGAGCTTCTTCGATGCGACCGATTACGGCCGGGCCACCGGCGGCGACTTCACGGTGCGGCAGGGCAAGCTCGACAGCACGCCGGTCGCCGCCCTGCTGGGACCGGTCAAGGACTTTTCCGGCAAGCCGCTCGGCGCCGTCGAGCTGGTGATGGACAATGCCGACTATGTCGCTTCCGCCGATCGCGCGTGGTGGCTTTCGCTCGGGATCGCCGCGCTCGGGCTCGTGCTGGCCGCGATCGTCGGCTATCTGATCGCTCGCAGCATTTCGCGTCCGATCCTGTCGATCACATCAGTGATGCGCGAGCTCGCCGACGGCCGGCTCGACGTCGAAGTTCCCGTCAGCACGGCGAATGACGAAGTCGGCGCGATGGTGAAGGCGGTCGGGGTGTTCCGCGACAATGCCGTGAGCTTCGGCAAGCTTCAGGCCGAGCAATTCGAGGCCAAGGCCCAGTCCGAGGCGGAGAAGCGGCGGACTTTCGCGGCGCTCGCCGACAATTTCGAAGCCAGCATCCGCGACGTCGTCACCACGGTGTCCTCGGCCGCGGTCGAGATGGAGCATACGGCGCGATCGATGTCGGCCATCGTCGAACAGTCGCGGCAGCAGACCCGGATGGTGTCGTCGGCCTCGGCGCTGGCCTCCGAGAACGTGCAGACGGTTGCGGCAGCTGCCGAAGAGCTATCCTCGTCCATGACCGAGATCAGCCGCCGCCTCGCCCATGCGACCGAGGTGGTCGGCAAGGCGGCCAGCGACGGTCAGCGATCGAATGCGCGTGTGCAGAGCCTCGCCGACGCCGCGCAGAAGATCGGCGACGTCGTCTCCTTCATCCACGGCATCGCCGGTCAGACCAACCTGCTGGCGCTGAACGCGACGATCGAAGCGGCGCGCGCGGGCGAAGCCGGCCGCGGCTTCGCCGTGGTGGCGTCCGAGGTGAAGGCGCTGGCAACCCAGACCGCGAAGGCGACCGAGGAGATCGGCGCACAGGTCACCGCCGTGCAGGGCGAGACGTCAGGCGCGGTTGACGGCATCCAGTCGATATGCGCAACCATCCAGCAGGTCGACGAGATCTCGGCCGCGATCGCCGCCGCCGTCGGCCAGCAGGGCACGGCAACGCAGGAGATTGCGCAAAACGTCCAGCAGGCCGCGGCCCGCACCGGCGAAGTCTCGCAAAACATCGCGGGCGTCACCGACGGCATCGCAGCGACGGGTACCGCCGCCGAAGAGGTGCTGGGCTCGGCGGTCGAGCTTGCCAAGCAATCGCAGCGGCTGCGCGAAGAGGTGGATCGTTTCCTCGCGCAGATTCGCGCGGCGTAGCTCAGGCCCTGGTCCCAGCTCCCACCATCACGTCGATTGCGCCCTTCACGATCGCCTCCAGCTCCTTGCGCGGCACGCGGGCGCGCGAGCGGATGGCAATGGTGTGGACGGTGGCCGATGCGATCTGCGCCAGCGCGAACGGATCGGCGCTCTCCGGCAGCTCGCCTTTCTCCTTGGCGCGGCGGAAGCAACTGGCAAACGCCTTGTCGAGCCCGGTGAGGCCGTCCAGCACCATGGCGCGGATCTCGGGATCGCCGACCGCCTCGGAGGCCGCGGTCACGACCGTGAAGCAACCGCGCGGTCCGGTGTCGCCGGACAGATAGATGTCCAGCGCGGAAGCGTAGATGCGCTCCAGCCGCTGCCGCAGCGGCATCTCCTCGCGGAAGATCGCGACCATCGCCGCGCCCGCCTCGTCGCGATAGCGCTGGTAGCTCTTGATGTAGAGCTCGCGCTTGTCGCCGAAGGCGCCGTAGAGGCTCGGCCGGTTCATGCCGGTGGCTGCGCTGAGATCGTCCAGCGAGGTGGCCGCGAGACCCTGCTTGCGGAACAGATCGAGCGCCTTGCCGAGCGCGACATCGGGCTCGTAGGCGCGCGGGCGGCCGCGGCGCTTAGGCTGGCCGCGGCGCTCGGGTTGACCGCGGGATTCGGGCTGATTGGCAGCAGCTGGCGGCTTCGATTTTTGTACCATTTCGCAAAATAATCCTTGACCGCATCCATATTATGCAAGATGGTACAAAAATCAATCTGGCCAGGTTGAGCGACACCCAAAGAGGAATTGCCCAAGGAGGCTACAGATGGATCTCTATTTCTCGCCGCTTGCCTGCTCGATGGCGACGCGCGTCGCATTGTATGAAGCCGGCGCCGGGGCGAATTATCTCGAAGTCGATCCGCCGACCAAGAAGGTGCTGAACGACGGCTCCGACTTCCGCACCGTGAATCCGATCGGCCTCGTGCCGACGCTGCGCACCGACGAGGGCGTGGTGCTGACCGAGAACGCCGCCATCCTGCAATATGTCGCGGACCGTTTTCCGCAATCCGGTCTCGGCGCCACAGTTGGCATCGAGCGCACAAGGCTGCATCAGTGGCTCTGCTTCATCGGCACCGAGCTGCACAAGGGTCTCTTCATTCCCCTGCTCGACCGCAAGGCGCCGCAGGAAGCCAAGGCGTATGCGCTGGAGAAGAACCTGTCGCGGCTCGACTATCTCGACAAATACCTCGAGGGACGCGAGTTCCTGCTCGACCATTTCAGCGTGGCCGATGCCTATCTCGCCACGGTCATCAACTGGACCATGGCGACGCCGCCGATCGAGCTTGCGAAATGGCCGAACGTGAAGGCGTATTACGAGCGCCTGCGTCAGCGGCCGTCATTCGCGAGGGCGGTCGCCGAGGAGTTCGAGCTGTACAAGGCCGAGCTCGCGCGGAAGAAGGCGGCGGCCTGAGGCCGCACGCGAACTCCGTATTCGCGCGGCAGCGACGCTATTCCGGCTCAGTCGGGTCAGCGTCGCTCCGTCGTGCAGCGCGCTATCTCGGCGCCTGCAGCGTGATGCCGTAGCGGCGATAGATCCGGTCGATCGTGCCGTCGCTGCGCAGCCGTTCCATCGCTGCGTCGACGGCCTCGCGCAACGCATCGTCCGGGCGGACCATGCCGACGCCGACGTTCCAGTTCAGATCGGCCGTGCTCTCATCGCGATCCAGGATCCGGAGCGGATTGTCCGGATGGGTCAGATTGAAATAGCTCGCCGCAGTGGGCGTGACCGCGGCGGCATCGATCTCGCGGTTCGATACGGCCTCCAGGCTGTCGCTCTCGAAGCCGAAGGTCGATATCGGCACGCGCCGCTGACCGATGATCATGGCTGCGATCGATCCAACCTGCACGCCCACCTTGGTCGACCCGTTGAGGCTCGCGAAGGACGTGAGCGTGCTGGATGAAGGCACGGCAAGCGCGACGCCCGTGCGATAATATGGTTTGGAGATTCTCAGGCGGGTTTCGCCTTGCGCTTCGCGATCGGCGATGACGTCCAGAAGAATGTCGCAGCCGGCGCTGCGCATCTGGTACTGCGTGATGATCCAGTCGAGCCTCAGGGAGACACCGAGCTCGCGTGCCAGCACCCGGCCGAGCTCGACCTGGAAGCCCGGCGGATCGCCGGTCTTGTGCGCGAAGGGAAGCGAATTGGGATGTGCGCAGAGCCCGATCACGCCGCTGGTGCGGATCGCCTCCAGGGTTCGCGCCGACGCCGGCCCCGACAGCACGATGGCGGCGACGATAACAGGGACAAATGCCTTCATGCCGCGCTCTCTGCGGTTCAACCCTCGCGCGGTTTCAGGGCGCGGATGTATTTGACCATCTGGTCGATCTGGGCGTCGGTGAAGGCACCGTCGAAGGCCGGCATCGCCCCCTGCTTGCCCTGCTTGATGCGATTGCGAATGAAGTCGTCGTCGCGCGGCGAATTCATCAATTGCGGCCCTTTGCCGGCGGCACGGCCACCGTCAGAGTGACAAAAGCCGCACGTCCCCGCGAACACCTGCTCGACCTCGAACGCCGCGTTCTCCGGCGCGGGCGTGGCGGATTGTGCCTGGGCCAGCGCAGCCCACAGCAACGAGGCGCCCAGCCCCGCCGGAATCGTTTTGCAAGGCAGTCTCAACAGCTACGCTCCATTCCTGATCCACGCACGGGCCGCGACGTCGATCGAGGAGCGGGCTTGCGCCCGCTCCATGACCGAACCTCTCGGCTCACCTATTTCAGGCTGAAGACGACCAAGGCGCCGTCGTCACGCGGCATGCTCTTGTAGACGCCGCCGAAGTTCGGCGCATATTCGTCTGCCAGCATCCCGCCGAAGCCCGCCGTCACGGCGATATATTGCTTGCCGCCGACGGAGTAGCTGACGATGCCGCCCTGATGGCCGGTTCCGTTGTTGTGCTTCCACAGCTCAGCGCCGGTTTCGGCATCATAGGCGTGCAGCACGCCGCGGGAATCAGGCACGAAGACGAGGTTGCCCGCGGTCGACAGCACGCTTCCGAGCGGAGGCTCGGGATAGCGAACTTCCCATTTCTTCGCGCCCGTGATGGGATCGCGCGCGTCGAGGTGTCCGTAGATCTCACCACCTGGAGGCGGCACCATCTTGAAATCGGCACCGATGTTGAGCTGGGCCTGCGGCGCTGTGACCGGGGTCGTCTTCTGGATATCCAGCGTCATGCACCATTCCTGTCCGATCTTGTAATAGAGACCGGTCTTGGGGCTGTACGAGCCGGCGTTCCAGCTGATGCCGCCGCCGATGAACGGACACAGCGGTGGTTCGGTGACCTTCCCGACCGGGAAATCGCGACGGCCGATCAGCGCGCCGGACTTAGGATCGATGTCCTTCACGAAGTTGATGTTCTCGACCAGCCGCCAGACGTTCTTCACGGCGAGATTGCGGTCGTAGACGAAGACGAAGCCGCCCTTGTTGGGATGGACCACGTATTTCTGGCCGTCACGCTCGAGCATCACGAACTCGCCGACGGAGCTGTCGAAGTCCCAGGCATCGTGCGGCAGTTCCTGATGGTAGAATTTCAGCTTGCCGGTGTCGATGTCGAGCCCGATCACCGAGCTGGTGTAGAGATTGTCGCCGGGACGCGCGCCCTGCGTCTTGTAGTCTGCGCCCGACCAATCGTAGAGCGGCGCCGGGTTCGCAGTGCCCCACAGGATGGTGTTGGTCTCGGAATCGTAGGTGCCCGGCATCCAGCCGCCACCACCGCCGGTGCGCCAGGACTCGTTGCCCCAGGTCTTCATGGCCTCGTCGGTGCCTGCGACCGTCAGGAACTCCCACTTTTTCTTTCCCGTCGCGGCATCGAGCGCGAAGATCGGGCCGCGGCCCGGCCATTCGCCGCCTTGCGCGCCGATGATCACGCTGCCCTTCGCGTAAAGCGGCGCGCCGGTGAAGCCGACCGTGAGCTTCTGCGAGTCGAGCAGCCTGGTCTCCCAGAGAACCTTTCCGGTCTTGGCGTCCAGCCCAAAGGCACGTCCATCCATCGTGCCGACGAAGACCTTGCCTTCGCCGAGAGCGACGCCGCGGTTGTAAGGCGAGTGGGTCTGCCGGCTGATCAGCGCTTCATCCAGCTCCGGAAAGAACGACCAGATGACTTCGCCGGTCGCGCCGTTCAGCGCGAAGACGCGGCTGTAAGAGCCCGAATAGTACAGCACGCCGTCGGCTACGAGCGGCATCGACTGCAGCCCGCGCGTCGAGCGTCCGGGAATGTGCATCCACGCCACGCCCAGATTGCCGACATTGCTCGCATTGATCTGCGCAAGCGGGCTGTAGTGATGAGATTTGTACGAGCCGTGATAGGTAAGCCAATCGTTCTGCCCGGCGCTCTCGATACGGGCCGTATCCACGGACTGAGCCAATGCCGCCGTCGCTGCAAACGTCGCAACGACAACGACAGGCAAGACCGAGCTGAGCCACTGTTTCCTCATTTGCACTTCCTCCCGCTCTTGTGTTTGTTGATTGCGTCTCGTGAACGCCGCCGCGAGGGATTATTTGCAGTTCAGTGAGCGTCGATCGTCCTCCATCGGACCGAATCGTCAACAGACGTCCCCTCGCTCGGCGCATCGCGCCGAGGAGCTACGTTCACCGGAGTGGTTGCTATTGTACTTCTGCTTGCCGCTACAGTGTACGACGGATCAAAGAACGTGCAAACACGGAATGCGCGCTGAGGGCGATTTGATGCAGGGCAACTTGAAACGGCAGCGGCGCTGACCGTTTTTGCTTTTGAGCGGCCAAGTTTCTCGGAACGAGCCGCCTTATCCGTAGAGCACCTTCGGCAGGATCGTGACGATGCCGGGCCATAGCGTGAGCAGCAGCACGAAGGCGATCATGATCTCCGTTTACCAAGCGCGATGATGCATCAGCGCGCGTACCCATAAACCTTGACGGCGTTCTCCGACGACACGAGACCGCTCGCGATGTCGTCGTTGACGGCCGCGCGATCGCGCTCCCGGGGATCGCCGATGCCGGCCCCGCCGGGCGTCATCACAACCAGTCGATCGTCCGGCGGCACCTGCTGGAAGCCTTTGCCGCGCAGTTTCTTGCCGGACTTGAGGCCGACATAGCCGGCCTCGCCGTTCCGGCCGCCGTCGCGCCCGCGCGGCGGATGATCGATGCGGTCGAACGCGGCGAGGATGTCGAACGGCGCATCGACGCCGCTGCCGACCTCGATGATCTGGCCGAGGCCACCGCGGGTGCGCCCTGCCCCGCCGGAATCCGGACGCAGCTCCTTGCGCCAGAAGATCAGCGGCGTCTGTGTTTCCGCGATCTCCACCGGCGTGCCGCGCACGCCGCTCGGGTAAGCGGTGGCCGACAATCCATCCTTGCCGAAGCGCGCGCCGGTGCCGCCATTCGAGGTGACCGCCATCGAGAACCCGTAATTGCCGCCAGCGCCGCTTCGCGTCTGGCCGCGGACGTTGAGATTCCACAGGCAGGAGGTGCCTTCAGCGGGCACGCGCTCGGGAATGATCTGGCGCAGGCAGCCGAACACGACGTCAGGCAGCATCTGGCCGATGACGTGACGCGAAGCCACGGGCGCCGGCTTCGGCGCATTGAGGATCGCGCCCCGCCGGCGCCGACACCGTCAGCGGCGAAAGCGAGCCGGCATTGTTCGGGATCTGCGAGGCGACGACGCAGCCGAGGCCGAACACGGTGTAGGCCGTGGTGTAGGACAGCGGCACGTTGATGCCGAACTTCGAGGCGGCGGATGTGCCGTCGAAATCGACGTGGATGCCGGTCTCCGAGATCGTCAGCGTCGCGGCCAGCGTCACTGGCGCATCATAGCCGTCGACCACCATGGTGTTGCGCCAGCTGCCCTTCGGCAGCTTTGCGATCTCGGCCAGCACGGCCTCGCGCGAGCGCTCGCAGATGTAATCGCCGAGCTCGTCGAGCGTGTCGATGCCGAACTCCGTCATCATCTCGACCAGGCGCTCGCAGCCGACGTCGTTGCAGCCGGCGAGCGAATAAGTGTCGCCCTCGGTATCGATCGGCAGGCGCGTGTTGGTGCGGATCATCGCCATCAGCGTCTCGTTGACGGCGCCCTGATCGATCAGCTTCAGCATGGGGATGTAGAGCCCCTCCATGAACACGTCGGTGGCGTCTGGCCCGAAGCCGATGCCGCCGATGTCCATGAGATGGCTCGTGCAGGAGAACAGCGCGACGACCTTGCCGTCCTTGAAGCAGGGCGTGGTGACGACGAAATCGTTGAGATGACCGGTCCCCATCCAGGGATCGTTGGTGATGTAGGCATCGCCCTCCTTCATCGTCTCGATCGGGAAGTGAGCGATGAAGTGCTTGACCGATTCCGCCATCGAGTTGACGTGGCCGGGCGTGCCGGTCACCGCCTGCGCCAGCATCCGGCCCCTGAGGTCGAACACGCCGGCCGAGAGGTCGCCGCATTCGCGCACGATCGGGCTGAAGGCGGTGCGCAGAAGCACCTGCGCCTGCTCCTCCACCACGGCGATCAGCCGGTGCCACATGATCTGAAGGTCGATCAGGCTCGCGCCATTTGCCTTGCTCATGATCAGGCCGCCTTTCGTTCCATGACGATGCTGCCTGCACCGTCGATATGGGCGTCGAAACTGGTGGAGACGAAGGTCGAGGTCTCGTCTTCCGCGATCACGGCGGGGCCCGTGATGGTCGCCCCCGGCGCCATGTCCTCGCGCCGATAGAGCGGGATCTCGATCACTTCTCCGGCCCGGCCGTCGAAGAATTTTCGACTGCCCGACGCCTTGGCCGCGGCCTTGCGCGCGACCGCCGCAACGGCAGGCGGATTGCGCGCCTCCGTGGTCGCCAGCACCGACCAGCTCAACACCTCGATCGCCGCGCCCGGAATCGGACGTTCGAACATCGCCGAATAGTCGGTTTCGAACTGCTGACGCAGGGAGGCGAGATCGGCCGAGGTGAGCCGCCGGTTCGGCAGCTCGACCGAGATCTCGTGACCCTGGCCAACATAGCGCATGAAGGCGGCGCGGCGCTCGCGCACCGGTGCGCCGGCAGCTCCAGGCTCGACCAGCGCACGTGCTTCGGTTGCCATCTCCTGCAAGAGGTCGGAGACCGCCTCGGTGTCGAAATCATCGAGGCGGACGTGCCGGCTGCGCACCAGCTCATAGGCGATCGGCGCCGCCAGAAAGCCGACCGCCGAGCCGACGCCGGCATTCGACGGCACGATCACGCGGGAGACGCCGATCTTCTCGGCGACGCGCGCCGCATGCAGCGGCGCAGCGCCGCCGAAGGCGATCAGCGTGTGCTGGCCGACCACCGCGCCGCGCTCGACGGCGTGCACGCGCGCCGCGCTCGCCATGTTCTCGCAGACGACCTCGTGCACGGCATAGGCGGCCGTCTCCGCCGACAGGCCGAGCGGCGCACCGACATCGCGCAGCAGCGCCTGTTTCGACAGCTCCGGATCGAGCTTGATCGTGCCGGCCGCGAAGGCATCAGGGTCGATCATGCCGAGCGCAACGTCGGCATCCGTCACCGCCGGACGCTGGCCGCCGCGGCCATAGCAGGCCGGGCCCGGCTCCGACGAGGCGCTCTCCGGGCCGACGGTGACGCGCTTCATCGCGTCGACATGGGCGATCGAACCGCCGCCCGCGCCGATCTCGACCATCTCGATCACGGGGATGCGCACCGGCAGGCCGGAGCCCTTGAGGAAGCGCGCGGCGCGATCGACCTCGAACACGCGTGAGGTCTCGGGCTGGTACTTCTCGATCAGGCAGATCTTCGCCGTGGTGCCGCCCATGTCGAAGGAGAGCACCCTGCTCTCCCCGAGCCGCGCCGCGATCTGCGCCGCGAAGATCGCGCCGCCAGCAGGACCGGACTCGACAAGACGCACCGGAAAGCGCCGCGCCGTCTCGATCGAGGTGACGCCGCCGCCCGACGTGACGAGATAGATCGCGCCGCGAAACTGCTCGACCTGCAGGGCGTCGGCCATGCGGGCGAGATAACCGTCGATCAATGGCTGCACATAGGCGTTCGCAACGGCCGTGGAGGTGCGCTCGTATTCGCGGATCTCGGGACAGACCGCCGAGGACACCGTCACCGAAATGCCGGGCATCTCTTCCGCGATGATTGCGGCCGCGCGCCGCTCGTGCTCGGGATTGGCGTAGGAGTGCAGGAAGGCGATCGCGACGCTCTCGACGCCGAGCTCACGCAATTTCGGCGCCAGCGCGCGCACGGCCGTCTCGTCGAGCGGAAGGCGGACGCCGCCATGGGCGTCGATGCGCTCGGGCACCGTGAAGCGGAGGCTGCGCGGGGCCAGCGGCTTCGGCTTGTCGATGCCGAGATCGTACTGGTCGTAGCGGCTCTCGGTGCCGATATCGAGCACGTCGCGAAAGCCTTCGGTTGCGATCAGCGCCGTCTTGGCGCCGCGCCGCTCGATGATGGCATTGGTCGCGAGCGTCGTGCCGTGGATGAAGACGTCGATATCGCTGATATGGGCGCGTGCATCGGCAAGGATGAGCCGCATGCCGTCCAGCACCGCCTGCTCGGGCCGCTGCGGCGTCGTCAGCACCTTGCGGGTTTTGCGATCTTGTCCCACGTCCAGCACGATGTCGGTGAACGTGCCACCGATATCGACGGCAAGCCGTACCTCGGCTCCCTCAAGCATTCCAATTTCTCCGTGCTGGTCGTCAAGACTGGGTCCAAAAAGCGCAGCAATTCCCGTGCCATGAGGCATGCCGGCAGCGCTGTGCCCGGCTATTTTGCGCGGCACCTATGCAATAGGCAAGGCGTGTTCGCGCCTGAGCGATCAGAGCAGGAATGCAAGCGCCGCTTCGCAGCGCTCCTCGACCTGACGCGCGAGGAGATCGCCGGCGCGGCGCGACCAAGCAGCGGATGCGTTCTGCCTTTACCAAAGATTGCATCCGTGATTATTTTCCCGCAGCAGCCATTCCCAGGAGTGACTTGCATGGCCGACGATACTCCGCTCGAGGAGCGCAAATTCCTTTTCGAACAACAGCGATGGCGCGACGAGCTCCCGCTCAAGCGGTTGGAACTCGAACAGAAGCTTCGCGAGAACGGCTGGCTTGCCCGGGCATTCTCGCCGCTGACGACGGCCCTGATGGCGGGGGTTCTGACCATCTTCGGATCCGTGGTCGCGACCACGATGCAGAGCCGCAATTCACTCGAGCTGGAAACCAGGAAATTCGAAAGCACCAAGCAGTTGGAAAGCCAGAAGCAGGAGCACGAATTGATCCTGAAGATGGCCAGCGTCGGTGACGTCGAGCAATCCCGGAAGAACATTCGATACCTTGCTGAAACCGGACTCATTACAGACAAGGCGCTGGTCACGAGAATCCTTGCAAGAACGGATGCGCCCGTTCTCCCAGCGCCGGCCGGGGCAGCCAACTTCCCTGTTCCCGACTCGCTATCCCGGAGGCTTTCGCCGAGAGCGCTTGAAATGATAGCGAGCTTTGAGGTTCTCGGCCGCGAGAACTACGAAAAGACTTATGCGCATCCAACATGGACAGGCATGGGCGGCGTCACCATCGGGATCGGTTATGATCTGGGTTCGGTGTCTCCAAGCCAGATGAATCAGGACTGGGGCGGCCTGATTGCCTCGGCCGACCTGAACCGGCTGACAACAGCTGTCTCGATCAGAGGGCAAGCCGCGCGCGATCTCGCAAACAGCTTGCAGGACATCGTGATCGATTGGGATGACGCGGTCATTGTATTCGGCAAGCAGATCGAACGCTGGTCGAGCCTGGTTGACGGGCGCCTGCCAAATGCCCGCGAGCTTCCTCCCGATTGCTACGGAGCGATCCTGTCGATCGCATACAACAGGGGCCTGTCCTTCGACTCGCAAGGCGATCGCTACATCGAAATGCGAGCCATCAAGGAGCTGATCGAGAAACGGGAGTTTGACAAGATTGCCGATCAGATTCGGGCGATGAAGAGACTGTGGCCGACCGTCTCCGGACTACAGCAGCGCCGCGACAAGGAGGCAAAACTTTTCGAAGATGGGCTCGCGCGTGCCGGCAACAAGGCCGCAATTGCTCCAAACTAGACTTGCTACAGTGCCGGGCCGAGCCTGATCAACAGCCAGGCCACCCTGTTGGCCATGCGCTCAGAGCAAAAACGCCAGCGCCGCTTCGCAGCGCTCCTCGACCTTCAGCGTCAAGAGATCGTCGGCGCGGGTGCGGCCGAGATTGACCGCGGCGATCGGAATCTGCCGTTTCGCGGCGGCCTGGACGAAGCGAAAGCCGGAATAGACCATCAATGACGAGCCGACGATCAGCATGGCATCGGCCTGCGCCAGATGATCCTGCGCCGTGGCCACCACCTCGCGCGGCACGTTCTCGCCGAAGAACACCACGTCGGGCTTGAGGATGCCGCCGCAGGCCTCGCAAGGCGGCACCTCGAAGGAGGAAAAATCCTCGTGGTCGAGATCGGCGTCGCCATCGGGTGCGTCCGCGGCATCCAGCGTCAGCCATGCCGCATTGGCGCGGCCGAGAGCGTGCTGGAACGCGTCGCGAGGGGTCTTGCGACCGCAGCCCATGCAGCGGACCAGATCGAGCCGGCCGTGCAGGTCGATCACCTGCCGGTGGCCGGCCGACTGATGCAGCCGGTCGACATTCTGCGTCAGCAACATCCCGCATCGCCCATTCGCCTCGAGCCGGGCCAATGCGCGATGCGCATCGTTCGGCTTCGCCTGGCCGAACCGCCGCCAGCCGATCAGGCTGCGCGCCCAATAGCGCCGGCGCGTAGGCGCGTCCGACATGAAGGCCTGGAAGTTGACGGGCTGGGTCCGCTTCCAATTGCCCTGGCTATCGCGATAATCGGGAATGCCCGAATTGGTGCTGCAGCCGGCGCCGGTCAGCACGAACAGGTTCTCGTGCCCCTCGATAAAATCCTGGAGCGATCTGTTTCCCGGCGCAGCATTTGTCATGGCGTAGATGTAGTTCGCGCAAGTGCATTTTGCCAGATCACGAGCGTCGGCGGCGCACAGCCGTCCGGACGAGTGGCTATCGTGAGGACCGGCGCCCTGTGAGATCGGGCGGAGGAGCCTTCTCTTGTCCGGCGATTCGGGCGGCCTGCTGCAGCGTGCGCCGGAATTCGTCCCGCTTCTCGTGCACCGAGGCGATCGCATGACCGACGGCAACGCCGAGGCCGACCAGCGCGGCTTCGGAGAGTTGCAGGCTCGCCTCGATCGTTTCCGGCACCGCATCGGTTGCGCCGATCGCATAAAGGTGGCGGGCATGATCGGCGTCCCGCGCGCGTGAAACGATCAGCACATCCGGCCGCACCGCCCGGATCCGCTCGACGACAGCGTCGATCGCCGGCCGTGATTGGACGGTGATGATCACGCCGGTCGTCTGCATCAGGCCGCAGGCTTCGAGGAATCCCGGTTCTGTCGCATCGCCGAAATAGACTCTGTGGCCGTCGCGGCGGTCGCGCGCCACGCTGGCGGCCTCGTGATCGACGGCGATGTAGTTCAGGCCGTGGCTTGTCAGCAGCGAGCAGACGACTTTTCCAACACGGCCGTAGCCGACCACGATGGCTTGCGCCTGATCGCCGGGCGGCCGAACCGCAAGCTCGGGATCGGGCGCGCGTTCGCTGCCCAGCTTCGCGGCCAATTTTCGTCCGAGAATACTCAGAAGCGGTGTCAACGCCATCGTCACGGCGGTGACGGCCACGGCAAAGCTCGATACGCGGGGCTCGATCAGGTCGCCGGCTGCCGCCATTCCGATGCTGACGAAGGCGAATTCGCCGACGGGGCCCAGCAGGAAGCCGATCTCGATCGCCGCCGGCCATGACAGCCTGAAGAGGCGGCCTAAGATGATGAGCACGATCGCCTTGCCGACGACAATGCCGATAACGGCCGCCAGCAGCCAACCGGGCTCCCGCGCGAACACGCGGAAGTCGATAGCCATGCCGACGGTGAAGAAGAAGATGCCGAGCAGCAGGCCCTTGAACGGCTCGACGGTGGCCTCGATGGCCTTGCCATACTCGGTCTCCGCCAGCATCAGTCCTGCAACGAATGCTCCGAGCGCCATCGATAGGCCGGCCTGGTGGGCGGCAAGCCCTGCGCCGACAATGACGAACAGGGTGGCGGCAACGAACAACTCCGTCGAATGGGTGCCTGCAACCATCTGGAAGAGCGGACGCATCAGCAGCCGTCCAATCAGAATCAGGAAAACGACTGCCAGCACGGCCTTCAGGATCGCCGTGGAGATGTGCGCCACGACCGAGCCGCCGCTGCCCGCGCCGAGCACCGCGACAAGGACGAGGACGGGGACCACGGCAAGGTCCTGAGCCAGCAGCACCGCGAAGCTGGCGCGCCCGGCTGTGGTCGCAAGCCGCCTCTCGGTGGATAGAAGCTCGAGCACGATCGCAGTCGAGGACAGCGCAAGGCTCGCCCCGAGGATAACGGCCGTATCGGAGCTCTGCCCAAAGAGAAGTGCCACGCCGAAAATCATGGCCGAGGTCGCAAGGACTTGCAGGCCGCCAAGCCCGAACACGAAGCGTCGCATCGTGACGAGCCGGCGCAACGACAGCTCGAGCCCGATCAGGAACAGCAGGAACACGATGCCGAGATTGGCGATACCCTCGACGTTCTGCGCGTCCGTCACCGTGAACCAATACAGGAATGGGATGTCGCGAACGAGCGAGCCGAGCCCGAGCGGACCGAGAATGGCGCCGGCGCCAAGATAGCCCAGCACGGGATTGATGCCCCAATGCCGGACCATTGGCACCACCACGCCGGCGGTCCCGAGCACCACCAGCGCGTCGCTATAGGCATTGATGTTGATGGTTGTGGTCACGAGCCCGTCATGTGTCGGCGTCTGCCAATAGCGGCAGCATCGTCCACGGTCGATAGCACACGGCGCCGCAGACCCCCAACCGGACCTGCCCCTCCATCCCGCGCGAGGGACGCGTCATCCCAAGCCGATTCTCAGCTTGCCCAGTTCTCCCTGAACTCTGGAAACAGCGTGAGACCCCCGCAGGCATAGATGGTCTGCCCGGTGATGTAGCTGGCATCGTCGGAGGCGAGGAAGGCGAACACGGCGGCGATCTCTTCGGGCGCGCCGACGCGCCCCATGGGAATATGGGAGGTGACGACGCCGCGCTTTGCGGGATCTCCCGTCCAGGCGGCGTTGATCGGCGTGTCGATAGCGCCGGGACCGACCGCATTGACGCGGATGCCGTGCCGCGCGAATTCGAGCGCCAGCGTGCGGGTGAGACCGGCCATACCGCTCTTGCTGATGGAATAGGCGAGATAGCCGGGCTTCGGGATGATCTGGTGGACGCTGGAGCAGTTGATGATGCTGCCGCCTGCCCCGCGCGCGACGAAATGCGCCAGCGCCTTCTGCGCACACAGCACGGCACCGTTGAGATTGACGTCGATGATGCGGCGGTAGGTTTCGACGGCGAGCGCCTCGCTCGGCGATTCCCGCTGGAAGCCGGCATTGTTGACGAGGCAGTCGAGGCGCTTGAAGCGCGCCAGGACCGTCTCGAACATCGCGGCGATGTCCTGCTCATTGCCGATATCGGCCTTGACGACGATGTGGTCGAGTCTGCCGTGGCCGCGATCGCTCGACGCGCTTCGTGCAAGGGCAAGGGTCTCCTCGGCCTTTCCAGCGTGATCGAAATAATTGATGGCGACAGTCGCGCCTTCCTGCGCCAGCCGGATGGCAACGGCGCGGCCGATGCCTTGCGAGGCGCCGGTCACCAGCGCGTATTGGCCGACGAGGCGCGAGGGAAACGAGGTCGAGCGTTCGGTTTGCGGCATGTGTTCTCTCCGGGATGCACCATCATGGATGGAACCGGCCTTTTGTTCCATCCCTTAGCGATGCTGGGATCTAATCGGCTCGCTGCGCGCGCCGCGAGGTCAGGATCTGATAGAGGATGATCGCGCCGAAAGTCGCGGTGCCGATGCCGCCGATCGTGAACGCACCGAATTTGAGCGTGAGATCGCCGGCACCTGCGGTCAGCGCCACCGCGACGGTGATCAGGTTCGCAGGGTTGGCGAAGTCGACCTTGTTCTCGACCCAGATCCGCCCCGCCATCGCGGCGATCAAGCCGAACAACACGATCGAGAGGCCGCCGATGACGGGACCCGGGATCGACAGGATCAGCGCGCCGAATTTCGGCGAGAAGCCGAGCAGGATCGACACCAAGGCAGCGAACGCAAACAGCAGGGTCGAATAGACCTTGGTCGCCGCCATCACGCCGATGTTCTCGGCATAGGTGGTGACGCCGGTGCCACCGCCGCAAGCGGCCACGATGGTCGCGAGGCTGTCGGCGAACAAAGCGCGGCCGAGATAGGCATCGAGGCTGCGGCCCGTCATGGCGGCGACGGCCTTGATGTGCCCAAGGTTCTCGGCAACGAGAATGACCGCAACCGGCGCGATGAGGAAGATCGCATCGGCATGGAAGCTCGGCGTGGTGAAGTTCGGCAGGCCGAGCCACGGCGCGGCCGAGAGCTGGGTGAAGTCGATCGGCTTGCCGAAGCCGAGGCCGTTTGCGAACAGCAGATACAACAGATAGCCGCCGGCCGCGCCGAGGATGATCGGCAGGCGGCGCCACAGGCCTGGCGCTGCAACGGCCACCACGCCGATGATCAGCACGGTGGCGAGCCCGATTCCCGTGTCGAAGGCACTCGCGCTCACCGCCTTGACCGCCACCGGCGCGAGATTGAGGCCGATCGCGGCGACGACAGCGCCGGTGACGGCCGGCGGCAGCAGCCGCTCGATCCAGCCGACGCCGGACCACATCACGACCAGCGAAATCAGGCCATACAGCACCCCGGCGCCGACGATGCCGCCCAGCGCGACCGACAGGTTTGGGTTCGGCCCCTGCCCGGCATAGCCGGTGGCGGCGATGACGACGGCGATAAAGGCGAAGCTCGAGCCGAGATAGCTCGGCACGCGCCCGGCAACGACGACGAAGAAGATCAGCGTGCCAACGCCCGAGAACAGAACTGCAACGTTGGGATCGAACCCCATCAGCAGCGGCGCGATGATCGTCGCGCCGGACATCGCGACGCAATGTTGAAGACCCGAGACGATGGTCTGCCCCCAGGACAGCCGCTCCTCCGGCATGATCACGCCCGAGGTCTTGAGCTTCCAACGTGGAAAATAGCCTTGCCCCTGCTCGCCCGAGCCTGTTGCGATCGTCATGTTCCCACCCAAGTTGCGGCGCAACGATCGATGGTCGTGCCAACAGACAAAAATGTGATTATCGCTTCTGCGGCGCCCATCACATGATGCAAATCGTGCACGATCAATCCGTTCCCGAGCCTGCATTATGACACAGATCGCAATTCCGTCAGCCATCCAGCGCCGGCACCAGCCCTGGTACAAGATCCTCTACGTCCAGGTGCTGATCGCGATCGTGCTCGGCGTGCTCATCGGCTATGTCTATCCCGACCTCGGCAAGGCCTTGAAGCCGCTTGGCGACGGCTTCATCGCGCTGATCAAGATGATGATCGCGCCCGTGATCTTCTGCACCGTGGTGCACGGCATCTCCTCGATGGGCGATCTGAAGCGGGTCGGTCGGGTCGGGCTGAAATCGCTGATCTATTTCGAGACGGTCTCGACCGTGGCCCTCGCGGTCGGCCTTTTGGTCGGCGAGATTCTCCAGCCCGGGCACGGCTTCAATATCGATCCGGCCACGATCGACCCGAATTCGGTGGCGACCTACGTCACCAAGGCCAAGGAGGAGGGCATCGTCGCCCATCTGATGGCGATCATTCCCGACAGTTATCTGGGAGCGATTGCGCGCGGCGACCTGCTCCAGGTGCTGCTGATCTCGATCCTCTCCGGCTTCGCCATCGCCTTTCTCGGCAAGGCCGGCGAGCCCATTGCGGACGCGATCGACAAGGCGGCGAAGATGTTCTTCGGCATCATCCGCATCATCGTGCGCGTCGCGCCGATCGGCGCCTTCGGCGCCATGGCGTTCACCGTCGGCGCCTATGGTCTCGGCTCACTGCTCAATCTCGCCGCCCTGATCGGCACGTTCTATCTGACCAGCATCCTGTTCGTGCTGATCGTGCTGGGCGCGATCGCCCGGCTCGCCGGCTTCTCGATCCTGCGCTTCATCGCCTATATCAAGGACGAGCTCCTGATCGTGCTCGGCACCTCGTCCTCCGAGACCGTGCTGCCGCAGATGATCCAGAAGATGGAGCATCTCGGCGCCTCACGCTCCGTGGTCGGCCTCGTCATCCCCACCGGCTACAGCTTCAATCTCGATGGGACCAACATCTACATGACGCTGGCGACGCTGTTCCTGGCGCAGGCAACCAACACCCATCTGACCATCTGGCAGGAGCTCGGCATTTTGGGCATCGCCATGATCACCTCCAAGGGGGCCTCGGGCGTGACCGGCGCCGGCTTCATCACACTCGCCGCGACGCTGTCGATCGTGCCTGATATCCCGATCCAGTCGATCGCGATCCTTGTCGGCATCGACAAGTTCATGAGCGAATGCCGCGCGCTCACCAATCTGATCGGCAATGGCGTCGCCTGCGTCGTCATCAGCATCTCCGAAGGCGAGCTCGACCGCGACGCGCTGCACGAGACCATGGCGCATCCGCTGGAGATCGGCGAGGCGCTGGAGCCGGGCGGAGGCGCGGCGTCGTAGTCCGCGCAGCCGGTGAGCAGACGACGCCCAGTTCCAATGCGGTAGTTTCCCGGAGTAGAAAATCGATGCGGTCCGCGTCACAACAATGGCGTTGGGATCACGGATTGATACTCATTCTTTCCGCCCGACGCGCTGGGGGCAGGGCGTCGGGCTTTTGAAAATCATTACCGCATGCGATCTGGCGGCGCGTCGAATTCCCTCTCATGAATGCGCTGGCAAGATCGGGCGATCGCCTGATCTCGGTCCCGCCGATCGCGATCAGCCCTTGAGTGCGGTGACCACCACCTCGATCAGCGCGCCGCCGCCGAGATCGGCCACGCCGACGGTGGCGCGGGTCGGCAGGTTGTCGCCGAAGAATTCGGTCCAGGCCGCGTCCATCTCCTTCTTCTTGGAGAGATCGGTGACGAAGATCGAAGCGCTGACCACGCGCGACTTGTCGGTTCCCGCTTCCTTCAGATAGCCGGCGATCTTGCCGAGGATGTTGCGGGTCTGGTCGCCCATCGAGACCGAGGTGTCGTCGGCGATGGTGCCGCCGAGGAAGACGAAGCCACTGGCTTCGACGGCGCGGTGCATGATGGGCGTGCGGATGCTGCGGGTAATGCTCATGATGTCCTCTTCTTTAGAGCGTGGAAGGGTGGAAGCGGTCGATGCCGAGATCGCTGACGCGGGTCTGGGTACCGCCGTTGACGATCAGCTCCGCCATCACGGCGCCGGCGCCGGGGCCGAGCTGGAAACCGTGCAGCGAGAAGCCGAACTGGTGATAGAGGCCCTTGTGACGGGAGCTCGGCCCGAACACGGGAATGTCGTCCTTCATCTTGGCTTCGATGCCGGCCCAGGCGCGGACGATGGTGGCGCTGCGCATCACCGGGAACAGCTCGAACACAGTCTGCGCGCTGGTCGCAAGGCTCTTCCAGTCCAGCACTGTCTCGTTGCGGTCCTGATAGGGCGTCGCCAGATGGCCGCCGCCGATCAGCACGGTGCCGTTCTTGAACTGCTTGAAGGAGAGCTTTCGCCCGCGCAGGATCACGACGGGATCGATGAAGTGCGGCACGCGCGAGGTGATCATCAGCATCGGCGCCACGGTCTCGACCGGCACCGGCTCGCCGAGATCAGCCGCGATCTTGCCGGCCCAGGCGCCGGCGGCGTTGACCAGCACCGGCGCGGCAAAACTCTCCGAACCCGCATAGACATGCCAGAGGCCGTCGCTGTAGCGGATGTTGCCTGCGGCCATGCCTTCGCGCACGGTCGCACCTAACTGCTCCGCCTTGCGCCGGAATGCCGTCGTCGTCTGCGCCGGATTGGCTGCTCCGTCGCGGCGGGAGACCACGCCACCGGGACAGGTCTCGGCCACCGCCGGCACGAGCCGGCGCAATTCCGCCGCGTCGATCAGTTCTTCGTGGGTAAAGCCCAGCGCATTGAGCTCGGTGACACGCGCACGGCATACGGCGAGCTCGTCCTCGTTTTCGGCGACCAGCACCTGACCGTAGCTCTCGAAGCTGCAATCGTCGTCGAGGAGGTCCGAAATCTTCTCCCAGATGCCCATCGAGCGGATCGAGAGTGGGATTTCTGGAATGTGCCGGGCGAGCTGGCGAACGCCACCGGCGTTGACGCCCGAGGCGTGACGGCCGGCATAGTCCTTTTCGATCAGCAGCGGCTTCAGGCCGGCGAGACACAAATGCAGCGTGGTCGAGCACCCGTGGATGCCGCCGCCAATGACGATCGCATCCACGTTTCGTGTCATCCGCGCACCACGGCCTTGACGTCGGCCTCGCTCTTGGGAACAGCGGCGAGCTCGGCCAGCGTGATCGGCTTCACCGGCGCGCGCAGCCGGTAGTAACCGATCTCCTGCGGAGTCTTGCCGCGCGCCTGCGCCATCAGCTCGGTGACGGTGAGGCCGCAGAGCCGGCCCTGGCACGGGCCCATGCCGGTGCGGCGATAGGCCTTGAGCTGGTTCGGCCCGGTCGCACCGATTGCGACGGAATCCAGAACGTCCTTGGCGGTGACCTCCTCGCAGCGGCAGACGATGGTATCGCCCGAGGGAATACGGAACTGCGGCGCGGGACGGAACAGCGTGTCGAGGAAGACGCGGCCGCGCTCGGCCTTGGCTAGATCGGTGCGGAGCGTTGCCATTGCGGGAAGTTTTGCGGCAGAAGCGGGCGCCAGTGCTTCCACCGCGGCGCGCGCGGCAATGCGACCGCGCACCACGGCGGCATTGGCACCACCGATGCCGGCGCCATCGCCGGCGATCGCGATGCCGGCGACCGACGAATTGCCGCTTGCATCGAGCACCGGCGACCAGCACAGCTGCAAATCATCCCAGCGATGCTCGATGCCGGCCGACATCGCCAGATTGACGTTGGGCACGACGCCCTGATGCAGCAGCAACAGATCGGCCGGAATGGTCTCGCGCTTGCCGCCGGCGACATAGCTGACGCTCGCGAGCTGGCCGTCGCCAGCCGCGGCCAGCTCGGTGACGCCCGAGACGACCTGCACCTTCGCCTTCACCTCGCGCATCATCGAGAGGCCCTTGGCGAAATAGGGCGACGTCAGGAAGGCAAAGGCGTGCGGCAGCGCCGCGACATAATTGCCGCGCTCGGTGGTGTCGAGGATGCGATCGATGCGGCCGCCGAGCCGCAAAATCTGCGCGGCGAGCAGCCAGAGCAGCGGCCCCTGCCCTGCGATCACCGTGCGTCCGTCGGGCACCAGGGCCGACGATTTCAGCATGGTCTGGGCCGCGCCTGCGGTCATCACGCCCGGCAGCGTCCAGCCGGGAATCGGGAACGGCCGCTCAAGCGCGCCGGTCGAAAGGATCACGCGCTTGGCCTTCACGAAGGCGGAGGCGCCGCCGATCGAGACGGCGATGTCGAGATTGCGGTCGAGACTCCAGACCGTGGCACGCTGGATCACCTCGGCATTGCTCGCGCGCAGCGACTGCACGAGATCGGCCCCGACCCAATAGTCCGGGCCGAGCTGGTTGCGGTCCGTCACAGGTGTCGAGGCGATCGCCCGAAACACCTGGCCGCCAGGGCCGATGTTCTCATCGAGCAGCAGCGTCGACAGGCCGGCCTCGGCAGATGTGGCCGCAGCGGCGAGGCCGGCAGGGCCGGCGCCGATCACCACGACGTCGTAATTTTCGCGCTTGGGAGCCACACTCATCTTCCGATCTCCCGCTTGCCCTTCTGAATCTCGATCTGCATGCCCTCGGCGACGGGCACGAGACAGCCTTGCCGATTGCCGACGCCGTCGATGGTGACGAGGCAGTCGAAACAGACGCCCATCATGCAGTAGGGCAGACGCGGTGCGCCGCTGACTGCGGTGGAACGCCGTGCGTCAACGCCGGAGGCCAGCAGCGCGGCCGAGACGGTGTCGCCCTGGCGCGCCGCGACGGCGACGCCGTCGACGAAGATCTGCACCTGTGGGCGCTTGTCCTGTTCGGATCGTCTAAACATGGGATGCCCTTGGCTCCTTGTGATCTCTAGTAGCCGCTGCTGTTGGCAGCACCTGCGCCACCAAAGCGGCTGGCGGAGAACGCACCAACCAGCTCCGGCTCGAGCGCGCCCTGCGCCACCATGCGCGCAATCTCGAAGGCATGGTTCGAAGCCAGCGTCACGCCGGAATGGCAACAGGCGACGAAGGCGCCGGGATGCGTCTCCGACTGGTCGTAGATCGGAAAGCCGTCCTGCGGCATGACGCGAATGCCCGACCAGCTCCTGACCACGTTGAGCCTCGCCAGATGCGGGAACATGCGCTGCGCACGATCGGCCATGACGCCGCTGATCGAAGGCTTCAGCGTGCGATCGTCGAGCTCGTCCTCCTTGCTGTCGCCGATCATCACCGTGCCCTCGTCGGTCTGACGGATCGTGGTCAGCGGATGCGGCAGGAACGGCATGGTGCGCTCGGTCACGACGACCTGGCCACGGGTCGGGCCCATCGGAGCAAAGAGGCCGACCATCGGCGCCAGCGTCTGGTTGGCATTGCCGGCGGCGAGCACGATCTTGGCGGCACGCAGCTCACCCTGCGGCGTCGTCAGGCGAAATTCGCTGCCGCTCTTGCTGATCGCCGAGACCGGACGCTCCGGAAAATAATCGATGCCGAACGCAACGAAGCCGGTGTGGAAGGCGCGGAACGTGCGCAGCGAATTGACATGGCCGTCGAGCGGACAATAACTGCCGCCGGAGACCTCGGGCCCGATCAGCGGCAGCGCCTTCTTCAGCTCGGACGGCCGCAGCATTTCCATCTTGTAGTCGGCCGCGCCGGCCTGGTTGTGCATGCGCTTGACGATCTCGGTGCGCTGGCCGAATTCGTCCTCGCCGAGGGTGAGGTGAAAACCGCCATTCTGCTGAAGGGCAACGTCGAGGCCAGTCTGCTGCTTCAACTCGGAGGCAAGCCGGCCCCATGCCTGCGAAGCCTGCACGGTCCACACCGTATAGGCGGGCATGCCGAGCCCCTTGCTCTGCACCCACACCAGCGCGAAGTTCGCGCGCGAGGCGCGCTTGGTGATGTCGCCTTCGTCGAGCACCGCGACCTTCTTGCCGAGCCGGCCGAGGCCCCAGGCAATGGCGGAGCCGAGCAGTCCGCCGCCGACGACGGCGACGTCGTAATCCGTTCGCATAGGTTCTCCTATCGTCCCGTATCGCCCTTGCCGGCGAGCACACGGTCGAGCCCGTAGAAGCGGTCGAGCAGAATGAGGGCGGTCATGGTGATCGCGATCACGCAGGCCGAGACCGACGTCACCAGCGGATCGATGTTGTCCTGGATGTAAAGGAACATCCGCACCGGCAATGTTTCGGTGCCCGGCGCGGCGAGGAAGACGGTCATGGTGAGATCGTCGAAGGACTGGATAAAGGCGAGCGCCCAGCCGCTGATGACGCCGGGCAGGATCAGCGGCAGCGTCACGCGACGGAACAGCGTCCAGCCGCCCGCACCGAGCGAGACGGCAGCCATTTCGACCGAGCGATCCATGCCGGTCGCAGCCGCCAAGGTCAGCCGCAGCGCGAACGGAAACACGATGATGACATGGGCGATGATCAGCGCTGCAAAGCTGCCGCCGAGGCCCGCCGAGGTGAAGAAGCGCAGGAAGGCGATGCCGAGCACGACATGCGGGATCATCAGCGGCGACAGGAACAACGCCGCCAGCGCATCACGGCCGCGAAAGCGATAGCGCGCGATCGCCAGCGCCGCCGGCACTGCGAACAGGAGCGCCACGAGGGACGAGAGCGCGCCGAGGCCGAGGCTGACCCAGAACGCGTGAATGAATTCGGGATAGTTCAGGATGGTCCTGAACCAGCGCAGCGAAAACCCGTTGGTCGGCAGCGACAGAAACCCCTCGGGGGTGAAGGCGACGAGGCAGACCACCAGGATCGGCGCCACCATGACGATGACGAAGATGGTATGGAAGATCAGCGCGAGCGGACCGTTCTGCCTCATCGGAACACCTCGGCATAGCGGCGCTCGATCAGCGCATTGCTGCCGACCACGATCAGCACCAGCGCGACCAGCAGCAGCGTTGCGACCGCAGCTCCCAGCGGCCAGTTCAGGGTGTTGAGGAACTCGTCATAGGCAAGTGTCGCGGCGACCTTGAGCCGGCGGCCGCCGATGATCGCCGGTGTGGCGAAGGCGCTGGCCGAGAGCGAGAACACAATGATGGCGCCCGACAGCACGCCCGGCATGATCTGCGGCATGATGATGCGGCGGATGATGGTCGCGGGGCCCGCGCCGAGCGACATCGCGGCATTCTCGATCTGCGGGTCGAGCCGCTGCAGCGCCGCCCAGACCGAGAGCACCATGAACGGCATCATCACATGCGCGAGCGCGACCACCATGCCGGTTTCGGTGAACATGAACGGAATGGGCGAACGGATCGCGCCGAGCGACATCAGGAGCTTGTTGACGAGACCGTTGTTGCCGCCAAACAGCAGCGCCCAGCCGAGCGTGCGCGCCACCACGGAGATCAAGAGCGGCCCGAGAATGACCAGCAGGAAAAAGCTCTTCCAGCGGCCGCTCATGCGGTTGAGGATGTAGGCTTCGGGCGCGCCGAGCAGCGCGGTGAGCAGCGTGGTCAGGATCGCGATGCGGAACGTCCGCCAGAACATCTCGGCGTAATAGGGATCGGTCGCCATCTCGTGCCAGTTCTTCAGGATGAAGACCGGCTCGATGCCCTTGTACTGGCCCCAATCGTGGAACGACAGCATCACCGTCATCGCCAGCGGAATCAGCAGCACGCCGGCGAACAGCATCAGGGCGGGCGCGGTCAGCGCCCACGGCGCGCGTAGGCTGCGCTCCTCGGCGGCCATGCTCATGTGCCGGCCCTCGCGCGCACGCTCATGTCCTCGGCCCGCCAGGTGAGGCGAACCGCGTCGCCTTCGGCCGGCTGCGCCGTGCCGTCATTCTGGCGTATCACGATCGCCGGGCCGCATTCGCTGTCGCACTGGAACAGCCAGTGATTGCCCTGGAAGATGCGCGTGATGATTTTTGCGCTGAGCCCTGTATCGCCAAAGCCGATTCTTTCCGGGCGAACGCTGACGGTGACGGGACCGCCGAGCCCGGCCGGCGCCGGTGCGCGCCAGGAGCCCGCCACCAGTTGCGTCGGTGCGACGGTCCGGTCGATGGTTCCGGCAAAATCGTTGGTCTTGCCGAGGAATTGCGAGACGAAGGCGGAGGCCGGCTTCTCGTAAGTCTCTTGCGGCGTGCCGATCTGCTCGATCTTGCCCTGGCTCATCACCACGATGCGGTCGGACAGCGACATCGCCTCGTTCTGGTCGTGGGTGACCAGGATCGTGGTGGTGCCAACGGTGCGCTGGATCTGGCGCAGCTCGATCTGCATCTCCTCGCGCAGCTTGGCGTCGAGGTTCGACAGCGGCTCGTCGAGCAGCAGCACGCTCGGCTTGATCACCAGCGCACGCGCCAGCGCCACGCGCTGCTGCTGGCCGCCGGACATGCGGCGCGGATGACGGTCCTCGTATCCGGCGAGCCCCACCATCGCGAGCGCGGCGCGCACGCGCTCGGCCCGTTCGGTGCGCGGCACGCCACGCATCTCCAGGCCAAAGGCGACGTTCTCCGCCGCGGTCATGTGCGGAAACAGAGCGTAGCTCTGGAACACGATGCCGAGGCCGCGCTTGGCCGGATGGATCGCGGTCAGGTCCTTGCCCTCGAGGCGGATCGCGCCACGTGTCGGATCGAGGAAGCCCGCGATCATCTGCAAGGTCGTGGTCTTGCCGCAGCCGGACGGGCCGAGGAAGGAGATGAACTCCCCCTTCCCCACCGACAGGCTGAAGTCGTCGACCACAGTCTGCGTGCCGAACTGCTTGGCGACCCGATCGAGCTCGAGATAGGCCATGGCGCTGTCTCCGCGGCGACCGATCAGCGTTCGACCTCGCGATTCCAGCGCTTGGTCCACTCCTCGCGCTTCTCGTTGATGACGGTCCAGTCCGGATTGTAGAGCTTGGCCGCGCGCTCGCCGATCGGCGCCATCTTGCCGAGCTCGGGCGGGATCACCAGCGATTTCAGCACCGGGCCGTAGCCGTAATCCTTCAGCATCACGAGCTGGATCTTTGGATCGAGCAGCATCTTGACGAAGCTCGCCGCCAGCGGCGAAGCATTGGGCTTGTTGATCGGACACGCCGTCGTCAGCAGCGTCGCCGCGCCTTCCTTGGGATAGACGAAGTCGACGGGAAAGCCGGTATTGGCAAAGCTCTGCACGCGGCCGGTGCCCCACACCGCGATCACGGCCTGGCCGGACTGGAACAGCTCGGTCATCTTGCCCGGCGACGGCTCATAGGCCAGCACGTTCGGGTTGATCTGCTCCTTGAAGATCTTGAAGCCGGAATCGACGTTGGTCTCGCCGCCGCCGTTCATCTTCGACAGCATCACCAGCGCTTCGAGACCGTAGGTGTTGTTGATCGGCGGGATCACGAGCTGTTTTGCGTATTTCGTGTCCTTCAGGTCGTTCCACGAGGTCGGCGGCGCCCAGCCCTTCTCCTTGAACACCTTGGTGTTGTACATCAGGCCGGTGGCGACGATGCCGATCGCGACCGCGCGATCGTCCTTGAAACGCGCGGTGTCGTAGAGATCGGCGGGCAGGCCGTCGAGCTTGCCGCAGAAGCCGAGCTGGATTGCCTGGTACATCGGGCCGTCATCGACGATGGCGACGTCGATCTGCTGGTTGCCCTTCTGCGCCTGGAGTTTGGCCAGCGTGTCGGTGGAGTTGCCGGCGACGTATTCGACCTTGACGCCGTTCTCCTTCTCGAAGGCCGGGATCACCTCGTCGCGGATGGTCTTCTCGAACGAGCCGCCATAGCCGGCGACATAGAGCGTTTTCTGCTGGGCCCAGGCGACTGATGGGGAGGCAATGAGCGCTGCGATGCTGACCGCGGTCAGAAGGCGAAAAGTCTTCATGTGGACCGATCTCCAATACCGGAATGAGGTGACGTGCCGACGAGTCTCGCTGGCTGAAGCACCTTCCGCATTCCCTTCCGCGCAAACCCTCTCCGATCAGGGCTCCGGCCCCTGTTCGGCGGGGTTTTGGCGCGATCTGGAGGTTTGAACCCCTCCAATCTGCCGAAAAAGCGGGCTGTCTCCAGTCCTGATGAAAAAGATCGCAACCTATACTTCCATCGTCCAATGAATAATGGCACCCTCTGCATGCCAAAATGTTATGATTGGAATCGGAAATGGCGCGGATCAATTCGCGGCAGGTGGAGGCCTTCCGCGCGACAATGCTGACGGGCAGCGTGACCGAGGCCGCGGCGCTGATGAAGGTGACGCAGCCGGCCGTCAGCCGGTTGCTGCGCGACCTCCAGGCCCTGCTGAAAATGGAGCTGTTCGAACGGCGCGGCACCGGCCTGGTGCCGACCGCGGCGGCGATGGCGCTCTATACCGAGGTCGAGCGCTCCTTCGTCGGCCTGGAGCGCATCACTGCGGCAGCAGAAGAAATCCGCGGCCGCCGCACCGGCTCGCTACGCATCGCAGCACTGCCGGCGCTGTCGAACGGCTATCTGCCGCGGCTCACCGGTCACTTTCTGAAGGAGCGGCCCAACCTCAACCTGGCCTTCTTCGGTGTCATCTCGCCGATCGTGGTCGACTGGGTGCTGAACAATCAATGTGACGTCGGCTTTGCCGAGGTGCCGATCGCGCATTCCGGCCTGCCGAGCCAGCGGCTGCCAGCGCCGGCGCGGGTCGCAGTGCTGCCGACCGGTCATCGCCTCGCGGAGAAGGAAGTCCTGGAGCCGCGCGATTTCGAGGGCGAGACCTTCATCTCGCTGTCGGCGGGATCGTCGAGCCGGCACCTCGTCGACCAGGTCTTCCACCGCCATGATGTCCGCCGCGTGCTCAGGGTTGAGACCACGCTGTCGGAGATCATGTGCGGCATGGTGTCGTCAGGGCTTGGCGTCGCGATCTGCGATCCCTTCACGGCGCAGGAATTCGCAACGCGCGGTGTCGTCGTGCGCCGCTTCCTGCCGCGCATCGACTTCGAATTCTCCGCGGTCTTTCCGGCGCAGCGCAGTCCGTCGCCGGTGGCACTGGACCTGGTCGAGACCATGCGCAAGGCGCTCGCCGAATTTGACGAGGAGCCAATTCTCAACCGTTGAACGCCGCCTGCGCCTCCGGCAAATCCCAGATCTTGCCGATGGCGGCGGTGCCGGCCGCAATGATCGCGGCTTCATCCGTACCGAGATAGCGTCCCTCATCGACCAGCACGCGACCATCGACCATGACCTGATCGATATTGGCGCGGTTGGCGAGCGCGATCAGCGCGCGGCGCGGATCGAACAGCGGCTGCAGATGCGGATGGGTGAGATCGATCACCGTGAGATCTGCGGTCGCGCCCGGCTCGATGCGGCCGAGATCCGGCCGCTTGATGACGTCGGCGGCCACCGCCGTGTTCGCCTCGATCAACTCGGGCGAGTTCGCGACGTCAGGCCGCCCCGTGGTGATCTTGGAGATCAGCGAGGCCGCATTGAGCTCGCCGAGCAAATCCATGTTGTAGCCGTCGGTGCCGACCACGGTGCGCACGCCGTGCTCGGCGAAGCGGCTGAACGCCGCGGTGATGCCGGCACGCGCGAACACGCGCGGGCAGTTCAAGACGGTCATGCCGCGCGCAGCCATGAGCTTGAGATCGTCGTCGCTCGAGAACATGCAATGCGCCGCCATCAGATCGGGCGCGAGCAGGCCGAGCCAATCCAGATATTCTGCCGGGGTGCGGCCGCCGTAGCGCTTGCCGATGGTCTCGACCTCGGCGCGGCTCTGCGCCATGTGCGTGGTGATGGGAACGCCGAGTTCGCGCGCCCGCGTGGCGCAAGCCTTCAGGAGATCGGGACCGCAGGTGTCGGTGGCGTGCGGGCTCATGGCAAGGCTGATGCGGCCGTCGCCGCGATTGTTCCAGTGCTGATAGAGCGCATCCCATGTCGCCATGTCCGCGGCGCCGTCATCGCCGGAATATTGCACCACGCCGTCCGGGCCAGCCTTGGCATCGGAGGTCGAGAACAGATAGGGCGCGCCGTAGAAGCGGATGCCCATCTCCTCCGCCGCGTCGAACATTTCGGGGATCGAGTTGCGGAACGGCTCCATCACGGTGGTGGCGCCGCCCTTGAGCAGCTGGAGGATGCCGAGCCGCGCCACCGCGAGCCGTTCCTCCGCCGACAGGATGTCGGCGCCGCGCTTGGTCAGCGGCAGCAGCACCGTGTAGACGATGCTCTGGTTGTTCTTGCGGCCGTTGCCGTCCTCGGTGTGACTGCGCGCCACTGCTTCCGAAAAGCAGTGATTGTGCAGGTTGAGCAGACCGGGCAGCACGAAGCGGCCCGGGCGGTCATAGACCTGATCCGCGCTCGGTCTGTCGCGCGTGACTGCCGCGATCTTCTTGCCTTCGACCAGAACCCAGTGGTCGCGCAGCACGTCCTGCACGCCGTCTTTCCGTGACAGCACGTAGCTGCCGAAGATCGCTGTTGTGCTCATGCGGGGCGCACGTTCCAGAACACGGCGGTGCCGTCGAGAATGCCGGTGATCGCCTTGCGATAGGCGGTCGGCTGCTTGTACAGGCCGATCGGAATATAGGGGATTTCCTCGAACGCCACCGCCTGGATCTCGCGGCAGATGCGCTGTTGCTCGGCGAGCTCGGAGGCCGCCAGCCATTGGCTGCGCAACGTGCCCATCTTCGTGCTCGCATACCAGCCGGCGACCTTGCCTTCGCCCCGGATGTTGGTGTTGCCGGCCGGGTTGAGCCAGTCGATGCCCTGCCAGTTGCCGACCGCGGCGCTCCAGCCGCCCTGCGGAAGCGGATCCTTCTTCAGCTGGCGCTGCAGTACCACGGCGAAATCGAGGCCGGCATATTCGACGTTCATGCCGGCCTTGCGCAACGAGTCCACCGCGATCTCGCCGAGCGGCTTTTGCGCCAGCGAGTTGGTCGGGACGAGCAGCACGATCTTCTCGCCGTTGTAGCCGGCAGCCTTGAGGTCAGCCTTGACCTTGTCGTAGTTGCGCGGGCCGCGGAACACGTCGAGGCCGACGTCGTTTGCCATCGGCGTGCCGGGTGCGAAATAGCCGATCGGCGAGACCTGGAACGCCGGATCGGTGCCGGCGACGGCCGTCATGAACGCGGACTGGTCGATCGCCCCCAACAGCGCGCGGCGGATGGCGGGATTGTCGAACGGCGGCTGCAGGTGATTGAGGCGCAGCATGCAGGCGTAGCCTCTGGGATCGAGGATTCGCGTCTCGATATCGCCGGCCGCCTTGATCACCGGGAGCAGATCGTGCGGCGTGGTTTCCTGCCAATCCTGCTCGCCGGTCTGGAGCGCGGCGACGCCGGTGCCGGCATCAGGCGTGGTGGTCCAGACCACGCGGTCGTAGTGCACGATCTTCGGCCCGGCGGTCCAATCCGGCTTGCCGTCGGTGCGCGGCTGGTAGCGCTCGAACCTGGCATAGGCGTTGCGCGCGCCCTGCACGCGCTCGTCGGCGAGATAGCGGAACGGGCCGCTGCCGATCACCTCGGTCAGCGGCTTGAACGGATCCTGGCTCGCCAGCCGCTCCGGCATCATGAAGCAGGCATTGATCGCGGCCTTGCCGAGCGCCTGCGGCAGCAGCGGGAACGGACGCTTCAGACGGAAGCGGATGGTGCGGTCGTCGGCAGCCGATAGCTCATTGGTTGCCTCCATCAGCTCGCCGCCAAAGCCGTCGCGCGCGGCCCAGCGGCGAATGCTGGCGGCGCAATCGCGTGCCAGCACGCGCTCGCCATCATGCCAGAACAGACCATCACGAAGCGTGAGGTCCCACTGCAGTTGGTCGCCAGAGATGGCTTGGCCCGACAGCATCTGCGGCGAGACCTGGAGCGAGGAGCTCATGCCGTAGAGCGTGTCGTAGACCATGAAGCCGTGGTTTCGCGACACCTGCGCGGTCGAATAGATGGGGTCGACGAAAGCGAGGTCGATGACCGGGATGAAGCGCAGCGTGGACTGCGATTCAGCGCGGACGATGCCGGGCAGCGACAGCGCCGGCAGCGCCGCGCCAGACTTCAGGAGCGAACGGCGGGAAATGGACATTAGCGGCTACCGGCCTCGTGGCGCAGGAAGTTCTCCGCGATCTTCTCGCCGGTGGTGATCCAGACATCCGGGCACGATTTTGCGTAAGTGAGGAACTCGCGCAGCAGGCGCAGCCGCATCGGACGGCCGCTGCATTGCGGATGCAGCACGGTCGTCACCATCGCGCCCCAGTCGCGGACCTCGTCCAGCTCGTCCTTCCACATCGAGAGCACGTGCTCCTTGGGGAAGATCGAGCGCGGGCTGAAGCGCGCGGAGAGGCCGTGCATCCAATCGTCATAGCTCGCGGTCACCGGCAGCTCGATCGTGCCGGGCTTGCCGTCGGCGAGGCGATGGCGATAGGGCCTGACGTCGTCGCGGAACGAAGACGTATAGACGATGCCGTGGCGCACCAGCGCGACGCGCAGCTCCTCCGTGAATTCGCCATAGGGCGCGCGATAGCCGGTCGGCTTGACGCCGAGCCGGCGCTTCAGCGCCTCGAAGCCGCGCTCCAGCTCCTCCTCGATCCAGGGATCGCCGGGATCCGGCAGCAGATGGTGATAGCCGTGATGGCCGATCTCGTGACCGGCCTTGAGAATCGATTCCGCCATCGCCGGATGCGCATCGACCGACCACCCCGTGACGAAGAACGTCGCCTTGAGATCGAGCTGGTCGAGCAGCTCCAAGAGCTTCGGCGTGCCGACGCGGGCCTCATAGCCGCCATAGCTCATGGTGATCAGCCGCTGCGCATGCGACGCATCCTTGCTGGTCCAGGCGCTCTCCGCGTCCACGTCGAACGACAGGAACATCGCGGAATTGTACGGCTTCGGCCAGGGATATTCGGGCGCGGGATCCGCGGTGTTGGCCGGAACGAGCGGAATGCTCTGGAGTGCCTTACTGTCCAGCATTGATGGTCGCCTTCTCGATTGCGTTGTCGCTCAACTTCCACTTCGCCAGCAGCGTCTTGTAGGTGCCGTCCGCAATCAGCGCGTCGACCGCCTCCAGCATTGCCTGCTGCAATGCCTTCTCCTTCACCGGCAGAGCAATGCCGGTGAATTGCTGCGCGATGGGCTCACCCACGGTCGCATAGGTGTTGGGCTCGAGGTCCATGATGTAGGGCAGCGTCTCGTTGCCCTGGGCGGCGGCATCGATGCGTCCCTGCCGCAGCTGGGTGCGCGCGTCGGCCGAGCCGTCGGTGCCGATGACCTGGATCGGATTGCTGCCGCAGTTCTTCTCGCTCCACGCCGCGATCTGCGCCGGGAACATGGTGCGGCGGCTGGAGCCGACCTTCTTGCCGCACAGCGACGTCGCATCCTTGAATTCCGCCTTGCGTGACGCCTGCACGAAGAACTGCGGACCGCTGCGCAAATAGTCCACAAAGGAGGCGACCTCATGCCGGCTCGCATAGTCGGTGAAACCAGACAGGATGGCATCCACCCGCCCCGTCGAAATCGCCGGCATGAATTCGGCAAAGCTGGTCTCTGTCCATTCGATCTTGAGGCCGAGCTTGCGGCCGATCGCCTCGCCAAGATCGACGTCGAAACCGGAGAGCGCGTTGGTGGCGGGATCGCGGAACTCCATTGGCGGATAGTTCGGCACGATCGCCACTTTGAGGCTGCCGCGCTTGGCGATGTCAGGTGGCAATTCGGCCGCCATCGCCGACGCGCTCATGGCGCCCAGGAACGCCGCCGCAAGCAAAAATCTCTTCATCGCCATACCCCCAATGTCAGATCACTGCCGAAAGAAATGCCTTGGTGCGCTCCTCGCGCGGCGCGCCCAACACGTCGGAGGCGCGGCCCTGCTCGACGATCGCGCCATGGTCCATGTAAACGACGCGGTCGGCCACCTCGCGGGCGAAGCCGAGCTCGTGCGTCACCACCATCATGGTCATGCCGCTCTTCGCCAGCTCCTTCATCACCGCGAGCACCTCGCCGACCAGCTCGGGATCGAGCGCGCTGGTCGGCTCGTCGAACAGCATCAACATCGGCTTCATGGCGAGCGCCCGCGCGATCGCGACGCGCTGCTGCTGGCCGCCGGAGAGCTGCGCCGGATAGGAATCCGCCTTCGCCGCCAGCCCGACGCGACGAAGCAGCTCGGTCGCCTCGGCGCGCACCTCGTCCAGCTTGCGCCCCTGAACCTGGGTGGGGCCTTCGGTGATGTTCTCCAGCGCGGTCTTGTGCGGAAACAGGTTGAAACGCTGGAACACCATGCCAGTCTTCAGCCGCTGCCGTCCGATCTCGCGCTCGCTGAGGCGATGGAGCCGTCCGCCGTGCTCGCGCACGCCCAGAAGCTCGCCGTCGAGCCAGATGCCGCCGGCATCGATGGTGGTAAGCTGGTTGATGCAGCGGAGCAGCGTGGTCTTGCCTGAGCCGGAGGCGCCGATCAGGCACATCACCTCGCGGGGCCAGACGTCGAGCGAGACGTTGTTGAGAGCCTGAAACTCTCCAAAGTTTTTGCTGACGGAGCGGATGGCGACGAGGGGTTTTGTCATCGCGCCAGCCGCAATGTGCCGCGTGCAAAGCGGCGTTCGAGCAGCATCTGCAGCGGCGTCAGGATCGAGACCACGAGCAGATACCAGAGCCCGGCGACGATCAGGAGCTCGATCACGCGCGAATTGGCGTAGTAGATGTTCTCGGCATTGTGCAGCAGCTCCGGATACTGGATCACGCTGGCGAGCGAGGTCGCCTTCACCATGCTGATGAACTCGTTGCCGAGCGGCGGGATCACCACGCGCATCGCCTGCGGCAGCACGATCCGCCGCAGCGCGCGCAGCCGTCCCATGCCGATCGCCTGCGCCGCCTCATACTGCCCGATATCGACCGACAGCATGCCGGCGCGCATGACTTCGGAGGTGTAGGCGCCCTGGTTGATGCCGAGCCCAAGCAGCGCGGCAAGGAACGGCGTCATGACGTCGACGGCGCGCGCGGACCACAGGCCGGGAATGCCGATGGTCGGAAACACCAGCGCGAGGTTGAACCACAGCAGCAGCTGCAGGATCAGCGGCGTGCCGCGGAACAGCCAGGTGTAGCCGGCGGCGACCGACTTCAGCACCGGATTGGGCGACAGCCGCATGATCGCGACGACGATGCCAAGAAAGATGCCGAGCATCATGGCCAGCACCGCCATCACCATGGTGTTGACGATGCCTTCGAGGATGACCTTTGCGGTCAGGAAGCGGCTGACATAGGACCATTCGATCTGGCCGTTCGCAAAGGCGCGTGCGATCGCCGCCAGCACGAGGACGATCAGGGCCGCGCTGATCCAGCGAAACCAGTGCGGCTCGCGCGCGATCCGCATGCCCGACAGATCGGGAAAGCCTTGCGCGAGTGCCGGCGCCGGCTTCATTGCGGCGCCGCGTTCAGCATGGGCTGGGCGACCGCATTGGCCCCTAAGCCCCATTTGTCGAGAATGGCCTTGTACGAGCCGTCGGCGATCATCGCCGCGAGCTTCTCCGTCACGACCTCGCGCAAGGCCGCATCGTCCTTGCGGAACATGATGCCTTGATAGCCCGTGGACAATTGCTCACCAATGACGCGGTACTTGCCGGCTTCCTGCGTTTGCGCGTAGGGCAAGGTTTCACTGCCCTGAACCGCGGCATCGATGCGGCCCTGCTTGAGCTGATTACGCACGTCGATCGAATTCTCGCCGGGCACATACTGAATGGCAGGCTTGCCAACCGCCTCGCAGTTCTGCTTGCTCCATTTCTCGATCTCGATCGGAAATGCGGTGCTGCGGGTGGTGCCGACCTTCTTGCCGCAAAGATCGGTGGCGACCTTCGCCGCATTCTCGGTCAGCACGAAGAATTGCGGACCAGTGGTCAGGTAGTCGACGAAATCCGCCGTCTCACGCCGCGAACTACGATCCTGGATGCCACTGATGATGAAGTCGGCCCGCTTGGTCTGGAGCGAGGGGATCAGCTCGGCGAACGGCGTCTCGCTCCAGACGATCTTGAGGCCTCCGAGCCGCTTGGCGAGCTCGTTCGCCAGATCGATGTCGAGCCCGACCAGCTCGTTGGTTGCGGGATCCCGGTATTCCATCGGCGCGTAGGTGGAGTTGACCGTGAGCTTCAGCGTGCCGGCTTGCTTGATCTCCGCCGGCAGCTCGGCGGCTCGCGCCGACGTCACGGCAGCCAATGCTGCGAAGGCAAGCAAATGCGAAAGGCGTGTCATGTCAGCTCCTTTGCCAACGCCGCGACCGGCCGTTGATCAATCCGCGTCGAGAACGGCCGGCTCGATGACGCCGGCACGCTCGGTGATCACCCTGTATTGCTCGGGCCGCCGGTGGGCGGCGAAGTTGAACATCTTGTCCTTGCCCTGGCGGCAGAGGTCGAGATCGATGTCGGCGACGATCACCTCGTCGGCCAGCGTCTGCGCCTGCGCCACGATGCGGCCATTGGGATCGACGATGCAGGAGCCGCCGATCAGCCCGGAACCGTCCTCCTCGCCCGCCTTCGCCACCGAGATCGCCCAGGTCGCGTTCATGTAGGCGTTGGCCTGCGTCACCAGCGTCGAGTGGAAGGTGCGCAAGGCGCCGTCTTCCGTCGTGCCGCCGTTGGGATCGTAGGCCGCCGAATTGTAGCCGATGCAGACGAGCTCGACGCCTTGCAGACCGAGCACGCGCCAGGATTCCGGCCAGCGGCGGTCGTTGCAGATCATCATGCCCATGATGGCGTGGGCCCAGGACGAGCCGGCGCGGAAGGCGGGAAAGCCGAGGTCGCCATAGTCGAAGTAGCGCTTCTCGAGTTGCTGGTAGCGCGCGCCCGGACGTGGCTCGACCGAGCCCGGCAGGTGCACCTTGCGATAGCGGCCTAGAACCTCGCCGTCGCGATCGACCAGGATGGAGCAATTGTAGCGCCGTCCCTCCGGCGTCAGCTCGGCGTAGCCGACATAGAAGCCGACGCGCAGCTCACGGGCGCGGTCGAACAGCTTTGCCACAGCAGGGTTCGGCATGCCGCGCTCGAAATACCGGTCGAGCGCCTCGCCCTCGAGCAGCCAGCGCGGGAAGAAGGTGGTGAAGGCGAGCTCCGGAAACACCACAAGGCTCGCACCCCGACCGGCCGCCTCCTCCAGCATGTCGAGCATCCGCAACAACGTATGCTCGCGGCTGTCTGCTTTTTGCGTCGGCCCCATCTGAGCGGCGGCGGCGCGAAGGACACGAACCAAGATTGCCTCCAATCTGTGCGCAGTGCCGCCTCAATGGGCGAGCGAACCCTTTGATGCGACGTGCAAATCTGCTGCCATTACGGGGAAGCGCTGCTGCAAAATCAATTCGCTTTGCTATGATGTTTTGGCTCAGACTATAATCGGTAGTGATATGAACCTGCGTCAGCTCGAGATCCTGCGCGCCGTCATCCGGCACCGCACCACGGTGGCGGCGGCGGACGAGCTTGCGCTGTCGCAGCCCGCAGTCAGCAATGCGCTGAAGACGATGGAGACGCAGGCCGGCTTTGCGCTGTTCGAGCGCGTCAACAACCGGCTGTTTCCAACCGCCGAAGCGATGGCGCTCTACAAGGAGAGCGAGGCGATCTTTGCGCTGCACGCCAAGCTCGAGAACCGCGTGCGCGATCTGCGCGAGAACCGCTCCGGTCATCTCGCCATCGTGGCGACGCCGCCGCTCGCCTACAGCATCATTCCGTCCGCGCTGTCGGGCTTCCTGCGCCGCCGACCGGAGACGCGGGTGTTCTTCGACGTGCGGCGCTATGAGGGGATCATCGAGGGCGTACTGAGCCGTGTCGCCGAGCTCGGCTTCGCGCTCGGACTGACGCACCATCCCGGCATCGCGCATGAGGTGGTGCACACCGGCGAGATGGTGTGCGTGCTGCCGCCGCAGCATCCCCTCGCGGAACGACCGGTGATCACGGCCGCTGATCTCTCCGGCCTTCCCTTCATCGGGCTCGAACGCGGCACGCGGCTCGGCGAAGCCGTGCGCGACAGCTTTGCACGGGCCGGCGCGCCGTTCCGGCCGACGGTCGAGGTGCGCTACTGCAACACGGCTTGCGTGCTCGCCGCCGCCGGCGTCGGCGCCGCGGTGGTCGATCCCTTCTCGCCGCGGCAGAACGGCGGCAGCGGCCTCGTCGTCCGTCCGTTCACCCCGACGACGCAGGCGGTCGCCTACATGCTATGGTCGGAAGCCGAGCCGCTGTCGCGTCTGGCCAAGGCCTTTCTCAACGAGATCCGCAAGGAGAGCGCTCTGCTCGAGCGCACAGCGCCGCACCAGCAACATGGGGCAGAAAGCGGCTGAGCTTCGCAACCTTTTGCCTGGAGACTTATGGCACGCATCACGATCATCGAGACCGGAGAGGTCCCACAAAAATACCGCGAGCGCCACGGTTCATTTCCGGACATGTTCGCGCGTATGATCCGCGCCGAAGATCCGGCCGCGACAGTCGAGGTCGTCAGCATCCCCAACGGCCATGCGCTTCCCGATCCGGGCAACCTCGAGGCCGTCCTGATCACCGGCGCGGCTGCCGGCGTCTATGACGGGCTCGACTGGATCGCGCCGCTGGAAGATTTCGTGCGGACGGCCTACGCCAACAAGACTCCGATGGTCGGTGTCTGCTTCGGCCACCAGCTGATCGCGCAGGCGCTCGGCGGCACCGTGCGCAAGTCGGAGAAGGGCTGGGGCATCGGCCGGCACGTCTATCAGGTGCTGCCGGAGAACGGAGTGGTCGACGGCGAAGCGGTCGCGATCGCCGCCTCGCATCAGGATCAGGTGATCGAGCCGCCGAACGACGCGCTGACGATCCTCTCGTCCGACCTCACCCCGCATGCCGGCCTGCTCTATGCCAACGGCGCAACGCTGACCGTGCAGCCGCACCCGGAATTCGACGTGGGGTTTGCGCAAGTGTGCTGCGACCTGCGCGACGGCAAGGCGCCGGAGGAAGTCGTTGCCACGGCGCGGGCGTCGCTGGCGGAGCCGATGGACAGCGCCAAGCTCGGCGGAGCGATTACGCGGTTCTTGTCGCGCAAATCTCTCCCCCTCATCTTGAGGAGCTTGCGGAGCAAGCGTCTCGAAGGATAAAGGCCCGGATGCAGCAGCGGGGCCTGCATGGTTCGAGACGCCGCTTCGCGGCTCCTCACCATGAGGATTGACAGTTGCTTGCGCGGCTTAGAACGGATCCGTGCCCAGCCCCGGCACATCAGCCGGCCGCGGGCCCGGCGCCGCCCAGTGAAAGCGGCGGTCTTTCTCTGCAATCGCGATGTCGTTGATCGACGCCTCGCGGCGCTTCATCAGGCCGTGCTCGTCGAACTCCCACTGCTCGTTGCCGTAGGAGCGGTACCACTGCCCGCTTGCATCGTGCCATTCGTACTGGAAGCGCACCGCGATGCGATTGCCGTCGAAGGCCCAGAGGTCCTTGATCAGGCGATAGTCCTGCTCCTTCTCCCATTTGCGGGTGAGGAAGGCGACGATGGCCTCGCGGCCCTGAAACACTTCGGAGCGGTTACGCCAGCGGCTGTCCTCGGTATAGGCGAGCGAGACCCGCACCGGATCGCGGGAATTCCAGGCGTCCTCGGCCATGCGGGCCTTTTGCGCGGCGGTCTCGCGGGTGAAGGGTGGAAGCGGCGGGCGCGACATGATGGCCTCATCGGTTGATCGGGACCGCGAATGTATCGTCGCAATCGGCAGAGTCGATAGGCCATCGCCGATCGAGCGATCACGAAACCAGATCGGCCTTCATCAGCTGGCGGATCGACTTCGGAATCGGCTGGGCGCGGCCGCCGCTGATGAAGGCGACGCGGACCTCGGCTTTCACCAGCACATCGTCGCCGCGTCGCACCTCCTGCGCCAGCATGATGGACGCCCCCTTCACAGCAACCGGCCAGGTCACGACATCGAGCACGTCGTCCATTCGCGCGGGCTTCAAGAAGTCCAGATGCATCGAGCGCACCACGAAGGCAAAGCCCGTGCCTTCCGTCTCGGTCTGCTCGAACAGCGCCTGCTGCTCGGCGCCCATCAGCCTGAGATGATTGGTGCGTCCGCGCTCCATGTAGCGCAGGTAATTGGCGTGATAGACGATGCCGGAAAAATCCGTGTCTTCGTAGTAGACGCGGACCTGCATGTGGTGGCGGCCGTCGCGGATCTCGCCGTCGAGATGAGCTGTCACGTCGCGAGCCTCTTCGCTTGTCGGTAACCGGCTCGTTTTGCGCAAAAACGGCCGGAGGCGCAAGCGTGTTAGGACACAACCAGCCCTGACCGTCCCAGCGTCACCTCGACGATCTCAGGCGGCACGCCGAACCGGAGCGGCATGATGCTGCAACCAAGGCCGCCGGAGACGATGAGGTCGCATTTCAGGCGGAAGTGGCCATAGGCGAGCCGCAGGCCGTTCTTGGGCGAAACCGCAGGCGACCAGCCGAGCAGGCGGACCTGGCCGCCATGGGTATGGCCGGACAGTTGCAGCGCGACGCGCGCGGGTACCAGCGGCGCGATGTTGGGCTCGTGCGCGAGCAGGATGACCGGCGCATCGTCGGTGATCTTCGCCAGCGTGGCGCCGAGATCGTCGGCGCCGAAATGCGCCATGCTCCGGAAGCGCCGCGCCGGCAGGAAGGCGAGCTGGTCGCCGAGCCCCGCGAGCCAGAACGGACGGCCATTCTTGGTCAAGCGCACGGCATCGTTCTCGTAGACGGGGATGCCGGCCGCCTCCAGCGCACGATGGGCGATGGTCGGCCCGTGCCCTGCCTGCTGCACGGTCCTGTCGTCCCAATAGTCGTGATTGCCCATGACGGCATGAACGCCGAGGGGCGCCTTCAGGCGCGCCAGCACCCTCGCCCATTCGCTCGACGGAATGAAGCGCGTGACCTGATGCAGGCCGGCGACATAGTCGCCGAGCAGCACGATGAGATCGGCGTTGAGCGCATTGGTCCGGTCGACGATGCCCTCGATACGCTCCAGCGACATCCAGGGATCGCAGGCATGGATGTCGGCGATGGCCGCAATCTTCAGCGGAAAATCCGCCGGCCACTGCCGCGGCGTGGGATGATAGCGCGTGACGCGCAGCCGCAGCACCGGCTCGACGCCGACGCCATAGGCTGCAGTCGAGACGCCGAGGGCGGACAGGCCGCCGATGGAACGAATGAGATGACGGCGCGTGATCATGGAAGCCCGATGATGATGCGACGTCTTGATGATATCCGATTGGAGCGGAATTGGGGTGCGTTCGTGCAGATCGTTTGCACGAGATTAACGGAAATTCATCAAAGCCGGAACGGCGCGCGGTTCAGCAGGTCACTCGTCGCTGTCATCCGTGCCGAACAGACCGAACTGCGCCGCCGCATCGCGCGAGGGTTCGGCGATGCCGAGATGACGGAAGGCGTGCGAGGTGAGCAGGCGTCCGCGCGGCGTGCGCTGCAGATATCCGCACTGGATCAGATAGGGCTCGATGATGTCCTCGATGGCATCGCGCGGCTCCGACAAAGCCGCGGCCATGGTTTCGACCCCGACCGGGCCGCCGCCATAGTTGAGCGCGATGGTCGTGAGATAGCGGCGATCCATGGCGTCCAAGCCGGCGGCATCGACCTCGAGCGCGCTCAGCGCGTGGTCGGCGATCTTGCGGTCGATCTTGTCGGCATCGGCCGCGGAGGCGAAGTCGCGCACACGGCGGAGCAGGCGGCCGGCGATGCGCGGTGTGCCGCGGGCGCGGCGCGCGATCTCGTTGGCGCCGTCCACGCTCATGCCGACGTTGAGCACGCGCGCGCCGCGGCTGACGATGCTCTCCAATTCCTCGATCGTATAGAAATTCAGCCGCACCGGAATGCCGAAGCGGTCGCGCAAGGGATTGGTGAGAAGGCCGGCGCGCGTGGTGGCGCCGACCAGGGTGAATTTCGACAGCTCGATCTTCACCGAGCGCGCTGCCGGGCCCTCGCCGATGATGAGGTCGAGCTGAAAGTCCTCCATCGCGGGATAGAGCACCTCTTCCACCGCCGGGCTGAGGCGATGGATCTCGTCGATGAAGAGCACGTCGCGCTCTTCGAGATTGGTGAGGAGCGCGGCGAGGTCGCCGGCCTTGGCGATCACCGGGCCTGAGGTGGCGCGAAAGCCGACGCCGAGCTCTTTCGCCACGATCTGCGCCAGCGTGGTCTTGCCGAGGCCGGGGGGACCGACGAACAGCACGTGATCCAGCGCCTCGCCGCGCTTGCGCGCGGCGTCGATGAAGATCGAGAGATTCTTGCGCGCCTGCTGCTGGCCGACGAAATCGGACAGCGATTGCGGCCGCAGCGCGGTGTCGCCGACATCGTCGCTGCGGCGCTCGGGCGAAACCATGCGGCTGGCTTTGGGGTCGCTCACTTCGCGAGCTCCTTCAGCCCGAGCCGGATCAGCTGCGCCGTCTCGGCGCCCTCACCCGCACTGCGCGAGGCCGAGGCGATCGCGGCGGCGGCTTGCGGCTGGCCATAGCCGAGATTGATCAGGGCGGAGATCGCATCCGCGACGGGGCGCGGCGCGCGCTGGTCGTCGACGGCACCGGCGAGATGCACGACGGCGGGATCGACATTGGCAAAAGCCGGCGCCTTGTCCTTCAATTCGGTGACGATGCGCTCGGCGACCTTGGGGCCGACGCCGGGCGTGCGCGCCACCGCGGCCTTGTCGCGCAGCGCGATGGCATTGGCGAGATCGGCCGGCGACAGCGTGCCGAGCACGGCGAGCGCGACCTTGGCACCGACACCCTGCACGGTCTGCAGCAGGCGAAACCATTCGCGCTCCTGATCGGTGCGGAAGCCGAACAGCTTTATCTGATCCTCGCGGACATAGGTCTCGATCGACAGCACCGCGGCTTCGCCTGGCGAGGGCAGATGCTGCAAAGTGCGCGAGGAACAGTGCACCTGATAGCCGACGCCGCCGACGTCGAGGATGACGAAGTCCTCGCCGTAAGAATCGATCAGCCCCTTCAGCTTGCCGATCATATCCCCACCACCTTCAGCCGCAGCGCGGTGCTCTGGCGGTGATGGGCGTGGGTGATGGCGATGGCGAGCGCGTCGGCGGCGTCCGCGGACGGCGGCTCGGCCTTCGGCAGCAGGATCTTCAGCATCATCGCGATCTGTTGCTTGTCGGCGTGGCCGGCGCCGACCACGGTCTTCTTGACCTGGTTCGGCGCGTATTCGGCGACAGAAATGCCGAACATTGCGGGCGCCAGCATGGCGACGCCGCGGGCCTGGCCAAGCTTCAGCGTCGCAACGCCGTCCTTGTTGACAAAAGTCTGCTCGACCGCGGCTTCCATCGGCTGGTGGCTGGAGAGGACGGAAGCAAGCCCTTCATGGATCGCGAGCAGCCGGCTCGCCAGCGGCAAATCGTCCGGCGGTTCCACCGAGCCGCAGGCGAGGTAGATCAGGCGATTGCCCTCGGCCTCGATCACGCCCCAGCCGGTGCGGCGCAGGCCGGGGTCGATGCCGATGATGCGAACGGGGCCACGAATCGGAAGCGCAGTCATGGGCCAGTGATAGCGGCTGGCCGCGGCGGGGGAAACAGAAACAGAACGGAAGTAACAGGGGAAGTGGGGTATCTCGGGTGAGCACCGCCGCCCACTCCACATTCCGTTGTCATACCCCGCGAAAGCGGGGTATCCAGTACGCCGCGGCTTATCCGTATCCCTCTGGCGTCTCTGGAATACTGGGTCGCCCGGTCAAGCCGGGCGACGACAGCAGAATCCGGAGCGAGGTATCAGCCGCCCATCTTCGCAACAAGCGCGTCCGACACCTCGAAATTGGCGTAGACGTTCTGGACGTCGTCGTGCTCGTTGAGCAGGTCCATCAGCTTCAAGAGCTTCTCGCCGGTCTCGTCGTCGACCGCAACCGTGTTCTGCGGCTTCCAGATCAGCGCGGCCTTGCGCGGCTCGCCGAACTTGGCTTCCAGCGCCTTGGCAACATCGCGATAGCCTTCGGTCGAGGCGTAGATCTCGTGGCCGCCCTCGCCGGAAACGACGTCGTCTGCGCCGGCCTCGATCGCAGCGTCCAGCACCGCATCGTCGGATGCGACGCTGCGGTCGTATTCGATGACGCCGGTGCGGTCGAACATGAAGGAGACCGAGCCGGTTTCGCCGAGATTGCCGCCGGACTTGGTGAAGAAGGAGCGGATGTCGGAGGCGGCGCGGTTGCGGTTGTCGGTCAGCGCCTCGACGATGACGGCGACGCCGCCCGGGCCATAGCCCTCGTAGCGGATCTCGTCATAGTTCTCGCCGTCGCTGCCGAGCGCCTTCTTGATGGCGCGCTCGATATTGTCCTTCGGCATGTTCTCCTGGCGCGCGGCGATCACGGCGGCGCGCAGGCGCGGGTTCATGGCGGGGTCGGGCGTGCCCAGCTTGGCGGCGACGGTGATTTCACGCGCCAGCTTGCCGAACAGCTTCGACTTCTGGGCATCCTGCCGCCCCTTGCGGTGCATGATGTTCTTGAATTGGGAATGTCCGGCCATGCTTGGTCTCGTGAGGGAAGCGTGCGTCAAGGTGAGTGCGGGAAGCGCGGCCTTATAGGCCGCCCACCCACCGGAATCAAAGGGCTCGGCTGCTCCTGAGGTAGCCCTGTAAAGGTAGCCGCCGTAATGGCGCCTGCCTAGACGTCGGGCACCGTTAACCCTGATTTCATTCCGACTTGCGAAAATAGCGCCCGACCGTTCCCCGACAAGAGAGAGCTGATGGCGTTCGGACTATTTCGGAAGCGTCTGCCGGACACGGCCGCGCCTGCGGCAGCCCCGGAGGCTGCGCAGCCGGCGGCCCCTGCCGCACCCGCCCCGACCGCCGAAAGTGATTCGGCCCGGGAAATCCTGGAATTGCTGGAACTCGAGCTCGGCGCCATGATCCGCCAGCTCGAGCGCGCCGCCAATTCCGTCGCCGGCGGAGCCGATGCGACCGCCGCGACGCTCGCCGCCATTCGCGACCGCACCGACGCCCTGACCGGCCGGACCAACGCGGCGCAATCGACCGCCTCTACCTTCGCCCATGCCGCCGACAAGTTCACCCAATCCGCGCAAGGCATCGGCGCGCAGGTCCGCGAGGCCGGCAAGCTCGCCGACGAGGCCAGCGCCGCCGCGCAGGAAGCCCGCGCCAATGTCGACCGCCTGCGCGAATCCTCCGCCGCCATCGGCAACGTCGTCAACCTGATCGCGCAGATCGCGCGGCAAACCACGCTGCTCGCGCTCAACTCGACCATCGAGGCCGCGCGCGCGGGCGCCGCGGGAAAAGGCTTTGCCGTCGTCGCCACCGAGGTCAAGGCGCTCGCGGTGCAGACCCAGAGCGCGACAGAGGAGATCACAAAGAAGATCGACGCGCTGCAGCGCGACGCCGCCGGCTCGGCGGATGCGGTGCACCGCATCTCGCAGGCGATCGAGGCGATCCGCCCGGTGTTCGACACCGTCAACCGCGCGGTCGCCGAGCAGAACGCCACCACCAGCGAAGTCTCCGGCAATGCCGCCAGCGCCTCCGAGTTCATCATCTCGGTCGGCGAGAGCGCGGCCGAGATCGACGCGGCGACCAAGGCTGCCGAGACCCATGGCGAGAGCGTCGCCAGCGCCGGCAAGGCCGTCACCACCTTCGCCCAGAAGCTGAAATCGCGCTGCGCCGTGCTGCTGCGCCAGAGCGAGCACGACGACCGCCGCAAGACCGAGCGGCTGCCCTGCCATCTCAGATTCGAGACGGCGCGCGGCGTGATGCCGGTCTATGAAATTGCAATGGAGGGCGTGCTGATCGGCGGCGCGGACGCAAGCCGGCTCGCGACGCAAGCGACGGTCGAAGGCAGCCTAGAGGACATCGGCGCCTGCCGCCTGCGCGTGGTCGAGCAATCCAAGGCCGGCGCCCGCGCGCAATTCGTCGGCGCCACCGCCGCGCTCAACGAGAAGATCGAGGACAAGCTCTGGTCGATCCATGAGGAGAACACCGAGCTCGTCACCCGTGCCATGGAAGCAGGCAATGCGCTGACGAAGATATTCGAGCAGGCGGTTGCGCGCGGCGAGGTCAAGATCGAGGACCTCTTCGACACCGACTACGTGGAGATTGCCGGCACCAACCCGCAGCAATACCGCACCAAATATCTCGACTGGGCCGACCGCGCCCTGCCGCCGTTCCAGGAAGCCTTCCTGGCGAGGGAGTCGCGGATGGCGTTCTGCGCCATGGTCGACCGCAACGGCTTTTTGCCGGTGCACAACAAGGTCTATTCGCATCCGCAGCGGCCCGGCGACGTCGCCTGGAATACGGCCAACAGCCGCAATCGGCGCATCTTCAACGATCCGGCGGGGTTAGCTGCCGCACGCAACCTGCGATCGTACCTGGTCCAGAGCTATGCGCGCGACATGGGCAACGGCAACACGGTGATGATGCGCGAGATCGACGTGCCGATCCGCGTGCAGGGCCGGCACTGGGGCGGCTTCCGCACGGCCTACAAGCTATAACACCCCGCGCCTGCACTCCTGGGCAAGACGCCGGGCGCGAATCATCCTCTAAGGTCGGAGCTAGGAATCGGAATGCCGCCAAGGAGCCGACCAACGGCTCCGACTGGAGAGAGCCCGTACATGTCCTTTGCCCAACTTGCCGTGTTGGACACTGCGTCCAACCGGACGCTCGCCGAACGCCTGATCGACCAGCTCGCCGACCGCATCGGCGGTCTCGGCGTCGAGCTCGCCGATATCGCCGGCAACGTCCAGGAAGTCGCCAACCGCGTCGCGAGCCAGTCGGAACGGTTTCACCATCTGCAGAAGACGGCCGAGACGATGGTCTCGGCCAACCACGACATCGCCAACGCCTCGCAGGCGGTGCAAAGCACGACGTCGGCTGCAGTCGGCGAGATCGCGCAGTCGCGCGGCGCGGTCGACACCGCGGTCAGCCACATCTCCGAGCTCGTCGCCGCGGTGGAGCGGATCGAGGCCCGCCTGTCCGCCGTCGGCGCGGCGCTGGCGCAGGTGGCGAAGGTCTCCGGCTCGATCGAGGCGATCGCCAAGCAGACCAATCTGCTCGCGCTCAACGCCACCATCGAGGCGGCGCGCGCCGGCACTGCCGGCCGCGGCTTCGCGGTGGTCGCAAGCGAAGTCAAGAACCTCGCGGAGGCCACGCGCCAGGCCACGCATGAGATCTCCGACACCGTGCGCGATCTCGACGGCCAGATCGAAGGCCTGATCGGCGAGAGCAGCGACGCCTCGCAGCGCGCCAAGACCGCCGGCGAAGGCGCGCAAGCGATCTCCGGCATCATCTCGCGGGTCCAGCAGGGCTTCGCCTCCGTCGAAGCCGAGATCGACTGCGTCGCGCGCGCGGCAACCTCCAACCTCGGCCATTGCGACACCGTGATCAGCGAGCTCAACGAGCTCGCCAAGGGCGTCGACCTCTCCTCGCGCGACCTTCGAAGCGCCGACGAGCGCGTGGCGAAGCTGCTCGACACCTCCGAAGGCCTGATCGCGCTGATTGCCGACAGCGGCGTCGAGACATCGGATGCGCCGCTGATCCGCGTCGTCATCGACACCGCGAAGCGGATCTCCGCCGAGTTCGAAGCTGCGATCGACCGCGGCGAGATCACGCTCGACCAGCTCATGGACGAGAATTACCGCGAGATCCCCGGCACCAATCCAAAGCAGTACAACACCGCCTACGTCGACTTCACCGATCGCATGCTGCCCGCGATCCAGGACCCGATCCAGACATCCGACCCGCGCATCGTGTTCTGCGTCGCCTGGGCCAAAGGCGGGTACCTGCCGACCCACAATCCGAACTACCGCCTGCCGCAGGGCAAGGACCCGGTCTGGAACAACGCCAATTGCCGCAACCGCCGCCTGTTCACCGACCGCGCGGTGAAGAAGGTCGCAGCGAGCACAAAGCCGTTCCTGCTGCAAACCTACCGCCGCGACATGGGCGGCGGGCAGTTCGTGCTGATGAAGGACCTGTCCTCGCCAATCATGATCCGCGGCAAGCACTGGGGCGCCTTCCGGATGGGCTTTCGGCAGGGCTGACGAGGGCGCTCCGGCGTCCTCAAAACAAAAAGCTCGAAAACAACCCCATGCACAGTAGCCGGGGTGTGCGGAATCAATGGCTTACGCTGGCGGGCCCTGGCGCGCGTTGACTCGTCGGGCAAAACAGGGGTAGAATGCTAATATTCCGAAATTTCCGCGCCTGCCTTCTCCCGCAAGGAAAGTGCAGCGGAATTCATCGCGCCAGCTAGCTCAACCAGAACTTCGGCGTTGTCGGCTCCAGCCTTCCACCGACGCGCACCGGGGCGACCTTCAGCGCGAGCCCCGTTGCGTCATCCGTCTCCACGGCGACGCCGCTGAGCGTCGCGGCGCCTGCGGCGGGCTCGAAGCGGCTCGACGGAATTCCTGATGTGAACCGGCGCAGCGGTTCTTCCTTCTGCATGCCGATGATGGAATCGTAATCGCCGGTCATGCCGGCGTCGGTCATGTAGGCGGTGCCGCCTGCGAGGATCTGGTGGTCGGCGGTCGGCACATGCGTGTGCGTGCCGACGACGAGGCTGGCGCGGCCGTCGCAGAAGAAGCCGATGCCCTGCTTCTCGCTGCTCGCCTCGCAATGGAAATCGACGACGATGGCGTCGGCGGCCACACCGAGCGGACAGGCCCCCAACTCGCGCTCGAGTGCGGCGAAGGGATCGTCGAACGGGGTCATGAAGACGCGGCCAAGCGCGTTGACGACGAGGGCATGCTTGCCGTTCTTGGTTTCGACCAAGGCGGCGCCGCGGCCGGGCGTGCCGCGCGGATAGTTGGCGGGGCGCACGAGGCGGTCGGCGCGCTCGATGAAGACGAGGGCCTCGCGCTGGTCCCAGGAGTGATTGCCGAGCGTCACCGCATCGGCGCCGGCCTCGAGAAACTCCTGGTAGATCGCTTCCGTAATGCCGAAGCCGCCGGCCGAATTCTCGCCGTTGACGACGACGAGATCGAGCGACCAGTCCTTGACCATGCCGGGCAGATATTCGGAGACGGCCTCGCGCCCGCTACGGCCGACGACATCACCCACGAAGAGAATGCGCAACTTCAGAACTCCGGAAATCGAACACGTCCGATTCCGTTAGCACATAATCCAGCGCCACGTCGTGGGATAGTGCCGGAACCGCCTCGATCTCCTGCGCTGCAAACGCAAGGCCGATGCCGACGATGTGCTTGGCTTTGCGCAAATGCGCGAAGGTGAAATCGTAATGGCCCGCGCCATAACCGATGCGATGGCCGAGGCGGTCGAAGGCGGCGAGCGGCGTCAGCATGATGTCGGGAATGACTTCGGCTGCTGCCGGCGACGGCTCGGGAATGCCGAGCGGGCCGAGCATCAGGCGGTCGTTCGGATGGAAGAGACGGAAGATCAGCGACTGGCCGCGCGCGGTGACGCAGGGCAGCGCCAGCCTGGCGCCCTCTTCCGCGAGCTTCGTGAGCAGCGGCATCGGATCGATCTCGCTGCGGATCGGCGAATAGCCGGAGACGATGCTGCCCGGCAGCAGCGTGAACGGCAGCCCGCGCTTGGCGAGCTTTGCGGCGGCAGTGGCGCGCTTCTTCTCGCTCAGCGCATCGCGCTTGGCGAGGGCTTTGGCTCGGAGCTCGGCTTTGGAGTTCGACATGCGCTTTGGTCCCCCACGTCACCACCCGCCTTGTGCGCCCTTGCGCACTGGTGCGGGTGATCCAGTATTCCAGAGGCAGTGGTGATTCACACAAAGGCGGCGGCGTACTGGATGCCCCGCCTGCGCGGGGCATGACACCTACTGATTTGCCGCAGTCATTTCGACAGGCACGAATCGACAGGCAACAAGCAAACAAAAGTGCGAAGCCGCCGACGCCGTTGAAGCACTCGATCCCGGAGTTCCCTACGAAAGTAGGTGGGCACCATATGTCCGAGCCCACGGGCCCGGCCAGGGACAGTTCCCTAAAGGATCGATAAGGCCCCGGGGATATATGGCTCCTGACGCACGTCGCAGCCTCGCGCGGCCAATGTAACAACGATACTGACGAATCGCCAGTGCGACGAGCGGGGCGCTTTCTTACCCTCCCCTGGAGGGGTCCGGGACGAGCGAAGCTCGCCCGTGGGTCGGCTCACATGGAGCGCAGCGAAATGTGAGACGGGGTGGGGTGACGGTCTCTCCACTCGAACAGTGCCCGTGGGGAGAGATCACCCCACCCCGCTCGCGCTGCGCGCGATCGACCCTCCCCCTCCAGGGGGGAGGGTAAGGCGCGCGGCCCCGTCGAGCCTAACAATTTGGTCGAGTCTTCCGAAGAGCTTCAGCCGATCGCGATGCCGTTGCCTACCGTCCGGTTCAGCACCTGCGTCGACTTTTCGATGCGCTCGGCGGCGGCATTGAGCGCGTTCACCACCGCGGTCTGCGTCATGCGGGCGCGCTCGACGGCGGCGTTGCGGAAATCCCTGAGCTCGGTCAATTCCTGCTCGAGGGTGCGGACGCGGTTGGTGGTGTCGATCAGCTCGTCGCAGACGGTCAGCGCGGCCATCACGGTGAGCCGCGCATCGCCGATCTCGCCGAATTTTCCGCGCAGCGACTGGATGCGCGTCTCCAGCGTTTCGGCGAGCTTGAGCAGCCGCACCTCCTGGCCCTCCTCGCAGGCCATGCGGTATTGCCGGCCATTGATGGTGACGTTGATGTGGCTCATCCGTCCTCTCCGGTATCGAGCACCGAGCGTATCGTGACGATCGCGGAATCCAGCCGGTCGGAGATCTCGCGATTGGTGCGCTCGAGCTTGCGTGCCTTCACCAGCGCACCGTCGAGCTCGTCGGCAAGACGCGAGCGATCCGCGCCGAGCGCCTGGATTCGCGCCGCAAGCTCGTTCTCGTCGCGATCGGCGTCGCGCCGCCGCTCCACCGCACTTTCGAGCGCGTCGAGCGCCGCCATCAGTCTGCGGGTCGCAATCTCGATCTCGACGGCGGAAGACTCCGTCATGGCGGAACTGTTGGATACGCGATCGTTCATGCAGCTAGCGGCGGAACCTGGCGGCCTTTGCCCAGTGGCCTTTCCCTGGAGCTTGCCGTCCGGCAAAAGACTCGGTTCGGCAAGCGGTTAGAAGCAGAAATTTACGTGGCAAGCTAGCCAAGCGCAACGCCGCCGCAAAACTATGCACCGATCTATCGGGATGACGTCGTGCTGATCCGTCCATTCCGCCCGGCGCGATCCGAGCGGAAACCGATGTCCACACGGGCAACTTTTGCGGCCAAACCGGCGTTTGATTGCCTTGGACTCCCGGAACCGAGGTGCTATCCCAGCCCCGACCTTCAGTGGCCGCCAGGCTCCTCCCCGCGCGGGCAACCATCGCCAAGCGCCTCTTTTCAGACGGATTTTCAGACATGACGCAGGTCGATCACACCCGTATGGCCAACGCGATCCGCGGCCTTTCGATGGACGCTGTCGAGAAGGCGAAATCGGGCCATCCCGGCCTGCCGATGGGCGCCGCCGACATCGCCACCGTGCTGTTCACGCAGTTCCTGAAATTCGATGCCGCCGCGCCCGCCTGGCCGGACCGCGACCGCTTCGTGCTCTCGGCCGGACACGGCTCGATGCTGCTCTATTCGCTGCTGTATCTCACCGGCAATGCCGAGATGACGCTGGACCAGATCAAGCAGTTCCGCCAGGTCGACTCGCTGACCCCCGGCCACCCCGAGAACTTCCGCACCAACGGCATCGAGACCACCACCGGCCCGCTCGGCCAGGGCATCTCGACCGCGGTCGGCATGGCGCTGGCCGAGAAGATGCTGGCGGCCGAGTTCGGCAAGAAGATCGTCGACCACCACACCTATGTGCTCGCCTCCGACGGCGACCTGATGGAAGGCGTGTCGCAGGAAGCGATCGCGATGGCCGGGCACTGGAAGCTCAACAAGCTGATCGTGCTCTACGACGACAACGGCATCTCGATCGACGGCCCGACCTCGATCGCCGATTCCGTCGACCAGGTGAAGCGCTTCAAGTCGGCGGGCTGGGCTGCCGAGAAGATCGACGGCCAGGACCAGGCCGCGATCGCCGACGCCATCACGCGCGCGAAGAAATCCAGCAAGCCGACGCTGATCGCCTGCCGCACCACGATCGGCTTCGGCGCGCCGAACAAGGCCGGCACCTCCAAGGTGCACGGCGAGGCGCTCGGGGCCGACGAGCTCAAGGCCGCCAAGGAAAATCTCGGCATCGCGCTCGAGCCGTTCGCGGTCGCCGACGACGTGCTGAAGGCCTGGCGCGCAGCCGGCAGCCGCGGCGCGGCCGCACGGCAGGAATGGGAAGCGCGGCTCGGCGAGCTCGGCAGCCGCAAGCGCGCCGAGTTCGAGCGCCGCCTGCGTCATGAGCGTCCGGCCTCGCTGGCAAAGGCGCTGAAGGCGCACAAGAAGGAGCTGCTGGAGAAGCCGCTGACCGCGGCGACGCGCAAATCGTCGGAAGCGGCGATCGAAGCGATCGCAGCCGCGATGCCGATGGAATTCCTCGCCGGCTCGGCCGACCTCACCGGCTCCAACAACAACAAGGCGAAGTCGGCGACCGCCTTCTCGGCCAAGACGCCGAAGGGCCGCTTCATCCATTACGGCATCCGCGAGCACGGCATGGCCGCAGCGATGAACGGAATTTTCCTGCATGGCGGCTTCGCGCCGAATGGCGCGACCTTCCTGGTGTTCACCGATTACGCGCGGCCTGCAATGCGCCTTGCCGCCTTGATGGGCTCCGGCGTCGTTTACGTCATGACCCATGACTCGATCGGCCTCGGCGAAGACGGCCCGACCCATCAGCCGGTCGAGCATCTCGCTGCGCTCAGAGCCATTCCCAACATGCGCGTGTTCCGTCCCTGCGATGCGATGGAAGTCGCCGAGTGCTGGGAGCTCGCGCTCAACCGCGTCGACGGCCCGACCGTGCTGGCGCTGACGCGGCAGAACCTGCCGCAGCTGCGGACCACCGCACCGAACGATAACCCTTGCGCGGCCGGTGCCTATGAACTGGTCGCCGCCCAGGGCGAAGCCAAGGCGACGCTGTTCGCCTCCGGCTCCGAGGTCGAGATCGCGGTTGCGGCCCAGAAGCAGCTGGCGGAACGCGGCGTCGCCTCGCGCGTTGTCTCCGTTCCCTCGCTCGAGCTGTTGTTAGCGCAACCAGAGGCGAAGCGCGCCGCCATCATCGGCGACGCGCCGGTGAAGATTGCGATCGAGGCCGCGGTGCGCTGGGGCTGGGATGCCGTGATCGGCCAGGATGGCGAATTCATCGGCATGCATTCGTTCGGCGAAAGCGGCCCCGCAAAGGAGCTTTACAAGCATTTCGGCATTACCGCCGAGGCCGCGGTTAACGCTGTGCTGAAGCGCGTTTCCTGAGAGTTGAGCTTGCCGCAAAAAAGGACTACCTAATCTCCCATATGATCAAGCACCGCCCGGCCGAACCGGGCGTCCGCCCCTAAAAAACCCTCGCAGGCGCGTATAGCGCGTTGTGCGGGATGACAACGGTCATTGAAGGAGACGAAACATGGTAGTCCGCGTCGGAATTAACGGTTTTGGCCGCATCGGCCGCAACGTCCTGCGGGCTATCGCCGAGTCAGGCCGCAAGGATATCGAGGTCGTCGGCATCAACGACCTCGGCCCGGTCGAGACCAACGCCCATCTCCTCCGCTTCGACAGCGTCCATGGCCGCTTCCCCGGCACCGTCACCGTCGATGGCGATTCCATCAGCCTCGGCAACGGCAAGATCAAGGTGACCGCCGAGCGCGATCCCTCGAAGCTGCCCTGGAAGGATCTCGGCGTCGACATCGCGCTGGAATGCACCGGCATCTTCACCTCGAAGGACAAGGCTAGCGCGCATCTGACCGCCGGCGCCAAGCGCGTGCTGGTCTCCGCCCCCGCCGACGGCGCCGACGCCACCATCGTCTACGGCGTCAACCACGACACGCTGACCAAGGATCATCTGGTCGTCTCCAACGGCAGCTGCACCACCAACTGCCTTGCGCCGGTTGCCAAGGTGCTGAACGATCTCGTCGGCATCGAGACTGGCTTCATGACCACGATCCACGCCTATACCGGCGACCAGCCGACGCTGGACACGCTGCACAAGGATCTCTACCGCGGCCGCGCCGCTGCGATGTCGATGATCCCAACCTCGACCGGTGCCGCGAAAGCGATCGGCCTCGTGCTGCCCGAGCTGAAGGGCAAGCTCGACGGCGTCGCGATCCGCGTGCCGACCCCGAACGTCTCGGTCGTCGACCTCAAGATCGTCGCCAAGCGCTCAACCGACGCCAAGGAAGTCAACGCGGCGATGAAGCGCGCCAGCGAGCAGCAGCTCAAGGGCATCCTCGGCTACACCAGCGCGCCCAACGTCTCGATCGACTTCAACCACGATCCGCACTCCTCGACCTTCCACGAGGACCAGACCAAGGTGCAGAACGGCACGCTGGTGCGCGTGATGTCCTGGTACGACAACGAGTGGGGCTTCTCGAACCGCATGGCGGACACCGCCGTCGCGCTGGCGAAGGTGATCTGATCGGGGTCTCGTGTCCCGGCTGCGGTGCAGCGCGCAAGCGCTGCTCCGCAAAGCCGGGACCCATTCAACCGCGGGACTCGCTGTCATGTGGGTCCCGGTTCTGCAGCGCATCGCTCCGCTGCTATCGCAGCGCCCGGGACAAGAGAGATGACCAACAAATTCCGCACCCTCGATGACGTCGACGTGAAGGGCAAGCGCGTGCTGCTGCGCGTCGACCTCAACGTGCCCATGGAGAACGGGCGCGTCACCGACGCCACCCGGCTCGAGCGCGTTGCGCCGACCATCACCGAGATCGCGGACAAGGGCGGCAAGGTCATCCTGCTCGCGCATTTCGGCCGGCCGAAGGGCCGCGACGCCAAGGACTCGCTGAGGCCCGTCGCCGAGGCGCTGGCGAAGGTGGTGAAGAAGCCCGTTGCGTTTGCCGAGGATTGCATCGGCGAGCCCGCGGCCAAGGCGGTTGCAGCCCTGAACGACGGCGACATTCTCTGTCTCGAAAACACCCGCTTCCACAAGGAAGAGGAAAAGAACGATCCGGCCTTCGTCGCGGAACTGGCAAAACTCGGCGACATCTGGGTCAATGACGCGTTCTCGGCCGCGCACCGCGCCCACGCCTCGACCGAAGGCCTCGGCCACAAGCTGCCGGCCTATGCCGGCCGCACCATGCAGGCCGAGCTGGACGCGCTGGAGAAGGCGCTGGGCTCGCCGACCAAGCCTGTCATCGCCATCATCGGCGGCGCCAAGGTCTCGACCAAGATCGACCTCTTGGAAAACCTCGTGACCAAGGTCGACGCGCTCGTGATCGGCGGCGGCATGGCCAACACCTTCCTGCACGCGCAGGGCGTTGCGGTCGGCAAGTCGCTGGCCGAGAAGGATCTCGCACCGACCGCGCTGCGCATCATGGAGAAGGCTGAAGCCGCCAATTGCGCCATCATCCTCCCTGTCGACGCCACCGTCGCCTACCACTTCGCCGCCAACGCGCCGTCGCATGCCTATGGGCTCGACGCGATCCCGACCGACGGCATGATCCTCGACGTCGGCCCGCAATCGATTGCGCGCGTCCACGCCGCGATCGACGATGCGGCGACGCTGGTCTGGAACGGACCGCTGGGCGCGTTCGAGATGCAGCCGTTCGACCGCGGCACGGTCGCGGCCGCCAAGCACGCCGCCGAGCGCACCAAGGCCAAGAAGCTGATCTCGATCGCGGGCGGCGGCGACACCGTCGCCGCGCTCAACCAGGCCCATGTGGCCGGTGACTTCACCTATGTGTCGACCGCCGGTGGCGCGTTCCTTGAATGGATGGAAGGCAAGCCCCTGCCCGGCGTTGAAGTTCTGCGTAGCAAGTAATCAAGCGGCCCTTGCAGGCCCCAACGGGAGACAAAGACAGATGGCTCGGATCACGTTACGTCAATTGCTCGACCACGCGGCGGAGAACGATTACGGCGTACCGGCCTTCAACATCAACAACATGGAGCAGGCGCTGGCGATCATGGACGCGGCCAACCAGGTCGATGCGCCCGTCATCATCCAGGCCTCGCGCGGTGCGCGCTCCTACGCCAACGACGTCATGCTCAAGCACATGATGGACGCGGTGACCGAAATCTATCCGCACATTCCGGTCTGCGTGCATCTCGACCACGGCAACGAGCCGGCGACCTGCATGACCGCGATCCAGGCCGGCTTCACCTCGGTGATGATGGACGGCTCGCTCAAGGCCGACGGCAAGACCCCCGGCGACTGGGGCTACAATGTCGGCGTCACCAAGACCGTGACCGACATGGCCCATCTCGGCGGCATCTCGGTCGAGGGTGAGCTCGGGGTGCTCGGCTCGCTCGAAACCGGCATGGGCGACAAGGAAGACGGCCACGGCGCCGAAGGCAAGCTCAGCCACGACCAGCTCCTGACCAATCCGGACGAGGCCGTGAAGTTCGTGCAGGAGACCAAGGTCGACGCGCTCGCGATCGCGATGGGCACCTCGCACGGTGCTTACAAATTCACCCGCAAGCCCGACGGCGACATCCTCGCCATGAACGTGATCGAGGAGATCCACCGCAAGCTGCCGAACACGCATCTCGTCATGCACGGCTCCTCCTCGGTGCCGCAGGACCTGCAGGACATCATCAACGCCTATGGCGGCAAGATGAAGCCGACCTGGGGCGTGCCGGTGGCCGAGATCCAGCGCGGCATCAAGAACGGCGTGCGCAAGATCAACATCGACACCGACAACCGCATGGCCATGACCGGCCAGATCCGCAAAGTGCTGAAGGACAACCCGGAAGAGTTCGATCCGCGCAAGTACCTGAAGCCGGCGATGGAGGCGATGACCAAGCTGTGCAAGCAGCGCCTGCAGGAGTTCAACACCGCGGGCCAGGCCTCCAAGATCAAGAAGGTGCTGACCACCGCCGAGATGGCCAAGCGCTACGCCAAGGGCGAGCTGGATCCCAAGGTGGCTTGAGGGCCACGTTGCACGCTCTCTCGTCCCCCTCGCCCCGCTCTTGCGGGGAGAGGGCGGGGTGAGGGGCTGTTTCCGCATAATTGGTGACAGACGGACTCGCGGAGAGTCCCCCTCACCCGGATTTTACGCTGCGCGCAAAATCCGGCCTCTCCCCGCAGGCGAGGAGAGGCGAAGCCCCCCGCCTCCCGCCCCCCTTTACCCTGCGACGAACGATAACTCGGCAATTGCCCGAGAACGGTCTATTTTCACGGGCAAGGGCAGAATCGTTTTGGGAGGACCTCTCGATGAATCTGACTGAGCTCAACAGAATCGCGACCGCCATGGTCGCGCCGGGCAAGGGCATCCTTGCCGCCGACGAATCCTCCGGCACCATCAAGAAGCGCTTTGACGCCATCGGCGTGGAATCGACGGAAGAGAACCGCCGCGACTATCGCGAGATGCTGTTTCGCTCCAAGGACGCCATGAGCCAATACATCTCTGGCGTGATCCTCTATGACGAGACGATCTGGCAGAATGCCAAGGACGGCACGCCGCTGGTCAAGCTGATCGAGCAGGCTGGCGCCATCCCCGGCATCAAGGTCGACGAAGGCACGCAAGGCTTACCGATGTGCCCGGGTGAAACAGTCACCGTCGGGCTCGACAAGCTCGCCGAGCGCCTGAAGAAATATTACGAGCGCGGCGCGCGCTTCGCCAAATGGCGCGCGGTGATCGACATCGGCAGCGGCATCCCCTCGATGACCGCGATCAGCGTCAACGCCCACGCGCTGGCGCGCTATGCCGCGCTGTGCCAGGCCGCGCAGATCGTGCCGATCGTCGAGCCGGAGGTACTGATGGACGGCGACCACGACATCGAGCGCTGCTATGAGGTGACGCAACGCGTGCTCAACAAGACCTTCCAGGAGCTGCGCGTGCAGCGCGTCGCGCTGGAAGGCATGGTGCTGAAGCCGAACATGGCGATCTCTGGCAAGAAATGCGCAAAGCAGGCCTCCGTCGAGGAGGTCGCGGAGAAGACGATCCGGCTGCTGAAGGCCTGCGTGCCGGCGGCGGTGCCAGGCATCGCCTTCCTCTCCGGCGGCCAGTCGGACGAGGAGGCAACCGCGCATCTCAACGCCATGCACAAGCTCGGTCCGCTGCCCTGGGACCTGACCTTCTCCTATGGCCGCGCGCTGCAGGCCGCGCCGCAGAAGGCCTGGGCCGGGAGGCCTGAGAACGTCGCGGCCGGCCAGCGCGCCTTCAGCCATCGCGCGCGCATGAACGGCCTCGCCTCCAAGGGCGAATGGCAAAGCAGCCTGGAACAGAAGGCAGCCTAGACCTTGTCGAACAAACCGCTTCCGCCGCGCCCGGCGCCGCGTCTCTATCTCGCGACGCCCGTCGTCGACGATCCCGCGACGCTGGTCGCCGCGCTGCCCGAGCTGATCGCGTCCGCCGACGTCGCCGCCGTGCTGCTGCGGCTGAAGGAGACAGATCAGCGCAGCATGACCTCGCGCGTCAAGGCATTGGCGCCGCTGGTGCAGAAGGCGGGCGCGGCACTCCTCGTCGACGGCCATCCCGAGATCGTCGCGCGCGGCGGCGCCGACGGCGCGCACCTGCCCGGCATCGCCGCGCTGAAGGAGGCGCTGCCGTCGCTCAAGCCAGATCGCATCGCCGGTGTCGGCGGGCTGACGACGCGGCACCATTCCATGGATGCGGGCGAGATGGGCGCGGATTACGTGCTGTTCGGCGAGCCCGATGCGAAAGGCCAGCGTCCCTCGGCGCAGGCGATCGCCGAGCGGCTGGACTGGTGGGCCGAGCTGTTCGAGCCGCCCTGCGTCGGCTTCGCCATTTCGCTGGACGAGGCCCACGATTTCGCCCTTAGCGGCGCCGATTTCGTGCTGGTCGGCGACTTCATCTGGGCCGATCCGCGCGGGCCCAAGGCCGCGCTGATCGAGGCCGACGCCGCGATCAAGAAGGCCCATGCGACGGCGCTGGCCGGCCAAGATCCTGCGAGCCAAGATCCTGCGCGCCAGGAGCACGGCTAGCGCCCGACATGAAGCTCCCGTGCATCACCATGCTGGCCACGCTGCTGCTGACAGTGCCCGCGGCCGCGCAGCTGCAGATCACCCCGCCGGCGACGACGCCGAGCGCACCGGCAGAGAAGCAGAAGCCGAAGCCGCCCGCGCCGGCCAAGAAGAAGGAGGCCGCGCCGGCGCCGAAGCCCTCTTCATCTCCAAAGCCGTCCGCCTCGCCCAAGCCGGCAACCGTGATCCCCGCGCCGCCGTCCGACGATCCCAACGTCGATCTGGTGTTCGGCGCCTATCAGCGCGGCCAATACAAGACGGCGTTCGAGCTCGCCACCGCCCGGGCGCAAGGGGGCGATGCCAAGGCGATGACCATGCTCGGCGAGCTCTATTCCAACGCCATGGGCATAAGGCGCGATTACGCCAAAGCGGCCGAATGGTACAAGCGCGCCGCCGATTCCGGCGATCGCGAGGCGATGTTCGCGCTCGCCATGCTGCGCATTTCCGGTCGCGGCGGCCCGGTCGACAAAAGCGAGGCGGTCAAGCTGATGGCCTCCGCCGCCAAGCTCGGCGAGCCCAAGGCGGCCTATAACCTCGCTTTGCTCTATCTGGACGGCCAGACGCTGCCGCAGGACATCAGGCGTTCGGCGGAGCTGCTGCGCCAGGCCGCCGATGCAGGCCTGCCCGAAGCGCAATACGCGCTCGCGACCTTCTACAAGGAAGGCACCGGCGTGCCGAAGGACCCCGAACGCGCGGTGCGGCTGCTCCAGGCCGCCTCGCTCGCCGACAATGTCGATGCCGAGGTCGAATATGCCATCGCGATGTTCAACGGCACCGGCACGCCGAAGAACCAGCCGGCCGCCGTCGCCCTGCTCCGCAAGGCCTCCCGCCAGGGCAGCGCGATCGCGCAGAACCGCCTCGCATGGGTGCTGATCAACGGCGTGGGCACGCCCGTGGACAAGATCGAGGGCTTCAAATGGCACCTGGTGGCCAAGACATCAGGCAAGGGCGACCCCGAGCTCGACAAGCAGCTCTCCGATCTGCCGGCCGATGACCGCGCCAAGGCCGAGGCCGCCGCCAGGAAGTGGCTCGGGTCCAAATGACTTGACGCGGGGCCCCTCACGGGGCACCCAGTCCCCCAAACAGGCGTGTTTCCGCGCCCCTCTCCCCGATCAAGACCAGAAGCACATGCTGTATTCCGCCACTATCAACGTCATGGTCAAGGCCGCGCGCCGCGCCGGCCGCAGCCTCAAGCGCGATCTCGGCGAGATCGAGCATCTCCAGGTCTCGCTGAAGGGGCCGGCCAATTTCGTCTCGCTCGCCGACAAACGCGCCGAGGAGATCCTCTACCAGGACCTCGCCAAGGCCCGGCCCGGCTACGGCTTCATCGGCGAGGAAGGGGGACAGCGCGAGGGCACCGACAAGAGCCACACCTGGATCGTCGATCCCTTGGACGGCACCACCAACTTCCTGCACGGCATCCCGCAATTTGCGATCTCGATCGGCCTTGCCCGCGAAGGCACCGTAATCGCCGGCGTGATCTACAACCCCGCCAATGACGAGCTCTACATCGCCGAGCGCGGCAAGGGCGCCTTCCTCAACGACCAGCGCCTGCGCGTCGCCGGCCGCCGCCAGCTGAGCGAATGCGTGGTCGCCTGCGGCCTGCCCCATATCGGCCGCGGCGATCACGAGGAATTCCGCCGCGAGATGACCGCGATCCAGGACCGCGTCGCCGGCCTCCGCCGCTTCGGCGCCGCCTCGCTCGATCTCGCCTTCGTCGCCGCCGGCCGCCTCGACGGCTATTGGGAGCGCGATTTGCAATCCTGGGATATCGCCGCCGGTATGCTGATGGTGCGCGAAGCCGGCGGCACCGTGAGCGATATCGCCACGCCGGGCGACCCGCTGGTCACGGGGCACGTCGTGTGCGGCAATGAGTACGTGCACGGGGAGCTGGTGAGGATCTTGCGGAGGTAATCTCCGCTCGTCATTCCGGGACGCGCCTCTCGGCGCGGGCCCGGAATCCATTCATCGACTGTGATTGCGGCTTGATGGATTCCGGGCTCGCGCTACGCGCGCCCCGGAATGACAGCTTCAGTGGCCCTGCGACGCTGGCGCCGGCCGGCCGTGCGCTTCAGCTTCCCGCGCCGGCGCTGGCTCGCGATCCCCCGCCAGCACGCGCTGCACGGAGACGAAGAACACCGGCACCATCAACAGCGCCAGAATCACCACGGCGATCATGCCGCCCATCACGACTGAGCCGAGCGCCTGCTGGCTGGCGCCGCCGGCGCCGTGGGCGATGGCCATCGGCAGCACGCCGCAGATGAAGGCGAGGCCGGTCATCAGGATCGGGCGGAAGCGCAGGCGGCAGGCCTCGATGGTGGCTTCGACCAGCGGCTTGCCTTCCTTCCGCAGGTCTTTGGCGAACTCGATGATCAGGATCGCGTCCTTGGCCGCAAGGCCGATGATGGTGATCAGGCCGACAGTGAAATAGACGTCGTTGGGCAGGCTCCGCAGCGTCGCAGCCGCGACCGCGCCGACGATGCCGAGCGGCACGGTGAGCAGCACCGCGAGCGGAATGGTCCAGCTCTCGTAGAGCGCGGCGAGGCACAGGAACACCACGAACACCGACAGTGCGAGCAGGAACGGCGCCTGCGAGCCCGACAGCTTTTCCTGCAGCGACTGTCCGGTCCATTCATAGCCGAAGCCGCGCGGCAAGCGGCCGGCAAGCCGCTCCATTTCCGAAATGGCGTCGCCCGAGGTGAAGCCGGGCCTGGCTTCACCGGAGATGCGCACCGCCGGATAATAGTTGAAGCCGGCGATCTGCGTCGGGCCTCGCGCCCATTCCACCGTGGCAAAGGACGAGAACGGCACCAGCTGGCCGCGACTGTTCTTGACGTTGTAATTGAGGATGTCCTCGGTCCGCATGCGGTCGCGCGCGTCCGCCTGCACCACGACGCGCTGCATGCGGCCGCGGTTCGGGAAGTCGTTGATGTAGTTCGAGCCGAGATTGGTCGAGATGGTATTGTTGATGTCCTCGAAGGTGACGCCGAACGCGCCGGCCTTCTCGCGGTCGATCATGAGATTGACCACGCCCGCCTCGGGCAGGCCCTCGATATAGACCTTCTGCAGCACCGGGCTGGCATTGGCCTCCGCGATCAGCTGGTCGGCGGCGCGCATCAATTGCTGATAGCCCTTCTGGCCGCGGTCCTGGAGGCGGAACGAGAAGCCGGAGGAGTTGCCGAGATTGTCGATCGGCGGCGGCTGCAGCGCCGAGATCTTTGCGTCGCGGATCGACGAGCCCAGGTCGCGGTTGATGTCGTTGACGATCGCAGCAGCGGAATCCTTAGGCCCGCGCTCCGACCAGTCCTTCAGCGTGATGAAGGCCTGCGCGGTGTTCATGCCCTGGCCGGAGAAGCTGAAGCCGGTGAGGAAGGTGACGTTGTCGACGCCCGGCCGCTGCGCCAGATATTTCTCCACCTTCTCGATCACGGCTTCCGTGCGGGCGTAGGACGAATCCGACGGCGTCTGCACGTCGGTGGTGACGAAGCCCTGGTCGTCGACCGGCAGGAAGCCGCCGGGCAGGTTGACGAAGGCCCAGGACAGGCCGACCAGCAGCGCGGCATAGACCAGCATCAGGCGGCCGGTGCGGTTCAGCGAGAAGCCGACGGTGCGCGAATAGCGCTCCTTGCCGCCTTCGAGCATGCGGTTGAACCAGCCGAACACGCCTCTCTTCGCATGACCGTGGCCGGCCTCGACGGGCTTGAGCAGGGTCGCACACAGCGCCGGCGTCAACGACAGCGCCAGGAAGGCGGAGAAGCCGATCGCGGCGACCATGGTGACCGAGAACTGGCGGTAGATGATGCCGACCGAGCCCGGGAAGAACGCCATCGGCACGAACACCGCCATCAGCACCAGGGTGATGCCGATGATGGCGCCGGTGATCTGCGACATGGCTTTGCGCGTCGCTTCCTTCGGCGGCAGGCCCTCCTCGGCCATGATGCGCTCGACGTTCTCGACCACCACGATGGCGTCGTCGACGAGGATGCCGACCGCGAGCACCATGCCGAACATCGAGAGCATGTTGATGGAGTAGCCGGCGAGCAGCAGCGTGGAGCACGCGCCGAGCAACGCCACCGGCACCACGATGGTCGGAATGATGGTGTAACGGATGTTCTGGAGAAATAAGAACATCACCACGAACACCAGCACCACGGCCTCGACCAGCGTCGACAGCACCTTCTTGATCGAGGCCTCGACCACGGGCGTGATGTTGTAGGGGATCTCGTAGCTGATGTTGGCCGGGAAGAAGCGCGACAGCTCCTTCATCTTGGCTTCGACCGCGCTCGCGGTGGCCAGCGCGTTGCCGGTCGGCGACATCAGCACCGAAAGACCGGCGGTCGGCTTGCCGTCGAGGCGCGTGTTGAACTGGTAGCTGAGGCCGCCGACCTCGACGCGCGCGACGTCGCGCAGGCGCACGGTCGAGCCGTCGGCATTGGCGCGCAGGATGATGGCGCCGAACTCGTCCGGCGACGACAGCTGGCCCTTGACCAGCACCAACGCCGAGGTGCGCTGGTTCGACGTCGACGGTTCGGCGCCGATGCTGCCGGAGGCGACCTGCGCGTTCTGCGCGGTGATGGCCTTGTTGACATCGTCGGCGGTCAGCCCGTAGCCGACGAGTTTTGCGGGATCGACCCAGACACGAAGACTGCGCTCGGTCGAATAGAGCGTGGCGCGGCCGACGCCGGGAATGCGGCGGATCTCGCCGAGCACGTTGCGGATCATGAAGTCGCCGAGGCCGACTTCATCCAGGCTGCCGTCGGTCGAGTTCAGCGTGATGATCTGCAGCACCGCGCTGGAGGCTTCCTCGATCAGGATGCCCTGCTGCATCACCGCGCGCGGCAGGCGCGCCTCGACCCGCTTGATGCGGTTCTGCACCTCGACCGAGGCGGCGCTGGTATCGGTGCCCGGCTGGAAGTTGGCGATGATCTCGACCTGGCCGAGCGAGTCGCTGGTCGATTCGAAGTTGAGGATGTTGGCTGCGCCGTTGAGCTCCTCCTCGATCAGCCGCGTGACGCTGTTGTAGAGGTTTTCAGGCGAGGCGCCGGGATAGCTGGTCGAGACCGAGATCGAAGGCGGCGCGATGATCGGATATTGCGCGATCGGCAGCAGCGGCACCGCGATCGCACCGATCAAGCAGATGAACAGCGCAACCACCCAGGCGAAGATCGGCCTGTCGATGAAGAAACTCGGCATTGGCCGTTTATCCTCGTTGTTTCGTTAGATCCTCATGGTGAGGAGCGCGGAACGCGCGTCTCGAACCATGAAGGCCCGGCTCTTTCCCGGCCATCCTTCGAGACGCCCGCTTCCAGCGGGCTCCTCAGGATGAGGACGACACTTGCAAAGCCGCCCGGTTACCGCGTGAGCTTAAGGGCGTGCCGGTTGTCCGCGGTCGCGTCCGCCTCGGACCAGGATTGCGGCTGGACCTTGTCGCCGGCCGCGAATTTCTGGAAGCCTTCGACCACGACCTTGTCGCCGGCCTTCAGGCCTTCGGTGACGAACCAGAGGCCGTCCTGCACCGATCCGGTGCGCACCGGCTGCACCGCGATGTGGTTGTCGTCCTTGACCACGAATACCTCGCTGCCGCCGCCGCCGTTGCGCTGGATCGCCTGCTGCGGCACCGCGATCGCGTCGGAATCGAGACCCTGGTCGATCCGGACCCGCACATACATGCCCGGCAGCAGCTCGCGCTTGGGATTGCGGAACTCGCCGCGCAACGTCACCTGGCCGGTGTGGGCGTCGACCTTGGCGTCGGAGAACAGCAGCTTGCCGTCGAGCGAATAGATGGTGTTGTCGTCGAGCACGAGGCGCACCTTGGCGGCATCGGCGGCGATGCGCTCCAGGTCGCCGGTCTCGAAGGCACGGCGGAGCTGGTTGAGCTCAGTCACCGACTGGGTGAAGTCGGCATAGATCGGATCGAGCTGCTGGATGGTGGCGAGATTGGTCTCGTTCTGCACGGCGAGCGCGCCCTCGCTGACGAGGGCCGCACCGACCACGCCGTCGATCGGCGCGCGAACGGTGGCATAGTCGAGATTGAGCTTGGCCCGCGCGAGCTCGGCCTTGCGGCCCTCGACCTCGGCATGGGCCTGGCGTTCGGCCGCGATCGCCTTCTCGTTCTCGGCTTCGGGGGCGGCGCGATCCCTGGTCAGGGTGGCGATACGATGCGCCTGTTGCCTGGCCTGCATCAATGCGGCTTCGGACTTGGCCAGCGCGGCCTCATTCGCCATCACCTCGACCTCGAACGGGCGCGGATCGATGCGGTAGAGCGGATCGCCGGCCTTCACCTCGCTGCCCTGGCGGAACAGGCGCTCGACCACGATGCCGGACACGCGCGGCCGCACGTCGGAGACCCGCGTCGGCGCGATCCGGCCCGGCAGCTCGCGCACCACGGCGCGCGCCTGCGGCTTGACGACGACGATGCTGACGTCAGGAGCGGGCGGCTGGGCGGCGGACACCGCGGAGCTGGATTCGTCGCAGCCTGCCAGAAGCGGCGCAAGGGCCGCGAGCATCATTGCAACGCATGCCGATCGCGCGCGAAGTCCGGACATGAAGTGGGGTGCCCCGATATTGTTGAAACTGATCGTGCTCGCGCGTGGCCCGTTCTGGATCTTTTACACGCGGCTGATGCCGCCAAAATAGAATGCATCTGCTGCGATGCAACGCATGGCGCGGGCGGCTCATTGTCACACAGCTTATGCTGCTGAGATCAGAAGGCTTTTACGGTGTCACTTGATTGTGAGTCGGGGTCCACCGGCGCGTGCTGCGACGGAACATCGCAATTACTCGGCGGCCTTCATCCGGTAGTGGCTGACGCCCCATTCGGTTCCATCGGCGTAGCCGAACAGGCCCGAGGTCGCGAGCAGGAACCAGCGCCAGCGACGGATCCAGAGAGCGGCCTCCTCGCCATAGACCCTGCGCAAGGCGGCCTCGATGGCCTCGCGATGCGCATCGAAATTGGCGAGCCAGTCGTTGGCGGTGCGCTGGTAATGCGTCCCGCTCCAGCACCATTCCTTCTCGACCGCGAAGATATCGTCGAACTGCCTGACCAGGTGATGGCTCGGCATCAACCCGCTTGTATAGAGATGCTGCGCGATCCAGTCGTCGCGATCGGCGGGGTCAAGCAGATGCGAGCCGGAACGGTGGGTGACGACGTGCATGAAGAACCGCCCCTCCGGCGTGAGCCATGACCGCGCGCGCGTCATCAGCTTGCGCCAGTTGTGCATCTGCTCGAACATCTCGACCGAGACGATGCGGTCGAACTGCCCCTCGGGCGCGAACACGTTCATGTCGGCCGTGACCACGCGCAGATTGAGCAATCCGCGCAGCCGCGCCTCCTCCTCGACATAGGCGCGTTGCGCCTGTGAGGTCGCGACCGCCGTCACCCTGGCGTGCGGAAACTGCCGCGCCATCCACAGGGACAGCGAGCCCCAGCCGCAGCCGAGCTCGAGGATGGCCTGGCCGTCGGCCAGGCCGGCATGCTCGACGGTCTGGCGCAGCGCCTCCTCCTCCGCCTCCCGCAAGGTGGTCGCGTCGGTCTTGTAGAAGCAGGAGGAGAATTTACGGTTGGGACCGAGCAAATCGGCGAAGAAGGCGGCAGGCACCTGGTCATGCCCGGCACCTGCGCTCTCGGCGATCGGCCGCAGCATCATCCGGCCGGCAAAGGCGGCATCGTCGCCGGCGCCCAGGGCGGACAGGCGCGTCGCCATGCGGGAGCACAGGCGCTGGATCGCGGCGCGGATCACCACGTCCGGCAGCGGCACACGCTCGGCAGTCCCGATGATCGCGGAAACGACGCTCATGCGCCCCCCGAATGGCGAAATTCTGCAGAGACCTGCTTATCAAAGCGCCGCTTCCGGTCCGGGTTCCCCGAGCTGTCCCCGAAATCGGCGCATCCGGCGCTTTTTTTGGGCCGGCGCTGTGCCATAGTGCGCGCCGCAAGCAAGCTTACGTAACGGATGATACTGGCATGCGGTCTGGCACTTCCCGATCAACCATGGACATCGAGTACACGAAACTGTCCTCGCCCAGCGTCTTCCTGGTGCGGATGCTGGTCTTCCTGGTGCTGTGCACGCTGGTGGGCGTGGTGCTCTACAAGCAGATCATCCAGGCCTTCTTCGCCAATCCCGGGCTCAATGCCCTGATCGGCGGCGTGCTGTTCATCGGCATCATCCTGGCCTTCCGCCAGGTCATCCGGCTCTATCCCGAGGTCTCCTGGGTCAACAATTTCCGCGTCGCCGATCCCGGCCTGGCGCCGTCCCGTCACCCCAAGCTGCTGGCGCCGATGGCGGCGATCCTGGGCGGGGAGCGCTCGGGGCGGATGACCATCACCCAGACCACCATGCGGCACCTGCTCGATTCGATCGCGACCCGCCTGGACGAGGCCCGCGACATCTCCCGCTACATGACCGGCCTGCTGGTGTTCCTCGGCCTGCTCGGCACCTTCTGGGGCCTGATCGAGACGGTCGGCTCGGTCGGCAAGGTGATCGACGGGCTCAAGGTGGGGGGCGATTCCGGGGCGCTGTTCGACACGCTGAAGGAGGGCCTCGCCGCCCCGCTCGGCGGCATGGGCATCTCGTTCTCCAGCTCGCTGTTCGGCCTCGCCGGCTCGCTGATCCTCGGCTTCCTCGATCTGCAATCGAGCCAGGCGCAGAACCGCTTCTACACCGACCTCGAAGACTGGCTCGCCACCACCGTGCGCGAATACGGCAATGGCGAGGTGCCCGCCGCCGCCTCCGGCGGCGGTGTCGCCAGCGGGGAGCTTCAGGCCGCGGTCGAACGCCTGCGTTCCGTGTTCGAGGAAGGCAGCGCCGGCCGCGGCACCACGGCGGCGATGGCGAGCCTTGCCGAAGCGATCCAGGCGCTGGTCTCGCACATGCGCACCGAGCAGCAGATGATCCGCGAATGGGCCGACGGCCAGGGCGAGCAGAACCGCGAGATCCGCCGCCTGTTGGAGCGGATCGCGCGCCAGCCCGAGAAGAGTTGAGGGCTGGCTGAACCATCGTGCCCCGGACGCAGCGCAGCACGCAGTGATGCGCTGCTGAGCCGGGGCCCATTTGACGAGTGAATCTGGGTCCCGGCTCTGCGAAGCAGCGTTGCACGCTGCATCGCGTCCGGGACACGAAAGAAACGGAGACGTTAATGGCTCTAGCGCGCGGCCGCCGCAGCGAAGGCGCCTTCAATTACTGGCCCGGCTTCGTCGATGCGCTGTCGACGCTGGTGCTGTCCATCGTCTTCCTGCTGTCGGTGTTCCTCGTCGTGCAGTTCTTCCTGTCGCAGGAGGTCACCGGCAAGGACAAGGCGCTGGAGCAGCTCAACGCCAAGATCGCCCAGCTCAACGAGCTGTTGTCGCTGGAGAAGCTCGGCAAGCTCACGCTCGACGACCAGGTCTCGCAATTGAAGGCCGGGCTCGCCTCGGCCGAGACCGAGCGCGACCGCATCAAGGGGCTCTATGACGGTCTCGCCGCCGCCGGCAACGACGCGCAAGGCAAGACCGCCGAGCTCGGCAAGGCGCTGGATTCCGAGAAGGCGGTCTCGGCGCGGGCGCTGGCGCAGATCGAGGTGTTGAACCAGCAGATCAGCGCGCTGCGCCGGCAATTGGCGGCGCTGGAAGAGGCGCTCGATGCATCCGAGAAGCGCGACAAGGAATCGCAGAACCGCATCGCCGACCTGGGCTCTCGCCTGAACGTCGCCCTGGCGCAGCGCGTGCAGGAATTGTCGCGCTACCGCTCGGAATTCTTCGGCCGGCTGCGCGCCATCCTCGGCAACCGCCCCGACATCCGCATCGTCGGCGACCGCTTCGTGTTCCAGTCCGAAGTGTTCTTCGACACCGGCCAGGCGGTGCTGCTGCCCGAGGGCCGCGCCGAGCTCGACACCCTGGCGGCCGCGCTGATCGAGCTCGACAAGAAGATCCCGAGCGACATTCCCTGGGTGCTGCGCGTCGACGGCCATACCGACGTGCGCCCCGTCAACGGTCCGAACTTCAAGTCGAACTGGGATCTGTCCGCGGCGCGCTCGATCTCGGTGGTGCAATATCTGGTCTCGCTCGGCGTGCCCGCCCAGCGCCTCGTCGCCGCCGGCTTCGGCGAGTTCCAGCCGCTCGATACCGGCAACACGGAAGAGGCCTACAAGCGCAACCGCCGCATCGAACTGAAACTGACGGAGCGGTAGTGAGCGCGCTCCACCTCCGCCCCTACGCGGCCTTCGACGAGGCCGCCGCGATCGATCTCTGGCATCGCACCTGGCAGCAGGCCTATCCGCAGATCGACTTCGCGGCGCGGCTGGACTGGTGGCGCGAGCGCTGGTGCAAGGATCTGGTGCCGAAGGCCCAAATCGTGGTGGCGGAACAGGACGGCGCGCTGATCGGTTTCGTCACCATCGACGGCGACGGCTATCTCGACCAGCTCGTGGTCGATCCCGCGCATTGGGGCTCGGATGCGGCACGGCTGCTGGTGGACGAGGCCAAGCACCTGTCACCGTCTGGCGTCACGCTGCTCGTCAACAAGGACAATGCCCGCGCCATCCGCTTCTACGAGCGCAATGGCTTTGCCCATGCCGGCGACGACGTGAACCCGACCTCGGGCCGGCCGGTGTTGAAGATGGTGTGGCGGGCGTGAGGCCTGTCACATCGGGGATCCCAAGGCGCCGGTTATTCGTTGTCTCAAGGCATGGCCGATGGAGACGATCGATGAAGCTGAGCGAGCTGGCCAAGGGGTCCTCGGTGATGCTGGGCGTCATCGTCGCCGGCTATGTGTCGACGACCTATGTCGACCAGCGCTTTGCGACATCGAGCGCCCCTGCGCAGACGAACAGCCCTGAGGGATCAGCCTGCGTCGAAGCAGACGGCAGCTGGAAGAACTGGCCCTGGCCGAACGTGCCGGCGCTGTCGCCGAAGTGCCGGTAAGGTGCGAAGCTCCCTCCACACGTCATTGCGAGGAGCTCTTGCGACGAAGCAATCCAGAGTCTTTCCGCGGAAACAGTCTGGATTGCTTCGCTGCGCTCGCAATGACGAGATTGTAGAACGCGCTTGCAATACTCTCACTGTCGCAAGTGCGGCTGCGTTGAGGCGCCTCACGCCCCCTCGAACTGCAGCCTCGCCAGCCGGGCATAGAGCCCGTTCGCGGCCACGAGCTCGGCATGCGTGCCCTGCTCGACGATCCGGCCCTGGTCCATCACCAGGATGCGGTCGCAGGAGAGCACCGTGGCGAGGCGATGGGCGATCACCAGCGTGGTGCGGTGGCGCATCAGCTCTTCCAGCGCGGTCTGCACCAGCGTCTCGCTTTCGGCGTCGAGCGCGGAGGTGGCTTCGTCCAGCAGCAACAGCGGCGCGTCGCGCAGGATGGCGCGCGCGATCGCGATGCGCTGGCGCTGACCACCGGAGAGCGTCACGCCGCGCTCGCCGAGCGCCGTCTCGAAACCTTCGGGCAGGCGGCGGATGAATTCGGCGGCATGGGCGAGCTCGGCGGCGCGCTCGACCTCGGCATCGGTCGCATCGGGCCGGCCGAAGCGGATGTTCTCGCGGGCGCTCGCGGCGAACACCACCGATTCCTGCGGCACCAGTGCGATGCGCGCGCGGAAATCCCCGGGGTCGGCGGACTTGACCGGCACGCCGTCGAGCGAGATCGACCCGCTGCGCGGATCGTAGAAGCGCAGCAGCAGATGAAAGATGGTGCTCTTGCCGGCGCCGGAGGGACCGACGATCGCGACCTTCTCGCCGGGGCGCACGGTGAACGACACCGCGTCGAGCACCTTGACGTCGGACCGTGCCGGATAGGCGAAGCTGACCCGATCGAAGCCGACCTCGCCGCGCGCCGGCACCGGCAGCGCAAGCGGCGCCGCAGGCGCGGCGATCTCGGGCTGGACGTGGAGGATCTCGAACAGGCGCTCGGCTGCGCCCGATGCGGCCGAGACCTCGCCCCAGACCTCGCTGAGCTGGCCGAGGCCGGCTGCGGCAAACACCGCATACAGCACGAACTGGCCGAGCCGGCCCGGCGTGATCGCGCCGGTGAGCACGTCATGCGAGCCGATCCAGAGGATGGCGACCACGCTTGCGAACACGATGAAGATGATGATCGCCGTCAGCACGGCGCGGGCCTGGGTCGAGGTGCGCGCGGCTTCATAGGCCTGCTCGACCTCGCCGCCGAAACGCTTCTCGGCAAATTGCTCGCTGGTATAGGCCTGCACGGTGCGGATCGCGCCGACCAATTCGCCCGCATAGGCGGAGGCATCGGCGAGCGTGTCCTGCGCGTTGCGCGACAGGCGCCGCACCCAGCGGCCGAACGCCACCAGCGGCAGCACGATCAGGGGAATGGCGAGCAGCACGAAGCCGGAGAGCTTCGGGCTCGTGATCACCATCATCGCCGTCGCGCCCAGGAACATCATAAGGTTGCGCAGCGCGATCGAGACGGAGGCACCGACGGCCGATTTCAGCTGGGTGGTGTCGGCGGTGAGGCGCGAGATCAGTTCGCCGCTGCGCGCGGAATCGAAGAAGGCGGGGGAGAGCGACAGCAGATGGGCGAAGACGTCGCGCCGGAGGTCGGCGACGATGCGTTCGCCGATCGTCATCACGAGGTAGTAGCGCGCGGCACTGGCGATCGCGAGCACGGCAACGACCGCGAGCATGACCGAGAAGTAGCTGTTGATCAGCTCGATGCCCTCGGGCGTCAGGCCGAAATCGATCATCCTGCGCACCGCGACCGGCACCAGCAGCGTCGTCAGCGCGGCGATCGTGAGCGCGACGAAGGCCAGCGCCGCGCGGCCGCGATAGCGGATCACATAGGGCGCGAGCGCCAGCAGCGGCCGCAGCTTGGCGCGGCCCTTGGCCGGCGCTTCGATCAGCTCGGCCTCGATCGAGGGGGTGTCCGCGGCGTTCATTGCGGGCTGATCGACATATTGGTCATCAAGCCGTTCCACTGCGCTCATGAGATCCGACCCATTGCATTCGTTTGCTCCCAATAGGCCGGTGCATCAGTAGTGGCAAATCCGGGAAGTCCCTTAGGGCAAACCCCCGGTTCACCGCGGCAGCATGGCTTGTTTTGCCGGGTTTCGTGAGGTATAGAGCCGCCCAAATCCGTCATTCGCGAGCCACCCAAGAAGGCGCCGGAGCGCCGAGGAATTGCCATGAAAGCCGAAATTCATCCGAATTATCATACGATTAAGGTCGTCATGACCGACGGAACCGAGTACCTGACCCGCTCCACCTGGGGCAAGGAAGGCGACACGCTGAACCTCGACATCGACCCGAAGTCGCACCCGGCCTGGACCGGCGGCTCCGCCCAGATCATGGACCGCGGCGGCCGCGTCTCGCGCTTCCAGAAGAAGTTTTCGGGCTTCCTCAAGAAGGATTGAGCCGGCCGCAAGGCTGGACATGAAAACGCCCCCGGGAGACCGGGGGCGTTTTTGTTTTGGGGCCGGTCGTCGGCCAAGGCTGAGGACTCGCAGGGTGGGCAAAGCGAAGCGTGCCCACGACCTCTATTGTGATCCCAAAAGAGAGAGAGAGAGAGAGAGAGAGAGAGATGGTGGGCACGGCGCTTTGCGCCTTTGCCCACCCTACGGCACCGGTGAGACCTACCGCTCGAACGCGGCCTTCAGCGCGTTGAGATGCGGCACCAACGGATTGCCGATCGCGGCCTGCTCGGCCGGCGGGGTATGGATCGTGCTGTCGAGGCGGCGGACACGGGTCTGCAGGCTCATCGAGCGATGGATCAGGTCCTGAAGCTGTGCGGGCAACTTCTCGATGGTGTCGGCCGGGCCGGGATCGGCGGCGGTGAGCTTGACCTTGGTCTTCTCACGGTTGGCCTGGCTCAGCGTCATCTCGCCTTCCTTCACCGCGCGGTGCAGCAGCAGCCAGGAGGCGAGCTGCATCAGGCGCGTGGTGAGGCGCATGCTCTCGGTCGCATAGGTGAGGCTGACGGCGCGGTCGAGGGCCTTGGCCTCGACGCGGCCAGCGCCGTCGAGATAGGCGGCGGTCTCCTCGACGAGGTCCATGCCCTCCCGGAACAGGCTGCCGAACGCCGCAGAATTGGTGAATCGCTCGCTGAGCTGAACGAGAGCGCCTTCGGCCTGCAAACGTTCCATGGTTAACGCCTCTTACGCAACTGTTTGACTGCCCGGCTTTGGGCCGGCTTATGATGAACAAATCATTGCGCGGGCGGGACGCGGAGTCCAGTGACAAGCGCGGATATGGTTTCCGCGGGTCAATCCTTCGGAATGCAACCGGACGGGGATGCTAGATAGCGGGAGCGGAAGCAAAAAAAGAGCCGCCGGAGACCGGCGGCTTTGAAAGTTGATAACAGGGAGGCGTCAAACAGAGTGGACAGGAGCCACTCGGTGTCCAAACGAGGACAGTTCCAGTCATAAACCCGAAAGCTTAATCCGAAGTAAACGAGCTAATTTTTTGGGATTTCGTTAGCCATGTCGGCCAGTGGCCGAATGAAGTGCGGAACAATCCTCAGCCGTCATTCCGGGGCGCGACGACGTCGCGAGCTACGATGCGCAATTGCGCATCTGAGAATCCATAACCACAGGCGGATGGAGTAGCCGGCCACGATCAGCGTGCCCGTATCAACGGCCTGTGGCTATGGATTCCGGGCTCGGCGCTGACGCGCCGCCCCGGAATGACGAGGCGGAGAAAGTTCGGCCCACGCGTCCGGGACGACAGTCGGTTCTGTGGTGACCACTACGACTTGAAAATGCTGTTCGCCGCATCGCGCGAGGCGCGCTTCTTGGTGGCGGCTTCCTCCAGTCTTGCGATCTCGGTCTTGAGCAGCGCGACACGCTCGGTCAGTTCCTCCACTGACAAGAGTGAGAGGTCCTGTCCAATCTCATGGCTGATCTTCTTGCGCGGGCGGTCGTCGTCTTCCATCGGCATCGTCGTTCCTCCTCTCGTCCGCGGACCGGACCACATGGCCTAAGGCGGTTGCCAGCCTGCACCGCGCTGGCTAAGCAAGGGCCTCGTTTCCTCCCGCACCTTTGCTCAAGGACACATCATGGACAAGCTGCCCGCGCAAATGACCGTGGTCGCCATCTCCAAGCCCGGCGGGCCGGAAGTGCTGGTGCCGGAGCAACGCAGCGTTCCGCAGCCCGGTCCCGACGAGATCCTGGTCAAGGTGATGGCAGCCGGCGTCAACCGGCCCGACGTGGCGCAGCGCTCCGGCGCCTATCCGCCGCCGCCCGGCGCCAGCGACCTGCCCGGCCTCGAGATCGCGGGCGAAGTCGTCGCGGTCGGCAGCAATGCCAAGCGGCACAAGGTCGGCGACAAGGTGATGTCGCTCGTCGCCGGCGGCGGCTATGCGCAGTACTGCATCGCGCAGGATGCCCAGGCGATGAGCGTGCCGCCGGCGCTGTCGATCAAGGAAGCCGGCGCTCTGCCGGAAACCCTGATGACGGTCTGGCACAACGTGTTCGAGCGCGGCGGCCTCAAGGCCGGCGAGACGCTGCTGATCCATGGCGGCTCCTCCGGCATCGGCACCATGGCGATCCAGCTTGCGAAAGCCTTCGGTGCAAAAGTGTTCGTCACCGTGGGATCGCAGGACAAGATCGATGCCTGCCTCAAGCTGGGTGCCGACCGCGCCATCAACTACAAGAGCGAAGACTTCGTCGCCGTGATCAAGGCGGAGACCAACAACGTCGGCGTCAACCTGATCCTCGACATGGTCGCCGGTGACTATGTCGACCGCAACTATGATGCCGCCGCGGTCGACGGGCGCATCGTCCAGATCGCGACCCTCAACGGCCCCAAGGTCAGCGTCAACATCGCCAAGGTCATGGTCAAGCGCCTGACCCATACCGGCTCGACCTTGCGCCCCCGTAGTAATGCGGACAAGGCCGCGATGGTGGCCGCGATCGAGCAGAAAGTGATGCCGCTTTTGCGCGAAGGCCGCATCAAGCCGGTGATGGACAGCACTTTCCCGCTGGAAAAGGCCGCAGACGCCCACCGGCGCATGGAAACGAGCGCACATATTGGCAAAATTGTGTTGGAGGCCTAGGCCGCCGGCCGACAGGGCAAGCCGGAAACCCTTTGATTTTCCTCGCTTTCGTGGCATCTATCGCGACGCACCGAACCACATCGGTTCGGTCTGAAATCGCCTTCTAGATTCGCCTTGCACTGACGAGTTTGCGTCGAACGCGGAGAACTGACCTTGCGTCTGATCAGGTGCCTCGCGCCCATCGCGCTGGGCCTCATGATTCTCGTCGCCGCGTATCCCGCGCGCGCGCTCGACGCCGTCAGCGTCCGTGGCGACGCGCCCGCGATCGACCTCACCAGCGTGCTCGAGCATCAGCGCAGCGATGCCGATCGCATCCAGGTTTCCACCGCGCCCGGCACCGACGGCATCGTCCGCCGCATCGAGGTGCGCGCCCGCGAGGGCGGCCAGAACTGGGTGGTGTTCGCGCTCGCCAACAACACCGACGACCAGCTCGACCGCCTGATCGTCGCCCCGCATTACCGCATCGTCTCTTCGGGATTGCTGTGGCCCGACCTCGGCCTGTCGCGCATCGCGACCATCACGCCCTCGATCGGCGACCGGCCGGAACGGCAGGAAAGCGCCACCGCGGACGTGTTCCGCATCACGCTCGACCCCGGCGCCGTCGTCACCTTCGTCGCGGAGCTGCGCACCGACAAGCTGCCGCAGCTCTATCTGTGGGAGCCGGAAGCCTACAAGGACAAGGTCAACTCGTTCACGCTGTACCAGGGCATCGTGATCGGCATCTCCGGCTTGCTCGCCCTGGTGCTGACCATCCTGTTCGTGGTGAAGGGCAGCATCATGTTCCCGGCCGCGGCAGCGCTGGCCTGGGCGGTGCTGGTCTATATCGGCGTCGATTTCGGCTTCTGGGGCAAGGTGCTCGACATGTCGAACAACGCCGAGCGCATCTGGCGCGCGGCGGGTGAGGCGATCCTGGCGGCGACGCTCTTGGTGTTCCTGTTCGCCTATCTCAATCTCAGCCGCTGGCACGTGCGCTATTCGCACATCACGGTGGGCTGGCTTGCGTTCCTCGGCTCGCTGGTGGCGCTCGCCCTGTTCGATCCGGCAGTGGCCTCCGGCATTGCGCGCATCTCGCTGGTGCTGATCGCCTTCGCCGGCTTCGCGCTGATCGTCTATCTCTCCACCCACGGCTTCGACCGCGCCGTGCTCTTGATCCCGACCTGGTTCCTCCTGGTGGTCTGGGTGGTGGCGGCCGGCATGACGGTCGCGGGCTCCGTCACCAACGACATCGTCGGCCCTGCCCTGCTCGGCGGCCTCGTGCTGATCGTGATGCTGATCGGCTTCACGGTGATGCAGCACGCCTTTGCCGGCGGCGGTGCCAGCACCGGCGTCGTCTCCGACATCGAGCGGCGCGCCCTGGCGCTGGCCGGCTCCGGCGACCTGATCTGGGACTGGGACGTCTCGGCCGACAAGGTGTTTACGAGCCCCGAGACCGAAGCCCTGCTGGGACTGAAGCGGGGCACGCTGGAAGGGCCCGCCGCCTCCTGGCTCGAGGTGCTGCACCCGCTCGACCAGGACCGTTTCCGCGCCGCGCTCGACAGCGTGCTCGACCAGCGCCGTGGCCGTCTGGTGCAGGATTTCCGCCTGCGCACCCCGGACGGCCACTTCATGTGGTTCGCGCTGAAAGCGCGCCCGGTGGTCGGCTCGGACGGCGAGGTCTCGCGCGTGGTCGGCACGCTCACCGACGTCACCGAGCTGCGCAATGCCGAGGAACGCCTGCTGCACGATTCCGTGCATGACAATCTCACCGGCCTGCCCAACCGCAAGCTGTTCATGGACCGGCTCGGTGCGGTCGCGCATTTCGCCAAGACCATGCCGACGCTGCGGCCGACGCTGATGGTGATCGACCTCGACCGCTTCAAGCAGGTCAACGATTCCGTCGGGATTGCGGTCGGCGATTCCATCCTGCTCACTTTGGCGCGCCGCCTCACCCGCATCCTGAAGCCGCAGGACACGCTGGCCCGGATGGCCGGCGATCAGTTCGGCCTGATCTTGCTCTCGGAGCAGGACCCGGCGCGCATCACCGCTTTTGCCGAGACGATCCGCAAAACCATCCGCGCGCCGATCGCCTTCAACGACCGCGAGATCTTCCTCACCGCGTCGATCGGCCTCGCGCTGTCCGATCCGCAAACCCAGCTCACGGACGAGATCATCAAGGATGCCGAGCTGGCGATGTATCATTCCAAGCGCATCGGCGGCGACCGCATCGACGTCTACAAGCCGGCGATGCGCGCGCGGAAGACCGACCGCCTGACGCTGGAGAGCGAATTGCGCCGCGCCATCGAGCGCCAGGAGATCACGATCCTGTACCAGCCGATCGTGCGGCTGGAGGATCGATCCGTCGCCGGCTTCGAGGCGCTGGCGCGCTGGGATCATCCGAAGCTCGGACGCATGGCGCCCTCGGAGTTCATCTCGATTGCGGAAGAGACCGGCCTGATCGTCGACCTCGGCATGTTCGTGCTCGACCAGACCGCCAAGCAGCTTTCGGTGTGGCAACGCGCGATGCGCTCGCGCGAGCCGATCTTCGCCTCCGTCAACGTCTCGTCACGGCAGCTGCTGCGCCACGATTTGATCCACGACATCCGCACCGTGCTGTCGCGCTCCTCGGTGGCGCGCGGCACGCTCAAGCTCGAGCTGACGGAATCGCTGGTGATGGAGAATCCGGAGCACGCAGCCCAGATGCTGACCCGGATCCGCGAGCTCGGCACCGGGCTGTCGCTCGACGATTTCGGCACCGGCCATTCCTCGCTGGCCTATCTGCAGCGCTTCCCGTTCGACACCATCAAGATCGACCAGTCCTTCGTGCGCACCACCAGCCGCGGCACCCGCCCCGTGATCCTGAAGTCGATCATCGCGCTCGCGCACGATCTCGGCATGGACGTCGTCGCCGAAGGCGCCGAGACGGATTCGGACGCCGTCGAGCTCTACCAGATGGGCTGCGAATACGCGCAAGGCTTTGCCTTCGGCGAGCCGATGGACGCGGACGCGGCGATGCGGCTGCTTACGGAAGTGCGGCTGGAAGCGGCGAGCTGATTGCTCTCTTACCCTCCCCTGGAGGGAGAGGGTCGATCGCGCGCAGCGCGAGCGGGGTGGGGTGATCTCTCCACTCGGGCACCGCATCAGTCGAGAGACTGTCACCCCACCCCGGCTCGCAATCTCGCTTCGCTCGATCGCGAGCCGACCCTCCCCCTCCAGTGGAGGGTGGACGGCGTGCCCTACGATACTATCGCCGCCGCTCGTTCTTCTGCTTCCTGAACCTTACGCTCTGGCCGTCCGGCATGCGCGTTGCCACGAAGCCGGCGGCGAGGCAGGCTTCGCGTTGCGGCATCTGGATGTCGGGGCTGCGCAGGCTGTCCCACCATGAGGCACGCTGGGCCGCGCGCGGCAGCGCCGCGCCGATGATCTCCTCGATCTGCTCGAAGCTCAGCACGAGCTCCTCCTGCTTCTGCCGCAGCAGATAATCGCGCAACGCATCGTAGTCGTTCACACTCGTCCTCTCGTCCGGGGCCGAAGATCAGGTCTGCTCAAAACCGTCAGCCGCATAAACCGATTCTTAACTCATTGCAGCAGCGCCGTCGCGGCTTAAACACTACGCAAGCTTTCGGGCGCATCCACTATGGACAGGAGCGAACAATGTTCTCTGGATGGCGCGACGTTGCGGCCCGCCGGCCGTGGCGGATTTCGGCGAAGCTGCTGATCATCTCGTCCGTGGTGACGGTGATCGGCTTTTCCGCCATTTGCGTCAACGTCATGCTCGACATGCGCCGCGGCGAGGAGGCGCTCGCCCGCCAGACGCTGGAAAACCTTGCGACCACGATCGAGTCCGACGTCAGCCGCAACGTCGAGATCTACGATTTGTCGCTGAAGGCGGTCGCCAGCAACATGCTGCTGCCCGAGCTGGCGACGGTCTCGAAGCCGATTCGTCACCTGATCCTGTTCGACCACGCAACCACCGCCAGGCATTTCGGCGCCATCCAGGTGTTCGACGCCGAGGGCCGGCTGACCATCGACGCCTCCACGCTCGATCCGCTGCCGGAGGACCGCAGCGAGGAAGACTATTTCAGGGTTCACCGGGACAATCCCGGCGCGGAGCTGTTCATCAGCCGTCCCATGCTGTTTCGCGGCGCCTACTCGATCGTGCTGAGCCGGCGCATCAGCGACGCGGACGGCGGCTTCATGGGCGTCGTCGCCGGCTCGATCCGCTTCAGCTATTTCCACGAATTGTTCGATCGGCTCAACCTCGACCCCGACGACACCATCACCGTGCTCAAGCGCGACCGCACCATCATCATGCGGCGGCCATTCGATCTCGACGTCATCGGCACGAACCTGAACGACCGCCAGAACTGGAAGGCCGACAATCTCAGGGTCGGCGCCTCCTATTCGGGACAGGGCCCGGTCGATCCGACGCCGCGACTCTATGTCCGCAGCAAGAACAATGGTCCGCTGTTCGTGGTCGCCGGCAAGCCTTTGGCCGCGGTGTTCGCGCTCTGGCAGAAGGAGGCGATCCGCATCGGCGCCGTGGTGCTGGCGCTCGCACTGTTCGTGCTGGGATCGACGCTCGTGCTCGCGCGCGAAATCGGCCGGCGCGCCGAGGCCGAGCGCAAGCTCGAGGAGTTGGCGACGACGGACGCGCTCACGGGCCTGAAGAACCGCCGCAAGTTCGATTCCGTCATCGACGTCGAATGGCGGCGCGCCATGCGCCAGAAGGCGCCGATCGCGCTGCTCATGATCGATGCCGATCATTTCAAGGCCTACAACGACACCTTCGGCCATCAGGCCGGCGACCAGGTGCTGGTCGGCATCGCCATCTGCATTTCCGATTCGGTGAGCCGCGCCGGCGACTGCGCGGCGCGCTATGGCGGCGAGGAATTCGCCGTGCTGCTGCCGAACACCTCGGCCGCCGATGCCTTCAAGGTGGCGGAGACGATCCGCCTCAAGGTGCAGGGCTGGTCCGACGATCAGGCGATGTCGACGGTGTCCTGCGGCATCGCCAGCCTCGTCCCCGCCGCCGGCATGGACTGGGCGCTGCTGGTTGCCGCCGCCGACAAGGCGCTCTACGCCGCCAAGGCCGGCGGGCGCAACCAGTCGGTGGTGGCGAGCCTGCCGCAGCTGTCGCTGGTGGCGTGAGGCGCTGTTCTCTCGCAGTCATTGCGAGCGAAGCGAAGCAATCCAGTATCTCTCCGCGGATACATCACTGGATTGCTTCGTCGCTTCGCTCCTCGCAATGACGCCGGGAACTACTGCCCCAAATATTTCTTCATCTCGGCGATCAGGCCGTCGCGCAATTCCGGGCGCTTCAAGCCGTAGGCGATGTTGGCGCGCAGGAAGCCGGGCTTGGAGCCGCAATCATGGCGCTCGCCCTCGAACTCGACGCCGTAGAATTTCTGCGTCTTGGCAAGCCCGATCATGGCGTCGGTGAGCTGGATCTCGCCGCCGGCGCCGCGCTCCTGGGTCTCCAGGATCTTGAAGATCTCCGGCTGCAGGATGTAGCGACCGGTGATCGAGAGGTTGGAGGGCGCCGTGCCCTTGGCCGGCTTCTCGACCATGCCGTCGACCTCGAACATTTTGCCGTTGCGCTTGCCGACGCCGCAGATGCCGTATTGGTGGGTCAGATGATCGGGCACCGCCTCGACCGCGACCAGATTGGATTTTTCGCCGAGCGAGGACGCCATCTCGATCATCTGCTTCAGGCAGCCCGGCGTATTGAGCACGAGCTCGTCCGGCAGCACCACGGCGAACGGCTCGTTGCCGACGATGTCGCGCGCGCACCAGACCGCGTGGCCGAGGCCGAGCGGCGCCTGCTGCCGGGTGAAGCTGACCGCGCCGGCTTCCGGCTGGTTCTGCGCCAGGATGTCCTGCTCGGCTTTTTTGCCGCGTGCGGCCAGCGTCGCGTCGAGCTCGAACATCCGGTCGAAATGATCCTCGATGACAGCCTTGTTGCGGCCGGTGACGAAGACGAAGTGCTCGATGCCGGCTTCCTTCGCCTCGTCATAGACGTACTGGATCAGGGGCTTGTCGACGATGGTCAGCATTTCCTTCGGCATTGCCTTGGTGGCAGGCAGAACGCGGGTGCCGAGGCCGGCGACGGGGAATACAGCTTTGCGAATCTTCATGGGATCGATCGAATACCTTGGGGCACATGGGACGGGAGCAATGGCATTCTTGCTAGCCTGTTTGCAGCCGCCAACAAAGGCGGATGTGGGGCCTCGCCCAGACAGAGTTAAGAAAAAGGCCGTCACCAAAATTTCACCTTTGTTAAGCTATTGGCAACGCTAACCAGGCCTCCTGTGGCGGGTTTTCAGGCCGACGGGTGGGATATGATGCAATCAATGGCAGGACTGGCGAGACGGGCTGGCGGCGCAGTCGTTGCGGCCGCTTTGCTGCTGCCGGCCGGCGCGCAAGCGCAGGCACAGAACGGCCTGTCGAACCTGTTCGGCGGCATCTTCTCGGGATCGAACCCGGCACCGGCGCAACCCACACCTGGCCCGAGCGGCGCGCCGACGGGAGCATTGCCCTGGAGCGGCGAGGACGGCGCCTCCGGCCATCCCTTGATGACGGCCGCCGCGATCCGCGAGGCTGCCGGCAACTTCAACAATTGCGTCGCTGCGATGTGGCCCGATGCTGCACGGCGCGGCGTCACGCAGGAGAACTTTCAGCGCTTCACCGCCGGACTCTCGCCCGACCTGCGCATCATGGACCTCATGGACTCGCAGCCGGAATTCACCAAGTCGATCTGGGACTATCTCGACATCCTGGTGAACGACAACCGCCTCGCCAAGGGCCGCGAGGTCCTCGCCAAATACAAGGCGCAGTTCGACGCGACTGAGAAGGCCACCGGTGTCGACCGCACCATCATCGCCTCGATCTGGGGCATCGAGTCCAATTACTCGACGCAGATGGGCGACCGCAGCGTGCTGCAATCGACCGCGACGCTCGCCTGCATCGGCCGCCGCCAGGCCTATTTCAAGGACGAATTCCTCTCCGCGCTGGAGATCCTCAACCGCGGCGATCTGCGTCCGGAGCAGCTGCGCGGCTCCTGGGCCGGCGCGTTCGGCCCGACCCAGTTCATGCCGACCGCGTTCAAGCGCTTCGCGGTGGACGGAGACGGCGACGGACGGCGCGACGTCGTCGACAATCCAACGGACCTGATTGCGTCGACCGCCAACAATCTGAAGAAGGATGGCTGGCAGCCCGGCCAGACCTGGGGCTTTGAGGTCGTGGTGCCGCAAGGCTTCAACTACATGCTGGCCGACCGCGCCAAGGCGATGCCGATCGCGCAATGGGAGAAGCTCGGGCTCAAGCGTCCGAACAACCAACCCTTCCCGCAGCCGGCGGAGAAAGCTTACCTGCTGGCGCCGGCCGGCGCGCAGGGACCGGGCTTTCTGATGCTGCAGAATTACCGCGTCATCATGAAGTACAATCCGGCCGAGGCCTATGCGCTGGCGATCGGCCATTTCGCCGACCGCTTGCGCGGGGGACAGCCCTTCGTGCAGCCCTGGCCGCGGCAGGAGCGCGAGCTGTCGCGGACCGAGCGGCTGGAGATGCAGCAACTGCTGGCTCAGCGCGGCTTCTACAAGGGTACCCCGGACGGCCAGTTCGGCGGCATGACCAGGGAGGCCTTGCGCAACTTCCAGGCCTCGATCGGGGCCCCCGCCGACGGTTTTGCCTCGTCCGACGTGCTGGACCGGCTGCGCGGGCGGTAAAATCGCGCCTGAAGTAACCTTGAAGGCGGATTTTGCCTGAAAACCTTGACCGGGACTGGTGTTCCCCGGTCTATGGACAAGAATCTGCGATGGAATTTGCCCGTTTGGCGCCTGATTCCGTTATTATATGAAGCTAACTCCGATCCTCCATTGCGCGCGCCCGAGATCGCATGTCGAAGAAGTCCCTGTTCAAGGCGCTGACCGAGACCGGCCCGTTGATCGCGCTGGGGACGGCGCTTGCGATCCTGGTGTCGGTGGCGGCACCGGCTTCGGCACAGTTCTTCAACTTCCCCGGCTTCGGCGGGCCGCCGCAGCGTTCGGCCCCACCACCGCCACCCCGGGGCGGCGGAGGTGGCGGCTGGTTCGGCGGCGACTTCTTCGCACCATTCCAGCAGCAGCCGCAGCAAGCGCCGCGCCAGGATTTTTCGCGCGCGCCGGCACCGGCCAAGCGCGACACCATTCCTGAGAAGAACGTGCTGGTGATCGGTGATGCCATGGCCGACTGGCTCGCCTATGGCCTCGAAGACGCCTACGCCGAGCAGCCCGACATGGGAGTGATCCGCAAGCACAAGACCACGTCCGGCCTGATCAAGTACCAGCCCAAGGGCGAGCCCGCGGACTGGGCCGCGGCGGCCAAGGGCATTCTCGAGACCGAGAAGCCCGACGTGATCGTCGTCATGCTCGGCCTCAACGACCGCGTCGCGATCCGCGAGCCGGCCGCCGACAAATCCGACAAGGCAGCCGCGGAAAAAGACAAGGACAAGAAGAACGACAAGGGTGCGCGCGCCAAGCCACAAGCAAAGCCGGGCGACGCCAAGCCCGACACCGCCGCCAAGCCGGACGACAAGCCTGCCGATGCCGACCTGCCGCAGGACGACGCCGACAACGCCGACACGCCGGCGGCCGCGCCGGAAAAGACTGCGCGCAACCCGAACGGCCTCTATGAATTCCGCGACGAACGCTGGGTCGAGCTCTACAGCAAGAAGATCGAGGAGCTCGCGGGTGTGCTCAAGGCCAAGGGCGTGCCCGTGCTCTGGGTCGGCCTGCCCGCAGTTCGCGGACCGAAGGGCACCGCGGACACGCTGTTCCTGGATTCGCTGTATCGTGAGGGCGCGGCCAAGGCCGGCATCACCTATGTCGACGTGTGGGACGGCTTCGTCGACGAGGCCGGCCGCTTCCTGCAGAAGGGCCCGGACTTCGAAGGCCAGATCCGCCAGCTGCGCAGCTCCGACGGCGTCTACTTCACCAAGCCTGGCGCGCGAAAACTCGCACATTATGTCGAGCGCGAGATCACGCGCCTGCTTGCAGGACGCTCCGGCCCGATCGCGCTGCCGAGCGAGCCTGCGACCCCCGACACCAGCGCCGAGCCGGGCAAGCCCGCGCCGCGGCCGCTGGCCGGGCCAATCGTGCCGCTCGTTGCAGCCTCGATCTCGACCGATCAATTGCTGGGCGGACCAGGCACGCGTCCCGCCGCCGTCGATGCGCTCGCGGCAAAGACCATGGTGAAGGGTGAGCCGCTGGCAGCTCCCGCCGGCCGTGCCGACGATTATGCCTGGCCGCGCCGGGAAGTCGGCCGCGAGCAGGCCAAGGGCGATACGCCGATGGCGGCAACGACGCCGGACGGCGGGGCGGCTCAGGGCGCACCGGGCGCGGCCGCCGCGATCGCGCCGCCAAAGCTCGCGCCGAAGAAGCCGCCGCTCCCGCCACAGCAGCCGGCCCAGGCAACGCCCTCGTTCAGGGATTTCTTCGGCTTCGGCTCGCCGCAGCCCCCGCCGGCCCCGCGCCAGCTGGCGCCGGCACCCGGACCGCGCAATCCGAATCCCAATCCTGGGGTCCCGCGTCCGCCGGGCAACGTTGGCCGCTCGGCCGAGATGTTCCGGTAATTCGTCTCTGACGATTTCAGATGTCATTCCGGGGCGCGCATGGCGCGAACCCGGAATCCATCGTGCCACCGGCAATGTTGATGAATGGATTCCGGGCTCGCGCCAAGAGGCGCGCCCCGGAATGACGCACGACAATCAGCCGTAATAGCGCCAGCGTGACGGCGGGCGACGGGCGGGACGCGACATCAGAAGCGCCAGCGCGAAGCCGATACCGCCGGCCACCAGCAGCGCGCCGAGCGGGTTGTCCTGCACCTTCTGCGCGATGGCCTTCGAGCCGTCGCGGAAAGTCTCGCCACTGTTCTCATAGGCGTCCTTGGCATAACCCGCGGCCGTGTCCGTGGCGTCGCGCACGGCATCCTTGGCCTGGCCGTAGAGATTCTGCACCGTGCCCGCGGCTTCCCGCGCCTTGCCCGACGCCTGCGTCTTGGCATCGCCTGCCATGTCGCCGATCGCGCCTTCCGCGCGCCCGGCGTATTCCTTTGCCGATCCAACAATCCGATCCGTGTCCATGATGATCCTCCTCGGTGGTCAGCCGAAGTAACCGATCAGACGCAGCGCGGTTCCTTGGCTTGGCCTACAGAATCTTGGCCTACAGAATCAGGCCGCCATCGACGACCAGCGTCTGGCCGATGATGTAGGACGACAGCGGCGAGGCCAGGAACAGCGCCGCGCCCGCCATGTCGGCCGGCGTGCCCAATCGCCGCAGCGGGATGCGTGCGAGTGCGCCTTCCAGCCGCTTCGGATTGTCGGTCGTCACCTTCGTCATCTTGGTATCGACGAGCCCTGGCGCGATGCCGTTGACGCGGATGCCGTCCTCGGCCCAGGCCTCGCCCAGCGTGCGCGTCAATCCGACCGCACCGGTCTTCGAGGCATTGTAGGCGGGATTGCCCATGGTGGAATGATAGGCCGCAGTCGAGGACACGATGATCAGGGCGCCCTTCGCATCCCGCAACATGGAATGAAAGCGCGTCGCGCAGGCCATCAGACTCATCAGATTGACCTCGACGACCTTGCGGAAACCCGCCATCTCGAATTCGCCGCGGCGGTAGATCACCGCGCCCTGCGCGAGCACCAGGATGTCGAGACGTTCGAACGATGGCTTGAATGCTTCGATGGCATTGGGATTGCTGACGTCGAGCTGCGCGTAAGTAAGACCTTCGAGATCGGAGCCTTCCTCGGCTGAATATTCCGTTGCGTGAGCACGCGTGCCGCAAACCGCAACTGCTGCGCCCTTCCCGCGAAAGGTCTGCGCAATGCCGTTGCCGATGCCGCTGGAACCGCCGACCACCAGCACCTGCTTGCCTGAGAAATCGAGCTCGTTCGCCATTTGCGGCCTCCCCTGGTGTTTTCTGCTTGTTTGACCTGTCTGCGGATCGATGCCAGCCTTGTCAATCATAACAAGAACCAGCTCGGCGCGAGGAAGCAGCATGTCCGACTTCAGGGAGCTCAGCCGGTCCGTGAAGGGCCTCACCGTGCTCGTCACCGGCGCGGCCAGCGGCATGGGGCGCGCCACCGCGCGCATATTCGCTAGCGAAGGTGCGAATGTCGCCGTCACGGATTTCGACGAGCATGGCGCGCAGGACGTCGCCAAGGAGATTGCGGCGAGCGGTGGCGCGGCAAGGGCATGGAAGCTCGATGTCGCCGACGGCGGCGAGATCCAGCGTGTGGTCAGCGATGTCGCCGCGCATTTCGGCGGTCTCGACATCGTCGTCAACAATGCCGGAATCTCGGTGCGTGTCGCGATCGACGATGAGGCCTACGAGGACGCCTGGGCGAAGGGCATCGCCGTGATGCTGACGGCGCATCCGCGCATCATCCGCGCGGCGCTGCCCCACTTGCGCCAATCGAAGAGCCCGCGCATCGTCAACATCGCCTCGACCGAGGCGCTCGGCGCTACCGCCTTGCACAGTCCGTATTCGGCCGCGAAGGGTGGCGTTGTGAGCCTCACCCGCTCGCTTGCCGTGGAGCTCGGCCGCGAGGGCATCACCGTCAACTGCATCTGTCCCGGACCGATCCGCACGGCAATCACCGACCGCATCCCGGAGGAGCACAAGACCATCTACGCCAAGCGCCGCACCGCACTCGGCCGTTACGGCGACCCTGAAGAGGTCGCGCATATGACGCTGAGCCTGTGCCTGCCCGCGGCGTCCTTCCTCACCGGCGCGGTGATCCCGGTCGACGGCGGGCTGATGGCGCGGAACGCGTGAGAGCCATGCGCGCGGCGCGTTGACATCGCCGGATGCGGGAGTCATTTTTTCCACAAACAGAGCGGGAAAACCGCTCGTCAATGCGGGAGGAACGCCATGACCATCGCCATCCGGCAGCTTCAGAAACATTTCGTCGGCGAGGTATCCGGCCTCGATCTGCGCAAGCCGCTCACGCCGGATCAGGCGCGCGAGATCGAGGCCCCCATGGACAAGTACGCCGTGCTCGTCTTCCACGATCAGGACATCACCGACGAGCAGCAGATGGCGTTCGCGCTGAACTTCGGCCAGCGCGAGGAAGCGCGCGGCGGCAACATCACCAAGGCGGATGAACACCGCCTCACCTCGGGCCTGAACGACGTCTCCAACCTCGGCAAGGACGGCAAGCCGCTGCCGAAGGACAGCCGCGCCAATCTGTTCAACCTCGGCAATTGCCTGTGGCACTCGGACAGCTCGTTCCGCCCCATTCCCGCAAAGTTCTCGCTGCTGTCGGCGCGCGTGGTGAACCCGAAGGGCGGCAACACCGAATTCGCCGACATGCGCGCGGCCTATGACGCGCTCGACGACGAGACCAAGGCGGAGATCGAGGACCTCGTCTGCGAGCATTCGCTGATGTATTCGCGGGGATCGCTCGGCTTCACCGAATACACCGACGAAGAGAAGGAGATGTTCAAGCCGGTGCTGCAGCGGCTGGTGCGCACGCATCCCGTGCATCGCCGCAAGTCGCTGTATCTGTCATCGCATGCCGGCAAGATCGTCGGCATGAGCGTGCCCGAGGGGCGGCTGTTGCTGCGCGATCTGAACGAGCACGCCACGCAGCCTGAGTTCGTCTACGTGCACAAATGGAAGCTGCATGACCTCGTGATGTGGGACAACCGCCAGACCATGCACCGGGTCCGCCGCTACGACCAGTCCCAGCCCCGCGACATGCGCCGCGCGACGGTGGCGGGGACGGAGCCGACGGTGCAGCAGCAGGCGGCGGAGTAAGGCGCTGTCGTCGTGGTGAAGGCAGCAACGACAGAGTTGCAGACGACAGGGCGCGGGCGTTTCAACACACTCCGTCATTGCGAGCGAAGCGAAGCAATCCAGAATCCCTCCGCGTCGGGTTTCTGGATTGCTTCGTCGCTTCGCTCCTCGCAATGACGTGGTGGGAGGCCAGCTACACTCAGCGCCAGCTACGCGTGCCCGGCCTCGTTCGAGAGCATGCCGGGATCGATGCCGATCTTCTGCAAGGCGCGGTTGTACTTGTCGTCGACGTCGTCGCCGAAGATCAGATCCGCATCCGCGTCGCAATGCAGCCAGCCGTTGCTCTGGATCTCCGTCTCGAGCTGGCCCGGCGCCCAGCCGGCATAGCCGAGCGCGAGGATGGCGTGCTTGGGGCCGGAGCCGTTGGCGATCGCGCGCAGAATGTCGACCGTCGCAGTCAGGCAGACGCCGTCATCGATCCGCAGCGTCGCGTTCTCGATGTAGAAGTCGCTGGAATGCAGCACGAAGCCACGCCCGGTGTCGACCGGGCCGCCGCGCAGCACCTTCATGCTTTCGGCGTTCTCCGGCAGCTTGATGTGCTCGCCCTTCTTGATGATGCCGAGCTGCTGCAAGAGCTCGGGGAAATCGATGCTGCCGGCGGGATGGTTCACGATGATGCCCATCGCACCTTCCGCCGAATGGGCGCAGAGATAGATCACCGAGCGCTCGAAGCGGGAATCGCCCATCACGGGCATTGCGATCAGGAGCCGGCCGTCGAGATAGCCGGAACTGGGCAACGCGGCGCCCGAGCTGCGGGTGCTTTCGCCCGTCCTCTTGCCTGTGGGAGCCATCGCTCAAGCACTCCGGTTTCAATTCCTATCCTGATGTCAGGCCGGGCGGCTGTCAAATCAAGGCTTGCGGCGACTTGATTCAAGTGCATCCATCACACGCAATTCAATGGTTTGGCCCGGGGCCACCCTGTAAAGACGTGCTATGCTTACGAGAGTTCCCCTGCGTGCGGCGATTGGCGTCGCAACAACCCTGCTCGCGTCGGCGCTGGCCATCGCCGCCCGTGCCGATGACGCCTCGCCTTGGCAGCGCGACGGACATTCCGCGGTGCGGCTGCTGGCGGGATCGCGCAGCGGCGCGGTTTTGCTCGGCGGTATTGCCTTCCAGCTCCAGCCCGGCTGGAAGACCTACTGGCGGTCGCCCGGCGATTCCGGCGTTCCACCCCGGTTCGACTTCTCGAAGTCCGATAATGTCGAAGCGGTGACGGTGATGTGGCCGGCACCGCTGAAATTCGACGACGGCGCGGGCGGTCATTCGATCGGCTATCGCGACCAGGTCGTGCTGCCCCTGCGCATCGTCGCCAAGGCCGCGGACAAGCCGGTGACCTTGCGCGCCGAGATCAACTACGCGGTGTGCGAGAAGCTCTGCATTCCCGTGGAGGCCAGCGCCGAGCTCGGCTTCAACAGCGTCGCCTCGACCGAGGATGCGAACTTGCGCGCCGCGCTCGACACCGTGCCGAAGCCCGCCAATATCGGCGACCCCAACCCGCTCACCATTCGCGACGTCAAGCGTGACGGGCCCAAGAACGTGGTGGTCGACGTGGTGACGCCGGACGGCCGCAAGGTCAATCTGTTCGTGGAAGGCCCGACACCCGATTGGGCGCTGCCGATTCCGGCGCCGGTGCAGCACGGCCCGCCGGGGGTGATGCGCTTCTCGTTCGAGCTCGACGGATTGCCGCCGGGCGCCAAGCCCGAGGGCGCCGCGCTGAAGTTCACGCTGGTCGGGCCGGAGAAGGCGTACGAGTTCAATACGAATTTGGAGTGAGGCCAGGTCAACGCGAGTGAGTTGCTCTGCTGGCGTTCCACGTTCAGCTGTCGTCCCGGGGCGCGCGAAGCGCGAGCCCGGGACCCATAACCACAGGGAGTGGGTTGGCGAAGACTCGGAGTTGCCAGCTCACGCAACAACTTCTCCCTGGGGTTATGGGTCCCGGATCGGCGCGCGCTTGAGGCGCGCTTGTCCGGGACGACACCGCGTTTGGGGTTACGGCACCCCGCCCAACCGAATCTTAACGAATGGTTGCTAGTCCCTCACCTGCCGCTGCAGGTCGCCCTGGGGATTCTTCGAATTGGCCGTGATGGATGCACCACCCGCAACGACCGGACCGGCCGGCCTGATTGCGCGGCTGCGCGCCAAGCTCGCGGGCGGATCGAGCGAGGCGTCGCTGACGCGGCGGCTCGCCGGCACCATCTTCGTCATCCGCGTCATCAGCGCCGGCCTCGCTTATGTCTCGCAGGTGCTGCTCGCGCGCTGGATGGGAACGTCCGATTACGGCATCTACGTCTATGTCTGGACCTGGGTGCTGCTGCTCGGCAGCATGATGGATTTCGGCATCTCGGCCTCGGCGCAAAAAATCATTCCGGAGTACCGCGGCAGCGGCGCGCAAGCGCTGCTGCGCGGGTTTCTCTCCGGCAGCCGCTGGCTGACCTTTGCCGTGTCCACCCTGGTCTCGCTCGGCCTTGCCGGCATCGTCAAATTGCTGTCGCCCTGGATCGATCCGGCCGAGGTGCTGCCGCTCTATATCGGCTGCATGACGCTGCCCGCCTTCGTCGTCGCCAACACACAGGACGGCATCGCGCGCTCGCACGACTGGATGCAGCTCGGCCTGATGCCGCAATTCATCATCCGCCAGGCGCTGATCATCGGCATCACCGCGCTCGCCTTCCTGCTCGGCTATCACCTTGGCGCGGTCGCCGCGATGGTGGCGAGCCTGGGCGCGGTGTGGATCGCGATGGCCGGGCAGATGGTGGTGCTGAACCGCAAGCTCGCCGATCACGTCACACCGGGACCGAAGGTCTATGACGTCAAGGGCTGGCTCGCCGTCTCGCTGCCGATCCTGCTGGTCGAGAGCTTCTACCTGCTATTGTCCTACACCGACGTGCTGGTGTTGCAGCAATTTCGTCCCTCCGACGAGGTCGGCGTCTATTTCGCCGTGGTGAAGACGCTGGCGTTGGTCTCATTCATCCACTACGCGATGTCGGCGACGACGGCGCATCGCTTCGCCGAATACAATGCCAGCGGCGACAAGGCGCGCCTGTCGGCTTACGTCGCGCACGCCATCAACTGGACGTTCTGGCCGTCGCTGGCCGCGACCATCGTGCTGCTCGCGCTCGGCAAGCCGTTGCTGTGGCTGTTCGGACCGCAATTCATGATCGGCTACGACATCATGTTCGTGGCCGCGATCGGCCTCGTGGTCCGCGCCGCCATCGGCCCGGTGGAGCGGCTGCTCAACATGCTCGGCCAGCAGAAGATCTGCGCGCTGGCCTACGCGCTGGCCTTCGTGATGAATGTCGTGCTCTGCATCGCGCTGGTGCCGCGCTACGGCGGCCACGGCGCGGCGGCTGCGACCTCGATCTCACTGAGCTTCGAGACCGTGCTGCTGTTCTGGATCGTGCGGCAGCGGCTGGGGCTGCACGTGCTGGCGTTCGGGAAATAGCGATAGCAATTCGTAGGGTGGGCAAAGCGAAGCGTGCCCACCGCTCTTTCTCAACCGCGGAAAAATGGTGGGCACGGCGCTGACGCGCCTTTGCCCACCCTACGGCCTCGCCTCTTACTCCGCGGTCCAGCCGCCGTCGATCGAGAGGTTGGTGCCGGTGATCTGGGCGGCGTCGTCGCTGCACAGGAACAGCGCTAGCGCGGCGACCTGCTCGGAGGTGACGAACTCCTTGGTCGGCTGCGCATCGAGCAGCACGTCGTTGATGACCTGCTCGCGGGTCAGATTGCGCGCCTTCATCGTGTCGGGGATCTGCTTCTCGACCAGCGGGGTCCAGACATAGCCCGGGCTGATGCAGTTGCAGGTGATCTTGTGGGTCGCGACTTCCAGCGCCACGGTCTTGGTGAGACCGGCGATGCCGTGCTTGGCCGAGACGTAGGCCGACTTGAAGGGCGAGGCCACCAGCGAATGCGCCGACGCCGTGTTGATGATGCGGCCCCACCCCTTCTTCTTCATGCCGGGCACCGCGGCGCGGATGGCGTGGAACGCCGAGGACAAATTGATTGCGATGATCTGGTCCCATTTCTCCGGCGGGAATTCCTCGATCGGCGAGACGAACTGGATTCCGGCGTTGTTGACGAGGACGTCGACCGATCCGAACGACTTCTCGCCGAGCGCGATCATGCCGGCGATCTCGGCGGGCTTGGTCATGTCGGCGGGGGAGTAGACCGCCTTCACGCCGAAATCGTTCTCGATCTTGGCGCGCTCCTTCTCGATGTCCTCCGGCGCGCCGAAACCGTTTATGACGACATTGGCACCGGCGGCGGCGAAGGCGCGTGCGTAAGCGAGCCCGATGCCGCTGGTCGATCCGGTCACGACGGCGTTCTTGCCTGACAGAGTACCCATTCTATTCACTCCTTTTTGCCGGGGGCGCGGTGACGTCCCCCGTGAGATCGTAGGTCACCATGGTCTCGCCGGACTGCGGCCGCTCCAGCCAATCCTTGTGGCGCATCGACAAGTGCACGTCGCGTACGCCGGCTTCCCAATGCTCGACCATGGCGACGTGCGAGAAATCGTAATCCTTGGACGAGGATTCGTAGTTCTTGCTGCGATAGATCAAATGCACCACGGTGACGGTGCTTTCGCGCGACACTTTCGCCAGGAATTCGACGGAAGGATCGTTCCTGAGATAGTCCGGCAATTTGCCGATCAGATCGCGCACGGCCCTGCGGGCGTTGTGCAGCTGCTTGTTCTTGTCGGTGTTCATCCGCGTGCGGCTGGAATAGCGGATGTCCTTCTCGCGCTCGGCGGCCTCCAGCAGCGAGTTCGGCAGGTCGCCGCGCGCGGAAAACAAATCGACCTGGAAGATCAGCATGTCGCGTGCGACCTCGGCATCGAGCACGTAGTCGAGCGGGGTGTTGGAGGCGATGCCGCCGTCCCAATAATGCTCGCCGTCGATGACGACGGAGGGAAAGCCCGGCGGCAGCGCGCCGGAGGCCATGATGTGCTCGGGGCCGATCTTCTTGCCGAGCTTCTTGAACTCGTAATTGTCGAAATATTTGAAATTGCCTGAGGTGACGCCGACCGCGCCGACCGACAGGCGTGTCTTCAGATCGTTGATGCGGTCGAAATCGACGAGACGCTCCAGCGTCTTCTTCAGCGGCGCGGTGTCGTAATAGCTTTCCGCTTCGGGATGCCCCGGCGGCCACAGCGGCGCCGGCGGAATGCGCGGCGTGAAGAAGCCGGGCACGCCGAAGGTCGCGATCAGCGCAGCACTGGTGGAATTGAACAGCTCGCGGCTGTGGTCGCTCTTGCCGACCGGCTTCCACGGCACCGGGGCCGACACCATTTCCCAGAATTCCTTGAGCCGCTCGACGCGGGCGCGCCCCTCGTTGCCGGCGATGATGGCGGCATTGACCGCGCCGATCGAGATGCCGGCGACCCATTCCGGATCGAAGCCGTAGCCGCACAGCGCCTGAAAGGCGCCAGCCTGGTAGGAGCCGAGCGCGCCGCCGCCCTGGAGGACCAGAACGCGTTGCGCATTCGCGGGGACGCTGGCGGATTCCGGGCTATGATCGGTCATATGAGAACAATAGCAAAAGGCTGGCCACCGTGGCGACACTCCGCCGCGGCGTCAATGCATCCCGGGATCAAGTCTGGCTTATCGCGGCTCCGTCGAGGCCAGGATCATGGTCCAGAACACCTTGTATTTGGTGCCTGGAGCATAGCTCGCCGCGATGCCTAATTTTGTGACACCGCCCTTGAGCATGTTGGCGCGGTGCGGAGGCGAGTCGCGCCAGCCGGAAAACGCTTCCGCCAGCGTATGATAGCCGGCCGAAATGTTCTCGACCGCCACCGTGGCAGGATAGGCGCCAGAGGCCAGACGCTTGGCCAGCGGCGCGCGGACGTCGTGGTCCATCTTGTTGGCCGCCGCCATCGCGCCCGACTGGGATTCGGCGAGCCTGGTCAAATCGGGGTCGACCACGACCGTGCCGAGCCCGTTGTTCTGGCGGTATTGCGAGATCATGATCGCAGCCGCCTGGACGTCGAGCTTCGAGCCCGGGACCGCCATGTCGGCATACATCGACGGCTGCTGGACCGGTGCTTCGTTGCCGGCGCAGCCGGCGAGCAGCAACATGATGAGAATTGCGGCCGCAGCGCGCATGAATCGGGCCCCCAAATGAGGGGCCGTTGTTGCATACCAACAATGGCTGAAAGGTGAATATTGAAGAGAATTTGAGCCGTCATTCCGGGGCGGAATGACGGCAGACTTAGCCCGCAAATATCCGGTAGCGACGCGGATTGAGACCGATCGTGTCGCCGGCGCGCAGTTCCTTGTCGCGGGGGGCGTCGATCTCGATGGTCTCGCCGCCGGACAGGGCCACCTCCGCCCGCTGCACCGGGCCGAAATTGCGGACATGCTGGACCGCGCCCTCGAAGGCCCCGCTGCCGGGCGGGCCGACCAGCATGTCATGTCGCCGTACGAACAGCTTTGACGCGCCAGGCGTCAGGCCCTCCGCGGCGAGCTGAAGCGGCCGGTCGCCGAGCCTGATCACGCCGCCTTCGACCTGGACCGGCAACTCGATGGACTCGCCGATAAAGCCGTGAACGAAGGCGCTCGCCGGCGTTTCGTAGACATCGTCAGGCGAGCCGACCTGCTCGATCCGGCCCTTGTCCATCACCACGACGCGATTGGCGACTTCCAGCGCCTCCTCCTGGTCGTGGGTGACGAAGATCGAGGTGACGTTGATCTCGTGATGCAGCGAGCGCAACCATTTGCGCAGCTCTTTCCGGACCTTGGCATCCAGCGCGCCAAAGGGCTCGTCGAGCAGGAGGATGCGCGGCTCGATCGCGAGCGCGCGGGCGAGCGCGATGCGCTGGCGCTGGCCGCCGGAGAGCTGGCTGGGATAGCGGTCGGCGAGCCAGTCGAGCTGCACCAGATCGAGCAGCTCCTTGACCCGCGAGCGGATCGCGGCCTCGTCCTTTCGGACCGCGCGCGGCTGCACGCGGAGGCCAAAGGCAACGTTCTCGAACACCGACATGTGGCGGAACAGCGCATAGTGCTGGAAGACGAAGCCGACGTGACGCTCGCGGGCGCCTTGCGCCAGCGCGTCCTCACCGTTGAAGAAGACTTCGCCCGAGTCCGGCCAGTCGAGGCCGGCGATGATCCGCAGCAAGGTGGTCTTGCCGGATCCGGAGGGGCCGAGCAGCGCCAGCAATTCGCCGTTGTCGACCTTGAGGTCGACGCCGTCGAGAGCGGCAAAGCTGCCGAATTTCTTGACGAGATTCCTGACTTCAATCGTCACTGGCGTCTTGTCCTTCGTCGAGATGACGTTCGAGAATTGTTTTTGCGATGAGCGTGATCAGCGCAAGCATTGCGAGCAGCGAGGCGATCGCGAAAGCGGCGACGAACTGGTATTCGTTGTATAGGATCTCGACCAGAAGCGGCATGGTGTTGGTCTCGCCGCGGATGTGGCCGGAGACGACGGAGACCGCACCGAACTCGCCCATCGCGCGCGCGTTGCAGAGCAGGACGCCGTAGAGCACGCCCCATTTGATGTTGGGCAGGGTGACGCGGAAGAAGGTCTGCAGCCCGGAGGCGCCGAGCGAGATCGCGGCCTCCTCCTCCTGCGTGCCCTGCTCCTGCATCAGGGGAATCAGCGCGCGCGCCACGAAGGGGAAGGTCACGAAGGTGGTGGCAAGCGCGATGCCGGGAACCGCGAACAGGATCTGGATGTCGTGCTCGCGCAGCCAGCTGCCGAAAAAGCCTTGCGCGCCGAACAGCAGCACGAAGACGAGGCCCGAGATTACCGGGCTGACCGAGAACGGCAGGTCGATCAGCGTGATCAGGAAGGTCTTGCCCGGGAACTCGAATTTCGCAATCGCCCAGGCGGCGACGAGGCCGAACACCAGATTGAGTCCGACGGAAATCGCCGCGACGATCAACGTCAGCTTGATCGCCGCCATCGCCTCCGGCTCGGCGAGCGCGGCGAAATAGGCGAGGATGCCGCGGGAGAATGCCTGCGCGAACACGACGACGAGCGGCAGCACGACGAAAACGGTGAGAAACAGCACCGCCAGCGTGATGATGGCGATGCGGACGGTGCGCGGCTCGGTGCGCAAATTGTTCCGCGCTGCCGCCGCGTGAGCGCGTGCCTTCGAGTCGGAGGCCGAGAGCGACACGGAATCTGCGATCTGCATCGTCATGATCCGCCCTCAGCGCGCCGGAATCCGGCTCCGCGCCCAACGCTGGAGCCGATTGACCGTGAAGATGATGACGAAGGAGACGACCAGCATGACCACCGCAATCGCGGTCGCATCGGCGTAGCGGAATTCGGACAGGCGTATCACGATCAAGAGCGGCGCGATCTCGGAGACGTTGGGCAGATTGCCGGCGATGAAGATCACCGAGCCGTATTCACCGACCGCGCGGGCGAAGGCGAGCGCGAGGCCCGTGAGCAGCGCCGGTGCGAGCGAGGGCAGGATCACGCGGACGATGGTCTGCCAGCGGCTGGCCCCCAAGCTGCCGGCTGCCTCCTCGATTTCAGGGTCGAGATCCTGGAGCACCGGCTGCACGGTGCGGACAACAAAGGGAATGCCGATGAAGATCATGGCGACGAAGATGCCGACCGGCGTGAACGCCACCTTGATGCCGAGCGCGGCGAGCGGCGCTCCCAGCCAACCTTTCTCGGCGAACAGCGCCGTCAGCGCGACGCCGGCCACCGCCGTCGGCAGCGCAAACGGCACGTCGACGATGGCATCGAAGATGCGACGGCCGGGGAAGCGGTAGCGCACCAGCGCCCAGACGATGATGCTGCCCATCACCAGGTTGACGCAGGCCGCCGCAAAGGCGAGGCCGAACGAGACGCGGAGCGCGTTCAGGGTGCGGCGGCTGGAGAGGATATTCCAGAACTGCTCGGGGCTGAGCTCGAGCGATCTCAGGAACAGGCCGGCGAGCGGAATCAGGATGATCACGGACAGCCAGGAAAGCGTCAGTCCCATGGTGAGACCGAAGCCCGGCAATGTGCGGCGTCGTGCTGCGAGTGCGCTCACCAGGCCCCCTGCTAAAGCCTCTACGACAGCGCCCGATCAGTTCTTGTAAATCTGATCGAAAACGCCGCCGTCTGCAAAATGTTCCTTCTGTGCCTTGGTCCAGCCGCCGAAGACCTCGTCGATCGTGAACAGCTCGACCTTGGCGAAGGAATTTTCGTACTTTTTGGCGGTCTCGGCATCGCGCGGACGGTAGAAATTGCGCGCGGCGATCTCCTGCCCTTCCTTGGTGTACCAGTATTGAAGGTAGGCGTCGGCCGCGTTGCGGGTGCCCTTTTTGTCGGCAACCTTGTCCACGATCGCGACCGGCGGCTCGGCGAGGATCGACTGCGGCGGTGCAACGATCTGGAATTTTTCGGGACCAAACTCCTTGAGCGCAAGATAAGCCTCGTTCTCCCAGGCGAGCAGCACGTCGCCGACGCCGCGCTCGACAAAGGTCACAGTGGCGCCCCGCGCACCGGTATCCAGCACCGGCACCTGCTGGTAAAGTTTTCCAATAAAGTCCTTGGCCTTGTCGGTCGAGCCGTACTTCTTCTGCGCAAACCCCCAGGCCGCCAGATAATTCCAGCGCGCGCCGCCCGACGTCTTCGGGTTCGGCGTGATGACGGCAACGCCCGGCTTGAGCAGATCGTCCCAGTCCTTGATGCCCTTGGGATTGCCCTTGCGCACCAGGAAGACGATGGTCGAGGTATAGGGTGATGAATTCTGCGGCAGCCGCTTCTGCCAATCCGTCGCGGTGAGACCCTTGTTCGCGATCGCGTCGATGTCATAGGCGAGCGCAAGCGTCACCACATCGGCCTGCAAGCCGTCGATCACCGCGCGTGCCTGCGAGCCGCTGCCGCCGTGCGACTGCTTGATCTCGACGCTCTTGCCGGTTTCCTTCTGATAGGCGGTCGCGAACGCCTTGTTGAACTCGACATAAAGCTCACGCGTCGGGTCGTACGACACGTTCAGCAAATTGATGTCAGCGGCCAGAGCCGAGCCTGCCCAGAACCCCGTCGCGAGCAATCCCGCGGCGAGCGGAACGATACGGCGCATCATGTCCATCTCCATTCACCTCGACGACATCGGCGTCATCGACGGCAGGCATAACTCGTGGCGAAACGCTCTTGTGTCAACGGAACCTGATTTTCTTGTTCGCAGCGTGGCAGCGCGACTGTGCTACGAAGTCTTCATCGTGTGGATGCCGCATTCTGTCTTGGCCCTGCCACGCCAGCGGCCGGCGCGTGCATCCTCGCCCTCAGCCGTTCGGCTGGTGCAAGGCATACACCCAACCGACAGGAATCCTGACGCAGCCAGAGGGTGTCGCGGCAATTTGGCGCGGGAGAAGATCGCCTCGATCTCCTCGCGCGAGACGTTGGCGAAGGGATTGAATTTCAGCCGCGCGCCATCGTCCTCGACGACCGGAATGTCGGCGCGCGCATTGCCCTGGAAACGCTTGCGGCCGTTGAGCCAGGCGTCGAACGGTTTCAGCGCACGCGCCAGCGGCTCGACCTTGCGGATGCGGCAGCAGGCGTCGGGATCGGAGAACCAGAGGTCGCGGTCGGGATCTTCGCGCGACAGCGCCTCCTCGGCGGGCTTGATCGAGCGGACATCCTTCAGGCCCAGCGTCGCAATGAGGGTATCGCGATAGGCCAGCGTCTCCTCGAACAACCAGCCGGTGTCGAGAAAGATCACGGGGATCGCCGGATCGACGTCCGCCATCACCTTCAACAGCGTCGCCGATTCCGTGCCGAAGGAGGACACCAGCGCAAGCTTCTCGCGCCCGACCGTTTTCAGCGCCGCGGCAATGACCTCCGCGGGCGAGGCATCGCGCAGGGCGCGATCGAGCTCGTCCGCCGAAGGCAGCGCAGACACGGGCGAAACCTGTGGCGCGATCGCGTTCACGTGCCGACCCCTTCGGAGTGGCGCAGCTGCATGCGCCGGTGGAGCGCGGTGATGCGGCCATCGCCGGTCGGCTGGTAGAACACCGAATAGCGCTTGGCGGTCTGCATGAAGGCTTCGGCGTCGGCCTGCTTCTTGACCTCGAAGGCATCGAAGCCGGCACGCAACATGAACACGAACTGGTCGCGCAGCACCTGACCGGTCGCGCGCAATTCGCCGCGGTAATTGTAGCGTTCGCGCAGCAGCCGCGCCTGACTGTAGGCCCGTCCGTCACGGAAGGTCGGGAACACCAGCGCGACGGCGGCGATCTTGCCGAGATACGGCACGAGCTCGCTGATGTCGCGACTGTTGGGCCAGATCACGCCGACCTTGCCCGAACGCTTGAGCAAGCCCTCGGCCTCGCCGAGGAAGCGCTCGGCGGGCACCAGGATGTCGCCGCCCTCGGGCAGCGGCGTGTCGACGGCGAGCTTGACAAAGCTGTCATCGACGATCTTTCCGCCGTTAACGAGTGGCATAGACGCGCTCCTTGAAGGGTTCGACGCCGAGGCGCTTCACCGTGTCCATGAACAGCTCTTCCGGCCGCTCGCGCAGCGCGAGATAAGCTTCCACGATGTCCTCGACGACGTCGGCGACCTCGTCGAACTTCACGCCGGGACCGATCAGGGTGCCGAGCGCCGCATTCTCGTCCGCACGGCCGCCGATGGTGATCTGGTAAACCTCCTCGCCGTTCTTCTCGACGCCGAGAATGCCGATATGGCCGACATGGTGATGGCCGCAGGCATTGATGCAGCCGGAGATGTTGATGTGGAGACGGCCGATCAGGTTGGCCAGCTCGTGGTTGGCGAAGCGCCGCGTCAGCTCCTGCGCGATCGGAATCGAGCGCGCGTTCGCCAGCGAGCAATAATCGAGCCCCGGGCACGCGATGATGTCGGTGATCAGATTGACGTTGGGCGTCGCGAGCCCGAGCTTGTCGAGCGCCTTCCACAGCGCCGGCAAATCGCGCTTGGCGACGTGCGGCAGCGCCAGGTTCTGCTCATGGCCGACGCGGATCTCGCCGAAGGAATATTTGTCGGCGAGATCGGCCAGCGCATCCATCTGCTCGGCCGTGGCGTCGCCCGGAGGCCCGCCGGTCGGCTTCAGCGAGATCGTGACGATCGAATAGCCCTGCACCTTGTGCGGCGCCACCGAGTTCTTGCGCCACGCCTCGAAGTCCGGATCGGCCGCGGCCTGGCGCAACTCGTCCGGCATGTGCGGCAGCTTCTCGTAAGGAGGATAGGTGAAGCGCGAGCGGATGTCCTCGATCACCTCGTCGTCGATCTGGAGCGAGGAGTTGCGAATGTGCTGCCACTCGTCCTCGACCTCGCGCGAAAACTTCTCGATGCCGAGCTCGTGCACCAGGATCTTGATGCGCGCCTTGTAGATGTTGTCGCGGCGGCCGTACTGGTTGTAGACGCGCAAGATAGCCTCGATGTAGCTGAGGATGTCGCGTCCGTGCACGAAGTGCTTGATGGTCTTGGCGATGAACGGCGTGCGGCCGAGACCGCCGCCGACGAGAACCTCGAAGCCGGTCTCGTTCTTCTCGTTCTTGATCAGGCGGAGGCCGATGTCGTGGATCTTGATCGCGGCGCGGTCGTGGTCCGAGGCGGTGATCGCGATCTTGAACTTGCGCGGCAGGAACGAGAATTCCGGATGCAGCGTGGTGTGCTGACGGATCAGCTCAGACCAGATGCGCGGATCCTCGATCTCGCCCGGCGCGACGCCGGCCCATTGATCCGAGGTGACGTTGCGCATGTTGTTGCCGGAGGTCTGCATCGCATGGATGCCGACCTTGGCGAGGTCTTCGAGTGCATCCGGCAGCTCGGCGAGCTTGATCCAGTTGAACTGGATGTTCTGCCGCGTGGTGAAGTGGCCATAGCCGCGGTCGTATTTGCGCGCGACATGGGCAAGCGCCCGCATTTGGTTCGTCGCCAGCGTGCCGTAGGGAATCGCGACGCGGAACATGTAAGCGTGCAGCTGCAGATAGACGCCATTCTGCAGACGCAGAATCTTGAACTCGTCCTCGGTGAGCTCTCCGGACAGGCGCCGCTTCACCTGGTCGCGGAACTCCGAGACGCGCTCGTTGACGAGCGTGCGGTCGATTTCGTCGTAAGCGTACATAAGTGCGTGCCTTAAACCTGGGCCGGCTGTCCGATTGTGACGCCGGTGCGGCGAATCTGTTCGCGCAGATTGCCGGGCAGGACTTTGCCATCGTCGCCGATCTCCACCGGCGCGATATAGGGGCCGATGGCGCCGACGTCATCGGCCACGGCTTCCGCAAGCAACGCCTTGGCCTCGTCGGAGTTGCGCACGATGGCGGCTTCCGACAGCTCGGCGGACCAGCTTTTGGCGGCGGTGCGGTAGACCACGATGCCGTCCCAGGTGCGGTTGGCCGTCACCACCGAGGGGCCGGCGATCTTGATCTTCTTCTGTTCGAGCGGAGAGGTCATTCGGCTGCATCCAATAGGTCAGAGATGATTTGCTTGGGAGTCTGGCGGCGAAGCGAACCGGCATGCCGGACCACGTCGCCGATGATGAGGATGGCGGGACCGCCATGGATCCGCCGCACCAGTTCCGGCAGGTCGCGCAGCGTGCCGATCGCGCCTTGGGCCTCGGGTCGCGTGACGCGGGCGAACACGCCGACCGGCGTCTCCGGCGAGCGACCGGCCGCGAACAGGCCGGCGCGCACGGCGGGCGCTGCGGTCACGCCCATGTAGACCACGACGGTCATCTTCGTGTCGGTCAGCGTCGACCAATCCACGTTCTCGGCATCGCGCGACTTGTGCGCGGTGAGAAAGGTGATGCGGGTCGCTTCGTGACGATAAGTGAGCGGCACCTCGAAATCGGCAGCGGCGCCTAGGCCTGCAGTGATGCCGGGAATGATCGAATAGGCGACGCCGGCGGCGCGCAGCGCTTCCACTTCTTCGCCGCCGCGGCCGAACACGAAGGGATCGCCGCCCTTCAGCCGCACGACGCGCTGGCCCGATTGCGCGGCCTCGATCATGCGCTTGTTGATGGCGTCCTGGCCGATGCCGGGCTTGCCGACGCGGCGGCCGACCGCAACGCGCGTGGTGTCGCGGCGAATGCGATCGAGAATCTCGGGCGAGACCAGCTCGTCATGGAAGACGATGTCGGCGTCCTGCAGCGCGCGCAGCGCCTTGATGGTGAGCAGATCCGGATCGCCGGGGCCGGCGCCGACCAGCGCGACCGAGCCTTCCGGCTTGTCGGCGCGCGCGAAGGCGGAGGGATCGGAGATGGCCTTGAGCGATGCGTCCGCTTCGCTCTTGCGGCCGGCGAGCACGGCGGCGCCGATCGGACCGTCGATGACGCGCTCCCAGAAGCGGCGGCGCAGCGGAAACTCGGCGATGCGCTCGTTGATGGACTTGCGGAAGGTGCCGATGAACTCGGCGAGTTCGCCGATGCGCGCCGGCAGCAGCGCCTCGATCGTCTCGCGCACGCGCCGCGCCACCACCGGGGAGGTGCCGCCGGTGCCGACCGCGACCACGACATCGCCGCGATCGACGATGGCCGGAAAGATGAAGTTGGAATGCTCGAGGTCGTCCATGACGTTGACGGGAAGGCCGAGCGACTTGGCGCGAGCCGACATGGCCACACCGACATCGCCCGCGCCCGCGCAGACGACAGCAATGACACCTACGAGATCGGCCGTGAGCGGATCGCTCGCCGCGATCTCGATGCGGGCCGCATCTTCGGAGCCCAGGCCGAGGTCATGATTGCCGTCGATCGCATGCACGCGCAGCCGCGCGCCGGCAGCGGCGAGCACGCGCAGCTTGGCGCGCAAAAGCTCGCCCGCGCCGATGAGAATCACCGGGCCGGCCTTGAGATCGAGAAACACCGGCAAGAACCGCATGCGATACTCGCTTCCCCACAAACGGGGTTGACTGGAATTATTTTCTATATATGTCTCGTTTCGAGCGCGCAAAGAGAAATTTTTTTCTTCTCTTCTGCACCGCAACTATAGAATTTTCGCCTCCAAACGCAAAGTGGCAGAGATGCATCTTCTCAGGACGGATTCCGGTGCAGATGGGCAGAACTTTCGCGCGCCCACTTACGAGCAAATTCCAGTCGGGCTGACCGCCCCGAGCATGGATCATCTCGATCAGCTCGAAGCGCAGAGCATCTACATCTTCCGTGAGGCCTTTGCCCGGCTGAAGAAGATTGCCCTGTTGTGGTCGCTCGGCAAGGACTCCAACGTCATGATCTGGCTGGCGCGGAAAGCCTTCTTCGGCAAGATGCCGTTCCCGGCCCTTCACGTCGACACCGGCAAGAAGTTTCCGGAGATGTATCGCTTCCGCGATCATTACGGGAAGGAATGGGATCTCGATCTGCGCGTCGAGCCCTGCCCGCCGATCGATGCGGTCGACCCGACGCTGCCGCCGGCCGCCCGTTCCGCAGCGCGCAAGACCGAGGGCCTCAAGATGGCGCTCGCAAAGTATGGCTTCGACGGCCTGATCGCCGGCATCCGCCGCGACGAGGAAGCGACCCGCGCCAAGGAGCGCGTGTTCTCGCCGCGCGGGCTCGAAGGCAACTGGGACGTGCGCGACCAGCCGCCGGAGTTCTGGGATCATTTCAACGCCTCGCCGCCGCAAGGGGCGCATTTGCGCATCCATCCGATTCTGCATTGGACCGAGGCCGACATCTGGGCCTACACCAAGCGCGAGAACATTCCGATCATCCCCCTGTACCTCGCCAAGGACGGCAAGCGCTATCGCTCGCTCGGCGATCAGGACATCACCAACCCCGTGAATTCGACGGCGTCCAGCATCGACGAGATCCTGATCGAGCTCGAGCAGACCAAGGTGCCGGAGCGCTCGGGGCGCGCGCTCGACCACGAGACCGAGGACGCCTTCGAGCGTCTGCGCGTCGCCGGCTATCTCTGATCAAGGACGCTTTGCGGCTATGAACATGATCGTCACTCCCGCTTCGCCTGCGACCCCGAACGGCACCACGCGTCCGCAAGTGCGCATCGTCATCGTCGGCCATGTCGACCACGGCAAGTCGACGCTGGTCGGCCGCCTCTTGCATGAAACCGGCAGCCTGCCCGACGGCAAGCTCGAAATGCTGAAAGCTGTCAGCGCGCGGCGCGGCATGCCGTTCGAATGGTCGTTCCTGCTCGACGCGCTGCAAACCGAGCGCGACCAGGGCATCACCATCGACACCACGCAGATCCGCTTCCGCACCAATTCGCGCGACATCGTGCTGATCGATGCGCCCGGCCACGCCGAATTCCTGCGCAACATGATCACCGGCGCCTCGCAGGCCGACGGTGCGGTTCTGATCATCGATGCGCTGGAGGGCGTGCGCGACCAGACCAGGCGGCATGGCTATCTCCTGCATCTGCTCGGCGTGAAGCAGGTCGCCGTCGTCGTCAACAAGATGGACCGCGTCGATTTCTCCGCCGCACGCTTCAAGGACATCAGCGACGAGATTTCCGCGCATCTGAACGGCCTCGGCGTGACGCCCACGGCCGTGATCCCGATTTCCGCGCGCGACGGCGACGGCGTCGCCGAGCGTACCGACCGCATCGGCTGGTACAAGGGGCCGACCGTGGTCGAGGCGCTCGATCGCCTCGAGCCGGCGCGTCCGCTGGAAGCGCTGGCGCTGCGGCTGCCGGTGCAGGCGATCTACAAGTTCGACGACCGTCGCATCGTTGCCGGCCGCATCGAATCCGGCAGTCTGATTGCCGGCGACGAGATCGTGATCATGCCCGCGGGCAAGATCGCGAAGATCAAGACGGTCGAGAGCTGGCCGGTGACGCCGGTTGCCAGCCGGCAGGGCGCGGGCCGCTCGGTCGGCATCACGCTCGACCGCGAATTGTTCATCGAGCGCGGCGACATCATCGCGCATGTGGGCAGCGCCCCGCGCGAGACGCGGCGGCTGCGCGCGCGGATCTTCTGGCTGCACGACAAGCCGCTCGCGAAGGGCGACCAATTGCTGGTGCGCTGCGGACCGAAGGAAAGCCGCGCCACCGTTGTCGCCATCGAGAAGGCGGTCGATCCCGGTGAGCTCTCGAGCAGCGAGAACAAGGCGATCGGCCGCAACCATGTCGGCGAGATCGACATCTCCCTGTCCAATCCGATCGCGACCGATCCCTACACCGAAAATCCGCGCACCGGCCGCCTCGTGATCGAGGTGTCCGGACGCATCGCGGGCGGCGGCCTGGTGCTGTCGGTCGATGCCGGCCAGCGTGCCGTGCCGGTCGACATCGTGCCGGTGGAATCGGCGCTGCGCAGCGACGAGCGCTCGGCGCGCTATCGCCATAACGGTGCCGTGGTCTGGCTCACCGGCCTGCCCGCCTCCGGCAAGTCGACGCTGGCGCGGGCGCTGGAGCGGCGTCTCTTCACCAATGGCGGCTCGCCGATCCTGCTCGACGGCGACACGCTGCGCGCCGGGCTCAACAGCGATCTCGGCTTCTCCGCCACCGATCGCAGCGAGAACATCCGCCGCCTCGCCGAGGTCGCGACACATCTCGCCCGCAACGGCCACATCGCCATCGTCGCGGCGGTCTCGCCCGCGCGCGAAGATCGCGCCGCCGCGCGCCGCATCGCCGATACCGCGTTCCGCGAGATCCATGTCGCGACGCCGGCCGAAGTGTGCGAGGAGCGCGATCCCAAGGGCCATTACAAGAAAGCCCGCGCCGGCGCGCTCGCCTCGTTCACCGGCATCGGCAACGATTACGAGAAGCCTGAGGCTGCCGAGCTCGTGATCGACACGTCGAAGCGGACCGTGGCCGAGGCGGCTGACGAGATCGAGCAGATGCTGAAGACATCAGGCGTGCTGTTCGACGAGCTCGTGGACCTCGCTGCGAACATTTGAGGTCGCCCCAGTCTCCGCTGTCGTCGCCCGGTGTGAACCGGGCGACCCAATATTCCAGGGACAGCGTTGGGATACGGAGAAGCCGCGGCGTACTGAATTCCCCGCTTTCGCGGGGAATTGCACCGGTGCGTGGGGCTTCTCCCACCTTCTCTTGACATTTTGACAAGCCCCCGGGGGTCTTCTCACCGCCCTGATTTTGGGGCTAATAGGTCCGGAAAGCCGCCCCGCGTGGGCGCATTTTGCTGCTGTCGGGTCAAAAGCAGCCAAAAACAGCCATTTCCAACAAGAAAGCCCATCATGAAACGCGTCGACGCCCACGGATTGAAGATCGCCCCTGTTCTGTTTGACTTCATCGCCAAGGAAGCCGCCCCGACAACGGGGATCGCGCCGGATGCGTTCTGGGCCGGGCTTGCCGGCATCATCAAGGAGCTGGGACCGAAGAACCGCGATCTGCTCGCGTTTCGCGACAATCTGCAGGCCAAGATCGACGACTGGCACCGCGCCAACAAGGGCAAGGCGCTCGACCTCGATGCCTATACCGCCTTCCTGAAGGAGATCGGCTATCTCGTGCCGGAGCCGGCGACGCAGAAGGTCGAGACCGCCAATGTCGACGAGGAGATCGGCAAGATCTGCGGCCCGCAGCTCGTCGTGCCGCTCACCAATGCGCGCTACGCGCTGAACGCGGCGAATGCGCGCTGGGGCTCGCTCTATGACGCCTTCTACGGCACCGACGCCATCCCGCACGACCCGTCCGAGAGCGGCAAGGGCTACAACAAGGCGCGCGGCGACAAGGTGATCGCCAAGGCCAAGGCGTTCCTCGACAACGCCGTGCCGCTCGCGACCGGCAGCCACACCGACGTCACCGCCTACAGCGTCGTCGCGGGCCAGCTCGCAGTGAAGCTGAAGAGCGGCAACGCCACCGCGCTGAAGCACGCCGCACAGTTCGCCGGCTTCCAGGGCGATGCCGCCGCGCCGAGCGCCGTGCTGCTCGTCAACAACGGCCTGCATATCGAGGTCAAGATCGACCGCAGCAGCGCGATCGGCAAGGACGATCCGGCCGGTGTCGCCGACATGATCATGGAGGCCGCGGTCTCGACCATCCTCGACATGGAGGACTCGGTCGCCGCGGTCGATGCCGAGGACAAGGTGCTGGTCTACCGCAACACACTCGGCCTGATGAACGGCACGCTGTCGGCCGATTTCGAGAAGGGCGGCAAGACGCTGACGCGTTCGCTCAATTCCGACCGCCTCTACAAGACGCCTGACGGCAAGGGCGAGGTCAAGCTGCACGGCCGCAGCCTGCTGTTGATGCGCAATTGCGGTCACCACATGTTCACCGATGCGGTGCTCGACGAGAAGGGCGACGAAATTCCGGAAGGCCTGCTCGATGCCGCCGTCTCGGGCCTGCTCGCGATCCACGACCTCAAGGGCCATTCGAAGGTCAAGAACAGCCGCACGGGATCGGCCTACATCGTCAAGCCGAAGATGCACGGCCCGGACGAGGTCTCGCTGACCTGCGAGATCTTCGACCGCGTCGAGAAGATGCTGGGCCTGCCCGAGAACACGCTCAAGGTCGGCATCATGGACGAGGAGCGGCGCACCACCGTCAACCTCAAGGCCTGCATCCAGCGCGCCTCCAAGCGCATCATGTTCATCAACACCGGCTTCCTCGACCGCACCGGCGACGAGATCCACACCTCGATGGAAGCGGGCCCGATGATCCGCAAGAACGAGATGAAGGCGCAGGCCTGGATCAAGGCCTACGAGGACTGGAACGTCGACATGGGCCTGACCTGTGGCCTGCCGGGCCACGCCCAGATCGGCAAGGGCATGTGGGCCGCCCCCGACAAGATGGCGGACATGCTGGCGCAGAAGCTCGGCCATCCGCAGGCCGGCGCTACCACCGCCTGGGTGCCCTCGCCCACGGCGGCGACGCTGCACGCGCTGCACTACCACCAGGTCAACGTGATCGCGCGCCAGGAAGAACTCGCCAAGGGCGGACCGCGGGCAAAACTGTCCGACATCCTGACCATTCCGGTGTCGAAGTCGAACTGGGCGCCCGATGACGTCAGGCAGGAGATCGACAACAATTGCCAGGGCATCCTGGGCTATGTCGTGCGCTGGATCGACCAGGGCGTCGGCTGTTCCAAGGTGCCCGACATCCACGATGTCGGCCTGATGGAAGACCGCGCCACCTTGCGCATCTCCAGCCAGCACCTCGCCAACTGGCTGCACCAGGGCGTCATCACCGAGGCGCAGGTGATGGAATCGCTCAAGCGCATGGCAGTCGTCGTCGACAAGCAGAACGCTGGCGATCCGATCTACAAGCCGATGGCGCCCGCCTTCGACGGCGTCGCCTTCAAGGCGGCCTGCGACCTCGTCTTCAAGGGGCGCGAGCAGCCGAACGGCTACACCGAATACATCCTCACCGCGCGCCGCCGCGAGGCCAAGGCTCTTGGATAAGAGGCTCTTGGATAAAGAGGCGCTGGGCTGAACGAAGTCACGGAACCGTCAAAAGCCCCGGCCCGCGCCGGGGCTTTTTTCTTGCGCGAAACGTCGCGGCTTGGCGCGGAACAGGCTGCGTGCGCCTGGCGTTGTCGGGCCATCAACCTATGGGAGATGGTCATGGACTGGAATCGGATCGAAGGAAACTGGAAGCAGTTCAAGGGATCGGCCAAGGAGAAATGGGGCAAGCTCACCGATGACGACCTCCAACTGATCGAGGGCCGCCGCGAGCAGCTCGAGGGCCGGCTCCAGGAACGCTACGGCAAGGCCAAGGACCAGGTTCGTCAGGACGTCGACGACTGGCTGAAGTCGCTGCACTAGCGCAGCATGAACGAAGCCCCGGCTCAGGCCGGGGCTTTTTGTTTGGGAGCAGTAGCCCCGCTAGAATACTGTCAGATATTTCAGCAGCGACACGACGCCGATGATGATGACGATCACGCGCGCGATCTGCTTGGCGCGGCCGTCCATCGGCAGCATGTTGATCAGATAAAGCACGAGAATGACGACGAGAAAGGTGACGAGGACGCCGATCAGCATTGCAGGGACCCCCCTTCTGGCAAATTGCTAACGATGTCCTAACGCTGGCCTCGCGCGCTGGTTCCATCAACGCAACCCATTGCAACTTCTAGTAAATGCGTATTTTTACCGGTAGCTTGGCTGCCTAAAACTTTACCCTTTTCCTCTCACATGCAGAAACCGTCTGGCCATGAGGCGCCAACGGCATGTGATTGCCGATGCCACAGGGCCCCTCCTTTTCGATTGTTGCCGGGCGCCCTCCGCGAACTCGACATGGAAATTGGGGACCTCGATGCTGAATCGTCTGACCGTATCCGCGCTGCTCAAGGCAGTGATCGCGATCACGTCGGTCTGCGTGGTCGTTGCGCTCTCGCTCACCGCCTACGCATCCTGGGATCGGCTGAGGACCGCCAGCCGGATCTCGCAGATCGCGGACGCGTCCGCCGACCTGTTCAAGGCGATGCACAATCTGCGGACCGATCGCTCCACCAGCAACAGGCTGCTGAACGCGACCACGCCAATGGACGCCGACATCGAGAAATATCTGCGCGCGATCCGCGACGCCGAGATGCCGGCGATGGCGCATGCGCTCGAGCTGTTGCCGGCCATCGACTTTCCGCAATCCGGCACGCTGGTGCCGGAGCTCGCGCGCCTCTACAAATCCGCGAGCGAGCAGCAGAAGCAGTTCTGGGAGGACGTCGCCAAGCCCAAGGATCAGCGCCGCGCCGGCCTGCCGAAGGAATACATGGAGACGACGCAAGGCCTGCTCGACACGCTCGACAAGCTCTCGAGCGTCCTGGCCGGGACCGTCAATCACCAGGACGCGGCGATCGATCAGCTGCTGTCGATCAAGCAGAACGCATGGCTCTTGCGCAACACTGCCGGCGAAGCCTCGCTCATCGTCTCGACCGGCCTTAACGCCGGCAAGATCACGCCCGAGGCTCACCAGTCCTACACCCAATATGTCGGCGGCACGGCCGCGATGTGGAAGGCGCTGGAATTGTCGGCATCGGGCATGCAGCTGCCGTCCGCACTGTCATCCGCCATGACCGCGGTCAAGTCCGCCTATTTCGATCCGCAATATCTCGCCCTGCGCGACCGCCTCGCGGAGACGCTGGTGAAGGGCGACAAGGCCGAGATGACAGCCAATCAATGGACCCCGGTCACGGTCGGTCGCCTGTCCAATGCCGTCGCAGTGGCAGAAGCCGCCCTCGACGCCGCCAAGGTCCATACGCTGGAGCAACACGGCGCCGCGCAGCGCGCGCTGATCGTGCAGCTTGGGCTCCTGGCGCTCGCCATTGGGCTTGCCGTCGGCGCGACCATGCTGGTCAGCCGCCGCGTCATCACCCCGCTCAACACCATCCGCGACGCCATGCTCAAGGTCGCCGGCGGCGACCTCGCCGTCGACAGCGGCTATCTCGACCGTCATGACGAGATCGGCGCACTGGCCGGCGCACTGGAGACCTTCAAGCAGCAGGCGGCCGAGAAGCTCAAGATCGAAGAGCAGGAGCGTGAGCGCAATGCGGGCGCCGCCGCCCGCCAGCGCGTGGTCGAGGCCCATGTCGGCGAGTTCGAGAGCGCCGTGCGCAAGTCGTTGGGCGAGCTGAGCGAGGCCTCCGGCGAGATGCGCAAGACCTCGGGCGACCTGTCGGCCGTCTCGCGCCAGAGCAATGAACGCGTCGAGATTGCCGGCAAGGCCTCGAACGAGGCCTCCACGAGTGTCGAGAGCGTCGCGGCAGCGGCCGAGGAGCTCTCGGCCTCCATCAACGACATCAGCCAGCAGGCCGCGCATGCCGCGGGCATCGCCAGCCGCGCCGTCACCCAGGCGCGCGAAACCGACGGTACCGTGCAGGGCTTGGCGCAGTCGGCGGGGCGCATCGGCGAGGTCGTCGGCCTCATCAACACCATCGCGGCGCAGACCAACCTGCTCGCGCTCAACGCCACGATCGAGGCGGCGCGCGCCGGTGATGCCGGCCGCGGCTTTGCCGTGGTCGCCTCCGAGGTGAAGTCACTCGCGAGTCAGACCGCGAAGGCGACCGAGGAGATTTCCGAGCAGATCGCCGACATCCAGAAGGTTGCGGGCGATGCCATCAACGCGATCCAGGCGATCGGCGGCATCATCGGCGAGGTCAACGAAGTTGCCACCGCCATCGCGGCCGCAGTGCAGGAGCAAGGCGCCGCTACGCAGGAGATCACCCGCAGCACGCAATACGCGGCGCAGGGAACCAAGAATGTCTCGGACAACATCACCGGCGTGAAGGCCGATGCCGACACCGCAGCCGGTGCCGCGGAGAACGTGAAGCAGGCCTCCGAGATGCTGGAGACGCAAAGCCGCCAGCTCGGTCAGCAGGTCAGCGATTTCCTGGGCAAGATCCGCGCGGCGTAGGGCACGCCGGCTCCGCGCGTCGCGAGGACGCCGTTCGGAAGCCGAAGCTACTCCTTCGCCACCACGGGGACCTGGCGGAATCTGGCGCGCACCGATTCCGGCAGCGGCGAGAAATTCATCGCGACACCGCGGCGGTCATTGGCGTTGCGGCTGGCGACCACGAGGCCGCCGGCTCCGGCGACGATGTCGCCCTTGCGCAGGGTCGGATCGTCCTCGACCTTGACCGATGCGAGCCCGACCGGGTCCTTGCCGTTGCAGGTACAGCCCGCGACGATCTCGTTGCGAAAGCGGAACGCGTTCGGCAGGTCGGAATAGGACTTTCCGTTCTCCGTAGAGGCGTCGTCGATATTGCTGCCGTAAACCAGCGAGGTTTCCGCGGCTGGGCAGAAGCTCTTGCAGGATTGCGCCTTGCTCTCGGAATCGCTGCCCTGCGCCGGGAAATAGCGGCCGTCACAGCCGCGCACGCAATAGGCCGCGCCGCCGCCATAGGAGGCCCGCTGACGCGGCCCATCGTAGCGCGGCCCATCGTCATTGGGGAACGGCATGCGGATTTCCGGCGGCGGCCGCATCCGGAAGCCGCCGAACAATGCCGAGAAGAAATCCTCCGCATGCGCCGACGGCGCCGATGCAAGACCGGCGGAGATCGCGATCAGGATCACCGTTCCGCCAGTCCATTTGCCAATCAGGCGTCTGCTCATATGACCTCGCTCACGCTTAATTCACGGCCGACGACGTGATGTTCAACGCCTGCCGACCCGAGGGCAGCGTCGTCACGGCCGGCCGCCTGCGCACGGGCTCGCCGGCCTTGTCGCCTCCTCTGGCCATCAAGGGCGCGTTCTTCGGCAGCACCACGACCTTGGCGCCGACATTAACTCGATTGAACAGGTCAATGACGTCCTCGTTGGTCATGCGGATGCAGCCGGAGGAGACGAACTTTCCGATGGTGGAGGGATCATTGGTACCGTGGATGCGGTATTGGCTCGAGCCGAGATACATCGCACGCGCACCGAGCGGGTTGCCGGGGCCGCCGGCGACGAAGCGCGGCAGATAGGGCTGGCGCGCGATCATCTCGGCCGGCGGATGCCAGTCCGGCCACTCGGCCTTGCGACTGACGCTCTGCACGCCCGACCAGGTAAAGCCCTCGCGGCCGACGCCGACGCCGTAGCGGATCGCGCGGCCGCCTCCGAGCACGTAATAGAGATAGGTGCTGTTGGTATCGATGACGATGGTACCGGCTGGCTCGCTCCTGTCGAAGCTGACGATCTGCCTGCGCAGCCGGTCGGGCAACTGAGCATCCTCGTCGGCAACCTGCGGCGCCTCGTTGAGGTCATCCTGCGAATAGGCTTGGCCCTGCGAGTATTGGCCTTGCGAGTAACGGCCTTGCGAGTACAGGTCCTGCGGGTACACCCGCTGCATCGGCGCATAGCCGAAGGTTTGCGCGCTCGCGGTGCCCATGGGCGCCATGAGCAGAGCGGTTGCGAAAGCGAATGCGCCGACGGCGCGCGGCGAGAAGCTGCGACGGACTGCAAACAACTTTGTCATGAGCTGCCCCGTTGGATGTGCATCAGGTGATGCGCTGCCCAACAAACTCCGCCGGCTGGATCGAAGTTCCGTTGCCGCGTGCGGGAGCGGCGTCACAGTCAAGCGAGCCATCGTTCACGAAGCCGCGATGGAACCGGCATACCGCCCACGCGTTGTGAGGTCATCAATGGGCGCGCGGATCGCGGATTCCGTGCGGGAGAGATATTGTGCGCGTCCTACCCAGTGACCGTTTGATTTCCGGCAACGGCGAAGGCGAACCGCTCCCCGAGAGCCATGTCGAGCTGCCGCCGGTGATCCGCCGCACTGAATTCGTCGCGTTCGCGCTGGCCGGCCTGTTGCTGATTGCCATCGTCGCCGTGCTTTATGTCGGCAAGGCGTTCTTCCTGCCGGTCGTGATGGCGTTCGTCACCGGGACCATGCTGTCTCCGGCGGCCACCTTCCTGGAGCGAAGCAAGGTCCCACGCAGCCTCGGCGCCGTCCTGATCGTGGTCGCGGTGACCGCGGTGGTCGCCTTCGTCGTGGCGCTGATCGCTTCGCCGGTCATGGCATGGAGCACGCGCCTGCCGGAGCTCGGCGCGCAACTGCGGGACAAGCTGCACGTGTTCGATCGGCCGCTTGCGCTCTGGCGGGAGATGCAAGCCATGCTCGGCGGCTCGGAGGGATTGCCGAGCATCCACATGCCCAAGGTCGAGTGGGTGCAGCCGACGCTGGAATTCCTGTCACCGACCTTTACCGAATTTCTGCTGTTCTTCGTCACCCTGATCCTGTTCATCGCAAGCTGGCGCGACCTGCGGCGAGCCATGATCATGACCTTCAGCGATCGCGACGCGCGGCTGCGCACGCTCCGGATACTCAACGAGATCGAGGTCCATCTCGGCAATTATCTGCTGACCGTCACCCTCATCAATGTCGGCGTCGGCGTCGCCACCGGCCTGATCTGCGCGCTCACCGGAATGCCCAATCCGGCCGGGCTCGGCGCGCTGGCGGCCACGCTCAACTTCATCCCCATCATCGGGCCCGTGGCGATGTTCGTCGTGCTGGTCGTGGTGGGGCTGATCGCCTTTCCCACCATCGGCGGCGGCCTGATGGCCGCGCTCGCCTTCGGCGGTCTCACCTTTCTGGAGGGGCACTTCATCACACCGACGATCATCGGCCGGCGGCTCGCCCTGAACGCGCTCGCCGTGCTGCTCGCGCTCGCGTTCTGGACCTGGCTGTGGGGGCCGATGGGCGCGTTCCTGTCGTCGCCGCTCCTGATCGTCGCGCTGATCCTGAAGGACCACCTGTTGCCGGAGAATTCGCCGCAGCTTCCGCAAGCCTGACCGGTTTCGGCGAACGGAACTTACCCGGCGACGAAACGTTCTCCGCCCATCTCAGCCGTCAACAGTTCGGAGCTCCCGATGTCCACGCCCAATGCCGAAACCGGGATGAGAGACTGGACCGACAAAGCCACCCGAGACCGCCTCGAAAAGGATGTAGCAGCCGTGAAAAGCGATATCGCCGCCCTCACCGACCAGATCACCGACGCGCTCAATACTTTCGCCAACTCCACCAGCAAGCAGGCTCGCCGCGGCTATCGCCAGGCGCGCGAGAACATGGATTCCGCGATGGACGACATGTCCGAGCGCGGCAGCGCGATGATGGAAGCCGCACAAGACGCCTACGGCTCGATCGAAGAGACGCTGGAAGATGCGATCACGCAGCGGCCGCTGGCGACCGTCGGGCTGGCGCTCGGCATCGGCTTCCTGATCGGCGCCGCCTGGCGTCGCTAAGGATGCCGACGTTCATTTGAGACGGCAGCGACACGCGGCCGCTGTCGGCCCGTGACGATTCGGCTGGCGGGGATTGAGGAGCAAGGCCATGTTTCAGCGCATCATCGACAGCATCAGTGCATCCACCGGCACGACTGTTCGGCTGACCTCCCTGGCCGCGGGCGCTGCCTTCGCGCTGCTCGTGACGACAGGCTTCCTCTGTGCCGCCGTCTTCATCTGGGTGCTGCAGAAATATGGCCCGGTGCAGGCTTGCCTTGCCGGCGCCGGTATCTTCTTCCTGCTGACTCTGGCCGCGGCAGGCTCCTATTGGGGCTACAAGCGCGAGGTGCAGAAGCGCGCCCAGATCGCGGCCGAGCGCGCCGCGAAATCGGCCGCGCAGAGCATGCTTGCAGATCCGATGCTCCTCGCCACCGGGCTTCAGATCGTTCGCGCCATTGGCGTCAAGCGGCTGTTGCCGATCCTGGCCATCGGGGGCGTCGCCCTCGGCATCCTGGCGAGTCGCGCCGGCGTGGCCGACGAGGTGTCGGCGGAGCCTGCCGAGTAGCGATCGGAGCGGGTTAGATAATTTCGTCGGAAGTCCTTTGGGCGCATCTATCCCAATTCGATAGAGGGCGAGGGTCGCATTTCTGCGCCGTTCGGCGCGATTGCCTTGCCGCTCACGCAAACGCTACTCGGATGGGCAGGCGATTGCCTGCTAAAAGCATCATCCTGATTCCCAAAGCTATTTTACTTAATGAAACCGTCCGTCAAGGCGAACCTCGCCGCATTCCAGCACGACGCCAGGCTCTATCTGACGCTCGGCATCGCCAATTGGTCCATCTTCGTCGACCATATTCCGAACAACGTCGTCAACCTGCTGACGCTGCGCAATTTCGGCTTCAGCGGCGCGGCGGACCTGTTCGTGTTCGTGGTGGGCTACGGCGTTGCCATCATCCACGGCAGGATGGCGCTGGAGCGCGGCTACGTGGTCGCAGCGACGCGCATCTTTCGCCGGGTCTGGCGGCTCTATGCCGCCTATGTCGTGCTGTTCGTGATCTATATCGACGCCATCGCCTATGTCGCCTCGCAATCGATGGCGCCGGAGATCATCCACGAATACAACATCTCCGGAATTCTCGAGCACCCGCTGCGCATCCTGGTCCGCGGTCTCGTGCTCCAGGAAGAGCCGCTGAATCTCGACCTGCTGCAGCTGATGATCCCGCTGATGGCGCTCTTTCCGCTCGTGCTGTGGGGCCTGTTGCGGGGGCCGAACCTGACGCTGGCGGCATCGGTCGCGCTGTATCTTGCCGCGCGCTGGTTCGGCTGGAATTTTCGGATCTATCCGGACGGGGAATGGACCTTCAATCCGCTGTGCTGGCAGCTGCTGATGGTGCTGGGCGGCTGGTTCGCCGTGACCGGTGCGCCGGGGCGGGCGCTGCGCGGCATGTCCTGGCTGCGGATCCTCGCAGGCGCCTATTTGATCTTCGCGATGGCCGTCACCTTGATGCGCCATTCGCCGACGCTATCCGCTTACCTGCCGGATCTCCTCCTCAACAGCATCGCGCCGACCGACAAGGAAAACCTCGCGCCCTATCGCGTGGTCCATTTCCTGGCCCTCGCGTTCATTGCGACCCATCTCATTCCGGCCGATCACCCCGGCCTGAGATGGAGACCGCTGCAAGCGGTGATCGCATGCGGTGAGGAATGGCTCGCGGTATTCTGTGTCGCCGTGTTCCTGTCCTTCGCCGGCCACCTCATCCTGATCACCGGGCCGAACCTGGTGGTGATGCAGGTGGCGGTGAGCATCACCGGCTTCGCCGCGATGACCGGGCTCGCCTACTACATCGCCTGGTCGAAACGGCAGGATCTGCCGGCAGCCCTGCGGCGGCAGGCGTAGAGGCAAAAAAGCGTGCGATTCTGCTAGGCCGAAAGCCGCCCCTGCGGTATGCCGGGACTCTGCGTGAGGAGACCGGGCGTGGCGATGGCGAAAGACGGGCGTGAAGAGGCGGAGAGCGCGCCCCGGCGCGGCCGGCCAAGGTCGATCGAGACCACCAACGCCATCCTCGAAAGCGCCTATGCACTGATGGCGACCACCGGCCTTGCCGCCACCACCATCGATGCGATCGCGCGCCACTCCAGCGTGTCGAAGATGACGATCTACAAATGGTGGCCGTCGCGGGAAGCGCTGCTGATCGACGCATTCCTCCACCATGCCGCGCAGATGCTGCCGCTGCCGCCTGCGAGCGCCGGCACGCCCGCGGCGCGCGCGCGGCGCCACGCCACCGCCTATGCCGAGGCGCTCCAGGGCGAATTCGGCAAGGTGCAGCTCGCCGTGATCTCAGAATGCATTTCCAAGACCGGCTCGGCCGAGCTGTTCTACGCCCGCTACTTGCAATTCCGCCGCGACGCGCTGGTGGACATGATCGCCGCCGGCCAGAAGGACGGCAGCATTCAGGCCGAGGGTCCCCCTGAGAATCTCTACGACGCGATCTATGGCAGCCTGTTCTACCGCTACATCTTCGGCATCGCGCCGATCACACCTGGCTACGCCCGCAACCTCGTCGATCTGGTGTTGCGGCCAAAGAGTTAGCTTCGCGCCGGCCTGACCGGCGCCGAGATCTTGTCCGTGCGGTCGCGCTCGGTCATGTCGACCACCGTCTCCATCGGCGCGGTCAATTCATAGACGTAGGAGACGTCGGTGAAGAAGCGCTTGGCGGTCCCCCCCAGCGCCTCGGGCGCGACGCGGTCGAGCAGGATCAGGCCGAAATCGGAATCGGGCCGGCGCGTCGCCTCGCTGGTGTTGAACTCCTCCCAGCGAAAATGGAAGACCTCGTGGCCATCTTCGCCCGTCACCGTCCAATTGGCTGTGATGTGGGGGTGCTTGCCGACCAATGACAGGCCCTCGTCGGAATGCGAGGCGAGCTCGAAGAACAGCAGCGAGAGGCTCTGCGCCGCTCGCGCGCTGACCGCGATATCGGGGCCGGTGACCGCGATGCGATCGGCATGCGGAATCGCGCGCGCCTCGAACAAGCCCTTCAACTTGACGCCCTGCCACTGGCTCTCGCTGAGCAGCGAGACCACGTTGGACATGGCATGGATGCGCCCGATCAGGAGCTCGCGCGCGCTGTCGATGTCCGAGCCGTGGCGCAAGGTGCGCGTCACGATCGACTGGATCACCGCCAGGATGTTCTTGACGCGGTGGTTGAGCTCGTCGATGACCGCAGTCAGCCGCCGCTCGAAGCCGATCCTGACCTGGATCTCCCGGCTAAGCCGCAGATTGTTGTAGGCGACATAACCGAACAGGCCGCACACCATTGCAGTGATGGCAAAGCCAATCGCCGCCACGATGATCGCGGTCTGCTCGGCGCGGCGCACCGAATTGGTCTTCGCGTAATAGCCGAGCTGCCAATCGCGGCCGCCGAAGCTCACCGTGCGCGTCGCCGACGGCGCCGGCCCGTCCGCCGCCGCCATCCGCGTCGAGACCACGCCCTGATCGTTGGCGATCAGCTCGCCGCCGTCCTTGCGCGGATCCCTGAGCGCCACCGCGAACAGCGACATGTCGTCATTGGCCAGCATCAGCGAGGCAAGCTCGTAGGAAAACGTCACGAACCCGGCCGGCTCGGTCGCGCCCTCGGGAATGACGGGCGCAGCCACGATGATGCCGATCGCTCCGTTTCCGCGGATCAACGGCACCGGGTCCGAGGCAACCGACCTCTTCTCGGTGCGCGCGCGCGTCAGCATCGCGCTGCGAACCGGATCCTGATCGTAGCTGCGGCCGGGCAACATCCTGGTCTCGTTGCTGCGCGGCTCGAGATCCAACAGCACGTCGATCGGCTGGGTGACATCGGCAGGGTTGATCGGCTTGTCGTCATACGAGCGGATCTGCGGAGTCGGGAAGCCGGCGCCAGCGAGGGCGGCCTGCGCCGCCGCAAGCTCGTCCGGCTTCAACCGGGCGACCCACCCAGCCACCACGAAGTCGGTCTTGAAGGCGTAGATCGCCGAGCGCAGCGGCTCCAGCATGTTCGGCTTGATCACCGACGGCGCGCGGAACAGGCCTGAGGCGACACGCGCGAGCAGCTCCCGCTCGGTCAGGCGGTCCTGGACCAGGCTCGCATGGACATCGATCGCACGCGCCAGCGCGATCCGGTCCAGCGCCAGCTCCTGGTCGTGGACGCGATAAGCCGCAAGCCCGGAGAGCAAGGCCCCGAGCAGAGCGATGAAGCCGATGATGAAACCCAGCCTGACCACGCGATTACTCAGGCGAAAGCAGGAGGTCGGCAATGAACACGGAGCACATGAACGCCGCTCGAACGGCCATGGGCCGAAGCAGGGTAAACCCCAGTGGCGGAGATAATGAAGGAGGAGGCATCAGTACGCAACTTGGGTCGCCCGAAAAGCTTAATCCGCCCGGCCGATGGTCTGGCCGGGATGAATTCGCCCCGGGCGCCGGAGGTAGTTAATCCCCGTGTCCCAAATTTGTTCCGCGGGTTGCGGAGTGGCCCAGCTCGTTAACGGCGAAAAACACCTGCGCCAACTGGTCGCGTCCGGTCAGCCCGCCCGTTTCAGGCCGCCTTTGGCCTCGATGAAGCCGACGATTTGGTCGAGCCCCTCGCCTTTCTTGAGGTTGGTCATGACGAAGGGCCGCTCGCCGCGCATGCGCCTGGCGTCCGTTTCCATCTTCTCCAGGGAGGCGCCGACATGGGGCGCGAGGTCGGTCTTGTTGATGACCAGGAGGTCGGACCGGGTGATGCCGGGGCCGCCCTTGGACGGGATCTTGTCGCCGGCGGCGACGTCGATGACGTAGATGGTGAGGTCGGCCAGCTCCGGGGAAAAAGTGGCAGCAAGATTATCGCCACCGGATTCGATCAGCACGAGGTCAAGTCCGGGAAACTTGGCGCGCATGTCCGCGACCGCGGCGAGATTCATCGAGGCATCCTCGCGGATCGCCGTGTGCGGGCAGCCGCCGGTCTCGACACCGGCGATGCGATCCGGCGTCAACGATCCCGAACGCACCAGGAACTCCGCATCCCATTTGGTGTAGATGTCGTTGGTGATCGCCGCAATGTCGTAGCGCTCGCGCATGGTCTTGCAGAGCAGGTCCATCAGCGCGGTCTTGCCCGATCCGACCGGGCCGCCGACGCCGACACGCAAGGGACCGTGAGATTTCGCCATGTGACTTGCTCTCTCCTGATGACTTGAAGGCCGCGCCTCTCACGACCGAAACAACCGGGTATATTGCGTCTCGTGCCGCAAGCTGGCGAGGTCGGCGCGGAACGTCGCGCTGCCGAGATCGTCCAAGGTTGCAGCCAGCGCGCGATTGGCGGTGGCGGCGACGGCGGCTTCCAGCTTCACCAGCACACGCTGGCTATCGGTCTGGCCGAGCGGAATGAGCCGGCTGGCCGCGGAAATCCAGTTCGAGACCAGCGCATGCAGGAAGGCGTGCAGCGTCGGCGCCAACGGCACGGCGTGCATCGCGGCAACGACGCCGACCGCGACCGGATAGATCAGTGGCGCGCTGCATGCCGCGACCGTGGCATCCAGTCCGTCGGCATCCCACGCGGCGCGGGCAATGTCGATGAAGGCGCGGCCCTGCGAGGTCGTCTCCAGCTGCCGCTCGCGCGACGGCACGAAGGCGCTCGCAAGCTCGGCGATCTCGTTCAAAGCGGCCGTCTCGCCCGATTCCGTGGCGCGATAGGCGTGGACCAGAAACGTCGCGTCACAGAAGCCCGAGCCGTCGGCGAGCATCGCATCGAGCCAATCCGCCAGCGTCGTCGTGTCGGTGACGTCGCCGGCCTCGACCGCCCATTCGATGCCGCTGGAATAGGAGAAACCGCCGACCGGGAACGCCGGCGAGAGCCAGGTCATCAGCCGGTACAGCGCCGCCGCCTCGCCCTCGGCAAGACCACCGGCGCCGACCGGCTCATTTGTGGTCATGAGCATGCTTGTGGCCGTGGTGATGATCGGGATGATCGCAATGCTCGTCGTGGTGATGGTGGTGCTCATGGCCATGGTCGTGCGCGGCATGATCATGGTGGTGGCCATGGTCATGGTGATGATGGCCGTGATCGTGATGCGCATGGTCGTGTCCATGCGCATGGCCGGCATCGGCATAGGCGCCGCCTTCGGGATCGAACGGCGCTTCGATCTCGATCACACGCGCGCCGAGGCCCTTCACCATCGCCTCGATGACGTGATCGCGGCGAATGCGCAGGGCCTTGGCCAAGATCTGCGTCGGCAGGTGACGGTTGCCGAGATGCCAGCCGACGCGGACGAGGTGGTGCGGATCGCGGCCGCGGATTTCCAGCAGCGGCTCGGGCGCCGCGACCACCTCGATCAGCCTTCCATCCTCAAGCACCAGCGCATCGCCGCCGCGCAGTGCGACGGCATACTCCAGGTCGAGCAGGAATTCGAGGCCCCGCGTTCCCGTCATCGCCATGCGACGACGGTGCCGATCGTCGAAGTCGAGCACGACCGTGTCCACTGGTGCTTCCGTGAAGCGGTGCTGTCCCCTGACCTGCGTCGCCCGGATCATGCGTCGTCCCTCTTTACCGTGTCTCGACCTTCTCGGGCGTGATGTATTCGATCTTCGGCGGCGCCGTGAAGCATTTCACCGCAACGCGGCCGAACGTCTTCATGTGCTCGGCAGCACGATGCGGCCCCAGCGCCTCCATATTCTCCCACTGCTCGACGAACACCATCTTGGCAGGGTCCGTGACGCTCTCATGCAGATCATAGGCGATATTGCCGGGCTCCTTCCGCGTCTCCTTGATGCAGGCGGTGGCGGCCGCGATGAACTCGGCGCGCGTCTCGGGCTTGATGGTCAGGGTGGCAACGACGTAGATCACGAGAAATCCTCCCGGCTTTTCTTCTAAAGGGTTACGATACCGGGCGGGACATTAGACCAGGCGGGACCGAACGCAAAACCGCAAAAAGCCGTCCCCCGGACACCGCCGGGGACATGCGTTGAGGCGCTATTTCAGTACATGAAATATCGCTGCGCCATCGGCAGCACCTCCGCCGGAGCGCAGGTCAGGAGCTCGCCGTCGGCCCGCACTTCATAGGTCTCAGGATCGACCTCGATCTTGGGCGTCGCGTCGTTGTGGATCATGCTCTTCTTGGAGATCCTGCCCCGGGTATTCTGGACGGCATAGAGCTTCTTCTCGATGCCGAGCTTTCGCGCGAGGCCACCTGTGATAGCGGCCTTGGAGGTGAACACCACCGAGGATGCCGTACGCGCCTTGCCGAACGCGCCGAACATCGGCTGGTAGTGCACCGGCTGCGGCGTCGGGATCGAGGCGTTGGGATCGCCCATCGGCGCCGCGACGATGGTGCCGCCCTTGACGATGCAGTCCGGCTTGACGCCGAAGAAGGCCGGCGACCACAGCACGAGATCGGCGAGCTTGCCCTTCTCCACCGAGCCGATCAGCTTCGACACGCCATGCGCGATCGCGGGGTTGATGGTGTATTTGGCGATGTAGCGCTTGACGCGGAAATTGTCGTTGTCCTTGCCGTTGTCCTGCGGCAAGGCTCCGCGCTGCTTCTTCATCTTGTCGGCGGTCTGCCAGGTCCGGATGATGACCTCGCCGAGCCGGCCCATGGCCTGCGAGTCCGAGGACATCATCGAGAGCGCGCCGAGATCGTGCAGGATGTCTTCGGCCGCGATGGTCTCCTTGCGGATGCGGCTTTCGGCGAACGCCAGATCTTCCGCGATCGAGGGATCGAGGTGGTGGCACACCATCAGCATGTCCAGATGCTCGTCGATGGTGTTGCGGGTGAAGGGGCGCGTCGGATTGGTCGAGGACGGCAGCACGTTCTTCAGGCCGGCGACCTTGATGATGTCAGGAGCGTGGCCGCCGCCGGCGCCTTCGGTGTGGAAGGCGTGGATGGTGCGGCCCTTGAAGGCCTTGATCGTGTCCTCGACGAAGCCGGATTCGTTCAGCGTGTCGGTGTGGATCATCACCTGGATATCGTGATCGTCCGCCACCGACAGGCAATTGTCGATCGCGGCCGGCGTGGTGCCCCAATCCTCGTGCAGCTTCAGCGCACAGGCACCGGCCCTGATCATCTCGACCAGCGCCGCGGGGCGCGAGGCGTTGCCCTTGCCGGAAATGCCGAGATTGACCGGGAAGGCGTCGAACGACTGGATCATCCGCCCGATGTGCCAGGGCCCCGGCGTGCAGGTGGTCGCGAAGGTGCCGTGCGAGGGGCCGGTGCCGCCACCCAGCATCGAGGTGACGCCTGACATCAGCGCGTGCTCGATCTGCTGCGGACAGATGAAATGGATGTGGCTGTCGAAGCCGCCGGCCGTGAGGATCTTGCCTTCGCCCGCGATCACGTCGGTGCCGGGTCCGATGATGATGGTGACGCCCGGCTGGATGTCGGGATTGCCGGCCTTGCCGATTGCCGAAATCATGCCGTCCTTGATGGCAACGTCGGCCTTCACGATGCCCCAATGATCGACGATCAGCGCGTTGGTGATGACCGTGTCGGCCGCGCCCTGCTTGTTGGTGACCTGCGACTGCCCCATGCCGTCGCGGATCACCTTGCCGCCGCCGAACTTCACCTCCTCGCCATAGGTGGTGAAATCCTTCTCGACCTCGATGACGAGGTCGGTGTCGGCCAGCCGCACCTTGTCGCCGGTGGTCGGGCCGAACATGTCGGCATAGACGGAACGCTTCATCTTGACGGACATCACAAGCCCCGTTTGCGATTGAATGTCTGGTTGGTCACAGCAAGGCCTTTGCTGCCTTCACGGCATCGTCGAATTTTTCGTCGAGCCATGCATTGCCGCCGCGGCACCCCGCCACGACCTGCGTGGCCCAACCGATATAGTCGGCGAGTTCCTCGCGCTCCTCGGCGCTCGGATCGGTTTGAATGCGCGCGCCCGTATTGCTGATCTTGTCGGCGATCTTGATCAGCTTGGCGCCCGGCGATTTGTGGGGCGCGTCGTCGATCTGCTTCTGCCGCCGCTTTGCCTTCGGCAAGCTCATGTCGTCGGTGCACTCGGCAACCAGCGAGGCGACACGCTCGGAAAATCTCTGCGCGAGCTCCTCGCGCGTGGTGTCGGTGTCCTCGATCGTGTCGTGCAGCCAGCCGGCGGCGACCAGCTCTGCATCGGCGCCGTCGGTCGCGGTCGCGAGCAGGTTCGCGACCTCGGCGAGATGATTGATATAGGGCTCATTGCCGCGGCCCTTGCGCGCCATGCCGTTATGACGATGCGCAGCGAGCTCGGCAGCTTCTGAGACAAGGCGGATCGGAGAAATCACTGGAGCCTCCTGGTCAATGAAGCACCGGCAGCAGACCGCGCGTCCTGAATACGTCCTGCAGCTTCAATCGCGCAAGCTTGTATCCGGCCTCGCGACGCCGCTGAATTCCCGCGGCCGAAAAATCGCGAAAAGCGCCGGAGTCCCGGGACTCCGCGGAAAGACCGGCTTCCTTCATGAGACCCGCATCGGCCAGGTCGATGTTGGTGATGGCGCCCAGGGTCTTGAAACGCTGCGCACGCGAGACGTTGTCAACGAGCTGCGGATCCCGCGCCTCTACGGGAACGGCGGCGTAGAGCGCCTCCACGGTCTGCAACAATTCATTGATGACCGCTGCGTTCGCACCGTCCTGGCGCAGGCGGTTGCCATAACGCAGCTCGCTCAAGCGATCATTGACCTCGATCATGTTCTTTGGCGCCGCACGCTTGCTTCGAAACAAGTTCATCACGACCAGGATGCGATCGACGTCGTCCGATCCGGAAAACGCATCAATCGCATCGCCGAGCGGCGTGTTGTCGACGATGCCGCCGTCCCAGAAATTCGCGTCGCCGATTGGCGTCGCCGGAAATCCGGGCGGAAGGCTGCCGCTTGCCAGCACATGGCGAGGACCGATCTCGGTCCGCTTCTCGCCCTTGTGCGGATGGTTGCAGAAACGCACCAACTCGCCGGACGACACGTCGACTGCGGTGACGACGAAGGTGGTCGGGCTGTTGTTCAGCGCCGTGAAATTCACGTGTCTCGCCAACGTCCCGAGCATGGGCTCGGTGTTGTAGAAATTGGTCCAGCGGAAGACATTCCAGTAGTCATAACGAGGCTTGTAGAAACCGTGCACGCCGAACAAAGCGAAATCCTGGCTGGCGATACCCCACCAATAATTCCGCGACTCCAGCGAAAGCTCCGACCACAGCAATTGCAGGCGCCTTTTGGCATCGGCCCGATCGGTCGCGCCAACCACGCAGGCCGCATTTATCGCGCCAATGGAAACTCCGGTGACCGCGGCCAGCGTAACGGTCCTGCCCTCGGCATGGATGGCATCCATCAATTCCAGAAGCGCCTCGATCGCGCCGAACTCATAGGCCCCAAGCGCACCGCCGCCCTGGAGCACGAGTCCAATCTCGACCTTGTCCTTGACGACGGTATTCATGGCAGGCCTGCCCTACAGCTTCCCCATCACGTCGCCGCGGAAACCGTAGATCGTCTTCTTCCCCGCCATGGCGACGAGTTGCACGTCGCGGGTCTGGCCGGGCTCGAAGCGGACGGCGGTGCCGGCGGCGATGTCGAGGCGCATGCCGCGGGCCTTCTTGCGGTCGAACTTCAGCGCCGGGTTGGTCTCGAAGAAATGATAGTGCGAGCCGACCTGGATCGGGCGGTCGCCGGTATTGGCCACAGTCAACGTCACGGTCTTGCGGCCGGCATTGAGCTCGATCTCGCCGTCCTGGATGAAGAGTTCACCGGGGATCATGTTTTGCATTCCTCTGTCATTCCGGGGCGGCCCGAAGGGCCGAACCCGGAATCTCGGTCAACAATCTCTGGATTCCGGGTTCGCCCTGCGGGCGCCCCGGAATGACACTTAGCGGATCGGCTCGTGCACCGTGACGAGCTTGGTGCCGTCAGGAAAGGTCGCCTCGACCTGGATGTCGTGGATCATCTCGGGGATGCCCGGCATCACCTGGTCGCGGGTCAGCACCTGCGCGCCGGACTGCATCAGCTCGGCGACGGTGCGGCCGTCGCGGGCGCCTTCGAGGATGAAATCGGAGATGATCGCGATCGCCTCGGGATGGTTGAGCTTGACGCCGCGGTCCAGCCGGCGCCGGGCCACGATTGCCGCCATCGAGATCAAAAGCTTGTCCTTTTCGCGGGGAGACAGGTTCATGCGACATCTCTTCCGTTCAGCACGTCAATTCAACCAGTCTAGTTCAACCAGAGCCGCGGCAGGGCCGCACCGGTGCGTGCCAGCACCGTCATCATGTCGGCGCGCAAGCGCGCCGCATCTTGGGCACAGAACCGCGCCATTGCAAAGCCATTCCAGGCCGAGATTCCGACCTCGCCGGAGAACGATTCCGACGCCTCCCGGATGCGCTCGACCAGGGCCTCGTCGCCGGGCACGATCAGGGCTGTGCCGATCGCCGCGCCACCCTTGGCGACCGCGGGCCGTGCAAGCTTGCCGCCGATGTCGCCGTCGAGCCGGACCGTCTCTGCGAACACCAGCCGGCCGCCACGGCGCAGCCGCCAACGGTCGATGAACTCGCCCTGCTCCATCCGCTCGCCCATGGCGGTGCGGCCGAACACCACGATTTCGCAAAGCAGGAGCGAGGCTGCCTCGTCGAGATCGATGTCGAAGCGGCGCTGCACGCGGGCGCGGTCGAACAGAATCGTCTCCTGAGGCAGCCAGGCAAGATGCGCGCCCGCGCCGACCTTCAGGGCGATGTTGAGCTGCGCCGCAGCTCCGGGCGTGCGATAGACCTTTTCGGCGGCCGCTGTGGTCAGCGTCAGCCGCGCTCCATCCGCCGCCGCTATCTCGACATCGAAGCGATCGCCACCAGCAACTCCGCCGGCCGTATTGACGAACACGCCGGACAGACCCTGATCTTCCGGCGAGGGAAAGCGGACGCGGAGCGAACCGGATTCATGCAAGGCGCCGCGACGCGTCACGCCGGCGCGCGCATGCACGTCGAAGCGCACCGCGCCACGGGCGCGGTTGGCCTCGAACAGCGTGGATGTGGCTGACAATTCGCTGCGCATCCGTCTCCCCCAGCCGGTCGCGGCAGGTCTTTGCCGGCTTACAGCGCCATCTGGCGGCTAATCTCGCCCGGATCGAGATTGGAGCGGTCGCAGGTGAACTTCACCGCACCGCGATCCATCACCGCGAAACTGTCGCCGAGTTCGCAGGCAAAGTCGAGATATTGTTCGACCAGCACGATGGCGATGTTGCCGAGATTGCGCAAGTAAGAGATGGCGCGGCCGATGTCCTTGATGATCGAGGGCTGGATGCCTTCGGTGGGCTCGTCGAGCAGCAGCAGCTTCGGCCGCATCACCAGCGCGCGGCCGATCGCGAGCTGCTGCTGCTGGCCGCCGGAGAGGTCGCCGCCACGCCGGCCGAGCATGGATTGCAGCACGGGAAACAGCGAGAACACGTCGTCCGGAATGTGCTTGTCCTCGCGCTTGAGCGGACCGAAGCCGGTCTTGAGGTTCTCCTCGACCGTCAGCAGCGGAAAGATCTCGCGGCCCTGCGGCACGAAGCCAATACCCTTGCGCGCCCGCTCATACGGCTTGAGGCCGGTGATATCGCTGCCGTCGAACACGATTGCGCCCGAGGAGATCGGATATTGCCCGACCATGGCGCGCAAGAGCGAGGTCTTGCCGACGCCGTTGCGCCCGAGCACGCACGTGACCTTGCCGGGCTCGGCCGAGATCGAGACGCCGCGCAGCGCCTGCGCCGCGCCGTAGAACAGGTTGATGTCCTTGACCTCAAGCATCGCTCAGCGCCCCAGATAGACTTCGATGACCCGCTCGTTGGACGAGACCTGGTCGATGGTCCCTTCCGCGAGCACCGTGCCTTCGTGCAGGCAGGTGACCTTGACGCCGAGCTCGCGCACGAAGGTCATGTCGTGCTCGACCACCATGACGGTGTGGGTCTTGTTGATTTCCTTCAGCAGCTCGGCGGTGAGGTGCGTCTCGACGTCGGTCATCCCCGCGACGGGCTCGTCGACCAGCAGCAGTTTCGGATCCTGCGCCAGCAGCATGCCGATTTCGAGCCATTGCTTCTGGCCATGGCTGAGGCTGCCGGCGAGGCGGTTGCGCGCCTCGGTGAGGCGGATCGTCTCCAGCACCTTGTCGATGCGCTCGGACTCCGCCTTGCTGCCGCGCCAGAACAGCGTGCCGCGAACCGAGTGATCGACATTGAGCGCCAGCAGCAGATTGTCCTGCACGGTCTGGCTCTCGAACACCGTCGGCTTCTGGAATTTGCGGCCGATGCCGAGCTCGGCGATACGGGTCTCGTCGAGGCGCGTCAGGTCGGTGATGCCGTCGAACAACACGGTACCTTCGTCCGGCTTGGTCTTGCCGGTGATGATGTCCATCATCGTTGTCTTGCCGGCGCCGTTCGGGCCGATGATGGCGCGCATCTCGCCGGGCTCGAGCGTCAGCGACAGATTGTTGATGGCGTGGAAGCCGTCGAAGGAGACGTGCACGCCGTCCAGATAGAGCATCGCGGAGGTCGCGCGGGTGTCCATGACGTTCATGACCGCTTACTCCGCCATCTTGGGTTCGGTGACGCCGTCTTCGGCCGCGGCGCTCGCGGTGGTCGCGGCGGTGCGTTTTTCCTTCGACTGATCCCACCAGGCGTTGAAGGTGCCAACGATGCCCTTAGGCAGCAGCAGCGTCACCAGGATGAACAAAGCGCCCAGCATGAACAGCCAGTACGGCGCCAGCACGCCGGAGGTGAAGAACGTCTTGGCGTAGTTGACGACGACGGCGCCGAGCGCGGCGCCGACCAGCGTGCCGCGGCCGCCGACCGCGACCCAGATCACCGCCTCGATCGAATTGCCCGGCGCGAATTCGCTGGGGTTGATGATGCCGACCTGCGGCACATAGAGCGCGCCGGCGACGCCGGCCATGCAGGCCGACACCGTGAACACGAACAGCTTGTAGGATTCGACGCGGTAGCCGAGGAAGCGCGTGCGCGATTCCGCGTCACGCACCGCGATCAAGACCTTGCCGAGCTTGGAGGAGACGATGGCGCGGCAGATCAGGAAACCGACGATCAGTGCCAGGCAGCTCAGCGCGAACAGCGCGGCGCGCGTTCCCTCCGCCTGCACGTTGAAGCCCAGGATGTCCTTGAAGTCGGTCAGGCCGTTGTTGCCGCCGAAGCCGAAATCGTTGCGGAAGAAGGCGAGCAGCAGCGCATAGGTCATCGCCTGCGTGATGATCGACAGATAGACGCCGGTGACGCGGGAGCGGAAGGCGAGCCAGCCGAAGCAGAAGGCGAGCAGGCCTGGCACGACCAGCACCATCAGCGCGGCGAACCAGAACATGTCGAAGCCGTACCAGTACCAGGGCAGCTTCTGCCAGTTCAGAAACACCATGAAGTCGGGCAGGATCGGGTTGCCGTAGACGCCGCGGGTGCCGATCTGCCGCATCAGGTACATGCCCATGGCGTAGCCGCCGAGCGCGAAGAAGGCGCCGTGGCCGAGCGAGAGGATGCCGCAATAGCCCCAGATCAGATCGATCGCGAGCGCCAGGATGGCGTAGCAGACATATTTGCCCCAGAGCGCCACGAGATAGGTCGGCACTTGCAGGAACGAGCCGGCGGGCAGCAGCAGGTTGGACAGCGGGATCAGCACGCCCAGCCCGGCGACAACCAAGAGGAAGATCGTCGCGCCGCGGTCCAGCGATCGCGTCAGCATGTGAGGGGTCATGCTTCCACCGCACGGCCCTTGAGCGCGAACAGGCCGCGCGGCCGCTTTTGAATGAACAGGATGATGAGAACCAGGATCGCGATCTTGCCGAGCACTGCGCCGGCGACCGGCTCCAGGAACTTGTTGGCGATGCCGAGCGTGAAGGCGCCGACCAGCGTGCCCCAGAGATTGCCGACGCCACCGAACACCACGACCATGAAGCTGTCGATGATGTAGCTCTGGCCGAGATTGGGGCTGACATTGTCGATCTGCGACAGCGCCACGCCGGCGATGCCGGCAATGCCCGAGCCGAGGCCGAATGTGAGCGCGTCGACGCGCGAGGTGGCGATGCCCATCGAGGCCGCCATGCGGCGGTTCTGCGTCACCGCGCGCATTTCGAGGCCGATCGCGCTGTAGCGCAGCATCGCAAGCAGAATCGCGAACACGGCGAGCGTGAAGACAAGGATCCAGAGCCGGTTATAGGTGATGGTGATCTGGCCGAGCTCGAACGCGCCGCTCATCCAGGAGGGGTTACCGACCTCGCGGTTGGTCGGGCCGAACATGGTGCGCACTGCCTGTTGCAGCACCAGCGACAGGCCCCAGGTCGCGAGCAGCGTCTCGAGCGGGCGGCCGTAGAGGAAGCGGATGATGCTGCGCTCGATCAAGACCCCGATCGCGCCTGCGACGAGGAAGGCGAGCGGCACGGCGATCAAGAGCGAATAGTCGAACAGGCCGGGATAGCGGGTGCGGATCACCTCCTGCACCACGAAGGTGGTGTAGGCCCCGATCATCACCATCTCGCCATGCGCCATGTTGATGACGCCCATCACGCCGAAGGTGATGGCGAGCCCGATCGCGGCGAGCAGCAAGACCGAGCCGAGCGAGAGGCCGTACCAGGCATTCTGCACCATCGACCAGACTGCGAGCGAATTCTGGATCGAGCCGATCGCGCTCGCGGCGGCCTTGGTCACCGAGGCGGGCTGCTCGCCCATGCCGGTGAGCAGCGCCAGCGCATCCTGGTCGCCACGCGCCTTGATGGTTGCGACCGCTTCGAGCTTCTCGACCTCGGTGGCGTCGGACTTGAACAGCAGGATCGCAGCGCGGGCCTCGCCGAGCGCCGCCTTGACGGATTTGTTGGTTTCCTTGGCAAGCGCGGCATCGACCGCCTCAAGCGCGGTCTCCTCGTGCGACTTGAAGACGGACTGCGCGGCCTGCAGGCGCGCTCCCAGATCCGGCGACTGCAGCGTCAGGCTGCCGAGCGCGGCATCGACGCTGCGGCGCAGGCGGTTGTTGAGGCGAACCGCGCTCGCACTGTCGGGAACGCTGGCGACGGCCTCGCCGGTCGCAGCGTCGATCGACTTGCCGTCGGCACCGGTGACGTAGACCTTCTTGCTGTCGGGATCGGCCATGAGACGGCCGTCCTGGAGCGCACTGATGATCGGAAAAGCCAGCTTGCTGCCGCTGCCCGCGATCGCACCGATCGCCTCTTCCGTGTCGGAAAAATCATCATTGGCGAATTTGGCGACCGCGTCCTCGAACGGACCGGCGAAGGCCGGCAGCGCGAACGCAATCAGAAACAACGAGAGTGCAAGCGAACAGAGACGGGCGGACAAATGGGCTGGCACTGTGAATGACCCCGGCAGAAATGAGTGGAGAAGGCGGCGGGATCGCCGCCCTCTCCGGTCTTGCAATGGAGCGTCAGATCGGGATCAGGAGCCCGAGCCGAGGCACTTGTTGGTCTTGGTGTTGAAGTTGCCGCACTTCTTGCCGACCCAATCGCCGATCAGGTCCTTGGAGCCGTCGAGCTCCTTCGACCAGGCATCGCCGGGGACGAGGCTCGGGGTCTTCCAGACCACGTCGAACTGGCCGTTGCCCTTGATCTCGCCGATGAACACCGGCTTGGTGATATGGTGGTTCGGGAGCATCTTTGAGGTGCCGCCGGTCAGGTTCTTGGCTTCGATGCCCGGGAGAGCGTCGATCACCTTGTCGGGATCGGTCGACTTCGCCTTCTCGACCGCCTTGACCCACATGTCGAAGCCGATCACGTGCGCTTCCATCGGATCGTTGGTCACGCGCTTCGGATTCTTGGTGTAGGTCTGCCACGCCTTGATGAACTTCTCGTTCTCCGGCGACTTGATCGACTGGAAGTAGTTCCAGGCGGCGAGGTGACCGACCAGCGGCTTGGTGTCGATGCCGGCGAGCTCCTCCTCACCCACCGAGAACGCGACCACCGGGATGTCCTTCGCCTTGATGCCCTGGTTGCCGAGCTCCTTGTAGAAGGGAACGTTGGCGTCGCCGTTGATGGTCGAGACCACCGCGGTCTTCTTGCCGGCCGAGCCGAACTTCTTGATGTCGGCCACGATCGTCTGCCAGTCGGAATGACCGAACGGCGTGTAGTTGATCATGATGTCTTCCTGGGCGACACCCTTCGACTTCAGATAGGCTTCCAGGATCTTGTTGGTGGTGCGCGGATAGACGTAGTCGGTGCCCGCGAGCACCCAGCGCTTCACCTTCTCTTCCTTCATCAGATAGTCGACGGCGGGGATCGCCTGCTGGTTCGGCGCAGCGCCCGTGTAGAAGACGTTGCGCTCGCTCTCCTCACCCTCGTACTGCACGGGGTAGAACAGGATGCTGTTCAGCTCCTTGAAGACGGGGAGCACCGACTTGCGCGACACCGAGGTCCAGCAGCCGAACACGACCGAGACCTTGTCCTTGGTGATCAGCTCGCGCGCCTTTTCGGCGAACAGCGGCCAGTTCGAAGCGGGGTCGACGACGACGGCTTCCAGCTTCTTGCCGAGCACGCCGCCCTTCTTGTTCTGCTCGTCGATCAGGAAGAGGATGGTGTCCTTCAGCGTGGTTTCGCTGATCGCCATGGTGCCGGACAGGGAGTGCAGCACACCGACCTTGATGGTGCCGTCCGCGGCCTTCGCGCCAGTCAATGAAGCCAGACCGAGCATCAGTCCGGCGGTCGCGGCGAGCACGCCGCGGCGGCTAAATGACGCCGCTATATCGTGAGTGGATTTGTTAAACATGAGTGCCTCATCTCCCTGACGCAGACGTGAAAACGCTGCGAAACGGCCCCACGGCCGCCTGCGATTAACGGAATCGCAAGAACCATGCCATGGGCTGAGCACCCATCAACTTATTGAATGTATTGACTTAATCGTCACAATTCAAAGTTTCGCCGCAGTCAGACAGCCCAAATCCTAGGCAATATAAATGTATGCGAAAGCGGCAGTCGGACTATTTTCTGAGCAAATCGCCAGTTCTGGCTAAATTTCCGGCAGTAGTATTTTTGCACCGCACCCGCTGTTTCGGGCGCACCTGCCTTGAAAGCGCCCCGTCGATGTTCCATATGAACGTCCGAGACCTCTTGCGAATCAAGGGGTCGTTGCGAGCCGCGTGTTCTTAAGCCCTCTACGGGCCTCTGGCTTGCCCCATATCATCCAAGCCATCCGACACCCCAAACACGCAGGTGTCTTCTCGACACCCTTTTGCGCGCGCCGCGCTGATGCGCCGGGCGTTCGCTTTTGACATGGAAAGAACCCCTCTTTTGACTTCGTTTCAGGACTTCGGCCTCGCCGAACCCATCGCGCGCGCTCTTCGTGAAGAGAATTACGTCACCCCAACCCCGATCCAGGCCCAAACCATCCCGCTGGCATTGACCGGCCGCGACGTCGTCGGCATCGCCCAGACCGGTACCGGCAAGACCGCGTCCTTCGCGCTGCCGATCCTGCATCGTCTGCTCGATAACCGCATCAAGCCGCAGCCCAAGACCGCCCGCGTGCTGGTGCTGTCGCCGACCCGCGAGCTGTCCGGCCAGATCCTCGACAGCTTCAACGCCTATGGCCGCCACATCCGCCTGTCCTCGACGCTTGCGATCGGCGGCGTGCCGATGGGCCGTCAGGTCCGCGCGCTGATGCCGGGCGTCGACGTGCTCGTCGCCACCCCCGGCCGCCTGCTCGACCTCGTGCAGAGCAACGGCTTGAAGCTTTCAAGCGTCGAGTTCCTCGTGCTCGACGAAGCCGACCGCATGCTCGACATGGGCTTCATCAACGACATCCGCAAAATCGTCGCCAAGCTGCCGATCAAGCGGCAGACGCTGTTCTTCTCGGCCACCATGCCGAAGGACATCGCCGAGCTCGCCGATTCCATGCTGCGCGACCCCGCCCGCGTCGCGGTGACGCCGGTGTCCTCGACCGCCGAGCGGATCAACCAGCGCATCCTCCAGGTCGATTTCGCGGCCAAGCCCGCCTTCCTGACCAAGCTGCTGCAGGACGAGGCGATCAACCGCGCGCTGGTCTTCACCCGCACCAAGCACGGCGCCGACAAGGTGGTGAAGACGCTGGCCAAGGCCGGCATCGCCGCCAACGCCATCCACGGCAACAAGTCGCAGAACCATCGCGAGCGCACGCTCGCCCAGTTCCGCTCGGGCGAGATCCGCACCCTGGTCGCCACCGACATCGCCGCCCGCGGCATCGACGTCGATGGCATCAGTCACGTCATCAACTTCGACCTGCCGAACGTGCCGGAAACCTACGTCCATCGCATCGGCCGCACCGCGCGTGCCGGCGCCGACGGCACCGCGATCTCGCTGGTCGCGGGCGGCGAGGAACTCGGCTATCTGCGCGACATCGAGCGGCTGATTCGCGTCGCCCTGGCGCGGGAGGACCACCGCACCGACGCCGGCCGCCGCGATCCCGGTCCCGCTCCGTCGCAGCAACGACAGGGCCGGCCAGGCGGCCGCCCCGGCCAGCGCCCGCAAGGCGCACGGCACGGTGACGGGCGTCGTGCCGACGAACGGCATGCCGACGGGCGCCACCATGGTGCCGGCAAGCACGGCGACGGAAGGCACGGTGAAGGACGGCATGCGGAGGCAAGGCATGCCGACGGACGGCCCGGCAGTGGGCAGAATGCCTCCAAGGGTTCTCGCCGCCGCCGCTCCGGTGGTAAGATGCATTCATCGCCTGTCGACCGTCCGGAACAGCGTTCCGCGCATAGCGCCGGGACCCCTGATGGGATACAAGGCGTTGCCTTTTTGCGCCGCCAGAGTCGGCCAAACAGCCAACCGAACCGCAAACCCTATTCGCACTAGCCGTCCACGACCTGGAGACATTCATGGCTAAGGAAGAGCTGATCCAGTTCGAAGGACTGGTCACCGAAATCCTCCCCGATGCCCGCTACCGCGTGCAGCTCGACGCCGGACACGAGATCGTTGCCTATACCGCCGGCAAGATGAAGAAGAACCGCATCAAGACGCTCGCGGGCGACCGCGTGACGGTGGAGATGTCGCCCTATGACCTCGAGAAGGGCCGGCTGATTTTCCGCCACAAGGACGAACGTCCCAGCACGCCGGGCGGACCGCCCCGTCCCGGACAGCGCGGCGGCCAGTTCCGCCGCCGCTAGTCGGCTGCGTCGAGTTCGAATTCCGATCTGTAGATTGATCCGCCGTTGGCATCACGGCGGATCAAAAATCGTGCACGTCCGGATTGTTTCGGACCCTCGTTTCCGATAAAATGAATTAATCGATTTTCGGCCGGACGACATTGGCATCCACCGGTACAGCCGGTTCAGACACGCTGACGACCCTTCCAGAAATTCGATCTAACCCTGCCCGCGCGAGCGGGCTCCGACATTGTGTTATCTGAGAAGGACTACCCCATGAGCATGGGAACCGTGAAGTGGTTTAACGCGACCAAGGGTTTCGGCTTCATTCAGCCCGACGACGGCGGCCAGGACGTGTTCGTTCACATCAGCGCCGTCGAGCGCGCCGGCCTCGGCTCGCTGCGCGAGGGCCAGAAGATCTCCTACGAGATCGTGGCCGACCGCCGTTCCGGCAAGTCGGCAGCCGACAACCTGCGCGCTGCGGGCTGAGCCCACCGGGCCGGTGGCCCGATCGAGCCAAAGCAAAAAGGCCGTGCGTGACGCACGGCCTTTTTCATTTCACGGGCGGCTGGCAAGTCTCAACAGGTCGAGGGCACGTTGTTGTAGGGCACGCAGACGACCTGACGCGGCCGCGTGTAGGAGAGATCGCTCAGCGTCACGCTCGACTTCAACACGTAACCGATGGTCGGCGTGTAAGTGTACTTGACCTCGCTCAGAATGAGATAACTCGACGGAATCAGGAGCGTCGGGGGAATCATCGTGGTGACCGTGTCGCCGGCGGTCCGAGTCGAGGTCGCAAGCGTGGCCTGCGTCGCGCCGCTCGCAATGGTGCCGGCCTTGCTCCACTGGACCTTGGCGACGCTGTTGGCGTCGATGTAGATCTGCGAGATCGTGCCCTTCACAAGCGTCGCGTCGTAGGGCATGACGACCGAGATGCTTGCCGTGAACGAATCCTTCATGCTGGCATCGTCGAGCGTCGTCGACTGCGACGTCAGATCGGACAATGTCCGCGCGATCAACGTGATTTTGCGGTCGATCGCCACGGCCGACGAAAATTCGACGGTGCCGAAGAACATCACCAGCATCAGCGGTACGATGATCGCGAATTCGGTCGCCGCCAGCGCGCGCTTGTCGGCGACGAAGCCGCGCACGGAGCCGCCTGCATTCCTCCAGATGTTCGCAATCGCCCGCATCGGTCCGCCCAGATCCATCTGCCTCAGAAGGGTTCGTTCTTGAACGCCGCCGTTGCCACCATCAGCCGCTTGTTGTTGCATCCCATGTTGTAGCCGAGACCGGTGACGATGAGCGGCCACTGATAGAACAGGCGCACCACGACGACCTGTCCGGAGCTTCCGGCACTGTACTGCATGCCGGAGGGATTGAAGGTGCAGGAAGTGCCGAAGTTGGTGAGGCTGAGCGTCCCGAAGGAGCTGGTGCTGACAACGTCGACATAAAGCTTGCTGCAATCGAACAGCGCCGGGATCTTGGTGCAGACAAAGGCCTTGAACGTCGTCTGATCGCACGCGGAGACGGTGTTGGGCGCGGTCTGACAGGCCGCCACCGAGCCGCCTTGTGCCTGGGCCTGGCCGGTCAGAATCGCGCGCGCGGAGTCCTGCGCGATGGTTTCGAGCACCTGGCTCGAGAAGAACATGAGCGCCGTCTCGATGATGGCGAACAGCAGCGCGAAGAACATCGGTGCGACCAGCGCAAACTCGACGGCCGCGGAGCCGCGGCGGTTGCCGCGAAACCGGAGCAGCGCCTTCCGCAGCGTGAACCTCGTAGGTGCAGGCGATGGCATCTCGTCAAATTCCCAGCGACCGGCGATCATCTGCGCGTTCAATAGCGGAAACTGATTGTCTAAGTGTTTCAGACGATCCGCAGCCGGCGGACCGCGCCGTTAAGACTGCATTAACCAGGCGCGTCCCGAAGCGCGCTGAAATGCGGCGCGCGGAGAGATGCCGGCGAAGCGGCGAGCGGCCTCGCGGGGTGCAGGCCTAGTTTGGCTTGGCAGCCGCGCCGGCACCCGCACCGCCACTGGCGCTGCTGCTCAGCGTACCGGCCTGGCTCATCGCGTTGTTGAAGTAGGCATCGCTGTCGCCGAGCGTCACGCGGCGCTGGCAAAGCGGTACGCAGCTGTAGGACTCGCGCTCGATGCCGCGATAGACGGTGACGAGCCGGTCGCTCGGACCTTCGACCTGGATCTGGCGGTCCACCAGAATCTCGCCGCCGCGGTCGAGCGCGATGAAATTGGTGGCCCCGTAGCCCTTTCCGGTCACGACGATCATGCCGCCGGGCTGGAGCGTGACGTCGGCGATCAGGGGATTGCCGACCACGATGGTCGCCACCTTGCCGGGCAGCCGCACCAGCTTGGCCTGGTCGACATTGACCGCGATGGTATCGGCGACGGGCTCGGCGAGGCCTGCGGCCGGCGTTGCCAGCATCGCAGCGGCAACCAGAAGACAGACGCGCACATGACGGCGCAGCATTTCTTTACGCATACTCTTACCCCCGGGACGTCACAAACCGGCAGAAACGACCGAATACAGCGGAGCCGGTGCCCGACCCGGCTAACCTGCCTTTAATTCGTGAACGTTCCGCAAACTCGCCGCGTATTGTTTGAACGGACGGATATTTGCGGGGCCCGCCCCCTAGTGCCGAAACGGATAGGCGAGCTGGCCTCCGATCTCCTTGGGCATGCTCGCTTCGTCCTTGCCATAATCCTGCGGCAGCCTGCCCTCCGGCATGCGGAAGGTGCCGAACAGCACGTCCCAGATCGGGAACGTTCCGGCGAAATTGGTGTCCCCGCCCTCTTCGAGCGAGGTGTGGTGCCAGCGATGGAAGACCGGCGTCGCCAGCACGTATTTGAACGGTCCGAAGGTCCAGTTCAGGTTGGCGTGCACGAAGGCCGAATGGAAGGTGGTGAACGGGCCGACCCAGACCATGACGTTCGGGGAGATGCCTGCCATCAGCAGCAGGACGTCGACGCTGATCGTCCCGAGCAAGAGATTGACCGGATGAAAGCGGGCCGCGGAGATCCAGCCGATCTCCTCCGACGAATGATGGACCGCGTGATATTTCCAGAAGCCGCCGTCGTGGAATAGCCGGTGCAGCCAGTACAGCATGAAATCGGACAGCACCAGGAACAGCAGGGCCTGCAGCCACAGCGGCAGCTGCGCCAGCGGACCGTGGCCGTTGTCGTAGAAGGCGATGAGTTCGTCGGCATCGTGGATGTTGAAGACGACGCTGGCGCCGACGACCAGCAGCCCGATCCGCATGGTGCGGGCGAACACCGGGACGAAGAACCAGTAGCAGATGTCGGTGACGATCTCCCGCTTGCGCCACCACGGCGCGCCGGGATTGCAGGCCCAGAAATGCTCCAGCACGGTGAAGACAGCCGCGAGCAGGAAGGTGACCGGGATCACCTTCACGATGGTCTCGCCGAGCATCAAGGCGACTTGCATGGGCAGGCTCGACATCGTCGCCTCTCTCCGCGAATTCCGCTGTAGCTAGGCCTACTCCGCGAAATTTAAGGGAGGGTGAAGCAGGCGCCGCGTTGGCGAGGCATCCGGAACCGGAACGAATTGCAGAGGCCGTCTTAAGGCGAAATTCACTCTGGGCAAAAGCATCGCGCCGAAGCTGGGTTTACCCGATCGAATTAACTCCCCCGAAAGAGCTCGGCTCTCATGGTCGTCACGTCAACGACAGCGCCGAACGAGGCGGTCCCCACCAAGACGGAGTTTTGTTCATGAAGAACTTGATTGCGCGTTTCGCGAAGGATGAATCCGGCGCCACCGCCATCGAATACGGCCTGATCGCCGCCGGCATCGCGCTGGCCATCATCACCGTCGTCAACAATCTCGGCACCACGCTGAACGCCAAGTTCACCTCGATCAGCACCTCGCTGAAGTAAGCGGGTCCACGAACGACGACAAAAGCCCCGGACCTCCGGGGCGTTTGTTTTTCTGAAGACGGCGAGTTCCAGTGGCGTTGCACAAGGTAAGAACCGATGCCGCGGTTGCGGCGCGCGAGGCGGAAGCGGCGCAGGCCGGCTCGCCGGTCTATTGGATCTGCCTTGCGCTGCTGGTTGCGACGGTCGCGCTCGCCGCACGCATCGCCAGCTTCTGGTGAAGGCGCGTTCGGCGGCCGAGGGCCCGCGCGCCCGTGCCGCCGTTGTCGGTTTGTTTAGCATCGCGCGCTAGCATCGCCCGACGCCAGCTCCCGCGACAAACCCAGGCCCCAAGACGCAGCCCATGATCCTCGACCTTGCGCGCCTTCTGCTCTTCCCGGCCCTGATGGCGTTCGCCGCGGCGAGCGATCTCCTCACGATGACGATCTCGAACCGCGTGTCGCTGGCGCTGGTGGCAGGCTTCTTCGTGCTCGCCCTCGCCGGTGGCATGGCACCTTACGAGATGCTGAGCCATGTCGGCGCCGGTGCGCTTCTCCTGGTCGTGGCCTTCACCTGCTTCGCCATGGGCTGGGTGGGCGGCGGCGACGCCAAGGTCGCGGCTTCCGTCGCGCTCTGGTTCGGCTTCCCACATCTGATGAACTTCCTGCTCTACGCCTCGCTGTTCGGCGGTGCGCTGACGCTGCTTCTGCTCCAGTTCCGGCAGTGGCCGCTGCCGTACGGGCTGGCAGGACAGGCCTGGCTCGCACGGCTGCACGCCAAGGAGAGCGGCATTCCCTACGGCATCGCGCTCGCGCTGAGCGCGCTGATGGTCTACCCGGAGACCGAATGGGTGAAGGCGATCGACCTCGCTCACCTCGCACTGCGCTGAACGCCCAGGGTAAACCCGGCGTTAAGGCGATTTAGATACGCCTCATTAACCATGCTTTGACGAATAGCTGGTCAACTGCCGATGACGGCGGCGGCAGCGTCGCGGCGTATTGTTGGAAAGTTGAAGCGTATGAATAGGGCACGCATTGTCGTCCTGACGGTCGCGATCTGCGCCGGCGGCGTCGCCGCGTACCTGGCGAGCGGCACCGACAATTCTGCGCCGCCTCCGGTTCCGGTCGCGCAGCTGCCGACGGTCGACGTCCTCGTCGCCAAGAACGACATCGGCCTCGGCCAGACCGTGAAGCCCGAAGACGTGCAATGGCAGACCTGGCCGACCGCGACCGCCAGCGCCACCTTCATCCGACGCAACGAGCGCCCCAATGGCGCGACCCAGGTGACCGGCTCGATCGCGCGCGCGCCCTTCATTCAGGGTGAGCCGATCCGCGACCAGAAGCTCGTCAAGGCCGAAGGTTCCGGCTTCATGGCGGCAATCCTGCCCACCGGCATGCGGGCGATCTCGACCGAGATCTCGCCGGAGACCGGCGCAGGCGGCTTCATCCTGCCCAACGACCGCGTCGACGTCCTGCTCACGCGCCGGCTCAAGAACCCGGACCAGAGCAGCGGCGCTCCCGACATCGTCACCTCCGAGATCATCCTGGCCAATATCCGCGTCCTCGCCATCGACCAGGCGCCCAAGGAAAAAGACGGGCAGAACGCGGTGGTCGGCAAGACCGTCACCCTGGAGCTCAATCCCGCGCAGACCGCAACGCTCTCCGCGGCGCGTCAGAGCGGCACGCTGTCGCTGGCGCTGCGCAGCATCGTCGACGTCAAGATGAGCGAGATCACGCTCGATGACTCCGCGCAGAAGCGCGAGGGGGTCTCGATCATTCGCTACGGCATTCCAAGTCAGACGGCTAAGGCACGATGAAGACAGTCGACATCAAATGCAGGCCAGATTCGGCGACGATGCGGACCTCACTGGTCCGCGCCCTGTCGTTTTCGGCCGCCCTCGCGCTGGCGCTCCATCCGGCGATCGCCCCGGCGGTCGCAGCCGATTACCGCCCCGTGGCGCCGGCCGCGGCAGACGGCCAGATCAATGCGCGTTTCCTTTCGCTCGGCGTCGGCAAGTCTATCGTCATCGACCTGCCGCGCGACATCAAGGACGTGCTGGTCGCCGATCCCAAGATCGCCAACGCGGTGGTCCGCTCGGCGCAGCGCGCCTATATCATCGGCGCCGCGGTCGGCCAGACCAACATTGTGTTCTTCGATTCCGCCGGGCAGCAGATTGCGGCCTATGACATCGCGGTGAAGCGCGACCTCAACGGCGTGCGGGCCGCGCTGAAGCAGGTCCTGCCCAATTCGGACATCCAGATCGACGGCCTCGGCGACGGCATCGTCCTGACCGGCACGGCTGCCAATCCGCTGGAAGCGCAGCAGGCCAACGACCTCGCCGCGCGCCTGGCCGGCGGCGCCGACAAGGTGGTGAACTCGATCGTGGTACGCGGCCGCGACCAGATCATGCTCAAGGTGACGGTGGCCGAGGTCCAGCGCAACATCGTCAAGCAGCTCGGCATCGACCTCACCGCCAACCTGAACTACGGCACGTCGGTGGTGAGCTTCACCAATTCGAACCCGTTCACGGCGCTCGGCAAGAACCTCGTGGACGGCAACAACCTGACCACGAAGTTCGGCGCCGCCCCGTCGGTGCAGGCCACGCTGCGCGCGATGGAAACCGCCGGCGTGATCCGCACGCTGGCCGAACCGAATTTGACCGCGATCTCCGGTGAATCGGCGACGTTCATCGCCGGCGGTGAATTCCCGGTTCCGGCAGGCTATGCCTGCGATCCCACCACGCATGTCTGTACCACCCAGATCAGCTTCAAGAAGTTTGGCATCTCGCTGAACTTCACCCCCGTCGTGCTGAGCGAGGGCAAGATCAGCCTGCGGGTGATGACCGAGGTCTCGGAGCTGTCGAACGAGAATGCGATCACGCTGTCGCAGGCGGTGACCACGAACACGGTGAACTCGCTGACGGTCCCCTCGATCAGGACCCGCCGCGCCGAGACCTCGCTGGAAATTCCCTCCGGCGGCGCGATGGCGATGGCCGGCCTGATCCAGCAGCAGACCAAGCAGGCAATCAGCGGATTGCCGGGGCTGATGCAGCTGCCGATCCTGGGCACGCTGTTCCGCAGCCGCGACTTCGTCAACAACGCGACCGAGCTGGTCGTGATCGTGACGCCCTATGTTGTCCGCGCGGTGGCGCCGAAGGACCTGTCGCGGCCGGATGACGGCTTCGCCCCGCCTGCCGATCCGCAAGCCCAGCTGATCGGCAACATCAACCGGCTCTACGGCGTGCCCGGACGCACCGAACCGGCCAAGAACTACCGCGGCACCTACGGCTTCATCACCGACTGAGGCGGAACGGGGACTCTACGATGACCACAAGACCACCCCAGCTTCGCAAACGCGCCGTCCGCCTCGGCGGCGCGCTCGTCGGCCTGACGCTCGCGCTCGGCGGCTGCCAGCACAACGAGGTCGTTACCGCCTCCATTCCCGACGACTACAAGCAGCGCCATCCGATCGCGATCGAGGAGCAGAACCGCTCGATCGTCGTCTTCGTCGGTCATGCCCGCGGCGGATTGACCGCCGCCCAACGCGCGGACGTGATGGGCGTCGCATCGGCATGGTTGCACGAAGGTACCGGTGCCATTCACATCGACGTGCCGTCCGGCACGCCCAATGCGCGTCCGGTCACGGATACGATGCGCGAGATCCAGGCCATGCTGGCAGGGGCAGGCGTTCCGCCGCGCGGCGTCACCATTCGTCCCTATCAGCCCGAGGACAAGCGGTTCCTGCCGCCGATCCGGCTCACTTATACCAAGATCGCCGCGGTCGCCGGTCCCTGCGGCCTGTGGCCGGACGACATCGGGCCTTCGATGAAGAACAAGAGCTGGTTCGAGAACAAGGACTATTACAATTACGGCTGCGCCTATCAGCGCAACCTCGCGGCCATGGTCGACAATCCATCCGACCTCGAGCAGCCGCGGCCCGAGACACCTTCCTACACGATACGGCGCACCGCCGCCTTCGAGAAGTATCGTAAGGGAATGCCGACGGGTGTCGCCTATCCCGATGCCGACAAGGCCAAACTCAGCGACACAGGCAAATGATCAGTTACGCGCGCCAGACACACGAAGAGCAGCCGGCAGCAGCTCCTCCGCCGGTCGAGGAGCATATTGCGCCCGCGCCGCGCGTCTCGGTCCAGGCCTTCTGCGAAACCGTGGAGACGGCCGCCGCGGTACAGTCGGCCGGCGAGGATCGCCGTCTCGGCAAGGCTCACCTGAAGATCCAGATGGGCGGCATGGCGGCCGCGATCGAAGCCTACCGCTCGGCACCTACGCCGAACGTGATCGTGCTCGAGAGCGACGGCCGCAACGACCTGCTGGGCGGGCTCGACCAGCTCGCCACCGTCTGCGATGCCGGCACCCGCGTGGTCGTGATCGGCCGCATCAACGACGTCACGCTCTACCGCGAGCTGGTGCGCCGCGGCGTCAGCGATTACGTGCTCGCGCCGGTCGGCGCGATCGACGTCGTGCGCTCGATCTGCAACCTGTTCTCGGCGCCGGAAGCCAAGGCGGTCGGCCGCATCATCGCCGTGGTCGGCGCCAAGGGGGGCGTCGGCGCCTCCACCATCTCCCATAACGTCGCCTGGGCGATCGCGCGCGACCTCGCAATGGATGCCGTCGTCGCCGACCTCGATCTCGCCTTCGGCACCGCTGGCCTCGACTACAACCAGGATCCGCCGCAGGGCATCGCCGACGCCGTGTTCTCGCCCGACCGCGTCGACACCGCCTTCATCGACCGCCTGCTGTCGAAGTGCACCGACCATCTCAGCCTGCTGGCGGCGCCTGCGACGCTCGACCGGGTCTATGATTTCGGCACCGACGCCTTCGATGCCGTGTTCGACACGCTGCGCTCTACGATGCCCTGCATCGTGCTCGACATTCCGCATCAATGGTCGGGCTGGACCAAGCGCGCCCTGATCGGTGCGGACGACATCCTGATCGTGGCCGCCCCGGACCTCGCCAATCTGCGCAATACCAAGAACCTGTTCGACCTGTTGAAGGCCGCCCGTCCCAACGACCGGCCGCCGCTGTACTGCCTGAACCAGGTCGGCGTGCCGAAACGACCCGAAATCGCCGCCGCGGAGTTCGCCAAGGCGATCGAGAGCCAGCCGGTCGTTTCGATCCCGTTCGAGCCGCAGATCTTCGGCTCGGCCGCCAACAACGGCCAGATGATCGCGGAGATCTCCGCCAACCACAGATCGATCGAGATGTTCCTGCAGATCGCCCAGCGCCTGACCGGCCGCAGCGAGACCAAGAAGCAAAAGTCGTCCCTGCTTTCACCTCTGATTGAGAAGTTGCGGGGAAGATAAGCCGCCGCATGGAGTTGTTAAGTGTTCGGTAAGCGTAGCGGAACAGACACCGACTTTCGGGCGCCCAAGCCCGGCGCCGTGTCGCTCGAGCCTGCCCCGGCTCAGGCGCCGACGGTGTCGCGCGCCCCGCCTCCGCCGGCCGTCGCCTCGCCGCCGCTTGCGCCCGCCAAAGCTCCGCCGCCTCCGGCCATGGAGAGCCGGCGTTCGGACAATTATTACGAGGTCAAGGCGACCATCTTCGGCGCGCTGATCGAGGCCATCGACCTCGCCCAGCTCGCCAAGCTCGATTCGGAGTCCGCGCGCGAGGAAATCCGCGACATCGTCAACGAGATCATCGCGATCAAGAACATCGTGATGTCGATCGCCGAGCAGGAGGAGCTGCTCGACGACATCTGCAACGACGTCCTCGGCTACGGTCCGCTCGAGCCGCTGCTGTCGCGCGACGACATCGCCGACATCATGGTCAACGGCGCCAACACCGTCTACATCGAGGTCGGCGGCAAGATCCAGCGCACCGGCATCCGCTTCCGCGACAACCAACAGCTTCTCAACATCTGCCAGCGCATCGTCAGCCAGGTCGGCCGGCGCGTCGACGAATCCTCGCCGATCTGCGACGCGCGCCTCGCCGATGGCTCCCGCGTCAACGCCATCGTGCCGCCGCTGTCGATCGACGGCCCCGCGCTCACCATCCGCAAGTTCAAGAAGGACAAGCTGACGCTGGATCAGCTCGTCAAGTTCGGCGCGATCACCCCGGAAGGCGCCGAGATCCTCCAGATCATCGGTCGCGTCCGCTGCAACGTGCTGATTTCCGGCGGCACCGGCTCGGGCAAGACCACCCTGCTCAACTGCCTCACCAACTACATCGAGCACGACGAGCGCGTCATCACCTGCGAGGACGCCGCCGAGCTCCAGCTGCAGCAGCCCCACGTGGTGCGGCTGGAAACCCGCCCGCCCAACATCGAGGGCGAGGGCCAGGTCACGATGCGCGAACTGGTGCGCAACTGCCTGCGTATGCGCCCCGAACGCATCATCGTCGGCGAGGTTCGCGGACCCGAAGCCTTCGACCTGCTGCAGGCCATGAACACCGGCCACGACGGCTCGATGGGCACGCTGCACGCCAACAACCCGCGCGAGGCACTGTCGCGCTGCGAATCCATGATCACGATGGGCGGGTTCTCGCTGCCCTCGCGTACCATCCGCGAGATGATCTGCGCCTCGATCGACGTCATCATCCAGGCCGCGCGCCTGCGCGACGGTTCCCGCCGCATCACCCACATCACGGAGGTGATGGGCATGGAAGGCGACACCATCATCACCCAGGACATCTTCCTCTACGACATGGTCGGCGAGGATGCCAACGGCAAGATCATCGGCCAGCACCGCTCGACCGGCATTGGCCGTCCGAAGTTCTGGGAACGCGCCCGCTACTACGGCGAAGAGAAGCGCCTCGCTGCGGCGCTCGACGCGGCGGAAGTCGCGCCGAAGACGTGAGCAGGTCAGCAGCGCCATGAACATTCAGGTCCTCGCCCTCGCCTTCCTCGCCACCGCAGCGGTCGGTGGCATCGCCTGGGTCTTTCTCTATCCGCTGCTGTCCGGGGAGCGAAAGGCGGAAAGCCGCCGCGCCTCGGTCGCGCGCGCCGAGGCGCCCACGGCCCGTCAGGCCGAGAAGACCCAGCGCTCGCGCCGCGAGCAGGTCGAGACCACGCTCAAGGACCTCGAGGCGCGGCGCGCCCAGGAGAAGAGCGTCCCGCTCAGCGTCCGCCTGTCGCAGGCCGGGCTCGACTGGACGCCTCAGAAATTCTGGATCGTGTCCGCCGTCGTGGCGGGCGTATTTTTCGCGGCCGCTGTGTTCGCGGGCGGCGGACTGATCGGCGCCGCCGGTCTTGCCTTTGCCGGCGGCTTCGGCCTGCCGCGCTGGGCACTCGGCTTCCTCAAGAAACGCCGCGAAACCAAGTTCCTGGCTGCACTGCCCGATGCGGTCGACGTGATCGTCCGCGGCATCAAGGCGGGCCTGCCCTTGTTCGAATCGATCAAGGTCGTGGCCGCCGATGCGCCCGAGCCGCTGCGCAGCGAGTTCCTGGCCATCATCGAGACGCAGGCGATCGGCATGCCGCTGGGCGAGGCCTGCGCGCGGCTCTACGAGCGCATGCCGCTGCCGGAGGCCAATTTCTTCGGCATCGTGGTGTCGATCCAGCAGAAGTCGGGCGGCAACCTCTCCGAAGCGCTCGGTAACCTCTCCAAGGTGCTGCGCGACCGCAAGAAGATGAAGGAAAAGATCCAGGCGATGTCGATGGAAGCCAAGGCCTCGGCCGGCATCATCGGATCGCTGCCGCCGATCGTGATGTTCCTGGTCTATCTCACGACGCCGCAATACATCTCGGTGCTTTGGACTCATCCCACCGGCCAGCTGATGCTGGTCGGCTGCGTCGTCTGGATGTCGATCGGCATCCTGGTGATGAAGAAGATGATCAACTTCGATTTCTGACGGTGGCGTATGGTCGAATTCCTCGTCTCGAAACTGCACGACGTCCGTTTCATGACCATGCTGCTCGCGGCCATCGCCGCGAGTGCCACCGTCTATACGCTGGTGATGCCGTTGTTCGCCGGCGAGGGCCTCTCCAAGCGCATGAAGGCGGTGGCGAGCGAGCGTGAGCGCATCCGGCAGCGCGAGCGTGAGCGTCTCAACAAGAGCGAGAAGGTTTCGCTGCGCCAGACACCGAAGCAACTCGTCTCCAGGGTGGTCGAGGACTTCAACCTGACGAAATGGCTCGCGCAGGAAGCTGCGCGGGACAAGCTCATCATGGCAGGTTACCGCGGCCAGGCACCCTATATCACCTTCCTGTTTGCCCGCATGGTCGCCCCGATCGTGTTCCTGATCGGCTCGGCCCTCTACGTGTTCGTGATCGGAAACATGCAACAGGCGCTGCCGATCAAGATCGGCATCTGCCTCGGCGCCGCCTATCTCGGCCTCCAGGCGCCGATGCTGTTCCTCAGGAATGCGATCTCCAAGCGCCAACTCTCGATCAAGCGTGCGTTTCCCGACGCGCTCGACCTGCTCCTGATCTGCATCGAATCCGGCATGTCGGTCGAGATGGCATTCCGGAAGGTTGCGAACGAAATCGTGGGCCAGTCGATCGCGCTGTCGGAGGAGTTCACCCTGACCACCGCCGAGCTGTCCTATTTGCAGGATCGCAAGGTCGCCTACGAGAACCTGGCACGGCGTACCGGGCTCGAGGGCGTCAAGTCGGTGTGTCTGGCGCTGCAGCAGGCGGAACGTTACGGCACCCCGCTCGGCCATTCCTTGCGCGTCATGGCGCAGGAGAATCGCGACATGCGCATGAACGAGGCCGAGAAGAAGGCGGCCGCGCTGCCGCCGAAGCTCACGGTGCCGATGATCCTGTTCTTCCTGCCGGTGCTGTTCGTGGTCATTCTCGGACCCACCGCCATCAAGGTCACCGAGATGCAGTGAGCCGGGCTGGACCCATACGCTCTGCCACCAAGGCCAGGAAGTCAGATGATCAGTCGGGCTGGCTCAGCGAAGCGATCGGCGTCCGCTTCGGCGCGCCGCGCGGGGCGTCGCTGCGGCTCAGCATTTCCTTGAGATAGGCGACATTGGCCGCAGCCTGGTCCGGCGGCAGGTCCGCCTTGACGATGGCCTCCGCTTCCGCGAAGCGGCCCTGCAGACCGACGACCAAGCCGAGGTTCTGCCGCACCCGGGCGCCGGCACGCGGCGAGGCATGGGCCTGCCGTAGCGCCTCTTCCGCCTTCGGCAGCTCTTTCGACAGCATGTAGGACAGGCCGAGGTTTGAGAGCACGCCGGGATCACCCGGTGCGATCTTCAGCGCGCTCGCGTAATAGGATCGCGCCTCCTCATGACGGCCCATCTGGTCCAGCGCGGTGCCCTGCACAGAGAGCAGGCGCCAGTCCGGATTGTCGGGCGAATGCGCCTTCGACAGCACGTCGAAGGCCTGCTGGAAATTGCCGTTGTCGGCGAGTGCGCGGCCGTATTGAGCGAGCAGCGCCTTGTTGCCGGGGTTGGCGATGGTCGCCTGCTCGAGCACGGCGGCCGCCTGGGCGCGTTGGCCGTTGGCGCGCAAGGCCTGTCCATAGGCGAGTGCGGCGTCGGCATCCCGGGGATTGGCGCGGTAGCGCTCGCCATAGGCTTCGACCGCACGCGTCGGATCGGTCGGCGCGCGATCGGCGGAGGCCGCATCCGCCCGGGGGCCGACCGAGCCCGTCACCTCGGAGAGCTTCGACATGGCCGTGCAGCCGCCGAGGCCCATCGCAACCGTCGCGACCAGCGACGTGGAAGCAAGTAGCCGGGTAAGCCTGATCCGTTGACGCATGACGCTTTGACTCTCGAGCTGCTCGATCGAGCCGAACGCGTCAGCAATAGAATGTTAACCCTAACGGCCGGTTAACGGCGCTATCCGACGTGCTCCTCTCGCGCCGGCGGTTGTTGCGGAGGCGCGCCTCCGCCGAGGCCGAGATCGAGGCCGAGCGCCTTCACCTGCTGGTCCAGCTCCCGCAGCAATTGCAGTCTCTGCCGCGCCCGCCGTCGAACGTCGATCCCCTCGCGAGGCAGCCGCGGCACCTGGCGCAGGAAGTCGTGACGGTTGATCAGGCCTCTCCCGTAGAGCTCATCGAGCTGAGCGCGATCGATGCCGAGCACGTCGGCGGATTGCTCGATCAATCGACCGAGCAGCGTTCTCACCGCGGCGAGCACGTCGACATCGAATCCCGGCCCGGATCTCGCGGCCTTGCGCGCGAGCTCCGCCCAGGCATGGGCCGAGACGACGTAGGCGTAGAGCGCATTCGCCCAGTTCGGCTCCGCCTCATCGTAGAAGCTGCCACGCATGAACAGCCGGCGGACGATCGCCGCGACCTGGTCGCGTGTCAGCGCGCCGGATGAGGCGGCCGCGATCGCCGACTGGACGGCCGGATCACGGGAAAAGTCGCGTCCCGCGGGCAGCCTGATGACGCCGCCCGGCAGGTTGGAATCGAGTGGCCTGAAGGCCGCATCGTTGCGGAGCCTCGAATAGCGGGTGATCGCGAAGCGGTGCTCCGTGCGGCCGGCATGGGACGCGGGGCCGAAATGGACGAGGTTGAAGCCGGCATCGTCACCGGCCTGCCCGGTCGAGGACGGACAGGAGAGCACGTAGATCGTGCGCCAGAACGCCTCACCGCTGTCGCTCGACGTCGCACGCGGATCGGGGATGGAATAACGGGTCAGCCCCTCGACATGGCGATGACCGTGCAGAACCAGATCGACGTTGAGCGAGGTGGCAGCCTCGAGGAAGGTCGCGGGTGCGGCGAGATACATCAGCGGCTCGTCGGGCACGCCGAGAAAGCGCTTTCCTTCGCCGGTCGCCTGCGGCAGCGGATGATGGTGCAGGGCCAGCACGCGGACCAGGTTGTCCACGGGCTCGGCATAGTCGGTGCGCCCGGAAGAACCGATGCTCCCCGCGAGCTCGGCACTCAGCCGGGCGGAATCGGCGACCATCGCCTTGTAGGCGCTCTCGCCGATCTTGCCGCTCGCGAGCGCCATAAGGCTTGCGCGATTGGAATCGAGCAGCACCAGGTCGAGGCCGGCCTGACGGTAATAGACGCTCTTCGCGCTCCGCGGCAGGTGCAGGTAATCGTAGGCGTCGTGATGGCCCGCACGCTGGCTCGGCCGCTTGACGTCGTGATTGCCGGCTATGGCCTGGATGTCGGTGAACAGCCCGGTCTGCCGGAAGGATGCGATGACGGCGAGCGCCTCGTCGAGCGCGCGCGGCGTCGGGTCGTCCACCAGGTCGCCCGTGATCAGCAGGATGCGATCGGGAACATTCGTGGCACCCGCCATCTTCTCGCAAATCGCGGCCCTGAGCGTCTCGATGGCCGGAAGCAGCCGGCCCGACCCGTCCAGATGCAGGTCGGAAATCTGCGCAACAACGAACGATCTATCCATTTTGCGCCGCTCATCTGCAATGCTGCGCCGCCCAAACAGTAAGAAAAATGCTTCGACGAACGGATTCGGCCGTATCGACCTAACCTGGGCAGGCACCGTGCTGCTGCGTGTCTGCGTTCGGGTCACGCAGAGCGAGCGGCACAATCTAGAATATTCGCAGATAATGCCACAACCAAAGCGCTAGTAAAGCCCTGCGGCCGCGGCGTCGCGAACGGCAGCTCTCGGCGTCAGATACGAGATTTGTCCGAGGAGGTTTCGTCTCGTCCGCTCAATATTCGATGGCAATCCGCTTGCGGATCTCGTCGACGCGCCTGTCGAGCGCATCGAAGCGCGCGTGGACGGAGCGGTCGTGGAGATAGAAGAGGTAGCCGCCGGCAAGGAACGCGAAGATCCAATGGTGGTGCTCGACATAACCGAAGATCACCTCGATAGCCTGGCCGATGAACGTAACCACGCTCCACACAAACTCCATTGCATGTCCTCCCGGCGCGTTTGTCGTCGGTCGCCCCCGATTTCATTCTGGCGACCGTTGCCGGAACCTACCATGGCCCCCTTGAGGCGAGTAGCGGCTCGCCGAACGGTGACGGCAAAGCCGATTGCAGCCGCGGCCAAACTCTGCGAAGTCTCGTCCGTTCGCATGACTCGCCTGAACTGACGATCCGGACCCGCCAATGCCTTCTGTCTTCGAGACGTCATCCACCGCCACCCCGATCACCTTCGTCGCCAAATCGAGCTGGGATCAGGTCGCCGAGACGCTGCCGCCGGCGCAACGCCAGTTCGCGCGCGCCAGCGCCTTTGCCGGCAAGCCGGGCGGCTATCTTGCCCTGCCCGCGACCGACGGCGCCATTGCACAGGTGCTATTCGGGCTCGAGGAGGAGAGCGCAAGATCGCGCGACCTGTTTCGGCCCGGCGCCCTGCCCGGCCTTTTGCCGCCGGGCACCTATCGGTTTGCGAATGCACCGCACGACGCACGGCTCGCGGCGCTCGCGTTCGCGCTGGGATGCTATCGCTTCGCCCGCTACCGTAAGGCTGATCGCCCCGAGGTCCGGCTGGTGCCGCCTGACGGTGTCGATGCGGCCGAGATCGAGCGGATTGCCGATGCCGCAATGCTCGCGCGCGACCTCATCAACACGCCCTCCAACGACATGGGCCCGGACGAGCTCGCCGCAGCGGCGCAAGCGCTCGCCGCCGAGTTCGGCGCGAGCTTCGCCTGCACCATCGGCGAAGAGCTGGCGAAGAGCTTTCCGCTGATCCACGCCGTCGGCGTGGCCTCCAGCCGCGCGCCGCGGCTGATCGACATCGTCTGGGGCGATCCTGATCATCCCAAGGTGACGCTGGTCGGCAAAGGCGTGTGCTTCGACACCGGCGGCCTGGACCTGAAGCCGTCGAGCGGCATGCTGATCATGAAGAAGGACATGGGCGGCGCCGCCAACGTGCTGGCGCTGGCGCGCATGGTGATGGATGCGAAGCTGAAGGTGCGGCTGCGCGTGCTGATCCCGGCGGTCGAGAACGCCGTCGCCGGCAATGCCTTCCGCCCGCTCGATATCTTCACCTCGCGCAAGGGGATCACGGTCGAGATCGGAAACACCGACGCCGAAGGCCGCCTCGTGCTCGCCGACGCGCTGGCGCTGGCCGACGAGGAGACGCCCGATCTGCTGATCGACCTGGGCACGCTGACCGGCGCGGCCCGCGTCGCGCTGGGACCGGATCTGCCGCCCTTCTACACCAATGATGAGACGCTGGCCGCCGACGTCGCGCGCTGCGCGATGAAGGAGAACGATCCGTTGTGGCGCATGCCGCTGTGGCCGCCTTACGATGCCTGGCTGGACTCCAAGACCGCCACCATCACCAATGCGCCGTCGGGCGGTTTTGCCGGCTCGATCACCTGCGCCCTGTTCCTGCAACGCTTCGTCGAGCGCGCCAAGAGCTGGCTGCATGTCGATATCTTTGGCTGGACGCCGTCGGCGAAGCCGGCACGGCCCGAAGGCGGCGAGTGCCAGGCCGCGCGCGCCATCTACGCACTGCTGAGCGAGCGCTATGCATGACCCGCGGCTGACACCGGCGCGCGGCGACCTCGCCGCCAAATATCTCGAAGGCAAGGTGCAGGCGGATCGCTACGTCGCCGGCGAGGAATTCGAGGTGGTCGAAGCGATTGCGCCGGTGCGCGAGCAGCCGTCTTCGAACGCGATGCTGATGACGGAGGCCCTGCGCGGCGAACGTGTCACGGTCTACGACCGCAACGGCGAGGGTTGGGCGTGGGGCCAGCTCAATGGCGATGGCTATGTCGGCTGGCTGCCGGATGCTGCGCTCGCAAAGCCGGCGGCCGCCCCAACTCACTTGGTCAGCGCGCTGCGGACGTTTGCGTTCCCCGGACCCTCGATCAAACTCCCGCCGGCCGACACGCTCGTGATGGGATCGAAGCTCGCCGTGGCGCGCCAGGACGGCGGCTTCGCCGTGACGCACGACGGCAGATATCTGCCGAGATCGCATCTCGCTCCGCTCGATCATCGCGAAGCGGATTTCGTCGCGGTCGCCGAGCGCTTCCTCGGCACGCCCTATCTCTGGGGCGGCAAAAGCAGCTTTGGCATCGATTGCTCCGGCCTCGTCCAGGTCTCGCTGGCATCGACCGGGATCGGCTGCCCGCGCGACAGCGACATGCAGCTCGCCGGTCTCGGCCGTGCGCTGGAGCCGCATGAATGGAGCAGCTTGCAGCGCGGCGATCTGATCTTCTGGAAAGGTCATGTCGCGATCGTGCGCGATGCCGCCACCATGGTTCACGCCAATGCGCATCACATGGCAACGGTGATCGAGCCGATCGAGCCGGCGATCGCGCGGATCAAGGCGGCCGGCAGCGAGGTCGTTGCGATCAAGCGGCTGTAGCCGCGCACCTTGTAGATGGGTAGAGCGCAGCTACGTCGCCACCGCCCCATTCCCGGCCGTTTCCAGCCGGAACGCGGCCGCGAACAGCGCGCGGGTGTAGTCCGTCTTCGGATTCCTGAACAGCTCGGCGGCCTGGCCTTCCTCGACCACCTTGCCGCCGCGCATCACGATGAGGTGGCTGGCGAGCGAGGCGACGACGCGCAAATCGTGCGAGATGAACATGTAGGTGAGCTCGCGCTTGCGCTGCAGCTCGCGCAACAGATCGACCATCTGCGCCTGGAACAGCATGTCGAGTGCGCTGGTCGGCTCGTCGAGCACGACAAAATCCGGCTCCAGCACGATCGCGCGCGCGATCGAGATGCGCTGACGCTGGCCGCCGGAGAATTCGTGCGGATAGCGGAAGCGCGTCTCCGGATTGAGCCCGACATCCTCGAGCGCCTTGACGACGCGCGCCTCGCGTTCTTCGCGCGAGAGCTTCGGCTGATGCACGGACAGGCCTTCGGCGATGATGTCGGCGACCGACATACGTGGTGAGAGCGAGCCGAACGGATCCTGAAACACGATCTGCATGTCGCGCCGGAAGGGACGCATCTCCTGGAAACGCAGGCCCTGGATGTCTTTCCCTAAGAACACGATGCGGCCGTTCGAGGAGATCAGCCGCAGCAGCGCCAGTCCCAGCGTCGTCTTGCCCGAGCCGGATTCGCCGACCACGCCGAGCGTCTCGCCCTTGCGTACGGCGACGCTGACGCCGTCGACCGCCTTGATGTGGCCGACCGTCTTGCGCATCAGGCCGCGCTTGATCGGGAACCAGACTTTGAGATCATCGGCCGACATCACCACCGGCGCATCCGGCTGCGGCGGCGCCGGATCGGGCTTGGGCTCGGCCGCGAGCAGGTCGCGCGTATAGGGATGTTTCGGGCTCTTGAAGACCTGCTCGACCGGCCCCTGCTCGACGATCGCGCCGCCCTTCATGACGCAGACGGTGTCGGCGATGCGGCGCACGATGCCGAGATCGTGGGTGATGAACAACAGGCTCATGCCCAGCCGCGAGCGGATCTCGGCGAGCAGCGCCAGGATCTGCGCCTGCACGGTAACGTCGAGCGCGGTGGTCGGCTCGTCCGCGATCAGAAGGTCCGGCTCGTTGGCGAGCGCCATCGCGATCATCACGCGCTGGCGCTGGCCGCCGGAGAGCTGGTGCGGATAGCTGTTCAGCCGGGTCTCCGGATCGGGAATACCGACCTGGGTCAGCAGCTCCAGCGTCCGCTTGCGCGCCTGCGCATTGCTGGTCGGATTGTGCAGCTGGATGATCTCGCCGATCTGCGCCTCGATCGTGTGCAGCGGATTGAGCGAGGTCATCGGCTCCTGGAAGATGATCGAGATGTCGCTGCCCCTGAGCTCGCGCATCTGCTGCTCGGATTGGTCGATCAGCTCCTGCCCCTTGAAGCGGATGCTGCCGGAGGGGTGGGAGGCGTTCGGATAGGGCAGCAGCTTCAGGATCGACAGCGCGCTGACCGACTTGCCGGAACCGGATTCGCCGACCAGCGCGACGCATTCGCCGCGCTTGATCTGGAACGAGACCTTGTCGACCGCGAGCGTGGTGGCGCCCCCCTGATGGAAAGCCACCGAGAGATCGCGCACGCTGAGCAGAGGCTGGTTGATCGCGTCCATGTACCTTACCTGAACGTCTTGCGCGGATCGAAGGCGTCGCGCACGGCTTCGCCGATGAAGATCAGGAGCGACAGCATGATCGCGACCGAGAAGAAGCCGGAGAAGCCGAGCCACGGCGCCTGCACATTGGCCTTGGCCTGCGACAGCAGCTCACCGAGGGAAGGCGAACCCGGTGGCAGGCCGAAGCCGAGGAAATCGAGCGCCGTCAGCGTCATCACCGAGCTCGACACGATGAACGGCAGGAACGTCATGGTCGCGACCATCGCGTTCGGCAGCAGGTGACGGAACATGATCACGGGATTGGAGACGCCGAGCGCCCGCGCCGCCTGGATGTATTCGAAATTGCGCCCGCGCAGGAACTCGGCTCGCACGAGACCGACCAGCGAGACCCAGGAGAACAGCAGCAGGATGCCGAGCAGCACGAAGAAGCCGGGTACGAGCACCGAGGACAGGATCAGGAGTAGATAGAGCGATGGAATCGCGGTCCAGATCTCGATGAAGCGCTGGAAGATCAGATCGACCCACCCGCCGAAATAGCCCTGCACCGCGCCCGCCGCGATGCCGATGACGGACGAGACGATGGTGAGACAAAGGCCGAATAGCACGGAGATGCGGAAGCCGTAGATCAGCCGCGCCACCACGTCGCGGCCCTGATCGTCGGTCCCAAGCCAGTTGTATTCGAGATCGCGGCAGCTCTTCAGCCCCTTCTTCTCGACCACCGGCTTGCACTGCTTCTCCGTCAGCATCCAGGTCGGCGGCGACGGCGCCGGCGTCGGCAAATCGAGATTATGGGTGTCGTAGGAGTAGCGGATCAGCGGCCAGACGATGCTGCCGCCCTTTTCCTTGATCAGCTTCTGCAAGTACGGGTCGCGATAATCGGCCGCCGTCTCGAAATCGCCGCCGAACGTCGTCTCCGAATAGGTGACGAAGGCCGGCCAATAGAGACGGCCATCGAACTTGATCAGGAAGGGCCGATCATTGGCAATCAGCTCGGCGAACAGCGAAATCACGAACAGGCCGATGAAGATCCAGAAGGACCAGTAGCCGCGGCGGTTCGCCTTGAAGTTCTGCCAGCGCCGCCGGTTGAGCGGCGACGGAGCGAACGGCTTGCGCGTGATCGGAACGACATCGCCGAGCGGCGACTTCGCTGTGGTCTCGATCGGCGTCGGCGCGGTGATCGTCATCAGACCTCCCGCGCTTCGAAATCGATCCGGGGGTCGATCCACATATAGGTCAGGTCGGAGATCAAGTTGATGACGAGTCCGACCAGCGAAAAGATGTAGAGCGTGCCGAACACCACGGGATAGTCGCGGTTGAGCACGCTCTCGAAGCTGAGCAGCCCGAGCCCGTCCAGCGAGAAGATCGTCTCGATCAGCAGCGAGCCGGAAAAGAAGGCGTGGATGAAAGTGCCGGGGAAGCCGGCGATCACGATCAGCATCGCGTTGCGGAAGACGTGGCCGTAGAGCACCCGGTTCTCGCTACAGCCCTTGGCGCGGGCGGTCATGACGTATTGCTTGCGGATCTCGTCCAGGAACGAGTTCTTGGTCAGGAACGTCATGGTGGTGAAGGCACCCAGCCCCATGGCGATCAGCGGCAGCGTCAGATGCCAGAAATAATCGATGATCTTCCAATACCAGGGAAACTGCGACCAGCCGTCCGAGGTGAGTCCGCGCAACGGGAACCAGTTGAAGAAGGAGCCGCCGGCAAACAGGATGATGAGGAGGATGGCGAACAGAAAACCGGGGATGGCGTAGCCGAGCACGAGTACCGTCGAGGTCCAGGTGTCGAAGCGCGCCCCGTCGTTCACGGCCTTGCGAATGCCGAGCGGGATCGAGATCAGATACGTCACAAGCGTCAGCCAGAGGCCAAGCGAGATCGAGACGGGCAGCTTCTCCTTGATGAGCTGGAGCACGCTGACGTCGCGAAAATAGCTCTTGCCGAAATCGAAGCGGGCGAAGTTCCACACCATCAGCAGGAAGCGTTCCGGCGCGGGCTTGTCGAAGCCGAACTGCACCTCCAGCTTCTTGATGAAATCAGGGTCGAGGCCCTGCGCGCCGCGATATTTCGAGTTGATGGCATCGCCGCCAGCACCGACCTGTCCCGGCGCGCGCTGCGCAAAATCGCTGCCGCCGGAAATACGCGAGGTCCCGCCGGTATCGGCACCCGAGAGCTGCGCGATTACGCGCTCGACCGGGCCGCCCGGCGCGAACTGCACGACGACAAAGGACACGAAGAGGATTCCGAGCAGCGTCGGAATCATCAGCAGGATGCGGCGGGCGATATAGGCGCTCATGGCTATTTTGCCTGCTCGAGCTTGGCCGCCTTGGCGGGCTCATACCACCAGATCTCCGGCGCGCCGACGCCATTGGCATAGCGCGGCAGCTTCTGCGGATGGCCGAACTGATCCCAATAGGCCAGCCGGTGCGTCTTGTTGTACCATTGCGGTATCCAATAGCGACCGGCGCGGAACAGGCGATCGAACGCGCGGCAAGCGACGGTCAGCTCTTCGCGGCTGTCGGCCGCCATGATCTTCTCGATCATGGCATCGATCGCCGGACTGGCGACGCCGGCGAGATTGTACGAGCCCTTGGTGTTTGCGACCTGCGAGGAAAAGAATGCGCGCATGGCATCGCCTGGTGTCGCCGACATGCTGAAGCGCTGGATCGTCAGGTCGAAATCAAAATCTTCCTGCCGGGCTTTGTGCTGTACGGCATCGACGAGGCGCACGCTCGCTTCGATGCCGAGCGTCGCGAGATTCTTGATGTAAGGCGCGTGGTGCGGCTGGAACGAGGGCTCATCCAGCAGGAACTCGATCTTGAATACCTCGCCGTTCGGCAGTACCCGCTTGCCGTCCTTGATGGGCACGCCGGCCTCGGTCAGCAATTGCTGCGCCTTGCGGAGAAGGCTGCGATCCTGACCGGAGCCGTCAGAGGTCGGCGGCGTGAACGGCGCCGCAAACACCTCGTCGGGAACCTGGCCGCGAAACGGCTCCAGCAGCTTCAGCTCTTCCGGCGAAGGCGGCGCATTGCCCGCCATGAGGTCCGAGTTCTGGAACGGCGACACCGTACGGGCATAAGCGCCGTACATGATGGTCTTGTTGGTCCATTCGAAATCGAAAGCGTTGATCAGCGCCTCGCGCACGCGGGGGTCCTTGAATTTGTCGCGCCGCGTATTAATGAACCAACCTTGCGCACCGGAGGGCGTGTCGTCGGGCACGACCTCCATCTTGACACGGCCGTCCTTGACCGCGGGGAAGTCATAGCGCGTTGCCCAGATGCGCGAAGTGAACTCCTCCCGGTAGAGATAGCTCTTGCCGGTAAAGCCCTCGAAGGCGACGTCGCGGTCGCGGTAGAATTCGTAGCGGACGACATCGAAGTTGTAGCTGCCGCGGCAGGGCGGCAGATCAGCGGCCCACCAGTCCTTCACGCGCTCGAACTCGATGTAGCGATTGACCTCGAACCTGCCGACCCTGTACGGGCCCGAGCCGAGCGGAATCTCCAGCGACGATTCATCGAACGGGCGGGACGCGTAGTACGCCTTCGAGAAGATCGGCAGGCTGGCGACATAGAGCGGCACGTCGCGCGCACGCCCCTTGGCAAAGGTGACCACGAGCGTCGCATCGTCGAGGGCTTCCGCGCTGACCATGTCGCGCATCTGCACGATGATCAGCGGATGCCCCTTGGTCTTCAGCGTCGTCAGCGAAAAAGCTGCATCGTGGGCCGTGAGCCTGGTCCCGTCGTGGAACTTCGCTTCCGGCCGCATCGTGAAGCGATAGACCAGCTTGTCCGGTGATATTTGCACGGATTTGGCGGCCAGCCCGTACATTGCGTCAGGCTCGTCACTTGCCCGGACCATCAGCGGCGAAAACGTCATGTCCATACCTTGTGCGCCGTCGCCTTTCAGGATGAAGGCGTTGAGCGAGTTGAAGGTCTGGTAGGACTGATTGTAGGCGCGCACCGACGGGATCAGCGAGAACGTGCCGCCTTTCGGCGCATCGACATTGACATAGTCGAAATGATGGAAGTCGGCGGGATATTTGAGATCGCCGAACGCCGACATGCCGTGCGCCTCGATCGCCGCTTCCGATGCTCGTGCGCCGCGCAACGGCTGCGCACCCAGCGACGCCCCGAGGGCGCCGCCAATACCCAAGACCAGCACATGGCGGCGTGACATCTGCGTCATGCGGGAATTGTCCTTCACGACTTCTTTGCGATCCGCGCCGCCTTGTCTGCGTCGTACCACCAGATGAACGGGAAGCCCGACTGACCGTATTTGGGCAGTTCCGCCGGCCGGCCAAAGCGATCCCAGCGTGCGGTGCGGACCTTGTTGTAGGTCCATTGCGGAACGACGTAGTGATTCCACAACAGCACGCGGTCGAGTGCCTTGGTGGCCGCGACGAGATCGTCGCGATCAGTGGCGTAGATCACCCGCTCGATCAGCTTGTCGACGGCCGGATTCTTGATGCCGGCGATGTTGCGCGAGCCGGCGATGTCGGCCGACTTGGACGACCAGAACTCGCGCTGCTCGTTGCCCGGCGATTGCGATTCGCCCCACGAGTTCGTGACGATGTCGAAGTCCCACTCGCGCGTCCTGTTCTCATATTGAGTCGGATCGACCGTCCGCACGCTCACGGCAATGCCGAGCCGCTCCAGCGACGGCTTGTAGAACAGCGTAATTCGTTCGAAGCTGGGATCCGAGTTGAGCAATTCCAGCGAGAACTGGGCGCCGGTCTTGACGTCGATCAGCTTGCGGTCGCGCACCTCGTAGCCGGCCTCCTTGAACAGGCGCAGCGCCTCACGCAGATTGTCACGCACCGCTTCCGGGTTGCCTCCTACCGGATTGGTATAGGCCGTCGTGAAGACTTCGGGCGGCAGCTGGGCGCGAATCGTCTCGAGGATCTCGAGCTCTTTTCCCTGCGGCAATCCGGTTGCCATCAGCTCGTCGATGCCGTCGAAATAGCTGCTGATGCGCTTGTACTGACCGAAGAAGATCTGCTTGTTCATCTCCTCGAAGTCGAACGCGTAGTTGAGCGCACGACGAACACGCGGATCGCTGAACTTGGCGCGGCGCAGGTTCGGCACGAAGGCCTGCATCACGCCCGAGCTGCGATTGGCGAACTCCTCGAGGATTACCCGCTTTTCGGTCACGGCCGGGAAATCGTAGGCGGTCGCCCAGCTCTTCGCGCTGTTCTCGGTACGCCAATCCACCTGGTCGGCCTTGAAGGCCTCGATCGCAACGGTGCCGTCGCGAAAATATTCGTAGCGCAGCTCGTCGAAATTGTTGCGGCCCACATTTATGGGAAGATCGCGACCCCAATAGTCCTTGACGCGCTCCAGCGCGATCGACCGTCCTGCAACGAAATCCTTGATCTTGTAGGGACCGGACCCGAGCGGCACTTCGAGCGTGGTGGTGGACACATCGCGCTTGCGGCCCTGCGCATCGGTCCCCTCCCACCAATGCTTCGGCAGCACGATGAGCTGCCCGACGATCTGCGGCAGCTCGCGGTTACCCGGCGCGTCGAACACGAACTTCACCTCGCGCTCGCCGACCTTCTCGGCCTTCACCACATGGCTGTAATAGGCCGAGTACATCGGATGGTGCTTCTTGAAGGAATCGAGCGAGAAGATCACGTCCTCCGGCGTGACGGGCTTGCCGTCGTGCCATTTCGCCTGCGGCCGCAGGCGATAGGTGACGAAGGAAAAATCGTCGGGATGGCTGACCGCTTCGGCCAGCGCGCCGTATTCGGTCGAGACCTCGTCAAGCGACTGGGTCAGGAGCGATTCGTAGATGAATGCGACGGCGCCGGCGACCTGGCCCTTCACGCCCGAGACGACGATGTTGAAATTGTCGAACGTGCCGACGGCGATCTGGCGCGCCACGCCGCCTTTGGGCGCGTCCGGATTGACGTAGTCGAAGCGCTTGAAGTCGGCGGGATACTTGACCTTTCCGAACAGGGACAGCGCGTGGCGCCAAGGCAACCCACCAGAAGGCAGTTCGCTTGCCGATTGCGCCTGTGCCGTGCCGGCGACGGGAACGCCCGCGACGGAACCAAGGGTTGGAAGCGCTGCCGCAGCAGTGCCGGTGAGCAGGAGATCGCGTCGGGTAATGGCCAAATCAACATCCCTGTCTTGAAGGAGGCTACTCCTTTAAGTTCCCAATATAGGCGAGGTTTCGACGGAATATGTTGCTTTTTCCTCATCTTGGAAGCCCGGCCGGCCTATCGGATGCGGCCAAACGCCCCGATAACGTCGTTGCGAGGTCCGGATAAGGAAACGGCCAGGCTTTTCAGCCTGGCCGCATATCCGAAAAATGCTCTGGAAGTCTTACTTCGACGCGGTCGGCAGCGGCTGCGGATGCTCCGACAGCGAGTTCAGATAGGCAATGACGTCGGCGCGCTCGGAATCCTTCGGAATGCCGGCGAAGCCCATGGCAGTGCCCGGGATGAAGCCCTTCGGGTTGGCAATGAACTTGTTGAGGTCGTCGAAGGTCCACGTGCCGCCCTTGGCCTTCATGGCAGCCGAGAAGTTGAAGCCGCCACGGCCCTCACCCCGCTTCTCGCCGACCACGCCATAGAGGTTCGGACCGACACGATTCGGGCCACCCTTCTCGAAGGTGTGGCAGGCGCCGCACTTCTTGGCGGCGGCAGCGCCCTTCTCGACGGAGGCAGTCTGGAGCAGCTTTTCGATCGGCTCGGAGGAGGCTGCGGCGGCGCCACCTTCCTTGCCATGGCCAGCGTCTTCCTTCACCGCGATCTCGAAGCCCGGCTTTTCCGGCATCTTGGGGGAGAACAGTGCGCTCGCGGTGAAGCTCGTCACCAGCAGGAAGAGACAGGTGCCGAGCACGGCACCGAGAATCTTATTGAGTTCGAAAGAGTCCATTTCCGGCCAGGCCCCACCGCAAGAAGGAAACAGCGGCCCAAGCGGCCGCCAGGACGAGCCTCGGGAGAATCAAACGTTCCTTATTGTTTCCCCGAGTTTTGCCATTGAGATATCGGTTTGCCCGGGGTCTGGCAACCCGTATAAGCGAGCCGGCTTCAGGCCCGTCCCCATCCCATTTCCCGGTGCGGAAAACGCTCCGTTTTCAGGCTCTTGACCCCAGACCTTTGAACCCAATGATCGACCCCCGCATCCTGGTTCTGATCCCGGCCCGCATGGCGGCTACCCGCCTGCCCGGCAAGCCGCTCGCCGATATCGCGGGACTGCCGATGATCGTGCATGTGCTGCGCCGCGCAGAGGCCGCTGCAATCGGCCGGGTTGCGGTCGCGACCGACACCGACGAAATCGCCTCGGTCGTGACCGCCCATGGCGGTGAGGCAGTGATGACCCGCGCCGACCACCCCTCCGGCTCCGACCGCATCCACGAAGCCATGCAGAAACTCGATCCCGAGGGCAAGGCCGAGATCGTGATCAATCTCCAGGGCGATTTCCCGACCATCACGCCGCAGACCATCCGCGAGGTGCTGCCCCCCTTCGACGATCCCGCGGTCGACATCGTCACATTGGCCTCGCAGATCCACACCGAGGAGGAGGACCTCGCGCCGAGCGTGGTGAAGGCGATCGGTTCGCCGATCGGGCCGAAGCGGTTGCGGGCACTTTATTTCACCCGGGCCACAGCCCCTCACGGCAACGGACCGCGATACCATCACATCGGGCTTTATGCCTATCGCCGCGCGGCGCTGGAGCGGTTCGTATCGCTGCCGCCGTCGCCCCTGGAACGTCAGGAGAGCCTGGAGCAGCTCCGGGCGGTGGAGGCCGGCATGCGGATCGACATCATGATCGTCGATAGCGTGCCTCGCGGCGTCGACACGCCGCCCGATCTCGAAACCGCGCGCAGCATCCTTTCCAAATCCTGAGCCGCTGCTACAAGGCCGAGCATGAGCAAGATGAAGATCGCATTCCAGGGCGAACCCGGAGCCAATTCCCACATCGCCATCGTCGAGGCCTATCCCGGCGCCGAGCCGATGCCCTGCGCCACGTTTGAGGACGCGCTGTCGGCGATCTCGTCGGGCGAGGCCGATCTCGGCATGATCCCGATCGAGAATTCGGTCGCCGGCCGCGTCGCCGACATCCATCATTTGCTGCCGGCGTCCGGCCTCTTCATCGTCGGCGAATGGTTTCTGCCGGTGCGGCATCAGCTGATGGCGGTGAAGGGGACCAAGCTCGAGGACATCAAGAGCGTCGAGAGCCACGTGCACGCGCTCGGCCAGTGCCGGCGCATCATCCGCAAGCTCGGCATCAAGCCGATCGTGCACGCCGACACCGCCGGCAGCGCCCGCGACATCTCGGAGCGCAAGGACAAGACGGTGGCCGCGATCGCCTCGCGCCTGGCCGCAAAGATCTATGGCCTAGACATCCTCGCCGAGGACATCGAGGACGAGGCCCACAACACCACGCGCTTCGTGGTGCTGGCGCGCGAGCCGAAATGGGCGCCCCAAGGCACCGCGCCGCTCGTCACGACTTTTGTTTTCCGCGTGCGCAATTTGCCGGCGGCGCTCTACAAGGCGCTCGGCGGCTTCGCCACCAATGGCGTCAACATGACCAAGCTCGAGAGCTACATGGTGGACGGCAATTTCTTCGCCACGCAGTTTTATGCCGATGTCGATGGCCACCCCGATGACAAGGGCCTCGCCTTCGCCATCGAGGAGCTGAAATTCTTCTCGCGCGAATTCCGCATCGTCGGCGTGTATCCGGGCCATCCGTTCCGCGCGACATTCAGCGAGGCGCAGGATTGATAGCGTGTCCCGGACGCGCGAAGCGCGAGCCGGGACCCAGGGACAGAATACCCAGTCGCGAGATGGGCCCCGGCTCTGCAGCGCACCGCTGCACCGGACGATACTTCGCATCGCCGGGGAAGCGCTGCGCTGCGTCCGGGGCACGAGAGCGGGTTTACGCGCTTTCTCTTTTCGCCAGCCCGAACGCCTCCGCCAGCAGCGAATACGACTTCTTTCGGGCCTCGTGGTCATACACCGCCGTGATCACCATCAGCTCGTCCGGTTTGCTCGCGTAGATCAAGGGCTGCAGCTTCTTCTGCACCGTCGCGGGGCTGCCGACGAACAGGCGCGAACGGTTGCGCAGGATCGAGGTGCGCTCGGCATCCGTATACGGATAGGCCAAGGCCTCCTCGACGCTCGGCAGCGGCAGATATTGACCACGGTCGCGGCGAAGGCGGTTGAGGTCGAAGGACGAGGCGAGCCTTTCGGCCTCCTCGTCGGTATCGGCCGCGATGACGGCGACCGCGAGAATGGCATGCGGGCTCGCGCGCCACGCCGAGGGCTGAAATCGATTGCGGTAATGCACCATCGCATCGATCGCGTCGTGGGATGCGAAATGATGGGCGAAGGCGAAGCCCATGCCGACCTGGGCGGCCAATTCCGAGGAATAATCGCTGGAGCCAAGCAGCCAGATCGGCGGTAGCCTGGTGTCGTCGGGCATGGCGACGACGTTGTTGTATGGGTGCCCTGCGGGGAATTCGCGCGTCTCCCACAGGATCAATTCGTGCAGGCGCTCCAGGAAATCGTCGCCCTCGCGACGGTCGAGCCGGCTTCTGAGCGCGTAGGCCGTGGCACCGTCGGTGCCGGGCGCGCGGCCGAGACCGAGATCGATCCGGCCGGGAAACAGCGCCTCCAGCATCTTGAAGCGCTCGGCGACGACCAGCGGCGCGTGGTTGGGTAGCATCACGCCGCCGGAGCCGACGCGGAGATGCTTCGTCACCGCCGCGATCTGCCCGATCATGACGTCGGGCGCCGGGCTCGCGACAGAGGCGAGGTTGTGATGCTCGGCGAGCCAGTAGCGGACATAGCCGAGGCCATCGACGTGACGCGCCAGATCGATGCTGTTGCGTAGCGCCGCGGCGGGCTTGGTGCCTGTTGTGACGACGGAGAGGTCGAGGACGGAGAGCGGGATCATGGCCGGTTAACGTAATGGAGGCCGTCGCGGCGGCAATGGGCGGGCTGCGCAGGCCTGACGTGTACGGACGGGCGGGCCCGCCAGCGGCTCAGGTTGGGCCAATTGCTGCTTGCTTGTAGACGGTTCTATCTTGCCCACCACGAAACTGGGCCCGCGAAACGAAGCCAACGAATGATAATTCTTTTAAATCAATATATTATGTCGGCCACCCTCATTCCCACCGAACGCGCGATTCAAACGAATAACCTGCACATCCGCGCTTAAATGGGCAACTTCCCATCAATGATGGGCTGTCGACCCGGGGGCCTTTGCCGTATTTTAGGTCTCCGAAGCTAGATCCGATCGCCGGCCTACATTGGAGTGAGTGGCGCCATGACTGACCTGACGACGCCTGCGACAGCCGACCGGCAAGATGGGCACCTGAAACGGCCTGCGATCTCCTTCGAATTCTTTCCGCCCAAGACGGAAGAGATGGAGCGCAATCTCTGGGAGACGATCAACCGGCTCGCCCCACTCGAGCCGAAATTCGTCTCGGTGACCTATGGCGCCGGCGGCTCGACCCGCGAGCGCACGCATTCGACCATCGCGCGCATCCTGCAAGAGACCGCACTGCTGCCGGCGGCGCATCTGACCTGCGTCGGCGCTTCGCGCAGCGAGATCGACGAGATCGTCGACCGCTATCACGAGGTCGGCGTCCGCCACATCGTGGCCTTGCGCGGCGATCCCGTCGGCGGCATCGGCACGCCCTATTCGAGCCATCCCGAGGGTTATCAGAGCTCGGCCGGGCTCGTCGCCGGGATCAAGAAGCGGCACGGCGATATCGAGGTCTCGGTCTCGGCCTATCCCGAGAAGCACCCTGAATCGCGCGACTTCGATGCCGATATCGACACGCTCAAGGCCAAGGTCGATGCGGGTGCGACGCGCGCGATCACCCAGGTGTTCTTCGACAACGACCTCTACTTCCGCTATCTCGACCGCGTGCGTGCGCGCGGCATCGATATCCCGATCGTGCCCGGCATCATGCCCATGCACAATTTCAAGCAGGCGCGCAATTTCGTCACCCGGAACGGCACCTCCGTGCCCGACTGGCTCGCCGCGAAATTCGAGGGCCTCGATGACGATGCCGAAACGCGCAAGCTGGTGGCGGCGACCGTCGCCGCGGGCCAGGTGCAGAAGCTCGCCAAGCACGGCGTCGACACCTTCCATTTCTACACCATGAACCGCGCCGATCTCGTGTTCGCGATCAGCCATTTGCTCGGCATTCGCGCCAAGAGCGCGCAGAAGGCGGCATAAGAGAAAATGACCGTGACCGTCTCTCCGAAGCGAACTGCTCTCCTTGCCGCCGCGCGCGAGCGCATCCTCGTGCTCGACGGCGCCATGGGCACGATGATCCAGAACCTGCAGCTCGACGAGAAAGCCTTCCGCGGCGAACGCTTCAAGAACTTCCATCGCGACCTGCGCGGCAACAACGATTTGTTGATCCTGACGCAGCCGCAGGCGATCGAGGACATCCACGCGGCCTACTTGCGCGCCGGCGCCGACATCGTCGCGACCAACACCTTCTCGACGACCTCGATCGCGCAGGCCGATTACGACCTCACCGACATCGTCTACGAGATGGCGCGCGAGGGCGCCCGCCTAGCCGGCAATGCCGCCCGCCGCGTCGCGGCCGAGGACGGCAAGCCGCGCTTCGTCGCCGGCGCAATCGGTCCCACCAACCGCACGGCCTCGATCTCGCCCGATGTTTCCAATCCCGGCTATCGCGCCGTCACCTTCGACGATCTGCGCAAGTCCTATGGCGAGCAGATCCGCGGCCTGATCGACGGCGGCGTCGATCTCTTGCTGGTCGAGACCATCTTCGACACGCTCAACGCCAAGGCGGCGCTCTATGCGATCGCGGAGATCACCGAAGAGCGCGGCATCGACATGCCCGTGATGGTGTCAGGCACCATCACCGACAAGTCCGGCCGCCTGCTGTCGGGGCAGATGCCGGAAGCGTTCTGGAATTCGGTGCGGCATGCAAAGCCTGTGACCATCGGCTTCAACTGTGCGCTCGGCGCCGAAGATCTGCGCGCGCACATCGCCGACATCGGCCGCGTCGCCGACACGCTCGTGTGCGCCTATCCCAATGCCGGCCTGCCGAACGAGTTCGGCCAGTATGACGAGACGCCAGAGTACATGGCACGGCTGATCGGCGAGTTCGCGCGCGATGGCCTCGTCAACATCGTCGGCGGCTGCTGCGGCACGACGCCGGACCATATCGCCGCGATCGCAGCTGCGGTCGCCCCGCACAAGCCGCGCATCGTGCCGGAGATCACCCCGCGCCTGCGGCTCTCCGGCCTCGAGCCTTTCGTGCTGACGGACGCGATCCCCTTCGTCAATGTCGGCGAGCGCACCAACGTCACCGGCTCGGCCCGCTTCCGCAAGCTGATCACCGCCGGCGACTACACCGCCGCGCTCCAGGTCGCGCGCGACCAGGTCGAAAACGGCGCGCAAATTATCGACGTCAACATGGACGAGGGCCTGCTCGATTCAGAAGCGGCGATGGTGACCTTCCTCAACCTCGTCGCCGCCGAGCCCGACATCGCCCGCGTGCCCGTGATGGTGGACTCCTCGAAATTCTCGGTGATCGAAGCCGGCCTGAAATGCGTGCAGGGCAAGCCGGTCGTGAACTCGATCTCGATGAAGGAAGGCGAGGAGAAGTTCATTCACGAGGCGAAGATCGCCCGCCGTCATGGCGCGGCCGTCGTCGTCATGGCGTTCGACGAGGTCGGCCAGGCCGATACGTTCGCGCGCAAGACCGAGATCTGCAAGCGCGCCTACGACATCCTGGTGAACAAGGTCGGCTTCCCGCCCGAGGACATCATCTTCGATCCGAACATCTTCGCGATCGCGACCGGCATCGAGGAGCACAACAATTACGGCGTCGACTTCATTGAGGCGACGCGCTGGATCCGCCAGAACCTGCCGGGCGCGCATGTCTCGGGCGGCGTCTCCAATCTGTCGTTCTCGTTCCGCGGCAACGAGCCGGTGCGCGAGGCCATGCACTCGGTGTTCCTGTATCACGCCATCAAGGCCGGCATGGACATGGGCATCGTCAATGCCGGTCAGATGATCGTCTATGACGACATCGATCCGGAGCTGCGCCAGACCTGCGAGGACGTCGTCCTCAATCGCGACCCCGGCGCGAGCGAACGCCTGCTGGCGCTCGCCGAGAAATTCCGCGGCAAGAAGACGGAAAGCAAGGAAGCCGATCTCGCCTGGCGCGAATGGCCGGTGGAGAAGCGGCTGTCGCATTCGCTGGTGCATGGCAACACCGAGTTCATCGAGCAGGACACCGAGGAAGCCCGCAAGAAGTCCTCGCGCCCACTCGATGTCATCGAAGGCCCGCTGATGGCCGGCATGAACGTGGTCGGCGACCTCTTCGGCGACGGCAAGATGTTTTTGCCGCAGGTGGTGAAGTCCGCGCGCGTCATGAAGCAGGCCGTTGCTTACCTCATGCCGTTCATGGAGGAGGAGAAGGCGCGCAACCTTGCGAGCGGCATCGGCACCGAGGGCTCCTCGTCCGCCGGCAAGATCGTCCTCGCGACGGTGAAGGGCGACGTCCACGACATCGGCAAGAACATCGTCGGCATCGTGCTCCAGTGCAACAATTTCGAGGTCATCGACCTCGGCGTGATGGTGCCGGCGGCGAAGATCGTCGAGACCGTGAAAGCGGAGAAGGCCGACATCGTCGGGCTCTCGGGCCTGATCACGCCCTCGCTCGACGAGATGGCGTTCTTCGCCGGCGAATTGCAGCGTGAAGGCTTGAGGCTGCCGCTCTTGATCGGCGGCGCCACCACCAGTCGCGTGCATACGGCGGTGAAGATCGACCCGAGCTATCGCGCCGGTCCCGTCGTGCACGTCAACGATGCCAGCCGCGCCGTCGGCGTCGCCTCCGCGCTGCTCTCGCCGGAGAAGCGCGAGGCCTATGCGGCCGAGGTGCGCGCCGAATACGCAAAGATCTCGGAGGCGCATCTGCGCGCGCAGGCCGACAAGAAGCGGCTGAAGCTCGCTGATGCCCGCGCCAACCGCGTGCCGGTCGACTTTGCCGCGAACAAGCCGGTGAAGCCGACCTTCCTCGGCACCAAAAGCTTCGACGAATATGATCTCGCCGAGCTCGTGCCCTATATCGACTGGACGCCGTTCTTCCAGACCTGGGAGCTCGCGGGACGTTTCCCCGCCATCCTCGACGACGCCAAGGTCGGCGAGGTCGCGCGCTCGCTCTATGACGATGCGCGCAAGATGCTCGACACCATCGTCAAGGAAAAGTGGTTCCGGGCGCGCGCGACGATCGGCTTCTGGCCGGCGAATGCGCAAGGTGACGACATCGTGCTCTATGCCGACGAGAGCCGGACCAAGAGCATCGCGACGCTGCACACGCTGCGCCAGCAGCTGGAGAAGCGCGAAGGCCGCTTCAACGCGGCGCTGTCCGACTTCATCGCGCCGGCGGGCGTGCCCGATTACATCGGCGGCTTCGTCGTCACCGCTGGGATCGGCGAGGACGCCGTTGCCGACCGCTTCAAGATGGCCAACGACGACTACTCCTCGATCCTGTGCAAGGCGCTGGCCGACCGCCTCGCCGAGGCCTTTGCCGAACGCATGCATGCCCGCGTGCGCCGCGAGTTCTGGGCCTATGCACCTGACGAGGCGCTCTCCAACGATGAGCTGATCCTGGAGAAATACCAGGGCATCCGCCCCGCGCCCGGCTATCCCGCGCAGCCCGATCACACCGAGAAGGCGACGCTGTTCGAGCTGCTCGATGCGGAGGCGACCGCCGGCGTGAAGCTGACCGAGAGCTTTGCGATGTGGCCGGGCAGTAGCGTGTCGGGGCTCTACTTCGCCAACCCCGAGAGCTATTATTTCGGCGTCGGCAAGATCGAGCGCGACCAGGTCGAGGACTACGCGGCGCGCAAGGGGATGAGCGTGGCGGAAGCCGAGCGCTGGCTCGCGCCGGTGCTCAACTACATCCCGTCGCAGGACAAGGCCTTCGCCGCCACGCCGGCCAACGACGAGATGCCGAAAGACCTCGCCTCGCATCCGCCGGGCTGCACCTGCGCGGTGCACCTCGTGTGGCAGAAAAAAGCGCGCCGGCGCGGGGTAAGCGCGCCTTCAGAACGAAAGTTGAGAAAACAACCCCATGCACAGTAGCGATGGGGTTGAAAGACTTGAACAATTTCGGTCTTGCCGAAAACCGCGTTGCGACGTCGGGCAAAACAGGGGTATTGTTGCATCATCGGGCTGCTATGGCGTCCGACACTCTCGCCAGGCCCAGCGCTGTCATTCCGGGGCGCGCCTCTTGGCGCGAGCCCGGAATCCATTGCTCCACATCATCCGCTGCACGATGGATTCCGGGTTCGCGCTTCGCGCGCCCCGGAATGACAGAGCGCACCTCATCCCTTCGGCGGGGACAGCGGTTGTACGATCTCCTGGAACGGGGCCAGTGCCTCGCAACGCTCGCTATGCGCCGCGAGCGCCGGATAGCGCGACGCATCGAACAGCTGCGGATGCGCTTCGCGGGTAAAGCGGACGACGCAGGCCACCGCGATGTCGGCGTGGCCGATGCGCGTCCCCAGCCAGTACGGCGTCGTCACCTTGGCGCGCTCGGCCTCGAGCACCTCCAGCACGTCCGCGATCTGTGCCTGGCAGCGCTCGACCCACAGCGCGAGCTGCTCCTTCCGCAGCACGCGCTCGTAGAGCAGGCTGACCGCCTTGTCGCCGAGGCCGGAGGCGAGCGCGCAGATGCGCAAATGCCTGCGCCGCTCGGTGCCGCCGCGCGGCAGCATGGCCTTCTCGGGCCCGACGAGGTCGTCGAGATAATCCAGGATGATCATGCTCTCGATCAGCGCCTCGCCGTCGTCGAGCACCAGGGTCGGCACGCGGCGCAACGGATTATAGGGCGCGATCTTGTCGGCATCGCCGAAGGTCGACCATGGCTTGTGCTCGAAGGCGAGCCCGTAGAGCCGGAGCGCAATCGCGACGCGGCGGACGAAGGGGGAATCATATTGGCCGATCAGGAACATGGTTCTCGCTCTTCTCAATCATTGAACAAGGCAGGGCCGATCAGTCTCCACGACCAGCTCGGCGCGGCGCAACAAAAATCTTGGAAAGGGAGCATTGCGCCGGCTGCAACGAGGTCCGCGGGCGGCCTTGCGCTCAAAGGCCGTCCTGGATCGAGCGCTTGATCGCGGCGATGGCCGTCTCGTTGCGCTTGTACATCGTCCATTGCTTGATGCGCTTGGCGCGCACCAGCTTGGCTGCCGTCAGCACCCGCATGTGCTCGCTCAATGTCGGCGCGCTGACCCCGAGCTTTTCGGCGATCAGCAATCCGCAGACGCCGTCCTCGACCAGGTCGCCATCTTCCTGCTCGCGAAAATGCCGCCGCGGATCCCGCAGCCATTCCAGGATCTGCAGGCGGCGTTCGTTGGCGAGCGCGCGCAAGGCGACGGCAAATTTCATTTAGCCATTTTGCTAATTACCTAATTGATGTCAACGCTCCCTTGGGCTATCCTGGACGGTATCATGACAGCGACAATGGACATCAATCGGGAGCGGATTGCGGCGACCGAGCCGGTCATCCGTCCGCATATCAGGCGCACGCCGCTTGTTCAGGCCGATCTCGCCGATTTCGGCCTGCCGGCAGCACCCGTCACCTTCAAGCTCGAGATGCTGCAGCATTCCGGATCGTTCAAGGCGCGCGGCGCCTTCGCCAATCTGTTGCTGCGGCAGGTGCCGCAGGCCGGCGTCGTCGCCGCATCCGGCGGCAATCACGGCGCGGCCGTCGCCTATGCGGCGCAGCGGCTCGGCATTCCCGCCACGATCTTCGTGCCCGACATCACCTCGCCGGCCAAGGCCGAGCGGATCAGGGCTTATGGCGCAAAGCTCGTGATCGCGGGCAGCCGCTACGCCGATGCGCTCGCCGCGAGCGAGGCGCATGTCGCGCAGACCGGCGCGCTGGCCGTCCATGCCTACGATCAGGCCGAAACCCTGCTCGGCCAGGGCAGCGTCGGACTGGAATTGGAGCAGGATGCGCCCGGCATCGACACGCTGCTGGTGGCGGTCGGCGGCGGCGGGCTGATCGGCGGCATTGCGGCATGGTACGCCGGCAGGACACGCATCGTCGCGGTCGAGCCGGAGCAATCGCCCACCCTGCACGCCGCGTTCGAGGCGGGCGCTCCGGTCGATGCGCCGGCCGGCGGCATCGCCGCCGACAGCCTTGCGCCGCGGCGCGTCGGCGAGCTGATGTTTCCGGTCGCGCGGGCCCATGTCGAGCGCGTCGTCCTGGTCAGCGACGATGCGATCCGGCAGGCCCAGGCCGCGCTGTGGTCGCACTTGCGCCTCGTCGCCGAGCCCGGCGGTGCCGCCGCCTTTGCCGCGGTGCTCTCCGGCCGCTATCGTCCTTCGCCTGCCGAGCGTCTCGCGATTTTGGTCTGCGGCGCCAACACGACGGCGGTGAATTTCGATAGCTGAGTGGGAATGACATGACGGCACCGCGCGGACTGATCCTGCTATCGATCCTGCTGCCGATGATCGGTGCCACCCACGCGCAGGATGGCCCGATCGGCTTCCTGACGCCGTCGACGAACATCGCCTGCCAGTTCTTCACCGACAACGGTCAAGGCGTGCTCCGCTGCGACATCATGAACATGGACGCGCGCCCGCGCCGGCCCGCCGATTGCGAGCTTGACTGGGGTCACGCCTTCGAGATGAGCGCGAAGGGCGCAGCAAGCCGCATCTGCGCAGGGGACACCGTGATGGACCCCTCGCTGCCGGTGCTGGCCTATGGCGAGGTGTGGCAGCGCGGGGGATTCACGTGCCGGTCGGAGGAGAGCGGGCTGACGTGCTTCAATGCGATGCAGCGGGGGTTTTCGCTGGCGCGGGGGAAGCAGGAGGTGTTTTGAGATCGTAGGCCCATTGCATGCGGAAAAGCAGGTCCCGGACTTTGCTGTGCGCCATCCAGTACGGCGCCGCCGCCCTTTGATGTGCTAATCAGAACATTGACGTCAGCGCAGCACTTCGTCATTGCGAGCGCAGCGAAGCAATCCAGAAACTCTTCGTGCAGACATTCTGGATTGCTTCGTCGCAAGGGCTCCTCGCAATGACGGTGAGGAGGCAGCCGCACACTACTCGATGATCGGCACATGCGGGGCCGCATCGCGCGGCGACCTCCCGTCGAGCCGCGGGTCGTCGTCGATTTCGATCTGGCGGCGAAAGGGGCGGAAGCCGGAGCGCTGATAGAATGCCACCGCCCCGGGATGATCGAAAGTGCAGGTGTGCAGCCAGAGGCGGCGGAGGTCGCGTGACCATGCGATCTCCAGCGCACGATTCATCAGGAAGCGGGCGGCACCCGTTCCGATCAGGCCGGCGGTGACGCCGAAATAGACCACCTCGCACTGACCGGGCTCGCGGAAATCCATCTCCAGAAAGCCTTCATCGCGCCCATCCATGACGAGGGCATAGACCTCGACGCCGGGCGCGTGGATGATCGCGGCGAGCTCGGTGTCGGTCAGATGCGGCCGCGCCAGCCACAGCCAGTTCTCGCCGACGCGGCGATAGAGATCGCGGTACCAGGGAATCGCAGGGGCATCGACCTTCCGCAATGACCAGTTTCCCGGCGGATCGTCGCAGCGCGCGGGAAGCGTGGTCATCTCCAGATGGGTGACGACGGCGGCGATCTTGCCGTTCGGCACGTCGGAATAGCCGTCGGGGACGATCATGCTTCGTTGCTTACTTTCGTTATGGGCGAGCGGGCGGCGCCGTTTGAGCCACCACAGCAGCGCCACACTCCGTCATTGCGAGCGTAGCGAAGCAATCCAGGATCTTTCCGCAGAGGCAGTCTGGATTGCTTCGTCGCAAGAGCTCCTCGCAATGACGACGTGGAGGCAGTTGAGCGCGCCTCGCGGCGTCGAGCCGCGAGGCCGTGCCTACGCCTACCCCTCCCCCTCGTCGCTCGCCAGCACGCCCTTCACCGCCCTCGCCCAGCCGGCGAGCTTCCGCTCGCGCGTGGCCTGGCTCATGTTCGGCTTGAAGCGGTGCTCGAGGCGCCAATTGTCGGCGAATTTGGTCGGCTCGGGATAGACGCCGGCATTGAGGCCGGCGAGGTAGGCGGCGCCCAGCGCCGTGGTCTCCTGGATCACGGGGCGGTCGACCGGGGCATCGAGGAGATCGGCGAGGCGCTGCATGGTCCAGTCGGAGGCGGTCATGCCGCCGTCGACGCGGAGCACGACGCTGGCGGTTTCCGAGCTCGGCCAGTCCGCGCGCATCGCGGCCCAGAGGTCGAAGGTCTGGTAGCAGACGCTTTCCAGCGCCGCATGGGCGAGCTCGGCGGGGCCGGTGTTGCGGGTGAGGCCGAACAGCGCGCCACGGACGCGCGGATTCCAGTACGGCGCGCCCATGCCGACGAAGGCGGGGACGAGATAAACGCTCTGCATGGAATCCGATTGATCGGCAAGCGGCCCGGTCTCGGCGGCATGCTTGATGATGCCGAGGCCGTCGCGCAGCCATTGCACGGCGGAGCCCGCGACGAAGATCGAGCCTTCGAGCGCGTAGGTGCGTTTGCCATCGAGCTGATAGGCGACGGTGGTGAGCAGCTTGTTCCTGGAGACCACGGGCGTGGTGCCGGTGTTGAGCAGCGCGAAGCAGCCGGTGCCGTAGGTGGACTTCATCATGCCCGGGCGGAAGCAAGCCTGGCCGATGGTGGCGGCCTGCTGGTCGCCGGCGATGCCGGAGATCGCGATGGCGCCGCCGAACAGGTCCGGCGTGCTCTCGCCGAAGCGGGCGGAGGAGTCCTTCACCTCGGGCAGCATCGAGCGCGGCACGCCGATGATTTCTAGCAGCTCGTCGTCCCACTGGCCGGTGTGGATGTTGAACAGCAGCGTGCGCGAGGCGTTGGTGGCGTCGGTGGCGTGCACCTTGCCGCCGGTGAGGCGCCAGAGCAGATAGCAATCGACGGTGCCGAACATCAATTCGCCGCGCGCGGCGCGCGCCCGGGCCCCGGGAACGTGGTCGAGGATCCAGGCGACTTTCGTTCCGGAGAAATAGGGGTCGATGATCAGGCCGGTCTTCTGCGAGATCACGCCCTCGCGGCCGTCGGCTTTCAGTTTCGCGCAGATGTCGGCGGTGCGCCGGTCCTGCCAGACGATGGCGCGGTGCACGGCCTGGCCGGTGGCGCGGTCCCACACCACGGTGGTCTCGCGCTGGTTGGTGATGCCGATCGCGGCGATGTCCTTTGCGGTGATGCCGGCGTGCTCGATCGCCTCGCGGCAGACCATCACGGTCGAGGTCCAGATGTCCTCGGGCTCGTGCTCGACCCAGCCCGAGGCCGGAAAATGCTGCGGAAACTCGGCCTGCGCCTTGGCGGCGATGGAAATATCGCCGCGAAACACGATCGCGCGCGAAGAGGTGGTGCCCTGGTCGATGGCGAGGACGAAAGGCATGGCGGCTTACCTTGATGTTTTCTTGAATGTGTTCTTGGCGTTTCCGGGGGGGTCGTTGTGTCGGGCCAAAGGGAGCGGATTGGAGGCAGAAGGTCAAGATTGGATGCGTCGGGTGCCACGCTTACTTACCCTCCCCTGGAGGGGGAGGGTCGCTCGCGCGCAGCGCGAGCGGGGTGAAGCCACAAAGGCGGTCTCACATTTGTTCCGCCGAAGGCTTTTCCGTTCATTCAGGAGCACTGCGCTCGCGGATGGTCTGTCACCCCACCCCGGTTCGGATTCCGCTTCGCTGCATGCGAACCGACCCTCCCCCTCCAGGGGAGGGTAAGAGAAGGGTCGCGCGAGCCGCTAGGTTCGGCGGTGCTTTAAGGGTGTCGTCTCTGCGTCGCTCGATCCGTACAGCTCGACATAGATGCGCTCCATCACCGCGGTCAGATCGGTCGTGATCTCCAAATTCCAGAACCGGATGACACGGTAGCCTTCGTGTTCGAGCCAGCGTTGGCGGTCGAGATCGCGGGCGGCCACACCGTCTTCATTGTGGTGGCCGCCGTCGAGCTCGATGATCAGGCGCCTGGCAGGGCAGAAGAAGTCCACGATGTATGGACCGATCGGCGCTTGCCGGCGGAAATGCGAACCATTCATCGGAGGGTCTTTGAGAGCGCGCCACAGCATCCGTTCGTGCGGTGTCGTATTCGCTCTCAGCTTTTTCGCGGCGGCACGTCGGATTGATGTTGAGACCATTGCCTTGGCTTCACCCCACCCCGTCCCAAGTTGCGCTCTGCGCAACCTGGGACGACCCTCCCCCTCCAGGGGAGGGTAAGCGACGCCCGTCACGCCGGCAACCAGAAGTGGCGTCCCGGCAGAGCCGACAAGGCTATGACCATCTCGACCAAAATGCTAAATGCCGTGTCGGGCCAATGGGGCGGCATGACTTTCACCTCCTTTCAGTTCGGCGTCTTCGTGGCGGCCGTGTTCGGCGCTTATTACCTGCCGCCGCTGCGCGGCTTCCAGGTGCAGCTGCTGGTGGCCGCGAGCGTGTTCTTCTACGGGTTCGGCCAGCCCGAGTTGCTGCCGCTGCTGCTGGTCGCGGTGCTCGGTACCCATGTCTGCCTGGTGCTGGCGTTCGAGAACCGGGCTGTGTGGATGCCGGCCGGCATCGTCTTCAACCTCGGCCTGCTGGCGTTCTTCAAATACAAGTTCCTGTTCGTCGATGGCGCCGCAAGCCATCTGACCGGCGTCGCGCCGCTCGACTTCCTGCTGCGGCTGCCGCTGCCGATCGGCATCTCGTTCTTCGTGTTTCACAACATCAGCCTGCTGGTCGACCTGACGCGCGAGAAACGCACCGCAAGCCTGCGCGAGGTCTTCCTCTACATCATCTTCTTCCCGCAGCTGGTGTCCGGCCCGATCACCCGTGCGGCCCAGTTCATGCCGCAGATCGTGCCGAAGCGGATCAGTGACGTCGCCTTCATCGAGGCCGCAAAATGGATTCTCGTCGGCTATTTCTTCAAGCTGTATGTGGCGAACAATCTCAACGAGATGACGTCCTACATGGACTTCCCGCTCCACGAGACGCTGCGCACGCAGGACCGCTGGCTGCTCGTGTTCCTCTATAGCTACCAGATCTACGCTGACTTCTTCGGCTATTCCGCGATTGCGCTCGGCCTCGGCCTCTTGTTCGGCTATCGGCTGCCCGTGAACTTCAACCTGCCCTACATCTCGACATCGTTCTCGGAGTTCTGGACACGCTGGCACATCTCGCTGTCGAGCTGGCTCAGGACCTATCTCTACATTCCCCTCGGCGGCAACCGGCACGGGGGCTTGCGCACCTATCTCAACCTGATGATCGTGATGACGCTAGGCGGGCTCTGGCATGGCGCGAGCCTGAGCTACGCGCTGTGGGGCATGGCGCACGGGCTGCTGCTCGCCATCGAGCGGCCGTTCCTGAAGCTTCTCGGCGACCGCCCTGCGTTGCGCGTCGTCCGGATGGGCGTCGTGTTCTTCTGCGTCACGATGCTCTGGATCTTCTTCAAGCTGCCGAATTTCGACCACGCGATCAGCTACCTCAAGGGCATGTTCATCGCGACGGACGCGCCCAATCCGCCGAAGCTGTTCTATAATCTCGCCCTGCTCTACGCGCTGCCGGTGATCATCCAGCATGCCGGCATCGGCGCGCTGGTCGACGGTCGGTTGCGGCGATGGGAGCCGTATCTCTATGGTGCGCTGGCGGCGCTGGCCTATCTCGAAGCCGGGCCCGACAGCGCCTTCATCTACTTCCAGTTCTGACCATGCGGCAGGATACGACACTTTCGTGGATGATCAGGTGCGCCGGCGGCGCCGCGATGCTGCTGCTCGCCTGCGGCCTCGCCACCGCGCGCTTCGGCTCGGCCCTGCAGCAGCCGGCCGTCACCACGCGCGACGGCAGCCTCGTCACCCTCAACCGCTATGTCCGGGAGCCCACGCCTGACATCGTACTGGTCGGCAGCTCGGTCGCGTGGCGCCTGAAGGAGGAATATTTCTCGTTGCCCCGAATCCGCAACCTGGCGCTGGCCGGCGGCTCGCCGGTGACGAGCCTGGAGATCATCGCGAGGCAGAAACGCCTGCCGAAGATCGTCCTGATCGAGACCAATGTGCTCACGCGCCTGCCGGACGACGCGCTGATCGAGAAATTCTCCGGCGGCGCGGACAACGATGCGCGGTTCCTGCGCCCGGTGCGAACGGCGGTGGCCGCCTACGAGACCTGGAATCACACCCCGCCAAATCCCGCAGAGGCGCGCGCGGCGCGGGATCGCCTGCTCGGCGAGCCACCGAGCACTTTCGACAACAAGGTCCATCTCGACCGCGCTGTGCAACAGATGAACGACGAGGACCCAACGGTTGCGGCGCGGGTGAATGTGGCGCGCATCAAGGCGCTCATCGACGAGATCGAGCGGCGGGGATCACGCGCCTTGCTGTTCGAGATTCCCTTCGCGGCGGAGATCGAGGATTCCCGCTTGGTCAGGATGAGCAAGGCGATCGTCCACACGGCCTTCCCGGATGGCGGGCGCTGGCTGCCGATCCATCCGCCGATCGGCGAGCTGCGCTGGGCCGACGGCGTGCATCTCGACGAGCGGTCCGCCCTGATCGTGGTGCGCGCCATCGAGGGCGCGCTGGCGGCGCGCGGGGCTACACCGCCGCGGTCGTGACGCCGCCGTCGATGACGATGGTCTGGCCGGTCATGAAGCTCGAGGCGTCGGAGGCGAGGTAGGCGACGGCGCCGGCGATCTCGTCGGGCTCGCCGATGCGGCGCAGCGGCGTGGTGGCGGTGCGGCGCTTCAAATTGGCTTCGTCTTCCCAGAGCGCGCGGGCGAAGTCGGTCTTGACGAGGCCAGGCGCGATGCAGTTGACGCGGACGCCTTTCGGGCCCCATTCGCCGGCGAGCGAACGGCACAGCGCGAAGTCAGCGGCCTTGGAGATGCCGTAGGCGCCGATCACGGTGGAGCCGCGCAGGCCGCCGATCGAGGAGATGATGATCACCGAGCCCTTGCCGCGCTCGGCCATCTCAGGGATCGCGAGCGCGGAGAGCCAGATGTTGCTCTTGACGTTGCTTCCCATGATCTTGTCGAAGGCCTCATCCGTGATGTCGAGCAGCGGGCCGTAATACGGGTTGACCGCGGCGTTGCAGACCAGGATGTCGATCTTGCCGTAATGCTTCGTGGCGCCTGCGATCAGCGCCTCGACCTCGGCCTTGCGCGCGATGTTGCAGGGGATGACTGTAGCGTCGCCGCCAGCGGCATTGATGCCGTCGGCGACCTCCTTGCAGGCCTCCGCCTTGCGCGAGGAGACCACGACCTTGGCCCCGAGCCTGGCGAGCAGCTCGGCGGAGGAGCGGCCGATGCCGCGGCTGGAGCCGGTGACCACGGCGACCTTGCCGGTGAGATCGAACGGGGTGTTTTGCATTTGTGCCCTCACTTCTTGGTCATTCCGGGGCGCGCGTAGCGCGAGCCCGGAATCCATCTCACCGCGGGTGATGACGCCCGATGGATCCCGGGCTCATCGCTTCGCGATGCCCCGGGATGACGGTCATCGCGCGCCTCAAATCAACCCGCCCGCATCGGCGACGCGGCGCTGGTGGTAGTCGGTGTCGCCAAAGGTGTTCTCGATCATGGTGAGGCGCTTGAAGTAGTGGCCGATCTTCGCCTCCATGGTCATGCCGATGCCGCCGTGGAGCTGGATCGATTGCTGGCCGACGAACTTCAGCGACTTGCCGATCTGCACCTTGGCCGCGGCGATCGCGTTGCTGCGCTCCTTGGCGTCCTCGAAATCACCAGCCATGGTCGCGAACATCGACATCGAGCGCGCCTGCTCGGTGGCGACGAACATATCGGAGGCGCGGTGCTGCAGCGACTGGAACGAGCCGATCGCGACGCCGAACTGCTTGCGCGTCTTGATGTACTCGACCGTGGTCTTGAGCGATTCGTCCATCAGGCCGACCGCTTCGGCGCAGAGCGCGACGCGGGCCTCGTCCACGACACGCTCGATCAGCGCGAGCGAATCCTCGGGGTTGCCGAGCACGGCATCAGGTGCGACCTCGACACCGGTGAAGGTGATGTCGGCGGCGTGCAGGCCGTCTTGCGTGGGATAGGACTTCCTGGCGACGCCCTTGGCATTGGCCGGGACCAGGAACACGCCGATGCCTGACTTGTCGCGACGGTCGCCCTTGGTGCGCGCGGTGACGATCAGGGTGTCGGCGTTCTCGCCGTTGAGCACGACGAACTTTTCGCCGTCGATCACAAAGCCGTCGCCCTTCTTCTTCGCGGTCGTGGTGACGTCGAACAGATCGTAGCGCGAGTTCTTCTCGAGCTGGGCGAAGGCGAGCGTCTTGCTGCCGTCGATGATCCCCGGCACGTGCGCGGCCTTCTGCGCATCGCTGCCGGCATGGCGCAGGAAGCCGCCGCCGATCACGACCGTGGCCAGATACGGCTCCAGCACCAGCGCCTTGCCGAGCGCCTCCATCACGATCATGGTCTCGACGCCGCCGCCGCCGAAGCCGCCGTCGGCTTCGCTGAAGGGCAGGCCCAACAGGCCCTGCTCGGCGAGCTTGAGCCAGACCGTTTTGCTCCAGCCGCCCTTCTCCGCCATGTACTTCTTGCGCTGCTCGAAATCGTAGGAATCGGTCAGCAGGCCGTCGATGCTTTCCTTGAGAAGCCGCTGCTCCTCGGACAGATCAAAATCCATTTCTGTTTCCTCAAGTCAAAAGTGTACGCGTTGTGTGGGGTGCCTCTCTTCACCTCTCCCCGCTTGCGGGGAGAGGTCGACGCGTGAAACGCGTCGGGTGAGGGGGTACCGCTCTCTCGACAGTCCCTGCGCGGAGAGAGGCCCCTCACCCTGCCCTCTCCCCGTAAGAACGGGGAGAGGGAGAGGAGAGAGCATCACAGCCCCAGCACCGCCTTGGCGATGATGTTGCGCTGGATCTCGTTGGAGCCGCCGTAGATCGAGACCTTGCGGTTGTTGAAGTAGCTCGGCGCGATCTGGGCGGTCCAGTCCATGGCTTCGTTCGAGCCGTCGTCGCCGTGCACGTCGTAGGGCGCGGCGAACGGGCCGATCACTTCCATCAAGAGCTCAGTGGTGGTCTGCTGGATCTCGGAGCCCTTGATCTTCAGCACCGACGAGGCCGGATTGGGCTTGCCCTTGCCGTGCTTGCCTTCGTCGGCGACGACGCGCAGCTGCGTCAGCTCGAGCGCTTTCAGCTCGATCTCGCACGCCGCAAGCTTCTCGCGGAAGGCGGGATCCTGGATGATCGGCTTGCCGGCGGATTCGACCTTCGACGCCAGATCCTTGATGCGGCGGATGCGCTCCTTGGAGACGCCGACGCGGGCGATGCCGGTGCGCTCATTGCCGAGCAGGAATTTTGCGTAGTCCCAGCCCTTGTTCTCCTCGCCGATCAGGTTCTCGTAGGGAACCTCGACGTCGTCGAAGAAGACCTCGTTGACCTCACGGCCGCCGTCGATGGTCTGGATCGGACGCACGGTGACGCCCTTCGACTTCATCGAGAACACGATGAAGGAGATGCCCATCTGCTTCTTGGCGTTGTTGTCGGTGCGGCAGAGGCAGAAGATCATGTCGGCGTGCTGGGCGAGCGTGGTCCACGTCTTCTGGCCGTTGATGATCCACTTGTCGCCACGGCGCTCGGCCTTCGTCTTCAGCGAGGCGAGGTCGGAGCCGGAGCCGGGCTCCGAAAAACCCTGGCACCACCAATCGTCGACATTGGCGATGCGCGGCAGGTATTTCTTCTTCTGCTCATCGTTGCCGAAGGTGTAGATGACCGGGCCGACCATGCTGACGCCGAAGGCGAGCGGCTGCGGCGCCGGATAGGACTGCAGCTCCTCGTTGAAGATGTAGTGCTGCACGGAGGTCCACCCCGTTCCGCCATATTCCTTCGGCCAATGGCTGACGCCCCAGCCCTTCTTGTTGAGGATGCGCCACCACGTCACCATCTCGTCCTTGGAGAGATGACGGCCCTCGACCAGCTTGCGCCGCGTATCCGGCGGCACGTTGTCGCGGAAGAACTGCCGCACTTCGTCGCGAAACGCCTGCTCTTCTTTCGTGAATGCGAGATCCATCGGATCCTCCTGTGAACTACTGCAAAACTTCGAACAGTCCGGCCGCGCCCATGCCGCCGCCGACGCACATGGTGACGACCGCGTACCTGGCCTTGCGACGGCGGCCTTCGATCAGAGCGTGGCCGGTGAGGCGCGCGCCGGACATGCCGTAGGGATGGCCGACCGAGATCGCGCCGCCGTTGACGTTGATCTTGTCGGGGTCGATGCCGAGCTTGTCGCGGCAATACAGCACCTGCACCGCGAAGGCTTCGTTCAGCTCCCAGAGGCCGATGTCGTCGACGGTGAGGCCGTGGCGCTTCAAGAGGCGCGGCACGGCGAAGACCGGACCGATGCCCATCTCGTCCGGCTCGCAGCCGGCCGAGACGAAGCCGCGGAAAATGCCGAGCGGCGCAAGGCCCCGCTTTGCGGCTTCCTTGTCGCTCATGATCACGGAGGCGCTGGCGCCGTCGGAGAGCTGGCTGGCATTGCCGGCGGTGATGGTGAAGCCTTCGCCGCGCACGGCCTTCAGGCCGGCGAGACCTTCAATCGTGGTCTCGGGGCGCGGGCCCTCGTCCTGCGACAGCGTGACTTCCTTCATCGAGACGGCGCCGGTCGCCTTGTCGGTGACCGCCATCTGCGTCGTGATCGGGGCGAGCTCGTCCTTGAACTTGCCGCCCTGCTGCGCGGCCGCGGTGCGGCGCTGGCTCTCCAGCGAATATTCGTCCTGGCGTTCGCGCGAGATGCCGTAGCGCTTGGCGACGACTTCCGCCGTGTCGATCATGGGCATGTAGACCTCGCCCTTGATCTTGAGCAGCGCCGGATCCTGGGCGTGGAAGCCATTCATCTTGTCGTTCTGCACGAGGCTGATCGACTCGCCGCCGCCACCGACCGCGATCTCGACGCCGTCGAAGATCACCGAGCGCGCCGCGAGCGCGATCGCCTGCAGGCCCGAGGCGCATTGCCGGTCGATGGTGGTGCCGGCGACGGTGACGGGAAGGCCGGCGCGTAGCAGCGCCTTGCGCGCGATGTTGCCGCCGGTCGCGCCCTGCTGCAGCGCTGCGCCCATCACGACGTCCTCGATCTCCTTCGGATCGATCTTGGCGCGGGCGACGGCCTCGCCAATGGCGTGGCCGAGCAGCGTCGCGCCCTCGGTGGCGTTGAGCGCGCCGCGATAGGCCTTGCCGATCGGGGTGCGGGCGGTGGAAACGATGACGGCGTCGGTCAAGAGCGACCTCCTGATGCGGTTGTCGTGGATTGTGACGGTTTCTGCTGCTGGCGCAATTCGTGGCGGGACAATTTTCCGACCGGCGTGCGCGGCAGGTCGTCGACGAATTCGACCGCGGCCGGCAGCTCGTGCCTGCCAAGCTTGCCGGCGAGCTGCGCGCGCAATTCGTCGAGCGAAAACGGCTTTGCGTCGGGCCTCAGCTTGATGAAGGCCTTTGCGGCTTCGCCACGATACGCGTCGGGAATGCCGAGCACGATCACCTCGTGCACGCCCGGAATGGTGTAGATCGCCTGCTCGATCATCTGCGGATAGACGTTGAAGCCGCCGGAGATGATCATGTCCTTCTTGCGGTCGACCAGGAAGAAGTAGCCGTCGGTATCGACATAGCCGATGTCGCCGGTGAGGAAGCGGCCGTCGACGAAGGCCTCCGTCGATCCTGCCGGCTTGTTCCAGTAGCCTTTGGTGACGTTCGGGCCCTTGATGCGGATCTCCCCGATCTCGCCCGGCGGCAGCACGCGTCTGGGATCGTCGAGCGCGACGACGTCGAGCTCGATGCCGGGCAGCATCAGGCCGATCGAGCCGGGCTTCTCGGGACCCGTGGGCGGATGGCCGGTGCCGGGCGAGCAGGTCTCGGTCATGCCCCAGCCGCTGCGCAGCTTCTTGCCGACCTTGCGCTCGAAGAAGCTCGCGATCTCCACCGGCAGCGGCGCGCCGCCGGAGCCGATGGTAACGAGCGAGGAGAAGTCGCGCTTGTCGAGATCGGGCAGCGCGGCGATCGCGATCCACATCGTCGGAACGCCCGGAAAGTAGGTCGCACGCTTGACCTCGATGTCGCGCATCACGGCTTCGACGTCGAAGCGCTGATGCAGCGAGATCAGATTGCCGCGCCGAAGCGAGGACAACAGCACCACGGTGAGCGCGTAGATGTGGAACAGCGGCAGCACGCAGATCACGCGCTCGATCACGTCGCCGCGGGCGGCGCGCGCCGGCTTGCCCCAGACGTCGTAGATCGACACCGCAGAGGTGAGATTGCCGTGGGTGAGCATTGCGCCCTTGGGCAGGCCGGTGGTGCCGCCGGTATATTGCAGCAGCGCGACGTCACCGGCCGTGACGACAGGCCATTGCGCAGGCGCGGTGGCGCCTTCGACGAAGGTCTTGAAGGTGACGATGCGGGGATCGTCGGGGATCGCCGCCTGCGGCGTGCCGACCTTGCCCCAATGATCGTCCTCGCAGACGACGAGCTTGTCGATCAGGCCCTTCTCCAGGAATTTCAGCGCGGTCGGCAGCAGGGCCTGGAGGTTGGAGGTGACGAGCACACGCGAGCCGGAATCGGTGATCTTGTGCGTCAGCGCGATCTCGCCGTCGAGCGGCGACAGATGCGCGACGCGGCCGCCGGCCTTCAGCGCGCCGAAGAAGTTGACGGGGTGATCGGGCGTGTTGCCGAGGAACAGCGCGACCGAGCTGTTCTTGCCGCATCCGGCGCGCAGGAACGCCGCGGCGGCGCGATCGGCCTGAGCTGTGAGCTCGGTGTAGCTGATCGGTCGGTCGCGGAACTCCAGCGCGGTGCGCGTGCCATAATCGGCGGCGGCCTTCGAGAGGAGATCCGGCAGCGTGCCCTGGACGATGGTGTCGTCCCACCGCACGCCCTCGGGATAAAACTGTTCGCCGGGATGGGTCATTTTCTTGATTGCTTGAGCGAGCAAACTAACACAGACCGTCATTCCGGGGCGCGACGAAGTCGCGAGCTACGATGCGCAATTGCGCATCTGAGAATCCATAGCCACCAGCTGGGGTTATGGATTCCGGGCCTGCGCCTTGCGGCGCATCCCGGAATGACAAAGGTTGAGACGAAGCGGCCATCACGCCGCTTTCGACTCGGCCGCGAGCGAGGCGAACGTCTTGCCCTCAGCCGCGAGCTTCTTCAGCAGCGGGGCGGGCTCGAGGCTGGGGTCGTTGGTCTCCTTGGCGTAGAAGGCAAGGCGATCGGCGATGTGCTTCAGGCCGACGCTGTCGGCCCAGAACATCGGGCCGCCGCGATAGATCGGCCAGCCATAGCCGTAGAGCCAGACCACGTCGATGTCGCTGGGACGCGCGGCGATGCCTTCTTCGAGGATCTTCGCGCCCTCGTTGATCATCGGATACATCATGCGCTCGAGGATCTCCTCGTCGCTGACGACGCGCTTCTTGCGGCCGAGACGCAGCAAGGTCTCGTCGATCAGCTTCTCGACATCGGGGTCAGGGAGCGGCGCGCGAGAACCCTGCTCGTACTTGTAGTAACCCTTGCCGGTCTTCTGGCCGAAGCGGCCGGCTTCGCAGAGCGCGTCCGCGATCTCCGACTTGATGCCGCGATCCTTGCGCGAGCGCCAGCCGATGTCGAGGCCGGCGAGGTCGCCCATTGCGAACGGCCCCATCGGCATGCCGAACTTCGTCACGACGGCGTCGACCTGCTGCGGCAGAGCGCCTTCGAACAGGAGCTTCTCGGACTGCTTGCCGCGCTGCGCCAGCATGCGGTTGCCGACGAAGCCGTCGCAGACGCCGACCACGGCCGGCACCTTCGCGATCTTGCGCGCGATCGACACCGCAGTCACCAGCGCATCCGGCGCAGTCTTGTCGGCGCGCACGATCTCGCACAGCTTCATGACGTTGGCCGGCGAGAAGAAATGCATGCCGAGCACGTCCTGCGGACGCTTGGTCGACTTGGCGATCTCGTCGATGTTGAGGTACGAGGTGTTGGAGGCGAGCACGGCGCCGGGCTTGGCGTACTGGTCGAGCTTGCCGAACACCTCCTTCTTCACCGCCATCGTCTCGAATACGGCCTCGATGACGAGGTCGGCATCGCCGACATTCTCGATACCGACGACGCCGTTGATCAGCGCCATGCGCTTGGCGGGCGCATCGGCCGGGATGCCGCCGCGCGCTGCGGTCGCTTCCCAGTTCTTCTGCATGATGCCCATGCCGCGCTTGAGCTGCTCTTCGCCGGTCTCGATCAGGGTGACGGGCACGCCGGCATTGGCAAAGGACATCGCGATGCCGCCGCCCATGGTGCCGGCGCCGAGAATGGCGACGCGGTTGACGGGCCGCGGCTTGGTGCCTTCAGGAACGCCCGCGATCTTGTTGGCCTCGCGCTCGGCGAAGAAGGCGTAGCGCTGCGCCTTGGACTGGTCGCTGGCGACGAGCTTGAGGAAGCCCTCGCGCTCCTTCTTCAGGCCTTCGTCGAAGGGCAGGTCAATGGCGTAGCCGACGGCATCGGCCGCCGCGAACGGCGCCTCCAGGCCGCGCGACTTCTTGGTCATTGCCGCAACCGCATTGGTGAAGATCGAGCGGTCGGCCTTGGCCGCCGCGAGCTTGGAATCGTCGTCGCGCAGACGGCGCAGCGGGCGCTTCTCCGCCAGCAGCTTGCGCACGAAGGCTTCGCCGCCGGAGGCCGGCCCCTCGATGATCTCCTCGATCAGGCCGTTCTTCAGCGCTTCCGCCGCCCCGATCGGGTCGCCGCCGACGATCATCTTGACCGCAAGCTCGGGCCCGACCGCACGCGGCAGGCGCTGCGTGCCGCCGGCGCCGGGCAACAGGCCGAGCTTCACCTCGGGCAGGCCGAGCTTGGCCTCTTTCACCGCGACGCGGAAATGGCAGGCCAGCGCGACCTCGAGGCCGCCGCCGAGCGCGGTGCCGTGGATGGCGGCAACGACCGGCTTTGGCGAATTTTCGATCTCGGACAGCACGTCGTTGAGGGCGGGCGGCTTCGGCGGCTTGCCGAACTCGGTGATGTCAGCCCCGGCGATGAAGGTGCGGCCGGCGCAGGTCAGCACGATGCCCTTGATGGCGGGATCGGCGATCGCGGCCTTGATGCCCTCGAGGATCCCACCGCGGACTGCGGCACTCAGCGCGTTGACCGGCGGGCTGTTGACCGTGACGATCCCGACTTCGTCATGACGCTCAAGCTTGACCACTTCGCTCACGGTGTCCCTCCTTGGTGGGGATTTACTTTTGTTCGATTTCGCGGTGCGGAATTTAATTCCGCATCTTGACGGCAGGGTTATTTTGAAGCACGGACGTTGTCAACGACTCCGCGCAAGAAGCAGATCAGGGATGAAGCGTACAGGAAAGAAGACCGCGACCGATCGGAATTTCGTCGTCGCGCTTTCCCGCGGACTGGAAGTATTGCGCGCGTTCCACCCCAATGACGGCCTGCTCGGCAATCAGGAGATTGCCTCGCGCACCAATCTGCCCAAGCCCACCGTGTCGCGCCTGACCTACACGCTGACCAAGCTCGGCTATCTGACGCCGGTTCCCCGGTTCGAGAAGTACCAGCTCGCACCTGCAGCGATGTCGCTCGGCTACGCGGCGCTGGCCAATCTGGGCGTTCGGCATTTGTCCGAGCCGTTCCGCGAGGAAGTGATGCGCGCGACCGGCGGCGCCGTCGCCGTCGGCGGCCGTGACCGCCACAGCATGATCTATTTCGGGCAGAGCCGCGGCAGCGAGACCGTCGGCGTTCAACTTGACGTCGGCTCGCGCGTGCCGATTGCAACCAGCGCGATGGGCCGCGCCTATTTCTGGGCGCTCGACGACGAAGGTCGCGCTGACGTGTCGCGCATCCTGCGTGAACATTACGGCAGCCGCTGGCCGAAGATGCGCGAGGGATTGGAACGTTCCGGCGAGACCGTCGCGAAATACGGCTTTGCGATTTCGGTCGGCGACTGGCACGACGACATCGGCGCGGCCGGTGTCGCGCTCAAGCTCAACGACGGAACCGGACCTTACGCATTCAATTGCGGGGCGCCCGCATTCCGTTTCACGGAAGAGCGCTTGATCAACGACATTGGACCGCGTCTCCTAGCGATGGTAAGGAACATCGAAGCGGCGCTCGGGGGTCTGATGCCGCATTCAAAAAAAGACATCAGCAAAAAGCTGAAATCAGGAGGAAAAGTTGCGCGTGTGGCCGAGGGATTCAGATAGCCTTTGTCATCACCGGGAGCGGCTCGCGTCGCCCCATCGCTCACTGAACGACGTGAGCGAGACGAGATGACGCAGGCACAGCTCGCGCAGGGTACATCGCCCCTGCTCGCGGTTCGCGACGTCAGCGTCGTGTTCGGCGGCATCGTCGCGCTCAACGGCGTGTCCTTCGACATGCACAAGGGCCAGATCCTCGGCTTGATCGGCCCGAACGGCGCGGGCAAGACCACGCTGTTCAACTGCCTGTCGCGTCTGTACCAGCCGTCGTCCGGCGACATCCTGATGGAGGGCGTGAGCATCCTGTCGCGGCCGCCGCACCGGATCGCCGAGATCGGCATCGGCCGCACCTTCCAGAACGTGGCGCTGTTCCCGAACCTGTCGGTGATGGACAACGTCCGCGTCGGCGCGCATGCCCGCACCTCCAGCGACATCATCAGCGACTCCTTGCGGCTTGCCTGGGTCCGCCGCAGCGAGACCGCGGTCAACAAGAAGGTCCACGAGATCCTCTCCTATCTCGACCTCGAGGACGTCGCGCACACCATCGTCTCCGGCCTGCCCTTCGGCACGCAGAAGCGGGTCGAGCTGGCGCGCGCGCTGGCGGCGGACCCGAAGATCCTGCTGCTCGACGAGCCCGCCGGCGGCCTCAACCACGAGGAAGTCCACGTGCTCGGCGACCTCATCCGCCGCATCCGCAACGAGCGCCACATGACCGTGCTGCTAGTCGAGCACCATATGGGCCTCGTGATGTCGATCGCCGACCACGTCGTCGCGCTGAATTTCGGCAAGAAGCTCGCGGAAGGTACGCCCGCTCAGGTGCAAGCCGACCCGGACGTCATCAAGGCCTATCTCGGGAGCAAGGACCAATGACGACGCTGCTCAACGTCAAGGACCTGCGTGCCTATTACGGTCAGGTCCAGGCGCTCCACGGCCTGTCCTTCTCGCTCAACGAGGGCTCGCTCGTGACGCTGCTCGGCGCCAACGGCGCCGGCAAGACCACGACGCTGCGCGCGATCTGCAACATGGTGCGCTCCACCGGTGCGATCGAGTTCGACGGCAAGCCGCTGAATAACCGCTCGACCGAGAACATCGTGCGGTTCGGCATCGCCCATGTGCCGCAGGGCCGCGGCACCTTCACCACCATGACGGTGGAGGAGAATCTCCAGCTCGGGGCCATCACCCGCAAGGACAGCGCCGGCATCGTCTCCGACATCGAGCGCATGTACGCGCATTTCCCGGTCTTGAAGCAGCGCCACACCCAGCAGGCCGGCACGCTCTCCGGCGGCGAACAGCAGATGCTCGCGGTCGCCCGCGCCCTGATGCTGCGGCCGCGGCTGATGCTGCTCGACGAGCCCTCCTTCGGCCTCGCGCCGCTGGTGGTGCGCGATCTGTTCGGCATCCTCGGCAAGATCAACCGCGAGGACAAGGTGTCGATCCTGGTGGTCGAGCAGAACGCCCAGCTGGCGCTCGAGCTCGCCGACCAGGCCTATGTGATCGAGACCGGCCGCATCGTGATGTCCGGCAAGGCCAAGGACATCGCGAACAACGAAGAAATCCGCAAATCCTATCTGGGTTACTGAGGGAGCCGGGACAATGGAGCTGTTCACCAACCAGGTCCTGGCCGGCATCGCCACGGGCGCGATCTACGCCTGCATGGCGCTTGCCGTGGTCATGATCTACCAGGCCATCGACCATCTCAACTTCGCGCAGGGCGAGATGGCGATGTTCTCGACCTTCATCTCGTGGCAGCTGATGCAGTGGGGGGTGTCCTATTGGGCCGCCTTCCTGATCACGCTGGCATTTTCCTTCGTTGCCGGCATCGCGATCGAGCGCATCCTGTTCAAGCCGCTCGCCAAGGCACCGGTGCTGACCAACGTCGCCGGCTTCATCGCGCTGTTTGCGATCATCAACTCGTCGGCCGGCCTGATCTGGGACTTCACCATCAAGCAATATCCGACGCCGTTCGGCTCCGCGCCGTTCCTCGGCAGCCAGCTGATCTCGACCCACCAGGCCGGCATGATCGGCGTCACCGTGCTGCTGTTGCTCGGGCTCTATTTCTTCTTCCAGTACACCCGCATCGGTCTCGCCATGCGCGCGGCCGCGTCGGTGCCTGAATCGGCCCGCCTCGTCGGCATCAACACCAGCTGGATGATCGCGCTCGGCTGGGGCATGGCGACCGCGATCGGCTCGATCGCCGGCATGCTGATCGCCCCTGTCGTGTTCCTCGAGCCCAACATGATGGGCGGCGTCCTGATCTACGGCTTCGCCGCGGCGGTGCTCGGCGGACTGTCGAGCCCGTTGGGCGCCGTGGTCGGCGGCTTCCTGGTCGGCGTCTTCGAGAATCTCGCCGGCACCTACATCCCGGGCGTCGGCAACGAGCTGAAGCTCCCGATCGCGCTCGCGCTGATCATCTCCGTCCTGGTCGTCAAACCCGCTGGTCTGTTAGGCCGGCACATCGTCAAGCGAGTTTGATCATGAGCGCAGCAGAAGAAGTCGTCGCCGAAGGCCACGAGGCGGTCGAGGCGGTTCCGAAGCGGGCCATGACGCTGGGCACCGGCACCTCGCTGGTGGTGCTGGCGGCGCTGTTGATCGTGCCGATGTTCGTCAAGAACTTCATCATCTTCCAGATGACGATGCTCCTAATCTACGGGCTCGCGGTGCTGGCGCTGAACATCCTGACCGGCGGAAGCGGCCAGTTCTCGCTCGGCCAGAGCGCGTTCTACGCCGTCGGCGCCTATACCTCGGCCGTGCTGATGGAGCACGCCAACATCAACTACGCGCTGACCATTCCGATCTCCGCTGCGGTCTGCTTCGCATTCGGCTATTTGTTCGGCAAACCGGCGCTGCGGCTGTCCGGCGTCTATCTCGCGCTTGCGACCTTCGCGCTCGCGACCGCGATGCCGCAGCTGCTCAAGCTGAACTTCCTCGAGCACTGGACCGGCGGCGTGCAGGGCCTCGTCGTCACCAAGCCGGACGCGCCGTTCGGCCTGCCGATGTCGCAGGACATGTGGCTCTATTATTTCACGCTCATTGTGACGGTCTTGATCTACATCTTCTCGGTGAACCTGTTGCGCTCCCGCTCCGGCCGCGCCTTCATGGCGATCCGCGACAACGAGATCGCGGCCTCCTCGATGGGCGTCAACGTCGCGCTGTACAAGACGCTGGCGTTCGGCGTGTCCGCCGGCATCACCGGCGTTGCCGGCTCGCTCGGCGCCATCGCGGTGCAGTTCGTCGCACCCGACAGCTACACCATCACGCTCGCGATCTCGCTGTTCCTCGGCATGGTCGTCGGCGGCGTCGGCTGGCTGCCCGGCTCGTTCGTCGGCGCGGCCTTCATCATCTTCGTGCCGAACATGGCCGAGAGCATCTCCAAGGGCCTCTCCGGCGCGGTGTTCGGCGTGCTGTTGTTCCTCGTCATCTACCTCGTGCCGCATGGTGCAAGGCAGGTCGCGATCCTGGGCCAGCAACTCGTCGGCAAGCTCAGGAAGAACTGAAGACCCGTTGAATTAACCAAGGAGACCGAATTGTATTTTGGAAGAACACTGCGAGCCGCCGCGCTGGTCACGGCAACGGCGGCCATCACTCTCACCTCCGGCGCTGCACTCGCCCAAAAGAAATACGACACCGGCGCGTCCGATACCGAGATCAAGATCGGCAACATCATGCCGTACAGCGGTCCGGCGTCGGCCTATGGCATCATCGGCAAGACCGAAGAAGCCTATTTCAAGATGATCAACGACAAGGGCGGCATCAACGGCCGCAAGATCAACTTCGTGACCTATGACGACGGCTATTCGCCGCCGAAGGCCGTCGAGCAGGTCCGCAAGCTGGTCGAGAGCGACGAGGTGCTGGCCGTCTTCAACCCGCTCGGCACGCCCTCGAACAGTGCGATCCAGAAATATCTCAACGCCAAGAAGATCCCGCAGCTGTTCGTCGCCACCGGCGCCACCAAGTGGAACGATCCGAAGAACTTCCCCTGGACCATCGGCTGGCAGCCCTCCTACCAGAGCGAAGCCCACATCTACGCGAAATGGCTGATGAAGGAGAAGCCGGACGCCAAGATCGCGATCCTCTATCAGAACGACGATTTCGGCAAAGACTACCTCAAGGGCACCAAGGACGGTCTCGGCGCCAAGGCCTCGTCCATGGTCATCCTGGAGGAGAGCTACGAGGTGTCCGAGCCGTCGATCGACGGCCACATCGTCAAGATCAAGGCGGCCAATCCCGACGTGCTGCTGATCTACGCGACGCCGAAATTCGCGGCCCAGACCATCAAGAAGACCGCCGAGCTCAGCTGGAAGCCGCTCCAGATCCTCACCAACGTGTCGATCTCGGTCGGCAGCGTGATGAAGCCGGCCGGCTTCGAGAACGCACAGGGCGTGCTGTCGGCCGCCTATGCCAAGGACTCGACGGACCCGCAATGGGCCAACGATCCCGGCATGAAGAGGTGGAACGAGTTCGTCGACAAGTACATGCCGGGCGCCGACAAGTCGGACACCAGCATGGTCTATGGCTATGGCGCCGCCTCGACCCTGGCCAAGGTGCTGGAAATGTGCGGTGACGATCTCACCCGCGCCAACCTCATGAAGCAGGCCGCGAGCCTGAAGGACTTCGCGCCGGATACGCTGCTGCCCGGCGTCAAGATCAACACCGGCGCCACCGACTTCGCCCCGATCGCGCAGCTCCAGATGATGCGCTTCAAGGGCGAGAAGTGGGAACTGTTCGGCGAAATCATCAGCGGTGACGTCGCCTCCGAGTGACGGGCTGACACTATCATCCAAGACGAGGAGCCCCCGCGGACAGCCGCGGGGGCTTTTTGTTGACGACAGGCGTCAATCTTGTTCAATGCGATCGATCCATCCCGGAGTAGGAGAACAATGGCCGCCGCTCGTTCCCAGGTTGCGCTCCTCTGGGCCGCGCTCGCCTTGTGCACCGCAACGAGCAGCGGAGCGCTGGCGCAAAAGAAATACGACAGTGGCGCATCAGATACCGAGATCAAGATCGGTAACATCATGCCCTATAGCGGTCCGGCCTCCGCCTATGCCGCGATCGGCAAGATCGAGGAAGCCTATTTCAACAAGATCAATGCCGAGGGCGGCATCAATGGCCGCAAGATCAAATTCATCTCCTATGACGACGGCTATTCGCCGCCGAAGACGGTGGAACAGGCACGCAAGCTGGTCGAGAGCGACAATGTGCTGCTGATCTTCGGCTCGCTCGGCACCTCCACCAACAGCGCCATCCGCAAATACATGAACGAGAAGAAGGTGCCGCAATTGTTCGTGGCGAGCGGCGCCTCGAAATGGAACGATCCCAGGCAATATCCCTGGACCATGGGCTGGCAGCCGAGCTACGCGAGCGAGGCGCGCATCTACGCCAAATACGTCATGAAGGAGAAGCCGGAGGCGAAAATCGGCGTGCTCTACCAGAACGACGATTTCGGCAAGGACTATCTGAAGGGGCTGAAACAGGGCCTCGGGCCCAAGGCCTCGATGATCGTGCTGGAAGAAGCCTATGACAGCTCCGAGCCGGCGATCGACGAGCACGTCGTCAAGTTGAAAGCCTCCGGCGCCGACGTCTTCATCAGCATCACCAGCCCGAAATTCGCCGTGCAGGGGATCAAGAAGGCGGCGGAGATCAACTGGCATCCGATGCAGATCATCTCCAACGTCTCGGCTTCGATCAGCGGCGTCTTGGAGCCGGCGGGCATCGAAATCTCGCAAGGCGTCCTGTCGGCGACCTACACCAAGGACGGCTCCGACCCGCAGTGGAATGCCGATGACGGCATGAAGAAATTCTACAACTTCCTCGCCCAATACCAGCCCAAGGCCAACAAGCTCGATGCCGGCGTCGTGTTCGGCTACGCCGCCGCGCAGACCATGGTGAAGGTGCTGCAGATGTGCGGCGACGATCTCACCCGCGAGAACGTCATGAAGCAGGCCGCCAGCCTGAAGGACTTCGAACCCGACACGCTGCTGCCCGGCATCAAGATCAACACCGCGCCGGACAATTTCGCCCCGATCGAGCAGCTGCAGATGATGCGCTTCAAGGGCAAGAAATGGGAGCTGTTCGGCGACATCATCTCGAGCGAGATGAGCCACTGAGCACCACGGCGGCACAATTCAAGATAGCCGCTTCTTCACGAAGCAACTCCCGCGGTGAGTTTGCCCCGCAAAAATCTCACGCGCCGGAATATTCCGAGTCGCCTTCGAAAAGATCTCCGCTCCCGCGATGCTCGTGCGGGGCGTTTGTCTTGCTGACGGCCGTGGATAGGTATTGAATACACGACGGAGCGACGAGCAACGATCGCTCCCAACAAGAACAATCGACACAATCAAACCCACCTAGGGAGAGCAAGATGCCTGCAATGCATGTGCGATTGGGGGCCGTCTCGGCTGCCCTCGTGCTGGCCGCCACACTTTCCACGGCAGCGTCCGCGCAGAAGAAATACGACACCGGCGCATCCGACACCGAAATCAAGATCGGCAACATCATGCCCTACAGCGGTCCCGCGTCCGCCTACGGCGTGATCGGCAAGACCGAAGAGGCCTATTTCCGCAAGATCAACGCGGAAGGCGGCATCAACGGCCGCAAGATCAACTTCGTCACCTACGACGACGCCTATTCGCCGCCGAAGACGGTGGAGCAGGCGCGCAAGCTGGTCGAGAGCGACGAGGTGCTGCTGATCTTCAACTCGCTCGGCACGCCGCCGAACTCGGCGATCCAGAAGTACATGAACCAGAAGAAGGTGCCGCAGCTGTTCGTCGCCACCGGCGCCACGAAGTGGAACGATCCGCAGAACTTCCCGTGGACGATGGGCTGGCAGCCGAACTACCAGAGCGAGTCGATCATCTACGCCAAGTACATCCTGAAGAACCATCCGAACGCCAAGATCGCCGTACTCTACCAGAACGACGATTACGGCAAGGACTATCTGAAGGGCTTCAAGGACGGGCTCGGCGGCAAGACCTCGATGATCGTGATGGAGGAAAGCTACGAGGTCTCGGAACCGACCATCGACTCCCACATCGTCAAGCTCAAGGCGACCGGCGCCGACGTGTTCTTCAACATCACGACGCCGAAATTCGCGGCGCAGGCGATCAAGAAGAACGCGGAGATCGGCTGGAAGCCGCTCCACTTCCTCAACAACGTCTCGGGCTCGATCGGCAGCGTGATCAAGCCGGCCGGCTTCGAGAACGCGCAGGACATCATCTCGTCGCAATACTTCAAGGATCCGACCGACGCGCAGTGGAAAGACGACAAGGCGATGATCGCGTGGAACGAATTCCTGGACAAGTACTATCCGGAAGCGAACCGCGCCGATGCCTCGGTGATGTATGGTTATATCGTGAGCCAAGGCCTCGCTCACGTGCTCAAGGCCTGCGGCGACAATCTGACCCGCGAGAACATCATGAAGCAGGCCGCCAACATCAAGGACTTCGAGCCGGCGGGCCTGTTGCCGGGCGTCAAGGTCAACACCTCGGCCGCCGATTTCGCGCCGATTTCGCAGCTGCAACTGATCCGGTTCAAGGGCGAGCATTGGGAGCGATTTGGCGAGGTCTTGAGCGGCGACGTCGGCGGCTGACCATTAACCAGTCGCTAAAGACGTAAGTCCCAATCGACTAAAGACGCAGCCCCTGCGGCCCTGCCGCAGGGGCTTTTCCTTGAAGCTTCTGGGCAAATCGTATTGAATTGCGGTTGCGTCGCCAAAAACAATCAAGCCAAGAAAAGGGACGCGCACACCAAGAAAAAAACAGGGAGATTGGAATGCCCGCTGTCACCGGCAAATTTGCGGCCGCGTCACTGGCGCTCGCGCTCATTGCAGCTGCGACCTCCACTGCATCGGCCCAGAAGAAATACGATACCGGCGCGACCGACACCGAGATCAAGATCGGCAACATCATGCCCTACAGCGGACCGGCCTCCGCCTACGGCATCATCGGTCGCACCGAAGCCGCCTATTTCAAGAAGATCAACGAAGAAGGCGGCATCAACGGCCGCAAGATCAATTTCGTCTCCTACGACGACGCCTATTCGCCGCCGAAGACGGTGGAGCAGGCGCGCAAGCTGGTCGAGAGCGACGAGGTGCTGCTCGTCTTCAACTCGCTCGGCACGCCGCCGAACACCGCGATCCAGAAATACATGAATTCGAAGAAGGTGCCGCAGCTGTTCGTCGCCACCGGCGCCACCAAGTGGAACGATCCGCAGAACTTCCCGTGGACGATGGGCTGGCAGCCCAACTACCAGAGCGAGACGCAGATCTACGCCAAGTACATCCTCAAGGCCATGCCGAACGCCAAGATCGGCGTCCTCTACCAGAACGACGATTACGGCAAGGACTATCTGAAGGGCCTGAAGGACGGCCTGGGCGCCAAGGCCGCGAGCATGATCGTGCTGGAGGAAAGCTACGAGACGTCGGAGCCGACCATCGACAATCACATCGTCAAGCTGAAAGCGACCGGCGCCGACGTCTTCATCAACATCACCACACCGAAATTCGCCGCACAGGCGATCAAGAAGATCTCCGAAATCGGCTGGAAGCCGACGCACTTCCTCAACAACGTCTCGGCCTCGGTCGGCAGCGTGATCAAGCCCGCCGGCTTCGAGAATTCGCAGGACATCATCTCGGCCGCCTATCTGAAGGACGTCTCCGATCCGCAGTGGAAGGACGATGCCGGCATGAAGGCGTTCCTGGAGTTCATGACCAAGTACTTCCCCGAAGGCGACAAGCTCGACGGCGGCACCATCGTCGGCTACGGCGTGGCACAGACGCTGGTCGAAGTGCTGAAGAAGTGCGGCGACAATCTCACGCGCGAGAACGTCATGAAGCAGGCCGCGAGCCTCAAGGACTTCCGCACCGAAGTGCTGCTGCCCGGCATCAAGATCAATACCGGGCCGAACGACTTCGCGCCGATCAGCTCGCTCCAGCTCATGAAGTTCAAGGGCGACAAGTGGGATCTGTTCGGTGACGTGATCAGCGCCGACGCCGGCGGCTAGAAGCTGCAAAGCGCGGACAACGAGCCCCCTGCGCCGATCACGCAGGGGGCTTTTCTTTGCGCGGCAATTTTGATCACGCGATTGCACAATCGAATGATGGCAAAGGCCGCTTACGCTTTGGCGCACGATGCGGTAGGCAGATGGCGGCGACCTCGTCGCCGCCACTCCCGTCTGCTCAAGGCCATCGTCCATGACCGACCGACGCCCCCTGCTCCGCGCGCTTTACGACGCCGCCGTCGCCGCCGCCCATCCCAACGTGGTGCTGGCCCCTCACCTGCGGCCTGCGCCCAGGGGGCGCGTGATCTGCCTCGCCGCCGGCAAGGGCGCCGGCGCGATGGCCGCGGCCGCGGAGCGGCATTATCTCGACGCGCTGGGATTGGCGCCGGAGCGCCTCGTCGGCATCGCCACCACGCGCCACGGCTACGGCGTGCCGACGCGCCGCATTCGTGTGGTCGAGGCCGGTCATCCCGTGCCCGACGAAGCCGGCCTGAAGGGCGCGGCCGACACCCTCGCGCTCGCGGGCGAGGCCGGGCCGGACGATCTCTTGCTGGTGCTGCTCACCGGCGGCGGCTCGGCCAACTGGATCGCGCCGGTGGAGGGCATCAGCTTCGCGCAGAAGCAGGCGGTCAACAAGGCGCTGCTGCGCTCGGGCGCGCCGATCGGCGAGATGAACGTCGTGCGCAAGCACCTGTCGCGGATCAAGGGCGGCCGTCTCGCCCGCGCCGGCAGGAACGCCGCGGAGATCGTGACGCTCGCGATCTCCGACGTGCCGCACGACGATCCTTCCGCGATCGCCTCCGGCCCCACCGTGCCTGATCCGACCACGCTGGCCGATGCGCGCGCGATCGTGGCGAAATACAAGCTCGACATCGACGATGCGGTGCGCCGCGCGCTCGACGAGCCCGCCAATGAAAGCGCCAAGCCCGATGACGCCGCCTTCGCGCGCGCGTCGTTCGAGCTGCTCGCGCGGCCCAAGCAATCGCTGGACGCGGCGGTGAAGCTCGCACGCGAGTCCGGTTACGAGACCATCGATCTCGGCGCCGATCTCGAAGGCGAGGCGCGCGAGGTCGCCACCGACCACGCCAGGCTGGCACTTCAGGCCCGCTCGCAGGGCAAGCGCGTCGCGATCCTGTCCGGCGGCGAGCTCACGGTCACCGTGCGCGGCAATGGCCGCGGCGGGCCGAACCAGGAATACGCGCTGGCGCTGGCCTCGCTCTTGAAGGACACGGTCGGCATCGCGGCGCTGGCCGGCGACACCGACGGCGCCGATGGCGGCGCCGGCCACCCGACCGACCCCGCCGGCGCGCTGATCGACGCTGCGACGTTCGCGAAGATGAAGGCCCTGGGGCTCGAGCCGCAGGCCTATCTCGACAACAACGACGCGACCACGTTCTTCGAGGCGACCGCCGACCTGCTGCAGCCCGGCCCGACCCTGACCAACGTCAACGATATCCGGGTGATTTTGGTGGATTGAGGCGCCTGCCCCAACAACGGTGTCATTCCCCGCGAAAGCGGGGAATCCAGTACGCCGGGCCTTCTCCGCATCTCACTACGGCCTCTGGAATACTGGATCGCCCGCCTTCGCGGGCGATGACGGAGTAACTCAAAACTCGTTGGCGATCTTCGCGAGCATTCCGATCAGGGCTTCGCGGTTGGCCTGGCCGAGCAGATCGTTCAGCCGGGCCTCGTGCTTGGTGGCGACGAGCTTCTTCGCCCGCGCCAGCACGGCCTTGCCCTTGTCGGTCAAGACCAGGATGTGCGAGCGGCGGTCGTTGGTGGAGCGGATCCGCGCGCAAAGGTCGCGGCTCTCCAGATTGTCGAGCATGGCCACGAAGTTCGGCCGGAGGATGCCGAGCGTGGAGGCGATCTCGGTCTGGTTACGGCCGGGGTTCTTCTCGACCAGCAGCAGCACCGAGAACTGCGCCGGCGTCAGCTGGAGCGAGGCCATGCAGCGCAAGAAATTCTCGAACACCTTGAGCTGTGCACGTTTCAGGACATAGCCCAGCTGCTCGGAAAGCTCGCCGAGCTGGAGGGCTTCAGCCTGCGGCTCGCCCGCGTCCTTGCGGCCCTTGGCCGCCTCGGCAGGCTTTTCGGAAGACTTTTCAGCGGTTTTGGAAACGGTCATCGCCTCGTGCTCGTAATCCCGCTAAATTCGGAACGGGTTCGTTCCCCGCCCTTGAAGTTATATTTGATAATTGTTATGGACCATATCAAATATCGCATGCGTTTTTCAATGGCTGTGAGCGGACCGTCCACCACAATCAGGAGGACCGGTCCGGATTAAGGGGGAGCGTCCGGTCTTGAATACCACCATCATGCTGTTCCTGCTGCAGGACGGCATCACCAATGGCGCAATCTACGCGCTGCTCGGCCTGGCGCTGGTGCTGGTGTTCGCCGTCACCCGCGTCATCCTCATTCCCCAGGGCGAATTCGTCACCTATGGCGCGCTGACCTATGCCTCGCTGGCCGCCGGCCAGATGCCGGGCACGGCTAAGCTGGCGCTGGCGCTTGGCATCGGCGCTTTCGCCTTCGATCTGTTCGTCGCGCGCAAGGCGCTGCATGGGCGGCTGATCGCGCGCAGCTTCACCGCCAATGTCGTGCTGCCGGGCATCGTGCTGGCGCTGACGCTGTATTTCGCCGCCCAGAAGCCGCCGGTCGCGGTATGCATCGCGCTGTCGCTGGTGATCGTGGCGATGATCGGCGTCTATCTCTACCGCATCGCCTTCCAGCCGCTGGCGCACACCTCGGTGCTGGTGCTGCTGATCGCCTCGGTCGGCGTCCACCTCGCGCTGCAGGGCCTCGGCCTGTTGTTCTTCGGCGCCGAAGGCCAGCGCGGGCCTGCCGTGCTGTCTGGCGCCTTCACCGCCGGCGCGCTGCGCTTCACCGGCCAGAGCATCACGGTCTACGCCATCACCATCGCCTTCATCGTCGCCCTCTGGCTGTTCTTCGGCCTGACACTCTATGGCAAGGCGTTGCGCGCCACTGCCGTGAACCGGCTCGGGGCACGGCTCGCGGGCATCCGCACCACGCTGTCGGGCCAGATCGCTTTCCTGCTGGCCTCCGTGATCGGCGCGCTCTCCGGCATCCTGATCGTGCCGATCACGACCCTGTATTATGACTCCGGCTTCCTGATCGGGCTGAAGGGCTTCGTCGCCGCGATCATCGGCGGCCTCGTCAGCTATCCCCTCACCGCCGTCGCGGCGCTGGTGGTCGGCATCGTCGAGGCGTTCTCGTCCTTCTATGCCTCCAACTACAAGGAGGTGATCGTCTTCATGCTGCTGATCCCCGTGCTGCTGCTGCGTTCGCTCGCCGCGCCCGCGGTCGAGGAAGAGAAGGACTGAGCCCGATGCAGAGCCGGCTTCCCATCCTCGTCTTTGCACTTGTCATGGCGGCGGTCCCGTTCATCCCGGGCGTGCCCCCGTTCTGGATCGTGCTGCTCGACAATATCGGCCTTGCGGCCCTGGTCGCGATGGGCCTCGTGCTGCTGACCGGCGTCGGCGGCCTCACCTCGTTCGGCCAGGCCGCCTTCGTCGGCTTCGGCGCCTATACCACCGCGGTGCTGTCGACGGCCTACGGCCTGTCGCCCTGGCTGACGCTGCCGCTGTCGCTCCTGGTCAGCGGCTCGCTCGCGGTGCTGCTCGGGCTGATCACCGTGCGCCTCTCGGGGCACTATCTGCCGCTCGGCACCCTCGCCTGGGGGCTTGGGCTGTTCTACCTGTTCAGCAAGCTGGAGTTTCTGGGCCGTAACGACGGCATCTCGGCGATTCCGCCGCTGTCGATCGGCACGTTCAAGATGCTCTCGCCCGGCTCGATCTACTACGCGATCTGGATCGCCGTGATTCTCTCGGCCCTGCTGACGATGAACCTGCTGGACTCCCGCACCGGCCGCGCCATCCGTGCGCTACGCCGCGGCCATGTCGCGGCCGAGGCGTTCGGCGTCCACACGCCGCGGGCCAAACTGCTGGTGTTCATCCATGCCGCGGTGCTCGCCGGCCTGTCCGGGTGGCTCTACGCCCATCTCCAGCGCGCGGTGAACCCGACGCCGTTCGGTGCGCATATGGGCATCGAATATCTCTTCATCGCCGTGGTCGGCGGCGCCGGCTATGTCTGGGGCGGCGTGCTGGGGGCGGCAATCGTCGTGATCCTGAAAGAGGTGCTGCAGACCTATCTGCCGTTGATCCTGCCGGGCTCCGGCCAGGTCGAGACCATCGTGTTCGGCATCATGCTGGTGGCGCTGCTGCAACTTGCGCCCGGCGGACTCTGGCCCTGGCTGATGTCGTTCCTCCCCGAGCGCACCGATGGCAAGAAGCCGGACACCTCGCTGAAGCTGGAGCATCGCGCCCGCGCGCCCGCCGAGGCCGGTGTCCTGCTTCAGGTCGAGAAAGCGCGAAAACAATTCGGCGGCGTGGTCGCCGTGAACAATGTTTCCTTCGACGTCCAGGCCCGCGAGATCGTCGCGCTGATCGGCCCGAACGGCGCCGGCAAGAGCACGACCTTCAACCTGATCACCGGCGTACTGTCGGCGACCTCGGGCTCGATCTCCGTGCTCGGCAGGAAGGTTGACAACGCGCCGCCGCAGGAGATCGTCAAGCTCGGCATCAGCAGGACCTTCCAGCACGTCAAGCTCGTCCCCGACATGACCGTGCTGGAGAACGTCGCGATCGGCGCGCATCTGCGCGGCCATTCCGGGCCCGTTTCCTCGATGCTGCGGCTCGACCGCGCTGATGAGGCCAAGCTGCTCGCCGAGGCCGCGCGCCAGATCGAGCGCGTCGGCCTCACCGAGCAGATGCACCAGCTGGCCGGCTCGCTCTCGCTCGGCCAGCAGCGCATCGTCGAGATCGCCCGCGCGCTGTGCGTCGACCCGATGCTGCTGCTGCTCGACGAGCCGGCGGCGGGCCTGCGCCACATGGAGAAGCAGCGGCTCGCCGCGCTGCTCCGCGAGCTGCGCGACGGCGGCATGAGCGTGCTGCTGGTCGAGCACGACATGGGCTTCGTCATGAACCTCGCCGACCGCATCGTGGTGCTCGATTTCGGCACCAAGATCGCCGAAGGCACGCCGGCGACGATCAAGACCAATCCCGAAGTGATCAAGGCCTATCTCGGAGTGGCGGCATGAGCACGCTGTTGTCCGTCACCGACGCGCATGTCGCCTATGGCAAGGTCGAGGCAGTGCGTTCGGTCTCGCTCGAGGTCGGCACCAACGAGATCGTCACCATCGTCGGCGCCAACGGCGCCGGCAAGACCACGCTGCTTTCGGCCATCATGGGCATCCTGCCGCTGAAAGGCCGCGTCGCTTTTGCCGGGCAGGATCTCGCCCGGCTCGACATCGAGGACCGCGTCGCGATGGGGCTCGGTCTCGTTCCCGAGCACCGCGAATTGTTCGTGACCATGAATGTCGAGGACAATCTCGAGCTGGGCGCGTTCCGGATCGAGCGCAGCAAGGCGAAAGCCTCGATCGAGCGGGTCTATGCGCTGTTTCCGCGGCTGAAGGAGCGGCGCAAGCAGCTCGCCGGCACGCTCTCCGGCGGCGAGCAGCAGATGCTCGCGATGGGCCGCGCGCTGATGGGCGAGCCGAAGCTCTTGATGCTGGACGAGCCGAGCCTGGGCCTTGCCCCGATCATCGTCGCCGACATCTTCCGCATCGTCACCGAGCTCCGCGCCGCCGGCGTCTCCGTGCTGCTCGTCGAGCAGAACGCGCAGGCCGCGCTGAAGATCGCGGACCAGGCCTATGTGATGGAGCTCGGCGAGTTCGTGCTCAGCGGCAAGGCCAGCGACATCGCGGCCAACGAGCGGGTCGCGGCGAGCTATCTCGGCTTCCAGCACGAAGGTGAAAGTGTGATTTAGCGATGTAGCGCTGTTCTTCCCTTCTCCCCTTGTGGGAGAAGGTGGCGCGAAGCGCCGGATGAGGGGTTCTCTCCACCCGAAAGATTGCTCGTGAGGATAGAGACCCCTCACCCGTCTCGCCGCTCCGCGGCGAGCCACCCTCTCCCACAAGGGGAGAGGGTGCACCGCGCAGGCTGCTTTAGCTTTCGTTGGAGGCTAAGCTCGCCTTCTCCCCCTTCAGCGCCGCAACCTCCGCCTCCAGTTCCGCGATCCTCGCATCTCTCGCCGCCAGCGCGGCCGCGACGTCGGACGCGTCGAATTTCTGCGGGATGTGCTGCGGGCAGTTGGTGTCCCAGGCCGCGATCTTGAACAGAATCACCTGCTCGGGGCGGGCACGATAACCTTTCGGCATCAGTGACGTGGTCAGGGCTTCGTCGTCCTCGACCACGCGCGCCTCGCCCCAGATCTTCACACGGCGGCGGTGGGCGTAGTCCATCACGAAGATGTAGGCTTTGGGATTCTCCGAGAGGTTCCCTTGCGTGATGAACTGCTGGTTGCCGGCGTAGTCGGCGAAGGCGAGCGTCTGCTTGTCCAGCACCTTGAGAAATCCCTTCGGGCCGCCGCGGTGCTGGATGTAGGGCTGGCCGTCGGCTGAAGCGGTGGCGAAGTAGAAGCTATTGGCGTCGGCCAGGAAGGCGGCGAGATTGTCGTCGACCTCGGTGCGCCAGCCGCGCTGCTCGCTGCGTGCATAGGCCTCGCGCGAACCCTTGCGGGCCTGGATCGTCTTCACCGCCGGCGAGAAGGCCACGTCGCTGGCATAGGTGTGGACTGCGGTCGTCATCGGAACATCTCCTGAAATTCCGGCGCATGCTTGCGTCTTTCGCGCCTAATCTGGACCTTTCGGCGCCTAAAACAATCGAGCACCTTGACACTTCATCATTGCGATATATGCAATAATGTCCCATGGACCGCCTGGAAGCCATGCACGTCTTCGTCACGGTCGCTGATCTCAGCGGCTTTGCGCCGGCCGCGCGAAAGCTGCGGCTGTCGCCATCGGCGGTGACGCGGCTGATCGCGGCGCTGGAGGAGCATCTCGGCGCGCGGCTGCTGCAGCGGACCACCCGGCAGGTGACGCTGACCGACGTCGGCACGCGCTATCTGGAGCGAGCTCGGCGCATCCTCGCCGATGTCGAGGAGGCTGACGGCTCGGCGCGGGAGGAGCGCAACCGACCGAGCGGGCGCCTCGTCGTGTCGGCGCCGGTCGGCTTCGGCCGGCTGCATGTCGGGCCGGTCATGACCGCCTATCTCAAGCGCTATCCCGAGGTCACGGCCGAGCTCCGGCTGTCGGACCACCTCGTCAACCTCGTGGAGGACGCCGTCGATGCAGCAGTGCGGATCGGCCATCTCGCCGATTCCTCGCTGGTGGCACGCCAGGTCGGCGAGATGCGGCGGATCGTGGTGGCTGCGCCCGGCTATTTGAAGCGGCATGGTGAGCCGAAGACGCCGGAAGCGCTCGCCACGCACCAGACCATCCAGTTCGGCCCCTGGTCCGAATGGCGCTTCCTGCGCGACGGCCGCGATATCGGGCTGCCGCTGTCCCCTCGCTTCATCAGCAACAGCGCCGACGCCGCCCTGCAATATGCCGAGGCCGGCGGCGGCGTGACGCGGGTGCTGGCCTATCAGGCCGCCGAGGGCCTGAAGCGCGGACGCCTGAAGATCGTGCTGGCGAAATTCGAGCAGCCGGCGCTGCCGATCCACATCGTCTATCCGACCTCGCGTCTGCTCTCGGCCAAGGTGCGCGCGTTCATCGATCTCGTGGTGGAGACGGCGGAGTGGCGGTTTGGGTAAGTGCGTGTCCCGCCCCGCTATCTCCACATCGTCAATGCGAGCCAACGGGTCCGCGCGTAGCGCGGCCCGATGACAGGCTCCGCGAAGCAATCCAGAGTCTTTCCGCAGTGGCAGTCTGGATTGCTTCGCTACGCTCGCAATGACGGGGCAAGGGGCGACATCGCGGCGACCTCACGAGCATCATCCCTTCTTCGGCACCACCCGGAACGTGCCGCTGGCCCGCGCGATCACGGCGTCGTCCGCCTTCACCAGGCACTGCGCGAAGCAGATCGTGTTCCCGGTCTTGATCGCCTCGCCCTCGACCGCGAGCCACTGGCCGATCTCGGCGGCGCCGACATAGTCGACCGACAGCGAGATGGTGACGAACGACGTCGTCCAGCCCGTCGCCTGGGCGCAGCTGTAACCCATGGCAGCGTCAGCGAGCGCTGCGATCAGCCCGCCGTGGATCAGCCCGCGGGCGTTGGTGTGCGGCGTCGCCAGGCGGAGTCCGACGGTGACGCCCTTGTCGGTCTTCTTCGAATAGAGCGGCTCCCAGGGATCGGTCAGCGGCGCTTTGCGGAAATGCGGCTCGTAGCCGGCGGGGATGTCGGTGAAGGTCATGGCAATCTCGCTTCATTGCTTTGGCCGCATTGGAAGCGAATGAAGCGGCGAATGCATCACCTACAAAGCTTTAAACGGAATTTGTGCAGGTGTTTGAAACGAGCTCCGCCGTCGCCTCACCAAGACTGTCATCACCGCCTTGTGCGCAATGGCGCACCGGGGCGGGTGATCCAGTATTCCAGAGACGGCAGTGATTGAAATCGAAAGGCCGCGGCGTACTGGATGCCCCGCCTTCGCGGGGCATGACAGTTGCCCAAGCAGCAATTCGGCCGGCCCGGCTCCGCTGATTGCGACCTTTGCCCGCAATACTTGCTCTGCCCGATCCTGTAGGCTCTGGGTCCGGGGCCTGCTTGTCGCACGGGCTCGCAGACGATAATTATACCATATAACGTTTGCGCAAAGGGGAGAGCGGTCGTCGCCCGAGCAGCGACAAGTCCATGCAACATGGCTGACGTAGATGGCGCGACACCGCGCGCCTCAGTTCCGGCTTGAACGCGCCGGCCAATTAGATAACATGTTAATTAACGAGACGGGGCCAGCGAAGCCCGCCGTCGCAAAAGGGAGAGACGCGTGATGAGGAAAGCCTGTCTGGCCTTGCTGCTGGCAGCAAGCGTGAGCCCAGCGCTCGCGCAGGACAAGACCTTCGACCTGAAGATCTCGCATTGGGTGCCGGCCTCGCATCCCCTGCAGAAATCGCTGGAAGACTGGGCCGCCGCCGTCGAGAAGGATTCCGGCGGCACCATCAAGGGCAAGGTGTTCCCGGCCCAGCAGCTCGGCAAGGCCTTCGACCATTACGACATGGCGCGCGACGGCATCGCCGACGTCACCTATGTCAATCCCGGCTACCAGCCCGGCCGCTTCCCGATCATCGGCGCCGGGGAATTGCCGTTCCTGATCTCGGACGCCAAGGGCGGCTCGATGGGGCTCGACGCCTGGTACCGCAAATTTGCCGAGAAGGAGATGAAGGACGTCAAATATTGCCTCGCCTTCGTCCACTCGCCCTCCTCGTTCCATTCCCGCACCAAGAAGATCGTCAACCCCGAGGACGTCAAGGGCCTGAAGATCCGCCCGGCCCACGCCACCATGGCGAATTTCGTCACCTCGCTCGGCGGCACCAACGTGCAGTCCTCGGCTCCGGAAGTGCGCGACATCATCGAGCGCGGCGTCGCCGACGGCGTCACCTTCCCGTGGGGCTCCCTGGTGCTGTTCGGCATCGACAAGGTGACCAAGTACGACATGGAGGCGCCGCTCTACACCACGACCTTCGTGTTCGTGATCAACAAGGACAAGTACAATGCGATGTCCGACAAGCAGAAAGCCGCGATTGACAAGAACTGCACGGTCGAGACGGCGGGCGCGGTCGGCGAGCACTGGGGCAAGTTCGAGGACGCCGGCATCGACAAGGTGAAGGCGGAATCCAACCATGAGGTCTACAAGCTGACGCCCGAGCAGATCGCGGCCTGGAAGAAGGCCGCCGAACCGCTGGTCAAGACCTGGGGCGACGGCGCCAAGAAGGCCGGCGCCGATCCCGATGCGACGCTCGCGGAGCTCAAGGCCTCGCTGAAGAAGTACAACGCGCTGGCGGAGTGAAGCGGCGCCGGCGCGGCGACTTTCTCTTCCCCCTCGCCCCGTTCTTACGGGGAGAGGGTCGGGGTGAGGGGCTGCCTCCGCAAAAACAGTGAGAGATGGACTCGCGGAAAGTCCCCCTCACCCGCATCACATCTCCGATGCGATGCGGCCTCTCCCCGCGCGCGGGGAGAGGCGAAGAGCCGCCGCTGGAGTCGAGATCAAGCAATGACAGCACACGACGGAACACACCCCGCAAGGCGCTCCTGGATGGATCGCGTGATCGACTCGATCGAATGGATCGCGGCCGGCTTTGTCGGCATCGTCGCGCTCGACATCTTCCTGTCGGTGCTCTTGCGCAACACGCTGAACTATTCGATCCCCGACAGCTTCGACATCGGCCGCATGCTGCTCGGCATCCTCATCTTCTGGGGCATCGCCGCGACTTCCTATCGCGGCACCCACATCACGGTCGACCTCGTCTGGGGCAATGTCGGGCCACGCCATCAGCGCTGGATCGACGTGTTCGCGACGCTGGTGCTGCTGTTCGTCGTCACCGTGCAGACCTGGACGCTGTTCGACAAGGTGCGCGGCACCTACAACGACAACGTCCAGACCTTCGACCTGCACATGCCGACCTGGCCGTTCTTCGCGGTCGCCTGGATCGGCGACGTCTGTGCCGTGCTGCTGATCGCGATCCGCACCTACCGGCTGATCTTCCATCCCGAAGAGATGCACGACCCCAAGATCAAGGCGACGGAGTAACCATGAGCACCGATGCCGTCGCCGTAATCGGCTTCATTTCCCTCTTCGTCCTGATGCTGCTGCGCGTGCCGGTCGGCATGGCCATGGGCCTCGTCGGCGTGTCCGGATTCGCCTATCTCGTCAACGGGACGGCAGCGCTGAAGCTGGTCGGCCAGACCTCGATGCGCACGGTCACCGACTACACGTTCGGCGTCATCCCGATGTTCCTGCTGATGGGCTCGTTCGTGTCCCATTCCGGCATGAGCCGCGAGCTGTTCCGCGCCGCCAACGGTTTCGTCGGCCATCTGCGCGGCGGGCTCGGCATTGCCACCGTCGGGGCCTGCGGCGGCTTTGCCGCGATCTGCGGCTCGTCGGTGGCGACCGCCGCGACCTTCTCCGCCGTCGCCTATCCCGAAATGCGCCGGTTCGGCTATCCGCAGTCCTTCGCCACCGGCGTGATCGCGGCCGGCGGCACGCTGGGGGCGATGCTGCCGCCCTCCACCGTGCTCGCGGTCTACGGCATCATCACCGAGCAGGATATCGGCAAGCTGTTCATCGCCGGCATCATCCCGGGCCTGCTCGCGATGACCATGTACATGATCACGATCTTCCTGATCGGCTATTTCCGCCCAGACTTCCTGCCGAAAGGCAAGGTGACGCCGTGGCGCGAGCGCTTTGCCGGGCTGAAGGAGATCTGGGCACCGGTGCTGCTGTTCATCTTCGTCATCGGCGGCCTCTACGGCTTGCCCTTCCTGCCGCGCTTCACGCCGACCGAGGCCGGCGGCGTCGGTGCGACCGGCGCCTTCATCATCGGCGTGCTGACCGGCCGGCTCGACCGCGAGAAGGTGCTGGCCTCGCTGCTGCAGGCCACGCGCACCGCGGCTGCGGTGTTCACGGTGCTGATCGGCGCGCTGATCTTCGGCTATTTCCTCACGGTGACCCAGACGCCGCAGAAGGTGACGGAATTCCTCACCGGGCTCGGCCTTGGTCCCTACGGCGTGCTGGCCCTGATCATGGTGATGTATCTCGTGCTCGGCTGCCTGATGGACGCCATGGCGATGATCATCCTCACCGTGCCGATCATCTTCCCGGTGATCATGCATCTCGGCTTCGACCCGATCTGGTTCGGCGTCATCATCGTCATGACCGTCGAGCTCGGCCTGATCCATCCGCCGGTCGGCATGAACGTCTTCGTCATCAAAAGCGTGGTGAAGGACGTGTCATTCTCGACGATCTTCAAGGGCGTGATCCCGTTCGTGGCGACGGACCTGGTGCGGCTGGTGATCCTGATCGCCTTCCCGCTGCTGGCGACCTGGCTGCCGACGCGGATGATGGCGCATTAATGCTTTGAATCGAGACAGTCGCCGCGACGGCAGTAAGCCCCCTCGCCCCGCTTGCGGGGAGAGGGTTGGGGTGAGGGGGAGCCTCCGCGGGGACGCTGGCAGTTGGACTCGCGGAGACTCCCCCTCACCCGGAATCCGCGCTACGCGCGCATTCCGGCCTCTCCCCGCAAGCGGGAGAGGCGAAGAAGGCGGCGCCTTCTAACATGAAAGTTGGAGTGACCGATGGCCCCTATCCTCGAAACGAAATACGTCTTCACCATCACCGCGCGCATCGGCGACGTCGTCACCGCCGGCGAGACCGGGATCGGCGTCCGCCGGATCATTCCGATCATCGGCGGCGAGGTGAGGGGCGCTGTCATCGGAAAGGTGCTCCCGTTCGGCGCCGACTTCCAGACCATCCGGCCCAACGAGCTGATCGATCTCGAGGCGAAATACGCCTTCGAGACCGACGACGGTGCGACCGTCTACGTCGAGAACAGAGGTATGCGCTTCGGCCCGCTCGAGCTGCTGCACAAGCTCAAGCGCGGCGAGCCGGTCGATCCGAAGCTGATCTATTTCCGCACCGTGCCGAAATTCGAGACCGGACACGAGAAGTACCGCTGGCTGATGGAGCACATCTTCGTGGCGTCAGCGGCGCGCCATGCGGATCGCGTTGTGATCGACGTGCATCAGGTGATGTGAGGGCGAGGCCGTAGGGCCCCTACCCGGATCGCGCCGGACGATGCTGCGCATCGCCGGAGGCAATCGGGGTGAGGCGAAGACGCCTACAACGTCTCTTGCTTATGCCCGCAGTTCTTGCAGGCGAACTTGACGCGGGTCTGGCCTTTCTCCGCCTGCACCCGGTTCGGCGCTCCGCACTTGCCGCAGACGGCCTCGATACGGGTCGTGCCCTGCTTGACCACGATGGTCTTCTTTTCCATCGATTCGCGGATCAGGCGCTCGGCCTCCTCGCGCAGGGATTGTTTCGACAAAGCTCGTCTCCGCCTCTGGAAAGCGCGAGAGCCATATCGCACCTGCACGCGAAGCACAATGCGCCCGTCCTGCCGCAGGGCCCCCGCCGCCCCACATTGCGGCGGGGCCGTTCGCTCCTCACGCCGCCTTGGAGACCTCCATCAGCAGCCGCTCGGCCTTGGCATCCTCGATGCGGTTCACGAGGCGGCTGCTCTCATGATTGTCGCGCACGGTCTTGGTCAGGGTGACGCAGGTCTGGATCATCATCACGATGCCCATGGTGAGATAACCCTTCATCCAGAGGTCGATCGGCAGGAAGAAGATGCCGATGGCGACGAGGAAGGCGGACGCTGCGAAGGACGCGTAGGTAAAGCTCACCCAGGCGCCGCTGTGGGGCTGGCCGTTCTGGTTCATGATCGTCTCCTGTTGATTCGAATGATGATTGCGTTCGGGTTCAGACTTGAGATCAGGCCGCCGGCATGCGCTTGGACTTCAACCGCGCCAGCACGTCGTCTGCGGTCGTCTTGAGCCGCGGGCCAAAGCCCTGCTCGGCGAGTCTTTCGGCGGTGGCGAGCGGACCGGTGGCCGCGTCGAGCTCGACCAGGGCATCGTCGGCCGCCTGAGCCTCCATCTGCCGCTCGCGCAGACGCCTCAGCGTGCCCTCCGCCTCCGGCAATGTCGATTCATAGGGGCGCGCGGCCTCGATGCCGCTGCGGCGAAGCGAGCGCACCGCGTCCGAGGCACGCGCGATCCGGCGACCACGATCGAGCTCGGTGATGCGGGCCTGCGCGTTGGCGACGTGGCGCTTCAGCCGGGCGATCTCGGTCGCGAACAGCGCGCGCGCCGTCATGGCCGCATCGCGATCGGCCTCCAGGGCCGCAATGGCTTCGGCGGCCTCCTTGGCGAGATCCTCGCGGCCGCCATCCAGCGCCGCAACGGCACGGGTCTCGAGATCGGCGATGCGCGCATTCGTGGCCTCGAGCTTGCGGCCTTCCTGCTGGTCCTGCGCGATCGCCAGCGCCAGAGTGCGCTTGCTGCGCTCGACGGCTGCGGCCGCGTCGCGCATCTGCTGGTCCAGGATAAGGAGGGCGGGTGCGGTCTTCCAGTTCCTCGCCCGCGGCGGCGACGCTGCCGCGGAAGAGGGTCACAACGGTCTTGAACATTGGTTGCTCCCTGTCTATGAGCGTTGCTCACACATGCTTTGTAGCAGGAATCTTGAACTTCGTTCAATACATATTTGAGCGACGCTCACGAATTTGGTTAAAGATGACTAAAGCTCTGGAGAGGCGAGAGAAATTGCGTGTCGCCCTGATCCAGGCGGCCGAGCGGATGATCGCCGAGAGGGGGTTGGCGGGCCTGAAAACCCGCGATTTGGCCCGCGAGATCGGCTGCGCCAATGGCGCGGTCTATAATCTCGTGGCTGATGTCGACGAGCTGATCCTGCGGGTCGGCTCGCGCACACTGCTCCGGCTCGACGAGGCGCTGACTTTCGCGACGCGTGCGGGCAAGCCATCGCCACGGGAATCCCTGATCCGCATCGCCCTCGCCTATTGCGATTTCGCCGCCGAAAATCTCCAGCTCTGGCGCGCGCTGCTTCGAGCATCGCATGGAGACGGGCAAGCTGGTGCCGGATTGGTCGGTGCACGACCAGATGCAGCTGTTCCGTCATATCTACCAGCCGCTGGCCGCGCTGTTTCCCGGGCGCAGCCCAGAGGAACTCGGCATCACTGCGCGCAGCCTGTTCTCGGCCGTGCATGGCATGGTGGCGCTCGGGCTGGAGCAGAAGCTGGTGGCGGTGCCGTTGCCGGCGCTGCGCAAGGAGATCGCGTGCCTTGTGCGCGCGATGATCGACGGGCTGGTCGCGCGCGACGTGAAAGGAGCGGCGGCGGCTGACTAAAATTTCACCTGTCGCATCGTGAGCGGTGCACTTAGCCTTCGAGCGGTCCCTCACCTCTCGGAGTCACTCATGCCCCTTCTCATCCGCGGCGGCACCGTCGTCAATCACGATCATTCGCGCCGCGCGGACGTGCTGATCGACGGCGAGACCATCGTCGCGATCGACGCATCGCTCGATGCGCCGACCGGTAGCCAGATCATCGATGCGGGCGGCGCCTACGTCATCCCGGGCGGGATCGATCCGCACACCCATCTCGAAATGCCGTTCATGGGCACCGTCACAGCCGACGATTTCGAATCCGGAACCAAGGCGGCGCTGAGCGGCGGCACCACCATGGTGGTGGATTTCTGCCTGCCCGATCCCGGCCAATCCATGCTCGCGGCGTATCAGGAGTGGCGGCACAAATCCGAGAAGGCGGCCAGCGACTACGGCTTCCACATGGCGGTGACGTCATGGTCGAAGCAGATCCACGACGAGATGGAGACCGTGGTCAAAACCTACGGCATCAACACCTTCAAGCACTTCATGGCCTACAAGGGCGCGCTGATGGTGAACGATGACGAGCTCTACAATTCGTTCGCGCGCTGCGCCCATCTCGGCGCCATGCCTGTTGTCCATGCGGAGAATGGCCACGTCGTCGCCCTGATGCAGGAGGCGCTGATCGCGCGCGGCGTCACCGGCCCCGAGGGCCACGCCTATTCACGGCCGCCGGAGGTCGAGGGCGAAGCCACCAACCGCGCCATCATGATCGCCGATATGACGGGCACGCCGGTCTATATCGTGCACACCAGCTGCCGCGAGGCGCATGAGGCGATCGCGCGGGCACGCGCCGTCGGCAAGCGCGTCTATGGCGAGCCGCTGATCCAGCATCTGCTGCTGGATGAGAGAGAATATCAGAACAAGGACTGGGATCATTCCGCGCAGCGCGTGATGTCGCCGCCGTTCCGCGACAAATCGCATCAGGACAGCCTCTGGGCTGGCCTGCAAGCCGGCTCGCTCCAGGTGGTTGCGACCGACCATTGCGCCTTCACCACCGAGCAGAAGCGGTTCGGGCGCGGCGATTTCAGGAAGATCCCGAACGGCACCGGCGGCCTCGAAGATCGCCTGGCGCTGCTCTGGACCGCGGGCGTCGCCACCGGGCGGCTGACCAAAGAGGAATTCGTCGCGGTGACCTCGGCGAACATCGCGCGCATCCTCAACATCTATCCGCGCAAGGGCGCGATCGCCGTGGGCTCGGATGCCGACATCGTGGTGTGGGATCCCAAGGCGAGCAAGACCATCAGCGCCAAGCGGCAGATGAGCCGGATCGATTACAACGTGTTCGAGGGTTTTGCCTGCACCGGCGGCGCGGCCGCGACGCTGTCGCGCGGCCGTATCGTCTGGAAGGATGGCGATCTGCGCGCCGGGGCCGGCGACGGGCGATACGTCGAACGTCCCGCCTTCTCACCGGTGCATGTGGCAAATTCGACCTGGAAGGAACTGACGGCTCCTCGCGCCGTCGCACGCAGCGCGGTAACGCCGTAAGCCGTCGCGCTCCCAGGCAGACGTCCGGGCAATCTCGGAGAGACTTAGGAACGAACGGCTGGAGGCCTCGTTGTCGCGCATATTTCCCTCCAGCACGCGAGTCCCTCCATGTATCACCACGTCAAGAAGCTGATGTTCACCGTGCGCGTCGACGAACCCGATCCGCGCTTCGGCAATATGCTCCTCGAGCAGTTCGGCGGCGCCAACGGCGAACTTGCGGCTGCGATGCAATATTCGATTCAGGGACTGAATTGCGAGGATCCAGACCGCAAGGACCTCTTGATGGATATCGGCACCGAAGAGCTCAGCCATCTCGAGGTCGTCGGTTGCCTCGCCCGGATGCATCTTGCGCCCTCGCGGAACGACCGCCAGGCCGCGGAGGCCGATCCGCTGATTGCGATCGCCGGCGGAGGCGGCATCAATCTGTTCAACTCGCAAGGCAATCCCTGGACCGCCGACTATCTCAAGATCACCGGCGAGCTCGACGTCGATCTCCGCAGCAACATCGCCGCCGAGGCGCGTGCCAAGATCGTCTACGAGCGCCTGATCAATTTCTGCGACGACGCCGGCAGCAAGGACGCACTGCAATTCCTGATGACGCGCGAGATCACGCATATGAAGGCGTTCGCGCGCGCGCTCGAGAGCCTGTCGAAGCCGGCCTTCAGCATCGGCCGGATCGCCCCGACGCCGGGCCTCGTGAACCAGTATTTCAATGATTCCACCGGCAGCGGTGATCACGGCGAGATCGACACCCGCGGTCCTTGGAACGAAGGCGAGGACTGGGTGTTCACGGAATCGCCTGCGCTTCAGTCCGCCGATCCCGGCGCTGCCCCGTCGATCGTCGCGGAGAGTTCGCCGCCCGTCGACGAGGCCGGACTGACCGACCTTCTGCTTCACGAGCTGCGCGACATCCTCCATGCCGAGAAGCAGCTGACAAAGGCGCTCCCGAAAATGGCGCAGTCCGCCCGATTCGATCAGCTGCGTGAACTGTTCGAGCAGCATCTGGCCGAGACCGAAAATCAGGTCGAGCGCATCAACGAGTGCTTCGAGCTGCTCGGCGAGAACGCTCGCGCCAAGCCCTGCAAGGGCATGATGGGCCTGATCGAGGAAGGCCAGGAGGTCATGAAGGAAGGCGAAGAGAAGGAGGATGCGGCCGCCGACCTCGCGCTGATCTCTGCGGCGCAACGCGTCGAGCATTACGAGATGGCCGGCTATACCACCGCACGCAACCTCGCGCAGCAGCTGCGCCACAGCGCCATCGTCGCCCTGCTCTCCAAATCCCTCGCCGAGGAAGAGAATGCCGATCTCCTGCTCAACCAGGTCGCGCGATCGCTGATGTCGGTGGCGAAAATGCCCGCCGCGCTGGAGCAGGCCGAACAGACCTAAGCCGATCGCAGCGCGTATCCGGTCGAACCCAAGCCGCCTCGCGCCTTTGCGGGGCGGCTTGGCACGTCCTGCCTGTGGCATACACCTTGCCTCTCAATGCCGGACAATTCCGGACAGGAGGTACCCTTGAGCGTTTCACCCCTCGATTTGAACCGCCGCAGCGTCGTGCTCGGAGGCCTCGGTGTCGCCGGTATGGCAGCATTTGCTCCATGCCTCGCCTGGGCGCAGGGGCGCAGCGAGACGCTGCTGGTGGTGCAGGAGCTCGGGCCGAACTCGCTGGACATGCAGGGCGTCGGCTCCAACCAGACCGTGAACGGCCTGTCCTGGAATTGCTACGACCGTCTGCTCACCTACGCCTCCAAGACGCTGCCGGACGGCACGTTGTCGTATGACCGCGAGAAGCTCGCGCCCGAGCTCGCCGAGAGCTGGGAGGTCGCGGCCGACGGCATGTCCTGCACCTTCAAGCTTCGCAAGGATGCCAAATTCCACGACGGTTCGCCTGTCACCGCCAAGGACGTCAAATGGTCGTTCGACCGCGCCGTGAAGGTCGGTGGCTTTCCGACCTTCCAGATGTCGGCGGGGTCGCTGGAGAAGCCGGAACAGTTCGTGGTGGTCGACGACCACACTTTCCGCATCGACTATGTCCGCAAGGACAAGATGCTGCTGTTCAACGTCGCCGTCGTCGTGCCCTTCATCATCAATTCCGAGCTCGCCAAGAAGAACGCGGCGCCAGAAGACCCGTGGGCGCTGGCCTGGCTGAAGAACAACGAGGCCGGCGGCGGCGCTTACAAGATCGAGAGCTGGAAGCCGGGCAGCGAGACCGTGCTGACGCGCTTCGACGACTGGAAGAGCGGGCCGCTGCCGAAGGTGAAGCGCGTGATCGCACGCGACGTTCCTTCCGCCGGCACCCGCCGCGCCATGCTGGAGCGTGGCGATGCGGATATCTCCAGCGGCTTTGCGCCGCGCGATTTCGAGCAGATCATCAGGGAGGGCAAGGTCAAGGTCTCGGGCGTGCCGATCCCGAACGCGCTCTGGTACGTCGCGCTGAACACCGCCAAGCCGCCGTTCGACAATGTCAAGCTGCGCCAGGCCATCGCCTGGGCCATGCCCTACGAGCAGATCCAAACCAGCGCCTTCTTCGGGCGCGCCGTTCCCATGTATGGCGGCGCGGCCGAGGTCTCAAAGCCGGTCTGGCCGCAGCCATTTCCTTACGTCACCGATCTCGACAAGGCCAAGGCTCTGCTGAAGGAAGCAGGCTTCGAATCCGGCCTGGAGACCACGCTGTCGCTCGACACCGGCACCGCCACCGTCGGCGAGCCGGCCGCGATCCTGATCCAGGAGAGCCTCGCCAAGATCGGCATCAAGGCGGGAATCGAGAAAATTCCCGGCGCGAACTGGCGCACGACGCTGAACAAGAAGGAACTGCCTCTCGCGCTCAACCGCTTCAGCGGCTGGCTCGATTATCCCGAATATTACTTCTACTGGAATTTCCACGGCAACAACTCGATCTTCAACATCTCCTCCTACAAGAACAAGGAGATGGACGCCCTGATCGACAAGGCGCGCTTCACCACCGATACCGCGGAATACGACAGGTGCGTGAAGGATTTCATCGCGCTCTGCATGCGCGACGTTCCCGTCGTTCCGCTTAACCAGCCGATCCACGACGTTGCCATGCAAAAGGGTGTCTCCGGCTACGAATTCTGGTTTCACCGCGAGCCGGACTACCGCCAGTTCGCAAAAGGCTAGTTCCGCCGGGCGACGCTGACGGTGCGCGAGGCAGCTCGCGCCTGCGCGGTCGAAAAGCCGCGCTCCAGGCGCGCCGCGCTCGCATGCAGCATCGCCGCATCGAGCCTGCCCTGTCGCGATCCTTGCAGGGCGCAGGCAAAGACCCCGTAGAACTGCGCGCCATCATAGGCGACCAGCAACAGATCGACGCCGGCATTGACCGCCTCGACCACGGCCTTGCAGACGTCGTTCTGGTAGATCGCGCCCATCACGAGGTCGTCGGTCATTACCACGCCCTGGTAGCCCCACGTCCCGCGAATGATCCCATCGACGACGCGCTTCGAATGCGAGGCGGCGCGATCGGGATCGACGGCGGTGAGCGTGACGTGGCCGACCATGAGCGCGCTGCGCGAATGCGACAGCACCTCGCGGAACGGGAGCCAGTCGGTTGCCTCCAGCTCCTTCACCGGCGTGTCGAGATTGGCGCTGAAATGATGCGTGTCGGCGCGGACGCGGCCGATGCCGGGAAAATGCTTGAGCGTGGCGCCGACGCCGGTCTCTTCCAGCCCGCGCACATAGGCGCTGGCGATGGTGCTGACGACGGCGGGATCGGTCGCAATCGCGCGCTGGCTGATCAGGGTGTGGAAATCGAGACGATTGCGCCGTTGCGGCGGCTTGAGGTCGAGCACCGGGGCGAGATTGAGGTTGACGCCGACTTGCGCGAGCTCGCGGCCGTGAATGCGGCCGAACTCTTCGGCTTTGGCCTGCTGATCGTCGGGGGCCAGCCCCGTCAGCGTCGCCAGCGCCGGCACCTTCGTCAGCGGCGGTGCAAGATGCCCGACGATGCCGCCTTCCTGATCGGCGGCGACGACCAGCGGCGGCAGGCCGGCTGCCCGTCTGAGATCCTGGAGCGCCGCGATCTCGGCCCGCAGCGCCTCGATGGTGCGGCCGCGGATATTGTGCCGGGTGACGTAGACGCCGCCGATCAGGCCCTGCCCGGCAAGACGCGCCACCTCGGAAAAAGAGGAATAGCCGACCATGAAGTGGGGCCCGAGCTGCCGCGCCTCGACGGCGCTGGCGCCGAGAACGTCATGCTTGCGCAGCTCGAACTTCAGATGCGCGGCGGACATCAAGACAGGCGGCAAGCACCAGAGCACGACGAGCGCCTTGCCGGCCAAGGTGCGCCAGCGGCCTCTGCGCAGCAAGAGAACGACGATTGCGATGCTTGTGACGACAAGAGCGATGTTTCCGGCGCCGCGCAACACGAGCAGATACGGATCGTTCTTGTTCGCGGCCAGAAATGCAACGAACGGCGCGGCGAGCCAGAGCAGGATGAGACCGATGCGGTTGAACAATTGCATGATGCGTCACTTGCGAAAAGCGATGATGCTTCGCACCTATCAAAGCACTTCGCGCCGCGCGAGGGCCAAAATCGCGCCTGCACGAAAACTGCAAAAGACTCCTGAAACCGTGCAGACGATGGCCGCGGCTTCTGCGCAAACGCCGTTCAGAGTTCGTGATGCCACCATTCACGGAGACTTTCTGGACATGACGAGCCTGGCTTCGACATCGACGACGGACATCCAGCCTATCAGGCCTTCTGCGCTGTCGGCCAAGCTTGCAATGGCGCTGCTGCTGGCCGCGCTCGCCGACTGGCTGTTCTACGGCCAGCGGATCGGGCTGTCGCTGACGCTGTTTGCGATCGCGACCGCCTGCGTGTCGGTGCTGTTCAATCATGCGGCCCTGGACTTCAGGCGTGCGGCGATCGGCGGCGCGATCCTCACGCTCGGCGTCGTCCCCGCCGTGGAGGAGCTCAACACGCTGTCCTTCCTGATCCTCGTCGCGTCGCTGACGATCGCGCTGTTGCTTGCGACCAATCCTGATACGACCGAGCTCACCGAACGCGCCCGCGCGCTGCGCAATCTTCTCCTGCTTGGCCCCTTCAGGTTCTTCCTCGACGCCCCCCAGGTCTTCAACATGTCGGCGTTCACCCGCGGCGTCGCGCTCTGGCTGATGCCCGCGGCACTCGGCACCGTCTTCGTCGCACTGTTCGCCGCGGCCAATCCGGTGATCGAGCAATGGGTGTCCCTGCTCAATCCCAAGGTCATCCTCGAATATGTCAACACGTGGCGCGTTCTGTTCTGGACCATGATGCTGGCCCTGGTCTGGCCCTTCATTCATGTGCGTTGGCGGCGCAAGACGATGGTCACCACCACCGGGGTCGACGGCCCTGTGCCACCGCCGCTGCCGCCCATGGTCTCGGCAGAATTTCTCGGCCCCTCCACCATCCTGCGCTCGCTGATCCTGTTCAACCTGCTGTTTGCGGCGCAGTCCATTCTCGACGGCATCTATCTCTGGGGGCACGTGGCGCTGCCCGACAACATGACTTATGCGACTTACGCCCATCGCGGTGCCTATCCGCTGATCGTAACCGCCCTGCTCGCTGCTGCCTTCGTGCTGGTGGCAATGCGCCCGGGCGGGCCGGCGGAGAAATCGACGGTGATCCGGCCGCTGGTCTATGTCTGGGTCGGGCAGAACGTGCTGCTGGTCGCGTCCTCCATTCTGCGGCTCGATCTCTACGTCGGCATCTACATGCTGACCTACTGGCGCATCGCGGCCTTCATCTGGATGGGCCTTGTGGCGCTAGGACTGATCCTGATCGTCGCCCGCATCGCGCTCAACCGGTCCAACCGGTGGCTCGTCTGCGCCAACCTGATCGCATTAACGATCGTGCTCTATAGTGTCTCGCTGGTGAACTTCGATGCATTCATTGCCGACTATAATCTGAAGCACAGCAGCGAAATGGGAGGGAACGGCGTGAAGATCGATGCCAACTACCTCCTCACGCTCGGGCCGCAGGCGCTGCCTGCGATCGACAAGGTCATTGCGCTTCGCGGCGGCGACTACTGTCTTGCGGGACGTCGAGATCGGCTTGTAGAAAGTCAACGGCAGGACCTCGCCTGGCGGGCCTGGGGCTTCCGGAGCTGGCGGCTGCAGCGCCGGCTCGACGCTCAGGTCAAGGTGCAGCCCGGCAATCAGCCGGCGGGGTGAGCGGAGAGTTTCTTGGCGCATCGCATTCTCATCGTCGACGACGAGGGCCATATCCGCGAGGTCATCCGCGTCGCCCTGAAGAAGGCCGGCATGGACGTGATCGAGGCGCGCGACGGCAAGGAGGCGCTTCTCCGCTTTGCCGCCGACAGGCCCGACCTCATCGTGCTCGACATCGGCATGCCCGAGTTCGACGGCCTCGACGTCTGCCGCGAGATCCGCAAAGGCTCCGACGTGCCGATCCTGTTCCTGTCGGCGCGCGATGAGGAGATCGACCGCATCCTCGGCCTCGAGATCGGCGGCGACGATTACGTGACGAAGCCATTCAGCCCGCGCGAGCTGGTGGCGCGGGTCAACGTCATCCTGCGCCGCCTCAGCCCGCGCAATGGCGAGGCCAAGGCCGGGCCCACCGCGCTGGCGCAAGGCGGCCTGCTGATCGATCCCGAGCAGCACGTCGCAACCTTCGCCGGCACGCCGCTGAAGCTGACCGCGATCGAGTTCGGCATCCTGCGCGCATTCCTCACCCGGCCGACATCGGTGTTCAACCGCGAGCAGCTGATGCGCGCGGCCTATCAGCTCAACATCCAGGTCTCCGACCGCACCATCGACAGCCATATCCGCAACATCCGCGCCAAGCTGGCGGCGCTTTCCTGCGACAACGTGATCGAGACGATCCACGGCGTCGGCTTCAAGCTCGGCCGTTGCGAGAAAGAGGCATGAGCACAGCGCCCGACAAATGGCGGCCGTCGCTCACCCTCGTGATCTTCACGGTGCTGGCGACGGTCGGAATATTGCCGCTGGTCGGCCTGTTCTTCTTCCGTCTCTACGACAACCAGCTGATCCGCCAGACCCAGGCCGAGCTGATCGCGCAGAGCCGCGTGCTGGCGACGATCTATGCGCAGGAGGTCGCGGCCCGGCTCGACGGCGGCCTCATGCTCGGCGCCGAGGTGCCGCCGGGCGTGCTGCCCGATCCCGGCGACCAGGTCACGCCGATCCGCCCCGCGCTCGACCTCACCGCGAACGACCTCTTGCGGCGGCGGCCCGACGCATCGGCCGCGCCCCAGCCGGCGCAAGCAGCCTATGTCGAGATCGGCGCCAGGCTGACGCCGATCATCCGCGAGACCCAGAAGGTGACGTTGGCCGGCTTTCGCATCCTCGATCCCCAAGGCGTGGTGATTGCCGGGCGGCAGGAGGTCGGCCAGTCGCTCGCCCATATCGAGGAGGTCGCGGACGCCCTGCACGGGCAATACCGCGCGACTTTACGCAACCGCGTGCCGGACAAGCCGCCGCCGCCGATCTATTCCTTCAGCCGCGGCCTCGGCGTGCACGTGTTCTCGGCGATGCCCGTCATCGTCAACAACCGCGTCGCCGGGGTGATCTACACGACGCGGACGCCGAGCAACATTTTTGACCATCTCTACCAGGAGCGGGCCAAGTTCGTGCTGGCCGGCCTTGCCGTCATCCTCGGCACGATAGCGATTGGCCTCGTGTTCTCGCGCACCATCACGCTGCCGATGCGCGAGCTGATCGACCGCGCCGCCAGAATCGGCCGCGGCGACCGCGAGGCGTTCCAGCCGCTGAAGCATTATGGCACGCGCGAGTTCGCCCAGCTCTCGCACAGCTTTCTCGGCATGGCCGAGCAGCTGGCGCGGCGCTCCGACTATATCGCGACCTTCTCGGCCCATCTCACCCACGAGCTGAAATCGCCGCTGACCTCGATCAAGGGCGCGGCCGAGCTGCTGCAGGATTCGGTTCAAGGCAAGGCCGAGGGCCTGACGCCGGCCGAGCAGAAGACCTTCATCGCCAACATCCTGTCCGACACCCAGCGGCTGGAGGCGATGGCGCAACGGCTGCGCGAGCTCGCCCGCGCCGAGAGCCTGCCGCAGAACGAGCGCACCGAGCTGGCGCCCGTGATCGCCGATCTCAGGAACCGGTTTCCGGCAAGCGCGATCGAGGCCAGCGGCAGCCTCGACCGGGCGATCGGCATGTCCTCGGAGAAGGCGCTGATCGTGCTGTCACACATCGCCGACAACGCGGTGCGGCACAAGGCCGGGACGATCAGGCTGGAGGCGGTCGACGCGCGGACGACCGTGCTCGTGACGGTCAGCAATGACGGCGAGCCGATCTCGGCGCCGAACCGCGACAGGATCTTTGATGCGTTCTTCACCACCCGTCGCGACCAGGGCGGCACCGGCATGGGGCTGGCGATCGCGCGCGCGGTGATGGCGAGCCATGGCGGCTCGATCAGGCTGAAGCCGACCGACGAAGGGGCCGCCTTCGAACTCCAGTTTCCGGTTGCCTAGATTGCAAAGACCCAGGCGGCGACGATGGTGCCGATGGTGACGAGACCGGCGATGGTCCAGCCGGCGGCGTATTCCAGCTCAGGATGACCGGTCGCCCGCATGATCTCAACCGGATCGGCGGTATGCTTCTCTGCCATGACAGCCTCGCACGTTTCTTCCCGCGTCATAGATAAGTCGCATCAGCCGCAAAGAGGTTCCATCACGGAAATGCGAGGCATGACGCAGCTAGGTTTGTTCGCCGACCCGCAGGAAGGCCCGGCCGGCCTTCGCTACACGGACGATTTTATCGATCGTGCCACCGAGCAGGATCTGATCGCCCGCATCGCAGCATTGCCGCTCCAGCGCTTTCAGTTCGGCGTCTTCGAGGGCAACCGCCGGGTGGCGTCGTTCGGCTATCGCTACGACTACACGCTGCAGCTTCTAGCCGAGGCCGATCCGATCCCGGACTGGGTGCGGCCGGTCGCGCACCAGGTCGAGGCCTGGGCGGGGCTGCCGGAGGGCAGCGTCCGGCAGGTGCTGTGCACCGAATACGAGGTCGGCGTCGGCATCGGCTGGCATCGCGACAAGCCGCATTTCGACAAGGTGCTCGGCCTGTCGCTGGGCTCGCCTTGCGCTTTCCGCTTCCGCCGTCGCAGGGGCAAGAAGTGGGAGCGCCACACGCTCAAAGCCCTGCCGCGCTCGCTCTACATGATGGACGGCGAGGCGCGGTCGCAATGGGAGCACAGCATCCCGCCGGTCGCGGCGCCTCGCTACTCCATCACCTTCCGGACAATGAAGCGGGCCTGACGGGCCGTCCAAAACAAAAACTGCGAAAACAACCCCATGCACAGTAGAACGCCAGATTCGGCGCGAGCCTCGGCGGCGCCGGACAACGGCTTGACGGATCGGGATAAAACGGCGGCTGCGCGCGGTGTCGGCCAAGGCGCCGCGAATTCGCCTCAAGGCCGGCGGACTAATGAGACGAATTGAAAAAGACGGGCCATATCTGCGAGCCAAGATGAGTCCCGCAAGGCCGCCACACCCATGAAGAATTATCTGACATTTTTCCTGTTTCTGACCATGACCGCGGCCTCCGCGCACGGACCCGTGCCGGGCCGGCTGCCGCCGCCCTCCGATCTCGTGCAAGTGGGCCTCACCGATTCCGACACCACCGCCGGCGGCACCGCGCGGCTGTGCGAGCAGGTGACCTTCTCGCGCGGCCTGCGCTATGGCGAGAGCGAGGCCAACGTGCTCGATGTCGCGGCCAGCGCGACCAAGGCCGATACGCCGCGGCCGGTGCTGGTGTTCGTGGCGGGTGACACCTTCACCGGCGACCGCGGAGCGCCGGAGCTGTCGCGCCAGATCCAGGATCAGGCCATGTGCTTTGCCGCGCGCAACGGCATGATCGGGGTCCGGGTCAATTATCGCCTGGCGCCCGCGGCGACCTGGCCGGCCGGCGCGTCCGATGTGGCGGCGGCGCTGTCCTGGGTCCACGGCAATATCGACCTCTTCAATGGCGATGCCCGCGAAATCGTCGCGGTCGGCTACGGCGCCGGCGCCTTCCACGTCGCCACCCTGCTGGCGCATCCGGAGCTGCAGACCGCCGGCGCCGACGTCGCCGGCGTGGTGCTGGTGTCCGGGGTCTACCGCGCTGGCAAGGACGCCAGCGAGAGCGAGAAGGCCTATCTCGGCGGCGATGCCACCCAGTACGACAAGCGCTCGGTGTTCCCCGGCATCCTCAATGTCGACGTGCCGATCGTGCTGGCCTGGGCCGCGGACGATTCCGCCGGTCTCGTGGCGCAGGGCGAGACCCTGAAGAAGACGCTGTGCGGCGCCGGCCATTGCCCGCGCAGCACGCTGCTGCGCAGCCGCGACGGTATCGCGAGCGCCTTCGGCCTCGATGGCTCCGGCGAGAGCCTCGCGGAGCCGACGCTGCTGCTGGTGCATCAGTTGGAGGCGCGGGGGTTGCCGTAACGCGTTGCGGCAACACGCCTGCCGCTTTCATCGAAGCGCGCTCCCAGCCACACGATTGCCAAACGCTTGACCTAGATCAAGCGGCCTTGGTGGGGATTGAGCCGACCTCGTTTGGGGGCCAACCACAGGGCATCGAACATGCGCGTCATCGGCAGGATGCTGTTCGTTTCCGCGATTGCCGTCGCATCGCTGGGCGCGATGTCGCAGCAGCAACACTCGGTTCAACCCGCAAGCGACCAGGAGATCCGCATCGGCAATGTCATGCCGTATTCGGGGCCGCTGTCGGAGTTCGGCGCGATCGGCCAGGCAGAAGCGGCCTATTTCGACATGGTCAACGCGCGCGGCGGGATCAACGGCCGCAAGATCCGGTTCATCACCCGCGACGACAATTCCGATCCGGCGACCGCGCTGGAGCTGACGCGCAAGCTGGTCGAGACGGACGGCGTGCACCTGATGTTCGGCTCGTTCGGCACGCCGGGCAATCTCGCCACACGCCGGTACCTGAACGAGAAGAAGATCCCGCAGCTGTTCGTTGCCACCGGCGACGAGGAGCTGAGCCAGCCGAACGCGTTTCCCTGGACCATGGGCTGGCAGCCGTCGTTCCGGTCGGAGGGGCGCATCTATGCCAACTACATCCAGGCCTATTACCCCAGAAAGAAGATCGTCGTGCTCTGGCAGAACGACCAGTTCGGACGCATGCTGTACAAGGGGATTCAGGAGGGCCTTGGCGATCTCAACCGCCACGTTCTCGTCGACATCGCCTTCGACCTTGCCGATGAGCATCTCGACGGGCACATCTCGATCCTCAAGCGCGCCGGCGCCGATATCTTCGTCTTCCTCGGCGTGCCCTCGACCGCATCCAAGGTGATCAAGCTGGCAGCGTCCATGAATTGGCGCCCGGTCTTCATCGTCAACGATGCCTCCGCCTCGATCGCCAATGCGATGGCGCCCGCGGGGCTGGAGAATTCCGCCGGCGTGATCTCGGCGGCCTTCCTGAAGGATCCGAGCGATCCGGCCTGGAAGAATGATCCCGCCATGAAGGACTGGTTCGCCTTCATGGACAAATACCATCAGGTCGAAAGCACCAACAATAGCGCAGCCGTCTATGGCTACGCCGCGGCCGAGGCGCTGGCGCAGGTGCTGAAGCAATGCGGCGACGACTTTTCGCGCGAGAACATCATGCGCCAGGCGGCCTCGCTCAGGGACGTCAATCCCTCCCTGGCGTTGCCCAACATCCGGATGAGCACCTCGCCGAACAATTATCTGCCGATCAGGCAGATGCGGCTGGTGCAATTCGACGGCCGGTCGTGGCAGCAGTTCGGGGACGTGATCGAGACGGCGTTCACGGAAGGCGCGGCAAGATGAGGTGACTCTGACCCTCCCCTGGAGGCGCAGTGCTGTCGCATTTGAGAGCTTTTCCGTGCGGCCATCCTTCGAGACGCCCGCTTTAGGCGGGCTCCTCAGGATGAGGACGGAGTGCGCGGAAGCAGTTTCAACTCGCACTGACGCCAAATGGCCTCATTCCGGCTTAAGCGAGGCCAGCGCGTCTCCAGCAGCGAGCGCACGCGGGTCCTTTTCGTTTGATCACGGATGCTTAAGATCGGCGCGACCTGCAGCCGCTCCGCCGGGAGAGACCCATGACCGAGACCATCCGCATCAAGCGCTTTGTCGCACGCCCCGTGATCGTGCCGATGAACCTGCCGCTCCAGACCTCGACCGGGGCGGTCGCCAAGGCGCCGCTGGTGCTGATCGACTGCGAGACCGACCACGGCGCGACAGGCCATGCCTATCTGTTCTCGATCACGCCCTCGGCCCTGAAGCCGCTGACGGCGATGGTCACGGAAATGTCAGACCTCGTCGCCGGCGACGAGCTGCTGCCGTTCGAGATCGAGCGCAAGCTGAGCCAGCGCTTCACGCTGCTGGGCCTCGCCGGCCTGCAGCGGCTGGCGCAATCCGGCATCGACATGGCGGCATGGGACGCGCTGGCGCGCACGCGCGGCCTGCCGCTGGCGCGCCTGCTCGGCGGCGCGCCGAAGCCGGTGCGCGCCTACAATTCGAAGGGCCTCGGCATCATGCCGGCGGGCGCGGCGGTGGAGGAAGCGCACAAGCTGCTGGCCGAAGGGTTTCACGCCGCCAAGATCCGCGTCGGCCGGAGCGATGCGCGGGAGGACCTCGCCGTCGTGCGCGCGGTGCGCAAGGCCGTCGGCGACGAGGTTACGCTGATGTGCGACTACAACCAGGCGCTGACGGTCACCGAAGCGATCCGCCGCGGCGAGATGCTCGACGACGAGGGCCTCACCTGGATCGAGGAGCCGATCCGCCACGACGATTATGAGGGCAATGCCCGCGTCGCCGACGCGCTGCAGACGCCGGTCCAGATCGGCGAGAACTTTGACAGCGCGTTTTCCATGCAGAGCGCCCTCGCCGCGGAGGCCTGCGACTACGTGATGCCTGACGTGCAGCGCATCGGCGGCGTCACCGGCTGGCTGCGGGCCGCATCGCTCGCCCATGCGGCCGGCATCGAGATGTCGACGCACCTGTTCTCGGAGATCAGCGCGCATCTGCTCTGCGTGACGCCATCAGCGCATTGGCTGGAATATGTCGACTGGGCCGACGCCGTGCTGGCAACGCGGCTGCAGATCAAGGACGGCTTTGCGCTGCCGAGCGAGGAGCCCGGCAACGGGATCGCGTGGGACGAGGCGGCGGTCGCCAAATATCTCGTCAAATAGAACGACCTCCTACGGCCGAACGGCGGCAATCATGCTCAGCTCGACCGGCGCTCCCCGCGGCAACTCGGCGACGCCGACCGACGTCCGCGTGTGACGGCCGCGATCGCCGAGGCGTTCGATCAGCCGGTCGGAGGCACCGTTCATGACTTGCGACTGCTGGGTAAATCCGGGCGCTGAAGCAACATATCCAACGACTTGCAAGACCTGGACGATCCTGTCCTCGCCGCCCGTTGCGTGGTTGATCGCCGCAATGCAGAGATCGGCGCAAAGCGCCGCAGCCTCCTGCGCGGCCGCGATATCGACGCCAGCGCCGACCTTGCCTGCATACAGCAGGTCCTCGCCGCGACGGGGCAGCTGACCGCTGACATAGGCAATTCCATCATGGATGATCACCGGCAGATAGTTGCCGCCGGGCTTGTTGATGCTGCTCATCTTGAAAGCCTGCCTTCTTTTCATCTCCGGCACAGCGACGCATTTCGCCGAACGCCGTAACCCGATCGCACCAGGCTCGTTGCCGTGGTGGCCGATCGGACAATGGCAGGCGGCGAGTCGTGGATCAAGGCGGTGCAGATCCAGCTCCGACAAGACCTCGCCTGCACGCATTGCACGGCGGCGGTGCGCGGGAGCAAACGCGACGTTCCGTCATCCTGAGGCGCGAGTGGCGCGATGCAAATGCATCCCGCCGAGATCCTCGAAGGACGAACGGCCCGGATGCAGCGAGGCCGTCGCCCTTCGAGGGCCGCTGAAGAAGCGGCCACGTCCAGCGACAACGGCTTCGCCGTTGCGCGGGGGTGACGGTCCGCATGTATGTGCCGGCTGCATCAGCATCGTCATTGCGAGCGCAGCGAAGCAATCCAGACTGCTGCCTGCGGAAAGACTCTGGATTGCTTCGCTGCGCTCGCAATGACCGGCCCCATCAGCACCAGCATTGCCACGGCGCGACAGATCGTCCGCATCGTTCCCGTCATCGTGACCCGCCCACATCGCGCTTGTAGCGGAAGTCGCAATGGGAGGCGCCTTGCATGATGGTCTGCGTGCGCGTGAGCTTGATGTCGGGACCAAAACCTTCCGCGGTGGCAAAGTCGGCGGTGCAGATCAGGAGAAAACCGAGCTCCGGCTCGCCCAGGGCCTTGTAGAACTCGGCATAGGCGCAGCGTGTCACGTCGAAAGCGAACGCGTCATGCGTCTGCTCCACGACGTCATAGGCGAGCGCATCGTCGCGGGCATAGGTGCGGAAGGCCGACGACACGGCCTTGCCGAGATCGCGCTCGTTCTTGGCCTTCCAGAATTCCTCGCCGAAGCGGCGATAGAGATCGCCGAGCGCCTTGCGCACCAGCGCGTTGGCGCGCGCCTCGCCGAGCTCGGCCTGCAATGCCTTGACCAGCGGCACCAGCACCTGCGCCTGGATCTTTGCCTGTTCGATGACGGACACGGTCATGGGCGGCCTCGCGTCGGAAGGCTGCATCGTAGCCAGTATGGAGTGAAAGCGTAATCCGAGGCGGTGCCCAAGGGGATAGAGCCCTGGATTGCGCTGCGCTCCATCCAGGCTACGGATGTTCCAATGATACCGAGGAGGCCGCACCAGTCCGTCTACGCTCTTCGAGCTACGCCGGACACGCTTCGCAATGAGATTCCCGGCTTGCCGAGCCGAGCTCGCGGCGGCAGCCCGCCTCCGCCCGTTGGGCTTCGGCGCGGCATCCTTCACTCTGCTATCGCGAGCGAAGGATGGTGGGCACGACAGGGATCGAACCTGTGACCCCTACCATGTCAAGGAAGGGCTCGCCGGCGTATCTCCTTGATTTTGGTTCACATTCGCTCCAGCTCGTTACGTTCGGTGAAGCCTCGTTTCCGCGGCTTTTGGCCCTTTCCTGGAAGGTTCGTGGAAACGGCTGCGCTTCCCTGCGGGTGCCCGCATGAGCACCGAGACATCCACGGCGCACCGGAAAGCCTTGTTTAACCGCCTGCCGCCCGAGCTCCGTGAGGAGCTCATCACGCTTGGGCGGCGCGCCAAAAACATGTTCGGCCGCATCCGCTTTCAGGACGTTTTCGATCAAAACCTGCAGCTGTTCGAGCGATTGGCCGCCAATGGCGCGACGGCAGCCGATATCGGCGAGGTGCTGGCTGCCGCCGGCGTGACGCGCAAGGACGGCATGGTCCTGCCGGAGGGGACGGTTACCAGCGCCCTGAGCCGTGCGCGCGAACGCGCCGGCCGCCGCACCACGACGTCGGCCGGTCCCTGCATGCCCCTGCCGAGCCCTGCACCGGCCTGCAATGCCCTGCAGAGTGGGGAGGAAACCCGCTCATCTGGCGGCCTGCCCCGACGCCCGCCCGTTCAACACCCGCCGGCCCCTATGCCCGGCCTCAGTTCTGTTCGGACTTCCCCGAACGGACCGGCAGGTTTCGTCCTTCCGGCACACGCGCGCCGCACCGCGGCACTTCTACACAAGATAAGGAGCGAAAACGATGAAGACAGCTAAGACGACCGATTTTCCGGACCTCGTGGAGATCACGGCGGACGGCACCTCGATCGGCAAGACGGTTTTGGCCGGCCGCGTTGCACACTTCTTCGGCGAGGTGGGACGAAAGGTCATCAGGGTCCAGATCGAGAGCAGCCGCCGCCGAGGCGCGGTGGAGACGGGCGATATTTTCATCAATCTTGAGGAGTTTGCCTCCGCCGGAATCCGCAACGGAGGCCTGGTCGGCGTGCTTTCCCCGCTGTTTGAGGCGGTCATAGAGGCCCGCAAGAGTGGCGCCGGCGTCGTCGTCGATTGGGCGGGCGGCACGGCGGGCCATCGTTTGGAGGTTCTGGCCGCCACCAACTTCGACGCCACGCTCGCCGCCATGCAGGTGAAGGCGCTGTCGATCGTCATGACCACCAATTCCAGCGAGCACATGGCCCAGGCTGAAAAGCACCTCCACAGCCTTCAGAAGGTTGCTCCCCACCTGCCCCGCGCCTTGGCTCTCTCCGGCCGTGCGGGACCGTTCGACTGGCCGGTCAACAGCGAGCAGCGCGGCCATTTCGACCGCTTGCTCGCCGCGGCGGGAGAGGTCCCGGTCCTGCGCATCCCGCTCGCCGCTGGCAGGGCCCTGCAGGTGTGTGCCGACGCCGGCCTCGACCCGACGCAGGCGCTGCTGATGAACTTCGATGAGCTCGCTGCGCGTCTCGGTGTCCACATCTTCCAGGCCACGGCCTGCGCCACCGAGATCGCGGTTTGGTGGCAGCGGGTCGGCGGAGAGCTGCGCAAGTTGCTCGGAGCCGCCCGTGTACCCGTCACCGCGTAGGCTCAACGAACGCGTAAACTACTTGGTACGCCTGCGGCGGCTCCTTGCCGTCCAGGCGGCAGCCTTCACGCTGGCCTACTATCGCCGCCACCGCCGGATGCCTCCCGGTTATGTGCTGCGCCTCTTTTCGTCCGCCACCGTCCACCGGATCCGGCTCCGGGCAGAACTGGAAATTTTGCTGGGAATCCCGTCTCTCTACAGGTTTTCCCGCCTCTTGTACGACTGCGTCATTGACCGTTGCCATGGCTCGCGTGACGTTCGGAGCCGGCGCTAGTCGATGAGCGATTAGAAAAGCCATAGATATGGTAAACAAAGGAGTCCGGCCTATCATGATCGACCTCAATAATTGCAGCCCCTATCTGTTGCTCTCGACCAAGGAGGTTGCGGCGGTCCTCGGCCTTAGCAAGGGCGCCGTGCGAAAGTTAGCCCGGAGCGGTCGCCTGCGCACGATCGACGGCTTCCGGGTCTTGTATTTTTCGGCCCAAGCGGTGCGCGAGTTCGCGGCCGGCGCTGGTGTCTGATGCGGTACACGAGCGTCCATTCGATCGGTGAGTTCGAGCTGTGCAAGGCAAGCAACAGCCCGAATTACTACGTCGCGACCTACGTCCGCGAAACGCAGCAGATGGTGTACCGCTCGTTGCGCACGAGCGATCTAGAGAATGCGATCGCCCAAGTGAAAAGCCTTGTCGCCCGCGGTATCGCGGGCGACCCCGGCGACGCGCTGGTTCAAAAGCCGATTCAGACGGTCGCTGAGGTCCTTGAGCTCTACAAGCCGCACGCTGCCGAGCTCAAGTCGGCGGAATTCACCAACATCGCTATTGAACGCATCAATCGCCTCATCGGCACTTCGATCTTGTCGACCATGGTCAAAAGCGATTTCGACGACTTTCGTAAGGCTGCAGAAGCAGAAGGTCTTGCCCTTTCAACGGTGGCTCGGACCCTCACCGTTTTGCGGAGCGCGTGCAAGATAGCGGTCGGAGAGCGCCGGCTGGCCGAAGAGAGCGTTCCGCATATCCCCTATATCATGAGCAAGAATGACGCCCGTTCGGCGCCGGCGAAGGGCCGCGTCATGACGGCGCCTGAGATCGCTGCGGCAATTGATCAATTGGACTATCTGCACCTCCTTGTGGCCAACGTTTTCCTCCTCAATACGGCAAGCCGCATTGGCGCAATCCTCGAAGCGCAAGCTGATCAGATCGATGGCACCTGTAATATTATTCACCTGAATGCGAAGGGCCGTATCCAGACTGACAAGTACCGCCCTGACTTGCCAATCACCAATACGCTCATGCCGTGGACGATCAACTTGCCGCCCGGCCCGTTGGTCGTATGGCGCGGAGTCGCGGTCGAAGAAATCGACACCGGCTTCGGTGCTGCATGCAAGCGTGCAGGTCTCCCTGGCGGCGAAAACACCTACTCAATCAGGCATTCCGTCGCCCGCTATATGCTGCAGAAGGGCGTCGACCGTGCCGAAATCGGGCAGTGGCTGGGCCACATCAAGCCCGCCGACTCGCCCGAAACGACCCTGATCTATTCACCGTACGCGCCCGATTATCTGCGCGCAGCCAAGGCAGCGGTGGAGGATTTCGTGCGCGAGATCGCTTCACGCTGCCGCCGACACGACATCCTGACCCCGCCCTGGCTCAACTGACTGAGGTGCATGATGACCACCCGGACCGAGAAAACCAAAATTTCATACCGCAACCGTGCAAAGCAGATAGCGACGGCGGGCGCCAAGAAAGCAGGACGCCGGCTGTCGCCGAGGGAACTCGCCCAAAGCCTCGTCGACCGCCGCGCCGAGCTTGCCCCGTCGAGCTTCCGCCAAAATCGCGCTGCCCTCCGCTTCATGATGAACGAGGTTGCGGAGGATCAGCCGAGCTTGGTACCGGAAATGCGCGCGGCGATTGCCCTCCTGGAGGATGTCGAATCGCGCGAAAGGTCCGACGATGGACTGTTGCGCACCTCTCAGCAGAAGTTGAAGCGCCTCGACGACGATTTGGATCGCATCTGCCACGGTGCACTGGCCACCACGAGCCCGAATGCTGGTATCCTGGTAGACTGTCTGACCGCTGGATCGCTGACCGGTGCTAGACTGGAGGAGTGGCCAAGCGCCAAACTCCGCCCCTCCAGCGATCCCGACTACGCATGGGAACTGGAGTTCGCGAACGGCAAGTCCGGAAATGGCCGGGCTCACGGCGAAACGCGCGTGTTACGCTGGGCTTGGCTCCCTGAAGAACTTGTCGACCAGACGAAAGCATGGATCTTCGCGGCTCGCGAAGCGGCCTGCAATGGACACTATGAGACTCTCATTTCAACGCTGAGATCGCTGATGCGTCGGGTCACGAAGCAGCTCTTCCCGACGCGGAAGCGCCGCCCCACCCTTTCGTCAGCCCGGCACGCCGCGGCGGCGAGATGGAAAGCGATCTACGTGGCTCCCGCTCGCACGCCGGAGGAGAAGGAGCTCGGACTTGCGATCGTGGCGGCGTTGTTGGGCCACGCCAGCGACGAAACCGCGACCAGACACTACGCACGCCCGCGCGAGGCGGACGGCAGGTTTCCTGTCCCGACGCCCGACCCCACCGAAGTCGCGCGCGTCCGCAAGCGCTACTCGGCACCGAGCAAGAAGCGCGATAGCCTTAAGCCCTAAATAGTAGTCGAGCACACCTGGTAGCGGGGGAGCGCTACCGCCTTTCCCCACACCGACCAGACCTACGATATTTCATCCAATCCAGCGCATGAGCCTATTGGGCCCCGCCCCGCTCTTACCCTCTTGCGAAGGGCAATTCGCAATGGCGCACGGCCCGGATCGGAGAAGCTGCCACCATCTTAACTGGCGCCGAGATAAGCAGCTTCCTTTGTTCCGCGGCGAACGCATAGTTTTTTGCAGTGTTGGTGCAAGCTTATCATTCCTCGCCGCGCAGAAGCCCATTCAATCACCACGGAAGTTTGGCATCAGCATAGCCACCCTGCACTGAATACTGCGACTTCCGCGGCTGACTGGAACATTCTTATCGCGTACGCCGGCATCTGAGATCACTTGTTTTGTGAAAGGATCGGAGACATGAATGCGCATGAAGGGACCGGCAATTGCCGTCCAACATGCAAGCACGCCCGGCACTTGGCGCAATCATACGAACGGCCCACCCAAGCAGCCGATTCAGCGCAGAACAGGCGAGAGTGCTGCTCGCGCACCAAAGGCCGCGCCGAAAAGCCTGCCGATAACCTGTTGCACCAACGGATCGTTCCGCGGCAGGTCGGCAACCGCGTGGGTAAAGGTACGGGTTCGCGCCTTAATCCACTCCGTCCTGTCGCTACCGGCGCGCCGCGCAATTCCGGCGAGGATCAAGCAGGACCAGCTGAACATAGGCCGTTCCAAAGACCCGGCCTTCCGTTCCATATCCGGTCCTCGGGGATCGCATTCCCGAAATCAACTGTACCGCTCGCCGTAAGTCTCTGGCCGGAGCCATCCCATCGCCCTGGATGCTGACGCCGGGCTGCTTGGTATCGACAAGTACGGCGATCCGCTTGCCGCTCTGGTCAGCCGCTACGATCAAGTGATCGGCGTACAGGGTGCCAGTCGCGTAATATTCGTGCCATTGAGCTGTAGTCCGCCTCCGTCCGACGTCACCGCCGTTCGGTAGCAATCGGCGGCTCCGACACCCATCTCGGTGTCGCGACCACGATCGGGGTGTGGTTGGAGGTTATGTAGCCCTTAGCTCTTCCTCTGCGGCCGCAATCTCATCTGCAGCGCAGCCTGTGCCGACATCCCGTCCGTTGTCTCTAATAATTCAGGTTGCCTGGTGGCTGATCTGTCCGCTCCTGTTTCGGCGGGCGCTTTTGGCCTGAAGTCTGGCTCTCTTGCGTCTTCGCAGCATAACTCTCGCATCCGTTCGATATGAGCCAGCGTTGTAAATTCTTTGCTGGCAATCTTGTCGATAACCAACCGGTTGCGATCGCGCTCACGGCGTAGACCGGCAACCGTCATTCCTCCGAAAGGAAATGCGATCTTCACGGCATCAGCAAGGCGAAGCGGCGTGTCAGGCGACATTTCAGGTTGCGCTCGATTCAGCATCGACGCTTTTCGGACCTGTAAACCGTGTGCGGTGTGGCGAGCCCTTGCAAACGACTGCCTCGAAATGAAGCCGTCACAATCGCGCAATCTGCAAGTACCTGGACGGGATCAGCGAGAGTCGCGTTGCCAGTTAGGCGCACTAAGCATCGATTACCTGCTCCGGTGGGAATGGGTCTTTCCCATTCGACTACTCATGGCAGGAGGCTGCAGGCCGCTCGTACGGCGGGACCAGGTTCCGGCACTCGAATTCAGCGCGTCGACATATGGAAGGCTCTGCCGAAAAGAAGCGTCGTTTGCCTGACGAACATATCGTCATTTGGTCGAGCAGGCGGCCCGCCTGTATCGCGATGACGCGGCGGAATGTGTGGTTTCCGCCTCCTCACCGCTCATAAACCAATGCCATCGTTTGTCGCCCAGGCTCGCCCTCAATCTCAGTCTCAGCGTCGTGAGGCGTGCGCCGAAATGCTTTCTTACTTGGTCGCGCCCTCGATGATCCACGCTTCGACCCGAGCTGGCGCGACCGAATATGACCAACACTCGCACCTGCAACGCGCGGTGTGAGGCGTCTACTCGTAAGTTCCATCCAGAATAGACGAGGCTGATCAGAGGAGCAGCCGGTGATTTTCTAGTAGAGTTGAAAGAAAGCAGGCATTGGCCCCAGCGCATTCAACCCTATCCGAGCGGCGATCGAGACACGCACTTCCCACCTATTGCGGATTACAGAGAGGGATTGATACAGCCTTAGTATAAGACCCCTTAATGCGCTAAATATACGCGGCACCGAAGACAAGTTACTTTTGGACCCATCGCGCCCTCCGCCGCTAGGCGTTGTATATGCCTCCTGAACAAGCTCCTTGGCACGCGAGCTGCGAAGAGAGGTGGTCGCCCTTGCGTCGACACGGGCCGCGATGGCGGCGCTATTTTCTTCAATTGATGTAATCCTTGCTGCAACTGTCGTATAGATGTCCAATTTAGTGGTGTAACTTTCGGGAGCGAGGATGATGGCCAACGCGCTCGAGATCTATAAGGCTCATCCGGTACCATCGCGGCTCGGCATGAGAGCGGCACAATATGTACGCATGTCGACACAAAGGCAGCAATACTCGATTCAGAATCAGGCTGCTGTGATTGCGGCATACGCGCACGCCCATAGCCTGACCATTGTACGAACCTATCGCGACGAGGGAGAGAGCGGCCTGCTCATCAAGAACAGGGCCGGCCTTATACAGCTGATCAAGGATGTCCAAACAGGAGAAGCGGATTTCGGTCATATTCTGGTCTATGACGTAAGCCGGTGGGGCCGCTTTCAGGACGTCGATGAGAGCGCGTATTACGAATTTGTATGCAAACAGGCAGGCATTAACATCGTGTATTGTGCTGAGCAGTTTGACAATGACGGCAGCGTGCTCTCCAGCATCATCAAAAACATCAAGCGCGTAATGGCAGCCGAGTACAGTCGTGAGCTTTCGGCAAAGGTTCACGCTGCGCAGTGCCGGTTCGCCCGACTTGGCTTCAAGCTCGGCGGTCGCCCTGGCTATGCTCTCTTGCGAGAACTTGTCGATCAGAGCCAGCGATCGCGAGGCGTGCTGAAGAATGGTGACCAAAAGTACCTCATGACTGACCACGTCCGAGTGCGACCCGGCATTCCCGAGGAAGTCGCCGTGGTGAAGTGGATCTTCGAGCGCTTTCTGCAGGTAAAGTCCGAAGCGACTATCGCCCGGGAGCTAAACCGGCGGCCCATACTCACGAGCACGGGAGTTCGGTGGACGCGCGCAGCGGTTAACACGGTGCTTAGAAACGAGAACTACATTGGGAACCTGACCTTCAACCGCCGATCACGTAAGTTGCGGCAGCACTGCACCTACAATCCTCCCGAGCTTTGGATCACCAGCGAGAGATGTATCGAGCCGATCATCGAACGCGAAGTCTTCCTGAAAGTAGACAAGATCATTGAGGAACGGCGTGTCGATCTAACTGAAGAGGAGATGCTTGCCCGTCTACGCAAAACGCTACTCAAGGAAGGACGCCTGAGCTCTGCCATCATTGCCAGCACGGTCGGCCTTCCCTGCGCTTCCACCTATCAAACTCACTTCGGCAGCATGATGAACGTGTATCGGTTAATCGGCTACACTCCCAAGCGAAACTATGCATTTCTTGAGTCGCGCCCGCGCTGGGCGGAGGAAGAGGCCAAGCTCGGCTCTCACATCGCCATGGCCATCAGGAAAGCTGGTTGCCGCATCACCTCTAGCAACAGGACCGATTACTTGCGCGTGCGTGGATCGGTCAACATCTCAATTCGATCAGCCCTCTGCTGCGGAAGGCAAAATCGAGCAATGTACTGGTCGATCAAACGCAGGGCACGCCTGCCTCAGGGCTGGATTGCCGCCATCAGGCTGTCTGAGCATAACGAGTCAGTGCTCGATTACGTACTGCTGTCGGTCGACGGGAAAGTAAAACGAACCATAAACTTTTCTGAGAGGGCTCGCGTTCGCCGTGGAATCGCTCGCTTCGATACCCCTGACGCTTTGGTTCGAGCTATCGCCAAGCTAGTGACACGAAAAGACCGTTCTGCGCCAGCATCACATGAGAAGCGATCGAGACCAAAGCAGCTCAACACCAAGAACGCCGGCGCGCGCCGCTGATCAGACGCAGGCACAAAACCCCGCAAAGCAGTGCTTCATAATCTTTTGAATCTTGTCCAGATTTCACGCGCCTTCACTCCTGCCGCGGTTCGCTGTTTCGGAGCATGCCGTTCGCTTCTCCGACCATCTTTGCCAAACTACTTTTCGGCAAGCGGGTGCTAGGCGGCCCAGGGAACTTGTGGTCTGGTCAAGTTCGCCAGCCGTCAGCCGAAAGCGGGAGCAGAAGCGACGGCAACGGTAGAGCGAGCGCATCTGTTGCCGGCTGGCGCGGAGCGCCAACTTGTTTCAAGAAGCGCCGCTTACTTCTGACGGCCTTCGGATATCTCTCCAGAACATGCCGACCGCGATTGTCAGAATCCTCGACCGTCAGAACATCGTCAGCGGCGGTGGCGGACGACTGCCCGATGGATATTCCTCCGACGATCGGACGCGTGGCGCATCCGGATCGCGGTGGCTGGGATGTCGCATGGCGTAACGGTTGCCAGTTCTCGAATTGACATAAGTTCCGCCACGGTGTGATGAGCCGGATCCGCCCAAATAGCTGCCCCCATGACCGGTAGTGTGATGTCCGCCTCCGTAGCTGACGCGCCCTCCATGCCCCCGCGCGCGTCTGCTTGCCTGATCGCGCCGAGCAGCAACAGACCGGCAACTATTGCAATCAACCTCATTTTCGCCCGCCCCTTGGAATGCGGACGCGTATGCAAGCGCATCCACTGCGAGATAATAACTTCTGATATGGGCAAAATATGCAGCTTTACATCGGGAACAGCTAGAGCGGAGTCGTTTTCCGGCGAGTAAGGCTCGCGCAGTCGTCCGCGAAACTTCTCGACCTCCAAATGGAGCCGGTGACCTCGTCTGAATGTCAAGCCGATCGAGCAGAAATACCGCAGATGAAGGCCCTCTACGCTGGTTATCCTCATGGCCACGATGCTAACGTAGGCCTGCTACTTACTTGGGGCCAACATTGCCATTGCAGGAAATTTCCCCCCAGTCGACTGCTGCAGCCGATCGGGATCTAATCTTCGTAGTGATCGAGCGTCATCGCGAGCTGTTGGCGCATTACGATGCGGCCCTGTCCGTATCGGCGAAGCTCGATTCGGGGCCCGAGTTTGATGCCGCCGACGAAATTAGCTGTCAAAGGAACCATGCTCTCGCGGAGCATGGGAACGTGCTCATCCGTTCAACGCCAACCACGATCGCGGGCGTGATTGCTCTGACGCGTTACGTCGGCAGCCTACGAGAGTGGGACCTTCCCGACGATGACGCGTGGTATCGGACTTTCTTGGAAGGGCTGGCAGACGCGATCGATGGAATCGCCATGGCGCAGCGGCTTGGGCAAGATGGCGATTAAAATGGCGCTCGCTTTCATCTTCCGCGGCATACTTTTCTGGGTGGCAATCGCTGCGCTTCTCTATTTCATGTGGAAGTTGCCCTTCTGAAGTCTGACGATTGGGGGCTCGCCCGAGCCAGCATCGAGGCAATGAGGAGGGGCGGCTCTTGAACCACGGTACTCGCCGGATCCCTGGAAGATGGATGCGATTTCAGTTTCCTGGCCTTGCCCGAAGCTGATCCGTCTTAGAATCGTCGACCACGAACGCCTTTGCCAGCGCAGCGCGGCAGGCGCGCCTGCTCTACTGCTGCAGAAGGGCATCGCTTGAGAAGGATCAAGAGAACTGGCGAGCAAGTGAGGTAGCTTTGGGCCCAGTGTGCCAAGGGGGCCGTGCCCATAGCCTCACGAAAAGCTGCACGGTCGTTCCGCTATCAGCGCTTAAGTGCGCGAGAAAGCATCCGTTTCCTGGAAATTGGGATACTTCCGGACATTGCGGAACAAACGACCGCACGAGCCGCTGTAGACCAGCCCTACCGCCGGTGCCACGACGTTCCGCGCCATGGCGGCGGCTCGGTCTATTGTCCAGGAGACAGAGACGCTGGGCAAGCCGCCGGCGAAGTGAACTTAGCAATCCGCAATCGCGCATTGCCCAATCGGACCGCTCTGGCGATCTTTACTGGCGCAGAGGCTTGCGAGACGCCATCCTGCTCCCAGCAAGCCACAAGCCGAACATATGGTGCCGACAGGGAATTTACATCGCGGTCCACGCCCATGGGCCGATTGAATTCTTCGAGAGTCTGAATCGCCTGCTTCAGATCGTGACGCGGCTGACGAATCTCCATGAGACGTGACGTGCGATGCCGTGGGCGGTCAGCGATGCTCCCGCGGATTTCGTCGCGATCACATTGTGGAAGGCAAGCGCAAGATGAGCCACCCCCCGTGCCTGATCGCATTCTTCTCCACCGGTCTAGCGGCGAGCAAACTGGCACAGGACCAGGAAATTGCAGCTTTTATCCTACTTCAGGACCGAGACGATAATGTGCATAACTGCCGCCAAGAGCGCCGCTCGACAGAGAGCGATCTTACATCTGCAACTCTCACAGGCTCCAACGGCAATTAGGGAGATTAACTCGGGCCGTCAACTAACTCGCGAGTCTGCCAATGGAACAGTCAGCTTGAGCTTACTAAAGGATGTGGAGAGTTGTCGGTATTCTGACAGAGGCCCAAATCCCATGTCAGGTCGAGTACAGTGGGCATAGTACGCGAACTCTCAAAAAGCCCATTCGGCGTTGTGGCTTGCCCAGCGTCGCCTGGCATGGCCATTGCCTAAAACAAATCTATCAAGAAACAGAACCATAAAGCAGCAAATGCTCACGCTTCACTCGCATCTCACCCTTGAGGAACGGTCAGCTGATTCACAATGCGGACATACCCGCTATGACCATCCGAGGCATGTAGACCAGCAAATACTCTCGAACACGTTGATATGGCACGATGGCGTTCGATGACTCGCGGCAAAGACCACGACTCGTTCAGCGCCTACTGTCGAGGACATGCTGGTCTTTCGATTGGCACGATGCTTGCTGAAGATCATTCGCTCCAAGGGGGTGGGGGAGACCTGCCAGGGCCTGGAAAAGCGAGATCAGCGCAATGACTTTGATCGGTGGCGTCATTCCGAGCGCGGATATTGTGAAACGTGCAGCGCGCATCGGTGCCGAAGTCAAAAATATCAAGCTATCAGGCGATCTACCGGATCACGCGATAGCTGCGATCAACAGCTTATTGCTAGAGCACAAGGTGATCTTCTTCCGCAATCAAGGACATCTCAATGACGCCGAGCAGGAGCGCTTTTCCGCTCGTCTGGGAAAGCTAGTGCCACATCCGATACTCGGCGCTACCAAGGGGGCGTCGCTCCTCGAACTGGACTCCACTCGCGGTGGCGGTCGCGCCGACGTTTGGCATGCGGATGGGACCTTTGCCGACGCCTATCCCAAGATCTTGGTCCTGCGGGCCGTGGTAATGCCAACGTTCGGAGGCGACACCGTGTGGTCTAACACAGCTGCCGCTTATCTTGGTTTGCCGTCGCCACTACAACGGCTCGCCGAGGGCCTATGGGCCGTTCACAGCAACGTTTTCGATTACGCTGGGATCGCGCGTCTCCGCGAGGTCGACAAGAAGCACTTTGACGAGGTGTTCACCAAAGCGGTTTTTGAGACGGAGCATCCCGTCGTACGCGTCCACCCCGAAACAGGCGAGCGGACGCTAGTGCTCGGCGCCTTGGTGAAGCAGTTTGTTGATGTCCCCAAATACGACGGACAAAAGCTGTTCGACCTGTTTCAGTCTCACATCACCGCGCCCGAAAACACTGTGCGCTGGAACTGGTTAGAGGGGGATATTGCGATATGGGATAACCGCGCAACGCAGCATTACGCGGTCAACGATTACGGGGACCAGCATCGCGTCGTACGTCGGGCCACGATCGAGGGTGAGGTGCCCGTCAGCGTCGATGGCCGGAGCAGTGTAACGCGCCTGAAGGTGACCGAATGACTGCGCGACGACGCCCAGCGCTCTCGCGTCTGAAAATCGAGAAAATCTGGCAATCGGAGTTGTTTAGGGTAAACGCGAAAACACACTTTCCGACCCGATATCTCAGCTCTTAAGGCCAACTCGGCAGCGCCTAGCTTGATGCGTGCAAACTATTTAGCGTCGACCGACGGCTTCGAGGAAACTGGAGCATCACTGTCCTTCGCCAGCGGCTTCACGTTTCAGCTTAGAAAATCCTCGATCAGTGGCCATAAAGCGCGCCAACATGGGGGCGATGAGTTTAGTCGGATCGACCACTTGACCACCCTGACGCGTAAGCGCTTCTGCATATGCAATGAGATCACGATGCACCGCCGCAGGCAGCTCCGCACTTACTTTGACCGGCTTGTCGTCCGGAAGCTCTCCTATTTTGAGTTTTGGCATTTTGTTACCCTCTATTTACCGAACGTTTCAAAAAGTCTTTCGGTTTCGGAACGACGGTGCGCAGGAATGCTCTTTAGAAGGAATTCCATCATGCTGGTGTTGTCGCGCTTTTCGCCAGCTGTGTCCCATAAGATGGCTCCCTTGTCGCCCTCGCTAAGGTATGCGCCGCTCGAATATGGACTGCCGCAGTGATGCTTAAGAAGCCCGTTAAAATGCTGCAGGTACTCCCGCGGTTCAGGGTACAGCCACCTCAACAAAGGACACATCGTGAATGCGGTTGTTAGGATCGCAAGGACTCTCGAGTGGTCCTGAAGATCGATAGTCTTGATCGATGGTGCATCCCCATCGCCGGATTGCATAGTGCCTCCTTGCGCTGCCAGTGCCGAACTGTGGCCCTACCGATCTAGCGCTTTGAATGCACCGACCGCGTGGCCAAAAAACCTGCGGTAGCAAAAGCCAGGCCAAAGAATTGTGCGGCTCGTCTTGCTTCTTGGAGTGGAATGTCGTCTTCGCGACAGGACGGGACGCGGTTGATGTCGGGGAGCTAGCGGTTGCGAAAGCGCTAGCCCGAGCTGGCTGATGCGCAACAGCCACCCGAAGGTAAATATCCGCACAACGTTGAGTGAGATGGTTCACTCTTCCGACGCTCGGCATTTACCCCGGGGAGGCTTTCAACGATCCTTCGCTGTCCTGCCGCCCCGGAGCCCCGCGAACTGCCGGTGAGGTGCGGGAGCCGCGCCGCGGGATGATCCTGTTGAGCTGGGCGGATCGCTGGCCGGGCAGAAAAGCCCCCGAAGCCGGCGATCCCTACGAATCTCTCCGAGCCTTCGCGGCCACAGGAACGCTCGGCCCATACCGTGTCAAAAATCTTACGGCAGGCGATTCCCGAAGACGTGAAGCCACCTCGCGGGCGATTGCAGAGGGCGCTTAGCGATTCCACCGGACGTTGGTATGGAATTCGCTGCCTCCGCTCGCATCGCCGCAAGCAATTGCGCCATCGCCACTGATGCCTACGCAAACGCGCGCGATCGCAGTGCTCTGCATCAATTAAAGCGTAAGGTTTCTAACATGAAGGCGCTCGTCAAGGCTAAGTCTGAGCCCGGACTCTGTCTACGCGACGAACCCGTGCCCATGATCGGACCGACTAATCTCTTGATCAGGGTCAAGAAGACCGGGATTTGCGGTACGGATATTCATATTTTCCGCTGGGACGAGTGGGCTCGTAAAACGGTGGCCTGTGCCCATGGTGGTGGGCCACGAGTTCGCGGGCGAAAGAGTTGATCTCGGCTCGGCCGTTCAAGGCCTTGCATGCGGCCAGCGTGTGACGGGAGAAAGCCATGTAATCGCAATGCACGGTCTGGCCTAGGCCACCCGGACCGCATTTCTGAAGGCACGTAAATTGCTGGATAACGAGCAGGAGCTGGCGCAAAGAACGCAGGCCGCAGCGACTATCTCAATTCTAATGAGGCTGATCCGATTTATCTTGTTCCACTTGACTTTGATGCTGCTTGCACCTGAACTTTCAGACGCAACGAGTGCTGCCGCTGGCGCAAGTCCTTCGAGCGTCAAAGCTGTGGCGACATTCAAGCAGAATGGTCCCCGAGAGGTGCCACCAAGCTTCAGGAATGGCGGCCCCTACGACAGCTAAACGACGCTAGCCGCACCCGGTCAACCGGCGGACAACTTCCGGCCGGTCAAGCTGCCTGGCAATTCCGCGGGGCTGGAACCCAGCCTTATATGTATGATCCGCACGCCCCAACGCCCGACAGTCAATATCCTCGATGGCGCTGAGAGGCTTAACGCCCCCTTGTGACGTACGGGATGTGCAATCCTGCCGCCCCGCGTTTTAATCTCCTAGCTGCAGAGACGCCGCGCTCAAGCAATACAGCTATCCTCGGCGGGGTTCTGATTGTCGCCTTTCTGACTGTTCTTGTCGTTATTTTTGTAGAAGTAAACGGCCCAGGTGCGGGCACGTGAGGGAGCAGAGCTGGGTTATATCGCAGTCGCCGTTCAGCTGATCTCCCGCAACTGTTCGCTGGTTTCGATTCAGCGTTCACGCAAGGGACTCACGGGAATTTGTCCGTCCTCCAGGGTGCGGCAAGACCACACTCCTACGCTGCATTACCCGGATGCAGCGTCTGACGAGTGGAGTCTGCTGGGTCGACGGCGAGATTAGGCAGGATGAGACGATGTTTCAGCCGCACTCATCTACGTCCGATCGCGGGTGTATTTCAGCGGCCGATTTTTTCTCATTTGTCTATTAAAGCGTACTCTCCTGTAGAGCTGCGGATTCCGATCGATGTCGCCCAGGATTCCGAGATGATCTCGCCCACCATTCCGATTTGAAGTCGCCCACCCGTTCCGAGATGATGTCGCCCACCATTCCGGGATGATGTCGCCCGGGTGACGAGACCTCTTCTGGCTCCCATAGGGTCAACCTTTCGGTTTTGCGAAGGGGGACCCTGGATGCCGACGGAGAGGCTTGCGATGCGCCGTGTGCGCGATGTGATCAGGATGAAGGCGGCTGGGCTGCCGAGCCGCGAGATTGCTCGGCGGATGGGCGCGGCGCCCTCGACAGTGCGGCTGACCATCCGGCGATTCGAGGCCGCAGGCCTGAGCTGGCCGTTGCCCGACGAACTCACGGACGCGGCCCTGGAGGCCCGCCTGTTCGCCAAGACCGGCAACGGTAACCGGCAGGGTCATCGCCGCATCGCCGAGCCCGACTGGGCGGCGGTGCACCGCGAGCTCAAGCGCAAGCATGTGACGCTGTCGATCCTGTGGGAGGAGTACATCGGCGCCGAGCCCGGCGGATACCGGTACTCGCGCTTCTGCGAGCTTTACCGCGCCTGGGAGGGACGCCTGTCGGTGACGATGCGCCAGGCGCACGCGGCCGGCGACAAGCTGTTCGTCGACTACGCGGGCGACGGCGTGCCGGTGGTGGTCGACCGCCTCACCGGCGAGCGGAGGACGGCGCAGATCTTCGTCGCCGTGCTCGGCGCCTCAAGCTTCACCTACGCGCAGGCGACGTGGACGCAGGGGCTCGCCGACTGGATCAGCGCCCATGTTGGCGCCTTCGCGGCGATCGGCGGCGTCCCGGCGCTCTTGGTGCCTGACAACACCAAAGTCGCAGTCATCAAGGCGAGCCTCTACGACCCGCAGATCAATCGCACCTATGCGGAGATGGCCGCGCATTACGGCACGGCCGTCTTGCCGGCGCGACCTCGCAAGCCGCGCGACAAGGCCAAGGTCGAGCAGGCCGTCCTCGTCATCGAGCGCTGGCTGCTCGGCCGCCTGCGCCACCGCGTCTTCTACAGCCTCGCCGAGGTCAACGCAGCGATCGGCGAGTTGCTCACCAGGCTCAACGAGGAGCGGCCGATCCGGCGGCTCGGCGTGACGCGCCGCCGGCTGCTCGAGGAGATCGACCGGCCGGCGCTCAAGCCGTTGCCGGCGAGCCCCTACGTGCTCGCCGAGTGGCGGATCCGCCGCGTCAGCCTCGACTACCACGTCGAGGTGGAGAAGCATTATTACAGCGTTCCGCATCGCTTCGCGCGTGCCGAGGTCGAGGTGCGGTTCACCGCCCGCACCGTCGAGATCTTCCACAAGGGCGAGCGGATTGCCGCGCATCAGCGCATGAGTGGCAATCACAAGCACACCACCGTGCCGGAGCACATGGCCTCCAGCCATCGGCGCTACGCCGGCTGGACTATCGGGCGTATCCGTCAGGACGCCGCCGCGATCGGGCCGGCAACCAGCGCATTGTGCGACCTCATTCTCGACGAGCGCTCGCACCCCGAACAAGGCTTCCGCGCCTGCCTCGGCATCCTCAGGCTCGCCGCCTCCTATGGGCGCGAACGGCTGGACGCGGCGGCTGCGCGGGCGATCGACATCGGCGCGCGCACCTATGGCTCGGTCAAGTCGATCCTCGCCAACAATCTCGATCGGCGTCCCGCTCACCAGCGCTCCGCGGACGATGCGCCGATCCTGCATGCCAACATCCGCGGACCGCGCTACTACAATTAGGAGACCGTCCCTTGCTCACCCATCCGACCCTCGACCGCCTCAACGCCCTCGGCCTCCACGGCATGGCCAAGGCCTTCGCCGACATTGAAGCCGCCGGTGAGGCTGGCAGCCTCAGTCACGCCGAATGGCTTGCTCTGCTGCTCGAACGTGAAGCCTCGCTGCGGCACGACAAACGGCTCGCCACTCGCCTGCGCTACGCCAAGCTGCGCCAGCAGGCATGCGTCGAGGACATCGACTATCGCACCCCGCGCGGTCTCGACCGCCCGCTGTTCGCCAAGCTTGTCGAGGGCCGTTGGATCGACGACCACGTCAATCTCCTGATCTGCGGCCCGGCAGGCGTCGGCAAGAGTTGGCTCGCCTCGGCGCTCGGCCACAAGGCCTGTCGCGACAATCGCTCCGTGCTCTATCAGCGCGTCCCGCGCCTGTTCGACGATCTGGCGCTCGCCCGCGGCGACGGTCGTCACCCACGCCTGTTGCGCAGCCTTGGCCGTGTCGATCTGCTGATCCTCGATGATTGGGGGCTCGAGCCGCTCGATGCCGGCGCCCGTCACGACCTCCTGCAAATCCTCGAAGATCGCTACGGTCATCGCTCCACCATCGTCACCAGCCAGCTCCCCGTGGACCAGTGGCATCTGCTCATTGGAGATCCCACCTATGCCGACGCCGTGCTCGATCGCCTCGTCCACAATGCCCATCGGCTCGACCTCACCGGTGAGAGCCTGCGCCGAACCCGGCAATCCGCCCGAAAGACCTGAGCGCTGTGGACATGCCGCTGCGCTTGGACAACGCAATCGCGTTGCCCACATGCCCACAGCAACCGCAGAAGAAGAAAAAAGGTTGAAGTCGCGATTCCAGATTGACCGCGCGGCTTGACCGATGCCAGAGAACCAGCCGGCCAGAACGCCTCGCCGCTGGGCGAGATCAAATCGGAAAGGTGGGCGACATCGTCTCGGAATCCACGGGCGACTTCATATCGGTACGCCTGGGCGACTTCGTCGGAATCCGCAGTAGAGCCCGTCAAAACCGAAGACGGCACTGATTGACATTGACGGTGTGGTCGAACCGCTAGTCTTGTGGCACTGCCTGACGGTGGGCCCGTCACATCTTTCTGGGGCGGAGCAATGTAGCGCGCTGTTGATCCCAGCTCGGCTACTTTTAGTGGCGACCCGCTCATTTGGATTCAACTGCACCGCCAAGAGCAAGCTCTGCCATGTTTTTAAGACTTGGCTAGCTTGGTACGATTTTCCTCAAGCTCGACGGCACCCATCAGGACAGCCGCGGAGACGTCGCTCAAGGCGATCAATCAGAAGGACAGGGGCGAGACGACCCTTCAACTCACCGGAGAGATCGCGTTCTACGACGGTCCGGTCCTAGCGCGCGTGCGTCACTCACGCTGCTTGATCGCAAATCGGCTATCCAGCGAAGGTGGCCTCACCGGGGGCCCTCACCGGAGGAGTACTTTCTTACGGCCTTCCCTAAAGTTCTTTGGCCTTTCGCGTGATGCGCTCACCCGTTCGAAGCCGATAAAGGCAAGATCATTGTTGCAGCCTTTGTACGCGCGCATCCCAAGATATGCAGGGGCGGTTCTGCGCGATACCCTCATGCGGCGCTTGAGGGACAATCCTTTACGCTTCGCGAAATAGACTGCGCAGCATTTCTCGCTCTCATGAATCCAGGACCAAAAGTGATTGGCCCCTCTTCGCCGGCAGGGAATTCAGAGCGCCGCGCGGGGCGCGTCCTGCTCTTCGGCTTCGCCCCACTGGACAAATATTCCCCTTTTGCCTTCCTTCTTGAAAAAATCGAGCACATCTTACCTGCGTCGCACCGAAGCAATCGCAATTGCGGCCACAGAGCAGTTGGCAGCAGATCTCATCAGCTCCCCACGGTTCTTAACGAGAGACGCGCCCTTCACATGGCTGCGAGAGGAATGAGGCATAGAACTGTCAACACAAGCTAGATGATCTCGAAGTATCTCCGACGTTCAAAGTCGGTCACTCGATTTTGAACGGCGTCCCATTCCCAACGGCGCGAGCAAGAAAATGCTTCAACAAACCTTTCGCCGAAAACCTCGTTCGCTGCTGCTGACTGTGCAAAACGAGAAGTTGCCTCTGATAGGCCTTGAGGTAGTCTCGCAGTCATTTCCACGCTTGCATCGCCGGCGATCGACGCGGGTAGTGCCACACCTGTCTCGACTCCCAATATTCCGGAACCAATGGCACATGCGAGCGCAAGATAGGGGTTCACGTCTGCGCCAGCCAGCCGATATTCCAGACGATGGACGGATGGCTCTCCCGAGATAGCGCGAACCGCGCAGGAGCGGTTGTCAACTCCCCAGCTTGGACAGATTGGTGCCCAGCAGCCAGGCACAAACCTCTTGTAGCTATTGAAGTTCGGCGCAGCGAGCACACAAAACTCGTTCATGTAGTTTAATTGTCCGGCGATGAATTGCCTCATAAGCTTTGAGAAGTTGCCGACCGCATTGCTGTCGTGAAACGCATTCTGACCATCCGAGGACATCGAAATGTGAATATGGCCGGACTGGCCCGGCCAATCCTCGGAAACCTTGGCCATAAATGTAGCCATCATGCCTCGCCTTTGCGCCCAGGCCTTTATCATCGATTTGAATATGGTTGCTCGATCGGCCGCTTCCAACGCATCACAATGACGAAGTGACGCTTCGACCACGCCCGGTCCGGTTTCGAAGTGCAGTCCGCTGAGAGGTATTCTAGCTTTCTCACAAAGCGCCAAGATCTCATCGAACAGCTCATGTTGAGCAACGGAGCGCATAATCGAGTAGCCGAACGGGCCCCGTGTTAAAGGAACCCATTCGCTGAACGGCTTATCCTCAATTGTATCGGCGTTCTCCTTGAACAACATGAATTCAAACTCGAACCCGACAGCGCATCTGTATCCGAGGTCAGCAGCCCTTCTCAGGACTTTACGCAGAACACCCCGCGGGCAGATGTTCTCATGTGCGCCTGTGAACTCGGCAAGGTAGAGATATTGATTGCCGACGTCAGACACCGAACGGCCGGTGGCAGACAGAATACGCAGATCAGCATCCCCAAATGCTGATAACGGCTGCTGCGTGAAACTGATCGGAATGACCCGATCCGAACAATCCCACGCCAGCACTGCTTCAGAGAACTTGATGACTTTGTCTTGACCAGAGAGATCTTCACCTAAGAGGTGTTTGCCTCGCAGCACACCGTCGAAGTCGCTTACGCCGATCATCGCCGCGCGGGCTGGATTCGCTCCGGTCAAGGTTGCTTCAGTTGCCATCACTGGCTATCCCGCGCCACCAATTCGAACACCTGATCCATTCGCATTGCTCGCAACTTGTGATAGTCATCATTAAGCTGATTCATGTCGCTATTCACGAGATAGACGATGCCTGGTGTCGACGCCAAATCGATGGTCGGAACCAGCTCTTCACCCATTGGAACGAATGCGATGGCATCCGCAAAGCTCGGGAGTTTGCGGATTGCTTGGAGTCCCGGGTAGCCGGCAACGACGCCGCCCCTGTCGGAGATCAGGGAGACACAGAGTGCGTGCGCGTTCCGCTTGTACGGCCCGCGCATCCTCATGTACTCACCAAAGCCCTCGGGATCTGCGTAGCGCCAAGCGGTCAGTGTGATATGGTTATGCCCCAACGCCATCGTTCGTGCTTTTGCCGACATAGTCCCTTGAAGCCTCGCCCCGAAGTCCACCAGAACGGGCCCCCGATGATCGACAATAATCTCGGCATGAGCCGGTCCCTCGAGGATCTGAAGTGCCTGCAACGCACGTTTCAGGTAGTCGGAGAGCTCCTGAACGATTGGTTCGCTGCCGTCCAACAATCTCTCGAGTGAGCAGACCGATGATGCCCCCTCGATAGGAACGGTGTCATAGGTCCAGGCCTCCGTAACGAAGGCATCTCCGTGGATCGAGATGGCGTTTACTGTGTATTGTTGACCGTTTATTTTTTCCTGTCCGAGAGCAAAACGATTCAATGCTCCGACACGGTTCGTCTTCCCGACAATCGCGCTTAGAGCACGCTGAATATCGGAATCTGTCGAGCAAAAGAATACATCCTCGGTGCCCGTACTATTCAGAGGTTTGATCACGATCTCGTCGAAGTTCGCTTCGCGCCTCCAGCTTGCGATCTCTACAGCATTGTCCGACACGACTTGTCTGATCGATCGCACACCGGCATAGGTCAGCGCGCAAGACAATCGCGCTTTGTCACGCCGAGCAGCCGATAGAGCGGTCCCGTTTGAAGGTAAGCCCAGCCGCTCTGACAACGAATCGGCGAGTTCAACTCCAGACTCGCAGCCGGCGATAACGAACTCGACTTCTCTGCCATGGAGCGCCTGAAGATGATATTCAACGATGTCATCATACTCCATGCGCTCGCCGGGGCGAATGACCTCATCGTACAGATCCTCATTGAAATGCGCTTGGAATATAGGTGGAATCTGTGCGGCCGACATCACATGCACGGTCCCAATTCCATAGCGCTTGAATTCTTCGGGAAGGTAGCGACCCGTAGAGTATGCGTCCACGACTACACATTTACGTTCTTTCATGCGGATCTCCGATACTGCAAGTAGATGTTGCTGACAGCGATAGCCGTAATGAGGACATTTCCAACGAACGTATGTGACGAAGGCACGATGCGAGAATCGAAGTACTGGAACAGGAAGGTGACGATGGGGGCGGTGGACAGGACCATGTTGACGGTGAAGGGCTCTACGCGGCGAATGCCCTCCTGAATCAACAGCAAAGGCAAAACGATCGTCGACGGCCCAATTGCTGCGATCGCAAACCAATGCTGCGAGATCTCGGGCACGATAGATGAATGATCGACCAGCCCCAGCAGCAAGAGAATGGTTCCATAAAAGCGATGCGCCAGGACCTGTCGGCCGGAAAACCCACGGTCGAACAGCACCTTGACAAGTATATTTGTGAGGGCGAGCGATAGGCCGGCCACGATGGCCAAGACGATGCCAAAGGACGATCGGGCCCCCCACTCCACGCCCGCATTGCCGCTGGCCGAGATCCAAATCATGTAAGTCCCGATCGTCGCAATCGCGGCGCTCACGACAATATCGGATGTTGGCGGGGCGCCCCTGCGCCTGATCAGGGCGTTTAACCACACTGTTGCGGCGGGCCCCAACGCCACCATGAAAGCGACCACGATCGCAGGTTCAGCGTATTTCAGTCCTATAAATAGTCCGATCCAGCTGATCGCCGTCACGACGTTGAGTGCAACGAAGACAAGGAGCGACCATTTTCCGGCTCTTGCTTCGCCTCCCTCGTGGCGCGCCAAGAAGTTGAACGTCAGACAAACCACAGCGAACGACAGCAGGAGCGCCACGAACACATCGGCTTGCTGAAAATACGATGCCGCATAAACCTCGCCTGCCGCGCTCAGAACGACATAAAGCGCCACAAAGAACACTCCTAGAGCGAAGCCGCTCGTCAATCGTCCACCCTTTTTGTGCCCGCGAAGCCGGGCGGAGCTCTCGGAAGCCCAGGCGCGCGCGTCGGTTTCGGAGGACGGCCCTTTCGGCTCGCGCGAGCCACGTTTCGTTTGCAACATCACGATCTGCCTCTAGCCCTTCTTAGTTCGGCAGTACCCAACACACGCCTCTCCAAATGCTTTGAACAGTTGCTTGCTGAGGAGGTCGGTTGAGACGTGCCATTCGGGGTGCCATTGCACACCGATTTGCAGCGTCGGAGCGCCAATCACTGAAGCTGCCTCGACCAGACCGTCAGGCGCCCACGCCTCGCTCCTCAGCGCTGGGGCAAGCGCCTCGATGCCTTGATTGTGCAGCGAGTTGACTTGCGTTTCGATCATCCGCGCGATTGGAAAGAGTGCGCCATCGGATGATATCCTGACGGGGTGCGCGGCATCGTATTGACGGTCCCTGGGACGATCTGGCTTCTCGGCATGCATGGCGCCGCTTTCTCGGCTCCACTCCGCAAGCGATGGGCGGAGTGTTCCGCCGAAATAGACGTTGAGTTCCTGAAGCCCACGGCAGATACCCAGAATAGGCATTCCGAGGGCGATGGCGCTCTCTATGGCCACGGCAGAGAGCCTGTCCCGGGGACGGTCAAGGATCCCAGGCTCAACATCCTGCCGATCAGGATCCGCAAAGGACGCGGGCGCTGACAGGACTGCGGGGTCCACGTTCGATTCATCGCCTGTCAAGACCAGGCCGTCGAGCCGGCGCATGATGGCCGGGGCGACTTCGTCCCCGGCATCTTCCGCGTCGACGGTCGGCAATACGACGCAAGCCACTCCCGCATGCCGATGGAGTGCCTGCACGTACTTGCGCCGTAACCAGTCGCGATGCACACCATCGACCAGAAGACGGTTCGAAGTGACGCCGACAACGGCTTGGGTGGGCTCGGGCTGTTGCAACCTCACGCCACCTTGCCTCGCGTGCGAACACCGGCAACGGACTGCTCATACAGCCGTCGATTTCGCTCTTTCAACTGAGTTATGACGCTAGGCTGACCTTGAGGTCCCTTGACAAAGAGCCCGCCCCAGGTGGCGGCGACCTTCGCGTAGTTCGGATCCTGCATTCGGATTTTCTGAGCCTTGCGCAACAGCCAAAACGGGATGCCGGGTGAAAGGTGATGCTCAAGGTGGTACTCATCCAGATTCTGTCCCAGGATGGCTCGTTCGAGGAAGCTTCCTTTCCGATTCCTGGTGAGATAGACGTTCTGCGTCTCTGTTTCGCACATGGGTGAGTGCTCAGCGAGTTCGATAAACCAGCCGAGGACCTGAAACGTGGTGAGATAGGGCACGATCCAAAACAGGACGACGATATGGAGCAGACCAAGAGCATATGACCCGGCCAGGATGCTGAACCAGAACAGATAGAAGCCATACCTGTCGACAAGTATGCCTGAGCGGCTCTGATCTTCGGTCTCTTCGATCGAAAATCGATTAGTCCAAAGATACTTCAGATACGCTACTGTCGCGCCGCCGAAGATCGGCTTCCAAATGATGTTGAAAGCGTATCTCTCTGGAGGCTGCACATCGTAGACGCCGCTGGCCAGGAAAAACTTCAGGTCGGGATCCTTGTCCGGGTCGCCGAGATAGGGATGATGCAAGTAGACATGTGAGATCCGGTAGGCCCAGTGGCGTTGGAACAAGGGATAGGAAGCGAACAGAATGCCCAGGACATAATTCCAGGTCGTATTCTTCGCGAGCGTGCGGTGAGCCGCATCGTGAGCGATGGTTGTCAATCCGCGTTGATAGGCACCGATCAGGAGAACGGCCAGCGGGTAGAACCACCACGAGACAGACACGGTCGCAAGCGTGCACGCTGTGATGACAGCGTAATCTTTCGCAATGTAGGCAGCCCCCGTGATGTTGTCCGGCCTTAGCTCCGAAAGCTGCTTATTGATCTCCCGACTGAATTGAACGGCCTCATAGCGTGATGACCTCAGTTTCCAAGCGTCTGCCTGATTCATGAGAGCCTCTTCCTGATCGCCTTGCAGGTTGTCAGATTGCGGAAAGCGCCTTGTCCAGATCGCGCAAGATGTCGTTAACATCTTCGATGCCGACACAAAGCCGGATTGAGCCCCCAAATATGCCGGCGGCTTCGCGCTTTTCCCGCGGGACAGTGGTGTGGGTCGTCGAGACAGGATGAGTCACGAGCGTGCGGGCATCTCCCACATTGGAAACGTGATACATCAAGTCAACGTTCTGGATGAACTTGCGCCCGGCCATTTCGTCTTCCACTTCGAACATGACCATCGCCCCATGTCCGTATGCGGTGTTGAGTGTCTGATCGACGACTTCCCGATCAGCGCCCTCAAAGAGCCCCGGGTAGAAGACGCGACGCACTTTAGGATGCTCCTTTAGAACGCCGGCGACGATCCTGGCATTCGCGCAGTGCTGCTTCATGCGAAGCGGCAGCGTTTCAAGCCCTTGGATCAGTTGAAAGCTCGCAAACGGGGCGATGGCTGCACCCGTATCACGCAACCAGGTCATGCGAGCCTTGAGGAGAAACTCGCTCTTTCCTAGATCATCGACATCGCGCACAGCGTTGTGCCAGACAATTCCGCCATGCGCTTCGTCGGGACCGTTGAACAAGGGAAAGCGGGAGGCTCCCCGATAGCTAAATTTGCCGCTGTCAACGATTAGTCCGCCGAGCGTCGTGCCATGACCGGATATATATTTTGTTGCAGAGTACGTCGTAACTGCAGCGCCCAGGTCTGACGGCCGACATACCAGCGGCGTCGTCGTATTGTCTACGACCAGAGGCACGCCGTACCTTCGGCCGATTTCCGCCAGCTGTTTGACGGGGAGCGGAATCAGACAGGGGTTCGAAATTACCTCTCCGAACAGGCAAATCGTGCGATCATCAATGGCCCGTTCGAACGTCTCAGGCCTCCGGGGATCCGCTGTCCTCACGCTGATTCCCAAACGCTTTAAGGTGTTGTGGAGCAGGTTCCAGGTATTGCCATATAGATACGGAGAGGCAACGATATTGTCCCCTACTTGGCCACTTGAAAGGTTGATGATCGCAAGGAACGTCGCCGCTTGACCTGACGCAACGGCGAGCGAGTCGCTGCCCATGTCGACGGCCGCGTAGCGCTTCTCCAGCGCGCGGGTCGTCGGATTGATAATCCTCGTGTAGGTGAACCCATCCGCCTTGACGTTGTAGACGTCAGCGATGTGATTTAGATCGCCATCGAGTTCATAAGCTGTATTCTGGTAAATCGGCACTGCGACGGCTTTTGTCACCGGGTCGCGTCGATAGCCCGCATGCAGAACAGCAGTCTCGGCGGAAAGCCGCAGCTGCCGCTCCCCAGCTGCTTGAGCCGGCATCTTTACGCGCGCCCCATATGCCTCTTGGCCCGACGCCGGCCTTGCTGACCGAGCCGGACCGGAGCGGAAATATGTACGAAAGGCGCATCCCAATTTCTCAATCCAGCTGGATTGGATTTCCCCAATGCAACCGACCCGAAAGCTCCGCGTCGCAAGATGCAGCTTCGAGTAGACGTAAAGATTGTGGGCCGCCAAGTGGCGATACAGCCCATCGAACCCTGGCTGGTCCACTATTCCGGGCGGCGCACTGAACGCAACACAGACCGGTGACTGCAACTCGGGGGACAACAGCGGAGCCACTATCCCTTCGAGTTCCTTGATGAGGTCGTCTCTGACCTTCTCGTACCTGAAGCGCCTGGCATCGATGCCTTCCTCGTGCAGAATCTTCAAAGCCATTGCCGTTGCCTGAACGACGTGGGTTGGAGGGGTCGACCGCCACTCACCCGTGCGCTCGAGCGAGCGCCATTGATCTCTCACATCGAGCACAAACGATCTCGGTTCTTGAGTCGCATTCTCCAGTAGCTCGCGCGAGGCGGTGACAAACGCTACTCCCGGCGGCCCTTCTATGCACTTGTTGCTCGATGTGACCAGTACGTCAGGTCCACGCTGGCTCAGATCGATATTGAGGGCGCCGAAGGAACTCATCGCATCGATGATGGTCTTTACGCCACGTCGCCTCGCCACCTCCACGATCTCGTGCAGCGGATTGACGATTCCGGTTGTCGTCTCACAATGCACGAAACACAGGTGCGTAACGCCGGGATTTCGGCTCAGATACTCGCCGATCTCTTCCGGATCCAACGGATCGGTCGCGCGCTTGACAAGCTTCAGTGCTTCGACACCCCACAACCGCAAAATTTGTAGAATGCGCTCGCCATAGATGCCGTTTACGCAAACGAGCGGCCTGTGGACTCGGGACACAAATGAAGAGAGGGCCGCCTCCATTGCAAAGGAGCCACCTCCTTGAATAGGCACCACCGAATATTCCTCAGCGTTTCCCAGCAAGTCGAGCATCAGCCGCCTCATGCAGGCGGTCACCTCCTTGAACTCGTCATCGCGAGACGCTAGATCAAGCTGCATCTGGCTCCTGACCGCCAGCGATAACGATAATGGACCAGGCGTCAGCAAAGACCGCTGTCTTGTCAAACCATTCCTCCTAACATTGTATTGGTCGATGACCTGGAGTACGCACACCAGGGAGCGCCGTGGCGCGCGTCCCATTCCTCATCAACAGCTTCGAATGAAGCGACATGTATCGCGGACGCGTTTCGCGTCGGCGCGCCCGAAAAGGCTGTCGGATGACAACCTCCATATCTCATCGCGGATGCGAGAGCGATGTTTCACAAAGCTCCTCATTGACGCCCTTCAGACCTCCCAAATAGCCTTTGGCACTAAGCAGTCGGCGCAACTGGCGCCGACGTACGCTCTCCTCCACTGTCACGTATGTGCAAGCTTGAGCGCGGTCGCCCTCTTGCAGCCATGAAGCGCCAATCGGCCGTCGATTTATGTGTGAGCCTGTCCGGTCAGGCACGCTTTACGCTAGCAAGGCGATGCAGCCAGGAGTCGACGTGCCCGGATTATCAATGCCTGACACACTCGATGATCGTGGTTCGCAGCGGGAGTCTAATGCGTTGCTTTGGACTTGATACATTTGCACTCCGTCGCTAGTTGGAGGATCTGGGACGCTGATGACTGTCCATTTCGGAGATCGTACAACTTGACGTTACGGGCGGTTCAACCCTCTCCGGGCATTTTCTCACGTAAATTTTTCTGACGTACTCCCATTTGGCGGCGACAAGCTGACGTAAGCAGCAGAAGACAGAGGATTCACATCGCGGTTGAATCGTAAGCGGTGTTTTCCTCCCACCTGAGATCAGATCGGGAATGGTCGGCTCGGGATTACACTTTTCATCACCAACGTCGAATTGAGGCGCATGACGTGTGGCAGGGCGAGAAGGCTGTCGTCGTACAGTCTTTGGAATGTAGCTAGGTCCTTGCTGACGACGTGAAGCATGTAATCAGGCTCACCGAAGAGTCGCTGGGCTTGGACTATCTCGGCACCCCGAGCAGCGCCTTCTCGAACGCCAACACGTTTTCTCTGCTCCCCTCGCGAAGAGTCGCATAAACAATAGCCGCAAACCCAAGGCCCAGCTTCGATGGCTCTACGGAGGCTCTGTAATCCGTTATCACTCCGGCTTCTTCCAGCGCTCTCAACCGACGATGGCATGGCGAAAGGCTTAAACCGACGCGCTCCGCTAAGTCGGCAGCAGAAATGCGGCCTTCGCGCTGAAGAATAGCAAGTATCTTGCGGTCAATTGCGTCCATGCGAGAGAATATGCCTCATATCGCTCGTTCATTGCAATAAATTGGGAGCACATTTCGCCAGCGACGCCGTAAAAATCCGCATCTCGCAATCAGAGGTGCATGAGATGGAAATCGGTTTGGTCGCCGCCTTTTGGGCTTTGTCGCTGTCACTTGTCCTGACACCAGGAGCCGATTGGGCTTACGCGATATCGGCAGGCATGAAGGACTCGTGCGATAGTGCCTGCCGTGACTGGAATGTTGCTGGGGTACGTAGCAATCACGACAGTAGTAGCCGGGGGTGGGAGCCATCGTCGCCAGCGTGCCGTCTGTCCTAACTGGGCTTACACTGATCGGCGCGGCCTACTTGTTCTATCTTGGGCTTGCGGTTTCACGGAGCCCGCCCCTTCCGGAAGCAGGCCAACAGCAGACAGGAAGTTGGTATCAGTGGCTGACGCGCGGCTTTGGTATCAGCGGCATCAACCCTAAAGCGCTGCTGCTCTTCCTGGCCATCCTACCGCAGTTCACCAGTCGTCTGTCTACGTGGCCGATATCGGAACAAATCGCCTTGCTGGGCGTAGTTCACATAACCAATTGTGCCGTGATTTACACAGCAGTGTCGGCCACTTCACGTGCTGTCCTTCGAACCAGACCACGCATTGCTCGGCTGGTCGCACAAGCTTCCGGTGTCGCGATGATCACTATCGCAATCGTGCTTATTGTCGAACAGCTATCACAGTTCAGCAGGTGACTGCTCGTTCGATCAGGGCATTCCTGCAAACGTTAGCCATTTGTCCGCCGCGAATAGTTCCACGGCATCAGCACGTCGATATGCATCTGCCTGTGCCCGTTTACGATGGCGGTGAGTGTGGAGGACAGGTAGGCGAACGGATCGACGGCATTGAGTTTGCACGTTTCGATGAGTGAGGCGATCGTCGCCCAGTTCTCCGCTCCTGCATCGTGTCGGGCGAAGAGGGCATTCTTCCGGTTCAACGCAATCGGCCTGATGGTGCGCTCAACCGTATTGTTGTCGATCTCGATCCGGCCGTCAGTCAGGAAGACGCAAAGGCCATCCCAGTATTTGGCGATATAGGCCAACGCACCTCGCCGAGCGGCGACTTGCCCGCGACACGGGCGCGATGATGCGTCAGCCAAACCCTCATGTCCGCGATTAGCGGCGCTGATCGTTCCTGCCGCCCGGCGAGTCGAGCTTGTGCGGAACCGCGCAGTTCTGCCTCGATGATAGAGTTCACCAATCCGCTTCAAGCCTTCGTCGGCAATCGGCGCTGATCCGGTGCGAGTGATCTCGACCAGTTTACGACGAGCATGCGCCCAACAATAGGCAAGTTGGATGTTCGGCCCAACACGATCCGGCGCGATCAGCCGATTATGTCCGGCATAACCATTTACCTGAAGGATGCCCGTAAATCGTCGCAATATCCGCTCGGCTTGTAGCCCGCCGCGACCGGGTGCATAGGTGAAGGCTACCCCCGGCGGCGCACCTCCGTCCCACGGTCGATCATCACGGGCCAGCGCCCAGAAGTATCATGTCTTCGTTTTACGAGAACCTGGATCAAGCACCGGCGCACGGGTCTCGTCCATGAAGAGCTTCGTTGACCGCTTCAGGTCCGCAAGCAAGGCATCGAAAACCGGACGCAGTTCGAAAGCTGCCCGACCAACCCAGTCGGCGAGTGTTGAGCGGTCGAGATCAATCCCCTGGCGGCTCATGATCTGGGCCTGGCGGTAGAGCGGCAGATGATCGGCATACTTGGACACCAGCACATGCGCGATGGTCGCCTCGGTCGGCAGTCCTGCATGGATCAATCGTGCAGGTGCTGGAGCCTGCGCTACGCCGTCGGTACAGGCACGGCAGGCGTATTTTGGACGATGAGTAACGATGACACGGAACTGCGCAGGGATGACATCCAGCCGCTCGGATACGTCCTCCCCTATGCAATGCAGGCCACCGCCACAGTTGCAGATCAAGCTCTCCGGCTGGATGATCTCTTCGACACGAGGAAGGTGGGCGGGAAGAGAGCCACGATTGGCGGCGCGAGATTTGCGGCTCGGTTTGCCCGAGGGGCTATCGGCTTCATCTTCGGCATGGATGGCCGCTATGGCGGTTTCCAGGTCTTCCAATGCGAGATCGAATTGCTCGGGATCAGACTTCTCGGACTTGCGCCCAAAGGCAGCCTGCCTGAAGGCGGCGACCAGCTTCTCTAGCCGTCCGATCCGATCATCCTTGCGGACTTCACGCGCTTGAGCTGCGAGCAGCATCGCCTTCAAGGCAGCAATATCGTCCGGCAATCGGCGGCGTCCAACATGCCGGAAGTTAATCAAACTCTACCTCTGTTCGCCGCCCGGATTTGTCGCCCGAGTCATCGTGCCGCACCTATTCGATTGCGGTCGGTGCTCTTGCCTCAACGGTACGAACCTGACGCCAGTCGAGATCCGCAAACAGCGCCTCGAACTCGGCATGCCCAAGGGTCATCAGACCGTCCCTAATATCTGGCCAAGTGAACGTGTGCTCCTCCAGCCGCTTGTAGGCCATCACCAGACCGCTGCCATCCCAGTAGATCAGCTTCAGGCGGTCCGCTTTGCGGGATCGGAATACGAAGACCGTTCCTGTGAACGGTTCCTTGTGCAGCTCGTTCTTTACCAGCGCCGCTAATCCGTCGTGACCCTTGCGGAAATCGACGGGCTTGGTCGCCACCATGATCCGAACGCGGTTTGATGGAAAGATCATGAGGAACCTGCGCATGCAAGCGCGATAGAGGCGATCCGGGCGGCAGATGCGTCTTCTTCCAGACGGATCGTCACAGAGCCGAAGAGAATCTCGGGGCGGTTGGCTTTCTTGAGCGGCGGCTCCGAAATGGGGGGCTCGACGTTGACCGCTGCGAACTCCGCCGCGTCCTCGGGTGGTGGCAGAACTAGCTTGCCCTGCCGCGCCATCGTCCGCCAGGTGGAAAGGTGGTTCGGATTCAGGCCGTAGCGCTCTGCGACTTGATTCAACAACGCTCCGGGCCGAAGGCTCTCCGAAACGATCTGCGCCTTGATCTCGTCCGGCCAATGCCGATGCGGCTCACGTCCAGTGGCGCGTGTCCATCTTTCAAATCGATCGCTAGGTCGTCAGCATCCATTGTTTGCTACTACACGCCGCTCGCCGCGAGACATCTCACCGAGCGATCATGGCGACGGTGAAGGTACGGTGATTTACGGCGGTTCAAACGCCCGAGCCGGCGAGCCACGCATCACCAGCACAAGTACCTCGCCCATGAGGTACTCTGGTTCGACGATAGTCACTTCCGAGCCGTTCTGCTCGCTTTGACTCCTCCGGGGCCCGCTCGTTGATGTGCACTCGCGTTCTACGCGGTCTACAGTGCGGTCGAGCACGTCGATGGCTGACCAGAGCGGCTCATCGAGAGATCATTCTTTGTCGCTTGGCCAGCGATGAGCTCCGTTTCCTTTTCGGCCGCCTCAATGGCCGCCTTCATGGCAAGCAAGGATGGAAGGCGGACTGGAGCATGACGCAAACACGGGACGGAGCTCCGTAGCGCAGGACGGCTAATGTTCGCGGCAGCGTTGCCTCGCGACGCGAAGGTGACTGGGCGTACGCCGACGGTGTTCGCCTACGAGCGGCGGCCAAAAGGAAGCAAGCTTGCCGGACGTTACTATAGGCCACGACAGGATGGATCGCGACCGATTGCTCGCTTCAGATTGGTCAATATTCCTGGAGTAAGCCCAGGCTCGCCGGATAGCCAGCCCCGTAAAACCGCGGCCCGAGCTTCGTACTGTGTGGGCGATTAAAGCCGGCCGAGTCCCGGCCCCGGCTCGGCTTTAAAGGCAGCTCGGCGTGTCCTTGGCCGCACGCGCAGCAAGAAGCGCCAAGCAAACCCTCAACCTAGTGGAAGTCGGACTTCCTCTCTGGTCTTTCTCAACGCAACGTAGATTCTGATCTGCAGCATGGGACGGCCTCTCTTGAGCGCCACCGCTTCTGACCATGCTCCATCTTTGCTCGCGTACTTGGTTTTGAATTGACCATCCACTTCGAGCACATAACCGAAAGCTGGCAGTACACGAGTGGGCGCGACCATTTTGTTCCTTTCGTTTGACCGCAGGCCCCGCCTGAGCCAGATCGCCTGAGCCGCGCCAGCAGATATTGTGCGAATTGATGACGTGGCGCGAGCACATCTAACCATCAAGAAGTGAGCGCGCTATCAAGACATCCAGTACCGCTTTCGCTGAATGCTCTAGGGTCTGCTCCATGGTCCTGAGATGAATATCCGGTGTTTCTGGTGCTTCGTAGCACGCGTCGATTCCGGTGAAGTTCTTGATGTTGCCTGATTTCGCCTTTGAGTACAGCCCTTTCGGGTCTCGCCGCGCGCATTCCTCGATCGGCGTATCGACAAAGACTTCTATGAACTCTTCCTTGCCAACCAGGATGCGCACCCTATCCCGTTCGGCTCTCGTCGGCGAGATGAACGAGCAGATCACAATCAAGCCGCTGTCCGCCATCAACTTGGCAACTTCACCGACACGCCGAATGTTCTCCACGCGGTCCGCCTCCGAGAAGCCCAGATCGGCGCTTAAGCCATGTCGGAGGTTGTCGCCATCCAGCAGCATTGTATGCCGCGACCTCGCAAACAGCTTTTGATCAACCAAATTCGCAATCGCCGACTTTCCCGCGCCGGACAGGCCGGTGAACCAAATGACGCAAGGCTTCTGATTCTTGAGCGCGGCACGCTCCCTCCTATCCACGGATAGGGCTTGCCTAGCAATATTGGCGGTCTGCCGTAGCGGAAAGGCAATCATGCCGGCCCCGGCCGTACGATTGGTGTAACGATCGATGAAGATGAATGATCCGGTCTTCCGATTGACGTCGTAAGCATCGAATACTGCGGGCATGGTGGTCGCAACATTACAGAAGGCGATCTCGTTCAACGAAACCATCCCGGCGGCCAGATGCTCACAAGTGTTGACGTCGATCCGGTGCCGAATGTCGGTAATGCTGCCGGAAATCGTCTGCGATCCGATCCGCAGGATGTAATTGCGTCCGGGAGCGAGCGGCTCCTCGTCCATCCAAATCACATAAGCAGCGAACAGGTCGGCGACCTTCGGTTGATCGTCCGGTCGGGACAGAATGTCGCCACGGCCGATATCAATTTCGTCTTCCAGTGTAATGGTCACCGCATCCCCGGCTTCGGCGCCGACAAGGTCGCCACCGTGGGTCACGATCCGCTTGACGCGCGTGGTCCGTCCCGACGTGGCGACAATGATCTCATCCCCCGCCGAGATCCTCCCGGAAGCCACCGTCCCGGCATAGCCTCGAAAATCCGGATTTGGCCGGTTCACCCATTGTACCGGAAAGCGGAAAGCCTGGCTTGCGGTGCCGGACTGGATGTCAATGCTCTCCAAATATTCAAGCAGGCAGGGACCACGATACCAGTTGGCACACGCGGAGCGGTCTACGACGTTATCCCCGTAGCGGGCCGAGATCGGGATCGCGACGATCGAGGTGAAGCCGAGACCGGCGGCAAAGGCCATATAGTCGCGCGCGATCCGATCGAAGCACTCCTTGTCGTATGCGACAAGATCGATCTTGTTCACTGCCAGCACGATATGACGAATACCGAGAAGCGCACAGATAAAGGAGTGGCGGCGCGTCTGAACCATCACGCCTTTGCGGGCATCGATCAGGATAATGGCGAGCTGGGCTTGCGAGGCGCCAGTAGCCATATTGCGGGTATACTGCTCGTGGCCGGGAGTGTCGGCCACCATGAAGGAGCGCCGCGGCGTAGTGAAGAAGCGGTAGGCAACATCGATCGTAATGCCCTGCTCCCGTTCGGCCTCGAGGCCGTCCACAAGCAGCGCGAAGTCGATGTTATCCCCGGTGCTACCGTACTTGATGCTGTCGCGTTCCAGCGCCATGATCTGATCGCGGTAGATCATCTTGCTGTCGTGCAGTAATCGGCCGATCAGCGTCGATTTTCCGTCGTCCACCGAGCCACATGTGATGAATCGCAGCTGATCCTTCGTTCGCGCCGGAACCGGTTCCATTGTCGGCTTTGTAAACATCAAAAGTAGCCTTCCCGCTTCTTCTTCTCCATTGAAGCGGCTTCATCGGTGTCAATTAGGCGCCCCTGGCGCTCAGACACCGTCGCGGTCTGCATTTCTGCGACGATATCTTCGATCGTCGTCGCATCGGATTCGATAGCCCCGCTCAAAGGATAACATCCAAGGGTGCGAAAGCGGATCATCCGCATTTCCGGCGTCTCGTCGCAGTTAAGCGGCAATCGCTCGTCGTCAACCATGATCATCGCACCATTTCGATGCACTATCGGTCTTCGTTTTGCGAAGTAGAGCGGAACGACCGGAATTTTCTCGATCATGATGTATTCCCACACCTCGAGCTCGGTCCAGTTTGACATCGCAAACACGCGCATGGTTTCGCCCTCGCGAACCCGTGTGTTGAACAGGCTCCAGAGCTCCGGCCGTTGATTACGGGGGTCCCATACATGTCCGGCCGAACGGAAGGAGAGTATCCGTTCTTTTGCCCGACTCCTTTCCTCATCGCGCCGGGCTCCGCCAAAGGCGGCATCGAATCCGTGGAGGTCGAGCGCCTGTTTCAGCGCGTCCGTTTTCATCACCTGGGTATGGAGGGCGGAGCCGGACTTGATCGGATTGATCCCACGCGCGCTGCCGTCCTTGTTGACATGGACAATCAGGTCGAGGCCGAGCCGGCTGGCTGTCGCGTCTCGGAAGCTGATCATCTCGCGGAACTTCCACGTCGTATCGACGTGAAGCAGCGGGAAAGGTATTTTTGCCGGATAGAACGCCTTGATCGCAAGGTGTAGCAAAACGCTTGAATCTTTTCCGATGGAGTAAAGCATGACGGGCCTTTTGAACTCGGCGACCACATCACGCATGATTTCAATCGACTCAGCTTCGAGACGGTGCAGATGTTTTGGCAGCATATATCTTGTTTTCGGTGCAGGATCTCTGTTCTTCGCCGCTCTATGGCTCCAGCCTAGAGCGGGGAATATCCGCGGCAGAAACGGCCGGCCAAGGCGCATGGCGACAAGCCCCGTTCGACAGCACACTTCGGACGCGGCAGCATATCGCATTCTGCCGCTCGTACGGCCGGCGCGTGCGGCACACCTGATCGGGAGATCAGCGTGCCGGTTAAGGATCTTGGCTAAATCAACCAGCGTCGCTTGATCACAAGCATTCAGAGTCCTGAGGAGATCCTGAGGATCTGCTCAAGCCGCGCGACCTCGCCTCGCAACATCTCGATAGCCACGTCCCGGTTCTCCGAAATGTTCCAAGCATTTTGGACCGATTCTCCAGCATGAGATCTAGACAGTCCCCCCGCCTTGGCACTTCGCAAATCCCACCAGGTTCGGAATATCCGACGATAAAGTTCGGTTACTTCCCGTCCCGTGTCCAGAACTCCGGCTTTCTGGGCATGCAGCAGTTCCTGCTCATATCCGAGTTCTACCAAAAGCTCGGCACCGACCAGATCGGTCACGGTTTGCATCTCTTCGACGCTCAATTGAGATTGCCATGATTTGACAGAGCTTTCGTCGATGGTGTTTCGTTCCAGGATTTTTCGGTCTCCAAAACTGCTGGACTGAAGATAATCTGCTCGTCCCATGCTCGCCGATGCGACGCCTCCTGGATCACAGCCGAGCGCTGTCAGTAGACGCTGGATTTCATCGTCCGGGTGCGCCACGAGCAGTTCGTATTGCACCAAATGAGTCTGCGGGCGAGTACGTTGCGCGGCGAGCCTGGGAAGACCCAAAACCAAATCGGCCAGTGAAGATATTATGCCATCGGGCAGTCGAAGCATGAGATCAGCGAGACTGGATACGCTGACCGGCTGCGCGCTTTCTGCCCGCAGTGGGATGCCCCACGTCGATTTCAGTGAAGCGGCGATCGCGTAGGGATTGCGCATCAGAAGGACATGTGGCGCTTCCGGATAGACGGATTCAACAAAGTCAAGGACGGTCCAGTAGCGTGGCGTCTTATCTATGATGATTCGCTTGCCCGCTTCTGCCAGATATTGATCGTATGCTGCATCTGCAAAAGCGCGGCTAACGATCGTGCGATCTATCCGTCCCAAGAATTCGGAGGTCGCGGCCTCAATTAGTGAGCTGCCGGCCGGATGGCGCCGATCCACGTTGCCAAATGCTTCAAGCGCCAGCATTAACCAGGGTTCAGGCGGCGCCACAATGTCTGGATGGCGCTGCAGCAAATGTGCCAGGAGTGTGGTCCCGGATCGTGGAAGACCAAGGAGAAAGCACACCTCAGGTGAACGACCAAGACGTCCGCTCATCATTCAGACACTCGTTCTCGGCAAGCGCCATCTGTCGGCGCTAGCTCGATTGGGCGAAACAAAGCCGGCCGCCGGATCACATGGGAGCAACCGCTTGCGTACAAGGAGTCGAAAGGACAAGAATTTTGTCTGCCACTCATGACTTGAGACCCGTTCAGTCCGATCGGGCGGGATCACAGAACGATAACTGCAATCGCTTCCCCGATTGCTCGACCGATAAAACGAAATCAAGCAACAGCTCAATTGCACGAAGATTGACTGCGAATATGGGAAGGTTGAAAAGAACTATACGGACGTTTGTTAAAGACCGCGCGCGGCACATGGAAGGTTGATACGTATAGAAGATGCATGCGCTGAGGCATTGAAGAGGTAACTGCGACATGCACCTCGCTGAGGCTCGGCAGACACAAACAATTTCGGCATATGAGCGCAGTGCTGCAAAGAAGCAGACCATATCGCGGACATTCACACATGGCAGGACGCAGGTCTTCTCAGCGCGGGAGCGATCCAGACGCTACCTCCAGGGAGCGCCGCCGTTGGTCGGTCAACACACTGGATCGGCCGTTCATGTGAGAGATCCTTGACAGGGCCATCACCAAGACAATGTCTTCACTGCCGATTTGTCACAACCGTTGAGACCACGCCTAAGAAAGTCCATCAATGATGAGAAGATGCTGGAGCTCCTACCGCGACAGCGAAACACCATCCAAACACTCTTCTCAGCGCGGATCCGCAAAGCTAATTTCCGACAAAATTTCTACGGGTACTGAGGGCGGCCCCCAGGGAGCCGCCCTACCGCGCCAGTACCAGCGCTGCTCAAAACTACCGCTGATGTCCGAGTCCGATTCCAAGATGCAAGGCCTTCTGGCGGAGCGCGCCGACGCTGCGTTTGGTCATCTTTGCTATTTTTATGACCGGGGTTCGGGCCTTCGAATGGACTTTGAGCTCCTTGATATCTGCCCTCGTCCATTCGCGCCGCTTAACGCGTTTCTTGGTTGCTTTCTTCACGATGAATGCTCCTTTTGAGAGGAGCGGCTTGTAGCATAGTTTTCACAGCACGACGACCGCAAAAAACAGACAATATGATAGGAGTTGCGCCAGGGTATAACTTCGTCATGCCTTCCAAACGCGTGGAATGAGTAAGCCAAGCGCGAGATCAGTTTAGTCGACCGTCTCGACCACGCTGATGTGCATGAAGAGGCCAGATTCTCCATCCCTCAGGTTTAAATCAAGCCAGTATCCCTAGCCGCGTTGAACAACTTCGCAATACCCATTACAACGCCACTGTTTCAAATGTGAACTTCGAGATCTAGTTGAGTACATCACGATCAGCAAGGGGTTGAGCGGCTGGCGGTCACCCCGGCAGCAATTTACGTGGGCTCAATCGCTTGCCGTGGGGCGCTTTCTGCCCGCGTTCGTTCCCAGCTGCGAAGTCAAAGGGGCGGTTGCTCGGCTTTCGGCTGTTGCGCGGTCTCTCGCTCAACCTACGCCTGCACACTACGCCGATCTAACTGTTCGAGCGTCTCAAGATATTCCCTTCCCTCCTCGGTGAGCATCCAGCATCCGGCCTCCCGCATCAGCTTTGGCCGAAAATACCGAGTTGGGGCGCGCGGCCTGCGATGCGCTTCATACGAGCCGGCCACTCCGGGCCGCTGCTATACAGATATCCAATGCTGCTTAACGACTTCGATGCTCGCCCGGTCGTGCGGCTGGCCGGCAAGTATCTTCAGTATAGACAGCTGAAAACTCACGCGCACGCCATTGACTCATGCAAGAGCCCGATAACGCCTATTTTGCGGTAAGCTCCAGAGGCGTGCCCCGCTTTCAAAAGAAAGTTTCCTCCTTAAGCCCAATGCGCGACACCCGCCTGCTGTCGCCGCGGTAAGCAACGCTTTCTACGGCATCGGCCACATCCTGCCCGAAGTTTCCGAAGAACGGTTCAGCATCAGATAGCTGCGTTGACTAGGAGTGTGACGAGGTCTCAACTGCCGCTTGGACCGGTACGAGATCAAACGACGTTGGTGGTAACCAAGCTGTTGTACATCTTGACGAATGACGTCGCTCACGGAACGAAACGCCCGCTTCTTTCTCCTCCAATTGCCGTCTAATCCCGCGGGGATTCCAAAGCCTGTCGGGACGACCAAAAGATCGTGTCTTCGGTTCAAATAGATATCGAACATGTGGTGTCTCTTGTCGCACGAGCGTAGATCGACCGTTCATCGGTTTGGTGACATCGAAGCAACAGTCTCCCTTAAAGTCACTGGACGACCAAATGACATTCGAAAGCTCCCGTCCTGATACGTCAAGACCGTCACGGGCACGATGGTCCCGCAAGATGTGGGCGTGTTCACGCCCCAACTTGCGGTCCGCTGAGAGGCGCACTCGACGATCGTCGGACTGAAACGTGGCGAGAGTACATCTAGTTGACTCAGCTGCTTTGCGGCTCTGCGGAGCCTACGCTCCAAGTTTTGGGTTCTGGCAACTAGTTGATGCGGCATAACCTTGACCAGTCCTAGCGAGCACATCCTCCCCAGCTTTCAGGCTCCCAAAGCAATGGGTTTACCAGCCGCCGCCTTGGGAAGCAGACGATTACGTTTATCGCCGATACTAGTTGAAGTAATCCTTCGACCCGTCTTCGCGGGCCGTGTCGAGAGTAAAGCAATGGCGCCCCCGATAAAGATCCACCTATGGCGGTGCCGAGCCGGGACGACCTGAACGCGACTATGTTCCAGGATCCGGGCCAGTTCGGGGCAGGCGTCGTTTACCAAAACGACGTCAGGAGAGACCGAAAGGACGTTGATATCTATGTAAAGACTGGACAACAGCAGATCGTCATCCTCGTAAGCTGGGGAATTACTTTTGAGTGGTTCGGGCGCGACTATCAGTTGCGCATTGCTTCTGGCAAGCAATCGGTCACCTCGCAAGACCGCACGAGCAAAAAGTCATCGGTCGATGCACGGTCGCGTTAAGCTCCCGCAACGTGTTCACACAATTCCTTCGACGTCCTCGTTCAGTTCGTCGAGATAGCGGTTCTTGATCCGGTGGCGGACCCGTGCACCAGCTTGCGTAGCTGCTGCCGCCGACGAGAACGCGGATAATACCACGCCGAGCGAAGCTTAAGATTGATATAAAGGAATAGATCGCAAGAGAGTTCGCGATCGTGAGCCGCATGATTGGTGGCCGCACCCACCACGACTTCCTTCAATCTCGACCACTCGTCGTACCGAATTTAAGGTCACGCTTACCCCATATTGGCCGTGCCTTCAGATTCCATAGACCGACTGCCGATCTGTGCCGATTGTGTAAGTGGAGCGTCTGCCATAGTAAGGCTACCGCACGGAATGGCAGCGGCCGGAAGTAAGCTTGATCCGGAGCGCCGCCGCCAAGGCTCGAAGGCGGACGCCGGCCATTGTAGAAGGCGAGGTATCGTCCGATCGAGACGCGGGCGTCGGACACAGTCTCATAGGCATGCTCGACGAGCACGTTGTCGCGCCGGGCAAGCAAGCCGTCCATTCTGGTGGCGATGCCATGACAGGCGAGCACGCCGGTGAACCTCGCGCCCGTGAACTACGAGCCTTGTTCGGCGCTGAAGAAGTCCCGCTTCCGTGGAACATTCAGGAAGTGCGAAACCCTTGCTTGCTCATGAGAGCTCGTCCTGGCGGGATGCTCGAAAGGCTGATGTGGACGGATTAGCTAATGCAGGTGGGGTTCGAAGCTCCAACACATCGGCGAAGATTGTCCACTCGCGGACACTCTTTTGCTTGCAAAAATCAGTCTCCGCCTGCTGAGCAGCAGCACTCAGGGAGGCGGCATCGACCTTGAATGCTGCCTGGCACGCACGATGCTCGCCGCCAGTATCGTCACAAACGGTCTTAATAAACCGAACATTAAATGAAGGCATGCCCCTCTCTTCCCGTGGTTCGCTTATCCACTATTCTGCCATTCGCACCGAGAGTATTTGATCTGCCTCAAGCAGCACCCCAAGAGGTCTGTCTGCTCCTCCGAAGATAGATCCAGATGTAACAGCGCGGCGCGCGAGCCGCTTGTTGTCGCGAAGAATAGCGACGGCCTGTCTGTCCTACCTGCGGTATCGCACGACCGTTTGAGCCGAGGGGCAGCGCCTCTCAGGAGCCTCATGCCGCCGACCGGCAAAATCAAGTCTTTGATCGAGGATTGTCTCGCAGAGACGATCGAGGGCAACATGCACTTACGCGCAGGAGATCGTGCGGCAATCAGGCAAGGAACCCCGATCTTGCACCCGACGGTCCCCCGCAGCCGGCACAGCAAAGCCGATCATAAGGCTTGTCGCAGCCGACGTTTCGACGAGCCCAGGTTCGGATTTCAGTGCCAAACCCTAAGGGTGGATCAGCCTCGGCAAGGCTACCGACAATGAAAGGCGAACAATCGTTTGACCATCCGCGTGCACGGAGCAATGAGGAAAAATGCTGCCGTAGCCCATGAAGCGTGAGTTGCGCCTCAAATCAACACGCTGGCGTGTTGCAGAGAGCGCCAGGCCCTGGCGGACGCCCGAGTTCGGACATGTCGACTGCCAACGCGAGCGTCTGCGGCACGTAGCGACCGCTCGAGCTCAACCACTCCCGGACGGACCAGCCTTTTGACCCGCATCAATGCTGCGGCGGCTGCGTCCTAATAGAAGTGATCTTCTAGTAAGGTCAGACGCATGGCGGAAAGAACGACTTGAGCCTATGATGCCTTCATGTCCGGCTACCAGCGATCACTTTTTAGGACTCCTTCCGGGCGCAGCCGAGCCGCGGGTCAATGACCTGCACATGATAAGTTGCGCCGCTTGCGATGGCGTCTACTTTATCGACCTGCGGACAAGCCCGATTATGGGCTCGGAGCGAAGCTACGTCCATCCTAATGGTGTCAACCGAATTCTTCGCGCTCTCGCTGGAGCGCGTGCTACGCGCGCGAGAGCGCGGCTGAGGTCGCCTGCACACCCACGCGATGACGCTGCAGAACACGGAGATGTCTCACCAACAAGAGACGTGACATGACAGAAAGCCGGACCATTTACCCCGCTCCGGGCCGGATTGCCGGAGCTGCAGACCAGTTTAGTTCGTGCAGAACAGTTACAAATACCAACAGCCGAGGTATTGAGCTGACCCAGATCGATTTGACGGAAGCTCAGGCCTTGTTTCCCGGCAGAAATCCAAATATTTCGGTTCGCGAGCGGATCGTGTTCCGTACCAACGATGCCACGGCCGATTGCCCTCTGCCGCGGGCTCACGCCATAGAGACCGCGCGCCGTCCGGTCGAGTCGGGCAGAGCCTGTTCGCGCGGAAGCCAAGCGATGTTCGTAATGTTCACAAGGTTGTCTGCATTTGTCAGCTGGCAGCGATGAACTTCGTCCAGGATCCAGTGGCGATTCGATCTGGGAGCGGCTCGAAATCACGCCGCCCTTCGATCAGGATCTGGAGATTGCCGTGATCGAGGGCAATTCAATTCACCGGGTGATCTTTCCTTGTCGCCGGGTGTTCGGCGGATGGATCAACGCGAATACCGGAGAGCACGTCGCCGTGCAGCCGACGCATTGGCGTATCTGGCCCGGATAGCGGCGGCGATCCTGCAAAATAGATTGGCGTGAGTTGAGGCAGGAACTGGCTTCGGCGTCCTCTCGTCGGACACTATGTAGAGTTCATCGCATGAGAGCGCCTGACGGGAAACATGTCCGAGCGGGACCGATTATGGTGGGGGCGTGCGGTGACCGTCCGGCATCACTCCTCGCATTGCTGTCGCAACCGTTCCTAATGTACTCGCGAGCGACACACCTCTGTGTAGATTCTGAATCTCAAACCAACGATCGCTTACCACGTCATAATGAGCTACGATAAACGTGTCGATATGAGTCCATATTTTCGGCGAATGTTCTCACCTTGATGAACCGTCGGCTATTCTCTCTCGGCCAAGTAGCGCGACGCGTCTGCGTCGTTCCTCCGGGTGCACCTCGTTCGGACCACCAAGCCGGGCTAGGCATTTTTGTTGGCCCAAGGCTTGCTCGAGATTGTGGAGAACGCAAATGAGCACAAGCGAATTCGCTTGGTCGAGAACAGACCCGAGCGCGGGATCAATGGTTTTGCGGATCGGATGCTGCACGCAGTTCGCGGGCGGTAACGACCATGTTGGTTAGGGCAGGCCGAACCTCCTCCCAATTGCGAGTTTTTAGGCCGCAGTCCGGATTGACCCAGAGCTGCGATTCCTGCAAACGCGTCCGAGCCAGCACCATCAGCTCCTTCATTTCGCCCACCTCCGGAACGCGTGGAGAGTGGATGTCGTACACGCCCGGTCCGATTTGATTTGGATATTCGTACTTGCTGAATGCGTCCAGTAGCTCCATTTTCGACCGCGACGTTTCGATCGAAATGACATCCGCATCCATTGCAGCGATTGCACCGATGATGTCGTTAAACTCCGAGTAGCACATGTGTGTATGGATTTGCGTTTGATCGGCAACGCCCGATGAGCAAATGCGGAAGCAATCTCCCGCCCAATCGAGATATGCCTTCCACGCCGATCGGCGCAATGGCAATCCTTCCCGGAGTGCAGCTTCGTCGATCTGGATCATGGCTGCACCGGCATTCTCGAGATCGCGGACTTCGTCGCGGATCGCGAGCGCAAGCTGGCGGCAGACCTCGCTTCTAGGAATGTCATCGCGAACAAACGACCAGTTCAGGATCGTGACCGGTCCGGTCAAGATCGCCTTCATTGGCTTGCTAGTTAGTGATTGCGCGTAGCGCCACCAGTCCACAGTGATCGGCTTCGACCGCACTACATCGCCAAACAGGATCGGAGGCCTGACGCAGCGCGAACCATAAGACTGTACCCATCCATTCCTGGTAAATAGGAAGCCGGCGAGTTGCTCGCCAAAGTACTGCACCATGTCATTGCGCTCAAATTCGCCGTGCACGAGGACGTCAAGACCGATGTCCTCCTGCCAACGTACGGCGCGGGCTATCTCTTCCTTGATAAACTCGTCGTATTGTTCGTCGCTCATCGCACCTCGCGCATGCGCCGCACGAGCATTTCGGACTTCTGTGGTCTGCGGAAACGATCCGATTGTCGTGGTGGGAAACGTTGGTAGTCCAAAGCGTTCCCTTTGGATCTCGGAACGACGGACAAATGGGCTGGCGCGCCGGCGCATTGTCTGGTCGATCGCCCTCATCCTCACAGCGACATTGGTATCATGGATCTTGGGCGAAGTCCGCCGGGCAGTCGCAGCGCATTCCGAATCGGCGAGAGCGAGCTCGACATTCTGGTCGCCAGCGAGTGCTCGCGCCAGGATCGCAAGCTCACGCATCTTCTGAACCGAGAAAGCAAGCCAGCTCTTGACGTCGGACGTGAGCCCGGTCTCGAGTTCAACGTCCACTGGCACATGAAGCAGCGAGCAGGATGGGGCGAGCTGTACACGGTGCTTGCCGAGCTTCGCAATCGCGGGCTCCATCCGCTGACGGAGCGACGACAAGTTCGACCGCCATACATTCCGGCCGTCGATGACCCCGAGCGACATGACGAGGTCACTTCGGCCGACAGCGATGACCTGATCCAACAACTCTGGCGCTCGGACCAGATCGAGGTGCAGACCGGAAACCGGGAGGCTCAATGCGGTATCCAGATTGTGGCCTAGCTCGCCGAAATAGCTGGCAACCATGATTTTGATAGCCGGTCCCTCCTTTGCGAACCGGTTATAGGCATGTAGCAATGATTTTCGCGCCGCCTCATCCAGATCAAGGGCCAGGCAGGGCTCGTCAAATTGAACCCAACTTGCCCCTCGTTCGGCCAATTCATGCAGAACCTCGATATAGACCGGTATTAGATCATCGAGTAGGGAGAGGGGCTGGAACGCGCTATCGGCACTCTTGCCGAGCTTTAGGAATGTGATCGGCCCGATCAGGACAGGGCGGGTCTGAAAGCCAAGAGCCTTTGCTTCCTCATACTCTTCAATGGGTTTGCGAGAGCAAAGTCTGAACGCTTGTCCCTTGTAAAACTCGGGAACCATGTAATGGTAGTTGGTGTCAAACCACTTAGTCATTTCCTGCGCGGGTGCGCCAGACCTCCGCGGCCCCAGACCGCAACTCGCATCCTGGTCGTCGCATTGTGATCCGCGAGCCATGGCGAAGTACGTCTTGAGGGAAACGTATTCTCGTTTCGAGGCGTAGATCTCCGGGATAGCACCAACCATGACACTTGTATCGAGCACCTGATCATACAGCGAGAAGTCATTCGACGGAATGATCGTAACGCCGAGAGACTTCTGACGGGCCCAGTTCGCTGCGCGCAGACCGGATGCGTCCTCGAGCAATTGCTGTTCGCTGATCTTTCCCGCCCAGTAGCTTTCAAGAGCGAATTTGAGCTCACGCCTTGGACCGATGCGTGGCGTACCGAGCGTAGCAACCGGAAGAGAGAGAAGAGACATAGTGTAAACCCCTGTTGGGGACAGAGGCCATGGCGGACGCAGGCAGAGGAAGTCGCGCGCGCGACGGCTGCTTGGCGCACCACCGAGACACCCCGCCCGTGGACCAATCTATCGTCGGGGCAGGTCTCCTGGCTCGCTGGTCGTCGCTGCTGTCCGGCCTTCCCGAAGCCGTGCGGGCTTCAGTGACATCGTTGGACAGTAGCTCGCAGCTCACAGTTGCGGGGGCAGCGCCGGCATTTGGACCGGCTTCCCTCTTAGCTCCGGATCAAGCGGGATTCGGAGAACCTCGACGAGTTCGATTATCGGCAGGAGGACTCTTCCGTCAACCTCTCAGATTTTGTGGCACGCTAATCTGAGACATCTAGTAGGCGAATGACCGTGCATCTCTATGATTCTCTAAACAGAGCTGTCGCAATCAGAGATGTCCTTGTCTCAGATGTGGGAGTGAGACTCGGAGCTGCCTTGAGGCGACGCCGCCCGCCCCATCAATGAAAGGGACAAAACCAGCCCGCGCGGCGGCGATTACCGCCGTTTCGAGCAGAATGCATTCGATGCGGCTTCCGACTTCCAGCGGTTCGCCCAGCACATCCGCTGGCCAGCTATTTTCTCGACTAGAGGATCCCCATTGAACACGTCAAGGCAGGCGGCGCAATCTAGCCACATACGCGGCGAGCAGGTTGATTTTCGTGCCAGCCAGACTTCAAAGTTCGTCGATTAAGTCGGCTTCGTATCGCCAGCCATCATGTAGGCCGAACGCCGACGGGCAACTATAGCGAACCACACGGTTCAATGACGGCAAACGCACTCCCGATTCTCATCAGGCACTTGGCATCGAGCTACGGCCGATACACTGAATGGAAACATCGAACCGTGCGCAGGTCGGAAAGTGGACAAGAGGGACATAAAACCCATGCAAATCTCTGCCTGCTGCCTGGCACGAAGAATGCAAGCCCCTCGACATGCCCAGTCTCTTCTGCTTGGGGTTGTCCAGCTCAGCCAATTGACGCTGTCGCTGGCTAGGGAAGTTAGGGGCGCGTGACATAGAGGGGAGCGCCTGCCCGCGTGGGACAGCCGCGGGTGCCCCGTCGCGTCTCCGTAAACTTCTTGCGCTCGCTCATAGCAGGTTCAAGGTTACCGCTTTGAAAGATGTATGGATGAAACGCGATAGGCGGAGGATTATGAAGAGAATGTCGGGAAGACCCGCGCTATGGCTTCGCCTGGGCGGACTTTTAATCTGCCTAGGCTGGCCGGCTGCCATGAGCAACACTATTCGCGCCAGCGACAACCCCCTTGTCGAAAGACTTAAGTCAACTTGGCGAGCGCAAGATGGTGAGACGATAGAACAAATCATCTCGAATGTCTCGAAGGTGGCACAGTTCGTCCCTCAGATGTGGGGGGTCGCTGAACTCGGCGAAAGCGACCATGTTTTCGTTTCGTGGACCAGGCACCGAGACAACAAATCAGACGAACAGTACGCGATCACCTGGAAAGTCGCGCTCGACGGTACGACTGAGCTTGCGTCAACCTATGCGAAGCCGATGGAATTGGGCTGGCGTGCCCTAGCGCTCTCGTTGATCGCCAAAGAAGTCGCAGATGGTGAAAGGGACGCAAACCTTAGCTTTCTGCATGATCCAAGTAACTTCAACTTTGTGACTACGCCGCAAGGCCGGCTCGGCGATCTTCTGCGGCAGGGCCGATGCACTATCATTGAACCTGTTGGGGTAGACTACTTACCCAAGCAGAATGACAAGCCGAACGAGAAAGGCGATCTATGGCGCATTCTGCTCTTGGTGAATTGCGATATCCAAGGACCACGTTATTTTACACACAACGGGGTCATCACTTTTGAGAAGAGCGAAGGCCAAGATTGGGAGCCACAATCCTCTTTTGCCAAGCGCATCGCGAAATTTCCTCCGGGCTCCTGGTTCCAACGAACCGAGCCAAAGGAAGAGCAAGACTCAGGAGAGCGAAGGCCTTAGCAGACGGTCGCGCAGAGCAACACCGCACCGCAGCTGCCGCACGGTCGAACGCCTCGTACTAACTGCAAGAGACACGCGCTCTGCAGTTGCGTTGTTTAACGGCTCCGCAACAGTCCGCCTGCCTTTCTCGCAGCAGTTCGGCCCGTCGTACGGAAGGTCGAGCAGCACGATTGCGTTTTTCCGCCAGGTGTCGAGCTCAGTGGCGCGTACTAGTTTGCGAGATGTGGTTTGCCCGCCTGCACTCCACCCTGTTAGAGTACACCAACTGCGGGGGAACCAGCTCTCATGCATTCTTCACTAGAGCCCTTGGAGATGCCTCCGGCCAAGCCGATTCGGGGTGCGCGCCGCGCATCGTGTAATTGCGCGGCATACGCAGGAGCGTGAGCTTAGCGACTTTGAGCCGGCACTAGGGACCGATGCTGAGACGAAACAGGAAGTTACAGGGTAGCAACCCCGGGCATACCCGCTGAGCGCCTGCCAATTTCCGAGTGCGCAGGGCGGGAAGCTCCGGAGCAGTACGCAAGAACGTCGATTACCGCACTGACTCAGCCGTAGATTTCCTCGCACTCATTCGTCTGCACGTCATAGACCCGGATTTTAAGCATGGGAAACCGCCTTTTTAATTCTGCTCCACCTGCGGTGGCACCGTCTTTGGTTGCGAATTCGGCTCTGAGTTGGCCATCTACTTCAAGCGCGTAAGATGAGACCGGTACTTCCCGAACGACTGCGACCATGTCATTCCCATTATGTAGTGATGTGCTTTAGAATGATGTAGCTTGAGTCGGCTAAACCGCACCAGAGCTATTCACCCGAAGTACGCGATGGGCAAACACGTATTGTGGACTTAAACCTCACACGAATTGCATGGCACTCGCGATTGTCCGAACACGTGGGCAGCTTGCCCACGCCTGGTGCATCCACGGCAAAGCCCGCGGCTCAATATCGCAGCCTTTTCAATTCCTGGAGAAAACGGGCACTGATGCCAGCGCTCCTGGGTAAGTCACTTGAGATCGCGGGGAACCGTCACTACCGAAGAGCGGCGGCCCGTAGCGCCTGAGCCATAAACAGTTCAATTCTTGTACACACGTCTGGGCAGTAGCACTAACGACTATGGTGCCGCGCGGAGGAGCCAAATGCCATAATGCGATTGGTATCAACGATCATCTCGTCTGGCGTAACAAGGAACGGATTTGCGCGGTTTGCTCGAACTAAGAAACCTTCATTTACGCGGCGAGCGTTGAGGCTGAACTCCATCACGTCTTTGTCTAAACCGGTCAGAGCGAGCCAGAGCAGATCCTTTTTGAGCATCTTTTTCGTGACAAGACTTTGGGGCGCATTTCCTCGCCCTCGTCGGAACTGTCCGGTTTGCCGATGGAAGTCGTCACCAACAATGGCAAGGTTGCTCCTCAACGCCTGACTCCGCCGCAAGCACCGACGCCTCATAGCCGCTCAATTTTTGCAAGGAGGGAGCACAGCGTTCCAAGGCTCGGGCTTGTCCAGCATCCCGAGTTCGGCGCCACGCGATGAGAATCTCCTCCTTACGTCCAGAGGGTACAGCACGCTCGCGGTGAGAGAGCCGCCGATGCTCGAAGGATACCGCCGCACGCACACGGGAAGAAATCTCTTGATCCTTACGCAGCGTCAGGTCGTAGGTTCGAACTCACGCGAAGCTCTCATAAGGCACACATCGAAGCCGGCGGAATGGACATCTGCGGTCGAGCAATCGAATGTATCGGCACCGTATCGTGCGCGTGAACATGGACCAGGAGCGAAAGGTTATTGTCGGGATGAAGCACCGCGGAATTATGTTCGCATTGATCGCTCTCATCACATCTCCGGTTTCCGCCGCGACACTCAGCGGTGCTCCGCGCATCCTCGACGGAAATACGATCCAGATCGAGAAAACCACCGTTCGGCTCTCAGGCATCGAAGCTCCTGAGACCGATCAGATTTGCCTCGACGCACAGGGCCAAAAATGGGCCTGCGGCGTAGCTGTTCGCGACGAGCTCATCAAGCATTCGAATGGACGAACGTGGGATTGTCATACCGGAAGAGTCGATGAGTATCGGCGAGCCCTCGGCAGCTGCTTCATCGAAGGCGAGGATATAAACGCCTGGATGGTACGCTCGGGCTTGGCACTATCGGCTTTTGCATCTCACCATACATACGTTGTTTATGAGTTGGTGGCCAGCACAGCCCATGCGGGGCTGTGGTCCGGCGCGTTCATCGCGCCCTGGGACTGGCGTCGCCGCAATAGGAGCACGATTATCGTGGGCGCGACGTCGGTTCCGGTCGACGCTCAGGAAGTCCTGCTTGGATCCGTCTTGCTATTGGAACCGCCGTCCCCCGAGTGCCCGATAAAAGGCACAGTCGAGCGCAGAGGCGAGCGCATTTATTACCTGCCAGGGCAACCCGGTTACGAACAAATCGACATGACGAAGAAGCGCGGCCAACGCTGGCTTTGCAGCGAAGCGGAAGCCGAAGCCACCGGGTGGCGTAAGGCCGTGCCATGAGGCGACACATGCAAGCAGCCCATTCTCAAGACATATACCATTTAGCCAAGCACGTGCGTTCGCGGCGGTCACTGTTGCTGTTTGCTGCTTCGACAGTTTTCCTGCGGTTCGGCAATAAGATTGTCGACGCGAAGGAAGCAAAAGGCCCGCCCAAGCCAAACAACGTACTCTCGCCAGATGCTGCCCTGAATCGGCTGCTGAACGGGAACGATCGTTATGTCCAGGGCGCACCACGAATCGACGATTTCAGGCGCGAGCGGCTGGTCTTGGTTGAGGGACAAAATCCATATGCGGCGGTTCTGAGCTGCGCCGACTCCCGTGTGGTCCCCGAACTTGTCTTCGACAGCGGACTAGGTGATCTGTTTGTCTGCCGCGTCGCCGGCAACTTCGCTAACGATGATACGCTCGCCAGTATGGAATACGCGGTTGCCATACTCAACACGCCGCTGATCCTCGTACTTGGCCACGATCATTGCGGTGCGATAGACGCCACGATCAAGTCGCTCCATGAAGATAAGCGGCCGCCGGGGCACATTTCATCCCTGGTCGCTGCACTTTCTCCTGCAGTGAAAGCAACTGGCGACCAAGCCGGCGACGCGTTCGCCCAAGCAACCCGACAAAATGTGATTGACAACGTCAACAAATTTAAATCGACGGGCCCGATTCTGAACGCCGCAGTCGAGCAGAACCGCCTGAAGGTCGTCGGGGGCGTGTATCGGATCGGCACCGGCAAGGTCGAGATTGTCAGCTGATGCCAGCACTTTCACACTCCGGCAAATCGTCTGCCGCCTAATACAGCGCATCTGTTCCGCGCAGTTTTGTTGGTCCATCGTCTACAACAAACACACCGGATACTATCCGCTCCACAATTGTCCTCGCTTCAGGACTCCTTAGATATGCGCGGCCTCTTAATTCTTCTCTTGTTATACGCACTCATGTTGGCAACGCGTGGCCAGCATCCAGAAACCCACATAGCGCGTCCGGCAGCATTCATTCCTCCTGGTTGAGCCGCCAACCCAATGGAGGTGGTTCAGGCAGCAGATCGCAATGCGAAGAATTGCAAGCTCTGCACTCCAGAGCACGCGACGATCCCGAGAGCTTCTCAGCTCTGAGCGGGCAAGGCATCCGCGGTCCTGCTTTTGTAACCGAGCTCAGCCAGGGCCGAGGATCAACAGAACAATCAGCATGACTCTTCGGCCTAGGGCTGAAGGCGACATGCTACCCGCATCAGTACCGGACGGCCTTCCTGCACCAGCCATTTGGGAGACCGCGACCGTCGGAAAGCCAGCGTCGCATCAATCATTCGTTAGATCGTCTCGTTCGCGTCCTCGATGACGAGCTCCACACGAGAAGAAACTCGAAGCTCACAAAGTGGCGTCCCCTGTACACGGAGGCTGGTCGGTTCTAAGCCGCGGCGAGACTTAGAGAATGTTTCTAGTTCTACCTGCACAGGTTACGTCGGTGCGTCAGCCATGTTTCAACCGCGCGCACCGCCTCTACAGGCCTGAAATCAGCTGGCAACCGCTTCCGAAATCAGGCTCTTGCACGGAGTCGCTTAGTGGGAACAGAGCACTAGCTTCAGATCGTGTGGCGCCTGGTCTGTCGTAACGCGCGTGGTGCGCCCATAGTTGTCGCGCAAATTTGGTAAGCTCGGCCAAGATCGGAAGCATTGGTAGATCGCCGAAGAAAAAGACGCTAGCGGCCGTAAGAGGGTCGGCCACTCAGGAATGTGCACGAACTTCTCGCGTCCGGCCCGACAGAACGTGGAACAGGCTCCTCTGTTGCTGGCAGCCCGGAAAGCCTCCGAAAACGTGTTCGTAACGCTTCGTCGCGGGCATGAGCGGGGCACTCTTGCAGTCACCTCGAGCCAGAGTTGATCGCTCAATCACAGCGTCTGGAGCCGCCGTGCGTTTCTTGAACACCTGGGGTCCGGAGGTCCGCTTCGAAGCAAGCGCTCACCAGCAGTCGCACGAGCAGCAATTTGGGCTGTTGGTCGCGTCAGGAGACCGGAGCGGCCCTTAAACTTAAGCAGGAACGTTGAGCCCGGTCCGTGGCGGTCGAGTCCGCCTCTGTGGTTTTCTATGCGGCTTGTTGAGTTAATGACATCTTGTGCATGAAAGCAAACACGGAGACACGCGCATTGTGCTGGCATGGCACGGGGGAGTGATCTCCGCGCGATTCAGACAAGCCCGGCAACCATGCTTGATGGCACGTCAATTGCTGGGAAGACGGGCAACAGGCCGCAGGCTTGGGCGCTCTCCCAAGCACAACTCAAGAATTCCAAACTTGGTTCGAGCCTGCCTGTCCCAAGTGTGACCACACGTTCATGTGGAGAAGACATGCACCGCAGTCCCCGATCAGCCGCCAGAGACCCAGTGCGGTAAGGCGGATCGATGCCGCCGCAGCGTATCGGCTGCTTTGCCGGCCAGCCTGAATGCCAGCGAGAACAGCTATATCTCCGTCAGGCCTCAGGCCGCTTAACTTGGGAAGCTACCCTATTCAATCTCGTGCATTCGATGTCAACTGCGACAGCTTCGAGAATGCCGTCCTGCGGGTGCCAAATCACCTGGCCTCGCCATGCGCGCAGTCCATCCGAATGACATGCGGGGATGATCGGCTCAAGACACGGAGGATGATCTATGAACGCTCCACCAGAAAAGATAAGTTCCGGAACCCACGCCGCGGCTGCGACCTGGGCTAATCTGTCGCCACTACTCGTCGAGATCCGTGCGCGTCGCGACGAGTTTAGCCGCACGCAGAAGATTCCGAAAGAAATCATCGACGGCTTCAGACGAGTCGGCGTCTATCGGGCTATGGCTGCCAAGCGATTCGGCGGTGAGGAGCGAACGCCCGCCGATTTTTGTCGGCTGGTCGAGCGCATTTCCGAAACCGACGGCTCCGCCGGTTGGGTCGCCAGCTTCGGGGATGGAGCTCGCTACCTCGCTGCTCTTCCGGACGACACGCTTCGCAAAGTGTACGCCAATGGACCTGACGTGGTGTTGGCGGGTGCGCTTTTCCCGCTCCAACCCGCTAAGCGATGCGCCGACGGATTTATCGTGAACGGCGTGTGGCCATTCGCTAGCGGCTCACCAGAGGCGGATTTGATAGGAGTTGGTATCACGTTGGAAGACGATCCGAGCGGTGACCTCCCGCGTGTAGCGGTGATGCCGGCCGAGAAGGTGACAATTCGGCCCAATTGGGACGTCATCGGACTGCAAGGCACCGGAAGCCACGATGTCGTCGTCAGCGACGTCATTGTGCCAGAGGAATGGACCTTGATCCGCGGCGGTCCGCCGACACTTGATGGGCCGATCTATCGTTATCCTGCCGTCGCCTTCGCCGCGCAGGCGCATGCGATTGTCGGCATCGGGATTGCGCGCTCCGCAATAGACGACGTGATCGCCATGGCCGAAACCCGTGCCTCGATCACTGGAGCGCCCGTGAGGGCTGAGCGCGGCTATGTCCAGCTTGAAATCGCCAAAGCCGAAGCCATGCTACGTTCCGCTCGTTCCTTCTTTTACGAAGCCACGGAGGAGCTGTGGAAGGAAGCGCTCAAGGGTGAGGTAAATCTTGGCACCACGACGCTAATGCGGCTCGCCGCGACGAACGCAGCGCGGCAGGGGGCTGAGGTGTGCAGGATTGCGAGCGGTCTTGCTGGAACTGAGGCGCTCTATAGCACCAGCAATCTAGCACGGGCCATGTGCGACAGCTTCGTGGTTGCCCAGCACGCAGCTTTAAACGAGGGAACGCTCCAGAGCGCTGGCCGCGCCCTGCTCGGAAGTGCAATACAACCGGGCTTCCCATAAAGTGGGGCACGCACGGGCAAGCCACACCCCACGCCAACGGATTACCGCACTTGCGTGATGATGTGGTCTGCCGCTGAGGACATGGCCCCTTGTTTCAATGTGAACAAAGACACCGCTTGGCTCTCCCCCTTTGACCCCGCTCCATATCCCGGACTACCCATTCGTTGTCCAAACATACGAGCCCTCATAAGCCTCTTGGCCCCTGTCCGATCATTGACGTTGCCGGGCAGGATACACCTGAACTTTCTGCGCAACGGCTCGCCGTTCAACTCACGAACTCTCCAAACCACCCGCGCAAGCGGGCTCGACTCTCGCACTGGTTGCTTACTTGCCGCTTGCGGCGCACGGTGCGGAAGAAGCTCTCCGTGGCGCACTATCCTAGCACTCACCCTTGCGGCTCATCGATGCGGCACGCCAGCGCTGGCAACGGCCGTGCGACCTTAATCTAAAGCGTACTGTACACCCCCGAAATTCGATCAATCCGCTCTTGCCCGCTGCTGGCGACTCGGCACCGACGGCGCGGAAGAGACGCTCGGCCCGCATAAGGTCGCGTTCGCCCGGCCGGCTATCTTGCGGCTGAAGAGATCCCTGGCGCCCTCCAATACAGCCAGCCCTATGCCGTTTGGATGGAGTGATATCGGCAAGCCGGACCCGGTTTTCTGCGCCGGTGAAGCCGTGCGATCAGATTCGGCGTGACCGGCGTTAGATCCTGGCGAGTGTCGGTGGTAGAGGCCATGAGCGCGCGAGCGCCGTTCTGCTACATCGGCCGTTCGATCGCCACGGTAGCCCCACGGCCCTGCCTTCCTCAGGACCGCGTGGACCCGAGGACTGCGATGGCGCTGGCCGCTCCCGATGGATCGGCCGTGCACGCCGGCCCAATGGCAACCGCAGCCGCACTGGCTGTCCGGCTCGCGATAGCCGCTCGCCTTGATGATCACCGTTGTGCAGCTGTGGCGAGCATAGAGGCCGCTGGCTAGGCCATGAATGAGACGCTCGATATGAGTAGCCGCTAGGCACGCGTATTTTTGAGCAATACATCACCTTCCACTGCGCGCGGATAGTGAGCCGCCACTTCAAATGATGGCAACAAGTTAAGAATGGCTTGCAGGGACAACTGCCCTTCATAGAGCTCGCGGTCACTATATTCGGTGTAGATGAAGCGCGTGTTGCTCAAGGTCCGCATACCGCCGGCGATAACGTCGGCCTCGGCTCCCTGAACGTCCATCCAGATAAAATCGACTCCGTCCAGCTTGGCTTCGCTGCACCAGTCGTCCAGCCGCCGTGTCTCAACCGAGACAGGGTGATCAAAGCGGACCCAATCGTACTCGGTAAGATGGTTCTTTGGACGGCGTATTGAACCGGATAGGTCCCAATCTTTCGCATCGCCATCTGCATTGCTTGGATGGAAGTCGATCGTTCCGTTTCGATCACTGATGGCGATTTCAAACAGCTTCACCCTATTGAGGGATGAGCCAAGCTTCTTCTTGAAGCGCGCGATCGCTCGAGGGTCCGGCTCAAAGCAGTAGAGCTGGGGTTGCGGGCACAGTTCTAGGAACTTTTGCGTATCAGCCCCGTCATTGCAGCCGATATCCAGGATGACTGGGTTCGGCTTCTGAAGAAGTGAGACGATGTGCTGATGTACTTCTACGGACGACACAGCTGCTTTTCCATGGTGCGCGGAGATCTGGTGAAATTTCGACTTCAAATCCGCCTTCACACGCCGGAAGCCGCCGCACAACGTATATCAAGGTATAAGATTCATTTATCCGCCAGTCCTCTTGATCCACGACAGCTGTTTGGATGCCATCGGCATCAACCGGAGAGGCTATCCCTCGCGATGCAGTTCTCGAACCTATTGTTGGAAAGTGCGGCCTCAGTGAGCCAGATCGTCCTCTTAGCTCTTTCGAGTTGCCGAAAGAGCGCCCTCGTTTGAGCGTCACCTGTCAGATATGGATACCAATTGCGCAGAATGTGCTCGGCCGACTGATGGCCGCCATCTCAGATTCGCTGCCAGTAGCTCCCGGCGGTCTTTCCCTCGGGCTCGTGGGCGAGGAACGAAGTCGGCGAAAGCCCCGACGCACGCATCGCTCGGCGCAATCAAGCTTTCGTGGCGCGTGCAACTTTCTTCAAGTGCTGTCGGCGGACGAATGACCAGGGTCAATTCGGTAGGCTTTGAGCGCCCTGCCACGGTTGGACACGGGCAATCCGATACAATTCGATGGTGACCTGCCTTGGAGCACGCCACCTCTTACAAGAACAGCACCCGATTTTCTCGAGATCGTTGCATACATATTCGCATGCACGAGTACGGAAAATTTTGCGAGCCGCTCTTCGATAAAGCTTGTAGACCGCACGCTTCGCCGGCCACACTACTTGATTGTACCGTCAGGTAATCATGTGCAATCCCGACGTCGTCGAAACCCGAGGCCTCTCGATCAGTGCAACCGCCGCCTGAGCAACGTTGAAGTGTCCCGGGGCTCTCTGCGGGTGTTTCGAAGGAGCGCAATGTCATTTTCACAACAGCCGGGCGGGCTGTGCACCTCAGCGGGTTTGCTTCCGGACAAACACACACGCTGCCCGGGCAATGCTTTTGCAGAACTAGAAGGATAGATCGCTCAGCGCATTTCTGGCCTGACTCTTGCTACAGTCTACTTGTCACATTGTGCCTAACTTCAACTGTTCAAACGCTCAGGAGACCTCTATGACTTTCCGTCCGCTTCACGACCGCGTCGTGGTCAAGCGCATCGACGCCGAAGAGAAGACCGCTGGCGGCATCATCATTCCCGACACTGCCAAGGAAAAGCCCTCCCAGGGCGAAGTCATTGCAGTTGGGCCGGGCGGCCGCGAGAGGCCGGCAAGCTAATTCCGATCGACATCGAAGTCGGTGAGCGGGTGCTGTTTGGCAAATGGTCCGGCACCGAGGTCAAGATCGATGGGCAAGACCTGTTGATCATGAAGGAGAGCGACATTATGGGCGTTCTCACCGATGTGTTCTCCAAGAAGAAAGTCGCCTAATCCTGGGCTCGCACAGCTCACCCTCCTGAGGAGAGCCCACCGGGGCGCTGAAGGATGAATTAAACGGAACTGAGGGAATTCTCTATGTCAGTCAAAGACGTGAAGTTCGGAGTAGATGCGAGAGATCGTATGCTGCGCGGCGTCGACATTCTCGCCAACGCCGTACAGGTTACGCTTGGTCCAAAGGGCCGCAACGTCGTGCTCGACAAGTCGTTTGGCGCGCCACGTATTACCAAGGACGGCGTTGCCGTTGCCAAGGACATCGAACTCGACGACAAGTTCGAGAACATGGGCGCCCAGATGGTGCGCGAAGTGGCTTCGAAAGCTGCGGATGCTGCCGGCGACGGCACCACCACCGCGACCGTCCTGGCCGCCGCAATCGTGCGTGAAGGCGCCAAGTCGGTCGCCGCCGGCATGAACCCGATGGACCTCAAGCGCGGTATCGACCTCGCGGTCGAAGCCGTCGTGGCCGACCTCGAGAAGAACTCGAAGAAGGTCACCTCGAACGACGAGATCGCCCAGGTCGGCACCATCTCGGCCAACGGCGATGCCGAGATCGGCAAGTTCCTCGCCGACGCCATGAAGAAGGTCGGCAACGAGGGCGTCATCACCGTCGAGGAAGCCAAGTCGCTCGAGACCGAGCTCGATGTGGTCGAGGGCATGCAGTTCGACCGCGGCTACATCTCGCCCTACTTCGTCACCAACGCCGACAAGATGCGCGTTGAGATGGACGACGCCTACATCCTCATCAACGAGAAGAAGCTCTCCTCGCTGAACGAGCTGCTGCCGCTGCTCGAGGCCGTGGTGCAGACCGGCAAGCCGCTGGTCATCGTCGCCGAGGACGTCGAGGGCGAAGCGCTCGCGACCCTGGTCGTGAACCGTCTGCGCGGCGGCCTGAAGGTCGCGGCCGTCAAGGCTCCGGGCTTCGGCGATCGCCGCAAGGCCATGCTGCAGGACATCGCGATCCTGACCGGCGGCCAGGCGATCTCGGAAGACCTCGGCATCAAGCTCGAGAACGTCACGCTCAACATGCTCGGTCGCGCCAAGAAGTTGATGATCGACAAGGAGAACACCACGATCGTCAACGGCGCCGGCCAGAAGGCCGACATCGAGGCGCGCGTGGCCCAGATCAAGGCGCAGATCGAGGAGACCACCTCGGACTACGACCGTGAGAAGCTCCAGGAGCGTCTCGCCAAGCTCGCGGGGGGCGTCGCGGTGATCCGCGTCGGCGGCGCGACCGAGGTCGAGGTGAAGGAGCGCAAGGATCGCATTGATGACGCGATGCATGCGACCCGCGCCGCGGTCGAGGAAGGCATCGTTCCGGGCGGCGGCGTCGCCTTGCTCCGTGCCTCCGAGCAGCTCAAGGGCCTGCGCACCAAGAACGACGACCAGAAGACCGGCGTCGAGATCGTGCGCAAAGCACTGTCTTGGCCGGCCCGCCAGATCGCGATCAATGCCGGCGAAGACGGTTCGATCGTGGTCGGCAAGGTGCTCGATAACGAGCAGTACTCTTTTGGCTTCGATGCGCAGACAGGCGAGTACGGCAACCTCCTCTCCAAAGGCATCATTGACCCGGCCAAGGTCGTGCGCATCGCGGTCCAGAACGCCTCCTCGGTGGCCGGGCTGCTGATCACAACGGAAGCGATGGTTGCCGAGCTGCCCAAGAAGGGCGGCGCTGGCCCCGCGATGCCTCCGGGCGGCGGCATGGGCGGCATGGACTTCTGATCCACCTTCTCAAGTTCTCGATGACATGCGAAACCCTGGCAATATTGTCAGGTTTTTTTTGCATCGAGCGGCAGGTAGCCCGTTGCCAGCCCCCGAAGGTCCGGCCCATCGGCCTATCCAATGTGCGCAGCGGCAGGACCCCGACTCAAATTTCATGTGCTTCGCGACGACAGTACCGCGTCCGGTACGACGATGGAGCCGGCTATTTTGACTCACGAAGCTGCGTCTGCTCATCCAAATGTTCGGACCCTTGCCGTGCGGTAGACCCGGCGCCGCCTGCCCGCTTTCGACCTCCTTGCCCACTTTCTTTACCTGTCGCGTAACTGGAAGCGACGAAATGCCTTTCGTGACGTTTGCGCACTTACATCTTTTGGCCTAAGGGCTTGTTTGAACCCGGAGAACATTCTCAAAAATCACAAGTATTTTGCGGAAAGTGCGCCGATTATTCTGCGCCTCATTTGGTCCTCGCGGACGGGGCTCCCCTCAACTCCCCTGCTGCGGAGCTCGGGGCAGGACATGCTTTAGAATGATCGCACACTAAAGTCCCAAGGCTTGCTTTGCGTCCAATCTATAGGGAATCCGATGGGAACGGTGGGGTGCTTTCCAAAAGAACTCGCCGGCGGGGCGGCCGCAAGACACTCCGGCCCTCGGCAATGTGCCTATACTGCGCCTGCATCCACACTATACCAATGTCTGGCCAAGGTAGCCGCTCGGATGAATTGGCACGAAACGCGGTCAGGATCATTGTGGTCTTATGGCCATGCACACCCAAGCTTACGCCCAATTCGCCGAGACGCAGGAACGCTTAGCTGAAGGGCATGCAACTGCACGATACTCCAGTTTCATCGCTGAGCTCAGTCAGCTGAATTTCGCAGACGCGGATGACCGCCGAGCTTTCCCTCCGACCCTACACAGCATCTTGGCAAGGCATGGACTGTTCGGGCTCACCGCACCAAGAGAGCACGGCGGGTTAGCTCTCTCTTTGCAAGAGGCCATCGACCTCACCTCCGCCACGGCATCGTTCGATGTCTCCGCTGCGTCGACCCTCGTTATCCATAACTTCTTAGCTTTGCCCTGCATCGAAGCGGCACCGCACATACCCGCACAAGCCCATATCATTCGGGGTGCAACAAGCGGCGATCTCTGCGCTTTCGCTTTGACGGAGCCTGGAGCTGGTTCTGCCCCGAGACATATAAAGTCTGCGGCTTTCATGCACGAAGATAAAGTGCGTATCTCTGGCCGCAAAATCTGGATCGGCCTTGCTGACTGGGCTCGCTGGATCGTTTGCTTTGCGCGCGCGTCGGGACCCGATGCGAAAGGTCGGCTGGTTGGTGTACTCGTTGACAGACAGGCTCCAGGCCTAAAGGTCACGCACGAGCATCGTACACTCGGCCTACGTGGCATCATTCAGAATACCCTGGAGTTCCAGGACGTCGAGATGCCCCGTTCTTACGTGCTCTCTCGCCATCAAGACGGCTGGGGTGCGGCGGCATCTAGTATGAACCGCGGCCGCATCGGTGTGGCTGCTATGGGTCTTGGAGCCCTTGAGCGCGCTATCCAGGTAGCCGCCTCTTATGCAGGCCAGCGTCGGCTTGGTAAACTGCGCATGATCGAAAACAGTTACATTGAGCAGCTATTTGGACAGATGGTGCTGCGGCGGGAAGTAGTGAAGGCGATGCTAGCAGCATCCTGCCGACTTGTTTCAGCGCACGGTGCGCCGAACGTCCACCTTGCGTCGGCGACGAAGGTTTTGTCCTCAGAGTGGTGCGGCCTTGTCGCCGATCAATGCGTCCAGCTGTTAGGCGGCCGCGGCTACGATGAGGGAACGCCTTTGGCCAAAATCTACCGAGACGCTCGCATCCTCCGCATCTTCGAAGGTCCGACTGAGACGCTCCTATCGCATCTCGGCCGTTGCCTCCTCTCTAAAGCCACGCGCGACGAGATAGCCGATCTGTTTCGGTCGGTTGGGGCGGCATCAGTCCATGCTGCTGCAATTGACGAGCTCTCCGGGCTGAATGAGACTGACGGTGCCGTGCTGATCTATGCGGGTTGGCTCACCACATTGGGACTGGCAAAAGCTGTCATGTCTGCTGATTGCTTCTCAGCCTCAGATTGCGCCGCGGCGGCGGCTGACCTGGTCAGTTCTGAACTGGCATCTCTCCGCACTCGCATGCCGGCACGACACTCTGTCGAAACTCGCAGTCGGGCTAATCGGACACTCGCCACCTTTCTTCACGACGCGGCTTGCTCTATTCGCTCCCCTGTCTTCACAGACGACTACCTTAAATTGCTGCAGTATGTCTGACATCTCCCGCATGTCCGACGTCCTTCCACGCCGTGGTGCCGCGCGCGACGCGCAACTTCCGCAAGCGGAAAGGTCCGTGACAACTCTCACGTCTACATGCGGCACGCGCTGCTGTGAAGGCCTAACCTTCTCATTCCTGGCGGCACGCCGCGGCAGCGAAGGCTTTCGCGTTAAAGAGCACCCGATACCGCTCCCCGATCGGGGCTGGCGCCCGAGAAGGGTGGGCCGCCTCGATTCGCCCCGCGCTGCAAACATCGATAGGCGTGGTGTGTTTTAAGCGTCCTGCTGCCACCTTCTCGCTGGCACATGGCATATGCGAGTTTTCACGACCTCTTAAAGGAGGAGCTTGCGTCTGTAGTCAACGATACTTTTAAGTCAAACTTCCGCTAGGCGGGTGGCGGGGCTCAAGACGGGAGGGCCTCCCCGCACAGGCCGCTTTCGCTTGATGCATGGCGTCGGGTTCGTCAGGTTTCGGAAAGCTCGCCCATCTACATCGATGTTGAAGTTAGCAGCACGTGGTAGGGACAGCGCTTGCCCCGAGTATGCGTGGGGATTTTGGCGCCGAGTCACGTTTCTGCTAACTTCAACCAGTGGTGCGGGCGTGGCAGAGAGAAGATCTGATCCATCCAGTCCGGCCAGGGCCGAGTCGCCCCGCGCTGTTTCCGGCGTGAGACTGGATCAGATCCGCACTACGGGGCGGCCGTCTTCCAGATCAAGCTCAATGCCCGCATGCGCTCGCTCCGTCCAGGAGAAGGATCTCACCTCGCATTATTCGACAAGTCACTCCTCAACGACTTTGTAATCCAGCTCGGCGGAAAATCTCGACCGTGAGGCTCGGAACTGCATAGTGTTGTCACCGAGCTAGTTCGTGGCTGGGGGTTTCACCAAAGCCGGACGATACGGGAAGTGCGGCGACGCGACAAGGCGCCGGAGCTCGTGGCGAGTGAGGACTCGGTTTGGACGCCGGTGCGACTGCATGCAGTTGTCGGCGGCTGCAGCTATTTGGTTGGCGAATCAGTACAGAAGGACTGGCGAGAATTCCGAAGCAGTCGAACTACAGCTTGTGCCGGCTCTGTGGATGCCTGGTCACCGACCTTAGCCCTGAGCGCGATTGGGGTCGGGCATCGGAACCCACACGAGGAAGTTAGTCTAACGGGCCCTCGATCGTGCTCGAGTGCAAGGGCTTTGAGGCGGCGAGGACGCTGGCTCACGAACCTGAGTGATCGGACGACCTATATCGGCTGAACATTCTCCCCTCTCTGCACTACTTCCAGGAGCTTCCGTCGAGAGCACCGATCCAACATCCGAAGAACCGCGTCGACTGCACCATCTAGGGACGCGGCTGTCCCGCACCGACCGAGTAGGTTCCGCGCGGGGGCATCGGGTAAGGTCCGTTGCAACCTAGGAAGTCCTCACGTCACCCTTTGTGTGACGACAGTCGATATGTACATTTTGTTCGGGGGGCTCCTGTAGCGCTCCGCAAGACTCTTGAATAACTTTCCGACCTCATCTGAAGGAACAGAAAATTCCCCATAGTTAGGATCAAAAAGGGTCGTCGTTCCATTCGACGTCACTGTCGCAATCATGTGGGCGCCACCTGCGGCGAAACGCAAGCTGACCAAATACATGGACGCATCCTGGGTGAGCTCCTTCACGATCTGGTCAATGCACGAAGATGTATCAAACCTATATCGCGTCTCTTCAGCAGACGGCTCTAAGCCAGCGTCGCGTAACGTTGTGTTTTTTGCCTGGAGGTTGTGAGACCCTTCCGCGCCACCGGTTTTCAATTGAGCCTTGAGCTCTTCGTACTGTTCCTGCCGACTTGCCGCTGAGCGGTGCTTTTCAGTGTCCGGGAGCAGAGCCCTCATTCGGGATGACGGGCTGCTTGGGAGATTAAGGAGCCACTCCGCTACCAATCCAACACAGATTCCGTTGACATTGGCTTCGGGCAATTCAGCAGTCCTGTAATCGAATAGAGCGCGGACAGGGCTATCGGCAGAGGATAACTCCGAGCTGGAGGACAGAGAGCTGTGGCGCGAGTTGCTTGGACTATAAACGATTGAATCTGAGGTATGTGGCTTGCTGAAGCAGAGCCCCATCCTGTCGATCAATTCGCCCGACGGCAGGCTCTCTCGTCGCGCGACTTCAGTGAGTGTTTGCGCAAATTCGGTACTATCTGCGGGCCTGATCGATCCGTCGGCTTGATCAGCGCGTGTGTATTGGCCATCGAGTCGATTATACATCCTGGTTCACCTGCTTCTTCGGCGCACGCGTCCTCAGGGAGAGCGCGCTGCTTACATCTTGCTGCGGATGATATCGCAGCAAACTGACGAAGAGCTGACCACCAACAAGCCTGGGGAAGCTACGGCCGCGGCGGCCAATTGGTTGCACGACAGTGCCACTCACGAGCGGGGCTGCAGGTGTGAGGTAGTGGCCGAACGGCTAGTTACTCTTGCACACTACGGAGGGGCGCGCTTGGAATTGCAGATGCCGTCAGGATGATGGCTACGCTGGACAGCGCGACCGTCGGTTTGGTGGTCGATCTCACCTTTATCGTGTTGCGCCGCTCGGTCGCACAACTACGCCTCCAACAGTGCGCAATTCACGTCCCCGTGATCGGCCATCGGCGAGTGAGATGCTGTTGTTGCCGCTGACGTACCTTCAGCACAGATCCGAAACCCGGTTTGAATACAAATTACGATCTTGTTCACTCTACAAGAACTGGCGCAGACATTTCTCACGGCCATCAGTGTGCCGTTAGCCGCTCGGACGGCGGCATTTCGGGTTCAGCCCGCCTAAACACTGCAACAGTCGAGCGAGCCCGACATACACCCGCATGTGACACGTCATATCGGGAAGCCGAACCGGTGCTTGTGCGCCCGCTCGACCTCACCTTCTGCTCGCATTTTGTTAGCTCAGCCCGTCATGCTGTCGCGCTCATTTGCGCGAACAACGTTGCCGCATCGGAGGGACTTAATCCAACGACGCCTACGAAGCTCGGGGACGGCATCGGGATGTCTCGATAAGTGGGTCTCCACAAGTGAAGGCAATATCGGCTGTTATTCACGTACCTCGAATGTGGCGGATGCAGTTGCATGACGCACTCTTCTTCATCCCAGAACAAGTCTTTCACAAAGCACATCTCGTCCCAATTCGGACAACGCCGCGGGGTCGAAACAGCGACATGCTCCCAACCGGGACGGACAAACGCACTTATCTTAAGTTCACACCCACAAGGCCCCTGCACAAGGAACAGACCGGAAGGGCCTGACCCTGGAGCAGTAGCGAACCGGCCGTGTTGCACGCGGCCGGCCTCCAGCTTGTCTATCATCTGCGGTCGCACGCCCGCTCCTTTTCTTCTCGGATAGCCCTGACGTCTACGTAGATGACGCTGTCTCGTAACAAGTCAACCTGCTCGGTCCTCGGCCCAGCGTTCCTAAACCAATCTACAGCGCGCCATCCGCGAAAGCCGTAGATGTCTATCATCACTCACTCTCCTCTGATTATTGCTCTAAGACGTACTTCGCCCTCGGGCCGCCGGTCGCCTGAGCATGAGCGGTACCACTAATTGCGCGTCGGGCGAATTGAGCCGCCGATTGCACCTGGCGCTACTTATGTAAGTCCATCATTAAGTCTCTCCGAGGCGAAACAGTTTGTCATCCGTGCCAGGCAGTATTCACTGCTCATCGCCGGCAGAGCGCACATCCCGCATGAGCAGACGAAATCGGCGACTCTGACGCGTCACCTCGTCTTCAATGAATTGGTCTTCATCATGGCACGCTGCCGTGTTGGCGAAACATCTAGAGCTCATGATGCTCGCGAAACCAGTAGTGGCACCAGATAGATCGGAGTTACATTGCTGCTTCGCGAGAGAGAGTACTTGATCACTCGACGGCCTCCTCGCCAAGGCTGAACAGGCCCAATGCGCCGTTTATGTGAAAATGGTTCAGCTTTATGGCTTCCAAATCGGCATACACATAGCCGCGGACGCCGGCATGCTCCGTTCTTCCAAATGGACCATCCGGCGGATCGCCTGCTATCTTGGTCGTAAGCTAACGGTCAGAAACAATGATTAGTCGATTTCATCGACTGCAACTGCGAATGTCGCCCGATTTTCCGCATCACTAAGATGCAGCTCCTAACGCGTTGTCTACGGCATGGCGCTCGCGAACCGCTCACCCTTTGCCGTTAATCAGGGTGTTGTTTCCGACATGAATGTCGCGACTCAGACGCCGCGCAACGGCTCCGTGTCACCAACCCACCGCATCAAACGCGCTGCAGACAGTTCTACCTCGTGGCATGTCGCTTGCTGTGCTGACAGAACGCGACCTCGCTGTAGCGAGGATGCACGAGCAATGAATCGGCCGAATCGTCGCCGCAACGAACATCGGTTCTGATGCCCCATGAAAAGAGGACTGCTAACTTATGAGTGATAGGAGTCATGCAAAGCTTGGCATTTTTCTGTTCACCGGCGCTCAGCGTAATGAAATGACTCATTGGCGCGCAACAAAGCGCCCAACGATCAAGCATTGCGGCACCGATCGTCCCTCCCGGCGAGCCCAGAAAAGGTGGAACTTGTGGCCTCTGGCCGCACTCCTCATAAATGCGCTGCTTTGGGCCGGGATCTACTTAGTCATCGCAGCGTTCTTCTGAAACACTCTCGCGCATGGCAACCGCGCGATGGACTTCTGGCGCCTCTCGCAACCGCGGGCCGCCACGGCTGCGAACAAACTGATGCCAAGGCGCTTCGCGCTCCTACCGGGATATACAATGCGCTGCTCCGGCGGAAGGAAATGTCGACGCATGACCCAGATGCCTCGAATTAGCGACACTGATGTGCCGCTGCCGCGCGACGAAGTGCCAAATTGACCTGTAGCAGCTCAACCCGTCCGCGGCGAGTGGCATCCGGGCTTCCAAGTGAGGCGCGACGGATCGACTGCAAGTGAGGACTAGTGCCAGTATTCCCCTTATGTGAAAGTTAGCTTTCGAGAAGCTGACGAAACAAGGTGACCTAAGGGAACGTTGGGCAGGCGGCTGGCTCGGGCCCCGTGCGTGTGGCATAGGACGGTCAGGCGTCTTGCCTTCTGGCTCTCTCAACGCTCCGTACAGGCGGCATTGACTTGCTTGCTGAGCGATATCTACCTAGCCAATGGGTCGGGTAGAGATCGACAGGCTGAGGCCTTATGGACCGTAGCGACGCTTTACAGCTCTTGCTCAGGCTACGTATCGTCCTCATTCTTGCGCATCTGCCACACGTGTGCACGCCACGCTAACTTGTCGTACTCCAGGGCAATCTTAAGCAGCCTGTCTTTGGCTTTTCCGTCGATGAGCGCTGCCGCTTTCTTTCGCGTTGCTTCCGCGCGGCCTCGCCAGTGATCGGGCTGGTACAGTTTACTTTTCGGATTCATGCCGAGAGCATGCAATCCGTAGATCAACGAATTGCGACACTGACGCTCCGTATAATCACGTAGGAGCGACGCTCGTGGCTCCGGCTGCCGAAGCAGTCAGTCCCCAGTCCACAGCAACCATTCAGAAACGGCTGAATGCGCATTGCAGACGATGCTCGTACGAAGAATGCACAGTCACCGACAGCTTCAGACCATTGCTCCCACCAAAAGACTTGAATCGCACGCTGCGTTAGATTGTAGGATTCTGGACAGGTGTGGATCACCTCTGACAATCAGTCGATTACTGATAGTTCACGAGCATTGGAAATGCCTCAAACATCTACAATCGCCCGGGACGACCGAATAGAGAGCCTAACATCATCCAGATGCGAGCCTGCCCGCGATTCATCGAATGCTATTCCTCTTTCTGCTGTACGTAATCGCGCGTTAGGAGGTCTGCGCGGCCGACTCCGATCAACTCAGACTCGGCTGACCCGACGCAAGACGAAACCTACCTCACAGAGATACCCCCCAACCTCTTCACATAAAGTGGAGCAGAAGCGCGATGACACCAAACATTGCCTCAGCGCGCCATCATGGTCGCTCTTGCCAGGCCGAATGCATCATCAACAACGAGAGAAGCACATCTGGCCTCCCTAATATGTATGCTTCGCCACAGCTGGCCAGGGCCGCGTCGAGCCGGCATCGTGGCGAGTCCGCCGTCACTCACCGGCCGGCGATTAGGCTGACCATAGCACCTCAGGTCATGTCAAGCAGACTCAAGCAATCCTCGAGGCATCGAGGCATGCACTGGCTGCACAATCACAGCAACTCCAAGACCTTCATCTGGTGCGTCGGCGCAGCTGCTACTAACTCCCCTCTTTCGTAAGGCTCTGCCGGTATGCAAGGTGTCGTTCCTGTCCTCCTGGACAAATGACGAACTCCGTACAGTGAGAACGGCAAAAGTAGAACAACGAGCTTGCAGACAGCTAAGCAGATCCGCCTGTTTCCCGGTTTGCAGGTGATGCGTTCCGGGCAGCAAGAACAATAATCAGCTCCACCGAACTGAAGAAATGTCATGGTTCAAAAACAACAAATTCGGCCGGCTCCGCGCCTCAGGCTCTACTACCGCGATATCGCCCTAGGCGTGGCAATGGCAACTGCAATGCTTGCGCCGGTCAACGCGCTTGATCGAACGCCGACCGCAGAGGAGAAAGAGGCCTGCATGGGAGACGTGTTTCGCCTTTGTAGCAGTCACATACCAGATCGTACCGCTATTACTGCCTGCCTCAGATCCAAGCAAGATCGTCTCAGTCAGCAATGTCGCTACGTGATCTCCGGGCGGGACACCGGCAATAAGAGCAGCGGATCGAGGTGAAGATGCTGCGAGCTGTCCGCCCGACTCCTCTCCAGAAGTCGTCCCAGCTTGACGTGCAGCACGTCACACGAGGGTTCGCCCAACGGCTCACCAGCTCATGCGGGCCGGTCAACGGACGCGTCCATCGCTCCTTGGAGGCTTTCATGCGCAGGTTCATTATAGTGAGGTGGGGTCATTTCGTAGAGCCAGCTAAGCTCAGCCTGGAATTGGCATCGATATATTCATAGCACGTGCGGAAGCCGCTCTGCGGCTCCGCCACGGCGGCACCGGAAAGCGAAGCCTTGTGATCCGGCCGGAACATCGACGGCAAGCGGGCGCGAGACAGAGCTGTTATCCTCGCATCAAGCAACTCAGTGCTCTGACTAGCCGCCGATGTCCTCTCGAGGGCACCATCGAACGGAGGGAGCTTGACCCTGACGTAGCGTCAGGTTGTAGCGTCGCCACGGGTGCCACGTTCATCCGACGGCCCGCCTCAAGGACTCGTGCGGCATAGCGAGTGCGGATAGACCGGCAGCTGCATCAGGGCGCCCGGTTGCGAAGACGCCTGGCTGGACGGACGGACCCTAGATTGGATAAGGAACGTGTAAAGTTCGATGGAACCGCTTAAATCGATCATCGGCAAAGTTGCCACCGGTGCCACTCTGACCCGCGAGGAGGCCGCGTTAGCGTTCGACAGCATGATGTCCGGCGACGCAACTCCCTCGCAAATCGGTGGCTTGTTGATTGGGATGAGGGTCCGCGGGGAGACGATCGAAGAAGTCACAGGCGCCGCATCCGCAATGCGAAATATAATGCCCACCGTCGAGACGCGATGTGACCCCATCGATATCGCTGGCACGAGCGATACCGTTATGTGTTCGCTCAACGTTTCGACGTGCGCTTCGTTCATCGTCGCCGGGGTCGGCGTTCCCGTCGCCAAGAATGTCAACCGCGCGGCATCTTTGCGCTCAAGCACCGCAGACGTGTTGGCGCGCCTCGGCGTAAAGGTCGATCTCAAGCCTGAGGCAATTGCACGTTGTGTGCACGAAGCCGACATTGGCTTCATTTTTGCGTCACCCGACTATCCGGCGATGCAGCGCATCAGGCAGATCCGGAGCGTACTTGGAACCCACACGATGTTCAATCTAATCGAGGCTCTGTCGAATCCAGCCAGGGTCAAGCGGCAGATTCTTGGAGTGTTCACTCCCGAATGGGTGCAGCCTCTGGCGCAAGTCTTGAAGAACCTTGGTGCCGACTCGGTATGGGTTGTTCATGGCTCGGACGGGCTCGATGAATTATCCCTCACCGACACAAGCTTTGTTGCTGCGGTTGAGGCGGGTACAGTCCGCACGTTCGAAGTCACGCCGGAGGAAGCCGGGCTCCCCCGCTACCGCGCCGATGAGCTGGAGTGCAGTGATGTCGAGGCTCATGCCTTTGCGTTACAAAAAGTGCTTGATGGGCTGCCAGGTCGTTTTCGTGATGCCGCCCTTCTGAATGCGGCGGCCGCACTGGTGGTGGCCGGGCGGGCCTCGAACCTACAGGAAGGCGTGGCGCTTGGACAAGAATCACTTGATCGGGGCGCTGCCGCCGCTCGACTGAATCGCTTGATCGCCGTTTCAAACGCCTGACAGCCGATCTGGTTGATGCCGCATCCTTGCGATCGATAGTGCAGCTTACGCGCGAGAAAACTGTTGCAGCCGCGAATGCGGGTTACTTGTGCCGATTTCTCATGGAGCGCCCGCTTGCGCAAGTCCTGGTCAAAACAGCTCCGCGCTGAACACTCAGCCCGACAGCCAACATTTGGTGCACTAGAGGTTGTTCGCGCCCCGGTTGCTGAGGTGAGGACCCGCGACGAAGCGTGCGCAACGCGGCAAAGGAGACGATCGAAGATGCCCTGGCAGAGGATTGAAACACTTGGAACTATCGCAACGATAGAACACATCATTCGGAAGTTTCGGGAATTGATCGATACAGATAGCTCGATCCCGCCGGAGCTGCGGCGTGCGCTGCACGAGACGCTGGATGGGCATCTTCTGGAGGCAAAGCGGCGTGTTCTCCTGAGAGAAGAATAGGTCCGGATGCCGTTTACACACGGAGAGACACTGGCAGGCCGGCGTTGCGCTCTATGCCCACGCTCAAAACGCTTGCGGCCAAGCTTGGCTTCGAGCTGCTCGCTCGTTCAGCGGTGATTCCGATGGCGATTGCTCAGCGCCGCTCATCTCGCCGCGGACTGGCCATCGATGGTGATGGCCCGCATACGCACCCTGACCAACTCTACATTTCGTCCAAACTCGGCGCACTGGGGTCATGCGTTGGACACGCCGCCGGCGCATTCGCCGGATCGCTCCTAAGGGCTCAGCCACAGGCTTCCCCCTCAGGGTGGCGCTGAATGCTTGCGACACCAGCCCCTCGGGGGCCCTCTTCGGGTAGCATGAGCTTGGCCACGTTCTCATTGGCCCGCAAAAAGGGGCTTGAATCTGACGTAACGTTAAATCGTAGGCTCTTGAGGTGTTACCTACATGGGTGTGAAGGACTTCGGATGCCTCAGTTGGTCAGATCCGCGGACCGGTCGCTGGTCATGCTCCTTATGCCCGATGGCCCATTGGTCGAGAGGGCTTTGCACCAAGTTCCAATCGCGGCGCTAAGGGTAGCAAGTAACTTTCAATGCTGCGGCATTTCGGATCTGGACGAAGTGGCGGTCGCGTACCGCCCCGCCAGAGAGCCGATAACGACAGAATTGATCGACGTAGAACTCAATCCGAAGCGCCTAGATGGTGCTGCTTTCCTCAAGCTGACGCAAGCCCGCCTCTGGCGCAGCAGCGCACAAAATCAGTTTGCCGAACCCGCTACCTTCAAGCTGCTTTCCCGCACGTGGCGTCTCGATCGCGCAAAGGTGTGACAGACGGTGGGCCTGCGCAGGTTTTCGAAGTGACCCGGCGTCTTGCTCCGCGTGACCAGCGCGGCATCGGACGTTATTGCATGGCATGCGGGAGCAGCAAGTTGAAAGACCCGGCCGGCCTTAAGAAGGTTCTGTGTGTTTGATCATATTGAAGGTCAGTGCCGCTGCATCATCGGCTTCAATGATGGAGATATGAGAGCGCCATATATGTGCGGCGCCTCTGTATATCAAAGGCGCGGCAAGAAACCCTCTTCGTGGTGCGCCTGTCACAACCGACAGATGCACACGACCGCAGCAGAGCCGAGCGAAGTGAGTGATCAATCGGCAGATTTCCCTCAAGAAATAACCATCGTTCGCAACCCATGACAACCATTAAGAGCCGGCCAAAAGAAGCATATGACTGGGGCGTCGCCAAGCACTCCGGGCTTCCGATGAAACGCATCGGCACAAACACAATGTGCGGACCTGATGCACATGAATAGCGAGTTGGATTCTCCACCTTCGTCGAGCAAAACGCCAAGTATACTCCTGACAAGACCACGATCCATTTCGAACGGAAGACGCCCAGCTATGTCATCCTCAATCGACTGATCGAGCGGATCGCTCGCGCCTTCGAGAGCCAGTTTGGTGTCCAGAGAGGAGGCCGAATCAAGATGCCCCGACTCGCAGGGGACTTTGGATGCTGCGACGCAGATGGATCTTTTCCGCTTCACGACGCCAAATCAGCACTCGGTTACTTCCGCCGAGAACATCTACCTAGCGAAAATAGAGCGAGTGCATACGTAATATCCAGATCTAGCCGAATGCGGCCGGTCGGTCGAGCCGATGCGCGCTGGGAAGAAGTACCGGTCGCTTATATGACCAAGCGACTGGGGTGCGAGATCGAGGCAGACGCGCTGATCGCACATGTTTGGTCACGGTCCGTTTTAGCGTGCCGCGCGAAATCATTTCACACGAAGCATTCCGAACATCGCACTACCCAACGTCCCGCGCTTTTTCTGAAGCGAATAGCCATGCGACCGAGCTATCAATTGAGATCGGCAGATCTGAGACGGGCCGTTCTCTCCCACTACATCGCAGGTGACATCGAGACGGCGCAAACTCTCCCTGTCTCAGCGACTTACCACGGGGTGGCACGGCTGTCATGCTTGCCATGACCATCCCATCCTGATCAAGTCCAGATGCCCGGAGGTCGCGAATGCCGCGGATCCTAATTATGAATGCCGGTACGCCTCAGATGTCGGGCGCCCATCTAACAAAGGCTCAACGTTCGCTGGCCGCCAGCTCGGCATACCGTTCAGCGTGGTTTGCTCAGGAGGGCGACCTGATCGTCTCCCCGGTAGCGATCCCGGCGGATCTGCTATCCTTCATTGGCGCGACGCTCGATTTCGATGCATCGCGTCTTCGCCTTGTTGTACCTGCGAGCCGCCAATCGACGATCCTCGATGATTGCACGTTGCTGTCCCAGCCTGTTGTCGAGCGGCTCAAAAGACATATTCGTCAGAAATCCGCCTGGCGATTGCATCCCTGCTACTTTACAGAAGGTGTCGCACGTTTGGCGGCCACACTGGGCATATCGAAGACCGGGGACGACTTCGCTCTGCAGCGCGGGCCTGATCTGTTGAATCGCAAGAGCCACTTCCGTCAGTTGGCAACAAGCGTCGCACTTCCGCTCCCTCATGGATGTGTCGCGACAGACCCAAATGGACTATTCAAAGCGGTCACTGCCCTCAAATCCGAGACGGGCAGGGTCATTGTAAAGTTGGATAATGGAGCTGGAGGAGTCGGAAATGTCATCTTGACCCGCAGCAAAAGCGATCCGCTACCTGGAGCCAGAGATACTCGGATGATTTCGTGGCCGTCGCTTGATCCTGACGCGCTTTACTCTGAGATCACAACAGCATCGTGTAAGACGCTGGTCGTCGAATCATACCACTTGGCCCGATCTCTATTTTATCTCGAGTATGAAATCCAGGATGATGCATCAATCGCTTTTATCAACAGTGGAAACATACGCCTGCGTAAAAGCACAGATCGGTCCGAACGGGCTCTCACCTGGACGGGGCTTGAGCTTCCAAGCGACCTGGAGAACGAGCAATGGTTGACTGCCCAGGAGCATGCCTACCGATTTGTGGCACTAGCGAGAGACCTGGGCTATCGCGGAATGATCAACATCGACGCCATTTTCACAAAAGACGAACGGTTGCTGTTCAATGAAGCGAACGGCCGCTGGGGTGGCGGATCGGTGTTACACAACATTGCGATCCGGCTGCTCGGCTTCGACTATTCCAGCCGCAACGTTATTCTATCTGTAAGAAATGTGCGATCGCCATCCTTTCAAGCGGCGCATGATCGCTTCTTCAAAGAAGGACTCCTATTCGACCGCACACGTAAGGCGGGCGTGATCCCGCTTGCCGCCGACGAGGAGGCTGGCACCGTGGAGTGCGTTGTGATTGCGCCAGACAGGACTGCGGCCCACGATCAGCAACACCGACTTTTGAGCTCCTAGCGAGCAATCTTCACACGCTCAATTCACTGCCCCGCTCCAAAGCAGCGCTTTATTCGGCCCTACATAAAGAGGGCACAGTCTGAGCAAATAGGTTCGGCGCTGCGGCCGGCTGCACTCCCTGAAGCGCCGGACAGGCGAGAGGCTAGGTTGATCCTTAATGCTAAACGTCGGATCATGATCGTGACCTTGCGCGGGAAATATTCTCACCCAGCTGGTCGATCGCTGCAAGAGGCTGTCCTACGCAACGGCATCCGCTAAGCGCATTGCGTCCATCAATCGGACATTCTCTCGGCGGAGATTAGAGTCATGCTCGAGCGGCTGCGTTTGCAACCGGCGACTTTCGCAACTGCACGCATGCGGCACCAATCTTCGGGTGAGGACGAGGGCCGACCTTATAGTGGGATGATGGCTCGCCTACAACGAGAACCTGGGCAGACTCATATCAGGCGCGCCACCTCATAGCCGAGCGGTAGAACTTTCGATGACCCGGCGGTTCGCGCCGCCCCTTTTTGAACAGAAGTAGACAAGAGATCGGCGCTCCCCGCTCGACACCGGCTTAACTTCATGCCGGACCTTACATGTCGTGACAAGCACGGCGCCGAATGGTGGCCGGAATACGTGCTGTTCGTACACGGTAGGATATACCACGAACTCACCCCCCTCGAAGTCTCTCGCTAGCTGCACAATCACCGCGTACTCGAAGTCCGGATCACTCTTCGCATCCAAATGGATGCCCACAAAGGACCCGGGCGGCATACGATGCATTTGGCATCGGCGAACCACGTAATCTGAGGATGCTCCGAAGATCTGTCTTAGCGCGAAGCTGCGGTCTTTACTTTCAAGTAGCTCCATGATCTGCCCTGAAGCTGTACCACTCACGTTGCTAGGCGCCCGGCCGGGTGGATCTACCCTTACGCGCTTGACAAAGACGCTGTGCAAGTCGCCGGCATCTCCCTCCCGCACTTCTTCCTCGGGAATCTCAGCCTGCAGCTGATCGATCTTGGTCAAGTCGGCTTGAGTGAACAATATCTGGGGGGCGATAACGGCCGTCCCCTTTACTAACAGCTCTATGCGGTACTTTGTCAGCATTTCCTCTGAAAGCTGGCGGGATTTATCACTCATTGCGCGCGCCATTCGAGCTCACTCCTTTGATCTTCGAAGCAGGACTCCGGGTCCTTGTGCATTGAGACGAATGCTTGCTCCCAATGCTCGCCATCGAACTCGGTTATTCTTACGCGCGCGATCGTCCTTCTGTCCAGGCATCGAATATTTACGCTGAACCCGGAGGGGTTCGACCTCGGCCTATAGAATGGCTTTACCCCACAAAGCCGGCAAAACGTGTGCCGAGCAATGTTCTTGTTGAACTGATATGTAGTGAGGAATTCTTCACCGCGCTCGATGCGTAGCTTATCGCCAGTTACGAGTAAGTGGAGAAACCCAGACATTTGACAAATCGAGCAATTGCAACGAACTCCAGAGAGCTCCCGCGGCGCTCTGACGTAGAACTTGACAGAGCCACAATGGCAACTGCCATGATGTTCGATCTCCGAGTGATCATCTCCGGTGCGTGCCGCAATTGCGATGAGATCGCGGCACCACTGGACGCTGACCCGATAGGCTTGGAGGAATTCATTCAAAAAACGATCACTACGGTCAGGCTGCACAAGTTCACCAATCAGCCGGCCTGTCATTTCTCCGTGGTACTTCTCCGCGGGATCTTCTCCGCCCACATGGCTGCGAAAATACTCCAGATCGTCCGGCTGCGCTTTAAACGTTTCGGCCAGGGTGGTCCACAGCGATTGGATCATGTCCGCAGCATGTAGCTCAAAAGCTACCATGTAAGCGCAACGAACGAGGGAGTCTTTCGATGACAATCCGGCGTAGAGAGAATGCAGATACTGCTTCGTCCTAGAGCTATAGTTGGGCAGTATTGCTCGGCCGAGTAGTTGGGAGGCATCTTTCTTCAACAGGTTGGAGTGAAAGCTTTCTGTCAACAGAATATCCGGTAGCGCGGCCTTGCCCCCCTGGAGAATTCGGCCATGGCCTCCGGTCTCGTCCCAACAGATAAAGTTCGCGACCACGCTGGTCAGCTCAATGTCTCTCGCAATATCCCGATTGTGATGCATTGCATCAAATATGAGGTCCCCTTGGGACCCCGCCTGCAGGTACGGGAACGCCTGTGACATCGCCAGATATTCGGGCAGCACCCTGGCAACCTGATCTTCGGACAACTGAGAGGCGAACGGATGCGGGCCGAACAAGGCTCGCGCTTGCTCGGTCAGGTACTCGCAGCATATCTTCGGAGGCTGATCCGCTGCAAATCGAGACGCTTGAGATGTCATGTGATCCCTGCAGATGAGAAGCGAACGGTCCCTGACGAAGCAGCTTCGTGTCCGGGCCACCTATTAACCGCCCTGGGTTCATTGGCTTAGAAGGGCCAATGATTGCGCTCACCTTCCAGGCGAACTTTTGGTAGTTTGCTTCGCGATGGCAGACAGCGGCATGCTCAGTCCAGCTCATAAGCATCGAAGGGAATGCGTTCATTATTGGAGCGGCGGGAATCCAGTCGGATTCCTCTCCACCAGCAGTCCGACGCCGCAGTGCCCGCCCCGACCAGCATTCGCGCGGAGACTCATAATGGATACTGCGCCGCCCACGCCGTTTTGTAGCTAATGTCGCGTGGGCGAGTGGCGTGCCTGGCCGCTCGGCACGCTTGCAGCTTTCGCGATCTTGGGCGAATGGATCAAGCCCTCGCGGGTGGTGCTCCCGCCATTTCGCCGAACCGCTGTCAGCCTGGGACAGCATTGTAGACTCCAATTTGTACCTATGATGCTCTTAAGGTTTTTGGCCCCTGGTGTCACATACCGCTGCTGGCGGCACAAAGCATCTCAAAGAGACCCTCACCCGTTCTTCGTTCGCGATTACCACCTCTAAGTTCTTAGTCGCTCTCAGCAATCATTATGCCAACTCTTGGATTCGCTCCGTAAGATCTGAATCAGTTGATACAACGGTCGTGTCGCCTCCTCATTGCGAGTGTATCGACCTTGAGAGCCTGCGCGCCGCTGTCAGAAAGCAAACAGCGAAGAGCCAGCGGCCGCTCACATGCGTACAGGTCTGCTCAATCGCGGAGACTGCTTCAAAGGCGACGCATGGGTTGACTTTGCGCCCCGAAGCCAGCGACAGCGCTTTGTGCGTGCAGACGGCAGCGCTAGTATGGTGACCCGGGTCGCTGACTATTGCGTCTTCGCCGTGACCGTTACAAGAGAAGAAATGGCCTTCCACGTCATCGAATACGACCGAACGGTGACCTGGAACATACGCAGGCCCCTTTGCCTGTGCCCCGACAATCCCCCGCGACTCCGTCGTAGCGTAACGTGGTCTAGGGAACATCCGGGCCCGCTGCTCGCGAGATCGACGGATGCCATGGGCAGACCCTATTGGTAGCTGGCCGAGATGGGTCGCTACATGTTGCGCGCTCTTCGACACGGGTGCGGCGTTGATACATTTCTGGAGCGTATCCACTATCATGGCCTGGACTCTCCGGATCGAGCGCCACGAGCAAGTGCCGCAAGATCGGTTTCGAGCTTCGGTTGAAGCGAGAACATTGCGTCTATCAACGCCTGCGCCGGTTGCTCAGCGGCCTCAACCAGCGCCGCCTTCTCGGCCCGCGCAGAGGGAGCGAACACACGCTTAACGACCGTCGGCGAGCCCTTGAGACCGCAGTTGGAGGTGTCTTCGACACCGGCTTCTTGCGCGCTCCATTTCACGATTTGGGCACGCGCGGCACGCAAGGCATCCGCCATCGCGCCGCGCCGAATCTGATTGGTCGCCTCAAGCATGGTGATGAGGCACGGCAATTTGGTTTGCAACACCTGCACACCACCTTCGCAGCGTCGTTCCACTTCAATCGTTTGAGCGGCGAGGTCCAAGGATCTGATCTTAGCAACGTAAGTCAGCTGCACTACGCCCACTCGCTTTGCGATGCCGGGCCCAACCTGCGCAGTATCGCCGTCGATGGTCTGCTTTCCCGTGAAAATGACATTCGTCGGGCGATAGTCCTTACCCATTTTCCGGATGGCGGTTGCAAGTGCATACGTTGTGGCCAGTGTGTCGGAGCCCGCAAAGCAGCGATCGGTGAGTAGGACGGCGCGATCGGCACCATAAGCCAGCGCCTTTCGCAGGGACTCTTCTGCCGATGGCGGTCCCATGGTAAGCACGGTAATTTCGCCGCCGAACCGATCGCGCAGCTCCAGCGCGGCCTCGAGCGCGAAGAGGTCATATGGGTTGATGATTGTCGGCACTCCCTGGCGCATGATTGTATTGGTCACGGGGTGAACGCGGATTTGCGCCGAGTCCGGAACCTGTTTGATGCAGACGACATTGTGCACGATGTTGCTCCAACAGTTGCGATAGCTGCGAAGAGAACAGCAAGTGTTGTACCATCGCCGTTGCCTGGAATCGGCTCGCTGTCAAAAAGGCTTAAACCGGGCGATAAGTCGCTCCAGCCGCTCTTCCTGACGAACGAATGCCGACACAAGTCAGGGCACCGACAACGCGGTTCCGCTCGTCACGCCAGCCGAGAGACGCAAGGGATGCTCGCAGGATCACTGCTGCGAACCACCTGCGGGCATCGGGCCGATCGACGGTTAAGCATTGCCGCTCACTCGTCCGCAGAATAGGGATGATAGCTTGTTACATGTTCGAGCTACGGAGGACGGTTCACGATTGTATGGCCCCAGGTGAGGCTCTGTAACTCATGGCGCACAAATCCATGTTGCGCGCGCGCCGTCGTCGCCGCAGGCCGGCCCATTCCCTTCAGAGTGCGTAGATTGCCTCTTCGGAATCATTCTTCAACTATCTATTTGGCAGCAGAAGTTCCGACGGGTGTGGTTGTTCAGAACCGCTTTATCTCAACTCCGTATTTTCGCAGCGCATAGCCGATTTGGCGCGGGGTTAGTCCGAGTAGGCGCGCTGCCTTGGCCTGCACCCAGCCAGATTTTTCCATGGCCGCAATGACACGCTCGCGATCGGTCATGCTCGCACCACCAACGAGAACTGTGCCGGCAGGTGCCAGTAGGGCCGGTCCGCAGACAGACTGCGGTGGCAATGTCGTTTGAGCTAGCGGAATGATGGACTTTGCAGGCATCGGCTGCATGGGTACCGCCACGTCGGCCTTGTCGTTCGATGTGCTTTTCCAGAGCATCATGGAAAGGCACTGGCCTTGGCAGCATGCAAAGTCACTTCTCACAATCGATGGCCCGGTACACAGCGTCGCTGTTCGCTCGATGCAATTTTCGAGTTCGCGAATATTTCCCGGAAACCCGCAGTTCATCAGTACCTCGATCGCACTCGCCTCCAGGGTGAGCGTACGGCCGTTCTCGCTGTTGAACTTTCTGAGGAACTCTCGGGCTAGCAGCGGAATATCAGTGCGTCTTTCGCGCAGCGGCGGCAACAACAAGGGAACTACGCTAATACGATAGTAGAGGTCCGCGCGGAACTCGCTCCTTGCCACGGCCTCTTCAAGGTTCTTGTTGGTCGCAGCTATGACTCGAACATCGACCTTAATCGTGTGATTGCTACCGACGCGCTCGAACTCCTGCTCTTGCAGAACTCGCAGCAATTTCGCCTGGAACGGAGCTGAGATCTCTCCGATCTCATCCAGAAATAGCGTCCCTTTGTCAGCAAGCTCGAAGCGCCCCTTGCGCGAGCTGACCGCACCGGTAAAGGCACCTTTCTCATGGCCAAACAATTCCGATTCCAGAACCGTCTCTGGCAGCGCCGCGCAATTCAGTTTAACGAACGGTCGTTTAGCGCGGGACGAGGACTCGTGAATGGCCTTGGCTACGAGCTCCTTGCCGGTGCCGGATTCGCCCCGCAGCAGAACCGTGCTGTTCGATTTGGCTACAACCGCAATCTTCTCGAGCAGAGCGCTCAGCGCGGCGCTGTCGCCAATGATCCCGTGGGCGTGAAGCTTCTTGCGCTCGCGAGCGGCCACCTCAAGCTCAACAATCTTCTGTGGCTGGTCTTTGTCCACTAACAATCGTTCACGATCGCAGGCCAACAAGCGATGTAGCTTGACTGTTTGTCCCACCAAGTTGGCGACCATAGCCAGCAGTCGCGCATCGTACTCGAGCCGAAGACTGGAACTATCGTCCTGGATACGGTCTACCGTCAGCGTACCAACGACCCTCGCTTCAATACGAATAGGAACCCCAATAAACGATACGCGCACGCTGTCGGAGGCGCCGAGAAGCTCCCGGTCGGCAGCGCTGAAGGCTGGCTCGCCGGCTACGCTCTCGACAATAAGAGGCCCGTCTGTCGCTACGATCTGGGCGATTGCTTTCTGCGGCAGGCACGTGCGGTAACGTTCGTCACTGCCTTCGCTCCAGCCGGCGCCAACGGTAATTTCCGGGATACCGTCATCGTGGAATAGCGAGACGATGCCGTGTCGCATCTGCACAAACGATTGCAGCAGGCCAAGGACCTTGGCCAACATGACTTCGAGCCGACCAGGGGCGCTGACTATTTTCGATATTTCGAAGATGCCGGCCAGCGCACTCTCATACGACGGCTGCCCCGAGGGATCACGCTCCGGCTCCGGTTGCGAGGCAGGTCGTTCGCCCGAGGATGGGATGTGCAGCATGAGCCTGTCTCCGTTGTCTTGATTATCCTCCATGGAGCCATGTTGGGATTGGCGAGCTTCGTTTTGCATGTCACTCTCTGATCTAGCCCCACGTGTTGAGGAGATGACATAGAACCGTGACACCTTATTATGGCACGACACCACACTTGCAATGTGCCCTCGTTTCACTTTTTGCGGATCGTGCGCGTCGTCAGCGGAGAACATACGTGCCGCTGCAGGACACGTCAGCTGCGTCGCCAGAGCGGCGGCTTTACAAATGCTGCCCGCCATTGATCGGCACCTCGGCTCCCGTGACATAACTCGCCGCATCCGAGCACAGGAAGAAGATGACTTTGGCCACTTCATCCGGGGTCCCCACTCTGCGCAGCGGGATACCTGGCACGAGACGGGCTTCCGTGTCTGGCGATAGCATGTCGGTCTTGATTTCGCCGGGCGCGATCGCATTCACACGAATGCCATGCGGCGCATAATCATAGGCCAGCTCGCGTGTGAGGCTCGCAAGCGCCGCTTTCGAGGTCGCATAGGCGCTACCGGCGAATGGGTGCACCCGTGAGCCTGCTATTGAAGTCACATTTACGATTGATCCTGACGCGGCTCTTAGCTCGTCAAACAGACCCTGCGCCAGCAGGATCGGAGCTACCAGATTAAGATGAAACACCCCCATCCAGGTCTCGCGTTGACGTGGTCAACGACGTCATCCGATCGCCAGTGGGCGTTTTCGGCGAGACCCCGGCATTATTCACCAGCGCGTGCAAGGGCGCACCAGCCAAGCGCTTCTTGACCTCGGTGATCGCACGCGGCAGCATTCGATGATTGCTGAGGTCGATCTGGAAATGATCGTCATTCCCTGCCTCCCAGGAGCATCGCTCGCCGTCGAAAGGTTGGCGCGCGCAAGAAATGACACGCCAGCCCGCCTCCGAGAAGAGCTTGGCAGTGGCATGACCAATTCCGCGCGATGCCCCCGTGAGCAACATCGTCTTTTGTTCTCTACGATTATCACGCGCTTTATCGGCGTAAACGAGGCAACCCAAATGTGTTTCGGCCAGCGGCTCTCTAATCAGATTGTCATTCGGCAGATCGAGACCCAAGGCCGCCTCCTCTACTGTTAGGGCAGCGGACGATTAGCAGGATTTGCGCCACTGCGGTGCAGGTAAATCACCTCCGTTTTGCGTCCTAACGTCGCGCACACCGAACACTTGGCCGATTTCAGACAGCCGTGGGTGTGCTTTGTGACAACAATGGCAAATCAGCTACGTAAGCTCTCTAGCACACTCGCCTGCTTCATCACAGGGGACGGGCCGCGCTCGCTTTCTTGATCGCGCAACCGAATGAGCTGCGGCTTGTCGGCGCCTCGCCGAAGTCAACGACCGCTCGGGAGCGACCACGGACATTTTGCCGCGCTAACTCTAAAACTGACGTACCAGCCTCGCACGTCAGATTCGTCAATCGTCGATTCTGTTTGTCGCACCCCTGGGCAGAACTGGAAATATCGCTGGACGGGTTGGCTCCAGGCACGAGCTGGCGAACTGATATGTTCATCCACGCTCGAGCACTGATCAGCTCCGATTTGTGGCTGACCGAAGGATGACGACGACGTGTTCCGTCTGCTTAACGCTGCGCAGCACTTTAGGGCGGTTGTTATCGACGTCACGGCTCAAGCGAAGGCACTTAGCCGTCGCTTCGTTCTGCTCTTCGTTGCAACAGCATCACGTTGGGCAGACGATTGTCGCCTGTACAAGAACTGGCAGTACTCTTGGATGCAAAGAGCGACAATCAGGTCGATCAAGCGCGCTACAACTTTCATGAAGCTACGAGCTCTTGCGAGTTGTCTTCGACCAAGATCAACCTGCTCGGATCGTTCAAGTCGAACTCTATAACGCGTGGAGCAAAGAGACGCGCATAGCGCGTGAAGGCGCTCGTTGGGGGAAACCGGATCACCGTGTCGCAGCGCGCAAGGAGATACATCTCAGTGAGGGCAGAAAAGCCACCCTCGGCTCCGAGGGCGGCGTTGTGCAACGGGCCGGCGTGAGGCGCCTGGAACTGTTTTGGAATCGCAAAAACATCGGGAAATATTGCCGACACCTGCTCAAGGATGAGCGCGCTGTCCGTGCACAGGAATGCCCTCACAGGCCTCGCATGTGGTAACGCCCTCGCCTTTTCAATGGCATTACAGACCTGTCGAAACGCGCGCTCCGCGTCCGCCCAGTAGGGAGCATGCCCCATAATGTCCTCACCGTTGCCATGCCGGACATGAATTCCGATCACACTGTACGGCTCAAAGTGCTCGCGGTAGATGGCATCAATCCGAGCCTGAATTGCAGCTCGCGGCTTTATACTCCGAAAGATCTCGCGCTCCGCCTCCTGATCGCAGCGCCACATCAGGCAGGCATCACACACAACCGTGTTAGCGTCACTATCTCTCTGACTTTGGAACAGTTGATCGAGTTGGTCGCGTTCCCGGAAGATCTGCTCGTTCGGGCGGTAGACGCAATCGATAGATGGCTTGTTCCACCATGCCGGAAAGAATGGTCCCGGAAACGAACGTTTGTTGATGTCGTCGTCGCAAATCACCGGCACGCCGGCAATGTCTTCAACCGGTTCGAAGAAGACTGGAAAGGCATTGGTGAATGGTTCATCAAGATAGCAAGAGCCCCGCCAATCGATGGCTAGCGTCCGCCCTGTCTGCTTTGCAAAACGCCAAGCTGCCGCCAGGGACCACAGACAGTCGCCAAAACCCGTACGTCGCCGGGACACTACGAACCGAACATTCATCGCACCGCTAACCATCTCGATTGCCTTTTCGCGCGCTCCTGGTTGGACAAAAGACATCGATACAGACATCTCGGGTCTCTTCTCGCCCGGCGTCACAGTCTGTTGCGGTTCCGGCGAGCTGCGTCGGTAGAACTTCATAGCAGGGCTATCCGTGATGGCCGCGTTCTCTCAACACTTTCTGTCCTTTCTTCAGCGGTGTTGTATCGACCTGCCCGAAGTCCGATGCCCAATACTCCCTGTGCGTCGGATGGGATGGTCCCCTCACATGCAGGCATAGGAGGCGTGGCCACATGCGCTTCGTGGTGATTCACCAAGGAAAGTCGGGACGGATCGATCTCTGCCCCGAACTCCCGTGCCAGAAGCTGCCGCAGCAACAGTTTGGCGTCTAGCGTAACTGGTTGAGAAACAAAAAGACGCTCGAGGATGGTTTTGCAATAGGCTTCAGTCGCGTAGGACGCGATGCGATCGATCATCCCCGAGCTCGACTCCTGCGGCAGACAGGCAGTATCGGGTCGGGCTGCTAGGGAACTTGTTGGAGTGCTTGACACAGTTGAGACGCTCCTCTTCGACAGCAGCAATTACGCGGCCATCCTGCACAAAAACCGCAGTGCCACCGTGAAGAAATGTATTCGGCAGCTCCGGAGAGCTTTCATGGATTCTATCAAGGTCACCACTCAGTCCCGGGCACAACATCCCGTCCTCCATCGTGACGGGAAGGCCGACTGCCGTCCCATCGAACTAACCTGTACAATCACGCTCCGCCGGTGCGCGGGCCAGACAGCACAACATGACTTTGCAAGGCCTGTCTCGGCGCCTAGCGACAGGCACTCAGAAATAGGGTGGCTGACGTCCGACGCCGATAGACCGAACAGGCGGCCATAGATCTGGCTCGATCGCAGCCTCTTAAGGCCGTTGCAGAAGCCGCTGTAACGGACCAGGTCACTCGCGAGCTACCGCGGAAGGACTCATGATACTGCATCGATTGACTTTCTCGCGTTCGCTCAATTGACGTCAACGCAGCAGGCGTCGCCGAAATAGTGCTGTCGACGCGAAAAAGGGCAAGACCGCGTAAACACAAAGCGCACCTACGTGCAGGGCGGCACTGTCGACGCCGCGCTCAAGCATCGTTGGACGAATAAGGTCGACCGAATGTGCGAGCGGCAACAAGCCGGCAAAGTGCTGAAATGAGTCAGGCAGTTGACTCGTCGGAAAGATCGCGCCACAGAGAAACACCATGGGCGTAAGGACGAGCGACTGGTAAAACACGAAGTAATCGTAAGTTGGCGCAAGAGATATGACGACCATTGCCAGGCTGGCGAAGACAAGACCCGTAAGGGCGACTGTGGGTATCGCGCACAGAATTGACGTCCAGGATGCATAGCCCAGCGCTGCAGCGACAATCCCGATTGCTGTCCCCGCTAGAACGGACTTACTGGCCGCCCACACCAACTCACCTAGAACGATATCGCCGAGCGTGAGCTGTGTGAACAGAATTCCCTCCCAGGTGCGTTTGACACCCATCCTAGCAAAGGCCGCATATAGGGTTTCAAAGGTCGCGGATGTCATCGCACTGATTGCGACCATACCGGCCGCCAAAAAGGCAATGTACGAAGTCCCCTCAACTCGTCCCACGATAAGTCCGAGGCCAAAGCCAAGGCCCAACAGATTGGTTATAGGGTCTGCGAGATTGCCGAGAAGCGATGCAAGCGCGACTTTCCTCCATGCCAGGAAATTTCGTCGCCATACCGCGATCCAGTTGTACGCGTTAGCCGGCATCACCGACGCATAGCCATCATCCATCGCTCATTTCTCCATCTCGCGCCCGGTCAACCGCAAGAACACGTCTTCGAGATTCGGAGGGCGCTGCAGTACGCGAAGGTTTGCTTGCCCGCGCAGGTGCACGCGGACTTGCTCCGGATATGGCGCGTAACAAAAAAGCGTCTCTCCACTCACTTCGATATGCCGCGCATAAGGCCTGATCAGCTCTCGAAGTTGATTGGGATCACCGCCATAGATCTCAATCACGTTGCAGCCGATATGCTCGTCGATCAAGGCATCTGGTTTGCCTTCGGCGATTTTGCATCCACTCTCAAGCACGCATAAGCGATCGCACAGGCGCTCGGCCTCTTCCATGAAGTGAGTGGTCAAGAGGATCGTCTTGCCACGCGCAAGCAGGGCCCGCAGGCGTTCCCAAATCAGGTGACGTGCATGCGGATCCAGGCCAGTGGTGGGCTCATCCATCACGAGTAGATGTGGATCATTAACCAGGGCACGCGCCAGTGTCAGCCGCCGCCTCATGCCACCGGATAACTCGGAGACACGCACGTCCGCTCTGCTTTCAAGACGCGCAAACTCAAGCAGCGCGGGCGCAACCGCCTCGATTCTGCGAGCGCTCATGCCAAAATAGCGGCCAAACACAAGCAGATTCTCTCGCACTGTGAACTCGAGCTCAAGGTTGTCGAACTGCGGCACCACCCCGACGCGCGTACGCGCCGCACGAGCTCGGGAAGGCACAGGCTCATCGAGGACTGTAATATTGCCTGCGTCGGGCGAAATCATGCCGAGGAGCATGCGCGCAATCGTACTCTTGCCAGCTCCATTCGGCCCAAGCAGTCCGAAGCACTCTCCGCGCGCGACCGAGAACGACAGGTCGTTGACGATAAGGTTGTCGCCAAATGACTTTTTTACCCCGGCAAGGTCGATCGCCACAGTGGACATGTTCATCTTAGGCTGACAGAAGTCGTTCCGTGGACAATGGCTTCTTGGCGACCGTTTTGCTCCAGAGCATGCCCTCGCACCAAACATGCTCGACACGCCCCCATTGGCAAGCTGCCGCAGCGTCCGGAAAGAATCCCCGTCCGTGGAGGTTGGCGCTCGTGTTGCAGAGCAGCGGAATGCCCGTGAGTTGCTCAAATTCGACGAGAAGCGCGGCAATTTCGTGAGGAGAGTTGCGGGAAATTGTCTGCAGCCGCGCCGAGCCATCAAGATGGACCACCGCCGGGACCTTGTCGCGCCAATTCGCCCGGGTCTGGTGATCGAATAGCATGTAAGGATCTGGCGTGCCCGGGCTGAAGATCTCCGGCGCCCGATCCTCCAGACAGATCGGCGCCACCGGTCGGAAGTGCTCGCGACGCTTGATGTCGTTGAGATGATCCTTCATTGCCGGGCACGTTGGAGCTGCAACAATGCTTCTACCGCCCAGCGCCCGCGGCCCAAGCTCGGCACACCCGGAAAGAAAGATCACGGGCTTGTTGTCGGCAAGAATCGACGCAAGTTCACTCAGACTGCAAGGTGCGGCCTCCCAGTCCGGCGGAACCTCGCTCTCCTGGAGGGCAGGACCACTGTAAACTGACCATTGCAATGGCCCGAAGCCATCTTGCGCTGCCATGGCGCCGCACGCCGCGCCGATTGCCGAGCCGCTGTCATTCGGAAACGGCGGCACCCAGACATCATCGAACAATCCCGTCGCGCGAAGCGCGCTGTTCCATTTGATATTGAGACCGCAACCTCCGGCGACACATAGATTTCGCGCTCCCGGAAGCGACGAATATCTTAGCAGAAGCAGCGCGATTTCCTTAACAAGAAGACGTTCCAGAAACACATGGAACGAGGCGAGGACGTCCTCCGCTCGCTTGGCAGCCAGGCGCAACGTGCTTGCCTCGAAGAACGCGTGCATAGCTGCAAGAGACGATTCCGCATTGTTGATGTCTTCGCGGTAGCGGCGAGCCTGCTCCGTGTCGGCCGCCAACCGTGTTTCATAAAGCTCCTGAAACACTTCCACTATGCTTTCATCAACTGAGCCAAGCGCGATGTAAGCCATCAGCTTGCCGGCGATGCCCAGATCCCAACTGGAGCGGTTCGGCTGACGGTACGGCCCGAAGTGAAGGCCCGCGGCAGCATAGGCGTGGCCAATCATAGGAAACAGCGATCCAATGAACCGAGCCCCGCGCGGTTCGACATAGTAAAGACGTGGAAAGATGCAGCCATCCCACACCAGACAGAACGAAGGCTTTCCCGCGGCTGCAAAGGGACTGGTGCTATATGCTGACGCGACATGGCCCGTGACATGCGGGTAGCTCTTATATGGAAACTCCTTGCCTCCGAGGAGGAGGCCAACGCCGTCGACGGGATCAAGGAGGCCCTCAGCATGACGCTCGACATATGGCGCGCCTTTTAGCGCAACCTGCACCGCTCCGCTTAGGAGCTGGAACTGCGATTCATTCTCCCCGTCCCAGCCGTCAACGACGAACTGATCGATATCCCGCGGCTCCAGGCCATGCTCAGCCAAGGCGCGCACGACTGCATCGAGATTGTCAACGGACTGATAGCGTGGACTATTGCCGCGCTTCTCTTGCTCCACGCAAAAAAGAAGCCGACCGTCCTCGACGACAGCAATTGCTCCGTCATGTGTCAACTTTATTCCGCAGATGCGCATACGTACTCCTGGCCTAATGACCGACGTTTGATTGTTCTGACGTGGCGTCCGGCTTTCGAAACTGGACGATCAAGCAGTCTTCGTTTGCCAATCCGGTGGAGCAGTGCCGACGCTCGACCTCCGATAGGCTCTCCTTAAAGAGAGCGATCACCGTTTCGGCACCAGCAGCATGCCCCCAGCGTTGACATATTTCATCACGCGCGGACCCGAAAATCAGAGTGCCACTTGGCGCAAGCATACTCACGAGGTTGCGGATAGCCGCATGCATCTCGCTCACGTCTTTGAGGTAGTAAAGAACCTCGGCCACGACAATCAAATCGAACTGCTCAGTGGACGAGAACCGCTGAATGTCGCAGGTCACCCAAGCAATATGTGACCACTTACTGGTCCGCAGTCGCGCTCGCTCAATTGCCTGCGGCATGACATCCACCACGGTAAGTCGCTCGCATAGCGGAGCCAGCATCTCCGTGAATGCACCGGCTGCACATCCTACTTCGAGGCCAGACGCAGCGTCTCCGTTGCCACACGACATCCGGAGCATTTGCGCGTATCGCTCCTGCTCGAACGAACTACTGTCAAGGCGCCATGGGTCGTCGAGAGCCAACTCTCGCTCTAATAGCCGATGGTTTTCGTCCAGAATCATGAGACGACCACTTATTCGTAGGCAGTCGAGCGTTCACGACCGGAAACACTCTCCGTGGCCGTGAGGCTCGATGGACGGTGCGATACCCCCCCTTTATGAATGACAGTAGGCCCCACCCCTACACTAGCCGCACCTCGTCCGGCATTGGGGCGCAGGATGACACGCTGTTTCTCCTCTTCCGCCGGCACATTAGTAACTTTTCGCGATAGCCAATCGCTATTGCTCAATGTACAAAGCGCATAAGCCTTCAATGGTAGTAAAAGAAAGATATTGATCGGTGTGTGGAGCGAGAAGCCGATAAACCGCAAATCGCGAGCACGAAGTGCTGCCACACTGCACCGGACCATAGTCATTGCAGCAATCGTCAGTCCCGTCCACCAGGGTATAGAGCCACCGATCACGAGCTGTGCAAGGGCAGCAAGTGTTGAGATCGCGAGGAGAAATGGGCCGAGATTCTGCCCGATAACATCTAGGGTCAAATAACCATCGAGCTCTGGCAGCAGGCGCAATGCAAGAAACGTATCTCGAAAGGTACTGCGTGCCCAACGGAGCTGCTGACGCAGATATGGCCCAAGACTGTGCGGGACGACGGTAGCTGCTATCGCGTCTGGGACGTATTCGGTTCGAAAGCCCGCCTTGAGCATGAGTATCGTTAGATGGCGGTCCTCGCCGAAATCACTCGGCTTCCCACGAAAGAATTGCGCTTCGTATTGATCAAGAAGCAAGGTGAGTGCGGAACGCCGATACATTGCACATGGGCCGCAGCAACACATGACGGCACCGAAACGCGCCTGTGCCGCGCGCTCTTCGTTGCACGCGAGCCAATATTCCATATCGATCAGCCTGGTCAGCCAGGTCTGGTTGCGATTACTTGCTACGAGTTGACCCATCGCCGCACCGATTTCCGGGTCATGCATCTTCAATACAAGCTTCGTGACGACATCGGCAGCAAGAACCGTGTCGGAATCGACGTTGAGAACGAGATCCCCGGATGAGCTGCGTATTGCAGCGATCTGCGCCTTGCGCTTTCCGACGTTGTTGGCCAACAAGATGATATTGAATCTCGGATCATTGGCATATATCTGGTGTACAGGCGCGACCACGTCGCGGTTTGCAGACCCGTCATCGACCACATAGACCTGCATCTTTCCGGCGTACTCTTGACTGGCAATCGACTCCAGACATTCGGCAAGCGTGTTTGGATTCTCATTGAAGCACGGCACGATGACGTCCACAGTGGGAAGGACCACCTCGGTTTGTCCGAGGCTGTCCTGTAGCGATGAGTTGATCGTCGGCTGGGCATAAAGCGCTTGCACGCTCTTATAGATAGTCGAGAGCAGCGCATAACTTGAAACAGCAGCAGCACTGGTTGTCGCGAGCAGGTCCATAGGTGTCAGTTCTTGTTTAGTGAAGTTGAGGGAGTGGACGGATTACAAACCCGCGCCGTTGTAGTGCCGGAATCAGAAATGCCAGCGCCTTCGTGGTCTGATCGCGCAGCGTTGTATCGGTGCACAGTCTCTCCTCATCGGGAGGATACCCGTCGTGCAGGAGCACAATTGCACCCGGGCGAACGTTCGCCAGCACCGAATTCACAATTGTATCAACCCCAGGGCGGGACCAATCTCTCGGGTCGACCGACCAGTGCAGAGCCGTGAGACCAGCGCTCGCAGTCATTGCGAGCACCTGTTGCGTCCATATGCCGTAAGGCGCTCGCATATGCCTGGGCGAGGCCTTCGGGCACGCCAGACGGATCGCCTCGCTCGCGGTCAGCACTTCATCCTGTAGCTCCGCAGGTCCGCATCTGGATAGATCAGGATGGGTCATCGTATGGTTCGCAACCTCATGCCCTTCCGCAATCACTCGTCGGATGAGGTCAGGATGCTCGATCGCGTACGTGCCGATGACGAAGAATGTCGCCGGAACCCGATGTTGCGCCAGCACATCGAGCACCTCTGGCGTACAAAACGGGTTCGGCCCGTCGTCAAAGGTCAAATAGACAGCTCGACTTCCGCTCACGTCAGCGTAGTCGCAGCGGACAGTGGATGGGGTGGAACGCTCTGTCACAACTCAGGCCCGTTCCGATCGATGAAAGTCCCGGCCGGCCATTCGCTTATCGAGCGCCCCAGCGGAAACACCACCACGATCACATCCTCGAGGCGGGTCGGCGATAAATTGGGATAGACATCCGGCTGCGTGGAGCGGACGCGAATGCCATGCATCAGGGTGGCGAGCCCCTGCCTTTCGACCAGTCGCGTCATATGTTTCTCAAGCGCCGACCGAACCGTGCCAAAGCCGAATGGAACGCCAAGCTCCTGCAGTACGGGATACATCACGCGCATTGCGTGGCTTATTCCGAGCCCTTCGAGATCCGGACGCACCGCATACAACCCCAGTTCTGCTACGAGGAGATCGACTTCACTAACTTTGATGAAGCGACGTAGTAGCCCGAGGTGGGCCGCTACCCCGCGCGCGTCGTAACCAATTGCACGGAGCTCCGGTCTTGCGCCGGCCCAACTTCGGCTTCCCTCAAAAGGCTGCGCATTGAACGCACCCGTCGGTCCATAACTCTTGCGGAAGAACTCCGCGAGCTCGGCATGATCGGCGAGCCGCAGCTCGTTCTCCCAACGAAGGCTCCACTGCACTTGAGCGCGCGTAGAAGAGCGTTCCGCAGCCGGGGACACGGCAATGTTCATGGCAAGCTTCCTTGCGCCAGTGGAATTAAGAGCGAGACGTTCACGTGAAGTCGTTAGTCGCCGAACCGCCGATCAATGCTGGGATGCGCGGACTTGCTGTGTCGGAGCTCGGCACCGCTCGCCTGCACAGCGCCGCTGGCCCCATGCTCGCGAGGCAGCGAGCGCTCGGTTCGCGCTCCTCATCCGGCCAATGCCCTGCGTGCCATATATCGGAAGATGCCCACGATGCGATTCGACAGGCCAGATGCTGTCTGCACCAAAGAGCTTTTGCGCCTCCTGTCGCTTCGATGTCCGCCGCTTTGATCTCTGAGGGCAGGCGATCGACGCGCGGCCCTCATCGACGGCGCTTCGGAGCGGCATCAGGTCAAACTGGCTTTCATACATCTTCGACACGCCCCGAATGCACTGGACAGGCGAGCCATTTGGAAAGGCGCCTGGAATTATTGGCATCCGCAATCTGCGCCTGCCGCTATTCCCTGACACTAGAATGATGCTGAAAGCGCTCTCAAGTGTACGCGGGTAAACCTCGAATATGGAAACGGATGGCGTCACCATACCAAGGTTTATCGGACCCCGCTTGCCGACCAAACGAGCGCACTTCGCACGGAGACGCAACACGGCTCGCATGACGCGCCTGTAGACGCCCATGAAACGGAATCGGCGGCGCGCTCGCACGTCCAGGAGCTTTCCTCTGAGCTCACCTGAACGACCATAAAGCATTGTGGTGTGCCTGGTTACTTTTTCAAACTTCAGTTTGCTATCCAACATCCCGCAATTTGGTAAAATCGATTGTTTCGATAGAACACATCCACACGATGGATAGACTCACAACATGCGGTTCAAGGGACTCGATCTAAATCTTCTCGTTGCGCTCGATGCCGTGATGACGGAGCGCAATCTCACAGCGGCGGCTCGCAAAATTAACCTGAGCCAGCCGGCCATGAGCGCTGCGATCGCACGGCTGCGCACCTATTTCCGTGATGAACTATTTACTATGAAAGGTCGCGAGCTCGTCCCGACACCTGGCGCGGAGGCGCTTGCAGGTCCGGTTCGCGAGGCCCTGCTGCACATCCAACTCTCAATCATATCACGGGACGCGTTCGACCCGACGCAGTCGAGTCGACGGTTCAGGGTCATTCTTTCGGATTTCATGACGATCGTTTTCTTCCGCAGAATAGTGGACCGCATCGCACAAGAAGCTCCCGCCGTGCGGTTCGAATTGCTGCCATTTTCCGATGAACCCGATGAGCTGCTCCGTCGGGGCGAAGTCGACTTTCTCATTCTGCCGGAACTGTTCATGTCGAGTGCGCATCCTAAGGCGACGCTGTTCGACGAGACCCTCGTGTGCGTGGGATGCCGCGCGAACAAGCAGCTATCCCGACAGCTTACGTTCGATAAATACATCTCGATGGGGCACGTTGCTGCCAAGTTCGGACGGGCACTGAGACCGAACCTCGAAGAATGGTTTTTGCTTGAGCACGGTCTGAGGAGACGAATTGAGGTGGTCGTGCAGGGCTTTAGCCTGATTCCGCCCATATTGTTAGACACGAGCCGTATCGGCACGATGCCCTTGCGACTGGCCAGACACTTCGAAAAGCGGATGCCGCTGCGAATCATCGAACCGCCTCTCCCCCTACCCATATTCACAGAGGCCGTGCAATGGCCCTCGTTCCACAATACCGATCCCGCGAGCATCTGGATGCGGCGGATATTGCTCGAGGAGGCATCCAACATGGCATCTGGTGAGCAAGGGCCTCCAACTCGTAGGCGCTGTTAGGCTTACCGCAGGCTGCGACTCCGAATATCCAAAGCACGCTATGGGCCCTTCGACGTGCTCGGTCCCTTTCCTCGCTTCGGCGTCTCCTGGAGAGACACTGCCACGACCTCACAAGCCAGTGATCCGCTTGCGAAGACTTTTCCAGTTGTAAGCGTGGTGACTTCCCAGGTGTGGTTTGATGGGCTTGCGCTGCGTTCAGGGCTACCCCTGGCAATATCGCGGATAGAACACGCCTCCATTACAAATGTTCAGCTTGGCCATTAAAATGGCTTGAATCGCACATTGCGTCAGGTTGTAGGTTGACCGTCGCGACTTGCGCTGCACGACACAGCCGTCGACGGAGCGCTTTGGGGACCTCACGGCGCTCACGGATGCTGGGACGATCTGCCATCAGCGAGCTGAACGGACCAGCTACGTGGTCGGCCGAAACCGGCGAGACGGATCAGCTTGGAGGGTCCTGAAGCTTTCCCGCCGCGGCCGATCGGCTTACCGCTTGCTGTCCATTCTTGTGGTCATTCGCGAGCCTCTTGTCGTGATGGCCGGGTTGAGCCGATGTCCATTCGGGCGAGCCAGGACGATTGCTCCAAACGCAGCCGCCACCGCACGCTTTGTCGCAGCAAGGACGTTTGCGCCGGATAAGAAGAGATGCGTTTCAAAGGTCTGGATCTAAATCTTCTCGTTGCGCTGGATGCTCTGATAACTGAGCGCAATCTCACCTCAGCGGCGCGTAGCATCAATCTCAGTCAGCCGGCCATGAGCGCAGCCGTTGCCCGGTTGCGCTCATATTTTGGCGATGAACTGTTTGGGATGAGGGGGCGCGAACTTGTCTTGACCTCGCGGGCGGAAGGGCTCGCAGCTCCTGTACGCCAGGCGCTGGCGCACATTGAACTCTCAATCATGGCGCGAGACGTGTTCGATCCAGCTCGATCGAGCCGGCGATTCAGGATCGCCCTTTCTGATTTCATAACAGTTGTATTCTTAAAAAATGTCGTGGAGCGCGTCACACGAGAAGCCCCCACCGTCAGCTTCGAACTGGCGGCGCCGACCGCTGAGCACGAGGAGCTCCTCCGCCGCGGCGAAGTCGATTTTGTTATCCTGCCAGATTCTCTCATGTCCAGCGCGCACCCCAGGGCGGCCCTATTCGAGGAGAGGCTCGTCTGCGTAGGTTGCTGCACGAACAGGGAATTACAACGCGGGCTTACATTCGATCGATATGTGTCGATGGGTCACGTTGCAGTTAAGCACGGAGGCGCACCCCACACGCCAGTTGAGCAATCATTCTTAATCGATCTCGGTCCTACTCGGCGCATCGACATTCTCGTGCAGAGCTTCAGCATGATCCCGCCCCTCCTTGTTGGGACGAACCGCATAGGCACGATGCCATTAGGGCTCGTGAGGCATTTCCAAAAAACGATGCCTCTTCAGATTGTCGAGCTTCCGGATCCATTCCCCGTCTTCACTGAAGCGGTCCAATGGCCCGCACTTCACAACAATGACCCGGAAAGCCTGTGGATGCGGGAGATGTTGTTCCAAGAGGCCACGCGCATGGCAACTGCGAAAGAACACCCCGTCACCAGCACTCCGGAAGGAGCGGGCAGTGCCGGAAAATCCGCACAATCCGTCTCGCCGTTGCCTTAAGGAGGCTCGTGAAGTCTACGAACCTCACATTCCAACACTTGTCTCAGCACACACACAATTCCACCTACCTGGCTTGCTCTCCTTATCGCGGGATAAAGACCCTCCGGGCGCGCGGTTCATGAGACGTTCTTGATCTCTTTTGCGCGTTGGCGTTAGGCGCGATGTCCGAACCGCGGAATGTTGGCCTGGCTTTAGAGACGGACACGGAGCAGCACGTTTGCCCTTAGGCCAGGCGTTTACGTTGCAGCGCGGCCGCCAAGCGCGTCTCTCAAGAACGCATGGCCGGCACGGAGCTCCGGTCGTCAACTCTCCGAGTTAGTAGTTGCTCCCGATGAATGGAGGCGATCGGCCTCTTTGGAGTCGCAACAAAATGCATCGTGAGCATAGAGGTCGTCGATCATACAGACGAAGCAAGCATCCGCGCTCGCGTGTGGCCCTATGGCATCACTCTACAGTACACCGCATCTCCATCGCTCTGCGCCGCAGGTATGACTTCTTTTGGCCCTACCGCAGCCAAACGTCTTGACGACCTGCGCTGCCCTGGACCCAATTCAAACAAGGAGCTGAAGGTTGAAGCTATCCAGCGGCGTGTTCGATCCAGAAGAGCTTTCTGCCCTCGGACGACTTTATGACAGCGCCGTCGACGCGCTACCCCCATCGATGCGGAGTCCAGAGAATCGCACGGCAATCGCCAAGCTCATCCTGGAGCGTACAGTGGCTGGCGAGACTCAACTGGCATGCCTTGCGAACTTGTTGATCACCCTTTCCCCTCAGGGTTGATCCGCCGCCATTCTAAGGATAGTCACCACTCTCGCGCTGGAGAATGGAAGACGATTCAGGCTGACGCTAAGAAAGCAGCTTGAATCATACGTGACGTCAGGTTGTAGGCTTCAAAATTGAACAACATGAACAAACCTACACCAAGAAGGCGTCGATGGCGCATTGGCGAACTTGCAGAGGCGACCGGAGTAACGGTACGCACGCTGCACCATTATGAGCACACAGGACTCCTAGCAGCCACAGAGCGTACTGACGGCGGCCACCGGATGTATGACCGCGAAAGCCTGCAGCGGGTTCAGCAGATTCGCGCGCTGCGTGAGCTTGGCTTCTCACTTGTCGAGATCCGTAAAGCCATGGAGGGAACGACTTCTCTCACGGACCTGCTGCGCAAACATTTAGAGCGCATAGAACTTCAAGTCGCTCGAGCAACTCTTTTGCGCGACCGTTTGCGCAACATGACCATCGACGGCGAGGCGCAAGTAAGTGTGGATGAGCTGCCTGCCACTCTGAATGCCATGTCGCGAGTCGAGACGCGTAGTCAAACGTCCCGATGCATCTGCAATTTAGCTTCAGAGCGCGAGGACCGGTGGCGGCGAATCCGTGACGACCTTCGCGATTGCATGGATCGGAGCGAGCCCCCTTGCGGTGAGCGCGCAAAGGCTGTCGCAGTTGCAGCACGCTTGCTGATCAGCGAAATCGCCGGCGCCGATTCACGCGTTTCGATGATCCTGAAGGTACTTGCACGACTGAGCGCCCCCCGCGCTCTGGCTGGTTGGGATCCCTGCCTGATGCAATATCTCGATCTCGCCCTTGGCGGGTTGGAGGATTAGCCGTACTGACCCGTTCATGGCCGTTTCCACACGTCGGTTGAAGGCAACCTGACAATGCTAGGTTGACCGGCCGCGCTCTGATGCGGGCTGAAAGCTTTATGAGCTTAAGCGAACAGATGATCATGGCCCGCCGATGCGCGCTCCTGACGCACCCATGCCCCTTAAAACGGCTTGATCCGCACGTAACGTCAAATTGTAGACTCTCCGGAAATTGGAAGCTGGTCGAGCCAACGCACGGTTGGCTTGGAGCAGCCTTGACCTGCAGGGGTGTCTGATCACAACCACTTGGGATCACTTCAGTGAGCATTGAAGGCTATACAATAGCAAATACGCAGCGCGCTTCTGTTGCAAGTGCGGCGATTCTCTTCTGTGCTCTCGCCGCCCCGCTTGCGCTCGGTTCTGAAGTAAAGATCGCCGTGGCTGGTCCAATGACTGGAAGCAGCGCCGCGTTCGGCGCGCAAATGCGCGATGGTGCAGCTGCTGCGGTTGAGGACTTGAACGCTTCGGGCCTACTTCCGGATAATGCCAAAGTTATATTGAGGGTCGCTGACGACGCCTGCGACCCAAGGCAAGCTGTCGCAGTTGCGAATAAGCTCGCGACAGAGCGCGTCCTGTTGGTGGTTGGCCATTTTTGGTCCTCTTCGTCGATCCCGGCCTCCGACATCTACGCTGAAGCAGGCATCGTTCAGGTGTCACCAGGCTCGTCAACTCCTCAGCTAACAGAGCGCGGCCTTAAGACTGTCTTTCGGATCTGCGGGCGCGACGACCAACAGGGAACCGTTGCCGCCGAGTACATTCACGTGAACCATCCCAACGAGAACATCGCGGTGCTCGACGACAAGAGCACTGCTGGAAAGGGCATTGCCGACGTGGTCGAAGCCCAGCTTCATCGATTCGGACGACAAGTCAGTCGGCAAAGCTATGTTGCAGGTGAACGGGACTTCAGAGCGCTAGTCTCAAGAATGAAAAAGGATCGAGTGCGCGTCGCCTATATCGGCGGCTATCATACCGAAATCGGATTGTTTGTGCGCCAGGCATCAGATTCAAAAGCAGACTTCATAGTCATGGCAAACGATCCGCTGATGACCTCTGAATTCTGGGCGATTACCGGCAGCGCTGGGAATGGCACATTGTTTACCTTCATGCCCAATCCGGCCGGGAGTGCCAAGGCGGCCGGCGTGGTCGCCGGACTCAAAGCTTCCGGCCTGTCCGGTGAAGGCTACACGCTATACGCCTATGCAGCTGTGCAAGCCTGGGCAGAGGCGGTGAACCGGAGCGGCTCCTTCCATGCTACGCGGGTCGCCAGCGCACTTCGTTCACGGCCGGTCGACACCGTAATTGGCCCGGTCCGGTTCGACAAAAAGGGAGACAACTCGGCTTCTGGATTTTTGGTTTACCGCTGGCGCGACGGCCGTGTTGAACGTGTCAAGAAGTATTGATTGGCAGGCACCGCCGGCTCCAAACGCAATGTATCACGAATGACGAGACGCCCTCAGAACGTTATCGCAGCGATACTCGCTAGCTCTTTTATACTTGCTGCTTTCGGAGCGTTTTTCGCGTTCGCTGCGGCGCTCGCAGAGCTAGCTAGGGTCGAGCTGACGGAGGTGCTACGTCCGATGATAGACAAATAGCAGCCCCGTTGTCCCGATCCGTCCGGCAGCACAGGACCGCTGAGCGGTCGACTACAGTTCTGGCGGGTCTGAAGGCATGACCTTTCTGCCGCCAAGTGATTGAAGGTTCAGGGGGGAGGAACGGGAAGCTAACGAGTTTATAGTCACGCTATGGCTCAGATGGGGGCGCGTTCGCTACTTCGATCAAACTGACAGCCCGATCGCCATTGACGCATTCTCCTGTACCTATCATATCGCGCAAGCTCGGATCCACGCAGGGGAGAGAGAGCGGGACGGCATGAAGCAATCAGGACCCACCACATAGGCTATAGTCGGGTACGGTGGGTAACCACAGCTGGTGGATCGTAGGCGCCGACATTGCATGTCTGTCTCTTCGGCTTGGGACTACCCCAGAGCTTCAAACTATTCGCAAACGTGCAGCCCTGCGGCTTTTTCTTTGTCAATCATGATCGGTGATCAACGGATCAGCAGCCCTGCCCGACATCCCTTAGACGTTGCTCTGAGCCCAGACCGCGGGAGGCACCAATTAGCCGGCTCCGATGAAGGCGGTGAGACTGCTCGCGGGCGCTATCAACGAACTGGATGCATCCCATCAACACTTTCGATTTTACTAATTCCAGCCAAACACCGCATAAGTCGACGCCGGATTACGGAAAGAACAGTCCACGAATGTCTCGTGACAACGATTCCTTGCAGGTTGGTCGTAGCCCAATTCGTGTCTGTCGTGGCTGCACCACGCAATGTTTGACAACGAAACACGCGGGGCACCAATGCAGTGCGATGAGCAACCGCAGGCGGGCGCGCAGCCTATCACGTTGTCGTCTCTCGCCTTTGCGATGATACTTGGCGGCTCTAAGAAGACAGCTTTCACGCGCACTGTTCGGCGAAGGTAAATGCGTCCGCAGCATAGAACTCGGGCAGGTGAACTGTCCTTTGCACCGGTGCGGGCCGGACTTTTCGCTCTGACCAGAGCCGATAGCATCAACAATCCAGCCGTGTCGCCGCGGCTCCAAGCAAGGCAGTACAACCACCTGTGTGACCCCGACTGGAGTCACTGCAGTTATCCGACACGCCGGACGGCTCGATCACGGTCCAATAGACTTCCGGGCCATCTACAACGCTTGTCGGCTTTTCCATATACGCCCCCTTCCCCTTTGCGATCCTGTCGCGGGACATGTGTGCCGCCCTGTTTGGGGAGCGTGCGCACCTCCTGTGCAACAGCGATTCGTCGGCCGACGCATCCGGCGTCTGGCGAACGGGAAACGACTACCCTTATTCCGCCTGTCTTGCATTTCACCACTTTGGAGAAATACCGTGAAACTTGACCCTTCCAATTCACGCATACAGGATCTCGAGGATCGCATCGACCTGCAACTCGACATCGTGGCCGCGCTCATGCGCGAAGAAGGCAACGAGCTCGAAGCGATCCGACTGCTCAATGCACTCATAGGCCAAATGATTACGGCGGAGCTGGAGCTCGGCCAGCGTGGTGATACGAGCACCGGTGACGGACGAATGCGACTGTTTCGAGACCGTGGCGTTTACCAGCCCGAGGACCTTCAGTTCTTGGGACGCCTCTTCGATCAAACTGTGGCAGCATTACCGGCAGCGCTACGAACTTCCGTCAATCGAATGACGATCGCCAAGCTGATTTTTTCACGTGCGGCGGCGGACTGAACTTCCATTTGGCTTTTTCTGGGTTGACGGCGCTGACCGAACGTTTATCGCTGGACTGACATCGTGCCAATGTCGTCCGCACCAGATGGAGGGTATGCGGCTTATGGGCTACCCGTCCATAAGCGGGTCGCTTCCGCTGGCTTTCTATATCGCAACTGCTCGCGACGTTCGAGAGCAGGCTCGCTTTATCTCGCACCGCGGACGACACAGTTACGTTCGATCTAGCAAGACCTTGCTGTTCCTCGACGCCTGTGGCCACCAAGAGCTGATAGCGCGGAAGCGCAACCCAACACATACGTTCGAGACACCGGACGGCTATCGCCGCTTCCGACCGCTCCCTGCGCCGACCTTCGAACTCGCTACATGTATCAGATACGATTCCCAAAGCAGCCCTAGGGGATGTGGCGCTTCTTCTTCCGATCAAGATCTACCAGATAAGGCAGCTACGACATGTTGGATGTGTGGTACCCTTGAAAGCTAATGCTCGGAACAGGGCGATCAGCCACTCCGCACGTTAGCAATCTTTCCGCGAGGCACCCCGATATTGTCCGCCGCGCACTGGTGGCGCTGAGACGCGGCGCGCACCACCTGTCCGTATCCGAGAACCTCACATAGCTTTCCGAGATCACAATATTGCGGTTGGGCCGCTCACGTCAGGTTAGTCGTGACTGGCCTGGCGCGGATCTTCCGATTGCAGGAAGAATATCCACAATTTATTGTCGACGCCAATCAACTGCGCACTACGGTAAAGAAGCGCGCTAGAATCCCTGCTCGTTTCACTCCTTTCAGAATTATTCGACTGCGCCTGGCAATACGACATTCGGTCATCCGACTTTCAACAACGATCTATAAACTTCCCTGAAGCACCGAGAGCAGCTCGATCGGGGGTCTGCACGCTGATGTCTCGCTTGCTACACGTCACGAAATCTCGGTTAGCTGTTGGGAGGGTACTCCCTTGTGTCAGGATGTCGAGGAGTGTTTTAGATGGATCAGTTTTCTTCCGACCAAGTGCAGGTGCCAGATGCTGTCGTGAGCGTCGCATTTGACAAGGCTTGGGGCTTCGTCGAGAAGGATCCCTTGCTGGCACATAATCTCAAAGCCGTCCTTCATAGACGATTGCGCACTTACCTTGAGTGTTCGATAAGAAAAGGCGAACGGAATACTCTGAATCTGGCAAACGAGGCGATACGCAACTTGCGTGCTGAACTCGCACCGTCGACCGACCAATGAGCGCTTGCAGCCGTACCGCTGGGAGCGTCCGGCTTGGTAAACGCATCTAACGGGTCTATGCGATAGGCAAATCGGGTCAGAGCGTAGTCGAGCAGACTTTCCTCTACTCATGCTCTGCCCGGCGCGCCCGTAATCAAGGCCTTCATTACCGATCTGTCTGAGCCGTCAGCATGCACGAAGTGTGTAAGCGCGGCCTCGTCTTGCCGTTTGCAACAGAAGGAGCCAAGCACCTCCCAACTTTGCAGTCGCATCGCACGCCATCATGAACGGCTCGTGTCCAAAGAAGGGCCCCGCGAGGCGCCACTGCCGGGCCGCAGCGTCTCGATGGCTGTGGAGCAGCGGCATTTTGCGCGCTCCGCAATCTGACGCCGCGTACGATTGGACACATTTCTTTCCAAGACATGTTGTGCGGCAGTTACAGCAATTCGCGTTCATATTGATAAACGCACGGCGCCGGGGGGGCACCGAAAGGAAACGACACTCGAATGAAAAACATTCTGATTCTGACTGCAAGCATCGGCGCACTCGTTGCGGCCACTCCCTCCTTCGGCACGGACTTGGCCGGGCAGCCTGTCAAGGTCAAAGCGGCACCGCTGCCGGCCGCGGCCCCGATTACCGATTGGTCCGGCTACTATATCGGTGCAAATGGCGGCTGGGGAACGAGCCACAATTGCTGGGATTTCAATGGCGCCACTCCCGAGGGCTGCCACAATTCGACTGGCGGGACCATTGGCGGCCAGATTGGCTATCGTTGGCACATCTTCAACATGGTCTACGGCATCGAAGGTCAGGGCAACTGGGCCGACGTCAACGGCTCCAATATCAGCACCGCCTTTCCGGCAAGCACCGTTGGCACCACGACAGATGCATTCGGTCTACTCACGGGCCATATCGGCTACGCGTTCAATGCCGTGCTACTATACGGCAAGGGTGGTGCTGCGGTGACCAGCAACACCTATCAGGTCAACTCGTTGGCTACTGGCACCGAGATTGGCAAAAGCAGTGATGTGCGTTGGGGTGGCGTGCTGGGCGCCGGTGCCGAAGTCAGCCTCACGCCGAACTGGTCAGCTGGCGTCGAGTATAACCACTTGTTCATGCAGCGCAGCAACATCAGCTTCCCAGCGGCTCTTGGTACGGATCGCGTCCACCAGGATGTCGATCTCATCACCGCACGGCTCAATTACAAGTTTGGCTCGCCCTTTGCTAGATAGAGACCTCCACGCGGTCGCGTGAATCGGACCCCGGCCAGCGGTCGGGGTTCTTTCGCGAGTTGATCCCACAAAAACGGCAATCATGACATTGGTAGGGAAGGCGACAGCACCATTTGCGAAGCAGGGACACGAGGTGACTTACAGCAAGAAATGCAGCTTACCTCGGCGGCCCCTCGAGTCCGGCCCTCTCAGGGCCATGTGTGGACGGCTCCGGGTTGGCAAGGAGAATCCTCACGTCGCAGATTGGTCGGAGCAGCCATGTGTTCGGCCTGTTTGTGCGGTTCACATGACCGCTGGCCATAATGCCCTCCGCGGATCAGGTCCCGATCAAAAGCACGCATTCGAAGATGCCGTGGCCCGTATGGGTTGTCCTGATCGCCGGATCGACCGGCGCTGCATTACGTGCTGTTCGCCCTCCCAACCGTTACGTCACGCCGGCGATGTCGGCGCGATCTCGTTTAGGCCGCCAGCGCGGCCGGCTCCTGGTAGCGTTCGTTCCTCGCCATCATCGCCCAGGCCATCCTGGCGAGCTTGTTGGCAAGCGCGATGGCCGCGACCTTGGTGGGCCGGCGGGCCAACAATCGCGTGAGCCATGGCCGATGATCGGTGCCATGGATCTTGGCGTAGCGGATTACGGCGAGCGCGCCAGCCGTAAACAGGCTACGCAAATAGCGATCGCCCTGCTTGCTGATGCTGCCAAGCTTGTCTTTGCCCCCGCTCGAGCTCTGCTTCGGTACAAGCCCAACCCAGGCCGAGAAGTCTCGTCCCGATCGAAAAGCTCTAGGATCAGCAATGCTCGCGACCAGAGCTGTTGCCAGCGCCGGCCCAACGCCGGGGATCGCGTCCAGCCGTTTGCTCGTCGCGCTTGATCGATGCCAGGCGATGATGCGCCGGTCGAACTCCAGGATCTGGGCCTTCAGCGCGCGCAATTGCCCACCGAGAGCAGCAAGACACATCCGGGCGCCCTCCGGGACTCGGTCTTCGGCTGTATCGGCGACGACTTCCAGCAGTTGCTCGACACCCCCGCGCCCGACAGGGGCGACAATCCCGGACTCGGCGAGATAGGCGCGGATTGAATTGATCACGGCAGTCTGCTGGCGGATGAAGAGGTGGCGCGCTCGGTGAAGCATCAGACAGCTCTGTTGTTCAACCGTCTTGGTCGGCACGAACCCCCATGTTGGGCCTCGTCACCGCCTCGCAAATCGCCTCCGCATCAGCGCTGTCGTTCTTCTGCCGCTTGACGTAGGGCTTCACATAGGCCGGAGGCATCAATCGCACCGCATGCCCCAATGCCTGCAACTCGCGGGACCAATGGTGTGATGATGCGCAAGCCTCGATCCCTACCAGGCAGGGCGGCAGCTTCTGGAAAAACGTCAGGACTTGCCGGCGCTTCAACTGACGGCGGATGATCACCTGGCCAGCTGCATCAACGCCGTGCACTTGGAAGACTGACTTCGCGATATCCAGACCGATGGTCGAAATTGGCTGCATAGGGCTGCTCCTCCGAATCGTGGGAGCCTCAAACGGCGCCCACACCTTGGCACTCTCGTGCCGGTGGAGGAGCCGTCCACAGCATCAAAAGCGCAGCCCTATTCCAGCCCAGTCAAGTACAAAGTTCGGCAGTTGATGGGACGGTCTACACACGACGCTCGTTAAGGACCTTGACCTGACTGCAGCTCCGGCCGCCCCATCCCCACTTAAGCCCCTTGCGGAAACACAACTAGGCCGCACCTGATGCACAACTTATGAAGGGCTCGGTGGAAAACGGCGAAGAGCTTAGCCAAGATCGTTGAGGCATGATTTCTCCGCTCTTCGCGATCATCTCGCTGCTCTATGCGAGCGTTGGTGAGGCGGGTGGTACTGCATTTCTGTTGCTAATAACTTTCATTGGTATGCCACTGCATTGTACAACAGAGGTCGGGTGGGGCACCCACTTTCGCCTGATCAAGCGCTTGCCGCAATCTCCTCGACGCCTGGGTAGGCTCAGCTCGCATTCGCGCAAGAGCATCTGCAGGCTCGATTGGTCTACCGAACCACAAACTTCCTCAATCCATTGTGACCGGACTGGAATACCAGGATGGGAACGCATTCATGCAATGAAAAGCCGCAAGCTCTCCACCCCGATCCTGCATAGACGGCTCGAGCTCGCAGCATCGAGAACATAGTGACTGGATGGTCGACGCCTGACCAGGCGGCCTATGTGACACTGAGAGCTGCAGGTGCATCACATCGACGCGACGCGAATGAAGGCTAACGGAGTAGATATGCGCGTCTGGCAGCGATCGATAGCTGCAAAGGCTATGTCCAAAGAAAACTACCCAGCTGGTCAGGCAGAATAGACCATACAGATAGTGTTACATCTGATGTATCTGGCCAGAATTCGCTTTGCCATCAGCAGAACGTCCACAACCGTTGTGAGTTGGTGAGCTGCATTAGACAGGAACGAGACGCCGCCGAACCAAGGCGCCCCGACGCACTCGGCCGGGGGGCTGAAAGTGCGCCGGGTTCGCCCCAACATCATCAGTACATCCGTGATGATGCTTGTGGCAATGAGACAAGCAGCGTGGCGGAATTGAGGCTTATGCTTCGATACTAGAGATCAAAGCGAGTTTTCGTCGGCTGCGCCGACAGACTTGAATCGCACGTCGCGTCACGTTGTACTATTGCGCTCCTCTCGCTCTCATCCAGCAAGCAACTTGTCTTCCGTGGCACGCCGGCCCTTTGACGGGAGGCATCCTTTGAACCCTGTGAGCAACCAAATCGGCTTTTGCTTGGAAACACCGGTTTGAAAATATGCGCCAGCTCAGCTGCTTCTGGTGAGACCTGCAATCCCTGTTTTCGTCGCAGAATGAGCAGCCCTCAGCGAATGCGGAAACGACGTGCCCTCGTATGAGCGATTGAACGTTGCGCAGGCTCGTCGGGCACGTCTAGTCGCTTCTCCGTGCTCGCACGAGAAATTCATATCCTAAACGTTCAGATAGCCGCCAACGAGCGACTCTCACTCCCTCACCCTGCCCCTAAGCCGCGTTTGCAGTAACATCGAAAACGGGACCAGATCTCAGAAACCACTAGGCGGGTTTGACATATCGCAAAGACATTAGAGAGGGTATTCGTCAGCTTTATGCTGGCCTGAGCATTGGAAAGTTAGGACTTGCCGACCTCCCTTCTGAACAAGTATTGCGATGCTCGCCTGCCTTGGTACACCATCTATCCAACCGTACCGGATTTCTCCGCGTGGTCGGTGCCGAGACTTGTGAGACATGGCTGAGGCGACTGCCGCCCGACGAGCCCGTATCGCTCTACATCCACGTTCCGTTCTGTCGCTCTATCTGTTGGTATTGCGGCTTCCCTACAAGCCTCACTCGCAGCGAGCGACCGGTCCGCAATTACTTGGCAGCGTTGCGAGAGGAGATAGGCTTGGTCGCAGAGCAAGTGCCGCGCGCTCTGCCGGTGAGCGACGTGCATTTTGGCGGCGGGACGCCGACCACCATTGCACCGAGCGATTTTCTCGCCTAGATGGAACTCCTGCGCCACTGCTTTGCGTTCAAAAAATCAGCTACCATCGCCATAGAAATCGATCCGCGTGGGGTCACGCCCGAGATGGTCGAAACGTTACAAGCGGCCGGGGTCAGCCGCGCGAGCATCGGCGTGCAAAGCTTCGATCCTATAGTTCAAAGGTCGGTCAACCGCGCGCAGAGCGAGGTGCTGACGGCTTCTGTCGTCGAAACTCTACGCCAGCATGGGATAAACCGCATCAATTTCGACCTTCTCTTCGGACTACCGCATCAAACGGTGCGGTCCTGCGTCGACACCGCGCGGACAGCTCTGGCCATGCGGCCAGACCGGCTTGCAGTTTTCGGCTATGCTCACGTCCCCTCCTATATGAAACGTCAACGCCAGCTCGATGAGACGGCGCTGCCGGACAATATTGCCCGTGCTGAGCAAGCCGCGGCCATAGCAAATACCCTGGTCTCGGCCGGCTATCGCCAGATCGGGCTCGACCATTTCGCCCTGCCCAACGACGAGCTCGCCCTGGCGCAGAAAGCTGGTCGACTGCGGCGCAACTCCCTCGGTTATTCGGCTGATACCACCAAAACCGTAATCGGCTTAGGTCCATCCGCCATCGGCCGTTTGCGTGAGGGTTATGTGCAGAACGAGATCGCGACCACTTCCTATTACGAACACGTTCGAGCCGGCCGCCTGGCAACCTCAAAAGGCTATTGTCTGTCGGCTGAAGATCGCCTCCGCGCCGCAATCATCGAGCGTCTAATGTGCGATTTGCACGCCGACATACCAGCGATCTGCGCTGCTCACGGATTTGATCCGATTCCTCTTCTCAAGTCTGCAGGCCGGCTGGGAATGCTTGCCGAAGACGGGATAGTGGACATTGAAAAGGGCTTAATTCGGGTCAAGCAGGAGCATCGGTTCGTCGTTCGTGCGGTTGCTGCCGCATTCGACACTTATCTCGACCGTACCCCCATTAGCTAAGCCATGCCTCGAGCGGAGTTGAAGACTCGAGTACACCTGCAGCAGTCTCGGCCTCAAGGCTCGGCTTTCTTCGGTCCTGCGATCATTGGCGCGCCTCCGAGAGAAACAGGCCGTTCTCGTTTGGACCGGCCGAAGGGTTTCCTGGCGCTGCTTGAACAGCCCGGGCTGCCGACAAAGCAGTCGCGGGAGCAGCAGATGGGAGAGGAGTTAAACTCTGCAGCGAGTCGATCCGCGAGGTCCGGATCGTGATCTGATCCAGGATCCCTTTTAGGTCATCACGCTGGGCAACGGCCCGGCGCTTGAGTTCCGCGATCTCATCGTCAGCTTTCTGTTGCGCCTCCCTTATCTCGGACTGAACCTGTCTCCCCTGGTGACGGGCTCATCTTTGAAGCGACGTCCTGCACTTCTGGCGACTCGACAAATTGTTCAAAATGACCCAAAGCCACGCGCCAGAAGCGAGCCGACGAGGACAAGCGGCAGCATCAAACCGGCGAGAATCCGTCTTGACGGCCTGTGCAGGAGCGGCCGCACGTCTGAACCGGCCGCTTGAGCAATCGACTCCATTGCTCCTCCCTCAAAATCCCTTCCAGCAGGTTTCTTTGTCGACGCGAGAGCCTACGATGCTGACGCGCTTCTAAGGGCTACTAGCGTCCACAATAAGCAATCTCGGCCACCTTCCCGATCGGCTGCTCCTGCTTCGATGCTATCCCCTTCAGCAACTCGACAATTTGCGCTCGTTCTCCATGATACAGTCCCGCAGCGAGCAATGGTTGTCGTCGTTTGGCCATGGCGATGGCGCAGCATTTTTTCCTCATTCAGAGGAATATTGCAGATTTTCTCGAGCGTCGCACGAATGCAAATCGTCCGCGGCTTCCTGCATTGTGTTGGATAGAGCAGCCTCGCCTCAGGCCTTGACGACATCACAAACTTCATCCGGGACACGCCACATAGGCACAACGGCTGAACGGCCGACCCGCAATGGCCGATCGGACTAGCTATCATTGCAAACTGTTCAACTCCCAATTCCGGCGGGTTGCTTGAGATGACGGATAGATGGCAAGCGTGACCAACGAACGCCGCGCACGTCATGGACTCCGATGCAACACAGATTTTGCACTGACAACCGCGGTAACAGAGCCAGCAACGTGCTCGCAGATTGGCGGCAAAGCCGCTGTATGGCTGTTCCCTCCGGCCTCCTGGGCCATCAGGTTAGACCTTCTGGTGTGATTGCCGGACGCGCAAATTCAAAGGCGCCTCGGCGAGCTTGGCGATTTTCTCGTCTTTCCGTGACAACGATGCCAATGAAGCGCTTCGTGAAGCCTGGTCTCACCGCCAAATCGGCTGACTCAGGTGAGCAAAGTGGAGATTCGCAACGCTTTCGTGCCCATTGCAGCGAGGCGCTGCGCGCTCGTGATGAGCATCTTGATGAACCAACGCTCGGGGCTGGCTCTCGGCGCACCGGCCTCGTTCATAGCCGTGGTTGCGAAGCGGATCATCACGTCGCGAGCTAACAGCTTTACAAGGCGGGGATGGTTCTTGTCGGAACAATCGAGATCCAGCTCGCCGTCCTCGCCCTCGAACGAGAAAACCCTAAGAGCTTACCGTTGGCCAATCAGGCCGCAGCGCAATCTATTCATGGCCGGGAAAGATGAAAGCAAGGTGCGCCGTGCGTGATTGCTTTCTTGAGACGAGTTTGCCGTGGGGATACCCGGCGGCCAAAGCACTTTCCTTTAATTTAAAGCCGAGAGGAAAGCAACGTTGGCTTCTTATCGCAGTTTCGCTCGCAGCTTATCTGGTCGACAATTCCGTACTGGCACAAACCGCCAGCGGGTTTGATCCTAGGAGCCACCCTGTGGATCAGGCCAGCAAAAGACGAAAGGCTTCTGATCCGGCCGAAAAGCTCCGGATGGGCCTGGCAACCAGCCCTCGTGCCCCGGCGCCAGCACCAAATCCCGGTGCGTCTTTCGAAAAGCGCGCTCGTGCGGACAGAGCTACTCAGACTAGAACGCAAAAGACGGTCGATCCCCTCGCACGGTACGACAATCTGCGTGAAAAAGGAGTGTGGTTCAACATACCTGGCGCTGTGGACACGATCGATCAGGACAAGGGCGGCGTTAGATCAGCGCTTGCAGATGTCGGCATCGGCTACATCGGCTGGACACACAACAGCTTTGCAAACAACCTGCTGCCGAATGCCGCCAGAAGTATTATCGCAAACCAGCTCTATATGGGCCAGAATCCGACCTTCGCGTCGGCAAACTTCATGATCGTCACCTACGATCTCAGCCGGCTTGGCATTTCCGACGGACAAATTGTCATAGGGGCCGAGCAGCAACACTGGACATGGGATCGCCCGGGACCAGATCGAGTGGGGCTCAATACGCTCGCCTACTACCAGACTTTCTTCGACAAGACACTAGAGCTTAAACTCGGCTATCTCAGAAACCAAAATGAATTCACCGGCACATTGTTCGGAGGGATTACAGGATCGAACATGTCTGCCTTGTTCCAGGGGGGCATGAGCACCAATGCCGCACCGACGCCCGCGGTCAATCTGAAGTACAATTTTGACCGTGGCTTGTACAACAAGGTCTCCGTCCAGCGCTCAATTAGCCCAGATGGTCCCTATGTCCAGATAACGGAGAATCCCACGGGCTTGAACTGGAGCACGCCCCATGCAGGCATTCTTCTCATTGATGAAGCCGGCTACAAGAGCAAGGCAGCTCCCGGCGTACCCGATACGTGGCTGCGGGCGGGCGTTGGTTTCAACACCAGCCGGTACACGAGTTTGACGGATCCCAAGCGAGGGAGGGAAAGCGGGAATAACTTTCACTACATCGCTGCGGACAGGCAGTTCTGGCAGAACGACCCCGATGGGATCCCATCTCGCGGGATCTATGGCGGCTTCTCCATTATGGAAGCTCCGCCGGACCTGAACAGGATCAGCCGGTATTCTGAGCTTCGTCTTTACGCCAGGGGAGCATTTGACAGTCGGCCCAGTGATCTGATTGCACTCGTTGCTAGCAACACGAGCTGGAGCAAATTTGCGGTGGATGCTGCCCTCGCCAAAGGGCAGCTTGCGCATCGCGACACAACAGCAATCACCGCAACATATACCGCCCATCTCGCTCCGGGAATATATGCAGGGGTCGGACTGTCATACATTCATAACCCGACAAGCATCACGCACACACCCCAGACTAAAGACGCGCTCAATCTGTTGCTATCTACGTTGATATTCTTCTGATCATCGCAACCGCCATTGTGCTACCAACTCCTCGTGACCCGAGGGACTTGAGCTTGGCGATCTCTTTGAAAGGATCCGCCGCATCTGCGCTAGCCAGGCATTGTTGCTCGGCTTGACGGAAAGTCGCTGACCCGGCGGTGACGTGCGCGAGTTCAGCGGGGACGCGAATAGCAACAGACTCATTGAAGCATTAAAGTATCTACGGACCTTTCGCTCGACGGGGGCGTCGTGCCCATCGTGCGTCCAAGGCGCACTCGCGCTAATCTCAATCCTTCCCCACAGAACCGGACTCTCATCAAGCCCGAAGACGCCATACCCACGGACACGCATCGATGGCGCCCCTGTGCAGGACCGCACGCCGCACGAGGCTAATCGGCACGAGGAGCATCAGGGTGGGCAGGATAATACGCCCATACCTCGGCTCTCCACGAAGGACAGGTCCTTGTCGGTCCAGAGCAGCTTCTTAAGAGCAGCTTCGCTGCCTACTGGATCATCTGGGCGACCAATCCATACCCTTGCCATGTTCCGTCCCTTCGCAGGAGCTTCAGCAGCTCGAAAGGACTTACGTGACGAGCTTCAGCGGCAATGGAAGGATCCCCTGGCCTCTCGTTTTCGTTGATCCAGAAGAGTTTACTGTTGATGAGGAGCAGTTCTCGAGGGGGGCTCGACGCAGAGCAGGGCTCTCGGGAGGAACCCTCGGGTAAGCGTTGCAGGAGGGCCCTATCGATCGGGGGGCACACGGCGTTGGCGAGAGACAGTCGTCTTCGAGACCAACCTCCTGTCTGAGTACGAGCAGTGGAGTTGTAGCACGATAAACCGACCGCCAGCACCATCGCCAACGTCACGCCTCAGCTCTGCAATCTACATCGACTGGATGCATGGCCCATCAAGCGCGAAGTGAGCGAAGGCCGCGCGCGAACTGCCCGCCGAGCATTTGGAAATGCAGCCAAGTTTGATTCTTCAGCCACGTTCGGGATAGGCGCGAACGCGCCGGCGTCCCTCGCTTTCCACCAACTCGCCCCTATAAGGCACTCCACGGATAGCGAAATAGGTCGGGCGCCCAACTTCGGGCATGATGCGCTGGCCTTCAAGGACGCGGACGAGGTAATCGGGCAGGAATCGCTCCCGGTGCTCCCATCCGCCCCGAATCAAGTACCCAAGATCGACTGTACCTTCGTCGGGTCGCGCGGCCCTGACGATCTGCGGGGGACGATAGAGGGGCTGCGATGGGCCAGCCTCGTTTATCCCGCCAGCGCGCGGGTGGTGGATCAGGCGAACATCCATGGGGCCTTCCGGCCCGACAGTCGCGGAATAGTGCTCCCCATTGATCGCGAACTGACTTGGCCCGAACTGGTTTGGCAGCAGATTGATATTGCTCAATACTTCGATCAACACGTCTGAAGCCGCCTTGGAGCCGTGGCGCCAGTCGGCGCCAACGATCGCTCCGATATCCCGCAGCTCCGGAGCCGCCCCCGGCGGTCCTGCGAACCACGAGGTGGCTGCAAATCCAGGTGCTGGCGCAGAGCGCGCATCGTCACGCAAGTCGTGCGGTGTGGGTGGATCGAGATCAACGAAGGAATCGAGGCCGCCGTAGATGTTTGACGATCGGGGCCTCACCGATGACGGTGATGCGGGTTCTTGCATTTGTTGCCCAAGCCAGGCCCAGGCTCCCTGGCTCGGGGTGGCCGGAGTAGCAGGAAGCTCGAGCGGCGGATGAGCTTGCGCGGCCCAGTGCGGCGCTGGCACTGGTGAGGCGGGTTCGTGGATTTGCTCGCCAATCCAATCCCGGGCTGCCGCGCTCGGCGTTGCCGGGGTTTCGGGAAGCTGTTGCGACGAACCGGCCTGCCAATCGCTGGGCGCTCGCATCGATGTGGTGGGCCCGTGGATCTGCTCGCCAACCCAATCCCAGGCTCCCGCGCTCGGGGTGGGTGGCGTTGCAGGAGGCTCCTGCATTGAGTGCGGCTGTCGAGCAGCTTCCCAAGAAGGCTGGCCCGGATCCTCAGGAGGCCGCAATCCAAGCGCCCTGTTCGCCTCCAGGATTTGCTCGTATTGGCCAAGCTTGACTAGATCAGGCTTGATCTTGCCGTCTTTGGTTTCGCGCCTGTATTCCTCGACGTCCCGGTCAAGCGCTGGGGTGGAAAGTCTGCCAGCCATTGCCGGCCGATCATGCGTCTGCAGCCACTCACTTAGCCTATACATGCGGCGAGCTTGCCTGTCGATCGTCTCCGGCTCGATCCTGTGCGCCGCCTTTTCCGCCGCCGACCACCTGTCGATGAGGATTGCGTCCGCGCGGTGAGGGGCCAGTCGGCGGAGATCAGGCGCCAGCGCGTTTCCGGCACCGACCTCACGGAGCTTCTTCAAGGCCGCTTTGATGCGTCTGCTTCTGTCCTTTGCGTAGGTATCGACATCCTCATCCAGCTCAGCTTCCAGCTGATGGTTTTCCACCTCCGGGTTGTCCTGCTGCGCGTTTTCTGATTCCCGTTGAATTCGATCCGCAATTGAGGGCCTGCCGGCGGTGCTCAGGCGCGCGCTCAAATGGCGCAAATCGGCTGCGGCATTCTTGATCGTGCCGTCGGTGAGGTTACCCGCCGCTTTGTTTCTGAAATCTCTTATCAGCACCTCGTCCTCCTCTGGGACAGCGCGCGTCCGGCCTGGCTGGCGAGCATAGTCAATGCGAAGAGTCGTGGAAAAGGCATCCCCCTGTCCCGCATTGCGCGAGTACTTTTCGCTGCTCCCGCCAAAAGCCTTGCCGATTCCCGACTTGAAGCGTGACCATAATCCGCCGCTCTTGCCGCTCTTGGCCGACGCGGCAGACTCTGCGTCTGGAAAGCTGTAGCGCGCGCTGCTGAACGGATCATCTCGCAAGCTGGACTGCGGCACTTGCGCCGAAGCGGGAAGCTGGAAGCTGGGAATGTCTACGCTCCGGCGCGTGCCGCCCAGCGCACTCTCCCTAAAAGCGGAGTCCGGCGGCACCCGCATCGAACCGCCGAAATCCTCCCGCCGGACTGCTCGACCCCCTCCTGCGGGAGCCCGATCAGGCGAATTTGAGTTGCTTTCATCTGACGGATCGAGACGCAAATCCTCCAGCCGCCGTTCAAAACCACGGTGCTCCCTTTGGTTGTCTCCTCGCTGCGCGGTCCGCTCTTGCAGGGCGGCGTACTCCCGCATCCAGGCTCCTGAATCGAAGAATGGGTCAACCGGATCCACCCTGCTCTCCTCATGTTTGTACAGGCCGGACAGCAATCGGTACGGCCTCGTAGCAGATCGTCTAGCAAGAAACAGATTGTGGATTGTTGTAGCCGCAACCTTTCGAAAAGCTGACGAGATCAGGACATTGCTGCGCGATTAACGGCCTCGCATCGGCCACCGCCTGGCGACAGGCGCTCCAATTTTTTCGCACCTCTTCGCCCGGCCTGTTCCAGTCGGCGAATTTTGTAAGCCGATGATACCAATGGATCGTCCTGTCGATCGTGTGAGCAATTCAAGCATCAGGCCCGGAACTCACTCAGCCGCTAAGACTGTCTAAGGTCATGCGTGACGAGCATCTTCTCCTCCTTCGCATCAACTTTGGCGCTGAGCTTATCCTGCGGGTGCTCTTCAATGGCGGACAGCGACCTCTCCTTGACGCAGACCGGGGGCGTTCTGGTGTCCTGGACTTCCATTTGTTGCTTTCGGCTGCGCTTGTGAGGGACCGAATTGGCCTACTGCGGTTTACCAGGTCTGGCGCTTTCGCTCGAATGCAGAACGTCCCTTTCGAAGGCTTACGGCGTATCCCCCGCTTCCCGGAAGACGTGGATCACATAGGGCTGCCCTTGAGGGAGCGTAGTCGCCTAGACGAGAGGAACAGCGAGTTCAGATATCAAATCGCCCAGACAGCTTTTTCAAGAAGATGTGCAGGTTGTCCTGAGTTCTCAGCAGTCATCCCGAGCGCCTCTCGGCGCTCGGGAGCGGACAGGCAGCGCGCAGTTCGAGGCCGAGCTTGGCAGGCCAGCTCGGCAAATGAAAATCCGGCAGGCTTCATTCGTCCCTTGACTGCGGAACCGCAAGGCTTGTCGTGCAGTCTCGGAAGCGCCTCGATCAAGCGCGTGCAGGACTTCGCCCGCATGACGGATTGGCCATCGTAAGCTGCGAATACGGTACTCCACCACTGCTTGCCCAGATGGATCTCGCTGGAAGGACTCGAAGTCAACTAGATCTGACGAACAGTTAACTCCCGCGTCAAACCAGCTGGTTGGTCGGCGCAGCGGCCTGTCTGGTCTGCTCAACAACTTCCGACTGACGGAGCTCTGGTCCCGAGGAGCTGTGGAGCTGACGCAGATATGCCTCGCCTTGCGCGCGCGTTTTCATCGCTCGGCAAGACCGAAAGGCCCGCATTTTCCAACCTGCAAAAGCACCTTCGCGGCAATTGGCGAGGCTTTGACGATCGACTTTTTGGTTCCGCCACAGAGCATTGATAGATATATCTCCGGCGTGAGGAGACCTCAGAGTTCGAGGCCGCCACGCTCGGCCAGCACACGGTGCATGACATCGCGTTTGATCTCGCTGGCGAGCTCGTTTCGGACTTGGGCTCCGAGCACCCGCTCGGCATCCGGATCGCCCAGAAGACCGTGCTCGCCCAGTCGCTGATCCAAGCGGGTTTGAAACTCCTCGCCCATGGCTTCGACGAGCCGGTCTTGCATCGCTTCATATTCATCAGGAGCGATTCGCCTCAGCACCGTCTCCCACGGTTGCCAGCGGGTTGCCATGTAGTCAGTAAACTGGTTCGCTTCTTGCTCGCGAACCGAGTCCAGTGCGCGCGCCGCATCATCGGATGTCACGTGAGAAACCGTCAGAAAGCGCATGTCAGGGGCGACGTGAATCAGCTCCAGCGGCTCGCGAAGAAGATTTTGATAGGCCAAGTAGACTTCAACGTCGTCTAAGTCCGGGTGGAGAGTGAGGAGCGCGTTGACCCTGTCGCGCGCGATGCCTTCCAGCGCGTCCAGGCGGAACGCAACGCGGCCGCGCTGGATGAGTTGGCCGAGCCTATCATCATACAACCCCTCCTCGACGTCAGCATTAAGGCGCGCGGTCCGCATACCGTTCCAGTGCAGAGTAACACGATCCTCGCAACTCGCGTTGGCTTCGGAAGCCTGTGTGAAAAACTGCTCGCGCAATCTCGGATTGGTCGCCGCCTGCCGCAGATCGTCCGCCACGGCCTGCCGAAACTCGTGATTGCCATAGTTGACGGTCCCACGTAACCTTTCTAGGAACCGGGCGTAGTCTTGGGCGCCAGGCTCATCCGCAAAGTGCTGCCACTCCGCTAGCGCCGTCGGATCGTCCCCGAGCCAGTGCGCGGCAGCCTCGTCCAGAGGCAGTTGCTCAAGATGGGGTGCTGCTAGGTGAGCGCGGACCTCGTCCGGGAATGGGTTATTACCGAACTCGACGTTCTGCAGCGGATGGCTCAAACTCCCCGGTAGGAGATCCTCGGGCAGGCTGGTCAGCCGGTTACCGCTGACATCGATCGATTCAAGCCAGCTCGGAAGGGTTTCGGGGAGATTGGCCAATTGATTGCTGCTGACATCGAGCTCAACGAGCCGCCATGGGAGGGACTCGGGGAGTTCGGTCAGCTGATTGCCACTAACCTCGAGTGAGGTGAGGCTGCTCGGGAGAGCGTCGGGCAACCTAGTCAGTCGGTTGTTGTTTGCGTTCAGGATCCCCAGCTCCGCCGGGAGGCTATCTGGGAGACTCGTCAACCTGTTATCGCTCACCTCTAAGCGATAGAGGCTCGCCGGAAGAGCGTCCGGCAAACTGGTCAACCGGTTGTGGCTAATAAAAAGTTCGTGGAGACCAGGTGGGAGGCTAGCGGGCAGGCTGCCTAGCTCGTTGTGCATGGCGCGGAGGTTCAGCAGTCTCGGCGGCAGGGCGTCGGGCAAAGCGGTTAAGGACAGGGATGACAAATCGACCAAGTGCGAGCGCATGTTGTCCGCAGCCCTGATTCGCGAGCGCCCCTGTCCGCGGCTCTCCGCTGAGCCCTGCCCCTCTTCGCCAACCCACTCGTCCAGGATCCGCGCGCGCGCGGAGCTGGGGGTCCGATACCCTGTCAAGCTTTCGACCAAATTTGCCAAGGCGCGGTTGAAGCCGCCGAGGTAGCTTTCCCGCTCCCCTTCTTCAAAATTATCCGGGGCAGAACCTGCGCTCCGCTGTGCCTGTCCTGTGTCCATCACCTTATCTCCCTCGTCAGAAACTAAGAAATCCGCGTGCCGCTGCGCAAGGCCGCGGAGCAGGAGTTTGCGCGCTGGCGCAATAATCATTCGAGCGGGCGCACGTGCGCCCGCGGCGGCCCGCCCTGGTCTAAGGCGGCTCAGCTTCACACGATTTGGAGGCGGCGAATGGATCGCTGCTGCTGCAAAGTTTGCTGCCATTCCGTTGGCCGATAGATCCAGAGGACCGCTAACGTGAAAGCGTTCTGCCGCTAGCACGGCCACCTGTCGATCAGCTGACGAGTCTCGCTGCAAAAACGCCCGAGTCACTCGGTTTGCCACCCGTAGCAAAGACCAGCGTTGCACCGATTGCCTTGGCAAGTGAAAGGGCGGCCGCGGAGGTGAGCGTTCGAGCGCCTGCCGCTCGTCGTTCTTCACGGACTCGGCCGAAAAGGGACCCCTGCCTGCCATTGACGTAACGCACCGTTGCCGCGCCCCGGGCTCGATGTTTAAGCCGCTGCCGCGTCGGTGCGGAGTGTAGGCGCAGCTAACGGACCGCCATGGATTCACTGTTCCAAATCGTTGCACCGAAATTATGCCTGCTTCGATGCCATCGCTGCGGTAACTGCGATAGGGCCGTCAGCTTGTCGAAAGAGTAGTGTCCTAGGTCCTAGATGGTGTCGTCACGGGCTGAGTTGGCCCGGTGTGGTAAGGGAGGTGAAATGGATCCTTTTGAGACAGGGCAAATTCGGCGTGACGGAGGCATTCCTTCTGCATCTTCCCAACAAGAGGGGGCGGAAGACGGGCGGGGGGCGCCACAGTGGGATGCATTCGTGACGGGTTTCGCAGCAAACTCCGGGCATTCAACCCATGCGGTGACCGAAGCAGACGAGACCCTTGAGAATTGGGCTTCTGAACAGCACGTGGGTCTCCTCGAGGACCGGGACGAAGCGGCAAGGCGGGTCAATGCTTTGGGTGAAGACGCCATGCTGGATCTCCAGTCGCTGTCCCTTACCAGTCTGCCCAGACTTCCAAGCGAGATCGTCGTGCTCGATGTGCCCTTCAATCGGCTTACCAATCTGCCTGACGAACTTCCGGCTTCGCTCCAGCGTCTTGATGTTAGTGGCAATCAGTTGAGCAGCCTGCCCGCGCTCCCGGGCGGGCTCAGAGGCCTCGACGTGAACTCGAACCGGCTGGAGAGCCTACCTGCCGTCCTACCTGCCGGGCTCCAATTTCTTTCCGCCAACCACAATCGGCTGCTGAACCTACCCGACTCCTTCCCTGCTTCGCTCCAATTTCTCCACGTCAGCGATAATCAGCTGACGAGTCTACCGGTGGCGCTCCCTGCTATGCTCGAGTTTCTCGACGTCAGCCAAAATCAACTGACGGATCTGCCGCCGGCTCTCCCAGCTTCGCTCCGGTTTCTCGACGTAAGCCAAAACCATTTGACCAGTCTGCCGGAGGACCTGCTGACGGCCTTGGGCGATGGTGGCACCCTAGTTCTGACTGAAAATCCGCTATCTGAGCAGGTGCTGGCGAACCTCAGTACAATCCTAGGCGCGGAGGGTTATGTCGGCCCGACTGTCCACCTTTCGCACGACGACGAAAGTGAATCGTCCGGGACAGACGATGAGCAGGCGGACGCTCTCGCTGAAACAGTTGCAGAATGGCTGAAGGGCAATCCACAGGAGGACGATCGGGAGGTGCTTGCCGCTTGGCAGAACTTTGCAGAAGAGCCGGGCGCTCGGGAATACGGGCTTTTCCTCGCCAAGCTGTTCGAGTCCGTCAGCTCTGGCAATGAAGGGTTCCGGCAATCGGTGGCCAATGATCTGCGTCAGGCGGCAAAAAACCCGCAACTGCGTGCCCAGTACTTTCAACTGGCATGGGATGCCAACCAGAGCTGCGAGGACCGCAGAACATTAACCTGGAACGGAATGCAGACGGCGCGCCTCATCGCGGAAGTCGAGAACGGGCTCTATGACAACAAGGCACGGCTTGCCGATCTCATCGAATTGGGGCGCGTCATGTTCCGCATGGACGCGCTCGAGGCGACCGCGCGCGATAAGGCTCACTCGCTCGCCTCGGTCGACAACGTAGAAGACATCGACGCCGTTGAAGTCTTTCTTGCCTATCAGAGCAAACTGCGCGAGCGGCTGGGACTACAACACGTCGCGCCGGACATGCGCTTCTTTCAAGTCTCCGGCGTTACCGACTCTGACGTTGACAGGGCAGAGACATCCGTGCGGGAGAGCGAGGCGGCCGAATTTGCCGACTATTTGGCAATGGATTGGCAGCCTTGGGACGATGTGATTCGCCGCATCGCACCTGAAGAGCATGCCAAGATGCAGGACCAGCTCATTGGTGCAATGGGAAAGGAGTTCGACAGCCGAATGGAGCAACAGCTCGCCGCTCAAGGCCTGACCGGGGCTGAAGCTGGCCTCGTCGAAGATGCCAAGCGAGTGTTGGGTGCCGCAGTTCGCAAAGAGATCGCCCGTGAGATCAAGGGGGCCCTGAGAGATAAGGTGCTCAATGAGCACAGCCTCGCGCTCTGAAGCCGCCTTGCCGTAGGATGCTGTTAATTTTGCTGCCGTTCCTCTGGTGCGCCGGTTGGTGGCCGAGAGGAATGCGTAATGCCGCATGTCGTCTATCAATGTTCGGAGCTGTCGCGAACTTTTGCATCCCCCCATTTAGTTTTGACTTCGGGAAGGACGAAAAAATGACCATCATCCCGATCCAACTGCTGTCTTTCCTCGCAAAGTGGCGCTTTGGACACCATGGAGTACCTGTTGTCGGCAGCCGTCGCCCGCGGCTCGCCCCACGCCGTGTTGAGCGCAGCTTGCCGGGCCAGGCTTCCCTGGGCAGCACTTCGCGTGCGCCCGTAAAGACCCCATCGCGGATTGCGCGAGACGCCCGCTGCAATATGCCGCTGGCCTAAGCGGGCCTTGGGTAATCGCGGTGCCCGGCCTTCGGAGCCATTTGAATCGTTCGCTGGGCAAGCCCGCCGACGACGGAAGAGCCGCTACAACCCCGTCACCGGCCCCATGCAGGTCTGCGCGCCGTGATAAACGCGTGCTCTTGCATCAGGGCCCTCCTTGATGAAAAAGTACGCATACGACGAGGACCGCCTGATTGACGCATGCGCGCGGGTACAGTTAGTTCTATGATCGGCGGGGTGAAGGTCAGGCGGCTTGCTGATCGGTGGGATTGGCTTGGCGCAGGAGCTTCCATTCCCAGGGCAGCAGTTCGTGCAGCCGCGACGTAGGAAGATCGGCGATCCGGGCGAGGACGTCGGCGAGCCAGGCCTTGGGATCGACGTCGTTGAGGCGACAGGTCGTGATCATCGTCAGCATGATGGCGGCCCGATCGGCACCGCGCTGGCTGCCAGCGAAGGTCCAGTTGCGCCGCCCCAAGGCGATGCCTCTCAACGCGCGTTCAGCGCAATTGTTGGTCAAGCAGACCCTGCCGTCGTCGAGGAAGCGGGCGAAGTCGTCCCAGCGCCTGAGCATGTAGTTCATGGGCTTCAGGACCTCGGAGGAGCTCGACAGGGTCTCCCGCTCGCGGAGCAGCCAGTCGTGCATGTCGTCGAGAAGCGGCTTGCTCTGTTCCTGGCGCACGGCGCGCCGGCCGTCGGCACTGCGGCCGTTGATGGCGCGCTCGATCTCGAACAGGGCGTCAAGACGCCTGACCGCTTCCAGCGCGATCGGGGAGACCGGTTTGCCTTTCTGTCCGTCCCGGGCGGCTTTCTCGATGTCAGCCAGTTCGAAGAAGCCCCGCCGCGCATGGGCCAGGCAAAATGCCGGCGTGATCGGCATCGCTTTCCTTTTTGGGTCGAACAACGGCTCGAAGCCGCTATAGCAATCCGCCTGCAGGATACCGCCGAAGACGGCCAGATGCTTCTGGGGATGTTCGCCCCTTCGGTCGCCCGAGGCGTAATAGACCGCCGCCGGCGGCGCAGGTCCGGCGAAGGGCCGATCATCCCGCACATACGTCCAGATCCGGCCGGTCGTGCACTTGCCCTTCGCCAGGATGCGGATGGTGGTGTCGTCGCCATGAAGGCGCTCGGCCGCAAGCACATGACGCTCGATCAGCTGGAACAGCGGCGTGACGGCGAAGGTCCCGTGACCGACCTGGTCGGCCAGCGTCGATAACGGCAGATCGATCCTCTCGGCCTTAAAGCGCACGCTCTGGCGGTTGAGCGGGATATGCATGCCGAACTTGTCGAACAGAATCGTCGCCAGCAATTGTGGGCCGATGAAGCCGCGCGGCGTCGCATGGAACGGTGCCGGCGGCTGGCTGATCTTCTCGCAATCGCGGCAGGTGAACTTCTCGCGTACCGTCTCGATGACCTTAAAGCGACGCGGAATCTCCTGCAGCGTCTTGGTCACATCCTCGCCGACCTTCGCCAACCGCGATCCACCGCAGCAGGCGCAGGTCCTTGGAGCCTCGATGACGACGCGCTCACGTTCGATGTCGTCCGGCCACGGCTTGCGCACCGGCCGCTTGCGCGTGAAGGCGCTCACGCTCTGGGTTTTTGCCGCGGCAGCCTGCGCAGCCAGCTCATTCTCGGTCGCCGTGGTGGCGAGTTCTTCGAGCTCCAATTCCAACTGCTCAAGTAGCCGCGCCGTGCGCTCGGAGCGCTGCCCGTGCAGTTCGCGTTTGAGCTTCTCGATCCGTAGCTCAAGATGAGCGATCAGCACTTCGCTGTCCGACAGCTCCGCCCGCGCGTTGGCGGCATCCGCGACCGCCACATCGCGTTCAGCCTGCAACGCCTCGCGCTCGGCCAGCAGCGCAAGGTAGGCGCTCGCGAGATCCGACGGAAGATCGCTCGGCTTCAATGTCATGAAGCCATTGAATCAGATCGAGCATCAGATTCAAACCCAAAACGATTATCCGACCCGCGTCGGACGCTGGGTTTCTTGCGGATTGCGCCAATCGATCCCGGACAGCAGGTAGCTCAACTGCGCCAGCGAGATCGTTACCGCTTCACCGGCAACCGATGGCCAGATAAACTTTTTTCTCTCGAGTTTTTTTGTGAACAAGCAGGCTCCCTGACCATCGTGCCAGATCACCTTCACAAGATCGCTGCGGCGACCGCGGAAGACAAACAAATGACCGCTGAGCGGTTCTTTGTGCAGCACCTCCTGCACTTGGAGGGCCAGCGATGGAAAGCCTCTGCGCATATCCGTGTAGCCTGTAGCCAGCCACACTCGCACATTCCCTGGTACAGAAATCATCGGCGTCCAAGCACATCGAGGACCCGCGCCAACGCCTCCGGATCGACGTGCGCATCCACCCGGATGCACCGTCGGTTGCCGAGATCGATCTCTATCAATCCAGTACGCGCGGCTGCCGCCGAGCGAACTCGGCCATCAACCGTAGGCAAAAGCTTCGGAGTTTCTTCAGCCGAGGCCGCTACGGCGGCGATCTGCACCGGCGTAAAAGATGGTGCAACTTGTTCCGATGTCCGTGCTTGTCGACGCCAGGTAAACACCAGGCTGGCCGCTACTCCGTTGCGCCGCGCAACCTCAGTTACCTTCGCGCCCGGTGCCAGCGTCTCCTCGACAATCCGTGCCTTGTCGTCCTGCGACCAACGCCGCCGCCGCTCGAGCCCGCCCAACACTTCGACCCGCATCGCCTGATGACCTTAAAGCTAGACCTAAGGTCACACGCTTCGCGAATTACCACCCGTCACGCAAGACGGTCCTCGTCGGAGCGGTACATGAAAAAGGCCATCGGCGCGTTTGGAAATGTTGCGCGGCACTTGACATGAGAAGGAGTCGATTGACGGTGTTATCTTGAATGCCGACGACCGGCGCCTGACGAGAAATTTAAGCCGACTTTGCCTTCATCTGAGCCTGAAGAATGACCTTCTGCGCTCGCTTGTGCATTCGATTAAATCGAGCTGAGATGTTGGCCTCACATTCGATTTACGCCCATTGGCGCCAATCTTCGACGGGTAGTTGGACAGGCTGCCAATAAGGGCGGGATAAGCGGATGATCGCATCCCGCCGCAAGCGATGGAGCGTCTTAACGAGCTCCTCTAAGCGTGGAGTGACAGCCGAAGCCCTGCCCCTCTCACGCCCCCGGCAGTTTGGTTGCTGGACACCACTCTCCATCATGTCCGCTCTCTCCGTCATTCATCCGAGGATCGCCGTCGTTCCCTCACCGTCAGCGTTGTTTTGTCTTCCATCGATATGGTTCCGCAGGCAGCCAATCTGTGGCACCCCCGAAGAACGCGGTCAGCGACCATCTCGCGGCTTCCCCATCTGTCAGTTGATGGGAGTAAGGTTCGCGGCCTGAGGGGTTAGCCCCGACCCCGAAGGATCTATATTCGGCATAATAGCTCGTCCTCAAGTTGTTGGTCTTGCCCCTATCCCATTCGCGCCAGCCCTCCGGAATGACCTGCGCATCTATCTTTGTCGACAGAAAGACCACTGTGGCATACGGCCGCCAGGGGCGGCCAAGCGCGATATCGCGCGCGGAAGGGTCGGCACTTAGAGTGCAATGATCAAAAACATAGCCGCTGTCCTCGTCCGGTACTGCCTTGCTCTGAGCGGTAAAGACGACCGCTTGATTGGCGATGCCGTGCAACTCACATTTCCGGAACCAGGCCTTGGCGTTGCCAAATACGAAATCGACATGCCCTTCGATGTAGCAGTTCGAGAAGTATTGACGTGACATTCTGCCGTTTGGACCCTTGCCGGCAAGCAGCGTGTCCTGGGCGCCGAGCAGGCGGACGCGCGTAACGACGTCCCTGTCTCCGGTAAGGGATAATGCAACCGCCTGCGAGGGTGGATTGGCCGGGTTGAGAGCGTAGTCGTTCTGGATGGTCAAATTCTCGAGCCGGAAGTCATCGCCAGTGGCATCCAGCGTCGCCGACCGGGCGGTTCCTCCTACATTGATCGCGCCATCGCCATACACAATGACGGTATTCTCCGGCTTGCTACCAGTGCCTGAGAGATGAACACCGGATTTGGAGATTTTGACCTTCTCACGATAGATACCCGGCGCGATCCGAACATCTCCGCCTTCCGCCGGCAATGCGTCGATGGCTTGCTGCACCGAGTGATAGTCGGCATTTACGGCATGCGACACGAACAGTGGCTGAGCGTATGCTGACGAGATGCAGAAACATCCCGTCAGAAGTGCAGCAGGGTGAACGAAAATACGCATGATCCTACACTTCGTTGAGTCAGCGGCACCTCGACGCAGTCGACAGAGCCTCTCTCGGCGGGATAGCCGCCGCGCATGGCCAACACATTTTTCGCGCCAAATCAGAACCTCCACGTCACCTTCGCATCCCTGGCCCTGCAAACCGTCAGACAATTGCAAACAAGTCCGGACATGAGGCCGACCTTCGTCAACACCAGTAATCTTGGTCCAGAGCTGAACTCACCACCCGAGTTCGGCGCCGGATGTAGTGCTTACCGATTGCTGTTGCGGAACGCCCTGGAACATACCTCCGAGCCGCGCAGCAGCGGTTTTGCAGCTTGTCCTGGCAGCGGCGGTGATACGTCCGAGTGATTTGCGGTGACGTTCGCATGTTCAACTTGCCAAGTGGCGGAATCGGAAAATCGGACATCTTCGAGTGTCAGGTCAAGTGCATGCTCCTCGTCTACGCCGCGCATCAGCAACACACCGGTGTCGCCATGCACATGACGGAGAACGATTCGCCGATAGACCGGAATTCTCGTGCCTTGTGCGCGCGGATCATATTTCGTATCAAAAGCTAGCGGCCACCGGTTGCCCCTCAGGCACACGTACTCATAAGTCACGCTCTCGACCAGACCGCCTCGGCTAACATCGCTCTTGATGCGCAGGCCGGACGTCGTACCATCCAGCGTCAGATTACGCACCAATATGTCTCTGGCCCCGGAATTCACCTCACTGCCGATCGACATGCCATGCCCCCAGCCGAAATAATTATCAATGATCGAGATATGGCTGCTTGAGCCATTGTCGCCGGCCTTGATTGCGACGTTGTCGTCACCCGTACGGATCAAGCTGCGGGTAATGGTCACATCCTGACTCGCGCCAAGATCGATGCCATCAGTGTTGCGCGCATCCGCCGGTGAATCGATTATGAGGCCCCAAAACGTGGCACCTTGGACCCGGTTCATCGCGACATGAAAGTTGGGAGCGTTGCGCAAGGTGACACCGGAGAAAGTGATGTCCTGCGCATGATCGATTTGGATCAAGCGCGGGGCGTTCTGGTTGCCGCCCTGGGCTTGAGCGCGGCGCGCTAGCTGCCACCAGGTTTCCGCGCCGCCGCCAATTATTGCGCCGCCCTGACCATCGATGATGCCTTCTCCGTAGATGCCACCGCCGCTGGTTCTGGAAAAGCTGATGAACGGCCGGCAACCGCCGCCCTTTTGCGCAATACGACCACATTGTCCGAGGCCCTTGTCGTAAGCAGCAGGTTCGGGGATGGCGATCAGCGTCGCCCCGCGTCCGACCCATAACGTCACACCCGATTTCATCTCGAGTGGGCCCGACCGGAACTCGCCACGCCCTAAATACACGGCGGCCCCGGAAGGACATTGGTCGATGGCATTTTGCAACGTGGTCGTATCTTGCTTACCAGACGGCACGAGGCGCTCGCACACCGTATGAGGTGCAACAGGCTCGGTGATAGTCCGGCGGTCTTGCGCTTTCGCGGCGGGGAAGACAACGATGGAGGTGAGTATGAACAATAGGGCCAAGTTGCGAAAACGCTTTGTCATCGACCTCCTCGTGCTTTGTCAGGCATCCACGCCCCATCGGTATCGAGCCGCTGGCTCAATCTAGCCGCCGCGCGCGTCACTGGCGCGCGCAAGATGACATTTATAGGACGCAGCAGAGACCGGACCGTGCACCTGCGCAGCAGCACTTTGCAGATGCGCAAAAAACACGAAGCGTCATGCGATGGTTCAAAATCCGACAGCTTCGTCAATGGTCGGCCTTCTCGCGCCAATCAAGCGGGTCGCCGGATTCGGCCTTTTTGCATCTAGAAAGTCGTCGGCGCCCAGTGCTTACTGTTGATATCGATTTCGATAAGCCGCGCTTCAGCCTCACTGGGAGCAATTGGTGTACGCCCAGTACCCGCCGAAGCCGCGGCACTCACGCGCGCCTGACCCCGACTGCTGCTACTGAACCTCCGCGCTGTTCTTGAAGCGTCTGGAAGGCTATACCTGCGTGCTTGTTCTCCTTGAACACCGTGTTGGCGAGCTGGTTTAGTGTACTGTCACCACTGGCCTGGAGCGACTGGCCGCCCTCACCGGGGAAATCCGCCCCCTTAAAGCATCTGAAGATACTTCTCAGCCGTAGATTGGTGAGAGTTTCCGACGAGTACTTGGACTGCTCACCATCTCGTGAATGTAATGATCCGCGCGCTAGACATTCGACGGCGGATTGCGACCGCGGCATCGAGGCAAGGCCTGCCACACGCGCTGTATCCAGCTGCGGCTCAAAGGCATCTTCTTTCGCCAGTTTCGGCTGCTGATCGTTTAGTCCGGCGTGCTGTACCGATGGTGGAGGGGCAGCACTGGATAGTCGAAATTGTGCGAGTGCACGCCCGCCTCCCGTCCAGGATCGATGGGTTTATCCGTATTCGGAGAAGCTTTCGAAAAGCTGACGAGGCTACGGCCGGGAAGATGGATAAAACGACCGAACTGGCCCTGAGTAAGGGGGACAGCTCTTGACGTTCAATCCAGACATGTGCGTGAGCAGCCCTCCAGATAGGAGGCTCTAGTCAACACCGCAGGGAGACGTCCCGCATGTGGTGTTACTCCGCGCCCCATCCGCCGGCCCAACGCACCGCGATCACCAAAACGCCCGGCATAACGGCAGGCCGCCAGTTCGCGCGCCCCGGTCCGTAAAAATGATGCCTCCCAAGCCGGTCGGTATTCTCGCCGTTAACGTGGGTTACGGCAGTTTTAATGGTCTCATGATCGCCTGGAAAACGCCACGGCGGCTTTCTAGCCAACAGGATCATCGATGCTTCGCGGTTCGCGCGGTAGCGCGTCACGTATTCAATTGTTTGCCGCAGAGTTGCGGTGGCGTTCATCGATCGGCAATGAGATCGCTCGACCCTCAAGCCTCCGCTCCAAATCCGCCAATCCTGCTTTACATTCGGCGACGACCGATTGGGCACGAAGCAGCTTGACCTTGAGCTCGTCCTTCTGCCTGACTATGTTCTCAGCATCCCAATCGTCCTGCAACAGCTCATTTACCATGTGTGACCACCGATGCAAGGCCGGCGCTTAGCTCCAAGAACCCAGGCTTGGCATCTCGCCAATACGGGCGCTTGAGCCAGGGGTTAAAGGTGGCGCAAACGATCGTCCAGAAGCGTAACGTCTTAACCCCGGTGTGCGCCATCTTGTTGAGGACCGCCATTGGTCGCGAGCCCGTTGCAGGACAGTCGGATTCTGGCCGGCAAAGCAAACGGCAATCCGAAGGTAGCAGAGTTCGCAACGCTGGCACGCGTTTCGGAAAGTGCATCAGGAGACGTCTGCCATCGATGAAGTGGGCACGTTTCATTTGAATACCTGGATCGCGTTCTGAAGGAATATCATGGCCAAATTGGTGCTGTCACACATTCAAGCAACCGGCATGCCAATGCCCTCGTGCATTTTCATAGACAGACTCATGTAGGTTTTTTCGCGCCATCTGGCTGCCGGCTCCTATTTGTCGCGACTGAAACAACCGTTATCTTGAGCAAGACAGCGAAACCGCAACCACGAGCCTGTAGCAGCGCTCGCTCCGGCAGCCGATGTCGGCCAGAGTGCTCCCACCATCTTTGCGCAGGACGTTGTGGCGTGAGCCACAGTGGCGAGCGTCAACGCCAGACTGACGGTGCTGTGCGGCTGATCGGCAGTCGATCCCCAATGCAGAAGGGCGTTGGGGCTCCTCGCAATCTGATGCCACGGCTGTTCACGATACTGACCTCACGCTTAAATTCCGGAGCCGCGTTTGGCCCAGCCTGGTCGAAGATCAGTTCGTGGCCCGCTTGCATCCTACGTCGCGATGCTAGGCAGCTGCTCGGAACGGACTGTCTCACCTTCAGTCAGCATGGGCATCTTGGATGGCGTGGGAGATTGAACGGTCGAGCCTAAAGTGAGTCAAGCACTCGGGTCCGAATACGCCAAGCTCAAGCCGATCGGGAGCCCGGACAATGTTCGAATGTCACCAGCGTTTTCGGTTTCACTCTTCATCGCGCGTTTTCGCTTGCTTGCCCGATGAGAGGCTCAAAACCTCCGAAATCTCCCGCAATTGATACTCGCGAGCAAGGTAGAGCTGCTCATTGCGGGAGCGAGACCGCCGTCCGAAGATCCATGTCTCGCGGAATAAGTCGCGCAGCCCAACCGTCCGTCAAAGAACAGATCGCGATTTTTTTGTCGCCGAGTTCTTCACTAACGAAGAACTGAGGGAGGCAACTCTAACCAACCGCGAACCCGGAAGCGGAATCCATAATCCTTTATCCGCGGCTTAGCGAATGGATCCAAACCGAGCGGGACAGTTGGTGGGATCAGCAGCCGAGGAAAACCGAAGAGAGAGCAATCGCACGATGATCACTGGGGCGAGACCGCCCATCGTGGCTGCCTGCCGTTCTTCCATGGGACGATCAGCAAGCGAGAATAACGCACGCGTTCGGGTCCATTTGGAAATGGCCTACCTAAGCTGGGAGTGTCGCGTCTTTCTGACGAACTGTATGAATTTAGAAGTTAACCGGAGTCAGCCAGATGGCACCTCGCCAGATCACGCGCATCACAAAGCATCGCGAAGACAGCCATCGGCGTATTCAAGTCAGCCGCGCGCCGCTTCCACTGAATAGACGCAATCTAGCGCACGTATTGAGCTATGGAGACTGCCTTGTTTTCTACAAAGGAAGCGCCGGTGAGATCATGGCCTTCGTGGGCGTTTCGGTGCTGTCACGCCAACCGCTGACCTGCCCTACTCTCCGAATTAACTGAACCTTAAGCTTGCAGAGTGATCCGCTCAAAACGCGCGGCCCTGAGAGCGGGCCGCGAGTTAGGCCACGTAGCCGTGTAGCTTTCGAGCAGTCCGCACCCGTTTGTTCCGGCGGCATTCGCACACAATCAACAGCACGACCGCTTGGGGGTCCGTCAGGCTAATCCGGACCGCACAGAAATTCAACGAGAGCGAGCGGCATGGTAACAACGCTTTCTCCATCGGGCTCATTCACCAACATACTCAGCCACGCCAGGCTCCAAGCGCCCACAGGCAAGCGACCGTGATTGCGGTGAAAACGAGTACAGCGCCAATTGCTAGCACAATCTCCATCGTCGGCTTCCTTCATTGCGCGGACCACCCACCAGACGTTGTATGTGAAGGAATTCCTCCGCAAATCGACTATCTGGACACCATTGTCTGTCACTCTCACGGAGAAGGAGGTGAGGTGCAATAATCAGGACCGCTGTAGACTCCTGGGCACTTGGGCCTCAGTAGCCAATGCGACTCCGTACCGAAGTGATATATACTCGGTAGCGCACCGGCGATGTGGCATTCACTTTCGAAGTCGTAACCGTTTGTTATGCTCCCGGTTACGCGGACTCTGATTCTATTGTACCTGCGGCCTTCATGTTCGTACACGCTGAGGACTTCGCGCATGAGCGAACGCGATCGCCGCTGAAGCCGCTCGAATACGTTGCTCCATGTTGCCTCGCGAGCAGTAACGGGGCGGACCCGAAATGGTCTCGAACCATATCAGGCCCGCCCCAGCATCACAGCCCCTGCAAGACCGGTGACGCTCACTGCACCCAAGCAAGCACCGTGCCTTTCTTCCAAAAGGCTGCTGTACCTCGCTTGGGGCTGTGTATACTTGTGAAGTGTGTCCTATTTTGTTCTGTCTCCATGTCCATTAGGATGCAAAATGTTTGCAAGCCGACATTCGCACATCAACCTTGAACTCAAGCGCAGGTAAGCTCGCCATCGCACAGGAAGGCGATCGCATCGCTCCGGAAGTAGCGCTGACGCTTGCAGTCTACAACCCTGCCGATCCCAAGCATCGATGGGAATTGCTATTCTGAGTATCGCCGACACTAAGCTGTGCATCGACAACAAAAGCCGCGCACGAAAAATGGCAATCCTACTTGGCTCTACCAGTTCAAAGGGTCAGTTGTTCAGCAGTGGAATTTTGTACCCCTAACGGACCTTAGGGTTGCAGAGTGACTGCCTCAAGAGGGGCGACGATTCGCGGCGCGCATAAACCGAATTCCGCTGATTACTCGCAAGGTAGCGTATGGTACGATCATGCTGCAGGCGCAAATCCGTGTCGTAACGCAAAGCACGAAAATGAGTTCATGGGCGCCTTAGCCCCTCATCATTCTCGATGTCTCTCCGCCCTCCTTGGCGCTTGCGTTATCGATCGGCTTCCTCAAATCGAGCAGCATGTTTTTGACCCAGGTCATTGACGTTTCATTTTCCCCAACGGGAGTACCGAGAGCGGCAAAGCCGCGGCGGCGTGCTTCAGCAAGTTTCAAGTCAGAATAGTGACCCAGCCGAACTTTGGTGCGGTTGTTTGACAACGACCAGGCTTTTCGCCTCTTGCGGACGCGCAAGGCAAAGGCCGGCGTCTTCCGGTCCATATACAAACCGGGCTTCAGTGACTGAACGAGAGATCTGTGAGTCCAAGAATTGGCACGATCTGGCACGCCTCTCACGTGGAAAGAAGGAGCAGAGCGTGGACAATCCTCCGCGTCGAGCCTGACGGCTTTGATGGAGGTCCAGGACGAGTTCGTGCCTCAGGCGGCGCATGAGAGGCAATAAATTCCGGACCATCTTCAGTAGGCAGTTCAGGCAGAGCAGACGCGCCAGACTCTGCGGCAGAGCACGGTGCGGCGCTATGCTGACGCGCCTTTCTAGCTCGGCTCTCGTGATGAAACAATCACCGCACTCGAACCACAATCTCTACCAGCCCGCATCGAGAACTATTTGTCGCGGGACTGACGGCTCTGCGCCAACAGCGCTTCACCGGTGTCGCAATCCCAATGCCTGGACGGCGTACGCCTCGGCTATGTTGCTTCAGCTGAGAAGGGGAGTGGTCACGTCAGCAAGACCTCACCACTACCTGACAACTATCCTCATCAACCCGAGACAGAGACCCCGCTCTCGTCCGAGGCGTCATCCGTCTTTCGATCAGCCAACCCGGAGATCTTCAGCTGAGATCTTGCCCGTACGCCCGGCCTTGGGCTGATAACTTACGCGGGCCCCCTCTTCGAGAGTGGTGTAACCGGCCTTTTCCACGGCACTGACGTGCACGAAGACATCGGGGCCTCCATCCTCGGGCCTGATGAATCCATAACCCTTGGTCGGATTGAACCACTTCACAATACCCATTGCCACGTCGGCACCTCCATAGTGAACCGTTGTGATCTAGCGAAGAGTCTTCCGGCCATCAAGAGCAGCGGCAAAAAACATCGCGGCATGGATGCGAAGGTCTCGTCTCATTTTTCTGTCGGATCGCCTAGCTGTCGCCCAATATGCAAACGATAGAAAGCCCCTGACGCGACCGCACTTCGCTTCCATTCCTGTGGATCCGGATGGCGATTTGACCTTCGCTTCAGTTGCCGCGGCGAACGGTTCACAAGAGAGTTGCACGCATCGAACACGCCCCAATAATCCAAAAACACGACGTCTGCATTGATGGTCCGCGAAGTATCGGTCACTAAGCCAGCAACGTTTCGTGAGGAATCACCCGAACTTGGTTAAGCGCGCAGAGTCATGGTTCGTCCAACTTCTACCAGCAGCGTGTTTTGGAAATGCGTCTGCCGACCATCATTGCCGACTTAGGGTGCGGCCCGCGCCGTCCGAGCCGCGTTTGGGTGATCACCATTTCAGCACGTCAGCCGCTATGATCACTAAGATTTCCGCTTCCGACACATATCGAACCGCTACGCCGGTAAGGGGAGGACGGACATTGGAATTCGACCGACCGTCCAGCTTTCAAGAGTGTGATGCGCGTGCGCCGTTAGCTTGATTACCTTGTCCACGTTGCGCCTCACCGTCGCAATCAGCGATGACATGGAAGCACGCACTGTTCATAGTATCAGCACCTCTATCATCGCTGTACACTTGCCACGCGACGTCCTTGTATTCGCCACAGCGCCACCGAAACCGCGGCTTAAAGAAGACCCAAACGCCGCGCCTTGACGACGCACTGCGTCCGGCTGGTCGTTTCCAACTTTCGCATCGCATTCTTGACATGAAAGTTGACGGTGTTCAGGCTCACTTTCAGGATCACTCCGATAGCCCAGGATGACTTCCCTTCCTCGACCCATCGCAAACACTGTCTTTCCCGTTCCGACAGCACAACCTCTTGCCTATCCGCCATGAATTTCTCCTGTAGTCCAGAGAACAGGAAAGCATCAGCAAATGCCATACCACTCAGTGGCGCCAGCAAACTGTCGGCGAGGCAGGACAAGTTGTTCGGCGATTGCCGCTCCATTCGCACGAGGCTGCCATCCTGCTGTAGCCCTATCGACGGGCTTTCGACATTGTCGTCAATCCGACGGCAGCATTACGACATCCGTGGCTGTCGATATTTTCGTCTAAATCTATGTGAGCCGGATATCACCCTTTCCCTAAGCACTCCTCCCCCGAAGGAGTGTGGGAATTCTCTCTCGAGGCGTAGCACGGGCTCGCGAACCCAGGTCATTCATTTTGCATCCAAAGCCCTTCTTTCCAGCCTTAGGCGCGATGTCAATCAACCTATAGCGAAAGCTTTGCGTTCGGCGCGCCTCCTATGGCGATCATGCAAGCCTTTGCGGTCCCAATAAACTACCAATGCTGTTCATTGAGCGGCATCACGCCGAAAAAATATGAGCAGCGACGTTGGTGGCAATCTAGGTCGGCTTACAGGATCTATGCATGCAGCATCAAGCTAGAGGCGTTCGGTCCACCGCAGGTCAACGACGCGCGCGGCCCTCGCCTGTGGAAATGCTTCGTGCCCAGGACTGCTCGAATGATAAGCTCTCGTTTTGATGGAAGCCCATGATGGCCTTTCCGCCACAATCGCCCAGCGCTCAGGATTTAAGGGGCTCTGGGCTCTGGTCGGTCGATTGCCAGCTCGCTGAGCTATCGTGATGCCAATGAAGCTTCATGGAGCCAGCTCGTCCAGAGCGTCGAACGTATGGTGGACTCGACAGAGCTAGCTGTGCTCGTTGACGGGGATGGCAGCTTCGGCAGTTTCAACAATGCTCGCCTCCTCGCACGCAAGCTTCGTCAGGCTGGCGCGGCGCGCGTCTCGCTTGAGGACAGCTGCTTCCCGAAGCTGAACTCGCTCATTGGTGAGCGGCCTCCGCTCGCCTGGATGAATTCTGCGGTCGTCTGCAGGCTGTAAAAGATGCAGTCGTCGAGAATCTTGTTCTCGTGGCCAGGATCGCGGCGCTGATTGCCGGGCACGGATTGAACGAAGTCATGCTCCATTCGATTGGCGCCTTGTGGTGCCTGCCGTCCCGCAGTAGGGCATCCAGGCGTCGCACCAGGTCGCCGGCCCGGCCGACGAGTCCCTGCCCGATCCGCTCGGCGTACTAAGGGTGCTGCGGACCCGGGCTTCGAGCTGCTTGCGGAAGGCCTCGATCCTGTCGAACATCTCCCCGATCTGATCGAAGATGCTTTCGATGGCCAGCAGGTCGTCGGCAGCGGCCATTCGACCGTCCTCGATGTCGGCTGCCATGCTGGAAGCTGTGTACTCCTCGGCAAGGACCTGCATGGTTTCCGGGGTGTAGCTCCGCGCGAGATCGACGATGGCGTCGCGGAAGCGGTACGGATGGTTAACGGTGAGGATGGACTCGAAATCCTTCAGCAGGACTCGACTAACTCCTCGAAAAAGGCTGCCAGCCGGGTAGCGACTGTTTTCGACTCCATGACGGTCCGTCGGACGCGCTTCAGGTCGGCCAGAATGGCCCGCAGGCGCTTAGTGAACTGGTCGGCCTGATTGCGCGTCTCGCGTACGGCGAGCGCGGGCTTCGCGCTGCTTGCGGTCGGTGATCTCGGGCCTCAGTTTTTCGACGGCCTCCGTTGAGGCGGATTTGCACGATCAAGCCGCCGAATCGCTCGAGAGATGTTATTGCGGCTCGCGAGCCGCTCCGGAAAACCAGACCTTTCTCAAAACAGAAGCGAGCCGCCGCGAATACTATTGCTAGAAGACCTACGCGCCCTCGGTGGCGAGGGACCGACGAAGACGACCCTCAATATGTCTGTCCGACCGATGATCCCGAGATTGCCAACGCGCGGAAGCTTTCCAGCGCACCAAGATTGGCTATAGCGCGCGACGCGAGCTGGCAGCGAAGTTGAGGCGGGCCGGCTACCCTGCTCCTCCCCACATGGAAGGTGTCGTCGTCAACGAACTCGCACGCGCGGGACTTTTCCGGATTCGCGCCACGCTCGTCGGTTCGATGGCCTATCGGACATACAGTGGCGTAGTCGGCCTCAAGCTGCCCGACGAGCTCGTGACGACCGAGGATATGGACATCGCGAAATTTTACGGCATCTCGATCTGGATCGATGAAAGCATGCCCGACATCGAAGAGATCCTGAAAAAGGTGGATCCGACATCTGCGCCCTCATTCTCCCCCGATGAAACCAAGCTGTTCAGCGGTTTTGCCAATGCCACCGGCTCAAGGTCGAATTCCTTACACCAAACCGTGGCGACGAGGACTACTCCTCCAGACTGACGCAGATGTCATTGGGGCCGTCCGTAGGAGCGCAGGTGTTGCGGCTCCTAGACTAACTGATCCATGAGCCCATCCGCCCTCTTGTCTTGCACGACGCCGGCGTGCCGGTCCTTGTACCGGCCCCGGAGCGCTATGCCGTCCACAAACTGATCATCGCGACCAAAAGGAATGTGTTCTTTGCGGATAAGTCAAAAAAAGAGATCAACCAAGCTGGCGCGCTCATTCAAGCATTCAATGCCGTCAAACGTAGTAGCGACTTAGGCTTTGCGTGGATGGAAGGGTGGGAACGCGGAGCCAGATGGCGACGACGGCTTGGTGTTGGCGCCCTGCGTCTTTCGGATGACACTTTCAAGACGCTCGAAGGGCGTCGCCGAAGCGGCCAAACTCGACGGCAAGCCTGCAGAGGAGTACGGGCTTACGGGAGGCAAGGAAGGTCTTCTGGCGCGCGTTTCAATTGCGAATCCGACGGCGTCGCCAACGCCGTGATGCCAATTCGACATGTCGACGAGGCTCTCTCGCCCATCATGGGCGACGGCCCCCGGAAGCCTTGAGCGCAGATGTGCAGCCACGTTTTCCGGCGGTGAGGCGGCTCGGGTTTGTCGCCACATGCGTCTGTTCCTAGCATTAGGTGAGCGCGCCGTGCGTCCGCGGTCTGGTGAGCTCGCCGCCAGAGCGACCATGCGAGAACACGGTCGATTGAGATGCGCCGTTGAGCGAGCTTGATAGCGATGCGACGGGTTTCCTTGGTCGACCAGCGACGCCGCGCACGATCGAAGATGCCCGGATCGAGGCAGTAATCGTCCGCACCCTTGAGACGAAACCGCCCAACGCCACTCACTGGAGCTCGCGCAGCATGGCGAGGGCCAGTGGACTGTCGGTCTCGACGGTACAGCGGATATGGCGCACCTTCGGCCTGCAGCCACATCGGTTGGAGACCTACAAGCTTTCAAACCATCCTGACTTCGTCGCCAAGGTTCGCGACGTCGTCGGCTTCTACGTAGTCCCGCCCGAGCGAGCCATCGTGCTGTGTGTCGGCGAAAAGCCGCAGATGTTGGCGCTGGATCGGAGCCAACCCTCGTTCCGCATGCGACCTGGTCAGGTGGAACACCACAGTCACGACTACAAGCGCCATGGCACGACATCGCTATTTGCCGCTCTCGACATCGCAACCGGCCGGGTCATCGGCAAGTGTTACGGGCACCACGGGCCACAGAATTCCGCAAGTTTCTGATGAGATCGAAGTCGCCGTGCCGGATGATCTGGACGTTCATCTCGTCAAGGACAATTAGGCAACCCATAAGACGCCGCTGATCCGTAACTGGCTGGCCAAAAGACCGGGCTGGCAAGTCCATCTGACGCCAACCAGCTCATCCTGGCTCAATCAGGTCGAACGTTTCGTTGCCCTCATCACCGAGCGCAAAACCAGGCGCGGCATCTACCGCAGCGTGGCGGAGCTACGTACTGAGATCGCGTCCTTCATCGAACAGCACAACGCCGACCCCAGCCCATTCCGATGGACCAAATCAGCTGACGACATTCTCAGCTCCATCGAACGCTTCTGCCTACACTGTGTCAGCCAAGGCCTTAAAGGCCATGAACTTCTGGTTTAGGACACTAGATTATGCGCGATGTCCCGCGTACGGATTTTCGCCCGAAACGTCCGCGCACCTATTGCTGCGCCGATCGCGGGCAATTTCCAGAGGAAAATGAACTCCCAATGCAAGGCTGTCGAGTGGCGGTGTGCTGCCCCCGGCGCGCTCGCGAAAATTTCGCGCTTCAGGCTGCGGTCATGTACCGCAGGTGATGATCCCGCAGCTGAGGCGGTTATCCCGGCATCGCTGTCTTCAGCAGCACAGCAGCTGCGATGGAAGTGGACCCAAGGCGACATGGGCTTGTGCATCGGGAAAAACGCTCTTGGTCAGCTACTCGTCAGCGAAGCGGTTTAGCCAGGAAGGCTGCGCATTCTCGACTCTTCTATCGGAGATAAAATATGACGGGCATCGGCCGAGCTGGCAAATCGTACGTTGGAGCTGCAGGAGCCGACAGCACTGGGGTATCGAGCAGTTCGAGCCTGGAGTTCGGCCTCGTCCCTGGGGAACGCAGTCAATCTTTCGAGGCCGTCGTGGAGCGGATGCGCTCCGGGCCTCAAGATAGAACCGCGCCGCTCGTGAACCGGCAACCAACTTCGGATGTGGCGGCGCCAACACGAGATGAGGTTAAGGCAGCAAAGCGAGCGTTGGACTGCCTGCTTGAGGACCTTAATACTTGTCGTAGGGCAGCCACGGGCGGCCGGACCTTGTCCGAGAGGCAAGAGCTGATCGATCAAGTCGTCAAAGCAGGCTTAGCAGTTCTGGACTACTACGCTGCTCTGCCCCCAGGTTTGGCGCGGCGCATTCTGCCCGACCATCGGGCTCGCCAGCTCCGCGATGAGACGCTGGGCGCGGCCGACGAATGTAACGCCGTGGCTGCTGCGATTTTCGATGACCTGGAGAAGAGCAGACATAAAGCAGCAGCCCTGCTCGGCAGGATCATCCGCACCGCTTCGCCTGACCAGCTGAACCGCGTGCTTTCAGGCGTGGAGCCCTACTATGAGCACTGCATGGAGTGGTGGAGAAAGAGGGCATTGCGCTCGGAGCGGATGCAGTCCGTCTGCGCGGCTACTGCCGACCTACCAAGCAGCACGCCCGAGTTGCGGAAGTCCGAAGAGGCCGCGCTACGACTGCATACCGGCTATGCACTCAACACGAAGTACAAGTATCTGGAATCGCAGATCACTCTCGCGCAGCTCTCCCTAGCGAGCAGGTTGGGACCAGCCGTCAGAGACGCCCTTATCGATGGAGACGGGCGAGTGCGTCTGCTCGGGACCTTCATCGAGGATGTTGTTCCGGCATTCGCCTCGACGGCCGAGGCCGTGATGAACCGCAACGGAGCGCCGCTTGACGCTGAGCACCGCGACGTTCTGGAAGGAGTCATGGAGCGGCTTTCGGAATTTGCATCAGGAGTGAGCGGCATGGTTGCCAGCCTGACGGACGCCGGAGCGGGAGCCGATGTTCCGTTAGAATTGCTGGACCAGATAGTGGAAGGTGCGTGGCTTACAGCGGACGAAGTCATGCGGCTGCTGGCACTTCAGCCAAAGACACCCGCCACGATTGAACCGCCGGCTTGGGCTGTGCTGCCGGAACATACTGCCGGGGTGGCCGAAGGCACTGCAGCGCGCAGGAAGGGCAAAGGCAGGCGCGCAGCGGCCGCAGGCGAGGGGAGTTCGACAGCTGGGGGCGCTGAGCCGCAGCTCGCCGGGTCCGACGCTGGCACGGGCTCAACACGCAAGGTTATCGTACTCTCGGATTTGGGTACAAAGAAACTCACGAGCGCGGAGGAGGCCCGCGCGCGGGCGTCATCGTCGGCGAGCGGAAACCTGACGATGTGGCAGGCTCCGCCCTCCAGAGAAGCGCTGACGGGACTGCTCAAGCGATTGGACGAACTTTTGCAGTTCGATCTGCCCGCTCAGCAAAGCGCCGTCTCGCAAGCGCGTCAGATGAAACCCGAGGACGCCGACCACGTCCTAAATATCGTCGTCGAGCGCCTCCACCGACAGGCCGCCGAGATCGAAGCCTGTGTAGCCGCGTTGGAGGAGCCTCGTCGAAGTGGCTTGCTCACGCCCGCGCAAGTGCCCGAAGTGCACGACAAGATAGTCCGGCTCAAGACGATGTATTCCGAGGTGCAGGGACAGGCAAACTCATTGAAGAGGCAAAGAGCCGCGATCATGATCGATTGCATGAAGAGCTACGGCTTTCCCTCGCAGAAATACCTTGAAGCGTTGCGGGCGGCCGGGGAGTTGGAGCCTCCGGATCCTCCGCGCGCGTTGAGCGGCGATCCGGGGACGCTGTTCGAGATTAAGCTGCGGCCCAAGGCACTGCGCAACGGTGCGACGGCGAATCCGATGTGGGTGCACATCCATACGAAGCGGCCGGTACATGCGTGGCATTTGGCGACGGCGGCTGACGCCGAATTCGCCGCTTGCCATGTGAAATCCAATGAACAGCGCGGCTACAATCGGCACTGGCAGAGCGCGCGAGCCGCGATGGGGCACGAAAACGTCGTGATCCACCGCGGCAAGCTCACGCCTGCATTCTGTAGGTCCTTGTTGAACAACGCAGTTGGCACGTCCGACGTCAGATAATTTGAGACTGATTAGGCTTTTCGCGAAGAGAGGCTCTGGGCTCATCTAAGTTAGCATTACAGTTTCATTTTTCGTCCGAGGTGAGCGCGGCGAGCGTCGGCCTGGTGAGCTCGCCGCCAGAGCGACCATGCGAGAACACGGTCGATCGAGATGCGCCGTTGAGCGAGCTTGATAGCGATGCGACGGATTTCCTGGATCGACCAGCGGATCAGGAACGATGTTTGGTGCGCCGGCGTCGCGTTTTTTGAGCGCTGGCTCAGCATTGGCCCGATGACGGATGACGGCCATCAAGGCGAAGGCCAGCATGACGAGTGAGACATGGCGATGCCAGCCATGCCAGGAGCGGCTTTCGTTGTGATCAAGGCCGAGCTCGTTCTTGGCGGTTTCGAAGCTGTCCTCGATGGGCGAGCGATGGCCTTCTACCGACACCAGCTTCTGCATGGAGGTGCCCTCGGGGCACCAACTGGAGAAGAAGGCCAAGCTGCCGTCGGCGATGTTGCGGCGGATCAGAAGACCCCGCGTCCATTCCCCGGCAAGGTCGTCGTTGTATTCACTGACGTCGAGATCGGCCCAACTCGAGATAGGCCCTGTCGTGCCAGCGCGGACCTTTGGTCCCTCCGCCTGACGGCGGCGCCAGGCGTTCTTGGGAAGGTTCTGCGCGATCGCGGAGGCGGTGCCGGCGACAGGCTGCGGCTTGCCCCAGGAACGGAACACGTGATTGGAAGCAACACTCAGAACATAGCCTTTGCCCGCCTCGCGCAGCAGGGTTTCGATCTCGCCCGTGCCATACACGCTGTCCGCCGCCACGAACGAGAACGGCGCCCTTGCGGCGATTGCACGAGCGATCATTCGACGCGCGATCTTGGGCTGGGTCGCAAAGCCCACATCGCTCGGTACATGCGGTGCCTTCAGGCGAGCGGGGGCGTCCGTCCATTCCTTCGGCCGGTAGAGCGTGCGATCGATGAAGGCATGGCCATGCCGCGACACATAGGAGGCGAACACTCCGATCTGGCAATTGGTGATCTTGCCCGCCGAGCCAGTGTACTGGCGTGCGACGCCGCACGACGCCTTGCCCTGTTTTAAAAACCCGGTCTCATCGATAGCCAGAACCGCGTCCTCATCGGCAAACGTTTCCAGCGCGTACTCACGCAACAATGTCGCGCAGCGTGTCGGCATCCCACTGCCCCCGACCCCAGGATCGCCTGCTGGCGCCACGGGCCTGGATCGCCGGCCGCTTCAGCCCGCATCCAACCCGTCTTGCGCGGCTCGTTACCCAACAGTCCGTCGAGAAACCGTCACGCCGAGGCCGCCACCCGCTCCTGCGTAAACAGCGGACGGATGCGTTGCCTGGCATCTCGCAACGAGGAAGCCCGCAGCGTCAGCGTATCTTCAACCGACGCACCACCAATGACCAGATCCCGTATCATGGTCACCCATGGATTCAGAACTCACCGAAAATAGCAACTGTAATACTAGGACGATAGGGCTGCTGCGCCTTTCGGCGCTGGCTCCGTTTGCTTCAGGCGATCTAGGTAGCCGCGTGCGCGCGAAATCACCGCCTCGACGACCGTGTCCAGGACGGGATCGCCGCGGGCAGGCATGGCTTCGACTTCGGCCTTGGCCACCATTGCGTGGTGCGTCACGGCCTGAGCAATCTCGGAGACGCGACGGATCGTCTGTGTTGGAGAGAGCTTGCAGTCGATGGCGAAGCGCTCCCAGTGGTTTCGTCCAAGCTGATCAGCCTGCTTCTGCCCGCCGATCTTCTGCGCCATGTTGCGTGTGATCTTCGGATATGGCGCCGCACAGATGATGTCGTAGCCTGGCGCCATGGCGGCGCCGCGCGCCGATAGCATCAGCGAGTAATTTTTGGCATGGGAATCCGTGTTCCACACCATTGGATTGAAGATGGCAAGGTCGACGAAGCGAGCGGTCTCCTGTGCTGTCATGTGGCGCTGGGTCACGCCGACCATGTCGGCCAATGATGGTCCTTTTAGGCCTCTATCGTTGTTCTGGTACTTGGCAGCTGGCGGTCGGCCCAGGGCTTGGCAGAAGTCCTCCTGATGCAGCCGCCGCCACCTCTTGCCGTCATGACGGCGGTCATAGCGCTCAACCAGCAGGTAGCTACGTTCGCCTGCCGTCCCGGTCGTCACCTTCGGCGTCGGGATTCCGATCATGCGCGCGAGCGTCAGGCAGAATGCCTCGTTCTGGACGGCGCCAGGCAAGCGCTCGCCATCGGGCTTGATGATGTGGGTCGATGGCGCGCCGTCGATCGGTATGTACAGGGTGTCGCCATCCAGAGCGACGGCGAGCTTCGTCTGCACACCGGCAAGCGACATCGACACGCCATCTTCGCCGACGAGGAAGGGCTTGTGGGGTAGCTCATTGAGGATGCGCTCGAGCGCGGCCTTGTCGGGGATCTCTCGCCATTTTCCGGCGATCAGCCCGGTGCCCGGCTGTCCGACGGAGAGCGCGCCGGCGGTGTCGCGGCCCATCTCGGCAAGAAGGCCGATGACATCGGCCGGCGACTTGCCGAGCATATGACCTACGATCCCGAGAGTTGCGTTCTCCGGCAGCAGATTTGCCGCCCATGACAGAATTGCCGAGGCATCGTGCGACGCCCGCGAGAGCGGCATGGTGAGCGACAGAGGGAAGGCGCCGGTCAGCCCGCGCCAGGATTCGGCATAGGTGAAGCCTGACGCTTCGTCGGCGGTCGTGATCCAGCCGACCTCTCGCGTCTCAAAGTAGACGGGAAGACGGTCCATGAGGCTCCTCCTCGTCGCTGTCGGGAATGTCCGGTGTCTCGGAAGTGTTCGCGCGGCGGGCTTGGGCATCCTTGAGAACATCCTCGATGCGCAGCCCGAGCACGTTTGCCACGTGCAGGCTGCGCCCGAGCTGACACGTGCTTTTTCCGGCCTCGAGGTCAACGATGAAGCGCTTTCCTGTCCCGCCCACCATGGCCAGCTCGTCCTGCCGGAGGCCCTGGCGTTTGCGTTCTGCCTGGATGAGGCGACCGAATGCTGCAGCGAACTCGGCGGCTTGGCGCGCGACACCGGTCTCGCCAGGAGCGTCGTTTCCGCCTGAGAGGGGAGTGCCCTTTGGACGCGTGTTCATAGCTCTCTCGTCGTAAAGTTACCGAACGGGAACTTTAGGAGCTGAAACGGTGGGTGTCCAGCGAAAAGTTACCGAGCGGGAGTTTTTCGCTCAGTTCCATGGTTGAGAGGCAAAAAGTTACCGAACGGGAACTTTAACCCCAAGCCGGGGGTGGGGCGACCCAGAAAGTTACCGATCGGGAATTCTGCTGCCAATACCAACTCTGTTCTTTGAAAATCGATGACGACCCGAGGGAATCCCCGCTCATCCCGTCCAGCGAAACATGGTCCTTGGCGTCCCCTCGATGTGGCGACCTCCTCACGTTCGGCGAATGAGGTAGCGTCCTAATAGAGGTTCTGACGATCGCGATAAATGTGTCGGGGTCATACCGCCCGCTCGTGCAGTTGGCAGATTGTGCAACCCTGCGCGAACGCTTTCTCACCGCGGAAAGACAATCATTTCAGACCCATCAATAATCGCTGTCGATTTGGATCTATGCTGCGTGAGAACGATAGCACTTTACCTGAGTTAAGTGCCGCGCGCGCTTCGCAGCCGGGGCGGCAGCCAAGGCGACTGCTGCGTCACGCTGTGCGTCGATTGGATCTGCCGTTCCTGCGTCGCCGCGGCCTCTGACGGCGACTGCGCGGAGGAATAAGCAATTGGTCGCATCCGTGACCGCTTGCGTAGCGACTTCGCCGTACGAGAAATAGATGGTTGCTCAGGGAGCTCAATGCAGGCATGGCGCGGATTGACTATCCTCAAGGAATCCCATCTAGCAACTTACTTCCAGCTCGTCATGTTGTGCTTGGGACGCCAGGAAATCCGCTCGACAGCGGTCGAGGCTGTTCAGACCGGTAATTTGCGCATCTGACGAGCTTCATCGAGTCCGCCCACCCTCATCAGCTCTCTCGCCTTGCGTTCCATGAATTCAGCTGAGCAAACTGAGGAGTTGAGATAACCATGGTCTCTAGTCTATCGGCTTCGATCAGCCCGTCCGCCGAACTTACTCAGAACAAAGCCGCCTCGATGCATAGGTGTATTCAAGGGCGAGTTGACGCGCATCTTCCATGAGATTGGCCGCGGCGCTATGTCCGCCGTCGATGTTCTCGTAATAGAAGTAAGGCTGGCCCAGCGCGGCGAGCTTCGCGGCAGCTTTGCGGCCGTGCGCTGGATGCGTGCGGTCGTCCTTGGTGGAGGTAAGAATTAAGGGAGCGGGATAGGTCTTGCCCGCCACCAGCTTCTGGTATGGCGAGTAGCCTTCGATCCACGCACGCTGCTCGGCAATGGCGGGGTCACCGTACTCGCCGATCCAGGAGGCGCCCGCGCCCAGCTTGGTGTATCGAAGCATGTCGAATAGCGGCACCTCGATGATCGCCGCGTTGAAGAGCTCGGGACGCTGGGTGATCGCGGCGCCAACGAGCAGGCCGCCCTGGCTGCCGCCAATCGCGCCCAGCTGGCGCGGACTAGTGATCTTCCGACGGATCAGGTCCTCGGCAACGGCAATGAAATCATCCCATGTCGTCTGCTTCGTTGCCGCCTGGGCCGCTTGGTGCCATTGTGGACCAAACTCACCGCCCCCGCGCAGGTTCGCAACGACATAGGCATTGCCCTGTTCGAGCCATAGCCGCCCCATCGATCCCAGATCAGAGGGCAGTTGCGACTCCTTGAAACCGCCATAGCCATGGAGAAGTGTCGGGATCGTGCCGTCAAACCTTGCGTTTTTGGGCCGCACCAGAAAATAGGGAACTGACGTGCCATCACGCGAAATGGCCTCGAGCTGCTCCACCACATGGTTCGACGCATCGAAGGCAGAGGGTGCCTTCTTCAATTCCTCCAAGCTTTTGCGTTCGGCATAAAAAGACCAAACTGAGGTTGGTCTGAGATAGCTCGAGACGGTGAATATGACCCGGTCGGCTTCATCGTAAGTGGCTGACAGGCTGACATTTGTATCTTCCGGCAGCGGGATCGGTGTCGCCGACCAAGCTCCCTGATCGTACTTGTAGAGGAACGCTTTACTCTGAACGTTCTCAAGGATCGTCAGAATCAAAAAGTTCCTTGTGTGAGTGAACTCGCTCAGTGCCTGCCGGGGCCCAGGCTGAAAGACGAGCGATGGTCTGGCGCGCAACGGATCCTGTTTCCATTCATCGAGGTCATACGAGATCATCGAGCCGGCCGTGAAGCGGATGCCCTCGGACGGTATCCAGTCCTCATCAAGTTTCACAAGCAGGCGGCCGCACGCGAGCGTGGCGATCTCGGCCTTCTTCGGCAGATTGAGCTTGATGGGCCCATCGGGGCGGAAGACCACATACTCGGACTCGAAAGTGCTGATTGCGCGGGCGGCGCCGGTCGCATGAATATGACCCTCGCTGTCACGAAGCACGAAGGGGGACGCCCCAACGTCGGTGGGCTCGCCCCGAAAGATCTCGCGAGCCTCACTGAGCGGCTGAGCACGTTTGAGCTCCTTCACCACAAAAGCGTAGCCGGCTTGCGTCAAAGTCCCCTCGCCCCAGTCCCGTGCAACAAGGAGGGTGTCACCATCGACCCAGCTGACGTCCTGCTTGCCCTCGGGCAGATGAAAGCCGTCCGCGACGAAGGTCTTGGCGGCGCGATCGAACTCTCGTATGGACACGGCATCCTTTCCGCCATCGGAAAGACTAATCAGGCAACGGCGCTCTTCAGGCGGAAGGCAGCTGCGACCTTGAAAGACCCAATTTCTGTTTTCGGCGGCAGCTAAGGCGTCCACGTCGAGAATGGTTTCCCACTTTGGGTGTTGGCTACGATCGCTCTCACGCGTGGTGCGCCGCCAGACGCCGCGCACCTGATTCTCGTCTCGCCAGAACTGCTCCAAACCGCCCCCTTCGAATGGAACATCTGCGATCCGATCTTTGGCCTGCAGGATGGAGAGCGCCTGTTCGTAGAAGCGCCGATAGCGAGGATCTGACTGAAGCACCCCGAGCGTCTTCTCGTTCTCGCCGCGAGCCCAAGCCAACGCGCCTGGCCCTTCCATCTCCTCAAGCCAAAGGAATGGGTCGTCAGTCACCGCCGCATCCGTTCGCTCCTTTGAAAGCGCCGTGGACGTGGCGCTAGCAATCGAAGGCAACACCGCGGACAAGAGTGGTGGCGTGTTCATGGACTTTTTCTCGATAAGATCGGCGGGCCACGCTGGCCGGCCCTGGCGCGTCAGGCAGACGCGGCGGAAACCGTGCAAGCGCATGACATAGCGCGGCTTGCGCTATGTCATGCGCCGCTTACTGCAAGCTGCGTGCCGGCTAAGGAGTCGCAAGTTTCAGCCGTTCGGGGGCTGCACGGCCATGTTCCGTTGCCGCCATTGGTTGCCAAGCGGACATCACAGCCTGTCGGCGGACAGCCTGTGAGACAGCGCCAGCTTTTTTCGATCTTCAGTGGCAAGACTGGGACGCAGCGATGCTGCTTACCTCCGCATGCGAGGTTCTCCTGGTTGGCGTCACCGGGCAGACTTGTCGACGGGCATCATCAGGACAACGATCAGCGCATTGATCAGCAGCCAGATCGACATCATGCCAAGGTGGTATGCATGGCGATCTCGACACCTCGGCTGCAAGCATTGCCTAGTTGGAGGAGCTTTTTCCTTGCGCAACATGCGAAGTCACACCGATAACTCGGTTCGTTAACTGATTGCCGGGAGAATTGCGCTCGAGACAAGGAGAGTAAAAATGCCCAAGAGGCCTACGCTGCAACACCTCTTGGCGGTTCAAGGCTCGTGCAACCCTCGCTGCGAACTGTTCCGTGACGGTGCTGTTGCGGCCTAGAGCAAGCGCCGCTTTCCGCCGCGGAGCGATCAACGGGCACCAGCGCGCCGACTGGCGCCGCCCCCCCTCGCATCAGCGTCGTTTAGGCATAGAACATGAATTGATTGTATCGCCCCCATTCTGGTGATGGACCACTCATATGATGCCTTGATTTCCTAGGCCTGCGCCGTGCGCAAGAACCGCGTCAGCGCCAAAGACCTGGATTGCTCCTCTGTCCTGCTACAGAAGTCTGTCATCCACCGTGCTATGCTTTTCGTTCGGTCAGTCCTCTCGGGCACCGAGCTCTTGTCCGCGATGACCATGGCGTGAAGCTGTCGCCGCTGGCAGATCCCAGAGTATGTCCTGTGTATGGTTCAGTGGGGCCACTAAAGCGTCAAAGGCCGACATCACGGCTCCATAGGGCAGCCTCCTTCAACGCGGCATCAGCGGGATCGATCTCGTTATAGGCGGTCAGCGCCGAGGCATAATCTTGATACAAGGGGATTTGAGCCTCGTTGGTCCAGCCCATACCGAGATGATGGACTCGGGCTCCTGGTTGACCATCGAGACGGTCCTCCACCTCGCCCGACCCAACAGCATCGGAAGGACCTGCACTTCGCTTAAGAGAATCTTTCTTCAAGCTGTCCCGGCCCGCAACCTTGGCCCTGTCAGGTGTGGCCCTGCGCGGTTATACAACTGCGCATCAGAACACCCATCTGGCTATGTGATTGAAGAGAAGAGATTTTGTTGAGCGGGATGCGATCCCGCGGGGTATTTTGGGTTCTGTCGCGCTCGTTCGGCGATAGATCGAGCAGCAGTTGTTATCAGCGAGGTGCGGGCGAAGATCCAAGGACCATCCGGAAGAGGATGGATGGATTCGATCTCGCCGGCTTCAGCGGCCAGCCGGAGCGTCTTGGGCGCGATCTTCAGGAGCTTTGCGGCGTTGCCAAGGTTGAGCCATGGCTCGATCCCGTCCTCGGCAGGCTTGAACACCGGGATGTGGTAGTTCGAGCGCATTGATGTGACGCGCTCGCGGGTCCAGCGATTGCCGTTGCCGGTCTTGAGGCCGTTGCGATTGAGGAGGCCGGCAATCAGATCGTCGCTGGCGATCAGCACCAGTTGACGCACGGCCTGGACGATATCGGCCGAGGTGCTGTTGCGCTGTCCGCGCCGGCGCTTCGGCAAGCGCAACTCGCTGTGGGCGCCCCCCACCCAATGAACGATGAGAACGATCTCCGAGGCCGCGTCGTCGATATCGGCCACGACCTCATGGATGAGGGTGCGCACAATGCGCTTCTTAAGACGAGCATCCGTCGTCCGCGCATCCCAGACCGTTTTGAGGTTCGAGGCCAGAACGCCGAACGAAGCTGGATCAGCAAGGGGTGCGGGCGTCGCCACATCATGCATGGCGATCTTGGCCTCAACCTCCGCCGCGTGAGCGAGCGCCCTGTTCCAGCGCGCTTCCAGCTCACTGGCCACCAGCCGGTTCGCGGGATCAGCGGCATCGTATTGCCGGAAAGCCCTGTCGGCGGCATAGCGCGCCGCTTCGAGGTCGCGACTGAGAGCATCGCGTACCTGATCGCGCCGCTCCCTGGCTCCCTTGGCGGCAGCGGTTGCGGCGGCGACAGCGCCCGGACCGACGACTCCAAGCAGCGATTCCTCGATGGCGTCATCGACGCGCAGTCCGCCGAAGGCGATGCAGTGGGCCCCGCCATTATCCATCCAGGCACGGCTGCAGCTGTAGCGCGGGATATGGTTTTCCATGCCGGAGTAGCGGAGTGTGAGCTTACGACCGCAGCGCTTGCAGCGGATCAGACCGGCCAGCAACGCGTCACCATGCTTGGGCGCGCCGTGATGCCGACTGGTGGGAACATTGCTGCTGACCATGGTGCGAATCGCCTCGAACTTCTCCCAGCTCACATACCCTTCGTGAGTGTTGGGCTTCAGCGTCAGCCATTCGTTCCGCGCCTTGCGGCGGATCTTCACGCGCACGCCCGCGGTGCCATATCCCGCCGCCACAGCTGTCTTACCATAGGCATAGGCGCCGCCGTAGACCGGGTTCTCAATGATCCGGTGGATGGCAGAGTAGTTTGGTCGCCGCCAGGCCGTGTCGCCGTTGGTCTGCTTCACCGGAAGATCGAGATTGTACTCGTGGAGCCAGCAGAGCGCCTGACGCGCGCTTCCCAGTTCCTCGACCTTGTCGAACACCAGCTTGATCGCCTCCTGGACACGCCGATCCGGGTCTTTCTCATAACGATCGCCGGCCTTCACGAAGCCGACGGGCGCTGTCACAACCAACTCGCCCCGGCGCGCCTTCTCGTAGCGTGCCGAGAGCGAGCGCTGGCGCAACAGATCCAGCTCGTACTCGTTGAGGCTGCCCTTGAGCCCGAGCAGCAGGCGGTCGTTGCCGTGTCTTGGCGCATAGATGGTCTCTTGATCGACCAGAACGGTGTCGACCACGCGGCACATCTCGATGAGTTGCTGCCAATCCCGGCTGTTGCGGGCGAAGCGCGAGACCTCGCGGGCGCAAACCGCACCAACCTTGCCAAGGCAAACCTCCGCTACCATCCGCTCAAAACCAGCGCGTTGTATGCCGCCGGCGGCTGAACGACCGAGATCATCATCGATCACTTCAACCTCTGACCACCCGAGAGCCGTCAGCCGGTCCCGCATGGCGTATTGCAGCGCGCTGCTCTCGCGATTGTGCAACACCTGATGGGCCGAGGATTGACGCACGTGAAGAATCGCCTTGCGCTCCAGATGATGAGGCCTGACCTTGTCAGAGATCATGATCGACCTCCTTCGCGGGCAGCGTTGCTGTCCTCGCAGCATGGTCGAGGATCAACTGCGTCATCAGGCTCGTGAGGGCCGCCCGGGCTTCCGCCGGCAACTCCAGCCATGCGGGCGCGCCGATGGCGCCGTTTGACAGGCCACTCCCGAACAGATCCATCTGCGGCTGCGGCCGCGGCCGCGGCTGCGGCTGCGGCTGCGGCCGCGGTTGTCGATTGTGTCGGTATCCGCTCCCTGGCATTGCCGTCTGGCGTGACATGAGTCGCTCCCCGATTCTGGTCGTGAGAGACTCTGGATGCGCCAGAAAGCAGGGCAGCTGATGACGTTCGACCCTTCAACGCCAGATCGAGAAGCGCAGAGAGCGCCGCAAGTGCATCGATGCTGACAAACGGCTGAGCTGCCAAAAGCTCGGCGTCAGGGCATGCTGCCCGATCGAACATCCATGCTGGAACCTCCAACCATCGATCCGCTTGCGATCCATCCAGAGAGCAGCGGAAAGTGACATCATCAGCCTTCCCGACCGTTCCATGAACGCAAACTCGGCGACCAAACCAGGGATGAAATCGATAAAGAACCTCGCGAAAAACGGTTTTGTGGGCGTTCTTGAGTCTTGTTGTACGATGCGGTTCGATTACATGCCCCTATTCATACCGTGATGAGGATACTCCGATGTGGTCGGCTTGATACTCTGCCCGCGGCACGAACAATGCGGGCGGCTCCCCACTATGCGATCGAACGAAATTGCAACTCGAATGTTTGACCAGCTTGGCAGGAGCGTGCGTCGTTAATGGCTCCGCACCTGTCGTACCCACCTCGCGGAGAATGCAGATGAGCTCTACATCGCGCAACGATTTGTAGTCGCGTTGCACGCCTCGCCTCCTCCTCGAGGCCCGACGATACTGCAACTTTGCACATCATTGATGGCGCCCTCTGGTCGTGGTCCAACTCAGTCAGCTTGACTTCGGAGTCGCCTACCTTTCCAGACATCCGGATCGCGGCTTCCGCCGCAAACATGTTTAGCTTATCTCGAATCCGCTACATCATCAGAAGACCCCAACATTCGCATCGGAGGTCAGCGAAGAGGTCGCTCATAGAGCCAGCTACGCTTCGTGAGGATTGCCCGCACTTGGTAGCGCGCAGAGCGCTAGAGTATGGGGCAACGTCTAACAGCAGCACGCTTTCGAAAATGGGTTCACGGACTGTCATTGCCGTCTTCGTGCCCGGCCTAGGCCGTCTACACCGCCTTTCCGCTGACAACGACTTTAGTACCTAAACCGCTACGATCGCCTCCCAATTTGGGACACGCATCCGACCGCCGCGTCCGCAGCACGGGGATGGATCGATCAGAACGTTAACACAGGGATCCGACAGATCCTCGAGCTTTCAAGAGCGTTCTGCGCCGCGATCTCACCTCGCCTGGTGGTCCACGGCGCCCCGTGACGATCGGCGACGAAATAGAAGCACGCCCTTCAGCTGCGGGCGCGTAATTTGCTTCGCATTCCGCCGGAGCAACCCAAAGTCGCGCCTTACACTTCGCCATATCTGCATTAGGGGCAACGGCACCGATGCCGTTACCTTAGATAATACCCTGACGTCGCGCTTTGACGACGCACTAAGTCCGGGTGGATGTTTCCAGCTTTCGCATCGCATTCTTGAGATGAAAGTTGACGGTATTCAGGCTCACGTTCAGGATGACCCCGATCTCCCAGGATGACTTCCCTTCCTCGACCCATCGCAAACACTGTCTTTCCCGTTCCGACAGCACAACCTCTTGCCTATCCGCCATGAATTTCTCCTGTAGTCCAGAGAACAGGAAAGCATCAGCAAATGCCATACCACTCAGTGGCGCCAGCAAACTGTCGGCGAGGCAGGACAAATTCTTCGGCGATTGCCGCGCCATTCGCGCGGATCCTGCCATCCCACCGCAGCCCTGTCGACAGGCTTGCGACGTATGTCGTCAACCTGACAGCAGCATTGCGACAATCGTGGCTGTTCGATATTTGCGTCAAACTCTATGTGAGCCGGATATCACTAAGGGCTCCTCCCCCGCCGAGGAGTGGGGGGCAATTCTCGCTGGGGGCCGCAGCACCAGGCTCGCGAACGGAAGGTCATTCATTTGCATACAAAACCCTTCTTCCAGCCTTAGGCGCGAGGCCAATCAACCCATAGCGAAAGCTTTGCGTTCGGCGTGCCTCCTATCGCGATCATGCAAGCCTTTGCGGTCCCGATAAACTACCAATGCTGGTCATTGAGCGGCATCACGCCGAAGCGATATGAGCAGTGACATTGGTGGCAATCTAGGTCGGCTTACGGGATTTAGGCATGCAGTATCAACCACAAGCCGTTCGGCCCACCGCAGGTCATCAATGCGCGCGGCCGTCGCCTGCCGAAATGCTTCATGTCCAGGTCTGCTCGAATGATGAGCTCTCGTTTCTGATGGAAGCGCATGAGGCGATGAGCCGATCAGAGGCGAACGGGGGAATCATAGAACTTAGGCACGGAGGGCGAGTTCCTCCCCGCCACCAAAACGTCAGTCAAAGCAATTTAAATAGCGCTGCCGCACCTGTGTGAATCCTTGCGGCCGCGCTGTAGCAACGTAGCGTTAAGGTTGAACTCGGATTGTAATCTAATCCTCGGAACGGCTGCGACCCTGGCTACTTCGGATTCACGGCATCGCGCCTAGATGCCATCAGCGGCTTTGCCGTCCCGCTCTGATCAGTCGCGGCAAAGGTGACCGGCCAACAACTAGCAGGCGCAGTTCGCGCTGTGGGGCCTTCGGTGGCCAAGGTCAAGAGTACCTGAGCGAGAAATAGCGCCGCCCTCGAAGGGCGGTTTGGTGTCGGCATCAGCATGCACGCGCACCGCACAATCCTATCTGCCAGCCTTCCGTTCTGAAACCAGCCATTCTGCGAGGGGATCGCTCGATGCGGCCTCCCCGGTAGGCAGACCGGAAGCCCGGTCCAGATACCAGTCAATCGCCTTGCGATCCCAACGCTGAGTGCCGGGGATAGCCTCCGGCACCAAGCCCTTCTTAACCCACGTGTTGAACGCGTCCTTGGAGCAGCCACAATAGGCTGCCGCACTGGCCTTAGTGAGGCCCCGAGGTGCGATCTGATCGGCTCGTAGTATCCGCTCCGAACGTCTCAGCTCTGCGGGCGAAGGTTTGTCACGCTGATGATCACCGTCCATTTGGACCTATGGTAGAAGTTAGCGGCAACGTGACGGCGCCCCGAAGCGTTGGAGGTAGAGCGCTGTCCCTAGCACGCCCCGCCAACTTCAGCATGGCCAGCCTCAAGCGGCAGAAGCTGACGGCGGAAAGTATCGTCCGGAAGGCCCATGGCGCAACTACCAGAACCGGTTGCTGCCAGGCGCTTGGGCGATCAGTCTCAGTGACCGGAAGCAACGCGGGCGCGGCTCGGCGCCAGGTCAGGATAAGAATCGGGCGTTGTCCCTACCGCGCCCGCGCTGCGATTGAGATTAGCGGTGACGTGACTCGGCGCTCTAGCCCCCTCGCGTACACCGGGGAGGCGCTGTCCCTGCCAAGCGCCGCTAAGCTCAATGGCTGAGTATTCGGGCTAGCTTTCCAAAAGCTGACAAGGACCCGCGCGGAAAAATCTACAAATGAAAAGCGGCCCGTGTGGGCCGCTTGCCGTAGACGTTCAGGCCGCAGACAAAAGCCGTTCGGCCCGCTTACGATCAGCGGCAGCCGCACCACGACGACGGGCCGGATCGGCGCTCAGCCGATCTATTGCACGCTTACGGCTGATCGGCGTTACGACTTCACGCCCTCCAGGCTCCATCTATTCGACCAAATAGAGCTTGCCGTTCGGTTTGCGCATCAGGCGAGAGCGACTTTCGTACCAAGCGCCACTTACCGGGCCGCGATCAAGCCTGATGCGCGTGACGATAGCGGCATCGCTTGCGGTGTCGGAGACGATCTTCGAATTCGAGACGTTGCGGATGGCTTCCATTTTTATTCCCCTACAGGCTTCTGAAACGCCGCAGACACTGGATGAAGCCTCCGTGGCGGCGGGAGGTTCAGAACCTGTAGAGGACAGGCGAGCTAAGCCTTATATCGCTGCCCTCCCGCCATGCGGAACGTCGAACGGAAATCCGGACACAAAAACAGCGCCATTCGAACGTTCGGCGCTTTGGGCGCCTCCAAAAGGGGTTCTGAAACCTTTTCTGCCAACACCAATCCAATATAACACTGATTTTTCTCGCATTTTGTAAGCTGACATTCCTTACAAAACTAACGACGTTGCGACCCTCAGCCTGGATGCCAAGACTGCGCGGCGCTCAGCCTGTCAGTCTCGGAGAACGATCAGAGCGGCGCGAACGGTGCGCTGATCTCACCGTATCTCTGCTTCAGTTGCCACAATCTGTGAAGGCCGAGCGCTCGCTCAAGCATCGGCTCGCCGCAGCATTTCATCACGCCCCCTAATGGCGCGAGCCGGAATGTCCTGCGTCAGCCGCCAAGCCAGGAATGGCAACCCGACTTCGGGCAGCTCATCCGTCAAGCGCAGGACGTTGATTGCCACATTTCCTCAACTTCGCGAGTGCATGCGCGAGGACATCGGGAGTGTCAGTCTCGACGGCCGCAGTGCGAGGCGCGAATTGCAGTTTGACTACACTGCTCACTCTACGCTCCTGCCGAGCCGAACGACCTTGACTTCGATACGCGCAACGCTGTCAGACTTGATGTCTGTTACCTCGAAGGCTTCACCGGTGCGAATGAGCGTGATGCGATAGCTTTGCAGCAACGGCCACGGCAGCGCCTTGTGATCGAAAGTGAAGATGGGGACGCTTGTGGTTATGAGCGGGCTCAGCGAATGGCCGCGCGAATGCACCTTTTTATCGCCCATCACCACAGTCTCGGGCTTCGCAATGAATACTGCGATAACCCTCGCAGCTCTGTCAGGCTGAGGCTCTCCGGGAAAGTTAGGCCTCCCAGCATAACCAGAACGGGTTCGCCCATATTGTCGTCAATGGCTGCGCTGACACGCTGGAGGCCTGCGCGCCACGTTTGTGGGAATAGCATCGTCATTCTTGTGATCCTGTGGGCGGCCCTTGTGTGGACTTAACCGAATTGTCGCCAAGTCCCTGCATTCCCGTGCCGAGCTGGCCGTTGAGTTGAACGCGTGAAGCCGCTTCGGCCCGAGCCACAACGGCTTGGAGGTATGCGGACGGCTCGACGGTGACCGTGATGTTCTGATGCATCTCAGCCTCGCCGCTCACAGTCCCGTGGACTTCTTGCCGTGGCCTCATCCCTGGGAGGGCCGCGTTGAGCCCGCAATGATGGAGTCCTGCAAGCCCTGAGACTGAATGCCCGTATCGGCTGAAGGCAGCCGACCGATGTCCGGCCTCAGGATAGCATCAGGACGCAGCACTCTATAGATTTTTCGACAATCCGCGCGTCACCGAACACGGCGTGATGGCGGGACATTTCGCTGCGACTGCAGCGCGTTCAAAGCCCGCGAAGGGCCTGTCCTGATCCTGCAGGATACGACCGAGTTCATCTACAGTCGCCCGGCAACATCGGCTACACAAAGACCATCAATGCTGGGCGCTATAAGGCCGGACAACCCACCACCCACACCTTGTGCGGCGTGTTGACGCATTCGAGTCTGGTCGTCACCACCAGCGGAACTCGACTCGGCCTGTCCGCGGTAAAGTTTTGGACCCGCAGCAAGTTCAAAGCAACAGCTGCGCTCAGGCGGCTCGTGAACCAAACGCGCGTGCCGATCGAGACAAGGAAAGTTATCGCTGGCTCGAGAATTTGCGTCAGTCCATCGCGCTTCTGGGCTCGCCCGAGCGCTGTGTGCACATTGGCGATCGCGAAAGCGATATCTACGAACTCTTTTCCCTGGCGCAGGATCTCGGGCGCGGTTTCTTGTGCGCGTTCAGGCCAATCGGCTGGCTGAACCAGCGTCGGAGGCCTCGCCGACGAATGCGGCCCATCGCGTGTTCGCTCAACTTGCCGCGGTCCCTTGGTCCGGCCGCCACCGGGTCGCGAATTGGCGGTGAAGATGGCGAAACTGCTTTCTTGCAGATCAAATTCGCCTCGGGGAAAACATTGCCGCCAATCAGCAAGCAAAAGCGCTAACCGCCGCAAACGCTCGTCTATATTCATGCCTTGGTGGTCGACCCACCGTCGAATCGTGACCCGATCGACTGGAAGCTCGTAACCAATTTGCCTGTCGACGACTTAGCAGCCGCCGTCGAGAAGCTCGACTGGTACGCCTCGCGCTGCAAGGTCGAGGTGTTCCACAAGATCATGAAATCTTGGTTGCCGCGCTGAGGACGCGAGATTGCAGACGGCCGAGCGGCTGGTAACGCTTCTCGCTCTCGCTACGGTTGTCAGCTGGCGCATTTTTTGGATCACTATGTCCGCCCGCGCTCAACCGGATGCGAGACCCGAGACTGTCCTATGCCCGGCGGACATTGAAGCACTCGACCGCATCGATGCGGCGCGTTCCAAACCGCGCATCCTTCGCCGAACGCTCGCAACTTACCTTTTGCAGATCGCCGTGCTCGGCGGCTATCTCGCCCGCACACGTGATCCTCCTCCAGGAAACATCGTCGTTTGGCGAGGACCAAGTTGCAAGATGTCGCCGTCGGCATCGCTATCGGGGCACCCCGAAGATGTGGGTAATTGAAAGCCTCACCGGATGCTTACTCCGATAGTCGCCACCTGGCGACAGCTTCGTCGTCAGCTTACAGACAGGTAAGTGCTTCAGAGGTTACAACGTATCGTAGTGGACTGAGTCTACTCAGTCCTGGCAAGGGAGTATGGAATGGATCCTTTTGAGGCAGGACCGATTCTGCGCGGCGATGGGATCTCTTCGAACGAACAAGAGGGGCAGGAAAACGAGGCCGGGGCGCAGTGGGACGGAGTGCTGACAGGCTATGACGTGGCAGATTCAGCTCATGCGGAGGATGACCAAGACCAGACGGTTGAAAATTGGGCTGCCGAACGGGACGTGGGCCCGCTCGAGGATCGAGAAGAAGCCCTAACGCGATTAAATCTTTCTGAGTTCAATCAACATCTCGATCTCGAATCGTTGTCCCTGACCAGTTTGCCCAGATTTTCGACCGATCTCAGGCGGATCGACGTTCCCTTCAATCGGCTAACCAGGCTGCCCCATACCCTGCCCGCCACCCTCGAGTCGCTCAACGTCGGTCACAACCAGCTGACCAACTTGCCCACCCTTCCGGCCGTGCTCGCTTATCTCGACGCGAGCAACAACCGGCTAGCGAACCTGCCTGACGCCATCCTCCCGCGCTTCAGTTTCTCGATGTCAGCCACAATCAGTTGCAGAATCTGCCGGAGGTCCTCCCTGCCACGCTCGAGAGGCTCCGCGTTAGTGGCAACCGCTAACCAGGTTACCCGAGGCGCTCCCACCCGGGCTCGAATTCCTCCTAGCTGACTATAACCAGCTAACCAGCCTACCCGAGAACCTACTGACGCAGTTGGGCGCTGATGCCAACGTAGATCTGTCTGGAAATCCGCTGCCGGATCAGGTGCTGACGAAGCTGCATACAGCCGTAATGCCGCGGACTATACCGGTCCATCCGTCATACTTCCGGGCAACCACGTGAGTGCACTATCCTCGATGAACAGGACCATACTCTCACCGAAGCCGTCGCAGACTGGCTCAGGGGCAATCCAAAAGACGGCGATCCGGAGGTGCTGGCCGCTTGGCGGACCTCTGCAGAGGAGCCGGGCGCTGAAGAGTACGCGCTTTTCCTCGGCAAGCTGTTCGAGTCCGTCAACTCTGACAATCAGGAATTCCAGCAGTCGGTGGCGAATGATCTACGCGAGGCGGCGAAGAACCCGCAATTGCGTGCGCAGTATTTTCAACTGGCCGCCGATGCCAACCAGACCTGCGAGGATCGCAGAACGTTGACTTGGAACGGTATGCAAACAGCACGTCTCATCGCAGACGTGGAGAACGGCGTCTATGACGATAGGGCGCGGCCTCCCGATCTCATCGATCTGGGGCGCGTCATGTTCCGCGTGGATGCTCTGGAAGGGACCGCGCGCGAGAAGGCTCACTCGCTCGGCTCCGTCGGCAGAGCCGAAAACATCGATGCCATCGAGGTCTATGTTGCTTATCAGAACAAGCTACGCGAGCGGCTGGGACTGCAGCACGTCGCGCCGAATATGCGCTTCTTTGAAGTTTCCGGCGTCACCGACGCTGACGTTGACAGTGCAGAGATAACCGTGCGGAGTAAGGAGGCGGCGGAATTTGCTGACTATTTGGCGACGGACTGGCAACCTTGGGACGATGTGGTTTCTCGCATCGCCCTGACGCCCATGCTGCGATGCAGGACCAACTCATTGATGCAATGGGCGAAGAGTTCGACAACAGACTGGAGCAACAGCTCGCCGACAGAGACTTGAGTGGAACTGATTCTGATCTCGTCGAGGATGCCAAGCGAGAATTAGGTGCCGAGGTCCGTAAGGAAATTGCCCGCGAGATCAAGGGCGCTCTAAGGGATAGGGTGCTCAATGATCACGGCCTCCGGCTGTGAAGCAGCCTTTGTTAGTTCGCACGAGGCATAGCGCTGTACGTCAGGGCTGCGGAGCGCCGGCCTAGACGCCGGCGCATTGCTCAGGTCAGCTGCTAAAATGCGTGCACGTAGCGGCGAGAGTCGGACTCCCTTCCCCGATGCCGCAACTGCGCGAAGACCGCCGTAAAACAGGGAGCCCAAAAAGGCCGGGCTCGATTCTGTGACCACCGCCGTGTACCACCGATTCGGCCCGCAACGCGGGTAAGCATCAGAACAGCGAGGCAGCCATGGTAAAACCGTTCCAGTCCAAGACCCATATCGGCAATCATCTGCTGCATCCGGAAACCCTGATGCTGACCTATGGCTATGATCCGCAATTGTCGGAGGGCGCCATCAAGCCGCCGGTGTTCCTGACCTCGACCTTCGTGTTCAAGACCGCCGAAGACGGCCAGGACTTCTTCGACTACGTCGCCGGCCGGCGCGAGCCGCCGGAGGGCATGGGCGCGGGCCTGGTCTATTCGCGCTTCAATCATCCCAACAGCGAGATCGTCGAGGACAGGCTCGCGATCTACGAGCGCACCGAGAGTTGCGCGCTGTTCTCATCTGGCATGGCGGCCATCGCAACCACGATCCTGGCCCTCGTCCGCCCCGGCGATGTCATCCTGCACTCGCAGCCGCTCTATGGCGGGACGGAGACCCTGCTGACGAACACGCTTGCGCGTCTGTCGATCGGTGCCGTCGGCTTTGCCAGCGGAATCGACGAGACGGCAGTCAAGCAGGCCTCGGAGGAGGCCATGGGCAAGGGGCGGGTTTCGATGATCCTGATCGAGACGCCCGCCAATCCGACCAACGGCCTCGTCGACGTCGCAATGATCCGCCGCACCGCCGAAGCCATCGGCAAGGCTCAGGGACACACGCCGGTCATTGCCTGCGACAACACGCTGCTCGGGCCGGTGTTTCAGCGACCGATCGAGCACGGCGCGGATCTGTCGCTGTATTCGCTGACCAAATATGTCGGCGGCCATTCCGACCTGATCGCGGGCGCTGCGCTCGGATCGAAGGCGATCATGAAAGGTATCAAGGCGCTGCGCGGCGCCATCGGCACCCAGCTCGATCCGCATTCCTGCTGGATGATCAACCGTTCGCTCGAGACGCTCAGCCTGCGGATGGAGAAGGCCGATGCGAATGCGCGGCTCGTGGCGGACTTCCTGCGCGACCACCCGAAGGTCGCCAGGGTGCACTACCTCGGTCACCACGAGCAGGGCTCGCTGTCCGGCCGTGTGTTCGCGCGGCAATGCCTGGGTGCGGGCTCGACGTTCTCGTTCGACATCGTCGGCGGCAAGGAGGCGGCGGTGAAATTCCTCAACGCGCTGCAGATCCTCAAGCTGGCGGTGAGCCTTGGCGGCACGGAATCGCTCGCAAGCCTGCCGGCGACGATGACCCATTCCGGTGTTCCCGCCGACATTCGCCAAAAGATCGGCGTGCTAGATTCCACCATCCGGCTGTCGATCGGGATCGAGAACCCGTCGGATCTGATCGCGGACCTCACGCAGGCGCTGAACGCGGCTTGAGCGAGGGAATCAAAGCGGATTGGACGCGCGGCACGCTGACATGATCGCCGCGGCGGCCTCATTGCTCTGCGCGCAAGGGAGCTGCCGCACGAGCCAGACGTAATAGCCCTTGCTGGGATGCGTTTAGCAGGGAATCGCCGGCAGGCCGTCAATCTCACTCGATTTCGAACCATTCGGAGACGGCACGACCGGTGGGCCAACGAACGAAATCAAACTCGCAATTGCCGCTCGATCCCGTGCCCGAACCGCGATCACCGTGCTCCTGCTTTGCATCTAGTTGAAGCAGTTCAGCCTCGACTCACGCCAGGGGTCCTTGCCAGTTCTTGGTTGGCCAAGGCGTCGATATGTAGCGTCGTCGGGATGAGGAGCCAAGTCTCGGCGCCCCAGACCTGGGGCGCCGGCACCGACTCCTCCAAGTTGACGGCCTGTTGTTTGCCTGGAGCCATGCGGCGCCCCTGAGTAATCATTGTGCCCTGGGGAACAACCCCGAGCCTCTGAACGGCTGCGAAGTCGTCGAGAAGGACGTGTTCTTCAGCGAGCATTCGGAAGGCCCGAACGCGCTGGCGTCCCTCGCTTTCCACCAACTCGCCCCTGCAAGGCACTCCACGGATCTCGAAATAGGTCGGGCGCCCGACTTCGGGCATGAGGCGCGGGCCTTCGAGGGCGCGGACAAGGTAATCGGGCAGGAATCGCTCCCGGTGCGCCCATCGGCCCCGAATCAAGTAGCTAAGATCGACTGTACCTTCGTCGGGGGGCGCGGCCCTGACGATCTGCGGGGGGCGATAGAGGGGCTGGGATGGACCAGCTTCGTTTATCCCGCCAGCGCGCGGGTGATGGATCAGGCGAACATCCATGGGGCCTTCCGGCCCGACAGTCGCGGAATAGCGCTCCCCATTGATCGCAAACTGACTTGGCCCGAACTGGTTTGACAGCAGATTGATATTGCTCAACACGTCGATCAACACGTCCGAAGCCGCCCTGGAGCCGTGGCGCCAGTCGGCGCCAACGATCGCTCCGATATCCCGCAGCTCCGGAGCCGCCCCGGGGTCCGAAAATTTTGAGGCCTTCATCGGTATCCGCTCCTCCCAGCCGAGGGGATTCGGCAGCGAGAACTCTCTAGCCAAAAATGGTCCAGTTTGCCGGCCTCAGATCAGCACCACCCGGATCGGGGATTTCGAAATCGGCGGCCTCGCGGAGGTTCGTCGCGCTGTCGGCGGCGCGGCTGGCCGACTTCATGGCTGCCGATCTGTCCGCGCTCGACCTTCTGGTGGTCCAAATCGATGGGCTGCATCTCGGCGACGATCTCGTGCTGGTCGCCGCGATCAGGGTTGACGGCGAACGCAACAAGCATCCGCTGGCGCTGGTGGAAGGGTCGACCGAGAATGCGGCAACGGTTCAGGCCCTGCTGGACAATTTAGTCTGCGCGGGCTCGCCCCGACAGTGCTAAGGCTGTTCATCTCATCGTCGATGGCGCGAAGGCGTTGTCGAAGGCGATCCGCAACCACCTTTGGTTCGGCCGCCCCGATCCAGCGCTGCCAGATTCACAAGGCGCGCAACATCATGGAACGCCTCCCGAAACAGCATCATGCGGCCACCCGTCGGGTGCTGCGCCAAGCCTTGGAGGTCGATGACGCCGCAGGCTGAAAAAGTGATCCGCAATCTCGCGCGTCGTCGCGACCAGCAATGGCCCAGCGTCGCGGCGAGCATCATCGAAGGCCTCGACGAAATCCTGACCGTCGTCCGGTTGAAGCTGCCGAAGGAGCTTCGTCCATCGCCGAGAACATGATGGGCACCATTCGCCGCGTCACGCGCAACGTCAAACGCTGGCGGGGTGCCGGTATGGCCTTAGGATGGGTCGCGGCCGGCATGATCGAGGCCAACAAGGGCTTCCGACGATTGAAGGCACGTAAGCAATTGGCGATTCTGGGTGCAGCCCTTCAAACTCACCACGATCGCATGACGATCAAGCCCGTTGCCCACGTCACGAGGGCCGCATAACAGTCGTTTCGGAAATGCCGGCCCGACGTAGTTCAACATTGATCGGGACATCCCCCCGCAACAGTTCCGAGGGTCACTTTACCCGGTCCTCCCTAACACCGGCGCAGTGCGGGGAAACGAAGCGCTCGAGCTCTCTAGCGACAGACTCTGAAACTCTTTACGCACCCGCGCAATTACGCAGACATGGAGAAAACCGGAAGATGGGATTGAGCCGAAGGGAATTCGCAGGGGCGGAGGGCTGCAGTGAAGGTGCGGTCAGATATGCCTTGCGCCAAGGGCGTTTAGCGGCGCGGCCCGATGGCACGCTCGATCCATCTCAGCTCGGTCGGGCGGTGGATGCGAGACTCCTCGGGACAGAGGCCCTCGGCGTATTTCTTCCGGTAGTCGATGCCACCGAAAGGATACGGAGACGATCGGGATCGCCGCCACCTTCCATGGAAGTGGTCTGTGGAGGTGGCGATCCTCCTCAGTATCTTGGTCTCTCGAAAATGGGCGATGTTGATCCGATCGGCCCGATAGAGATCTGCGACGACCTCAACGCGCAACTCGCTGAATTTTGGGTTGGTGCGCAGGTTGGGCCGCGCGATGGCACCAGATGAACCAGATGATGAGAACGCCGTCCTCCTAGATATCAACGATCCGATCGCGGTCGCCGGAAGGATGATCCATCTGGCGGTGAATTTTTACCAGGAAGACCTGAAGCGCCGGCGCCGGGAGACCGGGATCGTGTGTGTGAGGGACAAACGCCATGGCAAAGGGTAAGAGCGAGGATTTCGCAAACCAAGCGCCTCAGTTCGCGCGTGACGGATAGCTCGCGATCTTGCGAGCTTGCGAGTGAGCCGCCAAAGCTCGACCCTATTGGTCTCGGCTAATTGCTGTGCTCGCTGCTTAGCCGCTTCCTCATCAGCGCAAATCAGCCTTACGCAGTGCACTACATTCCCGTCGGGCTCGAACAAGTAGACCATGAACTCCTCGACCGAAGGGCTTCCAGTCACGCGCCGGCCGTGACTTTGAAGGTTATTGCTTGGTCCGATGGCGCTGCGTGCATGTCTTTGGTGGAGGTAGTCATCGCTCATGCTTAGCTGATCGCGACAACCGGCCGGCGTATTGCCCGGTTGCAAAGTTCCTGCATGGACATCGCTCGGATCTTATTCCCCGCCGGTTGCGCTCGACGATAGCTAGAATCAATTCTTCGGTGGCGATCAGGGCCAGCTCCATTTTTTCCTTAACAATAGTCGACGTATCTCGACCGATACTGTCGAGATGGTTCAGGGCCACCGCTTTGAAGCTATGGGCTAGGCGCTCCTCGGCATCGTCGCGTGCATAGTCTATAATAGTATCCAGGTGGGCGACGATTTGAGCCCGTTGCTCGGTCGGTTTTGGACCGTCAAGCAACGTTATCGCTCGAATAAAGGCCTCTTCAACAGGGGTCATATCAGGTTTCCTTTGTTGCTGGATTGGAAGCCGCAGTAGCTCGCGCCGGTGCTGCAGATTTAGCGAGGCTCGACCCGCAAAGGCAACTCCTCAGAAAAAAGAGTTGATGTTGCGCAATCTTGAGGGGCGACCATCATCGGCATGGATCTGTGTGCGGCGGGGCGAGGCAATGCAGCGATCAAACCGGGGTGGTGTCCCAATTGGGCACCTTTCACAAATCACACCAACGAATTGGCCCCGGGCGATGGTGTGAAATGGATCCCGATTTTGGGACCACGTGCTTAGTTGGAAGGGGCGGCTCCGTCTAATAAACGGAGCGGATGATGACGACGAAGACGAGACGCAAGATCGACGCGGCATTGAAGGCAAAGATCGCACTGGAAGCCGTGCGGGAGCAGGCGACGGTGGCCGATCTGGCCCAGCGCTACGAGGTTCACCCGAACCAGATCTATGCCTGGAAGAAGCAGCTGCTGGACCAGGCGGCCCGGGCCTTTGAGGCGGGTGTCGGGCGGGAGAGCGAGGACGCTCGCGAACGCGAGGCCGCGGTCGTTGGATGGACAACGTCTTCATCGAGCGGCTGTGGCGCAGCGTCAAGCACGAGGACGTCGTGTGCTGTGGAAGTCAGGCGTCGGCCTGAATCCTGACGAAGCTTTGTCAGAGATGGAGGATGGCCCTCCGAAGTCGACCTGCAGGGGTAGACGTCAAACCGCTCCGAGCTGCGAGGGTAAAGAGCCCTAGTAGTGAGCGTTGGAGGAAAAGGCGGAGGAAACTCCGTCAGGTGAGATCCGAGGAGACGAACGTAAGTAAACCGCTGATGACGTGTCGTAACGTGTTCTATCGACGTCGAAACCGGGATCAGGATGTCTATCCCGCGAGCAAGGGTTGGGGGGAGCCTGCCGACTGTCCAACCGGCGTCCGGCATGAAGGTGGCGTGACGTCGGATCAGGCTTTGACAAGGAACACAGGAACCTGTCGCTCCGATGTGAAGGGAGGACTCCAAGCGGCTCGTCGCCGCAAGGAGCAGAGTACCGATGCGGAGCACAGGGGCGGAAACGCCCGTATTAGGGACGAAGGCGCTGCAATGGCACTGCACCGAAGGGGCGTTGTCATCCGGCTTTACGCGGTCGACAACCCGAAAGGGGATGATCGGCATGAGTAAGGCCAAGCCGTTTTGTATTGCCAAACGCGATGTGTGGGAGGCGTATAAGCAAGTGAAGGCTAACCAAGGGGCAGCTGGTGTTGACGGGCAGTCGATCGAAGACTTCGACCGAGATCTGAGTAAGAATCTCTATCGGATCTGGAATCGGATGAGTTCGGGCAGCTACTTTCCGCCTCCGGTGCGGCGCGTTGACATACCGAAAGGCGGAGCTGGCAGCACGCGACCGTTGGGAATACCAACGGCCTCGGACAGGATCTTGCAAGATCGCTGCCGATGCGCCTGCATTCATCCTGACTGAACGCGGAAAGCCTTATAGCGATAAGTCGTTCACCGGCAAGTTTTCGGCCTGGGGCAAAGCAGCTGGAATCACAACACAATGCAGTCCCCACACCTTGCGCTTCGCGGCAGCGCGTCGACTGGCCGAGCTGGGCTTATCCTTGAAGGTGATTGCCAGCATAACCGGGCACGACAGCTTGAAAGAGCTGTAACGGTACACGAAGGCTGCGGAGCAAAGGCTGGTCGCCAAGCGGGCTATTGCCGCGTTAGGCTCACACTAGCCCAAGGGTCGCGCCTTCCGCATCGCCTGAGAGGACTTCGAACGCTCGGTCGATCAGTCGCATGTCCCACAGAACCACACCGCCGCGCCTGATGGGCCGGGGCATCGTTCCGTCCTCGAGAATGCGGACGGAGTGAGCTGGCTCCGGAAATCTGGACAGGGCGATAAGTGGAGTTTCTGCCTGACGGCGGGCAAGATTGTCCCGCGAATCAGGAGAGACGATGAGCAAACGAGCCCGCCGGCAGCACGCACCGGCATTCAAGGCCAAGGTGGCGTTAGCGGCGATCAAGGGCGAGATGACGCTGGCCCAGCTGGCTGAGCATTTCGACGTACACCCGAACCAGATCACGCAGTGGAAGTCCCAGCTTCAGGGAGCGGCGGCCGAGGTCTTTGGTCCTGGCGCCAACAGAACGAGCGAGCCCGCGGTGGACGTGAAAACGCTGCACGCCAAGATCGGGGAGCTGACGCTTGAGAACGATTCCTAAGAAACGGCATCGCCGACGTTCGGCTCGAACGGCTGGAGAAGAAGCCGAATGCCTTGGCACGCCGATGCAAATTGTTGACCACTCGCGTCCGGTAGCGCGTCTCGTATGACGAGGCCCCGGGATCGACATAGTCCATTCCGTATCGCACAGCATTGTAGAACAGAACTGCGATCTTGCGGGCCGTGGCGGTCACGGCCTTGGCCTTGCCGACGCGCGATGAAAGTCGACTGTAAAAGGCGCCGAGCGCAGTATCGGTGCGTCCGACGGTGACGGCAGCAAGGCGCAGAAGCGCCGCCGCCCGGCCGCCGGATCGGGGTGTTCGGGACGAGAGCCTTTTGCCGCGGAGACCTTGTTGCTCGGCGCCAGTCCCAGCCAGGAGGTAAAATGCTTTGCACTTGGCCACGAGGAGAGGTCGTCAACGCATTCAGCGATCAGCTTCAGCGAGAGGTAAGGACCGCGGCCGTCGATGGTGGTGATGTCTTTTCCCAGCAACGCGAACAGCGCCTCGCGGACGTCGAAAGCTAGAGCGTTCGCCTGATCGGTTCGATTCCGACGCAGCGATGCCCGCGGTGCTGGTCCATGGCCACGACCGCGATGGTTGCTCAGTTCCTTCAACACGGCTTCGATCCGGGCGTCGCAGGCAGATGCCTTCTCGTGGTAGGTGTCGTAAAGCGCAAGTGCCTGCTCGAGCGCAAACAGATGCTCGGCGCGGTAGCTCCCGGTGAGCGCCTTCGCAATCGTCTCGGCACTGGAGTGGCAACTGTAGTGGCGCAAGCACGCCAACGCCTCGGGATCGCGCTCGCCGGCAAGGATCGCGCGTATGATACGCAGGCCAGTCGCGCCGGTGATGTCGGCGACGACGTGGTGGAGCTGAAGATTCATCTCCGTCAAGGCCTTCTGCATATGCTGGATGTGTGAGGCCGCGTACTCCAGCCGACGCTCGCGCTGACGCACGTAGGCTCGCAGTTCGGCAATCTGCCCTTTGGGCTGAAAGCTGGCCCGCAGCAACCAGAATGAATGGAGCCGCTGCAGCCATTGCGCATCGCTGACATCGGTCTTACGCCCCGGCACGTGCTTGGCATCGCGCGCGTTGGACAAGAAACACGGTAAATCCCCGGGCATCGAGAAGCTCGAAAATCGGAATCCAGTAGACGCTGGTCGATTCCATGACGACGGTCTCGACGCCGCATTCCGTAAACCAGTCGACCAGCCGATGCAGATCGGCCGTGAAGGTACCGAAACTGTGGACTGGCTCCGGTGCGCGATCTGCCCTGACGGCCGCCATATGCATGGTGGCGCCAACGTCGATGGCAGCCGCGTTCGGGTGCACCATCGGCATCTTACCGCCGTCCTTCGACTTCGATCTTTTGGGATTCATCTGTAGCTCCTTCTGACTCCGGCGGAAGGGCTGGGCTGCGCAATTCATTCAAATTCCTAAACGGGATCGCCGAGATGGCGTCACCACTCTCAAGTGCGCAACAGCCCATGGACCAGGTTTTTTGACGGGCTCACGTGCCACCAAAATCGTATCGGCCGCTCCCTTCCGGCCGCAGTCTAGCGGTTAGCCGTTTCTATCCCACAGGGGGCGCGCAGCGCCGCGCTCAGTTTTTAGAAGGCGCGCTCAGCAAAGCCGGCCTGCTGAGCGCAAAGCGATGATCGACCGTGATGACCTGCCGATCACGAAACAGGCGGAAGTTTTGAAGATCAGCCGTGGCAGTGTCTATTATCTACCACGTCCGGTATCGCCCGCCGACCTCGCGATCATGCAACGGCTTGACCGGCTGCATTTGGAGTTTCCCTTCGCCGGTTCGCGAATGTTGCGAGACCTGTTGGCTGCCGAGGCGTGCAAGATCGGCCGCCGGCATGTCAAAACGCTGCTGCGGCGGATGAGGATAGAGGCGCTTTACCGCCGGCCGCGTACCACCAAGCCCGAACCCGGGCCCAAGATCTATCCGTATCTGCTGCGCGGGATGGAGATCACACGCCCGAACCAGGTCTGGGCGATGGACATCACCTACATCCCGATGGCGCGCGGCTTCATCTATCTCGCGGTGGTGCTCGACTGGTTCAGCCGCCGGGTGCTGTCGTGGCGCGTCTCGATCACGATCGAAGCCGCATTTTGCGTCGAGACGCTGGAGGACGCTCTCGCTCGCCACGGCAAGCCGGACATCTTCAACACCGACCAGGGCTCGCAGTTCACGGGCTCCGCGTTCACCGGCGTGCTCGCCAGGCATGGCATCGCCATCAGCATGGACGGCCGGGGCGCCTGGCGCGACAACGTGTTCGTCGAGCGGCTGTGGCGCAGCGTCAAATACGAAGAGGTCTATCTGCGCGCCTACGACACCGTGTCCGACGCCCGCGCCTCGATCGGCCGATACTTCGCCTTTTACAACTGCGCATCAGAACACCCATCTGGCTATGTGATTGAAGAGAAGAGATTTTGTTGAGCGGGATGCGATCCCGCGGGGTATTTTGGGTTCTGTCGCGCTCGTTCGGCGATAGATCGAGCAGCAGTTGTTATCAGCGAGGTGCGGGCGAAGATCCAAGGACCATCCGGAAGAGGATGGATGGATTCGATCTCGCCGGCTTCAGCGGCCAGCCGGAGCGTCTTGGGCGCGATCTTCAGGAGCTTTGCGGCGTTGCCAAGGTTGAGCCATGGCTCGATCCCGTCCTCGGCAGGCTTGAACACCGGGATGTGGTAGTTCGAGCGCATTGATGTGACGCGCTCGCGGGTCCAGCGATTGCCGTTGCCGGTCTTGAGGCCGTTGCGATTGAGGAGGCCGGCAATCAGATCGTCGCTGGCGATCAGCACCAGTTGACGCACGGCCTGGACGATATCGGCCGAGGTGCTGTTGCGCTGTCCGCGCCGGCGCTTCGGCAAGCGCAACTCGCTGTGGGCGCCCCCCACCCAATGAACGATGAGAACGATCTCCGAGGCCGCGTCGTCGATATCGGCCACGACCTCATGGATGAGGGTGCGCACAATGCGCTTCTTAAGACGAGCATCCGTCGTCCGCGCATCCCAGACCGTTTTGAGGTTCGAGGCCAGAACGCCGAACGAAGCTGGATCAGCAAGGGGTGCGGGCGTCGCCACATCATGCATGGCGATCTTGGCCTCAACCTCCGCCGCGTGAGCGAGCGCCCTGTTCCAGCGCGCTTCCAGCTCACTGGCCACCAGCCGGTTCGCGGGATCAGCGGCATCGTATTGCCGGAAAGCCCTGTCGGCGGCATAGCGCGCCGCTTCGAGGTCGCGACTGAGAGCATCGCGTACCTGATCGCGCCGCTCCCTGGCTCCCTTGGCGGCAGCGGTTGCGGCGGCGACAGCGCCCGGACCGACGACTCCAAGCAGCGATTCCTCGATGGCGTCATCGACGCGCAGTCCGCCGAAGGCGATGCAGTGGGCCCCGCCATTATCCATCCAGGCACGGCTGCAGCTGTAGCGCGGGATATGGTTTTCCATGCCGGAGTAGCGGAGTGTGAGCTTACGACCGCAGCGCTTGCAGCGGATCAGACCGGCCAGCAACGCGTCACCATGCTTGGGCGCGCCGTGATGCCGACTGGTGGGAACATTGCTGCTGACCATGGTGCGAATCGCCTCGAACTTCTCCCAGCTCACATACCCTTCGTGAGTGTTGGGCTTCAGCGTCAGCCATTCGTTCCGCGCCTTGCGGCGGATCTTCACGCGCACGCCCGCGGTGCCATATCCCGCCGCCACAGCTGTCTTACCATAGGCATAGGCGCCGCCGTAGACCGGGTTCTCAATGATCCGGTGGATGGCAGAGTAGTTTGGTCGCCGCCAGGCCGTGTCGCCGTTGGTCTGCTTCACCGGAAGATCGAGATTGTACTCGTGGAGCCAGCAGAGCGCCTGACGCGCGCTTCCCAGTTCCTCGACCTTGTCGAACACCAGCTTGATCGCCTCCTGGACACGCCGATCCGGGTCTTTCTCATAACGATCGCCGGCCTTCACGAAGCCGACGGGCGCTGTCACAACCAACTCGCCCCGGCGCGCCTTCTCGTAGCGTGCCGAGAGCGAGCGCTGGCGCAACAGATCCAGCTCGTACTCGTTGAGGCTGCCCTTGAGCCCGAGCAGCAGGCGGTCGTTGCCGTGTCTTGGCGCATAGATGGTCTCTTGATCGACCAGAACGGTGTCGACCACGCGGCACATCTCGATGAGTTGCTGCCAATCCCGGCTGTTGCGGGCGAAGCGCGAGACCTCGCGGGCGCAAACCGCACCAACCTTGCCAAGGCAAACCTCCGCTACCATCCGCTCAAAACCAGCGCGTTGTATGCCGCCGGCGGCTGAACGACCGAGATCATCATCGATCACTTCAACCTCTGACCACCCGAGAGCCGTCAGCCGGTCCCGCATGGCGTATTGCAGCGCGCTGCTCTCGCGATTGTGCAACACCTGATGGGCCGAGGATTGACGCACGTGAAGAATCGCCTTGCGCTCCAGATGATGAGGCCTGACCTTGTCAGAGATCATGATCGACCTCCTTCGCGGGCAGCGTTGCTGTCCTCGCAGCATGGTCGAGGATCAACTGCGTCATCAGGCTCGTGAGGGCCGCCCGGGCTTCCGCCGGCAACTCCAGCCATGCGGGCGCGCCGATGGCGCCGTTTGACAGGCCACTCCCGAACAGATCCATCTGCGGCTGCGGCCGCGGCTGCGGCTGCGGCTGCGGCCGCGGTTGTCGATTGTGTCGGTATCCGCTCCCTGGCATTGCCGTCTGGCGTGACATGAGTCGCTCCCCGATTCTGGTCGTGAGAGACTCTGGATGCGCCAGAAAGCAGGGCAGCTGATGACGTTCGACCCTTCAACGCCAGATCGAGAAGCGCAGAGAGCGCCGCAAGTGCATCGATGCTGACAAACGGCTGAGCTGCCAAAAGCTCGGCGTCAGGGCATGCTGCCCGATCGAACGTCCATGCTGGAACCTCCAACCATCGATCCGCTTGCGATCCATCCAGAGAGCAGCGGAAAGTGACATCATCAGCCTTCCCGACCGTTCCATGAACGCAAACTCGGCGACCAAACCAGGGATGAAATCGATAAAGAACCTCGCGAAAAACGGTTTTGTGGGCGTTCTTGAGTCTTGTTGTACAACGAAGAGCGGCCCCATTGCGCGATCGGCAATCGACCGCCGATTTTACTGCAAAACCACGTCGGCGCATCCAGCCCGCCAACGTGATCACGGCGAAAAACTCTAGTTCTGAATGGTTCACAGTTCGGTCTCGCTACAGCGACAAAAGGGCATTATCAAAGCTTGGACTAAGAACCGAGTCGCACCTCTGATTGCTGTGCTGGCGCGCAGTTCGCTCGGCGCACCGAATTTGTACCATCGCTTGACGGCTGTGCCGCCGGATCTATTGCCTCGCCGTAGAAATAGGACTTGGCATTATAAATGCTTCAACAGCACACTGTAGTTAGGCCGCGCTATGTAGGCCGTCTCTATGCAGGAGTGTTCGGTGCAAACCAAGTCAATCATAATGATCTTATTGAGATTTGTGATGTTCTCGACAAGTGCCGTGGCAGGGGCATTAAACGAAACATGCCCTGAATGCGTAACACTTGAGGGAGGGATGGCAAAGGGCGTGATCGAGGATGGGATCCTGAGCCTCAAAGGAATTCCCTACGCGGCTCCGCCGGTGAGCGATTTGCGATTCCGCCCACCATCTTTGCCTAATCATTGGCAAGGAATTCTTGAGGCAGCGAACTATCGGACAATCTGTCCACAAATCGAGGATCCGCTCGAAAGTTATCCCAAAGCGGCCATGGCGCATGAGGTTGTCGTAGGCGGAGTCACAACTCGCTTGTTCGAGGATGAAGATTGTCTTTACCTTAATGTCTGGAAGCCTGCGAAGCAGGTCAGGAATTTGCCAATCATGATCTATCTTCCCGGCGGAGGCTTCATTGCCGGTGGCGCGTCCGACGTTTATAATGGGGCAGCAGTTGCTCGAAAGGATGTGGTCGTCGTCACGATCAACTATCGTATCGGCTTGCTGGGATTTGCGGAGGTAGGTGCGCTCGACCCTTCCTATTCCGGTAGCGGCAACAACGGCCTGCGCGATCAGATCGCAGCGCTTGAGTGGGTTCGACGTAACGCGACGGCGCTCGGCGGGGACTCTGATAATGTCACGGTATTCGGTGAATCGGCTGGTTCGATCTCAATCGCCGCACACCTCGTGTCTCCCTCGCTGAAAAAGCCATTTCAACGGGCGATCCTGCAAAGCGGGGCCTACAATCTAATTCGCACCAGGAGATCGGCGGAAGCGACAGTGAAAAAAGTCATGGACGTCGGATCCTTGAAAACCATGGCGCAGATCAAAACGGCGCCCGTTCGAGATCTATTGCTGCAGGCCCACGCTACCGGTGAGCCGGATGGTTTCTTCGCTCCCGTCGCAGATGGTTCGGGGGTCGCCCTCGATCCTGCCGAAGCACTCGCCTCCGGAACGTCAAGACATGTTGGGATCATGCTTGGGACGAATGCAAACGAAATGAACTACTGGGCAATGTATGACAGCAAGTTCCGCAATCCGTTCGTGGAAGACACCGATCTCGGCGCAAAGATCGATGTCTTCTCTATGTTACCCTCCATACGGGACACCTCAGAGGAGAAACGGGAGGAAGTAAAACGCAAGCTCATGAGTACGTGTGAGAAGGTTCTCGGGACGACGGATCAAAGAACAATCGAAGCGGCGCTGGTTGATGACGTGATAATGACGCAACCGGCAACACACCTAGCCGAGCGCCAATCGGCCTCGGGCGGCAAGGTGTGGCTCTATCGCTTCACTTGGCATGTGCCCCCAAAGTATCTCGATCCTGCGCTGCCCCCGTTGGGGGCGTTTCATTCAATTGAACTTCCATTCATGTTCGGCACCGGTGATTTCAGCCAAATTCCAGGTGGTCTTGCGCTGTCGAAGGCCCCGGGCTCGGATATCTCTCGGCTGACTAATCAGATGTTGACCGCGTGGACGAATTTCGCAAAGAAGGGAGACCCTAATGGCGTTGGCGTGCCGGAATGGCCTTCCTACGACACAAACAAACGCGTCGTGATGGTGTGGTCAGCAGATTCTGAGGCGGTTGCGGACCCTGACGGGTCACGCCGTGAAATCTGGGAGCGCTGGCACTTTAACCCTTATTGATTGACAACCCGGATCGGTAATGTCCCGCCCGCTGTATCGCGGCTACGCCAGATTGCTGCGACGATGGCCGACAAGGTGTCGCCGCACGCGCCATGTCCCCAGGCAACGTTCGCCGTCTCCGAGGGCCTTGGATCTGCCTCTACTACATTGAGCCAGCAGTGGCCTCGCGCCTCTCCTCCGCCGAATAGTAGTCCGTTCTGTTAATCGCGGGGACAGTGTCATGTCGGTGACGAGGCGATCGAGCACGCCGATTTCAGTTGTAGTCAGTCGTCCGTTAAGAAGGCGAATTGAGCGGGGCGGGACGGCCGAACGTGCGCCATAGCTGGAGCAGGATGAGGCACAAGAGTTCTCTGAGCCAGGCGAGGATGCGGCGGAAGTTGTGGCCGACGGCTGAGAGGATGACTTTAGCCGCATCGCCGGCGCGGCCTTTGAGGTAGCAGCGGCCGAGGTGACCATCGGCCTTCAGGTGTCCGATGATGGGTTCGATGGCGGAGCGGCGGCGCAGCTCGCGCTTGATGACACCGAAGACGCCGCGCTTCTGGCCGGAGATGAAGATCCGTCGGTGATTTTGTGCGTCGTGGCCGCGGTATCCCTTGTCGACATAGGCCCGCTCGATCGCGCAGCCGGTGAGTGTCTCGGTGGGGTCGATGACGTCCCGCAAGGTGTGACCGTCGTACGGGTTATCGGGTAGCGCCCTGGCGTGCAGCACGAACAGGCCCCGGGAGAACGGCGGTTGTTGGTGACGATGGAGGCTTTGACGCCGAACTCGTAAGGCGCGGCTGCTTTGCCCTTGCCGATGCACTCCACCTCCGGGGCGTGGAAGGAAGAAAGCTTGAAGCCGCGCTGGCGCTGCTGCTGCGAGCGGATCTGCGAGGCCCGGCTGAGCGGGAGGGGCAGCTGCCGCTGATGCCGCTTCAATTGCTTGGCATGGCCGTAGCGTCCCGCCATCATTGTCGCGGTTTTGGCAATGCGAAGATAGGACCGCCGCAGCTTGACCCCGTGCTTCCTCGCCAGTGGCGGAGACAGCGCTAACTCCCAATCACCGTAAGCGGCCTGCCGCCCCGGGACCGGTGTGATCCTTTAGGCCATCGATTACCTTGAGCGCGGCTTCGAGTCATCTCGAAGGCGCTTCGTAATGCGCAGAACGCCGCTCGCAAGCTCCTCACGGCTGATTTCTGCAACGTGAGCGACTTTTTCTTCGAGGTCGCGTATAGCTTCGCCGATCGTGTGCAGCGAGCATGTGCTAGGCATCATCCGCTCCGTCCTGATTAAGGGTCCGGCATCCGCCGAACCACGGCGTAAAAGGCGTCCGCTACACGGTTGAGTAAAGCGGATGGCGTTGCGGGAAAATCTGTCCCCATCTCGCGTCTGAGCGCCTCGAATTCGGATAAGGTCGAAAGAGGGCAATCCGCCACGGCGTCCATTTTTGAGCAGATAATTTCAACTCGGGATCGCCAATCGGCCGCTGTTCTTCAGTTCGCTGTGGCCCGTACGTGTCTTCTGCCGGTGTATGGCTTGGCCTACGGACGCAGTCCGTGAATGCTTGGATTGCCGCTACCACTTCCGTCCTAGGCACGGCAGTTACTCGGAGCCAGCTCGAGAGTTGCAGGCCGAGCGCTTTGATATGGCATGCTCGCGGGGCGCGGCAACCCACTGGTGCTGGTAGGTGTCCTCCGGTACTTTTCGACGATATTGCTTTGTTGGTCCCCCTTGGGAATTTGAGCCTCTTGGGAGCGAGCCCGGTTAGCCTTGCCAATCCAAGGGCGAAGGCTGGCCACCGAGATCTGCGGCACGTGATAGGGACAGCGCGCTGTGTCGGGGGAAGATCAGTGCTAGCTTCATCGGCAGCGCGGGCGCGGTAGGGACAGCGTCGTTGCGCATTTCCGGCGCCGAGGCGCGCCCGCGCTGCTTCCATCGTGGGCTAAGCCCCGTCATGGTAGCTATGCTCGTTCTGCGAGCGATAAGATCCTGGTCAGCTTCTTTCGCCGCTTGAGGCTGGCTGCCCCCGAAATTAGCGGTGCGCCGCAGGGACAGCGCTTCCTCAGGGTAAACGCGAGGAACTTTTCAAGCGCCTAGTCATGTTGCCGCTAATTTCAAAGGGTAGTGCGGGCGTGGCGGGGACAGCGCCTGACACCGCGCAGCCGAACGGCGCCGAGTTGCGCCCGCACTACCGGCGATCTGGGATGGACAAGCATCACGGACACTCAGCGAGTGAAAGAAGATTGTCTGGCTGAATGCCGTCTGCCGTCGTCTTGATGTACTTGTGCCCTTCGTGTTTGGCCACGATCAAACCAGCAGTCAGCCCGTCTTCCTGGACATAGAATTCCCACGCGCCGCTTTCGATGTCTCTGATCGTCTGAACGACAGATTGCTTCCAGTGACTTCCGTTCGAATATACCCCGCCGATGCTGCTAATTCTCTCGTGTGGATTCGTGCTGTCGGTCTTACTGACGCAACGAACGCGTGCGAGTCTGGCCACGGGGTCTCTTCTTCCGCATGCAAAAGGAGCAACAAGGTTAGCGTTCAGTGGCGGACCATGCCGCCGACCAATTCAGGTAGGTGCCCCGGTTACTTGTCTGCGCCATGATCTGGTGGCGCCTCGGGAATATGTCTCTGGAGCAAAGGTGGCCAACCACAGTCTTCACGGACGGGGCTCGGCCACCGGCGCTGCGGCGTTTGCGAAGCGTACCCTAAGGCTAGCTACAGGCCAACGGATGCACATATTCGAGCGGTACATCACGTCGCTACGCTCAGAGGCGCTTGCGGTGCTTGCAGCCAATCAGGCCCGCGCGGCCGATCAGTCTTTGAGCCTGGCAGATCGCCAAGTCGCGACGCTCGATGCCGAGGACGCTCAGGAAGTGCTAGGGATCCTCGATTGCGTGAAACTCGACCCGGGGCCGGAGGAGGCACGCAAGATCGCTGCGCGCATACGCATGCTTCTAGAAGGGAAGAAGTGAGCCGCCAAGTTGACGGCGCGAAGGACGAGTCGGCTGCTCGATCACATCCCGCCTGTCATTCCTCAGAAATGGAGATTCTGCAAGGAGCGAAATTTCTGCGGCCTTGTCGAAGACTGCGGCCTGGTCAGTGGACAGAGTAGCCCTATTGGTGGACGACACATCCTTGGTAATCGTCGGCGGCTTCTGATAATCGAAACGCGGCATCGGCTGCTCGCGTGGTAGTTCTCGGCTTGCGTGGACCGCCGCCTCTCTCGTCTTAGACATGGTCGGTCTCCAACTTGTTGAGGTTTTGGGGGTAGTAGTGCTTTCGCTTGATCCACTTGAAACGTTCGTGCCGCGTCACCACGGCGATATCAACCTCGCCGCCAACCGTATCGGCGCCTGGTAGGAAACGAACGAAACCTTTGGTGGTTTCGACAAGAAAACTACAAAGTTCGATTGCGTCTTGAACCGGCATTCCAGGGTGCATTAACGGAGCCACGGTTTCAGAGCTTATGAAGTCCATCAAGCCCGGAAGGTCGGCGTCGGATACTCCCACTTTTCTCAGCGATTCCACAAGAGTGTTGTCGTAACCCATGACCAATCGATTAATGGCACTCGGTTGACCACCCCAAAATAGGTCGCTTTGGCCGTCTCGACACAAGCATTCAACTGTCGCAGCCCCATTTACGATGCCCACCTTGAACAACTCGTGGGTGTCGGAATCTGACGAATAGCCGCCGATCCAAAAATCGAGTGAATGATCGCCCTCAATCTTGGAAGCTGCCGAGTACTTGTCGGTGAACAGGAAATCGTGTGCCTTCTCCGCGACTTCAGCAACTGAGTATTTGTCGGGGTTGAGCTGGTACTTGCTGCCGTCCGTCTTAAACTCCCGGCGCAGGTCCTTCGCGAGTGAGTGAATGGGGGCGTTGCCGATAGCTCCCAAGCCCGAGGTCATGCCGACCACCGGCAGGCGCTTGTCCAGGTTGAACACTTTGTTCCCGTACTGGTACACACGCTCAATCACTACCTCGCCGGTAGTCCGGTTAGCACCCAAGAGGCTGGTAGCACTATCCGCAGCAAAGACCAAACCATCGTGGACGCAGGCAGCAACACACACAGTCATCTAAATTCCTTCTCTTTGCTTCCTTCGGGCCTTAGGCTCAGGTGTAATCGCGGAGAATGCCACCGCGAACGCAGAGTCTATTTAATAGACAGCTTCCGAAAATCCGTGCGACTACAGGGCTGATGTTTTGTCGCCCCTGAAGGTCTGCCGATGGTCAGAACGGAAAGCCCCAATCAATCTGCGTTCACGCGCCCTCGCCGGGGATTGCGCAGTGAAGACGAGGCGTTCTACGTCGGCGTGTCTCTGAGCTGGCTCCGGTTGTCTGAACAGCAATTCCGCGTCGTTAAGTGGAGCTTCTGCCAGAGTTAGGCTACCGCGCGGAACGGCAGCGGGCTGAAGTAAGCTTGATCCGGGGTGCCGCCGTCAAGGCTCGAGTGGGGACGCCGGCCATTGTACAACAAGGCTCAAGAACGCCCACAGGACCGTTCTTCGCGAGGTTCTTTATCGACATCATCCCTGGTTTGGTCGCCGAGTTTGCGTTCATGGAAGCGTCGAGAAGGCTGATGATGTCGCTTTACGCTGCTCTCTGGATGGATCGCAAGCGGATCGATGGTTGGAGGTTCCAGCGTGGATGTTCGATCGGGCAGCATGCCCTGACGCCGAGCTTTTGGCAGCTCAGCCGTTTGTCAGCATCGATGCACTTGCGGCGCTCTCTGCGCTTCTCGATCTGGCGTTGAAGGGTCGAACGTCATCAGCTGCCCTGCTTTCTGGCGCATCCAGAGTCTCTCACGACCAGAATCGGGGAGCGACTCATGTCACGCCAGACGGCAATGCCAGGGAGCGGATACCGACACAATCGACAACCGCGGCCGCAGCCGCAGCCGCAGCCGCGGCCGCGGCCGCAGATGGATCTGTTCGGGAGTGGCCTGTCAAACGGCGCCATCGGCGCGCCCGCATGGCTGGAGTTGCCGGCGGAAGCCCGGGCGGCCCTCACGAGCCTGATGACGCAGTTGATCCTCGACCATGCTGCGAGGACAGCAACGCTGCCCGCGAAGGAGGTCGATCATGATCTCTGACAAGGTCAGGCCTCATCATCTGGAGCGCAAGGCGATTCTTCACGTGCGTCAATCTTCGGCCCATCAGGTGTTGCACAATCGCGAGAGCAGCGCGCTGCAATACGCCATGCGAGACCGGCTGACGGCACTCGGGTGGTCAGAAATTGAAGTGATCGATGATGATCTCGGTCGCTCAGCCGCCAGCGGCATACAACGCGCCGGATTCGAGCGAATGGTGGCGGAGGTTTGCCTCGGCAAGGTTGGTGCGGTTTGCGCCCGCGAGGTCTCGCGCTTCGCCCGCAACAGCCGGGATTGGCAGCAACTCATCGAGATGTGCCGCGTGGTCGATACCGTTCTGGTCGATCAAGAGACCATCTATGCGCCAAGGCACGGCAACGACCGCCTGCTGCTCGGGCTCAAGGGCAGCCTCAACGAGTACGAGCTGGATCTGTTGCGCCAGCGCTCGCTCTCGGCCCGCTACGAGAAGGCGCGCCGGGGGGAGTTGGTTGTGACAGCGCCCGTCGGCTTCGTGAAGGCCGGCGATCGTTATGAGAAAGACCCGGATCGGCGTGTCCAGGAGGCGATCAAGCTGGTGTTCGACAAGGTCGAGGAACTGGGAAGCGCGCGTCAGGCGCTCTGCTGGCTCCACGAGTACAATCTCGATCTTCCGGTGAAGCAGACCAACGGCGACACGGCCTGGCGGCGACCAAACTACTCTGCCATCCACCGGATCATTGAGAACCCGGTCTACGGCGGCGCCTATGCCTATGGTAAGACAGCTGTGGCGGCGGGATATGGCACCGCGGGCGTGCGCGTGAAGATCCGCCGCAAGGCGCGGAACGAATGGCTGACGCTGAAGCCCAACACTCACGAAGGGTATGTGAGCTGGGAGAAGTTCGAGGCGATTCGCACCATGGTCAGCAGCAATGTTCCCACCAGTCGGCATCACGGCGCGCCCAAGCATGGTGACGCGTTGCTGGCCGGTCTGATCCGCTGCAAGCGCTGCGGTCGTAAGCTCACACTCCGCTACTCCGGCATGGAAAACCATATCCCGCGCTACAGCTGCAGCCGTGCCTGGATGGATAATGGCGGGGCCCACTGCATCGCCTTCGGCGGACTGCGCGTCGATGACGCCATCGAGGAATCGCTGCTTGGAGTCGTCGGTCCGGGCGCTGTCGCCGCCGCAACCGCTGCCGCCAAGGGAGCCAGGGAGCGGCGCGATCAGGTACGCGATGCTCTCAGTCGCGACCTCGAAGCGGCGCGCTATGCCGCCGACAGGGCTTTCCGGCAATACGATGCCGCTGATCCCGCGAACCGGCTGGTGGCCAGTGAGCTGGAAGCGCGCTGGAACAGGGCGCTCGCTCACGCGGCGGAGGTTGAGGCCAAGATCGCCATGCATGATGTGGCGACGCCCGCACCCCTTGCTGATCCAGCTTCGTTCGGCGTTCTGGCCTCGAACCTCAAAACGGTCTGGGATGCGCGGACGACGGATGCTCGTCTTAAGAAGCGCATTGTGCGCACCCTCATCCATGAGGTCGTGGCCGATATCGACGACGCGGCCTCGGAGATCGTTCTCATCGTTCATTGGGTGGGGGGCGCCCACAGCGAGTTGCGCTTGCCGAAGCGCCGGCGCGGACAGCGCAACAGCACCTCGGCCGATATCGTCCAGGCCGTGCGTCAACTGGTGCTGATCGCCAGCGACGATCTGATTGCCGGCCTCCTCAATCGCAACGGCCTCAAGACCGGCAACGGCAATCGCTGGACCCGCGAGCGCGTCACATCAATGCGCTCGAACTACCACATCCCGGTGTTCAAGCCTGCCGAGGACGGGATCGAGCCATGGCTCAACCTTGGCAACGCCGCAAAGCTCCTGAAGATCGCGCCCAAGACGCTCCGGCTGGCCGCTGAAGCCGGCGAGATCGAATCCATCCATCCTCTTCCGGATGGTCCTTGGATCTTCGCCCGCACCTCGCTGATAACAACTGCTGCTCGATCTATCGCCGAACGAGCGCGACAGAACCCAAAATACCCCGCGGGATCGCATCCCGCTCAACAAAATCTCTTCTCTTCAATCACATAGCCAGATGGGTGTTCTGATGCGCAGTTGTAGTATCTGCGCCAAGTCTCCACCTTTTGCTAGGCGTCCGCAAGAGACAGGAACCAGTGGGCGTTGAGGCATTCGGCCCTGAAGCGGCCGTTGAAGGCCTCAATGAACGCGTTGTCGGTTGGCTTACCGGGCCGCGAGAAGTCCAGGGTGACACCGCGCTGGTAGGCCCAGAGGTCAAGATCGCGGGACACGAACTCGCTGTTCTTGATCCACGCGGATCGTTGCCGGGACTCCCACTTCCTTGCAGGCCCTTTCCAGCACCTCCACAACATCGGTGCCGCGGAAGGTGAATCGCGGCGCCAGCGCCGCGAGAAGCGGGAGAAGGTATCGACAATCGTGAGCACGCGCAGCTTGTGTCCGGTCGCCAACTGGTCATGGACGAAGTCCATCGCCCAGGTCTCGTTCGATCGCGTCGCCGGCCTGCGATCATCGCGCAGCTTGGCCTTGACCCGGCGCTTCGGCGTTTTGTTGCGTAATTGCAGGCCCAATTCGCGATAGATCCGCCGCGTCTTGTTCTGGCCATGGCGCCAGCCTTCACGACGCAGCAGCACGTGAACACGACGATAACCGTAGCGGATACGAACATGGCAGATCTCCTTGATCTTCTGTTCGAGGGCAGCCTGGCCGGAGCGACGGCACTTGTAGTGGTAGGTCGAGCGGTCAAATTCGAGAGCGTCACAGGCCCTGCGGATCGAGACCTGCCATTCGCTGCGGACCGCGTCGACCAGCATGCGCTTCCGACCGGGCTTCATAGCTTTCGGCGGATCACGTCCTGCAGCATCTCCTTGTCGAGCGACAGGTCCGCGACCAGCTTCTTCAGCTTGCCGTTCTCCTCCTCGAGCTGCTTCAGCCGACGCATCTCGGTGGGCAGCAGCCCGTCATATTTCTTCTTCCAATTGAAGTAGGTTGCCTGGCTGATCCCGGCCTTACGGCAGATCTCCGCCACCGCAACCCCGTCGTTGCCCTGTTTCAGGATGAACGCCTTCTGAGCATCTGAAAACTTCGAGGCCTTCATGGTCCATCGCTCGTCCCAGCCGAGGGATTCGGCAGCGAGAACTCTAGCCAAAAATGGTCCAGTTTGTCGGCCTCAGATCATCGCACGATTCGAAGGATGCGCCATGGGACAAGTTTTACACGGCTGCACCACCACGACGGAGGGAGTCCGTCGAGCAATACAAAATAGTCAAAAAGAGCCTAAGAGCACTCGCCAAGCGCTATGGGATCAATAGAAGACTGTCGCGAAGTGAAGCAGCGCGAGACCGTCGCCGATCGTTCGACAGGCCCCAAGGGAGCCAATCGACAATCCTTCCATCGAGAAAGAGGTGATCATCGCCGCTTTCCGGAGGCACAGTGCTGCTGCCGCTCGATTGGCTCTAAGCCCTGCAGCCGAGCATACTCCATCTGACGCGGAGCTCCAGGGCGCTACGTTACGATTGACCCTTCGCGGTGGGAGCGCGAGTACGGGAAGAAGCCAAGGGGCGCCGCTATTGGCGCATCCGGATCGTATCGCCCAGTATTTCGGTCAAAGACTATGAATTCAGGACGGAGATCCCATTGATGTTCCCCAGGACGCGCAGGGCGGCAATAGAGAGGGCGCGGCAACTCGGTTCGGATCAACTGGTGCTACCGTGAGGAACGATGACGGCTTGGACAATCGAACGCATGGTTTACCGCAAGACGCGCCGACGTGAGATAATCGTCGGCCATCGCACCGCTGATGTCGCGTCGCGGGAAAGACCTCGTCGAGCGCCTTCCAGAAGCCGAGCGCGTCATGACCAACGGCCACTTTTTCGGGGCGATCTTCAGCCCACGGGTTTTGGCTTCGACGAGCAGTTCGTGCCAGCTTTGCGCGCTCTCGCGCACGCCGACTTGGAAGCCGATGAGTTCCTTCTTGCCTTCCGGCGTCGCGCCGATCAGCACCAGCATGCATTTGCTGTGGTCTTCCATGCGAGCCTGCAGGAAGACGCCGTCCGCCCACACGACCTCCAGCTGAACCGATGACAAATGGAGGCTGTGTCGTGATGGCGAATGAACAGGATGGTTATCATTGGACGTATTGCCGGATCGAAATCGACAAGCCGGGTGCCATCATAATTGAGCAGATGGATAATGAAATCTCCATTGCCATTGCGAGCGTCGTCGGCGTTTACCTCCAAGTGACGCCGGGGCAGGCACGTGAGTTATCTCTATCTTTAGCTCTGCCGGCGGAGAACGCGGAATAATTCCGCGCCTCAGCCAAGATGTAATGGTGCGCGCCCCACCATCGCCGCGGGATTTCAGTCAGATTCCGCCATACGGGGCGGGCTGTTGCCCTGGTGAAGCGACAGCTCAGCTCGGTCCAGCTTCTTAACGGTCGACCAGTTAATCGCAGCGTGCAGGTACCTGCACGCCATCGTAGCTTATGAAGTCTCCCGGCCCGCCCAATTGCGCAGTTTCTTTTTCGATCGCGGTCCGTTCATGGCTGTTTGAATATCGCGCTCCTCTTCGAATTCCCGAATTCGTGGACGGCTGATTCGCGAGGTTGACCCATCCTGATTGGTGATCAAGCTGGTTTCGAGGATGCTTTCCGCCCAGCGAAGAACGAAGCGGCCAGTGTCGCTGGTCTCGCGCCATTCAGTTGTTTTTACAAGTTGCTTCATCATTTCGCCCCATCCCCGAAAAAAGGAGTCGCCGTGGGAGGTCCACCCGAGCAGGGGTAGAATAATCAACTCCAGTCGCCCCTGAAACCACTCGTGAATTAACATTTCAGGTGAGTGATTCGGGCCGAACGCATACTGGCAGTATCTCAGACAGAGATATACCTAGCGCGCTGTCTGCATGGATGTGAGTGTCTTGTAACTGCAGTACGCGCCAACCTGATGTTGGGGCATGACCATTCAAAGCAGAAGCGAACTGGTATGTGGACCAGCCTCCGCAAGGAGCTGGATATCGCGCCGCATTTGCCGCTTTGCCCCTGGCGTCTCGCTGAGCATCTGGAGTTTCCGGTTTTTCCGCTCAGCGACTACGCGAAGTTGGCTCCTGACGCGGTCGCTTACCTACGAACAGGCAACGGTCAGAAAGACTTCTCGGCCGTGACGCTTGCGGTCGGCCAGGAGCGCTTCATTGTGAATAACGATGCCCACGACAGGAAATGGCAGGCCGCTGATATCAGTCACGAATTGGCCCACGGGCTGCTGTTGCATCCGCCGATGCAGATTTCGACCCGTCAGGCACCCGCAACTACGACAAGACTATGGAGGAGGAGGCCAACTGGCTCGGACCGGCGCTCCTGGTCTCGGACGAGGCTGCCATGCACATCGCCGCCCTCAGCCTCACGATTTCGAAAGCGTCCGACATGTATGGCGCAAGCGAGCCGCTGGTCCGCATGCGGCTCAACGTGACCGGCGCCTACCAGCGAGTGGCGAACCGCCGCCGCTTCGCGCGGGCCTAGCTGCGCCCGCTGGATCGCGGGAGCGATCTAAGCGGCTGCTTGCGGCGCGGCGCGGCGCGGGTGAATTCATCAAGCTTGCCATCAAGCTCGAAGAAATTTGCGGCAGCTTGGCGCAGTTCCCGAGCCGCTTGACCCCAAAACGCCACCTCGACCTTGAAGCCGCGCTCGATCAGCTTCTCGACGACCGGCACATAGTCCGAATCCCCGGCCACCAGCAGGATATCGTCGTTTTCCTTGTCGATGACGTTGAAGTGTCATCCATCATCGCCGTGGCGATCGCCACGTCGACCTTCTTCTCCTTATTGCCGGCGTTCTTGTTGTAGACGTGGGTCTTGAAGCCGACCTTGTCGACCATCTTCCAGAAGGAGTCGCCGGGAGGTGGCGAGCCCCACAACTTGGCGACGGTGTCCTCCCCGCTGACATATTTGTACAGCGTGCCGTAGTCGAGCATCCAACCGTGATCCACAATGCCGTTTCTCATGGCTTCGGCAATGTTCTTCGCCTTGCCCTTTTTGGCGGCCGAGACGCGGGAGCCTCGATGTAGAGGTTGGAATTGTCGACGTAAGTGTAGGTGGTCATGCGGGCGCTTCTCCAATGAGGATCGTGAGAAAATGATCAAAATAATGATTTAGGAGAATAATGACCCGAGCGAGCCGGAGCTTCGTCGATATGGGCATGCGGTACCAGGTCGCAAGGCCTCGACCCCCAGACGCCGCACATTTTTGATCGCCGATGAGCTTCGCGAGCGGACTAGGCCACTGCGGGTGAAGCAGAGCCTTGGCCAGCATCAAGCAGTTGGGCTGGAGTTCTAAGCCATCACCACGCCCGCACCTCGACAGGAGGTCTCGAGTGCCTCTAAGATGTAGGGGAAATAAGTTCGCGGAAGCCGGGTACGGAGTGGGGCAGTGAACTTCCAGGTGACGGTTCTCAAGGTGCTGGTCAGCTATCCAGACGGGTTCGCCGCCATGGCCGACCTCAAGCGCGATATGGCGATCCTGGCGACCAGCGGACGGGACTGGAGCGAGCGCACGAAGCGATTGGCGGCCCGCGTGCCCGACCTGGATATCTTCTCCCAAGGTCTCATCGAGCGCATGAACGGTGGCTGGCGCATCACCGACAAGGGTCGTGCGGTTCTCGAGATCATGGAGGCGCGGCCCGCACCCGCCCAGGTGATGGAGCCGCCTAATGTCCACGCGGTCGAGGGGCCGACTGCAGCCACGACGCTGCCATCGATGCCTTCGATAGCGCTAGTTCGACGTATGCGGAAACGCAGGCGACGCCAGCACGACGCTGTCCGCCGACGACAAGCGAAGGCGTCGTAAGTAAGGCGGTTGGTTGGAAATTAACCAGCGGTTTCGGTCATTCGGAAAATAGGAAAACATTCCATAAAAAAGTTATGCGAGCGCGGTGCGCTTCAAGATTGCTGGGCAATTATTACTTCCGCCGCCGCTTCATGAACGATCGTTGCTTCACCCGCCCTGGCCGCTCGGCGTCGACTTGCTCAACGCAGACCGCCGCCGCCTCGTCAATCGCGATCTATGCGATCCGGCGGAAATCGAACTGCTCGTAGCCATCACGACACTCCATGCCTCCAGCGACAATTTAACGGAGAGCTTGTTTCAGGAATAGCGCTTCTGTCGATGAACGCGGCGCTGTACGTTTCGTACAAAGCGATCAGCGCGGATCCAGCACTCACTGCGGATCTGGCCCGGGGAGAAGACTCAATGCGCTGGATTCCCGATGATGTCCGTTGTCAGCTCAACCCGCGATCTCGAGCGCTTTTGAAGCGGGGTGCCGCAGCGCTCGTCCGATCTGAGCGAGTTGGTGGAACATCACAATAAGCGCGATCATTCCGGGGTCCAGCTCAGCGATTGCTTGACTGGCCAAAAGTCCATTGAAACCCCACATGAGCGGGAATAGTACGGCCGGTACGAAGAGATATCCCTGCCTCGCCAAGGAAACAACTGCACTGAGACGTGCTCTCCCGAACGACTGAAGCATCGTTGTGACGACGCTCTGAATAACAAAAAGCCCAAAAAAGAGATGGAAGACGATGCAGGTCGAGACCGCAACTTTCGTGACATTCTCGCTATCACTGAACAGCCTGACCAAAGGCCGGGCAAAGATCACAACGGCCGCAGAATAGGCAACGGAAAGAGCGACAGTCATCGAGAGCATCAACTTCGCAGCCTTCAATACGCGAGCAAAATCTGGTGCGCCCCAACCGAAACCCAGGATAGCTTGAGAGCCTATACAGAAGCCGGTGACAGGCAGTGCGCCGATCGTCAGCAATCGAATAGCTATTCCCACCGCGGCGATCGCATTCTCGCCGAACGGCTCCGAAGAGCATCAAGCCAACGGCAGATAAACTGTTGGTTATACTCGCCCGCGACCCTATGAATGCGAGCTGTCTGATGCGATCTGCTCGTACTGACATGTGAGTGGCCCTGACGCGGACTATCCCGCGAGCATTCGTAGAATACGCGATATATAGAGGCTTATGGCTGCGATCTGAGATGCCAGCGTTGCGAGGGCTGCGCCTCGCACACCAGGTCCAGTAAGAATATGAAGACCGGATCGAGCACAACTTTCAGTATGAAGGCGGTCATCATCGTCCACATGCTGAATCGTGTGTTACCCTCGGCTCTTACGATGATCGTGCCCGCGGCGAGCGAAATGTGATGCTTTGAGCCGCCAGCTTTGGCGCGACGCCGCGGCTGACGCGTTAGGAGTGTCCCCATCCGTCGTGCAGTTCACGATGAACCGGACCATCTCCGGTCGACTCGCAGTAGTGGTTAAAGACGAGCAAGATTCTGCCACTGCTCGTCACGGCGGTGATGCAGGAGGACCGCGAACCGGTCAAACTCGACGGCGTGCAGCATCAACGAGACTGGCCAGCAGCGCGTTGGCGCTTTCGAACGCGAGACCAACCTCATATGTGCATCCGTTGGCCCTATGGTTGAAGCTAGCGGCACGTGACTCGGCGCTCGATGAGAGAGAAGAAGCGCTGTCCCTACCACGCGCCGCTAACTCCCACACAGCCAGCCTCAGCGGCGGAAGAAGCTGACGTGGGATACATCCATCGGAAAAAGCTGCGGCACAACTACCAGAATCGGTCGGCCCCACGTCTTCAGGCACTCTCTAAGCTGGTCCGACAGCTTGCCGCAATGGGAGACTGATCTTCCCCCGAAAAAGTGGACGGGTTAAGCGGCTTTTAGCTCCATTTCGATCGGGGCGACATATCCGATGGCGGAGTGGAGCCTTGTTCGGCGGTAGAAGCCCTCGATATGGCGAAGATATCGTGCTGGGCCTCGCGCGGGTGTTGTAGTCGCGATGATGGACCAGCGCGGTTTTCAAGGTATGGAAGAAGCTCTCCATCAGGGCATTGTCGTAGCAATCGGCCTTGCGGCTCATGATGCCATGATGCCGGCGCCGGTGAGGACGTTGCGATAGGCTTGTGAGGCATACTGCACGCCGCGATCGGAGTGGTGGATCAATCCGGTCTGCGGCCGTTGCTGGTTGATGGCCATGGTCAGTGCCGCGGATGCGAGTTCGACCTGCATATGGTCTTGCATGGCCCAGCCGATGATCTTTCGGCTGAACAGATCCATGACGGCCGCCAGATACAGCCAGCCCTCCGCGGTCGGGATGTAGGTGATGTCGGCGAGCCAGACTCGGTTCGGGGCGGGAGCGGTGAAGTCGCGCGCGATCAGGTTCGGTGCGATCGGGAGATCGTGACGGCTGTCGGTGGTGCGCCCCCGGCGTGGCGACGCCATGATGGCGCGGATACCGTGCCGGTGCATCAGCTGCTCGATCCGGCCACGGCTGGCGCCACGTCCCTGCTTGCGCAGGATGGCATGGACGCGAGGACTGCAGTAACGCCCGCTGCTGTCTTGATGGACTTGCCGGATCGCGGCCAGGAGGCTGGCATCGGATTTGGTCCGCTCACTGACCGGGCGATCACGCCAGGCGGAATAGCCGGCCGGCGAGACCTCGAGCACGGCACACATCAGCCGCACCGGATAGGCGTCGCGATGGTCTTCGATGAAGCGGAAGCTCATGTCCGGGTTCCGGCGAAGATCGCGATCGACTTTTTTAAAATGTCGCGCTCCATGCGCAGCGTTCGTTCTCCTGGCGCAGACGGGCGATCTCCGAAGCCTGGTCCGCCGACATCGGCGTCGCCTGCGTGGTGGGGCGCCACGCCGCCGATGTCGGCTCCTGCCGCAGCTTGTCAACCCAGCGCCGCAGCACCGAGTCACGCAGACCGAGTTCCTTGGCAACAGACCCGATCGAAGCGCCCACTCAAAGCCAACTCAACGGCTTGGCGCTTGTACTCTTCGGTAAATGAACCGATGTTGACGTTCCATTCGACACCTCCGGGCTCAATGAGCCTACTACAGGTGTCCACTCATTCGGAGGAGGTTCAGTTGCGTTGGATCAGACCCTGTGCCTACCCCGCCCGCACCACTAGTTAATGGCCACGTGACTCGGCGCTGACCATCCTGGTGCCATTGCGCTGTCCCTGGCGCGTGTCGCTAACCCAAGGGCTCCGTATCCGCGCTGGCTGACGAAAGGCTGACGAGACCTGCGCGGCATCCACAAAACGAAAAAAAAAGCCCGCGTGGGCTGTTCAAAGCTTAGCCGCCTTTGACGACAGTGCGCTCAATCTGTTGTGGGGAATCCTGCAGCCACGCAAAGACGCTCGCTAGACTGTAAGGCCGTGCGACTTCATGGCCGCCAAGCTTAATGGGGTGATCTTCGATAAGATAGAACTGCCCTTCGGCTGTTCTGACCATACGATCTCTTATCTCAAACCACACGCCCGTTGCCGGCACTCTTCTGTAGAATACGCGCGTTGCGAAATGGAACGCTTCAGCAAGGTCGCGCGCTGTCGGAATCCGTTTCCGCGCGCGGAAATGTCTTAATGGCTTAGCCCTTGATGCCGTGGTTTGTCGCTTGAACATACGCTTTCCTCGTCGGCTCAAAACAGCGCGGATGCGACTCGGCGCCTACATCGGCGAGCCTTGAAAGGCGCTATCCTGCCGCATCCGCACTGCGGGTGAAGTTAGCGGCGGCATGACTCGGCGCATTCCGCTGGAGGAAGGAAGGCGCTGTCCCTTCACGTGCCGCGAACCCCGGCAGTGATTTTAGCGAGGGAGCGGCCTTAAGTGACCTACCAGGATTGGTATTCTCACAGAGCAGACGACTGAGCGACTTAACGCCGCTCAGCCTGTCAGTCTTCAGAACGATCAGGCCGACGCGAACGGTGCGCTGACCTCCCCATATCTCTGTTTCAGTTGCCGCAAGCGATGGATACCGAGCGCCCTCTCAACCATCGGCTCACCGCAGCATTTCATCACGACCCTGATGGCGCGAGCCGGAAGGTCCTGCCGTCGCAAAGCCGCCCAAGCAAGGAACGGCAACACGATTTTAGGCAGCTCCTCGTCAGACGCAGGACGTTGATCGCATCGCCCCAGCTTCGCGAGCGCGTGAGCCAAGACATCGGGACAATCAGTTTCGAGAGGGGCAGTGCGCGGCGCGAACTGTAGCTTTGCTACCCCCATCACTCCACACCCCTGCCAAGCCTTACGACGTTGATTTCGGTACGCGCGACGCTATCAGACTTAATGTCGGTCATCTCAAAAGGCTTCACCCGTGCGAAGAAGCGTGATGCGATATCCCTGCATCAGCGGCCAGGGCAAAGTGATCTTCCCCTGAAAAAGTGGACGGGTTAAGCGGCTTTTAGCTCCATTTCGATCGGGGCGACATATCCGAGGGCGGAGTGGAGTCTTGTTTCGGTTGTAGAAGCCCTCGATGAAGGCGAAGATATCGCGCTGGGCCTCGGCACGGGTGTTGTAGTCGCGATGATGGACCAGCTCGGTTTTCAAGGTATGGAAGAAGCTCTAGAGAACCGGGCGGGGACCTCTAACGTGAGGCTCCCATTGACCCCCCCCACCAGCCCGGGTAGGTACCACTGCAAGCTTTTAGCAGTACCCTGCCGGGCATCGACACCCACGCAGGAGGTAGGCCGTGTACTTTCAAATTTACCGCGACACGCGCGATGAGTGGCGTTGGACGCTACTCGCTGGAAATATGCGCAAGATCGCTGAGTCTGGCGAGGGCTATCACAACAGAGCCGATTGCCTTGCGGTCATCGAACTCGTGAAAAGCACCGACCGCGACACTCCGGTGCGGGGGTAACCCCACCCTCATTCCATCAGACTTTCAGGTCGGACAGGCGATAAGATAATTTTCCTTCTCACCCCGTCCTGTCCGCCCCAGAGTAGAACGCTCGTGGCGGGACATTCAAGGTTTTGGGCATGACCCCGACAAAAGTCCCGGCCCGTCTGGGCTTGCCTTTTTCATCAATCTTTTCAACTGCGGTAACGCGGACGTTTCGGAATTTCCACCCGGACGCGACCCGGACAAATGACGCTCCATTCTCTCCAGATGTCACTCCGGAGCACATTATCCCCTCCCGCCTGAAGGCTCCACGCCTGAACGCCCGAACGACTGAAAGCCTCGACGCCCGACAAGGTCAGATCGCCGCCGCGCCAAGCGCGGCTCCAAATGTACCAGGCGTGGAGGCTTTCAGTCGTTCGGGCGAGCCGCCAAGCAAAAGGGCGGCCTGTTTGGACCGCCCTACAGCCTCACCGTCTCGCAATGCGTCTCAGCCCGCATACGTCTCTCACCATACGAAGCGCAGGATGCTTTGCCGCCCCGACCAAGCTGTTTGCGCCGCGCCTCTGTAAGCCGCGCAGATTCCTTCATTTTAGCTCGCGAGGCTGGGGCGAAGTGGTCTAGTGCCCTCCGAGAGCGCTTCGCGCAGATCGCCAGAGAGAAATGTGGGGACCGCCTTCGCATCGCGCGCGCCTGCAACCGTCCTACCGATGTGCTCGACAATGTAATCTCCCAACGTGTCGCAGGCTGCCTCGACATGACGGCATCATTGGCCTCGTCTGAAAACACATCACCGAACGCCTCACCGACTAAGAGGGCTCGCCCGGCACACAGATCAACTCATGTCGCCATGTTACCCCATTTATTCAACCCTAGCCGCCGTAACTGGTTCGGGCATTTACGCAAAAGGGGCCGCAGCCGCCGGCTAAGACCAGTTCTTGCACTGAAATCCGATGCAACTCCAACATTCACCCTCCAAGGATCGCAACCGGCCTCTTGCGGATCCGAGCCCTTAATGTCAGCCCCATAGAGCACCCCTCGCGAATCAGGTGCTCAGTAAGGAATCACAAGTGATTCTTTCGACTCAAGATTTCGCCGATCAGCAAACCAGGCCGAGTGCTCAAAGTTATGGGTAATTGAAAGCCTCACCGGATGCTCACCCCCAAAGGCGGCCTTTTCGCGCTTATTCAGCTGGCCGCTCCTGAGCAGGGCGCTTCCCTTCCGCTCGCCTTGCGGTTGCAGGCTCCTTTTCCAGCTGCCGAAGGCACCGGGCGGCGCCGCATGTCGCCGCAGGGGCGGCTCGCGGGCTACCCCCAGCGCCGCCCGACTGCACAGAACCCCCTCGCCCAGAGCTCCCTCCCAAGAAGATGTGGCGGATACGGAGGGGCATCAACGCGGCCGATTGATCCGGGGAAAACGGGGAATTTCACCCTGCCGGTAAATTCAAGAATGACGGCTGGCCGCCGCGATCAGGTCGCGAGCTTGAAGTATCTCCGCAATCGCGTTTGCACACGCTTTGCGTGTTATATATTCGCATCTAGCGAGTCGCGGGCATCCGACGAGGTCGTCTCGACGGCCGGATGGCAGCATCGCTCGCTGAGCGATGGCCTTCCACCGACGATCAATTTCTTGGTTCAACACAGAGGCGTCACATGGCTCAATGCACAGCACTGCGCTATTGTTCAATTGGAATCGTCCCGCTGAGCCAGAGCCGTGATCCGCCTTCGAACGACCAACCAGCCGTGTAAGCAATCGGTGCGCCGGCGGGTGCTTTCGCGTACAGCGGCGCATCGGACCATTGCGCCGTCCGCGGGTCGGCGCCAAAATGGTAGTTCAACCCGATCTTTCCTATGTGATAGTTGCTGGACAGGCTGGTTGTGTTCGCCGGAAGAACTGCGAACGGCTGGTTTCTGCACCGTGGGAGGCGTTGCGACGCTCGGTCCCCCGAAATTCAGATAGTTATGCTCAGCTTTCACCGACCATGCAGGCGTAAGCGCTTGCTCGACGCCCAGCCTCATGGTGGCACCGAAGCGACCATAGTCAACATGGGTTTTCTCCTGTGGCCAATCAAACTCGTGGTTATTGAAGACGTCCCCTCGATTGTTTTGCCAAGCGACGCACCTCCCTCGAGATAGGCCGGCGTGCGGCCCAGCGCGCCAAACGCGTAGCCGATGCGGCCGGTCCTGGTGGCAAAGACGTTGGGGCCTGCTGGCATCGAGTTCGACACACCACTCAGCCGTTCTTCTGCCAATTGTAGCCGATCTGGCCGCCGGCGAGGAACACTGGGGTATCGACGACATCGCCATAGATTGGCGGACCGTAGGATTGCTGAAGGAGGTGCGGCCGTAGCCGCCGCCGACGTGCCCGCCAATATAGGCCTCCGCACCAGTTCCACACCGCCGGTGGCAGTTTCACTTCTGGCTCAAGGTCTGCCGCATTCGCTGCACCGGTTGCGACGAGCGCAATTGTCGTGGCTCCCAAAAGAAGAACTCCAGATCGCATCCAAGACGTCCCCGCATTATCTCCGGTCCACAACCGAGCGCCCTTAACTTATCGCGCAGCAAACCGTCGGAGCGGATCAGACGCTAAAAGCGACGCGCGCCGAGTCCGTCCCGAAGACCATCGCACTGCGATTGGTGATGATGCCGCAAAGAGAGCAAGTCGCGTGCCGTAGGGAATTCGCGGGCTCTGCAGGCACTTCGTCGCGCGTGCGCGTCAAGTTGCTGACATTGTGTCAATACCGACAGCCGCGCAGCCACTGCCCCCAGCAATACTTAGCTGGCGCGGTGTCATGGGTCTACGCTCACAAGGCGCTGGTCTCCCTCGGCTGCCGATCGGCGTCGGACCCCCGCGTCCACTCAAAATTGGCCCTCAGCTCGTACTTGGTCGGCGTCTGCACGGGCAGATCAGCTGGCTTCGCGCCGGCACCCTTAGCAGCGCCATCTTAAGCCATGCAGGAGCGGCGCCGACGTCAGCCTCCTCTTCCTCCAAAACGCGGACGAAGTTGCCGGGCGGGCCTCGGCCTCAGTCAAATCGGACGCATGCCCGCGCTGCTTAGCTTTACACTTCTGGATCTGAAATGCGGGTCAGCATCCTCACGTGCGGTCCCGCCCGTTTGAAGATCGGCTCCCAAAAGGCGTAGGCGTCCTCGACGAAACTCTCGGTTACGGTGAACTTCGTGAGCGCGCCCCGATATGCGGCCTGTCGCCGGCAGCCCTGCCCCTCGACAAGATGCCAGATGAATTGAGCGACCTGGCGTGCGTATGTGCTCGGACGACCTTGGTGGTTGTGTACGATCTCAAGTCGCATGGTCCCAGCGTCACGCGTCTGCGGTTCGGTGATATTGGCAAGCCAGATGAAAATTGATGGATCAATGCTCGCAGCATAGCCGTCGCGCTTGAGCTGCTGATTGATGATAGAGAACGCGCTGGCGGCTTCTCTGAAGCATTCGCTCAGGATGAAGTTCGCCTCATTCTCCAGCTTTCCGCTCCGAAGATCGTCCAGTAATCTGACCGCCTCGTCAGTGAGCCGCCGCATGTATCGCGGTTGGGGCTGCTTTGCGTCGTCGTTTGGTTCCTCTTGTATAATCAATTCGACCGCATCCGCGCGGAACTCCGTTGCGGCATCTTTGAGAACGGGCAAAAAATCGCTTTCAAGGCAGGAATCGCCGACGTCTTTCGACACCGCGTCGCCTCCCACCCGTGTCTCCACAAGATTCTTTGCGTGGTCCAACGCAACGTTCAGGCTGGCTTTGAGGTTTTCAGAAGCTCTTTCTTGAGAGTCCTCGACAACCTTTACCATCATCTCCGCGGTACTGTCGGAATCTATGAGTTCGTCCTTAAGCGGCGCCGCCGCATTCCGAGATTCAAGCTCCTCAAAGGGGCTCGGAGCCGTCGCTTGCTTTGCTAGGATCGTTTGATCAGACGTATTCGCGCCTGTGCGCTCCGACCGCGGATTGGAAGCAGCAATCTCGCCGGACAATACAAACAGGCCATCGTCAACGGCTCGGCTCGCCGCCGCGGTAAGATCCACCAGCGAGCGCCGCACGCACCGCGTCTGCCTAGCGCGCCGCTTTTTCGTTTCTTGCGTATGGCTCATGATCTGACGACCCCCTTGAAGCGGCCAAGACGATCAATATGTCGGTTCAGGGGCGCCCTAAACGAACTCCTGACTGAACTTCCGTCTCTTGGTCGCTCAATTCCGTCCTCTTGAACACCTAATCTCAGTGTCCAGCAAAGCTGGTAGCAGCTTATCTGAGCATAACTCAGAATTGAACGAGGCCACAAACTCATCGCTCACTGTTTACCTGGATTTGTGTCTTCCGATATGATGTCAATCACCTTGAGCCTGGCGTCATACTCCTCGTATGAGCCGAGCACGGCTTGGCCAACTGACAAATTGTGCACGGGGTCCACTATTGAGGGGGAGTCGTAGGTTAGGGAGGTGGGTCCGGTAAAGTGAACTTCCTCACCAAACTCGTCGCGTCGCAACGTTCTGGCGGTGCACCACTTGATGAGTTGCGTTACTGCTCCTTTTCCGCTCTCATTGATGGGCGGAAGATGTCGAACCGAATAGAAATACGTTCGCGCAGAGTGCGTCTGCTGGGAGTCCGAACTCTTGCGCTGGTCTGGTTGCGCGGTGAGGGTCAGTAGGCGCTTGCCGGCCGGACGCTCGAGCGTTCCCTGAAACAGACCGCCTTCTCTAATCAGAGTAATGTGCGCCAGCTTTTTTGGAGCACCAAGAACCTCTCGTCCCGAGGCGAGCGCGGCATCGTTTGTTGTCACGTACATGTAAGGAATGTAAAAGCCAATCTCACCGCCAGAATCACGAACTTGAATTCCTGAATAGCACTCCAAGTATGACCCCACTATGCTTGAGGGATAGCTCGCGACGCCAACAATGGCGATTGCTGGGTTTGCTGACGGTACTAACCCCTTCGGCAATAGATGGCCAACCTCGTTCCCCACGCTGAATATATGGTTTATGGCTCGGCAGCGGAGGAACGTGCTGCCAAGGTCTTTGCTCCCATGGTAGAGGGGCGCATCAAACGGAATACCTTTAACGTCGGGCATGGCATCCCTCCTCGCTCTTGAGAGTTTACAATCGGAGATGCAGCTGACTCATCTCACAAAGACATCTGGTTGTGGAAGCATCATGAAGAGAGTGCAATGTGCGGCCTCGCATCCGGCTTACGCGTTATAGTGAAGTCGGAGGCCGCCTTGCACCTCAGTTTTGTGCTGCTGAATGGGCCTGACGTTGTGCATACACTCCGGAGAAGCGTGCTACTGAGGTGACGTTGAGTCGAATGCGACTCGCTATGGTTATGCAAAGTCGATGCCATCTTCCCTTTATGGGGTGCTAGACGGACTGCTCGGCTACAGATGTCGAACTGGAGTACGAGAGCTCGGACAACTTCGCTTGTCTTCTTGCCTTCCGCTTGTTGGCTTGATGACACAGAATGTTGAAAGTCCCACATGACCAAACGCGAACGCAACGATGAGGAGGTTCGCAAAGCTATCGAATTCGGGGCTAGCTTGACTAAACTAGATCGGCCGCGACAGCTATCTCGGTGCATGGCCGAAATACATGCTCGCGGATACCGACGTCCTGCGAGGCACGTCGGTAGAGCTCCAGAACCCTGTAAGTTCTGGTGAGTTTGCGTTCTTGTCAGTGTCTGGCGCGGCGCTTGCACAGAATGGATACTTCAGTTCGCACATTCGGAGAACATGCATCGTTATACTCCAGCTCCTCGCGCTCCCGCTCACAAAGAGCTCGGTACCATCTGCCCATTGGGATACGACATTATTGGAGGCAACCCAGCCGAAGATTAGTCGTGCCTGAGCGGCGAGCGCATGTCCGCGACCTCAGGATCATCAGCATGAGTCTCATGCGTGATGCAGGAAGACCTTGCCCCGCCAGTGACCGAGGAAGCGCGCCGGAAGTGTCACAAGCATTTCTTGGTCCTGTCAGCGCACGAGCCCTCTTACCTTGCCGGCTAAGACAATCGTTGTCGATGGCGGTCTGACGATCGGCGTCCCGCACGTGTCAGGCCCCCGAAAACATCTTCTGACTATCAGCTGAGGGATCGTCTCATCAAAACGAGAGTATGAGTCGCGATACTACAGAAGTGGAAAGCCAGGAAGCTAAGCATCAGCGACAGCTGTGCGCCCTGCGCAGCTCGCTTGGCCGGGGAATCCGAGACGCCCGGCGGATGATAGAGATCCTGGGGGTCGCGGGCCGGTTCCGCTGCGACCCTGTTCTTTGCGAACGTCAAAGCGTCAGCGCGTCACCGAAGGGGCACCATTGCGCGGCGCGCGGCGAGCTAGATGCTGTCGTTCATCAACTCGGTCTAGCGCTACGTTGGCAGAAACTGTTTTCGCCACTGTTTTTCAAGGGTTTACTTTCGGCAATATGGACACTGCTAAGAGGGTGGCCGAAAGGGAGAGATCGATGATGGCGTGACGTGCGGTGGGCATGGTTGATTGAGGCGGAGGCCGGTTGATTCTGTTGTTTCCGCCCCGCGTGTGCGAGGCGACGAGTTGCAGGAGGCGTAGGCGATCATTGTCATCAGGGGCGTGGCGATGAAGTCCCCTGCCATGATCGCCCTTCGAAGTGATCAAGTCCAAGCTCCTCCTTCTGCTGATGCGCCTGCTCACAAATCCACCGTGCCCTTGATAGTTGCGGCCAGCGTGCGCAGATCCGTCGCCGCCGGAAGATTGGCGAGATTCTCCCCCCGAGGCGCGTCGATCGCCAATGAGCTAGGCTTCGTCGCCTGGGAGATGCTGCTGACCTTTATCCCATATCCGCTGCGGAGGGCGGTCCGCGGTGGGGACACGGAAAGCAGCAAATCGGGCGTTTAGGGTCTGTACTCAATAAAGGCTTCCATCTGGAATTAGACTGTGATTGAAGCTTCTTAGCGGGGGAACGCTTGAATCCTAAAGTAGCTCCAGCATAGCGGCAAGGCTCACACGGTCAAACGGTCGCGCGACCGCGGGAGAGATGTCCGTTTCGCCCGCACACGAGCTGAACCAGCCGCTCGCTGACATTCTGATCAATGCCGAGCCGGCCCAGCAGAAATTAGAGAATCTGACACCCGACCTCGGCGCAATCGGGGGCACCCTCGATCACATCCGCCGTGACGGTCAGCGAACCGCTGAAGTCATCGGCCGGCTGCGGTCTTTGCTGTCGATTCCTTTCCGTGCAGGCCCTGCTCAACGATGTCGAACTGGTTACGGAGCCGGCCCGCAGACACTCGCGTGGCGACATGGTCCAGCTCGGCGACTCAGTCTCGCTCAGGGCAACCTCGTCCTTGTCTCTAGTACCAACGCAGGTCACGGCATTCTTGCGGGGAAGGTGGCCGGGATCTTCAAGCCGTTTTTCATGGTGAGGCGCAATGCATGGGCATAGGCCTCTCGATTGCGCATACTATCGTCGAAGCGTATGGCGGCCACCCGTCAGGGGGCGCGTCTTTCACGTCAGCCTGCCGCTTACTGTGGCGCGATGGCGACGCCCTTCCCGGCGAACGCCTCACGCGAACGCTTTCTCCAGCGTCGCGAAGATCACGGCGAACGACTTGTCGTGGCGCGTCACCGGCGGCACCGGGCAATCGATCTTCATGAGCTGATAGACCGCCATCTGCGCCGCACGCACCGAATATTCGACTGTGAACACGACGTCGTCGGGAACTTCGACGAACTGGCTGACGAAGGCGAGGTTGACGGAATTCCTGGGCACCGGCAGCGGCCGGTCGGCCAGGTTGCGCGGCATGAACATGCTGGTGATGTAGGGCATGCGGCAGGGAATGCAGATCGCGTCGTCGAAAACGACGGGATCGAAGTTCAGGTGACCGCAGAGCTCCTTCAAGATCTCGGCGCCGCCGCAATCGGACATCGGCTTTGCCACGAAATTGCCGATGCGGTCGGGATGCAGCGCATAGCCCCAGAACACCTGCACGTTCTTCGGCTGTCCCATGAAATGTGGCTGGTGATAGAGCACGACGGACATCAGCCAGTTGGAATCCTTGAACGTGACAAGCCCGCCGGTGCCGGCCCTATTGCCGGAGAACGCTTCCATCTGGTCGAAGAAGCGTGGATCGCGGCAGGTGACGGTGAAGGACAGCCAATAGGATTCGGGGATCGAATTGTTGAACACCGACGGATTGCCGAATTCGGGACGTCCTTGCGCGATCGTCTCCCATAGCGCCCAGCCCTGACTGTCGGCCTTGGTCAGGCGCGGCGGCGGCTCGGTCATCGAGCCTAGGCTCGAGGCATCCGTCATCGAGCCGTTCTGGAAGAAGACGATGTCGTCGTCTTCGAGCCGGACGTTGGCGGTGCGGCTGTCGCGGTCGAGCGTGAGCTGGCGCACCCGCAAGCGCGCGCCGTCGGTCTCGAACGCCATGTCGACGACGCGCGTGCCGCGCACGAACTGCACGCCCTGGCGCTTGAGCCAGTCCGCGAGCGGCCGCACGATCGCGTCATACTGATTGTACACGGTGCGCTTGACGCCGCCGAGCGTCTCGATGCGCGGAAACTCGTTCATGAAGCGATGCAGATAGCGCTTCAGCTCGACCGCGCTGTGCCAGGGCTGGAAGGCGAAGGTGGTCTGCCACATGTACCAGAAATTCGATTCGAAGAATCCGGGCGACAGCCAGTCGGTGATGCGGCTGTTGCCGAGCGTCTCCTCCGAAGCCTCGGTGAGCCGGAGCAGCTCGAGCCGGTCGCGTCCGGAGAAGCCCATATGCGAGACATCGACCTTGAAGCGGTTACGGTCGACCAGACGCGCGCTGGAGTGCGCCGGAGTCTCCACGTTGAATGCGACCGTCTCCTCGCGCACGCTGCGGCCGGGATGCTCGAGCGAGGGAATGCTCGACAGCAGATCCCAGGTGCATTCGTAATGGTCGGTGGTGAGCATGCGCCCGCCGCGAAGCGAATAGGCGCCGTTCGGAAGCTGCGCGCCGTCCAGGCTGCCACCAACCAGCGGCTGCGCCTCGTAGATCACGATGTCGCGCCCCGGCAGCTGCGCATCGCGGACGAGGAACGCCGCGCCCGCGAGCGATCCAATGCCGCCGCCGATAAAATACGCCTTCATGGCTTGCCTCGATTGCAATTCGACAATTCGAAGCAACATAGCATGGCCGGACGCATCCAAGGTTGCGCTGGATCAAGCGGGGTGAGGACTGGCTCAGCTACGCGGAAAGGCGGCCGATTGAGCCGTTGTTGCCGCGAGGGCGCAAGGGAGCGCATCGGGTCGATGATCGATGCGTGATCAACGGCATTGTCCAATTGCCAAAAGCAGGTTCGCGCTGGCATGATTGCCCGGAAGTCTACGGTCCGTACACAACGGTGTACAACCGCGTCAGTCGCTGGAGCCGAGAGGGATTTGGACAAACGTTTTTACGCTCTGACTGAATCAAGCGGCGTGTCCGGCTCGATCTCGGTGGATTCCAGCTAAATCAAAGGCCATGGCCCCGCGGCCGGCCCAAAAAAGAGGGACCTTCAACAAGGTGATCGGCTGCTCGCGCGGCGAACGACCACCAAAATCCAAGTGTTGATCGACAATATTGGCCGCCCGCTTCTTTCCTGATTACTCCTGGCAACACTCACGCAGCCCGCGTCGTCGGCTGATCGAGCCTACGCCGTCAGAAGCTTGCGCGACGAGTTGGCCGCCGCATCAAGGCTGTCATCCGGCCGAATCCGCGCCGCAAGCATCCGCATCGCTGCGATAGGGCCTACAGAGGGCGCAATGTCATCGAGCGATGATCCGCCCTCTCGCAGACGTCACGCGGTCTGCGATACGCCAGCATCGTCTATAATGTAACACCTCGGATCGTGATCCTGTTGCTGGACGAGGAGCCCCGCAGTCGCCCGGGGACGGCTCGCTGCGCATCACTCAATCGCGACCCTCGCCAGCGACCGGCGCGGAGGCTTAGGGCGACGCCGAGGCAAAAGGCCCCGCCGCACACGGTTCAGGTCGCAGATCGCTGGCATTTGATGGAGAGCGCCTGCCGGGGCTTCCTCGAAGGATCGGGAATTCTGCCCAGCTCTGCGCCTTTCCGCACGCCGATCTGAAGCCGATCAGTTCCTTCTTGCCCTCCCGCGTCGCGCCAATCAGCACCAGCTTGCACTAGCCGTGCTCTTCCCTGCGGGCCTGTAGAAGAGGCTATCCGGGCGCGTGCGCCCGACGTGCCTGCAAACGCACATCTCTTCGCGACGCTCGGTCATGGCGTATCGCTCTCTTTGAGAAGTTCTGTGGTATTCGGCATCCGCCTCCTACGCTGCCCATCTCAAGCAGTCACCCCCTACGTTACTGCATAGCACTGCTCGAAAGTGCTATTTAGGACGAGTGTCTCAATCTGGAAAGCGGTGTCGGGGTCTGCTGGAAGGCGTAGCTAGTGCGCTCGCACGGATGCGCGTTCTTTGCCACGCCCGAAATATCTCATGACTACGACGTAGAAGACCGGCACAAAGATCTGCTTGGACGAGACGAGCGCGTAACGCTTGCTATCTGAGGCCGTCTTTATGTGATACTTGCCGGATTTCGATTTGCCAACGGGAACCCAGTGGCCTTCACCTCCATCGATTCGACTGGAAACGAGATCGGCTGCCACGCTGGCGAAGGCCGCTCGCAATCCAGTTTTCGTTTGCAGTTTGTTACAAGGGATAAAATCAAAAGTTGCCCGGTTGTGACGGGTTTCCTCGCTTGGCTCGTCATCCGTAGCGCCGGGGACGACGTGCGGCTGCAGTCCCGGCTGTCGCGAAGCCAGCGCGACCAGCGCCGGCACGTTCAGAACTTTCGGACTTGCGACCGGCGTCACCGCCGGCTGCTGCGGCAGTGCTGCGGTCCGCTTCGCGACCTGCGCTGGCGCACAGTTGGGCGGCGCGGAGGAGCCCGGGACAGCTTTGGGCAAACACTGATTGCGTAGCCCTACGCTTGCGTTGGATAGTAGCGCTTAGAAAGACCTTCGCGGCAACTACGAAAACTGGTGGCATCCATTCGCTCCTGGAAGATGGCTGTCGTACAGCGGACTTCGAATGTATCAAGCAGGTCTTCGCGACAATTGAATTCCTAATGCAAGCTGCCGAGCCTCGCTAGGAGGAGACAACCTTGCCCAGGGGCTTCAGATCACTCACAGCGCGCTAGCGGTTGATGCGCACGACATTGCCGCGCTAACGACAGGGCCGTCACTAGGATCCTCGATGGCGTATCCCCGAACACAAACGCGGAGCCATGCTTGCCATCGAGATAGCCTCCGGTCCGGCGATTTTTCCGAGGAGCTTTCATGCCGAAGCGAGGTCGATCGAGAGTCACCTGTTCGTTTTTATGCGGCTCATTGGCGCGGTCGCTCAACAGCCTCCGGTCGGTTTCTTCGCTGTACCGCCAGCTTCGATTATCCCGCGAACAAGCAGACACCTGGGCAATATCGGACATGGGTAAACGTCCCGTGCAGCGTCTCCACGTCTGGAAGATGAGATTGCCGGATTAGCAAGGCGCCGATGCGAACCGGCCTCTCGTCGCAGACGTTAGAGGCCAAGAGTCTTCTATTTGGTCACCGGACAAGACCCCGGATGGTTGCAGCGTGGAGGCGTCGATCGCGTGGTCGCGCTAACCTCCTCGGACGCAGGTCCTTCTGCTCCATTGAGAACGGCCGAGACGCGCCAGCGATATGTTGTTTGCGGCCTAAGATCGGAATCGCCGAAGCTGGCTCCTGCAACCCTGCCGATCCTCTGAAATGTGTCATCAGGGCCTGCACGCAGCACGCGGTATGTCGTTGCTCCTGGCAGCGGCGACCAGACCAGATCAACGCTAGTATCCGAAGCATCGATCACCGTGAGCCCCTGAGGTGCTGATGTCAATTGCCGCGTCGCGCTGACGGGCGTCGCGCCATCGGCCGCGAGCGCGTCGAGCATAGCCTTAACCGCTTGGATCTGCGCCCCAGACTTCGTCACGTAGCTGCTCGTGTGATTGACGTAGCCCCACCAGTCCCAGCAGGCCTGCGGATTGGTGGGCCGATATAAGCTGGTCCTGGTCTGTGGATAGAGAATGATCAAACGGTTCGTATCCGCCCAGGCATTATAGCCGGTATCATTGACGAACTTGAGCCCGATCTCGCGGGCATTCTGGCGGCATCCGTGCAGCGCCACGTGGACACGGCAGAGAGCACCTTGCTCGCAGTCCTGAGGCACGAAGAGATAGCCGGTATCGCTCAGGCTCAACGCGGCGGGCGCCTGCGGCCTGGTATAGAGTGACTGATCGAAGCTCTTCACGACGCCCGCGAGCTGCCCGCGATTAGGTGGATTGAGGCGGCCATAAATATGCTGCAGGATGATTCCGGCCTGATCGTAGCCGCATTGGTCAATATATGGTTCCTTGTTAGCACTGCAGCTATTCAGTCCGGTGTCGCCCTGCTTGGCCACCACGAAGGAGTGCCCGGCGCCGAGGGCGGTCTGATAGAAGAGATTGCCTCGATTGGCGTCACCTAGATAGCGACGGTAGAAGTCGGCAGCCGCATCGGTCACGGCCCTATCGACGACCGCGTCGTTGTAGCCGTGAAAGAGATAGATCTTCTGCCCGGCAAGATTACTATCCGGATCGATCTTGCCTGCTGACGCGTTCGCATCAGCCTTCGTCGTGAACGCCGCGATGTTCAGGCCCGATGCAGGCCCTTTCATGCACGGACCCGTCGCACGCCACATCTTGGCCTCAGCGCACCAATAGGGACCGCCAGCGACCACCCCCACTCCCTTGACAATCGAGGACCAGGCTGCGCCGAACTGGACTGCCATGAAGGCGCCTGATGAAATGCCGGAGATCGAGCTCTCGCCGATCGGCGCGTGATAGCTGCGCAATGCCAAAGGCTCGGCAGAGAGCGGCGACATTCCAACGACCGCGGCACAAATGCCGCCGATAGCGTGTTGCCGCAAGATGGCCAAGTCCTTGAAAAACGTGCTAATCGAACCGACGGGCGGTCTCCGGTGTTCATGTGAAAACTCGCCATCGGAACAAGAAATCACTCGCCAGTTCGGAAAAGGATTCTGCGGATTACCATAGTCGACCGTCTGCCTGCCGTCCCGCGGCAGCGCCGACGTGATGACCGTGTCGGGCTGGTTCGGCTCCGAGGCAACAGGCGTGATGAGCGACCCCTTGAGCATCCGTCCGCTTTGATTGATCAGTTTCTGGTAGGCCATGTCTGATCTCCTTCATCTGGTCAGACGTTCCCGGACGCCGCCGGGAAAGCGGGGGATAGGTGCTGGTGAAGACAATTCATGACAGGCGATCAATGCGCACGTGGAATTCGCGTGTTGAAGCAAGGATACCGAAGCTGGTTTCCAGGGTTTCGCCAGCCGAAAACCACTAGCTCGATTATGATACGAGTAGAATCCCAGCTGATGGCCGGCCTCTGCCCCAATGAACTGCTAGGCGTTTGGACATGGTGGCATTCTACGCAGCCGAACCGATGCCGACGTCAGCGGTCGCTTCGCTTGGCACTCCTTATCAACAGTTCCCTAATGCAAGATGTTCGAACCTTCCAACCAACCCTAGTGTTGATTCGTTGAACGTTCCACCCGCCAAAACTTGTAGGTTCAACCTACCCTGTTGAGTTCAGCGCGCCTGCGTGTGTCAATTCAAGTCGTTGCACGAAATGCCGTCAAAAGTCGACATTGGTATGTTGGTCAACTGCACAGTTATTCATAAGACCGTCGTTTGATTGCGGGATTTGCAAGCGACCTTCACGCACGCGTTTCAGAATCGCAATCCTTGTTGCGAGGCTCTACGAGCCCTTCGCTCCGGCCGAGAGCACTTTGGAGAAGGTGATAGGCTTGGGTCGTGGGTGAGGTAGAATATTCAGCTTCCAATGAGCTTGTTCGTGAGAGTGAAGCCGAGCGCGAAAAAATAAAGGCGGAAATCATAGCCGCCGAGCAGCGGTGACCTAGTGATCGCACGAGAGACGATTCTGCTCGGAGCAGTTGTCGGTTGGGCGCGGGCGGTCCGAACGCCCCTCAGACCCAGCGAAAAATCGAGCGCTGGCATCAGACGCTGAAGAACCGCATTCTGCTCGACAACTGCGACCGACCCGATGATCTCGAAGATCAAGTAGGGGCCTTCGTCGAACCCTATGATCACGTCCGCTATCATGAGAGCATCGACAACCTCACGCCAGCCGATGTCTACTGCGGCAGGGCTGAGGCGATCCTCCCCGAACGAAACCGCATCAAGCGCGACACATCGCAAACCGCCGCATGCAGCATCAACTGCAGGCCGCTTAACTCTAACGCTGATGAGCCAGAGCCTCCCTTGTCGAAGAGCCTGACCAGTCGCAAATTATCTGACGATGGCCAAGCGACGGCTCCGGTTTTAGGCAGTTTTTGGCTGATAGAGCGGTCGCAAGTTCCGTCCAAGACTTCAGGGGCGTCTCCTGTGGTCACGGCTCCGCCGCCTGGCGATCGTTCCAGCCGGCGCGCAACATGTACACATGCTCAACCTCCTAACAATGGTAGAGTCGAGATGCCAGCCGTGGCCGCGGACGTCACCATTCCTTTCCCACGAGGTCCTTCAAGGCCGCGTTGTCCAGCATGGCGTCGGCCAGCAACCGCTTCAGCCGGGTGTTCAAAATCTCGATGATCTGCTCTTCCGAAAACCGGCTGCGCTTCATGCTCTGGTCCTTGTCGTGGGCCAGAGCGAACTTCAACCTGTATTAAGCCTGAGGGGCAAGGTCACCACCGAAGATCAATTGGCCAAAAAGGGCGTTGCCCGAAACTGATTATCGTTCGCCAGAAGAGTGTGAGTTGCTCCTTTCCCAGGCAAATGGCCTAGTGCACGAACTAGTTCTGACGGCGCTGCGGACGGGTATGCGGCAAGGAGAGCTCAGCGGCCTTTCAGTGGTCGTCTCTCGATTGGCTCACGCCCAACGTTGCGGTGAGACATTCATACGATGATCGTGGGAAGACGCTAGTCGCGCCGAAGAGTAACCGCACGCGGCATATACCGCTCGACATTGATGTGTACACGATGCTGTACCGGCGTAAGAAGGACACTGGGTACGTGTTCCGAGGCTCGGAGGGTCGCCCGTTCACTGGAACTACCACTACGGAATGCACTATGCGATCCGCAAACTCTGTAGGAAGGCGAAGTGTAGAACCATCGGCTGGCACACGCTTCGCCATAGATCGAAGCTGAAGGAAAAGAGTATCGCCTCGGAACGAAACTAGACAAAAAAGGCATTGCTCGAATACCTCAAGATGACCCGTTGCGTCATTTGCTCCTTGAGCATGTTCAAGAGGCGGTAAACAATGTCGCTCGAGAATGATGAGGCCGTCGGCAAGTCGGCCTCTGAACAATCCGGCGATACGACAACGCGAGAACTCTTAGTGGATGCTGCGGGAGCGAAATAGGCGTCGGTATGAGAGCGCATCTCCGGCAGCGTCTGCGCAGTTGCCTGTTGCCCAGGGGAATTCCATGACGCGCTTGATTGTGCTCCTGCTCTTTGCCGTTACGTCGATGCCTGCTCACGCGCGGTTGCCAGTCCCTCTAAATGGGTAAATCAGCGAGGCTCTCTTCTGTCGATCCAAACGCTCGATGCATCGACGGGGATTTTCGCCGGAACGTATGTTAACAATGCGACTGGAGTTTCCTACCAGGGACAGCCCTACCCTGTCGCAGGCGTCGTTACCGCAAATAGGATCGCTTTTTACGTCAATTGGACGGCACCCGCAGCTCCAAACTGCAAAACGATCACCATTTGGAACGGCCGCGTCGCTGATAAGAATATTCCAGCTGCGGGGACCCTCTTCTACGTGGGATCGAACTGAAAGTGTCACAAATGACGGGGCGGGTTTCTTTACGAGGAGGTAGAGCAATCGTGTTAAGGCTGATTATCTCTCGATGGCCGACGTCTTGCTGATTCTCCCAATCTGGGGGCAGATGAACCTCTAGTGTCCTGAGTCACAATTTCGCAATCGTAGATTCGCAGTAGAGTCGCGTCGCTGTGCCAGATTTGGCGGCTGCCGGCCCAGCGACTTGCGCCACTGATATTGAGCGATGATGAGTTCGCCGAACATCAGTCGCTGACGATGCGGCGGAAGACCGCAGGCGCTGGCTCTGAGGGCCCGGATCGTGCTGACCTGCGCGGAAGGCGGTCAGAACAAGGAGGTGGCGGCCAAGCTAGGCCTGGAGCGGGGAACGGTAGGCAAGTGGCGCGTTTTGTAGAGCAGCGCGTGGCCGGGCTGCACGACGAGCCGCGTTCCGGGGCGCCGCGCACCATTGACGATGCCCGCATCGAAGCCGTGATCGTGCGGACGCTGGAAAGCTGCCCCGAGAACGCCACTCATTGGAGTTATCGGGGCATGGCCAAGGCCAGCGGCCTGTCGGTGTCAACCGTGCAACGCATCCGGCGGGCCTTCGGGCTCCAGCCGCACCGGCTGGAGACATTCAAGCTCTCCACCGATCCGAACTTCGTCGCCAAGGTGCGCGACGTCGTCGGCCTTTACGTCTCGCCGCCGGCACACGCCATCGTTCTGTGTGTAGACTAAAAGTCCCAAATCTAGGCGCTGGACCGCAGTCAGCCGATGCTGCCGATGCGTCCCGGTCAGCCGGCTCGAAGAAGCCATGACTGCAAAAGGTACGGCACCACATCGCTGTTCGCCGCCTTCGACATTGCGACCGGACGGGTTATTGGCAAGTGCTACGGACGGCACCGTGCCGCAGAGTTCCGCAAGTTCTTGGACGAGATCGAGGCCGCTGTGCCGCGCCAACTCGACGTCCATCTCGTCATGGATAACTATGCAACGCACAAGACGCCGCTGATCCGGAAATGGCTGGCCAAAAGACCGCGTTGGCATGTGCACCTGACCCCGACCAGTTCGTCATGGCTCAATCAGGTCGAGCGCTTCTCCGCGCTCCTTACCGATAAGAAGATCAGGCGCGCAGTCTCGCTGCCCTTATGGCGGACATCACCTCGTTCGTTGACGACACAATGCCGATAAGAAACCATTCCGATGGACCAAGTCCGCTGACGGCATCCTTGCTTCCATCGAGCGCTTCTGCCGATACAATGCCCCGGCACAAAACGCAGCAATGTTGCGAACTTCTGGTTCAGGACACTAGCTAGTACCCGGAATCATAGCTGAGTGATACGTCGGCCTTTGAATCGGCGTCGCCTGACCTTTTTCTTGGTCCAGACGAATGGCTCAGCTCTGTGCTTTGATATAGGCATCGATGTGCTGCTCAAGCTGTTTGAGGCTTGTGAACGAGGCGCCGCTCAACGACTGCCCCTGTCAGATCGAAAACCACACCTCGACCTGATTGAGCCAGGACGCGCTGGTGGGCGTGAAATGAAAGTTCACGTTGGGATGTGCCTCAAGCCATTCCTCGTTCTTCGTATGGGTGCTGAGGTTGTCGAGAATGACGTGAAGCTGTCGGTTCGGAAATGCTGCGGTCACGCGATCCATGAAGTCGAGAAACTCGACCCGGCGACGTCGTTTCGAATGCGTCGCAAGAATCTTCCCGGTGGCGACTTCCAGCGCTGCGAACAGCGTGGTCGTGCCGTGCCGTTTGTAGTCGTGGCTTTGCCCGGTCAAGGATCTGCCGTTGGGTAGTTTCAGATAACCCTGCGCTCTTTCCAAGGCCTGGATCGAGGGCGCTTTCGTCCACGCATAGCACGATGGCCTTCTTTGGCGGGGCGACATACAGGCCAACCACGTCGGCGGCTTTGGCCGTAAACTCCGGGTCGTTGCTCTCGCACCAGGACTTGCGAGCGGCGAGATCGAGTTTGTTGCTGCGCAAGAATCGCCAGACATATTGCACGTCGACATCGCCAAGTTCCCCAGCCAGCAGAGGCCCAGTCCAGCGCGCGTACCCGGCAGAAGGCGATTTATCGAGCAACTTTAAAATCCGTTTGTCAGTGGCCTTCGTATAGATCGGCTGCTTGCCCGGGAGAGGCTTGCTTTGCAGACCTTCAAGGCCTTGATTCGCATAGCGATGCCGCCAAAGGCTGACAATCCGCGGCTGGACCCAACCTCCTTGGCAATCGATCGGGTGCTGCGACCGGCAGCAGCCAAAAGAACGATCCGCGCCCGCTTCAAATCGCGCTGCAACGTCACCGGTGAGCGGCAACGTTCCTCAAGCACCTTGCGATCTTTCCTCGAAAGGTGGACTTCTCTTGCGTCGGGTATCATCCCGACGTTGAATCATGACCCACTTCCCAAGGAAAGTGGGTACTAGTTGTCCCCACCCGGTCCTTGGATCGAATTGCTAACAGAGTGTCCCATCAGCTTCGACTGGATGCGAGCGAGCGCGTCACTGAGCCTCGCCGCTTCATTGAAGCGTGTCTCGGAATATGGCGGGTGCGCGGATGGATCGTGCAAGAGGGCCTCGGCTGTATTCGAGAGCCGGCGAAGGGGCGTCCTCAGCCACTGCGCCGCACAAAAGAGCAGTGCTAGTATGGCAATGGCACAAGCACCGAAACTACTCCAGAATGATCGGATGAGATTACGGGTGGACGCAAGCGCCTCGTCGGCACTCTGCCGAACCAGAAGAGACCAACCGAAGCTTGGAAGGTTCGCGAAGCCGACCGTCGGAACGATCACTGTGAAGTAGTCCCTGCCGTCAGGCCAACGTTCGCGCAGAGACGCAGTCGTGACGCGACTAGCCGCAAGTGCGGAGCCGATGTTGAGCGACTTGTTGATAAGATCCGGCGGACCAAACAGGACGGTTCGATCCCCCGAAAGCAGCAGCACATCAATGCCGGGTACTTGTAACGAGTCCATGCTTTCTGCGACCCATTTCCAGTCAAGGTGAGCGCCGATGACCCCGGCAACGGAGCCGGCGTGGCGCAACGGCGCTGCCAGGTCGATAAAGCGATAGGGCTCACGAGGTGCCGGCAACTGGGTGGCCAGTAGTTGAGCGGCATGCACATCGATAGCCGCCGGCGAGACAAGGCCCCGCCTAAACCAAGGTCGCTGTGCAACGCTTACTCCTTCGAGCATGCCGTCTTTAGCCGCGAGAATGGTCCCTTCGAGATCCGCGACCCCAAGCCAAGTATAGCGTCGATCAAGGCGGCTCAAGAAGTCGATGTGTTCTCGCGCATTCTTAAGATCAGTTAGGTCAATGAGCTCAGCGGACCGCGCTACATCCATCCAAACTCCATAGAGCCGGCGGGCCAACAGCGCGGAACTCATTTCGCCGCGAATTCTTAACGCGTCGAACTGCAGCTGCTCTCCCCCTTGCTGTAGCAAGGCCGTGTAGATCGTCGCGGTCACCATGGCCGGCACCGATATGAGCAAGGCGCCTCCACAGAACACCAAGGAGAGTAGGCTCGGTCTTCTCGGCATCTCGCGCTCCTCAACTCGTTAGAGCTCGCGCCAACTCACGAATCATTTGCAAGATGTTCCCTCGATCGGTCCCTGGCATGGCGGATTCAGTGTGAAGCTTCTTGATAATTTTCGCCCTTTGCTCGGGAGTTGGAGAGAACTTGATTCGATAGCCGTCACGGGTAGTCGCAGCAACATGCGCGTCTACGCCGCTAATCCCGGGCAGGTCGAGCTGCCCTGCTGCTCCGGCGGAAAGTCCGGATGGACCGCTGATTCGCGCGCCCCCTCGGCCCAGATTGAGAAGCCATCCGCGATGCTTCTCACCTTGGATCACCAACGTGATGGGTTCTGGAATCTGGCGCTGAGGTCGATCGTATCGCGGTCGCTCAATGCACACCACGACTGCCACGAAAAGCACCAGAATGTTGTAAACTGTCCAGAACATCACGACAGTTGTGCCGTCCCCCGCTGTTGCGGACGTATCGAAGACAAAATCGGAGTTCAACGGCACGATCAAGCCGCCGATTGTCAGAGCGAGCAGGAGTACAAACGGGCGCATCAACGCCCATTGAACTATGACCTTGGTGCGGTCGCCGCCTTTGGCCGTCACCGAGAATTTATGCGATCCGCTGGTCAGAAGCCCGAGAGCAGCTGCCTGGCTGATGGGCCAGGCCGCGATCAGTTGAGCCGTATCGTTGAGAAGCGGGACAAACAACCCTTTTGAAAGCCAGTTCAGGGACACAAGAACCATTAGGTAATAAGGTATATAGTAACTGATAATTTCCACCAGCGACGCGTTCACGATGGTGATGCCGAACCACCAATACAACAGCGGGCAAATCAGGCTGGCAAGCCTGAAGGGAAAGGTGCTGACCCAGTAGAGCAATGAATCCAGGATCCCGATTCGATGCATCAGACCAAGGCCGCGCATGACAAAGGGGCTGTATGAGTTGCGGACGATTTGCATCAAGCCGAGGCACCACCGTCCACGCTGAGTAATATATTCTTTCAGTCCTTCGGGAGCCAAACCTTCAGTCAACGGCTCGTTTAGGTATACAGTTTGCCAGCCGTTTTCCGCAAGCTTAAGGGTGAGCAGGAAGTCCTCGGTTACGCTTTGTGTTGGAATCCAGCCAATCTGCTCGACGGCCTGGACCCGCATTACGGATGATGTCCCACAGCAGATGGCAATCCCCCAAGCGTCCCGCGCTGGCTCGACGTTGTCAAAGAAATGACGTTGTTCATCCGGATATGCGGTGCTTATTCCAAGGTTATGTTGGATCGGATCAGGATTGAAGAAGTGCTGCGGGGTTTGCACGAGCGCGACGCTTGGCTCGTGAAATAACGCTAGCGTCCGCTCGATGAAGTCCGCATGGGGAACGAAATCTGCGTCAAGTACAGCGACAAAGATCGGGGGAGCTGGATCGCGGGCGCGCGCGCGAAGTGCATGGTTAATGTTCCCCGCTTTAGCATGCTCCTTATCCGAACGTGCGAGATATCCGATTTCGGTGCAGCTCGCAAAGTTGCCGTACCCAATTCCTGGCGCCGTCGTCGAGGATAAAAATCCGAAGCTGTGAATAGCGGATTTGCGTCGCGCCAATGATCGTGCGCTCGAGCACTTCCGACGGCTCGTTGTAAGTCGTGATAAAAACGTCCACACGCGGCGCTTCTCCAGGCAGCCACCATTCAGAGTACTGGTCTGCTTCTGCCGACCGGTCGTTCACTCGGGACAGTATGAAAAACGCGATGGTAGAGGAAAGCATCGTCAGGGCCTCGAGGGTGACGAATCCCCAACTGAACAGCGCGTCCGCAGTCCAGTCGAGCGGTGCCAGCGTTTCGGTGAAGCGCCAAGCCATATAACGCCAAGACAGTACGGCAGCAGCCCCGAGGAGAAGAGCGCGCCAATACCACTTCATCGGATTGAGAAATGGAAAGACGGTAAGGCGAAGCCCAATTATGAAGGCGGCGCCTGCGAAGGCAGCAACGAGTGGCGACAGCTGAAGCATCAGAGTCCGTACCGCGTTATAAAGCGGCGGAACTGTGCGATTGGGCCAGCTGTGAAGATGACGCGTCCAGTGCGTCCAATCGCGCAACCGACATCTGCCTCTCCTGCAAGATCTGGAACTGTCACTGTGACGTCAAAGCGCTGGAGATGTTGAGCACTTGGCCCTACAACAAGATTGGTGTAGAGCGAGGCCGCACCGGATCCGCCAAGGCGAGTTATGGTTCCATTGAAAATACGATCATCTCGAAACAACCGAAATTGCACGGCCGTTCCCACCGAGAGACGGTCGTAGAGAGATTCGCTGACGCCGGCGGTGACGATCAGTGTACTGCAGTCTACGATCTTGACGAGATCCTGGCCGCGCCGCGCGTATTGGCCATCGTCTACTAGTATGTCCCAGACTAGACCAATCACGCTGGCGTTAAGGGTAGCGAAGCTCAAGTTGTTGACACGAAGACGCTCGGCAGCGATTTGCCGGTCGAGCTGTACAATACGTGCTTTCACCTGCTCCTTGTCGACATTCAGCTCGGCCAGCCGCTGCTCGAGCTCTCGGATACGTTGAGCCGAGGAAGGAGCGTCGTTACAGGACTCCCCGATGAAGATGCCGTCGCGAGCGGACGTAAGTTCCGTCTCTAAGTATTTCACTCGCTGCTGCGCACTCTCCAGTTCTTGCTGCGCCACGTCGTAAGTGGCGCGAGCCCGATCCAAATGCGCCGCCGTCTGTACACCACGCGTGCTTAGTTCGTTTGCTCGCCTAAATTCTGCGTCCGCTTGACGAAGGCGTGTGGCCGCAGCGTCTTGAGCTGCTTTCGTTTCGGCAATTCGAGCCTCAATCTGCCGAACCCTTCCGCGCTGGTAATCAGTTGATTGAACATCGAAGCGCGACCTGGATGCGGACAAGGCCTCTCGCTGGCCATCGAGACGGTCGAGCTCGATCTGCTGGTTTGTGCGATCGCGATCAAGCTCAAGAAGCCTCGCGGTATCGAAGCGTTGGTCGGTGAGTTCTGCTATCAGCGCGCCGGGACTAATGCGCGCGCCGATGCTCTGCACGGCAAGCGTTACCTTTCCTTCGATCGGGGCGCGAACGATGTAGAGCCGCGCATTGAGTGTAGCATCCGCCGATGTTCCAGCGAAGTGCTCACCGATAATAATGTACAATCCCACTGCCAACAGGGCCAAGCCGACGATTGCACGTACGAGCCTCATAAGCACATTCCAACTGTTTATGACGGGAAGGTCGCGCAGGGTATTACTGAGCAGCCTACGGTACAATCGTTTTCGCCTAAGGGCCCCCGCGGCTTTGGGTTGCCAGGTCCAATGCCGCTCGGATGCGAGCGTTAGCGGCTCAGGCGTCATGATCAGACTAACAGGCTGGTAAAGAATAGCTTCGTGATCTCAGCGCAGGAGGATCCATATCGTCAGAAGTGAAAACAGTCATGAATTCATTCCTGCAGTTCCAGCAGCGCCAGAGATCTTGGACCTCCCGCGCACCCATACGTTCATGCCACTCGAGGTGGACAAATGCAGAGCCACATTGAGGGCAGTTTATGTGACGTGCTATTGAGACCGACTCCATGTGGCAGCTCGTGTCATTGCACCAAAGGGCCACAGCCGAAGAAGCGTTAGTGTAGCCGCCGCTTCGGGGGCGGCTGCGGTGGATGCACCTCTCTGTTCAAACCCTGTGCCAACTGCGACAAGCTTGATCAACAAGGAATATTGCTTCAAGGAAGTTTACCAGACCGACTGCATGTCAGAAATCGGACAGTCTAGGTCATGTTCTAACGTAAGGTCGCAAATCGGATTGAGTCTCGTTATGGAAGCCTTGGGGATCGTTTGGTGCTGAGCAATGCGGCCTGGGAGGTTTGGCTGACCATAAACGGCCTGATCAGGAGGGCTCCCACCTGAAGGCACCTGAAGGGGACCAGCGGATGCCTGAGTTGGATCGTGTGCGTCCGGCGCTCCCCGGAGCAATCAGGAGCCGCTAGACTAGGAGACCAGAACGGTCAGCTCCGGCGCTTCAGTCGGAGGGGCATCAGGGGATTCAAATGGCGGATCTTCGAGACGATATCCAGAGTTCGGATGTCTGATCCCCGTTGATTCAGCTCATCGTGTATCTGTGCGCCGCTACAGCGAAGAGGAGTAGTCGAAGATCAGGCGCTTGGCCGCTCGCGCACCCTGAGCGCATAGGGCCCTTCGCGAGCCCCTGTGCGTTGATGTTGGAGTGTCAAACGGTGATGCACGGCAGGCCTCCGCCCGTAATCGCGTCATCGATCCATGGTGATCTCTTAAGAGTCTGCGTCCTGTCCAAGTAAATGGACCCGCCCTGAGCAACAATGCAGGTGATGCGTCGAAAGTATCGTGGCAAATCTAGCCGGATTATTCTAATCAAGCGCCTCCCGAGCACGCGTGAACTCAGCGCGTCGGCTCACGCACGTGGGTTTCTTGCTCCGTCCCTTCAGTAACCGGCCCGCGGCTGGCTTCGCGATTGAGCAGCGCGGGAATACTGGTGGCTGGAACGGGACCGCTGAACAGGTAGCCTTGTCCTTCTGTGCAACCATTGGACACCAGATAGACGAGCTGGCGTTCGCATTCGACTCCCTCGGCCGTGGTCGTCAAACCAAGCCCTTCAGCGAGGCCGATTATAGCACGAACGATCACCCGGCAGTCAGTGCTGTCGTGGAGATGTGACACGAAGCTGCGATCGATCTTGATCTTGTCAAGACGAAACGAAAGCAGCTGGCTAAGCGTAGCATAACCTGTTCCGAAATCATCGAGCGCGATGCGGACGCCGGCTAGACGAAGTGCGTCAATCACGGTCTTCGCAGCCCCGCTTCTTTCCACAAACGCGCTCTCTGTAATTTCAATCTCCAGGCGGCGCGGACTAAAGCCGGTTTGCTCAAGGACAGATATAATGCGCTCTCCAAGCGCGGAGTCCCGCAACTGAACAGGCGAAATGTTGAAGGCAAGCGAAAAGGTCTTTGGCCACGCAGTGGCATCAAGACACGCGCGCCGAAGAAGCTGATCTCCAAGAGCGTTGATGAGGCCGGTTTCTTCTGCAATTGGAATAAACACGTCAGGCGGGATAGGCCCAGTTGTCTTGTTCTCCCAACGCGCCAACACCTCGAACCCCACGATGCGATTACTTACGAGTGAAACCACCGGCTGGTAATGGGGCTCGATAATATTCGTTGCGACAGCGCTCCGAAGCTCACGCTCAATATTGATGCGCCGCTCGACATGCATGTCCATGTCCGGTTCAAAAAAGCGAACACGCGACGCGCCGTCGCATTGCGCGCGATAAAGTGCGCGTTCTGCGCGCCTGACCAACTCGTGGGGAGTGACGCCATCAAGCGGAGCGATGGCGATGCCAATTCCAAGACTAAGCTCGGCTGCGCCAGTCTCAATCACCAAACTGTCGGCGGCAGACACCACGATACGGCGCGCCAGATTGGCGGGATCCTCGAGGGAGCTAATGTTGGGCAGGACGATCCCGAATTCGTCGCCTTCGATCCTCGCCAGGAGACCGTCCTTGGGCAAGATGTCGGCAAGCCTTGTGGCAAACTCGCAGAGTGCCTTGTCTACCGCTGCATAGCCGTGCGTATCCTTGATCCGCTTCAAGCCGTCGAGGCCGAGCATCAGAATGGCGACTTGATGCGTGTCGGTGGCGAGGCCAACGTACACATCAAGTGTGTAATCAAACAGGCGGCGGTTTGGAAAGGCAGTCAATGGATCGTGCCGCGCCGGATCGCGGACTTCTCCTTCTGTGATGGTTTGTGTGTCAGTTCCGCGGGCAAGTTCTCGATAGCGCCGAACACTAAAAATTGTGAGCCCAATGCTCAGCAAGAATGCAACGAACGCGATGAATATAATGTCGTCGAGTATCGGATTCACATAGCGCTGTCCCAGCTGCGCTAAACGAGGGCCAAGCCCATAGACATGCGCTAAGAGTGAAGCGAGAACGACGCCGCCGAAGAGAGCAATGAAATCCCTCGTGGCAGAACGGCGCCAATCGAAGTGCAATACGCGCAATCGTGGAGTTGAAACTCTCATCTCAGTCGAACCGTCGCAACGCACGGTGGCCCAGCGAGGGTCTTGCTCGCAGCATGATTGTTGAGAAAACCAGATGTTGCGCCGATTGCGGAACTTCAGTAACGGCTTCGCAAGCAGCAATGAGCCATCGGGTCGTGATAAGGTGCTTCCCGGAAAAGTGGCGGTCGAGCGACCGGCAAGTTCGCGCATCGTTAGTGCGGCCTAAGCAACGAGCTATATCCTGAATATGCCGCTTCAAGACGTTGATCACCCTGGAAGCGCCAAGGGAGGGCGCTAGTTCACGTGCGATAGCAATCAGCGCGACCAGGTGCCTACCGGTCGTGCCTCGTGATCCGGAGCTTCTGCCAAGTGCCTGGCGAGCGGATTGATGGTCGCGGCGCGCGCCAAGGGGCGGCCGCCTTGGCGGGGCGAGGCGACCGCCAGCTGAACGCTCGATGGAACGGCTGTCACGGACGCCGTTGTAGCAAGAAACCGACATAAGAGCTCCCGGCTGCTAGTGGCCGCAGCTTATTGCGGTGAGAACCGGCCTGCAAATGTTGCAATGGATGGACCATGACCGAATAGTTGTTAGTAGCGTTGCGGCTTTGGCTCGGAGAAGAGCGGACGGGCGTCCGCCCCAGACACGGGAGACGAAGTGAACGATGAACGTTATCCTAGGAGACAACCACACGGTTGCGGCCTTCAAATTTTGCGCGATAGAGTCGCTGGTCGGCGACGTTCAAGAACCCGTCGAGCGTGTCTCCATCGCGCCTGAACTCCGACACTCCAACACTGATGGTGACGCCGACCGATGGTTCGGCCCCGACATCGAATGCAGTGCGTTCGATGGCCGATCGAAGGCGCTCGGCGACCGCGCTAGCCGCGTCGAGCGTCGCCCCCGGAAGCAGTACCATGAATTCTTCACCCCCCACGCGCGCGACAGAGTCGTAAGGCCGGATTGCCTCCAGACACTTTCGCACGAATACGCGCAGGACCTCGTCGCCGACGCTGTGACCACGTGAGTCGTTTATATCCTTGAAATGGTCGAGATCGAGCGACAGCAGGGACAACGGAGCTCCGGTTCGCCTGGCCCTTGCGATCTCCGCGCCGATATGCTCGATGAAGTGGCGCCGATTCCCGGCACCGGTTAGTGGATCGGTTGCGGCGAGGCGCTCCAGCCGTTGATTGCTCAGTTGCACTTGCTGAAGCGCCTTTTGAGTGTCGGCCATCGATTTGGCAAGGCGGGCGGTCATTTCTTCCTGGCTATAGATGGTGGCGAACGATTGCGTTGTTCGGAACGCCCGGACGACGCCATAGCTGAGCAGAAAAAATCCGCCAGCAAAGATCGCGTGAGCCAGCCACCACATATGATTCCACGGCGCCGCCAAGATGAATGCGAGCGACGATAGCGCAAACCACGCGACAGAAACGCCGAAAACAAGCATGAGCGGCGAGTGAATCCGTCGCATGAGCAAGACGGCGACGTTCAGCGCACTGAATAGCAATGCGCCGCCCTCCATGGACAGGCGGACCACCGGGTGCCCAGCATAGGGTGAATAGGCGACCAGTGCGACAGCTAAGTCCATCGTAAGGAACAGGCCAATCCACGTCAGCCATGCGCGCGTGTCCGAGCGCTTCTCAAGCCCGTCTGACGGCAGGTTGTAGCTGAGTAGCCCGACGAGGAGCAGAATCGACATCGCCAGACGCGACGCTGGCCCATAGAGCAGAAACAGCCAAATGTTGCGATGTGCCATGCCGGTGAAGGCGCCGTGCAGCGAATAGATCAGCACGAAGGCCAGAAAACCAAGGGTCAACCATCGCAACAGAGGCTCGCCTGAAGACCGATAGCAGCGCCACGTCACATATGTGACGAACAGCCCCTCCAGGGTGGCGACGGCGATGGCGAATTCGTGGAACAGGTGGTCTTCAAACTTCAGCGCGGGATCTTGCTGGAAATAGAGGTAAGCGATGAACTGAGTGGGCAGCAGGGCGAAGCCGATAATGAGAAGGCTCGTATACGCCCGTGTGATCAGCCGCAGCGCGCTGGGCGGCTCGTGCAACATAAGATTGGTACTCATATGCTATACCGTCATTCCATGATGATCCCACGGGGGCCTTTCATGAACTCGTGGGGCCCCTTCTTCAAGCACCTTGGAGTCCTGCTGGACAACCATAGTAGAAGGCATCATGGTTCGCCTCCGCCGTAGGTTATCCAACACGCCGGCACGGGTGATGAAGCTGCACGGGCGCGGAAGTCACAAGAGTTACCTTTCCGTCCATCGGCTGCACTCATCCGGGCGGGGCTGCGACGGCGCCAGCATTGACTTGCCATCCAAGAGCAGCCAAGTTCGCCACTGCGGGATCGTCGGCGACGTTGCGGGTTAGGTGTTCGAGCCCACCACGTTCGTATCGTGCGTGTTCAGGACAGTATCCCAGCTGCTGCCCTTCACGATCTACGACCCGTTCGAAAACGCGCCATCGAAGGATGAGGAAATCACGAGCCCATTGAGGAAGGGAGTCTGCGTATTACCTTACTCAATCGTCTGCTTGCCACCCACTGGTAGCGCCGCTGTGACGATCGGCGCGGACTGGGTTCGGCTCGGAGCCAACGCGCGTGATGAGCAACACCGTAAGTGTCAGGCCGCTTTGATTGATGAGTTTCTTGTATGCCATCTGTGACCTCCGTTCTGCGCGTGTCCCAGGGCAAAATGCGGGACAGAAGTTCCACTTATATACATGAGCTGGCTTAGCTAACCCCCTGCCAGATCTTGTAGGCGGCCGAAAATTCGAGCCTGCAAGGACTGGGCATGTCACTTTATGCCAAGCGGCTGGAGCGCGGCTGCTTTTTGTGGCCGTCGTCGGCGGACGGCGTGGTGACAATCACCCCAGTTCAGCTTCGCTACATGCTGGACTACCCATGCCCAGCAGCCTTCGCAAAACGGCTGATGTTGCCGGTAAGTAAGGATACGCTGCTGCGCGTGGTCCGGCGCCGTCACCGTCCCGGCTGGCCCGCTCAGGGTTATCGGATTGTAGATAAGCTGGGCCACTGCCATCGTTCCAGCACGGCCGTATCGGCCGCGCGACAAAGCCTAGGTCGAAGTCGGCGTCCAAATCGTCGGGCGACGGATTTTGGCGCGTCTAGGCAACCGCCGGTTCTTCTCGCTGGCCGTCCTCAACGAGGCGATCCACGCACTGCTCGTCGATCTCAACAACCGACCGCTATGGAGCTGGGCGCGAAGCCGGCGCGAGCTGTTCGAGGAGCTTGACCGACCGGCACTGACCCCATTACCCGACGAACCCTACGAGTCCGCTGAGTGGAAGCGCTGTCGGGTGAACCTCGAATATCATGTCGAGCTTGCCAAGCATGACTACAGCGTGCCTCACAACCTCGTGCATGAAGAGGTCGAGGCACGGATCACGCTAAAAGCCGTCGAGAGCTTCCTGCGCGGCAAGCGCGTCGCCTCCCGTCTGCGCAGCACTCTGCCGCATCGACCAACGACGATCGACGAGCATATGCCAAGCTCGCATCGCCGCTACCGCGACTGGGCTCATGAGCGGATTCGTTCTGAAGCCGCCAAGGTGCGCCCCGAGGCCGAGACGCTGATCGACGTCATCCTGCGGTCGCGACCGCATCCGGAACAAGGCTTCCGCTCGGCCATCGGCATTCTCGGGCTGGTCAGGCGCTACGGCGAGGAACGTGTCGACGCCGCCTGCGCCCGTGCGCTGCTGCTTAATGCCCGTTGCTACAAGTCGGTCGCCGCCATCCTCAAGAACGCCGCCGACAAAACCGCTCCTCCTGCCCAGGAGGCGCCCGTCCTCTTCCACGCCAACATCCGCAGCCGCAGCTACTACAACTAATCAGGAGATCATTGTGCTCATTCATCCGACCGTCGACCGCCTGCGCGCGCTCGGCCTCACTGCCACGGCCGATAACCTCATCGAACTGCAGAACAATCCCGAGGCCGCCGAAATGCCACACCCCGATTGGCTTGGTCTCGTCGTCGATCCCGAGGTCACCGCCCGCGACAACCGCCACCTCGTACGGCGCTTGAGCAATGCCAAGCTCCGCCAGGCTGCCACCCCCATCGAGAATGTCGACTTCGCACCGCTCGTGGTCTCGACCCCTCCTCCTTTCAAAGCCTCGCCACTTGCCAATGGATCTGCGAGCACCACCATCTCGTCATCGTCGGTCCGACCGGTACCGGCAAATCTTGGCTGGCTTGCGCGCTCGGCAACAGGGCCTGCCGCGATGGCTTTTCGCTCCTCTACGAGCGCGCGCCCCGCTTGTTCGCCGATCTCGGCCAGGCGCCTGGCGAAGGTCGTCTTGCACGCCTGATCGCGGCGCTGGAGCGCGTCAATCTACTCATCCTAGACGACTGGGGCCCGAAGCACTCACTGCCGACCAGCGCCGTGATTTACTCGAGATCGTGGATGATCGCTACGACAAGGCATCATTGTTGATCACAAGTCAGGCCCCCGTGGCGCAATGGCATGACGTGATTGCCGATCCCACATTCGGCGACGCCATATTGGACCGCATCATTCACAATGCCCACCGCATCGAGCTCAAGGGCGACAGTGTGCGTCGTTGGGCCGACGATTGGACAGCAGCGTGACCACCGCGCGGCCGATCGCCCCACCGACCCACAGGTCCCTCCCGCGCACGCCGCTGCGTCGCTCGTGAGGGCCACTCCGCGCGCACGCGGGTCCCTCCCATGGACCGCTGGACCGATCTCCAAACCCTCCCGCCCGTCTTGACGAGGAAGACCATTTCCAGCACACATAAACACGTCAGTCGTGTTCGCCTCCGCAAGTGATCACCATCATCTGGAAACCGTGATCACGATGGCCTGGAATCGCTGATCGCAATCCCGCGGCCCCGCCACCGGATATAGCGAAAAGACAGTTTAAGTATCAAATTCCCCGCTGGTGTTCCGTCAGGAGAACACCATGTTCAACAATTGACAATCCTGGCAGCTATGGAGAAAGGCGCGGAACCGCAGATCATCGCGGCCGCGAGATGGATGAAGCCAATAAAGTTGACGGTTCGCCCGTCATAACAGGATACCGGACGCCAAGCCCAAAGAGCAGAAGCCGCGCCCGATGCTGTTGCGCTGACTTCCGCGAGGATCGCATGCATAACAGCCGATTGCCGAGCGCCGCTTCAGCATCAGACGGCGGCCGTTCGCTTTGATCATTTCCTCGGAAGGCCAATGTATAGCCGCGCCTGCGAAGCTCTGCCTCGGACCTATTGAGTGTTTCGCAAATGGATTTCGCAGGCGCGCCCGCATCAACAAGCTCGCGCAGCAGTTCGTCTTGTCGTTCCGTCCAGCGACAAGAGTCGAGAGTCAACTTCAATCCACCTTTTAGCTTCGAGATCAGGCGGTTCTGAAGAAGAGTGCTATCGGCCAGAGCGTCGCCTTTCATAGGGGCGCCTTTTTAATGTCCCAGTCATCGCGCCGGCCTCAAAAAAGGAATGGCAGGCGAGGCGTTCCTTGGAAAGCTATACGTTGGCATAGCCGAAGCTCCGGGTCCTCTGCCAACGAGAGTTTCGCGCCATCGAAATTCACCCGGCCATGGCGCACGACCTGTGTGAGATGGCAATGCGGGCAGGAATTGCCTTACCCCCGTTAGACCAGATACTCGCCCCGCGATGAGCGGCCGGCCGCAACGAATTATGTCGTCAGCTACACCAGGAACTTGAAGCACGAGTCAACAGCTATCGCCGCGATAGGCTATTGCTAGAAGAAGTTCGCTAAGCGCGCTGTAGCGGCATAATCAGCCGAGTTCGGCCCGTCCGCCTTAAGACATGCACGTCATGAACGCAATCACGGCATGCAGTCAACATGCAAGGCATGCGACCGTTTTCGCATCAACGAACGAGTGCACCGCGTTTTTCTGTTGGCACCCTTATTGCTGCGATACCGCGAGGCTCAAATGGCCTGAGGTGCATCAGGACCAAGGCGGGATTGCCTTCGCCAAAGCGCGAAAAGGAGCGAAGATGCCGAACTTTCTACGAGCGACCCAAACTTCGTGCTCGGAGTAGAGGTCGTTTCCCAAGGAGTGGTGTAGCTGATTAGCAAAGCCGCTCGCGACGCGCGCCCCACATAGCGCCGTAGCGAGCGAGCGGCTTTGCGGGTGGTCACCGATGATTCGTCGGTAAGGTTTGGGTTGCGACACCAACCTGATTCGAGGAACCACCGATGACCGACGACATGATGAACCTGCGCGCGCTCGTGGAGAAGACCCCTGATGCCGATCTGTTGCGCGAGATGATCGGCTTTGCCGCCCACCGGCTGATGGAGCTGGAGGTCGAGGGCCTGACCGGGGCGGCTTACGGCGAGAAGAGCCAGGAGCGCCAGGTCCAGCGCAACGGCTACCGCGATCGGAACTGGGAGACCCGGGCCGGCACGGTTGAACTGCGCATCCCCAAACTGCGCAAAGGCTCCTACTTCCCGGGCTTTCTTGAGCCGCGGAGGATGGCCGAGAAGGCGCTCACCGCCGTGGTTCAGGAAGCCTACGTCCAGGGCGTCTCCACCCGCTCGGTCGACGATCTGGTGCAGGCGATGGGCATGAGCGGAATCTCCAAGAGCCAGGTGTCGCGGCTGTGCGGCGAGATCGACGACAAGGTGAAGGCCTCCCTCAATCGCCCGATCGAGGGTGACTGGCCCTATCTGTGGATCGACGCCACCTACGTGAAGGTGCGCCAGAACGGGCGCATCGTCTCGGTCGCGGTGATCATCGCGGTCGGCGCCAACAGCGATGGCCGGCGCGAGGTGCTCGGCATGGACATCGGCCCGTCCGAGGCCGAGACGTTCTGGACGGCGTTCCTGCGCAAACTGGCGCGGCGGGGCCTGCGCGGCGTCAAGCTCGTCGTCTCCGACGCCCATGAGGGGATCAAAGCCACGGTCGGAAAGGTTCTCAACGCCACCTGGCAACGCCGCCGCGTCCACTTCATACGCAACGCGCTGGCGCATGCCGGCAAGAGCGGACGGCGCGTCGTCTCCGCCTTCATTGCCACCGCCTTTGCCCAGGACGACGCGGAGGCGGCACGGGCGCAATGGCGGCGCATTGCCGATCAACTGCGTCCCAAGCTGCCCAAGCTCGCGGTGTTCCTCGATGAGGCCGAGGCCGACGTGCTGGCCTATATGAGCTTCCCGGCCGCGCACCGCGCCAAGCTGCACTCGACCAATCCGCTCGAACGCGTCAACGGCGAGATCAAGCGCCGAACCGAAGTGGTCGGCATCTTTCCCAATGAGGACGCCATCACCCGCCTGGTCGGCGCTATCCTGCTCGAACAGAACGACGAGTGGGCGGTCCAGCGCGGTCGCTACATGACACTGGAAACAATCACCCCGTTGGGCGATGATCCCGCCGTCAGCTTCCCGGCAATCGCCACCTGACCGATCCGGACCATGCCGGCGAACGCAGTGACCCGCACTCACCTACACCACGCCACGGGACACGATCGGAGTAGAGGAGCCCGGACGTGTCGAATGGAACGTCAACGTCGGTTCATTTACCGAAGAGTACAAGCGCCAAGCCGTTGAGTTGGCTTTGAGTGGGCGCTTCGATCGGGTCTGTTGCCAAGGAACTCGGTCTGCGTGACTCGGTGCTGCGGCGTTGGGTTGACAAGCTGCGGCAGGAGCCGACATCGGCGGCGTGGCGCCCCACCACGAAGGCGACGCCGATGTCGGCGGACCAGGCTTCGGAGATCGCCCGTCTGCGCCAGGAGAACGAACGCTGCGCATGGAGCGCGACATCTTAAAAAAGTCGATCGCGATCTTCGCCGGAACCCGGACATGAGCTTCCGCTTCATCGAAGACCATCGCGACGCCTATCCGGTGCGGCTGATGTGTGCCGTGCTCGAGGTCTCGCCGGCCGGCTATTCCGCCTGGCGTGATCGCCCGGTCAGTGAGCGGACCAAATCCGATGCCAGCCTCCTGGCCGCAATCCGGCAAGTCCATCAAGACAGCAGCGGGCGTTACTGCAGTCCTCGCGTCCATGCCATCCTGCGCAAGCAGGGACGTGGCGCCAGCCGTGGCCGGATCGAGCAGCTGATGCACCGGCACGGTGTCCGCGCCATCATGGCGTCGCCACGCCGGGGGCGCACCACCGACAGCCGTCACGACCTCCCGATCGCACCGAACCTGATCGCGCGCGACTTCACCGCTCCCGCCCCGAACCGGGTCTGGCTCGCCGACATCACCTACATCCCGACCGCGGAGGGCTGGCTGTATCTGGCGGCCGTCATGGATCTGTTCAGCCGAAAGATCATCGGCTGGGCCATGCAAGACCATATGCAGGTCGAACTCGCATCCGCGGCACTGACCATGGCCATCAACCAGCAACGGCCGCAGACCGGATTGATCCATCACTCCGATCGCGGCGTGCAGTATGCCTCACACGGTCCTCACCGGCGCCGGCATCATGGCATCAATGAGCCGCAAGGCCGATTGCTACGACAATGCCCCGATGGAGAGCTTCTTCCATACCTTGAAAACCGAGCTGGTCCATCATCGCGACTACAATACCCGCGCCGAGGCCCAGCGCGATATCTTCGCCTTCATCGAGGGCTTCTACAACTGCGCATCAGAACACCCATCTGGCTATGTGATTGAAGAGAAGAGATTTTGTTGAGCGGGATGCGATCCCGCGGGGTATTTTGGGTTCTGTCGCGCTCGTTCGGCGATAGATCGAGCAGCAGTTGTTATCAGCGAGGTGCGGGCGAAGATCCAAGGACCATCCGGAAGAGGATGGATGGATTCGATCTCGCCGGCTTCAGCGGCCAGCCGGAGCGTCTTGGGCGCGATCTTCAGGAGCTTTGCGGCGTTGCCAAGGTTGAGCCATGGCTCGATCCCGTCCTCGGCAGGCTTGAACCGGATGTGGTAGTTCGAGCGCATTGATGTGACGCGCTCGCGGGTCCAGCGATTGCCGTTGCCGGTCTTGAGGCCGTTGCGATTGAGGAGGCCGGCAATCAGATCGTCGCTGGCGATCAGCACCAGTTGACGCACGGCCTGGACGATATCGGCCGAGGTGCTGTTGCGCTGTCCGCGCCGGCACTTCGGCAAGCGCAACTCGCTGTGGGCGCCCCCCACCCAATGAACGATGAGAACGATCTCCGAGGCCGCGTCGTCGATATCGGCCACGACCTCATGGATGAGGGTGCGCACAATGCGCTTCTTAAGACGAGCATCCGTCGTCCGCGCATCCCAGACCGTTTTGAGATTCGAGGCCAGAACGCCGAACGAAGCTGGATCAGCAAGGGGTGCGGGCGTCGCCACATCATGCATGGCGATCTTGGCCTCAACCTCCGCCGCGTGAGCGAGCGCCCTGTTCCAGCGCGCTTCCAGCTCACTGGCCACCAGCCGGTTCGCGGGATCAGCGGCATCGTATTGCCGGAAAGCCCTGTCGGCGGCATAGCGCGCCGCTTCGAGGTCGCGACTGAGAGCATCGCGTACCTGATCGCGCCGCTCCCTGGCTCCCTTGGCGGCAGCGGTTGCGGCGGCGACAGCGCCCGGACCGACGACTCCAAGCAGCGATTCCTCGATGGCGTCATCGACGCGCAGTCCGCCGAAGGCGATGCAGTGGGCCCCGCCATTATCCATCCAGGCACGGCTGCAGCTGTAGCGCGGGATATGGTTTTCCATGCCGGAGTAGCGGAGTGTGAGCTTACGACCGCAGCGCTTGCAGCGGATCAGACCGGCCAGCAACGCGTCACCATGCTTGGGCGCGCCGTGATGCCGACTGGTGGGAACATTGCTGCTGACCATGGTGCGAATCGCCTCGAACTTCTCCCAGCTCACATACCCTTCGTGAGTGTTGGGCTTCAGCGTCAGCCATTCGTTCCGCGCCTTGCGGCGGATCTTCACGCGCACGCCCGCGGTGCCATATCCCGCCGCCACAGCTGTCTTACCATAGGCATAGGCGCCGCCGTAGACCGGGTTCTCAATGATCCGGTGGATGGCAGAGTAGTTTGGTCGCCGCCAGGCCGTGTCGCCGTTGGTCTGCTTCACCGGAAGATCGAGATTGTACTCGTGGAGCCAGCAGAGCGCCTGACGCGCGCTTCCCAGTTCCTCGACCTTGTCGAACACCAGCTTGATCGCCTCCTGGACACGCCGATCCGGGTCTTTCTCATAACGATCGCCGGCCTTCACGAAGCCGACGGGCGCTGTCACAACCAACTCGCCCCGGCGCGCCTTCTCGTAGCGTGCCGAGAGCGAGCGCTGGCGCAACAGATCCAGCTCGTACTCGTTGAGGCTGCCCTTGAGCCCGAGCAGCAGGCGGTCGTTGCCGTGTCTTGGCGCATAGATGGTCTCTTGATCGACCAGAACGGTGTCGACCACGCGGCACATCTCGATGAGTTGCTGCCAATCCCGGCTGTTGCGGGCGAAGCGCGAGACCTCGCGGGCGCAAACCGCACCAACCTTGCCAAGGCAAACCTCCGCTACCATCCGCTCAAAACCAGCGCGTTGTATGCCGCCGGCGGCTGAACGACCGAGATCATCATCGATCACTTCAACCTCTGACCACCCGAGAGCCGTCAGCCGGTCCCGCATGGCGTATTGCAGCGCGCTGCTCTCGCGATTGTGCAACACCTGATGGGCCGAGGATTGACGCACGTAAAGAATTGCCTTGCGCTCCAGATGATGAGGCCTGACCTTGTCAGAGATCATGATCGACCTCCTTCGCGGGCAGCGTTGCTGTCCTCGCAGCATGGTCGAGGATCAACTGCGTCATCAGGCTCGTGAGGGCCGCCCGGGCTTCCGCCGGCAACTCCAGCCATGCGGGCGCGCCGATGGCGCCGTTTGACAGGCCACTCCCGAACAGATCCATCTGCGGCTGCGGCTGCGGCTGCGGCTGCGGCTGCGGCTGCGGCCGCGGTTGTCGATTGTGTCGGTATCCGCTCCCTGGCATTGCCGTCTGGCGTGACATGAGTCGCTCCCCGATTCTGGTCGTGAGAGACTCTGGATGCGCCAGAAAGCAGGGCAGCTGATGACGTTCGACCCTTCAACGCCAGATCGAGAAGCGCAGAGAGCGCCGCAAGTGCATCGATGCTGACAAACGGCTGAGCTGCCAAAAGCTCGGCGTCAGGGCATGCTGCCCGATCGAACATCCATGCTGGAACCTCCAACCATCGATCCGCTTGCGATCCATCCAGAGAGCAGCGGAAAGTGACATCATCAGCCTTCCCGACCGTTCCATGAACGCAAACTCGGCGACCAAACCAGGGATGAAATCGATAAAGAACCTCGCGAAAAACGGTTTTGTGGGCGTTCTTGAGTCTTGTTGTACAACCGAACCCGCCTCCATTCCGCGATCAACGGTTTGGTGCTTGTACTCTTCCGTAAAGGACCGACGTTGACGTTCCATTCGACACCTCCGGGCTCAATGAGCCTACTACAGGTGTCCACTCATTCGGAGGAGGTTCAGTGGGCACGCCGAGAGCCCGGGGCAGAACTCAGGATTGGATGAACTCCTGAAGCTTTATGGACCGCTGTTTTCCTGGATTTGCCGTTTCCGAAAGGATATCAATGGCCTGGAGCTTGGCGTCATGCTCCTCGTATGTGCCGAGCACGCGTTCGCCAAGTGCCAAATTGTGCACGGGATCGACAATCGAGGGGGAGTCGTAAGTTAGGAAGGTGGGTCCAGTAAACTTCTTCGCCAAGCTCGTCGCGTGGCAACATTCGCGCGGTGCACCGTTTGACGAGTTGCGTCACTGCGCCCATCCCGCTTATTGATAGGGGGGCAGATGCCGAAACCAAGTAGAAATACGTCCGCGCCGAAATCATCTGTTGCGAACTCGAGCTCACGCGCTGGTCTGGTTGAGCGGTAAGGGTCGGCAGACGCTTGCCCGCTGGACGCTCGAGCGTACCCTGAATTAGACCACCGTCTCTAACCGGTAATGTACGCCAACTTTTTTGGAGCACCAAGAACCTCTCGTCCCGAGGCGAGCGCTGCATCATTCGTTGTCACGTAGGTAAGAATTAAAAAGCCGGCCTCACCGCCGGGATCACGAACTTGAATTCCTGAAGAGCACTCCAAGTACGGCCCCACAGTGCTTGAGGGATAGCTCGCGACCGGCACAAGGGCGATTGCAGGGTTTGCTACGGTACTAATCCCTTCGGTAATAGAGAGGACACCTCGTGCCCCACGCTGAATACAAGGTTTATGGCTCGGTACCCGAGAAACGCGCTGCCACGGTCTTTGCTCCCAAGGTAGAGATGCGCATCAAGCGAAATACCTTTCACGTCGGGCATCGCATTCCTCCTCGCTCTTGAAGTGTTTAGGCGCAATCGAACATTCAGCTAACTCATCTCACCAAGACTACTCGGTTGTTGAGCATCCTGAAGAGACTGTGATGTGCAACTTCCAGTGCGGCTCGGTGATCCGTCGGCTCATAGATCCAGTGATCGCGATCGTCTTGCCCCCGACGCGTCCAGTTCTGCGCGTTGCACTTCGATTCTGTGCTGCAGAATGAGCTTGACGATTGTGCGTTCATTCCGGCGAAGCGTGCTCACCGAGGATGACGATAACTCGATAGGCCTCTCTATCTGTCGTCTGCGATCGATGCCAAGCGCCTCATTGGGTGTTATAAGACTCGCTCGGCTGCAGATGCCGAGTTGGAGTACGAGAGAAGGCCTTCGACAACTTTCGCCGCTTCTTCTGTTGCCTTCCCGCTTGTTTGATTGGCGACGCGGAGTGTCGAGAGTCCGACATGATCAAGCGGGAGATAAACGGATGAGGAGCTCGCATGGCTATCAAAGCTGTGTGTGGCTCGATAAGTCTTGATAAGTCGAAGCGCTATCGCTGTGCATGGCCCGAAAAGCATGCTAGCGGATACCCAGGTCGCGCGAAAAGGTCGTAACAGCTCCAGCAACTCTGCAAGAGTCGCGTGAGTTTGCGTTCGTATCAGAGTCTCGGCGCGCGGATTGCACAGAGTGGATACTCCAATTCGCAAGGCTCGGAGAGCTTTATGCGTTCTGCGCCCTACTCCCGCGGCCAGCCTCGAACAGCTCAGTACGTGCGCCTGTGCGGAACCGGCATTGCCTCGCGTGCAGTTCACGCCCATCTTCCGGAGGAAACTCGGTCGTGAATTGTCGGGCTCAACAAGGTGGCCCAATGTCGCGATGCTAATTCAACACTCCGACGATAACGCCTGAGCGGCGGACGCGTGTCCACGACGTGAAATCGTTATCGAGTTGGTTTTCGCGGCGAGTTGCGCGGCCACTACGCACAGCCGTTGGGCATTGCAGCGGGACACAGCAGATCGAACAGGGCTAATTGACATAGTGGATGTCGCAAGACCTTGCGCCACCACACTGATCGAGGAAGCAAAATTATGGGACGTCTCAGCGAAAAGGTCATTCTGGTGACCGGCGGGGCTCGAGGGATGGGGGCCGCTCATGCGCGCCTGCTGGTAGCGGAGGGAGCTAAAGTCGTGATCACCGATATTCTTCGTAAAGAAGGAGAGGCATTCGCGGCCGGCCTTGGCACATCCGCGATCTATGTGCGTCAAGACGTCGCTCAGCCAGAGGAATGGCGCCGAGCGATCGCGGCTGCGGAGAGCAACTTTGGCGCGCTGCATGGCCTCGTCAACAATGCGGGCATAGCCAGTATTGCTCCTATCGAGCAGTTTCCACTCGAGCAGTGGACGAAGACCCTTGCTGTCAATCTCACCGGTGTATTTTTGGGAATGCAGACTGCCCTGCCCGCCATGCGCCGCGCGGGCGGAGGCTCGATCGTCAACATCTCGTCGGTCGAGGGGCTGAGGGGTAGTGCAGGGCTTCACGCCTACGTTGCTTCCAAGTTCGGTGTGCGGGGCATAACCAAGTCCGCTGCTTTGGAGGCCGCTGCGTCTGGGGTTCGCATAAACTCAGTCCATCCGGGGTTAATCAACACTTGGATGACAAAGGACTTCGATTCTTCCAGTTTTCCCATTCCGCTTGGGCGGGCAGCCGAACCGCCGGAAGTGTCGCAGGCAGTTTTGTTCCTGCTCAGTGACGAGTCCTCTTATCTTACGGGCTCCGAAATCGTCGTCGATGGCGGTCTGACGATCGGCGTCCCGTACAAGTGTCAGGCTCCCGAAAGCATCTTCTGACTACTGTCACATAAACGAGATCTGATCCTTTGCTCGCCCGGGCAAGCCCGCTGGTGTGGACAGCAAGACGCCGTGGTTCGTTGGTTCGAGCTTGGCGGCACTCTCCGGCGCGGCGTTCATGATCCCCGACGAGCATATGCGTGGCCGATCGCATTACCTTCTCGAGCGCTGAACCTTCCGGGTGGGGCGTTGGACGGTAGTTGGGACCCGGAAAGAGGGGTCGTCATCCGAGGTGATCCAGAGATGGAGGAACATTTCGAGTGCCTCTGGGATCTGTTCCGTTCGGTTCTACTGGCTGAAATACTCGGTCAGACGGCGATGGAAGCCGTCTATATCCTCCTCAGATTGAACGCGGCGTGCCCGAGGTATTCAATTGACCTATGATATCAGCAATCGCTAGCAGCCAAGGGTAGACTACGTGACGGCAAGGAAATTGAGATCCCAGGACCGGCGTTCCTACCCCAACATATTCTGAAACAGATTAGCCCAACCGAGCTTGGTGAACTGATGAATGAGTACCTGAGTTGAGGTGGGACGCTGTCTGACGTAGCGGACATCGGGCAACGGGCTGTGCCGTGCTTCTCCCGCGCGGTGACATTACCATCGACGTTGATGTCTAGAGAATAGCGCGCCCGGTGACCAGGTGGGGCTTTCCACTCCTGCCGCTGATGTCAACGGGCACCTTAGACGCACAATCGAAGCTGCCTAAATTGGGAAGCCTCGCGGATCGCGGCGATCTGCGCGCCAGGCAGGAGAATCGGCGCGGTCACGATCGGCGATATGGTGCTATTCAATACGCTTCTGCTTCAGCTCAATATGCTCTTTGAGACGGTCGCGAGGGCGATCTCTGACGTAGCGCGGTTGCGAGCCGACCTCATCCCTCTAGCTAGACTGTGGGCCGCACTAGAAGAGCGGCAAGCATCTCATGCTCACGATTTCAAGCCCTCCGCTGGCCAGCTCTCTTCCGAGAGCATTGGTCATGCCTACGACAACGGTCGCGGCGTTACTAACGTCTCGTTTAAGGCCGGGCGATCAGCAATACGGATGCATCGTCCCGGATGATCCAAGAGTGGCGAGACTGCTTGAGATTTTCCAACCCCCGAACGCTTTCCTTTCTCTCGATGGGAATCCGGGTCGGTTGATCTTCATTTTAAGCGCTGCCGTCCCCTCGAATGTCTTCCGGGTCCAGAACTTAACGGCCGCCAACCCCAGTGGCACACCCTCGATTGTAACTGCGAGGCTCGAATGAATCAGGATGCCGCAAACCGTGTGCGATCTGAGGCGGCCCGCCTTATCCCGTCCACTGTTTATGCTCTTGGTGATGCCGATCGCTTCTGCGGCGGCGCGATCACTTGTCAATTGGAAATGGCCGGCCAGAATGTCCGCTTCGCTGACCCGGTCATTAGAGAAGAAGCGGTAGGCGGCCTTGGTATTCGCCCAATCCTGGCAGACGAGCGGAATGCGTTGTCCCATGGGGCGTCCAATCTGCGTGAGCAGTTTGCGGAATTGTCGCCAAGCCGCTCGTCCCTAAACTCGCATCCACTACTCTCTCGATCAATCCAACATTCACCTTCCAAGGACCGCAAGCGGCCTTTTGCCGATCGATCCCTTAACGTCAGCCCCATAGAGCACCCCCTCGCGAATCAGGTGCTCAGCAAGGAATCACAAGTGATTCTTTCGATTCAAGATTTCGCCGATCAGCGGATCATCCCGAGTAGTCAAAGTTATGGGTAATTCAAAGCCTCACCGGATGCTTACGCCCTGTTCGAAGCTGCCAACGTTGTTCTCAGGCGATCAACCCGATGGTCTCCGATGAAGGCCTGGGCGGTGCGTGTTGCCCACCGGCAAGGAAGCAAGCGTGCAAAGGTCGCGCTGGCCAGAAAGATGGCTGACGACCATCCATATCAATCAGCTTAACGTCGCGCTTCCGAGCGCGATCTCCGTCGTAAACGTCCACGACTTGGTTTCTGATCAGATGAGCCTATGCATCGTCCATTATTGCCTTTGCGCTATGAATGATATGTAATGCGCACGCCCGCAGTAGGATACGCGATCTTTCAATCGATCAGCCTGACCTGGACGGCTCTGTACTTCGAGCGCTGTTGATTGAAGCGAATTTCGAAAGTCACGCGCGTGACCGACACCAGATCAGACCCTGCGCAGTCGCGAAGGTCCGATATGTGCACGAACAAATCCTCCTGGTCGGCATCGTCAGGAGAATGAACCCCCAGCCCTTTTCAGCGTTGTACGATACCACCGTTCCAGTGCGCATCTCTGCTTCCAATATCTTGCGAGCTGAGATCGCCGCCTGCTGCTCCGGAGCTGCGGGTGCACTTTCCGCCGTTAACTCGTCTCGAACGCGGAACTCGTGGATTGGCCATCTGCTCTCCCGCTTAGGTGAGGCTGATGCTGTGCTACTTACCTGCCTTCTTGGTGCCGTCGTCCGACATGACGGCGACGAGCGCGAGCGAATGAGCGCCACCAGTTGAGAATCCTGATCTGATTCACCTCGCCTCACAGCAAACCGGCGGGGCGCACCAGGCGCTAGCCGCAACGAGCCCGCCCCTAACTCACCGCATCTGGAACATTCGGTGATGCTGCCCAGAACCGAGCAAGGGTCGTGCTGAATCGAGAATTGGAGGGTCTGCAGGCGCTTCGTGTGCGTCAAATTTGTTCGCCTTGGTCTGAAAACTGATGCTCGGCACTATCCGTCCCTGGTGGTCCCGCCGAACTTCGGACCAATGCAGGATGACGCTGGCGTGTCCGATACCGGGGTCACTGATACGTCGGGGTCCACAATTTTAAAGGCGTCGAACTGTCACTTTCTCTTTCGCACTACTTTCGGCGAAAGTTCGACCAGCCTCACTGATCAGCCTGGTCGCTGGGGAAAGGCAAACGGAGCAAGGGCGGAATCGTTCTTCGTTTTCCCGCTTAATTCTAAACGGCGTGTACGTGCCACACGCCGGATGATTTGCGCGCCGTCAGCCTATTTCACGCCTTGCGCCTCTTAACTTACCGAAGACCGATGGCTGTGCCTGAGACGATCCAACATCTTCCAGCCTTCGCCAAACAATTTCGAGCAGGATTGCTCCGCAAAATCCAGGTGGCACTTCAGTAGCTCAGAGGGAGTTTTAGAGTCCGCGAGAGTCTTCATGAAGGTGGCCTGATCGTGCAAAGAGGAAGCAGCCAGCTTTAGCGCGTCGCGGAGCGACGCGGCGAACAGGTTTGCTGTCGCTTCGATGGATTTTTGCCATTCCGGAACCGTAAATGAAATGCGCGATGCAGCTGCGGTGCTTTCTCCAGTATCATCCGTGGGGCCACCGGCTCCAGGGCGCGATGCCTCGGCCAGTTCGGGCCCTCCACGTGGTCGCCGTTCGCGTTTTCCGTCTTCGCCTAAGGTCTCTGGCATTGCATATCTCCCGAAAAGATTGCTAGGAGCTGGGTGGTTCGCTGCAGGTTTTCGAGCACCAGAGGTACCACAACCATCAACATGTTGTACCTGTCTTATCTGGTAGCGTTGGCTGCGAGGAAGAAGCGCGACATCCGTTGGGGCTTCCGTCCTCAGAACATTGGAACGGTGATCCAACAGCGCTAATGTGGTGTGATCAGGTTGTGTGCCCAGGCGGACTCGGCCACTTTCCGGCGCATATACGTTGGAGAGACCAATATCGAACTGCTTAGCGGCTGCCGCCGCTAGGCGCCGCATGAACCCTCTGTGCGTCCCCAATTCTGCTGTTTCAGGAGTCCATCGCTGAGCTCGAAATTCTCTGCGGTTGTGTAGTGACAAGCGGCGCGTTTGATCCGGTCTGAAGACGGAATATTGAGCTAAGTGACCTTGCCCCACGGGCTTAATCCAGTGTGAAGTTCGCTCTGGCCCACGACAAGAACAGAGCATGAAGCGCAGCCGCCTTTCGGAAGAGCAGATCATCGGGATTTTGAAGTAGCACGAGGCCGGCGTTTCGGTCGCCGGTCTGTGCCGCAAGTATGGCGTCAGCGACGCCAGCATCTACAAATGGAGGGCCAAGTTCGGCGGGATGGATGTCTCCGAGGCCAAGCGGCTGAGGACGCTGGAGGACGAGAACACGAAGCTGAAGCAGCTCCTCGCCGACACCATGCTGGACAACGCAGCCTTGAAGGACCTCCTGGGAAAGAACTCGTGGGAAAGAAATGGTGACGCCCGCGGCCCAGCGGAAAGCTGTCGCCCATCTCCTAGACGCCTTCGGGATGAGCGAACGGCAGGCGACCTAAAGCACATCGGCAGACGCGATAGCCGAAGCGGAGGCGGCTGTTCCGGCTCTACCGGGAAGAGAGGCTTCCGGTTCGTCGCCGTGGCGGTCGCAAGCGAGCGATTGGGACCCGGGCGCCGATGACGGTGCCGATGGCGCCGAACGACCTCTGGTCGCGGCGCCTACGCCAACGGCTATGCTGCGCAAGTGTCCCTCCACCGCTGCCGAGCAGCCGTGGGCACGTGCGTCGTCGCGTCGGTTGGAAGTCGCCGCTTGGTCAGTGCCGTGCCAGCGGCGCCTGGTCCGCGCGCAGCAACGTGGCGACAATTCCAACACCGCACCTCCGGCGCGACAGACCACCATGAACTCGTCGAGGCCGAGGCAGTCGAAAACGACCGGCACCGCGCGAACCGTAACTGCTCGGAGAACCGCTCGGAGGTGCGGTTGATCGGTAAGCGTTGTTCTCAGGCCACAGCTTTGAGGTCGTGACGGCAATAGGCCCACGCAAGCGGATCGACGTCGCCCAGCTTGCAGGTTTATGCCGCCCGCCGAACTATGCCGAACAGGGCAGCCTCATTCCATTCGGCATAGTCTTGCCGTTAAGAGCGACTCGAGGAAGGCGAGTAGGCGGTCGTTCGGCTGGAGCGGGTTCGCTTGCCGCGCTCGCGCCGGTTAACGTAGTGGCGCAGCCCAGTTCTCGTCGTCGGATGCAATGGCACGAACGGCGACTTGCCGAACTTGGTCAGCCGGACCGTCAGCACGCCGGCGTCGAGGTCAACGTCATCACGCTCCAGGCCATCGCCTCGGATATACGCATGCCTGCAGCCGGACAAGGTATGGTAGCTCCATCGGCGCAGCCCGTCCGCTGGCGCCAGAGCCAGCGCTGCCGTCAACAACGCATCGATCTCCGCGTCGCTAGAGACATAGGGCTTGGCGCGGTGGACGCCCGGGCTGATGTCGAGGGGCGACACCTTCGTTCTCGGATCGAAGTTAGCGACAGCGCGCGAACCCGCGCACGTCGCTCAATCGCAGCGCCCAGGATGCATGACGATCGGGCGGCAGCGTTGCCCATTTCCATTGCCAGCTTCTTGGTGATGATCCTGGCATTGCGCTTCTCCATGAAGGCGACGAACGTCGTCCATGACCAGTTGGCGAGCGGACACAAGCTTCGCGTGCTCATAATGGTCGATACCTTCTCGCGCTTCTCGCCGGCGCTGGCGCCGCGGTTCACCTTCCGCGGCACCGACGTCGTGGGAGGTGCTGGAAGGGGCCTGCAAGGAAGTGGGCTTACCGGCAACGATCCGCGTCGATCAAGGCAGCGAGTTCGTGTCTCGCGATCTTGACCTCTGGCCTACCAGTGGGGCGTCACACTGAATTATAGCGGCCCGGCAAGACGACTGACACGGATATCGTAAACAAGCCCTATGTCGCAGAAGCCTTGCTTTGTCGGGATCGCGGCTTTGCCCGCCACCGGGACGTGAACCTCGTATACTCCTTCTCGGCGCATTCCACGCGTGCTCGTTCCTCGGCCCTCTTCGCGGGGATGTTGTATTCATAGGCCGATCTACGCTTGGCATGACTGCATTTCACTGATGAGTGAGCAGGGATTTCGCGCGATCATGAGCGCCGAATTCAGACGATCGTGAGCAGCCCGCTCCGGCCGAGGCGGTGATAGAGTCAGCGTTCTGGCTGCTCGTCAAGGGTGACGGTTTTGGCGTTGCGTTTTCGCATGCTTTCGCCGGCAAGCTGGAGGCGGTGAGCGTTATGGACGAGGCGATCTAGGACGGCGTCGGCTGTCTCCGATAACTTCGTGCCATGTGTCCACAGGGAGTTGGCGGGTTACGATGGTGGAGGCGCGGCCATGGCGGTCCTCGAGGACTTCCAGTAGATCGCGCCGCTCGGCGGCGGTGAGCACCGATAATCGTCCAAAATCAGAAGCTGGGCGCGGCCAAGGGTTTTGAGCAAGCGGGCATAGCGTCCATCGCCCCGCGCGAGCGCCAACGCTTCGAACAATCTTGGAACGCGATGATAGAGAACCGAGCGATTGTCGCGGCAGGCCTTGTGGCCGAGGGCACAGGCTAACCAACTTTTGCCCAATCCGGTCGCTCCGGTTAGGAGCAAATTCTCGTGCCGATCGATCCAGTTGCCACTGACGAGCTTGGCGAAGAGGGCCCGGTCGATACCCGCGGCGTGCGCAAATCGACGTCCTCCACGCAGGCATTCTGGCGGAGCGCGGCCAGCTTGAGGCGCGTGGTGAGCCGCCTGGTGTCGCGTTCCGCGGCTTCCCGGTCGACCAGCAGGCGGATGCGATCTTCGAACGGCAAGGCCTCGAGATCAGGCGATCGTCGCTGCTCCTCAAAGGCCTTGGCCATGCCGCTCAAGCCGAGCTCGATCAGGCGTTCGTGGGTGGGATGGTTGAGCATACAAGTCTCCTTGGCTTCAGTGGAAATAATCCCGGCCGCGGATGTTGCCGTGGCGCAGGGGTTGGTGTTCGGAGGGTTCGTCGAGAAAGGTGCGATCCAGGCCGTTCTGGAGGATGGAGCGGATCGAGGCGACGGATCGCGCCTTGATCAGAATGCCGCGCCGACAGGCTGCGTCGACACGCTCGGCGCTGTAGCTTTTGACCAACGACAGAATGCCGAGGCAGGTGCGAAAGCCTTGCTCGGGATGCGGCCGGGTGGCGATCACGGCCTGGAAGAAGGCGGGCCGATCCGCTCGCCGGCGGCGATCACACCGGCGGGCGTCCATTGGCCGTAGCGCAGATGGGCGCTGGGCATGTGGTCGGTGATGGTGGTGTGGCCGCGCCGGTTGGGCGCGCGAGCGTGGCTGGCGATCCTGCTGCCCTTGTGGAAGATCTCGACCGTCCTTCGTCAATGCGCGCATCGACGAGCTCACGGATGAGCCGATATGGCGTGGAATACCAGTGTCCATCGATCTCGATATGATAGTCGGGGCCGACCCGGCATCGCTTCCAGTGCGCGAAAGCGTAAGCCTGGTCCGGCAGCTCTATGAGCTTGGGGCTTGTCGAGTTCAGCGAACAGTTCGGCGCGGCTGGCGCCGAAGTCGCGCATCTGCCGGGCATTGAGTTCGACGACGAGCATTTTGATGGCTGCGTTTAGCTCCGCTAATGAAAAGAAGCGTTGGTTGCGTAGCCGCGCCAGAATCCATCTTTGGGCGACTTGCACCGCAACTTCGACTTTTGCCTTATCTTTTCGGCGCCGCGGCCAGGCTGCGAGAATGGCCGCGCTGTAATGGCCTTCCATCTCCGCATAGGTCGGTTGAGGCCGAGATCGTGGCGGTCGGATTGGGGACGGCGGCCTTGAGGTTGTCGCAGACCACGAATGTCGGCGCGCCGCTGAGGAAGGCGAAGAGGTTGATGTGGACCCAGACCCAGTCGGCGAGCCCCTCGCTTGGCAGGCCTCGGCGTAGGTATAGTTGGACGCACCCATCGCCGCGACGAACAGCTTCATCGACTGTACTTCCCCCCCACTTGAGGGGTCGATAACGTCGATGGTGTCGCCGGCGAAATCCACGAAAACCTTCTCGCCGCCCAGATGGGTCTGCCGCATCGAAGGCCGGGCTCGCCCCTTCCAGGCCTCGTAGGTCGTGCAGAACCATGTGTAGCCGAATCCATCGGGATGGGTGGCGCGATACTCATCCCACAGCAGCCGGGCGGGTCACGTTGCGCCGGCGCAGCTCCTTGTCGACATAGCCCCAGTCGGGAACGTACCGCTGTAAGCTCTGCGATGCAGGCCTCGGCGCAGGGAAAAGCAGCAGCTCCAGGTCTTCGTCAATCATTCCGGCCGGCAACGGCCAGTTCAGCCCGGCCGCCCGGCTCAGCGCACATAGCTGTGCGCAGCGCCGTTGCTGATGCCCAGGGTGTGCGCGATGGCTCGCTCCGGCAAGCCTTGAACATGTTTTAGGCGGAGAACCCCTTTGATCCGGCGCATCGACAATCTCTGGGTGGGCATCGGCCTTCGTTCACTGACGAGGCAGTTCCTAAGCCGGTTGAGTTGTCGGCCGAAGCGGGCTGAGCCGTTGAAAAGTTGCTCACGATCCCGCGAAACATGCAGCATGGCTGGTGGGTAATCCAGCGGGCGCAGTTCGACGCACGCGCGCCGCTCGCCACTGCACAACCGCAGAAAATTGCAAGCTAAGCAATGGCCTCCTGACCGCCGGAACCGAGAAGCCGACAGCGACGGTACATGCGGCGCAGACGCTAAAGCCGATCGAAATCGGTGTCTCCAACCTTTGTGCGCCGGCAAATGGCCAAGTCCGCCTGGGCACACGACGTGACTACACCCTTCATTGCATCGAGAGTCTTTGGGCGGCCACCCTTCTCGAGCTTCTTTCAAAACAATGCTGGGGCCCGCCGCCAAGCTGGTTGCGGTCGCGCATCTTCGGGCTGTCATGAGCCTGTCGGAACCGGCAGGCCTGTTCGATCGCAGCGCTGATGGAAAGATCTCCGCTATAGCTTCCTCCGGACGTGGCTCTCCGTGGTCGACTGCGCGATCTCGCCAACGAGCGGCGGCGCTTCGGATACCGCTGGCTATTCGTCTTGCTGCGGCGGGAGGGCGAACCGTCGGGGATCAACCGGATCTGCGGACTTTATGGCAAGGAACGGCTCACCACGGGCAAGCGTGGAGCCCGCTGATGCAGGGGATTTAAGCAGCACTTTGGATACCGTTCGGGTGCGTTCATGTATAAGGCTTGTTAATGCGACCGATGCCATGGCCGCTGACCCTGATGGAGATCGCGGCGAGGTCTCATCTACGGGTCGCGCTTGTTGCGCCTAAAGCTCTTCGAGCTTGCTCGATGTCCAGCTCCGCCGGTGTCCATCATGCTGTCATTTGCCATCACAACGTAAGGTGGTCAAGATACGCTGAAGGGTCAGGCCGCGAGCTTAGGCCCATAGAATTCCCCAATCGTCATCATCGCTCAGACGATCCGTGGCCAACTTGTTGGCAACGGCGACGACCATGGGCCGACGCCGTTCAAGCAGGGCTTCGATACCGCCACCTCCGGCCCAGGACCGGGCCCTTGGATACCGAACAACGTTGCGTGTTCCGATGTCAAGCCAGTACCTGAGATCGGAATCGCCCTGTTTCGTAATCCGATCTAGCCGGTCCGTCCCGCCGGTGGAATTCCGCTTAGGCGTCAGGCCAAGCTAGGCCGCGAACTCCCGCGCGGAGCCGAACATGGTCGCGTCCAGCATCCGACGACACATCACCGAACGCCTCACCGGCCGAAGACGGCTCGACAGGGACCGCGCCACGACTGAAGTGGCAACACGGTTTGTTGAGCCCTAGCTCCACAAGTTCCAGCTCGAACAAATGCACGCCGCCTTTGCGCCCTCGCGCATTTTGTCCGAGAGGACCGCGATTGAGCCGGGCTTCATCTCAATCCTGAGCTTCTTCTTTTTGGGCCGTTTCGTGCGTCATAAGCTCAAGTTCGAAGGCGACGTCCACATAGATAACGTAGCTGCCGCGCGACCGGCTGTGGTGTCCTTACCCGTATGCTCGAGAGAAGAAAATTACTGCCTGTCCGACTTAAAAGCCCCTGATCGACTTGAAAGCCGGTAGTCCTGGTCCTCCGCTTGAATGAGCAAGGTGGGAGCGGAGGTCAGGGCGTGCGCCGCGACCTTCAACGTGATGGCAGCCGACCATTTCTGGCAGGGTGCCAGCCGGAAACTTAGAGCGTAAGATGGTAGGCGACTTTCTCTCACCCGGAGAGCAGCACAATGGAACCTCGCATCCAAATCCTCCGGGAGCTTATTGAAGATCAAATTGAAGTCGTCGCGGCGGCCATCTGCGAAGGCAACGGCGCTTTAGAAGCCGAGCTTCGTTTGGAATGGCTTACGCGCGAGCTGGTGAGCGGGCAGCGCGTTTTTACTGACCAGAGCATAGCCTGAACGGGCTTTAGAGGCTGCAGTCGGCCTCTCGCATGCCTCGGCCCTTCTCTCAAGCAACCGCGCTCAAACTAAGAGCCTTCTAGGCCAAATGAGCTGCTGCCGGTTTGATGGACACCAGGTTAAGCTAATCCCACCTTGCGCTCGAACTGAACCGGGCTGAGATAGCCGATGGTCGAGTGCCTGCGGATCATGTTGTAAAATCTTTCGATGTAGTCGAACACATCGGCTCGTGCCTCGTCTCTGGTTCGGTAGATCTTGTTGGCGGTCCGTTCGGTCTTGAGCGACGAGAAGAAGCTCTCCATCGCTGCGTTGTCCCAGACGTTGCCGGAACGGCTCATGCTGCAGAGAATGCCGTGGTCGGCCATCAAACGCTGGAACTGCTCGCTGGTGTACTGACTGCCCTGGTCGGAGTGGTGCAACAGGGCGTCCGGCTTGCCGCGTCGCCAGACGGCCATCAGCAGGGCATCGGTTACCAACTGAGCTGTCATGGCGGCGCTCATCGACCAACCCACCACCCGGCGTGAGAACAGGTCGATCACCGCTGCGACGTAGAGCCAGCCCTCGGCCGTCCAGAGATACGTAAAGTCGGCGATCCACTTCTGGTTCGGCCGCTCGGCGGCGAACTGCCGGTCAAGGAGGTTCGCCGGCCCGGTCTCGAGCTGTCGATCGCCGCTGTCCTTCGGCAAGCGCCGGCGTCGCGGCCGCGCCCGCAAGCCTTGCAGGCGCATCATCCGTTCGATTTGGTGCAGGCCACAGTCCGCCCCATCGGCGAGCAGATCACGCCACACCCGGCGCGCACCATAGGTGCGGTCGCTCGCCATGAAGCTGGCCTTCACCTTGCCGCCGAGCTCTTCGTCGCTGCGGGATCTGGCGCTGGGCGAACGATTCAGCCAGGCATGGAAGCCCGACCGCGACACCCCCAGCGCATCGCATAGCCATGCCACCGGCCAGATCGCCCGGTGCTTCGCGATGAAGACGAACTTCATGTCGCTTCCTTCGCGAAGAAGGCTGCGGCCTTTTTTAGGATGTCCCGCTCGGCCTTCAACTTGGCGACCTCACGGCGCAACCGCTCGATCTCCTGCTGCTCCGGCTTCATCTGCCCGTGGCCGGGAAAGGCCTGCACCGGATCGGAGCCGAACTCTTTCACCCATTTGCGCAGAACGTTCTCATGAACATCCAGGTCGCGCCCGGCCTGCGCCACCGACACCCCACGCTCCCTAACCAGTTTGACCGCCTCGATCTTGAACTCGCGACTGAACTTCCGTGCACCTCCGGCTTCATGAAACACCTAATCTCGGTGTCCATCAAACCGGCAGCAGCTCAAAACCCGTTTAGTCGGGCGGGCGAGTCGCTCTCGGAGCTTTAAGGCGCTCAGTTGTTCAGTCGTTCGGCCGGGCAGTCGTTCAGCCTAAACGGTTTACCGGGAAATCGCAGAATTAGTGGCGGCGAGTCTGCCTAGGGTGGGATCGCGCTGTTGCGGCCAGTGCGTTGTCCTCCTTTCCGTGGTGAGGCTCTGTGCTTGAGAGGTCCGGAGCCTCACTGGCCCATCGCCAATCCCGTCAAGAGAGACCTGCCACAATGAACTACGAACCGTGGCCCGGTCTTTGCCGGCCTGGCTGAGGGCTTGCGAGCGCGCCATCGCGCCCGAGCCTAAGCCGAGCGAAACGATCCACCCCGACCCGGAGCTGCTAGCCGCAGCTGAACGACTTCAATTACTCATCACGGCTGAACGTCAGCGGGGCACCGACGAGAGCCTCGCCGCGCCGCTCCGAAGGCATGGCGGGCGCAGCATCATGCTTCTCGTGTTCAACTACCAAGACAGGTAAGGGTGACTTGGGGTCGCAGGCAGTGCGGAGACTCGGCGCTGTTCGGTTGCGTTGGAATCAGACACTGTCCCTATCCCCGCCCGCACCACCCTTTGACGTTTGCGGCAACGTGACTCGGCGCTTATCCCCAACGCATACACGGAGGAAGCGCTGTCCCTGCCACGAGCAGCCAACTCCCACACGGCCAGCCTCATAGCAGCGGAGGAAGCTGGCCGGGAGGTCATCGTCGTCGGAGGACGAGCCTAACTACTTGATCCCTGCCCACCAGTCGGAAGCAGCGAGGGCGCGGCTCGGAGCCGGTTAGCCATGGAGGCATCAAGGCCCGTATCCTGCCACACCCACGCTGCCGATGAGTTTAGCGGGCTGCCGCCCTCGCTAAACCCAACCGTTTTGTACCGGGGCCAGCTGACTGAAAGCTGACGAGACCGCGTAGCAATTCACCCAACGAAACGCGGCCCGCGTGGGCCACTTGCCGTCAAGAACAATGAAGACGTTCAGGCCGCAGACAAAAGGCGTTCGGCCAGCTTACGATCAGCGGCAGCCGCCGCACGACAACGGGCCGGATTGGCGATCAGCACCACTGCACGCTTAAGACTGATCGCCCTGACGACCTCACGCTCTCCCGGCTCGTGCGCATCCACCATGGGATCCATGAGGTGGCCGTCCATCCGATTTGTGCCGGTCGTCGCCGCCGCGTCGTCGACCCCGAGCATTTTGCGGGCCTGACTGGATCGAACCGCGCTGGCGCGCTCGCAGGATCGTCCGTTGTGCCGCCGGCGCTGCTGCGGCCGCTCGGCGAGTATGAGGCAATCGTCGGGGGGAGCTTCTGATGCGCGCCGCTGTCTCCGATCGCCTGAGCGATATGCTGACCCGCCTGAAGCTGACCGCCGTCCGCGACCAGTTGGATGGGCTATTGGACGAGGCCGGCCGACAAGAGCTGAGCCTGCGCGAGACCCTGGTGCTACTGTGCGAGCGCGAGATCGCCCGCAAGGACGAGCGGCGCATCGAGATGACCCTCAAACTCGCTCGCTTCCCGTTCGTTCGCGATCTCTCCGGCTTCGACTTCTCGGCCCAGCCGTCGCTAGACCCCAAGCAGGTACGTGAGCTTGCTGGCGCGCGCTGGATTGCCAATGGCGAGAACGTGCTGCTGCTTGGGCCGCCTGGCGTTGGCAAGACGCACCTGGCGGTCGCGCTGGGGCGTGAAGCGATCCTGACTGGGCATTCCGTGCAGTTCGTCGCAGCCACGACGGTCGTTGCGCAACTTGCCAAAGGACACAGCGAAGGCAGGCTTGACGAGAGGCTCGCGCAATTTGCCAAGCCAAAGCTCCTGATCATCGACGAACTCGGCTATCTGCCCTTTGAGCCCAATGCCGCACATCTCTTTCGTCCAGCTCGTCAGCCGCCGTTACGAGAGAGGCGCGATCCTGCTCACCAGCAACCGCAGCGTCGGCGAGTGGGGCTCAGTCTTCGGCGACCCTGTGGTCGCCACCGCGATCCTTGATCGCCTGTTACACCACAGTCACGTGATCACAATCCGCGGCGACAGCTACCGCTTGAAGGAAAAGCGTCGTAGCGGGCTTTTGCAGAAGGCCGCGGCGCAAGAAGCTAAATCGGAGAAAACGTCGTGAAGCAAGCCGCTCGCTCGCTACGGCGCTATGGGGGCGCGCTCCGCGAGCGGCTTGCTCCACATCCGCCAAAACAACAAGGGGGTCACTTCTTCATGTCGCTACGGGGTTAAATCCGGACGTCACTTGACACAGGGAGCAGTGCGATCCTCAGAGATCGGTTCGATGAGCCTGAACGCGCTCCGGCTTGCGGCAGCTACAAAGCGGAGCTGCGTCGCCGCAACTAAACCGTAGAACACCCAGGATAGTGAACAAGGGCACTATCTGTCTAAGGACGGTGGCGGCGTCTCCTTTGTGCGCGTTGGCAGTATCGGATATTCGATCTTCGGCAAACGGCCGCTCAGTGAATTAAGAAACGCAACGATATCGTTCGTCTCCTTCTCGGTGAGCTCGGCGCCGAGCTGGACCTCACTCATAATGCCGACGGCTTCCTGGAGCGTCCAAACCTGACCCGAATGGAAGTAGGGAGCTCGCAAGGCTACGTTGCGCAAAGGGGCGGCGCGGAACACGTATCGGTCGCTGAAGGCCTTCGTGACCGCGAAACGCCCCTGGTCGGCTGCGGGAAGCAGTTTGCTGTCTGGTCTTTCAATCACGCCGAACGGGAAAAACTCCTGCCCACCAATATTGATTCCGTTGTGGCAGGAGGCGCAGCCTTTGTCCATGAACAGCCGCAATCCCGCCTTTTGGTTGCCATCCAGCGCGTTGCCATCGCCGTTCAGATATCGGTCGAACGGAGCTGCTGGTGTCGTGAGCGTCGCTTCGAAAGCCTCGAGCGCTTTCGCGAAATTGTCGAAGGTGACCGGCGGTGTATCAAGCGGGAATGCTTGCTTGAACCTGCCAACATAATCTTCCATCGAATTCAGTGTGGTCGTTACGTGATCCGCAGTCGCATTCATTTCGGCGCTCGCCTGAACGGGCCCCTTGGCTTGTGCCTTAAGATCCGGCGCGCGTCCGTCCCAGAATTGCGCGACATTGAACACTGAATTGTAGACGGTTGGCGCCCGCCGCGCTCCCCGTTGCCAACCGTGACCAACTGACGTTGGACCCGCGTCGACGCCGCCGGTTCCAAGATTGTGGCACGTATTGCAGCTAATGATCCCACTCGCCGACAGACGAGGGTCGAAGAACAGCATCTTCCCGAGCTCCGCTTTCTCGGTCGTCACGGGATTGTCCTTTAGGGTGGGGATAGCAGAAGGGATCGGTTTGAAGATCTGTCTGGCTGTCATCATCAAATCGTCGTTTGCGATAGCATTGCATGAGACGAGCATCAGAACGGTAGTAATCGATACCTTGCGCATGACGTGAGACTTCCAGATTTTGCGGCGCCGCTACCGAAGAACAGTTCTTCAGAAAAGGCGATTTCATCGTCCATCTGCTGAACTATGACGGCCGCCGTCTTGTCGATTTTGATCTCGGTAGTGCGTCCAATCGCTAACATCCTGTTACTTCGCCATTACCGCACTGGCTCCATTTGTGATCGGCTCGGCTGGAAGGGCCGCTGCGCCCGCGCGGACCGGAAGCCGCGCGAGCGCGACTCGACGTCGCGAAACATGCGAAACGACGCTGTCCCTACCGCGCCCGCGCTGCCGGAGAGCTGGCCGCGACATGACTCGGCGCCTTGGACGTCGCATAAACGAAGCGCTGTCCCTGCCACGCGGCTAACCTTGATGGCCAGACTTGCCGCCTGACCACCGCTCCTTCCGTGGGGTGCCGTCAAGCTCCAGGGACCAGCAAGAACTGTAGCGCCAAAGCCGCTCGTCGCGTGCCTACCTGATTTGGTTGGTCAGACGGAGATTCAGTGATGACATAACGCCAGAGGCCCCATTCCCCCCCCGCGGTTGATGGCGCTAATGGTCGTTTCACCACTGCCGCCATCTCGAATGGCAGGAGACGCACCGTTCGATTGCCGAGTACCTTGACGAGCTTCACGACCGGCGCACTGCCTTGCTTGACGAGCGTCAAGAACGAACTGTTGTTGTTGACTCGGTATCTTTGCTCCTGCGACAAAGGACATGACCAATGGACGTTCTTGGTCACTTGAGCCGGAGGCGGGGTTGCTGCACGAGGTGTTGATTTCGGGCTTCAGGTCATCGAAGCTGATGCCGCCTAATTTCGTTGACCGTCGCCATCATGCGGTGAATGCCATAAGTCAACTCAGTCGAATAGCGTGTTATCGAGGTCGTTAATTACGACACGTTTGACGTCTTCATTCAAAGAACTACCCCGTTTTCCACTCCATGGCCCCCTTGGAGATCGTCTCCTGAGAGCTCGCAACCAGGTCGAGCGGATCTTTCAACAGGATCGATCAACGCCGTGGGGTGGCAACGCGCTATGATACCTCGTTGAAAGCAGCGACTGACGCGCTTTCTCCGCGGAAACAGCGAGAGCCCGAGATAGCTCAAGCGCCTGGTCCACTGTCACTTGGAAGTGAACGCCGACAATACTTGCAATGACGAGCGTGATTTCGTCATCCATCTGCTCAATACAGATCGCGGCCGTTTCATTCAGTTCGATCTGAGCAATACGTCCGAGGGAACATCCGGCTCATTCGTCATGGCTACACTCCATCCGGCGATTGGGCTCGCGACTGGCATAGGGTGCGTCCCGACAGCGATTCAGCCAAGAGAGCACGAACTGGTCAGCTACAAGAGTATGTAGGTAAGGCGCGCGTCACGAAGTCAGTCGCTGTGGAAATTAAGGTCGAAAGCAAGACACAACCACGTGCCGCGCGATCTTTGCACCGGCGCTAAACACTAGAGCGCCGACTCTGCGCCGCCTAGAGCGATGAAGACTGTGCCGCCTGGAGCGATGAAGACTGTGAGATTTCACGTGGGCACCGGCAAGCACTAACCCTGGTAGGTCTCCCCACGACCCCTCTCCCGCTATAATCCGCTTTATCCCGTGGTGTGACAGCCCTCACGGGAAAGCCGGGTGGTTGGCCTCTTGACGCCGAGGCTGACTACTGAAGTTAGCGGCACGTGATAGGGACAGCGCTTTCCTTGCTGAGCGGAAGGCGTTCAGGGTCACGTCGCCGCTAACTTCCCCGGCAGTGTGAGCGCGGTAGGACATCGCCTGCCGTCAAAGTGACGAGCCGCGCTCGCGCGACTTCAGGACCGATACTGATGAACAAGGGATAACGATCAGTCCTGGTAGTTGTGCTAGGGCGTTCGCCGAATGATACCACACCCCGTCAGCTTCTTCCGCTGCTTGAGGCTGACCGTGGTGAAGTTAGCGGTGCGTGGTAGGGACAGCGCTTCCGACAAAGCGCCGAGTCACGTGCCGCTAACTTCTACTATGGGTCCGCATGGGCGGTGACAATCAACCCTCCAAACCTTCGCTCGTTGAGCTTTGATCGGCACATCACATCCCTGCGGTCGCAAGCGCGTGCGGTGCTTGCAACCAATCAGGCGCGCGCGGCCGATCAGGCTCTGCGCCTGTCAGATCGCCAAGTCGCGACAGTAAAGTAGCCTGCCGCCCTCGCCGATCACCGGCTGGCCGTACTTCCGCATGAAGTATCGCGTCCCCTTGCGTCCACGATCCGACGTGCGGACCACAGCCGACCGATTGGTGCCCATGTTCTCGAACATCTCGCCGATGATGGCGACCCGGTCGCGAGCGATCTTGCCCTTGTTGGCGATCTCGTAGGCGGCAATGCCGGATGCGCCGGCGGCTTCAATGTAGGAGATCATCCGCTCTTCGTCGGTCAGATTCTTCGAGAGCCGCCGCCTCCCCTTCGGCTGCTAGGCGAAATGCTCTGAGCCAGGCCGGGGGCAAGATCGGGCTGCGTCTGCGCGACGATGGGCATGGTGTGCGGCCTATCGAGCCAGAGTGCATCACGGAGCGCGGCAACGGGAATGGCGGGGTGTTCCTTGGCGAACGTGCGGCAGAGGTTGATGAGGTTCGTCGCCTCGACCGCGATGGCGAACTTGATCTCGGCCTTGAGCGCCTGATGCTCGTTCCATGCCCCGCCGGGATCGCGGCCGAGCAAGAGCCTGATCTTCAGGAACGTGGGATGCGCCTGGGTGAGGAAGCCAGCCAGTTCCGGATCAATCAACGGCGGCTGCTCGACTCCCCTCGCCCTCGGGCGACCTCGACCGGAACGCATCGCCGCCGGGAACACTCTGCCGTGTCCAGCGCGCATCGAGAGCCAGATCAGCTTCTTCCGGTGCAGATACCGCGCGATGGCCTCTGCCTCACTAGGATGGCACGGCAAGGCGCTGGCGAAGCCAACGAAGGACCAACCATCGTCCGGCACTTGAGGAACGCCGCCTTGGCGTCCCACTCCGACATGACCTTCCTGCGCATCGGATAATATCCACTTCCATCCGTCGAAGTGACGGACTCATCCATCATCCAGCAAAACATCAACTGACGATTCCGGGGTTTCGCCCCTATACATAGACGTAATCCCCTACACACATATCTTCATCAGAATATATTACGACTATATATTACTATCTTATATATAGGGGATACCCTCCAATGGTCTCGCAGGCCCTATCGAAAGCAGGGGTTTAGTTTTGCGGACGTTTCCGCGCATAACCGAAACCGGCCCCAAAAGATAATATGGAGTTGGCGATTTCCATGCGCGAGATCGGCCTGCTCTTTCCGGCTCGCTAACGATGGGCCAGCGGCCGTCCGTCAAGATGCCTATCAAAACTCTTGCGTGACGGATAATCCGTCGACTATCCATTGATTCCGGCGGGACCGGCGTGATTCACGCCGGACGGGGACGAGAAATCCACACCGCACGTCGCTGATCTGAACAACGCCCTTCAGGGCGAACGGGAGAGCTTTGTGCATGTCTCAAAATTATCTGAACACGCCGGGATCGAAGGGCGGTGGCGCTTCGAGTGACGCCGCCGAGAAGATTGTCAGCCGGGCAGCGATGCTCCGCATCGCGATCATCGAACTGATGCTCAACGGCTACCGCCTGACGGCTGACGAGATCGCCAAGCAACTGAAGGAAAGCGTCCTGGCGATCCGTCCGCGCGTCTCGGAACTCGTCAAGATCGGCACGACCGCCGGAAGAACGTCAGCGGCATGACGGCTCACGAGGACAGCCTGACCGCCGTCGATCTCCCGCAGCCCACCCCCGCAAAACCGCTTCGCTCCGCGCCGCAGGCAATGCACTCGGATCAGAACGCCTTGTTCAGCTGAAGGGGAGCGCCGTGACCGAATACCTGCTCACGCATTCAGGAAAAGATGATCACGCGCCGCGCGCTCGGGCTCGAACACGGCAACTCGATCAGCCGCAACTTCGTCGCCGCTCATGACAACGGCGAAGACATCGGTGTCGCACAGCGCCTTATCGGCAAGGGCTACATGGTCCGCAACCCCGAACGCGATTTCGGCTCGATGCGCGTCTTCGTTGTCACGGCGGCCGGGGCCAAGGCCATAGGCAAGAAGCTGCCGCCCGCCTACGTCGTTCTGTCCGCCGCCGCCTGACCCCCTCGTCTTGATGTACTTGTGCCCGTTGTGGACGGCCACGATCACATTGGCCTTGTGTTCTTCTTCGACATAGAACTCCCATACACCGTTTTCGATTTCTTTGATCGTGGCATTGACGGATTGCTTCCACCTGGACCCGTCCGGATTTACTCCGCCAACGTTTTTGACTCGCTCGTGAGGGTTCTGCCTGTCAGTCTTGTTGATGCATTGAATTCGTATGCGGCTGATCACTCGGGTCTCTCCCATCTGCAAGAAAAAAGAGCCTCAGTTTAGACCTCGGGCGTGGGTTAGTGGCCGACCAATCCTAGTAGGTGTCTCGCATCCTTCTCCGCGCCGAGTCCCGCCCGCACTCCCAGCGACCCGCGGCTGTGATGCGGCAACCGGTTCTGGTAGTTGTGGCACGGCTTTTTTCGATGAATGTATCCCACCGTCAGCTTCTTCCGCTGTTGTGAGGCTGGCGGTGGAGTTAGCGGCGCGGGATAGGGACAACGCTTTTTTCTCCAGACGGGCGCCGAGCCACGTGGCCGCTAAACTTCAGCCGGGGGCCAACCGATGTATTCGAGCGGCAGATCACGGCCCTACGGTCGCAAGCGCTTGAGGTGCTTGCAGCCAATCAGGCCCGGGTCGCCGATCAGTCTTTGAGCCTGGCAGATCGCCAAGTCGCGACATTTGATGCCGAGGAGGCTCAGGCAGTGTTGGGCATACTCGATAGCGTGAAGCCCAATCTTAGGCCGAAGGACGCGCGGCGGATCGCTGCACGCATACGCGCGCTTCTAGAGGGGACGAGGTGAGTGTCGCCCGACTCTCTCGGGGTAGAGGCGGCCAGCCCTGGTCTTCGAGGACGGGCTGGCCACCATCGCTTCCGACGCCGTTTGGGCGAACCCGCACCCAGGCTCGTGGGCCTAAGCGGATCATCTGGTGCGGCGATCAGGACAGCGCCGGTTTGAAGCTGCGCGCGGCCATGGCCCAACTGTTCGGCATCGCGCGGTTCTATTTCGTCAACTGGCCGGAAGGTTCAAAGGACGCCAACGATCATCTGCGCAGCGATGGCGCGCAGGCGGTGCGCGAGTTGGTGCTCTATGGCCCGTTGCCGTAGCCGACGAGCGGCCTGTACCGGAATGAGCGATCTGCCGGATCCGCCGCCGATGACGATCTGGTCCCCGGGGTTCAACAGTTGGGGACACCGCTGCAAGCTCGCGGCTGGCACCTTGTCGGTGATGACCGACAGGGAGATCGCCGATGCGGACCGCTGGATCAATGAGCACTATCTGTTTATGGGCCCATCCCGACCGGTGGCCTGATCTGCAATGGCTGTTGTCGCAGGCGGAGGCTGCTGTGCATCGCCACAGCGTCCGGATTCCTGCAGATCGATCCCTGGAATCGGCTGGAAGCGAACCGCGAGCCGCGCGAAAGCGAGACCGACTATCGGCCGGTGCCTGCGCGAGCTGTACAATTTCGCCGTCGACCTCGACTGCCATGTGCAGATCCTCGCGCATCCGGCCAAGGCAGGAGATGGCTACAGGCGCAGCGATCCGCCGGAGCTGGAGCACATCCACGGATCGAAGCACTGGGACAACATGGTCGACCAGGGGTTTGTGGTGCATCGGCGTCGGCTGTTCAACGACAAGGGCGAGCGCGAGTTCAACACCGAGCTGCATCACAAGAAATCTCGGTTCGAAGAGCTTGGGTACGCAACCAAGTTCGGACTCGAGTTTCAGAGCGACACTGGGCGGTTTGCCGACTGCAACCTCGCGAAGAGAACGCCCGCAAAGCAGCAACGGCAAGCTACAATTTTGAGCGCGGCGAATGACGGATTACGACGCCTATCTGCGATCAGAGCAATGGCGCACCAAGGCGGACGCCGTCATTGAGCGCGAGCACGGCGGTTGCCAGCGCTGCGGCGACTTGGCGCGGGAGGTGCATCACCGCACCTATGAGCGAATTTTTCGCGAGCGCCTCGAAGACCTGGAAGCGGTCTGCGCTGACTGCCACAAGCTGGAGCATGGGCTGTCGTCTGCAGCCGACACTGATCGACAAACACGGAAGCAACAGGCGTATCGTGAGCGGCTTGTTCGCGAGCTCTATGCGCCAAACAGAGGTAAAACATGGACTGCATTCTGATCCGGCGCGACGAACCGCCGAAATTCAACCCGCTCGAAGAGGCCGTGATAGGGGACGTCGCGCCTTCGGTCTGGTGCGGCCCGCACGTGGGCACGCGTCTCGCCGAGGCGATGCGAACGCTGCGTCTGATCCCGATACGCGCGGTCGCGGGCTATGGCGCTCCGTGGCCTGCCTACAATTACGAGTTCGAGGACTTGCTCGCTCAACAGGCGCAAGGCGAACTCGAGAAAACGATGCGGATGCAGAACCGCACGCGCCTGCTGCCGTCCTTCAGCGATGTCACGCGGATGGAGGCGGCGATCTGCTGGCCCGCCCGCTACCTGCTCGGCCAAATGCATCTGCGCCGGGCGGTCAACTGTGTCGCCCTGGCGCACTCTCTCGAACGCGACGCGGGATGGGTCGCGGTCAAGCGCGGCGGCTATGCCGACACATGGCGGGCGAACCACGATGGCGGACGGGTCGCTCACCCGTTTGAACGAACATGGCAAACTCTTCAGATGTCATATTGCCGAGGCCCAGGTTCGCCAGGGTACGCCCATGTGACAAGAATGAATTGTCTTTTAGCAGATATTGGCCAAGTTCTGCGATCAACTTCATTCGGCTCATCGACAATCCCTGCATCCTGCCCAATTCGATCATGGGAACGAGGCCGAACGGGATATCTTCAAGAATATATCTCGTCCGCAGGTCTTTCTGCCCCCTAATCTTCTCGTAGGCCGGATTCTTGCGACAGATTTCGGAAAGGCTTTCGCCCTGCACACCGTAAATTAATCGGTACAGCTCGCGCACAGAGGGCAAGTCAAAGCCGAAAGACTTCCCAAGAGCTACGCGTTCCTGGTCGATATCTTCCGCAAAGGCTCCAATGGTGGGGGTGATACCTTCTGAATAGTAAAGCCAGTCGTGCTGAGATTCGATCATGGAGAGGTTAAAGATCGTGGGGGCCGGATGCATTATGACAGCGCCATTGGACAGGCTCGTTTCCAGGACATTTCTTGCACCCCGAATCTGCGGGAACACCTCGTTGAGCAATTCCAGGATTTCGTTATTCTTGTTTGACGGCAACGTGGCAAGTAATACATCCTTCTTGATGGCAAGGATTTCGGCGTAACCAGGTTTCGCACTTCTGCACGCGTAGAGAAGATGATTGCTTTCCGCAACTGGGATATTTGCGGTGCAACCCGCATTTCGGAGAATCTCGCGGAATTCTATAGCCCCGCACATCGCACCCGGATGAAGGAAAACGATCTGCCCGTCAACCAAGTGCGAAGCGCACTTGGTCGCTATCTCAGCATGCGCGGTTGCTGGGGTGACCACCACCACAACGTGTGCCCCTGCGAGCGCTTCGCCGATGTCCGTAGTCGCGAGTTCAAGTCCGCCAAAACCTTGGAGAGCGCCGTCAATATTGATCCCACCAAGTTTGTTTATCTCTTCAATTGTTCTCGCCGTTCTATTGTACAATCTAACGCGACATCCCATGATGGCTAGATGACCAGCCATGGATTGACCACCATGTCCTCCACCTATGATTGCCCATATGATATCCTCTTTCATTTATGGTTTTACAGGATAGTGCCCCGAAGCGGATCTCGCGAGCGTAGTGACAGAGATTCGTCTTCTGGGCGGGCGGCTCGTGCCGAAGGATAGGCGAACGCTGTTGAAAGCCGCGCAATCTATGGCCTGCAGCGCATTCCTCTCAGCAATGATGTCAGGTTTACGTGGTGAGTTCCGTCGGCATTCTTGATCTCCGCAAAGCGCGTTGTGAAGGGCAACGTTCATCGTTGTCGCTCATAGAAAGCAGTGACAAAGCCGGAGATAGTTATAACGAAGATACCAAATAATTCGATCATGGTAGGAAGTTCACCCCAGATAATGAAACCGATACCAAGTGAGAAAACTAACGAGACATAGCCGAAGGGCGCGACCATCGAAGCAGCCCCCAACTGGTAAGCCATAGTTACCAGGATCTGCCCGATGCCGCCGACAAGCCCGATAGCAATCAAAGTCGGTATATCAGCGAGTTCTGGCCAAACATTTGCAAAGGGCAAGGTGGCTGCGCCAACGACGACTCCCGCCAGTGTGAAATAGAAAGCGGTCGCAGTGCTTGACTCGGTATCAGCCATCCTGCGGATAAAAATCATCGCGAGCGCGGCAGTCAACGCGCCGGCCAGCGACAGAACAGCGCCGAGCGAGATGCCGCTAACATCTGGATGAACGACCAAGAGAACGCCAGCAAAGCCGATGATCACGGCGGCCCAGCGATGGAGCGGTACGGTTTCGCCAAGCATGGGAATAGCTAGGATCGTAACGAATATCGGTGCAACGTAGCTTAGCGCCATGACTGTTGCTAACGGGATCATGCTGAGAGCGGTGAAAGTGAAGAACATCGAGCATATGCCAGCACCCGAGCGATAGAGATGAGCGCTAATCCGCCTAGTGCGCAGCTCCTGCCATCCGCTCAGCCGATATGCCAACCACAAGATTGGGACCATAGCGAACAAGCTACGAACGAACAAAATCTGTCCAATTGGATACTGTGGACCCATTCCTTTGATAAGCACCACCATAATGGTAAAAAGGGCGGCCGAAGCCAGACTACATCCGATAGCTTTATAGACAGCGACACGGTTTGAATTCACCAATGCAATCGGTCCGAGAGAAGACGTTCTCATACGATAAAACTCATGGTATCTCTAGCTATAACCGGGGCAACTACCTGAATTGGTCGGCGGCATGGTCCGCCACTGAACGCTAACCTTGTTGCTCCTTTTGCAGCGAAAGAAGAGGCCCCGTCGCCAGACTCGCACGCGTTCGTTGCGTCAGTAAGACCGACAGGACGAAGCCCCACGAGAGAATTAGCGGCATCGGCGGGGTATATTCGAACGGAAGTCAATGGAAGCAATCTGTCGTTCAGACGATCAGAGACATCGAACGGCGCGTAGGAATTCTATGTCCAGGAAGACGAGCTCACTGCCGGTTTTGATCGTGGCCAAATGAAGTGGACCCTATGCTGAGGACCACCGGGTCTGGTTTCTTAAGTGGAGCTGCTGCCGTTCGTTGTTGCCAATAGTTTACGCTACTGTTGCTTGCTGCTGTCCTGGCTGTGGGGATGTGGCAACGCGCAGCATTGTAACGCTTCTCGCTTGCGAGAAGCGTCATATCCACAGCCTGTTCCCCGAATGCGCCGGTGACACCTGCCCGCCAGACCGTCATCGGCGCGCGGTTTTCCAGCGCCTGATGGGGGCGCTGGAAATTGTAAAACTCGATCCATCGGGCATTCCGGCTTTGGCCTCGTGGCCATCCGAATAACCCTTGAGATAGGTGAGTGGCGCGGGGCATTGCAGCCCCGCGCTCTCTCAGGTAGGGTCGAAGACTGGCGCGCCGACAGGCCTCTCGACCGTGCCACGTTTCCAGTCCCCTCCACGTCGCACGCAGCATGCGGATTTCCCGCACTGCGCGCTCCCATTTGCTTCACGCCAACGCTTATGGGACCTATCCTGCTGGGGCGACTTTCGGCCCGTCGCGTCGCACTCTGTAGGCGTTGAACAGCCCGAGAGTGTCGTACAGCCACCGCCTATTCCATCGTTCCCAGCCGAAGCCCTTTCGTTTCTGAGCATGCGCCAGATGGCGCCTGACCTTCTTCTCCACCCAGTCTTTGATGAAGCTGAAGCACTCGCTGGAATGCCCCACCGCGAAGTAGTTCACCCACCCCCGGAGCATCGGATTGATCAAGTTTATCACTCGTTCAACCGGTTGCGACCGGTGTCGGCGGAACACCTCTTTGAGCGCCCGCACCAGTGCCGTCCGCTTTTTGAGCTTGGGCGTGTAATGCGGCCGCATCGCTCCGCTTAGTCCGCGGAAGTAGCGGAACTCAAAGCCCAGGAACCCAAAGTACTCACCGCGCTCAAGGTCCACTGTGCGGCTCTTTTCATCATTGATTTCCACCTGCAGCTTGGCGAACTCCTCCCGGAGTCGTTTGGTCACGGCTCCAATCAGCCAGTCATGACGCTTGTAGGCGTCGATCAAGACCACCAGGTCGTCAGCGAATCGCGCGTATTCGACGTAGGTGTACTTGCCGTTGCGGGTGACTTCCCGCGCTCGCTCCAGCATCCTGTCCACCTCATTGAGGTAGAGATTACTGAGTAAAGGCGAGATCACACCGCCCTGCGGAACGCCCTTCTTGCCTGAGGCTTTCAGCATCATCTTTAGGAGATGCAGTATATGCGCGTCATCAACCCGCCGCGCCACTTTCTCCAACAGCCGGTCATGCCGGACATTGTCAAAGTAGGCCCGCAGGTCAATGTCGAGAATCCGCGTCTTCCGTTGGACTATCGCTTCAGCCACACGCTTGATGGCGCCATGTGCTGTCCGTTTGGGCCGATATCCATACGACCCCGGTTGAAAGTCAGCCTCGAACACAGGCTCGAGGATGAGCTTGAGCGCCCCTTGCACCACTCTGTCGCGGATCGCCGGAATCGAGAGGACACGGACTTTGCCCCCGTCCTTCGGTATCTCCTGCCTCCGCGCGGGAAGTGGCTGGTAGGTGCGCCCGATCAGTTCGTCCCGTAACTGCTCGAGCAGAGCTTCCACGCCTTGCGTCTCAATGGCCTCGAAGGTGACGCCGTCTATTCCCGGTGCTCCATCGTTCTCTTTGGCCATCTCATACGCAGCGCGCAGGGTCTCCATCTTGCAGACGTGGACGTATAGTCCCCAGAACCGCCAGGACGGTTCAGCCTTTGCCTTGACGTATATTCTCCGCCTCAGGTCCTGCAAATCGATGGACGCCTTTGTCATCTCGTCCTTGCCTTCCCTATGTTGGAGACATTGCAAATGGCAGGGTCCCTTGGCTCCACGGATATTACTCCGCTTCATTGCTACTCCGGACCCGGCCGCCACCCTCTCGTCTTCGGCCGACTTCCCGGTTTCGCCGGTTATACGGCCTACCTTGCTCCGACGATTTCGCGTCGGGACGAGGAGGGCTTCTCCAGTTGCTCAGCATGTCCTTGTCACCGTGCTGTCGCTTCCACCCCGCCGAGGTGAACATCCGTATCGGTCAGTCTTCAGTTGCTCATGCTGCCTTCGCCCTCCGGTTGAAGGCTCGGCCCTCGGGGATACTCACTTTCGAGGCCACAACGCGTTCACTTTTATTACGGCCCGATGACTCGTAGCCTCCCCTGGGGAGACTTTGTCGATAGGCTTCAGAGTTTCAGTTTCCATCACCTCTGCTATCCAAACTACGGGGCTCTGACTTCTACCCCGGCAGGTTTGTCTCCTGCTGAACATGCCAGCCTTCGCTGGACACACAACCGGACGTGAACCTCGCGATTCATCCGGCTCCCGTCATCCAACCGTTGATCCGGCAACCCAGTGAGCGAACAGGCCTGGATTGCGTCGCTTCAGCGATCGCAACCATTCCCATACCGCCAACGTGTGTCCTCGGAACCGTTTGTATTGTCGTGTTGCCCATCGAACGATGTAGGCATCGATCGTGCGCAACTCCTCTTGAAGCTTCGAGGGATAAAACCGCCCGGAGTGGCGGCGCACGGCCTTCATCAGAAGGCTCCAATCGATTTCGTCGAAGAAGCTCTTGATGTCGAGGTCGAGCACCCAATCGTGGCTCCAGCATCGACGCCGAGCCACAGCCAGTGCATCATGTGCTGATTTCCCTGGCCGATACCCATAGGAATCCATGTGGAACACGGGCTCCAGAATCGGTTCAAGATAACGCTTGGCCACCATCTGGGCGATCCTGTCCGAGACCGTTGGTATTCCCAACGGTCGCGTGCTGCCAGCTCCGCCTTTCGGTATGTCAACGCGCCGCACCGGAGGCGGAAAGTAGCTGCCCGAACTCATCCGATTCCAGATCCCATAGAGATTCTTACTCAGATCTCGGTCGAAGTCTTCGATCGACTGCCCGTCAACACCAGCTGCCCCTTGGTTAGCCTTCACGTGCTTATACGCCTCCCACACATCGCGTTTGGCAATACAAAACGGCTTGGCCTTACTCATGCCGATCATCCCCTTTCGGGTTGTCGACCGCGTAAAGCCGGATGACAACGCCCCTTCGGTGCAGTGCCATTACAGCGCCTTCGTCCCTAATACGGGCGTTTCCGCCCCTGTGCTCCGCATCGGTACTCTGCTCCTTGCGGCGACGAGCCGCTTGGAGTCCTCCCTTCACATCGGAGCGACAGGTTCCTGTGTTCCTTGTCAAAGCCTGATCCGACGTCACGCCACCTTCATGCCGGACGCCGGTTGGACAGTCGGCAGGCTCCCCCCAACCCTTGCTCGCGGGATAGACATCCTGATCCCGGTTTCGACGTCGATAGAACACGTTACGACACGTCATCAGCGGTTTACTTACGTTCGTCTCCTCGGATCTCACCTGACGGAGTTTCCTCCGCCTTTTCCTCCAACGCTCACTACTAGGGCTCTTTACCCTCGCAGCTCGGAGCGGTTTGACGTCTACCCCTGCAGGTCGACTTCGGAGGGCCATCCTCCATCTCTGACAAAGCTTCGTCAGGATTCAGGCCGACGCCTGACTTCCACAGCACACGACGTCCTCGTGCTTGACGCTGCGCCACAGCCGTTCGATGAACACGTTGTCCATCCAGCGGCCGCGACCGTCCATCGAGATCCGAATGCCGGCGGCCTCCAGCACGCCGGTGAAGGCCGCGCTGGTGAACTGGCTGTCCTGATCGGTGTTGAAGATTTGCGGCTTGCCGAACCGCGCCAGCGCCTCCTCCAGGGCGTCGATGCAGAACGACACGTCCATCGTATTGGACAGGCGCCAGCTCAGCACGGCCCGGCTCGCCCAATCGATCACAGCCACCAGATAGAGGAAGCCGCGTCCGATCGGGATATAGGTGATGTCGGTCGCCCTGACCTGGTTCGGCCGGTCGACGGTCATGCCGCGCAGCAGCTAGGGATAGATCAGGTGCCCCGGCGCAGGCTTGCTGGTGCGCGGCTTCGGCCCCAGTGCCTCGATCCCCATCTTGCGCATCAGCCGCTGCACGCGCTTGCGGTTGATCGGAACGCCATCCTCGCTCAGCAGCCACGCCATCCGCCGCGAGCCCAGAAACGGCCGCGCGGTGAACAGTTCGTCGATCTGGCGCATCAGCCTCAGATCGTCGTCATTGGCCGGCTGCGGCGTCCGGTAAACGCCCGAGCGCGACAGCCCGAGCAGCCGGCACTGGCGGCGGATCGACAGCACGCCATGCGCGCGGTCGAGCTTCGCCCTGCGGTCCGGGATGCTCATCTTCCGGACCTCTTCGCTAAAAAATCCCGCTCCACGACCAACTGCCCGATCGTGGCATGCAGCTTCTCGATCTCACGGTCGCGACCAACGTCCGCCGCCTCCCCAGCGGGATCAAAAGCTCTGGCCGCCTGATCCAGCAGTTGCTTCTTCCAGGAATAAATCTGGTGGGATGCACCTCCTAGCGCGGCGCCAGATCGGCCACGCTCACCTGTTCACGCTGCGCCTCCAAAGCGATCGTCGCCTTCAGCGCCGCGTCGATCTTCCGTCTCGTCTTCTTCGTCATCGTCCGCTCCGTTTACCAAACGGAACGGCTACATTCCAACTAGGCTTCTGGTCCCAAATCCGGGGGCCACTTCACCGATTCCCGCCGGTCACCAACTTTGGGCGATAGCTCCATTCGTTGTCACGTACATGTAAGGAGTGTAAAAGCCAATCTGACCGCCAGAATTACTAACTTGAATTCCTGAATAGCACTCCAAGCATGACCCCACTGTGCTTGAGGGATAGCTCGCGACGCCAACAATGGCTGATTGCGGGGTTCGCTGACGGTACTAACCCCTTCGGCAATAGATGACTCACCTCGTTGCCCACGCTGAATTTAAGGTTTATGGCTCGGCAGCGCAGGAACGTGCTGCCACGGTCTTTGCTCCCATGGTAGAGGGGCGCATCAAACGGAATACCTTCAACGTCGGGCATCGCACCCCTCCTCGCTCTTGGGATCGAAGATGCAGCTGACTCATCTCACCAAGACATCTGGTTGTGGAAGCATCATGAAGAGAGTGCAATGTGCGGCCTCGCATCCGGCTTACGCGTCCGTCGTCTTATAGTGAAGTCGGAGGCCGCCTTGCACCTCAGTTTTGTGCTGCTGAATGGGCTTGACGTTGTGCATACACTCCGGAGAAGCGTGCTACTGAGGTGACGTTGAGTCGAAAGCGACTCGCTATCTATGGTTGTGCAAGGGGATGCCATCTTCCCTTTATGGGTGCTAGACGGACTGCTCGGCTGCAGATGTCGAACTGGAGTACGAGAGCCCGCCGACAACTTCGCTTGTCTTCTTGCCTTCCGCTTGTTTGTTTGATGACACAGAATGTTGAAAGTCCCAAATGACCAAACGCGGAGACAGCGGGATGAGGAGGCTCGCAAAGCTATCGAATTCGTGTCCGGCTTGACTAACCTAATGCTCCCAGTCGTTGTTCGTGAAGGCGAGCGCCATACGGCGCGCCATCCACCTTGAACTAAATGCGGAGCAGTTTTGCGATGTAGTGTGCAGAAATTGCAGTCTCATCTAGGTGAAAGACCTCGGGCACCATCGCCCGGGGCCAATTCGTTGGTGTGATTTGTGAAGGGTGCCTAATTAGGACACCACCCCGGTTTGATCGCTGCATTGCCTCGCCCCCGCCGCACACCGATCCATGCCGATGATGGTCGCCCCTCAAAATTGCGCAACATCAACTCCTTTTTCTGAGGAGTTGCCTTTGCGCGTCGAGCCTCGCTAATCTGCAGCACCGGTGCGAGCTACTGCGGCTTCCAATCCAGCAACAAAGGAAACCTGATATGATCCCTCTTGAAGAGGCCTTTATTCGAGCGATAACGTTGCTTGACGGTCCAAAACCGACCGAGCAACGGGCTCAAATCGTCGCCCACCTGGATACTATTATAGACTATGCACGCGACGATGCCGAGGAGCGCCTAGCCCATAGCTTCAAAGCGGTGGCCCTGAACCATCTCGACAGTATCGGTCGAGATACGTCGACTATTGTTAAGGAAAAAATGGAGCTGGCTCTGATCGCCACCGAAGAATTGATTCTAGCTATCGTCGAGCGCAACCGGCGGGAAATAAGATCCGAGCGATGTCCATGCAGGAACTTTGCAACTGGGCAATACGCCGGCCGGTTGTCGCGATCAGCTAAGCATGAGCAATGACTACCTCCACCAAAGACATGCGCGCAGCGCCATCGGACCAAGCAATAACCTTCAAAGTCACGGCCGGCGCGTGACTGGAAGCCCTTCGATCGAGGAGTTCATGGTCTACTTGTTCGAGCCCGACGGGAATGTAGTGCACTGCGTAAGGCTGATTTGCGCTGATGAGGAAGCGGCTAAGCAGCGACCACAGCAATTAGCCAAGACCAATAGGGTCGAGCTTTGGCAGCTCACTCGCAAGATTGCGAGCTATCCGTCACGCGCGAACTGAGGCGCTTGGTTTACGCAGTCCTCGCTCTTACCCTTTGCCATGGCGTTTGTCCCTCACACACACGATCCCGGTCTCCCGGCGCCGGCGCTTCAGGTCTTCCTGGTAAAAAGTCACCGCCAGATGGATTATCCTTCCGCCGACCGCGATCGGATCGTTGATATCTAGGAGGACGGCGTTCTCATCATCGGCTTCATCTGGTGCCATCGCGCGGCCCAACCTGCGCACCAACCCAAAATTCAGCGAGTTTCGCGTTAAGGTCGTCGCAGATCTCTATCGGGCCGATCGGATCAACATCGCCCATTTTCTAGAGACCAAGATACTGAGGAGGATCGCCACCTCCACAGACCACTTCCATGGAAGGTGGCGGCGATCCCGATCGTCTCCGCATCCTTTCGGTGGCATCGACTACCGGAAGAAATACGCTGAGGGCCTCTCTCCCGAGGAGTCTCGCATCCACCGCCAGCCGAGCTGAGATGGATCGAGCGTGCCATCGGGCCGCGCCGCTAAACGCCCTTGGCGCAAGGCATATCTGACCGCACCTTCACTGCAGCCTTCCGCCCCCATTCCCTTCGGCTCAATCCCATCTTCCGGTTTTCTCCATGTCTGCGTAATTGCGCGGGTGCGTAAAGAGTGTCAGAGTCTGTCGCTAGAGAGTATCCCTCCGGCGGCGACCGCCTTGTGTAGTTTGCGGGGCGGCCTAAGGATTTGACCTTAACTCTAGCTTTAAGGTCACGTCGGGAATGCAGGTCAATGTGTTGGGCGCCGAGCGTCGGCGGCGATGGAGTTAGGACGAGAAGGTGCGCCTTGTCGAAGAGACCTTGCAGCCCGGCGAGACGGTCTGCGGGGTGGCACGCCGGCACGGGGTGGCTCATAGCCTGCTGTTCACCTGGCGTCGACAAGCGGTAAGCGCTCCTTTCTACGCACCTATGCAGTTGAGCGCGGGGATGGGATGAGGTGTCCACCATGAACGAGGTGGACACCATCGATGATCACTCCAGAAGAACTTTTGAGACTTGAGACGGTCGGCGTGTTGCGCAATGGGCGGCGTCGCTATGATCCGGCCAGCAAACAGCGGCTGGTCGAGGCCTGTCTGCAGCCTGGCGTGTCGCTGGCGGGGCTGGCGGGGCTGGCGTTGCAACACGGCGTGAACGCGAACCTGCTGCGCAAGTGGGTGGCCAAGCGACAACGTCAGAACGGGGATGGCCAGCCGGAGGCGCCGATTGCGCCAGCCTTTGTTCCGGTTCGCGCGCCGTCGCCGTCGCCAACTCGATCTGCTGGCGCGATCGCGGTTTGCGCGACGGAGCGATCCTGTGCAGGGCGGCTGACGGCATCGATGCCCAACGGCGTGAACGCTTTCGCTGGAAGGCGGCGACGCGCAGTTAGCTGTCGGCGGTGATTGAAGCGCTGGGGCGTTGCGATGTTCCGGCTGGCCTCTGATCTTCGGGTCTACCTTCACCGCGAACCGATTGACTTCCGGGCGGGCATCAACAGCCTGGCGATCGTGGTCGAGCAGTCGATGGGGCTGGATCCGTTCCAGCGCGCGGTGTTCGCGTTCTGCAATCGTCGCCGCGACCGGATCAAGCTGCTGATTTATGACCGGTCAGGATTTTGGAAGCTGCTGAAGCGGCTGGAGGCCGACAGATTCCACTGGCCCCGAAGTCAGGAGGCGGTGCTAACGCTGACGACGGAGGAGCTGCACTGGCTGCTTGACGGCATCAACATCGCGGCGGTGCGTCGTCATCCGGTGCGGCAATATCACAGCGTGGGCTGAGCGTGTTCGATGCGGGCGGCGTCATCAGCGCTATCGGATGACGCCGGCCACCGCATGGAACTCGGTTGACGCGGCGGCATGACTTCGATTCAAGACTACGATGAGTCGCAGGCCCACGACGCACGAGCTGGAAGCCTTGATCGCGGCGCACGCGGCCGAGCTCGCGGCGCTGAAGGCGGAGAACGAGAAACTCGCGCAACGCGTCCTGCATCTTGAGGAGCAGTTGCGCCTGGAGCGCTTGCGCCGCTACGCGCCGAAGAGCGAAACGCTCAAGGAGCGCATCTTCAACGAAGCCGAGCAGGCCGCCGCTGAAAGCCGGGACGACGACGATGTCGAGGCGGTCGCCGTGCCGGACACGGGATTGCGGGAGGCTCCAAAGCCGGCACCGAAGACACGCGGCCGCAAGCCGCTGCCTGACGATCTGCCGCGCCAACGCGTCGAACATGATCTGGGTGAGGATCAAAAGGACTGTCCGTGCTGCCGCAATCGGATGCATCGGATGGGCGAGACCGTCACCGAGCAGTTGCACGTCGAGGTGAAGGCGTCGGTGCTGCAACATGTGCGGTTCAAATATGCCTGCCGTCACTGCGAGCGCACCGCGCTGAACACCCCGATCGTGACCGCGCCGATGCCGGCGCAGCCGCTGCCGGGTAGCGTCGCCACGCCATCGACGCTGGCGCTGGTGCTCGCCAACAAATACGTCGACGGCACGCCGCTGTACCGTGTGGCGGACGCGCTGGGGCGCGCCGACGTCAGCATCAGCCGCGGGACGCTGGGCAACTGGGTGATCCGGGCGAGCGAGTTGCATCTGCATCGGGTCTATGACGCGCTACAGCAAAAGCTCAGGTCGCAGCCCCTGGTCCACGGCGACGAAACCTGGGTCCAGGTTCTGAAAGAGGACGGCCGGGATGCGCAGGCCAAATCCTTCATGTGGGCCTATCGCAGCGGCCAGGACTACGCGCAGCCGGTCGTGCTGTTCGATTACCAGCCCGGTCGCGGCCAGGAACATCCTCAGGCCTTCCTGGCCGGCTATCGCGGCTTGTTGATGAGCGACGGCTATGACGCCTGGGGCACGCTGACAGGCGCGACCATCTTGGCTGTATGGCGCATGCGCGCAGGAAATTTACCGATGCGCTCAAGGCCAGGAAGACGCCCGGCGGTCCGCCATTGCAGGCGCACAAGTTCTTCGAGGCGTTGTATGAGGTCGAGAGGGTGGCGCGCCAGACGCCGCCCGACGACGAAACGCGCGCCGCATACACCTTGCGGCTGCGCCAGCAGCATAGCCTGCCGGTATTGGCCGCCTTCCGGACCTGGCTCGACGACCAGGCGCCGAAGGTCCTCCCCGAAAGCTTGACCGGCAAGGCGATCGCCTATGCGCGCAACCAATGGATTATCTGACCCGTTACACCAGTGACGGTCTCGCCCCGATCGATAACAATGTTCTGGAGCGCGACATCAGGCCGTTTTGCACCGGACGAAAAAGTTGGCTGTTCAGCCACACCGTTGCCGGCGCCAAGGCAAGCGCCGTGATCTACAGTTTGGTGCTGACATGCCGGGCATGCGGCGTCGATCCCTATGCATGGCTACGTCACGCGCTCACCGAATTGCCCCAGCGCGCGCCAGACGCCGATATCGAAGATCTGTTGCCGTTCAACTGCACCGCTCAAAAAAACCTGCCAGCTGAGAATAGCGGCTGACGTTCGAACGCTCAGGTCAACCAAGCCGTTCCGATGACACTGCTGGGGCCCGGCGTCACGCGACGCCGCGGCCAGGCGCGCGCGTAGCCTGTGCGGTAAAATACGCGCTTACGACAAGCGCGCCAGGGGCGACTGGGCGGCGATGCTGCGCCTGCTCTCGTTCCCGTCGAGGTCACACCTGTAGCGGCTCCGATCTCGAGCGGCGCACCACAACTGGCGTCTTCACCGCCTGCGCAGCGTGCAAGGGCCGGAATCATCGAGATTGAGCTCGGGGGCGGCTGTCGTGTTCGCGTTGACCGTGACGTGGACGTTGAGGCGCTGCAGCAGGTTCTTGAGCTCTTGCGACGACGATGATTCCGATTCCGAGCGGCGTCAGGGTCTGGATCGCGACCGGCCACACCGATATGCGCCGCGGCATGCGAAGCCTGGCTCTTACGGTTCAGGAGAGCCTGAAGCGCGATCTCCATGCCGGCGATCTCTACATCTTCCGGGGCCGCAGCGGCGATCTGGTCAAGATTCTTTGGCATGATGGGTTGGGCATGTCGCTCTATGCCAAGCGCCTGGACCGAGGCAAGTTCATCTGGCCTTCGGCGTCGGACGGCGCGGTATCGATCTCAGCGGCGCAGATGGCCTATATGCTGGAAGGGATCGACTGGCGGAATCCACAACTGAGCTGGCGACCGAGAAGCGCAGGTTGAGTACAAAATCCAGCAGGTTTTGCATTTTTGGGGAGTCCCAACGCTTCCAATCTGTGATTCACTGTGTCGCATGGATGCTGAGCGCGACGCTGTTCCGGATGACATTGCCGTCCTGAAAGCGGCGCTGGCAGCCGAGCGTGCGAAGGGTTTGGAAGTCGCCGCTGAACTTGCGGTCGCCCGCGCGAAAGCGTCTGAGGACGAAGCGCTGATTGCCCAGCAGAAGCTGCAAATCGCCAAGCTAAGGCATCAGATCTATGGCCAGCGGTCGGAGCGTTCGTCGCGCCTGATCGAGCAGTTGGCCTTGACCTTCGAAGAGTTGGAAAGTGACGCCACTGAAGACGAGCTGGCGGCAGAGCGCGCTGTGGCCAGGCGACGACGGGGCGCGGATTTACGCGCAAGCGCGGCGAACGACAGACGTTCCCTGAGCATTTACCGCGCGAACGAGTCGTCATCGAGCCGCCGACGGCTTGCCAGTGCTGTGGCGGCAATCGTCTGCGCAAGCTCGGCGAGTACGTGACGAGGACACTGGAAGTGGTACCGCGCCAGTGGAAGGTGATCGAGACGGTGCGGGAGAAGTTCTCCTGCCGCGACTGCGAGAAGATCAGCCAGGCCCCGGCGCCATTCTATGCCGTCGCACGGGGATGGGCCGGCCCGAGCCTGTTGGCCATGATCATGTTCGAGAAGTACGGCCAACATCAGCCCTTAAACCGCCAGGCCGAGCGCTACGCCCTCGAAGGCGTGCCGATCGCGCTGTCGACCCTGGCGGACGCCGTGGGGTCGGTCTGTGCGGCGCTGGATCCCCTGCTGCGCCTGGTCGAAGCCCATGTCATGGCGGCCGAGCGCCTGCATGCCGATGATAGTGTGCTGCAGAAGCACACGGAAAGGATGATCGAGATGATCTGAAAATCTGTGTGCACAAGCTGTGGCAGCGATGAGGGTAGGCCCCTCGGGATCGACTTTCAGGAGTAGGTCCCAAATCACTTCAAGCGGCTTCGCTTAAGAGGCGCGGTCGTGAGCGTTGAAGCCAACGGTCGGGAATACCCGAACGGATAGGCGTCCGAGAGACGAATGAAAATGAACCCGCCGATGAACCGTCGTAACGTGGAAATCGTCGTCAAAACCAGAGGTGTGTCGTCCCTCTGGGATGAGCCCGCCGGAAGCCTGATGACCGGGCGGGCGGCGACCGGCGTTGAGGGGGCGTGAATCGGATGCAGGCGCTGCCGCGGAACTGCAGGAACCAGTCGCTCCGATGGAAAGGGAGAAGCACAAGCGGAGAAGACCGCGAGGCGAGATTACCGACGCGGAGCACTGGGACGGACCGATCCGTATTAGCGACGAAGGCTCGTAATGGGGCCGGAGCAAAGGGATCGGATCAGGAGGGCTGGCCACCGTCGCAACTGACAACAGGAGGACGACGGTGAACCAGCCGAGCAAACCGTTCAACATCGACAAGAGAGAGGTGTACGAAGCATATCTGCAGGTGCGATCCAATGGTGGCGCAGCCGGTGTCGACGGAGTGACGATTGAGCAGTTCGAGTCCGACTTGAAGAGCAATCTCTACAAGATTTGGAATCGAATGAGCTCAGGCGCCTACTTCCCGCCGCCTGTTCGCGCCGTCTCCATTCCAAAGAAGAGTGGGGGCCAAAGGATCCTCGGGGTGCCCACTGTGGCAGACCGCGTGGCACAGACGGTTGTCAAACAACTAATTGAGCCGGCTCTCGACGCAATCTTTCTGGCGGATTCTTACGGCTACAGACCCGGTAAATCGGCTCTCGATGCCGTAGGCGTAACGCGACAGCGGTGCTGGAAGTACGATTGGGTTCTGGAGTTCGACATCAAGGGACTGTTCGATAATATCGACCACGAGCGTCTGCTGCGGGCCGTCCGGAAACATGTGACGTGCGCATGGGCGCTGCTCTACATTGAAAGATGGCTGACAGCGCCGATGGTGCAAGAGGATGGAACGATAATCGAGCGAAGCCGCGGTACCCCACAAGGGGGCGTGGTGAGCCCGATCCTCGCCAACCTCTTCATGCACTATGCATTTGATCTCTGGATGGCACGGATGTTCCCCGATCTCCGGTGGTGTCGGTATGCAGATGACGGGTTGGTACATTGTCGGAATGAGATGGAGGCGCAAAGCATTCGCGAAGCGCTCCAGGCTCGGCTGGCAGAGTGCTGCCTGGAACTGCATCCTACGAAGACGAGGATCGTCTACTGCAAGGACGACCGACGCCGGGGCAAGACTGAGACGGTCATGTTTGACTTTCTCGGTTATTGCTTCCGGCCGCGATCGGTCCTGCGGCCGCGTTCGCAGAGGATGTTCTGCGGGTTCACTCCGGCGGTCAGCAAACCAGCGCTGAATGCCATGCGAGCGACGATCCGAAGCTTGAAACTTCGCAAGCGAACCGAGGTGACTTTGGACGATATTGCCCGCGAGCTAAACCCGATGGTTAGGGGGTGGATCGCTTATTATGGGCAATATACGCGTTCGGCGCTCTATCCTTTGGCGCGCTACATCAACCAGACGTTGGCTATCTGGTTGAAGCGAAAGTACAAGCGCTTCCATCACCGCTTGGGACGCGCGCGTCTCTTCCTGGAGAAGATCGCGCGTGAGAACCGCAGGCTCTTTGTGCATTGGCAACTCGGCGATGGCGGCAAGCTTGCCTGATGGGAGCCGGGTGAGGCGAGAGTCTCACGCCCGGTTCTGCGAGAGGCTGGAGGTGAAATCCCTCCGGCCTACTCACCCGACGGTGCCGGTGCTGGCCAAGGGCAAGACCGATACGGCACGGTGCTGGATCTACGTCCGGGACGATCGGCCGTTTGGCGGCGCCGGGCCGCCGGCGGCGATATTCTACTACTCCCGCGACCGTAGGGGCGAGCATCCCCAGGCGCATCTGGCGGGGTATGCCGGCATCCTGCAGGCCGACGCCTATGACGGGTACAACCAGCTCTATCTGGCGGGACGCCACCCTGGACCGATCCGGGAAGCGGCGTGTTGGGTCCATGCGCGGCGCCCGTTCTTCGCCATGGCCGATATCGAAGAGAATGCGCGTCGCAAGGCCACCGGCAAGCAGGAGCCCCGAAGAGCGTCTGGAGATGCGACGGACGCTAAGCCGGCCTCTGGTCGAGGATCTGCAGGTCTATATGCGGGAGCAGCTCGCCAAGCTGTCCCGTGGGCACGACCTGGCCAAGGCGTTCAACTACATCCTGAAGCGATGGGCGAGCTTCACGCTGTTCCTGCAGGACGGACGAGTCTGTCTCTCCAACAATGCCGCCGAAAGAGGCTTGCGAGGCATCGCTCTTGGACGAAAATCCTGGTTGTTCTGCGGCTCTGATCGCGGCGGACGGCGCGCGGCGTCCATGTATAGCTTGATCATCACGGCCAAAATGAATGGCGTCGATCCGCAGGCCTGGCTCACGGATATCCTTGCCTGCATCGCCGTCCGCCCAGCTCACCGGCTGGACGAGCTTCTGCCCTGGAATTGGACGCCGGCATCTGCGTTCCCCGCTCGAGCGGCATGACCACGCACGTCAACAAAGTTCATCACGTCACCACCCTCACCCAGGTCGCAAAAGACCTCGGTGAAGACGAAGACTGGCTGCGCGACATTACCATCGGCGTTCACCGACTTTGGCATCGAAAACCTGATCGAGCTCGTCAGGTTCTATAATGGAGATCGAGGACGGCCTGATCTGGGTCTATGGCGTCGGCGAAGATGGTGTGCAGGCCGTTGGCAACGGAAATGATCCAACCAGCCTGCGGCCTACGCCGGATGCGTACGCTAGAGAGTTCGAGCGCTTCGTTTCCCCGCACTGGCTGCTCCCGGCAGATCGGCCCGTGCTGCCAGTCTACATCATTGGACTGGTGCAGAACGACTAGAAGGGTACAGGGTGGACCCGGTAAAGTGACCCTCGAAAACTGTTGCGGGGGGATGTCCCGATCAATGTTGAACTACGTCGGGCCGGCATTTCCGAATGAATGTTATGCGGCCCTCGTGAATCGAGCACGCCGATCTTTTGGCGAATGTCGGCGGGGAACGCCGGAATGGGTCATCGTCGCCGGCAGGCTTGCAAGCGATTCCGTGGCCCCAGGCTCACCGCAAGCTTGAGGATCTGCAGCGCGTTCAGGAATTTCACCGCCGCCTCCGTGCCGCCGACGATGTCGAACGAGAACGTCGCCCCCGCGCCGAGGCATTGCCGCGCGAACACGCGGCGCCGGAGAGCGAGTCCTGCTCGTGATGACCGAGGTAATGCACCTTGGCGACCTTCGGGTGGTCGCGCAAAAAGTCCGCCACGAGCCGCGCATTCGCATCGGCTTTCTTCATCCGCAGGCTGAGCGTCTCGAGCGAGCGGTTGATCATCCAGCAGGAATGCGGATCGAGCTGGGTGCCGATGGCGCCGCGCAGCGCCTTGATGCCTTTCATGATCGCTTTCGATCCGAGCGCGGCGCCCGCGATCAGGTCGGAATGGCGCCGACATACTTGCTCAGCGAATACAGCGACAGGTCCGCGCCGTGCTCGATCGGCCGCTGAAACACCGGCCCGAGCAGCGTGTTGTCGCAGGCGATGATCGGCGTGTGTCCCTGCGCCTTGCCGATGGCATCGACGATGCGGCGGATCATTGCGAGGTCGACGAGGCCGTTGGTCGGATTGGCGGGCGTCTCGATCAGGATCATCGAAACCCGTCCCCTCCCCGTCCCCTCCCCGTCGCCTCCTCCGCGCCTGCCTGACGGGGGCTTCATCGATGCCGTCGGCAAAGCCGACCGCGCCGATCGACAGACGCGCAAGCGTGTTCGTCAGCAGGGTCTCCGTGCCGCCATAGAGCGGCTGAGAGTGCAGGATGACGTCGCCGGGCCGGACGAAGGGCCAGGATCGTGGTCGCGATCGCCGCCATGCCCGAGGAGAACAGCGCACAGCTCTCGGTGCGCTCGTAGACCGCGAGCCTGTCCTCCACGATCTCGCTGTTGGGATGGTTGAAGCGTGAATAAACCAGGCCCGCGCCCATGCCTTCTGGCGGCTCACGCCGGCCGGGGACGTAATCGAAGAAGTCCTGGCCGTCTTCGGCGGTCTTGAACACGAAGGTCGAGGTCAGGAACACCGGCGGCTTGATGGCGCCCTCCGACAATTGCGGATCATAGCCATAGGTCAGCATCAGGGTTTCCGGATGCAGCATATGGTTGCCGATATGGGTCTTCGACGGGAACGGATTTACCATGGTTGCCTCGCTGTTCTGATGCTTGCCCCGCGTTGCGGGCCGAATCGGTGGTACACGGCGGTGGTCACACAATCGAGCCCGGCCTTTTTGGGCTCCCTGTTTTGCGGCGGTCTTCGCGCAGTTGCGGCATCGGGGAAGCGAGTCCGACTCTCACCGCTACTTGCACACATTTTAGCAGCTGACCTGAGCAATGCGCCGGCGTCTAGGCCGGCGCTCCGCAGCCCTGACGTACAGCGCTATGCCTCATGCGAACTAACAAAAGCTGCTTCACAGCCTGAGGCCGTGACCATCGAGCACCCTACCCCTTAGAGCGCCCTTGATCTCGCAGGCAATTTCCTTGCATCGTCCCAAGGTTGCCAGTCCGTCGCCAGATAGTCAGCAAATTCCGCCGCCTCCTTACTCCGCACGGTTATCTCTGCACTGTCAACGTCAGCGTCGGTGACGCCGGAAACTTCAAATAAGCGCATAAGTGCTGCTGGATAGTTTCAGATCTCAGGAAGGATCAAGCGATTGTGACGCCGAGCTTTCCCGCCGAGCGCGCAATGCTTTCGCCGCAACGAAGTTACTGACATCCCGCGAGGTCAGGCCCACGGTCCGATAAGCTGAAACAAGGGCGATCAGGGCGGAATGTTACGGGGTGGTGGTCGATGAGAAAGGTCGACAGACCAAGTGACCTGAAAGCCCCTTTCCGCTTACGCTACCACTCCGCATGGCGGCCTAGCACCGTCAGAGGCTCCACCTATCGATGCGGAAACTCGGTTTAGACAATCAGGGCAGCTCTGAACCACCGTTTCTGGTAGTGGTTGTAAGTCACGCGATGCGGTCTAATGCGGGTGCGAGTTGCCCGAGGTCGGAGACGGATGGCACGAAGAATGGCGTTGAACACTCTACGATAGGGCCAATCGCTGAACCAGAACTAAATGGGATGGTCTCAATATCGCCACGGCCGGCGAAAGCTACCAAGAAAGGATGACGCTATCCATGCCACTAGGCTCGTCCAAGCCACGACTGACAAGACCCCGATCCGGATATCCGCGGCCTAACGTCGGCGGAAGCGGACCAAACGCGTCCTTGCTCTCGTTCATGAGCACTTCGTTTGCCTAGGCGGTTAGCGATGTGACGATTTGATCAGACTAGTTCTCTCGCGATCCGTGGCAATGAGTGCAACGCCCTGTTTGCTCTCTCCACTATGCCAGCTTTCATCTGTCGCTATATTTCCCGCACTCCATCTGGGCTATTTACAATGATCTCCGTTGCGATGCATGAAGACCGCCTCTCACGAACATCAACCCTATACGCGAGTCCATACTCTCATCATCGCAGTTGGGGAAATATTCGGTCCGGCCAGTGGTTGTGGTTCCCTTACCGATGCTGACGCTCATGAGTATGCCGGAAGCTTACGCTCAAGATCTGGCAATGATAGAGTGGTGCCTAGAGCTCGCTCGGCGCGGTGCGGAGCACGGAGAGCTTCCGTTCGGGGCTGTCATTGTTTCTAAAGGAGAGATCGTTGCCGAGGCGACAAATTGCGTTTCGTCGGAAGGCGACGTAACTAGACACGCGGAGCTAGTCGCGCTTTCTCGGGCACAAAAGAGTCTGAAGCGAAAACGTCTGCCAGATTGTACTTTGTATTCGATCGTCGAGCCGTGCCCGATGTGTTCGTTTCCTACCAGAGAGGCGCGAATAAGTCGGGTGGTCTTCGCGCTTTCCTCTCCGGTGATGGGCGGATACTCGAAATGGACCGTACTGAAGGACGAGCATCTATCCAGTAAACTGCCTGAGGTTTTTGGAAGTCCGCCGGAAATCGTGTCCGGACTGTTGTCAGCGCGAGCCGAGCAGGTCTGGCGTGACTGGAACCCGATTGCTTGGCGATACATGAAACGAAGAGGTTGCTTTGGACCGGCAGCGGAGTTGCCTGAACGCCATGCGTCCGCACCGCGGCCCATCGTATCCTGGAGCGGCTTGACCGCCTTTTTCGCTGCGCCGGCCCTTTCGATTAGCAAGGCCTTTTTGCGCTCTCGTCCGAGTTCGAAGTCAATCCTTCCCGAATAACCGACGCGACAATCGCCTTCCAAGACAAAGGAAATTGAATGACAAAACCGCTTGCTCTTGTAACCGGCGGATCATCCGGCATCGGGCTTGAACTGGCCCTACTTCTGGCTAAGGACGGTCACGATCTGGTAATCTCAGGTTTCAGTGATCGTGTTCAGCACGCGGCTAGTGAACTCCGGTCGCTCGGCGCTGAGGTGATTGCTTTCAGCTCCGATCTGACTACGGCGGAGGGCAACGAAGTTGTCATCAAAGTAGTATGGGATACTGAGCGGCCATTGAAGATTGCGGTGCTAAACGCAGGGATTTCCATCGGTGGCGCATTTCTTGAAATTCCGCTGGAACGGCATTTGGATCTGATTAGTTTGGACGTCATCTCCCCGGTCCGTTTGATTTATGCCCTACTGCCAGGCATGATCAAGAGCGGGGGTGGGAAGTTTCTGTTTGTCAGCTCGCTCTCCGCCACTACGCCTACGCTTATGAGACAGTTTACGGTCCCTCGAAGGCATTCCTGTCGTCCTTCGGCCACAGCCTGCGCGAAGAACTGGTTGGCACGAATGTCGGGATCACCATCTTGCAGCCGGGAGCCACCGCAACGGCATTCCATGCTAAGGCCGGCATGGGATCGACAGCATTTGCTGACAATAACTGGAAGAACGATCCGGCCCTTGTAGCACGCCAAGGCTATCACGCCCTCCTTACTGGCGAAACCTGCGTGATAGGGGGGCGATGAAGCCACCCGAGAGGCTACACGTCTGAACAAGGTGCTGTCTGAGGAAGAAAAGGCTCATCGTCATGCGATGATGGCTCGACCGCAATAAGGAGTAATGGCATTAAGTTCGATAGCCTGAAGCTCTGAGGTAATCGGCACATTGTCGGAGGTGAAGGCGTCGAGTGGGTGTGCGATTGCGGCCCAGACCGCAACGGTGCGCGGGGCAGCTTTGCGGAACGCAGGTGCTTGAGCTTGCCGACCAGCCGAATGAGTTGACGCCCTGGAGCAGGCCGCTGGGAAAGGTTGTAATCTTTGAGGCTATCAGCACCAACATGAGTGATGTGCGGATTGACACTTCGCGGTGGGAGCGCGAGTACGGGAAGAAGCCAAGGGGGCGCCGCTATTGGCGCTTCCGGATCATATCGCCCAGTATTTCGGCGAAAGACTATGAGTTCAGGACGGAGATTCCATTGATGTTCCCCAGGGCGCGCAGGGCGGCAGTAGAGAGGGCGCGGCAACGCGGTTCGGATCAAGTCGTGGTGCTACCGTGAGGAACGATGGCGAGTTGGGCAATCGAACGCATAGTTTACCGCAAGACGCGCCGCTACGTAATCGCCGGCCATGGCAAGAGTATGAACTCGGTCAGTCGTGGACGAACAAGGCGCGCGTCAAGCCAGCTTTGAAGAGTCGTTGTTCTCACAAGTAGCGCGCGACGTGGAATCGAGGAGTACCAAATCGCGCGGTGCCGCTGCGCGCAAAATGTCATTCATGCGCCATCCCATCTTCACCTTCGATCACAAAGCGGTGCTCTGGCAGCTGCTGTAAGGCTATCGCATATTCAGTTTTACCACCCAGCACGGCTGATGTCGCGTCGCGGGAAAGACCTCGTCGCCAGGGCCCAGACGATGGCGCGACGGCCCCCAAAAATCGTCTCGCGCGACTTCGTGTCAGATCAGATCACCGACGGCCGTCGCTCCGCATTCTGACCGTGGTCGACCATAGCACCCGCGAGTGTCTGGCGCTGGTGGCCGATACCTCGCTCTCGGGCACCCGCGTGACACGGGAACTGGAGCCGCCTGATCACCGAGCGCGGCAAGCCTAACACGGTGGTCAGCAAAAACGGCACTCAACTCGCCAGCAATGCCGTTCTGACGTGGGCGGATCAGAGCCGCGTCGCTTGGCACTACCTCGCGCGAGGCAAGCTGACCTTGCCCCCAGATTTTATCCAGTTCTGAGTTCGCTCAAGCCATTGGATTTGCCCAGTTGGGCGGTGGTAGCGACGGGAGCTGGCGCGGAGCCATCGGCATAGCGCAGCGCCAGATCCCGGCGCGGGTGGCAGGTGAAGGCGAACTCGGAGGGTGTCTTCCATCCGAGCTGTGAGTGCGGTCGTGTGTAGTTATAATCGGCGAGCCACGACGCGGGTCTGAGCCAGCGACGTGAACAGCGTCTCGTTCAGCAATTCATCCCGGAGCCGACCGTTGAAGCTTTCGATGAAGCCATTCTGCATGGGCTTGCCCGGAGCGATATAATGCCAGGCGACGCGGCTCCGATCGGCCCAGGTCAGGATGGCGTTGCTGGTAAGTTCGGTGCCGTTGTCGCTGACCACCATCTTTGGCTTGCCGCGCTCCATGACCAGCCGATCCAACTCCCGCGCCACCCGGGCCCCGGAGAGCGAGGTATCGGCCACCAGCGCCAAGCACTCGCGGGTACAGTCATCGACCACGGTCAAGATGCGGAAGCGGCGGCCATCCGTGAGCTGATCGGAGACGAAGTCCAGTGACCAGCGGTCGTTCGGTGCCATCGGCACCGTCATCAGCGCCCGGGTCCCGATCGCCCGCTTGCGGCCGCCACGGCGGCGCACCACCAACTTCTCTTCCCGGTACAGCCGGAATAGCTTCTTGTGGTTGATCGCAAAGCCCTCCCGCTTGAGCAGAACATGCAGGCGCCGATAGCCGAAGCGGCGGCGCTCCTGGGCGATCGCCTTCATGCGCTGGCGAACGCCGGCATCATCCGCTCGGGTCGTCCGATATCTCATGGTCATGCGGCAGCAGCCTATGGCTTTACACGCCCGCCGTTCGCTCATCCCGTGGGCATCCACGAGATGCGCGACAGCCTTCCGCTTGGCCGCGGGCGTCACCACTTCTTTCCCAAAAGGTCCTTCAACGCCGCATTGTCCAGCATGGCGTCAGCCAGGAGCCGCTTCAGCTTCGTGTTCTCGTCCTCCAGCGTCCTCAGCCGCTTGGCCTCGGAGACGTCCATCCCGCCGTACTTGGCCTTCCATTTGTAGATGCTGGCGTCGCTCACGCCGTGCTTGCGGCATAGATCGGCGACCGACACCCCGGCCTCGTGCTCCTTCAAGATCCCGATAATCTGCTCTTCCGTAAAGCCGCTACGCTTCATGCTCTGGTCCTCGTTGTGGGCCAGAACGAACTTCAAACTGGATTAAGCCCCGGGGGCAAGGTCAAAGCCCTTGCAGAACGCTTTCATCGAGAGCTTTAGGTATAGGCAGCCCCGCTGATGCAAGGGATTTCAGCAGCACTTTGGATACTGGCCGGGTGCGTGCATGGATATAGCGTGTTAGTGCGACCGATGCGATGGCCGCTGGCCCTGGATGGAGATCGCGGATCGAGGTCTCATCAACGGGTCGCGCTTGTTGCGCCTAAAGCTCTTCGGGCTTGCTCGATGTCCAGCTCCGCCGGTGTCCATCATGCTGTCATTTGCCCTCACACCATCCGTGGCCAACTTGATGGCAACGCGATGGCAAGGACCATGGGCCGCTGCCGTTCAAGCAGGGCTTCGATACAGCCACGTCCGGCCCAGGACCAGCCCTTTGGATACCGAACGACCTTGCGTGTTCCGATGTCTAGCAAGTACCTGAGATAGGAATCGCCCTGTTTCGTAATCCGATCTAGCCCGTCCGTTCCCGGCGGTGGAATTCCGCTTAGGCCTCCGGCCAAGCCAGGCCGCGAACTCCCGCGCGGAGCGGAAGATGGTCGCGTCCGGCACGGTCGCGGCGAGAGCCGGGGCCGTTATGAGACCAATCCCGGGAATCGGATCGATCAAGCGCCGTGAGCGAGAACGTCAGAAGTAGGTGAATGGAATTGGCGAGTAAGCGCTCCAACTACCAGACATGATAGTAACTCACGGACCAGTGCGGAGGCTAAATTCGCAAGGACGCTTCGCGGCCGTACAGAAAGTCGTATCAGAGGAGCTTTCAACATGCTCACAGCAGCTGAAATTGCCAACGCAAAAACTCGCGTCAACTATCAAGATGACAATTGTCTCCACGAGGATGATGATAGCGTCCGGATTGCCTATCAATGGCTGGACGCGCAAATAACAACAAAGAAGAAGTTGAGAGCGGGACACCCTTTAAAGGAGATCATTGAAATTTGGGGCGGTAGGTTCGTTGCATCGTCTGATGTACGCGTTGCAGCCGAATTGCACCCACGAATTCGAGGGATGTACCCGCGGTTTAATATTAGCTCTCGCTTAACACTTCCTTCATGCCGTCGTCTGTTGGCTATTGCTGGGGCCAGAACGCAAGACTACTCGCTTACTGCCAACCACATCATCGAAACGTATGCCCGAATCGAAGGACCATAGATCAGCCGTTTGCTTGTAGACCCGCACCTAAAAACCTTTTGTAGCTCTAAACAGGCTTTGCGTCAAAAAAAGCTCCGACCATAACTCCAGGGCGCATCGAGCGGCCGTAAGGGGCCGTTCAGGGGCCATCTACCGAATGACGGGGTGATCTGCGAGCCTGCGGTTCGTTTTGGACCGTTAGGCTTAGAATGGACACAGTGCATACTGCTATCACGGAGCCGGTGCGGCGCCTCGAGATCTTCAACCGGAGCGGGCCTTCGGCGGAAGTGGAGCGACGAGGACAAGGCTCGGAGTTTTGCGGAGATCGCAGCGAGTGGCGACTCGGTCTGCGACGGCTTGGATTGTCGCCGCAGCAGTTGTTTGGCAGGCGCCGTCAGTTGCGAGAAGCACCGGGCGGTCATTCCGAAGCAAAAGAAGTACAGTTTGTGCCGGCGGTGGTGGATGCCGTAGTGCCGGCGCCAGCTCTTGGGCGCGTGAGCGCAAAGCGGTACGCTGCAAGCCAGGGGGGATAGTCATCGAGATCGAAGTTGAGGGCATCACGATCCGGGCCGGCCGTGGTGCGGACCCGACGATGATTGCGTCGATCGTCCAGGCTCTGAAGGCGAGCCGGTGATCGGCCCGTCGGGTGCGGTGCGGTGGGCATAGCGTGCTATGGCTTAAGCACAGTCGGACCGTATTTAGAGCACTACTCAGGAATCCAAGTTCGCGATCTTGGCGGGCAGACCGGCTACTACATTCCCTACATCTATGTGACAACGCATGATGCAGCGCTCGCTTCGGGGCGGGAGGTCCTTGGCTCTCCAAAAAGCTGGCACATCAGAATGACATGGGAAGACGGTCTAATTCAGGGCACGCTCGAACGTCCGGCTGGCAAGCGTCTGCTAACCATCCATGCTCAACCAAATCAACGCTCCGGTGCGGGACAGATGTATTCTACCCGGACGAACTTCTATTCGGTTCCCCATCTGCCCCCCTTAACAGAGTCCGGAAAGGGAGCCGCAACGCAACTCGTGAAATGGTGTACGGACCAAAGGTTCCGACGAGACCGAACGGGGCGACGAAGTACTTTCTACTGGCCCGGTTTCCCTAACTTACGACCCCCCACTCATCGATCCCGTGCACAATTTGTCAGTCGCGGATACTCTGCTCGGCACGTGCGAGGAGTATGACTCTAGACTCCAGGCCATCGGTGTCTTGTCGGGAGATCAATTCAGGCTAACAGAATGAGGAATGAGTTTGCCTCAACTTATCCAGTTAGAAGTCCTGGTGACCTTGCCCTAAGTTTTATCCAGGTCTCTGCCGGGGGTGCCCTCGTATTTTCTTGTGACGTGGCAGCAGGGGTACCAGTAATCGTTCTGGGCCGTCCGACGTTAGATGAAACGATAGATTGACTCATGGCTGATGATGGCGCGACCATGCTTCAGCACCAGCCGCCGGCGATCTGCTCCGGCGAATGTCCCATCGCAAGGCTTTTGCCCACGCATCTGCGCAGGTCTGACTGGCGCGCCATCGTGAAGCGACAAGCCCATCGCCTCCGTCGCTCGGCCGATTGCTGGGCGCGGATCGGCTCGCACATGCCGGCCAAGCCTTCGTGACAGTCCAACCTTCTTCTAGCTGTAGAAATGTGTGATATGCTTCGATGCAAGTTCAATGTTCAATTGCAGCCGTCGGGGTGTAAGCGGCAAGCTGCGGCCGTCACGCGGCATGGTTCCATGGCATGAGCGCGTCGATTTCGCTACTCGGCCAGCCATTGGTGATACGGTGAAGTGTTTAGGACGAGCCAAGCGAACGGATCGACGTTGTTCATTCTCGCCCTATGCAGCAGTGTTGCGATGGTCCCCCAGGTTGTCCGCCGCCGCCGCTGCCCGCGAAGAGGCTATTTTTCTTGTAATTGTCTGTGGCGTGATGGCGCGCTCGACGATGTTGGAGTCCAGCTCAATGTGGCCGTCGGTGAGGAAGCGTTCGAAGAGGGAGCCACGTGAGACGGCATAGCGGATTGCCTCGGCCAGCTTTGATTTCCCGGAGATCCGCCGCAAGGTGTGCTGCCAGAGATCGAAGAGACCTGCGACGACCGCCCCGGAGGCTTGCTGGCGCGCGGCAACGCGTGCGTCGGGGCTTTGGCCGCGCACGGTCTTCTCAACCTGCCAGAGCTTTGCCATCCGTTCGACTGTCGTCGTTGCCACTTTCGAGCTTCCTGCAGCATGCAGCTCATAGAACTTGGGGCCTGCTGTGTGACCAGCAGCCGGCCAAGGTGATGCCGATCATTCCGCGATCGGGTCGCGCCAACTTGGTATAGGCGGCGTATCCACCAGCCTGCAGGGATGCCGCGATAACCATTGAGATGCCGGGCCGCACGTTCGCCGGAGCGGCTGTCTTCGAAGCGATACGCCACGATCGGGGGGCGCTGCCAGCAAAGGTTCCATCATCTCGGGCATAGCCCCATAAGCAGGTCGTCTTCGTCGATCCGGAGCCGGAGCGAGCGTCGGCAAGGTGGTCTCGTCGGCACAGATCCGTCCGGCCTTTTTTACCTCGCTGAAGATGTAGTCGGCCACGATCTCCAGCTTGAAGCCGAGCTTGCCCATCCATTGCGCCACCAGCTGGCTGTCAAGTTCGACCTGATCGCGGGCATAGATGGCTTCCTGCCGGTAGAGCGGTTGGCCATCGACGTACTGGAGACGGCGATCTGGGCCCGGCGCCTGGATCACGCTGTCCTCGTTCTTGAAGGCATACTTGGGACGGCGTGTGACGATGACGGGGAACTTCGCCGGCTCCACATCCAGACGCTTCGACACGTCCTCGCCGATGAGCACCTTCTGCTTGCCGGCATGCTCAGCTAACGCTTCCGGCTCGATGACAACCCCGATCCGTTCCAGATGCGATGCAAAGCCCTTGCGCCGACGAGGTGCGCGTTTGCCACCCGCCCCGCTCGCGGCCCTTATTGACCTGTGTCCTGATCGCAGCAATGCCGGTCTCGATCTCCTCGAAGGCAAAAGCCTGCTGTTCGTCATCGATACTCGCCGAGCCGAGCTTTTCCGATCGTCGGTCGAACCGGGGGCGGTCAAAGGCCTTTAGGATCTGCGTCAGCCGCGCGATGCGCGCATCGGCGTTGCGCGCCTTGAGATCGTCGATCTCGCTCTCCATTGCATCGCAGGCGCCGCTTTTTTGGCCATGGCAAGCACCATGGCCTTTAGCATCTCTACGTCATTCGGGAGGTCGAGATCGGGCGGGGGCATTGCCCCGACCAGAGCACCTATTGCTCCGGTTCTCTCGTCCTTTCAGGCGTTGATTCACTTCGTCGCAGCGCTTACCGCCGGCGTGACCGCCACAGCCCGGACCCGCTTCCCCATCCATCCCGTCCACCAGGGCCATCAACTGCGCGGATTTATCTGTATCCGATGATGCCCGATTCCGCGGCCAGCAGAACTTCGCTTTTTCAAGGCGTTTCAAATAGAGGCACACGCCAGAGCTATGCCACCATACGATCTTGATTCGGTCAGCCCTTTTCGCCCGGAACACATAAAGCGCCCCGTCGAACGGATCTGAGCCGGCATCGCGCACCAGCGCAACAAGGCCATCGGTACCCTTGCGGAAGTCAACTGGATGGCTGGCCAGGAACACCTTCACGCCGGAGGGGATCATGCCGAACGGACCGCCCGGATCACCCGCTGCAGCTGCGCCTCGTCGGCGTCCACGCCGGCGCGCACGATCACCTCGCCAATGGAGGCAATCTCGATCACTGCCTCTGACATGCACGCCACCGCGACTTCGCGACTCGAAGGCCGCGAAGGTAGGTTCGTTCGCCCGAGCATCGCGACGCCAGACGAAGAGATGGGCGATCCCCGATACACTCGCGCCAGGCTCCTGCGCCTCTGCCACAACTTGCGCGTGAACTCGTCCGACCAGCGCCGGCGAAGCTGTCGCGGCGCCCCCTCAAGACGCTCGGCGACAGCTTCAATCATATGGAACGCGGACGATTACATCAAACCGGAGGCGTTCTTTGCTCTGCAAATGCCAGGCCGGTACGACACGGTCCTTGGTAAAGCGCTGAATCGCAGCGCGGGACCGAAACGTCGAGAAGGGTGGCCGGCAAGCTGGCTGGTTTGGCATAGCGTTTGCTCCTGTAGCCCAGCACTCGGATCGGTCAGTCATGTGACGCTGCTTTTGTTCTTCGGGTATCGGGCGGCACGCGTTCAAAATGGGCTCTCTATTGCAAAGTCAACACCAACAGGTCCCATGAAGTCATGCCTTCATACCGCACGCTGCATGTAGTCTCTTGGCGATCGTGGCACCGGAGAATTGGGATTAGTGCAGAAAACAGCGTCTGCGCCGTTAGCATTGCGTGACATGCGCGCACCCGCGTCGGCAGGCGCTCAAGGCCAACGCTAGCATGAATAAGATGGGCTAGATACGGCCGAAAGTCGCCCACACCCCGTCTTCGCCGTCCCAGCTGCCGCGGCTCGCCGCCTTGGAGTACTCCGTGGCGCGCTGCTCGAAGAAATTGGCGTGCTCGACGCCATTGAGAATCTCGACGAGCCACGGCAGCGGATGCGCCTTGAGCTGGGTGAACCCGCCCTCCTTCGCCTCGAAGAAGCCGAAGACCGGGGCAATCCGGAGTTGGGTCAGTCGCCAGTCGGCGACGTAGCGGACGTAGGCGTGGATATGCTCGGGCAGCATGCCCTCGATCTTGCCAAGGCCGAAGGCGAGCTCGACGAAGTTCTCCTCCAGCTTCACCATGGTCTTGGCGACGTCGACAATGTCGTCGCGGACGGAGCGCGTCACCGCGCCGGTTTCGCGGTGCCATTCGTGAAATAGCTTGATGATGCCCTCGCAGTGGAGACTCTCGTCGCGCACTGACCAGCTTACGATCTGTCCCATGCCGTTCATCTTGTTGTGGCGTGGGAAGTTCAGCAGCATGGCGAAGCTGGCGAACAAGGCCATGCCTTCGGTGAAGGCGCCGAACATCGCCAGGGTGCGGGCGACATCCGCCACGCTGTCGACGCCGAACTCATGCATGTAGTCCGCCTTGGCGCGCATCTGCGCATAGCCGCGGAATGCCTCGAACTCGGTCTTGGGCATACCGAGCGTCTTGAGCAGCAGGGCATAGGCATCGATATGAACCGTCTCCATGTTAGTGAAAGCGGCCATCATCATCTGGACGGTGAGTGGCTGGAAGATCGGAATGTACCGCTTGAAATAGTTGTCGCCGACTTCGATGTCCGATTGAGTGAAAAAGCGGAAAATCTGGGTAAGCAGCGCACGCTCGCTGGCCGTGACGCGATCCGACGCCCAGTCCCTGAGGTCGGTGCCGAGCGGCACCTCCTCGCCCATCCAGTGGGTCTGCTGCTGGCGCTTCCAGAACTCGTAAGCCCAGGCATAGCGATCGACGTCATAGCTGCCGGTCGTGTCAAGGAGCCCGACGCGCCCCTTGCCGATCAACGTGCGCGGATCGAGGCGCGACAGATCGATCACTGACATGCGAGGCACTCCTCATAGTCGGTGCGCTGCCGCCCCCGCTGCTGCGTCGGCGTTGCATCCTCGGCAATCTTGCCGGCGAACGCCGCGCGCGAGATCGACTTTGATCGACAGTAGTAGAGGCTCTTCACCCCACGCTTCCACGCTGTCCAGTGCAGCATGTGGAGGTCCCACTTATCGACGTCGGCCGGCAGATAGAGGTTGATCGACTGGCTCTGGCAAATCAACGCGGCGCGGTCGGCGGCAAGCTCGACGATCCAGCGCTGGTCGATCTCGAAGGCGGTGCGAAAGATCGCTTTCTCGTGCTCCGACAGGACGTCGAGATGGGCGACCGACCCCTCGTGCGCGATGATCGACTGCCAGGTCGCCGAGGTGTCGGCGCCTTTCGCGGCCAGCACCTTGGCGAGGTGCGGATTGCGCACCGAGATGGCGCCGGATAGCGTCTTGTGGATGTAGATGTTGGCCGGAATCGGCTCGGTGCAGGCGCTGGTGCCGCCGCAGATGATGCTGATCGAGGCGGTCGGCGCAATCGCGATCTTGTGGCTGAAGCGCGCCATCACGCCGCGTTCCAGGGCATCCGGGCACGGGCCACGCTCGCGAGCGAGCGCCACGGATGCCGCATCGGCATCGCGACGAAGTTTTCGGAAGATGTTCAGATTGAATGACTTGGCCACGGCACCCTCCATTGGAATGCCCTTGGCCTGGAGAAACGAGTGGAAGCCCATGACGCCGAGGCCAACGGAGCGCTCGCGCAGGGCGGCGTAGCGGGCACGCTTCATTCCGTCCGGCGCCACCGTGATGAAATGGGTGAGCACGTTGTCTAGGAAGCACATGACGTCCTCGATGAAGCCGGGCTCCTTATTCCACTGGTCCCAGGTCTCGAGGTTGAGCGACGACAGGCAGCACACCGCTGTGCGCTCCTCGCCGCGATGATCGATGCCGGTCGGCAGGGTAATCTCGCTGCACAGGTTGGAGGTCGAGACCTTGAGGCCTAGCTCGCGCTGGTGCTTGGGGAGCGCGCGGTTCACGGTGTCGATGAACAAGAGATAAGGCTCGCCGGTTTGCAGCCGGTTCTCAAGGATGCGTTGCCACAGCTGGCGGGCATCGATCTCGCGGACAACCTTGTTAGTGTTCGGGCTGCGCAGAGCGACTGCGGTGCCGGCACCTACGGCACGCATGAACTCGTCGGTGACGTTGATGCCGTGATGCAGGTTGAGGCTCTTGCGGTTGAAGTCGCCAGACGCCTTGCGGATCTCGAGGAACTCCTCGATCTCGGGATGGTGGATATCGAGATAGACCGCCGCCGAGCCGCGCCGCAACGAGCCCTGGCTGATCGCCAGGGTGAGGCCGTCCATGACGTGGATGAACGGGATGATGCCCGAGGTCACGCCGCCCCTCGCCTCCTCGCCGATCGAGCGAACATTGCCCCAGTAGGTGCCGATGCCGCCGCCGTTGGAAGCAAGCCAGACGTTCTCGTTCCAGGTGCCGACGATGCCTTCGAGCGAGTCCGGCACTGAGTTAAGGAAGCACGAGATCGGAAGGCCGCGCGTGGTGCCGCCATTGGAGAGCACCGGTGTGGCCGGCATGAACCACAGCCGAGACATCGCATCATATAGACGTTGGGCATGCGCAACATCGTCCGCGAAGGCGCAAGACACTCGGGCGAACATGTCCTGGATGCCTTCGCCGGGAAGCAGATAACGGTCGGTCAGCGTCAACTTACCGAACGACGTCACCAGGTCGTCCCGCGACCAATCGAGGGTGATGTCAGACGGCGTGGGCGATGGCGCCAGGGGCTTCGGCAGGGGAGCCGGCGATGCTGGGGGCCGCACAAGACACGGCTCAGGCTTGGTAGGCTTTGCCTGCGCCCGGGGTTGCCGCACACTCGGCAGCTCAATGAGATGACCATACTGATCGAAGTTGTAAGACGGCGACACCGGCACCCCCGCGATATTTGGGGCCGGGACCGTGCGGACGATTTGCGAGGAGACCGGGCAAATGTCCCCTGCAGCAAGCGATCCACCGGGGCACCCGGCCCGAGGACATGTGTTTCTGTCGCGGCAGATCTCCTGGCTAGCGGGTCGCTGCGGCTGTCGGCCTTCCCGGCGCTATCGCAATGGCCGCTGCCGACGCATTGGGTTCCCTTCTAGCTTCCATTCTACAATATATGGGTATAGAATACCGTGACGGCACCACATATATGCGCAGCTACGGGACTCGTCAAGACGGAACCGTAAAGTTAACGAGTTGGTGCAGCCCCGAGGTCGAGGTTCGAAATTCGCCGAGCGCCTGTCCTGAAGGGCCTCACTCAAAAAGCATAGCGTCTCAAGGACTGGCCAATCGGCGAGTTAGGAGCCTGAGATGGCCGACGAGCAGCCAAGCGAGCTCGGCGGGGGCGGAACCTTCGAAGTCTTTGCAGAGGCGCGGACATCTGCCGAGCCGTGCAAAGGTGCGCTCGACGGCCCTGCGCCTGGGCGGGAGTGGAAGCCTTGGACGCGGGGCGGTCGCTCGACGATCTCGATCGTCCACGGCCCCCAGTGGGAGAGTGCTTGACGAGCTGTTTGCCGCGATAGATCCGATCGGCAAAGATGTGCTCAAGCCGCGGCCTCGCAAATTCTGCAACAGGGGAGCAGCACCATGGACATCCTGAATGTTGGCATCGATCGGTTCGCGGTCCGCGAATTGAGTTGGGCCGGATCGGGTTTCGGTTGCCATACGCGTCTCGCCATTCATCGCTTTCTGTGGCCCTTAGATCAAAATTGTCTGGAGCGCGACCGCAATCGATGCAGCCGCCCGTGGCAATGTCCCACGCTTAGTGGATTTGACCCCTTCGCAGGCCGGGCGAGCCGCCGCACGTGCTCAGTTGTCTGGCCTCGAACATAAGCCGTCCTCAACCGAACGCGGTCATGTCAGGTTATTGCCAATCAATCCTAACGGGATGAGGCGGAGCTATGCTTGAATCTGGGTGACGGAGCCGATAAGGCGGCGTGGCTTTGCTGTGTCGGAATGAAGCCGTTCGCAACATTGGCGTGAGCGGCGGCGAGGAACCGTGTTGTATCTCACCAACGACCTTGAAGCCGTGACGTTGGTAAAAGGGAATGTTTTCAGGGTTCGAGCTTTCGAGGTTGGCAGCAATGCCGTCCTCATCGCATCGTTGAAGGGCGTATTTCGTCAGCAACGTACCAAGCCCTTTTCCGACCCAGTTCGGACCGACGGGAATGAGTGGCAGATACCAATGTGGCTCGTGGGGATGATGTTCGGCCATTCTCCGCCGCAAGTGTGCCATATCCTCCGTGATCTCCGGGCGCAGGGATAGACCATGATTGCATCCAACGCCTCCTCATCTTGCTGCCCGTTGGGATGCAGCCACAGGGCCGCGCCACGAATCTCTCCCGCGACGTAAGCTGTGCCATAGAGCCTGACCAAAAAAGAAAGTTGAGTGATTTAGTTCGTTGTGATTCCTTCGTGTTTGCGAAGACCCGAGGGAGAACAACATGTGTTGGACTGAAATCACCCGCGCACAATATCGGCGCGATGGACTTGGTTATGCAAGCGACATGACGGACGCGGAATGGGAATTGATCGAGCCGTTGATGCCAGCGCGATCTCGACGCGGTCGTCCCCGCAAGATCAGTCTGCGCGTGATCATGAATGCGATTCTCTACATTGGAGCCAGCGGCTACCAATGGCGAGCGCTGCCGAAGGATTTCCCGCCGTGCTCGACTGTTCAGTACCATTTTTATAAGTGGCGCGGTTCTGGCTTGTGGGGCGCGATCAATGACACTCTGGTCCGGCGCATGCGCGAACGGCAAGGACGCAAACCCACTCCAACGGCCGGAGTTATCGACAGTCAAAGCGTGAAGACCACGGAAAGTGGAGGCCCAAGCGGATTTGCAGTCCCGCTGTTGCGGATCATTGGTCGCCTGTTCCCAACCTGCGTCACATCTTCGCCGATCGTGTCTATCGTGGTCCAAAGTTGCTCGATGCCATTGCTGATCTGGGCCAATGGACGATTGAAATCGTCACCCTTTCCGTAAGCGTCGTTCTCAGGCCACGGCTTGGAGGGCTTGAGCGCGGTAGGCGCAGGGCAGTAGCTGGTCGATCTCGCGGTTGGGATGCCCGTTGACGATCCTGGTCAGGACGTCGGTGAGATACGCGAGCGGATCGTGGTCGTTGAGCTTGCAAGTCTCGACCAGGGACGCGACGACAGCCCAGTGTTCGGCACCGCCGTCGGATCCGGCAAACAGCGCGTTCTTGCGACTGAGCTTGATGCTACGGATTGATCGTTCGACGGTGTTGTTGTCGAGTTCGATGCGGCCGTCATCGATGAAGCGCGTCAGTCCTTGCCAGCGCGAGAGGGCGTAGCGGATGGCCTCGGCGAGCTTGATCTTCTGGCTGATGAGAGCCAGCTTAGCGCGCAGCCATACCTCGAAGGCATCGGCCAGTGGTCGGCTCTTCTGCTGCCGCACGAGGCGACGTTCCTCCGCGCTGCGACCGCGGATCTCCTTCTCGATCGCATAGAATGCTGCAATGTGCTTCAGCGCCTCGCTTGCGATCGGCGCGGGGCCGGCTCTCGCGAGTTCGTAGAAGTTGCGCCGCATGTGCACCCAGCAGAAGGCGAGCTCGACCTCGCCACGTTCGGCAAGCTTTGGGTAGGCGTTGTAGCCATCGACCTGCACGACGCCCTTGAAGCCGGCAAGATGGCTGAACAGCCGCTCGGCCTTGCGGTCGGGTGCATAGACATAGGCGATGCCGGGCGGATCGGGGCCGCGCCAGGGCCTGTCGTCGGCGGCATGGGCCCAGAGCTGGCCGGTCTTGGTGCGCCCTCGACCGGGATCGAGCACCGGCACCGTCGTCTCGTCGGCGAACAGCTTGGACCTCGCGCGAAGCACCGTGAGAAGGCGCTCATGCAGCGGGCGCAGATGGAAGGCGGCATGCCCCACCCAGTCCGCCAGTGTCGATCGATCGAGAGCGATGCCCTGTCGGGCATAGATCTGGGCCTGCCGGTAGAGCGGCAGATGATCGGCATATTTGGACACCAGAACCTGGGCGACGGTTGCCTCCGTCGGCGGTCCGCCCTCGATCAGCCGGGCCGGAGCCTCGGCCTGCAGGACGCCATCCTCGCAAGCGCGACTGGCGTATTTGGGACGCCGGGTGACGACAACGCGGAACTGGGCCGGCACCATGTCCAGCCGCTCGCTCCTGTCCTCGCCGATCTGGTGCAGGTCGCCCCTGCAGCACGGACAGGTCTTGTCGTTGATGTCGACGACGACCTCGATCCGCGGCAGATGCGCCGCTAGCGCTCCGCGATTGTTGCGGCGCTTGCGTGCGCGCTCCGCCCGGCCTTCCGGAGCTGGTCGGGCCTCTCATGTTCCGATGATTGCCTTCCATGCGTGATGCGGCCATCGACCCCGACGGAGCGGCATCGTCTCGCATAACGACGATGCTCATGCTGCCTTCGTGACTAGGGAACACAGGTCTCCGCGCACATCCACCTTTCGAGGCTCATTCCCGCACCCCGCATGGCTCCTGTCTACACTTCGAACCCCGCGTTGCCGCGACGCCCGCAAGACTCGGTCCCGGCTTGCCTGCTTCGGCTTTGGCCGGATGGGACTTGCACCCACAAGCAATCATCAGCTTGGCATGACGTACTCCCCTGGCGTGGTGTAGCTGAGGGCGTGTGGTCACCACGTTCGGCGGCAACTCGTCGAGGAAGGTGGCGAGCTTCGGCAGCTTGGGGCGGAGCTGGTCGGCGACGCGCCGCCACTGCGCCCGCGCCGCCTCGGCATCGTCCTGGGCGCAGGCAGTGGCGATGAACGTGGAGGCGACGCGTCGTCCGCTCTTGCCGGCATGCGCCAGCGCGTTGCGTATGAAGTGCACGCGGGGTCGTCGGAAAGCTGCAATTGGCTGATTCCGTTTTCGTCGGCGATTCGCGATCGGCGGAGCAAACGAGATGCTGGGGCGCAAGGAGCGGGATCGGTTGGAGCTCTTCATCACTGGCTCGCTCAAACAGCTCGTCCCAGATGAGCACGTGCTGCCGCGGGTCGATCGTGTGCTCGACCTATCTTGGCTAAGAAAGAGGTCTCCGTCTGCTATTGCGCGAACGAAGGTCGGCCAGGCATGGATCCGGAAGGCGCGGTACGCCTGATGCTGGCGGTTCTGCTCACCGGCATGTACACGATCGCAGGCTGATGCGGGAGGCTTAGGTCAACATCGCGATTCGCTGGTTTGCTGGTTATGGCCTGCACGAGTAGCTACCGCACCATTCCAGCCTGACGCGCATCCGCCAGCGCTGGGAATAAGAGCGATTCCGTAGGATCTTTAAACGGACTGTCGAGGCCTGTCTGAAGGCCAAGATCGCAAAGCCGAAGTGGTTCATATCGATGCGTCGCTGATCCGCGCCAACGTGAGTTGGGACAGCCTCACCGAGCAGGCATGTGGTGGATGTGCTGAGTGAGAATCAAAGCGAAGATGAAAGCGAGGCTGAGAGGAAGGGCCGGCAAAGCGGCAAAAGAAGATCTGCACCACCGATCTGGATGCGACAATGGGCCACCAATGCCCGAAACCGGCGGCTGGAGTCCGCTTACAAGCAGCACGCTGCCGTCGATAACAAGGTCGGCGTTATTCTGGACGTCGCAGTCACGACTGGACAAACGAACGAAGGGGAGACCTTGCCGGGCTTAATCCAGTTTGAAGTTCGTTCTGGCTCACAACAAGGACCAGAGCATGAAGCGCAGCCGCTTTTCGGAAGAGCAGATCATCGGGATTTTGAAGGAGCATGAGGCCGGCGTGTCGGTCGCCGATCTGTGCCGCAAGCATGGCGTCAGCGACGCCAGCATCTACAAATGGAAGGCGAAGTTCGGTGGAATGGAGGTGTCGGAGGCCAAGCGGCTGAAGACCCTGGAGGACGAGAACACACGGCTGAAGCGCCTTTTCGCCGATGCCATGCTGGACAACGCGGCCTTGAAGGACCTCGTGGGAAAGAAATGGTGACGCCCGCGGCCACGCGGAAAGCTGTCACCGAGGCGCCCACGGGATGAGCGAACGGCGGGCGTGTAAAGCCATCGGCTGCTGCCGCATGACCATGAGATACCAAACGACTCGGGCGGACGAAGCCGGCCCTCGCCAGCGCATGCGGGCAATCGCCCAGGAGCGCCGCCGCTTCGGCTATCGACGCCTGCATGTGCTGCTCAAGCGGGAGGGTCAACTGGGGCAAGAGCGCCACCAACCAAAGGAGAGACCACTCAATGAATAAGCCCAGCCGGGCCTATCGCTTCAACGATGGGCTGGACTACGCCCTCGTGTTCCACCCGACAGGTTACCACTGATGTTCATGTGGATCATCGCAGCCAGCCTCTGCTTCCTGTGGGCCGAGAGTAGGCCCATCTTGACGGACCTGATGGTGTCCTCGAACCCTATGTCCCGGTCGAATGTCTGCGTGAGTGCCCGAGCCCTTCGGTGGATACGATCCTGGGGGCCATGCCTAAGTACAGGGTCACGCCGCAGCCGTGGCGTCGGGCAGGACGGCGCCACCGTTCGCAAGGACGACGACAACACCGAGACCCAGATCGACAAGCCGGAGGGCCAGAACCGAGGGCGGCACCCTCCCGGAACTCCCGGACTTCGATCCGCAGAACGGCGCCGGGTCTTCAACGCCCTCGTGCGGGACAAGATCGGCTGGCAGGAAACCCAGCGGCGCCACAAGAAGCTGTTCCGGCTCTACCTGGAAGAGAGGCTGGCGGTGCGGCGGCGTGGCGGCCGCAAACGGGCGATCGGGACCCGGGCGCCAATGACGGTGCCGATGGCGCCGAACGACCGCCGGTCGCTCGATTTCGTGTCGGGTCAGCTGACCTGCGGCCGCCGCTTCCGTATCCTCACCGTCGTGGATGACTGCACCCGCGAGTGCCTGGCGCTGGTCGCCGATACCTCGCTCTCCGGCATCCGCGTGGCGCGGGAACTGGACCGGCTGGTGATCGAGCGCGGCAAGCCCAAGACGGTGGTCAGCGACACCGGCACCGAACTGACCAGCACCGCCATCCTGACCGGGGCGGATCAGAGGCGCGTCGCATGGCACTACATTGGGCCGGGCAAGCCCATGCAGAATGCCTTTATCGAGAGCTTCAACGGCCCGCTGCGGGATCAACTGAACGAGACGCTGTTCACGTCGCTGGCCCAGGCTCGCGTCGCACGCGGATGCTGGCGGGCCGATTACAACTGCGCATCAGAACACCCATCTGGCTATGTGATTGAAGAGAAGAGATTTTGTTGAGCGGGATGCGATCCCGCGGGGTATTTTGGGTTCTGTCGCGCTCGTTCGGCGATAGATCGAGCAGCAGTTGTTATCAGCGAGGTGCGGGCGAAGATCCAAGGACCATCCGGAAGAGGATGGATGGATTCGATCTCGCCGGCTTCAGCGGCCAGCCGGAGCGTCTTGGGCGCGATCTTCAGGAGCTTTGCGGCGTTGCCAAGGTTGAGCCATGGCTCGATCCCGTCCTCGGCAGGCTTGAACACCGGGATGTGGTAGTTCGAGCGCATTGATGTGACGCGCTCGCGGGTCCAGCGATTGCCGTTGCCGGTCTTGAGGCCGTTGCGATTGAGGAGGCCGGCAATCAGATCGTCGCTGGCGATCAGCACCAGTTGACGCACGGCCTGGACGATATCGGCCGAGGTGCTGTTGCGCTGTCCGCGCCGGCACTTCGGCAAGCGCAACTCGCTGTGGGCGCCCCCCACCCAATGAACGATGAGAACGATCTCCGAGGCCGCGTCGTCGATATCGGCCACGACCTCATGGATGAGGGTGCGCACAATGCGCTTCTTAAGACGAGCATCCGTCGTCCGCGCATCCCAGACCGTTTTGAGGTTCGAGGCCAGAACGCCGAACGAAGCTGGATCAGCAAGGGGTGCGGGCGTCGCCACATCATGCATGGCGATCTTGGCCTCAACCTCCGCCGCGTGAGCGAGCGCCCTGTTCCAGCGCGCTTCCAGCTCACTGGCCACCAGCCGGTTCGCGGGATCAGCGGCATCGTATTGCCGGAAAGCCCTGTCGGCGGCATAGCGCGCCGCTTCGAGGTCGCGACTGAGAGCATCGCGTACCTGATCGCGCCGCTCCCTGGCTCCCTTGGCGGCAGCGGTTGCGGCGGCGACAGCGCCCGGACCGACGACTCCAAGCAGCGATTCCTCGATGGCGTCATCGACGCGCAGTCCGCCGAAGGCGATGCAGTGGGCCCCGCCATTATCCATCCAGGCACGGCTGCAGCTGTAGCGCGGGATATGGTTTTCCATGCCGGAGTAGCGGAGTGTGAGCTTACGACCGCAGCGCTTGCAGCGGATCAGACCGGCCAGCAACGCGTCACCATGCTTGGGCGCGCCGTGATGCCGACTGGTGGGAACATTGCTGCTGACCATGGTGCGAATCGCCTCGAACTTCTCCCAGCTCACATACCCTTCGTGAGTGTTGGGCTTCAGCGTCAGCCATTCGTTCCGCGCCTTGCGGCGGATCTTCACGCGCACGCCCGCGGTGCCATATCCCGCCGCCACAGCTGTCTTACCATAGGCATAGGCGCCGCCGTAGACCGGGTTCTCAATGATCCGGTGGATGGCAGAGTAGTTTGGTCGCCGCCAGGCCGTGTCGCCGTTGGTCTGCTTCACCGGAAGATCGAGATTGTACTCGTGGAGCCAGCAGAGCGCCTGACGCGCGCTTCCCAGTTCCTCGACCTTGTCGAACACCAGCTTGATCGCCTCCTGGACACGCCGATCCGGGTCTTTCTCATAACGATCGCCGGCCTTCACGAAGCCGACGGGCGCTGTCACAACCAACTCGCCCCGGCGCGCCTTCTCGTAGCGTGCCGAGAGCGAGCGCTGGCGCAACAGATCCAGCTCGTACTCGTTGAGGCTGCCCTTGAGCCCGAGCAGCAGGCGGTCGTTGCCGTGTCTTGGCGCATAGATGGTCTCTTGATCGACCAGAACGGTGTCGACCACGCGGCACATCTCGATGAGTTGCTGCCAATCCCGGCTGTTGCGGGCGAAGCGCGAGACCTCGCGGGCGCAAACCGCACCAACCTTGCCAAGGCAAACCTCCGCTACCATCCGCTCAAAACCAGCGCGTTGTATGCCGCCGGCGGCTGAACGACCGAGATCATCATCGATCACTTCAACCTCTGACCACCCGAGAGCCGTCAGCCGGTCCCGCATGGCGTATTGCAGCGCGCTGCTCTCGCGATTGTGCAACACCTGATGGGCCGAGGATTGACGCACGTGAAGAATCGCCTTGCGCTCCAGATGATGAGGCCTGACCTTGTCAGAGATCATGATCGACCTCCTTCGCGGGCAGCGTTGCTGTCCTCGCAGCATGGTCGAGGATCAACTGCGTCATCAGGCTCGTGAGGGCCGCCCGGGCTTCCGCCGGCAACTCCAGCCATGCGGGCGCGCCGATGGCGCCGTTTGACAGGCCACTCCCGAACAGATCCATCTGCGGCTGCGGCTGCGGCTGCGGCCGCGGTTGTCGATTGTGTCGGTATCCGCTCCCTGGCATTGCCGTCTGGCGTGACATGAGTCGCTCCCCGATTCTGGTCGTGAGAGACTCTGGATGCGCCAGAAAGCAGGGCAGCTGATGACGTTCGACCCTTCAACGCCAGATCGAGAAGCGCAGAGAGCGCCGCAAGTGCATCGATGCTGACAAACGGCTGAGCTGCCAAAAGCTCGGCGTCAGGGCATGCTGCCCGATCGAACATCCATGCTGGAACCTCCAACCATCGATCCGCTTGCGATCCATCCAGAGAGCAGCGGAAAGTGACATCATCAGCCTTCCCGACCGTTCCATGAACGCAAACTCGGCGACCAAACCAGGGATGAAATCGATAAAGAACCTCGCGAAAAACGGTTTTGTGGGCGTTCTTGAGTCTTGTTGTACAACGATGCGCGACCACACTCGCAGGATGGAAAACGCCCTCCGAGTTCGCCTTCAGCTGTCACCCGCGCCGGAATCTGGCGCTGCGCTATGCCGAAAGCTCCGCCGCCAGCTCCCGTCGCTGCCACCACCCAACCGGGCAAATCCAACAGCCGGAGCGAACTCAGGATTGGATAAAACTTGGGGGCAAGGTCACAAGCCTTCCCTCGCTGGCTCTCCGTTCTCCGCACCCAGCGTCTCCGTCATCTCGGCTTCGAGGGTCTTCCTGCGGATCAGCGGCTTCAGGAACTCCTTGTCCGACCTCAACAACTCTTTGACTGCAGAGACATCCGTCTTAATCGTCGTCACGGTCATGGCGGGTCCAAGCTCCTCTACGAGCGGTGATCTTCGCAACCACCGGACTTGCCATGACCGCTTCAGCCGCTCAGCTTTTGCAGAACTTCCCGCAGGCTACCTCATAAACCTCATAAAAGTGTGCTCGATACTCCGCTCTGAGTTAGGACCCCGTGGGCTCCGCCGCGGCTGCTCGGTGCCGATCCTTTGGAGCATGGCCATCACCTGGGTGATGCCCGGCTCCCGCTGCGCGGGACGGGCATGGCCGGCGGTCTTACCGCGAGCGCTGGCGGCGAGGCCACGTTCTGCTGTCTGAATGACGTCCGGCGGACCGCACCGCATCGACGCAAAGTCTTAGAGGGTGGAAAGTGGTCTTCAGATTCGAGCCAGAAGCGGACGCGAAAAGGCGCTCTTGCCGGTTCGCTTTGACCTGGACCCTCGAGCTGACTACTGTCTCCGTACGTTTTTGGAGGTTGGTGCAACCGGATTACCGCCAGTCCGATGAGCTGCAAGCGAGAATGCCAATCGCGCGCAGCGCGGCAGCCGCCTTCGCGAGTGGAGTAATTGTCTCGACGGTTCCGATTTCGTTGCTGGGCATGGCGTCAATTCGTCGCAGCAGTCGCGCGAAGCTGCCGACTTGTCTGTCCAGAAGAGCGACGTCGACGTAGTCGCCCGGTTCAATACTAAGTAGGTACTGCGGCACGGTGACGAGCGCGATGTTTGGGATGCCCTTTAGGTAGAGCGGCTGGCCTTCGCCGAACTGAATGAGTGCGTTTGGGGCTGACACTCTCGGCGCTTGTCCGGTTGTACGCCACTCTGATTCGATAAGCGCCGTCAGCTCCGGATTGGAGGCCTAGAGCAGTTCGGGTTCGGGGTTGCCTGTCGGGCCATAGGTATTTTTGAGAGGATCGTCACGGTATTCCCGAGCACCGAGGTGCTCGATCACCAGACCTGCCACTGCGTGGCGATTTCCCGGACCACCGGCCCACCACTGCGGGTGGTCCCGCAACCAGCGCGAAGTGGCTTGGCCATGATCGGTGACCGCCGGGATTCGGAGGTGTCCAGCGGTTAACACGAAGACGGCTGTGCGTGCCAACGGTCGAGCGACAGTCTGGCGCGCGAGTTCGACCAAACCGACGTGGCCGTTCTCCTCGACAATGTTTGTACCGTCACTGTGGCTTACCACGAGCACAGTTTCGTGGGCTGCGCTGTTACCTTCCACGGCCGCCCATATTGTTCGCATAGTGCTGTCTCGCTCGATCACGGCGTCGACGACGAGCGTCGCCCGCATGGCCCGTGAGGCGGCGTCCAGCACCAAGTCGGCGTCGTCTCCAGCCACGAAGACCGCTGGAATGTTCTGGTAGGGCAACGTGAACGGTAAGTACTGTCCTTTGGCGTTGAAAATGCTTATGCCACGCCAGGCGAAGATCACCACCTCAACGCCAGCTCGTCTAGCACGCGCCAGACCGAGGCCGGCGAACGTGGCAGGAAGCAGCGGCATAGTGGTCTTGCCCCATGCACGCGCCCGATCCCAAGTCTTGACCGCCGCATCAAACGGGAACTCCCGATTTCGGACCTCGACGACCGCAATTCCGCCGCGCGCTTTGGTCCATCGCGGTATTGGACCGCGCAATCTGTACAACTGCTTCTCGGTCCCTAGGGGGCCGGTGGTCCCGGAGTAGGGAAAGACCGAAGAGATCGCTATATCGCGCCCGTCGATCTTAAGACGCAGACCGTCGGGGTTTTCTGCAGCCATGCTCCAGCGATCGAAACGCAAGACGTCCTCGTGAACTCGCATACCGAAATCGGCCCACTGCTGTTTAACATGCTCTGCAAGTTGATCGTGGCTCTTTGAGCCCGAGATTCGGGAGCCAAGGGACTCCAAGTACATCAGCTCGGCGCGGATGGTATCGTGGTCCACGGCGAAGAACTCCATTCCGCGGATTTCGGCAGGGAGAAAGTGCCCCAACAACTAATATCTCTGCTCGGTCCGGAGGAAGTCGCCAGATTCGACGACTTCAGCGCGGCTGGTTCTTTTCTGCAAAGGGAACGCATCGGTATCTGCTCGCTTCTTTCGTCAAGCTAATTCTTGAACTTCGAGCCCTCCGTTACCATCAGCGCTCAGGATCCGGAACACACAATAGGCGCGCGTCGAACATGTTTGGCCGCTCCAGCCGCAAGCGTCAGAGTACAACGTGCAGGACGAACTGGCTTCATCCTGTGCCAACTACGAGGCGCATCGACATTGCCCTCAGTTGCCACGCCTGGCGCTCAAGCCGATGGTCATCCTTTACGCCAAGCGTCGACGCTTTACTCAGCCTTCATTTGTGCCAACGGATTTTCGGTAACATCGCCGGTGATTGGCGGCTGCTCAAGCACCTGAGCAAACCGCCCTAGGAGGTCGATCGTCTTCGGCGACATTTCCGCGATGGGACCAGGTACATAGCGTGCGACCAGGCAGGCGCGGCGGCGCTCCTCAGAGTCATCCAGCAGCAATGGCAGGGTCTCGATTGCTTGCTCCCGTTCCAAAGTGGCGATGATGGTCTGTTGGCGAGTGATTGTAGTCAGACGGTCAGAAGGGACCGAGCGGAACGGCTCGTTCTGCGTCAGGACGCGTGACCAGCGATCGAGACGATCGCGGCGGATACCGCCGCGATCGCTCACAAGCAGCGCCATCATGCGGATGACGGCCTCGATAAAGCCGCCGGTCGCGATCATCTTAAGCGCACACTGAACGTCCGGGCGCGACCTCAATTCTTCTGGCGTCATTTGCCTCGCCTGCACTTCGTAGCGATCACCAAAATAGTGCTGCAAAGGAGTGTTCCACATGCTGTGGAACGTCAGCTCATACATCATGTCGCGCAGGTCGCGCCAGTAGATCATCGCCTGTGCGATATGCTGCACATACAAGGCTTCCGCCAGCAGGAATGGATTATCTACTCTGGCCTTGGCTCGAGACTGGCGAACCTGCTCGCTTATGGACTTGAAGCCAGCCAGCATCAGATTTCGCGAAGAAATTAGCGCTCGCGACAGGCGCTCCGGGTGAACACTACGGCAAGCTTGGGCCGTGAAGGTCGTGACTGCAGCTCTGACGAAGGGGCGGGCGATTGTGTGATAGATCTGTGCCTGAAGTTCAGACGCCCGGTCAACTGCACCGAAAGGGAACTCATCGCGATAGTTGTCGTTCAATGCCCGGATGTCCTTGAAGCTGCGTTCGACTAGTTCAACACTGAAGCTTTTTCGTCCATCGTGTTCCTGAACATCTTTGACGCACATTTCGTAGAGGCCGGGCATTAACGCTTCGATTGCCTCAAGCGTGGTTGCAACTTGCCGGAACTCCCTATTGACAACTTTTGAAGAGACGAAGATGCCGAGGTGCCCGATGTCGTCATGCACCATATAGATAATGTGTTGGCCGCGAACGCGGATCTCCTCCTCGTCCTCGTAAACATCTGTGATCCAATTCAGAGCCTGCTGGGGCGGCGTCACTTTGTCGCCATGGCTGGCAAACACGATGATCGGCGCCCGGATCTGCTTGAGATCCACGTGCTGACGCTCCGATCCCAGGTAGGCCATGTTTTTGCCGAGCCGGTTGCCGATGAACAAGTTTTCGAGAATCCAGCAGATCTCGTTTTCGTGCAGCAAGCAGAAGCTGCTCCACCACTTCTCGGTGGCAAGAAAGCTTTCGCGCGTCGTATCCACGTCGCGGAAAAGCTCGGCGTACTTGAGGAACAGCCGGCGCTCGGGATTGAGCATCTCGAAATTATGTATGAGATTGGCTCCATCAAACATGCCCTGGCCAAGGTCGCACAGAAACATCGGGATCCAGACTCCGCCGAATATGCCGGCAATGTAGCGGAAAGCGTTGTCGCCGATGTTTCCCGACACAGCCGTCACCGGTGATCCATTGATGACGACGGGTCCTGTCAAGTCAGGGTTTGTTGCGGCCAGAACGAGGGTCGCCCAGCCTGCTTGGCAGTTGCCGATAATGGCCGGCAGAGGCGCGCGCGGATGCCGGCGGATCACTTCTCGAACAAACGCCGCTTCCGCATAGGCCACATCAGAGAGTTGCTGATCCTGCTCCGGATCGCGACGGAAGCTCACCAGATACACTGGATGACCTTCGCGCAAGGCGACGCCGAGCTGACTATCGTGCTCGTGGGCTCCCACACCCGCAGTGTGTCCCGCACGTGGAGGGATGATAACAAAGGGCCGACGACGGGAGTAATCGACCGTAACATCTTGCGGCGGGATGATGCGCAGCAATACGAAGTTGGACTTTACGGGAAGATCCCTTCCGTCCATGATCTTCTCGTACTCGTAGAAAAGAACCGGCTGACAGCCTGCCGCCTCATGTTCAAGAAAGAGGTCGCCGCTCTCCCGGAGAAGATCGATTAGCAATATAGCGCGCTCGCCCGCGTCGCGGGTGTATTCACGCCAGGCAACCCCAAGCTGTCCATCGTCACGCAGGTTCCGGAGATCTTTGGCCAGACGTTCGCCGCTTGCCAAGAGCTCGGGCAGGCGCATAAAGACCATTTCGCAGCCGCGCTTGACCCGCAGTATCCAGGCAACTTGTAGAATGTTGATGGTCTTCGCGCCCTGTTGGACCATGCGATCAGCGTGGAGTCTGAATGGGCTGCGGGTGAGCGCGTGCTCGAGTTCTGCATGTTGCGCTTCCATTGACTGGGCCAAGTTGGAGCGCTGGAACGAGTCAGACATGGCCTGACCTCCTCTGTTCTAGAGTCGATGCCGCCCCGTAGTGCTGATTCACGCTGTGGTGCCGGATTGCCTGTCTACGGCATCTTTCATCCGGCAAACTGCTCGCAAGCGAGGTCAGTGTGACCAAGAAAGCGTAACCTCAAGAGGACGTTTTGCGAGCAGGGGTGACTTTCCACGACGTTCCCGAATCGCTCTATGCAAAGTCGATGCCAGGCATCTTGTTGCTGCCGAGACGAAGTATGGCCAAGCAACTTCCGTCTTCCTGTTCTGCTGCACAGGTTTTGTCTGATCGAAAACCAACACTGGCAGAAATCAGACACTGCGGATCACCTTTGTTAGATAGCGGACGTCTGTACATTCCTTGCTGGCGTTTACACGAGCGTCGCGAGCCCGTGTAGCTGACACCCAAGCGAGAATGCAATGCTCGGCGTTGTGATTGGGAACAAACGTCAGAGACCTTAAGGCTGCCATCCATCAATTTGGAAGCGCCGCGGATGCGGTCGCCTACGGTTTTCAGCACTGGCGGTGCTGCGCCTCGCCTGGGCAGTCGCAGGAATCGCCGTGGGATTTGGGTTGCGCGCGAACAGAACGGCGATTTTTCGCGGTCTCTTCCTGAACCGCACCCACGCGTTCAAGTACGCGCTGTCCAAGAATGGCCATCATCCAGAAACCATCGTCGAGGTGTCGCGCGAGATGGAATTCGATGTTCCCGCTCATTTGCAGATCGTCGGCACGAGCTCCGCCAACTAATACATCGACCCCAATTGAGAACAGGAGACGAAATTCAATGCGCGCCAGCGGCTTCCTTCAATCTTGAAAATGAAATTGCAAGCTTCCCGGCCTTCAGACCCCAAAAGGTAGCAATTAAACCTTGCTCCGCTCCAAAATTGACTCCCGCTCAATGGCTTGGGCGGTTCTTCACGGCCGACTGTTTAGTGTTGTGGCGCCCAGTGCTGACCTGGATTGCAGCCTGGCAGCGGCGCTGCGCCTCGCCCGAGGCTAGCGTAAAGCCTATGTTTCCAGTGTGAAAGTCTCCTCGCGTGTCGCGCCGATCGACTGGAGGCGCCGCACGGCGCCTTCATTGCGTTGCCGCGCCGCGTATTGATACGAATTGACTGCTGCGTCCCGATCTTGTGCGGTGCCTCGGCCTGACATCAACGCGTCGCCCAGAGCAACCTGCGCTTCCGCCATGCCTCGCTCGGCGGCTCTCTGAAGCTATTCCGTCGCCTTCGTCACGTCAGCCTCGCGCCCCTGTCCCCTCCCGAGCATCACGGCGAGGTTGTACTGCGCAACAGTATGTCCCTGCTCTGCAGCGGCCTCATACCAGTTCACACCCTCTGCAAGATCCAGGCGCACTCCAGTACATAACGGCGAGCTGGAACTGTGCGGCTGCATGCCCCGCGCGCGCGGCCTTGGTCATCCACGATGATGCTGCTGAGCATTCCCCACGCCGCTCTTTCGGATCCAGATGGAGAAGTCCAAGCATGTACTGCGCCTCGACATAACCGGCTTCCCCCGCCCGTGTAAGCCATAGGATTGCGCCTAATATATCGGCGGCCCCTCCGAACTTACCCATCTTCAGCGCGCCCAGTTGAAACGCCGCCGGAGGATGACCAGCCTCCGCGGCCTCTCCCAACAAAGAGTGCTCGCGTGCAACGTTATCAGCAGACGCATCCTAATGAAGCAGGAAGACCGCATAGGCGGTCTTGGCGTCAGGATCTCCGCTACTGGCGGCCCTGCTCACATTCCGACGCCATTTCCTGATCTTTGGGAACGCCAGCGCCGGTCGAATAGAGCTTTCCGAGTTGCACCTGTGCGGCGCTGATGCCGCCATCGGAGGCACGTTCGAAACCATTTTATCGCGGCCTCCAAGTTGCGCTGAACGCCGGAGCCGTTGAGATAGAAGATTGCAACATTGAACGCCGCAGTGGCATGGCCATTTTCGGCCGCGCGCTCGAACCACTTCGCGGCATGACGAATGTTGGGCGAGACACCGACACCAGTCGCATAGAACCGCCCTACGAAGAATTGCGCCTGCACATCGCCCCGCTCGGCCGCCTTCTCATACCAAATCGCCGCCTCCCGCAAATCGGGCTCGGCATCGGCTCCGCTCGAATAGAATTCCGCGAGTGCCTGAATTGCCGGAAGATAATCCTTCCGCGCCGCCTTGCGCAGCGCGGTCTCGGCGCGATCGAGGTCCTTGGCGACGCCCTTGCCGCTGAACCGAAACAGGCCGATGTTGTAGAGTGCGATCGGATCATCATGCGTGGCGGCACTCTGGAATAGGCGAGCAGCCTCAGTCGGGCTCTCGGGCAAGCCCCTACCCTTCAGCGTCATGAATGCGAGCCCAATCTGCGCCCTCACGTGATCCTGCGCGGCGGCCTTGCCATACCAGATCGCAGCCTGGGCGAAATCGACGGGTACGCCGCGTCCCTGATAATAGACATCGCCGAGCGCGAACTCGGCAGGTGCAAACTTCTGATCGGCCGCCGCGTGATATCAACGAAGTGCAGCAGCGAAGTCCTTCGTGCACCCCTGCCCTTCGCTGTAGAGATGGAGTGCCCGACCGCATTGAAGCCGGAAGGCCTCCTTGATGAATAGGCTCGGCGCGATGCAATTCACGTTTCCGCGATGGCTTCCAAGGATAACAGCTTCTCTCACTAACTTCGAAAAGTACAGGGCTCAAGCGTGGTCGCACTGAAGGGAAGTGAAGGAGTACCATCAATCAGAAGAGTACCATCAATCATCAGCTTTAAGTAGACGATAGTTGGACAGCTGCAACAGATCGGCTTCATCAAATCGGCCTTGAAAGTTCCGCGCCCTGTATGTCGCACCGTCTGAACCAGCCCTAAAGGATATGATCGTACCGGCGTTTCCGAGAACGGCGTGACGCACCTCTGGTTCAAGCTGATGGAGGTATTGGTGGGCGACTGCAAGTGTTGAAACTCGTCGACGTAGACAAAGAACGGACGCCGTTCATACTCGGGTAGGTCGGCGCGGCTAAACGCAGCAAGCGCGAGCGTAGTGACGAGCAATCCGCCCAGGTGTACGAGCTGTCCTCACCGATTTGCCCTTTGGCCAGGTTCACCAGTAGTACTTTGCCCTCATCCATGATTTGCCGCACATGGAGATCATGCTGGGGAGCGGTTAGAAGTCTGTTGAGTATCGGATCTGAAAGGAAGGCGCCCACTTTGTTCTGGATCGGCGCCGTGCCGTCGGCACGGTAGCCAAACGAGAACCGCTCAAACTCTTTTATGAAGAACGTCCGAACCGACTCGTTTTTCAAGTGTCGCGCAATCTCGGCGCGGAACTTCCGGTCCGATAGGATGCGCATCGTGGCGTGCGGTTGCTCCTGCAGCGCCATCAAAACGTTGCGCAAAATGTGCTCCATGCGAAGGCCCCATGCATCCGGCCACATTTTCTTGAATACTTCGATGAAGCCAGAAGCAGCGAGCGCGATCCGATCTTCACGGACATGCCGCAGGGGATTGTACCCATACGGCTGGGAGGGATCGCACGCATTTAAGTAGATCACGTCTGATGAGCGTCTCGTGGAAACCTGCGCCACGACGCGCTCCACCAAGTCGCCGTGAGGATCGATAAGAGCGATTCCACATCCGCGCTCGATGTCCTGAAGCGCCGTCGTCTCGATTAAAGTCGACTTTCCGGTACAGTCTTGCCAATGATGTAAAGGTGCGAGAAGCGGTCTTCGTCAGCCCGACGAGATCAACGATCCACTGACGGATATCCTGCGAGCGGGCGCGCAGCAGCTTTTGGCGCAGGCGATCGAGGTCGAAGTCGCGACGTTTCTTGCCACGATGAAGGACTTGAAGCCGGCCGATGGGCGCGCCCGCGTGGTGCGGCACGGTCGCGGCCCGGCGCGAACGACCGGCATCGGCCCCGTCGAAGTCGCACGGGCGAAGATTCGGGACCGCGGCGCGGCCGGCGATGGCGAGCGGATCCAGTTCAGCTCGGCGATTCTGCCGCTGTGGGCGCGACGGACCAGGAGTTTGGACGCGCTGTTGCCGGTGCTCTACCTGCGCGGCATCTCGACCGGCGACTTCCAGGAGGCGCTGACGGCCCTGCTGGGTAAGGACGCACCGAACCTGTCGCCAGGGGTGATTTCCCGGCTGACGGCCGAATGGCAAGGCGAGTACGAGCGTTGGCAGAAGCGCGATCTGTCGGCGCGGCGCTACGTGTATGTGTGGGCCGATGGGGTCTTCCTGCAGGCGCGCATGGAAGAGCACGGCGAATGCATGCTGGTGCTGATCGGCGCAACGCCGGAAGGCAAGAAGGAACTGATCGGCTTTCAGGTCGGCGTGCGGGAGAGCACGCAGAGCTGGCGCGAGCTCCTGATCGACGTCAAGCAGCGCGGATTGCAGATCGCCCCGGAAATTGCCGTCGGCGACGGCGCGCTCGGCTTCTGGAAGGCGCTCGATGAGGCTTGTCCCGGCACCCGGCACCAGCGATGCTGGGTGCACAAGACCGTGAATGTCCTGGACAAGGTCCCGCTCTCGGTGCAGGCGAACATGAAGACGGACCTGCGCGAGATCTACCGGGCGCCGAACCGGGCGGCCGCCGAAGCGGCGATCGATGTCTTTGCCGAGAAATACCGCGCCAAGTATGGCCGGGCGGTCGAATGCCTCACCAAGGACCGCGACGCGCTGCTGACCTTCTACGACTTCCCCGCCGAGCATTGGGACCATCTGCGCACGACGGATGAGATGGACAAGCGATTTCTTCGTCGCCGAGACGACGACTGCGGAGATCGCTGTAAGTCCACCTATTGTTCGGCTGCGCTGCGGGCCATTCTTCCGTCCCGGCCACCGATCTCGCAGCCGCCGCGCGCCGGGGCGGTCAAGGCTGGCCGCATCTGCGGCCACCGCAAGGCTTGGCCTTGACCGGCCCGAGCACGGCGGCACACTGGCAGTGGAACGGGACTGCATTCCTGGCTAGAACTTGCCATCAGCCGCGATTATGGTTGTTGGGCGCGGGCGACCTCGTGGCGAAGCGTGACGCGTCGGCTGCAAGCGTCACCGGACTGCCTATTTTGTCCTGCCGAACTGAGGCGCTCGCGAGCCACTTTTTGGGTGCCGCGACTTCCATTGCGACACGAATCGTTCGTAGCTTTGCTCGGCCTGGGCGGCAATCAACATCTCGCGGTCGCGCAGCGGCTTGATGTTGTAGGCATAGGCTGGTCCACGGCGGCTCCCTTTCTGTTGTGGATGTCCGGCTTGAAGTTGCATCGCGCGGGTCTTGCTGGCGACTAGCGCCGGGCGCGCCCACAGGTAATCCTCGCCCTTTGTCAGCAAGTGCCAGCAGAGCACAGTGAGCTTCCGAGCCACGGCCACCGCGGCGATCTGATGGCCGCCGCGCACGGATCCGCACGAAAAAAGCATGCAGTGGACCGGGCGCCTTGGCCGCTGCCCAGGCCGCTTAGACCAGCATGGCGCGCGCATGACTGCGGCCGATTTTGCTGATACGGCCGTGGTGGGCTGCTCCCAACCCGGACTGCCGCACCCGCGGGTTCAGCCCGAAATAGCTCACCAGCTTGTGCGGGCTGTTGAACCGGCTGATGTCGCCGATCGCCGCCACGATGCCGGCGGCGACCGCCAGGTTCACGCCGGTGATCGTCATCAATCTGTTGACCGCGGAATCCTCGATTGCGTCCCGCGCGATCTCGCGGTCGAGCAGGACCAGGTCTTCCGCCAGCCGGTCAAGCTCACGGACATGCCGGTCGATGGCCGCTCACTCATCGTCCGGCAACTGTTGAGCGGCCAACCATGCCCGGCAAAAGATCGGCATGCGGGCACTTCGGGATCAGGTGCGCGTGCAGGATCGAATGCACCTCGTTCTTGAGCCGCGTGCGATGCCGCACGACCTGGTAGCGCCGCGCCACCAGCCTACGCTTGCGCTCGGTCTCCGCGTCAGGCGTCCAGATCTGCGGCAGGTATCCCGCCGCCTGCAGACTGGCGAGCGTGCCGGCATCGATCTTGTCGGTCTTGACGTGAGCCTGGGCGATCGCCTTCACCTGCAACGGATTGGCGATGATCACCCGCGCCACGAATGGCGCCAGAACCCGCGACACCGCCAGGCGGTTACCAGTCGCTTCGAGCACCACCTCATCACCGGCCAGCGGGGTTTTGCCAAATCCCTCCAGCGCAGTCCGCGTCATATCAATGCGACCCGCATGTCGAAGCCTGCCGTTCTCCCAAAATACCACCTCCCCGAAGGTTCGGTGGACATCAATGCCAATTTATCCGTCGCATTCGCACCTCCTCTGCCGAACACATGACGGGAGCTGCGGGCGACACGACAACTACGGATTCGCGCTCGCGGCGCAACCGGGCGAGTCGCAGAGGCGGCCAGCTACTAACTCGAGCTCTCGGCTCATCGTGTGCATCGGCCTGTCCGCACTTCGTGCTCCCGGTGCCTCTGTCCCGATGGTCGCACCATACGCCACGATGTAGGAACACCGCAGCGGAACGTTGGCACCGAGCCATCTCATACCGGTTACCAATCCCATCGAAAGCGTGTTCGCGACCGTGCGGCACAGAACGGTGCGCACCAAGGGCTCGTTGTCGCCGACCACCGCCAAGCCTGATGGTGTTCAAGCTGGTCATCGCCGCATCAAAGACCTGCCGGCGGCTCAACGGCACAAATCCAATGCCCAAGGTCATCGCAGGTGTCAGATTTAATGACGGCATCGAGGTCATCCAAATGCCGGAAAACCACGCCGCCTGATCACCTCGTCACCCAAAATCCCGCATAGCTCCAGTAGTGGACGCTCGCTCCGCCTCGGAACGAGCACCCGAATGGGTCGGAAGCTCGTAGCGAGGAGGACACGATGTCCAACATTTCTCTTGCCGAGAGAGTTCAAACGAGCCCCGCGATCTGCATGACGGCGGGGTGCAACAACACCGCCGACATGGAGCCCGATCAAGACCAGGGCTTCTGCGAAGCATGTGGTGGCAAGACGATCGTCTCGGCACTTGTGCTCGCCGGCCTGATCTAGGAGGGTGGCGATGCTGGTTCGCAACTACTACCACCCCGAAGAGTGCACGCGAGTGGAGCGACGTGTGGTCCGCATGACGCCCTACAGGCGCGAGGACGCGGAGGAGTGCGATGATGAATAGTATCGCCCTTCTGAACGATGCCTTCCGGCGCACTTCGGTGGCGGCAAGGCAATGATGACAATCGGAGCCGCCGAGCTACCCGACTGCGTAAGGCCGAGGCGCTCCGTCAGGTGGCGGATTTCTCCGGGTTTACAGAGGAGAACGATTCTCATGGCGAGCACGGCTTCGGAAGCTTCGACTTGGTGGGTCAAAAGTTCTTCTGGAAGATCGACTACGACGACAGGAAGATGCAGCAAGGCTCCGAAGATCCAAGCGACTCGGAAAGGACATTGCGTGTCCTCAGGCTGATGTCGGCAAGCGAGTACTGAACAGAACAAGAAATGGTCGCCTCCTATCCAGACGCTGCGGAAGAATGCTCCAGCAGGACGAAGCACCGTGGCGGGGAACATCGGAAGCCCTGCCGAACCCTCAGGGTTAAGCGCGCGATCAGTGCGGACATTTGCCTCGGACACTGCTTGTCCAGCCCTCGCCACGGCGAGGGCTTTGTATGGATCCTGAATGGTAAGTAGGCTGCTCTAGGATTCGTTCAGATCACATGACTCCGAGGCGCATTTGTCTAGCGAGCGATATGGAGATGACACCGAACAGATCTCTTTTCCGCGGAGGCGGAGTGGCGCAATGGGATCTGCATGTGCATAGCCCAGCGTCAAACAATTTCAGCGGCGATTGGCCGGCATTTGTCATTCAGCTCGGAACCTCCGACCGGCGTTACTAGGATCCCCGGTATCGTATGTCCGAACACAAACGCGGAGCCTTGCTTACCATCGAGGTGGCGTTCTCGGCTCTTACGCTATCGCTACCGCTCACCAAAAACTCGTTCAGTAAGTGCTGTTTGATTGTCGCGGCCTCCCGCTCTCCCTGTGAGGCAAGCCAAAGAATGCGCTCCGCGATCTCCAGCGCAGAGCGGTGCTCCTGCCCGATGAACGTGGAGCTAGCAAGTACTTCATCAAGGACGTTGCGGAGCATCTGCACCGTAGCAGTGTCGTAAACCATGCGCGAATACCCATCCCGACAAATCAATGAGCCAAAAAACACTGCGCGTCACTCCGACCAGCAGCGGCAAGTTGTCGGACCAAGCTACGTAGCACGCTTTGATTGCAGGTTTATGACCGAGCGTTTCCTCGTGACACAACGCGCCTCTCTCTGCACTGACAGGGTATACCCGTCCTACCGTCGGGATTGGGACATCGATGTCTTGAGGATGACGTAGTTTAAATTGTCTAGCGGCTCTTGCCTGAGTGAGAACTTCGAGTGTCCGTGTCAGATAATTTGAGACTGGCCAGGCTTTTCGAGAAGGGGGGCTCCTAGGCTTAATCGAGTTTTACGCTCTTTCTGGCCCAGGCGAGGACCGGGGCAATCATGAATCCGCTGCCATTAGCAGCCACAGGTTCCGCTGTTTGCGCTCGCGCAGACCTTGCAACCTACTTCGAACGAGGTTGGCAGTATAGGAAGCCCATCGGGTGCGCATCTGCGGTGACCTGCCACTGCATTTTCATCCAGCGGCAGTTAGAGTCTCGGGGTTTGTACGCCAAGTGGCGCGGGTGCAGCAACGGACGATCGGCGGAGCTGGTCGGGGTTGCGCAGCCGATCGTCCGTTGCGGTGAGGTGGGCGGCGTAGGCCGCGGGGGTCAGGTATTTCAGCGACGAGTGGGGACGCTGGAGATTGTAGTCGGCGACCCAATTGCCGATCTTGGCGCGGGCGTCATCGAGATCGAAGAACAGGGTCTCGTTGAGTAGCTCATCGCGCATCCGGCCATTGAAACTCTCGACGAAGCCGTTCTGCATCGGCTTTCTCGGTGCGATGAAGTGCCAATCGATGGCTGCGTCCTTGCACCAAGCGAGCATGGCGTTGCAGGTGAATTCGGTGCCATGGTCGGACACGATCATTCCTGGCTTGCCGCATCGCTGGACGATTGCCGTCAGTTCGCGGGCCACGCGCCGCCCCCGAGATTGAGGTCTCCGGAATGGCGCTCAGGCATTCCTTGGTGACGTCGTCGACGATGCGGAAGCGTCGGCCATTGGCGAACTGGTCGTGGACGAAGTCCAGCGACCAGCGCGCGTTCGGCCTCGCCTCGACCAGGATCGGGGCACGGGTCCCCACAGCTTTGCGGCGAGCCCGCCGCTTGCGGACGGTGAGCCCTTCCTCGCGATAAAGCCGGTAAATCCGGTTGATCCCCGATGGCTCGCCCTCCCGCCGCAGCAAGACGAACAACCGGCGATAGCCGAAACGCCGCCGCTCGTTGGCGAGATCGCGCAATCGGCCACGCAGAACTGCGTCCGGCGGGCGGCTTGAGCGGTAGCGGATCATCTTGCGATCCGCCCCCACGATCCAGCAGGCCCGCCGTTCCGACAGGCTCATGACAGCCTGCAGATGCGCCATCGCAGCGCGCTTTGCGGCGGGCCCTACCATTGTTTTGAAAGGAGCTCGCGAAGTGCGGGCGCATCGAGCATCTGCTCGGCCAGAAGCTTCTTTAGCTTCGCGTTCTGCTCTTCCAAGGCCTCAGCCGCTTCGCTTCGGGCCGGACTCTAACTCCTTCTGGAGGAATACGCAGTGGCAGGTCACAATCGGTACAGGCGGCCGGCTTCGCTCGGAATCCACGGCCGACTTCGTCGGAATGCGCACCCCTGACAGGAACGACAAACTTGAAGCAGTTTGGTCTACCTCCTCGTGAACAAGTCACGCCCCGTCATTTTATGAAACTGCCAGTCCGATCCCACGTAATATAGTGTCCACCCAGCTGGAATCTTATTAGCAGCTACACGACCATTCCAAATCGTGATTGTTTTGCAGTCTGGGGCCGCGGGTGCCGTCCAATTGACGTAGAAATCTATTCTGTTTGCCGTGACGACGCCTGCGACAGGGTAAGGCTGTCCCCGGCACGAAAATCCAGTCGCGTTGTTGACATACGTTCCCGCGAAATTCCCTGTTGACGGGTCTAGCATCTGGATCGAGAGAAACGAGCCCCTTTGATTCACCCATGTGGAGGGGACGGGCAACTGCGCGTGAGCAGATACCGATATGACGGCAAAGAGCAGAAGCACAAACAAGCGTGTCATGGTATTCCCCTAGGCATTAGGCAACTGCACAAACGCTGCCAGATATAGATTCGCTCTCATGATGCGGCCATGCAATTCGCTTCCACAATCAACCCAGAAGCGCACCCGTCCACGAAAAGTTCTCGCTTCGTAGTTTCGCCAGATTCTCCAGAGGTGGATTTGCCGACGGCCTCATTTCGAGCGACGTTGGGTACCGACCTCTTGAGAATGCTCAAAGAGCGAACGACGGGTCACAGCGTCTTGAGGTATTCGAGCAGCGCCTTTTTGTCTTGTTCGCTCAAATTCGTCCCGTACTCGTGGCCGCATCGGCTGTTTCCAGAATTGATGTCATTACAATCCGTGACGGATAGTGAGTCACTTTGAGGCTCCTGAGCGGCGGCAAGACCAACGTTTTCGATGTCGTACTTCCGTCCAATGCTAAACTGCGATTTGCGCTGCCCGGATGGTTTGAGCAATTCCGCTAGGGTAGGAACCGAGCCGTTATGAAGATAAGGTGCGGCGGCCCAAATGCCCTGCAGAACGCGGGCCTCGTAGGCGCCCCATTGAGGGAGTCGACTGCGCGATGCCTTTTCTGCCCCTTCCGCTTGGCTTTTTTGATCTCTTCCGAAGTGCTGACAGCGTCGAACGCCGTTACCAGATCCTGCAGGGTCGGCGGTAGTCGTACCAACCCCAGAGACTCCGGGGTCTCCGACGACCCCGGATCTGGTGACGCCGCGACCCGTGCGTTGGTGGAAGGGTCACCACCGGCTAGCAAGTGTTCTGCGATCGAACCAATGACCGAGGTCGCGAGAATGTTAAGAACCTGATCCCTTTCCTTAAGAGGAGCGGTTGCGAAGGGAATGTACGCTCCGTTCAGGACGCCTGTCTTCGCTTTCCAGGCGAGAACATCGTACTCACGTGTATCGGTACCGACGTTCTGCACCACGGTTCTCCACGTTTTGATGAATGGAAAGCGCTGCTCGCCGCCTTCAATCCCATGACAACCGCTGCATCCCCCTTCATCGGAACCTCTTTCGAAAATCATCTTACCCCGGATGGCTAAGGCAGCGTCAATCTTCCAGGGCCATTTCGGAGGGCCGATTCGCTTCACGAGGTTTTCAAGCTCGCTAAGGCCGTCGAAATTGGTGGAATTGCCATTGAGGAAATTGATGACCGCTCCCTGACGCTTCGGCTCGAACGTAGCGAACACCCCTAAAACCTCGCCAACGTTCCGGGCCAGCCCCAAGATGTCACTTCCGTTCTTTGCAAATCCCGGCCATTGCGTCTTGTCCTGCCGCGGCGCATTCCAAAGGAATGGGTATCTCACGGGAGCGTCAGCGGTTTTTATGTTTTCCGGGATCATGAAATCGGGTGGCGGACCGATGTCCAGTCCGGATAACCGGTTGAAGATCATCCCGACAGCATCCAAACGGCCTACTCCCCAGCCGCTTTTGGGCAGGGCTCGCACCACAAGCGTGTGAAACCGCAAGTACCACCTGTCTACCTGCCGGCGAAGAACCTCAAGATCAGCCGTATCGGGATTTGCCGACTGCAGAACAGCTGCAGCAAAAGGAGCAAACGAGTCATCGCTAGCAAGCACATCGCCGACAGCCTTGTCCAAGTCACCAAGCAGCGTGTAGAAGTCCACGAGTCCGGGACCGCCATCGACACGATACACATTGCCTTCCACTTCGATCTGGCGCGTATGACATGCGGAGCAGGTCATTCCGACAATTTGGAAACCTTCAGGACCGGAGGCATGAAAGCCGACGGGAAGACTGACCTTGTTGCCTGGATTGGGGAGATAGCCGTACCGCGACAAACCATCGGCGAGGAACGGTTGTCCGTTCCTTTGCTTTAGAGCCTGCATCCAGGAGAGCGCGATCAAACGCGAGCCCTGATCGCGCACATAGAAGTCCGCTCTCGCCGTCGCGGTCCACTCTGCACCTTGGTCAACGTAGAATGGAATAGCGTCCGCGCCCTGTGCGCTCGATCTTGTCGTGGTAGCAACGGTTAAGCCGATCAGAAAGAGCCTCAGACGGCAGTCTAGCATCTGAGGGCAGGTGATTTGGTATTAAAGACCCATCAAGTTCAACCTACCAAGTTTTGTAGTGATGTCGGCTGCCTCTGCATCGCCCACCAATGGAAATCGCAGAATCTGCGCCATAATCCGAGGGCTCGCGCAGGGCCTCATGCGCCGCATCCAGACCCCCACAGCTGTCAGCCCGCCCTTGGCCAGCACCGCTGCATCGCGCCGGTCGGTTTTTACTCGATCCCCGGCCTTCATCGGGATCAGCGAGGGAACCACGACGTGGCAGTCGTGCCCCAGTCCGTTCAGTTGTCGCGATGCAGGCCATATCTGCAGAGTCCGGCGGGCTCAATACGGCGCGCCTTCGAGCACCCGGCGAGCCAAATCGTTCTGCAGGACTACATTCATGCCGTAACCGACGCTGAGGTCCGTGTGGACTGTTTGTCCAAGTGATCGGGGAGCTGGCGCCACAATGGTCGATCACGCCATTTGTAGAGGCCCTGCAGGCAATGCGGGGCGTCACCTTCATCGTTGCCGTGACGGCGGCTGCCGAGGCCGGCGACTTCTCTCGCTTCAACGACCTCAAGTTGACGGCCTTTTTCAGCCTCGTGGCGTCGGAGTATTCGAGCGTGCAACCATCCGACGCGGGGTGAGAAGAGGAGCGCGCCAGATCCGGCACTCGGTCTGCCGCGATCCGGTGCCGGCTGAGGGCGCGCTCGGTCCTTGCGGCGCGTCGATGACGTGTGATGGCTGCAGCCCAGCTGCCGCGCAATCCGCTTCAGACCCTACCCGCACGCCCTCAGGCGCAACATCTCCGCCACGTCATCCGGCGTCTTCATCACCTGCCCCCGTGGATCAATCCACGACGAGCCTTCCGTTATTCGTTCCTCGTTCATTCGCTCTCTCCTCGGCTATCCAAGGAGGGGGCAATTCCTCGTGACGCCGAGGGAGCAGTTTTCCATGGCGTGCGACACGAAGCGTAAATCGCCGTTCAACGGATTAAAACGGGTAACGGGGCCGAGGGCCGGTCCAAAGCCGGAATTAGCGCGCGATGAAGCGACGTTGTGTGACGACGTAGTCGCATAATGATGGGTCAGTTAGGCCGCCTTGTGAGACGGCCGACCTCTTGTGCAGTCCGTCAGGCGCGAGTGGATCGCTCAGGAGAACGCCGCCCAGGGATGCCCAGCCGGACCACGGTCCGGAGCGCGGCTTATCCTGCCAGATGTGCCAAAGCGCGTTGTCAGCCCCGCGCGCAAACACTTCCAGCCGGCCGTCGCTGTCGGCGATCGCGGCGGGATCGCTGGTGATCTGGCCGCCAAGCGAGGCCCAACCGGACCACGGAGCGGCATGCGGCTCCTCCTGCCAGATGTGCCACAACGCGTTGTCGGTGCCCCGGGCGAACACTTCGAGACGGCCATCGGAATTGTCGACCACGGCAGGATCGCTGGTGATGCCGCCGCCGAGCGAGGCCCAGCCTGACCACGGTCCGGCATGTGGCTTGTCCGGCCAGATGTGCCACAACGCTTTGTCGATGCCACGGGCGAACACTTCGAGACGGCCATCCGAATTATCGACGCTGGACGGCGAGCTGGTGAGAACGCCGCCAAGCGAGGCTCAGGTTGACCACGGCCCGGCATGCGGCTTCTCCTGCGAGATATGCCAGAGTGCCCTATCGATTCCGAGACTAAACACCTCCAACGTCCATCGGAATTCTCTGTCACCGATACCGAGTTGGTAAGCGCTGCTGCTGCATTTGTCACGACAGCCTCCAATTGTGTTATGAGGAGAACAATTAACAATGCGCAATCTGAAGTCCGCACACTTTTGCCCTGCGATGGCGCCGACAAGATGGTCTCGCGTGAAAGTGATCCCGCGTTCAAGTTCCCTGCATTCTCATTACGTTTGCTGCAGTGAGCGAAGCAACGCTTTGGTTGCACTCACCCCACGCGTCCCGGCGCTGCGCGAGAGCGTCGCTGACGCCATGCTTGCGGCACAGATCGGCAACCGACACGCCGGCTTCATGCTCCTTCAAAATCCCGATGATCTGCTCTTCCGAAAAGCGGCTGCGTCGCTTCATGCTCTGGCCTTGTTGTGGGCCAGAACGAACTTCAAACTGGATTAAGCCTGTGGGGCAAGGTCACAAGGAACGACTAGAAGTAGAGCCCAGAATCGGAGGCTTTCAATCGTACTCAAGCCAGCCGGGATTAGTCAGACTTTATCACTTTTTGGGCAACCCGTGGGCAACCACCCAGTTATTATTAGCAAAGGTGATACGGCAAAGGTGATGAAGCATAACGCAAAAGCCGCCATATGGCGGGCTTTTGCGTTGAAGAGACCAAACTGGCGGCCGAGCAAGTGAGCCCTCATACATCGACGTCAGCGGCTAAAGGTTGAAAAGATCGATGGATGTCAATCGGCCCTTTAACTGCGGGCTGTTTTCAAGCTGCCATTCTTTCTCTCCAGTGGCACGCCGACCGCGATTGCTCCGTCGGAGCTGCTCGGGGTTGCGGAGACGGAACGGTCGCGGTCCGGCGAGACGATCGCCTAGGGAGATTGGATAATCGATGCGTCTGGCAGGTCCTACAGTGGCCCAATACTCGATAGTTCCGCTGTAGACAGACGTTAGCGGCTGATCAGTTTGCGTATTGAACAAACAGGCTCGGAACGTGAAAGCACGGCAACCGTGTTGGTCTGCAATCTTACCTCGCCCAACCGTCCGACAAACTCCACTTGAGCTTGGTTGTCGAGATCGAGTGTGCAGCACGAAGCGCAGACACTTTGAAGAGCGATGCGACTTCATCATCGACGGCGAACGTCATTTTGACAACACCTTCCTGTCCGCCTCGAACGATTCCTGATCTTTCGGGTCCGCAAGCTTAAACCAAGAGCCGGGTGCATACGTGGCGATAAGCTTGGCAAAGAACGATTGTGGCTCCCAATCTTGCCCTTCACGCTTCTCGAAAATAATGATTCCGTCGCGCGTGAAGTAACTAGGTCCGGGAACATTGCAGTCGACCGAAAGCTCGACGCGCCATAGCCCGCCCTTCGTGGTTTGCTGCTCATCTCTCGTCGGCGAGTAATGCACTCCAACCGGCTCGCCGATAGCGCAGCGGCCACGCCGCAGAAGATCGCCCAACTTGCCCTGGGCGGTGGTCACGAAGTTGAAGTTAGCGGGATTATGCAGAAAGTGACGGTTCACGCCGCTTTCGTCGTTTGTCACTTCGTCCGCGATGAGCGAGAGTGCGAACGCCTGCCAGCCTAGTTCCATCGGCTTTGCATACGGCGCCACAATTTTCACTGTGTCATCGGGCATCACCTCCCACGTGACCGTGTACTCTTCCTTTGTTTTATCGGCCCGGTGTTTGGCCCATGAAAAAATAACTGACTCGCCCGAGTCGGCCTTTTGACCAGCCTCCCATCCCCTGGGGATGAAGTGTGCCACCTTCGAGACCTTGGTGAAGATTTGCTCCGCTGTCTCACCATCCTGCGCTCGCCAGGTTGATTTGACCTTATCGATAAGCGGGTTGTCGCTCGTACGAACACCATCGCTCTTACCGGCCGGCCCACCCGGCAAGATCAACCATACGCCAAGGCCGATACAGAGACCGATAACGAGACAAAGCCAAAGCACGCGCCTTTCGATCATTTCTCTTACCCCGCGCAGCTATCCTGATGTGCGTGGCTAAACACCTTCACATCTGTAGTTTTCAAGCGCGGGATCGAGGCAGGTGGCTGGACGGATAAGCCGAGCTGCTAGTGATTCCAGATGCATGCCATGGCTTGACGAGGGAACGCAATTTGCCGGCGAGAGCTGCCGTGTATTGACACGTTACGACGTTCGACCGAGGCATTGCGTTCTCGGGTTGCCCAGGCGAACGGAGCCTGATGCCCCTGTAATTCCATCGCGCTGCCGAAGACATGGAAATATGGAGTGCGAATAGCGACGGCTATTCGTTCGTGATCAGCTTCCAGAGCCCGACTGGTCGTGGCTTCCGCGGAAGGTCGGGCTACGTCGCCTCGTGGCGTCCGCTTGACCAGAGCCGTGGCTCGATCAGGATTCTCGGCTGGCCGCTCCAAAGCTTCGCTGATGCCGAGAATGCGTGCAACAGTATGCTGAAGTACCTTCGAGACGTGAACTGATCCGCACTCGCTGAGAATATGGAGCCTTGCCAAATGACTCAGTCGCGAGCGCCGCCCAGGATACTCGATCGAATCTCACCGCTCACTCATTATGCAAAAGGCGTTGGAGCAATATGCTGGTAGCCGATGCAGACGAAGTTGATCTTTAGGAATGGCAGTCGGGATGATGAGTTGTGTACAATGAGCAGCAGACAGCTTAAAGATGAGTACGACGCCCAGGAAGCCGAGGCGATTGCCGCGGCACTTGACCTCACGCTCGATGAATTGAATCAAATCGAGTGTACGATAAACGAGATCGCCAACGACGATGGGCTGGTTTACGCATACGGCGTAGAAATCAAAGAAGGAGCCCCGCAGTACATCCTCGACAAGCTTGCGCCGCTGCCCAGGCGGGGCAACTTAGTGGTTGTGCGGGGATACGCCCACGACGCAGATCAAGAGGAAATTGAAATAGAGATGGCCAGGAAACCGTTTACAAAGTAAAGCTCTACAACATCGCTACAGATGAAGTGGTTATCTCCCGGCGCATGGCCACCTACGACGGGGCAGCCAAAATGGGAGGGTGGCCGGTTGAAGGCACGGGTCATGTAATTGAACTAGCTGACCTAGAACCCGGCGAGGAATGGACACCTCGCGATTTCGATCCGACCACGATATGACGGTGCTCACGACTGAGCATCTGCTCATTTGGCTAGCGAAACACATTGCCGCTGTTGCTAGCGCTGTCTTCGGATGCATGCTGGCGCTGGCCAGGCGGGCGCTTGATCACAGGTCACACCTAGCAAAGCACCGATCCATTTGAATAGCGTTGGCGCTTACGGCAAGGAATAAATGCCATAGGCGATCGGTCTGACGAAGGTACCAGGTAAACAGTTTTGCTTATGTTGATGTAAGGAAAGATCTCTACTCGCGTCGCGGCAATTAGAGAATGGTGATAAATCTCGCGTGAGGGCGAGATACGATAGAGTTGCTTAAGTACGGGCATTATGAGAATCGCGTTCTCCCAGTAGACGTCCTTCACTGTTCCTTTGAGGTTGAAATCGGAATTCGTTAGACCAAACTCAGAGACAGTCCGGTATTCCTCTGTTCCTGGGCTTTGACTAACGTGCACCAGCGTCCCTCCCGCCTCAGTGATCCTGTAAAGTTGCGCACCCCACTTCTCGATGGGTTGGGTTCGAAATCTTAACGGCCCGGTTGCCGATGTTTGCCCTGGGGCATCACCGAACTTGAACGGTATTCCTAGCTCCTGCAGTTCGTTGTTGATCTTCGTGTAGTACTCCTTTTTTCGCTGCTTCCAATCAGATGTTGAATTGAGTTTTGTTATATCGTCGTCCGACATGCTTTGAATCGTCTTCTCTATTCCGTCGCCGTAAAAGAACACGTTTACGTTCAACAAGTCAGGAAAAGAGTGCGAGTAATCCCTGAATGCAGACGCGGCACCACACGCAACGACTAGGAGCAGCGCAAGAAGGCGAATTAGCCCCTTGTGAACGTCGTGCTCTAATGAGATCCAGTCGAGCAACGAAATCCTCACCAGTCCTGTCTTTTCGAACACTGTTTGGGGAAAAAGAAAAAGCAAGCGGCATACGAGCGCCGCTATGGAAAGAGATAGTAAGTCAGGCCAGCGGCCTAGCATTGCGAACCGTCTCCGCTCTATCTAAAAACGTCGCAATTGCCTCAACAGTTGCATCAGGGCACTCCTCTTGAGGCATATGTCCACAAGCTTGGATGACGTGTAGCTTGGAGTTGCAAGATCACGGTTCAATCGATGGCCATTCTCAAGAGGCACAATTCTGTCGTTATTGCCCCAGATCAGAAGAGCTGGGATGCTAATAGATTTGAGTGGCGCGAGGTACTTACTGAGATGAGAAGGCGCAATCTCCTTAGCCATTCGCCTGATGGCAACTCTTGCTTTTTGGTGCTCAAGCATTTCGGCATACACACTGCAACTTGTGAGGACGTAATCTTCGTGCTGTCAAAATAGCATTGCTCAAGAACCGATCGGGCCTGCAACATGCGGCGGTTTTACTTGCTTTCGACCCAACCGACCCTCTTCGGCGGGGTCTCGCTGATCCGCAAGCGGGGCCGGATCGGCACGACTGGCCAGACGATGGTGCAGACGCCGGATAAAGCCGTTGCGCCAAGCCTCAGCCGCACCGGCGCGTTGTCGGCTGCCGCTGTTTGCAGCCTCGTGTTCGAATTTGCGTTGGTGATTGCGAGCGCACGGTCCATCCACGCGTCTACCGGGTGATCGGCGGTCTCGAAAGCGAGCACAACAACGGACTGTTGCCCGTCACCGCGCCCATTGTTGAAGGCTTCGCGCGAATCCAGCAGCCGAACATTGGCGGGAAAGAGCCAGGTTGGTACTGTCCAGAATCTTTCGCACTTTTGATCAGGCGACGGCTCCGGTTTCAGAGAGTTGTGGCTGATAGAGCGGTCGCATGTTCATGTAGCATTTGGTCGACCACGCCGTTCCGGCAATGTGCCGCAGCCGGGCCGCCGCTAAGTTGAGACAGGATTGACCGTCGGGGAAGGCGCCGACGACACGGGTTCGTCGCCGGATCTCCTTCATGATGCGCTCGAGCGGATTGTTCGTTCGAATCTTCCGCCAATGGATGTCCGGAAAGGCATAGTAGGCGAGCGTCTCGTGAACCGCCTGCTCGACGAGATCAGCAGCTTTGGCCATACGGCTGGCCCGCAGATCCGCGATGACGGTCCTGGCTTTCTCGTCGGCCGCGGCGCGGCTCTCCTGGGCATGAATGGCCTTGAGCATGTGGCTCACCTCGCGGACCCGGGTCGACGGCACGTGGCTGAAGACATTACGATAAAAATGCACCATGCAGCGTTGATAGCGTGCCTCCGGCAGATAATCCGCAACGCTTTCGACAAGACCTCGGCACGCGTCGGAAACCACCAGCTGCACGCCCTTGAGACCGCGATCGACGAGATGCCGCAGAAACGAGGACCAGCCGGATTTGTCCTCCTTGGCGCCTTCACAGATGCCGAGGATCTCCCGGAACCCCTCAGCATTGACCGCCGAGGCCACCAGTAGCGACACGTTGCGAACCTCACCAGCCCAGCTGCGCTTCATCACGATGCCGTCGAGGTAGAGATACGGATGCTCGCCTTCGATCCTGCGATTCCGCCACGCCTCGATCTTGGTATAGATCTTCTTGTTCAGGTTCGACACTGTGCTCGGGCTGACCCGGGTGCCCCACAGCGCCTCCGTGATGTCTTCGACCCGCCGAACCGAAATCCCGGCCAGATACATCTCGATCAGCGCCTCCTCAACCGAGCTCTCCCGCCTCCGGTAGCGCTCGATAATCGCCGTCTCGAAGGTTTGCCGCCGTAGCTTCGGAACCTTCAGATTGACGTCGCCCGCCTTGGTCTGCAGCGTTCGCTCGTAGCTGCCTGCCCGCGTGTCCTGCCGCGCCGGGCTGCGCTCATACCGCCCAGCACCGCACAGCTGGTCCGCTTCGGCCTCCAGCATCGCGTTCAGTGTCTCTTCCACTGTCCCGCGGACCATCTCGCCCAGGTGATCTCGAATCCGGGCCTCATCAATTTGGATCACCTGACCCATGGCATTCCCATCGTTCATTCAAAGCTCCTTCATTCTAGAAGAAGCCGTCAATCCTGAAAGTGCGAAAGACTCTGTACGTTATCGCCAGGTTTGCGAGATCACCCTCACCGCCTTGGCCGTCTTGAAGCCATCATCGAACAAGACGGCTGTCCCGGCCCGGAATGTCGGTCGCGCCGGCAGGCGCATCCTCGCTTCTGTGATGATTCCGCGCGATGCTTCCGAGCCGATCGTCGAGAGTGGAGGCAACGAGCGGGCGCTCACCGGAGTCGTCATCAAAGCTGTGTCAGATGTTTTACTCGCGCACCTTGGCCCGGGTTGGCGCCGACTGGCTCGGCGCACTGGCCATGATCGACTCATCGCCATGCGCGAGCACAACCGTCTGTCGGAATGGCTGAAGGGACGGTGGCGACGCTATGCTGTTCGCGACGCGTCGATCACAGGCGGCTCTAGGAGTCTAAATTGTTCCATGACGCGGTCGTGGTCGAGGAGCTCGGCCATTTGGCTTTGACCTCACAGATCCGGGCAGGCGGCTTTCCCGCACCCGGCTCTTCCCGAGGGTAACCCGCGCCATATCCGCGCCTGCGCCCATGTGCGAGTGATGCGTGGAGTTGGCAGGCGGAAGCGTGCCGTCAGGGTCTCGAACTCCGGCCAGCCCATGAGCCGACTTTTCTGGCTACGCGGTCTCAGACAACGCAGCCAGGTCCGACGCACTTCGCGGTGGAAGCCGTCGAGCGCTGGACAACTGTGCGGCCTGCCATAATAGCCATAGTGCCCGCGCAGAACGGCGGCGAGCCACTCGTGCTGCGTTGCCACTGGCGCGTGCATGAGCGCCAGGCCTCCTGGCGCAACGCCGTCAGCTTGCGCGTCAGGCGTTTCCCTTCCGTCTTTTGCTTCACAATGAACCGGCCATCTCGGGTCCGCCCACAGTAACGGGTAAAGCCGAGAAGGCGAAGGTCTCTGGCCGCCGCTCGCCGCGCCGCTGACGCGAGACGGCCGCGAACCGGCCAAACTCGATCAGCCGCGTCTTGTCCGCATGGAGCATCAGGCCGAAGCTGGCCAGCCGCGCCTTGAGGGCCAAGAGCATTTCCTGCGCATCGGCCTTGCTCTCGAAGCCCATGACGAAGTCGTCGGCATAACGCACAGTCACAACGCGACCGCGTGCATGGCGACGACGCCATTGGTGGACCCAAAGATCAAGGATGTAGTGCAGGAGGATGTTGGCAAGGAGCGGGCTGATGCCTGCCCCTTGCGGCGTACCCCGTCCGTGTCTTGCTTCTCGCCGCTCTCAAGCACGCCAGAAGCCTTCCCCTGCGCCCGAGCCTGTGGTCTCGGCCGACCCTTCTGCGGGGAGAACCCCGCAACGCCCCCATCAGAGTGAGAGGGCGGACGGGCTTCGCCGTGACGGGTTGAAGAACGGAGGAGAGGCCTCCGGCGCCTGTCGTGGAGATGACACATGACCCAAGTCGAAGTTTTGAGCGCCGGCCGCGATCGCGTGGGTGGCTACAAGGTGGACGTGACCCGCGGGACGCGCGTCGGCCGAGTATCGTCGGAATGGTTCTCGCGGCCAGCGGACGAGCGCTATCTATCCCTGTCGGACCTCTATGCCGCAGTGCGTGGACGGACCGAGCGAAGTCGGACCCGAACCGTCGAGAGCGCTGCCATCCGGGTTGAGGCCAGCCGCGACGATGCCGAGCGCCTGGCGCTGGTGCTGCCTGGCTCTGACACGCCGATTGCATCGACCCACTGGAGTTTCGGCCAACTCGCCAGCCTGGTCGGAGCGCCAGCGGCCTACCTCCGGCAGCTTCCGGCACCACTGGCCGGCATCAATCTGCAGTACGGCCTGAGAAGGTGAGACGCTCGAGATCGAAGACGGTCGCGTCGAGCTTCGCGCCGTTACGGGCCCCGAATATGGCCGTATATTCGACCAGGAACTCGTGGCGGCCGTTCAGCGCATCGCCGGCAATGGCACGGGCGACACGCGCTGGAAGATCCCGGGCGTGCTTGAATGGTCGACTGGCGTGTACAACTCGAGCGTCGACATCACCCGGGATACGACGACGCTCTACGCGTCCGATCGCGATGTCTTCCTGTTCCTGGTCGACGACCTTAACCCGATCGAGGCCGGTCGGCTGCGCGATGGCTCGCCGGACCTGTACTTCCGCGGCTTCTACCGCTGGAATTCCGAGGTGGGTGCGAAGACGCTCGGCATGGCGAGCCTCTATCTCCGCGCCGTCTGCCAGAACCGCAATCTGTGGGGTGTCGAGGATTTCGAGGAGATCACCATCCGCCTACTCCAAATACGCCGCCTCACGGTTTGCGCAGGAGGCAGCGCCCGCGCTGGCGAGCTTTGCCAATTCCTCACCGATGCCCTTCGTCAACGGCATCAAGGCGGCCCGGGAGAAGGTCGTCGCTCGCACCGACGATGACCGCAACGAATTTCTGCGCAAGCGCGGGTTCTCTAAGGCCGAGACAGCGAGGATCATCGAACGGGTGTTGTCCGAGGAAGGACGCAAGCCTGAAAGCGTGTTCGATTTCGTGCAGGGCATCACAGCGGTTGCGCGGGGCAAGACCCATCAGGATGCACGGCTCGATCTGGAGACCCGCGCGAAGCAGCTGCTCGATCGCGCAGCCTGATACCCGGGAAGCCGGAGATACGGAACGGCGTGTCTGGCGGCTTCGTGTCTTTCGGTACTGATCGTCCATTTGCGGCGCGGCCCTCGAGAGGAAGAGGGCCGCGCTGCGCTTCGTGACGGGTTGGAGGACCAAAGAGAGAGTCTTTGAGCCGCCCGTCGCGGAGTATCACCCACTGGCTAACGCCGTTCAGAAGATCACCTTGTCATCCTCGCGCGACATTCCCTTCAACAAGCTGGTGCTCAGCCAGTCGAACGTCCGGCGCGTGAAGGCCGGCGCCTCCATTGAGGACTGGCCGAGGATATCGCCCGGCGTACCCTGCTCCAAAGCCTCAAGGTCCGGCCGGTCCTAAACTCCGAGGGCACCGAGACCGGCATGTTCGAGATCCCGGCCGGCGGGCGGCGCTACCGTACGCTGGAGCTGCTCGTGGAGCAGAAGCGCCTGGCCAAGACCGCGCCAGTGCCCTGCGTCGTACGGGATCCTGCAACCACCATTATCGCGAGGACGACTCGCTTGCGGAGAATATTCAGCGTGCGCCGCTGCATCCGCTCAACCAGTTCCGGGCATTCCTGGCTTTGCGGGAGAAGGGGCAGTCCGAGGAGGGACATCGCCGCTGTCTTCTTCGCCTCGGTCAACGTCGTGAAACAGCGCTTGCGCCTGAACTCATCCAAATCGGCGATCGGTAGCCTTCCGTTACGGCTTCCGGCCACAGCATGTGAACATTGATACCTTGCTACGGGATGCCATGGGGGCGCAGGGGCCGCGCGATATGCCCGCTGCCATTACCGGCATTCCAAGGCTTGATCCAGGGTCGCACGCCGTCTTCGACCTCGTGGACGATTTGGTCCGATGCGTTGACAGATGTCTGCTTTCTTGTCGTTGCCTTTCATGGCTTGAGGGTTGCGGCATGCAACCGACTAGCCGCGCGGCGATGAGCGGGGGGTTGGCAGTCAGGGCAAAAAAGCAGGGGGGGCGACCCGGATGCTTGGTCCGGAACTACACGGCCTGTGCTTTTTGGTCTTGACAGCCCGGGGGCCGCAGGCCCCTCGACCAGTTTCTCGGTTCCGGAACATCGCACTTCTCCTTGTGCGGCGAGAACACGGACTTTCATCTAAATGGTAGGCCATAGCCAGTGTTTTAACCGATCGAGGACTGGAAAGCTTCGAGACATGAAGCCTCGTGCGCTACTGGCCTGGAACGTCCGTCGGATCCTCATCAAACGTGGTATGTCGCAGGAACGATTGGCTCGCACGGCAGGGATCGATCGCTCCTACTTGGCCAGTCTTGAGCGCCAATCGAAAAATCCGACGAGTGATGTTCTCGATCGCATTTCCGAAGCGCTCGGCGTTCATCCGTCCGATCTCTTTGTTGAGCCGTCGAGCTGTGCGAGCATTCTCAAGATTTCGTCACGGCCTAAGCGGCCGCGTCTGGTTCGCAAGAACCGGTAGCCATTCATACGCGACGGGAGAGCAACACAAGCCATCTCGATAACGCGACGCCGGTCGGCAGGATGACGCAGCGCTCAGAATGTTTTCCCATGAGGCACGTCTCTTCGAAGGCATAGCGCGAATTCAGAATGACTGCACGAATATGCTTTGGTATCTAATCCCGACAGATTCTTTGGCCGAATCGACGCAAGCCGCTCGCTCGCTACCGCGCCCTGGAGGCCGCGGTCTGCGAGCGGCCTGCTCGGACTCGAGGCAGCTGATTCAGGAGACACTAGGGTGCGCTTCGGTAACATTGTCATCTGAGCCAATATGAGGGGCAGTTTTCCACGGCGCGCGGCACAATTGCGATAACACGCACGATTGTGGTCATACGATTTCTCGAAGTGAGCACGACAGATATCGAATGCATGCGTGCCTATTCCATCCCTCCAATCCTGGCACCACAGAAGCGCGCCACGGACTTTCTCCAATTTGGATACGGAACAACGACTTGCAGATGGATGAGATCTGCTGCCCTCTCGCCGATCATAATAGAGGTCGCGTTGGTATTCCCCGCGAAATGACGAGGAAAGATGGAGGCGTCCGCAACCCACAAGTTTTCGGTGCCCCTCACCTTAAGAGAAGGGCTGAGAACCGCTCGATCGTCTGCTCCCATGCGACAAGTCCCGACCGGATGAAAGAAGGGGACCGTTGCTTTGCGAATGTAGGCTTCGTCAGCTTCCCGCCCGGCCGCCGATGCTGGCGCTTCGCAACTTCAGGACATGAGAGCCGAATGGGGGCATAGAGCAGATCTTCCGGACCCAGGCTAGCCCGCGTATAACCCCCTCAAAGTCATCACGATGATCGAGCAAGCGGGGAACGATGGCAATCGGAGCAAGAGGATCGCTCGATCTGAGTTCGAGATGGCCGGTGCTTTTCGGGTGATTGATGTTCACCAGGATGGTCACCAGATTAGCTTTCGGGACTTTCAGTTTTCCATCAGCTTTAGTCAAACCGAACGGGAAGAGATGAAATTGAAGATCTGGCTCAGCGAGCTCAGGGCTCGATCTTAGAAACGCCAGGACCTGCGCCGTAGGCACACTCAAGAACCCCGACCTTTTAAAGGCCCACTCCGCCAAGGCTAATGCGCCCTTTATGGGACGCGATAGTCCGTTGGCGGTTTCGATATCGAGTTCAGCCAGGACATACAATCGCGGGTGTTCCATTAAATTCCGTCCCACCTCAGGGCTTTCGACACGCGGCACGATGCCATACTTCTTGAGGTGAGTCGGCTCACCTATGCCCGAAAGCGTCAATAGGTGTGGGGAATTGATGGAGCCGGCGGAAAGAATTATCCCCTTTCTTGCAAAGAAATTGAGGTGCTCTCCGCGATAGGTGGCCGCAACCCCGGTTGCGCGCGTCTGATCAAACAGAATGTGACGAACGAACGTTTGATCCAAGAACTTCAGGTGACTTGCCCACAGCTTTGGCCTTACGAAAGCCTCGAAGGCCGAAAGCCGACGCCCCTCGCGCGTTGATCCCTGATTCCAGGCAACTCCCTCGTGCGAAGCAGCGTTCAAATCCTCACTGAAGGGAATGCCAGCGGCTTGAAAGCTGTCGATAAAGTCTTGAGAGATCGGGTGACGCCAACGTAAAGCTGAAACACGTTGAGGCCCGAGGCCTCCGCGATATTGATCGTCTCGGTCCTCGTCGGCCGTCTCCATTTTCCGGAAGTACGGCAGCACGTCCTTCCATCCCCATCCCCTGTTGCCTAGCGCCTCCCGAGCGTCGTAGTCCCGCGCAGCGCCGCGGATGAAGATCATCCCATTTATCGCAGATGAACCTCCCGGCACCTTGCCACGGGGTCAATCCTCGACCAGGCCGCCTCGGCTCGGATCAGGCTCAGTCTTGTAAGCCCAGTCGTACCGTCTATTCCCGATCATATGAACGACAGCGCCCGGAACATGAGACAGATTGAGACGCTCCTTCTTCCCGGCTTCCAGCAACAGGACCGATTGTTTTCGCTCGACCAATCGCGCCGCTAGAGGGCACCCCCCACTTCCGGATCCTATGACAATGTAGTCAAACTCCATGCTGTTCACTCTCCAGATAGGAGCACCATTGGATGGTCGCGCAATACAGCAAAGTCATTGCTGGTGCGGGTCTATGTCTGCCAGGTGGCAAGCAGCCGAGTCATCCCGTTCGCGTGCCGCGAGCGGCGGATCATCAAAGGCGCACTTATCGAGCACGAACGGGCAGCGGCTTCTAAAACTGCAGCCTGCCGAGATGTGGACCGGGTTGGGCGGCTCACCTTCCAACAGGTAGGTCTCAGCCTTGAAAGGACGCTCCTCAAGGGTCGGTACCGCGCTCAGGAGCGCGCGGGTATAGGGATGTCTCGGCTTGACGAATGTGGTCCGATTGTCGGCCAGCTCCACCACGCGGCCGAGATACATCACGGCGATGCGATTGCAGGCTCGTCGCACCATCCCCAAGTCGCGTGAAATGAATATGTAGGTCATTCCGCGCTGGTCTTGAAGCTGCTGAAAAAGGGCGAGAAGCTTGCGCTGCTCAACCTGGTCGAGCGCCGACAGCGTCTCATCAAGAATGAGTAACTCGGGATCGAGGACGAGGGCCCGAGCGATACTCACACGTTGACGCTGCCCGGCGCTCAATCCAACCGGAAGTTTTCCGAACAGATCGAGCGACAGTCCAACTTCCTGCATGGTCGCCGCGACGCGATCGCGGATTTCGGAATGCGACATTCCTCCGTGGACGTAGAGAGGTTCGGCGATGGTTCGCCCGATCGATAGATGAGGCGGAATGGAGCTAAACGGATCTTGCAGGAGAAGCTGGAATTTCCTGCGGAGCGTCAAAAGGCGCTTGGCTTTCATGGACGCGATATCTTCGCCCATGAACAAGCTCTGCCCTGAATCCGGGACCTCCAGGCGGCTGAGGAGACGTGAAAGCGTTGACTTCCCGCATCCCGATTCGCCAACGATCGCCAAATTGTCACCTCGTCGAACATCGAACGAAGAGTCCCGCACCGCGTGCACGAACTGGTTTGCAAACAGCTTGTTTCTATTCCTCGTCGGATAAATCCGGCTGACATTTCGCACCGACAGAACGACATCATTTGCCGCAGGTGACGCCTCATCTCCAACGGCTTCAGTCGAGCTCTGCCATATGCGACGACGCAGCCGCCTGCGAGAACAAGAACCCGGTGCGCGATTTCGTTGATGACCCCAAAAGAAGAAGAAACGAACAGAATCGCCGTCTTGGAAATCCCGCTGCAACTCGCGCAAGATCCGAAGGATTTGAGCCGCGACGGTCACGTCAAGAGGTTGCGTAATGTTGTCGGCGACCAGAAGGTCCGGGTTCGTCACGAGCGCATCAACGATCAGAGCGCGCTGCATCATTCCGCCGCTGAACTGGAACGGAAACTCCTCGAATCGCTCTTTCGCCCCCGTCTTTACGGCGTCGAGCAGGCGCATGACACGGCCCTCTGCCTCGCCATTGGAGATACCAGGCTCGATGGATTTGAGGTTTTCGACGATTTGCCGGCCAACCGGAAGGGTTGGATCGAGAGCACTGGCGGGATCGGAGCCTATGTAGGCGATCTTGCGCCCGCGGAGCGCCTGCATTTTTGCCCGGGGTAGTCTCAGAAGATCATTGCCGCGATAGCTGATAACGCCCGATTCGATTTTAACTGGGCTGGTGACCCACCTGACAAGCGCCCGCGACAATACCGTCTTTCCCGAGCCGCTCTCGCCGATGATGCCAAGCACTTTCGTTTTCATCGATGCTCAGATCGACATCGGTGAGCACGGCGCGCATTCCGCGCGACCCGAGATCAAGGGTGACGGTCAGATTGCGGAGATCAAGAATGTTGACCGGCGATATCATTCGAATCCCAGCAAGATCTTGTTGCGAGATCGCTCGAGAGCTCCTCCCATGATATTGATGCAACAGAGTGTGATCGCGAGCAGGAGGCCCGGCACCGTGGTGATCCACCAGGCGTTCAAAATGTATTTCGTGCCATCGGCGATGATGGTGCCGAATGTCGGGGTGGGCGGCTGAATGCCGATCCCGATAAAGCCCAGCACAGCCTCGAAAATCATCATGCGGGCAATGTCCAGGATTGCCACGAAGGCGATCGGAGGCAAGATATTGGGTGCGATATGAACGAGTAGGATCCGCGCGTCTGAGGCACCGATAATCTTTATCGCTCGAACATACTCTTTGCGGCGCTCGGATAGCGTCACGCTCCGCGATACGCGAGAATACGCCGGCCAGCCGGCAAGACTCAGAACAAGAACGATGGTCAGCGGAGTGGGGCGCGAAACGCCGAGAATTGTGATCGCCAGAATAATTGCGGGAACCGACATCTGCGCGTCTGTGATCCGCATCAAGAGCAAGCCGACCCATCCGCCGAAATAACCTGAGATCATGCCAATGGCTGAGCCAAGGATGAACATTCCTGCAACGCTCGTGATTCCGATCAGCAGGGCATTCCGGAGACCGATGAGGGAGCGCGTAAATAGATCACGACCGAGTTGATCAGTGCCAAACAAATAAGGCCAGCTCGAATGATCCAGCAGTGCCGGCGGCAGGAACTTCTTGCTGACATTGAATTGGATGGGCGACAGATCGAGAATGTAGGGCCCCAGGACAGAAAGGATGATCAGCAGGCAAAACAGGGCAAATCCAAGCTTGAATTCAGTTGTCCGCCATGCCTGGGCAAGGATGCTGGCAGCGATGCCGCGCCCTCGTGTTGCCGCCGGGCTCTCGGTCTTGGCAATTTCCGTCGACGCTAGTATTGGAGCTCCTGTCGATCGCCATTGCTGCAAAGTCGACGAGAATATTGACCATCACCAAGGCAGCACAAGCGAGGGTCGCGATGGCCTGGATGACAGGGAAATCCCGTTGAAAGACAGCGTTGATCATCAAGAGGCCGACGCCGGGATAGTTGAAGACGTATTCGACAACGAATAGGCCGCCCAGCAAAAGCCCGATCGCCCGTATGCCGAGCACATTGAGGACAGGGATGCTGGAATTGCGCAGCACGTGCGCCACAATCATTCGGCTACGCGAGAGACCGCGAATCTCACCTTGCGACACGTATGGCTCGATCAGATTTCCGCTCACGGAGACCGAGATGGACCGGATGAGGGTCGGGGCAAGCTCGATGGCGAGAACAATGGCCGGCAAGATTGCGTAGCTCTGCCCCTGATAGCCGATCGCCGGCAGCCATCCGGCCCTGGCAGAGACGAGAAAGATGAGAACAAGGGCCAACCATACATTGGGGAGTGAAACCAGGACGGAAGCCACATGCAGTGCGAGCCGATCCGGCCAGCGTCCCGATCTCAAGCCGGCGGCTATGCCGATCGGGAGCGCGATTCGCAAGGCAAAGAGGAATGCAAGGCCAGCAAGGAGCAGGCTGTAGGGCAGACTGGTTGTGATGAGGCCCAAAACCGATGCGCGGTTGGCGGCATCGATAGTCGAGCCGCCACGCGAGCCGCCAGTGCTGCCGCCTTGTGCGCTTCTGACGAAGGAGCTCCCGAAATCCCCCGTCAGGATTTGCGCGACATAGCGGCCGAATTGAACCGGGATTGGATCCCTTAGGCCCATATCTTTTGCGGTCTGCTCTGCAACAGATGCTGACACCATTGGCCCCAGCATCATACGCACCGGGTCGCCGGGAACGACGCGCAGCAGCGTAAAGATGAGCATGGTCACGAGGACGACCAATACCAAGCCTTGCGCAATGCGCCGAATGAAGAAGTCGAGCGCAAACAGCATGTCGGCTCCTGCCTTCTGCCAACGAGTTTTGCGGCGGCCCCTTTAGCTTAGGTCCGCCTTGCTCAGGTCAATCGGCCCGTTGGGAAAATAGTATGCCCCGGTCAGATTCTTGGCCGCGCCGTGGAAGGTCACGGCGGAAAAGAGCGACAGGCTCGGAACCTTGTTTGCGAGAGTGGGAAGCGTCTCATTCTTGAAGATCCTGAGGCGCTCTTCCGGGTTTGTAGCGGCGCGTCCTTGTCTAGCACGGCGTCAATTTCCCGGTCGTTGATCCCGGTGATCAGCGCGGCGCTTGAATGCCAGTTCGGTCGTAGCACGAGGTCCGGCTCCGGCGATCCCGTCATCCAGCCGACGTCGCACATGTGGCCCTGACCTTGGCCGTCAGCGCGGCGATAGATCGCCTGCTCCCACGCGGCCGGTTCAAGAACAGTCAGGCGAACATCAATCCCCTGTTCGGCGAGCATCGCTGTAATCAGCTCTCCATACTCTTTCGTCTTCGGATAGAACCCGATCGAGGTGATATATTCGAGTTGCGGCAGCCCCCCTTCCTTTGGGAAACCCTGCCTCGGCGAGAAGCTTCTGGCAGGCATCCGGATCGAACTTAGGATAATCGGGAATATCCGTGAAGCCGAACTTCGTCGGCGAAATATAGCAGTTAGACGGTGTGGCCGCCTCGCCCATCAGGGACAGGATTTGATCGCGGTCGATGGCGTTGCAAACTGCGCGGCGAATGCGTGCGTCGTTGAAGGGAGGCTTGTTACACCGGAAGTGCAAATATTTGTTTTCGGTCGTCAGCGCCCTGTGCGTGGTGACTTCGGGTTGCTTGACAACGAGGCGTATTGCTCGGGCTCCAGCCGATCGGCAATGTGATATTCGCCGTTCAGCAGGCCCAGCACGCGCGTGTTGGCCGTCCGGAACGTAGGCATAGACGATCCGATCGATCTTGGGACGTCCGCCGTAGAATTCATCATTCGCTTCGAGGCTGTTTCTGTCTCCCTGCGTGCCCGCGTATTTGAACGCGTTCGTGCCGTTCGGGCGCTTTTGAAGGAGCGCGGGATCGGCAATATCCTTTGCCGACAGGATTGGAAGGAGCTCGAAATGAACCAGAAGGCAGACGCGGGGTAGCGGTGTCTAACGGTCTTCAACCGGACCGTCAGTTTGTGGACGACCTCGACATCGACGCGGCCCCGGATAGAGGGCGGATGCCGGGCGCGCCGGATTGGAGGCATACTCCATGGTCGCCTTAACATCTTCAGCACCGAACTCCTTGCCGTCGTGGAATTTGACGCCGTCCCGAAGCTTGAACTCCAGGGTGTGTGCATCAATCAGCTTCCAAGTGGTGGCGAGTTCCGGGGTCAGCTCTTCAGACTTGCCCTCCCGCATTTCGCAGCGTGTCAGATGATTGAATACGAACTTCTCGAACTTCAACTGGCCCAGGGTCGTGTGAGAGGTTGGATCCCAGTTGCCGGTGACCGGGCCCATCGACGCCAGCACGACGGTTTTACTTTGCGCCGCCTTCGCCGGGAGCGATTTGAGACCCGCTCCGGCAGCCACGGCAACTGCTCCGGCTCCTGCAAGCAACTCTCTCCGCGTTACCATTTCGAGTCCCCTCTTCTTGGGTTAGACGCGCAAACAGCGCGCTTGATGAGCGCTCTCGTCACATAAATTAGTCCACGACCGCGCTTTCCGGCGCGATGCCGCTCTCTCTCATCATCTCGCCGGCGAGCTGATCAGGCAGGCTTGCGGCAACGTTCGTGCGTAAACGACGAGCAAGTTTTTCGCAGCTGCGCGGTTCGGTAATGGTCCGCCGATGAGGCCTTTGAGACGAATGTAGCTATGGTCCATGTCACAACGCCTCCGTTCTCAGGCAATGCGGTAGCGGTCAATCACGCCTGGATCAGGGTCGAGGCCAAGCCCCGGCTCTGTCGGCACAGCAACCTTTCCATTGACCGGAAGCGTAGCGCCAGCGTAGATCTCGGCCTCGAAATCGCAATAGAGCCGCTCGAGCATCGGGACTGATCGCTGCGCCGCATTGAGGTGTATGGTCGCGACCTGGCCGGGGCCGAAGATTGCACAATGCGGCACGAATTCGATTGATTTAGCCTGACAAAGCGCGGCGATCTTCAAGAGCTCGGAAATACCGCCAGCTTTCGCGACATCAGGCTGCGCAATGTCGATGGCGTCTGCGGCAATCATCGCAACAAAGTCATGCAGGCTGCCGGCGTTTTCGCCGGCGGCGATGTGGTGCCGCCCGGTTGAACGAATGCGGGCCAGCCCAGCATAGTTTTCCGGGGGCCAGACCGGCTCCTCCAGCCAGTACAGATTGAGAGGCTCGAGGAGCCGATCGTATTTGAGCGCCTCCGCGACCGGCCAAGGGCAATTGGTATCCAGCATGACGGTGGCCTGCGACCCCGCGGCTTCGACGGCGGCGCGGATTTCGTCCTCGGCGATCTCGTGCAGCTTGATGTAACGATATCCGCGCTCAATTGCCTGCCGCGTGGCCCTGACGACATCGTCGCAGTTGCCATAGCGCATCAGGCTGGCATAGACCTCGACTTCGCTCGTGAATGCCCCCCCCCAATAATGCGGTCAGCGGCAGTCCGGCAATCTTGCCGAGGATGTCCCACAGCGCAATGTCGACTGCCGAGATGCCATAGACGATGGGGCCCACGCGGCCAAAATTATGGAGCTGGAATTCCAGATCATATTTGATCTTGCCGATTTCCAGGGCGCTCCGGCCAATCACGAGCGGTAAGACGCGCGTCTCGATCATCGCCTTCAGCGACTTGTCCTCACACCGCGAGAAGGCTTCGCCCCAGCCCACGATGCCCTGTTCGGTTTCCAGCCGCATCAGCAGCGTGTCGAACTGCAATCTCGGCGCTCCGCCGAAGCTCCAAGGCGGCACTCCGCCGGATTCGAACGGAATCGATAACAGGATCGCATCCGCCTTTACGATCTTGTGAGATGGGGCGGATGAGGAGAGGCGCTGCAGACCGGCGAGGCTAACGGCCTTGGTTTCGGAGATGCGCAAGCACGGCCCCAACTCAAATGCTGATTGTTGACAATTAACAAACAGCACGATTTCTCTGGTGTCAATATGTTCGCCAATATCTGCCCGGACCTCAAAACGAACATTTCGCGCAAAACGCGGTTGGAGGAAAAATGGCTGCTAAGATCATCTCGGGATTGGTCGAGAAGCGGAGTTTGGACCGTGCGGCTGCCGATGTTATCCGCCAAGAGATCACCAGTGGCGGCCTGGCGCCAGGAAAACGCCTGACGAACTGTCGACGGGGCTCAACTTGTCGCGCGGCACGATAAGAGCGGCGCTGCAGCGGCTGACGAGCGAGGGCCTGGTGAAGCAGAAGCCTTACTTGGGCTGGGAGGTCGCGAGCTTGTCATCCAATGATGCATGGGAACTCTACACACTTCGATCCAGCCTGGAGAGCCTTGCCGCGCAGCTCGCTGCCGTCAACCCGAATCGCAGGCAACCGATCGAGGCGGCTTTCGAGGATCTGAAGTCCGCCGCGAAAAGCCGCAACCAGAAGCGGATCAACGATAGTGACCTCGCACTTCACAAAACGATCGTTGTCCTTTCGGGACACAAGCGCCTCGCCGATCATTACCGCGTGGTCGAACATCAGGTTCGCATGTACATGGCCGCTTCGAACGCAATCCTCGAACGGCCCGAGATGGTCATATCAAACCACCAGAAAATGATCAGCGCGCTGCTCAGGGGCGATGCGGCCGCCTCCGAACGTTACGCCCGCGAGCACAACAAGACCTCAGGCGAGCTTCTCATTCGGCACATACAGGAAAAAGAGACGAAACAGACCAACAAAGCGACTTCGCGCAAGCTCTAGGGAGGGAAGGCGTGCGCAGTCAGCGACCGCAAAAGTCGCGCAGCCGGCTGGGCCAGATCATTCGTGACATTCGCGGCAGGATCGAGGAGCAGCCAGTGTTGGAGGATCGGTAATACAGCGACAACCCGTTTGCCTTCGAGGTTGCAGATGCGTTGCGTTCAGAATCGAGGACCCCTCCCGTTAATATCGGTTACCAACCCACTCCCCATGCCGAACGTTGCCGCAATGATCGGCTAGGCGATAAACGGGCCTTGCTGATCGGCCTAAGATCTGCCGAGCGTACGATTGAAAGCCGAGGATCGTCCTTCAGCCACCTGCGCACTGTGCTCTTTGATTGTCCTCTGAACAACGAACGCAAAAGCGGAAGAGAGAGAACGGAATTTATCAAGACGGTGAGTAGCCTTTAGCTGTCTGTTTTAGCACGCACGTGGAGATTGAAACGCCCTTGGTGTTGAAGCACGTATTCCGGCCGAAGTCGGAGGAGCTAACGCAACACAATTTATGGAGGGGCAAGAAAACACTTGGTCCCACTACTCACCATAGGGCTTCGAGCGTGGCTGTGGAATTTCGAGATCTACGCTGGGCGATCGCTGCGTCCCAGCATCGAAGCATCCGTCAAGCGGCAGAGACGCTTAGAATCAAGCAGTCGACGCTCAGTCGCTGCCTACGAAGTCTCGAACACACGTTGGGCAGCAAACTATTCGAGCGCACCAACGGAGGTACGCGACCAACGATGGAAGGTCGAGAAGTTCTCGAGGATGCCCGGCGCATCGTAGGCGAAGCTGAAGCAATGGCCGCTCGTCTCAAGACCCGCTCGCGTGGCGAGAGTGGTCGGTTGACCATCGGGATCCACACCTCCCTGTCAGCCGGCAATCTCCGAGCCACCCTCCTCGATCATCGGCACCGCTTTCCCGATGTGGATAGACAGTTTGTCGACGGAGCGAGCGAGCATCTGATTTCGGACCTCGCCAGCTCAGCCATCGATGTCGCTGTCGTGGCGGATCCCAGCCCGAATTGGAGCGGCAAGTCATTGGTGCTCTGGAGCGAACGTGTTGTTGCTGCCCTCCCTGCGAAACTGAGCTGCTGCCGGTTTGATGGACACCAGGTTAAGCTAATCCCACCTTGCGCTCGAACTGAACCGGGCTGAGATAGCCGATGGTCGAGTGCCTGCGGATCGTGTTGTAAAATCTTTCGATGTAGTCGAACACATCGGCTCGTGCCTCGTCTCTGGTTCGGTAGATCTTGTTGGCGGTCCGTTCGGTCTTGAGCGACGAGAAGAAGCTCTCCATCGCTGCGTTGTCCCAGACGTTGCCGGAACGGCTCATGCTGCAGAGAATGCCGTGGTCGGCCATCAAACGCTGGAACTGCTCGCTGGTGTACTGACTGCCCTGGTCGGAGTGGTGCAACAGGGCGTCCGGCTTGCCGCGTCGCCAGACGGCCATCAGCAGGGCATCGGTTACCAACTGAGCTGTCATGGCGGCGCTCATCGACCAACCCACCACCCGGCGTGAGAACAGGTCGATCACCGCTGCGACGTAGAGCCAGCCCTCGGCCGTCCAGAGATACGTAAAGTCGGCGATCCACTTCTGGTTCGGCCGCTCGGCGGCGAACTGCCGGTCAAGGAGGTTCGCCGGCCCGGTCTCGAGCTGTCGATCGCCGCTGTCCTTCGGCAAGCGCCGGCGTCGCGGCCGCGCCCGCAAGCCTTGCAGGCGCATCATCCGTTCGATTTGGTGCAGGCCACAGTCCGCCCCATCGGCGAGCAGATCACGCCACACCCGGCGCGCACCATAGGTGCGGTCGCTCGCCATGAAGCTGGCCTTCACCTTGCCGCCGAGCTCTTCGTCGCTGCGGGATCTGGCGCTGGGCGAACGATTCAGCCAGGCATGGAAGCCCGACCGCGACACCCCCAGCGCATCGCATAGCCATGCCACCGGCCAGATCGCCCGGTGCTTCGCGATGAAGACGAACTTCATGTCGCTTCCTTCGCGAAGAAGGCTGCGGCCTTTTTTAGGATGTCCCGCTCGGCCTTCAACTTGGCGACCTCACGGCGCAACCGCTCGATCTCCTGCTGCTCCGGCTTCATCTGCCCGTGGCCGGGAAAGGCCTGCACCGGATCGGAGCCGAACTCTTTCACCCATTTGCGCAGAACGTTCTCATGAACATCCAGGTCGCGCCCGGCCTGCGCCACCGACACCCCACGCTCCCTAACCAGTTTGACCGCCTCGATCTTGAACTCGCGACTGAACTTCCGTGCACCTCCGGCTTCATGAAACACCTAATCTCGGTGTCCATCAAACCGGCAGCAGCTCATGGTGCTATTGAGCGCTGCCGTAATTCTTTTCGCTTGGTCGAGACAGCGAAACTCCGCCTACGATGATGGCTGGGTCGATACGTCAAGCGGTACGTTCGAAGCTGGTGGGCTTACTTTAACGACTTCCATGAATGTGCGCGAAATGCCTGATGAGCCGCTTCCGCCATTGGGCTCCGTTCCTGGGCCTGCTTACCGGATAGAGTACGTGAATGGGGATGGCGCCGCTTCCGAGCGCGTCATTGTCATTTTGGACATATCGCAGGACGAGGGTCGAACCCACATTTTGGCCTACTGCTCTCGCGTTAAAGCTAACCGGACGTTTCGAGCAGACAGGATCCGAGCGATGCACGACCACCACACGGGCGTGCGCATTTCTCAACCGATAAGGTTCTTGCAACAGTTCGTCACGGACGAAAAGCCGGAGGTGAATGAACATCTCTCCGTGATGAGCCGGGCGAGGCTGGGCCTAATCGGATTGCTTTGGATCGCGCTAGCTGACCGGCCAATTGCCGAGGAAAACCTTGCGGCGATGCTAAGTTTCATAGAGAAGCGAAGAGCACTGCCGGGCTCACCAGCAGAAGCCATGCAGTGGGATAGTTCAACCGCGAAGCAGTGGTTACTTGGAGAGCGTCCCACATTCGAGCAAGCCGAGAACGCGGTGACGCGGATGCAAAGCGGTGGGAATGAGGCCCGGCTGTTCCGCGAGATCTCAGAGCAGTTGATCGGCTCTGACAAGCTACGCAAGCGACGGGAGAAGCTTTTCCGTTCGCTAAGATAATGGGCTCGGCCCGGAGCTGTCCGCAATGGCTCGCCGAGCTGGATTCGAACCGGGGATGTTTGCTTAAAGGGGAAGCCCCCGGAGAAGCCGACAGGCTCCTACGTGAGGGACGACGCTGTGGGGGCCCCTTGGTCGCCTCGGCTTCCCTCTTTTGAAGGTGTTTGAGAATCCGCTGATCTCAAACTCGCACCACGCAAGCTCGAATGGTTCCATGAGCGCCTCTAGCCACGCCTCGGCTAAGACTGCCATTCCGACGAAAAACAGAATCCGCGACCTCCTGATTAGCTAATCAGCGGCCGCCCCCGGCGATGACGAATGAGATGTCCGCTGCAGCCAGTCTCGTACGCAGCTAAGACGATCGCGATCAGCGGCTCAATTGAACCTTGGCAAACGTCGGGCATCTAAAGAGGGGCCCGAACGATACCAAGGTTTATGGCGCGCAATCCGACACGCTTTTTTTTGCTCATCTTCAGCCACTGGTCATACGCCGGCGCAATCTGCTGTTCTTCGTCGCTGATCGCTTGTCCGCTGGCGCAGGGCGGCTGTCCGTCGCGGGATTCTGCCTGGTAGCTGGGCTAGAAAAGCGCGCGGACAGCCTCAGGAACGTGGTGCGGTCTGCCGACCGGCAACCGCGACACCGAGAGCACCGGCGCCTTATCCACTGCCGTCGTTGATGGGTCCTCTTGCTGAACACGGGCGTGTTTCCAGGCCAACCCGCCGGCGGTCACCAAATGTCCTTCGGGGAAATCGAAATGGGCCCTCTTGCGATCTAGATCGTCGGCGAAGTCTATCCAAGCGGTCTTGCCCACTCGCAGTGAGCAGTAGGCGCCGGCCATGGCGGCGAACCCTTTCAGTACGACAAGCATGTCGTCGACGAGACCCGACAACTGGTTCGGTACGGAGGTCCCATAGGCGAGGTAGATGGCGTCCCGGTAGTTCGCCTTCCCGCGATAGCGCGACGCCTGGTGAAGGAAACTGATGCCGCGACGGGCGTAGGAGGTGTCGCGCAGTTCACGCGCAGCCTTCGTCCGGAAATCGGAAACTCCCAGCGCCTTGAACTGGGCCGTTTCCCTCACCCTCTCCTCGACATTCCATCGTTCCCAGCCCGCCGTTCCGGAAAGATACTCCGCGCAACAGCCCCAGGCTTCCTGCGCAGTCGTGGGTTTGTTGACCAGCGAGTGCTGTCCCCTTGCCCTTACTGGCGCGAGTTCGGTTTCGACAGTTGTCGGAATGACGCTCGACAGGGAATCCGCGAAGGGATGCATCGCCAGGTTGTTGGCAGGGAAGCGCTCCTGCCACTTCCGCGCGGTCTCCGCGTGATTGTCCTGGAAGGAACCGTCCATCGCTGCCGTCATGGCGGAAGCTGCGCGGTAGACACCGTAGTACCAGGCAACAATTGCCGTTCGCGCCACGTCTGCCTTGTTCGTCGCAGCCGTCAGCGCCTGCAGCGCAGCTATCTGGTTAAGGACGAACAATAGCTGCTCACACAGTGTTGAGCTGGGGATCTGGCATCCCGCGCGCGTGAACATTCGCGTAGAACCCTCGACCGGCAGCGAAGTCGAGCTTTTGGTCGACAGTTAGGATCGCGAGCGCGCGCATCCAGTGCACAGTTGCCGGCAGCGCGAAGCGCGCGTCTGGCGCGCCGCGCGGCGCTTCGGTCAGGGTGCCGTAGCTCTGCATGCGCGAGTAGAGGGATGCGGTTTTCGGATCGGCGGCCATGACGCGTTCGTCTCAAGTGTTACTTAGTCGGCCCCGATTTCTGCGCAAACAGGAGCACGCGCCTATCAATGATTTTCGAATTTGGTCCTGCATTGTTTCAAATACTCTGTCGAATTATATCCTCGGAGAGACCCGCGAGGCACCTACCAGGCTTGGTTGGTCACGCAGACGAGCCGTGGCTACCTGCCATCCTCCTAGGGGCCTGGCTGCTTGCGATGATGGCACTTGTGCTGCTCTAAGCGAGTGAAAACAACCAGCCTGAATGCCGCGCGCTGCGCCCGTGAAGCGGCAACGCGCGCTGGTACTCTTCGAGATCCACTTCGCCCGTCACATGTGCGAACGCATCTTCGAAGCTGGCGTGAAGTTCGCCTTGTTCGATCCACGCCTGACCGCCGCCCGCACTGATGCGAGGGCCGACAAATACCTCACGTCGGCGCGCCTTGCGGTAAAACATACGTTCGATCGTCCAACTCGTCAGGGTCCCTCACGGTAGCAGCACGATTTGAGTCGAACCGCGTTGCCGCGCCCTCTCTATTGCCCCCCTGCACGCCCTGGGGAACGTCATTGGGATCTCCGTTTTTAATTCATAGTCTTTGACTGCAATACTGGGCGATATGATCCGGAAGCGCCAATAGCGGCGCCCGCTTGGCTTCTTCCCGTACTCACGCTCCCACCGCAAAGTGTCAATCCGCACATCAGTCATGTTCGCTGATAGCCTCAAAGATTACAACCTTGCCCTAGCGACCGTGCTTCAGAGCGTCAATTCCTTCGGGCTGGTAGGCGTTGGGCTCGTCCTTGATGTTCCAACGGATATCGCAAGCCGCCGAATCTTCTCCAATCGAACAAGCGCCTCTTGGAGTAACGAGGCTCGGAATTTGCAAGTCGTCGGGGCGGGGTAGCGCTGCTCAGCCGTCCTTCGGAAATCCCTCCGTTCAATGCAGAAACACCATAGCGGCGGCACGCCTGACAGCTCTTGATTTCCGTCACCTACAAATTCTTGTAGTTGACCCGCGCGGTGTTCTCCGGGCCGAATCGCGATCAACCCCACAGAACAAAGCTGAGTCTCCACTACAAGCAATCACCCGTTGGCTGGACTCACAAGATTTGGGCATGCAACTTAGGAATCAGGTCGTGAGATCCTGGAATGAATTGGCCGCGACGTATCTAACACACGAGGCTCTCAGTAGTTGGAGCGCCGCCGAGAAGCTCCGAGGCCTGAGGGGATTTCAAGCACCAGCGTTCCTGTTGCTGGGCTTGGGTCGCCTCATCGAGGCGCTGCTTAATTCTGGTAAAGCCGCAATTCCCCTTTTCTGCGGGGCGTGCGTCTGCATGCACCTGTCGGGTCCATGGAGGCCACGCTAGCCGCTTAAAAGCATGACAGCGCATTGAAACTGACCGTCAGGGGCCACCGGAGGATATCTCCACCCGACCGGTGGCCCACTTGCGACCGCTGTAGCGCAAAAGCCGAAACCGGCATCTCAATGGCAGGCACGGCTTCGCGCTTTTCTTCGAACATATGCCAATGCCAGCGGGCCTAACACATCGAGATGAACGAAAGGCTCCGGATAGGCTATATCGTTTCGGTAGCTTCATTGCTCGAGAGCCGCTCAGGGTGATGTTCAGGGCCGTAAAAGGTGGTACTTCCGCCTGCCTTCGGCCCAGACGCGGTTGCTGCTCGACATGATGTCGCGGCGGCGGCAGTGCCGCTGCGAACGAAAACCGACAAATATCGGACAAAATCCGCAATTGGTGACGAAAAGTCCGGATTGGCTATATAATATGAAATCGTTGGATGGGGGAGCCCGATGTCGATCTATAACCCTTTGAGAGACAAGCTGGTCGCAAACAGCTCTGCCTCGCTCAAGATGACCTTTGCCGACATCGAGATGCTTATCGGTCGCTCCATCCCGAAATCGGCGTATGAATATGATGCGTGGTGGGCCAACGAAGACCCCGTCAAAACTAATCACAGTCACAGCCTTGCGTGGACAGTTCCGGGGTATCAAGCCGAACCAAATCTGCAGCAGACAGTAACATTTCGGCGCAGGGGAGAGCATTTTCCGCAAAAGCGAATGCCTATGAACCTGGTCGCTAATTCGACAATCGAGGATGCGTCGTGAATGAAAATGATCACGCGACACGACTAAGCCCGTATCGACAAGATATGATATTTCTTATCGCAGCAGCCTCTCTGGCGGGAGCGGTAACTGCTGGGGTGATGGTGAATATCTCCGTTGGCAGCAGTGTGGGGTGGATTGGCTTCGTGGGCACTATCGTGGGCAGTGCCATTAGCTTCGGCGCTGTCACCCACCACGATAACAGGCGCCAGAAACAAGAGATCAAAGCCATGAGAGCAAGTCTCTACGCTGAGATCGTCGATCGAGTTGCACGATGCGCCAACGACTACATAGAGCCGTGGAGGGATTGGGGCGCGAGGAAGATTGCAAGTGAAGACGCCAAATTTCTTCCGTCACTCCCACTCGTGTTGCCTGCTGTTGCGGGAAAGCTCGGACTGCTCGACGCCGAGATACTGCTGGCAGTGACACAGTTCTATTTTCGTCTCTCGGTTCTAAGAGACGCAATCGAGCTTGTTTCTGGAGAGCCCGACACAAGCGAAGCAATCCGCTTGCAGCGCATTAAAATGATCCAACGACGGTTTCTTAGTTGTTTCGGTCCGGCACTCCGTTCACTGACATTGCTCGATGTGCCGGACTGGGAGCAGTTTGCTTGCGAAGCCGCCAAGGTGTACCCTCACCTAAAAAACGAACCGGGTGATTTGCGCGTGATACTCGAACGATTTGCTGCGTCAGCGGCAAAGCAAAACATCGTTTGAGACGGAGATCGCAGAGCTTGCGGCGGAAGTAGAGTACGGGCCGTTTCTGACCGCTTAGTGCTCGAATCATCTGCTTAGCTGGCGTCGCCATCTTTTCGACAGAGCGTTCGATGATCGCGGTCTCGAGTCGCCCGTGAAGAATTCGGAAGCGATTGATCTGTCGGTGTGATTTGGCGTGAGTATATTCGATTCAGTAAAGGTAGGCGTGGGCCAAGCCGCTTGCCACAGCGTTATCGGTGAACTGAACTACCGCACTCGTGACAGGCTGACTGGAGACATAGAAACCGTGAGCTTCATATCCAAGTATGAGATTGTTGCCGAGCGAGAAGTTCGTTAGCGCAGCAACGTTAATCTTCTGACTTTTCGAATTAGCTGCAATAGTGATCTCCGTTGAGAAATCTGCGTCTTGTCCCCAACGCACTCGGCCAAGATAGATGCCGGAATTGTCCCATTCACCTGCGCTGGCGTGACCGCTCATCAGGACGTAGCTTTGATAGTTTCCCGCGTCACCGTTGATTCTCAATACCAGACGATGGTCGTTGCCCTGTGATGAGATATGACCACTCGCGTAGATCTTGATAAAACCCTCTGAAACGGATGCGAATTTGATATCAAAAGTGGAAACGCTGCCGAATTCTTTAGTCACGGCTTTTGTATTGCTCAGCACTTCTTGCGCGTGAAGGCCGTCCCACGTCAGTAGAGTTGCGAATAGAAGTAAGGGGAAGATTGCGCGATGATGTTTCACAAATGCAGTCTCAGCGGTTGAGGCTGCACGCTCCAAGCTGTTATTTTCCTGCATGTCGTTCTCCTTCGAAACCAAGGGCGCCCGGCAATTACGTCAACGATCGTGACTTCACGATGGGACTGCGGCGTAGGCCGAAGCTGACTCCAATCCAGCTCGCGCCCGCCACGATTAGATCGACGCCGAGAAACAGGCCCAGAATATAAACACTGCTTATCGGCCAACGCGCTAAGATCAACGATCCAATCAGCAGAGTAATGACGCCCGATATCGCCAGCCAGGACCGGGGCGTTGCGCGTTTGATGCTGAACGCCAGGATCAGGCGCATGATGCCGGCGGCGACCAGCGATGCGCCGAGCGCCAGCGTAAGCAGCACAGCGGCGAGCGTAGGATTATCAAATGTCACAAGCCCCGCGACGATGTAGAGCGCACCCAAAAGAGCGCATAGCAAGAACTTGCCCCAGGTCTTAACCTGGAAAGCATTGATCATTTCGGCAACGCCGGCGACGATCATCATCACGCCAACTAGCACCACACTCGCCATCGTCGCGAGCGCAACGCTGCCAAGCGCCACGAAGCCAGTGATCAGATAAACTACGCCGAGGGCGAAAACCCAACCCCACTTCGTTAGCGAAGCGGTGCCCGGACCAGCTCGAAGCCGCACGATATCAGACGAACTTGTCATGGAGGTCTCCGTTGCCAAAGCTGTGCCGCAGCATGGCGCGCCTAGCCATCGCTTTGTTGCGATTAGGGTTGAGCTTGCGGGCCGTTGCGAGCAGCCGACTCAGTGTGCCCATCAATCTATATGCTCGCCTGCTGGGTGCCATCCGCATCGTGACCTCCTCTCTTCGGGCTTGGACCGCATCCCAGGACGCGGGAGGACCACATTACTAAGCCCGGCGAGGCGGTGTCGTAGGCCGAGCAATTGGCGTGCCACGTTTTGCGAGCCGCGCGTCGAGAGCGAACCAGCTTCTTCGTGACGCGATCGTGAAATCGCGGCCGTTTGTGGCAGCTTGCCGCCAAACGTCTTAAGTCCGACGCGCATGAACGCGACAACATGAACATCTTGCGCGTGGCGGCGATTGGCCTAACCGCATTCTCGAGGGGGTGGTATGCGCGCCCACACGACGGAGTTGGACAAACACGAAGGCCGAAAGCTGTCATCCATCCGGTACATTATCCTCCTCGGAGCCACTGGTTACAGTACTCCCATGGCTGAGCGCTCCAGAACCGAGATGGGGAGTGACGACGCCCTCGATAGTGATTCCCTCTCCTTTGGCACGGCAAATGCAGGTCTCCTGCAATGCGCGCGGCCTGAGGAGAAATCATCCTATGATCACGCGAATGGGCCGCTCACGAAAGCTCAAGCCTACTCGGCGGCCGCAACCAACTCCTGATGAACCGGTCGAAGCAGCGTAATCCAACGAACGGCGTTGTCAGGCATCGCAATGGTCTACGGCGATGGGGTGAGCTCGGCGAAAGCCGAACATTCCTCTTTGCAATGGAGAAGCATCATGTCCAGAGTCACAGACGTTCTTGTTGCTTTTGATACGGAATCCATTCTTCAGAAGTACTCGAATCCGAGCAAAAGACCGGACAGCCCCACTCTCATTGATTTCCGCCATGTCTACATGATCACAAATCAGGACAACGTGATCAGTGGGCAAGCGGGCGGCGAGCTCGACCTGAAGGCCCAGGTCGGGGATTTGATTCGTTGGCGCGAGACCAGCCTCTCCCTTGGGTTCGAGAAGTCAGTGATCTTCTACCGCTTCATCGGAAACGTAGGGAACGAGCTGATCTCGACGCCGACCCCGCGGAAGGCGGAGGCCTCGTTCGCGCATCCCAATCCTAGCAATCCGTCCGTGCCGACATGTCAGACGATCGCCAATTACTATTGGTCCTCGGAAACTTTGGCTATCGGACGAGTTACCTACCATTTCAACTTCATGGTCGTCGATCGCAATTGCAGCGCGCTGGGATACTTCTCGTGGGATCCGTTCATCAGCATCCACAATTGATGCGGATGATCATCAAGGCGTCGAAGGAACCGCGCAGCGGGGCAACGGCCATGATCCCAACCACCCTCGACTCCGAGGGTGGCATGAAATGGCAGGTGCGGAGCTTGCGGTCCGGAGGCGTGCCGACCTCACCCGTCGTCCCTGGCAGATCGGCCTTCTCGACCAGCTGTCGCCTTTTTCGCGTCGCTCTCGAATGAGACCGATTCGCCGTCAGCACCATCCAGTTCGGCCGGCCCAAGCACTTGGCAAGCTCCGCGGTTGCCGAGCATCCCACGGTCGGGAGGAAGGGAAACAGTGGCCAAAGACAGACCCTCAACCAAGAGCCAACGCTCCGAGTCTAACGTTGCCGTTCTCATCATCGTCGACGCCGAGACGCTACTGTCACGGTATCTGAATGCCAGTCTCTCGCCCGAGGCGCCCGTACGCGTCGACAGTGAGCATCTCTATGTCCTGGCCGCGCGCGATGGCGGGCCACTCGGGAGCAATGACGGCCATCTCGATCTGACCGTCACGCCTGGCGTCCATCTGCGCATCCGTGGAAGTGCCCTGGCCTTGAGAGGAGAGCATATCGTCGTGTTTGATGGGATCACGCAGGAACACGCTGGTGTCCTTTCCCCCTTTGAGCTTGTCCTGCGCCGAGCCTTGACCGTCGCGACGCCCAACTTCGAGAATTTGTTGCAGCCGGGCAACCAAAGCATCGACGACCATTTCTGGCAGAGCCAAGTGCTGGCCGATGGGGTGGCGGCTTGCGATCTGAACTTCATGGTCTTGAACAAGGCCTGCTTGGTGCTGGGATACTTCCGATGGCGTCTCCAGATCAACATCTCGGGTCTAAGGGAGGTGCCGTAGTCGGCCGCTCCGAGCGCGGTCGTTCAATCCCGAACCCGGCTGGGAGTTCTGTGAGAGCTCCTGGAATAGCCAGTTCTCGCGATGTCGCTCGGCCCGTTTAGCGGCTCAAATATCATGTATCGACGAGGGTACTGGCCGTGATCGAGAAGGCCAGCCGCAGCAAGGAATTCCGGACTCTTAACTCGAGGCGGCGCCGAGCCTTATCGCCGGCAGCGACCTTGCTCGTTGATGACCGTGACCATCTCGTGCTCGTAGCCAGCGCCGACGCCTTCGGCCTCGTCTAGCTTGGCGCGCTCGGCTGGATCGAAGCTGAACAGGACTCCGATCACTGTGTTGTTGTTACCACTAGCAAATGCGTTGCACTTCCCAGACAGGTCCCTGCTGCGCTTATGGAAGCGAAGCGCATGCCCGGGCAAGGTAGCAATGCCGAGCGGCTTGCAGCTCGGCATTCGCTTGCGCAGCCATGCGGTCGACATGTTGGACCCGTAGGCAAGATAGACGCCTGGCTCCGGTGGCCCGGTTTTTGCTTTCTTCAGCGGCTCGATCGGCGGATCGCCCGGCCTGACGATCGTGCGCAGCGGAACCGTCATGATGCTGTGCTCTTCGGACTTTTCGCCTTCGCGAGTGATAATGGGCTGTCCATCCTCCAGGTCGAGGATTGGGACGGGCCTGCCGGTCCATCCACAATCAGCGCAGCGCGGTCGTTCCCAGAGTACGCCGGGTGCGGCAGCGTTTTCAGCGTGTTCTGGTTCGAGATGCGGCGAGCCGCAGTTCGGGCATTCCTCAGGCACACCGCGCAACGCACGAATGATCGATCGGGACAGCATTCCGCTGGCAACCTGGACATCACATGCGCCATGTCGGCATCAAGCCAGGTGGCGGACTTTGAATGCGTTAGCCAGTTGGAAAACGTCCATGCGGTCTCCAGAGCGCTTTTAACGGCCCCGCGACGCTCTTTGTTGGTGTCGCCCGGCAGAAGCTCGTTGCAGATGATTTCCGTCCACGCGCGGAAGTTCGCATGCTGCGGCGGTGTGTCGGTCCACATTGCCGAGTGAGCTATGGCTGATTTTGGGTGACGCGGCCTGATCAGGCGGCGTGGCTTTCAGTGTTCGGAATGACTTCGATTCCGTCGATGAACTTTACACCGGCGATGACTTTCGGCAACTGGTTCGTGCTCTTCAATCGCCGCCAGGTCTTCGATGCGGCGTCGATGAGCTTGAACACCATCAGCTTCGCGGTTTGTTGCGACAGCGATCCCTTGGTCCCCACCGTTCGGTGGCGCACCGTGGCGAAGACGCTCTCGATCGGGTTCGAGCTGCGTAGGTGGATCCAGTGCTCAGCAGGGAAGTCGAAGAAGGCGAGCAGCGCGTGGCGATCCTTGATCAGGCACTCCACCGCACGTTCGTATTTGACGTGGTATTTCTCGACGAAGACGTCGATCGCGGTTTCAGCTTCGGCCCGGTGTGGGGCCAGATAGATGTTCCGCAGGTCGTTCTTCATGGGGCCCTGCACGGATTTGGCGACCTTGTCGAGTACGTTGCTCACTTTATGGCACCAGCATCGTTGGTGCCGCGTGCCGGGAAAGGCCTCATCCAGTGCCTTCCAGAAGCCGAGGGCGCCGTCGCCGATGGCGAGTTGCGGGGCAATCCGTAACCCGCGTTGCCGCAGGTCGATCAGGAGTTCGCGCCAGCTCTGCGCGCTCTCGCGCACGCCGACCTGGAAGCCGATCAGCTCCCTCTTGCCTTCCGGCGTGGTACCAATCAGCAGCAGCATGCATTCGCTGTGATCTTCCATGCGGGCCTGCAGGTACACGCCATCGGCCCAGATGTAGACATAGCGACGCGCCGACAGATCGCGTCTCTGCCAGCGTTCGTACTCGACCTGCCAATCGGCCTTCAGGCCGGCGATCACCGAAGGCGACAGGTTCGGCGCTTCCTTGCCGAGCAGCGCCGAGAGCGCCTCCTGGAAGTCGCCGGTCGAGATGCCGCGCAAATAGAGGACCGGGATCAAGGCATCCAGGCTCTTCGTCCGCCGCGCCCATAGCGGCAGGATTGCCGAACTGAAGCGGAGGCGGTCGCCTGGCCCGCTCGCTCCGCGGTCGCGGACCTTGGGACGAGCGACCTCCACCGGACCGATGCCGGTCGCAATCGCGCGCACCGGACCGTGCCCATGTCGGACCAGGCGCGCCCGACCGTCGGGCAGCGTCAGATTGGCCGTGCTGGCCAGAAACGCGCCAACCTCGATCTCGATCGCCCTAGCAAGCAGGTCCCGCGCGCCGGCTCGAACGATATCGGTCAGTGGATCATCAACCGCGGACGGCTGACGGAAGCAAGAACATTGGTAGTCTCGGTCATGGCGTATCGCTCTCCTCAAGAGGTTCTGGCAGGCTCGTCACCCGCCTCGATACGCCGCCTTCCTCACACCGTCATCACCCAGATTCCGCCATAGCTCTTGCCGAGTCCTGCGCGACGCCGATTAGTTCGAGTAGCGCCTCGCGGCATCGGACGCCAACGGCCTGATAGTCAGTGAGGCTCTGGGCCTGTGTCAGGGCGGTTCCGGCTTCTTCCATCTTCGCGAACACGTTAGCGAACGGGAGTATGCGTAGATCATTCTCACGCTGTTCTTCCGTGCGCGGGACGCGGAGGATCAGGCCAATATGGAAGGTCAGGGCAAGGTCCATACTTGGGAATTGCTCCTGAGAGTAGAGCTTCGTGCCGCCCGTGATGACCCACCAGCGATCCTTATTGGTGTGGATGTCCCACACATCGTGGCGCGTGTGCCCGACGGTCTCCGAGTAGACCTTCTGCATGAAAGTCACTCCGAGATCGGCCGCCTGCCATTCAAAGTATTCTCGGACTTCCTCGATCTCTTCTTCGGTGGCTTTCAACATGATCGGCTCCCGCGACGGGCTCGTCGCACCGCGGCTGTAAAGGGTTTGCGAAAGCCTCAACAATAGACGAGTCGCGGAGCTTCCAAAATCCGGCGCGGCAACACGGGATGTCCGCTTCCACGAGCGGTAATGCTCTGATTGATCGTAAGATTTCCGCTTAGCCGTTCGGAAGCTGACGTCTGCCCCTTTAACACACCTAGAGCGCCCGGAGCCCGGCCAGCTCCGCAATCTACGGCTCACAATGGAGGCAACCGACGGCGGCCGGGATCGCTCATCGCGCGCCTGTGCCGGTCGAGACGATCGAGCCCGGCACGTGAGAAAGTTGGATAGATCAAGAGCTTGTGCGCAGTGCACCCTCATTTTTGGTGGGTGGACTCTTCCGTTTCGATCCCCCTAGATGGCGGAACGCTGTGCAATTACCCGGGCGCTGCGCTCGCTAGCAATTTCCTCCGGAGCTCCTAAAAATGTCTGCCGATCGGCCGGCCACGTGGCTCGCGATGCGTCTTGCATTTTTTGTCGCTGGTTTTGGTACGGCGGCCTGGGCGCCGCTGGTGCCGTTCGCGAAGGAACGACTGGCGGTCGACGAGGGCGTTCTCGGTTTTCTGCTGCTATGCCTAGGTTTGGGCTCGGTTCTCGCGATGCTTTTGACCGCCTTGTTGAGTGCGCGCTACGGCAGTAAACCGATTATCCTGATCGGTGGGTTCAGCCTTACACCCATCCTTCCTTGCCTGGTGGTTGCCGATACGCCTTGGGCGCTCGGGGCCGCGCTGGTCGCCTTCGGCGCCTCGCTCGGCGCGATCGATGTCGCTGCGAATATCTGTGCGGTCGAGGTGGAACGTGCAGCCAAGCGTCCGCTGATGTCCGGGTTTCACGCGCAATTCAGCATCGGCGGCTTTGCCGGCTCCGCCGCGATGACCATATTGCTCTGGTCGAATGTTGGTGCTTTTGCATCAACCCTGATCTGCTCGAGTTTCATGGCGAGCGTCATGGTGCTGACTTGGTCGCGATTGCCCCAAATAGCGCAAGCTCAGCGAGGGGTTTTGTTCGTCATGCCGCATGCCATTGTGGTGCTGCTGGCGGTATTAGCAGCGATCACGTTTCTTATTGAGGGAGCCATACTCGACTGGAGCGCCTTGCTGCTGGTGGACCGTGGCCTTGTACCGAAAGCGCAGGGTGGACTCGGCTTCATGCTGTTCTCCATTAGCATGACCGTCGGGCGCCTCGGAGGCGATTCCGTAGTGTCGCGCGTTGGCGACCGCGCGACACTAGTGGTCGGCAGTCTGATGGCCGTCGCGGGTTTTGCGCTTCTGCTGGCCGCCCCAGGCGCCCCCTTCGCGATGGCAGGTTTCCTGCTCATTGGTCTTGGTTCATCGAACCTGGTTCCGATTCTCTTCCGGAGGGCCGGCACTCAGAAGGTAATGCCTGCAGGTCTAGCGGTTGCCGCGATCACCACGGTTGGCTATGCGGGACTCCTCGTTGGACCGGGGTTCGTCGGTTTCCTCGCCAACCTCGCAGGGTTGCCGAGCGCATTTGCGATGTTGGCCGCACTCATGTGTCTGGTCACCCTGTCGGCGCGCATTGTCACCATCGAGGCGCGCTGAGATCGACGCGCCAGCGACACGCGCAGCTCGGCGGATGGCGGCACAAGCGAGCGCCTTCAGGCGATCGACGATCAGGCAGTGATCCGCCGCTGATGATGCGGAAGGCGCGCCGGCTCAAATTGAGGGGCTTCGCGCTAAACTCCCGAGGTTTTTCGGACCCAATTGTTGGCTCCTCAGTGTTGGCTCTTCACGTCATGGGCCGGGATCCTTTTCGGCTCGGTCGACGTGGCATTCCAGTTTACGCGGTGTCTGCCCGAGAATGTTGCGAACGAAGAAGTTTAGTGTCCTGAACCAACAATTCGCAAGATCACCAAGCCTGAGTTTGGGCGTTGTATCGGCAGAACCGTTCGGTGGAAGCGAGGATGTCGTCGGCGGATTTGGTCCATTTGAGCGGCTTGGGATCGTCGTTGTGACGACTGATGAAGTCCATGATGTCTGCGCGCAGAGCCTGTAGCCGAACACACCAATGAAATTCCAGCGATCTCTGCAGTCGTAGCATCGGTCATGAAGAGATCGCTTGTGCACTCATCAGGATTGTGACGGCCCCTCGGGCAGCACACGTCCGGTCTCCAAGGAGTGCGAGTCATTGGGGTCCGAACGATGCAGTCACCGCGTTTGTCCGATTGCTCCGCTCAATGACCGCGTCGAGGCCGCCGAGACGCCGACCATAAAGGCTTTCCCGAGCGACTCATAACCGAGGCCGCGCAGATGTTCGAACTCATCCATTCCTTCGATGGACCGGATCAAGAGAATCAATTTACCACTTCCGGCGCCTTCATATATCCGTGAGGACGGCTTGGGGTCGATCTAACGGAGCGACTCTGGAATGAAAAAATTGCTGTTTGAACTGCAAGCGCCGTCGCGCTTGCAACGGCGGCAGTGCCGGCCTTTGTTGCTGAGGCCGCCGCTCAACCCGTCGCCACCAAGGTGCAGGTAGCCGATACGTCATATCCTCAATGCGCGGACGACCCATTGAATGGTATCTGCGATCTGTTTTTTTGTTTGACCGATCCGGCGTGCGTACAGCACTAATCGCGGATAACAAACGAAGCATAAAATGAGGCGCGAGGCCTCGCAGGACCGGCCGCTCGCGGGAACAGCGGCCGCGTCCTCTTACGTAGAGAGATTTGCGATCCAGCCTCCTGAGTTCCGGTTCCGCCGTTCGAGCATGATCGCGTGGAACGGATCTTCCAGCACTGATCGGCCTCAACGATCAGGCAACGCACACCGCGGAGCCGCACGTTATCACGAGCGTGGGACAAGAAATTGAAGCGATTGTAATCGTTGATTGAATGGAGACCTCTCGATTCGCAAGGCCCAGCGACCGCTCTATCCGTCGAGCTGGGCCTGAAGGTGCATGCCTACGGGAGGGCGTGTCAACCTCCTCCCAATCGCGGACACTTGGAGTAGGCTCATGAGCACCGAGCTTTCGAGTACCACCAGGCCAGGCGGTCCGAACTGGTCGTATCCAGCTGCCGCTCGGTCACGTCGGTTTAATCGAGCTCGGTCTGCGCCACCTGCGGCGCTAGGGCGACAAGTCGCTTTGAGCGGCATGCTTACGCGCCTTATCCGTTCTTTTTAGGAGATACCCGCTGGAATGAGTCGAGCAATGCGCCGGCCTCTAGGCCGGCGCTCTGCAGTCGGATGTACAGCGCTACGCCTCATGCGAATTAATAGCCTCCTGCGAAACTTCAAAGAAGCGCATAGGTGCGACGTGCTGCAGTCCCAGCCGCTCGCGTGACGAAGAGCTCGGCGGCAAGGTGAAGGCCAGCTTCATGGCGAGCGACCGCACCTATGGTGCGCGCCGGGTGTGGCGTGATCTGCTCGCCGATGGGGCGGACTGTGGCCTGCACCAAATCGAACGGATGATGCGCCTGCAAGGCTTGCGGGCGCGGCCGCGACGCCGGCGCTTGCCGAAGGACAGCGGCGATCGACAGCTCGAGACCGGGCCGGCGAACCTCCTTGACCGGCAGTTCGCCGCCGAGCGGCCGAACCAGAAGTGGATCGCCGACTTTACGTATCTCTGGACGGCCGAGGGCTGGCTCTACGTCGCAGCGGTGATCGACCTGTTCTCACGCCGGGTGGTGGGTTGGTCGATGAGCGCCGCCATGACAGCTCAGTTGGTAACCGATGCCCTGCTGATGGCCGTCTGGCGACGCGGCAAGCCGGACGCCCTGTTGCACCACTCCGACCAGGGCAGTCAGTACACCAGCGAGCAGTTCCAGCGTTTGATGGCCGACCACGGCATTCTCTGCAGCATGAGCCGTTCCGGCAACGTCTGGGACAACGCAGCGATGGAGAGCTTCTTCTCGTCGCTCAAGACCGAACGGACCGCCAACAAGATCTACCGAACCAGAGACGAGGCACGAGCCGATGTGTTCGACTACATCGAAAGATTTTACAACACGATCCGCAGGCACTCGACCATCGGCTATCTCAGCCCGGTTCAGTTCGAGCGCAACGTGGGATTAGCTTAGCCTGGTGTCCATCAAACCGGCAGCAGCTCAATTCCATACTCCCTTGCCAAGACTGAGTAGACTCAGTCCACTACGATACGTTGTAACATCTGAAGCACTTACCTGTCGGTAAGCTGACGACGAAGCTGTCGCCAGGTGGCGACTATCGGATTGGGAAAGGCGGTGATGTTGCTCCTGAGGGCGCAGTAAGTTTGGGGCCCGTCTCATCTTCAAAATAAGTGGTCGTTTGTTAGAACGGATTGTAGCGACAAACCTCACTTATAACCCAAGAACCGGAGACGCAGCAGCAAAGCGCGTCGTGCGCTTGAGATCGTACTCGTCGAGCACAACGGCGACCCTGCAGCCCGATCATTGCCTCCCTCGCATCTCCGGCGTATAGGTGACGCCTTCGCCGAACTTCCATTCGAAATTGATGAAGTCCCCGCCGTCGGTGATGATGACCCGGGTCACAACGCCAAGCTTGGCGGCGACGCAACGTCCTGTTCCTTCGCGAGGCAAGATCACCGCACCAGAGAGAGCTGGTTCAAAATCCCGTAAGTAGATTCCGGAGCTTTTGGGGCACATAGGCCTGTCCGACTTCCACTCCACGCTAGCCGAATTGACCTTGCCCCCAGATTTTATCCAGTTCTGAGTTCGCTCAAGCCATTGGATTTGCCCAGTTGGGCGGTGGTAGCGACGGGAGCTGGCGCGGAGCCATCGGCATAGCGCAGTGCCAGATCCCGGCGCGGGTGGCAGGTGAAGGCGAACTCGGAGGGTGTCTTCCATCCGAGCTGTGAGTGCGGTCGTGTGTAGTTATAATCGGCGCGCCAGCATCCGAGCGCGACGCGGGTCTGAGCCAGCGACGTGAACAGCGTCTCGTTCAGCAATTCATCCCGGAGCCGACCGTTGAAGCTTTCGATGAAGCCATTCTGCATGGGCTTGCCCGGAGCGATATAATGCCAGGCGACGCGGCTCCGATCGGCCCAGGTCAGGATGGCGTTGCTGGTAAGTTCGGTGCCGTTGTCGCTGACCACCATCTTTGGCTTGCCGCGCTCCATGACCAGCCGATCCAACTCCCGCGCCACCCGGGCCCCGGAGAGCGAGGTATCGGCCACCAGCGCCAAGCACTCGCGGGTACAGTCATCGACCACGGTCAAGATGCGGAAGCGGCGGCCATCCGTGAGCTGATCGGAGACGAAGTCCAGTGACCAGCGGTCGTTCGGTGCATCGGCACCGTCATCAGCGCCCGGGTCCCGATCGCCCGCTTGCGGCCGCCACGGCGGCGCACCGCTGGCGCGGCCTCGATCGCCTCGGGACGGTTGCTGGGGAGAATGAAGATGATTCGGCGTCTTCCGCCGTCTCGTTGAGCCGCCTGTTTAGCAACACTAGATCGCTTGAGAGGCGGATTGAGAGTCTGGCGCAACGAGAGACTTGCATGCAACGACGACGCCCGAAGTCCACACCGGGCGCTGTTGAGGGATACCGCATACGCGCGCCTGATGCGCTTGCGTGCCCAGCTATCTGTTTTGAGCCGCTTCCGTTGAAGTACATCGTTGAAGCCACTTGAGATCGGTTGTCCCGATCCGCGGCAATAACAGAAGAGCCCGCCCGAAGACGGGGCCTTTGATCGTGCCTTTAAACGGGCGCGGAGTTAAATGAGGCGGCGTCGGGTTGCTTTGTGTACAGCATTTGTCCGGTTCGCCGCCCCTAGCTTTCTGACGACGTTCTTCATGTGAAAGTTGACGGTATTCGGGCTGACCTCCACAAGTCGCCCGATTACCCAGGCTGACTTTCCTTCTGCAACCCAGTATAGGCACTCTGTTTCTCGCTCGGTTAGCGGAATGTCTGGCTCGCAACCTTCATCAACGGGCGGTGTAATCTGTGCGACAGCGTTGTGAAACGCCGACGCCAATGTCGCCAGATGAGCCATGCGATGCTGTGGATCGGCATCATCGAAGGGAGATGCAAACGATACGAAAGCCAATCGGCCTTGCGATCCAAACAATGGCACGCTTATGCCATGCTTAAGACCTGCTTCTCTGGCCTCGTGCAAGACGCGCAGCTCACGGGGCTGCAGTTTATATTTATTGGTTAGGTCATCCCAAAGAAAGGGCCTTGGCAGCATTGCTGTCCGACGGACTACCGGGTCGATCGCTCGATACTCTTGCTCAGCATAGCGTTGGCACCAATCAGACGGGAAGTTTATCGTTGGCGGGGGCGGCAGATAGTCCAGCAGACGACGCTCATTCGAGCAGGTGAGTGCTGCGTACGCGACTTTATTAAAGCCTTCATTGCTCGCGAAACTCACAAGAAGCTCGAACAGCGCTTTGATTGATCTTGTCTGTGTAGCGCATTCGACGAAGCTGAATAGGTCTGGCCCGCGGCTTTCCCGTCGGCTTGAAGAGAGTGGCATTTGGCCGTGCGATTGGTCATCCATTTCTATTTCCCATTTTACTTGTACAGATGTTGGCTCTGCTTGTTGCAGCTGGACGCCCGCGCGGGAAGGAAAGCGCCGAGCCCGAAATGTTTGCCCGGGTCCCAGCGCGTACCGATCAGATAGGTGGAGAAAACCGGCGCGCGCCCCCGCAGGTTGAGCCAACGCGGAGCTGAGTTGGTTCGTTGCCGACCGGTCGGGTTGCTATCCGAGCTGCCGAATCGTCACGTGCGTATCCAGACTCTCGAAAGAATGGCTGGCAAATGATGCAACGGTTGCGGCGGACAAGGTCAGCACTTCTCGTAAGAACATACCAACGTCTCAAGCGGCGACGTAAAGAAGTGCGCTCGGCACGGAACTCTTCGCGCAGCTCGACACGCCTCAGGTCACGGACCGGTGCAGCCCCTCTCGGGCGCTTGCGCATGTTGGGCCGCCACTCGCGGACATTGACAACCAGCTGCTTGACAAGGACGACACCGTGCATGCGATCCTCAGGACTTCCAAGAACCAGCATGATGGGCACAGCAATTCTCGTACCACTTTCCGATTTGGCAAAATCGCCCCTTAAGAGAGAGGCACTAAGAGAAAGACCGTCTCATCTGAGTTGTTTCGAGCGGATGCGACATACGTCAAACATGCGACAACGTCGTCAGACGCGACATCGAATTGATATAGATCATGAGAATGATTGCGGTTGCCTCACCTGCATGACGCGGAACGGGATGGGCGCTGCCCGTGCGGTCCTAACGCGCAAGCCAAATACAGTACGGGCCTTTCCATCCTTGAAATCGAGCAGCGCAGCAGCAGTTTAGTGTTGCGGGGTCTTTGAGCAGCCGAGGACCGGCGCCTTCAGCGTTTCGCTGTGGCGCGCCTTTGCGAACCGCCCCCTTCGGCGTCGCGAGGACTTGCCCCCTCTTTGCAACGCCGAGGAGCGAGCAAATGAAAGAGGAAAGAATCACGGAAGGCTCGTCGTGGATTGATCCGGAGCGCGCTGTTGATAAAGACTCCGGCTAACGTGGCGGAGATGCTGCACCTCTCAGCCTAGGCGTGGGGGTCTGAAGCGGATTACACCCCAGCTCGGATGCAGCTTTCACACGATGAAGTGCTAGTAGCGGCCGGTGGGGTGAAGCCGTTCAAGTCGTGTCCGCCCTAGCTCTCGCGCACCACGGTCTTGAGGTAATGGTAGGCCTTGATGATCTCGACCAGGCGATCCTCCGTAGATCGGTCGCCGCCATTGACATCGGGATGGTGCTGCTTGACCATCGCCTTGTACTTCGCCTTGATATCGCCGAGCGTCGCATTGGCATTCAGGCCCATCACCTGCAACGCTTTCCGCTCGGCATTTAAAATCTTGCGCGCCTCAGGCTTGGTCTCCGCGCGGGGGCGGGTACCGGCGCGTCCGTTCAGCTCGAATTGCGTGCAGAAGGCATGCCAGTCGTCCTCGAAATCGGCCGCGCTGCCGGCCATTTTGCGGGCGCTGATGTTCTCGCCCATCTTCCAGGTCGGACGATGGCCGGTCAGCGCGTCGTTCTGGTAGCGCGCGACCGCTTCCGCGTCCATTCCCGTGAAGAAATTGTAGGACTCATTGTATTCGCGAACATGGTCGATGCAGAAGTGCCAATATTCGCGCGCATTGTCGCGGCCCTTGGGCGCGGGATGGGTCGCCTTGTTCTGGCAACCAGGCCATTCACATAGCGCCGAGGTCTGGCGCTCCCGCGCTTCCTTCTTGTTGATGCGAATGGAGTCGAAGATTTTGGAGGTGTCGATCAGCATGACTGGCTCCGTTAGCGGAGCGGCAGTTAACAGCGCCGCTTGTCTGCTAGAGAATTGCGTTTGGATTGCAAGTTGGTCTCGGCCTTTGCGTCTAGTTAGTGGCACGATGTAGCAGGCACTTCTTAGCAATCGACGTGCCAGGACGGCCGAGCTTGGTTCAGGCAAGCATCTCTTCTGCGATTCAGATCGACTCAATTGCAATTTGCTGTCGGGTTCTGCACATAGAGGTCTTGAACGGGACCAGGTGAATACGAAGAAAGCGGGAGCTGCGCAGGAATCTGGGTGATAACGCGCTCAGAGAGGCAGCGTATCCAGGTGGATGGCGAACCTGCGAGAACTTCTTCAAGGACCCGATGAGGCCCGAAGGAGACGATCAACATCCTGCCCTTCGGTCAGCCGCCTGTGGTTGATCATGCACTGCTACAAATTGTCCGCAACATAGCGCGCGATCTGTTCGTCCGGGCCGTCCAGACGCAATTGCCGCGTTTCGGAGACGCCGGCGAGCTGAAGCCGCCGCGGATGGTCGCGCCCGGCCGTGCGGCACGGCCGTGGGCCGACGCGCAACATCGAAACGGATATTGGCGCAATCGAGATTGCCAGGCCCAAGGTGAGGACCGGCGCGCGAGCGGCTCGCCAGTTGGATCGGCTTCACCTCGGTGATTTTGCCAGTCCGAGCGCGGCGAACTAGGAAGCCTCGATCCCCTGCTGCCCGCCCCTTAGCTGCGCGCTATGTCGACAGGCGATCCAGGAGGCGCTCTCGGCCTGCTGGAGGGGATGCACCGAACCTTTCGCCTTCGATGATTTCGGGCCTGAATGACCAATCGCAGGGCGAATACGAGCGCCCGCAGCAAAAGGCCGTCAACTTGCTCAAAGACATCCCGAACTGGTTTGGAGTGGCAAGAAGGCCAAGCAGGATCTCAATGGCGCCAAGCCGGGCGGTCGCGGAGCATGCACTTGATACCTTCGCCGAAAGCCGCGCCAAACATGCGCGTGACGTGATTGCCGGACAAGGATCGCCAATGTACAGCCCATTGGCTTTCTTTGACTTTGCTGCCGAGCACCAGAGCCAGCTGAGAACTGCAATCCAATCGAGAGCATCCGCCGCGGCGCGGCACACAAGCCTGCGAGCCAAGGAAGCGTTGTCGGCACAAGCCGTAAGATTGTTGGTGCAAGCTGATCGAGAGGGCCTCGAAACGTGCGGGTTGACTGAAGAGACCCAATTCAGTTGCCGAGATGGTCGCGGCGTCAGAGTGCCGACGCCATTGTGCTCGTCCCGAACGGGCAAAGCCATGCCGCCTGCTCGGTTCTGTCACGAGTCGCGTTCAAGAGCGCGAAATGATTGATCTGAGATCGCAATCCGTAAGTCTCTAAGCGCGTCAGCTTGTCGACAGCTGATCCGAATAGATCGGGAGAGTGCGACACTGTCGGCTCGGCATTGCGAACCGACCCAACCCCTGGGGAGTTGACATGGACCCATTTAACAGCATCAACCCATTCGACCGTGACCACGCCGCAGTGTCACAACCGCAACAGCAGCAAGCGGAGTTTGAGCCGTACTTGGATGAAGTGCCGCAGCTTGATGCCCCTGCCGTTGCAGAGATCCCCGCTTCTTCAGATCCCTACTATTTTCCTCTGTCTGAGGAAGAGCGTAGCCTCATCGAGGCTTTGGATCTTGGGCACCAGGCGGCCCACGGTCCTCATCCCGAAGACGCCGTCACCAGACACCTCGGGGACACCGCTGCCGAGCACAGCGCGCCGCGGGAAGCTTGGACTTGGCCGAAAGAGCTGCCTGCGGAAGGTCACGATCAGGACCCGCTGCGAGGGATGATGGGCGAACCCAACCTAACATCGTCTCTCCCAACCGCGCGCGATCACCAGGGACCGGACCGCGGAAAAGCCGTTCAGTTCAACTGGAGCGACGGCTACCAACCGGCTCGGAACGAGCTGACCGGGAGCGCTCCCTCTTCAAGTCACGAGGTCCTCATGGGTGAGGATTACACCGGGGAGTTGAGGCCTGCGAAGAGGCAGAGAACACTAAGCCATACAGAAGGGGATGCTATCGGACGCCAGGTGAGCGAGCCCGGCAGTTCAGTCGTTCGCGAGCCGATGGAAGACGCCGGCGCACCGTTTCAGGCCAGCGATCGGCTCGTCCTTCCCGCGGAAGGCTACGATCAGGATCTGCTGTGGGCGATGGTGGGAAACGCCGGCCCATCGTCTTCCGTCCAGCCAACCGAGGGTCATCACCAAGGGCTGGATTCAGAACCGGCCGTTATTCCCTTCAATTTCCGGCAGGGCCACCAGCACGCGTCCGCTGCGCTTGACCGTAGCAACGTCGCGCCGAGCCAGGACAGCCGACCCAACAGTTTTATCGTTCACAATGACCGCTACACGGCGCTGTTCGTGCCCGCGGCAACGATGAGGCGAAGCACCCCTCTTCCGCAAGGCGCTGCCATTCCTCTGGGATTTCGGCTGGAAAACGCTCCGCAGCCCAGCGCGCAACCAGCGAACCGAGCCTCATCATCGCGGCTTGGACGGTCGATGGAGCAAGCCGCTCCGGCGTCCTCCTCCAGGGCTGAGGGGACGTCCCCCGCGCCCCGCGAGATTTATGCTGCATCATTCGCCGTTCCCAAGAATTTTTCGCACGGCGACCAACCAGCCCCGGACACGATGCTCTCGATGCTTCGCCGCTGGGGCCAGTTGCCGAACGATGCGCACCCGGCAATAAACTACGATATTCTCGGCGAGCGTTACACCGCCCTCTTGGGGCCGGGAGGCCCAAATGACGTGCGGCTCATCCATCACCCAAGCAATGGAGATGCCGAGAGACAATCCCCGCGCTAAGAATTAGGAACCCGACCACATAGCTCCGGTATTGGACTTATTAATGTAGCATAGCTTGCGCCAGCGAGCTTGGCGCGGTTCCGGGGGGTCCGGGTGAGCGCTACCCCGCCCGATTAACTTGCGCGCATCATCGCTGTGCGGCTCCTCGTTGAGCCGCACAGCGATCTTCTTTGATCTTCCGAACGCCAAAGCTGCGAAGAACACCTACGGTGTTATCGCCGTTGCGTTTTACAGCATTGCCATTGATTGGGGCCTCGGCCCCGAGACAGGGAAGCATCCTCGAGCCCGCATCGAACACGCGTCGGCTGAGCTTAGCTGGCTGCAGATGGGTGTGGTCGTCCATCAGTCCCAGATGCACATCCTGGCCGTGGCGTTCCGCAGAAAGCTCGTCTGGCCGACGAGGCGCTGCCCAGCACCTCGTCGATTCGCCTCGAGCCTTTCAGTACATATCTGAGGGGTCAGCAATGGTCCGGAATACCGTGCGCGATCTTCATCGCTTAGCCCAGCCGACGTGTTCCGCAGCTCACACAGTGCTACCCCGAAGCTACTGCCGTGGTTATACTCCTGACATGTGCATTCAACGTCCCCGCGGAAAGCCGGTCAGCAATGCCCTTCCCATTTTTCGGCGTAGACAGTCGCTGAAACCTTAAGAGCAGTGCATAGACCGTGAATTATCTGTCGCTACTCCGGTTTTGGACGCTTTGATGAGAACCGCGTCCTCCGGGATAAGGTTTCGGTTCAGCGCGGACTGCCGTCGGCACTGCTCTGCCCGTCGAAGACGACGACCTGAGATGACCTCTCCTCAAGGAGCTTCAGCGCAGGATGAAGCTGAGCAAGCCGCAGCGACCTCTGTCCGGCTGATCAAATCGGCAAGATTAGTGTTTGAGGACCCTCAAAATAGCGAACGAGCCGCAAAGACGATCGCTGCAGCATGGTTGCCAAGCACCAAAGCTGTATCTGTCCGCGACCAGCTTTCGCTGCTGAATGTCAACACCAGGAACTCCGACCCCGAGGCTGCTGCCCCATCTAAGCCATATCGCGACCATCTTGTGTGAACGACCGCACATCTCGCGCGTACTTTGATGCCGGGACAAATCATAGGGCAAGGCTCGCCGGCGCGAACGTTGAGGCGTTTCGCACTTCCTGCCGGCTTCAACTGAGGATCGCCGCGACAATGTTCTACCTGAGCTGATCGTGCAAGCCTGCCTGGCCGAAAGTAGCACCAGGCGGGCACACCGCGGCTCCCGGAAGCATCTGGCCGGCGCGACTCGCGCGAGGCGATCAAGTTCACGAGGCGTCTGCATGCCCCTAGCGGCGGATCGACGAACGCCACATTGAAAGATGCCTGGACCAATCGTGCGCAGGCTGTGCCGTGCGTTTGTTGCCTGTTTCAGTGTCCGGGCTGAGGAATAGAGCGCGGGGGAGTACTTTCTGGCACGAGTGTCGTCTCTCTTTGGAACCCGGCGCGATCACGGCTTGGCCGAGAAGCTGCTCTCAAAGGAACGGCCCGAGCGAGCAATGCAGCCCTGGTTATGGCTCGATTACCTCGTGGCCATAAGGCTAGAGGTGGCCCTTCGATTTAGGGAAACGATCTACTCTGGCTTCAGGTCCGCTCTGGGGTCTCGACGCGGAGAACATCGCAATTCGTTCATGCGCCGCCTGCAGCCGGGCCTGGCGAGTTTGCCGATGAGCTTGAGACAATCGGCTGCGACCGGCTGCGGCTTCGGACAAAGCGCATAAGCCTGTCGTTGCTCACCTGCAGGATCAGCCGTTTTGCGGAGCCTACTGTCCGTTACCGCTAAGCACCAAACCGGGATGCTGCACCCTAGACTCCAGCCTCGCCGCGCGTCGCGCCGATCGCGTCAAATCCCTTACGGCCAAACGCTTAGTGCAGATCCGGCGTCCTCACAGGACGGCCTCGACAGGACGGCCTCGCAGCGGAAGCGGCACGGGCGATGACCAGGAGTCTACGAGCGCACCACCAGCTCTAGGTCGCTCACAGGTGACCGATACGGTGCATACGCCCGCGAAATTATCCTGCACCTGACCTGCCATCGAACTTTCTTACAGCAGCAGTCACATGTCGCGATTTCAGCGAGACCGCGCTTTAGACCACCCCAAGGCTAGAGCTTTGTCGCGTGATTATGATGGCAGGCTGGTTACGCCGACGTGGTTGTGCGGCGAAATCAGCGTTCGACAGCCGATCGCCCACGGGGTGGCCGTTCGCTAACGATGTGCCCATGTCTCCACTTCTGTCCTGGGCATGCGCAAGGGGCAGGAACCAGTGGCCATGGACGCTCGGCGCGAAAGCAGCTCTTGAGGGCCTCGATGAAGCCGATGTCCGCGGCTTGCCGGACGGCGATAAAGCAAGCGTGTCGCCGCACTCGTAGGCTTACAGGTCACGATCGCGCGACATGAACTCGCCGCCTTGGTCACGCGGATCTTTGATTGACGCAGATCTTTGCAATCCCACTGACTTGCACCGCTTCCACCGCCGCCAAAATGGCGGTACCGCGAAAGGCGATCCGCCAGCCGCTGCGGCAACGAATGCGAAAAAATCCAATTTGGGACGGAGGCGCGATTAGACGACCCTACCGATTTGCGCAGGAGATTTCGGGGCTCAGGTCAGTTAGCTTGCTGGGTGTTAGGGAGACTTCTTCAATGTTGATTATCGAAACTGTTTTAAAGCCAGACCAGTTTGGCGGTATTGGACTTTTCTCCGCTGCCCTTTTGCCCAAAGGTTCGCTGATTTGGATTCACAACCCAATCGTTGACATCGCGGTAACGCCTGAGCAGTACGAAGCTCTAGCTCCAACATTTCGAGCTCTACTTGATAAGCATGCCTATCCAAGAGACTACAAGGCTAATGATGGTGTTATAGAGTACAATGCTGACAATGCCCGCTTCATGAACCACAGCAGTCAGCCAAATACATATCAGGACGATCATTGCCGAATTTTAACCGCGCGTGACGTACAACCTGGTGAAGAACTGACTTGCAATTACTTGTTTTTCGATCCGACGTGTGACTTATCGTGGGCTAAAGAACCATCGGTGAATGTTGATGCCCCAACGGGCTAGGCGGCAGTGGATTGAGTTCGTGGTCTGACGACTGATTCGTCGGCGAAATTTACGGGAAGAGTTTCGCCAACTAATTGCGGCCATCGACCGACCCAGCTTTGCGGCTGCCTCCTCGAGCCTGAAGATTATTGCGAGCGCAGCCGTGTTCGACATCCCCGGCGCGCAGAGTGCGGTGGCCCGCGGCCCGGAACGTGCTTTCGATGACGTATAAGCGCGACGTGGAGTTCACAACATCTGTAGAGCCTACCCTAAGGCAAGATCTCCGCAGATGTGCCTGATCTCGCACTTACTTCAGAATCTGACGACGCTCGATCAGTTCCCAGTCGTTGCTGAGAAGGCGCAGGAGCTGAGCCTGATAGGTATCTTAGCATGCGCTGATTGTGCAACGTCAGAGTCGCAGATGTGCTGTTCACAAACGCACTTGATGAGACCGCTTGCGGCTCGATCTTTGCCCCTCGATTTACGTCCGCGCGCAGCGCAGAGGAAAAGCAAGCCGCTTCTCGAGGACATGCACGTCTGGTTGTTGCGCGAGCGCGAAGCCCTCTCGCGCTCCTCCGACGTCCTGAAGCCTAGGAACTACATGCTCAGGCGCGGGGCGACTTCGACTTCGCCCGTTTCCTCGACGATGGCAAGATCTGCTTGACCAATGCGCTGAGCGCGCATTGACAGGCATTGTCTTGGGAAGGCGCAACTAGACCTTCGCTGGTAGCCAGCGTGGCGCCGACCGGGCCGCCATCATGCTGACGATGATACCGACCTGTCGCCTCAACGACGTTGATCCCAAGGCCTGGCTCGCCGAGGTCCTGGCCCGGATCGCCGATCTTCCCGCGTCGCGCCTGCACGAACTGCTGCCCTGGAAATGGAAGCTCCTGCGCCAGGCCGATAAGCCCGCCGGGTCAGCAGGCCGCTGACCTTTCCCCCGACCGATCATAGAGCTCGCTGTGCCCGCGGGCATGCGTCAATCAGGCGGTCTTCGTCGTATGCGTACTCAGCTCCTCACGTGAGACACTATAATGCTCTGCGAACACACCGATTGCGGATCTTCGATCGGCGAGAACAGCATTTCACTCGGTCGTGGCCCTATTCAGTTGAAGCCGACACCAGCGCCTAGTCGGTCCCGCAGTTCCTGCCGACTGATGACAAGATTGTTGAGGTTCAGGTCCGGCCGTCTTGCTGCCAATCGCCTTACCAGTTCCCTGGTGCCGTCCAGGACAAAGACGCCGCAGTCATAACTGTTCTGCTGCTGTCTTATCGGGGCCTGTTGCAGGTTAGCGTCGAGCCGTCCTGCGAGTTCCGCTGCGAGCCCGTCATTGTATCCCTGGGTAGAGTCATAGTGATAGGCGACCCGCCGGCCACGATCGCGGCGATCAACCAGCAGCAGCGACCAGTGACTGCCGCGCTGATGTCTATCCGTATCGCTGGCATCGCTTACCGGCAGGAACAGGAAGTCAGCTGTACCAGGGCGAACCCACCCTAATGCTCGTTCGGCTACCTCCTTGGAGGGGGATCGCAACATTTGGGCTATCAGGGGATCCACGAACCGCGTCCGAGCGGCGAGATCCGGATTGTTCTGCTGCAACTCCTGCGCCAGGAGCTCATAGTCCCGCTGGATATGCTCGTCACCCAGCCACTGCGTGGGCCCCAGCACGGGACCGCTGCGGTGGCCGGAAGAGGCAACAGTAGCCGAGGGGCCGATCTGAGCACCCGGGACAGGGGACGGGCGAGGATGATGGATGAATTGCGCAACGCGGCGTCCTCGCGGCCCCAATGTGATCGAGTAGGTCTCACCGTTCATGGAGAGCTGGGTTGGGCCGCTGAACTGGGTCGGCAGGACCCTGATATTATCCAGGACATCGATTAAGAAATCCGGCACCGGCTGGGAGCCATCCTGCCAATCCTCGTCGACTCGGTATCCGATGTCCTCAAGCTCCTGAAGTACGCCCGATCGCCCGACGAAGAACGCGGGTTTACCGGCAGGGCTGAGCACCGGCGCTGACTGAGCATCGTCACGCATCTGCTGCGGTGTGTACGGCAGATCAACGAAAGAGTTGAGACCGCGATAGATGTCTGACGACTGAGCTGGCGTGTCTGATGGTTCGGTGAAGAGTGGCGGTCTGGCGGCAGCCCCACCCACCGGCGCGGACTGAGCATCGTCTCGCATCTGCTGCGGCGTGTACGGCAGATCAACGAAAGGGTTGAGATCGCGGTAGATGTGTGACGACTGAGTTGGCGCGTCTGATGGTTCGGTGAAGAGCACCAGTCTAGCGGCAGCCCCACCCACCGGCGCCGACTGAGCATCGTCTCGCATCTGCTGTGGTGTGTACGGCAGATCAACGAAAGAGTTGAGACCGTGGTAGATCTGTGACGACTGAGTTGCCACGTCTGATGGTTCGGTGAAGACCGGCGGTTTGGCGGCAGCCCAACCCACCGGCGCTGACTGAGCATCGTCTCGCATCTGCTGCGGTGTGTACGGCAGATCAACGAAAGAGTTGAGACCGCGGTAGATGTCTGACGACTGAGCTGGCGCGTCCGACGGTCCGGTGAAGAGCGGCGGTCTGGCGGCAGCCCCACCCACCGGCGCTGGCTGAGCATCGTCTCGCATCTGCTGCGGTGTGTACGGCAGATCAACGAAAGAGTTGAGACCGCGGTAGATGTCTGACGACTGAGCTGGCGCGTCCGGCGGTCCGGTGAAGAGCGGCGGTTTGGCGGCAGCCCCACTCACCGGCGCCGACTGAGCATCGTCTCGCATCTGTTGCGGCGTGTACGGCAAATCAACGAAAGACTGAAGACCGCGGGAAATGTCGGGCGACTGAGCTGGCGCGTCCGATGGTCCGTTGAAGAGCGGCGGTCTGGCGGCAGCCCTACCCACCGGCGTTGACTGAGCATCGTCTCTCACCTCCTGCGAGGTGTACGGCAGATCAACGAAGGAGTCGAGACCTCGGTAGATCGCCGACGACCCATCTGGCACCGCTTCCGGCGTCGGCCACTCAAAATCGTACGGCAGGTGCGGCGACCACGTTGAGTTCGACTCGCCACGCCGCGGCTCCCCACCCGCCTGTTCAGGGCAGACGCCCAGCGCAGCGTTCGCCTCGACGAGCAATAGGTAGCTCCTAAGCCGATCGAAGCCCATGTCCGCGTTTCGATTGGATTTTTTAAAGTCGGTGTGATCGTCGTTCAACGACTTTTGCTGCTCACTGGTGCCGGTGAGTCGGCTCACTATGCTCCCCCGCCCCTCCCTTTGGAGCCAAGCACCCAATCTTCGTTGGTTGCGGGCCAGATTTTGAACAACTTTTTTCCGGCTCTTCTCCTCGGGTTTGAGCATGCTCAGCTCTGCCTTTTCCAGGCCATCAATGATGCGGGCGTCATCGGGATAAAGATGCAACGCGGGCGACGGGACAGCACGACCGCTGGGCTTCCGAGATGCACGCGCGCCGGGAACGTTCTCGGCATCGCGAACCTTGCCTAATGCGAACAACAGAAGCTCGTCGTTCGGGAACAACTTCTGAGCAAATTCAATGCGCGCCGCGTGGTCTAACCCGGATATCGAGTAGCCCGCAAGATTAAGCGCGTTAGAAAATCTGCGAAGACTACGATCATGACGAGCAGCACTGCCCGACGTCATGCCACTGGCATTAAGCCGCTCTGAGAGGGGCGCATCTTCCGCTGAAGGGATCGTGCGCGGCCGCCCGCCAGAAGCTACATAGCTCCGATCATGATACGCACGAAGGACACCCAACCCTTTCTTCATGTCTTCGTCGTTCGGGAAGTAAGTCTTGACATGACGGACCAGGGACTGGTGGTCCCTCAGATCAATCGTAATGCGATGAGCGCCAAGATCATTTCCAAGTCGGCGAAGCGCCTGAGTATAGCGCTTAACCGTGTTCCGTTGTGGGTTTTTCTGAGCTGCATATTCGGCAATCGCCTTGTCGATAGTGTCCCGATGTTCTGCAGAGAGATGGGGATGGTAGTTGCGGCCGCCACGGGAGACAGGACCCGGATCGGGTGAGCGCGCCTCGGCCAAGTGCTGCTCAAAGCCCTCTTGCCCGGCATGGCCCCCCTGGTCCTCTTCCAAGACGGCGTGCTGCACCGGGGACCAAGCTGTTGGATTGGGTGGATCGAAATTGTACGGGTCCACGATAGCCTCACGTCCAAGAAATCAATTGAGCTGATCCTATTATGGATAGGCTTTCCAGAAGCTGACGAGGCCGTCGCTCGTGAAGCAATGCATCGCCACATCTGCAAAGCGAAACTGCCCCGCGGCTCTCAATCGTCGCGGGTTTCATGGGTTTAAGGACCCGCCGTCCTCGCCGCCGATGAACCCTTCCGGCGGCATGTGAGCCGACGACTCGTCATTGCTCTGGTTGCAAAACGACCATACCGGGCCGCAGGTGCACGCATGGGTGCCAAGCCACAGTTGATCCAGATCGGTCTCGCAACTCCACGACGAGCCTTCCGCGATTCGTTCCTCGTTCATTCGCTCTCTCATCGGCTACCCAAGGAGACGGTAATCCTCGTGTCGCCGAGGGGCGCATTGCCTCACTAAAAATGTTACCGGACAACTTCCCAGTCGTGCCTTGGGCGGAGCTGCCGAATCAGTTCCGTAGCGGCTACGGCAGGGACGATCAGCATGCGCGAAAAGCGCGAGATCACATCAGCCCTGGCCGTGCGTCATCGGCCGGGCGGTCGGCGTGAGAAGGGACGACTCCTGGACGAGCTTTGCGCCGTCACGGTATGACATCGTAAGCACGCGATCCGACCACTGTCAGTGGACGAGCATCGGATCGGCCCTGCCGCGGCGGCCGAGCCGGACCTATGGGGTTTCCATTCGCGCTGCACTGATCGTGGTATGGGACGCCTCTGACCGGCTCTGCAGTAAGCGGCTCGTCGCGAGCCGTTCTTGCGCCCGGCACTTGAACGGCACGGCAGATTGAAGCTTTCTGCCGATGAGCGGTCGGTCGGTTTTGAAGGTGAGCGCGGTGACGAGCGATCGCCTGCTGAGCGACGTAAAGATCGCAGCAGCCGGAGGACGCCGAGGGCGGGATCAACAAATGATTCAGCGTAGATGTCTTAGCGACTCTGGCAGAGTGCGCTGGCGCAAGTCAGCATCGTCGCGCAAGAGGACAGCGATTTCGTGTGTCCGCGTAAGCTCGCTCTCTTCAGAAGTGTCGGCGCTGGTAGCTGGACCTGCGACCCCGCGTCAGATGGGAAAACTCTGCTGAAACATACCACACGCGTCCCCCCTAGCGAATTACCCAAGCGCTCCAGCCCCCATCGGCAATACTCAACGCGAGATCATGAATCTAGACCGGCAGCTTTGCGTTCGACTCCCTTCAATTGATGGATGATCCGTATCCTAGATCCCCTTCAGAACGTGTTCGCAATCCTTGGCTCGCGTACTCAAAGCCGTTGCCAATCGCTCGATGACAGCGTTCTCCAATCCCTCCTTTTGCGCTCGCGTGCGAATGTCCGCCACCAGGTCAGGGATCTGCCCGGCCATGGAGTTCAGCGTAGCGATGAGTACGTCCGCATCAACACGCGTCTCGCGTGCAAATTTTTGCCACTGACGCAAGCCAATTTGATCGAGCTTGTATTCACCCCCGACTTTCATGGCGAGTTTGATCTTGCGCTGATCGACGTGGTCGTAAGGAAGAATGCTGGCGATGTCGTAAAGGGGAGCGAGACGCACGAGAGCGCCGCTGGCCAGAAGCAATGAATAGTTCTTGGCGTGAGCATCAGAGCCCCCAATGAGCCAGTTGAAGACCAAAGCGCTGACGAACGTCTCAAGGTCAGCCTCGCGGTCTGTCGAGTAGGTCCGCAAGAGCTCGACCACATCGGCAGGCGTTGGTCCGCCCTCGTTCTGGTATTTCTTGGTCGGCGGGATGCCCATGGCCTGACAGATATCTTCCTGATGAACGCGGATAATGTCGTTCCCGCTGACCTGCCGATCGTAGCGTTCAACCACGATCGCTATTTCCTGTTCGAAGCGCATCACCTTGGTTTCAGCGGCTGGCAGCCCGAGTTCGCGTGCGAGCTGCAGGCAGATATGCTCATTCTCGGCGTGACCATCGAAATGGCCCGTCGGTGGTTTCAAAATGTGGGTGGTTGGTATGCGCCCGGACGGAATGCCCCATTTGTTGTCTTTGAGGACAAGCGCGGTTTTCGGCTGGGCGCCTGCAAGACTGAATTGACCCGTGTCGCTGGGCAGACGCCAGGCAGCGTGATCCTCGCGCAAGACTCGAAGCCGATTTGCTATTTCCGACTTATCCAGCCATTCGATCTTGTCATCTTTGCCTGTTTTCAGAGCCCCCAATCGATCAGGCGTGACGAACTGGATAGCCCCGGCGCAATCCTCACCGACGTTAGAGATGAGGGCAAACACGTTGCGCGCCGATACCTGAAATTTCTTGGCCCAGCGCTCGAGCACCTGCTCGTTGTCAGGCAGCAGCCCCCACAAGAAGGACTGAACGGTGGCTGGACCGTGCTCCTCGGCGGCAAGCGGCATCGAAAGCGACAGGGGATAGGCCCGCTCCGCGTTGCGCCATGCATTGTCATAGACGAAGGTCAGCCGGCCGCGCGCCTCACTGCGGACGCGACCGACTTCGGTGCCATCCAAGAGTGCAATGAGCTCGGCCATTATGTCTTGCCTTCCTTGGCTTTGGTGACGATGGCGTTGATATCAACTGCGGAGGTAGACCCGCGGCTGGTGGGCCCTCCACTGTTGACGTCCACCGGGATGCCGAGAACGTCGAGAGCACGAAGGACAAGAGCCAGCTCTGCGCGGGGATGACCATGCTCGACCTCAATCACCCATTGACGGCTGACGCCGATCCGCTTGGCCAGTGTCGCCTGGTCTAGCTTGAGGCGTTTGCGTCTGTCGCGAATGACGGCGCCGAGGTCGCCAGGTGTACGGATAAGCATTCCAATCCCAAATGTTAGTGCTCGCTTACATTAGCATAAGTCGCCGCTCGCTGACAATTATAAATGTAGCCGCTCGCCGACATTCCGAAATGTCAGGTCGACATTCTCGGTCAACGGAAGTACTAACGTTTTCAGAGACATAAAGTAGACCCTGGTACCGGCTCAGCAATCCCCGCTCCGCTGCGGCAAGTTCCTCGCCTGTTCGGTGTCGCCTTGCTCGGATGTGACACCCAGTGGCGCCTCCTCACGTGCCATGAGCCGCGCGCGCTCATGTGCGTGGGATCAATCCGCATGAGCATTTCCTTCTCGCCGCTCGACGTTGCGAGCCATGCTGCCCCCTCGCCGCTCGATGCGTGGCTGCACCCATGCCAAGGCGCGCCTCGGATCCCAAATTGCTCGTGGGATGCAAGGCGCCGGCTGCCTTTCGGCATACGACACGCGGACTATCAATCATTGCGCAGCATTTCCAAACGCATGGATTTCGACCATTGCGGACGGCCCTTAATCTGACCCCGGCTATTTTGAAGGATCTGGGTCATCGACGAGCAGCGTTACTCGGATCGCAAGTTTTGTCCGCTGATCCTCATGAGTGAACGAGCCGTATTTCTCGCCCTCAATGGCGGCTTACTAATTGCTTTCACGGTCTGGCTTGTGTTGCCGCCCGGCAGTTCGTGGTTGCTGCACGTCTTGCGGTCTATGTCGGCTGGAAAGGACTTGGTTATCAGGCTCGGCCTCGAGCCTTTCGCACACAAGCCGGACTCGCAACCCATGGTCGGGGGGGGGGACGAGCGCTCGCGCAGCATCTACGGACATCGTGGTATGCAAGGAGTGAGCAGGGCCGTTGACCTCACAGGGTCGATACGGTCGCCGCGATTGAGACCGGGCCTCGGCTTCAAACCCATGCATCCTCAATCAAAATGCTTGCAGCCGCAGCGATTTATCTATCTGAAACCGGTGCGAAAAATCCGCCCCGCTGTAAGTCGGAGGACGCCCAGTCAACAACTTCGTCCAGAGTCCATTGGAGACCTAAGCTATTTGGAGCTAAAATGACGAGGTCCAGATCGATGATTGCCGCCGCGGCTCAGGTCGCGACGGAATTTTTTGGCCTGAATCCTATGAAGGAAGTCCGCCGTCCGTTGGGCATTGGACGAGATCGTGAAGATCGCGCGTCCGTTCTTCAGCACCTTGATTCAAGAGCCGATATAGGAGGCGTGATCCTCCCTCACCTCCGGTGTTAGGCCGAGATCGGCAGACAGGAAGCCCGCGCCAAGCTCCGCGACCAACTCTCCCATGGCATAGCCTTCAACGCCGAAGCGCTAGCGGCCGAACTCGCGGTTCAGGCGGCTCTCGTGGCGGCATGCAGTATACAAGGCCACTCTTGCGCGCGCTGCGGCAGGAATGGAAGTACGTGGCCCTCACCTTTTCGGGTGGTGTACCGACCTTCGCCAGAGTACCTGCGAAGCTTGTCGGAGATAGCTAGCGGGATTGGTCCCGGGGCAAGATGTAAAACAGTGCGGGCGCGGCTCGGTGCTAACCGGCTCGGGGGCTGAAACCAGGCCAACTAGTCCCTACCACATCCGCACTGCCGTTGAGACTAGCGGAAAAGTGACTCGGCGCTGATCGATCTGGAGCGATAACGCTGTCCCTGTCACATCCCGTTAACCCCAAGGGCTCTGTATCTGTGATAGCTTACCGCAACCTGACAGGCCTTTGCGCAGTCGGTCAATAGTGTGTGGGCTATCAACACCCGCTCAATCCGCCACGGAAACTTCTGCAACCACTCAGACATGCTTTCGTGCTGTCAGCCATCACGACGTCAGGACACCCGGACGGTTCAGGCTGCTGATCAGTGAGACATTGTCGGTTGCGGACCACACCATCTAGATACTCCGCCCCGTTGGGGGCAGGTCTCTGTGACGTCAAATTGCGAATTCGGTGCTTTGCGCCCCCATCCCTCTGCCGTGCATATTGTACTGCCATGTTCGTCGCACTCCGCGTATCGATCGATTGTCGGAGTGCATTGGTGGAATTCCAGTAAGCCTCCAACCGACTGCGGATCGACGATAAGCGAGCCAGATGATGATTGTGCACTTAAATTGTAGGCTCTAGGGTGCGAGAGAAATACAGCATCGCACGACTGAGCAATATAGGCCGGTCAGCAATAGATGGAACGCAGCGCGGATGCGCCGGCGCCTATCGAGGGGACTTGATGAGAAAGGCGCTATCCCTATCCGCATCCGCACTGCCAACGAAGTTAGCCACGGGATCGAGAGGCTGACGCAGCGGCTTTGCCCTGAGGGCTGTTCACACGAAATGCCTGGTGGGTATCAAGGAGAAATCGGCCTTGAGTGACCTACCCGGACTGATACGCGAGACTGAGGGCGTAGCTGATCGCCCGGATTCATCCCCCAGGGAGATCGTCCCGCCGAGAATGAGCAAAGACGGGTCTGACGCCGCTGCCGATAACGTCGTCCGCCAAGCCTCATCATTGAAGTAGATCTTCGTCCTCGACATCACTCATCGACAAGCCGCCGGGATGCATACGTATATTCCAAAGCGATCTGGCGTGCCTGTTCAATTAGGTTGGCGGCGGCGCTATGCCCCCGTCGGTATTCTCATAGTAGAAGTACGGTTGGCCCAACGCAGCGAGCCTCGCCGCTGCCTTGCGGCCATGCGCTGGATGCACGCGGTCGTCCTTGGTGGACGTGAGAATGAAGGGGCCCGGGTAGGTCTTGCCTGGCACCAACCTCTGATAGGGCGAGTAGGCGTCGAGCCACTTGCGCTGTTCGGGAGTGCTGGGATCGCCATACTCGCTGATCCAGGAGGCTCCGGCGCCCAGCTTGGTGAACCGAACCATATCGAACAGCGGCACCTGTAAGATGGCCGCATTGAAGAGGTCGGGTCGTTGGGTGATTGCGGTGCCTACCAGGAGGCCTCCTTGGCTACCGCCGACCACGCCCAGCCGGCGGGGAGAAGTGATTTTGCGCCGGATCAAGTCCTCCGCGACGGCGATAAAATCATCCCATGTCCGCTGCTTCGTTGCTCCTTGAGCAGTCTGGTGCCATTGGGGCCCGAACTCACCGCCGCCGCGCAGGTTCGCGACGACATACGCGTTCCCCTGCTCGAGCCAGAGTCGTCCGGTAGGACCCGCGTAATAGGGGATGAGTGGAATCTGAAACCCACCATAGCCAGAGAGAAGCGTTGGAGTTGATCCGTCAAATCTTGCGCTCTTGGGTCGTACCAGAAAGTAAGGAATGCGGGTCCCATCGCGCGAGATTGCCTCGAACTGTTCGACGACAAGTCTCGAGGCGTCGAACCTAGGAGGGGTCGTCTTCAGGGTCTCAAGGCGTTCGGTTGCGGCGTCGAAGTACCAGAGCATCGTCGGGCTAAGAAAGCTGGAGACGGTGAACATCGCCTCGTCCGTTTCATGCGATGCCGCAGCTAGCCCGACACTCGCATTCTCTGGAAGCGGGATCGGCCTGGCCTGCCAGGCGCCTGATTGTACTTGTAGACGAACGTCCTACTCTGAACATTGTCGAGAATCGTTAGGATTAACAAGTTTCTTGTGGCGGTGAATCCGCTGATCGCTTGTCGAGGTCCAGGCTTGAAAACGAGGGTGGGCATGGCGCGCAGCGGATCCTGCCTCCATTCGGCCAGGTCATACGAGATGATCGAGCCGGCTGAGAAGGGGTATCTCCGGACGGCGGCATCCAGTCTTCGTTTAGCGTCATCAGCAGGCGACCACTCGCGATGCCCCCAATGGTCGCCTTCTTTGGCAGATTGAGATTAATCGGCTGGGACCCAAAGAGAACATACTCATGCTCGAAGAAACCGATCCTGCGGACGGCGCCGGTCGCATGGATCGTGCCTTCACTGTCGCGCAGCACGAATGGTTTGGCCTCGACATCGGTCGGCTCACCACGGAAGACCTCGCGCGCTTCCGCGAGCGACTGAGCGCGCTTGAGCTCCTTCACAACGAAAGGGTAACCGGCTTGCGTCATGGTCCCTTCGCCCCAATCTCGTGTAATCAGGACCGTGTCGCTATTTACCCAAGTGACCTGCTGTTTTCCCTCGGGGAGTGCGAAGCCGTTCGTGACGAAGGTTTTGGCGACTGCGTCGAACTCACGGACGAACACAGCGTCCTTTCCGCCCTCGGACAGGTTGAGCAAGCATAGGCGCTCCTCGGGCGGGAGGCAGCCCACCCTTTTAAGAACCCAGTTCTTCTTGTCCGTGTCAGCGAGAGCATCCACGTCGAGGATGGTCTCCCATCGGGGGCTTTGGCTGGGACAGTCGGTTCTTAGTAAGGGCGGCATGTTTGCGCGGCGGCCACCTTGCTCATCGTCGCAGTCCGTAAATCTTCGACGATCGCTTGCGCCTTCCGTTCGGCCATTCACAACTCTGCTGGGCATGAATTGCCTTGAGCATGTGGACCTCGCAAACCTTGTGCGAAGGGATATCGCGCCGGTCACCCTAAAGCATTCGAGGACGCCGCGAAGCCGACGAAAGCCGCAAGACAACGGGCGCGCTAAAGTGGTCCGGACACGAGCTCGCTTTCTCGCGCACTCACGCTCCCAAAACTAACACGAACTAAACTTGCAACGACCGGCCGCTGGCCGTCACGGCAGCTCGTGCTGGAAAAGAACACTGCACTTTGAATGACGCTGTTCAGTCAGAGCGGAACGGGTCCGCGCACATTGCAATCGAAAAAACATGAAAGTCGCACATGCGCGCGCCTTCCACCCTCGCCGCGCAATGCAGTGCTACCGACGCTCAATTGTCCGCCTTCAAACCAACGTAGAGAGTTGACGCGACACACTCTTAGGAAACTCCTGCAAAATATACGAATTAGTCCGGCACGCGGCTTGCTTCGTTCAGGACATCATCACCAATCGTGGTGCGATGATCTTCGGAGCGGCCCGGCGCGTCATTACGTGTCTGGCCGCTGCGACGATTTGCCGTGCGGCGATACTTAGCGAGCGGGACCGCGTCTCGGGAAAGTGCAGGCAATCATTATGCGATCAAGAGTTCTCTTTTTGGGTGCTACGACGATGGCGCTCGTCACATCGGGTAGAGCTATGGCGAACCTCGAGCGACAAGTACTGCCACCGGCGGTGTGGAACTGGTCTGGAGGCTACATTGGCGGTCACGCCGGCGGCGGGTACGGCCGAACCTCCTTTAGCAATCCCTTTGGCCCGTCGATCTATGGCGGCAGCGTCGATATTCCATCGTTCGTCGCAGGTGGCCAGATCGGCTACAATTGGCAGAACAACAGTTGGGTGTTCGGCCTCGAACTGGATGCCAGCGCAGCTGCCGCCAACGGCTCAAACACCTGCCTAGCCGCCTCCCACTTGATTGTAAGCGCAAACTGCAACGCAGGTCCCAACCTCTTTGCGACCGGGACCGGCCGCATCGGCTACGCCTTCGGTCCGCTCGGGCAAACGCTTGCCTATCTCAAGGCAGGCGTAGCCTGGCAAAACAATCGGGGCGACGTCGTCAACAACGTGGAACCGGAGAACCAGCCACAGGAGAAAACCCATTTCGATTATGGCCGAGTTGGCGGCGTGATCGCGCTCGGTCTCGAGCGAGCCCTTACGCCGGCATGGTCGGTGAATGTCGAGTATGACTATCTGCATTTCGGCGGACCAAGTGTCGCCACCGCTTCGACAGTGCAGTTATCTCCGCCTGCGATTCTGCCGGCGAACACAACCAGCCTATCCAGCAACTATCACATCGGAAGAGTTGGTCTGAACTACCACTTTGGTGTGGACCCAGAGGCCGCACCAAGGTCCGATGCGCCGTATGCGAAATCAGCGGGCAGCGTACCATCCATTCCCGACGCGCCTGGTTGGTCGTTCGAAGGCGGCTCGCGGCTCTGGCTGAGCCGGGGACGATTCCAATGGGATCACAGCGCACTTAATAATAACGATGCCCTAGACCCCAGCATACTCGTATCGCGGCTCACTTATCACGGACTGAACGGGCTTTCGGGGGAGGTATTCGGCCGGGTCGACAGTCCCTGGGGAGTGTTCCTGAAGGGCAACCTTGGGATCGGAAGCTTCAACAAGGGGAAGATGAACGACGAAGATTGGCTGGTCCAGCAGGAAGGATACCCGTACCAAAATACTCTTTCAGGTCAGTCAAACGGAAGGTTCGCATATTACACGGCGGACGCCGGTTACGATTTCCTGCGCAGCGCGAACTACAAGGTCGGTGCATTTATAGGCTGGGCCTATTACAGCCAGAGCTCAGATACCATTGGTTGCGTTCGGGTCGCGCCTCAGGATGAAGCATGTCTGAAGCCGGGCGACACTAGGATCGTCGGTGTGGAGGATACTCAATGGAATGCGCCTCGAATCGGCCTGAGCGCCGAAACTATGCTGACCGAGCGCTGGCGCCTCAATGCTGATGTCGCTTACCTGCCCTGGACCGATTTCAAAGGCCGCGACTATCATCTCTTGCGTCCCAAGACCACCTTTGACGAACAACGCGGCAATGGTGGTGGCGGAGTCCAGATTGCGGGCGTGTTGTCCTACTTCCTCACCCAGAACATCAGCGTCGGGGTCGGGTGGCCGCTATTGGGCCATGTGGACCAAAAAGGACAGCGACTCTTTGTGCAGCAGCAGCGGCTGCGTCGGTGACCCGCGCATTCTTGCGAAGTACAGCATGGAACGGTGGGGTACGTGCTTTCAGGCCTCTTATAAGCTCAATTAAGGACCTCACTAACGAGGCTCCCGACTTCAGATTCTTAGATGCCGTTCTGAAGTTTGCTGATGACCAGTCCTCGGCGCGCAATTGCCGCCGAGGATTGGCATGTCGCGATCACGCTGTTCGCCGGGTTGCTACGATTGCATATCACCCGCCTTTGATGAGGCGGGCGCAACTCTGCCCCCGAACCAAAGCTCGTCCACTAATAACAGCTCGATTTCTTGGTCCGGACGAACTCGCTTCAAAGCCGATTGTGCGCGCCATTGCGACCGGGCTGGGATGCGCTCGATGCACGATTTCTAAATTCCGCAGCGGGATCTCTCGTGGGCAACCGAGACCGCAGCGAGCCCCAACATCACGTCGCCGGTGAATCCGAAATGGAGACTATAGAGCCACCAGATTGCGCAGCACCGGTCGAGATCGTACATGGCGAGCGCGCGCCTTGTTGCTGCGACCATCCGCGCCATCGGCTTCATTCCGCGTGTCATCTGGAAACCTCGGCGTCTCGGGGCCAGCGCTCTCCATACAATGACTTTTAGGGCGGTGATGGCCCGCTGTCCGGCGCGTGCACCTGCAAGAGATTTGGAATTGAGATTGATGTTCGCCATGGCGTTCTTTTCCGCGTTTCGAAGCAGATTGCGCACACCTATGTGCATGCGCTCATTGCCGTGATCCTACGGCGATACTGCTTGCAAAACGCCCAGATCTGGTAGTGCCAATTGACCGGACTCCCGACCGACAAATACGCTTACGCGATCCCACCGCTGCGCGAAGCCACTTGCGGCAGTGGTTGCGGCTACGCGACCTTTGCTGCCAGCTCCTTGAGAATACCTCGCGCGTCCGCCGAGGCTATCTAGGCAGGGCCTTCGCTGTTTCCGAGTAACCCCTCCAGGTCAGCGGTTTCGCTACCCAACTTGCGCGGACCCAGCCGACATCGAGCGCTGGCTTGCGGCCGAGCTCCGTCTGACCGCGCATGCAATTCTCGGTCGCCTCGCGAAGCAACGCCCCGAACAGTTCGGCCTGCACCACACCATAGCAGAGCTTGTTGGGATTGCTCAGAGGCAAAGCAGCCGAGACGATCATCCCGCACGGCTAAAGCTTCGGCGCTGGCCGCGTGTAATGGGCATTCCGCGCGTCTCCAGAAACTTCCGATCCTGCGCGGCATGGTGCAATCCCGGACTGGCCGATAGCCAGAGCTACATCGATCAAGCGAAACTAACATCCTCAGATGAGGCAATTCCCAGGCAATATGGCAGGGGGGACTGACAGGCCGGCGCCACGCGGACGAAACGTCCAGGATGACCGTTCATCTCGTGGGCTGCCAGTGGGCCCGAGGATGCGTACCCACTGGCTGCGCGAATAATCCACTATTGGGCGAATGTCTCTCCAGCTAAGGACAACCGAAGTGATCGCAGGCCTCCAGCCACGCGCGATCGGTTCACAGCGGGGTTGTCTCCCGTGTAAGCCTAACGAACCCTCCTTCGGCTAATTCGGCTTTGTAGGCCCGTCCGTTAAGTAGGATCGTGGTGGAGTTATCTGCGGTCGGCATAAAACCGTCGTGGCGCAGCTTCTCCATTAGAGCAGGTGTGGCCCATTGCTGTGCTAGCGGCATTCCGTAGCGCCATTTCTCCGCGAAGAAGGCTCCGAAGTCCGGTACCCCCGCCCGGCCGACCCCAACCACTTGGTCCTCCGCAGGGTTATGAACAAGACGAACGCGATTGGACTCATCCAAACCGGCCGTGTAGCGGTGACCTTGGATTTCATAGGTCATCGTCGGCTGGTCCGAGTCCGGCAAGAGACCGTGGTGGAACAGCCTCTCAACCATCGCGTCAGGGGCGATTTGCGAACCGTGTAAAAATCTCTGTGGAGCGGCGAATGTGACATCTACCGCTTCCTCAGGTGCGGCAGGTGATGATGGGCCAGCTTCATTCATGATCTGACTGAACAAATCATGATCTTCCTGTGTCCAGACGTGCGCTGTTGGCGATTCCGGGGAACGGGCATTGTCGATCGGGTTCGGATCCATAAAGCTCTCCTTTCTGTTGTGAGAACAACGGCTTCTTGAAGATCTCCCCCAGGGAATGAGCTGAGTTCGTCACGAATTCAGAGATGGCTGGCTTCGTCATCGAGTGGCCAAGGTCGAATGTTAAAGAGGCTGGCTTTCGAGAAGCTGACAAAGGTCGAAGAAGGAGACAAACCCGCAGCCGCATCTGCCACGTCTGATGCGATCATCTCCGAGCCAAGTCTCATTCCGCCTGGCCTCGCAGTCGGCGCGTGGGTCTGCGTCGTGCATTGCGTTCACCTGGGCGTAAAGCTGGTTAGGAGGTCCAGGTGATGCGGACCGCGGCCAGACCCAGTCTTGCACCGAACATGTGCATTTCGACCTCTGCCCGCGACCCGTCGTTCTGGCGGACGCTTCGAGCCTATGCTCGGGGCCGCTAACCAGAATGACCGCGATAGCCGCGCCAGCGCGAGAACAGACGAAAGCGAGACCTACGTGAGAGTCCGGCAACCGCGGAGCGAAGTGTTTACCTGAGAGAACGAAATCGCTGAGACGCAAAAGCAGCTGAGACGATCCTCCCGCGCACGGCTAAGGGTGCTCGGTGCCGGTGATCCGGGGACTGCCGCTGCGTGTAGTGGGTACTCCGCGAAGTCCCCAGTGCCTCGAACCCTGCGCGCCATGATACAACCTCGGACTGACAGCCGGAGCTACATCGGGCAAGCGGAACGTTACATCCTCAGGTGAGGCAATAGGAACCGCCAACTTTGTCCCGGCTGCTATGGACGCTCTGCGTCATGCAGATGGCACTCGTCTCAGGGCGTTGGAAAGAGAATTCACTGGTGTCCTGAATAAGGAAAATCGTCGTAATTTCGTGCGCGCGGTGGCGAGGTCGCCGCTGAAATGTCCGCTTCCTCCAAGCGTCCGTTGGCGAAGAACCGTAGGGCACATTCGTGCTCGCCCGTTGCGGGCGCACGAACGGTAACTCCTGGGTATGCGTCGCTGGTTTGCCTTAACAGCTCTCTAAGTGGTTGACCAAGATGTACGCCCCTGAACCTTTGGCAGCGCTCACCGAACGACTTGAGATCGGCCTCGTCGCCGTTGGGCCAAATAGCCGGGCCTTCTCCCAGTCCCGGGTGAGGCCCTCGCGCAGGAGATAGCCAACATGCGCGGGCGGGCAGCGCCGAACGCACCTTATGACGGACGACCTGGGCCTTGGCGGTCGCCAGACGCGAGCGACCCGTGAGCAGCCGGTTCGCCCGCTAGACGGGACCCGGCCGCGACACAAAGGTGGAGCACCGATGAGTGGTGGATCTTGCCCGGCGCGCGAGAGACCGCCGCAGGCGCGCTGAGCGGCGACAATCGGCTTGGCGACGAAAGGCGTGGCCCGCTGACGCCTCACGGAGCGGACGCAACCTGGCCGAGGCTGAAAGGGCGCGAGACATCGCCGATCGTGTTCGGCACCCGCCAATTTGTCTCAAACTCGCCAAAGCAGCGCAATGTCTGGGTGCCCGACAACTATAGCAGGTTCTCATATTTGTCTTGCCGGCAAGGCCAGTCATCAGATCAAGGGTAAAATGGGCCGCGAAAGGCGGGCATTTTTATTGCAGAGATTACCGTGAGGTTCGTCGTGACACGCTTTAGCCTACATGTGAACAGGCGATGGCCGTGAGGACGAACTCGGGCAAGTGGAATGCAACTTTGCGCGACCTGTCTGGTCGAAATGTTCGGGCCATGGATCGCGCTCCAGATCAGGTCGAGGATGGCGAGGCAATTTACTCCAGAGAGGCTGGAGCCGGTCCTCGGTCCGGCAGACGAACGCTTGACACGCCGCGCGGTGTTGGGCGCAACCATCGGCAACATCATCGAATTCTACGACTTCGGGACCTATAGCTTTTTCGCAATACAGATCGGTCAGGCGTTCTTCCCGGCAACTGACCAGTTTGTCAGCCTCATGCTGTCACTCGGAACCTTCGGCGCAGGCTTTGTGACCAGGCCGATCGGAGCCATCGTGCTCGGCTCGTATTCGGATCGGGCCGGCCGCCGACCGGCGATGATTGCCAGCTTTGCCATGATGAGCGCCGCGGTCCTGTTATTGGCTATCACGCCATCGTACGAGACAATAGGACTTGCCGCTCCGTTGCTAGCCATTTTCGCACGCTTGCTGCAGGGCTTTGCTCTCGGAGGTGAAGTCGGTCCAACGACAGCCTACTTGATGGAAGCGGCCCCCACCAAAGCCCGCGGTCTTGCGGTCTCCTTTCAGCCCGCGAGCCAACAGGTAGCTGCGACGGCCGGAGCGTTGGTTGGAGAAATACTCTCGCTCACCATGACAAGCGAAGCGCTCAATGCGTACGGATGGCGGGTCGCGCTGTTGCTCGGCGCGGCCACGTTGCCGTTTGGATTTTGGTTGCGGAGCGTCCTGCCCGAAACGCTGCACCGCCCCGAGGCGCCGGTTCCTGTCACCCAGCCTGAGGGGCGACGGCCTACCGATCGCCGCATCATGAGCTTGGGATTTGTCATCTTGGCCAGCTGCACGATCACGACTTATGTTACGGGATACATGACGACCTACGCGTTGAACACCCTCCGCGTTTCCACGCCTCTCGCCTTTGCTACTACGCTCATCAGCAACACGGTCGGAATTTCTGCAGCACTGTTGGGCGGCCTGCTCGCCGACCGCGTAGGCCGTCGGCCTATCATGATATGGCCGCAGGTCACTGCATTGCTGATGACCTATCCGGTATTCTTGTGGATTGCAGAGAGCCGCAGTGCCTTCGCACTTCTAGGAGGTCTCGGCGTGCTCACCCTGATCGGAACGATTCCGTATAGCGCCTTCTACGTGAGCATGGCCGAAGGTTTGCCCAAGTACATTCGTGGTCGCGCGTTCGCGACGATCTACGCTTTTGCGATAGCGATTTTTGGAGGCACAGCTCAACCGATCGTCACCTGGCTCATCCATCTTACCGGGAGTGCACTCGTGCCCGCCTGGTACATGCTTTTCGCGGGCGCGGCCGCGCTTTGTGCCATGCTTACGATGCCGGAGACGGCGCCACTCAATTATGTGCCCGACCATAGACGAACGGCCGTAACGCCACGACCGCTGCTTTAGTCATACCCGAACAGGTGAGGATGACATCTATGATGCCCGAAATGCGAAACATCGAGCCGGAGGACGGCTATGGGGCCAGCACGTAAAAGCAATCTATCCTGAAAAATTGGAGCAGCTTTACATCGAGCAGGAGCTCCTGTCGGAGCGCAGTGGCGCCGTCTGAAATGACTTGTTTCCGTTTACCCGATCTTCGCCGATGCGGCAGTTGCACGATCAGCGGGCGTCACCGACGGGCTGTAAGTGAGCCGTCACTCTGATCATAGCCTTTAGAGAACAAATAGGCCCGGCTTATACTATCTGCCAGCGCAACCATACGGCATAAGGACGCGGCCGCTGTCGGAGCAGCGGCCGCACGAGGGTCGACCCTCATTCTCTGCTTGATATGTTTCCCGTTGTCAGTGCCGGACGCACGAGGGATCCGTCAAGCAAAAAAACAGATCGCAGATGCCATTCAACGGGTCATCCACGCACTCAGGATATGATGTATCGGCTACCGGCGCACTCGCCGCAACCGGCTGCGCGGCAACGTTTGCAGCAAAAGGAGGCACCACCGCCGTTGCAAGCGCGAGGGCGCTCGCGGTCACTAACACAGACTTTTTCATTCGAGACATCGCTTCCCTAGGTTAGCCCCAGCCGCTCTCGACGGTCTATCTGACGACGCTGCAAGCGGTAAAATTGATTTTCTTGATCAGATCTATCGACCGAATGGATAAGTACGCAGCAATGGACGATCGGCTCATCGATGCGATGGGCGAGGAGTTTCAAATTCGGCTGAACCAACGGGGCCGAAGCGGGTCTGACGGGCGATGCCGAGGCCCAGCGGTCGCTCGGACCTCAACGTCAACGAGATCGCCTGCGAGATCAAAAGCGAAGTGATGCACCGGGTGCTTAGGGCCGCACGGAATCGAGCTGTAAAAGATCGATCAAACTAGTCATACGGATTGCTGTCGTGAGCTCGCGCCATGACTCAATGAACAGTCCACCAAGCTGATCTTGCGGCGGAGCATGCTCTTCCGTACCGCTCCGACGAGGACCGTCTTGCGTGACGGGTGGTAATTCGCGAAGCGTGTGACCTTAGGTCTAGCTTTAAGGTCATCAGGCGATGCGGGTCGAAGTTTTGGGCGGGCTCGAGCGGCGGCGGCGTTGGTCGCAGGACGACAAGGCACGGATTGTCGAGGAGACGCTGGCACCGGGCGCGAAGGTAACTGAGGTTGCGCGGCGCAACGGAGTAGCGGCCAGCCTGGTGTTTACCTGGCGTCGACAAGCACGGACATCGGAACAAGTTGCACCATCTTTTACGCCGGTGCAGATCGCCGCCGTAGCGGCCTCGGCTGAAGAAACTCCGAAGCTTTTGCCTACGGTTGATGGCCGAGTTCGCTCGGCGGCAGCCGCGCGTACTGGATTGATAGAGATCGATCTCGGCAACCGACGGTGCATCCGGGTGGATGCGCACGTCGATCCGGAGGCGTTGGCGCGGGTCCTCGATGTGCTTGGACGCCGATGATTTCTGTACCAGGGAATGTGCGAGTGTGGCTGGCTACAGGCTACACGGATATGCGCAGAGGCTTTCCATCGCTGGCCCTCCAAGTGCAGGAGGTGCTGCACAAAGAACCGCTCAGCGGTCATTTGTTTGTCTTCCGCGGTCGCCGCAGCGATCTTGTGAAGGTGATCTGGCACGATGGTCAGGGAGCCTGCTTGTTCACAAAAAAACTCGAGAGAAAAAAGTTTATCTGGCCATCGGTTGCCGGTGAAGCGGTAACGATCTCGCTGGCGCAGTTGAGCTACCTGCTGTCCGGGATCGATTGGCGCAATCCGCAAGAAACCCAGCGTCCGACGCGGGTCGGATAATCGTTTTGGGTTTGAATCTGATGCTCGATCTGATTCAATGGCTTCATGACATTGAAGCCGAGCGATCTTCCGTCGGATCTCGCGAGCGCCTACCTTGCGCTGCTGGCCGAGCGCGAGGCGTTGCAGGCTGAACGCGATGTGGCGGTCGCGGATGCCGCCAACGCGCGGGCGGAGCTGTCGGACAGCGAAGTGCTGATCGCTCATCTTGAGCTACGGATCGAGAAGCTCAAACGCGAACTGCACGGGCAGCGCTCCGAGCGCACGGCGCGGCTACTTGAGCAGTTGGAATTGGAGCTCGAAGAACTCGCCACCACGGCGACCGAGAATGAGCTGGCTGCGCAGGCTGCCGCGGCAAAAACCCAGAGCGTGAGCGCCTTCACGCGCAAGCGGCCGGTGCGCAAGCCGTGGCCGGACGACATCGAACGTGAGCGCGTCGTCATCGAGGCTCCAAGGACCTGCGCCTGCTGCGGTGGATCGCGGTTGGCGAAGGTCGGCGAGGATGTGACCAAGACGCTGCAGGAGATTCCGCGTCGCTTTAAGGTCATCGAGACGGTACGCGAGAAGTTCACCTGCCGCGATTGCGAGAAGATCAGCCAGCCGCCGGCACCGTTCCATGCGACGCCGCGCGGCTTCATCGGCCCACAATTGCTGGCGACGATTCTGTTCGACAAGTTCGGCATGCATATCCCGCTCAACCGCCAGAGCGTGCGCTTTAAGGCCGAGAGGATCGATCTGCCGTTATCGACGCTGGCCGACCAGGTCGGTCACGGGACCTTCGCCGTCACGCCGCTGTTCCAGCTGATCGAGCGTCATGTGCTTGCGGCCGAGCGCCTTCATGGCGACGACACCACCATCCGCATCCTGGCGAAGGGCAAGTGCACGACCGGCCGGATCTGGACGTATGTGCGGGATGATCGGCCCTTCGCCGGACCTGCGCCGCCGGCGGCGGTCTATTACGCCTCGGGCGACCGAAGGGGCGAACATCCCCAGAAGCATCTGGCCGTCTTCGGCGGTATCCTGCAGGCGGATTGCTATAGCGGCTTCGAGCCGTTGTTCGACCCAAAAAGGAAAGCGATGCCGATCACGCCGGCATTTTGCCTGGCCCATGCGCGGCGGGGCTTCTTCGAACTGGCTGACATCGAGAAAGCCGCCCGGGACGGACAGAAAGGCAAACCGGTCTCCCCGATCGCGCTGGAAGCGGTCAGGCGTCTTGACGCCCTGTTCGAGATCGAGCGCGCCATCAACGGCCGCAGTGCCGACGGCCGGCGCGCCGTGCGCCAGGAACAGAGCAAGCCGCTTCTCGACGACATGCACGACTGGCTGCTCCGCGAGCGGGAGACCCTGTCGAGCTCCTCCGAGGTCCTGAAGCCCATGAACTACATGCTCAGGCGCTGGGACGACTTCGCCCGCTTCCTCGACGACGGCAGGGTCTGCTTGACCAACAATTGCGCTGAACGCGCGTTGAGAGGCATCGCCTTGGGGCGGCGCAACTGGACCTTCGCTGGCAGCCAGCGCGGTGCCGATCGGGCCGCCATCATGCTGACGATGATCACGACCTGTCGCCTCAACGACGTCGATCCCAAGGCCTGGCTCGCCGACGTCCTCGCCCGGATCGCCGATCTTCCTACGTCGCGGCTGCACGAACTGCTGCCCTGGGAATGGAAGCTCCTGCGCCAAGCCAATCCCACCGATCAGCAAGCCGCCTGACCTTCACCCCGCCGATCATAGAACTAACTGTACCCGCGCGCATGCGTCAATCAGGCGGTCCTCGTCGTATGCGTACGCTCTTCCGGCGATGCCACCGTTGCTCGCTCGTGGCGGCGACTGAAAAAAGCAGGGAAATGACTGACCATACGACGGTGTATTGAAATCGTCTCCGCGGCGCCCGGCGCCATTGCAGTTGAAACGAAGAAGCTCCGACTTACTCGGATTGAGACGCTCAACGAAGAACGACAAGCCCCAGCATCTTTTGGAGGCCAAGGAGGCGTGATGCTGGGGCCGTCGTAGCCTGATGCTAGAGTAGCAAACAGGCGGCGTTGTTGTGCACCGCCCGGTTTGATTCGTCAAAGCGGCCGGGACGCTCAGCTCCCGTACATCCGGACCATCCGCGATCCGTTGAAGCTCGCCCGAAGAGTTTGCGCGCCAGTTCGCCGCGGGCAGGCAGGTGAAAGCACTGTGACACCGGGCGTATCGCCGCCAGCATCTGGTATATCTCCCGCCTGCAATAGTCAGCGGCCCAGCTTCTCGCCCGAGCGCCGATGTTCGCCAGGGCAGGGAATGGCAGCTTGCTTGTACGACGACCGACAATCCTCCGGATCGCCAGCCGATACCCCTCCCGTAAGAAGTGTTCTCTCCCCGGCTCCATCCTTGTGTAAGCTGGAGTTCGACGAGGCTCGGCGCAGCTCAGGCAATCCGCCGAGCCGGTCCGAAAGGCATGAACTCTGACGCCGAACGGCTCACCGGCGCAAGAAAACCAGCTCACTAGATCCCCAGTCGAGCCATCTGAGCTGAAGCGTGCTCCGGGTCGGGAAGGGGCTGCCATGGCTGGCCAGCGGCGGTGCTCAACAAGGACCTACAGAATGCGGGAGTGAGCTTGCCTCGGTGGATCACGACGTTCTCGTGCCCCTCGGCGGCTCGAGCGTTCTGCCAGTGCTGATTGTAGCCGCGCTGTTCGTCAGACTTGACGTGGCAAGCGGCGAATTCGCGATCGCCCAGCGTTGCCAATTGCCAGGCATGTACCGGCCGCTTGGTGTGGATGTGTACCCACATCGGCCTTGGCGTCGCGCCATTGCTCAGCGCCATGGGCTGTAGCTTGATTTCAAACAGCGTCCCTGGCTCTCCCTTCAAGGCGCGAGGTGGATCCACTGACGCCAGTTCCCCCGCTGCCCGTAACTGTACAAGGTATTTCTGCGATGGAAACGCATAGGTCTTCATGCAATCGCTCGTGATTGCTGCCTTTCGCGCGCTCAATGACTTTGCCTGCCCCTGAACCTCGGACCCCATCCTTTGAAGCCGGACTATCTTTTCGTGCACTTCGGGCACCTGCGCAGTGGTGAGCAGGCCCCGTCGGCGAGGCTCCTCCAGCGCGGCTACACAGGCCTCAATCTCGGAGGACTGCGTCTGCAAGCGCTTGATCACGCGATTCAGGACATGTTCGGCGTCGTCGGGCTTCATCTGGCGCGCTTGCGAGACGGCGCTTTGCTGAGCCCGCAGATCGAACTGCAGCAGCTCGTCCAATCGCTCAAGTAATCCCGGCAGTGCCTTCCTGGAGGGCGGAGCCTGCCACATCTGGAGGTGATCGGTCGCAGAGGATGACGCAGCTGCCTCCTCCGGCGTGGCGAGTTTCTTTGTACCGAGATCCGAGAGCACGATGACCTTGCCCGTCGCGGCCGCGGCGGCATCGGACCTTCCCAGTTGCGGCGCGGGCGGGCTGGCCGTCGAACTCCCCTCGCCCGCGGCTGCTCCGCGCTTTGCTTTGCCCTTTCTGCGCGCTGGAGTGCCTTCACCCACCAGGGCAGTGTTTTCAGGAAGCGCAGCCCAAGCCGGCGGTTCAATCGTCACTTCCGTCTTTGGCTGCAATGCCAGCAGCCGCATGACGTCGTTCGCCGTCACCCACGCTCCGTCCACGATCTCGCCAAGCAACTGCAAAGGAAGGTCAGCTTCCGTTCCAGCCTCCCTCAGGGGCTCAAGCATGCCCCTCAGTTGGGATGCAAATTCCGAAAGCCGTTCCATCACTCCTTCCAGAACGGCGCGGTGCTCGGCGTCGAGCACCGCTCCTCCGCGAACGGCCTCGCCCGTCGAAATAAATGCCGGAAAAACATCTTCAACAAAGGTCCCGAGCAGACGCACCTGCCCCCTCTCGTCCATGAGGGCGGCTCGCACGTCCGGTGCTAACGTGCTCGCTCGCGACTCAATCAAGAGCTGGGCGAGAGCGATGCGCGATTGCAGATACATGCACCTGGTATTGAGCGCCCAGCCCGTATTGAGCCTGAGTTGGCCCTCTTCGGTCTTGCGCATCTCGGGCGTGCTGCTTGGCAAGTGGGCAGTAGCCGCACAGACTGACTGCATCCGCTCGAAGCGCAACGCCTTCTTTCCCCACCAGTCCATGCAGGCAGCATACTGGTTCGCGACGCCCGCAACGACGCGGCTCAGCTGGTCGGGCGGAGCGGTGTCTTTGACCTCGTCGAGCAGGGCTTTTGCTTTCTTTCTCCTGTTCTCAAGTGGGTACAGAATCTCGGTGGCTACTTCGTTACATTGGTTGCCCGCATCCAGCGTGTTGTCGCGGAGCCGGCGAGCCTGATCGTCGGGCAGGATACGACGCGCCAAATTGGAAGGCAGATTCGCGTAATACTCCAGAACTGTTGAGCCTGCTTCGACCACTCGATCGATCAGCTCTTGCGCCTTTTCCGAGTTGCAGCGTTGCATGGCCGCTCGACGGCAAGTTTCAAACTTCTCAAGCAGGCTGTCCAAATTTCGCTTTGCGGCCTTGATCTCGTTGCGCGTTGGCGCCGCCATATCTGAAGCCGCAGTTCTGTCTTGAGGCCCGGAGCGCATCCGCTCCAGGACGGCATCGAAGGATTGACCGCGTTCCCCAGGGAAGAGACCAGGCTCCAGGCTCGAACGGCTCAATTCCCCGGCGCTGTCGGCTCCCGCCGCCTCACCCTGTGATGAATCAGCTCGGCCAATACCTTTCATACTTCATCTCCGAATAGTCGAGAGTGCGCAGCCTGTCTGGATAGGCCGCCTAGCTGACGACTAGCTGACCAAGAGCCATTCATCTGGATGCACAAGAAATAAGACCTCGCCTTGAGTTCCACTTCAATCGCAGCTTGGTCGTGTTGCTGAACTAGCCGCATCAGTGCCGGTGTGATCAGCTGAGACGTGACCGGCGTCCGACCTGCCCTACCCACGGAATAGTCCCTACCCGAACGCCTTGGCTCTATGCACGCGAGCTGGGCCAAGTCAAACGCTAGAGAGCAGCCAGGAACGCGCTCGCCTCCTGAACGGCGATTTTTGGCCAAGCAGAACTGGCCAGCGTATGTCGATCGGCAGACCTTCGCTCGCAACGCACGCGTCCCGCTATCCACTAAACAGACTTCGACCGAAGAGTTTACCAAGTCACCAGCCATCGACGGGTGTGCCGAGACGTCGGAGGCCATCAGCAACGACATTTTGCCCGTCGGAACTGAGCAGAATCGAGGTTGCGCAACTCCCTCAAACTATATCTCGCAAAAGCCGGGCCGCCGCCCAGGCCGGTTAAATCACACTCATAGAAATGTGGCAGCAAGCATATCGAGCACACCGAGCGTCACCCCGACCAGCGAATTGGGTGTCCGCACGTCTCTAAAGAGCAGAAAGGTGAGTATCGGCTCCACTACCAGAATAGCTCCCACTATTTCGCGGCAATGATCCAGATATTCTTCATATGCATGTGGCGAAGCGCTTATCTGAAAATGAGGTAGATGCCACCGAAGGATATCAGGAGAAACATCGGCCACAGGCATTGCCAAATTACTGCCGGTCTTCCCCAGGGAGCTTGAGGTAATCAACTCGGGGAATATCCAAATCGCTTCTCCAAGGAAAATCGCTGCAACCCGCTACAATCTTCAGCATCAATTCATCGGCCTCCACGTTCCGGCTATACAAGGCAACCCGAACAGGCGGCATCGGAGTTGCCGTTGAGGCCCTTTCGGCATCTCAGGCGTTTGCAAGTCGAGACGCGCGCCTGACATGTCGCTTCTCACGGGGACTTCAAACGTCTGCCCGGTCGATCAGTAGTTGCCCACTAAAAATGCTTCGCGTCGATCGAGCCATCTGCGCAGATTGAACATTAGTTCAGATCAATCCACCCTGACCGCGCACCGGCGGCCGGGGACTGGCGCGACCAGGCCTACGCTTCAATCCGCACGGGGAGAGCCGAATAGCCGTGCACGAAGTTAGATGCAATTCGCTCGGGTTCGCCGACGACCTCGATCTCCAGTCTCGCATCCAAGATCTCTTCCCAGAGGACTCTCAACTGCAGTTCGGCAAGATGTCGACCAAGACAGCGATGGATTCCGAATCCGAACGAGAGGTGCTGCCGCACATTCTTCCGGTCGATCACGAAACTGTTGGCGTTCTCAATGATCTCTTCGTCTCTGTTGCCGGAGATGTACCACATGACGACCTTGTCGCCTTTCCGGATCTGTTTCCCGCCTACGATGCTGTCGACCGCGGCAGTGCGGCGCATATGCGCGATCGGTGTCTGGTATCGGATAATCTCGGACACGGCGCTCGAGACCAGCTTGGGATTGTCGGCTAGTTTTCGCAGTTCGGAGGGGTACTGGCTCATGAACAGGAGGCCGCCGGTAATCGAGTTGCGCGTCGTATCATTTCCCCCCACGATCAGCAGAATCAGATTCCCGAGAAACTCACTCGGCTTCATATGGCGTGTGGCGGGCGAATGCGCCATCAAGGAAATCAGGTCGAGGCGCGGCTCGGCATTAATGCGCTCGTTCCAAAGCCCTGTAAAATAGTCCAGACATTCTGATAAGATTGTGCTTCGCTTGTCCCAGCTGTCGATCGCATGGCCTGCTTTCGGAGTTGTAACAGCTACGTCTGACCAATAGGTCAGTAGTCGCCGATCCTCAAATGGAAAGTCGAAGAGCGTGGCGAGCATTTGCGTCGTCAACTCTATCGAGACCATGTCTACCCAATTGAAGGCTTCATTGCGCGGCAAGCCATCGAGAATCGCCCTGACCCGAGAGCGGATCAAGGTTTCGAGCTTCGTCAGGCTTTCCGGTCCGACGATCGGGCTCACGGTATTGCGCTGCTCGGCGTGCTTGGGAGGCCCCATCTTGATGAAACTCTGGGTCCAGTGTTTATCAGGCACGTCGACAATAGTGACACCTTGCTTTGATGAGAATGCTTTGTGGTTTGTGTCTATCGCTACGATGTCCCGATACTTCGTCACGGACCAATATGGACCGTGGGGGCTGTCTTTGCAGTAGTGAATGGGATCTTCTCTTCGCAACCGGTCAAAGAAACCCCATATGCTATCGTCTTGAAAGCGCCTGCCTTCGCTTACATCCAGCTCGCTCAGCGGGATAATGTCATCTGCTTTATGATCTTCTGATCGCCTGCTCATGATCATCTCCGCAGATTTTGCTCCCGAGAGGTTACAGATCTAGGGTCACGATTCACCGTTCGAGCTGCCGTGAGCGTTTGGCTGCGACGGGCCGCCCGACCAGACTATCTCAAAGCGCGGCTGGCCTAGCCCTACCACGTCGGGCAGTAAGGATCGTATTGACTTTCCGACCCGATCTACTCAATCACTGAGAGCTGTCACCACGAGCTGGACGACGGCTGTGCGGGAGACAACATCCGATCGAATACACACTCCCAAGGTCGCCAGCCATTTTGCGACCTCTCACTGTCGTTTCGAGTCCAGGGAGACCAATTGAGGCGGCTCGGCAGTCTGCCGCCCATCGTGATCTTGGCCGAGGCACCCCAAAGCGGCGAAGCTGGAAGGGGCAATCCTCTCTTGCATAGTAGTTCCCGCATTGGGTGTCCTGTGGGGTAACCTGAGAAAGAGGGCGGTGCGAGGAGGCTCTGAAATGCGGACGCGAGCAGGTGCAGGTAAGGTCCGCAGGTCTGCAAGGTGAGCGCCGGAGAGGCTTCAAACCTGATGCGGTGTCCGGCCTGGAAGGCTCGGACACTGTAAAATGGAGGCTGAAGCCTTGCACCGAAACGCTGCAGGAACCGTTTCGGTCGAGAAACGTGGGAGGCGGGGCAAATCGGAGCGACCGCGCATGACGGAGCACCGTCCCGACTAGTCGCCGAAGCCGAACGCCTTCGCGTCAGGTCGAGCAGCAAAACCTGGGGCAGCCCGCCCGAGGCAAATGTGCGAACAGCACGTCAGAGTGAGACCGGCGCTCAAATGCGCCGATTCGCTGAGATCTCCCGCCGCATGATCAAGTCGAGAGCTTTTCCCGCCTAGATAGCTGCGTTAAGAGATCCTCTCTTTAGTAGTGGAGGAAGTGATGAGCCATGACCGGATCGTTACGGCGGCCATCATCGCCGTTGGCGCTCTCAACACGGTGCTCGCAGCGATAGCGCTCTTGTCGTTCTGAGCAGCGCAATTTTCTCATGCGACAAGAGGCCATCTCGATTGGCGGCCTCTTTCATTCACGCAGCGTCTCCGCGTATGGCCCGATCGCGTATACGGAACGCGGTCTCCGCTTGGTCCGCTTCGTGGCGCCAAGGATCATGCAGCCTATCTTCTTTTCAGCCCGCCGGTTCGAAATCGTGAGTAGGTCATCCGGTACCGGGTCTAGCGGCTTCGGGGTACCCGTCCACCGCACCCGTTAAGAGAGTAGTTACCACTCACTGTCAGCATTTCCATATTAGGTCGCCATAGGCGGCAGCCAATCTGAGAACGTCTGATTTTCCGACACGCCCGGTTAGCGGTCTCTTTCAGGAGAGGCCCAATGTTCAAGGGCTTCACGGTGGCAGTTGCGGCGCTGATTTCCACAGCGCAACTGGATCAATACCTCACGCACGGTCGGTACACCGACGCGGCGATCGCTATGCTCCGGCACATCAGGCATGGGTTTGGCTTTTGAGAAACCGGAACGCATCTGGAAAGCAATTCACGGGTTGATCTCGATGCGGAGGAGCAACGCGCCATAGCCATATTGGGAGCTGGGCTTTGTGTCGAGCTGTGTGACCTGCTTGCTCTCCTGAGCTTGAGGCAGCTCGGTCTGATCGGAGTCTGCGATTTGAAAGCTGCCGCGCACGAGTTACGGAGGCGCGTTGTCTTGAGCGAACTCGGGTAACGATCAGGTGATGATCAGATGATAAAAGTGCGGATCTAACATGACGGTGCGCGACAAGACGTTCTCACCGCGCCGATTTTTAGGTCCTCAGGGGGCTAAGGGCTGGATGGGGTCGACAACGGAAGGGGCCGGCTCTGGTTGGGATTAATTGGGTCAATTTGACCAAAGAGCAAGCCGATCGCCTCGCGGAGATTGAGTTGACGAGCACGAGCGGGACTAGCGTAAGCCCGGTCAGAGCCTAGACAGCGAGACGGATGAGTGGACATCCTCTTCATCTTGCCGATCAACGCCGAAAAGACATACCGACACCGCCCGCCTAGCATGCTTCCTTCTTTGGACAGACTGATCTCGCGAACCGCCATCTCGCCCACAGCAAGAGCGTCAGTCACTCCAGGACTATGAACCTCAATCACTCTTTTGCGATCAGTCGCAGTTTGGATCGCCATGATCGACTCGACCAAGCCAAGCTTCCTAAGAGCGCAGTTCAAGCCAGACTCGAAAAGGTGTTGTTGGTCACGAGCGAAATTGATGCCGGAAATCAGGCGCGAGATCGGCATAGCTGCGCTCCCGTGCTTGATCTGGCGGAAGCACAAAGAGTCTCTCAGACGCTGAAATAAGTCACGGACCCGCGATGATGTTTGTGGGCTGCACCTCCAGGAAATAGCAGTCATGGGACTCATAGTGCCGATCTCCATAGTAACACTTCGTCTCTAGGCGCAAAGTATTGACCATCCAGTCAGCACCGCTTCGGAGCCGAGTTTATGCTTAGGCGTTGCCGACAGATGCGCCTTCCTTCCGACGTGTCCGCTTTGGGCTGAAACCGGCAACCTCAACCCGAGCAGATGTCTTCCGCTTGGCCCTCGTCAGCCGACATTGCGTTATTGGTTCAAGCCCTAGATCATTTCCCTTTTGCCAACTCGAAAGCTACGAACGTAATACCCCTGTCGCTGAACGGCCGACTTTACCTCGTCGCTGACTTTGAGAACTCTAGTTCTGCTCTTGTGCCATTTATTGGAAGAGTAAAGTGCGGGCATCTCAGAAGCGTTGCTTATGACGAGGAAGTCCCGCTTGTTATTACGAATAGACATCAAACATGTCACCCTCGCAGAAATGTCGAGTAGAGCAAATATGTTTGGTAACGACCGTGTCAGCTGTAGTGCGCTGGGCCCCCGAGCGGGTGGTAGTCTGGGATGCCTGCTGGTTAGACTTCGCACCCAGTGAATGTCGGGGAAATGTTAGCGCGCCAACCGATCAGCTCAGATTTCTTTTTGCATGCTGTTTCCATGCCAGGCCAGTGTACTAGTTCCGTGAAGGCCATGCGGTGAATAATGGTCTAGCTACGAGTGCTTAGGCAGATCGATCCAGAGATCCGGAGCACCATTTAGGAGGGTATCCTGATCTGGAACATAGATACTATCGAAAACCCTCAGGCCGTGAGCCGTTGCCGCGCCAATAATGATGAAAGGGAGCTTGACCTGCTCTAGATCTTCGAAGCTGTCACCGCCGACAATCCGAAGATAATCGAATTTAAACCGTCGGAACTTTATGTGAGATGCAGCCGACGCTACAAGGTCCTTGACGCTCGACGCTCCTCGGACGATCTCTTCCCTTAAATGGTTGAGTGCCGTGAAGAGGCATGACAGCTCATCAAGCTCAGACCGGCTAAATCGCCTTAAGCGCGACGAAATCGGCACTCCATTCTTGTATCTCACGGTCGGCACAAACCTTATCTCGCAATCGAGAAGGAGGTCTGCAACGGCGCGCTTCACCAGGATCGCCTGACCGATATCTTTCAGGCCGAAGTAGCTGCGAGTTGGCCGCGCATAGCAGATCCAGCGGACCGCACCGGTCAGGGCTTCCTTCAAGCACGCCTCAGGCCCATCTAAACGCAAATGATAGTCACCTTGCGATACGAACGTTCGATAGCCAGGCGGAAACATTTCGGTGTCGCTCGAGGAAATCACGGCAGTCGCTCCCGAACGTAGGGCAAGTCCAATATCATCGTCCAAATTGAAATTGTAGCTCCCACCTGGTCTAAGCTGGATCTTGTTCGGGTACACTGTGACAATCGCGACGTCATTCTCCAAGGCCGCTCTTCTGATCAGTTCTGCATGCCCAAGATGCAGGGCGCCCAGAGTGTGTACTGTGCCAATGGTCTGACCTGTTCTTGCGACCTCCCGGATGAACGCCTTGCCTGCGGAAAGACCTGCCAGATGCATGTTCTTACTCCAGTTTCCTTGAACGCAAAAAGAGTGGAGCGCTTGGATCTCGGAAGATGCGCGGCGGGGGCATCCTGTGTGGGCCGCGCACGCAGACGAGCTCCAAAGAGCTTCAACGCCCGCTTACAGTCGAATGACCGCATCAAACTGATCTAAGCTCATGGGCACTGTAGCTCCCTCTGTTCTTGCGGTTTTCAAAGGAGTCAGGTTGACCCTTCTCGACCACGTCGCATCAACGATGAGAGTTCAGCCAGATAGTTCGATGACTCGTTCAGCTGATCCCCCTCCAGAGCGACCTGCAGTCCCCGACAACGGTCGGCAAAAAACGGTGGTTATCTTAGCGCCTAAAAAGTCGACCTTCACGAAGCTGGCCTGGAATGGCGATATCCCACTCAGGTTCGCATCGCGCAGGGACGATTGGTTCATGCGAACGTATGCGGCCCGCGTTGCCTCCAGGTTGCTATCGGTCATACCCGCGGCGAGATATGCCTGAACGAGATTGGAGCCTTCGAGATTTGCGTGACCCAATGCCATTGATTGCGGCGGATCACCGGTGATCATCGACCTGTAGAGGTAAGCCTGTGATAGGTCCGCATGTTCGAGATCGCAGTCGCGCACAAAGGCGCAGCGGCCGCGAAAACCGGTGAGTTTGGCGGCTCGCATTGTGCTCTCTGTTATCGAAATGCTCTCACCTGATGCCTGAGATAGGTCCGCTCCGTCCAGCTGACAGGAACGAATAGATGCACTGTTGAGCACAGCACCGACGAGGTTCGCGTCGGAGAGGCCTACGGACAGAAGCCGCGCCTCGGTGAGGTCTGCCTGTTCCAGCTCAGCGCTCGCGAGATTTGACAGGTGAAGATCAGCGAATGGGGCGCTCAGGGCTCTCGCCCGAATCCGCCCGCTCACCTTTGAGAGTCTCAGATACGGAAGATGAGCACCTTCCAAGACAAGACCATCGATGGAGGTGGGACGCACGATCGATAAGCAGTCTCCCTTTGAGTGGAAGAACGAGCAATCCGCCAGATGCGTCTTCGTGATAGCGACTTGGCTCAGCTTAGCAAAGCGGAAGGAAGCGGAAGGAAGGAAGCATTCATTGATAGTTGACCCTTGCAGTTCCGCGCCATCGAATACAGCATTACTCGCGTCGCACTGATAAAGGAGAAGCCCGCTGAGCATCGCGTTGTCAAAGCGTGTTCTTTTCATACTGCAACCATGAAATAGGCTGCCGGTTGCATCAATTAAATTGCGCAGACTGGCGTCATCGAAGTTGCAGACCTGCGCTGCCATGGCGTGCATATAGGCAAAATCAAGCTTGGCCCCGAGGAAACTTGCCCGCTCTAGCCCCGGACGGGGAAATGGATGACCCAGAACCTTGGCGGCCTCCACATACCCTGTCCCTTTGATGGCAAGCATCTGGCCCCTGATCATGCGCGCATAGCCTGGCGCTGTGCCGATTCCGACAGCTATGACCTCAGTCAATAGGGACGGGCCAAAAACGGTCACGAACACAAGGGCGAGCAAGAGCGTGGGAATCGCAAAGAGCACGTCGACAATCCGGCTGAGGATGCTATCGACTACGCCACCAGAAAGCGCTGCGGCGACGCCGATAACGATCGCAATGAACATGCTCAGCGCCGTTGCGCCAAGTCCGATGGCGAGGGATTGGCCCGTCCCCTCGACTATTCGAGAGTAAAGATCTCGCCCCAATTGATCAGTTCCCAACCAATGAATGATCGACGGAGACTGCAATGACGATCTCAAATCTATAGCGAGCGGATCGTGCGTCTGCAGTACCTTTGGGGCCATAGCCGCGAAGGCAAAGAGGCCAATTATTATAAGAGAGACGGTAACCCGGAAGGGAACATGGCGCGTGATTGCCAGGACTTCTTTGAGCGAACGAGATATGCTGACTTCGGCGAACATGCTCATGTCAACTTGAACCTCGGATCGACCAGCCGGTAAGTCAGATCGACGATCAAATTGGCAAGAGCGAATACGCCCGCAGAGATCAAAACAGCTCCCGAGACAATCGGAACGTCTCTCGAGGACGTTGCAGCGACGAGGACTCCACCTAGGCCTTGACGGGCGAAAACCACCTCGATCAAAATCGCGCCCGAAAGAAGTTTGCCGAGCGCCCAGCCTGACAAAGTAATCCCGGGCAATGCGGCGTGGCGGAGGACATGGCGAAGCCTGACGCCAAAATCACTCATACCTCGGGCCCGCGCGGACGTGACGAAGGGCTGCTCGAGCACGCGCGTGAACTCGTTCTGAACGACTTGTCCAAAAAAGCCCGACAGTTCAAGAGCCAACGCAAGTGTCGGGAGAATGAGCCCGACCGGGGAATTTCCACCGATGACCGGAAGAATGCGCAGCTTTACCGCAAAAACAACCAGCAAAATTGTGGCCAGCCAGTAAGGCGGCACTGTTGCCAAAAAGACTTGCGTGTCATTGAGCAGCTTCGACCATATGTTGTCTCTGCCGGCGATGAACAAGGTTGTCAGGATGGCGATAATCCATGCAATCAGCAGCGCGGCGACCGCCAGAATAATCGTAGGCCCAATCTGATCCGCGATGATCCCTGCGACAGGCCGATGCTGCTGGTAGGATTCACCAAGATCTCCATGCAGGATTCCCAGCATGTATTTTCCGTATTGAACCACGAGTGGTTGATCAAAGCCGTATTTCGCATTGATCGCCGCGAGTTCTGCCGCGGACGCCGGCCCGACGTTGCCACTTGTCACATTAATGATGATCTGGGCGCGATCGCCAGGCATCACCCACTGAATTAAGAACGCAAACGTTGCGGCAGCCCACACCACCACCACGCCGGCCAATATCCGGCGCGTGAACCAAACAATGGCATGATGGGTTGCTATCTTCATGGCATCATTTCTTGTCGTCAAAATGGGCATCATAGAAGACAGGTTCGCCAACTGACCCACGGTCCAGCCAGACGTCTTTCAGGGTCGGCTTGGTCGCCAAAGTTACGTCCAGGACAGTAAGGCCAATAACGGGTGCCTCATCCACGATCTTCCGTTCCGCCTGCTGATAAAGGGCGGTACGTTCAGCTCCATTGAAATTCTGTTCCGCCTTTCGAATGATGTCCCAAAGCATCAGATCCTGGTAGCGCGAGGGATTGAAGCGATTGGGCTCGCCATTCTGATCGGGCTTCCACGAGATCCGGAATATCTCAGCGCCGGGGGCAACCCAATAGAGGAGAACGACCTCATAATCATCGGGTCCGAGGTTTTTCCCGGCGAAGAAGTCAGCCGGATTGGTGGGTTGAAGACGTACGTCAAAACCGGCCGCCCGTCCCTGCTGCTGGACAACTTGCAAGGCTTGCTCGCCATCCGGCTTGAGAAAAGCGTACGAATAGGAAATGCGCACGATGAGCGGACGACCGTTCTTGACACGAACGCCCGTAGGATTGCGCTCAGTCCAACCCGCCTGATCAAGCAGCTGATTGGCCTTGCGAATATCGTACCCATAGGACTGCCCGAGTTCAGGCAGGTATTCCGGCGAGCTCTGACTTAGCGCACCGTTGCCCTCGAACGGTAAAGAGCCGAGGAAGGATGTGTCGACCGCGGCCTTTCGGTCAGTAGAATAGGCAAAGGCCCTGCGGACGAGCACGTCGTCAAATGGGGGCCGGGCCGTATACAATGCGAGGCGCAGGGGGGTGTCCCCCGTCAGGTGCCGTAATACTGGAAAGCGGAAGTTGGCGTCCTTCCATGCGACAGCCGGAATATCGTATATGGCATCGGTCTCCCCCGCGATCAGCGAGCCGTATCGGACAGTCTGATCTGGCAGAAACTTCCAACTGATCCCGTCAACGTAAGCCGGCCCCTGATGTCTGGCGGTGGCCGGCGCCGAATTGTATTCGGGATTGCGGCGGAAGGTGACTTCTCGCCCATGGTGCCACTTGTCGACAATGAATGGACCTGAACCGACGGGGTTCTCGCAATTGACCGCAAGTCCACGTTTGAGTGCCGATGGCGAGAGAATGCCTTGTGAGGATTGGGCGAACACGTTCAGCAAGGGCTGGAACGGCACCTTCAATTTTACTTCCAATCTCAGAGGAGCAATTGCCCTCGCCGATTCGAAGCTCTCGCCGAGATAAGGAGCGGCAGTCGGATTGCGAAGATCGGGGTCATTGCTGAGCCACCCGTTGATATTGTCAGCGATGGCCTGCGCATCGAGGGCGCTCCCGTCAGTGAACTTTACATTCGGCTTTATCTCGAATGTGTACACCTTTTTGTCGTCGGAGATGGTCCAAGACTCGGCCAGCCATGGCAAAATCTTGCCGTCCTCGTCGCGCGCAACCAGATTATCGCTGTACTGGCGTTGCAGATACCATTGCTGCACCCATCCTCCGAACAGGCAGGCAGGCTCTTGAAAATGCCCGTAACGAATAACGCCTCCTCGCTTGACGCTGCCGGCCAAGCCTTCCTGCGCATGAACGCTGGGCGCCAATTGGGACAGGCCCAAGAGCATGACAAGGGTAGCCGCCAGTGTTCTTGCTTGACGGTTGGACTTGCCAGTGAAGCGCCTCGCTGACCGCGCATTGGCTAAATGCATATCCAGGCTCCAGAGATTTGGTGTTGAGGAAGCGTCAGAGCGGTGAGCTAGCTGTGGCTCGTGCCGGCTCGAACGGAGTAGAAATGCCGAAATGCTCTCGCAGTGTCTGTCCCAGATATTCTTTGCGAAACAGCCCGCGCTTCTGCAGGATGGGAACCACATTGTCGACAAACGCTGAAGTGCCATCGGTGAGAACATCCGGAATGATGTTGAAACCATCGACCGCGCCGGCGCGGAACCATGCCTCAATCGAATCCGCGATCTGCTCGGGTGCACCCACAAGCAAGCGGTGGCCAAAAGCTTGAACGCTGCTGATGATCTCGCGAACCGTCCGACCTTGACGCGCCAGAGCTTCAATCGTGCGATGGTGACCGACAGAAAACGGAACATGATCTGCATCAGGCAGAATCTCCTCCGGGATTGGCCTCTCGAGGCTGAGCTTCTCGACCGCCACACCCATGCTTCTTGCAAGGGCGCCGAGGGCGCGCTCCAGATCGAGCAGTCCATCAAGGTTTTCTTTGCGACGAGCCGCCTCGTCCTCGGTGCCCCCGATACAGGTGACAAGGCCCGGCAGGATGAGCGGAGCCGCAGGGCGGCCGAATTGCCGAGAGAGCGCACGCAGGCGCTCTGCCTCCCTCAGAGCCGTCGTCAAGTCCCCGGCGGCCGCAAACACGACATCTGCACTGCGGGCACCAAGCCATAGTCCGGGATCCGAACCGCCCGCCTGAACGATGACTGGGTGACCTTGGGGCGAAGCGGGATGCGTCAGTGGGCCTCGGATGCCGAAACTATTGGTATCGGGATCCAGGAGGCGGAATTGACTCTGATCTGCGTAAACTCCCGCAGCCTGATCGGCGATGACCACCTCGCCGCTCCAGCTCAGCCAGAGAGCGCGGACCGTTTCAACGAAGTCCTCGGCCCGTCTGTAGCGATCCACTCGCCCGACTTCTCGACCGCCAAAGTTTGCTACCGTCGCCGGGCTCGACGTCGTGACTGCGTTCCAGGCAACGCGGCCACCGCTGATGACCTCGAGCGATTGGAAACGCCGAGCGAGATTGTATGGTTCATTGTAGGTCGTCGACGCTGTCGCGATCAGGCCAATCCGCTGCGTTTCGCGTGCAATCACCGCAAGAACGAGGGTAGGTTCGAGCCCATTCAGCGGTGGCTGGTGCGTAATGTCGAAACTTATCGCGGGAGTATCGGCGAGGAATACAGCATCCAGCAGACCACGCTCCGCAACCTTCGCAGCCCGGACGTAGTGCTCGACATCGAAAAAGGCGCTTGGATTTGTACCTGGCCAGCGCCACGCGGCGGAATGGCCACCAGCGCCATGAAGATTTAGGCCGAGATGAAGCATGGAGTTAACCGAAGACATCACAACCCCTAATGCGGCGGCCTCTGAGCCAGTTGGTGGGCGTTGAGGACAAATCAGCGACCACCCTGCCCTTTCGCGCAAGCTCACGCTCAATGTGCGCCGGGCAACCGATTTGAGGCATGGATAACAAACCGTCGGCTGATGTTAGAGGGCTCTCCCCGAAGAAGATTCGGGTACGTGCTATGATGTTCTGCGCGCAGGCGCAGCCCAAAAGAGCTTCGACAACGGTGGTCGCCGATTGACGCTGTCGTGACAGCCAGTTTCCAGCGGCTAGTTGATCCCACACGAGTACACTCACATCTGCGCTCCAGAATTCATCAAGGCCAGCTGCTTCTCAGGAAGGTGTTGTGATGCCCATTCGCGATCGGAACGTTTGGACTCGCGACCGGGCGAGCAAGGATCGATTAGAGGATTTTTAGAGGGCGAAACCACGCAAACGCAATAGTTGAGTATTTCAATCTACTATCGTCTGTTGGCATCCCCTTCTATTGCGAAGTGTATCTGTCCATCGCTTAGCCCAAATGGTCTCTGATCAGGCTCCCCGAACATGCGCTGCGTGATTGCAGCGACTTTAATTGGCAGCGCCGGCTCAAAGCGAGGGACATGAATTGATGCGCTCGAGAACACAAACAGATTAGGCGAGACATTGCTGATCAGCCGCATGCTGCCCCGTTGCAAAGCGACATCCGATCAATAAGGCCGGGCCAAGCCAACCATCTAATAATGCGATGAAACATTCTAGATTATAGATGCCTAAAGCATTGCTTGGACGCTAAGCTTTGTTCTGCAGCACCGTGGCGCCTGCTGCATTCGAGGATGCTGCGGATCTTCGCGTGATTGTCTTGCAGGCGCCGCATGTTCTCGCTTTTTCCATCGGTATGATGACCGACGCGACTTTGGAAGAATGCCGTCCCCGAGGCCGCCTTCGTGAGCGCGCCCCGCTATGTGCACGGGACTCAGTTACTTGTGAACACAAAGGCCCTGGAGCATCAAACACCCGGAGCATCAACGTTCACGAAATCACTCAGTTGGGTATCGGAGCGCGTCACTTACCGGCAGATGAGGTCGGGCGCGCCTCTCGTGATGAATCGCAGGCTATCAGCTTCATCAATGCCGGTTCGAACCGTCTGGCTAGCCTCGAGGTCTGCGGCCACCTCCGGCGAGAAAGATCACGGACGACACGCTCCGCGCCAGCATGGTGGACGACCGCAGCCCCGGCGTTCTGACCTAAGCCATCGCCGTCCTGCCACTAGCAACAGAAATGCAACCCTCGGAGCGCCAAGAGCCGCCTCCTTCGGCCATCCGGGCTGGTCGCTTTGGATCGACCCAAGAAGACTGATGCTAGTCACATTTTCATGCGTCGGTGCCTGAGATCTATCGCTACTTTGACCGGAACCGCGCCGGGGTTCGGAGATGGCAAGGAGGGGCCGATACGACCGACCGCGGAGATTGCCCTGGATCTTTTTGTTCTGCTGCGCCTGCAGGTCACACTAAAAGGCTTGTGCGGCGATATGTTTGTAAGGCGCGACCAACGTTGTGGTGCATTGTGTGGCGCATCGGCTGCAAGCGTCAACGCGCCGTTTTTCTTTTCCGAACTGAGGCGCCCGTGCGCCAGTTCTTGCCGCCGCGGGTTCTATGCACCCGAATCGTTTGTGGCCCAGTCAAGCTCTGGTTGGCAGTTCAACGTCTCGCGGCCGCACAGCGTTTTAATGTTGTCAGTTAAGCCATTACCCATGTGTTGCGGATGCCCGAATCGAAATCGCACGCCCGGCTCTTGTTTTACGGCCAGCGCCCCGGCGCACCGACGCGAGGTCTCGTTTCAGCAGTCCCGACAGAGGAATAAGCTTCACGCCACCCCGGCCCGGACACGAGCCCGACGGCTGCGGCCAGACTCAGCTGTTCGGATCCAGCTAGCACCTTGACGAGCATTTCAAGGAGATCCACTCGGAGCCGATGCAAGCTGGCCCAGGCATACTTCTCCACGCCGCTCAAGCTCACCGATAGCAGCGCTTCCGCCGCGCTGCTTCTCCCCGGACCTTCACACGGCCCTGCCGTGGAGCGGATAGCGACGATGGCCGTATCTCCCAAACTCTGCTCTGCATGAACAACAGGCTCGCGGGGGTAGTCGGAAAGGACCCCGCGTTTTCTTCAAGCGCTGAGTCTGGTCAGCTGTTCGACAGCTAAGCCTTCTAGCATCGCAGCATCTTTATCCGGACGGCAGGCCGACTTGATGGCCCAAGCTCTGGAACAGAAGAATGACTTGGATCGGCGGTCAGTCCGACCCGTATGCCCTCAACACACCGATCGGTTCGAGAACCGGAGCCGGTGCGTTTTATCGACATTGCGGGCGTCTCGGTTTCTGATCCTTATCGGATCAACTTCGTACGAATGATAGTGACAAGGCTACCAAAGGGAGACCGACATGGACCCATTTGAGGACGTCAACCGATCCGAGGCTCGGATGAATTACCTCGAGCCTCAACAGGAAGAGATAGCGCAAGCAGATTTTGAGCAGCGGCTTAGAGAGTCTCAGCCAATCCTCGCAGCATTGGCTTCACCTGGGGCCGGATCGAGCCGGACGGTAACGGACGGTAACAAGAGAGCGCAAGGTATCCCGGAGAATGAACGCTGCACGGCTGCATCCTTTGTCAGAACACGCGCTCAACTTGCCGCAACGCTGACGTGCGCTAACATTGCGGAACTCAGAAGAGAAATCGAACTCGCTGCGCAAAGATCAGCAAAATGGTCACGAGCGAGTGGATCGTCAGTCGACCGCGTGGACAGTGGCCGCGTTTACGATGACGTGGTGGGATCGTCATACGTGGAGCTGGAGCGCTTTCAAAACCACGCCAGCCATTGCAAGCCACATGCGTTGGACCGTCAAAGCGCGATGGCCCATTTGCGTTCCATGGCGGCTTTGCGTTATGAGGCCGCCCCCTGGAATATCTGGGGAGGCCAACGACTTGATCTGGGTCGCACAGCGGCAGAGCACATGAGGGGAGGTACCAGTTCTTCGCCTTTTGTGTCACTGTCTGAGGAGGCCTCACAACTGCTCCTTTCGCCGGACCGATGACAACGAGTATGGCGCCAAAGCAATCGCGGAAAACGCGAATGAGTTGCACACCTACACGGTCCCGAGAGTCACAACATGGACGGCGGAAGACATCGTCAGTATTCTCGAGGACGGGACTGAGAATGACGAACCCGCTCTGGCTTGGGTGAGCGATACCCCAACTGAGGAGCGTGAGGTACTATTTCTCGGCGGGAACCTGGATGACTATCGGACCGCTAGCGCATCTAATCCATACAAAACGTCAGGAACAAACGACTGAGTGGTACAGGCCTCGGAAAGGGTGACTTGCCTTTTACGACGCTCGGAGAAATCAAACAGTAGCGTTTCACGCTACCAATAATACTCCGGCCCAACTGGCCAGCGCGGGGGACTGGCCGCGTACCGCGCTTGGAGATCGTGTCCCTGAGCGTGGTGTAACTGGCGGTGGGACACCGCGTTCGCCGGCAAAAGCCGGACTGGTCAGCTGGCGATAGCCGGGAGGCTGACGGTTGGATCATCGCTCGACGGCGCGATGGTTTCCAGCGTCATGTAACGGGCGCGCTGGACGGCCCATTCATCATTCTGTTCGAGCAGGATCGCGCCGATGAGGCGGACGATAGCGTCCTCATTGGGGAAGATGCCGACGACCTCGGTCCGGCGCTTGATCTCGCCGTTGAGGCGCTCGATCGGGTTGGTCGAGTGCAGCTTGGTGCGGTGCTGCGGCGGGAACGTCATGTAGGCCAGCACATCGGTCTCGGCCTCGTCGAGGAAGCCGGCGAGCTTGGGTAGCTTGGGGCGGAGCTGATCGGCGACCTTCCGCCATTGCGCTCGTGCGGCCTCGGCATCGTCCTGGGCAAACGCAGTGGCGATGAAGGCGGAGACGACACGCCGTCCACTTTTGCCGGCATGGGCCAGCGCGTTGCGCATGAAGTGCACGCGGCAACGCTGCCAACTGGCGTTGAGCACCTTGGCGACGGTCGCCTTGATGCCCTCGTGGGCGTCGGAGACGACCAGCTTGACGCCGCGCAGGCCGCGGCGGGCGAGCTTGCGCAGGAACGCCGTCCAGAATGTCTCGGCCTCCGAGGGACCAATGTCCATGCCGAGAACTTCGCGCCGGCCATCGCTGTTGACGCCGACCGCGACGATCACCGCGACCGACACGATGCGCCCCTGCTGGCGCACCTTCACGTAGGTGGCGTCGATCCACAGATAGGGCCAATCGCCCTCGATCGGGCGAGCGAGGAACGCCTTCACCTTGTCATCGATCTCCGCGCACAGCCGCGAGACCTGGCTCTTGGAGATGCCGCTCATGCCCATCGCCTGCACCAGATCGTCGACGGAGCGGGTCGAGACGCCCTGCACATAAGCTTCCTGCACCACGGCGGTGAGCGCCTTCTGGGCCATCCGGCGCGGCTCCAGAAAGCCGGGGAAGTAGGAGCCTTTGCGCAGCTTGGGAATGCGCAGCTCGACCGTGCCGGCGCGGGTCTCCCAGGTCCGGTCGCGGTAGCCGTTGCGCTGCGCCAGACGCTCGGGGTTCTTCTCGCCGTAGGCGGCCCCGGTCTGGCCTTCCACTTCCAGCTCCATCAGGCGCTGGGCAGCAAAGCCGATCATCTCGCGCAGCAGATCCGCATCGGGGGTCTTCTCCACGAGCGTGCGGAGGTTCATCATCTCATCGGTCATCGGTGGTTCCTCGAATCAGGTTGGTGTCAGCAACCCGACCCTACCGGCGAACTGCCGGTGACCACCGCAAAGCCGCCCGCCCGCTACGGCGCCATGGGAGGGCGCGCGTGCGGACGGCTTTGCTCTACCGAGCTACACCATCACCGGGGACACGACCCGCTTGGAAACATGAGAGTTCAGCCCAACCCTGTATCGTCTCTGAAGTTCGCCGCACTTATCCGCGGGTTGGAACGACCCTTGCCCACTATTCATTCTAGGTTTCCGCCTGGCCAGGTCAGCTTTTGCGAAGCTAACATGGTAGCGATAGAACGAGGTAGCCATGCCCGCCGACCGCAGAATGGATCGATACAACGCGATCAGCCTAACCGATGGCCGCGCTCAGCTCTTCCGTTGGCGCGCAATTTGGCTGAACGAGGTGCTCGTCGGCACCTCGAGCAGTTGCTCAAGCTGCCGAAACCACGGATCGTTTGCTCAGAGAGCTTCGATCTGCGCGCGAACGCAGTTTACGAGCGGTGAGCAAACCCATAGCGGCCAGCCCAGATGATCTTAAGCGGGATGGTTCAATCACCTTGTGGCTGCATTCGGCAGCACTGAGATTTCAAGGTGAAGGACCCCAAAAGAGGCGGATGAAGGATACGAGCGCATCCTGGGCGCCTAGGTCGAGTGTCATCAACGCGAGCCCGCGGCTGGATCGACTTGGAATGTTCTTACGATGACCGCAGACTGCGTGAGGGCGTCCTTGGCGAGTTCATCTGAAGCGTTCAAGTGAGAGCCTTGCTCCCCCCATCCGACGACTGGCTGAACCGCCGATCTTCCAATCCCTGATATCGAATCTAGATCGGCGGCCCTCATGAGTTACCTGAGCAGCAAGTTCGTGCAACTTGATCCTCGCCCGACGAAACGACCGTCAGAAACACTCTGATCGTTCCTGACGATCGAAAGGATCCGTATCCGTGCGAAGGTGTCCGCGCGATTAAAGGATCAAGTCTTTGAAGCGCCCCCTGCTCTGTGCTCTTCGTTACCAGATGAACTTTGCGCCATCCGGCAGTTCGCAGATGAATTCGCCCTGGTTCACGAGTTCGGTGGTCCCGACGACAAGTTTCGAGGCTCGCACCGTCAGCTTGCCCTCGCGGCTAAGGCTATGGCGGATGTACTCGGTCACGGCATGTCCGGAGCTGTCGACCGTTTGATGAGCATTGGCGAAGCTGATGCCGTTCTGGACGGTTACCCTGAATGCATTGATGAGCAGGCCGGCTTGCGTCGCCGACGCAGGCTTGCCACCCTCCGCTGTGGTACAGCGGCTCATGTCCAGTATGAGCTTTACATTCTTCCCCGCGCTGGAGGGCACTGAGCACCTCGGTGTATTTCGGCGAGGGCTCGTCGGCTCTCGCCGGCGCGCTCACGCTCGCGGCCGAAAGCAAGGACAACAGGATCGTTAGTGCTCGGCCAGTAAACTTCATATGCTCTTCTCCCTCGATAAGTACCGCAAATTGCGCTTTTAAAGACGTCGTGCTCGCAAGCCCTTTGTCTGATTCCAGACACAACGCGCGCTCGCGCCTGTACAAAAGCAGCCTGTCGCAACGAGGCGCAAGTCGCTGTGATGGCTATTCCGACATCACAACCTCGTAGGTCAGGTTTGCTGAAGTGGCTTAGCTTCGCGCGCGTCGACTACAACGATTTGATCCAGCGTCGTCCTCCGCTTGGAAACAACAAAACGGAAGCCGGTTGCGCTTGTCCATCGCAGTCCTAACGGGCGCGAGAATGCAGTTCTCACATCTGCATAAGGAGACGATCTACGAAAGACATTCGGCCAGCCGCAAGCGCCAGTCCGTCCGTCTTGCTGTGCAAGGACCGTCTCCCTGGATGAAGCGTCCGCATGAGGTAGTGGAGCGAACCTGGCGCGGCGGTCCGAAAAAGCTCACTCAGCGGCGCCGATCTCGGCTGATCGAACACCAATGCCGGAGGGCACAAGGCAGCACGGTATCGTGGTACGTCGCCTCCCGCGGCTTCCGTGCAGCTGACCGTTCGCCTCGTTGACTGACTCTATTCGACCCTTTCCAAAGCTAAATGACCTCCTTCCTGGTCGGTCAGCTTCTCGAAAGCTGCACCTGCAACAACTACGCCGACCGCCTGCACTTCGAAGGGAGAGAGAGATGAATGTTGATACAGGAAATGCCGCAGACACTCCCTTTGAGGTTCACAACCCGCTACAGGAGCCGCACCGGGTCCACGGGCCACAAGACGAGCTTAACACCCAGATCAGCGCATCGGCGCACAGTTCAGACGATCAAGCAAGCTTCGAGCAGCACTTGAATGACTTGAATCTAGACGACGTAGGCTCGGTCTATTCAACCTCGGCTTCACCCCCCTTAGCGGCAAATTCCGCTACCGCCCGCTCCTCGTCTGCGCCAGGCGGCGCGGCCTCGGAAACCAGTCGCTATCCAGCCCCATCATTTGTCGGCGCGCGCGCCCAGCTTGCGGCAACGCTAATGGGCGCCACGCTCCAAGAGCTCAAGAACGAGATCGCCCTCGCCGAAAACCAGTCAGCGCGATGGGCGCCAGCGGGGGACAACGGTGTCGACCGGGATCGCATTTTCGAAAATATAGCGGCATCGACATATCTCAAGCTGCATCGTTTCCAGAACCAGGACAGCGATTGCAAACCGCGCACGGAAGCCACCACATCTGCAATATCACACGTCCGTAACACGGCGCGCGATCATTCTTCCATTGGAGATCCTCTGGAGCGATATCCCCTGGACCTGGCACGCCAGGCTGGATGGCATATGCGCGGTAAGACCGCTTCTCCATTCGTGTCGTTGGTCGAAGACCCTTCGAAACTCAGCGTCTCCCGAGACCACTGGGCGAGAGCGATCGCAAACAATGCCGACAAGCTGCATACCTACGTCGTCCCGAAGTCTGCGGTCTGGACGCCCGACGACGTACTGAGCAGTATTGGCCTTGCAATGAATGTGGAGGATAGCGACAACATCGATGCGGATGTGGATTTGATGTGTTCGCTTGGCAGAACGCCAACTAGTGAGACAGAGCGCTTGTTCCTGGGCGGCAATTTGGAAAGCTATCGAGTCGCCAGTGAAGACAACCCCTTCAAGCGGAGGACTGGAGAGTAACGATTAGCCAACTGGCGACTGCGCCATGCTCGTAGGTCCCTTAATGCTGACTAGATGACCCCCCGAAGGAAGGGTCATCCCAGGCGAGCCCGCTTCACGGACAACGATAATGGCTTGGCCACAGGCGCTGAGACCTATCCCTTGACCGGGCGAGGGACGAAGGGGCGCCCACATCCCAAGAGGTACCCGACAGTGTGGCGGAGGACACACTCGCGCCATTGTTTGTTCTTACCCGGCCTCATTCGAGTGCTGCGGCCTCCTCGCTCGATCCAGCCGCCGCCGACACGTTCGGAAGAAAGTTCAGATGACGTGAGCCACTAAGGCCGCGCATCGATCGTTTCCGCAGCTCGACCTGCCATCGATGGTGCGATCAATCGCAAGAGCTCGAACGCGAGCGCATCAAAGATCAAGTCAATAGAGTCTCGCTCGCGCGGCAAGCCGTGCCCTCGCACAATGGTCTATCTGCTACCTGGATGCGTTCCATCAAAAGAATCGATTTTGCCGATCTTGCCTAAAAGCTCCATAGTCGCTCGTGATGTATGGAGGCAGCATTCAAGAATGTCGTTTCGCAATTCTTCCAGTCCCTTGTCAGTCAAATCAGCTTGCGAGCTCCGGCGCCTGCATCCCATAGGTTAGCTCCTGCGCCTCACATAGAAGCATCACGGGGCGCCACTGTCTCCCTGCTGAGTTCGCACGCACGAAGTCGACCGCACGACCACGACGTCACACCTAAAGGGCCAGCAAAGACGACGGCCCTCACACACTGTCATCGCCTTTGGCTCAAGCTACGCTTTTGGACCGACGAAATGCTCATGACCTTGAGGAGAGGGACGCGCGCGACGCGCAGCTCGATAGTTTGGTTAGGACGTGTCGTCATTGCTAAAGACTCGTCGAGTTCGAGAGCACCGCTACGGACCAGCGGTCAAAAGCACTTGAACCTCACCTAGCGTCAGATTGTAGGATTTCTGACAGTCGCGACACCGCCCCCCGCTCGCGTGAACTCTTCCTGACAGGTAGCAAGAATTGCGAACGTCTCAAAAGAACAATGCTCCGCTGCGCCGCCCAATCATGCTGCTGGATAGCTCCTCTCCAGGGCCAGCGTCCCACACCGCCTATGTGGAGATCGAAGGACGCAGCGCCGATCCTATCCCAAGCGAATCAAGATGCGCCGTGCGAGAAGAACGCTGGCGGCCGCTATCTCGGCCTTGCGGGGCACACTCCAACTCCGAAATCGAGATCCGATCATTTTGGGGCTGTGCACTCCGTGAGGCGAAGTTGTTCTGGTGTAGGCACCGGGATCTATGCGCAATGGCAAAACTGTGGAGCTCGGTTCTGCAATCGCTCGCAGCTTTCGCTGGGCTGCGACGTATGCGGGGACCTCGGGCGCGTCACAACTTCAGCACGGTTGACACCTTGCGTGCGAACAATTGCGCGCGAGAGGGTGCTCTTCCGGCCGCGAGGGGCAGATCGTTTCGGCGTGCATCTCGGCCTGTGAAGCCAGTGGCCAGATGCCTCGCGTGATGTGTCCTTGAATACCGGAAAGACTTGCACTGTCGTGACTTCACGACACGACAGGCTCGACAGCCCAGCAAGACTGGCCGCAGACCAAGACGAATTGGGGAGTTTCCATGTCAGTTTCGCTCATCTGTTCAGCCACAAATCCGATCGTCTCCCGCGCTTTGGTTTCGGTTGCGCGGCTCGGCGCTATTCTTTCTGCGGGGGCCGGGTCAGTGCGTGCAAGGACGGGCGTGATCGGCCCACGGACGCGTCAGCGGGCTGCCGCGGCTGTCAGCCTCTTAAACAAAAACAGATCTGGCATGAGGGGCATGTTGAGCAGCGCCGACGCCGTAAGCAGGCCGCAGCGGTCCGTGGTCCATCCGACGACAATCGACCCGCAGGTATTGATCGCCAGCCAACATGCTCCGCCCTCTCGTTTCGGGCTGTCCAAACTCACACCGGTCCAGCCTCCTCTCAGTTACATCGAGCCCATGCTCAATCGTGACGCGCTCAGGTCTGCGTGGATGGACGAGAGGCAATGAAATGCGAATTCTCCTGGTTGATCATCATGCGGACTTTGCCCGCCACGTGAAGGAAGTGCTGTTAGGTTGCGGCTTCGCCGTCGACGTAACACGCACGCTGGATGAGGCGGCGGCCGCGCTCGATTGCGCGAACTACCACATGGTCCTGCTCGAATCGGCTTTGCCCGATGGAGACGGATTGGACTGGCTGAAGCAGTTGCGGCGCGAGGGACGGTCAATGCCCACCATGATGATGAGTAGTCTCAATGATCTCGGCCGGCGGATTGCGATTTTCAATGCGGGCGCGGATGATTTTCTGCCTAAGCCCGTCTCTACCGACGAACTCATTGCTCGGATGCGAGCGATTTTGCGACGGTCAACGCAAATGACGGCGCCGGTGGTGACATTCGGGAATCTGCATTTCGATCCAATCGCGCGGCAAGTCTCGGTCGGTGGCCGAATCCTCAGAATTGCGCGCCGGGAAGTGTGCATTCTTGAACATCTGCTCAACCGCGCGGGGCGTACCGTGCCGCGCGCATCGCTCGAAGATAGCTTGTATGCATTTGACGACGAGGTCTCGACCAATGCGCTGGAAGTCGGGATCTATCGATTGCGCACGCATTTGAGCCAGGCGGGCGCAACGCTCAGGATCAAGACCGCGCGCGGTGTCGGTTACACCCTTGAACTCATTGGCGCAGCCTCGGCTGCCTAGCCGATCGAACTTGAAAGCGACACTCCCTTGAACATCGTTAACAATGCCCCCGGCGCTGATGAGCCGTCCATGGTGGCAGGCCGCTCGCACTATGCCGCTTTTCGCCGCCTCTGGTACGCCCTGTGCGCAGTCGCTCTGTTATTTCCGTTTGCTGCCACAGCTCAGACAAAGCGAGATGGCAAAGCAGAACAGCCACGCGCGGCGTCTGGCAGCACCACCGGCACGCTCAGCCTTACTTCCTCACAGGGCAAGACAGTTCATCTGACCGGACCGGCTGCGAGCATTTTTGTCGCCGACCCGGCGATTGCGGACTATCAGGCGCCCTCAAACACCACGATCTTCGTCTTTGGCAAAAAGGCGGGACGGACCAGCCTGTTCGCCCTGAACGACAAGGGAGAGGCTCTGGCTGAGCTGCGTATTGTCGTTACCCAACCGATCCAGGATCTGCGGGCCGCGCTGAGGGCTGAGGTCGGCGACTATCCGATACAGGTCAGCTATACTCCCCGGGGCGCAATTCTTAGCGGGACCGCGCCCACTGCCGATGTCGTCGAGAACGCCAGGAAGGTCACTGAGCAGTTTCTTGGGGCGGGCGCGCTGGTTGCCAACAAGATCCAGGTGGCTGGCTCGTTGCAGGTGAATCTCAGCGTACGGGTGGCAGAAGTCTCCCGCAGCGCGGTCAAGGATCTCAACATCAACTTCACCGCCTCCGGCCCAAACGGCGCTTTCCTTATTACCGGAAAAGGGGGCGGGTCCGGCGCGGCCGGCGGCGGCGGCACGATCGGAATCGGGTTTAGCGCCGGCAATACCAATCTCAGCGCTGTTCTCGACGCTCTCGCGAGCGAGCACCTCGCCTCTATCTTGGCTGAGCCGAATCTGACGGCGATGTCCGGCGAAGCCGCAAGCTTTCTCGCCGGCGGGGAATTTCCGATTCCGGTCATGCAGGACAATCGACAGGTTTCCGTGCAATTCCGGCAGTTCGGCGTCAGCCTGGAATTCGTCCCAACTGTGCTGAACAACAATCAGATCAATATACGTGTGAAGCCCGAAGTCAGTGAACTGTCGAGCGAAGGCGAAGTCAAAATCAATGGCATGGCGGTCCCTGCACTCTCAACGCGGCGCGCGAGCACCGTTGTGGAGCTTGCCAGCGGTCAGAGCTTTGCAATCGGCGGCCTCATCAGGCGAAACTTCAACACTGATATCGGCGAGTTTCCCTGGCTCGGCGATGTGCCGATCCTCGGTGCGCTGTTTCGCTCTTCATCGTTTCAAAAACGTGAAACCGAGCTGGTCATTATTGTCACGCCGTACATCGTGCGGCCGGCATCGAACCCGAACAAGATGAGTGCACCGAGCGATCGCATCTCACCGCCCTCAGACGCGGGGCGCATTTTGACGAACACGGTGGCCCGGCCGCCGCGAGACCGCGATGCTCCTCGCACCAGCACACCAGGATTGACCGGCAGTGCCGGCTTTATCATCGAATGAGGACCCTCATATGACCTTGCGACATTTGTGTCACTTGATCGCTATAGGAGCAACATTGGGTGGCTGTGCAAATAGTGCCTCGATCCATCTCGGGCCGGCTGAACAAGCAATACAGGTAGAGCAGAAGAAACGTATCTTGTTCCTGCGGAGCCTGCGTGGCTCCGAAAAGCGTCAACTGCGGAGCTTTATCGCGAACGCCAGTGGCGGCCGGCGGGATGCGCTCCATGTGGATGTCACCGGCTCACCCAGGCTCCTTGCCCAAGTGGCGCACGAGGCCCGCGCCATGGGCGTTGCACCTTATAACATCCGCCTGTCCGCTTCTCCCGTCGATTTACCGCCCCGTTCCGGCGTGAGGATCGAGGCGATCACCTTTGATGCCCATCCTCCGATCTGTCCGTCGCTTTTGATCGTCGGACCAGCCGTGAACGACAATTCGTTCGAACCCACGCTTGGTTGCTCGACCAAAAACAATCTGGCAGTTATGGTAAACGATCCGCTCGACTTGCTGGATAATCGGTCTGTCATCACAAGTAATGGCGATCGCGCCGCCATTCCCCTGGCCAACTACGGTACCTTCGCCCCGCGTAACAAGAGCAACAGAGAAGATGGAGCAGGTACGGCAGCCCCGAACGCGGCGGGAACGACAGAACCGAATGTGCAGCCGCTCCGATAGCGGTTTTTGGCGAATGTCGGAAATCACAATAGCTGCTGCCATGTGGCTAGCAAGGAGAGGCGGCTCGATCGTGACACACAAACCCGCGCTCTGCTTCGGGAGCGGTGACGATCAAGCGCAACGTGCTGCACAGCTCTCGAACGGATGGCGGATCTTGTTCACCCGCACCAATGGATCTCGTCCAGAAATTCCACGTGGCGTGCGCGTGCTCAACAAGGCCGCCATCACGACCCTGAGCGCTTCGACGGTGAAACCGTGACCGGACGTGCCTAAGCGAGATCGACGGCGAAGACCGAGCCTACGATCTATGGGGCGTCTCCAAGAGGGCAACTTAGGCTTGGCGACCACGTCGGTCGTTTGGCTCCGCGCCGTTATGGCTATGGAGCACCCATTTGTGGCTCCAGTTCAGTAACGCGCTCGGCAGCTGGTCTGCATCATCGTCCGTCTTATCCGATCGATGCAATGCCCTCTTGCGCGAGCGCCACAGTTGCCGCGCGCTGGACGCTATGTAGGAGGCACATCGGATTAAGCCAAACAATAACATGGTTTGTCCTGGGTGTCTGAATGCACGCGGCTTCACAGGCTAGCGTTGCCTCTCAATGGCAACGACCGAGCCATCAGCAGTCAAAACGCGCTCGGCTGCTGGCTTCATGGATCAATGGCCCTCGGCAATCCCGCCCTAATCTGCCACCCAGCATGTCGGAGCGTGTGTGTTGAAAGTGAACATGACCACAAGGTGGTATACGAATGGCTTCGTTTCGCTTCTATTCTCGCAGCAGGCGACCACCAACCAGAGCTTGCGAGCTTTATTGAAAGCGCGCGTTCCTGGGAATGCTGGTCAGGAACGCGCAAGAGTGCCCTCAATTCTGGTGCCGCCCATACCGATATCTCGTTGGTTCAAGGAGCGAGCGCCCCGTCGCCGCCTCAGCCCGACCTCCGAGTAATCGAAAGCCCCCGGATGACCCGGTCCTCACGATCATACCGCCGTGAAGGGACCGAGATCTGAAGCGCTGTGGCGCATCACACCACCATTTCAGCTCAACACTTCAGTTGAAGACGCTGTTTTTTCTTCCGGCGCTTTCTTTTGCCTGCTCGAGCGATGCTACAGCGCACGCCGGCCATCATTCACATGTCATTCTACCTTTCCGCCGGCCACGTCAGATTTTGGAAAGCTAACGTGAGTAGCGAAATGGCGAAAAAGCGATGCCAGCGGACTGACCATGGACCGATTCAACACGATCAACCCAGCCGATAGAGAGTCCACTGCGTCAGATGCCAGCGTGGAACAGCCGCAACAGCCGCATGTTGCGTTTGAGCAGCACCTGGCAGGCGCGCGAGAGGCGGGCCCCGTATATCCTCACGCGGCATTGTATGATGTCACTGACGAAGACGATCGCCTCATCCAGGCGGCATCGGCCGCTGCTCTCGATCGAGGGCCACCGCCGAGTAAAACCACCGTCGAAATTTATGATCGTCGGCTTCGCAAATTCGCCGACGCACTGAAGAAGTCTGGCAAATCAATCTCTGGGCTGGATGACGACACGTTAGCCGGTTACGCTAAGAAGCTGCTGCCAGGCGATAAGGTCATTGCCCCAGCATTGTCAATGGTCAGTCAGTACCGCGAGCCTGACGCCGACGCTGGCCCCATCTCAACACATTATCGTCCTTCCAGGGAAGATGAGAGGGTCATCAGGAAGGCCGCCAACGCAGGTTTTGGTCGACGGATTGGCAAGAGAACGGCCGAGAGCTATGCGAGCCATCTGCGGAAATTGGCGGTAGCGCTCCGCCCCTTGTCCATGGCCGAGCTCAGTGATGATAGACTGCTTGGCCACGCGGACAGGTTGTTTCCAAAGGACAAGACGCTCATCGCCGCCTTGAACGGCCTCCGCGATTATCGCGCGACTACCCTGCAGAACAATTTAGGCGGGGAAGGAGGCAGCTCGCGTCAGGTCATTCAGCCGTCCGCGCCCTCGCCCATGCCCCCGGCCGATGGGCAGCCGATGGGGAGCGGCGCGGATGGGGGCGGCTCATTGCCGCCCGGGTTCGATGTTCCGCAGGTCAGGCATGCAATGGGTTTAGCGGCCCATTCTCCTATACAAAGTGTCGCCCAGGACGAGCTTTTCGATGCGGCGGATCGCGAGGTCCTCTTGCCGGCGACAACACATGCACCGGTGCCTTGGCCAACGACGAGTTCAATCGCCCCCTCGCCGGTGCAAAGTGTCGCTCAGGAAGGGCTTTTCGATGCAGCGGATCGCGAGAACCTCTTGCCAGCGTCGACCTTCGATGCACCGGTGCCTTGGCCAACGATGAGTCCAACCATCCCTTCCCCGGTGCAAGGTATCGCTCAGGAAGAGCTCTTCGATGCCGCGGATCGCGAGAACCTCTTGCCCACCCCAACCTTCGATGCACCGGCGCCTTGGCCAATGATGAATCTAACAATCCCCTCGCCGGTGCAAAGTGTCTCTCAGGAAGAGCTTTTCGATGCCGCGGATCGCGAGAACCTCTTGTTGGCCCCACCCTTCAATGCACCGGTGCCTTGGCCAACGATGAGTCTAACCATCCCCTCGCCGGTTCAAAGTGTCGCTCAGGAAGAGCTTTTCGATGCCGCGGATCGCGAGAACCTCTTGCCGGCCCCGGCCTTCGATGCACCGGTGCCTTGGCCAACGCTCAGTCCAATAATCCCCTCGCCGGTGCAAAGTGTCTCTCAGGAAGAGCTTTTCGATGCCGCGACTTGGCAGCCGAGCTCGCGGCAGCCGAATTCCGCCTCTGAAGACCACCCTGGACGGATGATGAACCAAGGCGCTGCGGCCCAGACCATGCTTGAGCAGACGGTCGCGGCAGCCGGCGACGCCTTTGATGCGTCTTTGAGCGTTCCCGAGGATTTCTCGCACGGCACCCAGGCCGCGCCCAATATGATGCACACGCTTCGCCGCTGGGGCCTCCTGCCGGATGCAGCACAGCGGATAAAGACCTACGATATTCGCGGTGAACGCTATATCGCCGTCTTGGGACCGGGAGGGCTCAATGATGTTCGGCTCGTCCATCTGCGGTCGCCCGCTGTCGGCGATACGTTTGATGTTTCGTTCGCCGTTCCCGAGAATTTTTCCCATCACACCCAGCTGGCCCCCGACATGATGCTGTCCACGTTGGGGGATTGGGACTTCTTGCCTGTTGCGAAACATCCAATCATGAACTACGAAATCGGCGGCGAACGCTACACGGCCATCTTGGGACCGGAAGGCCCCAAGGACGTTCAGCTCATTCATCACCCTCGGCCCGGTTTGCCGGGTGAAGCTACGCCTGCGGCACCGAGGACTTCCTCAGATATTTACGGCGGTCTTGCGCCCGGCTTTGATTGGCTGGCACCTTTCGAATCGCGTGAGGACCCTCCCTCGGCACTGGCACCAAGCCTTTCCCTGCCGTCTGCCGCACCGGCATCAGGTCATCAACCCTTCCCCCAAGTGCCTGAACTGGGAGAGTTGTTGGGCGACGACTGGACGCACGGCCCCCAAGAGGCTTCGCCTGCCGTGATCGACATATTGCAGATCCTTGGCCTTCTGCCGAGTCGCGACGTCCCAATGACCGTGTTTTTGATCCACGGTCAGCGCTACACGGCCGAAAGCCTAGCGGGAGGCGGCGTTCTTCTGTTCCATCGGCTATAATTTGGCTGAACGAGCGGCTCGTCGGCACCACAGGCCCGTTGAGAGCGTGCTCCAGATGGGAGCCGTCCTAGTTCATGATCAGCAGTACCGCGTTATCCGAGTGGCACCCCCTGTAGCTACGGTACAAGTCGACGTCCTCGAGGGTGCAGGCGCGGAAAGCACTCGAAATCGGCGAACAAGTTGTTGCGCTTGGCGCCGCAGCTGATCCAGTGATCCGGTCGGCGAGCCCGTGGCCCAGAGGCTATCTGGGCGAGCCTATCGGCCCGTCGCGCAAGATCCCAGCGTCCATTGGGCGCACTCTGCAGATCGCAGCGTCAGGACAGGATGATCTAGACTAGCCCCGCCGCATAGAGTGCTTTTGCGACCGACTCGAAATATTGCGAGGGAACGGGGTTGCCGAGCTTTGCTTTGCCGAGCAGCTGACGCGTCAGGACATCGTCATCCACAATGTTGAGGCGCAGCGCGCGCGCCTCACCAAGCAGCTGTGAAGCAGCTTCGCCCTCGCCACGGCAGACCAAGACCGGCACGCCGGTCTCGCCGCGAACATAGCGCAGCCCAATCAACGTTGCCGATCCCCGCAATATCAACGTGGCTCGACTGACGCCGACCGGAGCCTCGTTGGCCGACTCTTGCCGCAGACGCCGGTGCTCACGCTTCACCTGCGGATTGCCCTGCTGTTCCTTGTTCTCCCGCTTGGCCTCCGTTTCAGTCATGCGCATGTCCTGCATAAATAGCCAGCGCTGGATTAGGAGGTCAGCCAATCCGCCGACCAGAAAAGCTCCAGCGGCAATCCCAGTCAGCAATTTAACCTCGGTGAAAACGAAGCCAAAACAGCTCATCCCGCAGACTGGCAGGTACACCAGCGCTTTCCAGCTGGCGGTCACCGTGAGAAAGAAAGTCGCACTAAGCAAAACCACTTTAGCCAGTGTCTTGCCAAGCTCGATGGCCGAACGTTTCGAGGCGATGCGTTTCAAGCCTTTGATTGGATCCAGTTTCTCGAGCTTCGGCTTGAGCGGCTCCGAAGCAAACATAAAGCCGCCATTGGCCAGGACATTGGCGAGAAGAGCTGCTGTGACGGCAGCAGCGAGCAACGGAGCGACGGTGGCAATCGAAAGTTCTAGCAAGCCGCTGAGCGCTTGTGGCACTGCGTTTGTGAACGGCTGCTCCTGCAGTTTATCGACCAGTTGGACCGTCTCTTGCCACTTGTCCTTGATCGCACCCGCTCGCCACCACAGACAGCCGAAACCGGCACAGGCGCTGACGCCGCTCACCAGATCCGAGCTGCGGGCGCTCTGCCCCTTCTTGCGGGCATCACGCAGCTTCTTGGGCGTCGGAGGAAGCTTTTTCTCCTCACTTGTAGAGCTCATTTCAACAGCTTCTTCAGATACTCAAGCATGTTGTTCGAGGTCAGGATTTCAGCTCCGGCGTATTCAAGCAGATAGACGGCGTAGCTAACCATGATGACCCCGAATGCAAGATTCTTGATCATTGGGGAGAGATCGTTCAGCTTGAGCTGAGATGCAAAACGGCCGAGTATCATGACCGAGACATCGACCAGCAGCAGCAGGGCCAGCACCGGCCCGGCAACTAACAAGGTCGTCATCATGATGCGATCGAGAAGGGCCAGACATTCCATTGCACCCTGCGCTGTCACGGCAGGCAGAAACTGATAGACAGGCCACACTAGGTAGCTGCCATAAAGGCCGCTCACCATGGTCTGCAGCCCGCCGACCAGTACGAAGATCGTAACTGCCGTAACGCCGAGAAAAAGCCCGGTCCCGGACGCTTGGCTGTGCGTCGCGGGATCCTCCCCCGCAACTTGGCTCGAAATTCCTCGTTGAGTATCGATGATGTCGCCGACTGCCTGTATGCTCCATAGTGGAATACTGAGCAGGATGCCGAGCATAAGACCGACGAACACCTCCTTCAGGCCAAGCATGATAACGCTGACTAGGCGCGTGTTCGGGTCCAGGGTCTGCAGACCGAGCTTGATCTGAGCGAGGCACGGTAGGCCGATCGCAATCGTAAGGCTTCCCCGAACCAGACCGCTGATGCGCGGCCGGGTGAAGACCGGAAGCACCAGCATGATGCCGAGGGCGCGGGCCGCACTCAGGCCGGTTGCGGCGACGAGCTCGATCGTGCCCTGAACGAGAGCTTGCGCCTCCGCGGGTGACAGGCCAGCCATCCAAGCTCTGCTAATATCTTGCGGTGAGTGCTGGAAACTCGCTGAAGATGTGCTCGGCCTGGTCGATCAGAGGAGCGCTGAGCACGGGAGAAAACCCGGCGAGCACGGCTACAACAACCAGAAGCTTGACTGTCAGTGGCAAGGTTTGATCCTGGAGCTGAGTTGCCGCCTGGATGAGGCCAATGATCAGTCCAGAGATGAGAGCTGCGAGCAGCGGCGGCAGAACCCAGATCATGAAGAGCACGAGCGATTGACTCAGGTGCGTAAGGATACTGGCTTCGTTCATGGTCAACCTCCTGGGGTCGTGTAGCTTAATACCAGCCCGTGCATGAGACGTGACCAGCCGTCGATCGTGACGAACAAAAAGAGCTTGAAGGGGACAGATATCACCGTGGGGGATACCATCGACATACCCATGGCCATCAAAATCGTCGTTACAATGAGATCGATCGTGATGAAGGGAAGATAGAGAAGAAAACCGATTTCGAATCCACGCTTGAGTTCGGAGATCAAAAACGACGGCACGAGAATCGCAAAATCATCTGCCGTGACGCTGCCGCGCATGTCCTCCGACCAGACGTGTTCCGTTGAGGACAGGAAGAAGCGGCGTTGCTCTTCATTAGTGAATTTCTTCAGATGAGCTCGGAGCGGCTCCTGTCCCTCCTTGGCGGCCGTCACCCAGTCATCGAAACTTTGGTAGCGAAGTTGCGGATCGGTAAAGCGGTTATAGGTCTGCTCGAAGACCGGAGCGCTGATGAAGACGGTCAGGATCAGTGCCGCTCCGTAGAGGACGATGTTCGGCGGTATCGATTGAGTCCCCAGCGCATTGCGCACGAGGAAGAGAACAACGGAGACCTTGATAAAGGCGGTCGTTGTCACGACAGCAAAGGCCAGCAGGCCAAGGCCGACGGTAATCGCAAGAAGCGCAAGGATGCTGGGTTGAACCTCAGTCATTAAGCGCCAACCTGCCGCGCAGCCTGACGGCCAGCTCGTCCCCGATCCGCACGATGTCGCCCTGGCCGATACGTTGGCCGTTGGCAAGGATATCAACCGGCCCATCCAGAGGCCGGCCAAGTTCGAACACGTGGCCTTCGTTGAGGGTTCGCAAGGTTCCCAAGGGCATCGGCCAGCGGCCACATTCGAATATGAGTGTGATCTCGATGCTGTCGATATCCGCCTCTGACGGAGGCTGCTGTTGCACCTGGTTTTGGGGCATTATATCTTCACTCGTTAGGGGGTGGGATCGCAAGCGGAATGGTCCTCGCAGCACCAGCTTGTCGCCGCCAATCTCTGCAGGGGCCCACAATCGGTCTGCAGCGAGAATGATCTGTCCTCGCGCGAGTGGAATTACGTCCGGGAGCAGCGCGTCGCCTTGCTCTGCTCGGCGAAGAACGCCGATCGCGACGCGAAGCGAACCGACTTGGCCTGCAACGATGACCGGGAGTTCGGAAGGCAGCTTGGCCGTCTGTCGCGGTAATCGGCCGAGCAGCTCGCCGAGGGCGGTGAAGGCCGGCGGAACGGGACCGTCAAGCGGCGAGAATAGAAGCAGCCGCGCCTTGCTGGCGAGCTCACCAAAGGCGACGTCAAATTCAAGATAAGGCCTCGTATTCGGCGCTTCCTCGGTGCGAACAAGCTGCAGATTGCGCTGCGTCATTCTTTCCAGCGGAGCCAGCAAGGGTTCCAGCGCAAGTTCCAGGACCAGCGAACGCGTCGGCTCAGAAGGTAAGGTAAGGCCATCCTGCAAGGTCCCAATCAGCGCTTCCGCAAGCGCAACTGGCAAGGACAGGATCAGGGTTTCACCATTTACTTCGAAGACGCAATCAAGCATCGACGTCGCAGCCGGCTCCGCCTGCCAGACGGTTCGGCTCACGCGCACAGATAGCGGCTTCTCGCCGAGGAGGGTTTGCAGAGGCGCACGCAACGCTGCGATCTCGTTAAGCCACGAGGTCACGGCGTGCGAGAGGATCAGCGTCGGCGTGAAGGCTGCGCGTTCAGCCGGCCGATATGGCGCGGATGCGGCTTCCGCGTCGCAGGCCCCTAGCTCGCGCGGGAGAGGATCTGCAATCATGTTGGCTCACCTCCCGTCTGCCCTGATCGGCCTCGCCGGTAGCGGAGCAAGACTTCATCATCGGCTTCGATTTCGGCGGCAGCCTCGAAATGTGCATTCGTGATGCGCCGAACGTCGTGATCGATCTCACGCCATTTCTGGCTCGCCGCTGAACGCTTGGTCCAAACGGCTCGGGCCTCAAGAGCCGCAGCCTCAGCTTGCTCTTGGGCAGCACGGGCCTTGTCAAGAACGCACTGCGCCGCTGTGATCTCGTCTGTGAGTCGCCCGATGATGAGATGATAGCGTCGCTGCAGTTCGCATACAGATATCGCATCGGCCGCTAGCATCTCCCGATAGAGCTCCGCCTCGACCTTTGCGCGGCGCTCTTCGGCATGTGCAAGATGCTCGCACGCTTGTTGGACAGCTTGAATCGCGAGGTGGCGCTTGGCTTCCATGTTGGACAATTCACGAAGGGCGCTTCGTTCCCGCATGTCCTTTACCAGCCGCAGCTTTGAGGCGTGAACGGGACTTAGGCCGTCAGACGCGATATCCATGCGACCGTCTCCTCAAAGCTGCACGCCTCACCCTGCCCCTGGCGCAAAAAGGCCCGCAGCTGCTCGATCGAGGCGATTGCTCGATCGGTCAACGGATCAGAACCTTGCTTGTATTCACCGACCTTGATCAAGAACTCGGCCTCAGCGTAGCGTGAGAGCAGATCACGGAAGAAGGATGCGGCCTTGCGATGCGGCACCGACACGATCGCATCCATGACACGGCTGCGGCTAGACAGCACATCGATAGCCGGAAAATGCTCTCGAGAGGCCAGCGCGCGGGACAGAATAATGTGGCCATCAAGGATGCCGCGTGATTCTTCCGCTATTGGATCGCCCGTGCCATCACCCTCGACAAGCACCGTATAGAAGGCCGTAATGGAGCCATGCTCGCCCATGCCGGCGCGCTCCAACAAGCCCGGCAACAGCGCAAAAACGGAGGGCGGAAATCCGCGCCGGGTCGGCGGCTCTCCTGCGGCGAGGCCGATTTCACGCATGGCGCGGCTAAAGCGCGTCAAAGAATCCATCATCAAAACGACGCGAAGGCCCTGATCACGAAAATATTCCGCCAGTGCTGTCGCCATGTGGGCGCATTGGGCCCGCTCCATCGCCGAACGGTCGGAGGTCTCCACCACAACGACGGAACGGTGAAGGGCTTCGCCAAGATGACGTTCGATGAATTCACGCACCTCTCGACCGCGCTCACCGATCAGCGCAACGATGGTGACGTCGGCCGCCGCGCCTCTTACGATTTGCGACATCAGCGTCGACTTGCCGCAACCCGCATCACCATAGATTCCGATCCGCTGACCTTCTCCACATGTCAGAAGGCCATCCAGGACACGAACGCCTAGCGGGAACGGCTGTTCAATTCCGCGCCGTTTCATCGGATTGGGCGCCCTGCCGCGCAGCGGTCTGGCTTCGCCGGCTTTTATCGGGCCCTTGCCGTCGAGCGGTCGGCCAAAACTGTCGATGACGCGGCCGAGCAAACCGGGGCCGACAGCCACTTCCTGCATTCGCCCGGTCGTCACCACCTCCGCACGATTGGACAGCCCCACCATGTCCCCGATGGGCGTGAGTAACACCCCGTCCGGCAACAGGCCGATCACCTCCGCCTCGAGCGACCATCCGCTACGAGGATCCTGCAATAGGCATAGCTCTCCGACCCGGGCCTCCGGCAAGACGGCGTGCAGCAGCGTGCCCACCGCCCGCGTGATCCGGCCGCGGACGGCGCGTGTATCGATGTGCCTGGCGGAAGATCTCAAGGACGAGAGTGCGGCCTCTACACTTCCTTCTGCGGCCTCGGCATCATGGGTCGCTCGTTGCCCGGTCACGATTCAGCTTCCTCTGACAAGCCAAACCCGAGACGCAGCGCGCGCAGCTGCGCGGCAAGTCCAAGATCGACATTGCCAAACTCGCTCCACAAGACACATTGGTCCGCACTCAGCGCCGGATCCGCCTCAATCCTGACCTTCGGCCGGCCCTCAAGTCCGTCATAGTCCTTGAACTCACTGGCTAGCAGGTCGGCCTTCAGTGGGGAGACGTGGAGGCAAACCTCCGTGTTCTTATATCTTTGCTCGATGGCATGACGAACGCCGTGGACCAGCAGCTCACCGGGGTCAAACGCGCCAAGCAGATCGCGAACGATCTCGAAGACCAGTTGCGGCAATTCCCGCTCCAGAGCCGCCTTGCGCTGGGCCAGTTCACAAGTCGCCTGCGCAATCAGCCGCGCCATTTCCTCTGCGCCAGCCTTTGCACCCTCGGCGCGGCCCCGCGCCCGTTCCCGCTCATAAGCCTGGCGTGCCCACCCGCGAACCCGCTGCAGATGCCGCTCGGCAGCGGCTCGCGCCCGTACGGCATCGTGCCAGATCTCAAGCTGCGCAGCTGGGATCAGCGGTCCAAGTGGCCGAATCTGCGGGGCCGCGGGTGATGCGGGATCATCGGCCGTCATGCTCCGGCAGCCTCTGCACGCAAATGCGCCATGACGAGGGAAAGCAGCGGGCCTGCTGCGCTACGGTGTTCAGCAGTTGGACTCTCGGCGGCCGTCCCAACAGGCAAGCGTAGAAGCACGCGGATACGACCAAGCGATGAAGTCTCTTCGAGCCAGGCGCCGAGACAAGCGTGCCCGTCATATTCGATCTGTCGCGACAATTGCTCTGGATCGACGATCGGGGTCGTTGCGACGGCACTGGATAAATGCCGGACTGCGAAAGCATGCGCTTCGGCACCGATCAACTCCACCAATATCGGCAGATCGTGCCTGGAAACCAGCTTGAGGATAGAGCGTGCATGCCAGATGCTGCCCGCGAGCAGCGCAGCCCGCCGCGGCTCATGCCCCAGGAGAGCATCTTCGTTCCAATCGGCGCAGCTCACCTCGACCTTGCCGCCCAGCAGCAGTTCGGCGAGCCTTGGCTGCAGCCTGGAACTCTGCTGTAGCCGAGCCAACGTGGAAGGCGAAAGCAGCGGGTCAAGAAGCCCAGCAAAACGACCGGGATCGACCGAGGCAGCAAGCTCGCGCAGCCGATCGGCTGGGAGCGTGAACGAACGATTGGGTTTTGTGGATGACATTGATGCCGACATGAGCGTCCAGACTATGTCGCATCAGCAATCAACTTTTTGTCCGACTCCTGCTCAGCAGACACACGCGAGCCCCTACCAAACACGCTCAGCTTGCGCGATGATCGTCCAAACTGACGCATGCGCGGGCCCAGCAATACGCAAGATACGATGCCGAATAGCGCTCCGGCGCCTCCCACAGCAAGCGCAAGTAACGGGGCTGAGCCCGCTCTTGCTGACTGAGCCGCAGGAACTACCGGCGCGGCAGACTGCTCGATTGTAGCGCGCTCGACCGGCACGAAGACGACCGCGACCTTGTCATAGGACAGGCCTTCAATGCTGTTTGCGACGAGCATCTTGATCTGCGGCAACAGTGCCGAGAGCTTCGCGCTGGAGCCATGGCGAATGAAGACCGAGGCGGAGGACGGGGTCGCATCTTGTCGCAACAAGTCGTTCTTCGGCAGAACGACGTGGACGCGTGCTGAAAGGACGCCATCTATATCGCTGATCGTGCGCGACAATTCTTCGCTTAGAGCATAAACGTAACGTGCCCGCTCCTCGATCGGCGAGGCAACGAGGCCCGATCCCTTGAACACCTCGCCGAGATTCTTGAAGGATTGGCGCGGCAACCCTTCGACATTTAGCAGGTCAATCGAATAAGCGAGCTGCTTTTCCTCGACCTGGATTGTACTGGTCCCGTCCTTGGCGACAACACGGACAGCATCAACGCCCTTGCTAAGGAGAAGCGCGAGCATCTCATTAGCCTCGCGCTCCTGAATTTTGGTGTAGAGATCAGCCTTACAGCCGATCAGCGAGAGGAGAAGGGGCATCGCGAGACACACGCGAAGCCGCCGCCACGATTGACGGCCGCCACAGCTAGCCCTCTTCATATCGCCAGTCATCAGCTTATTCAGCCGGCCGATAGCAGCTTGTTTAGCGACGAGCTGACAGCGCTGGTGCCCTTAGAGACGAGGGAAACCTGAATAACGTCCCTGTATACGTCTCGCAGATTCGTCATCATCGACTCAAAATCGGCTCCAACCGGTTTAACATCCGCATGTGCACCGACGTTATCCGTCTGCAAAAGCGGCTGCGTAGCCGGTCCAGGCTGTACATTAGTCACGGCAGCCGACGCAACCGCCGGAGGAACGGCGCGGCCCTGGTACATACTGGAAAGGGTTTGGAGGATTCGGTCACCCGGCGGACTTGCCAGCACATTCGTGCGCTGGACCTCCAATATCGGCGAAGCCGCTACGGGCCGATCCGCAGGCGGGAGAGCAGATCCCTGATTTGCAGATACTTGCGCTAGGGACTGCTCAAAGCCCGCCTGCTCGCCAGCAGCTGCGGGCGAGCAGGCACTGGAAAGACAGTCGGCAGGACTGGGAGAGATCGGCGTTGCGCCTAACAACATGGAATGAGTCATTGTGCTCGTGTGGTGAGACCTAGGCGTTAACCGATGAACCGATCAAGTTCATAGGCTGGCGAGCTGACGAAAACCTGACGGAGATCGGTCTGACTACGTCATCTAAAGATCACTTTTCGCTTTCAAGCTAGGACCAAACTCCAACTTGATGATGAGCGGAAGGCGTCCGGGAATGCTCGCGCGATCCACGATCGTACATATTCTAAAAAGAATTTTTTGTGCCGGCGTTTTTGTCTGTATCGGGATAATGCGCTCGTCTGCTGCATCCCTTTCGCTGCCGTCCGCCCCTTATAGCTACACTGTTCTCGATCAGGATCTTCCTGCGGCGCTGCAGGAGTTCGGCAACAATCTCAATATCAGGGTCAATGTCAGCGCCGAGGTCAAGGGCCGGATTCGCGGACGAATGCCGGACCTGCCGCCACGAGAATTCCTTGATCGTTTGACTAACCTGTACAATCTTCAGTGGTATTACGACGGGCTCGTCCTTTACATCTCCGCCGCCCACGAGGCGCAAAGCCGGCTCATCGTATTGAACCCGATCAGCTTCGATGCGTTCACCTCCGCGCTCGACGCGCTCAACATCTCGGATGAGCGCTATATCGTGAAACCGGCTCCGGGAGAGGGCCTCATCCTTGCTTCTGGCCCACCCCGATTTGTTGCGCTGGTGGACCAGACCCTTAAAGGCCTTGTGGCGGAAGCGCAGGCCCGGCGCGGCCCCGTCGCAGCCGAGAGGCCACAACGCGAGTCGGTTTTGATGTTGTTTCGCGGTTCCTCGAGCACGGTCTTGCGAGACGGGCGGCCGGAAGGTTCTCCCGAAACGCCGCACCATGAGGGCACTTTGCGCGAAACCGGTCCAGGCCAGAAGTGAGGTCGAAGATGCAAAACCGCTCCGAGCAAAGTCGGTCCGTCCGGCGTACGCCTATATTCATCCGATCGTCAGCTTTTCGAAAGCTACGGTCCCCAGCATGAGCCTGCGAGGTCTGGACGGCTGCCTTGCTTGGGGCAACCCTGATAGAGGGATCAGAGACCAGGCGCTCAAGGGAAATTAGGTAGTGCTGTCTTTGCAGGCGGCGCGAGTATTAAAAATCAATGTGGGCCTCCGCACGTGTGCTTCCGAGCTAGCCGAGGCTTCGCGGAACTCGATGCGCGTCATCAGTTGGAAGGAGGAACAGGGTGGATTTCAATGCAGTCGCCCCGGCGAATACGAGCCCGGAGCCCGACGCAGCACGGACGGCTTCAGATGCAACCGAATTCGACCGGCAGCTCAGCGACGCACAGGCTCCCGCTTTGGCGCAGGGCGTCGCCCATCCACTGCTGCAGGGCGAGGCTTATTCACCCTATCTGGACGCGGGCCATCCCTACTCTCCATACTTTGATACCGGACACCTGTATCCGCCTTACGAAGATTTAGCGCATCCCCATTCGCCAGACTCGGGTTGGCAGGATAATCTAAATGCCGCGCCTGCGGCTGTCGCCGCGCCTGAGCCGGAAAACGGCCGGCAGCATCTCTCGCCGCAGACCATCGCTCAGGCGATCGAGGAACATCCCGGCTTCGATCAAGATCTGATATGGCAGAATCTGGATGTCGACCCGTCTGATGCCGAGCCACGGCACAGTGAGCCACAAGCGGGCCCATCGCATGCAGGACCATCGCACACCGCCCCTTTTCAGGGTGAGCCGTCGCACGCCGGCCCCTCCCATGCCCGGCCATTGCAGGCGGGACCGGCCCAACCTGGGTCTTCCGCAGCTCCGCCAGAACTTTCCGAGTTCCGTATGTGGGACGGACATCTCGCCAAGGACTATTGGGTGTTTACGCCTCAAACAGCCACCGGCGCTCAGATGGACATGCTGGAGCGCAGCGGAGTGAAGCCAAGCAAAGACAACCCGACAACAGTTTTCGCCATTCTCGGCGTGCCTCATACGGCCGAATGGAGAGAGGAGGACTTCATTCGTCTCACACCTTCGCTAGATCCGACCCTTTGGCCTGAAGAGGGAGGGCAAGACCAACCTCTAGATGCGGAAGATCCGCCCATCCCCTAACGGCTGCAGCCGTGCAACGGAAGGGCGATCTCCGCGGGGCCGACAAAGACTCAGAGATCGCAGGACACCTGGTAAGAGGCGAGCTTGCCGGCGGGTATTCGCGGCCACCCTTCTCTTTTCCGGCCACTCCTAAGTGCCAGACCAGCTCGCGAGGGGTAGCGGCCAAATCAAAGACCGCGCGAGCCGAATGCGTGAAACAGTTCTCAATGGTTCGCTGAGAACACAATGGCCCGCGGAGAAGAACATCGCAATTTAGCTGCGAAATCAGGTCTGGCGCGCCGGACCCGCGAGTACGGTGCGATTTAAGAGCACCGCGAGACGTTCATGCCGTCGAGATGAGGGTAAGGGCGTTCCGGATCAGGAGAGTCAGGGTATGACCGACCCCCTGAGCACCTTCAACATCGAAGTGCTTGCTCTGCCGCTTGTCCGCCGTTCCTTGGCGAACGATTGATCATTCGCAAAACGAGGACTCTAGCATCCGGCGGTAACGGCCTGCTGATAACAGCTCTCAGTGACGTATGCCCGCGGATCATCCAAAGCATGATCATCAGAGATCGACGGATTGATCCGCGAAAACTCTGTTCGGCACCCCAAGGTCTCTCATCTCCTTTTTGCAGCCGGGCCAAAGCAGCCACTTGCACGCGATGGCCTGTTTCAGAAGTCGGGCAAGGCGCACCTCCGTCGATAGCTTTTTAGCTCGTATCGTGAGACAGAGGCCAGCTCTCTACGGCAGCCGAGCGCAGATGCCCATCCGATCCACTGGCCCTCAGTCGCGCCTGGAGCCGGACCGATGCGCGCCGATGTTCCTGGAGACAACAGCGGCCGAATGATTCGAACCGGCACCGTCCTTTGCGCATCAAACTCCAAAGGCGCGGAGCCACCCGAGATCACTGAGCGCAGGAATCACAGCATTAATCCAGCCTCACTCTTCGTCAGCTTCTTGCAAGCTGTCCCTGCTAGAACGGCGGGAATAGGTCATCTCGCGGCGCCGCCGCTATCTGGGTTTTATGACATGGACACAGGCACAGCCGATATCGCAGCAACGGCGCCAGAAGCTGGCACAAACACCGACAACGCCGCGAACGGCGGCGACAACTCGCCCGCAGCATTGTTGCAGCGAGCCTTCGAAAAGGCTCTGGTTGCCGTCGCCACCCAGGTCATAAGCGATTCCCAGTCAGATATGGATGACGCTATGAGCGAGCTAGATGATGGGTGAAGGCCCGGATTATCAGACGCGCACAGGGAAGACTCTTCGGAAGGCAAGCCGAACCGAGAACGACCGGGCGAAGCAGCCGACTTGGCAAACCAGCCGCTAGACGCGTCTTAGGTGGTCCTCCAGGTTGGCGGTGCGGCCGGTCGCAATCCGATCGCACTGGGAACTCTCGGAAGACGCCGCAGCGTCTAGCTAGGCGGGCATACGCCACACTCTTCGATGCGGATTCATCGAGTGCTTTTCAGTCAGCAGGTTTCAAGCGGAACCAACCGCTTCCCCATTGATGATCAATTCCGTCAGCTGGCTGTCCTAGATCGGTTCTGGAGCCGCCCGCGAAATTGGGCGTCAGAGAGACCCTCTGAGATCATAAAGTCGGCAGCTTTGGCGCTCGCTGCGCGCATACCAGCACAGCTCCTGGACCGCTGAGACCAGCATCGAAAAATGTTGCGGGTACCTGATCAGTGAGGTCATGGCGGGTCTGTCGGTACGATTGGCGCCCAAGCTTAGACAGCCCCGATCGCGAGATGAGAGCGGCGATCCAGATCGATACGCCGCCGCACCTACTATCTTCATCTGCCTCGCCGAACACGAAAAGCGGGCGCTAACGCCCGCTTCAGTGACTTACCCACAAGCTGAGAACGCTTCGCCAGGCTTGCGGCCAACTCAAGCGTCCGACGGTGTGCCTGGATTCTCATTGCTGTCGATGATCGCCTGGTTAACCTGGCGTCCAGACCGATCGACCCAGCCCGAGCCTGGTTGTTCATAAATCGTCTGGGCTCCATCCGAAGTCAGCTGATCAAGCGTACGGCCCGCATTTGACTGCGTCACCTTAAGGTTGTTCTTACCGTCGAAGCGGTCTCCAAGACCTTCGACGACCATGGCATTGTCGCCGTTGGTAATGGTCAGCTTCGATGCCATCGTTTTGCCGTTGCCGATATCAACGGTGTCGATGGTAATTTTCGTGCCGTCGTCGAGCTGGAAGGTCATGTTCTTTTTGAAGTCAAAATCGATCTTGCCGTCACCGTCGGCATCGACGTGGGGGTCGCCGTGGATCGCTGTGATCTTGCCCGTTTGATTGTTGCGAATGAGCACCGTTCCGTCACGTTCGTCCACCAGCATCGAATACTTATCACCAAGCTTGATCTCGGCCCTGCTGCCCCTGACCTCATGCGACCAGACTGGCGCCGGCTGAGACGACTGCGTCGGTGCCTGGGCGGCCGCAACAGGCACCATCGCAAGAGGCGGCGGCGGCGGAGGAACGAAGAAGACGGGGGCGGTAGAGGCAGGCGCTGCGCTTGCATACTGGTAGTTACCAGGCCCGCGCCCTTGTTCGCCTGCATCGATGCTCGCCTGATTCACCGCGCGTCCGGCCCCATCGACCCAGCCTTGGCCACTCTCATGGATCGTTTGGGCACCATCGGACGTCAGCTCGTCAAGCGTCATACCAGCATTGGACTGCGTCACCCTTAGATTGTTTTTGCCATCCTTGTCGTCGCCGAGCCCCTCGACAACCATCGCGTTATGGCCGTTCGTAATGGTAAGCTTTGAAGAGATGGCCTCACCATTACCGTAGTCGACGTTATTGACAGTAATTTTCGTGCCGTCGTCGAGCTGAAACGTCATATCCTTCTTGAAATCGAAGTCATCTTTGCCGTCTCCGTCGGCATCAACGTGGGGATCGCCATGAATTACCGTGACATGACCAGTCTGGTTGTTGCGAACTGTCCAGGTGCCATCCTTTTCATTGGCCGTAATCGTGTACTTGTCCCCAAGGTTGATCGTGGCCTTGCCATCCTTGACCTCATGCGTCCACACCGGATCCACAGCAGGCTCAGAATTTTGATTCAGCTGGCTCATCAGCATGGTGGGAGGAGGAGGCGCCATCATGTACGCTTGGGTCGTAACGACGGCTGGCGTCACGACGACGGGAACGGCGACCGAACTGACGAGGGCTGGTGAGGCCACCGGTAGGTACTGGTAGCTCGCCGGAGCATACTGTCCCAACAAGGCGTTGAAGGCGGGAGTGACAACCGCGCCTTCTGGCACCACTCCATTCATCGAGTCGGGCGCGCCCACCACCGGAAGACCGGCCACGGGAAGATACGGCATTTAGTTTACTCCTGTTGCATAGACGAAATCTGTAAAACTGCGAGCGCTACGCATAGTCAACCAAGGTACGCAGCTTCGATTTGCATGAGAACGCACCATTAGCTCATCCGAACGAACGACTGCTTCTCTTGCCAGAACCACCAGCCCTAATGAGATCTTCCTCTCGCCGCACCACGGTAACCGCACGATCACATCACCGCATTTAACTCACAAAGACTGTAGCCCGAATACCTGTCGAAAAGCTGACGACGATGAGCGAGCGAAGCCGCACGCACTTTGACATCGATCGCATGTGCGAGACGCATCCTTCGCTAAGCTGTATCGCAAGCTTCAACGCACCTGTCCGCAAGAATCGTCTGGTACCAGATGTGCCCCTATGTCTTCGCGATACGCCACGTCTGCCGGTCATCAACCAGTCATCTCATCCTCCCCGCGCAATCAGCGCTCCCGCCGGTCGTGCACATCATCTGCGAGCAGCGATCGATCGGTTGAGCACGCGCGCGCACCAGTCTCTCCGGCATTAGGATCTTCACGGAACCTGATTTTTCGCAAGCCGCCCATGTTAGCCAAGCGAGTCAAGCGCGGACTGAGACCCGCACAACTCTATGACCTTATCCCGCTTCCGCGCTCTATCCGGCAGGCCACGCGCCTGTGCAGGGTCCGCAAGGTAAACTCATTCCTGAACGCGCAGCTAAGCACCATCCAACCCGGCCTTGAGCCAAGCCGATTATAGGCGGGGCTGGGAACGCCCGGGCGAGCCGGTGATTGCGAGCAGATGCAAGGCTGCCGCAAAAGATCAACCCACTCGCCTCAACATGAGGCTCGTCAGCTTTTCGAAAGCTAGCGCCCCTAGCATGAGGCCGCTGAAATCTAGGCGAGCAGTCGTCTATTGAGCGCAACAAGACGAGGATAGGAGAATGCGATGATCGGAGAAATGATCGGAAGCGCTGCCGGCGGATACCTTGGCGGTCCTGCCGGAGCGGCCATTGGTTCGGCACTGGGCGGGACCGTGGACAAGGTCTTTGACAAGGTGGTCCACACCTCGGTGCCCGACGAGGGTAACCACTATAAGGCCGCAGACGACAAAGACGCCGGCGACAAGAGCGAGGTACAACCCAAGTCAGATACTCTCAGCAAGAGCCCGGAGCTGAACCTTGGGCTCAGCACGCTCGGCGGTACGCCCATGTTCCTTTCGATTCCTGCGATCATCTCGCCGGCCCACAACTCGTAACAAGTCAGAACCAAGGTTATCCTAACAGAAAGGTAAGTAGACATGGCAGTTGACAATGTTGGCGGAAATGGCGGCGCTGCTGGTGCCCAGCCGACGGGCGATACGGGCTTCCAGAACCAGATGGCTGAATTCGAGCGTGTTAGCCAGAAAGTTCAGGCCCAGGCCGTGGCAATGCGTCGAATCACGACCGAACTCTCGTCCGAGAAGAAGGTCGCCGACGAGCGCGTTCAGTAGTTCTGCAAGACGGGTGGCTCACCGCGTTGCTACCGTCGCCGCGCTGTGAATGACGAAATCTGGATGAGCCGTACGGCACTGCCGTACGGCTTCTCTCGTTATTCAGGAGGTTATCGTGAACGACTCTGTTTCGCTCGAGTTCGAGGTGCTTTCGGGGCTCTATACCGGGCTCAAGGGAAAGGCAGCGGGCGGCGAAAGCATTGTTGGCAGCGGCCTCGATGCCGACATGATCTTCGTTGAACAAGGGCTTGAACCGCATCACCTTCGGATCATCGCGCAGCGCGATTCGATTGAAGTCGAGGCGCTCGCCGCCAATATCAGCATAGACGGCCTCGCGAGCATCACTTCAGGTGAGAGCGTCAGAGTGCCCCTACCCGCGGTCATTCATGCTGGTGCGATGTCCATCCGCTGGTCGACAGAGGATGTCCAGCCAGTTGCTTCGAGCAAGCGCTCTCGCAGCTCGATCATCGCACTCAGCCTGGTTCTGCTCAGCTCTGTCGTGATCGGCACCGTCTCAATTATCCTCTCCCCCGGCGATAGGGCGGTGGTGCCAAGTACCCAGTCGTCGCGCGCCGTCGAGATTGCCACTAAGCCAACCGTCGATCATTTCGATCCGAGAGCTGCTGATGAAATGGCCGTATCGCTGCGGCAAGAAATCGAACGAGCGGGCCTTCTTGACGTTAAGATCGGGCGCGGCCCCGGCGTTGTGACCGCGGAAGGCACAATTGCGCCGAACCTCGTCGCAAAATGGAAAGAAATCCAGCAATGGTTCGATCGCCAAACCAACGGTACCACGACCCTTGTGAATGCTGTCACGGTGAAAGAGGAGAAGATGCCGTCTTCGATTGCTGTCCAAGCCGTCTGGCGCGGAAGCGAACCTTATCTGCTTATTGCCGGACAGAAGTATTTCGTCGGCGCGCTCTTAAGTAATGGATGGACCGTTGATCGAATTGAGGATGGACGTGTTCTGCTCAGTCGCAACGGCCGATCTGCTGCTTTGCCATATTAAAGTCTCTACCCTGCAAGAAAGAAGGAGAAGGCGATGGCTAGGCTGCCCCAGCACTCTGTAGGGCCCGGCACCTCATCGCAGGGATTAGATGCGGGCCAGCACGCACCGGTCATCGGCTCGCCTCCCTCGCGAGGTGATAAACTCGAAGTCGGAGGCGTCCATGCGGATAGCGGCACGAAGCGCGCGTCGTGGCGGGATGCGGTTACGCATGATCTGCCAATTGATGGTGCGAGCGAAGCGGCGCTCGAGGTCAACTCCGTCGGCGCCATCCAGCGCGTCACTCTATTCGAAAGCGAAGCAGGGGCAAATGAGCTAGATCCGCGCGCGGTATTGGCTTCGCTCTATGGTCCCAATCTGTCCCGCGGACTACTCTCCTTCGTCGTTCCACGCCTCCGTCATCCGGACGTACTGCGCGCCGACAAGCATGGTGTTCTTCTGGAGCGCTTGACGCGAACGTTGGAGGCGACGCCGAATGACAAAACGGCGCGAGAATGTTTGGCAATCCTGCAGCAGGAACTACAGCGGCTATTAATGCTCCGGCAAAATCAAAACAGCTTAATCAAGGGCTAGCCATGGCCGATCCTGATGGATTGCAGCATGTGCCCGCTCCCCTGGAGCCAGAAGTCTCCAAATCCGGCGATATTCTGTCGATCTCCGGGCCGGAGCGCGACCTGCTTTGTGCGCTCTCGTATGTACATCTCGCGTGCGGGCAGAGCGCACAGAGTCTAGCTCTGTTGCGAATTGCAGCTCGCGAGCATTCCAACGACGTCGGTTTACTCCGCATCCTAGCTTACACGCTAATCTCCGAGGGCCTTGGCGACGAAGCACTCCACGTGTTGGACCGGCTGGACGCACTCGATACGCAACCCTCTTCCCGCATACCGATGACCCTGTTGCGCAGCCACGCCCTGCGTCACGCTGGCCGCATGCCCGAGGCTCGCGAGGTCTTCCAGCGCTATGTGTCACTGCGCGCGGGCAGGGCCCTCATCAAAAAGCAATAGGGATCTATCATGGCCAACGTCTTGCGTGACTTCATCGTGCGCGCTCCGGCCCACCCGGATTTCATGGTTGCCTTGATGCTGCTTCTGGCGATCGGCATGATGATCATGCCAATCCCAATCATCGTGATCGACATGCTGATCGGCTTCAATCTTGGGTTTGCCATATTGCTGCTGATGGTTGCCCTCTATCTCACCACACCGCTTGATTTTTCGTCCTTACCGGGCGTCATCCTGATCTCCACCGTATTCCGACTGGCGCTAACGATAGCAACAACGCGGCTGATCCTTGCCGAGGGCGACGCCGGCAGCATCATTCACACATTCGGCGACTTCGTCATTTCAGGGAATATCGCGGTCGGAATCGTCATATTCTTGATCGTGACCATGGTGCAATTCATGGTTCTTGCCAAGGGTGCCGAACGCGTCGCAGAGGTGTCTGCGCGCTTCACCCTTGACGCGCTACCAGGCAAACAGATGGCGATCGATGCGGAACTGCGCAACAGCCACATCGATCAGCACGAAGCACGTCGCCGACGTGCCGCCTTGGAGCAAGAGAGTCAACTTCATGGCGCGATGGATGGTGCCATGAAGTTCGTTAAGGGAGACGCGATCGCCGGGCTAATCGTGATCTGCATCAATATGCTGGGCGGAATCAGCATCGGTCTGCTCTCAAAAGGTATGTCGCTCGATGAGGCGCTGCATCAATATACGCTTTTGACGATCGGTGATGCGCTCATTTCGCAGATTCCGGCGTTGCTGCTGTCAATTACCGCTGCGACCATTGTCACGCGCGTCAACGGGCCCTCCAAGCTCAAACTCGGCGCCGATATCGTTCACCAACTTACCGCAAGTACGCAGGCGCTTAGGCTAGCCGCCTGCGTCTTGGTATTCATGGGGCTCGTTCCCGGCTTTCCTTTGCCCCCGTTTTTCGTGCTGGCCGTCCTGTTCGCTGCGGCAAGCTTCGTCAAGGTCGGCAAAGGCGACAAGCCTGCCGCTAAAATAGGAGCTAGCGTCGCTGCTTCGGCGCCGGCACCCGCAGCGGCCCAGAAGCAGCCGGTGCATGCGGAAGCACTTCCGATCGCGTTGTTCCTTGCACCGAACCTGACGGATTCGATCGACAAAGACGAGCTGGAAGAGAGCATTTCGCGTGTTTCAAGGCTCGTCTCGGCGGACCTTGGCATCACCATTCCGCGCATCCCGGCCCAGATCGGCGAGAGCTTGTCCTCGTCGCAATTCAGGGTGGATGTCGATAGTGTGCCAGTTGAGCGCGATGTGATCAATCCCGGGCACCTGGCGCTCAACGACGATGTGGCCAACATCGAGTTGAGCGGCATCCCCTTTCAGCAAGACCCGGAAACGAATCGGGTCTGGATCGAAGAACGGCATGCAGCGGCCCTCAAGGCCGCCGGAATCGGATATCATCGGCTGAGCGAAGTTCTTGCCTTACGTCTCCATTCCACATTGACACGCTATGCACAGCGCCTGGTGGGTATCCAGGAAACCCGCCAATTGCTCGCCCGGATGGAGCAGGAATATCCTGACCTGGTGAAGGAGGTGCTGCGTACGGCCACCGTCCCCCGGATCGCCGAGGTCCTGCGCCGATTGCTCGATGAAGGCATTCCAATCCGCAATACCCGCTTGCTCCTGGAGGCATTGGCAGAATGGAGCGAACGCGAGCAAAACGCCGTCCTGCTCACCGAATACGTTCGTGCTACCTTAAAGCGGCAAATCTGCTTTCGGTATGCGAACGCCCATCGCGTCGTGGTCGCCTTTATCATCGAGCGTGAGAGCGAGGAAATCATCCGCGGCGCAGTACGGGAAACTGCCGTCGGCCCATACCTCGTTTTGGATGAATGGCAGAGCGAAAAGCTGCTTGCACAATTTCGTCAGATCCATGCGACCATCGCGCAAAGTAAGAGCCAGCCTGTCGTCCTTGGGTCGATGGATATCCGGCGTTTCGTACGCGGTTTTCTCACGCGCAACGGGATCGACCTGCCTGTTCTATCGTATCAAGATCTCGCCGCCGACTTCACGGTCCAACCGATTGGATCCGTCAAGCTTCCCAAGGCGCCTTCCTCGCTTCTCACAGCTGCAAACTAAGAATGGGCAGCGCTTCCTCGTGACTAACCTATGAGATCAAATAGAATCAGGTGCCGCCGGTATTTGTGCTCCGCCAGTCCAGGGCCGCGGCCGGCTCTGCTTGCGATGCTGGCTAGTGTGCTGCTCGCTGGCTGCGCTGCCCCAGATAAGCATAGCCTTTCACCACAGCAGACGTCCACATCTGACCTCGCACACAGCGAAGAGATCGACCCTGCGGTGCGCGAGCGCATTTCGCACGCGCTCGGCCAAGATCCTGATGAAGGAGCTCTGCGTGATGCATTGAAGCAACAGCCGAACAACATCGATGCGGCGATTCCTCTTGCGCGAGCCCTGCTGGCAGGCAACCGTCCGAATGATGCGCTCGAGGTGCTCGACGGCGTATTATTGGCAGCCCCTGGCGACCTGCGCGCATTGAATGCCAAAGCGGTTGTTCTCGATCACGAGGGCCGCCATCAGGAGGCCCAAGAACTATACCGCCAAGCTCTCGCAGCGGAACCCGCAAACCCGATGCTGCGCAACAATTTCGGACTGTCCCTCGCCCTTGAACGCAAGACGGAGGCCGGCGATGCCAGCCCAGCACCGCAGGCGGGCGGCCGGCACGCATTGGCTCGTTCAAGATAGCGTGGCGATAAAGAGCGGGGCGGAATAGCGAAGTGATGCTCAGCTTGCCGACAGCTGGGCTTACTATGAACGCGGAACCTCAACCAGCGCAGCCCCCGTCGATACAAATAGAAAGTGTTATGTTTCAGCACATCATCAATCTATCTAGTAGCGAACGTGCTTCCGAGCCCGATGAAATGAGAACGAGCGCGACCGATGACTCTTCCTCCTACACGGATCGCCAAAGGTTCTCGGATGTATTCTCTAGTCTGAATTTGGCGCCATCGATCTCCTCTCCTGATGCAAGTTCGCCGCCAGTTCCGCCATACGCGCTGGTTGAAGAGCCGCCGGTCGTTGAAATCTCAAGATCTTCATTCGAGAGGAAGCTGGTGGACTTTTATGGAGCAGACATAGAGGATATTGCTGCTAATCCGCAGAGATACTCTCGCTGGGTGTCTCAAAAGGCTCAACGCACAGCGGACACCGCGTTTCGCTTCGGCACCAAGTCTATTTCGGAGAAAGCGCGATTTTTCAGCTATCAGCTCGCGAATAAGAGCGTCGGGCTTCTGAGAACGGAACCCGGAGGTCGCATGAGTGAGCTGTTCAAGGGCAACGATGATTGGCGCAAACAATTTCCTGGGCGAGATCAAATCACCTCAACGACAGCTTTCAGGGTTACTCATCCGCTCGTCGATAACGCGGGCGATATCTTGCTTGAACATCAGCTCCAGATCGATGGTAACAAACCGCTTGTTCTCTCCCACTCTTCCAATCCGGAAGCGAAAGCCCGCGCAGCAGCGTTGGGCTTTCTTGAGGTAAGCGACTCGATGATGGTGCTCGATCCCACCAAGCACGAAGACAAATGGAAGAACAAAGAAGGCAAATGGCAGCGAGCGGGTAAACCGCCTTTGTATCTTGCCGCGACTGAAGACAATAGCAGCAATGCCACGTGTACCGAAAGTATGGCAAAGCCCGCGAACGATCCGTATGATGATGACTATGACTTTATGTAGAGCGTACACGCACCACATGAAGAGCGATTGGCCAGATCAACTTTGGTGAGGTCAGGCTCGCACTGGATAACCTGATCCGCGCGACCGATAATCTACGCTATTCTGGCACCTTCGTCCTGGACTACTTCGGCGCAGTGTACTCCGAGGAGCTGCTCGCCGACTTCCAGCTCGCGTCCATGAGAAATATTGTCAAGCTACTCATCTTCTAGAGCGAGATGTGTGAGGGCGAGCCTGCCGGGTGTTGTGCCGGCGTCATATCGCGCTCGATTGACCTGAAGTCTCCATTGGGCGAAGTTCTCCTGACGCGTTGTGCGCAACGTCGCTGTGTGCCGTTGCGTACGCGAGGCCGGCGATTGGTCCGGTTTTCGCTCCACTGTTTGCCAAGACGAGACACGGCTCCGTGCCGTGTCGGATCTTCTACCATAATGACAACTATGGAGCGAAAGGCGATGCCATGAAGAACCGGCTTTCGGTCACCGGCAAGGCGGCAGGCACCGCCGCTGAAGCCTCGGAGTCGAGGACGCGCACCGCCCCGGCGGTCGAGCGCACAACGGAGAATGGCACCGACTTACACCTTCCTGACGAGGCTAGCGTCTCTGCCGGCACGGTCAAATCAGATCGACCACCAAACTTCACGCTGCGGAACGGCCTGCAGGTCGTCGTGATCCCGGATCATCGCACACCCGTCGTGACTCTCGAGGCCGCTTTTTGCGCAAACGCGTTTAAACAAGGCGACAATCCGGGTTGGATCTTCAGGGTAATCAAAGTGGGCGCTTTAAAACCGGAGCGTACACTGTCTGCCGCTTCAAGGAAGCGGCCACCGAGAGTACGCACCGCCATGGCTACCGTTCATTCCAATAAGTCCTTCTCGATCCATAGGACGTCGCTCGGCGAACTCTGTGTCCAAGACAAAGATCGCCGTGCCGGCCACCAGACGCGCGCTTCTTTCGGACGCCCGATATCGCTTCCCCACCGATGCTGCGCCGTCCGCCGGCGCCCCGCTCCGGATTCGATCTTGTTCTCCGTGGCCCGATAATCTCGCCGCAGAGCGATGCATGGTTGCTATTGCGTCACCAACGCGCTTCAGCCTTCGCATATCCCGACATTCATCACCAGAGTGAGAGTGAGAGCTCGGTCGTTCAGGGTCATCTTTCAGGAATTTACCAGCCGCTTCTCTCTCCGCCGAAGAGACGACCATCTAATCCAGCAGGGCTTTGTGGTCTGCCAAGCCATAGTCGCACCGCGTCGCATCCCGAGCTCGCAATCTGACGCTACGTTAGTTTCCGTCGCTTCATGAAAAGTAGATAGCGGCAGCGACGGCATCCATAGATAACCTATGGCATCACAACGATCACCACAGGCGGACAGTTGATTCTTGGCCCGCGCATTCCAGCTGCCCACAAACCTCACGTAGATCACCAATACAAGTGATTACTTCCATTCTCAGGCCTGCATCATCGGACCACGTCACTCGCTTAATGTTGAAAACGTTTATCAGTTGCAGAGCTCCAGCATCGAAGGTTCATTGCCCCTTCTTTCTGCCATGATCGCGCCCAAAGCAGAGACGCGCCGATTGCGCACCTTGCGCGCGGCAATGGCGAGTGTCTCAGGAGATGTTTCTATGGTGAAGCCAGTTGTAATTGTGGTCGGCGCGGACAAGGGAGGAGTCGGCAAGACGACCGTATCACGAACGCTACTGGACTACTTCAGCGTCAACAACGTGCAAACACGCGCATTCGACACAGAGTCGCCCCGCGGAACGCTGAAGCGCTTTTATCCCGAGATCACTGAGATCGTCGACATGACCACGACGGCGGACCAGATGAAGATCTTCGATACCTTGAACTCAGGGCTATCCGTCACTGTCATCGATGCTCGCGCAGGACTACTGTCTTCTGCGTTAGCTTCCTTGCGCGACATCGGCTTTTTGGACTCGGCACGGTCTGGCCAGATCACATTCGCCGTGTTCCACATCCTGGGATCATCCATCGCTTCGCTAGACGAGATCGCGGAAACCGCGACTTTCATGAGCGGCGCAAAGTACTACCTCGTCAAGAACTTCATCAACGACACTCAATTCTTCCAGTGGGATCAAGCGACTTATAATTCCTATTTTCACCGCATCAAACATGCGACTGAGCTGACCATACCGAAGCTCAACGAGATGGCCTATGAGCAGGTGGAAGTCGCATCCATCCCATTCATAGACTTCGTGGCAAACAAGGGACGGAACGATGAACCTGCGAACAACTCCTTCGTCCTGCGCGGCTATGTCCGGCACTGGCTGGCAAATGTCTGGAGCGAATTCGATCGCATCAACTTGACGGAATTGGCGGGGGCCAAGTCCGCCACCCGGGCCGGCGAAAAGTAGCGGCATATCCGGCGAGCTCCGGTCGGGCCTACGTACGGAACGAAATTGATCTGCTGGCTATGTTAGCGACCCCCATCTACATCATCTGCTCTCCTAGCCCGCAGGTCGGTAAAACCCTCATCGCTCGGGCTATGAGCGAGTTCTTGCTGCTGAAAAACGGCGCAACGCTATCGTTCGATGTGAACTTGAAAGAGCCGTCATTGCTCGACTACCTCCCCAACATCACGGAGACCGCGGATGTGATCGACACTTACGGCAAGATGCAGCTGATGGACCCTCTGATCATCCACGATCGGGTACCCAAGGTAATTGACCTCGGCTTTCACGCCTTCGACGAATTCTTCAAGATGTGCGAGGAGATAGGCTTCATGAAGGAGACGGCGCGCTGCTATGTCGCCCCTATCATCCTCTTCGTCGCGGGCGCAGACCGCATCTCCTTTCGCGCTTATGAAATGCTGCGGCGGCGAATTCCGCCGGGCGTCGCTGGTCACCGTCCACAATGAATTCGTGCTGCGCGGCGAATTACCGGAAGCGATGGATCACGAGCGGGTGATTCGGATTCCCGCACTTCCGCTGTTCCTCAAACGATATATAGACCGGCTTAGCTTTTCCTTCACTGGATATCTGCGCAACGAGAAGGACTGGTCCACCGAGCTGCATCAATGGATCCGACGGAATTACAGCCTGTTTCGCGATCTGGATTCGAGTGTGACGCAGCGAAGGTCCGATCGTCGGCGGGGAACGGATATCGATAGCCTACGTTGCACAAGGGCCACTTGAAAGTTCGCTCTGATCCGCATCTATTCGTCCGGCCTATGAGTGGTCGTTGACCGCTGACTTCAATGGCGTTCGCAACGCGAACGCATGAATTGCGGTATACGACTGTTCGCTTGGATCTCCACCTTACGATCGTGCGCACGGGCAGCGCGAGGGCAATTGACGGCAGATCATTCGCCAATGGCTGATGCAGGCGGCCCGTCCAAGCAACGATAGCAGCCTTGGCTGGTGAGCGGCTAGGCGGATCGAAGAGGTCTTCCTTCGGGAGCCGCTCATAGCTTCAGGTCGAATTCTCCGAGCACCTGATGCATGACCGCGCCTTTGATCTCGCGGGCGATCTCGTCTCGTGTGTGGGCGCCGAGGACCCGCTCGGCATCGGCGTCGCCTGTTAGACCATGCTCGGCCAGTCGCTCAAGCGGGTTTCAAACTGTACGCTCATCGCCTCGACGAGCCGCTCCTGCATTTCAGCATAGTCTTGGGGTGCGATGCGCCTCACCACGCGTTCCTGGTTGCCAGCACGCTGCCAAATAGTCCGGAAATTCCGCCGCTTCCTGCTCCCGCACCGATGCCTCGGCCCTGGCCACATCGCCCTCGGTCACGTGAGAGACGTTCATGAAGCGCATGTCGGGAGCGGTGTGCCGCAGCTCCAGCGCGTCGCGCAGCCGGGTCTGGTAGGTAAGGTAGACCTCGATCTCATCGACATCTGCGTCGGGATCGGCACGACGAAGTGAATTGCCCTCTCGCGCGCGATCCCCTCAAGCGCTTCCGAGCGAAACATGACGCGGCCGTTCTGGAGCAGTTCGCCCAGTCGCCCGTCATAGACGCCGTCCTCGATATCAGCGTTCAGGCGTGCAGTCCGCATGCCGTTCCAGACCAAAGTAATGCGATCTTCGCAGCTCGCGTTCGCTCCCGAAGCCATCTCGAAATACTGCTCGCGCAAATGCGGCCTGAAGGCTGCCTGCCGCAGATCTTCGGCGACCGCCTGGCGGAACGCCTCATGATGTTAGTTCACGGTGCCCCGGAGCCCATCGAGGAAGCGGTGCATAGTCCGCGGCCCCCGCCTCATGGGCGAAGTGCTGCCAAGTGGCCATTGCCGTGGGCTCGCCCTCGAGCCAGTCCGCGGCGACCTCTTGTAGCGGCCGCGGCTGAACTTCCACCGCTCCAGCGGTGATCGAGAAGAAAACCTGAGGGCCGGCATAGTGTCCGGCATCGCTGTTGCCTGGCCGGCCTGCACCCAATCGGCGAGCGGATTATTCTCCAGATTAACGCTCGACTCACGGCCTAGGTGCGTCAGCAGGGTCTCGCGCACGCTGGTCAGCAGATTGTTGCTGGCACCGAACCATAGCAGCTGGTGCGAGACGGCCTCAGGCAGGCTGGTCAGCCGGTTGTGGCTGGCGCTGAGCCATTCGAACTCGGCCGGGAGAGGCTCGGGCAGGTCCGCCAACTGATTGTACTCGACGTTCAGACGCTGGAGCCCGGCCGGAAGCCGGGGCAGGTGGGTCAGGCGGTTACCGCGCGCGTCCAACTCCTGAACCGTTTTTGAAGGCGTCGGGGAGGCTTGCCAGCTTATTGTTGTCGACATTCAGGCGGCGCATCCCGGTCAGAATGGCCGCAGACAGCCTAACACCACGACCCTCCGGCGCGGATTTCCTCGAAACTCGGCAGAACTTTAGATCGAAACTCAGCCTCCGCCTTTTGCTGGAACATCGAATGGTCCACGTTGCGCAGTTGCTTGTCGCGCGTGACCACCACCGTTGAGAATTCAACGATGTCGCTGGCGCGATCGCTTTCGCCTAGCGCCCTCGCGAGGCTGGTCTGAACGGACATGAGACCTCCCAAGCTGTCGCCGCAGCGCTCGTGCCGCTATCAGTGCTGCCTGTCGCCGCCTCTGGATAGATGAACCGTCTGCTGGAGTACTTTGCTCGCGAGCTGGCTGTTCACCCAGCGCGTTTTCCCTGCACCAGCTAAGGGGTGGCTAGGCTGGGTCAGACACATCCTATTGCCCGCATCATTCCATCATCCACGCTATCTCGCGGCTCCAACCGTCAAGTTGTACTTGACGATGCCGGCCAGGCGCCCCGTGCCGACCATCGAAATGGCCTTCCTGGCCATCGCCCGCAGGCAAGAAAACTGGAAATCAACAGGTCGTCGCCGTGATCTCCACTTGCGATGGGACGTCAACGCCTGCCAACCTTTATCTGTGGCGCATCAACAACGCTAAAACCTGGCGCAGCGTGGGATTCAAGCTATTCAATCGCTCTTCTGAGGCGTGCACAGCCGATGTCGATGGCAATGACCGTCTGTGGAATGCTCAATTGGCTCGACACTGCGTCCATCGACATTTTACCTTGTATTACCAAGATCGCAACCGCGTTCGCTTCTTGATTGGCTGGCGCGTGCCGTGGATCGCACTCAGGCTGGTTTGCGTTCCTCACAATTCGTTCTCATGGCTTTCCCATGTTGTGGATAAGCTCCACCTCGCCCATGGATTAGTTATCGGGTAAGCGATTGTGAATGCCTATAGCACGCCGGATCTACTTAACTGCTCGTCGGCCAACCAAGCTTGTGGAAGCGCTGAAATTATGCAGGACACACGATCGGGGCGCCGTGAAACCGCGAAAATCCGCCGCGATTAGTCGTCACACGCGCGGTGTCGGGTGATATTGATTGGTAAGAGTTGCACACATCTTGCTCGGGGACAACGGGCGGAAAGTCGTAAGTCCTCAGCTCAACTATTCGGCAGAAATGCGGAGCCAAGCAACGGCCGCTCAGACGATCGCCATGCTTGATACTCCAGGGACGAATATCAGTGATGACTTCGATTGATGATACATTAAGTGAGATCAGATGGTTGCGAAACGAAATCTGGCGCTGCCGTCGATTACTTGGCACTGGTCTGCTTGGCGCGGAGCGGGAGGCCGTGGAGAAGCGTCTGCATGAACAGCTTTCTGCCTTTCAACGACTCGTATCGACGGCCTTCCCTTTAGCCCTGAGCTCTGAAGTGTATTCTTTCAAGAGTACCACGTTCGGGCGAAGCGACTCCCCTGGAGCGCCCATCGAAAACGCCGCAATGGCATCAAGCGGTTGCCTCGAGAAGTCGATCAGCGGCTAACAAAAGATGTTTTCCTAGCGCACTCTATTACCTTGAGCCCGGCAGTCCAGCCCAAGGTAGTTCCAAGCTGAGAATCTAAGGGAAACCAACTCCAACGCTAATATTCCGGCGAATCGTCTGCCCGTCACTACCGCTTAGCTTACCTGCCCAAAAACACCTAGTCGCCGACCATAACGGTATAGATTGGTGAGCAGTACGGAATTCCTGCATATGTCAGGCCATTCCCTCCTCAGCTTACGCAGTTGTCGTTCGGACCCGTTACAGCGAACCCATAGCAACGTCACGTAAGCCTCGAAGTCGCCGTATGGCTGCAGCGCTGTTTGAAGCGCAACTGCTGCCAATCGATCCACGGATCAGTCCTCAGATAGTTGAGCTGCGCGAGGCAGGCTGATCCTTCAGTCCGATCAACTTGCAGCCACCAAGCTGGTCAAACCCCGGGCCCGGTCAGGCTGAACACCTCACTATCGTTCGAGTTCGCAACTGCCGTGCCTCACTCTGGATGAAGGCCTACTGGACGCCTGTTGAGAGATTGTCTCGACCGGTCGCTTTTGTCCGCGGCGGCGGTAGGCATCATGCGTCGGCATTCGCGGCGTAAGTTTTTGAAGTTTTCCGTAAGACAAAACATGGCCACATCAGCATCGTTAGGGCCTGTAAAGCGGTCACAGAAGCGGATCACGTCTGGTTTGCACGACACCAAGACTTCCTCGGCCCGACGATCTCGCGCGCGAGCATATCCTGTGCACCACGTCGCTGCGATCGCGATCGCAGCGAGGACGGCCGAATAGCGATGCGCATTGCAGGTCCAGCCCATTCGTCGCTCTTGATTCACCAAACCTCTCAACTGTTTTTCTTTGCCCCGCGAGGCTGATCTGTTTACCGGATTCGAGCGCTTCGGCAGCCACTGGCTCACTGTTCCGGGCGCCGCAATGATAACGGCGCCCCGAATCATCGTCCCGCTAGGCGCAACACGCATTGCGAGGACCGGGATCAAACAGAGATCCGGCCGTTTAGCGCTTGTGTGCCGATGTTGGCTCCCAATATGGCGTTTTGCTTCGCAATGCCTACATCCTGACGTTACGGGCGATTCAAGCACTTTGAGCGCGCGGACAGCGCATATCATCTCATATCAGCGCTTTTTCGAAGAGAGGCTGCCAACCTTCTCCTTCGCGCAGATCGGAAGGTGCGCCAGCCGGAGGCAGCGACTTGTGTATCACTGACGCGTTTTACGGCCGCACATTCGCCGAAGCACCGTCTCCAATGCGAGAGGCATGGTTTCACCCTCAGGTGCCATCTCATAGCTCCTGCATGTGCGGTTGGCGACGCGAACGTCCAAGGTCCTACAATGCGGCGATTTAGGACGCAGGGTGGAGACCGATGCAAAGCCTCCCTTGCCACTAGCCGGCCAGGTATTCCTTAAAACGGCACGCCGATTGCTGGGTAAGGATAAAGCTGCCGCGAAGGAAGCGGTCGCGGCGGAGCCGGGATTCCAATGAAGTTAATTCGATTCATCATGATCGATCTAGCTTTGATGCTACTCGCACCTGAGAGTGCAAAGGCCACCATTGTGGCGACGGACGCAAACTTCGAATCGGCTCGCGAAGCTGTGGGATCCGTAATGCCGAGTTCTGGCCCCGAGCCAGTATTCGGCTCTGGCGTGATCGGACAGCTTTACCGCCAAGCCTCTCAAGCCGCGCTATTCGAACATGCGCTCGGCCCGCCAAGCAGACTGACAACCTTGCGCTGCTGGAAGGGCGCTTACCTCTCAATGGCAAGTGCAGCGAGCAACGTCCGATTGCCACAATCCTAGCGGCGCGGAGCTGCTCAACAAGACTCCGGTCTTGATACCAATCTGCAGTCCGCCCTCTACCCTAGGCCCTCACGCGAGCAGAAAAGCCCGTGCTGCCGCGGGATAGAGTGGATCGTCGGAAGCATGGCGATCAGCTCCACTGCAGCCATTGGCCTCCTGACTTAGCTGAGAAGATACAGCACATGCTAAGGTTCATCAGAGAAGCCAAAAAGGGCTATATCGAAGTTGCCTTCAACGGCTCTCTCGGAAGCATTTTGCTAGATACGCAATTCAGCGTACAGCCAAAGGCGTCACAGCGATTCTTGGTCCGCCCGGGTGCGGCAAAACTACACTCGCGCGCTGCATCGCTGGCGTCCAGCGCCTGCCGAATGGATTCTGTGCGATTGATGGGGAGATTTGGCAGGATGAGACTACGTTTCGACCGACTCATCTTCGTCACGTCGCATTTGTATTTCGCCTACCGATTCTCTCTTCTCATTTGTCTGTACGACACACCGTTTTATACAACGCGTCCAAATCGGAACAGGCACTGATCGATTTTGATGGTGTGGTCGAATTGCTCGCCTTGGCGCCACTGCTCGAGCGTTTGCCATCAGATCTTTCCGGAGCGGAGCGCCAGCGACTCGCCCTTGGCCGTGCGCTGTTGGGCCAGCCTCGGCTACTCTTGCTGGACGATCCACTCATTGGGCTCGACCGCTCCGCCAAATGCGAGATCCTGCCCTTTCTCGAGCGCATGCGGCAAACGCTTCCATTGCCGATGATTTACTTCGGCCATGACATCGCTGATATCGAGCGTTTTGCCGATTATCTCGTGATGATGAAGGGTGGCGCCGTGACTACGGCCGGTCCGCTCAATGTCATTCAGAGCGATGCGGCGCTTGCCAGGCGGGGCGAAGCGGCAGTCTGTCTTGATACTACGGTCGGCGGGTATGACGGGCGCTATGGGCTGATCATGCTCCGCCTCAAAGCTGTGCGCTTTCTGATACCTGGAGTGCCGCTTACACCGGGCGCGCAGCTGCGGCTGCGCATCGCTGCCGACGACGTCAGCATTGCGCGCGAACCTCGGCGCGCAAGCTCTATCCTCAATGTTTTTCCAGCACGCATAAAAGCCTCTCTGCCGCACGGCGAGGCTGAGGTCACCTTGGTTCTGACCCTTGAAGCCGGCCGATCTGGCGTGCCGCTTTTGGCGCGCGTCACACGCCGCTCCTTTGATGCGCTACGGCTTAGCAATGGAGGGCAAGTATTCGCGGAGGTCGCGCGCGCCGTTCCGCTCGGGCTGCCGAGCGGTTGCTTGCAACGCCTACCACATTCGCAGGAGCACCTTCGACAGCTATGCCCGATGCGAGAAAAACACCAACAAGATCCCGGCCGTGATCGATAATCTACATGAGATCGATCCAAATAGTGTTCCGGGCAGTTCTCTACCCTCCAAAAGACGAATAGGCTACTGGCCGATGTGGCTCAGGATGTCGGGCACCAATGCGTACGCATCGGCGACAGGTGCAGCGACACTCGAGGCCAGCAAATGGGCACGCACGTTATACTCGCAATCGATTTTGCGAGGGGAGAAAAGATCTCGATTTCGCAACCACTCGGCAGCAGGTGCCCTTTAGTCTTGATATAAATGGGCTTGCCGAGCCCGCAGCCGTCGGACCGGCCAGCTGTTTCTCGTTCTTTTAGCGAATTTGCTGATCGCGAGGAGATCGATCTTATTGCGAAGCGCGCGGGAAAAGGCCGACCGGCGAGCCTCACCGCGGACTTGGCAGGCTGCTGCCTTGATCGTGGCGCGCAGCCGGGCCCCATCCGAGCTGCGGTGCTTTGGTTACAACCGGACGACCTGAACGCGACAGTGGGGCTGCCGAGCACGTCGGCTCCGCAACCGTCCATCAGAATTTTTGCCATCTCCGGAAGCCGCCTTAGCTCTAGCGTCCGCTCCTGCGTCACATTGATGTCTTACGAACGCGCCGATTGTGGACCCTCAACGGCGAGACGTCGCAGTTCGACCAGCTGCGCGCGCTAAATAGCGCAAGCCGACATCAAGCCCGTAGCTGGCTTTGCGGTACCTACCGGTCGATGACGAGACTGCTACGGTTCGGGTCTGACGTCTTCCCGCCAAGTCCCTGACCAGCGCCCGCGTGCCGTCGAGCTCAAAGGCACCCTAATCCTAGCCATTCCTCTGCTGGGGTATGGCGGTGTTTTATAGTTGGCTCCAACGCCTTGTGAGAGCATTGGTGCTCCAGATGACCGTCAGCTTAGTGCTGATCGAGGCACCAAGCGCGCGAACATGCCCGGACCCAAGCCGCGGGGCTGGTCTTGTTGCGCCCATTCCAGACCTAAGAACGTAACCGTCCGGTGAGGCTTTCAATTACCCACATTTCCAGCCGTTGCGATTTCGGCGCCAAGTTCGATATCTGTGAGTCTTGAGAGGCCGCGCCAGATGACAACATTTCCAGGCGGCGGATCGCCCGCCCTGGCCAGGTAGCCACCCAATCGTGCAAGCTTGGTGAGATAAAATGCAAGGGTTCCAGGGCGACATCGTCGATGGCTGGCGCCGCTGATGAGTCGATCGAGCAATGCGATCTCGGTATTCGTCAGTGCGAGCTTCGGTGGCGCGTCCGGGGCGATGCGATTGAGCATGGTGAGCCAGAGGACGCGCCAGCTGAGAATGCAGAAGACCGCCATTAGATTGGCAAGTCGCTCCGCGGTCCGGAGTTTTGAGTCTTCCGCCTTGCAGCCCGATTTCAGGATCTTGTGGAATACCTCGATCTTCCACCGCATGGCGTACCAGTTGATCTTCTCGATTGCTTCGGAGCGACTGCGGACGGCTAGGTCAGTGATGAGCTTCCACTCAATTGGTTTACGGTCCTTTGGCGTACCGCGCTCGGTGGCATGGATTATCGTCAGGTCGAGGGCCGGATAGCGTTTCTGCTTCCCGATGGGCGGTAAGACCACGATCCGCTTGAACTTGATTTCCAGCGCGGCCTTCGTCGCCTCTCCCTTGTCGTTGCGCACGTCGATGTAATGCAAGCCTTTGACGCTGGTCTCTTCCATCTCGGTTGCGATCGTATGACCGCCATCGCCTGCCAGCCGGTCGACGCAGGCGCGGACAAGGAAGTGGGCGCCAAGCTCTTGCGTCAGGCAATATAATTCGTAGATGTCGCTTTCGCGGTCGCCGATATGAATGCAACGCGCCGGCTGTCCGAGCCGCTCGATCGACTGCCTGAGATTGTCGAGCCAGCGAACGCTTTCCTTCTTCTCAATCGGAACGCGGGTCGGGTTGATCTTCTTCTTGAGCTGCGCCGTGCCTTTGAACTTTTTCCGTGTCCAGAACTTCACCGCCGCCAATCCCAGCGGTAGGCCCTCGACAGTCACGGCGAGACTGGAATGCATCAGCATTCCACAGACCGTGTGATGGCGCCAACGGCCGTCCTTGTCCCGGCCGCTGTTGACGCTCTTGGTCAGGCCAATAGCGCTCGTGTTCGCGCGCTGGTAGGAGAATTCCGTAGTGTCCTGAATAAGGAGGATCGGGCCTCTACAGTCATCGTAACGCGCGCGGGTGGCGGCGAAGTGACCGCTGAGGATGTCGGCTTCCTCCACGCGATCATTGGCGAAGAAGCGGTAGGCCGCTTTCGTGTTCGCCCAGTCCTGGCACGCGAACGGTATGCTCCCGCCCATGCCGTCACCAATTTGCTTCAACAGCTCGCTAAATCGTTGACCGAGACGGGCATCCTTGAACGCTGTCTTGTCGATCTCACGCTCCGTCCAATGTTCGACGGCACTTTCATCACCATCATCCGGGCCGGCCGACCAACGACACGTCGTTCCGCTTGAACACATCAAGGCACCTCGCCGTCGCGATTCAGGTGCCCGACAATGAATCACAAGCGATTCATCCGATTCAAGAATTTTCGATTAGGACTATCGCAATCGAATCAAGCATTTGTGGGTAATTGAAAGCTCCACCGGAGGCTTACCTAAGAACGGGTGGCATATAGTTTGCTCCACCAGTGAGGTCACGATCTACAAAACGAAGTTTGTGAGGACAGCATGCTCGGAATTGGAAGTCAGTTGCCGCCATTCGACATCACAGGCGTGAAGCCCGGTTTTCAAGCGCACGAAGAAGAGGGGCAGAGTGCATTTGAGACGCTGACCGAAACGAGCTTTTCGGAAAAATGGAAGATCATCTTCTTTTACCCCAAGGACTTTACATTCGTCTGTCCGACAGAGATCGCTGAATTTGCCAGCCTTTCCAAGGAATTCGCTGACCGGGATGCGGTTGTACTGGGTGGTTCGACTGACAACGAGTTCTGCAAGCTTGCTTGGCGGCGTTCGCATGTCGACCTGCACAATCTACCAATCTGGCAGTTTGCCGATACAAAGGGAACGCTCGTCGATGGCCTTGGCGTGCGTTCACCCGAAGGGGTCGCCTATCGTTGCACCTTCATTGTTGACCCCCAAAATACGATCCAGCACGTTTATGCGACCAATCTCAGTGTGGGGCGCAGTCCTAAGGACACGCTCCGCGTTCTGGACGCGCTGCAAACCGGCGAGCTCTGTCCCTGCAACCGCGAAATCGGCGGCGAAACCTTGAAAGTTGCTTGAGCCAGCATGTCGTGGATCGAACAAATAAGGATTCCCGATTTCGCGAAGGATGTCCGGCTTAACGTGATCTCCGTGGTGACCGATGAGACGTTTTCGCTGCAGAGAAAATACGGGCTGCTGCTGGCGCCGTGATGACCTCTGTAGAGATCGCCGCAGCGAAAGCCGCCGCCACTGTGGAGGCGATGAACAACGTCTACTACCGCTTCGCTCACCTTGTTTCCGACCCGGAATACAAGGCGATGCCGCCACGGCTACGTATGGACGTGATCGGCAATCACGGGGTGGACAAGACAGATTTCGAGCTGTGGTCGCTTGCTGTCTCCGTCATAAATGGTTGCGGTGTCTGCATTGATGCCCATGAGAAGACACTGAGGGCCGCGGGCGTTGATTCCAGAGAGATACACACCGCCGTGCGTTTTGCTGCGATCACGCAGTCAGTGGCGGTCGCTATCGAGGCCGCTGGGTCCGCCCCCGCTCAGGCGAGAGGCTGATTTCTACTCTGCCATTCGATCAACGCAGTTGGGGCGCCACGCAGTGGCACCACAACGAGGCCTTTGCGGCTCTCGTACGAGCTGCACGACGGGTCACGTCGGCAAGTCATGTTGCGCAGCGTCCTCATGAAGAGCGTCGTGGTCGAATTCCCGCCGTCCCGCATATGACACGCAATGCGCCACGGATAGGATGAGTTCCCACGCCTCGCCTCGGTCGCCCGGCGGCCTTCGTTCACCATCACCCAAACTTGAACAGCACACCATACCCGCCGCGCGGATGGCTCCATTGGATGTCCCCGGTCGGCTCAGCGATAACGCGACAGGTACCGCACTCGATGCAGCCGTCCACCGCTACCTCGACCTGGCCGCCGTCGTTGAGCTCGTAGCACCGCGCGGGGCAGACTTTCAAAAGTGAAAGTAGCTGCGGCGATGGCGTTGTGTGCGCACGGACCTTGACGTGAGGGTTTCCGACGTCGACAAGATAGCGGTTGTAATACAGCTTGTCTTCGACGCGCACCGCGGGTTCGGAACTCATGCTTTAGCCTTCCATTGTTGGACTTCACACTGTTGCGGTCAGCGCCAGGCCCGCGCAAGACGACAAGCATCCCCAAACAGACCTGACCATGACCGCGCCTTGACAAAGGATTTCAGGCTAGCTTTCTCCTTTTCAGCCTTGGGCGTACCATCGACGCGCACAAAGTTCTGCATCGCCTTGGAGATGAGCTGCGGATAGGTGAGAAAGAAGTTCTGGGAGTGAGTATGCATTAGGGGCGGCAAATCCTTGTACTTCTTCAGATCTTTGATGACGAACGAATCGTCCAGCATCTTCTTGTAAATTGACAGATTTGTTGCACTCATCGGTTCGCCGCGTGATTTAACCAGACCGATCGCTTCCGCGGCGATACGGCCGGAGGTCATCGCGAGATTGGAGCCCTCACGATGAATGGCATTGTTTAGTTGGGCTGCATCGCCCACTACGACCCAGCCTTCCCCAAAAAGCTGCGGGATCGACTTGTAACCGCCTTCGGGGATGAGATGCGCCGAATATTCCTTGACTTCGGACCCTGCTAACAGGGGCGCCACAGAGGGATGCCTCTTGAATTGATCGAGCAGTCCGTACGGCGTTTGGCCAGTGCGCTGGAAGTCGGCGACAAGACAACCGATGCCAAGCGAAATGCACTCTTTATTGGCGTAGATGAAACCCATCCCGGTCATGCCACGAGAAATGGTGCCGGCCGCCTCGATCACGACGCCTTCATCGCCCCTGAGATTGAAGCGCGCCTCGATAGTCTCGCGAGGCAGGAAATGCATTTCCTTAACCGCGAGCGCAACGTTGTCGGCTGTCGGGCGCGCGCGTAGGCCTGCACGTGTGCCGAGCAGGCCATTGACCCCTTCGGCCAGGACGACGACGTCGGCATGTATTTCGCCGTCTCTGCGATCTGTACGAACACCGACGATCCTTTCACGATCGTCCCGTACGAGCTCGGTGACGGTGGTCTCGCACAGCACGATCGCACCAGCTTCACGCACCTTGGAAGAAAACCATTTGTCAAACTGAGCGCGTATGATCGTATAGCGGTTCGGCCGCTCCTCGTTGAAGTCCTCCGAACGGTAGTGCATGCCGACATGGGAGCGGTCGTCCATCATCCAGAACCGCTGTTCGATCAGGTGGCGTTCGAGCGGCGCCTCCTCTCGAAACTCGGGGATCAGCTTTTCCATCATATCGGCATATAGGATGGCGCCCTGCACATTCTTCGATCCGGGATATTCGCCCCGCTCGAGCTGCAGCACCTTCATGCCGCGTTTGGCCATCGTCAATGCCGCCGCATTTCCGGCCATACCGGCTCCGACCACGATCGCATCGAATTTCTCTTCAATCATCCTCATCTCCTCTAGACCGCGATCCGGGCGCGCGACTCTGGCAAAAGCCGCGCGCGGAATGCAGCCGTCAGCGTAGGTAGCAATTGAATGGCATCACTGACGATCGCGAGATGGGCGAAGTCGAAGATCGGAGCGTTCTTGTCAGTATTGATAGCGACGATCAGATCCGCGCCCTCGACGCCAACCCGGTGCTGGATCGCACCGGAAATGCCCGCGGCAATATAGAGCTTCGGCCGGATGGTTTTGCCTGTCTGGCCGATCTGCCGGTCAGACGTAACCCACCCTTTTTGCACGAGAGGACGCGAGCAGCCATATTCGGCGCCAAGCAGATTTGCGAGCTCGCGCACCAACCGAAAGTTCTCAGGCGATCCTAGCCCTAGGCCGCCCGCAACCACGACATCGGCATAGGCCAGATTGGACGTTTGTGCATCGCGGTCGGGCAGAAATGACAATACTTTTGTGACGATATCGTCTTCGAAAAGGCCGAGCGGATGAACGACGATACGAGCGGCATCGCGGTCGACACGCTCAGGCATCGGCATGACCCGCGGGCGGACGGTGGCCATCTGCGGACGATAATTTAGCGTGTAGATCGTGCAGAGCAGCGAGCCGCCAAAGGTCGGACGCGTCGCCGCAAGCGAACCATCGGCGTCCACGTCCAGCGCGGTGCAGTCGGCAGTGAGCCCCGTCGACAGGGTCGTGGCCACAGAACCTGCGAGATCGCGACCGAGCGTCGTCGCACCCAACAGCAGGATCTCGGGCTTGTACGTGTTGACGAGTTCGGTTAGCGCCTTGGTATAGGATTCGTTACGGTAATCCGACAAAACATTGTCGCTCACGAGATAGGCCAGATCGGCGCCATAGCAAAAGGCTTCAAGCGCGGCGTTACGTGTGTGCTGCCCCTCCGGACCGATAACCACAGCGGCAAGATTCACTTTTAGCCTGTCGGCAAGGCCGCGCCCTGCACCCATAAGCTCCCAGGAAACGGGATGCACCTGACCACGCTCAAGCTCGACGAAGACCCAGACGTGCTTGTACGACTTAAAGCGCTCCGGCAGCTCTTTTTTGGCTGCTGCGCGGCCGGCAGCCGCTGGCATGGCCGTTCTGCTGACGTTGCTCATAGTTTCAAATTCCTCCTCAACGATAGGGGCGCCGGCGCCACGGGTTGCTTTTTCGCTTCGTCAACTGAAGATCACTTTCGGTTAGCAAGTGGCTGGCTGCTCTGCCCCGCCTGCGTGTTCGGACCGGCCACACAACAACACAGGTCGTCGCAATAGACGCACCCGTCCGACTGGATTTGCAGAGGTCTTCCAAACTCGACCGTTACCCGTCGGGTTCGACGAGCGCCACCGCGGCTCGCCAGGGCGCTGTGGTGATTCTAACCGATCGCTTCGGCGCCTGAGTGGGCGAGTTCGTACGCTGCGCAGTACCTGCGACCCAGTTCGGCCCAACGACTCCACATTGGCGGTGCAAACGAGGGCGATCCTGGCAACACTTCTGTCACGCAATCCATCCCGGCCATCAAACGAAAGCACTCCGTATGGGCCGAACCTGGCGCTCTTCGTGGCACCGTTCCCATCCGCCATGAGATGGGCACAAATCTGAGCGGGATCGGCGACCGATTTGATGCAGATGATGTTGTGCATACGGAGTGCAGGAGTAACGCGAAGCGAAGACTTATCCATTGACCAGCATCTCACCGACGTTACGGAGCTTTGATCGCGTCAAAACCGGTTTCGAGGGGAGCTAACGCGATTATGCGCCTCGAAATGGTAGCGCAGGTCTCAGCAGGTAGTAAAAACAGCATCATAGGTCCTCCTTCAAACTCATCGCGGTCGACTGCCATCTGTCGGCACCGCTGGCAGGACAACAGCAAGTGTCGTACCAGTTGCAAAGACCATTGAAAGCCAGTCGGAAGTAATGGCCTGCGACACAATTCAAACAACCCCTGATACCGTCGACACGACCAGTCCAGACATGGGTCGGGAATACGACAGCCGCCGCTCCGGTGATGGCTGCAGATACTTGAGCACAAAGAGATGGCCCCAATATCGGATTGCCTCGGCGCCGGCCGGTCGTAATTCGCTTTACAGTGAAACGCTAAATCACTTCAACTCGCTCAACGGGACAAAGGCCCCGGCCTTCTTACGGTCCGCGACGGCATCCTTCAAAACCTTGAACACTCGCTGATCGATCGGTGACGATGCCACAAAATCTGCATAGGCTTGCTCCAGCATCGCCTTGCACCTCGCTCTGATTTCCGGCTCTTCGGCGCCAGTAAATTGCTCTTCGGTAAAATATTGTCCCATGCGCTTTAAGATGTGAAGGCGTGCGACATTTACGATCTTGGGGTCGTAATCGACGCCAAGCAGCGAGAAAAAATCCTCTGCCGACGAGGCCTTGCTGAGCCGATCCAGGATACCGGCTGGCGTGGGTGAGCTGATCATCGAAAATTCTCCTTCGGCTTAGCTCTGGACGGTCAATGAGATGGGGTGGCGCCTGTTGACTTCTGCCGTCCTGCCTCGCACAGCTGGTCCGCATCGCCACAGCCTGAGTCCCGAAAGCGGCGGTCTCAACTTCGCTGCCCAGATCGGCAGGTCCGCCGGTGACGAAGCCAGTCCCGATGAAGATCCGGGATCAATGGCCAAACCACGATCTAGGTTGACGCTCGTCAGGAGGTCGTCGGACTGCAAATCAGCCGCGCGAGAAGATGCCGATTGGCGGTCCGGGGACGGCGCGTCGTTGGGTAGGAGATCACAGCTTGTATGGCGGAACGGGAAGTAAGATCTGGAGGTGAGATCGCGCAAGGGGATCTGACGTGCGAAAGCTGGACGCCGCTCGCGCCATCAGCGACATCGGACACTGTCCTTGCAGCGCGTCGGTTTGCGAAGAGTCGACGCAAACGTTGCTGGACACGGCTTTTCACGCGGGGTAGGTTGCCAAGCATCCGCACACGTCGCGCCAGAATCGCCGCCACGGTTTCGCGCTCGACCGGCAGCTTGTGCTCGATGGCATATTTGCGGACTTGCGACAGGATCTGCCTGGCTTGATCGTCGCTGGCGACGAGCTGCAGTTCATCGAGTAACGCGGTGATCGCCGCAAGTCCGGAATGCTTGCCGAACACAAAGCGGTTGCAGCGGCCAAGCAAAGCGGGATCAAGCGATTGATAGGTGCACTGATCCTTCAAAAGGCCAGCGACATGAATCCCGGATTCGTGCGTAAATACATGCTGTCCGACGATCGCCTTGTTCATAGGAATCGCACGTGCGGCCGCGGCTGCTACCACCGTGGCGACGTTCTCGAGCTCCGGGAGTATGATGCCGGTCTCGCGCCCGTAGAGCTGCTTGAGTGCGACCGCGATTTCCTCGAGCGGTGCATTTCCGGCCCGCTCGCCCAGCCCGATGACGGTCACTGAGGCGTGGCTCGCGCCAGCCCTGATGGCGGAGAGCGTGTTCGCGGTTGCGAGTCCTAGATCATCGTGACCGTGAAATTCGAGTTCGAGATCAGTAGTCGCACGCAAATTTCCGACCAGCGCGTAGGTTGCGTCGGGATCGAGCATACTGAGCGTATCTGCAATACGAAAGCGACGCGCGCCCGCGGCTTTTGCAGTCGCCATCAGTCTAATGAGAAAATCAATGTCGGCGCGGGAGGAGTCCTCACCACCGACGGCGATCTCAAGTCCGCGCTCACAGGCATAGCCTACCACTCGCTTCACCCGTTCTAGCGCCATGTCGCGATGACCACCTAGCTTGGCCGCGATCTGGACATCGGAGGTCGGGATCGACATGTTGATCATGGACACCTTTGCTTCGATCGCCGCGTCGACATCAGATTCCCGCATCCGGCACCAGCCTATGGTGGTCAGCGGAGGATCTGCTTCGACAATGGCGCGGATGGCGGCGATCTCCTCGTTGCCCATCGCCGGCGTTCCCGCCTCGATCTCCGTGACTCCGGCCCGCGCCAGCGCCTGCGCGATCCCCAGCTTTTCCTCTGTGGTGAACGCAACGCCAGGTGCCTGCTCGCCGTCGCGCAATGTCGTGTCGTTGAGCACGGTGGGCCTCGCGCGCACCTGGTCGGACCAAGACGATTTGGCGGCGGTGCTGGCGGCGATCACGCGAGAGCTCCTCATTCTTTGACCTACCTACGCTTCAGCAACCAGCATGCCAGCCTGCCGTCCCGGCCAACCCATTGACGACTCTACCGCTTCCGCCCTCGACCTTCTTGAGCAAATGATTGTCGCAAATGCGACAGGTCATGACGCGGACGCATTGCCTGTTGGAACGTTAGCAATTGCGGCTCGCCAGGATGTGAGATTGTTGCGGAGCACTTGGGGGCCGCCGCGGCCTTGAACACATGGTCACTCGCTGGCATGGAAACGGCATCAGCCGCGCTCTCAACGTCGCGCGCGGCTTACCAAATCCGGCGAGGCCTTCTCGGATGACTGGGCGATAGCGGCCCCTTGTGGCACTTCAGATGGCCGGTGGCCGGCAACCACCGGCCGAGCCGCCTGCAACAGAAAATCGGGCCGGCGCTCGGCCATCCGGCTCTCACCGCTTTCTTCACCGAAGCAGATGTTGAAGTCGTGACATTGATTGCACACGGGTGTTGTGCACATCACGAGGCCTTCATTCTCACAAAGCATGCGGTAGAAGAAGCGCTTCCAGCGCATATTGTTGAAATTGCGCGCGGCGAGCGGCGCGAAATGACGGCTCAGCAGCCGAGAGAGTTCGCCGCGATTGCGCAAGCCGAGAGCTTCCCACAGATGGCCCGGCTCAATGGCGCGGCGCGCGATCATCGCAGCCAGCCAGTGGCCGATATCCCCTTCCGTCGATCGTTGCTTGAGCAAGAGATCGCGCAGCATTGCGATCTCGTCGTCCTCTTCGCACTTGAAGGCCGAAAGCTGCTTCGCGAGCTTGATCTCAAGCGTGGGAAAGTACTGCTCCAGCAAGGCCACCAGTTCAAGGCCGGACAGGCCCGCCTTCTCGGTAAGGGAGCCACCATCCATTGTGGCAGCCGCCAGGATAGACGCCAGGACATGGCGATCGAGATTGCTGTCAATGGTAATATCGGCATCTGCAGGAGACACACCGGTGAGCATGCGGTAGGTTGCAATTCCCCTGTGCATCTGGCTGTTGATATCAACGGCACAAGCAGCCAGCGACGGAAGGAAGTGCGCTTCGGACATAATTTTGCGGGTCTCCACAATGGTCAGGTTTGCGTGCCGCATCCTGGTTTTGATCAGGGTCGCTCGTCAGATTGCCGGCCTCCCGGCATGGGCCGTGAGGGAGACCGGCATCCGTCGGGCGCCTTTACAAGGCCGCGACTCGCGACCTTTACGAGGCCGCGAGTTCAGCGGCGGTCTTGCCGATGATGGATTCGTCCACGGGCTTCATAATGCCATGCTCCATCAGCATGTCCTCGAGCTCATCCATGGAGATCGGGGTCGGGATGATGCCTTTGCCGCCATTATTGTGAACCTTGGTCGCAAGATTGCGATAGTGATCGGCCTGCTTGGAATCGGGTGCATATTCTAGCACCGTCATGCGGCGCAACTCGGCATGCTGCACCACGTTGTCGCGTGGCACGAAGTAGATCAGCTGAGTGCCTAGCTTCTTGGCCAACGCTTCCGCCAGTTCCAGCTCCTTGTCGGTCTGCCGCTCGTTGCAGATCAGACCGCCCAGCCGCACTCCGCCAGAGTTCGCGTATTTCAGGATGCCCTTGGAAATGTTGTTCGCGGCATACATCGCCATCATCTCACCGGACATCACGATATAGATTTCCTGCGCCTTGTTCTCGCGGATTGGCATCGCAAAGCCGCCGCAAACGACGTCGCCAAGCACGTCGTACGAAACATAGTCGATGTTCTCGTAGGCGCCGTTCTCTTCCAGAAAATTGATCGAGGTGATGACACCGCGGCCGGCACAGCCGACACCCGGCTCGGGACCACCGGACTCCACGCAACGAATGTCCTTGTAGCCGACCTTCATTACGTCCTCGAGTTCTAGGTCCTCCACGCTGCCTGCGCTCGCGGCAAGGCTCAAAATCGTGTCTTGCGCCTTCGCGTGCAGAATCAGGCGGGTCGAGTCCGCCTTCGGATCGCACCCTACAATCAGGATTTTCTGACCCATCTCGGCTAGCGCCGCCAGCGTGTTCTGCGAAGTGGTGGACTTGCCGATGCCGCCTTTGCCGTAGAACGCGATTTGTCTTAGTGAAGACATGTTGCTCTCCATCAACCAATTTGCCAAAAGTTACGCGCTTCTTGTGCGAGCTTGGTTCTCTCACAGAAGCGAGGGCACACGGGTTCAAGGGAAGGAGCGCATCGCTCGCCTTCGGCGTCGGCGTGCACTCAGCCCTCACTCAGTGTTGCTGCAGCTCATTAGCAACAGCCGTGCCAGCGCCTGACTCCATACATTAAGCCTCTGATTATGCTTACAAAGGCCAACCAGCCGGCGCGTGATCGTTGGTTATTTTGGATGTGACGGGATCTGCGCGGCTGTCGGAAAACAAACAAACAACCACAAACATCAACGCCAAAAGCCGGAATCACGGGATCTATTCCGATCTCTCCAGTTGTGGAACGGAACTTGCTGTTCCTCTCACAGGCCGAGCGATTTCGGGAGAATGAATATGCCGGACGGGCTCGAAACCTGGCGGACCAGCGGCGAGTGTTGCAAATGCGATACGGCGCTTGGTGCGCAGATATCGGAGTTGACCGGCAAGAACTTCGAATGGGCTCGCGGCAGCGGCTTGCCACACATTCAGCTCAGCATCCATACATAGGTATGCCGTGACGACAATCATCGTTTATCAGAAGCCCGGCTGCGCCAATAACGCGCGTCAGATTCAAGCGCTCAAGTCCGCCGGCCACCACGTGGTGGTGCAAGACATCTTGAAGCAGCCATGGCACGCGGACGAATTGCGCAGCTTCTTCCGCAATATGCCCGTTAACTCCTGGTTCAACCGAGCCGCGCCCCGTATCAAGTCAGGCGAAGTCAATCCCGATTCTATCGACGCGGCAAGCGCACTCGCATTGATGGTAGGGGATCCGCTCCTGATACGGCGACCGCTGGTCGACGTAGACGGGACACGAAGTGCCGGACTCGATCGTGAGCCAGTGCTGTCGCTGCTTGGCGGCAAGACGCAAGATAATCTCGAGGTATGCTTGCACGAAGCACACCGCACGCCCTGCCGGCAGACGTGAAGACGCTGAGCGTCTCTGCCAGCCATAAAGCGAGGCAAAAATGACATTCTTCACTTTTGGCTTGCTTCACGCGAAGTAACCGCGGAAACCTCCGCCGAGACGGCCCGAGCGAGTGATTGCTCGTAGCGGGGCATCGCCGGTATTGCACTGGAATGCCGCGCTTGCCGCTTTGTAACGTGTGAGAGACGTAGCCGCATTTGCTACCTTTATCACGCGCGACCTCCGCCGCCCGCATTGAATCGGAGCGCCACGCCGAGAGGCAGATTCTTCAAAGGATTTGTTTAGATTGACTACTAGGTTGAAACACGATCAGAACAGAACACGTTTCGCGGCCGTGATCCTAATGCAACTTAGCGGGACAATTGTGCTAACCGTCGCTTCGATTTTGATTGGTATCAAATACTACTCCGTTCCTCATGTGTGACAGAGATCTCGCGCGGCTGCTCGCGCGAATTTTGGAATGGAGACTTCGATGAGAGTACTAACAGTTCTGGCGAGGGCATCGGTCCTCGCGCTTGCGAGCTCGTTCGCCAGCAATTCGGTACGAGGTGCGGATCTGGGCCCGGCGCCGGTCTACTATAAAGCGCCTCCAATAGAGCCCTCCAGCCCCTGGATGATCCGCCTGCGCGTGCTCGGCGTTTTGCCGGATACCGCAGGTAGCTCGGTAAACGTTGCCGGAACGCCATCGCTGTCGTCACCGAGTTCAGGGCTTTCGCTCAGCGAGCGAGCCATACCAGAGCTCGATATCACCTACTTCTTCACAAAAAACGTAGCCGCTGAACTCATTCTCGGCGCGACTCGCCATCACATCAGCGGCAATGGCGTACTCACTGGCCTCGATATCGGCACCGCCTGGCTGTTGCCGCCAACACTAACCCTGCAATATCACTTCACCGATTTCGGCCCACTGAAGCCGTATATCGGCGCGGGCATCAACTACACTGCATTCTTCAACCAATCGGCAGCCAATGCGTCGCTATTCGGCCTTGCCGTCACGGATCTACACATCAAAAACCAATTCGGCGCGGCGGTCCAGTTCGGCTTCGATTACATGCTAGACCGTCACTGGGGGCTCAATTTTGACGTGAAGAAGCTGTGGCTGCGGCCGGAGTACTCCGCGACCGTAAACAATGCGATTGCTGTCACCGGGCGCGCCAATATCGATCCATGGCTCGTCAGCGGCGGCGTCGCTTACAGGTTCTGAGGCAGAACAGGGTCAAGGAGACACCGTTTGATCAACTCGGACGCTGCGAGCGCATCAAGCGCATCTCCTGCCCTCACCGTCTGCAGTGGGGAGCCGGCTGACGCCTCATCGACGCGTCAGCTGGCCAGAGGCAGGAAATCATTCGCAGCATTTCTATCGCTGTGAGCCACGGATCGCGCGGCACGTAAGTGACGATACACGAACAGATCGGCGCGTTATAATCATATTACTGCTTCGCCGCGCGTTGCAAAGGAGCCACTTTGCCTATTTGCCTCACAAGAGGCGGTGCGCCGCGCCCATGTCAATGACCCACTGTTAGCGACCCGGAGCTCGAGTTGGACGGTCACCCTCAGACGATCCGAGCTCCGAGAGGCCGGGCAGCTCATGGACGAGCACGCCGTCCATGCTTGCTGGTCCGGTCAAGTGGTCGCCACGACGCCTCTAACTTCGCTTGAGCACATCACAAGGCGGTCGACACGTTTGCCCTGCTTGAGGTGGGATTTGACGATCTGGTCAACGTCCTCAGGCGTGGTCACGCGGTACCAGATTCCGCCGGGATAGACGACCAGCAAGGGACCAGAGTTACAAAATCCAAGGCAGCCCGCCATCGTGAAACCAATATCGTTGAGGCCTTGCGCTTCGATCGCCTTGCCCATTCGGTCCCACAGGGCTTGCGCGCCTGAGGCGCCGCAACTGCCGTGGGGATGGTCTGGCGGACGCTGCGTGTTGCAGGCAAAGACATGATGCCGATAAACCTGAGGGAGCTCCATTTCTCTTTCTGAGTTCATCCGCCTATCCTCTGATAGTGCTGAAGGGATGAGGTGCGAGCACATCATGCCCAACAGTCTCTTACTATTGAACGTCCCATGATTCCCACCCGCGCTTGCGAAACAGGCGCAATGAGCGGGCGTCATAGTGGTTGTCGTCGCCAAAGATGAGCGATAGATACCTACGCGTCCGAAGCCGCCTCCTGATCAATTCCAACCTCTTCTCCTGTCATCTCGATCTGTTTATCCACTCATCGCTTATTCACGATCCAAATTCTTTAAGGTAAGTTGCACACCAGATGCGCAACGTTCGCTGCTGCAACGATCCTTCGCTTTGGACTGCGCGCCTCGCAATTATTGCCGAAGCAGGGGCAATGTCGTTCGCTTCTCGCTTCTATCAGCGGTCCCCGACAGGCTAAGAGCCCATGGCCTCGTTCAGCTCAATGGCATCGGCCGGAAAGACGGCAAAACCCTCGGACCTATTCACTCATCAAATCCCGCCAGGTTTTGTTCGCTCATCTCGGCCTCGCAGTTTCCTGCTTGAAGATATCAACCGCAGTCCGGCTCAGCCGAAAAATCCCGCGGCCACGAGTGAGCGGCCGATAAGCCGAGCTGGCACGGGTGTTGAGGACATCAAACCACTGGTCTGGCGTGAGCTTGGCCGGACGCTCGCTGATTTGTATCACCCTCCCGTTCGGGGCGAAGCGGACGTGGATGACGATTTATTGCGAGTTCATACGATTCCTATTTTGGTAACATTATCGATCACGGGCCGAAGAGACCGACGATCTCGGTTATAACGTGCTTGGCTTCGGGCACTCGGCGCAGGCCTCAAGCCGAGCCTTGGACGCCGAGACTTTTTATGATTGAGCAGACCTCTTCCGCGCTCGCCTGGAACATTTCTTTTCCCTTTCCTGGACCAGTACATGTCGCCGGTGGCATCCAGCGCGCTCCTGCTTTTTTTGTGGATCACGATGTACAAAGCACGTCTCCTAGGTCCGCTTGCTCATCTCTTGCGATGATAGGTGTGCGCTCCATCCAGCTAAAACTCTGCTATTTCAGTGCCCGCACACCGTTCCTTTTGGCCAAAAGGACGCTAGTCGGTCGAGTTGGGTCGGGCGTAATCTGCACGCAGCGATCCGATCGATCGAGCATATGAAGATCGACTCGGAACGGCTGATCCGATAACTCTGACGCATGACAGCGGTCCCAAGAAAGCTGCGGCAAACGGCGCCGCAGCCTAACAAACGGACCCATGTCGGCGCCATCCGCAGCAAGCGGTCGTTCGATTTCGATCAATTCTTTCGCGGTGAGCGCCATCGTGGCTTCTTTTCAATTAAAGGGTGGTCCCTTATTGCCAGAACAGACGCTCAGGATCCGCGTTCAAGTCGTCGATTGCAGAAGGCAAGCGGAGGTAAAGGCTGTAAAATTCCCAGACTCCCTGGGCATGATTCTTCCGAAATAGCTTCCAGATCCCGCTCACGGTATCATAAAGAATTAGGGCGACATTGATGAGAGCGCCATCCGTGTCGATGTTGTGCGAGCAACAAGGGCTCTCGACGAGGTAGCCGCCCCTCACCGGCCCCACTTTCGGCGAGACGTAAAGATAGCGCTTGCGCGCGCTCAAGCCCCGCTCAATTCGTTTGCGATCGAGCTCGTTTGGGTGAGGCAGCAACCCCGCCTTTGCTTTCCTCATCAGCGCGGCATTCATGGCGAAAGCCTCCTTCAAAGCACTGTTATTTCTTCTTCAAGACAGCCGATGAGCAGCTCCTCACCAAAATCGACAATATAGACCGGCACGTTCGCTTCGGTGTGGATAGCGACCTTGATGATTTCGCCGGTCGCTCCGGCGGCGAGCAAAACTCCCTCGGGCTCCGCGTTCGGAAATGAGCTGTCGTTGGTGAGGTCGACTGCGGCTTTGACTCGCTGGCCCCGTCGATATTTCGGAACGCCTTGCTGAGTCATGACTCCTCCGGTAACGGCAGATCATCGATCTCCTCACAGGTCTCCACCGGCTCTAGCTCCTTGCGTTTCATGCCAACGCGGTGGCCGCTGTCCAGAAATTCCACACCGTAGATGTAGAATTGCTGCAAGAAAGTGCCGATCGAGACGACGTAACCCACCTCCCCCTTCTTAACTAAGAGGTCGCCAATCTCCTTGCCGGGATAGGTGCCATCATTTCGGATGGTGCGATTGGCTCGAAGCTTTTGGCCAAAGCTAAAGACGGGCGGGCCGCTGAGCTCGACGATATCGCTGTCGCGAAGAATGCTGTTCATCTATCCCCTCCTCATGCGCCGCTCCCTCTAGAGATGCCGAGAAGCCGCCTAGCTCACGCGGGCAACACTCTGCATCATTTCGTGCCCACCCGCCGTATCGTCAATCACATCGACGATGGGAGGGCTGCCTTGGAGGCCGCTCTCGTACCACGAAGCGCCCTCGGAGCTCCGAGATGCCGCCAGGCCGTGCTGCCGACCCAACAGCACGACCGCAGGACAATGCAGAGCAGTCGCCGTAGGGTACGAACGCCCGCGCCTGCAACGCCGCCAGCCCGAGGGCGACGCTTGCGACGGATTCAGCACTAGGTCCTGGCATGCCGTTCATGAGATCTCACGCTTTAGCCTGGCGCTTGATAGCGGGGCAAGGACGTGTCAACCACGCAGGTATTGTCGACCGGACAGGCGGCTACACATTGCGGCTCGTCAAAATGGCCGACGCATTCGGTGCATTTCGTCGCCTCAATGACAAAGCTCCCCTCCTTCTCCGATATAGCAACGTTCGGGCATAAGGGTTCGCAGGCAGAGCAGCCCGTGCACTGCGAGGCGATGATTTTGAACGGCACACATTCCTCCTTATGCCGCAGAGATCCGAAGCGGAACCGCGGCGTCGCCGCGCTCCCCATGCTGGACTTCCCCGCGCCTCACCTTGTCGAGATAGGATCTGAACCAAGCGATCGCCGACTTCTCAATGAACTCATAGGCGAATTGATCGACCGGCTCGATGCCCGCCTTGATCAAATTGCTTTTGGGGCCGCCGCCAATCTTGGCCACGAAGACCGCATGGCAGTCACGGATGCCGCGCACGATGGTGGAAAGTCTATCTTCCTCGCCATAACCGCCCTGGCAGTAAACCTCCACGCGGCGTACGCCAACGAATTTGGCGCCGGATGTAGAAAGCTCGTACATTTGGAATTCTTTTGCATGCCCAAAGTGCTCGTTGATCAACCCCGAGCCCTTGGTTGCCACAGCCACCAGAAGAGTGATCGCGCTGATCTCTCCGGAAAGCTTCTCAAGCTCCTTTTGGCAGGCCTCGGCTTTGGAGACGCGCTCATTCTCTACTCTTTTCTGATAAGCCTTGCGCATCTCTAAGTCATACTGGACGTCCATTTTCATCACCTGATCAGTGGTAAACTCTGGGCCTCGATCGTCCCCGAGTAGACCAACCGCGTCGGCGCGGCACTGGCGACAATGCCGCATCATGTTTATCTGCCCTTCACAGGCATCTTGCAGCGCTTTCAATTCTTGCGCCGTCGGGCCGCGCTGACCGTTGCGGCCAAATGCTGTGCCATGCTCGGGTGCGGAGATCAGCGGCATGATATTGTGAAGGAAGGCACCGCGCGACGTGACCGCCTTGTTGACCTCCACCAAGTGGTCATCATTGATGTTGGGGATCATCACCGAGTTTATCTTGCACAAGATACCCCGCTCGCTAAGCATCTCGAGGCCTTGCAGCTGGCGATCAGTGAGTATCTTTGCCGCCTCGATGCCCGTGTATCGCTTGTGGTTGAAGAAGATCCACGGATAAATCTTGGCTCCGATTTCGGGATCAACCATGTTGATGGTGATCGTGACGTGGTCAATCTTGGACCTGACAATGGTATCAACATAGTCCGGCAGTGCGAGTCCGTTGGTTGACAGACAAAGCTTGATGTCGGGAGCCGCCTTGGAGACCAGCTCGAACGTTTCGAACGTCTTTGCTGGATTAGCCAGAGCATCGCCCGGTCCAGCGATGCCAAGCACTGTCATCTGCGGAATGGTGGTCGCGATCGCGAGCACTTTTCTCACCGCCTGCTCAGGGGTGAGCTTCTCGCTCACCACGCCCGGACGCGATTCATTGGCGCAGTCGTATTTTCGGTTGCAGTAATTGCACTGGATGTTGCAGGCAGGCGCGACCGCGACATGCATGCGAGCGTAATGATGGTGCGCGTCTTCGCTATAGCAGGGATGGTCTTTGACCTTTTCCCAGATTTCGGTTGGCAGATCGCCTTGGCCGGCCTTCGAGCCGCAGCTCGCCTGCCCGGTCTTGGCCGAAGCGCAGCAGCCCTTATGATCGGTGGTGGGCTGCATCATCTTGCCGTGATTTACTGCAGCTTTGACATATGTTCCGCGTCCGACGACCGCGTTCATTCGCTTTTCCCTGGAGACATCGTCGCTCTCCCAGGACCATCCTTGAGCGAGCCTCATAAAGCTGGGTAGCAACTTGCATGCCATGGCCAGAATGATGCAATCGCAGCCGCAGGCCATCGAGTTGGCGCGACGTTAGCACTGGCGCATGCAACAACAGCCATGATGAGCTTGTTAGCAAAACGACAGATACGTCGCCATTCTCACCCAGAGCTTTATGCCTTGCGCATTCATTCTCGCGCTAAGCTCCCCCGAACGCCGCTCCATCTAACGCGTTTGCCGCGTTGCGGCTCTCGCAAGCCCGATACACGCGGGGGGATCCGGGCTCGACAAGGCCAGTAGTGGCTACCACGGATCCTGCTGGACGCCCAACGACCGGGAGCAGGATGGAGTGTAACCGCCTCGGCTCAACTGAGCGAGCGATTGTCTGCGTCATCAATTCCGTTGCGACAGCGATATGTTTGCTAATTTGGATATACTGGGGTCGCCCCTGACCGCATTGCCCGTAACTCGCTGCGGCGGCGCAAATTTGCTGGCGAAGAAGCCGGCCAATGCGTCTGGCGTTGTCGGCAGAACGGATCTGCGCCATTCAGCGTGGCCAGGACGATATGGAACGATACTCGGGGCCCTCAAACCAACGAGAGCGCCCCATGCAGCCGCCGCAACGACAAAGTCGATCTGCGGGGAGTGTCTTCAGGGATCGTGCCCGGTCTCGTCCCGCTTTTTCGCATTGATTGTGATTGGCAACCGGGTGTCGCTCGCCATATCAGGCAAATCGAACACCCAGCCATTAGCCACTTTGATCCAGCCGCCCCACAGCGTCTCGTACTCGGATTCCACGATTTGCTCTTCGAGATCCTTTTTTGGCACGTAGATGGACAGGCCCTCCGGAGACCGGCGGATCATGATCTTCACAAGGTCTACTCCCTAACAGTGGCGCCGGAGATGGCGCGCATGCGAGCCACAATGTCGGACACAGCGCACACGACCTCATCGACCTCCGCCAACGAGGTCTCACGCGACAGAGAAAAGCGCACGGCGCCGTGCATCCGCCACGTCGGCACCTGCATGGCACACAGAACATGCGATGGCTGCATTGAACCGGAGTTGCAGGCTGATCCGAGCGACACGGCTATGCCCGCCCGATCGAGATGGTGGGCGATGGCTTCGCCTTCGAGGTGGTCGAAGGCAATATTGGCCGTGTTCGCCAACCGATTGCTGACGTCACCGAGCACAACGCACTCCCCATTGCGCAAAACTCCATGTTCAAGGCGGTCGCGCAAAGCGCCAATGCGAACGCGCTCGGGTTCAAGCCGCTCCGCCGCAAGCCCGGCAGCCTTTCCCAGGCCGACGATCCCGGGAACATTCTCGGTCCCGCCGCGGCGCCCTCGTTCCTGTGATCCGCCGCAGATTAGCGGCCGGAATTTAGTCCCTTTGCGCAAATACATCGCGCCGACCCCCTTGGGGCCGTGCAGTTTGTGCGCGGATAGCGACAGCATGTCGATCGCGCTTTCCTTTAGGTTCAAACGCAGCTTCCCAATTGCCTGGACCGCATCTGTGTGAAACAGCGCGCCCGCCTCACGGGTCAATCCGGCCAGAAACTCCACAGGAAACAGCGTTCCGGTCTCGTTATTGGCCCACATAACGGAGGCAATGGCTGTGCGTGGCCCAAGCGCGCAGCGAAACGCCTCGATGTCGAGCCGGCCGCAAGCATCTACGGGTACTATGTGCGTCTTGACTCCCCTTGCCGCCAATTGCTGAGTCAGCGCAAGTACAGCGGAGTGCTCAACCGAAGTAGTTACAATTTCGTCTCGCTCTTCCTGCGTCGCCAGAGCAGAGAGGATCGCGGCATTATTGGCTTCGGTCCCTCCCGAGGTGAAGACGATTTCATGATCGTATGCGTTACCTAACAGGTCCCTCAGGCTTCGCCGGGCCTGCCTCACAGCAACTGCGACGTCGTTGCCAAAGGCATGCCTGGATGAGGCATTGCCGAAGTTCTCAGTGAAGAACGGCAACATCGCTTGCACGACGGACGGATCAGTCCGTGTCGTTGCATTGTTATCGAGGTAAATCGGCGCTCGATCTTCGCTCAATCCACTGCCCCACCAGTACCAGCAACGAGGATTTGCCGACTAAATCCGCGGATTTTAACAGCCGCGCCTGTACGTCCCACGCTCGCCCTCGAAAGCTTACACGACGTACAGCCACCGGCCAGCCTAGCCATAAACAGGCTGCCATCGATGCCGATCAGCTGCCAGCCGCCACCGTGGAGTTGTAGAATGAGGCATGATATCTTCAAGCGCGTCGCGAATGCGACGCTCCCGCTTTGTCGTAGTGGACGACGATTGCCTCAGTTGTTTTGGCTCGGCCGGCGCGCTTCGATGTTTTCTTCTCATCACCTGAACAATGTTTTTCATCAGCAGAACGATTTCCCGCAGGAGCAGTTTGCGGTGGCGTTCGGGTTGTGAAAGGTAAATCCAGAGCCCTCCAGCGCCACGACGAAATCGATGGTCGTACCGACTAGATGATCGCAGCTCTTGCTATCGACGAACACCTTCAGCCCATCGCATTCGATCACGGTGTCGTCAGGCTTCGGTTCCTCGGCCAGACCCATCTTGTATTTGAATCCACTGCAGCCGCCTGCTTCAATCATGACGCGCAGACCGCCGGACGGGCGCGTGGACGATGATATCGCACTCTTGATCGCATTCACTGCGCTATCGGTCAGGTTGATCACGTCTTTCCCTCATCAGCTTGAACGTCGCTAAGAGCAAGTCACGTGCCAGCGCGCAGACACTTAATGATGCGCGCCTTCGCACGTTGGCTTTGGAACAGGTGTCGGATTGCTTACATGAGGCGGTGCCAGCCAATGACACGTTTTCTTCTTAGGTTGCGCTGCTACGCTGCGGCGGCAGGCAATTTGCATCGCATCTGGCACCGACCAACGGGTCGGTGAAGAGCTTAGATCGAGGACGATTTTAATGACTGCAATCGAGAACACCGCACTCGGCAGATTTGAGAAGGAGGGCCGCCTGCTCAACGCCGTACTCAAAGGCGCGACTACCAAGCCGGGCCGGTTCGGCTTTCGTGGCGACATCGCACTGAAGTTCCAGACTCAGGTCGCCGACGAGAAGCGACCGCCGGACTATTCGATCGAGCAGGTTCTGACGATCGCGCAGGACGGAGAACGCACTTTTCCAGTGCTGGCCGGATACCTACACTCCTTCGCGTATCTTGCTGACGTAGCAACCGTCCTTGACGGCGCCTTAAGCCCAACCGGAAGCTACTTCATGTTTTGCAACAACATCGATTTGCTGGCGAAGTACAGAGTGAAGTTCGGCGATATTAACTTCCACGTCTTACCCTGCGATGAATCCACCGTTTGGAAGGAGATGATGGACCTGGTCGGGCTGAACAAGGACGACATCAAGAAGCTCGATCCGCGCGGCAAGCTTGATTACCTCCTCGATGCCGCAAAGGATCTCGATCTGTCCTATGAGGAGATCTCTTACGACGGCGGGCTAAAGAGGATGGAGCCGGTGAAAAACCGCAACGAGAACCGCCCGGTCTGAGGCGGTCTTCAGTTGTCTGGCGATGCATCGTCTTCGACAAGACGCACGCCGAGGACACAGATATCACCATCCAGAACTGCCAACGCGATCGGCGTGAGCGTTCTACCCTCACATGGACCTTCGACACACCGGCCGGTGCCGAGTTCGAAGGTCGAACCGTGCTTGCCGCACATCAGTCGGATACCGTATGGGTCCAGGAATTGGTTCCGCTCCCAGTCCAAATTGACGCTGTTGTGAGGGCATTGATTGACATAGCCAAGTACCTTTTTGCCCCAGCGCACCACAATGATGGACCACGGTCGGTGATTGCCATTATCATCGACGACCATAAGATGGAATCCCATGGCTTGGCGGCTTGGAATGTCGTTAAAGCCGCAAATCGTATAGATGGAATTTGGCTGCATTCATCGCTCGTTTATTGCAAGGCGCTTTTCATTGTCGTTGTGCAATCAACGTGCAAAAACTGTACAAGTGCCGGCGCGGATCGCGTCTGCGGTAACAACGCGCAAGCCCATTTGCAGCTCACCCCATTACTCACGCATAATTCAGAACAATTCGCAGGAGCATTGAGCCTTGCTGCCCTTTCCTGCCGGGCTGCGCAGCTACAGCTTTCGCGCTCCGACCTTTCTGGACCATTTGCCGGACCGCTAAACTCGATGGCTGGTTGCTGCTCGCTAATCGTCACGCTGCGGAAGGCCCGGTTCCGATGCCCTGCGACCGTATTCATCGCGGCATCGCAAGTGCCTTTCCAGAAAGTGAACGCTCGCTCCCCGCCCGCGAGAGGCGCACGCGGCGAACGTGCGCCCCTTTTAGGCTAGCCCTTGCGCCCGCGCGTGGAACGGCGAAATGTCCGTCATTTCCGGCCCGCAGCTGCTGTTGCAGCCACTTTACTCCAGGAAGAGCCCTACTAAGAGCGCGCTCCAAGTAACATGAAGGCTCATCGTCTGAGGAATCCGACTCGAACCTTCCCTCAGTATCGATACCACCGCCTTCAGCTTTCGAAAAATACTTCCTCGTCAGTGAAGAACGGCTAAGCGAACGAGTTAGAATCGCACTTTGTCGTTGTGGACCGGTTTGCAAATGCGGGGTTTTAGTGCACCGGGCATCGGAGCCTTGGAATTTCATTTTCAGTTCCGTCGAATCGTCGCCAGCCATAATTCCGTCGTCGCACGAAGGTGGCGATGCGGCCGAAGAACGTGTTTCCAGTAATTCGCCGGCGAAGAGTTCTTTCAGCACGCCTCCCCGCACGAGCGCTGGGGACCTGAGCCACTGGCGCAAGCGGCCGAGAAGCTGGCGGTGTTGCAGGCCAACCGCCTGCGGGTGGCGCACGAGGACGGCACCTTATCCAATCAGGACCTCAAGCGGGTCACGGTCGACACTACTGTGCAGCGAAGGCCATCACCTTCCCAACCGACCAAGCTGCTGCCCCCGGGAATCAAGGGGATCAGCCGCCTGGCGAGCAAGCCCGGGGTCGAGCTCCGGCAGTCCTATCTTGGTATTGCCAACACCGCGGCAATGATGGCTTCTGGCTACGCCCTTGCAAGCAATTCAAGCGGCAGCACCGGCAGCTGCGCATCCTGCGCAGCCGGCTGGGCCGGATCATCCACGAGATCCGCCGCAAGATCGAAGGTCAGTCTGCGCTCGAGAACGCGTTCACCCTTCCGCTTGGAAGGGCCACGCAGATTCGCGCGCAGCGGCAGCGCCAGCGCGGCTGCAGCTGCATTCTTTCAACGCCTCGGACGTGGAGTGCCTCGGCGATGGAGGGACGCCAGTGCACCTGATATTTCGGTGCACCCGCGTCGCGCCTTCATCTCCGGCCAAAAGCACGGGGTCTTCGGCATCATCAAACGCGAGCTGCGCCGCCCCTCCGCCATCGAACCCGTCATAGGACAACTGAAGGCCGATGGTCACCTCGGCCGCTGTTACCTCAAAGGCCGCGCCGGCGGCGCCGACAATCACCCTCTCCGCCGTCGGCCACAACTTCCGCCGCATCCTCACCTGGCTGAGTACTCTTTGGCGTACCACCATCATTGTTGCCCTCAGCGGCCATCACCGCTGAAATCGGCTTTCTAACGGACGACCAAGTATGCGTTCAAGAACGAGGACGGCGTGACCCAGGCGCCGGCACCAGCCTATATGATCGCGAAGAAACCGCCTCGCGGAGCCTGGCTCCCGGTTCCCGATGTCGAAGAAGGCGGCTGACTTATTGGCCGATGCCCGAGATGACCGAACCTTCGAGCTTCGCTAGACTATGCGGGAATGTGAGTGATGACGGGCCTGAGATAGGTTGCGTATCGAGGCGGTTGTCGAACGCTGCCAAAACCTCTCGAGAGAAGAGCGATACGCCATGAATGACACTACCAATACTGTTACATCAGGCGCGAGCTCCTGATCGACATCAAGCAAATCGCGGGTTGCAGATCGGCCCGGAAATTGCGTCGGCGACGGCGCGCTCGGCTTCTGGAAGGCTTGCCGTCACCCGACACCCGCGCTGCTAGGTGCACAACACCGTCAATATCCTGGACAAGGTACCGCTCTCGGTGCAAGCCGCCAACAGAGGGATTCGCGCCAAGTCTATTTGGCGTCGAATCGGACGTCCGCCCGCAGCGGCAATCGACGTCTTTGCGAACAATACCGCGCCAGATGCGGACGGGCAGACGAATGATCGCCGCAATCGTCTCACCATGAAGAAAAACGCTAGTCTATCTCATTCGTCGTTCGCAGTTGATCGCAATGCTCGGCAGGGAAGTCGTAGAAGGCCAGCAGGGTTTCGGGTTCTTGACCAGGCTCGCGGCCAAGTTTGACCGTCCCGCAGAGAGACCATATCATTTCCAGGTTGCTTATTCTCAATCGGATTCATGATCACTTCATGGCTCTCTTTGAGCGCCGTCGCCGCTCTTACGGGCTCTGCTTTGGTGCATTGACGATGTCGCCCACTGTATCAAGATGCCCCACTCAAGCAGGATTGGTCGGTAGACCGCCGCCCTAGCCAACCGCGGTGGGGGAGCACCGGGCTGCGCAGCGCCAGCGCAGGCAGCTGAGGGCTAAGCCGCGTTGGCGGCGAGCGGCCCAGAGCTGATCGGGCAGCACTCTGGGCGCGATCACGCCGCCTGACGCAAGCGCGTGTTGAAGTGGCGAGCCATTCCTGCAGCAACATACTCAATGACCACGAGTAGCCACCGCTTTCAGGCCCGACCTCGTAAACAGCAACTATTCGGCAGCCGACCCCGGGCCTAGATTGAGGCGCTCGAAGTACCAAGACGTGTCATCGCCTGACGACTCTGTCTCATCACTTGCTTCACTCGAAGCTCGCTCGATGTTTGCCTGAGCACCACTACTCTCGGCGGCAAGATATCCTTCAGGTTTGCCTACACGTTGCCATTTACCTTCGTCGTTATGCGTCCACTTGTCGGGATGCTGGTGAGGATCAAGTACCCAGTGATTCTTATCACTCACAGGAACAAAGCCCATCTGAGCCAGACGGGACTCGATGCCTGGGAACGCAGGTTTTGACATTATCAATGCTTGTTCGCCGTCTTGCCGAAGCTGATGTTCAAGTAGAATATCGCCAGCGTTCTCAACGAGCGGATGAGTAACCCGAAGATCTACTTGGGATGTGACCGCGTTGCGACCGGGAAACTGGGCGCTGAATCGCCTTCCTCCTACCCGAAGTCCGCCTTCTGTCCTCAGAAGCCCGACAGTTTTGTCACCCAAGCGATAGGCGTAATATCGCGCCTGGTCGGTATCTTCGTCGGTGTGACCATAGGTTCTAGCAATGTTTGCCGCGCGCTCAGCTTTTGTGGATATGAAATCCGAGTACTCCAGTGGACGCTCGGCAATGTACTTGATGTCGTCGCCATAGAAGGCCTTCACTTCTTCCCCGAACTCATCACTGTCGATCTCTTTGATCGGAGGTTGGGAAGTTACAGAGTACGGCCGTGTCGCTGCCTGAGACGAACTTGGGCCAGCATCGGGCGCCATGCCTGCAAGCCTTTCCGCAAAGCCCTCGTCATCTGAATGCCTTGCTTCATCAGCCTGGGTAGCGCTTGTGGATTGGCTAGATGAGCCAACAATTCGGCCATACATCGGATCGCTCTCCTGTCGGTACGGTTTGGGGGTCAGAGCTCGCGTTGCTCGAGCTCTACCGAGGATGGTAAGATGTCTAGCTGACCACGAGCTGACGCGCCGAGGTTGAGCATCTGTCGCCGGCTCTTGTGAGAGGAAGCTAACTCCTCGTCAGTGAAGAGCGGCTAAAGCAAATGAGCTAGAACCGCATCTCATCGTTGTGGACTGATATGCGAAGGCACGGTCTTGGTGCATCGGGCATAGGAGTCTTGGAATTTCATTTTCTGGATTCCCTCGAATCGACAGCCATAATTCCGTCGCATCGGAGGTGGCGATGCGGCCGAAGAAGCACAGGACGACGGGGATCGGGCAATCTGTTCCGGGCCAGGCTGGACCAGATCGTCAATATGAAGCACGCGCGGTTCAGCTCGCCGGCAACGTCGATTGGGACTGGATCGACATCCGCCGCTGTCCAGCGAGAACGGCCGGCGCGCCGCACGTCCACGAGCTTGTTTCGAGCGGGCAGGATCGAGCCACACAACCTGCGAATGCAACGCCGCAAATTGCTCGCCACGCTCGGGCACCGGCAGTTGGGCATCCTGCGCGCCTAGCTAAAGACTCTTTGGCGTCTCTTCCTGACCGCCGATGGCACTGAGTTCCGGCCAGAGATGCGCGCCGCATGAGGCAGTCTTAAACGCGCCAGATGCGCCTTCGGCGGAACAAGCGTCCCTGCCGGGACGAAGGTGTTGGCCATCTTGAAGTCGTGCCTGCGGGCTTTACACGCCGCACGCTTCACGTCGAGATGCAGACCTCTTGAACGCGATCATGCGGCGGCTCCCTGTGGAGACGACCGCGGAAAGAACCATGAACCCGGCAGTGGATCACGTTTACTATCGGGGTTGACACCGTGCCTGCGAAAAGAACGGACGACTACCTCGTGGGCCTTTCGACCCGCTTCCACTTGTCGTTCTCGTTCCTCGTCCACACTTCGGGGTGCTGGTTAGGATCAAGCACTAAATGGTTGCGGCCCACGTGGACAACACCCATTTCCGCTAGACGGGCTCCATGCCTCTCCTGGCAGGACGTGACAAGACCAACGGATGATCGCCGTCCTCTCGCATTTGATGTTCCAGGAAGATATCGCCCGCGTTCTCGACGCGGATGAGCACCTGAAGACCTACCACAAACGTGATATCGTTGCAGCCCAGCTGTTCCTGAAGATGCTCTCCTTTAAACCGAGCCGGACCTGCTGCTCTTAAAGGCCGCGGAGAGCTGCCTTCGCTCATGCAGTTTCGGCTGCAGCTGAAACGTGGGTCTGGCAGTCGGCCGGGCAAACCCTGGCGCACGCACCGCAGCCGATGCAGGCACCCTGATCGTCCAGGACCATGATCTTCTTCTCGATCTCCTCGTCGTCGTCATTGTCGAGCTCGATAAGTTCGCCTTCCTCGTTGATTCCTTTCAAGGTCATGACATCTCGACCGCACACCTTGAAACAGCGGCCACAGCCGATGCATTTCTTTGCATCGATCGTGATCAAGTATTGTGGCGTCCAGTCGCGTCCGTCTCGTGTTTGAAACGACATGCATTGCCCCTCTAGGTATTCTCCAGCGCCTTTAAGGCGAGGCTCTTGCGCTCAAGTTCGGCATAAGCATCGTACGCCTTCTGCGCGACCACCATGATCGAGGTCCAGTTGATGGGCAGTTCTTCCGAAAGGTCGTGCAGATCCATCTTGGCCTGTATCGCCTTGGCAGACACTTTCCTAAGTTCGGCCTTCAGTGTTTCACGATCGCTCATGAGTGTGCATCCTCAATAGTTCGCCACGTCGGGGAATTTCCGAATCAGGTCAACTCCATCCGTGACATATTTATCCCCCTCCTGAGCCAGCTTGACGAAACTGTCGAAACCGAAGCGATGCACGTCGCGCAGCTGCTTGTTTACGGCGACCAACCGCCCTGCGATGAGCACTATGCGCCCGAAGCCTTCATGATGCAGCTTCAGAATCGGCTGAATCATAACGCCGGTCTCCCTCTCTACTGACAGCGCAACTGCATTGAAGAACAGCTCAAGCCGCCACAGTGTCTTGGCATCGGGATCACCAATAATCGGCAATGCGCGCCGCTTCTCCATGTTCAGGATATAGGGTTCGAGCAGATCACGATCGCTCTTCCCTTCCCAGGCTCCGTTAGTATCCTGAGCACGCCAAATCTTGACCAAATCGATGAGGAATGGCGCGTCGACCGGGCTGGCCTGCTGCTCTATTTTTTCGGTCATATCACCTCATTCATCAAACTCGAACGTTCTCCCCTGGTCCTTTGCCATGACCTTGCGCAGCCAGGGAGGTGGTGTGCCCTTCAGCACCCGCTCGAGTTTTTCTAGGAGCACTAGAATGTTTTCCGGTTTGCTCACCTTGATAGGATGGATTTTGTTGGCCACCACTCGCGCAGCCGCTGCACCACCAATGGCAGCGACGTAAAGGATTGCGCAATCCTTGATAGCCTCGATCTTTGGCGCCAACTTATCATCGCTGCCGTCTTCCTTAAGATCGCCATCAAACTCGATCGCTTTAACAAACACGTGCCCGCCAGGAGCGACATCGTAGATTGCGATATTCTTTGCCCAACCAAAATGAGCATCGACGCGTCTCAGGTCCTGAGTGGCAAACGCAACTTTCATGCAACCGACCTCTCAGTCGCGACGGTGGAGCTGCGATGGCCCGCGCATCGTGGCAGTACGCGCCCAGTCCGCCACTTATCGGGCGTAGGCTGATCGTTCTCGTCGCGATGCGCAATCACGAGATTCGCGATTTCGAAGATCACATTCCGCGTACCACGGTAGCCTACCGATAGCTGGTGTCCCGCGCCAAGTCGATCGAATATCGGAAAACCTGCGCGATAGAACGGCACCTTCAGCCGCGCCGCCGCTTGCCTTCCATGCGAATGCGTGATCAGCAGGTCACAATGCCTCTCTTTGGCAAGGTCTTCCAGATCTGCGAGATCGCCAATGATCACTTCATTGGTCTTGATCCGCTCGATCACCTCCGACTGAGTCGTCGTCACGGCAACGGTCACCTGCGTGCCCATGTCGCTCAGCATGCCGGACAAATCGAGCAGAAGATCTGGCTCGGCACCGATTGCAAGTTTGCGACCGCCAATATGGAAGTGCGCATCCAGCATAGCATCTGCGAGCTGACTGCGCTGGCGTCGATATTTCAAGGGTATCGGGCGGCCGCTGATCTCGCTCAAAAACGTCATGAACTCATCATTCGGACAAAGGCCACACAGCCGCTCGAAGACACGAAAAGGCACGCCGGTCTTTGCCTGCATGACCTCTGCAGCTCGCCGCATCTGCGCGCCGATTGCAATCGTCCACCCGGCGCGGCCCATATTCGCAATTTCGCCGACGTCGATGCCGCCGACGGTCGTTGGCGTAAACTCATCGGGGATATGCCCATCGAGCGATCCCGCCAGGTCAGGGAGGAAGGACGGAGACAACCCGAAATCCTCCAGTATGACACGGAGTTCATCAAGATCGCCGGGCGTGAGGTGACATCCCGGCAGAACATTCACCCTCGATGGATCCCTCAGGCGACTGGCATTTGGCCCATCCACCAGCACCTCCACAATGCGCGCGACAGCCTTCTCCCAGCCGTCCTGGAACGCACCCTTGAAATCAGGTGTCGAGACGTAAACGAGCGGCAACTTTGCGAGTTGCGGATGCTTGCTCCGGATCAGCTTGAGGTAGGCATCCACATCGTCGCCGTTGGTCTCGGTGACGCCAGTCGAGCAGATTCCGATGATCTTTGGCTTAGCTCGCTTGTAGATGTTCAGTATCGCCTGCTCGAGATTCTCATAACCACCCAGTACAGTCGTGACCTCACTCATCGCGGTGGTCTGCAGCGGTACAGCCTCTTTGAAATGCCGGACAAAGAGCGTGAGCCCGAAGGATGTGCACCCCTGGGAGCCGTGCAGAAGCGGCATCGCCCCGCCCAGCCCCATGAAGGCGAATGCGCCGCCGATCGGCTGGCTCATCTTCAGCGGGTTGACAGCGCAGGCTTTTGTCGGCGTCGTGACGATGGCCATGACGCCTCCCTACTCTGCGGCCTGTCGCATGGCAGATGGCTCGGACACCAAGATCTCGTCGATACGTCTTTGACAGCAGCCACCGACCGCATTGGTATGCTCCCTGACCGCTTCGACGCTCCTCAGGCGATGCGCGTAGATTGCATCCTCGATCGTGCCCAGATCGACCCTGTTGCAGATGCAGATCTTCCTGGCGCGGCGCGACTTTTCGGCGAGCGCCGGGTCGGCGAGCGCGGTCGCGGGCGATTGCATCTGCTCCATCGCCTTAGCCAACGCCTCCCATGGCGCAGGTCGACGTAGCTGCTCCCACATCGGACTGGAGAGCGACTTATCGATCTCCTCCACCAGCTTGACCATTCCGACATAGCCCATATAGGCGTGGCAACGCTCCTGGTTGATATCGAGCCAAGGCACCGCCGCTTTCAGCGCGACGAACTGCGACTTGCCGCCCGATAGCATGATGTCCGCTTTTGCGCCCTTCAGCATCTCGTACATTTCGCGCGGCGTCATATTCTCGATCATGTTGGCATCATGCCCCATGAGCTCCTTAATGCGCTCCTTATCTTCCTTGGTCGATTTCTTTACGCTGGTGCCGACTAACTCAAGCCCGGCTTCCTGGAGTGCCGCAACGACCGACCATGACTTGACGCCCCCGGTCATTAACAAGGCCTTTTTGCCTCCGAACCGTGGCTTATACGGCTCGATCGCACCCCAGGCCCACGCTTCCTCGCGCGCGATCAACGCTTCGGTGCGCCCGAGCAGATCTGTCGGGGCGCCGCGTTCAACCAATAAGCGGGCAATCTGCCGTAGCGATTCGCTCGAATCTTGAATACCGTAGAAAGAACCCTCGAAGAATGGAATCCCGTAGCGTTGCTCCATTTTGCGTGCGACGTTGATCATGGACTTTGAGCACACCAACATAGCCGCCCGTGCGCGATGAGATGAAGCGACTTCGCGATATTTGCCGTCGCCTGAGATGCAGCAGAGAATTCGTACTCCAAGCTCGTCTAGTAATGGCTTCACTTGCCAGAGCTCGCCCGAAAGGTTGTATTCTCCGATGAGATTGATGTCGTACGGGGTGGTGTAGTCCGGTTCTCGTGTACCGATCACATAGTCAAGCAAGGCCTCGCCGGCCAGCTTGTTGCCGAGATTCTTCGAACCGACGAAGCCCGGAGAATTGATCGGGATCACCGGCTTTAGAAATCTTCGAGATGCCGCCTTGCAGACTGCGTTGATGTCGTCGCCGATCATCGCTGGGATGCAGGTTTGATAAACGAAGATGGCGCACGGATCGTACTTGTCGATGATCTCCTTGATCGCTTTGCAAAGCCGCTTCTCGCCTCCGAATACAATATCGGTTTCGCTCAAATCGGTTGTGAATGCGGTGCGCCACAGATCCGAGCCGGACGACACCGCACCCCGATTGTCCCAGGAATTGCCCTCGCACGCGATCGGACCATGTACCAAGTGAGCCACGTCGGTGAACGGCTGCAACGCAACCTTGGCGCCATCGAAAGCACAGCCGCCGGCAGCACTACCCGGCTGCAGCTGTTTGGTGCAGCCGTTCCTGCGTTCAGCCTCTGACTTACTGCCATTCTTGGCGCAGCCTGGCTCGTCGAAGATATTCTGGACCGTGGCCGCTAGTGAACTCATCCTGTTTCCTCTCAGGGCGAACAAATTGCAAACTCAATGACCATGTGCTCGTGCCATCGCCCATTGCCTGGGCGATGGCACGCGCAGTCGCTCATCAGCGAATGATGTCGAAGCTGTAGTCCGTTTTGCCAAGAACGTTGGTGTTTTTGTCGATCTCGTCGAAGATCTTGTCCAGGATCTTCACCAGCACATTCAGGCCGCCCTGATAGCCCCATAGGGGGGAGCGGTGATGGTGATGCCGATCAAAAATCGGAAAGCCGATGCGGATCAGTGGCGTTCCGGTATCACGCTCCAGGTACTTCCCGTAGGTGTTGCCAATCAGAAAATCGACGGGCTCAGTAAACAGAAGTGAGCGCATGTGCCAGAGGTCTCGGCCGGGATAGGCTTGGCAGCCCTGTCCAAATGGCGAGCTTGCAAGCAGCGCCTGCATTTTTTCCTGCCATGCCTTGTTGCCGTTGGTAGACAGCACATGGGTCGGTTCGGCGCCAAGTTCGAGCAGAAACGCAGCCAACCCATAGCAAAGATCCGGATCGCCATAGATCGCGAACTTCTTGCCATGAACATGCGCGCTGGAGTCGGCGATGGCGTCCACCAGGCGGCCACGTTCTCGCGCAAGTTGCTCGGGAATCTCCTTGCCGCTGAGGCGTGACAGCGCGACGATGAAGTCATCCGTTGCAGATAAGCCCACCGGGTAGTTGAAGGATACGACGTCCTGGCCATGCTCCGCCACGAATGCCAGCGTCTTTTCCGTGCACCACTGTTGCATGGAGATAGTCGCCTTGGCATGAATCGCGTTCGCCGCATCCTCCAGCGTCGTACCACCATCATACATCCGGAATTCGCCGTCGGTCGGAGTATCGAACACTTCAGAATTGTCGGCGAGAACCGTATGCTGGATGCCCATCAATTCCAAGATGCGCTTGATCTCGCGAAGGTTCCCAACGGTATAGCCATCGAATCCGCCAATGATGTTGATCGCCCCATTCGGTTTGCGCTCAAGCTTCGGCGCTGTTCCGGCCTTGCCGTCCCAAAAATGCTCCAGAATGCCCTTGAGCGCATTGTCATAGCCGGTGACGTGGCTGCCGACGAACGCCGGCGTGTGGGCGAACGGCACGTCGAAATCCGCCGGAACCGAGCCTTTTTCTTTCGAAGTCTTGATGAAGGCGTTGAGGTCATCGCCGATCACCTCGGCCATGCAGGTTGTGGAAACCGCAATCATCTTGGGCTTGTACATGTTGTAGCTGTTCGCCAGCCCGTCGGTCATGTTGTTCAGACCGCCGAATACGGCAGCGTCTTCCGTCATTGACGAAGAGACACAGGAGCTAGGCTCCTTGAAGTGCCGCGACAAATGACTGCGGTAATAGGCCACACAGCCTTGCGAGCCGTGGACGAAGGGCAACGTGCGCTCAAAGCCAACAGAGGCGAATACGGCGCCAAGCGGCTGGCACGCCTTGGCCGGATTTACCGCTAGCGCCTCCCGCGCGAAGTTTTTTTCGCGATATTCGGCGGTTTTCGTCCATTCCTTGATACGTTCGACCTCGGCGGGATCGCGAGGGTTCTCGAATATCTTCTTCTTGGCCAGCATCTGCTGGTATTCTGGACCGCGGAACAGTTCGACATGATCGATCACGTGCTCGGCACTCTGCGCCATTGGTGAAATCCTTCACTATCGTCGAGATTGGTATCGCCCGGCTTTCCCAAGCGAGATGAGTTGCTTTATTCCGCAGCCTGGAGCTTGGCCCTCGAAGCTTCCTTCCAGGGGGCCTTCGTTTTCTTCCAAATCGGCGAGTTGATAGCCATGTCCATGTCGCGCGCAAAGATCGCGAATCCGTCATAGCCGTGATATGGACCCGAATAGTCCCAAGAGTGCATCTGCCGGAACGGCACACCCATCTTTTGAAAAACGTACTTTTCCTTGATACCTGACCCGACAAGGTCAGGCTGGAGCTTTTCGACGAAGCGCTCGAACTCGTAGCCATTGACGTCATCGTAGATAAGCGTGCTGTCCTTCACGTAGTGCTGAGCTGTCCGCTGATAGTCATCGTTGTGACCGAACTCGTATCCGGTGCCAATGACTTCCATCCCCAGGTCCTCATATGCGCCAATCACATGACGCGGACGGAGCCCGCCGACGTACAGCATCACCGTCTTGCCCTCCAAGCGAGGCCGATATTTTGCGATCACCGCGTTCACGAGCGGCTGATACTTCTCGATTACCCGCTCGGCCCCTTCCTTGATCTTGTCGTCGAAATAACCCGCAATCTTGCGCAAGGACTCTGCGATCTTTAATGGTCCGAAGAAATTGTACTCGCACCACGGGATACCGAACTTCTCTTCCATGTGGCGTGAGATATAGTTCATCGAACGGTAGCAATGCAGAATGTTGAGCTTTGCCTTCGGCGTTGCTTCGAGCTCAGCCAGTGAGCCATCGCCGGACCACTGCGCGATTACCCGCAGGCCCATCTCCTCCAGCAGAATTCGTGATGACCAGGCGTCGCCCCCGATATTGTAGTCTCCGATAATCGCAACATCGTACGGCGTCGGCTCGAACTTGGGTTTGCCATCGCCCTCGAGATGCCCGAAAATCCAATCTCGCACCGCATCGTTCGCAATGTGATGGCCCAGTGACTGCGACACGCCCCGGAAGCCCTCACAACGGACCGGCACGATGGTCTTGCCGCCATATTCCTTGGATTTCGCTCGTGAGACGGCTTCGATATCGTCACCGATCAATCCGATCGGGCATTCCGATTGGATCGTGATGCCGTTGTTGAGTGGAAACAGCTCTTGGATTTCATCAAGAATTTTGACCAGTTTTTTGTCGCCGCCGAATACGATGTCCTTTTCCTGGAAGTCGGAGGTGAACTGCAGGGTCACGAAGCTATCGATACCTGTGGTGCCAACGTAATAGTTGCGACGCGAACCCCACGAATACTGACCGCAGCCGACGGGGCCATGGCTGATATGAACCATGTCCTTGATTGGTCCCCAGACCACCCCCTTTGAGCCTGCATAGGCGCAGCCTCTGATCGTCATCACGCCAGGTATGGATTTGATGTTGGACTTCACGCCGCAGTCTGACTTTCCGGCCTGGTGAACATTGAGGTGCTTGGCACGCCGTTTCGCTGTTTTCTCCGGATAGACCTTCAGCACCTCCTCGATCAGCTCTTTGTTGCGAGCCCTGATTTCTGCGATGCTCTGGGTCGTGGCGAGGCTCATCTGATGTCCTTCAAGGTTAGCTGTTGCGAGGGCGGCTTCTTGACCAAGACTTTTGCAACCAGCATGCCAGCGTCTCGTGAGCACCAAGACCGTAACAATCAAAGCTACTTAGCGCGCCTCGTGCGGTGACACGGGCGTTGTTGCGAATCCGACATCCCGCTTTCGCAGAGAACTCTTGGTGTGGCCCCGTTCGAAATGGAACAAGGCGGGCTCTGCCTGAAATTCCTGCCCAGTTCTGACAGGCTTGCCAATGCTTCTATACTTACTGAAACCTACAGATGCTGCGAAGAGATCGATGTGCCCGTGCGTGCCCTTATCAGGCCGTGGCAACTGCTCGCGTGACCTGGCGAGCGTAAACGAGGCGACGCAGCTCGCGTTGAGCTCTGCAGCATGGGATCGTGCACGTCATCATCATCGCAGCAGGTGATGTCGGCCAGCCCGCTTGCGGCCGACTTCCGCCTTCAATCGCAGAGCACTGCAGTCGCGGTGTATTGTAAAGTCCAAGGGACACACGGCACGTCGCCAGCAGGCTGAAACACTTGAGCAGCGGCATCGCACAGTGCGCCCCCGTCCGAACGGCTACACCGGCGCGGTCGAGCATGGCGGTAATATCATGCGCATGTGTTCCCTTCACTTCAAACGAAATGATCGGCCCTTCTCGGCCGGAGTCCCGATCATGCGCACGAAGTTGATGGCCTGAGACTCCTCCGGGTAACCGAGCAGTATTTTCTCGTGCGTGTGGTTCTGCACCTTGCCTATTGAATTGATGTAATCGACAGCGGCGCCTAAACCGATGGGCTTCGACGATCGGCGGCGTACCCGCTTTGACCTGGTGTGGCGGATCGCCGTAAATGACACTGGAACGCAACCTCGCGAATCATCTTCCGGTTGAAGGGCGACATCGAGGCCAGTGCTCAGACTTGCCGTAAAGTACCCCGACCCCAGTCGGACTGTACAGTTTGTGACCCGTCATGACTTAGAAATCGCAATTGATCTCGCAGAAGTCGGCGTTCAGATGGACGCATTCCTTGCGAGCCGTCGACCCGGCGAACGCAAGCCGTTGATTGCGTTGGCGACGATACGCAGCGCGTCGATGTCGAGGCCAGCATCGATCTCGTCCAGGCCGCACAGGCTCGGCTCGAACAGCGCCATCTGCAAAACTTCGTTGCGCTTCTTCTCGCGACCGAAGAAGCCGACATTGAAGCCGCGCTTGAGCATGTCCTGGGCGAAGTTAAGCCAACCGTCTCATTTCAGAAATTCGCGGGTGTAGAATTCCTGCTCGCCGCGCGCCTTGCGTCGGGCGTTCAGTGCGGCCCGCAGGAAGTTCATTGTAGTCACGCCGGAAACTCAACGGGATACGGAACACCCCTTGGCGCGCCTCAAACCGCAGGCGAATCGGTCTGGCGCAGCGTCGTCACCCAGATCACGCGCGCCACCTGCTGGGTCGGGTTGTCGAACATGTGCGGCACGACGCTCGGAAAACGAAAGCTGTCGCCGGCTTCCAGCACATGGGCCTGGTTGTCGAGCCACAGCCGCAGGCCGCCCGAGAGGATGTAGCCCGCCTTCTCGCCGGTGTGCTGCAGGAAGTCGGTGCCGGAGGAGGCGCCGGGATTGAGCGTGAGCTCGTAGAGCTCGAGCTGGCCCTTGCCTTCCGGGGTCAACGCTTCCTTGACGACGCCGCTGGCGGTGAGCCGCAGCAGCCGCCGGTTGGTCTTGCGCACGATGTAGCGCTGCCCGTCGGCGGGATCGCTGCTTTCGAAGAAATAGGAGATGGGGACATCGAGCGCGATGCCGAGCAGGCGCAGGGTGCGGATCGAGGGCATCGCGCGTGCGCGTTCGAGCTGGCTGACCATGCCGGTCGACAGGCCGGTCTTGTTGGCGACGTCCTGGATCGAAAGGCCGGCGCGCTGCCGCAGCAGCCGCACGGTTTCACCCAGGCGCTGGTCGACCGCATCGTCAGCTTCGATCGTGGAAGCGTCCTTGGGGCCGTTGCTATCGCCGCGACCATCCATGTCGCTCTCCCATGCATCATCTCAGCCTCGGGCATCGAGCCCGCGGCTTCAGTCAAGGTAAAAAGCTGACGCATTTCAGCAATGCGGTGACTGCTGTATTTAGTCGTGATGAAATTTTGCCAGAAAAATTTAGAAAAACTAAAGCTCACTCCTGTCCCTTTGCCGGGGTCTCGGGGCGGTGCGCTCGTTCCGCCGCAAGCTCTGCGAGCGGCTCGCGTGAGTCACCACGAGCTCGCGGCTAGCAAGTGAGAAAAACAGGAGACGGTTAGGAAAGGCGGCGGTGTCGAGAGCGTGTTCATTATGTTCGTGCGGGAGCTCCTCTCGTCGGCTACCCTACCTTTGCCGGCACGCAGGTATCGGGCACCGGGCAAACGACCGCGCATTGTGGCGCGTCAAAATGCCCTTCACATTGGGTACACTGGGACGGATTGATCACATATATGTCGTTCTTCAGGCTGATCGCAGCATTGGGACACTCGAACTCACACGCACCGCAGACGGTGCACTGGGATGCGATTATCTTGTAAGCCATCACTGCGATTCCATAAGCAAGGTGCGGGACAGTTTCTTGCTATCAAGTCTTGTGCCAGACAGTTTGAGCTTGATTCGTCTGGAGTAATTTCGATAACGCAAATCGCCGCCTCGACACGCTGTCGCAAATCCTACAAGGGGCGTGGCGGCTTGATCTCGATGCTTTGATTTGCGCATGGTTGATTCACAGCAGTCAGATCAGGTGAACCACCTTCTCCAGACTCAGGGGGGACGATCTGAGATCCTCCCCAACGCCTTCGTGCCGCGGCTAAGATCGATGCGTCGCGCGGCATCACGAAGTTCTCCGCGGGTCCAAACCAGAGCGCATCTTGTTAATTCCACTCACCGGGACAGCCGCGGCTTACGCGACAGCATCACGGGCAGCAACCGGCAGGTCCTCACCAGTCCGCCTCGCCACAGCCAGTCAGAAGGTCACGGCGGTCGCTCCAGATACAGTCACACCCGTGATGCGCGTCCCTCTCAGGGCCCGCGGAACGCATTTTCAGTTGCCCCGTATTGCGGGCAGAACCGGCATTCACATCCGCTGTATGGGGCAAAAGTACACTGTCTCCCCCTCGTGCGGGCGACTGAAGCCAGGTGTTCGTTTGGTGATCCTACCTACGCTCCGCGCTCAAAATAGATGCCGGCGGCGTCAGTCGATGGGTGTAGCCGAAAAAAAGCCACCCCAAAGGGTGGCTTAGTCACGGAGGAAACGCCCATGAGGGCCTTTGGGATCAGGCCGCAGCCTGTTCGATCGGTGAGAAGGGCAGCCCGAGGCTTTCGGCCACCGCTTTGTAAGTTAGCCGGCCCCGATGGACGTTGAGGCCTGCGCGTAAATGGGGATTTTCGAGCACGGCGGAAAAACCCTTGTTGGCCAGAGCCAAACCAAACGGCAGAGTTGCGTTATTCAGTGCTTGACTCGAGGTCAGCGGAACGGCGCCGGGCATATTGGCCACACTAATGAATGATGCCATCTACTTCGTAAGTTTGATCCGCGTGAGTGGTTGGGTGTGATGTCTCAAAGCAGCCGCCCTGATCGATAGCGACGTCCACGAGTACCGCCCTCTTGCGCATCGAGCTCAGCATGCTCCGGCGGACCAGCTTCGGCGCGCTCGCACCTGGAACGAGCACGGCACCAATCACCACATCCGCCGCAAATACCTCTTCCTCTACAGACTCGAGTTGAAAATCTGGTGCGAACGCGTCCTTCGAATAGCTCGTCCAGCTCGCGGAGCCGGATTATCGAACGATCGATGATGGTCACTTCTGCGCCCAGACCGACCGCCATGCGTGCCGCGTGCGTACCGACGACGCCACCTCCGATCACCACGATTCGGGCAGGCTGAACACCGGGCACCCCACCGATCAGCAGCCCTCGTCCGCCTGTACTCCGCTTTAGGGCGCTACCCGCCGCTTCGATCGCAAGCCTACCCGCGACCTCGCTCATCGGCGCCAGCAGTGGAAGACCACCATGCGCATCAGTTACAGTCTCATAGGCGATCGCAGTGCATCCTGATTCCAGGAGGCCGGTAGCCTGGTCCAGGTCGGGAGCCAGATGCAGATAAGTGAAGAGGATGTGATTCTCACGCAGCTGAGACCATTCGGGACGGCTGAGGCTCCTTGACCTTTACGATCATCTCGGTCAAGGCGAATACCTCAACGGCGGAAGTTAGAATCGTTGCGCCAGCATTGCGATAATCGTCATCGGTTGCACCAATGCCAGCGCCCGCATCGGTCTCGATCATCACGCTGTGGCCCGCTGCCACGTATTCGCGGGCAGCTCCAGGAGTAAGGCCCACGCGATATTCATGCGCCTTGATTTCTTTTGGGACTCCGACCTTCATTTGATAACTCCCTGCCTGACGCGGCCTTTCTTATCGGAAGCGAGCAGCGATATCGCGACGCAACCGACCGAAATGGCGCAGGAATTCAGCGATATTTGACAGGCTTCGCAGGATTTCAAACCCACGGGTGCCGAGCGGATCGTGTGACCTTGCTCGCTGAGCTTAACCGTCGACACTGAGCGATAGGCGATAAATAGTTCCGAATTGCGGTCTCGGCTCGCAGAGAAGCTAACGACCGAAATCACAGCCTGCCGAAGTTCGAAAGCAGTAAAGATGGCGTTTCGCGTGTTTGGCAGGATTGCCTATCAAGCGATAGCGCTCCAGGAGTTGATGGCCAATGACCACTGATGGCTTCCAGAAAATCGACACTGCGTACCCTGTTCAACAGATCCGAGGCAATTGTTCGCCCCACAGCCAGTCGACGACGCGTCGACCGCCGAAACCGGTGGTCATCTGCACAAACTTGTGATCGTCAGCCACCGCCTCACCAATATCAGCTGCATCGGTCGCGAGCGGGTGCGCTTTCATGGCAGCAAGCACGGCATCGGCCGAATCAGGCGCGACGATCGCAACCAGCTTGCCCTCGTTGGCGACATGGATCGGCTCGAGTCCAAGCAGCTCGCAAGTAGCCGCAACCGCAGGCTTCACAGGAATGGTTGATTCCTGCAGATGGAACCCAAGGTCGGATTGATGTGCAATCTCATTGAGAGCCGCAGCTAGCCCGCCGCGCGTGGGGTCGCGCATCACCCGGATGCCGCCACCCGCCGGCGGCAATCATGACCGCTACGAGATTATGCAACGCTGCTGAGTCCGAGACGATTTCGGTCTGAAAAGCGACGTTCTGACGTTTTGACATGATCGCCACCCCATGGTCGCCGAGGCTTCCGGACACCAGCACACGATCCCCGACCCTTACCTTGTCGGCGGACAGATCCAGCCCATCGGCCACAAGCCCGATCCCGGCCACGGAGATGAACAGACCGTCTGCCTTGCCGCGCTCGACGACCTTGGTGTCCCCGGCAATGATGTAAACGCCGGCCCCGCGTGCTGCCGCGCCCATCGAATCCGCGATCGTCTTCAGATCCGAAAACCGGAAACCCTCCTCGATGATAAAGCTGGCTGACAGATAGAGGGGACGCGCACCGGACATCGCCACATCATTAATCGTGCCGTGCACAGCCAATGACCCGATATTACCGCCGGGAAAGAACAGTGGTGTAACCACATAGCCGTCGGTCGTCATCACCATTCTGCCTGCCGAAACGTCAAACGCCGACTGATCATTGCAGCGGGCGAGCCATTCATTACCGAAGGCTTGGTGAAAAAGGTCGGAGATCAGCTGTGCCATGGCACGGCCCCCAGATCCGTGGGAAAGTTCAACGCGCCCGTTCTTTACGTCGAGCTTGCGTGGATAGGCTTTCACGCTCATGACCTCTGCCTCACCCGTTCATCGCGAACTCGGCCATAGGTCCAGTACGCCGCGCAAGCCCCTTCTGATGACACCATGCAGGCCCCTATGGGCGTTTCCGGAGTGCAGATGTTTCCAAACAACTTGCAATCGACCGGCCGTTTGGCGCCACGCAGGATCGCACAGCACTCGCACGCCGGATTGTCTGCGACAGGCATGTCGTGGATCGCAAAACGCGTCTCGGCGTCGAATTTTGCATACGACCGCTTCAGCTTCAGTCCGCTGTTGGGTACGAGTCCAAGCCCCCGCCATTCAAACTGATCACGCAGTTCGAATACCTGCGACACCTCGCCCTTGGCGCGCCGATTGCCTTCGCGTGTCACTGCACGGCTGTATTGGTTTTCTACCTCATAGCGGTGTTGATTCACTTGCCGCACCAGCATCAATATAGCTTGCAGCACGTCGAGGGGTTCAAATCCCGCAACCACGATCGGCTTCTCGAACTGTTCTGCCAGCGGCTCGTAAGGCTGCGTACCGATAATGGTGCTGACATGTGCAGGCCCGATGAAGCCGTCAATTGGGACGCCGCCGGTGTTGCGGATCTTCGGGTTCTCGAGAATGCTGTGCATCGCAGAGGGTGTAAGCACGTGATTGCAGAACACGCTCAGGCCCTCCATCCGCTTGCTCTCGGCAATCCGGATCATGTTCGCCGTTGGGGGTGTCGTGGTCTCAAATCCGATGGCAAAGAAGACCACCTCGCGGCCCGGCATCTGTTCGGCGAGCCGGATAGCGTCGAGCGTCGAGTAGACCATCCGAATGTCAGCGCCCAGCGCTTTGGCTCGCAACAGGGACTGTCCTTGCGACCCGGGCGCGCGCATCAAGTCGCCGTAGACGCAGAGAGTGACCTCTGGTCGGTCGACGAGCCGGATCGCCATGTCGATTCGGCTTGCGGGCAGAACGCAGACGGGACAACCGGGGCCGTGGATCATCCGGACGTTCGCGGGCAGCAGATCCTCGAGGCCATAGCGGGAGATCGCATGAGTGTGTCCGCCGCAAAATTCCATGAACCGATAGGCTCTTTGCGAACTGACCTCAGCGTCAATCGCACGCGCAAGTCCCTGCGCGATGATCTTGTCGCGAAATTCATCAGAATATTTCATGACCGGCATTCCTGCGCGGCGCTGCCCAGCTCCTGCAGGAGCTCCAGCGTGCGTTTGGCTTCTGTCGGATCGATCTTGGCGAGCGCGTAGCCGACATGGACGAGGACGTAATCGCCGACATCGAGCTCGTCGACGAGGGCAATCGATATCTCCAGGCTGAGGCCATCGATCGACACGAGAGCCATGTCGTCGGGTAGAATTTTCGCGATCTTCGCCGGAACCGAAAGACACATGTCAGGCAGTTCCTCCCCTGGCGGACGACTGTTGAGCAATCTGTAGAGCGGCAATCCAGGCTTGACCAAGGCTCAAACCGCCATCACTGGGCGGCAGCCGCCGCGGCACCAACGGTGAAAGACCGGCAGCGCTGCAACCGCGCGGGATCTCGTCCGCCAGCACCGCGTTCAGGAAGCAGCCGCCGCTCAGAACGACGGTATTGACGCCGGTTGTCCGCGCGGCGCGCGTGACCCAGTCGACGCAGGCGGCGACGAAAGTGCCATGAAACAGCCCAGCTCCGCCTGCGGCATCGATGTCATCAGCAATCAACCGCGAAAATAGCGGACGAAGCGACAGCACGCCGCCATCGATCGTCCAGCCGGCTTCGAGAATCGCTGCCCGCCGCACCAGCGCTTCGAGCTTCATCGCTGCTTCGCCGTCATAGCTCTGCAAATGCGCAATCCCCAGCAGCGCCGCTGCTGCGTCGAACAACCGTCCCGCACTGGTCGTGGTGGTCCCGCCCGGCTGATCGAGCAAGTCCGACACACACCCGGCTTGCCGTTGCGCCGCAAAGCGCTGCCCGATTTCGTTACCCCTGCCGAGCCCGTGTAATACTGCGCCCGCCATGCGCCACGGCTCGCGGGCTGCACGATCTCCACCAGGCATCTGCATGGGCGCTAAGTGCCCGATGCGTCGGGACCACGTCCCTTCGCACAACAATAGTTCGCCACCCCAGTTACCGCCGTCGGAGCCGAAGCCATGGCCATCGAGCACCAGGGCAAGCGCTGGTCCCACATGGCCATGCTCGGCGATCACTGCGGCAGCGTGTGCGTGGTGATGCTGGACCGCGATCAGCGCGCGAGCATTTTCTTGCGCAAAGCGGGTAGAAGCCATATCGGGATGCAGATCATGGGCGAAAGCGACAGGTTCCACGTCAAGGCTCGATGTTAGGTGTCGGATCGTCCTCTCAAACGCACGGATGCCTTCGGCCGTATTTAGATCGCCAATATGCTGAGAGACGAACGCTTGGTTGTCCCGGGTGATGGTGACGGTCGATTTCAGTTCGCCGCCAACGGCGAGCACGGGCGGGACGGCTCTCGCAAGGCGGATCGGCTCGGGAACATAGCCACGGGCACGACGAAGGAATTGCGGCCGGCCAGCCACCACCGAAACCACGGAATCATCAGCACGCGTCAAGATATCGCGATCATGGGTCACGACAAGATCGGCGATTCCGTTGAGCCGCCGCAATGCCTGCGCGTTATCAATCAGCAGCGGTTCGCCGCAAATATTGGCACTGGTGGCCACGATGACGGGGCTAGACCCCGCACGTGTACCTGGCGAGCGAAGCGCATGGAAGATGAGGTGATGCAGCGGCAGTACGGGCAGCATGACACCCACTCGCGATAAACCAGGTGCTATGGCGGGCGCCAGATTGTTGCGTGATGGCAGGAGGACGATTGGACGTGCTACGGATTCTAGCAGCGCTAGCTCGGGCGCGTTCGCCGCCGCGATCTCGCTGACGCGCTCGACGGAATCGACCAAAACCGCGAACGGCTTCTGAAGGCGGTGCTTTCTCCTGCGCAAACGCTGCACGGCGTCCTGATTACGCGCATCGCAAAGAAGCTGGTATCCGCCCAGCCCCTTTATCGCCACGATCTGCCCCCGCGCGATTGCCGCGACAATATCGCTGATCCCATGGCTAAGCCGAGGACCGCATGCTGGGCACGCGATCGCCTCCGCGTGAAACCTGCGGCTTGCCGGATCGGCATAGTCAGCCGCGCACGCGGCGCACAAACTAAAAGCCCTCATCACAGTGTTGCGGCGATCGTACGGAAGCCGTTCGGCGATGGTGTAGCGTGGACCGCAATGGCAGCAACTGATGAAGGGATAAAGGTAATGCCGATTTTCTGGATCGAATAGCTCTTTGAGGCATTGCTGGCAGACCGCGGCGTCAGCGACGATCTGCGTTGACAATTTGCCGGCTTCGCTCGTCCCGATCGAAAAGCCCTTCGCCGCGAGCGCCGTAGTCTCGCGAACGCAGATGTCGACTATGCGTGCCAATGGAGGCGCCTCGAGCGGCAACGTGGCGACAAACTCCGAGGCACGGTGGCCCTCAACCTCGATGATGACGCCCTCAGGGCCATTGATGACAAACCCCGCCAATCCGTACCGAACGGCAAGTCCATAGACGTAAGGACGAAAGCCGACCCCTTGCACTGCCCCACTCACGACCACGCGCAGCCGTGTTCGGTCGCAGGTGGCTGCGGCGCTCATCGCCCTTTGTCCTCGAAGGCGCGCCTCTGACGGCCCGCCTGTCTATCGATCCAGGCGTAGAGCGCGGCAAAGCCTTCGCCAGTCCGAGCCGAAACTACAATCACGTCGATCTTTGGGTTGACCCGTCTGGCGTATTCGATGGCCTTGCCCACGTCGAATTCGAGCAGCGACGCTAGATCAATCTTGTTAATCACCATGAGCGACGAAGCGGCAAACACATCAGGATATTTGAGCGGCTTGTCTTCACCTTCAGTAATCGAGAACACTACGATCTTGCAGGTTTCGCCAAGATCGAAGGCAGCGGGACAGATCAGATTACCCACGTTCTCGATGAAGAGAATACCGCCCGAGAGCAGCGGCAGGCGGCGATAAGCGTCGCCAATCATTGCAGCGTCGAGATGACAATTCTTGCCGGTATTGATTTGAACGGCTGGCACGCCGGCGGCCTGAATACGTTTGGCATCGTTCGAGGTCTGCTGGTCCCCTTCGATGACCCCGACCCACCGGCTGCACTTGAGCTCGGACACCGCGCGGACGAGCAGTGTCGTTTTACCGGCACCGGGGCTGGACAAAAGATTAAATACAAGCAGGTCATCGGCTACGAAGAGCGCGCGATTGTTCGCCGCAATTCCATTATTCTTGTCCAGGATATCGCGCTCAATCTCAACGAGCCGCGTTCTGGTCATGCCACAGCCCCTCAAATCAGGCGGATCGACGCCGCTCGGAAGCGCCTGCGCGTTATGCGCCTGGTGATTGGCTGAGCGAGGACAGCGCTTATAGCGATCACCAGCGTGGTTTGACTGCGGCGGCCGTCGGTCGCCCGGCGGAAGGGCAGAATGGCAATCGCGATCGTCCTGAAGGGATCGCTCATGGCTCTCCGCATCATTCGCCTCGGCGCGTTTTGTGGACGGCGTCCCTTGGTGGCAGCCGCAAATGGTACACATCAATCGATCTCCAACTCTTTCACGCGCATCTGTTCGCCCGCGGTCACCTGCAAGTGATAGCTGCCGCAGCAAGGGCAGCACTCACCGCGCCGAGCAATTTCGACGCTCTTCGAACAGCTCATGCACCAGGCAACGCCGGGCAGTTCGACGATATTAAGAGCCGCGCCCTCGGCAACGGTCCGCGTTGCAGCGGCAGCAAAGCAGAACCTGATCGCTTCAGGCGCCGCATGACTCAGCGCTCCCATCTCCAGACAGATGCTCCGCACCCGCGAAGAGGATCGCTCGTGTACCTTCTCCTCGACGATCTGAATGATGCCAAGACAAATCGCCATTTCATGCATCGCGAACTTCGCTAAGGTTGAGGGTGAACGCGACGCACGGATCGAGCGATGCAATCACCGCATGGACTGCATCTTCGCGTCTTCGAGCCGTCAGCACCGCGCCTTGCAGGTTCCGAACAAGCGGTCCGCGCCGGTGGAAATTCCACTCCGTCGGCGCAAGGAATTCGAAGCGGGATATTCTGCCCTGAGCATCGAGTTCAACCGCGTGGTAGAGACGGCCCCTGGCGCATTCGACCGCGGCCGCTGCACGGCGCGGCCCTAGCTTATATCTTTCGATAATCCCATGCTCCGCGGCTCCAATCTGAGCGCCGGCCTTGAGCCAGGCACATAGCCGCAGGATTTCATTAAGTCTGGCCATCAGCCGCTCGGCCGCACCGAAGGGTCCCAGCGGGACCCCATCCCGGCTGATCTGGCGCGCCCATGGACCCGTCTCGGGCACATGTCCGTCAACATCGGGAGAATAGCAGAACGTCGAGTCATCCCCGAGCAGCCGTTTCGTGATGTTGGGGTCGTCAGCAACAGACAAGAATGAGTGCCCCGCCGGAATTGACTTCACGTCGACGTCATTAAGCGCCGTAACGCGAAGCGCCAGCGGGCTACCAGACCTCAGCGCCTCCCCCTCATATAGACCGAGCGCGGCCAGCGCAGCGACAATCCGCGCGGTCGCTTCGCGTTGAGCGGAGCTCCAGGTTGGCTGTGCGGAGCGGACAAACGCTGACAATTCCGACATCAGGGAGCGGATTGCCGCCGCACTGGCGACATCTAACGTAAGATGTCCGACAAAAAGGCTCCGTGCCAAATCCGCGATGCGCTCAGTAACGATAAGTGCAATACGCTGCTGCCTTGTTGCGCGGGTGATCACTTCGTCGCGGGCCGTCTCGATGGCGGACAATAATGCAGTTTGCTGCGCAGCGACACACAACGCGAAAAGCCGCGGCAGCACGTTGAGCACTGTCGAGGGCTCCTTTCCGGCGAACGCGCGCGCCAGCGGCGGCCGGACTCGCGGCAGGATCTCGACCGAGGCGACTACGTCGGCAGCTAGCAATATGCGTACATCGATTTTGTTGCGGGCAACAAGGCTCATGCGCAACACTCCGCCATCGTCCCGCGCAAGCTATAGTCCATGCGCATGCGCCGTCTGCGGGATCGCACCCGATGCGCCGACGTCTTCATGTGAAATACGCCTCGATAATTTCCTGCATGCGCTCGGCTGAGTCCTGGAAATCCTCATCAGCAGCCAACGCAACAATCGGCACGCCGCCGACCTCCAGCGTATCAAGGATGATGTCGTCCGTAGAATTGAAGAACTGCACGGACCAGACATTCCTGATCCCGGTCGCCTGCACTCGGCAGGTGCTGTAGCCGTGCAACATGAGTTGGACCGGTCCATTGCCCAAGCTTTGCTGTAGGAATGCCAAGTCGATAATGCTCATTGGCAGTGACGTCAGATTGATGACATAGGCGTGCATGCCTAATCGCCAGACCCTCGCCCGCTCGCGTATTTCGGCCAGCACCGGTTGAACGTTCATCGCGCCATTCGGCGGCGTGCGGATCACAAGATCGGCGGACGTCAAGTCAGTTGCGGCACGCCGCACAATCTGCGGAATCGACCCGACCTCAACATATTCATGCGCAGGCTCCGCGCCGATGCGCACGCGCCAGATTCCCGCGAGCACGGACTCCCGGATTTGCGCCAAAGAGCCATCTGGCAGCGCAACCACGCCGGCCACCTCACCTTCTCCGAGCAATTCGTCAATCAACTTGCGTTCGCCATCGCTGAGATTTGCGAGCCCGTAAAGTTGTGTCCGAGCACCGCTTCTCTGACCGCGAACGGCAGCAGCGGCGTTTGCTAACAGCAAGGTGGCGTTCGGATAGTTCCTTCCACGCTCGTCCGCATCGCCCCAGGCGCGGCGGGCGAGCACACTCATGGGGCCGGTATGGAATACATCGAGACTCGCAGGGCCAGTGGCGAGGTCGCTCGTCGCCCGCTCAGCGCCGCCGGATACAGTGGGGATCGCCGTTTTCATGATGCGATGTTCCGCTGCCTGTACCGAGAGGCAATGCACTTGCCGACCCAAGTGCTGGCGGCGTGTGCCCGAATGATCGGTACGGAGATGCGGTTGATCGCGAGCAAACGGCCCGATCTCTTGCCGACCAGGCAGAGTTCATCGTGCCTAGCGCATAGGCTCGGCGTCGACGGTCTACGTCGGCCGAGCCTGCCGACTCGTGTGCCATTAACGATGCGGGACACCACTGCGCCTTGCGTGCCTTGTCGAAACTTCTTGACAACTTTAGGAAGGAAGAACGCGAGCTGGATGATCCGGAGTTCGGCCGCGGACAGCGGCATCACAGTCACCGTCGCTTGAGCGTGCACGGCTAGGCGCGCATCGACGCTGACGCCCTCCACGTCGAACGGAGGGGGTCGCGCTGAACCATGCTGCTCCGGCTGCAATTTCATCAGACGCCTTTCTCATATTGTTCGCTTCTGCTAGCAGGCGGTTAGCAAGGCGCATGCCAATCATGCTCTGGCCGCAACTCGCGCTCGGAGCAACGGCGAAACGCCTGATATTTTCCAGGCAAACGTTACGTGCGATTGGAATTCGAATTGTGAGATCCCTTCAGTCGGCGCAAGTGAGCGGAACGGCTAGCGTAAGTGCTCCGGCAATTGTGGCTCGTGACCGATCAAGTCCGCAAAGAATCGATCGATGTCCTGGCCGTTGAGGCTGGCCTCAAGCCCGTCAAGTGCTTCCGAGATCAGCCTTGCTTCATTGTCGTCCAAAACCCGCACCGCGCTGTCGATATGAACGAGCACCTTGGCGCCGACCGGTACATCGGCGAGCAGCATGACCGAGACGCGCCGCTGTTCATTGCCATACTCGCACAGCGCCGTGATACCGTCGGTCTCGGCAATCGTCATTGGCAAGCCAAGGCACATTGTCAGTCTCAGGCCGCTAGACGGGCTGCGCCCTCATCTCATAATTCGCATGGTCAATATTGTTCGCCAACAGCCGTTCTGATGCAGGCAGCGGCGCGCCCCGCGGTTTTGCCGGCGAGCCCCACTGCGCTAGGAGCTTACAAGCCAGTTCAATCGCAGGCCCAATCTGAAAGCGCACCGGCGCGGTCAGAGGACCGCCCCAAGTCTCCAGGTCCAGTGGCTGACAGCCGATGAGAGCGAGCTCTCGCGGGCGGCGGCCAAGAAAATCGGCCGCGCTCAAGACCTCCTGAAAACCGGTCTGATGCAGGCTCACTTTCTTGGCACCAGTAAACTTTGGCACTTCGTCATCTCGTACAAGCTCCAACTGGCCGGGCGGCAATCCATAGTCGATGGCATCGAACACGACCACGCAATCGGCCTGTTCAAGAAAACTGACGAGGTAGAGTCCCTGGGTGCCGCCATCGAGGACGGTGACATTATTATCGACGGCGTAGCGGCTATGAAGCTCTTCGACCACTCGCACGCCGAAGCCCTCATCGGCCCACAGGATATTGCCGATGCCGAGCACGAGGATTCGTTTTTTGTCTTTCGGATTGAGCATTCGCTTCCCGGTCAATCGCCAAACCCGCGCTCAGCCGATCTTTTTGGAAAAGAAGCTGCGCCGCGATATGATGTCTTCCCGGATCACCGCGTAGATGTGGACCAGCGCAAACATCACGATGACCCACAGGCCGAGATGATGCAAGGTGTGGACGTCCTGACTGTTCGGCCAGATTGAAAACAGCCAGCCGAACACCTTGTACTGCCAGCTGTCAGTACCGGCACCTTGCCCATAAAGTGCAAAGCCAGTGACGACCATGAACGTGATCGTCTGTGTAAACATGAAGAACATTGCGAGCTGAGCAAGGCGATCGTGCCCGGGGCGCCTGTCAGGATCCCCTGTAAGGAACGCATACCAGAGTATCTCCTGATACACCTCCCGCCAGAAGCACCCGCGCCAGAGCGGCACGCAAAAGATCTGGATGGCATGCGCATTTCCCATCAAGGCCCAGTAGATGCGCAGAAGAAAGCCAACGCTGGCCACATATCCCGCCGCGAAATGGGCAAAGCGGATATAGCCGAACAGGAAATTGCCGCTTGCCTCTCCCTTCATCGCTGGTGTGCCGGTCCCAATAAGGTAGCCGGTTAAACTTAGTACCAGAATGGCCGCCGCGTTAGCCCAATGCCACAGTCGCACCGGCGCATAAACGTGGGCGACGCCACCGCCAATGCTGCGATCAGTCGGTGCCGCATCGTCGGCGGTGAGGAGCTTCCCCCTATCCAGCATGGACCTAACGCACTTTAACTGAAGCCATTTCTTGGCCCTCAGGACTCATCACGTGGGTCGAGCAAGCCAAGCACGGGTCAAAGGAATGGATCGTGCGCAAGATCTCCAGGGGCCGCTGCGGATCGGCCATCGGGGTACCGATCAGCGAAGCTTCAAAAGCGCCAATATTGCCTTTGGAATCCCGAGGAGAACCGTTCCACGTCGTCGGAACGACACATTGATAATTGTCGATCTTAGCGTCCTTGATCTTGATCCAGTGGCCGAGTGCACCGCGAGGCGCCTCAGTGAACCCGTAACCCTTGGCCTCCTTACGCCAGCTTTCCGGGCGCCACCTGCTAACGTCGGCAGTTGCCGTATTGCCTGCCTTGAGCTGGACTACGAGCTTATCCTGAAAATAACGCATCTGATGCGCCGCCCACTGGCATTCGAGCGCCCGCGCCGCTGTACGGCCAAGGGTCGAGAACAGCGCAGTCAGAGGCAGATTGAGCCGCTTGAGCAGTCTCTCGGCGGGATCCTTGAACTCGGCTTTCCCTTGCGCATAACCAATGATGTATCGCGCCAACGGCCCGACCTCGACGGCGTGGCCGCGCCAGCGCGGCGCTTTGATCCAGGAATACTTGCCGCCTTCGTCGAGTTCCTTGATATCTGTCTTGCTGCCTTTGAATTCTGGCCCCAGTTTAAAACTCGGCTCGGTAATGCCGTCCCAGGGATGCAGCCCACCGCAATCGCTGGGGTATTTATACCATGAATGCGCGACGAATTCCTGGATCTGCTCGGGATCACCATGGTCGATCGGCAGTATCTCCTTGAGATTGCCATTAAGAATGACCCCGCGCGGCAGCTTGAGACTTTTCGCAGAACAGTCATTGGCGTTTTCGGGGATGTCGCCATAGGACATCACGCTTTTGCTCGAAAGACCACCGCCGTGGAGCCAGTCCTTATAGAACGAGCAGATTGCAGCAATGTCGGGTAGATAGACCTGCTCGACAAACTCGATCGAGCGGGCGATGATCGAGGACACGATATTCAGTCGTTCCATATTGATCGCGCCCACCGCACCGATTCCGTCGATGTTGATCGCGCAGGGTACGCCGCCGACCAGCCAGTTCGGATGCGGGTTCTTGCCACCATAGATAGCTTGGATCTTGACAATCTCCTTCTGGAAGTCGAGCGCTTCCATATAATGAGCTACCGCCATCAGGTTTGCTTCCGGTGGTAGCTTGTAGGCCGGATGCCCCCAATAGCCATTCTTGAACGGACCGAGTTGCCCTGACCCGAAGAATTTGTTGAGCCGGATCTGAAAATCTCTGAAATAGCCGGGGGATGACAGCGGCCAAGGCGAGATAGACTGCGCCAGTGCGGAGGTCGACTTGGGATCGGCGTTGAGCGCGGAAACCACGTCGACCCAATCCAACGCATGCAAGTGATAGAAATGTACGAGGTGATCATGCACGAGCAAGCACAACTGCATGATGTTACGGATCGAATTGGCATTCTCCGGAATCACGATTCCTAGTGCATTTTCAACCGCGCGCACGGAGGCGAGCGCATGGGTGCCGGTGCAGACCCCGCAGATCCGCTCGGTGAACGCCCAGGCGTCGCGCGGATCGCGCCCGCGCAGGATGACTTCGATGCCACGCCACATTGTCCCGCTTGAGACCGCATTGCGGATTACATTGTCGGAATCGAGATTGGCTTCGACGCGCAGGTGGCCTTCGATCCGCGTCAGCGGATCGATGACGATTCGCCTGCCGGAACGATCGAGACTGAACCCGTTCGGCGTCTGGACGGCCACCGTCGTATCTCCTCAACTCGGTTTGCCTTTACCGGCCGCGCGATCCGGCTTGTGGGTCAACCGCTTCACGGCGGTGACCGCCGCATGGGCAGCAACCGTTAGCCCGAGCACCCCGGCAGCGGCCATGCCGATCTTGTCGGCGTTCTCCTCAATGCCGAACTGCTTGATGGTTGTAAGTCGGTCGTAAAATGACCCTTTGTCCCAGAAGCCGTCCTCAGAACAGCCGAGGCAGCCGTGACCGGATTGAACGGGAAATGAAACGCCGCCGTTCCACCGAACGGCCGAACAGGCATTGTAGGTGGTTGGCCCCTTGCAGCCCATCTTGTACAGGCAATAGCCCTTGCGGGCGTACCTATCGTCCCACTCTTCGACGAATTGGCCAGCGTCGAAATGGGAACGCCGATAGCACTTGTCGTGAATGCGCTCGGAATAAAACATACTTGGACGTCCTTGGCGATCGAGCTCCGGAAGCTTTCCGAACGTGACGATGAACGTCACGAGACCACTCATGATCTCTGCGATAGGAGGACACCCGGGCACCTTGATGATGGGCTTGTCGGTGATCACCTTATCGATTGGCGCCGCGCCAGTCGGATTGGGCTTGGCCGCTTGCACGCATCCCCAGGACGCACACGTGCCCCAAGCGATGATTGCCATGGCCCCTTCTGCCATCCACCTGAGCTTCTCAACGAACGGTTTGCCGCCGTCAATGCAGAACATGCCACCCTCCTTCAACGGCGGATTGCCTTCGACTGCGAGCACATACCTGCCTTTGTACTTGGCACGGGTTTCTTCCAGGATGGCCTCAGCCTGGTGTCCAGCCGCCGCCATGATCGTATCGTCATAGTCGAGCGAAATCATCGACAGCAGCGCGTCTTTAATCAAGGGATGGGCCGAGCGGATAAAGCTTTCCGAGCAACAGGTACACTCGAGCCCGTGCAACCAGATGACGGGCACACGCGGTTTGGTTTCGAGGGCATGGGCAATATTGCTTGCGGTGAGCGAACCAAGTCCCAAGCTCGCGGCCGTCACACTACAGAATTTGTGGAAACTACGGCGCGTGATACCCTGACGTCTGATCACGCTGTAGAACGTTTCCGTTGCATCATCCATGAAACCTTCCAAGTGAGTAGTCGTGGCCGTTACGAATTACTGACGTTTAGCAAGAACCAGGCCAGCGAAGCGAAACACTTAAGACATCAAGCGACCGCCGAAATTTGCGCAATTGTGAACCCGGCCACGTGCCAGCCCCTTTGCCATGGATCTGTCATGCTGATGGTGTTCAGTTTTGAAGATGTGAGCACTTGAACAAATCAGCAGGAAGGTTCACCACTGCACGGGGACTAACCTACAATCGCGACACTCGTCAGCCCGATTGTCGAATAGAATTGGCGCAGTGGACGGGCACCGCACTGCCCGCTCCCAATCAGGCCTGCCGATTGCTGACCAACGAGGCGTTCAAGCTCTCATGATCGCGACTGCACAGGCAGCCCGTCCAAAAGCGGCCGTCGAGCGAGGAAGAGAGGCCGCAATGGACCGAGCCGCGATGCGCCCCGCTGACGTTGCTTTGGGAGCTGGTCAACTCGATCTGATTTTGGTAAAAGCGCCTCCTCGCACCTCATCGCAACGGCGCTGTGGGCAAGAGACCGGACGTTTAATATCATCTAGGAGCGTTCATCGCACAAGCCAATCGGTGGCAAGGCGCGACGTCGCGGCGCATCGCGACACTCACCCGCTTGCAGGAGCTTCTTCGCGACAGCGGAGGCGATCGTGTCTTGAAGCATTGGTGCGATCCATCCGACGCGGATAGAAGGCAACGGCGCCTACATTCAGTCGACATCGATCCGTATTAGCAACACTGCCTGTCTGCTACCCAAAACGGATCATCGAGCTTTTCGAGGGAAAGTGAAATCATCGGAGTATCGCGGCATAGACGATATACTGGACTTGTTCGCGGTAGTACTTCCGGATTTCCCCGGGCGCCGCCGTTCCGACCACCACGACCAGACGCTCTTTTGGGTCGCAGAAAAATTGTGTGCCGTAGGCGCCGGTCCAGGTGAACTCTCCTGGATTGCCCGGAACCGCTGAAAGCCCCCCGGCTAGCCGTACAGCCACTCCAAGCCCGAACCCGAAGCCGGCACGGTGCGCTTCCACATTGGCGACTTTATTTTGATTCCTGGCCCGAGGTGGTTGGAGATCATGTGGCGCACCGTCCTCGGACCAAGAATCCGCTGCCCATCGAGCTCCCCGCCGTTGAGCAGCATTTGTCCAAAGCGCACGTAGTCACCGACTGTCGCAAATGCGCATGCTCCCCCGCGGTCAAACTTCGTCTGGCTTTCGAGGAGTTCGATGTCTTGCGGCTTTCCCGTCAGCGGGTCCTCCGAAAAATGGACGCGCGAGGCGCTCGCGTTGCCATTCCGACAAACGGAAAGTGGCATCTTGTATTTTGATGGGCTTCCATAGATTGCGGATGAGATAGTCGCCCAATCGCTGTTCGCTGACCCTGTTCAATGACAGCTCCCAGCACATCGGTCGAGAAGCCGTATTCGAATTCCGTCCCCGGTTGGTGCGCTAGCGGCAGCTTGGTAATCGCTTCGATGAAAGCCTGCTTATCGCCCCTTAGGGGCGGGTCGGCGAAACCGGGATAGAGACGCGCCACTTGGTCTGAGCTGTCGGGCGCACCGTAGGTGAGTCCGGTTGTGTGGCGATAAAGATCGTGGATGTAGATCGCAGAACTCTGCGTTTGAAATATTAATGATCCGTCATGCTGTGGCACTGCCACCTTCATGTTTGCGAATTCCGGGTAGTAATCCGTAAGCTTGGCGTGTAGAGGAAGGCGACCTTCCTCCATAAGGATGAGCCCAGCAACGGCCACCATCGGTTTGGTCATAGAAGCAAGCGCGAAGAGCGCATCGAGCCGCATCGGGCTTCCTTTTACGGGGTCGAGTTGGCCGTACGCTTTGTAGTGAATCAGCTTGCCGTCTCTCGCGATTGCAATCACCGCGCCCGGCACGCGTTTGCTTGCAATCTCGCGAGCGAAGAACTCGTCTAGCTTGGCAAGGCGCTGCTGAGAAACGCCGACCTCATCGGCCGCTGCTTCGGGCAGAGGCGCGGAGTGCACCGAATTGAGAGCGAATGCAGCAGCTGCCGTGGCTATAGCAAGCTTGTTCATTGTACCCTCGGAAGGATGGATGGGCCCAGTTTGCAAGACTGCCGCCCGCATTAGGATGTCGGGCGGCAGTCCTAAGACGATTAGGTGCCCCTCCTGGCACAGTGTCTGTCGATGAGCGCTAAAGTGAAGATTGTCGTAAAGGCGAACATCACCATACCACCAGCAATCACACTTGCCTCACGCCAGCGCGACGCTTGGACGTAGTCTACGACGTAGGCCGACAACACCTTAGTGCGCCCAGGAATATTGCCGCCGATCATCATCACGACGCCGAATGTGCCGATCGTATGAGAAAAGCCAACCACGGCGGCTTTAACAAATTCCAATCGCGCCAGTGGCGCGGTGATGGGGATGAAGGCATACAACGGCGAAACGCGCCCGGTCGTCTCCAAGGGGAAATCGCCTATCGCAACAAAGGCGTTACGGATCGGCTACACGACTAACGGCAGCGCCGAGAGGACCGATCCGACCACGATTCCGGCGAAAGTAAAGGCCAGCGTGCGCTCGCCCCAGAAAGAGGCGAGAACGCCACCCGGTCCGTGGGGGCCGAGCAAAACGAGGACGCAAAAGCCGAGAGCCGTTGGCGGCAGCACCAGCGGCAGGGCGATCAACGTGGCCACCGCCTCGCTCGCAAAGGTCTTTGAGCGCGCTAGCCACCAAGCCAGGGGCACACCAATCAAGAGAAGGATCACGGTCGTCAAGCTGGCGAGCTCAATCGTGAGCGCAAGGGATTGCGAAATCTCTGCCCAAACCACATCCATCTGCGTCAGCCCGCCAGGGAGCGCGGGCCGACGTATCCTGACAGTGATGGCCTGCACGTGCGGCTCACGCGGCGCGGTGGCGCGAATCGCCCGTTGGTCGCGCGGCAGCTCGTGGCGGCCGCCAAATTCACGCGCTTCGTTTGTGCAAGCAAGAGCGGCATTGCAAGCCTCATCGACAACTCCTGTGGCAGGTCCGCTTCGGTTCATATGACGGCGGCAACTTCTCATTTGTCATCAGCAATTCCTGTGCCGGGTACGAACAGTGGCAGCTCTATGCTCAGCGAGAGAAATTCGCGTGGACGGCGACGTCACTTTGGAGTGGACCTAACACTCTGTTAGGTTTCCGGCACCTTTGTTTCCGAGCAGACAGCGACGGCCCTGCAAGGAAGCGTTAGAAATTGTCAGCCGAAGAGATCCCTGTGTGGTTGGTCGACGGCTCGCCGCGCCGGTAGTGGAGCGGACCGCAGGAAGCCCGTCGTTTGGCAGCAACAGGAACGGGTAGCCGATAACTCGTTGTAAGCTGCTTCTGCGACGGCGCAAAAGGCGCGAGGGGCCGTGAGCGAAGCCGGCCTCGTGACCGCCCTGGCCAATGCGGATCGTCAGCACAGGCCTGGAGACAAACGCCCCCGTGCACATCGAGCTTTGCCGGTAGTTCCTACATCAATGGCTTTTACGAACAATCTTGTTTTCCAAGCCGCGCTTCCATCCGGCAAATGCGTGCAATCCAAACTATCGATTTTACCGATGCCACGTGTTGTTGCATCGATCTCAGCACTGTGTGCATATCGAGCACGCTAAGGCTCCCAGTCGAGACGTAACTCCGCCAATGCGCGCTACGCTGCAATTATTTTTTCGACCTTGCGAATGCGGTCCGCGCTCGACTCAGCCAATCCCGCCCAGGCAGACGACTTGTCCACGACTGATCAATCGGCCGCCGCTTAGGCATCTGGTGCATATCTTGCTTAACGAGAATGGACAACGTAACTACACGCCTGCCTTTGGAAGGACGCGCCGGCTCCCGGAACCGTCTTCAATCGGACACGGCTAAAATGATGAGTCTCGTATGACGCTGCCGCCTCTGAAGCGCGGCGGCTCACATTCGAGTATATTCGGGAAGGAAGCGTCATGACCACCATGGCAACTGCGGCGCCTGCACGCGCGTCGCAAGCTTGGTATAAGATACTCTACGTTCAGGTGCTGATCGCGATCTTTATGGGCGCCGTGGTCGGCTGCCTCTGGCCATCTCTAGCCACCAACGACTGGATTAAGGCCCTCGGTGACGGGTTCATCAAGCTCATCAAGATGGTGATCGCGCCGATTATTTTCTGCACCGTCACATCTGGTATTGCGCATATTCAGGATGCGAAGAAAGTGGGGTGCGTCGGCGTGAAGGCGCTGTTCTATTTCGAGATCGTGTCCAGCTTTGCCTTGCTGTTGGGGCTTGTTATGGGCAATCTCGTCCAAATCGGCCATGGCCTTGCGGTCAAGCCGGATGCTGCGGCGGTCGCCAATTACGTCAAGCAGGCGGAAGCTTCGAAGACCGTCGACTTTTTTCTCAACATCATTCCCGATAGCGTGGTCGGCGCCTTCGCTCGCGGGGATGTTCTGCAGGTTCTACTGTTCGCGATCCTTTTCGGCTTTTCTCTGATGGCTCTGGGAAAACGTGGGGAGCGGCTGCGCGGCATGATTGACGACGTCGCGCACGCAGTGTTCGGCGTAATCGCTATTGTAATGAAAGCGGCCCCGGTCGGCGCCTTCGGCGCCATGGCGTTCACGGTCGGCAAGTTTGGGCCGGCAGCACTCGGTAATTTGATCGGTCTGATCGCGCTGTTTTACGCAACAGCCGCGCTGTTTGTTGTGGTGGTGCTCGGCCTGATCGCGCGCCTCGTCGGTTTTTCGATTTTCAAGTTTCTTGTCTATATCAAAGACGAGATTCTGATCGTGCTCGGTACGTCATCCTCCGAAAGCGCGCTGCCGCAATTGATGGAGAAGCTCGAGCGGCTGGGCTGCTCGAAGACGGTCGTCGGACTGGTGGTGCCAACTGGCTATTCCTTCAACCTCGACGGCACCAACATCTACATGACACTTGCAACCTTGTTCATTGCCCAGGCACTCGGGGTCGATCTCTCCTTTAACCAGCAGCTCACGATCTTGCTCGTGGCAATGCTAACGTCGAAGGGAGCGAGCGGCGTCACCGGCGCTGGCTTCATCACCCTCGCTGCGACATTGTCGGTGGTAAACCCAGCGCTTGTGCCGGGCATGGCAATCGTATTTTCGATCGACAAGTTCATGAGCGAGGTGCGCGCCCTGACGAACATCATCGGCAATGGCATCGCAGCCGTGTTCGTATCCTGGTGGGAAGACGAGCTAGAGCACGGAACGCTGCAGGCTCGGCTCAACCAGCCCACAGTTTCGACCACTATCGACCCTACAAGCACAATGAAGTAGGTCCCGGATCTTAACCGCCACCATCCGAACACGAATTGAATGCAAGAGACACATTTCTCGTACTTCGAATCGGCCAAGCCGACTTAAGGCGAGCCGGCACTGTCTCGTGCGCTCTCCAGTGCACAGCTCTTGCTCCGCGTCGCCGCCAGGCAGCTGCCCCTGAAAAGCACGCGATCAAAGAACTAGGGGCTTCTTCAAGGCGCCTCCTTGGGTGGTCACGGCTACCGTCCATCTGAATGCGGCGAGTCGTCCACACCGTCGGTTCGGTGTCATGTCGGCGCTCGATGCCACCGAAACCAATTGGAGACGACTCCTCCGCAGCTAGGCGTGATGGCCTAATCGCCAGGTGGTTCGCGCAACTTGGCCTTCCTGTCTCGGCACATGAACGTTGCGCTTTCCTCCGCAGAACCGACTGTGCCGGCGAGATGAGTGGTTCGCCCGCTTGTTTCTGTTCGTTGCCGGTCCGGAGACCCGCCTGATCGTTTCGCTTCAACCTCTCGGCTGAACAAAAACCGCTGTCCTCGTCCGCGGGCGTAAAGGGGGTGCATCGGCTCGCAGGCTCGAGCGACTGCCGGCAAGGCTATCGGCAGGGGAGCAAAGCAGAGGTTTCAGCTTCGACTGCCGCAGGGTCAGCGACGCCTCATCGAAAAATTTAGGACAACTATACGTACGTTTATGATGCGTTTTTTCCCCGCGCGTGCTGAGTTCGGCCGCAGGTGATCAATCTCGGACACGCTCGATCCAAGCGTCGAGGATTGCCCCATTTTTGCCTAAAATGCTATAGCTCTCCCGCCGGAGAACAGGCCGGACGGTCTCAAAATGTCTATCCAGATCAGCAGTCTTAAACGTTCAGCCCCTCAGTTGACCTTCGGCGGCATAACCTTAGCCGCTGTTACACTGAGTTGCGTGTACCTTAATGCCCATTTCGCCGCGACGGCGTTCGCCTATTTGTTAGTAGTCTTGCTATTTTCGTTGATGGGCAGCTTCATCGCGTCATCCGCGCTTTGCATCATGGCAATCGCTGCTCTCGCATACTACTTTGCGCCGCCGGCGTTCAGCCTACAAATCGATGACCCCCGCGATCTTCCAGTGGTTGTCGCATTCTTTATTGTGTCAATCGTAGGAACGTACTTGATCGGAAAGCTCCGCCAGGAAAGAGAGGCTGCGCGTGTGGCTGCGGTCAAGCTTCAGCGGAGTGCGGCGGATTTGGAGGATCGTGAAAAACGGTGGCGAGCAATCTTCGAGCACAATCCGGCCATGTACTTCATGGTCGACGAAGCCGGCACTGTCCTTAACGTCAATACATTCGGCGCGACCCAACTCGGCTATGCTCCTGCAGAACTGATCGGCCACTCCGTGCTCTGCATATTTCTTGAGGAGGATCGCGCATTCGTTCACAAATGCATTCGGGCGTGCCTTGAGGATATTGGACAATCGCGCACGTGGGACGTCCAGAAAGTCAGGAAGGACGGCTCCGTATTGTGGGTACGTGAAAACGCCAAGGCCATGCTTTGGGCCGACGACCGGCCTATTGTCCTTATCGCCTGCGAAGATGTCACGGAGCGAAAGCAGACCGAACTTGCCCTGCAGCGGAGCGAAGCGCATTTGGCTCAAGCGCAGGAGTTGAGTCATACAGGCAGCTTCAGCTGGAACGCCACCACTGGCGAGGCGTTCTGGTCAAAGGAAACATTTCGGATTTTCCAATTGGATCCTCAAACGACTCCCTCGCCGCAGCTTGTCGTTGATCGCACTCACCCAGATGATCGGGCTTCGGTTAAACAGGTTATCGATGGAGCGATGCGGGAGTTGAGCGATTTCGAGCACGAATATCGATTGCGGCTACCAGACGGCTCTGTGAAGCACATCCATGCGAAGGCACGGCTTACGAGAACCGCTTCTGGTGAAATCGAGTTTGTTGGGGCAGCTACCGATATTACGGCAGCGAGGAGAGCAGAACAGCAGTTGCGTCGCAGCGAGGCCTATCTGGCCGAGGCCCAGCATCTCACCCACACAGGCAGCTGGTCTTGGGACGTCCACGGTCTAGATTTCGTTTATCGCTCCGCGGAAGTTGATCGACTGTTTGGCTTTAACCCGCAAGAGCCGGTATCGATAGAGACCATTCGCTCGCGCATCCATCCGGAAGACTTGCCGCGGTTACAGGAGGTGCAGCGCCAGGCGAGAGAAAAGGAGCAGGAGCGGTTCGAGTATGATTTCCGTGTTCTTCTGCCAGATGGCGGGATACGGCGTATACACTCCGTTGCGCATGTTGTCGTCGCTAGCGATGGTAAGGTCAGCGAGCTGATTGGAACACATATGGATGTCACCGATCAACACGCAGCTAGGGAACGCCTGGAAAACACACTTGTCGCGCTGCGCGAAAGCGAACAGCGCTTTCGCGACTACGCCGAGACAGCTTCCGACTGGCTCTGGGAGACCGGTCCAGATCATCGGGTCACTCGCTTATCCGAGCACACCAGCACTGCAGGAATTTTGGCCACAGGATTGATAGACCTGCTTCGCTGGGAGATTGCGTGCGACGTCGAAGACGAGCCCGAAAAGTGGCGGCAGCACCGGGCGACGTTGCAGGCGCATCAGCCGTTTCGGGATCTGGTCTACCGCACGGTGAATAGGACGGGATCTCCGATCTACGTGCGCACGAGTGGCAAACCTTTCTTCGACGGAAACGGCAATTTTCTGGGTTACCGTGGCGTCAGCACTGACATCACGGCCATTATTCGCGCCGATCAGGCCGAACAAGACCTGCGAAAGGCACAGGCGGAGCTTGCCCATGTGACGCGCGTAACGACGTTAGGAGAACTGACAACCTCCATCGCGCACGAGATAAACCAGCCACTCGCCGCTATTCTCACCAACGCCGATGCGTGCATCGGATGGATGGCTCGCGAAGCTCCTGATCTTGCCGAAGCGCGCTCTTCAGTGGAATGGATCATCGAAGACGCGATCCGGGCAAGCGAGGTGATCCGTAGTGTTCGCGCACTCGCGAAGAAAGGCGAGATTGAGATGGTGCCGCTCGACATTAATGATGTCGTCAGGGACGTCATTGCGCTGATAACACGAGAGCTGGTGAGCCACCGGGTGACGTTGCGAACCGAGTTGACGGCCGTGCTGCCTAGGATCCTGGGTGATCGAATTCAGCTACAACAGGTGATCATCAATCTGGTAATGAACGGAATCGAGGCGATGGACGCAATTACAGACCGGCCGCGCGAACTTCTGATTAAATCATCCAAGGACGATCTGGGGCGCGTGCAGCTTGCCGTGGCCGATTGCGGCGTCGGGATCGCTGAGAAGGACGCTGACCACGTCTTGGATCCCTTCTTCACCACCAAGTCGAGTGGCCTTGGAATGGGACTTTCGATCTGCCGTTCTATCGTGGAAGCTCACGGAGGGCGGCTATCGTTTCTTCAGAAAGATGAACCGGGCGCGACCTTCCAGTTTGTCCTGCCCGTGCATAAGGAGGCCATCCAGTGACAGGACCATTTGACTCGCCAAGTGAGGGTAGCAGTGCCGAGGCCTCGACGAAGGCGATCGTCTTTGTCGTTGAGGATGACATCTCAGTGCGCCGCTCGCTTACTAATCTCTTTAAACAGGTAGGATTGGAGGCCGTTGCGTTCGGATCGGCCCGGGAAATGCTGCAGAGCACAATTCCGGACGTCCCAAGCTGTCTAGTTCTTGATGTCCGGCTGCCGGGCCTGAGCGGCCTTGACTACCAGACCGAGCTGGCCAGGTTGAACATACAAATCCCCATCATTTTCATCACCGGTCATGGCGACATTCCCATGACCGTCAGGGCCATGAAGGGAGGTGCGGTCGATTTTCTCAGCAAGCCCTTCCGCGATCAGGAACTGCTTGATGCTGTGGTTGCGGCGACCGAACGCGATCGCAAAAGACGGGAAGCTCAGCGGACCGTCGCGAACCTGCAGTCTTTATTTGAGACCTTAAGCCCGCGAGAGCAGGCGGTGATGAAACTGGTCACGGCCGGCCTGATGAACAAGCAGGTAGCCGCCGAACTTGGGCTCGCCGAGATTACCGTCAAGATCTACCGGGGTCACGTCATGAAAAAGATGCGTGCCCGGTCGCTCGCCGAGCTGATCAGAATGAGCGAGACGCTGGGGCTCCGCGCAAATCGTCCCGAACAAACGCAAGTATGATTTTACAGCTTCATCTCTCCAGCCCATCTTTCGCCGAAGGTGGCTAGTGCTTTGGCAGCCGCTGTTCCCGCGTCAGGAGGGCTCATCTTGTCCACGCCTTTGATTTCCGTCGTTGACGACGACGCCTCAGTCCGTGCGGCGACAGGGAACCTCTTAAAATCGCGTGGCTACGTCGTGCAGATATTTGCTTCGGCCGAGGCGCTCCTGCAGTCGCCGCAGTTGAACGAGATATCCTGTGTCATTACCGATGTGCAGATGTCGACTATGAGCGGGCTGGAGCTGCTGGAACAGATGCGGACGCGTGGTTACGAAGCACCTTTCATTTTCATTACCGCTTTCCCCAGCGAGCGTGTGCGCACGTCAGCCCTGGACGCGGGAGCAATTGGCTTCCTCGCCAAACCATTTGGCGGACAAGAGTTACTTAAGTGCCTCGACAGCGCACTGAAGGCATCTGGCGCCCGAGGCGATATCTGATTCCAACCTGCAGCTTGAGTTCATGTCCGATCTAAACGCTCGTGGGCGACAATCACGCCACCTGGCAACGTCTTCGCAGTCCGAACCCGGGCTTACTATAAATATGCTAGCGGCCAGCAATTTCTTGCCCGTCCACGCTTTACGGACATGGGAGGCTGCAGAACAGTCTATCCTGCGAGAGACGCTGGCACGCCAACTCGACTGATTCCACGCCAACGCTCATCGTAAGGCTGACCCAGAGCCGTCGTTGCGCTAAAGCACTTCTTAGCTCCATCTGGAGCGAGGCTATATATTCCATTGCAGAGTGCCGAGATGGCCCGGCAAGCACGAGATTGGCTGTGCAGCCCCACAGCGGTGACGATGACAACGGAGCTTCGCTCAGCAGCCCCCCCATGTATTGGGCATCCCTTTTCTGGTGAGAGCGTTCTGCACTATGCTCGTGCTCACCGCATCGTTACGTCCGTTGACGCTTGCGGGGCCCGGCTTGTCCGTTGGGCGGCCGCTTCGCTGTACATTGTTGCGACTGACTATCGTCAGGCGCCCACGCCGTTATTTCTTCGCGAGCTTCATCTGCGGAAGAGTTGTGGTCCCAGCCGTCCAACGTGCTCGGCGCCACACGTGCCGGCCAAACGGCCGGCCCCGGGGTCACAACAGGTCGTCGCCGCAGGCGAGCATTCTCAGCAATAGGCTTGTACAAGAAGCCCTACTTCCCAGGCGCGAACAATCAGCAACTGCTAAGCCAAAGGAGAACTGAGGAGAGAGCATTCTGAGTCAAACGAGGAACTCTGAGCTAAACGCCGCCGCCGCCGCAGAGAAGTGCGGAGCAGGCTAGAGAGGTGCGGGACACGCCGACCAGCACCACGTCGGCCTCGTCGAGACCTTCGACGTGCTGACCATCGTCGTGAATCATCGTGTAGTTCAAGGTGTCGATGCGCTTGAAATATTCCGCATTGAGCACGTGCTGGGCACCGACTCGGCCGGTGGTCGCCGCGCCCAGATAGGCTTCAAACAGCTGCATCACCGGACCGATGATCGACAGGCTCAGAACGTTGATCTGCTTGCACTTATCCTCGAGTCTCGCGACCAGATCCTTCTCGAGCAGGGTGAACAGCACGATCCCGGGCGCTTCCTCGATCTCATCGAGCACGCGGTCGAGCTGCTTCTGACTGCGCACCAGCGGATAGACGTGCTCGACCGGCGTCACGTTGGCGTATTGGGCCGCAACCGCGCGCGCCATCGATTTCTTCCACGAGGCCAAATGCCGGCAATTCCATGGTCACATGAAATCATCCTCATAATCGTATGTTGAAGCACTCGCTGGCATCTCGACTTTACGGTCTTGGCTGTCGTCAGCTTTGCGAAGATACCGCGAAGCGGTGCCTTCTCGCTGCCACTTGCCGTCGCCATTCCTCACCCACTTGTCTGACTTCACTGGGTCGAGAACCATGTTATCGGCGTCAACCTCGACGAACCCCATCTTTGCAGCACGGGCTCTTGCCTCCGGATTAGCCGGACGCAAATTCAGCAGTGGCCGTTCACCGGCCATTCCAAGTTGATGCTCGAGCAGAATATCGCCGGCGTTCTCGACAAGAGGATGAACGACCTGGAGATCTACAGTGGCGGTCGTCCCAGGTCGCCCGGGAAACAGCTCCTGCCACTTTTCCACGTCAAAATTCGTCATGCTGTCGCCCCCTTCCATTCGAAGAAGACCGACACTCTTGTTTCCTAATTGATAGCTGAAGTATCGCGCATTTACAGAATCTTGAGTTGTTCCATACTCCTCAGCAACCTCTGCAGTTCGCGCCGCTTTCTGAGAGACGAAGTCCGAATATTCTTGTGGGTTATCGGCGATTTTCCTGATTTCGTCGCTGTGATAGCCCTCTGCTGCTTTTCTGAACGACCTCTTATCGATCTCTACGACAGGCGGGCTTGAATCAAGCCAATAGGGCCGTGCTGCCGAAGTCGAAGTACCGCTGGAGTTTGGCGGGGCTAAGCGCAGTTGCCGAAACGCATCCGCGAAAGTGTCTGCGTCGTTTTGCTCATCAGCCTCGTCAAGGGGAGAGGATGTGAAATAAGACGAGCCATTGATCCGATTATACATGGCAATTGGTACTCCGGTCGGACATGCAGTTTCCACGTCTAGTTCAGGCTTGCTAGGCCATGCGGCGCAGATAGGGACTCGGGCTTACCAAAACCTGACGTGATGCTGTTGGCCGCCCTCACGTTAGCGGACACAGGACCTGCTTCTAATGGAACGGCGGCGCGCTCGCCCACTGCCATTCACTAGGTCGGATGAGAAGCGAGCAGTGCGAGGATCCGCCTCCATTGGGAACGGTCGATTGACCATTCACCTGCGGACGCCAATCAGATCCTTCCCATAGATCGCGATACTATGCAGAACGGCATTGTAGAGCGCGTGCTTCATGACGACTGCATCGCGACCGTTCAATCCCAGATACGGCTTGGAGCATCATTAGGCCAACAAGCCTGGAACTCTTGGCATCCTGTGGCGGATTGCAACGCCTCCTGAACGGCTTCGCCAGCACATTGCAAGCCCAGAGGCATCCCGCGCCGCCGCTAGGGTGACCAGTCCTACTACACCAAGGCGGGCTGACGGTAGTATCGGTTGAGGTTGCACGACCGCACGGCAGCTACCAGCGACTTCGGATTGGGAACTCGTCGAGATCCATCTCGATACCCAACACTGCAGCCTCATTCCACAGTGACCGATTTTGCGAGATTACGCGGCTGATCGACGTCCGCGCCGCTTACGACGCCGGTATGGTAAGCCAAGAGCTGGACCGGAATGGCATAGACCATCGGCGTAAAGCTTGCGACCATTGTCGGCAGAACGATGGTCACGAGCGTGTCCACCGTCGCTTCCGAAGCGCCCTTCGCATCGGTGATCAGGATGATCTTGCCGCCCCGAGCCGCCACTTCTTGCATGTTCGAAATGGTCTTCTCGAAAACGCCGTCGTAAGGCGCGATCACCACCACAGGCATAGCCTCATCGACGAGTGCGATCGGCCCGTGCTTGAGCTCGCCGGCGGCATAACCTTCTGAGTGGATGTAGGAAATTTCCTTCAGCTTGAGCGCGCCCTCCAACGCCAGAGGCGCCGATGTGCCACGACCGAGGTAGAGTGCGGCCCTAGCGCCGGCGATATAGCGCGCGAGCTTCTCAATCTGCGGCTCGACCAACAAGGCCGCAGCAATCAACCGCGGCATCTCGATGAGCTCTTGCACGAGCTTCGATTCATCGATTTCAGACAGCTTGCCTCGCTCTCTCCCTGCTGCGATGGCAAGCACCGCCAGTACCATCAGCTGGCAGAGGAATGCCTTGGTGGAAGCGACGCCGATTTCTGCCCCCGCCAGCGTCGGCAGAACGGATTCGCTCTCGCGCGCAATCGTCGACGTCGGGACATTAACGACAGATATCGTGTGCAGGCCCTGGCCCTTGGCGTATCGCAACGCAGCTAGTGTGTCGGCGGTCTCGCCCGATTGCGAGATGACGATCGCAAGATCGCCCCGGCGCAGAGGCGCCTCCCGGTAGCGGAACTCAGAGGCTACATCTATCTCGACAGACAAACGCGACAGCCGCTCGAACCAGTATTTCGCGATGTGGCCGGCGTAGCTTGCCGTGCCGCACGCAGTAATTGAAATGCGCTCAATGGAATTGAAGTCGAACGGCAACGCGAACGGCAGCGCTACCCGTTTGGCCGCCAGATCGAGATAATGCGCCAATGTCTTGCCGACAACTGTCGGCTGCTCGTGGATTTCCTTAGCCATGAAGTGGCGATAATTCGCCTTGTCCGCAAGGAGAGACGATACATCAGACTTTGATGTTTCTCGTGGGACGACAGAGCCGTCTGTACCATAGATCACGCACGTCGCGCGTGTAAGCACGACCCAGTCACCGTCCTCAAGATAAGTAATGGTATCGGTCAAAGGCGCGAGCGCGAGCGCATCAGATCCTAAGTACACTTCACCGTTACCATGTCCGATCGCAAGGGGCGACCCTTTGCACGCACCGATCAAAAGGTCGTCGTGCCCCTTGAAAAGGAATGCCAACGCGAAGGCACCGCGCAAGCGCGGCAACGACGCCTGCACCGCATCCTGCGGTGAGTAGCCATTTTTGAGGTAGAATTCGACGAGATGCACCACAACCTCGGTGTCCGTCTCTGAGTAAAACTCGGCTCCATTTCGTTCCAGCTCCGCTCGCAGCTCGCGGAAATTCTCAATGATCCCGTTATGCACGACCGCGACATTTTCCGTCGCATGCGGATGAGCATTGCTCTCGGTCGGCTTTCCATGAGTCGCCCAGCGGGTGTGACCGATGCCGCTTTGACCTGCAGGGGGACTGTAGCTCAACTGCTCCTCAAGGTTTCTCAGCTTACCTTGAGCGCGGCGGCGCTCGATACGGAGACCTTCTAGAGTCGCGAGACCCGCTGAGTCGTAGCCTCGATATTCCAGTCGCCTGAGCGACGCAACTAACTGCCCAACGACCGGACCACGTCCCAAAATGCCAATAATTCCACACATATTAATCCATGCAGCCCAAGTTCGAGGAGTCCGGCGTCCGCGCTATAGGAGCCCGTGATAGAACTCGCTTGCCCGATAACAACGGGTTGTTCGGAATCTTCCGCGGCCGTCTTTATCGCATCCCCATTCGCCCGCGTGATTTAGATCTCTTTCAGCCATCATTGTTCGTCGGCTTCATTCCACCCTTTGGCTATCTAGTCGAATGACGCTGCGACGGGATCGCCAACACCGTGACCGCCTCGACGAGAGCCAAACGTGCAGTTGCGCATGCAGGGCGACATCCAGCTTGGCACAAACAGCCTCCCCCTTACTGATGAGCCATCTCACGACTCTCACTTCTAAGTCTCCAAAAAGAAATGAGCAGCGATACTGGCCTACCGGATGAAGTTGATCCGGCAACAACTGCGTCGATGCTCAGGATCGACTCCTCGATAGGGGTCACGTTTCGTCTCGGCTTCTCTCCATTTCAGGCAGAAAAAAGAACGCTGCCCACATCCTCTACATGGTCCGCTGGTGATATACCTGCGCAGCGGCTCTAGCTTGAATTATCCAGTTCTCCCGGGAACAAATTTCCGGCGCGGACTTTAAGAGACTTGTCATACTCGGACTGAGGCAACTTACGTTCGGTCAAGATTAAAAGATCGGCGTCGAAGCTCCATTGTACTAACGTAAACTTTCGATATCGAAACGTTCGACGGTCTATACCAACGTTTGCCAGTCCCTTTGTCTTGCGTCGGCTGTGCATCGCCTACTGCAAACCTGATATTAGGGAACGGCGTGGATTATAATTTTATGCCGACAGATAAGACGGGTTCTTCTATTCGGAAGCCGCAACCCCGCCGCTCCTCTGCGCCCCGATGAGAGCGCGCGGATCCATACATGCTCGTGAGGATCGATAAGGCTCACAGATGGACGGCATCTGTCTCGTTGGCGACATAGCCAGGCGGCAAGCGCGCCCGGGCGGGCGTACCGGCGCTTACAATTCATCTCACCTGCCTCGGATCATCGCCGTTGCGACGTGGCCTGATTTTCATCTCTTAAGATCGATGTGTCGGAATAAGTCAGTCCACCTATAAATCAATGTATATGGTGTGTATTTCTTCATGAGGTGTATGACAGGGGCTAACGATCGCGCTCCTTTAGTTAAGATTGTAGCGCGCGTGCGCATCTCGATTTTCGGGAAGCGACTAGGCAACGGTTCTTCAGAGCGAACTCTTTCCGGCGCAACGAAGCGAGATCATGGCGGCTCACAATCCAAACCGGCGCGTGGCGATGATCACCGGCGTCACCGGGCAAGATGGCGCATATCTCGCCCAGCATTTGCTAGGTCTCGGCTACACCGTGCATGGGGTCAAGCGCCGGTCGTCCTCCTTCAACACCGCGCGCGTCGATCATCTCTACAAGGACCCGCACGCCGCCGATGTGCCGTTCCTAATGCACTATGGAGACATGACCGATTCGTCCAACCTGATCCGGCTTGTGCAGCAAATTCGGCCGACCGAAATCTATAATCTGGCCGCACAGAGCCACGTCCAGGTCGGTTTCGAGTGCCCGGAATACACCGCCAATGCCGACGCGATCGGTGTGCTGCGCCTGTTGGAAGCTATCCGCATCCTCGGCATGGAAAAGGAGACGCGCTTCTACCAAGCCTCAACCTCCGAGCTTTACGGCCTCGTGCAAGAGGTGCCACAGAAGGAAACCACGCCATTTTATCCGCGTTCGCCCTATGGCGTCGCCAAGCTCTATGGCTACTGGATTACGGTGAACTACCGTGAGGCCTACGGTATGTTCGCGAGCAACGGCATCCTGTTCAACCATGAGAGTCCCATCCGCGGCGAGACTTTCGTGACCCGCAAGATCACCCGCGCAGTCGCCGGCATCGAGGTCGGCCTCGAGAACAAGCTCTATCTCGGAAATCTCGACGCCAAGCGCGACTGGGGCCATGCCCGCGACTACGTCGAAGGCATGCACAGGATCCTGCAGGTGGACGAGCCCGGTGACTTCGTGCTTGCGACCGGCCAGACGCGGTCTGTCCGCGAGTTCGTCGAGCTGGCGTTTGCCGAGGTCGGGCGCAGCATCGAATGGCATGGCAAGGGCGTCGAGGAGGTCGGCGTCGATAAGGCTTCTGGCAAGACCCTGGTACAGGTCGATCCGACCTATTTCCGTCCGACCGAGGTCGATCTCCTGATCGGGGACGCCAGCAAGGCGCGCGCGAAACTCGGCTGGGCGCCGAAAACGTCGTTCTCGCAAATGGTGAAGGAAATGGTCGCCAGCGATCTCGTCCAAGCCAGACAGGACGCAGCAAATGGCAAGCGCGGCGTTTGAGCTGAAAGGCAAGACGGTTTTCGTCGGCGGCCATCGCGGCATGGTCGGCGCAGCGCTGATGCGCCGGCTGGCACGCGAGCACGTCCATCTCTTGACGGTGTCGCGAAGCGAGGTTGACCTGCGCGACCAAGCCGCGGTGACTGCCTGGTTTGGAGCGAAGAGGCCGCAGGCCGTGTTCCTCGCCGCTGCCAAGGTCGGCGGCATCGTCGCCAACAACACGCTGCGCGCCGAGTTTCTCCACGACAACCTCGCAATATCGAGCAACGTGATCCAGGCGGCCCATGCCAACAGATGCGAGAAGCTGATGTTCTTCGGCTCCTCCTGCATCTATCCACGCTTGGCGCCGCAGCCGCTGCGAGAGGATTCGATGCTGACCGGCCCCCTGGAACCGACCAACGAGCCCTATGCAATCGCCAAGATCGCGGGCATCAAGATGGCCGAGGCCTATCGCAGCCAGTACGGCGCCGATTTCATCAGCGTGATGCCGACCAATCTATACGGCCCAGGCGACAATTATCACCCACAATACAGCCACGTCATGGCCGCGCTGATCCGCCGCTTCCACGAGGCCAAGATTGCGGGCCGCAGCAACGTCGTGGTGTGGGGTACCGGCAAGCCGCGCCGCGAATTTCTCTACGTCGACGATCTCGCTGACGCCTGCATCCATTTGATGAAGACCTATTCCTCGCCAGAACCGGTCAATATCGGCACCGGGGAGGACATCAGCATCGCCGAGTTATCACTCATGGTTGCGGCCGCCGTCGGCTTTCGCGGAGAGATCAGCTTCGACACGTCGCGCCCGGACGGAACGCCGCGCAAGCTGCTCGACGTCAGTCGGCTGTCCGGGCTCGGCTGGCGCGCCACCACCTCGCTCAAGGACGGCATTCAGCTGGCATACCGGGCCTTTCGCGCTGAGAGCGATTGACGGCACAAGAGTGATCGGCTTGTTCTCTCGAAAAGGAAGCCTGCATCACGGATTAGAGGATCCCCACCAACGGTCCGAATGGCAGGCCGAGCCCTTCGCGATGATTGGTAAGTCTACCTTTTTATCAAGAGAGCACCATTGTGTTTTGCCCCCTCCCCGAGGTCGAGCTTGGTTCCGAAGCCGTGAATTTGCGGCGCCGCTTCGCCTGAGCAGCCAGCAGCGGACCACCGACGTGTTCTTCTCAGACCAGATGAGGCGCCCAGCTCGGCACCAAGTGCGCGAAGATCTCGATGCGCCAGGAAACGTGAAGCGGTCCTAGGCTCCTTCGCGCGCCCCACGGAGCAAACCCGGATTGATTTGATGTGTCATTGCCTGGCCATCTCGGCATCAGCAGCGCCGGTGAGGTCGAGCTCGGCGAGGTTCGCGCAGTCGGCGCTCGCGTCGCCACGGTGATCGGACGCGATCGCGACATAGAGCGCTGGAAGCACGAATAGCGTGATCAGAGTGCCCACAGACATGCCGGCGGCGAGGACGAGCCCGATCGAGAAGCGGCTCGCCGCGCCAGCTCCCGTTGCAGTCAACAAGGGTATGAAGCCCGTGACCATCGCCGCCGTGGTCATCAAGATTGGGCGCAATCGGACGCGTGCCGCCAACTCTATAGCCGAGCGACGGTCAAATCTCTCCTTGAGCTGCAGCTCATTGGCGAACTCAACCATTAGGATGCCGTGCTTAGAAATCAACCCAACAAGGGTCAACAGTCCAACCTGGGTGTAGATGTTCATGGTCGCCCAGCCGAAGAATGGCGGAATCAACGCGCCGACCATTGCCATCGGCACGCTGATCATGATGATGAGCGGATCGCGCAGACTTTCGAACTGCGCCGAAAGCACCAAGAATATGATGATGAGTGCAAATGCAAATGTAATGGCGAGTTGATTACCCTCTTGCACATACTGGCGCGCGTCGGCCAGGAAGTCGTGGCTGAAGCCTGCGGGCAGTTTCTTCGCCTGGGCTTCCAGGAAATCCACAGCCTGTTCGATCGTGACGCCGGGCATCGGCACGGCCTGAAAAGTCGCGCAGTTGAGCTGGTTGTAGTGGGTGAGCGCGTTCGGATCGGTGGCGGTCTCGACGGAGACCACGGTAGACAGCGGAAGCATTGAGCCGGTCGCGGTCTTTACGTAATAGCTCCCGATTGCCTGCGGCACCAGGCGTTCCCCTCGGGGAACCTGCGGGATCACCTGGTAAGAGCGGCCCTGCAAATTGAAGCGGTTGACATAGTTTCCCCCAAGCAAGGTGGCAAGCGCATTGCCTATAGTCTGCATGGTGATGCCAAGCTCGTTAGCCTTAGATCGATCAACCTTGATTCGTACCACCGGCTGGTTGAACTCGAGGTCGGAGTCGCTCACCATGAACAGGCCGCTCTTACGCGCGGCATCCTTCAGCTTTGACATCTGCTCGTAGATGGATTGGAAGCCAAGGGTCGAATTGATCACCATCTGCACTGGTAGCCCGTCCGAACCGCCCGGAAGCGGAGGCAAGCTAAAGGCAAACGCGTTGATGCCTTCGATTTTTGACAACTCGGCCTGGACAAGGGACTTCAGTACAATCGATGATCGCTTGCGCTCGTCCCACGGCTTGAGCAACATGCCGGCTAGGCCACTCTGCTGGCCGCTAACGCCATTGAGCACGAAGCTCAAGTCAGTCTCTGGAAATTTCTGGAACGCGTTTTCGAGCTTGGTGCCGTAATAGTCGAGGTAGTCGATATTGGCGTATTTCGGCGCCTTCGTTAAAGCGAATACGATCCCTTGATCCTCCTCGGGGGCGAGTTCTTTGGAAGTGTGCATATAGAGAAAGCCGACGAGGCCAAGCATGGTTAGCGCAAACAGGCCCGTAACCGGTCGATAGTCAAGCGAGCGGTCGAGCTTGCGGCCATACCACTGTGTCATGGCGCCGAACCCACGGTTCACAAATCTTGCAAACCGTCCCCCCTCGGCGCGCTTCAGGAGGAGCGAGCACATCATCGGCGATAGCGTCAAAGCGATCACGCCCGAGACGATCACCGCTCCCGCTAGCGTAAACGCGAACTCGCGGAACAGCGCACCGGTGAGGCCGCCCAGAAATCCGATTGGGGCATATACCGCAGCCAAAGTAATCGTCATGGAAACAACGGGGCCGACGATCTCGCGCGCTCCCGCTGTGGCAGCCTTTCGGGGCGTTGCACCTTCTTCTAAATGGCGGTGAATGTTCTCCACCACCACAATCGCGTCGTCGACTACGAGACCGATAGCGAGAACCATTGCAAGGAGGGTCAAGAGATTGAATGAAAACCCCAGCAACAGCATCATGCTGCAGACACCAACGAGCGACAACGGAATAGTGATAATAGGAATGATGACCGAGCGCAGCGAGGCCAGGAACAGGAAGATCACTAGCACAACGACCACGACGGCCTCAATGAGCGTCTTCTCAACTTCATCGATCGATGATTGAATAAATTTGGTGGAGTCGTAGGCTACTTTCATCCTCAGTGACGGCGGCAGGTTACGCTCGATTTCCGGAAACAGCCCTCGAACGCCTCGCGCTATGTTTAGAGGATTTCCTTGCGGGCTCGCCTGCACGCCGACAAAGACCGCGTGCTCGCCGTTCATCGCGACACTAATGTCAGCAGTCTGCGCGGCAAGCTCCACTACCGCAATGTCCTCCATGCGCACAAAGCCACCGTCATTGGCCTTCACGATCATGCGCTTGAAATCTTCAACACTCCGCAGATCCGTATTTGCCGTGACATCGGAGATAGTGAAATGGCCCTTGATCTGGCCCGCCGCGGCCTGGAAGTTGTTAGCGGCGATTGCAGCCGAAACTTCAGCCGGCGACACGCCGTGCCCAGCCATTTTCGCAGTATCGAGCCATAGCCGCATCGCAAAACTCTGGCCGCCCAGAATGTCTGCCGCAGCAACGCCGTCGACCGTTGAAATAACCGGTTGCACGACGCGTGAGAGATAGTCGGAGATCGCACTTGCCGCCAGTTCCTCGCTGGAGAAGGCGATGTACATGACAGCAGTCTTCTGACCCGTCGACTTCGTGACGACTGGATCGTTTGATTCCTTCGGGATCAGGTATTTGACTGAGTTGACCTTGGAGAGCACCTCCGTGAGCGCTTCGTTGGGATCGAAATTGAGCTTGATGTAGACTTTGATGGTCGAAGTACCAAGCACAGACGAGGAACTAATGTAGTCAACGCCCTCGGCGGACGCGACTGCCTGCTCCAGGGGAGAGGTGATGAACCCCTGGATCATGTCGGCCGAAGCGCCAGGATAGGAAGTCGTAATATTGACGACCGTATTAGATAGCTTGGGATATTGCCGGATCGGCAGTACGGTGGCCGCGCGCAAGCCGATCAGCAAAATCAAGGAACTGACGACGATAGATAATACCGGACGTTTGATGAAAAGCTCGGTAAATGCCATATCGACTCATGTTTCAAGAGTGGGATGCAAATTCGCCGCAACTTATAAAGCGGCAATGATCACCAATGCTGCGGCTGTGCTAGAGCCCCCGGTATGAGGGACGCGCTATCGGCTACTCTAAGATCTCACGTGCTCGCGGATGCGGACGCCCTATCCTTCGCTTCCATGTTCGTCGCTCGAGTGAATGCGCTCTGATGGCTGATCCCCATCTCAGTGATGGGCACCTGCTATAAAGCCCCTCGTCTTCTTAAGTGCAATCGGCCGAAGGTCCGGACTCAAGACTCGTCGCAACACCTGATTGGCACTCAACGAATTATAGCGAGGCAGCAGCTCAGGTTTCGCACTGACCCGCAGACCAAATGATCGAGGTTCGACGTCGAAAGTACAGACGACCTGACGGGTGCTCAACTCTACAAAGGTAAATGGGTGATATAGTCTGGGCTGTAAAGCACTATACCAAGGTTTGTCGAATTGATCGCTGATCGCCGTAGAGCAAAACTCGTGATGTTGCCGGACACAAAGTTTAGGTCCCACAATATTCCGTACGCACCTGCCACCTATCGCTTCGCTAAGTCGCTGAACAAGATCGCCTCGGAGTCGGCCCTCCGCTACCAGCTCGACGCGCCTTTCGGAGATGCTTTGAGCATTTCTTGCCGCTCAATATGCTGCGAACCGTTTAGCCACGCATTGCGCTACCGAGTTGGCAACCCCAGTAGGACGTTGTCGATCAGCCGCGTTGAGCCAACGTAGGCTGCCGCACAAAGCGCCGCGGGGCGCCGCAGTGGACTATCGGCAGTTTTGAGCGTGTCACCGTCGACAAGTTCAAGATACTGCAGTCTGTCAACCGCCTCTAAATGCCCCTTGGCGACCGCAATCAGCTTTTCTACGTTGCGCTCTCCCGAGCGAAATTCGTCGAGCGCCGCGGATAGTCCACGATTGATCGCAAGGGCCCGCTGACGCTCTTCTTTGCTCAGATAGCGGTTGCGACTGCTCATTGCGAGCCCATCCTGTTCGCGAACGGTTCGTACAGTGACCATCTCGATCGGGAGATTGAGATCAATTACCATGCGACGCACGACTGCGCATTGCTGAAAATCCTTCTGCCCAAAAAACGCGACATCGGGCTGCACCATGTTGAACAACTTGCATATGACGGTCGCGACACCGCGAAAATGTCCAGGCCTGAAGACTCCGCACAGAGGTTTGGCGAGGTCGCCCGGTTCAACGAAGGTTTCGAAATGGCTCGTATAGACCTCCTGTGTATCCGGCGCGAAGAGGATCGCAACACCGCCATCACGGCACAGTCCCTCATCACGTAAAAAGTCGCGCGGATAGCTACTGAGATCCTCGTTTGGTCCGAACTGAGTGGGGTTGACGAAGATGCTGACGACGGTGACGTCGCATTGCGCCTGGCTCGCCGCGATCAGCGCCAAGTGGCCATCGTGGAGATAGCCCATTGTCGGCACCAATCCGACCCGTTGATCGGCACCGCGGGATTTTGCGAGAGTACGGCGAAGTTCAGCGACCCTCGTGATTGTTTGCATGTGGAGCTCTATATCAAGTTGGGTTGGAGGGCGCCCAGTTGGTAATTGCTTCTTCGACGCCTTCGGGAAGCCTATAGGACTCTTGCGGTCCCGGGAATGCACCACCGCGGACATCCGCGGCCCAGCGCGAAAGCGCATCATGCAACTGCTGAAAGCCTTCTGCATAGGCGCGAACGAATTTGGGGCGATGACCTCCAGTGAGGCCCAGCACGTCGTGAAACACGAGTACCTGGCCTGAACAGTCCGGGCCGGCGCCGATCCCGATCGTCGGTATTGTCAAGGATTTGGTTACTCGAGCAGCAAGCTCGGCCGGAATGCCCTCCAATACCAAAGCGAAACAGCCGGCCTCCTGCAGACGGTGAGCGTCATCGAGCAAACGCAACGCTTCATCCGCTGTCCGACCCTGCACTTTAAAGCCCCCCATGACGTTGACGCTCTGGGGCATAAGACCGAGATGACCCATCACAGGAATCTCGCAATCGACGAGGGCCCGTACCATCTCGATTCTCTTGCCACCGCCCTCGAGTTTCACCGCAGCTGCGCCTCGCTGCAGGAATCCGCCGGCATTGCGTATGGTTTCCTCGACGCTGACGTGGAAGCTAAGAAATGGCATATCGGCGACAAGTAAAGCACGAGGCTTGCTGCGTACCACGGCTTCCAGATGATGGTTCATCATCGCAACGCTCACTGGAAGCGTATTTTCGAATCCAAGGCAAACGTTACCCACACTGTCGCCGACGAGAATGATGTCGACGGACGGATCCGCGATACGCGCCGCAACCGCGTCGTAGGCAGTCGTCATGACGAGACGCCGAGCGTCCTGCTTCCACTGCTGCAGCATGGGAATTGTGATGCGATCGATCGGCTGCTCGGAAACGTGGCTCATTTGGACCTCAGTTCGATTTTGCGGTGCGAATGTGGCAAAGCTTGAACTCCGCTTAACTCGCCGACGATTTGGAAGTCATAGCTACCCACACCGTTCGAAATGATCGAATATGCCGGGCGATCAGTAGTCTGGTTGCTGCGAAACGCAAGTGAACCTCTTCCGCTTCAACTCAACTAATTTGCTGCTCATCCAAGAAGGAGAACAGCAAACAATGAGTTGGTCACGGGATTGGCAGATCCGCGCAACAGCAGCGTTGAGAGCACAGCAACGCGAGCGCCTACGCTGAGAAATGCTTAGCAGCGTATACTGTTCTCATTTGAAGAACGTTCAGCCTTCCGCACACACGGTACTTCCTTACGGAGCGTGGAGGAAAATTGTCAACTTGCGGAAGAGAAAAAGAAATCGACGGCTCAAAAATGGCCCGCGGATGGATGAAAATCCCTTTGGTTGCGCCATCATCGCCGGGAGACTTACTTGGGTTGTCTGTTGGGTATGCGGGCGTGGGTCGGCCTCCGCCGATTCGCCGACCGGCTGCCGCGGTCGGCGACCTATCCGGTCCGGTCTAGAGCAGCTCATCGGCTGGATCGACGATGTGCAGTGTAGAATTCCTTGAGGTCCGCCGAGGTGACGCAATACTGCGGCGTGACTAAGATCGTGTTTCCAAGCCAGCGCAGCAGCAGATCTCGATCGCTAAAGAGCCCCTATGAAGCTTGGTGCCGATTTGCTCGAGGCCCAGGCGTTCGCACGCTTTGCGGGAAGCAGAGGTTCGTAGCAGGGTCCGTTGTCGGTCGTGACCTGCTGACCTTGACGCCGATGCTTGTGGCGTCGCCGCCTTGAGGAGGGCCGCGGCGCAGCCCTGCCACTCGCTTCGCCTCGCTGAACGTATTTCGGGAGGCATCCTCGTTCAGACGTCAACATAATCCCGGCCAGGTTCTTCGCCGCGTACCCGGAGGCTGCTCTTTCGAGTCCGACCACCATTGATCGATGGTCTACACGGTTGGACTTGCCCATCTTTTTGATAGCGACGTGTCAGCTCACCGGGACGTTCACGTCCATAGCGCCGCACCGGCTCGGCCGGGTCAAGCCGCGCAATCGGCGTGGCGCGGCCGTCGCACTCCGAATTCGGCGCGTGTGGCAGGCAGAGCTTGGCGTTGAAAGAGCCTTGTAGAGCGATCACGCTCCATCGACGCCTGCCCCTGCGGAACGCTTGACCCACTTGGTGACGGTCTTGGCCGAGCTATTGAATTGCAGCGCGGCTGGCCTTTGTCAGGCCACTACGACCCCCCTCGGCACCATGGCTTCCCGATCTTTCGGCGTCAGAGCCGCGTCCTTATGGGTGCCTATCGATCCTCCACGAGCGGGCTAAAGCTTCGCCAAGTTCAGCTTCCTCGTTCACGAGAGGTTGGACCACTTACCGAAAGCTCACACTAGTGGTCTCACAGACATGCTACCCGAACCGGCTGACACCCATGCGCCCCCTCTAAAAGCGCGCGTATGCGCGCAGCGATCTGCCGTGCTTCCTTCGGCCGCAGGTCGGGTTTTATGCAATCGAGTATGGCTAGCATTGCCTGAACTTCATCCATGTTCAATGTGGCGAGCTTGCGATCTGATAGTCCCAGAGACTTATCGGCGGCACGGACCTGATTGGCTACAAGCACCGCAAGCGCTTGCGACCGCAGGGACGTGATATGCTGCTCGAATATGTGCATTTTTGCCCTGTAGCTGCCCTATGGGCATGGTGTCGCAAGCGCTGGTGGCCAACCCGGTCACAAAGACTGGGGCTGGCCACCTTTGCTCCCATGAGGCTCAAATTCTCAAGGGCGACCTAGTTATATCTTCGAGAAGCAACGAAGGGCACCTACCAAAATAGATCGGTCCCATCTCATCGGCGATTCTTTAAGCTGGGTCTTTACCTTGAACCAATTGGAGACACCAGCATGACCCGACACGTGGGCGTTCCTAGAAAACCGTGCATAAAAAACAATGACAGGCCAAACGCACATGAGAGGCGCAAGAATGTTGGCAGAGTAAGGCCAGACGAAGCGCGATAGAATCAGTCCATTGAGAAGATTATCCGAGACCTTGAAAGCCGCGACGGGGAGCACCGCGTTGAAGAATCGGACGACGCTGTCGGCATCGTCGTCGCCACACACGGCAGACACAATTGCATCAAGACAACAGCGGACCGGATTTAGCCAGGCAATCTCCTTTCCCTTCCTGAGTGTTGGCGAAGATTGATCGGAAGCAGTGCGGGCGCGACTCGGCGCCGCTTGGTTGCGCTGGAGCAGACGCTGTCCCTACCCCGCCCGCACTGCCAGTTGAACTTAGCAGAACTTCAATCAGCGCTTTTCCCCGACGCATACACAGGGGCAGCGCTTTCCCTGCCACCCAGCTAACTGCTCCAAACTGAGCTTCAAGCGGCGCAAGAAGCTGATTGCTTGCAGAACGAGCAAAATCGGCAGAAGGAGAACTAACCCGCGAGTTGGAAGCATTGCGGGCGCGCTCGGCGCCTGGGGCATCATGAGGCACTATCCTGCCGCATCCGCAGTGCAATGAGCTTAACGGAAGCGTGACTCGGCACATGGTGGTCCTTCAGCTCATGCGCTGTCCCTGCCACGCCCCCGTTAAACCCAACGATTCTTTATCGGGGCTGGCTTACCGAAAGCTGACAGACCTGCACAATTTACAAAACGAAAGGCGACCCATGTGGGCGGGCCGCTTGCCGTTGGCAGCGATATCGCCGTTTACGCCTCAGATAACAGTCATTCGGCGCGCTTGCGATCAGCGGCACCCGCATTGAGACTACGCGCCGGATTGACACTCAGCCAATCCACTGCACGTTTGATGACTGATCGGCCGTATGACCTCACGCCCCCTGGCTCGTGGGCTCTTCGACCATGCAGGATTGGCCATTCGGATTGCGCATCAGTTGCTCTCGAATTTGAATACGTCGCGCCGCTTACCGGCTCGTGCTCCACGCTGGGTTCGCGTGGGGAGGACGATTGGGCTCCGATTCGTCAAAATGCTTAATGAGCTCGATCAGCCTATCTCCCAGTAATGCGCGAAAACTAGACGCAATTAGCGAGTTCGAGAGAAAGCAGCGCGGATGCGACTCGGCGCCGATGTCCACCGGGGAGGTGGATAAATGCGCTATCTGCCGCATCCGCTTCGCCGGAACGCTAGTCAGCCTCGGGGATCACAAGGCTAACCCGCCCGGCTTTCCCGTGAGGCCCGCCGCCTCAGGGTACAGTGGGACTTTAGCGAGAGAGCGGCCTCGGGTGACCTACCAGCATTGGTAGTCATGCACAGCACGGCGGCGCAAATGGGCAAGCACACCACGTTGAACCACCTTGCATGAAGGCAGCACGCTTCGCGCCGGGTTCGGCGGTATCGGCCGCTCCGTAACGCCGTTATCCAGAGCGTCTCTGCGGATAAGCACTGGAGCTCCCTCACTACGCCGCGGCCTTTGTCGGGCCGATATAGCTCCCGGCGCTGTTCGCCATTCTGGCGAGCTTCTCGTTGCCCAGCGCCTCTACGCGCCCCTTGCTTTGCGAGAGACCAAGGTGTGGCAACCACGGCTTCCGGCGGCGAGCGTTCGCTTCGAGGCGTTTGTCCCTCGGGCTAGCGTCTGCGGCAGGCTTCCTGCTGTTTATGGAGCGCAGTTGCGCGATGAAGTTCGCGGCGAACAGCTCGATGTCAGGCAGAGCCTTTGATTTTTTAGAGAGGCGCAAGCGTCTGCATGCTTTTCTTTCACTAAGCATCGGTCAATTCCTTCTCTCGCGAGCGACCAAACGGGTTCCCGTTCCCAAAGATGAAACCACACGAGCAACGCCATGACGGGCTATGCGTGCCGCAATGCAGTCGCGCCTTTCAGTCAGCGCGTGGCTCCGAATTCCCGCAGGATCCTTCGCGATGGACCCCGAGAATTCGCGCGGCCTCAACCTGTGAGGCTGCGAGGCGATCAGCGTTGATGTTATCTGTGCTCAGCATAGCTTTGAAATTCGCGTCTGCCGGTTCGTCAACGGCATGCCACCATTTTGCTTCGCCGAGACACGGCGGAACAACTCGCAACATTGGAAAGCGTGAATGTGCGGGATCGGCTGCGAAAATACGCGCGGAAGAGAAGTGCTGCCGCCGTCGTCGAGCGACCTGCCATGATCTGTTCGGCGAGGACGATCGGAAAGGACCTTGTAGCTGCGCAATGCTCAGGTAGACCATCTGATTTGCGCGTTTGCCTCTTCGCTCTCGCCAAAAATCTCGACTCATCTGCGATATCTAGTACGCGCGGCAAAGATTCCTCGCCTGCCGAACCGCAATGGGCGGCGTTTGGCGCACCAGCATTGGGCCTCCTCTGCAGCTTAAGCGAGGTCAAGGAAGCTATGACCTATCGGATCTAAGAGGGCGCAAAAGACGTCGCTGATCGAGATCAGAGAAACCGTCCATGGTGACAAAAGCGATCTCAGCGGCGCTCCGGCATGGGCAGCCGCCTCGACTCATGCTGACGCTTGCCAAGGAACGTGTCCGTCCGCTATGCAGCAGATCGCGAAAGCATCTCAAGGTTCTGGCTAACTGCAATCGACGAGCAGGATCGGGCATGGCTCACCCGTTAGTGTGTCGAAGTATTCCGAGGCCCAGAAGGTCTAGAATTAGAGGGGAGGCAGCGCGGGCCGGGCGTCCGCGCTGTTCAAAGCTCTGAAACTACCAACTCCGCGCTGCCAGCGGAGTTAAATGACGTGTGACTCGGCGCTCGTCGGAGAGGCCCTTGGAAAGCGCTGTCCCTATCACGTGCGCCACTAACTTCGCTCGCCAGCGTCGCGGTACTGCAACGCTGCCGCCTCGCACCCTTGGGGCGGCTGCCCCGAGGGCGCCCTGCCTTCTATCGTCGAGACGTCCCGCAAGGCACCTGCCAGATTTGGTAGGTTGAGCTGTCTTACATGGGAGAAACTGAAGCGTTGTGCCGACCACTCCTGCCCCCCGCGCCCAATCCTGAAGCCGCTTATCGCGAGGGAGCAATTATGAGCTTCTGGCTTGTGCACCGTAGCAACGCATCTGATTCCCGACCCCGCATCATTGGAGCGCGCGTGAAAACACCGGCCATCTCACGGGAATATCAAAATGTCAGAACCTGAAGGCATTTCGCAGAATTCGCTACGTATGCGCGTCCTTCATCTGAGACAAAATTCGGCAGACGATCGTACCTGGCCATATGCTTATTGCGGTTGCGCCAATGCCGTATGAGAGTCTTTCTAAATGGATCTTCGAAACCGGTTCCACATGGCAGCTGACAGATTTGATGGGTAGGCTCCCCGTCACACGACGTTAGCCATCAGGAGTCGCAGCAACATGCGCACGAGGGTCGTGCGCCAGCGAAGCGCATCGATTTCGTCAAAGATGCAATATCCAGGCCATAGGTCGAGCCATAGCAGTCTGTCTGATGGTTGCGAGAACCGCGAAGGCTATTTCCGCTCGCTGGGTAGACCTGCCTAAGGACGATTGAACCATCCACCGCCTCCTCGCCCACGGTCTAGCTAACGGCTCCAATCAGGCCGAACTGGTGGCGAATTCGACAGCTGGAATAGAGTCCTTTGGCGAGGCCCGGAGTTTCCACTTCGGTATTCGCTAGATGGGAGAGGTTGTGCGCTTCCCAGCAGTATCAATTCCATGCACGCAAAGCCGTTCGCTCCTTGTCCTTTTCTTCGCCTAGGCATCCAATTTCACGACGAGTTCATAGCGGCCGTTGCACTTAGTCATCATCCGAGCAGGATGCTCGAGATGATCAGTTCCCCCCACGTCGTCTTGTCGACTGACGCCAGCGTAGGTGCGTGCACCTCGTTGAGCTGCGCGATTGCCTAGAGGTTCGATCGTGCGGGAAGCCGATCGCAAATTTTCCTTGCAGGCGAATCCAGATAGGGCGATCTTACGCCTCGCGCGAGTACTTGCCCGTGTGGCCGCGAGGGAAGATCATGAAAGACAGCTCATCGAGCGAAGCGGGGAAAAGAGCGACGATCTATGCTCGATTCTCAACCGATCTTCAGAACGAGCGATCGATTGAGGATCAGCTTTCACTTTGTCAGAGCTATGCCGAGCGCGAAGGATTAATTGTTGTCAGTACCCATGAAGATCGGGCTCGTTCGGGCGGGTCTGTCATGGGCCGCGAAGGCCTTCTACGGATGTTGGACCAAGCGCGGGAGAGATCCTTTGACGTGGTGATCGTCGAAGCGCTCGATCGCCTCTCTCGCGACATGGAAGATCTGGCTGGCATTCATCAGCGGCTGTCATTTCTCGGGATCGAGATCCGGGCGGTCCACGAGGGCGTCGTTAACACCGTGCTGGTGGGCCTTCGCGGCTCGGTCGGACAACTTTATCGCGAGGACAATGCGCACAAAGTGCGTCGCGGCCAAGCGGGGCGGGTCAAGCAAGGTTTGGCTGGCGGGGGCCTGACGTACGGATACGCAGCGGTACCTGGAAGAAGTGGTGAACGAGTGGTTGTCGAGGCCGAGGCACAAGTGATCCGGCGCATCTTTCAGGAATACGTGGACGGTCGTACGCCTCGGGAAATCGCGCATGATCTCAACAACGAGGGCGTACCACCTCCGCGGGGGCGAGGCTGGAATGCGTCAACAATCAATGGCAATCATGAGAGGCGCGCCGGCATTCTGCCAAACGAACTTTATGTGGGGCGCCTTGTCTGGAACAAAGTCAGGATGGTGAAGGACCCCGACTCGGGAAAACGCCTGTCACGACCAAATCCGAAGAGTGGCTGGCAGGTGGCTGAAGTGCCGCATCTTGCAATTGTCAATCCAGAGCTATTCACGGCTGCTCAGCAACGCAAGGAAGAGCGCGGTCACATCCACCCCAGCCACCAACGTCGGCCTCGTCGGATGCTATCCGGACTGCTCCGGTGCGGCTCATGCGGTTCGGGTATGGCAACTAATGGACGCCACAAGTCAGGCCGCATTCGTATTCGCTGCTCTGCGGCGAAAGAGAGCGCCACATGTTCTGATGCCAAGACCTTTTATTTAGACGCGGTCGAAAGTGCGGTCCTCAGCGGGCTCAGGGCCGAACTGCGTGCACCGACGGTTTTTTCGGAATACGTACGAACGTATCTGGAGGAGCGGAAGCGCCTCCTAGCTACATCACAGGCAAAGCGGCACCGCCTTGAGCAGCAGCTAGGGCAGTTGAGTCGAGAAATCGAACGACTGGTGGATGCGATCGCAAAGGGACATGGCGATCCGTCCGTGCTCGGGCCGCGATCGACTGCCTTAGATGCCGAACGAAAGCGGATATCTGAGGAGTTACAAAGCGAACCACCCGCTCCGATCGAAATTGCGCTGCATCCGGCCATCCTCAAACGATATGAGGAGCAACTCGGTCGGCTTGAAGAAGCACTGGGTAAAGGTGTCAGTGCGGGCGACGGAGAGGCCGCAGAAGCCATTAGAGACTTGGTCGAGACGGTCACCGTGTTCCGCAAACCGGAACGCCCAGGTGGTTTAGCCGTCGAGATAGCAGGCCGGCTAAACGCCCCGCTCGGAGAAAAGGCCTATCCAAACAGAGTCAAGGGAGTGTGGGGAAAGGTGGTAGCGGGGGAGCGCTACCTACGTTCCCCCCGACACCTTTCCGCTGAGTTTATGGTTTCCGTGGCCTAGCCTTCGCTTGAGCAAGTTACTTCAATTGCTTAACGATGGTCCCGAGTGCTTTTGGAACTCTTCTGCTGCATAGCACCCTGAACAAGATCGCGGATAAGTTGCATCACTTCTATTCACCGGCCAGAGGAGATGTATGATCTCGGGGGTTGGCTGTGGGGCTTGAATGACACGCAAATCTTATCCCGGACTTTTGCTCAATCAAAATAAGCATCGATTTTATTTTGCAACCATTCCGGTAGACGACCTTTTTCCTAGCTGTTTTGTCGCGAGAAGGGATGACGACCCGCTAACTGGATTTCAGCGGTCCCTCAATGAAGCACGAGCCGACGATATTGCTAAGTATCTCGCCGATGGCTCCGGATCAATTCCAAGCAACATCGTTTTGTCTGCCCAAACGGGTGCAGCTTTTCGATACATGCGCCGAACGAAATCTATTTCGTTCGAGCCAATCAAGAAGGCTTTCTTAGTTCTTGATGGACAGCACCGGCTTTGGGGTTATCACAAGTGTCGGGTTCGGCACCGTGTGCCTGTTGCTATCTATTCGGACCTTTCGCCCGCCGAGGAAGCAAAACTATTTGTGGACATCAATACAACACAGCGAGGTGTGCCAGCGGCGCTGCTGCTTGATATTAAGCACATCGCTCAGTTGGAGTCCGACAAAGAGCAAATCCTTAGAAGCATCTTTGACCGTCTAAATCGGGATGCTGAAAGTCCACTTGCTGGACGGCTTAGTCCTGCCAAGAGCGCGACCGGAAAAATCTCCCGCGTCACCTTCAATCGTGCAATCGGGTCGAGTTTAACCGGAGGTGTGATGTCCGAGACAGGAGACGACCAGCGGTACAAGCTCATCCGAAATTATCTAAACGCATTCGATGCGGAACTGGAGGATAGCTCTCTCCTGACCCGGTCAACTTTCTTCGAAGCGATTTTCAACATCTTCGATCAAGTCATTCAGACCGCGATTTCCACCTCGAAAAGCGCGAAGCCAGAAGCCATTCGCAAAATCATAAGACCGCTTGCGCGTTTGAGCTATCGGGGCTCGGGCGGGCAGTCGCTCCTTGACAAGAAGGCGATGACAGAGCTGATGCAATCTACGTTGAGAGCTAAGACGCCTATTAGCAACGAGATGCTTTAATGCTTCCTCAAGGCCCTGCTTGGCAGAGCCTTCGGCAGCAAGCGCTGATGGTTGTGCCCGAGAGAACGGTAGTACTAAAAACTAGACCGACGACGGTGCGGGAATGGCTATCAACCGGAGCCTTCGTTACGGCTGCAACCTCGCGCCGAGAGTTCCTCCTTTCAGCTTCCCATGTCGAGATAGCCGCTGCCCTTCATTCGGAAGTAGCGTTCTACCTAGATCACGCTGCGGAACATTCGGTTACGCTGCGAAACCAATTGGGTTCAGGGCGTTGGTTTAGCACCGGTTGGGTATGCGTAACTTTCTACTATTGGGCGTTTTTTCTCGCTCTTAGCCTAACGCGCATGCTCGGGCGAACCGCGGTATTTTTGGAAAAGCCACAAGTTCAGTCGCTTCATACGTTATCTGCGATGGCATCCCCCTCACCCGGAGCAGGCGCGTTTGTCATGGAGTGCTCGCCATCCAACACGTTAGCCTATGCCGATGTGAAGCTGACGAAATCCAGCCAGACCAGGGTACACAATCTCGTTTGGCAGTTAGTCGCCGAAGAAATCGCTAAACTAGCAAAACTCACGATTTCCGGCGATGACGAAGATCGCCTTTACCTTGCGCTTTTGACCGCTTTTGATTTTCTCGGAAGCGCATGGCCGTCGGACCTAAGGAATGCGGTGAACTACAGGCCGGGTGAAGGCTATTCCGCTGGTCGCGTCGCAGGCAAGATAAAGGCGTTCGCAGCAGTCAAGGTTGATCCGCCCACTAGCTTCGACGCAAGCTTAGGACGACTAGAAGACGCAATCTCCTCGATCTCAAAATCTTCGACCGTCGTCGATGACCTAAACCTGTCGTCAAAAATTCTTCTTGAAACGACGATCGTGCTCGATGCTCTCTGCCATACACTTCATTCCGAAGTGATAGCGCGAAGGCGTCTTGACATTAGATGGCAAAATGCCCGCAGCACATTTCTTAACCGCCAATTTTCTTTGTATAACGAGCCTAAGTGGCCTTTTGCCTGATCCAAGGGCTTCGGCCTCTCATTGAGAGCAAGGAGCTGCACTCAAGGGTAATTAACCAAGCCGCCATCCTCGCGCCCTACTGGCGTGGTCGGTGTCCACATCGGCAACTTGCAGCCGAGCCGGCGACTTCCCGGACTATCCCGCGCCCGCGACGCGCAACATCGAAGGTGGGAGAGATGATAGCGCTGATGCACTTGGGGCATGCCACCGTCGCCGCGGACACCCGGCCAGTTCGCTAACTTCAGCAATCATCGTCGCCGCAGAGGCACGCGCCAGAAATCCACTGGTCGAATGCCGGCATGGCAAACAAAAAGTCGCGCCGACAGGATGGGCGCGACTTTTCTCGAATAGCCAAAGACGTTCAGGAATGATGCCCTCGACTATTTCTCTTTGATGACAGTCGTGCTGCCGCTACTGCCAACCGTCCCTTCCTCGCAGACTTTGGTCTGCTTGATGCGATCTTCGGCTTCCACGCGGCTCTTGAAAGCCAGCGGACCGATCTGTGTTACGACCTCCTTGTCCGCCGGACGTGTGGTGGTAACGGTGCATTGGCGGTTCGGACCCTGCACGACATAGTACTCATCGGCCAGTGCCGGGGCGGCGCATCCGATGATTAATGCGCCAGCAAGAAGAAGTCTTGCCTTCATTGTCGCCTCTCTCTGTTCAAGTGCTGCCGGCCGGCGCGATCAAGCAACCGTCACGTGCTACCGCGCACGCGACCGCTCATGCTCCTCCTGTCGGCGGCTCTGTAACTCATTGCGGACTGCAAGAGTTCCGAAAGGCCACGTCCTCAGAACGAAGCCTTGGAACGAGGTGAAGGTGCCGCAACGGCCAGTTGTTGGATGATGTGCTCAGGTTCTGATGGCCGCTGCATTTGCGCGCGCTTTCTTTCTAGAAGCACAAACAAAAGCCCCCCGGAAGGAGCGGCGAGCGCTAAACCTAGATAATGAGCGGAACTCACTTCTTCATGGCGTCTGCTGCGTCTCTCGCCGCATCCTTAACGTCACCTGCGGCATTGTGCCTTGCCTTCCATTTGCAGGTCCTTATCGCCGCTTAGCTTACCGGCGCCTTCCTTAATGCTGCCCTTGGCCTTATCAGCAGCACCTTTCACATGCTCGCGCGATCCATAACGCGCTCCTTAGATCTGGATGACACCCAACGCACCAGAAAGTGCAACGTTCCGAATAGTGCTGGTGAGCAAAGCCAATCGGCTGAGTGGACCTCTTATGCGGCAATAGACTTGACCCACGAATGTTCGTCCTCGGTGGCTACTTTTGTAGCGCCGTGGCACTGAGGGTGTGCAATCCCGAGGCGAGCGGTCAGGCGCAAAGGACGTTCCACCGCATCTTTGCTGGTGAAGCAGAAGTCGCGGGGCGTTGCACATTTGCAACCCGCACGGCCATTCGAGGTAGTAAGCTGACCGAGCAGAATGACTGAAACATACTTCGTGTTTACTTCGATACAATCAGCGGGGGCGGAAAGTGTTTGATGTCTATCGCAATGGCAAGCGGGACTTGCTCGTTCTAAGCACAGGGGCCGCGATACCCGGCGCTTACTCTGCAAATAATTGGCGCAAGAGCAGAAAACGAGTTCTCAAAGTCAGCGACGAGATCAAGTCAGCCGTTCAAAGACAGGGCTATTACGTTCGCAGCTTGCGGGTCACCAAGGAGCGGATGATCTAGGTCGAGCAGGTCGGCGGCTTAGCTCGTCGCCGCACCATCCAGCTGCGCCAGCCCAGCCTCGATCACGAGGATATCTTCCTCGATCTGCTGAATGGTTGTCCGGCAGTCAAAGTCGGTGCGTGCCTTCAGGTCCACGGCCAGCTTCCGGCGCTGTATGCGCAGATCGTCGAGAGCTCTCCTGTCATTGAGGCGAACGTAAGCGTCTACAATAAGTTCGATTGCGCTTGGCATCCCCGATCCTAGTCTCAATGAACACCCGCAACGCTTAGCCCGCGGCACTCTTCACAACGGCATCTCTTCGCAGATTGTGTCCAGCGGCGGTCAAATGCGACCCTATGACCAGACCGAGCCGCCTTAGCGTCAGGAGGGCAAGAGGGTCGCACAGTTCAATGGAAAGTCCGGCTCCCAATATCGCAATGGTGCGCTGCTCATCGCTATCGAGATCAGCCCATGAGATGTCCATCACGCGCCTCCGCGTCCAATAATATTCAAAAACCAAACGAGCGCCCAATTTGCCGCAGCATAGCTATAGCCGCGTCGGTGTACCGACCGTTGGTTAGGTATCGATCCAGCTGCGCTGTGCTAATCAACGCCACAACTGCCACCGTGAAGCCCTTAAACATTGGGCCTCTCCTTCAAGAAACCGCCAACCGGGCGTGTCGAAGTATTAAACCGTTCTCGGAATGCACTGCCGCATATCGCGGCCTAATACAGCAAAGGTGACAGTGACTAGTAACCAGTTCCTTAACGGCGCAATGTCTGGATGCGAGCGCCATGGGATGAGCGGAGACGCTGCAACGGCCGTCGCCCGATTGACGCGCCGTGATGGTAGCTCCGAAGGAAGATCGAGCATTAGCGCCAGCGTCATGCCTTCCTGACTAAGTTCGCTTTCAAGACATTTAGGCCAACCTTGCTCAGGCGCATACGGACTGTGGTGAGTGAAGCCGTCGTAACGGTTGTCTGCGGTTCGTCCTCCATCAGGAGATTCGCGAGCAGCTTCCAGAGTGTGCGCGGCGAGACACCATCGCGCTCGCACTTCCAGACGCTCCCATTTGGACCGTAAAGCGCGAAACGCTTTCTGGTCGTTGATCGCAATCATCGCGCGACGTATCGCAGGCGAGACGATGAGTTCTATGTGCCCTGGCTGTCCCATTGGAGCGAAAGCGCTAGCGGCTCCAACTGTCGTCGATCTCGATCAGCATTGTAACAACCGCGTCGCGATGCCGACCGGCATCAGGTAGCCGTCCAGGGCTTGAAAATACGAAGGCGAAAAAGCAGATCACAATACCTTTCAGCATGCGAACAAGGATGACAGCAGATTGTAAACAATGATTTAGGATTGGGAAAAAATGGTAACAACTCTGCGGCCCAGTGAAGTTCGCTCCTCTCTCGGGGATCAGATCGCTCTCTCGGGCCGCGTCGGAAGCGGCTTTCAGTCGCTATGGACGTAGTCACCCATCCAGCTGAGGACCACGGCTGCGCAGACTAAACAGTTGAAACGATTTTGTCCTGTTCACAGACGATTGGGCTTGAACTGCGCTGTACGCTTCTCCGCATTTCGAGCATGCAAGTATAACTTGCGTCGGTGCAGTCTCGATCATGTCGGCCTCCTATGCTCGAGAAATGGGCCGGTTCCTAGAGCCGATCAATTCCGGGGCGAGGACGTGGTCTTTCCTATCGAGTGCCGTTCTTATCCTTTCCCTCAACAGAAGCATCTCCGCATATTCCTTCTCAATCGCGGGGCTGACGCGAAGAGCTTCAATATGTTGGTCGTGCAGCTTGATCAACGCAGCAATGTACTCACATTGAGTTGGGCACATGGATCAAAAACCCCCTAAAAACGGAAATTCAGATGCAACTGGTGGCTCTGGGCGGGAATGCGGTAGCTGCTTCCATTTGTTCGTAAATGCGGCGGGTCGGCAAGTGTTTCAGCTGCTTTTTTTAGCGCTGCGTAGTGCTCAGCCCGCTCAAGGAATTCGGCAACTTTCGCTGACGGTACTGCGAAACCTAGCTGCTCTTGTTTGCCCGGGTGTGGATAAAACCCGGCGGCTCGCGTAGCATTCGCAAGGGTTCAACGTCTCACCGGGATCAGACAAATGAGCCGTTTCCTGCTGTGCTGTGTAGCCGCTACCTGCTTCGCCGGAGCTCTGGTCTTCCATTCCTCCGAAGCGAATGCTGTCTTTTGGCGCGGATCACCGCGCCAACAAACATCGATATTCACGGGTGGCCGATCATCAAAGAGCCCCGCCGAGCCATGTCAGTGGATACGGGTGAGCGGTGGCTACTGGGTCAGACAGTGCGTTTACTAGGCGAGCAATTGGCCCATCGCTCAATTCAAGCTTAAGGCCGAGGCCGACCACACACCGCTGCGTCGTCGCCCGCCTCGGCGCAGTGGAGGCTGCGGCCACTGCCGCCACTGGGGCCGGGCGTTGCGGCGAAGTTGGCGTCGAACAATCACCACCTGCTGCGGCGCCCAGCGGCGCTGGCTCCTCGACCCCGGCGGGAGGCAGACGGTCTCTTGTTCGATCAGTGAGGAGACACGATTGCGGCCACACTGAACGCCACCACGCAGACGGCGGCAAGTGACCAGAGCGCTATTGCGAGTTCTCAGGCATTGAGATTTCAACACCGCGACCTCGAAGGTACATCATTTTTGGGGTTAGATCCTACGAAATCCTCCGCCCCAATGCGCTAAATGCTCAGCTGACAGAATTCGAGGCCCAGCGGTCAGAACGATCTGTGCATCGCGGTTCAATGGATCTGTGCTTCCAAGGTAAAGCTTCGTGGAACAAGGGGTGGACGCCTGAACATATGGAACAAGCGCGGGCTTTTTTTTGAACGGGCGCTATTCCTCGATCCTGGAAATATCGAAGCGATGGTGGGCATTGCGTTTGTCGATCTTGTGGTTGGAAGTAGCTTCTTTACCGACGAACGAACCGCGCATCTTGTGGCGGCCGAGGCCGCGCTGGGAAGGGTGCTGTCCCTCGCGCCTAATCATGCGTTTGCCCATTTAGCTTTGGGCGGCGTGCTCATGTGTAGTTGCCGAGCCGCTCAGGGCCTTGCTGAGTGCGAACGAGCATTGGCGCTGGATCGAAACATAGCTGAGGCGCACGCGCTGATCGGCTGGGCCAAGTATTTTATGGGGCGCGGAGCAGAGACCGAGACTCATATCAGTGAAGCATTTCGTCTCTCTCCTCGCGATATCCTGAGCTTCCAATGGTCAATGATGGTAGGCTTCGCCAAGTTGCAGGTTAGCGCGGACGACGAAGCACTCAGCTGGTTCCGTCGCAGCATCGAGACCAACCGTAATCATCCCACCTCGCATTTTGGGCTGGCTGCTGCGCTCGCGCTTCTCGGTAAGCAGGAGGAGGCGTGGGCTGCCGTGCAAGCGGGGCTTGCGCTAAATCCGACGTTTGCTATCAAACGCTTCAAAAGCTTTTCAGTAAGCGACAATCCGGCGTTTCTCGCAGGTGCCAAGCGCGCCGTAAAAGGGTTTCACTTGGCCGGAGTGCCGAAGGAGTGATGTCGGCTCTGGGTCTTGGCCGTGTGATAACGCGGCGGATGGGGTATCGGCGAGCCGCTCCAGGCTGGATGCGCTGCAAGGTGACGGTTTCGAGCATATTTTTCCGATTTCGGGTCTGGGAGGCAAGCTGGTTCATCATCAGGTAAACCTGACCGGCTCTCAGGCTGTGCAGAGCCTGCAGTGGGGCCGTCTCAGGCCGCGATCGCCGCCAGCAGCGGCTTGACGCCGACGATATTCAGCACGCGCGTCATGTTGTAGCCGAGCACGCAGAGCGCCATCTCGGTCGCAACCTTGGGCAGCGTCTTGCACAAGAAGTGCGTCGCGCCCATGCGCATCTTCAGTGTGCCAAACGGATGCTCGACCGTCTCGCGCCGCGTGCGCATCGCCTCGGGGTTCTTGTCGAGCCGCTCCTGCACAGCCTCGACCACCTGCTCGTGCTCCCAGCGGGTGATCCGCCGCTCCGAGCCTTTCGTGCATTTCGCCTTGAGCGGACATGCTCGGCACGCATTTGTCCAATACCGGCGCATGTTCTGGCCGTTTTCCACGGTCGTCATTCGATAGGTGAGTTGCTCCCCGGCCGGGCAGCGATAAACATCCTCCTCAGCCAGATAAACAAAATCCTGCTTGCCGAAACGGCCTTCCGCTTTGGCACCAGATGTCATCGGCTTCGGCAACGTCACGGTGACGCCGGCGTCCTCGCACGCCTTGATCTCCTCGCCGTTGAAGTAACCGCGATCGGCGACGGCCTCAAGTTTCTCGACCTTCAACGCTTCTTTGGCCGCCTGCGCCGTATTCGCAAGTTGCGAGCGATCCGAGCCCACATTCGTAACCTCGTGCGCGACGATCAGATGGTTCTCAGTGTCGACCGCCGTCTGCACATTGTAGCCGACGACGCCGGAGCCGCGCCCCGCTGGTCGCCATCGAGCGGCTGTCGGGATCGGTGAACGAAACCTGCTTATCGGGCGCGGCCAGAACCTGCTTCTCGATAGCCGCCAGCTTCGCCATTTCGGATTTCAACTTCTCGAGTTTCTCTTTGTAACGCATCTTCTTCAGCGTGACGACTTCCGACGGATCCTGCCGGTCTGCGGAGTCGAGTCGTGCCAGATAGCGTGCCACGCTCTCCTCCAACTGCTTCCGCCGGCGCTCGACTTTCGCCTGCGTGAAGTTCTTGTCGCGGTTATTCACTGCCTTGAACTTGCTGCCATCGATCGCGACGCTGGCCTTCGCGAGCAATCCCATCTCGCGGCACACCTCGACGAAGCGCGCGCAGACTTTTTTGATCGCCGGCCCATTGTCCTTGCGGAAATCGGCGATCGTCTTGAAGTCCGGCGCCAGCCGGCCCAAGAGCCACATGACCTCCACGTTGCGGCCCGCCTCGCGCTCGAGCCGCCGGCTCGAATGCACGCGGTTGAGATAGCCGTAGATGTAGAGCTTCAGATGGATCGAGGGGTGATAAGCCGGACGACCGGTGTCGGCCGGATTGACGCTGGTGAAGCCAAGAGCGCGCAGATCCAGCATCTCGACGAACGCATCGATCACGCGAACAGGATGGCTGTCGTCGACCCAGTCGTCGAGGCATTCCGGCAACAGCGTCGCTTGCCCCCGGTCCATCCCCGCAACAAAGCCCGGCATCATGTCCCCCACCGATTCAGCAGGAGAACTATAGCAGGCCGAGACTTTTCACACAGCCAGGGTCACAAGCGGCGGTTTCGACCACTCAGCTCGTCAGGTCCGGCTTTCCTTCGAAAGGGGCCTTTGCGGCCGTTCATAGGCAATTCGGCTGAGGGCCATTGTCGGAATTGCCCGCGCTAACGACGTAGCAGCCTTCTTCATGCCAATCGTGAGTCTCAACGGTCCCTAGCGGCGCGCGCTCGCGATCAGGGCCTCGACTTGTGGTAGGATGCGCGTTACGACCGCCTCGATTCCGGCCGGGGTCGGGTGTAGACCATCGAGCGCTTTGAGTTGGGCATCATCGACAAACGCATCATCGAAAGCTGGGTAGAACAGCACGTTGTGCTCGCTGGCAAGACCAGAAAACATCGCCGCAAAAGCATTCTTGTATTCTTCTCCAAATTTTGATTGCGTCCGCACGCCGCAAAGAAGCACGGCAATCCGCCGCGCTTCGAGTTTACGTAAAATTTCCGCCAGCGCGGCACGAGTAGCATTTGGATCGATTCCCCAGACCATGTCATTCGCACCGAGCACCACAATGACCGCATCGGGTTGGTCGGTGATCACTCGGTCCAATCTGGCGAGACCTTTTGCGGCTGTGTCACCAGCCCAGCCGGCATTGGTTACGGCGACTGATTGACCTCTGGCTTTCAGTGCAAATTCAAGTTTGTCCGGGAAACGATGGGCAACGGGTACACCTTTATTTTCGATGAGAGAATCCCCGAGCACCGTGATCTTGATCACCCTTTCTTCGGCGCGAACGCTGTGGATCGTGGCCCACGTCAGTACAGTACAAACCGTGGCGACAATGACTATCGCGCGAAGAGCGAGCGTGGCGATAAATGGCGTAATGAACCTTCCAAGTCTTGATTTCATCGTGCTGCCTCGTTGCGATCAACGTGATCGTTTCGCGTGCCTGAGCTGGCAGCGCTCAGTGAGAGACCGGCACAAAGGGACTGTCGGTTCTGTTGTGTATCGTGGCGCCCGCCGATGGCAGTTCGCGCGGCTCATTCGCTCGGACGGCTTGCGCTGCGCGAGATTAACGTAGGAATCGGGCCAGTCGACCTCTCTCCTGGATGCCGGAAGATATTGCTTCCGGTCCGCGTACTCGTAGTACAGCGTCCCGTGGATACCTTGCGCATCGCGCTTCAAGATAGGGCGCTCCCATACGGGCGACAATATTCGCAAAGCCTGCTCTTCCCCTACGCGTTCGGTAAAGTCCTCGATCAACTCTAAGTCTTGGCCCGCCCCAGGAAAGATGGCAGCAAACTCATCATCAGTCGCTTGAAACAAGCTGAACGTCGCGTTGACGGCGGGATCGATGATCTGAATGTTCTTCAAGCTCTGCTCCCCGGAATCCACGATGATAGGGTTCTCTAGTACCGATATCCAAAAGTCCGCAACGGGTCAAAATGCGAAGACCTCTAGTCCTTGACGGAATCCGGTCTGGTAGTACACGTCCGTCCCGCGAGCGCCGCTCCAGACGTAGCCGACCCGCGGCACCGCTGGTTGCTGCGCGTGGGCTGCGAGGGGCAAGGCGACTACCGCAGCGCTGAGAAGAGCGACAAAATCGCGGCGTTTCATTAAGTCACCTCGCGGCGCCCTATCGCTACAATATGCGCCCGCAACTCGGAATTTTGAATGGGTGAGCCGGTGAAATAACCGTCAGCCCGAGATGAGTCCAAAGGCGTATCCGGGGGCATATTTCGTTGATCGTGGGCCCCCTCGGTAGAGGCTGCGCAGCCCCTGATGTCCGGGTTGGGTCAAAATGCGAAGAACTGCGGTTGAGCAAATCTGGTCCGCTGTGGCGTGATGAGGGGACCTCCGTCAGATGCGGTGCAACTTCGCAGATGGGCCATAAGGCGACGTTCACTAGCTTTTGCTCCTCTCAGGGAGCTCCCGCTCTTGGTGTTCGGCCCGCGCGCGATACTCTTCGGCGATCTCAAGCAGCGCTGCCTTAGCTCGCGCCTCTTCCGTCATTGCCGCTTGACGACGTGCAGGTGTGCGGCTTCTACCTCAACCGGCGTAGTGGCCGAACCGAATGCGTTCTCGTTCGTGGGGTACATCCAGCTACTCTGCTCGCTCATTATCCCGGCGTGCGTTGGGCCAACGAGAGCAAAGCGAAGTCACGTCTTCGCGCGCATGTAACTTCGCGAACCCGACTTCCGAATTGGCAAGCTGTGAGGTCGCGTTTCAAGCGAGCTGCCCCCAAGCGGCACAGCACATTCAGCGATCGAGTTCCACGGCGATAAGAAACTAATCATCGCCACTGCCCGGCTAGAGCAAGGAGACCTAGCGTGACTCAAGGATCAAAGACCGTGATTGTCACCGGCGGCTTGCAGGGGATCGGCTTAAGTGCGGTACGGACATTCATTGAACGAGGTTACAACGTCGTCGCGACCTCGCGCAGAGTGACGCGATCCCTCCTCTCCGAGCTTGGCCCTGGTGGATGGGGACGTCGGCATGCCTCGACAGCCACCAGGGTTGCCGAGACAGCTGTTGGCAAGTTCAGCTCGATAGATGCGTTGGTGAACAATGCTGAGATCTTCGTGGTCAACCCGTTCACCGACTACCCGGGTGATGATTTGAAGCAGCTGCTCTCCACCAATCTCAACGGCTTCATCTACATGACCCAAGTCGCGATCAGACAGATACAGATCATGGCACAAACGTCAGGCGGCAGCATTGTCAGCATCACTGCAGCCCTCGCGGGCAAACCCGATTGGGACTTTCTTCGCAGACCGTCCCCGATGGGAAGCATTTCGAGCATTCAGGAGATTGTGATCGAGGCTCGCCGCATCACGCGAGAGATCCTGCGCGTCGACGGCGGCGCACATGTCGGCAAATGGTAATCGAAACGATCTCGCGCAGCCGCTCCGTAGCTCGATACCCGACCTTATCGTGATGAAAGTACACCGAGATGCGGAACGATGCCGTCCTCCATCAAGAGTGCCGACGATATAGCCGATGATCATTGACCGACCGCTAGTAGCAGTTATCGACAGCGACAGCTCCTCGCGAGCGAAGGCGCTGGATTGCCTCGTCGCGGCTGGCCTGACGGTCGAGGTATTCAATTCAGCCGAGGATTTCTTGATGAGAAGCGAGACCAATCCACTTCACTGCATCATATTGGATGTGCGGTTGCCTGGCATCGGCGGTCTCGATCTTCAATCCCACCAGACAAGGATTGGACGCAAGACACCATTGTTGTTTCTGACGGCTCAGGACGAGGCAAGGACCTGCGTCTAGGCGATGAAGAATGGCGCCATCGACTATCTCATCAAGCCGTTCCAGATTGAACAGCTTGTCGACGCGGTCAGACGCGGCATCGAACGCGATCTCACGCGGCACCGGCAAGAGCAGATCCAGGACGAACTGCGTGCGAGGCTTTGCGTCGCTATCGCCCCGCGAAAGAGAGACCATGGCGCTGCTCTCGGCAGGACTTGGACCCAAGCACATAGCTGGCCGGCTAGGGATCTGTACGCATACTGCCCGTGTTCACAGTGGCCGGATCATGACCAAAATGGGGGCACAGTCCATCGCGGATCTGGTTCGCATTGCGGACAAAATCGGACAGGCGCAGAACGGAAGAGCGATCCGCCCCGACGACATCTTGGCAACCAGCCACGACCACGCTGCCCAACGCGTTTCGGATGAGGGCTTACTGCCCGCCTACTGCAATCTGCATCGTGCAGCGCCGGATGGCTCATTGCAGCCACAGGCATATTCGTCGAGCACGAATTCGGTCGTGTCGACACACGCGGATCGAAGTCAAGGTAAAGCTCGCGAAACTGTCGAAACCCGCTTCCGTTGGCGCGATGGCCGCCTCGCGCCAAAAGCGGCCGCGAAGTCTCGGCGATGATAGTCTTACGTTAGCGCGCGCTTCGGGTTCGCAAACCGACCGGCTTGCTTCCGTCGAAAATGAACTCGAGGCCCCTCGCTTCGAAAGCCCGTCGGATTCTTTCCAGGGTTCGTTCCGTGGCTCCGCGAAAGCCTGTCTCGATCCGGTGAATAGTCTTCACCTCTACGCCGGCAGCGTCCGCAAGCTCCTGCTGCGAAATCCCTAACCAGCTACGCGCTGCGCGAATCTGTTCTACGGAAATCATGTCGGAAAGATTCTATTAAGGTTAATTTGTCAGATCAACTGACATTTGGTCCCGGCCATGAGAAAAGTTCTCCCGATACAGAGGAGAACAACGTGCCTATCGATCCACTCACCGAATTGCTGAAAACCAATGAGGACGCCGTCCGCGCGGCCAAGCAGGTCGTCGCAACGGCCCTTGAAGCCAACTTCTCGATCGACCCGATTATCGGCGACGAACTCTCCCAATCGTTCGCCGTCATTTCTTCTTGCGTGCGCCGCCACGGTCTTCTGATCCAGACGACGCTCGCAGACACGCTCGCCACCAGCGGTCGTTTCGAAGTTCTGAGCGAAATCCATGTGCCGATCACCGTGGCGGCCAACGATCTTCTGACCTCCCAGAACTCCAACGCAGCCCTGGCGAAGATCCAACTGAAGTCGGACTCGCCTGTCATCAGGATGGCGAAGCTCGACCTGATTGTCATCGATTCCGAACGCGGCTGGGCCGGCGCTTACGACGTGAAAAGGGGCAATGGCGAAACGGCTTGGAACAAGCGCAAACCGATCGAGAGGGATCTGCGCGCGACCCGCCTCGTGCTGGCCTCGCATCTCAAGAAGCTCGGACATGACGTCGATCGAGTGACGACCGCGGTCATCGACTACTACGGCGGTTCGGGGTTCTCGCGTGACATCAAGCTCGTGCGCGATGAATTGAACGCGCACTTCGGCGTCGCGGTGGTCGAGCGCATCGAGACCATGACCGCCGCGCTGCGGCAGGAGATGCACACGCGCCTCGGCGCAATCCTCGAGCCCGCCATTAGCAAGCTGAACGCAGCGCGGAAGCCCAAGGTAGTTAAGCCGGCACCCGAACCTGAGACTCCCATCGAACAGCACGATTGGCTGACCAGCGTTCTTCAGGCGCGCCCGCTCGGGCCCGGACAGTGGATAGCGCCCGCGGTGTCATCCAACGCGCGGTGAGGGCAATAGGAGAAGCTGCACACATGCGGCAAGTCCGCGAACTAAACTCCACCATCGCCGGCCGCAGCAATCCCTGGCCATACGCCTCGGATGACTCAAACCCGCTTGCGTGGTGGCGCATGCTGCCGCCCGACGCGTTCAGCGCGGCCGAACGCCTTGATCTCGGCGCCACTCTCGAAAGCCTAGCCGTCCTCCGCGTCACCGACAACGTCCCGGCCGCCCTCAAGGGCGATCCGGCTGCCGCCGTCGCCGCGGCACTGTCGCTGACGCCGCTAGGAGACGTCGATCTTCAAGTCGATATCGTCATGTCGGCTCTTCTGCATTGCGCGCTCAAGGATGACGCCACGGCGGCCCTCGTCTTGTCGCACATCCTTAGCAATGCCGAATTCGATCACCCCCTGAAGATCGAGCTCTCGACCCTTTGGCTCACCCACCATCTCGGTCGTACGAGGGATCCGCGCTGGTTTGCTCAGACAGAAGTGGCCGTCAAGCAAGCTCTCTCCGATGAGGAGGGCGACGCTTGAGTACCGATGGCGGTGATGACGGCGCCGATCACCAGGATCTGCCAACCGCGGAGGACGCGGTCACGACCGGCGCCGCCGCCGATTCGGCCGATTGGGACGAGCGGCTCAAAGGCCTGCCGCGGCTTCTGCGCTATGCCCTGCTCGCCGTCAATGGCGCCGAACACATTGAGGAACGGCTTATCGCGGAAGTCAACGAGCTTTGCCCGGGACTGCCACACAATGTCGCTTGGGCCACCAGCAGGTCGTTGGAGGCCGCAATGGCACTGGCGACTGAACTCGATCGCCGCGCTGCAGCCCATAGTGAGCCAGCTCTCAGGAGCCTTGCTGATAGCGTCCGGCTCGTGAGCTTGCCAACGCCGCGTGATGACGAACACTTCCAGCAGCACCGCAGGGTCGCCAAGGCGCTGGTCAAGGCCTTTCAGGTGAATTCGCTGCACGTCGAACAGAAGGTTCGCTGCGATCTCGAACGGTTTACCTATGGCTGGGCTGCGCTGCCGGCCTGCACGCATTTTCTGCCGAAGAAGTTCTCTGCTGCGATTAACGCCTCCCTGGTCGGGCACCGCTTGGCCGAGCACCGCATCACCGCGGCCAAGGCCACGTTACGGCTCCAACTCAAGGAGGAGGAGGACAGCCGGAAAAAGCGGGAAGCCGAGGACCGGACCGAAACCGTCAAGCAAGAAGCCGTCCCGGACCCTGAACTCATTCCCGACCGTCATCTCGTCGTTGCGCGTCTGTCCGAGGCCGAGTTGAAGAACATCAAACTCAAGGAAATCCTTGGCCCGCTGAAGAACGTCATTAACACTGCTTTGCCGCTCGTTGAGGTGCCGCCGCTCCACGAGGCGCGCAGCGTTCTGCAGTTCGAGTTCCCGTACGCCATCGACGTCATCGATTTCGCGCTGGCGGATCTTGTTGGGCGCACCACGGTCCGTTTGCGCCCGCTTCTGATTGTTGGCGAGCCCGGCGGCGGTAAGAGCCGATTTGCCCGCCGGCTCGGTGAGGTGCTGGGTCTCCACGTTTGGCGGACCGAAGCCAGTCGTTCCGACGGCGCGGTGTTCGGGGGGACCGACCGGCGCTGGTACTCTAGCGAGCCTTGCCATCCTTTTCTCGCCATCGCGCAAGGCAAAACGGCAAATGTGCTGGTCCTCCTCGATGAATTGGAGAAAGCGGCGACGAGGTCCGACTACGGCCGGCTATGGGACTGCCTGCTCGGCTTTCTCGAACCGGAAACGAGCGTCCGCTACCCCGACCCCGCGCTCCAGACCAATCTTGATCTGTCGCAGGTGTCGTACATCGCCACCGCCAACCGCCTCGAGCCGTTGCCAAGTCCAATCAGAGACCGTTTCCGCATCGTGACCTTTCCCAAGCCGACCGCGAATGACTTGGACGCGCTGCTGCCGGCCGTGATCGTTGACCTCGCCAAGGAGCGCGGCCTCGACCAGAGCTGGATGACACCGCTCGACGGCGTTGAGCGCGAAGCTGTCGCGAAGCACTGGGCCGGCGGCTCGGTGCGGCGCCTGCGCCGCATCGTCGAGGCCATCCTGCGCGAACGCGACGTCCGAGCATTGAGGAACTGATCATGGTGGAACAGAACAACGGAAAGACACGGCCGCCGCTGCCGCGGCCGCCGCAATTGCGCGGGATAACCCGCGCGCAGGGCTTAAACGGCGCACCCTCGCCCGGTACTATCGCGGACAATCATCCGAGGACCAATACCGTGACCGATCCCCAGATCGTCTGCCCGAGCTGCCGCACTGAAATCAAGCTGACAGAATCGCTCGCGGCGCCCCTGATTGCGGAGACGCGCCGCAAGTTCGACCAGCAGCTTGCCGCCAAGGAAGCGGACTTTGGCCGGCGCGAAGCGCTGCTCAAGCAGGCCAGCGAAGAAATCGCGAAAGCTCGCGAGGCCGTCGACGAACAGGTCGCCGCAAAGCTGAAGGCGGAGCGGTCCAATATCGTCGAAATGGAAGCAAAGCGAGCACGGCTGGCGATCGCCGATGAACTCGGCGAACGCGACCGGCAATTGGCGGATTTGCAGCAAATACTCGCAGCGAACAACGAGAAGTTGGCCGCAGCCCAGAAGATCCAGGCGGACATGCTCCGCAAGGAGCGCGAGCTCGACGATGCCAGGCGCGAAGTCGAGCTCACGATCGAGACGAAGGTCCAGCAGGCACTCGCCGCTGTGCGCGACAAGGCCAAGCTGGAGGCCGAGGACGGCTTCAAGGCGAAAGTCGCGGAGAAGGAAGCCCAGATCGCCGGCATGAACCGGCAGATCGAAGAACTCCGCCGCCGTGCTGAACAGGGCTCACAGCAGTTGCAAGGCGAAGCCCTGGAGCTCGAACTGGAATCCCTGCTCCGCAATCAGTTTCCGCGCGATCTCATCGAGCCGGTGCCGAAGGGCGATTTTGGTGGCGACGTCCTCCATCGCGTGTTCGGTCCCGGTGGGCAGACTTGCGGCACGATCCTGTGGGAATCCAAGCGAACCAAACGTTGGAGCGACGACTGGCTGACCAAGCTCAGAAGCGACCAGCGCGCTGCTAAAGCGGAGGTCGCCCTTATTGTCTCCAGCGCGTTGCCGAACGATATCGAAACCTTCGGTCTGCTCGACAATGTCTGGGTCGCAGAGCCCCGGTTCGCCGTTCCGCTGGCGATCGTACTCCGGCACGGGCTGATCGACCTCGCCGGCAGCCGTCAGTCCCAGGAAGGCCAGCAGACCAAGATGGAGATGATGTACGGCTATCTGACCGGTCCGCGCTTCCGTCACCGGATCGATGCGATCGTCGAGAAGTTCACCGACATGCAGGCCGACCTCGACCGCGAGCGCAAGACGATGATGCGGCTCTGGGCCAAGCGCGAGGAACAGCTCCGTGGGGTGCTCGACTCCACGGCCGGTCTCTATGGCGACCTCCAGGGAATCGCCGGCCGCGCGATGCAGGAGATCGAGAGTCTTGATATGCTGATGATTGAGGTGAAGGGCGAGGCGGCGGAGTAGATTGGCCCCCTCAGAGGTTAGAATTCTGCCATCTTGAAGAGGCGACCGTCGGCTCCGTCGTCGTGAAGGCGAAGTATAATTTCGTCCGGCGCAAACGTGGGGGGGTGACTTCTCTTCGATACGCGGCAGGTCTGAAGCAATTAGCGTCATTATGTATTGCATCTTCTTGGTACTCGTCTGTTCACGCACAACCTCTAACAGCGCCAGCTTCTTTCGGTCGTCCAGAGCTTCGAAGATTCCGTCGTGGTAGACAAAATGGAAGAAGCCTACGTCCTCATACACCTTCAGCAGAGCTAGATCGAACAGGGCACAGACCAGCTTTTTGTAACTCGTCCCTTCTCCCTGGCTAGAGGTCTTGCCGGTTTGCGTGGTTGATGGAAGTTTCTTCGAGCCGATGTCGCAGTTGGCGTACATATAGTGGAGCATGACGCTTATCATACGCCTCCTGCCCTTCAGTGCAGCGCGCCTCTTTTGGATCTCCTCGATCAAAAAGGCAAAAACATTATCGAACGTTGCAAACTCGGCACGGGCGGCCAGTATCTTTTGCTTTAGTTCGTCGGCGCTGTCGTGATAAAGGGCGGCAACCTGAGTATTGCGGGGATTCTTCAGGAAATGGTCGATCCGCGCAAAGTGAGGGAAAGAGTTGCTGACGATGATCTGGTTGTAGTACTCGTCTGACAATCCATTGATTTTGTTCTTCTCCTCTCGCAGCTTGAGCTTTTCAAAGTCTCTGGCGCTGTTGACCGCGCTCAGCGCTGACCCATCTGCGTAGTCGTGGACCGCGCCAATCACTTCGATGAGATCGTCCGGTTCGAAGCGGAACGGGATGGGATCTTTCCGGTTCGGAAGCCATTCCCGGATATGCTGCATATCATCCAGTGCGGCGTTGAGACGCTCAACCCCGATGATGTGAGCACGCTTGACGCCGAGTGCCATCAGGCTGGCGATTAACTTCTCGTCGGCACCTCCAGTATAGCGGCGGTTGGTGAACACTAGGTAGTGGTCACATAGGCCCTTCTTTGCGAGCCGCTTAATTTTTGCGTGCTCCTTTTTCAGGAGGCGCTCAAAATCCTTATCCGAGCATGATTTGTCGAATACGGCTACGTGCTTGGCCTGGAGGACAACCTGACCCTCAAGGGGCATGTTGGCGCTGGGAAAGCATTCGGCCTTGCCGTTGAACTTGCCATCACGACCGCCGTCGCGACCGGGCGCGAATGGCGTGACACCTTCACCCAGCCAGTTGATGCAAATCTTGACGACGAGCTCTTCAAACTCACCCTCGCTTAGTTCGTAGAGGCGATAATCGCGACGCATCCAGTGACCTTGTTCCAAATGGGCTTACGTGACGGCAATCTGACGCGGTTCTGGGCTCCAGTACGGCCCGCCGGGCAACAGAGGGGAATCACAGCAATAGCGTAATGGTTGTAATCTTGGCTCAATATCGCTTCGGCAATCAATTGGAAAATAGTGGGTGCGCTTTTGTCATGTTGGAGATCCCACCGACGTCTACTCCGCCGGACGTCGAGGTTACGAGAGTAGTGAGGGAAAGAACTTGCGCCGTTGTTGTGTCCCTATGCTTCCGACCCTAATAGAATAACGCGCTGCCGCATCTCTGGCCGCATCGCCCCTATCAATTTCCCGACGTCATCGTGCCATATCGAGGCGAAGACGAGGACCAGGTCATAAAGGGCTGTACCGGCGAGGATGTTGCGCAAGAACTCCCTTCGTTTCCTCGCGAACGAGGCAGTCGTCCCGCCGAGCGGTCGATCATTCATAGCGACGATGCGTCGGTCCTGCGAAAGAAGAATAACCACAACAGGATTCGCCTGGGAATCGAAGTACGGCCAATGCTCCAGACCCTGAAACGTAGCAAACACTGCATCGGATTGTTTGAGAACGCCTCGCGCCCTTAAGTGCCGCCAACGCCCGATTCTCCAGCGGCTCTTCTGGGTTTGCAATGCGCTGGCGCTTACGAGCAGCCCTGGTGCTCTTCTTGAGAAGCTCCCTGAGTTCAACGATGGTGAGCCTGCCCTCGGCAACGTCCTTGAGCAATTGCTGTCGTTTCTCGGGTTGGCGGGCTGCAATGCGAGCGACGCGCTCGACGGCAGCCACGGGCATCCGAACGCCAGACGGCAGTTTGGTGATGCCCTCGGCATCCAGATACTGGGCAGCCCAGATAAAACGCCGAAGTGTGTTATCGCTCAGCTTCACCCGCTTCGACAGCTTGGCGATGTAGTCGCGCCGATCGCCTCGGCCGAGCGCCTCGTAGGGGCGGACATGCGGCCGAATGTAAGCGAGCCACTCGCTGGCTATTCTTCCGGGAGATGGTGACATACGCGGAGGCGCCGAATCGAGATGCGTGAGGGCCCATTAGTATAAGCCAGCGCACTGGCTTAACAAAAGAAATGTGCTGTTGACGACAGAGGCGCTTCGCGTGACACTGTTGTCGCGCTCTCTCTCCAGTCGATACGATCTAGCGCGCTCGATGCGAGATAGAGAAGTGATGGCTCAGGCCGAAGGAATGACGGAGAAGATGACAGAGAAAGAGCACGCGGTCTTCTGCGTTACCTTCGGAGTAACGTGGGGGAAGCGAGGCTATGCTTCGGCATCCGTCTCCAGGGGCCTGGAAACCGAGCACCCGCATTGGGGCAGCCAGCCTCATCTGGACGGGGCGGCCCGCGCGGAAATGGGCCTTCGTCGAAATTTCGTGGAAACCACCCCTTCAGGCCTCGGGCGCGGGGCGCCTAAGTCATTGAAGAGGATGGTGGGCACGACAGGGATCGAACCTGTGACCCCTACCATGTCAAGGTAGTGCTCTCCCGCTGAGCTACGTGCCCTAGAGGTCATTTCATCGGTGGGGTCCCTATAACGGCTCAGGGGACCCGGCGCAAGGACGGAACGGGGCCGATTTAGGCCGCCAGCATCTTGTTCACTTCGCTGACCAATTCGCGCAGATGCACGGGCTTGGACAGCACCTTGGCGTTCTTGGGGGCGTCCGAATCCGAGTTCAGGGCGACCGCGGCAAAGCCGGTGATGAACATGATCTTGATGTCGGGATCGAGTTCCGAGGCCCGGCGGGCCAGCTCGATGCCGTCCATTTCCGGCATCACGATGTCGGTCAGCAGCATCTCGAACGGCTCTTCCCGCAGCCGCTGATAGGCGGCCATGCCGTTGTCGTGGGACGAGACCTGAAAACCGGCGTTTTCCAGCGCCTTGACCAGGAAACGGCGCATGTCGTTGTCGTCTTCGGCGAGCAGGATCTTTGGCATGGCAGGAAACGTCGAATCCCCAGAGGATATCAGCAGAGGTCAATAAGCCCGACAGAGGGTAAATTTGGGGTGAAAATCTTAACCCTGCGGCGGCCCCGCTTCGGGCTCTTTGTGGACCGTAACGAACTCCGAATCAATCGAGCCGGATCTGCGGGTCCACATCCCGATGCCCGCACGGTTAAGACCTGTTCCAATCGGCCAATACATCTTTTCGCTTGGCAGAATGGTTGCGATTCCGGACAATGACGACACATAAGAGCCGCGTGATCGGCCGAATCATTGAATCCGGAGCTTGTCCGGATCGTGCGGCACGAAGGGACGAAGCCTGAGAAGATGACCCGGTTTGACGGCGACATGTCGCCAGCCTTCGAGATCTTCGAGCCCGCCGAATGGCGTGCGCCTGTCATCTTCAACTCGCCGCATTCCGGCTCGACCTATCCTGAGGAATTCCTGGCGGCCTCGCGGATCGACCTGCCGACGCTGCGGCGGTCGGAAGATTCGTTCATGGACGAACTGATCGGCCATCTGAGCGCGCGCGGCTTTCCGACGGTGCGGGTCAACTTTCCCCGCTCCTATGTCGACGTCAACCGCGAGCCCTATGAGCTCGACCCGCGCATGTTCACGGGCCGTCTGCCGAGCTTTGCCAACACCCGCTCGATGCGGGTCGCCGGCGGCCTCGGCACCATTCCGCGCGTGGTTGGCGACGGCCAGGAAATCTATCGCGACCGCATCCTGGTCGACGATGCGCTGGGGCGGATCGAGACGCTGTACAAGCCCTACCATCGCGCGCTGCGCCGGCTGATCAACAAGGTGCATCAGATGTTCGGCACGGTGGTGCTGGTGGACTGCCACTCGATGCCCTCGGTCGGCGTCAGCAGGGACGAGCCGCGCCGGCCCGACGTCGTGATCGGCGATCGCTACGGCACCAGCTGTACGCCGCTCTTGCCCGATCGCGTCGAGGAGACCATGAGCGGGCTCGGCTATTCGATCGGCCGCAACAAGCCCTATGCCGGCGGCTTCATCACCGAGCATTACGGCAATCCCGCAAGCGGCCTGCACGCCGTGCAGCTCGAGCTCAACCGCGCGATCTACATGGATGAGCGGCGGCGCGAGCGCAGTGCTCGCTTTGCGCAAGTGGCCTCCGACTTCGGCGTTCTCGCCGACGTGCTGGCGACCACGATTCCGTTCGCCGACCTTGGCCCGTTCCAGGCCGCGGCGGAATAGGACTCAGCTTCTCTCTCCAACGACGAGGCCTTGCGCGCGAGTGCGCTTTCACTTCGCAAGCTTGCGCGCCCCAAAATGAAAACGGCGGCGGCAAGAAAAAAGGGCCGCTCGCGAATGACGCAAGCGGCCCAAGTCTAGGGAGGAAACGCCCAAGGAGGGCAGCGGTAACGCAGAGCGCTACCGCACCGCAACAATATGCGGCCGCGCCGCACAAAGTGCAAGGGCTTTTGCGCCGTTTCCCATGCAAATCGCACATGGCTCAGTTGCTTCCATGGAAACCCAGATTCAGTTTCTTTGATAAGGAAATTCAATGGGTTGATAGTCGTTTGCATACGAACAAGGCAACCTCGGAACTAAGTTTTCAACTCCGTGATCGATATTTGGCCAGCAGATGACTGGAATGGGGCAGCGCGCTTCGGCATCCAAAATACCAGGGCGCAACATCAAGACAGCGCTGCACGCGGCAGGCGAATTGAGTTAGGCAGGAGGCAAGCTTCATCCAACCTTCGCTTCGAGGATTTCGCCTGTGACGGTGATCGACTTCTCCGCCTTCATCGGTCGGCTTGCCACCGCCTCCGGCGAAACCATCCTGCCGTTCTTCCGCACCTCGCTGTCGATCGACGACAAGAGCAAGACCAAGGATTTCGATCCCGTGACGGAGGCCGACCGCGCCGCCGAGGCGGTGATGCGGCGGCTGATCAAGGCCAACTTCCCCCAGCACGGCATCGTCGGCGAGGAATTCGGCAGCGAGCGCGAGGACGCCGACTACGTCTGGGTGCTCGATCCCATCGACGGCACCAAATCCTTCATCGGCGGCTTTCCGATCTGGGGCACGCTGATCGCGCTGTTGCACAAGGGCACGCCGGTTTTCGGCATGATGCACCAGCCCTTCATCGGCGAGCGCTTTTCCGGCGACAACGGTTCGGCCAATTATAAGGGGCCGTCGGGCGAGCGCCGGCTCCAGGTCCGCCGCTGCGCTTCGCTGTCGGAGGCCACGACCTACACCACCAGCCCGCTGCTGATGAACGAGAGCGACCGCGCCATCTTCGGCCGCATCGAGAGGAGCGCGCGGCTGTCGCGTTATGGCGGCGACTGCTACTCCTATTGCATGCTTGCCGCCGGCCACGTCGACCTCGTGGTCGAGACCGAGCTGAAGCCCTACGACATCGCGGCGCTGATCCCGATCGTAACCGGCGCCGGGGGCGTCGTCACCACCTGGGAAGGCAAGCCGGCCCAGGGCGGCGGCCGCATCATCGCGGCCGGCGACGCGCGGGTTCACGAGGAAGCGTTGAAGCTGTTGAACCAGTAGCAAGCGAAGCGGAGGGCTTGCATGATTCTCTCAAGCAGGCTGCTCGTTACATTGTTCTTGGGATTGTTCCTGCTGCTGCCAGCGCTGGCATCGGCGCAGAACTTTCCGACCAAGCCGATCAAGCTGATCGTGCCGTTTTCCGCCGGCGGGCCCAACGACATCATCGCCCGGGTCGTCGGCCAGCGCATGTCGGAACTGTGCGGTCAGCCGGTGCTGATCGACAATCGCGGCGGACAGGGCGGCGTGCTCGGCACCGACGCCGTAGCGAAGAGCCCGCCCGACGGCTACACCATCGCGATCACTTCGGCTGGCGCCCTCGCGATCAGCGCGAGCATGGAGAAGGTCGCCTACGACACCCTCACCGACCTCACCCCGGTGACGCTGGTCGCGATCGTGCCGGAAATGCTCGTCGTCGCCGCCAACGTCCCCGCAAAGGACGCCGGCGAGTTGATCGCGCTGGCCAGGGCGCAGCCGGGCAAGCTCAACTTCGCCTCAACCGGCGCCGGCAGCCTGCCGCATCTCGCCGGTGAATTGTTCAAGCTGACGGCCAGGATCGACATCGTCCACGTGCCCTATCGCGGCGCCGCGCCTGCGGTGAACGACCTCCTGGGGCAGCAGGTGCAGATGGCGTTCCTCGATCTCCCGGCGCTGCTGCCGCAGGTCAAGACGGGCGCCCTGCGCCCCATTGCCGTCGGCTCGGCCGAACGTGCGCCGACCGCGCCTGACGTCCCGACTACCGCGGAAGCGGGCTTTCCCGATCTGCGCATCGAGAACTGGTACGGCATGGTCGCGCCCAAGGGCACGCCGAAGGAGATCATCGCCGCGCTGCATGGCCTCGTCACGAAGGCAATGGCGGATCCCGCGGTGAAGGAAAAGCTGAGCCAGCAAGGCGCGACGCTGATCGGCGATGAGCCGGAGCATTTTCGTCAATTCATCGCCGACGAAACCAAGAAGTGGGCGAAGGTGATCAAGGACGCCGGCGTGGAGACGGCGAAGTAGGCTTGCTGACCCTCCCCTGGAGGGGGAGGGTCGATCGCGCGAAGCGCGAGCGGGGTGGGGTGATCTCTCCACGCGGGCACTGTTGGATGTGGAGAGACCGTCACCCCACCCCGTCTCACATTTCGCTCCGCTCAATGTGAGCCGACCCTCCCCCTCCAGGGGAGGGTAAGAGCGCCCCTCACACCGCCTCGGCCCTGAGATGCTCCACCAGCATCTTGGCCGGCCGCGGCAGCGTCTTGAAGCTGCGCGCGCAGATCACGAGGCGGCGGTTGGCCCAGGCATCGCGCAGGCGGACCATGGCAAGCGGCATGGTCTTGGCGCAGCGGCGGGCGGCGGCTTCGGGCACGAGTGCGACGCCGACATCGGCGGCGACCATCTGGCAGATCGCATCGAAATCGCGCAGGCGGGCGCGGACATGCTGGCGGATGCCGAGCCGCGCCGCGTGCCTGGAAATATGCATCTGGAGCGCGGTGGCGCTGGTCAGGCCGACAAAGTCGCAAGCCCCCGCCTCCTGAAAGTCGATCTGGCGGCGGCCGGCGAACGGACCGCGTTTCGAGGTCACCAGCGTCAGGCGATCCTTGCTGAAGGGGAAGCGCTCGATATGCTCGGGCAGCGCGTGCTCGGCGGCGAAGCCGAGGTCGGCAGCGCCTGCGGCGATCGCCGCCGCGATATCGGTGCTCTCGCGTTCCTCGATGTCGACGGCGACGTCGCGATGCTCGCGCAGGAAGCCGGCGAGCGCCTTCGGCAGATGCTCCGACAGGCCCGACGTGTTGGCGAGGAAATGCACGCTGGCGCGCACGCCGCTGGCAAAGCCGGCGAGATCGCCGCGCATGGCGTCGATCTGATGGATCACGAGCCTGGCATGATCGAGCAGGCTCTCGCCGGCCGCGGTCAACTCGATGCCGCGGCGCCCGCGCTTGAGCAGTACGACGCCGAGCGCATCCTCCAGGCCCTTGATGCGCGCGCTGGCCGAGGCCAGCGCCAGATGCGAGCGCTCCGCACCGCGCGTGATGCTGCGCTGGTCGGCGACCGCGATGAAGAGCTGGAGATCGACGAGGTCGAAGCGCATGAAATGTCTCTTCTTTGTTGTTGGAGTATGATCTTGTCCGAAAACCGCTTCGCACTTTTCCGGATCATGCTCCAGCCTTCGCTGACGACGAAGGCTGTCTCCGTAACCTCCAGATTGTGCGCCCGCGCGGCTTCGGTCAATGTATTGAGATGATCGACCCGCTGCTCATTCTCATCGCCGTCGTCTTCCTGCTCGCCGGATTCGTCAAAGGCGTGGTCGGGCTCGGCCTGCCGACGGTGTCCATGGGCCTGCTCGCCGTGAGCATGGCGCCGGGCCGCGCCATTGCCATCGTCATCGTTCCCGCCATCGTCACCAACATCTGGCAGACCTTCGTCGGTCCGTATTTGCGCGACATCCTGCGGCGGCTGTGGCCGCTGATGATCGGCACCGTGATCGGCTGCTGGCTCAATGCCGGCGCGCTGACCGGACCTCACGCGCGCTACGGCACGATCGTGCTCGGCGCCCTGCTGGTCGTCTACGCCGTGATCGGGCTGAACAAGTTCCACTTCCGCGTCGCGCCCGAGAACGAGAAATGGGTCGGCGGCGTGGTCGGCGTCATCACCGGCGTGATCTCGGCCTCGACCGGCGTGCAAGTGATCCCGTCGATGCCGTTCATGCAGGCGATCGGCATGGAGAAGGACGAGCTGGTGCAGGCGCTCGGCGTATTCTTCACTACCGCCACGCTGGCGCTCGCCTTCAACCTGACCGCGGTCGGATTGCTGACGCCGGCCAATGCCGTGCCGGGCGCGATCGGCCTCGCCATGGCCTTTGCCGGCATGTTTATCGGCCAATCGGTGCGGGCGCGGATGCCGGCCGAAGCGTTTCGCCGCTGGTTCCTGATCGCGATGATCCTGCTCGGCCTGTATCTCGCCGGCAGTGCGCTGGTGAAGGAGTTTGCCTGAGAGAAGATCGTAGTAGGGTGGGTTAGCGCAGCGTAACCCACCACTGTTCGTATCCGCAGAGACAGAAGAGGTGGGTTACGCCTAGCGACTGCGCTTCGCGCAGCCGCAAGGCTAACCCACCCTACGCAGCCCGCATCATTCGTTCGAGCGAGTTACCGGCTCTCCAGCATGGCGACACGGATGCCGAGATAGATGAAGAGGCCGCCGAGCGCGCGGTTGACCCAGGCAATCGCCGCCTCGGACTGACGCAGCCGGTGCGCGGCCCTGGCGGCGAACGCGGCGAGCACCAGGCACCACAGCGTCCCCGTAAAGATGAAGATCAGGCCGAGCGTCAGGAAGGCGAGCGGCTTGTGCGGCGCATCGGCTGCGACGAATTGCGGCAGGAAGGCCAGGAAGAACAGCGCGACCTTGGGATTGAGCGCATTGGTGAAGACGCCCTGGAGGAAGACCCGCGAGAGCGAGCTGCGCACCGGCTCATCGATGCTTGAAGCCAGCACAGGGCGCGACCACAGCATCTGGACGCCGGTCACGACCAGATAGGCCGCGCCGACCAGCTTCAGGATCGAGAAGGCGGTGGACGAGGCCATCAGCAGGGCCGAAAGCCCGATCGCCGCGCCCGCGACATGGACGAAGCAGCCGCAACCGATGCCCAGGGCGGCAGCGGCGCCGCCGCGCCAGCCCATCTGCATGCTGCGGCCGATCACATAGACCGAATCCGGCCCCGGCGTGATGTTGAGCAGCACGCCCGAGAGGATGAAAAGCCCGATTTCGTGAATACCCAGCATGAAGGTGCCCCGCTGCCGTCCTGGCGGTCCCAGTTCCGCTTAGTCGGTTCGCCCGTCCCCGTCCACCGCCGGGATTGCGTAGGATTTACCTCGAATTTGCAATGCGGATCATGCTTCCGCTCCGGCGCATCTGCTCTATAAAGGCGGGGTTCTTGAAATGCGGGATTCGCGGCAACCGCCACGCTGTGGCCGGTCCCGGATTCCTCACCCAAGTCCCCTTGGAGCTTTGCGGATATGGAAAGACGTCTGGCCGCCATCGTCTGCGCCGATGTCGCCGGCTATTCGCGCATGATGGGCAGCGACGAGGCCGGCACCCATGCCGCCTTCAAGGCCCATCGCGCCGCGATTCACCCCATCATCCTCAATCACGGCGGCCGCGTCGTGAAGAACACCGGCGACGGCTTCCTGCTGGAATTCCCCTCGATCGTCGGCGCCACCGAGGCAGCGATCGCAATGCAGACGCTGATGGCCGAGCGCAACCACCATCTGCCGGCCGATCGCGCCATGCAGTTCCGGCTCGGCATCCACATGGGCGACGTGATCGCCGACGAGGACGAGGTGTTCGGCGACGACGTCAACATCGCCGTCCGCCTGGAATCGGTGGCGAGCCCCGGCGGATTCGCGATCTCGGCCAAGGCCTATCGGGAGGCCAGCAAGCATCTCACCGTGCCGCTGACCGATGCCGGCAACCATCGCTTCAAGAACATCAAGGATGCGATCGAGGTCTTTACCTGGACACCCGAAGGCGCGCCGGCGCTTGCTCCCGAGCTCCGGGAGGCCTCGGTTCTCTCGCAGCAGTACCGTACCGCGATCGTCGGCGTGCTGCCCTTTGCCAATCTCAGCGACGCCCAGGACGAATATTTCTCCGATGGCCTCACCGAGGACCTGATCCATGCGCTGTCGCTGCAATCCTTCTATCGGGTGCTGAGCCGCAACTCGACATTCGCCTTCAAGGGCAAGAACGTCGGCACGCGGCTGATCGCGCGCGAGATCGATGCGACTTACCTGATCCAGGGCTCGGTTCGGCGCGCCGGCGCCAAGATCCGCGTCACCGCCGAACTGATCGCGCCGGAGACCGGCGAGCAGCTCTGGACCGGCCGCTACGATCGCGACATCGGCGACCTGTTCGCGATGCAGGACGAGATCACGACCAACCTGTCCGCCGCCATCGCCACCGAGATCGTCCGTGCCGAGGCTTCGGCGCCGGCGCGGCTCTCGACCGACGTCTCCGCCTGGGACCGCTTCCTCAAGGGGCTGTCACATTACTACCGGCAGACCAAGGAGGATCTGGCGGCCGCCGTCGAGCTGTTCCGCGAGGCCATCGGGCTCGATCCCAAACTGTCGATCGCGCACGCCTATCTCGCCACGATCCAGATCCAGAGCATCCAGTTCGGCTGGGTCAAGGGCACGCGCGAGATGTGGGCCGAGGCGATGAACCTCGCCGAAACCAGCGTGCGGCTCGACCCGCGCTCCTCCTTCGCGTTCTCGATCCTGTCCTGGGCGCATGCGATGGAGGGGCATCACGAGGCGGCGATGGACGCCGCCAAGCGCGCCGTCGCGCTCAATCCCTACGACAATGGCGCACGCGGCGTGCTCGGCATCTGCCATTTCATGATCGGCGAGCATCGCGAGGCGATCGAGCTGTTCTCGATGGCCGCGCAACGCGACAACAGCGACCCGCGCTACCAATGGGCGGCGCTGAACGCGTTCAGCCATTATCTGTTGCGCCAATATGACGCGACACTGTCATGGGCGCGCGAGCAGCTCTACATCAACCCGAATCACATGCAGGCGCTGGCGATCCGGGCCGCGGCGTTGGCGCAGCTGGGGCGAAACGACGAGGCCAGCGAAGCCGCCCGCGTGCTGATGGCAAATTATCCAACGCTGAACGTCGACAGGCACTTGCGCAACTTCCACTGGAAGCGGCCCGAGGACCTCGGCCATTATCGCGAGGGGCTGCTGAAGGCCGGCGTGCCGCTCGGCAAGCTGACGCTGGTTCAGAGCGACGTGAAGCGGGCCGCCGAATCCTGAGCGAAAGCCCGCTCTTGTTGACAGGACAGTGAAATCCGCCACACTTCGTCACACGCTGAAGTAGTATATCGTGCTGTCGGTTTGTTAGGACTTTCCGCGCTCTAACGGCGCGCCTGCTTTCCACGATTCGCTGTTTTCAGGATTTGGGCCATGCACGACCCCGCTTCGAAACCGCCCTTCGACCCCTCGATTCACGTCTCGCCGAACAATCCCTGTCCGTTCCTGCGCGGCCTCGTCGGCGAAGGCTTCGTCGAGGGCGGCACCGTCCCGCTCAACACGCTGTCGCAGACCATCGCCAATGCGAGCGGCGAGACCGGGCTGAAGAAGGTCTCGGCCCGCATCCAGGTCCGCGGCGTTGCGATGATCGCCAACGGCATCAAGCATATCCTGAAGAGCATCGTTTCGGGCGCGCAGCTCGACGCGCTGCGCGGGGGGCCACTGGACAAGCGCGGCGCCGGCTCGCGCATCCTCGGCGTCGACGGCAAGATCAACGAGGACGAGATCGCGCGCCTTGCCAGCTTCGGCCGGACCTACACCGACCCGAACACCGGCAACAGCGAGCCCGGCCTCAACGCCGCGGAAATCAAGACCTTCATGCGCGACAATCTCAAGCGCGCCGGCAGCGCCGCACGCTGGTACTACCCGCTGCTGATGAAGTTCGAATGGCCCGTCCTTTTGAAGATCATCGGCAAGGGCAAGCCGGGTGAAGAGCCTTATCTCAGCGTGGCCGACGTGCGCACGATGTTCGAACAACGCCAATTCCCCGACCGTATCAACCAGCGGATCGTGTCGCAGCCGCTGCTGTCGTCCTGTCAGCTCCGCTTTCGCTGGGCGGTCGCGCTCACGGCCGTTGTCATCGGCGTTGGCCTCATCGCCTTGGTCGCCGTCGCCGAATTTCCCAATCAGGTTCGCGCCATGCTGCCCCAGAAGGGCGTGCTGGTGAATCTCCTGCCGCCGCCCCTGCCCGCGATGCCCGAAACCAAGGCTGCCTATTGGCTCGAGCAGAACTGGTCGCTGAAGGACCGGCACTGGTTCCACCACGCCAGCCAGGGCACCGCGACGTTCCCGGTGCCCTATGAGTGGTTTGTGGCGCTGGAGCAGCCGCAGCTTCATCTGTTCTCGAAGCCCGGCATGATCAAGGACAGCGCTTATCTCGAGCGCTTCGGCTTCATCCCGAGCCCGCAATCGGTCCAGGTCGACACGGCGACGCTGCGCCGGTTCGGCTACGCCAATGTCTACGAGACAACGCAAGCGTCGGATTGGTCGACGCGGTGGACGCCGGTGGAGAACGTCGACGGCCTGCCCGTCGGCTTCGCGCGCATGACCGACGTCGCCGATCCCGCGACGGGTCGGCGCGAAGAGGACAAGATCGGGCTGACCTGCGCCGCCTGTCATACCGGCCAGATCCACTATCAGGGCGTCGACGTCCGCTTCGACGGCGGCCCGGCGATGACCGACCTGAAGAAGCTCGAGCTCGCAACGGGCCTGTCGATCGCCTACACGCTGTACGTCCCGTTCCGCTTCCAGCGTTTTGCCGATCGCGTGCTCGGCCCCGACGCCAGCAAGACAGACCGCGCCGCTCTCAAGCAAAGGCTCAGCGCGATCGGCAGCTTCCTGATCGACTGGGCCAAGAACTACGAAAAGACGATCGAGGCCAAGAAGACCTGGGACGGCAAGCAGCAGCAGGACACCGAGGAAGGGTTCGGCCGCCTCGATGCCCTCAACCGCATCGGCAACCAGGTGTTTTCGCAGGATCTCGCGCTGAGCGGCGTCAAGGGATTCGAGAAGAATTTGCACGCCCAGGACGCGCCCGTGAGCTACCCCGCGATCTGGACGGTGCCGTGGTTCAAGTTCGCCCAGTACGACGCCTCGATCGAGCAGCCGCTGATCCGCAACGCCGGCGAAGCCCTCGGCGTGACCGCCCTGCTCAACCTGTCCGACGCCTATCCGGCGGACAGGCTGTGGCGCTCCTCGGTCAACATCAGGACGCTCGGCTGGATCGAGGACATGCTGAGAGGCCCCGATCCATTCAAGGCGGCTGATACCACTACGGGTCCGAAGTTCGGCGGCCTGCTCGCACCGAAATGGCCCTCGCACATCCTCGGCGACGCCTGGAAGCTGAAGTCAGATCGGGTCGAGCGCGGCCGCGCCATCTACGCGGAGATGTGCTCCGGATGCCATCTGCCTGATATCAACAGTCCGGCCTTCTGGTCGTCGAAGCGCTGGGAGCCGAGCGGCGACAGCAAGGTGCTGAATGCGGTGACGATCCCGCTCGACGAGATCAAGACCGATCCCGAGCAGTCCCTCGTTCTCAGCAAGCGGACCGTCGACGTGCCCGGCTTCCTGAAGGTCAACACGGCCGACCTGCAGACATGGTGGCAGTGCCAGATCCCGACCGCGAGCGCTTCGCCCAACGAGATGGTCTACGCGCTCGGCCTGATGACGGTGGTCGATCTGGTCGCCCGCAAATGGATGGACGACGAGGACATCCCGGAGGCCGAACGGGCGCACATCTGGAATCTCGCGCGCAAGAACTGTCTCAATCCGGCGCCCGATCCGCGCTATCGCGCGCGGCCCTTGAACGGCATCTGGGCCACCGCGCCTTACCTGCACAACGGCTCGGTGCCGTCGCTGTACTGGCTGCTGAAGCCACAGAACGAGCGCCCGCAGAAGTTCTGCATGGGCCGCCGCGACTATGACCCCGACACCGTCGGTTTCGCAGTCACCGCCAACGAGCGCTGCAAGACCGGTGAAACGGAGTTCTCCGCGACGGGCTCCGACGGCAAGCCGATCCAGGGCAACAGCGTGCTCGGCCATTCCTTCGAGCGCAAGGACGGCGAGCCGAAGCGCCCCGGCGTCATCGGCCGCATGTTCAAGGACGACGCCGAGCGCTACGACCTGATCGAGTATCTGAAGACGCTGTAACGCACCCGTACTTCGTCATTTGCGAGCGAAGCGAAGCAATCCAGACTGTCTCCGCAGAAACAGCCTGGATTGCTTCGTCGCAAGAGCTCCTCGCAATGACGGAGAACGAGGATTCTCCCCCTCGTCGCCGCCCTCACTTGAACAGCGGCGTGCCCGGCACGAAGGCGTCGAAGGCGGCCCAGAACTGGGCGCGGTAGCGGTCCTGCTCCTGGAGGATCTCGTGCTTGGCGCCGGCGATCACGAGATGGGAGCCGGCGCGCAAGTGATAGGCGAACTCCTCGATCGCCGCGGTCGAGACCACGGCGTCGTTGGAGGCCGCCAGCATCAGGATCGGCTGGCGGATCTGCGAGGGGTAGTTCACGCGCTTGAAGGTGTGCATGGCCCGGAAGGCGGTATCAGCCCAGGCGACCGTCGGCGAGGCCAGTCCGAGCGTCGGGTCTTCCTCCAGGATCGCGGCGTTGCGCGCGTAGCGGACGGGATCGCTGGTCAGGGGATTGTTGATGAAGGGTTCGAGCCCCGTGAGGCGGTCGCTGCCGCCGGGAACGTAGCGGCCGCCCTGCCCGAGCAGGCGCATCGTCTTGAGCAGCGCACGCACCGGCAGCGAGGTGGTGCGCCCGGGCAGGTCGATCATCGGCGCGGACAGCACCATGCGGTCGAACCAGCGCTTGCCGGCATGGGCCACCCGCAGCAGCACTGTGCCGCCCATGGAATGGGCCAGCGCGAAGAACGGCGGCGGGCAATCCGGCAGCACCACCTGCTGCACGAAGGTCTCGACGTCGATCTCGAAATCGGCGAAGTCGCGCACATAGCCCTTGCGCGGATCGCGCAGGCGGCGCGACGAGTGCCCCTGCCCGCGCCAGTCGATCATCGCCACCGCAAAGCCGCGGTCGCGCAGGTCGCGCACGGTCTCGAAATACTTCTCGATCTGCTCGCTGCGCCCGGTGAAGACGCAGACCGTACCCTTGCGGTTCGCCGGCGGCGCCCAGCGCGCAAAGCGCAGCTCGACGCCATCAGGGGTCTTGATGGTGCCGCTGACGACGTTTTCGGGGACCGGATTGGCGGGAATCGAGACCAGCGTCATTTGGGCGTGCTTGGGCGGGAAGTGCTGCAATTCAAGGGGCCAAAGCGCCGAAAAGGCGCCTGTCCCGCCCTCTTGAACGCCGTCTCGTTCCACCCATATCACCTTCGTGCAGGCCGCTACCAGTGTTTCGGAACCGGAACATCAGGCTGCACACAGACTAAAGCCCGGCCCGATTGGCGGGCGGGTTACCAACAGTCGCTCAATGGAGGACTTGACCATGCGTAGCTACGATCTCACTCCGTTCTATCGTTCCACCGTCGGCTTCGACCGCCTCTTCAACCTGCTCGACCAGGCCAGCTCCGACGGCAGCCCCGGTTATCCCCCCTACAACATCGAGCGCACCGGCGAGAATGCCTACCGCATCACCGTTGCGGTCTCGGGCTTTGCCAAGGATGAGCTCTCCATCGTCGCGAAGGAAAACACGCTGACGATCAAGGGCGAGAAGGTCGCGAACGAGAACTCGAAATCCGAAGTGCTCTACCGCGGCATCGCCGCGCGTGCCTTCGAGCGCGCCTTCCAGCTTGCCGACTTCGTGCAGGTGAAGGACGCCTCGCTTGAGAACGGGCTGCTTCACGTCGACCTCGTCCGCGAGATTCCCGAGGCCAAGAAGCCGCGCCAGATCGCGATCAATGCCGGCGCCAAGGCGCAGGTGATCGAGAACTCGGCCGCGCAGGCCGCCTAACCGGGCAACCAACCCAAACGACTTCCAGGTTGCGAAAACGCCCCGGTGCCCCGGGGCGTTTTTTTGCACTGCATCACAGAACGGTGAAGGCGTAACGCTGCTGCCTCGCGCGCCGTCCTTTGGGCATCGACCCCAAACAAGACGGAGAAAGATCATATGTCACTCTGGCGCAGCCTTTTCGTCGCCGCGAGCCTTTTGGCGGCTCCCCTCAGCCTTGCTCATGCGCAGACACCGCAGACGGTGAAGGCGAAGAACGTCGTGCTGGTGCACGGTGCCTGGGCCGACGGCTCGAGCTGGTCGGAGGTGATCCCGATCCTGCAGGCTGCAGGCCTGCATGTGACGGCCGTGCAGAATCCGCTGTCCTCGCTCGAGGACTCCGTCGAAGCGACCAAGCGGGCGCTGGCCGAGCAGGACGGGCCGACCGTGCTGGTCGCGCATTCCTGGGGCGGCACCGTGATCAGCCAGGTCGGCACCGACCCGAAGGTCACCGGCCTCGTTTACGTCGCCGCACGCGCGCCTGATGCGAACGAGGATTTCGTCGCGCTGTCGAAGCAGTTTCCGGCCGGGCCGGCGCGCGCCGGCATCGTCGAGCGCGACGGCTACACCAAGCTCTCGGAAGAGGCCTTCCTGAAGTACTTCGCCAACGGCGTGAAGCCGGAGCAGGCCAAGGAGCTCTACGCCGTGCAATGGCCGACCGCGGCCTCGATCTTCGCCGGCCGCACCACGGAGGCGGCCTGGCGCTCCAAGCCGAGCTGGTACGCGGTGTCGAAGAACGACTACACCATCAACCCCGATTTCGAGCGCTTCCTCGCCAAGCGCATCAACGCCACCACGATCGAGCTCGATGCCGGCCACCTCTCGCTGGTGTCGCACCCGAAGGAGGTGGCGAATCTGATCCTGGATGCGGCGGGGTATCCGCGGAGCTGACGCGCAGTCATTTCATGCAAAAGCGCCCGAGGGGTTCTCGGGCGCTTTCCGTTTGCTGACGCCTAGTCCAGCCCCTGCGCGGCGGGCATGTCCTGCGTCGGCAGGATCGTTGGGGCCAGCTTGGCCTGACCGACGGTCGGCGCGGCAGCTTGCGGTGCGGCCTCGGCCGGCTTGGCTTGCACCACGGCAGCTTGCTGCGCGGGCTGGGCCTGCACTGCCTGCATCTCGGCGCGCCGCGGGGCGGGCTTGGGCAGCGGCACGGCGCGGCTTGCCACATGCGGGATCGAGGCCGGCGGGCGCGGCGGACCGCTGCGGATCGCGGTCGGCGGCGGCAGCGCGGTTTGCGGCCCGTAGGGCGCGACCCGGCGCTCGTCATAGGCCGGCGCCATGCCATAGGCATCAGCGGCGGGCATGAAGCGGATGATCCGCCCGTCGCGGGCGTCGATCACCAGCCGGCCATCGTCGCCGCTTCGGTCGATCACCGCGATGGTGTAGACGCTGCCGCGCAGGCGCGGAATGCCGAGCGGCGAGAAGCCGTTTTCGCGGAGCACGGCGTAGACCTCGGTCGGCGGCAACACGGCCAGCGCCGGGCCGCGTTCCTCGTAGCCGTAACCGTAGCGCGGCGGCGGGGCGGCCTCCGGCGGGGCGTAGGGCCCGTCGAAATCCGACACCGCGATGACGGCCCCTCTGGCAATACCGCTCGCGGGAACCTGGGCATGCCCCGCACCGGCAGCCAGCGCCAGCGCGGCGGCCGCCACACATCCTGTGAAAAACTTCATGATCGAGACGCTCCTGTCAGGCCCTCCGGCGGCCGCCCTCTTTCGCTTCTCGCGCCGTGGCGCGCCTTCCGAAGGGTTGATCCGAAGTTTCATTGGGGATTTCGGCGCCGCCGGGGCCGGATCAGGGCGCGTTTGCCTCAAAACCGGGGCCGCAACTTTTGGAAAGCGATTGATTGACTTTTGCGGAATCGGGACTTCCGCGCGCTTGTGTGCTAGACAAAAATTTGGCAAGGTGATGGTTAGGACAGGAAGACTGTCTCATTTTGCCTGCGGTTCCGGCATAGGGATTGCAGCGAGAACTGGTGCTCTCGAGCGCCGGCAAGGTACCAGGCAAAGCCGTTCTCGGGGACGAAGAACGCCTAGGCCTGAATTTAAGAAAATGCGGCTCGCAGAGGACGAGCGGTGGCCCAGGATCGGGTGCCGCGGGACGCCGAAGGTGCGCCGAAGATGGCGGTGAGGCAGCTTGCCGCATGGAGAGGACAGGAACAATGAACGGGTCGCAATTCGAGCGCGCAAACATCGTGGCAGAAGAGCTGTCGGCGACGGTCGCCTCGAAAACGACCGATCCGATCACCTCACCGCTTCAAGAGCACAATTCGCGCCCCAAAGCCGAAGGCCTGTATGATCCGAGCCTGGAGAAGGATTCTTGCGGCGTCGGCTTCATCGCCAACATCAAGGGCAAGAAGTCGCACGAGATCGTCTCGGACGCGCTGAGCATCCTCTGCAACCTCGAGCATCGCGGCGCCGTCGGCGCCGATCCGCGCGCCGGTGACGGCGCCGGCATTCTGGTGCAGATCCCGCACGCCTTCTTCAGCCGCAAGGCTGGGGAGCTCGGCTTTACGCTGCCGCCCCCCGGCGAATACGCCATCGGCGCGCTGTTCATGCCGCGCGACACCGCCTGGCGCAACGTCATCAAGAGCATCATCGCCGACCAGATCAAGGAAGAGGGCCTCACCCTGCTCGGCTGGCGCGACGTGCCGACCGACAATTCCTCGCTCGGCGTCACCGTGAAGCCGACCGAGCCCGCCTGCATGCAGGTGTTCATCGGCCGCAACGGCACCGCCAAGACCGAGGACGAGTTCGAGCGCCGGCTCTACATCCTGCGCAAGTCGATCTCGCAGGCGATCTACCAGCGCCGCGACCGCGGCCTTGCCGGCTATTACCCGTGCTCGATGTCCTGCCGCACCGTGATCTACAAGGGCATGTTCCTCGCCGACCAGCTCGGCAAGTACTATCCCGATCTGCACGAAAAGGATTTCGAGAGCGCGCTGGCGCTGGTGCATCAGCGCTTCTCGACCAACACCTTCCCGGCGTGGTCGCTGGCGCATCCCTACCGCATGATCGCGCATAACGGCGAGATCAACACGCTGCGCGGCAACGTCAACTGGATGGCGGCGCGCCAGGCCTCGGTGAGCTCCGAGCTCTACGGCAAGGACATCAACCGGCTGTGGCCGATCTCCTACGAGGGACAGTCGGACACCGCCTGCTTCGACAACGCGCTCGAATTCCTGGTGCAGGGCGGCTACTCGCTGCCGCATGCCGTGATGATGATGATTCCGGAGGCGTGGGCCGGCAATCCCTTGATGGATGAGAAGCGCCGCGCCTTCTACGAATATCATGCCGCGCTGATGGAGCCGTGGGACGGCCCCGCCGCGATCGCCTTCACCGACGGCCGTCAGATCGGCGCCACGCTCGACCGCAACGGCCTCAGGCCCGCGCGCTATCTCGTCACCAAGGACGATCGCATCGTCATGGCGTCCGAGATGGGCGTGCTGACGATCCCCGAGGACCAGATCATCACCAAGTGGCGGCTGCAGCCCGGCAAGATGCTGCTGGTCGACCTCGAGCAGGGCCGCCTGATCCCGGACGACGAGATCAAGGCCGAGCTCGCCAAGAGCCATCCCTACAAGGAGTGGCTGGAGCGGACCCAGATCGTGCTGGAAGAGCTGCCGAAGGTGCCGACCACCGGCGTGCGCTCGAACCTGTCGCTGCTCGATCGCCAGCAGGCATTCGGCTACAGCCAGGAAGACATCACCATCCTGATGACGCCGATGGCGGCCACCGGCGAGGAAGCCGCGGGCTCGATGGGCAACGACACGCCGATCTCGGCGCTGTCGGACAAGGCCAAGCCGCTGTTCACCTACTTCAAGCAGAACTTCGCGCAGGTCACCAACCCGCCGATCGACCCGATCCGCGAGGAGCTGGTGATGAGCCTCGTCTCGATCATCGGGCCGCGGCCGAACCTGTTCGACCTGCAGGGTATGGCCACCACCAAGCGCCTCGAAGTGCGCCAGCCGATCCTGACCGACGCGGACCTGGAAAAGATCCGCTCGATCTCGGAGGTGGCGGAGTCGCACTTCAAGTCGCGCACGCTGGACACCACCTTCCACGCCGGTCTCGGCGCGGCCGGCATGGACCAGGTGCTCGACGAGCTCTGCGCGCGCGCCGAAAGCGCGGTGCGCGAGGGAGTCAACATCATCATCCTGTCCGACCGCATGGTGGGCACCGACCGCGTGCCGATCCCGGCACTGCTGGCCTGCGCCGCCGTGCATCATCATTTGATCCGCGTCGGACTGCGCACCTCGGTCGGTCTCGTCGTCGAATCCGGCGAGCCGCGCGAAGTGCATCATTTCGCGTGCCTTGCCGGCTACGGCGCCGAAGCGATCAATCCGTACCTCGCGTTCGAAACCATCATTGCGATGAAGGACCGCCTGCCCGGCTCGCTCGACGACTATGAGATCGTCAAGCGCTACATCAAGTCGATCGGCAAGGGCCTGCTCAAGGTGATGTCCAAGATGGGCATCTCGACCTACCAGTCCTATTGCGGCGCGCAGATATTCGACGCCGTCGGCCTCAAGGCCGACTTCGTGTCGAAGTTCTTCGCCGGCACGCATACCCGCGTCGAAGGCGTCGGCCTCGCCGAGATCGCGGAAGAAGCCGTGCGCCGTCATGCCGACGCGTTCGGTGAGGCGCAGGTCTACAAGACCGCGCTCGACGTCGGCGGCGAATATGCCTATCGCAGCCGCGGCGAGGACCATGCCTGGACTGCCGAGTCGGTGTCGCTGCTGCAGCACGCCGCACGCGGCAATTCGCAGGAGCGTTACCGCGCCTTCGCCAAGATCCTGAACGAGCAGTCGGAGCGCCTGCTGACGCTGCGCGGCCTGTTCCGGATCAAGAGCGCGGAGGAGGAGAAGCGCAAGCCTGTGCCGCTCGACCAGGTCGAGCCGGCCAAGGACATCGTCAAGCGCTTCGCCACGGGTGCGATGAGCTTCGGCTCGATCTCGCGCGAGGCGCACACCACGCTCGCGATCGCCATGAACCGGATCGGCGGCAAGTCGAACACCGGCGAAGGCGGCGAGGAAGCCGACCGCTTCAAGCCGATGCCGAACGGCGATTCCATGCGCTCGGCGATCAAGCAGGTCGCCTCGGGCCGCTTCGGCGTCACCACGGAGTATCTCGTCAACTCCGACATGATGCAGATCAAGATGGCGCAGGGTGCCAAGCCCGGCGAAGGCGGCCAGCTGCCCGGCCACAAGGTCGATGCCACCATCGCCAGGGTGAGGCACTCGACGCCCGGCGTCGGCCTGATCTCGCCGCCGCCGCACCACGACATCTACTCGATCGAGGACCTGGCGCAGCTCATCTACGACCTCAAGAACGTCAACCCGACGGGCGACGTTTCGGTCAAGCTGGTCTCCGAGATCGGCGTCGGCACGGTGGCCGCGGGTGTCGCCAAGGCGCGCGCCGACCATGTCACCATCGCGGGCTTCGAGGGCGGCACTGGTGCATCGCCGCTGACCTCGATCAAGCACGCCGGATCGCCGTGGGAAATCGGGCTCGCCGAAACCCACCAGACCCTGGTGCGCGAGCGGCTGCGCAGCCGCATCGTGGTCCAGGTCGACGGCGGCTTCCGCACCGGCCGTGACGTCGTGATCGGCGCGCTGCTGGGCGCCGACGAGTTCGGCTTCGCCACCGCGCCGCTGATTGCGGCCGGCTGCATCATGATGCGCAAGTGCCACCTCAACACCTGCCCGGTCGGCGTCGCGACCCAGGATCCGGTGCTGCGCAAGCGCTTCACCGGTCAGCCCGAGCACGTGATCAACTACTTCTTCTTCGTCGCCGAAGAAGTCCGCGAGATCATGGCGAGCCTCGGCTTCCGCACCTTCAACGAGATGGTCGGCCAGGTTCAGCTGCTCGACCAGACCAAGCTGGTTGCGCATTGGAAGGCCAAGGGCCTCGATTTCTCCAAGCTCTTCGTCAAGCAGAAGGAGGAGAAGGGCCAGAAGATCTATCACTCCGAGCGCCAGAACCATCATCTGGAGGCGGTGCTCGACCGCTCGCTGATCGAGCAGGCAACGCCTGCGCTCGACCGCGGCGCGCCGGTGAAGATCGAGGCCGCGATCAACAGCACCAACCGCTCCGCAGGCGCGATGCTGTCCGGCGCGGTCGCCAAGATCTACGGCCATGCCGGCCTGCCGCACGACACCATCCATGTCAGCCTCAAGGGCACCGCCGGCCAGGCCTTCGGCGCCTGGCTCGCCCACGGCGTCACTTTCGAGCTCGAAGGTGAAGGCAACGACTATGTCGGCAAGGGCCTCTCGGGCGGCAAGATCATCGTCAAGCCGCCGAGGAACTCGGCCATCGTGCCGGAAGAGAGCATCATCGTCGGCAACACCGTGATGTACGGCGCGATCGAGGGCGAGTGCTACTTCCGCGGCATCGCCGGCGAGCGTTTTGCCGTGCGTAACTCGGGCGCGGTCGCCGTGGTCGAGGGCGCGGGCGATCATTGCTGCGAATACATGACCGGCGGCATCGTCGTCGTGCTCGGCAAGACCGGGCGCAACTTCGCGGCCGGCATGTCCGGCGGCATCGCCTACGTGCTCGACGAGGCCGGCGATTTCGACAAGCTGTGCAACCTCAGCATGGTCGAGCTCGAGCCGGTGCTGTCGGAGGAGCTGATCAACGCCGGCACCTACAACCATGCCGGCGACCTCGAGGCGCATGGCCGGGTCGACGTGTTCAAGAACCTGCTCGCCTCCGACGTCGAGCGGCTGCACGTCCTGATCTCGCGCCACGCCAAGGCGACCGGCTCCAAGCGCGCCGCCGAGATCCTCGCCAATTGGAAGGAATGGCTGCCCAAATTCCGCAAGGTGATGCCGGTCGAGTACCGGCGCGCGCTGCGCGAAATGGCGGCCAACGCGGACGCCGAGCCGAAAATCGCGATCGGGGCGTAGGGCATCACATCCCGTCATTGCGAGCACAGCGAAGCAATCCAGAAACTCTCCGCGGAATCAGGCTGGATTGCTTCGTCGCAAGAGCTCCTCGCAATGACGGCGAGTAAGAAACGGAACGAACTTAAGCGGCAGGGACTTCGGGTTTAATGGGCAAGATCACGGGTTTTCTGGAAATCGAACGGCACGACCGCAAGTACAGCCCGGTCGCCGAGCGCGTGAAGCATTACAAGGAATTCGTCGTTCCGCTCTCCGAGAAGGAGGTGCGCGACCAGGCCGCGCGCTGCATGAACTGCGGCATTCCCTATTGCCACGGCACCGGCTCGGTCGCGCCGGGCACGCCGGGCTGCCCGGTCAACAACCAGATTCCCGACTGGAACGATCTCGTTTACCAGGGCAATTGGGAAGAGGCCTCGCGCAACCTGCACTCGACCAACAATTTCCCGGAGTTCACGGGCCGCATTTGTCCGGCGCCGTGCGAAGCCTCCTGCACGCTCAACATCGACGACAACCCCGTCACCATCAAGACCATCGAATGCGCGATCGTCGACCGCGCCTGGGACAATGGCTGGCTCAAGCCTGAAGTCGCCGCGGAGAAGACCGGCAAGAAGGTCGCGGTGATCGGCTCGGGTCCGGCCGGCATGGCGTGCGCGCAGCAGCTGGCGCGCGCCGGCCACGACGTCCACCTCTACGAGAAGTACGCCAAGGCCGGCGGCCTGCTGCGCTACGGCATCCCCGACTTCAAGATGGAGAAGGGTGTCATCGACCGCCGCGTCAAGCAGATGGAAGCCGAAGGCGTCACCTTCCACTACAACAGCCACGTCGGCGCTGAAGGCAATGTCGATCCGCGCGAGCTGCTCAACGAGTACGACGCGGTCGCGCTGACCGGCGGCGCGGAGGCTCCGCGCGACCTGCCGATCCCCGGCCGCGAGCTCGCCGGCATCCACTACGCCATGGACTTCCTGCCGCAGCAGAACCGCCGCGTCTCCGAGGAGCCGCTCGGCGGCGTCCAGGAGATTTTGGCGGGTGGCAGGCACGTCGTCGTCATCGGCGGCGGCGACACCGGAAGCGATTGCATCGGCACCTCGCTGCGCCAGGGCGCGCTCTCGGTGACCCAGCTCGAGATCATGCCCGCTCCCCCTGAGCGCGAGAACAAAGCCCTCACCTGGCCGAACTGGCCGCTGAAAATGCGGACGTCCTCGAGCCAGGCCGAAGGCGCGGTGCGCGAATACGCCGTGCTGACCCAGAAATTCTCCGGCGAGAACGGCGAGGTCAAGAAGCTGCACTGCGTGCGCGTCGACGACAAGTTCAAGCCGATTGCCGGCACCGAGTTCGAGCTCGACGCCGAGCTCGTCCTGCTCGCGATGGGCTTCGTCCATCCCGTGCACGAGGGCCTCTTGAAGCTGCTCGCGGTCGACCTCGACCCGCGCGGCAACGTCAAGGCCAACACGCTGGACTACCAGACCTCGCGCCCCAACGTGTTCACCGCCGGCGACATGCGCCGCGGCCAGTCGCTGGTGGTCTGGGCGATCCGCGAGGGCCGGCTGTGCGCGCGGTCGATCGATACGTTTTTGATGGGGAAGACGGATCTGCCGCGCTGAGCTTTTGCTCCGCCGTCAGATCAGCAAACGGTGTCATCGCCCGGCTTGACCGGGCGATCCATTATTCCAGAGACAGCTTTAATTGAATCGATGGGCCGCGGCGTACTGGATGCCCCGGTCAAGCCGGGGCATGACGGCGGAGCAAGGGGCAAGACTGTGCGTCAATCCACGCGCACTCACGTCCCCCTCAATTCTGCAGCCTCACCCCCAGCATCACCACCGTGCCCTGCGAGCTCGATCCCGGCTGGTTCGAATCCAGGATGTCGTGGCGCAGCGTGCCCTTGACCCAGATGTTGCGGTTGAGCTTGTAGATCAGGCTGCTTTCGAGCGAGTAGGTCTTGTCGTTGCGGTTCTGGCCCTGGTAGTCGAGCGTGCCGTAGGTGAACTTGCCGACCGCGGTGAGCCAGCGGCGGAAGTCGTGGTCGACTTCGGCGGAGTAGGTGCGCACCAAGACGCCGGAGGAGCCGGGGACCGTGGTCTCCGAGATCTGCGTGTCGGTGAAGAACTTCACCGTGGTGAGGCCGCTCGCGCTCCAGATCAGGGAGCCCGTGGTGAGGAAGCCCGAGAGCTGGCTGAGGCGCGGGTCGGTGTAGCTGCGCGCGGAATAGCCGACCGAGATCTCGCCGGTGAGGATGCGCGAGAACTCGAACGACGAGCCGACCTTGGCATAGCCGCCGTTCGAATCGCGCAAGTAGCCGTTGCGGTCGGCGGCCTGGTCGTGGACACGGGTGTCGCCCTGGACCTCGACGAAGGGTTTCAGGCCGGGCTTGAGGTCGTAGGAGAAGCGGCCGACGCCGCCGTACTGGTTGAAGTTGCGGTCGTCGTTGCTGAAGGTCGAACCGTCGGTGAGCTTGGAATCGGTGTAGGCGGTGCGATCGATGGTGGCGCCGGCGGCGACCTGGAAGCGGTTGAAGGTCTGGTCGAAGCCGAGCGTCGTGCCGTAAGCAGCGTAGACAGGATATTTCTGCAGGCCGGCCTGCACGTTGGGGCTGCCGGGATTGTCGGTGGCGAGCCGCAGGCGCAGCTGCGAGGTCAGCTTGAAATCGCGGGTGACGTCGAGCCGGCCGTCGACATGGCCGTTGAAATCGGGACGGTTGGCCTCGACCGGCGACGGCGAGGCGAAGCCGTTGATCGTCGCCGGCATGTCGTTGGTGTAGCCCGAGAACGAGCCGCGCAGATCGGCGACCAGCGCGTGGCGCTCCCAATCGGACACCACGAGCAGATCGGGCGCGACCACATAGGCGGGCGAGCCGACCGGCTTGTTGAGGCGCGTCGGATTGCTGTCGTAGCCGGCGGAGAGCTCGAGCCCGCCCTTGATCAGGAAGCTGCCGGCATAATCGCCGACCGCGCCGAACGGATCGTCATCGGCCCTGAGACGGCGGCGCAGCGGCTGGCCGGGCGCGTTGCCCGCCATCGCTGCCGGCACCGGCACCTTGTGCGCGGTCTCGGACGGCGGCGGCGCAATGCGCGGTGGGCCGAGCGTCGTGGCCGGCGTTGTTGCGGGTGGCGGCGGCGAACCGGGACCGGCGCGCTTCGGCTTCGGCTGGCCCGGATGGAGCTTGGGCTGCTGCCGCTTGCGGTTGAGCGAATCGTAGCCGGAGCCGCTCGCGCCGGTGGCGGCGGGCAGGCCATAGGTCGGGACCTGACCGACACGCGAGCTCGCCGGCGTCTGCTGGCGCTGGCGCGGGTCGGCATTGGGATCGGGCAGTTTCGGCAACGCGTCGGAGGGCGCCTGCAGAACGCCGGCGGTGCGGCGGGTCGGCAGCGTATCGGGCGAGGCGAAGCCGCCGCGGTTGGGATTGAACAGGTCGGGCGTGAGGCTCTGGGCGGCCGCCGGGCTGCTTCCGAGGGCAGTCAGCGCGAGGCACGGCAAAGCGGCGCGCAGGAAATGCGCGACAGTGCTCCGGCCCCTGCCTGGAGACGACCCCACGATGGAATTACCCCAACGAAATCAAATACTTTCTCGATCATCCCCGCCGGCCGGCCGGAACCATCGTTAATGGAGTTAAAACAATTATGGTTAATGACCCGTTGAGGGCGTTGGGGCGCGCGTCGCCTCGCTGATCGGGGCGTGCTAAGCAGGCGCCAATGGGCGAACGCCCCTCCTCCCTGGACCAGACCATGCCGAGCTCGAAACCGCTGATGACCCAATCATCCGGCTCCATTCCCGATAGCATCGAATCCGCGCTCCGCACCCTGGAGACGGAGAGCGGCGGCATCAACGCGCTCGCCGCCGCGCTGCGCGGCCCGCTGGGCGAGCCCTTCGCCAAGGCGGTCGAACTGATCCGCAACGCCAAGGGTCGCGTCATCGTCACCGGCCTCGGCAAGTCGGGCCATATGGGTCGCAAGATCGCGGCGACCCTGGCCTCGACCGGCACGCCCGCCTTCTTCGTGCACGCCGCCGAAGCCGGCCATGGCGACCTCGGCATGATCACGCCCGACGACGTCATCATGGCGCTGTCCTGGTCCGGCGAGCAGCCGGAGATGAAGAACCTCGTGAACTATTCGGCGCGCTTCGCGATCCCCATGATCGCGGTGACTTCGAACGCTTCGTCGTCGCTCGGCCAGGCCGCCGATCTCGTCATCGAGCTGCCGAAGGCGCGCGAGGCCTGCCCGCACAATCTGGCGCCGACCACCTCGACGCTGATGCAGGCCGCGATCGGCGACGCGCTAGCGATCGCGCTGCTCGAGGGACGCGGCTTCACGGCGCTGGAATTCGCGCATTTCCACCCGGGCGGCAAGCTCGGCGCGATGCTGAAATTCGTCCGCGACTACATGCGCACCGGCGCGGAGATTCCGCTCAAGCCACTCGGCACCGAGATGTCGGAAGCCGTGGTCGAGATGTCGGCCAAGGGGCTCGGCTGCGTCTGCATCGTCAACGATGCGGGCGAGGCCGTCGGCATCATCACCGACGGCGATCTGCGCCGCCACATGCGGCCCGATCTTTTGACGGTGACCGTCGACGAGATCATGACCAAGCAGCCCAAGTCCGTTCCGCCCTCGATGCTCGCGACCGAGATGATCGAGGTGCTGAACACGCGCAAGATCACCACGCTGCTGGTGACGGAAGCGAACAAGGTGGTGGGGATCGTGCACCTGCACGATCTGCTGCGCGCGGGCGTGGCGTAGGGTTTGCGCCCTCTCACCTCGTCATTGCGAGCGCAGCGAAGCAATCCAGACTGCCTCCGCGGAGACAGTCTGGATTGCTTCGTCGCAAGGGCTCCTCGCAATGACGGTGGAGAGACCTACGCCGGAAACCGCGCCGCGTTCTCCTCCAGCGGCAAGCGCAGCCCGTTCGCCAGATACGACACCGTGCGATAGAAGCCGCCCAGCAGCATGATCTCCAGGATCTGCGCCTCGTCGTAATGCGCTGAGAGCGCGGCGAACTCCTCGTCCGTAAGTGTCGCGCGATGATGCAGCGCGTCCACGGCTGCGATCAGCGCCCGCTCGGCCGGCGACCAGCAGGCCGACGTCGCATCACCCAGCACCGTCGCATGCACCTCCTCCGCGGTGAGCTTCGCCGGCCCGGCAAAGATCGCGACATGCACGCCCCATTCGTATTCGCATCCGTTCAGCGCACAGGTGCGGTCGATGACGATCTCGCGCTGGCGCAGCGAGAGCGGCCCCGGATCAAGCAGGCCGCCGGCGCGAAACTTGTCCCAGGCCCGGCCATGGCCCGCCATCACCCGGAACAGCACCAGCGGCGGCGCACCGCGCATGATGCGGTCGAATTGCGCCTGGATCTCCGGGGGATAAGGCGGCGAGAGCGGGGCGATGCGCGGTGAGGCCTGGGACATGAGCGATTTCCATTGCTACATTTATCGTAGCACGACGCTACATTATCCGTAGCAATACGCAAGAGGGCGGCAATGGCGAAACGGCCGACAACAGCAGAACGCAGCGTCCGCGGCTCGCGCACCGGGCGGCCGATCATGGCTTTGCTCGACCTGCTCGGCCGCCGCTGGGCCTTGCGGATCCTGTGGGAGTTGCGCGAAGAGCCCCTCACCTCGCGCGCCCTGCGCAGCGCCTGCGACGAGGCCTCGCCCACGGTGCTGCAGGCACGGCTGACCGAGCTGCGCGAGGCGGGCTTCGTAGAACTGGGTGCCGGTGGAGGTTACGGACTGACGCCGCTGGGCCGGGAATTGTGCGAGACGTTCATGCCGCTGCACAGGTTTGCGGAGAAATGGCGCAACAAGAACGGCGCCTAAGTCCGGCGACGCCGTCTCAACAAACTCGTCATTGCGAGCGAAGCGAAGCAATCCAGACTGCCGCCGCGGAAAGATTCTGGATTGCTTCGTCGCAAGGGCTCCTCGCAATGACGGCGGTTAAGCCGCCGCCACGGTCAGATTCGCGCCGTCGACCTGCACCACTTTCACCCGCGTGCCGGCGGGCGTATCCGGCCCTGCGACACGCCAGACGGTGTCGCCGATCCGCACCGTGCCCGAACCGTCGATGATCGGCTTCTCCAGCGTGAACTCACGGCCGAGCAAGGCTTCGGTGCGCTTGTTGAGGAACGGGCTGGCGCTCGCATCCGGCTTCGGCTTGGCGAGGTGGCGCCAGACCGGCACGGCAGCGGCGGCAAAGATCGCGAACATCACGAGCTGGATCTGCCAGGAGATCGCAGCCGCGAACGAGATCAGGCCGACCAGCAGCGCAGCCAGCCCGAGCCAGAACAGGAAGATGCCCGGCGCCAGCACCTCCAGCGCCATCAGGATGAACCCGAAAATCAGCCAATTCCAGTTGCCGAGCGATACGAACATGTCGGTCATGACACGACCTCTGTAAAATACCTCGTTACTGCGGCGGCACTGCGGGCGGGGTCGGGCCCGACGACGGGACCGATCCGCCGCGGCGCGCGGCAGCGGCTGCGGATGCGGCACTCTCGCCGAACGTCGCCTTGGCGATCTCGCCGATACCGGCGAGCGAGCCAAGCATGCTCACGGCTTCCACCGGCAGCATGATGATCTTCTGGTTCGGCGCATCGGCGAACTGGCCGAACGCCTTGATATATTTGTCGGCGATGAAATAGTTCAACGCGGCGACGTCGCCCTTGGAGATGGCTTCCGACACCACTTGAGTCGCCTTGGCTTCGGCCTCGGCGAGACGCTCGCGCGCCTCGGCGTCGCGGAAGGCGGCCTCGCGGCGGCCTTCGGCCTGGAGGATCTGGCCCTGCTTGGCGCCCTCGGCGCGCAGGATCTCGGACTGGCGCTGGCCTTCGGCCGCGAGAATGTCGGCGCGCTTGACGCGCTCGGCCTTCATCTGCCGACCCATGGCTTCGACGAGGTCAGCGGGCGGCACGATGTCCTTGATCTCGATGCGGTTGACCTTGACGCCCCAGGGCGAGACCGCGGCATCGACCACGCGGAGCAGGCGCTCGTTGATCTCGTCGCGGTGCGACAGCACCTGGTCGAGGTCCATCGAGCCCATCACCGAGCGAATGTTGGTCATTGTGAGCACCGTGATCGCCTGGTTCAGGTTGGCGACCTCGTAGCTCGCCTTGGCGGCATCGAACACCTGGAAGAAGGCGACGCCGTCCACCGTCACGGTGGCGTTGTCCTTGGTGATCACCTCCTGCTCGGGAATGTCGATCACCTGCTCCATCATGTTGATCTTGCGCCCGACGCGATCGAAATAGGGCACGATCAGATTGAGCCCGGCGCTCAGCGTCTGGGTGTATTTGCCGAACCGCTCGATGGTCCAGTCATAGCCCTGCGGCACCGTCTTCACGCCGGCGACCAGCGTGACGATGACGAGCAACACCAGAACGATCGCGAAAATGTCGAAGCCGCTCATTTCTCCTCCAAGGCGGGCAAGACGCCGGGAAAGCCCTTTCCCGCGCTGTCATTGGTCGGGATCACGACCTTACCGGTTCAGCGGTCGCAAGTAACGTCGGTACCGGCGCGATTCTGCACAAGACGCACAGCAAGAGAACGGTCACGATATGTATTTGCGACAGGTTCTTGAAAGAGCGCGGGCGCAGACCTAGCGGCGAACGTTAGGACCTGCGCCGTCACGACGGGCTCTATTCGATGACGTCGTTCGCGATTGCGAGCAGGCCCGGGGCAAGCGTGACGCCAAGCGCCTTGGCCGTCTTCAGGTTGACCGCAAGCTCGAACTTGGTGGGATTTTGCACCGGCAGATCGGCCGGCCGTGCGCCCTTCAGGATCCGATCGATGTAGCCCGCAGCGCGGCGGAGCTGCTCGGCGCTGTCGGTGCTGTAGGACATCAGCCCACCTTCGTCGACGAAGGTGCGGCTCCAGAACACCGCGGGCACGCGCGCCTGTGCGACGGCGGCCAGAAGCTGCGCGCGGTTGGCCATGGTGAAGAAATCCGGCAGGACCAGCAGCCCATCGGCCTTGCGCGAGGCCAGCGCCGCGATCGAGGCCGTGTCATGTACCGGCGCGGGCTCGATCGTCATATGAAGCGCGCGGCCGGCGTCCTCGATGGTGCGCAGCATCAGGGGCGCGAACGGCGCGGTGGCGGGATTGTAGACGATCGCAACGCGGGACACCTTTGGCGTGACCTGCGTCAGCATCTCCAGCCATTTGCCGGCGAGCGGACCGTCGTAGTCGGTAAAGCCGGTGAGGTTGCCGCCGGGATGCGCGAGGTTTTCGACAAAGCCCTGGCTGACGGGATCGGTGACGACGGCGAACACGATCGGGATCGTCGTGGTGCGCCGGCGCAGCTCTTCGACCGAGGGTGTGCCGACCGCGAGCAGGATGTCGGGCTTGAGCGCGATCAGCTCGTCGGCGAGCTGCGCGATGCGGTCACGATTGCCGCCGCCGCTGCGCCAATCAACCTTGAGATTGTCGCGCTCCTTCCAGCCTTGGCCGGCGAGCGCTTCGACCAGGATCATGCTGCGCGTCCGGCCGATCGCATCATCGGCGGCCGTGACCGAGAGCACGCCGAGCCGCCGTATCGCGTTCGGCTGCTGCGCCAGGGTCGGGCCCGGCAGCGCTGTGAGCATTCCAAGAAGCGCCAGGCACCGGCGGCGGTTCATGGGACACCCATCAGATCCAGCCCTGAAGCTCGCGCAGCACCAGGGTGCGGATCACGTCCATGCCCGGTCCGCTGTCGTTGAGGCAGGGGATCGCGGAAAACTGCTCGCCGCCATTGTGCTTGAAGATCTCGGCGTTCTCCTGCGCGATCTCCTCCAGCGTCTCCAGGCAGTCGGCGGAAAAGCCCGGCGTCACCACCGCGATGCGGCGCACGCCTTCCTTGGCGAGCCGCTCCATGGTCTTGTCAGTATAGGGCTGCAGCCACTCGTCGTTGCCGAAGCGCGACTGGAAGGTCAACAGCAGCTTCGTCTCGTCCATGCCGAGCCGGCGGCGCAGCGCCTCGGTCGTTGCGATGCAGTGCTGCTGATAGGGATCGCCCTTGTCGACATAGGCCTTCGGCATGCCGTGGAATGACGCCACGATCAGCTCCGGCTTGAACGACAGCGTCGCCAAATGCCCCTCGATCGAGACGGCGAGCGCCTCGATATAGGCTTCGTCCACGTAATAGGGCGGCGTGATCCGCAGCGTCGGCTGGTTGCGCAGCTGCGCGAGCACCCGGAACACTTCGTCGCAGACCGTCGCCGAGGTCGAGGCCGAATATTGCGGATAAAGGGGGACGGCCAGGATGCGCTCGCAGCCTTTCGCGATCAGCGCGTCGATGCCCGACTTGATCGACGGATTGCCGTAGCGCATCGCCCAATCGACAACGACGTTGTCGCGGTCGGACAAGGCGGCTGCGAGCTTGTCGCGTTGCGACCGCGTGATGGTTTTCAGCGGCGACTCGTTCCGATCATTGTTCCAGATCTTCTGGTAATCGAGCGCCTTGGTACGGGGACGGCTGCGCAGGATGATCCCGTTCAGCACCAGCTTCCAGATCAGGCCCTGGTCCTCGATGACGCGGGCGTCGCTGAGGAACTCCTTGAGGTAGACCCGCACGCCGGGGGCATCGGCCGTATCAGGCGTTCCGAGATTGATCAGGAGCACGCCGACCCTCGGCAGGGCGGATCGGGTGGCCGGTTTCGCAGTCTCGAGGGGGACGACGCTGTTCATGGCTGGTTGGGTCGCGCGTTGGTCCGAACTTGTCAAGATGAGCCGGGGTTCGCTAGGGTCGCACCCAAGGGGGAGGGACGATGACGCTCGCGGAATGGTGTGTCTTCGGGGCGCTGCTGCTCTATCTGTCTACGATCGCCTCGGTCAAATGGATCAGGTTTCGCCGCTTCGACAATTCCCGGCCGCGCGATCCCGCCTTCTACGAGGACGCCTTGTCGCAACGCGCGCTCGGCGCGCACCAGAACGGCATCGAGACGTTTCCGTTCTTCGCGTTCGCGGTGCTGCTCGCCGAATACAGGGAATCGCCGCAGCGGCTGATCGACGAGCTCGCGGCGCTGTTCCTGATCGTCCGGATCGCCTATGTGCTGACCTATCTCGGCAATCGCCCGACGCTGCGCTCGATCCTCTGGAGCATCGGCTTTGCGATCAATCTCGGGATCTTCTTCATGCCGGCGTTGAAGCGGTTTCTGCCAGTGTGAGGCGGCTTCACGTCGAGAGGTGCCGCTCGCGCGTCGCGATCAGCGCCCGCATCGATGCGGGGATCGTGACCGGACGATGGGTCTTCTGGTCCGTGTAGACCCACACGATCTCGCCGGTCACCAGCGCGTCGGCGCCACCCTTCCGGAAGATGGCGAGCTCGAAGACGAGGCTCGAATTGCCGATCCGCGCCACGCGCGCGCCGACGTCGAGCTCCCAGTCGAACCGCACCGGCGCCTTGTACTCGATCAGCGATTTGACGACGTGGAAATCGATGCCGCTCGTCTGCGCATCCGCATATTGGTCAAAGCCCAGCGCACGGAAATATTCGGTGATGGTGGTATCGAAATAGGTCAAATAATGCGCGTTGAAGACAACGCCCTGGCCGTCGATCTCGGAATAGCGCACCCGGAACGGATGGAAGAACCAGAATTGTTCGCGCGACATGGCGTCTCCCGACCAAGATATTTCAGGCTCGTCATTGCGAGGAGCCCTTGCGACGAAGCAATCCAGACTGCCGCCGCGGAGACATTCTGGATTGCGTCGCTGCGCTCGCAATGACGGAGCTGGCGCTCGACCGTCTTTGCCCAATTAGCGCCGAGAAGTGCAGATGCACCCTCAAAAACACGTGGTCCGTTCGGCGGCGATGTAGCCGAACAGGAGGCCGACGCCGAACAGCAGGACCAGGCCCGCGGCGCCGAACTCGATGCCGCGCATGAACAGCGCGCCACCGCCGTCGCGGCCGGCGTTGAGACGGGCGGCGATGTCCTTGGCGGAGACGGCGATAACAGCGATGGCCGCCACCGTGATCGCGGTGCCCAATCCCATCAGGAAGGTGGCGGCGATGCCGGCCCAGAACAGGCCTTGGGCGAGCGCGAACACCAGGACCAGGATCGCGCCCGAGCAGGGGCGGATGCCGACGGTCAGGATCGCCGCGAGGCCGCGCCGCCAGCCGCCGGGACCGGCGAGTTCGCTCGGGGTGGGGCCGTGGGAATGCCCGCAGTGCTCGTCATGGACGTGATCGTGCCCGTGATGGACATGGGCATGGGCATGGGCATGACCGTCGTGATGATGATCGTGGTCATGATGGTCATGCGCATCGTGATGATGGTGATGGCCGTGATCATGGTCGTGCGGCACGCCCGCCATCACCGGCACCGGTTGGGCGGCCTGAAGTGCGCGGATGAACGCGCCGCCCTTGACCCAGACCAGGCGCAGGCCGAACAGCGCGATCAGGACGTAGCTCGCGATCTCGATCACGCCTTCCGCCTTGCACATCGTTTTGGCCGTCGCATTCAGCACCCAGGCCGAAATGCCGACGATGAGGATCGCGACCAGCGACTGCATCAGGGCCGAGGCAAACGACAGCGCGATGCCGCGCCGCGCCGTCTCGCGGTTGGCGACCAGATAGGAGGCGATCACCGCCTTGCCATGGCCGGGACCGGCAGCGTGGAAGATGCCATAGGCGAACGAGATGAAGAGCAGCGTCCACACCGCCGAACCGTCGGACTTGGCGGCGCGGATGGTTGCCGACATCTGGCGATAGAATTCCGACTGCTTGGCCAGGAGCCAGCCGATGAGACCGCTTGCTTCAGGCTCGGCCGCCTGCGCCGGTCGCGGCGCGCCGAACGGGTTTTGCGCAAGGAGATCATGAAGCGCGGCGTCAGTCACGCCGACCACCAGCAGCACAGCGGCAGAGGCGAGCAGACCGCGCGCGAGCGGAGAGAGTTGCGGCTTCAAGGGCAATCCACCGTGATCTTGTTGGCGAACATCATGCCGAAATTCGAGTTCTCGCCGTCCAGGAAGGTCTGCTCGTTCAGCTTCTGGGCGCTCGCGGTGCCGTCGTTCGGCCGCTCCAGCTTCATCTGGCAGCCCGCGGGCGCACCGACCAGCTTGACCGGACTGTCCTTGGCCATCTGGAAGTCGATGAAGAAGGAGCGGTCGAACACTTCGAGCACCAGCTGCTTGGGCTTGACCGGGTTCTTCAGCGGCAAGGTGAAGTGCAGGGTCAGCACCGTGTCCTTGTAGTCGAGGAAATAGTCGACCGGCTCCTGGAATCGCTCCTTCTTGCCGTCGGCTCGCGCAAAGGTGAAGTAGGCGTATTCCTTCAGCGACTCGACATTGGTCTGCGCCAGCGGCTTGAGCTCCTCGCGCGTGTAGGCGCCCTTGGTCTTGCTCTCGAGCCCCTGCACGGCATAGGCCGAGAACATGTCGTCGAAGGTCCAGGCGTAGCGCACGCCGGTGATGCTGCCGTCAGCGGCATAGAGCAATTCGCTGGTCGCGGTGATCCAGACATGTGGATGCGCATTTGCTGCCCCCGCCGCGAGCGTCATCGCGGCGGCGAACAGCATTCCGAACAGGGCCCGCATGCTCATCAGGCCGCCCTGGCGTCGTCGAGCAGACCGCGGCGGCGGAGCAGCGCATCCGGCTCCGGCGGACGGCCGCGGAACGCCTCATAGGCGGCTTCCGGATCGACCGACCCGCCCGACGAATAGATGTCGTCGTGCAGACGCTTGGCCACGGTAGGATCGAAGATGTCCCCGGCCTCCTCGAACGCGCCGAAGGCGTCGGCGTCCATCACCTCCGACCACATGTAGCTGTAATAGCCGGCAGCGTAGTGGTCGCCGGTGAAGATGTGGCCGAACTGCGTCGGACGATGACGCAGCGCGATCTCCTCGGGCATGCCGATCTTCTCCAGCTCGCGTCTTTCGAAGGCGCGGACATCCTCCGCGGCGGCTGCCGGCTGGGTGTGGAATTCCAGGTCCACCAGCGCCGACGAGACGAACTCGACCGTGGCAAAGCCCTGGTTGAATTTCCGCGCGGCGAGGAAGCGTTGCAGCAGGTCGTCCGGCAGCGGCTCGCCGGTCTGGTAGTGGCGGGCGAACTTCTGCAGCACCTCGGGCCGCTCCTGCCAGTGCTCGTAGAGCTGCGAGGGCAGCTCGACGAAATCGGTGAACACCGAGGTGCCCGACAGCGAGGGATAGGTCACGTTGGAGAGCATGCCGTGCAGGCCGTGGCCGAACTCGTGGAACAGGGTGCGGGCATCGTCGGGCGACAGCAGCGACGGCTCGCCGCCCGCGCCCTTGGCGAAATTGCAGATGTTGAGAACGAGCGGCGCGACGTCGCCGTCGAGCTTCTGCTGGTCGCGCAGCGAGGTCATCCAGGCGCCGGAGCGCTTCGATGGCCGGGCGAAGTAGTCGCCATAGAACAGCGCCTTGTGCTTGCCGTCCGGCCCCTTCATCTCCCAGACCCGGACGTCCGGGTGCCAGACCGGAATGTCCTTGCGCTCCTCGAAGGTGACGCCGAACAGGCGCGTGGCACAGTCGAAGGCGGCGGCGATCATGTTGTCGAGGCCGAGATACGGCTTGATCGCGGAATCGTCGAAATTGGCGCGCTGCAGACGGAGCTTCTCGGCGTAGAAGCGCCAGTCCCAGGGGGCGAGCCTGAAATTGCCGCCCTCTTCCGTGATCAGCGCCTGCATCTCGTCGCGGTCGGCAAGCGCGCGGGCCCGGGCCGGCTTCCAGACCCGCTCCAACAGGTTGCGCACCGCGTCCGGCGTCTTGGCCATGGAATCCTCGAGCCGGTAGGCGGCGTAGGTCGGATAGCCCAGGAGCCTGGCGCTCTCCTCGCGCAGCTTCAGGATCTCGACAATGGTCGCGTTGTTGTCGTTGGCGTTGCCGTTGTCGCCGCGCGCGATGAAGGCCTTGTAGACCTTCTCGCGGAGGTCACGCCGGGCGGAGCTCTTCAGGAACGTCTCGACCGAGGAGCGCGAGAGCGTGACGATGGCCTTGCCCGCCATGCCGCGCTCTTCCGCCGCAGCCTTGGCGGCGGCGACAAAGCTCTCCGGCAGGCCCTGGCGATCGGCCTCCCCGAGCTCCATGAACCAGTCCTGCTCGTCGCCGAGCAGATGATGGCTGAAGCCGGTGCCGAGCTGGGCCAGCCGCTCGTTGATCTCGGCCATCCGGGTCTTGGCCTCCTCGGAGAGGCCGGCGCCGGCGCGGTGGAAGCGGGTGTAGGTGCGCTCCAAGAGGCGGAGTTGCTCGGGCGTGAGACCGAGACCCGCGCGGTTCTCGTGCAGATGGGCGATGCGGCCGAACAGCACGGCGTTCATCATGATCGGATTCCAGTGCCGCGCCATCCGCAAGGAGACCTCCTTGTCGATCTCCAGGATGGCCGGATTGGAATGCGCCGAGACGAGGTCGTAGAAGACCGCCGCGACCTTGCTCAGCAGCTTGCCCGAGCGCTCCAGCGCCGTGATGGTGTTGGCGAAGTCGGGCGCCGCGGGATCGTTGGTGATCGCCGCAATCTCGGCGGAATGGTCGGCGAAGGCCTGCTCGAAGGCCGGCAGGAAATGCTCCGGCTTGATCTCGTCGAAAGGCGGGGTCGCGAACGGCGTCACCCAGGCCTTCAGCAGCGGATTGGTCTCGGGGTCCGTAATTTGGCGGGGTTCTGACATCACAAGTCCCGGATTTCGTGGCTCTATTGCTGCGGCCAGCTATAGCACGCGTGGGGCTTTTTTGGGCCGTTTGCCCTTGCTCCCGGCCGCCTTTTCGGGGAGATTGCGGCCCCTCGAAGCCAGGACCCTCTGAAACCATGAACGCGCCTTCCTCATCGTCCCGCCGGATCGTCTGGCCCAGCGTCATCACCGTCATCAGCGCCGCCATCCTGATCGGCGCGGAGGTGTTTGGCGCGGCCTTTGCCGGCGGCTGGGCGCTCGCGATCCTGTTCGGGCTCGGCGACCAGGGCGCCCATATCCTGCAGGCCGTGCTGTTCGCACTCGGCGTGCTCGTGATGACCGCCTTCATCCGCGGCGCTCAGCGCATCGAGCCCTTCACCAAGCGCGGCTGACGCGTCTCGCGCGTGGGCAACACGCGCAGCGCAGCGAAAACTTAACGCGCGTTCATCTCCCGCGTCGCTCGCGCAACAGCGCGCAAGCAGATGTTAGGCAATTCTGTCCGCAGCCTAAAAAAATTCTTGCGAAGCAGAGTCAAAACGCTTATGTGCGGACTTGCCCAATTTCGCACGTGCCTGTGGTCGTGTGTCAGTCGGTAGGTATCCGGACAAGAGGCCGGACAGCCGCCAAGGGGTGAAGAAGCCGAGGGGCTCTTCGGAAGTGCGGAAGTCGGAAGACCGAGGTCGCAAGACCAGAAAGTCGGAAGACGAAGCAAACCCGGAGCGCCCAGCATCTCTCTCAAAGAGATGCCATGTCGAAGGTGACTTCGCTCTTTGCAACCGTGACTGGCAGCCGGAGGCGAACCGGCGCACCCCGCTCTCAACGGGGGACGCGACTTAAAGCAACGACGGATCGGGCTTTTTTGGTCTCTACCGGCATTCCAACGCCGGCGCGGGCTACTGAAAAGGCTTGTCCTTCATTGCCAGGTGAGCGGGCGGGAAACTCTCCCAACCAATCCACGGCAGCACAGTCTGGTTTGAGTTTTTTGGCCTCGACGCGCCTCCATCGCGCGATGCGGCCGAAGCACTCTCATCAGACGTCATGTTGATACGGCTCCCGTCGCTGGGGCCGTTGGAGAGTGCCATGACCGAACGTATCCAGGAATTCCTGCGCAACCGCCGCAACGAAGGCCTCGACATCGAGCCGTGCCTCGTCGTCGACCTCGAGGTCGTGCGCGACAATTACCAGAGCTTCGCCAAGGCGCTGCCCGACAGCCGCGTGTTCTATGCCGTCAAGGCGAACCCGGCGCCGGAAGTGCTGGCCCTGCTCGCCTCCAGGGGCTCCTGCTTCGACACCGCCACGGTCGCCGAGATCGAGATGGCGCTGGCCGCGGGTGCGACGCCCGACCGCATCTCCTTCGGCAACACGATCAAGAAGGAGCGCGACATCGCGCGCGCCTTCGCGCTCGGCATTCGGCTGTTCGCGGTCGATTGCGCCGCCGAGGTCGAGAAGGTCGCCCGTGCCGCCCCCGGTGCGAAGGTGTTCTGCCGCATCCTCTATGACTGCGCCGGCGCCGAGTGGCCGCTGTCGCGCAAGTTCGGCTGCGACCCGGAAATGGCGGTCGAGGTGCTCGACCTCGCCAAGCGCCTGGGCCTGGAGCCGTGCGGCATCTCCTTCCATGTCGGCTCGCAGCAGCGCAAGGTGAAGGCGTGGGACCGTGCGCTGGCGATGGCCTCGCAAGTGTTCCGCGACTGCGCCGAGCGCGGCATCAACCTGTCCATGGTCAACATGGGCGGCGGCTTCCCGACCAAGTACCTGAAGGACGTGCCGCCGGTCGTGACCTACGGCCGCTCGATCTTCCGCGCGCTGCGCAAGCACTTCGGCAACCAGATCCCGGAGACCATCATCGAGCCGGGCCGCGGCATGGTGGGCAACGCCGGCATCATCGAATCCGAGGTCGTGCTCATCTCGAAGAAGAGCGACGAGGACGAGGTGCGCTGGGTGTACCTGGACATCGGCAAGTTCGGCGGTCTCGCCGAGACCATGGACGAGTCGATCCGCTACGCCATCCGCACCCGTCATGACGGTGCGGACATGACGCCGTGCGTGCTCGCGGGTCCGACCTGCGACAGCGCCGACGTGCTGTACGAGAAGAACCCGTATCCGCTTCCCGTCACGCTCGAGATCGGCGACAAGGTGCTGATCGAAGGCACCGGGGCCTATACGTCGACCTACTCGTCGGTGGCGTTCAACGGCATCCCGCCGCTGAAGACGTATCACATCTGATCCGCCTCTTGGTTCTAGAGGCCTGACGAACCCGGGAGCCGGTCCGCCGGCTCCTCATCCACCATTTAGATTTCTGACGACGTCTTGGACAGGCGTGCTGCGCGCACGCCGGTTCAAGCGGGGACTGACGTGCCATGACTGCTCCTCGGAAGCCGCAAGTTGCCCTCACCTCGAAAGCCGCTCCGTTCGTGATCCGCGCGGAACGTGCTAGCGACGTCGCGACGCGCGAAACGCTGCTCGATGCCTGCTTTGGCGAGAACCGCCACGGCCGCACCTGCCAGCGCCTGCGCGACGGACGCGCGCCCGCTGCAGGCCTTGCCCTGTCGGCGATGCGCGAGGGCAAGCTCGTGGGAACCGTGCGGCTGTGGCATGTCAGCGCCGGAGGCAGGCCCGCTCTGGTTCTCGGACCGCTGGCGGTCGACCCTGCCTGCCGCGAGCTCGGGATCGGCGCCGCGCTGATGCATCAAGCGCTGGCCGCCGCCCGGGCGCGCGGGCATGACGCCGTGATCCTGCTCGGCGATGCCCCCTATTACGCCCGCTTCGGCTTCTCGGCCGACAAGACGGCCGAACTCTCGCTGCCCGGCCCGTTCGAGCGCGACCGCCTACTAGCGATCGAGTTCACCGATGGTGCGCTCGATGGCGCCGCCGGGATGATCGTCCCGACCGGCGCGGCCCTGCCCAAACGGAGGTCGGTTCGCGCGCCTGAGGCGCACGCGGCCTGAGGGATCGCTCCTGTAGCGACGACCTAGGCCGCATCGAGCGGCAACGCCCTGCCGCGCCTGCGCGAGGCCCTTTTCCTTTGGGGTTGCGCAGGCCCCCGAAACGCCCTTTAAACCCCGCGAAACACCCCTTCAGTCGAGGCCCATGACCATGTCCCGTCGCCTGATCTCCACCGGCTCCCCGCTCGAGAAGACCGTCGGCTACAGCCGTGCCGTGATCGACGGCGAGTTCGCCTTCGTCGCGGGAACCACCGGCTATGACTACACCACGATGACGATGCCGGCAGATGTCACGAGCCAGTCACGCAACTGCTTCAAGACCATCGCCGCCGCACTGACGGAGGGCGGCTTCGAGATGGCCGATATCGTCCGTGCGACCTACTACGTGACCGACGCCAGCTACATCGACGCCCACTTCGCCGTCTGCGGCGAGGTCCTCGGCGACATCAGGCCGGCGGCGACGTTGCTGGTCGTCAGCGCCCTCGCCAGGCCCGAGATGAAGGTCGAGATCGAAGTCACCGCCAAGCGCCGCGGCACCTAAAAAGCGCCGCAGCATCTGACAAGCGCCGCAGCGCCTGATCCATCCCTCACTGCCAGCACTTTCCGGAGAACCCATCCCATGAGCCCTCCCTCGCAGATCTACGCGAAGATCACCGGCCCCATCGTCATGGTCGGATTCGGCTCCATCGGCAAAGGCACACTGCCCTTGATCGAGCGGCATCTCGACTACGACAAGTCGCGCATCACCGTGCTCGATCCCAAGGACGAGGGCCGCAAGGCACTTTGCGAGAAGCACAATGTCCGCTTCATCCAGAAGGGCCTGACCAAGGACAATTACCGCGAGGTTCTGACCCCGCTGCTAACCGAGGGCGGCGGCCAGGGCTTTTGCGTCAATCTCTCGGTCGATACCGGCTCGACCGACATCATGGAGCTCTGCAACGAGCTCGGCGCGCTCTACATCGACACCGTCAACGAGCCCTGGCTCGGGTTCTATTTCGATCCCTCGAAGGGCCCGGAAGCGCGCTCCAACTACGCGCTGCGCGAAACGACGCTGGCCGCCAAGAAGGCCCGTCCAGCCGGCTCGACCACGGCCGTCTCCTGCTGCGGCGCCAATCCGGGCATGGTCTCCTTCTTCGTCAAGCAGGCGCTGCTCAATGTCGCCGCCGATCTGAAGCTCAATGCCCCCAGGCCGAAGACCAAGGGCGAATGGGCGGATTTGATGCGGCAGGCCGGCATCAAGGGCATCCACATCGCCGAGCGCGACACCCAGCGCTCGAAGAAGCCGAAGGAGCCTGACGTCTTCGTCAACACCTGGTCGGTGGAAGGCTTCCTGTCGGAAGGCATGCAGCCATCCGAGCTCGGCTGGGGCACCCATGAGAAATGGATGCCCGAGAATGCGCACACCCATGAAGCCGGCTGCGGCGCCGCCATCTACCTGATGCAGCCCGGCGCCAACACGCGCGTGCGCACCTGGTGCCCGACCCGCGGCGCCCAGTATGGCTTCCTGGTCACCCACAACGAGTCGATCTCGATCGCCGATTATTTCACCGTGCGCGATGCGTCGGGCAAGGCGATCTACCGGCCGACCTGCCACTATGCCTATCATCCGGCCGACGATGCCGTGCTGTCGCTGCATGAAATGTTCGGCCGCGCCGGGAAGATGCAGGAGAAGCACCACATCCTCGACGAGAACGAGATCGTCGACGGCATCGACGAGCTCGGCGTGCTGCTGTTCGGCCATGACAAGAATGCCTATTGGTTCGGCTCGCAGCTCTCCATCGAAGAGACGCGCGAGCTCGCGCCCTACCAGAACGCCACCGGCCTGCAGGTGACCTCCGCCGTGCTCGGCGGCATGGTCTGGGCGCTGGAGAACCCCAACGAGGGCATCGTCGAGGCCGACGAGATGGATTTCGAGCGCCTGCTCGAAATTCAGCTGCCCTATCTCGGCCCGGTGAAGGGTTTTTATACCGACTGGACCCCGCTGACGGATCGTCCCGGACTGTTCCCGGAAGATATCGACAGCAGCGACCCCTGGCAGTTCCGGAATATTCTGGTGCGGTAAGGGGGCAAGCCGCTCGACTGTCATGCCCCGGCTTGACCGGGGCATCCAGTACGCCGCGGCTTCTCCGCATTCCATAGCTGTCTCTGGAATACTGGATCGCCCGGTCAAGCCGGGCGATGACACCGTCTCGGTATAGAGAGCTCGTTCCCCGCCTACTTCTTCTCGATCGGCGGCGCGATCTTCTCGGCCGGGGCCGGCGGCAGTGCTGGTTTGGCCGCGCCTGCCGCGCCCTGCGTCTGCGGCTCCGGCCGCGCGGGCTCGGGGGCCGGCGTGGTCGGCCGGTCGCCGCCGGGCTTCGCCTCCGCGGGCACCTTGCTCTGTTCGTCGGACGGGGTGCCCTGGAGCGGGGGCGTCGCCTGTGCCAGCTGCATCCGGCTTTCGGCGCGGATTTGCGCCAGCGACATCACCGACACCACAACGCCTGCTGCGAACAGCGCACCGGCGATTGTCAGGTTGAGCTTCAGTCTGTGCTTGTCATCTCGGCCCGGCATGTCGATCACCGCCTTTGTCCTGGGGATCAACGAAATTGGGGCCCGCCGGTTCCGGCCGGTCAGCGGGCTGAGGGGAACTGAAATTCACGAGGAACGCCGGACTCGTTCTCAACCGAAAGGGTGGCAGTCGCCTCCTTTTCGACGATGGTTAGCTTCGGTGCGGGTTCCTTGTACCAATAGACCCAGTTTGTCACGCTCCGTCTCGCTCCCGGCGCACCCACCATGTCGCGCGCGAGCAAGCGATCGCCCGATCTTGAAAAGACAACGAGCTGATACGGATTCCAAAGCATCACATGGGAAAGCCCGACTACATATTTCAGATCGGGCGAAATCCAGATGTATGTCAGCGCCGGCACGGGGCGGCGAAACAGTTCGGTCCCCATCGAGGTGTCGCGCAGGCGCAAATAGGAATAGTCATTGTCCGCTGTGAAAGGATCTCTTGTCGAAGAGATCATCTTCCATCGTGCATTCTGGCTTGCGCCGCCCCAATCGTGATGATGCTCCGCGCGAAGCGTACCTGCCTCAACCGAGAGGTCGACAACTCCGCGATAGCCGACCATATCCGCCCGAGCCGGAATGGCCATGAGAACCGACAGCCCGAGTACTATCCGCATGATCATGGGCGACAGTTACCACAACTAACAGCTGCTGCCACTTGGGTCTGAACATTTCCACGAACGAAGGCCTACCCGTCGAGCGTCACTCCGTCGTGCTGACTTGCCAGGTCGCATGCCGCACGCCTGGGAGATGCTGCAGATCGGTCGCGACCGCGTTCAGCTCGTTCGGGTCGACCGCGCTCGCAACCAGCCTGGCGGCGATCTCCAGAATGTCCTCGCTGATCTCGGCGACTTCGATATCGGCCACCGCATATTTCGCCGCCTCGAGCTTGTCGACGAGGCGGTCGCGCATGTCGGGCAATGCGTCGGCCGCCACCGCGAGCTTGAAATAGTAGGTCGCCTCCAGCGCCTTCTCATTCAGCGGGATGCGGTTGATGGCGTTGACCAGCGGGCGCAGCATGGTGTTGCCGGCGATGACGAACACGGTCAGCGCGGCCGCCTGCGCGACCATGTCGGCGCCGGCGCAGGAGCCGACCGCGGCCGAGGCCCATAGCGTCGCTGCCGTATTGAGGCCGCGCACGTCCATGCCCTGCTTCATGATGACACCGGCGCCGAGGAAGCCGATGCCGGAGACGACGTAGGAGATCACCCGCACCGCGCCGTCGGCGCCGGTCAGATGCATGGCGAGATCGACGAAGGCGGCCGCTCCCACCGCAACCAGCACGTTGGTGCGGAGCCCCGCGGTGCGCTGGCGGTACTGCCGCTCGGCGCCGATCAAGGTGCCCAGCACGAAGGCCGTGATCAGGCTGATCAGCGTGTCGGCGAAATCAGCAAGCTGGAAAGTCGTTAGAAACCGCATGAATGTGAGCTGCCGTAGCGTGGGCAAAGGCGCGCTCTTCGCGCGACGTGCCCACCACTTTTGCTTTGCGGAGAGGATGGTGGGCACGGCGCAAGAGCGCCTTTGCCCACCCTGTACCCTTGTGGGGTTCGTGGCGGCCTTCGGATGTAGACTGGCCGTCCGGGCCGATCCGCCGGGAGCAGCCTTGTCCACCTGTGCCTCGAGCACCGACGTAGGAACCGCGCCCCGGCGGAGCGACCGCGATCGAGATCCGGTAGGAGGTCGCGCCAAGAGCGCCGGTACAGGGACTGATCAGGATCGTGGTGGCCCGCCTTGCGAGCAAGGAGGTCTCAACAATGATCGAAGATGTACGCTGGTTCGTCGGGATCGACTGGGCAACGCGGAGCCATAGCGTTTGCCTGCTGGATGCCGCGGGAAGACAGGTTGCGCAGCACGAGTTCGACCATGGCGGCGCCGGGCTGACGGAGTTGCGTGACTGGCTGCTGGAGAAGACCAAGGCCGCACCGGGACAGATCGCCGTGGCGATCGAGATGCCGCACGGCCCGGTGGTGGAGATGCTGCTCGAGCACGGGTTTGCGGTGTTTGCCATCAATCCCAAGCAACTGGATCGCTTCCGCGATCGCTTCACGGTGGCCGGTGCCAAGGACGACCGCCGCGATGCTCATGTGCTCGGCGCCTCGCTGCGCACTGACCGTGCTGCTTTCCGTCGGCTTGTGGCAGACGATGCGGCGATGATTGAGCTACGGGAGTGGTCGCGCCTGGCGGACGAACTGCAGCAGGAACGCACGCGGCTTGCCAACCGCTTGCGTCAGCAGTTGTGGCGATATTATCCCCAGGCCACCAAGTTGACCGACGATGTCGCCGACGAATGGTTCCTGGCGCTTTGGCAGAAGGTGCCGACCCCCGCCAGTGCGGTCAAGGCCAGCGAGAAGGCCATCGCAGGTGTTCTCAGGGACTATCGTATCCGCCGTCTCAATGCGGCGACGGTGCTCGGGACTTTGCGCGAGGCACCGCTGTTCGTAGCCCCCGGCACGACGGAGGCAGCCTGCGCTCACATCCGCAGCCTGGCGGCACGTCTGCACCTGGTCAATCGGCAGATCAAAGAGGCTCATCAGAACCTGGACCGGCTATGTGCCGAGTTCGAAGGAGAGGAGAAGCCGTCGGGGCAGAGCTCGGAGCAGTGCGACGTGACGATCCTACGCTCCTGGCCAGGAATCGGCAGGATCAATCTCGCCACACTGCTCGCCGAGGCCGCAGAGCCCCTGCGCAGACGAGATTACCATGCTCTGCGCGCCTTGGCAGGGGCTGCGCCGGTGACGCGGCAAAGCGGCAAACAACGCTTCGTGATCCGCCGCCTCGCCTGCAACAGGCGGCTACAGAGCGCCGTCCATCACTGGTCGCGTGTCGCCATCCAACACGACGCTGCCAGCAGGCGACGGTATGATGCCTTGCGCAGAAAAGGACACGGTCACGCGCGGGCTCTGCGCAGCGTGGGAGATCGCTTGCTTTTTGCCCTGTGCACGACGCTCAAGCGACAGACCCCATACGATGCGGACCATAACGGCACAAAGAACTCCGCGAACGGGTGAGCCCCATTCCTTTGTTCGGCCGGGCGACCATTCCTTCGTCCCGACCTGCCGAGCGCCAGAGCGCCGCCCGCAGATGCTGTCCAGGATGCCGAAGGCACCGGCAAAGCCGGCGCGCAGCGTCCTGGACTGCATCGAGCACGGCGCTACCATATTGCCCTATAAGGACGTTCCCCTTGACCAAGGGTAGGAGGTCCTACGGCCTGAAGGATGACAGTTTAAAGCTCGAGCAGACCGCCATCCCCATTTTCGTCGGCAAAGGCCAGCAGCGTGCCTTTGGCGTTCCAGGCGAGCGCGGCGACGGGAGGCGTGCCGTTGCGACGGACCAGGATCTCCGCGCCGTCCTCCATGCGGACCATCAGCACGGTGCCGTCGCTATAGCCGGCGGCGAGGATGTCGTTCTTGGGATGACAGGCGACCACGGAGACGCGCGCCTGCAGCGGCGCGAGCATCGCGGGCTCCTTGCCCATCGGCCCGTCCTTGCTGCCGAACGGCCAGATGATCACGGTGTCGGCGCCCGAGGTCGCCAGCCCCTTGCCGCCGGCGCTCCAGGACATCGAGCGGACGCGGCCGGGATAGCCGGTCATACGCATGTGCCTGTTGTCGGCAAGCCGCCAGCCGTGCAGCGCCGGCTCGTGCATCGCTGTCACAAGAAACTTGTTGTCGGGGCTGAAGGTGACCGCGTGATGCGAGCCGGCCCAGGGCAGGAATTCGGCCGATCCCGCCATGTTCGGAAACCACAGCGTCACGCCGTTGTAATGCGCGATTGCGAGCCGCAGCCCCTTCGGCGCGAAGGCAAGGCCGCCGACGGTCGAGGGCACGTCGAGCGACTTCTCCTCGGCCTTGCCGCTCTTGACGGTCGCGGTCTTGCCGGCGGACCAGGCGAAGGCGCCGTCGGCCTGCAGCGCCACCGCGTCGATCCAGCGCCGCTTGGGATCGGTGGCGAGCAGCGTCACCTCGCCCTTGGCGTCGAGCGAGACCACCTTGCCGTCGTCGCCGCCCATCACGATGCGCTTGCCGTCGGAGGCGGTCGAGAGAATGCCGCCGCCATGCACGGCGACCGTGGTGATCTCGCAATTGGCATCGACGAATGCGACGTTCTCCTCGCCGCCGACGAAGACGGCGCGATCCCTCAGGAAATGCACCGAGGTCACGGCCATGCCGAGCGCAACAGGCTTGACGCGGTCGGTGACGGAAACGATCGAAGCGGAATCGGGAGCCGGCGTAAACTCTTTCATCACGAGACGATGCAGCTCTCAAAGCCCTTGCGGATTGCCTCTTCGGGCAATTCGCGGCCGATGAAGACGAGGCGGCTCTCGCGCGGCTCGCCATCCTTCCACTTCCGCTGGTGGTTGCCCTCCAGCATCATATGGACGCCCTGGAAAACGTAGCGGTCGTCGTCGTCGTGGAAGGAGAGGATGCCCTTGGAGCGCAAGATCTTGCCGCCCTCGACCTGCACCAGGTTCTGCAGCCAGGGCATGAACACGTTTGGATCGAGCGGCTTGTCGGTCTTCAGCGAGAGCGACTGCATGTCCTCGTCGTGATAGTGCTTGAGGCCGTGACCGTGATGATGGTGATGATGGTCGTGGTCGTGATGGTGGTGATGATCATGGTCGTGATCATGATCGTCGGCCTCGAGGAAATCCGGCTCGATGTCGAGGATGCGGTCGAGATCGAACGCACCGCGATCGAGCACGTCGGCCAGCGCCACCGAGCAGCGCTCGGTGCGGTGCAGCTTCGCATAGGGATTGATGCCGCGGATGCGCGCCTCGACCTCGGCGAGCTCGCCCTTGTTGACGAGGTCGGTCTTGTTCAGAACGATGACGTCGGCAAAGGCGATCTGGTTCTTGGCCTCGGGCGCATCCTTGAGCCGGTCGGACAGCCATTTGGCGTCGGCGACCGTCACGACCGCATCGAGCCGCGCGTTCTTCTGCACGTCCTCGTCGACGAAGAAGGTCTGCGCGACCGGCGCCGGATCGGCAAGACCGGTGGTCTCGACGATGATGGCGTCGAACTTGCCCTTGCGCTTCATCAGGCCGTCCATGATGCGGACGAGGTCGCCGCGCACGGTGCAGCAGATGCAGCCGTTGTTCATCTCGAACACTTCCTCGTCGGCGCCGATGATGAGATCGTTGTCGATGCCGATCTCGCCGAACTCGTTGACGATGACGGCGTATTTCTTGCCGTGGTTTTCGGACAGGATGCGGTTCAGCAGCGTGGTCTTGCCGGCTCCGAGATAGCCGGTCAGCACGGTCACGGGAATCTTCTGGGAGGTCGCTTCAGACATAACAACTCCGGACTTCAAGGCTTTTTCGCGCGACGCGAGGCGGGGTGGCCCCTGCCCTAATGGTCAAGCGCGCTGGTCAGGGCCTTTATATTGTGCCTGACCATGTCAATGTAAGTGGGTGCAGGGCCCTTTTCGCCGGTCAAACCATCCGAAATCAGGGTCCCGCCGACCCTGGCCCCGGTCTCGGCCGCGATCCGCCGGATCAGGCGATCGTCGGTGATATTTTCAAGGAACACGGCCGGGATTTTCTGGGCCTTGATCTGACCGATGATGGCGGCGATATCGCGCGCGCTCGGCTCGGTTTCCGTGGAGACGCCCAGGGGCGCGATGAACTGGATACCGTACTCGGCGGAAAAATAGCCGAAGGCGTCGTGGGTGGAGATCACCTTGCGCCGCTCGGTTGGGATCTTGCCAACGGCCTCGCGGACCTCGCGGTCGAGTGTTTCGAGCTTTTCCAAATAGGCCTTGGCCCGGCCTTGGAAGAACTCCGCGTCGTCAGGAGCGGCTACGGCCAGCGCATTGGCAATGTCCGTGACGTAGATCTTTGCGTTGGGAATGGACTGCCAGGCGTGGGGATCAGCGGCCGAACCTAATTTCAGCGGCGCGATGCCGGCGCTCGCGGTGATCACCTGCGCCTTGCTCCCTGCGGATTGCACGAGGCGCGGCAGCCAGCCCTCCAGCCCGAGCCCGTTGACGATGACGAGCTTCGCCGCCGCGACCCGCTTCGCATCGCTAGGGGCCGGCGTATAGACGTGAACGTCGCTGTCAGGCCCGACCAGCGTCGTCAGGTTGATGCGGTCACCACCGACATTGCGAACGAAATCGCCGAGGATCGAGAAGCTCGCAACGACGTTGAGCCGCTCCGCGGCCTCAAGCGGCGAGGCGATCAGCAACAGTGCACACAGCAGGATGAACCGCATCGTCATGCTTCCAGATGCCGGCCGGGAAATAGCTGCCGGACGATGCCGCCGACGCGGCCGAACAGGACGGAGACGATGTAGAGCACCGTCGCCACCAGGATGATCGCGGGGCCCGAGGGCACGCGGGTCTGGAACGAGAGCACGAGGCCGGCATAGCCCGACACCGCAGCAGCAATGACGGCGATGCAGATCATTGCGGTGAGATCGCGCGACCAGAACCGCGCGATGCCCGCGGGCAGGATCATCAGCCCCACCGCCAGCAGCGTGCCCAGCGCCTGAAAGCCGTTGACGAGATTGATGACGACCAGCGCGAGGAAGGCGAGATGGGCCGGGCCGCCGGCTCGGCTCACGGTGCGCAGGAACAGGGGATCGACGCTCTCGATCACCAGCGGGCGGTAGATCACTGCGAGCACCAGCAGCGTCACCGTGGCGTTGAAGGCGACCACCAGCAGGGTCTGGTCGTCCATCGCGAGGATGTTGCCGAACAGCACGTGCAGCAAGTCGATATTGGTGCCCTTGATCGAGACGATGGTGACGCCGAGCGCGAGCGAAGCGAGATAGAAGGTCGCGAGCGAGGCGTCCTCCTTCAGCCCGGTCGAGCGTGCGACCACACCGGCGAGGATCGCGACGGCAAAGCCGGCAATCAGGCCGCCGGCCGTCATCGCGAACAGATTGAGGCCGGAGAGCAGGAAACCGACCGCCGCGCCCGGCAGGATCGCATGCGCCATGGCGTCGCCGACGAGGCTCATCCGGCGCAGCATCAGGAACACGCCGATCGGCGCGCCCGCCAGCGCCAGCGCGATCACGGCGGCCAGCGCCCGCCGCATGAACTCGAATTCGGTGAACGGACCGATCAGCGCGTCATAGAGCATCGGAGTTCAGGCCGCCCGCGAGCTGATATCATCGGCCGCGCAGGCCGCCGCGCTGTCGTCGAAGGCCTCGCACATCCGCATCGCGACCAGCAGGTTTTCCGGCGTCAGCACCTCCGCCGTCGGTCCCCACGCGACCGGGCCGCGCGCCAGCACCAGTGTTTCGGCGAAATGGTTGCGCACCATCTCCATGTCGTGCAGCGCGGCGAGCACGGTGCGGCCCTCGCCGTGCCAGCGCTTCACCAGCGCGAGCAGATCGGTGGTGGTCTTGCTGTCGATGGCGTTGAAGGGCTCATCCAACACGATCAGGCTGGCATCCTGGAGCAGCACCCGCGCGAACAGCACGCGCTGCATCTGGCCGCCGGAAAGCGTGCCGATCGGGCGGTTCTCGAACCCGCTGAGGCCAACGGCTCCGATTGCGCGGAGTATCTTGTCGCGCGCGGCCTTGCCGATGCCGCCGAACAGGCCCGTGCCACGCCACAGCCCGGTGCCGACGAAATCGAACACCGAGATCGGGAAGCTGCGGTCGATCTCCGCACTCTGCGGCAGATAGGCGATGTCCCTGCTGTCGAGCCCGCCGAGATGGATGCTGCCGTCGAGCGGCCTCAGGATGCCGACGATGCCGCGCAGCAGCGTCGACTTGCCGGCGCCGTTCGGACCGATCACCGCAACCAGCGCACCCGGCGCGACCTCGCCGCTGAGATGATGCACGGCGGGGTGCCGGTCGTAGCCGAGCGTGACATTGTGGAAATGCAGCGCTGCCATCCTCACCTCATCGCCAGCAAGACGATGCCCCACAGCACGGCACAGACGGCGAGCGCGGCCGCGAGACGGCCCGCCATGGTCATGCGCAGGATCGACCAGGGCGCGGCCTGGGCGGGGTGCGGCGAAGCCGCATCGTGGACATGGGCGTGGGTGTGATCGTGCCCGTGAGAATGCTCGTCGCCGTGACCATGGGAGTGGCCATGAGCATGGTCGTGCTGGTGGGCGTGGGACGCGGCGGGAGCCATTTGCAGACGTTATATTATAACATTACGCCTGTCCACGGCTGGACCGACATCCCGGCTCAGGGCTTGCCGATCACCATGGCGATCGCCGCCGCCACGAACGGGAACGGCACCGAGACGGCGCAGCGGAACCAGACGAAACGGGCGGGCATGAACGGGATCTCCCACAAGATCACCCGCTGGAAGGCAAACAGCGCCCAGGCGACGACATAGGCGACCACCTGCGGCATCCCACCGCCCGACTTCAGCGCGACCGTTCCGATGGAGAAGCCGACCACGGGCCCCCCGGGCGTGGCCGCACCGGCGACCACGGCGGTGGCAACCCCGAGCCAGCCGCTATCCGGGCCGAGCCAGCCGGTGATCACCTCCTGCGGGATGATGGCGGCGATGTAGCCGGAGCCGATCACGCCGAGCGCAATCCGCGGCACGATGTTGACGAAGTCCATCGTGCCTTCGCGCAAGGATGCCTTGAACACCGGCGCGCCGCGGCGAAAGGCGATCAGCCCGACGCCGAGCACCGAACCCCACAGCAGAACGTCGATCAGGAGCGCTGCGCTCAACTCTCGTCGTCCTTCGCGAGTGGCTTCGGATAGAGCCTGACGTAGACGAAGCGGCCGAGGGCGCCGGCGAGCACGGGCAGCGGCAGCGAGATCAAAATCCGCCACAGCGTGAAATCGGTCCCCATGATCGGGATTTCCCAGGCGACCGCCCGCCCATAGCCGATCAGGGTCCAGCTTACGACCATGGCGATGGTTGCGCCGAAATCGGCGCCGACCGCGAGCAGCGCGCTCGCCACCGGATAGGCGGTGAAGGGGCCGCCGGGCAGGATCGCCCCAAAGGCGGTGCCGATCAGCAGGCCCATCAGCCCGGATTTCGGCCCGAGCGATCGCGAGACTTTCTCGTGCGGCAGGATTTCCGAGATAAAGGCGCCGAGCAGGCAGCCGGCGAGCACGCGCGGCAGGATGCCCGAGAACAGCGAGAGATCGTGGGTGAGTATGTCCAGAACGCCGTCGGTGCCGTCGCGCCGCCAGACCAATGCCGCACTCACCGCCACCAGAGCTGCGATGATGATGGTCGACCAGCCGATCGGCTTGCGGACCCGGCCCGGCCGCGGCTCGGATTCCGCGTCGCCGCCAGGCGCCGGATTGTTCGGGGAAGGTTCTGACAACGGGCTGGGTCGCTCGAGGATGATGCCCGCCCTGATTAAGGGCCGTGTTCCCCCGATGCAAACGGTACGATGACAGACCCGTGCGCGCTCGGCGCAGGGCAATTCCGCACAGCAAAAAAGGCGGTCGCGCCTGCGACCGCCTTTGTTTCTGTCATTCCGGGGCGACGCGTCAGCGCCGAGCCCGGAATCCATCGGGCGTCACCCGAACGGACAATGGATTCCGGGCTCGCGCTTTCGCGCGCCCCGGAATGACATCGTCACGCCTTCTCGAACAGGGACTCCACGTATTCCCAGTTCACGAGGTTCTCGACGAACGCCTTGAGATAATCAGGGCGGCGGTTGCGATAGTCGATGTAGTAGGAGTGCTCCCAGACGTCGCAGCCGAGGATCGGGGTGGCGCCGTGCACCAGCGGATTCTCGCCGTTCGGGGTCTTGGAGATCTCGAGCTTGCCGTTCTTGACCTGGAGCCAGCACCAGCCGGAGCCGAACTGGCCGACGCCGGCCGCCTGGAAGTCCGTCTTGAACTTCTCGAAACCGCCGAGGTCCTCGTTGATCTTCTTCTCGATCTTGCCCGGCAGCTTGGTGCCGCCGCCATTGGGCTTCATCCAGCTCCAGAAATGGATGTGGTTGTAGTGCTGGCCGGCGTTGTTGAACACCGCAGGGTTCTTGCCGAACGAGCCCTTGACGATCTCTTCAAGGGACTTGCCTTCCCATTCGGTCCCCTTGAGCGCGTTGTTGCCGTTGGTGACGTAGGCCTGATGATGCTTGTCGTGGTGATATTCCAGCGTCTCCTTCGACATGTACTGGCCGAGGGCGTCATAGGCGTAAGGAAGTGGGGGCAGCGTAAAGGTCATGGCTTCTTGTCCGCAACTGGTGGGGAACGAGTTCTAACGGTCACCCCTTATAGAAGGTTCCGCCGCCATTAAATACCTCAGAATTTGCGAAAAGGCGTGACGGGGCGCGCCGTGCCCGAATGCACAAATTGATCGCAATCGGCCACCGTCGATCAGGCCTGCGGGCCGTGGTAAAATATCATTGCCTTTGAAGCGCTTAAGACAGAACAAGCGCGCCACGAAACGGAGCTGTGGATGACCACGCCATGAGCATCGAAATCGACATATTGAACGGCGACGCCTCGTGGCCGATCGCGAAGCCGCTGCTTCAGGCGGTCTGGGCACCGCAGTTGGTCGCAGGCAAGCCCTGGGCTCACGTCAAATGGGCCAATGCCGATCTCCGCGTGCTGCTCGAGACGCCCGAGGACGGTCTCGTCTGCCACGTCGGCATCTACTTCCGCACCATCACCTGGAACGGACAGAAGGTTCATGTCGGCGGCATCGGCGGCGTCTCCACGCGCGAGGACCAGCGCGGCCGTGGCTATGCAACCACGGCTATCGAGGCAGCGGTGCATACGATCCGCGCCAACGAGGCGGTCCGTTTCGCCCTGCTGGTCTGCGAGCCGCACAACGCGGCCTTCTACCAGGCCCGGAGCTGGCTGCCCTTCAACGGCGAGGTCTATTGCGAGCAGCCGGAAGGGCGGATCCGGTTCACCTACATGGCGCCCTATGTCTTCCACATCGTGCGCGCACCGACGCTGGGCACGATCGACCTATGCGGCCTGCCGTGGTGAGCCCTGCATGAGCCAGGGCTGCGCCGGCCGCCTCATTCTCTTATAATATGTCGATCATCATTTAATATTCCGCCCGGTGAACATGACGATCGACGCCCCCGCAGATGCCGTCCCGCCGGTTGCGCCGGTCGCCTCCCCCATCGCAAGCCTCCTGACCGCGCCGATCCTGCCGACATTGCTGCGGCTCGCGATCCCCAACATGATCGCGATGGTCGGCAGCACGCTGGTTGCGGTGGCCGAGACCTCCTATATCGGCCGGCTCGGCACCATCCCGCTCGCCGCGATCGCGCTGGTGTTTCCGTTCGCGATGCTGACACAGATGATGAGCGCCGGCGCGATGGGCGGCGGCGTCTCCTCTGCGATCAGCCGCGCGCTCGGCGCAGGGGATCGCGACCGCGCCGCGACGCTGGCGCTGCATGCCGCCATCATCGGCCTTTGCGGCGGGCTGTTCTTCACGGTGATGATGCTCGCCTTCGGTCGCTCCTTCTTCGCGCTGCTCGGCGGACGCGAGCGCGTGCTCGAGGAGGCCAGCGGCTATTCACAGGTGCTGTTCTCCGGCGCGGTCGCGATCTGGCTCGTCAACACGCTGGCCTCGGTGATCCGCGGCACCGGCGACATGCGCCTGCCTTCGATGACGTTGATCGGGACGAGCGTGCTGCAGATCGTGCTCGGCGGCACGCTGGGCCTCGGGCTGTTCGGCGTGCCGCAACTCGGCATGCCGGGGGTGGCCAGCGGCCAGCTGATCGCGTTCAGCTGCGCCGCGCTGTTCTTCCTCTGGTATCTCCTGTCCGGCCGCAGCCGGCTGCCGCTCGATCTCCGCGCCTTCCATTTCGAGCGCGCGATGTTCCTGGACATTCTCAAAGTCGGCGCGGTGGCCTGCCTGTCGCCGCTGCAGACCGTGCTCACCATCCTGATCTTCACAAAGATCCTCGCGACCTTCGGCACCGAGATGCTGGCCGGCTACGGCATCGGTTCGCGGCTGGAATTTCTGCTGATCCCGATCACCTTCGCCTTCGGCATCGCCTCGGTGCCGATGGTCGGCATGGCGATCGGCGCCGGATATGTGAAGCGCGCGCGGCGTGTGGCCTGGACCGCGGCTGCGGCCTCAGGACTCACGGTGGGCCTGATCGGCCTCGCCGTTGCGCTCGCGCCGTCGCTGTGGGTGGGGCTGTTCACGCGCGATCCCGGCGTCACCGCCGCCGCGCACAGCTATTTCCACTGGGCCGGTCCAGCCTTCGTGTTCTTCGGCATGGGCGTGTCGCTCTACTTCTCCTCGCAAGGCGCCGCACGCGTCGGCGGGCCCGTGCTCGCTTCCACGGCACGGCTTCTGATCGTCGCGATCGGCGGCATCGGACTGATGACCGCGCAGGCTCCGGCCTGGACCCTGTTCGCGCTGGTCGGCGGCGCCATGGTCGTGTTCGGGCTCTCGACCGCCGCCTCGGTCGCTTTCGCGCGCTGGGGCAAATGATCGCAGGCAAAATGTTCGGGCAACTGAACGCAGGAATGTGATTCCATCAGGCGTTGCGCGCGCTCGATTTGCTGCTATGGAGGCGCCTCCATTCCAGGGCTCCTCTCCATGACATTCAGATTAGCCGCTCTCACCGTCATTCTGGCTGCGCTGATCGGTGCGCCTTCCGCTTATGCGCAGAACGCCGAAGGGACCTGGCTCACCCAGGCGGGCGATGCGCGGGTCAAGATCAGCAAATGCGGCGGCGGCATCTGCGGCCACATCGTCTGGCTGCGCGAGCCCATGGACACCGCGACCGGCCAGCCCGCCACCGACAGCAAGAATCCCAATCCCGCGCTCGCCAGGCGTCCGATGATCGGCCTGCCCTTGTTCAGCGGCATGGAGCCGGCGGGACCGAACAAATGGTCGGGCCAGATCTACAATGCCGACGACGGCGGCACCTATGCGAGCAACATCAGCCTGACTGGCGCGGACGCGCTGCGGGTCGAAGGCTGCGTCGGCGCGCTCTGCGGCGGCGAGACCTGGACGCGCACGGGCCGCTAACCCGCTGCCATCATCGCCTTCAACGCCGTCGCCGCCGAGGCATAGCCGCCGCGCGCGCCGTCGATGAAATGGACGTGATCGCTGCGCAGTGCCGACGGCGTGAAGCAGGTCATCATCGCGGCGTCCTGCCGATGCAGGCCGTAGCGCACGATGCCTTCGCGCGCGGCGGCTTTGAGACGATCGTTCAACGCGCGCTCGAGCTGCGGCGTGCAGTCCAGTATCATGCGCAGGCCGTCGTCATATTTGCGGAAGTCCGAGTTCTCGACGACCTGGCGCTTGTAGAGGCTGGGCACGAAGCCGCCGATCTTGATGTCGAAGCGCATGATGAGATAGGCGAACAGCGTATAGGCCAGCACGCTGGCTCTGCGCGCGAGCAGTGGCCCCCCGCGCCTGGTGCGGGCCTCGAATTCCACGCCCTGCGGCGGCCATTTCAGCGGCGGCCCCTGCGGCGGCACCGGGCGCCCGCCCTCCGGGCTGCGCTCGACGAGATGGATGATGTCCTCGATCACCTTGCGGAAGGCCGGCGGATCGACGCCGCGCGCCGGCATCACCAGCACCGACAGGATCAGGCCGCGCGCAGCCGGCATCACCTCGAAACGACACGACAGGCCCGAGAGGTCCGGCTGCGTGCCGGCGGGCGCCTCCTCGACGGCAAACTCGCCGCGCTTCATCGCGGCGTCGGCCCAGGCGAGCCCGCCGCCCGAGAACATCGCATAGGACAGATTGGGCGACGGCCCGAACCGGGCGACGCGCACGTCGAGGCCCTGTGCGCGAATGACGCTGGCCGGCACCAATGCGACGCGCATGGTCAGATCGAGGTCTTCCCGCACCCAGGTCGCGGTCGCCGCCAGCGCCTCGCGGGCAAGTTCGACATCGTCAGGCGCCACCGCGAAGCTGGCGCCGTCGCCGCCGAACACGAAGGGGAATTCCCGCCCCTGCAGCGCATTGGTTACCGCCGCGATCACGGCGGCGCCCGCCATGTTCACGGCCTTGTAGCGCTGCGCCGCGATCGCCTTGGTCGAATCGACGATATCGGCCACACCGATGCTCCAGTCGTCCGGCAGCGGCGCATAGAGTGCGGGATCCATCAGGCTGGTGAAGCCTCGGAAGACGGGAATGCCGCAATAGAAGGACTCGCCTGAGCTCATCGGGATTACCGGATGGTTGGAACGCGAAACAAAATACGTGGCAGGATCGATCCGGGTTCGCTGGCCGGCACCCGCTTTCGATCATTGGCCGAAACCGGCCCGGACAACAAGATGCGGCCGCGTTGCAATGGCGCGACGGGATCATTGATCGGCATCAAACGACCGCCCGGGGAGAGCGGCTATCGACGGTCGGCTCCAAGAGGTTGAGGGCCGCCGGAATTTTCACACGAACGAATCGACTTGCCGAAGCAGCGGCCGTGAGCGGCTAGTGCAGCTGCTCGTCCTCGCGCTTGCGCAGCCGGGATGCAGGGACGTCGTGGCAGCCGACGAGACGCACGAATTGCTGCGGATACATCTCGTGACCGTGAGCGCCGGAATTCTGATGCGACATCGGCGGACAGCGAACCTCATCCGGCTTTACACGGACTGGCTCCGTCAGGGCCCGATTTGAAGCGGTCATGTTTGAAGTGGCCATCGACTGCTCCTCTTCGACTAGGGCAGATCGATTGACGTAACCCAATCGATTGCGGGGCATCTTACGACCAAATCCGGCTGGCTGTCATTGCGCCCGATCAACGTAATTGTGGCAGCCGGGTTCCGCTTACGCCGTGTTCCCGGCATCGATGGTGAACACGGTACCGGTGACGTTGCGGCCGCCGTCGCCCAGAAGGTATTCCACCATGCGCGCGACGTCGTCCGTCTCCGGCAACCGGCGCAGCGCGCTGCGGCCGGCGATGCGCTTGCGGCCTTCGTCGGAGAGAGTGTGCGTCAGCTCGGTGTCGATGAAGCCGGGCGCGATCGCGTTCACGGTGATGCCGAGCTTGCCGACCTCGCGTGCGAGCGAGCGGGTGAAGCCGGTCGCGGCGGCCTTGGTCGCGCCGTAGACGGACAGGCCGTTATAGCCTGTCGTCGCGATGATCGAGGAGATGTTGATGATGCGCCCGGCGCCGTCAGCCATCATCTGCCGGGCCACATATTTGGTGAGGATGATCGGCGACAGCACGTTGAGCTGCACCAGCGCCTCGATCTCGGAATTGTGCATGGTGGCGAGCAGGCCTTCGGTGCCGAGACCGGCATTGTTGACGAGGCCGTAGATCGGGCCGAATTCGTCGCGCACGAGCTTCGCGAAAGCCGGGATCGCATCGATCACGGCAAGATCGCAGGCGCGGAAATGCAGGCGTCCGTCCGCGGCAGCGATGGCCGCCTTGAGCTCGTCGCTCTCGCGCCGCGCCGCCGCGATCACGTTGAAGCCGGCGGCGACCAGGCGCTTGCCGATCGCAAGCCCGATGCCGCGGCTGCCGCCGGTGACCAGAACGTTATGCATCGGTGCGCGCCAGTTTTCCGGCCGGGGTGACGTCGAGCGCCTCGACGAAGCGGAGCACCGCCGGCACCTTGTGGGACGCGAGCTGGGCGCGGCACAGCGCGAGGATCTGGTCGCGGATCTCTTTCGCGCGCGCAGGATCGGTGCCCTCAGCGAGGATCACGTCCGCGACGACGATGCCGCCGGTGATCGGGCTCTTGCGCGACTTCGCGCGGGACATCCGCACGTCGGGATGGCGGTTGATCACCGCCTCGATCTCCTCGGGGTGGACCTTCAGCCCGCCGATATTGATGATGCCGCCGCGGCGGCCGACGAAATAATAGCGGTCGCCGCGCAGCTCGACGATGTCACCGCTGTCGACGAACCCGTCGTCGTCGGTGAGCGCGGCGGCATTGCGGCCGATATAGGCATGGGCGGTGCGCGCCGAGCGGATGCGCAGCGAGCCGTCGACGACCTTCATCTCGACGCCGTTGCGGTTGCCGAGATAGTCGGCCGGAAAGCCTTCCAGCCCGTCATTGACGGCGAAACCAACGCCGGCCTCGGTCGAGGCATAGGCATGGCCGACGGACGCGTTGGGAAATCCCGCCTTCAGGCCGTCGAGCACGGCCTGGTCGGCGATCTCGCCGGAGAGGCGGACGTAAGCCGGGGCGAATTGCGCGGCCGAGCCGCTCATCAGGAGCTTGCGCCAGTGCGAGGGCGTGCCGGAGATATGCGAGACATTGCGCGCCTTCAGCCGCGCGACGTGATCGGCGAGCGCCTCATGGGGATCGGATAGCACCAACGAGCCGCCGGAGAGGATGGCGCGGAGAAAGATTTGCAGGCCGCCATAGCGGCGGATGTCGTAGAACGTCGCCCAGACCGGTGCAGGTCCGCGTGCCGGGCCTTCGGCGACGATCGCGCCGGTCAGCGCTTCCAGCGTATGGCCGGCGATCTTTGGCACGCCCGAGGTGCCCGAAGTCAGCATCAGCCATTCGGTGGCGCGCTCGGTCCTGGCCGGCCCGGCGGCTTGAAGCGGCAATTGCGCGGTGACGATCAGCGGCACGTTGGACGCAGCCCAGCGATCGGGCTCATCGGTGACGACAGCATCGATCCCGGCGTCCGCAATCAATGCATCGAGATGCGCCGGATTGAGGTCCGGCGGACACAGCAGCATGCGGCGGGCGATGCCGTCGAGCTCGATCATGGCAAGGCCGGACCGGAGCTGGTCCGACAGCTTGAGCAGCACGGCGCGGGCTGACAATTCGTGCAGCCGGCCGCCCAGAACCGTGTGCGACAGGATGTCGGTCAGCGACACGACATCGTGCGCATCGGAGATGGTGCGGCCTTTCAGCTCAGCGCCGAGATGGTCGCGAAGCGCAAAGATCTCACGCGGGGACATTTTCGTAGGCCCGCACGAAATCGCCCACCGTGGCGGGGAACGCAGCGTCCTCGGAAATGGTGAAGGGGTCGACGCCGGTCTCGTCCTCGAGGCGCGCGACCAGGATGGCGAAGGCGAGCGAGTCAAAACCCGTCTCATGCAGGGACAGATCGTCCGAGAGGGCGGGAAGCGTGACGTGCTGCTCCTTGGCGATCTGCTGGATCGCTTCAATGACCTTTGATCTTACCGACATGGCTGGCTCGCTTTTGTTATCGATCTCGTTGTTGCGGCGGCTCTTGATGACCGCCTCCCCATGGCGGTCTGTTTACCCGACAGAAGTAAATGGCTTCTTGGACAATTCAGATAAAATTGGACCTATCTCTCGATTTCGGTTGCTCTACAGCCTGATCGTGCCGCCCGCGATTGCCGCATACGCCTTCTCGTCCAGCGAAACGTAGGCGCCGGATGTCGGATCGAGCATGAACAACGGATCGGAGACCGCGGCCGGGTCAAACCCCTCGCGAGCCAGCTCGCCCTTCTTCTGCTTGAAGGTCTCGGTGGCATCGAGCTCGCGCGAGATGCGGATGAAGAGCGGGCGGGCGTAAACCGGCAGGCGCTGCGCCAGATGGGCGGGCAGCGCGCTGATGTCAAAGCCCTCGTTCACGACGATCGCGCTTATGCCGGCCCGGCCGTCGGCGCCGGGAACGCTGACGCCATAGGTGGTGGCATCGACCACGCCGCTGAAATCGCGCACCGCGTCGTTCACCTCGGAGGTCGCGACATTCTCGCCCTTCCAGCGGAACGTGTCGCCGATACGATCGACGAAATGGAAGAATCCCTTGTCGTCCATCCGCATCAGATCGCCGGTGCGGAACCAGGCATCGCCCTTGGCGAAGACGTCGCGCAGGATTTTCTTCTCGGTCTCACCCTCGTCGGTGTAGCCCTCGAACCGTCCCCCGCCCTCGTCCGCGGTGCCGATGCGGCCGATGGCTTCGCCGGCCTCGCCCCGGCTGCAGGCGATGCAGAAGCCCTCGTCATTGCGCAGCGGCGCGCCGCTATCGGGGTCGAGCTTGACGAGACTGGCAGGAAAGCGGTGCGCGAGCAGCGGCGGGATACGGCCGATCGCGCCCGGCTGGCCCTCGACGTTGAACAGCGAGAAATTGCCTTCGGTCGCGGCGTAGAATTCAAGGACGCGCGGAATGGCGAAGCGCGCCTGAAAATCCTCCCAGATGTCGCCGCGCAGGCCGTTGCCGCAGGCGAGCCGCAGGCGGTGCCGGTTCTCGTATTCCGAGGGCGCGGCCTTGAGCAGATAGCGGCAGAGCTCGCCGATATATTGAAACAGCGTGCAGTCGTGCTGGACGATATCGGACCAGAAATGCGAGGCCGAGAATTTTTCCGCAATCACCACCGAGCCGCCGGCGGCCAGCATGCTGCACGGCGCGACGATGCCGCCGACCGAATGGAACAGCGGCAGACAATCGTACAGCCGATCCTGCGGCGTCGCGCCGGCGAGGCCGGCGAACCAGAAGCCCCAATTGAGGATACGGCGGTGGCTGATGCTGGCTGCTTTCGGCAGGCCGGTGGTGCCCGAGGTGTAGATCAGCAACGCACGGTCGTCGATGGTGACGTCGCCATGCTCCTCCGAAGCGAGCGGGCCGTCATCAAGAACGGCAAGCGCGTCATCGATCGCGCGCTCGCCGCGGCCATCGCCATGCGTCCAGACCTTGGCCTGCGCCTTCAGATGAGGCGCCGCGCTGTCCAGCATCCCCGTCAGAGCATGCGCAACGATGAGATGCGACGGCTTTGCCACGTCGAGGCAGTGCGCGAGCGATGGCCCGACGAGCTTGGTGTTGATCAGCGCGACCACCCCGCCGACACGGCTGATGCCGAGCCAGGCCGCGACATAGTCGATGCCGTTCGGCATGATCAGCGCGACGGTGTCGCCCTTGGCAAGGCCGACCGAGCGCGCCCAGCGGGCGTAGCGGTTGATCCTCCTCGACAGGCCTTCGTAATCGAGGCTTGCCTCGTCCGCCACCAGCGCAACGCGGTTCGGTTGGCGCTGCGCCCAATCGTCGATGACATCAGCGAACAGTCGGCCCGGCAGCGTTTCGATCCGCGCGGTGAGCTCGATCGCCCTCAACCAGATCTTGGAAGCCGACGGTGCGCGCGCGGCTTTCGGCTGCTCGATGACGCCGGTGGTCATATTGTTCACTCTTTCGGGCGGTCTGCGGTTTCCGGCAGCTTAGCCCGCACGCCCTGACCCAGGCGTTAAGAGACAAGGTAAAACCCGGTTAGGGCGCGATTAACCGTCGTCGGCAGCGCGCAGCCAAGGTCGCGCCCGCCGGCAGCGCGCCGACGCGTGTGACTAGGTCGAAAGAGCAAAGAATGCAGAATGTCGCGGGCTTGGGCCCGGCTCACTTACCTAGTGCACCTTCTTGGGACGCCGGCGCGGCGGCGGCGATTCGTTGAAGGCGTAATAGGGATTGAGGTCGCAGGTCGCGGCAAGGCCCGAGGCCGTGGCGCGGCACTGCTCCAACGAGGTGAACGAGCAGTCGAAATAGTCACTGCCTCCGCCACCAGGGCCGCCACCGACGTAGCGGTGCATGCAGACGGGATAGGCCGGATCGTATCGCTGCGCGCTGGCATCCGCTGCGCCCAGCAGCGTGAAGATCGCGGTAAGAGTGAGGAATGACAAGCGCATGGGGAAATCCTCGAATAGTGACGTCGCTTCATATGACACATCATCTCGTCGTTCGCGACTGTTCCTCGGGCCAATTGACGTCAAGTTGAGTGGGACGCGCAGCGCCAGAGCCGATGCGCGCCGAACGGTTTGACGACCCGGGCGGCCCCCGGTCGGAACGATGCTGCGAAGCGGCGCTAGCCGCCGAGTCCCTGCAAGACGAGCCGGTTCAGCCGCGCCGCGAACGCTGCCGGGTCTTCCGGCAATTCGCCGTCCAGGATCTGCGCCTGTTCGAGCAGGAGCAGACTGAGATCGTCGACGACCGTCGAGCCAGCCTGCGCCTTGGTCACCGCGGTGACCAGCGGATGGCGCAGATTGATCTCGAGGATCGGCTTGGTCTTCATGCCGCGATTCTGCTGCGACAAGATGCGCTCGAGCTCGCGGCTCGGGCCCTGGCTGTCGGCGACGAGGCAGGAGGCCGAGCTGGTGAGGCGCGTCGAGGCCTTGACGTCGCTGACCCGCTCGCCGAGCGCGGCCTTGATCACGGCGATGGTGGTGGCTTCGTCCGCAGCCGGCTCGTCCTTCTTCGGCTCGTCCTTTTCGTCGATACGCGGGATCAGGTCGAGGTTGAGATCGCCCTGGCTCAGCGACTTCAGCGGCTTGCCCTCGAATTCCGAGGGCATCGAGGTCCAGAACGCATCGACGGGATCCGACAGCAACAGCACCTCGATGCCGCGCGCGGTGGCAGCTTCCAGCCGCGGATTGGACTTCAGCCGCTCGATGCTGTCGCCGACGAGATAATAGATCTCGGTCTGGTTCGGCTTGAAATCGCCGATCACCTGCTTCAGCGACCGCTTCTCGCCCGACGTGGTGGTGAAGCGCGACAGCGCGAGCAGCTTTTCGCGGCGCTCGAAATCCTCGTAGATGCCTTCCTTCAGCACCGCGCCGAAGGCGTCCCAGATCTTGGCAAAATTCTCCGGATCCTTCTCGGCGAGGCTTTCGAGCTCGGATACGACCCGGGTCGCCACGGCTTTGCGGATCTGCGCCAGCTGCGGATTGTTCTGCAGCATCTCGCGCGAAATGTTGAGCGGGAGATCCTCGCTGTCGACGACGCCGCGGATGAAGCGCAGGTACCCCGGCAACAGGTCGGCATCGTCGGTGATGAAGACGCGCCGGACGTAGAGCTTTACCCGCCCCTTGCGGTTCGGCTCGAACAGGTCGAACGGCTTGGTCGAGGGCGCAAACAGCAGCACGGCGTAGGAGTAGCGGCCTTCCGCGCGATAGTGGAGCGTCATCGCGGGATCGTCAAAGGCGGAGGCGATCTGCTGATAGGCCTTCTTGTAGTCGTCAGCCGTCAGCTCGGATTTGGAGCGCTGCCACAACGCGCTCGCCGAATTGATCTGGCGCGGCTCGCCGTCTTCGGGCACCAGCTCGATCGGAAACAGGATGTTGTCGGAATAGGCGGTGACGATGCGCTCGATCTCGTAGGTCTCGAGATATTTCTTGGCGTCGTCCTTCAGGTGCAGGACGATCTCGGTGCCGCGCGTCACGCGCGCCGTCTCCTCGTCGCTGGCACGGGCGATCTCGAAGCCGGAGCCGCCCTGGGAGCTCCAGGTCCAGACGTCGCTCTCGCCGGCGCGGCGGCTGATCACGACGATCTTATCGGCGACCATGAAGGCGGAATAGAAGCCGACGCCGAACTGGCCGATCAGGCCGAGCCCGTCCTTGGCCTCTTTCAGCTTGGACACGAACGCCTTGGTGCCGGAGCGGGCGATGGTGCCGAGGTGGTCGATCAGCTCCTGCCGCTCCATGCCGATGCCGTTGTCGGCGATCGTGAGCGTCTTGGTCGTCTTGTTCGGTATGATGCGGATCTTGAGCGCGTCGCCTTCGCCCAGCAGGGCGGGACTTGCGATGGCCTCGTAGCGCAGCTTGTCGCAGGCATCGGAGGCGTTAGAGATGAGCTCGCGGAGGAAGATGTCGGTTTCCGAATAGACAGAGTGCACCATCAGGTGCAGCAGTTCGGAAACTTCGGCCTGGAAAGGCTGCGTATGCACAGCCGTATCTGACGTCGTCATGCGCTTACCCGGTCAAACAAAAGGGAGGGAACCCGGATATAGCGCGAGGCAACGGCGGATCAAGAGGATGTGAAGTCTGGGTCCGCCAAGCCACCCTGGCGGCGCGGGTCAGGTCACGCAGCGACCGGGCTGGAGCAGCCTTGCGACCTCGGTCAGGGAGCTGACCATCGGCTCACAGGCGATCGTCGGCTTGTTGCGGGGCTTCTTCTGGTTCTGGAGCAGCACCGGCGACTTGGCATTGCCGGTCTCGATGACGGCGGGGACCCGCAGCAGCACCGACGTATCGGCGAGGTCGTTCAGGCGCATCGACACCGTCCGGGTGGGCACAGCTGCCGGCTTGATCTCGGCGAGCCGGTCTGCCTTGGCGACACGATTGACGTTGTGCCCCGGGGCGATGCTGGAGCTGTGGCTGGAGATGTCGGCGACCGCCTGCCAGCGGTCGGCGAGATCGTGGCCGGAGGCCAATTGCACGGCCCCGAGCGTCGCGGCGATCGCGATGGCGCTCAAAAAAACCTTTTGAATCTGTGACATGGCTGTCGATCCCTCGCCCCATGGCGATCGCGGGAACAACTCCGCCGAAGGACCGGGGGTTCTTGGCCGTTACGATCACTTAACCGTGTGCGAAAAATGCAGCAGACCGGCAAAATATTTCGCGACGTGTGGAACGACTTTCGCGCACAGGAGTCGTCTCAGCAGCCGGCTATTCCCCCCTGCCCCATAAGCCGGCGACGTAGGGCGCGACTGTGGTGATGCCAGTCGCGCCTTACTTTTGTCTGGCGTCTACTTCGCCTTTGCCGGCGAGCCACTCGCGCCCTTCCCTTTAGAGCTTCTCGACCTCAGGGCCGGTGAGGCCCGGCATGTCGCGCTTGACCTTGTAGCCGATCAGGTCCTGCATGTAGGCGAGGTGGCGGTAGCCTTCGGGGAGTGCAGCGAGCGCTGTCTGGTCGAGGCGAAGCGTCGCGGCGGGATCGACCGGATCGATCCGGTCTTTCTCGTAGATCGGCTGGCGACGGACGATGCCCCATTTGCCAATACCTGATGGGTCATGCCGCTTCTCCAGGAAATCGTAGAAGCGTCCGGTGCAGACGACGTCGCAGAGCACGTCGTGCACGAGGCCGCGCTGCGAGATCGTCATCTTGGTCTGCGCGATGGCCCGCTCACCGGCGAGATCGATGCTGGTGCCACCGAGGAAATGCAGGATGCGCACCCCCTTGGCAAACCCCTCCTGGCTGACGCGCATGAAATCCCGCGCCGGCCCCTGAAACCAGGTCGCGGACATCCAGCCCTCTTCGTGCCAGACCGTGGCAAAGCGCTCCCAATCGCCCGCATCGCGCCACACCGCCCAGTTCTCGACGAGGTCGCGGATGGCGAGACGGTCGAGGAGTTGCTGGTCCATGGGCCCGTCTCCGATTGGGGTGGTCGCACGCGCAGCTGCGGCATCAGCTATGGGCGGCGAATTCAGCGCCCGTCAAGCGGGCGGGCGGCATGAAAAATCCGGCGTGCCTCGCGGCACGCCGGACCAAACTCGCCAATCGGCAAGCCGCTAGTGCCTTGTTACGCCGCCGGCGCCTTCGGCGTACGGTTGCGCGAGTTGCGCTGGAAGAACAGGGCCTGGCTCGCCACCGCAGACACCATCGCGGGCTGGAACGGCTTTGAGATCAGGAACGCCGGCTCGGGACGCTCGCCGGTGAGGAAGCGCTCCGGGTAGGCGGTGATGAACACCACCGGCACTTCGAAGGTGCGCAGCAGCTCGTTGACGGCGTCCAGGCCCGACGAGCCGTCGGCAAGCTGGATATCGGCGAGGATCAGGCCGGGCCGCCTGTTCTTGGCCAGCGCCACCGCATCGGCATGGGTGCGGGCGACGCCGACGACGTTATGGCCGAGATTCTTAACGAGGCTCTCGAGATCCATGGCGATGAAGGTCTCGTCCTCGATGATCAGCACGTCGGTGGCGATCTCGGCGGCCATCTCGCGTCCGGCTGCGTCGGCAAGACGGCGCGTCTCGGCGACGTCGGTGCCGAGAATGAAGGCGACTTCCTCTTCGGAAAAGCCCTCGAGCGAGAGCAGCAGGAAGGCCTGTCGCGGCAGCGGGGTGATGTTCGACAGCCGCCGTTCCGGAGGCATCGGCAGGGTCGTCACCTCGGCATCGTCATTGATGGAGACCGAATTCCAGATCTGGGTGAACAGCCGGAACAGGCCGGCCCGGGGCCCATGGCTCTCGTCGAGCACCGACGGATCGCCCAGCATGGCTTCCAACATGGCGGCGACATAGGCGTCACCGGAGGCCTGGCTGCCTGTCAGAGCCCGCGCGTACCGGCGCAACAGCGGCAAGTGTTCAGCAACTACCTGTGAACGGGACATCCCCACTCCATTCGTCTTCGGGCCAACCTTGAGGTCCAATCCTGAGGTCAGGCATCACGCGGGGGGCCCAGGTTCCCCTGCTGGGCTGTCTACGCCTCACCTCAACAAAAGTTCCGCCTAGCTGGGAACTTTTTGGCGCAGCTGGAATTGTGCCTATCCAGGGAACGGCTCCCGGTTGAGAAAACTTCTCGATTTTACAGTCACTTAACTCGGGGAAACGTGGAACAGGTCATGAAAGATCTCAAGTCTCAAGCCAGCAGAAGCACGACCCCCGGCAAGGGAGGCCTAACTCCGGAAATTCAATCCCGGATTGGGCACCAGTTGCGCGCCATGTACGACGATGTCGTACGACAGGGGGTTCCAGATCGGTTCGCAGAACTGATCAAGAAGCTTGATGCGCCGGGAGCGTCACCCCACGTGGAAAATGAGGGCGGATCCAACGACAACAACAATGGGAGGGATTAATGCCTCTCACGGACTCCCTGCGTAACGACATCTTGGCGGCCGTGCCCAGTCTGCGCGCCTTCGCCATCTCGCTCAGCGGCAATGCGGACCGCGCCGACGATTTGGTCCAGGAGACGCTGCTGCGCGCGCTCGCCAACATCGACTCGTTCCAGCCCGGCTCCAACCTGCCGGCTTGGCTGTTCACGATCCTGCGCAACCTGTTCCGGTCCGACTACCGCAAGCGTCGGCGCGAGGTCGAGGATGCCGAAGGCAACTATGCCAAGACGCTGAAGACCCAGCCTTCGCAGAATGCGCATCTCGAATTCGAGGAGTTTCGCACCGCGCTCGACAAGCTTCCACAGGATCAGCGTGAAGCCTTGATCCTGGTCGGCGCGTCCGGTTTCTCCTATGAGGACGCGGCCTCGATCTGCGGCTGCGCGGTCGGCACCATCAAGAGCCGCGTCAACCGCGCCCGCTCGAAGCTCGCCGCGCTGCTCTATGTCGACGGCGCCGAGGATTTCGGCCCGGACGAGACCGTGCGAGCCGTGATCGGCGGCAGCGGCGGCTGACCGCCGGCGTCAATCGAACCGGGACGAGAGGAAGACGGCCGTTTCCACGGCCGTCTTCGCGCGCGCGTCCGACGCTGATGGCATCGGGCTCACGGCGCGCGATCACACATCCACGAAGGTCGCGGTCTCGGCCACGCTCGCCCGCGAGGTGCGGTAGCTGTTGACCTTGTGCGCATGGTCCGCATAGCCGAACGAGATGCCGCAGACGACGCGGCGGTCGCCGGGCAGATCGTAGTGGCGGCGGATCAGGCCGGAATGCCGCGCCAGCGCGGCCTGCGGAATGGTGCCGAGCCCGAGCGCCTGCGCCGCCAGCATGAAGTTGGAGACATAGGCGCCGCAATCGATCGCACCATAGATGCCGAGCGGCTCGTTGGTGTGGATGATGGCGACATGCGGCGCGCCGAAGAAATTGTAGTTCTCCAGCGCCTGCCTGGCGTAGGCCGCCTTGTCGCCGCGGGCGATGCCGAGCGTGTTGTAGAGCTGGAAGCCGCTCTCGCGGCGGCGATCGAGATAGACGCCGGCATATTCGCGCGGTGGCGTGAAGTCGTAATCATCGCCGAGACCCTTCGAGGCTTCGGCGTAAATCGCCTTGCGAAAGCGCTCCTTGGCCTCGCCGCTGGCGATGATGATCTGCCAGGGCTGGCTGTTGCACCAGGACGCCGTGCGCTGCGCGGTCGCCAGCACGTGCTCGATGATGGCGCGATCGACCTCCTTAGGGAGAAAGGCGCGAACGGAGTAGCGCTCGTTGAGGAGCTCTTCGAGCACACCGATGCGGTCGTTTTGTTTCACTTGTGCGTCCATCACTCAGCTCGCCCTTTTTTCTTCTGGTTGGGCAATGGCGCCAGGCGCCGTACCCCTCGGCCATACTTACCTCGATGCACCTGCATATGGTAGGCGTGCTTCGCTTTGCCCACCCTGCGGGAGGCGGTGACGGCGACCATTACTTGGTCAGCAGGGCATAGGCGCCGGTCCAGCCCTCCGGCGGCGGCTCGATCTGGAAATCCTTGATCCGCGCCTCGTAAAGCCTGAACAGCTTCTCCAGCGTGTCGGCGTCCTCGCTCTTGCGGCCGCGCTCGATCGCGTCCAGCGCGCCCTGCCAGTCACGGCTACGGTAGCAACCGAGCATCTCGATGGTGATGTTGCGCAGGCGCTGGAACGCGGCCGAATGCATCACGTCCTCGCGGCCGGCGATGGCGTAGATCACTTCCGGCTCGGACTTGCCCTTGACCATGATGAAGTCGAGCTCGAGGATCGCGAACTTTTCCTTGGCGGCGAGCGCGGTGCGCGAGCCCACGATGATCGGGAAGCCGTATGCCTTCGACTGGCCCTCGAGGCGCGAGGCCAGGTTCACACTGTCGCCGAGCACCGAATAGTTCTTCTTCAGGTCGGAGCCCATGTTGCCGACCACGCCGATGCCGGTGTTGAGACCGATCCCGACATTGAGCGGGATGTAGACGTGGCCACCGTCGGCGGCTTCCTGCTCGCGCTCCTTGTTGACCTCGTCGATCTGCTCCAGCATCTGGATCGCGGCTTCGCAGGCGTTGATCTCGTGCTCGGCATCGTCGAGCGGCGCGTTCCAGAACGCCATGATGGCGTCGCCCATGTACTTGTCGATGTAACCCTTGCGCTCGATGATCACGTCGGTCAGCGGCGTCAGAAAGCGGTTCATCAGCGCGATCAGCCCTTGTGGATCGTGCTTGTAGCTCTCCGAGATCGTGGTGAAGCCGCGCACGTCGGAGAACATGATCGTCATCTCGCGCTCCTCGCCGCCGAGCACGAGCTTTTCCGGCGATTGCGCCAGCTGCTCGACCAGCACCGGCGACATGTATTGCGCGAACTGCCCGCGGATCTGCACGCGCTGGCGCTGCTCGCGCACGAAGCTGGCGAAGATCAGCGTCAGATAGACCGCGGTGGTCGACAGCAGCGGATAGGTGAAGTCGATGAGCTGGCGGTGCTGCACGTAGAAGAACCAGGACACGCCGACCAGGATGGCGGCGAAGGCCCCACCCGCAAGCACCAGGCGGACGGGGCCGAGATTCGGCGTGAAGATGATGACGAGCAGGCCGATCACCAGCGCCGCGATCAGCTCGATCCCGAGCGCGTAGTTCGGCTGCGAGATCACCGCGCCGCTGAGCACGCTCTCCAGCACCTGGGCATGGATCTCGACGCCCGGCATGGTCGCGGACACCGGCGTCGTCTTGATGTCGTTGAGCCCGGCCGCGGAGGTCCCGACCAGCACCAGCTTGCCGGCGAACTTGCTCGGCGACGCGCTGTTGTCGAGCACGTCGGCCGCGGAGACGTAGATCGAGGGATCCCGGCGGGCGTAGTGCACCCAGAACTGGCCGTTCTTGTCAGTGGGGATCTCGACGCCCTTGAGGCGCACGGCCCGCACGCCGGTCTTGTCGGTCCTGATCAGCAGCGTCGGTGTCCCCGTGACGACGCGCAGGATCTCGAGGCTGAGCGATGGCATGATGTTGCCTTGGGCACGCATGACCATCGGCACGCGGCGGATGAACCCGTCGCGCTCCTTTCTGATCGAGAACAGGCCGCGGCCGGCGGCCGCCATTTCGATCACCGGCACGTTGCGCAGCAGGCCTGGAAATTCGAACAGGAAGCGGTCGGCACCCTCCTCCCCGACCGTCGCCACGCCCGTGAGCGGAAGTGACTTGTCGGGCTCGGCCAGGATATCGGGCAGACCCGTCTCGCCCAGCACCACCCGCGAGCGCTTGATCGCCTCGGCGAGGATCTGGTCGTTGGTCGGCAGCCCGCGCAGCTTGGCGCGCGTGGCGTCGTCGAGATAACGCATCTGGCCCGCGACCAGATCCGGATTGAGTCGGTCGGGCTCCGAAAACACCACGTCGAAGCCGATCGCCACCGCGCCGTTGTTGGTGAGGCTCTGGATCAGATCGGCGATCCGCGTCCGCGGCCACGGCCATTGCCCGAGCTTGGCGAGGCTCTTGTCGTCGATGTCGACGATGGTGACCGGCCGCGCCGTCTTGTGCCTGGGATCGATCAGCTGGAACATGTCGAAGGTGCGCAGCCGCAATTCCTGGATCGGCGGCGGATCCCAGAGGCGCGCAACGGCGAATAGAACCAGCAGCGCAAGGCACATCAGCCGCGCAAAGCCGAGCTTCCGCGCAAACCACCGCCGCAGGATCCTCAGACGTTTCATGCCAGCCGAACTTCCCGCCCCGCACCACGCCGGGCGCACCGATCATGGAGCCTCGGCCCGCGATTGGCTATTCCCTGACGGTGGTAGACGGTGAATTTTTTGCCGCGGTCAAGCTACGCGCCTGTTGGCCGATAGGACCCGCACGTCCTCACGTGACATGCGTGCCGAAGATGAAATCGCTGGCCTGGAGATTTGCGGCGACCACGTTCTTGAGCAGGAGCGACTCGTGCTCCTGTATCAGTCCGGATTGCTGCGAGACCTCCTGATTCCAGGTGATCAGGGTGTCGCCATTTTGCTGCTGGGCGATGGCGAGGTCGCCCTTGCAGCCGACGTCGGAGAACTGCCGCAGATCGATCTTGTCGAGCCCCACCTTGAAATCGGTGATCGTGTGGGAGAAATCGGTGACGGGTTGCCCGTTGTCGTCATACAACAAGCCCGGCGCGAACACGAACTGATCCTTGCCCTCCCCGCCTGTCAGCGTGCTGTTCGTATCGGTCGCGAAGATGACGTCCTTGCCGCTGGTGCCTTCCAGGGCAACGGACTGGCTGGTGTCGCCGGCCTCGTGGAAGATGAAATGGACGGTGTCGAACAGCCCCGTGGCCTGGTCCGTCACAGTCAGCGTGATCTGCTCGATGTCCGGCGGCTGGGCTTGAGGATCGGAGCTGGCCGCTGTCGGATTGTAGGTGGCGCCGGTCTCGAAACCGAGGTTGATCTCCTCGAGCGAGCCCGAGGCCGGATAGAAGTCCACCTGACTAAGACCTGGATGCGCCGTCGACATGGTGACGGTGAAGTCGTGGTCCGCCGAGCCGGTGACCATGAGATCGGTGATGATGTCGGAGTTGTTCTCGATGATATGCTCGACCTGGAAGCTCTCGGTGTTGATCACCGGGCCGTCGGCGGGAGCAGTCACTTCCGTGCCGATGGTGGTGAGATCCTGCGAGACCGGAGTCTCACCGCCGGTGCCGGTCACTGAAAGATCGATTGTCGCGGTCGACAGATCAGTCGTGATGGCACCGGTATAGGTGTCGTCGAGCGCGTGGACTCCCAGCGCGCCCGGCGTCCCGGAAAAGCCGTTGGCGGGCACGAACCGGATCAGCGTATCGGGGCCCAGCACCAGCGCGTTCGTGTTGCTGACCGACCCGATATCGACCCATTGAACCGTGCCGGCGAGCTCGTACTGCCAGACGCCCTGCGCCGTGGTGGCGGCGTCGGAGGTCACCGCGAGGGCTTTGAATGTCGCACCGGTGTCGGCGTCGTGGAACTTGTCCGTGAACAGACTGCTGATCGCAGCTCCGCCCGGATCGCTGTCGTTGCCGGCGACGGAAGCCAGCGTCGCATCATCGAGCGTCGGCGCGTCGTTGCTGCCCACGATGTCGATCGTGACGGTGCTGCTGGTGCCGGCGCCATCGGCATCCGACGGGACGATCGTGTATTGCAGCGACAGGGTCTGGCCGGCGGCGAGGAAATCGAAGTCCTCCCCCTGCGAGTTGAAGGTCCAGGTGAACTGCGCGTGGGTGGCGGTGCCGTTCAGGATATCGGCGGCCGGAACGGTCAGATAGTTCAGTAGATCGGTGTTCGACAGCCCGCCGACGTCGTCGGTCTGCAACACACCGTCAAGATAGACCGAGAGGTGATCGCGCGCGACGCTCACATGATCGGTGGCGTCCGCGTCGGACAGGGTCAGCGTGCCGGTCTTGTCCAGCCCCGCATTGGTCTCGTCCAGAGTCGCGCCGGCGCTGTCGCCGCTTGCGACCGTGATCACCGGCGCGTCGTTTTTGCCGGTGATGGTGACCGTCACCGCGGCCGTATCGGTCTTGCCCTGATGGTCCGCCAGCGTGATGGTGGAGACCACCGTCACGGTCTGGCCTTCGCCGAGGAAATCCAGCGCGCTGTCGGCGATCGAATAGCTCCAGCCGATCGCGCCGTTGTTCTTGTTGCCGGTCGCAGAGAGCGTCAGAGCCTGCTCCAACGCGGTGATTTCGTCCGGCGACAGCGTCAGCTGCGTGGTGTGGTCGGCGTCGAGCCAAGTCAAGGCATACGCAACGTTCGTCACCGTCGGACGATCGGTGAGGTCGATGTCGGTGAAATGGATCGCGCCCGTCCCACCCGAGACCGGATCGAGCGTCGGATCGCCGGTGGTGCTCTCGAGCTCGGAGAAGCTCACGCTCGGCGAGGCCTCTGCCGCGGTGAAGACCGGTGCATCATCTTCCGCATTGAACGTGATCAGGGTGCCGCCATGGCCGTCGCTGCTGCCGGCGAAATGGGCGTTGCTGTAGTCGGCACCGGTCAGATTCAGATCGATGTGGTTGCCATCGGCGTCGGTGACCGTCAGCACGCCTCCGGTCGCAGGGTCGGCATTGGCGACATAGACCGCACTGGTGCCGAGACCGTACTTGATCGTGGACAGGTCGATCGTGTCGCCCGCGGACAGCCCCGCGATCGATCCGCCGAAGGACGACGTGTCGATCTGAAGCGCGGCGCCATCACCGGCGAGCGCGACCGTTTGCGTGACCGTGCCTTCGAGCTTCAGGAGCGCGCCGGCATCGACGGTAACCGACCCCGCGCCGGACAGCGAGCCGAACAGCGTCAGGGTCCCGGCGTTGACCTCGATCGTACCGGCGTTGGTGATGGCGCCGGAGATCGTCGCCGTGCCCCAGCTGTCGATCTCATGATAGTTCGCAATGCTCAGGCCGGTCCCGGCAATCGAGGCCCCTTCGAGCAGGTCGATATCGCCCTCGTTGACGATCGACGACAGGCTGCCGAACACGCTGGTGCCGGAGACGGTCCAGATGCCGCCCGCGTTGTTGTTGAAGGTGGCCGTGGCGACGGAGATGTTGCCATTGATGTCGCCAGAGTTGTTGATCGTGATGGCGCCGCCGGTCTCGACGATCGCATAGGTCGTCGAGGTCACGCTGGATGCGTCCGCAGCACCGATCGTGCCGGAATTGTCGATCGTCGCCGTGCCGGTCGCGTTCTCCTGGATGTAGATCGCCGCGTGACCGGTGGGAGCCGAGATCGAGCCGGAATTGGTGATGTGCGTCGAGCCGGTCGCGCCGGCCCCATTCTGCGTGACGCTGATGCCGGCGAAGCTCGTGCTGCCGATGTCGCCATGATTGACGATGGTGACGTCGCCGGCGCCGGTGGCGAGGGCAGCCACGCCGACCGCCCCGGAGGCCGAACCGTCATTGGTGATGCTGACGTCGCCGCCGCCATGATCGAACGCCGCGATCGCGGTGCCTGCGGCGGAGATCTGTGAATTCTGGCCGGTCATGACGGTGATGTCGCCAACACCCCAGGTGAACGCCTCGATGCCATAGCCGGCAGCCGCGGTGATGTTCGCATCGCTGTTGACGACCACGTCGCCGTTGACCGCGTTCGAGAATGTGCCGTTTCCGCCGGGCTTGTAGCCGGCGATGATCGCGCCCGGCGTGGTGCCGTCGTTGTTGAGCGTGGTGCCGGAATGAATCGTGCCGTGTGCTTCGACCGAGATCGTGCTCGCAACGCCGGCGGCAATGGCCGTCGCAAAATTGACGGCCACGATGCCGGAGCTGCCGGAGGTGATGCTGTCGCCGTTCGCCAGGGTGACGCTGATGTCGCCCTGGTCGATGCTGTGGGCCCTGATGCCGTAGCTCGCCGCACCCGAGATCGTGACATTCTCGCCGAGCGTGACCGTGACGTCACCGGTGCCGCCGCTCAATGCTGCGGCGTTGATTCCCATGCTCTGCGCCCCGGACACCGAGATCGTGGTGCCGGCGAAGCTGGTCACCGAGACGTCGCCGCTCCCGTAATTATAGGCGTTGATGCCGTAACCGGCCGCGGCGGTGATGTTGCCATGGTTGTTGACGACCACCGAGCCGTTGACGCCGGTATTGGCGTGGGTGCCACTGGTGGCGCCGGTGTAGCCGGCTTCGATGCCGGCCGGAACATTGCCGGCCAGGTTCGGGCTGCTTCCCGAATTGATCGTGCCGTAGCTGGTGACCGTGACGCTGCTATCGGCCGCAGCGTTGATCGACGTTGCGCGATTGACGGCGACGATGCCCGAGCTGGCCGACGTAACGATGCTGCCGGCCTCCGTCGTGACGGTCTGGCTGCCGCTGCCATAGCTGCGCGTCCGGATGCCGTAGATGGAGCCGCCGGTGATCGAGCCACCGGCGTCGATGTCGATGTCGCCGTGGCCCAGCGTCGCTGCATCGATGCCATACGCGCCGCCCGCCGCGCCGCCGAGCTGAGTGATCGAGATGTCGCCGCCATTGGCAGCGTTCAAATTCTCGACGAGAACGCCGACCGAATTCGTGCCGGTGCCGGTCGCCTTGCCGGTGAGATTGTTGACGGTGATGTCGCCGGAGCCAGTCGCGCTGTCGCGCAGCGTGATGCCGTTGCCGGCGAGGCCCGTGATGTCCTTGGTTGCGGTCAACGAGACGTCGCCGGCGCCGTTCTGGGTAACGACGAGCCCGTTGGCCGCGCCGGTCAGTGCGCCGGTTGGCGTCAGAATGACGTCGCCATGGTTGCCGCTGGTTCCGCCGGATGCAGCGAGCACGAGCGCGTCGCCGCTCGCGCTGGCGATATCGGCATCACCGGTGACGGTGAAGGTACCGCCGGTCGAGGCCCCGGCCGTAATGGTGCCGGTGAAATCATGGCTCGTGGCATCGAGCCGGAGCGTGTTGGCACCGCCGGCAAAAGTGACGGTCTGCGCATCCGCGCCGCCCAGCGCGAGTGTCGCGCCGTCGTCGACGAGCAGCGTCCCGACGCCGGTGATGCCGCCAGCGAGGTTCAGCGTGCCGGCCTGCACCTCGATCGTGCCGGTGTTGGTGACCGCGCCCGTGATCGTGCTGCTGCCGGAGACGCCGTAGAGATGACCGGCATTGCTCAGGGTGCCGCCGTTGATCGAGACGTCGGTCAGATAGAGCTTCGAGGCGCCGTCGACCGCGATCGTACCGCCGGCATTGCTGACGGTCGCGGTCGCGAGCTTGAGGATGCCCCCGCCCGCCGCCTCGATCAGCCCGAGATTGGTGATGGCATGAAGCAGGCCGGGATCGATCGTCAGCGTGCCGCTGGTCACGGAGATCGTGCCGGTGTTGTTGAGGTCGGCGCCGTCGACTGCGCTCGTGCCGGTCGATTCCAGCGTGCCCGCGATCGTCACCGTGCCGCCGCTGATGGTCGAACCGGCGAGATCGAGCGACGAGCCCGATGCGACCGACACGGTGCCGCCGGTGTTGGTCACCGTCATCGCAGTCAGCTTCAGCGTGCCGCCGTTGATCGCGGCCAGCGTGCCGGTGTTGGTGACGGCCTGGTGGTCGATATCGAGCTCGGCGCCGTTGGCGCGGAGGGTGCCGGCATTGGCAATGGCGGCCGAGGTCGTGGCGGCGAGCGTCAACACGCCGCCGATCGCCTCGATCAGGCCGTTGTTGGTGATGGACGCATTGGTGAAGGTGCTGGCGCCGGACGAGGCCAGCGTACCGAGCACGTTGAGCTGGCCGCCGGTGACGCTCGCGCCCGAGAGCGTCAGTTTCTTGCTCGCATCGATCTTGACGGTGCCGCCATTTGCGATCGCGGTCCCCGCAACGATGACATCGTCGAGCGTCAGCGTCACCCCGCTTCCGACCGTGACGGCGCTCGTGCTCAATGTCGCCCCGCCGTCGATCCTGCTGGCGCCGGTGACGTCTACGTTGCCGCCACCGTCGATCGTGCCGCCGCTGATGGTTGCGCCGCTGATCGACAGCTTGCCCGAGGCATCGACCGTGACGTGGCCGGCGTTGGCGACGCTAGATCCCTGGTCGATCGTCAACCAGCCATTCGCCAGTACCCTGATCGTGCCGGCGGAGGTGTTGGAGACCGTCTCGTTGGCAAATTCGACCGTGCCCTCGACGTTGACCGTACCGGAATTGGTCAATGTGCCGTTCTCGATCAAGCTGGCGCCGTCGAGTTCCAGTGTCCCGAGAATCGTGACCGTGCCGCCGTGGACGGCCGCATTGTCCACGATCAGCGTCGTGCCCGCGTCAGCCTTCAGCGTGCCGCCGGCATTGGCAATGTCGGCCAGCATCTTCAAGGTGCCGCCCGACAGTTCCAGCGTGCCGGAATTGGTGATCGTGGTACCGGCAGCGAAATCGCCGCCGCCTGCGAGCGTCAAGTGGCCCGCATTGGTGAGCACGCTCGTGTCCGATATCTCGGCCTTGCCGCCGACCGACATCGTGCCGGTCGCGGCGTTGGTGAGGATCGAGTCCGCGCTCATGTTGAGCGCACCGGCGATGGTCAGCGAGCTCTGGTTGATCAGCTTCGGCGGCGGGCCGCCGAAATCGTTCATCGTCAGCGATTTCGCATAGGCGGCCGCATCGATCGTCACCGGATAGGACGGCGTCAGGCCGTGCAGCTGATCGGTGATGACAATGACGTCGTCATCGATGGTCGGGACGGTCCCGGTCTCCCAATTGGCCGCGTCCTTCCAGAAGCCGCCGGAGGGCGCGCCCGCCTTGTCGGTCGCGATCCAGACCACGGCGGGCGCGTCGGTGCCGGTGATCGTGACCGTGATCGTCTGCTGGGCCGTCGCGCCTTGCGAGTCCGTGACGGTGACGGTGTAGACCAGCGTCAGCACCACGCCCTTCGGGATGAAGTCGGCGAGATAGACCGGGAGATCGGCCAGCGACCAGTTGATGGTGCCGGTGCCGTCACCGGTGCTGTCGGCGCCCGCAGCGATCGCGACCGACATCGCGCTCTGGAATGCCGCGAGCGGACCCGGCGGAACGGTGCCGCCGGGCAGGGTCGCGCTGGTCAGCGCCACCGACACCGTATGCTTGTCGGTGAGATCGACGTCATCGAAGCTCAGCGTGCCCGAGGTCGGAACGTCGCTGGTGAGCGGGCCACCCGGCACGCTGGTGCCGCCTTCGAAAGTGATGACGGGAACGTCGGTGGTGACCACCGGCTTGTCGTTCGTTCCCGTGATCGTGATCGTGATCGGGATGAACTTGGACTCGGGGTTCACCGAGAAATTGGTGTCGACGCGGACCATGTAGGTCAGCGTCAGGGTCTCGCCGGCCGCGAGGAAATCGAAGACCTTGTCCGGGATCGTGTAGGTCCAGACCGCCGAGCCGTTATTGTTGTTGGCGGGGTCGGCGACGACACTGATCTGAATCTGCGTCGCCGCGATGTCCTGCTTCTGCAGCGCGGTGAGCGAGCCGGTGACATCCTGCTGGCCGGCGCTCTTGTAGACGTAGTTCGGCGCCTCGGCGAGGCTCACGCTCACCGTCGGCAGGTCGCCGAGGTTTTGATCGAGGAATCTGATCAATCCGGAAATCGTGTCGGCGTGCGTATCGCCGGTGGTGTCCGCCCGTTCGGTCAGCGCGAACGCCGTCTTCACGTTGCCGCCGAGGTCGAAGCTTTGCGCGATCGGCTGACCGGGAATGCGGCCGGGCGTCGGCGTCGACGTGGTCGGGCCTTCCTGCGTCTGCGGATTGAGATTGACGAAGGTCGCGGTGACGATCGGGCCGGCCCCCGACTTGAGCACCACCTCATGGCCAAACGGCGTGATCGTGTCGGTGTAGTTCGTGGTCAGCTTGGTGTTGGTGTTGTTGTCGGTGAACTTCAGCGTGAACACGTCCGTGATCAGCTTCTGCACATCGGGCGACATCAGTGCATTGGTGACCGAGACGTTGCCGCCGCTGATCTGGATCATCTGGCCGGCCTGGTTGACCGTCGCGATCGGCAGCAGCGTGACCTTGTCGAACAGGATGTAGGAGCCGGTCGTGCCGTTCGGCTCGACCAGCACCTGGAAGCTCGCCTGCGGCTGCGGATCGCCGCCGCCCGCGGGAACGACGAAGTTGATCTGTGTCAGCACCGCCGTGCCGCGGATGCCCATGGTGGCAACCGGCGTGTCGACCTTCATGTCGCCGTGCTTGGCGGTTTCGCCGGCGACGAAGGTGATGGTGCCCGCGACCAGGCTGAGCAGCGAGGAATTGTTCGACCCGTTGGGGTCGTAGACCATCTCGTTCAGCACCATCCGCGCATTGGAGGACAAGCCGAACACGGTGCCGTCGATGAAGGTGATGCCGAGCGTCGAATCGGCGCCGGTCGAGACCACGTCGCCCTTCTCGACGTTGTCGCCGTTGTTCAGGATCACCGAGACGCCGTTGCGGATGGCGGTCGCGCTGCCCACGAGCTTGGTGACGTGACCGATGACCTGGGCCGCACCGGCGCCGGGCGCGGCCTGGGCGACCTGGACGTGGCCGGTGAGGGCGTTGACGACGTCGCCGCCGAGGTGGGCGCCGTCGGGCGAAGCGATCGCGGCGCGCTTGTCGCCCCTGAAATAATCGTGAACGACGAACTCGTGACCGTCGTGCGACAGCACGAGGTCGAGCCCGGCACGCTTGAACTCGCCGTTGAAGATCAGATTGGCGTCGGGAACGACGAATGCACCGTCGGGCACATGGCCATGCGCCTTGGCAATGAAGGGCTTGGCGGCAAAGGAATCGACGTGGACAAAGACGGGCGAGTTGGAACTCTGGCCGTCCAAAGACGTCGCGGCGTCAAATTTGCCAGCGTAATTCAACCGGGCACCGTAAAAAGGGTTAAAATTTATGTAAGTATCGACGACCTAAGCTTGCTTAGCATTACCAAGTCCTTAGCGAAACCATCTATTGCTTGTGTGATTTCGCGTCACTTGACCGTAAGAGCCTGCGCCGGGCGGTGCATTCCCAGAGGAGCGGAAGTCATATTCCAAGAATTCGGAAGTCGAAACAGGGTTAGATGCACGCATTTCCCGCCGCCCCAAGTCATTCGAAGTAAAACTGGTAGAACAGATACTTGCGTCATCTTTTGTTCGTGATGCCCTGCAACATCCTGCGGCAAATACGGCGTTAAATCTGTGACCTAACTAACAGAACCCGTGAAATAGCGGGTCGTTAGCCATAGGTGAGATTCGGCGCCCGTCGCAACTTCTGCCTGCAATTGGTTCCATTTCGCGGCAGCGACGCTCTCCTAGCCGTCGAATCGTAAAATTTTACGCAATTCGGGCGGGTCCGATTCAGCCTGCCACCCGGTTTTGAGACCCCTGCCGGGCGCGTTAAGCAGAACAAAACGGCCCGTCTCGCACTATCTCCGCGAAAGCAACAAAGCCCGGCACGACGAGATCGAGGGGGATCTCGCGAAGCCTGGGAAGGGGATGTCAGATGGAGACCGCTGCTCGCTCGCGCGCCTTTCGCGCAATCCTTGTCATGTGCGGCTTGATCCTGCTCGGATCGGCCGCCGAGCTTCGCGCCGGCACGCTGCTCTCGCCGGGCGCCGGCGTCCTCGTGCGCAAATCCGCCGAACCGTTTGGCGTGTTCGCCTTCGCCATCTCATCCGGCAGCCTGCAGCAGAAATGGTCCGCGCTGAAGGACAAGCTCGACGACGACATGGTGCAGCTCGCGCTGTGCGACGGCGACCGGGACAATTGCGCTTCACCCGCGGCGCTCGAGCTGCTCGCCATCGTCGATCAGGCCCGCGCCCGCGACGGCCGTGCGCGGCTCGGCGAGATCAACCGCGCCATCAATCTCGCCATCCATGCCGCCAACGACGGCAGCGCCGACCTCTGGAGCTCGCCGCTTGCGACCTTCGCGCGCGGCGCCGGCGATTGCGAGGACTATGCCATCGCCAAGCTGGCCGCGCTGCGGCTGGCGGGAATTGCCTCTGAAGACCTCCGCATGGTCGTGGTGCGCGACGTCAGGGCCGGCGAGGCGCACGCCATTGCCGCAGCAAAGCTCGACGGCCAATGGCTCATGCTCGACAATCGCCGCATGGCAATGGTCAGGGACGACGCAACGCGGAGCTATCAGCCGCTGTTCGTGCTCCACCAATCGGCCGTGCTGAAATATGTCGACGAGCCGGTACAGGTCTCGATGGCGGCCGCCGAGGCGCGTTGATCGAATCGGCCTCCTAGCCCGGCTAGAGCGCAGCAAAATCCGGGACTCTTGCCACTCGCACCGGGTCCGGATTGCGCTTGCGCACCATGCGGGCTACAGACCTCCCGCTGCTCTTCCGCACAAACCCATTTCACCGCGCAAGACCAGACGCTAGCATGGCGCCTTCCGTGCGGGGGGCGACTGGAATGCGGTTCATCGTGCTGTCTGTGCTTGCGCTGCTGGCATTGCCGGCGGCGTCCGCGTCGGCGCAATCCGACCGCGCAATCGCCGACAGGCTGCCGCTGTTCTCCAGGAACAACTGCCAGCAGATTCGCGACCCCGGCAATCAATTGTTCTGCGGTGATGCGACCCTTGCCGCCGCCGCCGAGAAGCTGAGCGTCGCGATCGAGGCGCGGCTCGCCCGCCTGCCGGATCGCTTGCCTGGAATCGAGGAGAATGCGATCTGGGTCCGCCAACGCAACCTCAGCTGCGGCATCGTCGGCCAGACCGCGATCCGCCCGGACGAATTCGACCAGGTCAAGGCGTGCCTGCTCAAGGTCACCGAGGAGCGCGCCGCGATCGTTCGCGATCCGGATTTCGACTGCCTTGCGGCCAACACCGCTGCGGGCGCGGTGATCTGCGCGGACCCCACGCTGGCGCTTGCCGAAACCGAGCTCAATGGCCTGGTGCTCGGCCTGATCGGCAAATTGGACCCGACCGCGGCACGCTTTGCCTTCGCCGAATATGGACGGTGGACACGCGAGCGCGACCGCAAATGCAATCTGGTCGGCAAGGAGAACGTGCCGCTGCATGAGCTGGAATCCGCGGAGGACTGTCTCGCCGAACATTTGAAGCGCAAGACCGACGAAATCCGCGCCGCGAAAGGCGATCCCAAGAAGGTGTTCGGCCGGCAGGTCGCGGCCCGATCACCCGACACCGACGCGGTCGATTTCTGCGCCGCGCGGATTCATGCGGCCAATTCCTGCGGCAATTTCCTGCGCATCAACCGCGTCTATGCGCTCGACAGCCAGATGAGCGACCAGGAGGCGCAGGTCACCGGCGAAATCGAGATGGCCGTGCTGGCCCCCTTCACCGTGTGCAGCAAGATCGCCTCCATCTGCACCGGCACCTGCTGGGACGCCACGACGGGTCGTCCGCAGCCGGGAGCCGGCAACAAGGAGCGCGCCGCAGACGCCTTCAACGTCACGCGCCGGCTGAGAATCCAGCGAACCTTCGCCTTCGTCAAAGCCGACGATGGCTGGCGCTGCCGGGAAGACGAGCTCGCCCCGGTGAGCTCGGGCACCGCAGGCGGGGGATCGTAGGGGCTATCTTCCTTCTCCCTCTCCCCGTTCTTACGGGGAGAGGGTTGGGGTGAGGGGCTGCCTCCGCGATCACGGTGAGAACTGGACTCGCGGAGAGTCCCCCTCACCCGCATCGCATCTTCGATGCGCTGCGGCCTCTCCCCGCGAGCGGGGAGAGGCAAGAGATCAAAACATCAGATTGTCCTTCACCAGCACCCAGCGGCCGTTCTTGACCTGTTGGACCTGGGTGACGGTGGTCGCGAGATGGTTGGTCTTCGAGAACACCGTCGGCGGCGAATTGAAGATGTCCTGGAACTTGTCGCCGGACTCCAGCGCGTCGAGCATCTTCTGACCAGTCAGATCCTTGCCAGCCTTGTTGGCATAATGCGCGAACGTCATCACTGCATTGTAGCCGATGATGGCCTGGGTGTTGGCGTCGGCGCCAAACATCTTCTTGTAGTTGACGAGCCAGTCCTTCACCTTTCCCTTTGCGGTGTCTTCATAGGGAATTTCGAAGTTCGAAGCAGCATACAAGCCTTCCACCGTTTCCTTGCCGAGCGCCGGCACCTCGAGCACGTTGACGGGCGTGGCGCCGAGGAAGGTGACGTCCCAACCGAGCTTCTTCGCTTCACTCATCGTGCCGATCGGCTCACGGAGCACCGCGCCGAGCACGACGAGGTCACAGCCGTCGGACTTCATCTTGGCGACTTGCGCCGAGAAGTCGGAGGCGCCGCGCTTGTAGCTCGTGATCGAGGCCGGCTGCACCTTCATGGCGGCGAGCTGCTGGTTAAAACCATCGAGCACGTTTTTTCCGTACTCGTCGTCCTGATGCATGATGCAGGGCTTCTTGAAATTCTTTGCCTCAATCATGTATTTGAGCGCCGCGCGCGTGCTCTCGACGTAAGGAAGCAGGTTGTTGAACTTCAGCCGCTCCTGCGGCTTGGCGGGATCGAACTTGAAGGTGAACTCGGCCGCCGTCAGCGGGAAGAGCTGCATGACCCCGGCGTCGAGCAGGATATCCTGCGCGGCGAGCACGGTGGGCGATCCCATCGGTCCCACCATCGCGAAGATCTTATCGCGCTCGATCAGCTTCTGCGAAGCCAGCACGGCCTTCTTCGGATCGTAGCCGCTGTCCTCGACCACCAGGCGGATCTTGCGGCCGTTGATGCCGCCGGCGGCGTTGACCTCCTCGACGGCCATCTTCATGCCGTTGGAGACCGGCACGCCCCAGCCCTTGATCGGACCCGACAGGTCCTGATGGGTACCGATGACGATCTCGGTTGCCGAAATGCCTTCATTGGTGATCTTGGTTTGCGCGACGGCCGGCAGACAAGTGAGCGCGATAGCGCCCATAGCAAGGCCGAACGCGTGGAACGACTTCGACATTGAGGTCTCCTCTCCTTTTGGGCCCGTATTGTGCGAAGGGCGGGGCCATCGCTCCCTCGCTTTTTCGAAAGCTATTCACGCCACCGCACGCTCGCGATACATCGCCTCGATCTCGGCGGCGTAGCGCTTGTTCACGAAGCCGCGCTTCAGCTTCATGGTCGGCGTCAGCTCCTCGTCCTCGGGGGTGAGCTGGCGCTCGATCAGGTAGAACCTCTTGATGGTCTCGACGCGGGCAAAATTGCCGTTGACCTGTTCGATCTCGCGCCCGATCAGGTCCTGGATCTCCCTCGCCCGGCACAGGCTGGCATAATTGGTGAAGGAGATGTCGTGATCCTGGGCGAACTTCTCGACGTTGTCCTGGTCGATCATCACGAGGCAGGTGAGATAGGGCCGCTTGTCGCCGATCACGACGGCGTCCGAGATGTAGGGCGAAAACTTGAGCTGGTTCTCGATCTCGGACGGCGTGATGTTCTTGCCGCCGGCGGTGATGATGATGTCCTTCATCCGGTCGGTGATGCGGACGAAGCCCTCGTTGTCGATGGTGCCGACGTCGCCGGTGTGCAGCCAGCCGCGGGGATCGATCGTCTCCGCGGTTTTCTCCGGCTGGTTCAGGTAGCCCATGAACAGGAAGTCGCCCTTGATCAGGATCTCGCCGTCGGGCGACAGCGCGACCTCGCCCCAGGGCACGGCGGTGCCGACCGAGCCGAGCTTGATCCTGTCCGCGGGCATCATGGTGGCGACCCCGCAATTCTCGGTCTGGCCGTAGACCTCGTGCATGTCGATGCCGAGTGCCAGATACCAGCGGATCAGCTCCGGCGCGATCGGCGCTGCGCCGGTGAATGCGATGCGGCAGCGGTCGAGCCCGATCATGCGGCGGATGTTGCGGAACGCGACCACATAGGCGATGCGGTTGGCGATGCGCAGCGACAGCGGCGGCGCCCTGCCCTCGAGCCGGCAATCGACCATGCGGTAGCCGATGCCGATGGCGCGGCGATAGACCCATTGCTGCAGCGGCGTCGCATCCTTCAGCGCGATGGTGATGGCGGAATAGAATTTTTCCCAGACGCGCGGCACCGCCAGAAAGGCGGTGGGCTGCACCTCGCGCAGATTGTCCGGCACGGTTTCCGGGCTTTCGGCAAAATTCATCACGGAGCCGAGCGCGACCGAGATGTAATAGCCGCCGACGCGCTCGGCAACATGGCACAGCGGCAGGAACACCAGGCGATCCTCGTCCTCCCGCGCCGGGATGAAGTCGTTGGCGTGCCGCATCTGGTGGGTCACGCTGCGATTGGCGTGCATCGCGCCCTTGGGCGGACCGGTGGTGCCGGACGTATAGACGAGGATCGCGAGATCGCCGGCGACACGGCTGTCGATCATCTCCTGCCACAACGCCTCGCGGCCGACCATGTGGTTGCGGCCAAGCGCGCGAAACTCGTCGAGCGACATCACCATGTCGTCGGAGAAGCCGCTGAGGCCCTCCATGTCGAACACGATGATCCTCTGCAAGCTCGGGCAGCGCGCGCGGCAGGTGAGAATCTTATCGAGCTGCTCCTCGTCCTCGGCGAAGATCACCCGGGTCGCGGAATCGTTGACGAGATACTCGACCTGGGACGCAGAATCGGTCGGATAAATTCCGGAGGAGACGCCGCCGGCGCACAATATGCCCATGTCGGCGTAGACCCATTCGGGGACGGCATTGGCGATGATGGAGGCGACGTCGCCGGGCATGAAACCGACGGCGCGAAGCGCGTAGGCGATCTCCTTCGAGATCGCGAGCCACTCTCGCCAGCTCGTCGGCTGCCAGATGCCGAACTTCTTCTCGCGGATCGCCGGCCTGTCGCCCCGCGTCTCGGCGGCGCGCAAGAAGCTCTTCGCGATCGTATCAGCGACCGTCAGCACCGCCGGTCCGGCCATGCGCGTCTCCTCCTTGTCGCCTTCCCCCCGCTGCCTGCCTTGCCGGCGGGTCTTTGCTTAACGTTGGGCAAGCTCATCTTACTGCCAGCTCGTCCTCACCGCCACGTCTTCTTCTTTTTCCAGCGCCGCTCGCCGCGCGCGCCGGCTTCCTTGGCGCCAAGGTAGAATTCCTGGATGTCCTGGGAATGCATCAAGCGGTCGCAGCTGTCGTTCATCACAATACGGCCGATCTCGAGCACATAGCCGTAATGGGCGGTTTCCAGCGCCACCTTGGCGTTCTGCTCGACCAGCAGGATCGACATGCCCTGCTCCTCGTTGACCCGGCGGATGATGGTGAAGATCTCCTTCACCAGCAGCGGCGACAGGCCGAGCGAGGGCTCGTCGAGCAAGAGCAGCGTCGGCCGGTTCATCAGGGCGCGGCCGATCGCGAGCATCTGCTGCTCGCCGCCGGAGAGCTGGCCGGCCGGCTGGTTGATGCGCTCCTTCAGGCGCGGGAAATAGCCGTAGACACGCTCCAGATCCTCAGCGACGCCGTCCCGGTCCTTGCGCGGATAGGCGCCCATCATCAGGTTCTCGCGCACTGAGAGGAACGGGAACACCTCGCGTCCCTCCGGCACGTGGCTGAGGCCGAGCCGCACGATGCGGTCGGCCTCCATGCGCTGGATCGGCTTGCCCATGAACTCGATCGCGCCCTTCTGCGGATCGAGGATGCCGGAGATCGTCTTCAGCACCGTGGTCTTGCCGGCGCCGTTGGCCCCGAGAAGCGTGACGATGCGGCCGCGCGGCACTTCCAGCGAAATGCCGCGGATCGCCATGATCGGCCCGTAATAGCTCTCAATGTTGGAGAGTTTTAAGATGATATCCGGAGTCGCCGCGGCATCCATTGCTTCAGGCTCCGAGATATGCGGCGACGACGTCGGGATGCTGCTGCACTTCAGCGGGCGAGCCCATCGCCAGCACCCTTCCGTAGTTCAGCGCGATGACGCGATCGGAGACGCGGTTGACCAGCGACATGTCGTGCTCGACCATCAGTACGGTGACGCCGAGCTCGCTCTTCATGTCGCGGACCCAGAACGACATGTCGTCGGTCTCCTCGACATTGAGGCCGGAGGACGGCTCGTCGAGCAGGATCATCTTCGGCTCGGAGCACAGCGCGCGCGCCAGCTCGATCACCTTGCGCACGCCGTAAGGAAGGCCCGAGATCAGCTTGTCGCGATAGGGTTCGAGGTCGAGGAATTCGATGACCTGCTCGACCCTGCGCCGGTGCACCTTCTCGTTGGCCCGCACGCTCGGCAGAAACAAGAGCTCCTGCCAGAGCTGCGTGGTCGAATGGCGGTGGCGGCCGACCAGAAGATTCGACAGCACGGTCGCATTCTCGAACAGCTCGATGTTCTGGAAGGTGCGGGCGATGCCGAGCTTGGCAATGTCGTAGGGCGGCTGCTCCGTGATGTCCTGGTCCTCGAAGAAGATGCGGCCCGAGGTCGGCCGGTAGATCCGCGAGATCAGGTTGAAGATCGAGCTCTTGCCCGCGCCGTTGGGCCCGATGATCGAGAGAATCTCGCCCTTCTCGACCGCGAACGAGACCGCATCGACCGCCTTGAGGCCGCCGAAATGCAGCGACAGGTTCTCGGCGCGGAAATAGCTCATCGATTGCGCTCCGACTTCACGTAGATCTTCTGCCGCTTGAAGGTGGCGCGCTTGTAGAGCGGGAACAGCTGGAAGAAGAGCTTGATCTTCAGCCAGCGGCCGTAGAGGCCGAGCGGCTCGAACAGCACGAACAGCACGATGATGACGCCGTAGATCGCGCCCTTCAGGCCGTTGAGCGAGGCGAAGGCCGCGACCTTCGCCTGGATGTTGCCCGCCATCGCCGTGCCCGCCCCGAATGTCGCGGCAATGCCGGCGATGATGCCGGGCATGTCGTCTTTCAGATAGGTCAGGAACGGATCGATCATCACGATGAAGATCGCCCCCAGCACGGCGCCGTGCAGGCTGAAGGTGCCGCCGATCAGGATCACGATGATGAACTCGATCGAGAGCTGCAGCGTGAACATTTCCGGCGAGATGAAGGAGAGCTTGTGCGCGAACAGCACGCCGGCAAAGCCGGTGATCGCGGCCGAGATCGCGAACGACTTCACCTTGTAGAGCGCAACATTGACACCCATGCTGCGCGCCGCCGTCTCGGAATCGCGGATCGCGACGAAGGCACGCCCCGTCGGCGAGCGCAGCAGATTGAGCGTGCCGACGATGGTCAGCACCAGCACGGCAAGGCAGAGGTAATAGAAGGTCGGGCTGTCGCGCGGCACGGCGACGCCGAGCAGCGACAGCGTCTTGACCCGCATGCCTTCGTTGCCGTGGGTGACGCTCTCCCATCGCGCCAGGATCTCCTCCACGATCAGGGCAAAGGAGATGGTGGCGATGACGAGGTAGATGCCGGTGAGGCGCAGGGCGGGAAAGCCGACCATCGCGCCGATGATGCCGGTCAGGAGCCCGGCGGCGAGGAAATAGACCGGGAACGGCACATTGTACTTCTGCAAGTAGGCCGCGGTGTAGGCCCCGATGGCGAGGAAGGCGGCATGGCCGAGCGAGGCCTGGCCGGTGAAGCCGGTCAGGATCAACAGCGCCACGCCGACGGTCGCATAGATGCAGACGAAGACCAGCTGGCTCATAAGATAGCTGGAGAGCACGTAAGGCGCGATCAGCAGCAGCGCGAGCAGGACGCCGTAAGTGGCGACGTAGCCCGAATGCGGGAACAGCTTGATGTCGTCCTCGTAGTCGGTCTTGAACAGGAAGCGCATGGCGTTCAGACCTTCTTGCGGACGTGCAGGCCGAACAGGCCCTCGGGCTTCAGCAGCAGCACGGCGAGCAGCACGATGTAGGGCGCAACGTCCTTCCAGCCCTCGGGCAGGTAAAAGCCGGCCATGCTCTCGATCACGCCGATCAGCACGCCGCCGACCACGGCGCCCGGGATCGAGCCGAAACCGCCGAGCACCGCGGCGGGAAACGCCTTCAGACCGAGCACGAGGCCGACATTGGAATGGATGAAGGTGATCGGCGCCAGCAGCACGCCGGCACAGGTCGCGACCGCCGCGCTGATCGCCCAGACGACCGACACCACGCGCTTGACCGGAATGCCCATGTAATAGGCTGCCAGCATGTTCTCGGAGCTGGCGCGCATCGCTGTGCCGAGCGTGGTCTTGTTGAAGAACAGCCAGAGCAGCGTGCACAGGATCATCGTCGCCGCGATCACCGAGAGCTTGTCGTAGGCGAGCACCAGCGAACCCATGCGCAGCACGCCCTGGCTGAATGGCGTCTCGATCTTCAGGTCGTCGGTGCCCCAGATCATGCCGGCAATCGAGCGCAGGAAATAGCCGAGGCCGATCGTGGCCATGATGATGGAGAATTGCGGATAGCCGAGGATCGGCCGCACCACCACGCGCTCGGCCAACATGCCGAACAGCGCCATCGCCGCCACCGCACCGGCAAAGCCGATCCAGTAGTTCAGGCCCATCATGCCGATGAAGGTGAAGGCGAAGAAGCCGCCCAGCATCATCAGGTCGCCCTGGGCGAAATTGACGACCTCGGTGGCCTTGTAGACGAGCACGAAGCCGAGCGCGATCAGGCCGTAGACGCAGCCGAGCGCAACACCGCTGACCAGCTGCTGAACGAAATCCAGCATTGACGCGCGTCCTCCCGATGCATCCGGCGGGTTCTTTTGGCCGCCTTGCCGCATCTTGTGTCCAGTCGCTACGCAGTCGTTTCGCCGCGTTCGCGCCATTTGTCCGGAATCAATTCAGCCTGAACGCCCGCGCGCTGTCAACAAACGGTGACTTGTCGGGATGCCTTGTCTTTAGTCCAATCCGGTTGACGGAATTTGCGGCAGTGCGATTCACGGTGCCGAAATATCTTCGGGTCATGGTCGCGGGCGATGCAAACCGGATGGTATGGCCGTCATGAAGCCGGACAACTCGGCGCTGGAAGTGGTGGGGTTAACGAAGCGTTTTGACCGTCTGGCGGTCGACAGCCTCGATCTCACCATCCACGCCGGCGAATTCTACGCGCTGGTCGGCCCCAACGGTGCCGGCAAGACCACCACCCTGCGCATGGTTGCGGGCCTGCTCAGGCCCGATGCCGGCGCCGTCTCCATCTTCGGCATCGATGCGCTGCAGGACCCCGTCGCCGCCAAGCAGGTGATGGCGTGGGTCTCCGATGAGCCCATGATCTACGACAAGCTCACCCCGCTCGAATATCTCGAATTCGTCGCCGGCCTCTGGGGCATCGCGCCGTCGATCGCGCAACCGGTCGCCGAGGACCTGCTCGATTCGCTCGGGCTGGAGGCGCACCGGCACGAGCGCTGCGAGGGCTTTTCCAAGGGCATGCGCCAGAAGGTCGCTCTCGCAGGGGCGCTGGTGCACGACCCCCGCCTCATCATCCTCGATGAACCCTTGACCGGGCTCGATGCCGTCTCCGCCCGCCATGTGAAGGGCCTGCTCAGCGCGCGTGTCCGCGCCGGCTGCACGGTCATCATGACCACGCATATCCTCGAGGTCGCCGAGCGCATGGCTGACCGCATCGGCGTGATCGCCTCCGGCCGCCTGGTCGCCGAAGGCACGCTTACCGAGCTGCGCCAGCAGAACGGCCATGCCGACACCAGCCTGGAAGATCTCTTCATCGCGCTGGTGACGCTTCAGGAAGCGGCATGAGCTCGGCCACCGCGCTGTCCTGGTTTGCCCGCCACGAGCTGCGGCTCGCCTGGCGCGAATGGCTCGCCATGATGACGGGCGGGCGGCGCAAACGGGCGCGCGCGGCAATGATCGGCCTCGTCTGCTTCGCCGCGCTGCTGCACCTGCCGGCCTGGGCGGTGATCGGCCGTTTCGCCGACCTGCAGCTGCCGCTCGACAAATCCTCGCTGATCGTGATTTCGGCGACTATCTTTCTCGCCTGGACCTTGATGCTGTCGCAGGCGATCGAATCGGTGACACGGGTATTTTACGCCCGCGCCGATCTCGACCTGATCATGTCCTCGCCGGCGCGGCTCGCCAATCTGTTCTCGGTCCGCATCGCCGCGATTGCGCTGACCGTCACCGTGCTCGCGCTGCTGTTCTCGACACCCTTCATCGACGTGCTGGTGATCGGCGGCGGCGCGCGCTGGCTCGCGGCCTTCGGCGTCGTCATTGCGATGGGCCTGTCGGCCGCGGCGATCGCGATCGCCGTCACCATTCTCCTGTTCCGGCTGATCGGCCCGGCGCGGACGCGCCTGATCGCCCAGATCCTCGCAGCGATCATCGGCGCGGGCTTCGTGATCGCGCTTCAGGTCGCGGCGATCATGTCCTACGGCACGCTGTCGCGCTTCACCATCCTGACCTCAGGCAGCGTTGCCGCCTACGCCCCCGACGTCGACAGCATCTGGTGGTGGCCGGCGCGGGCAGCGATGGGCGACAACGAGGCGCTGTCGCTGATTCTGGCGCTCGCGCTCGTGATGCTCGGCAGCGTGATGGCGATCTTCTCGCACCGCTTTGCCGACACGGCGATCGATGCGGCGGCCTACGCCACGTCGGGCCGCGTCCATACCGAGGAGCGCGCGTTCCGCGGCGGATCGCGCCAGCAGGCGCTGCGCCGCAAGGAATTCACGCTGCTGTGGCGCGATCCATGGCTGATCTCGCAGACCTTGATGCAGCTGCTCTATCTTGTGCCGCCGGCGCTTCTGCTCTGGCGCAACTTTGCCGACAGTTCGGCGGCGCTGACGCTGATCACACCTGTCATCGTGATGGCGGCCGGACAGCTCGCCGGCGGGCTCGCCTGGCTGACGATCTCGGGCGAGGACGCCCCCGATCTGGTCGCGACCGCGCCCTTGATGCCGTCCGCCGTCATTCGCGCCAAGATCGAGGTAGTGCTGATCGCGATCGCCGTGATCTTCGGTCCGCTGCTGGCGGCACTGGCCTTTGCCTCGCCATTCCAGGCCGCGGTCAGTGCCGGCGCGATCATTGTCAGCGCGGCCTCGGCGACCGCGATCCAGCTCTGGTTCCGGGTGCAGGCAAGGCGCAGCCAATTCCGCCGCCGGCAGACCTCATCGCGGCTCGCGACCTTCGCCGAGGCCTTCTCCTCGATCGGCTGGGCAGCCAGCGCCGCACTGCTGCTCGCCCTGCCGCTCGCCGGCCTCATCAGCGGCCTGATCACCGCAAGCCTCGTTGCCATCACTTGGAAGTTCAGCCCGCGCCGGGAGTGAGCGGCGCCCCTTGAAAGTAAGGAGAAATTTCCTTACTTATCGAAGGATCTCAAGGATTGAGGAATCCCATGAGCACGCTCACCGTCACGGCGAAGGGGCAGGTTACGCTCCGGAAAGACCTTTTGGAGCACCTTGGTGTGCATCCCGGCGACAAGATTTCGATAGAAAAGCTCCCTGGGGGTCGAGTTGAGGTGAGGGCAGTTCGGCCCACCGGAAAGATTTCGGATGCGTTCGGCTTCCTGAAAGGGAAAACGAACGGTCGATCGCTTTCGATCGAAGAGATGAACGAGATCATAGCTGACGGCTGGTCCGGCAAGCGATGAAGATCACACCAGACACCAATGTCCTGGTACGGGTTCTGGTCGGGGATAATGCCGAACAGAGCAAAGCAGCCGAAGCCGTTCTCAAAAAGGCGGACGTAGTGGCCATCTCGATCTCGGCACTGTGCGAGTTGGCCTGGGTCCTCTCGCGAGGCTACAAAACTTCCGCTGTGAATATTGCGGCGTCTATCCGGCACTTCATCAGCGCCTCCAATGTGGCCGTCAACCGGCCTCTGGCTGAGGCTGGGTTGGCACTCCTCGATGCTGGCGGCGATTTTGCCGATGGGATCATTGCTCATGAAGGCTATTGGCTTGGGGCCGAGACCTTCATTTCATTCGATAAGAAGGCCGTAAAGCTGGTAGAGGCAAGCGGCGGATTGGCGCGGCTGCCGTAGCGGCGCATGACGTCGCACAAATTCGACGATACACTCTCGCCGAATGCGCAACGGGTGATCGCGTTATGCCTCGACTGGTCCTGACGATCTTTGCCTTCTTCGGCTTGCTCCTCTCGCCTGCCCTCGCCCAGCAGCCACAGCGCAGCGAATGTCTGGCGATGGCCCATGCTGCTCCGCGGGCCATGCCGGTCGCGTTCCGGCCGGCCGCCGGCTCTGCCGAGGTCGAGATCACCTATGCGGGCCATTCCACCTACTACATCGACACGCCCGGCGGCTTGCGCATCGCCACCGATTATAGCGGCGCCTATCAGGTCGGACGGCTGCCCGACGTCGTCACCATGAACCGGGCGCACAGCACCCACTACTCCTTATACCCGGACAAGCGCATTCCCCACGTGCTGCACGGCTGGAGCGACGACGGCAAGCCGGCCATCGTGTCGCAGCGCATCGGCGATACCTTTGTCCGCAACGTCACGACCGATATCCGCCGCTATTACGGCGACGATGTCGGCGCGGACATGATCCGCGACGGCAATTCCATCTTCATCTTCGAGGCGGCCGGCCTCTGCATCGGCCATCTCGGCCATCTCCACCACAAGCTCGACGACAGCCATTTCGCCCAGATCGGACGGCTCGACATCGTGATGGTGCCGATTGACGGCACTTACACCATGTCGCTCGAAGGGATCTCGGACATCACCAAGCGCTTGCGCGCCTCGGTGGTGCTGCCGATGCACCGCTTCGCCACCCCGCTCGACGACTTCATGCGCCGGATCGGCCAGCAGTTCGAGATCGACCGGCGCATCGAGCGCTCGTTCCGGATGTCGCGGGATACGCTGCCAACGAAGCCGACGGTGATCATCCTCGACGGGGTCTGAAGCGCAATTTTCTCCAAGCCGGCCATTGGCGGGTCATGCTGATCTCCCTGCAACAGGAGAGCGATATGACCGACTTTGCGCGACTATTGCATGCGAACGGACCCAATCCCGAACACGCCGCGGCGCTCCAGCTCTATGGCCGCTTCGTCGGCGACTGGGACGCCGAGATCACCGCCCATGGGCCGGACGGAACGAGCCACACCGCGCCGGGCGAGATCCATTTCGGCTGGGTGCTCGAAGGCCGCGCGGTGCAGGACGTCTGGATCACTCCCCGGCCGGCGGGCGGTGCGGCCTTTCCGATCGCCGGCAATTGGTATGGCACGACACTGCGCGTTTACGATCCGGGTATCGATGCGTGGCGGATTTCCTGGTTCGATCCGGGCCGCCGCGTGTTCAGGCAACAGATCGGCCGTCCCCGTGGCGACGACATCGTGCAGGAAGGCACGACCGAAGCCGGCGACCTGACGCGCTGGAGCTTTACGGAGATCACCGGCGACTCCTTCCTTTGGCGTGGGGAGGTCAAGCCAGCCACGGCAGCGGAATGGCGGTTGATGGTCGAGGTCAGAGCAAGACGGCGCAAGGCCTAAGGCAAACAGATATTGATTGGATCGATCGGGCGGCAAACAACCTCTCCGGCTGGCGGGCCCCGCAAGCGGGAGGGAGCGCACCTCCTCCGCCGCCATGGTGCTCTGAACAACGCGCGCTGCTGTGCGTCAGAATGAGGTGCTAAGCTCCGGGTACAAAAAATCAGGGAGCGAAGGCCAATGGCAGCAAGCGGTATGCCCGCAAACACGAGCGGGCTGTTCGTCGATCCGCGCGAGGACTGGCTCGCGCTGCATCGGGAGGAGATCATCGATCCCTTGCGGCCGATCGTCGATCCCCATCACCATCTGTGGAATCGCGGGCACCGCTATCTGATCGAGGAGATGGCCGCCGATATCGCCTCCGGTCACAACGTCATCGCCACCGTCTATGTCGACTGCCGTTCGATGTATCGCGCGCATGGGCCGGAAGCATTCCGCCCCGTGGGCGAGGTCGAGTTCGCCAACGGCGTCGCCGCCATGAGTGCGAGCGGTGGCTACGGCAAGGCCGCGATCTGCGCCGGCATCGTCAGCCACGCCAATCTGCTGCTCGGCGACGCCGCAAAGGGCGTGCTGGAAGCCGAGATCGCCGCAGGCAACGGCCGCTTTCGCGGCATCCGGCATTCCTCGGCCTGGGACGAAGATCCTGTCGTCGCGGGCATGTATGCGAACAGGCCGAAGGGATTGTTGCAGGACCCGACCTTCCGCAAAGGTTTTGCCTGCCTCGCGCCCCTCAAACTCAGCTTCGATGCCTGGCTGTTCCATCCGCAGATCGGCGAGCTCACAGCGCTGGCGCACGCCTTCCCCGACACCAGGATCGTGCTCGACCATTGCGGCGGCCCGGTCGGAACCGGCCGCTTCGCAGGGCGGCGCGAGGAGGTGTTTGCGCAATGGCGCGTCTCGATCCGGGAGATCGCGAGATGCGAGAACGTGGTGGTGAAGCTCGGTGGTCTCGCGATGTGCCTGCTTGGTTACGACTTCCATTTGCGCGAGAGGCCGCCGACATCCGAGCAGCTTGCCACGGCCTGGCGGCCCTATGTCGAGACGTGCATCGAGGCGTTCGGCCCGAAGCGCGCGATGTTCGAAAGCAATTTCCCCCCGGACAAGGGCCAGTGCAGCTACCAGGTGATCTTCAACGCCTTCAAGCGTATCACCTCAAAGCTGAGCGAGGCCGAAAAGACGGCGTTGTTCTCGCAGACCGCGATCGACGTCTACCGGCTCGAGCTGCCGTCATGACGAAAAGAGGGGCCGGGACATTGATCCCGACCCCTCTTCGTCGTGGCCGCTGGGAAGCGTCCTTGAAACGCGCTTGCGAGCTCTAGCCGGCGCCCATCAACGAGGCCGGGCGGCGCTCGCCGGTGGGGGTGAAGATCTTCTTCAGCTTGTTGACGACGCGGATCAGGAAACCGATCATCACCGGATTGGTCTTGCGGCAGAAGGCGATCTTCTTGACGTGGCCTTCGACATGCCATTTGGCATGCGCGCCGTCGCGGAAGAAAATGACGTCGCCGGGGCCGTAGCGCTTGGGCGGCATGCCGTCGCTTTCGAGCACGATCGATCCTTCCATGATCATGATCGTCTCGTCGATGTCGTAGTACCAGTTGAAGCGGCCTTCGGTGCAATGCCAGATGATCGTCTGCGCGGTGCCGTCGGCGCTGGTCGACAGGACGCGAGAGCGGGATACCGGATTGCCCTCGATGATCCAGGACGGCTCGATCGGCCGCAGCTCGAGGTCGACATTGCAACTACCAATTTCAATCAATGCGCGCGACATCTGCTTCCCCAGGAGATATAATATGAATGACCGGGCCTCGGCCCGGATTGTTTTCGAAAGAAGCTGGGACGCTAGTTGCCGGTTTTTAATTCTTTCTTACGCGGGGCTCGACAATCAGCCCTGAGTTGCAGCTGCGAAACGGTTAACGTCACGATTTCCTCTGCGAATTCGCACACATGAACCGATCCTGTCCGGGGTGCGACAAAGTGCGCAAAGTATTGGGAAGGAGCCGCACCGATGCCCCTCACGCCCGAGATTCTGACAGCCAACAGCGAGGTCGTCGCCAGGCTCCGCAGTCTCGATGTCTCCTTCGCGCCGGACGAGGAGCACTGGTTCACCATCGACGGCGTCGAAGGCCCTCGGCACGTCGGCAGTGACGGCTCCGGCAGCGCGTTCGTGCTGCTGCCGTCGCAGACTGTGCTCTATGTGTCATCGGAGGGCCGCGCGGGCATCATCGCGAAGAGCTTTGAAGCATTCATCCAGCTCGTCCTCGCCCGCCCCTACTGGCGCGACATCCTCAAATTCTCCGGGGGCGGCGACCTTGCCGAAATGCGGCGCGCGGCGGATGCGCTGGAGGCGACGCTCGACGACGAGGACGAGGTCAACGAGGCCCGCGAAGACATCCGCGGCGCGCTCGCACTGCCGGGGGCGGACGATCCGATCGGCGCGCTCTACGAGGCGGTGGCGGCGTCCGACGCGATCGTGCGAGCCACCGACGGCAGCCCGTTCACGACGCTGTTCAACCGCTTCAGCATCGACAACAACCCAACGCTGCGCAACGCGGCGGCGTGAGAGCGCGCTTCACGTGAGTCTCCTGAAGTCTATAGGCCGATCCTTACCTCTCCCCAGCGGGGAGAGGTCGGATTGCGCAGCAATCCGGGTGAGGGGCCGCGGCGTTCGGTGAGACCGTAAACCCCTCACCCGGATCGCATCTATCGATGCGATCCGACCTCTCCCTACGGGAGAGGTGAAGGCTACTTCGCCCATTCGCCCTTGCGGAAGACGGGCACCTTGCTGCCGTCGGCCAAGATGCCGTCGATGTCGGTCTCGGCCGAGCCGATCATCCAGTCGATATGGATCAGGCTCTGGTTGCCGCCTTGCGCCGCGATCTGCTGCGGCGTGAGCTGGGCGCCGTTGACGAAGCATTTCGAATAGCACTGGCCGAGCGCGATATGCGAGGCCGCGTTCTCGTCGAACAGCGTGTTGTAGAACAACAGCCCGCTCTGCGAGATCGGCGAGGAATGCGGCACCAAGGCCACTTCGCCGAGGCGCCGCGCGCCCTCGTCGGTATCGAGCACCTTGTTCAGCACCTCGGCGCCGCGCGAGGCCTTGGCGTCGACGATCTTGCCGTCCTCGAACCGCACCGCGATGTTGTCGATCAGCGTGCCCTGGTAGGACAGCGGCTTCGAGCTCACGACATGGCCGTAGACGCGGCGGCAATGCGGCGTGGTGAAGACCTCTTCGGTCGGGATATTGGCGTTGCAGCTGATGCCGTTCTTGGAGAGCGAGGCGCCGCCTTCCCATTCGTGTCCGTCGGCAAGGCCAATGGTGAGATCGGTGCCGGGACCCGAGTACTGAAGCGCGCGGAAGCGCTGGCCGTTGAGCCAGTTGGTGCGCTCGCGCAGCACCGCATTGTGGCTCTCCCAATTGCTGATCGCGTCCTCGCGATCGACCCGGGACGCTGCGAAGATCGCATCCGCGAGCTTGCCGATGGCGATATCTTCCGGATCGTTCGGGAACACCTGCTTGGCCCAGGACGGACTCGGATAGGCAATGATGTTCCAGTTGGTGTCGAAATTGACGATCTTTTCCAGCGCGGGCTGGTAGGCCATTGAATTGGCCTTGCTGGCGCGCGCGACCTTGGAAGGATCTTCGCCCGACAGCAACATCGGGTTGTCGCCGACGATGGCGAGCCGTGCGGTGTTGTCCGAGAACGCCTTGGCCATGCCCTCGTAGAGCCAGCTGGCGGCACGATCGAAACTGCTGTCGTGGCCGTGGCGGTAGCGCGCCAGCGTCATCTCCTCGTCCGACAGGATCGGCGTCACGAGGCCGGCGCCGGCCTTGTAGGCATGCACGGCGATCCGCCGCACCAGCGGCAGCGCGATTGCGGGCGCCGTCAGAAGCAGATCCTGTCCCGGCCGCAAGCCCAGGCCCACCTTCACCGCCACCTCGGCCAACCGGTCGAGCTTCGCGGGATCGATGGGAGTGGAAGTATTGCGTTGGTCAGTCATACCGGGCCCTCTGCCGAAAGTCGCTCACTCAATTTAAACCTAGCACCGCGAGACACAAGTATGCGAGCGTCTTGCGGCCTTGGAAAGATACGCGGTTTCACGCATTTTGGTTTTCAACGCGTTGCCGATGCCAGCACCCGGTCGACCATGGCAGGCGCGAGCCCGAGGTAATTTTTCGGTGAGGTGAGCGCCTCGATTGTGGCGCGATCGATGCGGCTCGATATCCGTGAATCTGCGGATAACGCATCAGCAAGGCTCATTCCCTTCTCGTTGGCCTGACGGCAGGCGTCATAGACGACGTCATGCGCCTCCTGCCGGCCGATCTGCGGGGCGAGGCCCATCATGACCGCTTCGGCCACAATCAGGCCGCGGCTGATGGCGAGATTGTCGTTCATCTTCGCCTCGTCCACGATGAGGCCTGCGAGCGCGAACTTCGCCTGGTGCAGCGCGCCGGCGGTCAGCACGAAGCTTTCCGGGATCGCCATCCATTCCGCGTGCCAGGGGCCGGTGGCACGCTCGAAATCCTGCACCATGGCGTCGAGCATCAGGCCGGCGTGCTGGCGCACCGCCTTGGACGCCGCAAGCATCAGCTCCGAGGAGATCGGGTTGCGCTTCTGCGGCATGGTCGAGGAGGCGCCGCGCCCCTTGACGAAGGGCTCGTAGACCTCGGCGAACTCGGTCGAGGCCATGATCATGATGTCGAGCGCGATTTTGCCGAGCGAGCCGGTGACGAGCGCGAGGAAGTTCACGGCCTCGGCGAAACCGTCGCGCGCGACGTGCCAGGTCGAGGCGGGAACGCCGAGCTTCAGCTCGGCACAGAGCGCCTCCTGCACCTCGAACCCCTTGTCGCCGAGCGAAGCCAGCGTACCGGCCGCGCCGGCAAACTGGCCGACCAGCACGCGCGGCTTCAGCTGCGCCAACCGCTCGGCGTGCCGGTCGAACATCGCAAGCCAGATCGCGGTCTTGTAGCCGAAGGTCACCGGCAGCGCCTGCTGCAGATGGGTACGCCCCGCCATCGCCGTGTCGCGATGGCGCTTCGACAGATCGGCGAGGATCTTGCGCAGCTCGGCGATGTCGCGCTCCACGATCTCGAGCGCGGCACGCAGTTGCAGCACCACGGCGGTGTCCATGATGTCCTGCGTGGTGGCGCCCCAATGCACGTAGCGGCCCGCCTCGCCGCATTGCTTCACCATCTGATGCACCAAGGGCAGGATCGGATAGCCGACGACATCCGTCTCCTGCCTGAGCAGATCGAAATCCAGCGCGGCGACGTCGGTCCGCGCCGCGATCGCTGCGGCCGCCTCCTGTGGGATCACACCGCACTTCGCCTCCGCCTTCGCCAGCGCCACCTCGACCTCGGCATAGCGCGCGACCGTCGCGACGTCGGAGAACACCTCGCGCATCTCGGGCGTGCCGAAGGCGTCGCGAAACAGCAGGGAGTCGAGCACGGTGGTGGCGGCGGGAAAAGCAGGCATGGCGTTTCTTCGTGGTTGGTGTTTTCTGTAAGCGGTAACTTACGCAGGCCACTCAATTCGGCAAAGGGCGTTCACCCTTCGCCACATCTATTGTGTGCCGAGGCGCCTGAGGATGACGGTGTTCGGCGAAGCAGATTTCGGCGGCCCGCGGCCGCAACATTCCAGTTGCGGTTGTATTCCCGTCTGAAAACGGCATGGCAGCCATCACGCGATTGCGATGAACCAAGCGCCCCCTTCGGCAGACACACGGTTTTCGACCCAAATTTCATTTTGTTTGTTTGCCCGATTCGCAATGAGGCCTGAGTTTTCGACGTGCAGTTTCTGTTCCAGGACCACCTTCTCGACACCGACCGGCGCGAGCTGAGCCGCGAGCAGGTTCCCATTGCCGTGGAACCGCAGGTTTTCGACCTCGTCGTCCATCTCATGCAGAACCGCGACCGGGTCGTCAGCAAGGACGAGCTGATCGACAAGATCTGGCACGGGCGCAGCGTCTCCGAATCCACCCTGACCAGCCGGATCAACGCGGCGCGCAAGGCGATCGGCGACAATGGCGTGAGCCAGTCGCTGATCCGCACCATCACGCGCAAGGGTTTTCGCTTCGTCGGCGATGTCCAGACACAAATCGGCGCGGTCGCGCCGGGGCCGGTCCGTATCAGCCCGCCCCAGGCGGCCTTCGCGCTGCCCGAGCGGCCCGCGATCGCCGTGCTGCCCTTCACCAATATGAGCGGCGAGGCCGAGCAGGATTATTTCTCCGACGGCATCAGCGAGGACATCATCACCGCGCTGTCGAAGCTGCGCTGGTTCTTCGTCGTCGCGCGCAACTCCTCCTTCGTCTACAAGGGCCGCGCCGTGCACATCCACGAGGTCGCGCGGGAGCTCGGGGTGCGCTACGTGGTCGAAGGCAGCGTGCGGCGGAGTGGCGAGCGGGTGCGCATCTCGGCCCAGCTCAACGACGTCTCGACCGGCAGCCATCTCTGGGCCGAACGCTACGACCGCGAGCTCGCCGACATCTTCGCCGTGCAGGACGAGATTACGGAAGCGATCGTCGCCGCGATCGAGCCGCAGCTCTACGCCGCCGAAAGCTTCCGGGCCCAGCAGAAACCGCCGGGCAGCCTGGATGCGTGGGACCTCGTGATGCGCGCGCTGTCGCATTATTGGCGCATCACCCGCGAGGACAATGCGGCCGCCCAAAAGCTGCTGGAAGAAGCCGTCGCGGTCGATCCCGCCTATGGCAAGGCGCTGGGCCTGCTCGCGACCAGCCATATCTTCGGCGCGCATATGGGCTGGGCCGACATGGCTGCCACCGTGCCGGTCGCCGAGCGTGCGGCGCTCGCGGCGGTGGAGGCCGATCGCGAGGATGCCTGGGCCCATCACGGCCTTGCTTACACATACCTGTTCCGCCGCCGCTTCGACGACGCGCTGGCTGAATTCGAATTGGCCTTGCGGCTCAATCCGAATTTCGCGATGGCGCATGCCTTCCACGGCGTGACGCTGTGCTATGCCGGGCGTTGGCAGGACGGCGATGCCGCCGCCCGCCGCGCGCTGCGGCTGAGCCCGCGCGACCCGCTCGCGGCGATCTATTGCGGGGTTGCGGCCTATGCCCGGTTCGTCGGCCATGACTACGGGGGCGCCGTGCAGATGGCTCGGGAATCGATGCGCCAGCGCGGAGATTTCGTCGGTGCGCACCGCGTGCTGACGGCGGCCGCCGGCATGCTCGACGATCCGGCCCTGGCGGCATCCGCCCTGGAAGGCCTGCGCCGCACCCAGCCCGAGGTTTCGCTTGCCTGGATCACGCGCGAGCTGCCGATGCTGCGGGAAGAGGATCGCGCGCATTACCTCCAAGGCTTGCGCCGTGCAGGCATGACGTAGGGCACAATGCTGACGGCATACCCCCCTTTGTGGATGGGGAGGAATTGCGCTGTGCCGATCGGCAAAGCACGAAACTTGCAAGCACTCCGCGACGTGAATGATCGCGGAGCGCTCGTCTATGTACGACACCATCATCGTGGGCGCCGGCTCGGCCGGCTGTGTGCTGGCCAATCGGTTGTCGGCCGATCCAAATCGCAAGGTTCTGGTGCTGGAGGCCGGTCGCGCTGCCCCGCCCGCCTCGGACATTCCGTCCGACTGGCCGACGATGTTCAATACGGCGGTTGATTGGGGGTTTCATACCGAGCCGCAAGCAGGCTGCCGCGGACGGCGCATCTTCTGGCCGCGCGGCAAGATGGTCGGCGGCTCCGGCGCGATGAATGCGATGATTTATATCCGCGGCCTGCCGTCGGATTACGATGCATGGGCGCGGGCGGGCTGCGCAGGCTGGGCTTGGGGCGACGTGCTGCCGAAATTCATCGCCTTCGAGAACAATGCCCGCTTCGCCGACGATCCCTTCCACGGCACCAGCGGGCCGCTGCACGTTGCCGACGTCCCTTTCGTCGATCCCAACGAATTGAAATGGCTGGAGGCAGCCCAGGCCGCGGGGCTTCCGCACAACCCCGATTTCAACAGCGCCACCCAGGAAGGCGCCGGCTTCTTCCAGTTCGTCATCAAGGACGGCGAGCGCTTCGGCACCGGCAAGGCCTATCTGCGCCCGGCGCTGGCGCGTCCCAATCTCGTCCTGAAGACCGGCGCACGCGTCACACGCGTCATCATCGAGCGCGGCCGCGCGATCGGCGTGACCTTTCTCGACAATGGTGAACTGAAGAGCGCCTTCGCCACCACCGAGATCGTGCTCGCCTCCGGCGCCATCGGCTCGGCACAACAGCTCCTCCTATCAGGCGTCGGGCCGGCTGACGAATTGAAGGCGGTCGGCGTCGCCGTCGTGCATGACCTGCCCGGCGTCGGCAAGGATCTCCAGGACCACATCAACATTCCCATCACCTTCTACACCAAGGAGAGGATCGGCGTCGGCGCCTGGACCGACGAAAGTCTCGCGGCGAGCCTTGCAGAGTGGCAGGCGCATCGCACCGGTCCCCGCACCTCGCCCTGGGTCGCCGCCGGCGCCCATGTGCGCAGCCGCCCCGACGTCGAGCCCGATCTCCAGCTCTATGGCGCGATCAGCCCGCACCGCGACTATGTCCGCTTCCTGTCGTCCAGGCCGGGCATCACCCTGCATGCAACCTTGCAGCGACCGAAGAGCCGCGGCGAGATCACGCTGCGCTCGTCCGATCCGATCGAAGACCCCGCGATCGACCCCGGCTATTTCGCGTCGGACCCGAACGGCAGCGACATCGCGACCATGATCGAAGGCGTGCGCATCAACCGACGCATCGCCGCGCAATCACCGCTCAAGGAGATGATCGACACCGAGGTTACGCCAAGCGCAGAGGCGATCAGCGATGCCGAGATCGCCGATTATATCCGCGGCCATTGCACGACGCTCTATCATGCCGCCTCGACCTGCCGGATGGGCATGGACGACCTCGCTGTCGTCGATCCCAAACGATTGCAGGTGCGCGGCATCGACGGTCTGCATGTCGCCGATGCCTCGGTGATCCCGATCATGATCTCAGGCAATATCCAGACGCCGACGATCTTGATTGCCGAATGCGCCGCGGCGGCGATCCTGGCTTAGACGCTAATCGTCGTCAGGCCCGAACAGCTTGATCTGGGGGAAGCCGCCGCGCGGCCGGCTCCCGACATCGCGCGCATCCGAATCCTCGCGGATGTTGCGTGCGACGTCATCCCAATCGGTGCGGTCGCGCATGCCGCGCGGCTCGCGGGACTCGTAATAATAGCGGCGCTCGGCCCAGCGCTCGCGACGCTCGGCTCGGCGCCGTTCGGACGCGGCGCGCTTCACGTCGGAATCCCTCGCCTTGGCATAGGCGTTGTTCGAGGAGGACGACGGCTCGGTCGAAGCCTGCTGCTCGGCAGGCTTTGCAGCCAGTGGCGACGATGCAGCGGCGGGCTTGGGCGGCTCCTTGGGCGGCTCGACGGCGGCGGCTTGCGAGGGCTGCGGCGCCGCCGGCGCAGCATTTGCCTGCGTGGCTTGCGTGTCGGGCTTTGCGGCTTCAGGCTTTGCTTCGGCCTGCGCCGGCGCTGCGATCATCGTGCCGAAGGCTTGCGAACCGGTGAGATAGTTCACGCGCTCGGAAGGAGCGTTCGTCGTCGCCGCAGCTGATGTCGCCGTGCGCTGCGCCACCTTGCTGGTGTCCGGCCCCTGCTTGGACGCCACGGGATTCATGATGTTGCCGGCCACGATACCGCCACCGAGACCAATGGCGATGGCCCCGATGATGGTTCCGGCACCGACAAAATAGGCTGTCGAGGCGCGCATTCATCCACTCCCTCTTTTGGAGCGGGCAACGCGTGGGGATTGCCAGATGTTCCTGATGGCCGCGGCTCCTCGATGAGGAACCGCGTGGTTCAGATCTGCTGTGCGACCTTCTCGAGCCCGATCAGGCGGGCGAGCTTGCGCACTTCTTCCTTCTGGTCGTCACGAAGCTGGAACAACAGCGGCATTGCGGCCGACTTCAGCTGCTGCACCTCGTCGCAATTCGGATCGATCTGCGCGCTGGGCGGCGCATTCGGATTCGACAGCCTGTTCGCCTGCATCTTGCGGGCAACGTTGCGCAGTGCGGTCTCGACCGACGGCCAGTAATATTCCTGCGACGAGGAGAGTTTCAGGCGATCCCTGATGCCCGCGATCTGCACGTCGGACAGCGGCGAATAGGATTTTTGCGGCTGCGGCTTGGCGACGACCTTCGGCTTGGCCGGAACTTCGACGGCCGGAACCTCGGCAGTAGCAGGGGCCTCGTGCGCGCTCGCCTTCGGCATCGGGAAATCGGAGGGGGTGGCGGCGGCGAAGGCCTGACGCAGCGGCTCGGTCAGGACCGGTGCCTGCGCCAGCTTGTCGGCGGCGACCTGGACCGGCTCGATCGCGGCCGAGGCCAGTGCGAGCGTCGGAACCAGGCGGTCGGCCTTGGCGGCGCGGTTGGTCGCGAGCGGCTTGGGCGGGGGCGTCTCGGCGATCATCTCGGCGCTGACGCTGGGAACGCTGTCGCGGCCGAGGATGGCGGCTGTGGCGGCGCCGAGGACGAGGAAACAGGTCAGCGCGACGATGGTGATGGCTTTGGACAAACGTCTCTCCGCGTCCGACTTCAAGTCCACGTGATCACTGCCCGGTAACTGGGCGATAATTAAGGCTGAACCGTGCCAATGCGGCGGCAATCGCGCGGACTACGGCGACATCCCCCGGAAATCCCAGCGAAATCAGGCCGCCGCCGCAAGATCATAGGCGTCCTGGATGTCGGCCCACGATCTCCGAGGCCTCCCAGACTGCGCGCGGCTCGACCGATTGCAGCGTCACCGTCCAATTTCCGCCGCGGCGGGTCTGGGGGACGCTGACGATGTCGAAGCGGACGTTGCGGCACAGCGGGTGGCGGGCCAGTGCGTGGGCGACGCGGACGCGGATCTCGTCCATGGTCGCAGCCGTCTTGCTGTTGAGATAATTGAAGTCCATCGCCTGTCCTCTCGTCCTGATTGGCGGCCACGAGGGGATTCTTGGCTGGCGATGGTTAATCCGCCGTTAAGTGGGGCGGACTGGAGGCATGCGGGATTGACCGTGTGCGATGCACCGTGGGAGAGGCGACGACGCTACCGCCCACCCGCCCGGTGATATTCCGCGACGGTCCGCGCGACGAGATCGTCGACCGCGAGCACCTCGGTGACACCAGAGGTCGAATGCCCGCCACTCCAGACGTCGCGCCAGCGCTTGGGACGGCTTTCGCGCGCGGCGACGTCGATATCCTCAGTGATATCGATCGCGCCGCGCGCCGGCAGATCGTCGGGATCGAGCCCGACGGCCACGATCGACGGCCTCAGCATGCTGGTCTGAAGTCCCGTGAACGCGGTGGTGAGCAAGATGTCGTCGGCGCTGCTCTCGACCAGCATCTGCTTGTGACGCTCGTCCGCCATGCTCTCGCGCGTTGCGATGAACTTGGTGCCCATATAGGCGAGATCGCAGCCGAGCACTTCTGCCGCGTGCAGCGCGCAGCCGTCGCCGATGCCGCCGGCGAGCACGATGATGCCGTCATAGAACGCGCGCACCGCGCGGACGAAGGCGAACGGGTTGAGCCAGCCGGTCTGCCCGCCCGCGCCCGCGGCGAGCAGCACCAACCCGTCGGCGCCTGCTTCTGCCGCGCGTTCGGCATGGCGGATGGAAGCGACGTCCGCCAGCACCAGCGCTCCGGCGTCGTGCAGCGGCTTCAACACGGGCGCGGGCGAGCCGACCGATGTGATGACGATCTCCGGCCTGTGCCGCAGCAGCACGGCAAGATCCTGCTCCAGCCGCGCATTGGAGCGGTGCACGATCAGATTCGGACAAAGCGGCGCGGCCCTGCGGCCGGCCTGATCTTCGTACCGGCGCAAGCGCGTCTCGATCGCGGTCAGCCATTCATCGAGCTGGCCCGCGCCACGGCAATTCGCCGTGGGGAAGCTGCCGATCACCCCGTTGCGGCAGGCCGCGACCGTGAGCTCGACGCCTGAGACCAGAAACATCGGCGCCGCGATCAGCGGCAGCGCGAGACGATCGCGGAAGCGTTGCAGTCGATCCGATGGCATGCGTGCCTCCCTCTCGCGGGCGTTTCGTGTCCTCCCGCAGTCTTTGTGCCAGCGTCGTCCCCGGCTTGTGACAAAGGTGCTGCGCGCCGGCTTCTGGAGCGGGCAGTACCGGATGGTAGAGCAAATACTCCGGAATTCTACGGTGTCATTGTTGCTCCGGCACCACAGCACGCAGCGGAGTCTACGGCGACGATGCCCGCGCAATTGCCGGCGAATCAGGGAATCAACTAGACCGCTGACGGGGCTGGGGAAGCGGAGAGTGAAATGAGAGTCGCTTCCCTGGAAAGTGCGGTCGCCGCGATTACGTTGATCACGGCTATCATCGTGGTGCTGTGGGGGATCAAGATCTTCTACGGTGTGTGAACTGGCAGGATGCCGAGCATCCCTTCCGCGGCGGCGGAAGCCTGCCGTTCATTCGGAAGGAGCGATCGCGGCCCCGCCGTGACGCTCACCGCTTCTCGATCACCAGACTCTGCACCGCGCGGCCGAAATAGCCCTGACGGTCGGCGAGGCGCGACATCGCAAGGCCCGCGCCGTCGGGGCCGATCCAGGAATCGCCATCGAGCAGGATCCACTCGCCGACCGGCTGGCGCGCAAAGCTCACGGTGAGGTCGGCGTTGATGTAGGTCCAGGCGCGAAAGTCGAGCGTCGAGGCGGTGCCGTTGGAAAAGTCGGCAGCGACCACGGCGCGCATCGCCTGCGAGATGGCCTCGCCTTCGATCAGCGGATGGTCGACGCGAAACCAGATCGCACCGGCGCCGGCCTGGCCGAAGCGGCCGCGCGCGGCGCGCATCGAGACCGATCGCACGAACGGGCTGGTGGCGGCGTGTCCGTCCTCGACCAATGAATCCTCCGGCGCGGGCAACGTGACCGGCAGCTCCTCGACCTCGTCCGGCAGCGTCAGCTCCTGGCGCCTGATCTTCAGCACGGTGGCGCCGACCACCTGCACGCCATCGGCGAGCAGCTTGATTCCGCAGAGCTGGATCTTGCGGCCCTCGCGCAAGACCTCGGTCGCGATCGTGAGCGGCGCCACCGGCACCGGGCGCATCAGATCGATGGTCACGCGCGCGACGTCCATCGGCACCGCCGTCGGGATGCGCTCAGCCGCCCACGTCACCAGCGATGCCGGTGCCGAGCCGTGCTGCATGCGCCGGTCCCAGGGGCCGGCCGCATCGGGGCTGGTGACGACGTTGTTGCCGTCGACGCGGTAGATGGCGGTCATGCTGCACTCGATCCGGGAGCGATCACAGCGGCGGATCGATCGCTTCGTCGTATTCCTTCTTGAAGCGCGCGATCAGCTCGGCGGCGGGCACGATGCCCTCGACGCTGCCGATGCCCTGGCCGCTTCCCCAGATCTCCTTCCAGGCCTTCGGCTTAGCGCGCTCGCCTGAGGCGTCGGTGCCGAAGTTCATCTTGGAGGGATCGGACGTCGGCAGGTTTTCCGGGTCCATGCCTGCGGCCAGGATCGAGGGCTTCAGATAATTGCCGTGCACGCCGGTGAAGAGATTGGAATAGACGATGTCGTCGGCACTCGAGCCCGCGATCATCTCCTTGTACTTCTCGACCGCATTGGCCTCCTTGGTCGCGATGAAGGCCGAGCCGATATAGGCGAAGTCGGCCCCCAAGATGCGCGCGGCGCGGATCGCCTTGCCGTTGCCGATCGCCCCCGACAGCGCGATCGGTCCGTCGAACCACTTGCGCGTCTCGGCCACGAAGGCCAGCGGCGAGATGGTACCGGCATGGCCGCCGGCGCCGGCCGCGACCAGGATCAGGCCGTCGGCCCCCTTCTCGATCGCCTTGTGCGCGAATTTCTGGTTGATCACGTCGTGGAAGACGATGCCGCCCCAGCCGTGCACGGCCTGGTTCAGCTCCTCGCGGGCGCCGAGCGAGGAGATGATCATCGGCACCTTGTACTTGGCGCAGAGCTGCATGTCGTGATCGAGCCGGTTGTTCGACTTGTGCACGATCTGGTTGACCGCGAACGGCGCCGACGGCTTGTCGGGATGGGCGCGGTCATAGGCCGCGAGCTCTTCGGTGATCCGCGCCAGCCATTCGTCGAGCAGCTCCGGCGGCCGCGCGTTCAGCGACGGAAACGAGCCGACCACCCCCGCCTTGCACTGCGCGATCACCAGATCGGGCACCGAGATGATGAAGAGCGGCGAGCCGATCACGGGGATCGACAGGCGCCCCTTGAACAAGGCAGGCATGGACATTTGCGGAACGATCCTTTGTTGGCCGGTCGAATTGAAAGCTGGTAGCCATACCAACAAGGCAATCTTTCCACTGTCAAGTATTGCGTTTGGCGCCGTGTCCGATGCGGCCACCGCAATTCCAAGCAGCGGAATTCGGGCCTTCCAGGTCTACCAGCCCGTCATTGCGAGCGAAGCGAAGCAATCCAGAAATGTATCCGCGGAGACGGTCTGGATTGCTTCGTCGCAAGGGCTCCTCGCAATGACGCGGCGAGAGCTGCAGATGACACCCTACCCGATCAGATCCGGATTGATCAGCCGCTCGAACGAGAACATCTCGTCCCACTTCTCCTGCGTCAGCAGCTTGCGCTCGACCACCACGATCTGGTGCAGCGACTTGCCGCTCTTGTAGCCCTCGCGCGCGATCTCGGCGCATTGCTTGTAGCCGAGCAGCGGCTTCAGCACCGTGACGATGCCGAGCGAGTTCAGCACCATGTTGCGGGTGTGCTCCTCGTTGGCGGTGATGCCGACGACGCAATTCTCGCGCAGGCTGTTGACCGCGCGCTCCATGGTGCGAATCGAAAAGAACAGCGCGAACGAGATCACCGGCTCCATCACGTTGAGCTGAAGCTGGCCGGCGCTTGCCGCCAGCGTCACCGTGGTGTCGAGGCCGATCACGAGGAAGCTGGTCTGATTGACGACCTCGGGGATCACAGGGTTGACTTTGCCCGGCATGATCGAGGAGCCCGGCTGCAGCTGCGGCAGGTTGATCTCGTTGAAGCCGGCGCGCGGGCCCGAGGCGAGCAGGCGCATGTCGTTGCAGATCTTGGTCAGCTTGCTCGCGGTGCGCTTCAACACGCCGGAGAGCTGCACATAGGCGCCGGTGTCGGAGGTCGCCTCCACGAGATCGCCGGCGAGGATGAAATCGACGCCCGTGAGCGCGCTGAGGTGGCGGACGGCGAGCTTGGGATAACCGACCGCCGCAGTGACGGAGGTGCCGATCGCGCGGTCGCGCCGAGATTGATCTCGCGCAGCAGCGCGCGCGCTTCCGAGATACGGTCGACCTCCTCGCCGATCGTGGTGCCCCAGCCCCGGAATTCCGCGCCGAGCGACATCGGCACCGCATCCTGCAGATGCGTGCGGCCCATCTTCAGCACCCGGTCGAACTCGCGCCCCTTGGCGAAAAAGGCTTCCTGGAGCTGGCGCAACGCCGTCATGTAGCTCTCGAGCCGCAGGATCAGGGCGAGGCGAAAGGCGGTCGGATAGGTGTCGTTGGTGGACTGGCCGTAATTGACGTGATCGTTCGGACTGACGTGCTGGTAGTCGCCCTTGGCAAAGCCGAGCGATTCCAGCGCGAGGTTCGCGATCACCTCGTTGGCGTTCATGTTGGTCGACGTGCCGGCGCCGCCCTGGATGAAATCGGTGACGAACTGATCCATCATGTCGCCGGCGATGACGCGGTCGCAGCCGAGGATGATGGCGTCTGCGACCTTGGCGTCGATCGCGCCGAGGTCGCGATTGGCCATCGCGGCGGCCTTCTTGACGTAACCGAGCGCCTTCACGAAGTAAGGCTCCTGGTTCATCGGAATGCCGGTGATGTGGAAGTTCTCCTTACCCCGGATGGTCTGGACGCCGTAATAGATGTCGTCGGCGATCTCACGCTGTCCGAGGAAGTCCTGCTCCGTACGGCTCATGGGCGCTCCTTGGTTCTCGCGCGAGGGCCTTCAGTTCTGGCACAGCGCGCTGGTCACGAAAGTGTCGGTGCGGCAGTCGTCCGGTTTGCGTTGCCGGCCGGGGATCAGGACCTTGGCGGAGCATTTTTCCGCGGAATCGGCGTTCAGGCTCTTGCCTTCCTTGTAGCCCTTGCCCTGGCAGAGCTGGTCGGCCGCCTGCTTGCAGTCGGGTGCGCCGTTCGCAGAGACCGGGCAGATCACGCGCCCCGACACCATGGTCGAGGGCTTGGCCAGCCGCGACAGGTCGTCCATGGTTTCGCTGGGGCTTTTGATCGGCGGCAGGATCGAGGGCAGCTTGTCGAACAGCTTGCCCATTTCGTTGATCAGCCCGGGATTCTCCTCAGCTGCCGGCGGCGCCGATGGAGCGGGCGTCGACGGCGGCGGGGCGGCCTGCGCCCCCTGCTCCCGAAGGCCGAGCGTCGGCGGGGCGGATTGCGGCCGGGCTGTTCCGCCGGCCGCGAGAAGGAGCAGCAGCGCAGCTGACATCAGCGTCCCAGACCGTGCGGCCGGATTGCCGGATCGAACCATCATGACGGCAACCGTAACCGAAGCCGGCGCGGCGGCAAAGCCGCCGCCCTAGATCAGCTTGACGGCGATGACGAAGCCGAGCACCAGCACCGCGGCGCCGATCGCAACCCAGAGACCGAGATGCTTCTCGATCCGAACCCGGATCCAGTCGCCATAGCGGTTGAGCAGGATCGCGACGACGAAGAAGCGCCCGCCGCGCGCGACGATCGAGCACAGGATGAACAGGATGATGTTGTAGCCGGCAAAGCCCGAGGTGATAGTGACGAGCTTGTAGGGGATCGGCGTCAACCCCTTGAGCAGGATGATCACCGCCCCCCATTCAGCGTAGGAGGCCCTGAAGGCGTCGACCTTGTCACCGAGGCCGTAGACCTGGATCAGCCACTGGCCGACCGAGTCGAACAGCAGCGCGCCGATGGCATAGCCGACGACGCCGCCGATCACCGAGGTGATGGTACAGACCGTTGCATACACCCAGGCGCGCTGCGGGCGCGCCAGCGACATCGGGATCAGCATCACATCCGGCGGGACCGGAAAGAAGGAGCTTTCGGCGAAAGACACGATGCCCATGATCCAGAGCGCGTAGGGCTTGTGGGCGGCGTCGATGCACCAGTCGTAGATACGTTTCAGCATGGCGCCGCGATGAAGCACCATGGGACGGATTTGTCCATCGCCAGTTTTTGGGCGATTTGTGACGTTTTCAGTGGCGCTTGCGCGCGGCGCGGCCGTCGAGCGCGACAATAGGCCGCCGCGAGGCCATGCGCGGTGACGCGACTTTGGGCAATTTCGCCGGCGTCTTCGGCAGTTTCTCGGCAATACCGAGCATGTCCTCCCGCCGCGTCATTTCCCGCCAGACGTCCTCGGGGCGTACTCCGGCCGACGCCCACAGCACGGTGAGATTGTAGAGCAGGTCGGCGCTTTCCCGGATCACGGCCTCACTATCGCCATTGACCGCATCGATGACGACCTCGATCGCTTCTTCGGCCAGTTTCTTCGCCATTTTTGAGGGCCCACGCTGAAACAGCCGGGCTGTGCGCGATGTTGCCGGATCAAGATCTCTGGCCGCGAGCACAGCCAGATATAGCCGCTCAAGCGAATCACTCATGGTACTCAAAACTACTCGAAACAAATGGCCGGCGTGTTAACACGCGGCAATATAAGCAAAAAACAAGCCGCCGCGGCAAGCGCGACGGCCTGTTCGCCGATGACGTATGGCCGATCGGTTAATAGCAGCTATAGCCGGAATAGCCGTGGGCGCAGGGGTTTTTGTAGCCGCCATAGGTGTAGCGGTTGCCGGAGTCGTAATAATAGGGACCATAGCCGGGGCTGCTGTAATAGACCGGGCCGCCCTCGTAATAGTAACCCGGACCCGGATCATAGGCGTAGGCATTGCGGCTGGCTGCGATCGCGAGGCCGGTCGCGGCCAGGCCGAACATCGCGGCAGCAGCGGCGCCGCCACCACCACCATGCCAATGACGGCCGCCCGCGTAGGAGGCGCTGGGGGCAGCGGCGGTCAGGGCCACCACGGCAGCCGTGGCAAGAACGGCCTTGCGGCCGACGAACTTCGAAAAGCTGTCAAACATGATCTGGACCCTCCTTGGGACCTCGGATTGTGCCTGACGACAGGCTGATGTCTGTCAAACACTCGCCCCCTAAGTAGGTTCCCCAACCCCAACACAAGCTGAACGGGGTTGCGTAACGATGCCGCAAGCCCGCTCATCCACCGTTCATGTTCGCGCGCGCACGCTCGTCGCGGGCCGGCGCTGCAAGCCGTCACGAAACCATAACAATGCGGGGCCGGCGCGACCGATGTCCGGATTCAAGACGATCGCCCTTCAGTGCCTGCTGGCCCTTGCAATCCCGTTCGCCGCATTGAGTGTGCGCAAGGCCATTGCGGCCGAGAGCGGCGCTCCCTCGACTGCCATCCATTTCACCTTCGACCGTCCCATCGATGCGAGCATGGCGCCGTTCTTCCTTGCGGCGAAGGACGGCAGGTTCGGCGCCGAGCGTCTCAACGTCTCCTTCAACAGCGCGAGCGGATCGCCGGAGGCGCTCGCACGACTCGCCAAAGGCGACAGCGAGCTTGCGCTCGTTGACATCAACGAGCTGATCCGGTTTCGTGACAAGGACGATGCGGCGCCGGTCAAGGCCGTGTTCGTGCTGTTCGACCGCGCGCCTTACGCGATCGTCGCGCGCAGGAGCCGCGGTGTCCGCGTCCTGCCCGATCTCGACGGCAAGACCGTCGGCGTTGCCGACGGCGATCTATCGATGCGGCTGTGGCCGGCACTGGCGCAGCAGAACGGCATCAAGGCATCGCACGTCAAATTCCACAAGATCGGCGCCGCGGTGCGCGAGCCGATCCTGTCCGCAGGACAAGTCGATGCCGTCGCCGGCTTCAGCTACCTCTCGGCGGTGAACCTGCGCGATCGCGGCGTGCCCGAAGCCGATCTCGTCGTGCTGCGCTATGCGGATTACGGCTGCGAAGCCTACGGCTTTGCCGTGGTGGCCAACACCGCCTTCGCCGCGTTGAAGCCGGATGCCGTGAGGGGCTTCGTCCGCGCCTTGATCGCGGGCATCAAAGCGACGGCCAGGGAGCCGGCGCGGGCGGCGGAGCAGGCCGCGAGCCGCATCGACGACGGCGACCGCAATCTGGAGCTGGAGCGCTTGCGCGCCGTCCTTGCCGACAACATCCTGACCGAGGAGGTCAAGCGCAACGGCGTCGGCGGCGTCGAGCCGGCGCGCCTGGAGCGCTCGATCGATCAGATCGCGCAGGACTTCAAATTCCGCAAACGGCCGACGGCTCGCGACGTCTTCGACGACCAGTTCCTGCCGCCGCTGGCAGAGCGGCTGATCAACTGAGCAAAACTGCAAGCTTGCGCTGTATCTCGCGGCGGTCCCTGCTTAGAATGTGGGCTCCCTCGTCGCCGAGTCCCTCGCCCACATGTCCATTCTCCGTCTCTACACCCGCGTTCTCGAGCTGCTCGGCAAGGAGGCGCGGCTCGGCTGGGTGCTCGCGGTCGCCAACCTCCTGCTGGCGGGATCGCAGTTCGCCGAGCCGGTGCTGTTCGGCCGGATCGTCGACGTGCTCTCGGGCAAGGCCGTGGCCGGCTCGAGCTCGGCCTGGCCGTTCCTGGCCGCCTGGGTCGCGTTCGGGCTGTTCACCATCGTCTGCAGCGCGCTGGTGGCCTTGCAGGCCGACCGGCTCTCGCATCGCCAGCGCCAGGCGGTGCTGACCGATTATTTCGAGCACATCCTGCAGCTGCCGTTGACCTTCCACTCCGGCACCCATTCCGGCCGGCTGATGAAGGTCATGCTCAACGGCACGGACGCGCTGTGGCGGCTGTGGCTCGGCTTCTTCCGCGAGCATTTTGCCGCGATCCTTTCGGTCCTGGTGCTGCTGCCGCTGTCGCTCTACCTGAACTGGCGGCTGGCGATCCTCTTGTTCGTGCTCTGCATCGTCTTCACTGGCCTGACCACCTTCGTTGTGCGCAAGACCTTCGGCATGCAAATGGAGGTCGAGGAGCATTACAGCGAGCTCTCCGCGCGCGCGTCGGACGCGCTCGGCAACGTCGCGCTGGTGCAGAGCTTCGTGCGCGTCGAATCCGAGGTCAAAGGACTGCGCTCGGTCGCCGACGAGCTGCTGGCCGCGCAGATGCCGGTGCTGTCGTGGTGGGCGCTGGTCACGGTGATCACGCGCGCGTCCACCACCATCACGGTGCTGGCGATCTTCACCCTCGGCATCGCGCTGCACGACCAGGGCCTGACCTCGGTCGGCGAGATCGTGATGTTCGTGAGCTTCGCGACGCTGCTGATCCAGAAGCTCGAGCAGGTGGTGAGCTTCATCAACAGCGTGTTCATGGAAGCCCCGCGCCTGCGCGAGTTCTTCAATGTGCTCGACGCCGTGCCCGCGGTGCACGACCGGCCCGACGCAATCGATGCCGGCAGGCTGTCGGGCCTCGTCGAATTCAACGACGTCACGTTCTCCTATGACGGCAAGCGGCCGGCGATCGAGGACCTCACCTTCACCGCGCTGCCGGGCCAGACCATCGCGCTGGTCGGCCCGACAGGGGCAGGCAAGTCGACCGCGATTGCGCTCCTGCATCGCGCCTTCGATCCACAATCCGGCGTCATCAAGATCGACGGCATGGACGTGCGCGGCGTCACGCTGACCTCGCTGCGGCGGAACATCGGCGTGGTGTTCCAGGAAGCACTGCTGTTCAACCGCTCGATCGCGGAGAATTTGCGCGTTGGCAAGCCGGATGCGACCGAGGCCGAGATGCGCAAGGCGGCGGAGCGCGCGCAGGCGCTGGAATTCATCGAGCGCAGCGGCGGTTTCGAGACCAATGCCGGCGAGCGCGGCCGCATGCTCTCCGGCGGCGAACGGCAGCGGCTGTCGATCGCCCGCGCCCTGCTGAAGGACCCGCCGATCCTGATCCTGGACGAGGCGACCTCCGCGCTCGACGCCGTCACCGAGGTCAAGGTGAATGCCGCTCTCGACGAAGTGATGAGGGGCCGCACCACCTTCGTGATCGCCCATCGCCTCTCCACCATCCGCAACGCCACCCGGATCCTGGTGTTCGAGAATGGACGCGTGATCGAAACCGGAACTTTCGAGGAACTCGTGGCTAAAGGCGGCCATTTTGCCGAGATGGCCAAGGCCCAGTTCATGGTGCAGGAGAACGCACGGGCCAGCGTGACGGCCGCCGAGGCTGCCGCGACAGCTGCCAAATCCCCCTAGCAAGTCCCGAGAGGACCGTCGAAATTCGGCCTACTTCGTTGCGGAATACCCGCCCGAAGCCCCTATTCTCGACGCACCAGCCGGTATAGGTTTGCGACGCCGCAAGCGGCGGCGCTGGATTTCAGAACCGACAATCAGATCACGAGAACCGACCCTCTCGGGCGCGGATCTCCAAGGACCGGAATCGGATAGTGCACGCCCTTCGCCCGCTGCTTCGCAAATCCCTGTTCAACCTGTTCGCTGCGACGCTCGCCTGTGCCGCGTTGCTCGCACCGCACGCGGCGGACGCCGAAGCGCTCCTGCTGATCGAGGCCGACAGCGGCAAGGTGTTGCAGGCCGAAAACGCGACCATTCCGTGGTATCCGGCCTCCGTCACCAAGATCATGACAGCCTATGTGACGCTGAAGGCGGTCAAGGACGGCAGGCTGACGCTCGACACGCTGCTCACGGTGTCGCCAACCGCGGCCTCGCAATCGCCCTCGAAGATGGGGTTCCGCCCGGGAACGCAGGTCACCGTCGACAACGCGCTGAAGATGATGATGGTCAAGTCGGCGAACGACATGGCCGTGGTGCTCGCCGAAGGCGTCGGCGGCTCGGTCGACGGCTTCTCCGCGGTGATGAACGACACCGCGAGGAAGCTCGGCATGACCCAGACGAGCTACGTCAACCCGAACGGCCTGCCCGCCGAAGGCCAGGTCACCTCGGCGCGCGACCTCGGCATCTTGGCGCGCTCGTTCCTGCGCGACCTGCCGGAGTACGAGTACTTCGTGCACATCCCGGCGATCCGCTTCGGCAAGCGCGTCACCGGCAATTTCAACAAGCTGATCGGCCGCTATCCCGGCGCCGACGGGTTCAAGACCGGCTTCATCTGCGCCTCCGGCTACAACCTCGTCGCCTCGGCCACGCGCAACGGCCGCCGGCTGATCGCGGTGGTGCTCGGCGCCAATTCCGGCACGGCGCGCGCGGTGAAGGCGGCGCAGCTGCTGGAGCGCGGCTTCGCTCAGGACAACCTCACCTGGCTGCGCCCCTCGCTCGGCACCGTCGACAATCTCGTGCCGGTCGATGCCACGCCGCCGAACCTGCGCGACGAGATGTGCGGACCCAACCGCAAGCGGCCGGCCAGCGACGACGACGATGCGCTGATTGCTGCCAATGGCGGCGCGACCGGATCCGCCTCCGCCACCGGCGGCGCCGCCCAGTTCACCTTCTTCACGGCCGGCCTGCAGCCGCCGCTGATGAAGGCTTCCGAGCTGATGGCCTCGGCCCCCGCGGCCACAGAGCCCGTGCAGGTCTATACCGGCCCGACCCGCACCGGCACGGCCTTGATCGCCGCGGTCGCGGCCGATGCCGGCCAGCAGGCCGCGTCCAAGCCGCGTGGCAAGAAGTCGCGCGTCGCCAAGAAGCCAGACGCCGCCGACAAGCCCAAGGAGGGAAACAAGGAGGCTGGCACGAAGACCGCGGCGGTGAAGCCCGACGCCAAGCAGGCTGACGGCAAGGGCGACGGCAAGACCGGCAGCCAAACCGGCCGCTGCCAAGCCGGCCGGCGCCAAGCATGCTGCGGCCAAGCCCGATGCGGCCAAACCTGCCGAGAAGCCTGCAAGCGGCGACCAGGCCGCCAAGCCCGCCAAGCCCAAGGCTGCGAAGCCGGCCGCTGCCGCCAAGCCGGCGAACAACAGTTAACGCCTCTCGGAATTGAGCCAGCCCGCGCTTCGCACCTGCGGCAGCGGGTTTGCGATGATTCCAGTGGCGACACCCCGACCTTTGCCCTAAGCCACGATGGCTTGCCACCCGTTCCGGCAAGCTGGATACTGGCGGCAACGAGGCAAGCCCGAGGACAACGGGCCCTGGTCAATGAGGGGAGTCTTCCATGGAGCGCATCTGGCTCAAGCAATATCCGCCCGGCGTGCCCGCCGATATCGAGCCGACGCAATACGCATCGCTGGTCGACCTGCTGGAGGAGAGCTTCACCAAGTTCGCCGACCGCAAGGCGTTCATCTGCATGGACAAGTCGATCAGCTATCGCGACCTCGACCAGATGTCGGTCGCGCTCGCCGCGTACTTGCAAGGCCGCGGACTGCAGCGCGGCGCGCGTGTCGCCATCATGATGCCGAACGTGCTGCAATATCCGGTTGCAACCGCCGCCGTGCTGCGCGCTGGTTTCGCGGTGGTCAACGTCAACCCGCTCTATACCCCGCGCGAGCTCGAGCACCAGCTCAAGGATTCCGGCGCCGAAGCCATCATCGTGTTGGAGAACTTCGCTCACACCGTCGAGCAGGTGATCGCGAGAACGCAGGTGAAGCACGTCATCGTCGCCAGCATGGGCGACCTGCTCGGCTTCAAGGGCGTGATCGTCAACCTCGTCGTCCGCCGGGTCAAGAAGATGGTCCCGGCCTGGTCGCTGCCAGGCTCGGTCTCCTTCAACGACGCGCTATCCGCCGGCCGCGGCATGACGTTCAACAAGCCGAAGCTGTCGCCGGGTGACGTCGCCTTCCTGCAATATACCGGCGGCACCACCGGCGTCTCCAAGGGCGCCACGCTGCTTCATCGCAACATCGTCGCGAACGTCCTGCAGAACGACGCCTGGCTGCAGCCGGCGCTCAATGCGCCGCCGCATGTCGAGCAGCTCATGATCGTCTGCGCGCTGCCGCTCTATCACATCTTCGCGCTGACGGCCTGTTATCTGCTGGCGGTGCGCGCCGGCGGCTGCAACCTGCTGATCCCGAACCCGCGCGATATCGCCGGCTTCGTCAAGGAGCTGGCGAAATACCAGGTCAACAGCTTCCCGGCCGTGAACACGCTCTACAACGGCTTGATGCACCATCCCGATTTCAAGAAGCTCGACTTCTCCAAGCTGAAGATCTCCAACGGCGGCGGCATGGCGGTGCAGCGCCCCGTGGCCGATCAATGGAAGGCGATCACCGGCTGCTTCATTGCCGAAGGCTACGGCCTGTCGGAGACCTCGCCGACGCTGACCTGCAACCCGGCGACGGCAACCGAGTTCACCGGGACGATCGGCATCCCGGTGCCCTCGACCTACATCTCGATCCGCGACGATGACGGCAACGAAGTCCCGCTCGGCCAGGCCGGCGAGATCTGCGCCAAGGGCCCGCAGGTGATGTCCGGCTACTGGAACAGGCCGGAAGAGACCGCCAAGGTGATGACCGCGGACGGCTTTTTCCGCACCGGCGACATCGGCGTGATGGACGAGAAGGGCTACACCAAGATCGTCGACCGCAAGAAGGACATGATCCTGGTCTCGGGCTTCAACGTCTATCCGAACGAGATCGAGGAAGTGATCGCGAGCCATCCGGGCGTGCTCGAATGCGCCGTGATCGGCATCCCCGATTCCAAGTCCGGGGAAGCGGTGAAGGCCTTCGTGGTGAAGAAGGACCCGAACCTCACCGCCGAAGCCGTGATCAAGTTCTGTCACGAGCAGCTCACCGGCTACAAGGTGCCCAAGCACATCGAATTCCGCAACGACCTGCCGAAGACCAATGTCGGCAAGATCCTGCGCCGGCAGCTCCGCGACGAGAAGAAGGCGGAAGCGGCTTAAAGGCACGCCTCTCGGCTCGATGGGGCGCGCCCACGCGCCCCATCGTCATTGCGAGCGTAGCGAAACAATCCAGAGTTATTTCCGCAGAGACAGTCTGGATTGCTTCGTCGCAAGAGCTCCTCGCAATGACGAGAAAATTGCGACCGTCGCCTCATCACAGCGCGGTGAAGCCGTTTCCCTCCGGCGGTAAAATGCTCTAGAACAGCCCCCGGCCCATTTCCATGGAGAAACGACGATGGCGATCCAGATTGGCGACAAGCTGCCCGAGGCGAAATTCCGCGTGATGACGGCGGAAGGCCCGCAGGTGAAGACCACCGACGACGTCTTCAAGGGCAAGAAGGTGGCGCTGTTCGCGGTGCCCGGCGCCTATACCGGCACCTGCCACAAGATGCATCTGCCGAGCATCTTCCTCAACGCCTATGCCATGAAGGACAAGGGCGTCGACACCATCGCCATCGTCTCGGTCAACGACGCCTTCGTCATGAACGCCTGGAAGCGCGACACCGACCAGCGCGACGAGGCGATCTTCCTCGCCGACGGCAATGCCGACTTCACCAAGGCGATCGGCATGGAGCTGGACGCCTCCGCCAACGGCCTCGGCATCCGCTCCAAGCGCTATTCGATGCTGATTGAAGACGGCGTGGTCAAGAAGCTGAACCTCGAGGCGATGCCCGGCAAGGTCGAGGTGTCGGGCGGAGATACGTTGCTCGGGCAGCTGTAAGACTCTGGTCATTCCGGGGCGCGCGCAGCGCGAGCCCGGAATCCATCTCACGTCACAACGCGTAGAGGAATGGATTCCGGGCTCGCCCTTCGGGCGCCCCGGAATGACACCTACTCCCTCACCCGCTGCTGCAACCGCGCCATGGCGATGCCGTCGCGAGCGAGCTGATCGGCGCGCTCGTTCTCGGGGTGGCCAGCGTGGCCCTTGACCCAATGCCAGCGGACTTCGTGCTGCTTCAGCGCGGCGTCGAGGCGTTGCCATAGCTCGACGTTCTTCACCGGCTTCTTGTCGGCGGTACGCCAGCCGTTGCGCTTCCAGCCGAAGATCCAGCCGGTGATGCCCTGCCGGACATACTGGCTGTCGGTATAGAGATCGACCGTGCACGGCCTCTTCAACGCTTCGAGCGCCGAGATCGCCGCCATCAATTCCATCTGGTTGTTGGTGGTGTGCGGCTGGCCGCCGTTCAGCTCCTTCTCCTTGTCGCCGAACTTCAGGATCGCGCCCCAGCCGCCCGGCCCGGGATTTCCCGAGCAGGCGCCGTCGGTATAGATCGTGACATTGGGAAGCTCGCTCACGCCACCAGCCCCGACGGCGTCAACCCGTAGTCGCGCACGCTCGTCACACTCTGGTGGAAGCGCAGCTTGCGAACATATTCCAGCGGGTCCTTCGGCTTGACCAGCGCGCCCGGCGGCACGTTGAGCCAGTCGACCAGCCGCGTCAGCAGGAAGCGGATGGCGGCGCCGCGCGCCAACAGCGGCAGCGCGGCCTCTTCGGCTTCGCTCAGCTGGCGCACGCGGCCATAGGCGTTGAGGAAGGCGCGCGCCTTTGTGACGTTGAAGGAATGATCAGGCTCGAAGCACCAGGCGTTGAGGCAGATCGCGACGTCATAGGCCAGCATGTCGTAGCAGGCGAAGGTGAAATCGATGATCCCCGAGAGCTTGTCGCCGAGGAAAAAGACGTTGTCGTTGAAGAGGTCGGCATGGATCACGCCTTCGGGCAGGTTGCTCGGCCAGATCCCGCTCGAGAGATGGTCGAGCTCGGCGGCGAGGAAGGCGCGCAGCCCCGGCTGCACCTCGTCGGCACGGTTCGAAGCCGCATCGAACAGCGGCCGCCAGCCCGCGACCGACAGCGCATTGGCGCGCCGAACCGCGAAATTGGCTCCGGCCAGATGCATCCGGGCCAGCCCCTCGCCGACCCCGGCGCAATGGGTCGCGTTCGGCTTGCGCGGCCAGACGCCTTCGAGAAAGGTGATGATCGCGGCGGGCCGGCCTGCGAGCTCGCGCAACGCCTCGCCGTCGCGTCCCCGCACGGGCAGCGGACAATTGACGCCGTGCTCGGCGAGGTGGGTCATCAGTCCGAGGAAGAACGGCAGATCGTTCTTCGCCACGCGCTTTTCGTAGAGCGTGAGGATGAACGAGCCTTTGCTCGTGTGCAGCAGGAAGTTGGAGTTTTCGACGCCCTCGGCGATGCCCTTGTAGGAGAGCAATTCGCCGAGATCGTATTGCTTCAGGAAATCCGCAAGCTCGTCGGCGGCGACGTCGGTATAGACCGCCATAAAGGTCTACTCGGCGGCAGCTTCGGGGCGCACCTGACGCGGCAGCGGGAAGAACTCATTCTCCTCCGCGGCCGAGACCGTCTCCACGTGCAGCGTGTAGCGCTCGGCGAAGGCGTCCATGATCTCCTCGACGATCACCTCCGGCGCCGACGCGCCCGCCGTGATGCCGAGACTCTTGATGTTGCCGAACCTGCCCCAGTCGAGGTCGGCGGCGCGCTGCGCCAGCACCGCGATCTTGCAGCCCTCGCGCTCGGCAACCTCGCGCAGGCGCTGCGAGTTCGACGAATTGGGGGCACCGACGACGATGAGCGCGTCCACCACCGGCGCCACCTTCTTCACCGCGAGCTGGCGGTTGGTGGTGGCGTAGCAGATGTCTTCCTTGTGCGGCCCGTTGATGTTCGGGAAGCGCTCCTTGAGCAGCGCGACGATCTCCGCGGTGTCGTCGATCGACAGCGTGGTCTGGGTCACGAAGGCGAGGTTGTTGGGATCCTTCGGCGTGATGGTCTTGGCATCCTCGGCGGTCTCGATCAGGGTCACGGCGCCGGGCGGCAGCTGGCCGAGCGTGCCGACCACCTCGGGATGGTGGGAATGGCCGATCAGGAAGATCTCGCGGCCGCGCTTGAAGTGGATCGCGGCCTCGCGATGCACCTTGGTCACGAGCGGGCAGGTCGCATCCAGCGAGAACAGGTTGCGGGACTGGGCGTCGGCCGGAACCGACTTCGGCACGCCGTGGGCCGAGAACACCACCGGGGCGGTGGTGTTCTCGGGGATTTCGGCGAGCTCCTCGACGAAGATGGCGCCCTTCTTCTTCAACCCATCGACGACGTACTTGTTGTGCACAATCTCGTGGCGAACATAGACGGGGGCACCGTACTTATCGAGCGCCCGTTCCACGGTGTCGATCGCCCGGACCACCCCGGCACAAAAGCCGCGGGGAGAACAAAGCACGATCTTGAGGTCTGGTTTGGCTGACATTGAGCGATCTCGGGACCGAATCACCCGTTTCGCCTTCTGGCGGGGGCGGTCGATGGATGGGAATTAGGCTTAAAACTGTCGGCTTGAACCCTACAGCGGTTCAAAGGGAATTGGGCCCCCTTTCGGGCGGTGTCAAGGCACTATCTATAGCAGAACCATTGCATGGCTACCCCCTCCGGGCTTATATAGCGCGAATTCCCTGTCATCGCTGATGACCACCGGTTTCGCCTCCAGAGGGGTGGGCGAAGCACAAAGGAGATTTGCCATGAGCAACGCACCTCTGATGCCCAAGGCGACCGCCGTTTGGCTGCTCGACAACACCGCGCTGACCTTCGATCAGGTCGCCGATTTCACCAAGATGCATCCCCTCGAGGTGCGCGCCATCGCCGACGGCGACGCCGCCCAGGGCATCAAGGGCATGGATCCCCTCTCCAACGGCCAGCTGACCCGCGAGGAGATCGAGAAGGGCGAGAAGAACCCCGACTACCGGCTCCGCCTCCAGGAGAGCAAGGTGGTGCTTCCGCCCCAGCCCAAGCGCAAGGGCCCGCGCTACACCCCGGTCTCGCGCCGCCATGAGCGCCCGAGCGCCATCCTCTGGCTGCTGCGCAACCATCCGGAGCTCAAGGACGCTCAGATCATGCGCCTGGTCGGCACCACCAAGAGCACGATCGCCAGCGTGCGCGACCGTACCCACTGGAACACCTCGTCGCTGACCCCGATCGACCCGGTCACCCTCGGCCTGTGCTCGCAGATCGAGCTCGATTTCGAGGTGCAGCGCGCGGCGAAGGAAAAGCCGATCGACGCAGCCTATGGCGGCGCCACCCTGCTGCCGGCGTCCGAGACCACCAAGAAAGACGAGTTCGAGCCTGCCGAGCGATCGAGCGACGACCTCAACGTCGACGCCGTGTTCGCCAAGCTGAAGACGCTCGGCGGAAAGAAGCAGGACCAAGAGGAGGAGTAGCCCCCTCCTCGACGATCGAACGCACGAAAAACGCGGCAAGGAAACCTGCCGCGTTTTTTTTTGCGTGTGAGAGCGCGAGCGTCGAGACGGACGCCGCAAACGCCTCAGAACTTGTACGTCACGCCGGCGCCGACCAGCCAGGGATCGATATGCGCTGTGCCGGTGACCGGCAGGCCGGAGACGGTCGCGCTGTAGTTCGGGCGCAGCCAGAGCTTCTTGACGTCGACGTTGAGACCCCAGTGCCGGTCGATCATGTAGTCGAAGCCGAACTGGACGGCAGCGCCCCAGGCATTGCTGACGTGCAGGTTCGTTGTGGTGGCGACGATCGCGGGCGGTCCGACGATGGCCGCCGGCACGTTGGCGGCGGAATTGTTGAAGAACACGGTGTAGTTCACGCCCGCGCCGACATACGGCTTGAACGCGCCGAACTGGTCGAAGTGATATTGCAGCGTCAGCGTCGGCGGCAGCAGCGTGGTCTTGCCGATCGGCAGGTTCGCGAGCGAGCCGGTGCCGCTGATCGAATGTCTGGTCACGCCCAGCATCAGCTCGGCCGCTATGTTCTTGGTGAAGAAATAGCTGATGTCGAGCTCGGGGACGACCTGGTCGCTGATCGACAGACCTGAATTCGGCGACGACAGCGAAGGCACGCCCGCGACATTGACGGTGCTCCCGCCCGCATCCGGCAACACGCCGAGCACCCGCAGGCGCACCATCCACGGATTGAACGCCTCCACCGGCGGCGGCGCCTTCTTGTAGGCCGGCAGATCTGCGGCCTGCACTGATGCAAGCGTGCCCACGAGCAGCGCGCCGAGTGTCGCGATCCGCGCCAAGTTTCTTATCGTTCCATCCATTGCAATCCCCTTCAACCATGTCCGCGCATCGTTGCGCGACATCAGCGTCAGAGCAGAAAGAGGACGGTGAAGGATTTGATGCCGATCAAACCAGGACCATCGCGACGCGATTGACCCCCGGCGTTGCAGATGTGTCACGGAAGGCGCGAATCCGAAGCGGGCGGCAACATAGTGCCGCAGCTCACATCATGGGCGCACGGGGTTGTTCAACATGTACTCGCCGAGATCGCGCTGGCGGCGATCGGCGCGCGCGGTGGCGGCGTTGCGCTGGACGTCGCGGTCCTTGCGGCAGGCCACGTATTCCGGCGAGCCTTGCGCATAGCCGCGGCTCTGGCACACCGCATCGTCATCATCGCCGCCCATCGCCACCGGATTCTGGTAGCGCGCCGAGCAGGCGGAAAGAGCGATGGCGAGAGCTAAGGCGGTCAGCAGGCGTGGCGCGGCGGCAAGTGGCATCGAGGGTCCCTTGTTGACCGACCCTGTTTAGCGCGGAATGAGGAGATTGTAAGTCCCCGGGCGCCGTTCCACGCTCGCTGTCATTCCCCGCGCAGGCGGGGAATCCAGTACGCCGCGGCGGTCATTGGCTCACACAATCGCCGCGGGGTACTGGATCACCCGCTTCCGCGGGTGATGACAGTTGAGTTGGGGACGACCTCGCGCCTCGCCCGTATGACCGCAGAACTTCCTCACACCCTTCCCTTCAGCGCCTCGCCGATCTCGTCGAGCGCCTTGGGATCCTCGATCGTCGCCGGCATGGTCCAGGATTCGCCGTCGGCGATCTTCTTGATGGTGCCGCGCAGGATCTTGCCGGAGCGCGTCTTGGGCAGGCGGCCGACGGTGATGGCGAGCTTGAAAGCGGCGACCGGGCCGAGCTTGTCGCGCACCAGCGCGACGATCTCCTTCTCGATCTCGGCGGGCGGGCGCTTCACGCCCGCCTTCAGCACCAGGAAGCCGCAGGGCACCTCGCCCTTGATCGCGTCCTTGACGCCGAGCACGGCGCATTCGGCGACATCGGGATGCGAGGCCAGGATCTCCTCCATGCCGCCGGTGGAGAGACGATGGCCCGCGACGTTGATGATGTCGTCGGTGCGGCCCATCACGAAGACATAGCCGTCCTCGTCCTTGTAGCCGGCGTCGGAGGTTTTGTAATAGCCGGGGAATTCGCTCAAGTAGGCTTCCTTGAAGCGCGCGTCCTGATTCCACAGCGTCGGCAGGCAGCCCGGCGGCATCGGCAGCTTGATGACGATCGAGCCCATGGTGTTGGGGCCGACCGGCTTTGCCGCTTCATCGACGACATCGACCTGGTAGCCCGGCATCGGCACCGTCGGCGAGCCGTGCTTCACCGGCAGCATGCCGAGGCCGACCGGATTGCCGGCGATGCACCAGCCGGTCTCGGTCTGCCACCAATGGTCGATCACCGGCACCTTCAGCTGCTGCTCCGCCCATTCCACGGTCGGCGGATCGGCACGCTCGCCGGCGAGGAACAGGGTGCGGAATTTCGAGAGATCGTACTGCCGGATGAATTTCCCTTCCGGGTCGTCCTTGCGGATGGCGCGGAAGGCCGTCGGAGCGGTGAAGAAGGCGACCGCCTTGTGCTCGGAGATCACGCGCCAGAACGCGCCGGCGTCGGGCGTGCCGACCGGCTTGCCCTCGTACATGATCGTGGTCGCGCCGTGCAGCAGCGGGCCGTAGACGATGTAGCTGTGGCCGACCACCCAGCCGATGTCGGAGCCGCACCACCAGACCTCGCCCGGCTTGACGCCATAGAGGTTGAACATCGACCATTTCACCGCGACGAGATGCCCGCCATTGTCGCGCACGACGCCCTTCGGCACGCCGGTCGTGCCCGAGGTGTAGAGGATGTAGAGCGGATCGGTCGCGGCGACCGGCACGCAAGCCGCACGCTTGCCGTCGTTCAGCGCCTTGCGGCGCAGGCTGCCCCAGTCGTAATCGCGGCTCGGCGTCATCTCGCAGGTGAGCTGCGGACGCTGCAATACGATGCAGGCCTTCGGCTTGCTGCCGGCAAGCCTGATCGCCTCGTCGAGCAGCGGCTTGTATTGCACGACGCGGCCCGGCTCGATGCCGCAGCTGGCGGATAGGATCAGCTTGGGCTGCGCATCGTCGATGCGGGTGGCAAGCTCCTTTGCGGCAAAGCCGCCGAACACCACCGAGTGCACCGCACCGAGCCGCGCGCAGGCGAGCATCGCGACCACCGCCTCCGGCACCATCGGCATATAGAGGATGACGCGGTCGCCCTTAGTGACGCCGAAATCCTGCATGATTGCGGCGAGCGCCTGGACCTCGTTCAGCAGTTCGGCATAGGTGAGCTTGGTGACCGAACCCGTCAGCGGCGAATCATGGATCAGCGCGACCTGGTCGGCACGTCCGCGTTCGACGTGGCGGTCGAGGGCGTTGTAGCAGGTGTTGACGACGCCTCCGGCAAACCAGCGGCCGTAGGTTCCTTGCGAGGGATCGAAGATCTGTTTCGCAGGCTCGATCCAGTCGATGTCCTTGGCTGCCTCGGCCCAGAACCCTTCCGGATCCGCCAGCGAACGCGCGTGGACCTCGTGATAGCTGCTTTTGCCCTGGACGTTCATGCCCGCGCTCCCGTTCCCTTTGTTCGCCTGGCCCTGACCTGACGACAGGACGAGCGTCCCGCCATGACCAGGATCAATTGCCGGCCTTGTTTGACGGGTATTTTCCCGGGAACGGGCCGCGGTTCAAGCCGAAAAGAACGCGTCTTCTCCCTGTCCCCGTTCTTGCAGGGCAAGGGCCAAGAACGGGCTTTCAGCTCTCCATCGCGTTCAGCCGCTGCAAGCGGTCCTGCATGATCTTCTTCAGATCGTAGCCGGGGCGGCGGAAGCTTGCATTGCGCGTGGTGAGGAACTCGCGCTGGGTCTTGCGCAGGTCGCTGGCGGAACGTCCCTTGGAGGCCCTCAGCACGCGTTCATAGGTCTCGGCAATCTGGCGATCGAGCACGCCGAGCTGAGCATCGGCGCAGATCACCTTCTCGACCTCGCGCTTGGCAGTGGCGCAATCGAAGGACGGGCCGTTGCCCGCTTCCGCATTCAGGGCACGCGGGGACTCGGCGCCGAACTTCGCGATCTCGGCGATCATGACCCGGCGGCCGTTCGCCGCATTCTCGTTGCCGGGATCCAGCTTCAGCGCCGTCTCATAATCGGCCAGCGCCTTCTTCCGCTCGCCCATCTTCTTGTAGAGCACGGCGCGGTTGTTGTAGGTCTTCGCGAAATTCGGATCGAGCTTGAGCGCAGCCTCGTAGTCGCTCAGCGCCGCCCCGAGCTCGCCCTTGAACTGGTATGAATCGCCGCGGTTGGTCAGGAAATTGGCGCGCTGCTCCCGTCGTATCGCCTGGTCGTAATCGGCGATCGCCTTGTCGTACTCGCCCATCGCAGCATAAGTCAGGCCGCGATTGTCGTAATATTCCGGCACCTTCGGGTCGAGCCTGATCGCCTCGCCGTCGTCGGCGACCGCCTTGTCGAGCTGGCCGAGCTTCTTGTAGGCCGCGCCGCGATTGGTGTAGGTGCGCGCGCGGTTTGGATCGAGCCGCAGCGCCTCGTCGAAATTCCTGATCGCCTTCTCGTTGTCGCCGCCGAGATAATAGGCCACGCCGCGGTCGGACCAGGCTTGCGCATCGTCCGGCTTCAGCTTGATCGCCTGGTCGTAATCGGCGAGCGCGCGGTCGAGCCGGCGCTGATTGGTGTAGACGACGCCGCGCAGCTCGTAAGCTTCGGCATCCCGAGGGTCGAGCTCGATCGCCTTGGTCAGATCCGCCGCTGCGCGGTTGAGATCGCCGCCGGCCTCGCGCAGGAGGTCGCCGCGCACGCGCCAGGCCTTCGCGTTCTTGCCGTCGAGCGCGATGGCGCGGTCCAGATCCCGCAGCGCCTGGGACTGGCCGCCGGAGGTCCGTGCATTGGCGTCGGCGCGCGCAACGAGCGCCGCGCTGCGTTCGGCGGCCGGATTGGCGGTCTGGTCGATGATGGCGCTGCATGCCGGGATCAGCTCGGCCGGGTCAGCCTTGCTCCCCAGCACGCACTCGGTGCTCGCCGCGGCGGGGGCCGCGAGAGCGAAACTGATTGCCGCGCCGAGGAATAGGGCGCGAAGCGAGATCTTGGCAGGCGAAAGCGCTTGCGCGGAGGCGTGAGTGCCGCACATGACATAGGGCTCCGTGACGTCGGGTTCTCACCGTTGTCGCAGCTGGCAAGGGATGGGTTCAAACCGGGCCTGGCAGGGACGGCCAGTGCCTGCTCTCCCTCGCCCCGCACGCGGGGGGAGGCGAAGGACTCAATACCCATCCACCCCGTTCAGCCACTGCAAGCGCTCCTGCATCGCCTTCTTCAGGTCGTACCCCGGGCGGCCGAAATCGGCGTTGCGGCGCGCGATGAACGCGTCCTGCTCACGTTGGAGCGCTTTGGCCTCGGTCGTATTGCGCGCTTCACGGATCGCACGGGCATTGGAGGCAAAGACCTCGCGATCGAGATCGGCGAGCTCGCGATTGCCGCAGATCGCCCTTTCCACCGCCAGACGCGCTCGCGCGCAATTGAAGCTGGGCTTGCCCGCGACCGCCATCTGCGCGCCGATCCGCTCGATCTCGCGCGCCATCGCCTTGTGATTGGCCTTGGCCTTCTCGTGGTTCGGATCGATCCTGAGCGCTGCGCCGAAATCCTGCACCGCCTTCGGCTTGTCGCCCTTCTTCAGCCAGAGCTCGCCACGCGCGTTCAAGATGTCCGCAAGGCCGGGGTCGAGCAGAAGAGCGCGGCTGTCGTCGGCGATGGCGCGGTCGACCTGATCGTGCCGCGCATAGAGCGCGCCGCGCGCGGTCAGCGCCTTGATCAGGTCGCCCTTCACCGTCTTCTCGTTGTCGATCACGGCGTCGCAGGCCGTGGCCGCCTTGTCCATGTCGTCGGCTGCGGCCGCCGCGAGGCAGGGCGCGACATCGACCGGCGTCACGGCCACCGGCTCGCCGCCGGTCGCGGCATCGGCCGGGGCGAGCGAGAGCGCGTAGAGCAGCCCGGCGCCGAACAGGTGGATGAGAAAACGCATGCTCGTTGCGGTCGAAACCTTGCCGTCCATCCTCTTAAGATGTTGTCTTGAAGAGGTCTTGCCTTGAAGCCGTACTATCCATCATACGGCAAGATTGGTGCTAGCTTGTGGCACCGCTCAGATCGGCTTCGGGGATCATCGTGTCGACATTCGAATGGATCATCGCGCTGCTGCTCGGCGCCGTTGGCTTATCGGCGCTGGCGCGGCGGATCAAGGTGCCCTACCCGACCTTTCTCGCCATCGGCGGCGCGCTGATCGCCTTTGTGCCCTCGAGCCCGTCCTGGGCGCTGGAGCCGGACCTGGCCTTGGCGCTTTTTGTCGCACCGGTCCTACTCGATGCCGCTTTCGACACGTCGTTGCGCGACCTTCGCAACAACTGGGTTCCGGTCTCGACTCTGGTCGTCGCCGCGGTCGGCTTGACCACGGCGGGCGTCGCCTATGTCGCGCACCGGCTGATGCCCGACATGCCCTGGGCCGCCGCGGTCGCGCTCGGCGCCATCGTGGCGCCGCCGGATGCGGCCGCTGCGGTCGCGATCCTGAGCCAGGTCAAGCTGCCCCATCGCATGGTCAAAGTGCTGGAAGGCGAAAGCCTGCTCAACGACGCCAGCGCGCTGCTGATCTATCGCATCGCCGTCGGCGCGGTCGCCACAGAGCATCTGACCTGGAGCCAGGTCGCGCCGACCATGGCGCTGGCGCTGGTTGGCAGCGTCATCGCGGGTCTGGCCGCAGGCCGCATCATTCCGCTGTTCATGGAGCGGGTGACGGAGGCGCCGAGCGCCATCATCGTGCAGTTCGCCACCACTTTCCTGGTGTGGATCGCCGCCGAGCATCTCGGCCTCTCCGGCATCCTCACGATCGTGGTCTATGCCATCACGGTCGCACGGACCGCGCCGGCACGCATCCCGGCGCGGCTGCGGGTACCGTCCTATGCCGTGTGGGACACGACCGTGTTCGTGCTCAACGTGCTCGCCTTCATGCTGATCGGCATGCAGATGCGGCCGATCTGGACGCGGCTGGACGCGGACGTGCGCTGGGAATATTGCGTAGCCGCCGCCTGGATCCTGCTGACGGTGATCCTGGTGCGCCTGTTCTGGGTGACGTTCTATCGCACAAGTCTCCGGGTGCTGATCGCGCAGGGACTCTATCGCCCTAAAGATCCGAAGCAGATGGCCTCGCCCAAGGGCGGGCTCATCATCTCCTGGTGCGGCATGCGCGGTCTCGTCACGCTCGCCACCGCCTTTGCCCTGCCGGAAAACTTTCCCTATCGCGACTTCATTGTCTTCATCGCCTTTGCGGTGGTGCTGGGCTCGCTGGTGATCCAGGGCCTGACGCTGCGGCCGCTGATCCTCGCTTTCAACCTCAAGGACGACGATCCCGTTGGTATCGAGGTCGCCCGCGGCCGCGCGGTCGCCTATCGCGCTGCGCTCGATGCGATCGAGAGCGATCCGTCGGAGGAGGCGGAAATCCTGCGGCTCGAATATCGCGCCATCCTGATGCAGACCGAGACCGATCCGAACGGCGGCATCAGCAACGGCGAACTTCCCGCCGATCCCCTCCGCCGCCGCGCCATCGAGGCCGCGCGTAAGGCGATCTTCGATCTGCGCGCCACCGAGGTGATCGGCGACGATGCGTTTCACCGGCTCGAGGAGGAACTCGATCGCGCAGAATTGAGCGCGGGCGGATGAGGCAGCTCCGCGACACAAACTCGGGGTCGTCCCGGACGAGCGAGCCCCTAGGGGCGCGCAGATCCGGGACGACGGCGAGTTTGGTGCGTTCAGCAACGTGCGCCTCGTCACACACAGCGTCCCGGAGTTTGAACCGGACCCCGCTTTCCCAGACTCACTCCTGATGACGACCTTGATCGACGATCGTCGTGTACGCGCGCGTGATGCGTCGCCCGCACGATACTTTTATTTCCACATGGCGCTGGCCTGCGCCGCCACCGCCTTTCTCGGCTTCGCACCGACCTATTGGGTGCCGCTCGCTCACCGGACATTCTCCGCAAGCCCGGTGATTCATTTTCATGGACTCTTGTTCTTCACCTGGTCGCTGTATTTCGTGCTCCAGACCTGGCTCGCGGCCTCCGGCCGCGTGGTCAACCACCGCTCGCTCGGCATTGCCGGCGTATCGCTCGCGACCGCGATGACGATTTTCGGTTTCCTCGCCTCGGTCCACGTGATGCAGCATTCCGCCGCGCTCGGGCAGAAGGACGCCGGCATCGCCTTCTCGATCGTGCCGATGAGCGGAATCGCGTTCTTCGCCGTGGTGTTCGTGCTGGCGATCATGAATACGCGCAGGCCCGAGGTTCACAAGCGCCTGATGCTGATCGCGGCGGTCTCGATCCTCGACGCCGCGATCGCGCGCTGGTTCCTGACCTTCCTCGCGCCTCCCGGACCGCCCGGCCCGCCGCCGGTGCCCGTGACGATCGCGCCGGCTGTCGTCGCCTCCCTTCTGCTCGTCGTCGCCATGGTGCGCGACTGGCGCACCGAAGGGCGCGTGCATCCGGTCTACATCACCGGCACCCTCGCGCTTTTGGCGGTGAAGGTGCTGAACTGGCCGGTCAGCGAAACGGCGGCGTGGCATTCGTTCGCCGGCGGCATCCTGGCGCTGGCGCAGTAGCTCTCGGCGTCGTCCCGGACAAGTGGAGCGCCAATCCGGGACGGCGACGAAGACTGAAAGCTACGCCCCCGCCTTGCACGTGATCCCGCCGTCGACCACGAGCTCGATGCCCGTCACGTATTTCGACTCGTCCGACGCCAAAAACAGCGCGGCGTTGGCGACGTCCCATGCATCGCCCATGTGGCCCATCGGCACCTGCGCGTCGCGCGCGCGCCACATCGCTTCGACATCGCCCTTGGCGTAGCTGGCGGCGAGGCCGGCGGAGTGCTCGACCATCGGCGTCTTCATCAGGCCGGGCAGGATCGCGTTGACCCGGACATGATGGCGCGCGAACTCGATCGCGGTGGTGCGCGTCATCTGGTTCATCGCCGCCTTCGAGGTCCCATAGGTGACGTAGGAGATGCCCATGTGGCGGATCGAGGCGATCGAGGAGATGTTGATGATCGAGCCGCCGCCCTGCTTCACCATGATCGGGATGACGTGCTTCATGGCGAGATAGGCGCTCTTGAGGTTGACGCTGAAGACGCGGTCCCAGCTGTCCTCGCTCACCTCGACCACGCTGCCCATCTCGGCGATGCCGACATTGTTGTCGAGCACGTCGATGCGGCCATAGGCCTTCAGGCACGCCGCGACCATCGCCTCGATCTCACTGGCGCGCGACACGTCGGCCGTGAATGCCGTCGCCTTGCCGCCTTCGCCCGTGATGATCTTCGCGGTCTCCTCGGCCGCGGCAGCATTGCGATCGACGCAAAACACCTGCGCGCCCTCGCGCGCAAAGGTCACTGCGGTCGCCTTGCCGTTGCCCCAGCCGGGTCCGATCGAGCCGGCCCCCACCACCATCGCAACCTTGCCCTTGAGCCGATCCATCGCGTGTCTCCCTGTTTGTTGTTCTTGTAGCCTGGATGGAGCGCAGCGCAATCCGGGCTACGGTTCTTTGCAGACGCTCATGCTTGTGACGTTAGCACCAACGGGATGCCCGACAATCTCCGACAACGTCCGGCACGTCCCGCCATGGCACAGTCGCCATTCCCCGGCCGCGCCGGAATTGCCGAGCACCACCTCCGGCATCGGCGCACGCTGCGGCCGCCATTGAAACCAGCCACCGACCAGCCGCGCCTCGGGCGGCGGCTCCATGCCGGGGCCGGTGCCCTTGACGCGGGCCTGCACCAGCTCGAGGCCGGCGGGCGTGAGGCGCCAGTCTTCCTGCCATTCGACCTTGGCGATCGAATGCGTCCAGACAAGCGTGAACGCGGACAGGGCGAGCGCCTTCACGCCGCCAACTGTCGCAAGACAGAGACTCACACCGCCTCGACCGTTGCCGGCGGACGCTGCCGCCATTGCCACAGCACGAGCGCGGCGGCGAGCACGAAGCCGGCGGTGTCGCTGAACGGGAATTCGCCGAGCAGACAGAGTGCGCCGCCGAGCGCGACCACGCGCTCGATCAGCGTCAGCCGCTTGAACAGGAAGCCGATCGCGACCATGCCGAACAGGCCGATCGCCACCAGCGCCTTCAAGCTCGCCAGCGCCACCGCGCCGTAGAAGCCGAGCTTGGCCGCCATGGGATCGCCGGCCTGCAGCATCAAGGCCGGCGAATAGACGAAGATGAAGGGAATGACGTAGCCGGCGAGCGCGATGCGCATCGCCTCCCAGCCGATCTTGTCCGGGTTCTCCTTGGCGATCGGCGCGGCCGCAAGCGCGGCGAGCGCCACCGGCGGCGAGAGGTCGGCCATGATGCCGTAGTAGAATGCGAACATGTGGCTCGCGATCAAGGGCACGCCGAGCTTGGCCAGCGCAGGCGCTGCAAGCGCCGCGGTGATGATGTAGGTCGGGATGGTCGGGATGCCGGTACCGAGCAGGATCGACAGCAGCATGGTCATGACCAGCGCCAGGAACAGGCTCTTCTCGCCGAGACCGATCACCCAGCCGCCGAAGATGGTGCCGACGCCGGTCTGCGACATCATGCCGATGATGACGCCGACGATGGCGCAGGCCATGCCGACGGTGATGGCGGATTTCGCGCTCTCGGCGAGCGCATCGCGGCAGGCGCGCAACGCCGCAAAGCCGCCGCGCACGAAGGCCGTGATCACGATCAGCCCTACCACGACGGTCGCGACCGGCACGATCTGGAGGCCGTCGCGCGACAGTGCCGCGACGACGAGCGCGAGCCCGACCCAGAAGATGGTGCGGATCACGTTCGAGGAGGCGCCCGTCGTGATGGCGGTGCCGAGGATCAGCGTCACCGTCAGCGCAAGGCCCATGCTGCCGGCGTAGAGCGGCGTAAAACCCTCGAACAGCATGTAGACCAGCGCCGCGAGCGGCAGCACGAGGTACCAGCGCGTCACCAGCGCCTTCCAGGCGCTCGGGATCTCCGAACGCTTCATGCCGACGAGGCCGTGCTTGCCGGCTTCCAGATGCACCATCCAGAACGCGGAGGCGAAATAGAGGATCGCAGGGATAGCGGCCGCTTTGACGATCTCCGAATATTGTACGCCGAGCGTCTCGGCCATGATGAAGGCAACCGCGCCCATCACCGGCGGCATGATCTGACCGCCCATCGAGGCCGTAGCCTCGACGCCGGCGGCGAAGGCGCGGCGGTAGCCGAACTTGATCATCAAGGGGATCGTGAACTGGCCGACGGTGACGACGTTGGCGACGCCCGAGCCGGAGATGGTGCCCATCATGCCCGAGGCGAACACCGCGACCTTGGCAGGTCCGCCGCGGGTGCGGCCGAACAGGCCGAGCGAGACATCGGTGAACAGCTGGATCATGCCGGCGCGCTCCAGGAACGAGCCGAACAGGATGAACAGGAAGATGTAGGTCGCCGAGACGTAGACCGGCACGCCGTAGAAGCCTTCGGTGCCGAACGACAGATGCGTGACGATCTGGTCGAAATCATAGCCGCGATGGTTCAGCGGCGACGGCAGGTACTGCCCGAAAAACCAATAGAGGAGACACGCGCCGCACATCAGCGGCAGCGCCGCACCCATCAGTCGCCGCGTGCCCTCGAAGATCAGCACCGCGAGCAGCGTGCCGACGGCGAGATCGAGCCTGGTCGGATCGCCGTCGCGCGCGATCAGGTCGGCATAGAAGATCCATTGGTAGAGACCGCAGAAGAAGCCGGCGCCGCCGATCACCCAGCCGAGCGCACGGCCGAAATCGCTCTTCGCAGTGAAGTTGGCGATCAGGCCGAAGGTGAGCAGGAGCAGGAAGCCGACATGGACGCCGCGTACCACCTGGCTCGGCAGATAGTTGAACGCGGCGACATAGAGCTGGAAGGTCGCGAACGCGATGCCGATCCAGTAGGCGAGCTGGCCCCACCAGCCCGGGCCGAACCCTTCCGGAAAACCGTGCTCGAAATTGTCGAACTCGACCTTGATAGGGCCCTCGGTGGCCTCTGCCTGCGACATCGATATTCCCCGCGCCCTGATGGAGGTCGTTATAGCAAAGGCCCGTCCCCGCACACGTCATGGCCGGGCTTGTCCCGGCCATCCACGGTTACGCTGCCTCTAAGAACGTGGATGCCCGGGACAGCCCGGGCATGACGATACGGAGAGAGCCGATCCTACTTGATCAGCCCCTTTTCCTTGTAATAGCGGATCGCGCCAGGGTGCAGCGGAACCGGGCTGCCGGTGGCTGCCGTCTCGAGCTTGATCTCCTTGCCGGCCGCATGCGCATTCTGCAATTCCGGCAGGGACTCGTAGATCAGTTTTGTCATTTGATAGGCGAGATCGTCCGACACCGCGGAACTCGTGACGAGATAATTGATCACGGCCGCGGTCGGCACGTCCTTGTCCTGGCCGGTATAGGTGTTGGCCGGAATGATCGCGGAGACGAAGGGCGGGCCGATCTTGTCGACCGTCTCCTTCGGCACCGACACCACGGTGATCGGGCTCGAGGTCGAGAGGTCTTTCAGCGAGGCGACGCCGAGCCCGGCCGATTGCAGCGTGGCGTTGAGCTGCCGATTCTTCATGAGATCGACCGATTCGGCAAAGGGCAGATATTCGACCTTGCCGAGATCCTTGTAGCTCATGCCGGCAGCGGCCAGGATCGCGCGCGAGTTCAGCTCGGTGCCCGACTTCGGCGCGCCGACCGACAGGCTCTTGCTCTTGAGGTCGGCCAGCGTCTTGATGCCGGATTCAGCGGTCGCGACGATCTGGATGTAGTTCGGATAGATCGCGCCGATCGTGCGCAGCTTGTCGAGCTTGGTCTTGAAGCCCGCTTCCTCCTCGCCGTCCCAGGCGGCCTTCAGCGAATCGCCCAGCGTGAACGCCAGCTCGCCGCGGCCCTGCTGCAACAGGATCAGGTTCTCGACCGACGCCTTGGTGGCTTGCACCTGCGTCTTCACGTTGGGAATCTTGTCGCCGTAGATCTTTCCGATCGCGACCCCGAGCGGGTAATAGACGCCCGAGGTGCCGCCGGTCAGCACGTTGACGAAGGATTGCGCCTGCGCGCAAGGTGCCGACGCCGCCAGAGCAAGAGCCGCGGCCGCGCCGAAAATGGTCCGTTTCATGGTTGTTGTTCTCCCCAAACCGGCGGCGAAATTGGCCGGATGAGGGATGCGGGTCAACCCATCCAAAAGGCAAAACAGGACTGCGGCAAAGGGCCGTTCCCGCTGATTTTTTTGGAACCCGACGGTGCGGTGAGGTGGCGCACTTCAGCTCTCCCGCTTGCGGGAGAGGTCGCGCCGAAGGCCCGGGTGAGGGCTATCTCCTCTAGGGGAGGGTCCCATTGCGGAGACACCCTCTCCCCAGCCCTCCCCCGCAAGCGGGGAGGGAGCGCACCTTCTACGAGGCGATGGTCGAGCACCCCCTCAGCAGCAATGCTACTGGAACGTCATGTCCAGGCATTTGGAGATGTCGGAGCCGAGACCGGAGGAGATGATGATGCAGCCGCGCACCTTCTGCGCGCCGACGTCGGCCGCCCAGACCGAATAGCCGCCGGGGCCGAAGAACGAATTGGTGTTCGGCGGCTCGGTCTCGGTGGCGTCGAAATCATACTTGCCGTCGGTCTCGAAAATGCGCGGCTTCTTGGTGCAGCCGCCGTCGGTCTGGACGTTGATGACTTCCTTGTTGTCGCGGGTCAGCGCCAGGGAGACCTGGCAGCGGAAATATTCCGACGTCTTGGTGTTGAAGAGATAGGTGTAGGACTTGCAGGTCGCCGTGTTCAGCTTGCCCGGGGCAAGGCCGCGGCTGCACGAAATCCGCTGGTTGTGGCTGAGCTGGTAGTCATCGGCTTGGGCGGCCGGCGCCAGCGCGGTAAGCAGCACCGCGGCAGCCGAGCAGGCTTTAACGACAAGGTTCATTCGAATCACCCCCACCAATATTTTTGTCGAGTTGCGTTCTAGACGGAAAGCGGAACATAGTCGCGAGGGGACGAAGGGAAAATCACAAACTGCTGCTGGGCAAGACGTGATGCGCTGCGGCGCTTTCGCAAATTGACCGGGACGCATCGTTCGTGATTTGTTCAAGCCTGGAATGTCCCGACCTTGGGAGGATGGGATGACGGCATTTTCAATCAAGACATTTGCAATCGCAGCCGCGCTCGGCGCACTGGCTGGGCCCGCATTGGCGCAAACCGCAGCGACGCCCTGGGAGCTCAAGCCCGACACCGGCTACGCCTATGACAAGGACGGCAAGACCTATTCCTATAAGATGGGCACCAGCAATGCCGGCGAGCTCTTGAAGGGCGCCAAGAAGGTGCCCAGGGGCACGCTGTTCTTCCTCGGCCACAACGGCCAGCTCTACATGCGCAGCGGCCCGTATCTGGAGGGTGACGGCAAGTTCAAGTTCGGGCCGGATCAGTAGACTCAGTGCCGTAGGGTGGGCAAAGGCGCACTTGCGCCGTGCCCACCATCTCTCAGCACACTCTGGTCGAAGGCCGTGGGCACGCTTCGCTTTGTCCACCCTGTACCCTTGTGGGGTTCGTGGCGGCCTTCGGATGTAGACTGGCCGTCCGGGCCGATCCGCCGGGAGCAGCCTTGTCCACCTGTGCCTCGAGCACCGACGTAGGAACCGCGCCCCGGCGGAGCGACCGCGATCGAGATCCGGTAGGAGGTCGCGCCAAGAGCGCCGGTACAGGGACTGATCAGGATCGTGGTGGCCCGCCTTGCGAGCAAGGAGGTCTCAACAATGATCGAAGATGTACGCTGGTTCGTCGGGATCGACTGGGCAACGCGGAGCCATAGCGTTTGCCTGCTGGATGCCGCGGGAAGACAGGTTGCGCAGCACGAGTTCGACCATGGCGGCGCCGGGCTGACGGAGTTGCGTGACTGGCTGCTGGAGAAGACCAAGGCCGCACCGGGACAGATCGCCGTGGCGATCGAGATGCCGCACGGCCCGGTGGTGGAGATGCTGCTCGAGCACGGGTTTGCGGTGTTTGCCATCAATCCCAAGCAACTGGATCGCTTCCGCGATCGCTTCACGGTGGCCGGTGCCAAGGACGACCGCCGCGATGCTCATGTGCTCGGCGCCTCGCTGCGCACTGACCGTGCTGCTTTCCGTCGGCTTGTGGCAGACGATGCGGCGATGATTGAGCTACGGGAGTGGTCGCGCCTGGCGGACGAACTGCAGCAGGAACGCACGCGGCTTGCCAACCGCTTGCGTCAGCAGTTGTGGCGATATTATCCCCAGGCCACCAGGTTGACCGACGATGTCGCCGACGAATGGTTCCTGGCGCTTTGGCAGAAGGTGCCGACCCCCGCCAGTGCGGTCAAGGCCAGCGAGAAGGCCATCGCAGGTGTTCTCAGGGACTATCGTATCCGCCGTCTCAATGCGGCGACGGTGCTCGGGACTTTGCGCGAGGCACCGCTGTTCGTAGCCCCCGGCACGACGGAGGCAGCCTGCGCTCACATCCGCAGCCTGGCGGCACGTCTGCACCTGGTCAATCGGCAGATCAAAGAGGCTCATCAGAACCTGGACCGGCTATGTGCCGAGTTCGAAGGAGAGGAGAAGCCGTCGGGGCAGAGCTCGGAGCAGTGCGACGTGACGATCCTACGCTCCTGGCCAGGAATCGGCAGGATCAATCTCGCCACACTGCTCGCCGAGGCCGCAGAGCCCCTGCGCAGACGAGATTACCATGCTCTGCGCGCCTTGGCAGGGGCTGCGCCGGTGACGCGGCAAAGCGGCAAACAACGCTTCGTGATCCGCCGCCTCGCCTGCAACAGGCGGCTACAGAGCGCCGTCCATCACTGGTCGCGTGTCGCCATCCAACACGACGCTGCCAGCAGGCGACGGTATGATGCCTTGCGCAGAAAAGGACACGGTCACGCGCGGGCTCTGCGCAGCGTGGGAGATCGCTTGCTTTTTGCCCTGTGCACGACGCTCAAGCGACAGACCCCATACGATGCGGACCATAACGGCACAAAGAACTCCGCGAACGGGTGAGCCCATTCCTTTGTTCGGCCGGGCGACCATTCCTTCGTCCCGACCTGCCGAGCGCCAGAGCGCCGCCCGCAGATGCTGTCCAGGATGCCGAAGGCACCGGCAAAGCCGGCGCGCAGCGTCCTGGACTGCATCGAGCACGGCGCTACCATATTGCCCTATAAGGACGTTCCCCTTGACCAAGGGTAGGAGGTCCTACGCAGCTTCGCCGGGATGACACCGAGCCCTAAAACGCCCCTGCCAGCTCCCTTGCGCCGGCTTTGCTGCTGTTGAAGTCCATGCGCTCGTCCGTCACGGCCAGCAGCTTCGCCACCGTGTTGTGGCGGATCGCGACCGGGTTGCGCTCGTAGCCGCCACGCTGGAAGAAATTCGAGGTCGGCACCTGCTCGCGCATCGCCTGCGGCATCGTCACCATGTCGAGGCCGGTGCCGTCGCCGGTGAGGTTCATCATCTCGAGCTCGGCCGCCGACAGCGGGCGGGTGAAGCCCTTGGCGCGGGCGAACAGCACGGATGTCAGCAGCTTGTGGGTCTGCAGCATCGGGCCGATGTCGATGTCCAGCACCATGGCATGCATGGCCCAGCCCTGCGTCGTGTTGCCGATCTTCTCGTGCTCCGACCAGGTGTCGGGCACCGACTTCGCATGCGCCACCATCTTCTTGAGCACGGCGAGCTTGTGCTCGAGCGCCTGGCGGGCCGGCCCCGAGCTCCGCGCCACCTTCTCGGACAGCGCGCGAATGAATTCATGGCCCTGCTCGGCGAGCAGCTCCACGCTGTTGGTGGTGAGCAGCTGGTTGTAGCCCATCGCGGTCGAGATCGCGCGCTTGCCGCCATGCTCGATGCCCGCCTGCACGTCGTAACTGCCGGTGCCGCCGGTCTCGAACGAATAGACCCGCACCGCCTGCTCGCGCGTCAACCCGGAGGCCAGCGCATAGCGCGCATAGGCGCGCTTGAACTCGAGCTCGCTGGAGGGGCGCTGCGGCGTGAACTGGTAGTGCTCCTGCGCCGCGCGCAGCAGATCGGCGACCACGGGGATGGGCTTCTTGGGCGGCCGGTCCGGGGTTTCCTCCGGCTCCGGGTTCACCGGCTTCTTCGGCCCGGTATAGAGCGGCGGATGCTCCAGAACGTAATCATCGAGCGTGATCTGCTGCCCGCTGCGCCGCTTGGCGTTCCGCGTCTTCCGCTTCTCGGAGATCTGACTCCAATAGGCGCCGGCCTCGGCATCGAAGGCCGCGCGCGCGGCCTGGTATTCCGCGAGCTTGCGGCGATATTCGAGCACCGCGGGCGAGGCCCCCGCGCCTTGCGCGAAAAACTGCGACAGCAGCTGGGCGTTGGCATTGCGAACGGCGGGCGGCAGCGCGTCGGCCTCGGCGCCGCGCGCTGCGGGCGAGATCAGGACGAGCGCGAGCGGAACCAGCGCCAATTTGTTTCGAATCGAATGATGCATGCTGCCTTCTTAGCAGGCATCCGGTAACCGTCACGTTAACGCGCCGTTTACCATCGTCACCTCCAGGCAAATACCGGCTGTTCCAGGTCGGTGACGCGGGTGTGCCGCCCCGCCAGCACCTCGCGGAACTGGTAGATCAGCGCCGCGGTCGGGGCGTGGATCAGGCTCATCTGGTGATGGAAGCGGATCACGCGGCGGCGGCTCTCGGGGATCGCGGTGAAATCGAAGGCATCGTCGCGCTCGATCGTGTCGAGCGCGATGCGATGAACGGAGGCGACTTCGTCCGGGTTCGGGCGGATCGCAGCACTGTCGGCTGCCCAGACCACGACCGGCGTGATCAGATAGCCCGAGCGCGTCGGATAGTCGTCGAGCAGGCCGAGCACCGCATCGGCTGAAAGCTCGAGTGCGAGCTCTTCGTCGAGCTCGCGCAGCGCGGCCTCGACCGGCGTCTCGCCGGCATCGCAGCGTCCGCCGGGCAGCGCCCATTGGCCGCGATGAGCGCGCAGGTGCGAGGCGCGCCTGGTGAGCAGGAAGGCGGTGTCGCCACCGTCGTCCGATTCAGTCAACGCCAGCACCACCGCGGCGCGCTTCAGCGCCGACGGCGCGGCTATCTCGGGCAGCCGCGCGAAGGCCGCGCAGGCCTGAGCGATATTCCGTCTCGTGGCATCGTCGAACGCTCTCATGATGCTTGACTACACCAGGACCGCATCTGATGAAACGAGGAGAGATCGCGTTGCAAGGATAGACGACGACATGACCAGCAAGGCCGCCGCAAGGCTGAAATCAGAGGGCTGGAGCATCCTGGAGACCACGGGCTTCCTGCACCTGATCGGCCCCTTGTGGGAGCGCAAGGTCGACGGCCATTACGAGTTCGCGCTCGCGACCGAAGACAAGCACCACAACCGCCGCGGCATGGTCCAGGGCGGCGTGATGATGACGTTCGCCGACCGCACCTGCGGCATGACGGCCCGCCACGTCTCCGGCAAGGAGTACTTGGCGACGGTGCAGCTCGACACGCATTTCGTGGAAGCGGGCAAAATTGGCGACATCCTGATCTCCCGCCCCCGCGTGGTGCGCTCGACCCGCAGCCTGATCTTCATGAGCACCGAGTTGACGGTGGACGACCGCTGCATCGTGATGGCGAACGGCGTGTTCAAGATCTTGAAGGCGCCGGGGTAGCTGTTCGGTCAGCAAGGCCGCCAACGCTGCACACCGCACCCCCCACGGTCATTGCGAGGAGTTCTTGCGACGAAGCAATCCAGCACCTCTCCGCGGAGGCATCTCTGGATTGCTTCGCTGCGCTCGCAATGACGCAACCCGGCGGCTATGCTGCGCCCATAACATATCGAGGACCCGCTCATGCAATACCGTCAGCTCGGCCGCAGCGGCCTGAAAGTGTCGCCGATTTGCCTGGGCACCATGATGTTCGGCGGGCCGACCGACGAAGCCACGTCAAAGCGGATCATCGATAAGGCCCACGACGCCGGCATCAATTTCATCGATACCGCGGACGCCTATTCGAAAGGCGGCTCGGAGGAGGTCGTCGGCCGCGCCATCGCGCGCAATCGTGGCGCCTGGGTGCTTGCCACAAAGCTCGCAAACCCCATGAATAGCGAATTGGGCGATGATCCCAATCGCGGCGGGCTGTCGCGGCGCTGGGTGCTGCAGGCGGCGGACGAGAGCTTGATGCGGCTCGGCACCGATCACATCGACATCTACTATCTGCACAAGGAAGACCATGCCACGCCGCTGGAGGAGACCGTGCGCGCGATGGGTGACCTGATTCGATCAGGCAAGGTGCGTTATTTCGGCGTCTCCAACTACCGCGCCTGGCGCGTCGCCGAGATCTGCAACATCTGCGACCGGCTCGGCATCGACCGGCCCGCGGTGAGCCAGCCCTATTACAACGCGATGAACCGCATGCCCGAGGTCGAGCATTTTCCGGCCTGCTCCTATTACGGCCTCGGCATCGTGCCCTATAGCCCGCTGGCGCGCGGCGTGCTCACCGGCAAGTACAAGCCCGATGCTGCCCCGGACAAGGAGACGCGCGCCGGCCGCAACGACACCCGCATGATGCAGACCGAGTGGCGGCCGGAATCGCTCCAGCTCGCGCAGGAGATCAAGGCTCACGCCGAGAAGAAAGGCATCACCGCCGGCCAGTTCGCGGTCGGCTGGGTGCTCAACTCCGCCTTCGTCTCGTCGGTGATCGCCGGTCCCCGCACCGAGGAGCAATGGGACGGCTACATAAGCGCGCTCGATTATCGTTTCACCGCGGAGGACGAGGCGCTGATCGACCGCCTGGTGACATCAGGCCATCCCTCGACGCCGGGCTATAACGACCCGGCCTATCCGATCGAAGGCCGTCGCGCGCGGACGGCGTGAGAATGGGGGACCTCGATGATGCATGAAGACCGCTACGGCTTGCCGCTCTCCACCTCATCGCACGAGGCAGCAAGCGCCTATCGTGACGGCGTCGACCTCATGCTCGCGGGCTGGACCGGCACGGCGGAGATGCTGGAGCGCGCGATCGCGGCCGACCCTGATTTCGCGCTGGCCCATATCGCCCGCGGCCGCGTGCATGCCTTCTACCAGCAGGGCGATCTCGCGCGACAGAAGGCGGCACGCGCGCGTGAGCTCGTGGCGAAGCGCGGCAGCGAGCGCGAGCGCTCGCATGTCGAGACGCTGGCGCTCGCGATCGAGGGCCGGCTGCCGGAGGCGATCGCATCGACGCTGAAGCACATCGACGCATGGCCCCGCGACGCCGTGGTGCTGTCGCTGCCGCTCGGCGCGTTCGGCCTGTTCGCCTTCTCCGGCATGGCCGATCACGACCGCGCCCGGCACGAGCTCTGCGAGAGGGTCGCGCAGCATTACGGCGAGGACTGGTGGTTCCTCACGATGTCCGGCTGGGCGATGACGGAGAATGGCGACGTTGCGCGGGGGCGCACCGTCACCGAGCGCGGCTTCAATCTGCGTCGGGCGAATGCCCATGCCGCGCATGCGGTGCTGCATGCGATGTTCGAGGATGGATCGATCGAGGAAGCCGATCGCCTGGTCGAGGAATGGATCCCGGCTTACGGCCGCGCCGGACTCCTCCACGGCCATATCCGTTGGCATCAGGCGCTCGGCGCGCTCGAGCATGGCGATGCGGCGCGGGCGCTCGCGATCTACGCCGACGTGCTTCAGCCCACTGCCACGCAGGCGCCGCCGCTCAACGTCATCACCGACAGTGCCTCGCTGCTGTGGCGCCTGTCGATGTACGGCCATGCGGTGCCGAAGGCGCTGTGGCTGGAAGCCGACGCCGCCGCGCAAAAACTGTTTCCGAAATCGAGCCTGTCCTTTGCCGACGTCCACATGGCGCTGTTCGCGGCCGCGACGCAGAATCGCGAAGCGCTCGCCGTCCGCCTTGCGGTGATCGAGCAGCGGCTGGCTGACGGCAAGCTGCCGGCCGGCCCGGTGGTGCCGGCGATCTTCCGAGCGCTCGCGGCTTTCGCCGATGAGGATTACCGGACCTGCGTGCAGATGCTCGCGCCGGTGCTCAGCGAGGTCGTGCGCATCGGCGGCAGCCACGCCCAGCGCGAGCTGATCGAGGACACCTATATCGTCGCGCTCATGCGCAGCGGCGAGCTGCCCCGCGCCCGCGCCGTGCTGGACGCCCGCCTCCACCGCCGCCCCTCCTTCCGCGATCAGCGCTGGCAGGCGGCGGTGGGCTAGCTCCGCCACGAAAAAAACACCGGCCTGATGGCATGTGCCCGCTGGGATGGATCGGGCGATTTGAACGAATCGCCGTCGGGGTTGACGCGGTGGTATTCCAGTCGGGACTTGCAGCACAAACGGGATCGCAACCAATTTGCGATTCGATAGTTATGGTGCGGAATTGTTCCGCCGCCATGGCCCCCGTGAGCCCGACGATGCACCTTCGCCGATTGGTCCTCGCCGCGTTGCTCGTTGTCTCGGCAAGTCCTTGTTTTGCCGAGACTTCCAAGCCCATTCCGGTCAACAATCCGCCGGCGCAGCCGAACGCCTTCATCGATCTCCTGGCGCTGATGTCGGGCCACTGCAAGACGTTCAGGGTCGCAGGCCGCACCTTGCCCTGCAAGACGGTGGCCTATGCCCATGGCGACACGGGCCGGGTCAATTTCGCGGTCGCAGTCGACGATCCCTCCGATGACAGTCATGTGGTGTCGTTCTCCGGCGAGAACGGCAAGCGCGCCGACGACAATTCCTATGAACTCCCAATCGACCGCGTGCTGCTCAACTCCAAGGACCGCCCCAAGGTCGATGGCCTGCCGGTGCCGGCCGAACAGACCTCGACCGGGATCTGCCGCCAGACCGGCAACTTCGCCGCCAGGAAGGTGAACGACGTCACCTGCTCGGCGACCGACAGCCAGGGCCGCAAATACGAGCTCCTGTTCGTCTCCGACGGCACCCCCGTCAGCGTACGACGCATCCGCCAATCGTCGCCGTCGATCCAGGATCCGTTCAAATAGCTCCGTGTCCGCTGGCTTCAACGCGTACGATGGCGATGACGTCACGGAGCGACCCATGAAACGTGACCGCCTGTTTCTGCTGCGTCCCGGCTTCGAGGATCCGGCCTTTCCGGGCCAACGCTTCTATTGCTGGCACTGCGCGCTGATCGAGGGTGTGCTGGCCTCGTTTCCACAGCTGGCCGAAAAGCTCGACGTCGAGCGGATCCCCTGGCCACGGCCGCGGCAAGCCGTGATCGCGCTGGTCGGCGAGGAGAATCAGTCGCTGCCGCTGCTCGTGCTCGCGACTGGGGCGACTTCGCCGCACCAGACCGGCAGCCATCATGGCCGCGCCTTCATCGCAGACAAGGACGCGATCCTCGCCGCGCTCTCCGAGCGGCACGGCTTTCCCGATCCTCATCCGTGATAGCGTGTGCGAAAATCTGCATGCCCCACTCTCGTGTCCCGGACGCGCTGCAGCGCTCCTTGCGCTGCTGCGCAGAGCCGAGACCCATGCAGCGAGCCACCAGGAAAATAGGCCCCGGCTCAGCAGCGCATCGTCGAAGAGACGCTGCGCTGCGCCCGGGGCACCAGTCGGCAGGCGAGGCCTCGTCATGCGACGATAGAACGCGCGCCTTTCGATCGTTCACAAACGTTAACGAGCGTTCATCGGAACTGATATCTGCGTCGTTTCGACGCCCGCACCGGCCGGAACGCGCGGGATGCTCATGTGTTGTCACACGACATTCAACTGGAGTGATGACATGAAATATCTCATTGCCGCGATCGCCCTCGGTGCTGCGGCGTTGGCCGGCGGATCGGCGAACGCGGCCGGCAGCGTAAGCGCCAAGCAAACCGCGCAGGAAAGCCAATCCACCGACATCAGCGCGCACCGCAGGCACTACCGCTGGCACGGTCACCACCATCACGGCTATTATCGGCCCTATTACAGAAGCTACGGCTACTACCCGCGCCATAGCTATTACGGCGGTGGCCCCTATGGGTACTACGGCGGAGGCCCCGGCGTGACGTTCAGCTTCGGCGGCGGTCGCTGGTAAGAGGGACACAGACGAGAGGCCCGCAGAGATGCGGGCCTCTTTTGTTATCTCTGCAGGATCGCGGCCACCGTCTCCAGGCCACTCGCCAGAGCCGCCTCGACCGTGCCCATGTCGCGGCCGCGATAGAGCGCTTCACCCGAAAACAGCACCAAGCCGTCGGCACGCGCGAGGATCGCCTGTGCCTCGCGGGTGCGCGGCGTCGCCCACGAATAGGCGCCGCGCGCGAAGCGATCATGCGCCCAATTGGTCGCAGCAGACGCCACCAGCTCGCGCGCGATGTGATCGCGCGGCAGGCCGAAGACGGCGGCGAGCGAGGCGAGCCCGGCATCGATCAGGGCTTGCTCGTCGAGGCTTTCCAGCTCCGCCGTGCGCGGTCCGCCGAACCAGCCCGTGAGCACGGGACGCTGGTCCGGGTAGCGCGTCCACCACACCGGGATCACCTCATCCGACAGCAGGAAGGTCATGTCGGCAAGGTCTGCCATGCGCTCGCGCCACCATGGCCGCGCGAAGCGCAGCAGGATCTTGATGACGTTGCCGAAGCCGATATCGTCGGCAGCCGCAAGCTTGGCCACCGCGCCGGCCGGCAGCGCGATGTCGCGCAGCAGCGGCAGCGGCACGGTGATGATCGCGCGATCGCAGGTCTGCACATCGCCGCCGGCGCAGCGAACGATCACCGCGCCGCCCTCCTCCGCAATGGCCGACACGACGGAGCCGAGGCGGATGGTGACGCCGTGCCTGCGGCAGTCGGCCGCCATCCATTCGATCATCGCACCGTAGCCGCCGGCGATGCGCGCCTGCGGAGCGTGTCCGCCGTCCATCCATTCCGCGCGTAGCGCCAGCGTGGAGGCGCGTTCGGGATCGGCTGCGTCATAGCCTTCGACCATCCGCTCGATCGAATGGCGCATCGGCGCGTAGTTATCGCCTGCAAAATGCAGGCGCAGGAAGTCGGCGGCCGTGAGGTCGTCCTTCAAGTCGCCCAGCACGGCCTGAAGCTCCGCCTCATGGGGATCGTCGCGCGCCTCGCGCGTGAGCTTCGTCCCGTCAAAGCTCCACCGCTCGCCTTCGATCTCCTGAAGCGACAGGCCGGCCTCGCGCAGCAATGCGCGCGTGACCGGCGCCTCGCCATGAACGAACTCGGCGCCGCCATCGGCAGCATAGCCGAACTCCGCGGCCGGCAGCGGATGAATGCGGCCGCCGCAGCGCTGGCGCGCCTCCAGGATCGTCACCTTGCGGCCGGCACGCGCCAGCTCGCGCGCCGCCATCAGGCCGGCCGCGCCGGCGCCGACGATGACGATGTGCTCGGATGGATCGGACATGGCCGCGCCTTACCGGCTCGCGGCTTGCGGATCGTTCTGGATCAGATAGCGCAGCAGCAGGACGCCGCCGCCGAGCTCGCGCGTGCTCTCCAGCGTCATCGCGGTGAGCGGCGCGCGCCGATCGCCGTCCGCCTCCCTCGAATCGAACACGAAGGGGGCGCCTTTTGCGCCGTCGATCGCGGGGCTGAGGATCAGATTGAATTCGTCGATGAGGCCGGCGCGCAGGAACGCGCCGTTGGCGACGCCACCACCCTCGACCAGCAGACGCTTCACGCCGAGCTCGCGGCTGAGAATGTCCAGCGTCAGGGCGAGGTCGATCTCAGATTTGCCGGCAAAGATGTAGGACACGCCCTCGCCGCGGAGGCCGGCGAGATGCGAATCCGGGACGTTCTCGGTCAGCACGACGACGATCGGATCACCGCCGATCTCCGTGCGCCCCCAGCCGATCTTGCCCTCTGCATCGAGCACGACACCGTAGGTCTTCGCATCGCGCCGGGCGAACCAGCTCTCGCGTGGGAATATCGCGTCCGTCGCGGGATAGGGCTTGCCCTTGGCGAATTCCGATCCGGTGACGCGGCCGATCACCCAGGCATCACCGCCGAGCTCTTCATGGATCTTCTCGAACCAGTCCGTGCCCGCGCCTTTCGGACGCCAGCGGCTCGGATGCGTGCGGCCGTCGAGGCTGGAGTGCATCAGGCAGATGACATACGGCTTCATGCAATCCTCCGGGCAGCGCTCAGGCCGCGGGTCCATCGCCTGCAGCACGACCATGCACGATCGCCGCCAGCGGATTGAGCCTGGGCGGCGCCACCAGCTGGAGCGTGTTGGTGTCGTGGTGATTGAACGGCGCGCCGCGCACGAACAACTCGGTCTGGATCAGATAGGTCCAGCTGCCGTCGTCGTTGAAAGTGATGTCGCAGCGATAAGCGTCGGTGCGGAAGGCCTGCTCCAGAAAATCGGTCGAGCAGATCCCGTAGGCGGTGTCGCCGCGCTTGGCGGTGACCGAGATCGCCCTGTCATCCGGCCCGGCCTTGCCCGAGGCCAGCAGCACCTGCCCGCGCGGGATCGCCAGCGTCTGCATGATCAGCCCGGTCGCCGGCTCCCACAGCCAGTAGCCGACCTGGTCGTGGAAGGTGATGCCTTCCTCGGGCGTGTTGATGTGGATGTGATAGCGCAGCCCGTACAGCAGCTGCGGCCCATTGGCCTGCGGATCGATCGGGTCCATGCGGATGCGCTCGATGAAGGTCCGGCGCTCCGGCCCTTCCGCCTTCGGATTGATGTCGATGCCCTTGTCCGCCTGCCAGGTGCCGGCAAGACGCCGAAGCGGGCCGAGATTGGCCAGGCCGTCGGGCGAGACGTCCTCGGGTTCGGTGAAGATATCGGCGGGAATGGGGAGCATGGAGGCCTCGCGGAGTTGCAGAGACCAGCAATAACACGGGCCGGCGGCGGTCTGAATTCAACTGTTACCGGCAAAGCGCCGGAGGCATTCGAGCCATGCGATGATGCGTATTGCATCCCGCGCCCGCCTCGGGCGCTGCAGCGCGCAGGTTGACCAGGTCGTTGAGCTGCCGGCGCGCCCGCGAGCCGTCGTCAGGCCGCTTCGGACACCGATTTCGCGCGCAGCTCGAGCACGCCGATCGTCGCGACCAGATTGTCGCGCCGCGCGCGAAGGTTGAGCGCGAGAAGAGGATAGGTCGGCTGAACCGGGTCGAACACCCCGGCGCGCGCTTCCTCCTCGAGAATGTCGGTATTAATCAGCCGAACGCGCCACCATAAATCGGCGATCAACGCGTCGAGCCGGAGTTCATCAGCAGCACCAGAACGGGACACTTCCTGCATCACTTGCCTCAACCTGAAACGGCCTCTCCGCCGAGGCCTGGGGTTGGGTCATGACTGAGCAAGTGGAGTGCCAGGACGGCGGAGGCGCCGGACCAACAGTTGAGCAGCTCTCTTGGGCCCAAGGGGCTGCAGTGGCCGACCATGATGACAAACGCCGGAGGAATTCAGCTCACGCCACACGCCGTTTCCGGCGCGCCGTCGGGGCTTGCCAGGAGAGGTTTGCAACCGGCACGGGCTTGCTGAAGTGAAATCCCTGGCCGAGCGGTATACCGAGTGATTGGAGCAGCCTGACCTGTTCGGAGGACTCGACCCCCTCGGCGACGATCGACAGCTTCAGCGTCTTTGCGAGCTGCACGATGGATTTCAGCACGGCGACGGTCTCGCAGCGATCGATCCTGTCGATGAAGGATTTGTCGATCTTGACCTTGTCGAAAGGAAAGGCCGTCAAATAGGACAAGGACGAGTATCCGACGCCGAAATCGTCGAGGGCGATGGAGACGCCGAGCGCCTTGAGGCGCTGGAGCGTCCTGAGGTTCTCCTCGGTGTCGGCGAGAAATACGCTCTCGGTGATCTCGAGCTCGAGCCGGGTTTGCGGAAGCCCGCTCTGCGTCAACGCAAACGTCACGGTGTCGACGAGATTGGCGCTGGCAAATTGCAGGGCGGAGAGATTGACGGCGACCTTGACGTCGGCCGGCATGCTCATCGCATCGCGACAGGCTCTGGCGAGCACCTGTTGGCCGAGCTCGACGATCAATCCCCCCGCCTCCGCAACCGCAATGAACTCTGCCGGAGGGATGTAGCCCCTGGTGGCGTGATGCCAGCGCGCCAGGGCCTCGACCGATTTGACCTGACCGGTGCCAAGCTCGATCACAGGCTGATAATAGAGCTCTATCTCCTCGCGCCAGATCGCTTCACGCAGCTCGATCTCGAGCACGTTGCGCTGATCCGCTTCCGCCTTGAGCTCCGCTGAATAGACGTGGAAGCAACTTCGGCCGGCATTCTTCGACCTGTAGAGCGCAAGATCGGCATTGCGAAGGATCTCGTCGACCCGCGTGCCGTGCTCGGGCACGAGCGCAACGCCAATGCTACAGCCGATCACGACGGGATGGCCGTCGATGTGATAGGGCTCGGCAATGGCCTGGACCAGCCGCGCGGCCAGGCTTGCAGCGCCGTCGCGCATCGCCGCCCGGCCCGCTGCCACGATCACGGCAAACTCGTCGCCGCCGATTCGCGCCGCCGTATCGGCATCTCGGATCTGCGCCTTGATCCGGTCGGCGACCTGCTTCAGCAACGCGTCGCCGCATTGATGGCCGAGCGCATCATTGACCGACTTGAACTTGTCGAGATCGAGCAGGAGTACGGCGAACGCGGGCTCGATCCGGCGCGAGCGGGCCAGCGCCTCGTCGAGGCGCTCCTTGAACAGGTTGCGATTGGCAAGGCCGGTCAGGCTGTCGTAATGCGCGAGCCGCTCGATGCGGTCCGCCGACGCCTTGCGCTCGGTGATGTCCTCATGCGTGGCAACCCAGCCGCCGCCCTCGCGCCGGCCGTAGGAGATGTAGACGACCCGCCCGTCCGGAAACTGGACGGTGTTCGAGATCTGCTCCGACTGAGCGAGCCGGTTCTTCAAATCGACGAGGTACGTCTCGACGTCGAGCACGGCGGTCTGCTTCGCGAACACCTCCCGGAAGTCCATGCCGATCCGAATGTCTTCCGGCACGAGGCCATAGAGTTCGAGCCATTGCCCGTTGAACGCGATCAGGCGGTCCCGGCCGTCGAACATGCTCAAGCCCTGGGGAAGGTTCCTGAGCGCATCCTCGAACTTGCTGGCGAAATCGCGCCGCTCGCGGTGGGCGCGATCCAGCGCCTGCTGCCGTCGCCAATGGAAGGTCGTCGCGGCGAGGATGATGAACGTAAGCAGCAGCGCGCCACCGAGATAGACCTTCTGCCTGAAGGCGGAGCGGGAATAAATCTCCTGCTCCGAAACGCCGACGGTGAAGATGAGCGGAAACGCGCGCGACCTGCGCGCCGTGATCAGCCGGTCGCTGCGGTTCGGCCGGTTCTCGTTCCAATATTGCGCATAGAAGCCGTCGCCCAGTTCGCTCTCGACGCGGCTCGGCGCGCTTTGTCCCAGCACGGAGCCCTGGTCCACGCCCCGGGCAGCGAGCACGACGTGGTTCGCATTCCTGAGCATCAGCGTTCCTCCGACGCCGAGCTTTGCGGTGTCGTAGAACCTGCCCACGACGTCGACGCTGATCGAGCCGACAACCACGCCGACCGGCTTCCCGGCGAGGTCGAACAGCTTTCTCGCGAGCTGTATCGTCCATTTTTTGGACGCGCGGCCCAGCACCGGCTTCGCCACGTAAAGGCGATCGTCGGCCTGCGACATGGTATGAACGAAGTGCTCGCGATCACCGAGATAGAGCGGCGGACCGGAATAGCCCGCCGTCGTCTCGATCATGTATCCGTCCGATCCGATCAGAGCGAGCTGGACCACGTCGCCGGTGGCGATGCGGGCCTTTTCGGACCAGAACTTCAGGCGGAAGGTCAGCGGATCCTCGGCGTAGAGTGCCCGTACCACCAGCAACGACTGATCCACGCGCTCGAAGATGCGCTCGGTGTTCTCCTCGAACAATTCGGCGACGCTGTTGCCGTGCGACCGCGCTTGCTGGATCGCATCCATCCGCTCAGACGCGGTGATTGCGAAATAGCCGATCCAGACCAGGGGCAGAAAGAACAATGCGATCTGCAGCGGACCATTCCGCAGGATCGTTCTTCCGGCTTTGTGGACTGTTCCTGCGGGAATCACGGCGCGCGCCCCCGCTCCGGCCGCCAGGGCAGAACTGCGCTCGCTCGCAGTATTGGCATCGCCTTGTCTCCGCCTCGACTGCACAGGGACACCCGCGGCCGAAGGCGGCGCGCGGGTGCCGTTCATGGCGCAAAGGTAGCTGAAACAGCCTTAAGTTTCTGTTTGGACGTAGCTCAATTCTTCAGCTCAAATCATCCGTATCATCACGGAGGTCGGCCGGTTTTGAGCAATCAGGCACATGGGCACGTCAAAAGCGGCGCATTTTAACCGTCTTTGGACCGCTTTTCACATCGCGCGCGCAACGACGATCGTGCCGGACAGGATGAGGAGCACGCCTGCCGCATAACTCAGTCGTTGGCCGAACGGCAGCAGTTTCTCGCCGGCGACATAGAGCGCGATGCCGATGATCCAGGCGAGGTTCATCACGCCGCCGACGAACAGCAATACCATCAGAAACCAGCAGCAGCCGACGCAATAGCTGCCGTGGCGAAGTCCCATCCGGAATGCGCCGCGCGTGCCGGGCCGCCAATGTCGGCTGAGAAACAACAGCGGGCTCTCGCAATAGCGCAGGCAGGCCTGTTTGAGCGGCGTGAACTGATAGATCCCTGCTGCAATCAGAACGCCGCCCCCCAGGATCGCGCTGGTGCTCGCCATCGCCATCGACAGCAACCCGAAGCGTTCGAACGCTCCTTGCACAAGGACGGCAGCGAGACTGAACCCGGCCCAGGTCACGAGATAGCCGGCGAGGAAGGTCCAGCTATCGGTTGCGGCGCGGGAGGCAGTCTCTTGCCTGCGCTTGACGGTCGCATACAGGAGAACGGTGGGCACCGCGCTCGGCGCCATCATCGCGACCATCATCACCCACCACATCACGAACAGCAGCACGCCATAGAATGGCGTCCACGGCATCGGCGCCATGTCCGGCATGTCGGCCATCATCTCGGTGTCCATGCCGGCGCCCGCAGCGAGGTAGGCCCAGGCGAGCGCCACCACTGCGGCGGTCCCGATCGCGACGATCAGCCGGTCGCGGTGGAGCAAATGTTCCAGTATCGAGCGCCCCTGCATCGACTTGTCCATAGCGATGAGGAGCTGACACCGAGGTTTGTGTCGGTGTCAGCGCCGCATCATGCCGCAACGCCCTCCGGCGTCTGCACGACATTGGCGAGCGAGCTATGCGTACCGCGGGTCTCGAACGGGATCGCGCCGGTCGAGCGGATGTTGGCGGATGCGACCTCGGCCGCCCGATGTTCGAACCCCTCGGGCATGACCACCTGGATGCGGTGCGGATCACCGGTCACCGGATTCTTGATCGGCTCGACATCGGTCTCGAGCACGCCCCTGGCGAGGAGTCTTGCGATGCGTCCGTCCTTGTCGAAGGAGAACTCGAACGGCACAAACACCGGATCGTGGATCTTGGTGACGATCATGCTGACGATCTGGAAAAGCGTGCCTTCGGCCGAATGCTTGCCGGAAAAGATATCGAACAACGCCTGACGCTGCTCCGCCGTAGCGCGTTCGTCGATGATGGGCTGGATTGTCCCGTTGCCCTCATGCAGCGGCCCAGGGAAATCGACCGTGATCGCAAAGCAGAGACCATCGAGCCTGGTCCCTTCGAAATGTCCCTTGGCGATCCGCATGGCGACCAATCCCTTGCAATAGCCTTGGGTCGGCCGTGCGTTGAAATCGCAGGGGCAGCCAAACGCGCAGCTGCAGTTCTTCATCCATTCGCCTTCGAGACGCCAGTCCGATGCAGCCATGGCACATCTCCTGATGTGAGCGGGGACGCGGCAGCCGTTGACGAATTTGTTCAGCGTTCTTGTCGAGGCAAGGCGAAAGGCGCGAGCGGGATCGAGATCCGATCAGAAGGCCGGCATCGCAGAAAAAGTATGTGGCGAGCTGCCGTTTACCGTCCGAGGATCATATCAGCGGCCACCGGCCACGTATACCGAACGAGGGTAGTGCCTCAGGGGCAGCCACATCTCGGGGAGATCCGACGTCAGAGCCATGGTGCCCAGGGGCGGAATCGAACCACCGACACTGCGATTTTCAGTCGCATGCTCTACCAACTGAGCTACCTGGGCGTGCTCCAAGAGAGGGGCCAAAGCCCATCGAGCGGGCGGTTTATAGTGGGCCGAGAGCGGCCTGTCCACCCGGCTTCGCCAAGTGGCTGCGCCGGGCGCGGCCCTTCTGTGCACAAGATCGGGTGGGGTTGCTGCGGCTGGTGCGGGGCACCTCAGGAAGGCCATTAAGGCATTGATATAGATTGATTATTCGACGTCGTCCGTCTCGTCGTCGCGGCCAGGGATGACGTAGGAGCCCTTCAGCCAGCGGTTCAGATCGACGTCGCGGCAGCGCGAGGAGCAGAACGGACGGGTGGCCTGCGTCTGCGGCTTGCCGCAGATCGGGCAGGTTCTGAGCGAGCCCGTGGGCTTGGTGACCTGGTTGTCCATGGGTGTCGGCAGCTTACGCGGGGTGACGGAGTTCAAGAGTCTGTCGGGAAACGGGTTCCTGGCGCAGCCGCACATACGCCGCTGCGCGGACCGGCCGAGCCATTCTACTGTGCATGGGGTTGTTTTCGAGGTTTTTGTCGGCGCCTCACCGGGGCTCACACCGCGGTGGAGTTGAGCCAGCCGAAACGGATCGGGAAACCCTCGCCGCCGAGCAACGTGGTGGTTTCGTAGAGCGGCAGGCCGACCACGTTGGTGTAGGACCCCACCATCTTGACCACGAAGGATCCGGCGATGCCCTGCACGGCGTAGCCGCCGGCTTTGCCGCGCCATTCGCCCGAGCCGATATAGGCCTGGATGTCGTCCTCGGAGAGGCGCTTGAAGCGAACGCGGGTCTCGACCAGGCGCTGGCGGAACGCTTCGCGCGGCGTGACCAGGCAGATCGCGGTGTAGACGCGATGGTTGCGGCCCGAGAGGAGACGGAGGCACTGCGCGGCTTCGTCGACCAGATTGGCTTTGGGCAGGATGCGGCGGCCGACCGCCACCACCGTGTCGGCGGCGAGGATGAAGGCGCCGCGCAGCTCGTCGTCGAGCTGCACCGACTTCAGCGCGGCGTCGGCCTTGGCCCTGGCCAGCCGGTTGGCGCAGGCGCGCGGCAGCTCGCCGCGCTTCGGCGTCTCGTCGACGTCGGCCGGGCGGAGCGCATCCGGCTCGATGCCGGCCTGGTTGAGCAGCGACAGCCGACGCGGCGAACCGGAGGCAAGTACGAATTTGGGGCGGCCGAGCATCAGGTGATTTGGGGGATGAGGCAGGGGGTGAAATTGCGCGCGGAACCTATCGGAAGGGGGCTGATTTCACAACCCGGGAACCCGGACTTTGCTGATTCGAGGTTTCCGACAAGCGTGTGCCCTCGGTCTGTGACGCTCTCGTGTCCCGGACGCTGGCGCGGCATGAAATGCTGCGACGCTGAGCCGGGACCCACGGTCTTGCACATGCGGTGAGATGGGCCCCGGCTCTGCAGCGCATCGCGAAGGCGCGCTGCACTGCGTCCGGGGCACGAGATCACCCGCTCGCCGCGCCGACCTTGGCGAAGCGCCGGCGGATGCGCATCAGGAGCTGATCGCAGACCTCGCGATAGGCAGCTAACTTCTGGTCGCGGCTGCCTTCGATGGTGGTGGGATCCTGCGTCGGCCAGTATTCGACCTCGGCCGCGAGCGTTCGCGTCAGCTCCAGCGCCTTGTGATGCGCCTCGGGCGAGAGCGTGATGATGAGGTCGAAATTCAGTCCCTCCCAATCCTCCAGCTCCTCGAAGGTCTGAGGCTTGTGGGCCGAGATGTCCTGGCCGAGCTCGCCCATCACGGCGACCGCGAAGGGATCGAGATCGCCCTTCCTGGCGCCGGCCGACTTCACGTAGAGGCCTTGCGGAAACATGTGCTGCAACAGGCTCTCGGCCATCGGCGAGCGCACGCTGTTCATCGCACATGCGAACAGCACCGATTGCGGATCGCGTGCGCGTGGGGGCGCAGCCATCGCTTACGCTCTTTTGTTTTTGCGCATGATCCGATCCGAAAACCGGTTCCCACTTTTCGGGATCATGCGCGCTCACCCCTTCCAATGAAGGACGGTAATGAGCGTGAACAGGCGGCGCGAGGTCTCGAAGTCGACCCGCACCTTGCCTTTCAGCCGCTCCTGCAGCGTGCGCGATCCCTCGTCATGGATGCCGCGGCGGCCCATGTCGATGGCCTCGATCTTGTCCGGCGTCGCGGTGCGGATCGCCTGGTAGTAGCTGTCGCAGATCATGAAATAGTCTTTCACGATCCGCCGGAACGGCGTCAGCGACAACAGATGCGCGACGACAGGCGTGCCGTCCTCGCGGCGGATGTCGAACATCAGCCGGTTGCCGGTGATGCCGATATGCAGCGTGAACGGGCCCTTGCCCTCCGCACCCTCGGGCGCGAACAGGTTCTGCTCGATCAGATCATAGATCGCGATCGCGCGCTCGTGCTCGATGTCGGGCCCGGAACGGCCGATCGAGTCCTCGTCGAGCGTGACGCCGACGATGCGATTGGTCGAGTCGTCCTGTTCGGGCGGCTTTGTCATGACAGATTGAGGCGCAATCCAATCGAGCGCGAATGGGCGTCCAGCCCCTCCGCCTTGCCGAGCGTCATCGCGGCCGGCCCCAGCGCACGCAATTGATCGGGTCCGCATTTCAGGATCGAGGTGCGCTTCATGAAGTCGTGCACCGAGAGGCCGGAGGAAAACCGCGCCGAGCGCGCCGTCGGCAGCACGTGATTGGAGCCGCCGACATAATCGCCGATCGCCTCGGGCGTGTGCGGTCCGAGGAACACCGCGCCGGCATTGCGGATCTTCGCGGCGAGCGCGTCGGGATCGACGGTCATGATCTCGAGATGCTCGGCCGCGATGGCGTCAGCGAGCGGGATGGCGTCGGTGAGGTTCTTCACCATGATGACGGCGCCGAAATCGGCCCAGGACGCGCTGGCAATTGCGGCACGCGGCAGCGTCTTCAGCTGCGCTTCCACCGCCTTTTCGACGTCGGCGGCGAGGCGCGCCGAGTCCGTGATCAGGATCGACTGCGCGCTGGCGTCGTGCTCGGCCTGCGCCAGCAGGTCGGCGGCGATCCAGTCGGCATTGCCGGTGTCGTCGGCGATGACGAGCACCTCCGAGGGGCCGGCGATCATGTCGATGCCGACCTTGCCGAACACCAGCCGTTTGGCGGCAGCGACATAGGCATTGCCCGGGCCGACGATCTTGGCGACCGGCGCGATGGTCGCGGTGCCATGCGCGAGCGCAGCGACGGCCTGCGCACCGCCGACACGGTAGATCTCGGTGACGCCGCCGAGATGGGCGGCCGCCAGGACCAGCGGATTGAGCTTGCCGTCCGGCGAGGGCACCACCATCACGAGGCGCGACACGCCGGCGACTTTCGCCGGCACTGCGTTCATCAGCACCGATGACGGATAGGCGGCCGTGCCGCCCGGCACATAAAGGCCGGCGGATTCGATCGCGGTGTAGCGCCAGCCGAGCTCGACGCCGAGCGGATCGGTGAAGCGCTCGTCTTTCGGCAACTGGCGGCGGTGATAGGTCTCGATGCGGTCGCGCGCGAGCTTGAGCGCATCCAGCGTCGCAGGCTCGCAGGCCTTCACGGCGGCCTCGATCTCGGCGGCGGAGACGCGCAACGAGGACGCATCCAGCCTCAAGCGGTCGAACTTGGCTGTCGCTTCGAGCAGGCCGGCATCGCCGCGCCTGGCCACATCATCGACGATCGCGCGCGCGGCGGCCTCCACATCGGCCGAAGCCTCGCGCTTGGCGGCGAGGAAGGCGGCGAATCGCTGGTCAAAATCGGCGCTGCTGCGGTCGAGGCGAACGGGCATGTTTCGCTTGGCTTCCGGCTGGTCTTGAGGGGCGGGTCGGCGCACCAGGTCCCTGCTCAATGGCGCGGCGGGGAAGCTGCGTCAACCCTCGGGAGATGCCGTTCCGGCCAGGGCCGGAGCCCATTCGGCTGGTATACCGGCCGCTTCACCCCTCCCTTTCGACTCCCGTGCCCAGCGTGTCGGCGCCGAGGTCGGTCAGCTCGCATTCCAGGCACTCGACGTCCAGGCGAATGGCGCCGCCCTGGGCGAACAAAAGCAGGGCGCTGCCGCCGGGCTCCTCGGCGCGGCCATCCTGGGGGTGAAATTCAATGCCGACGAGATCCAGCACCTTGTCCGGCGCGGCGAGGTCGATGTTGCGCGACTTGCAGGCGAGCACACGGTCGAAACGCAGCGCGGCGACCAGCCGGCGCGGCTCGGTCTCGCCCTCCAATGTCTGCTCCCAGTCCAGCCGGCTCATTCCGACCACAAGCCGCTTTTCGCCCTGACGCCAGATGATGTCGGACGCCTGGACACGGGCGTCCTGGACATGGGTCGAGATCACGGCGAGATCGTCGGGGTCGAGCGCAATCAGTTTGAGCTGGGGCGACATCGCCGGCGCTTCTCCTGAAGTGGACGAGGCTCAACGCGCGCGAGCCCCGAAATTTCCACTCAAGTTAAGCCCTCGCCCGTCTCGCCGCTACGCGGCGAGCCACCCTTTCCCACAACAAGGGGGAGAGGGTCCGTGAAGCCTCACTCCTTGAAAAACGCCAGGAGATCCGCGTTGATGGTCTCGGCATGCGTGGTCGGCATACCATGCGGAAAACCCTTGTAGGTCTTCAGGATGCCTTTCTTCAGCAGCTTGGCCGAGAGCGGCGCCGAGTCCGCGTAAGGCACGATCTGGTCGTCGTCGCCGTGCATCACCAGCACCGGCACGTTGATCTTCTTCAGATCCTCGGTGAAATCGGTTTGCGAGAACGCGACGATGCCGTCGTAATGCGCTTTCGCGCCGCCCATCATGCCCTGACGCCACCAGTTTTCGATCACCGCTTCCAGCGGTTTTGCGCCGGGGCGGTTGTAGCCGTAGAACGGGCCGGCGGCGATGTCGCGGTAGAACGCCGAGCGTCCGGCGGCGAGCTGGGCCTGGAAATCGTCGAACACGCTCTTCGGCAGGCCGCCGGGATTGGCCGCGGTCTGCACCATCAGCGGCGGCACCGCCGAGAGGATCGCGGCCTTCGCGACGCGGCTCTCGCCGTGGCGGGCGATGTAGTGCACGACCTCGCCGCCGCCGGTGGAATGGCCGACATGGAGGGCGTTCTTGAGGTCGAGATGCGCGGTGAGCGCGGCGAGATCGTCGGCATAATGATCCATGTCGTGGCCGTCGGCGACCTGCGCCGAGCGGCCGTGGCCGCGGCGGTCGTGCGCGATGACGCGATAGCCGCGTGTGACGAAATACATCATCTGCGCGTCCCAATCGTCCGACGACAGCGGCCAGCCATGGCTGAACACGATCGGCTGGCCCGAACCCCAATCCTTGTAGAAAATCTCGACGCCGTCTTTGGTGGTGATGGTGGGCATGGTGGGGGCTCCTTTTAAGCTCGAGTCATTCCGGGACGCGCGTTTAGCGCGGACCCGGATTCTGGAGATTGTCAAATCGAGATTCTCATGTGCGCGATTGCGCACCTGAGTTCATCGCTGCGCGATGCCCCGGAATGACGAATGGCGCGCACAAACGGTCAGGCAAGCGCCATGGGCTTGTAGCGGCGCCAGGCGCCGATGGTCAGCACGACGAAAAACACCAGCACGATGCCCTGGACGACGGCGAACACCGGACCCGATGGCGGCGCCGGCGGCACGGCGGGCGCCAGCGCGGCAAGCGCGGGCACCTTCAGGAACGACTGGATCACCAGCACGAAGACGTTGAAATAGAGCGAGATCATCGCGGTCACGATGTAGACCGGGCGCCAGACGCCGGCGAGCTTCATGCCGTAGAGCGCAAAGCAGGCGACGGCGAGCAGCAGCAGCGAGATGATGCCGATGATGTGCGAGGGCAGCAGCTCCTTGAACGGAAACAGGAAGCCGGTGGCGCTGGTGAGGATGGTGAACAGCAGGAAGATCGCGGTCAGGCCCGGCATCGGCTTCGAGCCGAGCAGGCCGAACATCACGACGAGCCCGGCGACGATGGCAATCAGGCTGATGATGACATGGATCAGCGTGAGGGCGGGCAGACTCAACCCAAAGATCATGACATCTCTCCTACTCTCCGTTGAGGTGACGAGAGTAGTATTACGATCCTCATGGGATTGCCACCTGCGTTGTCGTCACATGCATGCGCGCAGCCATGCGTGATCGTGCGAAATCGAAGAACGCATGGCTGAACTTTTTGCAGCGCTGTCACAAACGACGGCAGCTTGGTTTTGGGGCCCGTATGGAGCGAAGCGAATTCCGACAATCGTGCCACAAGCAATCGCGGCCCCGGATTGCGCTTCGCGCCATCCGGGCTACGAGCTTGCAGGATTCAACGAAAGTTGAATCGATCCCTCACACGTCCTTGGTGTCGAAGATCAGGATGTCGGCGCCGCCGCTGGCGAATTTCGGCACATCAGCGCCGGTCGCCTTGCCTTCCGGGCTGGCGAAGGCCGCCTGAACGTCGGCCACGCTGTCGAAGGTGAGGATGGCGACGAGATGGATTCCGGAAGGACCCGCGGGAGAGGCGACCGGCCCCTTGCTGACGGCGTAGTTCTTCAGGCCGGGAAGTTTCTTGGCGAGCGGAATGTGGGTCTCGGCATAGTACTTGTCGAAGGCGGCAGCATCCTTGGGTGTCTTGTAGAGCACAACGACTTCAGCCATTTAGTCCTCCCGTTGAATCCTTGTTTTTTCCGCGCGCGATTGGCCTCGCGACGAGGGGATAGTCTGTAGTTGTCGGCAAGATGGCAAGCCGGATTCGGCTTGCCATTCCCTTGTATTGTCCTTGCTCTTATCCTTGCCTAAAGCGCCGGTTTTGCGGCGTCGCCGAGATAGCCGTGCAGCGAGGCGACGACCTGCGCGCCCTCACCGATGGCGCCGCCGACGCGCTTGACCGAGCCGGAGCGGACGTCGCCGACGGCGTAGACGCCGGGCACGGAGGTCTCCAGCGGCGCCACCAGCTTGCCCTGGTTCTGCTCGGACTGCGCGCCGGTCACGACGAAACCGCCGCGATCGAGCGTCACGCCGCAACCGTCGAGCCAGGACGTGGCGGGATCGGCGCCGACGAACAGGAAGAGATTGCGGATGTCGGCGGAATCCTCGTCATCCGACAGCCGGCTCTTCCAGCGGATGCGCCGCAGCAGCGACGCCTCGTCGCCCTCGAGTGCGGTGATCTCGGTGTTGAACATCAATTCGATGTTCGGCGTCGCTTCGATGCGCTCGATGAGATAGCGCGACATGCTGGCACCCAAGCCTCCGCCGCGGATGATCATCAGCACGCGTTTGGCGTGGCCCGACAGGAACACGGCCGCTTGGCCTGCCGAATTGCCCGCACCGACCAGGGCGACTTCCTCGCCCGCGCACAGCCGCGCCTCCACGGGCGATGCCCAGTACCAGACGCCGCGGCCCTCGAACGTGTCGAGGTTGGCGATGTCGGGGCGGCGATAGCGTGCGCCACTCGCGACCACCACCGAACGTGAGCGCAAGGGATCGCTGCCCTCCAACGCCACCGAAAATGCGCCGTCCTTGCGCGTGCAGTCGAGCGACTTCACCGTGACGGGAATCATGATGTCGGCGCCGAACTTCTGCGCCTGGGTGAAGGCACGCGCGGTCAAGGCCTGGCCGGAAATGCCGGTCGGAAAGCCCAGATAGTTCTCGATGCGCGCGCTGGCGCCGGCCTGGCCGCCGAAGGCGCGGGTATCGAGCACGGCGACCGACAGCCCTTCGGACGCTGCATAGACGGCGGTGGCGAGCCCGGCCGGTCCGCAGCCGACGACGGCAACGTCGTAGATGCGGTCGCCCTTGGCGCCGCCGATCATGCCGATGGCGCGCGCAAGCTCGGTCTCATTGGGGTTGCGCAGCACCGCGCCATCGGCGGTGACGACCAGCGGCCAGTCTTCGGGCTTGGGCGAATAACGCGCGATCAATTCGGCGCCGCCGCGTTCGCGATCGGGATCGAGCAGATGATGCGGCTGGCCGTTGCGGGTGAGAAAGCCCTGCAGCCGCACCAGGCCGACGGAGTTCGACGGTCCGATCAGCACGGGACCGCCGACGCCGCCCTGGATCAGATTGACCCGGCGCAGGATCAGCGCCCGCATGATGCGCTCGCCGAGGTCGGCCTCGGCGACCAAGAGCGCGCGCAGCCGGTCCGGCGGCAGCAGCAGCGTCTCGACCTCGCCCTCGGCGCGGCCGTCGACCAGCGCCGGCTGTCCCGAGAGCTGGCTGAGCTCGGCCAGGAATTGCCCCGGCCCCTGGTCGATCACCGGGATGACGTGACCAAGGCCGTCGCGCTGGCTGATGGCGACATGGCCCTTGAGCACGACGAACATGCCGGGCCCGGGCTTGCCGGTCTCGAACAGCAACTCGCCGTCCACATAGGTGCGGATTTCGCCGAAGTGTCTGATCCGTTCGATCTCGGCAGGCGTCAGCGCCGGAAAGGTCTGCTCGGGGCGGGTGAACCGCACCAGCTGCGCTTCACGGTCGGTTCGTTGTGTCTCGTCCTGCCCCATGGTCACTGCATGCACTCCAAATTTCCAGCCGCCGGCTTTCAACGACGGATCTTGCCGGCGGCCCCCTCATTTAGGGAACCATCCTCATTCTGCGAGGGGTCGGTGCTTGCGGCGCGTTCGCGCGCCTGCACCTTCCGCCGCTTCAGGTTTTCGCGGAGCGCCGATTTCAGCCGGTCGTCCCGGGACGCCCTCGCCTGCCTCGCGCTCTTGTCAGTCTCGTCAGCCATCGCGGCTCCATCACAGCAACCGGCAGCAGGATGCCATCGAAGTGTGGCAGCTCAAGAGGCAACGCGATACGCCCATGTGAGACGCGAGATGGATCGAATCCGCCCCCAGGCCAACTGACCTCTTGGGCAGGGATACCAGACCCCGAATCGGCGTGAAGTCGGTCAGTTCAGGCGAAACCGGGCATTTTGGCGCCGATATCGGCCCGATTTTCTCGTATTGGCGCGGCTAGCAAGCTTGCGCAGGAGGGGGGCTTGTGGCAGATATCGGCCCGCTTGGTAGGCCCCTCGGGCGGCCGATTCTTGTCCCAGCACATGCTGCCGTAGCTCAGTGGTAGAGCACTCCATTGGTAATGGAGAGGTCGACAGTTCAATCCTGTCTGGCAGCACCAGCTTTCCTCATCGACGCGAGCCCTCCGCCCGGCAGCGAGCCCGCAACAGCCACGGATGCCATCGTGATCACACGTTCCCTGCCCTATGAAGGACTGCTCCACGAGATCGTCGAGCATAATGGCGTGCTCTATCTCGGCGGCATCGTCCCTGAAGATGTCGGGCTCGACATCGCGGGCCAGGCCGACGATGTGCTGCGCCAGTTGAAGACCCTGCTCGAGGGGGCCGGCTCCGATCTGTCCTGCGTTCTGCAGGTGACGATCTACGTGGCCGACCTCACTGAGAAGGCCGCGTTCAACCAGGTGTGGAAGCGCTATTTCACCGCGGAGCATCTGCCGGCGCGTGCCGCGATCGGCGTTGCGGATCTCGGCCCGGGCGTCAAGCTGGAGCTGACGGCGATCGCCGCCCGCCGCTGACCCTCGAGCGACGGGTGAGGCGAGCAAGCCCGATCATTCCTGCGTTCGAACATGAAGCCGCGCTCTCGCGACGCAAGCGTCCGAGTTTTGCTGTTTTCCTTGCCCCTCCTCTGTGAAGAGGGCGCAGTGAAGGCCGGGTGCCGGCTGGCACCCATGATCCGCCGCGCGAAAAAATTTGCACACGCAAATGCGCAGGCGGGACGACAGGTGGGCCGGAAAACACCCGGCCTTCCCTGCGCGATGGTTTGACGGCTTATGCCTGCTCTCCCCGGAGCCGAGTTCCTTCCGGCCTCCGTCACCTCGCGAATTGATGCTTCCAGGCCCGGTTGAGCCCAAAACCATCTCCGCAAGGCTTGACCGTAGCAACGACGGTCAGGACCACACGGTTTTGCCGTACGCAGCTTCCGGCTCCGCCAAGAGGCTTCTCCGGATGTTGGCGCCGTCCGTTCCGCACACCGACCAGGACCTCACGAGGTTCATCTCGCCCTGGTCCCGCCACGCGTGCCCGACGCAGCCGCGTCCACCGCACCCTGGCCCACGTTCGTGACGACGTACGATCGCCCCTCTCCTTGGACCGGGATGTGCGATGGATACCGCAATTCCGAATTTCGGTAAAGTGGAATATTTTTGCAGAACGGGATTGACGGGGTTTGCGCGGAGGGGTGGTGTTTTGCCCGACGGGTTAGAAGCGTTGCGGTCGATCTCGGGTTTTGACCGGATGGGGAAATCCTACCACCGGCCATGCCGCCTGAAATCACGTGGTCTTTGGACCCTCGTTGGGGTAATTTTCTGTTGCAACTGATAATCGCGAGCGGATCATTTCGCCGCGGCATCAAGGGAGGACGATCATGACCTTCCGTGCACGAAGTCATCTTGCTTTCTTCGCTTCATTCTTGCTCCTGACTACGGCTGACGCGGTTCGCGCGGGCAGCGAGGACGAAGTGAAGGCTCTTTTCACAAGATTTGTTGCCGCACAAAACGCTCATGACCTCAAGGCGGTTGGTGAGCTTCTGCAAGACTCGGCTCAGTTCCTGTGGATCACGCGTGGCGCCCCTGTCTGGGGTCACGCTGCAGCAATCAAGCGCTTCGAGACCCTGTATCAGGGCACTTGGTCCCTCGACCCGAAAATGGACGAACTGAAGGTCATCGAATTGCAGACGGGGGTGGCGCAACTCTATGTGCCAGTAACCTTCATGATTTCACCGCCTGGACAGACGGCGCAGCCGACACGGTTCCTGATGAATCAAGTGCTGGTGAAAACAGGCGACGGTTGGAAGATAACAAGCATCCTTCCAATTCCTGCGCCTCAGCCATAGACCAGATTTATTCGTCGCATGCAGCTCGTAGGATGGGTAGAGCGAAGCGAAACCCATCAATGCGCTGCTCGGAGACGAAAGATAATGGGTTTCGCAAGTGCTCTACCCATCCTACGAGACTGTGAATCTTTTGTACCGCGCGTCAGACGAATGTGATTCTCTGGGCAGACTGATCTGCTGGAGAGGATGATGGCTGACGACGGACTTTTTGGTGAATTGCCGGAGCAGTCGGCACGAACCGAAGCGGTGCCGCAAGGCGCACCTCGGCTGCGCGAGCCTGTGCGCAATCAGGTCGAATTGCGAGCGGTCGATATCGACAGCCTGATCGGGCAGGATCATCCAGCGCGGGTGATCTGGGCTTATGTCGAAGGGCTGGACCTGAGCGAGCTGGAAGATCGCGTCAAGGCACGGGAAAACAGGCCGGGCCATCCGGCGCCATCGCCACGGTTGTTGCTGGCGCTTTGGCTGTACGCCGCGAGCGATGCCGTTGGCAGCGCGCGGGCGCTGGACCGGCTCTGCGACAGCCACGACGTCTACCGCTGGCTCTGCGGTGGCGTGTCGTTGAACCATCACGGGCTGTCGGACTTCCGGGTCGGCTGTGCCGACTTGCTCGACCGTTTGCTGGTTGAACATCTGGTGGCCCTGAACGAGGCAGGGCTGGTCGATCTGGAGAAGCTGACCCAGGACGGGGTGCGGATACGAGCGAATGCCGGGACCGGATCTTTCCGGCGGGAGGCGACGCTGGATCGGCAGATGGCGCAGGCCGAGGCCATTGTGGAAGAGCTCAAGCGCGAGGTCGATGCGGACCCGGAAGCCAGCAATCGGCGGATCCGGGCCGCCAAAGAGCGGGCGGCGCGCGAACGCAGCGAGCGGGTGCAAGCCGCGCAGGCCGCGCTGGCCGAGATCAAGCGCAAGCGAAAACAGCTCGACGACAAGGGCGGCAATGGCAAGAAGCCGAAGGAGCCTCGGGCCTCCACCACCGACCCGCAGGCCAGGGTGATGAAGATGGCCGATGCCGGCTTCCGTCCGGCCTATAATGTGCAGGTGGCTAGCGCGGCTGGCGAACTGATCGTGGTCGCGATCGATGTCGACAACAGCGGCTCAGATCGTGGCTTGATGCGCCCGATGCTGGAGCGAACGCGCGCTCGGCTGAAGCGCTTGCCACGCCGCTACCTCGCCGATGGCGGGTTCTGCACTGGCGACGACATCGAATGGGCGCATGGCGAGGGCATCGAGGTTTACTGTCCACCGCCCCAATCCAGGAGCGGTGTCGATCCCTTCTTACCCCGGAGCAGCGACGGTCCTGGCATAGCGGCCTGGCGTGCTCGCATGGCCAGCGAAGCCGGCAAGGCACAGTACCAGGCCCGTACCATCTGCGAATGCATCCATGCCCGCTGGCGCAACTGGGACCTCAGGCAACTGACCGTGCGCGGCATCGAGAAGGTCCGTGCCGTCGTGCTCTGGTACGCCCTCACCAACAACATCCTGCAAGGGCATCGTCTCGCAAAAGCATAGATAACCAACAGCCTGACGCCGCCGGCTTCCCCCATCAAGGGGCGATACCACCCCTTGATGCCGAAGCCGAAACAAAACGAATTGGCTCACAGGCTCTACGCACTGATGGTTCTATGTTCGATGGAGCGCGCCCGTCCTTGGTGAACGACCGGGCGGCTCATGTCTCTTTGGTCCTTGGTGGGCATCGCTTGAAGTCGGCTCGAGCCCCGAATCGGACGTTGAGCAACCCTGTGGCACGACGTAAGCTCTCACCCAGTTCGCTGGCTGAGGAGAAAGCGCTTATGAAGAGGCGCGACTTCATGGCAGGGTTGGGACTTGCGACTGCGCTCCCTGCTGCTTCACGAGCCCAACAGACATTCCCGACCATCGGTTTTCTCAGCACGCGTTCGCCCGATGAAGCCGCAACGCACACCAATGCTTTCAGGCGCGGCCTCGAAGAGATGGGTTACGTCGAGAACCGTAACATAAAGATCGAGTATCGCTGGGCGAAGGGTGACTACGGCAGCTTGCCGTCCTTCGCCACTGAATTGGTCAGCCATCCTCTTTCGTTGATTGTAGGAGCGGGTGATCCCGCTGCCCGCGCGGCCAAATCGGCGACCTCGGCGATCCCCCTTGTCTTTCTCGTTGGCGACGATCCCGTTCGCGCGGGCTTGGTGACGAGCATGAACCGCCCGGGCGTAGCAACTGGCGTGAACTTCTTCACAGGCGATTTGGGCGGCAAACGCCTGGAACTCATCTGCGCGATGGTCCCCACTGCCGGCGTCATCGGCTTGCTTGTCAATCCACGCTTTGGGAGTGAGGTTGTCGAGCAGCACCGGCAGGCGGTCGCCAACGCGGCCAAGTCCCTTGGGCGCGAACTTGTCGTGCAGGCCGGGACGACGGATGCCGAACTTGACGCGGCTTTCGGCGTGCTTGGCAAGGCTGGCGTCAAGGCTTTGGTCGTGCAGAACGATCCATTCTTCGACTCCCGGCGAAACCAGATATTGGCACTCTCATCGGAGCATCAATTGCCAGGCATCTTCCACATTCGAGAGTTTCCGGCCGATGGCGGCCTGATGAGCTACGGCGCCAGTCTTTCCGATACGTATCGCCTGCTCGGCGTCTATGCCGGCAAGATCTTGCACGGCGCGAAGCCCGACAATCTTCCGGTCTTGCGACCAACGAAATTCGAGCTCGTGATCAACATGAAGTCGGCCAAGGCATTTGGGCTTGCAGTGCCACAGTCCGTCCTTGTCGCGGCCGATGAATTGATCGAATGACTTTGACTCGGCCATGCCAAGCTTCGCCTCTAGGCGGGCCAAGGGATGCTGGCCAGTCCAAAGATCGCACCTTCGCGGACATCCGAGGTGCCGGATGTTTGACTGTGCCGCTCAAGCCTGCGGCCGTTGCAAACTGTGCTGGCGCGCCTTTTTGAAAAACTGCGGTCACACGGCACGTTGACCCCTCATTTCATGGTGATAGTCTTTCAGCTCGCGGCCTGTCCGGGAGGACACAATGGGATGGTTCGACCGCCTGTTTGGAAGATTGTCGGAGCCGACGACCCCTCTCTTTGCGAGATTTCGGCGGAAATCGAAGGCACCGACCGACCCTGATCTTCTGAAAATTGCCAAAGACCGGAAGGGGCATGTTTCCCGAAGGGCCGTCAGGGACGAATATAATCGGCTGGTCCTGGAGAAGTACGCGCACGACAAGTCGTGATGCGAGGACCCGTCGAGGCCGATCTCGGTGGCGAAACGTGATGGGTTCCCGACGGCTCTCTCTCTTGCGCGCTATCAATTGTCGCCATTCACCTGCAGTGCCGCGAAGCGATCATCGGCCCGGCGCAGCCGCCGGCACAGCTCGCGATTGACGTTCTGCAGGACGATCACGTAGGCGTGGATGTCGGCCTTGTAGCAGGCATAGAGCTTTTGGGCCGTCAGCTCGTACAGCACCGTCGGTGCCTCCGCGACCACCGTGGCGGAGCGGTTCTGCATTTCGATCAGCGTCATCTCGCCGAAGAAATCCCCAGGCTCCAAACGCGATATCGGGATGACGCCGCCCGCATGGGTCCGCTTGCTCACCGCGAGCCGGCCGGACTTGACGATGAACATCGAGCGCCCCGGCTCGCCCTCGGCCACGACGGTCGCGCCCACCTCGAAGTCGCGCTCGACCAGCATCGAGATCAAGAGGTCAAGGCTTTCGTCCGAAAGGCCACCGAAGAACGGCGTCGCCAGCAGGAACGCTTTCAGATCGGGGGCCGTGACGGTCATCGCGCGAGGTTACGCCCGGTCGATGGCTGCGGCAAGCTAAGCGGCGCAGCCAGGTTCCGTCATTGCGAGCCAACGGGTCCGCGCGAAGCGCGGCCCGATGACAGGCTCCGCGAAACAATCCAGGAATGTGCCCGCGGAAACAGTCTGGATTGCTTTGTCGCAAGGGCTCCTCGCAATGACGCGGCGAGAGATTTTCGCCTCTCGACTCTGGTCCACTGCCGCGCGAAGCGAAACCCATCAGGCTCGTTCGCTAACGGAGATGATGAGTTTCGAGAAGTGCTCTACCCGTCCTGCACAATGCGGGCTATTTGGGCCGGCGCCCCCTGATCGCGTGTGCGCGCGCACTGCAGGTGATGCGACCGTCCGCATGCGCCGGCAGGGCCGCACGCACCCGCGCGATGAGCGTCTCGACGTCTGCGGGCCTCATCGCGGCAACGGCAGGCCGGAGCGCGGGGGACTTCAGACTGATTGCCCAGAAGTCGTCGAAACCCGAAAACGTCCGTTGCACCGTGATCTCTCGCGTTTGCACGTCCTCAAGACCTGCTCCTCGCCACAGGTCCCGCAACGCTTCCATGCGAGAGGCGTCCATCCGTGGCGGGCGGGTTGCCGGAATGCCCATCGCCTTCATCTCGTCGTAGATCGGGTCGAGCGGAAAGCCGCCACCCAACATGTCCCACATATACGTCATGACCGTACCGCCGGGGACGACGACCCGCACCATTTCGCTGACGCCCCTGGCGGGATCCGGAACGAACACGAGAACCAACGCCATCACAGCCGCATCGAAGCTGCCATCGGCGAAAGGAAGTGCCATCGCATCGCCCTGGTGAAACTTTGCCACGCGCGCCGCAGGTCGCGTGCGCGCAAAGGCAAGCTGCTCTGCCGAGGGGTCAATGCCCTGGACCTCGACGGGGCTGCAGCGCTCGACCAGGAGTTCGGTGAAGGCGCCGTTGCCGCAACCGATGTCGATCCACCGCAAGCCGGGAGGAGGTGCCAGCCAATCAAGGAATATCTCGCCGGCGAACCGGCTCCAGATTCCCATCATCTGCTCGTAGGCAGCACCGTCGTCGAAGTGAATGGTCTGCTCTGCCAATGTCGAGATCCTCCCGGCCCGATGACGATGCTTGGCGCGCGCCATTCTGCTCACAAGAGATGGGACGGGGGAAGTCCCGAAGCTGACCTGATCCGCCGGATTACTGTCGCGCAATGCCCTCGCTGCGCAGCAGCCGCCGCTTTCGCCACACCTTCAGGTCAATCATGACTTTCACCGTTGCCGCGAGGACGAGCGCACACAGCGCCGCCTTGGAGATCGTCTCCATCGTTCCCTCGATCAGGAGACAATGGATCACGCTGCCCGTGACGATGACGATGGCTAGGGGAATATGGATGATGCGCCAGGTTCGCGGCCGCAAGCCCAATGGCCTTCGCAACAGAGCCAGGAGCGCAACGATGAAGATGGCCCACATCGCGGTCACGCCAAAGGGGGAGAACGGCGTCGGCGACGAGAATGTCAGCGCGTCGATCATATCGGGCGGGCTGGTGACCCAGAGGCCGGCGACGTGGATCACAATCGCCAGGGCAAGCGCGCCGCCGATCCAGTGATGGGCGCGCCTGTTGCGATAGGCCGACAATCCCGGCAGGTAGCCGCCGATCAGCAAAGGCTGCACGAGCACGAGACCGAGGGCGATGATCCCGGCGAAACCGGCGAGGATGTAGACAGGACCGCGCCAGGCGAGCTGCTCGCTGGCTGCGGCAGCGGCGACCGGCACGCCGATCGCCAAGGCGAGGGCGGCCCAGATCAGGGGCGTCCGGGCCGATCTCCATCCCTTCATCTGCAAATCGGGTTCAAGCCGGCTGCAGCACGAAGTGCGCCTCGAGGCTGGTCTCCTTGGCGCTCCGCATCACCGGCCGCAGGAAGACCGTCTTGAACTCGCCGCTGTCATAGGCGAGATGACCGTGCGGCTGGCCGAAGATCGGAATGATCTGCGGCATCTCCAGCCGGAACTTGCCGTCCTTGTCGGTGAGCGTGGCGCCGTGGCTCTGCGGCTCATGCTCCTGCCCTTCGACCGTGTGCGCCCAGATCTGGATGCGCTGCCCGGCCAGCGGAGCTCCGTCCCCGGCGCGGCGCACGGTGCCGCTCATCCAGAAACCGCCCTTGCCGATGCGATCCACGATCGCCGCGCCCTTGCGGTAATTGTTCGCGCCGCCCGACATCGACTCGGTCGGCGCGAGGCCGCTGGCGCGGGCCGGCAGCAGGAGGCCGGAAGCGCCGGTTGCCAAGACACCGGTCGTCAGGACGGAGGCGCCAGCGACGAGGAGATTGCGGCGGGTGAGTGCGACCGTGGTCATGTCGGTTCCTCCGGGCGAGCAGTGCAGTGGCACCAAAGAGACTACAGCAACAGACGCCAGACGCCCAGTTGCGATGAAGGGCGCCCCGGGTCGCAATAACGCTGTTGTGAAAGCAAATAGAGCCGCGTCAGAAGCTGTTCTTGACGAACTTCTCGCCGATATTGAGGGCGTCCAACAGCGACTTCCTGTCGTCGTGTCCGGTCTGATAACCCTTGACGATCGCCTTGCCGCGTTCCTCTGGGGTGCCGTGGTGTTTCGGGTGCTTGAGCATGTTGTCGCCCGCGTTGAATTGCGTCAGCGCAATCGCGGCGGCATTGAAGCTCGATTGCTGCAACTTGCGAACACCTGCGAAGTAGCCGGCCAGGAAATCCGCATGCAGTTCCACCCGTTTGACGGTGGGCTGCCCCTCGAGGAGAATTTCGTCCACCCCCACCTTCCACTGCAGCACGTGTCCAAACTCGTGGGCGCAGATGCCGGCGACCGCGGCATCTCCCGCCTCGGGGTCGGCCATCAATTGCTTCAGGAGTCGTTGGCCGAACAGCACCGTGCCATCGGTCTCGGCCACACGTTTCTCGCGCAATGCAAACGCATTCGGTGAGTCGAAGTCGTCGAAATAGGCGAAGCTCGGCGTGACGTTCAGACAGTCGGAAATCCGGACCAGCGTCTCTGCCAGCGCACGGTCGAATTCCTTGTCGCCCGATTTGGGAATTGACGGCCTCTCGCGCACGCTGCCGCCCTGCCCCTCAGGCTTGTTGCCGAGAATGTTGCCGGCTTCGCTCGCGGTCAGACTGCAGCCATAGGCCGGATTGTGGCGAGCGTCGGCGGCCACTGCGCCGATGCCGCCGAAGAGAAGAAGCCCGCAGCCGATGCAACATCTTCTTGTCAGCATCTGCATGTCTCCCTAGCAGAGATTTGGAAATCTTCGGCAGGCCTCCGAGGTGCCGCTTGTCTGGGGCGGGGCATTCGCCGGCGGATTTGGCACGCTTCCGGGAGTTGGAGCCGCGGTTTGCGGGAGCGGCACGGGTGGAGCCGGCAGGGACTGGGGCGTGGAGCCGATGTTGAAGTTCGCGTATTCGATCCGGTTGGTATAGAGGCTGATGCCCAACAGCCAGGTCGACACGCCCTGCTGATGCTGCGCGACCAAGGAATAGACCGGTCCCGCAGGGAGCTGGGTCTGCCCGTTCAGGACGACATTGGTCACCTGCCCGAGTTGGACCAGTTGCGGGTAGACGCCGCTGTTGCCCGTCTGCATCGCGATCGTCTGCCAGAGCTGCGGGCCGTACCAGGTCCAGTTCGGCGTGCCTGTCTGCAATTGCTGGATCACGGCCGTCAGGATTTGCCGCGGGTCCGCCTGCGCCGCCGCGATCCGCGTCCCCTGCGTCTGAAGCAGGCAGGCCAACACGGCCGCGATCAAAAACCGGATCGATCCCTTCGACATCATCTGCATTCCCCTGCACCCCAAACTACGAAGCCAAAGCCGCCAGATGCACCGGCATCTCGATCGGTCAGTCAGCCGATCACCTGTTGATCTGCCCGGTCGAACTCCTGATATCCGGCACCGTCGAGGGCACGACGATCGGCCGCTCCGGGACTAGACGATCGACATCAGGAGCAATCCTGAACGTACTCGACCCGCCGCCCGTGCCGGATCCCGACCCAATGTCGGAGCATTGGATCCTGCACGCCATCTTGCTTCGGTCGCAGGTGCAGCCTTCGGCGATCCGGCTGAACAACTCAGCGCGAGGCAGTTGAAACGCGATCAGCGCCAGACTGGCCAGCATCATTGTCTTGCGTGTGCTCATCCTTCACTCCACAGGCCTCAATCGAACGCTCTTGAAACCGACCACGACCGGGCGCGGCAGCAGCGTATCCGGCAACAGCACGTTCGACGTCGCGCGGCGCTCGAACGCGATCGCCCCGCCCGGCGCACCGTTCGGGCCAGCCTGCGGCGTCGGAGCGGGGGATTGCGGCTTGCCGTCGCCGCTCGCGCCTGCAGCCACGGGGGCCGCCTGCGCGGCCGCCGCCGGCAATACAGCCTGCTGGTTCACCCCCACGTTCCCCCGCGTACCGCCATCCTCGCCCATGCTGGTTTGAATCGAGCGTGCCAGGAACACGCGGCTGACAAGCGCGAGCTCGACCGAGAAGCGCGGCCGCTCAACGCCAGTCTTGCGATCCTTCACCTTGTCGTCGATCCTCTTGCCGATCAGGATCGAAAGCTGTTTGCGCAACCCTTGCTGCGTGCAGAACCCTTTCGTCGCGTCATCTTCGCAGAAGTCGAGCAGCCGAAGCTCCGCCGGCACCGCCGGAACACCATAGGTTTCGGTGGCTGAAAACCTGACCTCGACAGTTTCGGTCGAGCTTGCATCGGCACCAAATCCGCCGCCCAACAACTGGGACATCGCGCTGGCGCTGCCGCTTGCCCGCTTCACATTGGTGATGGTGAAGCGCGGGAACAGCACGAGCGGAAGGGTGGTCCGGGTCGCGGGCGGCTTAAACAGCGAGTCGGTGGCGACCGTCTGCGGCCAGACCTGTCCGTCATGGTCGGGACGGGCATTCGTGGCGGGGAATTGATAGACGGTCCGATAAGCATCCTCGATTTCCGAGGTCATATCGAGATGCAGCAATTTGATGGAGCGCCCCGCGAACGGCTCGTCCGTCGCCGAATCGCTGACCGCGTCGTCGGAGATCATCGCAAAGACATCGCCGACCTGGATGTCCTCGATGGGTGGATAGACCGGCTCGAAACCGAGTTTCTGGATCGCCTCGTTCCATTGCTTTGCGACCGAGAGCTTGGGCTGCTCGCCAGTCTCGGCCCAACGCACCAAAGCGAATGTCGCGGCTGCCACAACGATGAAGCCCGCCACCACAATCCAGGTCTTGAAACCGTTCCTTGCCGGGGCAGGCGTGCCGCTCGCCGGAGGAGCCACTTCGCCCGGAGGACCACCCATGATCCAACTCTCTATTGTGCGGCGCAGCCTGGGGCCAGGACGCCTTGCCAAAACATTTTCCGCGAACCCAGCTTTACTGGTGCTCACTCACGATGGCCGCTCCATCGACAATCAATCGCGTCTCAGGATGCGGCTTCGTTCACAAAACAGGCCTTCAAACAATACGTGTCACTAAACATGAATCTCGCGCTGGTTGCCACTGGCAATTCGCACAATTCCGGAGTTGGCGGTCCTGCCGCGCGGCTGGGAGCCGGGTCGTAATGACGCACGCAGGCCCTACCGTCGTCGTGGCCGTAGCTGGCCTGCAGGTTCCTGCTCCGCGAGAGGGAGCTGAGGCTCCACAATTATGCCGGCCAGCGCGCATCAGCGGCAACGCCAGGGACGCTTGCCAGACGCCTGAAAACGCCAGCTATTTCAATACGATCCGTATCCATCCATGCTTGACCGACATGGTCGACCGTTGCGCGGCGGCGCTAACATTCCCATCGACGGGCACTACATGTGAAGCCCAATGCGCATCCACTCACCGGTACCCTCCCCATGATCCCCTTCTCCGTGCTCGACCTCGCCCCCATTCGCCAAGGCGGCGACGCGGCGCAGGCCTTCCGCAATTCGCTCGATCTGGCCCAGCACGCGGAGAGGTGGGGGTTCAAGCGGTTCTGGCTGGCCGAGCATCACAACATGACGGGCATCGCCAGCGCGGCGACGTCGGTGGTGATCGGACACGTCGCGGGCGGCACGAAGACGATCCGCGTCGGCTCCGGCGGGATCATGCTGCCGAACCACTCGCCGCTGGTCATCGCCGAGCAGTTCGGCACACTGGAATCGCTCTATCCCGGACGGATCGATCTCGGGCTCGGGCGGGCGCCGGGCACCGACCAGTTCACCGCGCGGGCGCTGCGGCGCGACCTCGCCACCACGTCCGAGAACTTTCCGCATGACGTGCTGGAGCTGCAGGCGCTGCTCGGCGACGTGCAGCCGAACCAGGCGATCCGCGCCGTGCCCGGCATGGGGACCAAGGTGCCGCTGTGGATTTTGGGATCGAGCACGTTTGGCGCGCAGCTTGCGGCGATGCTCGGCCTACCCTTCGCCTTTGCCTCGCATTTCGCGCCGCAGATGATGATGCCGGCGCTGCGCGAATATCGCGCGCGCTTCGAGCCCTCGGCACAGTTCGACAAGCCCTATGCGATGGTCGGCGTCAACGTCTTCGCGGCCGAGAGCGACGCGGAGGCGCAGCGGATGTTCTCCTCGCTGCAGCAGCAGTTCATCAATTTGCGCCGCGGCACGCCTGGCCCGTTGCCGCCGCCGGTGGACGACATGGAGGCGCTGTGGTCGCCGGCGGAGAAGGCCATGGTCGGCCAGTCGCTGTCGTGCTCCGCGGTGGGCTCGCCCGATATGGTCGAAGCGAAGCTGAAGGCGCTGATCGCCGAGACCGGCGCGGACGAATTGATGACGACGGGGCAGATCTACGACCATTCCGCGCGGCTGCGCTCGTTCGAAATCGCAGCAGAGATTCGCGACCGCCTGGCGGCGCAGCCGGCCCGGTGATCACACCGGGGCCGGACGTCGGCGATGCCCTCCGAGCGTGGCAAATTCGCGCGGATTGCAGTTGCGGCCTTGGCGCCCTACACTCGGTGCCTGGAAGGGTAGCGTAGCGCCGATCCCTCAAAGCCTGATCGTAGGCCGCCGATGGACGTGGTCCGCAGTCGCGCATTCGATTTCGTCGAGACGGTGCGGCAGCTTCCGGACGCCGCGAGCATTCTGGATGCGATGAGCCGCACGCTCGGCCAGCACGGCTTCGACTATTTCTGCACTTCATATGTCGCCCCGCTGTCGACCGAACAGCCGCGCGAGGCGGTTCTCGCCGAACGGTTGCCGGCCGGCTTTCTCGATATGTATTCCGAGGCGCAGTATGTGTGGCACGATCCTGCGCTGCGTCATTGCAGGACAACGCTTCAGCCGTTCCGCTGGTTCAGGGAAGCGCCGTACGATCCGGAACGGGAGCCGCGCGCCGTCGAGCTCGTGCGACGCGCCCGCGATTTCGGCATGGTGGATGGCGTGGTGATCCCGGTCATCTCGCCAGCGGGCCGCACCGGCCAGGTGTGGTTCGGCGGCGCCGAGATCGACCTGCCGGAGCGCGATCTCCCCGCGCTCCACCTCATGGCGCTTTACGCCTTCGACCGGGTGCTGGCGCTGCGCGGCCGGCCCGAGGCTCCGCAGCTCGTACTGTCCTCGCGTGAGCGCGAGGTGCTGACGCTCGCGGCCGTCGGGCGATCCAGCGACGAGATCGCCGACGCCTTGACCATTACGGCACGCACCGTGAAGGCGCACATCAACAGCTGCTGCAAGAAGCTCGGCGCAGCCACCCGCACGCAGGCCGTGATGATCGCCATGCGCGACCGGATCATCTCGCCCTGATCCGTCGCGCTGCGGGCTGTTGTTTGCGCATGATCTTTTCGGAAAACCGCTTCGCACTTTTCCGGATCATGCTTTAGTCCGCAAAGCCGAACAGCTTGGCCGGATTGCGGACCAAAATCCTCTCCAGCTCGGCCTGATCCGGCGCGTAGCGGTACATCAGCTCGAGCAGATCGGCATCGTTCGGCGGCTGCTTCACCGAGACCGGATGCGGCCAGTCGCTGGCCCAGACGCAGCGATCGGGGGCGGCCTCGATATAGGCGCGCGCGATCGGGATCACGTCGTCGTAGGGCGCACCGGCCTTCGAGGTCTTCTCGCCGAGCGAGAGCATCACCCAGAAATTGCCCTTGGCCAGCAGCTCCAGCATCTTGCGCAGGTTCGGATCGTTCCTGCCGACCTCGGGGTCAGGCCGCGCCATGTGGTCGATCAGCACGGGCACGTCGAGATTCTCGTATTTGGCGACGCTCGACATGATGCCGTCCTTCTCCGGCTGGATCTTGACGTACCAGCCGAGCTCGCGGATGCGGGCGATGGCGCGGGCGAAATCGGCGTCCGACAGCACCGCGCCGAGTTCCTGGCGGAAGCTGAAGCGGGCGCCGCGCACGCCGGCATCGTGCAGCTTGGCGAGATAGGCGTCGCTCGCTTCCGCGAACACCAGTGCATTGGCGCAGCCGCGATAGTTCGGGCCCATCGCTTTGAGCCCGTCGAGCACGACGGCATGGTCGGCGCCGTAGGTCGTGGTCTGCACGATGATGCCGCGCTCGATGCCGAGCGCCTTGTGCATGCGCAGCGCCGCTTCCCACGTCGCGGTCGGCATCCGATAAGCGGCGCCGGGACGTTCCGGATATTTCTCGATCGGCCCCAGCACGTGGAACTGGCTGTCGATGGTCTTGGGCGGCGGCGCCTTGATCGGACGGCGCGGGTTGGGGTCGAACGGCAGATAGGTCGGCATGCGCTAGAACTCCTCAGTCGATCACGGCGGTGAAGTCGCACTGCACCAGCGCGCCGCCATCCATGTTGTCCATCGGCAGCGCATGGCGTGCGGGGCGCGAATGCTCGTCCGGAAACATTTTTAGCCATTCGACATTGAGGGGTCCGCGCTGCGAGCGGTCCTTCAGCCACACCGTCATCTTGATGATGTCGTCGGCGGTGCCGCCGGCGGCCTCCACCGTCGCCTTCATATGCGCGAACATGTTGGCGCATTGGGCATCCAGGCTTTCCGGCATCGCATTGGTCGCGGGATCGCGGCCGAGGATGACGCCCGACATCACGAGATTGCCGATGCGGCAGGCGTTCGGAATCGGGTTGACGTGCTTGAAGCCTCCGATGTGGATGCTCTTGCGCCACGTTTGGCCACTCATGGTGCGCTCCCTGCTTGTTATTGGTTCAGACGAACTGGCATGACACGGAGCCGAAGGCGCCGTAGTCGGCATGGAAGGTGTCGCCGCGGCGGATGTCGACCGGACGCGTGAACGATCCCGCCAGCACCACCTCGCCGGCTTTGAGATGTTCGTCATGCGGCGCGAGGCGGTTGGCGAGCCAGGCGATGCCGTTGGCGGGGTGATTGAGCACGCCGGCGGCGAGCCCGGTTTCCTCGACCTCGCCATTGCGGAACAGTAATGCGCCGATCCAGCGCAGATCCGCATCCATCGGGCGGATCGGCCGGCCGCCGAGCACCAGCGCAGCATTCGCAGCGTTGTCCGAGATCGTGTCCATGACCTTGCGCGTCTTGCCCGTTTCCGGGTCGACGCGGTGCATGCGCGTCTCCAGAATCTCCAACGCGGGCGTGACGTAGTCGGTGGCGTTGAGCACGTCGAAGATGGTGCAGTCGGGTCCGCGCAGCGGCGCCTTCAGCACGAAGGCGAGCTCGACCTCGATTCTTGGCGCGTGGAAGCGGTCGAACGGAACAGGCGTGGCATCGGCGTAAAACATGTCGGCGAACAGCACGCCGTAGTCGGGCTCGTTGATGCCGACCGCGTTCTGCATCGCCTTCGAGGTCAGGCCGATCTTGTGGCCCTTGATGATGCGGCCGCGGCCGAGCTGGAGCTTGGTCCAGGCGCGCTGGACGGCGTAGGCGTCCTCGATGCTGAAATCGGGATATTCCTTGGTGAACATCGGGATCAGCGATTTCGTGCGTTCGGCTTCATCGAGGCGGCCGGCGAGGCGTTCGATGGTGGCGGTATCCAGCATCATCTATTGCTCCGCGGCAACCGTGTTGCGCAGCACGCCGATGCGGCTGGACTCGACCTCGACGACGTCGCCCTCCTTGAGCCAGCGCGGCGGATCGAAGCGCGCGCCCGCGCCCGTCGGCGTGCCCGTCACGATCATGTCGCCGGGCTTGAGGGTCGCGAAGGTCGAGAGATAGGAGATCAGGAAGTCGAACGGGAACATCAGCCGCTCGGTTGTGTCCTGCTGCCGCACCTCGCCGTTGACGCGCGTGATGATGTCGTGGGGACCACGCGGGTCGAGCTCGTCCGCAGTGACGATCCACGGGCCGATGCTGCCGGAGCGATCGAAGTTCTTGCCCTGCGTGACGTTGAACTTGCCGTGGCGCAGCCAGTCGCGGATCGTGCCCTCGTTGCACAAGGTCATGCCGAAGATGTGCGACCACGCTTTTTCGCGCGGAATGTGGCGACCGCCCTGCCCGATCACGATGACGAGCTCGCCTTCGTAGTCGAGCTGGTCCGAGACTTTGGGCTTCTCGATCGGCTGGCCGGAGCCTGATATCGAGGACATGCTGCGCACGAACAGGCTGGGGTATTTGGGCAGGTCCGAATTGTCTTTGTATTCCGCATTGCGCTCGGCGTAGTTGACGCCGATGCACCAGAGCTTCTCCGGCGCCAGCACCGGCGGCAGCAGGACGAGCTGGTCCAGCGCATGGTCCGGCTTCTGTCCCGCGACGGCATCCTGCGCGTCGGCGCGTGCGTTGGCCGCGATCAGCGCCTTCACGTCCGAATAGTCGCGGCCGATGCGCCTGGTCAGATCGACCACGCCGCCGTCCACGGCCGCGCCATAGCGCGCCTCGCCGTCCAGGAGATAGCTCAGCAGTCGCATTGGATGTCCTCCGATGATCTTGGGGCGGGCGGCTGGCGATGAGCCCCGCGCGCTCAGTCTTTCGATTTGGGAGTCTGGAACACGCTGTTGAGCGTCACGATCTCGCCGAGCCGGGCGTAACGCGGGCCGCCGATGCGCGCGATCGGGTCGAGCGCCCTGGTCTCGACCTTGCCGTCGTTGACGAGGCCATCGCGCAAATGGAACAGCACGACCTCGCCGACGATGAGCCGGCTCTTGGCGTCACCGAATTCGAGACACTGCCGGAACCGGCACTCCATCGCGACCGGCGCGGCGGCGAGCCGCGGCACCTTGATGCGCTCGCTAGGGAGCGTTTCGAGCCCGAGATGCTCGACCTCGCTGATCTCAGGCGGATGCTCGACGGAGCTGTCGTGCAAGGCCTGCATCAGCGGGGTGTCGGCGATGTGGATGACATATTCCTCGGTATCGAGGATGTTGTGCGCGGTGTCCTTGTAGTCGGCGCCCTTGCGGCCGACGCTGATGGCGAGCATCGGCGGCTTCTGCGAGACGAAGGTGAAGGCGCTGAACGGGGCGAGATTGAGCACGCCCGTGGCTGACAGGCTCGTCACCCACGCGATCGGGCGCGGCACCACGATGCCGGTCATCAGACGGTAGATGCGCTCGGCGCCGAGCTCGGTGGGGTCGATCCGCATCGATCAATCCGCCCTGATATTGGCCTTGCGCACCACCGGAATCCACTTGGCGTCCTCGCGCTCGAGATAGGCCTTGAATTCGTCCGGCGTCGTCGGCGTGGCTTCGCCGCCGAGTTTTTCGAACTTGTCGATCACGGCGGGGTCCTTGAGAATCGCGACCAGCGTCTCGTGCAGCTTCTCGACGATGGGCGCCGGCGTGCCTGCTGGCGCGAACAGGCCGGTGAAAGTCTGGCCGTCGAAGTCCTTGTAGCCGAGTTCGGCGAAGGTCGGCACATCTGGCAGCGACTTCAATCGGTGCGGGCTGGTGACGGCGAGCGGACGGAACAGGCCGGCCTTGATGTGCTGGAGACTGACCGTGAGCTGGTCGAACGCGAACTGCACCTGGCCGCCCAGGAGATCGTTGATCGCCGGCGCGTTGCCGCGGTAGTGCGCCGTCACCCATTGCAGCCCGAGGCTGGACTGCATCAGCTCGCTGAGCAGATGGTTGGTGGTGCCCGGGCCGGGCGAGGCCATGGTCAGCTTGCCGGGCTCGCGCCTGGCGAGATCGAGAAACTCCTTGAGCGTGGTCGCCTGCACCGACGGATGGACCTCGAGCACCAGCGGCGTCATCGAGATCGTCGAGATCGGCATGAAGTCCTTTTTCCAATTATAGGCGTCGCGCTTGTTGATCTCGGTTGCGAACAGCACCGGGCCGTTGGCGCCGACGAACAGCGTGTAGCCGTCGGGCGCCGACTTGGCGAAGGCTTCGCCCGCGATCATGCCGCCGGCCCCGGCCTTGTTCTCGATGACGAAGGGTTGGCCGAGCTTTTCCTGGAGCTTGTCCGCGACGATGCGCGCGGCGCTGTCGACATTGCCGCCGGCGGGATAAGGCACGATCAGCTTGACGTTGCGCGCCGGCCATTGCTGGCCCAACGCGGGCCCGGCCAGCATCGCAGTAACGGCAGCTATGGCAATCCAGATTAATCGCATGTTAACCTCCCGGCGGCGCTTCCAATTCCATATCGGGTGCCGATGACTTTCGTGCATGGCATCCCGATCGAAGGGCAATCTCCAGATGCGCGCTTGCCCTGTCGAGGGAATTGTGGCGTTCTTGTCCATATTATGGACAGGAGACGTGCAACGAAACTCGCCCGCAGCGCCGTGGAACCGCGACAAGGCGCGCAGGCGATCCGGCGCGCGCTCGCGGTGCTGCGCATTCTTGCCGCGGGGCGCGAGGACGGTGTGCCATTGGCCGAGGTGGTCCGCACCACGGGCCTCACCCGCCCAACCGTGCATCGCATCGTCCACGTGCTGATCGAGGAAGGCATCGTCGAGCGGCATGGCAGGAGCGGCCGCTACGCGATCGGCAACCAGGTGCCGGAGCTGGCGCTGGCGCGCCCGCGGCCCTCGCGGCTCTTGGTCGCCGCAACGCCATCGCTCCAGCGCGCGTCTGCCGAGATCGGCGACACGCTGTTCCTGACCGTGCGCACCGGCAACGACACGCTGTGCGTCGATCGCCGGATCGGGGTCTATCCGATCCAGGTGCTGTCGATCGAGGTCGGCGCGCGGCGACCGCTCGGCGTCTCCAGCGCGGGCGTTGTCATCCTCGCCGCGATGCCGGCGCAGGAGGCACGAAGGATCGTCGCGGCGAACGAGAAGCGGTTCGAGGCCTACCGGACCGACGTCGCGACCGTGCTCGGCGAGGTCACCGCCGCACGGCGCCTCGGATACGGCCTGAGAGAGACCGGCCTGGTGCAGGGGACGAAATCGATCTCCACCTGGATCAAGACGCCGGACGGCCAACCGGCTGCGGCGATGACAGTCTCCGCCGTTCGCACGCGGCTCGGCCCCCGCCGCGAGCAGGAGGTCGCGGAGATCTTGCTGCGGGAAGCCCGGATCATCGAGCAGGCGATCGGGGGCTAGCGACGACACCGGACGGCATTTCTTCGCCTGTCCCCCCTTGCGGGGAGAGGCCGGAATTCGAGCGAAGCTTGAATTCCGGGTGAGGGGGAGTCTCCGCGAGTCTAACTGCCACCGTTTTCGCGGAGGCAGCCCCTCACCCCAACCCTCTCCCCGTAAGAACGGGGCGAGGGGGCGCACTGCCGCTGTCGCACTGTCAATGGCTGACTTGGCACACAGTTTTATGGCACAACGGCCGCCATCACCGACCGACCAACGAGGCCACGCATGCCCGCGCCGAAACCGCCTGCCTTCGAGACCCTGAGCCTGCATGCGGGCCAGCATCCGGATCCCACGACCGGCGCCCGGGCGGTGCCGATCTACCAGACCACGTCCTACGTGTTCCAGGATTCCGACCACGCCGCGGCGCTGTTCAATCTCGAACGCGCCGGCCACATCTATACCCGCATCTCCAATCCGACCACCGGCGTGCTGGAGGAACGGCTCGCCGCGCTCGAGGGCGGCGTCGGCGCGATCTGCACGGCCAGCGGCCAGGCGGCGCTGCATCTGGCGATCGCCACGCTGCTCAATGCCGGCGACCACATCGTGGCGTCGAGCTCGCTCTATGGCGGCACCATCAACCTGCTGGCGCACACGCTGCCGCGCTTCGGCATCACCACGACGTTCGTGAAACCGCGCGATCTCGACGCGTTCCGGTCGGCGATCAAGCCGAGCACGAGGCTCGTGATAGGCGAGACCATCGGCAATCCCGGGCTCGAGGTGCTCGACATTCCCAAGGTTGCGGCGATCGCGCATGAGGCAAAGATTCCGCTGCTGATCGACAACACCTTCGCCACGCCCTATCTCAGCCGCCCGATCGAGCTGGGTGCCGACATCGTCATGCATTCGGCGACCAAATGGATCGGCGGCCATGGCATCGCGATCGGCGGCGCCATCGTCGACGGCGGCCGCTTCGACTGGCGCGCATCGGGCAAGTTCGGCGTGCTGACGGAACCCTATGGCGGTTATCACGGCATCGTCTTCGACGAGCAGTTCGGCACGGCCGCCTTCATCATGCGCGCCCGCACGGAAGGCCTGCGCGATTTCGGCGCCTGCCTGTCGCCGACCAACGCATTCCAGCTGCTCCAGGGCGTCGAGACCCTCGGCGTGCGCATGGACCGGCATATACACAACACGCATCTGGTGCTGGAAGCGCTGAAGGCCAACAAGGCGGTGGACTGGGTGCTGCATCCCTCGCTCGAGGATCACACGGACTACCAGCTGGCAAAGACGCTGCTGCCGCGCGGCGCCGGCTCGATCGTGTCCTTCGGCATCAAGGGCGGGCGCCCCGCCGGGCGCAAATTCATCGAGAGCTTGCGCATGATCAGCCATCTCGCCAATGTCGGCGACGCCAAGACGCTGGTGATCCATCCGGCCTCGACCACGCATCAACAGATGGACGCCGAGCAGCTCAAGGCGGCCGGCATCGGCGAGGAGCTGGTGCGGCTCTCGGTCGGCATCGAGACCGCAAGCGACATCATCGACGACCTCAATCAAGCGCTGCGCATCTCGCAAAAGGCCTGACATCATGAAGCTCTCCGTCAACGGCACCGATGTGTTTGTCGCAACCGGCGGCCGCGACTTCGACAAATCCCTGCCCGCGGTCGTCTTCATCCACGGCGCCGGCTTCGACCATTCAACCTGGGCGCTGCATACGCGCTGGTTCGCCCATCACGGTTTTTCCGTTCTGGCGCCCGACCTACCCGGCCACGGCCGCTCTATTGGGCCTTCACTCGGCAGCATCGCCGAGATGGCCGACTGGACAGCAGCGCTGCTCGAAGCGGCAGGCGCTGCGAAGGCGCATCTGATCGGCCACTCCATGGGCTCGCTGATCTCGCTGGAAACGGCGGCGCGGCATCCGGACAAGGTCTCAGCGCTGAGCCTGATCGGTACTGCCGCGACCATGACGGTGGGTCCGGATCTCCTGAAGGCCGCCGAAGCCAACTCGCAGGATGCCAACGACATGGTCTCGATCTGGGGCCTCGGTTTCAATGCGGAGCTCGGCGGCAGCCTTGCGCCCGGTCTGTGGATGCATGGCGGTGCGCAGGCGGTGCTGAAGTCATGCGAGCCGGGCGTGCTGTTCAGGGATCTGTCTGCTTGCAACTCCTATACGAATGCGCTTGCCGCTGCAGCGAGCGTGAAGGTGCCGACAACGCTGATCCTGGGCGAAAAGGACATGATGACGCCGGCCAAGGCGGGCAAGGCGCTCGCCGCCGCGATCCCGCATGCAAAGACCGTCGTGGTGCCCGGCGCCGGCCACACGATCATGGCCGAGCGGCCGGACGAGTTGCTGGCAGCGCTGCGGAACTAAACGGATCCATCTTCCGTCTTGCGCGTTGCGGTCAGACATCCCTCTCACTCAAGAAGGGGAACTCGACCATGCCGAGACAGGAAGTCATTCGCAAAGCGAGGCAAGACAAGCGCGCCGGCAAGTCGGCCAGCACGCAGGCCGGCGAATTCGTCAAGGACGAGATCGACAGGATCCGCAAGGGCAAGCACGGCGCGCGCTCGACCAAGCAGGCGATCGCGATCGGCCTGTCCGAGGCGCGCCGGGCCGGCGTCGATCTGCCGCCACCGCGCAAGGGACGCACCAAGAAGGCGACGCGGCGCAGTGCCAAATATGCCTATGAGGTCGGCCAGGGCAAACGGACGCCGAAGCGGCGGCCGAAAGTATCGCGCGCCGTCACGAACGTCCTGAAGAAGGAGCCGCGATCGACCGCATCGCGCAGTGCGCTGTCGAAACAGGCCAAACGTGCCGCAAGCCGCCGAACCGCAGCGTCCCGCTCGGCCACGGCGCGGAAGGCGAGCCGCACCAAAGGCGCCAAGGTCCGCTCCGCTGCCGCCAAAAAGGCGGCGCGCACCAGGGCGCGCCGCCGGAGCTGATCAGTCGCGCCGGTTCAAGAACCCGGCGTCCATTTCCAGACGATGTCGGAGACGTTGACCGGCTTCGGGATCAAGCCCAGCTTTGCGAAGCGATCGGCGACCGCTTGCTGGCTCCTGACCACCTCGGCGTCGAGCGGCACTACGCGGAAGTTGGAGCGATCCACGAAACGCCTGACAGCCTCGATGTCAACGCCGGTCGCGTCTGCCTGGGCTTTGGCGACGTCCTCGTGGTGTTCGTTGGCCCAGACGCCTTCGGACGCGAAGGTCGTGTTGAGCTTCGCGACCAGCGCCGGATACTTCTCCACGAAATCCGTGTTGGCGATGTAGAACGCATTCGGCTTGTGCACGTCCTTGTCGAAGGCGATCACGCGCGCGCTCTCCTTCAATTCGGCGAGCGCCAGATAGGGATCCCAGATCGACCAGGCATCGACCGAGCCCTTGACGAAGGCTGCCGTCGCATCGGCCGGGGCGAGCGGCGCAGGCGTGATGTCGGACCAGGACAGGCCGGCCTTTTCGAGCGCGGCGACCAGCAGATTATGCGCGCTCGATCCCTTGCCGAAGGCGACGCGCTTGCCCTTGAGATCGGCGAGCGAGCGAATCGGCGAATCCTTCGGCACGATGATCGCCTGGGTGTTGCCGTCGGATTTCACCGCAGCGACGTAGCGGATCTTGGCGCCGCCGGCCTGCGCGAAGATCGGCGGGGAGTCGCCGACATAGCCGAAATCGACGCTGCCGACATTGATGGCCTCCAGCAGCGGCGGACCGAACTGGAAGTCGATCCACTTGATCTCGATGCCGAGCGGCTTGAAGGCGTTTTCCAGAGTCTGGCGCTGGCGCACCGCCGGGAAAAAACCGCCCTTCTGCGTGCCGATGCGGATTTCCGCCGGCTTGTCCTCGGCGTGGGCGGGTGCAGCCAGGGCCGTCGCAAGCAACAGCGTCGTAGCCAGAATGTGTCGTCGATTGATCATAACGCGGTCCTTTCGGTGGGATCAGTTGGCGAAAAGTTGCGAGCTCGCGCGACCGCCACGCTCGGAGAACACCGCACGGGCGGCGCGCTCGGCCTCGCGGGCCGAACGGAACTGGCGGCCTTCGAGGCTGTCGAACAGGCGCTCGGAGGAGAAGAAGCGGAAGCCGCGCTCATCACGCGTGATGATGCCGGCGGCGCGGTCGTGGATTTCGATGATGTAGGCGTTCGACTGGATCTGGGACATGACTGCTCGTTCGCCGAAGTTCGGCGTTTCTGTCTTGGGATTTTTGGTGTGAGGTGCTGCTAGGAAACGGTCAGCAGCAACAACAGGCGCCCGTGGCCGCCGAGAAACAGCGCCGCGTCATGCACGCATGCATGTCGTTCTGATTGCGCTGGCGATCGGTTTTCATGGTGCGGCTTGGGCTCGAGGAGCAGTTTCGACGCTCCGAATATCGAGCGATCGGCAGGATTGGTCAATGAAATGGCTATCCATATTTGCGGCGCGCGCGCTGGGCGGGTTCTCTCGCCGCGAGCATGGACAGACGGATTCATCTCGCGATGAGTTCAACGCGCGCGGGCAGCGGGCATGATACGCTCCCAACGCCAATGATATGGGAGGTTCCAGGCATGGCGGATGCTCTGAATGGGCGCACGGCGCTCGTGACCGGCGGCTCGCGCGGAATTGGCGCCGCCGTCTGTCATGCATTGGCCGAAGCAGGTGCAGCGGTTGCGATCAACTGCCGCGAGAGAATCGGGCAAGCCGAGCAGCTGGCGGGCGAGATCGGCAAGCAGGGCGGCCGCGCCATCGTGGTCGCCGCCGACGTCTCGCAGCGCGAAGCCGTGGCTGATATGGTCGAGCGTGTTACGGCCGGGCTCGGGCCGATCGACATCCTCGTCAACAATGCCGGCATTGCGATCACGCGCGGCGTCGACGATCTCACCGAGGACGATTTCGACCGCACCATCCTGGTCAACCTGAAATCCGCTTTCCTGTGCACGCAAGCGGTGCTGCCATCGATGCGCGCGCGGACATGGGGCCGCATCGTCAACATCTCCTCGGGTGCCGCGCGCGGTGCGGGCTCGATCGGCCCGCACTACAATGCGTCAAAGGCAGGCATGGAGGGCCTGACGCGCGGCTATGCGGCGCGGCTGGTGAAGGAGGGCATCACCGTGAACGCCGTGGCGCCATCGCTGATCGAGACCGACATGATGAGCGGCCAGCTCCAGCTCGTCGGCCGCATCCCCCTCGGCCGCTTCGGCACGGCGGATGAGGTGGCGAAGGCCGTGATGCTGCTGGTCGACAATGCCTACATGACCGGACAGACCATCGCGCTGAGCGGCGGGATGGCGTTTAATTAGAGGCACCATCGTTAGCGCGAGCGCCCCTCTTCACCTCTCCCCGCAAGAGCGGGGCGAGGGAGACGAGAGTGCCGTAGGGTGGGCAAAGCGAAGCGTGCCCACCATTTGCGTGTGATTGGTGAGAATTCGTGGGCACGGCGCAAATGCGCCTTTGCCCACCCTACGATTTTGGACTCGCGGAAAAACAGTCGCCCATCCGTCTCGCCGCTACCGCCTGACGAGAGAGCGCGGGCTCACCACATCGTCGCGGCGGCGCGCTCGGGCCAGATCCGGTCGTACTCCGCACCGCCGACCTTGTTGTCACTCATCTCCGCAAGAATCTGCCCCGGCGTCGGCAACGTCTTCGGATCGACGCGCTTGTCGGGATTCCAGAGATCGGAGCGAACGATGGCGCGGGCGCATTGGAAGTAGATCTCGTCCACGTTCATCACCATGACGCTGCGCGGCGCCTTGCCCTCGACCTCGAACGAGGCCAGCAGCTCCGGATCGATCGACAGATGCGCGCGGCCGTTGGTCCGCACCGCATTGCCGGAGCCGGGAATCAGGAACATCAACGACACGCGCGGGTCGCGCACGATATTGCGCAAGGAATCGACCCGGTTGTTGCCGCGGCGGTCGGGCAGCATCAGCGTCTTGGGGTCGTGGATGCGGACGAAGCCGGGCAGATCGCCGCGCGGCGAGCAGTCGATGCCCTCGGGCCCGATGGTGGCGAGCGCAGCGAACGGCGCCTTCTCGATGAAGATGCGGTAGAGCGGGGTGACGTGGTCGGCGACTTTCACGGTCGAGGCGTCATTGGTGGCGCCGTAGATGGCTTCCAGCTGTTCGATCGTTTCGATCACCGTCATTCCACACTCTCTCTATCGCGCCGACAACTCGTCTTGCCAGCCTTGATTCCTGATCACGCGCACCAGCTGGCGGCTGTGATAATCCGCGCTGCCGGCATTGAGAATGGTGACATCCGCCTGCGCCGACGCGTCGTCGACGCTGCGCGACAGCCGCTCGCCGATGTCGCCGTCGCTTTTCCGGGCGCGCGCGGCAAGCCGCTGCGCCAATACGTCCGGCGGCGCTGTGATCGCGACCACCACGACCTCGGCATAGGCCCGGCGCAAGGCTTCGATCACGGTGCGCGAGACGTTGACGACGATGGTGCGGCCCGCGCGGATGTCGTCGTTGATCTCGAGCGGCAGTGCATAGGAATGCCCATGCGCCTCCCAGTGCACGGCGAAGTCGCCGTGCTCGCGCGCGCGGCGGAATTCGTCGGGGCTGACCGCGATATTGTCTTCATCGGCCGAGGACGCACGCGTCACGATGCGGCGCGGGAAGACGATGTCGGGATCGTCGCTGCAGGCTGCTTGCGCCAGCCGCAGCAAGGTATCCTTGCCGGCGCCGCTGGGGCCGACCACGAGCACGAGCCGGCCGGGGCCGATCGCACCCGCCTCGCCCTGCGCCGTGGTCACCATTTCGCTCATGCCACGCGGTGTCCTTCGCGCCAGACGCTGCGGACCACGGGAACGTGGCCTGCGACATGGACGCGGATCAAATCGGCGCGCTTGCCTGTCGCGACCTCGCCGCGGTCGGTGAGGCCGACCGCCTCGGCGGGCGCCTTCGTCACCGTGCGAACCGCTGCCGGAAGGCTGATCGCGGGCACATGCTCGGGTAATTGCAGCGCGGCCATCAGAAGGCTCGACGGGATGTAATCCGACGACAGGATGTCGAGCAGGCCTTCGCGCGCGAGATCGACCGCGGCGATGTTGCCGGAGTGCGAGCCGCCGCGCACCACGTTCGGCGCGCCCATCAGGATGTCGATGCCGGCCTGGTGCAGGCCGCGTGCGGCCTCCAGTGTAGTCGGGAATTCCGCGACCGAGACGCGGTCGCGCACGGCGTCCGCGACGTTCTCCTCGGTGGTATCGTCGTGGCTCGCCAGCGGAATGTTGTACTCATGCGCCAGCGCCACGATCTCGCGCATGTTCACCGCGGCATAGAGCCTCTGATATTCGAAACGCTTTGCGAACAATTCGTCGAGCTCGGCATCGGTCTTGCCGCCGCCCTTGCCGCGATAATAGTCGCGCAGCTTGACCTCGTCGCGGAACTGGCGCTGGCCGGGCGTGTGGTCCATCAGCGACATCAGCTTGACGTCCGGACGGTCGATCAGCTCCTTGGCTTCCTCGACCACGCTCGGCATCGGGATCTCGCAGCGCAGATGCAGGAAGTGATCGGCGCGCAGCAGGTTGGCCTCGCGCGCATTGGTGATCGCGGCGGCGAGCACGCCGGCGCGGCCATCGACCTCCTCGGCGCCGTCCTCGCGCCAGACCCGGAGCGAATCGAATACGGTGGTGATGCCCGAGGTCGCAAGCTGGCCGTCATAGGAGATGACGGCGGCGACCGGATTCCAGAACACCTTTGGCCGCGGCACGTAATGCGCTTCGAGATGGTCGGTGTGGAGCTCGATCAGGCCGGGCATGATCAAGTCGCCGCCGGCATCCTCGGCGCCCGCGGGCGCCCTGCCCTCGCCGATCTCCGCAATGCGGCCGTCGGCAAGCGCGAGCCAGCCCTGCTCGATCACCCGGTCAGCCAGCACGATCCTGGCATTGGCGATCATGGATTCCTTCTTCATTTCCCCGTTCCTTCAGGCCGCGGCGGCAAAGCTGGTGACGTCAACGATGCGGTCGGCAATCAGATGACGGATTTCGTCGTCATGGACAATGGCGACCATGGCGACGCCCTGATGTTTCTTTTCAGCGACCAGCTCGACCACCACGGCGCGATTGGCGGCATCCAGCGAGGCGGTCGGCTCGTCCAGCAGCAGGATCGGCAGGTCCGAGATGAAGCCGCGCGCGATGTTGACGCGCTGCTGCTCGCCGCCGGAGAAGGTCGCGGGCGGCAGCTGCCAAAGTCGCTCGGGGATGTTGAGACGATGCAGCAATTCGCCGGCGCGCGCCTGTGCGTCGGCCCGGCTCATGCCGTTCACGATCAGCGGCTCCGCGACGACGTCGATGGTCGCAACCCGCGGCACGGCCCGCAGGAACTGGCTGACATAGCCGATGGTGGAACGGCGGATATTGAGCACCTGACGCGGCTCGGCGGTGGCGAGATCGACCACCTTGCCGCGATGGCGGATGCCGATCCGGCCGCTGTCGCAGCGGTAATTGCCGAAGATCATCTTCAGGATCGACGACTTGCCGGCGCCGGATGGGCCCGACAGCACGACGCACTCGCCGGGATTGACCTGGAAGGTCACGCCGCGCACCACCGGCAGCTCGATGCCGCCCTGCAGGTGCATCGTGAAGGTCTTGCCGGCGTCGGTGATGTCGATCATGGCGGTCATTGGAGGGCTCATATCGTAAAGTTCATGGCGGCAGGATCGAGGAGACGAGGAGCTGGGTATAGGGCTCGCGCGGATCGTCGAGCACCTGATCGGTCAGGCCGGTCTCGATGACGCGGCCGCCTTTCATCACCATCACGCGGTGCGACAGGAGGCGCGCCACCGCGAGATCGTGGGTGACGATGATTACGGCGAGGTTCAGCTCGGCGACGAGGCTGCGCAACAGGTCGAGCAGGCGGGCCTGCACGGAGACATCGAGACCGCCGGTCGGCTCGTCCATGAACACGAGCCGCGGCTCGGTGACGAGGTTGCGGGCGATTTGCAGGCGCTGGCGCATGCCGCCGGAATAGGTGCGCGGCGCATCGTCGATGCGCGCTGTGTCGATCTCGACGCGGGTGAGCCAGTCGGAGGCGGTGTCGCGGATGCGGCCGTAGTGATTCCATCCCACCGCCATCAGCCGCTCGCCGACATTGGCGCCGGCCGAGACCGCCATGCGCAGGCCCTGTGCGGGATCCTGGTGCACGAAACCCCAATCGGTGCGGAACAGGAAGCGCCGTTCGGCCTCGCCCAGCGTGGCGAGATCGCGGGTGACACCGTCGCGCATCCGGTACGAGACGTGGCCCGCGGTCGGCGTGAGCTGGCCCGACAGCATCTGCAGCAGCGTCGACTTGCCCGAGCCGGATTCGCCGACGATCGCCAGCACCTCGCCGGGATAGAGCGAAAACGACACGTCGCGGCAGGCATTGATGCGGCCGAACGACTTGCTGAGGGATGTTGCGACCAGCAGCGGCTCGTCGTTGTCGAGCAAATTGTGATCAGCCATTCGCGGCCTCCTGCGCCTTCTCCTTGTACGGCGCGGCACTGAGGCTGCCGTGATGGCCGGCGGCCTGGCGGCCCTCGCAATAATCGGTGTCCGAGCAGACGAACATGCGCCCGCCCTTGTCGTCGGTCACGATCTCGTCGAGATACGAATTCTCCGCCCCGCAGAGCGCGCAGGGCGCGTTGAAGCGGTAGGGCTCGAACGGGTGATCCTCGAAATCGAGCGATACCACCTGCGTATAGGGCGGGATCGCGTAGATGCGTTTCTCGCGGCCGGCGCCGAACAATTGCAGTGCCGGGCTATTGTCCATCTTGGGATTGTCGAATTTCGGCGTGGGCGACGGGTCCATCACGTAGCGCGCATTGACCTTGACGGGATAGGCATAGGCGGTGGCGATATGACCGAAGCGGGCGATGTCCTCGTAGAGCTTCACATGCATCAGGCCGTATTCGGCGAGCGCGTGCATGCGCCGCGTCTCGGTCTCGCGCGGCTCGAGGAAGCGCAACGGCTCGGGGATCGGCACCTGATAGACCAGCACCTGGTTCGCACGTAGCGCCGTCTCCGGGATGCGGTGGCGGGTCTGGATCACGGTTGCCTCGTCCGTCGCCGTGGTCGTCGCAACGCCCGCGGTCTTGGCGAAGAATTTGCGGATCGAGATCGCGTTGGTGGTGTCGTCCGAACCCTGGTCGATCACCTTGAGCACGTCCTTGGGCCCGAGGATCGCGGCGGTGACCTGCACGCCGCCGGTGCCCCAGCCGTAGGGCATCGGCATTTCGCGGCTGGCGAACGGCACCTGATAGCCGGGGATCGCGATTGCCTTCAGGATCGCACGGCGGATCATGCGCTTGGTCTGCTCGTCGAGATAGGCGAAGTTGTAGGCGGGCGCGTTCATTCCGCGGCCTCCTTCATGGCATCGGGCGTGTTGGCATCGGCGAACGCTTTAGAGAACTCTTGGCGCAGCTTGCGCAAGAGGCCGAGCTCGGACTGGAAATCGACATAATGCGGCAGCTTCAGGTGCTCGACGAAGCCGGTTGCCTGGACATTGTCCGAATGCGACATCACGAACTCTTCGTCCTGCGCGGGGGCAAGCGCCTCCTCGCCGAGCTCACGGGCGCGCAACGCGCGATCGACCAGCGCCATCGACATGGTCTTGCGCTCGCTCTGGCCGAAGGCGAGGCCATAGCCGCGGGTGAAGCACGGCGCCTCGGTCGCGGAGCCCTTGAACTGGTTGACCATCTGGCACTCGGTGAGCTCGATCGCGCCGAGCGGCACGGCGAAGCCGACGTCTTCCGCGACAAATTCGACCTCGACCTCACCGAAGCGGATCTCGCCGACAAAGGGGTGGTTGCGGCCGTAGCCGCGCTGGGTGGAATAGCCCATCGCGAGCAGAAAGCCTTCGTCACCGCGCGCAAGGTTCTGCAGGCGCAAATCGCGGTCCGCGGGGAAATTCAGCGGCTCGCGGGTGAGATCGCCGACGCTGGCACCGTCCTCGGTCGCCGGCGATGATTCGATCAGCCCGTCGCGGCCGAGAATGTCGGTCACGCGCGGCGTCGGCGCAGTCGAGGCTTCGGCCGCAGCCGGCCTCTCCGGCACAAAGCCTTCGGCGAGCGAAGGGTCGAGCAGGCGGTGCGTGTAGTCGAAGGTCGGCCCCAGGATCTGGCCGCCCGGAATGTCCTTGAAGGTCGCCGACACCCGCCGCTGCACCCGCATCGCGCCGGTGTCGACCGGCTCGCTGGCGCCGAAACGCGGCAGCGTGGCGCGAAAGGCGCGAACCAGGAAGATCGCCTCGATCAAATCGCCGCGCGCCTGCTTGATCGCAAGCGCCGCGAGCTCGCGGTCATAGAGCGAGCCTTCGCTCATGACGCGATCGACGGCAAGGCCGAGCTGCTCCGAGATCTGGTCGAGGGCGATTTCCGCAACGTCTTGGTCGCCACGCCGCTTATGCGCGAGCAAGCGATGGGCGTTCTCGATGGCGCGTTCGCCGCCTTTGACTGCGACATACATGCTTTCAGCTTCCCTTGCTTACGACGCGCGTGGTGCGGGGGATCGCGACCACGGCGTCATCGGCGACCAGCACCACATCGATACCGCGCGGAAACAGCGCTTCGTTGATGTGCAGGCGCTCGAACAGGTCGAAAGGCTTGATCGACGCCCGCAGCGTGGCGGTCCCATCGATGCCGGGGCCACGCAGCTCGAAGCTCCGGCCGGAGGCGAGGCTGTCGACCTGGATGATCACGGTCGTCGACCGGTCCGGATACTCGCTCGTGCCGAGCGCGAAGCGCTCGAGCGAAGGCAGCGCACCGCCGTCGCCGATGAGCGCGAACGAGGCGATGGATGAATCCTGCACGACCGGCGCGCCGGTGTGGAACTTGACCCACTTCGTCACGTCCGCGCTCTCCGCCATCCGCGCATCGAGCCAGAGCGGCGTGTCGTGATCGAACAGCGTCAGCGCGATCGCGGCGGTGCCGCGCATCATCGTATCAGGCGCCCCCGCCATCGGCACGATGCGCTGAACCGAGCCCGGCCGCGCCATGGCATCCATGACCGAGCGAAAGGTCGATTGCGCCGACAGCACCTTGTCGGCGAACCCCGGCGGCAGTTCCGCAATCGTGGTCATGATCTCACCCCTCACCGCGCACCATGGTGTAGAAATCAACCTTCGTCGCGGCGGTCGCTTGCGCCGCCTGCTTGCGCCTGACCATAAGCTGCTCGCGCAACGGCGCGATAACGTCGCGCTCCACCGCTCCGCCGAAATCGCGGGACTGCACCAGCGCATCGCAGAGCGCGATCAGCCGCGCCTTCTCACCGTCGCGGCCGAGCGTGTAGCCGAACCCGACCTCGCCGCTCGCAAGCCGCACCGCGGCGCGCGACACCGTGGCTTCGCCGAGATTGAACGGCGCGCCGTCGCCGCCGACCCGCCCGCGCAGCATGACGAGGCCGTTCTCCGGCGTGCGCAGGTCCTGATGGTCCGGCAAAGGCAGGTCCGAGGCCAAGTTGCGGAGGCGAGCGGCGATCTCGCCCGCCTCCGCGTGCGCCAGCACCGCCATTGCGGCCTTGCGCTGGGCTTGCTGGTTGTTGTGCTGGGTCACCTGGTCCACCGAACCTTTTGACAGAACTTGCCGCATCGAAGTTGTCTATGATAATAGACAACTTCATAAGGACGCGCCATGACTGTTTCGTGACAATGCTGTGATTTCTGGAGTAGGTTTCCCGCGACATGAGCATGCAGGACACAGCCTCGTCGGGCGTCGCGCTATGGCGCCTCGTTGCCGACGGCATCGAGCGCGGCATCGCCGACGGCCGCTTTGCGGCCGGCGACAAATTGCCGGGCGAGATGGAGATCGCCGAAACCTATCGCGTCAACCGCCACACCGTACGGCGCGCGCTCGCGGCACTTGCCGAGCGCGGCCTGGTGCGCGCGGAGCGCGGCAGCGGAACCTATGTCGAGGCACAGAAGCTCGCTTATCCCTTGCGCTCGCGCACGCGCTTCTCCGAGATCGTCGGCGCGGATGGCCGCGAGCCGCATGGCCGGCTGATCGAGGCGACCGATGACGTCGCGACGCGCGAGCTCGCGCGGGAGCTGGGACTAAAGACCGGCGCGCCCCTGGTGCGGATCGAGGCGATCCGCCTTGCCGACCGTACGCCGATTTGCGTTTCCACGACGTGGCTGTCGGCGGACCTGTTCCCGGGTGCCGGCGCCGTGTTCGCGGCGACGCGCTCGATGACGAAGCTGCTGGAGCATTTCGGCGTCCGCGACTATCGCCGCGGCGCAACCCGAATCACCGCGGGCATCGTGGACGCGACCGATGCGGCACGTCTCGATCTAGCGCTGGGGCGGCCGATCCTGGTGGTGGACGCCACCGACCACGATCTCACGGGTAGGCCGCTGGTGACCAAGCACTCGCGGTTTGCGGCAGAGCGGGTGGAGTTTTTGGTGGAGTCGTAGCTCTCTCCACGACACCGGACCTGTAGGGTGGGCAAAGGCGCCCTTGCGCCGTGCCCACGATCTTTCTCGATCGTCAGAGGTGGTGGGCACGCTTCGCTTTGCCCACCCTACGGCACCTTTGCTCAGGCCACAGCCCTTCGCCCAATGATCGCAAAGCGCAGCTTGCCCGAGATGAAATCGATCGCGGCGACCGCGACCAGGATCATCAGGATCAGGAACGACACTTTCTGCCATTCCAGCACGCGGATCTGCTCGGCGAGCTGGAGGCCGATGCCGCCGGCGCCGACGATGCCGATGATGGTCGCCGAGCGCGTGTTGGATTCGATGAAATAGAGCACCTGTCCGGCAATCACGGGCAGCACCTGCGGCAGCAGGCCGAAGCGGATCTCGTGCAGCGCGCTGCCGCCGGAGGCGCGGATGCCTTCGACCTGCTTCTGGTCGGCGCCCTCGATCGCCTCCGAGAACAGCTTGCCGAAGGCGCCGAAATCCGACACCGCGATGGCGAGCACGCCGGCGAACGGGCCGAGGCCGACGACGTTGATCCACACCAGCGCCCAGATCAGGGTGTCGACGCCGCGGATCGAATCCAGGAAACGACGGACCGGGAAGCGCAGGATGTTCGACGGCACGATGTTGCGCGCGGCCAGCAAGCTCACCGGCAGCGCGAACACCGCTGCCAGCGTGGTGCCGAGCAGCGCGATCGAGAGCGTCTCCCCGAGCGCCTTCAGATAGACCGGCAGGGAGGAGCCGGGATCGGGCGGGATCATCATCAGGCTAATCCAGCCGAGCTGGCTGAGGCCGGCGAAGAAGCGCGACGGCGAGAAATCGAGATCGACGAGGCCGTAGATGAGAATCGCGAACGCCGCGACGATCATCGCGGGCGTCGCGAGCCGCGCCGAGGCCGGCCGATCGAACACATCGGGGTAGCGTGCACGCATCTCGCGCGTATCGACCTCCTGCGGCCTCGTCACGTCCGCGCCTCCTTGCCGAACAGGCGGCCGCGCAGCCAGCCGGTGGTGATGTCGATGATGAAGACCGTGACGATGATGGTGAGCAGGATGGCGCTGACGTCCGAATAGTAGAACTTGCGGATCGCGACGACGAGCTCCTGGCCGATGCCGCCGGCGCCGACGAAGCCCATGACGGAGGCTTCGCGGACATTGATCTCGAAGCGCAGTAGCGCGTAGCTGGCGTAGCCGGCGGTGACCTGCGGCACGATGGCGAAGCGCATGCAGGAGAGCCAACTCGCCCCGGTCGAGCGGATGCCCTCGACCGGCTTCATGTCGGCATTCTCGACGATCTCCGAGAACAGTTTTCCGAGCGCGCCGGTGGAGTGGATCGCAATCGCCAGCACGCCCGCCATCGGCCCGAGCCCGAAGGCGATGACGAAGACCAGCGCGAAGACGATGCCGGGAACGGTGCGGGCGAATTCGAGCAGGCGCCGCACGGTAAAGCGCAGCCAGGGCGCGGGCGAGGTGTTCTCGGCCGCGAAGAAATTGAGGGCGAAGGCGAAGGTCGCGCCGATCAGCGTGCCGACATAGGAGATCAGCAGCGTCTCACCCAGCATCTTCAGCCATTTGCGCCAGCCCCAGAACCACTCGCCGACATCGGTCCAGACCCGCTGGCCGCTGTCGAGCGTGAGGATGCGGTCGAAATAGCTGACGAAGTTGCCGAAATAGGTGAACAGCGTGCGCAAATTCACTTCGGCGCCGATCGCGGCGAGAGCCAGCGCGGCGGCAAACACGCCCGCTCCCAACAGGAGACGAAGCCGCCTGCGTGAAACCGCCTGGCGATAGGCAGCGTTGAGCGCGGCGAGCTGCTGCTCGGGGAGGATCGAAACCGCTGTCGTCATGGGGTCGAAACAGGTCCCGTCAAAGAAAGAGCCGGGTCTTTGGGACCCGGCTCAGGTGCATCGTCCCGAAGACTCAGGACGCCTTCTTCTTACGCAGTGCGTCGACGAACTTGATCAGCTCGATCGTGCCATCCCAGTCCTTGGTGGTGGCGGGATGAAAGCCCTTCTTCTGGCCGTCGGAGAGACGGTCGAACGCGGCCTTGTCCTTGGCCGGCGCGTCGAAGAACGCCTTGGCAATGGCGGTCTTGGCGTCTTCCGGCAGGTCGGAATTGTAGGCATAGGGGCCGTTGATGATCGGCGCCGATTTGTGGATGATGCGGAAATCGTCCTTCTTCATCGCCGAGCCGTCGGCGTTCTTCAGCATCCCCTTGGTCAGCATCTGCGCCAGCGTGGAATCGTCGTCGCTGGTCCACTGGTTGGCAGCGACTTCGACCGTGCCCTGCGCCAGCGCCAGCATCGCGTTCTCGTGGCTGCCGGTGAAGACGACCTTGCCGAAATAGGCGTCGGCATCGTGGATGCCCATCTTGTCGAGCTCGAAGCGCGGCACGTTGTTGCCGGAGGTCGAGTTCGGGTCGACGAGGCCGAGGTTCTTGCCCTTCAGGTCGTCGATCTTCTTGTAGGCGCTGCTTGCCTTGACGAAGAACACGGAATAGTAGCCGGTCGAGCCGTCGGCGTTGATGTCGTTGGCGAAGGCCTCGGCCTTGACGCCGGTCAGGCGGGCACGCGCGAACGCGGCCGAGCCGTAGCTGGCGATGTGGATATTGCCGGCGCGCTGGCCTTCGATCACCGCGGCATAGTCGTTGGCGATGCGCAGCGTGACCTTTACGCCGAGTTCTTTCGATAGATAAGTCATGAACGGTGCCCAGCGCTCGGTGACGCCCGACGCGTTCTCGGCCGGAACGACCGCAAAGGTCAGCTCGGGGTATTTGGCCTTCCAGTCGTCGGCCGAGGCGGAGGCGGTGAAAGCGAGCGCAGCGGCGCCAGCCAGGATTAATCTGCGAGTGATCATGATACCCTCTTCATCGGTTGGGGGTCGGTTGACGCAAACTGGCAATTGAACAGGTGCGATGCGGCTTTAGGCGGCCGCGGCGGTTCCGAGCGCCGGCACGCCCTCGGGCGCCGGGACAGGCAGGCCACCCACGACGTCGGCAGCTTCGAGATCGTAGAGCTCGCGCGCGACGTGATCGGTCAGCGCGGCCGGCGCGCCGTCGAACACCACGCGACCGGCGGCCATTCCGATCAGGCGGTCGCAATAGGTGCGGGCGAGATCGAGCGAATGCAGGTTGCAGAGCACCGTGATGCCGAAATGCTTGTTGATACGCAAAAGCGCATCCATCACGATCTTGGTGTTGCGCGGATCGAGCGAGGCGATCGGCTCGTCGGCGAGGATGATGTCGGGCTGCTGCACCAGCGCGCGGGCGATCGCGACGCGCTGCTGCTGGCCGCCGGAGAGCTGGTCGGCCCGCTGGGCAGCGAGCGAAGCGATGTCGAACTGCTCGAGCGCCGACATCGCCAGCGCCTTGTCCTGCTCGGGCCAGGCCTGCGACAGCGAGCGCCAGGCTGGCATCGTGGCGAGACGACCCATCAGGACATTGGTGAGCACGTCGAGCCGACCGACCAGATTGAACTGCTGGAAGATCATCGCCGAGCGGGCGCGCCACTGCCGCAGCTCCTTGCCGCGCAGCAAGGTGACGTCGACGCCGTCGAACAGGATGCGTCCCCCGGTCGGCGTCACAAGGCGATTGATGGTCCGCAGCAACGTCGACTTGCCGGCTCCGGATCGCCCGATCACACCGACGAAGCCACCGGGGGAAACTTGAAACGAAGCGTCGTCCACCGCGGCTTTCGCGCCGAAGCGACACGTCAGGCCTTCAACCACCAGCATACAGGGGCTCCAGAGTAGCTGGAGCCAACCGCTAACGCCCGTGCTTAACACTTGTGTGACACACGCGCTGCGATGCGGCGATCCTACGCACGTCATCCCCTGTCATCTCGTTGTCATGACATCGTCATCCAGCCGCTCGAAGAAAAACGCCCCGCCCTCGCACTTCGGATGCAACATGGCCGCCAAAGCTCTTTCGGTTCAGCCGACCGTCGATCCCTCGGCCAAGCTGCACGAGACCAGGCTCGGCGCCTATACCGAGGTCGGCGCCCGCACCATCCTGCATGAAGTGGCGATGGGCGATTACTCCTATGTCGTGAACGACGCGCAGATCACCTACACCACCATCGGAAAATTCTGTTCGATCGCGGCGATGACCCGGATCAATCCCGGCAACCATCCGATGCATCGCGCCACGCAGGCTCACTTCACCTACCGCTCCAGCGCCTATTTCGAGGGTGCGAGCGACGATTCCGAGTTCTTCGACTGGCGGCGCCAGCATCACGTTCATATCGGCCATGACGTCTGGATCGGCCATGGCGCGATCGTGCTGCCGGGCCGCAACATCGGCACCGGCGCGGTGATCGCCGCCGGCGCGATCGTCACCAAGGACGTGCCGGCCTACACCATCGTCGCCGGCAACCCAGCCCGTATCGTACGGCGGCGGTTCTCGGAGGAGATCGCCGGACGCCTTGCAAAGCTTGCCTGGTGGGACTGGGATCACGACAAATTGCGCGAGGCGCTGCCCCATTTCCGCAAGCTCGGGATTGAAGATTTCCTCTCGACATACGAAGCACGGGCAAGCTCACTCGCCAATTCCCCTGCCAGCAAACGAAGCGCGGTCGCGTGACAGACATATTCATCGAAGGCGGCCGGGCCTTGATCGGCGCCGAGCTCGCCGAAACCTCTCTTCTCGTCTCCGGAACGGACATTGCAGCGATCGATGCCTCTCGCGGCCGGGCGCGGCTGGCGCTCGACGCGCGTGACTTGCTGGTTCTGCCCGGCATCGTCGATCTGCATGGCGATGCCTTCGAGCGGCAGATGATGCCGCGCGCCGGCGTCGACTTTCCGATCGACGTTGCGCTCGCCGACAGCGACCGCCAGGCGATCAGCAATGGCATCACCACCGTGTTTCACGCCACGACCTGCTCCTGGGAGCCGGGCCTGCGCAGCGCCGACAATGCGCGCGGCCTGATGGAGGCGATCGAGCGGCAGCGCCCGCAATTCGCCGCCGACACCCGCTTCCACCTGCGGCACGAGACCTACAATCTCGATGCCGAGGCCGAGATTGCACAATGACTCAGCGAGGGCCGCGTCGACCTGTTCGCTTTCAATGATCACATGGACGGCACGGTCGCCGACATGGCCAAGCCGCGCAAGCGCAACCGCATGGTGGAGCGCACCGGGCTGTCGAGCGAGGATTTTGACAAGCTGGTCGAGCGCGTGGTCTCGCGCGCCGCCGAGGTGCCGGCTTCGGTATCACGGCTGGCCGCTTTTGCCCGCGCAGCCGAGGTGCGGATGCTCTCGCATGACGACGCGAGCCCAACGATGCGCCGGGACTTTCGCGAGCTCGGCGCCTTGATCGCGGAATTTCCGATCAACGAGGAAACGGCGCGCGCTGCGGCCAGCCACGGCGATGCCATCGTCTATGGCGCGCCGAACGTCGTGCGGGGCGGCAGCCACACCGGCTGGACCAGGGCCTCCGACATGATCGCCAAAGGGCTCTGCTCGGTGCTGGCGTCGGACTATTACTATCCGGCGCAGCTGCTCGCCGCGTTCCGCCTGGCCGCCGATGGCGTGGTGCCGCTGGCTCAGGCCTGGGATCTGGTCTCCGCCGGCCCGGCGCGCGCAACCGGCCTCACCGATCGCGGCCTGCTCGCGGAGGGACGCCGCGCTGACATTCTCCTCGTCGACGACAGCCTGGAGCTGCGGCCGCGGCTGATCGCGGTGATCTCAGGCGGCAAGCTCGTGCATCTCACCGACGCGACGCGGCTGCTCACCACGGCAGCAACGCCGCGCGAGGCTATCGTTGCGGCATGAATTGGTTATGCTGAGGTAATGACAGGTTTCCCCCGCTACGCGATCTATTTTGCCACCGGCAGCGACAGCGCCCTCTCCCGCTTCGGCGCCGAGCTGCTCGGCTATGACGCCTATACCGGAGACGAGCTGCCGTTTCCGCGACAAGCGCTGCATGTCGCGCCGGACTGGCGCGAGGTCAGCGCCGATCCCCGCAAATACGGCTTTCACGCCACGCTGAAGGCGCCGATGGCCCTGGTATCGGGCAAGACCGAGGTCGATCTGAAGGCTGCCTGCGCGGCCTTCGCCGCCGAGGCGCGGCCGCATCCCGTGATCTCGCCAATTGTGGATTCCATCAGCGGCTTCATTGCTGTTATTCCGGCCGCGCCGGTCGAAGCTCTGCAGCAACTTGCCGCCGATTGCGTTCGCGAGTTCGACCCATTTCGCGCCGCGCTGACGGCGGAAGATCGCGCCCGGCGCAAGCCGGAGAAGCTCAGCGAGCGGCAGCGGGACTATCTCGACCGCTGGGGCTATCCCTACGTGATGGAAGAATTCCGCTTCCACATGACGCTGACGGGGCGCCTGGATGCGGAACGGCGCGGGCCGATCCTGGCGATGCTGCGGGAGCGTTTTGCGGCGCTGAAGCTCGACGCGCTAGCGGTCGACCGCATCGCGCTGTTCAAGCAGGATGATGCCAAGGCAAGATTTCGCATCACCGGCGAGTGGGCTCTGGCAAGATAGTTCACCACGTCCTCCGTCATTGCGAGGAGCGAAGCGACGAAGCAATCCGGACTGTTTCCAGAGGGAAAATCTGGATTGCTTCGCTTCGCTCGCAATGACGTTTGAAAGACATACTCAACCAAATTAGCGCTAGCTCGCAAGATTGAAAGCGAGCGCCACCGCGCCAACCACAACGAGGCTGGTCGCCCAGACTGCATCCAGGTTGAACCAGCTTCGCGAGACGAACCTCAATCCCAGATGGCGGTAGACCAGCCACGCCAGACATCCGCCGGCGCCGACCATGGCGGCAACGTGCACCAGGGACACCAGCACCGCCATCCCGAGATTTGCCTTCATCAGCGCGCCCGCCGCCTCATGGCCGGCATCGAGCTCGAAGGCCTTGCAGAGCCCGAGATAGATCGGCACGAGCATCAGGGCGGCGCCGTGAGCGATGGCGACGGCAAATGACCAGAGCGCCAATTGCGTCGGCGGAATTCGTGCCAGCGTGCGCGGATGACGCCGGTCGATCAGCCGATAGACGCCAAAGCCGATGACGAGAAGGCTCGCGACGATCTGGATCGGGCGCTGCCACGCGGCCAGCACGAGCAGGAAGGCGAACGGCAGCAACACGAGAAGTGTTGCCAGCAGATGCCCGGCCGCCAGAGCCCACAATGCACGGAAGAGCGCGCGCGGGCTCTTGTCCATGAGCCCGGCCGAAACGGCGAGCGGCCATCCCATTCCCGGATTGACCCCGTGGTAGAGGCCGCTCGCAACAAGCGCGAGCCACAGCCAGCCAAGGGCCGGGCTCGCATGCGTCCCATCTAGACCGACGGGTAGCAAAAGGAGTCCGTCGAACAGTCGCCGCCCTCGAGCCTGATCTGGTGCGCACGATATCCGTCGGGGAAACTCACGAAATAGTTCTTGTCGAGCTCGAGGCCACCGTTGCGACCGACATTCGCCATGACTTCCACGCCCGGAACCCCGTCGGGATAGAACTGGTCATCCCAGGTGGAATAGAGCGAATTGGTCCAGTACACGCGCCGGCCGTCGCGGCTGATCTCGACCATCTGCGGACCTGCCGCAAAGGCCTTGCCGTTCGGATGGGGCGTGCGCCGCGCGATACCGCCGATGTGGACTGAGCCCGCAAGCTTCGGCTTTCTGGGATCGCTGACGTCGTACTGGCGCATCTCACCCGTCCCCCAGCACGAGACATAGAGAAACCGGTCATCCATCGACAGGTCGATGTCCGTCACCAGCGGCGGCACGGCGCCAAATCCCTGCAGCAGCGGCGGCAGCTGCTCCTTGGGCGCGGGTTCAGGAGGAATCGTCGCCGTCTTCTCGGCATGGAATTTTCCATCCTCGCGCCACCAGGTCCAGATCGATGCTTCGAGGTTGGTGGTGTCGACCACCACACCGACGAACCCGTACTCGCGAACCGGATCGTGCGCCGGCCGCACCTCCAGCGCCATCTGATGATTGGCGCCGAGGTCGATGGTCTGGACGTTGCGACGGGCGCGAAGGTCCCAGAAGTGGAGACGATGGCCATATTTGTTCGCAAGCAGATCTTCCGGGACGATCCCGTTCTCGAACTGCGGCGGCAACGCCCATTCGCTCGTCACCATGTAGTCGCGCGGCAGATTCCACCAGAAATCATAATGCAGCGTCTGCGGGCCACGGTCGATCTCCCATCGTCCAAGAACTTCGAACGTCTCGCAATCCATGATGAAGACGCCCGGAGGTCCGTTGGTGCCGTCCTTGCCGCCGCCGCCCAGCGTGCTCACGTAAATGCCGTCCGGCCCGCAATGGATCGTGTGCGGCCGCGAGTAGCCGGTTTTCTTGAAGACCTCCTCTGGCTCGATGATCTTGTGGATCTTGGCTTGGGTCGGATCGGGCTTGGTGTCGATGACGTAGATCCGCGACGAGCGCAGCCCGGGGATGATGAGATAGCGCCGCTCGATGAAGGCGTGTCCGGCGAGCGGCGACAGAGCGGAGGAGCAGGCATTCCAGCCGAAGTGATGAAACTCATCGCCCTTGTTGGGCATTGTGACGGTGTGGACGATCTGGCTGTAGGTCGGCGATCCCGGCTTGACGTCGATGACCGCGAGAGCGTCCGGCTTTGAGAAATCCGGACTGAGCAGCAAGGTGTAAGCGAAGTTCTCCGCAGGCGCTTCCATCGCAAGCTTGGGCGATGCGTGAAAGGTGGGATCCGGCCTCATCGTCATGGCACTGCCTCCCTGTTCTGTCGGTTTGCACCAACCTGGCTCGGGATCGTGGCAAAAGAAGAGCTGTTGCGCGATGTCTTGTTGCGCGATGCCTGGGATTCTCCGCAGGGCCGGTTGGCGGGCGTACAATATGCCATCGCCGGGCCGGCGGAAACTGGCGGAATTGCGTTAATTCGACGCCTTCAGGCGAAATGAGCGCCCCCGTCATTGCGAGCGAAGCGAAGCAATCCAGACTGTCTCCGCGGAAACAGTCTGGATTGCTTCGTCGCTTCGCTCCTCGCAATGACGGGGAGAGACCTATTTCCCCCAGCGCAGCCTTCGTAGGGTGGGCAAAGGCGCGCTTGCGCCGTGCCCACCAACTTTCGCGATGGCAACAGGTGGTGGGCACGCTTCGCTTTGCCCACCCTGTACCCTTGTGGGGTTCGTGGCGGCCTTCGGATGTAGACTGGCCGTCCTACGGCCGCGGGGTATGTGGCTCTACTTCCCCCACCTGAGCGCCAGTGCGTCGCGCTCCTTGGCCAGTTCCAGCAGCCCCGCCCGCGTTGCCGGATGCAGCGGCTGCAGCGGATGGCGCACCGCCTCCGACTTGATCACGCCGCCGGCCTGCATCATCACCTTGCAGGCGATCAGGCCGCATTGGCGGTTCTCGTAGTTGATCAGCGGCAGCCAGCGCTCGTAAGCGGCCTTCGCCTTCTCGCGATCGCCGGCGAAATAGGGATCGATGATCTGGCGGATGCCGTCGGGATAACCGCCGCCGGTCATGGCGCCGGTGGCGCCGGCGTCGAGATCGGCGAGCAGCGTGATTGCCTCCTCGCCGTCCCAGGGACCTTCGATGTCCTTGCCGCCCGCCTCGATCAGGCTGCGGAGTTTCGAGGCCGCGCCCGGCACCTCGATCTTGAAATAGCGGATGTTGGCAAACTCGCGCGACAGCCGCGCCAGCAACTCGACCGACAGCGGCGTGCCGGCCACCGGCGCGTCCTGGATCATGATCGGGATATTGATCGCCCCGGAGAGCACCTTGAAGAATTCGACGATGCCTTTCTCGGGGACGCGGAAGGTCGCGCCGTGATAGGGCGGCATCACCATCACCATGGCGGCGCCGGCCGCCTCGGCCTGTTTGCTGCGCGCCGCGCACACGGCCGAGCTGAAATGCGTGGTGGTGACGATCACGGGAACCCGGCCGGCCACATGCTCCAGCACCGTGTGCATCACCGTCTCGCGCTCGGCATCGGTAAGCACGAACTGCTCGGAGAAATTGGCGAGGATGCAAATGCCGTGCGAGCCGGCATCGATCATGAAATCGATGCAACGGCGCTGGCCCTCGAGGTCGAGCTCGCCGCGCTCGTCGAAGATGGTGGGCGCGACCGGGAACACGCCGCGATAAGGGCGTTGGGCCTTGTGTGGGGTGACCGGCATCGAACTCTCCATCCCTGATGTGTCTTGCGTCTGTCGCTGCGCTCGCGGGAGCGAGGCGGCACAGATGTACCCGCAGTGCCGGGCTGCGGCAATGCCCGCGCGACGTCCGATGGAAAGAGGACGAAAATCAGGCGCTCTTCACGGCGCCCAGGAAGCCCTCGACGGCGACGCGAAGACGATCGGCATCCGCCGACATCTTCTTGACGGACTCAGACAGCACGGTCCCGGCATTGCCGGTCTCCTGGTTGAGCCTGGCGACGCTGCCGATCGTGTCGGTGACCTCGCGGGTGCCCTGGGCCGCCTGCTGGAAGTTGCGCGAGATTTCCGTCGTCGCCGCGCGCTGCTCTTCGACCGCGGCGGCAATCGCCGTCATCTTCTCGTCGATGCCGCCGATGGCCCCGCCGATCGACCGGATCGCGGCGACCGCCTGGCCGGTCGCGCCCTGGATCTCCTCGACCTGGCGCGAGATCTCTTCCGTCGCGGTCGCGGTTTGCGTCGCGAGGCTCTTGACCTCGCCCGCGACCACGGCGAAGCCGCGGCCGGCCTCGCCCGCGCGCGCGGCTTCGATGGTGGCGTTCAATGCCAGCAGATTGGTCTGGGCGGCGATCGCGTTGATCATCTTCACGACCTCGCCGATGCGGCTGGCCGTCTGATCGAGGATCTCGACCGTCGCATTGGTCTGCTCGGCCTGGGCCACGGCCTCGCGGGCCTCGCGCGCGCTCGACTGCACCTGCGCGGAGATCTCTCCCACGGAAGCGGAGAGCTCCTCGGTCGCGGCGGCAATGGTCTCGAGATTGTTGGTGGCCTGCTCGGCGGCGGAGGAGACCGCCGCGGTCTGGTTGCTCGATTCCGAGACCAGCGAGCGCACGCCGCTTGCGGTGGCGTCGAGCTCGCGCGTCGAGGCCGCAACGCTCTGGATAACGGCCTGCACCGTATCGTCGAAGCTGCGGCAGGCGGCATCGACGGTGCCGGAGCGGGCGAGCTGAAGCGCCTGCTGCGATTCGCGTTCGCGGCCGAGCCGCTCCGCGGTCGCCGCGCTCTCGCGCAGGCTTTCGAGCGCAGCCGCCATGGTGCCGAACTCGTCGGGATGCCGCGATTGCGGCACCGGCGTCGCATAGTCGCGGGCGCTGATGCGGGCGATGGCGTCGAGGATGGCGCGCACCGGCCGCATCAGGCGATTGCGCACCACGAACACGCCGGCGAGGGTCACGGCCAGCGCGAGCAGGAACGCGAAGGATTGCACGATGAGATTGGTCAACGCTTTGGCCTGGACCGCCTCAGCGCGCGCGATCGACAGGTCGAGCGCCTTGCTCGCGACCGCGACGATGGACGCGAAGGGGGACTGGCACAATGCGTTCCATTCCGAGGCGGGCATCGCGGGCCGGCCGCTGCCGTCGAAGCCCTTGGTGAGCTCGCCGATCTGCTTGAGGGCGCCGTCAGTCTTGGCCCTCGCATCCTTGGCCGTGTTGACGAGTTCGGCCGGCACGTCAGGCGCAGCCAGGAGCTCCTCCATGCCGGTCCACCCGGCGGTGACGACGCCGTTCCATCCGGCCACGGTCTGCTTCTGGGTGTCGTCGAGCGGCTTGCTGGCGTTGACGTTCGGCCGCAGGGTCGAGCACTGGATGCCGTAGCGGTCGCGCACCTGCCAGGCGAGGCGGCGGGCCTGGATCATGCGGGCGATGTAAGGATCGTTCATCCAGGCGCGGTTCGACACCGCGGTGGAGGCGAGATTGGCGGTCTCGATCACCTTGGTGACCGCATCGTACCAGGGTGCGGTGCGCTCCAGCTTGCGCTCGGCGCGCGGCAGCTTGGCCTCGTCGTAGAACAACTGGAATTTTGGTGCGGCCTCACTCCAGCGCTGCTTCAGCGTGCTGGCGAGCTCGTCGCGCGCCGCGAATTCGACGGTGGAGAGCGCAGCGCTGATGGCGTCAAAACCGGCCTGCTCGGCTTTCTCGGCGGCGCCGAGCTTGGCGCGCGGATCGTCCTCGCCGAGCAGCGCGCTCTGGGCATCGCCGCGATTGCTGCGCAGGGCAACCACGCCGTGGAAGATCGACTTGTCAGCATTCGCGAGCCGCTCGGTCTCCAGACTGTCGCTATAGCGGCCGAAAGCCCCGACCATCTGGATGGCCGTGCTGGTCAGCGCGCCGGCCGCCAGCAGCGTCATCAGAACCAGGAGAAGCGTGCTTACCGATTTCTTAAAAATGGACATGGACCCAAAGACCCGCTCGCCGAGAGCGGTCACCTTGCACGGCCACATGCCAAAGTTTCGTTAAGGTTTATATCAAATGATAAGCGCCCCGGAGTTGCCGGCCCCTGTCCGGGGCAGCCGGCTCACGCCACCTTCGTGAAATCCGGCGGGCGGCGCTCCGCAAACGCCGTAAACGCCTCGCGTGCTTCGGCGGTACGCAGGCGCTGCGCGAACTGCTCGCCTTCGGCCTGCATCTGCGCGACCAGCGCCTCGCCGTTGCGCATCAGCCGCTTGGTGGCGATGAGGGCGCCGGCCGGCTGGCGGGAGCGAGACGCTGCGCCAGCGCAAGCGCCTCGGCATCGAGCTTGTCCAGCGGCACCACGCGGTTGGCGAGGCCCCACTCCAGCGCGGACTTGGCCGCCACGGTTTCGCCGAGCGCGAACATCTCGTAGGCGCGGGCATAGCCGATGCGCGCCGGCATCAACAGGCTGGAGGCGGCTTCCGGCACCAGCGCGAGGCTGACGAAGGGCGTCGACAATTGCGCGTTGTCGGCGAGCACGACGAGGTCGCAATGCAGCAGCATCGTGGTGCCGACGCCGACGGCGCGGCCCTGCACGGCCGCGACCAGCGGCCGGGTGCAGCGCGCCAGCGACTGGATGAAGCGCACCACGTTGCGGCTGCCTTCGGACTTGCCGGCCGCGACGGCCGCGAACTCGCCGACGTCGTTGCCGGCGGTGAACATGTCGCCCTCGCCGCGGATCAGGATCACGCGGGCGGACGGGTCGAGCTCGGCGGATTCGATCGTGTCGGCGAGCTTGCCGTACATCGCATCGGTCAGCGCGTTCTTCTTGTCGGGACGCGCCAGGGTGAGGGTGAGAATTCCGTTGTTATTCTCGATCCGGACGTGCTCGGTCATTGGTCTGCTCCGTGTTAGTCGTCTGAACTTCTTGGAAACTTGTCCTGAATGCTCGTCAGCCAGCGCGCGACGATGTCGATCTCCGCGGCCGTGAATCCCTCCGTCAGCGCCGCATTGATCTCGGCCGCGCCAGTCTTCGCCTGCGCCAGCGCGGTGCGCCCCTTCGGCGTCAACCAGATGCGAAAGGCGCGGCCATCCTCGCGGTCGGCCCGCCGCTCGACCAGCCGCGCCGCTGCGCTGCGATCGACGAGGCCGGAAATCCCGGCCGGCCCGAGATCGAGTGCCGCACCCGCCTCGCCCATCAGAATGCCGTCCTGCCGGCCGAGGATGAACAACAACCCCGCCTGCGCCGGCGTCACCTCGCTCGAAGGCTGCGCGGCCATCCAGCGCTGCAAACGGCGTTGCGCGACGTTCAACAAATAGATCAGCCGATGGTGCTTCGCTGCGGCTGCATTATTTCGCATGCGAAATATCTAGCCCAACGGATCCCGATTGTCAAATCAGGGCCGCTAGGCCGACGCGGCGCGACAACCGTCGAGCAGAATTGCGGCGCATGTCTGCGCCCGCCTCTCGATCTCCTTGCGCGAGGGCAGTGCCAGGCTGGCGTAGATCGCCGCGCGCTGCGGCGCCGACACCATCATGCCTATCATCATTCCGGCGGCTTCATCGACGTTATCGAGCGCGATGCGCTTCTTCCTGACTTGATCGCGAAGCCAGCCCGCGAGCGCCGCCACGGTACGGGAGATGCCATCCCTGTAGAAATTCGCGGCAAGGTCGGGGAACGTGGCCGATTGCTGCAGTACCATACGCTGGAGTGCCACGACCTCCGGATCGAGCGCGAGATCGGCACAGGCGACAAGCACGGCAGCCAGACTCGTCTCGACGTCGGCCTGATTGTCGGCCTGAAGATTGACGTCGGAGAGCAACCGATCGAGCCGGTCCGCGCACATCGCTTCGAACAGCGCTGCCTTGCCCGGAAACAGCCGATAGAGAGTCTTGGTGGAGATGCCGGCGCCACGCGCCAGTTCTTCGGTGCTGGTTGCTGCGTAGCCATCGACTGCGAAGGCGTGCCGTGCCGCCTCGATGACGATGCGCTTCGTCTCGTCGTCGGTGCGCACTGGTGGCCGCCCACGCGGGCGGCCTTCTGATGACGATTTTGCCTGAGCCATGTTTTTAGATGATGTCTGTCATTCCATTGACAGTCCTCAAGCTAGTCCTATTTTGGAAATCGTCAAGTTTCCTAATTTAGGGAGCCGGCCATGACCGCACATACCAATCCATCGAAGAGCGAAACCATCGTGGTGCCAACCAGCCCGCCCGAAGGCATTCTGCCCGCCGCGCCGGTCCCCACCCCGCGCCGAAAGCTGAACTTTCGCAAGCTGTTGCTGGCGGGAGTGGCCGTCGCCGCGCTCGCCGGCGCGAGCTGGTACGGCTACGATTACTGGACGGTCGGACGCTTCTTGGTCTCCACCGATGACGCCTATGTGAAGGCCGACAACACCACCATCGCGCCGAAGGTCAGCGGCTATCTCGACCGCGTCCTGGTCGGCGATAACGAGCATGTGAAGGCCGGCCAGGTGCTGGCCCGGATCGACGATCGCGACTTCCGCGTCGCGCTCGATCAGGCAAGGGCCGACGTCGCCGCCGCGAACGCGACGGTGACGAGCAAGCAGGCCCAGCTCGAGGTTCAGGAGGCGGTAATCGCAGCCGCGAAAGCGACCATCGATGTCGACACGGCCGCGAAGACCTTCGCCCAGCAGGAGAACAAGCGCTACACGGATCTCGCCAGGACCGGTTATGGCAGCGTGCAGAATGCGCAGCAGGCGCAGGCGCGCGATGCCGGCGCGGACGCCGCGATCGCGCGCGACAACGCCAACCTCATCTCCGCACAGAAGCAGGTCGATCTTCTCAAAGGCCGAGATCGTGCAGGCCAGGGCCGCCGCCGCCCGCGCAACCGCGGTCCAGCACCAGGCCGAGCTCAATCTCGGCTACACCACGATCGTCTCGCCGATCGACGGCGTCGTCGGCAACCGCACCTTGCGCGTCGGCCAGTATGTGCAGGCGGGCACGCAGTTGATGTCGATCGTGCCGGCCACGGGCACCTATGTCGTCGCCAATTTCAAGGAGACCCAGCTCACGCATGTCCGCGCCGGTCAGAGCGTCGAGATCGAGGTCGACACCTTCCCGGGCCAAGTCGTGCATGGTCACGTCGATTCCATCGCGCCGGCCAGCGGCCAGGAGTTCGCGCTGCTGCCGCCCGACAACGCCACCGGCAATTTCACCAAGATCGTGCAGCGCATTCCCGTGAAGATCGCGCTGGACGCCGGGACGGTGCCTCCGATCGCGCTGCGGCCCGGCATGTCCGTGATCCCGAAGATCGCAACGCGTTCAGCGCCGGCCGCTCAGGCGGCAGCGACGCCCAAAGCAAAACCTGTTTCCGGAGGGTCGTGCCATGTCAAACAGCCTCTCAATATCGACGCCAGCACAAGCAATTCCGGCCGCGACGCCTGAGCGCGTCGCCGCCGACCCCAATCGGGCCAGCGCCACGATCTGGATCGCCGTGTTCGCGGCGATGATCGGCGCCTTCATGGCGATCCTGAACATCCAGATCACCAACGCCTCGCTGCTCAACATCGAGGGCGGCATCGGTACCGGCGCCGACAACGGATCCTGGATCTCGACGTCCTATCTGATCGGCGAGATCATCGTCATCCCGCTGACCGACTATCTGTCGCGGGTATTCTCGTTCCGCAACATCATCCTGAGCTTCGCGAGCCTGTTCGCGGCCTTCTCGGTCGCTTGCGCCTTCACCCATGATCTGCCGTCGATGATCGCGATGCGCGGCCTGCAGGGTTTCTTCGGCGGCGTGCTGATCCCGATGGCGTTCACGCTGGTCTTCACCAAGCTGCCGAAGGGCCAGCAGCCGATCGGCCTTGCCATGTTCTCGCTCGCCGTGACCTTCGCACCGGCGATCGGGCCGACCATCGGCGGCTATCTCACCGAGAATTACGGCTGGCAGACCATTTTCTTCGTCAACGTGCTGCCCACGGCGGTGATGGTGACCACGCTGTTCTTCACGCTGGAGCGCCAACCGCTGAACCTCGCTTTGCTGCGCGAAGGCGACTGGTTCGGCATCGCGACCATGGCGATCGGCCTCGCTTCGCTGCAAGCCGTGCTGGAAGAAGGCAACAAGGACGACTGGTTCGGCTCTCCCTTCATCGTGCGGCTCGCGGTCATCGCCGTGATCAGCCTGTCGATGTTCATCGCCAACGAGCTGATGGTGGAGAAGCCGCTGCTGCGCCTGCGCCTGTTGACGCAGTGGAATTTCGGCATCGGCACCATCGCGGCGGTGTTCCTCGGCTTCGCACTGTTCGGCTCGGTCTATCTCCTGCCCGCCTATCTCGGCCAAGTGCAGGGCTACAATGCCGAGCAGATCGGCAACGTGCTGGCCTGGACCGGACTGCCGCAGCTTCTGCTGATTCCGCTGGTGCCGAAGCTGATGCAGCGTTTCGACGGCCGCTATGTCGCGACCGTTGGCCTGCTGCTGTTCGCCGCGAGCTCCTTCATGAACATCCAGATGTCGCTCGATTATTCCGGCGATCAGTTCCTGATGCCCAACATCGTGCGTGCGGTCGGCCAGGCGCTGACGCTCGCGCCGCTGTCGGCACTCAGCCTCGGCAGCGTCGCGCCGCAGGATGCGGCGGCCGCCTCCGGCATCTCGAACATGATGCGCAACCTCGGCGGCGCCATCGGCACCGCGGTGCTCGCCACTATCGTCACCAAACGCGAGCAGTTCCACTCCAACATCATCGGCCATTCGGTCACGCTCGGCCGCGAGGAGGTCCGCGCCCGCATCGCGCAGATGACGGACTATTTCATGGCCCACGGCGTCCCCGATCCCAACGCCGCACGCGAGCAGGCCATCATCGCGCTCGGCAAGACCGTGAAGCGCCAGGCGCTGGTGATGGGCTATTCCGACACCTTTGCCGTGATCGGCGTGGTGCTGGTCCTCGCCGCGATCGCGGTGCTGCTGACGCGAAGGGTGAAGGCGCCGGGTGGCGGAGGTGGCGCGCATTAGAGCTCGAAAACGAGCGACCAAATCGACGCGGCCGTCACGCTTGACGGCCGCGTCCTTTTGTGTTCCCTATTTGTTCATATCAATTATAGGTTGCTCAAGGGGACACTTCATGAGCGATACTCAGGTCGAGGCCGTGCCGGCTCAGCTCGTGCTGCATGCTGACGAAGATACTCCGCGTGAATTCATCGTTGACCTGTTGCGTCGCGTCTTCGGCAAGTCGGAAAGTGAAGCCGTCTCCGTGATTGCCGACATGGAGAGGCATGGCGCGGCAGCCTGCGGTCCCTACCCACCACCGGTCGCAGGAGCCCTGCTGGAATCTGCAAGGCGTCGTGTCGCTGCCGCCGGCCACCCACTCCTGATCACAAGCGAAACGGCGAAGCCCTGCTGCGAGCTTTGCGGCCGACCGATCGCGCAGTCGGAAGCACAATTGGTGGACCGCACAGTGTGGCTGTGCGCCGATTGCGTACTCGCAGCAGCATGCGCATCGCGGGACCTCCCCTCGGAGGAGTTCAATTACACGTTCGGTGTCTTGAATTGGCACTTCGCCGATGTGCCGCGGAGTCAGCTGGTGACCACGGTACGCCAATTTCCTGGCCACATGCGGGCAGACGTCCAGGCCGCCATCGACCGATTATTTGCGTCTCCGGTCCGGCTATTCGGTATCGCCGAGGACCGCCGCTACGAGACGCTATCCATGTCGAGATTGATGCAGAACGACGGTTTCGCGGCGACGATCGCACCGCTTCAGTACAACGACGTCGATATCGGCGAACCGACACCAGCCAAGTGCCTCGACAATGGTCTTTGGCTTTGCGCAACCGCTGGTCTCCGCTACGCGGTGCTTCTGGCCATTCATCGTGAATACAGCCGCGAGGTCGGCGTGCGGATCGAAATCATGGCGCCGGCCGGGGCCGCAGGCTCAGCGCTTGTCCAGCAGTGCTTCAGCGCGCTGGAGGACGCCGTTCAGGCCGCGCGCACCTACCGTGGCAAGATTCTCTCTCTCGATGCCGATTCCGACTACCGTGGGCGCTCGCGCGGGATCACAGTGCACCGGCTTCCTTCCGTCAGTCGTGACGAGGTGATCCTGCCTGAACAGACGTTACGGCTACTTGATCGTAACGTCCTGAACTTCGTGGGCACGCGGGACGTGCTGCGCCGCCTCGGACAGTCGACCCGGAAGGGTATCTTACTCTACGGCCCACCCGGCACGGGCAAGACTCACACCATCCGCTATCTCGCGGCCCATCTGCCCGGTCATACGACGCTGATCATCACAGCGGAGCAAATCGGCCTGCTCGGCGCCTATATGAATCTCGCTCGCCTCCTGCAACCGGCCATGGTTGTGATCGAAGACGTCGATCTCATCGCGCGGCAGCGCGAGAACATGAGCGGCTGCGAAGAACCGCTGCTCAACCGATTACTTAACGAGATGGATGGCTTGAAGCAGGACGCTGACATTCTGTTCGTGCTGACAACAAATCGGCCTCAGCAACTCGAAGGCGCCCTAGCGGGCCGCCCCGGTCGCATAGATCAGGCCATCGAAGTGCCGCTTCCCGACGAGACCGGCCGCAACAAACTGGTCCGGCTCTATGGCAAGGGACTGCCACTCGACGACGCCGTCGTCGCCGAAGCCGCCAGGCGCAGCGAAGGCACGAGTTGCGCATTCATCAAGGAATTGATGCGGCGCCTGGCACAAGCGAGCCTCGCGCGCGATGGCGGCAATTCCGTCATTTCCGCCGATATCGACGAAGCCCTCGATGACATGCTGTTCTCCGGCGGCCGGCTCAATGCGCGACTGCTCGGCGGCGCGCAGGCGATGGCGGCGGGATGAGCGGAGCATGTCTCCCTCTCCGCGTCTTCGCGGGGAGAGGTGAAGGGTCACTGCGCGCAGAAATAGCTCGACGCCTCCGTCACCAGTCCCGACTTGTAGTGCGGCCAGGCCGGCCAGCGGCACAGTGGCAGCGCGCGGACGACAGGGAACGCGGGCAACCTTCGCCCGTCCGTCAATCGCTGACGCCGGCTTTCCGTCAGAACGACCCCAGCGCACTGCCCAGGGCAATCACGGCCACCAGCGCCAGGAGCGAGGTCACGATGCCCACCATGACGATGTCGAAATAGCTGTCGCGGTGAGTCAGGCCGCAGATCGCGAGCAGGCTGACCACCGCACCATTGTGCGGCAGGATGTCCAGCGTTCCCGCGCCGATCACCGCCACGCGATGCATCAACGCAAGGTCGATGCCGTTGCGCGCGGCAAGTTCGACATAGGTCGGGCCGAGAGCGTCGAGGGCGATGGTGAGGCCGCCGGACGCCGACCCGGTCAGCGCGGCCAGGATGTTGGTCGCGACGGCGAGCGAGACCAGCGGTCCGCCCTCGATCGCCAGCACCCAGTCGCGCACGATCGCGAATGCCGGCAGCGAGGCGACGACGGCGCCGAACCCGACGAGGCTGGCGACGCTGAACGCGGGCAGGACCGACGCATTGGCCCCGGCGTCCATGGTCCGGCGCAGCGCCGGCAGGCGCGCCCAGTTCAGCGCGATGGTGGCGGCGATGGCGGCAGCCAGCGCAACCGCGACCGACCAGACGCCTGCAACAGCTGCAAGCGTGGTATCACCAAAGCGTTGCTCGGCGAGATAGCTGACATCGAGCCGCGGCAACACCAGGAGCGACATCAAGAGATTGACAGTCACGACGACGACCAGCGGCGCGATGGCGTTCAGCACCGGCGAAGGCCGCTTGCTGCGATGACCGTGCTGCAGTTCCGCCGGGTCGAACTCCCGCGCCGTCGTCGCGCGCTCGCGCACGAGCTCGTCGGCGGCTGCGCGCTCGGCCGAGTCCTCAACGTCATCGCCGTAGCCTTCTCCGGTGCGGCGCGCCGACGCTTCGGCGCGATGCAGCCACCACAATCCCGCGCCGAGCATGATGAGGGAGGCGACGATGCCCAGGCCCGGCGCCGCAAACGGCGTCGTGCCGAAGAACGGCATCGGGATCGCGTTCTGGATCGACGGCGTGCCCGGCAGGGCCGACATCGTGAAGGTCGACGTTCCCAGCACGATCGCAGCCGGGATCAGGCGACGCGGAATCGAAGCGGCGCGAAACAGCGAACGGGCCATGGGAACGATGACGAAGAACGCTACGAACAGGCTGACGCCGCCATAGGTGACCAGCGCGCCGGCAAGCACGACCGCCAGGATCACGCGCCGTTCGCCGAGGCGCTCCGCCATGAAGCCGGCGACGGACGTCACCGCCCCGCTGTCGTCCATCAACTTGCCGAAGACGGCGCCAAGCAGAAAGATCGGGAAGAACTGCGCCAGAAATCCCGCTGCGTTCACCATGAACACCTGGGTCAGGTTCGCGAGCAGCGGCTCACCGCCGAACAGCGCCGCAACGAGTGCGGCGAACGGCGCGAGCAGCAGGACGCTCCAGCCGCGGAAGGCGAACAGGACCAGCAGAGCGAGCCCGACGAGGAGGCCGAGGAGACCCATGCCTCAACACTCCGACAGGAGGACGTCGAGATCGGCGGTCGAACGACGGCCGATGTCGGCACCATGCTCGGCGAGGAAGGCGTCTGCGGCCATGCGCCCCTCGGCGCGTAGCATCGAGACGAATTCCCATTCCGCGTTGAGCTTCGAGGACGCCCCGAACTTCGCCAGCATGTCGCTCTTGACCCGGTGCGTCCGCATCTTGGCCCAGCGCGCGCCCTCGCCGCTGCCGGGATCGGCCGCCTGCCGCAGCAGCGCGATCATGCGCAGCTCCTTCATCAGCGGCGAGTTGAAGGAGATTTCGTTGAGCCGGTTGAGGATCTCCGCGGCCGTCCGCGGCGCCTCCAGCCGTTCGGTCGGATTGATCTGGACGAGGATGGTGTCGTGCGCGTCGCTTTCGCGGACCAGCGGCGTGATCGTCGGGTTGCCGGCGAAGCCGCCGTCCCAATAGGGCTCGCCGTCGATCTCGATGGCGCGGAACATGGTCGGCAGGCAGGCCGATGCCAGCAGCACATCCGCCGTGATCTCCGCGTTGCGGAAGATACGGCCGCGCCCTGTGCGCACCCGCGTCGCGGTGATGAACAGCTGGATCGGCGAGCGCACGAGGCGTTCGAAATCGATGCTCTCGGCCAGCACCGCACGCAGCGGATTGTAGCCGGTCGGATTGAGATCGTAGGGCGACAGCACGCGCGACATCAAATCGGTCAGGATGTAGAAGGGCGACGTGTCGAGGGTCCAGCGCCCCATCAAGCGGTCGAGCGGCGAGCGTTGCAGCGGGCTGAAGGCCGCGGCCTTCGAAACACGGCGCCAGTATTGGTCGAGCGCCTCACGCGCGCCCTGGGCGCCGCCGGCGGTCCAGCCGTCCGCCAGCACCGCCGCATTCATCGCGCCTGCGGAGGTTCCGGAGATTGCGGCGATGCTGAGCCAGTTTTCCTCCAGCAGGCGATCAAGCACACCCCAGGAGAAGGCGCCGTGCGAACCGCCGCCCTGAAGCGCGAGATCAATCAGTACGGCGTCCCGTTCCATGGCGGACACTCACGCAACTGAAGCTCAAATTCGACCTGATTGGAACACGTCGAATTCGACCGCAGTGTGGGAGCAGTGGCCGCACAATGCAACCGGAACGTGGTGGCAGTCTAGTGCTCGAATACCAGCCGCGCGCCGACCGTGCCGTCGAGCGCGCGGATCTGCTGGAGCAGCGCCGCCGAGTCCTGACCACCGAGATCGGCGTCGAGCACCACGTAGCCGAGATCGCCGGCGGTCTCCAGATATTGCGCGGCGATGTTGATGTCGCGCTGGAGGAAGACCTCGTTCAGCCGCCGCAACATGCCGGGCACATTGCGGTGGACATGACTGAAGCGCGCGCCGGAGGGACGCAAGTGCAACTGCACTTCCGGGAAGTTCACCGCGCCCATGGTCGAGCCGGTAATGAAATAGTCGACCAGCTTCCGCGCGACCTCGCCGCCGATCCGCTCCTGCGCCTCCTCGGTGGAGCCGCCGATATGAGGGGTGAGGATGACGTTCTCGATGCCCTGAATGGGGCTGTTGAAACGATCGGCGTTCGACGAAGGCTCGACGGGAAAGACGTCGACAGCCGCGCCGGCGAGATGGCCATCGCGCAAGGCACGCGCCAGCGCATCGAGATCGACGACGGTGCCGCGGCTGTTGTTGATCAGGAACGAGCCTGACTTCATCGCCCGCAGCTCCTTCTCGCCGATCATGCCCGCGGTCTCCGGCGTCTCCGGCACGTGCAGGCTGACGACATCGCTCTCCGCCAGCAGCTCTTCCAGCTTCTCGACCGGCTCGGTGTTGCCATGGCGAAGCTTGTCGGTGCGGTCGAAATAGATCACGCGCATGCCCATGGCTTCGGCCAAGGTCGAAAGCTGCGAGCCGATATTGCCGTAGCCGACGATGCCGAGCGTGCGGCCGCGCACCTCGCGGCTGCCGGCCGCCGACTTGTCCCAGCCCCCGGCATGGGCCGACACCGAGCGCGGAAAGATCCGCCGGAGCAGCATCACGATCTCGCCGATGACGAGCTCGGCGACGCTGCGCGTATTGGAGAACGGCGCGTTGAAGACGGGAATACCGCGCTTGCGCGCCGCCGAAAGATCGACCTGGTTGGTGCCGACGCTGAAGCAGCCGACAGCGAGAAGCTGGTCGGCCGCCCCCAGCACCTCATCGGTGATCTGGGTGCGCGAACGGATGCCGAGCAGCGACACGCCCTCGAGCGCGCGCCGCAGATCCGCGCCGTCCAGCGCATTGGTCAGCCTTTCGACGTTGGTGAAGCCCGCGCTCCTGAAAAGATCGACAGCGCTATCATTGACGCCTTCGAGCAGCAGCGCCTTGGCGCTTCGCTCAGGGCTTTGGCCGGGGGCGGACATGGAATCTCCGTAAATGGCAGCTTTGCCGCAGCTCATAGACCGCGGGCGATACGCAGCACAATAGGGCTTGGATACGGGGAGAAGATGGCGAGGCGATGGGTGCGCTTGGCATCCCAGAGCTCGGTCAAATCACATAGAACCCGTGCGTGCCGTCGCGGCGGAGCTGCTCGACGAGGCCGTATTCCCAATCGAGATAGGCCTGCATCGCAGCTTCGGCCACATCGGTGCCTTCATAGGGACGGCGGTAGCGGTGGGCCGGATCAGGCTTCGGCATCACCAGCGGTGGACCGATTTCCAGCGCTCCGTCATAGCCGCCCTCGAGCACATAGACCTCCCAGCCCATCTGCGCCAGCCAGGACGCCGTCATGTCAGCGCGGACGCATCTGTCGTCGGTCAGGACCATGCGCGCGCCGCGCACCGGCGCGGCCATGTCGGTTTCCTGCACGAGCTGGCCGCCGGGATAGTGGCGGAAGCCGGGGAGATGCCCGGCCGCATAGTCCTCGGCATCGCGCACGTCGAAGCGATACAGCGTGCGATCGGTCTCTGCGACCAGCGCCGCCATCTCGTTCGCGCCGATATGACGGACACCGGCGCGATAGGCGACGTCACGGGCATTGGCCGGTCCGCCCTCGAACGGGCCGATCGCGCCGCGCCTGTCGGCGCCGTGATCGAGCGCGTGCCGCGCCAGCGTCCAGCCGATCGTGCCGTTGCGCAGCGCCCGCACCTTGTTGGGCACGCCGGCATTGATCAGGGACTGGGTGCCGATGATGGAGCGGGTGCGGCCGGCGCAATTGACGATGATGGTGGTGTCGGGATCGGGCGCGGCCTGCCCTGCCCGCAGCACCAGCTCCGCGCCGGGGACGCTGACCGAGCCCGGGATGTTCATGGTCGCGTATTCGTCGAAGCGGCGGACGTCGAGAATGGCGATGTTGGCCTTGTCGGCGATCAGCTTTGCCACCTCGTCGGCGCTGAGCGAGGGCGTGTGACGACGCGACTCGACCAGTTCGCCGAAGGCCTTGGAATAGGAATTGACGTCCTCGAACACCTCGAAGCCCGCATCGCGCCACGCCGTCAGCCCGCCGTCGAGTGCGCTGACATTCGTGTAGCCGAGTGCAGCCAGACGCTCGGCAGCGGTTGCGACCAGCCCCTCGCCGTCATCATAGAGCACGATCGCAACGTCCTTGCGCGGCAGCCGCATCTCGGCCTCAACTGCAATCCGGTCCGCAGCCATGTTTGCGGCGAACAGCGGATGGCCGGTTGCAAAGGCCGCCTCGTATCTGAGATCGAGCAGCGCAATTTCCTCGCGCAGGAGCAGCGCGCGGCGGATATCGGCGGGGGTAACGCTCGGAAGCATCATGGCGTGAACCTGACAAGGACGTGCCACGGGCTTTTGAACGATTGTCGAGGTGTTGGCTAGCCTCTTCGGCAGCAGCTCACTCCCCCGGAACGAGCCGGCCCTGCGGCGCCTGCGCCGGGCGCCGCAGCCTGGGGCGCGACAGATAGAGCAAAATGCCGGTGACCGAGAACAGCGGCATCAGGGCCGCGGCAATCATGAAGGCGAGCTTGCCGGGCCAGCCCAGGACAGCGCCGCGATGGATATCGAGCACGTTGGCGATGATCTTCTCGCCGAACGTCTTGTCGGAATAACGTTCGGCGGAGGCGACCTGACCGGTGACGGCATCGATGCGGAATTCGTCGCGCGTGGTGTCGAGCGCCGAATCCCTTCCCCACGACCGGATCCGTATCACCGTGCCGGGGCTGGGCGGCAGCGTCAGCAGAGCCCTGGCAAAGCGGTCGCCCTCGTCACGCCGGAACGTCGTCCACGCCAGGTCGAACCGGATCGGCCGGGCCGGCTCGGAACGGGCCGCCGCACGCGGCGCCTTCGCCGACATTTTTGGCGGCATCTTCGCGGCAGAGACTTCTGGACGCGACAGCAGCCAGACGACGCCGTCCTTGTACCAGTCGAACGAGTACCACAGGCCCGTCAGCGTCATCACCAGATAGACCGGAAGCACCCAGGTGCCGATGACCGCATGCAGCGAGCGATGCAGCCCGCGCCCGCTGAGACCGAGATTGGGGTTGAGCCACATCTTCACGCTGCGCGCGCGACGTGGCCAGCGCAGCACGAGACCCGAGACCAGCATGACGATCAGGCCGAGCGCGGCCACACCGGTGATCTGGCGGCCCCAGCCCCTGGCATCGCCGGGGATCAGGAGCCAGCGATGCAGCTTCCGAACCGTCGCGAAAAACGCCTCGCCACGCGGCGCACCCAGCACGCGCGCATCATAGGGATCGACATAGAGCGAGTTCGGCCGCGCGCCCTGCTCGTCGCGCGCGAAGCGGATGCGCACGGCGGCGGCCGGATCGCTCGACAGCGAAACAGCCGTAACCTTGCCGAAATCCTGCCCCGCCATCAGCCGCGCGACCAGCTCGTCCGGCATCAGCGCCGGCATCTCGCGCGGTGCGACGTGCATGATGCCGGTGTTGAGATGATCGACGATCTCGTCCTCGAAACTCATGATCGCGCCAGTTAGCGCGATCAGGGCGAGCAGCAGCGCGAGCACCAGGCCCGCGATGGAATGGACCTGGAGCAGGACAGCTTTGATCATGTGCCCCGGCCGCACTGCCATCGCTAGAACTTCACCGTTGCCGAGAGAGATACCCGGCGCGCGTCGCCGATAGCAACATTGAGCGCGTTTCCGGTGCTGGACGTATAGTAGACTTTGTCGAACAGGTTCTTGACGTTGAACTGGTAGGTCACCGGCAGATTGTCGATCTGCGTGTCGTAAGTCGCAAAGACATCTGCGACGGTATAAGCCGGCAAGAAGAACTTGTTGGCGGAGTCGCCCGGCCGGTCACCGACATAGTGCGCGCCGCCGCCGAGCCGCAGGCGTCCGGGGAGCGTATCGCCGAAATCGTAGACGAGATAGAGCGAAGCCGTGTTCATCGCAGCATTCAGCAACTTGGCGTTGCCGTTGATGGGATCGTTCTCCAGGCGGGCATCGGTATAGCCGTAGCTTCCGATCATGCTCCACTCATCGCTCAGCTTGCCGGTCACGTCCAACTCGACGCCGCGCGACCGCGCCTTCGCGGACGTTCGTACCAAGACCGTACCGCTAGTAAAAGGGTCGGAGACCAGCACGTTCTTCTTCTCGATGTCGTAAACCGCAAGAGTGCCGGACAGCCGCCTGTTGACATCGAACTTGACGCCAGTCTCCCATTGGGTGCCCTCTTCGGGCAGAATGGTGGAGTCGACGACGAAGCCGATGGGAGCACCGGTGAAGGGCGCGATGGTCGAGGTCGGTTTCAGCGACTGCGTGTAGCTCACATAGTAGGACAGCTGATCGTTCAGCTTGAAGATGACGCCGCCGAGCGGCAGCACCTTGTCGCCCGACAGATTGGTGTTGGTGACGAACACAGGCCGGCCTCTTCCCGCGAGCTGCTCGTATTCCATCCAGCGCACGCCGCCGACCACCGACAGCCAGCTGGTCACGTGGAACGTGTCCTGGGCGAAGAAGCCACGGGTGCCGAGCTTGTCGGTCTGCTCGCTGTCCGTTGCCGAAACGGTCGTTCCCGGTGTGATCAATCCGTAAACGGGGTTGTAAAAATTGAAGCTCGGGGTCGCCTGGCGGATCAAATCGTGGCGGTCGATCGTGCGATACAGCGCCTCGCCCCCGAACAGGATCTCGTTGCGGAAGCCACCCACCCAGACGTCACCCTGCAGATAGGAGGTGCCGTAGCTGGCGTTGCTCAGCGAGTTCCTGGTGCCGTCGTTGCTGCGGGTCTCGACGCCGGTCTTGGCGTTGACGCCGGTGATGCGAAGCTGATTGGCGCTGTAGGTCTCGGTGTTGTAGCTGTAGGCCGCCGTGACCTTCCAATTGTCGTCCAGCTTCTGCTCGACCGAGCCCTGGATCAGGTCGGAGGTGCCCCACATGTTGTTGAAGGGCTCGTCGAGCCGGCGAGTCTTCGGGATCGCCAGCGGCGCGCCGTTGACGAAAGCGGTGCCGCGGTCGAACGGATAGATGAACTCGCGGTGCTCATAGGTGAGCTGGACCGTCGTGGTGTCGCCGTACCAGGCCAGCGAGGGATTCACCAGCATCTCGCGGTGACGGCCGAAATTGCGCCAATAATCTTCGCTGACGCCGTAACCGATGAAACGATAGGCGAGACCGCCGTCGCCGATCGGACCGGTGATGTCGAGCGTACCGTCGGCTCCGTTCCGGTTGTTGGCGTATGTCGAGCCGAGCAGCGTGACCGAGCCGTGCTGATAAAGCTCGGGCCGCTTGCTGATGGTGTTGACGATGCCGCCGGGATCCATGATGCCGTAGAGCAGCGAGGCCGGGCCCTTCAGCACTTCGACGCTCTCGACCGCGGCATTGAGGCTGCGGCCCTGCACCAGCGGCATGCCGTTGCGCATGATCGAGCCGTCGCGGTTGTCGCCGAAGCCGCGGCGGATCACGGCGTCCTGGGTGCCGGCGAGCGTGTTGGTCTGGGTGATGCCGGATATATTGACGAGAGCGTCGTCGATGTTGCGCGGCAGCTGGTCCTTCAACACTTGCGCCGGAACGACGTTGACGGACTGCGAGGTGTCGAGCGGCGAGGCGCCGCTGCGCAGCGTGGTCGCGCTCGGCATTGCACGATAGCCGAGCTTGGCCGCCTGTTGCGCGGCGGCTTCGGCGGCGGCGCGCTCCGACAATGTCGGCACCGCGGGTGCGGGATTGCGGCTGGGTTGGCGGCGCGCGACGGCTTGGTTGCGGCGCGACGACTGATCCGATGCACGGGCCGGCTTCGGCCGCGGCGCCGGCGCTTCAACCGTCACCGGCGGCAGAGCCGATTGCGCCTGAGCGCTCGTGGTGTTGGAGGGGCTTTCGGCAAGCAGCACGGCCGCACCGATGAGAAGACCTGCTCGGCTCTTGCCGGCACGGGTTCGATGGCCGCTGACGCAGCCATCCACGAAGGCACGCACTTTGATTCCACTTCAAGTCAAGAACGTTGAAGTGTGCGCCTGTAACAGTCGCCGCAATCGAAGAGAACCGTAGCCGAGCTTGAATCGCTCTAGTGTTGAATCGTTCTAAGCACCGTGAGGCGCGGGGCAACAATCAGCGATTGACCCCGCAACGATGGCGACACGCTGCACGCGAATTTCGCGGCAACGTGTCGGGACGCCAGCGCGATCTCACGCGATGGCGGGCGCCACCATTTCGTCGAGCTTCCGCTTGAGCGCGGTGCCGTCGGCCAAGGCGCGGAGCGGCGGTCGCACGCGCAGCCAGCTTGCATCGCCGGTCTGCGCCGCAAGGATCGCCTTCAGCGTCGTGAGGAAAGACGGCGATTTCACCACGATGTCGATCGCCGCCTGCATGCGCGCTTCGACGTCCTTGCCCTCAACCATCGCCTTGACCAGCTCCGGCGCAATGTTGGCCATGCCGCAGATGGTGCCGGCGCCGCCGGCGGCGATCGCGCGGGTGATATCGGCTTCGTTGCCGACGGTGATGGCAAGCTCCGGCGCGGCGGCACGGAACGCTTGGAACTGCTTGAAGTCGCCGCTGGAGTCTTTCAGACCGGCGACCACCCTGCCGTAACGTTTGCGCAAGTTCGCAGCGACATGGGTCGGGATCGCAACGCCCGAGATCTGCGGGATGTGATAAAGATAGGCGCGCAGGCGATCGTCGCCGACGCCGTCAATGATCGCAGCGAAGGCGTCCTCGATGCCTTCGGCTGTGACGCTGCGGTCGAAATAGGGCGGCAGCAACAGAACGTGGCGCAGGCCGAACCCGAGCGCGGCGCGCGTCAGCGCGATGCTGTCGCTGATGGCGGGAAAGCCGCCGCCGATTCCGATGCGCTCCGGCGCCACACCGGCCTTGAGGACGGCTTCAACGGTCGCGACGCGTTCGGCAGCATTGAACGAAGTGCCTTCGCCGGTGGTGCCGAACAGCACGACGCCGTCAACGCCCTTGCTGAACAGCTGCTTGGCGTGTGCTGCCAGCTTTGCGGCGTCCACGCTGCCGTCCGCTGCCAGCGGCGTCGCCGACGCCACCCAGAACCCGCGAATCGCCTCCGTCATCACACCACCCTTTGTTGCGGCCGCCAGCTAAGCCTCTGATCCCAAACGATCTTCTCTGCGGGGCGAAGCCTCGTTTTTGCTTTACTTTCCATCTTGTACCTTACATACAAGACGGGTGCAAACCCTTTCCGTCGCGGCGCGTGCGGCGCAGTCGAATCCTAAAGGAGGTCTCGCATGAACATGGTGAGCCCCATTGAGCATCCCGACCAATTGCTCGGCGCGTTGCGCGACAGGCTCGGCGCGGCCGCGGTGCTCGTTGGCACCGATGTGCCGGCGCGCAATTGCAACGACTGGAGCGCGAGCCTGCCGGAGACGCCGCTGGCGGTGATCCGCCCCGTCGATGCGCAGGGCGTTGCCGATGCGATTGCGGCCTGCCGGCAGGCGCATCTGCCGTTCGTGCCGCAGGGCGGCTTGACCGGCCTGTGCCGCGGCGCTTCGCCGGAAGCGGGCTGGGTCGCGATCTCGCTGGAGCGCATGACCGGCATCGAGGAGATCGATCGCGCCTCCGCGACGATGACGGTGAAGGCGGGCACGCCGCTGGAGACGATCCAGAAGGCGGCGGACGAGGCCGGCTTCTTCTTTCCGCTCGATCTCGGCTCGCGCGGCTCCTGCGCGATCGGCGGTAATCTCTCGACCAATGCCGGCGGCAACCGCGTGATCCGCTACGGCATGACGCGCGAGCTGGTGCTTGGCCTCGAAGTGGTGCTGCCCGACGGCACCATCATCACCAGCCTCAACAAGCTGATGAAGAACAATGCCGGTTACGATCTGAAGCATCTGTTCATCGGCTCGGAAGGCACGCTCGGCATCATCACCCGCGTCGTGCTGAAGCTGTTTCCGAAGCCGCGCTCGACCATGGCCGCGCTGTGCGCGCTGAAGGATTACCCGGCCGTGATCGCGCTGCTCGATGCGGCGCGTTCGGGGCTTGGCCCGCTGCTGTCCGCCTTCGAGGTGATGTGGCCCGATTATTGGGACGTGATCACGGCGCGCGCCGGCGTGAAGCCGCCGGTCGCCGCAGGCCACGGTCTCTACGTGCTGGTGGAAGCGCAGGGCACCGACGAGAGTGTCGATGCGCCGCGCTTTGAGAGCTGGCTCGAGGAGCTGATGGAGCGCGGGCTGCTGGCGGATGCCGCGGTGGCGCAGTCGCTGGCGCAGACGCAAGCCTTCTGGCGCGTGCGCGACATCTGCGCCGAGTTCGGCCAGGTGCTCGGCCCGCACATCTCCTACGACATCGGCCTTGCGGTGGCACGGATGGACGAGTTCGTCACGCGCTGCAAGGCGGCGCTCGCTTCCGGCATCAAGGGCTGCGAGAGCGTCTATTACGGCCATATCGGCGACGGCAATCTGCATCTCGTCTCCTGGGTCGCGGGCCTATCCGTCGCGCAGCAGCCGAAGGAGGAGATGGACGCGATCATCTACGGCCTCGTCCGCGAGCTCGGCGGCAGCGTCTCCGCCGAGCACGGCATCGGCACGTTGAAGAAGCAATGGCTGGGCCATGCCAGGAGCGAGGCCGAGATCGCGCTGATGCGGACGCTCAAGGCGGCGCTCGACCCCGATCACCTGCTCAATCCCGGCAAGGTGATCTGAGCGCACCATGCGATCGCTCAAGCTCGATACGCCGAAATCGCTGTCGCAGCGGGTGATGCAGCGGCTGCGCCAGGCCATCATCGACGGAGAGTTTGCGCTTGGAGCGGCCATCTCCGAGGAGATGGTGGCCAATTCCTTCGGCGTCAGCCGCACGCCGGTGCGCGAGGCGATGGGACAGTTGCAGGCGCAGGGGCTCGTCGTGATCCGGCCGCAGGTCGGCAGCTTCGTCTTCACGCCGAGTGCGGACGACATCAACGCGCTCTGCACCTTCCGCATCGCGCTGGAGCCCAAGGCCGCCGAGCTCGCCTTCCGCCACGACCGCGACGGCACACTTGCGACCATGAGCGCCGCGATCGCGGCGATGGAGCCGGCCGTCGCGGCAAAGGACAACATCGCCTATGGCCGCGCCGACACCGCTTTTCACGAAGCGCTGTTCGCCCATTGCGGCAATCGCTATCTCGCCGAATCCTATCAGCTCGTCTCCGGCCGCGTCGCCGCCCTCCGCACCAATTTGACCTCGCCGATCGACGTGCGCACCCGCACCTCCTTCGACGAGCACCGCAAGCTGCTCGATCTGTTCGCACGCGGCGACTTCTCCGCCTTCGGCGAATTGATGACCACGCACATCACGAATTCGGGAATCGTCTACGCCAAGGCGCTGAAGGTGGATGAGCGCGTCTAGTGCTCCTCCTTCGACCCCGGCCTGTCCAGAAAATCCAGCGCGGTGTTGATCTGCTCGAGCTGATGCTCGATTCTGTCGCGATCCTCCACCGACGGCGCCGCTTCCAGCTGCTCCACCAGCTTCTGCTTCCGCATCAGCAAGTTCTCTATGACCGTACCCACGATTCCCCCATCGCCAGAGGCGACGTCACGGACGCCGAAACGATGGAGGCGCGCGCAACCCGGGCCCGCGTCGAACCCGTAACCAGAATGCACGCGGGCACGGTTGGTTCCTGCGGCCGGTCCGACCGGCGCCGGAACCGCATCACCGGACAGCGAGCGGTTGAATTCGCCCGCCCCTCGCCCTATGCGTAGGCGCCATGGACACCCAGATGATCACCGCCGAAAAGCCGCTGATGGCCCAGGCCCGCCCGCGCAAGCCGGCGCCGTTCCTCCCGATGAGCCGCGCCGAGATGGATGCGCTCGGCTGGGACGCCTGCGACATCGTGCTGGTGACCGGGGATGCCTATGTCGACCATCCGAGCTTCGGCATGGCGATCATCGGCCGCCTGCTGGAGGCGCAGGGCTTTCGGGTCGGCATCATCGCGCAGCCCGACTGGCATTCGGCCGAGCCGTTCAGGGCACTCGGCAAGCCAAGGGTGTTCTTCGGCGTCACCGGCGGCAACATGGATTCCATGGTGAACCGCTACACCGCGGACCGGCGCATCCGCAGCGATGATGCCTATACGGCGGGCGGCGAAGGCGGCAAGCGGCCGGACCGGTCGACCGTCGTCTACGCCCAACGCTGCCGCGAGGCGTTCAAGGACGTGCCGATCGTGCTCGGCGGCATCGAGGCCTCGCTGCGCCGGATCGCGCATTACGATTACTGGTCCGACAAGGTGCGCCGCTCGGTGCTGGCGGACGCCAAGGCGGATCTCTTGCTCTACGGCAACGCCGAGCGTGCCGTGGTCGAGGTGGCGCACCGGCTCGCCGCCGGGGAAGCACCGCGCGCGCTCGACGACATCAGGGGCGTGGCGCTGTTCCGCAAGGTCCCGGACGGCTACACCGAGCTGCACGCCGACGATCTCGATTCCGCCGACGAGGGCGCATCGCGCCAGAAGGGTGCCACCGTGATCCGCCTGCCGGCGCTGGAGCAGGTCGAGCAGGACAAGGAAGCCTATGCGCGCGCCTCGCGCGTGCTGCACCGGGAAAGCAATCCCGGCAATGCGCGGCCGCTGGTGCAGCGTCACGGCGACCGCGATCTCTGGCTCAACCCGCCGCCGATCCCGCTGACCACGGAAGAGATGGACGCGGTCTACGATCTGCCCTACGCGCGCGCGCCGCATCCGTCCTATGGCGAGGCACGTATCCCCGCCTGGGAGATGATCAAATTCTCGGTGACGATCATGCGCGGCTGCTTCGGCGGCTGCACCTTCTGCTCGATCACCGAGCACGAGGGCCGCATCATCCAGAACCGCTCGGAGGGCTCGATCCTGCGCGAGATCGAGCGCATCCGCGACAAGACGCCGGGCTTCACCGGCGTCATCTCCGACATCGGCGGCCCCACCGCCAACATGTACCGGATGGCGTGCAAGGACCCGAAGGTCGAGGCGGCGTGCCGCCGGCCGTCCTGCGTCTTCCCGGAGATCTGCCCGAACCTCAACACCTCGCATGACGATCTGATCCGGCTCTATCGCAAGGTGCGCGAGACCCGTGGCATCAAGAAGGTGATGGTGGCCTCCGGCGTGCGCTACGACCTCGCGGTCGAAAGCCCCGAATACATCAAGGAGCTCGTCACCCATCACGTCGGCGGTTACTTGAAGATCGCGCCTGAACATACCGAGCGCGGCCCGCTCGACAAGATGATGAAGCCGGGCATCGGCGCCTACAACAAGTTCAAGCGGATGTTCGATGAAGCGGCCGAACGCGCCGGCAAGAAATATTACCTGATCCCCTATTTCATCGCGGCGCATCCGGGCACGACCGACGAGGACATGATGAACCTCGCGCTGTGGCTGAAGAAGAACCGCTATCGCGCCGACCAGGTGCAGACCTTCCTGCCCTCGCCGATGGCGACCGCGACCGCGATGTACCACACCGGCGTCAACCCCTTGCGCGGCGTGCGCCACGGCGGCAGCGACAAGGTCGAGGCGATCAAGGGCCTGCGCCAGCGCCGCCTGCACAAGGCGTTCCTGCGCTATCACGATCCCGATAATTGGCCGCTGCTGCGCGAGGCCCTGATCGAGATGGGCCGCCGCGACCTGATCGGCGCGCAGCCGCACCAGCTGGTGCCTGCGCACCAGCCGCCCGGCACCGGCAAGGCCGCCGGCACGAAGCGTCCCGTTCGACCCGGCGGCAGGACGCAGAAGTTCACGACCAAGGGCCTGCGGGTGATGAAGTAGCGCGCGAGGGCCGGATCAGGCGCGGTTCGGTTGCGCTTTCGTGCCCTCCCAAACAGAAAGTTCGAAAACAACCCCATGCACAGTAGGCGGGGACAGCAAAATCAACGGCTTGGCGCGGCACACGATCGAATGAGGCGTGACCTCGCCTTAGCCTGTTGATTGAGCACGATCTTTTCGAACAACCGCTGCGCATTCTGCTGATTTTACGAAACGGTTGCTTCGTCGGGCAAAACAGGAGCAGAATGACAGCATCGGAAGGACCGGGATCGGATGCCCCTTCCGTTGCTCAGCGCTGGCTCGTCGAGCTCAGGACTGCGTCGCGCGCAATCCGTTCAGCGGCTCGACGCGCTGCAGGCGGCGGTGCTCCTGATCGCTTGATCACCGGCGGCCCAGCAAGAGCCTGCGACACCCCGCTGCCGGCTTTACCCTAGCCGCACCGCGCTCGAGGTGCTCGCGGCTCGTGGCCCATCTGCGAAGTTGCGTGGGGTCTGACGGAGGTCCGCTCATCGCGGCAGAGCGGACCAGATTTGCCAAACCTGAGTCCTTCACGTTTTGACCCTGAGCGGAAGTCGCTACTGCGCACACGCGTAGTCCGGCGTCGCTGCTGTTGATCCAAGTCAACTATCACCCATCCTTTGGCTTCACACTACTTCGGTCGTCCTCTCCCTCCCGATCCTGCAGAAGGCCTTCTGAAGGTTCGGCACCAAAGTGAGAGATTGCTCATGATAACAATCCCAGAACTGACGTCTCAGGCGCTCGGTGCGTTCCTGATCTCGGAGACAAGTGGTCGCTTCGGCTCGTCCCACGCCAGCTTGCCGGAATTGCTCCCCTATGCAGCAAAGCTGGCCCTGGAATGTATTGGTAACAGCGATGCACTCTACCACAACGTCGAACACACCTTGTTGGTCACACTGGTGGGACACGACATCCTGATCGGGCGCTCCCTTCTTAGGCCAACGACGGCCAGCGACTATGCTCACTTCATCCTGGCGTGCCTGCTTCACGACATTGGCTACGTTCGGGGAATAGTTCACGGAGACCAGGACGGTGCCTATGTGGTTGATGGTACTGGCCGAACGGTCGAATTGCCAGTCGGCTCCTCCGATGCAGCGCTTGCGCCCTATCATGTCGACCGCTCAAAATTATTCACCGTGGAGCGTCTTGACGCAGTTGACGAAATTGACGCCGCTCGCGTTGCTCGAGCCATCGAATACACTCGTTTTCCTTATGCAGACGCATCAGCGAATGAACTCAAGGATGATCTTGACGAAGAGGAGGGTTTGTTGCTTCGCGCCGCCGACCTGATCGGTCAGCTCGGCGATCCGAACTACATGAAGAAATCAAATGCGCTGTTCTACGAGTTCGAGGAGATAGGACTCAACAAATCGCTCGGATACACCACGCCCGCGGACGTGGTGTACAAATATCCTCAGTTCTACTGGACCAAGGTCGCACCGCACATCCAAACTGCCGTCCGCTATTTGAATGTAACCTCGAGCGGAAGACAATGGATCGGCAGTCTCTATGGGAATGTCCTGCGTGCTGAGCGAGAGGTCGGACTTTCTGGTCCGGAACTGTAGGCGTTCCAATAGCGTGATTTCGAGTGGATCCCGATCAATTCTCCGACGCTCAAAACCGACAATACCTGACTTAGACGGTGGCTCCAGTCGGGTCCCGGTGTTCGGCGCGTTTGCTCCTGGCCCATCGGCGAAGTTGCACCTCGGCGGTCGGTAGTCCGCTCATTGAACCAGAGCGGACCAGATTAGCTCAACCTGAGTTCTTCACGTTTTGACCCTGGCTGTGTGAAAAGCCACGAGTCGGTTACGATTCCTCCGTTTTCTGATGGAGGATACGGATGGGACGCTTCGTTGAAGGCGCGGACAGATCCCAGCTGACGCTCTTGCCGGAATGCCTGGAGGATTGGGTAAGTGAGGACAACACGGTCCATGTGATCGATGCGTTCGTCGAAGCGCTCGACCTGCATGGACTGGGGTTTGAGCGTGTGATCGCCAAGGAGACGGGCCGGCCTTCCTATCATCCGGCAGTGCTTCTGAAGCTTTACATCTACGGTTATCTCAATCGGGTGCAATCCAGTCGCCGCCTGGAACGTGAGGCGTGCCGCAATATCGAGGTGATGTGGCTGATCGGCCGCCTGGCTCCCGATCACAAGACGATCGCCGATTTCCGGAAGGACAATGGTGCGGCGCTTCGGAAGGTTTGTGCGAAGTTCATTGCACTATGCCGGCAAATGGGCCTGTTGCAGACCTCAAGCGTCGCAATCGACGGCAGCAAGTTCAAGGCGGTGAACAACCGCGACCGCAACTTCACGCATGCCAAGATGGCGAGGCGGATGGCGCAGATCGAGGAAAGCGTCGGTCGATATCTGCGTCAACTCGATAGCGCCGATCGGCAGGAGCCATCGGAAGCGATCAGCATCAAGACGACGAGGATTAAGGAAAAGATCGCTCGGCTGAAGCAGGAGATGGGCCGCCTGGAAGTGCTCGATGCGCAGATGCGCAACACGCCGGATCAACAGATATCGCTCACCGATCCGGATGCCCGTTCGATGGCCACCAGTGGACGCGGATCAGGTGTCGTCGGCTACAATGTCCAGGTCGCGGTGGACACCGAACACCACCTGATTGTTACGCATGAGGTCATCAACGTCGGCAACGACCGTGGGCAGCTTGCTCGGATGTCGAAGCAAGCCAAAGAAGTGCTCGAAGTGGACAAACTGGAGGCGGTCGCCGACCGTGGCTACTTCGACGGAGAGGAGATATTGGCCTGCAAAGAGGCTGGCGTTGCAGTCACGCTGCCCAAGCCCATGACGTCGAACGCCAAGGCGGAGGGTCGGTTCGGCAAACAGGACTTCGCCTATCTACCTGACGAGGACGTCTACCGTTGCCCGTCCGGCCAGGTGCTGCCCTATCGCTATACCAACATCGAGCATGGAATGACGCTGCGCCGTTACTGGTCGACAGCAGCGTGCCAAGGCTGCGCAATCAAGAGCCAATGTACGCCGTCCAAGGAGCGCCGCATCACACGCTGGGAGCATGAGCATGTGGTCGAGGAGGTCCAGAGACGGCTCGATTCCGACCCCGACGCCATGCGGAGGCGGCGCGAGACGGTCGAGCATCCCTTCGGCACGATCAAGGCCCGTATGGGGGCGACCCACTTCCTGATGAAGCGCCTACGGAACGTCGCCGCCGAAATGGCGCTGCACGTTCTCGCCTATAACCTCACACGGGTGATGAACATCGTCGGCAAACCGCGCCTGATTGCAGCCATCCGCGCCGCCTGAAGCCCGGAAAGTACGTCCAAAAGCGCAATACCGCCTCGCGATACCCGCTTTGGCCGTCATTGGGCGATCCGACGCGAGAACCTCAGCCGCCTGCAGTGATTGGCGACCCACGGCCGCGTGCCGACCATCCGTTTGCACACAGCCAAGACCCAAAGCGGACCGGACTCGGCGACAGATCGTCACCAATATCTAAAGCCAAACCAAGCAGCCGGTCCTTGCCGCGCCGCCAGAAGGATCGGCGGCTCCGCATGCCGTCTTCCAGCATATTTCCTGCTCGGTTGTCGCTTCCGCTGTTCAAGCGATGCTGCGCGATGCGACCCGGGCAGAGGCAGCCGCGCAAATGCGTCGCGCACTCTGGCATCATTATTAGGACCGGCCGGTACAGTGCCAGGCGGCGCCGGAGGGTTCGTGTCCCATGGCGCAGGTGTCGGCGCCGCAAGACTCGCCTGTGTTGTGTCGAAGACGACGAGCGCGGGTAATTTCCGCTCCGAGTGGATGTGTATGACAGGCGGACTAGCTGCCGCTCTTTGGGCGACGGGCGAGGTTGGCAGATAGAAGCCCGCGATCAACAGCAGCGCGAGCAACACGGCGCCGACGTTGCGGAAATAGGCCAACAAAGGCATCTGTCGCTCCGCACCCTCAAACTACTCGGGCTCAATGCGCGACGCACGTTGAACAAAGGCCGGGCCCTCCCGGGAGCAGATTGCTCGTCGTAAGACCCTGCCATCTTCGGCCTGAGCGCGAGTTGCGCTCAACCATCCTGCTTCACCTTAGCGACCAGCCCCAATGCGATTGACGCCGCCATTTGCATTGCCACCGACATTATGACGGACCGCAGCGCGAGCCACCGGTCGGGGCCTCAGCACCACTCCCGCGCGCGCAACGCAACCGGCGGGATAGCCGACGTACGTGCAGTACACGACCGCACCTGCCGGCTTGCTGCTGAACGTTGCGCCCGCAATTCCCAGCAACGCGCTGCATGCGAGGCCCGCGAATGCAAGTTTTGTAAGAGAGGGAAACTGCAGCATCGGAGCCTCCTGATCTCACGAGGCTTGATCGCATGCCGTCGGCTGCGATCAGCGCCTGACATTGTGAGGCTGCCGACGCATAGCGGCCTTTGATCCAGGTCAAGCCCTGAGGCCGATTTGCGATGTCGGCGACTCGCGAAAGGAGAGACACCAATATTGTCCCATCGGTGCACACTGGGGCAGCCGAGGCTACTTCCATTACGAAGACCGCGCGGCGCTGTCCTGCTCCTCGGCAGGCCAAGCGACAATGCCGGATGCTGGAAATGGCCCGCGGGGAAGGTGGGGACTTATCGAAAATGGCGAGGCCTTCCAACTCCGACATCTTCCTGTCGCTGGGCGTGACAGGCTACATTGTTGCATTCTGATCCTGGGGGCGCGGAATGCTGCGACGGGATTTTCTTGGCTTGATCTGCGGCGCGGCAGCATGGTCGCACTCGGCCCGGGCGCAGCGGTCGAACCCGCTAGGCTCTCTCGAACTAACCGAGCCTAGTGGAAAGCCGGTTCACATCAACATTGCGCTGGTGACCTTCGTCCGATCTGACACGCATATTTCAGGTGCTAACGCCGAACTAGGTCTCGCAAGCGGGAAATCTCAAGGCGTCCGGGAGAACGTCGACGAGGTCATGCAGTTGATCATGACATTACATCGCGGCGAAATGTCCTGGATCAAACTGACTGAACCGAACGGCAAGCTCATCCACATCAACGTGTCACAAGTAACGACCGTCAGGTTTGAAGATCGAATTCCGGGCGCAAATGCCGAACTTGGTTTCGCGAGTGGAAAGCTTCAGGGCGTGCGGGAAAGTGTCGATGATGTCATGCGACTGATCACGGTCGTCGCAGGGCAGAAAGGGAAATCGCCATGACCCTGCGCGACGTCTCTACTCTGCGACCGATTTGCGATCGAACTAATCGCAGCCCGTGATGCGCTTCACCGCCTTCGCGTACTTCATGTGAAGCGAACCGAGAGGCTCATCCGAAGGTGCATTGCGAACGAGGAGGCGATCCGAATCGATGCATGTCTGGAGGTCGAGCTGAATGTGCGAGCAGGATCCCAGGGCGTTCTTCTCGGCCTCCTCCCTTGATGCTCCAAATCCAACAAAAGTCTGCACACGCCCGGCCTCGGTGTCGACCGCGGATACAACCGTGACTTCCGAAATGTAGTAGGACGAGCACGGGGCGGCGAGCACCTCAGCGGAAAGCCCAAGCAATCCAAGACTGAGTGCGCCGAACGAAACTGCTTTCATGTTCGCTCCTGTACAGCGAAGCCCACAATGGCGACTGGTCGCATCATTGTGCTTATCCTTACGGTTCGAATGCCGACTTCCAATCGAACGATTCAGTGCGGGATAACCGTTGACCTAAATCAAACCGGCAGCGGGCACACTGGCGTAGGCCGGAATCAGTCGCGTGAGGGCGCAAGTCCACGTGAGCGCGTTCGCGGGTAAGTGCGCGTCCACGGCAGCACGCCGCAGACCAAGTGCGCTCGTTGGCCAGTTTCGCGAGACTGCGCGTTCGGAGTTCCCGTGAGATGACGCCAACCTGGTATGTCACTTTTGAGAGTCGTCCGCGCATCCTGCGCGCAAGAAGGCGAAGCCCACGCGAAACCAGAACTTTCGCAACCGAAGGCGAAGCCAAGATCTTTGCGCGCTCAAAGGTCGAGGAAGGGCTGATTGTATCAACGGGAACGATCAATCCGTATCTGCCGCGGCGGCATATCCCGTCCAGTCAAGTTCACCAGTGGCTTTCCGAAGGGCAGGAGGATTCCGTCGAATCCGCGCCGCTTCCTGACAACGAATGAGCGCTGTGACGCGCACGCGCCGTGGAGGATATCGCTTGGGTGTTGCCATTTTATTACATGGGCATAAGGCGGTCACGACTAAACTCGCGATTGTTATGAAGTACTTATGCACGAATACGTGCACAGGGTTATCAATCAACAACAAGGGATACGGAGACAATCTCATGAGGAAACTCCTGGTAGCCGCTGTCAGCGTGGCATCCATGGGCCTGGCTGCCCCTGCATCGGCTGCCGACATGGCCGTCAAGGCCCCGCCACCAGCACCGGTCGTGACGATCTACAACTGGAGCGGGTTCTACATCGGCGCTAACGGCGGTTGGGGACGAGCCGAAAGCTGCGTGGATTTCGTGACGCTCGCCGGGACAGTGGCGGCCGGTTGTGCTGATCGCAACGGTGGTCTGATCGGTGGTCAGATCGGCTATCGCTGGCAGACCAATCAGTTCGTCTTCGGCCTCGAAGCACAGGGCGATTGGGCCGACATTGAGAGAACGCGTGTGAGCCTGGTCGATCCGCTCATTTCGACCACGGGCAAAACCGATGGCATCGGCCTTTTCACGGGCCAACTCGGTTGGGCATGGAATGCGTCGCTGTTCTACGTGAAGGGTGGCGCGGCCGTCACTCACAATCGCTTTGACATCTTCAACAACGTCACCGGTGTCGGCCTCGCCTCGGCTGGCCACACGCGCTGGGGCGGTGCCCTTGGTGTCGGCTGGGAATATGGCTTTGCACCGAACTGGTCGTTCGGCGTGGAATACGACCATCTCTGGATGGGGCGCGACAACGGTACCTTCGCCGGCGTGGTCACGCCCGGAGGCTTGACGCTTACGGGCAGCGGGGTCAGCCAGGACGTCGATATGATCACCCTACGGCTCAACTATCGCTTCGGCGGTTACACGGCCCCGGTCGCAGCACGTTACTAGTCCACGAGCGGTACCCGGCAGCTGGCCCCGGGGTTTCCCCCGGGGCCTTCTGTTGTTCGTATGACGAACGCCGCGTCGCGCTGTGCTGCGATGAAAGGTCGAGGGCCGCGCGTCCGAATGGGGGCCCAAGAACGGACATGTCGGAGTTCGCGCCTGACCTGTGCGCCACAATTCTTTCTCCAAGTCTTCTTTCTCCAAGTCTCTTGACTTGAATCAACGTGACATCGTCCTGCCGACGATTGTTTGCGCGGTGCCTGGGGGCCACTTACCAAGGAGGTCGCCGATGATGAAGATCGTAGTGATCGGAACAGTTGCACTCCTTCTTGCCGCACCGTCGATTGCCAGGGCGCAAGCTAACTCCGCTGCAACGCCAGAACGGCTCAACGCAGTAGACCGAAATACCCTGATGGACATGCGGATCGATTTGACCAAGGCTGCCTTGCAGCTGACACCTGACCAGGAAAAACTCTGGCCGCCTGTCGAGAGTGCCATTCGTGCCAGGGCGGAGGATCGGAAAGCCCGGGTTGCAAAGATTTCGGAAACAGTGGGTCGACGGACCGACCAAAATGCCGTCGAAACCATCCGCAATCGTGACCCCATCGCCTTCTTGCAGCGACGCTCGGAGGCATTGGCGCAACGATCAGCCGATTTGGATAAGCTCGCCGAGGCGTGGCAGCCACTTTACAAGACCCTCAATCCCGAACAGAGGCAGCGCATGGGGGCCCTGGCGGTCCTTGTACTTCACGACATGAGTGATGTCGTGGAGCGACGTCGTGCGCAGGCCGACGACGAAGACTGAATTGATTCAGACCTGCCGCGTGATGGTCTGAACATGCGCGGCTAACTGACTTTAGGCCTGGGTGATGTCCCATTTGCCAAAGCCGACATCCCCCGGGCCCACGTCTACGGTCATGGGTCTTGGAGCGCCAATGATTGGGAAGTCACCCCATCGAGCCGTACGTGCACGGTACTGACAGAGTTGGCAGGCTCGTCCACTTAGCTCTGGCGAAAAGCTCGCTCAAAGAATAGCAGCGAAACACTGTTCGCGGCGATGCGGCGGAGGAGATGAAAGCGGATTTCGCGCTCCCGCCGTTGCTTACCTGTTGCGTCAGCGTTGGTGCCTCGTTGAGACACAACAAGCGGAGGAACCGTTGATCTAGCGCAACGCACGCTTCGAAGAGGAGGTTGAATCATCGGGCCGGGGCAGGAAGCGGTGGAGTAAGGTCCATGATGCAGATGAATGTACGAAACGTTGCATTAGCAGCCTCGACGTTCACTTGTGCGATGCTGCTCTCCTTCAGTTGGTCCGAGCAAGGCGGCGCTTCGCTTTCGACCGATAGCGCACAAGCACGGGTCGGTCGTCCCCTGACACCCGTGAGCGTTGCGGGTGTTGCACGCCGACAAAACCGGCGGGCTGCATATGGATACGGGGCGGGCGTCGTCGGCGCCGGCGTAGGCGCTGCAGCGGTTGGCACCGCCGCCGCAGTTGCGGCCACCCAACCCTGGAACTGGGGTGGTACCGGATACTATGGCAGGCCATACGTGGGCAGCGGCGCATTGGCGGCCAACGCCTATTATGGCGGTCCGATTGAAACCAGTCCCTACTATCTCCAAAAGGCCTACCCGGCGAATGGCCCCTGGTATGGCTTTAGCGGATGGGCCGACTACAAGGCTCGCGGCGGCATTGTCTGCGATCCCGGCACCATGATCAAAGGCCCTGATGGCCTGATGCATGTCTGTCAGTAAAACTTGAACGCGGCATGAGGCTGGAGGGGGCGGCTCAAGAGCCGCCTCCTGGTGGCAGAAATGCAACTCGGGTGGGTGTGGAGAGTCGTCCCGCTGTTCGGGTAGCTAACCTTGACCAATCGGCGGTGCTCGGAAGTCTGCAAGGCCTGCCGTTGGGACGAAAGGCCAGCCGGGTACTATGGATGATCTGTCGAGAATTCGCATTGACGGTGCCAAACTGCCGATCTGGCTTCGCATCGTCGTCGTCCTGGCGCTAGCACTGCTGGCCGCGGGCGCAAGCCTGTTCGCGTATCGCTGGTACGTCCAACCGGTGACGCTGTCGATCGCGGTTGGGTCAGTGGATGGCGACGCCCCCAAAATCGTGTCGGCGCTGGCGAGCAGGCTTGTCCTCAACAACGCGCCGGTCCGGCTGAAGGTGGTGGAGACGACCGGCCCAATTGAATCCGCGGAAGCGTTTTCCTCCGGCAAGACGGACCTTGCTGTGGTCCGCGGTGATGTCGGCGACCTTTCACAAGCGCAAGCCATCGTCGTCCTCGCCGAGGCCGTTGCGCTGCTGTTTGCACCGCCGGGATCCACGATCAAGGACATGGCTGGCCTAAAGCGCACAACAATAGGGGTGGTTGCGGGCGAGACCAATGAGAAGATCGTCAGCGTATTGACAAAGGCATATGACCTCGACCGCGCCAACGTTGCTTTCAAAAGTGTCGCGCTCGACCAGGTTCGCCGCACCCTCGACACAAAGGAAATACGTGCCGTCCTTCTCGTCGCGCCGCTGAGCGAGAAGTACGTATCATTGGTGCGAGGTCTATTCCCGCAGACTCCGAAGAGCGCACCGGTCCTGATTCCGATCGAGAATGCCGGTGCAATTGCCGAGAAGGAGCGCGCTTACGAGAGCTTCGACATCCCAAAGGGAACACTACGCGGATCCCCTCCCGTTCCTGAGGACGACGTGACCACTTTGAAGGCGTCCTTCTACATCGTCGGCAAGAAGAGCCTGGACAACGATATGATCGCCGACTTCACGCAAGCCATTGCACGCGCTCGCAGAGACGTTTTGGCCGAATTGCCGGTTCTCGCGCAGTTCAAGGCGCCCGATACTGACGCCGGCGCCTATCTCCCCGTTCACCCCGGCGCCGCAGAGTTCTACAACGGTAGCCAACTGAGTTTCCTGGACAAGTGGAGCAACGCCATCTTCCTGGCGCCAATGGCGCTCGGCGCGCTTGCCACGATCCTTGCGGCGGCATGGCAGTTTCTTAGATCCGGCGATCTCAAGCCGAGAGAACCCGCGCTGGATTTGCTCTATGCATTGGGGAGACGAATAAGGCACGCCGAGAACGAAGCGAATTTGTTGGAGATCGAGACTGAGATCGACCAGGTACTGAGCGCGCAACGCGCCAGAGCAGATGCGGACGTATCCACCCTCGATACGGCCACGCTAAACGTTGCCGCACATCGGCTCGAGAACCTCATACAAGATCGTCGCGCGGCACTCGGTGCGCGACCTCCCGGGGAAGCGCACAATGCGAAGCGGGCAGCGCTCGGGCCAGTATCGAAGGACAGTTAGCGCACGGGACAGGTGAGTGATCTGGGCAGGCTGGGCGAGTATCGCAGATCGCCGCCTATCGCGTACCCCGGAGCAATGGCCCCCGAGCCACACGCACCGCGACGCGAACCTTGACTTATCTCAAGCCTCTCAGCGACCGATGCTGCCAGCTTTTCGAGCGGGGCCAGTGCCAAGGAAGGATCGAATGATCCGATTGATCGCTGTTCTCGCCTTCACCTTGTCGGTTCTAACATCGGCGCACGCCATGGGGCCTGCACCGCTCCCTTCGATCGAAAATGATGAGATTACGCAAATCGCGGCCGCCTGTGGTCCGGGCAGGACGCGAGTCAACGGTGTATGTGTGGCAAGGACGACCATCCGTCAAACCCGCCGAGCGGTTCGCAGGTGTGTGCGTTGGCAGGGTGGCGTTTGCGCTCTGTACGAGTGAAGGCTGCCAGTGTGTTTCGCCGGACCCCAACATAGCGAGCACCTCGAGCGCGGTGTGGCTAGGGTCAAGCGGGCAGCGGGTATCGCAGGCCTTTGCAAGGCTGGCGGGTCATCCGCCATCGGATCTGACCGGAAGCCATCGCGGCCGGACTAAACCGACGCGCTTGCCCCAAACGAGACATCACTGGAATTGAGAACGACAATTATGCGGGTCCGTCCCCACCATAAAATTGGGCCTCTTTGATCACTGAGGGAAGCAACTGGCCGGATAATTTGGCCCGGTGGCGGGCGGCGAACATTGGCCCGCGGGCGGGCTGCAGCGGCGCGAACTGTGCGAGGCCAATGGGCGCCGGCAGGTCATCGTAGATGGCCTCCATACCGCCCCGCATGAAGTAAGTTTCATGCCAGAAGCCAGTGCCGCGCGATGACTTCAAAAAATCCTGCCACCATTGGCGGTGCGGTATCGAACGGGACCACGCCTCCAGCGCATCAAAGTCGCGCCAATATTGTCGCATGCCAAGGTGCAACGGAAACAAGGACATGATGAAATTCTCATGCAGGAGAAGCCCTTCGGGCCGCTTGTCGACTGCGTCCTGAATCTGCGGACCCAAGCCGAGCAAGGTTCTGATCCCGGTCCACGCATTGACGCGCATCCCGAGATAGATCACGACCAGATCGGGAAACGACGAAAGGTCGACAGTTTGTCGTTGGACTGCGCCCTTCATTCTGACCTCCTGACGCATAATTGCGTCCGCCATGGATGGCCGCGAGCTCCGCCTATAACGACGGTGGTCGTGTTGCGCCCGAAGAGTTCCTGCAAGCCATCGCGTGCACCTTGCAAACCGCCGACGAATTTGGATCAGGGGCGGCACCTCGTGCTGACGGAGCATAAGGGCCATCCGGTTCGAACGCATGTCAGGCAGATCACATCACGCAAGGTAAGCGAGTTCCGCGATGTCAGCAAGGTCGGCTTCCCGCCCATCTGCGAAGTTACGTGGGGTCTGACGAAGGTCCGCTCCTCGCGGCAGAGCAATCCCCGCGCGTGCGGGAGCGCGAGAGCCGGCGGACGCATGACTTATTATCACCACGCTTTTGCGTGCTCGCGGAGACTGGGTCTTGTTCTCCAAAGGAGTTGGGAGCGAAGGTCAGCTTGCAGTGAGACAGATCGCTCGGCCTAAAGATAAGGCTCGGCGTTCCCTTGCCGAGCCTTCTATTTGTCTATCCGTCGACTCCAATCAGACAAAGGCGATCTTTACTTCACTTGGCGGCTATCACACGGCAAACGGCCCGTGTTTCTCGGTCGTAGCGATCCGGCTGTTTCAGGACAGCTGCACAGCGACGCAACACCCGCTGCTGCTCTGCGACCTCCAATGTCGCGAAGGCTGTGCCGACGTTGGCAGGATTGAGGCCTGCCAATCCAGAGCTGTTGTTTCCATTGGCAACGCCATTATTTGAAATGCCCACGGCTCCCGCGGCACCAGGACCAATGCCAACAGTGCCAAGCCCGCCGGTGCCGAGCCCCCCAGTACCTACGCTGCTAGAACCGACGCCAACTCCCGCGCCTGCCCCACCAACTCCTGCAACACTCGCACCTGCGCCAGCTCCTGCCGCGCCCCCGCCGACACCCACGCCCCCCGTAGCGCCAATTCCGCCAGCTCCGGCGCCCACGCCGGCACCCACGCCACCATCGCCCACTCCGGCGCCGGCACCCGCGCCAACGCCCCCAACTCCGGCACCAACACCGGCGCCGACGCCACCGCTACCCACTCCCGCACCAGCACCTGCACCTGCACCGACACCTCCAACACCGGCGCCAACACCCGCGCCCACCTGGGCTTGCGCGACTGGTGCTGCTGCGGACAATGCAACGCAGACCGTGGCTGCATAGAAAAGCTTCATTCGCATACACGCCTCCATGAATTCCCGGCGCCCGCAAAGGGACGCCTGCAACAAGATTCTTGTCCAAGAGGAAGCGATGATTTGTGGGTCCGTTCCTCAACCGGCTGCAAGTAGGTTAACGGGACGAAAAGAGCAGTCTGAGAATTTTTGCGATTGCGGAACCAGCGCGCAGCCGCGAGGCTGTCGAGTTCGCAATTCATCTCGTCGCTTTTGGGGAAGCGTTTGGTGGCTCACGCGCGGCTTCGTAAGCTCCGCTTTATGTGCCGTGCTAGACCTCAGCTCGGAGCGCCGCGAGGTCAGCGGTCGGGGCGTGACCCGCCAAAGTTATGACTGGTCAAGGCAGCCTTTGACCCGAAGCGGGCTTGCGCTGCACCGGATGCGCCCGACCGCTGGTCAAAACGGCGCTTTCGACCCGAAGGCGTCATCGACCAGACGTCTAATCGGCCCTTCAACTCACCTGTGTGCCCTTGTGTTATTGTATCCCTTCCGAGAACTCGATGGAGGTAAGGATGGACATTCGATCGAAATTGACGGCGCTGTGTGAAGCGTTCAACGCGCACGACTTGGATTCCATCATGGAGTTCTTTGCTGACGATTGTGTCTTGGAGATGCCGAGGGGAAGCAAGCCTTGGGGCTCCCGCTTCGAGGGCAAACGCAACGTACGAGACGGGCTCGCCACGCGCTTTGAAGGCTTACCGGATGTTCACTACGGCGACGCCGAGCATTTTGTGGATACGATGGCAAACACGGGCATTTCAAAATGGACGCTGACGGGCACGACAGGCGAAGGAAAAAAGATCGAGGTCCGAGGATGTGACTTTTACACTTTTCGCGCGGACGAGGTGATCCGAAAGGACTCGTATTGGAAGATTGTTGAAGGACCTTCGTCAGCCTGACGACGCACATGTCCGAATGTGGCCCATCGCTTCCATTAGGGCGTAGCCGCGAGTTGTCCGGAGTCGGCGGTAAAACGGAAGCGCTCGACCGCTGGTCAAAACGGCGCTCATGACCCTTCTCGGACATCAGCCCGGCCCGGTGACATGCGATTCAGGCTATTCCGGCCCTTCCTGAATGATGGTTTGGACCGATAAGATACCCTTCTTGACCCTTTGGGGACGGATATGGCGCGGCCATCAAGAACGGGCAGCAAGACGAGCCAGGCGAAGACCCGCAAGGGCCGCAAGACCACCAAGAGCAAGCGCCGCATTGCGCCAGCGGCCAGCCGAGCGAACCGTCGTTCGGTCGCCGGTCCGAGCAAAGACCTGAAGGAGGCCCGCGAGCAGCAGGCGGCGACGGCCCAAATATTGAGGGTCATCGCAAGTTCGCCCGACGATGTACAGCCGGTATTCGAGGCGATTGCGATCAGCGCCAACAGGCTGATTGGCGGTTTCTCTACGGCAGTGTTTCGATATATCGACGGCATGCAACACCTAGAGGCGTTCACGCCGACAAATCCGGTCGCTGACGAAGCATTGCGAGCTTCGTTCCCGCGGCATCTCACAACGTCTTCGGCGCCCTTCGAGTTGCTGCGTAATGGCAAACCAATGCAGATTGTCGATACCGAATCCTCGCCAAACATACTGGCCAGGGATTTGGCGCGATTGCGCGGCTTTCGCAGCATGTTGTTCACGCCGTTGATGAGCAATGGGGTGCCTATCGGCTTGATCACCGTGACGCGAGTCGAGACCGGTTCATTCGCCGACCATCATGTGCAATTGCTACAGACCTTCGCCGACCAGGCGGTGATTGCGATCGAGAACGCGCGATTGTTCAATGAAGCGAGGGAAGCGCTGGAGCGGCAAACCGCGACGTCGGAAGTGCTACAAGTCATATCCAGTTCGCCTGGCGGACTTGGGCCGGTGTTCGAGGCCATGCTGGAAAATGCCGTGCGCATCTGCCGTGCCAGTTTTGGGACGCTGCTCCTATACGAAGGCGACAGGTTGCGGCGGGTGGCGCGAATGGCCGCGCAAAACGTGCCGCAATTGTACGCGCCCGACCAGGAAACGCCGCCACACTTCATCGCGCCGTTTGATGGGGCGCCTTCGCTGGGGCGCCTCGTCGAGACCAAGGCGCTGGTTCACATTGCCGATATCGCCACAGAGCATCCCGACGATCTGATCTACAAGGTCGCCGCAGCCCGCACCGTTCTGATTGTGCCGATGCTCAAGGAGAGCGAGCTTGTCGGTGGCTTTGCTGTCTACCGCAAGGAAGTGCAAGAGTTCAGCGACAAGCAGGTCGAGTTGCTGGAACATTTTGCGGCACAAGCGGTGATCGCCATCGAAAACACACGACTGCTCAAGGAGCTGCGGCAGCGAACCGACGATCTCTCGCAATCCCTCGACGACCTCCGCGCCGCACAGGACCGCCTGGTGCAGACCGAAAAGCTTGCCTCGCTCGGCCAGCTCACCGCGGGCATTGCGCACGAGATCAAGAACCCGCTCAACTTCGTCAATAATTTCGCAGCCCTTTCAGCGGCGTTGACCGAGGAGTTGAACGAGGCCCTCAAGCCCGCCGAACTCGCCGACAAGATCCGCACCGAAGTCGATGAGCTGACGGCGCTTTTGAAGAGCAACCTCGAAAAGGTCGTGCAGCACGGCAAGCGGGCCGATTCCATCGTCAAGAACATGCTGCTGCACTCACGCGAGGGACCGGGCGAGCGCCGCCTCGTCGACATCAATGCCCTGGTCCAGGAGAGTCTCAATCTCGCCTACCATGGCGCGCGCGCAGAGAAGTCCGACTTCAACATCACGCTCACGCAGAACCTCGATCCCGACGCAGGCGAAATCGAGGTATATCCGCAGGAGATCACGCGCGCGCTTCTCAACGTGATCTCCAACGGCTTCTATGCCGCGACCAGGCGCAAGTCCGAGGCGGGAGACGAGACCTTTGAGCCTGTGCTGAGTGCGACCACGAACAACCTTGACGATAAGGTCGAAATTCGCATCCGCGACAACGGCGCCGGGATTCCGATCGAGGTGAAGAAAAAAATGTTCAATCCCTTCTTTACTACCAAGCCAGCTGGCGAAGGCACGGGGCTCGGTCTGTCGATGACCCATGACATCATTGTCAAACAACACGGCGGAACCATCGATGTCCAGAGCGAGCTGGGTGTGTTTACCGAGCTCATCATCACGCTGCCGCGATGACCTCTTTTGGCCCGAAGGCGACGACCGCGGTCTCGGCCGGAACGTTCGCACTTGAAGCCAGACCGGAAATGCTTCAGGCCCGCCGGAAACGACACGCTTGACCCCTAGCCGACCCTACGAGCCTCTCCCGCCAGCGGCCGCTGGTGACCCAAAGAGGGACAGATCGAGTTGCGAGGCAGCACGCTGCTCTCGTTCACCACATTTAAACCTTAAGATTCTACCAAGAGTACTGACCCACAGGCCGCAGGACCATGCCAACAGCCTTCGTACAGAAGCCATCGGTGGACTTCGGGCAATGAAGGTCTGGCAGACCAGCTGCATCGTGGCTGTTGTCGCATCCGCAGGACTCTATCTGGCCGCCGGTAACAGGCCGGCCGCGACTTTGCCGGATGTCGTGCCGGAAGCGGCAGCGAGCATACCGGCTGCGCGCATGGCGGCTCCCGCGAACATGGTGACGCCTGCGGTGTACGCTGAGGCATCCGCCAGACTCGCGGCAGCGCTTCGGGCAGAAAGCGCAGAGCTCGGCGCGGTGACGTCAGCAGATTCCGGGCCGCCACGCACCGAAGCCGAGATCGTCGACGAACCCGTCGCGCCGAAATTGGCGTCGTTGGGACAGGATGTCGTCCAACCGCTGCCGCCGGAACGCGATGCGTCCAACGATGCTCCGAAAGCTGCGTCGACGCCAGATTTCCGTTATCTGGTCTACTACGTCTGGTCCGAACTGCCGCCCGCCGAGAAACCGGCGGAGATCGTCCTGCGTGCGTTCAAGGACATTCCGGTCGGAACGCCGACTGAGGAGATCAAGCGCGCTGCCGACGCGTTTGGTCTCGATTTCAATTTCATGATGGCGGTTGCCAAGATCGAATCCGGTTTCAACCCCAATCAACGCACCGGGTCGTATATCGGGCTGTTTCAGCTGAGCCATTATGAGTTCGGCAAGTTCGGCTTCGGGCAGATTCGCAGTCCGCGAGATAACGCCGTTGCGGCCGCCTACAAAATCATTGCCGAAGGCGTCCAATTCGAGTGGATCACGCGCCGCAAGCCGGACATGAGTGATCTCTACCTGATCCATCAGCAGGGCTGGGAAGGCGCCGCCGAGCACATCAGCAAGCCCGCTCGCCTCGCCTGGAAATCCATGTGCGCCAGCAGCGAAGGCAAGGAGAAGGGTGAGCGGTGGTGCAAACGCGCGATCTGGGGCAATGCACTCCCGGCCTTCAAGCGCACCTGGAAATCGGTCGACAACGTGACGTCAGAGGCGTTCGTCGGCATGTGGCGCGGCCGGGTCGCCGAATTCTACACGAAATACGTGGCGACTGCTGCGGCGGCGGCAAGCCAATAATTTGAAGCTTCACTAACTTGACGGGTTGCAGACCCCAGCGCTTACGGTGGCAACAAGTCTGCCGCGCACATCGCGAAGGCGGGTCGCTTTGGAGTGCCTATGAGGCTGCGCCGCCTCGGCGATGCCAACTGTTCCGTTTGATGGAACCATCGGCTGCTTCGGACATTACGCGAAACATTTTTCACCCCACTAACTTAAGTTAATCGTGGGGCCTAATCGAAAGGTCTCGATATGGAACCAGCCAATCGAATATCGGACCACATCGACCGTAAGACGGCCCGGTCGATCTGCGACGAGGTGGGCGACAGGTTGCAACAGCATTTGCTTCACGAAGCCTCGCCACTGCCGTCCTACCTCGAACGTCTCGTCGATGAATTGCGCGAACGGGAGCGTCATCAAATGGACGGCGTCGGCGCGCCCGCTGACCGTTTCCTTCACGCCGCGCGGCGATAGTCGCGGGCTGACCGCCGCAGAACTTTGGCACGGCCCTAAGTTTCGTTTCTTGGCTTTCGCGCGGACTGTTCTGCAGAACAAGCCCAGGTCGTGCGGCGTTATAGTCCGATGCAGGACGAACTTCTTCAGCGGGCGGACAAGGCGATTGCAGCGAGCGAACGGCTCGTCGATGAGCTGTACGCAGCGATGGAAAAGGCAAGGAAGCTAGACGAGCAGCTTCATTGTATCCACCAGCGCCGGATTGCGGACGAGCTGTCCAGGAAGCAAGGCAGGCCGCCTCAATTGGTGGCCTCCTTCGCTGGTAGGCAACTGGAAAGTTGCAAGCGTCGCGATCCGAGCGGTCGAACCTCATCGCACTGGCTCGGGAACACCTGAAACGCCGCTTGGCTCCGAATAGGTTCCCGGCGCGTGTTCCTGGGATTACCTGCAGAACCTAGAGCTCTCCAGCGTCGATACCCTCAATGGTCCTGATGATGTGCTTCCTGTACTCCTGCATCTCTTGGAGAGTACGGCGGAAAGTTTCCAGCATTTGCTCCGCCAACTCCGTGTTGTGACCACCTTCGCGTAGCCGCTCGATCTCGATCAGCTGATGTCCGATGGACCGTTCTGCGACGGCGACGTGACGATCAGCCTCTGCAAGATGCTGAACCTCGGCGTTGCGGTCCAAGGACATGCCGTTCTCCCAATCTGTTAGGAAAGTGAAATCGAACGGCCGAAGTTCCCGAAGCGACCATTTCCCCCTAGAAGAGAGGTCGCCCGCGCCAGGCCGGGGGAAGCGTCGCAATCGGTTCCATGTTCCAAAAAGGCTTGCGAACGCCTATTTTCGATACAAACAAGGTTGCCCGCACCGAGCCAAGCGGCAAGACGCGCTGAATAACGGGTCGAGACATGACGATCGCCACTCGCCAACCGAACTTCCGGTCGCCCGCTGCTGTGATGGCCGAAGCACAGAACGTGTGGCGGCGGCTGTTCGAGCATTCGCCTCTTCCGATACTGGTCCTTGCGCCGGACTTGAGAATAGTCGACGCCAACGAGAGCTACCTCCGCGAGGTCTCGCGCTCGCGGGAGACGCTGGCAGGTCTGGACATGTTCGAGGCGTTTCCGGACAACCCACTTTGTGCAGCGGCGGATGGCGTTCCAATCTGAGCGCGTCGTTCGAGACCGTGCTGCACACAGGGCGGGGACACGTTATGCCTCTGCAGCGCTATGACATCCAACCCGATGGACGACCATGGCAGGTACGTTATTGGTACCCGAAGAATTGGTCAGTCCTCGATGACAAGGGATCAACAGTCGCGCTGGTTCATCATGTTGCCGACGCGACCGCTTCCGTCTTGCGCAGAAAGACATTGCCGCTGCCTTCGTCATCCCGCTCGTCAGAGGATGTCTTGCAACGGGCCGACGAGGCGATTTGGGAAGCGCGAGAGCTGGTGAGGCAGACTCACGAGAGCATTCTGGCATGCCGCGCAGGCATGAAAGCGAGAAGCTAAAACCCCCCGCTCGCAGCCCCACCAGTTGGTCCCTGCGCACCAGCGCCCGGCACCGGCAAGGCCGCCGGCACCAGGCGTCCGATTCGCCCCGGCGGCGAGACGCAGCGGTTCACGACCAAGGGTTTGCGGGTGATGAAGTCGCGGGGCTGCTCGCCGGCTACAGCGCGAGCACGACCTCGCCCGACACCGCGTCCGTCACACCGCGTCCATTGCCCTGGTCCTCGAGCACGGACCTGAAGCTGTCGAGGGTCTTGATCATCGCGGAGCGTGCCGCCACCAGCGCATCCTGGCTGGACCACGTGCCGATGAGGCAGAAGGTCTGATCACCGGTCCTGATGATGACGCCGTGCTCCAGCCCCGGCCATTTGGCCTTGCCGTCCCGGTGCGCATCGAGGAAGGCGCCTTCCTCGCCGGGCTTCACCTTGAACTTGACCACATTGTAAACCTGCATGATGCGTCTCCGAAAAATGAATGGATGAAAATGCGAGCGCCGGACCAGATCGGGTTCGGACAGATACTTTTGCACCCCCGTTACAAAAAGTCGAAAACAACCCCATGCACAGTAGCCGGATGCAGCAAAATCAACGGCTTAGTGCGCGACGAGATGGGATGGCTTCCCGCCGCGGCCCTGGCCGCTCGCGCGAAGCACGATCTGATCGAATGATTGCTGCGCGTCCTGCTCATTTTACGAAACCGTTGCACCGTCGGGCAGAACAGGGGCAAGATGGCAGCATTGGAAGTAGCAGGATGGACGAGCCCCTTCCGCTGCTTCCGGTGCCAGCATCCCTGGGCTTCACACCTTGCGGAACCAAGCGACGTGCCCCGCGTTGCTGCGGTGCTCTTGAAGGTGACGCCGCCAAGACCCGGTCGCCTTGCTGAGCCAATCAAGGCGGGAAGCCAGGCGAGCCAGACCAGATGCGTCGTATCCGACTCGTGATCGCAGATCGCCGTCCGATCGTCTTGCAGGGTTTTGAGTCGCTATTTGCGACGGAGCGTGACTTCGAGATCGTTGCATCCTGCACCAATGGAGCCGAATGCCTCGAAGCCGTCCGGACGTTGACGCCGGATGTCGCGCTCGTCGAGGACGGATTTTCCGACGTGACGGCGTCTGGAATGCTCGCCGCCGTCAATGCCGAGAGCCTTGCCACACGGCTGGTCTTCTACACCGCATCGATCGCCCGTGGCGATCTCGCGGCGGCCATCGCTGCCGGTGCCTGCGCTGCTATACCGATGCGCGAAGAGCCGGAGAACCTGTTGCAGTCGTTGAGGCTGGTGGCGCCGGCCGCAGCCCGCAAAACCGGTCATGGCGCCTTGGGCGAAGCACTGACGGACCAGGAGCACAAGATCATCCGCCTGGCCGCCAGCGGCATGTCGAACAAGCAGATTGCGCGCCAGATCAAGGTCGCCCCAGCCAGAGTTGAGGCGCGTATCGAAGAGATATCTGCGCAGCTTGGCATAAAGAACCGGACGGAACTCGCAAGGTTCGCCCTGTCGCGCCTTTACGGCGGCGTCGGCGTGCTTGCAGCTCTGATTTGGGCCGTGCTCGACGACATTCAATCCGCAAACGCGACCGCAGTCGACCATGCGGATGCCGATAACGTCACGATCATGACCGCCGACGGCACCGGCGCGGTCGTGACCATCAAGATCAGCCCCCAAAAAACGTCTGCTGCTTCGGAGAAAACGGCCAAAGCCGTCGGCAAAGTCCTCCGGTTGGAGCATTCGTCGGCTGACATGCCGATGCGGGCGAGCAAGCTCATCGAATCCCGAGCCGATATTGCTGGCAGCACGATCACAGTGCCGACACTCAACCCTTCAAGGCCGGGCTTGAGCAGCGCCGGCGCGCTCATGATGACGGCGGTCGGCCTCTCGATCTACGAACTCCTCAGCCGTCACACCCAGGCGTCCACCGTTTGGGACAGCCCGAGCGATGTCTTTGCGTGGGCTGACGCGAACGCCCGCAGCGAGTTGGTCGCCCTCAATAGTCCCGGCAGGCCCGACTTCAACGGCTTCGACGGCCTGCCCTGGCTTGATTCCGACAGACACCATGAATCATTCGCCTTCGAGGCTGCCTCAGGCGATGCCATGGCCAGAGCCGACGAAGTTCAGATCATCGATGCGGCCGCGCGCGAGGACAGCTTCCGCGGCAGCGATAACCCTCACATCGGATCCGGTGCCGTCGACGCACTGAGTGATCATGGCGGCGTCGAGCAGGCGGCCGCAGCAGACTCACGCGATCATGAACAATCGCAACGCGAGTTGCACGTTTCGGAAGACGGCGCAGCAGCAGGCAAGCCGCATGCCGAGCACGAGCCACCGGGTCACGATCCAAGTCACAGGCAATCGGAGCGTGACCTGCACGCTTCGCAGAACGGCGCAGCAGCCGACAAGCAGGATCCAACCGGACACGACTCCAATCCTGGGCAACTGCGTCACGCTTCGAAGGACGGTTCCGCAGCTGCCGAGCAGCATGTCAAGAATGATGGACCGGGAAGCCACGCCAATCCCGGCCAGTCGCAACGTGACTCGCAACAGACCCATTCAGACGCTTCCACGAAGCTGCATCCCGAGCCGAGCCAAGAGGCTCGCGGCAACGACCAAGCGGAGCATGACGCCGGTCCGGCACAAACGGCTGCCTCGCCCAGGGCCGGAGATTCCTTCCATTTCAAAAACGATATGCCATGGGCCAAGGATTCGGATCATCGTGCGAATGGCTACGGCGCCGACACGGCCGAACATGGTCCGCCCCGAGGCGGACATGCTGATCTGGCGCTGATCCCGGATGCAGACCTGATTGGCCCGTCGCGCGCGGAGCAAAGCGCAGTTGATCACACACGAGGCGTCGAGCACCATCCGACGCATGATTTCTTTGTGTAGCTGGTTCGACGCCTCGCGCAACCGGCATCGGTGCGGACATTCAACAGAAGCCTCGAAGTTCCATTCACGAAATTCCGGCCCCGCGCGCGCAGCGCGAGCCCGGAACGATTTTTACCGAAGGTTGTGAGGTAACCACCGCTCGCGGAGACAAGATCGTTCGGGTGGAAGTCTACTTTGGGATATGCCTCACAAAGTTCCGAAGGCGGCTTTATCGAAAATGCCGGCAAGGGTCACGCTTAGCAGGATGCCGGTCTAGCAACCATCACCAACGCGGCTCTGGCATTTGTCCGTGTCGAGGCAACGCTGGCGATTTTCATGCTAACGCAGCTTCTGCTGTTCGCGACGGACGCGCTCTCTCTTGCGAGTCATGGTCCGACTACGATAACCGCCACCTGGTTCTAGAGCGTTAGCCCGGAGGATGGGTAGAGCGCCAGCGAAACCCGTCAATTCCTCCGCCTGTCGCGAGGCTTGATGCGGTTTCGCAAGGGCTCAATCCACCCGACGTGCGTACTGTGCCTCGCCGAGGGACGGCGCTCAACCCGGACCTCGGCTGCATTTCCGCGCAAGCGCCTGATGCAATCCGAAGCAAACTTTGGGCTAAAACAACATACGATTCACATATGTTGATGCTGGAACAACGTCGGCGGATTTCAGTCGCGATTGCATCATTTTCCCGATTGGTCCACCGCCGGGCCATGATCCAAGCCTGTTCGAAAGCTTGGTTTGGGGGTTACACGACATGCATGAACATCATGACCTAGCGGCTGACGCCGCTGTGCTGCTGCATGAGCGTGTGGAACAGCTCACGTCTCTGTTGTCCGAACTGGAAAGTCTTCGCGCCCGCGTGCTTGCGGCGGAGCGTACCACCACGACCGAAATCGCTCCGGTCCGAGCGCGGGCGCCATCGCGGCACGCGCCTTCTTCAATTTCTCCGGCCGCTACATCGGCTTGGAGTTGTGCCGTTTCACGATGATGGCGTTAACCATCGTCAACGGGTGTTTCGAAGTTTCTTAAATCTTGCCGGGTACCTCTCCTGGGTATGACGACCTGGGAAGAGACATGAGCAAGCGGGCCAAACGCCGGAAGGTCGAGACGATCGCACTGCCGATGGCCGCGCGCGTTGGAATTGGCGCCGTGGCCGTCGCCGCGTTGGGGTACGGCCTGCTGGCTCGCCCCGGAAGCGTGCAACCGGTGCGGAAGCCGTCGGCGCCGCAGGCGATGGCATCGTCAAGTCCGGTCTACGTGGCACCTCCGGCTCCTGCAGCAGCGCCCGCGCCGGCTGCGATTCCGGCTCCGGCGCCGCTGGTCGAGCCGCCCAAGGCCGACGCCGACGTTCCCGGCGCCTTGGTCCGGCAGGTGGTCGACTATTCCAGCCACCAGGCGCCGGGCACGGTGATCATCGATACCAAGAACACGTTCCTCTATCTCGTCCTGAACGACACGCAGGCGATGCGCTACGGCATCGGTGTGGGCCGCGAAGGTTTCGCGTGGTCCGGCGAGCAGACCGTGGCGCGCAAGGCAGAATGGCCGGATTGGCGTCCGCCTGTGGAGATGGTCTCGCGTCAGCCTTATCTGCCGCGGTTCATGGCGGGCGGGCCCGGCAATCCGCTCGGCGCCCGGGCGATGTATCTCGGCGAGACCGAATATCGCATTCACGGCACCAACAAGCCCGATACGATCGGCAAGCGAGTGTCGTCCGGCTGTATCCGGCTGACCAATGAGGACGTCAGCGACCTCTATGAGCGGGTGAAAGTCGGCGCGAAGGTGATCGTGCTTCCGACGAATGCGGCCCGTCGACCATCCCAGGGCGCGCCGCCCGACGCAGCATCCCGACCGCCGGACGCGGCCTCGCCATCGAACCGGCCGTCGGCAACCAATGCGCAGATGCCGTCACCTGGACCGAAGATCGCCGAGGTGCAGTAGTTCGCGATCGCCGCGCTCGGCCTGCAATCGGGGACAGGGCGGCACTTCAAGTTGTCACTTGAAGTCAGTCGTTGGGGAAACGACTATCGACTCGTCGCCGCCATTGATTTCGAGAAGAGCATCGTGTGGATCAAATGGATCGGCACGCACCGAGACTACGACAGGATCAACGTAAGAGAGGTTCGACATGGCGAGGACTGAGATCAAGCCGATTCGGACGAAGCGGGATTATGAGGCCGCCCTCAAGGAGGTGGAGCGCCTCTGGGGCGCAAGGTCGGGCACACCAGAGGGTGACCGGCTGGATGTGCTCGCGACGCTGATCGATGCATACGAGGCTGAGCATTACCCAATGGATCCACCCGACCCTATTGAGGCCATCAAGTTTCGGATGGAGCAGCAAGGGCTCACGCGGCGGGACCTGGAAGAGATCATTGGGACGCGCACCCGCATCGCCGAGGTTCTGAACCGAAAACGCGGGCTATCGATCACGATGATCCGGCGCCTTCACGAGCGCCTTGGCATCTCCGCAGACGTCCTGATCAGGCCTAGTCGAAAGAAGACGGCCTAGTGAACGTGACGGCGGCTTGAGGTGAGAGCGCCCGGGAGATCTGGCTCCTTCGCAATATCTTTACCCGGACCGAGTCTCGCCACACCGGCCGATGGTCGCTAGATTGCTTCCATGAAAAAGATCGGATTCCTCTCCTTCGGGCACTGGACGCCCTCGCCGCAATCGCGGACGCGCTCGGCGGCGGATACGCTGCTGCAATCGATCGAGCTGGCGGTCGCGGCCGAACAGCTCGGGGCCGACGGCGCCTATTTCCGCGTCCACCATTTCGCGCGGCAGCTGGCCTCGCCGTTTCCGCTGCTTGCGGCGGTCGGCGCCCGGACGAGCCAAATCGAGATCGGCACGGCCGTGATCGACATGCGCTACGAGAACCCGCTCTACATGGTGGAGGACGCCGGCAGCGCCGATCTCATCGCCGGCGGGCGGCTGCAGCTCGGCATCAGCCGCGGCTCGCCCGAGCAGGTGATCGACGGCTGGCGCTATTTCGGCTATCGGCCGGCCGAAGGCCAGAGCGATGCCGACATGGGGCGGCGCCATGCCGAGGTCTTCCTCGACCTCCTGCGCGGCGAAGGTTTTGCCGAGCCCAACCCGCAGCCGATGTTTCCCAATCCGCCGGGGCTGCTGCGCCTGGAGCCGCATGCGCAGGGCTTGCGCGAGCGGATCTGGTGGGGCGCCGGCTCGAACGCCACCGCGGTTTGGGCGGCGAAGCTCGGCATGAACCTGCAGAGCTCGACGCTGAAGAACGACGAGACCGGCGAGGCCTTTCACGTGCAGCAGGCGGCGCAGATCCGAGCCTACCGCGCGGCGTGGAAGGAAGCCGGTCACAACCGCGAGCCCCGCGTCTCCGTCAGCCGCAGCATCTTCGCGCTGATCGACGATCGCGACCGCGCCTATTTCGGCGGCGAGCGCGGCAGCGAGGACCAGATCGGCTTCATCGACCCGCACACCCGCGCGATCTTCGGCCGCAGTTATGCGGCCGAGCCGGACGCGCTGATCGAACAGCTGCGGCAGGACGAGGCGATCACCGAAGCCGATACGCTGCTGCTGACGATCCCGAACCAGCTCGGCGTGGACTATTGCGCGCATGCGATCGAGGCGATTTTGACGCATGTGGCGCCGGCGCTGGGATGGCGGTGACTGCGGTCGGCGAGCCAGGCAGTCGCACATAACATCTTTGAGCGGCCTGAGCGCGCGCCTCGTCCTTCGAGACGACCGCTTTCAGCGGTCTCCTCAGGATGAGGCTAAGCAGCATCGGCGTCCATTGAAACTGTTGCCACGTACTCAGTCCTTATCCTGAGGAGCCCGCATCAGCGGGCGTCTCGAAGGATGGCCGAGAGAGATTGCCAATCGTCCGCCCGCCTCACCCCGTCTTCGTCCCCGTGATGACGGCCAGTGCCTCGACGAGGCGGTCGAGATCGGCCTCGTCGGTGAAGAGCGCCGGCGTCACACGGATGCACTGGCCTTTGGCGACGCCGGCGCGGCGCACCGTCATGATCCGGTAGCTGTCGCGAAGCTTCGCAACGATGGCCTCGTTGTCGGTCTTGCCGGTCTTGCCGGCGAGGCGGAAGGACGTGATCGCGCCATATGAGCCGGCTTCATCCGGCGTCAGGATCTCGATGTCCTTGAAGCCGCGGACGCGGCTCACCCAATAGTCGCGCAAGTGGCGCAGGCGCGCCTGCTTGGCCGCCGGGCCGATCTCTTGATGCAGCGCCAGCGCCGTCGGCACGGTCAGCACCGTGGCGAAATTGACCGTGCCGGTATGCACCCGCGAGCGGATGTCGCTTTCCGGAAAATCCTCGTCACCCATGTCGCGATCGATGGCCGAAAGGCGGTCCTTCCTGATGTAGAGGAAGCCGACGCCGAGCGGCGCGCCGATCCATTTGTGCAGATTGAAGCCGACGAAATCGGTCTCGAGCTCGCTCACCCGGAAATCGAGCTGTCCCCAGGAATGGGCGGCATCGACGATGGTGTCGATGCCCTTGGCCTTGGCCATGCGGGCGATCTCGGCGACCGGCATGACGAAGCCGGTGCGATGGCTGACATGGGTCAGGAGCAGAAGCCGCGTCCTCGGGTTCGCCTCGATGGCGCGGGCATAGGCGTCGAGCACCGCCTGGCGAGTGGCGGGCTCCGGCACGTCGAACTTGACCACGTCGACGCCGCGGCGCGCCTTCAGCGCGTTCATCGCGTATTGCATCGAATCATAGTCGAGGTCGGCATAGAGCACGCCGTCGCCCGGCTTCAACCTGTTGTAGCCGCCGATGAGGAGCTGAAGCGCTTCGGTCGCGCCGCGTGTGAGCGCGATCTCCTCCGGGAGCGCGCCGACCGCCTCCGCCACCTTGGTGCGCACGGCCTCGAAATCCGTGCCCGCACGCAGCCGCGCGTAATAGGTGTTCTGATAATTGACCATGTCGGACTGGCGGATGAACTCGCGCCTGACGGGCTCGGCCATGATGCCCCAATAGCCGTTCTCGAAATTGACGATTTCGGGCGTGACGGCATAGAGCCCCTTCACGGCCGCCCAATAGGACTTGTCGGTGGCGATCGCGGCCGCCGAGCCGGTCGGCTGCGGCGGAAGGCTCGCGGCGGCAAAGGCCGGCGCCGCAAGCGGCGCCATTGCCGCGGCCGCAAGGCCCTTGAGCATCGCGCGGCGGTCCGCCGAAATCGTCTTGATCAGTTGCATGTCAGCTCTCCCCAGAGCGTCTTCGGGCGAAGCGGCGTCGGGCTCGCGTCAAGAAAACGCATCAACAACAATCCGGAGCTCGGTCCCGATGTCATCGGAACGGAGCCCTGGCGCGCCGGGAAAAGAGCAACGGACGATGCAGCTAAGATGACCGGAGCATGACAATGCGATGATCGCGCAAAGGAGATTGCAGGATCAGGCTGCCGCCCGCTTTGTTGCCGCTCGCGCGTGCTCCGCGAACGGGATCGGACGGTCTGCAGAAACGCCGGGCACGAGCGGAACGAGCTCGTCCACCGCGCTCTCGACCCGATTGCGGCCGAGCGACTTCGCCGTGTAGAGCGCCTTGTCGGCGCGCTCGCACAGCGCCTCGATGCCGCCGGGCGCGCTGTCCGCATGTGCGAGGCCGACGCTGACCGTGGCTGCGATCACGACATCGTCCACGACGCGCGCGATTGCCGCGAAGCTCTCGCGGACGCGCTCGGCGACCGCGATCGCCGCCTGCCGGTCGGGCCCGCTGACGATCGCGGCGAACTCCTCGCCGCCGAGCCGGCCCGCAACGCCGCCTCGCGGCAGATTGGCGGACAGCGTCTGTGCGAACAAGCGCAGCACGCGGTCGCCCGTCGCATGCCCATGGGTGTCGTTGATCGCTTTGAACAGGTCGAGATCGAACAGCAGGAACGCGATCGTCCCGTTTGCAGGTGACTTCAGGCTCTGCTCGCCGGATTCCAGGAAGGCGCGGCGGTTGGCGAGACCGGTCAGCGCGTCCGTCATCGAGGCGCGCTTGTGCGCGAGCTCGCTCCGCTCCTTGGTGAGCGCAAGAAACAGATAGTTGATGGCGATGAAGTAGAGCAGGGTGAACGCGCTTACGATCGCGAACCAGAACGATTGCAGCGCCTCGAAGCGCGTGACCGGCGCCGCGGCGAGGGGATGCGCCACGTGGAGCGGAATACGCACGAGAAACAGGGCGCCGCCGAGCGCGGTCAGCACGATCAGCGGCCACCGCGACAGCAGCGGCTCGGCGCGGCCGGTCCACAGCACGTAGGCGCAGCCGAGCGAATAAGAGCCCATGGCGACCGAGACGATGATCAAGCGCGCCGTGGCGGACTCGTACAGTGCCGGGATCTGACAGGTCACAATCCATGTCGCCGCGCCCGCGAGCAGGAGAAGCGGGCTCGTCCGCCGGCCTTCGAAGCAGCGCGCCCCCTCCAGCATTAGAGCGCAGGCCGTGAACAGGACGGCGTAGGCGAGATCGAGCGACAAGGCGTCCGGGATCACGCCGCGCAGGCAGAGCAGGCCAAGCGCGGCCGCCATGACCAGCACGGCGCCACCCCACCACGCAAGGGCGCTAACCGCGCGATTTTGCAGCCACGCGAAAAGCGTCAGGGCGCCGAGCAGCACCATGACTGCCAGCATCAGCACGTAGATCGTGGGGACATGGAGCAGCGGCATGATTCTCACCTGTCACCGGTGGCTATACCAAGCCGCCGCTACGATTTGCTTGCGATGATTGGTAAACGTGGTCGTAACGGCCGGGGAATCAGGCCTTAGCGCAGGCCAGGGAGGCGGACGCGCCGAGCATTCCGCAGTCCATTGAGTCTGACGCTCGCGGCGAACAGACAGACGACGACGTCCTCTCCAGGCAGATGAACGGCGGATGAATGAACGCGATGGCTTTGCGCGTCGCGGAACTGACTCAAGGCCGCACCAACACGTCAACGTGTCTGGCACAAGGAACGTTTGCGCGATTGCCAATTTATCCCGTGCCTGATTGGCGATTTGATTTTGGAAACCCTGGAGGAAAATGGACATGAGGATCCTGAAGCTCTCTGCGGCTGCGGCCGCGCTGCTGGCCGGCACGGCGCTCGCTGTTGCGCAATCGAGCTCGACGGTCGGCACCGGCGGTTCATCGGCCGGCGGCGGCACCAGCTCTTCGACGGTGGGCACCGGTGGCTCTTCGGCTGGCAGCAGCGGGTCGGGCTCTGCATCGACGCTCGGCACCGGCGGCTCGTCCGCGGGCGGCGGCACCAGCTCTTCGACCGTTGGCACCGGTGGTTCGGCGGCCGGCAGTGGCTCGGGCAGCGGCTCGGCCTCGACGCTCGGCACCGGTGGCTCGTCGGCCGGCGGCGGCAAGAGCTCGTCCAGCGTCGGCACCGGCGGTTCTGCGGCGGGCAGCGGCTCCACCGTTGGCCAGTCCGGCGCATCGAAATCGCCCGGCATGAGCGACGGCAAGTCCGGCAGCCACGCCAGCGACAGGGGCCTCGAGAAGGGCAAGGGCCACAACAAGGACGAATGGAAGAAGGACAAGAACTAGTCCGACCCGGGGAGCGGCACGCGCCGCTCCCTTTCGTCTATGGAGGAGGAGCCGCAATGAACAAGGCAATCGTTGCGATCACGGTGCTCGCCCTGACGGCGAGCGCTGCATCGGCAGAGACCATGGAAAAGACCGGAAAGACGAGCTCTGGCGAGACCTGCAAGGTCAAAGTGGAGAAGCACGCAGACGGCAGCATCACCGCCGCCGGCGCATCGAGCTCGGGCACGACGGGCTCGACCGCATCGAGCGGTTCACTTTCGAGCTCGAGCTCGGCCGGCGGATCGTCGGTCCATGTGCAAGCGGGCGGCGGCCACGTCTCGAGCTCCTCGTCGACGGCGGGAGGACCTGGCTCAACCAGCGCCAGCACCATCACCGTCAACGGCTGCACGATCTCGACCTCGTCGCCTTGAGACAAGTTGCCATCGAACAGAGGATTGAAACATGAGAACACTCGTTACGACCTCGGCGGTCGCGCTTCTGCTTGCCGCCACTTCACCAGTGCTGGCGCAGACCAGCATCACCGGCGGCAGCGGCGGCTCGGCCGCAGCGGGCGGCACCTCCGCCTCCACCGTCGGCACCGGCGGCACGTCCACCTCGGCGACGGGCCGCACCGGCTCCTCGATCGCCGCCGGCGGAAGCGCGGCTGCCGCCAGCGGCAAGACGCAGACCGGCGTCAGCATGAACAAGGGCAACGGCCCGGTGCTCAACTCCAACGCCCGCGCCCAGGCTCATGACGGCGGCACGTTCAGCCGCTCGCACACCCGCACCAAGGTCAAGGCCGGCGAGCAAGTCGGCTCGACCACCAAGACGATGTCGCATACGCCGGGTTCGAAGCCGACCATGTCGACCACATCGACGACCGCGCGCTAGACGCAAATACGCGCGGCTCTATTCCTCACGACCTGCTGCCCGGCGTGCCCGGGCAGCTCTTTTTCGTCTTGTGACTTTTCCGTCTTGTGAGCCGGCTCAACCAGCACGCAGGCTGCGGCTGATGCGGGTCACGACGGCATCCCATCGCTGCTTCTGGGCGGCTGGATAATTGATCAGCACGCAGTGCACATAGCCCCGCGAGAAATTGCACCGGTCGTACCAAATCTTGTCGCGCTTGATGCTCGAGACCACGAAGAAGTTCGACGTGATCCGCTTGTAAATGATCCCTGTCGGCGGATTCTTCCGGGCCAGGAATTCGGCCGGCGACAGGCCTTGCTGGTTCTCGACGGCCTGAACGGTGAGGTCCGCACTGCCGTCGTGGCTGCGAAACTGCTGCCCATATCCGTCGGGCTTCCCGGCCGGCTCGGTAAAGATCGAGGTGGGAATGTCGACCGAGGTTGCGGATTCCGGGATGCGGTACGCCCTCCAGCCGTTTGCCGAGGCAAATGATGATGTCGCACAAAGCGCGATGATTGCGGCAATCAGTGTCTTCATGTTCGCCTCGTCACTTGCGCGGCGCCAGCTGCAGCTCCATCAGGGCGATCCTTTGCAGGTCGGCAACGTTCCGCTCGCCTGCGCTGGCGGTGCGCAGGATGGATTCGGCGAGCGCGTTGACGTGCGAGGAATGCACGGGGTCCGGCAGGGTCGCAACGGCAGCTTCCAGCGCGGTCGTCATGATCTCGATCACCTCGGGAGAAAATTCGGCGTTGGAAAAATTCTTCATCGCGTGCTTCGGCCGCTTGTGCGGGTCCTGTTCAACGCCGGGAAAAAATGGAAGTTCCTTGATAACGCGCGGTCCAAGCACGGGGCGAGCAGAACCGTTGGCGCGCCGGCAGCCTACGTGACGGGCTGGAAGCCGGTGAGCCGAACGGGCTCGGCATCCTCGTTCGCAACTGTCTGCACCCTCACATGGCTGCCGATGACGAGGCCGGCGAGCGAGAGCATCAGGCCCAGCGCGAGCGGCGCGAACAGGGCCTCTTCCTGAAACAATCCGTTGAGTACAACGACCAGGACGCCGAAACCGGCAAGGCCCTGGGTCAGATATCCGGAGGAGGCGTACAGGCGCCAGGCCTTGAGGGCCATCGCAAAATAGAAGGCCAGCGGCACGAAGGCCGCGATTCCCATCTGGTACAAGAGAACGCCGATCGCGCTTTCGACCGCGCCGTCGATCGTGCCGGCGGCCTGCGCAGCGCTCCAGTCGATGGAAAAATAGCTCTCCGACAGATTGCCGCCGATGCCGAGGCCACGGCCGTAAGGTCTCTGCACGAATCCGTCGAGACCGCCCATCAAGCCGATGACGTGATAGTCGCCGATCTGCAGGCCGAGGCGGATCGCCAGGATCGCAAAGGCGATCATGCCGGCGAACCCCAGCAACAACGTCGCTACGGCACCGATGAGGCGAGTCCCGATCCAGCCCGCAGCCACGAAGACGACGGTGATGAGCGCTCCCTTCACGCTGCAAAAGACCAGCAGCGGCAGGGCTGCCAGGGCGAGCAGCGGGCGTCCGACCGAGAACAGGAACAGGGCGAGAAAGCCGATCCCATAGGCGAAGCTGATCGGGTGCATGTTCGGACCGTTGATGCGCAGCATCTTCGACAGGCCGAAGCCTTCGAGCAAAGGCGTGTTCAGGAAGTCGAAGCTGAAACGATCCTTGAGCGTGACCGGCACGTTGCCGGTCTGCCGCATCTGGGCCTCCCAGACGCCGGAATGGGTCGCCTTGAGCTCGTCGAAGCCCCAGAACGTATGGCCGTTGGTGACGGCCAGCCAGACATCGCGCAAGACCAGCTCGACATAGCCGCACAGCATGAGGATGACCGCGAGCGCGACCAGGAACGGCGTGATGCGCACCTCAAAGGTTGCCGCGGTCAGGAGCGACAGCTGAAACAGAAACAGCGGCAGGACGATGTTGCGCAAATAGACCGCCGCCGGCTGTCCATCCTGGACGAACCCAATCGCGAAATAGAGCGAGACGACTGCGAGGGTGAAGACGCCCCAGCGCATGATCTGATTGATTTCCCTCGACTGACTCCTGCGGCCGAGCACGTAAAGCCCGAACGTCGCCAGCCACATCACGGAGCAGACCAGGAAATTGTAGCCCTTGATGAAGTCGAGATCGGACGGAAGCGGGACCAGCGGCGACAGCACGGAGACGAACAGGTTCTGGAAGAACAGGACGAAGATCGCGACGGCCGGCGCGGAGGTCGGGACCGCAACGACGATGGCGATGCCGATCAGGACCTCGACGGTGATGGCCAGGGCCGGATTGGCGAGGTGCAGAACCGGCGCAGAGCCGATCGTCGCGATGGCGACGCAGAAGGTCACGGCCAGCTCGCGCCAGGCCGGAGGCGACGGCGCGGTCTGCACGCTGTGGCCTTGCGGTGAGTACCCGGCGCTCATCAATGGTCCTTTGGCATCGCGCCGGGACACGATAGCCGCGCGAGGGGTAAGGATCCGTTAACGATCACCGCGCGCGGCGGGAGACCTTTCAAGCCGGCCGGGCGCTCCGAGCAGCGCCCGCATCACGTCGGGATCGGGCTTGCCGGTTCTGGCATCGACGAGACCAAAGCCCTGCGCCAGTTCCCAATGCGCCCAGCCCCAGCAATGTGCGCGGGCATAGGCGGTGACCTCCGCCAGCCAGCGCAACCGGCTCTGCCTGGGGGCGCCGGCTTTCAACACGCCGAACTCGTTGACGATGATCGGCCGCGAAAATTGCTGCTGCCATGCGAGCGCGGGCGCGAGCCAGCGATCGGCCCCCGGCTTGTCCTTGGCGGCGGCAATCGCGGTATCGAGCATGGCGAGCGCCTTGACCGCGCCCCTCGCCTGCAAATCCTGCCGAAGCGCCTGAACCTTGGGATCGCCCGCATTGATCGGGTAAGGCAGATCCATGATGTCGTGCAGCGGATCGCGCGCGTCCCAATGGCCCTGATGGCTGAACACCATCGGATCGTAGAAATGGATGGCGTAGACGACGTCAGGGTCCGCCAGCGGACGAAACCGCGGCAGCGAGTCCGCGCGCTGCCAGTTGACCGGACCGACGATGAGCGTGGTGGTGGGCAGCAACCCGCGAACGAACGCGGCGAGCGCCTCGACCTCCTTCTGCCATCTGTCCGCTTCGATATCGGGCTCGTTGAGCAGCTCGGCGAAGATTCGATCGGCAGGATGGGATCGAATGACCTCTGCAAGTCCGCGCCAGGCCTCCTGCATCTCACCCATCGCCGCATCCGGATCATCCTTGTGCAGGCGATTGAAGCGCTCGCCCGGATGAAGGTCGACCGAGCTGGAATAGCCGAGCGAGGTCAGCTGCTTCAACGCGCTGTCGAGCACGCGCAGGGTCGCCGCGCGCTCGTCCGTTGCGGCAAAGCGCGGCATCACGCGCTCCGCCGGCACCGGCAGGCGGACATGGCTCATGCCGGCCTTGCGCAGCTGCTGCAGCAGCGCGCGGCTCGGCGGCGCACCGTTGATCCAGCCGTCGGCGTTGAAGCCGCGCGAGAGCGCGGCAAGCCGCTCGGGGGAAACCGTCGACGGCAGGGGCACGCAATCCTCGGCGAACACCGGCCGGCCGGCCGCGATCGACACCAGCATCGCCGCAGCCAGCAGACGGCGGCGCAAGGCTGTCATCGTCACACCGCAAGGCCCAGAGCGCCACCGTCGGGCTGAGGTGCCATTGAACCGGCGGGCACGTGATTGACGACGAGGCCGGTTGGCACGGCCGCGTATCTCGACAGCGCCGCGGTCACCCTGCGCATCGCGGACGAACCAAGCTCGCCGGCGCGCGCCACCAGGACGATCAGGTCGGCGTGGGCGGCCAGGGCAATGGCGTCGGGCTGCAAGGCGAGATTGCCGGCGTGGACGACGATCAGGTCGAACTCCGAGCGGATATCGTCCTCGGGCCGCGCATCCCCCTTCCGCCCGGCACTGAGCAGCTCGTCGATCGACTGAAGTCCCGCCGTGGTCGAGCCGTCCTGCCATTCGGTCACCGGCGGCTGGGCGCCTGCAAATTCCGCCTGGAGGCGGATCAGCACGCTCATCATGCCCAGGCTCACGGCCGCGCGATTGAGGGAGCGCGCCACGGTGTTGCCACCGGCGCTCTTGCCGACCGACAAGACCAGCGCGACCTTGCAGCCGCGCACCGGCAGGCGGTCGATGCGTTCGAGCAGTGGCCGCAGATGAGGGCCGAGATCGAGCTCGGCCGACGCGCTGACCGGTCTCTGCCAGACCGTGTTGATTCCGGCGCCTGGCGCCAGCTCGGGGATGCGCGCCCAGACAGGAAGGCGGGGCATCGCCTCGGCTGGGCGCGCAGCGGCGGCCGAAGGGGAAACTTGCGGGCCGGGCGCCTCCTCCGCTTCACGTGAGGCAGGCGCCTGAACGGATTCGGGCTTGTCGGCGGACAGGCTCGTCGTCACCGCAACGGCGGCGGTCGAGGTCAGCAGCGAGCCGATCGCCAGCGCCGCAAGCAGCAAAGCGAGCGGCGGACGCGTCGAGCGCAACGGCGGAATCGCAACCGAGGCGATCTTGGTTTGCGAGGCCTGCAGCTGACGCTGCTCATTGGTGGTCTTGAACCGCGACAGGAACTGCTCGTAGATGTTGCGGTTGGCATCGGCGTCGCGCTGCAGCTCCTGCAGCTTCACCAGCGCCTGGCCGTCGCGCAGCATCTTGGTCTCGACCGCCTTGAGCTGCTTTTCCAGCGCGTTCTGCTGCTCCAGCTGGGCCTCGTATTCGGACTTCGCCGTGTCGATGTTCTTCTTTCGCTCGATCTCGATCTGCCGGTTGATGTCCGCCAGCTGGCTGTAGGAGATCGCAAGGTCGGGATGGCGGTCGCCATAGACCGCCTTCTTCTGCGCGATCTGGTCGTTCAGGGCCGAGCGCTGCGCGCGCAGCATGCTGAGGAGATCCTGCTTCACCGGCCCTTCGACATTGGCCTTGACGTCGCGTTGCACCTGCTCGTAGCGCGCCTTGGCCTCCTCGGTGCGGGCGCGGGCGGCAGAGACCTGCTGGGTCAGGTCGGTCACCCGCAATTGCTGCGTGGTGGATTCCTTGCCGGCATTGACGATGTTGTGCTCGAGCCGGAAGGCGGCGACGGCGTCTTCCGAGGCGCGCAGGCGCTCGCTCAGCGTCTTCAGCCGGTCCTGGAGCCAGCCGGCCGCCTCGTCCGTCGCCTCGGTGCGGACGCGGCCCTGGCTGGCGACGAAGGCCTCGGCGATGGCATTGGCATAGTAAGCCGCGCGATCCGGCCGGTTCGAGGTGAAGGAAATCGCAATGACGTAGGTGAGCCCGCGCCGGGTGATCTCGAGCCGGTTGCGGAATTTCTCGAGCAGGCGCGTCATGTCGGTATAGCCGCCCGCGACGTCCTCATCGTCCGCGATCTTGAGCTGCTCGATCAAAGGACGGAGGAAGCCGTCGGACTTGGCGATCTCGATCTGGCTCTGCAGCGCCGCGGCATCCTGGCCGATGCCGGGCAGCACGTCCTGATCCGAGGTCACGCGCAGCTCGCGCGGATCGAGCACGACTAGCGCCGTCGCGGCATAGCGGACCGGAAGGATCATCAGAGCGACGACGCCGAGGGCGAACAGCGCCAGGGCCAGCGTCAGAATGCGCCGGCCATTCTCGCGCAGGAAGGACAGCGTGCCGGAGACGGTCAGCGATCCCTTGGTCAGGCCCGGCGCGGCGCCGTCAGGCTTCGCCTTCGCAGCCCGCGGCGCTTCCCACGAAGCCGCTTGCTCCGTCGGGGCGATGCTTCGCGGAGATGGCCGGCTACCGAACGCCATGGGTTGGACTCGAAATCAACTGACAGTCATAGCTCAGAGGCTTGCTACACCGTAAATATCCATGGTTAACCGGCGGTTACGGCTGGGCTGGCCTTGGGCGGTGAACGCTTCGTTAACGAGACGCGGCCAGCCACGCGCTGTCTGCGCTCGCCGCGATGTGCGTCCGCTCACAAGCCGATGACATACCCGTCCCGCCTCGGATCGGCGGCACCCGTCATCACGCCGGTCACCGGATCGAGCGCGACGGCCTGCATGCCTCCGCAGAGCATGGTCCATCCGGTGTCCAAAATCTCGATCTCGTGGCCGCGGCGCTTCAGTTCGGCGATGGTCTCCGGCGCGATGCGGTTCTCTGCCTGAATGAAGCGGCCGTCCCACAGCCGTGAACGCGGCGCCTCGATCGCCTGCTGCAGCGGAAGGCCGAACTCGATGTGCTGCACATAAGCCTGGGCCTGGGTTTGCGGGATGCCGTAGCTGCCGGGCGTCCCCAGCGCGAGCACCGGACGGCTGCCGCGCGTCGCAATCGACGGTGCCATCGTCACGGGCAACGCGTCGCCCGGCCTGGCGAGGTTCGGGCTTCCCGGCTGCACGTCGGCCCAATGCAGATGATTGTTGAGGCAAACGCCGGTCCCCGGCACCACGACGCCGCTGCCGAACGGGCTGCCGAGACTTTGCGTCATGCAGACCAGATTGCCTTCGGCGTCGGCGATCGAGAACGAGGTGGTGTGGCCGGGATCGGCACGATCCTGCGGCATCCATTGCTCTGTCGGGCCCGTGATCGGCCGGCGGTCGCTCACACGCTGGCGAAGCCGCGCGATCGTCGCGTCGGACATTGCTCCAGCGGCTTGATCCGGTCCCAGATCGCCGTGGGCGATGCGCTCGCCGGCGGCGAGACGGATCGCGCGATAGACCGTATCGAGATGATCGGCGCCGTCCTTCGGCAGACGCCCGAGGTCAAAGCCTTCAAGGATCTTGAGGGTCAGGGCGAACTGGAAGCCGCCGCATTGCTGCGCCGGGACGTGAAGCTCGAGCCCGCGATAGGACACGGTCAGGGGATCGAACCAATGCGGCTTGACGGCGATGACATCGTCCAGCGTCAGGCTGCCGCCGAGCGTGGCGAGATAGTCCACGATCCGCCGGCCGAGCTTGCCGCCATACAGATACTCGGGCCCCAATTCGGAGATCTCGGCAAGAGTCTGCGCGAGATCAGGCTGCGCGACGATGCTGCCAAGCTTCACCGGCATTCCATCCGGGAGATAGTTCCTGACCAGTGCGGCGTGCAGCTCCGGCCAGGGTTCGAGCAGCGGCACCTGCTCGTTGATCTCATCAACACCGAAGTCCGAGAGCGCGAAGCCGTCGCGCGCCAGCGTGATCGCCGGCGCAAAGACGTCTGGAAGCGATTTGCGTCCATAGCGCGAGAGCAGCTCGCACCAGCCCGCGAGATTGCCGGGCGTCGAGGCCGCCTGCGGACCGCGCTCGAGCTCGAATCTGCTGGTGTATCTGCCGACCGGGAAGCTTGCGGGCACCGGCGGAGCGAAGTCGAGCACGCGAATGCGCTGCTCGATCGCCACCCAGATCGTGGCCAGTCCAAACCCGGCAAGCCCCGACATGAACGGCTCGACCACGTTGAGGGCGGCCGCCGTGGCGACGGCCGCATCGAACGCATTGCCGCCCTGCATCAGGATTCGTGCACCGGCCTGTGCCGCGAGCGGATGCGCGGCGGCGACCATACCGTGCCGCGAGAACAGCGTCGGACGCCCATATGTCCTGGCGATTTGCATCCGGTCAGGCCTTTCGCCGATCAGTGCGTCGTCGCAGCAGCCTGGATCGCCTCCGACATGATCTCGAGACCGCGATCGATTTCGGCCTCGGACACCGTGAGCGGCGGCGCGATGCGGAATACGCCGCCCATGCTGGGCAACTTGACGATGTTCATGCTGAGACCGCGACGCATGGTCTCCTCCATGATCCGCGCGCCGAGTTCAAACCCCGGCGTCTTAGACTGCCGGTCGACGACGATTTCGAGACCGAGCAGAAGCCCGCGGCCCCTGACGTCACCGATGCATTCGAACTTTTGCTGCAGCGACAGCAATCCATCCCGGAGCCTGTTGCCCCTGGCGGTTGCCTGCGCCACCAACCCGTCGCGCGCGACCACGTCGAGCACCGTGACGCCGATCGCGGCGGGCAAGGGATCGGAGACATGCGTGGTGTAGAACAGGAAGCCGCGCTCGAACGCGGTCTGCTCGATGGCCTTTGTCGTCATGACGGCGGCGAGCGGCAGACCGGCGCCGAGCGTCTTCGACAGCGTGAGAATATCAGGCACCACGCCGTCACGCTCGAAGGCAAACATGTGCCCGGTGCGGCCGATTCCGGTCTGAGCTTCGTCGAGGATCAGCAGCATGCCGCGCTGCTGGCATTTTTGCTTCAAGGCCGCGAGATAGCCGAGCGGCAGTTCCAGAATGCCGCCGCTGGAGAGGATCGGCTCGGCGATGAAGGCCGCCAGATTACCGGTCGACTGGCTGTCGATCAGTGCGAACGCATCGTCCAGCTCGGTCTGCCAGTCGTTGCTGCCGTCGACGTTCCTGAAGCGCGGCCGATAGGCGTTCGGCGCGGGAATGACGAACGACCCGACCGCGGCCGGCCCATAACCGCGCCGGCCCGCGCTGTAGGTCGCCGACGCCGCCGCGCCGGTCATGCCGTGCCAGCTTTGCGCGAAGGCGACGATTTCGTGCCTGCCGGTGACGAGCTTGGCCATCCGGATCGCCGCTTCATTGGCTTCCGCGCCTGTCGTCAGCAGCTGCACGCGGTCGAGACCGGGCGCAAGCGCAGCGAGACGCTCGGCTAGCGTCACCACCGGACGCGAGAGCATGCCGCTGAAGAGATGAGCGACCGCCCCCATTTGCCGTGCGACCGTGGCGACGATGTCGGGATGCGTGTGCCCCAGCACGGCGCTCATCTGACCCGAGGTGAAGTCGAGGATGGCGCGTCCGTCGGCGTCGTAGACGAAACTGCCGGCCGCACGCTCGATGATGACGGGTTCGAAACTCGGCCCATAGCGGGTCAGATGCGTGTTGGCGGACGCCCAGAAATCGGGATCGGCATTCAAGGTCATGACAGCCACCTGCGCTTGGGACGTCTGACCTCTAGTCAAGAATTTGACTTCAGGCTAATTGATATAATTCAATCTGGATATCAATCTTCCTGATGTCGATGCTGGATCTCACGCTTCTGAGGAATTTCGTCGTCGTGGCCCGCACCGGCTCGATCAGCCTGGCGGCCTCGCAGATTGGCCGGACACAGTCCGCGCTCAGCATGCAGATGCAACGGCTGGAACAGACGATCACGCAGCCGCTGTTTCACCGCAGCGGATCCGGCATGAGGCTGACCGCGGCCGGCGAGAAACTGCTCGCCCACGCCGAGACGCTGCTGGCGCAGCACGACGAGATTCTCGCCGACATGAGCGGCGCGAGTCTCAAGGGGACGCTGGGCCTCGGCTGCCCGGAGGACTATTCGATCGCTTTCCTGCCGGCGCTGCTGAAGGGGTTCTGCGCGCTGCATCCCCATGTCGAGCTGCGCATGGTCTGCGCACCGACCTCCGAGCTGCGCCCGATGCTGGTGCGGCGCCAGATCGACATGGCGCTGGTCTCGCTGTCCGATGCCGGAGCGAGCGAGGTGATCCGCGAGGAGCGCTTCGTCTGGGTCGCGAACGAGGCCGAACCGAAAATACTGACGCAGGATGTGCTGCCGCTGGCGCTGGCGGCGCCGATGAGCCTGGACTACCGGGCCGCCTGCGCCGCGATGGACGCGGTCAATCGGCGCTACAGGGTCGCCTACGCGAGCAACAGCCTCGCCGGCCTGATCGCGATCGCGCGGTCCGGTCATGCGATCAGCGTCCTGACACGAACCGCCGTTCCGTTCGATCTTCACGTCGTCTCGGCCGGACTGCCCCTGCTTCCGACCATCGGCATCGCGCTCGAATTCTCGGAGGCGAAGCCCTCGCTGCTGGCGACGACGCTGGCCGAGCACGTCCGCACCGTGTTGCCCGGACTGAAGACCAAGGCGGAGATCGATTAGTGACCCGCGCGTGCGCGGCGAGCGCAGCGCTCAGCTGATGTTCAGGAGGATCCGTCCCGACGTGCCGCCGCGCATCAGATCCAGGGCGGCATTGATGTCGTCGAGCGCGAATTCGTGGGTCACGATGCCGCGGTAGCTCACCTTGCCGGCGTCGCCGAGACGTACCAGGCGCGGGATATCGCGCGCAGGCTGGCATTGCCCGCCTTCCGAGCCCTTCAGCACCTTCTCGAAGTGCAACGGCAGGGTATAGATCTCGGCCTTCTCGCGGGGCACGCCGACGAGGATGCAGCGGCCTTTCTTGGCCGTGATCTCGTAGGCGAGCTCGATCAGAGTCTTGACGCCGGTGGTCTCGACGACCTTGTCGGGTCCGTCGGCCCCCGTGATGGACCGGACCTCGGCGGCCACATCCTTCACGGTCTCGGAATTGATGAGGTGGGTGGCGCCGAAATCCTTCGCCATGGCCAGCTTGTTGTCGAGGCGGTCGATCGCAATGACCGGCCAGGCGCCGACCATCGCGGCGAATTGCACGATGTTCAAGCCGACCCCGCCGACGCCGAACACGACGACGGCTTCGCCGATCGCGATCTGCGCATCGTTGTTGACGACGCCGAGCGCGGTCGTCACCGCGCAGCCGAGCAGCGGCGCGCTGGTGCGATCGATCGTATCAGGAACGGGGGTGACGCGGTTTTCCGACACCACGGCGTATTCGTTGAAGGTGGTGACCCAGCCGGCGTTGAGGCGCTTGCCGCGCCAGGCATAGACCGGCGTGTTGGACTGGATGCCCTTGCCCGGGCGCCAATGCATGACGACGGTGTCGCCCTGCTGGCAGGAGACGACGCCAGGCCCGGTTTCGACGATGGTCGCCAGCGCCTCGTGCCCCAACAGGTGCGGCAGGAATTTGTCGACGCCTTTGACGGCGTCGATCTCGTTGATCTGTGCGCCGCAAATGCTCGACGTGTGCACATGGGCGAGCACCTGACCGTGCTCGAGCCTGTCAGGCAGATCGAACTCGTCGACGATCAGCGGCTTGCCGGATTCGACGAGGATCGCGGCCTTTGCGGTCTTGATGTCCATGGATCGCGCGCCCGGTCACTCGAAATAGATGAATTCGTAATCGCCGGTGTAGCCGAGCTTGCCGTAAAGCCAGATCCATTCCGAGGTGTGCAGGATGGATTCCGCCGTCAGCGCCCAGCATTCGAGATTGTGCAGCTCGGCGACGTTCCGGTAGCCCTCGACCATGACGTATTTGTTCTTGCCGACCCGCTCGATCTCCTTGAGCGCGGCATCGAGCTCGTAGAGCCTGAGATTGTGCAGGGTGCCGAGCGAGATGACGAGGTCGAAACTGTCGTCACCATAGCGATAGACGTCCTGGGCGCGATAGTTGAACAGATACGGCTTCACCTGCTCGTGCGCATTGGCAAGACCATGCTTGGAGATATCGAAGCCGGTGACCTTCAGGCCCGGCAGGATCTTCTGCATCTCGTAGAGCAGAAAACCCTTGCCGCAGCCGACGTCGAGCACGCTCGATCCATCCTTCAGGCCGTAGGTCTCGATCAGCGCCTTGGCGACCGGGGCCCAGCGCCCCTCGATGAAGCGGTAGCCGCCATAGCCGAAGCGGCGGTCGCCGTCCCAATAATCGGCCTCGTATTCCCGCGCCTTCAGCGAGCAGCCGATCTTGTCGTCGTTCATGCGGCCCATGTAGTCGCGCTTGGTCGCAGTGTGCAGCGGCGTCACGATATTCAGCAGTCGTCCCATTGAGCCCTCGGATTTGCATCACGCACGGAGAGTATCTTGACCGGCCTGGGGAGCCTCGCACGCGACCTCGCGACTCGCCCTAGCATTTGTGGCGAAGACCATCATTGTTTCAGATCAATGATGTGGAAATGCTGCGGCGGCGCCGGTCAAGAACCGGCCGCCGATTCGCCAGACCGGCCAGCGCCAGGTTCCAGCTGCGGCCGCCGCTGGCCGTGACATGGAGACGCTGGAACGAGAAAGCGGCGCGCAGCGTTCGGCAGCAAGGAGATCATGCCATGCCGACCCAGCCGACCATCGCCCGCATCTGGCGCGGCCGTACCCGCCGCGACATCGCCGACGCCTACCAGGCCTATCTGCAAGCCGAAGGCATCCCGCCGCTGCTCAAGACCGCGCTCGGCGTTCAGCAATTGCGCGAGGACCGCGACGAGGAGACGTGGTTCACGACGATCTCCTACTGGGCCGACATCGCGGCCATGACAGCCTTCACCAAGGGCGAGCCGACCAAGGTCCATCATCTCGCCCGCGACGCGGAGTTCCTGATCGAGCTACCCGAGCGCATCGAGATCCATCGCATCCTGATCGACGAGCAGGGCCTGCGGTGAAAGCCGGGGCCGCTGGGCGGTCACCCAGCCCCGTCACATTTTCCCGTACACCCGCGCGGCGACCGCCTTGAGGCGCTCGACCGAGCCGGACTCCGGATGCGGCTTGACTGGTGCGAACACGATCGACGCCTGCCGGCCGTTCTTCCAGACATAGATGGTGACGGCGTTGCCGTTGCCCTTGGTGCAGGAATGCTCGCCGAAGGCTTCGCGGCCGAGCTCGGGAATCGCCACATGCGTGCAAGGGCCCGCGCGCTTCATCATGCCGACGACGGTGTCGCGCGACATCGCGATCACCGCGACCGTCATGGTGTTGGCCTCGCGATCGAACATCATGCAGCTGCCCGCGCCGGTGCGCTGCACCGTCAGCGTGCCGTTGTCGAGAAAGCCGTCGGCATCGGCGGCCGTGAGCCACTCGCAAGTGCCAAAACGCTCGCTGCTCTTGCTCACGCTGGCGATGGCAATGCGTGCGGCTTCGGTGATCGGTCCGAGCAGCGCATCGTCGGCGCGCCGGCCGATCGGATAGACGCTGATCTGCAGAATGTAGTCGCCGGACAGAGCGACGACCGAGGCCTCCTGCCGCTCGGCGCCGGCGGCGCTCGTTCCGCCCTGGCCTTCGTCGCCGATCCCGGCCACAGCGCTCAGCGGCATTCGCTCACTGAGCGTCTTGACGAAGGTTGCGTACAATTCCCTGGCACGGTCCTTGTCGGCATTGCGGAACACGCTCAGCATCATCGTGTCGCCGCGCCCGGCCTGGTAGATGCAGCCGCGGCCGTCCTGATTCGAGATCAGAGACCATTTCAGCGCCGGCATCGCGGCGGCGAGCTCCTTTGCGCTGATGAACGGGCAGGTCTCAGCCGCGCGCGCGGGAAGCACCGGCGCGGCGACAGCAACAAACAGAGCGAGGCAGGAGAACAGACGATCGATTGTGCGCATGCGACTCCTTATTATCGCAAATGCGCGCCATTCAGAATAAAATCACGAACTCATACACAATTGAAATTCCTCGTCATTTTGCAGAGCACCAAATGACGCGATGGTCATCGGTCACCGGTTTTCCGCCCCCAAATCGCGCCTCACAACTCCCCGCGCCATGACGGCTGCGGAATGCTAATATCGTCGAGGCCGCAAGACCGAAGATTTCGCCGAAGCGATTGAATCGCGGTCAAGAAGATGCGCTCGAAGAGGCGCACTCCAAGAACGATGCCCGACCGTAATTGCGGCCCGTCGGCTGGGAAATGGAGGACGCTATGGCTTGGCGTGACGACAAGGCCCGGGCAACTCTGATCCACGAGGCAGCAGGAAGCGTGCAGCCGGGCAAGGCCCCCCGGGCCTTTGCCGAGCTTCTGTTCGCCTTCACCAATGTCGAGGACCTCGCCAGTTGCGATGCCTCCTCGCTTGCCTTCCTCGCGGAGCAAGCCTGGGAGCATGTGCAGCGGCGCACGGCGGGGCGTGCCGATATCCGCGTCGTCAATCCGCTGATGCCGGACGGGCGCGAGATCTCCGTGCTCGAAATCCTCAACGACAACATGCCCTTCCTGTTCGATTCCACTATGGCGGAGCTCACCGAGCAGGGCATCGAAGTCACTCTCGTCGCTCACCCCATCATCGCGGTGGAGCGCGATGATGGGGGCAAGCTCCTGCGCTTCTACGGCGAGGCACTGCCGGAAGGGGCAAAGGGCGCGCGAGAGAGCCTGATTCACCTCCACATCACCCGCCTGGACGCCGACGCGGACCGCGAGAGGCTGATTGACGGCCTCACCAGGACGTTGAACGACGTGCGCGCTTGCGTCGCGGACTGGCGCGCCATGCGCGACCGCGTCGAGGACGCGGTCAAGACGTTCTCGTCCAATCCGCCGCCGCTTCCGATCGACGACGTCGCCGAGGCCAACCAGTTCCTGCAATGGCTGTGCGCCGACAATTTCACCTTTCTCGGCGTGCGCGAATATCGCTTCTCGCCCGGCCGCGACGCGTCGGACGACATCACGACCGCCGAGGGCCTCGGCATCCTCCGAGATCCCGATGTGAAGGTCCTGCGCCGCGGCAGCGAAATGGTGGTGATGACGCCGGAGATTCGCGAGTTCATGCGCGAGCCGACCCTGCTCATCGTCATCAAGGCCAACGTGAGCAGCCGCGTCCATCGCCGCATCCGGATGGATTATGTCGGCATCAAGCTCTATACGCCCGACGGCCGGCTCGAGGGTGAATTGCGAGTCGTCGGCCTGTTCACCTCGGGCGCCTACACGCGCTCGGCACGACAGATCCCCTATGTTCGCCACAAGGTATCGCGGGTGCTCCAGCGCGCCGGCTTCGACCCGAACAGCCATTCTGGCAAGGCTCTCCAGCACATTCTCGAAGACTATCCGCGCGACGAACTATTCCAGATCGACATCGATACCCTCTTCGATTTCGTCATGGAGATCCTGATCCTCTATGAGCGCCCCCGCGTCCGGGCGCTGGCGCGGGTCGACAAGTTCGATCGCTTCGTTTCCATCCTCGTTTTCATTCCGCGTGACAAATACGACACCGACGTGCGCATGCGCGTCGGCGCCTTCCTGTCGCAGAGCTACAAGGGGACACTGTCGGCCTCCTACGTGTCCTTCCCCGAAGGCGCATTGGCGCGCGTCCACTACATCATCGGACGCTATGAAGGTAAGACTCCCGCCGTCGAGCGCGCCACGCTGGAAGCAGGGATCAGCGCCATTGCCGCGACCTGGGCCGACAAGCTGAAGGCCGCGCTGGCTGCGTCGACCGACGGCATGCGGGCGCGCATGCTCGCAAATCGCTACGTCCAGGCCTTTAGCGGCGGCTATACCGAGGCTTCCACGGTAGAACAGGCGGTCGCCGATATCGCCACCATCGAGAAGCTCACACCGGCCCGCCCGGTGACGATTTCGGTTCACCGCTTCGAGGACGATGATCCCAGGCGCTTCGGCCTTAGGGTGTTTTCGGATGCCGCGCCGCTGTCGCTGTCCTACCGCGTGCCGGTGATCGAAAATCACGGCCTGCGCGTGGTCAACGAACGCACCTATCAGATCGTGCCCGGCAACAGGCCCGAGCCGGTCTGGCTGCACGACATGACGATCGAGACCAGCGACGGCCAGCCGATCGAGATCAGCCGGGACTTCAGCCATCGCCTGGAGGCCTCGATCATGGCGGTGGTCACCGATCGCGCCGAATCCGACGGGTACAATGCCTTGATCTTGCGCACGGCCCTGGGCTGGCGGGAAGTCTCGACCATCCGGGCGCTGTCGCGCTATTTGCACCAGATCCGCGCACCGTTCACCCAGGACTATATGTGGGAGACCTTGCGCAAGAACGCCGCGATCACAGCCAACCTCGTCGCGCTGTTCCAGGCCCGCCGCGATCCACGCCTCGTCCTGACCGATCGCGAGCGTTCGGCGCGCGAGATAACTCTCCTTGCCGAGATCGAGGAGCAGCTCAAATCCGTCGCCTCGCTCGATGAAGACCGCATCCTGCGCCGTTTCACCAATCTGGTGCAGTCGACCATCCGCACCAATTTGTGGCAGCTCGGCCCGGACGGACATCCGCGTCCGGTAATCTCCTTCAAGTTCGACGCGCGCAAGATCGAGGATCTGCCCCCTCCCCGACCGCTCTACGAGATCTTCGTCTATTCACCGCGTGTCGAAGGCATTCACCTGCGCTTCGGCAAGGTTGCGCGCGGTGGCTTGCGCTGGTCCGATCGGCCACAGGATTTCCGCACCGAGATCCTCGGCCTCGTGAAAGCGCAGCAAGTCAAGAACGCCGTGATCGTGCCGGTCGGCGCCAAGGGCGGCTTCGTGCCCAAGCGCTTGCCGCCGCCTTCCGATCGCGAGGCGTGGCTCGCGGAGGGCACCGAAGCCTATCGCATCTTCGTGCGCTCGCTGCTCGAACTCACCGACAATCTCGACGGCGACATCGTGGTGCCGCCCGACTTGACCGTGCGGAATGACGGCGACGATCCTTATCTAGTCGTCGCCGCCGACAAGGGCACCGCCACCTTCTCCGACGTCGCCAACGCGATCTCGGCCGAGAAGAACCATTGGCTCGGCGACGCCTTCGCCTCCGGCGGCAGCCAGGGCTACGACCACAAGAAGATGGGGATCACGGCGCGCGGCGCCTGGGAGGCGGTCAAGCGCCACTTCCGCGAGCTCGGCACCGACATTCAGACCGTGCCTTTCACCGTGGTCGGCGTCGGCGACATGTCCGGCGACGTCTTCGGCAACGGAATGCTGCTCTCGCCGGCGACGAAGCTCGTTGCGGCGTTCGATCACCGCGACATCTTCATCGATCCCTCCCCCGACCCGGCGATCAGCTTCACTGAGCGCAAGCGCCTGTTCGACCTGCCGCGATCGAGCTGGCAGGAATATGACAAATCGCTGATCTCGCAGGGCGGCGGCGTGTTCTCGCGCTCTCTCAAGGCGATCCCGCTCGCGCCGGAAGTGCGCACCCTGCTCGATCTCGACAAGGAGCAGGCAACGCCGTTCGAGGTGATGACGGCGATCCTGAAGGCGCGCGCGGACCTCCTGTGGTTCGGCGGCATCGGCACCTATGTGCGGTCGTCGGCGGAGAGCGACGATCAAGCCGGCGACCGCGCCAACGATGCGATCCGCATCACCGGTGCCGACGTTCGCGCCAGGGTGATCGGCGAAGGCGCTAATCTCGGCGTAACCCAACGCGGGCGCATCGAAGCGGCGCAGAAGGGCGTCAAGCTCAACACCGACGCGATCGACAATTCGGCCGGCGTGAATACGTCAGACCTCGAGGTCAACATCAAGATCGCATTGGCGCGCCCCGAGCGCGAGGGACGCCTCAGCCCGGCTGACCGCAACACCCTGCTTGCCGCGATGACCGGCGAAGTCGGTACGCTGGTGCTGCGCAACAACTATCTGCAGACGCTGGCGCTCTCGCTCGCCGAACGCAAGGGCATGGCCGAGACCGGCTTCCTCACCCGCCTGATGCAGTCGCTCGAGCAACGCAGCCTGCTCAGCCGCGCCGTCGAATTCCTGCCTGACGATGCTGCGATCGCCGAGCGCACACGACGCGGCCAAGCCCTGACACGGCCGGAGCTTGCCGTGCTGCTCGCCTATGCCAAGCTGACGCTTTACAGTGACCTGCTCGAAACCGGCGTGCCTGACGATCCATATCTCGCCCGCAGACTGTCCCTGTATTTTCCGCACGAGATTCTCGACAAATTCCCGGCCGCGGTCGAGCACCATCGCCTCCGACGCGAGATCATCGCGACCAGTCTCGTCAATGCCGTGATCAACCGCGGGGGTCCGGCCTGCATCGTACGCCTGACCGACGAGACCGACGCCGATATCTCGACCATCGTCATGGCCCAGGTGGCGGTGGACGCGATCTATGAGCTCAGGCGGCTCAATGACGGGATCGACGCGCTCGACACCCTCATCGACGGCCAGTTGCAGCTCGGCCTCTACGCGGCGATCCAGGATCTCCTGCTCTCCCGCATGGTCTGGTACGTGCGCAATGTCGATTTCAAGGACGGTCTCAGTGCAGTGATCGCTCGGTTTGGTCCTGCCGTCCGTGAGGTCGCAGCCTCGCTCGACAGCGCCCTGCCACCGGACTTGCAAGCCGCGCGCAGCAAGCGCCGGCAGGACCTGATCGATGCCGGCGTCCCGACCGGACTCGCCGGCGATCTGGCCGACCTCGACGCCCTGGTCTCGGCGCCTGATATCGTGACGGTCGCCGAGCGCACCGGCCGCAGCATCGGTGATGCGGCCGCGACGTTCTTTGCCGCCGAGGCCAATTTCCGTCTCGACCGCATCACCGCCGCTGCGCGCAACGTGCCGGCCAGCGATCATTTCGAGCGCCTCGCCATCGACCGCGCCGTCGACCTGATCGCAGCTGCCGAAAGACGCCTGGCCGCGGACATGCTGACCATCGGCCAATCAGGTCAGCAGGCCGCGGAGACCTGGCTTGCAGCTCATCCCGAGGCGACGCGCATCCGCCGGGCGGTCGAGGAGATTGCCGCCGGCGGCCTGACGCTCGCGAAGCTGATGGTGGCGGCGAACTTGCTGGGAGACCTGGTCAAAGTCTGAGGGCGTGCAAGACATGCAATGCTAGCGGAGGAATCCAATGATCCACGCCACTTGCCATACCGCCGACAATGTCCGCTGCATCGAGTTCGATGCCACGCCGTGGTTCAGCGAGGCTGATGCTCCGAGCATCATCGATTTGGCCCAACGAGGATGGACCAGCACGGCGATTGCAGAGTCCCTCGAGCATCGACGAGGATACGAAGGCTTGCACGACCTCGTCGAGTATGCGGCGAAGCGACTGCAAGCGGAATCCCTGGAGGACCCGACCTGGGAAACCTTCGAGTGCGTCGTCGATGGACCCGAGGCCGTCGCCTGGCTCAAGCAGAACCGGCCCAAAGTCGCGGCAAGGATCCGGTAAGCCACAGGAAGCGCAGCAAAGGCCACCATTAGCATCTCCTGAAGGACGAGCTCGATCGAGCGCGATTGCGGCTTCCTCGCCCTCGAATGGCAGTGTCCGATCTTACAAAGCGCGATCCGCGCGTCATCATACTTTGGTCCTGATCGTACTTTGGTCCTGATGCGGGACCGTAGTGGCCCGTGTACATAGCATTGCGCTTGATCAATTCAGGCGGGTCCCGTCCGGACAAATTACCGGCTCTATTGCATTGGAGACGCGTATGGCTGGAAATGGATTGACGTCGATGGCCGCCCCATGCGCGGCTCATCAGAATGCGGCAGATCGAATCGTCTATCTGATCTTCGACAACATTGCCGGACGGCCCGGCAGAGCCGGCCGGAAAACCGAGGTCGAGCGGACTGACATCGAAACCGTCATCTCGAACCTGATCGCCGGCCGTTTCAACGACCCCGTCCGCATCGTCGCCTTCGATCCGCTAGGTCATTGGTCGAAGGACGTGTCGAGAGAGCTTGCGGAAGAAATCCAGACGCGTTGCGACATCGACACCACGCCCGTGCCGGAGCACATCCGGGACTTCGTCAGGAGCCATTGGGCCACCCCGGCAGCGGTCGCTTTTTGATCTGGTCGTGCTGAACGGGTCAGCTTGCGGTTGTCGTCACCGCCCTTGATATTCGGCCCAACAGTCCGCCGTTTCGTAAACTCGTATTGCGGAAAGCTGGTGGAGACGCGAGCCCAACCGGTCCCATATCCAGATCGCGATATTCTCAGCGGTTGGGTTCTCGAGTCCTTCGACGTCGTTCAGGCATCTGTGGTCCAGGGCCTCCAGGACGCCGGCAAAGCATTCTTCAATATCGAAGAAGTCCGCGACGAAACCCGTGTGCGGGTCCACGGGTCCCTCCAACTGAACCTCGACCCGATAGGAATGACCGTGCAGCCGGCTGCACCGGTGCGTTTCCGGCACGTTCGGCAGGCGATGTGCCGCCTCGAATTTGAATGCCTGCGATATCTTCATCTGATTTCCAAGGGCGCGCCCCATCCGCGATCTCGGAAGAGCGACCGGACACTGCATTGCTTTTGCCGGCATCGGAAGAAGCTGGCGCGCCCGGAACGATTCGAACGTCCGACCCTCAGATTCGTAGTCTGATGCTCTATCCAGCTGAGCTACGGGCGCGTTTTTCGCGACAGTGCGGGCGGGGCCCGCAAGCAGCCCCCGGCGGAGCCGGAGGGGGTGCGAAAGAGCGCTCTGACTAACCGCTCTTGTCCCGATTGGCAAGGTCCGGGATGGGGAGATTTTTGCGCATCTCGACTTCACCGTCGTCATTCCGGGATGGCCCGGAGGGCCAGGCCCGGAATCCATAACCCCAGCTGGTGGTTATGGATTCCGGGCTCGCGACTTCGTCGCGCCCCGGAATGACGGCTTCAGTCGGCCGCCGGCCGACTTAAGCCCTCTGCCGCTCGTTGCGGATGGAGAGCAGTTCCACGGGACGGTCGGGGATGACGATGCGGAAGGTGGCGCCGATGGTGCCTTCGACCAGGTGGATGTCGCCGCCATGGGCGCGGACCAGCTCGGCGGCGATGGCAAGGCCAAGGCCGCTGCCGCCGGGGCGACCCGAGGTCTGGAAGGCCTCGAACAGGCGCTCCCGGGTCTTCGGGGGGACGCCGGGCCCGGTGTCGGAAACCTCGAGAATCGCGACGGCGCCTTCGCGCTTCCCGGTGATCCGGATCTGCTGCACACGCCCCTCGCCCGCCGCATGGCTTTCGAGCGCCTGGGCGGCGTTGCGGACGAGGTTGAGCAAGACGCGGAACAGCTGGTCGGGGTCGGCATCGACCGCGAGCCCGCGCTCGATCGCAGCGACCCAGGCGATCGAGGCCTCGTTGGCGAGCCCCGCGGTCTCCCGCACCTCCATCACCACAGGCTCGATCAGGATCATGCGGCGGTCGGGCGCGGCCTCCTGGGCCCGGCCGTAGGACAATGTCGACTGGCAGAAGGCGATGGCGCGCTCGAGCGAGCGCACGAGCTTGGGCGCAAAGCGCTGCACGCGTGGATCCGGCACGCTGGCGAGCTGGTCCGACAGCAGCTGGGCCGAGGCGAGCAGGTTGCGCAGATCGTGGTTGATCTTGGAGACGGCAAGACCGAGGGCGGCGAGCCGGCTCTTCTGGTGCAGCATCGACATCAGGTCGCGCTGCATGTCCGACAATTCGCGCTCGGCGACCCCGATCTCGTCGCTGCGCTGGCTCGGCACGATGATGCCGGCCGAGCTTTCGGGATTTTCGTGGAAGCCGACCAGGCTCGCGGTCAGCCGCCGCATCGGCCGCACGAAGAGATAATGGAGCGCGAGATAGACGAGGCCCGCGGTCAGCACCGCGATGATCAGCGCAACCACGACGACGTTGCGGGAGAAGCGGTACATCTGCTGCCGCAGCGGCAGCTCGTCGGTGACGATCTCGATGAACTGGGCATTGCCGACGCCGGGGCCGACGATGCGGATGGCCTGGTTGCCGGTCTCCAGCATCATGCGGAACGAGCCGGTGATCGCCTCCCAGGCGGTCACGTCGCGCAGGTCGATGTCATGCTCGATGGCGGCGGGAATGTTGTCGCTCGCGAGCAGCCGGCGCTGCTGGCCCATCTTGATGGCGACCGCACGGGCGTTGATGCTTTTCAGGATCTGGCGCGACAGCGAATCGGGGACCATGCCGAGCGGCGCCGCATCCAGCACCAGCGCCGCGGTGTTGGCGGCCGCAACGCGGTCGTTGAGCCGGTTGACCCAGAAATTGGCGATGGCGGGCACGTAAAGCAGGCTGGCGGCGATCATCACCAGGGGCACGGTGAGCAGCAGCAGCTTGCCGGACAGCCCCAGCCCGCGCGAGCCGCGGGGCCGCATCGCCGGCTGGTCCGGCTGATCCAGATCCTGGATCTGCTGGCGATCTGTGGCTGCCACGAAACTCGCCCCTCTTGACCTTGGCTGATGGAGGATGCGACCCGGCCGATGTCCGGTCAAATTACGGATCGCTAATCTGCCGAGGTGGGATGTAAGCGCTGTTAGCGCGAGTCGCTACCTCAAGGGTTAAAAACCTCGCACAAACAGCGATATTCACCAAAATCGCGCGCTTGTGCGGCGTTGACGAAAACAAGGCGCTCCCTTATAAGCCGCGCGAATTGTCCGCGATGACCCGGTGCGACACCGGGAGCGGCTCTCTTGGGGCCGAAAAGGGCCCGTTTTGGGCCGCATCTTCCGGACTTTACCATCAATTCTACAGGCAAATTGCCCGGTCAGCGGAGAAAAACCCGTGAAGCGGACTTATCAACCCAGCAAACTGGTGCGCAAGCGCCGTCACGGCTTCCGCGCCCGTCTCGCCACTGCCGGCGGCCGCAAGGTTCTCGCCGCCCGCCGCGCCCGCGGCCGCAAGCGTCTGAGCGCCTGAGCCGGACCCCCTTTTTGGGATTTCATCATGGATCGGCTGAGGCAGCGGGCGGATTTCCTCGCCGTTGCCAATGGCGCGCGGGTGAATAGTCCCGCGTTCATCCTGCAAAGTCGCCGCCGCGATGATTCCGGCCCTGTCAGGATCGGCTTCACCGTCACCAAAAAGAACGGCAACGCCCCCGAGCGCAATCGCATCCGGCGCCGGCTGCGCGAATTGGTGAAGCGGCTCGATCCGACATCGATGCAGCCCCACCACGATTATGTCCTGGTCGGACGAAGAGACGCGCTCTCGCGCGACTTCGCCACCATGCTCGACGATCTGCGCATAGCGTTCACGAAGCCCGCGCGGCATACGGCCAAGGCGCGCGGCCAGAGGCCGGGTCACGCCGCAGCGACCAGCCGCAAACCGGATTGATGACGAGACAAACGAGATGACCGACAATCGCAATACCATCCTCGCCGTCATTCTGTCCGGCCTGGTGCTGATCGCCTGGCAGTATTTCTACAACGTGCCGCAGATGGAGAAGCAGCGCGCCCAGCAGCAGGCGCAGACCGAGCTCCAGAAGACGACGCCGCAGCCGACCGCCTCGGCGACGCCAGGCGGCGCGCCGGCGACGCCGGGCTCCGCGCCGCAGCCGGGCGGTACGGCCCAGCCGGCAACGCCGGCCGCGAGCCAGCCCCAAGCGGTCGTTCCGCGCGAGACCGCCATTGCAGCGAGCCCGCGCGTCAAGATCGAGACGCCGCGGATCGCCGGCAGCATCTCATTGAAGGGCGGCCGTATCGACGACATCGCGCTGGTGCAATATCGCGAGACGGTCGATCCGAAATCGCCGCCGATCGTCCTCTATTCGCCGTCGGGCACGGCGGAGCCCTATTACGCCGAGTTCGGCTGGGTTGCGGCGACGGGCGTGACGGCAAAGATGCCGGATGCCCAGACCGTCTGGCAGCAGGAGGGCAGCGGCAGCCTGACGCCGTCGACACCGGTGGTGCTGAAATGGGAGAACGGCGACGGCCTGACCTTCCGCCGCACCATCACCGTCGACGACCATTATCTCTTCACCATCAAGGACGAGGTGAGCAATGTCGGCAACGCCCCCGTCACGCTCTATCCGTTCGCGCTGATCTCGCGCCACGGCGCGCCGCATGTCTCCGGCTACTATATCCTGCATGAGGGCCTGATCGGCTATCTCGGCGAACACAGGCTGCAGGAATATGCCTACAGCAAGATCGACGAAGCCAAGCAGGTGAACTTCAAGGCCACCAATGGCTGGCTCGGCATCACCGACAAATACTGGGCCTCCGCGCTGCTGCCCGACACCAACGCCCAGCTCCAGGCACGTTTCTCGTCGAACCCGGTCGGCAAGGTCCATACCTACCAGACCGACTATCTGCTCGACCCCGTCACCGTCGCGATCGGCGGCACCGCGACGGCCAACGCGCGGCTGTTCGCAGGCGCCAAGGAAGCCGGCGTGGTCGGCATCAACTTCCCGCTCGCCGGCCTCGGCGGCTACAACAAGGCGCTTGGCCTCAACCAGTTCGACCTGCTGATCGACTGGGGCTGGTTTTACTTCCTCACCAAGCCGATGTTCCTCGGCCTCGACTTCTTCTACCGCTTCTTCGGCAATTTCGGCATCTCGATCCTGCTGGTGACGGTGATCGTGAAGCTGTTGTTCTTCCCGCTGGCGAACAAGTCCTACGCCTCGATGGCGAAGATGAAGTCGATCCAGCCGCAGCTGCAGGCGCTCAAGGAGCGCTATCCCGACGACAAGGTGAAGCAGCAGCAGGAGATGATGGAGATCTACCGCAAGGAGAAGATCAATCCGGTCGCCGGCTGTCTTCCCGTGCTGATCCAGATCCCGGTGTTCTTCTCGCTCTACAAGGTGCTGTTCGTCACCATCGAGATGCGGCACGCGCCGTTCTACGGCTGGATCAAGGACCTCTCGGCGCCGGACCCGACCAACCTGTTCAACCTGTTCGGGCTGATCCCGTTCGACCCGACCACGATTCCGGTGTTCGGCTATTACCTCGCGCTCGGCATCTGGCCGATCATCATGGGCATCACGATGTGGTTCCAGATGAAGCTGAATCCGACGCCGCCGGATCCGACGCAGCAGATCATCTTCAACTGGATGCCGCTGATCTTCACCTTCATGCTGGCGGGCTTCCCGGCAGGTCTCGTGATCTACTGGGCCTGGAACAACCTGCTCTCGGTGGTCCAGCAGAGCTACATCATGCGCCGCAACGGCGTGAAGGTGGAGTTATTCGACAATCTCAAGGCGACGTTCGCGAGGAAGGCGACGTAAGCGCCGTCATTGCGGGCGCAAATGCCTCCACACCGTCATGCCCGGGCTCGTCCCGGGCATCCACGTTTAGGAGGGTGCTGGACAGCCAGACGTGGATGGCCGGGACAAGCCCGGCCATGACGAGAGGATAGACCGCTCGCATGAACGACAAGACCGACGAGCGACTGATCGAGGCCGGGCGAAAACTGTTCGCCCGCGACTGGCAGTTCATCTGGGCCTCGCCTTCGATCCAATCGCTGCCGCCGATGGCGGGGCTGGAGATCGCCTTTGCCGGACGCTCCAATGTCGGCAAGTCGAGCCTGATCAACGCGCTCACCGGGCGCAACGCGCTGGCACGCACCTCGCATACGCCGGGCCGCACCCAGGAGCTGATCTTCTTCGAGGTCCCCGGCAAGAACGACCTGCGCCTCGTCGACATGCCCGGCTACGGCTATGCCAAGGCGCCGAAGAGCCAGGTCGCGTCCTGGACCGAGCTGATCCACAAATTCCTGCTGGGCCGCGCCAGCCTCGCCCGCGTCTACGTGCTGATCGACGCGCGGCATGGGATCAAGGACGTCGATCTCGAGGTTCTGAAGACACTCGATCGCTCCGCCGTCAGCTACCAGATCGTGCTGACCAAGGCCGACCAGGTGAAGGCCGCCGAGCTGCAGGCGCGCATCGCCGAGACCGAGGCCGCACTCGCCAAGCATCCGGCCGCGTTCCCGACCGTGCTCGCGACCTCGTCACGCAGCGCGACCGGCATGGAGAGCTTGCGCGCCGCGATGGCGAAGCTCCTGGAAGAGCGGGCCGCGTGATGCTGGCGCAGCGCCTGCTGATCGGGCTTGCCGGCTTGATGGGCGCCGCCGGCGTCGCGCTGGCCGCCGCCGCCGCCCATGGCGCGGACGCTAATCGTCTTGCCTCCGCCAGCACCATGCTGCTGTTTCATGCAACGGCCATACTCGCGACGATCGCCTTGCTCACGCGCGGCCTTCTGCACGGCGGAATTGGGCTCGTGGCGGCGTTCGGCTTCGCGATCGGTGCCGCGCTGTTCGCAGGCGACCTCACCTTGCGGCAATATGCCGGGCACACGTTGTTTCCGATGGCGGCGCCGACGGGCGGAACGGTGATGATTTTGGGCTGGCTGGCGGTGAGCGCGGCGGCGGTGGCGGCAAAAAGGTGATGCTCGTGTCCCGGACGCGGTGCGGCACGCAGTGACGCTCCGCAGAGCCGGGACCCAGAAGCGACATGGGCCCCGGCTCTGCAGCGCACCGCTGAAGAAGCGCTGCGCTGCGTCCGGGGCACGAAGACCACTTTGCGCCACGCCCGCCAATCGGATAGAACGCGCAGCATTCGACCCGCCAGCGAGACCCGCGACATGACCGACATCTCTCCGCTCGACCAGGCCCGCATCCTGTCCGAAGCGCTGCCGCACATGCAGCAGTATGACGAGGAAACCATCGTCATCAAATATGGCGGCCATGCCATGGGCGACGAGGAGACCGCGAAGAACTTTGCCCGCGACATCGTGCTGCTCGAGCAGACCGCGATCAACCCGGTGGTGGTGCATGGCGGCGGGCCGCAGATCGCGACCATGCTCAAGCGCCTCGGCATCGTCTCGGAATTCGCAGCGGGCCTGCGCATCACCGATGCCGCGACCATCGAGATCGTCGAGATGGTGCTGGCCGGCTCGGTCAACAAGCAGATCGTCGGCTACATCAACGAGGCCGGCGGCAAGGCGGTGGGGCTATCCGGCAAGGACGGCAACATGGTGAAGGCGACCAAGACGACGCGCACCATCGTCGATCCGGACTCGCATATCGAGAAGGCGGTCGACCTCGGCTTCGTCGGCGACCCCGAGAAGGTCGACCTCACTTTGCTCAACCAGCTGATCGGCTACGAGCTGATCCCGGTGCTGGCCCCGCTCGCGACCTCCAAGGAGGGCCAGACGCTCAATATCAACGCCGACACCTTTGCCGGTGCCGTCGCAGGCGCGCTCAAGGCAAAACGCCTGCTGCTGCTCACCGACGTGCCCGGCGTGCTCGACAAGTCGAAGAAGCTGATCCCGCAATTGTCGGTGAAGGACGCGCGAAAACTGATCGCCGACGGCACCATCTCCGGCGGCATGATCCCGAAGGTCGAGACCTGCATCTACGCCCTGGAGCAGGGCGTCGAGGGCGTCGTCATCATCGACGGCAAGATGCAGCACGCGGTGCTGCTCGAGCTCTTCACCAACCAGGGCACGGGCACGCTGATCCACAAGTGATGCAGGAGCGGCGAAGAAAAGAGGGCGTCATGCCCGGGCTTGACCCGGGCATCCACGTTCTTTCTTTGCCGAAGCAAGGCGTGGATGGCCGGGTCAAGCCCGGCCATGACGAACCGACAGAGCGTCGCCCACGCCGCTCCCCCCTCACCCGCTTCCTGATGACGCTGCCCGCGGCCGTCGTCTCCTTCTTCTTCTCCTCCGCGCCGGCGATCGCCGACCTCAAGATCTGCAACCGCATGTCCTATGTCGTCGAGGCCGCGATCGGCATCGACGACAAGGCCGCCACCGCGACGCGCGGCTGGTTCAGGATCGATCCCGCCGCCTGCCGCGTCGTGGTGCAGGGCACGCTGACCGCCGACCGCATCCTGCTCAACGCCCGCGCGCTCGGCGCCTACGGCGCGTCCCCGATCCCGCAAAGCGGCAACGACATGCTCTGCGTCGCGCAGGACAATTTCGTCATCGCGGCGGCGCGGCAGTGCCGCAGCGGCCAGACGCAGGTCCCGTTCACGCAGGTGACGCCGACGCAAGGCGCGGACGGCAACCTCGTCGCCTATCTCGCCGAGGATTCCGAATATGACGACGAGCAGGCGCGCCTCGCCGGCATCCAGCGGCTCCTGGTGATCGCAGGCTACGACGCCGCGCCGATCGATGGCGTCGACGGGCCGAAGACGCAAGCGGCGCTGGCCGCCTTTCTGAAGAGCCGCGGCTTGTCGGCCGACATCGTGGGCTCGCAAAACTTCTTCAAGACCATGGTCGATGCGGTGCAGACGCCGTCCGCGACCGGCCTGACCTGGTGCAACGACACGCCGCACAAGGTGATGGCGGCGATCGCGACCGACGACGGCAAGGCCGTGACGAGCCGCGGCTGGTATCGCATCGATCCCAAGACCTGCCTGCACCCCGATGTGAGCGGCCAGCCGAAGCAGATCTTCAGCTTCGCCGAAGCGGTCGACGCCGACAACCGCGTCGTGAAGCTGAAGGACAAGCCGTTGAACTGGGGCGGCGACAGGCAGCTCTGCACGCGCGAGACCAAGTTCGAAACCAGCGAGCAGACTGATTGCGGCGCGCGCGGCTTTGCGCCAACGGGCTTCGGTGCGGTGGACATGTCGAGCGGCGGCAAGACGCTGCGCTTTGCCGTGCCGTGAACGAGAGACTTGTGATGAGCCCACCCCGCAGCTTCAGCCATGTCGACACCTGGGTGTTCGACCTCGACAACACGCTCTATCCGCATCACGTCAATCTGTGGCAGCAGGTCGATGCGCGGATCGGGGAGTTCGTCTGCAACTGGCTGAATGTCGGGCCGAAGGAAGCGCGGGCGATCCAGAAAGACTATTACCGGCGCTTCGGCACCACGATGCGCGGCATGATGACTCTGCATGGCGTTCGCGCCGACGACTATCTCGCCTATGTCCACAAGATCGACCACTCGCCGCTGGAGCCGAACCCGGCGCTCGGTACGGCCATCGCAGGACTGCCGGGGCGAAAACTGATCCTGACCAACGGATCGGTCGACCATGTCGATGCCGTGCTGGCGCGGCTCGGCTTCGCCGGCCATTTCGACGGCGTGTTCGACATCATCGCCGCCGAGTTCGAGCCGAAACCGGCGGAGCAGACCTACCGCAAGTTCCTGAGGGATCATGTGGTCGATCCGACCCGCGCCGCCATGTTCGAGGATCTCGCCCGCAACCTCACCGTCCCCTACCGGCTCGGCATGACCACCGTGCTGGTGGTGCCCGACGGCACCAAAGAGGTGGTGCGCGAGGATTGGGAGCTGGAAGGCCGCGACGCCGCCCATGTCGACCACGTCACGGATGATCTGGCGGGGTTTCTGGCGGGGCTGTCACCACAATAACCGCTGTCGTCCCGGGGCGCGAAGCGAGCCCGGGACCCATAGCCACAGGAGTGATTGTGGCCCGAGATCGATAACTCCGAGTCCTCGCCAAACGAATTCCTGTGGTTATGGGTCCCGGGCTCGCGCTTCGCGCGCCCCGGGACGACGGTGGAGTATGCCTTGACTCTGCCCCTTCAAATCCCGAAAAAGCGCTCCAATTCCCGCGAAACCACGCGCTCCCCAGAGGAAATCACGATGTCCCTTGCAGCCCTCGAATCCACCATCAACAGCGCCTTCGAGGCGCGTGACGGCATCTCGACCTCGACCAAGGGCGAGGTGCGCGAGGCCGTGGACCAGGCGCTGGAGACCCTGGACAAGGGCGAGGCGCGTGTCGCCGAGCGCGGGGCTGACGGCAAGTGGAAGGTCAATCAATGGCTGAAGAAGGCCGTGCTGCTGTCGTTCCGCCTCAACGACATGGACGTCATTGGCGGCGGCCCCGGCAAGGCAAGCTGGTGGGACAAGGTGCCCTCGAAGTTCGAAGGCTGGGGCCCGAACCGCTTTCGCGATGCCGGTTTTCGCGCGGTGCCGGGCGCGGTGGTGCGCCGCTCGGCCTTCATCGCCAAGAACGTCGTCTTGATGCCGTCCTTCGTCAATCTCGGCGCCTATGTCGATGAGAGCACGATGGTCGACACCTGGGCCACTGTCGGCTCCTGCGCTCAGATCGGCAAGCGCGTGCACATCTCCGGCGGCGCCGGGATCGGCGGCGTGCTCGAGCCGCTGCAGGCCGAGCCCGTCATCATCGAGGACGATTGCTTCATCGGCGCGCGCTCGGAGGTCGCCGAAGGCGTGATCGTGCGCAAGGGCGCGGTGCTGGCGATGGGTGTGTTCCTGGGTGCCTCGACCAAGATCGTCGACCGCGAGACCGGCGAGGTCTTCATGGGCGAAGTGCCCGAGTACTCCGTGGTGGTGCCCGGCGCATTGCCCGGCAAGCCGATGAAGAACGGCCAGATCGGCCCGAGCACCGCCTGCGCCGTCATCGTCAAGCGCGTCGACGAGCGCACGCGCTCCAAGACCAGCATCAACGAGCTGCTGCGGGATTGATGCAAGGCGAGTAGCGAATGGCCAGTGGCGAATAGGGCGCGCGCCCTACGCGATTGGCTATTCACCATCAGCTGCCAGGATCGAACCCACCCTCCCTCTATCGCGACCAATTTCCGGGCGGTCCCGTTCCGCCCGGAGCCGTTCGCATGAACTGGACCTGGTACCTCTTCCGCTTCGACGGCCGCATTGGCCGCGCCGAGTTCTGGTACAGCCTGATCTTTGTCCTGTCCGGCATGATCCTGCTGCTCTTGCTCTGCCTGAGCGTCATGTCCGCGCTCGGCAGCGAGGTCAAATCCTTCAATCTGAATGCTGAGGACGTCTTCAAGATCGTCGATCCCGCGGCCTATCGATGGTCGCTGCTGGACGATTTGCCGCTGCTGCTGCTCAAGCTGGCCGCAACCGGATTGATGCTCTGGATCGATCTCGCGATCATGGTGAAGCGCCTGCATGACCGCAACAAGAGCGCATGGTGGCTACTTGCCTATTTCGTGCTGCCGGGCCTCTACAAGCAGTTCGAGGACCGCCTTCCGGACAGCTATTGGATGCTGCCGCTCGCGTTGGCGAGCGTCATCCTCCCCCTCGCCGCTTTCATCGAGACCGGCTTCCTGCGCGGCATCGTAGGGCCCAATCGGTTCGGTCCTGATCCGGCAGCCGAGGGCGATTCCACATCCGCCGCGCCTCCTGCGAAACGCTGGGACCAGAGCCGCGAGATCGAATTTGTCCCGCCCAGCGCTAGCCCACCCGGCGGCATGCATGTTAAGCGGGGCGCATGACCGATGCTCTCTCCATTGCCCGCGATCTGATCCGTTGCCCCTCAGTCACTCCGGCCGATGCCGGCGCGCTCGGGGTGCTCGAAAAAGCCCTGAACGAAGCCGGCTTCACCTGCCACCGCGTGACCTTCAGCGAGCCCGGCACGCCTGACGTCGACAATCTCTATGCGCGGATCGGCACTGAAGGCCCGCACATCACCTTTGCAGGCCACACCGACGTGGTGCCGCCGGGCGATGAGAGCGCCTGGAGCGTCGGCGCCTTCTCCGGAGAGGTGAAGGACGGCGTGCTGCACGGCCGCGGCGCGGTCGACATGAAGGGCGGCATCGCCTGCTCGGTCGCAGCGGTGCTGGAGCATCTGGCCGCCAACGGCGGCAAGCCGCGCGCGGATGGGACAGGCTCGATCTCGTTCCTGATCACCGGCGACGAGGAAGACGTCTCCATCAACGGCACCATCAAGCTGCTCAATTGGGCCGCCGAGCGCGGCGAAAAATTCGATCATTGCGTGCTCGGCGAGCCTTCCAACGTCGAGACGCTCGGCGACACCATCAAGGTCGGCCGGCGCGGTTCGCAATCCGGCACGCTCGTCGTCGACGGCGTGCAAGGCCATGTCGCCTATCCGCACCGCGCCTCCAATCCGGTGCCGGATATTTCGCGGCTGATCGTTGCGATCTCCGACGAGCCGCTCGACCATGGCAGCGCGCAATTCCAGGCCTCCAATCTCGAATTCGTCTCGGTGGATGTCGGCAACAAGGCCTTCAACGTCATTCCCGGCGAGGCCCGCGCGAAATTCAACATCCGTTACAACGACAACCACACCCAGGCGAGCTTGCGCGAATTGGTCGAGACGCGCCTCGCCAAGGCCTGCGGCAACCGCATCAAGGCCCGCATCGTCTGGGAGCCCTCGAACTCGAACGTGTTCGTGACCAAGCCGGGTCCGTTCACCGATCTCGCAGTGTCCGCAATCGAGGAGGTGACGGGCCGCAAACCCGAGCTGTCGACGTCAGGCGGCACGTCGGATGCGCGGTTCATTTCCAGCTATTGCCCCGTGATCGAGTTCGGCCTGGTCGGGCAGACCATGCACCAGGTCAACGAGCGCGTGCCGGTGGCGGATCTGGAAAAGCTGACGAAGGTGTATCGCGGGATTTTGGCAAGGTATTTTGCTTGAGGCACTGTTGCCTCCATAAACACAAGTGTCATCGCCCGGCTTGACCGGGAGATCCAGTATTCCAGAGACGGCAGCGATTGAGCCGAGAGGCCGCGGCGTACTGGATGCCCCGCCTTCGCGGGGCATGACACCGAGGGTTTAGTAAGAGCGTGCCCGCTCTCTGCGCCGCGCGCCTAATAATCCACCTTCATCAGATACAGCCCCTCGGGCGGGGCGACGATGCCGCAGGCGGCGCGGTTGCGGGCTGCGAGGGCGGCGGAGAGATCGTCGGCGGTCCAGCGCCCTTCGCCGACCCAGACCAAAGATCCCACCATCGAGCGCACCTGGCTGTGCAGGAACGAGCGTGCCGAGGTGATGATCGTGATCTCGCGGCCATCGCGCAGCACGTCGAGCTGGTCGAGCGTCTTCTCCGGCGATTTGGCCTGGCACTCGGTGTCGCGGAAGGTGGTGAAATCGTGCTTGCCGAGCAGGCGCTGCGCCGCCGCATGCATCGCGCCAGTATCGAGCTTGCGCGGCACGCGCCAGGCGTGGCCGACATCGAGCGCGAGATTGGCGCGGGTGTTGACGATGCGATAGCGGTAGTGGCGCTTGACCGCCGAGAAGCGTGCTTCGAAGGTGTCAGGCACGATCTCGGCCTCGAGCACCGCGATCGGATGCGGACGCAGATGCGCGTTGAGACCGTCGCGAAAACGGCCCGGCGGAAACTGCTTGTCGACGTCGACATGGGCGACCTGACCGCGCGCATGCACGCCGGCATCGGTGCGGCCGGCGCCGTGCACGCGCAAATCCGCTCCGGTCATCGCCTTCACGGCCGCCTCGAGCGCGCCCTGCACCGACGGCAGCGTGTCCTGCACCTGCCAGCCGAAGAACGGCGCGCCGTCATATTCGATGGTGAGCTTGTAGCGGGGCATCGTGTCCAGTTTCGCCGTCATTGCCCGCGAAGGCGGGCAATCCAGTACTCCGTAGCCTATCCGATTGACCGAGAAGCCTCGGCGTACTGGATACCCCGCCTTCGCGGGGTATGACAGTGTCAGGTGAATTTGGATCCCGACCTCAACGGCACGCCGCGCAGGAAGTCCGCGGCCTGCATGCGGGCCTTGCCCTCGCGCTGCAGCTCGATGATGCGGATGGCGCCGTCGCCGCAGGCGACGGTGAGGAGATCGTCGAGCACCTCGCCAGGGGCGCCGGCGCCTTTCGCCAATTCGCAGCGCAGGATTTTTACGCGCGCATTCTCGAGCTCGGCCCAGGCGCCGGGGAACGGCGACAAACCGTGGATGTGGCGCAGCACCGCGCGCGCGGGCTTGCTCCAGTCGATCCGCGCCTCGGCCTTCTCGATCTTGGCGGCGTAAGTGACGTCGTCCTCGCTCTGTGCCTTGAGCTGGAGGCCACCGCGTTCGAGCGCGGCCATGGCGCGCACCATCAGGTCGGCACCGAGGCGCGAGAGGCGATCGTGCAGATCGAGCGCGGTCATGCTGTCGGTGATTGCGATGCGCTCGGCCATGGCGACGTCGCCGGTGTCGAGACCGACATCCATCTTCATCACCATCACGCCGCTCTCGGCATCGCCGGCCATGATGGCGCGGTTGATCGGCGCCGCGCCGCGCCAGCGCGGCAGCAGCGAAGCGTGCAGATTGTAGCAGCCGAGCTTTGGTGCATCGAGGATCGCCTGCGGCAGGATCATGCCATAGGCGACGACGACGGCGGCATCGGCCTCGAAGGCGCGGAACTCCGCCAGCGCCTCCTCGGTCTTCAGCGTCTTCGGCGTCAGCACGGGAATTCCGAGCTTTCGCGCGGCGTCCTCGACCGGCGTCGGCTGCAATTGCAGGCCCCGCCGGCCGCCCGGCTTCGGCGCGCGGGTGTAGACCGCCGCGATGTCATGACCATGCGCGACCAGCTCGAGCAGCGTCGGCACGGAGAAATCGGGCGTGCCCATGAAGATGAGGCGGAGGGGCATCGACGGAGACCCCTACTCCGCCGCGCGCTTGGCGGCTTTCTCGAACTTCTTCATGACGCGGTCGCGCTTGAGCTTCGATAGATAGTCGACGAACAAGACGCCGTTGAGATGGTCGATCTCGTGCTGGATGCAGGTGGCGTAGAGGCCTTCGGCATCCTCCTCATGCACCTTGCCGTCGAGATCGGTGAAGCGCACGCGCACCTTCGCGGGCCGCTCGACCTCCTCGTAATATTCGGGGATCGAGAGGCAGCCTTCCTCGTACACCGACAGCTCCTCGGACGAGGCGATGATCTCGGGGTTGATGAAGACCCGCGGCAGCGGCTTGGTCTCGCCGTTCTCGTCGCGCTTGGCGAGGTCCATGGTGATGAGACGCAAGGGCTGCGCGACCTGGATCGCCGCCAGGCCAATGCCGGGCGCGTCGTACATGGTCTCGAACATGTCGTCGGCAAGCTTGCGGATCTCGGCCGTGACCTTCTCGATCGGCTTGGAGACCAGACGCAGCTGCTTGTCGGGCAGGATAATGATTTCTCTGAGGGCCATGGCCGCGATTTAAGCCGCGCGCCGGATGCGGTCAATGCGGCCAGGAACCCGTTAACCCCTCGCTAACCATAAAACTTCGCCTTTCGTTAACCATAAAAATTAGGGGGTGGTTAACCCCGATCGTTCCCTCTTCGTTCGCGAATATCGGCGAATCGCGTTAGAAGGGCCCATGAACGAGATCATTTTCATGCTGGGCGACTGGCCGGTGCGCACAATCGATGCGCTGATCGGCTTCGGCGCCCTCGTCCTCATCCTGCTGCTGGTCATCGCGGTGGTGATCGCGCGCTCGGGGCGGCGTGGCGCGGAACTCGCCATGGCGCATGCGATCCGGGCCGACGAGCTCGAGGAGCGCCTCAGCCAGGTGCTGCACGCCCAGAGCGAGGCCTCGGGGCGGGTCGACGCCATGACCCAGGCGCTGGCGGGACGTCAGGCCGAGATGGCGCGGGCGGTCAACGAGCGGCTGGATTCGGTGACGCATCGCGTCGGCCAGTCCATGGAACATTCGACCCGCAACACCATGGAGAGCCTGCGCGCGCTGCATGAACGGCTCGGCATCATCGACAACGCGCACAAGAATCTCACTGATCTCACGACGCAGGTGACGACGTTGCGCGACGTGCTCGCCAACAAGCAGTCGCGCGGCGCGTTCGGCCAGGCGCGGATGGAGGCGATTGTCCAGGACGGTCTCCCCAAGGGATCCTACGAGTTCCAGTTCACGCTCTCGACGGGCAAGCGGCCGGACTGCGTCGTGTTCCTGCCCGACCAGCGCCCGCTCTGCATCGATGCAAAATTCCCGCTGGAGGCGATGACGGCGCTGCACGACGCCCGCACCGACGAGGAGCGGCGCGTGGCCACGCAGCGGCTGCGCAGCGACGTCATGAAGCATGTCAGCGACATCGCCGAAAAATATCTCGTCACCGGCGAGACCCAGGAGATGGCGCTGATGTTCGTGCCGTCGGAATCGGTCTACGCCGAGATCCACGACGGCTTCGACGACGTGATCCAGAAGGCCTATCGCGCCCGCGTCGTGCTGGTGTCGCCGTCGCTGCTGATGCTCGCGATCCAGGTGATGCAGCAAATCATGAAGGACGCGCGCATGCGCGATGCCGCCGACCAGATCCGCACCGAGGTGATCAAGCTCGGCGACGATCTCGGCCGCCTGCGCGACCGCGTCCTCAAGCTGCAGAAGCATTTTGCCGACGTGAACGAGGACGTGCGCCAGGTGCTGATCTCCGCCGACAAGATCGAGAAGCGCGCCGGGCGGATCGAGGAGCTCGATTTCAGCAAGAGCGATGCGGTGGAGGGACCGCGGCTGGTGGCGACTGGCGCGGGCGAGTTGTTCCCGCGGAAGCTCCAGGCGGGGGAGTGAGATGTTCACCTCTCCCCGCTTGCGGGGAGAGGTCGGATGAGGGGGTACAGGTCTCACGGCCACCTCCCGTGTGGAGAGAAGCCCCTCACCCCAACCCTCTCCCCGTAAGAACGGGGAGAGGGGGAAGAGGCAGCGCCCCCAGAATCTGCTAACACCTCCCCATGACCGCACCCGACGCGACCTCCTCCGCCGTGACCGCCGCCCCTGCGCCCTCCTGGCGCGAGAGCCTTGCCGTTTACCTGCAGCCGCGGGTGCTGATCGTGCTGTTTCTCGGCTTCTCCTCGGGGCTGCCGCTGGCGCTATCAGGGTCGACGCTGCTGGTGTGGATGCGGGAGGCTGGGGTCGATCTCAAGACCATCGGGCTGTTCGCACTGGTCGGCACGCCCTACACGCTGAAGTTCCTGTGGGCGCCGCTGGTGGATGCGATGCATGTGCCGCTGTTCACCCGCGCCTTCGGCCGGCGGCGCGGCTGGCTGGTGTTCTCGCAGTTGCTCTTGATCATCGCGATCCTGCTGCTGGCGATGACCGACCCCGCACGCTCGCCGTTCTATGTCGCGCTCGGCGCGCTGCTGGTCGCAACCATGTCCTCAACCCAGGACATCGTGGTCGACGCGTTCCGGGTCGAGAGCCTGCCGGAGAGCGAGCAGGCCGCGGGCATGGCCGCTTACGTCGCGGCCTACCGCATCGGCATGCTGGTCTCGACGGCGGGCGCGCTGTTCATCGTCTCGGGCTTCGAGGGCACCGGCATTCCGCGCCAATCAGCCTGGATGTGGGGCTATGTGGTGATGGCGGCGATGGTGCTCATCGGGACGATCACGGCGCTGCTCGCGACCGAGCCCGAGCAATCGGCGCGGGCCGAGGCCGCGACACAGGCCGATACGGCTTTCGCGCGGGTTCTGCATGCGGCCATCGGCGCCTTCTCGGAGTTCCTGTCGCGCAAGGATGCGCTCGCTGCACTCGCCTTCGTGGTGCTGTTCAAGTTCACCGACGCCTTCTCCGGCACGATGACGGCGCCGTTCGTGATCGACCTCGGCTTCACCCGCAACGACTATGCGGCGATCGTGAAGGGCGTCGGCCTCGCGGCGACGCTGATCGGCGGCTTTGCCGGCGGTTTTGTCGCGCGGCGCTATCCGCTGGCGACGAGTCTGTGGATCGGCGGCGTGGTGCAGGCGCTCGCCAACCTCTCCTTCTCCTGGCTGGCCATCGTCGGCACCAACCAATGGGCGCTGGCGCTCGCCATCTGCGCCGAGAATTTCACCAGCGCCATCGGCACCGTGATCTTCGTCGCCTACCTCTCTGCGCTGTGCCAGAACCCGCTGCACACGGCGACCCAATATGCGCTGCTCACGGCGCTCGCGGCGGTGGGGCGGACCTATCTCTCATCCGGTGCAGGCTTCGTGGCGGATACCACGGGCTGGGCGATGTTCTTCGTGATCTGCGTGCTGGTGGCGATCCCGAGCCTGATGCTGCTGGCGTATTTGCAGAAGCGCGGGCATTTCGAGGCGCTGGGGCCGGTGAGGGTTTAAGCTGACGCTCTCACCACCGTCATTGCGAGCGAAGCGAAGCAATCCAGACTGCCCCTGCGGAACGATTTCTGGATTGCTTCGCTTCGCTCGCAATGCCGGCCGAGGGAGTGGAGCGCCCCTACTGCTTCTTGATCAAGCTCCACTTCGTGATCACGGCTTCGCTCATCTGGCCGGGATCGCTGGCGCAGGCGACCTCGTCCACCTTCACGGAGATCTCCTTGCCGACGAAGGATTTCAGCTGCGCGGCCTGCGCGTCGCTGGAGGTGACGAGCTGGAACGTCTCGGGGCCGGTTTCGAGATTGCACAGCCCGTTCGGCGGCGGCAGGCGGCGCGGTTCCGACGTGATCTGGTAGGTCGCGACGCGCTTGCCGTTCTTGACGTCGCGCACCTTCATCGCGTTGAGCTCGCCCGAGAGCACGTCGCCATTGTTGATCGGCTTGCCGGGCTTGGACGGCGGCGGCGCCTCGTCGCGTTGCTGCGCGGAGATGGCCGGGGTCACCAGCATCAGCATCGTCGCGACCAAAGCGAAGCGTGTGGCGAAAAGTTTCGTCATGTCGTCCGTTCCGTGGAAAGTCTGGATGGCTAGAACAGGGTGCGCTGCCGCATCGCAGCCGATAGCGTACCTTCGTCGAGATAATCAAGCTCGCCGCCGACGGGAACCCCGTGGGCGAGCCGCGTCACCTTCACATTGGCGTCCTGAAGCAGGTCGGTGATGTAATGCGCCGTGGTCTGGCCGTCCACCGTCGCATTCAGCGCCAGGATGATTTCATGCACCTCGGCTGCGTGGGCACGCGCCACCAGTGCGTCGATGGTGAGGTCCTGCGGGCCGACGCCGTCGAGCGGCGACAATGTCGCGCCGAGCACATGATAGCGACCCTGGGTCGCATTGGCCCGCTCCAGCGCCCAGAGGTCGGCGACGTCGGCGACAACGACGATGATGGAGGGGTCGCGCTTCGGATCGGTACAGACCGTGCAGGGATTTTGCGTGTCGATGTTGCCGCAGGTCTTGCAGACCTGGACCTTGTCCAGCGCCACCTGCAAGGCGCTCGACAGCGGCATCATCAGCGCTTCGCGCTTCTTGATCAGATGCAGCGCCGCGCGCCGCGCCGAGCGCGGACCGAGGCCCGGCAGCCGCGCGAGCAGCTGGACCAGCCGCTCGATCTCAGGACCTGCAACAGCGCCCATCTTATTGGCCGAACAGCCCCGGCGGCAGGCCGAGCCCGCCGGTGAGGGCCTGCATCTTCTCCTGCATGGCGGTCTCGGCCTTGCGGCGCGCATCACTGAGGGCGGTGACGAGCAGGTCTTCCAGCACCTCGCGCTCTTCGGCCTTCATCAGCGAAGGATCGATCCTGACTCCCTTGACGTCCATCTTCGCCGTCATGCGCACGGCGACGAGGCCGCCGCCGGAGATGCCCTCGACCTCGACGTTGGCGAGCTCGTCCTGCATCGCCTGCATCTTGGATTGCAGCTGCGCCGCCTGCTTCATCATGCCGAGAAAATCAGCCATGGGTGCGTGTCCTTGAAAACAAAGAATTGGCGCTAGAGATCGTCGTCGCCGTCGGAACCGTCAGGCGGATCGTCGCTGCCATAGTCGGCGTTAATATTGGTCTCCGGCGCCTCGGGGGCAAGCCTGCGGACCTCGACGACCTTGGCGCCGGGGAAACGCGACAGCACCTCCTGCACGCGCGGATCAGCTTCCGCGGTACGGGCATGCTCCTGCTTGGCCGCCTGGTTCACCGAGCGCAGCGTCGGCTGTCCCTGCTCGTTCGAGACGATCACGGTCCAGCGGCGGCCGGTCCACAGCTCGAACTTCTTCGCAAGCTCCGAGATCATGGTCTTGGAGGCGTTGGGCTCGAGCGCGACCTCGAGCCGGCCCTCCTCGAAACGCACGAGACGCATGTCGCCTTCGAGCGCGCCCTTGGTCATGAGGTCGCGCTTCTGCCCGGCGAGCGCAACCAGCTGGGTGAAGCTCGTGATCCGCAGCTGGGGTGCCGCCCCTTGCGGATCCGGCGCGGGCGCCGCCATCTGAGGTCGGGCGCCACCGCCAAACGCAGTCGGAGACGATGTCGGCATCCGCACAGGTGCTGGCGAAATCGGCGCAGCGGAGGCAACCGGCGCGGCGGGGGCGCCGCTGCGCGCGCTACTTCCACCGCTCACGACCGGCGAGCCGCCGCCGTTCTGCTCGAGCATCTTGATCGCTTCGTCGGGCGTCGGCAGGTCGGCGACATAGGCGATGCGCACCAGAACCATTTCCGCCGCGACCGCGGGGCGCGTTGCGGCCTGCACCTCGGTGATGCCCTTGAGCAGCATCTGCCACATCCGCGACAGCACGCGCATCGAGATCTTCGAGGCGAACTCCTTGGCGCGCACGCGCTCGGTCTCGCCATAGGCGACGTTGTCGGCAGTCGCCGGAATGACCTTCACACGGGTGACGAAATTGACGAACTCTGCGAGGTCCGAGAGCACGACGATCGGGTCGGCGCCGACATCGTACTGGTCACGGAACTCCTTGAAGGCGGCCGCGATGTCGCCGCGCGCCAGCGACTCGAAGAGGTCGATGACGCGGGTGCGGTCGGCGAGGCCCAGCATCTGCCTGACCGCATCGGCCTTCACCTGCCCCGCCGCATGCGCGATCGCCTGGTCGAGCAGCGACAGCGAATCGCGCACGGAGCCTTCCGCGGCCCGCGCGATGATGCCGAGCGCCTCCGGCTCGATCTCGACGTTCTCCCTGGCCGCAATACTGGCGAGGTGCTTCATCAGCACGTCGGCCTCGACGCGGCGCAGGTCGAAGCGCTGGCAGCGCGACAGCACCGTGACCGGAACCTTGCGGATCTCGGTGGTCGCGAACACGAACTTGGCGTGCTCCGGCGGCTCCTCCAGCGTCTTCAGGAAGGCGTTGAACGCCGCCGTCGACAGCATGTGGACTTCGTCGATGATGTAGACCTTGTAGCGGGCGCTGGCGGGGGCATAGCGGACGCTGTCATTGATCTGGCGGACATCGTCGACGCCGGTATGGGAGGCGGCGTCCATCTCCAGCACGTCCATGTGCCGGCTTTCCATGATCGCCTGGCAATGCACGCCCAGCGTCGGCATGTGAATGGTCGGCCCCTTCACCGATCCATCCGGCATCTCATAGTTGAGGGCACGGGCGAGGATTCGCGCAGTGGTGGTCTTGCCGACGCCGCGGACGCCGGTGAGGATCCAGGCCTGCGGGATGCGCCCGGTCTCGAACGCGTTGGAGACGGTGCGGACCACGGCCTCCTGCCCGATCAGGTCGTCAAATGAGGAGGGGCGGTATTTGCGCGCCAGCACCCGGTAGGGCGCGTTGCCGGCCTGACCGGCGCTGTCGGGATTGGGAGGGGCGCCAGCGTCGGTCATCGGTCGATCCGCAATGAAATGTCTCTTGGCCGGCTTTTGCGGAAAGGAGCGCGCTGGCGGCTGGTGCCGCCGGCGCTGGTTCGCTCGGAAAAACAGGTAGGAGACTGACGAGCGACCCGATCCGGACCTCGTTAGGGCTGCTTCCTTCCGGACCTGACCCGGTTGGCGAGTGGCTCGTCCACCGCCAATCTCCCGGTCCCTATTTGGGGCCAAAGGGAGCGGAAAGCAAGCGGGTATCGGCTCTTGCCGCTTGATCCTGCCCAGCATCCGGGCAAATTTCGGCCTGCCCAGCCGATAGGCTGTGCTTTCGCTGCCGGGACCACCTTGCTAAGAACGCTGCCGGAACTCCACCCAACCAGAAAAGCGATTGATCCCAATGGTTACACGTCGTGATGTTGCATCGATTGTCGGACTTGGCGCCGTGGCCGCGGCCGCGCTGGCTGCGCCGGCGGTAGCCCAGACCGCCGATCCGAACGAATCGACCTTCGCCCGCATCCGCCGGACCAAGAAGATGCGGATCGGCGCCGTCGGCGGCGGCGCGCCCTATTACATGAAGGATCTGTCCAGCGGCCAATGGAAGGGCTTCTACATCGACATCGCCAAGGGCCTCGCGGACGACATGGAGGCCGAGCTCGAGATCACCGAGACCACCTGGGGCAATTCGGTGCTCGACCTGCAGGCCAACAAGATCGACATCTTCTTCGGCCTCAACCCGACCCCAAAGCGCGCGCTGGTGATCGACTTCTCGGTGCCGGTCTTCAACAACGCCTTCGCCATCCTCTGCAAGAAGGATTTCAAGCCGAAGAGCTGGGCCGAATTGAACTCGCCCGACATCAAGATCGCGGTCGACCAGGGCTCCTCGCATGACCAGGTCGTCAGCCGCCTGACGCCGAAGGCGCAGATCACGCGGCTGAAGACCGCCGACGATGCCACCGCCGCGCTGCAGACCGGCCGCGTCGACGCGCAGTGCCTGATCACCATGCTGTCGCTGACCGTGCTGAAGAAGAACCCCGCGCTCGGCCAGCTCGTGCTGCCGACGCCGATCTTCGCCACCACCTCGAATGCCGGCTTCCGCCGCGAGGCCGACAAAACATGGCGCGACTACGTCAACACCTGGATAGACTTCAACAAAGGCCTCGGCTTCATCCGCAACGCCATCATCACCAACATGGAGCTGGTCGGCGTGACGGAAGCGGACATTCCGCCGGGCGTGTCGCTGTAAGAGTAATGTTCGAGGCCGGCTCGCTCCGCACACTCCACTCCGCCCCCTCCACCGCTTGCGGGGGAGGGTCGGGGAGAGGGTGCCTCCACGGAGAGACTCCCCCAGAGGAAAGAGCCCTCACCCGCATCGCATCTTCGATGCGATGCGACCTCTCCCGCAAGCGGGAGAGGTGAAGAAGAGAGCACGCATGTATCAGTGGGACTTCGGAATCCTCTGGAGCTATCGCTGGCTCTTTCTCAACGGGCTCGGCGTCACGGTCGGCTTCACGATCGTCATCGTCGTGTGCGGACTGCTGTTCGGCCTGCTCGGGGCGTTCGGCAGCCTGTCGCGGATCAAGGCATTGCGGCTGACCGCGCTCGCCTTCATCGAGGCGTTCCGCTGCACGCCGATCCTGGTGCAGCTGATCTGGTTCTATTACGCGCTGCCGATCCTCGCCGGTGTCGAGATGACCCCGATCACGGCTTCCGCGCTGGCGCTCTCGCTCTATGGCGGCTCGTTCTATTCGGAGATCATCCGCGGCGGCATCGTCTCGATCGACAAGGGTCAGTCCGAAGCCGGCGCGGCGCTCGGCATGACGCCGAGCCAGAGCATGCGCCGCATCGTGCTGCCGCAGGCGATCAAGCGCATGATTCCGGCGCTGATGAACCAGTCGATCATCCAGTTCAAGAACACCTCACTGGTCTCGGTGCTGGCCGTGCCTGATCTGGTCTATCAGAGTCAGGTCGCCGCCCATGACAGCTACCGGCCGCTGGAGACCTACACCGCGGTCGCGCTCGCCTATGCGGCAATCCTGATTCCGCTCACCATCCTCGTCCGCCGCGGCGAGAAGCAACTGGCGGTGAGCGAATGAGCGAGACGCCGAAAATCGAGATCCGCAGCCTTCGCAAGAGTTTTGGCAGCAACGAGGTCCTCAAGAACATCAATCTCGACGTCACCAAGGGCGGTGTCGTCGCGCTGATCGGGCCATCAGGCTCGGGTAAATCAACGCTGCTCCGCTGCATCAATCTCCTGGTCGTGCCCGACGGCGGCAGCGTCCGCGTCGGCGACACCCGCTTTGCGTTCGGAGACGGCGCCAAATTGCCCGATGTCAAAACGCTGGCGAGATTCCGCGCCACCACCGGCATGGTGTTTCAGCACTTCAACCTGTTCCCGCACATGACGACGCTGCAGAACGTGATGGAGGGGCCTGTCACGGTGCGGCGCATGGCCAAGGCGGAGGCCGAAACGCTCGCGCGTGCGCAGCTCGCCAAGGTGGGACTTGCGGAGAAAGCGGACCAATATCCGGCGACGCTCTCCGGCGGCCAGAAGCAGCGCGTCGCGATCGCGCGGGCGCTCGCGATGGAGCCCGATGTCATGCTGTTCGACGAGGCCACCTCCGCGCTCGATCCCGAATTGGTCGGTGAGGTGCTGAACGTGATCCAGCAACTCGCGTCGGAGGGCATGACCATGGTGATCGTGACGCACGAGATCGCGTTCGCCCGCGAGGTGGCCGAGCGTGTCGTGTTCATGCGCGACGGAATCGTGGTCGAGGAGGGTTCGGCGCGGCAGGTGATCGACAGCCCGCGGGAGGCTGCGACGCGCGCCTTCCTCAGCCATTTCCACCGCACCGGCGCGCTGCCGCCGGCAAATGCGATATCGTGATGTCCGGCATCAATCGCGTCTATCTCGTCACTGGTGCCGCCAGCGGCATCGGCCGCGCCACCGCAAAGCTCCTTGCGGCGCCGGGCACTGCGCTGCTGCTCCACACGCGCGCGAACACAGAAGGCCTCGACGCGAGCGCGGCTGAGGCCGAAGCGAAAGGTGCTATCGTCGCAAAGTGTCTCGGCGATCTTGCCGAGAAAGCCGCCATTACTGCTGCCGTCACCGCCGCGAATGCCGCCTTCGGCCGGCTCGATGGACTGGTTCTCGTCGGCGGCCACGCCCGCCGCGGCAGCGCCATTGGCACGCCGGCGGATGAATTCCGCAAGGCGATGGACGAATCGGCGCTGGCGTTCACGCGGCTGGTCGATGCCGCGCTGCCGCTGCTGCGCGCCGGACGTGATGCGCGCATCGTCGCGATGTCGTCCTTCGTCGCGCACGCGATCCGACCCGAATTCGCGCCCTTTGCTGCGACCGCCGCGAGCCGTTCCGCGCTGGAGGCGCTGGTGCGGCTGGCCGCGATCGAGCTCGCGAAGGACGGCATCACCGTCAATGCGGTATCACCCGGCCTCATCGTCAAGGACAGACCGAGCGAGAGTCGGCTGTCGCCCGAACAGATCGCCGCAACCGAAGCGCTGATCCCGATGCGCCGCCGCGGGCGGCCGGAGGAAGTCGCCGAGATCATCGCCTTCCTGGCATCACCGAAGGCGTCCTACGTCACCGGCCAGGTCTGGCACGTCAATGGAGGCCTGACATGACCGAAGCAACCATCGAGCGCATCAGGCTGTTCCTGATCGAAAGCCCGATCAAGATGGCGCGCCTGCAGGGCGTCGGCAACGTCAAGGGCACCGTGAAGCGCGTGCTGATCGAGCTGACGTCGAGCGACGGCGTGATCGGCTGGGGCGAGGCGGCACCGTGGGAAGTGTTCACGGGAACGCCGGAAGCCGCGTTCGCCGCGCTCGATATCTATTTGCGTCCGATCGTGCTCGGCAAATCCGTTCGGCGCATACGCGCGCTGATGGCCGAGCTCGACCGTGCGCTGGTCGGTCACGCCGAAGCCAAAGTCGGCATCGAGATGGCGCTGCTGGACATCGTCGGCAAGTCGTCTGGGCTCTCGGTTGCCGACCTGCTCGGCGGCCGCGTGCGCGACACCATCCCCCTCTCCTTCTCGATCGCCGATCCGGATTTCGCGGCCGATCTCGAGCGCATGCGGAAAATGGTTCCGGACGGCAATGTCATCTACAAGGTCAAGGCCGGCGTGAAGCCGCATCGCGAGGACCTCGATCATCTCGAAGCGATCCGCAAGGAATTCGGCGACAAGGTCGACCTGCGCGTCGACTACAACCAGGCGCTGGCGCCGTTCGGCGCCATCAAGATCCTGCGCGACGTCGAGGAATTCGCGCCGACCTTCATCGAGCAGCCGGTGCCGCGCAAATATCTCGACGTGATGGCGCAGCTCACCGCGGCATTGGAAACGCCCGTGCTGGCCGACGAAAGCTGCTTCGACCGCCGCGACATGATGGAGGTGGTGCGGCGCGAAGCGGCCGATGCCGTCTCGATCAAGCTGATGAAGGCCGGCGGCCTGTTCGAGGCCCAGGCGATCATGGCGATCGCCGACATCGCCGGCCTGCCCGGCTATGGCGGCACGCTGTGGGAGGGCGGCATCGGCCTTGCCGCCGGCACGCAGCTGATCGCGGCCACGCCGGGCATCTCGCTCGGCTGCGAATTCTACATGCCGCATCACGTGCTGACCGAGGACGTGCTCGAAGAGCGCGTTGCGAACCGCGCCGGCCATGTCGTGGTGCCCGACGGCCCGGGCCTCGGCATCCGCGTCAGCGAAACATCGGTCCGCGCCAATGCAAGGGTGCTGGCGGAGGCGTGAGATAGGCGCCAGCGCTGCCACAAACTCGATTGTCGTCCCGGGGCGCGAAGCGAGCCCGGGACCCATAATCACAGGATCGAGTTTGGCGAAGATTCGGAGTTGCCGCCTCGGCGCAACAACTACTCCCTGTGGCTGTGGGTCCCGGATCTGCGCTTCGCTTGTCCGGGACGACGAGCGCGTATGCGGTGACAGCGGGGCGCCATCCTTCCCCTCCGGGAATCCCTATCGTATGGTCGCACCCAACAAGCCCGTTTCCCATCGGGCCATCCGGAAACGCATATGCCCGAACCCGCCTGGTCGCTGCACTCCCGCCTGAAAGAGGACACCATCGATATCGGCGATCTGCCGCTGTCGAAGGTGCTGGTCATCAAGGACGCGCATTATCCCTGGCTGCTGCTGGTGCCGCGGCCGGGTGGATGCGATCGAGATCATCGATCTCGACGAGGTGCAGCAGGCGCAGCTGATGACGGAGATCTCCCGCGTCTCGCGCGCGCTGAAGGAGATCACCAAATGCGACAAGCTCAACATCGCCGCGCTCGGCAACCTCGTGCCGCAGCTGCACGTCCACATCATCGCGCGCCGGACCAGTGACGCGGCCTGGCCGCGGCCGGTGTGGGGCGTGATGCCGCCATTGGCGCATGACGCCGCGGAGGTTCAGAATTTCATCAGCGCGCTTCGCCGCAAGATCTGGCTGGGTTGAAAGAGCAATAATGTCAGCATTCGACGCATTTCCGCTGGGGCAGCCGGCCTTCGTCACCAACGTCCTCGACCGCGCCGCGCATCTGCGCCGCGACGACGAAAAACTGTTCGCGCTGGAGCAGAAGCCGTCCTCGCGCGCCTATGTGGTCTATCGCGACTCGCTGCTGGTGAAGCGCGAGGGCGACAAGGTGCGTGCGCTGCTCGGAATCGACGAAGCGCTGAAATGCGGTGCCAATCCCGGCACGGTGTTCCTCGGACTTCGCGAGGGTGCGGCCGTGTTCGGCATGGGCCTGTCGCAGGCGGCCGCGGAGAAGCTGGTCGGCGGCGGTGACTACACCGTCACCGAGCTGCGCGGCATGGCGATGCAGGGCGCGATCCCGCCCGAGGAGCTCTCGGCCGTGGCGATGGCGAAGTCGATGGTGGGCTGGCATCAGCGCCACGGCTATTGCGCCAATTGCGGCGCTCGCACCAGCATGAAGGAAGGCGGCTGGAAGCGCGACTGCCCGGCTTGCAAGGCCGAGCATTTTCCGCGCACCGATCCGGTCGTGATCATGCTGGTGGCGTCCGGCGACAAGTGCCTGCTCGGCCGCCAGAAGCAGTTTCCGGCAGGCATGTATTCGTGCCTCGCCGGCTTCGTCGAGGCCGCCGAGACCATCGAGGACGCGGTGCGCCGCGAGATCCTGGAAGAGTCGGGCATTCGCTGCACGGACGTGCAATATTACATGGCCCAGCCGTGGCCCTATCCATCGTCGCTGATGATCGGCTGCAGCGCGCGGGCGCTCAACGAGGACGTGGTGGTCGATCACGCCGAGCTCGAGGATGCGCGCTGGTTCACGCGCGAGGAGGCCGCCAAGATGCTGACGCGGACGCATCCCGACGGGCTCGCCGGACCGCATCCCTTCGCCATCGCCCATCATCTGCTCGGCCGCTGGGTGCACGACAAGAACGGCGCCTGAGCCGAGGCCGACGATGGCCGGGATCGCGCCGCGCATCCTCTGCATCGGCATGCCGGTGCGCGACCTCATCCTGCGCGTCGAGGCCCTGCCCGAACGCGGCAGCAAGGCGAACGCCAGCCATCTCGCCGAGATCTGCGGCGGCAACGCGCTCAATGCCGCGATCGCCATTGCGCGGCTCGGCGGCCGCGTCGCCTTCGCGGGGCCGATGGGCGATGCGCGGGAGACGTCCAGCGGCTTCATTCTCGCGCAGATGGCGCAGGAGGGCATCGATGGCACGCACATCGTGCGCATGCCGGGCCTGGGCACGCCGGTCTCGGCAATCTTGATCGAGCCCTCGGGAGAGCGGACGCTCACGATCTATCGCGATCCCGCCTTGTGGACGGTGAAGCTGCCCGAGGCCGACGCGTTGCTCGCTGATTGTCAGGCGGTGCTCGTCGAAAGCCGCTGCGCGGCGTTCGCAACCTCGCTTTGCGCCGAGTCACGCCGGCGCGGCATTCCCGTCATCGTCGGCGTCGACCGCGCGATGGCGTTGCAGGACGGTCTGCTCACAGCCTCCTCGCATCTGCTGTTCGCCAGCGCCGAGCTGCAGGAGACGGCTGGCATCACCGACGACGGCGCGGCCTTGAGGCGCCTGGCGGAGCTGACGCCCGCCTTCCTGGCGGCCACAAGGGGCCCGCGCGGCACGATCTGGCTGAACCAGGCGGGCGCGCTGGAGGAAACACCGGCCTTTCCCGTCCAGGCGGTCGATACGCTGGGCGCGGGCGACGTCTTCCATGGCGCGTTCGCGCTGGGCCTCGCCGAGGGTAAGGGGGTGCGGGAAGCGCTGCGATTCGCGGCGGCCGCTGCGGCGCTGAAATGCACCCGCCATGGCGGCGGCCCGGCTGCCCCGCAACGCGTTGAAGTTGAAGAGCTTTTGCGCAATCGCCGGTAGAGCCATTCCACTGTAACGTCGAGATTATAGGCTTGCCGTGGAAAGATTTTCTCTATATCAGGGAAATCTGCCCCTGAAATGGAACAAAGTTCTTCAAATGACTGATGTCGCCGTCCAGATCCCTGAGACCAGCCGCCGCCTCGACGCCATCGACCGCAAGATCCTGATGGTTCTCCAGGAAGACGCCTCCCTCTCCGTCGCCGAGATCGGCGACCGGGTCGGCCTGTCCTCGACCCCCTGCTGGAAGCGCATCCAGCGCCTGGAGGCCGACGGTGTGATCATCAAGCGCGTCGCCCTCGTCGACCAGAACAAGATCGGGCTCGGCATCTCCGTGTTCGTGTCGGTCGAGAGCTCCGACCATTCGGATGCCTGGCTGAAGCGGTTCGCCGAAGCAGTCAGCGCCATGCCGGAGGTGATGGAGTTCTATCGCATGGCCGGCGACGTCGATTACATGCTGCGCGTCGTGGTCGCGGACATGCAGGCCTATGACGTGTTCTACAAGAAGCTGATCAGCGCCGTGCCGCTGAAGAACGTCACCTCGCGCTTCGCGATGGAGAAGATCAAGTCGGTCACCGCGCTGCCGATCCCGGCGGTGGTGGCGGCTTAGGATTCACTACACGAAAACTGTCATCGCCCGGCTTGACCGGGCGATCCAGTACTCCGAGGCGGCTGTGATCGAACCGAGAGGCCGCGGCGTACTGGATGCCCCGGTCAAGCCGGGGCATGACAGCGAGATTGCGGCGCGGGCTGTGTTTCCCTGACGCCTCACCTCAAATCTTCTGATTGTACTCGCCGACCTCGGGATGCGTGCGCAGCACGCTGTTCACCATCTCGAACATGTCGTGCATGCGCTGCTCGGAGACCGGGCTCTCGACCACGACGACGAGCTCGGGCTTGTTGGAAGAGGCGCGCACCAGGCCCCAGCTGCCGTCCTCGACCGTGACGCGCACGCCGTTGACCGTGACGAGATCGCGGATCGCCTGATCGCCGATCTTGGCGCCCTTCGCTTGCAAACCTTCGAAGTGCTTCACCACCTTGTCGATGACGCCGTATTTGACCTCGTCGGCGCAGTGCGGCGACATGGTCGGCGACGACCAGGTCTTCGGCAGCGCATTCTTCAAATCGGCCATCGACTTGCCGGGCGCGCGATCGAGCATGTCGCAGATCGCGATCGCCGAGACCAGGCCGTCGTCATAGCCGCGGCCGAACGGCTTGTTGAAGAAGAAGTGGCCCGACTTCTCGAAGCCCGCCAGCGCGCCCATCTCGTTGGTGCGGCGCTTCATGTAGGAATGGCCGGTCTTCCAATAGGCGACCCTGGCGCCCTGCTTCTGCAGCACGGGATCGGTGACGAACAGGCCGGTGGACTTCACGTCGACGACGAACTGCGCATCCTTGTGGATCGCCGATATGTCGCGCGCCAGCATCACGCCGACCTTGTCGGCGAAGATCTCCTCGCCGGTGTTGTCGACGACGCCGCAGCGGTCGCCGTCGCCGTCGAAGCCAAGGCCGACATCGGCCTTGTGATGCAGCACCGCATCGCGGATCGCGTGCAGCATCTCCATGTCTTCCGGGTTCGGATTGTATTTCGGGAAGGTGTGGTCGAGCTCGGTGTCGAGCGGGATCACCTCGCAGCCGATCGCCTCCAGCACCTGCGGCGCGAACGCGCCGGCGGTGCCGTTGCCGCAGGCCGCGACCACCTTGAGCTTGCGCGTCAGCTTCGGACGGGAGGTGAGATCGGCGATGTAGCGCGCCGGATAATTCTCGTGGAACTGGTAGGAGCCGCCCGCCTTGTTCTTGAACTCGGCATTGAGCACGATCTCCTTCAGCCGTGTCATCTCGTCGGGGCCGAAGGTCAGCGGGCGGTTGGCGCCCATCTTCACGCCGGTCCAGCCATTGTCGTTGTGCGAGGCCGTGACCATGGCGACGCAGGGCACGTCGAGGTCGAACTGCGCGAAATAGGCCATCGGCGTCACCGCAAGGCCGATGTCGTGGACCTTGCATCCCGCCGCCATCAGGCCGGAGATCAGCGCGTATTTGATCGAGGCGGAATAGCCGCGGAAATCGTGGCCGGTGACGATTTCCTGCTTGACGCCGAGCTCGGCGATCAGCGCGCCCAGCCCCATGCCGAGCGCCTGCACACCCATCAGGTTGATTTCCTTCTGGAACAACCAGCGCGCGTCGTATTCGCGAAAGCCCGTCGGCTTCACCATCGGCTCGGATTCGAAGGCGTAGGTGTTGGGCAACAATACGGATTTCGGCTTCGGGAACATTGAGTCGATCTCGTGGAAAGGGGGCGGGATTTGCTGCAGGCTTAGCGAATGCCGGACCGCAGCGAAAGGCGGGAATGAAGGCTTATGGCCGATAATTGCGGCAGTTTGGTAACGCGAAATAGTGCGCCGGCAGAGACTTCCATGTCCGGTCAGATCGGCTATGGGCGTGCCATCTCATCTTCGGGGAGGGCCTGTTGAACGGTCTCCCACACAAGATTGGCTGCAACGTCCTCATAATTGTCGCGATAGACATTGCCTGCGGCCGCCATCTGCCTCCATGCGATCGCTGGATGCCTGGCCTTCAGCTCCTCTGGCAAACGGCGAGACGCCTCTGAAATTATCTCCAGACAGCGCGTAACGGCATAGACCGCCCGCAAGTCCGCCGCGAATGCTTCGCGGTCGAGACCTCCGGCGAACTCAGTCGCCAAATCGATGTGATGCAGGATGTCCCGCAGCGTCCCGTCGATGCGATCAGAAGGCATAGATGGCGTCGGCCGTCGCCGCAGGTGCGACGTATGATTTCAGACCGTCGCGATTGACGACATCAACCGGCCCGTCAAAAAGGTTGGAAAGGTATTCCTTGAGCTCGACGTAGTCGAAGACCGTGATCCGCGCCTCCGGATCGATCTCGACCATGATATCGACGTCGCTGCCGGAGTGATTTTCGCCCCTTGCGACCGAACCGAACAATGCGGCATGCAAAACGCCCCGTTCGCGCAGGGCGCGCTCGGACCGTCGCAGGATGGCAATCGCGTCGGGGCTGTTCATGGACGGAATATAGCACCCCGTCCGGCCTTAAGGGAGGCCCCACAAGGCCAATTGGAGCAGACCTACTGCTCCAGCACCATCTGCCCGTTCGCGTATTCGAAACGCTTCAGGCGGGACAGGAAGGAGAGGCCGAGCAGGTTCTCCGACAGCGCTTCGTCCGGCAGCACCATGGCATCGACGTCGCGCACGATGAGGCCGCCGACATCGAGCATGGCAATGCGGGTGCGCGCGGCCTTGATGGTGCCGTTGGCGGTGGAGACGGTGGCGTTGTAGTCGCCGCGCGAGGGACGGAGACCAAAGCGGGCGGCTGAGGTCTCGTTGAGCGCAACGACGGACGCGCCGGTATCGATCATGAAGCCGATGCGCTGGCCGTCGATCCGGCCCTCGGTCTGGAAATGACCGCGGCCATCCCGGGAGATGGCCAGGCTGCGGCCGGCCGGCGCGGTGGCCGCGACTGCGACCGTCGTGCGCGGCACTGACGTGGCGGAAGCCGAGCTCATCTTGTCCGCCATCTGCGCCATGAAGGTGCCGAGGCCGATCATGACGGCCGCGATGATCATAATGTTACGCATCACACCACTTCCGAGCCGAAAGCTCGATTTCATCACGCGACAAGGCCGACCGCGAGCGAAGGCACGCCGGGGCTCCTGTCATTTTGACGAAAAGGATGAGCGGAGGGTTAATGCCGGTTGCGAGTTCTCACGTCCCGCGCGGCTTCGCCCGCCTGGTCGGCACGGCGCTCGCGGGATCGTCGGGCCAGGGGTGACGCGGATAGCGGCCGCGGAGGTCGGAGCGGACGGCGGCGTAGCTGCCGCGCCAGAAGCCGGGCAGATCGCGCGTCACCTGCACCGGGCGCTGGGCCGGGGACAGCAATTCCAGAACCAGCGGCACCTTGCCGGCGGCGATTGAGGGATGGGTGTTGAGGCCGAACAATTCCTGCAGCCGGACCGCGATGGTCGGCCCCTGCTCGGCCTCGTAGTCGATCGCAAGCACGCTTCCGGTCGGCGCCTCGAAATGGGTCGGCGCCTCGCGGTCGAGCCGCGCGCGCATCTGCCACGGCAATAGCGCCATCAGGGCATCGGAGAGATCGCCCGCGGAGATGTCCTTCAATGCGATCTTGTCGTAGAGCGCCGGCACCAGCCAGTCGTCGCGCCGTGCGATCAGGCCGTCGTCCGAGAGATCGGGCCAGCTGTCGCCCTCGGCCTTGCGCAGGAACATCACGCGATCACGCCATTGCTTGGCGGCCTTCGACCAGGGCAGCCGGTCGAGGCCCGCGGTGATCAGGCCATCTGCAAAGATGCGTGCGGTGTCCTCCGAGGGCGACACGGCAAGCGTCGCTTCGGACAGCGTGATCGCGTGCAGCACGCGCCTGCGCCGCGCCCGCAGCGCCATCGCGCCACGATCGAACGAGACTTCGTCGGTGGTCTCGATATGCTCGGCGAAATGCCGCTCGATCTCGTCCTCGGTGATTTGCGCGGCGAGCAGGATGCGTCCACTCGCGGCCGTCCCCGTCATCTCGCCGATGGCGATGTAGGGCGCGCGGGCGAGCGAGGAGGTCTGCTCGACGGACGCGCCGCGCCCGTTGGCCAGCACGAAGCTGCCATTGCCGCGATTGCGCGCGACGCGGTCCGGAAACGCGTAAGCGAGCATCAGGCCGCTCGAGAGATCCTCCTGCTGCGCCACCTTCTCCGCAGCCGCGACCTGCGAGGCCCAGCGGCGGGCCAGATCGCGCGCGCTTGCCGCGCGCGGCGAGCGGTCCCGGCGGAACTGGTCGCGGCGGTGCTCGAGATCGACGCTGTCGCCGCCAAGGCCGCGCTCGGTGATGACGGCTGCGATTTCGGCGGCGGCCTCGCCGCTGCCGGCGCGATGCGAATCCACGATCATGCGCGCCAGCCGCGGCGGTAGCGCCAGCGCGCGCAGGCTCTTGCCTTCCACGGTGATGCGGCCATCGCCGTCGAGCGCGTTGAGCTCGGTCAGCAGGCTCTTGGCTTCCTTCCAGGCCGGCTGCGGCGGCGGATCGAGGAACGACAATGCGGCGGGATCGCTGACGCCCCATTGCGCGAGATCGAGCACCAGCGAGGAAAGATCGGCGCTGAGGATTTCCGGCTGGGTGTAGGGCGCGAGCGAGGCGGTCTGCGGCTCGTCCCAGAGCCGGTAGCAGACGCCGGCCTCGGTGCGGCCGGCGCGGCCGCGGCGCTGGTCCACCGCCGCGCGCGAGGCGCGCACGGTCTCGAGCCGCGTCAGGCCGATATCGGGCTCGTAGCGCGGAACGCGGGCGAGACCGGAGTCGACCACGATGCGCACGCCTTCGATGGTGAGCGACGTCTCGGCGATCGAGGTCGCCAGCACCACCTTGCGCGTGCCCTTGGGGGCCGGCGCGATGGCACGGTCCTGCACGGCGGCATCGAGCGCGCCGAACAGCGGCACGATCTCGACGGAGGCGTCCTGCACGCGCTCGGAGAGGAAATTCTGGGTACGGCGGATCTCGGCGGCGCCCGGCAGGAAGGCCAACACCGAGCCGCTGTCGGCGCGCAGTGCGGATGCGATCGCATCCGCCATCTGCCGTTCGATCGGCGCGTCGGCCTTGCGGCCGAGATAGCGCGTCTCGACCGGAAACGCGCGGCCCTCGCTTTCGACGACGGGGGCATCGCCGAGCAGCCTTGCCACCCGCGCACCGTCGAGCGTTGCCGACATCACCAGGATGCGCAGGTCTTCGCGCAAGCCGGTTTGCGCATCACGCGCCAGCGCGAGGCCCATGTCGGCGTCGAGCGAGCGTTCATGGAATTCGTCGAACAGGATCGCGGCAACGCCGGAGAGTTCGGGATCGTCGAGGATCTGACGGGTGAAGATGCCCTCGGTCACCACCTCGATGCGTGTGGCGCGCGAGATCTTCGAGCCGAAGCGGACACGATAGCCGACGGTTTCGCCGGCGCGCTCGCCGAGCGATTTGGCCATGCGGTCGGCACTGGCGCGCGCGGCGATGCGGCGCGGCTCCAGCACGATGATCTTTTTGCCTTTAGCCCAGGGCGCATCGAGCAAGGCCAACGGCACGCGTGTGGTCTTGCCGGCGCCCGGCGGCGCCACCAGCACGGCGGCGTTATTGCCCTCCAGCGTGCGCGACAAATCGTCGAGCACGGCGTCGATCGGGAGGGGCGTGTCGAAGCTGCGGGGCAAGGAAGCATCCGGTCGTCATGCCCGGCCTTGTGCCGGGCATCCACGTTCTTTCAAGCGAGAGTGAACAAGACGTGGATGGCCGGGACAAGCCCGGCCATGACGGTTTCGTTCAACGAGAATGTGCAGCTATCAGCCCTGCACCGCCGGCCGCCCGACGCTCTCATAGGTGAAGCCGGCGGCTTCCATGTCCTCGGGGCGGTAGATGTTGCGGAGGTCGACGACGACCGGCTGCGCCATGGTCGCCTTCAGCCGGTCGAGATCGAGCGCGCGGAACTGCACCCATTCGGTGACGATGACGAGCGCGTCGGCGCCTTGCGCGCAGACATAGGCGTCCTCGCAATAGGTGATATCGGGCAATTCGCCCTTGGCCTGCTCCATGCCGACGGGATCGAACGCCTTCACCTTCGCGCCCATGTCGATCAGACCGGTCACCAGCGGAATCGACGGTGCATCGCGCATGTCGTCGGTGTCGGGCTTGAAGGTGAGGCCGAGCACGGCGACGGTCTTGCCGCGCAAATTGCCGCCGAGCGCCTGGCTCACCTTGCGCGCCATCGCGCGCTTGCGGTTCTCGTTGACCGCCAGCACCGATTCGACGATGCGCAGGTTCACGTCGTAATCCTGCGCGATCTTGATCAAGGCCTTGGTGTCCTTCGGGAAGCACGAGCCGCCGAAACCGGGACCGGCATGCAGGAATTTTGTGCCGATGCGGTTGTCGAGGCCGATGCCGCGCGCGACCTCCTGCACGTTGGCGCCGGCTTTTTCGGACAGATCGGCGATCTCGTTGATGAAGGTGATCTTGGTCGCCAGGAACGCGTTGGCGGCGTATTTGATCATCTCGGCAGTGCGGCGCTCGGTGAACATCAGCGGCGCCTGGTTCAGCGACAGCGGGCGGTAGATGTCGCCCATCACCTTGCGGCCGCGCTCGTCGGAGGTGCCGACCACGATGCGGTCGGGGAATTTGAAATCGCGGATTGCCGCGCCCTCGCGCAGGAACTCGGGATTGGAGGCGACCACCACGTCCGCCGACGGATTGGCCTCGCGGATGATGCGCTCGACCTCGTCGCCGGTGCCGACCGGCACGGTCGATTTCGTCACCACCACGGTGAAGCCTTGCAGCGACTGCGCGATCTCTTTCGCGGCGGCATAGACGTAAGACAGGTCGGCATGACCGTCGCCGCGGCGCGAGGGCGTGCCGACCGCGATGAACACGGCGTCGGCATCGGCAACCGGCTTCTTCAGGTCGGTAGTGAAGTCGAGCCGCTTGGCTTTGACGTTGTTCGCGACCAGCTCGTCGAGGCCAGGCTCGTAGATCGGGATCTCGCCGCGATGCAGGGCCGCGATCTTCCTCTCGTCCTTGTCGACGCAGGTGACGTCGTGGCCGAAATCCGCAAAGCAGGCGCCGGACACCAATCCCACATAGCCCGTGCCGATCATCGCAATTCGCATGAAAAATCCTGTTCCAGCTTGGTTAACGGAAGCCCAATTGGGGGCGGTTTAGCATTTTCCCGAGGTCATGGAACAGTCCGCATGCAAAAACCGGCCCGCGATTTGAACCGGTAAAGAAGTCGGAAACCACTGGGCTCCAAACTGCCCCACGCCCACACAGGGACGGGCGGAACGCGCCTCGAAAAGGGACACCATGGCACGATCAGGCACAATCGCGGCGGCCAGCCCTTCCAAGGCGCCTTCGGCCGCGCGTATCGACTGGGTCGACTATGCCAAAGGCATCTGCATCGTCATGGTCGTGATGATGCATTCGGTGCTGGGGGTCGAGCTTGCCGCCGGGCAGATCGGCTTCATGCATGCCGTCGTGGCCTTCGCAAAGCCGTTCCGGATGCCGGATTTCTTCCTGATTTCGGGCTTGTTCCTGTCTCTGGTGATCGATCGGGACTGGCGATCCTATCTCGACCGCAAGGTGGTGCATTTCGCCTATTTTTATGTCGTCTGGGTGACAATCCAATTCGGCTTCAAGGCGCCGGCCTTCGCGGCCGAAACCGGCTGGCATCAGGTTGGCCTGTTGTATCTCGAATCCTTCGTCGAGCCGTTCGGCACGCTGTGGTTCATCTATCTGCTGCCGATCTTCTTCGTCGTCACGAAACTGACACGCAAGGTCCCGCCGCTCGCGCTCTGGCTAATCGCCGCCGCGCTGGAGACCGCGCGCATCACGACCGGCTGGACCGTCATCGACGAGTTCTGCGCACGCTTCGTCTATTTCTATTCGGGCTATTTGCTCGCGCCTTACGTGTTCGCCCTGTCGAATCGCGCGCGGAAGCATCCGGCGCTGGCGCTTGCAGCGCTCGCCAGCTGGGCGCTGGTCAATGCCGGCCTCGTCGCATCGGGCGCCAGCGAGTGGGCGATCGTCTCGCTCGCGCTCGGCTTCGCCGGCGCCTGCGCCATCATCGTGGCGGGCACGCTGCTCGCGCGTGCGCACTGGCTCAATTTCCTCCGCTTCTGCGGCGAGCATTCGATCGTGATCTATCTCGCCTTCTTCCTGCCGATGGCGTCGACACGGACGCTGCTGCTGCGCACGGGTGTCATTGCCGATATCGGCACGGTGTCGCTGCTCGTCACCGTCGCCGGCGTGCTGGGTGCGCTGGCGATCTGGCAAGGCGCATTGCGGCTTAATGCGCGCTTCCTGTTCGAGCGGCCCGATGCGTTCTGGATCGCGCCGAGGAAAACGGGCGCGGTGTTGCAGGCGGCGGAGTAGCCGCGCCCACGGTGTCGTCGCCCGGCTTGCCGTCTTCGCTAAAGCTTCACCGGCCGAGCACCGCTGTGGGCCCGGCGTAGCCTCGCGGAGACGGGACCGGGCGACCCAGTACGCCGAGACGCCAGTCATTGAACCGAGAAGCCGCGGCGTACTGGATTCCCCGCTTTCGCGGGGAATGACAGCGGGGGATAGTCGCGCTACCAGCGCAAAAATCCCCCTTCCAAGGCTGTCAAAGCCCGCAAAAATTCATACATTGCGGCCATGCCCAAGACATCTCCGAAGACCACCGCCAAAGCTGACACCAAGGCCGCGCCGAAAGCTGCCGAGACCAAGCCCGCTGCTGCCAAGACGATACCCGCGACAGCTGCTGCCAAACCGGTCGCGGCGAAGGCGGCCGGCAAGGGCGACCATGTCTTCTTGGTCGACGGTTCCTCCTACATCTTCCGCGCCTATCACGCGTTGCCGCCGCTGAACCGCAAGTCCGACGGGCTCCAGGTCAACGCCGTGCTCGGCTTCTGCAACATGCTGTGGAAGCTGCTCCGCGAGATGCCCGAAGACAACCGGCCGACGCATCTGGCGATCGTGTTCGACAAGTCGGAGATCACCTTCCGCAACAAGATCTATCCGGACTACAAGGCGCACCGCCCGCCCGCCCCCGACGATCTCATTCCGCAATTCGCGCTGATCCGCGAGGCGGTGCGCGCCTTCGACCTGCCCTGCCTGGAACAGACCGGCTTCGAGGCTGACGATCTCATCGCGACCTATGTGCGACAGGCCTGCGAGCGCGGTGCCAGCGCCACCATCGTGTCCTCCGACAAGGACCTGATGCAACTCGTTACCGATTGCGTCACCATGTACGACACCATGAAGGACCGCCGCATTGGCATATCAGAGGTGATCGAGAAGTTCGGTGTGCCGCCGAACAAGGTGGTCGAGGTGCAGGCGCTCGCGGGCGATTCCACCGACAACGTGCCCGGCGTGCCCGGCATCGGCATCAAGACTGCGGCGCAGCTGATCACGGAGTATGGCGATCTCGACCAATTGCTGTTCCGGGCCGGCGAGATCAAGCAGCCTAAGCGGCGCGAGGCGCTGCTCGAGAACGCCGAGAAGGCGCGCATCTCGCGGCAGCTCGTGCTGCTCGATGACAAGGTCGAGCTGGACGTGCCGCTGGACGACCTCGCCGTCCACGAGCCCGACGCGCGCAAGCTGATCGCCTTCCTCAAGGCCATGGAATTCACGACGCTGACGCGGCGCGTCGCCGAATATGCGCAGATCGATCCCGCCCATGTCGATGCCGATCCCGGCTATGCCAGCGGCGCCAGCGTGTTCACGACGCTGCCGCCCTCGGACGTCGTGCCCACGCCAGGCACGGGAACCCCGGCGCAGGCCCGGCCGAACCAGCCGAACAAGTCGGCAGGCAAGGAGGACAAGGCTGCGAGCCCGAAGGGTGCGCCGATCTCGCTCGCCGCCGCACGCGAAGAGGCGCTGCGCAAGCTTCCGGTCGATCGCGGCAAATACCAGATTATCAAGACCCCTGGGGAGCTCGACGCCTTCATCGCGCGCATCCATGATGCCGGCCATGTCGCGATCGAGACGAGAGCGAACTCGATCGATCCGATGCAGGCCGATCTCTGCGGCATCGCGCTGGCGCTGGCGCCGAACGAAGCCTGCTACGTGCCGCTGGCGCACAAGCAATCCGGCGGTGGCGCCGGCCTGTTCGATGCCGGCCTCGCGCCGGACCAGGTCAAGCATGACGACGCGCTGCAAGCGCTGCGGCCGGTGCTGGAATCGGCGGGCATCCTCAAGATCGGCTTCGACCTCAAGTTCACTGCCGTGATGCTGGCGCAGCACGGCATCACCTTGCGCAACATCGACGATGCGCTCCTGATCTCCTACGTGCTCGATGCCGGCCGCGGCTCGCATGCGCTGGAGCAGCTGTCGGAGCGGTGGTTCGGTCATGCCATGCTGAAGGAAAGCGAGCTGCTCGGCAGTGGCAAGGGCAAGATCACCTTCGACCAGGTGCCGATCGATAAGGCCGCACCGCTATCGGCCGAAGGCGTCGACATCGCCTTGCGGGTCTGGCGCGTGCTGAAGCCGCGTCTCGTTTCCGAGCACATGAGTGCGGTCTACGAGACGCTGGAGCGGCCGCTGGTATCGGTGCTTGCGCGCATGGAGCGGCGCGGCATCTCGATCGACCGCCAGGTGCTGTCGCGTCTGTCCGGCGACTTCGCCCAGACCGCAGCGCGCGTCGAGGCCGAGATCCAGCAGATCGCGGGCGAGCCGGTCAATGTCGGCAGCCCCAAGCAGATCGGCGACATCCTGTTCGGCAAGATGGGATTGCCCGGCGGCACCAAGACCAAGACCGGCGCGTGGTCGACCACCGCGCAGGTGCTGGACGAGCTCGCCGAGCAGGGCCACGACTTCCCGAAGAAGATTCTGGAGTGGCGCCAGGTCTCCAAGCTGAAATCGACCTACACCGACGCGCTGCCGACCTACGTCAACCCGCAGACCCACCGCGTGCACACCACCTACGCGCTGGCTGCGACCACGACCGGGCGCCTGTCATCGAACGAGCCGAACCTGCAGAACATTCCGGTGCGCACCGAGGACGGCCGCAAGATCCGCCGCGCCTTCATCGCCACGCCCGGGCACAAGCTGGTCTCCGCCGACTATTCACAGATCGAGCTGCGACTGCTCGCGGAGATCGCCGACATTCCCGTGCTGAAGCAGGCCTTCCGCGACGGTCTCGACATTCATGCCATGACCGCATCGGAAATGTTCGGCGTTCCGATCAAGGGCATGCCGAGCGAGATCCGCCGCCGCGCGAAAGCGATCAATTTCGGCATCATCTACGGCATCTCCGCGTTCGGCCTCGCCAACCAGCTCGGCATCGCGCGCGAGGAAGCCTCCGCCTACATCAAGAAATATTTCGAGCGCTTCCCCGGCATCCGCGCCTATATGGACGAGACGCGCGACTTCTGCCGCAACCACGGCTACGTTACCACGCTGTTCGGCCGCAAGTGCCACTACCCTGACATCAAGGCGTCCAACGCCTCGGTGCGCGCCTTCAACGAGCGCGCCGCGATCAACGCGCGGCTTCAGGGCACTGCCGCCGACATCATCCGCCGCGCCATGACGCGCGTCGAGGATGCGCTGGCCGAGAAGAAGCTCTCGGCGCAGATGCTGCTCCAGGTGCACGACGAGTTGATCTTCGAGGTGCCGGACGACGAGGTCGAGGCCACGCTTCCCGTCGTGCAGAAGGTGATGCAGGACGCGCCGTTCCCGGCCGTGCTGCTCTCGGTGCCGCTGCATGTCGACGCACGCGCTGCGAACAATTGGGACGAGGCGCATTGATGGCCTCCTCTTCACCTCTCCCCGCCTGCGGGGAGAGGTCGGATCGCCCTTGCGATCCGGGTGAGGGGGTACAGGTCTATCGACTATCTCATTCGCGGAGAGAAGCCCCTCACCCCAACCCTCTCCCCGTAAGAACGGGGCGAGGGGGCGCACCGAACGCGCAGCGAGCACCTGATTGTCCTCCGTGCAATTGCGCGGTGGCTCGGCGATCCCGCCCATATTAGACCCTCTGCATCTCCCGCACCGGTTCACCCATGCCCCACACCTCCGCTCTGCTCGGCTTTGCCCTCGTCTGCCTTGGCCTCGTGCTCACGCCGGGGCCGAACATGATCTATCTGATCTCGCGCTCGATCACGCAGGGGCCCGCGGCCGGCATCGTCTCGCTCGGCGGCGTGGCGCTCGGCTTCGTGTTCTACATGCTGTGCGCGGCGTTCGGCATCACGGCGCTGTTGCTCGCCATTCCCTTCGCCTACGACGCGCTGCGCTTTGCCGGCGCCGGCTACTTGCTGTGGCTCGCCTGGCAGGCGGTGAAGCCCGGCGGGCGCTCGCCGTTCCAGGTGAGGAAGCTCGCCGTCGACAGCCCGCGCAAATTGTTCGCGATGGGCTTCGTCACCAACCTGCTCAACCCGAAGATCGCGATGCTGTACCTGGCGCTGCTGCCGCAATTCATCGATCCCGCGGCGGGCAGCGTGCTGACGCAGTCAGTGGTGCTGGGCGCGATCCAGATCGCGATCAGCGTCAGCGTCAACGCGATGATCGCGCTCGCGGCCGGCTCGATCGCGCTGTTCCTGGCGAACCGGCCGAGCTGGATGCTGGTGCAGCGCTGGCTGATGGGCACCGTGCTGGCTGGGCTTGCGGTGCGGATGGCGGTGGAAGCGAAGAAGGTGTAGCCGACGTTGCAGGCCGCGCTCGTGTCCCGGACGCGCTGCAGCGCTCTTGCGCTGCTGCGCAGAGCCGGGACCCAGAAGGCTAAGAATAAAAATCGCAGAGGCATGGGCCCCGGCTCTGCAGCGCACCGCTTGCGCGCTGCGCTGCGTCCGGGGCACGAGGCTCTGGCAGGCTAGTCCAGCTTCGCCTCCATGCCGCGCTTCACTCCCGGCCGGGCCATCAGGGCCTCGTACCAGCGCTTGACGTTGGGGAAGTCGGCCAGCTCAACCTTGTGGCGAGGATGGCGCCAGGCCCAGCCCAGGATGGCAAAATCGGCAACCGAGAGATCGCCGGCGACGAAGTCGCGCCCCTCCAGGCGACGATCGAGCACGCCATAGAGCCGGCGCGTCTCGGCCATGAAGCGCTTCAAGCCGTAGGCCCGGTCCTGCTCGTTCTCGAGCGCGATGAAATGGTGCACCTGGCCGGGCATCGGCCCGAAGCCGCCCATCTGCCACATCAGCCATTCGTAGACCGGGATGCGCTGGATAAGCGATTTCGGCAGGAATTTGCCGGTCTTTTCACCGAGATAGAGCAGGATCGCACCGGATTCGAAGATGCTGACGGGCTTGCCGTCGGGGCCCTCGGGGTCGACGATCGCGGGGATCTTGTTGTTTGGGGAGAGCTTGAGGAACTCGGGCGCCATCTGCTCGCCCTTGGTGATGTTCACCGGGATCACCTTGTAGGGCAGCCTCATCTCCTCCAGCGCGACCGAAATCTTGCGGCCGTTCGGCGTGTTCCAGGTGTAGAGCTCGATGGTCATTCCATGTCCTTCCCAAGAGGCGTGCCCCCTGAACTACTCCAGAAGGTTGCACCCTCACAACCGGCGGACCGGGATGGCCGATCCCTGTTGACGGGAGACGCCCCCTCTGGAATGTCGCGCCGGTCGCGGATAAATTCCGCCTCCTCCAAAAACGCTGTTCGAGGGACCGCCGTGTCGAAATCCGCCTCCCGCGCCCGCCTGTTCGAAATCATCCGCCGGCGCTCATTCGGCCGCGGCGAGGTGACGCTCGCGTCGGGCCGCAAGAGCGATTTCTACTTCAACCTCAAGCCGACCATGCTCGACCCCGAGGGAGCGACGCTGCTCGCCGAGCTGACTTACGAGGCGCTGAAGGACGACCAGCTCGATTTCATCGGCGGGCTCGAGATGGGCGCGGTGCCGCTCGCCGGCGCGTTGGCGCAGATCTCCTGGATCAAGGGCCATCCGATCGCGGCCTTCTTCGTGCGCAAGAAACCGAAGGAGCACGGCGCCAAGCTCGCGATCGAGGGCCTGCCCAAGGGCGAGACCTTGGCCGGCAAGCGCGTCGTGATCGTCGAGGACGTCACCACGACCGGCGGCTCGGCGATGAAGGCGGTGGAATCGGTGCGCGAGGCCGGCGCCAATGTCGTGCTGGTGCTGACCATGGTCGACCGCGAAGAGGGCGCCACCGACACGTTCGGTGCGGCCGGCCTGCCGTTCCGCTCGCTGTACAAGGCATCGGAATTTTTGAAGGGGTGAAGGCGGAAATTTCTCCGCCGTCATGCCTCAGTGTGCCCCGGAAGCCACCATCCGTCCAAAGCTGGGCCCGGCCTTAAAGAGGCCACCGCCTCGTCTTGAAACCGCCTCCGCTCAACTGCTCATTTACCATCCCGCTTTATGGTGAATCGTGTGCTGAGACCTCTCGGTCCCAGCCGGTTCAGTAGCGTCGGGTGGAGTAAGCATTGCGTACAGTCATGTCCCATGCGCGCCGGCGGCGTCGCGCGATGCTTGTGGCCGCCATGCTGGCAGCGCCGCTGCTCGCAACTCCGGCTCCGGTTTCGGCCGAAGGCCTGTTCGACTTCCTCTTCGGTGGTCTGCAGCAGCAGCGGCCGCAGCGCGAGGTGCCGCAGCAGGCGAACTCCTACGTAGATCCCTTCAGCAGCCAGCAGAATGCCTCTCCGCAATATGTGCCGCCGACCCGCTCGGCCGCGGCCGGCGGCTCGGGACCTGCCTTCTGCGTGCGCAGCTGTGACGGCAAATACTTCCCGCTGATGCGCGGCCTCGTCTCGCCCGCGCAGATGTGTCAGGCATTCTGCCCTGCCACCGCGACAAAAGTCTATTTCGGCTCCAGCATCGAGGGCGCCTATTCCCAGACCGGCGAGCGTTACGCCGAAAGCGAGAATGCGTTCGCCTATCGCAAGGCGCTGCGCGCCGACTGCACCTGCAACGGCCGTGAGCCGGTCGGCCTCGCTCCGGTCGATCTTGCCCTGGATTCCTCGCTGAAAGCCGGTGACGTGATCGCCACCACCGACGGCCTCGTCGCCTATACGGGCATCCGCGTCGGCAACGACCAGGCTGCGGAATTCACCCCGGTCGCCTCCTACCCCGGCCTCACTGCCCAGGTCCGCGCGCGGCTCGGCGAGATGAAGGTGGCGCCGGTGCGGGCAGAGACGGTGTCGGCGGATGCGCCGGCGTCAAACGAGATCGTGCGCGAGGCACTGCCGGATGTGACGGTGCCGAAGACGACCGCGAAGCCGGCGAAGCGGGCGGGGTTGGAATAAGCCTCACCTGCATCTGAGCCGTCATTGCGAGGAGTCCTTGCGACGAAGCAATCCAGAATCCCTCCGCGGAAAGATTCTGGATTGCTTCGCTACGCTCGCAATGACGGAGTTTGCGGCACTACCTCCCGATGATCACCCCGATCACGTTCGGCGCCGCCAGATATTTCTCCTCGATCGCCGCGCGCGCGGCGGCGCGGTTTTCCGGCGTCAGGAGGCCGCGCTTCTCGGCCAGGATCATCCAGCAGAAACCCCACCAGTCCGTCAGCATGCCCTGATCGCCGACAAGGTCATAGCCCTGCTCGGCCGCGAAGATGCGCGCATGCGCTTCGTCCAGCGTGTCGAGAAACAGATGATCTTCGGGCGAGAACAGATCGTCGCTGACGTCGTCGATGGTGTAGCCCCAGATCGACTGACATACCGCGTTGAACTCGCGATCGAACTGGTCATCGTCGACCCTCTGGCGCCGCGCGGCCTGATGCAGCCGCGACAGCGAGCGCGCGAAATCGGCGATCCGGGTGAGGGCAAACTGGTCGAAGGCAATGGTGGACATGTAGTCCTCGCGGAGTCTGACAAACGCTAGATATTGTGTCGGCTAGATACCGAATCACAATGATATATCAAAGACTTGCTAAAGTGTTCTTAATTTGTTCCAGGTGTATGCGGAATCGAAAGGGGCCGCCCGAGGCGACCCCTTGCCGGTTGCAATCTTGTTCGGGATGAAATCCAGCCCCGGCAAGCGTGACGTTAAAACCGACAACGGGCTTTCGCGATTCCGGAAAAATACCGATCGTACTGCTGTCCTAATTCGGCGGGCGCCTCAATAGCAACGCGACGCCGCAATGGCGTGGACACGGCGGTCGCCGAGGAGATGGGCGACAAAGCCGTTCTTCGGAAAGATCCTGGCGAAGGCGGCGTCGCGGATGCTGAGGCCGCCGGCATAGGCGCCGAACGCAGGCATGACCGCGCGCAACCCGTCGCTGGCGAAGCAGCGGCGCTCCATCGAGCGGCCGCGCGCCGAGACACGCGCCTTCGGATGCAGATGGCCAGCGATCTCGCCGCGTGCGCCGGTCGGCTCGTGGCGGAAGGTGATCGGGCCGATCGCGACTTCATCCGCGATGGTGCCGCCGAGATCGCGCGGCAGCATGGGATCATGATTGCCCGAGATCCAGATCCAGTCGCGGCCGGTCTGGAGTGCGGCCACCGCGTCGCGGTCCTCGGCCGACAAGCGCTCATGCGCGCTGCGGTCGTGAAAACTGTCGCCGAGCGCGATGACTACTCGCGGATCATGGCGGGAGATGACAGCAGCGAGCCGGCCAAGCGTCGCGATGGTATCGTAAGGCGGCAGCAGCACGCCGCGCATCGCGAAGCTCGAGCCTTTCTCCAGATGCAGGTCGGAGACGACGAGCAGGCGCTGCTCGTCCCAGAACAACGCGCCGGAAAGATCGGCCGCGAAGGTTACATCGCTGATCGTGACTCTGGAAAGGCGCATGTCCTCGACATCTCCCGATACCTGCGCGCCTGCCGTCACGTCTTACCCGCTTCTATCCATCGCCTCTTTGACAAGCTCGTCGGCGGCTTCCGCCAAAAGCTCGTCTGCAGCTTCGCCATAAACTGACTCGCGGCCGATTTCCAGCATCACCGGCACGGCGAGCGGGGAGACGCGGTCGAGTTCCCGGTGGGTGATGCGGCCGTGGATGCGCATCAGCATGTCGCTGAGGCGGCGCAAATCGAGCAGGCCGGTGGCGGCATCGGCGCGCGCGGCGCGGAGCAGGACGTGATCGGCCTGGTGCTTGCGCAGCACGTCGTAGACGAGATCGGTCGAGAACAGCACCTGGCGGCGGCTCTTCTCTTCGCCGGTGTGGCGACGCGCGATCAGGCCGGAGATGATCGCGCAATTGCGGAAGGTGCGCTTCATCAGCGCGGATTCGGCGAGCCAGGCTTCGAGATCATCGCCGAGCATGTCAGGGTCGAACAGCGCGTTGAGGTCGATCCGGCCCTGACGGATCATGAAAGAGAGATCGCCGAGCCCCCAGATCGCCACGGCATATTCGTTGGCGACGAAGCCGAGCGGCCGCGCGCGGACGCGCTCCAGCCGCCGCGTCAGCAGCATGCCGAGGGTCTGATGCGCGAGACGTCCCTCGAAGGGGTAGCAGACGAGATAATGCTTGTTGGCACGCGGAAAGCTCTCGACCAGCAGTTCGCGGACCGCCGGCACTCTGCTGACATCCTTCTGCAGCGACAGCCAGTCGCGCACCTGCTCCGGCAAGCCGCCCCAGGCGCGGCCGTCGTCGAGCAGGCGGCGCACGCGCTCGGCGAGATAGGTCGAGAGCGGAAACTTGCCGCCCATGTAGGACGGCACCTTGGGGTCCTTGTCATGCGCGCGCGAGACATAGACCTGGTCCTCGACCAGGGTCTCGTAGCGCACCACCTCGCCCGAGAACACGAAGGTGTCGCCGGGCGAGAGGCCCTCGATGAAGGCTTCCTCGATCTCGCCGAGCAGCCGGCCGCCGCGCGCGATCACGCCCGTGGATCCTGTCCCGCCGCCGCGCGAGCGCACCAGCCGCACCTTCAGCATGTCGTCCTCGACGATGGTGCCGACATTCATGCGGTAGCTCTGCCGCACTTTTGGATTGGCGACGCGCCAGCGTCCCTCCTTGTCCTGCTTGATGCGGGCGAACCGCTCATAGGTCTTCAGCGCGTAACCGCCGGAGGCGACGAAATCGACGACATCGTCGAAATCCTGCCGCGACAGACTTGCGTAGGGCGCTGCGGTGCGGACCTCGCCATAGAGCTCGTCGCTGAAAAACGGCTCGCCGCAGGCGCAGCCGAGCACATGCTGGGCCAGCACGTCGAGGGCGCCCGTGCGCAAGGGCGGCGTGTCCTGCGCATTCTCGGCGATGGCGTCGATCGCGACGCGGCACTCCAGCACTTCGAAACGGTTGGCCGGCACCAGCACGGCGCGCGAAGCTTCGTCGAGGCGATGGTTGGCGCGGCCGATGCGCTGCATCAGGCGCGAGGAGCCTTTTGGCGCGCCGATATTGACGACGAGATCGACGTCGCCCCAGTCGACGCCGAGGTCGAGCGAGGAGGTGCAGACCACGCCGCGCAGCCGGCCCGCCGACATGGCGTCCTCGACCTTGCGGCGCTGGGCGACGTCGAGCGAGCCGTGATGCAGCGCAATGGCAAGACCGTCATCGTTCATGCTCCAGAGATTCTGGAACAGCATCTCGGCCTGGCTGCGGGTGTTGACGAAGACCAGCGTGGTCTTGTTGGCCTTGATCAGCTCGTAGATCTCGGGGAGCGCGTGGCGCGCGCTGTGGCCGGCCCAGGGCAGCCGCTCGCGCGTGTCGAGCATTTCGACCACGGGCGGCGCGGCACCGCCGGCGACGACGATGTCGGCTGCTCGTTCCTTGCCGTCGGGCTGCGGCACCAGGAAGCGCGCCAGCTGCTCCGGCTCGGCCACGGTTGCCGACAGGCCGATCGCGCGCATCTGCGGGGCGAGGCGCCACAATCGCGCGAGCCCGAGCGAGAGCAGATCGCCGCGCTTGGACGTGACCAGCGCGTGCAGCTCATCGAGCACGATGCGCTTCAGGGCAGAAAACAGGAACGGTGCGTCGTCGGAGGAGAGCAGCAACGCGAGCTGCTCGGGCGTCGTCAGCAACACATCAGGCGGATAGCGCCGCTGCCGCTGGCGGCGCGAGACCGGCGTATCGCCGGTGCGGGTCTCGACCTTGATCGGCAGGCCCATCTCGGCGACGGGACGCTCGAGGTTGCGCGCGATGTCGACGGCGAGCGCCTTGAGTGGCGAAATATAAAGGGTATGCAGGCCGCCGCTGCGCTGCACGCTGCGGCCGGTGGAGACGAGGCTCTTCTTCGCGCCCGCGTCTCGCGTCACCGGCTGCGCCGACAGCTCCACCAGCGTCGGCAGAAATCCGGCCAGCGTCTTGCCGGCACCGGTCGGTGCGATCAGCAGGGCCGAGCGGTCCTCGCGCGCCTTCTCCAGCAGTGCCAATTGATGCACGCGCGGCGACCAGCCGCGAGCTGCGAACCAGGCCTGGAAGCGATCCGGCAGCAGCGCGGCCGGCTCGGCCGATGTTTGGAGGATACGGGGCGGCACGGCATGACAGGTAAGCCGTAGGGATGGCTTCGTCGAGGGGGGCCGCCCTCCCCGCCTGCACGAGGAGGGCCCGAGGTCTACGCCCCGGCCGGCACCTGATCGAGAAATCCGGTCACGCTCCTGATCCGGCCGTCCTTGAGCACGGCGAAATCCGTGCCCTTGATCGGGCTGTCGACGCCGTCAGGACCAAGTCCCCACGAGAAGCGGATGTGGTCGCCGTAGCCATTGGGCTCGCCGATCAGCTTGAATTTGAAATCGGGAAAGCGCTGCTGCACGCCTGATATCAGCGCCTCGATGCCGTCCTGGCCGTCGCCCTTCATGAGGGGATCGACATAGCTCGCATCCGTCGTCCAGCTTTCGCTGAGCAGCTCGCGGCGGCGGCCAGCAGTGCGCTCGTTCCAGAGCTCGATGTAGCGGCGGGCGATGGTGACGGGATCGGTCATGGTGCTCTCCTTCGATGGCGCCGTGTTGTCCGGCTGACGGTGACTATCGAAGGTTCACGCGCGTTGATCGATTACCTCGGAGGTCATCAACGCGCGTGAAGTTTTCGCAAAAATTACTTCGCTGCCGTCACCATGATCTCGACGGTGTATTGCGGGGCCGCCAGCTTGGCTTCGACGGTGGCGCGCGCAGGCGTATTGCCGGGCGAGACCCAGGCGTCCCACACCGCGTTCATCTCGCCGAAGGTCTTCATGTCGGTGATGTAGATCGTGGCCGAGAGCAGCTTCGACTTGTCGGTGCCGGCCTTGGCAAGGTGGCCGTCGATCGTCTTCAGGATGTCCTGGGTCTGCTTGGTCACGCTTTCACCGGCCGCGTTATTGGCGACAACGCCGGCGAGGTAGACGGTGTTGCCGTGCACGACGACCTGGCTCATGCGCGGGCCGGTTTCAAAACGCTGAATGCTCATTGGGGATCTCCTGACTGGAATGGCGGCCCTGTCTAGCCCAGCGATTTGCACTGTGCCACCCCCGGTACGCATGCGTTGCCTGCCACGCATGCGTTGGCCGGCAATGCATGCGCCGTTCACGGAAACCGACTGAAGAAGGTCCAGATCGTTTCGGCACCGTCGATGTCGCCATTTTGCGATCCGAGCAGGCTCCTGGCCACTTTTGGGAAGCGGGCATCCGGAGCGAAGCCTGGCATGCGGTGGCCGCCGTGGTTGATGCGATAGAGGACGACGTCGTGCCCCGCCGGACAACGCGAGCCGATCCGCGTCACTGTGGACTGGTCTGCCGGCGCCGTGTCGGGCATGTCGGACATCCCGGCGTCGTCGGTCTCGCAGCCATTCAGCCTGCGCCAGAACGCCAGCGTTTCGTCCGTCGACCAGAATCCGTCTGCAGCAAAATAGCTCGATCCGCGCCCGCCTTCATAAGGGACCAGCGGGTCGGCGGTCCCGTTCATGAGCAGCATCGGCAGCGGCCGCGACGGATGACAGGTGACGGCAGCTTCATCGGTGAGATTCATGATCACACTCGCAGCTGCCGCAAACAGATCGGCACGCGCGCAGGCCAAGGTCATCGCCATGGCGCCGCCATTGGAGACGCCGGCGACGAAGACGCGCTTTGCATCGGCCGTGCCGTCGGCCACCAGCTTCTCGACGAGCTTTGCGATGAAGGCGACGTCATCGGTGCCCGCCGGTGGTCCGCGCAGGGCAGGCCCCGCCTTCGTGCGCGCGTCCGCCCATGCGTTGTTGAGCCCGTCCGGAAACACCACGGCCAGGCCCTCGCGCCTGGCAACCTGCGGCCAGGCCGTCCGCGTCACCATGTCGGCACCGCGCTGGGTCTTGCCGTGCAGCACGATCACGAGCGGTGCGGGCCGCTTGGCCGGCAGCTGCGCGGTGTAGGAGCGTTTCACCCCGTTGACGTCGATCGTATCGGCGGATGCAGCTGAAGCTGCCGCCAATGCAGCGATCAGCGTCCCGATGCACATCCACCGCCGCACCATCTAGCCCACCGCCTTGGCGGCGGCCCGGCCTGCATTGCGGCCCGAGAACAGGCAGCCGCCCAGGAAAGTCCCCTCCAGCGATCGATAGCCATGCACGCCCCCGCCACCAAAGCCGGCGGCTTCGCCGACGGCGTAGAGACCGGGAATGACGCGTCCCTCGTCACCGAACACACGGGAGTCGAGATCGGTCTCGAAGCCGCCCAACGTCTTGCGGGTGAGGATGTTGAGCTTCACGGCGATCAGCGGCCCATGCGCGGGATCGAGGATGCGGTGCGGGGAAGCGGTGCGGATCAGCTTGTCGCCGATATAGCGGCGCGCATTGTGGATGTTCATGACCTGCGCGTCCTTGACGTAGGGATTGGCGATCTCGCGGTCGCGCGCCTCGATCTGCATCCTGATGTGCTCGAGCTTGAGGAGATCGCTGCCGGCGAGCTTGTTCATGGCCGCAACGAGCTCATCGAGCTTGTCGCCGACAATGAAGTCGACACCATGGCTCTTGAACGCCTCCACCGGCGCCGGCGCTCCCTTGTTGGTGGCGCGGCGAAGTGTCATACGCCAGCTCTTGCCGGTCAGATCGGGGTTCTGCTCCGAGCCCGACAGCGCAAACTCCTTCTTGATGATGCTCTGGGTCAGGATGAACCAGGAATAATCGTAGCCGGTCGACATGATGTATTTGAGCTGGCCGAGCGTGTCGGAGCCCGGGAACAGCGGCGCCGGCAGCCGCGTGCCTGTAGCGTCGAACCACATCGAGGAGGGACCCGGCAGGATGCGGATGCCGTGGCGCGGCCAGATCGGGTTCCAGTTCTGGATGCCCTCGACGTAATGCCACATGCGGTCGCGGTTGATCAGCCGCGCGCCGGCCTTTTGAGTGATACCGATCATGCGGCCGTCGACATGCTCGGGCACGCCGGAGATCATGAATTTCGGGGGCTCGCCCAGCCGCTCCGGCCAGTTCTGCCGCACCAGCTCGTGGTTGCCGCCGATGCCGCCGGAGGCGACGATCACGGCCTGCGCCTTCAGCGCGAAGTCGCCGACCACGTTGCGCGAGGAGCTCTTGCCGCGCTCTGCATTATCAGGCGCAAGAACGACACCGCTGACGCCGTCCACCGTGCCATTGGTGATAGAGAGCGCATCGACGCGATGGCGGAATCTGAAGATCAATCGGCCAGACTTCATCGCCTCGCGCGCGCGGCGCTCGAACGGCTCGACGATCCCCGGGCCGGTGCCCCAGGTGACGTGGAAGCGCGGCACCGAATTGCCGTGTCCCATCGCGTCATAGCCGCCGCGCTCGGCCCAGCCGACCACGGGAAAGAAGCGATGGCCCATCGCACGCAGCCAGCCGCGCTTCTCGCCGGCCGCGAAGGCCACATAGGCTTCGGCCCATTGGCGCGGCCAGAAATCCTCGTCGCGGTCGAAGCCGGCGGTGCCGAGCCAGTCCTGCATGGCGAGCTCGTAGGAGTCCTTGATGCCGAGCCTGCGCTGCTCCGGCGAATCGACCAGGAACAATCCGCCGAACGACCAGAACGCCTGGCCGCCGAGCGACTGCTCGCCTTCCTGGTCGACGACCATCACGCGCTTGCCCGCATCGGCGATCTCGGTGGCGGCAACGAGCCCCGACAGTCCCGCGCCGACGACGATGACGTCGGTTTCCTGAGCCATGCGCTTCTCCCCCTCCATGAGTTTCTCCCGGTAATTGCCCGGATTGAAGCCAGCGGTTGCAACTGAGATCAAGGGTATGGCGCGTAAGACCTCGTTAACTTGTTCCACTTTGGGATAGAGACCGGCGGGGTGCAGCGCGAACGCAACACTGGATTTGAATTTGTTTTGGGCCAGCAGGCCTGCCTAGACAAAACCTTGGTTACGACAGACGCTAGCCGTGCATCACCACCGGACACGCAGATTCGAATTCGACTGGGGCGGGGGACAATGAAGTTTCTGACGGGGTTGCTTGCGGCGGTTCTCTTGATCGCGGGCATGGGGGCTTCTCACGCGGTGGTTCGGATCGCGGATGACCGCGGCGGCCGGATTGGAACCTACGTCGACAAATACCAGGACCTCAGGCAATCGGGCGAGACGGTCATCATCGACGGCCTCTGCGCCTCGGCCTGCACGATCGTTCTCGGTGCCATCCCGCACGACCGGATCTGCGTGACCTCGCACGCAACGCTCGGCTTCCACGCCGCCTGGGATTTCGGCGCCAACGGCCGCGCCGTCACCAATCCCGAAGCAACCCAGATGCTCTATGCGATGTATCCCTCGCAGGTGAGGCGCTGGATCGGCCAGCGGGGCGGCCTGACCCCGCGGATGCTGTTCCTGAGGGGCAAGCAGCTCGAGGCCATGTACAAACCCTGCTACCTGGACGCGCAGGCTTCGACGGCCAAGCCGTCGCGCCGGTCGCTTCCGCAGGCGGAGCAACTTGAGTCTGCTCGGGGCCAGCTCCTTCACTGACCTCCGCAGCCTGACGGCCCCCTGTGGCGCTGGCGGCGGCGTCTTGCCTGCTGGCGGCGCCTTGCCTGCTGGCGGCGCCTTGCCCGCAGGCGGCGTAAAGCCTATCTGAAAGCCAGGGAACCGGGGCCTTCGTCCCGATCGTTGTCATGGCTCAACCGCTGCACCCATCACATCGGCTATCGGACAATTCGCCCACTGCCGGGCGGATGCCATCCGTGCTGCTGTGGGCTGGCGCGACAGTCGGCGGTCTCGCCGTGATCGGCGCGCTGGCGCTCTGGTTCCATTATGGCAGCCAGGTGTTCTTCGAAATGATCAGGACCGGCTTCGCCGCCTGCTTCTGACCTGCGACAGGAAGTTTTCCGCCCATGAGCTCCGCCACCCGCCCGCTGGTGATCGCGACCGCCTTCGCCGCAAGCCTCGTCGTCGGGCTCCTGATCATGTTCTGGGCCATGGGCGGGGTCAGCAAGGTGGCGCAGCCGGCCGCGATCGGCGGCCCGTTTCAGCTGACCGACCAGAACGGCAAGGCGGTCACCGACAAGAGCCTGAAGGGCAAGCCGACCCTGATCTTCTTTGGCTACACCCATTGCCCCGACGTCTGCCCGACCTCGCTGTTCGAGATCTCGGAAGTGCTGCGCGCGCTCGGCAAGGACGCCGACAAGGTCAATGCCATCTTCATCTCGGTCGATCCCGAGCGCGACACGCCGGCAACGATGAAGGATTACCTGTCGAGCTTCGATCCGCACCTCCAGGGCCTGTCCGGCGACCCCGCCGAGACCGCCAAGGTGATCAGCTCCTACCGGGTCTATGCCAAGAAGGTCCCGACCAAGGACGGCGACTACACCATGGACCACACCGCGCTGATCTACCTGATGGACCGCGACGGCAGGTTCGTCTCGCCGTTCAATTTGAAGCGGACGCCGGAAGAGGCGGCGGTTGATTTGAAGCGCTATCTCTGAGCCTCACCCTGGCCACAATCGGCGCTCGCGTTCCCGGACGGATGGTCTATAAGGCCCTCCGATCCCGACGAAATTCATTCCTTCGGCCGATGGCTCCATCGCAACAGGCGAAATCGTTCAAATCTGTCCGTGGCTTGCTAACAGGGCTGGCGGCCGGCCTTTGTCTGCTCGGCGGTCTCACCGCGGCGAGCGCGCAAGCCCCCGCCAAGCGACCGCCCGCGGCACCTCAGGCCACGCCGCAAACCGCACCCCAAGCCGCACCCCAAGCCGCCCCGCAGGCCGTGCCCGGGTTCTGGGACCCGCGCCGGCGGCCGGAGCGGCCGGACCTGTCGCGCCTGACCGTGATCCGCTTCCTGACCGAGACCGACTATCCGCCGTTCAACTTTACCGGCGCCGACGGCAATCCGGCCGGCTTCAACGTCGACTTTGCCCGCGCGCTCTGCGAGGAGATCAAGGTCACCTGCACGGTGCAGATGCGGCGGTTCGAGACGTTGGTGGATGCGCTCACCTCCAACCGGGGCGATGCCATCATCGCCTCCATGGCGGTGAGCCCGCAGCTGCGCGCCCGCGTCGACTTCACCGATCCCTATTACCGCGTGCCGGCGCGCTTCGTCTCGCGCAAGGATGCGGTGATGCCGGAGATCCGCCCCGAATATCTCGAAGGCAAGAAGGTCGGCGTCATCGCCGGCTCCGCGCACGAGGCGTACCTGAAGGCGATGTTCACCGACGCCGAGCTTCGTGCCTATTCCAGTGACGATGCGATGCGCGCAGCTCTGCGCAAGGGCGAGGTCGACTTCATCTTCGGCGACGCCATCTCGCTGGCGTTTTGGATCAACGGCACGGATTCGGCCGATTGCTGCGCCTTCTCCGGCGGTCCCTTCGTCGAGAGCCGTTTCTTCGGCGAGGGCATCGGCATCGCCGTGCGCAAGGGCAACGACGTGCTGCGCCAGGCCCTGAACTGGGCGATGTTCCGGATCTGGGAAAAAGGCCGCTATACCGATCTCTGGCTGCGCTATTTCTCGGTCAGTCCGTTCTGATCTTTCGCCTCTCCGCGCCTGCGGCATGGAGTGGGGACGATCGCGGATATCCGCACGCGCTTCTCACGCCCGTTCACCACGCCTGAAATTCCGGTCCCGCCCGCCAGCGAATTCCGCTATTGAGGGACGCGGCAATCGTTCCGTCCTTTCCGCGAGCATTGGCGCGTTCGTCGACCCGTCTCGCCGGTGCGCAGGTTCAATGCAGCTCTACCTCCCGATCGCCGATCTTCCGGTCAACGTCTTCCTGGTGCTCGCCATGGGCGCGGCGGTCGGCTTCGTCTCCGGCATGTTCGGCATCGGCGGCGGCTTCCTGATGACGCCGCTCCTGATCTTCATCGGCATCACGCCGGCGGTCGCGGTGGCCTCCGTGGCAAGCCACATCGCGGCCTCCTCGTTTTCCGGCGCCCTCTCCTATTGGCGGCGGCGCGCGATCGATCCGGCGCTGGCGAGCGTCTTGTTGTGCGGCGGCGTGACCGGCACGACGCTCGGCGTATGGACCTTCACCCAGCTGCGCGCGCACGGCCAGCTCGACCTGATGATCGCGCTCTCCTACGTCGTGCTGCTCACCACGGTCGGCAGCCTGATGTTCTCGGAAGGATTGCGCGCCTTGATGCGGACCCGGCGCGGCGCGGTGCCGCCGCGGCGCACGCACAACTGGATCCACGGCTTGCCGCTGAAGATGCGGTTCAAGCGCTCGAAAATCTACCTCTCGGTGATCCCCGTGCTAATCGTCGGCACCATGATCGGCTTCATCGGCGCCATCATGGGCATCGGCGGCGGCTTCATCCTGGTGCCGATCATGATCTATCTCTTGAGGGTGCCGACCTCGACGGTGATCGGGACATCGATGGTCCTCACCCTCGTCACCATGCTGTTCGCGACCATGCTGCACGCGGCGACCAATCACCTGGTCGATGCCGTGCTGGCGCTGATCCTGATGGTCGGCGGCGTCACAGGCGCGCAGTTCGGCGCCCGTGCCGGTCAGAAGATCCGCGGCGAGCAGCTGCGGCTGCTGCTGGGCTTGCTCATCCTCTCGGTCGGCGTCCGCTTCGCGATCGAGCTGGTGATCCAGCCCTCGGATCTTTTCACCATCCGTGAGCTCGGAGTGAGCGGATGAAGCGCACACTTCTCGCCATGGTCCTTGTCCTGCTGCTCGGCGGCGCTGCGCGGGCCGAGCGGCTGATCGTGTCGGTCTCGAACCACCGCGTCACGGTGACGCCGAACTATTCCGGCGAGGAGCTGGTGCTGTTCGGCTCGGTGGAGAAGGATGCGACGACGCCGGCGGACCGCACGGCCTACGATCTCGTCGTCACCGTGATGGGCCCGCGCGCCGAGATGGTGACGCGGCGGAAGGAGCGCACCTTCGGCATCTGGATCAACACCGACTACCGGCAGTTCCTGCAGGTGCCGAGCTATCTCGCGCTGTTCGCCAACCGCCCGTTCGACGCCATCACCTCGCCCGAGATCGCGCGGCGGCAGCAGATCGGGCTCAACAACGTGCTGCTGACCCAGCGGGTCAGCGGCGACTTTGCCGACGTGGTGCCGAACGATGCGTTCCGCTCGGCTTTCATTCGCCTGCGCACCCAGCGCGGGCTTTATCGCGAAGACGGAAGCGCGGTGACGTTCCTGACCCCGACGCTGTTCCGTACCGGCATTCCGCTGCCCGCGGAGGTGCCGATCGGCACCTATGAGGTCGAGATCAAGCTGTTCGCGAACGGTGCGTTCATCGGCAAGACCGAGACCGCGTTCGAGATCGTCAAGGTCGGCTTCGAGCAGTTCGTCGCGACCACCGCACGGCAGAACGGCCTGATCTACGGCCTCGCCACCGTGGCGATGGCGCTGATGACGGGGTGGATGGCCTCGATCGTGTTCAGGAAGGACTAGGCCGTGTGCTCGTAAGAGGAATGTCCCGAGGGCCGAACGGAAATTCTTGAACCGCCAGCGCATTACTGCTTGTGACCCCGGAGCGGACATTTTCGGAGTCACCTGCCGGCGCATGGGTTTGCATCCCGCGCAAAATTTCTCCGGAACCATTTCCATTCCGAACCATCCGATGGGGAGCACGGCAAATACCGACAAGGCCGCCCGGCACGCAGTGTGCGCACGGCCGCGGTTTCGACGGGACGATGCTGGTGCCGCAATGCCTCACGAAACCCCGTAAGGAGGTACCCATGGCAAGGGCTCGTTCGACTTCCATCAGCAGACGAAGCGTGGTCGCAGGCCTGGCGCTGACAGCCGCCCCCGTGGCCTTGGCTGGAGCCAATCAGGCGCATGCGCAGGCCCAGCAAACCCCTCCGGATCAAAGTCTGTATGAACGACTTGGCGGCGTTTTCGCCATTGCAGCGGTCGTGGATCATTTCAGCGACGCGGTCGTAAAGAACCCCATCGTCGGCCAGAAGTCCAAAAATCCGCAGTTGAGGGAATGGCACACCAAGAATCTGAAACGCTTGCCTGGCCTCAAGTTCATGCGAACACTTTGGGTCTGTGACGTTTCGGGCGGGCCGTTCCAGTTCAAGGCCACCAGGCCGGGGACGACGGCCCTTGGCCTTGAGGAGGCGCACCGGGCCTTGCTGATCTCCCCGGCGGAATTCGACGAGGTCGCAGCTGAACTCGGACGGACACTTGACTTCGCCAGGGTCCCGAAGCGCGAGAAGACCGAAGTACTGGCTGCGTTCGCCAGCCACAAGGATGAGGTCACCGCCGGTTACGTATCGAGAGCCAAGCGCGGTTGAAGCATCGCTATGAGGTCGTGATCAACGGCGTTCATCGGCAAGGCCGAGACGGCGAGCGCAGCGAAGCAATCCAGAGTCCCTCCGCGAAAGATTCTGGGTTGCTTCGCTGCGCTCGCAATGACGATGTTGAGATAGCGGGGCCTCTATCTCGCTCACGACTTCGCCTTCGCCGGCCGCGTCACCAGGTAGATGCCGAGCGCGACCGGAATGATGCCGAGCAGGTCGCGCGCCTCGATGTGCTCGCCGAGCACGAGGAACGCGAACAACATGCCGAGCGGCGGCATCAGAAAATGATAGGCGCTGGCGGCGGTGGCGCCACACGTCTTCAGGAGATGAAACCAGAGCCAGGAGGCGAGGATCGAGCCGCCGAGCACGAGGAAGGCGAAGGCGCCGATCAGGCCCGGCGTATAGTCGATGGCGTGGACATCGGCGAAAATCAGCGCGACTGGCGTCAGCGCGATGCCGGCAGCGAGGTTCTGCACGCCGTTGCCGATCCACAACGACCCCTTCGGCGCGAGTAGCTTGAACAGGATGGTCCCGGCGACGATGGAGGCGAGCGAGGCCAGCGTGAAGACGATCCCGTCCAGACTGTCGGCGCCGACCGACAGGCGATGCCAGACGATTGCCGTCACACCGATGATCCCGAGCAAGAGGCCGCTCGCCTTGCGCCAGGTCATGCCTTCGCCGAGCAGCAGCGCGGCGAGCGCCGCCGTGAACACCGGATTGGCCGACACGATCAGGCCGCCAAGGCCTGCGGAGACCGATTGCAGGCCGGTGTAGCCGAGCCCGAGATAGAGAGCGTTGTTGGCGATGCCCAGCACTGCGAAGACCGCGGCGTCACGCCAGGTCAATGACCAGCCGTCGCCGCGGGCGAGCGTGGCGCCCAGGATCAGGATGCCCGCGAGCGAGAAGCGCGCGGCGAGCAGGATCAGCGGCGGGCAATGGGTGACGCCGATCTTGCCGGCGACGAAGGCGTAGCTCCAGAGCAGGCAGAACAGGCCGATCGCGAGCGGCAATGTGTTGAAGCGGCTGCGCGGGGCGGGAAGCGAGGTGGCGAGCGACATGAGGGCATTCTCGGATGTTTTTCTTCTGCCCTCGATCTAGGGAGGCCGCTTGTCATTTGGAAATTAAATGATTAACTGCAGTCCAGTGGATTTTTCAATGGAGGCGGCGATGCTGGATCTGGAGCTGCTGCGCAGCTTCGTCTCGGTGGTCGAGGCCGGCGGCTTCACCCGCGCCGGCGAACGGGTCCACCGCACGCAATCGACCGTCAGCCAGCAGATCAAGCGGCTGGAGGAGGATGTCGGTCAGGTGCTGCTGCACCGCGACGGCAAGGACGTGCGCCCGACCGAGGCCGGCGAGCGGCTGCTCTCCTATGCGCGGCGGTTGCTGTCGCTCGCCGAGGAGGCGCGCGACGTATTGCGCCAGCCGGGCGGCGAAGGCGCGATCCGGCTCGGCATCCCCGAGGACTTTGCGGCCTACCGCTTGGCAAAACTGCTCGGCGCGTTCTCGCGATCGCATCCGGGGTTGCGGCTCGACGTGCGCGCCGACCAGAGCAAGCATCTCGCCCGCGATCTCGCGCGCGGTGAGCTCGACCTTGCGCTCTACAAGCGCGAGGCCGGGGCAAAGGACGCGATCGCGGTGTGGCCGGAGCGGGTGCACTGGGTCACCAGCAAGAGCCATCCGGTCGATGTCGATGTGCCCTCGGTGCCGCTGATCGGCTTTCCGCTCGGCTGCATCTATCGCGCCGGCGCCATCCACGCGCTGGAAAGCGCGGGCCGCGCCTGGCACACCGCCTACACCTCGTCGAGCCTCGCCGGCATCCAGGCCGCGGTCGCCGCCGGCATGGGCTTGAGCATCCTGTCGGAGATGGCGATCCAGTCCGATCACCGCGTGCTGACCGCAAAAGATGGCTTTGCGCCGATCAACAAGACCGAGGTGGCGCTGATGGCTTCACCGGATGCGAGCCCGGCAACGCTGCGGCTTGCCGATCGTCTCGCGGAGTTTTGCGATGCGGTGCAGAGCAAGGCGGCGTGACGGACCTCCGCTCAATTCGCAGCGGACATCAATTTGCCACCGCACGCGCTTGCGTAGAACTTGCCGCCGCATTGGCGCTTGATCGCAGTGCAGCGGGCTGCGGGCGACGCATTCTGCGGCACCGTGAAGCCGCAGCTGAGGCCGTCGGCGCTGCGACCGGTTTTGCCGGCGGCAAACGCCGCGCTGGTGGCGCTGATGCAGACGACGAGCAGGGCTGCAGTGGCGATTTCGATCAGCAGTCTCATGGTCGTCTCCTCCACACTGATGGCTGAATCTTTCGTAATCTAGCACCGAATCCGGCTTTCTCCGTGCTCCTCCGGGTTCCCAACTCGGCCCGTTCCTTGCATAATTTTGCGCCAGCGGCGTGCACGACCGCCGGGCGTCAGTTCCGGTGCAAGGGGCAGGACGCGTAGATTGGTGAGAGTACTTCGACCTAGGAAGTGACGGCTTTGCAGGATTCATCGTTCCAGCCCAGTTTTCCGGCCCCCGGGCAGCCCATCGACGAACTCGCGCTGGCCGAGATCAAGGGCGCAATCCTGGCAAAGCTGCGCCTTGCCATCGGCAAGGACGCTGGCATGGCGACCAGGCACGATTGGTATCAGGCCGCGGCGCTCGCACTGCGCGACCGCATCGTGCATCGCTGGCTCACGGCCGAGAAGCACAGCTACGACGCGGGCCGCAAGCGCGTCTATTATCTCTCGCTCGAATTCCTGATCGGCCGGCTCTTCACCGATGCGCTCAACAACATGGGCCTCCTGCAGATCTTCGAGGTCGCACTCGGCGATCTCGGCGTCTCGCTGCCGGAGCTGCGCAAATGCGAGCCGGATGCAGCGCTCGGCAATGGCGGCCTCGGCCGGCTCGCCGCCTGCTTCATGGAGAGCATGGCGACCCTGTCGATCCCCGCGATCGGCTACGGCATCCGCTACGATTACGGCCTGTTCCGCCAGATCATCAATCAGGGCTGGCAGCAGGAATATCCCGACGAATGGCTGAGCTTCGGCAATCCCTGGGAATTGCAGCGGCCCGAGGTGATCTACGACATCAATTTCGGCGGCGGCGTCGAGCATGTCGATGACAAGGGCCGCGACCGCGCGATCTGGCACGCGAGCGAGACCGTGCAGGCGATCGCCTATGACACGCCGATCGTCGGCTGGCGCGGCCAGCACGTCAATGCGCTGCGGCTGTGGTCGGCGCGCTCGCCCGATCCGCTCAAGCTCGATGCCTTCAACAAGGGCGATTACGTCAGCGCCAGCGCCGAGCAGGCGCGCGCGGAGGCGATCTGCAAATTCCTCTATCCGAACGACGAAAGTCCGGCGGGCCGCGAGCTGCGGCTGCGCCAGGAATATTTCTTCGTCTCGGCCTCGCTGCAGGATCTGGTCAAGCGGCATCTGTCGTCCGACGGCCAGCTGCGCAGCCTGTCGAACAAGGTCGCGGTGCAGCTCAACGACACCCATCCGAGCCTTGCCGTCACCGAGCTGATGCGCATCCTCGTCGACCTCCACAATTTCCGCTGGGACGAGGCCTGGAAGATCACGGTCGCCACCCTCTCCTACACCAACCACACGCTGCTGCCGGAGGCGCTGGAGACCTGGCCGGTCGAGCTGTTCGAGCGGCTGCTGCCGCGGCATCTGGAGATCATCTATCGCATCAACGTGCAGCATCTGGCGCTCGCGGAAGCGCGCTGCCCCGGCGACATCGACTTCCGTGCCTCGGTCTCGCTGATCGACGAGAAGAGCGGCCGCCGCGTGCGCATGGGCCAGCTCGCCTTCGTCGGCTCGCACCGCATCAACGGCGTCTCGGCGATGCATTCGGACCTGATGCGCGAGACCGTGTTCCACGACCTCAACCATCTCTATCCCGGCCGCATCACCAACAAGACCAACGGCATCACCTTCCGCCGCTGGCTGATGCTGGCGAACCCGAAGCTGACCGATTTGTTGCGCGAGACCTGCGGCGAGGCCGTGCTCGACGATCCGACCCAGCTCTCGCTGATCGAGGCGCGCGCCAGCGATGTCGAGTTCCAGAAGAAATTCCGCAGCGTCAAGCACCACAACAAGGCCCAGCTCGCCCGCCTGATCGGCGAACGGCTCGGCATCAGGGTCGACCCGGGCGCATTGTTCGACGTGCAGATCAAGCGCATCCACGAATACAAGCGCCAGCTGCTCAACGTCATCGAGACGGTCGCGCTGTACCAGGCGATCAAGGACGAGCCCAACGGCAATTGGGTGCCGCGGGTGAAGATCTTCGCCGGCAAGGCGGCGGCGAGCTATCGCTATGCCAAGCTGATCATCAAGCTGATCAACGACGTCGCCGACATCGTCAACAACGATCCCGCGATCGGCGGCAAGCTCAAGGTCGTGTTCCTGCCCGACTACAATGTCAGCCTCGCCGAAGTAATCATTCCCGCCGCCGATCTGTCCGAGCAGATCTCCACCGCCGGCATGGAAGCTTCCGGCACCGGCAACATGAAGCTGGCGCTGAACGGCGCCATCACCATCGGCACGCTCGACGGCGCCAACATCGAGATCCGCGACCATGTCGGCGCGGAGAACATCGCGATCTTCGGCATGGAGGCAGGCGATGTCATGATCCGGCGCAAGCAGGGGCTGGATGCCTCCGACGTGATCCGCAGGTCACCAAAGCTGCAGCGCGCCATCAACGCGATCGGCGCCGGCGAGTTCTCGCCCGGCGATCCCGGCCGCTTCGAATCCATCGCGCATGCGCTGCGCTATCTCGACCATTACATGGTCAGCGCCGATTTCGATTCCTACTACGAGGCGCAGCGCGCGGTCGATGCGCGCTGGCAGGTGGCGCCGGCCTGGACACGCGCCTCCATCCTCAACGTGGCGCGCATGGCCTGGTTCTCCTCGGACCGGACCATCCGCGAATATGCCGAGGAGATCTGGAACGTGCCGGTCAACCCGACCACGCCGCTGCTGCCGAATTTGCGCGACGCCGCGGGCTGATTTTCCGCGGCGTGGATTTCCATTACCAGCGACGTTATTGAACATGGCGGCGCCGACTGTCATATGATGACCGTCAGCGCACCGCTTGTCATTGCGAGGAGCGTAGCGACGAAGCAATCCAGACTGCATCCATAGAGACAGTCTGGATTGCTTCGCTGCGCTCGCAATGACGGCGGCCAGGCATCGAGGACCACCAATGCACGCGAAGCTCCCGCACCCCTTCGACGAGGCCACGCGCGTCACCGCTGGTGACAGCAGCTGGCAGGGACACACCAGCGATGAGTACTGGGCCTTTGTCGGCCCGTTCGGCGGCGCCACGGCCGCGACCATTTTGCGCGCGCTGATCGACCATCCCGAACGCGCCGGCGATCCGCTCGCCGTCACCGTCAATTATTGCGCGCCGATCGCCAAGGGTCCGTTCGACCTCGACGTGCGGCTGGTCAAAGCCAACCGCTCCAGCCAGCATTGGAGCGTCGAGCTCAGCCAGGGCGGCGGCGAAGTCGCAACGCTCGCCACCGCGGTGTTCGCCGAGCGGCGCCCGTCCTGGGAGCACCGGGTGGCGCAATATCCTGAAACAAAGCCGTTCGAACAGACGCTGCCGTTCCCAAAAATCTCGGCATCCTGGGCCAACCAATACGAATTCCGCTTCGTCGAGGGCGAGATGCGGATGGGCCCGCCGAAGGCCGAGCCCGCCAGCACCTATTCGAAAATCTGGATCAGCGACCGCACGCCGCGCAAGCTCGACATGCTGTCGCTGATGTCGATGTCGGACGCCTTCTTCGGCCGCATCTTCCACGCCCGGCGCGAGCTGGTGCCGTTCGGCACGGTGTCGCTGACGACGTATTTCCACACCGACGCCGAGGAGCTCGTGGCTGAAGACATCACGCGCGTGCTGGCGACCGCCGATTCCAAGATCATGCACAAGAGCTACGCCGACCAGAACGCCGAGCTGTGGTCGCCGAACGGCCGGCTGCTCGCGACCACGACGCAGATCGCGTATTTCAAGGCGTAGCTGCTTCCACGGACTCGTCATTGCGAGGAGCCCGCGACAAAATTGCGGAGCAATTTTGCGCTGGCGACGAAGCAGCCCAGACTGTCTCCGCGGAGGGATTTCTGGATTGCTTCGCTGCGCTCGCAATGACGGTGGAAAGATATGGGGCAAACAAAGGGCGGCCTCTCGGCCGCCCTTCTGCATTAAGACCGAGCGCTTACTCCGCCGCCAGCTTCACATCCGGCGCGGCGGCGCGGACCTCGGCGTCGACCTGGGCTTCGAACTTGGCAAAATTCTTCTGGAACATGCCGACCAGCGCGCGGGCGGTCTTGTCGAACTCGTCCTTGTCCTTCCAGGTGTTGACCGGGTTGAGGATCTCCGCCGGCACGCCCGGCAGCGCGGTCGGGACCGCGAAGCCGAAATATTTGTCGGTGCGAAATTCGACGTTGCGCAGCGAGCCGTCGAGCGCGGCGGTGAGTAGCGCGCGCGTCACCTTGATCGGCATGCGCGAGCCGACACCGTACTTGCCGCCGGTCCACCCCGTGTTGACGAGCCAGCAATCGACATTGTGCTGGGCAATGAGGTCGCGCAGCATGTTGCCATAGACGGATGGGTCGAGCGGCAGGAAGGGCGAGCCGAAGCAGGTCGAGAATTCCGGCTGCGGCTCGTTGCCGAGACCGCGCTCGGTGCCGGCGACCTTGGCGGTGTAGCCGGACAGGAAGTGATACATCGCCTGCGCCGGCGAGAGCTTGGCGATCGGCGGCAGCACGCCGAAAGCGTCGGCAGCCAGCATCACCACGTTCTTCGGCTGCGGCGCGCGGCCGGTGCGCGACGCGTTCGGGATGAAGTCGAGCGGATAGGCCGAACGCGTATTCTCGGTCTTGGAGCCGTCGTCGAAATCGACGACGCGGGTGTCGTCGTCGAGCACGCAGTTCTCGAGCACCGCGCCGAAGCGAGTCGAGGCGGCATAGATCTCGGGCTCGGCTTCCTTCGAGAGTTTGATGCACTTGGCGTAGCAGCCGCCTTCGAAATTGAAGACACCGTTCGGGCCCCAGCCGTGCTCGTCGTCGCCGATCAGCGTGCGGTTGGGATCGGCCGACAGCGTCGTCTTGCCGGTGCCCGACAGGCCGAAGAAAATCGCGGTATCGCCCTTGGCGCCGACATTCGCCGAGCAGTGCATCGGCATCACGCCGCGCTCGGGCAGATAATAGTTTAGCGTCGTGAACACCGACTTCTTCATCTCGCCGGCATAATAAGACCCGCCGATCAGGACGATCTTGCGGGTGAAATCGATCGCGACGACGTTCTCCGAGCGGCAGCCGTGGCGTTTGGGATCGGCGCGGAAGCTCGGCATGTCGATGATGGTGAGCTCCGGCACGAAGGTCGACAGCTCGATCGCCTCGGGGCGGATCAGCAGCGTGCGGATGAAGAGCGAGTGCCAGGCAAGCTCGGTGAAGACGCGCGTCTTGATCCGGTAGGCCGGGTCGGCGCCGCCATAGAGGTCCTGCGCGAACAGGCGCTGGCCTTCGGCGTGCTTGAGGAAGTCCTGATAGAGCGTCTCGAACTGCTCTGCGGTGATCGACTGGTTGCCGGCCCACCACATCTTCTTGTCGGTGGCGGCGTCGCGCACCGTGAACTTGTCCTTCGGGCTGCGCCCGGTGAACTCGCCGGTGTCAGCGCAGAGTGCGCCATCGGCGGAGAGCACCGCCTCGCCCGCTGCGAGCGAGTATTGATAGAGTTGCGGCGCACCCAGGTTCCAGTGAACCTGCTTGAGATTCTTTAAGCCGAATTTGTCGGCGCCGAAGGCACCGTTGCGCACGCCCGTCTCTTGCACGAAAAAATCCTCCTAGAACTCGCGACACTCAGCGCGGCCAAGTCTGGCGCCGTCGCGATCACCGTGAATATGGGCCGTTCGGCCTCGGCTGAACGACGTAATACTGATGAACGCTGGCGTTGCCAAGCTGATCCCGCAGGATTTGGTTTATTCAAGGACCGCGCCAAACGTCGCGCATGTCAGCTCTGAATGGCTGCATCGAGAAAGTGCTGATGATCGCGCAACCAAATGCACGTTTGCGCGTTATGCCCGGTTATTGCGACGCACAATCGCGGCGCCGACGCCCTATCTTACCTCACCCTCGCCGATCAGCGCGAACGGCCCCCACATCGCGGGATAAGCGTTGCGTGGCGACGAGGCATCATCGAGATAGGCTAACATCGCGCGGCGCAAAGCTTCGGCACGACCGAGCTTCGGTTCGTTCTTGAGCAGCTCGAAGGTCGATGTGGTCAAGCGGGTCGCAGCCTCCGAATCCACGGCCCAATGCGACACCAAGAGCGCGCGGGCGCCTGCGTAGAAGAACGAGCGCGCCAATCCCGACAACGCTTCGGCACCGGGCTTGTCGCCCGCGATGGTGTTGCAGGCGGATAGCACAACCCAATCGGCATTGAGTTTGAGCTGGGCCACTTCGCTCGCGGTGAGAAGACCATCGTCGAGCTCCGTCGGCTGGTCGGGGATGGAGAGCGCAAGCGAGGGCTCCCCCAATCCCTTGACGTCGCCGGCAACGAGGCCGTGGGTGGCAAAGTAGATGATGCCGTATTGGGCAAGCGCTGCACGCTTGAGCGTCGTTTCGCTGGCGTCGCGGCCGAGATGAATATCGCCCTCAGCCGCGCCGACGTCCCTCGCCACCGCGTTCAATTCATCAGCCGTATCGGGCAGTTGCGGCAGTGCCTGGGCCAGCCGCGCACGATCCACGCCGGCGCCGCGCCAGAAGTCGGCATAGGCGATCGTCGCAATGCTGCGTGCGGCGACCTTGCCGCTCGCGGCGCGCCGGTCGGCTGGCCCTTCGGCCGCAGGGTTGAACACGGGATCGCCGAAACCGGTCATCGGCTTGATGCTCTGATCCCTGCGGGCAAAAGCGCGCAGCGATTTCAGGCTGATCACCGACGGCAGCACCGAGACGGCCTGGCGCCGCAGCAGCCAGGCAGCACTGCGGTAGCCCTCGAGCCGGTCCGGGATCGCAGCCTGCGGCTTCTCCGTGACCAGCAGATGAAACGGCAATGCGGTCAGTGCCGCCGACGGCACCACCAGCAGGTTGCGCTTGTCCTTGGTCAGCGCCTCGACCGGGCCGAGCAGCGCGACATAGAGCTCGTTGGCGAGGGCGAGGTCGAACAATCCCGATTTGCCGGAGGCATCGCGCGCCTTGCCGACATCGAGCCCCCTGCGAAAGGCGGTGACTTTCTGCGTGATCGCGTCCGCTTCGAGCGGAATCTCCTTCCAGTCGACGCTCTCGCGCGTGATCGCGACGACATAGCTCCTTCTGTCGACGACGGAATAGACCACCATCGCCTCGTCGGAGGCCAGCAGCGGTTGGATGTCCTTCACGGTCAGCGGCAGCGGGTTGGAAAGCAAGGAATAGTCGGGAAACTCGACCGCGAGCGTCTTCTGCAATCCGCTACGCGCGCTCGCGATCGCCGCGATCCGCGCGCGGCTGCGCTGCTCGGCCGCGACGTCACGCTGGGCCGATGGCTTCGACACCGCAGCGATGATCGCCTTGTCGAGCGCTTCGGACTCGGCCGCGAGATCCTGATCCTTGCGCACGAGCTCGGCGAGCCGGTCGCTGCCGGCGGCGAGCCGCACCGCGAGCTTGCTCACGGCGGAAGCAGCAGAGGATTGCGAGCCGCGCTGGATCGCACCGAGGGCGTCGTCGAGCGCCTTCTCGCTCGCGAGCAGCGATTGCTGCCTCGCCGCGAACAGGATCGGCAGCACGACACGCAGCTGCGCACGGTTGGCCGCGAGCGTCTTCTGCGCCAACGGCAAGGCGTCCGCCGTCCGTCCCGTCGCCTGCAGGAAATCGGCGAGATTGCTCGTCGAGGTCGCGACATCAGGGTGATCGGGCCCGAGCGCACGCTCGCGGATCGCCAGCGCGCGGCGATACAGCGGCTCGGCATCGGCATAACGCTGCTGGTGCTGGTAGAGCCCGGCGAGATTGTTGAGCGAGCGCGCGACGTCGGGGTGGTCCGGCCCCAGCACCTTTTCACGGATTGCGAGCGAGCGCTTGATCGGCGCTTCGGCATCGGCGTCGCGGTCGAGGTCGCGCTCGACCTGTCCGATGTTGTTCAGGACCGTGGCGACCGCGGGATGCTCGGGACCTGCGGCCTTCTGATAGATCGCGAGCGCACGCCGGAACAGCGGCTCGGCATCGGCAAAGCGCTCCTGCTTCACATAGAGCGTGGCGAGATTGTTGAGGGCCCGGCCGACATCTGGATGCTCGCGCGACAGGCTCTTTTCGCTGACGGCGAGCGCGCGCTTGAACAGCGGCTCGGCTTCAGTGAAGCGGCCCTGCCGCTGATACAGCGCGGCGAGATTGGTCAGTTCGGGCGAGATCAAGGCGGTGTCGAGGCCGAGCGACTTTTCCATCAGCGCGATCGCGCGCTTGTAGACCGGCTCGGCCAGATCGTCGCGGCCCTGCCCGGCATAGACCTGGCCGAGATTGTTGAGCGCCGCAGAGAGCTCGCGCCCGTCATTGCCCTTCTCCAGGCTCGCGACCATGGCCTGCGCCAGGGGCAGCGCTTCCGCATATTTGCCGGCCTGGTTGAGCGCGTTGATCCGCGCCCCCTGTGCGGCGAGGTCGCCCTTTTGGGCGAGGGCCGGGGTAGCCAGCAGGGTGGTGATGGCGAGCGCCAGACCCGCAGTCCATGCCAAACGTCGACGCGTCATGAGCCCTCTCGCTGCGTACCCGACAACCGTCACGGTCATGGGTCGCGGCGATCGGTAGCGGCGTTCAAGCGGTTGCGCCCTGGTCCATCCTCGTGCGCGCCTCGCCAGCGAGGCGGACCAGCATCTTGCGCAGGCCCGTGCCATCCGTCACCCGCTCCGGGAAGTCCAGCCGCAGCGCGGCTTGCCCGTCTTGCATGTCGAGGCCTTCAGGGTCACAGCCAGTACAGCGCCAGTCGCCCTCGGCGGCGCCGAGCAGCTTCGTTGCGTAGAGATTCAGAGCATCGCGATGGTCTGCGTTCATGTGCTCGACGGCGCTCGCCTCCGCCGCCAGCAAGTCCTCGGCGCCGGTGAGGTCGGTCAGGAATTGCTCGGGCTTGAGGTCGACGATCCGGCCGAAGCCGGCGACCAGATGGGTTCCCGTGGGCCGGATCCGGAAGAAGGAGAAATCCTTAAAGGAAACAAAGCCTTCCGCCGAGGGATGGGCACTGAGATACCGTCGCTGGAGCAGATCCTTGTCGGAATCGGCCTCCTCGGCCCGGCCCGACAGCATGATCCGGGCGCCTTCCAGGGGATCGCCGGCCACGTGCTCGTCCAGCATCAGCGAGACCCTGCAGTCCGCGAGGATGTTCCTGGTATGCACGGCAAGGCGCGAGATCAACAGGATCGGCGAGCCGTCGGGATGACTGGCGAGATTGACCAGGGAACAATAGGGATCGCCGCTGCCGGTCATCAGCGTCGCCAAGGCCCCCTGCCGGGACCGCCTCAGCAGCGATCTGGCGAGCCTTGCGGGGTCGAAATCGGGGGTCGGTTGCATCGGCTTTCTCAGCTCAGGTGGTTGCAAGGTGGGCCTTTTTTCGGGTAAACGGGGGCCCGGTTATGGGTCGAGACGCGGCGAATCTGCCGTGTCTCGTGGAACTTGGTCACACTTCAGCCCAGCTTGCATTGCTCGGTGACAAGGTTCGAACGCCACTTCGGCACCCATGTATGCGGCGCATCACTGGATCGCTCGCCGTTTCAAGCCACGACCCAAACGGAAAGCAGAAAGCAGAGAGGCTCATGCCCACAATCGCTTTGGTCGACGACGACCGCAACATTCTCACATCCGTCTCGATCGCGCTGGAAGCCGAAGGCTACCGTATCATGACCTACACCGACGGTGCCTCCGCACTCGACGGTTTCCGGACCACCCAGCCCGATCTCGCCATCCTCGACATCAAGATGCCGCGCATGGACGGCATGGAGACGCTCCGCCGTCTCAGGCAGAAGTCCGACCTGCCGGTGATCTTCCTCACCTCCAAGGACGAGGAGATCGACGAGCTGTTTGGCCTCAAGATGGGCGCCGACGATTTCATCCGCAAACCGTTTTCGCAGCGTCTGCTGGTCGAGCGCGTCAAGGCGGTGCTGCGCCGCTCGGCGCCGAAGGACCCGACCGTCGCGCCGAAGGAGAACGACGCCAAGGCGCTCGACCGCGGCCTTCTGCGCATGGATCCGGAACGCCATACCTGCACCTGGAAGAACGAGCCGGTGACGCTCACCGTCACCGAATTCCTGATCCTGCAGGCGCTCGCGACCCGGCCCGGCGTGGTGAAGAGCCGCAACGCGCTGATGGACGCCGCCTATGACGACCAGGTCTATGTCGACGACCGCACCATCGACAGCCACATCAAGCGGCTGCGCAAGAAGTTCAAGGTGGTCGACAACGAGTTCGAGATGATCGAGACGCTCTACGGCGTCGGCTACCGTTTCAAGGAAGCCTGAGGCGCACCCTCCAGCGCGATCGAGAGCATCTCCGGTTCTCGTTCCATCGGGACGAGGATCGCTCTAGGATGCGGGGACCTTCGCACGGGCCGTCCTAACGCGGGCGTAAGCATTGCTTGACCGAACGCAGCCTGAGCCTAACCAGAGCGCCGGGGATCTCGCATCCGACGGCGTTCAGGAGCACGTTGCCGACGACAAGCCGCAAGGCTTCCGGCCGCTGAACTGGCTGAAACGCGCCGGGCAGTTCTTCTTCGCGCTGTCCTTCTCGAGCCTCACCCGCCGCATCGTCTCGCTCAACCTCGCCGGCCTCGTCGCGCTGGTGGCGAGCATCCTGTACCTGTCGCAATTCCGTGCCGGCCTGATCGACGCGCGCGCCCAGAGCCTCCTGGTCCAGGCCGAGATCATCGCCGGCGCGATCGCGGCCTCCGCCACGGTGCAGACCAACGCCATCACCATCGATCCCGATCGGCTGCTCGACCTCAAGCCGGGCGAGACCTATGGCGGCTCGGACGAGTATTCGCCGCTGGACTTCCCGATCAATCCGGAGCGCGTCGCGCCGGTGCTGCGCACCCTGATCTCGCCGACCAAGACGCGCGCCCGCATCTACGATCCCAACGGCAGCCTGCTGCTCGACAGCCGCAACCTCGAAAACGTGCTGCGCTTTCCGCTGCCGCCACCGGCCGAGCAACCCGGCATTATCGAGCGCGGCAAGGTCGCGGTGCGCACCTGGCTGAACCGCGGCGACCTGCCGCTCTATCGCGAGCTCGGGCCCGAGAACGGCAATGGCTATGCCGAAGTGGGCGACGCCCTGCAGGGCCAGAAGCGCTCGATGGTGCGGGTCAATGCACGCGGCGAGGTGATCGTCTCGGTCGCGGTCCCCGTGCTGCGCTCGCGCGCGATCCACGGCGCCTTGATGCTGTCGACGCAAGGCGACGACATCGACCAGATGGTCACCGCCGAGCGCCTCGCCATCCTGAAGGTCGGCGGCGTCGCCGCCGCCGTCATGATCATGCTGTCGCTCCTGCTGGCGAGCACGATCGCGGGTCCCGTGCGCCGGCTCGCCGACAGCGCCGAGCGCGTCCGCCGCCGCATCAAGGCCCGCATCGAAATCCCCGATTTCACCCGCCGCCGCGACGAGATCGGCCACCTCTCCGGCGCGCTGCGCGACATGACCAGCGCGCTCTACAGCCGCATCGAGGCGATCGAGATGTTCGCCGCCGACGTTGCCCATGAATTGAAGAACCCGCTGACCTCGCTGCGCTCGGCGGTCGAGACGCTGCCGCTGGCGCGCAACGAGAACAGCCGCGCGCGCCTGCTCGAGGTGATCGAGCACGACGTCAAGCGGCTCGACCGGCTGATCTCGGACATCTCCGACGCCAGCCGCCTCGATGCCGAGCTGCAGCGCCAGGATGCGATCCCGGTCGATTTGCGCCGCCTGCTGACCACGCTGGTGTCCGTCGCCAATGAAACCAAGCTCGGCCACGACGTCGCGGTCGAGACACGCTTCGAGGGCCGCAGCCCGACCGACACCTTTGCCGTGAGCGGCCACGATTCCCGGCTCGGGCAGGTCGTCTCCAACCTGCTCTCCAACGCGCAATCCTTCTCCGAACGCGGCAGCAAGGTGCGCCTCACCTGCCGGCGCGTGCGCTCCGAGATCGAGATCGTGGTCGACGACGACGGCCCCGGCATTCGCGAGGACGCGCTGGAGCGCATCTTCGAGCGCTTCTATACCGACCGTCCGCATCAGGGCTTCGGCCAGAATTCCGGCCTCGGCCTGTCGATCTCCAAGCAGATCGTCGACGCTCATGGCGGACGGATCTGGGCAGAGAACCGCCCTGGCCCGCCGGACGCCGACGGCACTCCGACGATTGCCGGCGCGCGCTTCGTGGTGAGGCTGCCGGCGCTATGAGCGACGGCGGGCCCAGCGTTCACGCCTCCGCCGTCAAGGTCGGGACACTCGCCGTGCTGATCCGCGGGCCCTCGGGGTCCGGCAAGTCGCGGCTTGCCTTCGATCTGATCATGGCCGGACGCTCAGGCGTTGTGGAAAGCGCCGTTCTGGTCGGCGATGACCGTGTCCATCTGGCGACACTCGGCCATGAAATTGAGGTCCGCCCCGCGCCTCGCCTGGCCGGCCTGATCGAGATCCGGGGCCTCGGAATCCGCCGCTGCGACTTCGTGGAGCATGCGACCGTCGGTCTCGTGGTCGATCTGGCCGCCGCGGACGCCGAGCGGCTGCCGCCGGCCGAAGCTCTGAAAACCAGCATTTTTGGTGTCGAAATACCGCGAATCCCCGTTGCCCGCGACTATTCGCCCCTTCCTCTGGTTGTTGCGGCCTTGACCACTACCAAGAGTTCATCTTCCGTTAACCCTTCAGGCGATTGTTTGAAGGGAAATGGTAACCATATGAACCCCACTATCGCGACCGAATAGACCGGCGCAGCTCCCCTCATACATCCGTATAGATTCAGGGAGATACGCAACATCCCCTCTTGCGCGGGGGCTCTGGATGGTCAAAGTGGCGCGTTCGTGCGGTGCACCAAAAGCGCCCGCGAGGAGTTTTCCGATGATTGGTCTAGTACTTGTGACCCACGGGCGCCTTGCCGACGAATTCAAGGCGGCGCTTGAGCATGTCATGGGCCCACAAAAGCAAATCGAAGCGATCACGATCGGCGCCGAGGATGATTCCGATCTCTGCCGAAGCGACATCATCGAGGCGGTCAACCGCGTCGATTCCGGCGACGGCGTTGCGATCCTCACCGACATGTTCGGCGGCACGCCGTCGAACCTGGCAATATCCTGCATGAGCCGGCCCAAGGTCGAAGTGCTCGCGGGCATCAACCTGCCCATGCTGGTGAAGCTCGCCAAGGTGCGCGAGGAGCGACCGCTGCCCGACGCGATCGCGATGGCGCAGGAAGCCGGCCGCAAATACGTCACCATCGCCAGCCGCGTGCTCGCAGGCAAATGAGCGAGGAGGCGCCACAAGCCGCGACCGGCGTGCCCGCGGGCGCGATCTCCAAGGATCTCCTGATCATCAACAAGCGCGGCCTGCACGCGCGCGCCTCGGCGAAATTCGTCCAGGCGGTCGAGCGCTTCGACGCGCAGGTGTGGGTCACGCGCGGCGGCGAGACAGTCGGCGGCACCTCGATCATGGGCCTGATGATGCTCGCAGCGGGTCCCGGCACGACGATCACGGTGGCGGCGGCAGGCACCGACGCTGAAGCCGCGCTGGCGGCGATCACGGAGCTCGTGGAGAGCAAGTTCAACGAGGAAGGGGTCTGAGCCACGCGCTCGGCACCGTCGGGTGGGCAAAGCGAAGCGTGCCCACCACATCTCATGATCATTGAAAGTTCGTGGGCGCGGCGCTTCGCGCCTTTGCCCACCCTGCGGCACTACGGCAGCCCGCCTACTTCGCCGGCGGCGCGATGTAGACGCTCCAACTCATGGATGGGCCGGCCTTGCCGCTCGTGAAGCGGCGCGTGCTCATCACCATGCGCTCGGCATTCGGCGCAACCTCCGACACCCATTTCTCGAATCCAGGCAGGCGGCCATCGGTCGGATCGAACACGCCGATGAAGCCGTATCTCCTGACGTCGTCGAGCGACGTCAGACCCGAGCTCCACGGCTCGTTCGGCGTGAAAGCTGCGGGGTGATCCGGGCTGTAGAACACCATCGGCTGGATCGACTCCATGGTGCCGGCAACGACCGCCCAGCGCGAGGCAAAGCGCATGTGCCATTCCTGAGTCAGCTTGCGCGCCAGTTCCGAGCGCGCGCCGTAGGTCGCGGTGTTGCCGGCATTGGCCTCCATCTCGCGCGCGGCGATGAGGGGCGAGGCCGCAAGCGTCGCGGCGCTGAGCACGAGCCAGATCGCTGCGATGTTGAACAGCGCGGCGCTCTGCACGCGCAGCGTCGGCATCGCGACCAGCGCGAGCGGGACCAGGAAGAACAACGAGATGCCCCAATCGGTCTTCATGTAGATGCTGAACACCAGCGCGCCGAGCGGCGGGCCGAAGGCGACGATGAGCTGGATGATCCAGACGTTCAGCGCCTGCGAGACATTGACGCCTGCATTGGCGCCGCGCGACCAGGCGCGCGTGACGATGCGCAAGGGCGCTCGCAGCAGCAATTTGACCCAAGGCGGCACCAGCGCCATGGCGAGTGCCGCGAGCGCCACCGGCAAGGCCAGCAGCGCGAAATTGTGCAGCACATAGCCCGCGACGAGCTGATGCACCTGGCTCTTGTCCTGCAGGCTGTAGGTGTCGCCGGCATAGGTCAGCGGCACGAAATGCGCATCCGCCAGCCAGACGATGTGCGGGATCATCGCCGCCACCATCGTGGCGATCGCGACCCACGGCGCGGGCGACGACAAGAAGCGCAACCGGTTGGGATGGATCAGCGCGGCGAGCCCGATCGCGCCGATCATGGTCAGCACCCAATATTTGGTCATCAGCGCCAGCGCGCCGGCAAGCCCGAGCAGGATTCCGGATTGCCAGCTCCGCTTCTCGAATGCGTTGAGATAAGCGAGCACCAGGAGCGGCAGCGTGACGAGCTGGAGCAGGTCCGGATTGTACTTGAAGCCCTTGAAATTGAAGATCGGGTAGAGCGCGATCATCACCGCGACCAGGAACGCGCGGCGCGCATCGACCACGCGCAAGGCGATCAGCCAGCAGAGCACCATGCCGATGCTCACCGTTGCCATCGCCAGCGCATAGGTCGCCCAATCCGCCGCCGGGAACACCGCGAACCAGAGGCCGGCCACCCAGCCCGACAGCGGCGGGTGCTTGCCATAGCCCCAGAGGAATTTCTGGCCCCAGCCCCAGGCTTCTGCGACGTCCATGTGAACGTCCTGCGCCGCCTTCAGATTGATCAGGATGAAGGTCCACAGCACCGCATGCAGGATGGCGAATTGGATCACCAGCCACAGGCGCGCCTCGGGGCGGACCGCGCAGGCAACCAGGAAGGCCCGGAAGCGGTCGTAACTCAAGCGGGTCTTTGCCCGCGTTCTGGAGGAGGGAAGAGAGGTCGTGGACATGGGCCGTGCGTAGCGCGTTTTGGCCCCTCATGGAATCAGCTTGGCGTGAACAAAGGCCCTGAAAATACAGCAATATGGTTGCCGCACGGGGATGTGAGTGGTATCCCGCGCCCATGACGACCGTCCCCATTTCCAACATCCGCAATTTCTCCATCGTCGCCCATATCGACCATGGAAAATCGACGCTGGCCGACCGCCTGATCCAGATGACCGGCGGCCTTTCCGACCGCGAAATGGCGGGCAAGGAGCAGGTGCTCGATTCCATGGACATCGAGCGCGAGCGCGGCATCACCATCAAGGCGCAGACGGTGCGCCTCGCCTACCGCGCCAAGGACGGCAAGGATTACATCTTCAACCTGATGGACACGCCCGGCCATGTCGACTTCGCCTACGAGGTCTCGCGGTCGCTGGCGGCCTGCGAAGGTTCCCTGCTCGTGGTCGACGCCAGCCAGGGCGTCGAGGCGCAGACGCTCGCCAACGTCTACCAGGCGCTCGACAACAATCACGAGATCGTCCCGGTCCTGAACAAGGTCGACCTGCCCGCGGCCGAGCCCGAGAAGGTCAAGCAGCAGATCGAGGACGTCATCGGCATCGACGCCTCGGATGCGGTGATGATCTCGGCCAAGACCGGCCTCGGCGTCCCCGACGTGCTGGAAGCCATCGTCACCCGCCTGCCGCCGCCGAAGGGCGACCGCGACGCCACGCTGAAGGCGCTGCTGGTCGACAGCTGGTACGACGTCTATCTCGGCGTCGTCGTGCTGGTGCGGATCGTCGACGGCAGCATGAAGAAGGGCCAGCGCGTGCGCATGATGGGCACCGGCGCCGCCTATGACGTCGAGCGCGTCGGCTTCTTCACGCCGAAGATGCAGCAGGTCGACGAGCTCGGCCCCGGCGAGATCGGCTTCATCACCGCCGCGATCAAGGAAGTCGCCGACACCCGCGTCGGCGACACCATCACCGACGACAGGAAGCCGGTCGCCGAGATGCTGCCGGGCTTCAAGCCGGCGATCCCCGTGGTGTTCTGCGGCCTGTTCCCGGTCGACGCCGACGACTTCGAGACGCTGCGCGCCGCGATGGGCAAGCTGCGCCTCAACGACGCCAGCTTCTCCTTCGAGATGGAAACCTCCGCCGCGCTCGGCTTCGGCTTCCGCTGCGGCTTCCTGGGGCTTCTTCATCTCGAGATCATCCAGGAGCGGCTATCGCGCGAGTTCGATCTCAACCTGATCGCGACCGCGCCGAGCGTCATCTACAAGATGAAGCTCACCGACGGCCAGGAGATCGAGATCCACAATCCCGTCGACATGCCCGACGTGGTCAAGATCGCCGAGATCGACGAGCCCTGGATCGAGGCGACGATCCTGACGCCCGACGAATATCTCGGCAGCGTCCTGAAGCTGTGCCAGGACCGCCGCGGCGCGCAGAAGGAGCTGACTTACGTCGGCTCCCGCGCCATGGTGAAATACGACCTGCCGCTGAACGAAGTCGTGTTCGACTTCTACGACCGCCTGAAGTCGGTCTCCAAGGGCTACGCCTCGTTCGACTATCACCTCACCGACTACAAGCCGGCCGACCTCGTCAAGATGCAGATCCTGGTCAATGCCGAGCCGGTCGATGCGCTCTCGATGCTGGTCCACCGCACCCGCGCCGAAGGGCGCGGCCGCGCCATGGTCGAGAAGATGAAGGAGCTGATCCCGCCGCACATGTTCCAGATCCCGATCCAGGCGGCGATCGGCGGCAAGGTGATCGCGCGCGAGACGGTGCGCGCGCTGCGCAAGGACGTCACCGCAAAATGCTACGGCGGCGACATTACGCGTAAGCGCAAGCTTCTGGAGAAGCAGAAGGAAGGCAAGAAGAAGATGCGGCAGTTCGGCAAGGTCGACATCCCGCAGGAAGCCTTCATCGCCGCGCTGAAGGTGGACAGCTGAGGCGACGCTCGGGACGGGCTGGCCCGGGCTCCGAGGCCGGCAAACAAAAAAGCGCGAAAACAACCCCATGCACAGTAGCCGCCCCCTTGGCGGCACTGTGCTTTTTTCGATTTTACGAAGTCGGCTTGCTCCGTCGGGCAAAACAGGGGTATGGTGGCATCATCGCAGCAGGCCGGATGAGCCAGCACAATCGTCCATCTGCATTTTTTAAAGTACCGATCATTGCATTCATGAACGGAGCTGTCATGCAGCGACGCGAGCTTCTCGCACTGATCGGTGCCGCGGCGGCCTGGTCACCCCTTGCTCGCGCGCAACAGCCAAAGAAAGTCCCCCATATTGTCTTCTTGACCACCGGCTCGATCGAGCAAACCCGCACTTCGGTGGCTGCCTTTCAGCAAGGACTACGCGAACGCGGTTATACCGACGGCGAGAATATCATCGTAGAGCTTCGAGCAGCCGATTCAAAGGTCGAACAACTCCCGGCGTTGGCGAGTGACCTCGTCCGTCTGAATCCTGCTCTTATAGTTGCAGCGAATTCGCTTGCTGCGCGCGCCGTGCAGCAAGCCACCAAATCGATTCCTGTTGTTGTGCCAGTTATGGGCGACCCAATCGAAGACGGACTCGTTGCCAGCATCGCCCGACCAGGAGGTAACATCACCGGACTGACCTTCATCGGCCCGCAGCTTGTTCCCAAGCGGCTCGCGCAATTGAAGGAAGCTTTGCCCATGGCGTCTCGGATAGCAGCGATTTGGCACCCGGCTGCATACGGCAAGTCTACAATTCAAGGCATGATCAGCGGTGCGGAGTCAGCATCAAAAACCGTAGGCGTTCATTTGCAACTCATTGCTGTCCAAGATCCTGACGGGCTGGGCGAGGCGTTTTCCGCGCATGCGGGCGCGCGCGCCGATGCATTCTTCCTATTTCCCAGCCCGATGTTCTTCATTGCACGCAAGCGCATCGTCGAGCTCGCCGCAGAACATCGGCTGCCGCTTTTTGCCATTGGCAAGGAATTTGTTCAACTCGGTGCGCTACTGTCCTACGGAGCGGATATCATCGACTTGAACCGGCTATGCACTGATTACGTCGATAAGATCCTCAAGGGCGCCAAGCCCGGGGATCTGCCGGTCGAGCAACCGACCAAGTATGAACTATTCATCAACCTCAAGACTGCAAAGACACTCGGGATCGAAGTTCCTGCTACATTGCTGGCCCGCGCGGACGGGGTGATAGAATGATTTCACCGATGCAAGTCGATGCATTCAAGCCCGCGGACGGCCGGTCTTTTCGTCCCGTTCCCGACGTGTTGACCAAGGCCGCGTGAGGTCGGTTTCGTCAAGTTCGACGGCTTCGTAGGGTGGGCAAAGCGAAGCGTGCCCACTGCCTGTGTGCCGTCGGGAAGAGTGGTGGGCACGGCGCTCGGCGCGCCTTTGCCCACCCTACGAGACTGTGAATCTTTTGTACCGCGCGTCAGACGAATGTGATTCTCTGGGCAGACTGATCTGCTGGAGAGGATGATGGCTGACGACGGACTTTTTGGTGAATTGCCGGAGCAGTCGGCACGAACCGAAGCGGTGCCGCAAGGCGCACCTCGGCTGCGCGAGCCTGTGCGCAATCAGGTCGAATTGCGAGCGGTCGATATCGACAGCCTGATCGGGCAGGATCATCCAGCGCGGGTGATCTGGGCTTATGTCGAAGGGCTGGACCTGAGCGAGCTGGAAGATCGCGTCAAGGCACGGGAAAACAGGCCGGGCCATCCGGCGCCATCGCCACGGTTGTTGCTGGCGCTTTGGCTGTACGCCGCGAGCGATGCCGTTGGCAGCGCGCGGGCGCTGGACCGGCTCTGCGACAGCCACGACGTCTACCGCTGGCTCTGCGGTGGCGTGTCGTTGAACCATCACGGGCTGTCGGACTTCCGGGTCGGCTGTGCCGACTTGCTCGACCGTTTGCTGGTTGAACATCTGGTGGCCCTGAACGAGGCAGGGCTGGTCGATCTGGAGAAGCTGACCCAGGACGGGGTGCGGATACGAGCGAATGCCGGGACCGGATCTTTCCGGCGGGAGGCGACGCTGGATCGGCAGATGGCGCAGGCCGAGGCCATTGTGGAAGAGCTCAAGCGCGAGGTCGATGCGGACCCGGAAGCCAGCAATCGGCGGATCCGGGCCGCCAAAGAGCGGGCGGCGCGCGAACGCAGCGAGCGGGTGCAAGCCGCGCAGGCCGCGCTGGCCGAGATCAAGCGCAAGCGAAAACAGCTCGACGACAAGGGCGGCAATGGCAAGAAGCCGAAGGAGCCTCGGGCCTCCACCACCGACCCGCAGGCCAGGGTGATGAAGATGGCCGATGCCGGCTTCCGTCCGGCCTATAATGTGCAGGTGGCTAGCGCGGCTGGCGAACTGATCGTGGTCGCGATCGATGTCGACAACAGCGGCTCAGATCGTGGCTTGATGCGCCCGATGCTGGAGCGAACGCGCGCTCGGCTGAAGCGCTTGCCACGCCGCTACCTCGCCGATGGCGGGTTCTGCACTGGCGACGACATCGAATGGGCGCATGGCGAGGGCATCGAGGTTTACTGTCCACCGCCCCAATCCAGGAGCGGTGTCGATCCCTTCTTACCCCGGAGCAGCGACGGTCCTGGCATAGCGGCCTGGCGTGCTCGCATGGCCAGCGAAGCCGGCAAGGCACAGTACCAGGCCCGTACCATCTGCGAATGCATCCATGCCCGCTGGCGCAACTGGGACCTCAGGCAACTGACCGTGCGCGGCATCGAGAAGGTCCGTGCCGTCGTGCTCTGGTACGCCCTCACCAACAACATCCTGCAAGGGCATCGTCTCGCAAAAGCATAGATAACCAACAGCCTGACGCCGCCGGCTTCCCCCATCAAGGGGCGATACCACCCCTTGATGCCGAAGCCGAAACAAAACGAATTGGCTCACAGGCTCTACGAAAGCTGTGCTCGCCTTCGCTTCTCGCGGCGGATCATCACGGCATTTTCTTCTTCGCCTCGACGTAGCGTGCAAAATTGTCGAGGATCGCCTGCCAGCCACTCCGCTGCTGCTCCTCCGAGTGCGTGGTCTCGGCGTCGAAGACGACGCGGACGACAACGCCTTTTGCGCCGGGCACGAACTCAACCTCGGCCTTGCGATCACCGAACGCGTATTCGATCCGCTTGTGCTCGACAATCCTGGTGTAGGTGCCGGCGAAGTCGAAGCCCATGCTGCCGTCCTTGGCTTCCATCCGCGACGAGAAGTCGCCGCTTTCCCGCAGGTCGACCGTCGCCTTTGTCGTATGCCAGTCGTCGGACGGCGAATTCCATTTCACGATGTCGGCAGGCGTCGTATAGGCGCGCCAAACCTGATCAATCGGGGCTGCGACGCTGGTTTCGACGGTGATCCTCATGGGTATTGCTCCAGTTTTCGACTTTGACGGCTCGAGTTGACGAAATCACGTCGCGTGTGCCGGGTCATCTCCGGCATGTCCGGGGCGTGTCCACCCAAGGACGATCGAGACCAGCCCATGCCGACATGGTCCGGCCGTCAATTCGCTAAGAAAGTTAGAGCCAACCAAATTGTGTGCTGTGGGGAAGATGGCAGACGCGTCGCTTGACCACCCTGCGCGCTCTTCAGATCGGCCTTGTCTTCCCTCGAATGGCCATCGCCCGTTTCAGGGCCTGCTCGGCATCGGCGTGGCGACCTTGATTGTTGTAGAGGCTGGCGAGGTTGTCGAGGACGCCAGCAAGATCCGGATGATCAGGGCCGAAGGTTTTCTCGAAAATGGCCACCGACTGCTTGAACAGCCGCTCGGCCTCGGCGTTGCGTCCCTGACGCCCGTAGAGCGCACCGAGATTGTTCAGCGCTTGCGCGATGTCGGGATGATCGGAGCCGTACGCCTTCTCGGTCACGGCCATCGCCCGCTGCAGCAGCCGCTCGGCATCGGCGTAGCGATGCTGCTGGGTGTAGGTATCGGCCAAATTGTTCATCAGCACCGTGGCTTCGGGATCGTCGGGGCCGAGCGCTTTCTGCAGCACGGCGAGGCCCCGCTCGAACAGCGGCTCGGCCTGATCGTATCGGCCCTGGCTGCTGTAGACGGCGCCGAGATTGCACAGCGGCAACACGATCGACGGATCGTCGGAATCGAGCACTTTCTCGCCGATGGCGATCGATCGCTTCAGGAGCGGCTCCGCTTCCGCGTAGCGTCTTTCCGCGCGGTAGAGATCGCCGAGATTGTTCAGCACCATTGCGACTTCCGCGTGATCCGGACCGAGCGTCTTCTCGCGGATGGCCAGCGCGCGCTTGTACAGCGGCTCGGCAACGGCGTATTCGCCGAGATTGTGATGGATCGTACCGAGGTCGCTCAGCGGCATCGCGACGCGCGCATCGTCAGGGCCGAACTCCCTTTCGTGAAGGGCCAGAGACTTCTGAGCCAACGGCAAGGCTTCCATGTATTTCCCGGCCCGATAAAGCTCCTTCATCTGCCGCGTCAGCGCGTCCGTCTCGTCCTCTTCGGCATGGGATGGCACGCCGAACGGAAGGATCAAGGCAAGCGCCGTGACTGCAACACGGATCGATGCTTTCAGAGCCTTCATCGCGCCTTCCCTCGTCGCATCCTGCGCTGCTCCTCAGATCGGCCTTGTCTTGCCCCGGATGGCCATCGACCGTTTCAGGACCTGCTGGGCATCGGCATAGCGGCCTTGATACTTGTAGAGACCGGCGAGGTTATCCAGAACGCCGGCGAGATCCGGATGGTTGGGGCCGAGGGTTTTCTCGAAGGTGGCCACCGACCGCTTGAACAGCTGCTCGGCCTCCGCGTTACGGCCCTGACGCCCATAGAGTGCAGCCAGATTGTTCTGCGCCTGCGCGATGTCGGGATGATCGGGGCCGAACGCCTTCTCGGTCACCGCCATCGACCGCTTCAGCAGCCGCTCGGCATCGGCATAGCGATGCCGATTGATATAGGCGTCGGCCAAATTGTTCATCAGCACCGTCGCTTCGGGATCGTCGGGGCCAAGCGCTTTCTGCAGCACGGCAAGGCCTCGCTTGAACAGCGGTATAGCCTGATCGTACCGGCCCTGATGGCTGTAGACCGCGCCGAGATTGCTCAACGCCGGCACGATCGACGGATTGTCGCTCCTCTCGTTGATGGCGATCGAGCGCTTGAGTAGCGGCTCCGCTTCCGCGTAACGCTCTTCCGCGCGATAGAGATCGCCGAGATTGTTCAGCACCATTGCGACCTCAACATGATTCGGACCGAGTGTCTTCTCCCGGATGGCCAGCGCCCGCTTGTACAGCGGTTCAGCAACGGCATATTGGCCGAGATTGTAATGAATCGTACCGAGGTCGTTCAGCGGCATCGCGACGTGCGCATCATCAGGGCCGAACTCCTTCTCGCGGAGGGCCAGCGACTTCTGGGCCAGAGGCAGCGCTTCCATGTACTTCCCGGCCCGATAAAGCTCCTTCATCTGCCGGGTCAGCGTGCCCGCCTCGTCCTCTTCGGCATAGGATGGCACGCCGAACGACAGGCTCAAGGCAAGCGCCGTGACTGCAACGCAGATCGATCCTTTCAGAGCCTTCATCACGCGTTCCTTGGTCGCGGTTCTCACCGACATACGCGACGTTGGTGCAGCCGGAAGGCGGAATGGTTCAAAGTCCTCGCCTGGGCGCCCCCGGCCAGGGGCACAAGACAGATCGGGGTGTTCCCTCCGGCCATGTCTCTGATCCAGGCGTGCTGCCGGCGACGCCTCGCTCGGTATCTGGCCCGTGATCCTGGTGGGACGGCTTACGAGCATTTGGAGCATGCTATATTCTTGCTATCGCACGGCAGCTTCGAGCGAGGTCACATGCGACGGCGCGGATTCATCGGGCTGATGACGGGAGCAATCGGCTGGCCGCTCATCGCACGCGCCCAGCAGTCTTCCGCAACGCCGCGCGTCGTCCAGTTGGGACCGGTCGAAGTTCCCGCGCAGATCGCAGCAACCAAAAGGCTGCTTGCAGAGCTTGGTTACGTCGAGGGGCGGATTCGACTCGAGTTTCGCCACGCAGCCGGAGATGCCGACGCACTACCGGCGCTCGCGCAGGAGATCGTGCGGGATGGCCGGGTGGACGTGATCATCGCAATCAGCACACCTGCCGCTCTCGCGGCCTACAAGGCAACGCGAACCATCCCGATCGTGACCCTTGCTGCCGTCGATCCAGTCGCGTCCGGACTGGCCGACAGCCTCGCCCGCCCTGGTCGCAACGTGACCGGCATCGCGGTTTTCTCGGAGGAAACCACTGCAAAGCGGATCGAGCTCATGCGGGAGATCCTCCCCAAGGCCGTCCGCCTCGGAACTGTCACGACAAAGGTGTCGAGCGGTGCACAGAGTCTCACGCCTGTTCTGGAGGCCGGTCGCAAGCTCGGCTTTCAGGTTGAAGCCATCAACATCGATGATCCCGCAAGCATCGGGACGATGCTGAGCGCGGACAACCTTGCCCAATTTGACGGTCTTGTTTTCGTTCCGGACGTCGTGCTCAGCGGCCACCAGGCCGAAGTCATCAGGCTGGTGAACCTGAGCGGGAAGCCTGCGATCTTTGCTTCACCCGATTGGGTCGCGAACGGCGCCTTCATGTCGTTCGGCCCCGACTTTGCAGACGCAGGGCGCCGCCTGATTGCGCAGGTTGATCGCGTTCTGCGGGGCGCAAAGCCGGGCGACCTGCCTTTCGAACGACCCACCAAGTTCGACCTCAGGATCAATCTCCGCATCGCCAGGGCGCTGGGTCTCGACCTGCCCGCAACTGTCGTCGCCCGCGCCGACGAAGTGATTGAGTAACCATCTTACCCGGGCACAACCGCCCTGCCCCTCGCCCGGTAAGCCATCATCCCTGCTGCGAAGCATCAACAAGACAAAAAGCACGAAGAAACGCATGAAGGTGATGCAGGCGTGCGTCTGCACGCCCGATCCCTGATCGATCATTGCCCGAGTTGTTGGAGCACAGCAGACCACAACGCGAGCGGCTCCCTGAGCGCTCCGGGTTCGTTCGGCTTTTGGCGAACGGCCGTGTGCACCATGACGAGCTTGGAGGCCGGATCGACCAGGATGAGCTGACCGCGAATGCCGAGCAGGGCAAATCGGCGCTGCTCGCCGGGGAGGAGCCACACCTGATAGCCATAGCCGAAATAGCGCGTGGCCACGTGCGGGGCGAGATGGCCGTCGGCCGGCCGCACGGTCGTGGCATCCAGCAGCCACTGCCGGGGGATCAGCTGCCGGCCTTCCCAGGCGCCGTCATGGGCGAGCAACCGGGCCAGGCGCGCATAATCGCGCAAGGTTGCGTTGAAGCAGCAAAAGGCGATCTCCTGCCCGCTGCCGTCGATCACCCAGGAGGCGTCCGCCTCGGTGCCGATGGGATCCCAGATCCGGTCGTGGAGATAATCGGCAACCGGCGTGCCGGTGGCGACGCGCAGGACCAGGCCGAGGATCTCGGTTTCAACGCTGGCATAGTGAAATTTGGTGCCTGGCGGTGCGGTTCGGGTGTTGAACTGCGCGACGATGGCGGCGGGATCTTTCGGCGGGCCGGCGAACAGGGCCCGCCCAAGCCGGGCGATGTCGTCGTTACCGTCGTAGACTTCCGAGAATTCGACGCCCGACGACATGTTCAACAAGGCGCGTATGGACGTGTTGCCATATTCCGTGCCTGCAAGGCCGGGAACGTAGGTCACGACGACGTCATCGATCGACTTGATCCGTCCCTCCGAGACCGCGATCCCGACCAGCATGGCCACCAGCGTCTTCGCCATGGACTGCGAGACAAAGCGGTGGTGATCGGTCCGCGCATATTGATAGTGCTCGTAGAGGATGGTGTCGTCCCTGGCGATCAGGAGTCCCGTCGCCGGGTTGCGCTTGAGATAGTCCGCGATGCCGAGCTTTTCGGTACCAAAACTGTAGGTGATCGACGGCTCCGGCGCGCGCTTGAATTGCCAGGCCGTCGTCGCGCGAGCGACCCGGCGCGAGGGATAGATCTCGCCGAAATGGCTGTAGCTGCCGACGAGCCTGTCGAGCGGGGGAGCGGCTCCCCGCGTGCCGACCGGATAGCCTTCCGCCGCGCCGTAGAGCTCGGCATCGGGACCGCTGTCCGAAAAGACCGGCCCCGGCTTGGCGGGCGCGCTTCGGACGTCCTGCGCGCATGCCGGGGCCGTCCAGACGGCGGAGGCGAAAATGACGGACAAAAAAAGCCTGCGGCACCCGCGTGGCCTGCACAGCGCTCCCCGGATCATTGCACTTGCCTCCTCGCACGTTCGTTTGTGTGTGCGCTTATGAGAACAACATCGCAGGCCAGTGACGCGCGGCATGCTATCACTACGAGCAGACGGTGTCAGCCGGCGGTGGCCACCCGCCTTGCTCTCGCCGGGCAGATAAGTCACCATCCATCCCGCGCACCATCAACAAGAGCAAAAGCGCTGAGGAAACGCATGAGCAAGCCGTCAAGCTTCGACTATGGCTGGGTCGTTGTCGCCGCAGGTGCGCTGATGACCTGCATCGGGTTCGGTACGATGCTGTCGCTGGCGGTGTTCTTGCAGCCGATCTCCGAGGCGATGGGCTGGTCGCGCGCCGGCGTGTCGGCGGCCGCGACGCTGGATTTCCTCTGCATGGGATTCGCCGCATTCCTATGGGGCACGCTGTCGGACCGGTTCGGCACCCGCATCGTGGTGCTCTCGGGAAGCGTTCTGCTGGGACTAGGTCTCGTCACCGCGAGCCAGGCCGCAAGCTTGTGGCAATTCCAGCTCTGCTTCGGTGTGCTGATCGGGATCGCCGTGGGCAGCTTCTACGCGCCGATGATGGCGCTCGCGAGCGCCTGGATCGAGAAGAACCGCAGCCTCGCCGTGGCGCTGGTGTCCGCCGGCATGGGCGTGTCGCCAGTGACGGTCGCGCCGGCCGCGAGCTGGCTGATCACGGCCTATGATTGGCGCACCGCGATGCTGATGATCGGCTGCGCTGCCTGGGCGCTGTTGATCCCCGCCTGCTTCCTGGTGCGGCCGGCGCCGTCAGCCGCGGGCTCCGCAACGACGGACGCGACGCCGGCGGTCGAGATGAACGCGGCGCAGGCGCTGCGCACGCCGCAATTCATCGCGCTCGCAGCGGCGCATTTCGCCTGCTGCGCGGCGCATTCCGGCCCGATCTTCCACATGGTGTCCTATGCGATGGTCTGCGGCATCGCGCCGCTCACGGCGGTGACGGTCTATAGCGTCGCCGGCGTCTCAGGCCTCGGCGGACGATTGCTGCTGGGCGCGCTGGCCGATCGCATCGGCGCGAAACCGGTCCTTGTCGGCGGGCTGTTCGTGCAGGCGATGTGCATCGCGACCTATCTGGCGGTGGCGCAGCTCGGCGAGTTCTACGCGTTGTCAGTCGTGTTCGGCCTCGCCTATGGCGGGGTGATGCCGCTCTATGCGGTGCTGGTCCGCGAATTCTTCGGCGCGCGCATCATGGGCACGGTGTTCGGTGCGGTCTCGGCCTTCGCCAGCCTCGGCATGGCGCTCGGGCCCTGGGCCGGCGGGATCGTGTTCGACACGTTCCAGCAATACACCTGGCTGCACGCCGGCTCCTTCGCGATCGGGCTTGCGGCGGTCGCAGTCGCACTGAGCTTCCCGACGAGACGGCCATCGCTCGATCTTGGCCGCGCGACGGCGTGACACCTGCGGGAAGTCGATCGTTATTTCGACGGCACGCCTTACGAGGTCCGCATGACCCACACGGAAGCGAACTCCCTCCTATACATAGCTGCTCCGGAGGCCACATCATCCGCCGGAGGCGTATTCCAGTAGCGAGCCGCTAAATCTCTATGCCGTTGGACGCAAGCCAATTGATAAACGCCTCTCTCTGTTGGGGATACAACATGTCCTCAAACTTCTCTTTATCGAAAGCGTAGAGCACATGCCGTATTTCAGTGAATGGATTGATGTTTATGTCCTTCTTTCGCTGGTCTTGCTTAAAGTTCCAAACACGATTGCGGTATTTTGAGATCGCCTCCTTGAGCGAAGCCAAGGAAAAACCTTGGTTCATATTCTTTATTTCGTCGACGAAACCATCAACGGCCTCAGGATCAAAGCGATATTTCGGATGAAACTTCTTCATCATCGCCAAAAAAGAGAACGCGTCGAGCGCGGCATCCTGCAGAACCGGAGCATCTGCATCTTCGCGCGCTGTCGCTTGAATCAAAGCGATCTCCGTTTCTGCGTTCAGCGCCGAAAATTCCTGGTCTGCCAATTCGAACAACGCGGCCAACCGAATTATTCGCCTCTGCAACGAAGGAGGAGATTGTCTCTTGTATCTCAGCTTGTGCTCAACTTCACTCCATGCATCTTGCACGATCGATCTGAGCTGAAGCTCGACGCAGATCTCTTCAAACTTTGAGTATTCGGGGAAAGCAAGCCGATCGCGCTTGAGTCTAATATCGAGGTGGAGCCCCTTATACCCAAACGACCGAATGTCGCTCAAAAGGACTTGCGTCTTGTCCGTGACTGAGACGATGTCGAAATTTGCACGAATGATACTTTCAATCTTTGGTATGTCGGTCTCGTAAAGACAAATTACGCGAACACCTATTTGATCGGTGATGTAGTCCTTGATGTGATACTCATCTTTCTTTTCCGCTTCGTTGCGGTACTTAAGACTGAATTTCTTGATACATTCATCGCGGTCTTTGATACGTGATATTACCTTTGGCTGTTCAAAGTCATCTACATCTGTCAACTGCGCAATCAGGTTGCGAAAAGCCTTCTCGGCAGAAGCAAACAATTGAGAGTTGCGTGCGAAGTACTCTTTGAACTCGCTTTTCTTGGCTTCGAATAATTGCGACTGGCCATCCGACGCAATACCGATCGCATCGTCAAAGGGAAGCACTTCACTATTCATAATAGCCTCAATGAAACGTACTGCAACCAATTCAGGATATACTCTTCCCCTAGTTGCATCAACAGTAAAGGGAACTCTTTCGAACGGCCCGAGGCGCAGGAGGGGACAGATTTGGAAAAGCAAACTGAAGGGACCTCCACAATCCAAGTATAGCCTTGCATCATGTGCGAATGGCAATCCGGTAACAATGATCCCCTTCAAGTAGCCGCCATCGATGCTGATCCAGCGGGCAACGGCCGACGCTGGGCATTGAGAACACTCTCACCGGGAACGCGCTCTATCCGCTCCACCGAAGCCTGGGCGCCGAGACTCCTGTGACGCGTCCATGCAGATGCTAGAGGGATCGCGAAGGCGGATGCATCAACGAGTGGAGAGGCGCGCAGAAGACACGCTCGCGCGAGTGGGGGAGGTGAACGAAGAGCGCGGCACATCTCTTCGTGCCGAGGTGACGCTGGTCACGCCACCAGCGCGGCGTCCTCGTCACCGTCGATGCCGCGTTGTGCGGCCAGCAGGCTGATGATCTCCGCATTCGGCCGGGCCTTGCTGAACAGGAAACCCTGGCCCTCATGGCAGCCTTCGGCGCGGAGGCAGCTGAGCTCGGCCTCGGTCTCGACGCCCTCGGCGGTAATGGTGACGCCAAGACCTTTGCCGAGGCTGACGATGGAGCGGATGATCGCCTGGGCCTCGCGGTTGGCGGCGAGATCGCGCACGAAGGACTGGTCGATCTTGATCTTGTCGAACGGGAAGCTGCGCAGATAGCTGAGGCTGGAATAGCCGGTGCCGAAATCGTCCATGGAGATGCGCACGCCGAGCGCGCGCAGCGCATGCAGCGTCGCCAGCACCTGCGCGCTCTTCTCAAGGAGCAGCGTCTCGGTGATCTCGAGCTCGAGCCGCCGCGGCGGCAGGCCGGAATGCTTCAGTGCGTCGGTCACCATCGAGAGCAGATTGCCGCTGCGGAACTGGAGCGGCGACAGGTTGACCGCGACGCGGACGTCGTCGGGCCAGGTCGCGGCATCGAGGCAGGCCCGGCGCAGCATCAGCCCGCCGAGCGGATTGATCAGGCCGGTGTCTTCGGCAACCGGAATGAACTCGGCCGGCGACACCATGCCGCGCTCGGCATGCGGCCAGCGCACCAGCGCCTCGAAGCCGGTGATGCGGCCGCTCGTGAGGTCGATCAGCGGCTGGTAGTACGGACGCAGCACGTCGTTCTGGATCGCGTCGCGCAGCTCGACCTCGATCTTGCGGCGGCTCTGCGCCTTCGCATCGAGCGCGGCCTCGAAGAAGGCGAAGCTGCCGCGCGCGTCCAGCTTGGCGCGCGACAGCGCCATGTCGGCGCTCTTGAGCAGCTTTTCGGAATCCTCGCCGTCGCCCGGCGCCATCGCAATGCCGATCGAGGCGCCGATGACCACGGAATGGCCGTCGAGCAGATAGGGATCGGCAATGGCCGCCAGGAGGCGCTTGGCCAGCATCACCGCGTCCTCGGGACGCGCCAGCCCGCTTTGCACGATCGCGAACTCGTCGGAATTGAGCCGCGCCAGCGCGTCCTCTTCCCGCAAGGTGGAGCGCAGCCGCTTGGCGACGCCGCGCAGGAGCTTGTCGCCGACCGCGTGCCCCAGCGTGTCGTTGACCGCCTTGAAATTGTCGAGCCCCAGCATCAGCAGCGCGACCTTCTCGGTACCGCGGCGCGTGTGCAGCAGCATCTCGTCGACCTGCTGCCGCAGCAGGCTGCGATTGGGCAGGCCGGTCAGCCCGTCGTGCTGGGCCATGAAGGCGAGCCGCGCCTCGGCGCGCTTGCGCTCGGTGATGTCCATCAGCGCGAGCAGCACCGCGGGCCGCTCGGCATAGGTCAGCTCGCGGGAATAGATCGCAAGGTCGATCAGCGCGCCATCGGCCTTGACATGCTTCCAGGTGCGGCCGGCCTGCTCCTCGCCGGTCTCATCGACGGTCCAGGGCGGCTCGCTGTCGAAGGCCTGCAGGGAGCGGATCTTCAATCGCTCGAACTCGGCCCGGCTATAGCCATAATGCGCGACCGCGGCATCGTTGACGCCGAGGATGCACTCGTCGTCCAGCGCGCAGACGATCATGGGCACGGGATTGCCGTCGAACAGCAGGCGGAACGAGGCCTCGCGCTGCTTGAGCTCGGTGATGTCGACGCGCAGGCCGACGACGCCACCGTCATCGGTCAAGCGCTCGTCGATCAGGATGACGCGGCCGTCGGACAGCTTCTGCTCGTGGCGCGCGCCGGGCTTGTAGAGCTTTTGCAGGCGCTCGGCGATCCAGGCGTCCTCGTTGCCGACGGCCTCGGGATAGTCGCCGCGTGCGACGCCGATGCGCAGCGTGTCTTCGAGGCGCGCGCCTTCCTCGAACAGATCGGCGGTCTTGCTGTAGATCTCGGCGTATTTCTTGTTCCAGAGGACGTAGCGGCCTTCGGCATCGAGAAACACGATGCCTTGCGGCAGGATATCGATGGCCTGGCGCAGGCGCTCATGGGATTTGCGCGCGTCCGCGATCGCGGCTTCCGCCTCGGCACGGCTGCGCAGGACTTCGTCGCGTTCGGAAAGGGCACGCGAGGCGCGCGCGAAACGCGACTTGCGCGCCTTCTGGCCGGCACGGGCAAGCACGCTTTGCTTTCGCTTTCTTGCTTTTCGAGACCCCAAACTCAACTTCACTCGTCCCAGTCGCGCCCAGCGGCCGCAAGCTTTGGGGCAAGTGTCTGAAAAAAAAGTAATCTTGCCCGGACGCGGTCCGCACGCGCCGGCGATTGCTGCCTGTTTGCGCGGCGCGGCGAGCGGCTGCAGGCGCCATCAGACTGAGTGTGGCGTCGCAATCAATGAGCGATCCGGTGCAAAATTGCGCGCGCGCCTGAATCCGTTCCGAAACCGCGCGCGATTGCATGCCAGCCGCAAGTATTCCCCGCTCAACGCACGAATTTTGGTCAATGCAGGATACGGTTATTGCACCGTTAAGAAACGGCGGGTCGAGACGCGATTCGGGCGAGCTGCGGTGAGCCGGCGGCGGGCTCAGCGCCTCGTTCTTAACCCTGGTGCAGCATTGGGCTATAAGAGCGTCAGCATGAGTCGCCGCGGCATCACCCTCCTCCTGCTCTCGTTCGTCTGCCTGGGCGCCGGTAGCGCGCTGGCCCAGGACAAGGGCAGCATCACCCCGAAGCCGCTGCCGCCGCTCGCCAATCCGAACGACCCCGATCTCGCCGCGAAGGAACTGTTCGCGCGCAAGCTGCTGCCGTCGAAGGGGCCGACCCATGTCATCGGCTCCTACACCAAGGGCTGCATCGGCGGCGCCGAGCAGATGCCGGTCAACGGCGATCATTGGCAGGTGATGCGGCTGTCGCGGAATCGCAGCTACGGTCATCCCGACATGATCGCGCTGATCAGGCGGCTCGCCGCCAAAGCGCACAAGGACGCGGGCTGGCCCGGCATCCTGGTCGGCGACATCGCGCAGCCGCGCGGCGGGCCGGCGCTGTCGGGCCATGCCAGCCACCAGATCGGTCTCGACGCCGACATCTGGCTGACGCCGATGCCGGACCGCCGGCTCTCGCGCGAGGAGCGCGAGGAAATGTCGGCGGTGATGATGGTGCGCCCGGACCGGCTCGACATCGACCCCAAGGTGTTCACACCAGGCCACGCGCTGGTGCTGCGCGACGCGGCGCGGGAGCCCGCCGTGCAGCGCATCTTCGTCAACGCCGCAATCAAGAAGGCGCTGTGCCGCGAGGCCAAGGGCGATCGCGCCTGGCTGTCGAAGATCCGCCCCTGGTGGGGGCACGACTACCACTTCCACATTCGCATGCGCTGCCCGGCGGGGGCCGGCGAATGCGAGGGCCAGCCATCACAGGCCGAGGACGAAGGCTGCAAGCCCGCCGATCTCGCCTACTGGTTCTCCGACGCGGTGCTGCACCCCAAGCCGCCGCCCGAGCCGCCCAAGCCGAAGCCGCCGATGACGCTCGCGCAGATGCCGGCAGCCTGCAAGGCGGTGCTGCATGCAGGCGACGCCAAGCCATAAGGTAAGCTGCCGCGGAATGCACCGCCGTCGTCCCGGGGCGCGAAGCGAGCCCGGGATGACGAACTCAGTTGCCTTTGACGTGGCGCCGCGGCCTGCTATGTTTGCACTGCGATATCCCCGCCGGCCGTAAGCCGTCGCAAGGGACCGTGGAACAGCGCTTCCGCCCGTCGCATCTGTCCGACCCAACGCAGATTTTGCGCGTGCACCTTGCGCGCGCGAGCTCGCACGGAGCGCATCCCATGTTTCGTCTATCAGGACTTTTCGCCGCCTTGGTCATTCTCGCCGGCACGGCCCTCGCGCCCGCCGCGGCCGAGGACAAGACCATCACGGTGTTCGCTGCCGCCTCGATGAAGAACGCGCTGGACGAGATCGACGCTGCCTACACCGCCAGGACCGGCGTCAAGTTCAGCGTCAGCTACGCCGCAAGCTCGGTGCTGGCCAAGCAGATCGAGCAGGGCGCGCCGGCCGACGTGTTCGTTTCCGCGGACACCGACTGGATGGACTACGCGATCTCCAAGAAGACCATCAACGAGCCGACACGCGTCAACCTGCTCGGCAACAGCATCGTGCTGATCGCGCCGAAGGATTCCAAGATCGACAACGTGACGATCGCGCAAGGCTTCGATCTGGCCAAGCTCGCCGGCGACGGCAGGATCGCGACGGGCGACGTCAAGTCGGTACCGGCAGGGAAATATGCCAAGGCGGCGCTGGAAAAGCTCGGGGCCTGGCAGGCCGTAGAGTCGAAATTCGCCATGGCCGAGAGCGTGCGCGCGGCGCTGACGCTGGTCGCCCGCGGCGAGGCCGTGCTCGGCATCGTCTATTCCACCGACGCCAAGGTCGAGCCGGGCGTGAAGATCGTCGGCACCTTCCCGGCGGATTCGCATCCTGCGATCATTTATCCGGTCGCGGTAACCAGCACCGCCAAGCCGGAGACGAACGACTATCTCGCCTTTCTGCGCTCGACGGCGGCCAAGACCATTTTGGAAAAATACGGCTTCAAGTTCCTGATCAGCCCGACGACCTGATTCTTGCAAACCTGATTTCTGCGACCCGATATGACGACTTGATGTTCGAGATCTCTCCCGCCGAATGGACGGCGATCCTGCTTTCGCTCAGGGTCGCCGTCATCGCCACGCTGGTCGCGACGCCGTTCGGCATCGCGCTGGCGTGGCTGCTCGCGCGACGCGATTTCTGGGGCAAGTCGATACTGGACGCCTTGGTGCACCTGCCGCTGGTGCTGCCGCCTGTGGTCACCGGCTATCTGCTGCTGCTCAGCTTCGGTCGCAAAGGTCTCATTGGCGGCTTTCTCGCCGACCATCTCGGCATCGTCTTCGCGTTCCGCTGGACCGGTGCTGCGCTCGCCTGCGGCGTGATGGCGTTTCCGCTTCTCGTCCGCCCGATGCGGCTGTCGATCGAGGCGATCGATCGCCGGCTCGAGCAGGCCGCCGAGACGCTCGGCGCAGCCCCGTGGAAAGTGTTTTTCACGGTGACGCTGCCGCTGGCGCTGCCGGGCGTGCTCGCCGGCATGGTGCTGGGCTTTGCCAAGGCGATCGGCGAGTTCGGCGCCACCATCACCTTCGTCTCCAACATTCCCGGCGAGACCCAGACGATTTCGTCGGCGATCTATTCGCTGATCCAGACACCGGACGGCGATGCCGCTGCGGGAAGGCTCGTGATCGTCTCGATCGTGCTCGCGATCGGCGCGCTGATCGCGGCCGAGTGGTTCGCCCGCCGCGCCACGCAGCGGCTGCACGGGAATTGACCATGCTGCGCGTCGACGTCGAAAAACAGCTCGGCGAATTCTCGCTTCACGCATCCTTCAGCAGCGAGGGGCGTGTCATCGGGCTGTTCGGCGCCTCGGGTGCCGGCAAGAGCTCGCTGGTCAACATGATCGCCGGGCTGCTGCGGCCCGATCGCGGCACCATCACGATCGACGGCGAGATCGTCGACGACACCGCGGCGGGCATTCACGTGCCCACTTACCGCCGCCGCATCGGCTACGTGTTCCAGGATGCGCGGCTGTTTCCGCATCTGAGCGTGGCGCAGAACCTCGACTATGGGCGGCGGATGAACGGACTTGCGCCCGATCCGGCGCAGCACAAGCGCATCATCGAGTTGCTCGACATCGGCGCGCTGGTTGATCGCCGCCCCGGGAAGCTGTCCGGCGGCGAGCGCCAGCGCGTCGCGCTCGGCCGCGCGCTGCTGTCGAAGCCGCGCCTTCTGCTGCTCGACGAGCCGCTCGGCGCGCTGGACGAAGGCCGCAAGCTCGAGATCCTGCCCTATCTGGTACGGCTGCGCGACGAGGCCAATGTGCCCATGGTCTATGTCAGCCACGACGTCGCCGAGCTGCGCCAGCTCGCGACGCAGATCGTGATGCTGAAGCAAGGGCGGGTGACGTCATTGGGCGGGGTGAAGGTGCTGACGTGAGGGCCCGTGGCCCATCCCTTGCGAGCGTAGCGAAGCAATCCAGAGACTATCCGGGGCGGCAGTCTGGATTGCTTCGTCGCAAGAGCTCCTCGCAATGACGAGTGCTTCGCTGGCTTTGTCCTGCCAACCACCAGACTTCGTAGGGTGGGCAAAAGCGCTCTTCGCGCGCCGTGCCCACGTCGTTCCTGCTGGTGGGCACTGCGCAAGGGCGCCTTGGCCCACCCTACTGCAGCGTCAGACTCCCGCCACCGAGGACCACAGCTCGGCGAGCTTCTTCCGCAGCGCCTGGGTGCGTGTCGGCGGCGGCGGCGTCTCGTCATCCTCCGGCAGGCGCAGGCCGACGACGTTGACGCGGCCACCGGAGATGCTGCGGGCGACCAGCACGATCTCGTCCAGCGCGAGCTCGGCGCCCTCCTTCGGCGCGCGATCGAGATGGACGTCGAAGTAATCGGCGAGCGTGAGCTTGCTCTCGTCCTCGCTCACCTTGACGCCGTAGATCTCGGCGAGCTCGGCGAGCGTGTGCTCGCCGGAGACCATGAAATCGCCGAGCAGATGCGGATCGGGCGCGGTGCTCGGCTGCATGTCGACGAAGAAGCGGTCGAGCGACTCGGCCTTTTCCGGCGGCGCCAGCAGATAGATGTAGTCGCCCGGCGCGATCGGGTCGGCTTCCGTTGGCGTCAGGATGTTCTCGTTGCGGATGACGAGCGTCGGCTTGGACCAGGACGGGATCAGACCGCGGCGGAAATACAGGCTCTTGGGCCGCACCGGATAGCCGACCAGCTGCTGCTCGAGCTGGCCGGGCAGATCGAGCTCGACGCGGCGCGGGCCGCGTTCGGCGCGCGGCAGCGCCACGTGCAGCTTGCGGGCAGCCGGCGCCAGGGTCCAGCCTTGCAGCAGGAGCGAGATGATGACGACGACGAAGGCGACGTCGAAATAGAGATAGGCCTTGGACAGGCCGACCAGCATCGGGATCGAGGCCAGGAAGATCGCGACGGCGCCGCGCAGACCAGTCCAGGCGATGAAGATCTTCTCGCGCCAGTTGAAGCGGAACGGCGACAGGCACACGAACACCGCGAGCGGCCGTGCCACCAGCATCAGGACGAGCGCGACGGCGACCGCCGGCAGCACGCTGGGCCCCCAGCCGGCTCGGCGAGACCAGAAGGCCGAGCAGCACGAACATCACGATCTGCGCCAGCCAGGTCGCGGCATCGAGGAAGGTCACCACCGAATTATGGGCGCGGGTCGGCCGGTTGCCGATGATGATGCCGGCGAGATAGACGGCGAGGAAGCCGGAGGCGTGCATGATCTGCGAGCCGCCGAAGATCACGAGCGCGCCCGTGGTCACGAAGGGCGCATGTAGTCCCTGCGGCAGGGCGACCTTGTTGAGCGCGATGACGACGAGGCGGCCGCCGAACACGCCGACGACGGCGCCCAGTGCCGCCTCCAGCACGAACTCCATCAGCACGTGGCCGGCCGAGCTCGAGCCGACCGAGATGTATTCCACCAGCATCAAAGTGAGGAAGATCGCGAAGGGATCGTTGGTGCCGGATTCCGCCTCCAGCGTCGCGCCGACGCGCGGGCGCAGACGCAGGCCCTGGGTGTGCACCAGGAGGAACACGGCGGCCGCGTCGGTCGAGGCCACCACGGCGCCCACCAGCAGCGACTCCGCCCAGTTGAGGTCGAGCGTGTATTTGGCGAACGGCGCCGTGACCAGCGCGGTCAGCAGCACGCCGACGGTCGCGAGCACGAGAGACGGGGCGAGCACGGTGCGGATGCTGGCAAAGCGCGTGCGCAGGCCGCCGTCGAACAGGATCAGGGCGAGCGCGACGGAGCCGACCAGATAGGTGGTGCGGACGTCGTCGAACTGGAGCTGACCGGGGCCGGAATCGCCGGCGAGCATGCCGATGATCAGGAAGACGAGCAGCAACGGCGCGCCGAAGCGCAGCGCAAGCAGGCTCGAGAGGATGCCGGCCATGACGAGGACGGCGCCGAGCAATATGGCCAGACTGACGGAGTCGAGGGAAGCCATCCACCTTCCGGGTAAAAAATCGCTGGAATTTCATCCTTATCGTCGGCGGACTCGCGCGCCAACCCATTTTCGCGCTTCGCGGCAATCTGCCCGTATTTTACGGCCTTAACGCGCATCACTTCACGGTGTATCGATGGCCCGGCCGCGCCCTGCCCTCGAATCAATTCCTGCCCGCTTGCCGACGAGACCGATGGACATGGACCTCAAAGACTTCATGGAGTTCGTGCAGACCACCGCACGCAGCGTCGGGGCGGAAATCTCCTCACCCTGGTTCTACCTGCAATTCGGCCTCATCCTGGCAGCGGCCGGCATCGCCTATGCCGCGGAGGCCGGCATTCGCAGCCGTGTCGACCTGACCTCGCTGGCGATGCGCTGGCCGCTGCCGCTGCGACACTTCGTTCGGGTCATGGTCGCCAGCGCCTCGACGGCGGTGTTCACGCTGCTCGTGATCGTCTCGCGCGTGGTGATGTATCACGCGACCTGGCCGAGCCGCTCCTATCTCCTGATGGTCGCAGCCAAGCTGGGTTTCGCCTGGCTGGTGATCCGGCTCGTGACCTCGGTGCTGCGGAACGCCTTCATCGTCAAGCTGGTGTCGATCACGGCCTGGTTCGTCGCCGCGCTCTCGATCGTCGGCCAGCTCGATGCGACGGTCGACCTGCTGGATTCCTTCGCGATCGTGCTCGGCGGCCTCAGGCTGACCCCGCTTCTGGTGCTCAAGGCCGGCGCGCTGCTGCTGATCGCGCTCTGGCTCACCAACATCGCCAGCAATTTCGCCGAGAGCCGGATCAACTCGACCACCGACCTGACGCCGTCGGTGCAGGTGCTGCTGGTGAAGATCATCCGCATCGGGCTGCTCACGGTCGCAATCGTTATCGCGCTCGGCGCGGTCGGGATCGACCTGTCGGCACTCGCGGTGTTCTCCGGCGCGGTCGGCGTCGGTATCGGTATCGGCCTGCAGAAGATCGTGGCCAACTTCATCTCGGGGATCATCCTGCTCGCCGACAAATCGGTGAAGCCGGGCGACCTCGTCACCATCGGGGACAATACCGGGCGGATCAGCGCGATGAAGACGCGCTATATTTCCGTCGCCGCCGGTGACGGCCGCGAATTCCTGGTGCCGAACGAGGATCTGGTGACGCAGAAGGTCGTCAACTGGACCTATACCGACAAGAACACGCTGGTGAAGATCGCCTTCGGCACCAATTACGACGCCGACCCGCGCCTGGTCACCAAGCTCGCCGCCGAGACCGCCGCCGCCCATCCGCGCGCCACCAAGGGCAAGGCGCCGAACAGCATTTTGACCGAGTTCGCGGAAGCCGGCATGAAGTTCTCGCTGACCTTCTGGATCGCGGACCCCGACGGCATGGACAACGTCAAGAGCGACGTGATGCTGGCGCTGTGGGACGCCTTCAAGCGCGAGGGCATCCGGGTTCCCTACCCCGTCCGCGAAATCCGCATCCGCGGCGGCGCCCTGCCGGTGGAAACCACCGTAGAAGTCCCGAATTAGGTCACTTTCGCCCCCGAGGCTGGCCCCTCGGCTTGCATGAAGCCTGCCAATCATTAAATTGGGGCCTGAAATCAAGCCTTTCCACCGACATCGAGATCAGCCCGAGAAGACCTGACACGCATGAGCTACGTCGACGCCACCGAGACCTCCCTGCGCAAGACCGGACAGATCAAGCTGCACGGGCCCGCCGCCTTTGCCGGCATGCGCAAGGCGGGCGCGCTGGTGGCCAGGTGCCTGGACGAGCTCACCGACATCGTCGGGCCCGGCGTGCCGACCTCCAGAATCGACGAATTCGTCCGCGACTTCGCCTTCAGCCATAGCGCCTATCCGGCGACGCTGATGTATCGCGGCTACCGCTACTCGACCTGCACCTCGCTCAACCACGTGGTCTGCCACGGCATGCCGGGCGACCGTCCGCTGAAGGAAGGCGACATCGTCAACATCGACGTCACCTTCATCGTCGACGGCTGGTATGGCGATTCCAGCCGGATGTATGCGATCGGCCCGATCGCGCGCAAGGCGGAGCGGCTGATCGAGGTGACCTATGAAGCGATGATGCGCGGCATCGCCGCGGTGAAGCCCGGCGCCACCACCGGCGACATCGGCCATGCCATCCAGAGCTTCGTCGAGCCGCAGGGCATGAGCGTTGTGCGCGATTTCTGCGGCCATGGCCTCGGCCGCATGTTCCACGACGAGCCGAACATCATCCATATCGGCCGGCCCGGCGAGGGCGTGCAGCTCAAGCCCGGCATGTTCTTCACCATCGAGCCGATGATCAATCTCGGCAAGCCGCATGTGAAGATCCTCTCCGACGGCTGGACCGCGGTGACGCGCGACCGCTCGCTGTCTGCGCAATTCGAGCACTCGGTCGGAGTCACCGCGACGGGTGTCGAGATCTTCACGCTGTCGGAGCGGCACGGCGAGAAGCAGATCGGGTGATCTGGGGCACCGCCCTCGTCGCGCGACTGCTGGCGCAATTGACGGTTGCAAAAACGCCGGTCCCCGGCAATGCTGGCGGCCGATGCCCGCCAAGTCTGACCACGACAACAGCAAGCCCGAGGACGCGCCGCACTATCTCGGCCATCGCGAGCGGCTGCGCGAGCGCTTCTACAGCGCGGGCGCGGATGCGCTGAGCGATTACGAATTGCTGGAGATGGCGCTGTTTCCGGCGCTGCCGCGGCGCGACACCAAGCCGCTCGCCAAGCTGCTGATCAAGACCTTCGGCTCGTTCGCCGAGGTCGTGCATGCGCCGGTGGCGCGCCTGCGCGAGGTCGACGGGATCGGCGAGTCCGCGATCAACCAGCTCAAGCTGATTGCCGCGGCGGCGCATCGGGTCGCCAAGGGCGAGGTCAACAGCCGCAACGCGCTGTCATCCTGGAACGAGGTGATCGCCTATTGCCGCACCAGCATGGCGTTTGCCGACAAGGAGCAATTTCGCCTGCTGTTCCTGGACAAGCGCAACCAGCTGATCGCCGACGAGGTGCAGCAGACCGGCACGGTCGACCACACTCCGGTCTATCCGCGCGAGGTGATCAAGCGCGCGCTGGAATTATCGGCGACCGCGCTGATCCTGGTGCACAACCACCCCAGCGGCGATCCCTCGCCCTCGCAGGCCGACATCCAGATGACGAAGGCGATCATCGACATCGCAAAACCGCTGGGGATTGCCGTGCATGATCACATCATCGTCGGCAAGAACGGGCATGCGAGCCTGCGCGGGCTGCGGCTGATCTAGAGTCTCAAAATCAGATGACAAGGGAACGATGAGCGACTGGCTGCACAATCTGCCGGTGCCCGTCATGGCGCTGGTGATCTTCGGATTCACCTATCTTATGGCCGCGGCGATCTTCGCAGGCATCGCGCTTGTCGCAACGGAGGAGCGTGCCAAATCGCTCAAAGTGATCTCGCCGGGCATGCTGCCCGTGCTCGGCATCATCTTTGGCCTGTTCGTCGCCTTCACCGCAGCGCAGGTCTGGGGCGACAGCGATCGCGCCAGTGCCGCGGTGAGCCGCGAGGCCAGCGCGCTGCGCAGCGCCGTGCTGCTGGCCGGCGGCCTGCCGGCGGAGCAGGAGACGAAGCTGCGCGGCCTGGTGCGCGACTATGTCGGGCAGGCTGTCGCGGTGGAATGGCCGATGATGGCGCATCAGGAGGCATCGCTGAAAGTGACGCCGCCGGCGCTCGCCGATGCCCTGCAGCTCGTCATCACGATGACGCCGCAAGGCACGGGGCAGGCGAATGTGCAACGCGAGCTCATCGCCGCGCTGGAGCAGGCGCTGGATGCGCGGCGGCAGAGGATCATCGTCAGCCTCGCCGCAGTCAATCCAGTCAAATGGTGGTGCCTGTACCTCCAAGCCGCCTGCGCCTTGCTGGTGATCGGCCTCGTTCATTGCGACAACCGGCTGGGATCGGCGATCGCGATGGGCCTGTTCGCGACGGGGGTGGCCACCTCCGTCCTGCTGATTGCCGCACACGACCGGCCATTCGCCGGTCAGGTCTCGATCAAGCCGGAGCCGCTGCTGCAGATCATGCCGGAGGCAGCAGCGAAGACCTAGACGGAGGCGCACTCCCTCTCCCGCTTGCCGGAGAGGGTCGGGGAGAGGATGTTTCCGCAATGGGATAATCCCCAAGAGGAAAACCTCACCCGGCGCGCGGGACGATGCTTCGCATCGCCCGGACGCGCCGACCTCTCCCGCAAGCGGGAGAGGTGAACCGAGACCGCGGCATTGATCAACCTAAAGCCATTCCGCTTGAGGCCAGATCAGAACACCTGGCTTTTGGCGGCCTTCAAGTGGTCTTCTGCGGCCGTGATGCCGGCGAATGCCTTGAGCGTCAGGGCGGTCGGTTGCGGCTTCCATTCGGCAACCATTTTCTCGGCCTTCTCGAGCTCCGGCTTGGACAACATGGAAGCCATTTCGTTGACATTCCTGGCCGGCGCCACCTTCGAGAGCTTGAAATAGGCATACGACAGGGACACGTCCCTCGGCGTGCCCTTTCCTGCAGAATATGCGCGGGACAGGCTGAAGAGGGCGCTAGGGAGGCCCTGATCGCCTGCCATCTTCCACCATTTCAGCGCTTCTTCCGAATTCCCTTGCCGGTCGTACATGAGAGCGACATCGTGCTGGGCACGCGCGTAACCGGCCTTGGCGGACACAAGCTTGTACTTCAATGCCTGATCCGGATCCGTTGCGACGACGCCCACGCCCTGCCCGTCATAATAACAGCCGAGCTTATAGGCTCCGAGCGGATCGTTGGCCGCGGCCGATTTTTGAAACCACTCGAATGCCTGGCTGCGATCCTGCGGTGTGCCGATGCCGTTATTGTGCATCATGCCGACATGATATTGCGCCTCCGCATCTCCGCGATTGGCCAACGCCACCATCGCATTGAAGGTACGGGTGTCATTCGCGCTGGCGGGCATCGCGAATAGCAGAAGGCACGAAAAGGCCAGGGCAACGAATTTCATATCAAAGCCCGATCGAGTTTGAACCATTCCGTCTTGGTCGCTCGAGACGGAGAAAAAGTTCGAAATCAGCGATCCTTGGCCTGCCCGGGCGGTCCCGTCAGGGCTCCACCCAGCGCTGCACCGCCTCGGCGGTGTCGGCAGGCGTGGTGTTGAAGCAGATCGCGGCGTCCGGCGCCAAACGGTGGACGAGGTTCAGCACCTTCTCGAACAGGAGCAGGCGCTCCTTCGGCTCGCGCAGGCCGGCGCCGATGACGATGCAGTCGAAGCGCTCATCGCGCAGCGCCGCCACCACGCCGGCTTCGGCTGTGACATCGAGATCGATCAGGCAGCTCGTGACCTCGAAGCCGAGATCGCGCAGGCGCAACAGCTGCGCCTCGATGTAGTCGCGCACGAGCTCCGGCGTCAGCTGCGGGAATGCGCTGTAGTCGGCATTGCCGGGTTCGATGCCGATCGCGAGGACGCGCTTGGCCATGCAGGACACTCCTTGCCGGACCGTCTCGTCTTGCTAACGGAGGGATGGCCGGCCGGTTCCCGGAGCGGTGGAGGCCTCGCCCTGGTTCTACCGAGATTTCCCGCCCAAGCTGTAAGCCATTTCACATGCGCCGCGCCGGTGACCTGCCAGACTTTCGACAGATCACGCTGGAGCCAGGCGCCGATCACGACACCCGGCTCACTCTGGTTTGCACGGCAAGTCGATCATTCAATCAATTTGCGGGAGCGGAAGATGATTTCATTCGAGAGTTTCAAGAACGAATACGAGCGGAATTGGGCCGGTCTCGAAATCCGGCCCGGACGCCTCGCCGAGGCGAATGCCATCGCCCGCAAGGCGCTCAACGGCAAGGCGACCTATCAGCAGATCGAGCGGCTGACCGGCGTGCCCTGGTACTTCACCGCGCTCTGCCATTACCGCGAATCCAACTTCGATTTCGACACCTATCTGGGCAACGGCGAAACGCTTCATCGCACGACGACGATCGTTCCGAAGGGGCGCGGCCCGTTCGCCACCTTCGTGGACGGCGCCGTGGACGCGTTCAGAATCGAGAACTTCATCGGTGCGCGGGATTGGGGCATCGCGCGGATGCTGTTCCGGCTCGAGGCGTTCAACGGCTTCGGCTATCATTCCAAGGGCGTCAATTCGCCCTATCTCTATGGCGGCTCGACCCTGTACGGCCCGCCGGAAGCAAGAGCCGGAAAATTCGTCCGCGACCATGTGTTCGATCCCGGTCACGTCGATGCCCAGCTCGGCACGGCGGTGATCCTGCATGCGATGATGGCGCTGGATTCGTCGATCGCGCTCGACGACGGCCCGCAATTCGCCGGTCGCACCGAGCCCGAGGATGAGGTGGCTTCGACGGTCATGCTGATGCAGCAGGCGCTGAACAAGCTCGGCGCCAATCCGCCGCTCGTCGAGGACGGCATCAGCGGACCGAAGACCAGGGCCGCCGTCTCGCTGTTTCAGCAGCAGAACGGCCTGAGGGATACCGGATTGCTCGACGCCGCCACGGTCGCCGCCATCACGCGCGGGATGCAGCAGCCGGGCCCGGCCGGGCAGAACGGCGACCTCTCGCAGATCCTGAAGCGGCTGGAAGATCTCACACAAGTGCTGCGACCGCCGGCAAGCGGCGGGACGCTGCCGGCGATCGTGCCGAGCAACACATTGCCTGCCACCAACGATCCCGTCAGCCTGTTCGAACGGCTGTTCTCCCTCATCAACAAGACAGCGCCCATGCCCGGACCCGTCGCCCCGATGAGCCCCGCCCCCGTCGATCAGCTGAAACAGGTCGTCGATTTGCTCAGCACCCTGCTCAACAACGGCGGCGGCAAGCCGATGCTCGGCCAGGTCAATGGCGCGCTCGGCGAGACCATCGGCAAGCTGCTCGACGGCAAGAAGACCGCGCTCGGCATCGGGGGCTCGCTGATCACCGCCCTGCTCTCCTCGGTGACGGCAAGCCCGAATGCGGGAGGCCTTGCCGGGCTGCTCGGAACCATCGTGTCGGCCGTGCCCGGCCTTGGCCAGTTCGCAATGCCGATCTCGCTCGCGCTCGCCGTCTGGGGCGTGCTCGGCAAGATGGAGAAATGGGCGCAAGGCACCGCGCCGCCGCCGAAGGTGACGACGTGAGGACCCAGGGAGATCGGACTTGGGATGCTTCTCCAGGAGCAGGTGCGCTCCCTCCCCTGCTTGCGGGGGAGGGTTGGGGAGAGGGTGTCTCCACAATCGAGAATCCCCAAGAGGAGAAAGCCCTCACCCGGCGCGCTGGACCATGCTTCGCATCGGCCGGAACGCGCCGACCTCTCCCGCAAGCGGGAGAGGTTGTCGAGCCCGCGGCTTGGCCCCGCCTACTGGCGCAGCATGATCAGGGGATCGGCGGTGTCGGGGACACGGCGCCACTGCGCGTTGTCGTCGGCCTCGAACTGCCAGGCGTCGCCTGATTTGGACATCAGGATGATCTGGCCACGCTCGAGTCGCCATTGCGTCGGGTTGAACTGCGCGATCGTGGCGTCGCATCTCGGCTTGAGGAAGACCTGGAAATTGTCCGGGCCCGCTTCGGTGTTGGTCAGCGTCAGCCCGCAGATCGGCTGGCCGTTGCCGCGCACCATCGACCAGTCGCCGATCATCTGGTCCATCGACTTCGCCATCGAGCGCGCGGCGGCGAGGTCCTGCAGGATGTAGACGCCCTCGCCCTGGCGCAGGCCTTCGAAGATGCCGGCCTCGACCTCGGTGAAATCGATCACGGCTTCGCCGGTCGCATCCTGCAGGCGCACGATGTCGAGGCCCTTCACGCTCCAGGCGACGATGTCCTTGGTGAAGGGCAGCGCGGTCTTGCAGGCCGGCTCCAGCTCCAGCTTGTAGCCCTGGCCTGCGGCGTCACCTCTCAGTGTGACAACGCAGGTCTTGCTGCGCTCGGTGGTCGAGAGCTCCCACTGTCCGGGCATCTGCTTCTTCAGGCTCGTCGCATCCTGCGCATGCGCGATGCCGGTCGCGGCCAGAAAGGCCGCGATGGCAGATGCGAGAAGGCGACGAGCGATCATCAGCGCCCCTTGAACGGCGTTTCCGCAACCGGCGTCAGCGGCGCCTTGCCGGCGAACCAGGACTTGAGATTGTCGACCACGAGCTGGTCCATGGCGTTGCGCGTCACCACCGAGGCCGAGCCGATATGCGGCAGCAACACGACGTTCTGCATGGTCTTGAGCTCGTCGGGCACGTTCGGCTCGGCCGCGAACACGTCGAGGCCGGCGGCGAGAATGGTGCCGGATTTCAGCGCCTGGATCAGCGCGGGCTCGTCGACCACCGAGCCGCGCGCGACGTTGACCAGCACGCCGCGCGGGCCGAGCGCCTTGAGCACCTCGGCATTGATCATCTTTTCGGTCGAGGCACCGCCCGGCACGATCACAACAAGCGTGTCGACAGCTTTCGCCATCTCGATCAGATCAGGGTAGTGCTTGTAGGCGACCTCCTTGGAGGGGTTGCGCGAGTGGTAGACCACCGGCACCAGCGAGGCATCGAGCCGGCGCGCGATGGCTTGGCCGATCCGGCCCATGCCGACGATGCCGACCTTGCGGTCGCGCAGCGAGCCGACGCTGAGCGGATAGTTCTGGGTCTGCCACAGCCCGGAGCGGACATAGCGGTCGGCCTTGATGAACTCGCGCAAGGTCGAGATCAGAAGGCCCATCGCGACGTCGGCGACCTCCTCGGTCAAGACGTCGGGCGTGTTGGTGACGACGATGTTGTGCTCGGCGGCATATTTGGCGTCGATGTGGTCGTAGCCGACACCGAAGCTCGCCACCATTTCCAGCTTCGGCAGCTGCGACAGCGAATCCTTGTCCGCGCGCACGGTGTGGTAGGTCACCGCGACGCCGCGGATCCTGTCGCGGACCGCCGGCGTCAGCCGCTCGAGATCGCCGCGCGTCTCCGCCTTGTGCACGACGAAATGATCGGAAAAGCCGTTCTCGAGAATCGGCCGCACCGGCCCATAGATCAGAAGGTCGATCTTTTCGGACGAAATCGAACCGGCAGCCATCAGTTTTCCTTTCCAAGCGCGCTTTCATGCCAGCGCCGTAAAACGAGGTGGGAAACTAGCGCCAGCACCCCATAGATGACAATCCCGGCCAGCGACAACAGAAGCAGCGCTGCAAACATGCGGGGTATGTTCAAGCGATAGCCGGATTCGGCGATCCTGTAGGCGAGCCCGGAGCCGGCGCCGGCCGTTCCGGCCGCGATCTCGGCCACGACGGCGCCGATCAGCGACAGGCCGCCGGCGATGCGCAGGCCGCCGAGGATATAGGGCAGCGCCGCCGGCAGCTTGAGGAAGCGCAGGGTTTGCGGCTTCGATGCGCCATAGAGCTGGAACAGCCCGGCCAAATTGCGGTCCACCGAGTTCAGCCCGAGCGTGGTATTCGACAGCACCGGGAAGAAAGCGACGATGAAGGCGCAGACGACCACCGCGGTCTGCTGCTCCAGATAGATTAGCAAGAGCGGCGCGATCGCGATCACAGGCGTCACCTGGAGCACGATGGCATAGGGGAACAGCGAATATTCCACCCATTTCGACTGGTTGAACAGCAGCGCCAGCGCGATGCCGCCGATGCTGGCGGCGACAAAACCTTCGAGCGTGGTTGCAAGCGTGATCGCCAGCGATTGTGACAGCACCGCCCAGTCCTTGATTAGTGTCAGCACGATGACCGAGGGCGCCGGCAGCACGTAAGGCGGGATCTCCTTGATGCGGACCACGAGTTCCCAGGCTAGGAGGCCGGCTGCGAAGACGATGACCGGCAGCACGAAGCGCATCGCGCGTTGCGCGCCAGAGGATTTTGCCGGCACGGGAGCTTGCGCGCTCATAGCGTCGACTGCTCCGAATAGGACGGCGCCAGCGCGGCGGACACGCGTCGGCAATAGTCGGAATAGGCCGCCGAGGTGCGAAACTCCTCAGCCCTCGGCTCGACCGTCTCGATACGGATGTCGGCCTGGATGCGGCCGGGCCGCGACGTCATGACCACGACGCGCTGCGACAGATAGACGGATTCGAACACCGAATGGGTGACGAAGATGACGGTCTTGCGCAGGGACCGCCACAGCGCCAGCAGATCGTTGTTGAGGCGGAAGCGCGTGATCTCGTCGAGCGCGGCGAACGGCTCGTCCATCAGGAGGATATCGGGATCGGTGACGAGCGCGCGCGCCAGCGACACCCGCATCTTCATGCCGCCGGAGAGCTCGCGCGGAAAGGCATCGGCGAAATCGGCAAGGCCGACACTCGCCAGTGCCGCGTCGGCACGCGCGCGCCCCTCCGCCTTCGGCACGCCGCCGAGCTTCAGCGGCAGCCGCACGTTCTCACGGACGTTGGCCCAGGGCATCAGGGTGGGCTCCTGGAACACGAAGCCGATGCCGTGACCCGGCTGCGGCACGCCCTCGTGCCGTGCCACCCGCACCGTGCCCGACGACGGCGCGCTGAGCTCGGCGATCAGCCGCAACACCGTCGATTTGCCGCAGCCGGACGGGCCCAGCAGCGAGATGAACTCGCCCTTGCGGACAGCAAGATCGAACGGGCCGAGCGCCATCACGCCGTTGTCATAGACCTTCGTCACGCCGCGCAGGCTGACGGCAAGAGCCGTGAGGCTGGCCTCGACGGCGGGTGGCGTTGAGCTCGCTACCATCGATCGCTGGTCTTTGTGAGGCTCGGTCGCGCCGCATCTCTCACCTCTCCCCAACGGGGAGAGGTCGGCGCGCAGCGCCGGGTGAGGGGCCTCAGGTCCCACGAGAGAGCGTAACCCCTCACCCGCACCGCATCTGACGATGCGATGCGGCCTCTCCCTTCGGGAGAGGTGGGCCCCAGCCGCACCGCCGTGCCTGATCTCAGCATCTACGGCTTGTTCGGGCGCAGCTCGACGCCGACGCCCTTGTTGACGAAGCGCAGCGTATAGGATTTGCGGAAGTCGAGATCCGCCTTCACGACGCCGGCCTTGACCATCTTGTTGAAGAAGGAGGCATAGCGCTCGTCGCTCATCGCACCGATGCCGTTCTTCAAGCTGTCGCCGGAATCGACGATGCCGTGCTCTTTCATCTTGGCGACGGAATAGGCCAGGAGATCGTCGGTCATCTCCGGGTTGAGCTGCTTGATCAGGGCATTGCCGGCGGAATTGTCGCGGTAGATGTAATTGTACCAGCCGATCATGGAGGCATCGACGAAGCGCTGCACCAAGTCGGGCTTCTTCTCGACGATCTCACGGCGGGTTTCGATCAGGGTCGAATAGGTGTTGAAGCCGTAATCGGCGAGCAGCAGCACGTTGGGCTTGAAGCCGGCGGCCTTCTCGACCGCGAACGGCTCGGAGGTGACGTAACCCTGCATGGCGCTCTTGGGATTGGCGATGAAGGGCTGCGGATTGAAATTATAGGGCCGGACGTTCTTCTCGCTGAAGCCGTATTCGGACTTCAGCCACTGGAAATAGCTGGTCATGCCTTCCTTGGAGACGAACAGCGTCAGCGGCTTGAGATCCTCGATCTTGGCGACCTTGGCGTCGGGCTGCGTCAGCATCACCTGCGGATCCTTCTGGAACACCGCGGCGATGCTGACGACGGGAACGTTGTTGGCGACCGCGTCGAACGACATCAGCGTGTTCGCGGCCATGAAGAAATCGATCTTGCCGGCAATCAGCAGCATCCGGTTGTTCTCGTTGGGACCGCCGGGGACGATAGTGACGTCGAGACCGTATTTCTTGTAGGTGCCGTCGGCGACCGCCTGGAAGAAGCCGCCATGCTCGGCCTCGGCGACCCAGTTGGTGCCGAATGTGACCTTGTCGAGCGTTTGGGCGCGCGCCGGCGCAAAGGAGGCGACAGCGGCCAACAAGCCTGCAATTAACGCTCGCCGCAGATGAAAGGGGGGCATGATGGCACTCCGTCGACCCTGGCTGGTCCAATCGTCTCTGGTTCAAGTGAATGCAACGCGATAAAACCGCACGACATCAGGGGATGCGAGCCGGCCGGGCCCGCATCCCCTCATAGCGCAAATTACGTGACAAATTCGGGCAAGGAAACCTTGATGACGCCCTCCCGCGACTGGATCGACATCGACTGGGCTCATGCGAGCCCGGGCGAGGTGTCGCGCTGGATCGCGGTGCTGCCGCTGGCGGCAACCGAGCAGCACGGCCCGCATCTGCCACTGACGACGGACGTGCTGATCGCGGACGCCTATCTGGCACGTGTGCGCGAGCTGTTGCCCGCGAGCATTGCGGCGAGCTTCCTCCCGGTCGAACGGGTCGGGATTTCCACCGAGCATATCGACTATCCGGGCACGCAGACGCTGCCGACCGAAATGGCGCTGAAGAAATGGACTGGGATCGGCGAGGAGGTTGCACGCCGCGGCGTGAGAAAGCTCGTCATCGTCACCAGCCATGGCGGCAATAGCGCGGCCATGATGCTGGTCGCGCAGGACCTTCGCGCGCATCAAAAGCTCTTCGTGGTGACGACGTCGTGGTCGCGGCTCTCGGGCGCGGACACATTGTTCCCGACCGATGAAGTGCGCCACGGCATTCACGGCGGCGCGGTCGAGACCTCGATCATGCTGGCGCGCTATCCTGATCAGGTGCGCAAGGATGCGATCGCTGATTTTCCCGCGAGCAGCATCGCGATGGAGCAGCAATATCGCTGGCTGTCGACGCAGCGGCCAGCGCCGTTCGCCTGGCAGGCGCAGGATCTCAACGCCAGCGGCGCAGTCGGCAACGCGACGCTGGCTGAGCCAGCGAAGGGCGAGCAGTTGCTCGATCAAGGCGCGCGCGCCTTTTGCGAGCTGCTGGGAGAGGTCGATAACTTCGACGTGAACAGGCTCGCAAAGGGGCCCCTCGGCTAGCCCGCATCCAACTGAAACCATTCGAGAAATGACGGGATTCCGGGAGCGCCAGATGCGCTTTCGAACCGGACGCGGCATGCCTCCGTCCAACTGGGCACGCGGGCCACAACGGACCGCCTCAACCCGGATGGAGTTTCACATGTCGATCAAGACCAAGATTGCCGCCGCAGCTCTCGCTGCTCTCGCCGTCACCGGCAGCATCGCGTCCACCACCACCTCGGCCGAAGCCAAGCAGCCCGGCTGGGTCTGGGGTGTCGGTGCCGGCATTGCCACCGCCGCTGTCGTCGGCTCCGCGATCGCCGCCAGCAACGATCCCTATTACCACGGCTATCACCGCTGCGGCTGGGTCGCGCAGTACAACGCCTTCGGCCAGTACGTCGGCCGCGTTCGCACCTGCTACTGATCTGAGTACCTGAGGCCGATCTCCACGTGGATCCTGCGTCCGACACGGGCGCCTCATCCACCCCGTGTCGTGCCCCCGACCCCGCCCGGCGTCCCCCCGGGCGGGGTCATTCGTTTTGAGCCCGGCGAATTTGTTGCAGCCGCGTCACACAGCGGTGCGAACTCTTCTCTGCGGCGATGCGCATCAGTTGCTATTGCGAATTAATCGCAATAAGGTTTGTCGCAGGTTCAGGAACTTGGGACGAAGTCGCGACGAATCGAGATCATCTCGGCCGGTCGCCTCAATCGCCGAGGCTTGGTGACAGAATCGTCGCGACCCGTCAGGGATATTGCGGCGGGTGGAACAGATTCGCGTTTGGGGGCGTGCGTTTTGGCGTTGAGAGGTCACAGACATCGGTGCTTGCGAACGGCCGCGGCGATTGCCACGGGCGTGCTGGCTTTTCCGACTGCCGGCCGCGCGGCCGATCTGCCGCTGAAGGCGCCGGCCTTGAGAGCGGTCTATGACTGGACCGGCCTCTATATCGGCGCGCATGCCGGCTACGGCCGCGGCTCGTCGCATTTTGCACTGAACGACGGCACCGCACTCAGCGACAGCGGCGTCTTCAGCGGCATGATCGGCGGCGTGCAGGCGGGCTACAATTACCGCCTCAACTCCGGCTGGCTGGTCGGCGTCGAAGGCGATTTTACGTTTCCCAACTACATCACGTCGAACTCGATCGTCTCGTTCCTGGCGACGCCCGCCAACACCGTCACGCAGCAATGGGACTACACCGCGAGCCTGCGCGGGCGCGTCGGCTACACCAGCGGTCCGTGGCTCGTCTATGCCACCGGCGGCTTTGCCTGGATGGGCGAGCGCTATTTCGACGCGCCGGCCTCCGGCGCCGAAATCCCGAAGATCCTGAACACACGTCCTGGCTGGGTCGCAGGCGCCGGCGTCGAATACGGTTTCGCGCCGCATTGGAGCGCGCGGCTCGAATATCTCTACAGCCGCTTCGATAGTGCCAACGTCGCCTTCTCCACGGGCGCGCAATACACGTCCTCGTCGCTCGACTTCCAGCAGGTCAGGCTGGGCCTCAACCGCAAGGTCGATTGGCCCGGCATGCCGGGCTATAACCCGAAGAGCTCCCTGATCGACACGGAATCGGATCGCTGGGAGATCCACGGCCAGAGCACCTATCTGCCGCAAGGCTATCCATCGTTCCCCGCGCTCTATACCGGACCGAACTCGCTGTCGCCGTCGCGACAGGCCAAGGCGACGTGGAGCAACAGCCTGTTCCTGAACGCGCGGCTGTGGGACGGCGGCGAGGTCTATTACAATCCCGAGCTGCTGCAGGGATTTGGGCTCAACGACACGGTCGGTGCGGCCGGCTTCCCGAACGGCGAAGCGCAGAAATCGAACTTCCCCTACCCGCACTACAACACCTCGCGCCTGTTCGTGCGCCAAACCTTCGGCTTCGGCGGCGAGCAGGAAGAGCTGGCGAGCAGCCAGCTGCAGCTGGGACAGAAGGTCGACGTGTCGCGCCTCACCTTGCAGGCCGGCAAGTTCCCCGTGGTCGACGTGTTCGACGGCAATGCCTATGCCAAGGACACCCGCAGGGATTTCATGAACTGGTCGCTCTGGGCGCCCGGCGCCTTCGACTATTCCGCCGACAAGGTCGGTCTCACCTACGGCGTCACGGCCGAACTCAACCAGAAGCAATGGGCGCTGCGCGGCGGCTATTTCCTGATGGTGTCGGAATCCAATTCGAATCATTTCGACACCAGGGTCGGCGAGCGCGGCCAGTACGTGCTCGAGCTCGAGACGCGCTTCTCGCTGCTCGGCCAGCCCGGCAAGCTCAGGACCATCGGCTGGCTCGACAGCGCCAATATGGGCAGCTTCCGCGAGACGCTGAACAATCCCGCGCTCAATCTCGACATCGCGCAGACCCGGCGCGGACGCCTAAAGTACGGCTATGTGCTCAATCTCGAGCAGGCGATCACCGACGATGTCGGGCTGTTCGGCCGCTGGAGCTGGAACGACGGCCGGTTCGAAACGCTGGCCTTCACCGACATTCATCGCAGCCTGTCCGCGGGCTTGTCGATCAAGGGCACGAGATGGGGCCGGCCGGACGACGTGATCGGCGTCGGCGGCGCGATCAACGCGATCTCGCAGGATTATCGCGACTTCCTTGCCGCCGGCGGCCTCGGTGTCCTCGTCGGCGACGGCGCGCTGAACTACCGCAAGGAACGCATCCTCGAAACCTACTACGCCTATGCGGTGAACAAGAACATCACCCTCACCGCCGACTATCAGCTCATCGTCAACCCGGCCTACAACGCCGACCGCGGACCGGTGTCGGTGTTTTCGGGCCGGCTGCACGGGGAGTTCTGAGCTGCGGCTCAGAACAGGAGCGCGACACCCGAGACGAACAGCAGCGCCAGCACGATCTTGCGGAACGCGGCCTCGTCGATCCGGCCGAACAGTTTCAGCCCGAGCCAGGTGCCGGCGAACAGAAACGGCAGGCCGAGCGCGAACAGCTTCGCCGTGTCTGATGTGAGCGATCCGTTGGCACCGAGCCAGAGCGCCGCCATGGCGAATACCACGACGGCGACCGGCTGGAACGTGGCACGCTGCGCGTCCTTGGGCAGGCCGCGCAAATTACACCAGATGGTGACGACGATGCCGGCAAGGCCCGTCAGCCCGCCAAGCAGGCCGTTGACGAAGCCGACCGTCATGTCAGCGGCCGGCGGCACGACGACCGCGAGTTTGAGCTGCGGCCGGAAGAATGCATAGAGGCTGTAGGCGATCAGGACAGCTCCGACCGCGATGCGAACACTCTTCGGATCGGCCCAGGTCAGGAGCGACACCCCGGCCGGCACACCGATGACTGCACCGACGATGAAGGGCCACAGCCGGTGCCAGTCGAGCGCGCTGCGCAACTTCCAGACCGAATAGCCCTGCACCAGAAGGCCGAAGCCGACGATCAGGCTGGCACTTTGAAGCGGCGTCAGCACGTAAAGCCACAACGATGCCGCGACCAGGCCGAAGGCGAAGCCGGAGAGGCCGGCGACGAACGCGCCGGCGAAGGTGGCCAACAGAAAGAGCGGAAGCTCGATTGCGATCCCGTCCATTGCTCGCTCCATAGATCAGCGAGCAGCGCTTGCGTGGGATCACCACTTCACGGGGAGGCTGCGACATCCCCGGGATGCAAGTCTAGGTGAAGCGGCCTCTTTGCACAATGACCTCGTTACGCCGCGCGGATCGCGTCCAGGAATTTTCCGACCTCGGTCTTGAGCCGGCTGCTTTCGCCCGAGAGCGACCTCGCCGATGCGAGCACGTTGGAGGAGGCCGATCCGGTTTGGCTCGCGCCACGCTGCACGTCGACGATGCTGGCCGAGACCTGCTGGGTGCCGCGCGCGGCCTGCTGCACGTTGCGTGAGATCTCGCGCGTCGCCGCGCCCTGCTCCTCGACCGCTGCGGCGATTGCGGACGCGATCTCGGACATGCGGGAGATGGTGTCGCCGATCGACTTGATGGCGCCGACGGAGTCTTCGGTGGCGGCCTGGATCCCTGCGATCTGCTGGCTGATCTCGCCGGTGGCCTTGGCGGTCTGCTCGGCCAGCGCCTTGACCTCGGAGGCGACGACGGCAAAGCCGCGACCGGCCTCGCCGGCGCGCGCCGCCTCGATGGTGGCATTGAGCGCCAGAAGATTGGTCTGGCCCGCGATCTGGCTGATGAGCTCGACGACGTCGCCGATCCGGCCTGCGGCCCTGGCGAGCTCGCCGACATGCTCGTTGGTCCGCCCCGCCTGCTGCACGGCCTCGCCGGCGATGCGCGCGGAGTCCTGAACCTGGCGGCTGATCTCGTCGACCGACGAGGCCATCTCCTCGGCCGCGGCGGCAACGGTCTGTACGTTGGTGGAGGCCTGCTCGGAGGCGGCAGCGACGGTCGCCGTGACCTTTTCCGATTGCTCAGCCGAGCTCGTCAGCGTTCCCGCGAAGGCTTCCAGCTCGGAGGATGCCGACGAGACGGTGTTGATGACGTCGCCGATCATGGCTTCGAACTCACGCGCGACCTGATCCATGCGCTGGCTGCGCTTCAGCTTCGCTTCCGCTTCGATCGCGGCCGCCTCGTCGGCGGACTTCTTGGCGAGCAGCGAATCCTTGAAATGCTGGAGCGAGCCGGCGACCTGGCCGATCTCGTCGCTGCGGCCCGTCGCGGGAATCTCGACCTCGTGCTGCCCTACGGCGAGCGCTCCAATCACGTCGGCGATCCGCCCGAGCGGCGTCACCACGCGCCTGCGCAGCATGATGGTCACGCCACCGAGCGTGCCGAGCAGGGCCAGCACGGCGATTGCGGCGAGCGCGAGCATCGCCAGCGCGCCGTCGCGCGCGGCCGAGGCACGCTCGGCGGCTTCCGCCAGCGCAGCGTCGCGCACGCCGTAGAACATCTGGATGGCCGGGACGATGACCTTCGCCAGCTCGTCGGCGGTGATGCCGTACTTGCCGTCGCTCTTCGCCGCAGGCATCTCCTTCTCCACGACCGAGGCCGCTTTTCCAAAATAGGATTCCGTCGCGGCCTTCAGCGTCGTGGCGATCCGGGGCGGATTGCCGAGCTGCTCCATGCCGGCTTCGATGCGCTCGCGGTCGGCTTCGACGCGTCCCTGCATGCGATCCATCAGCGCGAATTCGGCCGCCACCAGGGGGCGGCGTGCGGACAGCGCCGGCGACAATGTGGCGGCGCGGCTGCCGGCCGAAACGCGCAGATCCTGCGCCGTTCGCGCCAGGCTCAAGAGCGCGGCGAGCGAGGAATCGGCATTGACGACCTGTCCTTCGAGCCGGTTCATGATGGGCTCGATGTTGCTGATAACCTCGGCAACGGCAGGCAGGAAGCCCTTGACCACAGCGCTGTCGCGCGCCGCAAGGGGAACGCTCATTGCGCGATCGGCCGCCGTGTAAACGTCCTTGAGCCGACGAGCGGCGCGATCCAGGGTTTCGATCATCGCGGCCCCGTCATCGACCGCCATGAGCGCGCGCCTTGCGGCCTCGAATCCGGCATCGGCCGCTTTCGCCGCCTTCCCGGCAGCTTCGGTCTGCGCCTGCGTTGCCGCGCCTTCCTGGAAGATGGGGGTGATGTAGGGCGCACGAAGGCCAGCGACGTGCTGGCTCACCGTTAGCATCGCACCGAACGCTTCCACCGTCTTGATCGCGTCGGAGCGGTTCGTGAAGATGCGCGTCTGCGGTATAAGCACCTCGGCGCCGAGAATGACTGCAAACACCGTCACCGTCAGCATCGACAGCGCGAAAAGCTTCCCGATCCGCATCCTCAGGTCCCCGAATATTATTTCTGCAAGCGCGAAAACTAGCCGCCGGCCACTAAGGGCTCGTTAAGCAACGATCCGTAGTTCCGCGGGGTGTCAGGTCGTCGCGGGACCCCTTGGCACGCTGTCGCGTACCGGTTCCCTTTGCCCGACGAATGCGCAGAATCGCCAGCACTTCCGCACCGAATACCTATATCAATGGCTTGCGCCGGCACCCCGGTCACACTTGCCTACCTCCGGAACGTCAATGCTCTCGCTCGAACTCGTCATCGTCGTCGTCCTGATCGTCATCAACGGCCTGCTGTCCATGTCCGAGCTGGCCGTGGTCTCGTCCCGTCCGGCACGGCTGTCGCTGCTCGCGGCCAAGGGCGTGCGCGGCGCCGAGCGGGCGCTGACGCTGGCGGCCGATCCCGGCAAGTTCCTGTCCACGGTCCAGATCGGCATCACGCTGGTCGGCGTGCTCTCCGGCGCGTTCTCCGGCGCCACGCTCGGGCAGCGGCTGACGCAATGGCTGCTCGAGCTCGGTCTGTCTCCGGGCATCGCCGACATCGTCGGCGTCGGCATCGTGGTCACGCTCATCACCTACGCCACCCTGATCGTCGGCGAGCTGGTGCCGAAGCAGGTGGCGCTGCGCGACCCCGAAAGCATCGCGGTGCGGGTCGCGCCGGCGATGCACGCGCTTGCGAAAATATCCCTGCCGCTGGTCTTTCTGCTCGACATCTCCGGCAAGCTGATCCTCGCGCTGCTCGGCCGCGGCGGCAAGGCCGAGGAGAAGGTCTCGGAGGACGAGATTCATCACCTCGTCAGCGAGGCCGAGAGCGCCGGCGTGCTCGAGCCCGGCGAGAAGGAGATGATCGCCGGCGTGATGCGGCTCGGCGACCGGCCGGCCGGCGCGGTCATGACGCCGCGCACCGAGGTCGACGAGATCGACCTGAACGACGATCCCGCCGCCGTCCAGGAGATCATCGCCAAGAGCCCGCATTCGCGCTTTCCCGTCTCCGACGGCGACCGCGACAAGCCGATCGGCGTGCTCCAGGCCAAGGACCTGCTGGTCGCCTACATGAACGAACGCAACCCGGACCTGCGCGCGCTCGTGCGCGAGGCGCCCGGCATCCCGGTGTCGGCAGATGCGCGCGACGTGCTGACCATCCTGAAAGCGGCGCCCGTTCACGTCGGGCTCGTCTACGACGAATACGGCGCGTTCGAAGGCATGGTGACGGCCGCCGACATCCTCGAGTCGATCGTCGGCGCCTTTCATTCCGAGGAAGGACCGCCCGAGCCGGCCTTCATCCGGCGCGACGACGATTCGCTGCTGATCTCCGGCTGGATGCCGGTCGACGAGTTCGGCGAGCTGCTCGGCATCGAGCTGCCGCCGCATCGCTACAACACCGTCGCAGGCCTCGTGCTGCAACAGTTCAGCATGCTGCCCAATGTCGGCGACGCCTTCGATTTCGGCGGCTGGCACATCGAGGTGGTCGATCTCGACGGGCGTCGGATCGACAAGATCTTGGCCAGCCGGTTGACCGAGGTCGAGACGGGGTAGCAGGTGACGGCGCGCGCCCTCTTCCTTCTCCCTTGCGGGAGAAGGTGGCGCGAAGCGCCGGATGAGGGGTTGCTTCAGCGAATTCGAATGGAAGTTGGACTCGGGGAGAAATACCCCTCACCCGTCTCGCCGCTACGCGGCGAGCCACCCTCTCCCACAAGGGGCGAGGGAAACATCCTCACCCGAACCGCACCCCGATCCGCTTTTCCTTGCGCCAGACCACGGTGCAGCGCAGATGCGTGCCGTCGGCCTGAACGAACAGGGTGAAATGATCGGGAATGCCGACGGGACTGGTGACGTCGAGTGCGGCGCCGGTATCGGAGAGATTGCGGACGGTGCAGTCGATCGCGCCGCCGCCGAACTCGATCGTTCCGGCCTTCAGCACGCGATGCCGGGCTTTGTCGCGTCGCTCGTCCATGGGGCAAATCTACACCCAAAGTTGAACCAGAGGTTAAACCCACCCTCCGCTCTCGGCAATTTGACGCCCCTGGCCTGCGGCAGCGGCGGCCGGAATGTCACAGCGCGGGCTGGAACGTCTCGGCGCGCGCCATCTGCCAGGCGTCGCGGAACCGCGGGTCTTCGGTGCCTTCGAGCAGCTCGCCCGGACGCAGCGCCGGATAGAGCTGCGCGAAGGACTTCACCTGGGTCGTCGACGTCCGTTGGCTGAAATGGATCGGCCGCAGCTGCTGCGGATGTTCGAGGCCGGCCGCAGCGATCAATTCGGTCAGCGAGTGCAGCGTGGCGTGGTGATAATTGTGCACGCGATCGATCTTGAGCGGCACGTAGAGCGCGCGCGCCCGCGTTGGGTCCTGCGTCGCCACCCCGGTCGGGCAGCGATCGGTGTGGCAGCTCAACGACTGGATGCAGCCGAGCGAGAACATGAAGCCGCGCGCCGAGTTGCAATAGTCGGCGCCGATCGCCATCGCCCGCGCCATGTCGAAGGCGGTGGCGATCTTGCCGGAGGCGCCGATCTTGATGCGGTCGCGCGCATTGATGCCGACCAGCGCATTGTGGACGAAACTGACGCCCTCGCGCATCGGCATGCCCAGATGATCCATGAACTCCAGCGGCGCCGCGCCAGTGCCGCCCTCATTGCCGTCGATAACGATGAAGTCGGGATAGATGCCGGTCTGAAGCATCGCCTTGCAGATCGCTAGGAACTCCCAGGGATGGCCGATGCACAGCTTGAAGCCAGCCGGCTTGCCGCCGGAGAGGCGGCGCATCTCGGCGATGAACTGCATCATGCCGACAGGCGTGGAGAACGCGCGATGCGAGGCCGGCGAGATGCAATCCTCGCCCATCGCGACGCCGCGGATCTTGGAGATCTCCTCGGAGACCTTGGCGGCCGGCAGCACGCCGCCATGGCCGGGCTTGGCACCCTGGCTGATCTTGAGCTCGACCATCTTGATCTGGTCGTCGCCGGCGACGCGCGCGAACGCTTCGGGATCGAAGCTGCCGTCGAGATGGCGGCAGCCGAAATAGCCGGAGCCGATCTCCCAGATGATGTCGCCGCCCATCTCGCGGTGATAGGGGCTGACGCCGCCCTCGCCGGTGTCGTGCGCGAAGCCGCCCTGCCTGGCACCGGCGTTCAATGCCCGCACCGCATTCGGGCTGAGCGCGCCGAAGCTCATCGCCGAGATGTTGAACACCGAGGCCGAATAGGGCCTTGCGCAATCCGGTCCACCGATCACGACACGGAATTTCTCCGTGGCATGCGCCTTCGGCGAGACCGAGTGATGCATCCACTCGTAGCCCTCGCGATAGACGTCCTCCTGGGTGCCGAACGGGCGCTTGTCGAGCTCCATCTTGGCGCGCTGATAGACCACCGCGCGGGTGTCGCGCGAGAACGGCATGCCGTCCTTCTCGCTCTCGAAGAAATATTGCCGCATCTCCGGGCGGATCTCTTCGAGCAGAAAGCGGATATGCGCGGAAATCGGATAATTGCGCAGCACCGCGTGGCTCTTCTGCAGGAGATCGCGGACGCCGAGCAGGGTCAGCGCGCTGAAGATCAGGATCGGGATCAGCAGGATGTCGAAGATCTTGCGGTCGGCGATGCCGATGCCGATCAGGAGGGCGGTGACGACCGCGCAGATCGTCAGCACGATGAAGCGCGGCGAGAAGGGCAGCAGCAGGGTTTCCATGATCCCCTCCTCCGCCAGCGGCAGGCGTTTCGGGGATGCATGCGTCTTGGTGTCGTCGGCCACGATTCCGATCCTCTCGCCAGCAGAAGGCGTCACGATACGCCCGCGCCTGTCATACGGATATGACGCCGCCCTTGTTTCAGGCTAGCGAATTCGGTCGAGACAAATCAATCAGCCGGATGGACGGGTTTTGCAGTGCAGCAGAGGGACGGGTTAGGCGGCAAGCGGCCGCAACCAAGCAGTGTCCCGGGCAAGCGCAAGCGCAGACCCCGGACCCAGAATGCAACGCCAAGCGATGCGGAGAGATGGGCCCCGGCTCTGCAGCGGACCGCCGAAGGGGCGCTGCGCTGCGTCCGGGGCACGATGGCGTGGCGCTTAGCGCTCGACGAAGGCCTTCTCGATCACGAAATGGCCGGGCTTGTTGCCGCTGCCTTCGACGAAGTCGCGGCTCTCGAACATCGCCTTCAGCTCTTCGAGCATCGCCGGGCTGCCGCACATCATGATGCGGTCGGTTGCGATGTCCAGCGGACCTTGGCCGATGTCGTTGAATATCTGCTCGGAGCTGATCAGATCGGTGATGCGGCCGCGGTTCCGGAACGGCTCGCGGGTCACGGTCGGGTAGTAGATGAGCTTGTCCGCGAGCAGCTCGCCGAACAGCTCATCCTCGCGCAGGGTCGCAACCAGCTTCTCGCCATAGGCGAGCTCGGAGACCTGGCGGCAGCCATGCACCAGCACGATCGTTTCGAACTGCTCGTAGACCTCGGGGTCCTTGATCAGGCTGGCGAAGGGCGCAAGGCCGGTGCCGGTCGAGAGCAGCATCAGCCGCTTGCCGGGAAGCAAATTGTCGGTGATCAGCGTGCCGGTCGCCTTGCGGCCGACCAGGATGGTGTCGCCTTCCTTGATCTTCTGCAGGCGCGAGGTCAGCGGACCGTCCTGCACCTTGATCGAGAAGAACTCGAGCTCTTCCTCGTGGTTGGCGCTCGCCATGCTGTAGGCGCGTAGCAGCGGCCGGCCATCGACCTCGAGGCCGATCATGGCGAACTGGCCGTTCTGGAACCGGAAGCCGGTGTCGCGGGTGGCGCGGAAGCTGAACAGCGTGTCGGTCCAGTGGTGGACGGAAAGAACCTTCTCTCGGTAAAACGCGCTCATGATTTTCGATATTCCGAATAGCTGCGGTTTTAGGGCAAAAGCGTTGCCCGGCCCTGAAACGGGGCGGTCACCATTTGCCATGGCGGAGGATTTCGCGTGTGTGATCTACGCCATTGAGACCAATAATCAACCTCGTTTCGGATGCAATTGATGCCGGTCAAACCGGCATTTGCGGCAGAACTGGTCACATCATTAAAGAATCTGCTGCCTGGCGCGCGTGGAGGATAATTTCTTTTCCCTCCCGGGCTTCATTGCAGCACTTAATTTCCGCCGCGCTCGCGGGAATTTCATTAAGAATAGCTCTGATTTTCACCCGGTTTGGCGCCGGTGCCCGCATTTTTGCGGCTTTTGGCGCCAGGGACGGCGAAACACCATGGCAAGCGGCGAGCGGATCTTCGTTCAGGCGATCAGGCGCTATTGCGCGGCGCGGGGCATCGCGGTCGATGTCCGCTCCGGGGGCTGGCTCATCGCGATGCGCCGGGGGCCGCGGCGGCACTTCGCCTTCGGCTACGACATCGGCCTCAACAGCGCCATCGCCCATCGCCTCGCCAACGACAAATCAGCCACCGCCGAGGCGCTGACGCTGGCGGAGGTGCCCTGCATTCCGCATCGGCTCTTCCTCAACCCGAAGCTGGGCGTGCATGTCGCCAGCGCCGACTGGCGCGAGGGGATGCTGGCGCTGCTCGCCGAAAATCCGCAGGGCGTGGTGGTAAAGCCGAACGAGGGGACATCAGGGCGATCGGTGTTCAAGGTCACGACCGAGGCGGAGCTCGACCACGCGGCCGGCGAGGTCTTTTCGATGAGCACGGGGCTCGTGATCTCGCCCTATGTCGCGATCGAGGAGGAGGTCCGCGTGGTGCTGCTCGATGATGCGCCCCGCGTCGTCTACAGCAAGCAGCGCGGCTCGGACTGGCGGCACAATCTCGATGCCGGCGCAAAGCCGGTGCTGCTGCAGGACGGCGAGGTCCGCGCGGCCTGCGGGAAGCTCGCGATCGATGCCGCGCGCGCCATCGGCATCGTCTTTGCCTCGATCGACGTGGTTCGTGTCGGCGGCGAATGGAAGGTGCTCGAGATCAATTCCGGCGTGATGATGGAGGCGCTGGCCAAGCTGCATCCGGCTCTGGTGCAGGCGACCTATGACGCGGCGCTGGACCGGGTGTTTGGGTGAGAGCGGCAAAGAATAGCAGCCGCGACACAGGTGCCCACCCTCCCCTGGAGGGGGAGGGTCGCTGTGCATGGAGCGAAGCGGAATGCGCAGCGGGGTGGGGTGACAGTCTCTCCCCAGAAGCGCTGCCCGAGCGGAGAGATCACCCCACCCCGCTCGCGCTGCGCGCGATCGACCCTCCCCCTCCAGGGGAGGGTAAGAAGGACTGCCGCTAATTATTCGCGCTGGGGGAATCGTCCATGGCCTTGAACGCCTCTTCCAGCTGCAGCGAGATCGGCACGTTCAGGCGCTCGCCTGTGGGCAGCCTTGCGGTGAACCATTTGTTGTAGAGCGGGACGAGGTCGCGGTTGGAGCCGAGCTTGCGGAAGGCGCGCTCGACCACGGCGGCAAGTTGCGGCTCGCCCTTCCTGAACATGATGCCGTAGGGATCGTAGGACAGATAGTCGCCGGTGACGCGGAACTTGTCCTGCGCCTTGTGGCGCGCGATCAGGCCGAACAGCAGGATGTCGTCGGTCGCGAACGCATCCGCCTTGCCGTCGGCGAGCATCTGGTACGATTGCTCGTGGTCGGGCGAGGTGATGATGTTGAGGCCGAGCGAGAACTTCTTGTCGGCCGCATGCATCGCCTGCTCGTTGGTGGTGCCCTTGGTCACCACCACGGTCTTGCCCTTGAGATCGGTGACCGAAGCGACGGTCGAGGCCTTCGGCACCATCAGCTTGGTGCCGGCGACGAACATCAGCGGCGAGAAGGCGACGCGCTTGCCACGCTCGGCATTGGCCGTGGTCGAGCCGCATTCGAGATCGATCTTGTTCTGGAGCACGGCGTCGATGCGGTCGTCCGAGGTGACCTTGACGTAGTCGATCCTGAGATCGGAATCGTCGACCTCGACGCCGATCTCCTCGACGATGGCTTCGCACAGTTCGAGGCTGTAGCCGATCGGCCGTCCCGACTGGTCGAGGAACGAGAACGGCGGTGAGCTCTCGCGATAGCCGAGCCGCACGGTGTGGGCCGACTTGATGGCCGACAGTGTCGGGCTGAGCCCTTCGCCGGCGGTCTGGGCGTGTGCCGACGTCGCGCACGAGGAGGCCGCGAGCAACGACGCGGCGAGCAAGAGGACGCCTGAGGTCAGCGGCCTCGCCAATATCCTGCCCATGGCGCGCTCCTATCCATGGCCGGCCATCGCGGGCACCTCGCCCGGGACCACGTCGTCGGGCACGACGTCGCCAGGGCCAAGCTCGTGCTCGGGGCCGAGCTCGCCCTCCCATTTGGCCACGACCGAGGTCGCAAGCGTGTTGCCGATCACGTTGGTGGCGCTGCGGCCCATGTCGAGGAAGGTGTCGATGCCCATGATCATCAGGAGGCCCGCCTCGGGAATGTTGAACTGCGCCAGTGTCGAGGCGATCACGACGAGAGAGGCGCGCGGCACGCCGGCGACGCCCTTCGAGGTGATCATCAGCGTCGCCAGCATCGCGAGCTGGGTGCCGAGCGGCATGTCGATGTGATAGCTCTGCGCGATGAAGACGGCCGCGAAAGTGCAGTACATCATCGTGCCGTCGAGATTGAAGGAATATCCGAGCGGCAGCACGAAGCTCGAGATCCGCGACGAGGCGCCGAAGCGGTTGAGCGCCTCGAGCGTCTTCGGATAGGCCGCCTCCGAGCTCGCGGTCGAGAACGCGATCATCAAGGGCTCGCGGACCAGCTTCAAGAGATGGCTGTAGCGCGGACCGATCACGATGAAGCCGACGATGACCAGGATGGTCCACAGGATCGCCAGCGAGAGATAGAAGCCGCCCATGAACACGATGAGCTTCCACAGCACGGCGAGACCGTTCTTGGCCACCGTTGCGGTGATCGCCGCCCACACTGCGAGCGGCGCGAACAGCATGACGTAGGCCGTCACCTTCAGCATGATGTGGCCGACGTCGTCGATCATGGCGAGGATCGGCTTTGAACGTTCGGGCATGGAGCCCATCGCCACCGAGAAGAACACGGCGAAGATCACGATCTGCAGGATCTCGTTCTGCGCCATCGCATCCGCGATCGAGGTCGGAATCAGATGGGTGAGGAATTTCTCGATGGAGAAGGCCGAGACCGGCAGGCCGGTCGATTGACCCGCCTGCGGCAGCGTGCCCGGGAAGTTGGCGCCGGGCTGCAGCAGATTGACCATGATCAGGCCGAGCAGCAGCGAGACGAAGGATGCGCTGACGAACCAGCCCATGGTCTTGGCGAAGATGCGGCCGAGCTTGGAGCCCGAGCCCATATGGGCGATGCCGCCGACCAGGGTCGCGAACACCAGGGGCGCGATGATCATCTTGATCAGGCGCAGGAACATCATGGCGATCAGGTTGATGGAGGAGGCCCAGTCGGCGCGCGTGTCCGGCAGGAAGTTGTAGATCGCCGAGCCCATGACGATGCCCAGCACCATCGCGGCCAGAATGTATTGCGTGAACCTGTTGGACATCGCTTACCCCCACGTACACCGGCGCTTCATAGTGTCGCAGATATGACAGCGACGCAACACGCTTTGCGTGCACGCGCCATGGCGCGATGTTCCCGTTGCGCAACGCCAGCGCGCGATCTAGCCTTCGTGCAGCGCACAACACATGCGGCTTGCACGTTTTCTTTGCGGCGGCTGCACCAATAATCGTCAAACGAATGAAGAGGGAAACGCCATGAGCGGCAACACCAATCGCCAGATTCTGCTGGTGGAAAAGCCCAGCGGCAAGCTCGGTCCTGAACATTTCAAGATGATCGACGGCACGATGCCGGAGCCGAAGGACGGCGAGGCTTTGCTGCGCGTGCGATACATCTCGCTCGACGCAGCCAACCGCGCCTGGATGCACGGCGCGACCTATCGTTCGGCCGTCGAGGCCAACAGCGTGATGGCCGGCGGCGCCATCGCCGAAGTCGTCAGCTCAAAAGCGCCAGGGCTTGCGCCCGGTGACATCGTGTTCGGCGACACCGGCTGGCAGGAGTTTGCCGCGGTGCCGGCGAAGCATCTGACCAAGATGCCGAAGCTCGAGCCGATGACGCATCTGCTCAGCGTGTTCGGCATCGCCGGCCTCACCGCCTATTTCGGCCTGCTGGAGGTCGGCAAGCCCAAGGAGGGCGAGACGGTCGTGGTCTCGGCGGCCGCGGGATCGGTCGGCTCGATCGTCGGACAGATCGCCAAGATCAAGGGCTGCCGCGTCATCGGCATCGCCGGCGGCGTCGACAAGTGCCGCTGGCTGACCTCCGAGCTCGGTTTCGATGCCGCCGTCGATTACAAGGACGGCGCGGTGTTCAAGGCGTTGCGCGCGGCTGCGCCCAAGGGCATCGACGTCTATTTCGACAATGTCGGCGGCGACATTCTCGAAGCCTGCCTGCCCCAGATGAACAATTACGGCCGCATCGCCTGCTGTGGCGCGATCTCGCAATATGACGGCGCGCCGTCTGCACATGGGCCGCGCGGCGTGCCCGGCCTGATCGTGGTGAAGCGGCTGACCATGCAGGGCTTCATCGTGATGGACTACATGAAGGACAGCGAGCGCGCGCTGGCCGATCTCCAGGCCTGGGTGAAATCCGGCAAGCTCAAGGTGCAGGAGGACATTCTCGACGGACTTCAGAACACGCCGAAAGCGCTGATCGGATTGCTTGCAGGCGAGAACCGCGGCAAGCGCATGGTGAGACTGACGACCTAGTCGCGTCGCGATTGCGGCGACATTATCCACTTGCGGTAGAGGCCAAAGCGGCCAAAGATGCCGCTCGCGAGCTGACCCTCGCGACGATTGCGCTTGCATATCTTTTCAAAAATAGTCGGCATTCCCGACCGGGCAGGAATTCATGCAAATGTTCAACACGTTGAAACATGCATCGGCGCGCACCGCGTTGCTGGCGACGGCACTCTTCGCAAGTGCAACAGGAGCGTTCGCGCAGACCGAGGCCGAGAAGAACGCCATCCGGTCCGCATGCCGCTCCGACTACATGGCGCATTGCTCGAGCGTGACGCCCGGCGGAGTGGAGGCGGTTCAATGCCTCGCCAAGAACATGTCGAGCCTGTCGTCGGGGTGCCAGGCTGCCGTTCGCGCGGTCGAGCAGGCCGCCGCGCCGAAGACCGAAGCGGCGCCCGCCAAATCTGAACCGGCCAAGTCTGAGCCCGCAAAGACGGAAGCGGCGCCCGCCGCCGAGCCCACAGCCAAGCCGGCAGCGGCAGCCGCGCCGAAGGCAGCAACAGCAAAGCAGCCGAGCCCCGCGCAGGTGTCCGCGATCAAGGGCGCCTGCCGCGGCGATTACCCCAAGGTCTGCGCCAGCGTGCCGCCGGGCGGCGCGCCCGCGGTCGAATGCCTGGAGAAGAACAAGGCGAAGGTGTCGGCGGGCTGCGCCAAGGCTATCAATGCGGCTTTCGGTGGCGGAGCGACCCCGCCTGCGTCCGGTGCTGCACCGGCAGCAGCGGCAGCGCCTGCCGCGGCACCTGCCGTCATCGTGCTGCGGCCCTTGCTGCCGCGCGAAGAGCTGTTCATCGCGCGGTCGGCCTGCGGCGCCGACATCCGCACCCTCTGCGCCGGCGTGGCGCCCGGCGGCGGCCGGATCATCCAATGCATTTCCAACCGGGCGGCATCGCTCTCGCCGGCCTGCAAGGAGGTGCTCGCACCTTTCGCGGCCAGATAAGGCGGACGCAGCACGAAAGATGAATTGCGGCGTACGCGACCGGATGCGCGCACGCTGACACAGATACTTTCTTCAGACGCAGCTTCGATCACGACAAGCCCCGGGAGAACAACATGCGTTCATTGCTGCTCGTTGCTTCTGCGCTCTTCGCTTTCGCCGCCACCATGACCTTCGAGGCCACTGACGCCAATGCGGTGGTGTGCGCCCGCGGCGTGGCTCGCGCCGGCTGCGCCGGCCCGAATGCGGCCGTGGTCGTCCGCAAGCCCGTGCCGGTGGTCCGCTGCACCAGAGTTCTGGTGAACGGGGTCTATGTGAAGCGCTGCGTCTGACCCCCGGTGGCCAATCCGCCCCGGGTTGGCTATGATTCGCGCCTGACGGTTTCGGATCCGCAAAACGCGCGTCCGGATAACGGGCTTTGGCGTGCCACGCACTGGCGATAATTCCGCTGGCGCTGGACGCCGGAGCACATTAGTCTACCCCTAGATAGTAAGTATACTGTCAATTAGGGAGGCAGACGTTGCGGATCGCCGTGATTGGCGGGGGGCCCGGTGGGCTCTACTTCGCCTATCTCTGGAAGAAGCGTCACCCCGAGGATCAGGTCGACCTGTTCGAACAGAACCCGGCCGACGCGACCTGGGGCTTTGGCGTCGTGTTCTCCGAACAGGCGCTGGAGTTCCTGCGCACCGACGACCCCGAGACGGTCGATGCGATCGCCCCGCACATGGAGAGCTGGGAGAACATCACGCTGAACCTGCATGGCGACAGCGTCGCCATCGACGGCGTCGGCTTCTCCTCGATCGGCCGGCTGGAGCTGCTCAAGTTCCTGCAGCAGCGCGCGTTCGACGTCGGCGTCACCCCGCGCTTCGACACGCAGATCCAGGCGATCGACCAGCTCAACGGCCACGATCTGATCGTCGCCGCCGACGGGCTGAACTCGCTGGTGCGGCGCGCCTATGAGGGCGATTTCGGCACCTCGCTGTCCTACTCATCCAACAAGTTCGTTTGGTACGGCACCTCGAAACGCTTCGACACGCTGTCGCAGACCTTCGTGAAGACCGAGCGCGGCGTCTTCAACGCCCATCACTACCGCTATTCGCCGACCATGAGCACCTTCCTGGTCGAATGCGATCACGCCACCTGGCAGGCCTATGGTTTCGCCTACAAGGACGTCGAGCAGTCCAAGGGCGTCTGCGAGGAGGTGTTCGCCGACACGCTCGGCGGCCATTGCCTCGTCTCCAACAAATCGGTCTGGCGCAATTTTCCCTGGGTCTGGAACGAGCACTGGTCGTTCAAGAACATGGTGCTGCTCGGCGATGCCCTGCATTCCGCGCATTTCTCGATCGGCTCGGGCACGCGGCTCGCGATCGAGGACGCCATCGCCCTCGTCAAGGCGCTGGAATCGGATGCGCATCTTGCGACCGCGCTGCATCGCTATCAGGCCGCGCGCAAGCCCATCGTGCAGAAGCTCGTCAACGCCGCGCGCACCAGTGCATTCTGGTACGAACATTTCGCCGAGCACATGAAGCTTCCCCTGATGGACTTCGCCTACAGCTATATCACCCGCTCCGGCCGCATCGACGATTCCCGGCTGCGGGCGATGTCGCCGGCCTTCATGGCGCGCTACGAGACGGCCAAGAACGGCGGAGGCAACGCCGAAGCCAACGGCGGAGATGCGGCATGAGACATGACATCCGTGACCAGGTGCCGGCGGACAGCGAGGGGGCGCGCGAGATCGGCTTTGCCGTTCCTGAAATTTACAATGCCAGCCGTGTGCTGTTCGACAATCTCGGCAAGGGCCGCGGCGAAAAGCTCGCGCTCCTGGGCCCTGCAGGCACGCGCACTTACGCCGAGCTCTGCGCGGAGGCCTGCCGCTGGGGCAACGGTCTCGCCTCGCTTGGCCTTGCGCGCGGCGACCGCGTGCTGTTGTTTCTCGACGACACGCCGGCCTACCCCGCCGCCTTCTTCGGCGCGGTGCGCGCCGGCTTCGTGCCGCTGCTGATCAACACGCTGACGCCGCCGGACCTCCTGCAATTCTATCTCGCCGATTCCGGCGCGACTGTCGCGGTGGTGGATGCCGAGTTCGCGGCGCGCTTCGATGCGGAGGCTTGCAAGGAGACGAAGCTGCATACGCTGATCGTCGCCAATGGCGCGGCCGGCGAGCACGCGGCGCCGCGGGCGCTCGCGGCGGCGAGCTGGCTCGCGCAATTCCCTGCTGAGCTGGCGGAAGCGGCAACGCAGCGCGACGAAATGGCGTTCTGGATGTACTCCTCCGGTTCGACCGGACGGCCCAAGGGCATCGTGCACCTGCAGCACGACATGGCCTATAGCGAAGCCGCCTTTGCGCGGAACGTGCTGAAGCTGACGCCTGATGACATCTGCTTCTCGGTGCCGAAGATCTTCTTCGCCTACGGCTTCGGCAATTCCGTCACCTTCCCGTTCTCGGCCGGCGCCGCAACGCTGCTGCTGCCGGGGCAGCCGAAGCCGGCGTCGATCTTCGCGGCGATCGAGCAATACAAGCCCACGGTCTTCTTCGGCCTGCCGACGCTGTACACCGCGCTGACCAAGGCCGAAGGGGCGGACAAGACGGATTTCTCGTCGCTGCGCATGGCGCTCTCCGCCGCCGAGGTGCTCTCGGCCGAGGTCTTCAACGGCTGGAAGACGCTCACGGGGCTCGAAATCGTCGAAGGCCTCGGTTCGACCGAGGTGCTGCACATCTATCTCTCCAACCAGCCCGAGCAGAAGAAGCTCGGCGCCGCGGGCCTGCGCGTCCCCGGCTACGAGGTCGCGCTGCGCGACAAGGACGGCCGCGACGTCGGCGACAACGAGGAAGGGATTCTCTGGGTCCGCGGCGATTCCAACACGCCGCTGTACTGGAACCGGCCTGACAAGTCCGCGGAGACCATTCGCGAGGGCGGCTGGATCTACACCGGCGACCGCTTCGTGCGGGATGCCGACGGCTTCCACTTCTTCCGCGGCCGCGCCGACGATCTCATCAAGATCTCCGGCCAGTGGGTCTATCCGCTCGAGGTCGAGCTGTGCCTCGCCGATCACCCCGACATCCGCGAATGCGCCGTGTTCGCCGCCGAGCTGCCGGACCGTCGCATGACGCTGAAGGCGGTGGTGGTGATGAACAACCGCGCGGTGAACCAGAGTGATGCGACGCGCAGGCTGCAGGACTATGTGAAGGGCAAGCTGCTGCCGTACAAATATCCGCGAGAGGTGATTTTCATCGACGAGCTGCCGAAGACCGGCACGGGGAAGATCGATCGGCAGGCGTTGCTGAGGATGTGAGGCGACGGCGTTGCCACACTCACCGCAATCGTAGGGTGGGCAAAGCGAAGCGTGCCCACCATTGCAAAATAGGAGAGAAATCGTGGGCACGGCGCAAGCGCGCCTTTGCCCACCCTACGAGATCGCGCGCTGGGCTGGGCCGGGGCGCCCCCTCACCCCGCCTTCCCAAGATGTTCCAGCGCGTCCTCCGCGCGCAGCGGCACTCGTGATGCTTCGTTGTTGAGATCGACCAGCTGCGCCAGCAGGCTCATCAGCGCCTTGCGGTCGGCGGGCTTGAGAGGCTCCAGCATCCGCTCCTGCGCACGCTCCACGGCGGGAATGATCTCGCGCAGGATCGCAGCGCCCGACTTGGTCAGATAGAGCAGCTTGATCCGCTTGTCCTCGGGTGCCGGCCTGCGCTCGATATAGGCCTTGGCCTGGAGACGTTCGATCACGCTGCCGAGCGTCGAGCGGTCGAAGGCGATCACCGCCGACAGCCGCGTCGCATCGATGCCGGGATGGGTGTGGATTGCGACCAGCGCCGCATATTGCACCGGAGTGAGGTCGAACGCCTTGCACTCCTCCATGAAGATCGAGACCGCGATCTGCTGCATGCGCCGGAACAGATAGCCCGGCGCGGCATAGACCGCGTCGATCGTGATCGGAGGGGGCGGCTTACTCGGCATCGGGCTGCTTCTCCGGTGCGGCATCGGCAAACGCCGCCAGCGCCTTGGCGGCAGCCTCGGCCTGGAGCAGGTGCGGATAGGCGGAGACGTCGACGCCGAAGCGGCGCGCATTGCCGAGCTGCGGCACGAGGCAGAGATCGGCCAGCGTCGGCGCATCGCCGAAGCAGAACGGACCCGGCTCGGCCTTGATCAGCGTCTCGCAGGCCGACAGGCCCTCGCGATTGACCCAGGCGGCCCAGCCCTGGACCTTCTCCTCGGGCAGGCCGAGCTCGCGCAGCCGCGCCAGCACTTTCAGGTTCTGCACCGGATGGGTGTCGCAGGCGATCGCCAGCGCGAAGGCGCGCACCTTGGCGCGGCGCAGCGGATCCTTCGGCAGCAGTGGCGGATTGGGATGGGTCTCGTCGAGCCATTCGATGATCGCCACCGATTGCGTCAGCACGCCACCCGCATCGTCCTCCAGCGCCGGCACCAGGCCCTGCGGATTGATGGCGAGATAAGAGGGTGCGCATTGCTCGCCCTTGCGCAAATGATGCGGCAGATGCTCGGCGCCGAGCCCCTTGAGGTTCAGCGCGATCCGCACGCGGTAAGCAGCGCTGGAGCGGAAATAGCCGTGCAGCTTCATGGAGAGCCTCCCTGCTTTTGTCATTCCGGGGCGACGCGCCAGCGTCGAGCCCGGAATCCATAACCACGATCGGGAGTATGGATTCCGGGCTCGCGCCTTGCGGCGCGCCCCGGAATGACACGATCTTGTGTGTCGTTCGTCAAGTTGACGCTACCTAGATCCTCAGTATACTGTCAATCAACAAAACGATCGGGAGCCGCAACCATGGAAGCCGTGACCAAGACGCCGGAACGCGAGGCGTTCTACAAGAAGATCGACGGCGAAAACCTCACCGCGCTGTGGACGGTGATGAGTGACCTGATCACGCCGGAGCCGAAGAGCGCCTGCCGGCCGCACCTCTGGAAGTTCGACGTCATCCGCGACTACATGACCGAGGCCGGCAAGCTCATCACCGCCAAAGAGGCCGAGCGGCGCGTGCTGGTGCTGGAGAACCCGGGACTGCGCGGGCAATCCAAGATCACGACCTCGCTCTATGCCGGCGTGCAGATGGTGGTGCCCGGCGACGTCGCGCCCGCGCATCGCCACAGCCAGTCGGCGCTGCGCTTCGTGCTCGAAGGAAAAGGCGCCCACACCGCGGTCGACGGCGAGCGCACCGCGATGGAGCCGGGCGACTTCATCATCACGCCTTCGATGACCTGGCACGATCATTCCAACGAGACCGATCAGCCGATGTTCTGGCTCGACGGCCTCGACATCCCGCTGGTGCAGTTTTTCGACTGCTCCTTTGCCGAAGGCTCGATGGAAGATCAGCAGAAGATCACGAAGCCCCCGGGCGACAGCTTTGCCCGCTATGGCCACAACCTCTTGCCCGTCGATGTGAAGCGGAGCTCGAAGACCTCACCCATCTTCAGCTATCCCTATGCCTACACGCGCGAGGCGCTGGAGAAGGCCAGGACGAGCCAGGAATGGGACGCCTGCCACGGCCTCAAGCTGAAATTCAGCAACCCCGAGACCGGCGATTTCGCCATGCCGACCATCGGCACCTTCATCCAGCTGCTGCCGAAGGGTTTTGGCACCGCGCGCTATCGTTCGACGGACGCAACGGTGTTCTGCCCGATCGAGGGCCGCGGCCGCAGCCGCATCGGCGATACCGTGTTCGAATGGGGGCCGCGCGATCTGTTCGTGGTGCCGAGCTGGCACTGGGTCACGCACGAGGCGGATGAGGACGCCGTGCTGTTCAGCTTCTCGGACCGGCCGGTGCAGCAGAAGCTGGATCTGTTTCGGGAAGATCGCGGGAACGCGTGACGGTCGCACTGCCAACCACATCGTCATTGCGAGCGAAGCGAAGCAATCCAGAATCCCTCCGCGGAGAGAATCTGGATTGCTTCGTCGCAAAAGCTCCTCGCAATGACGGTTGGCTACCTCCAGTTCAACAGTCTCGTAGGGTGGGCAAAGGCGCAACGCGCCGTGCCCACGTCTTCGCGACGCGTGAAGGAATCGTGGGCACGCTTCGCTTTGCCCACCCTACTGCAGCGGTGAATGCCGCTACCGCCAGTGCAACAGCCGCGTCTCCAGCCAGCCGATCACCTTGCCCACTGCGAGGCCGAACACCGACAGGATCACGACGCCCGCGAGCAGCTGATCGGTCTGCATCAGATTGCCGGCCTGCAGCACGAAGGCGCCGATGCCGTATTGGGCGCCGATCATCTCGGCGCTGACGACGAGCAGCAGCGCGACGGAGGCGGTGATGCGGAAGCCGGCGAGGATCGCCGGCAGCGCGCCCGGCCAGATCACCTTGCGCACGATGGTGGCGAAGGGGACGTTGAAGCTCTGCGCCATGCGGATCAGGTTGCGTGGCACGGCATCGACGCCGCTATAGACCGAGATCGCGGTCGAGAAGAACACCCCGAGCGCAATCGTCGCGATCTTCGGCTCCTCGCCGATGCCGAGCCAGAGAATGAGCAGCGGCAGCAGCGCAATCTTCGGGATCGGAAACAGCGCCGATATGAAGGTGATGCCGACGCTGCGCGCGAGGCGCGACAGGCCGATGGCAAAGCCGACGGCGACGCCGGCCGCCGTTCCCACGAGCCAGCCGACGCCGATCCGCAGCAGCGAGGCCGTAACATGCTGCCACAGTGCGCCGGAGACCGCGAGCTGATAGATCGCGCGGACAATCGCAGAGGGGGTCGGCAGAAACAGCGCATTGACGAGGCCGGCGCTGCCGGCGGCTTGCCAGATCGCGATGACGAGGCCGAGCGCGATCCAGCCGCCAAACCGGCTCGACGCAGGCACGAAGCCCGCACCACGAAAGCGGACGCGCCGCGTCGGTTCGTTCTTGGCCGTCGTGTCCGTTGCCGCGCGGTCAAGCATGCTGGACCTCGCGCTCGGCATCGATCGCCTCGTTGCGGATCAGCGACCAGATCTGATTCTGCAGCGCCAGCAGTTTTTCGCGCGCCGCCGCTTCGCCGCGCGCCGCGCGCGTCATCGGCACGGTGACGACCTCGCGGATGCGGCCGGGCCGCCGCGACAGCACCACGATGCGGTCGGCGAGCCGCGCCGCCTCTTCGAGATTGTGGGTGACGTAGACCGCGCCCATGCCGCCATCGGCGAGCAGGCGGATGAAATCCTCCATCAGCAGCTCGCGAGTCTGCGAATCCAGCGCCGACAGCGGCTCGTCCATCAAGAGGATCGCGGGCCTCACCGCAAGCGCGCGCGAGATGCCGACGCGCTGGCGCATGCCGCCGGAGAGCTGCTTGGGATAGGTCCGGCGAAAATCGGTGAGGCCGGTGCGGCGCAGCGCATCCTCGACCAGGGCGCGGCGCTGCGCGGCCGAGAGCTGGGTGTGCAGCAGCGGGAATTCGACGTTTTCCTCGACCGTGGCCCAGGGCAGCAGCGCAAAGTCCTGGAACACGAAGGTCAGCGGATTGAGACTATCCGCCGGCGGCGCGCCGCGCAGCTCCGGCGCGCCCGAGGTCGGCTGCAACAGCCCGCCGAGGATCGACAGCAGCGTGCTCTTGCCGCAGCCGGAGGGCCCCACGATCGCCACCACCTCGCCGGCACCGACGGTGAAAGAGACGTCGTCGAGCACGGCGAGATCGCCGAAGCGATGGGTGATGTGGTTGGCGATCAGGTCCATGCGATGAGCGCGCTTTCTTCACCCTCCCCTGGAGGGGGAGGGTCGGTTTGCATGCAGCGAAGCAAAATGCAAACCGGGGTGGGGTGAAGGTCCATCCGCAAGGATACTGACAGCGCTTGCTCTCGAACTTCCCGCGAAGAGTTTGAGCGAACGACGGACAGACCGCCGCCGTGGCTCACCCCACCCCGCTCGCTCCGGACGATGCTGCGCATCGCCGGTGCGATCGACCCTCCCCCTCCAGGGGAGGGTGGCAGATAGCCGGCGGCGAGAGACTGCATCATCAGCATCAATCCGCCTTCACGAATTCCTTCACAATGATCGCATCCGCATCAAAGCCCTTGTCGGCAAAGCCCTGCTCCTGCAGCCATTTGATCTGGTTGTCGACGTTCTTCACGTCGAGCTTGCCCTCGGGATCGATATAGGCGCAGTTGCCGACCACCTGCTCGACCGGCAGGTTGGTGTACTTGGCGATGATCTCCAGCAGCGGCCTGGTCTTGTCGTTGATCGGGGCGACACCGTCCTTCATCGCGGCGAGGATGACGTCGTGATATTCGCGGTCGGCTTTCGCGAGCACGCCGAGGAATTTCGTCACCAGCGCCTTGTTGGCCAGCGTCTTCGGCGACGCGAATACCGCGCCCAGCTGCCACGGCGTCTCGTCGCCGACCCAGCCCAAAAATTTCGCGCCACCCTCGTCCATCAGCTTTCGCGCGGTCGAGATCGGGAGCAAGGCGGCATCGACGGTCTCGCCCTTGAGCGCGGCGGCGGCATTCGACAGCGATTGCAGCGGCACGATCTTCACGTCCGCTAGCTTGAAGCCGTATTTGTCGGCGAGCAGGCCGAGCGAATAGTGGAAGCTCGATCCGACCTGCGTCATCGCCACGCGCTTGCCGGCGAGGTCCTTCGGCGTCTTCAGGCCGCTCGCATAGGCGTTGTTGCTGGCGAAATAGCCGATCAAGGGGTAGCCGGGCTTCTCGCGGCTCATGCCGCCGATCACCTTCAGCACTCCCTTGCCGGCGAGATTGTAGAGCCCGGCGGTGAAGGCGGTGACGCCGAAATCGACGTCGCCCGAGGTGGTGGCGACCGCAATCGGCTGCGCTGCGTCGAAGAACTTCAGCTCGACCTCCAAGCCGGCCTCCCGGAAATAGCCCTTGTCCACCGCGATGAAGACCGGCGCCGACGAAGACAGGCGGAGCACGCCGATCTTGGCTTTCAGCGCATCCTCGGCCCGCGCCGTGCCCATTGCCATGATCGCCATCAGGCCCGCTACCGCGAGCCGCGCAATCCCGATCATCCCGTTTCCTCCGCTTTGTCTTGCAGTGCGTTACAGGCCTTCGGGCACCGCCTGGTCCCCTCCGATGAAGGCGCCCTGTTGTTTCAACGTTTCCTGCAATTTTTCAATGGGGATTTCGCGTGGAATCCGGTTTCCGGACAGCGCCAGCGCGGCGGCGGAACCGGCGGCTTCACCCATCGCGAAGCAGGCACCGGAGACCCGCGCCGCCGACTGTCCCTCATGGGTCATCGAGGCACAGCGGCCGGCGACCAGGAGATTGTCGACGCCTTCAGGGACCAGCATCCGGTACGGCAGCTCGTTGTAGCCGCGCGATTCCGGGATCGGCGGGAAGGTGAAGACGACGTCGCCGGGCACATGAGCCTCGATCGGCCAGCCGTTGACGCCGATGGAATCCGCGAACGAGGCACAGCGAAGCACGTCCTCGCCGCTGAGCTGGTAGCCGCCTTTGATGCGGCGAGTCTCGCGGATGCCGAGCTGTGGCGGCAGGTCGACGATGTAGGAATTCTCAAAACCCGGCACCGCGCTGCGCAGGAATTCGTACGCGGCGAGCGCCTGCTTGCGCCCCTCGATCTCGCCGCGGGTGAGATCGTCGGGCTCGATTCCGTTGATGGCGTGACCATCCTCGCGCGGCACTTGGGTGAAATTCACCCGCCATTCGATGCCGGATTTCTGCGGCCGCACGATCGCGCTTTTCCGCGGAAATCTGTGCGTGCCGGCGGCGATCGCCTTCTCCATCAATTGCGGAATGGTGCGCCAGGCCTCGCCGGCCTTGGCGGGATCGATGCCGTTGAGACGCAGCATCATCGAGGGATAGAGCGGATGGCCATGCTCGTCGCCGATCTCGAACGGCGCGCCGGCCCACTCGGCGAGATCGCCGTCGCCGGAACAGTCGATGAAGATCTCCGCGCGCACCGCCTGGCGGCCGGCCTTGGTCTCGACCAGCATCGCGTCGATGCGACGCTCGTCCGCCATGACGACGCCGGCGCCGAGGGCATGGAACAGGATATTCACCTTGTGGCTAGCCAGCAGCTCGTCGGCCGCGATCTTGTAGGCGGCGGTGTCGTAGGCCTGGGCATAGACCTTGCCCAGGATCAGATGCGGCGCGTTGAGACCGTTCAAGCGATCGATCCGCGCCAATAGCTCCGAGGCCAGGCCCTGCACCAGCCGCCGGTGCTCGCCATGGACATTGCCGTGCAGGCCGCAGAAGTTGGTGACGCCGGCCGCGGTGCCCATGCCGCCGAGAAAGCCGTAGCGCTCGATCAGCAACGTCTTCCGCCCGGCGCGCGCCGCTGCGGCTGCCGCCACGATGCCGGCCGGCCCGCCGCCGAGCACGACGACTTCATACTCGCCATAGAGCGGTACTTTGCGCGCTGGTTCATCGATCGTCATGGCCGGCATGGCGCGTTCCTTCCCGGAATCTGGTTCGAACTGGATCACGACTTAGCCGGCGGTCCTCATGCCCGCAAGATCGCGGTTGCTCGCCATCGGTGAACCTGAGACAAGTGCGGCCATGAATTCGATCATCGTCAGGTACTGCTTCGCCGCTTCTATTGCCCTCGCGCTCTCGGCCGCTCCCGCCGCAGCCGTGGAGCAAAACTGCCGCTTCATCCCGGCCAAGGCCGACCGCGAGGCCTGCTACAAGCAGCAGGAGGAAGAGCTGGCAGCGAAGCGCAAGCCGGCCGCGCCGGCGGCTGAGAGCACGACGCTCGAAACGCTGCGCCAATTGCGCCAGGACGACGACGCCGTCTACCGCAGCATCAACAATATCTGCCGCGGCTGCTGACGCCTAACCTTTGCCACCGCCCCAGTTCGCCGCCCGTTTCTCTGCGAACGACGCAAGCCCTTCCGCCGCCTCGGCGCTCTGGCGCTTGAGCGAGTGCAATTGCACGAGCCGCGTATACGCCGCATCGTCCACCGCCATGCCGCCGAACGAGCTCTCCAGCGCGAGTCGCTTGGTCTCGGCCATCGCCTCGGGTCCGTTGGCGAGCAGCTGCTCGACCACCTTGACGCCTGCGGCATCGAGATCGGCGAGCGGCACCACCTCGTGGACGAGGCCGATGCGGCGGGCATCTTCGGCGCCGAAGCGTTCGCCGGTCAGCGCGTAGCGACGGACCTGGCGGACGCCGATGGCATCGCAGAGCTGCGGGATGATGATCGCGGCGGTCAGGCCCCAGCGCACCTCGGTGATCGAGAACAGGGCGTTGTCGGCGGCAATCACAACGTCGCAGGCCGCGATGACGCCGGTACCGCCCCCGAAGCAGCCGCCCTGCACCAGCGCGACGGTGGGAATCGGCAACGTGTTGAGCCGCTGCACGGCTTCGAACGTCGCCCGCGAGGCCGCTTCATTGGCCTCAGCCGATTGCGGCCGCACGCTGTTGATCCATTTGAGATCGGCACCGGCCTGGAAGTGCTTGCCGTTGCCCCGGAGCACGACGACGCGCAGATTGGGCTTGCTGCCGAGGTCGTCCATGGCCGCGAGCACGCCTGAGATCAGCGCGCCGTCATAGGCATTGTTGACCTCGGGCCGGTTCAACGTGACGGTCGCAACCCCGCGTTCATCGAGGCTCCACAGGACGGGGCTGGCAGTCATCGGCGGTCCTCCGGTTGTTTGCCCCGCACTATGGCCGAGGGCGCGTGCCGTGATCCATATCTTTCCGGCGTAGGGCGGCCGCGTCCATCGCATGGCGGCTTGTGTCATGCTGGCTGCGGGCGACACCACGGGATGGATACGGGATATCAATATGCGCATCTGCATTTTCGGCGCAGGCGCCGTCGGCAGCCACATTGCGGTACGGCTGGCGCGCGCCGGCCATGAGGTCAGTTGCGTGATGCGGGGGGCGCATCTGGAGGCGGCCCGCGCCAATGGCCTCAAGCTGCGCGTCGGCGATTCCGAGGTCGGCGCCAAGGTGAACGCGTCAGGCGATCCGGCCCAGCTCGGCCCGCAGGACGTCGTGATCTCGACCTTGAAGGCGACCGCGCTTCAGGGGCTGGTTTCCAGCATCAAGCCGCTGCTCCAGGACGACACTGCGATCGTGTTTGCGCAGAACGGCATTCCCTGGTGGTACGGCATCGGCCTGCCGCCGCGGCACCCGGCGCCGCCGGACATTTCATTCCTCGATCCCGGCGGGCGCCTGCGCGCCTGCATCCCGAAGGAACGGATCGTCGGCGGCGTGGTCTTCTCATCCAACGAGGTGATCGCGCCCGGCGTGGTGCAGAACCTGACGCCGGACCGCAACCGTCTCCTGATCGGCGAGTGCGACGACCGCAATTGCGAGCGCATCACCAGGCTGCGCGGTGTCTTCAACGACGCGCGGCTGGAATCGCCGCCGGTCGCCGAGATCCGCGAGGCGATCTGGTCAAAGCTGCTGACCAACATGTCGCTGTCGGTGCTGTGCCTGCTCACCGGCCAGACCGCGCGCGGCGTGCGCGACGACCCCGCCTTCACGGAGGTGATTCCGCGCATGCTGAACGAGGCCAACGAGATCGCCCAATACTTCATTCCCGAGGTCAAGCGCGCCAGCCGCAGCGGCCCTGCCCCCAACCACAAACCATCGCTGCTGCAGGATTACGAGCTCGGCCGCGCCATGGAGATCGACGTGCTGGTGAAGGCGCCCCAGGCCTTCGCGCGCACCGCCGGCCTGTCGACGCCGACGCTCGACCTGATCGCCGCGCTCGCCATCCAGAAGGCGCGCGACAGGGGGCTCTACTCGGCGTGAGTCTCAGGCGAGCGCGTCGATCCAGGCCGCGAGCGTGTCCAGCACCTCGGTGAGCGCCTCGTCATTGGTACGGCCGGATTTCTTCAGCACCGCGAACGAATGGTCGCCGCCTGCGACCTCATGCAGCGTCGCCTTCGGGCCGAGCTTCTCGACGACAGGCTTGAGGTAGCTCAGATCGGCAAGCTCATCGCGCGTGCCTTGCAGGAACAGCATGGGGATCGCGATGGCGGCAAGGTGTTCGGCGCGCTCGGATGACGGCTTCTTGGCGGCATGGAGGGGAAAGCCGAGAAAAGCGAGCCCTTTGACATCGGGCAGCGGCGACTTCGACTGCGCCTGCGAGGTCATGCGGCCGCCGAAGGATTTCCCGCCGGCAACGAGCTTCAGCCCGGGGCAGAGCCGCGCCGCCTCCGCGACCGCTGCGCGGATGGCGGCGTGCGCGACCGCCGGCTGGTCGGGACGTCCCTTCTTCTCTTCCATGTAGGGGAAATTGAAGCGGAAAGTCGCGATGCCGCGGCTCGCGAGACCTTCCGCGACCTTCTCCATGAAGGAATGCCGCATGTCGGCCCCGGCGCCGTGCGCCAGCACGTAGCAGGCGCGCGCATGCTCCGGCTGCGTCAGGATCGCCGAGACAGTGCCGATGCGCTCGATGTCGAGCTTGAGCTCCTGGGTTTTGATCGCCACAATCAGACATCCCGATAGACGCTGTTACCGGCGCCTTGGTAGCGTCACCGGCGCAGCCTGAAAACACAATAATTGCCGCGGTTCGCTGGCTTACCAAGCCGGAACGCCGCATCAACCGAGGTAATCATGCCCTACCGCTCCTCCTGGATGACCGAAGAGCTCGACGTCTTCCGCGACCAGTTCCGCAAATATCTCGCCAAGGACCTGGCCCCGCATGCCGAGAAGTGGCGCGAGCAGAAGATGGTCGACCGCTTCGCCTGGCGCGGGCTCGGGGAGATGGGCGCGCTGCTCGCGAGCGTGCCGGAGGAATATGGCGGCCTCGGCGCCACCTTCGCCTATGACGCCGCCGTGCTCGACGATCTCGAGAGCACGGTGCCGGAGCTGACCACCGGCGTCTCCGTGCACAGCGCCATCGTCGCGCATTACATCCTCAATTACGGCTCGGAGGAGCAGAAGAAACGCTGGCTGCCGAAGATGGCGTCCGGCGAGATGGTCGGCGCCATCGCCATGACCGAGCCCGGCACCGGCTCGGATCTCCAAGCCGTCAAGACCACGGCCAAGAAACAGGGCAATTCCTACGTCATCAACGGGCAGAAGACCTTCATCACCAACGGCCAGGCCGCCGACCTCGTCATCGTGGTCGCGCGCACCGGCGAGCAAGGTGCCAAGGGCATCTCGCTGATCGTGGTCGAGACTGCGGGCGCGGACGGCTACAAGCGCGGGCGCAACCTCGACAAGATCGGCCTGCACGCCTCCGACACCTCGGAGCTGTTCTTCGACAACGTGACGGTGCCGCCGGAAAACCTGCTCGGCAAGGAAGAGGGCCAGGGTTTCGTCCAGCTGATGCAGCAATTGCCGCAGGAGCGGCTTGCGCTCGCGGTCGGCGCCGTGGCCTCGATGGAGCGCGCGGTCAAGCTCACCACCGACTACACCAAGGAGCGGAAGGCGTTCGGCAAGCCGCTGATGGATTTCCAGAACACCGCCTTCACGCTGGCCGAGCGCAAGACCGAGGCGATGATCGCGCGCGTCTTCGTCGACTGGTGCATCGAGCGCCTGGTCGCAAAAGACCTCGACACCGTGACGGCCTCGATGGCGAAATATTGGTGCTCGGAGAAGCAGGTCGAGACCGCCGACGAATGCCTGCAGCTGTTCGGCGGCTACGGCTACATGCAGGAATACCCGATCTCGCGCATCTTCATCGATTCCCGCATCCAGAAGATCTATGGCGGCACCAACGAGATCATGAAGCTGCTGATCGCCAGATCCTTATAGGTCAGGTCGATGTAGATCACCGCGCGCGCCAGTCGCGCGGCCGGCAGCCGAAGCGCTGCTTGAAGCGGCGGGTGAAGTGGGAGAGGTCCGAGAAGCCCCAGTCGATCGCGATGGCGCCGATCGCCTGGTCCGCCTTCGCAGGATCGCTCAGGTCACGTGCCGCGCCGTCCAACCTACGATCCATGACGTAGTCCGAGAATGTGGTGCCTGCGCGCTCGAACAATTTGTGCACGTAGCGCTCGCTGATGCCGATGGCACGCGCGACGTCCGCAACCGCAAGGCGCTGCTCGGAGAGCCGCTCATGCACGGCCCGGCGGAGCGCGAGCGCGGTCGCGTCGGCAAAGCTGGCGGCCTCGGCCGTCTGCGCACGCGCGCGGCGCGACAGGCTCAGCGCGACAAGATCGAGCAGCACGCCGAACAGCCTGACGGCTTCGCCTTCCGTCATCCGCAGCGCGCCGGCATTCAGCGATCGCGCGGTCTCGACGATGAGATGGCCGACGAAGGGATCGTCGGACACACGCTCCACCCTGAAGTCGAAGGATGGCGGCAGCCGATCACGCAGCTCGCGCGAAGGCACCCAGAAGGATGCAACCTGCAGCGTCGGCCCGCGATCATGCAACAAGGTCACTTCCCGGTCGCTGTCGCAGATGCCGACCTGACCGCGCGACAGGCTGACGTCGCAGCCGCCCTGGACCACGCGGCAGCGGCCGGCTAGCTTGAAGTTCAGATAGAAGCAGCTTTCGGTCGACGCAGCGATATCGGCGCGCGAGCGATGCACGGTGTGCTCGGGAAAGACCACGCGGTTGATGGCACCGCTGCCGATCTTGATCGCCTCGACCTTGGCCGGGAAGCGTGAGGTGGTTGCCGATTCCGGCGTCAGGTTCATGAATGCCTGGCAGATCGCTTCGCGATAGTAGGAGAACTGCTCCTCCGGCCTCGTCTCGCCGGTGTCCCAGACCAAACGGCGGGGCCGGCTTTCGGAATTGAGCTGCTCCATCAGTTCGCTCCAGGACCAATCCGGTTCACCGTCGGACAAGCGCGCAACGCGCCAGCGGTTCAGTATGGCGGCAACAACGTCGACCGGCGTTCAGCCGGCAAATCCAGGCAAGGTCATCGCCGCACCGATCTAAGCAGTCTTCCGAGGGAGCCACAACATGTCGACCTACGTTCTCGTCCATGGCGCCTGGCATACCGGTGCCGAGCTCGAGCCGGTCGCCGCGCCGATCCGCGCAGCAGGCCATCAGGTCCATACCCCCACCATCAAGGGCAACCGTCCGGGCGATGCCAAGACGACCGGGCTGAAGGAAGCGATCCAGTCGATCGCCGACTACCTTGCGGAGAATAATCTGCAGGACGTCATCCTGCTCGGCCATTCCTATGGCGGCATGGTCATCACCGGCGTCGCCGACCTCGTGCCGGAGCGCATCCGCCGCCTGGTCTACTGGAACGCTTTCGTGCCCAACGACGGCGAATGCCTCAACGACATGGTGCCGCCGCACTATATCGGTCTGTTCGACGCCATTGCGGCCGAGCGCGGCGACGGCTCGGTGGTGTTGCCCTTCCCGATCTGGCGCGAGGCGTTCATCAACGATGCCGATCTGGAGACGGCGCAGCGCGCCTATGACGTGCTCAATCCGCATCCGCTCGCGACCTTCACCGACAAGATCGCGCTCAAGAGCAATCCGGCCGAGATGCCGCTGGCCAAATCCTACATCAACTGCACCGAGGATACCGCGCTGCCGCACAGCCATGGCTGGCATCCGCGCCTGTCGGAGAAGCTGGGCCTGTTCCGCCTGGTGCAGGTCGCGGGAAGCCACGAGCTGTGCTTCTCCGATCCGGCGCGGCTCGCCAAGGCAATCATCGAGGCGGGACGCGACTAGATCGTACGCTATCGCATCCGCTTGTCGGCGGCGATGAAGTCGATGAAGGTCCGCACCTTTGCGGAGAGATATTTGCGGCTCGTATAGACCGCGAACAGTTTTCCGACGAAGATAATGTGCTCGGGCATGACGTGCTCGAGGCGTCCAGTCGCGATGTCCTCGGTGACCAGCCATTTCGGCAGGAAGGCGAAGCCCATGCTTTCCAGCGCCGCCATGTGCAGCAGCGTCTCGTTGCCGCTGCGCAGCACCGGATTGAGCTTGACGGTCTCGGGGCCGTGCTCGCCCTGGAAGGAGAAGCTCTCGCCCGGATAAAGCGCATAGTGCAGCAACGCCTGGCCGGAGAGATCGGCGAAGGTCCTTGGGCGGCCCGCGCGTTTGAGGAAGGCGGGAGCGGCAACCAGGTAGAACGGAACTCCGGTGATGGGCCGCGCGATCAGCGCCTCGTCCGGCGCGGCCGTCGCGCGCAGGGCGAGATCGAACCCCTCCTCGACCAGATTGACGAGGCGCCCGCTGAGATCGACGTCGAGGCGCACGTCCGGATAACGGGCCTGATAGTCCGCCAGCACGCCCGCGAAGATCTTGTTCGCCATCCACACCGGCGCGGTCAGCCGCAGCGTGCCGCGCGGCACGACCGTCGCCTTGCTGACGGCGGCTTCGACCTCGTCGAGCGAGTCCAGCATCTGCCGCGCCTGCTCGAAATAGAGCGCGCCGCTCTCGCTCAGGCTGACGCGCCGGCTGGTCCGGTTGAGCAGTCGCGTGCCGAGCCGCTTCTCGAGCTGCATCACGTGCTTGCTTGCCATGGCAGGCGAGATGCGCAGGCGCTGCGCCGCGGTCACAAAGCTCTTCAGCTCCGCGACCAGGCAAAACACCTTCATGCTGACCAGAGTATCCATGAGATCATCAACATCCACGAAATGAATAATTCCTTTAGCGCAGAATGATCAAATGCGGCGAAACTATCAGATGGTGGCAACCTTCACATTCCGGAGAACCCCATGTCCGCCACCACCATCGAAACCGCCGCTCCCGGCCGGTCCCTTCGCATCGGCCTCTGGGCCGCGCAGGTCGCCCTCTCCGCCGTGTTCGTCTCGGCAGGCTTCGTGAAGCTGACCACGCCCATTCCCCAGCTGGCCGCGATGATGCCGTGGGCCGGTCAGTATTCCGAAACGTTCGTCCGAACGATTGCGCTGGTCGATCTCGCCGGCGGCATCGGCATCCTGCTGCCGGCCTTGACGCGAATCCTGCCGCGGCTGACGGTGCTCGCCGCGCTCGGCTGCGCGGTGCTGCAGGTCATTGCGCTTGTCTTCCACCTCTCGCGCGGCGAAGCCGAGGTAGCGCCGCTCAACATTGTCCTGCTCGCGCTCAGCCTGTTCGTGCTGTGGGGACGCCGCAGCAAGGCGCCGATCGCGCCGCGTCAGTTCTGAGCGGCAGGAACGCCATGATCTCTGCATGGTCCCGCAGAAGCCTGCTCGCTGGCACCGCGGTCCTCACAACCGGCGGCACCGCCGCGGCCAAGGAGGATCGTCTCGCTGAGGGCGTCGTAATCCTGATCGACAGCAACGAGCCCTACGTCATGGGTCACACGATCAGCTATTCGGCCAACCTCTCCAAGCATTTTGCCGAGAGGGGCGCGCGGCTGCTGATCGAGGTCGTCGCCAACGGCAAGGGCATCGACGTCTTCCGCGCCGACAGGACGCCGCTGGCCGAGCCGCTCGCGGCGCTGCGGCAGTCGGTGCCCAATCTCACCTTCAGCATGTGCGCCTCGTCCAAGACCATCGCGGAAGCCAAGGAGCAGATCTCCATCCCGCTGATCCCGGGCGCAAGCCTCGTCCCGTTCGGCATTGGCCGCGTCGTCGACCTGCAATTGAAGGGCTGGGCCTATATCCATGCGTGAGGCGGACGAGAGCCATCGCGCGCTGTCGCGGCGATCGATCCTGATGGCCGCGGCAGCCTCTCTCGCCATCCCGCCCGCCGGCCGCGCGCAAGACAGCTGGCCGCCAATGTTCGAGGCCGGACGCAGCCAGTTCACACTGGTTCGGCCGCGCGCCCCGATGCCACAGCTCAGGCTTCAGGACCTGCACGGCCGGGATGCCATCGTGACGGCGAAGCTGGGGCGCATCACGTTGGTGAATTTCTGGGCGACCTGGTGCGCGGCCTGCAAGCTCGATCTGCCGATGCTCGCAAGCCTTGCAGCCTCGCGGCCCGAGCCGCTCGACGTGGTCGCGATCTGCACGGACACCAAAGACCTGCGCAAGATCCGCGCATTTCTCGGCGGCCTCGCCGTGCAGAACCTCGCGTGTTACGCCGATGCCTACGGCGCGGCAGCCGAAGCTTCCAGGGCGATGTTCCCGCTCGTCGGCATGCCCGTCACCTATCTGGTCGGAGCGAGCAGCCGCGTCGAAGGCTACATCACCGGCGCACCCGACTGGCTCTCGCCGGCGGGCGCGCGGCTGCTGCAATTCTATCGCGAGCGGGGCTAGCGATCGTCAATTCGGATGCCACCAGCGCCCGCCGATGACGACACCCTCTGAGACGATCTTGCGATCACCGATCAGGTGCTCGCCGACGACGTCTTCGTAGTCGAACTGGCCTTGCTTCACCGAAATCAGCGTGGCGTCGCCGACGCTGCCGGGCTTGAGGCTGCCGAGCTCGGGACGCCGCAGCGCCATCGCCGCATTCACCGTCGATGCCGCGATCACATCCGGCAGCTCCATGCCCATGCACAGGAACTTCGACATGGTGGTGACCTGGTCATAGGCCGGGCCGTCGATGCAGAGCTGATGGATGTCGGAGGAGATGGTGTCGGGATAGAAACCATTGGCGAGCATGGCACGCGCGGTCTTGAACGCGAACGAGCCCTTGCCGTGGCCGATATCGAACAGCACGCCGCGCTCGCGCGCCTCCAGCACCGCCTTCTTCACGGTGCCTTGCGCCGTCGCCGGCGTGTTCGGGAAAGGGCGGAACGCATGGGTCAGCACGTCGCCGGGACGCAGCCGCGCCAACACGTCCTCATAGCTCGGCGGCGGATGGTCGATATGCGCCATCAGCGGCATGCCGACCTCGTTCGCGACCTCGAGCGCGATGTCGAGCGGCACCGCACCCGAGGTGCCCGAGGAATGCAGGCCCACGCGCACCTTGATGCCGACGATGAGATCGCGGTTGGCATCGGCCACCTCGGCCGCCTCGACCGGATTCATCAATCGCAGCTCCTCGCTCTCGCCGACCATGATCCGGTGCGAGAAGCCGAAGATGCCGGCATGCGAGACGTGCAAATAAGCGAGGATGCGGACCTGGCTCGGCTCGATCACATGCTTGCGGAAGCCGGCGAAATTGCCGGGTCCGGCGCTGCCGGTATCGACCGCCGTGGTGACGCCGGAGAGGCGGCAGAACTCCTCGGCATCGATGCCGAGCGAGGTGCCGCCCCAATAGACATGGGTGTGCAGATCGATCAGCCCCGGCGACACAATGAATTGCGAGACGTCGCGCACCTCGGTGCCCGGATCCGCCTTGAGGGCGCTGCCGATCGCGGCGACCTTGCCGCCGGCAAAGGCGACATCGGTCACGGCGTCGAGCCTCTGGGACGGGTCGATCACCCGCCCCCCGCGCAGGATCAGGTCGAAAGGCATCAATGGTCTCCGGGATGTGGCTGGGTATGGCAGGATTACAGGCAGGAGACCCGGGCAGGTCCCTGCAATTGTCCCTGTTAGCAATTTTCGCGCCCGCTGCGCAAATCGGAGCGCATGCCGGTTACGCTCCCAGCGCTTGCAAACCGCCTGCCGGCGCCTCGCACGTCAATCCTGGGTATCAGGTGTCCACGGCAGCCGGACCTTCCGCCATTCCTCGAAGTCCTCCTGGACGTCCGCGGCGGCGACTTTTGCGGCGCTGTGAAGCCAGTCGTCCTTGCGTCCATCGAGATCGTGCTCGATCTTGGATCTGGCGCCGCCCGTTCCCGCATGGATTGCGCCGAGATCGAATCCCTTGGCCCAGAGCAGATCGAGTCTCAGCCGCGGATGACTGCGATTGCTGAGCTCGAGCTTGCGCTGATCGGGAGCAATGCGGCGAATGATGTAGCCGCCTTTCAACTTGAGATGCGGATCGGGCGCCCGAAACTCTCCTTGGGCGACGTCTAGAAAGCGCGGCTTGCCGTTCATGCCGTGCGCCCAATCCCAGGCGGAGGGCACCAGCGCCTTGGCTTCCCTCACGATCTTGCCGCCATCCCAGGTGGCGATCGCAACGTAGCGCGGCCGGCCAAGGCCGCCGCCGCCTTTCCTGCGCGAAGCGAACCGCTCCAGCTCGGCATGGTCGGGCAGGTTCTTTCTGAGCGCCGAAGCAACCTGCGAAGGCGGCTCCGCATTTGGATAGTCCTCCAGCTCGTGCCAGAAGTCGCGGCGTTCCTCGTCGGAGCAGGCCACGAAGGGCCGCATCCAGCTCTCCTCCTCGTCCAGCAGCGACGGGCGCGGGTTCGCGAGCCCCTCGCGATAGCCATCGAGAATGGCCGCCGCCGCATTGCGATTAGCGGTCCGCGCCTTCGGTGCGAGCCGCGCGCTGGTCGCAAGGCGGACGAGATCGAACGGATAGGGAATGACCGCGGCTTCGTCGAAATCGTTGATGCCCCAGACCAGACGGCCTTCGGCATCGCGCCAGGTCCCGTAATTTTCGATGTGGGTGTCGCCGACCGACAGCACGGCGGGCGCATCCCTCAGCTTGGGACAGAGCTTCTCGATGCGACGCGCCCAGCGAAAGAACGTCGCGCGCAGGAACGTGAACGCATCCTTCTGCATCCGCTCGTGTTTGTGGACGAGGTCCGCGTCAACGACGTCGCATTGCTTGCGCAGCCAGTGCTCGAAAGCCGCATTGTCGCGCTGAAAAGTCATCCGCTGCAAACCACGAATATCGGGCGGGCCGGCGCTGATCCGCGGCGCGCCATCAAATCAATCTTCGGCTGCATCGACAATAGACTGATGCTCTGACGCGAAATGCTACAATCAAATGGGCAGCGGCGCAATTGTCGGCATCTGGACTGACATCGACCGTCGCGCAGCCCTCGGCAGGGCGACAGACGAAGCAAAGCCGGACAAGGAAATGGCGATCCCGGGAAGACTCGAACTTCCGACCTACGGTTTAGGAAACCGTCGCTCTATCCGGCTGAGCTACGGGACCGCGGAACCCGTGGGTACGGGTTCAATCCGGTCATAGCAGAGCAGGATACGGTTCGCCAGCCGCAAGACGGGCGAGATCCATCGTCAAGCTGAACACGGCGGCAGTACAATCGCGCCCGGACCCCTTCGACGGAGCAGCCCACATGATCGAGAGCATCAGCGCCATCACGCTCGGCACCCACGACATGGCACGCGCCGTGCACTTCTACCGCTCGCTCGGGTTCGAGCTTCTCTATGGCGGCGAAGCCGCAGCATTCACCAGCTTTCGCGGCGGCAGCGGCTATCTCAACCTGACTGCGCAGCCGGACGACAAGCGCTGGTCCTGGTGGGGCCGCGTCATCTTCTATGTCGCCGATGTCGACGCCACCTATGAGCAGGCGCTCGCGGCAGGATGGCAGCCGTCGACCACGCCGCGCGATGCCGAATGGGGCGAGCGCTACTTCCATCTCACCGACCCCGACGGCCATGAGCTCAGTTTCGCACGGCCGTTGTCCTGACCGAATAAGTCGCATCTGCTGACGTTCCAACGCGCAACTAGCGCTGTCTCAGCCACCGTGGCAAGCTCGGCGCGGTTTCCTCAAGTTCTAACCAGGGAGGACGACCATGGTAGCTTATGTCGTGCTGGGAAACTTCACTGATCAGGGAGTCCGAAACGTCAAGGACTCGCCGAAGCGGGCCGAAGCCTTCAAGGAGATGGCCAAAACGTTCGGCGTGACTGTGAAAGAGATCGTCTGGACGCAGGGACGATATGACGTTGTGACCGTTCTCGAGGCTCCAGATGAGGCTGCCGCGATGTCACTCAGCCTTAGTCTCAGCGCACTCGGCAATGTCCGCACCGAAACGCTGCGCGCGTTTTCGGCGGCAGATATGACGAAGATCGTCGGCAAGATGCTCTGACGCGCAAGCCCGCGCGAGCGCACTGGACCCGGGATGGCATCCCGGGCATGGGCGGATCTCACGCCTTGATATTGTTGTCCTTCACGACCTTGCCCCAATAGGCGACCTGCTTGTCGAAGAAGGTCTTGAAGGTGGCGCCGTCCTGGAGCAGCAGCGTCATGTGCTGGGTGTCCTTGAGCTGGGCGGCGGTCGCGGGCTCGCTCAGGATCTCCTTGGATGCCGTCGCCATGGCCGCGACGACGTCGGCAGGCGTACCTGCGGGGGCGAAGATGCCCCACCATGCCAGCGTCTCGAAATCGGGGAAGCCGGCCTCGATCGCGGTGGGCGTGTCCGGCAGGGACGGCAGCCGCTCGCGGCCGAGCTGCAGGATCGGGCGCAGCATGTTGGTGCCGAGCTGGGCCGCGACCAGCGCCGCCGATCCCGCGATGAGATCGACATGGCCGCCGAGCACGTCGTTCATGGCCGGCCCGCCGCCGCGATAGGGCACGTGCATGATCTCGACGCCGGCCTTGCTGCCGAGCACGGTCATGGCGAGATGGCCGAGCGTGCCGATGCCGACCGAGGCGTATTTCACCGCACCGGGGCTCGCCTTGCAGGCGGCGACCACGTCGGCAAAGCTCTTGTAGGGGCGTCCGGCGCCGGCCGCGATCACGTAGGGCGCGGTGCCGATCAGCAGCACCGGCATCAGCTCGCGCTCGACGTCGACCGGCGGCTTGTCGAGGATCGACGGGATCACCGCATGGGAATCGAACGTCACCAGGAAGGTCGAGCCGTCGGCCGGGCTCTTGGCGACCTGCGCCGCGCCGAGCGCACCGGCCGCGCCCGATTTGTTCTCGACCACGACGATGCGACCCAGCTTGGTCTGCAGGTTCGTCTGCAGCAGCCGCGCCATCGCGTCGGTCGATCCGCCAGGCGGGAACGGCACCACCAGCGTTATCTTGCCGGCCTGCGCTGCTGCCGGTGCCATCGCGAGGATGGCCGGTGCGGCCAAGAGCGTGCGTCGTGTGATCGTCATGGTCCCTCCCTTGTTGTTGCGCCCGGCTTTTTGCTCTGTGGCGCTCGAGCATGATCCGGAAAAGTGTGCAGCGGTTTTCCGAAAAGATCATGCTCAAGAAAATAGGCTAAAGCGCAAGGCGCTTTAGGTCGTGCCGAAGCCTGACCCTGCTTTTCTGTATTCTGGCCGAGGCGGGCTGAAGATGTCCAGCACGCGGGCGCCGTCGGGACCGGCACGCATGGTGTGCGGCACGTTCCCTGGCGTGCGCCAGAAATCGCCCTTCTTGACCGGGATTTCCTCATCGCCCTGGACGCGGATGGCGGAGCCGTCGAGCAGCACGCCCCATTGCTCCTCGGGATGATGGTGCAGCGTGCCTTGCGCATGCGGCGCCAGTGTCACCACCGACAGCATCGCTTGCTCGCCGGAGAAGATGCGCGTGGTCACGCCGGCGGCGAGCTCGCGGAAGAGGCCGTCGCTGGCGTCGTCGAGATTGTGGAATTCGTCCTTCTGGCTCACGTCATCCTCCCCTTTACACTCCGCCAGATCAGGCCTTGCCGTAAGCGCCCTGGTAACGACCCTCACGGATCGCCTTCAGCGTCTCTTCCTCGCGCGCGACCTGGACGCGCACCGCTTCCAGCAGCGCGGCCGCACCAGTCGCGGGAAACGAAACCACGCCGTCCTCGTCGCCGACGACGATGTCGCCGGGCGCGATCACGCTGCCGCCGATCGTCACCGGCACGTTGATCTCGCCGGGGCCGTTCTTGTACGGACCGCGATGGATCACCGCGCGGGCGTAGCAGGGAAAGTCGTCGGCCGCGAAGGCCGCGACGTCGCGGATCGCGCCGTCGATCACATAGCCTTCGGCTTTGCGCCATTGCGCGATGTTCTTCATGATCTCGCCGATCAGCGCGCGCGTCTCGTCGCCGCGGCCATCGACCACGATGACGTCGCCGGGCCCGACCAGGTCGAGCGCGCGGTGGATGGCGAGATTGTCGCCGGGCCGGGTGCGCACGGTGAAGGCCGTTCCCACCAGCTTGCCGCCGCGATGATACGGCCTCAGCCCGACCGCGCCGGGCAGCCGGCCGAGGTTGTCCGAGATCACCGAGGTCGGCGCGTCCCTGAAACCTTTAATGATATCAGCCGGCGGCTTCGGCACGCTGCTCGCTGCGATGGTGATCGTCATATGAGTCCTTCCGTGTTTGTCTCATTCAGCATGCGCCCGCGCCTTCGAAAGGCCAGATCCGGAAGGCGCGCCACTTCGTCTTCCTGGCGTCGCCAGCCGGGAGTGAGGCGCTCGCAATACGAGTGTAACAGCCTGCCGGCGGGGCGCTGTGACTCCCGCGCCACGTCAAGCACAAAATGTCAGCATCCCAGCCCTGAATTTCCCGGGTTCCATGGGTGACAAGCCGGCCATAAAGAGGCAAAAATCTGGCTCGACTCAGTTCGGGTTGCGTCTTGCAAGGAATACCCTCTTAGAATGTCGGCCGTAGTTACATCGCATCGCGCGGCGCTGCTTCTCGTTGCCGCAGCAGGATTTATTCTGCTGACGCCGGGGCATGCCGAGGCGCAATGGTGGAAACGCGCACCTGTCGATTTCGAGGAATGCGCCGACGCCGCCGAGAAAGCCGCAACCAAGGCTGAGAAGACCGCGGCCCTCGCCGATTGCAACGCCAAGTTTGCCGGCCGCCGCAAGCCGGGTGGCGGCTATTCCTATTACGATTTCCTCCAGGATCGCACCTTCGACATCGCCGGCCCCAATCCGACGCCGGAGGAGCAGAAGAAGATCGACGAAGCCTATACCGCCTATCTCGCCAAGCAGCGCCGCAGCAACGAAGCGGCCCAGGCCACCGCGCGGCAGCAGCGCGAGCAGCAAGAGCAACAGGTGCAGCAGCTCCAGCAGGTCGCGCTGCGGACCGAAGTCGAGCGCGTGCCGGTGCCGGTCGAGCGGCCGAAGGTGCAGCAGGCCGCAGGCGCAAGGCCGAAGGCCGCGCCTTGCACCAAGAGCTCATTCTCCTGCGAATGGCCGCGTCTGTCGGAAAGCTTGAACGACCTGAAGAAGCTGTTCAACCCGACACCGAGCAAGCCCGCGAAGAAAGGCTGAAGCAGCAGCCGTCATTGCGAGATGGTCGTAGGGTGGGCAAAGGCGCAAGGCGCCGTGCCCACCATTTGTTTATGATCGAGAGAGTCGGTGGGCACGCTTCGCTTTGCCCATCCTACGAGAGCTGAGCTCACGACAGGCGTCATTGCGAGCGCAGCGAAGCAATCCAGAGTCTCTGCACAGAAAGATACTAGATTGCTTCGCTGCGCTCGCAATGACGCGTGGATGGAGCTCCGGCTTGCAATCCTCAGTTCGGCTGCTTCTTCTTGCCGCGCTTCGGATGGACCACCGGCGCTGCGACCGTCGGCGAAGCACCCAACTGCGACCGGCTCTCCTGCAAACGCCTGTCATAGCCGGGGGAGTTCAAGACCGTCGGCGGCCTGGCGTAGGCGAGCGTCGACATGCCGCAGAGCGCGGCCAGCGCCAGGCCGATCATCAGACAACGCTTCATCACGCCCTCCTCGTCCTCAATTCACGCCCCGGATCTGCTGCGGCGTCAGCCGCGGCGGACCGTTGCCGGCCGCCTCGGCTTCCTTGATCAGCGCAACAATGCGGCGCATCAGCGGCACGGCGACATGGTTCTGCTCGGCGAGCGCAATGACCGCGCCTTGCAGATAGTCGATCTCGGTCTTGCGGCCCTGCTTCAGATCCTGCCACATCGAGGAGCGCGCCTCGGGATCGATCTTCATGGTCCGCCCGAGGATCGCGCCGAAGATCGCATCGGGCAGCCGCAGCAAGGCCGGAGACCAGCTCGTCGGGATCGGCGTCGACGATACCGGCACGATGCCGGCGGCCTTCAGTGCGGCCAGCCCTTCCGCCATCTGGTCAGCGAACAATCTTCGCCAGTCACGGTTCGCCAATTGCGCGGCGAGCGGCATGTCGGACAGCGCGCTCAGCGCATTGTTGAGGTTGATGATCAGCTTGCCCCATTGCACGCCGGTGATGTCACGGCTCGCGCGCACACTGAGGCCGGAGACCGAGAGCGCCGCGGCCGTGTTCTCCGGATCCTCTCCGACGTGAATGTCGCCGGAGGTCGAGCGGTGGAAACGGCCATCGCCCATCGCGATCACGTTGAACGGCACCATGCCGGCGAGCACGGACCGGCCGCCGAGCCGCTCGCGCAGCACTGCGACATTGCCGATGCCGTTCTGGAGCGAGACGATGACGGCATCCTCAGGCGCATGCTGCGCGATCTGGTCGGCGACAGCGGCGGTGTCGGCGCTTTTCACCGTGACCAGCACGATGCCGGCGCTGTGCAAGATCGAAGGGTCTTCCGACAGCGCGAGCTGGCCGGCGCCGAGCTTCGTCTCGGAGCCGTCGAAATCGGTCAGCAGCAGGCCGAACCGCTCGATCTCGGTCTTCACCCGCGGCCGCACCAAGAGCGCGACGCGCCGGCCGGCGGCGGCCAGCTTGCCGCCGACGAAACAGCCGATGGCGCCGGCGCCAGCCACCACGATCGATCGATCCGCAACCACTGGGCTTACTCCCTGAATGACCGGCCTTCGATAGCAGAGGCGAGGCCGGCAACCAATCGCGGCGCATCCGACTTGTAACGGTCATGACTGCCCCATATGTTTTCGCCCCGGGGGCAGCCAGCGGCGAGCGCTCGCCGAACGAGACGCCAAAGGAGAGCACCATGGGTCTACTCGACGTCCTCAACGGCATGCAGAACGGCCCGCGCGGCCCCTCTACACCGAGCTCAGAGAAATCCTCCGGCGGCATGTCGCCGATGACCATGGCGCTGCTCGGCCTGCTTGCCTGGAAGGCGTTCAAGCATTTCACGACCAGCCAGTCAGGCTCGGCGCCGCAACCATCACCGTCGCCCGCACCGCCGCCGGTGAACGCGGGTGCAGGCGGCGGCGGGCTAAGCGACATTCTCAAGGGCGGCCTCGGCGGCCTGCTCGCGGGCGGCGCTGCAGGCACCGTGCTCAGCGGCGGTCTCGGCGATCTCCTCAACCAGCTCCAGCAGGGCGGCCACGGCGATGCCGCGAATTCCTGGGTCGGCAAGGGCGAGAACAAGCCGATCGCGCCGGGCGATCTCGCCAGCGCACTCGGCGCCGACCAGATCGAGAGCCTGTCCGCCCAGAGCGGCCTGTCGCGCGAGGAACTGCTCAATGGCCTCAGCCAGTATCTGCCGCAAGTGGTCGACCATCTGACGCCGGATGGACGGCTACCGACCGAGAACGAGCTCTCGGGCAGAATCTAGTCGGACCTCGATCGATACGCTTTCGGGAAGGGGAGCAAAGTCATGAGCATGGGCGGCCTGTTGTGGATCATCGTCGTCGGCTTCATTGCCGGCCTCATCGCACGCTGGCTGGCGCCGGGGCCGAACAATCCGAGCGGCTTCATCCTCACCACCATCCTCGGCATCGCCGGCGCGTTTCTAGCGACCTTCGTCGGCCAGGCCATCGGCCATTACAGCCCCGACCAGGGCGCCGGCTTCATCACAGCGACGATCGGCGCGGTGGTGGTGCTGTTCATCTGGCACCGGCTGGTGGCGAGTGGCGTGATAAAGGGGTAGCAACCTCAATCGGGAGGGGCGGCACACCGCCTCCACATCGTCATTGCGAGGAGCGCAGCGACGAAGCAATCCAGACTATTTCCGCGGAGGGACTTCTGGATTGCTTCGCTGCGCTCGCAATGACGAGTTCACGTCACCAAATGCATTCCCGCATCCATGCGCACGACTTCGCCGGTCATGTTGCTGGAGGCCGGCATCGCCAGGAAGCAGACGAGCTGGGCGATGTCCTCCGCGGATGATGCGACCTTCAGCGGCACCTTCGCCACGACGCTGTCGCGTACCTGCTTGGCCTGCGCCTCGCCGCGGCCCTTGGTGAACCAGGGCGTGTCGATATAGCCCGGACACACGGTGTTGACGCGGATCAGCGGCGCCAGGGCACGCGACAGCGACAGCGTCATGGTGTTGAGCGCGCCCTTGCTCGCGGCGTACGCAATCGACGAGCCGACGCCGCTGATGCCGGCGACCGACGACACATTCACCACCGCCGAGGGCCGCCCCGAAGCCTTCGCACCGGCCTCGAGCAGGCTGCGCGCCGCGCGCACCATCTGGAACGGGCCGATCGTGTTGACGCCGTAGACCCGCTGGAAATCTTCAGCCGACAAGCCGTCGAGATCGGCATGAGCCACATGCTTGGTGGTGCCCGCATTGTTGACGAGGATATCGAGCCGGCCCCAGCCGCTCGCAGCCGCGACGATCTTGCGGCAATCCTCATCCTTGGAGACGTCGCCCTGTGCGACCAGCACCTCAGCGGCGCCCGCCTTGCGGCAGGTCTCGGCCGTCGCCTCGGCTTCCTTCTGGCTCGACGAATAGTTGATGACGAGCCGCGCCCCGCTGCGCGCGAGAATTTCCGCAGTCGCTGCACCCAGCCCGGATGCGGACCCCGTCACGATTGCGCACAAGCCGTCTTTTGCCATCCGGATTTCCTTCCCCTGTATCTGGTGTGGCGTCCTGTTTAGCGAGTTTGCCGCGCCCTGCAAATCGAGCAAACTCCGCTAAGCGGAATTAGCATTTCTTCAAGCCTGGCCCCATGCCGGCGCCGCAGATGGACCTGCGATCAACGCTTGTCAGGGCCATGGCTTTTTCCGATCATCGGGCGCAAGAAGAGACTGCGCACTGGCCGATCAGACCGGACGCGCCAATGGCAAAATACGGGGAACGCTGTGGCGGAGAGTGACAATATCGTCGTCGAGACCGCGGAGAAAATCTTCGCCGATCTCGCCGATCCGCAGACCATCAACAACGACAAGACGAATGCGTGGCAGGCCCCGCTGTGGCAGGCGCTGAGCGAAGCCGGCCTGCCGCTGTCCTGGGTGGCTGATGATCTCGGCGGCTCGGGCGCGAGCCTCGCCGACGGCTTTGCGCTGATGGGCGCCGCCGGCCGTTTCGCGGTCGCGGTGCCGCTGGCCGAGACCATGCTGGCGGGATGGCTGCTGGCGCAGGCGAAGATCGCTTCGCCCGAGGGCGAGATGACGGTGCTGCCGGCCACGCCAAAGGACCGCATCAGCCTGGATGCCGACGGCGCGCTCTCCGGCCGTGCCCGCGGCGTGCCCTTCGCCAAGACGGCGAAGCATTTCGCGGTGCTGGCGCACGGCAAGGACGGCGTTTCCATTGCGCTGATCGACGCGGCCAAGGCGCGGATCGAGGCCGGACTCAATGTCGGCTACGACCACAGCGACACCGTCACTCTCGACAAGGCCCAGCCGATCACCATCAAGCCCGCGCCGAAGGGCTTCGAGCAGACTCATCTGATGCTGATGGGCGGCGTCGCGCGCAGCCTGCAAATCGCCGGCGCGCTGGAATCGATGCTCGACATTTCCGTGCGCTATTCCAACGAGCGCGTCGCCTTCGAGAAGAAGATCTCGAAATTCCAGGCGGTGCAGCACAATCTCGCCCGGCTTGCCGGCGAATCCGCCGCGGCCCTGGCGGCGGCGACGTCCGCCGCCGACGCCATCGCCAATGCAAAATCGTTCAACGACGAGATCTATCTCGAAGCCGCCTCCGCAAAAATCCGCTGCGCGGAAGCTGCCGAAAAAGGCGGCGGCATCGCGCATCAGGTCCATGGCGCGATCGGCTTCACCATGGAGCACATCCTGCACCGCTATTCGCTACGTGCGCTGGCCTGGCGCGACGATTTCGGCTCGGAGAGCTACTGGGCGGTCGAGCTCGGCAAGCTCGTCGCAAACCGCGGCGCCGACGAATTGTGGCCGCTCGTGGCATCGCGCTGATCGGAGAGAGAAGACATGACCGCTGCCCTGCGTTTCGATCCGATCCGCCTGCCCGAGAAATGCGAGCAACTGCGCAAGGAAGTCCGCGCCTTCCTCGCCGAGGAGATCGCCGCCGGCACCTTCGATCCGCACAAGCCCAACCGCGAAGACACCGACGCGCCGGAATTTTCCCGCCGGGTCGGCGCCAAAGGCTGGCTCGGCATGACCTGGCCAAAGAAATATGGCGGCCAGGAACGCTCCTTCCTCGAGCGCTACGTGGTGACCGAGGAGATGCGCGTTGCCAACGCGCCGACGCGGCGCTTCTTCGTCGCCGACCGCCAGAGCGGGCCGGTGCTTTTGAAATACGCGCCCGAGCACATCAAGATGGAGATCCTGCCGCGGATCTGCCGCGGCGAGATCTGCTTTGCCATCGGCATGAGCGAGCCGAATTCGGGCTCCGACCTGTTCGCGGCGAAGACGCGCGCGACCAAGACCGACGGCGGCTATCTGATCAACGGCACCAAGATCTGGACCTCGTCGGCGCATATCGCCGACTACATGATCGCGATTTTCCGGACCTCGCCGCCGACCAAGGAAAACCGCCGTCATGGCCTGACCCAGTTCCTGGTCAAGATGAAGCAGCCGGGCATCAAGGTGAACCCGATCGGCCAGATCACCGGCCAGTACGAGTTCAACGAGGTCGTCTTCACCGATCACTTCATCCCCGATGACCATGTGCTCGGCGAAGTCGACGGGGCCTGGAAGCAGGCGACGAGCGAGCTCGCCTATGAGCGCTCGGGCCCCGAGCGCTTCCTCGAGACCTATTACGTGCTCACCGAGCTCGTGCGTGCGGTCGGCCCCAATCCGGACACGCGCAGCGCTGAGGGCATCGGCCGCCTGGTCGCGCAGCTCCACACCATGCGGCGCATGTCGGTCTCGGTGGCCGGCATGCTCGAAGCCGGCAAGGAGCCGGTGGTGGAGGCGTCCATCATCAAGGACATCGGCACGGTCTGGGAGCAGCAGCTGCCGCATCGGGTTCGCGATCTCGCCGCCTTCGTCGAGGAGACCGCGACCAATCGCGAGACCCTGGAGCGGCAGCTCGACTTCGCGATCAAGACCGCGCCGAAACTCACCATCCAGGGCGGCACCACCGAGGTGCTGCGCGGCATCATCGCCCGCGGATTGGGTCTGCGCTAATTCAATCGAGGATCATCATGAGCACGTATAAAGATATCGGCGTCGAGAAGGTGGGGCATGTCGGCACTATCGAGATCCGCCGCCCGCCGCTCAACTTCTTCGACATCTCGCTGATCAACCAGATCGCGGACGCGCTCGACGAGTTCGACCGCGACATCGAGATCCGTGCGTCCGTGCTCTCCGCGCAAGGCAAGGCGTTCTGCGCCGGCGCCAATTTCGGCGATCCTGCGCGGCAGGCCCAGGAGGCACGCGAAGCCGAGAAGAAGGGCGATCCCGCCGACAGTCTCGGCCCGATCAACCATCTCTACATCCAGGCCGTGCGCATCTTCCGCGCCAAGAAGCCGATCGTCGCCGCCGTGCAGGGCGCGGCCATCGGTGGCGGACTCGGGCTTGCAGTGTCGGCCGACTTCCGCGTCACCTGCCCCGAGGCGCGCTTCTCCGCCAACTTCACGAAGCTCGGCTTCCATCCCGGCTTCGGCCTGACCGTGACGCTGCCGGAGCTGATCGGCAAGAACAACGCCGAGCTGATGTTCTACACCAGCCGCCGCGTCACCGGCGAGGAAGCCTACAGATGGGGCCTCGCCAACGAGCTGGTCCCGCAGGACCAGGTCAAGGCGGCCGCGATGAAGCTGGCCGGCGAGATCGCCGAATGCTCCCCGCTCGGCCTGCTTTCCACCCGCGCCACGATGCGCAATGGCCTCGCCGACCGCGTGATGGCTGCGACCAATCACGAGCTCGCCGAGCAGACAAGATTGCGCGCGACGGAGGACTTCAAGGAAGGGGTGAAGGCGACTGAAGAACGCCGCGCGGCGAATTTCAAGGGGCGGTAAGCCGGAGCAGTAGGATGGGCAAAGGCGCAAAGCGCCGTGCCCACCATCGCTTCATTTGTGTGGTGGAATTGGTGGGCACGCTTCGCTTTGCCCACCTACGCATGAGTCGCTCAACTCACGCGGAACGTCACTCCGCCCAGCAGAAACTCATTGCCTGCGACCGCGAGCCCCTTCGCCTTGGCGGTATGCAGCACCTGCGCCACGTCTGTCACCCGAAACTCCAGCGCGCTCATGATCTCGCTGGCGCCCTTGACGAAGCGAAAGGTCGCATTGGGCAGCTTCAGTTCGGTGCCTTCAGGCGCAACGCCGATGATCCTGCCCCAATGCTCGGCCAGCCCTTGCGGATCCGGGCTCTGCATCTCCACCGCCGTCAGCGCCTCGGTCACATCCTTGCGGATGAACTTTTGCCAGTCCGGTCCGGCCGGCGGATACGGACCGAGGATATCGTCGCTGCCGTCGGTGTGATTGAACTCGATGAAGGCGGCGCGGCAGTCGCGGGGGTGGAGCTGCACGCCGTGATAGGGCGCGTGGTCGATGACGTTGGCGGTGCGCACACCGAGCGCGTTGGCATTGCGGCCGCGCTCGTCCGGATCGTCGCAGCAGAAGATCGCCATGTAGCCGCCGCGGCCGCCGGTCTTCTCGATGAAGCGGCCGGCCGTGGTGCCGTCCTTGAACGGCGCGACCACCTCCAGCAGGATCGTGTCGACCGGGAGCAGTGCGTTCTCCAGGCCGTATTTGGCGACATTGCCGTCGCGATAGCAGACGGCGAGGCCCATGATCCGGCCGATATCCGTGATGAGGGGCTCGAGCTGCGGCGCGACCAGGCAGATCTGACGCAGCCGGATATAGGGCGCCATGGTCATGCGCCCCTGAAGCTCGGCTTGCGCTTCTCGACGAAGGCCTTGGCGGCCTCCTTGTGGTCCTCGGTGTCGCCGCAGCGGGTGTGATGGATCGCCTCGCCGTCGAAGCAATCCTCCAGCGCCAGGTGCTCGGCATTGTTGATGTTGCGCTTGATGAAGCCGAGCGCGATCGACGGGCCCTGCGCCAGCGACAGTGCGAGCTCGTGCGCGGCGGCGTCGATCTCGGCGTCGGGCACGACCTTCGTCACCATGCCGATCGCGTGCGCTTCCCTCGCCGTGAGCACCGGCGACATCAGATAGAGCTCGCGCGCCCGCGCGCTGCCGAGCAACTGGGTCAGGAAGTAGGTGCCGCCGTAGTCGCCGGAGAAGCCGACCTTGGCAAAGGCCGTCGTGATCTTGCAGGATTCGGAGGCGATCCGCAGGTCACAGGACAGCGCCATCGACAGGCCGGCGCCGGCCGCGGCGCCATCGAGCTGCGCCACCACGGGCTTCGGCATCTGATGCAGGATGCGCGAGACCTCCATGCCGCGGCGAAGATTTGCGAGCTTCTGCTCGAACGGCAGCGGTGCGCGCCCCTGCGCCATCGATTTGACGTCGCCGCCGACGCAGAACGAGCCGCCGGCGCCCTTGAACAGCACCGCCCGCACCTCGGGATCATCAGCCGCGCGCCGTGCCGCCTCGACCAGCCCGGCGACCATGTCGGGGTTGAGCGCATTCTTCCGCTCCGGGCGATTCATGGTGATGGTGAGCAGCCCGCCTTCGAGCTTTTGCAGGACCATGTCGTTCATGCGGACGTCTCCTTGTTATTGTCTAGCCGACCTATCACCAGATCGTCATTGCGAGCGAAGCGAAGCAATCCAGGAATGTTTCCGCAGATGCAGTCTGGATTGCTTCGTCGCAAGAGCTCCTCGCAATGACGGCGTGAAGAAGTCACGCCGTCACTTCTTCACCAGCGGGCAGCGCGACTGCTCCAGCGACTGGAATGCCTCGTTGCCGGGGACGGTGGCGAGCAGCTTGTAATCGTCCCAGCGGCCCTTGGACTCCGACGGCTTCTTCACCTCGAACAGGTACATGTCGTGGACCATGCGGCCGTCCTCGCGGATCTTGCCACCCTTGGCGAAGAAGTCGTTGATCGGCGTCTCCTTCATCACCTTGATCACCGCCGCGGCGTCGGTGGTGCCGGCCGCCTTCACGGCTTTCAGGTAATGCGTGACGGAGGAATAGACGCCGGCCTGCGCCGAGGTCGGCACCCGCTTGGTGCGCTCCATGAAGCGCTTCGAGAAGGCACGCGTGTCGTCGTTGAGATCCCAGTAGAACGCTTCCGCGAGCAGCAGACCTTGCGCGGTCTCGAGCCCGATCGAGTCGATATCGGTGACGAAGGCGAGCAGCGGCGAGACCTTCTGGCCGCCCTTGGTGATGCCGAACTCCGCCGCCTGCTTGATGGCGTTGATGGTGTCGCCGCCGGCATTCGCGAGCCCGATCACCTTGGCCTTGGAGGCCTGGGCCTGGAGCAGGAAGGACGAGAAATCCGACGTGTTGAGCGGATGGCGGACGGCACCGAGCACCTTGCCGCCGGTCTTGGTCACGACGGCGCTGGTGTCCTTCTCCAGATCCTGGCCGAAGGCGTAGTCGGCGGTGAGGAAGAACCAGCTGTCGAGACCCGACTTCACCGCCGCAAGACCGGTCACATTGGCCTGGCCGTAGGTGTCGAACACGTAGTGGATGGTGTAGGGACCGCAGGCCTCGTTGGTGAGGCGGATCGAGCCCGGCCCGTTGAACATGACGATCTTGTTGCGCGCTTTCGCGATCTCGCCGGCGGCAAGCGCGGTCGCGGAGGCCGCGACGTCGTAGATCATCTCGACGCCCTGGTTGTCGAGCATGTCGCGGGCGATGTTGGCGGAGAGATCGGCCTTGTTGAGATGATCGGCCGCCAGCACCTGGATCTTGCGTCCCAGCACCTCGCCGCCGAAATCCTCGACCGCCATCTTCGCCGCAGTCTCGCTGCCGGGGCCGGTGATGTCCGCATAAAGGCTCGACATGTCGAGAATGCCGCCGATCTTCAGCGGCGGCTTGTCCTGGGCCTGTGCGGCGCTCGCATGGAGGGCAAACGCGGCGGCAAAAATGCCGGACAAAATACTCTTCATCGAAAACGACCTCCCTTATCGCGCCGTGCTCTGATGGCGGCTTGGTTATTGCTCTTGGCTATTCGCTGTTGCCGCAATCATGTCGCATGCGCAAGAGCGCAGCAAGCGGAGGGGCGAGGCGAATGCGTGATTGCCGCGCGTGTTTTCCGCAAAGCGGAATGGTGAGGTACGACGAAATGTTCCCGCGTCGTCAGTGCGAGCGCGGCGAAGCAATCCAGAAATGCATCCGCGGAAACAGTCTGGATTGCTTCGTCGCGAAGAGCTCCTCGCAATGACGGCGGTGGGGAAGACCCTTCGCGTCTCACCGCGCATGAGTTAAAGTCCGGCCGCAATGCAACCTTTCCGGGTCACGTGACGCAACGGCTTCACTTCATCGTCGCATGTCTTGTCGCGAGTGGCTCGGCATTCGCGAGCCCCTGCCAGTTCGAGTCCCAGGGCGAAGGCCGCGTTGCAGCCATTGTCGATGCGCGCAGCATGCGTCTCGACGACGGCCGCGAGATCCGCCTCAGCGGCATCGCGCCGACCGCGACCACGAAGCAGGCGCTGACTTCGCTGCTCGCCGGCCGCGACGTGATGCTGCGGAGCGCTGACGACACGCCCGATCGCTACGGCCGCCAGAGCGCACTGGTCTTCATCGGCGAAAGCGACATCTCGGTGCAGGCCATGCTGCTCGCCCGGGGCGAGGCCGTGGTCTCCGCCGAGATCGTAGACAAAGACTGCGCGGCCGCCCTGATGGCGTCCGAAGCCGCGGCGCGGCGTCAAAAAATGGGCAGCTGGGCTGACCCGTCGGCCATAAAAAACGCGGAAAGTCCGGACGATATTTTGGCGGAGATCGGGCGCTTTGCGGTAATCGAGGGCAAAGTCCTGTCAGTCCGGCAAGCTGGGGCAACGACCTACCTCAACTTCGGACGGAACTGGACACGTGGCTTTGCCGTGACTATTTCAAAGCGCACGCTAGCGGCGTTCGAAAACGCCGGCATGGCCCTTAAGTCCCTGGAAAATCGGCGTATTCGCGTTCGGGGCTGGGTTGAGGGGACGACGGGACCGCGTATCGATGTGCGTCTCTTGGGACAGGTTGAATTGCTGGGCGCAAACGAGCCTACTGGGGTAAGGCCTTAAACGGCCGGGCACGGGTTAATCGACGTGAATGGGGTGCTAGAACGGCACGGACTGGGTGATTGCCGCCGCCTGCGGGCTGCGCCGGCCGCGCTTTGCCTTGTGCTGGGCGGGCTTCTCGCCGGCTGCGGCGATATGGGCCGGTTCCAGACTGCGGCGACCCCGACGGCCGTGGCGATGCCGAAGCCAAAGCCCGCCGTCGCACAAACCCCGGCCACCGAAAAGGAGCACGAGCGTATCCTGGCGAGCTATGGCGGGACCTATGACGATCCCAAGCTCGAGGCGCTCGTCAGCAAGACCGTCGACCGGCTGGTCGCGGCCTCCGACCGGCCCGATCAGGGCTACAAGGTCACCATCCTCAATTCCGGCGCGGTGAACGCCTTCGCTCTGCCGAACGGCCAGCTCTATGTCACGCGCGGCCTGCTTGCACTCGCCAGCGACACCTCCGAATTGTCCTCCGTGCTCAGCCACGAGATGGCGCATGTGCTGTCCAAGCACGCGGCAATGCGCGAGGACCAGGCGCGCCAGGCCGCGATCGTCACCCGTGTCGTCACCGACATGAGCAACGATCCCGACCTCACCGCGCTGGCGCTGGCCAAGACCAAGCTCACCATGGCCAGCTTCTCGCGCAAGCAGGAGTTCGAGGCCGACGGCATCGGCGTCGGCATCTCCGCCAAGGCGCATTTCGACCCTTACGGCGCCGCGCGCTTCCTGTCCGCGATGGAGCGCAATGCCGAGCTGAAGGCCGGCAAGAGCTCGCTCGATCCGCGCGCGCAGGATTTCACCTCGTCGCATCCGGCAACGCCGGAACGCGTGCAGAACGCGCAGAACATTGCCCGTCAATACACGGCGCCTGAAGGCGCCGAGCGCGATCGCGAGAGCTATCTCGCCGCGATCGACAACCTCGTCTATGGCGAAGACCCCAGCGAAGGCTTTGTCCGCGGCCGGCGTTTCCTGCATCCGAAGCTCGGCTTCACCTTCCAGGCGCCGGACAATTTCACGCTCGACAACACCGCACAGGCCGTGATCGGCGTGCGCGAGGGCGGCGCGCAGGCGATGCGCTTCGACGTCGTGCGCGTGCCTGGGGAGCAGTCGCTCGGCGACTACCTCAACTCCGGCTGGATGGAAGGCGTCGAGAAGGCCTCGACCGAGGACCTCACCATCAACGGTTTTCCGGCGGCGTCCGCCACCGCCAAGGGCGACCAGTGGCAGTTCAAGGTCTATGCGCTGCGCTTCGGCAGCGACGTCTATCGCTTCATCTTCGCGGCACGGCAGAAATCGACCGAGAGCGAGCGCAACGCGCGCGAGACCGTCAACTCGTTCCGCCGCCTGACGCTGGAGGAAATCCAGGCCGCGCGCCCGCTGCGCATCAAGGTCATCACGGTGCAGCCCGGCGACACCGTGGAATCGCTCTCGCACCGCATGGCCGGCGTCGACCATCCCGCCGAGCGCTTCCGCGTGCTGAACGGCCTCGATCGCACCGCGCAGGTCAAGGTGCGCGATCGCGTCAAGATCGTGGCGGACTAACGCCTCGCTAAGCGCGCGTCGTCCCGGAGAGACGCGGCTTCCCGCGCACCATGATCAGCGCCGCCGCGATCACCTCCAGCGCGATGCAGAGATAGAACGGCAGCGTATAGCCGCCCGAGAGATCGCGCAGGAAACCGACGACGCCGGGGCCGAACGCATAGGTCACCTGGTTGATCGCGGTATTGAGGCTGATCAGCACGCCGAAGGCGGCGGAGTCGAACTCCTGCTGCACGATGAGCGAGGGCAGCGTGATGAGGTTGCCGACCGAAAAGCCGAACACGGCGCAGGCCGCGATCAGCACATAATCGTTGTGCAGGTTGATGACGGCGAGAAGCGCGGCGGCCTGGCTGAGGAACGACAGCGCGGATGCGAGACGCTGATTGAGGCGGTCGATCACCAGCGAGAACAGCACGCGACCGACCACCGCCATCGCGGTCAGCACCGCGACGGCCACGGCGGCGCGCTCGCGCCCGATCACGGGATCGAGGAACGAGATCAGATGCACGATGAAGCCGACCTGGGCGAACAGCACCAGGGCAAAGGCGATCGTTACCGTGAGGAAGCCGACGTCGCGCAGCGCCCAGGCGCGGATCTCCGTCGATGATTGCGGTCTTGCCTTCGCCGTCGCGTGCCAGCCGTGGCGATCGGGCGGGCGGCCGACGAGAAGGAGGATGACCGGCACGAGCAGCACCAGCATGGCGCCGGCGGCGGCGTACATCGCACCGGCAAAGCCGACATGGCCGATCAAGGCCACCAGCAGCGGCACGCCGGCGATGCCGCCGAAGCTCGCGCCGTTGAGTGCGAGACTGATCGCCATGCCGCGCCTCTCGTCGAACCACAGGCTGATCGTGTTGGTGATCATGGCGAGACTGGTGCCGGCCCAGCCGAAGGCGAGCACGGCATCGGCGAGATAGAGCTGCCAGGGCTCGCGCACCGCGCCGATCGCGACTGCGGCCGCCGCCATCGCCAGCGTGCCGGCCAGGAGGCTGAGGCGCGGACCGTATTTCCGCACGGCCTCGCCGACGAAGACGACGAGCAGCGCGCCGAACAGGTAGAAGAACGTGGTGCCGGAGGAGATCAGCGAGGCCGGCCAGCCCCGCGCCCGCTGCAGCTCGGCGACATAGACGCTCTGGCCGTAGAAGCCGAGCCCCCAGCCGAAGGTCGCGAGCAGGAAGCAGACCGCGACGATGCGCCAGCCTTCGTAACGGAGCGAGGATTCGTCGATTGGCGGAATGTGGCGGGGATTGTCGAGCATTTGCGCTGGTCCTTCGTTCCCCCCGCGAGCGCTTGGGCTGAACGCTCGCCTGTTGATGACGAGCATCATGTAACAACGCGGCTCTCGAAAATCACTTCGACCTGGATCGAAGTGTCAACGCTGCTGACAGCCTCTTGCCAAACTAGACCGCGTCGGGGAACTCGCCCATGGCTGCCTCCAGCCGCGCCTGGCGGCGCCTCGCCCAGGAGACCATCGAGAGCACGGCAAGACCCAGCAGCACCGGCGGGAACACCACGAGGTTCACCGCGGACCAGCCGAAATTGGCGAGCAGCTGGCCCGACGAGAACGAGCCGATCGCCATCATGCCGAACACCAGGAAATCGTTGAAGGCCTGCACCTTGTTGCGCTCCTGCGGGCGATGCGTCTCCAGCACCAGCGCGGAGGCGCCGATGAAGGCGAAATTCCAGCCCACGCCGAGCACGATCAGCGTGGCCCAGAAGTGCATCGCGGTGAGCCCGGAGAGACCGATGGTGGCGGCGCCTGCTTCCAGCAGCAGGCCGGCAGCCACGATCTTCGGCGCCCCGAAGCGCGCGATCAGCGCACCCGTGAAGAAGCTCGGCCCATACATCGCGACGATGTGCCATTGAATGCCGAAATTGGAATCGGAGACGCTGAGGCCGCACATCTTCATGGCGAGCGGCGCAGAGGTCATCACCAGGTTCATCATGGGATAGGCGATGACGCCGCACAAAGCGGCCGCGACGAAGCGCGGCTGGGTCACGATGGTGAGCAGTGGCCGGCCGCCGTGCAGATCGGCCGGGGCGGGCCTGGGCATGTCGACGCCGGCGACGATGCCCATGGCAACCAGCGCGACGGCCGTCTGCACCAGGAAGCTGAAGGCGAACAGATAAGGCTGCCAGACATCCATGGTCCACTGCACGAGCTGCGGACCAAGCACGCCCGCGAACACGCCGCCCGCCATCACCCAGGACACGGCCTTGGGCCGGTAGGCCGCACTGGCGCCGTCGGCAGCCGCAAAGCGATAGGATTGCGCCACCGCGCCGTAGAGGCCGCCGAGAAAGGTCGCCAGACAAAACAGCGCGAACGAGCCGTGCAGGATCGCGAACGAGCCGAGCAGGCCGGTGAGCGCGCCGAGGCCGGTGCCGATGACGAAGGCGGCACGGCGGCCGAAGCGGCGCGAGATCGCGCCGGTCGGCAGCGTGCCGGCAGCGAGCCCGACCACATACATCGAGATCGGCACGGTCGCGAACGACATGTCCGGCGCGAGCGTGGCACCGACGATCGCGCCGGTGGCGAAGATCACCGCCGAGTTGGCGCCGGTCAGCGCCTGCGCGGCGGCAAGGCGCACCACGTTGGCGCGCACGCGGGCTTCGTCGGCGATCTCATTGGCTGCAGTCACGTCCAGCATCGGCACTTCCGCCCCAAGGGCATTTGAGGCTTTCGAGGGCCTTGTTGATTCCCGGCACTATGGAGGGGCGCGGAAGGACGGGCAACCGACGCAAACGGGCGCGGGCCATGCCTCTGACGCAATCAATGGGATGATAGCGGAGTGCGCCCTTGACGGCTTGCGCTCGATCAAATCCTATCCGCCGCGAACTTTACGGAGTTTCGTTCATGTCCGTCGACGACAGGCCCACGCTTCAAGCTCCCGACGACGATCCCTGGCTGTGGCTGGAGGAGATCGAGGGCAAGCAGGCGCTCGATTTCGTCGAGCGACAGAATAGCCTGACGCTGCAGGCCTTCGGCGGAGCGGCGTTCGAACGCGACCGCGATATTCTCGCTGGCATCTACGATCGTCCCGACAACATTCCCTATGTCAGCCGCCGCGGCACTGACCTGCACAATCTTTGGAAGGACGCCGGCAATCCGCGCGGCCTGTGGCGGCGAACGACGCTGGCGGAATTTCGCAAAGCCGCACCGGTGTGGGAGACCATGCTGGATATCGACCAGCTCGCGGCAAAGGAAGGCGAAGACTGGCTCCTCGGCGGGATCGCCACGATGCCGGAAAGCTCGCGTGCCATTCTGAGCCTATCGCGCGGCGGCAGCGACGCCGTCACCCTGCGCGAGTTCGACCTCGGCGCCAAGAGCTTCGTTGCGGACGGCTTTACGCTGCCGGAGGCCAAGGGCGGCGTCGACTGGCTCGATGCCGACACGCTGCTGCTGTCGAGCGCTCATGGCGAGGACATGGCGACGAGCTCGGGATATGCGCGAACGGTTCGCCTGTGGCGGCGCGGCCAGCCTGTCGACCAGGCCGAGCCGATCGCGGAGACCACGGAAGATCACATGGTGATCTACGGCGGCGTCGATGACACGGGACCTGCGCCGCGCACCTGGATCATCGACCAGATCGACTTCTTCAATCACGCCATCTGGCTGCGCGATAGCGCCGGCACGATGACGAAGCTTGACCTGCCGACCGGCGTCTGGATGCAGGCGCATGGCGACTGGTTCGCGATCAAGCTGCGCAAGGACTGGACGGCCGGAGGCCGCGTCTATGCCACCGACACCGTGCTCGGCATCTCGCTCTCCGCCTTCCTCGCCGGCAGCCGCGATTTTGCCGTCCTGTTCGAGCCTGCACCGCGGCGCGCCTTGCAAGGCCTTTTCTGGGTCGCAGGAAAGCTGGTGCTGTCGATTCTCGACGAGCTCAAACCGCAATTCGAGATCTGGACGCCATCCGCTACGGGCTGGAGCCGCGAGACGCTTCCCGGCCTGCCGCAGATCGGCGTCGTCGACGTCTGGGCGCTCGATCGCCATCCGTCCGAAAGCAATGGCGATCTGCTCGCCAACGTGCAGGATCCGCTCACGCCGCCGTCGATGCTGCTGCTCGAGCGCGGCGTCGCAAGCCCGACCGTGCTGAAGCAGGCGCCGAAGACGTTCATCGCCGACGGCCTCGTGGTGACGCAGCACGAGGCGATCTCTGTTGACGGCGAGCGCATTCCCTATGTGCAGACCGGGCCCGCGACCGAGACCGGCGATGCGCCGGTCTATATGAGCGCCTATGGCGGCTTCGCCGTCTCCGTGAAGCCGTATTACAATTCCTCGCTCGGCAAGCTGTGGCTGGAGCGCGGGGGCACCACGGTGCAGGCGAATTTGCGCGGCGGCGGCGAGTTCGGCACGCGCTGGCACGATGCCGGACGGCTCGCCGGCAAGAAGCTGTCGCATGACGATTTCGCCGCCGTCGCCGCCGATCTCGTCCGCCGCGGTGTGACGAGCGCAAAGCGTATCGCCGCGCAGGGCGGCTCGAACGGCGGCATCCTCATCACCAACATGCTGGTGCGCTACCCCGAGCGTTTCGGCGCGCTGTTCTGCACCATCCCGCTGATCGACATGCGCCGCTACACAAAGCTGCTCGCGGGCGCGAGCTGGATCGCGGAATATGGCGATCCCGACAAGCCCGACGAATGGGAATGGCTGAAGACCTACTCGGCCTATCACAACGTGAAGGCCGGCCAGGCATATCCGCCGATCCTGATCGCGACGACGCGGCGCGACGACCGCGTCCATCCCGGCCACGCGCGCAAGATGGCGGCCAAGCTGCAGGCCATGGGCTATGAGGCCTGGTTCTACGAGCCGGCCGCAGGCGGCCACGGCTACGGCAAGGACAACAAGGAGCGCGCGGGTTTCGAGGTGCTGGGCTATCGGTTCTTGAAGGAGAAGATCGGGTGGCGGGATGACGAAGACTGAGACGTCTTGACAAGGTGCTGGCCACGGACAGTTCTTGCCTCTCCCGCTTGCGGGAGAGGCCGACGCGCTCGAAGAGCGCGGCGGGTGAGGGCTTTCTCCCCTAGGGGAGTATCCCGTTGCGGAAGCACCCTCTCCCCGACCCTCTCCCGCAAGCGGGAGAGGGAGCGCACCTCCGGCGTAGCTACCGCGCAAACACCAACGTCAGATTGTTCGCGGGCATCTCGATCGTATCGACGAGACCGAGGCCTGCCGCCTTCGCCAGCTTCTCGACGTCGACGACGTCGCGCACGCCCCATTCGGGATTGCCCTCGCGCAAGGAGGTGTCGAACACCGCGTTGCTGAGCGCGGTGTGCTTGCCGTCGCGCTTGAACGGGCCATAGAGGAACAGCTTGCCGTCGCGGCGCAGATAACGGCCGGCGCCGGCGAACAGGCCTTCGGCCACGGCCCAAGGCGCGATGTGAATGACATTGGCGCAGAACACGGCCGCGAGGCTGGTCGGCCCCTGCCCGCTTTTCATTTCCGGGCACCAATCTGCATCGGTGAGGTCGATGCGCAGGGGTGGGCGGATGTTCGGCAGGCCCGCATGCATGCGCCAGGCCTCGATGCTCTTGAGGTGGCGCTGGTTGAGATCGCTCGGCCACCAGACCAGGCCGGGCGTGTGGCGGGCGAAATGCACCACGTGCTGCCCGGTTCCACTGCCGAGTTCCACGACGTTGCCGGTCGCATCCGCGAGGTGCTTTTCCAGGGCGGCCCAGATCGGTTCGTGATTGCGATGAAAGGCCGGCGCATCGAGCCGGCCATCCGGCTCGACCCGTCCGCCATCCCTGCCAAATTCGACGACATATTCAGCCAAGTGACGTCCCCAAAAATGCGTACCAAAAAAGAAGGCCAGAAGGCCAAAGGTCCGAGAATAATTTGCTAGTCCGCGCCCATCCGCATGAACGAACTATCTTGTCGGTTGCAATGCGGAGGATATTAACCCCATTTTGCCGCATGCATAGTCTTGATTGTCAGGCGATGTCCTTTGTGCTTTTGAACAATTCCGTAAATGAGATCATCGAGATAACGCTCCGGGACGATGCCTTGACCGCCTTTCCTCGCAAGCCCGCTTTGCTTGTTGCCCTAGCCCTCCTCGCCGGCATGGCCATGGCCCCGGCGGGGGCGCAATCCGCCGTGACGGTGGGCCAGAAGCTCGCCTTCGACCGCGGCAAGGGCAATTGCCTGACTTGCCATGTCATCAAAGGCGGCGACCTGCCGGGGACGATCGGACCGGAATTGAAGGACATCAAGTCAAAATACCCTGATCGCAACGAGCTCACCGCGATCATCTTCGACGAGACCAAGCGCAATCCGCAAACCATGATGCCGCCGTTCGGCCGGAACCGGATTTTGACCGAACAGGAGATCGACGCGATCGTTGATTTCCTGCAGACCCTGTAACCGCCGGCGGCCCCAGGAGACTTGAGATGACCACGACCACGAGGCCTCACCCGACGCGGCGCCTGATCCTTCAGGGCGCAGCCTCCGTGGCGCTGCTCGGCCTCGGCAATCTGCCGTTCGCGCCCGCGCGCGCCGCGGCGAACGACAAATATCCGGAAGAGGCCTTCAGGCAGAAGATCGAAGCCGACGCGATCAAGGCGCTCTACGGCAAGACCGCCGAACCGTCGGACAAGGTCAAGCTGGATGCGCCGGAGATCGCCGAGAACGGCGGCGTCGTGCCGATCTCGGTGACGACGACGCTGGAGAAGGTCACCTCGATCTCGTTCTTCGTGGCGGAGAACCCGAGCGCGCTGGCCGCCAGCTACAGGATTCCCGACGGCACCATCCCTGCCGTCGCCAACCGGCTGAAGATGGCCAGGACCACCAAACTGACCGCGATCGTGGAGGCCGACGGCAAGCTCTACAGCGCGACCAAGGAGGTCAAGGTCACCGTCGGCGGTTGCGGCGGCTAAGCGAGGCAGTTCGACATGGCATCCAGCATTCGCGTGCGCGCAACATCGAGCGGCGACATCACCGAGGTGCAGGCGCTGATCCAGCACCCCATGGACACCGGCCTCGTCAAGGATTCCAAGGGCGAGTTGATCCCGGCGCATTTCATTCAGCAGCTGAAGTTCGAATGTAACGGCAAGGACGTGTTCGTCGCCGATTGGGGCACCGCCGTTTCCAAGGACCCCTATGTCAAGTTCAGCTTCAAGGGCGCCAAGAAGGGCGACGAGCTCAAGATCTCATGGACCGACAACAAGGGCGGCTCGGACACGACCACCGCGAAGATCGCGTGATGAAGGCCCGCATCCACCTCCTGCTGGGCTCGCTCGGCGCCGCGCTCGTCGCGCTCGCCCTCGCTTCGCCCCGCGTGATCGCTGCCGACAAGGTGGATCCCGTTGCTGATGCCAAGGCGTTCCAGAACTTCTTCTTCCAGAAGTTTCCGAACGTGAAGCACGAGGATTTCGTCAACGGCCCGTATTCCATGAACGAGGACATGAAGCGGCAGTGGCAGGAGAAAGAGGAATTCCCGCCTTACGAGTTTGCGCTCGATGCCGGCAAGGAGATGTTCTCGACCCCGTTCAAGAACGGCAAGACCTATGCCGACTGCTTCCCGAACGGCGGCATCGCCATCCGCCAGAACTATCCGTACTTCGACAGCAAGGAAGGCAAGGTCATCACGCTGGAGCTCGCGCTCAACCGCTGCCGCGAGGCCAATGGCGAGGCGCCCTATTCCTACGTCAAGGACGAGATGGCCTCGCTCACCGCCTACATGGCCTACACCTCCCGCGGCAAGCTGATGGACATCAAGATTCCCGATGACCCTCGCGCGCTCGCGGCGTACGAGAACGGCAAGCGCTATTTCTACACCCGCCGCGGCCAGATGAACTTCTCCTGCGCGAGCTGCCATGTGCAGAGCCCGGGCGAGCGCATCCGCGCCGAGACCCTGGCCCCGGCGCTCGGCATCGTCAACGCGATGCCGATCTACCGCTCGGAATGGAGCGGCATGGGCACGACCAGCCGCCGCTTCGTCACCTGCAACAGCCAGACCCGCGCGGTTCCGCTGGAGCCGCAGTCGGATGAATATCGCGACGTCGAATATTTCCTGTCCTACGTCGCCAACGGCCTGCCGATCTCGGGGCCAGGAGCACGGCCATGAAGCGGTCACTTGCGCTCGCCATGCTGCTCGCCTTAAGCCTTGCGCCATCCGTGCGCGCGGCGAATGAGGCGGACTACAAGGCGGCCTATGCCGCCGCCGAAGCCGCCTCCAAGGAGGCGGCCGGCATGCGCAACCAGTGGACGGTGACCGTATCTGCGCTGGCGGCTGCGAAGAAGGCTGCCGACGGCGGCGATTTCGACCGTGCGGTGGCCGCGGCCAGGGAGGCCGAAGCGCTGGCGAAGGCGTCGATCTTCCAGGCTAGTTCCGAAAAAGAAGCCTGGAAGGCGGTGGAAATCCGCTAGACTGCCCCCGCGGTGAACGCAGTCCACACGAGAGGCGCGGAGAATTCTTGAATGGCGATCCGCCGCCGCGATTTCCTGAAAGGTGCAGGCCTTGCCGCGGCAACGATCGCCCTGCCGCGGCTGGCCCGCGGCGCTGAGGCTGCCAGCATCTACGACCTCGAACGGTTCGGCACTGCGCGGATCCTGCACATCACCGACACGCATGCGCAGCTCAATCCGGTCTATTTCCGCGAGCCCAGTGTCAATATCGGCATCGGCGAGATGGCGGGACGGCCGCCGCATCTGGTCGGCCGCGCCTTTCTCGAACGCTTCGGCATCCGGCCCGACAGCGCCGATGCCTATGCCTTCACCTGCTTCGAGTTCGAGAAGTCAGCAGGCCGCTTCGGCAAGCTCGGGGGCTTTGCCCATCTGAAGACGCTGGTCGATCGCTTGCGCGCCGATGTCGGCGAGCGGCGTTCGCTGCTCGTCGACGGCGGCGATCTCTGGCAGGGCACGGGGCTGGCCAACCTGATGCAGGGCCGCGACATGGTCGAGGTCGCCAATCTGCTCGGCATCGAGGCGATGACGGGGCATTGGGAATTCACCTATGGCGAGCAGGCGCTGCGCGACAATCTCGAGCGCTTCAAGGGCGAGTTCCTGGCGCAGAACGTGTTCCTGACCGAGGAGGCCGCGTTCAACGACGCTCCCGCCTTCGACAAGGCCACCGGACGCGTGTTCAAGCCTTCTGTCATCAAGGAGCTCGGCGGACATCGCGTCGCGATCATCGGCCAGGCCTTCCCCTACACTCCGATCGCGCATCCCAAGAGGTTCACGCCGGACTGGAGCTTCGGCATCCGCGAGGAGGAGCTGCAGAAGCATGTCGATGCCTTGCGCGGCACCGACAAGGTCGATGCCGTCGTGCTGCTGTCGCACAACGGCATGGACGTGGACCTCAAGCTCGCGAGCCGGGTCACCGGCATCGACGTCATTCTCGGCGGCCACACCCATGATGCCGTACCGCAGCCTATGCCAGTGAAGAACGCAGGTGGCACGACGCTCGTCACCAATGCCGGCTCCAACGGGAAATTTCTGGGTGTGCTCGATCTCGCGCTCGACAGCGGCAAGGTCAGCGATGTCAGGTATCATCTGCTGCCGGTCTATTCGGAGCTGCTGAAGCCCGATCCGGCGATGGCCGAGCTGATCGGCCGGGTCCGTGCACCGCATGTGGCCGACTGGTCGGAGAAGATCGCGACACCCGACCGTCTGCTATATCGCCGCGGCAATTTCTCCGGGCCCATGGACGAATTGATCTGCACCGCGCTGCGCACCGAGCTCGATGCCGAGATCGCGCTGTCGCCGGGCTTCCGCTGGGGCGTCACCGCACTGTCAGGCCAGGCGATGACCATGGAGGATCTGCTGGCGGAAACCGCGATCACCTATCCCGAAACCTATGTGCAGGAGATGACGGGGGCCCAGCTCAAGGACCTGCTCGAGGACGTCTGCGACAACCTCTTCAATGCCGATCCCTACTACCAGCAGGGCGGCGACATGGTGCGCGCCGGCGGGCTCAGCTACACCTGCACGCCGGACGCTGCGATCGGCAGCCGCATCTCGGAGCTGAAGCTCGGTAGCGGCAAGGCGCTCAGCGCCAGCCACCGCTACAAGGTCGCGGGCTGGGCCTCGGTCAACGGCCAGCAGGGCGCGCCGGTATGGGACGTCGTCGGCAAATATCTGCGCTCGGGCCGGATGCTTCAGGAGCGACTGGGCTCCGGCGTGACGCTGAAGGGGGTCGAGGGCAATCCAGGCATTGCCGGATTGGGATGATGCCGTCGCCGCTCTCGCACCCGCAATAAGAATCTTCTAGATTTCGCTGTTCACGCAGTGAATTGCTTCTCTTTTGGACCCATACCGTAGTAGAATCTTGGAAGTCAGTTCCAAGCCGGGTCCTGCCATGATCTTCCGCCAGCTCTTCGACAGCGTTTCGGGCACCTACAGCTACGTCCTCGCCAGCCGCCCCGGCGGCGAGGCGCTGATTCTCGACCCTGTGCTGGAGAAGGTCGACCGCTACTGCCAATTGCTGCGCGAGCTCGACCTCAAGCTGGTCAAGGCGGTCGACACGCATCTGCATGCCGACCACGTCACCGGCCTCGGCGAGCTGCGCGACCGCACCCATTGCATGACCGTGATGGGCGACCAGACCAAGGCCGACGTCGTCGCCATGCGGGTGGCGGACGGCGACAAGGTGACGATCGAGGGCCTGTCGCTCGACGTGATGTACACGCCGGGCCACACCGACGATTCCTATTCCTATTTGATGGGCGACCGCGTCTTCACCGGCGACACGCTGCTGATCCGCGGCACCGGCCGCACCGATTTCCAGAACGGCTCGGCGCGCGCGCAATACGATTCGATCTTCAACCGTCTCTTGAAGCTGCCGGACGAAACGATGGTGTTTCCGGCCCACGACTACAAGGGCGATACCGTCTCCACCATCGGCGAGGAAAAGCGCTACAATCCGCGGCTCCAGGTGCGCTCGGTCGACGAATATGTCGAGCTGATGGCCAACCTGAAGCTGCCCAATCCGAAGATGATGGACGTGGCGATCCCCGCCAACATGCATGTCGGCCTGCATCAGGAGGAGCTGGAGAAGGAAGGCCGCGCGCTCAGCGCGATCGAGGCGATCCGCAGCCTCGGCCGGCCCGACATCCTGCTCGTGGACTTGCGCGAGACCAATGAGCGGATGAAGCACGGCATGCTCGAAGGCGCGCTGCACACGCCCTATCCCTCTGTGGAGGAAAGCCTCAAGCCCGGCGGCATGCTGCGCGAGGTCGCGGCCGCAACGGGGCGCCGCGTCGTGTTCTTCTGCGCCTTCGGCGAACGCTCGGCGATGGCCGTTGGGGCTGCAAAGGAAGCGGGGCTTCTCAACAGCGCACATATCGCCGGCGGCCTCGATGCCTGGAAGAAGGCAGGCGGGCCGGTGGTGCACTGACGACCTCGTCGCCCCTTGAGATAAATCAGGCGCCGCACATATTTGGCGGTACATTCGGATGCAGCATCACCATCCGGGACCCGCCATGACCAAGACCGCAAAGCCGAGCGAACCACCCAAGATCGCCGAGAACAAGGCCGCGGATAAGAAGGCGAAGAAGCCCTCCTCCCGCCGTGCGAACGATGACGACGATTACGAAGACGGCGACATCGCGACGCCGAAACGCGACCGCTATGGCCCTGACGACGAGCCGTTCTGAGTGGGAACGCCGATTCTGATCGCGCGCTAGCGGGATGGCGCCCCGCCCGCACTACCTGCCATGCGCGTGCGTTCATGGACAAATAACCGCCCTCCCCGATAGTTTGCCGGTCCATCGGGAGTGAAACGGAACTGCAATGGTCGACGTTCTCGCCGCACCGCAGCAAGGCAAGGCGGACAGTGCGCTGCGCACGCTCACCGGCATCTCGATCGCGCATTGGGTCAGCCATTTCCATCTGCTGGTCCTGCCGATGCTGTTCCCGTTCCTGAAGGAGAAGCTCGGCGTCGGCTATGTCGAGCTCGGCTTCTCGCTGACCACGCTCGCCGTCGTCTCCGGCCTGACGCAGGCGCCGACCGGCTATCTCGTCGACCATTTTGGCGCGCGCAAGATCCTGCTTGTAGGGCTGACGCTCGGCGGCTGCGCACTGATCCTGCTCGGCCTGAACCTCAGCTACGCTGCGCTGATCGCCTGTGCCGTGCTGCTCGGGCTCGCCAACAGCGTCTATCATCCTGCCGACTACGCGATCCTGGCCGAGCACATGGACGAGGCGCGGATGGGCCGGGCCTTTTCGGTCCACACCTTTGCCGGCTATCTCGGCGGCGCGGTGACGCCAGCGATCGTGGCGGCACTGGTCACGGTGTGGGGCGGCGTCGGCGCGCTGATCGCCTCCGGCGCGATCGCCATTCTGGTGGCGGTGTTGCTGGTGGCCATGGGCATCCCCGAGGCCGGCGCGCACAAGAAGAAGCCGGGCAGCGAGAGCGCGCCGAAGCAGGCCGTCATCACCCCGGCGCTGATCACGCTGACCGCGCTGTTCATGCTGCTCAGCCTGTCGGTCGCCGGCATCAACAATTTCGGCGTGGTGGCGCTGATGAGCGGCTACGGCACGTCCTATTCGATCGCCAATATCGCGCTGACTGCGTTCCTCGCAGCCAGCGCCGCGGGCGTGCTCGCCGGCGGCTTCCTCGCCGACCGCACCGCGCGTCACGGCTATGTCGCCGCGGCCTGCTTCGCCGCGAATGCGGTCATCGTGCTGCTGATCGCGCTGGTGACGCTGCCGGGCTGGGCCCTGACGGCGACGATGGCGACCGCAGGCTTCCTCTCCGGCGTGATCGCGCCGTCGCGGGACATGCTGGTGCGCAATGCCGCGCCTGCGGGTGCCGCGGGGCGCGCCTTCGGCATCGTCTCCACCGGCTTCAACCTCGGTGGCATCGTCTCACCGCTGCTGTTCGGCTGGATCATGGACCAGAGCGCGCCGCATTGGGTGTTCGGGGCGTCCGTGATCTTCATGCTGGCGACAGTGGTGCTGTCGCCGTTCACCGAGCGGCGGGCGGCGAAGGCGTAGCCAAGGTTCATCTGTCGTCGCCGCGAAGGCCCGGATCGGCGCGCGCTGAAAGCGCGCTTGTCCGGGACGACGAAAGCAAGCAACAAAAAACGGGAAGAAACACCATGAGCAATCCTGATCTCGTGATCCGCGGCGGCAATGTCGCGGACGGAAGCGGCGGCGAGCTGTTCGAGGCCGACGTCGCCATCACCGGCGGCAGGATCAGCGAAGTCGGGAAGGTCTCCGCGAAAGGCCGCGAAGAGATCGACGCGCGCGGCAAGCTGGTGACGCCGGGCTTTGTCGATGTGCACACCCATTACGACGGGCAGGTCACCTGGAGCCAGGACATCACGCCGTCGTCGCAGAACGGCGTCACCACCGCGATCATGGGCAATTGCGGCGTCGGCTTTGCGCCGTGCAAGCCTGCCGACCACACCCGCCTGATCCAGCTGATGGAGGGCGTCGAGGACATTCCTGAGCCGGTGCTGAGTGCCGGCATTCCCTGGGCCTGGGAGAGCTTTCCGGACTACATGAACTGGCTCGGCAAGCGCGATTTCGACATCGACGTCGGCGCGCAGCTGCCGCATGCCGCGCTGCGCGTCTATGTCATGGGCGAGCGCGGCGCACGCCGCGATCCCTCGACGCCTGAGGACAACGCGGCGATGGCGAAGCTCGCGGGCGAGGCCGTGCGCGCGGGCGCGCTCGGCTTCTCGACCTCGCGCACGCTCAACCACCGCACCTCGACCGGCGATTTCACGCCGACCCTGAAGGCCGGCGAGGACGAGCTCACCGCGATTGCCGGCGCGATGCACCGGCAGGGGCGCAGCGTGCTGCAATTCGTGCTCGACCTCTCCACCATCCACGAAGACCTGCCGATGATGCTGCGGGTGGCGGACAGCACAAAATGCCCGATCTCGTTCTCGATCACGCAGAACGACAAGGCGCCAAACCGCTGGCGCCAGACGCTGGACGAGATCAATGCAGCGGCCAGACGCGGCCTCTCCATCACCGCGCAGATCGCGGCCCGGCCCGTCGGCCTCCTGCTCGGGCTCGAGCTTTCGCGCAATCCGTTCCAGACCCATCCGAGCTACAAGGCGATCGCGCACCTGCCGTTGAAGGAGCGGCTGATGCAGCTGCGTCAAGCCGACATGCGCAAGGCGATCCTGAGCGAGACGGCGACTGCGACCGACGATCCGCTGTTCTTCCGGCCCAACTACGACAAGATGTTTTTGCTCGGCGATCCCCCCGACTACGAGCAGCCGCCGGAGAACGCGCTGGGGCCGCGGGCGCGCCAGCAGGGAAGGCAGCCGGAGGAGCTCGCGTACGAGGCCATGCTGTCGGACGACGGGCGCGGCATGCTCTACGTGCCGTTCCTGAACTATTCCGATGGCAATCTCGATGCGACGCGCGAGATGCTGCTCGATCCGCAATCGGTGCCGGGCCTTTCCGACGGCGGCGCGCATTGCGGCATCATCTGCGATGCCAGCTTTCCGACCTATCTCTTGACGCACTGGACGCGTGACCGCACGCGCGGCGAGAAGCTGTCGATCCCGTTCGTGGTCGCCGCGCAGTCGCGCAAGACCGCGCTCTCGGTCGGCCTCACCGACCGCGGGCTCATTGCTCCCGGCTATAAAGCCGACGTCAACGTGATCGACTACGACCGGCTGCATCTGCATCCGCCGAAGGTGCATTACGACCTGCCGGTCTGCGGTCGCAGGCTGTTGCAGGATGTCGACGGCTATGAGGCGACGATCGTCTCGGGCGTGGTGACGCGGCGGCACGGCGAAGCCACCGGCCGGCGGCCGGGCAAGCTGATTCGTGGCGCGCAGGAGATGGCGAGCTAGCGAGGCGACCGCTCACCCTCCCCTGGAGGGGGAGGGTCGGCTCATATGGAGCGCAGCGACATGTGAGACGGGGTGGGGTGACAGTCTCTCTCCACCGATACGGTGCCCGAGCGGAGAGATCACCCCACCCCGCTCGCGCTTTGCGCGATCGACCCTCCCCCTCCAGGGGAGGGTAAGAAAGAGGCCGCCGCTTACGTCGGCGACACCGCGCCCTTCAGCGCTGTGCCCTGCGCCGCCGCACCGCGGGTCAGCCTGGCCTTCTCCGTGTTCGGCCACAGCAGCAGCAGGCCGATGACGCCGGAGCCAATCATGACCGCCGCGTTGATGGTGAAGCCGGTCAGGTAGCCGTCGAGCATGGTGCCGGCGCGCTGGATCACGGTGCCCATCACGCTCGGCGCGATGATCCCTGAGAGCGTGTAAAGCGCGCCGTAGATCGCGATCACCGCGCCGCGCTGCGAGGCCGGGGTGAACTCGCCGAGCATCGGCGGGCAGACCACGTAGATCGCACCGCACAGGCCGGAGCCGACGACGAGCAGCGCGATCTGCAGGCCGGCGCCCTCGACATGCGCCATCGCGGTGAGGATCAGGCCGCCAATGATCAGCGGCACAGAGCCGAGCACGCCGCGCGAGATGCGCGTGGTGTAGCCGCGCGCCATCATCACCTGCGAGATCCAGCCGGTGAGGATGACGATGGTAGCGCCGAACACCCAGGGCAGGATTGAGATGAAGCCGGCCTGGCTCTGCGAGAAGCCGAGCCCCTTGACGATGAAGGGCGTGAACCAGGTGAGGCCGAGCGACAGCGCCCAATAGGCGCCGAACGTCGCGATCACGCAGCCGAGGAAGGTGCGCGAGGTCAGCAGCTGCACGTACGGAATCTTCGGCTCAGTGGCGGCCAGGACCTCGGTATCCTCCAGCGGGCCTTCCTTGCCGAGCGCGAGCCAGGCCGCGACCCAGATCAAGCCGACGATTCCGAGCGCGCCGAAGGCGTAGTGCCAGGAATGGTTGACGATGATCCAGTTCAGCGCCGGCACCGCCAGGATGACGCCGAAGGCCGAGCCCTGCGACAGGATCGCGGTCGGCAGCGTGCGCTTCTCGTCGGGGAACCATTTGTAGATCGCGTGCGCGGCGACCGAGAAGGCCGGGCCTTCGCCGGCCCCCAGCACGATGCGGCAGATCAGAAGCGTGGTGAAGGATACCGTGCCGACCATCGGGAACTGCGCCACCGCCCAGATCACCGCCAGCGTCAACAGCACCCAGCGTGTCGGCACCTTGTTGACGATGAAGCCAACCACGATGGCCGAGATCGAGAACAGGAAGAAGAACGAGGACCCGAGCAGGCCGAACTGCTCGGCGCTGAGCTTCATGTCGGTCATGATCGGCACGCCGGCGAGACCGACGACGATCTTGTCCGCGAAGTTCACCACCATGAAGAGAAAGAGGAGAAATGTAACGGTCCAGGCGCCCTGTGGCGTCTTGGTCGTTCTAGCCGCCACATTCGGCGTTCCCTGAGCGCTCATCATTCTCCCCGCATGTCTTTTTCGGCACTTTTTTGATTTGGCCGTCTTGGAAGCTAACAGCGGCTTCAGGGCCAACGCAACCCCGGCATTTCCGCATCAGGTGTGCTACGCAGCATTCTTACCTCTCCCCGTCGGGGAGAGGTCGATTTGCGTAGCAAATCGGGTGAGCGGCCTTGGGCTCTCAAGAGACCGTAACCCTCACCCGCGCCTATGGCGCGACCTCTCCCTATGGGAGAGGTGGAAGAGAAGTGGCAGGCCCGTGCTGAGCATCCGAAACCTCTCAAAGACCTTCTCCTCGGCGGGCGAGCCCGTCCACGTTCTGCGCGGCGTCGACCTTGACCTCGGGGCTGGCGAGCGCGTCGCACTGACCGGTGAATCCGGCAGCGGCAAGAGCACGCTGCTGCACCTGATCGCCGGGCTCGATGCCGCCGATGGCGGCTCGATCCGGCTGGGCGACATCGAGGTCACCAAGCTCTCGGACACAGGACGGGCCGGCTTGCGGCGCGATCGCATTGGCCTGGTTTTTCAGCAATTCAACCTGATCCCGAGCCTCTCCGTCGCGGACAATCTCGCCTTCCAGGCCCGGATTGCCGGCCGGCATGATGCGGCCTGGACCGAGGAGCTTGTCGAGCGGCTCGGACTCGGCAGCCTGCTCAAGCGTTATCCAGAGCAAATATCCGGCGGCCAGCAGCAGCGGGTCGCGATCGGCCGGGCGCTGGCGACAAAGCCCTCGCTGCTGCTGGCGGACGAGCCGACCGGCAATCTCGACGAAGCCACTGCCGAGGAGGTGCTGGCACTGGCGCGCGATCTCGTCTCGCGCACCGGCTGCGGCTTCCTGATGGTGACGCACAGCCTGCATCTCGCCGCCACGCTCGACCGTCATCTCACGTTGCATGCAGGGCGCATTTCATGAGACGCGCGCTCTGGGTCCTCGCCGTGCTGCTCAGCCATTGGCGGCGCCACAAGATGCAATTCGCGACGCTGCTCATCGGATTGATCGCTGCAACCGCGCTGTGGAGCGGGGTGCAGGCCATCAATCAGCAGGCCCGCAATGCCTATGACCGCGCCGCGGCGACATTCGGCGGCGTGCGCACGGCGATGCTGGTCGCTCCCAATGCGGCGACTTTCCCGCAGGAGCTGTTCGTAAAGCTCCGCCGCGCCAGCTGGCCGGTGTCGCCGATGCTGGAGGGACGTGTCCAGATCAACGGGCATTCGGTGCGGCTGCTCGGTATCGAGCCGGTCACGCTGCCGGTCGACGTCGGCAACGCGCCGCGCCTGGGTGCCGCGGATCTCAGCAGCTTCGTTGCTCCGCCCGGCCAGACATTGGTGGCCCGGGAGACGCTGCGGGACTTGCAGCAAGCAGAAGGCGCGGCCCCGGCGATCAGCAGCGGCGCAAAGCTGCCGCCGCTGCGCGTCGTGCCGCAACTCGCACCCGGTGTGCTCGTGGTCGATATCGGCGTGGCACAACGGCTGCTGAGCAAGCCCGACCAGGTCTCGCGGCTGCTGATCGGCAAGCCGAAGGGCAAGCCCGCACCGCTCGCGAGCGTCGTCGGCGAGCAGTTGCAGCTGATAGAGCCGAATGCGGAGACGGAGTTGGAGCGTCTCACCGACAGTTTTCATCTCAACCTCACCGCCTTCGGTCTGCTGTCGTTCTTCGTCGGCCTGTTCATCGTCAATTCTGCCGTGGGCCTTGCCTTCGAGCAGCGGCTGCCGATGCTGCGCACCTTGCGCGCCTGTGGCGCCTCGGCGCGACTGGTCAATACGGTGCTGGTGATCGAGCTGGTTGCACTGGCGCTGGCCGCAGGCCTGATCGGGCTCGCTTGCGGCTATTTCATCGCAGCCGCCCTGCTGCCCGATGTCGCGGCCTCGCTGCGCGGGCTCTATGGCGCGCAGATCCCGGGGCAGCTCAGCCTGCGAGGCGAATGGTGGCTCGCCGGCATCGGCATCAGCGTTGCGGGCGCGCTCGTGGCGGCGGCGACGAGCCTGATCAAGGCGATCAGGATGCCGGTGCTGGCGACGGCGCAGCCGGGCGCCTGGCAGCAGCGGCAACGCCGCTGGCTGATCCTGCAGAGCTGTGCGGCCTGCGCCGTGTTCGCCGTCGCGCTGATGCTGCTCCACTACGGGCAATCGCTGATCGCAGGGTTCGGCGTGCTGGCCGCGCTGATGTTCGGTGCGGCACTGATCCTGCCGGCCTTCCTCGACATCATCCTGCTCGTGGGTCAGCGCCTCGCGCGCGGCCCGCTCGCGCTGTGGTTCTGGGCGGACAGCCGGCAGCAGCTTTCCGGATTGTCGCTGGCGCTGATGGCGCTGCTGCTCGCGCTTGCCGTCAATGTCGGGGTCTCCACCATGGTCGAGACCTTCAGCCGCACCTTCATCGGCTGGCTCAACGGGCGGCTTGCGGCCGACGTCTACGTCAGCGCCTCCGACAATGCGCAGGGTGTCGCGATCCGCAACTGGCTGAAGGATCGCAGCGATGTTCAGGCGATCCTCTCGGGCGGACGCGCCGAAGCGCAGGTTCAGGGCCAGCCGGTGGAGCTGCTCGGCCTGCCCGATCACGCGCTCTATCGCGAGCGCTGGCCGCTGCTCGAGACCGCGCCGCGCGCCTGGACCCGGCTGGTGCCGGGCAATGCCGCCTTCATCAGCGAGCAATTGAGCCGCCGGCTGAACGTGCAGATCGGCGACGTCGTCGAGGTGCCGGCGCCGGGCGGGAGCTGGGAGCTCGACATCGTCGGCATCTATGCCGATTACGGCAACCCCAAGGGGCAGCTCACGGTGAACGTCGCCGCACTGCTCCGGCAGTTTCCGCAGACGCCGCAGACGCGGATCGGCCTGATCGTCGCGAGAGAGAATATCCCCGCCCTGATCGCGGCCTTGCAGAAGCAGTTCGGGCTCGACGACCGCAGCGTCGCCGACCAGGCGACGGTGAAGGCGGAATCGATCCGCATCTTCAACCGCACCTTTGCGGTGACGTCGGCGCTGAACGCCTTCACGCTCGGCGTCGCCGGCATCGCCTTGCTCACGAGCCTCCTGACGCTGGCGAACTCCCGACTGCCGCAGCTTGCGCCGCTGTGGGCGATCGGCCTGACGCGGCCGCGGCTTGCCGCGATCGAGCTGACCAAGACGCTCTCGGTCGCGCTGTTCACGGCGCTGCTGGCCGTGCCGCTCGGCCTTCTGGTCGCGTGGTGCCTGATTGCAATCGTGAACGTGAAAGCGTTCGGCTGGCGGTTGCCGTTCCACGTCTTCCCGTTGCAGCTGGTGGAGCTGGTCGCGGTGGCGCTCTTCGCCTCGCTGCTTGCGGCGCTGCTGCCGATGGTCCGGCTGGCGCGGATGCAGCCGGCGAATCTCGTCAAGGTGTTTGCCAATGAGCGCTGAAGCAATCACGCGACGCGCCTTCGCCGGCGGCATCGCTGCGCTGGCGCTCGCACGCCGCGCGGCCGCGCAGGGCTATGCCGGGCTCGGCGAGACAGCGGACGGCTTTGCGAAGGTGACGCCGGGAAGGACGTTCGCCTTTCCGGCCGACCACGGACCGCATCCAGAGTTTCGTATCGAGTGGTGGTATCTCACGGCAAACCTCGTCGACGCGAGCGGTGCTCCTTGCGGCCTGCAATGGACGCTGTTCCGCCAGGCTTCGCAGCCGGGTCCGCAAGGCGAAGGCTGGGCCAATCAGCAGGTGTGGATGGCGCATGCGGCGGTGACGCGCGCCGACACCCACCGCTTCTCTGAGACGTTTTCACGCGGTGGCGTCGGGCAAGCCGGCGTGACGGCAAAACCGTTCGATGCCTGGATCGACGATTGGGAGATGAAGAGTCTCGAGCGCACCGACGATCGCACCTTGGCGCCGCTGAGGCTGAAGGCGTCCAGCACTGATTTCAGCTACGCACTGACGCTCGAGGCCGATCGTCCGGTCGTATTGCAGGGTGATCGCGGCTACAGCCGCAAGTCGGAGCGCGGGCAGGCTTCGTACTACTACAGCCAGCCGTTCTACCGTGCCCGCGGCACGCTCAGCATCGACGACAAGCCGGTCGATGTCTCGGGCCAGGCCTGGATGGACCGGGAATGGAGCAGCCAGCCGCTCGACGCCGACCAGACCGGCTGGGACTGGTTGTCACTGCATCTGTCATCCGGCGACAAGCTGATGCTGTACCGGCTGCGGCAGAAGGACGGTAAGGATTATCCGTTCGGCAATTGGATCAGCGCCAGCGGCGAGACGCAGATGATTGCAGGGAACGACATCCAGATGATGCCGAAGGCGACGGCGGAAGTCGCGGGACGCAAGCTGCCGGTGCAATGGGAGATCGCGATACCGTCGCGATCGTTCGCGATCCTGTGCAAGCCGCTCAATCCCAGAGCCTGGATGGGGACCGGCTTCTCGTACTGGGAAGGGCCAATCAGCTTTGCCGGCACGCATGACGGCGTTGGCTATCTCGAGCTGACCGGCTATTGAAGCGCGGCTTCTCTTCAAGGGGTTTCGCGATGTATCATCTCACCGCGCTCGTCACGCTGCTGGCGATCGCATTTTATTTCTTCACCGCCATCAACGTCTCACGCTCGCGCACCAAGACCGGCGTCAAAGTGCCTGCGATGGCGGGCCATCCGGATTTCGAGCGGGCCTTCCGCATCCAGATGAACACGCTGGAATGGATGCCGATTGTCCTGCCCGCGCTCTGGCTGTTCGCGATCTATATCAGCGACGCCATCGCGGCGGGGATCGGCGCGATCTGGATCATCGGCCGTATCGTCTATTTCGTCGGCTATTCGCAAGCAGCGGCCAAGCGCGGCACGGGCTTCGCGATCCAGGCGCTCGCCGCCATGGCGCTGTGGGTCGGGGCGCTGGGAGCGGTGGTGTTGCGGTTGGTGAAGTGAAGCCCTGCATCACGCGGGCGCGTGTCCCGGGCACGCTGCAGCACGTCCGGGACACGAGAGCCTTACTTCGTCAGCGGACAGCCGCTTTCCTTGGCGGTGAAGAAGGCCTTGTCACCGGGGACGGTGGCGAGCAGCTTGTAATAGTCCCAGGGCTTCTTCGACTCCGAGGGCTTCTTGACCTCGAACAGATACATGTCGTGGACCATGCGGCCGTTCTCGAGCACCTTGCCGCCCTGCGCGAAGTCGTCGTCGACCGGCAGCTCCTTCAGCTTCTTGGCGACGGCATCCGGATCCTTGGTGCCGGCAGCCTTGACGGCTTTCAGGTAGCTCAGCGTCGCCGAATAGGTGCCGGCGTGGATCATGCTCGGCATCCGCCCGGTGCGCTTGAGGAAGCGCTCGCCGAGATGGCGCGTCTTGTCGTTGAGATCCCAGTAATAGCCCTCGGTCAGCACCAGACCTTGCGCAGCCTGAAGGCCGAGGCCGTTGACTTCGGCGAGCGTCATCAGGAGGCCGGCGAGCTTCTGGCCACTTGCGACGATGCCGAATTCGGACGCCTGCTTGATCGAGTTGGTGGTGTCGAGGCCGGCATTGGCGAGGCCGACGATCTTCGCCTTCGAGCTCTGCGCCTGCAGAAGAAAGGAGGAGAAGTCCGACGAGTTGAGCGGCACGCGCACCGAGCCGACCACCTTGCCGCCATTGGCGGTGACGATCTCGCTGGTATCCTTCTCCAGCGCGTAGCCGAAGGCGTAGTCGGCGGTGAGGAAGAACCAGGTGTCGCCGCCGGCTTTGGTCAGCGCACCGCCGGTGCCGACGCCGAGCGCGCGGGTGTCGTAGGCCCAGTGAAAGCCATAGTGCTGGCAGGCATCGCCTGTCAGCCGCGAGGTCGCGGCGCCGACGACGATGTCGATCTTCTTCTTTTCCTTGGAGAGTTCATGGATCGCGAGCGCGACCGAGGAGGTCGTCAGCTCCGTGATCATGTCGACATTCTCGACGTCGTACCAGCGCCGCGCGATCGAGCTGGCCAGATCCGGCTTGTTCTGGTGGTCGGCAGTGACGAGCTCGATCTTCTGGCCGAGCACCTCGCCGCCGAAATCCTCGATCGCCATCTTGGCCGCTTCGACCGACCATTTGCCGCCGTAATCGGCATAGACGCCGGACTGGTCGTTGAGGATGCCGATCTTGACGCCTTGCGCGGATGCGGGAACCGCAATCAAGAGGGCCGAGGCCGCTGCGGCCCAAAGTGCTGATTTCATATGTTTATCTCCAGCATTCTTCTGTGAAATCGCGCGGATGATAGTGAAGAACCCCGCGTGCGCCCATCCATTTCATATTGGTCGTTAGTATGGGATTCTGCACACCAAGCTCCCGCTGTCGTCCCGGGGCGCGCGGAGCGCGAGCCCGGGACCCATAACCACAGGGAGACGTTTGGCAATGACTCGGAGTTACTGTGTCGCCCCACACTTCTCCCTGTGGTTATGGATCCCCGCCCCCGTGCGCAATTGCGCACTCGGCGGGGATGACAGCGGAGGGTGTAGCGGCGTCCAGGTCCATCGAGGCAGACGTCAGGCCACCACCTCCGGCTTCTTGTCGCGCCGCCCTTCCGCGAGGTTCCGCACCACGACGTAGAAGATCGGCGTGAACAGCAGGCCGAACAGGGTGACGCCGATCATGCCGAAGAACACGGCGACGCCGACGGCCTGGCGCATCTCCGAGCCGGAGCCGGTCGAGATCACCAGCGGCAGCACGCCGAGGATGAAGGCGAAGGAGGTCATCAGGATCGGCCGCAGGCGCAAGCGGCAGGCGTCGATGACGGCCTCCAGCCGCGGCTTGCCTTCGTTCTCGATGTCGCGCGCGAACTCGACGATCAGAATCGCGTTCTTCGCCGCCAGTCCCACCAGCACGACGAAGCCGATCTGGGTGAGGATGTTGACGTCCTGGCCCATGATGCGCACGCCGATGGTGGCGGCGAGCAGGCACATCGGCACGATCAGAATCACCGCGAACGGCAGCGTCCAGCTGCCATATTGCGCGGCGAGCACGAGATAGACGAACAGCACGCAAATCGGGAACACGTAGAGACCGGCATTGCCGCCGGTAATCTGCTGATAGGACAGGTCGGTCCATTCGAAGGTGAAGCCGCTCGGCAAGGTGTCGTTCGCGAGCTGCTTGATGGCGTTGAGCGCGGTGGTCGAGCTGGTGCCCGGCGCCGGCTCGCCCTGGAGCTCGGAGGCCGCGTAGAGATTGTAGCGCGCGACGCGGTCGGGCCCCGAGACGTCCTTGAACTCGACCACGCTGCCGAGCATCACCATGTCGCCGGACGCATTGCGCGTGCGCAGGCGCGCAAGATCGCTCGGCTCTTTTCGGTACGGGAAGTCGGCCTGCGCGGTGACGTGATAGGTGCGGCCGAACAGGTTGAAGTCGTTGACATAGGTCGATCCGAAATAGGTCTGGATCGTTTCATTGATGTTGGAAATGGGGACACCCAGCTTCTGCGCCTTGGTGCGGTCGATGTCGACGAAGAGCTGCGGCGTGTTCGCCGTGAACGGCGAGAACACCGAGGGGGCGAGCAGCGAGGGCGATTTGCGCGCGGCCGCGACAAGCTCGTCGGTGGCCGCAGCGAGCATTTCAGGCCCGCGGCCCTGGCGGTCCTGGATGCGGATGGCAAAGCCGCCGCCGGTGCCGATGCCCGGCACGGCCGGCGGCGGAATCACGATGATGAAGGCGCCCTGGATCGCGGACAACCGCTTGCGCAGCTCGGCCGTAATGGCGGTGGCGGACAGGCCCTTCTTCAGCCGCACCTCCGGCTCGTCGAACACAGGGAATAGCGCCGCCGCATTGCCGGCCTGCGTGCGGGTGGCGCCGGAGAAACCGGCAAAGGCAGCGACGCGAACGATGCCCGGCGTATCCAGCGAGATCCGCTCGATCTCGCGCACGACCTCGGTGGTGCGCGCCAGCGACGCCGCGCCCGGCAATTGCACCGATATGATGACGTAGCCGCGATCCTGCGCCGGGATGAAGCCCTGCGGCGTGGTCGCGATCAGCCAGCCGGCGCTGCCGATCAGCACGACGTAGAACAGCAGCATCACCACCGAATGCCGGATCACGAAATTGGCGAGGCCGGCATAGCCATGCGAGAGCCGGTCGAACAGACGGTTGAACACGCCTGTGAACGCATTCCAGCCGCGCGCAATGACATTCCAGCTCGCCGGCGGCCGCTTCTCCTCATGCGGCGTGAGGATCTGCGAGGCCAGCGCGGGCGAGAGCGTCAGCGAGCAGAAGCAGGAGATCGCGGTCGCGACCGCGATGGTGACGGCGAACTGCTGGAAGAATTGCCCGGAAATGCCGCCGAGGAACGCGGTCGGCACGAACACCGCGCATAGCACCAGCGCAATCGAGACCAGCGCGCCGCCGACCTCCTCCATCGTCTTCAGCGCGGCATCGCGACGACTGAGGCCGTGCTCGAGATGGCGCTCGACATTCTCGACCACGACGATGGCGTCATCGACCACGATGCCGACGGCGAGGACGAGGCCGAACAGCGTGAGATTGTTGATGGAGAAGCCGAGCGCCGCCATCACCGCGAAGGTGCCGACCAGCGACACCGGGATCGCGATGATCGGAATGATCGCGGGCCGCCAGCCCTGCAAGAACACCAGCACGACGACGACCACGAGCAGCATGGCCTCGTAGATGGTCTTGATCAGCTCGTGGACGGACTGGGCGATGAACTCGGTCGGATTGTAGCCGATATTGTAGTCGAGGCCCTTGGGAAAGCTCTCCTTGAGCCTCGTCATGGTGTCGGAGATGTTTTTTGCGGTCGCGAGCGCGTTCGAGCCCGGCCGCTGCGTCACCAGCATGGCCACCGCCGACTTGCGCAGCAGGAAGCTGTTGGTGGAATAGGCCAGCGCCCCGAGCTCGATGCGGGCGACGTCGCGCAAGCGAACGACCCGGCCGTCGGAGCCTGCCTTGATCAGGATGTCCTCGAACTGCTTCTGGTCCTTCAACCGCCCGGTGAAGGTGAGGTTGGGCTGGAAGGCGCGGTCGACGATCGGCGGCTCGGCAATCTGGCCACCGGCGATCTGCACGTTCTGGGCGCGGATCGCCGCCAGCACCTCGGCCGAGGTCAGTCCGAGATTGGCGATCCGGTCAGGGTCGAGCCACAGCCGCATCGAATAGTCCCGCGCGCCGAAAATCTGGATGTCGCCGACTCCGTCGATGCGCAAGAGCTGGTCGCGGACCTGCAGCAGGGCGTAGTTCGAGATGTAGAGCTGGTCGAACGTGTCGTCAGGCGACAGCATGAACACGACCATCAGGATGTCGGGCGAGTTCTTGCGCGTGGTGACGCCGTTGCGCTGGACTTCTTCAGGGAGCCGCGGCTGCGCGATGGCGACGCGATTCTGCACCAGCACTTGCGCCTTATCGAGATCGGTGCCCAGCTTGAAGGTGACGGTGATGGTGAGCTGGCCGTTCGAGGTGGCCTGGCTGTAGAGGTACAGCATGTCCTCGACGCCGTTGATCTCCTGCTCGATGGGAGCTGCGACCGTGTCGGACACGGTCTGCGCGGAGGCGCCGGGATATTGCGTGGTGACGACGACGGTCGGCGGCACCACTTGCGGATATTCGGAGACCGGCAGCGTCGTGTAGGCGAGCGCGCCGACGATCAGGAGCACGATCGACAGCACCATCGCGAGGATGGGCTGGTTGATGGAGAGACGGCCGAGATTCATGGCTTGCCACCGGCTGGGGCTTGCGCGGTCTGGGGAGCGACCTTGGCGCCGACGCGGGCGCGCTGGATGCCGTTGACGATGACGCGGTCGTCGGCCTTCAGCCCGTCACGGATCACACGCAGGCCGTCGTCGAGCGGTCCGAGCACCACGGGACGTGCCTCGACCGTGTCGTCAGGCTTGACCACGAAGACGATCTTGCGGGACTGGTCGGTCGCAATCGCAACGTCCGGAATCAGCAACGCCTCATAAGGCGCGCTGCCGATCAGGCGGACGCGGCCGAACTGGCCGGGCAGGATCGACAGATCGGTGTTCTTGACCACCGCGCGGCTGCGCAGCGTGCCGGTCGAGACGTCCAGCCGATTGTCGAGGAAATTGACGATGCCCTCGTGCGACGGCTTGGTCTCGCCGGCGAGAGTCACTTGCACCGGGTTCGCCGTATCGCGCGAGCTTGGCCGCCGTCCCTCGAACCACAGCTTGCTGTATTTGATGAACGTTGCCTCATCCATGTCGAAATAGATGTAGATCGGATCGAGCGCGACGATCGACGTGAGGAGCGTCGAGGTGCCGGTGTCGCTGCCCTGCACGAGATTGCCGGGGCTGACGAGATGGCGGCTGACGCGGCCGGTCAGCGGCGCAGCCACATGCGTGAACTCGATGTTGAGCTTGGCAGCCTTCAGCGCGCCTTCGGCCTGCATCTCGGCGGCGTGCGCGGCCTGCAGGGCCTGGCGGCGCTGGTCGACGACCTGCTCGGAGACTGCGCTGGTCTGCACCAAATTCAGACCACGATCGAGCTCGCGCTTGGCAAGCTCCACTCTTGCCCGTGCGTCGGACAGCTGGCCCTCCGCCTGAGTGGCCACCGCCTCGAACGGGCGCGGATCGATCACGTAGAGCAGATCACCCTGGCGCACGATGGCGCCGTCCTGAAACTCGACCGAGTTGACGAAACCGCCGACCCGCGGTCGCACCTGGACCTCCTCCACCGCCTCGAAGCGGCCGGTGAACTCGTCCCAATCGGTGACCGTGCGCTTGACCGGCTGGGCGACCGTCACCGGCGGCGGTGGCGGGGCCGCAGCCTGCGATGCCGGCTTGTCGCAGCCGGACAGGGCGAATGCCGCGGCGAGAAGCCCGGCGATTGCGCTGACCTGAACGAAATCGTGCTTTTTGATCAACTGCCTGCTTCCGTCCGGTCCGCTCATCCCCAGGTCCTCGCATCCAAGCCGCAGGAAATGCAGGGTACGCCTCTACCTGCGGGCGTCACAAGATGGGCAGCAAAGATGAACTCTTCAAGACCGATGCGCGTGCAATGCTTCGAACGATGCCCTGACCGGATGACGGGTTGACAGGGAGAGGGACGATGCCGTGTAAGGCCGTCGAGGCTCGCCAGACCCTGCCGTGAAGGACCGGGCTCTCGGACTTGCGAGCTTTTCCCGCGGCCATCCATCGAGATGCCCGCTTCAGGCGGGCGCGTCATGAGAGAGAGCTACTTCCGCAGCCTGGCCTTGGCGCCGGCGACGATCTGCATGGCGACGCCGGCAATCCAGCCGACCAGGACGAGCCAGGTCCAGGCCATGTGCGGATCGAGCCGGAGCACGATCACGGCGACCGAGGCAAAGGCGGTGAGCGTAGCGCACAGCGTGCCGGCGGCGCTCATGAGCTCGGCGGCATCGATCTGGCTGTGCGCATCGTCGAAAGGCATCTGCGGCGTGTCGATGCCGAGATAGAAGCCGATGCCGCCGAGCAGCATCATCAGCAGCAGGAAGCCCTGCGTGGTGAGAGTGGGGATCGCCGAGCCGACATAGGCGCCGACGAACAATCCGCACGCGGCCCCCGCCATGGCAAGACCGACGCGCTCGAACACATGGGCGGTTTTACGAACACGAAAATGCATGGCCAGCCTCCGCGAGGCGTTGAGTGTGAGAGGTTAGGCCAGTTTTGCGGTGGGTGGAAGGCGAGGAGTTTTACGGATGCGTGACGGGGGTGAGAGCGAGCGCAACACACTCAGCAATCATCCCGGACAAGCGCGCGGAGCGGAGCGCAGATCCGGGACGACAGCGGAGCTTATAGCGCCGTCATCGCACCACACTCGCCCTCACCGCGCCCCGAACGTGGTCTTGCCGAACAGCGCCTTCTGCGTCGAGGGCTGCGAGCGCCAATATTGCGGCGGCGCCTCAACCATTCCGCCGAGCTCGGCGGCGGCGTGCCAGCCCCAGCGCGGATCGTAGAGCAGGCCGCGGGCAATCGCGACCATGTCAGCCTTGCCTGACGCAACGATCTCCTCCGCGTGCTTCGGCTCGGTGATGAGGCCGACGGCGATGGTGGGCAGGCCGGTCTCGCGCTTGATCGCCTCTGCAAACTGCACCTGATAACCGGGACCGAGCGGGATTTTCTGCAGCGGCGAGACGCCGCCGGAGGACGCATCGATCCAGTCGACACCGTGCGCCTTCAGCGCGTTCGCGAATTCGATGGTTTGCGCCAGATCCCAGCCGCCCTCGACCCAGTCGGTCGAGGACACCCGTATGCCGACCGGCTTGTCAGCGGGGAACGCGGCGCGCACCGCGTCGAACACCTCCAGCGGAAAGCGCATGCGGTTCTCGAGGCTGCCGCCATATTCATCGGTGCGCTTGTTGGAGATCGGCGAAAGGAATTGATGAATCAGATAGCCATGCGCGCCATGGACCTCGATAGCGTCGATGCCGAGCCGCGCGGCGCGCTTGGTCGAATCGACGAAGGCCTCGCGGATGCGCTTCAGGCCCACCGCATCCAGTGCCAGCGGGGCGGCCTCGCCCTCCTTGTGCGGCACCGCCGACGGCGCCACCGTCCGCCAGCCGCCCTGCCCTTCCGGAATCAATTGGCCGCCGTCCCAGGGGCGCGCGCTCGAAGCCTTGCGGCCGGCATGGGCGAGCTGCATCGCGATCGCGGTGGAGGAATGCTTGCGCACCGAATTGAGGATCTGATGCAGCGCGGCCTCGCAGGCATCGCTGTAGAGCCCGAGGCACCCCGGCGTGATGCGGCCGATCGCCTCGACATGCGTCGCCTCGATGCAGAACATCGCCGCGCCCGACAGGCTGAGATTGTTGATGTGGGTGAAGTGCCAATCCGTGGCGACGCCGTCCTCGGCCGAATATTGGCACATCGGCGACACCATGAGGCGGTTCTTCAAGGTCAGGCCGCGCAGCTTGATCGGGGAAAACAGGGCGCTCATGCGGGGAGTTCCGGAGGATGGAGGATGATGATGGGAGTGTAGTGACGGACGCGCGGATTGCTAGTTGCGCGGCGGGAATGGGGGACCGTGGGGCCATGCATTGCGCGCGTCATACAAACTCGGTTGTCGGCCCCGGGGCACGCGCAGCGTGAGCCCGGGATCCATAACCACGGGATCCGGTTTGACGAAAACCGGGGGCCACGAGCCTTCGCCAAATCACGTCCTGGGGTTATGGGTCCTCAGATGCGCAATTGCGCATCATAGCTCGCGACTTCGTCGCGCCCCGGGACGACGGCTGTGGCTACTCCGCCAGCGTGAATTGCAGCAGCAGGGTTCGCTGCAGCATCGAGAAATTGTCGTCGGAGATCAGGGTCAGCACCGTCTCCCCCTCGGCCGTGACGTGGGCGTCGATGCCTTCCATGTTGTCGATCTCGTGGCCGAGATCGGCGGCGAACAGCGCGGGGCCATCGACCAGCGCACCGGGCGCGATTGCTTTCAGCGGGATCGCGCGGATGCGGATGTTGACGCCGGTGAACCAGGAGAATTTGCGTTCGAGGATGAGCAGTTCGCCGGAGGGCAGCAGCACGGCATCGCTGATGTCGTATTTCTCGGTACGCCGCACGCTGAACTGGCCGGGCGTGGGACCGCCAATCAGGAAGGCGACGAGGTTGCCGTCGGCATCGAGCCCGCGCTCGGAGAAGGCGATCAGGGTGCCGGCGAGCGGTAAGTTCTGGTCTTTGCCCTTGGGCACGACGACCATCGCCTCCAGCCCCTTGTTGGAGGGCAGCTTGCGCAAGGCGGCTGGGACGGCAATCATCTCGCCACGGGCGCGGGTGCCGCCCTTGGCAAAATCGTAGCGCAGGATCTGGTTGACGCGCTCGAGCCCGACATAGACGAGGCTGCCGTCGCGCGCGATCGATTCCGAATCCCACCAGAGGTGCTTTTCCGTGATCGGCCGCCCTTCGGCGCCGAGCAGCGGCGCGGCCTCGACGTCGGCAAGGCCGACCATGTCGCGGCCGGAATAGCGGATGCTGCCGGTGAACCAGCCGCCCTGGTCGGAGATCGCGAGGAAACGCTCGCCCTTGCCGTCGAGGAAGCGGAGGCCTGACAGGCCGCCGAAGCCGCGATAGGGCGAGGTCAGCACCAGGCCGCTGCGATAGTCCAGCGAGCCGAAGCGCGTGCGCGTGCGGTCGCGCGGCTCGAAATTGGGAATGCTGCGCGCGTTGACCTCGACGCTGACGGGCGCCGCGACGGCGTGCTCGACCTGAAGCGGGCGCGGTGGCGGCTCGGTCGCGGCTTGCGCCTGCGCGAACCTGGAGACTGCGAATGTGGAGAATCCCGCCGCGGCGTGCCTGAGAAAGCTGCGGCGGGATGCAATCGTGCTCACGAATGCAATTTGCGTCGCGGGCGACCGGCCGCTTGCGTTGGCGCCGTGTTGGTCTCGCTGAAGAGCTCGGCGAGCTTTTCGGTGATCGCGCCGCCGAGCTCCTCGGCGTCCACGATCGTCACGGCGCGGCGATAATAGCGCGTCACGTCATGGCCGATGCCGATCGCGATCAGCTCGACCGGCGAGCGGGTCTCGATCTCCTCGATGATGTGGCGCAGATGCCGCTCGAGGTAGTTGCCGGGATTGACCGACAGCGTGGAATCGTCGACCGGCGCGCCGTCCGAGATCATCATCAGGATCTTGCGCTGCTCGGGCCGGCCGAGCAGGCGCTTGTGCGCCCAGTCCAGCGCCTCGCCGTCGATGTTCTCCTTCAGCAGCCCCTCGCGCATCATCAAGCCAAGGTTTTTGCGCGCACGACGCCAGGGAGCATCGGCCGACTTGTAGATGATGTGACGGAGATCGTTGAGGCGGCCGGGATTGGCCGGCTTGCCGGCGGCAAGCCACGCCTCGCGCGATTGCCCGCCCTTCCAGGCCCGCGTGGTGAAGCCCAAAATCTCGACCTTGACGCCGCAACGCTCCAGCGTGCGCGCGAGGATGTCGGCGCAGGTCGCGGCGACCGTGATCGGGCGGCCGCGCATCGAGCCGGAATTGTCGAGCAGCAGCGTCACCACGGTGTCGCGGAAGGTCGCCTCCTTCTCGTGCATGAAGGACAGCGGATGATAGGGATCGGTGACGACGCGCGACAGGCGTGCAGGGTCGAGGATGCCCTCTTCGAGGTCGAACTCCCAGGCGCGGTTCTGCTGCGCCATCAGGCGGCGCTGCAGCCGGTTGGCGAGACGGGCGACGATGCCTTGCAGATGTGCGAGCTGCTTGTCGAGATAGGCGCGCAGCCGCTCCAGCTCGTCATGGTCGCAGAGATCCTCGGCGGCGATGACCTCGTCGAATTTCGGCGCGAAGGCGTGATATTCCGGCCCGCGCGGCTCGTTCCTGCCGTGCTGGTTCGGGCGCGTCGCCTCGCCCGGCGTCTCGTCGTCGCCGAGCTCGCCGTCGTCGAAGGTGTCGGAGGTCGAGGCCTGCGCGCTTTCCATCGCGCTCTCGCTCATCTCCTCGGATGTTGCCTGCGCCTGGTCGGCGCTCATCTCCTGCGCGGCATCGGAATCGGGCGAGCCCTCGGCGCCGGACTGGTCATTGTCGCCGTCCTGGTTCTCCTCGTTCTCGTCGTTGTCCTCGCTGTCGGCGTTGCGCTCGTCGCCGAGCTCGAGCGCAGACAACAGATCATGCACGGCATCGCCGAACTTGGTCTGATCCTCGAGCACGCCGTCGAGCCGGTCGAGCCGCCTGCCGATCTTGTCTTCGAGAATGGGACGCCAGAGGTCGACCATCTTCTTGGCCGCCGTCGGCGGCGCCATGCCGGTGAGGCGCTCGCGCACCAGCATCGCCAGCGCGTCCGCCAGCGGCGCGTCGGCGCGGTCGGTGATCTCGTCGAACTTGCCGCGGTGGAAATGGTCGTCGAGCATCGCGGTGAGGTTCTTGGCAACGCCCGCCATGCGGCGCGCGCCGATCGCCTCGACGCGGGCCTGCTCCACCGCCTCGAACACGCCGCGCGCCTGCGGATTGCCGGGCATCAGCTTGCGATGAACCTTGGGATCGTGACAGGCGATCTTGAGCGCGATCGAATCGGCGTGGCCGCGCACGATGGCGGCGTCACGCTTGGTCATCTTGCGCGCCGGCTCCGGCAGCCGCGCCTTGCCGGGCGCCAGGCCCGGCCGCTCGGCGGCGAAGGAGACGTCGAGCTCGGGCGATTTCGCGATCGCCTTGAGACAGGAGGCGACCGAGCGCTTGAACGGCTCGGTCGGCGCTTCCTTGTTGTTGCGGAATTTGGAGTTGGATGATGATGTGCTCATAGCGACTTCGTAAACGAATGGCGCGTCACGCCGCCGGGATAGCCGTCGATGGTGCCGAATTCCTGATACCCGCAAGAACGATAGAAGCCCGGCGCCTGGAAACTCATCGTATCGACATGGGCCCGGATCGCGCCGAGCCGTCTTGCCTCGTCCTCGATCGCCGCGATCAGCTTCGTGCCGTGACCCTTGCCGCGCTGCTTCTGGTCGATCCAGAAATACTGGATGAACAGAACCGTGGACCAGAGTTGCCCGACGATGCCGCCGACGATCTTGCGGCCGTCCTTCAGCGAAACCGCGATGCTCTTGACCTTCTGCTTCCCAAACTTCTCGTCGTTGTAAGCGCCGAGACCGGCGAGCACAGCCTTCTTGGTGGTACCAATGGTGCGCTCGACGGTGATGGTTTGCATGGGGTCAGCTGAGCGCCACGTTGACCGCCGATTCCGGCAGCTCCGCATTGAAGCAGCGCTGATAGAACTCGGCGACCAGGGGACGCTCGAGCTCGTCGCACTTGTTGAGGAAGGTGACGCGGAAGGCGAAGCCGATATCGCCGAAGATGTCGGAATTTTCCGCCCAGGTGATCACCGTGCGCGGGCTCATCACCGTCGACAGATCGCCATTGGCGAAGGCGTTACGGGTGAGATCGGCAAGGCGCACCATCTTGTTGACGATGTCGCGGCCTTCCTGGGTGCGATAATGCTTGGCCTTGGCCAGCACGATCTCGACTTCCTCGTCGTGGCTGAGATAGTTCAGCGTGGTGACGATCGACCAGCGGTCCATCTGGCCCTGGTTGATCTGCTGGGTGCCGTGATAGAGGCCCGAGGTGTCGCCGAGGCCGACCGTGTTGGCGGTCGCGAACAGGCGGAACGCCGGGTGCGGCTTGATCACCTTGTTCTGGTCCAAGAGCGTCAGGCGTCCCGAGACTTCCAGCACGCGCTGGATCACGAACATCACGTCCGGGCGGCCGGCGTCGTATTCGTCGAACACCAGCGCGACGTTGTTCTGCAGCGCCCAGGGCAGGATGCCGTCGCGGAATTCGGTGACCTGCTTGCCGTCGCGGACCACGATGGAGTCCTTGCCGACGAGGTCGATACGGCTGATGTGGCTGTCGAGGTTGACGCGCACGCAGGGCCAGTTCAGGCGTGCCGCGACCTGCTCGATATGGGTGGATTTGCCGGTGCCGTGATAGCCGGTCACCATCACGCGGCGGTTCCGGGCAAAGCCGGCGAGAATGGCGAGCGTGGTGGCGCGGTCGAAACGATAATCGGAATCGACTTCGGGCACGTGAGGATCGACTTCGGAATAGGCCGGCACTTCGAGATCGCTGTCGATCCCGAACACCTGGCGCACCGACACCTTCATGTCGGGCTGACCGGAAACTTCCTCAACTTTGGACAGGGCGGCGGTCGTCATCAATCCTCCGAGGTCCCGGGCGGTCCCGAAACCGGTTATTCGCACGTTGGCTGCGGCTGGGTGCTGAAAATCAACCTATCAGAGACAACGAGCCGGCAGAAGCCCGCCCACCAATCAAAGTTCCGTTGTCTTTTCATTTAGATAGGCAAGGAGCGCGGTTTTTGGAGGGCTGCCTTGCGAATCACGCCCAAATTCGGGCGGGTCGCGCCGTTCCGTGCGAATGGTTACTTTGGCCGTATGCGGTTACTTATGTAGGGTCCGAAGCTCCCATGCTCCAGCCCTTCAAGAGACGACGTGACGTCCTTTCTCGATCCCCTCATCGCCTTCGTCTCCGCCCATCCGTGGCTGGCCTACCTGACCCTGTTCCTGGCGGCGCTGCTCGAAGCCGTTCCGGTGGTGGGATCGGTGATCCCCGGCTCGACCATCATCCTGGCGCTGAGCGCCCTGGTCCCGGGCGGCGAATTGCAGCTGCCGTGGGTGCTGCTCGCGGCCGCAGCCGGCGCCGTGCTCGGTGACGGGTCGGCCTATTGGATAGGGCATAGGCGGCAGCGGGAAATCCTCAACACCTGGCCGCTGACCAATTATCCGCGCCTGGTCGCCGAGAGCGAGAATTTCTTCCACCGCTTCGGCACCTGGGCCGTGTTCTTCGCCCGCTTCGTGCCGCCGATCCGCGCCTTCGTGCCCGTGACCGCCGGTGCGCTCGGCATGGCGCCCGCGAAATTCTATGCCGTGAACATCCCGGCGATCCTGGCCTGGGCGCCCGCCCATGTGCTGCCGGGCGTGCTGGCCGTGTCGGCGCTGCACGAATATGCCGGGCTGCATCATCACGCACATGTCGGCAAGCACGTTTGGATCTTGACGGTGGTAGCCGTCGCGATCGTGCTGGGCGTAGCGGTGTGGATCTATCGCCGGCGGAATGGTGATGTCGCGGCGAAGACGCCGCAGGCCTAGTTCGGCAGCACGACTTGTTTTCACTGCGGCGGATTGAGCAACACCCAGAGCCGTGCGATTTTGCCACCTTCGACTTCGGCTACGTCGGCTCCGGTCACTGCAATAGGGCCTTGCTCGGGTCCGGCATGCCAGGCCAGACGCGCCAAGCCATGATGCCCGACTGCAACGCCATCGGGTACGAACCTGAATGTCGGTCCGAACTGCTTCAGAAGCTCTCGGGCGACGCGCGATATCTCCAGTCGTCCCCGAACGATCTTCGTCGGCTCGTACATGACGGGCTCTTCAACGAACAACTCGGCAATGGCGGTCCGCCGCTTGTCCTCGTCCCGCTCGTTGAACACGCGCTCCAAATTGGCCCGTAGAAGTCGGTCGAAATCGATATCATTGCTCGCAGCCTTTCTCATCTCGTTGGAGAACATCCTCGAAGCCATCAGCCGAACTTGACCAGGTTCAGCGCCGGAAGCGGACCGCCCGGAAACTGGGTCAGCCTGGCTCCGACCGCGAGCGAACCGAGATCGATGCCAAAGAATCCGAGCCGGTCGATCAGCGCGCCGACACTTGCCTTCGCATCGGCGTCGTCGCCCGAGTAGAACAGCACGCGCTTGCCGCCGTCGCTCGCCGGGTCTGTTGCGAGGAGCTGCGCCAAGAGGTGATTGAACGCCTTCACCACCCGCGCACCTTGCACCAGATCGGCGAAAACTTCGGACGAGGCGCGACCACCGAGCTCCGCCGGCTTGAACAGCGGCGCCTCGATCGGATTGTTGGCGTCAACGACGATGCGCCCGCCGAATGGCGGCAGGCCGGCAAGCGCATCAGGCAGCTTCGACCAGTTGACCGCAACGAAGACGATATCCTTGGCCGCAGCTTCCTCGCGGGTGCCGGCGATCACGAGCGGACCGATCTCGGCCACGGTCGTCCTAAGACTGTCCGGGCCGAGGCTGTTGGACAGGGTCGCGGCGATGCCATTGCGCGCCAGTGCCTGGGCGATTGCGCGGCCAATATTGCCTGCGCCGATGATGCCGATGGTGGACATGGAATGCTCCGAGCTGTTTGGGATCAGGCGAGCTGATCGGTGGCCCAGAGATGACCCAAACATTGCCCTTTGATTAGGAGGATATTGCTCGTAAGATTTTCAACGATCACTTGCAAATGAGCCCATGGAAACACTGGCCAACCTGGAATCATTCATACGCAGCGCTGAGTGCGGCAGCTTCTCGGAGGCTGGCCGGCGCCTTTTGCTGACTCCGGCAGCGGTCAGCCGCAACGTCGCCATGCTGGAGCGCAATCTCGGCGTCCGATTATTTCATCGTTCGACACGGAGGCTGACGCTCACCGAGGCCGGCGAGACGTTTCGCACAGCCATCGCCGGCCATCTTGAGGGACTGCAGGCCGCGATCGCCGGAGCATCGACCGGACGCGAGGAGCCGGCGGGCGTTCTCAAGATAAGCCTGCCGCCGACATTCGGCACAGCCCATATCCTGCCACTGCTTCCCGGCTTCCTGGCCCGTTACCCGCAGGTCCGCCCTGAGTGGCACTTCGAGAACCGTCAGGTCGATCTGGTCGGTGAAGGCTATGACGCCGCGATCGGAGGTGGGTTCGAATTGTTGCCCGGTCTTGTCAGTCGCACCCTTGCGCCAGCACACATCATCGCCGTGGCGTCTCCAGCCTACATGTCCGGGCGAACATCACCGACCAAGCCGGACGAACTGGCCGCACTGGATGGCATCGTCATGCGCTCGCTGCAGACGGGACGCATCCGGCACTGGTCGATGCGCGATGTTTCGGGGCGGGAAGTTCAAGCCCCGCTATCTGAGTCGATCGTGGTCAACGATCCCGCTGCGATGCGCGAGGCGGCACTGTTGGGCCTGGGCGTTGCCATGCTTGCCACCGCCGACATTCTTCCCGCGCTCGAAAACGGGTCGCTGCTACGCCTGGTGCCACGATGGTACTGTGACGCTGGCGCAATCTCGATTTACCACGCATCGCGCAAGCTTGTGCCCGCGAAGACGAGAGTCTTCGTGGACTGGGTTGCCGACGCATTCAAGAAAAACAGGCTCGCCGAACGCTTCGCCGGAAGCCTGAGCTAACAGGACCGGCAAGGTATTCTACTCCGCGGCCCCCGCTCGCCGCCCCGGCGCCGGTCCCACATACCTTGCCCGCGGCCTGATCAGCTTGCCGAACTGCAATTGCTCGCTGGCATGGGCGATCCAGCCGACGCTGCGGGCCATCGCGAACAGCGCGAGTTCGCTGCCGGCGGGCAGGCGCAATGCGTGCACCAGCACGGCGAGCGCGTAGTCGATATTGACGAACTCGCCGGTGGCTTCCGCAATCCGCTCCGGCACTTCCCGGGTGAATTTTCGCGGTGCGCCGGCTCGCGACAGCGCGTTCAGCAGCGACTGCGCACGGGGATCGCCGCGCTTGTAGACGCCGTGTCCGAAGCCGGCAAAGCGCTCGCCGAGCGCGACGCGTTCGCGCACAACAGGCGCGACGTCGCGGTCGACCAGGGTCTTGACGAGCTGCGAGGCCAAGACGCCGGCGCCGCCATGCTTCGGCCCCTTCAATGCGGCGAGGCCGGCAATGACGGAGTCATAAAGGTTGAGGCCGGTCGAGGCCGCGCAGCGCGTGGTGAAGGTCGAGGCGTTCAGCTCGTGGTCGGCCAGCAGCACCAGCGCGCGGCGGATCAGATCGGGCGCGTGCTTGTTGTCCGCCGCCCAGGCGCGCGCGACCTGCTGATGCAGCGGCTCGGCCGAGGCTTCCGCATTGAGCATGGTCGCAACCAGCAGGCGGACGATGCGTGCACCGACCATGGCGCGCCCATCGGGCGCCCGGGTGAAGGCGCGGGGATCGACGCTCGCGGCCAGTGCCAGCACGGCGATGGCGCGGTCGATCGGCGCCGCCCGGCGCGCGGCCGCTGCGATCGTGCGCATCTCCTCGGACATCTCTGGCTGATTATCCGGATCGAACGGATCGACGTCGGCGACATCCCACAGCAGCGTCGCCGTGTGCTCCAGCGTGTCGTTCTCTGAAAGATCGACGCAATTGACGCCGCGGTAGATCGCGCCCTCCTCGGTGATGGTCGAGATCTCCGTGTCCATCACCGGCAGGTCGGCATCGAAGCTGCGCAGGCCGCGCGGCTCCGGCGACGGCACGCGCCGTTCTTTGAGCGCGCGGACGTCCTCGGCGCGATAGCGGTTCTTGCGCGAATCCGGCGTCGGCTCGGAGCGGATCAGGCCGCGGCTGACATAGGCGTAGAGGGTGGCCGGGGAGATCGCGAGCTCGGCGGCGGCTTCCCGGGCGGAGAGGTACAGCCCATCGGAATTTTTCATATTGATTTATGTAATCAAGATTGATCAACGTGTCGAGAGGCCTGACCTTATCCTCCTGAACAGGAGATTTTGGCCATGAACATCCACCTCACCAAAAGCCAGATCGGGCTGGACGGCGTTCCCGCGGCCGAGACCGTGCTGAGCCATGTCGATGGCGAGCGCGGCGAGCTGATCATCGCTGGCGAGCATGTCGGGCGGCTCGCCGCCATCTCGAGCTTCGAGGGCGTCACCGCCCGGCTCTGGAACGGCGCCAACAAGACCACCCTCACCGAAGCCAATGTGCGCTCACACCTGGGCGCGGCGCGCGAGCGCGCCTTCGCGCGGCTGCCGGACCTGCTGCCGGCGACGCGCGGCATGGGCGTCATCGACGGGTTCCGGGCGGCCGTCGCCGGACTTCGCGCCGAGCCCGGGCTGGAGCACGAGGCGACGATCGTCGGCGCATTTCCGGTGATCGCGGGCGCACTGGTCCGGCGCGCGAGGGGGCTCGAGCCGGTCGCGCCCGATCCGAACGTGAGCCATGCCGCCGATACGCTGCGCATGTTGCACGGGCGTTCGCCGGCCGCGCGCGAGGTCACGGCATTGGACGCCTATCTCGTCACCGCCAGCGACCACGGCATGAACGCCTCGACCTTCACCGCGCGCGTGGTGGCCTCGACGCAGGCCGATCTGTTCGCGGCCGTTACCGCCGGCTATTGCGCGCTGACCGGTCCGCTGCATGGCGGCGCGCCGGAGCCGGTGCTGGAAATGCTGGACGCGATCGGCTCGCGCGAGCGCATCCAGCCCTGGGTGGATGCGGCGCTGGCGCGCGGCGAGCGGATGATGGGTTTCGGTCACCGCGTCTATCGCGTGCGCGATCCGCGCGCCGACGTGCTCAAGACCGCGGTCGAGGCGCTGGCGTCCAATGGCACCGACCTGCCGTTTGCCGGCGAGGTCGAGGCCTATATCCGCAGCGCCCTGCGCAAGAAGAATCCGGACCGGCCGCTGGAGACGAACGTCGAGTTCTTCACCGCGATCCTGCTCGATGCGCTGACGATCCCGCGGCAGGCGTTCACGCCGATCTTCGCGGTCGCGCGCAGCGCCGGCTGGACCGCACACGCGCGCGAGCAGCAGCGGACGGGGCGGTTGATCAGGCCGAGCTCGTCGTATGTCGGGGCGATGCCGGTGGCGTGAGGTGGCGCGGATCTCTCCGCGAGTCCGGGAATCGTAGGGTGGGCAAAGGCGCACTTGCGCCGTGCCCACCATCTCTCTCGATCGCAAAAATCGCGTGGGCACGCTTCCGCCGTCGCTCTTCGAGCTATGGCGGACAAGTCGCTTTGCCCGCCCTACGACACTGCCGTCCGCGCGAAAACCGGGACGACACCGGAAGGTACCGCGAGTCCTACGCCTCGCGCACCACCGTCTTCAGATAATTATACGCCTTGATGATCTCGATCAGGCGGTCTTCGGTGGAGCGGTCGCCGCCATTGGCGTCGGGGTGGTGCTGCTTCACCAGCGCCTTGTACTTGGTCTTGACGTCGGCGAGCGTGGCGCTGGGGCCGAGGCCCATGACCTGGAGCGCCTTGCGCTCGGCGTTCATCACCTTGCGCGTCTCGGCCTTGGGCTCCGCTTCGGGGCCCTTGCGCCAGCTGGCGCGGCCGTTGATCTCGGAGAACATGCTGAAAGGATCGGCCGCCATGTCGATCTCTTCCGCACCCTTCTTGCCGCCATTGGCGCCCATCTTCCAGGTCGGGCGGTGACCGGTCAGCGCATCCTTCTGGTAGCGCGCAACGGCTTCGGCATTCATGCCGGAGAAGAAATTGTAGTTCTGGTTGTACTCGCGCACGTGGTCGAGACAGAAGTGCCAATACTCGCGCTGGTTCTCACGGCCCTTCGGCGCGCGGTGCGAGCCCTTGTTGGCGCAGCCCGCCCACTCGCAATTGACCGCGGTGTCGCGCGGCTTCACTTCCGGCTGCTTGCCCCGCGGCTTCACGCGGATGGAGTCGAAGAACTTTGATGAATCGATCGGCATGGCTGACTTTGACTACGCAATGCGAAAACCTTCAAGTCTTGACATTGCAATTCGCTGAGCACCCGGTCGCGACGAGCCTGGACGTCCGGGTATTGACGGGGTGCGACCGCGCACCTTAATGGCACACATGGCTATGAAAGACACTATCAGCAACAAGTTGCAGGAAGCTTTCACGCCCGAAAGCCTGCAAGTCGTCGACGAGTCACATTTGCATGAGGGCCACGCCGGCCATCGGGCGGGCGGCGAGACGCACTTCCGTGTGTATATCGTGTCTGCCGCCTTCAAAGGGAAGAGCCGGGTCGACCGTCATCGCATGATAAATTCGGCGCTCGCCGCGGAACTTGCCGGCAGCGTGCACGCGCTCGCGATCAATGCGCAGGCGCCAGGGGAAGGTTAGAACGAAGTCCCGGCCCGTCTCGGCTTGGCCTCTTCCAGCTCGGCCTCGCGCGGCACCGGTGAAATACGGAGCGCGGTGATGCGGTTGCGCTCGCGGCGGAGCACGCGGAAGCGGAAGCCGTGGAAGGTGAAGCTCTGGCCGCGGTCGGGGATCGAGCGCGCCTCGTGAATGACGAGGCCGGCGACCGTGGTTGCCTCTTCATCGGGCAGATGCCAGTCCATGGCGCGGTTGAGGTCGCGGATCGGCACCGAGCCGTCGACGACGACGGAGCCGTCGGGCTGGCGGCGCACGCCGGCCACCACCACGTCATGCTCGTCGGAGATATCGCCGACGATCTCTTCCAGAATGTCTTCCAGCGTCACGAGGCCTTCAACCTCGCCATACTCGTCGACGACGAGCGCGAAATGGGTCTTGCGACGGCGGAACGCCTTGAGCTGCTGGGATATCGGCCGCATCTCCGGCACGAACCAGGGCGGCAGCATGATGGTGGAGACGTCGATGCGCGAGGTCTCGCCCTCCGACGCGCGGATGGCGCGCAACAGATCCTTGGCGTGCAGAATGCCGATGATGTTCTCCGGCTTGTCGCGCCACAGCGGAATGCGGGTGTATTCGGTGGCCAGCACCTCCCGCACCAGCTCCTCCGGCGGCAGGTCGGCATTGATCATCACCATGGCGGTGCGGTGAACCATCACGTCGGACACCGTCAGCTCGCCGAGGCGGAAGACGTTGTGAATGTATTCGGCCTCGCCGCTCTCGATCTTGCCGTGCACGGCGGATTCCTCGACCAGGCCTTCGATCTCCGAATCGGTCAGGATCTCGTGTTGCGAAAACTCCTGGACCCCGATCAGGCGCAGGATCGCGCTCGAGGCCGTGTTGAGGCACCAGCTCAGCGGATAGAACACCAGATAGGAGACATGCAGCGGATAGGCGATCCACTGCGACACCGGCATCGGCTCCCGGATCGCCAGCGTCTTCGGCACCTGCTCGCCGATGATGATGTGCAGCGACGAGAAGACCAGGAAGCCCGCCACGAAGGAGGTGAAGTGCAGCGTGGCCTCCGACAATCCGAGCGGGCTGAGAACAGGGCTCAGCAGCGCCGACACGGTCGGCTCACCGATCCAGCCGAGACCGAGGGAAGCCATGGTGATGCCGAGCTGGCAGCAGGCGAGATAGGATTCGATATTCCCCATCATGGTCTGCAGCAGGCGAGCGCCGAAGCGGTTCTGCTCGACCATGGCCTTGACACGGAAGCCGCGGCTCTTCACCAGCGCAAATTCCGCCGCCACGTAGAACGCGTTGGCGGCGAGCAGGAGGGCCGCAAGCAGAAGATTGATCGAGATCGAACTCATGTTTGCCTCGCGACCGCCCCGGCATTCCCCGCCGTTTCGCGGGCGGCCGATCTGAACGGTCCCGCCATCACTGCGCGAGCTTCTCTTTCAGGAAGTCGCGCACCGGCGCTGGCTCGACATCCTTCGCGATCACCGCGCGGCCGACCGCCTCCAGCAGGATGAAGGTGAGCTTGCCGCGCTTGACCTTCTTGTCCTGTGCCATCAACGCCATCAGCGCGTCGGCGTCGGCAAGGCCTTCCTGCGCAAAGCCCGCGATGTCCTGCAGGCGCGTCGGCAGGCCGGCATCGATGAGGTGACGCTCGACACGTGCGGCATCGGCCGCGCCGATCATGCCGAGCTTCGCGGAGAACTGCGCCGCCAGCGTCATGCCGATGGCGACGCCCTCGCCGTGGAACAGGCGGTCGGAGAAGCCGGTCGCAGCTTCCAGCGCGTGACCGAAGGTGTGACCGAGATTGAGCAGCGCGCGTTCGCCGGTTTCGCGCTCGTCGCGTGAGACGATTGCGGCCTTGGCGCGGCAGGAGGTCGCGATCGCATGTTCGCGGGCCGAGCCTCCCCTAGAGATGTCGGCATGGTTCTTCTCCAGCCAGGAGAAGAAGGCTTCGTCGCCCAGCACGCCGTATTTGGCGACCTCGGCATAGCCGGCCCGGAACTGACGCGGCGACAGCGTGTCCAGCACGGCGGTGTCGGCGATGACGAGCACCGGCTGGTGGAAGGCCCCGAGCAAGTTCTTGCCCTGCGGCGAATTGATGCCGGTCTTGCCGCCGACGGATGAATCGACCTGAGCGAGAAGCGAGGTCGGCACCTGCACGAAATCGACGCCGCGGCGCAGGATGGCCGCGGCAAAGCCGGCGAGATCGCCGACCACGCCGCCGCCGAGCGCGATGACGAGATCGTTGCGCTCGATCCGCGCGGCGATCAGGGCCTCACTGACCTTTTCGAGGCCGGCATAGGTTTTCGAGATCTCGCCTTCCTCGACCACGATGCGCGAGGTCGGAATGCCGGCGGCCGCAAGCGATGCTTCGGTCGGCTCGAGCCAGTGTTTTGCCACGGTGCGATCGGTCACGATCGCCGTGCGCACGCCGGGACGCAGCGCGGCGATGCGATCGCCGAGCGAGGCCAGCACGCCGCGGCCGATGACGATGTCATAGGCGCGATTCTCCAGCGCGACGCCGACGTTGATGGGATCGGAATGCTTCAACGGCGCCGTCATCTTAACGCACTCGCAACGTCTTGAGGTGGTGGGGCGGACTGCTCGCCGCAGAGATGAGCACGCAGCGTCTCGATGCACTCCTCGACGATTTTGTCGTGGGGCACGTCGCGCGAGGCGATGGTGAGGTCGGCTTTGCCATAGACCGGCTCACGCTCGGTGAGCAGGCGCGTCACCGTCCCTTCCGGATCGGCAGTCTGGAGCAGCGGACGGTCGGCACGGCGGCGGACGCGGCGCATGATGACGTCGTGGTCCGCCCGAAGCCAGATCGAGACCGCCTTGGCGGCGATGCGGGACCGCGTCTCCTCGCGCATATAGGCGCCGCCGCCGGTTGCCAGCACCACGGGTCCATCGTCGAGCAGCCGCGCGATCACCCGTGTCTCGCCCTCGCGGAAATGCGCTTCGCCATAACGCTCGAAAATTTCCGGTATGGTCATGCCGGCCGCCGCCTCGATCTCGGTGTCGGCATCGACGAAGGGCAGCTTGAGCCGGGCCGCGAGCCGCCGGCCGATGGTGGATTTGCCCACCCCCATCATGCCGACGAGCACGATCGAGCGCGCGCCGAGCGCCGACAGGATGTCGGCCTCGGGCGAAGCAGGAAGCGGCAACGCGGCGTCGGACATCGTCTCGCTCGACTGGATCTCGCTCGAACTGCCGCCAGATGCGGCATGCTTTGGCCACCTATACGACCCCATGGGGGCCCTCGCCAGAGGACTCTTGCCACGAAACGGCGAACATGTTGGATGATTTCATTGGTTAATTTGGCTGCCGAGCCCCTACCCGAGACTCCCGAACGATGCCGAGCCTGTTCCGCTTCCTGACGGTCGTTGCTGTGATCGCCGGCATCGTCTATGGCGTGGTCTTCGCGCTGGCGAACTTCGTCAATCCGAAGCCGCGGGAAATGACGGTGACGATCCCGCCGGACAAATTTCTCAAGAAATAGGAGCTAGCCTCCAGGGCATGCGCAACCCGCCCTCAGACGCCAAGCTCATCGGCCTGTTCCTCGACATGCTCGCAGCGGAACAGGGCGCCGGCCCCAACACGCTCGACGCGTACCGCCGCGACCTCACCGATTTCTCCGAATTTCTGGGCCGGGTCGGCCATACCTTCGTGGATGCCGAGACCCAGAGGCTGCGCGACTATCTCGCCGATCTCGACACCCGCGGTTTCAAGTCCACCAGCGTCGCCCGCCGGCTATCGGCGATGCGGCACCTCTACCGTTTCCTGCTGAACGAGCGCATCCGCGGTGACGACCCCGCGGCGATCCTGTCAGGCCCGAAGCGCGGCCGCGGCCTGCCAAAAGTGCTGTCGATCGCCGACGTCGACCGCATGCTCCGCCGCGCCAAGGAATTGAGCGAGGCGGAAGATGCCTCGCCCTCCAGGCGGCTGCGGGCGCTGCGGCTCTACTGCCTGCTCGAGGTGCTCTACGCCACGGGCCTGCGCGTCTCCGAGCTGGTGGCACTGCCGCGCTCGGCGGCCAAGCGCGACGCCCGCATGATCGTGGTGCGCGGCAAGGGCAACAAGGAACGGCTGGTGCCGCTCAACGACGCCTCGCGGCAGGCGATGGCGGATTATCTCGCCGCGACGGAAGCAGCAAAGGCCGACAGGAAGAACAGCGTGGCCGCCTCGAAATGGCTGTTCCCCTCGTTCGGCGAGAGCGGACATCTGACGCGACAGCATTTTGCCCGCGACTTGAAGGAGCTCGCGGTCGCCTCCGGCCTGCAGGCCCGGCTGGTCTCCCCGCACGTGCTGCGCCATGCCTTTGCCAGCCATTTGCTGCACAACGGCGCGGACCTGCGCATCGTGCAGACCCTGCTCGGCCACACCGACATCTCGACGACCCAGATCTATACCCATGTGGTCGAGGAGCGACTGAAGAGCCTGGTGCGCGACCTGCACCCGCTGGCGGAGAAGTGAGGATAAGTGAGAGGTCTTCGTGCCCCGGACGCAGCGCAGCACGTCAGTGATGCGCTGCTGAGCCGGGGCCCAGGCCGCGCTGGGTCCCGGCTCTGCGCAGCAGCGCTATAAAAGCGCTGCAGCGCGTCCGGGACACGACAGCCCAGCCAGACGACGAGGAAACCGCCTTGACTTCGGCCAGATCTCCGCGGAAAGAGCCGGGGCCTTTCGACTGATTTGGCCGACTGCCGCCAGCACACAAGCCAACTCCTTGAAGACGCTACACTTCTTTCCGCAACCCCAACTCGCTTCGCTTCTCAAGCCCCGTCCCCTTATATTGAGTTGATGCAAGACCAGATGCGCAGCTATCTCGACTTCGAAAAGCCCGTCGCCGAGCTCGACTCCAAGGTCGACGAATTGCGCGCGCTCGCCGCCACCGGCACCGACATCAGCGACGAGGTCGGACGGATCGAGGACAAGGCGGCGCAGGCGCTGGCCGACCTCTATGCGAACCTGACGCCGTGGCAGAAGACGCTTGTGGCGCGGCATCCGCAGCGGCCGCATTTCAACGACTTCATCAAGGGCCTGATCACCGAATTCACCCCGCTGGCCGGCGACCGCAAGTTCGGCGAGGACGAGGCGCTGGTCGCCGGCTTCGGCCGCTTCCGCGGCGAGCCGATCTGCGTGATGGGCCAGGAAAAGGGCGATTCCACCGAGAGCCGCATCCGGCACAATTTCGGCATGGCGCGCCCCGAAGGCTATCGCAAATGCGTGCGGCTGATGGAGATGGCCGAGCGCTTCGGCCTGCCGGTGCTGTCGCTGGCCGATTCCGCCGGCGCCTATCCCGGCATCGGCGCCGAGGAGCGGGGACAAGCCGAGGCGATCGCGCGCTCGACCGATGCGTGCCTGGCGCTGACCGTGCCGAACGTCGCGATCATCACCGGCGAGGGCATGTCGGGCGGCGCCATCGCCATCACCACGGCCAACAAGGTCTTGATGCTGGAGCACGCGATCTACAGCGTGATCTCGCCGGAGGCGGCGTCCTCCATTCTCTGGCGCGACGGCACCAAGGCGCAGGAAGCCGCCAACAACATGAAGATCACCGCCCAGGACATGCTCCGCTTTGGCGTGATCGACGCCATCCTGAAGGAGCCGGTCGGCGGCGCCCACCGCGACCCCGCCGCCATGATCGCCACCACGGGCGAGGCCATCGCCAAGGCCTTCGATGAGCTCCGGAACTTTGATGGGGATGCCATCCGCAAGCAGCGGCGGCAGAAATTCCTCGATATCGGCCGGAAACTGGGCTGATTCGCCTCGATTCCGGTCTCGGTAGGGTGGGCAAAGCGAAGCGTGCCCACCATTTTACGCCTCGCAACGGACAGATCGTGGGCACGGCGCTTCGCGCCTTTGCCCACCCTACGAGACCTTTCGCAGCCCCCGGTAACCCAGCGTTAACCCTTTTTTTTGCCCAAATCGGCGATCTGAGTCCTGCTGGGCCAAAAGCCCAAGTTCCGTCCCAAGTCGCGTCCATTTAGTCTCTGTTGACCATGCCACTGGGCCAACGCCCTCGTGATCCCCGCTCGGGTTGCGACCACATGCCCCAGAGGTTAGAATTTTAATCAATGGCTTCAGGGCATAAGCGCTGGAGCGGGGTCTGACCGGGCCCGTCTCGGCGGGTCGGTTTTCCGGTCGGATTGCGCTTCGGGAGAATTGGGGTTCGCGCTTCAATGCCCGGCACGGTGTGGGGTCCATCTTGATTTCTCGTTCGCTTGCTCGCGCGCTCTTGGCTTCGGTTGCGCTGATGACGGCCGGCGTTCTGCTGTCCGGCTGCGACACCGATCAGGTCTCGCTCGCAACCAATGCCAAGGCCAATCAGCCGGTGCCGCCGAAGCTGATCGCCGCGATGGCCGAGAAGAACATGGACCTGCAATCGCCGATCCTGGTCCGCTTGTTCAAGCAGGAGGCGGAGCTCGAGGTCTGGAAGCAGACCCGCAACGGCCAGTTCGCGCTGCTCAAGACCTATCCGATCTGCCGCTGGTCGGGCGATCTCGGCCCCAAGGTGCGCGAGGGCGACCGCCAGGCGCCGGAGGGATTCTACTCGATCAATCCGGGCCAGATGAATCCTCAATCGGCGTATTACCTCTCGTTCAACACCGGCTATCCGAACGCGTTCGACAAGGCGCTGGGCCGCACCGGCTCGCAGCTGATGGTGCACGGCGACTGCTCTTCGCGCGGCTGCTACGCGATGACGGATGAGCAGATCGCGGAGATCTATTCGCTGGGGCGCGAATCCTTCTTCGGCGGCCAGAAGGCGTTCCAGCTGCAGGCCTATCCGTTCAAGATGACGCCGGTGAACATGGCCAAGCACCGGAACAATCCGAACATGGCGTTCTGGAAGATGATCAAGGAAGGCTATGATCATTTCGAGGTGACGCGGCAGGAGCCGAAGGTCGATTTCTGCGAGAAGAAGTACGTCTTCGACGCGGCGAAACCGGCCGATGCCAAGCGCGATCCGGTGTTCGACGCCTCGGCCAAGTGCCCGGCCTATGTGATCCCCGAGGAGATCGCCAGCGCCGTGCGCGAGAAGCAGGCCAAGGACGAAACCGAATACGCAAGGCTGGTCGCCAAGGGCACGCCGGTGGCGCGGATGAACACCGGCATCGATGGCGGCATGAACAAGATCTTCGCCGCCAAGATTCCGGAAGGCTCGACCGGCCTGTCCGAGGGCGCCGAAGGCACCACGCTGCAGATGCTCGCCATGGCGAAGGCGCCCGGCACCATCCCCGGCCACGTCAACCCGCCCAAGCCGAACCTCGACGCCGTCGCGTCCGCGCCCGCACCGAAGGAAGAGCCTGTCGTCGCCGTCAGCACGCCCGCGACCGGCACCCGCGTCGCCGCGGCGCAGCCTGCCGAAAAGTCCCAAGAAAAATCCGGCGGCTTCTTCTCCAATCTCGGCCGCAAGATGGGGCTCGGCACCGCCGATACCACCACGCCGGCGCCGCAAGCCACCGCGTCCGTGGCCCCGGCCGCCCAGACCTCCACGACGCCGGCCACGGCCGCCTCGAGACTCAAGGCCGCCGTGACTCGCTTCGTGCCGGGGCAGGACAAGTCCAAGGATTCAGTAAAGGACGCGGCGAAGGACACGCCGAAGCCGGCCGTTGCGACCGCCAAGCCTGCCGAGCCGCCGAAACCCGACACCCGCCTCGCCGCGACACGCCCGGCGCTGAAGCCGTCGGTCTCGGACGGCGCGGGTGACAATGCCCCGATGATGGCCGGCGCCGCGCCGGTGGTGCAGTCGAACTCGTTCGACAGCCGGTTCTCGGCGGTGAAGTAAAGCACGCTACTTCGGACAAACAAAATTTCGCTTTACCCGAACCCCCGAAACACCCTATCCTCCACGCCATCTCATCCCTCCGGAAGGGGCGGGTCGCGATCGTCACGGTTCGTGGGGTGGGTTGCGGTGGACGCGGGCGGCGTTGGCGCCAGATGCGGTCGCAGGGCGGGTAGTCCCCGTGAGCGATCAGCGGGCGTGGTACGACGGCGCTGCCGTGCCCTTGCGAGGCCGAAAGGCGAAGCAGGGCCAGCGTACGGCAAAATCGTGTGGTCCTGGCGCCCGCAGGCTGGCGTCAAGTCTCCGCGGTGGTGTGGGTGCCCGACCGGGTTGCCCACATCAGCGATCTGGCGAGGCGACGGGGGCAAAAGTGCAACGCTCCCCGGGGAGAGCGCGACATAAGCCGTCAAACCACTGCGCAGGGAAGGCCGGTTATCGGGCTGCACCTGTGTCTCCCCTGTGAGCGTCTACTCTACGCATCATGCACAGGGGCTCGTGGGTGCCAGCCGGTACCCGGCCTTCCCTGCGCCCTTCCGACTCGAAGGGCGTCAGAAGCGAAGCAAAACCCGGACGCGGAAGCGCTGCGGGATCGCGATGCCACGTTCGGCTGTCTGACAATTGAAGAAGCGGACGGGGTGCCGCGCCAGTCTTGGTCAAGCGCCGGGGTATCGCATATGGAGCGATCTCGCTTGTGGCCATCCTTCGAGACGCCCGCCGTTGGCGGGCCCTCAGGATGAGGATCGAGAGCGTTGCACCAGTTTCAACAGGCTCCGATGCTGCTTAGCCTCATCCTGAGGAGACCGCGAAGCGGTCGTCTCGAAGGACGAGGCGCGCGCTCAGCTCGCGCAACGGGCCATATCCCTACGGCGCCAGATAGCGCATCAGCTCCGGATTGCCCCTCACCTCCGCCGCCTCTTCCTGCAGCGCGACTCTTCCGCGGTCGAGCACGTAAGCATAATCGGCGACGCGGAGCGCGAGGTCGAGGTGCTGCTCGACGATGATGACGGCGATGGTCTTGGCGAGCTCGATCAGGCGCTCGGTGATCTCCTCGATGACGCCGATCCAGACGCCTTCGGTGGGCTCGTCCAGCAGCAGCAGCTTGGGATCGCCCAGCATGGCGCGGCCGATCGCGAGCATCTTGCGCTCGCCGCCGGAGAGCGTGCCGGCGGGTTGGTCGAGGCGCTGGCCGAGCTTTGGGAAGATGGCCAGCACGCGGTCGATTGCGGAGGCGTCCTTGCTCGCGAGCGAGCCGACCGCGAGATTGTCGCGCACCGACAGGCGCGCGAACACCGAATGCTCCTGCGGCACGTAACCGATGCCGGCGCGGACGCGCTCCTGGGTGGCGCGGCGACTGATGTCGCGGCCATCGAATGCGACCTCGCCCTTCCATGCCGGCAGCTCGCCGACGATGGTCTTCATCAGCGTGGTCTTGCCGGCGCCGTTGCGGCCGAGCACGGCGACGCCGCCGCGCCAGGGGATGCCGAGGCTGACGTCGAACAGGACCTGGCTGCGGCCGTAGCCGGCGTCGAGATGCTTGATGTCCAAAAATTCAGGCACGGCGCAGATAGATCTCCTGGACGGATGTGTTGGCCTGGATCTCGGACACCGTGCCTGTTGCCAGCACCTTGCCCTGGTCGAGCACGGTGAGGCGGTCGCAGATGTCGCGGATGAAATCGAGGTCGTGCTCGACGATGACGAGCGAGCAATGCTTTTTGATCGGTTGCAGCAATTCGCCGGTGACGCGACGCTCCTCCAGGCTCATGCCGCCGGTGGGCTCGTCGAGCAGCAGGAGCTTCGGTTTGCCGGCGAGTGCCATCGCGATTTCCAGCCATTGCTGCTGGCCGTGCGAGAGCGCGGCGGCCGCATCGAAGGCGCGGTCGGCGAGACGGAACTGCCTCAGCATGGTCATGACCTGATCGTGCAACGCGCCGCGTGTGCGCGAGAACACGAGGTCGAACAGCGAGGACTGCGCCTGCAGCGCGAGCAGGATGTTGTCGTAGAGCGTCAGCGACGGCAGCACGGACGTGATCTGGAATTTCAGGCTCATGCCGGCGCGGGCGCGCTCGGTCGGCGTGAACGCGGTGATGTCGGTGTTGACGAAGGAGACTTTTCCTTGCGTCGGCACCTCGGCCCCGGCGATGCACTTCATCAGCGTGCTCTTGCCCGAGCCGTTCGGGCCGATCAGGCCGTGAAACTCGTTCTCGCCGACCATGAGGGCTGCGCCGTCGAGCGCGGTGAGCTTGCCGAAGACTTTCTTGATGCCGGCCGCTTCAAGGAGCATTGCGCGTCTCCTTGATTTTGGCGCCGAAGCTGCCGACGCGTTCGCGCTCGCCGAGGACAAAACTGATCAGGCCGAGCGGCCGGAACAGGATCACGAGCAGGAGCAGCAGGCCGAGGATGATCGGCCAGATGTCGCGGTAGTTGTCCGAGAGCCAGAAGCTGACGCCTTCGACGATCACGGTACCGATGACGGCGCCGATCAGCGTGCCGGAGCCGCCGAACAAGACGTAAAGCACCACTTGCGTCGAGACCACGACGCCGACCATGTTGGGCCAGACGAAACCTTCGTGAAAGGCATAGAGGCTGCCGGCGAGACCGGCGACGGCCCCGCCGATGGTGAAGATGATCGCTTTCAGGTGCTGCGCCTTGTAGCCGAAGAAGGCGATGCGCTGCTCGTTCTCGCGCAGGCCGGCCAGCGCCAGGCCGAACTGCGAGCGCACCAGGAAGCGGCAGAGCAGATAGACCACGACGAGGATGCCGAGCACGAGATAATAGAAGGCCGGCCCTTCCGTGAAGTCGTAAGACCCAAGCGACATCGGCGCGATCGAGGGGATGCCGTTCTGGCCGCCGAGATAATACCAGCCGCGCGCCAGACGATCGGCGGCGTAGGAGCCGGTCAGCGTGCCCAGCGAGACGAAGATCACGCTGGAGGGGTGCCGTCCCAGCAGCAGGAAGCCGCCGAGCAGTAGCGCGAAGGTCAGGCCGATCAGCGTGCCCGCCGGCAGCACCAGGAAGATGTTGGTGATGCCGAGGTCGCGCGCGAGCAGGGCGACGCCGTAGCCGGCCGAGCCGAAGAACAGGGCCTGGCCGAAGCTCATGATGCCGGCATAGCCCCAGACCAGGTCGAACGACAGCGCGAACAGCGCGAGGATGACCACGCGCGTCGCGAACACCGTGAGATAGTCCTGCAGCACCAGGGGCGCGAACAGCGCCGCGACGAGCACAAGGCCCTCGACGATGGGCAGGATTTTTCGTCCTGCCTCGACGCGGCCATTGGCCTGTTCCGCCGCTGCGCCTTCAGCCATCGCACCGTCCACTTCGTCGTCCGCGTCGGCGACGATGGCCTCTCTTACCACACTCATCGGCTTCAGCATTCCACCTCAGCATTCCTTGGGATCGACGAGACCGTTGCTGCGCCCGACGATCTCGTAATTGCCGCTCTTGGCGACCGCGGTGTACATCTTCATCTTGCAGTGCCGCTTGCCCGGCACCATTTCGGCGGGTCCACCGGGACCTTCGGCGATCTTGGCATGGTCGAGCGCGGCGGCAACGGACTCGCGGTCGATCTTGCCGGCTTCCTTCACCGCCGCTTCCCACAGCTTGAGGCCGCGATAGGTGCCGGTGGCCGCGCTGCCAGCGGCGAACAGGAAGTTGCCCGGGAAGTCCTTCTCATAGGCCGCCTGGATCTTGGCGTCGAACGGGTTCTCCTTGGTCAGCACCTTGAAATAATCGAGGCAGCTGGCGAGGCCCTCGATTTCGGCAGCCTGGTTGATGTTGAGCGTGTTCTCGTCGTAGTAGACGCAGGCGAGACGTCCGCCGTTCTTGAGGAAGCCGGCTTCATAGAGCTGCTTGAAGAACGGTCCGACGCCGGGCGGGATGACGGTGTTGAAGACGACGTCGACCTTGTTGGAGATGATGCGGTTGACGGTCGCGGAGAAGTCGACCTGGTCGAGCGGGTAATATTCTTCGAACACGACCTCGCCGCCACTCGCCTCGATCACCTTGCGGGCGTAGACGTTGAGGGTATGCGGCCAGACATAATTGGCGCTCGGCAGCGCGAACTTCTTGCCGCCGTTCTTGATCAGCCAGGGGATGAACTCGTCGCATTGCTGCGCCGGCGTCGGGCCGGTGCAGAACAGGTAGGGCGTGCACTCCTTGCCTTCGTAGAGCTGCGGATAGATGTAGAGCGTCTTGCCGCGCGCCACGATCGGGTCCTTGATCGCGTTGCGCATCGACGAGGTGATGCCGCCCAGAACCATGTCGACCTTGTCGCGCTGGATCAGCTTGCGGACATTGCCGACGGCGACGGATTCGTTGGATGCGGTGTCCTCGATGTAGAGCTCGAGCGGACGGCCGAGCAGGCCGCCGGCTCCGTTGATCTCCTTGATCACCATTTTCGCGACGTTGGCGTCGGCATTGCCGGCATAGGCGATTGGGCCGGTGAGGTCGGTGGCGATGCCGACCTTGATCGGCGCCTCCGCCGCATTGGCCCAAGGCGCCGGGATCACCCAGCTGCCGACGCCGGTTGCGACCGCGCCCGATGCAAAGGCGAAATTGGAGAGAAAGCGGCGGCGTGAAAGCTGCGTACGATCGAACATGACTAAACCCCTTTTCCAGCGATGAGACCTTGCGGACGGAATTTGATGAAGACGATGGCAAGGACGAAGACGAGGACGTCGGCGACGACGGGCGCCATCACCCAGGGCAGCGCCGCGCTCAGCGTGCCGATGACCCCCGCGCCCGCGACCGGGCCGATGAAGGAGCCGACGCCGCCGACCATGACCGCGACGAAGCCCTGGATCAGGAAGCGCAGGCCGAGATCGGCAAACAGGCTGAACACCGGCACGATCAGCGCACCGGCCAGGCCGGCGAGCGCTGCTCCGAAGGCAAAGGTGGCGCCGTAGATCAGCGGCGTTGAGATGCCCGAGGCACGCGCCAGCGACGGGTTCTCCAGCGTCGCCCGCACGCGCAGGCCGAAGCTGGTGCGCGACAGCAGCAGATAGCAGAGGCCCATCACCAGCAGCGTGATGACGATGATGGTGAAGCGCCAGGCCGAGATGTGCATGGCGCCGATGTCGATCGAGCCGCCGATCGGCTCCGGCACGGTGAGATAGAAGCCGCCGATCAGCCCGCGAACGATCTCGCGGATGATCAGGCCGAGCGCATAGGTGCCGAGCATGGCAACGATCGGCGCGGCGTAGAAGCGCCGGATGATCAGCGCCTCCAGCACGAAGCCGAGAGCGCCGACCACGAAGGGCGCTGCCACCATGCCCGCCCAGATCGGCAGGCCCTTGGCATAAGCGAGATAGGTGATGTAGGCGCCGAGCAGAACGAACTCGCCCTGCGCGAAGTTGAAGATGCCCATCATGCTGGCGATGATCCCGAGCCCCAGCACGATCAGGACGATGATCGCACCGAAGCTCAGGATTTCGAACGCTGCGACGAACGCGTTAGCCATGTGGTGGTGTTCCGTTCGTCTGGACTAATCCCTCGTTCACATCTTCTTCCAGTCGCCGATCTGCTCGAAGGCATGGGCGGCGCGGTAGATGGTGGATTCCTCGAACATGCGGCCGACCAGCATCAGGCCGACCGGCAGGCCGTCGACCATGCCGCAGGGCAGCGACATCGCGGGATGATGGGTGATGTCGAACGGCGCGGTGTTCGAGATCATCTCGAGCGCGCGAGCGACGTAGTCCTCGCGGCTGGCATTGGGCTCTGGTAGCTTGGTCGCCTTCATCGGCGTGGTCGGCATCAGCAGCAGATCGTAATCCCCGAACGCCTTGTCGTAGGCCGCGGTCAGCCGGCGCGAGATGTTGAGCGCCTTGCCGTAGAAGCGTGGACCGAAATTGTTGTTGATGTAGGTGCCGAGCATCATGAACAGTTTCGTGGTCTCGGACAGCGAGTCGGCCTGCCGGCGCCAGCCGCGATGGAAATCCATCAGCGAGGTCGAATAGAGATCGCCGCGGCTGAGGCCGTAGCCATCGCCGAACATCATGGTCTGGGTCAGGCCTTCGGTGCCGATCGGAGTCCAGATCGCTCCGCCCATGAGGTGCATCGGAATCGAGACGGTCTCGACAGTGGCGCCCAGATCCTTGAAGCGCTTTGCGGCCTCGCGCACGCTTTCGTTCACCGCAGACTCGGCGGTCGGCTGCTCGAAACCCTCCTTGAGGATGCCGATCTTCATGCCCTTGACGCCCTGGCCGAGCGCCTTGGTGTATTCCTCGACCTTCGGGGCCTTGATCCTGGGATCGTAGCCGTCATCGCCGGCGAGCACCTCGAGCAGCAGCGCATTGTCGGCGACGGTCGCGGTCATCGGGCCGGTGTGATCGACATAGATCTCGATCGGCATGATGCCGGTGTAGGGAACGAGGCCCCAGGTCGGCTTCATGCCGTAAATGCCGCAGAACGACGACGGCATGCGGATCGAGCCGCCCTGGTCGCCGCCGATCGCCATGTCGACCTCGCCGAGCGCGACCACGACGCCCGATCCCGAGGACGAACCGCCGGCCGAGTAGCCCATCTTGTGCGGATTATGCACCGGCCCGTAGGAGCCGGTGTGGCTGCCGCCGGACAGGCAGAAATGCTCGCAATGCACCTTGCCCTTGATCTCGGCGCCGGCATCCAGCATGCGCGTGACGATCGTGGCGTCGAAATCGGGCACATAGCCTTCCAGCGTCGACGAGCCGTTGGTCATGGGCACGCCGGCCAGCATGATGTTGTCCTTCAGTGCAACGGTCTTGCCCTTGAGCTTGCCGCTGGCGGCGCCCTTCACGGTCGACTTGCGATACCAGGCATTGCGCGGGTTCTCTTCGGCCGAGGGCCGATAGCCCGGCGTGCGCGGATATTTCACCTCGGGCAATTCGTCCGGCATCGCGGCAACGAGATTGTAGGCTTCGATCGAGCCCTGCATGAGACCGCGGAACGAGGCGACGTCATCATCGGTGAGCGAAAGGCCGCACTGCTCGGCGACACTGCGAAGTTGGGCTGGCGTGGGAAGGGCAACTGTCACGGCGCTCTCCTTGAAGGCTTCTTGATCCCTGGCACTGATGGAAGCCTCTCGCCCTCGCCTTGGGGGGTGCGGGTCAACCGGCTTCACGTGGTTACTAGAGACGGAAATATTTTCCTTTTCAACTATTATTTCGCGAGAGCGCTGCGGCGTATCGGCAGCCGTCGCTCAGAGCGTCTTGATGATCTTGAAGTCGAGACCGTCGGCTTCAGCGAGGTACATCGGCATCTCGGCACGGCCGTCGCGAAGCGTCACGGGACCGCGGCCCGCCGAGTAGACGGTGTTCCGCGCGGCCTTCAGCAGCGGACGAAAGGCCAATGATCCGGCACGGTTGGCGACGGATTCCAGGAAGCGCAGCCCCTCATAGTTCGACTGACCGACGGAGCCGACCGGCGGCGCGTTGGCACCGAACATGGAATAATAGGCACCGAGGAACTCGTCATTGGCGCGCGAGACCAGGCCGTTGAAATAGCCGGAGGCGCAGAACAGATTCTCGGTGTTGTCGGCACCGATGCCGAGCAGCACGGTCTCGTCCATCGCACCTGCAAGCCGCAGCGTCGAGGTGGCAAGGCCCGCTTCGGCGAAGGCGCGGTTGAAGGTGATGCTGTCGGTGCCGATCAGCGAGATCAGCACCACATCCGGCTTGGCGGCACGGATCCGCGCCAGATGCGGCTCGTGATTGTCCTCGCCTACGGGTACGAACTCCTCGCCGACGACCTGGCCGCCCGCCTCCTTGATGTAGCGCTTGACCGCGCGATGCGACTGCCAGGGCCAGACGTAATCACTGCCGATCAGGTACCAGCGCGCCGCCTTCTTGACGTCCGCGAGCCAATGGATCGCCGGCCGGCTCTGCCAGCGCGGCGTCTCACCGATCGCCATGACGCCCGGCGTGCGCTCGCCGCCCTCATAGACAGGCGTGTAGATGTAGGGGATGCGGTTGCCGGTGACCTTGCGCAGTGCGACGCGGACCGCGCTGATATGCGAGCCCATGATGAGGTCGACCTCGTCGAGTGCAATCGCCTGCTCGGCACGGCGCACCACCTCCTCGATCGGTCCGCCGGAATCGTAGATCGACAGTTCGAGCTCGCGGCCGAGAATGCCGCCGCGCTTGTTGATCTCGGCAACCGCGAGCATCGCGCTGTTGGTTGAGGTCGGGCCCCAGATTCCGGGCGAGCCGGTGAAGGTGAGGAAATTGCCGATGCGCAGCTTGCTGCGCGCGCCGCGCCGCCTCATGAAATGCGCATCGACCGGAGACAGGTCGAAATCCGCCGCCGATGACGACAAATTCCTGAACAGCAAGGACGGCGGCAACGCCGGACCGCCGTGAGCCGGGAAGTTTACCGTCGCGTGCACGCCAACTCCTGTCTGAGACCAGACTTGAAAGCACATTGAGCAGGCGGCCGCGGCTTCCGCCCTTTTGTTGGGCAATGATCCTATTTTGAAAATATTGAATATTCAAGAATTGAAGTGCATATAGATGCAGCATTGTTTGCAAGACATTCACTCATTTGGGTCAAGACGAAGTCTTAGCCGTGGCAAAACCGTCGAAAGAAAACTCCCCGATCACCGAACATCTCGCCTACCTGCTCGCGCAAGCCAACCGGGAGATCAACCGGCAGCTCGAATTGCGGTTGAGCAAGGAAGGCGTGCCGGTCGAGCAATGGCGCATCCTGAAAGTGCTGTCGGATGGCGAGGGCCATTCGATGGGCGAGCTTGCGGACGCCGTGCTGCTCAACCATCCGACGCTGACCAAGATGATCGACCGCATGGTCTCCGACACGCTGGTCTATCGCGTGCAGGACCCGAACGACCGCCGCAAGGTGCTGATGTTCATCTCCGACCGCGGCAAGGTGCTGTGCAAGAAGCTCAACTCGCTCGCGGTCGACCAGGAGGAGCACATCCTGGAGAGCTACGGCGACAAATCGACGAGCGAATTGAAGCGGCTGCTGGAGAGCTTGATCGATAGCTCGAATTGAGCGCGAGCTACACCCTCAACTGTCATCGCCCGCGGAGGCGGGCGATCCAGTATTCCAGAGACGATTGTGATTGAGCCGAAAGGCTGGGGGGTACTTGATGCCCCGCCTTCGCGGGGCATGACAGCATCACCTAATCACTACGCATACCGCCCGTGGCAGTGCTTGTACTTCTTGCCGCTACCGCACGGGCAGTCCTCGTTACGGCCGACCTTGCCCCAGCTCGTCGGGTTCTTCGGATCGCGCAGCGCAGCGTCGGTAGCCTGGGCGCCGAGGGTGACGCTGGCGAGGGCCATCTCGTCTTCGCCGGTGTTCGGATCGAACTTGTGCGCCTCCATCGGCGGCAGCACCGGGGCTTCCTGCTCCGGCGGGACGATCTCGACACGCATCAGCTGCGCCGTGACCGCCTCGCGCAAGTGAGCGCTCATCTCCTGGAAGAGATTGAAGGCTTCGGTCTTGTACTCCTGCAAGGGATCGCGCTGGCCGTAGCCGCGCAGGCCGATGACCTGGCGCAGATGGTCGAGCATGATCAGGTGCTCGCGCCAGAGATGGTCGAGCGTCTGCAAGAGGATGGTCTTCTCGACGTAACGCATCACGTCGGGACCCCATTGCGCGACCTTCGCCGCCATGTGCTCGTCGGCCTTGGTCTCGATGCGGTTGAGCAGCTCCTCGTCGGCGATGCCCTCTTCCTTGGCCCATTCGTCGACCGGCAGGTCGAGATCGAGCACGCGCTTCAATTCGTCCTTCAGACCCGCGACGTCCCACTGCTCGGCATAGGCATGCTCGGGGACGTGCTTCGCGACGAGGTCGTCGATGAAGGCGTGGCGCATGTCGGCGACCGTCTCGGCGACGCTCTCGTCCTTCATCAGCTCGACGCGCTGATCGAAGATCACCTTGCGCTGGTCGTTCTGGACGTTGTCGAACTTGAGGAGGTTCTTGCGGATGTCGAAGTTGCGCGCCTCGACCTTCTGCTGCGCCTTCTCCAGCGCCTTGTTGATCCAGGGATGGATGATGGCCTCGCCCTCTTGCAGGCCGAGACGCTGCAGCATGCTGTCGAGGCGATCCGAGCCGAAGATGCGCATCAGATCGTCTTCCAGCGACAGGAAGAACTTCGAGCGGCCGGGGTCGCCCTGACGGCCGGAACGGCCGCGCAGCTGGTTGTCGATGCGGCGGGATTCGTGGCGCTCGGAGCCGATGATGTAGAGGCCGCCGGGCTTCTTCACGGTCTTGGCGGGCTTGCTTCCCTTGGCCGGCTCGACCTCGACGGTCTCCTCGGCCTTCAGCACGATGTCGCGGAAATGCTCGATGTCGGCCTTGATCTGCTCGATCTTCTTGGCCTTCTCGGCTTCGTCGGTGATGCCGGCCGTTTCCTGCTGGATGCGCATCTCCAGGGAGCCGCCGAGCTTGATGTCGGTGCCGCGGCCGGCCATGTTGGTGGCGATCGTGATCGCGCCGGGCACGCCGGCCTCTGCGACGATATAGGCTTCCTGCTCGTGGAAGCGCGCGTTCAGCACCGCGAACAGCTTGGCCGGCTTGCCGGCGCGGGCGGCGGCATAGAGCTTGTCGAGCGCGCCCTCCTTGCCGAAATCGATCTGCTTGTAGCCGTTCTTCTTGAGGAAATCGGCCAGCACTTCCGACTTCTCGATCGAGGCGGTACCGACCAGCACCGGCTGCAGCCGCGCATTGGCCCGCTCGATCTCGGCGAGGATGGCCTGATATTTTTCCTTGTGGGTGCGATAGACCTCGTCGTCCTCGTCGAGGCGCGCGATCGACAGATTGGTCGGGATCTCCACGACCTCGAGCTTATAGATGTCGAACAATTCATCCGCTTCGGTCGCGGCGGTGCCGGTCATGCCCGCCAGCTTCTCGTACATGCGGAAGTAGTTCTGGAAGGTGATCGAGGCCAGCGTCTGGTTCTCGGGCTGGACCTGGACGTGCTCCTTGGCCTCCAGCGCCTGGTGCAGGCCTTCCGAATAGCGGCGGCCCGGCATCATGCGGCCGGTGAATTCGTCGATGATGACGACCTCGTTGTCGCGGACGATGTAGTCCTTGTCGCGCGTGAACAGCGTGTGGGCGCGCAGGGCCTGGTTGATGTGGTGCACGACGGAGACGTTCTCGACGTCGTAGAGCGATTCGCCCTTGAGCTGGCCGGCATCGCGCAGCAGCGTCTCGATCTTCTCCATGCCGCCTTCGGTCAGCGTCACCGTGCGCTGCTTCTCGTCGACCTCGTAGTCGGTCTTGTCGAGCTTGGGCAGGAAGCCGTCGATGGTGTTGTAGAAGTCGGAGCGATCGTCGAGCGGACCGGAGATGATCAGTGGCGTGCGCGCTTCGTCGATCAGGATGGAGTCGACTTCGTCGACGATGGCGAAGAAGTGCGGCCGCTGGACCATGTCCTCGAGCCGGTACTTCATGTTGTCGCGGAGATAGTCGAAGCCGTATTCGTTGTTGGTGCCGTAGGTGATGTCGCAGGCATAGGCCGCCTTGCGCTCGGCATCGTCGAGGCCGTGCACGATGACGCCGGTGGTCATGCCGAGGAAGCTGTAGATCTGACCCATCCAGCCGGAGTCGCGGCGGGCGAGGTAGTCGTTGACGGTGACGACGTGGACGCCCTTGCCGGCGAGCGCGTTCAGATACACCGCAAGCGTTGCGACCAGCGTCTTGCCTTCGCCGGTCTTCATCTCGGCGATGTCGCCCTCGTGCAGCACCATGCCGCCGATCAGCTGGACGTCGAAATGGCGCTGGCCGAGCGTGCGCTTGGCGGCCTCGCGCACGGTGGCGAAGGCGGGGACCAGCAAGTCGTCGAGCGTCTTGCCGTTCGCGAGCTGCTGCTTGAATTCCGCGGTGCGGGCCTTGAGCGCCTCGTCGGAAAGCTTGGCGAGCTCAGGCTCCAGCGCGTTGATCGCGTTGACGCGGGACTGATATCCCTTCACCCGCCGGTCGTTGGCGGAGCCGAAAAACTTGCGGGCGAGCGCGCCGATCATGCCTAGTTCCTGTGTTCGCGATTTAACCGCGTTGGGCCCAAGAAGTTGTTCCCCGCCTGCCTATCAACTCACCGTGACGCTTCGCGGCGTCAGAGCCCGGACTGCGGGGTCATCCGCCATATGGGTGGGAATTGGGCAAGTCTGGGTTCAACGGCCAAAAACGCAGCAAAATAAACGCCATCGCCATGGTCGCGACCGGGCAGAGATATGGCCCGGTCAGGGCCTTGTCAACGGCGGGCGCATTGCGGCTAATTCATCATTTTGACAGACTTTTCGCGTTGCCAAGCCCCCCTGATTGGGCGAGTGTCCGCCCCGCTCGAGCAGCCCCCTGCTTCAACATAAGGATTTTCCATGACCGCCTCGTTCCCGGTAATCACCGGCCAGCGCTTCCGCAACGCGTCCGCCCTGGCTGGCAGCCTCGCCCTGGCGCTGTCCCTGGCGTTTGCGGGCCCGCTCCGGGCCGCCGATGATCCGGTGCTGGCGAAGGTCAACGGCGCGGAAATCAAGAAGAGCGACGTCACCATGGCCGAGGAGGAGCTCGGGCCGAGCCTCGCCCAGATGGACCCGGCGACCAAGGATGAGAACGTCCTCTCGTTCCTGATCGACATGAAGATCGTCAGCAAGGCTGCCGAAGACAAGAAAATCGCCGACAGCGAGGAGTTCAAGAAGCGGCTCGCCTTCGCCCGCAACCGGCTTCTGATGGACAGCCTGCTCGCCAACGAGGGCAAGGCCGCCACCACGCCGGACGCCATGAAGAAGGTCTATGAGGAGGCTTCCAAGCAGATCACCGGCGAGCAGGAGGTGCGCGCCCGCCACATCCTGGTCGAGACCGAGGACGAGGCCAAGGCGGTGAAGGCCGAGCTCGAGAAGGGCGCCGATTTCGCCGAGCTCGCCAAGAAGAAGTCCAAGGATCCGGGCTCCGCCGACGGCGGCGACCTCGGCTTCTTCACCAAGGAGCAGATGGTGCCGGAATTCTCGGCCGTGGCCTTCTCGCTGGAACCCGGCAAGATCTCCGACCCCGTGAAGTCGCAGTTCGGCTGGCACATCATCAAGGTCGAGGAAAAGCGCAGCCGCAAGGCGCCCGATTTCGAGCAGGTCAAGGCCCAGATCGAGCAGTACGTGACCCGCAAGGCCCAGGCCGAGTATGTCGCCAAGCTGCGCACCGAAGCCAAGGTCGAGCGGCTGGACCAGCCGGCGGCGGATGCCTCCAAGGACGCCAAGCCGTCAGACAGCAAGATGGCGCCGCCGGCGAAGAAGTAAGAATTCGCTGTCACTTCGCGGACGCCAAGAGTATCTAACGTCGCAATGGCCGGGGCTCCCCCGGCCATCTGCATGTCCAGACCCTACCAAGGCGCCCGCGATGTCCTCCTCCGTCTCTCCCCTCGCCCCCAAAACCGTCCCTGATATGCCCGTGATCGCGGGCGTCCGTCTTGCGACGGCCGAAGCCGGCATCCGCTACAAGAACCGCACCGACGTGCTGCTGGCGGTGATGGACAAGGGCACTGCGGTCGCCGGCGTCTTCACCAAGTCGAAGTGCCCCTCGGCCCCGGTGGAATGGTGCCGCGCCAAGCTGAAGGGCGGCAAGGCGCGCGCGCTCGTCGTCAATTCCGGCAATGCCAACGCCTTCACCGGCAAGACCGGCCGCGCCTCGACCGCGCTGACCGCGAAGATCGCGGCCAAGGCGGTCGGCTGCAGCGAGAGCGAGATCTTCCTGGCCTCGACCGGGGTGATCGGCGAGCCGCTGGACGCCACCAAGTTCGACGGCGTGCTCGGCCGTCTCGCCGAAACCGCCGAGCCCGGCGATTATCTCGCCGCGGCCAGGGCGATCATGACCACCGACACCTTCCCGAAGGTCGCGACCGCGACCGTCAAGCTCGGCAAGGCCAAGGTCACCATCAACGGCATGGCCAAGGGCGCCGGCATGATCGCACCCGACATGGCGACGATGCTGTCCTTCATCTTCACCGACGCGCCGATCGCGCCCGCCGCACTGCAGGCCCTGCTCAAGGCCGGCGTCGAGGACACGTTCAATGCGGTGACGATCGACGGCGACACCTCGACCTCCGACACGCTGCTGGCGTTTGCGACCGGCGCTGCCGCCGCGCAGGGCGCACCGAAGATCAGCCGCGCCAGCGATCCGCGCCTGAAGACCTTCGTCAAGGCCTTCAACCAGGTGCTCGCCAATCTCGCCGAGCAGGTCGCCCGCGACGGCGAAGGCGCGCGCAAGCTGGTCCGGATCACCGTCGAGGGCGCCAAGACCAAGGTCTCCGCCCGCAAGATCGCGATGTCGATCGCGAACTCGCCGCTGGTGAAGACCGCGATCGCCGGCGAGGACGCCAATTGGGGCCGCGTGGTGATGGCCGTCGGCAAGGCCGGAGAACCCGCCGATCGCGACAAGCTCTCGATCTCTTTCAACGGCATCCGCGTCGCCAAAAGCGGCGCGCGCGATCCGTCCTATGACGAGGCCCAGGTGTCGGAAGCGATGAAGGCGCCGGAGATCGCGATTCTGGTCTCGCTCGGCCTCGGCAAGGGCCGCGACCGCGTCATGACCTGCGATCTCACCAAGGAATATGTGGCGATCAACGGGGATTACAGGTCGTAGGGCCTCACGGTGTCATTCCGGGGCTCGCGAAGCGAGAACCCGGAATGCGTCCAAGCAATCACCCCGAGATCCTTGCGTCGGCAACCGCCTTCTTGAACAGCGCGTTCATGGCGTCCGAGATGCCCTGCGTCGGGCTGACCTCAAAATACAGGCCCGGCGAAGCGCAGCTCTCCATGTTCTGTGCGATCTGGCTGTTCGGCGACGGGCCATAGGGGCCGGCATTGAACGGGTCGATCCATTTCATGTACCAGGAGTTGGTCGGCAGCGCGAGATAGGTCGTGTACAACACAGCGATCTTGATGCCGCGATCCTTCATCGTCTTGCAAAGCGCAGGGTTGAGCGGTGACTGGCAGCGCGTGCTGCCCGAGAGCGGTTTCAGGCACCCGGTGTTACTCTCGTCGGCGACGCCATCGGACACGAAGAACAGGTATTTGAGCGGACTGGACGAGGTGCCGCTTCCGGGGGAGCTGATCTGGCCGTTGATCGCAGGAAAGACCGCGGTGAATGGGGTATCCTGATCGTTATTCTCGTTCTGGCCGTTCACCGACATCAAGTCGATGTTGCCGGCCGCCGTTTTGGCGCTGGAGAGAGAGGACGACAACGAAAACAGACTGCGCAGACCGAGCGAGCTTGCAGAGCCGCCGAAATCATAGATCGCCATTCTGAACTGGTTTGAATAGGTCTGAGTGGCGTTTGCCGTATCCATCAAGGACTGCGTGGCGCTCCGAAGTACGTCGATCCGGGTGGTCACGCCAAGCTTCTTGGCCAGGTCGTAATAATTGTTCTTGTCGTTGAGGTCGTGGCAGGCGAAAGCGCACTTATCGGACGTGTTGTTGACCATCTTCTGCACGTCGCTCGGCGTCGCGCCGACACCCATCGACGGAGAATTGTCCAGCAGCAGATAGAAATCGATATAGAGCGGCATGCTGGCCGTCGCCTTCGACGTGCCACTCAAGGTCATCGCGGACTTGCCGATCACGCCGAGAAACATGGTGTTCATAGTTGCGGTGAACGAAACCGTCGCAGTGACGGTCGAGCCGGACTTGACCACGGTCGGCGTGAGGCCCGTCAGCGTGTAGCCGGTCAGATTGGCGCGATTGGCATCGAAGATGTTCTGGGCGTCCGTAACGCCGACCGAAATGGAGCCGTCCGCAGTCATGTTGCCGGCGGCCTTGAAGCCGGGCGAGGCCTTGGCGATCGAGCCGACACTGGCCGCATCGGCGGCAGCCTGAAGCTTGGACCGGGTCAGCGTCGCGCGCGAATAATCGATGGCGCAGCCGATCGCACTGATCACCGGAACGCAGGCGAGAGCAAAAATCACCGCGATATTGCCGCGCCGGTCGTGGACTAACCGGCGGAAGAGAACGGAAAGCGCAGTGCGCATGGGTCGGACCTGGTGTGGTTTAAGCGTTCCCACACTAGGAACCGTGGATTAAATATGACTTATGGAGACCTTGGAAACATGGACCGCAACGAGGTTAACAAACCGTTGCGGACGATCATCAGCGAGCGACGACCACGCATGGCCGATCTCAAACTGACACTGGTGGTGGCCTGCGCGCTCGTCGACGCCGACAAACGCGTCCTGATCGCGCAGCGCCCCGAAGGCAAGGCGCTGGCGGGCCTTTGGGAATTCCCCGGCGGCAAGTGCGAACCGGGCGAGCGGCCGGAGCAGAGCCTGATCCGCGAGCTGCATGAGGAGCTCGGCATCGAAGTCGCCGAGCCGTGCCTCGCGCCGTTGACCTTCGCCAGCTACGCTTATGAGACCTTCCATCTCCTGATGCCGCTCTACATCTGCCGGCGTTGGGAGGGAATGGTCACCGCACGCGAAGGCCAGAACCTTGCCTGGGTCCGCGCCAACAAGCTGCGCGACTACCCGATGCCGCCGGCGGATATTCCGCTGATCCCGCATCTGATCGATTTGCTGATGTGATTGCACTGTACCCCGGACGCAGCGCGAAGCGCTGCAGAGCCGGGGCCCCAGGGCGCAGACCGGGTCCTGGCTCTGCGCAGCAGCGTTAGAACGCTGCAGCGCGTCCGGGACACGCGTCACTCCTTCCCGGCCTTCTTCACCGCCTCCGCCAGGCTCGCTTTCGCCGATCCTGGCTTCAGCGGCTGCTGCTGGCTCGCATGCGGCGCCCAGCCAGAGAGCCAGATGATGTCGAACGTCGCGCGGATGCGGCCGTCGGCATCGGCAAAGCGCTCCGCGTAGATTTCGGCCATCCGCAACAGCGTCGCGCGCCGGCTCGGTGTGCGGCGGCGTTCGATCAACACATTGGCCGCGCCCATGCGGCGGAGATCCTGCATCAAGGCGAACGCATTGCCATAGCGCACCACGACACGATCGACATCGGTCACCGGCAAGGCAAAGCCCGCCCGCTGCAGCAGCGCACCGATATCGCGGAGGTCCGCAAACGGCGCGACACGCGGCGACACGCCGCCCTCGCATTCGGCTTCCGCCGCGGCAAAGGCCTGCCGCAGCTCGGTGAGGCTGTCGCCGCCGATCATCGCGGCGAGCAGGAGCCCGTCCGGCTTCAGCGCCCGCCGGATCTGCGCCAGCACGCCCGGCAGGTCGTTGACGAATTGCAGCGCCAGCGCCGAGACGAGGAGGTCCAGGCTTTCCGGCGCGAAGGGAAGCCTCTCCGCGCCGGCCGCGTCGAGCGCGATGTGTTCGATGGCGGGAAGCCGCGTGCGCAACGCCACCAGCCCCACGCCGGGCGTCCAGAGATCGGTCGGAGCGTGAAACTCCCGCATCACTGCCGCCAACCGGTCGGACATGTCCTCGGCAGCGCGGTCGAGCAGGAAGGTCACGGCACCCTGCGCCTGCGCACGCCGCTGCCGTGCTTGCAGCAAGGCGCGATCGAACAAAGCAGGCGGGGTTTGGGGGTGTTGGGCCATGCCGCTGGTTACGCCGATCTCCACGGTTCTGGCAATCCGCCGCGTGCAGCGTTAGCCTCCCCACATGGAAGCCGACACCGCCCCTTCCCGTTCCATCGCTGCACCGCTGCGCGCCGCGTGGACGGCCGGCCGCCACGTGCTGGCGCGGGCGGCGCGGCTGGCGCTCGACATCGCGCTGCCGACACAGTGCGTATCCTGCCACGAGCCGGTCGACGGCGAAGGCGTTTGCGCCTCGTGCTGGGCCCGGCTGTCGTTCATCGAACGGCCCTATTGCCCGCGGCTCGGCATTCCCTTCGTCTATGATCCCGGCCCCGACATGCTGTCGATGGAGGCGATCGCGAGCCCGCCAGCCTATCAGCGGGCCCGCGCGGCTGTGCGCTATGACGACGTCGCACGCTCGCTGGTGCATGCGCTGAAGTACCAGGACCGCACCGATCTGGCGCCTGCCATGGGCCGCTGGATGGCGCGCGCGGGGCGCGAGTTGCTGACCGGCGCCGACATGCTGGTGCCCGTGCCCCTGCATTGGCGAAGGGCCTGGCGGCGCCGCTACAACCAGTCCGGAGCCCTCGCCCGTGTGATCGAGCGGCAGGGCGGGGTCAAGGTACGAGGCGACGTGCTGAGGCGGGTGCGTGCCACCGAGCAGCAGATCGGCCTGTCACGGGCCCAGCGCGCCACCAATGTGCAGGGCGCATTCCAGGTATCTCCCGACCGTCGGGCCGAGGTCCAGGGCCGCCGCGTTGTCCTGATCGACGATGTCCTGACGTCAGGGGCGACGCTCGATGCCTGCGCGCGAGCCCTGCTCCGCGCCAAGGCGGCCCAAGTCGACGTGCTGGTCTTTGCCCGGGTTGTCGAGAGCGGCCCCCGTCCCATATAATTCAACGAATTCATGTCATGAAAGCGCCAGACGAAATGACTGCTGCTGTCGAGATCTACACCCGGCCGGGCTGCGGCTATTGTTCCGCCGCCAAGTCGCTGCTGACCCGCAAGAAGGCGGCCTTCACCGAGTTCGACGTCGCCAAGAACCCGTCCTGGCGCCAGGACATGTACGGCCGTGCCGGCCAGGGTTCGACCTTCCCGCAGATCTGGATCGGCGGCACCCATGTCGGCGGCTGCGACGACCTCTATGCGCTCGACCGCGAAGGTAAGCTCGATGGCATGCTCGAAAGCGTGAAGGCCACGTCATGAGCGAGAACCGCACGTTCACGGCCGCCATGGTGCAGATGCGCACCGGGCTGATGCCCGGGCCGAGCCTCGAACAGGCCACGAAGCTGATCCGGCAGGCTGCGGCCGCTGGCGCCGATTACGTGCAGACACCCGAGGTCAGCAACATGATGCAGCTGAACCGCAAGGCGCTGTTCGAGCATCTCCAGAGCGAAGAGGACGACACCTCGCTAAGGGCCTACCGGGCGCTCGCGGCGGAGCTGAAAATTCACCTCCATGTCGGCTCGCTGGCGCTGCGCTTCTCGCCGGAGAAGGCGGTCAACCGCTCCTTCCTGATCGGGCCCGAGGGCAACGTGCTCGCGAGCTACGACAAGATCCACATGTTCGACATCGAGCTGCCGGACGGCGAGAGCTATCGCGAATCCGCCAATTACCAGCCGGGCGAGACCGCGGTGATCTCGGATCTGCCCTGGGGCCGCGTCGGCTTGACGATCTGCTACGACGTGCGCTTCCCTGCGCTGTACCGAGCGCTGGCCGAAAGCGGCGCCTATTTCATCACTGTGCCGTCGGCCTTCACCCGCAAGACCGGGGAAGCGCATTGGCACGTGCTGCTGCGTGCCCGCGCGATCGAGACCGGCTGCTTCATCTTTGCCGCGGCGCAGGCAGGCCTGCACGAGAACAAGCGCGAGACCTATGGTCACTCGCTGATCATCGACCCCTGGGGCGAGATCCTCGCCGAGGGCGACGTCGAGCCCGGCATCATCATGGCCAAGATCGATCCGGCCAAGGTCGAGACCGCGCGCCGGGCGATTCCCTCGCTCCAGCACGGCCGCCGCTTCGGCGTCTCCGATCCCAAGGCGGGACCGGACCATTTGCACCTCGTGCGGGGATCGGCATGATCCGCTACGCGCTACGCTGCGACCGCGACCACGACTTCGAGAGCTGGTTCCAGAGCTCGTCGGCCTATGATTCGCAGGTGAGGCGGAAGCTCGTGACCTGCCCGATCTGCGGCTCAGCCAAGGTCGGCAAGGCCATCATGGCGCCGCGCATCGTCGGCAAGAAAGGGCGCGGGCGCGCCACGCCACCGCCGGAGCCAGTGGCTGCGACCACGCCCGAGGCTGCGCCGTCAGGGCCGACCTCGTTGCTGATGGCACAGGAGCGCGAGTTGCGCGCCAAGCTCAAGGAGCTGCGCGATCACATCGTCAAGAACGCCGACAATGTCGGCGAGCGTTTTGCGAACGAAGCCCGGGCCATGCATTACGGCGACAAGGAGCACCGCCCGATCTACGGCGAGGCATCGCCCGAAGAAGCGAAGTCGCTGATCGAGGAAGGCATCGAGGTGTCGCCGCTGCCGACCCTGCCGGAAGACCGGAATTAGGCCCCCACCAGCACCGCCACGCCGATCACGATCAGCGCGATGCCAAGAATCTCGCGCCGCGCGATCGGCTGCTTGAACGAGTAGTAGGCGACGGCTTGTGCGAACAGCACCTCGACCAAAGCGAGCGTTCGGACATTGGCGGCGGCCGTCAGCGCGAATGCCAGGAACCAGAATTGCGAGGCTAGGGCGCCCGTGAAGCCCGCCAGCATCGAGGGCTTCCACAGGCCGAGGATCGCCTCCAGCACTTTTGGAGCGCGCCAGAGCAGATAGATCGTCAGCACCAGCGTCTGCACGAACAGGCCGAGCACCAGCGTGATCGACGCCGCGGTCACGAAGGAGACATCCGGCACATTGATGATGGCGCCGCGAAAGCCGACTGCGGAGAGCGCGAAGGCCGCCGCGGCAACGAGGCCGGTGATGGTCGGCTTCAGCTCGGCAAAGCTCTTCTCGCCGCCGGGGCGGAGCGCGGTGATGACGACGCCGATGGTGGCGATCACGATCGCCAGCACCTTCAGCCAGGTCAGGTGGTCGCCGAGGAAGACGAAGCCGAAGATCGCGGTCTGGATCGCCTCGGTCTTCAGGTAGGCCGTCGTCACGACGAAGGAGCGGTCGTTCATCGCGAGCAGCATCAGGCCGGTGGCGACGATCTGGCTGAGCGCGCCCAATAGCAGCCACGGCCAGAACACGGTCGGCGGCGCGCTCAGATGATCGCCAGTCGCGAGCAGCACCAACCCCAAGAACAGCAGCGAGAACGGAAAGCCGAACAGGAAGCGGATATTGGTCGCGCCCCAGGTCCCCAGCGGCTTGGTCAACGACCGCTGCATCGCATTGCGCGCGACCTGCCCGAGCGCGGCAATGATGGTGAAGGGAATCCAGAGGCTGGCGATGGTGAACATGGGATGGCGGGCGCGAGGAAGAGACAGTCAACCTGCCGCTTGCGCTCAAGCAGGTCAATCACGCCCACGTCATAGGAGCGATGCTCGCGCCGACCGATAGCCTCACACCATCGCTTCAGCGACCACCATGTAGTTCACGTCCATGTCGGACGACAGAGACCATTTGTCGGCGAAGGGCGAGTAGACGACGCCGGTTTGCTCGGTGATGACGAGGCGGTTGTCGAGCAGGTATTTCGTCAGTTCGTCCGGCGTGACGAACTTGTTCCACTCATGCGTGCCACGCGGCAGCCAGCGCAGCACGTATTCGGCGCCGACGATGGCGAGCGCAAAACTCTTCCAGTTGCGGTTCAGCGTCGAGACCACCATCAGGCCGTTCGGCTTCAGCATCGCGGCGCAACGCTTCAGGAAGACGCCGACGTCGGTGACGTGCTCGACCACTTCCATCGCCAGCACGATGTCGAAGCGCTCGCGCGGGTCGATCTCCTCAACCGTGGTGCAGCGATAGTCGATCGCCAGATGGCTCTTGTCGGCATGCAGCTTCGCCGCCGCGATGTTGCTCACGGAGGGATCGATGCCGATGACCTGCGCTCCGAGGCGCGACAGCGGCTCGCAGAGCAGGCCGGCGCCGCAGCCGATGTCGAGCACGCGCAGGCCGGCCAGGCAGTTCAGGCTTCGTACATTACGCTCGAACTTGCGGCAGGCGGCGTCGCGGATATAGCCGAGCCGCAGCGGGTTGATCCGGTGCAGCGGCGCCATCTTGCCCTTCGGGTCCCACCACTCCGCCGAGAGCTTTGAGAATTTCGCGATCTCGGCGGCGTCGACGGTCGAGCCCGGCTGGGTGGAGAGGGAAGTATTTTGCTGCATGCTCATGGTTGGGCGCGGTCCTACCGCGTGGTGATCGAACTACGGAAAGCGAGCGGCGAGGCGATGGTCTTGATCGTCTCGATCCCCTCGCCGACGCCTCGAATCGTCACGTCGCCGTAGTTGAGAATACGTCCAAGAATGGTCTGGTCGACGTCGACGCTCTCGACCTTGTCCAGCGCCATCTCGAAGGTTCGGCGCTTGATGAAGCCGGTCTTGTGCACGACCCTGAGATTGGTGACGTCGGTCTCGGTGGTGAAGCGATGGAACCAGCCCTTCACGGTCCAATACAGGCCCGCCAGCGCCGCGAGAGCTGCGGCGGCGAGGCAAAGCAGAACGAGCCAGTCGACGGTCGCCTGTCGCGACAGGATGAGCAGGGCCAGCGCCGCGATCCAGGCCACGATGGCCGGAAAGTAGAAGATCCAGTGCGCATTGGTCGAATACAGCACCCGCTCGCCGGGCTGCAGGATCTCGTCGATGTAACGCGCCATGATCTCGGTTAACCCACTACCCCCGCCCCGGCCCCCGCAGGAACCCGCTTGCCCCCGGCCCCGCCGCTCTGTATACGCGCGGTCGGTGTCCGCGAGGCACCCGTCCAGTGCGGGCCACCATACTGATCCTTATGAAGGAATGCACGCGTCGTCATGAGCCGCCTCGTGATGAAATTCGGCGGCACGTCCGTCGCCAACATCGAACGTATCCGCAACGTCGCACGCCATGTGAAGCGTGAGGTCGATGCCGGCCACGAAGTGGCCGTGGTCGTCTCGGCGATGGCTGGCAAGACCAACGAGCTGGTCGCCTGGTGCACCGAGGCCTCACCGATGCACGACGCGCGCGAATATGACGCCGTGGTCGCCTCGGGCGAACAGGTGACGTCCGGTCTTCTTGCCATCGTGCTCCAGGGCATGGGCATCCAGGCCCGCTCCTGGCAGGGCTGGCAGATCCCGATCAAGACCAGCGACGCCCATGCCTCGGCCCGGATCGAGGACATCGACGGCGGCGAGATCATCAAGCGCTTCAGGGAGCGCAAGGAGGTTGCGGTCATCGCCGGCTTCCAGGGCATCAACCCCGAGACGGGTCGCATCACCACGCTCGGCCGCGGCGGCTCCGACACCTCGGCCGTGGCGATCGCCGCTGCCGTCAAGGCCGACCGCTGCGACATCTACACCGACGTCGACGGCGTCTACACCACCGACCCGCGAATCGTGCCGAAGGCCAAGAGGCTCGACAAGATCGCGTTCGAGGACATGCTGGAACTGGCCTCGCAGGGCGCCAAAGTGCTCCAGGTCCGCTCGGTGGAACTCGGCATGGTCCACAACATGCCGATCTTCGTCCGCTCGAGCTTCGACAAGCCCGAGGATATCGACCCGCATGCCAACCAGCCGCCCGGCACCCTGATCTGCGGCGAGGAGGAGATCATGGAAAACCACGTCGTCACCGGCATCGCCTTCTCCAAGGACGAGGCTCAGATCTCGGTGCGCCAGATCGAGGACAAGCCCGGCGTTGCGGCCTCGATTTTCGGCCCGCTGGCCGATGCCAACATCAACGTCGACATGATCGTGCAGAATGTTTCCGAGGACGGCAAGACCACCGACCTCACCTTCACCGTACCGGCCGCGGACTTCACCCGTGCCAAGGACACGATTACCGCCGCCAAGGCCAAGATCGGCTATGCGCGGCTCGATACCGCCACCGACGTCGCCAAGATCTCGGTAATCGGCAGCGGCATGCGCAGCCATGCCGGCGTTGCCGCCCAGGCGTTCTCGGCGCTCGCCCGACGGAACATCAACATCCGGGCCATTACAACCTCCGAGATCAAATTCTCGGTTTTGATCGATACCGCCTATACCGAGCTTGCGGTGCGCACCCTGCACACGCTCTACGGCCTCGACCAAGCCTAAAGCGCGACCCTCGTCGCGCTTCAGATTGCCGTTTGAGCATGGTCTTTCCGGAAAACCGCTTCGCACTTTTCCGGACCAAGCTTAGGCTAATTTTCTCTTAGCGGTCGCAGCAAACGCGAAGGTATACACACCTTCGCGTTTGGCAGGCGTTTTGCTTGGCAAAACAAGCCTCAATTCGCTATACGGCGGACAGGGTGGGCTGCCGCAGACTGTGTCCCAGTTCAGGCGGCGCTGATTCGGTACGAGCGCTAAATTTCCCGTGGATTTTGGGCTTGTGCCTGCGCCGGACAAACAATTTGATTGTTTTTCTGGAATTTTGGTCCAGCCGCCGGCCGATACCGCCGGGCCCGGCAGACGGAGGAGATTGACGGTTCATGCGGAGCGCGTCGGGAGGTCCCCGCGTCTTGTTGAGACGGCTCCGCGAGACCATGGCGGAGCAGGTCTCGGCCCAGGAGCGGCTGGACAAGATCGTGGTGCTGATCGCCGCCAACATGGTGGCCGAAGTGTGCTCGGTCTACGTGCTGCGCATCGACAACACGCTCGAGCTCTACGCCACCGAAGGTCTGAACCGCGAGGCGGTGCACCACACCGTGCTCAGCGCCCATGAGGGCCTGGTCGGCCTCGTCGCCAGCGAGGCGACGCCGCTCAATTTGAGCGATGCGCAGAGCCACCCGGCCTTCTCGTTCCGCCCCGAGACCGGCGAAGAAATCTATCACTCCTTCCTCGGCGTGCCGATCCTGCGCGCCGGTAACACGCTCGGCGTGCTGGTGGTGCAGAACCGCGCCAAGCGCAATTACGTCGAGGAGGAGCTCGAGGCGCTCCAGACCACCGCGATGGTGCTGGCCGAGCTGATCGCCTCGGGCGAATTGTCCGCGCTGGCCCAGCCGGGCCAGGAACCGGCGGCGCGCCATTCGGCGCAGAAAGTCGGCGCCATCCTGTCGGAGGGCATTGCGCTCGGCCATGTCGTTCTGCACGAGCCGCGCGTCGTCATCAAGGACTACATCGCCGAGGACCTGCCGAAGGAAATCAAGCGGCTCGATACCGCGCTCGCCAAGCTGCGTGCCGATCTCGACCGCATGCTGGAGCGCGGCGACGTCGCCGAAGGCGGCGAGCATCGCGAGGTGCTGGAAGCCTACCGCATGTTCGCCAACGACCAGGGCTGGTCGCACAAGCTGCACGAGGCGGTTGCGACCGGCCTGACCGCGGAAGCCGCGGTCGAGCGCGTGCAGTCCGACACCCGCGCGCGCATGCTGCGCTCGACCGACCCCTATTTGCGCGACCGCCTGCACGACCTGGAAGACCTGGGCTACCGCCTGATGCGGCAGCTGGTCGGCCAGGATCACGCACCCTCGCGCGAACAATTGCCCGACAACGCCATCGTCATCGCCCGTGCGATGGGTCCGGCGGCGCTGCTGGACTACGACCGCAAGCGCCTGCGCGGCATCGTGCTGGAGGAAGGCACCGCCAATTCGCACGTTTCGATCGTGGCGCGGGCGCTGGGCATCCCTGCGGTCGGCGAGGTGCCGAACGCGCCCGGCATCGCCGATCCCGGCGATGCCATCATCGTCGACGGCACGTCCGGCTCGATCTATGTGCGCCCGTCGCAGGAGATCGAAGCCGCCTTCGCCGAGCGCGTGCGCTTCCGCGCCCGCCGCCAGGCACAGTATCTGGCGCTGCGCGACCGGCCCTGCGTCACCCGGGACGGCCAGAAGGTCGAGCTGATGATCAACGCAGGTCTTGCCATCGACCTGCCGCATATCGAGGACACCGGCAGCGCCGGCATCGGCCTGTTCCGCACCGAGCTGCAATTCATGGTCGGCCAGAGCCTGCCGCGCACCAGCGACCAGCTCGCGCTCTATCGCACCGTGCTCGATGCCGCCGGACCTAAGCCCGTCACCTTCCGCACGCTCGATATCGGCGGCGACAAGGCGCTGCCCTATATGGAAGCGGTGATCGAGGAAAATCCCGCGCTCGGCTGGCGCGCGATCCGGCTCGGGCTCGATCGGCCCGGCCTGTTGCGCGGCCAGATCCGCGCGCTGCTGCGGGCCGGCGGCGGCCGCGCGCTGCGCATCATGTTCCCGATGATCTCGGAGGTCGCCGAATTCGACTCGGCCAAGGCGCTGGTCGAGCGCGAGCTGACATATCTGCGCCAGCACGGCCACACGCTGCCTGAACGAATCGACATCGGCACCATGGTCGAGGTGCCCGCGCTGCTCTACCAGCTCGACGAGCTCCTGAAGAAAGTCGACTTCATCTCGGTCGGCTCCAACGACCTGTTCCAGTTCCTGTTCGCGGTCGACCGCGGCAATGCCAAGGTGTCCGAGCGCTTCGACACCATGTCGGCGCCGATCCTGCGCGCGCTGCGCGACATCGCACGCCAAGCCCACGCTGCGCAGAAATCGCTCTCCCTCTGCGGCGAGATGGCGTCGAAGCCGATCGGCGCGCTGGCGCTCATTGCGCTGGGCTACCGCTCGCTCTCGCTCTCGGCGACCGCGCTCGGCCCGGTCAAGGCGATGGTGCTCGACCTCGACGCCAAGAAGGCCGAAGCGATGCTGGGCCCTCTGCTGGATGCACCCGCGGGCAGCGTCTCGATCCGCCAGAAGCTGACGGAATTTGCCGAGGCCGAGGGCCTTGCGTTGTAGCGGGCCGATCGCCCGCTTTCCCGCCGCCCTCGCCCCCTTCCGCCCTTTGAGACTGAACCGATGTCGTCACTTCCCGAAGCCAAACTGGACGTCCTGCTCGCGCATCACGCCTCGCTCGAGGCCGAATCGCTCGGGCAGCTCGCCTCCGAGCGCTACGTGCAGATCACGCGCGAGCTCGCCGAGCTCACGCCGCTGATCGAGGCGGTGAAGGCCTATCGCTCCGCCGTCAAGGAGCTCGCCGACACCGAGGCGCTGATCGCCGATCCCGCCACCGATGCCGAGATGCGGAGCATGGCCGAAGCCGAACGCGACGAGCTCGCGCCGAAAATCGAGGAACTGGTCCAGAAGATCCGCGTCGCGCTCCTGCCCAAGGACGCCATGGACGATCGCAACGTCATGCTGGAAATCCGCGCCGGCACCGGCGGCGACGAGGCCTCGCTGTTCGCCGGCGACCTGTTCCGGATGTACGAGCGCTTCGCCAGCTTGCAGGGCTGGAAGGTCGAGGTGATCTCCGCCAGCGAAGGCACGGTCGGCGGCTACAAGGAAATCATCGCCGAGATCCAGGGCCGCGGCGCATTCTCGAAGCTGAAATTCGAATCCGGCGTGCACCGCGTGCAGCGCGTCCCCGACACCGAGACACAGGGACGCATCCACACCTCGGCGGCAACGGTCGCCGTGCTGCCCGAGGTCGAGGACGTCGACGTCGACATCAAGAACGACGACCTGCGCATCGAGACCATGCGCGCAGGGGGCGCTGGTGGCCAGCACGTCAACAAGACCGAATCGGCGATCCGCATCACCCACATCCCGACCGGCATCGTGGTGATGATGCAGGACAGCCGTTCGCAGCACAAGAACCGCGCCTCCGCCATGAACATCCTCCGCTCGCGCATCTATGACGCCGAGCGGCAACGCGTCGAGGCGGCGCGCTCGGCCGAGCGCAAGGAGAAGGTTGGCTCCGGCGATCGCTCCGAGCGCATCCGCACCTACAATTTTCCGCAAGGGCGCGTCACCGATCATCGCATCAACCTCACGCTCTACAAGCTGCCCCAGGTGATCGCGGGTGAAGCGCTCGGCGAATTGATCGACGCACTGACGACGGAGCACCAGGCCGCACAGCTCGCTGCGCAAGGCGCGGCGGCCTGAGGCGTGAGCAACCTCTTCACCGGGCAATCCATCGAGAGCGCGCGGCGCGCGCTGGCTGCGCAACTGAGATCGGCAGGGCTCGACGAAGCCGAGCTCGACGCACGCATCCTGATCAGTGCGGCACTCGGCCTCGACCTCACCGGCCTGATTGCGCAGGCGGCCCGTCCCCTCACCGCGGCCGAAGCATCGCGGCTCGCGCAACATACGCAGCGCCGCATCGCCGGCGAGCCGGTGGCGCGCATTCTCGGGACGCGCGAATTCTGGGGCCTACCGTTCCGCCTGTCGGAGGCGACCCTGGTGCCGCGCCCCGATACCGAGACCGTGGTCGAGCTTGCGCTCGAAATTCTTCGCGAACGACAGGCCTCTCACCCGCCGCGTATCGCCGACATCGGCACCGGCTCCGGCGCGATCCTGCTCGCGCTGCTGCACGAAATTCCGGATGCGTTCGGCGTCGGTACCGATCTCAGCCAGAACGCGCTCATAACCGCCAGGGACAATGCCGCCGCGCTCGGCCTCGCCGGCCGTGCCGGCTTCGTCGCCTGCTCCTACGCCACCGCGCTCCGTGGCCCGTTCGACCTCATCGTCTCGAACCCGCCCTATATTCCCTCGGCTGAAATTCCGAAATTGAGCGTCGAGGTGCGCGAGCACGACCCGCATTTGGCGCTCGACGGCGGCAACGACGGATATGATGCCTACCGCACCCTGATCCCGCAGGCGAGCGAGCGCCTCGCCCCCGGCGGCGCCCTGGTCGTCGAGGCCGGACAGGGTCAGGCCCAAAATATTGAAACCTTGATGAGGGCCGCCGCGTTGTCATTGGACAGGCCACCCAAGGCAGACCTGGTGGGCATTCCGCGGGCCGTATCGGCCCGAAAAATGCCCCCATAAAAGCCGGATTGGCCCGCAAAAAGCTCTTGGAATATCCCGTGGGAACGACTACGTTCCGGTCAACACATCGGTGCCGGCCCCGTAGACCTACGGGTGAAAGCCGGGCTCTCGGGCGAGAGCTTTACTGATTTACAGGTTCCAAGCCGCAGGTCCTGTTGAGCGCGATTGGCCAGTGAGCTGCGCTGCTCTCCGACCGCAACGTGAACGAAAGCCTGATATTGCGCCTGAAGACTAACGCAAGAAAGCTGGGCTTGTTTCGGCAGGCGAAATGAATGGGTTCGCTGGCGATGAATGCTGGCGGGTGGGGAACGCGTCTTTGTTGAACGCGACGGTCGACGAACATCGGCAGGGTTGGATCCGCTGGCGTGCGGTGCGCGCGAGTCGTGTGAACCGCTGTCACCAGGTCACTCCTAGCAATCAGTAATGCGTGCAACCTTTAGGGCTGGAATTAAAGGCAGGACATGAGAAACGGTCAAAACAAGCAGCGGATGCGCAACCGCAACAACAATAACAACAACAACCGGCGCGGCCAGAACCCGATGACCCGGGTCTACGAGTCCAATGGGCCCGACATCAAGATTCGCGGCACCGCTTCGCACATCGCTGAAAAGTATCTCCAGCTTGCGCGTGACGCGCGCTCCTCCGGCGATCCCGTTGCAGCCGAGAACTACTACCAGCACGCCGAGCATTATTTCCGCCTGATCGCGGCGGCCCAGGAGCAGTTCCGTCAGAACCAGCAGCCGCGCGGCGATGAGCCCGTCGCCAGCAGCGAGGACGGCGACGAGGACGGCGAGAATTTCTCGGCCTTCGGCCAGGAGCCCGGCTTCGTCCCGCAGCCTCAGCAGCAGCCGTTCATGCGCGACCGCGACGGCCAGCGCGATCATCACCAGCGTGATCACCAGCCGCGCGACAATCAGCCCTATCAACGTGACAACCAGCAGCCGCGCGAGCACCGCGAACGCGATCACCGTTCGCAGCCGCAATATCAGCCGCAGCCGCAGCCGCAACCCGCCAACCAGCCGCAGCCCGTCATCGCCGATGCCGGCGGCGTCGACCGTCTGCCCTCCTTCATCACCGGCGCGCAGCCACAGGTGAACGGCGGTCAGGGCGGCTTCGAGGGCGGCGGTGGCGGCGAGCGCTATCCGCGCCGGCGGCGCCGGCCGCATGGCCCGCGCCCGGAGCGTGAAGCCGCTCCAGTCGCTTCCAGCGACGAAGTCGCCTCGGGCGAGTAAGCTTTTCTGACTTTCCGACTTGAATCGTCCCGGCCTCGCCGGGACGATTTGTTTTTGAGGATGTCGGTCCGCTGAATCGGCGAGAGCCGAGGCTGCTAGCCGCGCGTCACCGTCGTCGAGGACGGCACCAGCACGGGCTTGGCGAGCGAGGGAATCAGCCGCGCCCGCTCGCGCTTGGCGGGGATCGCGCGGTAGACCTGCTTGGTCGCCTCCACGATGTGGACGCCGGCAAAGGGCAGCGACAGCGCGGCGCCGGCGCGCTCCCACATCTGGGCCGATTTCAGCACCCAGCCGCCGGCGTAGGGCGGCATGAACAGCGCCTCGCCCCAGGCGGTCGGCGTGAACCAGGTCTGGCGGAACAGCTCGGTGATCTGCGAGCGCGAATAGGGCCGGCCGTGACCGAACGGCGTGCTGTCGGTTCGGGTCCACACCCCGCGCCGGTTCGGAATCACCGCGATGACGCGTCCGGACGGCGACAGCACGCGCCACACCTCGCGCAGCAGCGCGGCCGGATCGTCCGACATCTCCACCGCGTGCACCAGGAGAATGCGGTCGACCGCTGCCTCGGGGAGCGGCAGTGAGAATTCGTCCACCAGCGAGGCCAGCGCCGGCCGTCCCGTCGGCCATTTCAGGACACCCTGGGCCGCCGGCATGAAGGCCAGGCAGCGCTCGGCGTCCTCGCGGAACAACCCCAGATAGGGTGTGGGATAGCCGATGCCGAGGACCCGCTGGCCCTCGGCGTTGGGCCAGCGCTGCCTGATGCCGCGATTGATCATTTGCCGCGCCACGATGCCGAGGCGGCGGGAATAGAACTCGCGGAGGTCGACGACGTCGATGGTCATGACAGCAATGTAACATGCGCGAGGGCGCCGCTGCGCGCGGAATATTGCATTGCCTGCGCAACGTTAACGCCATATTTGTCGGACGGGGCTGAGCGCGATGGAGATGACATGGCCGCCGAAATTCGTACTTTCACCTGTTTAAATGACAATTTCGGTTATCTGATCCACGATGTGGAAACCAAAGCGACGGCCTCGATCGACGCGCCGGAGGCCGGCCCGATCCTCAAGGCCCTGGAGCGCGAGGGCTGGCAGCTCACCGACATCCTGATCACCCATCATCATGGCGATCATGTCGGCGGGGTCGCGGAGCTCAAGCAGAAATACAATTGCCGCGTCGTCGCGCCGCACGACAAGACCACGAAGATCGCAAATGTCGACTTGCGCGTCGCCAATGCCGACGTGGTCAAGATCGGCAATCTGCTGGCGCGTGTCGTCGAGACGCCCGGCCATACGCTCGACCACATCTCCTACGTGTTCGACAACGAGAAGACGGTGTTCGCCGCCGACACGCTGTTCTCGATCGGCTGCGGACGCGTGTTCGAGGGCACCTATCCGATGATGTGGGATTCGCTGCTGAAGCTGCGCGCCCTGCCCGACGACTTCAAGCTCTATTGCGGCCACGAATACACGGCCTCCAACGTCAAGTTCGCGCTCACCATCGAGCCCGACAACGCGGCACTGCAGGCGCGCGCTGCGGAGGTGACGAAGCTCCGCGCCGAGAACCAGCCGACCATTCCTTCCCTGCTCGGTGAGGAGAAGCGCGCCAACGTCTTCCTGCGCGCCGACGAACCGGCGGTCGCGGCCAAGCTGCACATGAAGGGCGCGGATCCCGCTGCGGTGTTCGGCGAGCTGCGCGAGCGCAAGAACAAGTCCTGAAGCACACATCCCGACGAGGATCGATGCCGACCGCAGCCGAGATCATCGCACGCCTCGAGCTCCGCCCGCATCCCGAAGGCGGACATTATCGCGAGACGTTTCGCGACCAGAGCACGGACGCCAACGGGCGTTCGCGCTCGACTCTGATCTACTTCCTGCTCGCGCGCGGCGAGCGTTCGCACTGGCATCGCGTCGATGCAGTGGAGACGTGGCACTATTACGCCGGCAGCCCCTTGACGCTGCGCATTGCCCATGACGGCTGCTCGCAGCACGAGGTGCGGCTCGGCACCGACCTGATCGGCGGTGAGCGGCCGCAGGCGATCGTGCCTGCGCTGGCCTGGCAGATGGCGGAAACCACAGGCGAGTGGACGCTGGTCGGCTGCACCGTGGCGCCCGCTTTCGAGTTCGCGGGCTTCGAGCTCGCGCCGCCCAGCTGGGAGCCGTAGCTTCCAATCAGCGCTTCCGCAGCACCATGTCCTTGGCCGCGATCAGGCCGCCCCCGGCAATGAGGATCGCAGCAAGGGCGATGTTGGCGCTGGCCTTGGCGAAGCCGGCAGCGATGAGGAATCCTGTCGAGAGCAGCGGCGTCGCATAGGAGGCCGCGCCGAGCACGCGGATGTCGCCGCGCTTCATGCCGATGTCCCAGGCGTAGAAGGCGGCACCGACCGGGCCGATGCCGAGCGCGATGACCGAGAGCCATTGCAAGCCCGTCTCCGGCCAGACCGTAGTTTCAAGCAGGCCGTGCATCAGCGCGGCCAATATGGCCGTGGCAAGACAGAAGCCCGCGACCGCATCGGTCGGCACCGCTTTCAACCGGCGCGACAGCACCGAATAGGTCGCCCAGACGAACGCCGCGATGAAGGCTGCGATCAATCCCGGCACAGTTCCCGGGGCAAAGCCGGAGGTGTTGCCGGCGAACAGCAGCACGGTGCCGACGAGGCCGAGCACGGCGCCGATGATGTGGTGCGCCGCCAGCCGCTCGCCCGGCAGGAACGACGAGAACAGCACGATCAACAGCGGCCACAGGTAATTCAAGAGGCCGGCTTCCGCCGGAGGGGCGAAGCGCAGCGCGAGGAAATACAACGCGTGATAGCCGAACAGGCCGCCGACGCCGACGACCCAGACGACGAGCGGCTGCTTAAGGCTTTTCGCCGCCTCGCTCCGCCCGATCCAGGTCAGCAGACCGACGAGACCCCCGATCGCAAACGTCATCGCAGCGAGCTGAAACGCCGGGATCTTTCCGGTCGCCACCGTCATCACTGACAGCAGCGACCACATCAGGATCGCGGTCAAGCCGATCAGCGTGGCAGTGCGGGGAGTCATCGGCCCAATGTTTCCGTCATGGCCGGGCTTGTCCCTGCCATCCACGTTCTTCCGTGGCGACGGCTGTTGTAAGGCCGTGGATGCCCGGGACAAGCCCGGGCATGACGGTGTGGACAATATCAGCCTGCGTGATGCGATCGCATCACACCATGTACTGGCCGCCGTTGACCGACAGCGTCGAGCCGGTGATGGCGCCGGCTTCGTCCGCGGCGAGGAACACGACGGCGCGCGCGATCTCTTCGGGCTCACCGAGACGGCCGATCGGAATCAGCGGCAGGATCGCCTTCTCCAGCACGTCCTTCGGCACCGCCTGCACCATCTCAGTGTTGATGTAACCGGGGCAGATCGCGTTCACGGTTACGCCGCCCTTGGCGTTCTCCAGTGCCAGGGCCTTGGTGAACCCGATCTCGCCGGCTTTCGCCGCGGAATAATTGACCTGACCGAACTGCCCCTTCTGCCCGTTGATCGAGGAAATGTTGATGATGCGGCCGAACTTGCGCCCGCGCATGCCTTCGATCACCTGGCGCGACATGTTGAACAGCGAGCCGAGATTGGTGCCGATCACGGCGTTCCATTGCTCGAGGCTCATCTTGTGGAAGGCACCGTCCTTGGTGATGCCGGCATTGTTGACCAGCACGTCGACCGGGCCGACCTCGGCCTCGACCTTCTTCACGCCTTCGGCGCAGGCGTCGAAATTGCTGACGTCCCATTTGTAGACGGCGATGCCGGTCTCGGCCTTGAACTTCTCCGCCGCCGCATCGTTGCCGGCATAGCTTGCCGCGACCTTGTAGCCGGCCGCCTTCAGCGCCTTGCTGATCGCAGCTCCGATGCCCCGCGTACCACCCGTCACCAGTGCAACACGTGCCATGTCGTATTCCTTCCCTCTTCCTTGGACTCTTCGGACTTTTCTGACGTGATCGTTTTTAGCTAGGGATTATGCGATTGGTTTGACGGACATCAAGAACAAAACGCCCGGCATCGAGCCGGGCGTTTCTCTTTAGTCGAGGCTTGCGCGGTTGCGAAGAATATTTGATTTGCAACCGCCGCCTTTTTAGTCGCGTGCAACGCACGCGCTGACGTGTGCGGCGCACGCGTCAGCTGCGTGTAAGATCAGTCGCGCGCCAGACACATCGCGATACCCATGCCGCCGCCGATGCACAGCGTGGCGAGGCCCTTCTTCGAATCGCGCTTCTGCATTTCGTGCAGCAGCGTCACCAGCACGCGTGCGCCGGATGCGCCGACCGGATGACCGATCGCGATCGCACCGCCGTTGACGTTGACCTTGGAAGTGTCCCAGCCGAGGTCCTTGTTGACGGCGCAGGCCTGTGCCGCGAAGGCTTCATTGGCCTCGATCAGATCGAGATCGCCGACGCTCCAGCCGGCCTTCTTCAGCGCGGCGCGCGAGGCCGGGATCGGGCCCGAGCCCATGATCTTCGGATCGACGCCGGCCTGCGCCCAGGACACGATCCGCGCGAGCGGCTTCTTGCCTTCCTTGGCGGCCTGCTTGGCGGTCATCAGCACCACGGCGGCGGCGCCGTCGTTGATGCCCGAGGCCGAGCCCGCGGTCACCGTGCCGTCCTTCTCGAAGGCGGGCTTGAGCTTGGCCATCGCGTCGATCGTTGCGCCATGGCGCGGATATTCGTCGGCGCTGACGACGACGTCACCCTTGCGGGTCTTGATGGTGACGGGAACGATCTCGTCGTTGAACTTGCCGGCCTTCTGCGCGGCCTCGGCCTTCTGCTGCGAGGCGACCGCGAACTCATCCTGCTGGGCGCGGGTGATCTGCCATTGCCGCGCGACGTTCTCGGCGGTGTTGCCCATGTGGTAGCCGTTGAATGCATCCCACAGGCCGTCCTTGATCATGGTGTCGACCAGCTCGAGGCCGCCCATCTTGACGCCGCCGCGCAGATGCTGGGCGTGCGGGGCCATGCTCATGGATTCCTGTCCGCCGGCGACCACGATCTCGGAATCGCCGTTGAGCAGCGCCTGATAGCCGAGCGCAACCGTGCGCAGGCCCGAGCCGCAAAGCTGGTTGACGCCCCAGGCCGGACTCTCCACCGGAATGCCGGCGGCGATCGAAGCCTGGCGGGCCGGGTTCTGGCCCTGGGCGGCGGTCAGGATCTGACCCATGATGACTTCGGAGACCCGGCCGGGCTCGATGCCGGCGCGCTCCAGCGCGGCCTTGATGGCAATGGCGCCGAGGTCATGGGCGGGAAGGGTCGCGAACGCTCCGTTGAAGCTTCCGACCGGGGTGCGGGCGGCGCTGACGATGACGACATCGTCTGACATGGGCATCTCCTGGGGCTTGAGGTTCTTGTGATGGGGGCAGGCGGGGCTGGAAAGCGATCGCCAGTCTCGTCAGCCATCCTGTTAACGTCGTTGAGGCATGTCAATCGGCTGGGCACCGAATTCATACCGCAGCGCATTCAAAATAGCGTTCTTGGCGTTTTCGCAAGCACGATCTTGCTCTGCAATTAACCGTGCCGCACAAAACGGTAGCGTGAGCCCTTTGAAAATGCTTATTTTGTTGCGTTGCGTACTCTTCCCGCCCTGCGGCATTGCCCGACAGGTTACCCGTTCTCCGCGTTTGCAAGTGAGAGCCCATGGCGAAATCAGACCAACCCACCACCATCAAGAAATACGCGAACCGCCGGCTCTATAACACCGGAACGAGCACCTATGTGACGCTGGAAGACCTCGCCGCCATGGTCAAGGACGGCGAAGATTTCCTGGTCTATGACGCCAAGACCGGCGACGACATCACCCGCTCCGTGCTCGCGCAGATCATCTTCGAGCAGGAGAACAAGGCCGGCCAGAACCTCTTGCCGACCACCTTCCTTCGCCAGCTGATCCGCTTCTATGGCGACAGCATGCAGATGGTGGTGCCGAAATATCTGGAGCAGTCGATCGCGACCCTGACCCAGGAGCAGGAGAAGTTCCGCAAGCAGATCGCCAATACGCTGTCCGGCACTCCTTTTGCTCCGTTGGAGGAGCAAGTCCGCCGCAACATGGAGCTGTTCCAGCAGACCTTCTCGATGTTCAAGCCGTTCGCTGCGCCCCGCCCGGCGACTACTCCCGAGCCGGAGCCCGATGCGAATGCCGAGGCGCCGAAGGACAGCAACATCGACGAGCTGCGCCAGCAGATGAAGGAAATGCAGGAGCGCCTCGAGCGGATGTCGAAGAAGGACGAATAGTCTTTCATTCACGCCGGCCCCTTGTATGCGGGAGGGCGAGCCATGTCTGACCGAAGCACCCATTGGGACCATGTCTACGCCACCAAGGGCGAGGCCGAGGTCAGCTGGTATCAGGATAGCCCCGCGACGTCGCTCGCGATGATTCGCGGAGCCGGCTCAGATCGTGACGCGGCCATCATCGACATCGGCGGCGGCGCATCGCGGCTGGTCGATGCGCTGTTGCAGGACGGATATCACGACGTCGCCGTCCTGGATCTTTCTGCCAATGCGCTCGAGGCGGCGAAGAAGCGCATCGGTCAGGCCGCTTCGACCGTCGACTGGATCGTTGCCGATGCCACGACATGGCATCCGGCCAGGACCTACGATGTCTGGCACGATCGCGCAGCGTTTCACTTCCTGACTGATCCGCGCGACAGGGCGGCTTACGTGGAGCGCCTGCGGTCGACGGTCAAGCCTGGCGGCCACGTCATCATTGCGACGTTTGCACCCGACGGCCCCGAGAAATGCAGCGGCTTGCCGGTGCAGCGCCATGACAGCGCGAGCCTTGCGGCGGAGCTCGGGCCGGACTTCGAGCTGGTCGAGACGCGAAGCGAGACGCATCACACGCCGTGGGGTTCGAGCCAGGCGTTTCAGTTCAGCCGGTTTCGGCGGCGCGGCTTGTGAGCGGCCACAAACTCGTCATTGCGAGCGCAGCGAAGCAATCCAGACTGCCGCCGCGGAAAGACTCTGGATTGCTTCGCTGCGCTCGCAATGAAGGAGGGACTGGCACCTATGCCGCCATCTTCACGGCATGCGCAAAGTCCCAGTAGAGCTTGCGCGCCTTGGTGTAGAACGGGCCCGGCTTCAGCTCGCGCTCGTCGATGCGGATCACGGGCGCGACCTTGGCGAAATTGCCGGTGGAGAAGATCTCGTCGGCGGCCAGAAAGTCGGCGTAGCGCAGCGTCTTCTCGACCACGGTGACGCCGTCGGCGCGAAGCAGGCTGATGACGCGCTGGCGCGTGATGCCGTTGAGGAAGGTGCCGTTCGGCACCGGCGTGAACACCACGCCGTCCTTGGCCATGAACACGTTGGAATTGCCGAACTCGGCGACGTTGCCGAGCATGTCGAGCATCAGCGCGTTCTGGAAGCCGCGCGAAGCAGCTTCGGCGAGCGCGCGCGAATTGTTCGGGTAGAGGCAGGCGGCCTTGGCTTCGACCGGCGCGCATTCGGCCGTCGGCCTGCGGAACGGCGATAAGGTGATGGCGTTGCCGACGGGTTTTGGCATCGGCGCTTCATAGATGCACAGGCACCAATTGGTGGTCTCGGGGTCGAACAGCACGCCGCCGCCGCTTCCGTTCTGCGCCCAGTACATCGGGCGGACATAGAGCTCGGCATGTGCGGCAAAGCGCGCGATGCCTTCGTTCGCGAGCGTCAGCCAGGCGTCGGTATCGACCACCGGCTTCAGGCCGAAATTGATCGCAGATTGATTGGCGCGGGCGACGTGACGGTCGAGATCGGGCGCAACACCCTCGAATGCGCGCGCGCCGTCGAACACGACGGACCCGAGCCAGGCCGCATGCGTGCGCGGGCCCATGATCGGCACGTTGCCGTCGTGCCATTTGCCCTCGAAGAAGGTCCAGCTCGGCGAGTAGTCGATGGGCTTCTTGATCTCGGCCATGACCGGCCTCCCCTTGCAAAGATGCGGGCACTATTGTCCCAATTTCTAAACGATTTGCTGCGGGGCTAGCCACCCCTCTCTGGAGGAAAGGGTAAGACAGAGCAAACCGGCTATAATGCTGACCACGATATGGAGTGCCCCATGCCGCTCGATCCGCTCGCAAAGCGTCTGTTGACCATGATGGCCGTGGCTGCGCCGCAGGCGCGGAGCCGGCCGAGCGTGGAGGAGCGGCGGCAATCGCTGGCCAAGCTGATGCAGTTCGCCCGCGCCGAGGCGCCGGATGTGACGACCTCCGACGGCATGCTGCCCGGCCCCGGCGGCGAGTTGCCCTATCGCCTCTACACGCCGGCAGGCACTGAAGCGCCCGCACCGGGCTTCGTGTTCTTTCATGGCGGCGGGCTCGTCGCCGGCAGCATTGCCACGCATGAGCGCATCGCGGCGGCGTTGGCGCATGCCACCGGCTGCCGCCTCGTGTCGGTCGACTATCGGCTCGCGCCGGAGCACAGGTTCCCCGCAGCCGTCGAGGACGCGATCGCCGCCGCCGAATGGGTGGCGCGCGAGGCGGCATCGCTCGGCATCGACGCTGACCGCCTTGTCATCGGCGGCGATTCCGCCGGCGCCACACTCGCGGCGATCGTCTGCCAGAATGCGGCGCAGACCGCCGGCCTCTCCATCGCCGCCCAGTGCCTGATCTGTCCGGTGCTGGATTTCGAGGAGACCTCGCCTTCGCGCGAGGCCTTTGCCGAGGGCCATCTGATCGATCGCGTCACGATCGAAGCCGATCTTTCCGATTATCTGCCTCACGGCAGGGATACTGCCGATCCCCGCGTCTCTCCGTTGCGCGCGACACGCCTCACGGGCCTGCCGACCGCGATCATCCACACCGCCGAGTACGACCCGATGCGCGATGAGGGCAATGCCTATGCGCGCAAGCTGCTCGCCGCGGGGGTGGCGGTCGAGCATGTCTGCCACGAGGGGATGGTTCACAATTTCCACGCCATGGGCGCAATCCTGCCGCAGTCACAGCTCGTGCTGTCGCAAATCGGCGAGCAGGTGCGGCGGGCGGTGAAGAGGTGAGAGCGCTTTGATCACACGCGCGCGCCGATCACCGCGCGCGCTGCCCCGACATATTCCGGCCAGTGCGTGTCCGCGTAACGCTCCGCCTGCCATGCGCAGGTGAGGTCGGGCGCATGCGCCGCCGCAATCGTGCGCGCGAAGCGCTCCTCCGCAACCGTCACTTCGCCGGGCTCGGCCGTGGGTACAGCCGCCGCAGCAGTCGGAGCAACGGCGAGCCCCGCCAGACCGGTGAGCAGGATGCGGCGTGACGTGTTCATGGCTGTCTCCTCCATTGTTCGGCCAGCACAGTGGCGGGCGAATGTGTCCGTGCGATCACGGCAGGGTAACCGCACATGTCCACGCCGTCCATCGCCTGCGGATAGCGCTTGACCAAGCGGGCGATCACGTTCCATCTAACAACGGTCTTGCCCCCACATCGCCACGCGTCGGACCGTCACGTGCCTCTTCGCAGCCAACCCCGTTGTCCGGCATTGCGCGCTGCCGCGGCGGGATTGCTGTGTCTGGCGATCCCGGCTGGCGGCGCCTTCGCCGCCGACGATGAGGAGGACGAGCCCGCAAAGCCGACCGTCCCGAACATCTATCTCGACCTCCGCACCATCTATGCGACGATCCCCGCAGGCACGCTCGCGCTCGGCTTCGGCAACACCTCGCTGTCGGCCGCATTCCAAGCCCTGGCGGCGCAACGAGGCACGACGCTGCCGAACGGACTGCCGGCCGCGAAATCGATTGCGATCGACCTGCCGCTGACCGTCGACGTCAGCGACCGCGTTTCGCTCTACGGCGGCGTATCCGGTACGACGACGGATATCGGCGGCGGCTGGTCGTCCTTCGACATCACGAGCTGGAACATCGGCGTGCAGGCCGATCTCTACCAGCAGAATGGCGGCAAGATCCCGACCATCACGCTGCAATCGACGCTGACGCAGTCGGTGCCGAACGAGCAGGGCATGACGAATTCCTTCAATAACATCCTGGAATTCGACTACGCGCTCGACGAGGACGAGACGCGGGGCTGGCTGGCCGGCCTGCAATATACCTACACCACCGTTGCCAGCCCGTTCGCCAGTATCCGGCCGAACACGATCCTCTATGCAGGCGGCTATTACCAATGGCCGAGCAACTGGAAGTTCACCGGGCGCCTCGGCATCCAGTCGTTCGCCGGTGCCCAGCTCGCGGGCCGGACGCTCGCGGAATCCTTCACCCAGCCGGTCCTGCGGCTCGACCTCGATCGCATGGACGACAACGACAACCGCCTGTTCGGCATCACCGCGCAGATCGCCTGGATGCCGAAGCCGTCGTACCAGCTGACGTTGCGAACGCCGCTCTATGCGGTGCGCAACTGACTGCATTCGCGAGGAATTTTCGCTCAGGCGCGGCGGCAGCGCTTGACCGGCCGGACAGCATTCCGCATCGCCGTCAACCGATCATTAATCCTCATTCCGGAACATCGATTGCGTTACATCGCCGCAAAGAAGCTTGCGCGAAACTACGCCGGCTCTTCGGTCGTGTTCGCTTTGGAGGCCGCGAATGTCCCGCTTGGTTTCGGAACGGACGTTCCTTGCTGGGAAGATCTTTTTCAATTTCGGCCAGTCGTCGATCGATTGCGTGGTACGCCGCCTGACCGAGGAGGCCGCGACGCTCGAGATGGAGAGTGGCCTGGGCGTACCCGAGCGCTTCCAGCTCCGGCTCGCGGGGCGCGAGATCCTGACCTGCCGCGTGATCTGGCGATCGGACCGTCAGGCCGGCGTCGCCTTCGAGCAGCCGAACAGCATCGAGCCAGCAGCCGGCGAGGAACGGGAACGCTCGTCCGACGCGTTGATGCGCAGCCAGATGCTGGCGCTGCGCGCCGCACTCGATCATGTGCCGACTGGCATCGTGCTGCTCGATTCTCACCTGAGGGCGCGGCTGATCAACCGGTCGTTTCGTCAGATGTGGCGCCTGCCCGACGAGGTTGCCGACAGCAATCCATCCATTCTCACCCTGCTGCATCACGGGCGCGATACCGGCGCCTATGAGGTGCCGGACCCGGACCTCGATGCACTGATAGCGGAGCGCGTCCGTGTGATTGAGTCGGGCGATCCAACCCCAATCGACGTGCGCCGAACCAATGGCGATGTCGTACGCGTTCAGGTCACGCCGCTGCCCGACGGTGGGCGCATGCTGACCTATACGCCCGTCACCGATATCGTGCGCACCTCCGACGAGTTGAAGCTGCTGCGGGATGCGCTGGAGAATGTCCAGGACGGCGTTTTGCTGCTCGATGCCGACCTGCACGCCACCTTCATGAACCGGCGGATGCGGCGGTTCTGGGAGGTCAGCGAAGACGAGGCGGCGAGCCGCCCGGCCTATTCCTCGCTGGTCCGACGTCTGCATCGCGCCAGCGCGCCCAATCTTCCGAACAGCGAGCTCGCGAAGTTTCCGGCGCGGCGTGTCGAGGAGGTCAAGGCCGGCGATCACGTGCGCGACCTGCAGACGCCGGACGGACGCCGCATCCGGGCCCATTGCACCACGATGGCGAATGGCGGGCGCATGCTGACCTATGTCGACATCACCGATCTGACGCAAAAGGCCGCAATGCTGGAGACGCTCGCCACCACCGATCCGCTCACCGGCCTCCACAATCGCCGCCACTTCCTCGACAACCTCGAAGCGGAATGGAGTCGCTTTCAACGCTATTATCGCTCTGTCTCCGTGTTGATGCTCGACATCGATCACTTCAAGTCGGTCAACGATCGTCACGGTCATGCCGTGGGCGATGCGGCGATCAAGGCGGTTGCGGCCGCCTGCCTTGACGGCAAGCGGAAATCGGACATCGTCGGCCGTCTCGGCGGCGAGGAATTTGCCGTGCTGCTGCCCGAAACCAGCCTGTCCAGGGCGAGAACGGTAGCCGAGCGCATCCGCAAGCGCGTGATGAGCACGCAGGTCTTTGCCGACAAGGTGCAGTTCGGTGTCACCGTTAGCATCGGCATTGCCGAGGCCACCGTCAGCATGTCCGGCATCGATGCGCTGATGGTCGCGGCCGATCATGCCCTCTACCAGGCCAAGGCCGAGGGCCGCAACCGCTGCATAGCCTGGATGCCCCCGCCCCCTGCAAACAAGGCGGCGGAGTGACGGCAGCAGTTGCCGTCTACTCGGGCACCGGCACGTCGAACGTGTTGAGCGTGACCGAGACCATGCAGTAGACGCCGACGAGATAGGACAGTTCGGCCGCACCGTGCTCGCCGAATTCCTTCACGGCCGCACGATAAGTCAGCTCGGGCAGCACGCCGCCGCTTACCAGGGCCGAGGCCATGTCGTAGGCGACTGCCTCCTGCTTGGTGAGATCGACCGGCCGCTGGCCGGCGACGATGGTCGCGAGCTTCTCGTCGGAGAGGCCACGCTGCTCGGCCACCAGCACATGGGCATAGAGCTCGTAACCGGAGCGGAAATGCGAGCCGGTGACGAGGATCGCGACCTCGCGCACCGGCGCGGGCAGCAGCGGGTTCGACGCAATCGCCTTGACCAGCTCCCACACCGGCTTGCCGAAGCGCGGCTCGCGGATCCAGGGATTCCAGGGCCCGAGCAGCGCGCCGTCCTCGCGCATGTTCACAAAGCCCTTGAAGTGGTCCTTGATGCCGGCCTGCATGTCGTCATAGAGCGGCTTCTGCTCAGCACTCAGGTCTTTCGGATCGAGAATGGGAAGGCGCACGGCGGGATCTCCTCATTGAGAAGAGGCAACCGTCACCCGCAGGAGATCGCAAGGCAAGTGAAGTTGCCGTGACGACCTTGCCCTTTCGCAAATCCCAGGGAGATCTCGGCTATCACGCCGTGGGGCCTGGCACGCTTTGCGGATTGACGACATCGTCGACGTCCAGCGCCAGTGGCTCACCTGTGGTGAGAAACGACGACAGCGCCGCTTCGAACGGCGCCGGATCGAGACCGCGTGCGGCGAGCCAAGCGGGCTCGTAATAGGTCTGCCGGTAGCGCTCGCCGGAATCGCAGATCAGCGTCACCAGTGATCCCGTGACGTTCGCCTGGCGCATCTCCGAGGCGAGCCGGCACAGCGCCAGGAAGTTGGTGCCGGTGGAGCCGCCGACCGGACGACGCAGCCGGCGCGACAGCACGTTCATCGCCGCGATCGTCGCCGCATCCGGGATCTTCATCATGCGGTCGACCACGCCGGGCACGAAGGACGGCTCGCAGCGGGGACGACCGACGCCTTCGATCAGCGACGGGCGGTCGCAGACACGCGAGCGGTCCTGCGTGCGGAAGCAGTCGAAGAAGGCGGAATGCTCGACATCGGCGACGCACAGCCGCGTCGGATATTGCCGATAGCGTAGATAACGTCCGATGGTGGCCGAGGTGCCGCCGGTGCCGGCGCCCATCACGATCCAGTCCGGCAGCGGGCGCGGCTCGCCCTGCAACTGCGTGAAGATCGATTCGGCGATGTTGTTGTTGCCGCGCCAGTCGGTGGCGCGCTCGGCGAAGGTGAACTGGTCCATGTAATGGCCGTCGAGCCGGGCGGCGAGCGCGGCGGCTTCCGCATAGAGCGCGCGGCCATCGTCGATCAAATGGCAATTGCCGCCATAATGCTCGATCGCGGCGATCTTCTCCGCCGACGTCGTGCGCGGCATCACGGCATAGAAGGGCACGCCGATCATCTCTGCGAAATAGGCCTCCGACACCGCCGTCGATCCCGACGAGGCCTCGACCACGGGCGTGCCTTCGCGGATGTGGCCGTTGCAGAGCGCGTACAGAAACAGCGAGCGCGCGAGGCGATGCTTCAGGCTGCCGGTCGGATGCGTGGACTCATCCTTCAGATAGATGTCGATGCCCGATAGCGCCGGCACGATCAGCCGGATCAGATGCGTGTCGGCGGTGCGGCACTGGTCGGCCTCGATCGCGGCCACGGCCTCGTCGACCCAGCCGCGCCGATAGGCCGGCCCGGCCGGATTGTGCTGGCGGAAGGGGAATGTCTGCATCGCATGAATCTCTCATGACACGGATCGCGCATCAAGTGCGCTGAATAACGCTCCTGCTCGAAACTCCAGCGGCGAGGCTCGCGTGTGGTGCGCTAGGCAAGTGAAGCTTCCGGAACGGCCGAGGTGGCTTGGCAGAACGACTGCGATATGCTGACATTGCGGTGATGCTGGGGGGCTCACGGAATGAAATTTGAAGCCTGGATCGCGACGCTGGGCCTACTCTGCGCAACAGTCGGACCAGCATGTGCGATGCAGTTCGATCGAACGGTCCCCTCCGGAGCGATGGTCAGAATGCATCACTACCGCTCGTGGGGCCCGAACTGCGAGGGCAATGGCGGCGTGGTGAGGCTGCTGACCAAGCCGCAGCACGGCAAGCTGACGACGCGCACCGTGGACTCGCGCATCGAGATTAACCGCTTCGCCCGCGGCGGCGGCACGCCGTGCACCGGACGGCCGATCAAGGCCTTTGAGGTCAATTACCGATCGAATCCGGGCTACCACGGCCCGGATAGTTTCACCATCGAGATGATCACCGGCAGGGGCAGCCGCGACGTCGATACCTATTCGATCACCGTCCAATAGCGGCACGCCCGCTCAAAATTCCAGCGGCGCGTTGTCGACGACTTCCTTCATCACGAAGAACGTCCGGGTCTGGCGCACGCCGGGGAGCGCGATCAGCTGCTCGCCGTGGATGCGGTTGAAATCCTCCATGTCGCCGACGCGGATCTTGAGGAAGTAGTCGAAGTCGCCAGCGACGAGGTGGCAGTCGAGCACGAATTTCAGTTTTGCGACGGCCTGCTCGAAGGTGGCAAAGCTCTCCGGCGTCGAGCGGTCGAGCACGACCCCGACCATCACCAGCGTGCCTTTTGCCACTTTCTTCGGCGCGACCATGGCGCGGACAGTGACGATGAAGCCGTCCTCGAACAGGCGCTGGGTGCGACGATGGCAGGTGGCGGGGCTGATCGCCACCGTTTCGGCCAGCTCGGCGTTGCTGAGCCGACCATTATTCTGAAGCAATCTCAAGATCTTAAGGTCGGTGCGATCGAGCCGGGCAGCCATGAAAGAAGCTTTCATAGATACGTGATGTTCCGGAAGGAATATTAGCAGTATGCACCAATCCTGCAAGAAACTACGCAATATAGGTGCAATATTCGAGAGCACATTTTCCCGACGCGATGCTAGGCAGCTGGCAACACCAACGCCAATCGGGATGATCCATGAAGCTGGACAAATTTCCGCGCTATCCGTTGACCTTCGGCCCGACGCCCATCGAGAAGCTGGAGCGGCTGTCAAAACATCTCGGCGGCAATGTCGAGATCTATGCCAAGCGCGAGGACTGCAATTCCGGTCTCGCCTATGGCGGCAACAAGCTGCGCAAGCTCGAATACATCATTCCCGATGCGATCGCCTCCAATGCCGATACGCTGGTCTCGATCGGCGGCGTGCAATCCAACCACACCCGCATGATCGCGGCCGTCGCGGCCAAGCTCGGCATGAAGTGCCGCCTGGTGCAGGAAGCCTGGGTGCCGCACGAGGACGCGGTCTATGACCGCGTCGGCAACATCATGCTCTCGCGCATCATGGGCGCCGACGTGCGCCTGGTCGACGATGGCTTCGACATCGGCATCCGCAAGAGCTGGGAGCAGGCGATCGAGGAAGTAAAGGCCGCAGGCGGCAAGCCCTACGCCATTCCCGCCGGCGCCTCCGTGCACAAATATGGCGGCCTCGGCTATGTCGGCTTCGCCGAGGAGGTGCGCAAGCAGGAAGCCGAACTCGGCTTCAAGTTCGACTACATCATCGTCTGCACCGTCACCGGCTCCACCCACGCCGGCATGCTGGTCGGGTTTGCGGCGGACGGCCGTGCGCGAAAGGTGATCGGCATCGACGGCTCGTTCACGCCGGCGCAGACGAAAGCACAGGTGCTCTCGATCGCGCAGAACACGGCCAAGCTGGTCGAGCTCGGCAAGGAGATCATCGCGGACGACGTCGTGCTGATCGAGGATTACGCCTATCCCGCCTATGGCGTGCCGTCGGAAGAGACCAAGGAGGCCATCCGCCTCACCGCGCGCCTCGAAGCCATGATCACCGACCCCGTCTACGAGGGCAAGTCGATGCAGGGCCTGATCGATCTCACGAAGAAGGGCTATTTCGAGAAGGGCGCGAAGATCCTCTACGCCCATCTCGGCGGCGCGCCGGCGCTAAACGGCTACGGCTACGCGTTCCGGAACGGCTAGCTCCTCTGTCGTCCCGGGGCGCGACGAAGTCGCGAGCCCCGGGACCCATAGCCCCAGGAAGATGTTTGGCGAAGACTCGTGGTGACTAGCTTGCCGTAGCCACATCCGCTTGTGGTTATGGATTCCGGGCTCGCCACTTCGTCGCGCCCGGGGATGACGGCGGAGTTTTCGTGGCGCGCCCTACCTCGTCCTCACGATCTGCAGCAGCTCGTCGCCGTAATGCTCGAGCTTCTTGTCGCCGATCCCCGGCACGTTGCGAAGCTCGTCCAGCGTCGTCGGCCAGGCCCGGACGATGCCGTCGATCGTTGCATCGTGCAGCACCACATAGGCCGGCACGCCGCGTTCGCGCGCGACCTCTGAGCGCCAGGCGCGCAGGCGCGCGCGCAATTCAGGATCGACGTCGCCTTGCGGCGCGCTGGCCGCGGGCGCGAGGTCGCCGCGTCGCGACTTCGTGCGGCTGGCACGAACACGCGTGCCGGGCGCCTCCTCGCGCAGCCAGACCTCGGTCTCGCCGCGCAGCACCCCGCGCGAGGACTCCGTCAGCTTCAGCGCGCCGTAGGCTTCGCTGTCGCTCCGCAAATGGCCCATTGCCACCAATTGCCGCAGCACCGTGCGCCACTGCTTCTCGTTGAGCTCGCGGCCAACGCCGAACACCGACAGCTTGTCGTGGCCGAACTGCGTGACCTTCTCGGTCAGGCGTCCGATCAGCACGTCGATCAAATGCATGGCGCCAAAGCGTTGCCCGGTGCGATAGACGCAGGACAACAGCTTCTGCGCCAGCACCTTGCCGTCGCGCATCTTCGGCGGCGTCAGGCAATTGTCGCAATTGCCGCAGCTCTCGCCCATCACGATCTCGCCGAAATAAGCGAGCAGGCGCCGGCGCCGGCAATGCGGCGTCTCGGCGAGGCCGACCAGCGCGTCGAGCTTGCCGATCGAGACCCGCTTGAAATCCTCCGATCCCGCCGACTCGTCGATCATGCGGCGCTGCTGCACGATGTCGGAGAGGCCATAGGCCATCCATGCCGCCGACGGCTTGCCGTCACGGCCGGCGCGCCCGGTCTCCTGGTAATAGGCCTCGATGCTCTTGGGCAGGTCGAGATGGGCCACGAAGCGCACGTCGGGTTTGTCGATGCCCATGCCGAAGGCGATGGTCGCGACGATGACGATGCCGTCCTCGTTGAGGAAGCGGTCCTGGTTGCGCGAGCGAACGCTGCCGTCGAGCCCGGCGTGGTAGGGCAGCGCCGCAATGCCGGCCTCGGCAAGCGCGGCGGCGACCTCCTCGACGCGGTTGCGCGACAGGCAATAGACCACGCCCGCATCGCCCATGTGGCGCTCGCGGATGAATTCCTTCAGCTGCGACACCGCATTGCGCTTGTCGACGATCTCGTAGCGGATGTTGGGCCGGTCGAAGCTGGAGACGAACTGCGGCGCGCCCGTCAGCTGAAGCCGGTCGACGATCTCCTTGCGCGTCAGCTCATCGGCGGTCGCGGTCAGCGCGATCCGCGGCACGTCGGGAAAGCGCTCGGCGATGATTGAAAGGCCGACATATTCAGGCCGGAAGTCGTGGCCCCATTGCGAGACGCAATGCGCCTCGTCGATCGCAAACAACGCCACCTTCGCCTGCGCCAGCAGCGACAGGCAGCGCGGCGTGACCAGCCGTTCCGGCGCGACATAGAGCAGGTCGAGATCGCCGGCGAGCAGGCGGCGTTCGATGTCGGACGCCTCCTGCGGCGTCAGCGACGAGTTCAGCGCGGCGGCATTGACGCCGGCCTCGATCAGGCCGGCGACCTGGTCGCGCATCAAGGCGATCAACGGCGAGACCACGATTCCGCAGCCTTCGCGCAGCAGGGATGGAAGCTGATAGCACAGCGATTTGCCGCCGCCGGTCGGCATCAACACCAGGCAATTGCCGCCGTCGGTGACGTGGCGGATGATCTCGCCCTGCGCGCCGCGAAATCCCGGCAGGCCGAACACCGAATGCAGCACCGACAGCGCGTCGCGGCCGTTGGTCGGCGCAGGCAGCGGGGCGTGGGACGGAGCAGACATGGGCGGAGCAGATCAGGCCGTGAGATTCGTCACAAGGCCAGTCGCATGCTGGCGTCGGCGTGGCAAGACTGTTTGCGGGGCAACGCTGCTTGTTCTCCCTCTCCCCGTTCTTACGGGGTGAGGGGCCTCTCTCCGCGCATGAGAATGCCGATGGGCCTGTACCCCCTCACCCGGATCGCAAGAGCGATCCGACCTCTCCCCGCAAGCGGGGAGAGGTGAAAAAGCTACGCCCCGATCCGTCGCAGCGCTTCTGCGACGGTCACGATCGGCATGTTGCGCTTGGCGGCGGCTTCGAGCGCGTGACGCATCAGATGCGGCGTGCAGCCATAGGGGCTCGGCCTGTCGGTGACGTCGTGGCCGTAGAAGATCAGCCAGCCGCCGCTCGCGACCGCCTCGTCGAAATAGCGATCGACCCCCGCCTCGTCGATCTCGCAATCGACCAAAGGCGAGGCGCGCAGAAATTGGAGGTCGATGACACCGCTATTGACGCCGGGAAGAATGCCGCGCGCGGAACGGAAGGCTTTTGCCAGCTGCGGCTTGCGCCACACCGAGGCGATGCCATAGGGATAGGCGAAATTCTGCAGCGTGATCGAGGCATCGATGCCGTGGAGATGGCTGCGGTTTCGTTCGATCTCGCGCGCCATCGCGGCCTCGTCGAGCGTGGCCGAGCTCTGATGCGAGAAGGTGTGGCAAGCGATCTCGTGCCCGGCGCGGTGGAGCCGGACGATGGCGTCATCCGACAGGCCATGCCAATGCTCCGACGGCTGACCGATCAGGCTGCCGGCGAGGTAATAGGTGCCGCGGCCGCCATGTTGCTCCAGAAGCTCGGCGCCCTCGCCTGCGGCGCTATCGGGGGCGTCGTCGAACGTGAAGCTCACCATCGGCGCATGCGCAGGCAGCCGGTTGCGGCGCGGCGCGGAAATGCCGGGCCAGCCGATTGATCACGCGTCCCTGGAGTGCCGACCACACGACTGCGTTTCCCGTGATGCCTTCTTGCTCTACTGAAACATTCGTGCGCAGGTCGAGACAAGCCTAACGCCCGGGTAATCCTAACGCTGAACCAAGACCGCCTCGGCTAGCGCACCGATATCGACGCGTCGGCGTCCGCGCCGAGATAGCGCAACCAATTGCGGAAGAGCACCGCCGCCGCCTCGCCAGCGCCGATATCGCCGCGCAGGTTCAGCGCGGGCAGCTCGTTGCTGAGCGCCGGATGGCGCTGGTGTGCCGCCTTCCTCTCGAAGCGAGCCAGCTTCTCTTCCGTTGCTGCGTCAAAATAACTCACCGGCAGGTGCGGATAGTTCTCCCGCTCGCGCGCGAGATAGCGGCCGATGTCACGCAGATATTCGCGCTGGAGCGACAGCGCGTCATATTCGGGGTGGCCCTGGAAGAACACGAAGCGGCTGGCATATTGGCGAACGAAGACGTCGACGCCGGCATCCTCCGAGCGTGTCAGCACCTGATAACCGGCCTGCACGATGTCGCTTTCGGCGATCTCGTTCAGGCGTGAATGCGAGACCTTCAGCGGCGCAGGCGCAGAGCGGATCAGCGAATCGTCCGTCACGACGTCGCAATCGAAGATGCCGTGACATTTGGCCGGCAGCCGCTGCCGTTCAATGCCGTCGAGGTGCAGCACCGCGGCATGGGCGGCAAGGCAGGACCAGATCGTCGAACGCGTGTTGGCCTTGGCCCAGTCGATCAGGTTGGTGAGGTCGCGCCAGTACGGCTCCCGGTCGAGCTCGGGCGCGATCGGCTCTGCGCCTGTTACGATCAGCCCGTCGAATTTGCCGCGCTCGAGATCGGAAAGGTTGGAATATTCGCTTTCGACATGCCACTTCGCTTCCGGCGACCGCTTCACGCTGGGGAGCGAGAAGCAGTGGAAACGGATACGCCGCGAGCCTGCTGCGGGCCTGAAGCAGCTTCATGAACTGCCGCTCGGTCGCCTTCAACGCGGCATCCGGCATGTTGTTGACGAGGCCGATGGTGAGCTCGGGGCCGGCATCGCGCGCAAGATCGTGCGCGGCCGGCACCAGCGTCGGGCCCGCGATGACTTGATCCTTGTCGATCAAGATCGTCATGGACGGCGCCGCCTACTCCGCAGCTTCGCGGCGTGCCGACGGGCAGGCCTTCTCCAGCGCCTGGTCGATATCCTCGATGATATCAGAGACATGCTCGATGCCGATCGACAGACGGATCGTCTCCGGCAGCACGCCCGCGGCGCGCTGCTGCTCCGCGGACATCTGCCGATGGGTGGTCGACGCCGGGTGGCAGGCGAGCGACTTGGCATCGCCGATATTGACGAGGCGCGTGATCAGCTTCAGCGCGTCGTAAAACGTCTTGCCGGCCTCCATGCCGCCCTCGATGCCGAAGGTGAACAGCGAGGAGGCGTTGCCATTCAAGTATTTCTGCACCAGGGGATAATAGGGGCTGTCCGGAAAACCGGTGTAGTTGACCCAGGCCACGCGCGGATCGACGCGGAGGAATTCGGCGACCTTGCGGGCGTTCTCGACATGGCGCTCCATGCGCAGCGCCACGGTCTCGATGCCCTGGAGCAGCAGGAAGGCGTTGAACGGCGACAGCACCGAGCCCATGGTGCGCTGATAGACGCTGCGCGCGCGCTCGATATAGGCGGTCTTGCCGAAGCGCTCGGCGTAGACGAGACCGTGATAGGAGGCGTCGGGCGTGTTGTAGGCCGGGAAGCGGTCGGCGTGCTTGGCCCAGGGGAAGTTTCCGGAATCGACGATGGCGCCGCCGAGCGTAGTGCCGTGACCGCCCAAGAACTTGGTCAGCGAATGCACCGCGATGTCGGCGCCGTAGTCGAACGGCTTGAAGAGGATCGGGGTTGCGACGGTGTTGTCGACGATCAGCGGCACACCATGGGCATGGGCGATTCTCGCCAGCGCCTCGATGTCGCAGACATTGCCGGCGGGATTACCGATGGTCTCGGCGAACACGGCGCGGGTGTTCTCGTCGATCAGCTTCTCGACCGCCTCTGGCTTGTCGCTCTCGGCGAAACGGCCGGTGATGCCCTGGCGCGGCAGGATGTGGGAGAGCAGCGTGTGCGTGGTGCCGTAGAGCTGCGGCACCGAGACGATGTTGCCGCCGTGATCGGCGACGTTGACGAAGGCGAAATGCAGCGCCGCCTGCCCGGTCGCGACCGCGAGCGCGCCGACGCCGCCTTCGAGCTGCGCGATGCGCTTCTCGAGAACCGCGCTGGTCGGATTGGCGATGCGGCTGTAGCGAAAGCCCTCGGTCTCGAGATTGAACAGGGCTGCGCCATGATCGGCGCTGTCGAAGGCGTAGGCCGCGGTCTGGTAGATCGGAACGGCCACGGCGTGCGTGGTGGCTTCAGGCTCGTAGCCGGCGTGAATAGCGATCGTCTCGTTGCGCATCGTGCCACCTCCGCGTGGGGCGGGCCGCACTTATTGGCCTAGAATGAGGCATGTGCGTTGTCCGCCGTCCCTCTGTTAGAGGCGGGTGGTAAAGCGGACAATAATTCGCCTAGAGATCGAGGAAGTAACCCTAATGCTTGCTCGCGAAATGGCTGGAAACCGGGTTAAAGCCGATTAACGAACGCACGGCGCCACCCTCGCCCACGAGGACGAGGGGCCGCCGTCAGCGCTGCGATAGCTCGCTGCGTCAGCCCATCTGCTCCCACAGCCGATGGGTGAGCGCGCCGACGCGCTTCTCGATCGCAGCTGCGGCGTCGAGGGCGAGATCCTCGCGATAGCGTCCGGCAATCAGCTGCACGCCGATCGGCTTGCCGTCATGCAGCGCCACCGGCACCACCGCGCCGGGCAGGCCCAGCACGTTGATGGCGGAGATGAAGCGGATCTCGCCCCAGAATATCTCGCGCACGCGCTCTGCGCTGACGGTGTCCTCGCGCGGGCCCGGCGTCGGCTTCACCGTGGTCGGCGCCAGCACGATCGGATAGTCCTCGAAGAACAATTGCCAGGCGCGGATGTGACCGTTGCGCGCGGCGGTGGCCTGCATCCAGGCCTTGAGATCGAGCACGTTGGCCTTGGCCTTCATGCCGCCCCAGGACTTGTGAAAATCCCCGGACGTGACCTTCAGCATGGCGGCCTCCTGCATCATCACGGTCTCGTTGGTGATGATGTCGCACCAGGTCTGCCAGACCCCGTTGATGTCGGGCACCTCGACCTCGCTGACGCGATAGCCGGACCGCTCGAGATGATCGGCAGCCTGACGCAGCGCCGCGGCGACAGACGGATCGACGTCCATGTCCTCGGGGATCTTTGCCAGCGCGACCTTGATCGGCCCCTTCGGCCGCTCGCCGACCAACGGCGCCGGCACCCACCAGGGATCGCGCGGATCGCGCCGGCTCATGACCTCCAGCGCGAGGCGGACGTCGGCGACATGGCGTGCGAGCGGCCCCTGCGCCGACATCAGATGCGCCAGCATCGGCCGCTCCGACGTCGCGCTTCCGTTGAAGGCGGGGATGCGGCCCTGCGTCGGCTTGATGGTGGCAACGCCGTTGCAATGCGCCGGCCAGCGCAGCGAGCCGCCGATGTCGTTGCCATGGGCGATGGTGCCGATGCCCGCGGCGACCGCCGAGCCCGCGCCGCCCGAGGAGCCGCCGCAGGTGATATCGGGATCCCAGGGGTTGAGCGTCAGCCCGTGCAGGGGATTGTCGGTGAAGCCGCGGAAGGAGAATTCGGGCGTGTTGGTGAGCCCGATGACGATCGCGCCTGATTTCTTCAGGTTGCGCACCACGGGCGCATCCGATGGCGCGATGAGGTCCTTGTTGGCGGGCACGCCGTTGAAATTCGGCCGGCCCTGGTAGTCGACATTTTCCTTGATGGTGATGGGTACGCCGTGCAGGAGACCGAGATCGCCGCCCTTGGCGCGCTGCTTGTCCGCCACGTGCGCCGCCTTCAGCGCCTCCTCGCCGAGATCGACGACGACCGCATTCAGCCTGGGATTGACGGCGCGCATCCGGTCCAGATGGGCCTCGACGGTCTCCACGGCGGAGATCGCGCCGGCGCGGACCGCGGCCGCGGTCTCGACCGCGGACCATTGCCAGATCGGCCCCTTGGGCCGGCGGACCGCGGCTGGCTTGCGCGGTGCCGCCTTCTTGACTGTCGTCTTCGCGGTTTTCGCAATGGCGCCCTTTCGGGCGGTGCTCGTCTTGCTCGAGGCCCTGCTTACCTGCCTTGAAGCACTTTTCTTCTTGGTCGCCGTCTTCTTCGCCACGTCGCATCTCCAAAAAATTGCGCGGCGGAGGTTATGGAGGTCACGCAACCGTGTACAGGCGCGTTTCTGCATGGCGCATTGTCGCGACGCTCTGTCGCAATTCGCAGCGTTCTGAGAGAGCTCCTACACCAACGGTGGATTGAGCCGCGCGAAACCCTCCTGGACGCGATAGGGATAGTACGGATAAGGCGGCATCACGAAGCTGACCTCATCGAGCCGCTTGATCTGGTCCGCGCTCAGCGACCAGCCGACGGCGCCGAGATTGTCGCGCAGCTGCGCTTCGTCGCGTGCCCCGATGATCACGGAGGAGACCGTGGGACGCGACAGCAGCCAGGCAATCGCGACCTGCGGCACGGTACGACCGGCCTCAGCGGCAATCGCATCCAGCACGTCAACGACGGCATAGAGGCGCGCATCGTCCACGGACGGACCGAACTGTGCGGTGGCATGCAGGCGGCTTCCTTGCGGCAGCGGCTGGCCGCGCCGGATCTTTCCGGTGAGCCGGCCCCAGCCCAGCGGGCTCCAGACCAGAGCGCCGACGCCCTGATCGCGCGCGAGCGGCATCAGCTCCCATTCATAGTCGCGCCCGAGCAGCGAGTAATAGACCTGGTGCGCGACATAGCGCGGCCAGCCATGCCGGTCCGCGATGGCGAGCGACTTCATCAGCTGCCAGCCGGCGAAATTCGAGACGCCGACATAGCGTAGCTTGCCGGCGCGCACGAGCGTATCGAGCGTGGACAGCACCTCCTCGATCGGCGTGAACGCGTCGAAGGCGTGGAGCTGAAGCAGGTCGATCGTGTCAGTGCCAAGCCGTCGTAGCGTCGCATCGACCGCGGCCAGCAGCCGCTGCCGCGACGAGCCGGCATCGAGCGGACCGTCGCCGATCGGCAGGCTCATCTTGGTCGAGATCAGCACCTTGTCGCGGCGCCCCTTGATCGCAGCACCGAGGATCTCCTCCGAGGCGCCGTTCGAATAGACATCGGCGCTGTCGAACAGATTGACGCCGGCATCGAGGCAGATGTCGACCAGCCTGCGCGCCTCCTCGATGCCGCTGCGGCCCCAAGCGGAAAACAACGGACCCTGGCCGCCGAACGTGCCGGTGCCGAAGCTGAGGACGGGCACTTTGAGCCCGGAAGCGCCGAGGTTGCGGTATTCCATGATCGCTCTCCTATTCCGCCGGGCACGCCGCGACTGCGGTCGCCGTGCGATCAAGCTGGAGGCTCCACAGCGCCAGAACGAGGCCGATGGCGGTGACGCCGGCTGCGACCAGCGGCAGCGCCGAGAGGCCGAGGCCGCGGTCGATGGTGACGCCGCCGGCCCAGGCGCCGAGCGCGTTGCCGAGATTGAACGCGGCGATGTTGAGGCTGGAGGCGAGCGTCCGGCCGCTGGGACCGGCAGCCTCCAGTACGCGGAGCTGAAGCGGTGCGACGGTTGCGAAGGCGGCGACGCCGAGCAGCAGGATCAGCACGACGCTGATGATCTTGACCGACAGCAGCGCCGCAAGGCCAAGCAGCACGATGGCAAGCGCGGCCAGTGTGCCGATCAGGGCGCGCGCAAGGCCGCGATCGGCGAGCTTGCCGCCGGCGACATTGCCGATCGCAAGCCCAACGCCGAACACCAGCAGGATCGGCGACACGGCGGTCTCCGAAAAACCGGTGAAGCGCGTCAGGATCGGCTGGATATAGGTGAAGACGACGAACAGTCCGGCGAAACCGAACACGGTCATGGCAAGACCGAGCAGCACCTGCGGACGGCCGAGCACGGCCACCTCCTCGGCAAGCGAGATCGGCTTGTCGCCATTGCCGACATGGCCGGGCACGAGCGCGGCAACGACCGCGAACGCGATCACACCGATGACAGTCACCGCCCAGAACGCTGCGCGCCAGCCGAGCATCAGGCCGAGCCAGGCACCGAAGGGCACGCCCAGGAGCGTCGCGACCGTCAGGCCGATGAACATGGTGGCGATCGCAGACGCACGCTTGTCCTCGGCGACGAGGCTGGTGGCCACCACCGAGCCGACGCCGAAGAACGTGCCATGCGCGAGCGAGGTCAGCACGCGCGCGGCCATCAGCAATTCGTAGGTGGGCGCCAGCGCGCAGGCCGCATTGCCGAGCGTGAAGATCGCCATCAGCGCCAGCAGCACGGTTTTCCGCGGCATTTTGCGCGTCGCCAGGGTGAGGACTGGTGCCCCCACGAACACGCCGAGCGCGTAGCCGGAGATGAGCAGGCCCGCGACCGGCACCGAGACGTGCATGTCGGCGGCGACCTGCAGCAGCAGGCCCATGATGATGAATTCGGTGGTGCCGATGCCGAAGGCACCGGCGGTGAGCGCGAGGACGGCGGGAGGCATGCGTTGCTCCAAGGGATGAGACGAGCCACGCAGATAGCGGCGCTGCCGCCAAACCATTAGAATGTCCGCAATCCAATCATTTGTGACGTGAATTCAACATGGCCCGTTTCGACACCAACCGCTCGGCCGAGATGGAGGTCTTCGTCCGCGTCGTGGACCTCGGCGGCTTCACCCAGGCCGCGCGAAAGCTGCGCCTGACGCCATCGGGCGTCAGCAAGCTGATCTCGCGTCTGGAGGCGCGCCTCGGCGCACGGCTCATCAACCGCACCACGCGCAAGCTGACGCTGACGGCGGAAGGCCAGGCCTTCTACGAGCGCTCGTTGCGCATTCTCGCCGAGATGGAGGAGGCCGAGCGCGAGGCGGCCTCAGGCGCGGCGCCGCGCGGCCGCCTCACGGTCAATTGCAACATTCCCTTCGGCATGCTGCATGTGATGCCGTTGATCCCGCGCTTTCTGAAGCAGCATCCCGACGTCACGCTCGATCTCGTGCTGACCGATACGGTGATCGACCTGATGCAGGAGCGCGCCGATGTCGCCATCCGCGTCGGTCCGCTGCGCGCCTCGCGTCTGGTCGCGCGAAAGCTCGGCACCAGCCGCATGGTGGTGGTCGGCGCGCCGGATTATCTCGCCCGTTGCGGCACGCCGAAGATTCCGGCCGATCTCGCCGACCACCGCGGCATCGGCTGGACCTTTCCGCGCAGCATCCGCGGCTGGCCGTTCAGGCGTGGCGACCACGCCGAGGAGGCCCTGCCCCCGCCCGTCGCACGCGCCAGCGACGGCGAAGCCGCCCGCCGCCTCTGCCTCGGCGGCGCCGGTCTCGCGCGCCTCGCGCTCTTCCACATCGGCCCCGACATCGAATCCGGCCGCCTCGTCCCGGTGCTGCAAAGCTACAATCCCGGCGACCGCGAAGACATTCACGCCGTCTATGTTGGCCACACCGCGCCACTCCCGGCACGCGTGCGCGCGTTCATCGATTTCCTCGCCGAGCACGTGCGCGTGAGCGACCCCGCATTGAAGCGGGCCGCGGATGGGAAGTGGAAGCTGGTGGGGTGAGGCGCGATGGCGGAGCGAGCGTCAGCCAATCCAGATTGGCGATCATGTTCCGTGTGGCTGGACCGTTGAGGACACGCCGCCGGAGCTTGCGCGAGGGCGCAGAAATCGCGAAAATCCCGGCTGTTTCAGAACTCGCCAGAGGAATTCCACACACATGCAGTTCGATGACGTCATCCTCGGTCGCCGGAGCATCCGCGGCTACAAGCCGGATCCGGTGCCCAAGGAACTGATTGCGGAAATCATTGGATTGGCGATGCGCGCTCCGTCGTCGATGAACACCCAGCCCTGGAATTTCTATGTCATCACCGGCGAACCACTTGATCGGATCCGCGCCGGCAATACCGAACGGATGCTGGCGGGCATCCCGCAGTCGCGCGAGTTCCGCACGGGCCAGGCCTTTGCAGGCAAGCACCGCGACAGGCAGGTCGGCGTCGCCAAGCAATTATTCTCCGCAATGGGAATCGAGCGCGACAACATGGAGAAGCGCCAGGACTGGGTCCTGCGCGGCTTCCGTCAGTTCGACGCGCCCGTCTGCGTGATCATCACCTATGACCGCGTGCTCGACGGTAGCGACGATACGCCCTTCGACTGCGGCGCCGTGGCGACCGCCCTGGTCAATGCCGCGTGGTCCCGCGGGCTCGGCGCCGTGATCAACAGCCAGGGCATCATGCAATCCCCCGTGGTGCGCGAGCACGCAGGGATCGCCGACGATCAGGTCATCATGAAAAGCATCGCGCTGGGCTGGCCGGATGAAACTTTTCCGGCGAATGCCGTGGTGTCGGAGCGGAAGTCCGTCGAGGAAGCGACGGTGTTCGTCGGGTTCGAGACTTAGCGGCGCGGGCCGGAAGGGCTGGAGGCACAGCAGTGATCCGCGCCATGATCCGACGTGTCCTTGTGCTGGCGGCGGCTTTTGCCGCCGCCTTGACGCCGGTCATGTGTCTTGGCGAAAGCAGCAAGCCGTTGCCGGCGAAGGCGACGCGGGAACTACCTGATGAGCTGCTCTCGCTGCTCGAGCAGAAAAAGATGCCGAAGTATTCACCTATCCTCGTGCGTCTCTTCAAGGAGGAGGCCGAGCTCGAGGTCTGGAAACAGGACACCACCGGCCGTTTCCAGATCCTCAAGACCTATCCGATCTGCCGGTGGTCGGGCGATCTCGGGCCGAAATTGCACGAGGGCGACCGACAAGCTCCGGAAGGGTTCTATACGATTACACCTGAGTTGATGAACCCCAACTCCAACTTCTATCTTTCGATCAACCTCGGCTTCCCCAACACGTTCGACAAGGCGCACAAGCGCAATGGCAGCTTCCTCATGATCCACGGCGACTGCTGGTCGAGCGGTTGCTATGCCATGACCGACGAACAGATCGGCGAAATCTATGCGCTGGCGCGCGACAGATTCCTCGGCGGCCGCCCGTCGTTCCAGGTCCAGGCCTATCCGTTCCGCCTGACACCGGCAAATCTGGCGCGGCATCGAAACAGTCCCGACCTCGCGTTCTGGAAAATGCTCAAGATCGGCAACGATCATTTCGAGACGACGCGAATCGAACCGAAGGTGGATGTGTGCGACCGCCGTTACGTCTTCGATGCGCAAGGTCCACCGAATTCGCCGTCGCCTCCAGTGTTCAACCCTACCGAAAAATGTCCCCCCTTCGCCGTCAATCCGGACATCGCGCGGCGGGCCCTGGAGAAGAGGCGCGCCGACGAGCTCGAGTACGCGCGATTGCTTGAAGATGATTTGCCGGCCGCCCCGATATACAGCGGACTGGACGGGGGAATGAACAAGGTGTTCCTCACACGGTTTCCGGGCAGAGTGACGCTTGCCAAAGTCATGCCGTATGCATCCTACCTGCCGCAATTGCCACCGATCCCCTGGATCGACAGGGATGGCTCATTGACGAGCAGATGGTTTGGCAGCTTGTTGGACCAGCCGCCGGAATGTAATCCAACGCGTATCGGCTTCCCGTCAGGTCGGTGCTGAACACTCGTGCGGCGTCCGCGATGGATCATCAGCAGACGATGGCTGGCATCGACGTTCCGTCCCAGCGAATGCGGTGGCGTCGGAGCCGAGGTCTGGCGAGAAAGCTACGGTGTTCGTCGGATCTGGGTTGGATGGGTCTGCCGTAATATGATGGGGTAACGCGGATGACGTCGAAAAGGCCCTTTGACGGCTTCGACTTCGAAGGCTTCTGGGACGACTGTCCGTATTCCCTGGAGAACTATGTCGAGCCTCCGCCAAGCGACGAGCTGATCGCCTCCATTGAAGAGGAGATGGGCGGGTATCGGCTGCCGGCCGCCTATGTCGATCTCGCGCGCCGCCACAACGGCGGTATGGTCAAGCGCAACTGCCACCCGATGAAGGAGCGTACAGGCTGGGCGGAGGACCACGTGGCAATCGAGGGCCTCTACGCCATCGGCCGCACGTCCAAATATTCACTCGGCGGTGAGCTCGGCGCCAAGTTCATGATCGAGGAATGGGGCTACCCGCCGATTGGCATCGGCATCGCCGCCACGCCGGCCGGAGGCCACGAGCTGATTATGCTGGACTACCGGACCTGCGGAAAGCGCGGCGAGCCGCAGGTCGTGTACGTCGACCAAGAGGCTGACTACAGCATCGCCGTCATCGCGCCGGACTTCGAGACCTTCATTCGAGGCTTGGTCGAGGAGTCCGAGTACGACACCGCTGATGAGGATCGGGCTGCTGCGATCGCAACCGTCGAGCAGGGAACGTTATCGCCGATCGTGGTGCGAGCTTTGGCCGCCGTCGGCGACCGTCTGCCGCACGGCGAGCGAATGTTGCGCACCTTGGCCCGGCAGATCGTGGACGAGAAAGGCTTCTTTGCCCTGCACGACGACGAGCGCTCGCATCTGATGTATGGGCTGATGTTCTGGCTCTATTCGAGCCTTTGTACCGCCAAGTCCTTCGAGGCTTTCGTGGGCCGTCCCGAGACCGGCACCTCCTACGACTCGCCCTGTTACGAGCTGATGATTGCTTTCGACCTCGTCGCCGAACCTTACGGCTTCAACACGCGCGGGTACGCCGAGGGCTTTGTGAGGGACTGGTGGGACGCGTGCGTCGCCCGCGGCGACATCGTCAAGATGGCGGAAGGCTACCGTCTGGCCCCCAAGGCCGAGGCGGCCCTGCTCGGGCGCTTGGCGACATTTGCTGGCGCGCAAGGCAAATAAGCCGGCGCGATTGATTCGAGCCGGCGGCGGAGGGAGAGAAACCGAGTTCGAACATTCTCCAATCGACTAAACCACGCCTGCCTCAGAAACTGCTGAAATTTCAATAACTTAGATTTTGGCCTCGAAGGGCACTCCCGCTTAGCTGCCTGCGCCAAGCGAACCGGCCGTCGGCGCGAATTCCGGACATCGCCCAGTTTCTGTCGTGGACACGTCCCCTTCTAAGGCGAACAGACGAGATCGCGCTGCTCGCCGGACGGCGGCTTTTGAACCCGAAGCGGACAACCGTCTTCGGCTCCGATGTGCTAGTATGAAAAACCCGGTCAAAGGCTCCCTGGGTCCCATGAAACGGCGCGAGTTCATCACGCTGATTGCCGGCGCTGCGGCATCGCCGCTCGGGGCCCACGCGCAGCAGCGGGCTGGCCGGCGTCCCCGCGTTGCGCAACTGGGACCTATACCACCCAGCTTCTTCGATGAGCTGGACAGAGTCGGCTTTGTCAAAGGCAGCAACCTCGAGATCGACAGTCGTGGCGAAAGCGCGGCCGCCGTATCTTATGTCAGCATGGCCGTTGAACTGGCCAAGGCCAGTCCAGATGTGTTGGTGGTGGTTGGGGCCGAAGCAGGGCGTGCAGCACAGAAAGCCACACAGCGCATTCCAATCGTGGTAATCGCGGACGACTTGGTTGGCAGCCAGCTTGTCGCCTCGATGCCGCGTCCCGAAGGTAACACTACTGGTGTCGCCATCTTTGCATTCCAGCTCGACGCCAAGCGTTTGGAGTTGCTGCATGAAGCACTGCCGAGTACCCGGCGAATAGCTGCTCTCGCCGACCGCGTGCCGATACCAAACATGGATGCTCTCAAAAGCGCGGCCAAGAGGCTCGGCGTCGAGATCGTTCCGTATGCCGCACGATCAGAGGAAGATCTCATCCGGGTAATTGACGCCATGAAGGTCGAAGAGGTCGAGGCCGTTAACCTGCTGGCCTCACCGATCCTGGCATCGAAATTCCAGTACCTGATCCGCGATCGGCTGGCCCTCCGTCGTCTGCCCGCCATTCTACAATGGCCCGAACAGGCGGAAGAAGGCGGACTGATGGCATACGGTCCTCGCCTCAGCGCGGTCTTCGAGCAATGCGCGCGCCAGGTCGCAAGACTATTGCGAGGCGCACATGTTGCCGACGTACCTGTAGAGCAGCCGACAAAGTTCGAATTGGTCATCAATCTCAAGACAGCTAAAATGCTAAGTGTCGACATTCCGCCGATACTACTCTCTCGTGCCGACAGCACGATCGAGTGAGTGTAGAATTCTGCTTCTGGCTCATCTGCGAAGTTGCGCTGGGTCTCACGGAGGTCCGCTGTCGCGGCAGAGCGGACCAGATTTGCTCAACCTAAAGTTCTTCGCATTTTGACCGAGGCTGTGTGAGAACTCTTTGACAATTGGCAGTGCGGACGCCCGCCATCGATTTGGGCTGCCAAAGAGCAACCAGAAGGTTCTGAAGGCTGAGGCGTCGGTACAATATACCTTACATCTGCATCGCCTTCAGCAGGGTTGCGCACCCCAGAATCGCCATGACCCGTTTCATATTGTAGGCGAGCACATTCAACGCCATTTCGGTCGCAACCTTGTGTCGTCTTTGCATCAGGAAATGCGTCGCCCCCATCCAGGCCTTTATGGTCCCGAACGGATGCTCGGCCGTTTGACGGCGTAAGGTCATCTTGTTGGGGTCTTGGTCGAGCCGCCGCTGAACCTTCTCCAGCACGGCCTCGTGCTCCCAACGCGCGATGCGCCGCTCGGGGCCAGTGGTGCACTGAGCTTTGAGCGCACAGCTTTGGCAAGCCGCCGTCCAGTAACGGCGCAGCATCTTACCATCCTCTTGGCCGGTGAAGCGGTAGGTCAGCCGTTCGCCGGCGGGGCAGCGATGGATGTCCTCGGCCGCAACATAGACGAAGTCCTGCTTGCCAAAACGACCTGCGGCTTTCGCACCTGAGGTCAGCGGTTTCGGCAATGTGACCGTGATACCGGTTTCTTCACAGGCACGGAGCTCTTCGCCGTCGTAGTAGCCGCGATCCGCAACGACCTCGAGCGTCTCGACAACCATCTCGGCACGAGCCTGCCCGGCCATGTTGCCGAGTTGGTGGCGATCGGTGCCCACGTTGGTCACATCGTGAGCCACGATAAGATGATGCTGCGTATCAACGGCAATCTGAACATTGTAGCCAACGATGCCGGTGTCCTTGCCACTTGTCACCATCGAGCGTGCGTCAGGATCGGACAGTGAGATCTGCTTGTCCTCGCTCGTCATCATCTCCGCGTTGATCGCGTTGAGTCGGACGATCTCTTCCTTGAGCTTCTCGATCTTGCCCTTCAACCGCTCAACCTTCGCCTCCGGGACCGCGTCGCCATGCCGATCGGCGGTTTCAAGCTGCGAGAGATAGCGGGCGATGCTCTCATCGATCCGCTCAAAACGCCGCTTCATCTTGGCCTCGGTGAAGTTCTTGTCCCGTGCATTGACAGCCTTGAACTTTGATCCATCGATGGCGACGCTCGCGGCACCGAACAGCTCAAGCTTGCGGCACAACGCGACGAACTCGCGACAGACCTCACGAATGGCCTTGCCATTGTCCTTGCGGAAGTCCGCGATGGTCTTGAAGTCCGGCGCCAGCTGCCCGGTCAACCAGAGCATCTCGATATTGCGCTGGCATTCCCGCTCCAGGCGACGGCTCGACGGAATCCGATTGAGATAGCCGTAGATGTAGAGCTTGAGCATAGTGCTGGGGTGATAGCTGGGCCGGCCGGTGTCGAGTGGCTGGACACCGACGAACCCGAGCTTGTCGAGGTCGAGACTGTCGACGAACACGTCGACCGCTCGCACAGGGTTATCCTCGGCCACATAGTGATCGAGCGATGCCGGAAACAGCGTGCTCTGCCCGCGGTCCACCCCTTCGACAAAGCGCTTCATCAGATGCCCCCGCGAAATCGCCGGGAATCCTATCGCGCGAATCACTTTAAACAGAGCGTTTTCACACAGCCCGGGCCCTGAGCTGAACAACTCGGCAGCCCCCGCCATGTCAGCTGGTTGCGGAAGACCGGACCTTATAGATGATTGCGGTGGCCGCCGCTCGTGACCAAAACGGACCCCAGCATCTAGCCTTCTCGTGCAAACCGAACCTTAACCTTCGGTTGCTCTAATCAAAGATCTCTATCACGGCGTCTCTGAAGCTATGGCTTGCCCAGATCGAGTCCGAGCTTTGGCTGAAGCTCGAGAGGTTGACGTGAGCGCTACAGTCAAAATTTATATCGAGATTCTATTCCTACAGCTTCCACTTTATGCACTAATCGTTGGTTGCGCCTACGGTTCTTGGCTAGAGTTCAACCGTCGTCACTATCTTATCGCGATTTTCCTTGCCGGAATCGCTGTTCTGCCCGGTGCGACTTACGCTTATTCGTTCGCGGCTTCTCGGTTCGTCGCTCCCGCTGCCAGAAGAGCCGAAGTGGCGTCTTGGCCCCGTGTGAAGATTACTCAAGATAACAAGCCGAACACATTCCTCACCACATGGCAAAACAGCGGTGGTTCAATAGCAAAGGCGCTGGTTCAACTTGATCGTTTTGAGAAAGCCTACGGCTTGGTTGCGGACGACTGGTACGCTTTTGAACGGATCCAGGGGCAGGTATGCCCTCAGAGTCAGCACCATCCGCTTGACCATGCTCGACAAAATGAGACGCGGGAAACAACGCCCTGTGTTTCTGTCAAGAAACTTGGACGGTATCTTATGCCGCAGATATCGGAGCCACACCTGCGATTGCTGATCGACGGGACTGCTCCTTCCCACCACCGAAGTGCCAGTGGGACCACCGGCCGCACTCTAGAGCTCAGGTTAGTTTCCAAAGAAGCCAGCCAACTCGTTTCCTTCTGGGAAGTGGCGTATTTCGACGTTCCCGTATTTCCGCCGATATTGGTCAACGGAGAGAAGGGCTGGGTCAGAGAGCCATTCGGGACGAATCGTATGCCTCCCCCCGATCCGCTAAAGTTTGTTCTAGATGCAATCGGAGATGCTTAGTGCTTGGCCCAGCGTTTCGGCACACTCGGTTCGTCGGACCACCTTGCTGGACTTGACCGTGCTCGGACTCTTGCTGGGGCCGGCTTCTGACGCGAAGCTGACAGCGATCACGGGGCAAGCGGCGCTAGCTTGAGCATGGACACCTGGTTCAAGGTTGTGACATATTTGTTGCGCAACCGCCGAAATGAGGCCGCTCGATGGATCGCTTACCGTACGTTCTCATGGTCGCCACAGGAGCGATGCTTGGCGTCGTTCTGGTCACGTTTTTGATGGGGAGATCAGCTGGCGATATTCTCTATTCGGGAATTTCCACAGCCGTTATCTGGGCAGTTGTTCACGCTGGCTTCTTGCGCTGGAGAGGCCTGCCGCTCGACATATCCTTGCGCGAGTATAATCGCCACTGCGATCCGGGGACAGGTTGACAAATTGCGGGGAATGAAACGCACTCGTGACTATGGGTGGGCCGGCTAACAAACAATTGAAATCGGCAGCTTGCCCAATCGACTAAGATGGCACTGCATGACCGAGTCTCGCGAACCGAGAAGCGTGCGTCCTGACCCTCCACCCGAAGGGGTGGTACGATCCGACGTGAGCGGCGCCATCAGTCCGACACATGATCAACCGCCCATCGGGTGGCAACCACCTCTAACGACAACGTGGGAGCGAGCCATCCTATGGGCCGCTATAGCTGCTAGCGTGCCCATTGGAGTTTATTTTAAAGGTTCGGCTTATCTACTGGACGGTCTTGTGTTGGGGCCGTTCCTTTATCTGTGGTGTCGTTCTTCACGCAAGCAGTAAGCCGCCATCGCCTCTTTACTCCGATGTCACTTGTTGGCCCATCTGCGAAGTTGCGCTGCGTCTCACAGAGGTCTGCTTATCGCGGCAGAGCGGACCAGATTTGCTCAACCTGAGTTCTTCCCATTTTGACCCACTGCAGACCATCAGGCGGGGAGAAGGAGTACTGCTCGGAGGCACCTCTTAACGTGCGGCTGCGAAGATGCGCCACTCCCCCGGAATACCCTTGAGAGACCGGGTGCCGCGGTCCTCGAAGCGTAACCCAGAACCGGCCACCAGATCCTTGACCGTGCTCGATACCAAGACCTCGCTTGCACCGGCAAGGGCCGCAACCCGCGCTCCTATGTGGACAGCGATCCCGCCGACATCATCACCAATCATTTCGCACTCGCCTGTGTGAAGCCCAGCACGAACCTCAATGCCGAGCGGCCTGATTTCCTCGGCAATGGCCGAGGCGCAGCGAACGCCACGAGCTGGACCGTCAAAGGTCGCGAAAAAGCCGTCTCCAGTTGTTTTCACTTCCTGGCCTCGAAATCGTTGGAGATTGCGCCGGATCGTTGCGTGATGATGGTCGAGAAGATCACGCCAACGTTGATCGCCAAGTTCAGCGGCCTTCTCCGTTGAACCCACGATGTCGGTGAAGAGAACCGTTGCGAGGACCCGGTCGACCGGGACCGACGTCCTTGAACCAGTCAAAAATTCCTCGATGGCATCGGAAATTTCGCCCGCGTTTTCTCCGACGTAGAAAATGTGGTCGCTTCCCGGCAGCTCAAAGAGCCGGGCGCCGGGAATGTGCGCCGCCACGTCGCGCCCACCCTCTACACTGACAGTTTTATCCCCAGTCCGGTGGACCACGAGTGTTGGTACCCGAACCGCCGGTAGAATACCGCTGATTTCGATCTGGCTGTTCATCTTCATGAGAGCTTTCACAGCGGCTGGGCTGGCGCCGAGCCGCTCGTTGCGACCCCACCAGTGTTGGAAAGCCGCATCATTGGCGCGAGAAGGCGCGAATTTCTGGACGCTGCCGCCTGTGCCCCATGCCTGCTCGACGTAACCGAAAAACGCCTCGAGTGCTTCGTCTGTCGGAAACCAGTAGGAAAACCGTGAAAAGCTGCCATAGAGCACCAGCGCACCGCAACGGTCGGGGTAGGTTGCCGCGAACAGGACCGACAGTGGGGCGCCTTCGGAAATCCCGAGGAGTGCCGACTGCTCCATGCCGGCGGCGTCCATGACCGCTCGAAGGTCGTCCATACGTTGGTCGAGGCCGGGAAGCTCGACGCCTCGGTCTGACATTCCGGTGCCGCGCTTGTCGAAAGTGACCACTCGGGCGTAGGTGCCCAAACGATTCAGAAAGCGAGCGAGGTCGGGCTGTTCCCAATAGTTCTCTACGTTAGATACAAACCCCGGAACCATAACCAGGTTGATCGGACCAGCACCGAACGACTGGTAGGCGATGTGAATATCGCCGCTCTTGGCGTATTGCGTGACCGGCTGCATGGGCGTCCCTACAGGTTCACCGGGCTTTACCCGGCCGAATTTTGAAACCTGACCTGACGATGGAAAAACGGCAAGCCCACAATGTCGACTTCTGGCCCATCGCCGCCGCCTTTCTCAGCCGAGAATATGTCGGCCGTCAGAGGTAGACCGGGCCTAACTTAAACCGGACCAAACCGTAGCGATTGACCCTAAGCGGACATGCAATTTTAGGGAGTATTAACACCTGCCGCGCACGTTGGCGGTGACGATGATCGCGTGTCTGGAGAGTTGCCTTGAGATCATTTTCGCGAATTGTAGTGATGGTCGTTGTTTCGCTCGTAGTGCTCACGACCGGCGCGGGCGGATACGCGCGCAATTTCGCGGGACTCTTCGTCCTATTCAGCATGTTTTGGGGACTGCCACTTCTCGCTCTCATTTCGTTGTTCCACTTTCTCGACAAGCGCTTTGGACCCCGCGCTCGCTATCCAATAGCAGCAATCGGGCTTTGCCCTCTCTTGCTCGTCCTCTACATTGGTCGAGGCGATCCGACGTTTATGATGGCAGCTGTTCTGTCGGGACTCGCTTGGTCTGGCGCTTGGTTAATTACATCCCACAGCCTAGCATCGAAGCCCTCGCAGTCGGTCCGAACGGCAAATGGCCAACCAGCGACGTGAAGAAACACGCCCGCTGTGGTCCGCTTATGGACCTAAGCTGGGTGTAGGTTTGGCCCTTGCCATTCTTGTGGGTCTCTATTTCTACGGATCGCCGCCTTATAGAGCACTAAAGAAAGAGTGTATTGAAACTGGCATGGAGTATTCCGATGCTCCATCGGACGACGATTTGCACCGCTTGTGGATGGCTTGCCGCAAGATAGGCTTCGGTGCTCCGTTGTGAAAAGAGGCAAGTGACCTAGGTCGGCCGTTGGCCCATCACTGCCGCATCCACGACCGAAAATATCTCGGCTGTCAGGGGTAGACCGGGGTCTAGCTTTAGCCGGGCCAGATCGCCGCGATTGACCCGGAGCCGACATGGCGGAGCCAATTGCGGCTGCCCAGCACCTCATTCATCTCTTCGATAAAAATCGCGTGCGGTCAGCTCGTTAGCAAGCGTGTTTCGAGAGTGATATTGATTTCCGTCCAGATGAGTTTTCATGGTCTTAAGCCACGGCAGCTTTGCTTCAATGCCAGCAGTCAACGGGTCTTGCGTTACCTCAATGACAACGTCGCGGAGTGAAACTCCAGAGCCGAATGTTGCTGCTAGATTTCCGGGATCGATCTGTTCAACCGACTTCGGGTCATCAAGATCGCGAAAGCGGACCAACATCGGAATGTAATCGAGATGCAACACGCGACGCGGGCGCAGCTCTCTCAACAGCCTTACTTTTGGGAGTGGATCGATCTCGCCTTTGGTCAGATCGTCAAAGGCACGAAACAGCATCCCCGCAGGATCGCCTAAATCTCCAAATCCAGCTTTCGGTCCATGCAGAAGCGCGAAGAGCGTGCCGTGAGGACCGAGATCGACCACGACGGCTTCGCCGCTGACATCATTTCCTGCGCCGCCCATAGACCCAAAGATGGGTCTCATATCAGACTGCTTGACTTGGATGACGCGAGAACCGCTGACGAGCCTGCCATCAACCTCTACGTTAACCGTTAGTCGGTATCTGATTGTTTCGCTCAGGCGACCACAGCCAGTTAGTGCGCTCACAAGAACGCAGAGCGCAGCCAGCCGTTTCGCAAGTAGAGCCATCGCCGTACCAATACCACGCCAAATCTGGTCGAGCTTGCTGGCGCTTCCACAAGCTTTGGTTGTGTGGGCAACTGACTAAGGTTCAGTAAATGTTGGTCCTCGCCGCCCATAAAGGCGCAAAGCTGGGCAGAGTTTCACTTCCGCTTGTGGCCCATCGCTTCCGTTTGGGCGTAGCGACGTGTTGTCCGGAAACGGGGGTAAACCGGAAGCGCCCGCCCGCTGGGCAAATCGGCAGCTTTTGAGCCAGAGCGGACCAGATTTGCTCAACCTGAGTTCTTCGCATTTTGACCCGTAGCGGTCCTGCGACCGCCTTATCGATTCGAACTGCAAGTGCAACAACCGTGGAAACGTGATACTCTGCTTCCCGTCGTCCTCAATCTGCGATGAGGATCGAATGAAGCGGCGGGAGTTCCTCGCGGGCACTGCGGCGCTGCTCGTTCAGCCGGGGCATTTGCACGCGCAAGGGAAGCCTCGGCGGATGGGCTTCCTTGGCATCTGGGCGGATGATCCGACTCGCGACCCCATTCACGCGGCATGGCTGAGCGGGTTGCGCACGAAGGGTTGGATCGAGGGCAAGAACCTGCTTGTCGAGTATCGTTACGCCCCGGATCGTTTGCCTGCTTTAGCCGCCGAGCTGGTCGGCTTAACTCCCGATGTGCTCGTCGCCTCTGGACCACGGGCAGCCCAAGCCCTGAAATCAGTAACCTCCACCATTCCGATTGTTTTCGTGGCTGTCGCCGATCCCCTGGGACTGGGCCTCGTGCAAAGCCTTGCGCGGCCAGGTGGCAACATCACGGGTGTTGCGACCATGGTTCCCGATGACTTCGGCGCGAAACGCCTCGAAATCCTCCGCGAGCTCGTTCCCAGTGCCCTGAAAATCGCGATCTTGATCAACCCTAACAATCCGATGCACAGACTTAACTTCGGAGAATTCTTGGCTCGCACCGCCGAGAGGCTCGGTGTGACTTTGCTGACAGTTGAGGCGACGACGCCCGACGAACTTGACCTTGGATTTGCCTCGGCCGCCGCCCAACATGCCGATGCCGTGCTGGATATGGGTGATGGTCTGACGTTTTTCGAAGCTCCCCGAGTGGTCGCGCTCGCTGCGAAGTATCATCTGCCGACAAGCTACTTGTTCCGACGATGCGCCGAACTCGGGGGATTGATCGTCTACGGCCCCGATTTTGCAGACCTGTACCGCCGTGCAACCGGCTATGTCGATGAGATACTCAGAGGCACCAAGCCCGCCGATCTGCCGGTAGAACAGCCGACCAAATTCGCGCTGGTGATCAACTTGAAGACTGCAAAGGCGCTCGGCCTCACCGTGCCTCCCTCCTTGCTCGTTCGCGCCGACGATGTCATCGACTAGAGATGCCGCTCGCTGCGGCATGAGTCTGCTTGTGGCCCGGAGCCGTCGGTGAGGGCAGCGCAGAGCGCGTCTGCTCTGCCCCCGAAGTCAGACGTCGACTTGTTCTGCTATCGCGAGCGCGTCGTCGACCTCGATGCCGAGATATCGAACGGTACTCTCGATCTTAGTATGCCCCAGAAGGAGCTGTACGGCTCGCAGGTTGCCGGTCCGACGATAGATCAAGGTCGCTTTGGTCCGGCGAAGGGAATGCGTTCCGAAAAAGTGCGGGTCCAGTCCGATCTCGGCGAGCCAGCGGGATAGGAGGCGGGCATACTGGCGGGTCGTCATATGACCACCCGGCCGCCGGCCAGTGAACAGGTATTCTCCTGACTTCTTGCCCGTAAGCCGCAGGTAATCGTCGATTGCCTGCCGGGTCGATTCCGTCAGTTCAAACCTGACTGGTCGGCCGGTCTTCTTCTGTCGGACCGTCGCGCGGTCGGCCGAATATCCGCCCGGCGCAAGGTCATCAACTTTCAAGGCTACGACGTCGCAGCCGCGCAGCTTGCTATCGATGGCGACGTTGAACATTGCCAGGTCACGGCTTCGGCCTTCGACCTGGAGCTTGGTTCGGATTGACCAGACATGCTTTGGACGGAGCGGCGGCTTTGCGCCGACAATCTTCCCCTTATTCCAAGGCACGTTCTTCGAGAGGGTGGGGATGGTGTTCGGGTACCGGCCATGTTGACCTCCTCAGCTAGTGAGGCTGGTCATTTTCCGCCGGGAGCTCTTCTATTCAGCGTTCGCTTTTAGATGATTGAAGACGTACTTACGTCCAATTCGAACGATGGCGCGACCGATCTTATTCCGAAGCGGGCATTGCAGCCTGCAAACAAGGCCCCTTAGCCAAGCAACCTTCTCAAACCAAGGTCCGCTCGCAACAGATCGATGGCAAACGCGCCGGCATGCAACTTTGCTAGGGCTGCCTTTCGTTGGATGCATACGTCAGGATGATCGATCGATCCATTACTCGTTAGCAGCGAATCACCTAGAGATTGTGCAAGCCACTCGTGGAGTTGCAATGGCACGTTCTGAGCGTCAAATCGTCCAGCAGAAATCCGCGCCGCTCGATAAAGATCATCGTGCAGCGATGCGCCTTGAAGAACTTCATGCCGCGGCGATCGAACATTTGCGCAGTGGCCAACTACTAAAGGCGCAGTCTCGCGTCAAAGAAGCGTTCAAGCTGGATGCGGATAGCGCTAAGAGCCTGCACCTCATGGCCGTTGTAGACGCTGCCGCTGGCCGCGCAGACAGAGCGATAGATTGGGCTTCCCGCGCGATCCGGAAAGATCCCCAGCCTGCCTACTTGGCCACGCTGGGACATGCGCTTGCGAGTGCTGGCCGCCTTGACGAGGCTTTGAGAGTCTTTGACAAGGCTATTCAGCTCAAGCCGAGCGATGCCGAACTTTGGCGGCAGATGGGAGACGCGCTGATCCAGGCTCGAAGAAACAGCGAAGCTGTGCTCTGCTTTCGTCGCGCGTTCGAACTTGATCCGGCGCATGCTGACGCTGCGTATAAGGCAGGCCACCTTCTGCATGGGGGCGGGCAAGTTGCGGAGGCGCTCGCATATTTGGATCACAGCCTCAATTTGCGGCCCGATAACGCGCAGGCTCTGCACACGCGTGCACTCGTTTTAAACGGCCTGGGAAGGATTGAGCGACGGCAGATTGCCGGCGCGCAGTCCAACTGGATCCCAAGAACGCTGATACACTAGGCAACCTTGGTGCTCTGCTGCGAGCGCAGGGCCATTTGGAAGAGGCTTTGTCCTTCTTCGACCGGTCCTTGAAGATCAAGCCTAATGCCGGAAAGGCCATTGTCGGCCGGGCAAGCGTACTTGCCGACCTGGGCCGGGTCGAAGAAGCAATGTCTGCTTACAAGCGGTCGGCAGCCATTATCTCAGAGCATTCGAGATCCGTCTGGAATCTTGCTTTGCTTCAGATGCTCACTGGCGATTTCAAACGCGGCCTGAAGAGGATGCAGGCGCGTTGGGACGTTCCGGGCTTGCCGAACGGATATCCGCCGCTTCCCGGGCCTAAGTGGCTTGGTGACGGGGAGATCGCCGGAAAAACGATATTAGTTTGCGCCGACGAGGGGCTGGGGGACGCAATTCAGCTCGTGCGCTACATTCCGCTGCTTGCTGGCCGAGGTGCGCGCGTCGTTCTAATAGTGCAGGACGCTTTGCGGCCGCTATTCGCCGAAATGGAGGGCGTCTCAGAATGCTTGCCAGGATCATCGGGAGCTCGCTTGCCTCCTTTCGATCTTCATTGCCCTCTTAGCAACCTGCCGCTCATCTTTGGAACCCTCCTGGAGACCATTCCAGCGGCCGTCTCCTATTTGCCGCTGCCCTCTCAGGAGCGTGTTCAAGCTTGGGAGAACCGGCTTGGTCCGCGGGCTCGACCACGAGTAGGGCTTGTCTGGTCAGGTAATCCTGAACATTTGAATGACCACAATCGGTCTATTCCATTTCGTATGCTCACGGGCCTTTTGGATGAAAAGGTGAGCTTTGTCAGTCTTCAGAAAGACGTCAGGCCCAACGACCGAGCTGAACTGTTGGCTCGAATCGATATCTTCGATGCGGCACAGCATCTTACTGATTTTGCGGAGACGGCAGCTCTGATTTCGTGCCTCGATCTCGTCATCACTGTTGATACCAGCGTTGCTCATCTTTCGGCCGCCCTTGGGAAACTGACCTGGATTCTGCTACCTTTTATACCGGACTACCGGTGGCTTCTCGACCGCGAAGACAGCCCCTGGTATCCGACCGTTCGCCTCTTCAGGCAAAACGAGGGTCGGGAGTACGGCAGCGTCATCGACCGCGTGCGCCGAGACTTGCAAAGCTTGATCGGCAACGAACTTGATCGGGCACAACAGACAGGCAGCGCCCGCTTCTGACCCTGGCTGTGTGAAAACGCGAACGATCGAAACACGGCTAGAATTACATTCTTCAGTTCGTTCTCTAAGTTGAATGCGCTCGCGAGGTTGACCGCTAAGACGGTCTTGAACGAATGACTTATTCTATCGCCGCCAAGCGCCTTGGCGTTTTCACACGGCCAAGACCCGAAGCAGACTATCCCCGAGCCTCATCGATCTTTTGCGCTAGCTTATGCGCCCACTTTGGAGGCTCAGTACCAAAGAGGCTCGCATTTACTATTCCGCAAAGTGCGCCTAAGCCGAAACCGCCGAGACCAAGCCCTACCAGTAGCCCGAGCGCAAGGAACACGTACAAATCGCCGGACGACAAAGAAAGGAGCATCACTAATGTCGGCATATTGGAGCCTATAGCGAACCACCAAGCCAATTTTGGTCTTTTGCGAGCGAGCAATAAAGTCAGCGGCCATCCCGAGATGAAGCCAATGCCGGTGCAGATAAAGACGTACTTCATAGTCCGACCTTCGCTCAGGCGAGTTTAACAAAGATGAATATCATCGGTTGCACTACGCACAAATGTGCCTTGTGGCCCATCTGCGAAGTTGCGCCGCATGTGCCGGAGGTCCATTCTCCCTTCCTTAACGGACGCCGCGCTGTAGCAGTAGGGCGCTGGGCTCCGTCACTTTTTGGCACTCACAACGGATTGACTGCCAACCCAGTGAGGAACAGGCTGTTTTACGTCATGATCCGCCACCTGCCTTCAATGTTAACGCGAGAAGAACGTCTTAAACGGAGCAAGGAAGCCGCGCTCGCGCTTCTGAGCGCCGGTCGTATGCGTGAAGCGGTTTCGTCGATAATGACGGATATCCTTGATGGCCCAAGCAGCGCATTGCCTCATGAAGTCCATGCGTTCGGCATCTGTGCTGCCGCCGCTGGCGACACAAGCGCGGTGCGAGAATACATCGAAGGCTTTATCTGATATCTCTCAGCTCTAAGTCCGCTTTGGCCCATCGCGTCCGTTGACGCGGTGCCTGACCATGTTCGAAGTTGAGGGTAGACCGGACCTGACCGCTCACGCCCGAAACAGGCGCTGTTGACCCAAACCAGACCTGCCCTTCGCACAAAGTGACATTGCTTGAGCGAGCTGTCAGGCGGCGATCACAAATGGATTTGCGTACCCTCAAATCTCATTTTTTAATCTTGCCGGTTACGAATGAAATCAATTGCCAGATCGTCGCCTCACCCTGCTCAAAGAAGCAGCGCTCAGCCGTGGCTGGGACGCGCAGATGAGTGTCGCGCGTCAATTGTATTCTGACGTTTATCGTTGGAGGCTCGCGGTAGAAGGTTATCTGTTCGCCCCAGAAATCTTTGAGGTCGCTGGCTTCAAATTGATACAGATCCAATATAGGTCGTCCGGATGGTGGCCTGAGTTGGGAAATGCCGCGAAACTCGGAGGCCATCGGCGTATAGTCGACAAAGAGCGGCTGGCGCACGGTCGGCTCGATGGTCTGATGGGTTAAAAGCACCTGTCCGATTTCCAAGCACCTCGGGACCTCAAACGGGGGCGTGAAGAAAACGGACCCATTGTTGGGAACGGTTATCGTTGATTCTGTTAATTGATCCGGCTTCTTTTGATAGCCGCTGATCCAATTGATGGTCTTCTTTTCAACGACAATCGTAGTTGCTCCAAACCGGAGCTCTAACAAGCTCGATTGCGGCTCTTGCGGTGAAGACGGATCAATCGGTGCTGCTAATAGTGCGGCGCTCGACGTTACCCCCCAGTGGATGGCTAAAGAAAGCGAAATCAGAAATCGCTGGGATGCCAAGCTAGGCACAACGAGTCTCCAGAAGAAACGACATCCAGTGGTTGTGCCTTAACGCATGCTAACCTTCGGTAAACTCAAGTCGCAGTTCCGCTGCTGGCCCATCGCTGCCCCATCCCCAAGACCGAGGAAACGTCGGCTGTCAGGGGTAAACCGGCCCTAACTTAAACTGAGCCAAACCGTCGCAATTGACCCGTAGCGGACGCCCGGGCCGTCAGCGATGTTTTATGATGACAGAAAGTCTGCTGATATTCTGACGTAAATCACTGCTGGTTTGTAAACTCTATTGCCCGACAAAGGCCGGGGATTGGCGTCTATCGGCACCGATCAAGCGAGATGCTCGTATGTCCTTCCTGATCTTCATTGGTCGTCTCGATACAACGATCCGTTCCGGCGAAGAGGGGCTCTTCTTCAACCCCGCTCTTGGTGGCATCGATGATCTCGGCTTTAGCGGCGATACAGACCACGACCTGTCGCACCGCCCGCCTCGGCCGGAGAGCCTTCCATATGACAGCTGGTGTCTCGATAGGTCATTCTGCGTCAAACCTGACAAGTTCGTCAGTTCAACGGGGTCCGTGGAAGTCACGGAGACCTTAGTCTACGACAATCGCATGCGCGGGCAGATCGACTTCACCGGCTTCACGGTGATCGTCTCTTTGCAAGAGCACCTTTTCCAAGCTTATCTCAACTATATCGGTGAAAGGCGGGTGCCTGTGCGGAGCGATGAGGACGTCTGGGATGGTCGCATTCTGTTTCGCATCCCGTCGGACCCTTTCGCCTTTCCGATGCCTCGCGGCAGTTCAAGCCCATGGGAGATGCGTAAATCGGTCGTCGGCCCATTGAAGTTGATCAGGCGCTTCTCGTTCGATGAGATCGAGGTACAACCGCTCCGAGACGAGCAAGGCCGCCGGATGAAACTTGACGAAACAGCTGACGAAGTGCCTTCAGCGCTGCCGGGCTTGTATCTTCGAGTTTGACGGAGCCTGAACTCTCAGATCGACGTATGCTTGCTGCTGCTACAGAGTAGCCGTTAGAGATGTCGCCTATTGGCCCATCCCTGCCATATCCCACGGCCGAGAATATGTCGGCTGTCAGAGGTAGACCGGACGTAACTTGAATCGAACCAAACCGACGCGATTGACCCTACGCGGTCCTCGAATCTAAAGGATTCGTTGTGTTAGATGGTGCGCATCGCAATTTCTGAGATATCATCCGTTTGGCGGGAAGTCTGGTACTCGATGCATCTTTACTGTGTGCAGGGCAACAGCAGGAGGTGAGACCATGGCCACCAATGCTTTGTCGGATCTTACGCGGCTGATTAACGGTTATCAGATCTCGCAGGCTATTCACGTGGCGGCCCGGCTTGGCATAGCCGACCACCTTAGTCGCGGGCCCCTAGGCAGCAACGAACTTGCTCAGCTCAGCGGATCGCATCCGAGGACACTTTATCGGCTCTTGCGGGCGCTGGCTTCAGTCGGTGTTTTCCATGAGGCCGAGAACAAAACGTTCTCGCTCACCCCGATGAGCGAGTGTCTTCGTTCCGACTCGCCGACTCCACTCGACGGCTGGGCCGCATATGTTGGCCGACCTTATGCTTGGCAGACGTGGGGCCATCTTGAACACAGCGTCCGCACCGGCGAGAGTGCCTTTCGGCATCTCAACGGTCAGAGCGTATGGGAGTATCGCAGCACCCGCCCGGATGAGAACGCGATCTTCAACCGAGCCATGACGGCCAATTCACGCGGCGCGATCGACGCTATTATCGCCGCCTACGATTTCAGCAGCTTTCGTCACGTCGCGGATATCGGGGGTGGTGAAGGCCAACTGCTGGCGGGAATTCTCGGAGCAAACAAGGGCCTGCGCGGAACGCTGTTCGATCAGCCGCACGTGGTTGGCAAGGCGGCCGAAGTTCTGAACCAACATGGTGTCGCCGACAGATGCGAAATCGTCGGAGGCAGCTTTTTTGAATCCATCCCGGAAGGGGCTGACGCCTATGTGATGCGGGCGATTATCCACGATTGGGACGATAAGGAAGCGATTTCTATCCTGAAGATATGCCGCCGCGCTATGACCGCTGATGCCAGATTACTCCTCATTGAACGTGTGGTGGACGCGCCGAACGAGGGGCCGATCTCGAAATTCAGTGACCTCAATATGCTCGTCATGCTCGGGGCGCTTGAACGGAGCTACGACGAGTATTCCGCGCTATGTCGAACGGCCGGATTTGAGATGCGCGGCACAGTTCGCGCAGGCTCGCACTTCCAGGTCATCGAGGCAGTTCCAATTTAGACTGAGCCAGTGCGGGTCCTATCTTCACGGCCGCAGGGTCTGCATCCGATGCGCTTTCACAACCTGAGGTCTGGTTATGGCTCGAATGCGAAGTTCGGGCGGCGTCCTCAGTTGTCGGCTTATCGGGGTGGACCGGAGGCAATCGGCCGACCTTCCAAACGACGCTCACGACCCGTAGCAAAACTTCGTTGCGACGACTCGCTATAGTCTTGGGTTGGTGTTCATGATCAAATGTGACGTTTCAACCAGTACGCAGTTCGGGGCGAGGTATGAGGCGACGGGAACTATTGGTCATTGCCATTCTTGGTGCAGCAAATCTTCCTCGGTCGCTTCGGGCTCAGCCTATAAAGGGAAAGATAGGTTATCTACATCCCGTTACGACAAATCGAAATCACATTACCTTCTCAGTGCTTCAGGCGGAGTGGCGTCGCCTCGGGTACGTTGAAGGGGAGACTGTTTTGACCCGTTCCGGCGAAGGCGAATTGCTACGACTTCCCGAGTTGGTCCGAGATTTGATCGGCAAAGGAGTCGGCGTTCTTATTGCCGTCGGAGCGCAAGCTGTCCGCTTTCCTCGTGCGGTTCAACTGGCTGATCGAATATTGCGAGGCGAGAAAGCAGCTGACCTCCCGGTGGAGCGTCCCTCGAGGTTTGAGTTCATTGTGAATTTGAAGACAGCAAGAGCGCTGAATCTGACTGTGCCGCCGAGTCTACTGCTTCGGGCCGACGAGGTTATCGAATAAAGATCCGTTGCTGGGCCCGTAGCGGACATTTGTCGGAGAGCCCGCCAATTGTCTTTTTTGACTCACTGACGACTTTCCGGCCTCAAAGCAGGCGTGAGTTCGTGGTCGTCTGTCCATCAGGATCGTGCGGCGCGGTTTGAAACTTCAAGCTGTAGGGATGATTCGCGTATTGAAAGTTATGGAAGAAGCAGGCCAACGGCCGAGTTCCTGCATTCGCACAGCTTAAGCAACAGAGCTGGAGCGCCACCAATACCGCCGTCTGTTCTGGCTCCGCGGCATCCTCGGATGGCTTTGCCGTCTTGCTACAGCGCCGGTATCCAAGAGGAGGAGGGAATGAGCATTCTTTGGACGATCATCATCGGCTTTATCGCGGGCGTCATCGCGAAATTCATCATGCCGGGTGACAATGAACCCTCCGGGTTCATCCTCACGACGATCTTGGGCATCGTCGGTGCCTTCGTTGCCACTTACCTTGGCCAAGCTCTAGGCTGGTACCGTCCTGGAGAGGGTGCCGGGCTGGTCGGAGCAGTTGTCGGCGCCATCATCGTCCTCTTTGTGTATGGTCTCTTCGCCGGACGACAAAGGCGTGCCATATCAAGTCAGGCCGCGCGGAGCGATCTGCGTAACCATCTTGCCTGACCAGTTTGAAGGAGCGCGCCATCCTCCGCGCGCTCCTCCTATTCCGTTCACGAAGGCAACTTTACCTCGGCGCACGCAGCTGCCGCAGCATCCGTACCCGCCTGTGTAACCCGGTCCACGACTTCGGCCCCGGTGTCGCCGATTTCTGCGACGAGGGTATCTGAAGCTTCCCGCAGCGCCTGCGAGACCGCGCCAGCGCGTCGATTCAGGTCGGCCTTCAGGTCATCGCTGACTTCACCGACATACTTGTTCTCCATGTCGGACGCGCGAAACGCGCCTGCAACCGCTGCGCCGACCGCGACGCCCACGATCCCGAGGACGAGGGGTTGCCGCTCCAGCATGTCTGTAAGCGACGACTTGGCGCTGTTTAGGGTGTCCTTGTTCGGAAGCGGGTTGCCGAGCTTGCTAAATTGCTCCTGCGCGAAGGCGACGCCTTCATCGAAACGATCCCGGACGCTGCCCGCAGCCTGCGAGACAGTATCGGAAACGGCGGCTGTCGCGCCACGCAGGCTCTCTGCGCCCCCCTGCGCGCCTTCGTTGTCCATTTCGGGGGCGGTCGGCGGCGCCACGGTCTGCTTGATCGCTGACGCTGCCGACCTGAAACCACTGGTCCCTATATCGGTGACGGGTTCGACGGCTTCGGCAGCGGAACGTGCAACAGTTTTCAGCCCTTGGTCGCCGGCCAACAGCCAGAGCGCTCCGCCTCCGATCAGCGCGGCGGCAAGCGGGTTGTCCTTGGCAGCCGCCACCAGATTGTCGATAAAGCCGATCTTTGTGCTACTCATCGCACCATTCCCTTCACGGTGTCCTTGTCCTTTTCGAGTTGGCCGATCGTTTCTCGCGGGGCCAGCTGACGTGCATCAAGCCGGTTGATGCCGATTGCGACCAGCACGGCGGCAATCGCCGCCGCGATGATTGCCGAGGTCAGATAAGAGACGGGCTGCGACCACCCCGCCGAGATCAATGCGGCGGACAGAGCAAAAAGCGCCATCACGATCGCCGGGATCACCAGAACGGCGCCGCCCACAATCAAGCCCAGCGCGCCGCCAATCTTCTGAAGCTTCTCGCCAACCTCCGCTTTCGCCAGGTCGATCTCGTTCTGGAAGAGCTTGGCGAACTGCGACATGGCATCGCCGAGTAGCGTCGAGATCGCCCTCAACTCCCTTTGGCTGGTTTTGATATCGCGCTCGATGCTCATGGTACTGTGCTGCCCTGTGTGGGAGAGGTTTGTTGCCGATTAGAGCCAGTCTGCATGGATTCCCGAGCCCAGGTTTGTTGCCCCGCGGAATACGACGTCCCGGTCGGGCTCTGACTGCCTTCCGACGACGATCTCTCCTTCGTGTCGCGCTGCCCAGGGGATGACGACTGTCCGCCTGACGCCTTCAGGAAGCGCACGGCCGCGAAGCCTGCCAGCACCGATATTCCGAGAAAGGCCGCAGGTTGACGTCTGGCGAAATCGGTTGCGCCTTCGACGAGATCTCGGAAGCTTCCATCCCGGATCTTCTGCGCAGCGTCCTCGACATAATCGGCGGCGGCGCCGATGCCGCGTGCGGCGAACGGGACGTCGCTCTCGAAAGCCCGGCCGGCTTCGCGGATGTTGCCTGCGAGGCGCTCGACGAAATCTGCGCCCGAACGTTGCTGCTCGCGCGCCTGGCTCTGGATCTGGTCCATGGTTCCTTCCGCGACCCCCTTTGCTGCATCCGCCGCCTCACCGAACTTGTCGCGCGCGACGTCGGCCGAAGCCCTGAAAGCGTCGCCAGCACGCTGTTTCACCTCTGCTCCGGCATCACTCATCTGCTCCTTGATTTCTTTTGCGGTGCCCTTGTCCTGGTTCTTTGCGAACTGCGTCACATTGTGCGGGTCCAAATCGCTCATGATAGTTTCCTTCAGGTGTTGGGTTGAGAGGGGCTAAAGGCAGCTTTGACCACGTCGTCGGCAGCCTCTTTCAATGTGTCGGCGATGTTCTGAGTCACGCGGCTGGCATGGCTGCCGAGATCTGCCTCGGCGACCTTCTGCGTCGCAGCATCGGCCGCAGACGTGGTCGCGTCTCTCACTGCCTCGAATCCGGATTGCACCGCGGCGGCCGCCGCCTGCTTCACTCCATCGCTTGCTCCGCCCATCGCCTTGGCTTCAGCCTTGGTTTCGGGAAGAGCCGCAGCGATGATGGCCCCGATCGCGATGCCCAAGCCTCCGATCAGCGCGGCGTTGTCGCCGATGGTCTGTCGGGCCTGGTCGGGCGCGCTCGCAGCGGCATCCTTGGCCGCGTCCATGCCGCTCTTGAGCTTTTCACTCGCGAAGCTCGCGGCCTGCGCCGCGCTCGCCTGCAGATCAGCGGCGAGACCTGCGGCCTTGTCCCGGGCGTCATCAGCCATGCCGGCGGCCCGGCTTTGGGCGGAGGATAGCGTCTCCTTGGCCTCGCCCTGCATGGACCGCGCGCCCTCCGTCACCTCGTCAAGCATGCGCCCCGCTTTGTCCATGACCGGACCGGTGGCTTCGGCGGCGCGATCCCGCACTGTCTTCGACGTCAGCGCCAGCCCCGCCCCGATCATGAGAAGCGGCAGCGGCATACCTCGTGCCAACCTCAGCAATGGAACGCCCACTGCGGCGCCCGCAGCCACTGCGCGCATCGGGTTGTCCATGATCTGTTGCTTGAGCGCTTCGACCCAGCTCTGGGTCTTGTGGCTGACGTATTCGGTAACTTCGGATTTGATGTGCTGCGGCGAGACCTTGTGGCGAATGTCGTCGGCGGTGTCCGCTATCTGCTCCTTCAATCGTCCTACCGTCGCCGCCAGCTCCGCGCGGCTACGCTCGGACTGGCGTCTCAACTCCTCCACGGATCGTGTCATCGCGTTACCCTCTTGCTTTGTTTCTTGAATTTGATGTCGAACTCACGCTGTGTTGAATCGTTCCTCGTCTCGCTTCGCAGCCTGCCGGGGCGATGAAAACTGTTGCTCAAACGCGAGGGGAGTGGCGGGCGACAGTGGTAATGCTGCTTGCCGGATATCCGCGGAGAAGACATCGGCCTGAGAAGACGCGGTCGCGAGGAACGTCAGCAAGCAATCTAGCGTAGGGCCAGAGAGGCTCTTCGCCGTCTGGTATGAAAAAAAGGGCCGCTATCGAGCGGCCCTGGTTGTGATTCACCAATGACGGTGGCGGCTCCAGCCGTAGTGATGGCCACGCCCTCTTCCCCACCCGTAATGGTGACCACGGCCACCGCGGTGCCCCCACCCGTGGCCGCCGCCATGACCGTGTCCACCCTTGACTTCGATCGCAGTCGAGGCAGGCCCACCAATTGCATTAGGAGGCGCAACAGGCATCGCCGTGACCGACGTTGTAAAAGCTATGGCAACAGCGCACGTCAGATAGCTAAGCCTGCAAATCCATTTCATGTATTGTGCCTCCCTGTAAGGCCGGCGCGTCCGTCGCGGCCGGGTCAACCCCAACAGTGGAACCGGGAAAAAGTTGCAATCCCTGTCACGGGTGTCGGAATGACGCTGCTTCAGGGCGAGGCTTGGTTCGGAATGCCACAGCGACTGAGGTGAGAACCTCCCCCTTTCTATAGGGCCGGCAGCATCCGAAATGAGGAGGACGGGAGCCGAACCCGCGCGATGTCGCCGGCTGCGACCGTTCCGCCGGCTCGAACAACGCCCAGCACCCCACATCTGAATGCGGGACCCGTTTCCGCCAATGAGAGCACGTGCCGTGGCCGGTCAATTCGATAATCGCCGTAGGCCCGAGTTCGACCAGTGTCCCAAGCGGCATCCGTTCGAGGTTCAGGCCCGCAGTTGTGATGTTCTCGCCGAGCTCTCCGGCTCCAACCTCGAAGCCAGCCTCCCCGAGAGTTGCGAAGAGCTCCGATGGGATCAAGTGGACCCGCCGCAGATTGGGAAGCCGGGGTCGGCGGCGCGCGACATAGCGGTGTCGAACGAAGGGGCCAGCGTGGGCGTCGCCTTCGACTCCGTGGCCTTCCAGCAGCACGATCCAGTCCCGGGAAGGCTTGCTGAAGTGGTGCCCGCGATCGGCGGCGACCGCAACCACCCTTCCCTCCATCGCGAGATCGTGCCCGGGCGACATCAGGCAGCGCGGGAAAGCGAACGTCGCTTCTGGCGGAGGTAGCGCGTGATTTCGGAAAGCGGCATCGCGTTCAGGACCCGATCGGCAGGCACGCCGCCCTTGCGAGCCATCTCGACGCCCCAATGCATGTGGTCAAGCTCTTCAATCGAGTGCGCGTCTGGATTGATGCTCAGCATGCAGCCGAACTCAAGCGCCGTCTGGTGCCAGCGCCAATCTAAGTCGAGACGCCAGGGATGCGCGTTGATCTCGACGACGACGTCGTGCTTCGCGCATGCCCGAAGCACCTTCTCGACGTCGATCTCGTAGCCCGGCCGCCGCTGGAGCTGCCGCCCGGTCATGTGGCCGATGATGCTTGTGTGACGATCGGAAATGGCCCGAAGCAAACGCTGCGTCTGCGCCTTGCGGTCCAGCTTGAAACGACCATGAATGCTGGCGACGACGAAGTCGAAACGTTCAAGCACCTCCTCGTCGTAGTCGAGCGACCCGTCCGCCAAAATGTCGGATTCGATGCCTTTCAAGATTCGGAAATCTTTGGCGAACCGCTTGTTCAGCCGGTCCGCTTCCCGGTGCTGCTGCACGATCTCCTCAACGGCGAGACCACCGGCATAGTGCGCGGACTTCGAATGGTCCGCGACCCCGAAATATTCGAAACCGCGCTGACGGGTCGCCTTCGCCATCGTCTCCAGGGTCTCGGCGCCGTCGGAAGCATCCGTGTGGCAGTGAAGGATACCGCGGAGATCGTCGTCGGTGACCAGCTTCGGCAGCTTGCCCTTCAGAGCCAATTCGACCTCGCCCCGCCCCTCCCGGAGCTCGGGAGCGATGAATGACAGCCCGAGAGCGCGATAGATGTCGGCCTCCTCGCCCGCAATCAGCGTGCGGCTCTTATGCAAGCCATCGGGCTCCAACCGCATTCCTTTCTCCGCGGCCAATGTCTGGAGCTGCTCGACATGGGCGGCGGAGCCGGTGGCGAAAAGAAGGGCGGCCCCGAAGTGTTTGCGGTCGGAGACGGAGATTTGCAGACCATCCGCTGGCGGCTTCGACGTCTTGCTTGACTTAGCGGCCTCCGCAACGATCGCAAGGTCGCGGACGAGTTCACATCCACGGCGGAAGTCGCCGGCGATCGTCACACGCTTTAGCTCGGGCTGAGCCTTCCGGATGGAATTCTGAGCGTGCGCGAGCAGGGCGGCGGCACGGTGCAGGTGGAGACGGCCTTCTCCACTCTTCGCGATGGCCAGGTTCTGCAGAATCTTGGTTTGCAGCGCGGCACCAAGTCCTTTCACCTTCTTGATGCGGTCGTTCTTGGCAGCGGCCTCTAGTTCGGCGAGAGAGGCGATGCCCAGATCTTTGTAGAGCCGCAGCACTTTGTCCGGACGAAGGCCAGGCACGGCGAGCATCTCGAGCACACCCTCGGGGATCTCCCGCCGCAGCTTTTCCAGGCTTGGAGTGCCCGTCTTGTGAAGCTTGGTAATGATATCGGCTATCGCGTCGCCGACCCCGGGCACCTCAGTGAGCCGGTCTTCGGCAACGAGCACGTCCAAAGACACCGTAAGAGCGCCCAAGCTGTCCGCCGCGCGAGAATAGGCTTTTGCCCGGTACGGGTTGCCGCCACGAAGGGCGGCGCGCTGCGCATATTCCCGCAGGAGACCTGCTACGGCGCGAGCGTCGAGGGAGGCCACTCAACGAACCTCCTGCTCTGCCTGATGAGAGTTCGTCGCGGCAAAGCGAGGTCGAGCGGCCGGGTCGTTCGGGCGACTATCCAAAGATCGTTCTAGCTTTTGCGCTGCTCGAAAGTCTTCCAAGTGCTGCGTGTTCGGGCCATAAGCCGCCTCCTTCTTGAGGAGGTTAAAGATGCGGCCGACCACAAGCTGCAGGTGCTTCATCCGGCCCTTCGGCATCGATCGCGCTTTGCAAAGAGCTCGCACAGCATAGGCGCGGAAATAATCGAATGCGTCTGACATGGTCGGTAAACGCCCGTTCTCGCCGATTGTTCGGCCCTCGCCGATCCCGCCTTGATGTGCCAGGCGCCCTCGGCGACCTTCTTGGAGCGGTTGGTTCAGTCGGAGACCGCGACCGGTGAAGACTTTGACGGCTTCGTTCGCCAGATGGACCTGGAGCGGCAGCCGTCGAATTTGATTTGGTGAATCCATCCCGGATGGACCCATGTACGGTGGATTCGTTCCGACCAAGCCGCAAGGCAGACCCAGGGCAAGGAACCACCTGAATCTCTATGCGTTTCGCAAAGAATGGAGGCGCAATATGGCTAAGGCGAAGAAGTCGACCGCTCGCGGTCGCAAGCAGGATCGCGCACGCGTGGCGGGCGGACAGGATTACGAGGTTCGTTACGAGGCGAAGAAGACTCACCGCTCCGCTTCGGCGGTGAAGAAGGCGGTCAAGAAGGTGGGAAGTAGCCGGAAGAAGGTGGAGCGGAAGCTAAAGCGCAAGTGAGCTTTGGGCCGAATTGAGGTTCTGGAAAGAACACCAATGAAGTGGCCGCCAGCGCGAAGGGCTCGAACGGAGCAGTTCCCCCCGACGCATTCATCTTCGCTCTACAGCGAAGTGGAAGATGCGGGGATTCCGATGGACAAGCCTTGCCCATGTGCCGGGCTTTCGCATGTTTGGGGCAAGCGGCCGCTTCCAGTCGCTGCTCTGAAGACCTCAGAAAGGTCCGGCTGCCTCCCGAAAGCGGACCGGAGGCGGGTGTGCTGGCAAAGACAGCTAAGGGACCACAAGGCGACTTCGAAAGGAGAGGGCCTCTAGCTGAGGCGGCCTTACTCGTCGAAAGCTACACCGATCTGGCCGTCCTTTCGCCAAACAATATGGCAACGCCTCGAAGTGCCATCCGAGTTTATCGCGAGCACGAAGCTGTCAGGAAACCAAAGCGGGCCCCGCGCTTGGATGCGGGCACCCGTCGCGGAGATATCGCGAACGATGCAATCAACGGCCGATGAGCCGAACACAATTTGCCCGGCCTTGAGAATGCGACGGCGCTGGGAGGATCGATCCTGCATGGCTAGAAGCTCCCACTGATTTCTAAAAAGTGGATTAGGCTTCTTGGACTTGTTCTGTTCTCATAGGGCAAAATACCACTTTGTGGGTAGAACGAATGACGGGCAGTTCCCGCTAAGCGCCGGTTCCATGATATTGTGCGACCTCAGGCGTGCTGGAGGGCGAGACATGGCCATCTACCGGCATTTGCAAACCGGCGGTTTGGCACCGAAGCAGATTGCCTGCATTACAAAGGCTTACGAGCAAACCTTACGCACACTCTGCGTTAAGGATCGTGACGATCCACTCGCGGAATTGGTGGCGAAGACAATCATCAAAATCGCTCAAAGCGGGATCAAAGACCCTGCAAAGATATCAGCGCAGGCAATCAGCAAACTCGAAATGCGCTAGGCGAATATCGTCTGAAAACCGTGAAGTGTGAAGCTGTTCACCTTGGCCGGATCTCTCCTCGCCTACAATAGCAACACTCCCCTCTGGGACGCACATCCGGGGAATGGGCGAGTTGGGCGAAGCTGGAGGCGCGGCCATGAAGCGCCACGCCATGAGCAAGTATTTCGGTAATGGCGCCGGCCACGTTCTGCGCCAACACAATAGCGCCGTGCTGCTGTTCAGCTGGCGCGGCAGGCCCGACGGATCGGCCCGCTATGTCGAGCGCGTCAACCGCTACACCCGCGATGGCGTGGAATATTCCAGCCTTGCCGCCCTGCTCCGCGCCGTCGAGGACGAGCACGCTCAGACGCAGCCGCAGGAACGATCAAGCGGCGAATGAATCTCCGCCCAAGACGGCATGGAACTGAAACACTCCCGCTCGCGGGAGTTGGCTAATGCGCTTCGGGGCATCGCAACGTGCGAGGCGCGCCATGCCCCCTCTCCCGGTGGGCGATGTGTTTCTCACGGCAATCATGGCCGTGACCTTCATGGTGGAGATCGGCCTTTTCACCTTGATCGGAATGTTCTGAATGGATGTTCGGCTACAGGCCTACTCATCCAGATCTCGGGTCATAGGCAATCGCGCTAGCGCAAAAAGGCCGCCGGGCGGGGCGACCTTTCTGGCTAGTGAGGAGAGACTAGTGCAGCCAAACTAAATGCCACCGCACAAGCGGCGGCCAAAGAGCAGAGCGTTATCGCAATCTCCCTGGGCATGCAGATCAAGCACATCGGAGCCCGTAAGTTCCTCGGCTAGGTTTGTTCCTGTAGAGGAGTATCCCGAGCTGCCGAGCCTGCCGGCGGACTGAGCCGACCCGCCGGTCCAAGAGCCTGGCTGCCTCTGCCGCGGTTGTCCTGCTTCTAGCTAACTGAACAAGTCGCTCCAGCTCTTGAGCTGTCCAATCGGGGATTTGCGCCGCGGCTATGCTGTCCATAAAACCGAGCCTAGTAACAAATATTAATCAAATGCTTAACGATGGATTAAGGATGCTCGCGGTCGGGCGAGCGTCGGGCAAGATCGCGAAGTTGAGCCAGCAGCTCTGCTTTCAAATCCCGCAGGTTTCGGGTGCTGATCTCTCCCGAAAACACCTTGGCCAGCTCGCGGCAGAGAGCGCTGATTGCCAGATTTTCCTGATCGATCTGCATGCTTTTGGAATGCACAAATCGAGAAGTTGTTCAGAGACAAAATTGGGCCGCTTTGGCGCAAACGCTGCCCCGGTTTTCTGCATGACGACGCAAAAAATGTACATATGGCCACTCATCACCAGTCCGGTCTCAGGTCAAAAATTGATCTGAAAGTTCAAGCCGCCATATACGCCTTTGCCGTAGTTGCTATCGCTGACATAGCCGAGCGAGACGCCCGTATTCATGCTGCCGACGGTAAACCCTGTAATGTGTCCTCCAAGACGAAGCTGGTTGTAGGTCCAACTGCCTGAATAGGCCGCTTCAGGTCCCACAAAAATGTTTGGGGCGATTGCTATGCCTGTCTTGCCCTGCGCGTAATAGAACTCGGATGCAGTATTGTAGTGTGCTTGGACATAGACCATCGTTTGGTCAGTTGGCTTGCCGTACAGCGAAGTGAGCACCTTCAGTCCGTACAGCTGTGCGTCGGATCGCGGCAAGCCAGGCGCGGCATAGACGTGACTGTTGACGCCCGTCACGCCGGCGGCGACAAGCCAAGACCAGCCACTCGGGGTGAATTGGTATCCCGCAAGCACATCCAGCGTTGCATCGAGGCCGACACGTTTCTGGCCGTCTTCGACAAAGCTGTAGCGGCGTGCTGAGGTAATGCCTTCCACGCGCCAGCCAGGCTCCCACAGAGTCCCGAATGGAGAATACAGGGCCGTAAGGTCAGTGTAAAAAGCGCCGTAGGATGCAAAATCACTGGTACTCTGCAGTGAGAGGCGCGGCGGCTCCTCCGCGGCTGCGACGCCTGCCAAACTAGCCGTCAAGACCGAAGCGAAGCCCTTTAGCAACTTCACCGGCTCCCTCCGACCGCATGTGATCGACGAAATGCCATGTGCCTACACCCGGAGGCTCGACTGCTTAGCAAGCGTCGTCGCTTCTCCGCGAGCGTATTGACCGGCTTTTCGTACCGAGATACCAGCCTTGATATCTTCGACGGCATCGCGCCATCCAATCAGGCGCCAGATGCCATACAAAAGAAACGCGGCATTTGCTGCAGAGAAGCCACAGAAGAGCACGCTACCTCCCCACAGATTGGCTGCGGCCGAAACGAGAGAAGTCGTCAGGAGACCGGCCAAGAAGATCAGATGGGACGGGGGCGCTCCGGTCCGCCCCTCGATCTTGGGAGTGCGGGCGAACGCACTCTTACGCCCCGTAACCAATTGCTCCAGGGATCGGTAGACTCCAGCGAGATTAACAGGCACGAGCAACAGCGTCAGTGCATAGACCCGTACTGCATCCGACCATTTGTATCCGCACCGGATGAGGTCTCGTCCATACAAGAGGTAGTACGGCGCCGCAGCCAACGGAAACCAGATGTTCGAGAATCCCTCGCCGAAGGGAACCACGAGAAGTAACAACAAGCCAACATTCGCGAGCGCCGGAGAGATGAGGTAATGGGACCGGACGAATGTTTCGAGGCCACCCGCGCGAGCCGACCCGCGATCACGCCAATGCGCAAGAAGGCTCGGCAATATGATCAGACCGCCATTTGCCCATCGCCGGCGCTGGATGACAAGCGCGCCGAAGTCAGGAGGCGTGGCGCTGTATGCGAGTCGCTCTGGATGATTGTGTAGGCGCCATCCCTTTGCGACGAGGTCAATCGTCGAGCCCGTGTCTTCAATAAGCGTTTTGTCTTGGATAAAGACAGGTACGACATGACCACGCTCCGTCGTCATGGCCTTGATGTCATTCAAGGCTGAATGCCGCAGCACTGCGTTGGCGCCTACCCAAAAGGTTGCGTTGTAGGCCGTAAATCCTTGATGGACGAGATATTGAATATCGGTAGTTGCAGCTGCAACTCGCTCCAGCCTTGAAGGTGGATTTGGATAGGCAGAGTATGGCGTCTGTGCAATGGCGATCGTTGGATCTGCCTGCATGATGGAGACGAGCTTGCCGATGTAGTTGGGCAGAATGATGCTGTCGGCATCAATGGTGAGGACGTAATCCGCCGGCGGCACGATGAGGTCTGCTTCGCCTGCGGGACAGTCTTTGAGAACCGAGCGACCATCAGATCCCTTGGCTACGCGAAAGGCGCGTCCAATCAGGCCAATATAGCTGTTGAGGTTCATCGCCTTGTTTGGCGCATGAGAGAGGTTTCCAAATCGCTTGCGCTCGAAGCAGCCGATCGGCACCTCGAAAAGCCTGACCAAGCGTCTGTACTCGGAGCGAATGCGCCCAAAGTTGAGGTCCCTTGGATTGCGAAGAGCGTCGGCAAGCCTCCGATACTCGGCATCGAGCTGATCGATGACTTCGCGAGCGAAAACTTCGTCTCCATGAGCAAACACCGGCTGAGAACGCTCCGCGTAAAGCAGCCCCAGCTCGCTCACGAAATCAGCGGCTTCTACGTAAAGCCCGGCGAGGACTATGCCCTCTTTCTCCAGGGAAAAGCCGGTCGAGGCACGGCGCACGTTGAAGTCCTCGGCGGCCGTTTGAAATCGCTGCGACATTCCACGGAAAAGATCATGCAGCTCAAAGATCAGAGCGCGCGCGGCCTCGAGTCCCGCCAGATCGGCCCCTTTGCTCGTCGGTGGATCGTCAAGGAGCAGCGTGATTCGCCGATTTGGATGCTCGGAAAGAGCCGCCGACAACACCGTCTGCATTATAACCGGGATCTGCTCTTTATAGGACGGTATGAGGATGCTGATCCGCGGCGCTTCCGTATCTTCAGCCGGGCGGCAGTGGTTCGCCTCCTCGCGGTGGGCGGCATGCCGTCTGATCTCGCCAAGTCGCGTCAGCTGATAAACGATGTTCCCATAAAACAGGCTGATCACGGCAGCACAGAAAACCAGAGTCAGGAAGGCTTTCTGCAAGAAAGGGCCATTGAAGGCCGGTTCTAAACCAGAAAGCACGGTGGCGAGGCCAAGAGCAAACGCGAGCGTGCTCACGCCCGCGGCGACGCGGGTCAACAGGATCTCGTGCTTCATTTAGGAATGATGCCCCAGTGATGCGGAAGTGCGGTGATGACGGATTTGCGGGCGCCAAATGCGAGGTGAAAGGTGACGCAAATGCGGTCTGGATCGTGGGAAAAAATGGCAATCCGCGTGCATTTTGCGGCATCCGCGTCTTTGAAAACCAACGTTTGGCGGCCGCACCACGTGCGCTCAAGTGCTGGAGCAGAGCCATACAGCTAACCCGAGATCTCCATCGGCATCAGGAGAACGGGCAAAGCGCGTTTTGACATCTATCAGCCACTAGAACTTTGGGATCCTTAAGGGACTGAGCAGCTCGCGCAACCGACCGCCCCGAACCCAAGCATCTGCAAATTTGGATCGACTGCTAGCGGCGCCATTCGGCGATTTCCGCTTTGGGTCTTGGCTGTGTGAAAACGCCAGGACGCTTTAAGGCGATTGAAGAAGTTATTCGTTCAAGACCGTTTTAGCGGTCAACCTCGCGAGCGCATTCAACTTTGAGAACCAATTGAAGAATGTAATTCTAGCCGGGCTTCCTTCTTTCGCGTTTTTACACAGCCAGGGTCAAAGGCTGCCCAGAGCAGCGCCAAGGCGCTATTCCGCTCAGCTATCCGAAGCGGACAGGGCGACGCCAAGACCGAAAGTCAGCCACGGGCCAAGAAGAGACGTATGCATCGCAGCAATTGGCTTGGCTTTTCTCAATATTTTGTCCACTCTTCAATCGGCAACTCCGCAAAGACCAACCAGCCGAGCCCCGCGACGCGCGCGTAGGCAGCGACGACCTTTTGACCATTCATGTCACGCGTGATGTGCGCCGTTCCCGTCAAAGCTGTCGTGGTGCGCGCCTCCCGCACCTGGGCAAGGGTTGACAAATCCCGCAGAGACTTTCGCACCCCGAAATCCGGATGTGCGATGATACGCCCCCCGGCGTCAACAACATAGGCAACGCCTCGATTGCCGACCTTGGTTTGTTGCACAATATCCCAAATCGAGATGAGATTGAGTTCGACCACGCTCACGCCAGCGTCGGGCCGTGTACTGGCCAGTCCCAAGGTCATGTAAGGCTCCGACTCGCGGCGCAAATAGACCGGCCCGTAGTAGAACTTCTTGGCCACCGTTTCGGTGAATTTCGCTTCCTTGGAGTAGTCAGTGCCGCTGCCAACCACGTCCATGGCTAAACGCGATACTTTGTAGAACTCCTTGCCTTCGCCATCGAGTAGCGACAGCTCGGTAATAGCAGGAGCCTGGCGCATAAGCCGCAGCGCGTCGAACCGACGCTGCTCGATGGAGCCTCCCGTCGGCGGCGGCTGCGTGGTCCAACCAACTTGGTTCTGATTTTGCTTAATGAACTCAGCAACCTTGTCGGCGATGCACTCAGCCTGCATGAGAAGAATTTGGCCTCGCAAAGCCCGACCGTCCGGCTGTCCATGGGCAGCGATTGGCCACGCCATCGCGAGACCTAGAACAATGATGAGTGCTGGTCGCCGCATGCCTCCTCCCTCAAACTACCAAGCCTTTGGGATGGGGAGCCTAGCACTTTGTGGTGGGACTGTGGCCTTCTTTGAAGGACCGCTTGGGGTCATGAACGTCGTTTGTCGGCACGGCAGGTTACTTCCGGTTTCCCCCGATGAGCCCGACAACAGAGACGCTGTCTGGAGCTGCACCTTTGGGCCGTGCAGACTCATGCAGGGCCGCAAACACCGTCATCTCATTCGATCACCTTGTCGGCGCGCGCCAACAAGACCGCCGGAACCGTGACACCTATCGCCTTAGCGGTCTTGAGGTTGATCACCAGCTCGAACTTCGTCGGCTGTTCGACCGGCAGATCAGCAGGCATCGTGCCGCGCAAAAGGCTCGCGGCAAATCGGGCAGTAAGGTCTGCCAAGTGATCGGAGGATGGGCCGTAGCCGATAAAGCCACCTTGCTCGGCCCGCACTCCCCACTGATACATGGTTGGAAGGCGCAGTGCTGCAACTCGTTCCATAATCCGCGGACCATTGCCGTCGAGCATCCCGGAACCAAGAACATTTAGCGCCGTGGCCCCCGATGCCTGTGCCCTATCGATAGTCGCGACAATCTCCTCAGCTCTGGTGACGCGATAGATTGAAAGCTCGACGTTTTTTGCGCGCGCCGCCTCTTGCAGAGCGCGAGCCTTCGCCTCAGTCAAGCTGGTATCGGCGAGAGCCGCCATGCGGCGAATTCCAGGCACGGCTTCGATCAGGATGTCCTGTCGCATGCCGTCAAGCTCAGCGCCAAAAATGCTGATCCCCGTGATATTGCCATTGGGCCGGGCGAACGATTTTACCAAGCCCTGCGCGACCATATCGCCTGTGATCCCAACGACGGGGATACTCGTGGTTGCCTGCTGTACTGCGTCAACTGCCTCGGGTCCAGCAGCATAGATGACATCGGGTTGGGCTATGACCAGCTCCGCCGCAAGTTGCGAAGTCAGATCGCTATGAGGTGCAAAGGCGCGGTAATCAATCGTGAGGTTTTGGCCGTCAATGAAACCAGCGCGCCGTAGTTGCTCGAAAAAACGTACGTTAAATTGAATATCGCGAGGATGCGGAGACAAGCAACCGAGGCGATAGGTCCGTCCCGCTTTTTGGGCCAACGCCGCGAGCGGCAACGCCACCATCGTACCGCCGGCAAGCGTTATGAACTCCCGCCGTCGCATTTGGTCGCCCTCAAGGCCGAGCGACAGCCTAACATATGTTTCAAATCTCAGCGGTATTATGCATCACAGCATATGCGCGCTGATGTCGCAGATGGGTCAACCTGAGACCTTTGAACCGATGGCTGGCTACGTCTGGTTCACCGCCAACTCCGGACATCCAACCGGCAACCCAGCATGGCAGCAACGGGCCACAAGCGGAAGTGAGGGATAACCAATGAAAGAGGCCGCGAACTGAGGCGGCCTTACTTCGGCCCCCGGAGATCGTCCTTCTTCGGCGGCTGTAGGCCGGGCGAGTTAAGCCAATCGTCCATGTGAGCGGCCGTCTCTGCTTGCCTCGCTCTTCTTAATGCCGCGTCGCGCACCGGTCCGTGTGGCAGCAACCTAGCCTCCTCCAAGAGCTTGTGAGCCTCTTCGAGAAGCCGTTCTTTAAGTGACTTAGTTTGTTTGAAACGACGCCGACGAATGATCGTCATAACGCGCTCCTTTCCATTGGAGGAAGGCGGGAGCGCAATCGGCGTTCTCGTCACGGATAAAAGCCAAGGTCCGGTCCGTGATGAAGGCATAATGACACAGCGCCGGGTTTAGTCATGTATCTTTTGATACGCAGCGAGAAGTAATTATTCTTTCGGTAACTTACTCAAATTGAGCCACCACTGACCGTCGCCCAAGTTCGCTTAGGGTCTTGGCTGTGTGAAAACGCCAGGACGCTTTAAGGCGATTGAAGAAGTTATTCGTTCAAGACCGTTTTAGCGGTCAACCTCGCGAGCGCATTCAACTTTGAGAACCAATTGAAGAATGTAATTCTAGCCGGGCTTCCTTCTTTCGCGTTTTTACACAGCCAGGGTCAAACGCTACCTCAACCCGCTCGCATCACCCTGTTCGGGTCACCTACGGAAAGCAGACCTCGCGACGCTTTGAGCTAAGGTCAGCCTCGGGCCAGAAGCGGTCGTGAAGGAGCTAAGGATATGTCGGGTGCCAGATCGCAAATGGACGCTCCCACTCGCCGTTATCCTTTAGGACTAGCAATATTGCGGCTCCCGGCGAGAATGTGGTCGAGTTAGAAAGAGAGAATTGGACGCTGCGGCCACCCGAAGCTCTTTCCTCTCCCTTGAAGTAAATGGACCTCTTGATCGTTTGGGACGCGGCATCGAAAGTACAGCCGGGAACCGGCATGTGATCGAGCAGAAACGCGTAGATTGCGTTCAAATCGTTCGGCTTCCGGGCCAACAAGCTATCGAGTTCTGTCACGAATGTCGCAAGCTTCATTGAACAATTTATGGCATCAGCGCTTTGTGCGAAGAGCGATGGAGCGAAATTGCAACTCCCGACGACTCCTGCCATCGCGATTGTTGTCTTCCAAATGGGGCTCATGCGGTTGCTTCGGCCTCCATCATCTTAGGTCGGTCCTCTTTTGGTTGCATGAGGACGGAAGGTCAACCGTGGCCACGACCAATACTCAATTTTCCATAAACAGGGAGGTCCGCTCCGGGTCAAACTCTGCCCTGAACGGTTGGTCTGGTCGGCGTCCGGTCTACCTCAAAAAGCCGAACTCAACCTTAGCTTCCTCCTCCAGAACCGACCGTGCTGACCTTGAGCGGCACAGAGACTATAGTGGCGTTTGCCATCCCTATAGTTAAGTCCGCTCGAAGGATTGACCAATGACCCGTATATATTTCGAAGATGCCGAAATTGGTGCCACCAGAAAGGCAGGTCCTTATTTGGTCTCGAAGGAAGAGATTATTCAGTTCGCCAAGCAATACGATCCGATACCGCGCCACATCGATGAGGAGGCAGCAGCACGTTCAATTTTTGGTGGATTAACCGCATCGGGCGCCCACACGTTTGCAGTCTTCATCTCGCTCACGCCCAAGCTCCAGCCTCGGCCTCTCCATGTCCTCGCCGGAATGGGCTGGGATGAGCTGAGGTTGCCGAACCCGGTACGCCCAGGAGATGAACTTAATCTCGAAGCGATTATTTTGGAGAAGCTGGAATCAAAATCGAAACCTGATCGCGGTATCGTGCGCAATCAAATCCGATTACGTAATCAAAGAAACGAAATCGCCCTGCAATGCATCGGCACAATCCTCGTCGCAAGGCGACCAGACGCGAAAGAATCGGCGTAAGCCGTTCTACAAGGTGCCGTCGGTTGGTTTCGCTCCGATGTCTCTTGCGGGTCAAAAGCGCCGACTTGACCGGCGGTCTGGCAGTTCCGGTTTGCCCCCGGCTGCTGACATCTCGCTGCGACATGCCAACGGAAGCGATGGGCCACAAGCGGAAGTTCAGCCCTACTCGATCACCTCGTCGGCCCGAGCGAGCAAGGCGTGTGGTACGCTCAGACCAAGCGCTTTCGCAATCTTCATGTTGATTACTAGCTGGAATTTGGTCGGCTGTTCTACGGGCAGATCGGCAGGCTTGGTGCCTTTGAGGATCTTATCAACATAGCCGCCCGCACGGCGAAATAGATCTGGTACATCGGGGCCGTAGACGACCAATCCGCCATTGGCGAATGGTCGGAAAAGATAGCTCGCGGGCAGACGATGCTTCGCTGCGAGTGCCATAACTCGCTGGGCATGGCGATTGATCAGATCATCGCTAAAGACCGTGATCGCATCGACGTGCTGAGCGGCGGCCGAAGCAAAGGCGCTATCCAGTTCCTCGGGCGTGGTCGCTTCAACTATCGGCAGAGCCACGCCCAACTGCCGGGCTACGCTGGGTGTCTCTTCGGCTAATGCCCGCCTATGGAGTGGGTTGTTCGGATTGGCCAAGAGAGCAATTTTCGAGGCGTGGGGAACCAATTCTCGGAGGATTTCTATTTGTTTTCCAATAAAACTTCCCGGAACAAAGGTTGCAAATCCCGTTGCGTTGCCGCCTGGTCGCGAGAGGCTCTGCACAAGGCCAAGCCCCACGGGATCGGCCACAACTACGAAGATAATCGGAATGGTAGCAGTTGCCGATTTCAGTGCTACGGCCGCTTGCGGCCCGGCGGCGATTATTAAATCGGGAGTTAAAGCCACTAACTCGGCAGCGAAGTTCGGGAGGCGATCCGGCGTTTCGGCAAAATGACGATATTCGACGAACAGGTTCTGGCCCTCAATCCAGCCCCGTTGGCTTAGTCCGTTGTGCCACGCGTCGCGACCTCGCGCCTCCAAGAAAGAACTCAAGAAACCAATACGGCGAAGTTTTCCCTGCGCCCCAGGACGCGTAGGCAGAACGAGAAGCGCCGCAGTAACCGCTATGAACTGGCGCCGTTTCATTCGAACCTCATCGCCTTGAGGATGAGGTGGTAGAGTATCACGTCTCGCTGGTCCTCGCACGCATGCGAGGGATGTGCGCAGGACCGCTTTGGGTCACAAGCTGACCATGCGACGCGTCGGCGACAGGTCAGCTACTGAGGCAAAACCGGCCTGGTGAGCCGACTCAGGGGTGTGCGGCCATGCCTGGTAGGCACTGCCGCTCCCCCTCCTTGAATGTTTCCTTTCGAGACTCTGCTGCATCCAGCGGGCCGATCGCTTCATCGCGGTCGGTCCTTTTTGTTTCGCGGGTCCCTCTGGCTTTCCGAGCGACCGCGGGTAATTCGCACCCCTTGGTCTCGCTAGCCAGAGCATTCAAAAAATTAGGTTGACACGGTTGACAAGGTTGACACCCGGTTGACACCGACCAGCTTGACGCTTCCGACACTTGGGTGTCCTGAGCCAGTCCTTCCTGCGCGCGCGGGCGCGCGCTTAGCCAGTTTTGTGCAACGAAGTGTCGAAAGTGTCGAAACTGTCGGGAAGCCCCACTTTTCTCGAGCTTTTTTGGCTCCGACACTTCCTGGACGCTCGTATTTCCCGACACTTTCAACTGTCGTTTTCGGCCTCCTCACCCTCTAAATCGTCCTCAGCCGAGGCGCTGACCGCGAAGTCACCCACCGCCTTGGTGGCCACGATGTCCTTCCAATAGCGCTCCTCCCCTCGGGACTGCTCGTAGTCCCGCTCCTTCATAGCGCTGGTCAAACTCTTCTTTGTCCATGGCCGCTCCCCGTTCTTCCTGCTCCAAACGACAAACAGGTTGTGGAGCTCTGCGTTAGACAGGCGCTGCCCCTCCGCCCGCATGGTGCATTCTTGGAGGAAGCGACCAAGGACGTCGCTGTCGCTGCGGTACTCCTCTGTCGTCTCCTTGATCTCCTCGGGGACGAGCAGGCCGTGGTCGATCCAATCGCGAAGGCCATCTAGCAATCGGTTTAAGATGCCCGAAGCCTCCGCCTTGAGCTTTGCCGATAGCTGTCTATCAACCTCTTGCTCGGGAACCGTAATTGCCCAGCGCACCATGATCAGGCGGCGCCACGTGCCCTGAGACGCCTCGCCGCCGTCCACCTTCGGCCGGTAGTTGCCCGACATCGTCAACTTGAACTGCGGCTTGAAGCTAAAGAAGCCCTTGTTCAGCTCCCGGGCTTGGATCGTGTCGCCTCCGGTCAGTAGCTTTACGTGGCTTTCCGACAAGCGCGCGTTACGCGCCGGCTCGTCAGTATGGACGAACCTAATTCCCGGGAGGAGCGCGAGATCCGGCGTCGCCTGACCTCCGCTTCTCCCCCTGCCATTGTCCATGAAGGTTTCAACGGCAAGCGAGCACGCGTAGTCGCCATAAATCGACGCCCACGCCTCCACCAGCGTTGTCTTGCCGTTGCGTCCCTTTCCCCAGAAGAACAGCAGCTTCTGTTCTGACGTGTCGCCCGTCAGCCCGAGTCCAGCCCATTGGTGCAGGAAGCGCTGCACTTTAGGTGAGGGCTGAACTTTCTTCAAAAAGGCGTCGTACACCGGACACGTCGCGCTTGCGTCGTAGTCGGCATCGATGACCTTCGTGATCAGATCGGCGGGATCATGAGGATAAAAGCTGATAGGATCTTCGTCACCGCTGCGATTGACCTTAAGGGTCCCATTCTTCGTGTTGATCTTCATCGGATCGGCATCGAGCCGCGCCTGGTCGATCGCCATCATCGGCTCGGCCTGCCTGCGAAGTGCGGTCAAATGCCGATCGTTTTCTGTCTCTCTACCCCAGTCCCTCAATTTGTCGGATAACCTGATTTCCCGCTCGCATTTGGCACCAGGAGAGCGAACTTCGACGACGGCGTCTTCTTCAGTTTCGGAGAGCGCATCCGCCTCGCGCTGGATGGAGCGTGCCACGTACTGCGCCGCAATTCGCGCCGCGTCCTCCGCCCCGTTCATCGTCCACCGGCGGCCGTCCCACTGAAACCAACCCCGCGTGGGCACCGCCATCAGCCGATCCTGCATCCGGCGGGCAAAGCGTTCGGCATTACCTAGATCCGTCAGGGGACACTGAGCCAATTCTCTGTCGAGTTGGATTTGGTGATCCTCATCCAAACCGAGGCGCTCGAGAATAGAGGCGGCGATCTTCGGTGCCGGCGGCGCGAGGTCATCAACCCGCTCAGCAGGTCGATTTTTGACTGCGCGCGTGGGGACTGACCTCGGTTCGGCGAGACCGCGCGCAAAGCCAGAGGCGATTGTTGTTTTTGACTTTTGAAAGTTTGGCCACTGCCTCGCCACCGATTCAAGGGCGGAGCGAGCGACTATTTCGTCGAGATGCCCGGAGGCTACAAGTTGCGCCAGCTTTATGGAGCTATGAAACAGCGTGTCATTGCGAGTACCATCCGCTGCGTCGCGCAAGACACGGATTTCATCAGCAAGGGCCTTCATACCGTAGGCCTCTTTTGAGGTTGTTCTGGCGCTGGGCTGGCGCAAACCATCGCGGCGAGATGGTGCCGCCAAAAAACCCAGCAGTTCGGCTGGCGCCCAGGCCTCGGCAGCATCGTCCGCGCTCTGCCAAACATAACCAGCGCCGTCTGACCGAAGTGAAGGAGGAACAATGACGTATCCGCCCTCCCCTCTCACATCGACCCGCTTCAAGATGCCGGCACGATTGCGTGGCATCGCCGCGCCACCTTCGGGCAATCGAAAGTACAGATGCAAACCGCCGCGCGGAGTGCGGCAGACCCTTGTCGGCGGCAGCGGGCACCCCAGCGTGGCCTCGAGACGACCGAGGATTTCCACGGCGTCATAGACCTCGCCTGTCTTGCTATCCGTTCCGGCGTCGATATCGACCACGAAGGCGCCTATGGGCGTGCCTGTCGGCACCCCTATCATGGCGTTAGGATACTTTCGCCACCAAGCTTCAATCTGCGCCTTGTCAGTAGTGGCCTTCTTGAGGCCGCCTGATGCTGGGATGGCTTTGCCGGTGACCGGATCCGCGTCTGCCTTGACGAGAGGTTGCTTAGTCTCGGGATGACACGGGAAAACCGGCCAGCCCTTCGCCGCGTTCGCCAGCGCCGCGGCCGCCATGCTGCTGCCGGGCTTCCCGGCCCCCTCCCTTTCCCGACTATTCATCGTGCTTCCTTCCACCTCGAAAACGAGGTCGAAGGAGGCCGTCAATCCAATGATTCGCGCCCGCGGCCTACTTGCCGGTTTTTTGAGGAGGTAGGCCTTTTTGAGCGAGGGCTGGGACGAACTTCCCTTCGTGCAGCTCCATTTCCCTCTTTGCTTTCCTTTGGCGCCTTTCGAGATCGTCCCTGGTTGCGTCGTCCTGGCCACTGGAGTTGAGCATCAGCTCAATGCTCCAATATTCAGCCTTGGCACGGCTATAACCGTGCAGCGCGCTAATCAGCTCTCGCAGTTTATATCCAAGGGCCATCTTGTCTTCGTCATGCTCGCCGGTCGCGAACTCGTAGACCATGTGTACGAAGCAGAAAAACGGCGAGCCTTCTGACGAACTGCCACTTCCCGGGTGATAGGCATCGAATACTTCGAAGGCCTCTCGAATGAACCTGTTCTTCACCGGGCCAAGAAATCGCTCTTCATAATTCTGAGCGCCACCTCGGTCAGCGACCTGACCGTCGCCAAACATCTTTTGTAACTTGCCGACAACCCCCTCCATCTGGTCGGCTATGCGGGAGGATAGTCCAACGAATTCACCGGCACTTCCGTCTTCGTAGGACGGCAGCCATCGAGGCTCGACACCATCGCAATGAAGTTCGGAAGGCGTTCGGAGATGGAAGCGGGACCATTCTCCGAGTGAGACAATCGCCAAATTGGCTTCTCGAAGACGGTCTCGGGCTTGGCCGAGTTCGGCGACGACGTCTTTGACCCTTGGTGCCTGACGAGCCCGATACAGCGCACTATTGAGGGCCTCGGCCAAACTGTGGACTTCCGCACAGGCCAAAAGGCGGGGATCCTGTGCCGCCATCACCTCTCGTGCATCCGCTGGGGCATGCGCCTCCAACCGGCGTTCGAAGGGCGCCAGTAAAGCTACTGCTCCTTCGAACGCATGTTGCGGGCCCTTCGGCTCGATTTCTGCGTTTGGTCCTGGCGCAAAGTGATGGTTAGACATGTTCGTCCGCAGGCCGTGAATCGGTTTCTGTAAACCTAGCCCAGAACGGGTGAGGTTGACCGCCGGACAACTCGCCGAATCATCTGCAAACAGTGCGGATGATCACAGGATCTCCACACATTCCTTCCGCCGACGACCGAATTGCCGAAATCGCCGAGCTTTTAGCGCTCGGCCTCAGCCGGATTCAGGCCCGAAAGGCAAGCGGATTTTCCGGCCACACGGGAGATGTTTCACTCGACATCTCGCCCGACCAGAGCGGACATGCCGCGCCTTTGGAATGGAGAATGGCGGATGGCTAGCGGCGGCGTTTTGGCGCAGATTTCAGCCCTTAAGACTGCCCCCGTGGGCACGCTGAAGGCGCGCTGGCGCGAGCTGTTCGGCTCGGAGCCCCCTCCCTACAACCGCCGTTTCCTCGAAAGCCGGTTGGCATACCGCATCCAGGAGCTGGCGTACGGTGGACTGTCGACCGACACCGTCCGGCGGCTGGAAGCCCTGGCGGCCGACCTGCCAACCAAGGGCAGCAAGCGCGTCCGGCATAAAAATTCGGACCGCCCCGTCAGCGGCACCCGGCTCATCCGGGAGTGGAAGGGCGTCGAGCACCGGGTAACGGTCCGCGACGCCGACTTCGAGTACCAAGGCAGGCCGTACAAATCGCTTTCTGCGGTCGCCAGAGCCATCACGGGCACCCGGTGGAATGGCCTGGTCTTCTTTGGCCTGAAGAGCCAGCGGACGTCAGTATGAGCAAGCCGGTCGTGCGCAAGCTGCGCTGCGCGGTCTACACCCGCAAGTCCAGCGAGGAAGGCCTGGACATGGAGTTCAACTCCCTCGAGGCCCAGCGAGAGGCATGCGAGGCCTATGTCGCAAGCCACAAGCAGGAAGGTTGGCTTCTCGTTCCTGACCACTATGACGACGGCGGGTTCTCTGGTGGCACACTCGAGCGCCCCGCCCTCAAGCGCCTGCTGGCCGACATCGAGGCCGGCAAGGTCGACGTCGTCGTGGTCTACAAGATCGACCGGCTGTCGCGTTCACTGATGGACTTTGCCAAGCTGGTGGAGGCGTTCGACCGACGTACGGTCACCTTTGTCTCGGTCACCCAGGCTTTCAACACCACGACGTCGATGGGGCGGCTGACGCTCAACATCTTGCTGTCCTTTGCCCAATTCGAGCGCGAGGTCACCGGCGAGCGCATTCGCGACAAGTTCGCGGCTTCTCGCAAGAAGGGCATGTGGATGGGCGGTTGGGCGCCCTTCGGCTATGAGGTCAAAGATCGCAAGCTGGTGATCAACGACCAGGATGCGGAGACCGTCCGGTGGATATTCCGCAGGTTCGTGACCCTGGGTTCTGCCACCCTCCTAGCCCGAGAGCTTAAGCAAAAGGACCTCCGCAATCGCTATGGCCAGGCCATCGATAAGGGCGTGCTCTACAAGATGCTCAATAACCGGACCTACATTGGAGACGCCGTACACAAAGGTACCGCGTATCCCGGCGAGCACGACGCGATCATCGAACGCAAACTTTGGGACCAGGTGCATTCCATCCTGCAGGAGAGCCCTCGCAAGCGCGCGGCAAAGCACCGGGCGCAGACCCCTGCCCTTCTCAAGGGGCTCATCTTTGATTCCGCCGGCGTGGCTATGTCTCCCACTCATACTCGCCGTCGAGGGAAGCTGTACCGCTACTACGTCAGCCAGCAGACCATCAAAGGCGCGGCCGCATCCAGCGCAGCCTTCCGCGTCCCCGCAGGGGAGATTGAGGCGATCGTCGTCGACCAGGTCCGGCGCGTGCTCGCCTCCCCTGAGCTGATAGTGGCGACCTGGAAGAAGATGCGGGTCTGCACGCCCGGAACCACCGAACGATCGGTCCGCGAAGCGCTCGTCGATTTTGATCAGGTGTGGAGCGAATTATTCCCCGCTGAGCAATCCCGGATCCTGCAGCTCATTGCGGCTAAGGTGATCGTCGCCGCGTCAAAGGTTGATTTGCACCTTCGGGTGAATGGCTTCGCGTCGCTGGTCGCGGATCTCAAGGGCAGCGGGACGATCGCGGAGGCCGCGTGACCACCAAGCCCAAACAGAATGTACGGCTCAGCCGTGATGGAAGCGAACTGGTTGTGAGCATCCCGGTTGATTTCCGGCAGAGCGGCGGCAGGAAGCAAATTGTCGTACCCGCCGGCTTAGAGGTCTGGACCCCTCCTCGATCACGACCAAGCAACAGCCTCATTACTGCTCTCGCGAAAGCGCACCGATGGCGCGGACAGATCGAGACGGGACGTTATGCGTCCGCGGCAGAACTTTCGAAACGTGAAGCCGTCAACGAGTCCTACGTCTGCCGAGTGCTCCGTCTTACATTACTAGCGCCTGATCTAGTCCAGATCATCTTAGATGGTCGACAAAGCAAAACGCTCGAGCTGAAATCGCTGCTGAAACCATTCCCCGCGGACTGGGCCGCGCAACGAACTCACTTCCGTTCGTGAAGTGCGGACAGAAAAAGGGCTCGCAGGGAAAGTCACGGGACTCGGCTGCGCTAGCACGCGGAGCTCGGCGCGCTAGTTAGGTACAGTTGGGTGGGAACCCCAAACCGACACCACCAGCATTGAAAAGACTAGCGAATTTGCACCTAAAGCTTGCAGCTTTGTAGCGGTGATTTGTATTCATTGGAAGGTACTCACCGGGGCTCGGTGCATGTAATTCGAGGATTGCCGTTCAAATTGGCCCTGGACATCTCAATCATGGCCGCGCTTGCTTCATTGACTGCTCGTCTCAGGCGAGTGTCCGAGAGGCCCTATGGAAGGGACGAACGCGATGATGAGTGGGGCTAGCTCATCCGTGTGGAAGATCATTCCAATTGTCCTGTTCGTGGCTAGCCTCATGTTGGCGGGATTGGCCTACATCGTCTCTTCATCGAATGATCCGATCCAAAAAGCGCTTAAGGAGACCAAGGTCGTTTGCGGAACGGCCGTTCAAAGGGGCGAGGACATCATTCTTACATGCCGCCCTAAAAGCACGCCCGATCCATTCCCCGTCAAGAGGCTGTTCAGGCCGTGCTGAGTTTTCTTTTGCTATCCGCGGCGCTGTTTGTGATACTTTCCTCACGCTATCGCCCAACGGACAGGCATTGGGCCTACGCAACGGTGGGAACGCTCTTGGGCTTTTGGCTCAAGCCCTAGGTTGAGCGTGGGTGCAGAAGCGCAGGCGCTCCCTAGTGGAGGACTGCGGCCACCCAAGCAAACAACTGAAAATCAACACAAATCGACTTCGCTGCGTGATGGTTGCTACCACCATTTGCTACTGCCGCAAGCTCACGAGGCGATTTCAGGAGACAGCCGCCTGCCCCGCAACTTTCAGCTCATCGATTGCGAACGTTACGAGGAAATCATTGCTGCTGGGCTCCGTCCAAAACAGCGCGTGCGTTGGGTGAGTTATACGGAAAACGATGTAGGAAGATTGCAGGCTCCTCACTTCGCTCATCGTCTGCACGTTGTGGTGCGCAGTCCCATTGCGTATCGTTTGAAGAGCTTTCGCGCTGGAGTAGATAGAGGAAAATGCTGACAGTAGCTGAGTATGATTGTTGGGTCGCAGCTTCGTCAAAATCTTATTCAACACGTCGACATCGCCCCACGTAGGCTCTGCCCGTAACACGGTGTTGGTACCGCCCCAATATGGGGGATTTGCCTTGTTCTTCGCCCTTATAGCTGCGCCCGAAACGTGGGCCTCGCTGGTTGCGACCGCCAGTGGCAACACTGTGCCACTCGCAGATGTGGCTCCCAGACAAGAATGAACTACGCAAGTGCGCGCAAAGTTACACCAGGATTGCCACACCCGCGACAGAAGCCCCTCAAGAAGACATTCGTCGAGAAGCGAAAACTGATTGGACGTGGCGACAGGACCTCTGCTTGCTGCGAAGGCTCGCAGTTCCGCTGCAAGAGCGTCTAGCTCGCTCTCCAACGAGTTGAGGGCGGGCACGAGAGCCATTGGCTTTCACTCAAATTCGCCATCGAGCGCTTGGCAAAGCCAAAAAATCCGCTCGGCCCGTTGAGCCGCACGATTGCCGCCTTCGGACGCAGCTCTCACGAAATTGCCGAGCCGCCCGTTAAAATCCTTAACTTCATAGGCGATTGCCAGCTCCCTCAAAGCGGCCAAGGCGCGCTGCCTATCGGAGAAGAAATTCCCCTTCGGCTCCACGCCGATCATTTCCTGTGCGCCCGGCAGTCCGTAGCGCCGATGCATGAGGGCGCAAACGAGGGAATGAAAGACGTGCGGGCGGGTTATGTATGTTTCCTGTAACTCGGAGAAATCAGACACGATTGTTTCCAGCGCGCTTGTAATCTCTCTGTCCATAACGTCGCGAGCCGTGAAGAAAACATCGTATCGTTGGTACAGTTTCCTGAGCTTGGTGGGACTAGTGCTTACGATCCCTTCGTCGACTGCCAGCGCTAAGTCGGCGATGAACTCCGCGTCGGCCATTCGAACTATCTGTCGGCTAGTGAGCACGCGCCAGTTGACCAAAAGACTTCCATAGCGATCCAAAACCGTATTCACCCAGTCCTTGAACTCACCGAAAAACTCACTGTGGCGCTTTTCCGGTGCATTCAGCGGCAGGGTATATGCGTTCATTCGCCGGAACATCGATAGAATTTCGGAGCGGTCCGCGTTTCGAATTACGTCCACTGAAACGGTGTAAGAGTAGAAATTCTCCTGCTGCTCCGGCGTTAAATCCTCGAAGCGCTTCCCTTGGTAGCCCTCGGCATTAATTCCAAGCTGGAAGCCGTTGGCTGCGAATTCAGCTATCGTGCTGATGCGCTGCTGGCCGTCGACAATTTCGCGGTGGGGCCGCTTGGTGCGCATATCTAGCCGCTCGTGGAAATACACCTTGGGAAAGGGGTAGCCCTTCAGAATTGTATCTATGAAGTAGCTTTTGGCGGATGGCGGCCACAGTCCCGATCCGCGCTGATACTCCTTGTTCGGAACAAGGACCTTGCTCCCGTACCAATCAATCAGTTCGGCAACAGAGTATTTGCCTTCGTCAACCTTCATGTCCGCCCTCGATGTATTCCGTCCCGAACCTAAATCGAACACGATACCGGACGCGCGGGTTCGCGCCGCGTGAAGTATCGTTGATGCTCGTGGGACTACTGGCCGTTTGGCCAAAAGTGATCGTTCATCTGCCGCGCCATCAGGGCCACCACTTGCTCGGGCGCCACCGAATACATCTGATGCAAGATGGCATCAAAAGAAGAACTGCCGACGCGTAGAGATACTTCAGTTGTACCGCCTCCTTTAGAGGCCATCTCGAATTTGAAATGCAGCGAAGGGTCCTTTTCGCTGAAGTTGTTCACGACCACACGGTCCGTCTCAAAATTCCACTTCGGTGCAGTTACCCCGGACCGATAGACCTTCGCGCCGCGCAAGCTCGGCATGCCTCTGTCCTCCCCCTCCAGACAGTTGAACTCGACGAAGGATACCACCACGGCCACTCGGGGGCGAGTTTTGGGCCTAAAAAGAGAGCTTGTATAAATCCTAAATGGACGACGAGATTTTTGGTGGTCTTGGCAGCCAAGTACGAAGCGAATTCTTCTACCTTTCCGACGATTGAAACGCTTTGATTTTCAACGGGTTTATCGTCCGTTACCTGCTCGGAAAGTACAGAGGTTTGGAGAAAGGAGGGCAATGGAGCAGGCTTTAGGTGCAAACCTAATTAGCTGAGTACGGTTCAGCGTCAAAAAGCTCGGGAAATTAGCCGCTAGTTGGCACTTAGACTGACACGGAGAGGACGTTCGAAAAAGGGACTGGCGGAGAGAGTGGGATTCGAACCCACGGTACGGTTTCCCGCACACACGCTTTCCAAGCGTGCGCCTTAAGCCACTCGGCCATCTCTCCGGAGCGCCCTCTCTTGAAGGGGCGCCGACGATTTTGCAAGGGATCGGGGGATAAATCAGGTGATTTTCCGCAACTTATTGTATTTACAGCACAATATGAGGCTCGATACGTGCCTGGACGGGCCTGCCGGCTGAACCACGGGCGGCCCTGGCGCGACGATTCACGGCAAGCCGCCAAACACGACCGGGGACGCCATGACCATCACCAAGACCATCGCCGCCTTGAGCCTGATTTCGGTCCTCGGCTCCGCTCTTGCCACGCCGGCCCTGGCTGAGGTCTGCACCCGGCAGGGCGTCGACGTCAGCTGCGACGACGGCCGGCGCGGGGTGCTTTCGGGCGATTCCATCCTCTGGCCGGACGGCACGCGCTCGAGCTCGACGCCGCATCAGAGCTTGATCATCGGCAACAAGAGCTCCGTGCATGTCGGGCCCGGCGTGTTCGTCGGCCAGGGCAAGGGCGTGGTGCCGCTGGACGATCCGAACGCGCCGAACAAGCGGCAATGCGCGATCCTGGATGGCGTGTCGTATTGCTATTGAGGTTGCCGTTTTCACCTCTCCCCGCTTGTGGGGAGAGGGAGACGAGCTAGTCTAGATCAACCGCACGCCTGAGATCGCCGACTTCAGCCAGCGCAGCGCCTGCGGCGGCTGGGCTGCGAGCGGGGCCACGGCCGCCTTCTCGGTGCGGCACTTCTCGAGCTCGGCGACGAAATCGGCGGACCATTGCTGGATGGTGTGGCCGCGCAGCTTCTTCATCATCGCGTCCCAGCGCATCTTGCGCTCGGTGAGCGGCATGGATGCGGCGATCGCGATCGCGCGGGCCATGCCGTCGATGTCGTGCGGATTGACCAGCAGCGCGGCGTCGAGCTCGTTGGCGGCGCCAGCGAACTTCGACAGCACCAGCACGCCGGGATCGGCGGGGTTCTGCGCGGCGACATATTCCTTGGCGACGAGGTTCATGCCGTCGTGCAGCGGCGTCACCACGCCGATCTGCGCGGTGCGGTAGAGACCCGCGAGCACGGCCTGGCTGAAGCCTTTGTTCAGATAGCGGATCGGCGTCCAATCGACCTCGCCGTGGCGGCCATTGACGTCGGAGACGAGACGCGCGACCTCGTTCTGAAGATTGCCATAGGCCTCGATGCCGCCGCGCGAGGGGTTGGCGATCTGGAGCAGCGAGATGCTGCGCGCAAACTGCGGCTGCTCGGTCCAGAGCCGGTCGAATGCGCTGATGCGGTTGACGAGACCCTTGGAATAATCGAGCCGGTCGACACCGATCGCGAGGCGCTCGCCGTTGAGGCTGCGGCGCAGCCGCGACACGTCCGGATGCGCGGCCGACTTCGTGGCATAGGCCGCGAACTTCTCCGCATCGATGCCGATCGGGAAGACTTCGCAGCGCGTGCGACCGTGCTGCGAGATCACGACACCGTCCTCGATGGTGAGGCCGAGCTCGCCGCCGACATAAGAGAGGAAGTTCTGCCGATCTTCCTCGGTCTGGAAACCGAGCAGATCGTACGCCAGCATCGCCGTGATCAGCTCGCGATGGTTGGGCACGCCCTGCATCACTGCGGCGACGGGCCATGGCGTATGCAGGAAGAAGCCGATGGGATCGTCGACGCGGAGCTCGCGCAGCTCGGCGCCGAGCGCGAGGAAATGATAGTCCTGCACCCAGAACGCAGTCCGGGCCTTGCGGAACCGCATCAAGGCGCGCGCCATGAAGGCGTTCACCTCGCGATAGCTGACATAATCCTCGCGCGAGACGCGAATGAGATCGCTGCGCGAATGCAACGCCGGCCACAGCGCTGAATTGGCGAAGCCTTCGTAATAACCGCCGTAATGCGCCGCCGGCAGATCCAGCGTTGCGATCGCGCCTGTCCCGAGCGCCTCGATCTCGGCGAACGGTTCCTTCTGATGGCCATCACGCACCCGGCCGGAGGAACCGACCCAGATCGCACCAGAATGTTCCACCACGGGAAGCAAAGCCGCCGCAAGGCCGCCCGTCATGGGCTCATTGGGTTTGCCGCGGGCGACGCGATTTGAAACGACGATCAAGTTCACAGGTCGTCCCCTCCTGTTCATTCCGCCCCATTTAACTGCCGTTCATCAATATGGTTCCTGATCATCGTTTCAACCAATTGAAACCAAAATCGGGCGTGCGCGTTGGAACTGGTTTTCCTCACGGAACCCGGGAATATCGCTGCAAAGACAGCGTTTCCGGCCCGATTGCGCAGCACGCATCGCGGCGCGCAATGGCGCTGCGATGAAAGCCTTTATGTCTGCGAGATGGCGCTGCCTTGGTTTCACCTGGGATCGAGCAGGTGCGCCAGGAACGCACGCACATCCGCCGGCGCATCGAAGTGGCCATTCACACCCATGGCGCGGCGGCCGACCGAGAACGCAAGCCCGTCCATGTCGGGCATGATCGCGAACACGGTCTCGTCCGTGACGTCATCACCGATGAATAGCGGACGACGTCCTTTGAACGGCGCGTGCTTCATCAACTCGCGCACGCCGCTCGCCTTGGTGAATCCGGAATGCTTGATCTCGCAGACGAACTTGCCGGGCAGCACCTCGATCGGTGCACTCGGCAGATCGGCCCGGATCAGCGAGACGGATTCGTAGATCGCCTTCTCCGCATGCGGCGCCAGGCGGTAATGCAGCGCGAGCGAATAGCCCTTGTCTTCGAGCAGGATTCCGGGGCTGAGCTTGGCAATGGCGGCGAGGCGTCGCTTCAGCTCCTTGTCGAGCGGCGGCGCGTGCAGGGCATCCGCTTCACTGTCCACCGCCAGCCGCATCTCCGCGCCGTGGCCGGCGACGGCGCGAAATACATCGGGCGCGAAGATCAGGTCGATGTCGTTGAGCGAGCGGCCGCTGACCAGCGCCAGCGCCCCGGAGGTGCGCTCGGTCAGATGCTTCAGTGTTTCCGACAGGCCCGGTGGCACCCACACCTCGCGCGGCGTCGGCATCAGCTCGAGCAGCGTACCGTCGATGTCGAGCAGAATGGCGATTTCATCGAGATGCGGCACCAACGCATGCGGCACTGGCACCGTTTCCGGCGTCTCGTCGTCATCAGGTGTGGTGAGCTTCTGGTCCAACGCCATTTCCGCAAGTTCCGATTTCATCAGTCTACTCCATAAAGGCGAGCGGCCGCGCGATGTGTTCGAGCGATTTGCGCTCGGCAGCGACGGCATAGCGCCACGCCACGATCGCGGCCGCGATCATCAGGACGGCGCCCAGCAGATAGCCGGCGAACACGCTGGTGCGCGATCCCGTGTCGATCAGTGCGCCGAACAGCGCCGGCCCGATCACGCCGCCGATGCCGGTGCCGACCGCATAGAACACTGCGATCGCCAGCGCGCGAACCTCCAGCGGAAACGTCTCGCTGACGGTGAGATAGGCCGCGCTCGCGGCGGGCGATGCGAAGAAGAAGATCACCATCCAGGCGATGGTCTGCCCCTGCGCGCTCAGCACGCCGATCGAGAACAGATAGCCCGACAGCGCCAGCAGCACGCCCGATGCGCCATAGGTGAACATGATCATGGTGCGGCGGCCGAGCGTATCGAACAGGCGGCCGAGCAGCAGCGGCCCGAGGAAATTGCCGGCCGCAAAGGGCAGCAAGTACCAGCCGACGTGATCAGCGCTGATGCCGTAGAAATCGGTCAGCACCAGCGCGAAGGTGAAGAAGATGGCGTTGTAGAAGAACGCCTGCGCGCTCATCAGCGCGAGGCCGACCAGGGCGCGCTGGCGGTAGACCGAGAACAAGGTGTGGACGACCTCGGCGATCGGCGTGTGATCGCGCATTCTCAGGCGGATCTTCGGGAAGCGACCCTCGCCCGTGTCCTGGCCATGCCCGGTCACCGAGCGTTCGATCTCGTCGACGATGGCGTGGGCCTCGTCGGGACGGCCGTGGATCATCAGCCAGCGCGGGCTCTCCGGAATCCACATCCGCATCAGGAGCACGACGAGGCCGAGGGTTGCGCCGATCAGATAAGCGAGGCGCCAGCCGAGATCGGGGCCGATAACAGCGGGATCGAGCAGCACGATGGCGGCGACCGCGCCCATGGCAGCGCCGATCCAGAAGCTGCCGTTGATCACGAGATCGGTCCAGCCGCGATAGCGCGCGGGCACCAGCTCCTGGATCGTCGAGTTGATCGCGGTGTACTCGCCGCCGATGCCGGCACCGGTGAGGAAGCGGAACAGCGCGTAGCTCGCGACGTCCCACGACAGCGCGGTCGCGGCCGTTGCCGAGAGATAGAGCGCGAGCGTGATGAAGAACAGCTTCTTGCGGCCGATACGATCGGTCAGCCAGCCGAAGCCGAGCGCACCGAGCACGGCGCCGGCGAGATAGGCGGAGTTGGCGATGCCGAGATCGAGATTGGAGAAATGCAGCGACGGGCTCTGCTTCAGCGCCCCGGAGAGCGCACCCGCCAGCGTCACCTCGAGACCGTCGAGAATCCAGGTGATGCCCAGCGCGAGCACGACGCGCGTGTGAAATCCGCTCCACGGCAGCGCATCGAGCCGCGCGGGAATGCTGGTCTCGACGATGCGGTCGGTCGCGGCCGCCGCCGGGACAACGGGTGCATGGGTCAGCGCTGGGCTTTGCTGCAATTCCATCGGGTTGCTGCGTCTGATCAATGGAAGCGACCCCGTTTCACACGACGTGGACGGGGTCGATCCGATCATCGGGGTGCGGCAATCTGCCTGCCACCTGCGACAACGTTTGCGATGAGGCCGGGTTCCCGCGGAACGCCCGGGGGCACCGCTCGTTTCCGCTGGAGCCGCAAGGAGTTGGCGCATGGCTCAGGTCAGAAAGACGACACATTCTCGAAACAGCGGCCCGCGCAAGACGACCCCCAAGGCAAGCACCCGGCGTAGCGCGGCCGCGCCCAAGAGCACGAAACGCGCCACAAGGCGCTGGTCGCAGCGCGTGACAGAGAAGAGCGATGCGCTCGACCTCAAGCAAGGGGTGTTCAAGCTCACGAGCGCGAAGAGGATCGCGGCTTCGTTGAAGCGCTCGGCCGAGCACAGCTCGCGACGCAAGACCGGCGCCTATCGCTCGGCGCTGTCGATGCTGACCTTCTACATCAACCGCGCCGGCAAGACGCTGCCGAAGACGCAGCGCACGCGGCTGGAGCGCGCCAAGGTCGAGCTGAAGCGGGCGTTCGGAAGGGAGTGAGATTTGTAGGGTGGGTTAGGCGAAGCCGTAACCCACCGTTCCACTCCCGGCCGTGACATCAAGGTGGTGGATTGCGCTTCGCTAATCCACCCTGGGGTTCGTGGCGGCCTTCGGATGTAGACTGGCCGTCCGGGCCGATCCGCCGGGAGCAGCCTTGTCCACCTGTGCCTCGAGCACCGACGTAGGAACCGCGCCCCGGCGGAGCGACCGCGATCGAGATCCGGTAGGAGGTCGCGCCAAGAGCGCCGGTACAGGGACTGATCAGGATCGTGGTGGCCCGCCTTGCGAGCAAGGAGGTCTCAACAATGATCGAAGATGTACGCTGGTTCGTCGGGATCGACTGGGCAACGCGGAGCCATAGCGTTTGCCTGCTGGATGCCGCGGGAAGACAGGTTGCGCAGCACGAGTTCGACCATGGCGGCGCCGGGCTGACGGAGTTGCGTGACTGGCTGCTGGAGAAGACCAAGGCCGCACCGGGACAGATCGCCGTGGCGATCGAGATGCCGCACGGCCCGGTGGTGGAGATGCTGCTCGAGCACGGGTTTGCGGTGTTTGCCATCAATCCCAAGCAACTGGATCGCTTCCGCGATCGCTTCACGGTGGCCGGTGCCAAGGACGACCGCCGCGATGCTCATGTGCTCGGCGCCTCGCTGCGCACTGACCGTGCTGCTTTCCGTCGGCTTGTGGCAGACGATGCGGCGATGATTGAGCTACGGGAGTGGTCGCGCCTGGCGGACGAACTGCAGCAGGAACGCACGCGGCTTGCCAACCGCTTGCGTCAGCAGTTGTGGCGATATTATCCCCAGGCCACCAAGTTGACCGACGATGTCGCCGACGAATGGTTCCTGGCGCTTTGGCAGAAGGTGCCGACCCCCGCCAGTGCGGTCAAGGCCAGCGAGAAGGCCATCGCAGGTGTTCTCAGGGACTATCGTATCCGCCGTCTCAATGCGGCGACGGTGCTCGGGACTTTGCGCGAGGCACCGCTGTTCGTAGCCCCCGGCACGACGGAGGCAGCCTGCGCTCACATCCGCAGCCTGGCGGCACGTCTGCACCTGGTCAATCGGCAGATCAAAGAGGCTCATCAGAACCTGGACCGGCTATGTGCCGAGTTCGAAGGAGAGGAGAAGCCGTCGGGGCAGAGCTCGGAGCAGTGCGACGTGACGATCCTACGCTCCTGGCCAGGAATCGGCAGGATCAATCTCGCCACACTGCTCGCCGAGGCCGCAGAGCCCCTGCGCAGACGAGATTACCATGCTCTGCGCGCCTTGGCAGGGGCTGCGCCGGTGACGCGGCAAAGCGGCAAACAACGCTTCGTGATCCGCCGCCTCGCCTGCAACAGGCGGCTACAGAGCGCCGTCCATCACTGGTCGCGTGTCGCCATCCAACACGACGCTGCCAGCAGGCGACGGTATGATGCCTTGCGCAGAAAAGGACACGGTCACGCGCGGGCTCTGCGCAGCGTGGGAGATCGCTTGCTTTTTGCCCTGTGCACGACGCTCAAGCGACAGACCCCATACGATGCGGACCATAACGGCACAAAGAACTCCGCGAACGGGTGAGCCCCATTCCTTTGTTCGGCCGGGCGACCATTCCTTCGTCCCGACCTGCCGAGCGCCAGAGCGCCGCCCGCAGATGCTGTCCAGGATGCCGAAGGCACCGGCAAAGCCGGCGCGCAGCGTCCTGGACTGCATCGAGCACGGCGCTACCATATTGCCCTATAAGGACGTTCCCCTTGACCAAGGGTAGGAGGTCCTACGCGTTCTTTCCGCGGTCTCTACGCCGCCCTGATATTGCCCATGAAGCGGTCGAGCTCGGCGCGAAGACGGGTGCTTTCGCTCGACAGCGTCTTGGCCGAGTTCAGCACCTCTTCCGAGGCCGAGCCGGTTTCGGCGGCGCCGCGGTTGACCTGGCCGATGTCGGTGGCCGCGGTCTGGGTGCCCTGGGCGACGGTCTGAACGCTGCGGGCGATCTCCTGGGTGGCGGCGCCCTGCTGCTCCACCGCGCTCGCGATCGAGGTCGAGATCGACGAGATCTGGCCGATCGTCGCGCCGATCTCCTTGATCGCGGCGACCGATTCGGCGGTCGCGCCCTGCATCCCTGCAATGTGCGAGGAGATCTCGTCGGTCGCCTTCGCGGTCTGGCTCGCCAGCGACTTCACCTCGCTCGCCACGACCGCGAAGCCGCGGCCGGCTTCACCGGCGCGGGCGGCCTCGATGGTGGCGTTGAGCGCGAGCAAATTGGTCTGCTCGGCGATCGCGGTGATCAGCTTGACCACCTCGCCGATCTGCTGGGCGGCATGCGACAGCTTGCCGATGCGGCCGTCGGTCTCCTTAGCCTGCATGACGGCAGCCTCTGCGATGCGGCTGGAATCGCGCACCTGGCGGCCGATCTCCTCGACCGAGGCCGACAGCTCTTCGGTCGCGGTCGCGACCGACTGCATGTTGGAGGAGGCCTGCTCGGAGACGCCGGCGACCTGGCTCGACAGGCTCTGCGTGGTCTCGGCGGTGCGGGTCAGCGTGGAGGCCGCCGATTCCAGCTGCACGGCCGAGGCCGAGACGTTGGAGACGATGGCACCGACCGCGCTCTCGAAATCGTCGGCAAAGCGGATCAGCTCGGCGCGGCGGCTTGCGGCCTGCTCGCGGTTCTGCACTTCGCTCGCGGCGGCGTCGCGCTCGGCCTTTGCAACGGCCTGGATCTTGAACTCCTCGACGGCGCCGGCCATCTCGCCGATCTCGTCCTTGCGGCCCAAGCCCGGCAGCACGACGTCGAAATTGCCGGAGGCGAGCTCGCGCATCGCCTTGCACATCGCGATCATCGGCCGCGAGATGCCGTTGCCGAGCCACAAGGCCAGCACGATGCCGACAGCCAGCCCGCCGAGCGCCATCATCAGCATCAGCTGCTCGGTCTCTCCGATCGTCGCATTGGCGCTCGCCTCGATGCGTTGCTGGTCGGCGGTCAGATCCGAACGCAGCTCGGCCGAGAGCTTGAGGATGGTTGCCGCGGTCTTGGTCATCTCGCCGTTCAGCTTGACGACGACCTTCACGTTCTCGGTCAGCTTTGCGAACGAGGCGCGGTATTGCTTCAGGAGATCGCCGATCTCCTTGACGCGATCCGTGATCTTCTGGTCGTTCGCGTAGACGGAGACCAGCAATGTCTCGAGGAACTTGATGCGGGCGATCACGCCGTCAGCGGTCTTCGGCTCCGGCTTGGCGACGAAGGCGCTGACCGAGGTGGAGACCGCCAGATATTGCGAGGTGATGTCCTTGGCCGTGGTCTGCACCGAGGCGAGGCCCGCCAGCGCCGCGGTGTCGGCGAGATCGTCGAATTTGAATCGGATCTTGTTGCCGACACTGTTGAGCTCGTCGGCCGCGATCTTGCCGTTCTCGCGCGTCAGCGCGATGATCTCGCTGAAGACTTTCGTAAAGCTCTGGAATTCGGCTTCGAGCTTGCCGACCTGCTCACGGCGGGCCGCGCCGGTCGTCGCAGCCATCGACTTGGCGATCGCGTTCTTCAGATTCCCCTCAGCGGCCTTGGCCGCAGTCTCGTCATCCACGGCGCCGGTCAGGGTATAGGCTCGGGTCAGCCCCTGATAGGCGATCAGCTCGCGATCGACCGTCCGCGCCTGGTCGGCTTCCGCTACGCTGGTGCGGTAGGATGCCACGGCGCCTGCGATCCGCTCGAAGCCGAAATAGGCGAACGCCATGCTGCCGGCGAGGATGGCGAGCACCGCCACGAAGCCGAGGATGATTTTTGCGCGAAAACGCAGCGTTGGCAGCTTCGATTGGCTCGACTTCGATTGGCTCGACTTGGACTTCACCGACATTCCCCCACCCCATTCCATTCGCGGAAAACCAGGCGCAGCCGGGAAGCAGCCCGCTTCCCGACTCGTGTGCACGGTAACCGGCAAAGGATAAGCTGCGGTAAATTTGTGGCGCCGCAACTGGCAGTTAGGTGGCGTAGGGATTTGTTAAGGCGCGCCTCCCTACGCCGCCCGAATATTTGCCATGAAGCGGTCGAGCTCGGCGCGGAGACGGGTGCTTTCGCTCGACAGCGTCTTGGCCGAGTTCAGCACCTCTTCCGAGGCCGAGCCGGTCTCGGCGGCGCCGCGGTTGACCTGGCCGATGTCGGTGGCCGCGGTCTGGGTGCCCTGCGCGACGGTCTGAACGCTGCGGGCGATCTCCTGGGTGGCGGCGCCCTGCTGCTCCACCGCGCTCGCGATCGAGGTCGAGATCGACGAGATCTGGCCGATCGTCGCGCCGATCTCCTTGATCGCGGCGACCGATTCGGCGGTCGCGCCCTGCATCCCTGCAATGTGCGAGGAGATCTCGTCGGTCGCCTTCGCGGTCTGGCTCGCCAGCGACTTCACCTCGCTCGCCACGACCGCGAAGCCGCGGCCGGCTTCACCGGCGCGGGCGGCCTCGATGGTGGCGTTGAGCGCGAGCAAATTGGTCTGCTCGGCGATCGCGGTGATCAGCTTGACCACCTCGCCGATCTGCTGGGCGGCATGCGACAGCTTGCCGATGCGGCCGTCGGTCTCCTTAGCCTGCATGACGGCAGCCTCTGCGATGCGGCTGGAATCGCGCACCTGGCGGCCGATCTCCTCGACCGAGGCCGACAGCTCTTCGGTCGCGGTCGCGACCGACTGCATGTTGGAGGAGGCCTGCTCGGAGACGCCGGCGACCTGGCTCGACAGGCTCTGCGTGGTCTCGGCGGTGCGGGTCAGCGTGGAGGCCGCCGATTCCAGCTGCACGGCCGAGGCCGAGACGTTGGAGACGATGGCACCGACCGCGCTCTCGAAATCGTCGGCAAAGCGGATCAGCTCGGCGCGGCGGCTTGCGGCCTGCTCGCGGTTCTGCACTTCGCTCGCGGCGGCGTCGCGCTCGGCCTTTGCAACGGCCTGGATCTTGAACTCCTCGACGGCGCCGGCCATCTCGCCGATCTCGTCCTTGCGGCCCAAGCCCGGCAGCACGACGTCGAAATTGCCGGAGGCAAGCTCGCGCATCGCCTTGCACATCGCAATCATCGGCCGCGAGATGCCGGTGGCGAGCAGCAAGGCGAGGACCGCGCCAAGCAGCGTGCCGCCGACGGCCAGCATCAGCACCAGCTGCTCGGTCTGCCCGATGGTCGCCTCCGACTCCGAATCCAGCCGCTGCTGCTCGGCGACGAGGTCCGCCTTCATGGCGGTGGCTCCTTGCTGGATCGCACCAGCCGAGCCGCTCATCTCGGTGACGAGGTCATCGACCAGCTTGGCGTTGGCGATGAGCTTCTCCAGCGCTTCGCGATAGGCTCCGAGAATGATCTTGGCGTCCTTCAGGCCAGCGACGATCTTGTCGTCCATGGAATAGACGGCACCGAGCGAGTTCTCGACGAATTTGAGCCGTGCCAGCGCGCTGGTCGCGATCGCCTGGTCGGACGTCAGCACGAAATTGGTCGCCGCTGCGCTCGCAGTCTGGAACTGGGCGTTGACCTGCTTGGTGCCGAACTCGATCGCCTGCGCCTCGGAATCGGAGGCATTGTTGCCGATGTCGTCGAGCTTGTATTTCAGGAGGTTGGCTTGGCGCTGCAGCTGGTTCTGCACCAGCAGCGCACTGTCGCGCTTGGCCTGCAGCACCTTGGCGAAGGTCACGGAGAAGTTGGAGAACTCCTTGGCGAGCTTGTTGAGGCTTTCCTGCCGCGCCGGCTTCTTGGCGCCCTTGACGGCCTGATCGACGGCGTTCTTCAGGCTGGCCTCGGCGTCGAGCGCCGCCTTGGCGTCGTCTTCCTTGCCGGTGACCACGAAATATTTGACGGCCGAACGATAGGCAAGCAGCTCGCGGTCGATGTTGCGGGCGAGATCGGCCTCCGACACGCTGCTGCGGTATGATCCGACCCCGGAGGCGACCCGCTCGAAGCCGAAATAGGAGAAGGCCATGCTGCCGGCGGAGATCACCAGCACGGCGGCGAAGCCGAGGATGATTTTTGCGCGGAACCTGAGGGTCGGAAAAAGTGCACGCTTCGACGGCGACGCGGTACGCCCGGACATTCCCAACCCCCAGCTCATGTTCTTTCAGCATTCTGCGGTCCGGAAGCAGCCCGTTCCGAACCATGCGCAAAATTAGGGCAGAATCCTCAAGGGGTGGTAAATCCGTGCGGTCTGCGTCCTGAGTGGAGGCGTTCCTCCCGTGCTGATCCGGGCTGGCGCGCGACGGCTGTCGTGTTGCGGCGACCTGCAAAACGCCTTACTCTCGAATACTTATCAGGCACTTGTCAGGCACTTGGCGTTAGACCAAGCCTCGAGGGAGAAACGGAGTGGGGCAAACCGATTTCCGGTTTGGCGGTGCGTCGGGCGTTGCCGTGGCCAAGTCGAAGGCCGCGAGCGTCGATGGCGCCGTGGCCGAGCTCGCGGCCCAGCTCCCGTCCGACGGGCTGGCGCTGATCCTGGTGTTCCTCTCCCCCAGCTACGACCCCCATCACTTCATCGCCGAGATCAGCCGGCATTTCGACGACACACAGGTCTGCGGTTGCACCACCGCAGGCGAGCTTGCCCCCGATGGCTGGGACGAGAACAGCGTCGTGGCGCTGGCGTTCAGCCGTGCCGACTTCTCCGCGGTGGTTCGGCCCATCTTCAACCTCGACAGCTTCCGCGTCGAGGACGGCCGCAGGATCGGCGGCGAGCTCCGGCACGAGCTGTTGCGGGCCACGCCGCAGGTCGAGCGAGGCAGTCCCTTCGGCCTGGTCCTGATCGACGGCCTGTGCCGCCGCGAAGAAGCGGTGATGTCCGCGATCTATGCATCGCTGGACGATATTCCGGTCGTCGGCGGGTCCGCGGGCGACGGGCTGCGCTTCGAGAAAACCTTTGTGTTCTTCGAGGGCAAGGCACACGGCAATGCCGCCCTGCTGATCCTGCTCAACACCTCGTTGCCGTTCCGCGTCTTCAAGTGCGACAATTTCGAGCCGCAGGCGCAGAAGATGGTGGTGACCGAGGCGGACATCGAAAACCGCACGGTCCGCGAGCTGAACGCCGAGCCTGCTGCGCAGGAATATTCGCGCGTGGTCGGCATCATGGACGCCAAGCTCGATCCGTTCTCCTTCGCCTCGCATCCGGTCCTGGTCCGGGTCGGCGGCGCCTACTACGCGCGCTCGATCCAGCGCGTCGAGCCGGACGGCTCGCTGCACTTCTTCTGCGCCATCGACGAGGGCATGGTGCTGACCGCGGCGACGTCGCGCAGCCTGGTCGGCGCGGCCCGCGAGACGTTCGCCGACATCCGCGACCAGATCGGAGACGTTTCGCTCTATATCGGCTTCGAGTGCCTGCTCCGCCGGCTCGATGCCGAGCAGCATCAGCTCGCCCGCGACATGTCCGAACTGTACCGGCAGAACCGCGTGGTCGGCTTTCACACCTACGGCGAGCAGTTCGGCTCCATGCATGTGAACCAGACCTTCACGGGGGTTGCGATCGGAAGGCGCCCGTCGTGACGGACATGTGGCAGGGGCCTGATGCGGTCGACCAGCTCAGGCGCGAGGCCGCCAAGCTGAGGAAGATCAATGCCGCGCTGATGTCGCGCGTCGAGCGCTCGATGGACCAGCAGCTCAACGCCTTTTCATTGTTCGAAACCGCCATCGCGCTCGACCACAAGGTTCGCGACCGGACGCACCAATTGCGCGAAGCGCTGCATTCGGTCGAGCGCGCCAATGAGGGGCTCTACCGCGCCAAGCAGCAGGCGGAAGCGGCAAGCTCGCTGAAATCCTCGGTGCTGATCTCGGTCACCCACGATCTGTTGCAACCACTCAACGCGGCGCGCCTGACCCTGTCCGCGCTGACGGAGATGATGGAGTCGCAGGAAGCGGGCGTGCTGATCGACCAGGCGAGCCGCTCGCTGGTGATGCTGGAGGACCTGCTGCGCTCACTGCTGGAGATCGCCAAGCTCGACGCCGGCGCACTCAAGCCCGACGTGCGCGCGATCGCGCTGGCGCCCCTGTTCGAGCAGCTCCGCAACGAATTCGAGCCGGTCACCGCGCGGCAAGGCCTGTCCTTGCGCATCCGCAGCTCAAAGCTGGCGGTGATGTCGGATGCGATGATGCTGCGGCGGATCCTGCAGAACCTGCTCGCCAATGCCATTCGCTACACTCGCAGCGGCGGCGTCGTGATGGGATGCCGGCCGCGCGGCGGCCAGATCTGCGTCCAGGTCTCCGACACCGGACCCGGCATCGCGCAGGCGCAGCAGGAGGCGATCTTCCGCGAATTCCAGCGCGGCGATGCCACGGCGGCCGACCAGGCCGGCTTCGGGCTCGGCCTCTCCATCGTCCGCCGCTTCGCAAGCGAGCTCGGGCACGAGGTGCGGCTGTCGTCGCAGCTCGGCAGGGGATCGACCTTCACCCTGGAGCTGGAGCCGGCCGACCTCGCTGACGTCGCCGACGAGGTGCAGGAGGTCGCGCCCGCCGCGCGTCACTACGATTACAGCGGGCTCGAAGGCGCCAAGATCCTGCTGATCGAGAACGATCCGAACGGCTCGGAGGCGATGGCCGCGCTGCTGGAGGGATGGGGCTGCGACGTCGCGACCACGCGATCGGGCGCGGACGCGCTCGTGCGCCTCAACGAGCTCGGCGGCGCGCCCGATGTCGTGATCGCCGACCTCCATCTCGACCACGGCGAGAGCGGCCTGTCGGCCATCACCGACGTGCGGGAGCATTTGAAACTCGACACGCCCGCCATGATCATCACCGCCGACTATTCCGAACAGGCGGCGAAGCAGGCGAGCCTCCAGGGCCTCGAAGTGCTGAAGAAGCCGATCAGGCCCGCGGAGATGCGGGCGCTGCTGTCGTTCCTGCTGAGCTGAAGCCGCACTTGGCGCACATCAAAAGTTGAAAACAACCCCATGCACCGTACCGGTAGCATCTTACAGCGTGATATGGCTTTGACGTGTCAATGAATTAGCTGCCGCTGAGACAAGTCCCGCCTGGCAGAAAGCGGGATTCTAATCACTGCTGATCCGGCGGAGCATGCTCGCGCCGTGCCGGAGCCCCCTCGGCGGCCAGCGTCGCGAAATCGATCCGGGACATTTCAACGATGGCCTTGGTGCGACTGAGCACGTTGAGCTTGCGCAGGATGTCGGAGACGTGGACCTTCACCGTGGTCTCGGAGATATTCAGCTCGAAGGCGATCTGCTTGTTCTGCAGGCCGCGCTTGAGCATTTCGAGCACGCGCAATTGCTGCGGCGTCAGCTCGTGCAGGCGTTTCAGGAGATCCTGCGCGGGGCCGGCGGCGCGTTGCGGGCGGACCAGCCCGCGATAGGCGGCAGGGACACAGACCGCGCCGCGCAGCACCTCGCCGATCGACTGCGCCAGATCCTGCTTGGAGGACGATTTGAGGATGTAGCCGGAGACGCCGAGCGACAAGGCGCCGGACATGATCTGCGGATCCTGATGCCCGGACACGATGACGACCGGAATCCTGGGAAAGGCCTTGCGGATGCGGATGATCCCCGAAAGGCCTGTGGTGCCCGGCATCGACAGATCGAGCAGGATGAGGTCGAGCTCGGCAGCCGCCGCGGCCTGCTCGAGCGCACCGTCGACCGACGTCGCCTGAAGGATCTCGGCGGCCGGCGCCACCAACTGGAGCGCGCCCTCGAGGGCCTCGCGAAACAACGGATGGTCTTCGACGATCAGAAATCGCATCACGTGTGAGCCATTCCTGGTTGATCGGCCAGAGGATCGACGGGGTCGACGTCGAAACGAGAATGTCCCAGCCGGATCAGACCGGCTTGATCCAGATCAAGCGAGACCTTGCGCGTCATTGCGGCCGCCCGCGGTCCGCCCGCGCATAAGGCCGGGCCTTGGGATCCGGCAGGTCCACCTTGCCGATCTCGATGATCGCCTTGTTGCGGCTGAACAGGCCGAGCTTGCGCAGAATTTCGGTGATATGCGCCTTCACCGTGGATTCGGCGAGCTGAAGCTCCTGGCCGATCTGCCGGTTCGGATAGCCGCGCCGCAGCAGCTCGAGCACGCGAAGCTGCTGCGGGGTAAGCTCGCGCAGCTTGACCTCGAGCGCCTTGCTGGCCTCGGCCCGGCGCCGCTGCGGCGTCGCCACGAAATCCTTCGGCACCGATACCGATCCATTCAGCACACCCTCGATCGATTGCGCCAGCTCGCGCTTCGACAGCGACTTCGGCAGATAACCGGCGGCTCCCAGCTCCAGCGCCTCGCGGACGACGCGCTGGTCCTCCTCGCTCGACACGATGGCGACAGGCAGGCGCGGGTGGGCCTCGCGCAAGCGCAGAAAGCCGGAGAAGCCGGTCGCATCCGGCAGCGAGAGGTCGAGCAGCGCGAGGTCGATGCCCTCGCCCTGCTCGGCCGTCAGGATATGAAGGGCATCCTCGATCGACACCGCCTCGACAATCCGCGCCTCCGGCAAGGCCAGCCGCACCGCATTGCCGAGCGCCTCGCGAAACAGCGGATGATCGTCGACGATCAGGAAGCTGGTCATGGCGCCTTCACAGGACTGCACCGCCGAATGCTGCACCGTATGGGCATCCGCCGCCGCAGCGGAAGAGGCGGAACCATCCGACATCCGTCCGGCACCGGGATGGTGCCGGATGGACGCTACCACATCCTCTTGATCGGGTTCGGTCAAGACCGTTCAGTCGTTCGATTCGGTCTGGACCGTCAGCAGGAAGGAATAGATGCTGTCGAACTGGTCATCGGTATAGACCTCCTTCCAGGCCGGCATGCCCTTGTTCGGCCGTCCCTCGTGCACGGTCGTCCAGTACTTCTCGCGCATCTCGTCGCCGTAGCGGTGACGCAGCAGCCGCAGATCGATCTTCCGCTCGCTCTGGATCGCGTCGGGACCGTGGCAATGCGCGCAGGTTCCGTTGAAGATCTCCTTGCCCGCGCCGACGGCCTCGGCGCCTGCCGCGGCCGCGTCGCCCTTGGTCTCGGTCGCCACCACATTGGCGACCTGCACCACACCGGCTCCGGTTCCCGTCCCCGTCGTGACCGCCGGCACCGCACCGAAGCGAACCGGCGCGCCGCTCGGCAAACCGTATTTCGCGGCGAGCTCGCCGATCGTGCCCTGAAGCTGCGGCAGCACGGCATTGACGCGGTCGCGCAGCTCGGTCGAGGTCTTGGCGAAGCCGATGGCGGCATCCCATGACAGGCCTTCGCCCTCGGTGAGCTCGATCTGGTAGCGGCCATCGTAGCTGGTCTTGTTCAGCCAGCCGGCGACCGGTCCCCAGATGAAGGCGACGTCGGCCTTGCCCTGATCGAGCGCCTGCATGCCCTCCTCGGGCGACAGCACCGTCACCTTCTGGATGTCGTCGCGGCTCGCGAGCAGGTTTTGCGGCGTGCTGGCGAACTGCACGGCGACGCGCTTGCCCTTGAGGCCGTCGATGCCGCCGACCGCCGCGCCCTTGGCGGCCACGAGGGCATAGCCCTCCTTCGCGAAGGCCTCGGAGAAGATCACGGCCGGGCCCATGAAATCCTCGGACCGCGGCAGGCCGATCATGACGTCGCACTGCTTGCCGAGCAGCGTGACGCGCACGGTGCGCTTGCCGAAATAGGATTTGTACCAATCATAGGCGATCGGCCGGCCGAGCGCCTGCGCCAGGGCCTGCCCGATCTCGACATAGAAACCCGGCTTCGACGAGCTGTCGCTCGAGAATGGCAGGTTGGTCGGATCGGCGCAGAGACGGAACGGCTGCGCTTCCTCGGCCTGCAGCGGCGAGGCCGGACCGATCAGCGCCGCGGCGGCACATGCGAGCAGGCCTGCGATGGCGCGATGTCGGCTCGCACCGGTGGCGGAATGATTCGGACGCATCCTCGTCTCCCTTGCGTTGGCTTTGTTGCGCCGGCGCTTGTTGAGCCAGGCATGGCGACACCAGGCACCGCCCGATGCCGCAGCTAAAGTCTGGAGAAAGCGCGCGCGTATCCGTCACCTCGAGGATACGCGCGCGAGTTGTCACTGGACGGAGAACACGAAGAGCGAACCGCCCTCGGGGGCTGCGGCCGTCATCTTCTTTCCTACCTCGCCCAGGAACGCAGGCAGCGCAGCGGTGCGGCCGACGACGATCGCGACATATTGCTTGCCGTCGACCTGATAGGTCACCGGACCTGCGCCGATGCCGGAGCCGAGATTCTTGCTCCATAGCACCTTGCCGGACTTCGCATCGATGGCGCGGAAGTCGCCATGGATGTTGCCGGCAAACACGAGCCCGCCGCCGGTGGTCAGCGTGCCGCCATTGAAGGGCAGGTCTTCCTTGATCGACCAGACCTTCTTCTGCGCGACCGGATCCCAGGCGACGAGCTCGCCGAGGAAGCCGCCGGGGCCTTCCTTGGTCGGGAATTCGGCGCCGAGATAGAACACGCCGCGCTTGTAGGCGACATCGCTGACCGACCAGTCCATGCAGACGTTGTTGGACGGGATGTAGACGAGGCCGGTCTGCGGGTTGAACGACATCGGCTGCCAGTTCTTGCCGCCGATCAGGTTCGGGCAGATGTCCTTGGCCGGATGGTTCGGCCCGGGACGCTTGTCGGGATCCTCGACCGCGCGCATCGTGGCGACGTCCCACTTCTGGGCCCAGTTGGAGAACACGTATTTCTCCGCCGACAGCACCTTGCCGGTCTCGCGATTGGCGACGAAGAAGAAGCCGTTGCGGTCAGCCTTCATCAGCGCCGGAACGGTGCTGCCGCCGATCTTGAGATCCGCGAGCACGGCTTCGTTGACGCCGTCATAATCCCAGGCGTCGGCCGGCGTGGTCTGGATGTGCCACTTGATCTTGCCGGTGTTGGGATCGAGCGCGAGCGTCGAAGCCGTGTAGAGGTTGGTCAGCTTGCCGAAATTGCCGTCGCCGGTCGAACGCACCGCCGTGTTCCACGGGCCGGGGTTGCTGGTGCCCCAATAGACCGTGTCGCTCTTCGGATCGTAGGAGCCGACCAGCCAGGCCGCACCGCCGCCATGCTGGGCGGAATCGCCCTTCCAGGAATCGCCACCGGGTTCCTCCGGCGAAGGAACGGTGTAGGTCTGCCACACCTGCTTGCCGGTGTTGATGTCGAAGGCCAGCAGCGCGCCGCGCACGCCGTATTCGCCGCCGCCGAAACCGGTGATGACCTTGTCGCGCACGACGAGCGGCGGCGAGGTGATGACCGAGCCCTGCTTGTAGTCGACCACCTTCGCCGTCCACAGCGACTTGCCGGTCGCGGCATCGAGCGCCGTCAGCTTGCCGTCGAGGCGGCCGACGAAGATCTTGCCGTCGGCATAGGAGACGCCGCGGCTGTTCACGTCGCAGCAGGCGTATTGCAGCACGTCCTCGGGAATGTCGGGCTCCCAGGTCCATTTGCGCTGCCCCGTCGCCGCATCGAGCGCATAGACGTATTTCGGACCCCACGAGCTCGAAACGTACAGCGTGTTGCCGACGACGATCGGCGAGGATTCGTTCGAACGCAGCGACGCCAGCGAGAAGGAATAAGCGAGCGTCAGCTTGCCGGCGTTCTCGGTGTTGATCTGCTTGAGCGGGCTGAAGCGCGTGTTGCCGTAATCGTGGCCGGCAACGGCCCACTGATTCGAATCGGATTGCGCCTTGAGCAGGGAGTCGTTGGCGCGAACGCCAGGTGTAACGGCGGCAAGCATCGCAATCGTGGAGATGCCGGCCAAGAAGCCCTTCGTTCCAAAGGTCATGTATCCCTCCGCGGTGTTGTTGTGCACGCCTCGTTGGGCGCCTGAGCGCGTTGCGCTCGTGATGAGCAGTTCGCCTGCGAGCCATCGTTCGAAATTACAGCATCGCTTTTTCGCGCTTAGTATAGGCGGAAGGTAGTAGTGCAAATCATTGGCGGCTTTCGCCGCTCATCTCGTTGTCGCGCCTCACGTCCTGCCCTTGTTTTGCAGCTCGAAATGCCCCATCGGATGTGGGCAACATCGCGCCGCAATCCGATTCTCTCCGCGCATCGCGGTGTATCGCATATCCTTGTGGCGCTGGCCTGCGCGCACGCCTCGTCCTTCGAGACGGCGCTTACGCGCCTCCTCAGGATGAGGCTAATCAGCATCGGCGCTTGTTGAACCTGCTGCCGCGCACTCCGCCCTCATCCTGAGGAGCCCGCCCAAAGCGGGCGTCTCGAAGGATGGCTGCAGGAAAAAAACTCGGATCCGACAGCCCTGCCGCCCCTGGGTTACGATGATGGCGCTACCACGCCTGCAAAACTTTCGAAGAAGTTCGCGGCGAGTTTTCGCGACGTCGAGTCGATCAATCGCGAGCCGAGCTGTGCGAGCTTGCCGCCGATCTGCGCATCGGCCTCATAGTGCAGGATGGTGACGTCGGGCGCTTCTTCCTCCAGCCTGACCTTCGCGCCGCCCTTGGCAAAGCCGGCGACGCCGCCGGCGCCTTCGCCGACGATGCGATAGCCGTTCGGCGCATCGATATCGGTCAGCGTCACCTTGCCGCTGAATGTCGCCTTCACCGGGCCGACCTTCAGCACCACCGTCGCCGTCATCTCGGTCGGCGATGCCATCTCGAGCGATTGGCAGCCGGGAATGCAGCGCCTGAGAATTTCGGGATCGTTGAGCGCAGCCCACACCGTGGCCTTCGACGCCGGGATCCGCTGACTGTCGTTCATCTGCATCGCTTCCACCCTTGTTGCCGTTGCTTGTACGGCTCCACTAGGAGGGCGCGCGGCCGCATTCAATCGCCAGGAAGTACTAGTGCTGCTTTTTCGGACCATTCACTCGTTGTCATTCCGGGGCGCGCCTCTTGGCGCGAACCCGGAATCCATTTCCGCGCGGACTCTGCGGCCCGATGGATTCCGGGCTCCCTCGCTCCGCTCGGGCCCCGGAATGACGGAGTGGGCTGTACTGGCCGACGCGGCTTGACGGAGGCACTTCGCTGCACTGCCATAAGCAAAATCAAAGACTTAAGCCGTGACGTCCTACTACCAAGATCGCGATTACAAAGGCGGGGGCGCATGCTCCTATTCGCGCAACGAGCAAGGCATCCGAGGGAGGAAGGACGCACGACCGGGCCGAAGTCCAGGGGCAAGGGGCTAGGATGACCACGGCACGTGCGACCAGGTCACGCGCCTATTATGGTGGCAGCCGAGCACGCCATCGCAGAGGCTAGCGACTTTCCGCGTGTCTTTCGCAACGTCGCAGCACGTGACGGCGGCGGCACGAGACATCGTGGCCGAATCGCACATCGGCGACCGTCACCACGATGACCCTTCCATGACCGCGGTCAGCAAAAACCCAGTTGCAAAGTTTCGTTCGCGCTGTCTCTAATTAGAACCAATCAAAATCACTTTGGGAGGACTTCAAGTGTCTACAGTCAAACTGACGGTCAACGGCAAGGCCGTTGCTGTCGATGTCGAGGACCGCACGCTGCTGGTCCAGCTCCTGCGCGATCACCTCAACCTGACCGGCACCCATGTCGGGTGCGACACCAGCCAGTGCGGCGCCTGCGTCGTGCACATGGACGGTCGTGCGGTGAAATCCTGCACCATGCTGGCAGGGCAGGCCGACGGCGCCAACGTCACCACGATCGAGGGCATCGCCAAGGGCGACGAGCTGCACCCGATGCAGGCCGCCTTCCGCGACAATCACGGCCTGCAGTGCGGCTATTGCACGCCGGGCATGATCATGTCGGCGATCGACATCGTGCAGCGCCATGGTGGACAGCTCGACGAGGCGACCGTCCGCACCGAGCTCGAAGGCAATATCTGCCGCTGCACCGGCTATCACAACATCGTCAGGGCCGTGCTGGATGCGGCCGGCCGCATGAAGGTCTCGCAGGCGGCCGAGTAACCGGCGCGCCTCGAAACAAGTACCACCGTCGCAGCTGTCGATGGACAGCGCGGTCAAAGAAACTTCCGGTCGGGAGGACCAGACATGGGTGTTGAAGGCATCGGCGCACGCGTGGTGCGCAAGGAAGACAAGCGTTTCATTACCGGCAAGGGCCGTTACGTCGACGACATCAAGTTGACGGGCATGACCCATGCCTATTTCATCCGCAGCCCGCATGCGCACGCCAAGGTCAAGAAGATCGATTCGTCCGCGGCGCTGAAGATGCCGGGCGTGGTCGCAGTGCTCACCGGACAGCAGCTGGTCGACGACAAGGTCGGTAACCTCATCTGCGGCTGGGCCATCACCTCCAAGGACGGCAGCCCGATGAAAATGGGCGCCTGGCCGGCGATGGCACCGGAGACCGTGCGCTTCGTCGGCCAGGCGGTCGCGGTCGTGATCGCCGAGAGCAAGAATCTGGCACGCGACGCCGCCGAAGCCGTGGTCATCGACTACGAAGAGCTTCCCGCGATTGCCAACGTCCAGGCCGCCATCAAGGCCGGCGCGCCGCAGCTGCACCCCGAAGCGCCAGGCAACCAGGTCTATGACTGGGTGATCGGCGACGAGGGCGCGGTGAGCGCGGCCTTTGCCAAGGCCGCCAACGTGGTGAAGCTCGACCTCACCAACAACCGCCTCGCGCCGAACCCGATGGAGCCGCGCTCGGCCATCGCCGATTACGACACGGCGGAGGAGCATTTCACGCTGTACACGACGTCGCAGAACCCGCACGTCGCCCGCCTCGTGCTCAGCGCCTTCTACAACATCGCGCCCGAGCACAAGCTGCGCGTGATCGCACCCGACGTCGGCGGCGGCTTCGGCTCGAAGATCTACATCTACCCGGAAGAGATGGTGGCGCTCTGGGCCTCCAAGCGGGTCGGCCGGCCGGTGAAATGGACCAGCGACCGCACCGAGGCCTTCCTCACCGACGCCCACGGTCGCGACCACATCACCCATGCCGAGATGGCGTTCGACGCCAACAACAAGATCCTCGGCCTCAAGGTGAAGACCTACGCCAATTTCGGCGCCTACATGTCGCTGTTCTCCTCGGCGGTGCCGACCTATCTCTACGCGACGCTGCTGTCGGGCCAGTACGTCATCCCGGCGATCCATGCCGAGGTGATCGGCGTCTATACCAACACCACGCCGGTCGACGCCTATCGCGGCGCCGGACGACCCGAGGCGAGCTATCTGCTCGAGCGAATGATGGAGACGGCCGCGCGACAGCTGAACGTCGATCCGGCGGCGCTACGCAAGCATAACTTCATTACCCAGTTCCCGTACCAGACGCCCGTCATCATGGCTTACGACGTCGGCGACTTTAACGCCTCGCTCGACGCCGCGATGAATGCGATCGACTATGCCGGCTTCCCCGCGCGCAAGGCGCAGGCGAAGGCGGACGGCAAGCTGCGCGGCATCGGCGTGTCCTGCTACATCGAGGCCTGCGGCATCGCGCCGTCGAAGGCGGTCGGCAGCCTGGGCGCCGGCGTGGGCCTATGGGAATCGGCCGAGGTGCGCGTCAATCCGGTCGGCACCATCGAGATCCTCACCGGCTCGCACAGCCACGGTCAGGGCCACGAGACCACCTTCTGCCAGCTCGTCGCGGAGCGCCTGGGCGTTCCGATCAGCCAGGTCTCGATCGTTCATGGCGACACCGACAAGGTGCAGTTCGGCATGGGCACCTACGGCTCGCGCTCGGCGGCCGTGGGCCTCACCGCGATCCTGAAGGCGATGGAGAAGATGGAATCCAAGGCCAAGAAGATCGCGGCGCACGCGCTGGAAGCGTCGGAAGCCGACATCGTCATCGAGAACGGCGAGTTCAAGGTAACAGGCACCGACAAGGCGATTGCCCTGCCGATGGTCGCGCTCGCGGCCTATACGGCGCACAATCTGCCTGACGGGATGGAGCCGGGCCTGAAGGAGAGCGCCTTCTACGACCCGACCAACTTCACCTTCCCGGCCGGCGCCTATATCTGCGAACTCGAGGTCGATCCCGGCACCGGCAAGACCTCCTTCGTCAACTTCGTCGCGGCCGACGATTTCGGCCGGCTGATCAACCCGATGATCGTCGAAGGCCAGGTCCATGGCGGCCTCGTGCAGGGCATCGGGCAGGCGTTGCTCGAGCATGCTATCTATGATGCCAACGGCCAGCCGGTCACGGCCTCGTTCATGGATTATGCCATGCCGCGCGCCGACGACGTGCCGTCGTTCAACCTGTCCCACACCACGACGCTGTGCCCGGGCAATCCGCTCGGCATCAAGGGGTGCGGTGAGGCCGGCGCGATCGGCGCATCGGCAGCCGTGATCAACGCGATCACGGATGCGATCGGCAAGAACAATCTGGAAATGCCCGCAACCCCCGACCGGGTGTGGCGCACGATCCACGCGGCTTAAGGGAGGACCGAAGATGTACCAGACGACCTATCATCGCGCTTCCTCGGTCGACGAAGCCGCCAGCCTGTTCGCCAAGGGCAGCGAGTCGAAGTTCCTCGCCGGCGGCCAGACGCTGCTTCCGGTCATGAAGCAGCGCCTTGCTAGCCCCTCCGACGTCATCGATCTCGGCAAGATCAAGGAGCTGCAGGGCGTCGAGCTGTCGGGCGACACGCTGACCATCAAGGCCGCGACGACCTATTACGACATCATGACGAATGCCGATGTGAAGAAGGCGATCCCCGCGATTGCCTATCTCACCTCGGTGCTCGGCGACCCCGCCGTGCGGTATCGCGGCACGATCGGCGGCTCGATCGCCAACAATGATCCAGCCGCGGATTTCCCGGCCGCGCTGCTCGCACTCGGCGCCACCGTGAAGACCAACAAGCGGTCGATTGCGGCGGATGACTTCTTCCAGGGCCTGTTCACGACGGCGCTGGAAGACGGCGAGATCATCACCGCCGTGTCGTTCCCCGTGCCGGCGAAGGCAGGTTACGAGAAGATGCGGCATCCGGCGTCGCGCTTCGCGCTGACCGGCGTGTTCGTGGCGCAGACCAAGTCAGGCGAGGTTCGGGTGGCCGCCACCGGCGCCTCGCAAACCGGTGTGATGCGGGTGCCGGCGATCGAAGCGGCGCTGAAGGCGAACTGGTCGCCGTCGGCGATCGACGGCGTCAACATCTCGGCGAACGGATTGCTGGCCGACATCCACGGCACGGCGGAATATCGCGCCAATCTGATCAAGGTGATGGCGCAACGCGCGGTCGCGGCTGCGCGCTGACGATCGCAATTTAGACGACAAGGCAAGTTCTCTCACTCCCTCTCCCCGTTCTTACGGGGAGAGGGTGGGGTGAGGGGCTGCCTCCGCTTATTCGATGCATCTTGCATGCGATCAGGTGCAGGAGAGATCTTTGATCGCGGTCGGCTGATTGCCATGCCCCTCACCCGGAATTCGCGCGGCGCGCGAATTCCGACCTCTCCCCGCGCAGAGCGGGGAGAGGTTAAGACAGCGTCTCCACGCAAATTTTCCGCGGCGCGCACTTCGGTGCGCGCCGTTTTATTTTGGCCGTGCGGCATGAAAACCGCTTGCCTCGTCGGCGTGAAGGCGGGAAAAGTTAATCGGCCGATTAACTCGCTCAACAGAAGAAGACGTCAGAGGCGATTGCCGCATCAAGCGCATGCGCCCGCGACCCGAGGAAACAACAACGTGCTCGATCAACCAGCCCCCACTTCGTCCATCCGCACTTCCGGCCCGCTGTCGGGCTTCCGCATCGTCGAATTCGCCGGCATCGGGCCCGGCCCGTTCGCCTGCATGATGCTGGCCGACATGGGCGCCGATGTCGTCACGCTCGACCGCGTCGGCGCCAAGAAGAGCATGAAGTCGGTGGCGGGGCGCGGCCGCAAGGTGATCGAGCTCGACCTCAAGGACAAGGCCGCGATCGCGCAAGTGCTGGATCTGCTCGCGAGCGCAGACGCGCTGGTCGAAGGCTTCCGCCCCGGCGTGATGGAGCGGCTCGGCCTCGGGCCGGATGTCGTGCTCGCGCGCAACCCGAAGCTGGTCTATGGCCGCATGACCGGCTGGGGCCAGGAAGGCCCGCTCGCCAACGCCGCCGGCCACGACATCAACTACATCTCCATCACCGGCGCGCTTGCCGCGATCGGCACGAAGGAAGCGCCGGTGCCGCCGCTCAACCTCGTCGGCGATTTCGGCGGCGGCGCGCTCTATCTCGTCGTCGGCGTGCTGGCGGCACTGCTGGAAGCGCAGAGGTCGGGCAAGGGCCAGGTGGTGGACGCGGCGATGTGCGACGGCGCGGCCTCGCTGATGTCGTTCTTCTTCGACATGACCACGATGGGACGCTGGACCGAGGCGCGTAACCAGAACTTCCTCGACGGCGGCGCGCATTTCTACGGCGTCTACGAATGCGCCTGCGGGCACTTCGTTTCGATCGGCTCGATCGAGCCGCAATTCTACGCGCTGCTGCGCGAGCACGCCGGCCTCACCGACGCCGATTTCGACGCGCAAATGGATCGCAAGGCCTGGCCGGCGTTGAAGGAGAAGCTGAAGGCCGTGTTCAAGAGCAAGACGCGCGAGGATTGGTGCAAGATCATGGAAGGCTCCGACATCTGCTTCGCACCGGTGCTGACCATGTCGGAGGCGACACAGCATCCGCACATGGTCGCCCGCAACGTCTTCATCGAGCGCCACGGCGTGAAGCAGCCGGCGCCCGCGCCGCGATTCTTGCGGACGCCGTCGGCGGCGCGCGAGCCGGAGGCGGCGGAGATCGGGGCGGTGATGAAGGCGTGGACGCGATAGATCTAGCGCCGGCAAAGGTCGCGTAGGGTGGGCAAAGGCGCGAAGCGCCGTGCCCACGTCTTCGCATCAGTTCGGCAGGTAGGTGGGCACGCTTCGCTTTGCCCACCCTACGGCAGTGTGCGTGACGGCGGCAACCTACGCCGCGTTCCCAACCTTCAGCACCCCGCGCCGGATCTGGTCCTCCTCGATCGATTCGAACAGCGCCTTGAAATTGCCCTCGCCAAAACCGTCGTCGCCCTTGCGCTGGATGAACTCGAAGAAGATCGGGCCGATCGCGTTGGCCGAGAAGATCTGCAGCAGCACCTTGGTCTGGCCGCCATCGACCACGCCCTCGCCGTCGATCAGGATGCCGTTCTTCTTCAGCCGCGCGACGTCTTCGCCATGCCCCGCCAGGCGCGCGTCGATCTTCTCGAAATAGGTGTCGGGCGGCGAGGGCATGAAGGGCAGGCCGGCCTCGCGCAAGTCCTCGATGGTGCGGTGGATGTCGCGGCAGCCGCACGCGATGTGCTGGATGCCTTCGCCGCGATAGGTCTGCAGATATTCCTCGATCTGGCCGGAATCGCCGGCGTCCTCGTTGATCGGAATGCGGATCTTGCCGTCCGGGCTGGTCAGCGCGCGCGAGAACAGGCCGGAGGCGCGGCCCTCGATGTCGAAGAAGCGGATCTGGCGGAAGTTGAACAGCTTCTCGTAGAAGCCGGCCCAGACATTCATGCGGCCGCGATGGACGTTGTGGGTGAGGTGGTCGAGATAGAACAGGCCGGCGCCAACCGGCTTGGGATCGCGCGCGCCGAGCCATTCGAATTCGGCATCATAGGCCGAGCCCTTGGCACCGTAACGATCGACCAGATAGAGCAGGCTGCCGCCGATGCCCTTGATCGCGGGGACATCGAGCGTCTTCTGCGCAGACGACACATCGGCGGGCTCGGCGCCGAGCGCGATCGCGCGGTCATAGGCCGCCTTGGCATCGACGACGCGAAACGCCATCGACGGCGCGCAGGGGCCGTGCGCGGCGACGAAATCAGTGCCGTGGGTGCCGGGCTCCTCGTTGACGAGATAATTGATGTCGCCCTGACGATAGACCGTGATCTTCTTGGTCTTGTGGCGCGCGACGGGCGCGTAGCCCATCAGCTTGAACAAAGCGTGCAGCTCTTCCGGATGAGGGTGCGCATATTCGACGAACTCGAAGCCGTCGGTGCCCATCGGATTGTCGGCACTAATCGTGGCCGGCGGTGCATCGTGCGGAAACGGACCCATGGTGTTCTCCCAAATGGCTGCTGGCACGAACTATCCTTCATGGGGCGCGCAAGGAGCGTGCAAACGGGGCACCGATTGGCTATAATATGCACGATCCGTGCATCAAATGGTCAGAACGCGCATGATTTCCGTAGATGCCTTCGACCTCAAGATTTTAGGCGCGCTCCAGGACGACGGCCGCCTCACCAACCAGGAGCTGGCCGAGCTCGCGGGCCTCTCCGCCTCGCAATGCTCGCGGCGGCGGATGCGGCTGGAGGAGGAGAAAGTGATCGCGGGCTATCACGCCGACCTCTCCAGCGAGGCACTGGGCTTCGGCGTGATCGCCTTCATCCAGGTCGGGCTCGCGACACACTCGCCGGACAACTCAAAGCGCTTCCGCGCGCTGGTGAACCGGATCGACGAGATCCAGGAGGCGTATTCGCTGACGGGCGACGCCGACTACGTGCTGAAAGCCGTGCTGCGCGATCTCAAGGGTCTCTCCAACCTCGTCAACGACGTGCTGATGCCGCACCAGAGCGTGGCGCATGTTCGCTCCTCGATCGTGCTGGACCGGCTGAAGGAAAGCTCGAAGCTGCCGCTCAAGGAGATCAAGCCCGGCTGAAATCGAGGGAACTGCGGCATTCGCGCGCAGCGCACGATCTGCGATGATCGCAGCTCCATATGCGGAGATTCAACATGGCGCTCCAGCTGCGACCGAACTGCGAATATTGCGATTGCGATCTGCCGCCCGACGCAACCAATGCGCGGATCTGCTCCTATGAATGCACGTTCTGCGCGGACTGCGTCGAGACCAAGCTGTTCAATGTCTGCCCGAATTGCGGCGGCGGCTTTGCCCCGCGCCCGATCAGGCCGGCGCAGGAATGGCGGCCGGGCGTGTGCACGACCAGGCAGGTGCCGTCCGACAAGCGGGTGCATTTGAAGTACAGCGTGGAGGATGTCGCGGCGCATTGCGCGCGGGTGCGCGACGTGCCGCCGGAGAGGCGGTAGGTCTCTCCACGTCATTGCGAGGAGCCCTTGCGACGAAGCAATCCAGACTGCCCCTGCGCAAAGATTCTGGATTGCTTCGCGGAGCCTGTCATCGGGCCGCGCTTTGCGCGGACCCGGTGGCTCGCAATGACGGAAGTTGTGGCGGCGATCGAGGCTACCCCGCGGCCACGATCGTCCCCTCGACCTCGCCGAACCCGACGCGATAGCCGTTGCCCTGGCACCAGCCGCGCATGACGAGGCTATCGCCGTCCTCCAGGAACGCGCGCCTGGCGCCGCCGGGCAGCTCGACCGGCTCGGTGCCGTTCCAGCTGATCTCGAGCAGGCTGCCGCGCTGGTTCTTCTCCGGCCCGGAGATGGTGCCGCTCCCTAAGAGATCGCCGACATTCATGGCGCAGCCCGAGGAGGCGTGGTGCATCAGCTGCTGCACCGAGGACCAGTACATGTATTTGAAATTGGTGCGGCTGATGCTGGCCGGCGCATTGATGCCGGCAGCGCGCAAGGACACGTCGAGCTCGACATCGTAGTTCTGGGGCTTGGTCTGCTTGAGATAATCCAGCGGCACCGGCTGCTGCTCCGGCCCGTTCAGGCGGAACGGCTCCAGCGCCTCGCGCGTCACCACCCAGGGACTGATCGAGGTCGCGAACGCCTTGGCCAGGAACGGCCCGAGCGGCACATATTCCCATTGCTGGATGTCGCGCGCGCTCCAGTCGTTGAGCAGCACGAAGCCGAAGATCATCTCCTCGGCCTGGGTCTCGGTGAGCATGCCGCCCATCGGCGACGGCTGGCCGATGACGACGCCCATCTCCAGCTCGAAATCGAGCCGCTTGCACGGCGCAAAGCTCGGCAACTCGACATTCGGCGGCTTCAGCTGCCCGCGCGGCCGCTTCACCCTGGTGCCGGAGACCACGACGGTGGAGGCGCGGCCGTTATAGGCGATCGGCATGTGCAGCCAGTTCGGCTGCAGCGCATTGTCCTTGCCGCGGAACATCACGCCGACATTGGTGGCGTGCTCCTTGGACGAATAGAAATCGGTGTAGCCGGCGACGGCGAACGGAAGGTGCAGTCGGGCCTCGCGCATCGGCACCAGGGCCTGTTTGCGCAGCTCCTCGTTGTCGCGCAGCTCCGGATGATCGGCGCGCAAGAGCTCGCTGATGCGTGCGCGGGTCTTGGTCCAGACCTTCGGCCCCAGCGCCATGAAGGGATTGAGCGAGGGGCCCGAGAACACCCCGAGCGCACCGACGTCGAGCCGGGAATCCTGCTCGAGCTCCCAGAGATCGAGCACGTAATCGCCGATTGCGACACCGACGCGTGGCGTCGGGTTGGCCGCAGTCGAGAACACGCCATAGGGCAGGTTCTGGATCGGGAAGTCCGAGGCGGGATCGACGGCGATGAAGGAGCGGAGGCTGGGGTCGTTGGGATGGGGCATGGGTTTCCCGTGGCGCAGCGGTGACGGTGTCACCCTCCCCTGGAGGGGGAGGGTCGGTTCGCATGAAGCGAAGCGGAATGCGAAACGGGGTGGGGTGATCTCTCCACTCGGGCACCGCCTCAGTGGAGAGTCTGTCACCCCACCCCGCTCGCTGACGCGAGCGACCCTCCCCCTCCAGGGGAGGGTAAGAGACCTTACGGCTTGCTCGGATCGAACCGCTTTTCCAGGCCGTTCCAGCAATCGGCGTAATCGTCCTGGAGCGTCGAGGACTTCGCGGCGTGTGCGGTGACGCGCTGCGGGTAGCGGGTCTCGAACATGAAGGCCATGGTGCCGGTCAGCTTCACCGGCTTCAATTCGCCGTTGCTGGCGTGCTCGAAGGCGTCGCGGTCGGGGCCGTGCGGCAGCATGCAATTGTGCAAGGAGATGCCGCCGGGGACGAAGCCCTGCGGCTTGGCGTCGTAGACGCCGTAGATCAGGCCCATGAACTCGCTCATGATGTTCATGTGGTACCAGGGCGGCCGGAAGGTGTTTTCGGCGACCATCCAGCGCTCCGGGAAAATCACGAAATCGATATTCGCGGTGCCGGCGGTCTCCGAGGGCGAGGTCAGCACCGTGAAGATCGAGGGATCGGGATGGTCGAAGCCGATCGCGCCAACCGGAGAGAAGGTGCGCAGATCATACTTGTAGGGCGCGTAATTGCCGTGCCAGGCGACGACGTCGATCGGCGAATGCGGCAACGTCGTCTTGAACAGCGAGCCGCCCCATTTCACGTAGAGCTCGGTCGGCGTGTCCTTGTCCTCGTAGTTTGCGACCGGCGTCAGGAAGTCGCGCGCATTGGCGAGGCAATTGGCGCCGATCGGACCGCGCTCGGGCAGCGTGAAGGCGCCGCCGTAATTCTCGCAGAGATAGCCGCGCGCCGGGCCATTCGGAATCTCGACGCGGAACTTGACGCCGCGCGGGATCACCACGATCTCGCCGGGCTCGGCATCGATGCGCCCGAACTCGGTGACGAGGCGAAGATTGCCCTGCTGCAGCACGAACATCAGCTCGCCGTCGGCATCGTAGAAATGCTGGTCCACCATCGACTTGGTGATGAGGTAGACATGCGCGGCCATGCCGGCCTGCGTGTTGACGTCACCCGCCGTCGTCATGGTCTGCACGCCCTGGACGAAGGTGACATCCTCCTTCGGCAGCGGCGTAGGATCCCAGCGCAGCTGAGCGATCGGCAGGTCGTATTCATGGCACGGCGCCGAACGCCATAGGCCGGCATCGACCTTCTCGAACCGGCCGGAATGCTTCACCGAGGGGCGGATGCGGTAGAGCCAGGAGCGCTCATTGGTGCCCCGCGGCGCGGTGAAGGGCGAGCCGGAGAGCTGCTCGGCATAGAGCCCATAGGCGCAGCGCTGCGGCGAGTTGCGCCCGATCGGCAGCGCGCCCGGCAGCGCCTCGGTCTCGAAAGAGTTGCCGAAGCCGGACATGTAGCCCGGCGTGACCTGGGCCGAGCTGCGGATGATCTGGTCAGGCGAGGTATTGATGTTCATGACTATCCTCCTCCTTGCAAGGCGGCCCACATTTCCTGGTCGCGCTTGTCGGTCCAGATCACGGGGTCGTCGATTCCGGACGCTTCGTCGTAAGCGCGCGACACGTTGAACGGCAGGCAGTGCTCGTAGATGGCAAAGCTCGAGAATTTCGGATCCATCACCTCGCGCGTCGCCGCCATCGATTCCTTCAGCGTGCGGCCCTTGGCGACCGAGATTTCAGCCGCGCCATAGAGCGAGGTGACGAAGTCGCGCGTCATCGCGATGGCCTCGCGCACCGTGGCGGCGCCCTTCAGCGCATCGCCGCGTCCCGGCGCGATCGCCTTGGGATTGAAGTTGCGGATCTCGTTCAGCGTCATGGGCCATTCGCGCAAATGCGCATCGCCGCAATAGCAGGCCGAGTGATATTCGATGAGGTCGCCGGAGAACATGACCTCGGCATCCGGCACCCAAGCGACGATGTCGCCCGAGGTGTGGCCGGCGCCGAGCTGCATCAGGCGCACCTCGCGCTTGCCGAGATAGATCGTCATCTCGCCTTCGAAGGTCAGCGTCGGCCAGGTCAGGCCGGGAATGCTCTGCGCATCCTGGAACAGGCGCGGGAAGCGGCCGTACTCGGAATCCCAATCCTGCTGGCCGCGCTCCTCGATCAGCCGATAAGTCTCCTGCGAGGCGACGATGCCTTGCGCGTGATAGGCGGAGGCCCCTAACACGCGCACGGCGTGATAGTGCGACAGCACGACGTATTTGATCGGCTTGTCGGTGACCGTGCGTACACGCTCGATCACCTTGTTCGCCATGGCCGGCGTTGCCTGGGCGTCGAAGACGAGGCAGCCATCGTCGCCGACGATCACGGCCGTGTTGGGATCGCCCTCGGCGGTGAAGGCATAGAGATCGGTGCCGATCTCGGAGAAGGTGATCTTCTTCTCGGCGAGATCGCCGGTGGATGCGAAGTTCTTCGCCATCAATTCGTCCTTACCCAGTTATTGTTGTTGCTGTTGTTGCTGCTGACCATCGATCATGCGGCGCTTGGCCAGTCCGATCGCCTCGCGCAGCACGTCGATGTCGCCGATATGGTTGGCGAGGATCAGCACCAGCGCCGCGTCGAAATCGGCGCTCTGCTCCTCGGTGAGCCCGCGATGCGCCTCGACGATGGCGCGGAACGCATCGTCGGGGCGTGCGAAGTTCGAGCTGGTGGACAGCGGCATGCGGAACCTCAATTCAACCCTTCGGCCCGAGACAATGCCGCCGCGATTGCCTCGCGCGTCGGATGGCGGAAGCGCGCCGCCACGTAGCCATCGGGCCTGAGCAGATAGGCTGCGCCCGGCCCCACGTCGTAGCGCTTGGCGACGAGGCCGGAGGGATCGCCCAGTCCTTCCTCTCCGCCGATGCGAATAGTCTTGACGCCGTCGGGCGCATCAAGCGCAACGCCATTGCTGAACGACAGCAAGGTGAAGTCCGTTCCGCCCTTGCGGAAGGCATCGGTCAGATAGCCCCGGTGGGCAACGGGCGCATCGAGCATGGAACAGCCGGGCCGAGGCCCACCGGCCCAGGCATCGGCGTCTGGCGACGACAACGGCGTGTCGTAGCTGCACGGCACCGAGAGCCGGCCACCATTGACCATGCGCTTGCCGAACTCGGTCTCCTTGGCCAGCGACAGCACCGCCTTGCGCAGCCGCGCCTCCTGGTGCGAGTTCGGCGCCATGAAGTCGGTCGAGCGGGTGGATTCGCGGATGTTCTCGTCAGCCGCCATGCTGCGCTCGAGATGGTAGCTCTCCAGCAGGCTCGCGGGCGATTTGCCGCGCAGCACGCGGTCGAGCTTCCAGGACAGGTTCTCGGCGTCCTCCAGTCCGGAATTGGCGCCGCGCGCGCCGAAGGGCGAGACCTGGTGCGCCGAATCGCCGGCGAAGACCACGCGGCCATGGATGAAGCGGTCCATCCGCCGGCATTGGAATTTGTAGAGCGAGATCCACTCGAACTCGAACTTGTCGTGGCCGAGCATGCGGGCGATCCGCGGCCGCACGTTTTCCGGCTTCTTCTCGAGAACCGGATCTGCATAGCGGTTGAGCTGGAGGTCGATGCGCCAGACATCGTCGGGCTGCCGGTGCAGCAGCGCCGAACGCCCGGCATGGAACGGCGGATCGAACCAGAACCAGCGCTCGGTCGGGAATTCCGCCGTCATCTTGACGTCGGCGATCAGGAACTGGTCCTCGAACACCTGACCGGCGAATTCCGCACCGACCATCTGCCGCAGCGAGGAGCGCGCGCCGTCGCAAGCGATGACATATTGCGCATGCAGGCGATAGGCGCCCTCCGGCGTTTCGATCGTCAGCATCGCGGAATCGTTGCGCTGCTCGAGCGCCGTCACCTTGTTGCGCCAGCGCAGGTCGATATCAGGCAGATCGTTGATGCGATCGACCAGATAAGCCTCGGCGTAATATTGCTGGAGATTGATGAAGGCCGGCCGCTTGTGCCCGTCTTCCGGCAACAGGTTGAACTGATAGAGTTGCGACTCGCCGTGGAAGATCCGCCCCACACTCCACACCACGCCCTTCTCGACCATGCGGTCGCCGACGCCGAGCCGGTCCCAATATTCCAGCGAGCGTTTCGAGAAACAGATCGCGCGCGAGCCCTCGCCGATGCGGTCGGCATCATCCAGCAGCACGACGCGCTGACCGCGCTGGGCGAGATCGATCGCCAGCGACAAGCCGACCGGGCCCGCGCCGACGATCACGACCGGATGCTCCGCGGGGCTTGGCCCGGGGCGGTCCTGATCGGGATGACGGCGATAGCCGAACTGGGTTTTGGCCTGATGCGTATTGGCCGGCGCCATACACTAACCTCGGCTCTGGTCAGAAGAGGACTGATCTGCTAGATAGTCTCACGTGCAACTATTTTGGACCGGAGCCGGCCGGCCGTCAACTGGAAATCGGAGCGCTCTTGGCGAGGACATCCAGCGACATCGCGCTGAAGACACGGCAGGCCGACGAGGCCTCGCCGCGACCGAAGGCACGGCTCGATCTGTTCAAGTTCGTGCCGTTCCGTCTCAACCGGCTCGCGGCGGAGGTGAGTTCCGCGCTCGCGGTCGAATATCAGGAGCGCCACGGCCTCGACATTCCGGCCTGGCGCGTCATCGCCACGCTCGGCTTCCGTAACGATGCCTGCAGTGCGCAGTACATTTCCCAATGTACCCGCACGCACAAATCCACCATCAGCCGCGCGGTCACCACGCTGCTCAACGACGGCCTGATCGAGCGGGTCGAGAACGCAGCCGACCGCCGCGAATTCCGCCTGCAACTGACGAAAAAGGGCCGGGCGCTCTATGAAGAGCTGTTCCCGCAATTGCTGCGGCGAGAGGACGAGATCCTCGCCTGCCTCTCGGCGCAGGAGCGCAAGCAATTGTCGGCCCTGCTCGGCAAGATCGAGCAGAGCCTCGATTTGATCCAGACCAGCGAAGAGGCGGACGCCAAGCAGGCGTATTAGGGCGCCCACCCATAAGGCGCAGACGTCAGCTTTTGGGAGTCCGGTTGAGAAAGCTTGGTAGGACCGTGACGGCAGCGACGTATATAGCGATGCTACTTGTGGCGCTTATCGCAACTCGCGCATACGCCGCTGACATAGGTCATCTGGCTCCCCCTGGAGTCGCGGCAAACGAGTTTCCCTCACCGCGGCGCCCTGTTGCACGGATCGTCAGCCCACGCCGCGCCGCCGAAGAACGCCGCGACGCCCTCAATGAGGCCGGCCAAATCGCGCGTGTTCTTGAACTGAAACCAGGCATGACAGTCGGCGACATTGGAGCAGGCAGTGGCTACCACACGGTCCGGCTCTCGCACCTCGTCGGACCCGCCGGCTCTGTCGTTGCCCAGGACGTCACGCGGGATTACCTCATCGAACTCGCCAGGCGAACAGAACTTCTGAAGTTGACGAACGTGCAATTCGCGCTCGGCGAACCCCACGACCCGCGTCTACCCGCTTCCTCGCTGGATGCCGCAATCCTCGTTCACATGTATCACGAGATAGCCCAACCCTATGCCTTCCTCTACAACCTCGCGCCCGCCTTGAAGCAGGGTGCGCGGGTCGGAATTGTCGATCTCGAGCTTCCGACGTCGAAGCATGGCACGCCAATTGAGCTCTTGCGCTGCGAAGTGACCGCCGTCGGCTATCGCGAGGTCGCCACATATCAGCTAGCAGGTGACGGAGGATATTTGGCGGTATTCTCTCCGCCGGAGGTAGCGGCTCGAAAATCTCCCCACGATATCGTTGCTTGCAGGAATCCTGCCGGCGCTCGTTGACACCACACCAGCCCCCGGTCTCAGAGGCTGAACGTGTCCGAAGCAAGGGGTAGACCGGAAGTCGCCGGCTGAGACTCAAACCGGGCGCTTTTGACCCAAAGCAGTCCTTCCACTCTCCTTCCTTCAAGAAAGTGCTAAGGTCGCCTTCCGTAGGTGTGGTCTCTTGCAGGGAGCGGCACATGCGACGTCGGAAATTCATCGCCGGAGGAAGCGCAGATGAAACGACGTGAATTCATCAGCATCGTCGGCGGTGCAGCGGTCGGGTTGCCATTTGCCGCGATGGCGCAGCGCCAGATGCCATTGGTTGGCTTCCTGAATAGCGCATCGCCCGAGACCTATCGCTTCAATGCCGACTCTTTTCAAGAAGGTCTGGCAAAAGCTGGCTTTGTTGCGGGGCGCAACGTCCGTATCGAGGAACGCTGGGCTCGGGGTGACTACAGCGTGTTACCCCGCCTTGCGGCTGAACTTGTCGCTATGGGCGTCGTCGCGATTGCTGCCACAGGAGATGTCGCCTCTGCTCGGGCGGCGCAGCTTGCGAGCAACACGGTGCCAGTGGTGTTTACTATCGGCGGAGACCCAGTCCGCCATGGACTCGTCGAAAGCATAAACCGCCCCGGCAGGCACGTCACTGGAATCCTTTTTAATCCGAACGTACTCGGCGCAAAGCGAGTTGAATTGCTCCATGAAATTGCCCCGGATATTTCCCGCATCGCACTGCTGATGAACCCCACGAACCCAAACGCCAAAACCGAAGAAGCTGATGCCGAAGCAGGGGCGAGGAAGCTGAGCCTGCAGACCATCACGTTCAATGCGGGAAACGCGAGCGAAATGGAAGCCGCACTCGAACAGTTGCTGAGTGCCAAGGCCGAAGCATTGATTACCGCGAGTGATCCGATCCTGCTGGATCGGCGCGAGCAGATTGCTTCCTTCGCACTACGGCACAACGTGCTGGCCATAGGCTTTGTGCAACAGATCGCTGCTGCGGGTGGCCTTCTGAGCTATGGTCCGAGCATCAGTTGGATGTACAGACAAGCAGGCGACTACGTCGGACAAATCCTGAAAGGCTCAAATCCGGCCGAAATGCCCGTCCTGCAGCCGACACGCTACGAACTGGTGATCAATCTGAAGACCGCCAAGACGCTTGGCCTCACCGTTTCACCGTTGCTGCTCGCTCGCGCGGACGAAGTGATCGAATAAGATGCTACTTCCGGAATTGGCCCGACTCAGACCTCCGACGATGTTCTTTTCGCCTGCATTCGGGAGCATAGCGGACATAAGGTCCGCCTGATCCGAGCCACAAGGGCGCTCGCGGCGCTGCCCGGCAAGATCGAAGCGAGCCTCGACCTGATCCAGAGCAGCGAAGAGGCGGATGCGAAGCAGGCGTATTAGCCCAATTTGGCATTCCGGGGCGCCGCAAAGCGGCGAACCCGGAATCTCGCGCTACAATTTCTGGATTCCGGGTTCGCGCTCCGCGCGCCCCGGAATGACGGCTTCGCCGTCACCTCGCAAACGACCGCGTCGGCGGCAGGTGCAGCGCCCAGGCGTCGACCTTGTCGCTGGCGCGCGGATAGATCTCGGTCACGATCGGATCATGACCGGGGATGTAGCGATCGGGATGGCCGGCGAGGCGCTCGATCGTTTCCCAGCCTTGCGCCATGTCGCCGACATTGTAGACGATCGGGAACGGGCTCCTGCGCTGCAGATTGGCGTAGTAATGCGCGGCATCGGAGGCGAGCACCACGGGGCCGCGCGCGGTGTCGACCCTCACCACCTGCAAGCCGTCGGAATGGCCGCCGACGCGGTGCACGGTCACGCCGGGAGCGACCTCGCCGTCGCCGGAATAGAAGGTGACGCGCTCGCCATAGACGTGGCGCACCATCAGCGTGACATGCTCGACCGAGAACGGGTGGCGCAGCAGGCCGTTGCACATGCAGCGCCCGGTCGCGTAGGCCATCTCGCGCTCCTGCAGATGGAAGCGCGCATTGGGAAAGCGGTCGAGATTACCGGCGTGGTCGTAATGCAGATGCGTCACGATGACGTCACGAATGGCTGACGCCGCGACGCCGAAACGCTCCAGCGCATCGACCGGATTGAGCGTGAGCTTGCGCGCCCGCGCGCTCGCCTCCTCGGCGTTGAAGCCGGTATCGACCAGAATGTCGCGGCCGTGGCCCCGAATCAGCCAGACGAAATAATCGAGGTCCTGCGCCGCGCTGTCATGCGGGTCGGGCGCGAGGAAGTTCATGTGGGGGGTGCGCGGCGACATCGTCGCATAGCGCAGGGCGTAGATCTCGTAGACGTTTCCCATGGGTGTTGCTTTTTTCGCGTTGGATCTTCTGGAGCGATCGCGCCCCACCAAGCCATCGCCGGCAGGAAAGGTCAAACGCGGGGCGTTGCGGCGGAGGCGGGCCTGCAATGTGAGACCGATCACGTCTTCATCGCCATGGTTGTCTTAACGTCCGCCGATCGCATCGAGATACCGAGGACTGTCATGACAACCCGTCTATTTTCGCTCGCGGCACGCCCGTCCGTTGCGGACAATCATCGGATTAAGGTCGAATCTCCAAGTGGTTGACGCCCCCCGTCCCCGGTTTGATAATGGGGTAAGCGTAAGTTAAGGTCGCCGCGGCGCAAGCTGGAACGGCGCCTTTTTGGCTGGACCGCGCTGATTATGAAAATTCGCTTCTTTGTTCTCCTGTCCTTGCTCATCTCGCTCGTCCCGACTGCCCCCTCGCTTGCGGCCGGTGACCGTTTCGCGCTGGTCATTGGCAACGCCAAATATCCGGACGCGGATGCCCCGCTGAAGGAACCGATCAACGATGCGCGCGCCGTCGCCGACGAGCTCAAGCGCGACGGCTTTTCGGTCGAGCTCGGCGAGAACCTGACCGGCGACGCCATGCGCCGCGCCTTCGACAAGCTCTACGGCAAGATCAAGCCGGGCTCGGTCGCGCTGGTGTTCTTCTCGGGTTTCGGCATCCAGTCCGCGCGCCAGAGCTATCTGCTGCCGGTGGATGCGCAGATCTGGACCGAGTCCGACGTGCGCCGCGACGGCTTCAGCCTCGAGACCGTCCTCGGCGAGCTCAACACCCGCGGCGCCGGCGTCAAGATCGCGCTGATCGACGCGTCCAGGCGCAACCCGTTCGAGCGCCGGTTCCGCAGCTTCTCGGCCGGCCTGACCCCCGTGATCGCACCGAACGGCACGTTAGTGATGTACTCGGCGGCGCTGGCCTCGGTGGTCTCGGACGCCGGCGGCGACCGCAGCCTGTTCGTCCAGGAGCTGCTGAAGGAAATCCGCGTCCCCGACCTGATGGCCGAGGAGACGCTGAACCGCACCAAGATGGGCGTCACCCGCGCCTCGCGCGGCGAGCAGGTGCCGTGGATTTCCTCGTCATTGGCCGAAGATTTTTCGTTCATTCCGGGCGCCGGCGGTTCGCGTCCGGCAACGCCGCCGCCGCCGCCGCCCGCGCCTCCCGCCGCGCCGGCCGTCGTCGCCAACAATCCGCCACCCGCCCCTCCCGCGCCGCCGCCGCCGCCGAAGCCGGCCGAGAGCGCTGCGGCCCCCGCTCCCGCGGCTCCGGCGCCTGCGGCTCCAGTTGCGGCGCCTGCACCGGCGCCCGCGCCTGCTCCCACGCCGCGGCCGCAGATCGAGGCCGCCCTGCCCCCGCCGCCACCGCCGGTGAAGCCGGCTGATCCCGCACCCGCGCCGAGCACGGACGGCGGGCCCAGTGCCGCCGCGCTGGCCGACGATCCCACGATCAAGAGCCTGACCGCCAAGATTGCCGCCAATCCTGACGACGTGAACGCGCTGTACCGGCGCGGCCAGGTCTATGCCAGCAAGGGTGCCTACAGCCTCGCCATCAAGGATTTCGACGACACCCTCCGGATCAATTCGAAGGACGTCGAGGCCCTGAACAACCGCTGCTGGACCCGCACCGTGGTCGGCGATCTCCAGGGCGCGCTGAAGGATTGCAACGAGGCGCTGCGGCTGCGGCCGAACTTCGTCGATGCACTGGACAGCCGCGGCCTCGTCAATCTCAAGTCGGGCGCGGTGAAGAATGCGATCGCCGATTTCGACGCGGCCCTGAAGATCAACCCGCGCCTGACCTCCTCGCTCTACGGACGGGGCCTTGCCAAGCAACGAAACGGCTCGGCCCAGGAGGGGGCGCTGGACATCGCAAACGCCAAGGCGATGGACCCGAACATCGTTCAGGAATTCGCAAGCTACGGAGTGCGTTAGTATTTTTTTGAGTTGGGCCCGCCCGAGGCTCGAACCTTGAACAGCACTGGGAAGACCAATGGGCGGATGCCGCAACAGGCCTTTTCGGGGGTGGGTTGCTTGAATTTGAGATCACGCGAGCTGGCTGCGCAGGAGGGACTGGCTATGAGATCGGCTGCAAAAGGGCTTACCGCGATTCTGTCCATCATCACCGTCGGCGTCACGCTGTCGCTGCCGACCTCGGCCGCCTATGCGGGCGATGACGGCAACAGCAAGAACGTCACCGAGGACGAGATCGTCCGCGCGCTGGCACCGGCGCCGAAGAAGCCCCTGACCCGCGGCCTCTCGATCGGCCCGCAGACCGAATCCGCGCCGAACGCCGCGGAGACCAAGCTGCTGCAATCCGTGCGCGGCCGCTCGACGCGCTCGCTGTCGTCGACCGAGCGCGAGGAAATCGCCTCCGTCGCCAAGGACAAGCCGAACATCGATCTCGAGATCACGTTCGACTACAACTCCGCCAATATCAGCGCCAAGTCGATGCCCTCAGTGCAGGCGCTCGGCCGCGCGTTGACCAGCACCGACCTGAAGGGCTCGACCTTCGTGGTCGCGGGCCACACCGACGCCGCCGGCGGCGAAGCCTACAACCAGGATCTCTCGGAGCGTCGCGCGGACGCGATCAAGCGCTATCTGGTCGAGAAGTACAGCATCTCCGCCACCGACCTCGTCACCGTCGGCTACGGCAAGAGCAAGCTCAAGGACGCGAACCAGCCGCTGGCGGAGGTCAACCGCCGCGTGCAGGTCGTCAACATGGAAAACAAGACCACCGCATCGAAGTGAGCACGACGTATCCTTTGCAGTGACAAGTCGTGATGTGGTGTAAGGTCTCGCTTCCAAAGCGCGTCCCGCAGCCTTGCGGGACGCCGCTTCATTTCAGGGAAACGCTCCGTTTGGACCTCGCGCGGATGGCCGTGAGCCAGGTCAGGATGATCCGGCGATGAATTTGACTGAATATCTCAAGCCGGCCGGAACCGTGGCGTTCGTCGTCGTGCTCGGCATCGGCTATTATCTGTTCGAGCATCGCAAGCGTCCCGAGCCGAAGGAGACGCAAAGCGAGGCGCTCGTCATCGTGACGAAGTCGACCAATGCCTGCTTCTCCGATCTGGTGCGGGTGACCGGCTTCTTCGTGCCGCGCCGCGAGGCGGTGGTCGTGGCCGACCAGGAAGGCTCCAGGGTCACCGACCTCCTGGTCACCGAGGGCACGATCGTCGCCGACAACCAGGAGCTGGCGCGCCTGACTGCGCCGCCGCAGATTCCGGGCCAGCCGCAGCGGCCCGGCCCGCAAGGCCCGATCTCGCTGAAGGCGCCCGCGCCCGGCCTCGTCACCGAGGTCCGCACCATCGTCGGCGCGCCGGCCTCGCCGCAGGCCGGTCCGATGTTCCGCATCGCCGTCAACAACGAGATCGAGCTCGACGCCCAGGTCCCGGCGGTGCACATGTCCAAGCTCACCTCCGGCGCCACCGTGCGCATCAGCCGCGACGACGCACCGGATCTGATCGGGCGGGTCCGGCTGGTTGCCCCCGAGATCGACCGCACCACGCAGCTCGGGCGGGTCCGCATCAGCGTCACCAACAATCCGTCGCTCAAGGTCGGCGTGTTCGCGCGCGCCTCGATCGACGCCAAGCGAAGCTGCGGCGTCTCGATCCCCAAGACCGCCATCGATCACCTCACGGTGCAGGTCGTCAAAGGCAACATCGTCGAGACACGCAAGGTGCGGGTCGGATTGTCGTCCGACAGCGCGACGGAAATCCTGGAAGGGCTCGAGGTCGGCGAAATCGTCGTGGCCGACGCCGGCTCTTCGCTCCATGACGGCGACCAGATCAAGACCATGTTCGCCGATGAACTCGATCGCACGCGGGTACGCTGATGGCTCTCAATATCTCGGCATGGTCGATCCGTCATCCGCTGCCGTCGGTCGTCTTCTCGATCATCCTGCTGGTGCTGGGCTGGGTGTCCTTCACCAAGCTCGCGATCACAAGGCTGCCCTCGGCCGACATTCCCGTGATCTCGGTGGCGGTGTCGCAGTTCGGCGCAGCGCCGGCCGAGCTCGAATCCCAGGTCACCAAGACGGTTGAAGACGCCGTCTCCGGCGTCGAGGGCGTCAGGCACATCACCTCCTCGATCACCGACGGCCTGTCGGTCACCACGATCCAATTCGCGCTCGAGACCAACACCGACCGCGCGCTCAACGACGTCAAGGACGCGGTGACGCGCGTGCGCTCCAACCTGCCGCAGAACGTCACCGAGCCGCTGATCCAGCGCGTCGACGTCATCGGCCTGCCGATCGTGACCTATGCCGCGATCTCGCCCGGCAAGACGCCGGAGCAGCTCTCCTATTTCGTCGACGACGTGGTCAAGCGCGCGCTGCAAGGCGTGCGCGGCGTCGCCCAGGTCGAGCGCATCGGCGGTGTCGAGCGCGAGATCCTGGTCTCGCTGGATCCCGATCGCCTGCAGGCGATGGGCCTGACCGCGGTCAATGTCAGCCAGAGCCTGCGCGGCACCAATGTCGACGTCGCCGGCGGCCGCGCCGAGATCGGCAAGAACGACCAGGCGATCCGCACGCTGGCCGGCGCCAAGACGCTGGGCGATCTCGCCGGCACCATGATCCCGCTGTTCGGCGGCGGCGAGGTCCGGCTCGACGATCTCGGCACCGTCACCGACACCATCGCCGACCGCCGCACCTTCGCCCGCTTCAACGGCGAGCCGGTGGTCGCGCTCGGCATCAAGCGCTCCAAGGGCGCCAGCGACGTGAAGGTCGCCGAGGCCGTGCAGAAGCGCATCGACGCGCTGAAAGCCGCCTATCCCGAGGTCGACCTGAAGCTGATCGACACCTCGGTGGAATACACCAAGGGCAATTACCACGCGGCGATCTCGACCTTGTTCGAAGGCGCGATCCTCGCCGTCATCATCGTGCTGCTGTTCCTGCGCGACCTGCGCGCCACCATCATCGCCGCGATCTCGCTGCCGCTGTCGATCTTCCCGGCGTTCTGGGCGATGGACCTGCTCGGCTTCTCGCTGAACCTCGTCAGCTTCCTCGCCATCACGCTCTCGACGGGCATTCTCGTCGACGACGCCATCGTCGAGATCGAGAACATCGTCCGGCACATGAACATGGGCAAGTCGCCCTACCGGGCCGCGCTCGAGGCCGCCGACGAGATCGGCCTCGCCGTCATCGCGATCTCGCTGACCATCATCGCGATCTTCGCGCCGGCGAGCTTCATGTCGGGCATTGCCGGACAGTTCTTCAAGCAGTTCGGCATCACCGTCTCGGTGCAGGTGTTCTTCTCGCTGCTCGCCGCGCGCTTCGTCACGCCGGTGCTGGCCGCCTATTTCCTCAAGCACAGTACGCATGAGGAGCCGCCGCCCGGCCGCATCCTGCGGTCCTATCATGGCATCGTCGCCTGGTCGGTGCGGCACTATTTCATCACGGTGCTGATCGGCCTCGGGGTCTTCGCGGCCTCGATCTGGAGCATCACGCTGCTGCCGCAGGGCTTCCTGCCGGCCCAGGACAGCGCGCGATCCCTGCTTGCGCTCGAGCTGCCGCCGGGCACCCAGCTCGCCTACACCGAAAAGGTCACCGAGGACATCGTCGCGCGCCTGCGCAAGCGGCCCGAGGTCAAGAGCATCTTCGTCGATGGCGGGCGCGTTCCGCCGGGCACCCAGGAAGTCCGGCGCGCCGCCCTGATCATCAATTACACGCCCAAGGACAGCCGCGACATCACCCAGCGCGAGCTCGAATTCTCGATCAGCCAGGAGCTGGAGAACGTTCCCGATATCCGCTTCTGGTTCCTGGACGAGAACGGCCTGCGCGCGATCTCGCTGGTGGTGACCGGCGTCGATCCCAACATCGTCAACAACGTCGCGAGCGAGCTTGCGACGCAGATGAAGCGCATTCCCACCATCGCCAACGTCATCTCCGAGACCTCGCTGGAGCGCCCCGAGCTGCGCATCGAGCCGCGCGCCGATCTCGCCGCACGGCTCGGCGTCTCCACCGAAAGCCTGTCGCAGACCATCCGTGTCGCCACCATCGGCGACGTCGGGCCGGCGCTCGCCAAGTTCGACGTCGGCGACCGCCTGGTGCCGATCCGCGTGCAGCTCGAGGATGCCGCCCGCGGCAATCTGAAGACGCTGGAGCAGCTCCGCGTGCCGCTCGGCGAGCGCGGCGAGAAGGGCGGCGTACCGCTCTCGGTCATCGCCGACGTCAAGCTCGACCAGGGTCCGACCAGCATCGGCCGCTACGATCGTGAACGGCAGGCGACCGTTGCCGCCGACCTCGTCGGCTCCGCCGCGCTCGGCGACGCCACCAAGAAGATCTACGAGCTGCCTGTCATGAAGACCCTGCCGAAGGGCGTGAAGGTCTCGCCCTCGGGCGATGCCGAAAGCCTGAACGAATTGTCGGAGGGTTTTGCGACCGCCATCACGGCGGGGCTGATGATGGTGTACGCGGTGCTGGTGCTGCTGTTCGGCACCTTCCTGCAGCCGATCACCATCCTGTTCTCGCTGCCGCTCTCGATCGGCGGCGCGATCGCGGCCCTGCTCGTCACCGGCAAGCAGCTCACCACGCCGGTGTGGATCGGCATCCTGATGCTGATGGGCATCGTCACCAAGAACGCGATCATGCTGGTGGAATTCGCGATCGAAGCGATTCACGCCGGCAAGCCGCGCGAAGAGGCCATGATCGACGCCGGCATGAAGCGCGCCCGCCCGATCGTGATGACCACGATCGCGATGGCCGCGGGCATGATGCCGAGCGCGCTCGCCGTCGGCGCCGGCGGCGGCGAGTTCCGCTCGCCGATGGCGCTTGCGGTGATCGGCGGCCTGATCTTCTCGACCATCCTGTCGCTGGTGTTCGTGCCCGCGATGTTCATGGTGATGGACGATTTCGGCGCCCTGATCTGGCGCTTCGCCAAGCGGCTGATCGTGCACAGCGAGGACGCGGAGGTTGCCTCTCATCACGAGCCAACACCGGCCCACGCGGCATCGGCACCGAAGAGCGTCGCGCGTCCAGCGGCGGAGTAGCCTTACGAAGCGTGCTCGTAAGCCTTACTCGTTCCGCGCGATCGCGGTCAGCTTGGTCATGTTCCGCAGCAGGATCCGGCCGCGCTGGAGATCGAGGATCGCGTCCTTGCGCCAGGCCTGGAGCTGGCGGTTGACGCTTTCGCGGGCGGCGCCGACGAAGACGCCGAGCTGCTCCTGCGAGATGTGGACCTCGGAGCCGAAATCGGCCGCGAGCGCGCACAGCCGCCGCGCCAGACGCACCGGCAGCGGCTGCAGCATGGACTCTTCCATGCGCTCGCTCTGCCAGCGAATGCGCTGGCACAGCAGCGCGATGATCTTGATGGCGACCTTGGGCTCGCGCTCGAGGAAGCCGAGGAAGTCTTCGCGCCGCAGCACGAACAATTCGCTGGCTTCGCCCGCGGTCGCGTCCGCCGTGCGGTTCTGGCCGTCCAGCACCGCGACCTCGCCGAACAGGTCGCCCGGCCCCATGAAGTTCAGCGTCAGCCGGCTGCCGTCGGAGGCGCCGGTTTCGATGCGGACCTGGCCGCGGCGCACGCCGAACAGCGCGTTCCCGGGATCGCCCTTCTGGAACAGCACCTCGCCGCTGGCCAAATGCTGGGTGTGGCAGAGATTGGACAGCCGCTGGAGCTCGTCCGCGCCGAGATCGGCGAACATCGGGTTCATCTTCAGGATGACCGCAAATTCGGCCTGCTTGCTCATTTCAATGTCCTTGTGAACGTCCTGATCATCGTTCTTGGCAAATCGCTTGAAACCATCGACTTCAGGATCGCGTAAAACCGCGCCGGAGAAGTGTGTCATAAGTCACATAACTTTGCAGCACCCCCCGACTATTTTTACGCGCTTGGAGCCGCTTCCCGTCCGGGGATAAACTCTGGGCGCAAAGGACGGGTGATCTGCCGGTTCGACGCGGATTGTCCGTCGCTGGAAAGTCGACATGAGAGCATTGAAATTCGTCGGCGGGGCTTTGGCCGCCGTCATGGTCGTGATCGCACTTCTGCTCGTGGTCGGGATCCCCTCGGGCTTCCTGACCTCGACGATCGCCTCGCGCCTCGAGAGTGCGACCGGCTATCGGCTGTCGATCGACGGCACCACCAAGATCAGCCTGTGGCCGACGCTGAACGTCACGCTGAACGACCTCACGCTGGCCGACCCCAAGGACCGCAGCGGCATCACGCGCCTTACGATCGACCGCGTGCAGGCCGACATGTCGCTCGCCAGCATATGGTCGGGCAAGCCTGAGATCAGCGAGCTCGTCGTCACCCATCCCGTGCTCTACCAGCCGCTGCTCCGCGAACGCCTGCCGAATGCAGCCGCGCCTTCGAAGCCGCTCGCGCTCGACACCAGCGGCGCCACCATCGAGCGCATCAGGATCACCGACGGCGAAGTCGCATTCTCGCGCCTGCGCGACCGTGTCGAGAGCCGCATCAGCGCCATCAACGCCGACGCGGTCATGGACCGCGACCGCAAGGTCAATATCACCGGCACTGCGCGCGTCGGCGAGCATCCGACCAAGTTCGACATCAAGGCGGCCACACCGGCCTCCTCGGTGCCGGTGGATTTCGCCATCGACATGCCCAGCGTCCTGAAGTCCCAGCTCACCGGTCACGCCGAGATGCGGCTCAACGGCAATGTCGTGATGATCAACGGCGTGAACGGCAGGCTCGGCGACGGCGCCTTCAACGGCTGGGCTTCGGTCGACATCGCAAGCAAGCCGCTGGTCAAGGTCGACCTCGACTTCCAGCGGCTGACCATGCCACTGGCGAAATCGCCGGAGGGCGTGTCCGGGCAGCCCTGGAGCAATGCGCCGATCGACGTGTCCGGGCTCAATTACGTCGATGCGCAGGTGCGGATCTCCGCGAGCGAGGCCGTGATCGGCGACGCGCGCATTGCGCCGCTGGCGCTCGACGCCAAGCTCGCGGGCGGCGTGCTCAAGGCCGGCACGGCCAATCTCGGCGCCTATGGCGGCCAGGTCTCGGGCGAGGTGATCCTGGACGCGACCACCGGCGCGCCGAGCTTTGCCATGCATTCCGACCTCGTCGGCGTGCGCGCGCTGCCGCTGCTCCAGAGCCTGGCCGAGTTCGACCGCATCGACGGCAAGCTGCAGGCCAAGCTCGCCTTGCGCAGCGCCGGCATCAGCCAGCGCGCGCTGATGGCAAACATGCAGGGAACGGCCTTCGTCAATTTCCAGGACGGCGCCATCCGCGGCATCAATGTCGCGCAGATGATCCGCTCGCTGACGACGGGCACGCTCTCCGGCTGGCAAGACAACCAGAACAGCAGCCAGAACAGCAACCAGGAGCAGAGCACGGATCTGTCGCAGCTCTCGGCCTCCTTCCGCATCGACAAGGGCCAGGCCGTGACGACCGACCTCAACCTGATCGGGCCGCTGGTGCGCGTCACCGGCGCCGGCACCATCGCCCTCGACACCAAGATGATGGGCTTTCGCGTCGAGCCGAAGCTCGTGATGACGACCGAAGGCCAGGGCCGCGCCAACGAGCCGGTCGGCTTCGGCATTCCCGTGATGATCCAGGGCTCCTGGTCGCAACCGCGGATCTACCCTGACATGGCCGGCATGCTGGACAATCCGGACGCCGCCTATGCCAAGCTGCGCGAGATGGGCAAGGGCCTGTTCGGCCCCGACGGAGCCGGGCTCGGCAATATCCTCGGCAGCCTCGGACTAGGTGGCACCGCCGCGCCGGGCGGCGGCAATGCAACCGGCAATGCCAATCCGCAAGGTCAGCAACCGGGGCAGAACAATCTGCTCGGCGGCCCGCTCGGGGAGGCGATCGGCAATCTGATTCAGCAGGGACTCTCCAGCGGCGCGGGAAGCGGCACTGGCACCAGCCGCAGCCGCAGCCTGCCGGCAACGCCCTCCACGCCGGCGCCACAGGCCTCCCCTGCCGCCCCCGCCCTGGAGGACCCGCCGGTGGCGCAGCAGGACAGTCAGCCAATGAACGACGTGCTGCGGCAGCTGTTCAATCGATAAGCTCCCTCCTTCGAACGGATCGGGCCGCGACCATCGCTGCCGGTCCACCTGCCCAGGTGACAGAGGTAACCACACCGGCCGGTCCGCCGGCTGCATGACGGCCCTTCGGTCCGAATTATGGTAGAACGGCTTGGAAGGGCCTGTACGGCCCATAGCGCGCGGCGTCTGTGGCGGCGCGAGAGGATCGGGATGGCAGGAGCGAACGACAAGACACGATCTCTGCGCGAGGGCCTGTTCGCGAAATATGTCGTCTCCCTCGTCGGCCTCGTCGTGTTCGTCCTCGCCGTCAACGGCGCGATGGAGACCTGGATCTCCTACCGCGCCACACGGACACAGCTGACCGACGGGCTGGAGGACAAGGCGCAAGGCGCCGCCCGGCGCATCGAGCAGGCGATTTCCGAGCTCGACCGCCAGATCAGCTGGGTGACGCGGGCGAGCCAGGACACGCTGGAGAAGCGCCGCGCCGACTACGCCTCGTTGCTGCACCAGGTCTCGGTCGTCAACCAGCTGTTCCAGCTCAACGGCGACGGCCGCGAGGTGTTGCGCGTCTCCCGGCAATCGACCACGACCGGCGGCAATGCCGACCTCTCCCGCGACATGCGCTTCACCGAGGCCGTCGCCCGCGGCGTCACCTACGCGCCGGCCTGGTTCGCCGACCGGACGCCGCTGATGTCGATCTCGGTGGCGCATTCCGGCTTCAATGCCGGCGTCACCGTGGCCGAGATCGACCTCGGCTTCCTCTCCGACTTCCTGTCCGACGCCCAGGTCGGCAAGGCCGCCTTCGCCTATGTCGTCGATCCGCGCGGCCGGGTGCTGGCGACGTCATCGAAGGGGCCCGAGATCGGCGCGGACCTTTCCAAGCTGCCGCAGGTGGCGGCCGCGATTGCGCCCGGCCACGAAGCCGACACGTCGGGCACCGACTTCAACGGCCATGCGGTGATGAGCGCCGCGAGCCTCGTGCCGAAGCTCGGCTGGAGCGTGCTGTTCGAGCAGCCGACCACGCAGGCCCTGATGCCGATCCGCGACCAGCTGGTGCGCATCGCGCTTCTGATCGGCATGGGCCTGATGGTCGCGATCCTCGCCGGCACGCTGCTCGCCCGCCGCATGATCATCCCGATCACGGCGTTGCGCGACGGCGCGCAACTGCTCGGCGCCGGCGATTTCAGCCATCGCATCGACGTGCACACCTCCGACGAGCTGGAAGACCTCGCCGGGCAGTTCAACCGCATGGCCGACCAGATCCAGGAGACCTATTCGAACCTGGAGACCAAGGTCGAGGAGCGCACCCGCGATCTCGCGCAGTCGATCCACGAGCTCAAGGTGCTGGAGGAGGTCGGCCGCGCGGTGGCCTCCTCGCTCGATCTCAACGCGGTGCTCGCGACCATCGCCGCCCGCGCGATCGAGATCACCCATGCCGATGCGGTGCTGATCTACGGCTTCGACGCCGAGGCGCGCCGCTTCAACCTGGTCGAGGCCAACGGCATCGACACATCCGCCGAGGGCGCGCATGTCACCATCGCGCAAGGCGGCAACATCCTGAGCGATGCCGCCGACAGCGGCGCGCCGATCGCGCTGGCCGAGCTCGGCGATGCCGCCGAGCAGCCGCTGCGCGAGGTCGCGCTCGCGGCCGGCTTCAGCTCGGTGCTGGTGGTGCCGCTGATCGACCAGCAGGGCACGCTGGGCTCGCTCGTGGTGCTGCGCCGCGCCGCCGGCGCGTTCGCGCCCAGCATCATCGGCCTGATGCGCACCTTCGCCAACCAGGCCGTGCTGGCGATGCGCAATGCGCAGCTGTTCACCGAGGTCGACCACAAGAGCCACGCGCTGGAGGCGGCGAACACGACGGTGCGCGCCCAGGCCGACAAGCTCCGCGAGCAGACCGAGCAGCTCAAGGACTGGAACAAGTCGCTGGAGGAGCGCGTCAGGACCCAGCTCGGCGAGATCGAGCGCATCCGCAAGCTCGAGCGTTTCCTGGCGCCGCAGGTGGCGCAGCTGATCGCCTCCTCCGACAGCCCCGAGGGGTTGCTGACCAGCCAGCGCCGCGAGGTCACGGTGGTGTTCTGCGACCTGCGCGGCTTCACCGCGTTCACGGAAGCGACCGAGCCGGAAGAGGCGATGAACGTGCTGCGCGAATATCATGCCGCGCTCGGCCAGCTGATCTTCAAGTACGAAGGCACGCTCGACAAATATGCCGGCGACGGCGTGATGATCCTGTTCAACGCGCCGATCCAGTTCGAGGACCACACCAAGCGCGCGGTGAAGATGGCGGTGGAGATGCGCGACACCATCGGCCCCTTGACCGAGCGCTGGCGCAACCGCGGGCACAGTCTCGGCTTCGGCATCGGCGTCGCGCTCGGCTATGCCACGCTCGGCCAGGTCGGCTTCGAGCAGCGGCTGGAATATGCCGCGATCGGCAGCGTCACCAACCTCGCCTCCCGCCTCTGCAGCGAGGCCAAGCCGAACCAGATCGTGGTCAGCCGCCGCGTCTATGGCATGGTCGAACCTTGGGTGGAGGCCCGCGCCCTCGACGATCTCCAGCTCAAGGGCTTCAATCACCCCGTGCTGGCGATGGAAATCCTGAGCTGGCGCGAGGAGGTGGAGAACGTGGTGGACGCCGCGGCGGTGCGGCGAAGGGGGTAGCCAAACCAAAAAGTGCGAAAACAACCCCATGCACAGTAGGCGGGGGTTGCGGAATCAATGACTTGCGGCAGGCCCTGCGCGAGCCCACGCGATTTGTCCCGTCAGTCGAAAACACCGGCAGATTGGCAGCATCCCCAGACGCCTCCCACGAACCACTTCCCTCCTCCCTGCGACCAACCATCGCCTCAGCGGCGAGGCCATTTCGATGGGAGATGAACCCGTGACGCTTGCGCTGCCTTCGCGTGCCTATGATTTGCAGATGCTGGACCGGCCCGCGGATCGCGCGCGCGATCAGGGCTGGGTGTTCGGGCTGCCGCCGGGCATTGCATCCGAGCAATGGCCGTTCGATCCCGTCACCGGCTATCCCTTGATGCACGGGTTCACGCTGCTACTGCCGGAGGATTATCGGGTGCATGGCGATGACATCGTCGCATTGTCGTTCTTCGCCACGGCGCCCGATCACAATGACGGCGGTGCGCCCGACGATCCCGAGCTTCGCGAGGCGGTGCTGGCGCGGCCATCGCACCCGCGCCTGTCGCGCATGACCGATATTCTCGACTACGCCTATGCCGCGCTGCTGCTGACGCGGGCCGAATATGACGGCGCATTCGCCGCGCCGCCGGCGCCGCTTGCGCTGGCAACAGTGGAGCGGCCGCGCTGGCTCGATGTCGGCGGCGCCAGCGCCTTCTTCGAGGCCGCGCCGGCCTACGCCAAGAAGATGTTTGCCGCCCCGCCGCGCGCCGATCTCGGCGAAACGCGCGCGATTGCGCTGTCGCCGCGCGCTGATGATCCCAACGCCGGCAAGGGCCCGCAGGACGAGTATGTGCGCGAAAATCCGCCGACCGGCTATCAGCCTTATTACTACTATGTCGGCGGCAAGCCGGGCCGCGACAATTTCCGCCTGCACGACTGGGCCAGGGATCACGCCCCCAACCATCTCGGCGGCACCATGCGGCCCTGCCAGGCGGTGCCGGAGATGAGCCCGTTCTACATCGAGTTCGAGGAGTATTTCGGCGGCTACAATTTCGGCGGCGGCAACGCGCAGCTGGACTTTAGGGATATGAAGTTCGACTGGGCGTGTGGGTGAGATCGCAGAATTCGCGGAGGAGTCCGGACTTGGCGATGATATGAGCGCTCACGGAGTCACGCCGAGAAACGGATTGACGATCGCAAGCCCGCCGATGCTGCGGCTGTGCTGAAGGTCCCAAGATCACCGCTGTCAAAGAACGCGCTCACCCCTCGTTCGCCTCGTCCCGATCGAATTTGTAGCCGGCGGGCAAGGCCGGCCAGTTGCGCGCCTCCATGTTCTCGATCGCGCGCCGACGCCGCTGCTCCTTGGTCTCGATTTCGATCGTGCCTTTGCGGGCGGCCACGACATCGATTTCGTCGCCCTCCTTGAGGCCGAGTTCATCAACTAGCGCTTTGGGCAGGCGCGCTGCCAGGCTGTTGCCCCATTTGGAAACCAGCACCAGCACTCTCCGTGATGTGCATCCCTATCTGCATATCATAGGATGATGGCATTCCAAGCTGGCGTCCCCTCACGCCCCCCGCTTCGGCCCGATCGCCTCGAACCCGGCCTTTTGCTCATCGCTTAAGTCCGCCTGGAAATCGTCGAGCGCGTCGGCGATTGCGCCGACGGCTTGCAGCATCGCCTGCAGCCGCGTCTTCACGGCGGCGAGGCGGGCCTGCTGGGTTGCGGCGGGCTCGGTCGGGCAGGCGCTGAGCGTCTGCATGGTGCGGAGCGTGGTGTCCTGCAGCACCTCGAAGCGGGCGCGGGCGACCTCGTCGAGGTGGAGCGTGGCGGCGATGTCGGCGGCGGGCCATTGCTGCTGGACGAGCTGCTCGTATTGGCGCTGCGCATTCTCGTCAGCAAGAGGATCGTAGTCCGCCTGGCAGGCCTTGGCCGCCTGCGCGTCCCTGGATGCGTCCTTGCTCGCGGTCCTGTCAGCGTTTTTGGACTGGTAGGACGCCAGCGCGGCGCGCCGTTCATGCGCGAGGGCGTTGAGCCGGGCTTTCTGGTCGTCATTGAGCAGGCCGACGAATTTCGACAGCGGCGCTTCCATGGCGTCGACGGCCTTGATCATGGCCTCGATGCGCTCGCGCATCAGGCCGAGGCGCTCCGCCGCACTCGCAGGGACCTGCGCCGGGCAGGCGGTGCGGATGGTGTCGCGCGCGGCATTCCAGGCGGATGAGAGCTCGTCGAGCGCGGTACGCTGCGCTTCGTTCGGTGCAACGGCGCTCGCGATGCGCTCGACCGGCAGGCCGCCGGTGTCGCTGGCCTCGCACATCGTTTCCGCGGCCGGAATTCGTCGCGCGCGACGGCCTTGCGGCACGGTGTAGGCGGCCAGCTCGGTGGCGGCATAGGGCGTGAACAGCGCGGCATAGATGTCGCCGTAGCCGTAGAGCGAGAGGCTGGTGGTGTCGCCGAAGATGATCGCATTGGTGAGATCGTCATGCGCGAACGGCCAGAACACCGGGCCGACCCAGCCGTAGCTGCCGTCGGGATGACGCCACCAACCCTGTGGACGGCGGCCGCCTTGCCATCCCGCCAGCGCAGCCTGCGCCGTGAGGGCCGCACGCAGCACGTAAGGGTTCGATAGCTGGCCGCGCTCGGCCCCGCGCGGGTCTTGCGACCTCAGCGCAGCGGAGCGGTAGCGGCCACTGCGCACCGCCATGCGGGAATGGCGCAGGCGCGACAGGCCGATCACGTGGCCGACGGCGAAACGCGCAACTCCGAGCGGACCGCCGCGCAAGCCGAACTGCGCCTCAGCCCTACCAGGCAGCAGCACGGCCGCAATCAGCAGGGTCGCACCGGCGAGCGCCAATCCCATGCGTCCCGGCATGATCGCTGACCTAACCACGGGCTTGATCACGTCCCTCGCTCCCGCGTGCGCAATGCGTCGCATCTCAATGACGCGCGAGGGAACCGAATGTTCCAGACGGACACAGGACAATGCGTCGCAACGCTGGCCGGCCAATGCCGGTGCAGTGTCACTCCGCCTTTTGCGGCATCACGAAGGTCTGGCCGGGATAGATCAAGTTGGGGTTGTGAATCTTGTCGCGGTTGGCCTTGAAGATCACCCCGTAGCGGGCGCCGTCGCCGTAAGCGAGCCGGCTGAGCGCCCACAGGCTGTCGCCGCGGGCGATGATCCGGCTGCCGCCGGCGGCCTCGGCCGGTGCGGCGGTGAGCGCCTCCGCGGGCGAGGCCGATGCGACCGCAGTGCCCGCCGGCGCATGCGCGAAAGGTGCATGCGTGAAAGCTTTGGGCTTCGGCGCGCCGATCAGTTTCGGCCGGGCCGCTTGCTTCTCGGGCACCGAGGCCAGGCGCGGCGAGGCCGACGGCAGGGCGGCGACGACATCCGATTTGTCGTCGGGCTTCTCGGCCTGCTTGGTCTCCTGCTTCGCGACCGGTGGCGTGCGCGCGGGCGGCGGCGCCGCCGCGGCGATGGTCACCGGCATGGTCCGGCCGGATTCGGTGACCGTGCCGTCCGGTGCCTTGGCCCGGAGCGTCAGGTCGTAAGAGCCGGCGGGCAGTTGCGGCGGGGTCATCACGAACTGGCCGGAGGCGTCCGCAACCACGCTATCGAGCGGCTTGCCGTCGCGCAGCAGCTCGACCCTGGCACCCGGCGTGGCGCGGCCGGCAATCACCGCCGCCTCGCCGTGCTCGTCGACGCGGGCGACGTCGAAACGGGGGCCGGCGTCCGCAGCCGGCGCCGGCGGCTTGACCGGGACGAGATCGCCGAGCGCGGCCACCTGCTTCTGGGTCTCGGCCAGCGGGCCCGCCTTCGGCTCGGGAGCAGGCGGCGCGCTGCCGGCGAGCTTCGGCTGTTCCGGCTCGAGCCCCGGCTTGGACTCGGGCTTGGATTCGGGCTTGGATTCGGGCTTGGACGTGTCCGGCTTGGACTCCACCTTCGCTTCAAGCTTGGGCTCGACCTTGGCCTCGATCTTGGGCTCGGCCTTGGCCTCCGGCTTGGCAGCGACGGTGACCTTGGTCCCGTCCGGCAACAGGCGGCGCAGCTCGGTCGGGCCGATCACCAGCGCGGTGCCGACCAGCGCGAGCAGACAGAAGGCGATGAAGGCCTTGGATGCGGTGATCATTTGAAAAGGACCTTGGGTGGCAAATCAGCCGAGGCCGGCAAGGTGCGCCGATTTGGCTGCCGCAGCAAGACTGCCGATGGGATTATGCCTCCGCCGAGGCGCGCGGGATGAACCGGCGCGACCATGCGGGTGTCCAAGTATCAAGGCCGCCTCGCGGCATTCTTCAAGGGAATTTTTGCCGTGACCGTATTTTCCCGTGCCGCGCCATCGCTGGCGCTGGCGCTGACGCTGGCCGCTTCACCCGCTTTCGCCGCCTCCGGCCCGCCCCCCGGTTACATCCTCACCGACGATGCCGATCTCGCCTTCACCTCGCCCGACGGCGCCACCAGGCTCGAGCAGTACATGAAGGAGGGCGAGGATTTCGACATCACGTGGCAGGTCTGGGCGCGACGCGGCGAACAGATGCACGAGCTGAAGCCCGAGCAGGGCTATCCGGCCGGCTTCCGTTTCACGGCCGACTCGCAATGGCTGGTGCGCATGCAGAAGACCGGCTCGGGTGAGCAGGATCTCTTTCTCTACCATGTCGAGAACGGCGCCTTCGTCAACGCGACGAAGACATCGCTCAGCGATCTCGCCTGGACCTATTTCCACAGCCGGCCCGACACTCGCAAGATGAAGCTCGACTACCACATCTCGGCCAATCTGATGAAGGGCACCGAAGATGGGTATCGCTGGCTCGGCGTCGACTGGCCCAACAACCGCTATCTCCTGATCTCGCTGTCCGGCGAAATGGACAAGCATCCGAAGAACGTCGCGGTGAAGGGATTGGCGGATTGGAAATGCCGGTATGACCTCAAGACCGGCAAGTTCGACGTCCCGGCGATGTTCGCCAAAGGCAATGCGGAAGCCTTGAGGTGGGAAATCAAGCGCTGAGGGTCCCGCGGTCTCGCCGCAATCTCCCGCGCGATGGAACCAACCCTCTGATTTCGTTCCGATTCATGTTTTCCTAACCCTTTGTGGTAACGGGGTCTTGTCGGTTTTGCAGCATCTTGCATCCCACGGGAGGACTGGGATGGGCGCATCGATCCGATGGACCGCGCGAACGCGCGCGTTGCTCCGCCGTTGGCGCGGGGCGCCGCTGACGTGGCTGATCGCCGGCGGCTTCGTGCTGATGCTTGCGACCGCGATCGGCACCGCGCTCACCGTCGACCGCTTCCGGCAAAACGCCATCGAGAGCGGCCGCGACAGCCTCGAAAACGCCGTCCGCATGCTCGCCCGGCATTTCGACCGCCAGTTCGAGGACTTCGCGGTGCTGCAGAAGAGCATCATCGCCGAGCTCGAGAGCCACGGCATCGAGTCCGCCGAAATCTTCCGCAGCGAGATGGGCACGCTCGCCGTGCACGAGGTGCTGCGCGCGAAAGCCAGCGGCTGGTCCGACGTCGCCGGCGCCAATCTGTTCGATTCCAGGGGCGTGCTGATCAACTCGTCGCGGCAATGGCCGGTCGCCGACATCTCGGTCGCCGACCGCGGCTACTTCAACCGTCTCAAGGACGATCCGGCCGCGCAGGAGGACGTGGAGGTCGTGCCCGGCCGGTTCGGCAGCGGACCGGCGATCGTGTTCGCGCGGCGCGTCTCCGGACCGCACGGCGAGTTCCTCGGGCTGGTCACCCGCGCGATCGCGCCCGAGCAGCTCGAATCCTTCTTCGCCTCGACCGGGCTCGGCGAGGATTCCTCGATCGCGATGCACCACCAGAACGGACAGCTGCTCGCCCGCATTCCGCATGTCGAGGCGCTGATCGGTCAGAACTTCCGCAACGGCACGCCGGAGCAGATGGCGGTGTTCGCGCGCACCTTCGTCACCACCCAGCTCGCAAGCCCGATCGATGGCAAGGACCGCATCGTCGCCTCGCGCCTGCTCGCCGGCGAGCCGCTGGTCGTGGTCGCGACCAAATCGCTGGATGCGACGCTGGCGACCTGGCGCACGCAGACGAAATTCTTCGTCACCATTGCCGTGCTGTCGATCGGCCTCCTGGTGCTCACGCTGTTTCTGATCTTCCGCCAGGTGACGCACCGGCTCTCGCTCGAGAAGCAGCGGCTCGACACCGCGATGAATACGATGACGCAGGGCCTGTTGATGTTCGACCAAGACGAGCGGCTGATCGTCTGCAACCGCCGCTACATCGAGATGTACGGGCTCTCGGCCGCATTGGTGAAGCCCGGCGTCCACTTCCGCGACGTGATCCGGCACCGCCGGGACACCGGCTCGTTCGAGGGCGACGTCGAAGCCTATTGCGACGACATCCTGAGCAATATCGGCCGCACCCAGAGCGCCGTCGTGGAAACCGCCGACGGCCGCCTGATCGAGATCAAGAACCAGCCGGCCGCTGCCGGCGGCTGGCTCGCCACCCATGACGACGTCACCGAGCGCATCCGCACCGACGAGCGCATCGCCCATCTGGCGCATTACGACGCGCTCACCGACCTGCCGAACCGCGTGCTGCTGCGCGGGCATCTGGAGCGCCGCGTCGCCGAGCTCGCGCAAGGCAAGCCGTTCGCGATTCTCTATATCGACGTCGACGAGTTCAAGGGCGTCAACGATTCGCACGGGCACGAGGTCGGCGACGAGTTGCTGCGCCAGGTGGCGAGCCGCCTGCGCGCCTGCGTCAGCGGCAACGACATGGTCGCGCGGCTCGGCGGCGACGAATTCGCCATCGTCAAGGCCGCGACCTCCGATCCGGCCGAGCTGACGGCACTGGCGGAAACCATTCTCAAGGCGTTGCGCGCGCCGGTTGACTGCAAGGGGCAGGAGATTCCGACCGATGCCAGCATCGGCATCGCCATCGCGCCCGATCATGGCGACAATCTCGACGATCTGCTCAAGCGCGCCGATCTGGCGATGTATGCGGCGAAGTCGGAAGGCCGCCGCACCTTCCGCCTGTTCGCCCCCGAATACGACGCCAAGGCGCGGCAGCGCCGCCAGCTCGAGCTCGACCTGCGCCAGGCGCTCGCGCGCGGCGAGTTCGAGGTGCACTACCAGCCGCTGGTCGACCTCACCGCCAATGTCGTCACCGGCTGCGAGGCGTTGCTGCGCTGGCGCCATCCCGAGCGCGGCATGGTTTCGCCGGCGGAGTTCATCCCGGTCGCAGAAGACACCGGCCTGATCGGCGAGATCGGCGAATGGGTGCTGAAGCAGGCCTGCGTTGAGGCCGCCTCGTGGCCCGGCCCGATTCACATCGCGGTCAACGTGTCGCCGCTCCAGTTCCGCTCGCGCACCCTGGCGCTCAAGGTCGCCGCCGCGCTCGCGGAGTCCGGGCTCGCGCCGGGACGGCTCGAGCTCGAGATCACCGAGACGGTGCTGATCCGCGACGACGCGGAGGCGCTGGCGATCCTGCAGCAATTGCGCGAGCTCGGCGTGCGCATCGCGCTCGACGATTTCGGCACCGGCTATTCGTCGCTGAGCTATCTGCACCGCTTCCCGTTCGACAAGATCAAGATCGACCGCAGCTTCATCAGCGACATCGGTCAGTCCGAAGATTCCTCGCCGATCGTGCAGGCCGTGGTGCACATGGCCGCCGCGCGCCACATGGCGACGACAGCCGAAGGCGTCGAGACCGAAGCGCAAGCCGAGGTGCTGCGCCAGCTCGGATGCAGCCAGATGCAGGGCTGGCTGTTCAGCCCGGCGGTGCCGGCCGCGAAGCTGAAGCAGCTGCTCGCGGCGCAGGCGGTCGCGGCCTAGGGCGGCGGCTCCCTCATCGGAGACGTCCGCAGCCGCTCATCCCCTCACCGCCTGCCTTGAAAATTTAGGATCAAACCTTGCGCCTTGCGGTTATCGCCTCGCTGAGACGGTCGGGAACTCCGGCCGACGGGCCCTAGTCGACATTGCATCACGCGCACCACAGGCGGCTTTTCGCCCGCACTGTCGCGCGCGCGTGCGTCAAACGAGCGAGGTGACATGGCGATCTTGGCGTTCAGAATCTTGGCGTTCAGAATGATCCCTCTCGTCGCGGTTGGGGCCCTGATCGGGCTCGCCGCGGAGGCCCGCGACGACGGGCGCTACGCAAACTCTCCCCTCAAGGGCTGGTTTGAGAGCCTGAAGAGCAAGGGCGGCGGCCCCTGTTGTGCCGATGCCGACGGCACCGCGCTCGACGACGTCGACTGGGAGACGCGGGACGGACATTACCGGGTGCGGCTCCTCGGCAACTGGGTCGAGGTGCCCGACGACACGGTCATCACCGAGCCCAACCGCGCCGGGCGCACCATGGTCTGGCCTTATTACGTCAACGGCCGTCCGATGATCCGCTGCTTCATGCCCGGCAGCATGACGTGATCCGGGACGAGCGTCCGCAAGGGCGGGACGCTCACATCGATCGTCGAGCCGCCCGCACTTCGGCGAATTCGGCGTCGGGGTGGCTGACGATGGTGGCGACCCAGATGCCGCTGATGATCAGCGACCAGGCGGTGTTCCAACAGATCCAAAACACGATCCAGCCTCCCTCTTCCTTTTCTCACGCGGCAGAGCGATGCCGCCGTTCCCCACGCCAGGCCGCCGCGATGCCGGGCGGCGAGGCGCTATTTTGGTTTGGTCGGCGGCGGCGCCCGGTCGGTTTGGCCGGTGTGGCGCTTTGCCACGACGTCCTCGTCGCGCTCGCCCTCGTGCGGGCGCGGCGGAGGCCTGGGCTGGCCGGCCTGACCGCCATGCTTGCCGCCCATGTCTGGCTTGCCTTCGAGATCGTTTTCGCGGGGCATGCCGGTTCAATGCGTTCGCAGCGCATTGGTTCGCAACGGCATCGACGGTTTCCCGCCCTGTGAACGGCCTCATAGAACCGCCGCTCTTTGCAGTGCAGGATGGCGGACGCGGCCCTCGGCCTCGCAGCTTGCACCGACGGATTGGCCTGATGCGAAAACGCCTCATCCTCTGGACGCTCATGACGTCCGCCCTGGTCGCGGTGACCGTGTGGACCATGCTCGGGCCGCCGGACCGCCCGCCGTGGCCGCATTTGCCGTCCCGCACTGCGGCGGTGCGCTGACCCGTCATCCCGCGACCGATGCGATTTCGGCATCGATCGATCCCATCTGGATTTTGGTGCGGCGGCGCGTCTCCCGCTATCCTCGCGGCAAAACGACCACGCCGCGAGCCGGCTTTCAGGAGGAGCCCATGTCGAGATCGATCCGACGCATCGTATCGCGCGTGCCAGGCGCTGCGATCGCCGCAACCCTGTTCGCTTCTCTCGCCCTCGTTTCTGGAGTCCGTGCCGGCATGGCCGAAACCTTCGCCTATGTCGGCAATGCCGACAGCAACGACATCAGCGTGTTCAAGATGAGCGAGAGCGGCGAGATGACGCCCGTGCAAACGGCCGCCTTCAAGGGCGTCGAAAAGCCGGGCTCATCGACACCGCTCGCGATCACGCCCGACCGCCGCGTGCTGATCGCCGGAATCCGCTCGCAGCCCTATGTCGCAGTGAGCTTTGCGATCGATCCCAAGACGGGCGAGCTCAGCCATCTCGGCAACGGACCGCTCGCCGACAGCATGGCCTATATCGCCACCGACCGCAGCGGCAAGTTCCTGTTCAGCGCCTCCTATGGCGGCAACAAGGTCGCGCTGAATCCGCTGCTTGGCAACGGCGTCGCCGGCGAGCCCAAGCAGGTGATCCCGACCGGGCTGAACGCCCACGCCTTCCTGCCCTCGCCCGACAACCGCTTCGCGTTCGCCACCAATCTCGGCTCCGATCAGGTGCTGGCCTTCGCGTTCGATGCCGCAGCCGGCACGCTGACGCCGAGCGATCCGCCGGCGCACAAGGTGCCGCAGAAATCGGGGCCGCGGCACTTCGTGTTTCACCCCGGCGGCAAGTTCGTCTATCTCCTCCACGAGCTGAACGGCGACGTCGCAGCATTCACTTATGAAGCCAGGAGCGGCGCCTGGGACGAGATCCAGCGCACCACCGCGCTGCCGGACGGGTTTTCCGGAAAACCTTGGGGCGCCGACATCCACATCACCCCGGACGGCCGCTTCCTCTACGCCTCCGAGCGCACCACCAGCACGCTCACCGCCTACAAGGTCGACGGCGCGAGCGGCAAGCTGACCACGATCGGCAGCGTGCCGACCGAGAAGCAGCCGCGCGGCTTCCAGGTCGATCCCGCCGGCCGCTATCTCGCCGCCGTCGGCGAGCTCTCCGACAGCATGACGGTCTATGCCATCGACCAGGGCAGCGGCGCGCTGGCCAAGCTGAAATCCTACCCCACCGGCAAGAAGCCGAACTGGGTCGAGTTCCTGAACCTGCCGTGAGGGGCCGTCGCCGACCTACGTAATCATCCGTAATTTCGCGAGGCCCGGCTTGGCGTCATATCTCGGTCATGGACCGGCAGATTGTCTTCAAATGCCCCCAGACGGGCCTGAACGTGCAGCATCGGCTCACCGACGAGCCGGCTGACCGCACGCACGTATCCGTGTCCTGTCCGGCCTGCACGCGTCTGCATCTGCTCGAGCGGGCCAGCGGCAAGCTGCTGGGTGATCGGCGTCGCTGACGGCCTGAGCCCTTCGAGCGAACCTGTTCTCCAATTCCGCGACTCATCAAAGACTTGCCGCGACTGTCGGCGGCGCTAAGTCCTGTTTTGGGACGACGCGGCCGTAGTGCGGGCGGCAGCCATCTGCTATCGATTGGAGGCACAGCCCCCGTGGAATTTCCGATGCGTCATTTGCCCCGCGCCGTTGCTCGAAGCCTGTATCCCGCAGCCGTCGCCGGCCTGCTCGTCCTCAGCTCCCATCCGGCCGGTGCCGCCGATGACGACGCGCCCAAAGGGCCGGCGGTCACGGTGCTGAAGGTCGCGAAATCCTGCTTCTCCGACATCGTCGAGGCCACCGGCTCGATCATCGCGCGGGAGGAAACCTCGGTGCGGCCCGAGCGTCCGGGCCTGAAGGTCACGGACGTGCTGGCCGAAGCCGGCGATACCACCACGGCCGGCCAGGTGCTGGCACGGCTGGCGCTGCCCGAGGGCGGCACGCTTCAGGTCACCGCTCCCGTGGCGGGGGTGATCGCAACCTCGACCGCGCAGATCGGCAACTTCGCCTCCGCCAAGGGCGAGGCGCTGTTCACGATCGTGGCGCGCAGCGAGTACGATCTCGTCGGTCTCGTCGCCACCACCGATGTGCGCAAGCTCGCGGTCAATCAGCAGGCCACCGTCCGGATCGCAGGCGCCGGCGACATCAACGGCAAGGTGCGCCGCATCGGCCCGACCGTCGAGCCGAACATCCAGCAGGGGATGGTCTATATCGGCATCTCCTCGCAGAAGCGGCTCTTGCTGAATGCCAGCGGGCGCGCGCTGATCAAGACCGGGCAAAGCTGCAACGTCGCGGTGCCGCTGACATCGGTGCAATATTCGTCCGCCGGCACCGTCGTGCAGGTGATCCGCCGCAACCGCGTCGAGACCAAGCGTGTCGAGGTCGGATTGATGTCGGGCGGCAATATCGAGGTCCGCGACGGCCTCAACGAAGGCGACGTCGTCGTCGCCCGCGCCGGTGCATTGCTGCGCGAAGGCGATCCCGTGCGTCCGGTGATGGCGAGCGCGGAAGCGGCGAAGTAGCGGCGCGATCGTCATTGCGAGGAGCTCTTGCGACGAAGCAATCCAGGGTCTCTCCGCGGAGGGATTCTGGATTGCTTCGCTGCGCTCGCAATGACGATGCAGGTACAGTGTGCCCAAAAAACTGGGCCCCGGCTCAGCGTCGCATCATTGCATGATGCGTCGCGTCCGGGGCACGAGACGTCGCAAGACCTAAGAAAAACTAACCGCCGGCTTCGCCGAAACGGACGTCTTCGAGCAACGACGACGACACGGTCGGGACCTGGTCGCCTTCGCTGGCGCGCGAGATGGCGAGGCGGGTCTTGTTGAAGACGCTCTCGGCGCTGCCGGGCTTGCTGAGATTGTTGAGGAATTCGCTGACCAGCACGCTGTGCTCGCCCTTGCCGTCGTCGACGACCTTGCCGGGCGAGGCGGAGGTGAGGATCAACGCATTGTCGGACGCGCTGATCGGCGCGAGACCGTGGCTATAGGAGCGGAAGCGGCGCTCGTAAGGATTGCGGCGGGAGGCGTCCACCACGACGAGCTTGGCCTTGGCACCCTGCTCCTTCATCATGTCGAGCACGCCGTCGATGGAGACGCCATGGCGGCGGACGTCGCCTTCCTTCCAGATCACGGCATCGACCGGCAGCATGTAGCTTTCGCGGCCGGCCTGCACGCCGTAGCCGCCGAAGAACAGCATGACGACGCTGTCGCGCGTGATCCGGGACTTCAGGCGGGTCACGGCACGGACCATGTCGTCCTTGGTCGCGTCTTCCACCATGTCGACGTCAAAGCCGTTCTTGCGCAGCGACGAGGACAGCGCGCGGGCGTCGTTGATCGACTGCGTCAGCGGCGCGCTGGCGTCGGGATAATGGCCATTGCCGATGACGAGCGCGAGGCGCGAGGTCTGGCCGATCGAGCCGGTGATCTGGTCGGTCGAGACGGCCTTGGCGGCATCGATCGCACGCATGTTGAGAGCAGCATGGGCGCCGATCACCAGCGACACCGTGCCGATGAGGGCTGCGGCGAGGGCGATCGTACGTCTGGAAAGGTCGAGCTGCTTTACATTCATCTCGCTTCGTTTCCTGTGCCAAAGACCGGCCAAGCGCGCGCACACTGTTTGAGTAGCGCGATAGCGTCTTTAGGTTTGAGGGATTGGCCGGGGAAGTGCCCCCGAATTGCGCGCAATTTGCGGCGCCGCACCAAACAAACCCTTAACCGGATATAGGCCGTGGGGCAATAGATTGCCAAAAATTTGAGCTAAGTATCTGAATATGTTCGTTAATTCTCCGGGCTGGATTCCTGCATCATTGGCTTCCCCGTAGCCTTCCGGAGATCGACCATGCAGCCCTCGTGCCGGCTTTTCCGTGACGTTCATCACATTTGTATTTCCTGCGAATCCGGGTAGCCTTTTCAACGACTTGCAAGGGGGTGGCGCGCACATGCCAGCGTGCCTGCCGTCCCCGACCAAGGCCCCCGCGACCAGGTATTTCATGAGCTTTCAATATTTTGCCGGCGCCGCCTGCCGGGCGCTGACGACGCGGAAGGACGGCCCCTCGCTTTACGACGTCTGCGATCCCGTATTGTCCGATACGGCCAGCGGCGATCCGCATCTGGCCAAATTCTACAAGACCGCGCTCGGCAATCCCGCGCTGCGGATCCTGCTCCGCCGCGCCGGGCTGCCCGAGCTGCGCGACGAGGGGATGCTGACGCGGCTGCGCGCGGCGCTCACCCGGGCCCGCGACGAGGCCGAGCCCGACTGGGCGGCGGTCGGGCAGCCGATCGCCGATCTCGTCGACGGCATCGCGCTCGACCATCCCAGGCCGCCGCCGGTGCCGTTCAACGCCGCCATGCCGCAGATCGCGCAGATCGACGGCGTGATCCGCGATTGCGCGCAGCATCTGCTCGGCTCGTACCGCCGCAACGGCTTCCTGCCGACCTATGCCGCCTTCAACCTGATCGGCGATCCTGACGTCCGCGGCCGCGAGCTGATCATGGCGCTCACGGGCCTCAACGCGCGCGGCTACAAGAACTCCTCGCTGCTGTTCAACCTCGCCCGCGTCTTCATCGCGCGCTCGCCCGCGCGCGCCGTGGTCAATCCGCCCTGGAAGGGCATTGCCGAGCCGATGTGGGAGCCGGTGCAGATCCGCCATCGCTCGGCCTATTACGACGCGTTCTTCATCGAGGCCCTGCTCAGCTTCGTCGAGACCGGGCTCGCCTCGGTCGCCGACAAGATCGCGGCGGAGCGCGCGATCGCCGACATGGTCGATTTCTGCGTCAACATCAGCCGCGAGGAGGTCGAAGGCTTGGGCGGCGCGCGCTTCAACGTCATCACCGCCCTGGCGCCGGCACCGCATCCGCGCTTCTCGCGCTACTTCGCGCAGATCAAGCAAGACCTCGGCTTCGGCATCTACGTGCCGGATTGCGACACCACGGCCTGCTCGATCTCGGCGGCGACGCAGGCCGGCTGCCTTGATGCCATCATCGACCAGCCGCTCCTGGACTTCTATGCGGGCTATCAGGTGCGCGCTGGCGTCAACGAGCCCCGCGTGACCGTGCCGCTCAACGACAATATCGACTATGAGGGCGGGGTCGCGACCTGGATCGACAATCTCGCCGGCGAGCGCCCTTACGGCAACGATCTCGATCCGACGCTCAACCTCGACATTCTCGAGGTCAGCTTTCGTAACTTGGCGCGCTGGAAGGTCTTGGAGACTCCGGCGCGGCTCGCCACGGTCCATCGCATCATCGGATTCCAGAAGCGCCTCGCGGCCAGCGGCGCCTTCGCCAATCCGCGCTCGCACATCTATTATCTTCCGGAGCTCTACAGCGCCTATTTCGGCCGCTGTTATGCCGCCTTCCTGGCGCTGCCGCTGGCGGCGCAGGCCGCGATTGATCCCGCCGGCGATTTCGACTTCATCCGCCACCGCGTGCTGTCCTACGTCAAGGGCGAGCTGATGGCGGCCGAGATGAACGTGTTCGACGCCGCGCTGGCGCTGATCGCGCTCGGCCATCTCGGCGCCGACCCGCGCACCTTCGCACCGGCGCTGAACGTGATCGTCGCCGGGCTCGGTGAAGGCGGCCGCCGCGGCCCGTTCCGCGCCTATGAATGGAACAAGATGAAGACGCCGACGCGGATCCTGGTCGGCGGGCCGGAGGTGACGTCGGCGTTCGTGCTGATGGGGCTGGCGGTGGCGAAGCGGGCGATGGCGCGGGGGTGATGGTCCTTTTACCCTCCCCTGGAGGGGGAGGGTCGATCGCGCGCAGCGCGAGCGGGGTGGGGTGACGGTCCCTCCGCGACGAACAGTGCCCGAGTGGAGAGATCACCCCACCCCGTCATGCAATCTCGCTTCGCTCGATCGCATGCCGACCCTCCCCCTCCAGGGGAGGGTAAGCAACGCCGCCACAATGACAGGAAGTTGAAAGGCAATCTGTTCGGCCTGCGCTGGCCGGGCGGCCAAAAGCCGACCACAATTGCGCGGCTTATCGAGATTGTCATCACAACCGGACCGGCATGTTGCGAAAAGTCCTGATTGCGCTGTCCTTGTTCGCCATCCCGTCGCTGGCTGATGCCGCCGACATCACCGGCACGGCAAAGGTTCGCGCCGGCGATGCCGTGGTGATCGGCAACACGCGGATCCGGCTCGGCGGCATCGACGCGCCGGCGGTCGACCAGCTCTGCCTCAACACCAAGACCGAACGCTGGACCTGCGGCGTCGCGGCCCGCGACGAGCTCGCCAAATACACCGAGGGCAAGAATTGGGTCTGCCACACCCGCGCGATCGACCGGCGCGGCCGCACCGTGGCGCGCTGCGAGGTCGGCGGCGAGGACATCCAGAAATGGCTGGTGCGCAACGGCTGGGCGCTGGCCTACACCCGCATCTCCAAGGACTACGAGCCCGACGAGGCTGCCGCGCGTGAGGCAAAAGCCGGCATGTGGCAGGGTGCCTTCATCGCGCCGTGGGACTGGCGGGAGCGCAACAAGAAGACCGCGATCCTCGGCGCGACCAAGCCGCCGGACGGCGCGCATGCGGTGCTGCTCGCTTCGGCCTCGGGGCCGGTCGCGCCGTCGCCGGATTGCACCATCAAGGGCAATGTGAACAGCGCCGGCGAGTGCATCTATCACCAGCCGACCAGCCGCTGGTACACCCAGATCAAGATGAAGATCAGCAAGGGCACCCGCTGGTTCTGCTCGGTCGAAGAGGCCGAAGCGGCCGGATGCCGGGAGACGAAGCGATAACCCAGCCCTGCGTTTTACGTGCTTTTCCCAAGGCCCTCCGCCGCGTAAAACCGTGAATCAGCAACCCACCATCCTGTTCTCTGGCAATAAGGACTGACAGCAATGACCGTTCGCGCGGGCCGGGAGTTTCTGGCCATCCCCGGGCCCACCACGATGCCCGACGAGGTGCTGCGGGCGATGCACCGTCCGGCGATCGACATCTACTCCAAGGAGATGCTGGATCTGACCGAGAGCCTGCTCAGCGACATCTCGAAGTTGTTCGCGACCAAGGGCAAGTCCTACATCTACATCGCCAACGGCCACGGCGCCTGGGAAGCGGCGCTGAGCAACGTGCTGTCGCGCGGCGACAAGGTGCTGGTGCTGGAGAGCGGACGCTTTGCGATCGGCTGGGGCAATGCGGCGGCGCTGATGGGCGCCGAGGTCGAGGTGCTCAAGGGCGACTGGCGCCGCGCGGTGCGGCCGCACGAGGTCGAGGAACGCCTGCGCCGCGACAAGGAGCACAGCATCAAGGCCGTCGTCGTGGTCCAGGTCGACACCGCCTCCGGCGTGCAGAACGACATCGAGGCGATCGGCAAGGCGATCAAGGCGAGTGGCCATCCCGCGCTGTACATGGTCGACACCGTCGCCTCGCTCGGCTGCATGCCGTTCGAGATGGACAAATGGGGCATCGATGTCGCGATGTCCGGCTCGCAGAAGGGCCTGATGACGCCGCCCGGCCTCGGCTTCGTCGCCGCCAATGCGCGCGCGCTCGAGGTGCACAAGAAGGCCGGCATGTCGACGCCGTATTGGAGCTGGAGCGAGCGCGAGGGCACCGAGAATTATCGCAAATATGCCGGCACCGCGCCGGTGCATCTGTTGTTCGCCTTGCGCAAGGCGATCGACATGCTGCACGAGGAAGGCCTCGAGAACGCCTTCCGCCGCCACAGCCTGCTCGGTGAGGCCGCGCGCCGCGCGGTTGCGATGTGGTCGGAAGGCCAGGTGCTCGGCTTCAACGTCGCCGAGGCCAGCGAGCGCTCCAACACCGTGACCACGGTGACCATGAGCAACGGCCATGACCCGGCCGTGCTGCAACGCTATTGCAAGGACAAGTGCGGCGTCGTGCTCGGCACCGGCATCGGTGATCTCTCCGGACAAGCCTTCCGCATCGCCCATATGGGCCATGTCAATGCGCCGATGCTGCTCGGCACGCTCGGGGTGATCGAGGTCGGGCTGAACGCGCTGAGGATCCCGCACGGCAAGGGCGGGCTGGAGGCGGCGGTCGCGTATCTCGGCGACGAGGTGGCGGTGTAGCAAAGCGTGCTCGTGCCCCGGACGCAGCGCAGTATCGTAGGGTGGGCAAAGCGAAGCGTGCCCACCACTTCTGTCGTACCGTTGAATCGATGGTGGGCACGGCGCTAAGCGCGCCTTTGCCCACCCCACGATTCGAGCTAGCGGAAAGACCCACCCTCTCCCGTAAAAGGAGAGCGGAAGATCATCGCTCGACGCGATACGCCTCCACCTGCGCCTTCAGCTCCTCCAGCGGCGCAAGCGGTGCCTTCGGATCGACGCGGTGCTCCCCGCTCGCAAGCCATCTCAGCACCATCGCATCCACCACCGGCGAATGGTGGATGACGTCGCTGTAATTGTCGAGATCGTGCGTGACCGCCTTGATCGCGCGGAAATCATGCAGGCGGACGTTGGGCAGTTGCGTCAGGCGCCGCGCAATGTGCGCCGTGAGATCGGTGACGATCTTCAGCGTTTGAGGCGAGGCATCGCGCATCGCGACGAATTGCAGGATCGAATAGGGCGGGAAGTAGATGTCGAAGGTTACGTCGGGGTGGCGCGAGATCAGGCCGGCGGCGTCACGCTCGAAATGCCGGACCATGGCCTCGAAGCCGTAGCCTTCGCCGAGGAAGCGGCTGCGTACGGGGCTGGTGATATAGGCGAAGGCGGCGAGCGTCTTCTTCGCGTTGTAGTCTCGCGCAACGTCGAAATCCCGCGCCAGGGCGTAGATGTCGTCGATGTCTGCCAGCGCGAACTTGACCGGGAGATAGGGCGACGCCCGGGTCAGCGGCTCGCGCAGCAGCGGGACGGACCGCAGCAGCGCGAACAGGGATTCCTTCGCCATCGCCGCGCTGAACAGATAGGAGGCGACGCCTTTCGCCGTCCGGCGGTAGAGATCGACGGACAAATATGGATCGGCCTCGATATCGGCGGCATCGATGAAGATGAAGTCGTCCATCGCCCAGATCACGCGCCTTGCGCCGCGGTCGATCGCCTGCTCCAGCACGAAAGCCTGCTGGCGCGAATTGGAGCCGGTCATCGCGAGCTTGAGCGAGCGGACGCCGAGCGCGCGATCGATGTCGCTCTGGCGGAAATGGATCGCGAGCGAGGTACCCATGAAGGCGGTGTCGAACGGCTGGCTGCGGATCAGCCCGGCATTCTGCACGCGCGTGTCCTCCGAGTAGAAGGCCGGGATCAGGCGCGAGGGGCGGAATAATTGCAGGGGATCGACGGCGAAGGTGAGCGCTGCGGCGCCGAGCACGCAGGCCGCGCTCGCCAGCAGAAGACGTGTGAGATGGGTGAACGCGCCCTGCATCAGAACCGGAAATAGATGAATTCGCTGTGGCTCTGGATGCCCAGGAAGCCGAAGGCGAGCACCAGCGAGGCCGCATAGAGCACCAGGGGCCGCATGCGCCCCGCCCGCAAGGCCTCGCCGACCTTGCGGTTGCCGTGGTCGTATCCCATCAGCGCTTGCGTGTTCGGCGCCAGCCACACCAGCGCCGCGTAGATTGCGACCTGCACCAGTGCTGCAATCTCCTCGCGGCCGAGCACGATGTTGGCGGGATCAGCCATGGCATGGAGCACCCGCAGTGCCCAGGCGACGCTCTCAGCGCGGAAGAACACCCAGGCGATGACGACGGCGAGGAAGGTCAGCACGGCGCCAAGCATGCGGCCGGGACGCGCCAGCAACGGAACGTTCGGCACCAGCGCGCTGAAAGCGTGGTTGACGCAGAGATAAGCGCCATGCAGCGCGCCCCAAATGACAAAAGTCCAGGCCGCGCCGTGCCAGAGCCCGCCGAGCAGCATCGTGATCACCAGATTGACGTAGCGGAGCACGCGGCCGCGGCGGTTGCCGCCGAGCGGGATGTAGAGATAATCGCGCAGGAATTGCGACAGCGTCATGTGCCAGCGCCGCCAGAACTCGACGATGCTGGTCGCCTTGTAGGGCGAGTTGAAATTGACCGGCAGGAAGATGCCGAACATCAGCGAGATGCCGATCGCCATGTCGGAATAGCCGGAGAAGTCGAAATAGAGCTGGAACGTGTAGGCGAGCGCGCCGAGCCAGGCCTGGTCGAAGCTCGGCGAGCGCGCCTCGAAAGCGAGCGCGACCAGCGGCTGGATGCCGTCGGCTAGGCAGGTCTTCTTGAACAGGCCGATCGCGAAGATGATGACGCCGCACAACATGAGATGCCCGTCCGGGCGCTTGGTCTCCTCCTCCTCGAATTGCGGGATCATGTCCTTGTGATGGAGGATGGGCCCGGCGATCAGATGCGGGAAGTAAGTCACGAACAGCGCGTAGTGCGGCAGCGCATAGGCCGCGACCTGGCCGCGATAGGCATCGACCAGGAACGCGATCTGGGTGAAGGTGTAGAAGGAGATGCCGACCGGCAGCAGGATGTGGATCGCGACATGCGTGCCGAGCAGCGCGTTGACGTTCTCGGCGACAAAGCCGGCATATTTGAAGATGCCGAGCATGAGGAGATCACCGGCGACGCCGAGTGCGAGCGCCGCCTTTCGTTGCGGGTGCGTGAGCTCCGCCACGATGAGAAGATGGCCGACGCCGTAGTTGAAAGCGATCGAAAGTAGCAGAAGGGCGACGAACTGCCAGCTGCCGATGGCATAGAAGGTGATGGAGGCCAGTGCCAGCCAGATCACCGGAGCCAGATTGCTGCGCCGGCCGAGCCGGAAATAGCCGGCGAGCACGACCGGCAGGAACAGCAGGATGAAGGGGTAGGAATTGAACAGCATCGGGCTGGACCGGCGGCGGGGATAGTTTCCCTAAAGCATACAAGGGACGGATCAACAACCCGGTGAGATGGCGCCGCCTTTGGAACAGGCGTGCTGGCAATCCACGGAATGGGAACGATATAAGGGAACGCGCCTTCTCCCTCTCCCCGCTTGCGGGGAGAGGGTTGGGGTGAGGGGGAGTCTCCGCAAGGACGGTGAGAGTTGGACTCGCGGAGAGTCCCCCTCACCCGGATCGCATCTGCGATGCAATCCGACCTCTCCCCGCAGGCGGGGAGAGGTGAAGAGGAAGCACTGCGCGAACGAGAGATGATGAGGACCGAGTGACCCAAGCCAAGACGCCTTCGAAGCCCCCCGTTGCCCCGCGCCGGCCGCATGCCTTCACGCGGCACGGCATCACCGTGACCGACGATTATGCCTGGCTGAAGGACGCGAACTGGCAGGACGTGCTGCGCGATCCCGGAGTGATCGACCCTGACATCCGCAAATATCTCGACGAGGAGAACGCCTATACCGAGAGCCTGCTAGGCCATACCGCGCCGCTGCAGAAGACGCTGGTGCGCGAGATGCGCGGGCGGATCAAGGAGGACGATTCCAGCGTGCCGTCACCCGACGGTCCCTTCGCCTATTTCCGCAGGTTTCGCGAGGGCGGGCAGCACGAGCTGTTCGGCCGCATGCCGCGCGACGGCGGCGACGGCGAGATCGTGCTCGACGGCGACGCGCTCGCCAAGGACCACACATATTTCAAGTTCGGCGGCAGCCGGCACTCCTACGATCACAAGCTGCAGGCCTGGAGCGCCGACACCAAGGGCTCGGAATATTTTTCGATCCGCGTTCGCGACTGGGCGAGCGGTAAGGATCTCGACGATCTCGTCGAGGAGACCGATGGCGGCGTGGTTTGGGCCGCGGACTGCAAGAGCTTCTTCTATGTGAAGCTCGACGACAATCATCGGCCGATGCAGGTGTGGCGGCACAGGCTCGGCACCCAGCAGGCCGACGACACGCTGGTCTATGAGGAGCAGGATTCCGGCTGGTTCACCCATTTGCATGAGAGCACCAGCGGCCGCTTCTGCGTGATCGCGGGCGGCGATCACGAGACGAGCGAGCAGCGGCTGATCGATCTCGCCCATCCCGAGGCGCCGCCGCGCCTCGTCGCGGCGCGCGAGGAAGGCGTGCAATATTCGCTCGCAGACCGCGGCGACGAGCTGTTCATCCTCACCAATGCCGATGACGCCATCGACTTCAAGATCGTCACCGCGCCGCTTCACGCGCCCGAGCGCAAGAACTGGCGCGATCTGATCCCGTATCGGCCCGGCATCTACATCATCGACCTCGATCTCTACGCCGGCCATCTGGTGCGGCTCGAGCGCGCCCATGCGCTGCCGTCGGTCGTAATCCGCGATCTCGCTGGCGGGGAGGAGCATGCCATCGCGTTCGACGAGGCCGCCTATTCGCTCGACACGATGGGCTCCTACGAGTTCGAGACGACTACACTGCGCTTTGCCTATTCGTCGATGACGACGCCGTCGGAAGTCTATGATTACGACATGACGAAACGGACGCGCGTGCTGCGCAAGCGGCAGGAGATTCCGTCGGGGCATAACCCGGCCGACTACGTCACGACGCGCATCATGGCGAAATCGCATGACGGCGCCGAGGTGCCGGTCTCGATCCTCCATCGCCGCGGGCTGAAGCTCGACGGCACAGCGCCGCTCCTGCTCTACGGCTACGGCTCCTACGGCATGGCGATGCCGGCTTCGTTCAGCGCCAACCGCCTGTCGCTGGTCGATCGCGGCTTCGTTTACGCCATCGCGCATATCCGCGGCGGCGCCGACAAGGGCTGGGGCTGGTATCTCGACGGCAAGCGCGAGAAAAAGACCAACTCGTTCGACGATTTCGCCGCCAGCGCCCGCGCGCTGATCACCGCGAAATATACCAGCGCCAAGCGCATCATCGGCCATGGCGGCTCGGCCGGCGGCATGCTGATGGGCGCGGTCGCCAACCGTGCCGGCGAATTGTTCGCCGGCATCGTCGCCGAGGTGCCGTTCGTCGACGTGCTCAACACCATGCTCGACGACACGCTGCCGTTGACGCCGCCGGAATGGCCGGAATGGGGCAACCCGATCGAGAGCGAGAAAGATTTCCGCACCATCCTCTCCTACTCGCCCTACGACAACCTCGCGGCGAAGGACTATCCGGCGATCCTGGCGATGGGCGGACTTACTGATCCCCGGGTCACTTACTGGGAGCCCGCCAAGTGGATCGCACGCCTGCGCGCCACCATGACCGGCGGCGGCCCGGTCCTGCTGCGCACCAACATGGGCGCCGGCCACGGCGGCGCGTCGGGCCGCTTCGACCGGCTGGACGAAGTCGCGATCGTCTACGCGTTCGCGCTGTGGGCGGCGGGGATGGCGGAGGCGTGACGTTTATCCCTCTCCCCGCAAGGGGCAGGGCGATTGCATGTGATTTGTGGCGCCGGCCGGCGCGCACGCCTCGTCCTTCGAGACGACCGCTGCGCGGTCTCCTCAGGATGAGGCTAAACAGCATCCGCGCTCGTTGAAGCGGTCGCCACGACCTCGGTCCTCATCCTGAGGGCCCGCCAACGGCGGGCGTCTCGAAGGATGGCCACAGGCAAGATCGAACTATATGCGATAGCCCTGACTGCAGCGGGGAAAGGCGAAGGAACTACCGCCCGTTCTTTTTGCGCCATTCCGCGAAATCGGTGAGCGTCTGGGGATCGGTGGCGGGATAGAGACCGAAGATGCCGCGACCCTTGCCGACTTCCTCGGTGACGAAATCCTCGAATGCGGTCATCTCGAAGGTTTCGTTGGCGATCTCGTCGGCCAGATGCGCGGGGATCACGATGACGCCGTCGGCATCGCCGAGGATGACGTCGCCGGGAAACACCGGCGCATCGCCGCAGCCGATCGGCACGTTGATCTCGATCGCCTGATGCAGCGTCAGATTGGTCGGCGCCGAGGGGCGATGGTGGAAGGCGGGAAAGCCGAGCCTTGAGATCTCGGCGGAGTCGCGAAAGCCGCCGTCAGTGACGACGCCGGCGACGCCGCGCTTCATCAAGCGCGTCACCAGGATCGCGCCGGCCGAGGCCGCGCGCGCATCCTTGCGGCTATCCATCACCAGCACGGCGCCCGGCGGGCACTCCTCGACCGCCTTGCGCTGAGGATGGGAGCGATCCCTGAACACGTCGATAGTGTTGAGGTCCTCGCGCGCCGGCATGTAGCGCAGCGTGAAGGCCTCGCCGACCATGGTCGGCTGGTCCGGGCCGACGGGATGCACATCCTGGATCATCTGGATGCGCAGGCCGCGCTTGAACAGCGCGGTGGCGACGGTGGCGGTGGAGACGGATTTGAGCTTGTTGCGGGTGGCTTCGGTGAGTTTGGTCATGATGTCGTCATTCCGGGGCGCGCGTAGCGCGAGCCCGGAATCCATCGGGCCGCATACGCTGGGGTGAAATGGGTTCCGGGTTCGATGCTTCGCATTGCCCCGGAACGACGGTCAGTAAATCGACGGCTCGCCGATCGGCGCGCCGAAATCGGTCTCCAGGAAGTCGAAATCGCAGCCGTCATTGGCCTGCTTGATGTGCTTGGTGAACATCCAGCCATAGCCGCGTTCGAAGCGGCGCGCGGGCTGCTTCCAGGCGGCGCGGCGTTTTGCGAGCTCGGCTTCGGAGACGTCGAGATTGATGGTGCGCGCGGCGACGTCGAGCGTGATGCGGTCGCCGTTCCGCACCAGCGCCAGCGGACCGCCGATATACGATTCCGGCGAGACGTGCAGGATGCAGGCGCCATAGCTGGTGCCGCTCATGCGCGCATCCGAGATGCGCACCATGTCGCGCACGCCCTGCTTCACGAGTTTTGTGGGAATCGGCAGCATGCCCCATTCCGGCATGCCGGGGCCACCTTGCGGCCCGGCATTACGCAAGATGAGGATGTGATTCTCGGTGACGTCGAGGTTGGGATCGTCGACCGCCTTCTTCATCGAGGGATAGTCGTCGAACACCAGCGCCGGCCCGGTGTGCTTGAGGAAGCGCGGCGCGCAGGCGGAGGGCTTGATGACGCAGCCGTCGGGCGCGAGATTGCCCTTGAGCACGGCGAGCGCGCCTTCCTTGTAGATGGGATTGTCGATGCCGCGGATCACGTCGGCATTGTACACCTCGGCGCCCGCGATGTTCTCAGCCACCGTCTTTCCAGTGACGGTGACACACTCGAGATGCAGATGCGGCTTGATCTGGCTCATCAGCGCCGGCAGGCCACCGGCGTAGAAGAAATCCTCCATCAGGTACGTCTCGCCGCTCGGGCGGACGTTGGCGATGACGGGCACCTTGCGGCTGGCTTTCTCGAAATCGTCGAGGCCGATGTCCTGGCCGGCGCGGCGGGCCTGCGCGATCAGATGGATGATGGCGTTGGTGGAGCAGCCCATCGCCATCGCGACCGCAATGGCATTCTCGAACGCCTTGCGGGTCTGAATCGTCTTCGGCGTCAGATCCTCCCACACCATGTCGACGATGCGGCGGCCGCATTCAGAGGCCATGCGGATGTGGTTGGCATCCGCGGCGGGAATCGAGGAAGCGCCGGGCAGCGTCATGCCGATCGCTTCTGCAATCGCGGTCATGGTCGAGGCGGTGCCCATGGTCATGCAGGTGCCGTAGCTGCGGGCGATGCCGGCCTCGATGTCGAGCCAGTCCTTGTCGGAGATCTTGCCGGCGCGGCGCTCGTCCCAATACTTCCAGCCGTCGGACCCGGAGCCGAGCGCCTTGCCCTTCCAATTGCCGCGCAGCATCGGGCCTGCCGGCAGATAGATCGCCGGGATGTTCATCGAGGTTGCGCCCAGCAGCAGCGCCGGCGTGGTCTTGTCGCAGCCGCCCATCAGCACCACGCCGTCGACCGGATGGCTGCGCAGCAGCTCCTCCGCGTCCATCGCCAGCAGGTTGCGATAGAGCATGGTGGTGGGCTTGAGCAGCGATTCCGACAGCGACAGCGCCGGCAGCTCCAGCGGCAGGCCGCCCGCCATCAGGATGCCGCGCTTGACGTCCTCGACGCGCGACTTGAAGTGCATGTGGCAGGGCTGCGCGTCCGACCAGGTGTTGAGGATCGCGATGATCGGGCGGTCCTTCCACTCCTCCGGCGCGTAGCCCATCTGCATGGCGCGGGAGCGGTGGCCGAACGAGCGCAGATCATCGGGCGCGAACCAACGCGCACTGCGGAGCTGGTCGGGCGTTTTCTTCTTGTTGGTCATCGCATTCCTTGTCCGTCCGGAGGATTGGCCCTGCTCTTCTCACAGGCAATCCACCCCCGGGCAAGGCGCTGGGCTGGCGGATGGCGAACCTCTGCTATGCACTCAGGCGGGCATATTTGGCGGTGCAGCGCAATAAATCGGCAGCACCGGCCGAAGTCCTTGCCGGCAGACGAGAATCCGCGCAACAATTTCGAGTTGATTGGCTTGATTTGCGGTTGGTGGGACTAACTCCGCCGACTCCGGAGGATTTCAGACGTGGCCAACATCCTGATCGTGGATGACGATCCGGCCGTCCAGTTCACCATCCGGCTGCTGCTGGAACGGGCTGGTCATCACGTGACGGTCGCCGGGGATGGCCGCAAGGGGCTGGCGCTGTTCGAGGCGAGCCGGTTCGACCTGCTGTTTCTCGACATCTTCATGCCCGGCATGGACGGACTGGAGACGATGCGTCACATTCGGGTGCTGGCCCCGGCCGTTCCGATCGTCGTCATCTCCGGCCGTTCGAGCACGCCGGATGCCTATGCGGAGCCGGATTTCCTGAAGATGGCGACCAAGCTCGGCGCGGTCGCCAGCCTGCAAAAGCCGTTCCGGCCCGGTACACTGCTCGCCGTGGTCGCAGATTGCCTGAAGGCCCACGAGCCGGAGGGGTCCGATGTCCGCTCCGGCCGCCGATGACAAGGGCACCTCCTCTGCTGCAAGCCAGAAATGGCGCAGCGATACGGCGGGTCCGGCGAAATTCCCCATGAGAGCAGCAACGACGCTGGCCACGCGGCTGGCCATCGCGATGATCCTGCTGGTGGCGGTTACCGTGGCCGCGGTCGGATGGCTCGGCTATCGCAACACCACACAGGCCGTCATTCCGCGGGTGCTGGAGCGGGTCGAAGCCCAATCGCGCCTGCTCGCGACCAACCTTGAATCCTACGTTGCCGGCGTGCGCGGCGATCTGGTCGGCTATCGCGCCGCAGCGGCGATCAACGGCCTGATCCGCGCTCATGTCGGCGGAGGGATCGATCCCGTGGATGGCGTCTCGGAGCAAACCTGGCGCGAGCGTATCGCGGCACGGCTCGCGGCCGAGATCGAGGCCAAGCCCATCTACGGGCAGTTCAGGATCATCGGCGTCGACAACGACCAGCGCGAACTGGTCCACGTCGATCGCTCCGGACCGAACGGAGCAGTCAGGATCGCCCCGGACGGTGAACTGGAGCGCAAGAGCGACCGAGCCTACTTCCAGGAAGCCATACGGCTCGCGCCCGGCGAAATCTATGTGTCTCCCATCGAGCTCGCCACGCGTCAGGGGGGAACGAGGGCGTCCCACGCGCCGACTTTGCGGGTCGCGATGCCGCTGTTCACAGCCGACGACAAGCCGTTCGGCATCATCGTGGCCAATGTCGACATGCGCCCGGCACTCGACCGGGTCCGTGCGACAACGACCTCCGGCGGAGAGATCCACGTTGTAAACGCGCGCGGCGACTATCTCGTCCATCCCGACCGTATGCGCGAATTCGGCGCAGCGCATGACCGCCCCAACGATTGGCGCAAGGACTTTCCATACTTCGGGGCTCTGACGGGCACGCTGGAAGGATCCACGCGGCTCATGACCGATTCATCGGGCCGGCCGAGCGGGGCAGCGCTGGCGCCGACCCTGCTCGCGGGCAAGGAATGGGTCGCCATCATCGAAACGATCCCTGCGCCCGTGTTCGGCCGCGTGCCGGCCGCCATTCAAAAAACGTCCCTGCTCGTCGGGGTGCTGGCCGTTCTCGCCGCAGCTGCCCTCGCGGTGCTGCTGGCGCGCTCGTTGACCCGCCCGATCGGGCGCCTGACGGAGGCGGTGCAGGCCATCGGCAGCGGACGTCCCGCGGACATCCCCGTCGATGCCAGCGGCGAAACCGGCGTGCTGGCACGGGCCTTTGCCCGGATGGTGGAGGAGATGCGCGCGAAAACAGCCGCGCTCGAACGCGAGATCGAGGAGCATCGCCGCACCGAGGCGGCGCGAAGCCATCACGCGGCGCGCGAGAGCCTGTTCAGCGCCGCGGTGGAATCGTCCGACGATGCGATCGTGATGCAGACGCTCGATGCCGTCATCACCGGCTGGAATCCGGCCGCCGAACGCCTTTACGGCTATACGGCGGAGGAGGCGATCGGCAAGCCCACGTCGATCATTGTCCCACCCGACCGCCGCGAGCACGGCAAGGACTATCTGCGGCGGATCGCGCGGGGCGAGCCGATCGAACGCTTCGAGACGGTCCGCCTGCGCAAGGACGGCACGCCGGTCGAGATTTCCCTCGGCCTGTCGCCGATCAAGGGACCGGCGGGCGAGGTCATCGGCGCCTCGGGAAGCGCGCGCAGCCTGACCGAGGCGCGCCGCGCCGAGCGGGCCCTGCAGAACCAGCTGGAGGAGCGGCGCCAGATCTTCGAGACGTCGCAGGACCTGATCATGGTCATGGACGCGCGAGCCCATGTCGCGCAGATCAGCCCGAGCAGCCAGACCATTCTCGGCTATCGACCGGACGAGATGATCGGCCGCAGCGGCGCCGACTTCATTCATCCCGCTCATCTGGAGCAGTCCCGTGCCGAAATGCGCGCGATGCGCCGCGGCGAGCGCGTCAAGCTCGCCGACACGCGCTGCCTCCACAAGAACGGGCACGAGGTCTGGCTGTCCTGGCTCGGCAGCTGGTCCGAGCCTGCCAAGCGCTTCTTCTTCGTCGGGCGCGACATGACCGAAGCGCGGCTCGCGCAGGAATCGCTGCGCGAGAGCGAGCGGCTCGCCCGCAACATCGTCGAGACCTCGCTCGACGCCTTCGTCCAGACCGACGAGACCGGAAGCATCCTGAACTGGAACTCGCAGGCCGAGCAGCTGTTCGGCTGGCGCCGCGACGAGGTGCTCGGCAAGAGCACGATCGACCTCATCGTCGCCGAGAGCGAACGCGAGAGGGTCAGGGCGGGGCTGAAGCAATTCCTGGCCGAAGAGGACGGCACGACGCTGAACCGCCGCCGCGAGCTGATGTGCCGCCGCCGCGACGGCAAGGAATTCAGGGCCGAGCTGAGCGTCACCGCGCTGAAGCGGCGCGAGGGCCTGCTGTTCAACGTCTTCTACCGCGACCTCACCGACAAGATCGCCGCCGAGGAGCGCATCCGCCATGCCGAGAAGATGGAGGCGGTCGGCCAGCTCACCGGCGGCGTGGCGCATGACTTCAACAACATTCTCACCGTCATCACCGGGACGATCGAGATTCTCGCGGAGGCGGTCGCCAAGGAGCCGCAGCTCGCGGCGATCACCAAGATGATCGACGAGGCCGCCGCGCGCGGCGCCGATCTGACCCAGCACCTCCTTGCCTTCGCCCGCAAGCAGCCGCTCCAGCCGCGCGAGATCGACATCAACTCGCTTATCGTCGACACCGCGAAATTGCTGCGTCCGACGCTCGGCGAGCAGATCCAGATCGAATCGGTGTTCGAGGACGAGAATTGCGTCGCCATCGTCGATCCCAACCAGCTCACCACCGCGATCCTCAACCTGGCGCTCAATGCGCGCGATGCCATGCCCGGCGGCGGCAAGCTGATCGTGGAGACCGGCGCCGCCTATCTCGACGAGGTCTATGCCGGCGCCAACGACGTGCCGCCAGGGCACTACGTGCTGATCGCGGTGAGCGACACCGGCACTGGGATCCCCGCGCACATGCTGCCCAGGGTGTTCGACCCCTTCTTCACCTCGAAAGGACCGGGCAAGGGCACCGGGCTCGGGCTTTCGATGGTGTACGGCTTCATCAAGCAGTCCGCAGGTCACATCAAGATCTACAGCGAGGAGGGCCACGGCACCACGATCAAGATGTATCTGCCGCCCGGCAAGACGCCGACGGCGAGCGGCGAGGGCGTGACGCCGGCGACGATCGAGGGCGGACACGAGACGATCCTGGTCGTCGAGGACGACCGGCTGGTGCGGGACTACGTGCTCGCGCAGCTGCATTCGCTGGGCTACGTCACCCTGCAGGCCGCGGACGCCGCCGAGGCGCTCGCGATCGTCGCCGCCGGCAAGCCGTTCGACCTTCTGTTCACCGACGTCATCATGCCCGGCAAGATGAACGGACGGCAGCTCGCGGACGAGCTGATGAAGACGCGCCCGGATCTCAAAGTGGTCTACACGTCAGGCTATACCGAGAACGCGATCATCCATCACGGCCGGCTGGATTCCGGCGTGATGTTGCTGGCCAAGCCCTATCGCAAATCGGATCTGGCACGGATCATCCGCAAGGCGCTGAGCGGGTGAGAGCCGTAGCCCGGATCGAGCGCAGCGCAATCCGGGAACAAGTGTTGAAGCCTGCACGAGCGCGAACTTAGCGGCGCAGCGAGCTCTCGTAGGGTGGGCAAAGGCGCACTTGCGCCGTGCCCACGATCTCTCTCTCACTGCATCACGTGAAGTTCGTGGGCACGCTTCGCTTTGCCTACCCTACGGCATCTCACGTATAACGCTACGACGCGCGCTGGGCCGCCGTCATCACGATGCGGATCAGGTCGGCGGCATTGCGTGCGCCGAGCTTCTTCATGATGTTGGCGCGGTGGTCCTCGATGGTGCGCGGGCTGATGCCGAGCGTGCGGCCGGCCTCCTTGTTGGAGGCACCGGCGGCGAACTGCTCGAGCACCTCGCGCTCCCTGCGCGTCAGCGGCTCGCGGCCGGGGAAATGCAGCGAGCCGAATTTCGGTGACGCGTTCTCCGCCTGCCGGCGTGCATAGGCACCGATCGCCTCGTCGAGGCGGCCGACGATCTCGCTGCCGCGGAACGGCTTCTCGATGAAGTCGAGTGCGCCGCTCTTGATCGCGCCCACCGCCATCGCGATGTCGCCCTGCCCGGAGATCATGAAGATCGGTGCCGGGTAGTCCTCGCCGTGCAGCTCCTTCAGGATGTCGAGACCCGACTTTCCGGGAATATTCACGTCGAGCAGGATTGCAGCCGGTGTGCGGTTTCGCGCGACCGAGAGCAGCGCTGCACCGTCGGCGAAACAGATCACCTCATAGCCCGCCGCCTTCAACACCATCGACAAGGTGTCGCGAACGGCAGGGTCGTCGTCGACCACGAAGATTTCACCGCGAGAGCTTTGTTCGGCCATGTGCCACATCCGGTTGGCATGAAGGACTCGCGTTCCGCGCCATTCGTTATGGCGCTCGGCGCGGATTCGGCCCACCCGTATTTGTACGGGACATGGACTTAACGCACAAGTAGCGGCATGGCGCCTAATTGCAGTGGACGGAGAATATCCATGCTAAATTTGGCCGACACGCCGCCTCCCGTCGCAACGCCCGAAATCGCGAGCCGTGAGCTGATTGCGGCGGACCTTCGTTTGCTGATCGCACAGATCGAGACCAGCATGCGCCGGATCGCCGCAGCCATGGACCAAGAACACGGCAGCGATCCGGAAGGTTCCGCGGATATCGTCGTGCTCGACGACGTCTCGCCCCGCTACGCCACCGCGAGCGCGGCCCTCAATGCCTGCCGGGCGGGCCTCGGCCACGCCCTGCAATGCCTATCGGAATCCGGCAACGCGGCGGGCGGCAGCATCTGACCGCATGGCAGCTCCGCGAGCTAGGCGCGGTGCCGCTCCACGATAGCGTCGGTGGCGACACCACCCCAGGTGTGAATCGCCGGCAGGCCCATCGCGGTCTTGCCGAGATTGGCGAGGCTGATGCGCAGCGCCGCGAGATCCAGCGGCTTCGGCAGGCTCTGGAGCTCGATCCCGACGGAACGGGCGAAGCTGCGGGCGGCACTGCGGCGCTTGCCGTCCATGCCGCTGATGACGATCACGGAGCCGGCGAACTTGGCGCTCGCCATCTCGCGCAGCACGTCGACGCCGTCGCCATCCTCCAGCACGAGGTCGAGCGTCACGCAATCGAAGCGCGCAGCGCGCAGCTTCTCGATCGCGTCCGCAACGGATGGCGCCACGGTGACCTCGTGGCCGGCCTGCTTGGCCGCGACCGTGATCAGGCTGCGCTGCGTGGCGTCGTCGTCGACCACCAGGAGCTGAAGCGCACGCCGTTCAGTGCCGTCGGGCAGGTTTGACGAGATCGGGGAAAGAGAACTTCTGGGCATTGCCGTATCCTGAGATTGAGAGCGCCAATGGATACACGGCTCGCGCTTAAGCCGCGTAAAGCTGCTGCGAGCAATTGACTCCGAAGTCTTCAGCAAATGTGAAGCAAAGTGTCGGAATGCGTAGCGGCAGTGGCGGCGGGATCAGGCCGCGGCGTCGTGACCGCCGGCCGCACCGCGCTTCTTCCGGTTCTTGCCGCGCAGGAACTGGATATCCATTTCGGCACCGTTGACACGGACCAGCTCGCAGCGACGATAGGCGAGACCCGTGGACGACAGCAGCAGGAAGAACTCTTTCAGGTTCAAGCCCTGGATCGAGCCCTCCACCGTGAGAACGGCGTCGGTGTCGGAGATCGCGTTGAGCTTGCAGTCGCGCCGCCAGGTGCCGTCGATGGCCATGATGCAGACATCATAACCGCGGCTGAAGGTCACGCGCTCGACGCCCTTGCCCTCCTCGGCCATGATTATCGTCCCGCCACCGCCGCCATGCGCGGCGCCGCACCGGCGAGAACCGGCTTGGCCGCTGCCGCGCGCGGATCGTTCGGCTTGTAGAGGCCGCGCCGCTCCGGAATCGGCCGGAACGTGTCGGTCAGCCCGACCACGGTTTCGGCGGCGCCGAGCACCAGGAAGCCGTCAGGCTCGATCTGGCGCGCCAGGCGGTTGAAGATGTTGATCTTGGTGTCCTGATCGAAATAGATCAGCACGTTGCGACAGAAGATGACGTCGAAGGTGCCGAGCTGGGCGAAATCGTGCAGCAGGTTGAGCTGCCGGTGCTGGATCATGGCCCGCAATTCGGGATTGATCTGCCAGGTCTCGCCGATCTGCTTGAAATATTTCACCAGCATCTGGATCGGCAGGCCGCGCTGCACCTCGAACTGGCTGTAGACGCCGGCCTTGGCCTTCTCCAGCACCTCTTGCGACAGGTCGGTGGCGATGATCTCGACGCGCCAGCCGGTGAGGGCCGCGCCCATCTCCTTCAGGCACATCGCCAGCGAATAGGGCTCCTGCCCGGTCGAGCCGGCGGCACACCAGATGCGCACGCTGCGCTTGGCCGCACGCGCCCTGATGATCTCCGGCATGATGTGGTCGCGGAAATGATCGAACGGGACCTTGTCGCGGAAGAAGAAGGTCTCATTGGTGGTCATGGCTTCGACCACGTCGGTGATCAGCTGGCGCGAGCCGCCTTGCAGCTTCTGCACGAGCTCGGCGATGCCAGAGATCCCGGCCTTGCGGGCCAGCGGCATCAAGCGGCTTTCGATCAGATATTGCTTGTCTGCGGACAGGTCGAGACCGGAATTGTCCTTCAGGAACTTGCGCAGATACTCATACTCGGTCGGGGTCACGGATGGCCTCTTCGAACTGTACTGGAACACTCTGGCCCAAGCACTTTGGGCCAGACACACTCAGACCATGGCTTGTCCGACCGGGATCAAACCAACTTCAGCGAACTTGTCGGCGATGATGTCTTTGTCGAAGGGCTTCATGATGTACTCGTTGGCGCCGCCGCTGAGCGCCTGAGCGATATGAGCCACGTTGTTCTCGGTGGTGCAGAACACCACCTTCGGCTGATCGCCGCCGGGCAGGCGGCGCATGTGGCCCATGAACTCGAAGCCGTCCATGACCGGCATGTTCCAGTCGAGCAGCACCGCATCGGGCAGCTGCCGCTGACAGATCTCGAGCGCCTTCGAGCCGTCCTCGGCCTCGGTGACCTCGAACTCGAGGCCTTCCAGGATCCGGCGTGCGATCTTGCGCACGACGCTGGAATCATCGACCACCAAACAGGTTTTCATTTTGGTTCTCCGGCTTCGATGCTTTTCGTTGGCTCACGCGGCCATTTGCACTTTGGTTTCGAGCTCGAGGACGCGATCGACGTCGAGCACGACCATGAGCTGGCCGTCGAGGCGGTGGACGCCGCCGGCGAGCTTGGCCATGCGGGGGTCGAGGTTGACGGGGTTCTCCTCCTTGCCGTCCTCGGACAGGCGCAGCACCTCGCCGATCTGGTCGATCAGCAGGCCGTAGGATTCGCCGCGCAGATCGACGCCGACCGCCATCGGCACCTTGCCGTCTTCGGCCTTGGGCAGGCCGAGGCGGGCACGCATGTCGACCACGGTGACGATGCGGCCGCGCAGATTGAGGACGCCCGCGATCTCGCGCGAGGACAGGGGCACGCGGGTGACGCGCTCGGGCATGAACACGTCCTGGACGCGGGAGATCGGCAGGCCGAACAGCTGGCCGCCGATCATCGCGGTGACGTACTCGACCATGGCGCCTTCAGCGGACTGGGTCTTCTTGCTCATCTCGGTGTCTCCTGATCCCCGTCCTGCTTACGCCGCGGCCCGGCTCAGCTCGGAGGCGCCGGCGGCGCCCGCGGTCTGCTCCTTCAGCGCCGCGATCAGACCGGGACGGTCGAACTTGGCGACGTAATCGTGGAAGCCGGCCTGCCGGCCGCGCTCGATCGCCGCCGGCGACACCAGCGCCGAGAGGCCGATGATCGGCGTCGCGGCGAGGTTGTTGTCGGAGCGGACGACTTCCGCGAACTCGAACCCGTTCATGTCGGGCATCTCGATGTCGGTCAGGATCACGTCGAAGTTTTGGGCGCGCAGGGCGGCCAGGCCTTCCTGCGCGGTCGGCGCGGTGCGGACGCGGTAGCCGGCGGCTTTCAGCACCGGCGCCAGCATGTTGCGGAAGAACGCTGAGTCGTCGACCAGCAGCACCGACTGCGAGTGCAGCGACGGCTTCATCTCCTTGCGGGTGAACCAGTCGGCGAACGCCATCGGCAGGAAGTGGCCGACGTCGATCACCTCGGTGGCCTGGCCCTTGATCACGGCCGAGCCGAGAATGCCGGAGGAGGAGCCGCCGACCTCGATGTTGAGCCGTTCCTCGACGATGTCGATGATCTCGTCGACGACGAGGCCCATGGAGCGGCCGTCGTCGGCGAACACCAGGATCGGCTGGGCGCCCTGGCTCGCAATGGTGACGCCGTCCATGGCGACCAGCGGCATCAGCTGCTCGCGGTACTGCACCATGTAGCGGCCGTTACTGAACTCGATCTTGTCGGCGGGCAGCTCTTCCAGGCGCGTGACGAGGCCAAGCGGGACCGCCTTGGGCTGCGACGAGCCGGCGCGGAACACCAAGAGCGAGGTGGTCTGCTCGCCGGAGCCGATGTGATGGGCGCCGTTCTCGTCGCCCATGTCATGGGCCGAGGAGCCGGCGGCGCCGAGCGCCTTGGCAATGCCGTTGGGATCGATGATCATGATCACCGCGCCATCGCCCAGAATGGTGTTGCCGGAGAACATGTCGATGTGACGCAGTTTGGTCGACATCGGCTTGACCACGATTTCTTCGGTGTGGAACACGCCGTCGACGACGATGCCAAAGGTCTGGCTGCCGACCTGGGTGACCACGATGAAGCCGTTCTCGGGATCGCTGGCGGCGCCGTCGTCGATCTTGAGCAGCTTCTTCAGGTGGATCAGCGGCAGCAGCTTGTTGCGCAGGCGCAGCACCGCGGTGTCCTTGATGCGCTCGATGCGGTGCTCGGAGTTGGCGCGGGCCCGCACCAGCTCGACCACCGAGAGCTGCGGAATCGCAAAGCGGTCGCCGGCGGCTTCGACGATCAGCGCCGAGACGATGGCGAGCGTCAGCGGGATCTTGATGGTGACGGAGGAGCCTTCACCGGCCACGCTCTTGATGTCGATGGTGCCGCCGATCTGGTCGATATTGGTGCGGACCACGTCCATGCCGACGCCGCGGCCCGACACCGAGGTGATGGCGGCCGCCGTGGAGAAGCCCGGCGCGAAGATGAACTTGTGGATCTGGGCTTCGCTCATCTTCTCCAGCTCGGCCTCGGTGACGAGACCTGAGGAAAGCGCCTTGGCCTTGATCTTCTCGGTGTTGAGGCCGCGGCCGTTGTCGGCGATGCAGATGATGATGTGGCCGCCCTCGTGATAGGCGGAGAGGCGGATGGTGCCCTGCTCGCCCTTGCCGCTGGCGAGGCGCTCGGCGGGGGTCTCGAGGCCATGATCGGCGGAGTTGCGCACCATGTGGGTGAGCGGGTCCTTGATCAAATCGAGCACCTGGCGGTCGAGCTCGGTGTCGGCGCCGTGCATCTCGAGCTCGATCTGCTTGCCGAGTTCGGATGAGAGGTCGCGGACGATGCGGGGCAGCTTCTGCCAGGCATTGCCGATCGGCTGCATGCGCGTCTTCATGACGCCCTCCTGCAGCTCGGCGGTGACGTTGGAGAGGCGCTGCAGCGGCACCTTGAACTCGGTGTCCTCGTTGCGGCGGGAGATCTCCAGGAGCTGGTTGCGGGTCAGGACCAGCTCGGAGACCATGGTCATCAGGTGCTCCAGCGTATCCACGTTGACGCGGATCGACTGGTTGGCGATGCGGTCGCCCTCGCCCGCCATCTCGTCGGCCATCGACTTCTTCGCGGCCTTCTCCTTGGGCTTTGCGGCTTCCTTGGCAACGGCGGCTTCGGCAGCCGGCGCAGGTGCAGCCTTGACCTCAGTCTTGGCCACGGGCGCGGCGAGCGGCGCTTCGATCGCGGTCTCGCGGAAGGCGCGCTCGAGCTCGTCGAGCGAGACCTCGCCCGGACGCAGCGGGCGCTCCAGGGTCTGCTCGACCAGCGAGCCCGTGGTCATCTCCTTGGCCGGCGCCGCGGCAACTGGTGCTTCCGGCGCCAACGGCGGTGCGTCTGCAACAGGCGCAGCGCTTCCCGCCGCCATCGCGGCCATGCCCTGCTCGACCATGGCCTCCAGCTTGTCGATGAGATCGCGGTCGTTCCCTTCAGGCTCGGCCTCGGTTGCCTCCAGGCCGGCCAAAATCTCCTTGATGCGGTCGATCGAGGACAGGATCACCGTCACCGCCTCGGCGGTGACAGGCATGCCGTCACGGAATTTGCCCATCAGGGTCTCGCCGGCATGCGCCAGCGCTTCCAGCCGCGGCAGGCCCAGGAAGCCGCAGGTGCCCTTGATGGTGTGGACCAGGCGGAAGATGTTATCCAGGATCTTGGCGTTGTTCGGCTCCTGCTCGAACTTCACCAGCTGATTGTCCACGGTGTCCAGGCTCTCGCTGGTCTCCGTCAGAAACTCCCGCAACAGATCATCCATGAGCTACGCCTTACTGACCTGGGCCGCAAACGCGACGTCCGAGCCACCCTCGGCACGGACGGAAGCCCCTATCCTGGATCGTTAGACATCCCCTTTCACAGTCCCGTTAATTTCATCCTCCGTGCTACTACGGATATTGAAGAGAAGTTTGCGGTTCTGCTGCATGCTGCAGCGCTTTTCGGCAAAACCGCCTCCGCGTCGCAACGGCGGGAGCCGCGCGGTCAACGAGCCGATAATTGCGCGACGAGGCGCGTGGGAAAGTCCTGCTCGCAAAGAACGATAGGGCCGGCCCGCAGGCGGTTGGCGCGGGCCGCCCGCAACCGGCGGGGCTCTCGCCGCGCGCGCTCTTGAACGTTTCCTGGGCGTTGCCGCGATTTGCGCGATCCGCGCTCGAGGTAAACGAAGGGTTACCCTGCGGCCGAGCGGCTCGTGCGGCGCTAACCGAGCTGCACCGCCGTGGCAACGTCGGAGCGGGGGCGATGCTCTGCCAGGCAATCGTTGATGGCGGCGAGCAGCGCGTCCGGCGTGAACGGCTTACGCAGACAACGCGCGGCGCCGAGCTCCAGCGCCATCCGCAGGAAGTCGGGCGCGGGCGAGTTCAGATTTGCGAAAGCGTGGCCGGACATCGCAATCAGCGGAATCACCGGCGCCTGCTCGTGGAAAATCCGGATCGATTCGAACCCGCGCATGTGCGGCATGAAGATGTCGATGATCATCAGATCGAATTGCTTGTCCTCGAGGGCACGCAGTCCGGCTTCACCGCCCTCGGCGATCGTCACCCGAAAATTGTTGCGCTGGAGGTAGACCTCGATGGCCATGCACACCATCGGGTCATCGTCGACGACGAGAATATGGCGCAGATCGTCTCGCCCCAATTGAGCTTCCCTTTTCGGCGATTCAACGATTGAACCGTGGGGCACGCCTTTCTCCTTTGGTTTCGATGAGGGATGGAACGAACGTCGTTTGCGGAAGCGGACGAGGCGACGCGAACCGGCCCGATGGCCAGCGCGGATGCAATGCCTTCCAGCTCCTGAGGCCCCTTGCCGCCAATTCCCGCGTACGCGTTGCAGGACGGCCGCCTCGCCAGCGAATCAGTGTGCGCTTCTTAACTCCGCCGCAAATGAGACAGCCTGTCTGCCCTCTAACGGGTATATGGACGTCACCACAACCTTCAGGTTAGTATTTGCGCGCTGTGCACCTGAGTGACGAAGCCGCCCCGCCCGCCGACCATCGAACCCGCCGGATTGACCTGCATGACCGTGAGCAGGCCCCCGCCCAATCAGCTGCTGCAACTGCTCGACGCGGCAGATTTCGATTTGCTGCGTCCGTATCTCGCGACGCTCGAAATGGTCAGTAAATCTGTCGTGGGCGAGGTCGGCATTGCGTCGGGACACGTCTACTTCCCGCATGGTGGATCCGTTTCGATCAGGGTGAGCCTGTCCGAAGGACAGACGATCGAAATTGCGATGCTGGGCCGCGACGGCGTCGTGGGGACCAGTGCGGCACTTGCCGACGGCATCTCGCCGATGGACGCGGTTATGCTGTTCCCAGGCCTTGGTGGCGTGACGGGAGCACGATGCGAGCCCTGTATGCCGACGTGCACGCAGCGTCGACGCATCGCCAGGGCCGGACAACTTGTCTCAATTGCCAATATATCCCGACGCGAAGATGATGGAACTTACCCGCACACGACGTCATCCGCGCGCTGCGAATTCGAAGGCGCATGGGAACGGGGAGGCAGCCTTGGAAACGATGATGCGTCCATCCAACGGTTTCCTGTCCGCATTGTCGGCGGACGATTATGAATTGATCCGCCCGCACCTGCGAACGGCGGATCTGCCCCACGAGGCGGTGCTGGTCGAGACCGGCGAGACGCTCAGGCGCGCCTATTTTCCTCACCGCGGCGTCATCTCGCTGGTCGTGGAACTGGCCAAGGGCGAGCATGTGCAAGTCGCCATGATCGGCCGCGACAGCCTGCTCGGGACGCTCGCAATCGTGGGCGATGCGTGTGCGTTGAACACGGCCATCGTGCTGGTGCCCGGCGTCGCCTCGGTGGTGGATCTGGACCGCCTGCGCATGGCCGCCGACCAGAGCAGCACCCTGCGCGCACAGCTCTCGCGCCACGGGCTGGCGGTCTACGCCCAGGTGCAGCAGACCGCGGGCTGCAACGCCGCCCATCCGGTGGAGTCGCGGCTGTCGCGCTGCCTGCTGCACACTCATGATCTGTCGGGCGAGTCGCGTCTGCTGCTGACCCAGGAGACCATGGCCCAGATGATCGGAGCCCGGCGCAACAGCGTGTCGCTGGTCGCCAACTCGCTGCAGCAGGCCAATTTCATCCACTACAGCCGCGGGCACATCCAGATCACCAACCTCGACGGGCTGCGCCAGACGGCATGCGAATGCTACGCCGCCGTGAAGGGCCAGTACGACCGGCTGCTCGGCCCGCACTGAGCGCCGCCCGCTTGGTAAACCGGGCGCTAAAGTCGGCCTGCAAACACCGGCCATCCCGCTACCGGAACTGAAATTCGAATGCCGTAGATACGCGACATGCCTCGGGCGGCGACGTGCCGCGCGACAACGAACCGTGATCAAGGCAGGCAAGGCCATGTTTGACGTCACCGTCGCGCCTGCGATGGCGCTCGATGCCGAACCCGCGCGCGAGCCGCGGGCGTACGAAGCGCTGGTGCGCGAGATCGGCGAGGACGGTGCCACTGAAGTGCGGGACGTGTTCTGGAGCGAGACCTGCGCACGCCTGCAATTGTTCCGCACGCTCTCGCCTGCGCAGCACCACGCCAAGATCGCGCGCGAAGCGCATTCGTTGAAGAGCGCGGCCGGAACGTTCGGCTATCTCAGGCTCGCAGCGCTGGCACTGCGGCTGGAGAAAACCGCGGAAAGCCTCGGCGAGGCCGAATTCCACGCGATGCTGGACCTGATGGATGCGGCCTACGCCGCCGCGCATGCGCAGGAGCCGCAAGGCTAGTTCGCTTTTTGGCGCGCCCTCGTCGCGCTACTTCGCGTAAAAGCGCTCCCGAACTACCGGCGCGTGTATTCCCGCCGTACTTCTACGGTTTGCGATTTTCACAGATGGCTAATCATAGCTGGCGATAGTCCCGGAAAACCAGGAGGGTTTTCCATGTTCACCTACGAGACCGCCGACCAGAAGGAGGTTCGTCGCTTCCGCATCGCACAGTTCAACGGCCGGATGGCGACGGTCAGGGCCGGCGAGTCGACCGTGACCGGTTTCGTGCGCTCGGTGCTGGAGCAGGAATCGAGCATGCCTCCCCGCTGGACCATCACGATCATTCCGAGCGCGCCGAAGGAAGAGATCAAACCGCTGCGTCCCGCCCCGCGCGCACGTCCGTTCGCCGAAGACTATTTCTGAGCGCGGATTTCCAAACTATCGAGATGGATCTTCGGCATCTCGTCCGCGCCGCCCGAGGGCGGCGCAACCAGCCCGGATCAGTCGATCGCATGCAAGAGCGCCGCACGGACGAGGTCCGCGGTGTTGCGCGCACCGAGCTTGCGCATCGCCTCGGCGCGATGACTCTCGAAGGTGCGCGGACTGATCTGCATGCGCAGCGCGCCCTGCTTGTTCGAGTAGCCTTCGCTGATCAGCCTCAGCACCTCGCGCTCGCGCTTGGTCAGCCGCTTCTGGCCGGACGGGCCGAGAAGATCGGCGCTCGGTGCGCGCGGCGGCTGCAGCACGCGGGCGGCCCTCGATTCTGCCTCCTCGGTGCTGGACGGGGCCGACAAGCCGCCCTTGTGAGCGCCGGCGAGCTGCTTGACCAGGCCGCAAACGCGCTCGGTCTGTGCCAGCGCGTTCTCCACCACCCGCTGCAGATAGGCACGATCGCCCATGGCGGGGACGAGCTGATCGCTGTGATGCTTGATCTCGCCCATGTAGAGCAGCAGCGCGGTCAGGGGGCCGTTGAGCTCGCGAGCGATCGCAGCCGCCATTTCGTCGGCCGCCTGCGCACGAACGGCGCTCAGACGGACGAAATCGGGCTCTTCAGCTGAAGCAGCGCTTTCGTGCCATTCCGACGGCCGCGAATCGGTGGCCGTATCATTCTGTGACCCCATGTCACTCGTTTACCGGAACCGGGGCGGGTCTGTGGTTAACTTTCTGCTCCGTAAGACTACGGTGATTTGGGCCCTTTTACGCTAAAATGACGGCTTCGGCACAATTTGTGCTTGCGCGACGTCGCACGCGACCATGTAGCGGTTGAGTTTTCTGCCCAGATCCTGGTCTCGGACGAGGAAAAGCTCCTCGTGCGGCCGCCTTGCTCCGACATCCGCCCCCCGGATTTTACGGATTAATTAACGGCGACTTGCTTCTCTAGGGAGGTTGAGAGCGCGCAAATGCCTCCACGCATTGGGCCCGCAAGCCCGCGGGCCACGCTGCGAAAGATTGCGTGCCATGGACGAGATCGATCGGCTGTCGGAATTTCTGCAGAGGCTGACGCCGCTGTCGCGCAGCTGTCTGCTCAGCGAGCTCGAGCGGCTCGAGCTGTGCGGCATCGACATGCCCGGTTCGGCCGACATCCAGGCGCGCTTGCGCGCCGAATTCCGCAAGGACGGATCGAGCCAGGCGCGCGCCACCAGCCCGTCGCGCTATTTCTTCGCACCGCTGGAGCTGCTGCTGATCGACGGCGCGCCCGAGCATGCCAACATGGGGCGGATCTCGCGCAACACCCTCACCCCGATCTGGGAGTGGATCTGCCGCGACCTGCTGCCGACCATGGCGCGCGACTACATCAAGGCGATCGGCGACCAGGTCGCCGCCAACAACCCCAAGGAAGTGCAGAAGATCGCCTCGACCTTCCAGACCAAGGTCGTCAAGGTCCTCGAGAGCACGCTCAATTCGCCCGAGAGCGCCGAATCTGCGCGCGCCAAGCTCGGGCAATATACGGCCTCGCGCACCGCTTTCGACGACGTCGTGAAGATGCTGCATGTGTTGCGCGCCGGCGATGCGCTACCGAAGTTCAACGCGAAGCTGCCCGAGAAGATCGCGAAGTTCGACGATGGCCAAGTCGCCCAGATCACCGCGCAGCTCGACGCCTTCAAGAAGGCCCATCCCCAGGCGCTGCCCTTCGCGCTGGCGCTGGTGGCGCGACGACTGAAGACCTCATGGCAATTGGTGCGGCTTGCCACCAGGGCGGCTGCGAGCAAGGCCGCCGCGGACGTCGCCGCCACACCCTATGCCTGCGTCGTGCCGATGGTCCTCGACCGGCTCGACGACAAGCGCCTCGCACTTCGCGTCGCACTCCGGCACAACCGGGTGCTGATCGCCCGCGACCTGCTCGCCGAAATCTATGACACCGAATATGCGCTCAAGGTTCGCATCGACGGCATCGAGCATTGCGAATGGGGCGTCCGCCTCCAGCAATTGATGGACGCGATCGCGGCGCTGGTCTCCGCCGAGGTGAGCCGCTTCCCCTCCAATGTCGGCCACATTCTCGGCTCGCGGCGGCTGCGCAGCCACGACACGATCGGCGGCAAGCTGAGCTATCTGGCCTGGAAGGGACGCGACGCGATGCAGGACGGCGCGGCGGCGTTCCGCAAATTGATCGGGCAGACCTAGATCGGGTCCGGCCGCGAAGGCCACGGTGCACAGCGCGGCTAACGCGGCAGGCACAGGAAGCGATCCATGAATCGCCCTGACAGCACGAACCTGAACCACCAATACATCATTCGCCGCATCGACATAGCTGTAGTCCTCGACAGCCCTCCACCAGCTCGGGGAACCTTTAGCGCGAGTGCAGCAATGCGCGTGTGATGTACTTCACATTCTTGGCCGCTAGCCCGGACCCGTTGTCGCAGAATCGTCACGCGCGGAAGGCCGCGACGCGCGCATCGCGGGAAGGCGCGAGTTGAAAGTCGCCGTCGATTAACGCTGCGCCGGCTTGATCGCCGCCTCGGAGCAACCGCGCGCGTGCATCCCTCGACGCCGTCGAGCGGCAAGTCGCGCGCCGATCGCGCGCGCAGGCATTTCACCTGCAACAACCGGCGCTGCGCGTGTGGTGCTCGGGTATGCGAATTCATTTCGAAGAATCTGTCGACAAATTAGCTCGAATTGCAGGGCTTAACGTTACTCAGATAATTCAAGAACGATGTGAAGCTCTCCTTATTTGAACCCACGCTCCGCGGTTATGAAACCGTCACGGAACGGGAGTGGTGTTGCAATGAACGATGGGATGATTGAGCTCGTCGGACGAAGGCCTGTGACCTTCGGACGACGAAAGGTGACGCCGCGCGCCTGCGTGGCCGACAGCAAGCGTCACTTGCGCGCCTTTCTCAGCGAGATCCTCGAAGATCTCGGCTTCGTCACCTGCGAATGCGCCAGCGCCGACGAGCTGCAGACCGTGCTCGCCAGCGAACTGCCCGACCTGATCCTGCTCGGCGTCGCCGCCGACGGCATCGAGCCGGGACGATTCCTCGAAATCCTGGTGCGCGAGGCATTTGCCGGCAAGGTTCTCGCCGTCGGCGCCCGCGATTCGATCATCGTCAAAGCGGTGCGGCAGGTCGGTGAGGAATACGGCCTTGCGATGCTGCCGCCGCTGACGACGCCCTTTGCCGCGGAGACGCTGCGCGAGCGCGTTGCCATGCTGCTGCCGGAAGAGCCGGCGCCGAGCCCGGCCGTGCATGTCGGCGAGGCCTTGCACGCCGGCTGGCTCGAGCTCTGGTACCAGCCCAAGATCGACGCGCGCACGCTGGTCCGCAACGGCGCCGAGGCCTTGGTGCGGATGCGGCATCCGACCTGGGGCGTGGTGCCGCCGGCCTATTTCATCCCGGAGCCGCACGATCCGCATTTTCGCGCGCTGTCGGAGTTCGTGATCGATCGCGCCATGCAGGACTGGCACTATCTTTTGGAGCAACAAAGTCCGGTCGACCTGTCGATCAATCTTCCCGCCTCCTATCTCAGGGAGCCGCAGGCCGTGCGCGATCTCTGCCGCCGCGTGCCGACGCACCCGGCCTTCGGCGGACTGACGGTCGAGATCGACAGCGAGGAGGCGATCCGCGAGCTCGATCTCCTGGGCGAGGTCGCGCGCGAGGTCGGCCTGCATAATATCGGCCTGTCGATCGACAATCTCGGCGCCAACTGGCCCTCGCTGATGGACCTGGACAAGATTCCCTTCGTCAAGCTGAAGGCCGATCGGCAATTCGTCACCGGTAGCGGCGGCGACCGGCTGAAGCGCACGGTGTGCCGTCACATCGTCGAGCTGGCGCAGGGCTTTGGCGCGCGCGCGGTGGCGCAAGGGGTCGAAAGCCGCGCCGATCTCGTCGCCGCGAACGAGCTCGGCTTCGACCTCGTGCAGGGCTTTCTGTTCGGCAAGCCGATGCCGCTGAAGAAGTTTGCACGGAGCGCGCTGACGCGAACCGTGATGGGATGAGCGCGTCGCGCTCCCAGCCTCGAGAGCGCGACGCGAGCCGTCTCGCAACTACGCGGTTGCGGCGCGGAGATTTGTCGTCGATCGAATCACGCCAGGCTTGTCCGCCGCGCCGCATTCATCAGGTCGATCGAGGTGGAGCGCGAAACCGCGCGCCCCGGGCGACTCGAGCCCGGCGCGGAGCTGCATGCTCGGGATGACGTAATCGCCGCCATTCTGGCGCCGATAGGGAATCGGTGACGTCGTCGCGAGCGTTCTCATCCTCTCGCGCAGGCGTTCGGCCGTCGCGCCGAAAGCGGCTTCATCGAGCTTGTCGACCTGATAGGCCACGAACGGCGGCAGGACGTCATAGCCGGGATAATAGAGAATGCCGTGATTGATCGGAAACAGCAGGTCGTCGATCGGCCCGTTGATGCCGCGGGCGGAATAATGGTCCTGCCAGCCGCCGGCGGTCACGATCAGCATCGCGCGTTTGCCGGCCAAGGTGCCCTCGCCGTAACGGTCACCCCAGCGCCTGTCGCTGTGCTCGCCGACACCATAGGCGAAGCCGTAGGCGAACACGCGGTCGACCCAGCCCTTGAGGATCGCAGGCATGCTGAACCACCACAGCGGAAATTGGAGAATCAGAGCATCCGCCCACAGCAGCTTCTCGATCTCGCCCTTGACGTCGGCGGTCAGCGTGCCCGCCTCGAACGCCTGCTTGGATGCCGCGGCGACCCCGAGACGCCCATCGATCGGCAGCGACGGGAAGTCGCCGCGACCGACCTCGGACTTCCAGCCCTCGGCATAGAGGTCGGAGACCCGCACGTCGTGGCCCTGGGCCTCGAGCTCTCTGATGGCGACATCCCTGAGCGAACCATTCAGCGAGCGCGCTTCGGGATGAGCAAAGACGATCAACACTTTCATGTCAGCACCATTGGATTGATGATTTGGGATCGGCAGATAGCGCCCGGGACCGCGATCCGGTAGAAGCGGCCAATGGATAAGATTGTGCCGGAAAATGGATAGGTCGGAGGTCACGCTCGAGCGCATGCGCAGCTTCGTGCGCGTCGCCGAGCGCGGAAGCCTGTCCGCGGTCGCGCGCGAGCTCCGGGTCGGCCAATCCACGGTGACGCGGCACATTCGAGAGCTGGAGCAGGCGGTCGGCGTGCCGCTGCTCACCAGGACCACGCGCAGGGTCACCATGACGGCGGAGGGCCGCAATTACTACGCCGACTGCGTGCATATCCTGCGTCTCGTCGAGCAGGCCGGCGACGAGGCGCGCTCGACGCGCGGCGCGCCGGCCGGAACTGTCCGGGTCTCCTGCACCGCGGCGTTCGGCGTGCTCCACGTCAGCCGTTTCATCTTCGCCTTCCAGGACATCTATCCGGACGTGTCGGTCGACCTCAGCCTGACCGACGAGCGGATCGACCTCGTCCGGGAGGGCGTCGATGTCGCACTCCGTTTGGGGCCGCTCGCCGAAAGCACGATGAAGCTGAAGTCGCTTGGCCAGTCGCGGCGGCTGCTCGTGGCCGCACCCGGCTATCTTGCCGCGCGTGGCCGGCCCGCGCGCCCGCAAGACCTCGCCCATCACGAGGGCGTTCGCATGTCCAACATCGCCGGCAGCGACGTCCTCGTGCTGCAGGGCCGCCGCGGAGGCCGCCATGCGATCCCCTTCAGCGGGCGGCTGCGCCTGGATCACGGGCTGGCCGCGCGTGAGGCGCTCGCGGCGGGCCGCGGCATTGCGCCGGCGCATCTTTGGCTGGTCAACGACCTTCTCGCCGACGGCAGCCTCGAACGCGTGCTGCCGGACTATTCGCCGCCGCCCGTTCCGCTGAACATGCTGATCGTGCCGGAGCGGTCCGGCGTTGCGCGCGTGCGCCTCCTGGTCGATTTCCTCGCCGAGCAGATCGCGCGATTGCCCGGGATCGAAAAGCCTCAATCCGGCAGGAAGTAACGAAGCGGGTTGTCCTCACGCAAACCGCCGCGCGAAGAAGACGCAGGCGACCACGATCGCGGTCGCGGCGATCATGCTTCCTGCGACCGGCTCGTGCAGCAGAAGAGCTGCGAGCGCGAGACCGAAGAACGGCTGTAGCTGCTGCAGCTGGCCGACGCGGGCAATGCCGCCGATGGCGAGCCCGCGGTACCAGAAGATGAAGCCGACGAACATGCTGAAGACGGAGACATAAGCGAGCCCGACCCAGGCGGGCCCACTGATGCCGCTCCAGACGGGCGGCCACGTCAGAACTGCGAGCGCCAGCATCAGCGGCAGCGCGAGGAGCAGCGCCCAGGAGATCACCTGCCAGCCGCCGAGGCGGCGCGACAGCGCGGCGCCTTCGGCATAGCCGAGGCCGCACAGCACGATCGCGGCGACCATCAGGAGATCGCCGGCGAGCGAGGCCACGCCGTCGCCGGCGAGGGCAAAGCCGGCCACCGTGGCGCTGCCGAGACCAGCGAACAGCCAGAACGGCGGCCGCGGCCGCTCGCCGCCGCGCAGCACGGCGAAGATCGCGGTCGACAGCGGCAACAGGCCGATGAAGACGATCGACCGCGCGGACGTGATGTGCTGGAGCGCGAGCGCCGTCAGCAGGGGAAAGCCGATCACGACGCCGATCGCGACGATGGTGAGCGAGGCGAGATCCTGCCGCTGCGGCCGCGCCTGCCGGAGCAGGCCGAGCACCGCCGCACCGATCAGCGCCGCGATGACGGCGCGCGCCGAGGTCAGGAACAGCGCCGAGAAGCCGCCGACGGCCACGCGCGTCGCCGGCAACGAGCCGCTGAAGATGATGACGCCGAGGAGCCCGTTGCCCCAGCCGCTGGCGGAAGAGTGCATGTTGGTCTCGCTTGGTGGGGGCGTGCCGTGAGGGTTGAACGCTTCGCGTTCAGCCATGGAACAACAAAAGTGCGAAAACAACCCCATGCACAGTAGACGGGGGTTGCAAGATCAATGGGTTACGCGGAGGGCTGGATCAGGTGCGGGCCGGACAGGATTTCGGGAGCCAAAAAGCCGAGGAATCTCCCGTCATTTGCTTCGTCGGGCAAAACAGGAGCATAGTGCCAAGATCGCACGAGGTCGCACAGGCAGGGCTCTGGCTCGGGTCTCTTGAAGGCGTTTGCCGCCGGACGGTGCGCGTGCATTGTCACCGCAACATCCAGCAACCGCTCAGGCAAATCGAGAATAGCGCGAAAGCTGAAAGAAGGGTTCTGCTTCGTAGGACGGATCGGTGGCAAGGCGGGCAAGCCTTTGCCCGATGGCGGGCGCGAACTTCGCACCATGGCCTGAACACGCGGAGCAGACGATCAGGCGGGACTCCGGCCAGCGATCGATGATGAATTCCTCGCCCGCGTCTAGCCGGCGGTCGGCGGGCGCGGTGTTGGTGTAGAGGCAGACGTCGCGATCGATGATGGGCCCGGCCGCGCCCGGGACGAGGGCGGCCAGCGCTTCGCCGATGGGGCGGAGTTCGGCATCGCTGGCGTGCGGACCCCAGTCGTCGGGGCCGACCACGGGCCCGTGGTTGTGAGGCGCAGCTTTAACGCCGCGCTGTTCGAAGTCCGGAAAGCCGTAGACCATGTCATCAGGACCTCGGTCCAGAATGAAGATCGGGAAACGACCGAGCGCCACAGTGTCGGGGCTAGCAGGCGCGAACCACCCGACCGCCTGTCGGGTCACGTTGAGCAGCGCGGCTAGTGGCGGGAGTGCGCGACCGAGCCATGGGCCAAGCGCCAGAATCGCGCGCTCGGCGAAGAACTCTTCGGTCGCCGTGCGGATCGATACGCCGTCGTGGTGCGGCGCGAAGCTCGCGCGTTCCGGAATCACACGATTTCCGGCGCGTGCGCGCATCAGTGTCATGACGACCTCGGTCCGCAGGATCGCGCCACCGTCCTGCACGACGACGTCCCAATCGTGCGGCAGGCTGAAAGCCGGAAATTCCTTGTTCGCTTGAGCCGCGGTCAACATCGGATCCGGACGCCCTTTCGCGATCGCGGCCGCGCGCGAGGACGCCACCATGGCGGAGCCGGGACGGCCGGCCTCCAGAATAGGAGTGTCCGTCAGAATTGTTTGACCGCTTTCGCTCTGCATCCGGATCCAGCCGGCATGCGCCTCGTCGCTCAGGCTGGTGTAGTTGGGGTTTTCGAAATTGAAGCGACGGAAAATGCGACATGACCCATGTGACGAGCCTCGATCCGAACCTGCTGCGACAGGGTCGAAGCCGAGCGCATCGACGCCGGCATCCAGCAATGCGCCCAGCGCTGCTCCGCCCATGAGCCCCAGACCCAGCACGGCGACTTCGCATTTTCGCATGAAGGCCTCGCAAGCGATGCTACGATGCGGAGATCATCCTGATGATTTCGCGTGTTGACAAGGTCTACGGGAGGGCGATTACGGCCGGCATCGACAACGCCGTATCGGATCGTCTGCAGGCTTGCTCCGCCTCTCCCGCTTGCGGGAGAGCATAGGCCGCCTTCGGCGGCCGTCCTTCAAAAGGACGCCGAGGCATAGCCTCCGCTATCGCGCTCGCAGAGCGCGGCGGGTGAGGGCTCTCGCCGCGCAGGGACGTCCTCAGTTAATCTCGATAATCCCAGCGCGGAGACACCCTCTCCCCACCCCTCCCCCGCAAGCGGGGGAGGGAGCGCACCTTCCCTTGTCGCGATCAAACCTACTCGCACCCCGCCTATTGCGCTGACGAAGGAATACGCCGCAGGACGTCGTCATAGGGTACGAGGTCGAGATAGGCCGTGACCTCGGCCGCCTTGCCATCCTGCATGAGCATGATCCACGCATAACTGTTCGCGTAAGGCCTGCCGTCACGGGCCACGCCGCTGCCTTCCCAATGCGCGATGACGTGATCACCATCGGCGAAGATCCTCACGGCAGTAGGACGCACCGGTGTCGACAATCGGCTGGCGAACGGGCGAACCGCGCGATCGAGGAACACCTCGCGCCCTCTGAACTCGCCGGCGCTTGGACCGGATCCCTTGATGCGCCACACCACGTTTTCGTGCAGCAGATCATTGAAGAAGGTGGTTCCTCCCGCCGCCCATCGATCGAATGCGTCGGCGACGATCCGCTTGTTGTCACCCTGCACCGAACTGGCCTGTCCGCAAGGCGCGGCCGTTGTCAGGCTGGATGCCGTGAAGATGACCGCATAGACGCACCACGCAAGTACGCGATTGACCATGACTGCCATTGTGTCTCCCTTTCTGGTGCAAGATGTCGTCCTGCCCCGAAGTGATGCACGCGTGCTCGGTCGAGATCGGCGACGTGTTGTTGCCCGATCTAGCCGCGCCGCGCGACGCTGGCGCCGCCAAAGATGAGTTGCTCCACCATGGGGCGGCGCAAGAAGCGGCCTGGAAAGATCGGATCTGGCGCGGTCGCCTGGTCGAGGCGCGCCATTTGCTCAGGAGAAAGCGAGATCCCGACCGCGCCGAAATTGTCTTCCGCCTGGTCCAGCGTGCGGGCGCCGATCACCGGCGCGGTGACCGCCGGATTGGCCAGCGTCCATGCGATGGCTACCTGCGAGGACGTTGCGCCGAGCTCCGAGGCGATGGTTCGCACCGTTTCGGCCGCGGCGAGCGATCGCTCGTTGAGAAGGCCGGACGACGCGATGATCGAGGCGCGTGTGGTTCCGACCGCCCGTTCCTGAGAATCCCTGAGATCGGCGCGGGTGTACTTGCCGGTGAGCACGCCGCCGCCGAGGGGCGACCAGGGCAGCACGCCCAGGCCGAGGGCTGCTGCTAGCGGGATGAGTTCATGTTCGACGGTGCGCTCGACCAGATTGTATTCGATCTGGAGGGCAACGAAGGGCGACCAACCGCGCAGATCTGCCATCGTCTGCAGCTGTGAAATGCGCCAAGCCGGCGTGTTGCAGATGCCGACGTACAAAATCTTTCCGGTGCGCACGAGATCGTCCAGGCCGCGCATCACCTCATCCGGCTGCGTCGTCGCATCCCAGCTGTGGAGGTAAAGCAGGTCGATGCGGTCCGTATCGAGTTGCCGCAGGCTCTGCTCCACGGAACGAACCATGTTGAGCCGGTGGTTGCCGCCGGAATTGGGGTTGCCGGGATCGCGGGCCATGGTGAACTTGGTCGCGAGCACGAGGCGATCGCGCTTGTCCCGTGCGAACTGGCCGACCAAGCGCTCGGAAGCGCCATTGGTGTAGTTCACCGCGGTGTCGATGAAATTGCCGCCGCGGTCGACGTACAGATCGAAGATCCGCCGTGCCTCATCGGCATCGGATCCCCATCCCCACTCGGTCCCGAAGGTCATCGTGCCCAGGGCAAGGCGAGATATGCGCAGGCCGGAGCGGCCAAGCAGGCGGTATTGATCGAGCGACGTCATCAGAGCCTCCTTCGTGTGGTTCGGAGGTAGTCCCCGGTGAGAGGTGGGAGAAGTTGGCCAATGATGACTGGGGTGGTAAGCCTAGCTAACCAATGACCACCGACCTGAACCTCGTCGCCGTTTTCATCGCGGTCGCGGAAGCCAAGAGCTTCCGTGGCGCCGCCGAGCGGCTCGGCGTGACACGATCCGCCGTGAGCCAAGCTGTCCGACGCATGGAAGACCAGTTGGGCGTGGCTCTCGTCCAGCGCACGACGCGCAGCGTCAGTCTCACCGAAGCCGGCGTGCGCTTGCATCAGCGCGTGGCGCCGGCGCTCGCCGAAGTCGAACAGGCGATCAATGGCGCCCGCGACCGTGACGCGCAGCCGACGGGGCAGCTGCGTCTCGCCGTCTCATCGATCGCCGAGCGTTTCATTCGCGGTCCATTGCTGGCCGAATTCACGCACGCCAATCCCGGCGTGCGGGTTGACGTGACCGTGACCGATGACGAATTCGACATCGTGGCCGAGGGCTTTGATGCAGGCGTCCGGCTCGGCGAAGTGATCGAGCAGGACATGATCGCCGTGCCGGTCTCGGGCGATCAGCGCCAGCTGGTCGTGGCCGCTCCGGCCTATCTGGAACGGTTCGGCGCCCCCTCTCATCCGCGCGAGCTTGCGCAGCATTGCTGCATCGGGTGGCGGCCGGCGCCGCACGTCGCTCCCTACCGCTGGGAATTTGCGGAAGGAGGGCGCGAGTTCGACGTCGCGGTGGAGCCGAGGATCACGACCAACGACATGTGGGTCATGGTGCGGACCGCCTGCGCGGGAGGCGGCCTGACATTCGGCATGGAGGAAACGTTTCGATCCTATATCGAACGAGGAGAATTGGTGCCCGTGCTGGAGGAATATTGCCCGTTCTTCCCCGGCTTCTTCCTCTACTTTCCGGATCGGCGGAATCTTCCGCCGAAGCTGCGCGCGCTGATCGATCACGTGCGTTATCGGCCGAGCGGAAAGCGCTAGCGCGCAGTGAAATGAGGCTCGATCGCCGCAAAAACGAACGTGCGCTCCCTCTCCCGCTTGCGGGAGAGGGTTGGGGAGAAGGTGTTTCCGCAATGGGACAATCCCCAAGAGGAGAAAGCCCTCACCCGGCGCTTCGCGCCGACCTCTCCCGCAAGCGGGAGAGGTGAACGAGCCGCGGCAATCCCTCAAGCCCGCTCTAGTTTGCCTTGATGCCGGCCTCGCTGATCAGCTTGCCCCATTTCGTGCTCTCGCTCTCAATGAAGCGGCCGAACTGCTCCGGCGAGGTCGGCGCAGGCTCCGCGCCGAGGGTCCGGATCTTCTCCGCCACGGAAGGATCCTTCAGCGCCTTGGTGAAGGCGTCGTTCAGCCGTCCCATGACATCCGCAGGCGTGCCGGCGGGCGCAACGAGCCCGAACCAGCCGACGGATTCGAAACCCGCAATGCCGCTCTCGGCCAGCGTCGGCACATCGGGCAAGGATGAAAGGCGGCGGGCGGAGGAAACGCCGATCGCGTTGAGCTTGCCATCGAGGATCAACTGCCGCGATGCCGGAATATCCAGCACCGCGAAGGGGACATGCCCTGCGAGAACATCGACCGCCGCCGGCGCCGTCCCGCGATACGGGACCAGCTCCATCGCGATTCCGGTCTTGTGCGTGAACAGCGCGGCGGTCAAATGCATCGCCGTCGAGTTGCCGCCATGCCCGATCGACAGCGCACCTGGCCTCGCCTTGGCGAGCGCGATCGTCTCCGCGGTGTTACGCGCCGGGATATTCGCGGATGCGACCAGCACAAAGGGAATTTCCGCGAGCAGGGTGATGGGCGCGAGATCCTTCAGCGCGAACGGCATCGCGGCGTTGAGGTGTGGATTCACCGTCAGCGCGCCTGCCGGCGCCACGCCGAGCGTGTAGCCGTCCGGCCTCGCCTGCGCGACCGCGGCCATGCCGATGTTGCCGCCGGCGCCGGCGCGGTTCTCGATCACCAGGCTCTGCTTGAGCTCGGCTGTGACCAGCGGCTCGAGCGCGCGGATGACGGTGTCGGCGCTGCCGCCGGGCGGGAAGGTCACGATGATCTTGATCAATTGCTCGGGATATGCGGCTCGGGCCGCCGCCGGCGGCAACACCGCGAAAGTCGCGGCCGTCAGCGCGGCCAGGATGCGGCGCCTTGCAACGTGAAACACGCTCTCCTCCTCCATGCGTTCCTGCTTTTGAAAGTCGGCCTGGCGAGCTGCGCCGCCAGGCCGTCCGCTCGGTGTCGTCTTACGCCGCAGCGCCAGTGATACGTGCCAGCAGGCCCAGCGGGTTCTCCGGCGCGGACTGCCCGCGCCAGGCGATGTGCTGGTCGGGCCGCGCCAGCACGAGCTTCTCGGCATAGGCGCCGTTCGCCTCCTCCGGCGCAACGTCGACCAGCGCCAGCGGCACGCCCCGCTCCTTTGCAGCGTCTTGTAGCCGCGTCACATCGATGGCCGGGTCGAACCGCAGCAATGTGTAGCCGGGGCCGAAGGCGTCGTAGAGCGAGCGTCCGTCGCGCAGGAACAGGTGCGGCGCGCGAGCGCCCGGCACGCTGGAGGGCGTGAAGCTGCCCATCGCATAGGGCGGCGGCGTCTCGCCGTCATATGCGATGATCGGCGAGGCATCGTAATAATAGCCGAAGTTGAGGCCGGCACAGCAATATTGCTGCACGTTGAGATCATAGGCCGCTCTCGCCAGCGCGGCGCGCGCCGCATGGCCGCGCGGCGTGTCGTCCTCGATCTCCGAAGGTACGCCGCCGCGCTGCGCCATCATCTTCATCGCATGGTCCATCGCAAAGCGCGACACCTGCTCGGTGATGGGCTGGCGCTCCGCCTCATAGGCATCGAGGATCGCAGCCGGCGCCCAGCCGTTCAGATGCGCCGCCAATTGCCAGCAGAGATCGACGGCATCCGCAATGCCCGCATTCATGCCGTAGCCGGCATAGGGCATCCACAGATGCGCGGCGTCGCCGCAGATGAAGACCCTGCGGTCGCGGAAACGATCGGCCACGAGGCGGCGTCCGACCCAATCCTCCTTGCTGAGCACGCGGTATTCGAAGCGCTCGTCGACGCCGAGGATGGCGCGGATGGCCCAGTCGCGATCGACCGAATCGAACTCGGGCTCGTCGGGCTTCAGGTGGTTGTGGATCAGCCAGCGGTCGTGACCGTCGATCGCAACAACGGTGCCGGAGCGGCGCGGGTTGAGCGCGAGCACCATCCAGGCCGGCTTGTGTGCGCCCATCAACTCCTTCAGTTGCGGGGCCTCGATGAAGGTCGACTGCACGCGCTGGATCACCGGCGTGCCGGACAGGCTGGCACCGATCGCTTTCCGAACGAGGGATCGGCTGCCGTCGCAGCCGATCACGAAGCTGGCTTCGATGCGAAGCGCATGTCCGCTGTCGAGATCGCGCGCCAGCGCGACGACGTGGTCATCGTGCTGCTCGATGTCGGTGATTTCGGTGCGCGGCAGGATCTTGATGCGCGGCTGCGCGGCGGCATGGCTGAACAGGATCGGCTCGAGATAGACCTGGTTGATCCGGTGCGGCGGCTCGGGCGTCGGCCACCAGGTGTCGGGGCCGCCCGTCGCGCTATAGCGGCGCGCGCGGGAGGGAATGTCGATGCGGCAAAGCTCGATCCCGGTCGCCGTGGTCCGATAGGAGCAATCATTGGGAAAGTCCGCAGGAAGTCCCGCATCGCGCAGCTTGGCGGCAATTCCGAGCCGTCGAAAAATCTCCATCGAGCGCGCCGACACGTGATTGCACTTGACGCTGGGCGGATCGCCGGCGTGGCGGATCTCCGCGACGACGACGTCGATCCCGCGCGAGGCGAGATCCATCGCCGCAGTCAATCCGACGGGCCCGGCGCCCACCACCAGCACTTGCGCTCTCATGCTCGCTCCAATCCTTGCCGCGGATTCTGTCCGCCCGCACATCATGCATTTTATTGCAGGCCCGCTTATGAGATAAGCCGGAAAGTACTCATCAATTCATGAGCTTTTCCGATGAATGTCACCTTGCGCCAACTGGAGGCCTTCACCGGCGTGTACCGGACGCGCAGCATCACGCGGGCCGCCCGCGAGCTCGGCATTACGCAATCGGCGGCGAGCCTGTTGATCCAGCAGCTCGAGACCCAGCTCGGCGTCAAGCTGTTCGACCGCTCCACGCGTTTGGTGCAGCCGACGCTGGCTGCCGACGAGGCGTTCCACGCCGCCGAACGTATGCTGAGCGATGCGCAAGGCCTGTCGCGCCGCATGCGCGACCTCGCGCAGGCCCGCGCCGGCCGCGTCGCGTTTCTCGCCTCGGCCGGCACCGCATCGGCGCTGCTGCCCATGGTGCTGGCGAAATTCCGCGCCAGCCATCCCGGCATCGAGATCGACATGCGGGATGTTGCCGCCGACGATCTCGTGCCACGGCTGGCCACGACCGATGCCGAGTTCGCGATCGGCAGCGTGGAAGGCGAATTCGCGGACTTGACGATCGAGACACTGACAAGCGGCCGCCTGAGCGCGATCGGCCGCCGCACCGCGGACTTCGCCGCACGTCGCTCCCTCACCTGGGACGAGCTGGCGCAACTGCCGACCATCGCGATGCGCCGGGAGACGCGGATCCGCATGCAGATCGATCAGGCCCTGAGCGCGCAGGGCAAGCACCTCGATCCGACCTATGAAGTGACCCTGATCAACACCGCCCTCGCCATGACGGCGCAGGGCCTCGGTCTCGCGATCCTTCCCGCGACGATGCTGCCGGCCGACCAGTTCCCGACACTGATCGCAAGACCACTCGTGCGCCCCGCCCTCACGCGACCCGTGTCGCTGCTGCAGCGCCAGGGCCGAACGCTGTCGCCGGCGGCGCAGGCCTTCGTGGCGACGGCGCGGGCGGTGCTGGCCGGCCGAACGGCACCGGCATCAGGCTGATTTTGCGGAGCTATTTGGAAGGATCGTCGTTGAGCTGGCGGAGAGGGAGGGATTCGAACCCCCGATAGGCTTGCACCTATGCCGCATTTCGAGTGCGGTGCATTCAACCACTCTGCCACCTCTCCTGAAGGCGCCATATAGGAGCTGGGCCCCTGTGGTTGGGGGCGTTAATAGGCGAGGATGGCGGGCCAGACAAGGCGCGAAAGGGGAAAATCCGCTGCCTCTTTCAGCCCTTGTCGTCCGGCTTGTCGACCCCTTGGCCTCTCGGCTCGAAAAGGAACCGCCATGGAGCACCTGACCATCACGGCCAATGGCGCCGATTTCCACCTGGTCCGCGCCGGAAAAGGCAAACCGCTGCTTTTGCTGCATGGCTGGCCGGAATTCTGGCTGACCTGGGAGCCGGTGATATCGAGGCTTTCGGACCGGTTCACGCTGATAGCGCCTGATCTGCGCGGCTTCGGCGACAGCGACAAGCCCGATGGCCCTTACGGGCCGGACGGGCACGCGGCCGACATGCTGGCGCTGATGGACAGGCTCGGCATCGACCGATTCGGCGTGGTCGGCCACGATGTTGGCGGCGCGGTCATGCAGCCCCTGGCCCGGCTGGCGCAGAAGCGATTCGCTGGGCTGTTCTTCTTCGATTTCGTCTATCCCGGGATCGGAGCGCGGATGGCGGCACCCGATCGGCTCAACCACATCTGGTACCAGTCCTTTCACCAGATGGAGATGGCGCCACAGCTCGTCGGTGCGAGCCGGGAGAGCTGCCGGCTCTATATCAGCCATTTCCTCAGAGGCTGGGCGCACCGGAGAGGCGCCTTCGACGATGTGCTGGACGCCTTCACCGACAATTTCCTGAAAGACGGCAACCTCGCCGGCGGCTTTGCGCATTACCGCGCCTCGCATGAAGGGCGGGTCGCGATGATGAAGGGCGAAGCGCCCCGGCTGCCGCCGATCGCGGTGCCGACCTGCGTGCGCTGGGCCGAGCACGATCCGCTGTTTCCTTATGCGTGGACGGATCGGCTGTCCGAGACCTTCAGCGATCTCGATCTCGAGATGTTTCCCGGCGTCGGCCACTTCCCGCATCGGGAAGATCCGGATCGCGCGGCCGCAGAGATCGCGGCATTCTTTCAGCGTGTGGGGTGGAGTTGAGGTGCAAGAAGGCCGAACTCGGGCAGCGATGGACCTGGTGCGGCGGCCTGCGCGCACGCCTCGTCCTTCGAGACGGCGCTTACGCGCCTCCTCAGGATGAGGCTCATCAGCGTCAGTGCCCGTTGAAGCTGCAGCCACGCACTCCGCCCTCATCCTGAGGAGCCCGCCCAAGGCGGGCGTCTCGAAGGATGGCAGCAGCAAAAACTCTCAAATGCCAATGTTCGGAAAACAAGGTGGGACCGCCAGACGCGGTAAACACTGGCGGTCCCGTGCCGCTCATTGAAATACTGGCCGTGAAGGGCGGCTTCGCCGGCCGAGTGGAAGCGACGGCCAGACCCTAGCGGGCGGCAGGTTTCCCGCAACGCAATCCGTGCCTTAACCTAACCGGTCAAGGTTACCCGGGCGCGGTAAGGCCGGGGGCGGACATGCGGTCAGCATGATCGAGACCGAAACCCCTCACCCGAATGGCATCTCTCGATGCCATTCGACCTCTCCCTTCGGGAGAGGTGGGCAGCGGCGCGTGGCCGATCGACCTTGGCCGCTCAGTCGCCCTTCTTGCCGTCCTTGTCCTTTTTCTTGCCGTTCTCGGCGGAGTCCTTGTCCTTGCCGTTGCTTTCCTTGCGGCGGTTGGTGAAGCGCGCGTTGCCGAGGCCGGTGCCGATGGTGAGCACGCCCCAACGCTGGACATGCTGCATGAACGGCACTTCCGACAGGCCCTGAACGACGCCGTCATTGTGCATCAGGATCGCGGTGTCGTGGCCGCCGATGCTGGGAATCGCCTCGACCAGGCTCGCCGGCAGGTTGAACTTGCTGCTTTCCCAATTGCCGGGCAGGTTCTGCGCGCCCTTCTCGATCGAGCCGTCCGCGTTGATCACGCCGGGACAAGCGATGCCGATGAAGGGTGCGAGCTTGAAGCCTTCGGCCGCGGCATCCTCGACCAGGCCTTGCAGCATCTTGACCAGCCGCTTCACCGCGGCTTCGCGGCTCGGCTCGTCGTCGGCGTGGCGCCACAGCTCGGACTTGAAGACGATCGCCTTGGACAGGTCGGGCGCCTTCTTCCAACGGGTCTCGACGATGCCGCAGCGGATGTTGGTGCCGCCGATGTCGACGGCGAGGATGCTGTCATAGGCCTCGAAGATCCAGGACGGCGCGAGGTGCAGGGCTCCGATCAGGCCGGCATCGTCAGGATCGAAGCGGATCGGCACCAGATCGACCTTGAAGCCCTCCGATTTCAGGATGATCTCGGCGCGGGCAATGGCGATCTCGCCGAGCCTAGAGGCGCGAAAGCCGCCCCCGACCACGATGCATTCGGTCTTGGCCCAGGCCTTGGTCTTGAGGAATCGCCGCGTGACATAAGCGAGCTCCTGCGCGAAGTCCTCGATCGCGCTGTGCACGACGGCGGTGGCCTCGGTGTCGTCGCCGACCAGAACGGCATCCAGGAGCTTCTTGCTGATCTTGTCCGACGGCTCGTCGCCGAACGGATCCTCGCCGCTCTTGCGTAAGGGCTTGCGCCATTGTTCGAGGATCTCGCGAAAGGCGCCCTTAGAGGCGCGGTCGCCGAGAAACCCGTCCTCGTCCTTGATCTCGATGTTGAAGCTGTCGACATCGACCGACGGCAGGCGGCTCGCGCCGTGCTGGGCGATGCCCGTCGTCTTGACCAGTTCGTCCGTCGCCATGATAAGCCCTTGCCCGCGTGTCCAATTTGCGAGGACACAACGGGGTGGGAACCCGTTGGTTGCACGCCGGCGGCAGATTCAGCCCACGCGCTGCAACTCTCGCCAAATCCTTCAAATCCGGGCGGTTTTCGCCCAGTTTTCCTTGACTCTGGACGGATCGCGGCTATAAGTCCCACAGCCGGCGCGGGGCGTTTCTCGCGCCGCTTGTTTTTGCGTGGGTTTTCAAAGGGATAAAACCCACCCGCGCAAAACGCAGATAAACCCATAGCGACTGACAAAAAGCCGACCCGGACGAAGACGTCCCGAGGCCGGGATTGAACACGGAGAAAGAACGATGTTCGCAGTCATCAAAACCGGCGGCAAGCAATACCGCGTCGTGCCGGATGATGTTCTCGAAGTTGGCAAGATCGAAGGCGAAGTCGGCTCGATCGTGCAGTTGAATGAAGTTCTGGTGGTCGGCGGCGACACGCCGGTGCTGGGCGTTCCGACGGTGGCAGGCGCGTCCGTTGCGGTCGAGGTGCTCGACCACAAGCGCGGCCCCAAGGTCATCGCCTTCAAGAAGCGCCGCCGCAAGAATTCGCGCCGCAAGCGCGGCTACCGCGACGAGATCACCGTACTGCGCATCAGCGAGATCCTGACCGACGGCGCCAAGCCCACCAAGGGCCCGCGTCCGAAGAAGGAGAAGGTGGCGCCGGCAGCGGAAGCCGCCGAGTAACGGAAATCGATCACGCCAATTCACGAATTGAAGCGTGAGAAATTTTGAAATGATTCCGTCAAGGAATTGACCTAGAACTACGCAGGATTTCGGAGACGAGCCATGGCTCACAAAAAAGCAGGCGGTTCATCGCGCAACGGTCGCGATTCCAAGGGCAAGCGCCTCGGTATCAAGGCGTTCGGCGGCGAGATCGTCACGCCCGGCAACATCATTGCGCGTCAGCGCGGCACCACGTGGCATCCCGGCCTCAATGTCGGCATGGGCACGGATCATACTCTGTTCGCCAAGATCGAGGGCCGCGTTGCGTTCCAGGCCAAAGCCAACGGCCGCACCTTCGTATCGGTGCTTCCGATTGCCGAGGCTGCTGAATAGACGGTGGACAAAAACGGAGTCCGCCGGTCCCGACTGAACCGGCGGAGTCCTGAAGATCCCAACAGATCGAAGGCTCCAAGGGGAGGCGGGAAACCGGCCTCCCCTTTTCGTTGCTCACTTTGAATTAGTGACTTTCACGGAGCCGGACATGTTGCAGGATTTTTCGAGCGTGACCTTGGCCGAGGCGAGACCCAGCGTCGTCGCCACCGAGCGGCTGACCTTGCGGCGGCCGACGCTGGCCGACGTCAGGACCATCGCCCGGCTCGCCAACGACCGCCGTGTCGCCGAGAACACCCGCCGCCTGCCGCATCCCTATTCGCAGGACGACGCCGCCGACTTCATCCGCGCCACCGCCGAGCTCGGAGCTGAGACCGTATTCCTGATCGAGCACGACAGCGGGCCGGTCGGCATGGTCGGTATCGATTGCTCCAGGCCCGGCAATGCCGAGCTCGGCTACTGGCTCGGCGTCGAGCATTGGGGCCAGGGCTTTGCCACCGAGGCCGCGCGCGGCGCGATTGACTTCTTCTTCGAGGAGTTCGAGGACGAGCATCTCTACGCCGGCGCGCGCGTCACCAATCCGGCCTCGCGCAAGGTGCTGGAGAAGTGCGGCTTCCAATGGAGCGGCGTGCAGCTGCACCGCTTCCTGGCGCTGGGCTCCTCGACGCCCGTCGACTGCTTCCGCCTCTCGCGCGGCGTGTGGGCCTCGCTGAAGAGCTGGAGCAGTGCAAGACGGGTGCGGTAGCTTACCCTCCCCTGGAGGGGGAGGGTCGGCTCACATTGAGCGCAGCGAAATGTGAGACGGGGTGGGGTGACAGTCTCTCAGCGGAAGCAGTCCCCGAGTGGAGAGATCACCCCACCCCGCTCGCGCTTCGCGCGATCGACCCTCCCCCTCCAGGGGAGGGTAAGAGTTACGCCGGCGGATTCACTTCGTCGCCGGGACGCCCCAGATCCCGCTCGCGCAGATAGATATAGAACCCGGCGCCGATGATGATGGCGGCGCCGACGAGTGTTGCGATCGACGGGACGTCGCCGAACACGACGAAGCCGAAGATCACGGCCCAGACGATCATCGAATATTGATAGGGCACCACGACGCTGGCCGGCGCGAGCTTGAGCGAGCGGTTGACGCAGAACAGCGCGGTCACCGAGACGCATCCGGCAAGCGCGAAGATCACGAGGCTGCCAGGGGTCGGCGGCACCCAGTGGAACGCCGACAGCACCGCCCCCAGCGAAAACGTGCCGATGAATTGCGAGGACGCCATCACGATGTCGGGCGTCTTGCGCAGGCTGCGCGTGATCAGCATCAGGGTTGCGAAGGAGAGGCTGCCGCCGAGCGCGATCAGCGCCGGCAGGCTGACCGTCTGCGCAGACGGGCGCAGCGCGATCAAGACGCCGCAAAAGCCGATCAGGATCGCGGTCCAGCGCCGCCAGCCGACCTTCTCGCCGAGAAAGATCGCCGACATTGCGGTGACGAAGATCGGACCTGCGAGATAATAGGTGATGACGTCGGCGAGCGGCAGATAGACGGTTGCGAGAAAGAAGGCCGCGACTTCCAGCGTCGACAGCACGACGCGAACCAGCTGCAGGCCCGGCCGCTCCAGATGCAGGAACAGGTCGCGCTGCTTCCAGATCAGGGGCGACAGCAGCAGCAGCGCCGCGCAGGCGCGCAGGAACAGGAGCTGCCCCACCGAATAGGTCCCGACCAGGAACTTGCCCATGGCATCGCCGAACGAGAACATGAAGATCGACAGCACCATGAGTCCGATGCCGGCCAGGCGCGCGGAGCGATCGTCATAGGCGGAGAGATTCTTGAACAGGGGCATTGCGGTCGTTCGTGGGAAGCGTCATTGCGAGCGAAGCGAAGCAATCCAGACTGTCTCCGCAGCGGCAGTCTGGATTGCTTCGTCGCTTCGCTCCTCGCAATGACAAGGAGAGAGCGCGGAATCATGGCGATCAGTGTCGCTTGCGGTCGTTTTAATGACGTGAGCCGCCGGGACAAGCCCGCTACCGCCGAATTGAACGGATTGTCGCACTCTTCGCATCGCGGTAGCGATACGAGCCACATCGACCAGAGAGCCTGACATGACCGATTTCGATCCGGCCCGGCATCGCATGATCCCGACGCAACGCTGGTTTGAGGATTTCGTCGTCGGCGAACGCTTCGTGCTGCCGAGCCGCACCCAGACCTCGGCTGTGTTCGCCGCATTCCAGACCGCGAGCGGCGACACCCATCCCGTGCACTATGACGTGGAATATTGCCGCGCCCGCGGCATGCCGCATCTGCTCGCCCACGGCTTCCAGACCCTGATCCACACCGCGCCGGGCGCCGGCCTGTTTCCGTTCCTGGTCGAGGAATCGCTGGTCGGCTTCCTCGAGCAATCGAGCCGCTTTCTGAAACCCGTGTTCGCCGACGACACCCTTTATCCGGCGCTCGAAGTCACCGAGCTTGTGCCGGGGCGCTCGACCGGCACGGTGGCGCTTCGCAGCACCGTGTTCAACCAGCGCAAGGAGCTGGTGCTGGAGGGACTGCAGAAATTCCTGATCCGGCGGCGGCCGGCCGGTTAAGCAAGGGGCAGAATCGCCAGAAATTCGGCCGATTCGCAGGGTGTTCGGGTTGCCGGAGGGGGCCGGCTGGCCTACCTATGGCCCATGAAATTCCTCGACGAAGCAAAGGTCTATATCCGCTCCGGTGACGGCGGGAACGGCTGCGTGGCGTTCCGCCGCGAGAAGTTCATCGAATTCGGCGGTCCCTCCGGCGGCAATGGCGGCCGCGGCGGCAATGTCATCATCGAGGTCGCCGACGGCCTCAACACGCTGATCGACTACCGCTACCAGCAGCACTTCAAGGCCCAGAAGGGCGAGAACGGCATGGGCTCGGACCGCCATGGCGCCAACGGCAAGAACATCGTGCTGAAGGTTCCCATGGGCACGCAGATCTTCGACGAGGACCGCGAGACGCTGATTTACGATTTCACCAAGGTCGGCGAGAAATTCGTGCTGGCTGAGGGCGGCAATGGCGGCTTCGGCAATGCGCATTTCAAATCGTCGACCAACCGCGCCCCGCGCAACGCCAATCCCGGCCAGCCCGGCGAGGAGCGCTGGATCTGGCTGCGGCTGAAACTGATTGCCGATGCCGGCCTGGTCGGCATGCCCAATGCCGGCAAATCGACCTTCCTGTCGAAGGTCAGCGCGGCGCGGCCGAAGATCGCCGACTACCCCTTCACCACGCTGCATCCGCAGCTCGGCGTCGTGAATGCCGACGGACGCGAGTTCGTGCTCGCCGACATTCCCGGGCTGATCGAAGGCGCGCATGAGGGCACCGGCCTCGGCGACCGCTTCCTCGGCCATGTCGAGCGCTGCCGCGTGCTCTTGCACCTGATCGATGCAACAAGCGAGCATGCCGGCAAGGCGTACAAGACGGTACGCAAGGAGCTCGATGCCTATGGCGGCCAGCTCACCGACAAGATCGAGATCGTCGCGCTGAACAAGATCGACGCGGTCGAGCCGGACGAGCTCAAGAAGCAGAAGGACCGGCTGAAGCGCGCCGCCAAGAAGACGCCGTTGCTGATTTCCGGTGCGACCGGCCAGGGCGTCAAGGAAGCGTTGCGCGCGCTGGCCGATGTGATCGGCGAGAGCCCGGTGTCTGCGAAGGCGAAGAGCGCGGCCGAAGCGGAGCCGTGGTCGGCGTAAACTCTCTCCCCACCGTCGTCCCCGCGAAGGCGGGGACCCATACCGCGTGATCTATTTTTTGCGAATGGTCGTAGTACCGACCGACGAATCTTCGCCAAACAACTCCCTGTGGTTATGGGTCCCCGCCTTCGCGGGGACGACAGCGGAGTGTATCGCTGCGAGCGCGCGCATCACCGGCTTGTCTTGGCGCGCGCAATATCGCAGCATCAAACGCTCAAGAACCGGCAGGGACAACGCATGGCGCGCGCGAAGAACGTTCTCTGGATCATGTGCGACCAGCTTCGCTACGACTATCTCGGCTGCACCGGCCATCCCAAACTGAAGACACCGAACATCGACGCCATGGCCAAGCGCGGCGTACTGTTCACGAAGGCCTATGTGCAATCGCCGATCTGCGGCCCGTCGCGGATGTCGTTCTACACCGGCCGCTACATGCGCTCGCACGGCTCGCACTGGAACGGCTGGCCGCTGCGGGTCGGCGAGCCCACGCTCGGTGATCACCTCAAGACAATCGGCGTGCGCAACGTGCTGGTCGGCAAGACCCACATGGCCCCTGACATCGAAGGCATGAAGGCGCTCGGCATCCCGCCGGAATCGATGATCGGCGTGCATGTCGCCGAATGCGGTTTCGAACCTTACGAGCGCGACGACGGCTTGCATCCGACGGGGCGGCCGCGCCCGAAATACGACGAATATCTCCGCCAGCAGGGTTTTGAAGCCACCAATCCCTGGGAGCATTGGGCCAATTCCGGCGCTGCCGAGGATGGCAGCTTGCAGAACGGCTGGCTGCTGGTGCACGCCGACAAGGCCGCGCGCGTGCCCGATGAGCACTCCGAGACGCCCTACATGACGCGGCGCGCGATGGACTTCATCGGCGAGGCCGAGACCGACGGCCGGCCGTGGTGCCTGCATCTGTCCTACATCAAGCCGCACTGGCCCTATATCGCGCCCGAGCCCTATGCCAGCATGTATTCGGCCGATGACATGATCCCGGTGATCCGCGCGGAGCGCGAGCGGCAGAATCCGCACCCGGTGTTCGGCGCCTACATGGACATGCGCTACTCCCGCAACATGGCGCGCGACGAGGCCCGCGAAAAGGTGATCCCGACCTATATGGGCCTGATCACCCAGATCGACGACCAGATGGGCGTGCTGATGAAGTTCTTAGGTGAGCGCGGCCTGCTGGACACCACGATGATCGTGTTCACCTCCGATCATGGCGACTATCTCGGCGATCACTGGATGGGCGAGAAGGACCTGTTCCACGAACAATCCGCAAAGATCCCGCTGATCATCATCGATCCCTCCCGGGAAGCCGACGCCACGCGCGGCACGCGCAGCGATGCGCTGGTCGAGGGAATCGATCTCGCCCCGACCTTCGTCGATTATTTCGGCGGCCAGGTGCCGGGCCACATTCTCGAAGGACGTTCGCTGCTGCCGCTGCTGCGCGGGCCAACGCCGCCGGATTGGCGCCAAATCGCTTTCTCCGAATACGACTATTCCATGCAGGACGTGCGGCTGAAGCTGAACCAGCCGATCGAGCGCTGCCGCCTGTTCATGGTGTTCGACGGCCGCTGGAAATACATCCACGCCTCCGGCTTTCGCCCGATGCTGTACGATCTCGAAACCGATCCGGACGAGTACGTCGATCGCGGCGACGACCCTGATTGCGCCGGCATCATCGCGCGGCTGCAGGCCGAGCTGTTCGACTGGGCGCTGCATCCCAACGATCACATCACGACACCACGCGAGAAGATCGCCGCCTATGCGGATAATCAGCTGCAGGTGAAGAACGGCGTTTTGATCGGCATTTGGGATGAAGCCGAACTCACGGCGATCAAGGACGGGATAGCGCAGCGCACGAAGATGTAGACCCACCGCGGTCTGTATTAACAATACGACCGCGAATCGATCCACACCGTCATTGCGAGCGCAGCGAAGCAATCCAGATTGTTTCCGCGGAGAGATTCTGGATTGCTTCGTCGCAAGAGCTCCTCGCAATGACGGAGGAGAGACCTCAATTCTCGATCTTGTATCCGGTCGCCTTCACGATCGGCTGCCACAGCGCGGTGTTCGCGGCGAGCTCCTTCGTCAATCCCTCCGGCGTCGAGCCGACCGGTATCAACCCGATCGCCATCAGCTTCTCCTTCACCTCGGGCTTGGCGAGCGCCGCGACCGCGGCTGCGCTGAGCTTTTCGGCAAAATCGGGCGGGCTGCCGGCGGGGAGCCACATGCCGTACCAGCCGTCGGCAACGAGATCGATGCCGCTTTCCTTCAGCGTCGGCACATCGGGGACGAACGGCGAGCGCTCTGCGCTTGCAATCGCGAGGATCCTCACGCCGTTAGCACGATGCTGCGTGATCGCATCGGATACCGTGGTGATGCCGAACGGCAGATGGCCGGCGATGAGATCATTCATGACGAGCGCGCTCCCGCGATAGGGCACCCGGGTCACTGAAAGACCAAGGATCTGTTCAAGTCGCCATCCGAGGAAGTGCGGGATGTTGCCGCTGCCTGGTGTCCCATAGGTGGCCTTCGCGACATTTGCCCTCAACCAGGTGACGAGTTCACTAAAACTATCCACCCCGATCGCGGGATTTGCAACGACGGCAAACTCGAAGCGAACGAGTTGCGACACGGGGACGAAATCCCTGGCCGCGTCGAAGCTCGGTTGATTCTCCACCATCGGCAGCAGGTACATGGTCGGACCGGTCGTCACCAAGATTGTATTGCCGTCGGAGCTCGCGCCCTTCACGGCCCTGATTCCGATCAATCCGTCGCCACCGGTACGATTCTCGACGATCATGGTTCGCCCAAGCGGGGCGCTGAATTGCTCGGCAATGAGACGACACAAGGCATCACCGCTGCCGCCTGCCGCGAACGGAAAGATGATGCGCGTCAGCGGACCGGATTGAGCATGTGCGCCACTGGCCTGCGCCAGCAAGGGCAGCGAGAGGCCTCCGGCGATGAAGCTGCGTCGGTCCACGACAATCCTCCCTCGTTATTGATTGTTCGAGGCATAGACTGCCCGAGCCTCGGCCGACAAGGGCGCCGTTAGGCCTATTTACCGGCTCCGCTGCCTTGCGCCGGCCACCGTCCTGCTGCAAAAGCTAGCCGCATCGGCGCCGCCCTTTTCGCTCCGCCGGATCAGCGACAGAGCAATCTGACGACCGCCATGGCCAGCCCCGAACTCAGTCAATTCCGCCGCATCGTCGTCAAGGTCGGCTCCGCGCTGCTGGTCGATTCGGACAAGGGCGAGGTGCGGGCGTCCTGGCTCGCCGCGCTCGCCGACGACATGGCCAAGCTGCACAAAGAAGGACGCGACGTCCTCGTCGTATCCTCGGGCTCGATCGCGCTGGGCCGCAGCCGCCTCAAATTGCCGCGCGGACCGCTGAAGCTGGAAGAGAGCCAGGCCGCCGCTGCCGTCGGCCAGATCGCGCTGGCGCGGATCTGGTCGGAGGTGCTCGGGGCGCACGGGATCGGTGCCGGCCAGATCCTGGTGACGCTGCAGGACACCGAGGAGCGCCGCCGCTATCTCAATGCGCGCTCCACCATCGGCAAGCTGCTGGAATGGCGCGCCATCCCCGTGATCAACGAGAACGACACGGTGGCGACCACCGAGATCCGCTACGGCGACAATGATCGCCTCGCCGCGCGCGTCGCGACCATGGCGAGCGCCGACCTGCTCGTGCTGCTGTCCGACATCGACGGGCTCTACGACGCCCCGCCGAAGAACAACCCGAACGCAAAGCTCATTCCCGTCGTCGACAGCATCTCCTCGGAGATCGAGGCGGTGGCGGGCGATGCCGAGTCCGAGCTGTCGCGCGGCGGCATGCGCACCAAGGTCGAGGCGGCCAAGATCGCGACGACTGGCGGCACGCATATGCTGATCGCCTCCGGCAAGATCGAGCATCCCTTGCAGGCGATCGCCGATGGCGGCCGCTGCACCTGGTTCCTGACGCCCGCCAATCCCATCACCTCGCGCAAACGCTGGATCGCGGGCACGCTGGAGCCAAAGGGCACGCTGACGATCGATGCCGGCGCCGTGACGGCGCTACGTGCCGGCGCCAGCCTGCTGCCGGCCGGCGTGATCAAGGTCGAGGGCCAGTTCGCTCGCGGCGATGCCGTGATCGTGCGCGGCCCCGACGGCCGCGAGGTCGGCCGCGGCCTGATCGCCTATGACGCCGAGGTCGCGGAGAGGATCAAGGGCCGCTCCTCCCCCGATGTAATGGCCATCCTCGGCATCAGCGGGCGCTCCGAGATGATCCACCGGGATGATCTGGTGGTGGGCGGCTAAGGGCGAGAAGGGCAGTCTCGAAGGTCAAACCTTTTTGTCGGCCTTCCGCGCAGCCAACCGTTCGCGTCCTCGCGCCTTGATACTTTCGAACCATTCATGGACATCGCCGATCTCCTCCATCGGCGCGCTGTCAAAGCCCTTCTGGATTTCGGCCCTCAGCGCCTCAAGCTTGGCCTTTCGCCGCTCTTCACGCTCTTCGACGGTCGGCATCGCAGGCTCCATGATTGGGCATTGATATTCCGAGATATTTTGGCGCCCGGCAGGCCGAGCGCAGCCGGGCCATTGGCCGACCCGGCGGCGCGAACCGGGGCCCTGCCATACCCTCCCCGCCCTTCGCAAAAGCGGGATTTCCGTGCTAGGACACCGCCTTAGCAGAAGGTTGAACTCCCATGGCCGCCCCCCTCAAAGCCGTCGACGGCAATGCCGATCGCACTAGCGATCTCTTGGCGCTGATGTCCGATCTCGGAACCCGTGCCCGCGCCGCCGCGCGCGTGCTGGCGCTGGCGCCGCCGGAGCAGAAGAACCGGGCGCTGGAGGCCATGGAGCGGGCGATCCGCGCCAACGCGGCCGCGATCCTCGCCGCCAATGCCGAGGACGTCGCGGAGGCCCGCGCCTCCGGCAATGCCACCTCCTCCTTCATCGACCGCCTGACGCTGACACCGGCGCGCGTCGAAGCGATGGCCGAAGGCATCGGCATCGTGCGCGGCATCGCCGATCCGATCGGTATCGTCATCGAGAGCTGGCAGCGGCCGAACGGCATGACCATCGAGCGCGTGCGCGTGCCGCTCGGCGTCGTCGGCGTGATCTTCGAGAGCCGGCCGAACGTTGCGGCCGACGCCGGCGTGCTGTGCCTGAAGTCGGGCAATGCCGTAATCCTGCGCGGCGGCTCGGACAGTTTCCGATCGTGCCGCGCCATCCATGACTGCCTGGTGCAGGGCCTGCGCGAAGCGGGCCTGCCTGAAGCTGCGATCACGCTGGTGCCGACGCGCGACCGCGCGGCGGTCGGCATGATGCTGTCGGGCCTGAGCGGCGCCATCGATGTCATCGTGCCGCGCGGGGGGAAAAGCCTCGTCGCGCGCGTCGAGCAGGAAGCGCGCGTGCCTGTGTTCGCGCATCTCGAGGGCGTCAACCACGTCTATGTCGATGCCAGTGCCGACCTCGCCATGGCGAAGTCGATCGTGCTCAACGCCAAGATGCGGCGCACCGGCGTCTGCGGCGCTGCCGAGACGCTGCTGGTCGACCGCGCTGCCGCTGGCAAGAACCTGAAGCCGCTGGTCGAGATGCTGATTGACGCCGGCTGCGAAGTGCGCGGCGACGAGGCCGTGCAGAACACCGATGCGCGCGTCAAGCCGGCGAGCGACGAGGATTGGAACACCGAATATCTCGACGCGATCATCGCGGCGAAGGTGGTGGACGGCGTCGACGGCGCGATCGCACACATCCAGGACCACGGCTCGCATCACACCGATGCCATCGTGAGCGCGGATGAGGCCGCGGCGCAGAAATTCCTCAGCGAGGTCGATTCCGCGATCGTGCTGCATAACGCCTCGACGCAGTTTGCCGATGGCGGCGAATTCGGTTTCGGCGCCGAGATCGGGATCGCCACCGGCCGCTTCCACGCGCGCGGCCCGGTCGGTGCCGAGCAATTGACGAGCTTCAAATATCGCGTCCACGGCACCGGGCAGACCCGGCCGTAGACGTCGCGGGGCGCGGGCATTGAGCAACAATCTCGTCGTGCCGCGCTTCGTGGCGCAAGCGGTCCCGGCCTCGACGCCGGGCATGCGCATCGGCCTGCTCGGCGGCTCGTTCAACCCGCCGCATCAGGCTCATCGCGCCATCAGCCAGTTCGCACTGAAGCGATTGCAGCTCGATCGCGTCTGGTGGCTGGTCACGCCAGGCAATCCGCTCAAGGAGAACGGCACGCTGCACGAGCTCGGCGAGCGCATGCAGGCCGCGCGCGACGTCGCCGACGATCCGCGCATCGAGGTGAGCTGTCTCGAATCCGTCATTCGCACTCGCTATACTATCGACACGATCAACACCTTGCGCCGCCGCTTTCCTGGCTTGCGCTTTGTCTGGATCATGGGCGCCGACAATCTCGCTCAATTCCATCGTTGGCAGGACTGGCGGCGCATCGCCGCCCAGGTGCCGATGGCGGTGATCGATCGCCCGCCGCAGAGTTTTCGCGCGCTCGGCTCGCCCGCAGCCCAGGCGTTATCGCGCTACCGCCTGCCCGAAAAAAAGGCGCCCCTGCTTGCAGATCGGCCGGCACCGGCCTGGGTGTTCCTGACCGGATTGAAGCTGAACCTGTCCTCGACCGGCCTACGGAACCCGGACGGGAGCTGGAAAGGTACGAAGTGAGACGAAGTGTACGGACATGGTGTGGACTACGGGCTCTCTGGCATATTGAAACCCTTAACCCCACATGATGTAGTGTAACCGGTGGGCGCCGGATTCGGCGTTCGCGATACAGTGAAAGGAATGGTCCCTGACCGCATCTGTATTGTCCAAGCCTGTTTTACCCAAGGTTGCCAAGCCTACGCGTAAAACATCGACCAAAGCTGCGGCCTTGAAGGCGCAACCCGACGCCGACAAGACGCTGAGCCTGATCCTCTCCCGCCTCGAGGACATGAAGGCGGAAGAGACGGTCACAATCGACCTTCGCGGCAAATCGGCGTACTCCGACTACATGATCGTCACCACCGGCCGGGTGAACCGGCACGTCGGCGCGATCGCGGAAAACGTCACCAAGAGCCTCAAGGAAAACGGCATCAAGAACATCCATGTCGAGGGCTTGCCCAATTGCGACTGGGTGCTGATCGATTCCGGCGACGTGATCGTGCACGTGTTCAGACCCGAGGTCCGCGAGTTCTACAACCTCGAGCGGTTGTACACGCAGGGCCCAGGGGCGGCGAAGGCGATCTAGGCTCACTGCCGATTTCGAATCGGCTGACGCGCATGCTAGCGTCGTGCGCGCGCTTGTTGCGCGCGGTCTTGTCAACGCGGCACTGAAATCATGCGTGTTGCTGTCATTGCGGTGGGCCGGCTGAAGCAGGGCCCCGAACGGGAGCTTGCCGACCGCTATTTCGAACGGTTCTGCGACGCCGGCGGCAAGCTCGGATTCCGCGGGCTCAGTGTCTATGAAGTTGCCGAAAGCCGCGCGCGCGATGCCGCGACGCGGATGGCCGAAGAGGCCGCGGCGATCTCGGCGCATATTCCTGACAAGGCGATCCTGGTGGCGCTGGACGAGCGCGGCCAAAATCTCGACTCCACCGTATTCGCACGGCATCTCGGACGCTGGCGCGACGAGGGGGCCGGACATACTATCTTCGTGATCGGAGGGGCGGACGGACTTTCGCCCGAATTGCGCCGTAAGGCCAAGCTCGCGATCGCGTTCGGCTCTGCGACCTGGCCGCACCAAATGGTCCGCGTCATGCTTCTGGAACAGCTGTATCGGGCCGCCACCATCCTGGCCGGCCACCCCTATCACCGCGCGTGATGCGCGCCACAACGAGCACCTTTGCCGACACGATGCGAGCGCCGCTCCTCAACCTGATGCTGATCACGGGCCTCGCCGGCGCAAGCCTCGCGCAAGCGAACACAAGCCTCGCGCAAGCTCAGACGCAAGGTCAGACAGTTGCGCCGCCGCCGCAGACCGCGGCGGTCTCGCCCGATGCGATCAAGCAGCGCGAGCAGGAGCTGGAAGCCGCGCGCGCGCGGCAACGAAGCGCGGAAGAAGCGCAGGCCAAGCTCAAGGCCGAGATCACCGCGCTCGGCCAGGACCGCACCCAGCTCAATCAGCAGCTGATCGAAACCGCCGCCAATGTGCGCGCCGTGGAGACCAAGATCGACGAGGCCGAGGCGCGGCTGCGCGCGCTGAACGGCCGCGAGCAACAGATGCGCGCTTCGCTGGATTCGCGCCGCGCCGACATCGTCGAGGTGCTGGCGGCCTTGCAGCGCGCCGGCCGGCGCACGCCGCCAGCGCTGCTGGTGCGGCCCGAAGATGCGCTGCAATCACTGCGCACCGCGATGCTGCTCGGTGCCGTCGTGCCGGAATTGCGCGGCCGCGCCGAAAGAATCGCGGGCGAGCTCGGCGAGCTTGTGGCCTTGCGCAGGACCATCGCCACCGAGCGCGATCAGCTCGCCTCCGACCGCGACAAGGTCAGGAGCGACCAGACCCGGCTCACCGCCCTGATCGAGGAACGGCAGCGCCAGCAGTCCGCACGCGAAAAAGACCTCGACGCCGAAGGCGCGCGCGCGATCGCGCTGTCAAAGCAGGTCGGCGATCTCCAGGGGTTGATCGCCAAGATGGAGCAGGACCTGCAAAGCGCCGCCAAGGCGGCCGAGAAAGCCGCCGAGGCCGCAAGGCAGGCCGAGGCCAAGGCGGCTGCCAGCGCCAAACAGGGCCCGGGCGCGTTCAAGGACAAGTCCCGCACCACCCCGGCGATCGCCTTCGCCTCGGCCAGGGGTCTCCTGCCGTTTCCGGTTAACGGTAACAAGATCAGGGATTTTGGCGGTTCCGACGGGGTCGGCGGCGTCCAGAAGGGCATTTCGCTGGCGACCAAGCCCGGCGCCCAGGTCACGACGCCGTGTGATGGCTGGGTTGTGTATGCCGGCCCATTCCGCAGCTATGGACAACTCTTGATCCTCAATGCCGGGGGCGGGTATCATGTCCTGATCGCCGGGATGGAGCGCATTTCGGTCAACATCGGGCAGTTTGTGCTCACGGGGGAGCCGGTCGCGACGATGGGGTCGACCTCTCAGGTCGCCTCCATTCTCGCCACGAACGCGAGTCAACCTGTGCTGTATGTCGAGTTCCGTAAAGACGGCACTCCAATCGATCCAGGCCCATGGTGGGCCGCAAATGAAGGCGAGAAGGTTCGCGGATGATGCGCAAGACTTCAGTAATCCTCCTCAGCGCCGCCACCGGTGCGGCGCTGACGCTGTTCGTGACCCAGCCGCGCGCGGTGTTCATGGGCTCCAGCGCGCGAGCCGCCACCGCGGACACCTATCGCCAGCTCAACCTGTTCGGCGACGTCTTCGAGCGCGTGCGCTCCGATTACGTCGAGAAGCCCGATGACACCAAGCTGATCGAATCCGCCATCAGCGGCATGCTCACCGGCCTCGATCCGCATTCGAGCTACATGGACGCCAAGAGCTTCCGCGACATGCAGGTGCAGACCCGCGGCGAGTTCGGCGGCCTCGGCATCGAGGTCACGATGGAAGACGGCCTGATCAAGGTGGTCTCGCCGATCGACGACACGCCCGCTTCGCGCGCCGGCATCATGGCCAACGACATCATCACCAATCTCGACGACGAGGCGGTGCAGGGCCTGACCCTGAACCAGGCGGTCGAGAAGATGCGCGGCCCCGTCAACACCAAGATCAAGCTCAAGATCATCCGCAAGGGCCAGGACAATCCGCTCGACGTGACGCTGGTGCGCGACAACATCCGCGTCCGCTCGGTGCGCGCGCGCGTCGAGCAGGATGACATCGGCTATATCCGCATCACCACCTTCAACGAGCAGACCACCGAAGGCCTGAAGCGCGAGGTCGGTAACCTCACGAACCAGATCGGCGGCGACAAGCTCAAGGGCTTCATCATCGACCTCCGCAACAATCCGGGCGGCCTGCTCGAGGAAGCGGTCACCGTCTCGGACTCCTTCCTCGAGAAGGGCGAGATCGTCTCGACCCGCGGCCGCAATGCCGAGGAGACCCAGCGCCGCACCGCGCATGCGGGCGACCTGACCAAAGGCAAGCCTGTCATCGTGCTGGTCAACGGCGGCTCGGCCTCGGCGTCGGAAATCGTCGCCGGCGCGCTGCAGGACCACAAGCGCGCGACGATCGTCGGTACGCGCTCGTTCGGCAAGGGCTCGGTGCAGACCATCATTCCGCTCGGCTCGGGCAACGGCGCGCTGCGGCTGACCACGGCGCGCTATTACACGCCGTCGGGCAAGTCGATCCAGGCCAAGGGCATCGTGCCCGACATCGAAGTGCTGCAGGACGTGCCTGACGAGCTGAAGTCGCGCACCGACACCAAGGGCGAGGCTTCGCTGCGCGGCCATCTGAAGAACGACGGCGACGAGAAGACCGGCTCGCAGTCCTATGTCCCGCCGGACGCCAAGGACGACAAGGCGCTCAAGCTCGCCGGCGACCTGCTCCACGGCATCAAGAACAGCGCCTCGGCCGCGCCGACCCCGGGCAACGACAACAAGGCCACGACCGACAAGCCCAAAGCGGCGAACTAAGTCGGCGTCACGCGCGATCCCACGAAAGGGCGGCTTCCTGAAGCCGCCCTTTTTGCTTGGAACTCCGGTCGTCCCCGGCCTCTCCCGGCCTGCCGCCGCTTGACCGCGGCGTGGTATCGTCGGCACGAGTGATTCGGGATCGCGCATGACTGAGACGGCCGACGATCTGAGCGCCCCGCTCGGACAGGACAAGCCGCGCCGGAAACGCCGGCTGCGGCTGCCGTTCACCGCCCTGCAGCTGGTGGCCGTCCTGCTCGGCCTGTTCCTGATTACCTTTGCCGGCTTCGCCATCTTCAACAAGGATCCGCTCGGCGGCGAGCCGATGGCCAGGCTCGCGATCCGCGCTCCCAGTGCCACGGACGAGAAGCCGGCCGCGTCCGGCCACGGCGCCGAGAGCAAGCCAGACGCCAAGCACGAGACCAAGGAAGCGCCGAAGCAGGCCGCGCCCGGCGAGCAGAAGACCATCACCATGATCGACGGGTCCACCGGCGCCCGCCACGACGTGGTGATCGGCGCAGGCGATGCTGCCGACAAGGGCGAGGCGGCATCCGGCCCGCCGCCCGTCATGGCCGGGATCAATCCGAAGCTGCTGGAGAAATCACGCTACGGCATGATCCCGGTGGTGGCCGACGGGCTGAGGCCGTTCACCGTCTATGCGGCCGATGCCGACCGTGCCAAGGCCGCCAAGATGCCTGTGGTCGCGATCGTGATCGGCGGCCTCGGCGTCGGCGCCGCAAAAACCACCGATGCCATCATGAAGCTGCCGCCGGCGGTGACGCTGGCCTTCACGCCCTACGGATCCGATCCCGGCAAGCTCGCCGAGCGGGCGCGGACGCAGCGCCACGAGATCTTCCTCCAGATCCCGATGGAGCCCTACGACTTCCCGGACAACGATCCGGGGCCGCAGACGCTGCTGACCTCGCTCAGCCCCGACCAGAACATGGACCGCCTGTACTGGCACCTCAGCCGGATGCAGGGCTATGCCGGCCTCACCAATTTCATGGGCGCCCGCTTCATTGCGACCGAGCCGGCGATGCAGCCGATCATCCGCGAGGCGGCCAAGCGCGGCCTCGGCTTCTTCGACGACGGCTCCTCGCCCCGCAGCATCGCGCCCCAGGCGGCGGCCAACCAGGCCGTGCCTTTCGGCAAGGGCGATATCGCCATCGATGCGGTGCCGACGGCGACCGAGATCGACCGCGCCCTCAACAAGCTGGAATCGACGGCGCGCGAGCGCGGCATCGCCGTCGGCACGGCCTCCGCCCTGCCCGTCTCGATCGAGCGCATCAGCGCCTGGACCAAGACCCTGGGCGACCGAGGTATCCTTTTGGTGCCATTGACAACCGCGATGCTGAAATCAAAATCCAGCTAAATCAACGAATTGGTTCGGCACGGGTCTCGCGGGGCCGGCATGCCTTCCAAAAAAGCAGGCAAGAGGTCTGGCGGAATGGCGCGTTACGAGGATCTGCCCTACCGGACCTGTGTCGGTGTGATGCTGATCAATCCAAAGGGACTGGTGTTCATCGGCCGCCGCGCCGGCGGCATCGAGCATGTCGACGACACCCATGTCTGGCAGATGCCGCAAGGCGGGGTCGATCCCGGCGAGGACACCTGGGAGGCGGCCAAGCGCGAGCTCTACGAGGAGACCAGCGTGCGCTCGGTCGAGCGGCTCGGCGAAGTCCCGGACTGGCTCACTTACGACATCCCGCGCACGGTCGCCGGGCGCGCCTGGAAAGGCCGCTACCGCGGCCAGCGCCAGAAATGGTACGCGGTGCGCTTCACCGGCAAGGACAGCGAGATCAACGTCGCGAATCCCGGCGGCGGCGGCCACAAGGCCGAATTCGTGAGCTGGCGCTGGGAGTCGATGAAGAATCTCCCTGAGCTGATCATCCCGTTCAAGCGCCCGGTCTATGAACGCGTGGTGCAGGAATTTTCTGCGCTGGCGGAGGGGTGATTAGGTGATCTGTCGCGGCTCTCTCGGTTGTCATCCCCGCGAAGGCGGGGATCCATAACCCCAGGCAGCCGTGGCGTAGGAGATATCAACCACGAGCTTTCATCCGTCCGCTGCCTGTGGTTATGGATTCCGGGCTCGCGCTCCGCGCGCCCCGGAATGACAAGATGAACAATGAAAAACCCTACCGCCCGAACGTCGGGATCGCGCTGTTCAATCCGGACGGCCATGTGCTGATCGGCCATCGCTTCAAGGGCGACGGGCCCGAGATCATCCTGCCGGGGCTCGACTGGCAGATGCCGCAGGGCGGCGTCGACGAGGGCGAGAACCTGCGCGATGCGGCGCTGCGCGAGCTCTGGGAGGAGACCAACGTCGTCAGCGCCGACTATCTTGGCGAGACCGACTGGTTCACCTATGAATTCCCGCCTTACGACGGACTGCAGACGCATCGCCTCGCAAAGTTTCGCGGCCAGCGCCAGAAATGGTTCGCGCTGCGCTTCACCGGCCGCGACGACGAGATCGATCCGCTGACGCCGCGCAACGGCCAGCCCGCCGAGTTCGATGCCTGGCGCTGGGAGCGCCTCGACCGTGTCGCCGACCTCGTGGTGCCGTTCCGCCGCGAGGTTTACCGCGCCGTGGCGCGAGAGTTTGCCCACCTCGCGAGCTGAACTTTCGAAAACAACCCCATGCACAGTAGAGATGGGGTTGAAATCGTTAGGTTATTTTGCCGGGATGGACGCATAAAGGGGCGCCTCTGCCAGCGCACCAGTCGGGGCCTCATCTCTAATTGATCGGGCCCACCATGAATGGGCCGATGGCGATGACGTGGCAGTCGCTGTCGCGCTTGGCGCAGTCGGCGAGCGCGGAATTGACGGCGGTCTGCTCGTCGGCGGCTTTGAGGCCGAGGCCGGCGCGGCCGGACGTGCCGACGGCGACGGCGTTCCAGCCAGTGGCGTCACCGAGCTTGCGGACGACCTCGCCGCGCGCTTCGGCCACGATCGAGGAATTGGAGGCGGCGTTGAAGAAGCCGGTGATCCTGAACAGCGTCGGGATCGGCACGACGAAACTGTCGTCGATCGCAACGACCATGCAGGCAACGCCGGCGATTGCGCCGCACGATTCCAGCGAGCGCTTCGCCGCGTCGTCGGCTGATGATGCGCCCAGCACCATGAAATATTGCCCGCCCGGGCCGAGCGCGACCGAGCGGGACTTCGCCGCCGGCACGAACATGTTCTCGAGCCGGACCTTCTGCGGCTCGCGTACGATCGGAAAATCCTTCGAGGCGAACGGCCGCTCGATCATCGCATCATGCCTGACATAGGGCGGCGGCGGCATCGGCGGCTTGCCGTGCGTGTAAACGATCGTGTTGCCGACGGCGTAGAGCTCGCAGCGCCGCGGCGATTGCGCGGCATCGGCGCGCTTCTGGCACTGTTCGAGTGCCATGTTGCGCGCGGCTTCCTCGCTTGCCTGGTTCAGCGCTGAGCCGGTGAAGCCGCCGACATTGAGCGCGAAGGCCTTGTAGTCGCCGGCCGCAGAATAATCGCCGGCGAGGAAATTGCGGACGCGCTCGTTGATGAAGGGTACGCTGTCGGCAGCAAGCTTGCCGGTCATCGGCGATGCCGATGGTGACGGCGCAGGCATCGGCGCCATCGCGGCGCCGGCGTTAGACGGAGCCATCGGAGCCATCGGCGCCTTTGCCATTTGGGTCGGCATCGGGCTCGGCGTTGCCGCCGCCGCAGCCGGCGTTGGGCTCGGCTCCGCATTGGGCGTCACGGCCGGCGCCGCGGCACTCGCGGTCTGCTTGAGCTTGGTGTTGTAGAGAAAGCCGGTGACGACGATGGCGACGATCGAGACGACGGCGACCACCAGCGGCCACATCCACACCGGGGCCGCGGCCGCCTTGGAAGCCGCCGTCTTCAGCTGCGGCTTGGCATAGCTGCCGTCCTCGCGCCGCATCGCCACCAGATAGGCGTGCACCGGCGTCGGGATGTTCTTGACCTCCTGCGCGCCGATATCGGCGAACTGCACCGACAGCTTGTTGGCGACCTGCTCATGCACCGCGCGGGAGACGCAGATGCCGCCGACCTCGGCGAGGCCCTCCAGGCGCGCGGCGATGTTGACGCCGTCGCCCAACAGATCGCCGTCGCGTTCGACGACGTCGCCGATGGTGATGCCGATGCGGAACGACATCTGCCGGCTCGGCGGATAGGCCATGTTGCGGGTTCGCAAGCTTTCCTGGATGTCGATCGCACAGCGCACCGCATCCACCGCGCTCGGAAACTCCGCGAGCACGGCATCGCCCGCCGTGTTGAAGATGCGTCCGCCGGCCTTGGCGATGAAATCGTCGACGACCTCGCGATAGGAGGCGAGACGCCGCAGCGTCTCCTCTTCGTCTTCCGCGACCAGCCTCGAATACCCGGCAATATCGGCTGCGAAAATCGCTGCGATCTTGCGTTTCATCTGCCACCGGCCCCCGGAACAAATCCGCGGGGCGCAGAATGCCGCCATCTCCGGCGCGGTGCAACAAAGTTTCAGCGCCAGCACGGTCGTGACGAGCGCTGAACTTGTTCAGGAATTCCTTTGCAGGAATGTCTTACCCGAGCCCCGGAGCGGTGCCCCGGGGCTTAGTGCATAGCCGTGGAGTTGAGCTGGTGCTGGATGCTCTTGAAGTGATCCAGTCGCTCGATGGCCTGATCGAGCTCGCCGCCTTCATGCTCCTTCAGATTCTCTTCCATCTCCGCAATCGTCTCGGCGAACTGGGCACGATCGAGCTCATCCAGCGAGGTCGCGACGTCGGCGAGCACGGTCAGGCCCCTCTCGGACACCTCGGCGAGGCCGCCGAGCACGATGACCTTCTCGTGCCTGCCACCGCTGGTGATGGTGAGGATGCCGGGCCGGATCGCCGCCACGACCGGCGCATGCCCTGCCAGCACGCCGAAGTCACCCTCGACGCCGGGAATGTCGACCTGATCGACCTCGCCCGAGAAGGCGAGCTTTTCCGGAGAGACGAGATCGAAATGGAAGGTGGCCATTGAGAACCTGCGAATGGTGAGTAGCGAATGGCGAGTGGCAAAAGAGGGAGCGGCTATTCGCCACTCCCTATTCGCTATTCGCCAGCTTAGGCCGCCTCAGCGGCCAGCTTCTTGCCCTTCTCGACCGCCTCTTCGATGGTGCCGACCATGTAGAAGGCCGCTTCCGGCAGGTGGTCGTACTTGCCGTCCACCAGGCCCTTGAAGCCCTTGATGGTGTCGGCGAGGTCGACGAACTTGCCGGGCGAACCCGTGAAGATTTCGGCGACGTGGAACGGCTGCGACAGGAAGCGCTCGATCTTGCGGGCGCGGGCCACCGTCAGCTTGTCCTCTTCCGAAAGCTCGTCCATGCCGAGAATGGCGATGATGTCCTGGAGCGACTTGTAGCGCTGCAGCACCTGCTGGACCTGACGGGCGACGGCGTAGTGCTCCTCGCCGACGACGAGCGGGGAGAGCATGCGCGAGGTCGAGTCGAGCGGGTCCACCGCCGGATAGATTCCCTTTTCCGAGATCGCGCGCGACAGCACCGTGGTGGCGTCCAAGTGCGCGAACGAGGTCGCGGGCGCCGGGTCGGTCAAGTCGTCGGCCGGCACGTAGATCGCCTGCACCGAGGTGATCGAACCCTTCTGCGTCGTGGTGATGCGCTCCTGCAGCGCGCCCATGTCGGTGGCGAGCGTCGGCTGATAACCCACCGCCGAGGGAATGCGGCCGAGCAGCGCCGACACTTCCGAACCCGCTTGCGTGAAGCGGAAGATGTTGTCGACGAAGAACAGCACGTCCTGGCCCTGGTCGCGGAAGTGCTCGGCGACAGTCAGGCCGGTCAGGCCGACGCGGGCGCGGGCGCCCGGCGGCTCGTTCATCTGACCGAACACGAGAGCGCACTTCGACTTCACGCTCGGATCCGGATTGTGCGGATCGGCGTTGACCTTGGACTCGATGAACTCGTGATAGAGGTCGTTGCCCTCGCGGGTGCGCTCGCCGACGCCGGCGAACACGGAGTAACCACCGTGCGCCTTCGCGACGTTGTTGATCAGCTCCTGAATCAGCACGGTCTTGCCGACGCCGGCGCCGCCGAACAGGCCGATCTTGCCGCCCTTCGCATACGGAGCGAGCAGATCGACGACCTTGATGCCGGTGACGAGAATTTCGGCTTCGGTCGACTGGTCGGTATAGGTCGGCGCTTCCTGGTGGATGGCGCGGATGCCTTCCGACTTGATCGGGCCGGCCTCGTCGATCGGCTCGCCGATGACGTTCATGATGCGGCCGAGCGTACCGTCACCCACGGGAACCGAGATCGGCTGACCGGTGTCGGTCACTTCCTGGCCGCGCACCAGACCTTCGGTGGCGTCCATCGCGATGGTGCGGACGGTCGACTCGCCGAGATGCTGCGCGACTTCCAGCACCAGGCGGTTGTTGCCGTTCTTGGTCTCCAGCGAGTTGAGAATGGCCGGCAGGTGGCCTTCGAACTGCACGTCGACGACGGCGCCCATGACCTGGGTAACGCGACCGATCTGTGTGGCTGCTGTAGCCATTTACTGTCTCCTTCGATCCGAATTTCGTGTCCGGTCAGACTGCTTCTGCGCCGGAGATGATTTCGATGAGTTCCTTGGTGATCTGAGCCTGACGCGTGCGGTTGTAGACCAGCGTCTGCTTGCGGATCATTTCGCCGGCGTTGCGGGTGGCGTTGTCCATCGCCGACATCTGCGCGCCGTAGAACGAAGCGTTGTTCTCGAGCAGGGCGCGGAAGATCTGCACCGCGAGATTGCGCGGCAACAGGCGCGTGAGGATCTCGTCCTCCTCCGGCTCATATTCGTAGGAGGTCGCGCTGGCGTTCGCACCGCCTTCCTCGACGACCAGCGGGATGATCTGCTGGGCGGTCGGGACCTGTGCGATCACCGACTTGAACTGCGAGTAGAACAGCGTGCAGACGTCGAACTCGCCGTTGTCGAACCGCGCCAGCACCTTCTTGGCGATGTCCTCGGCGTTGACGAAGCCGAGCTGACGCACGCTGCGCAGGTCGAGATGCTCGACGATCTGCTTGTCGAACAGGCGGCGGAGCTGCTCGTAGCCCTTACGGCCGACGCAGAAGAATTTCACTTCCTTGCCCTGCGCAGCCAGCGCCAGAGCGCGTTCGCGGGCGAGACGCACGATAGAGGAGTTGAAAGCGCCGGACAGGCCGCGCTCGCCGGTGCAGACCAACAGCAGGTGAACCTGATCGCGGCCGGTGCCGGCCAGCAGCGCCGGCGCGCCGGGCGAGCCCGCCGCGGCGCTGGCGATGTTGGAGATCACCGCGCTCATCTTTTCGGCATAGGGACGCGCGGCTTCCGCCGCGGTCTGCGCGCGGCGCAGCTTGGAGGCCGCGACCATCTGCATGGCCTTGGTGATCTTTTGCGTCGCCTTGGTGGAGGCGATGCGGACGCGCATGTCTTTAAGTGACGCCATTCTTCGTTCACCCCGGCGGTTCGACTGAAGCGTCGGACCGCTAGCCTGTCCCTACCGCAATGCCCGGCCGGGCGCCGGGCATGCTTCTTATTGATTTGCCTCTCGCGAAGCGGTCATGGCCGGACCATCCGGCCATACTTGCTGTTAAGCGAAGCTCTTCGCAAAGCCTTCGACCACCGACTTCAGCTTGCCGGCGGTGTCGTCGGAGAGGTCGCGGCTGTCGCGGATCGAGTTGAGGATGTCGGCGTGCTTGCCGCGCAGCAGCGAGAGCAGGCCGTCCTCGAACGCGCGCACCTTGTTGAGCGGGAGCGGATCGAGATAGCCGTTGGTGCCGGCCCAGATCACGCAGACCTGCTCTTCCATCTTCAGCGGCGAGAACTGCGGCTGCTTCAGGAGCTCGGTGAGGCGCGAGCCGCGGTTGAGCAGGCGCTGGGTCGAGGCGTCGAGGTCGGAGCCGAACTGCGCGAACGCCGCCATTTCGCGGTACTGCGCGAGCTCACCCTTGATCTTGCCGGCGACCTTCTTGGTGGCCTTGGTCTGCGCGGACGAACCCACGCGAGACACCGACAGACCGACGTTCACGGCAGGACGGATGCCCTGGAAGAACAGGTCGGTTTCCAGGAAGATCTGGCCGTCGGTGATCGAGATGACGTTGGTCGGGATGTAGGCCGACACGTCGTTGGCCTGGGTTTCGATGACCGGCAGCGCCGTCAGCGAGCCCGAGCCCTGGTCCTTGTTCAGCTTCGCCGCGCGCTCGAGCAGGCGGGAGTGCAGATAGAACACGTCGCCCGGATAGGCTTCGCGGCCCGGCGGGCGGCGCAGCAGCAGCGACATCTGGCGGTAGGCGACGGCCTGCTTGGACAGGTCGTCATAGATGATGACCGCGTGCATGCCGTTGTCGCGGAAGTACTCGCCCATGGTGCAGCCGGTGAAGGGCGCGATGTACTGCATCGGGGCCGGATCCGAGGCGGTGGCGGCGACGACGATCGAATATTCGAGCGCGCCCTGCTCTTCCAGCACCTTCACGAACTGCGCGACGGTCGAACGCTTCTGACCGACCGCGACGTAGACGCAGTACAGCTTGATGTTCTCGTCCGGCTGCGCGTTGAGCGGCTTCTGGTTCAGGATGGTGTCGAGCGCGATCGCGGTCTTGCCGGTCTGGCGGTCGCCGATGATCAGCTCGCGCTGGCCGCGGCCGATCGGGATCAGGGCGTCGATCGCCTTGAGGCCGGTCGCCATCGGCTCGTTCACCGACTTGCGCGGAATGATGCCGGGCGCCTTGACGTCGACGCGCATGCGCTTGTCGGCCTGGATCGGGCCCTTGCCATCGATCGGGTTGCCGAGCGCGTCGACGACGCGGCCGAGCAGACCCTTGCCGACCGGCGCGTCCACGATGGCGCGGGTGCGCTTGACGGTCTGGCCTTCCTTGATTTCGCGGTCGGCACCGAAAATAACGACACCGACGTTGTCGGTCTCGAGGTTCAGCGCCATGCCGCGGGTGCCGTTCTCGAACTCGACCATTTCGCCGGCCTGGACGTTGTCCAGACCGTAGACGCGGGCGATACCGTCGCCGACGGACAGCACCTGTCCGACTTCGGAGACTTCAGCTTCCTGGCCGAAATTCTTGATCTGGTCCTTGAGGATCGCGGAAATTTCCGCGGCGCGGATGTCCATCAGCCTGCCTCTTTCATCGCGTGCTTGATCGAATTGAGTTTGGTGCGAAGCGAACCATCCACCATGCGGCTGCCCAGCTTGACGACGAGGCCACCGATGATCGAGGGATCAATCTTCACGTTCAGCGCGACATCCTTGCCGGTCACCGATTTCAGGGCGACCTTGAGGGCATCGAGATTCTTGTCCGAGAGCGCTTCCGCCACGGTGACGTCGGCCGTCGTCTCGCCCTTGAACTTGGCGACGAGCGCGCGGTAGGCGCGGATGACGTCGGCCACTGCGAACAGGCGGCGGTTGGCCGTCAGCACTTTCAGGAAGTTGGCGGCGATGCCGGCGATGCCCGCCTTGTCCAGCACGGCCGTGAGGGCCTTGGACTGGGCGTCGGCCGCGAACACCGGGCTGCGGACGAGGCGCTTCAGATCGGCGCTCTCGTTCAGCAGGGCCTCGAATTTGTCGAGATCGGCTTTGACCGCGTCGACCAAATTCTGGTCGCGGGCCAGTTCAAACAAGGCCGTTGCATAACGGCCGGACACACCGGAAACGGACGTATCTTCTGCAGCCACAGACGCGCTCTTTTTGCTGTCAAACTCGCAAGGGAAAAACCGTCGCCACGAAGCGGCGCCTAGCGATCCAAGCCCTTGGAATTCAAGCGGGACTTCGATTTTCGACCAGCACGGGAGGTGCCGGGCTCGTTAAAATCGCGGCTTTGCTAACATAGCAGGCGCGCAGGTGCAACATGACGCCAAATTAAAGGCATGAGGTTCTGTCGCCAGTTCGTCGCAGCCGCGCGACACATCGCGCGCCGAGGGGCGGCCGAGGCGGCGGCCTCCCAGCTCACGGAAATTGGCGCCGGCTCTGCCGCCGCGCCCTCCATTGGTTCCTGCCCCTAGCGCATAGCCGCCATGAACACGGATCGCTGAGGCGTGAATCCGCCCGAGCGAGTTCCACGCGCCGAATACTTATCGAATTCTAAACGTTGGCGGCGATGACTTCGCTCTACAGTATTTGTAAGTAATAGTGAGGTTAATAAATCGTTAAAGCCGAAGATTTCGGAACATCGGCCGAATATCGCGCGACGGTAACAAGATATTTCATGACGACACATACCGGAATTACTGCCCAATTCACGCCTCATTAGGAATCGAAACGCCAACCCGCTCACAAACTGATGGGGGCTCCACTTGCCACAAATGTGGCAATACTAGCTTAGGGACCATTAAATGCTGTCTTTGAAGACGCTGGGCTTTGTGACCCGGCCGCGCACGGCGATTGCTTTCGTCGCCGCAACTCTGATCGTCGGTGGAACTGCCACCGAAGCTTCCGCCAAATCCCGGCATCACCGGCATCACCACCGCCACCACGCCCAGACCGAGGCCAACGCGACCTCCGATTGGCGCAATGCCAATGCGTCGATGACGCCGACCTCCGGCACCGGCCACAGCTTCTCCGGCGTGGCCTCCTATTACGGCAACGAGTCCGGCAGCCGGACCGCCTCGGGCCAGCGCTTCAACCAGAACGCCATGACCGCGGCGCACCGTTCGCTGCCGTTCGGCACCAAGCTGCGCGTCACCCACCGCGGCCAGAGCGTGATCGTCACCATCAACGACCGCGGCCCGTTCATTCGCGGCCGTGTCCTCGACCTCTCCACGGGTGCAGCCCGCGCCATCGGCCTCACCGGCGCCGGCGTCGGCCGCGTCACCGCGGAGGTCGTCTCCTAAACGCGACGAGCCGCCTACCCGCGCACTTTTCATCAGTTTGATGCGCGCATGAAAACAAGCCCGCGGTCTTGGGGGACCGCGGGCTTTTTGTTTGGCCGTCACCGCCCTCGTGTCCCGGACAAGCTGCAACGCGTGAGCGTTGCGGCGCCGAGCCGGGACCCAGAACGCCGCGAATTCCTCCGAGAGATGGGCCCCGGCTCTGCAGCGCACCGTCGCACCGGACGATGCTTCGCATCGCCGGGGAGACGCTGCGCTGCGTCCGGGGCACGAGAGGAGACAGGACGCACTGCTCCCACGGCGTCATTGCGAGCGCAGCGAAGCAATCCAGAATCTTTCCGCGGAAAGACTCTGGATTGCTTCGTCGCAAGGGCTCCTCGCAATGACGTGGAGAGAGCGGTGGCCTACAAAAAGCTCTGCGGATCGACGTCCACTTCCAGCTTCAGATTGCCTGTCGGCTTCGGGCAGACCGCGAGCCAGCTGCGCAAATAGTCCGACAGGTCGAAACCGCGCGCCGATTTCACCAGGATGCGGAAGCGGTAGCGGCCCTTGATGACGGCGAGCGGCGCTTCGGCGGGGCCGAGCACCACGACGCGCTCGTCGCGCGGCGCGAGCGCGACGAGCTTGCGGCCGAAGCCTTCGGCGCCCGGGCGGTCGCCGGCGGAGATGATCAGGCTGGCGAGCCGGCCGAACGGCGGATAGAGCGTCTTCTCGCGCAGCTCGATCTCGCTGTCGTAGAAGGCCTCGCGGTCGCAGGCGATCAAGGCCCGCATCACGGGATGATCGGGCTGGTGGGTTTGCAGATAGCCGACGCCGCGGCCCTGCTCGCGGCCGGCGCGGCCGATCACCTGGTTGAGCAATTGCCAGGTCCGCTCCGCCGCGCGCGGATCGCCGTTGGAGAGGCCAAGATCGGCATCGACCACGCCGACCAGATTGAGCCGCGGGAAGTTGTGCCCCTTGGCGACGAGCTGCGTGCCGATGATGATGTCGACGCGGCCCTCTGCGATCTCGGCAAGCTCGCTTCGCATCGTCTCGATCGAGGTGATGAGATCGCTCGACAGCACCATGGTGCGCGCGTCCGGGAACAGCGCGGCGGCCTCCTCCTGCAGGCGCTCGACGCCGGGGCCGACCGCAACCAGCGATTCCTCGGCCGAGCAGTTCGGGCAGATATGCGGACGCGGCATCGAGAAGCCGCAATGGTGGCAGACCAGGCGCTGGCGAAAGCGGTGATCGACCAGCCAGGCATCGCAGATGGTGCAGGCAAAGCGATGGCCGCAGGCACGGCACAAGGTCAGCGGCGCATAGCCGCGGCGATTGAGGAAGAGCAGCGCCTGCTCGCGCCGCTCGATCGCGGTTCGGATCTCGCCGGCAAGCCGCGGCGAGATGAAGCGACCACGCGCGGGCGGCTCGCGGCGCAGGTCGATGGCCTCGATATGCGGCATGTGCTGGCCGCCGAAGCGCGAGGGCAGCGCGATGCGCTGATAGCGGTTCTTGCGCGCGTTGACCTCGGACTCCACCGACGGCGTCGCGGAGGCCAGCACGACCGGGATCTTTGCGATATGCCCGCGCACCACCGCCATGTCGCGGGCGTGGTAATGCACGCCCTCGTCCTGCTTATAGGCCTGGTCGTGCTCCTCATCGACGACGATGAGGCCGAGATTGGCGTAAGGGAGAAACAGCGCCGAGCGCGCCCCGACCACGACCGGCGCCGAGCCTTCGGAGATCGCAGCCCAATTGCGCGCGCGGGTGCGCGGCGTCAGCTCCGAATGCCACTCGATCGGCCGCACGCCAAAGCGCTGCGCGAAACGGTCGAGGAACTGGCCGGTGAGCGCGATCTCCGGCATCAGGATCAGTGCCTGCTTGCCGCGGCGGACCACCTCGGCGACGGCTTCGAAATAGACCTCGGTCTTGCCCGAGCCGGTGACGCCGTCGAGCAGCGCGACGTGAAAGGTGCCGTTGGCTGCGAGCGCGCGCATCGCATCCACACTGGCACGCTGCAGCGGCGAAAAATCCGGCCGGCCGAATTCGGGATCGGGCGCCGGCGGCGGAGGCGGCGGCGGCATCGGCTCCACCGTGAGCGTGCCTTCATCGACGAGGCCGTCGATCACGCCCGAGGAGACGCCGGCTTCCCTGGCCGCCTCGGACTTGCCGTGCAGCAGCCGGTCCGACAGCACCGCGATGACGCGCGCCCGCGCCGGCGTCAGACGCTTCGGAGGATCGCCGGTCAGGCGCACGCCGGCGCGCACCCGCTCCGGGCCGAGATTTTCGCCCATGCGCAGGCACATGCGCAGCACCATGCCGCGCGGGCTCAGCGTGTAATTGGCGACCCAGTCCACCACCGAGCGCAGCTCCGGCTTGAGCGGCGGGACGTCGAGTTTCTCGCTGACCTCCTTGAGGCGGTTGTGCAGGCGCGGATCGGGATTGGCATTCTCGCCCCAGACCACGGCCAGCACCTCGCGCGGACCGAGCGGCACACCGACGAGATCGCCCGCCTTCAGCTCCATGCCGCGCGGCACCTTGTAGGAATAGGTCTGGTCGAGCGCGACCGGCACCAGCACGTCGACCATGCGGGTGGCGGGGGCGGTGTTGCTGCGCGACGATTGGTCCATGAGCTGAGAATCGGAACCTTGAGGCCTTGAGGCTAGCGCCGCGCGGCGGCCTTAGCGAACAGTAAACTGGTGTGATGCGATATACTGTGCGGAATCACCACGTCCAGAGCGCATGAGCAAAGCGGCTGCCCCACACATCGAGCTCGCCAGCGCCGATCCCTCGATCGCGCAGGAGATGACGCGCTGGCTGGCGCATCTCGGCGCCGAGCGGCGGCTGTCGCCGAAGACGCTGGAAGCCTATGGCCGCGACTTGCGGCAGTGCCTGGATTTCCTCAGCAATCATTGGGGCGAGCGCGTCACGCTCAAGCGCTTCGCCGCGCTGGAGGCGACCGACGTGCGCGCCTTCATGGCGATGCGCCGGGCCGACGACATTGCCGGCCGCAGCCTGATGCGTGCGCTGGCGGGCCTGCGCTCGTTCGGACGTTTCCTGGAGCGCGAGGGCAAGGGCAAGGTCGGCGCGTTGTCGGCGATCCGCGCGCCGAAGGTGGCGAAGAGCCTGCCAAAACCCCTGCCGATGGCATCCGCAAAGCGTCTTGCCGATGCCGACGAGCGTGCCGGCGAGGAACGGGAGACCTGGATCCTGGCGCGCGATGCCGCAGTGATGGCGCTCTTGTACGGATCGGGGCTGCGCATCTCCGAAGCGCTCTCCCTGAAGCGCCGCGAGGTGCCGCGTCCCGGCGAGGGCGACGTGCTGGTCGTGACCGGCAAGGGCAACAAGACCCGCATGGTGCCGGTGCTGCAGAACGTGCTGGAGCTGGTGCAGGAATACGTTTCGATGTGCCCCTATCCGCTGCCGGCGGAAGGGCCGATCTTCGTCGGCGCACGCGGCGGTCCCTTGAGCCCGCGCATCATCCAGCTCGCGATGGAGCGGCTGCGCGGTGCGCTTGGGCTGCCGGACAGCGCCACGCCGCACGCGCTGCGCCATTCCTTCGCCACGCATCTGCTCTCGCGCGGCGGGGACTTGCGCGCCATCCAGGAATTGCTCGGCCATTCCTCGCTGTCGACGACGCAGGTCTATACCGGCATCGATTCCGAGCGGCTGCTGGAGGTCTATGCCAGCGCGCATCCGCGGCGCTGAGGCACGGCCGTGCGCACTGCACCGCAACGGCAGACAGGCCGTCGACGACCGGTGGAATAGAGCGGATTTCCGTTTACGCGCGTAGGTGGATGGTGCAAAAGACCAATAGGCGGCATGTGCGACCCGCGACTATCGTCTACGGCGTGTGGAAAATGAACAAGACCTCTCCGGGAATGACTGTGGCGGTGCTGGCCGGAATCGCCGTGCTGATGCCGACCAGCGCCTATGCCTATCTGGATCCGGGGAGCGGCGCCTTCGCCGTACAGGCGCTGCTTGCCGGCATTGCCGGCGGCCTGATCGCCATTCGAGCGTACGGAAAGCGGGTGATGGATTTCTTCCGGCGCTCGAAATCGTCGCCGGACGTCGCCACCAGCAGATCCATACTGGACCGCGATGCGTGATCCCGGATCGTTCCGCGATCCCTCAGGCTACGTCTTCACCCATGCTGGCCGAGTTTTTCGCGCGGTCGACGACGAAGCATATCGCAACTTCCTGCTGCTGAAATCGTCGGGCGCCTACGACGTGCTGATGGAACGAGGATGGATCGTCGCCGCGGAGGAGGCAAGCTCCGACGAGGCGACGCAGACTCTGATCCATGCCGAATCGGATCGACTGAAAGTTCTGGAGCATCCGCGCGTCCCGTTCATCTCCTATCCATATGAATGGCCGTTCGAGTTGCTCAAGCGCGCCGCCCTGCTCCACCTCGATGTCCATCTGCTCGCGCTCGATTTCGGACTGACGCTGTCGGATGCGACCGCGTACAATATTCAGTTCATCGGAATCCGGCCGGTCTTCATCGACATTTCCTCTTTCGTGCCGTACCGGGACGGCGACTATTGGGACGGCCACCGGCAGTTCGTCGAGCAGTTCGCGAACCCCTTGCTGATGCGCGCGCTGCTCGGCGTCGCCCACAACGCCTGGTACCGGGGCGCGCTGGAAGGCATTCCGACCGCCGACATGGCCGCGCTGATCGGCTGGCCCAAACGGTGGCTCTCCCCGGACGTCCTGACCAACATCACGCTTCCGGACCGTTTTCAGCGACGGGCACGCCGCGAGCCGGATCAGCCCTCACGTCAGCCAAAGCCGCTGCCCAAAGCCGCGCTTCAGATGATGTTGCGCCGGTTGCGGCGCTGGATCTCCAATCTCGCGCCGAAAGACGTCGGACCGACCGAATGGCAGCAATATGAGCGCGGCAATCTTTCATATTCCGACACCGAGGAAAGCAGGAAGGAGAAATTCGTCAGTTGCTTCGCGCAGAACAATACGCTGGCCTGCGCGTGGGACATCGGCTGCAACACCGGTCGGTATTCGCAAGCGCTTTTGCAAAACCGGGTCCGGTCCGTGATCGGGTTCGACGCCGATCTCAATGCGCTCGACGTTGCGGTGGCGCGTGCGACCGCGGACAATCTGGACTTTCTCCCGCTGTTCAGCGATGCCGCAAATCCAAGCCCCGGTCAGGGCTGGGCGGAGACCGAGCGTTCGGGGCTGCATTCGCGCAGCCGCGCGGACGCCGTCATCGCGCTCGCGATCGTGCACCATCTCGCAATCGGCCGGAACATTCCGCTGCCGTCGGTGCTGGATTGGCTCGTCGGCCTGGCACCCCGCGGCGTGATCGAGTTCGTTCCGAAGTCCGACCCGATGATCCAGCGCATGCTGCGATTGAGGCGGGACATCTTCGATGGCTATGACGGCGAGCAATTCGAGCGCGCCTTGACCCGCCATGCAGCGATCGTGCGGCGGCTCGAGCTCACCCCGGGCGGCCGCACGCTGTATGAATTCGCAAGACAGGCCGGTGGAGACTGAAATGCCGCTACGATCCGATGACAGATTCGTCCTGCTCCGCGCGGTCGCGACGGCTGTACTTCTGTCCACGATGGCCCTCCTCAATTTTTACGCAGCGAACATGAGCGCGCTGGCTGGTCCGTCGCGCGTGTTGCAATACGCGGCCGGCATCATGGCGATCGCGGCGGTTCTCTCGGTGTGTCTCGCCTTGCTGCTGCGCAAGGTCCCGCCATGGCGCATCGTTCTGGCGGTCGGGCTGACGGTCTTCGTCTTCTTCGCTTATCGCGTCGAGTTGGTCGAGTACGAGATGAAGGGCCGCTTCGGCGACTGGGCCGCGATCGCCTGGACCGTGATGGCCATCGCCACCGGCATCGGTGCCCTGATTGTCATCCGCCGACCTGCGCTCGTGACAATCGCACTGGTGGCGTCGTTGGCGTTTGCCGCCCTGCCCGTCACCCGCATCGCGACCGCGCTTGTGAAGGAGCAGCGCGCGCCGCGCCCGGTGCCGGGCGCCGGTGAGCCGGCGATGAAGCTCACGATGTCTCCCAACATCTATTGGATCGTGCTCGATGCCTATCCGAGGCAGGACGTCCTCAAGGAAGATTTTTCATTCGACAACAGCGGCTTCCTCGCCTCGCTCCGCGCGAAGGACTTTACGGTATTTCGCAATGCCCGCTCGAATTTTCCGGCGACGGCCAATTCGATATCCAGCACGGCCAACGCCGACTACACCGTCGAGGGCGAAGGCAAGGACCTCAAGGCTTTCCCGCTGGAGCGGCTATATCCGCTCGTTCGAGGCAAGAACCGGACGGTGGCCCGGCTCACCTCGGCCGGATACAGCTATGTCCATTTTGAAAACGGCTATGACAACCTGACCAAATGCGCGTTCGACGGGCCGCGTTGCCTGCGCGGGAATGTCGGGCTGGACGAGATGGACGTCGCCATTCTCTCCAACACACCGATCATCGACTTGATCATCGGTCGGCGGCAGTCGCCGTTTGCGTGGGGCGGCGTCGATGACCTGACCCGTCTGTTGAATGAGGTCCAGGCGACTCCATCGCCGTTCTTCCTGTACGCACACATCCTGGTCCCGCATATCCCGTTCCGCTTCACGGCGGACTGCGGTTTCCGCTCGGCCGCCCCGGACCTGCAGCGCTGGGACCCGGCGAGCCGCCCGGCCTTCCTCGACCAGCTCCGCTGCACCAACTCTCAGACGCTGACGCTCGTCGACAAGATTGTCACGTCAGATCCCAACGCGCTGATCATCCTGCAGTCGGATCATGGCACGGACTTCCGCGGCCAGACCAAGCGCTCGCCATCTACCTGGTCGGACGCCGATCTCCACGAGCGCTTCGGCGTTCTGAACGCAATTCGGCTGCCGAAGCAATGCCGCGCGGCCGCTCCAGACGACATCACCTTGATCGACACCTTTCCGCTGGTCTTTGCCTGCCTGACCGGCGGCGCGTTTGAACCGCGTCAACCGCGCTTCTTTGTCACCCCGTATGACGACATGCCCGACTTCGGGGATGCGGTCGAGTTTCCGGCTGAGCGGGTACGGTGAACGACCGATGTGTCGCGGCGCGGCCTCCCCCACAGGCTGCGCAGCCGGCAGACTGACACACTCTCGTCATAGCGCGCGTGCCTCTTGCGCAGGCCGCGCGGTTCGGTCAATCGTTGCGGAACCGACCAAGAGGGGAATCATGAGCGCACATGAAAGCATGGAGCATGCCGAGCACGCCGAACACGCGTCCGGCTCGAACAAGAAGATCGCCCTTCTGATCGCCGTGCTGGCGCTTTTCCTTGCGATCTCGGAGACGCTCGGCAAGGGTGCCCAGACCGAATCGATCAGCAAGAACGTCGAAGCCGCCAATCTCTGGGCGTTCTTCCAGGCCAAGAGCATCCGCCGCACCGTGGTGGTGACCGCGGCCGAGCAGGGCAAGCTGACGCTGGCCGAGGCAAGCGAGGCGCAGAAGCCCGCCGTGCAGAAGCAGATCGAGGATTGGACCAAGACCGCGCAGCGCTACCGCTCCGAGCCCGAGACCGGCGAAGGCACCGAGCAGCTTGCGGAGAAGGCCAAGCACGCCGAGCACGACCGCGACGAGGCGACCGCGAAATACCACCATTTCGAGCTGGCCTCGGCCGCCTTCCAGATCGGCATCGTGCTGGCCTCGGCCACCATCATCACCGGCATGTTCGCGCTCGCCTATGTCGGCGGCGTGCTGACGATCGCCGGCCTGATCATGACCGCACTCGGCCTGTGGTGGCCGCATCTGCTGCATTTGCATTGAGGGGAGCGTGTGGCGCGCGCCCGAAACCACACAGACAGTGTCATGCCCCGGCTTGACCGGGGCATCCAGTACGCCGCGGCTTCTCGGTTCAATCACTGACGTCTCTGGAATACTGGATCGCCCGGTCAAGCCGGGCGATGACAGCGAGCGTGTGGTGAACAGCTAGCGCGCCTGGTGCACGCTCTTCCTGAAACGCTGGATCATACGCAACGTGCGGGACGACCAGCCCTCGCCGTCGCCGGCGATCAATTCGCGGATGCGGCGCTTGATCGGGTCGACCAGCTCCGCAGCCTTGGCGCGGATCTTCAGCACCAGCCCGTAGATCCGCTCGAACCAGCGCATCTCCAGAAGCTTGGCGCGCGTGACGTCGAACACGAAGGCGGTAACGCCGACGCCGATGAGCTTCGCGAACACGATCGTGAAGACGGCGCTGGTCCAGTATTCATGCGCGAGCAGCCACAGGCCGACCAGCTTGAGCGGAAACAGCGGGACGATTGGGACCGCGAACACGATCAGCGTCATGGCCGGCGACAGCGCATCGACGCGCTCGGTCAGCCATTGCTTGAAGCGCGCAAGCGGGATGGCTGCGACGACCTTGGCAACGATCGGCTCGAGATGGTCCCACAGCCAGGCTTCGATCAGGAAGACGATCGCAAGCAGGACCCAGACCGGTTGAAGAAGGCGGCGCAGCATGTGTTTCCCGCCCGATTTGGCGCTGGGCGCTTCGCTACATATGGATGGCGCGCTTGCCGACCGCAAGCGCGGCTTCCTTGACGGCCTCCGAGCGGGTCGGATGGGCATGGCAGGTGCGCGCGAGATCTTCCGCACTGCCGCCAAATTCCATGAGAACACACGCTTCATGGATCATTTCGCCGGCTTCGCGGCCGATAATGTGCACGCCGAGCACGCGATCGGTCTTCGCATCTGCGAGAATCTTCACAAAGCCGTCGGTGGTCTGGTTGACCTTGGAGCGGCCGTTGGCGGTGAACGGAAACTTCCCGACCGTATAAGCCGTGCCCGCCTGCTTCAGTTCCTCCTCGGTCTTGCCGACGGAGGACACTTCCGGCGTGGTATACACGACGCCGGGGATCACGTCATAATTCACGTGGCCGGCCTGGCCGGCGATGATCTCGGCGACCGCGACGCCCTCGTCCTCGGCCTTGTGCGCGAGCATGGGGCCTGCGACGACGTCGCCGATGGCATAGACGCCCTTCAGGCTGGTGGCGAAATGCGGATCGATCTGCACCCGGCCGCGCGCGTCCAGCGCGACGCCGGCTTCCTTGAGGCCGAGACCGTCGGTGTAGGGCACGCGGCCGATGCAGACCAGCACGACGTCGGCTTCGATGGTCTCGGCGGCACCGCCGGAAGCCGGTTCGATTTTCGCGAGCAATGCCTTGCTGTTCACCTCGACGCCGGTCACCTTCGAGCCCAGCTTGAATGCAAATCCCTGCTTTTCAAGGATGCGCTGGAATTGCTTGGCGATCTCGCCGTCCATGCCGGGCAGGATGCGGTCGAGGAATTCGACCACCATGACTTCGGATCCGAGCCGGCGCCACACGGAGCCGAGTTCGAGCCCGATCACGCCGGCGCCAATGACCAGCAATCGGCCTGGCACCTTCTCCAGCGACAGCGCGCCGGTCGAGGACACGATGCGCTTCTCGTCGATCTCGATGCCCTTCAGGCGCGCGATGTCGGAGCCGGTGGCGATCACGATGTTCTTGGTCTCGACCACCTGCGACTTGCCGTCGGCGGAGACCTCGACCTTGCCGGTCCCCAGGATCTTGCCGGTGCCCTTGAGCACGTCGATCTTGTTCTTCTTCATCAGGAACTCGACGCCCTTGACGTTGCCGTCGATGCCCTGCTGCTTGAAGTTCATCATCGACGGCAGATCGAGCTTCGGCGCGGAAACGCTCACGCCCATCTTGGCGAAGGAATGCCCGGCTTCCTCGAACATCTCGGAGGCGTGCAGCAGCGCCTTCGACGGCATGCAGCCGACGTTGAGGCAGGTGCCGCCGAGGGTTGCGTTCTTTTCGACCACGGCGACTTTCATGCCGAGCTGGGCCGCGCGCACCGCGCAGACATAACCGCCCGGTCCGGTGCCGATGACGACGAGATCGTAGGTAGCCATGAGAGAAAGTCCCGTAAGGTTAGGCGTGGTGAGGATGTGTCAGCGTGGCGCCTCAGCGTCCGCCGGACACATCGAGAATGGCTGAGGTGACGTAGGAGGCCTCGTCCGAGATCAGCCAGACGATGGCATTGGCGATTTCGTCGGCGGTGCCGACGCGCTTCATCGGCACCAGATGCGCCAGACGATGGGCGCGGTCGGGCTCGCCGCCGGCGGCGTGGATTTCGGTGTCGATCAGGCCGGGACGGATCGCGGCGACGCGGATGCCTTCGTTCGCGACCTCATAGCCGAGGCCGACGGTGAAGGAATCGACCGCGCCCTTGGACGCGGCGTAATCGACATAGGTGTTCGGTGCGCCAAGCCGCGCCGCGACCGATGACAGGTTGACGATGACGCCGCCCTTGCCGCCGTGCTTGGTCGACATCCGCTTCACCGCCTCGCGCGCGCAGAGAATGGAGCCGGTGACGTTGACCGCCATGACGCGCTGGATGCGCTCGGCCGACATCTCGTCGACCCGTACGCCGCTCTTGCCGACGATGCCGCCATTGTTGACGAGAGCGCCGAGCGTGCCGAACTTGTCGGCCTCCTTGAACAAATTGAGGATGTCGCTTTCCTCGGCGACGTCGCACTTCACAGCGATGGCCTTGCCATTGCTGGCCGCGATCTGCGCGACCACCTCGTCGGCGGCATTCTTGTTGCTGGCATAGCCGACCACGACGCGGAAGCCGCGCGCGGCCGCCGCAAGCGCGGTCGCCCGCCCGATGCCGCGGCTGCCGCCGGTGATGACAACGACTTTATCCGTCACGCGCGCCTCCATGGTTCGACAGGCGCCGTCGTCGCATCAGTCGCGACGGCGCTCGCAACGCATCAGCGATCAGAGATCGAGCACCAGGCGCGCCGGATCTTCCAGGCTCTCCTTGACGCGAACCAGGAAGGTGACGGCTTCCTTGCCGTCGATGACGCGGTGATCGTAGGACAGCGCCAGATACATCATCGGGCGCACCTCGATCTTGCCGCCGACGACCATCGGCCGTTCCTGGATCTTGTGCATGCCTAAAATGCCCGACTGCGGCGCGTTCAGGATCGGGGTCGACATCAGCGAGCCGTAGATGCCGCCGTTGGTGATGGTGAAGGTGCCGCCCTGCATCTCGTCGATCTTGAGCTGGCCGTCACGGGCGCGGCGGCCGAAATCGGCGATGCTCTTCTCGATGTCGGAGATCGACTTGTGGTCGCAGTCGCGCACCACGGGCACGACCAGGCCCTTGTCGGTGCCGACGGCGACGCCAATGTGATAATAGTTCTTGTAGATCAGGTCGCTGCCGTCGATCTCGGCGTTGACGGCCGGGATGTCCTTCAGCGCCTGCACGACGGCCTTGGTGAAGAAGCCCATGAAGCCGAGCTTGGCGCCATGCTTCTTCTCGAACGCGTCCTTGTAGTGCGCACGCAGCGCCATGACGTTGGTCATGTCGACCTCGTTGAAGGTCGTGAGCATGGCCGCGGTGTTCTGCACGTCCTTGAGACGGCGCGCGATGGTCTGGCGCAGCCGGGTCATCTTGACGCGCTCTTCGCGGGCGGCGTCATCGGCCGGCGAGGGGCTGCGGACCTGAACGGCGGCGGCGGGCTGGTTGACCGGGGTCGGCGCGGACGCGGCGCGCTCGATCGCGGCCAGCATGTCGCCCTTGGTGACGCGGCCGTCCTTGCCGGAGCCGGGAACGGTCGAGGCGTCGATGCCGGTCTCGGCGGAGAGCTTACGCACGGAAGGCGCGAGCGGCGCGTCGGCCGGCGGTGCCTTCGCGGCAGCGGGCGCCGGCGCTGGAGCAGCGGCGGCAGCCGCCGGCGCAGCAGCCTTGGCCGGCGCGGCGGCGGGCTTGGCTGCGCCGGCACCGTCGGTGATCTGACCGAGCAGCGCGCCCACGGCAACGGTTGCACCATCGGCCGCGATGATCTCGCTCAGCGTGCCGGCGGAGGGCGCGGGGACTTCGATGGTGACCTTGTCGGTCTCGAGCTCCACCAAGGGCTCGTCGACGGCGACGGGGTCGCCGGCCTTCTTGAACCAGCGGCCGATGGTGGCCTCGGTGACGGATTCGCCGAGCGTCGGCACACGAATTTCAGTCATGGTCTCTTCCTTAAGGGATCGCCGGTAGCGGTCATGAATTTCATACGTCATTGCCCGCGAAGGCGGGCAATCCAGTACGCCGTGACCTTCGTGATCAAAACGAAAGCCGCGGAATACTGGATGCCCCGCCCCCGTGCGCGATTGCGCACTAGGCGGGGCATGACCTAGTCCTAAAAACCTTCTCAGCTCAGTGCTTCGTCCAGGAACGCCTTCAGCTGAGCCTGATGCTTGGACATCAGTCCCGTGGCGGTCGCGGCGGAAGCGGCGCGGCCGACATAGCGCGGACGCCGGCTCACGCCGTTCACCTGGTTCAGCACCCATTCCAGATAGGGCTCGATGAAGTGCCAGGCACCCATGTTGCGGGGCTCTTCCTGGCACCACACCATCTCGGCCTTCTTGAAGCGCGACAGCTCGGCCACCAGCGCCTTCAGCGGCACCGGATAGAGCTGCTCGACGCGCATCAAATAGATGTCGTCGATGCCGCGCTTCTCGCGCTCCTCGTAGAGGTCGTAATAGACCTTGCCGGAGCACAGCACGATGCGGCGGATCTTCTCGTCGGGGACGAGCTTGATCGCCTCGTTCGGCAGCATCTGGGCGTCATCATAGAGGATGCGGTGGAAGGTCGTGCCCTTCGCCAGCTCTTCGAGACGCGACACCGCCCGCTTGTGACGCAGCAGCGACTTCGGCGTCATCATGATCAGCGGCTTGCGGATCTCGCGATGCAGCTGCCGGCGCAGCACGTGGAAGTAGTTCGCCGGCGTGGTCGGGTAGACCACCTGCATGTTGTCTTCCGCGCACATCTGCAAGTAGCGCTCGAGGCGCGCCGAGGAGTGCTCCGGACCCTGGCCCTCATAGCCGTGCGGCAGGAGGCAGACGAGACCGGACATGCGCAGCCATTTGCGCTCGCCCGAGGAGATGAACTGGTCGAACACGACCTGCGCGCCGTTGGCGAAGTCGCCGAACTGGGCTTCCCACAGCGTCAGCGTGTTCGGCTCGGCGAGCGAATAGCCGTATTCGAAGCCGAGCACGGCTTCTTCCGACAGCAGCGAATTGATGACCTCGTAATGGCCCTGCTCGTGACCGAGATGGTTGAACGGCGTGTAGCGGCTTTCGTCTTCCTGGTCGATCAGGACCGAATGGCGCTGCGAGAAGGTGCCGCGCTCCGAATCCTGGCCCGACAGACGGACGTGATGGTTTTCGTTGAGCAGCGAGCAGAACGCCAGCGCCTCGCCGGTCGCCCAGTCGATGCCGGCGCCGGTGTCAATGGCCTTCGAGCGGTTGTCGAGGAAACGCTGGATGGTGCGGTGAACGCGGAAGCCGTCCGGCACCTTGGTGATCTTGCGGCCGATGTCCTTCAGCGTGGCGATGTCGACGCCGGTGACGCCGCGCCGCGCATCCTCTTCCTGGTCGGCGATCTTGAAGCCGGACCACTTGCCGTCGAGCCAGTCGGCCTTGTTCGGCTTGTAGGAGGTGCCGGCCTCGAACTCGGCGTCGAGCCGGGCGCGCCAGTCCGCCTTCAGCTTGTCGACCTCGCCCTCGGTGACGACGCCTTCTGCGATCAGGCGCTTGGAGTAGAGCGTCAGGGTCGAGGGATGGGCCGCGATCCGCTTGTACATCACCGGCTGGGTGAAGGCCGGCTCATCGCCCTCATTGTGGCCGTAGCGGCGGTAGCACCACATGTCGATGACGACGGGCTTGTGGAACTTCTGCCGGAATTCGGTCGCGACCTTGGCTGCGAACACGACGGCTTCCGGATCGTCGCCGTTCACGTGGAAGATCGGCGCGTCGATCATCTTCGCCACATCAGACGGATAGGGCGAGGAGCGCGAGTAGCGCGGATAGGTGGTGAAGCCGATCTGGTTGTTGACGATGAAGTGCACGGAGCCGCCGGTGCGGTAGCCCTTCAGATCGGACAGGCCGAAGCACTCCGCGACCACGCCTTGACCGGCGAACGCGGCGTCGCCGTGCATCAGAAGCGGCATCACGGAGATCCGCATGTCCGGGGGATCACCGTGCTGGTCCTGCTTGGCGCGGACCTTGCCGAGCACCACGGGATCGACGATCTCGAGATGCGAGGGGTTGGCGGTCAGCGACAGATGGATGCGGTTGCCGTCGAACTCGCGGTCCGAGGAGGCGCCGAGGTGGTACTTGACGTCGCCCGAGCCTTCGACCGCGTCGGGGTTGGCCGACCCGCCCTTGAACTCGTGGAACAGTGCGCGATGGGCCTTGCCCAACACCTGCGTCAGCACGTTGAGGCGGCCGCGATGCGGCATGCCGAGCACGATTTCCTTCACGCCGAGATTGCCGCCGCGCTTGATGATCTGCTCGAGCGCGGGGATCAGGGCTTCGCCGCCGTCGAGGCCGAAGCGCTTGGTGCCGGTGAACTTGGTGTCGCAGAACTTTTCGAAGCCTTCGGCTTCGATCAGCTTCTGCAGGATGGCCCTGCGGCCTTCACGCGTGAACGAGATCTCCTTGTCGGGTCCCTCGATGCGCTCCTGAATCCAGGCCTTCTGCGCGGCGTTGCTGATGTGCATGAACTCGACGCCGAGCGTCTGGCAGTAGGTGCGCTCGCAGATCGCGGTGATCTCGCGCAACGTGCCGTATTCGAGACCGAGCACGTGATCGAGGAAGATCTTGCGGTCGAAATCGGCCTCGGTGAAGCCGTAGGTGCGCGGATCGAGCTCTTCGCGGTTGCGCTGGGCTTCGATGCCGAGCGGATCGAGCTTGGCGTGGAAGTGGCCGCGCATGCGGTAGGAGCGGATCAGCATCAGGGCGCGGACGGAGTCGCGCGTCGCCTGAAGCACGTCGGCGGAGGAGATGTCGGCGCCCTTGGTCTGCGCCTTGGCGGCGATCTTGGCACCGACCGCCTTCTCGACTTCGGCCCAGTTGCCGTCGAGGGCGGAGGTCAGGTCATCCTTCGGGGTCAGCGGCCAGTTGTCGCGCTCCCAGGACGGGCCTTCCGCGTTCTTGCTGATGTCAGCGGGCGCGTCATTCAGGCTCTTGAAGAACTCCTGCCACTCGGCGTCGACCGAGGACGGATCCTTCTGGTAGCGGGCGTAGATTTCGTCGATGTAGGTGGCGTTGGTGCCCTGCAAAAAGGATGACAGGGCAAAGGCTGCGTTCGCGTCCTGGCGAGACATACTTGAGTTCCTGGCGATTTCGGTTCGCGCATAACAAACGGCGCTGGCGCCGAGCTCCCCGACAGGGCTCGACGCGACAGGCACCCTTTACCCTATTTGCTGCGAAACTTCGCCCGGAAAAGCACGAAGAAGTGAATTAGCCTTTCAACTTTTCGGCAAGCGTGTGGCCGAGGCGGGCGGGCGACGGAGACACTGTAATCCCTGCGGATTTCATCGCCTCGGTCTTGGAACCGGCATCGCCCTTGCCGCCCGAGATGATGGCGCCGGCATGGCCCATGCGGCGGCCGGGAGGGGCGGTGACGCCGGCGATGAAGCCGACCATCGGCTTCTTGCGGCCGCGCTTGGCCTCGTCCTTGAGGAACTGGGCGGCGTCCTCCTCGGCGGAACCGCCGATCTCGCCGATCATGATGATCGATTCCGTCTTGGGATCGGCCAGCAGCATCTCCAGCACGTCGATGAACTCGGTGCCCTTGACCGGGTCGCCACCGATGCCGACCGCGGTGGTCTGGCCGAGGCCTTCCTGGGAGGTCTGGAACACGGCTTCATAGGTCAGCGTGCCCGAGCGGGAGACGATGCCGACCGAGCCGGTCTTGAAGATGTTGGCGGGCATGATGCCGATCTTGCACTCGCCGGCGGTCATGACGCCCGGGCAGTTCGGCCCGATCAGGCGCGACTTGGAGCCGAGCAGCGAGCGCTTGACGCGCACCATGTCCACGACCGGAATGCCCTCGGTGATGCAGACGATCAGCGGGATCTCGGCGTCGATCGCTTCGCAGATCGCGTCCGCCGCGCCCGGCGGCGGCACGTAGATCACCGACGCGTCGGCCCCGGTCTTCTCACGCGCCTCGCGTACGGTGTCGAACACCGGCAGACCGAGATGCGTCGAGCCGCCTTTGCCGGGCGAAGTGCCGCCGACCATCTTGGTGCCGTAGGCGATCGCGGCCTCGGAATGGAAGGTGCCGTTCTTGCCGGTGAAGCCCTGGCAGATGACCTTGGTGTTCTTGTCGATCAGGATGGACATGAGGTCTGCTTTCGCGAAACTAACAGAGTGAGAGGGTCAGTGGATGCGGCGGTAGACGCCGGTTAGGACGTCGGACCAGCCTTCCGCGTCCGGCGAGAACTGAATCTTCAACGAGTAGGAATCCTCATTGATGATCTCGTAGACGTGGCGCGCATTGCCGCGGAGCGAGCCGCGCACCAGCGTCAGGGTCTTGCCGACCCACCCGCCTGAGGCGGGCGAAGGCGGCGTGTAGCCGAGCGAGTCGTACCAGAACAATTTGTAGGTCCGGTCGTCGCGGTCGAAGGTGAAGATGCCGTGGGTGGCGAAGATCTGCTTGCCGTCGCGCATCTGGACCGCATCCTGGATCAGATAAAATCCGTTGAGGTCCATGCGCGCGACGACGTGAGAGGTGGCCGGCCCGCCCGCGTTCCAGCGCGACGGGAAGACCATCTCCTCACCATCCCATTCGCCGGCGAACGCGGCGAGACGCGCGTGCTCGGGGAGCGGAGATGATGCGGCGAGATGGTCCTGGGCCATGGCGTTAGCCTCCCTTGACGGCCTTCACGATCTTCTGCGCGGCGTCGTCGAGATTGTCGGCGGGCACCACGTTCAGTCCGGATTCACGGATGATCTTCTTGCCGAGTTCGACATTGGTGCCTTCGAGGCGGACCACGAGCGGCACGCTGAGGCCGACCTCACGAACCGCAGCGGTGACGCCCTCGGCGATCACGTCGCACTTCATGATGCCGCCGAAGATGTTGACCAGGATGCCCTTCACGTTGGGATCGGCAGTGATGATCTTGAACGCGGCCGCGACCTTCTCCTTGCTGGCGCTGCCGCCGACGTCGAGGAAGTTCGCCGGCGCCATGCCGTAGAGCTTGATGATGTCCATCGTCGCCATGGCAAGGCCCGCGCCGTTGACCATGCAGCCGATGTTGCCGTCGAGCGTGACGTAGTTGAGGTCGTACTTGGACGCTTCGATTTCCTTGGCGTCTTCCTCGGTCTCGTCGCGCAGCGCGAGCACCTCGGGATGACGGAACAGCGCGTTGTCGTCGAACGAAACCTTGGCGTCGAGCACGCGGAGCTGGCCCTGCTTGGTCACGACCAGCGGGTTGATCTCCAGCATCGACATGTCCTTGGCGACGAAGGCGGCGTAGAGCTGCGCGGTGAGCTTCTCGGCCTGCTTGGCGAGATCGCCCGAGAGGTTCAGCGCCTTGGCAACCGTGCGGCCGTGGTGGCCCATGATGCCGGTGGCGGGATCGACCGAGAAGGTGACGATCTTCTCAGGCGTGTTGTGCGCGACGTCCTCGATGTTGACGCCGCCCTCGGTCGAGACGACGAAGGAGACGCGCGAGGTCTCGCGGTCGACCAGGATCGAGAGGTAGAATTCCTTGTCGATGTCCGAGCCGTCCTCGATGTAGAGGCGGTTGACCTGCTTGCCGGCGGGGCCGGTCTGCACGGTCACCAGGGTTGCGCCCAGCATCTGCTTGGCGAACTCGGAGACTTCAGCGGCCGACTTGGCGATGCGGACGCCGCCCTTGTCGCCGGCGCTAGCCTCCTTGAACTTGCCCTTGCCGCGGCCGCCGGCATGGATCTGGCTCTTCACCACCCAGACCGGGCCGGGCAGCGCCTTGGCCGCGGCTTCGGCGTCGCTCGCTTTAAGGACCGGGACGCCCTTGGAGATCGGCACGCCGAACTCGTTCAGCAGCGCTTTGGCCTGATATTCATGGATATTCATATGGTCGCTCCCTGAACCCGCGGGCGGTGACCTCATGGGCCCACCTCAGTCTTGTGGCTGGCATACCATATACCACAGGAACTGCAACCCGGATTCTTTGACTTCGAGATCTCTAGACTAGGGAACCCGCCCCGGCAGTGGGTCCCGGAAGTGAAACCGCCGAAGACCGGGTTTCGATCTTCGGCGGGGATGTCGTTTGCGCCTTAGCGGCCGAGAAGATCGGGTGCGATCTTCTTGCAGGCATCGACCAAGCCCTGCACGGCGCCGACCGACTTGTCGAAGGCTTCGCGGTCCTTGCCGGCGAGCTCGATCTCCACCACGCGCTCGACGCCCTTGGAGCCGATCACGACGGGCACGCCGACATACATGTCCTTCACGCTGTACTCGCCGTTGAGATAGGCGGCGCAGGGCAGCACGCGCTTCTTGTCCTTCAGATAGCTCTCAGCCATCGCGATCGCGGAGGCCGCCGGGGCGTAGAAGGCCGAGCCGGTCTTCAGCAAATTGACGATCTCGGCGCCGCCGTTGCGGGTGCGATCGACGATTTCGTCGAGGCGCGCCTGCGAGGTCCAGCCCATCTTGACGAGGTCGGGCAGCGGGATGCCGGCGACGGTGGAGTACTTCACCAGCGGCACCATGGTGTCGCCGTGGCCGCCGAGCACGAAGGCGGTGACGTCCTCGACCGAGACGTTGAACTCGTCGGCAAGGAAGTAGCGGAAGCGCGCCGAATCCAGCACGCCGGCCATGCCGACGACCTTCTTGTGCGGCAGGCCGGAAGCCTTCTGCAGTGCCCAGACCATGGCATCGAGCGGGTTGGTGATGCAGATGACGAAGGCATCGGGGGCGTACTTCTTGATGCCGGCACCGACCTGCTCCATGACCTTGAGGTTGATGGAGAGGAGGTCGTCGCGGCTCATGCCGGGCTTGCGCGGCACGCCGGCGGTGACGATGCAGACCTTGGCGTTGTCGAGCGCCTCATAGGAGTTCGCGCCGGTGTAGTGGGCGTCGAAGCCGTCGACCGGCGAGGACTGCGCGATGTCGAGCGCCTTGCCCTGCGGCACGCCTTCGGCGATGTCGAACATCACGACGTCGCCCAGTTCTTTCAGGCCGATGAGGTGAGCCAGCGTTCCGCCGATCTGACCGGAGCCAATCAAAGCAATCTTGTCGCGCGCCATGTGAACCTGTCCTTTAGACACGTAAGGAGGGGAAAACTGAGACGGGTGGTTATCCCTTTCGCCTCCCCCGTTCAAGTCGCCCAATGCCCAATTGTCGGGCTTGCCGCGATTCCGGCCAACACACCGAAGCCGTCATTCCGGGGCGCGACGAAGTCGCGAGCCCGGAATCCATCGGTGGGGCGGAGCGCGCTGAGAAATGGATTCCGGGCTCGCGCTCCGCGCGCCCCGGAATGACGGCGGGAATAGGACTTAAGTCTCCACCAGGCCCTTGGTCGAGCCGCTGGCGGTGGAATCCTTGCGGCCGTGAGGCAGCGCCAGATAGGATTCCGAGCTCATTTCGATCAGGCGCGAGGCGGTCCGCTTGAACTCCATGGCCTCAACGCCGTCGGTCGCGAGGTAAAGCGAGATCGGGTTGGCGTCGGCCGAGGCCATCAGCTTCACGGCGTTGTCATAGAGCGTGTCGATCAGGGTGATGAAGCGCTTGGCCGCGTTGCGCTGGGAGAAGTCCATCACTGGAATATGGTCGACCAGGATGGTGTGATAGTCGTGCGCCAGCCTGAGGTAGTCGGATGCGCCGAGCGGCTGCTCGCAGAGGTCGGCGAACGAGAACCGCGCCACGCCATGGGCCGAGCACGGCACGTGCAGGATGCGCCCCTTGATCGAAATGTCGCGCGGCTTGCATTTGGCATTGCCGGTCATCTTCACCCAGGCGCGGTTGAGCGCGGCGTCGGCATCGCCATCGGCCGGCGTCAGCCACATCCGCACGCCCTGAAGTTTTTCGAGCCGGAAGTCGGTGCGCGCATCGAGCCGCGCGACGTCCATGTGGTCGGTGATCTGCTTGATGAAGGGCAGGAACAGCGAGCGGTTGAGGCCACCCTTGTAGAGATCGTCGGGCGCGACGTTGGAGGTCGCGACCACGACGGTGCCGAGCTCGAACAGTTTCGCGAACAGGCGGCCCAGGATCATCGCGTCCGCGATGTCGGTGACGTGGAATTCGTCGAAGCAGAGCAGCCAGCTCTCCTCGAAGATCGCATTGGCGGTCAGCGCGATGACGTCGCCATCGGCGATCTCGCCGCGCGCGATGCTCTGGCGGTAGTCGTAGATGCGCTCGTGCACGTCCGCCATGAACTCGTGGAAATGCGCGCGGCGCTTGTGCTCGACCGATGAGTGCTGGAAGAACAGGTCCATCAGCATGGTCTTGCCGCGGCCGACCTCGCCATGGATGTAGAGCCCGCGCGGCGCCTCGTCCTTGTCACCAGAGCTGAATAGGCGGCTGAGCAGGCCTTGCTTGCGAGCGGGCTTGTAGGTCGAAAGCCGCAGGTCCAGCGCCGCATAGGCCTCGGCGACCTCGGCCTGCGCGGCATCGGGCTCGATCGCGCCGGACGCGATCTCGGCCTGGTAGGCCTCGCGGAATGAGGAGTTTTCGGTGGAGAGCATGGCCCTTTACGGCCAGAGACGGACGGAAATTGCAAGCCGTGAATTGGTGGACGGGCTATGCGGTTTCGTGTCCCGGACGCGCTGCAGCGTGCAACGCTGCTGCGCAGAGCCGGGACCCACTGTCTCGTTCATCACCACATTTACGTTCATCGCGGAGCACTGGGCCCCGGCTCTGCGGCCGGGGCACGAGAGCGGTGCTACTCACACAGCTCATAGGCGTCCTCGACGACATACGGGCCACCGCCGGTGGAGGCGCGCGAGGAGAACAGCACGAAGCGTTCCGCCATGAACGCCTTGCTCGGGAAGTAGCCGCGGATCGAGAGATAGTCGGCGACGTCGCGGTCGGAAGCGTCGTGTAGCCGCGCGAGCGTGACGTGCGGGATGAACTTGCGTCCCTCGGGGTCGAGGCCGATCCGCTGCATCATGCGCTCGAGCTCGGCCTGCAATTCCATCAGCGGCTTGCTCGGCGCGATGGTGGCGACCACTGCGCGCGGCTTGCGGCCGCCGAAGCTGGTGAGCCCCTGCACCTTCACCTCGAACGGCTTGCGGTCGACGCGAAACAGCATCGATGCGATCTCGTTGGCGGAAGCGCCGTCGATGTCGCCGATGAAGCGCAGGGTGACGTGATAATTTTCGGGATCGATCCAGCGGGCGCCGGGGAGGCCGCCCCTCAAGTTGGAAAGCGACTGGCCGATCTCGGCCGGAATTTCCAGACCCGTGAACAAACGCGGCATCGTTTCGCACTCCCGATGCTTGGGTACAGTCCTCGAAGCGCGAGAACCATATCCAAATTAGAGCCGGCGACGAATCACCGGTACCCTGATTCCTATCGCAGTTGTGTGACTCTGCGAAGCATTGCGCGCCTCACCCCAGTAAAACCCTGGGAATTAGGGTTAGCGTTGCCTGGTTTTCAACGCCGTTGCTCAGCGATCGTGCCAATGAATGCCTCCACCGTGGGCATGATCCTGCCGACGATGATGTCGACGCCCTCAGCGGTCGGATGAATGCCGTCGGCCTGGTTGAGCTTGGCGTCGGCCGCGATGCCCTCGAGGAAGAACGGATAGAGCGGCACGTCGAATGTCTTCGCCAGATCCGGATAAATCGAATTGAAGCGTGCGGCGTATTCGGCGCCGTAATTCGGCGGCGCCAGCATGCCGCAGAGCATGACTGAAATCTTTCGCGCCTTGAGCCGCTGGACGATGTCGGTCAGCGCCGCGCGCGCCACGTCGGGATCGATGCCGCGCAGCGCGTCATTGGCGCCGAGCTCGACGATGACGCCGTCAGTTCCATCGGGCACCGACCAGTCGAGCCGGTCGCGGCCGCCCGAGGTGGTGTCCCCGGACACCCCGGCATTGGTCATGTCGACCTCTATGCCTTTGGCCTGTAAGGCTTTTTGAAGCTTTTGAGGGAACGCCTCCTGGGCCGGAAGGCCGAAGCCGGCGCTCAGGGAATCGCCGAGAACGACAAGCTTGACCGGTTTTGTCGCGCCTGCCCAAGCCGGGTTCGCCATCGTCATCAAGGCGAGCATCAACACGGCTATGTGCATGAACAATCCGTAACGCCTCTCGACCCCGCGTGCGGAGTTGCCATATGACCGGACCATGGACACTCGCATCGACCTCTCTTCGCTCGCCGCTACTGCCGCGGACACCATCGCCATCTCCAACGTCAATCTGTCATTGGGCACGGGCGCGGCACGCGTTCACATCCTCAAGGATATCAGCCTGCGCGTCGCCTCGGGCGAGACGATCGGCCTGATCGGCCCGTCAGGCTCGGGCAAATCCACGCTGCTGATGGTGATGGCGGGGCTGGAGCGTCCTGACAGCGGAGAGGTGGTGGTGAATGGCACGCCTTTCAATGCCCTCGACGAGGACGCGCTGGCGCGCTTCCGCGGCCGCCAGGTCGGCATCGTCTTCCAGTCCTTCCACCTGATCCCGACCATGACGGCGCTGGAGAACGTCGCGGTGCCGCTGGAGCTCGCCGGCAATCCCGACGCCGCCAAGCGCGCGGCAGAGGAGCTGCAATCGGTCGGGCTCGGCGACCGCCTGCATCATTATCCGACGCAGCTCTCCGGCGGCGAGCAGCAGCGCGTCGCGCTCGCCCGCGCGCTGGCACCCGATCCCGCGATCCTCGTCGCGGACGAGCCGACCGGCAATCTCGACGAAGCGACCGGAAAGCAGATCGTCGACCTGCTGTTCACCAAGCATGCCGAGCGCGGCATGACCTTGGTGCTGGTGACGCACGATTCCTCGCTCGCACGCCGCTGCGACCGCGTCATCCGCCTGCGCTCCGGGCGCATCGACACGCAGTCTGCGCCGGCATGAGCGCTTTGGCCGAACCGTTCGCGAAGCCGAAGGCCGTCGCGCTGTCGCTGCGCTACGCCTTGCGCGAATTGCGCGGTGGCCTGCGCGGCTTCTACGTCTTCATCGCCTGCATCGCGCTCGGCGTGATGGCGATTGCCGGCGTCGGCTCGGTGTCCGCCAGCCTGAGCGATGGTCTCGCGCGCGAGGGCCGCACGCTGCTCGGCGGCGACGTCTCGTTCGTGCTGTTCCAGCGCGAGGCCAAGCCGGAAGAGGTCGCGTTCCTGCGCTCGCGCGGCACGCTGTCGACCGCTGCGACCTTGCGCGGCATGGCGCGTTCGGCTGACGGCAAGCTGGCGCTGGTGGAGATGAAGGCGGTCGATAGCACCTATCCGATGCTGGGACAGCTGACGCTGGCGCCGCCCCTGCCGATGGCCGATCTGCTCGCCGAGCGTGACGGTGCGTTCGGCGCCGCCGCCGATCCGACGCTGCTGGCGCGGCTTTCGCTCAAGACCGGCGACCGCGTCACCATCGGCGCGGCGACCTTCCAGATCCGCTCGACGGTCGAGGCCGAGCCCGACAAGCTCGCGGGCGGCATCGGCTTCGGGCCGCGCTTTTTGATCAGCGAGGCGGCCTTGCGCGCCACCGGCCTGATCCAGCCCGGCAGCCTGGTGCGCTGGGTCTACCGGGTCAAGCTGCCGGAGGCTGCGAACAACGAGCGCGCCACCGAAGCCTTCATCGCGGATGCGCGCAGCGCCGCGCCGCAAGCCGGCTGGGAGATCCGCAGCCGGTCCAATGCCTCGCCGCAGCTCGAACGCAATATCAGCCGCTTCACGCAGTTCCTGACCCTGGTCGGCCTTGCCGCGCTGCTGGTCGGCGGCGTCGGGGTCGCCAATGCCGTCAAGAGCCACATCGACCGCAAGCTCGAGGTGATCGCCGCCTTCAAGGCCGTCGGCGCCACCGGCCGGGACGTGTTCGGCATCTACCTGGCGCAAGTGGTCCTGCTGGCGGCGATCGGATCCGTGATCGGCCTTGCGCTCGGCGCCGCGATGCCCTTTGCCATCGTTGGCCTGTTCGGCAAGCTGCTGCCGCTGCCGGTGGTGCCGGCCGTGCATGCCGACGAGCTCGCGCTGTCCTTCGTCTACGGCCTCCTCACTGCGCTTGCCTTCGGCCTGTGGCCGCTCGGGCGCGTGCACGACGTGCCGGTGGCCGCGCTGTTCCGCGACACCATCAGCTCCGAATGGCACCGGCCGCGCGCGGGCTATCTCGTGTTCATGGGGGTCGTGATCGCACTGCTCGTCGCGGTCGTGATCGGCCTGTCGTTCGACAAGCGCATCGCCGCGGTGTTCGTGGCCTCCTCGGTCGTCGTGTTCGCCTTGCTGCGCGGCATCGCCGCCCTGCTGATGGCGATCGCACGCCGGCTGCCGCGGACGCGGCTGCCGATGCTGCGGCTTGCGATCGCCAACATCCACCGGCCGGGCGCGCTGACGCCTTCAGTCGTGCTGTCGCTGGGACTCGGGCTCGCCGTGCTCGTCACCATCACCCAGATCGACGGCAATCTGCGCCGGCAGTTCCTGGCCGCACTCCCCGACCAGGCACCGTCGTTCTTCTTCATCGACATTCCGAGCGCGCAGGCCGAGCAGTTCGACGCCTATCTGCACCGGATCGCCCCCGGCGCCCGAATCGAGGACGTGCCGATGCTGCGCGGGCGCATCGTCGCCGCGCGCGGGGTGCGCGCCGAGGAGCTCAAGCCCACAACCGATTCCGAATGGGTGCTGCAGAGCGACCGCGGGCTGACCTACACCGCCGAGCTGCCCAAGGGCTCCAAGGTGGTCGAGGGCGAGTGGTGGCGCGCCGATTATTCCGGCCCGCCGCTGGTCTCGATGGAGAAGAAGATCGCCGACGGGCTCGGCCTCAAGCTCGGCGACGAGGTGGTGGTCAACGTGCTCGGCCGCGACATCCCGGCGAAGATCAGCAATTTGCGCACGATCGACTGGCAGGGGCTCGGCATCAATTTCGTCCTGGTGTTCTCGCCCAACGCCTTCAAGGGCGCGCCGCACACCCACATCGCGACGCTGACGGAAGCGGGCGGAAATGCGGCGGGCGACGGCAAGATCATCAAGGAGATCGCCGACGCCTATCCGATGGTGACGAGCGTGCGCGTGCGCGAGGTGATGGAGACGGTCGGCTCGGTCGTGACCAATCTGGCCCTGGCGATCCGCGGCGCCAGCGCCGTGACCCTGATCTCGGCGATCCTGGTGCTGGGCGGGGCGCTCGCCGCCGGCCACCGCCACCGGGTCTATGATGCGGTGATCCTGAAGACCCTGGGCGCGACGCGGCTGCGGCTGCTCGGCGCCTATGCTCTCGAATACCTCCTGATCGGCCTTGCCACCGCGGTATTCGGGGTGATCGCCGGCAGCATCGCGGCGTGGATGATCGTCACGCGGCTGATGACGCTGAGCTTCGTCTGGCAGGCCGGCAGCGCCGCCGGCGTGGTCGCGGCCGCGCTGGTCGTCACCGTCGGGCTCGGCCTTGCCGGCACGCTGCTGGCATTGAACAAAAAGCCCGCGACGGTGTTGCGAAATTTGTGACAAATTGAAGCGGCGGATCGAGCCGGAATCGCCCCGGTTTCCGCGATTAACCACGCTGCTCGTCAGCTCCACGTCAGGATTACCGCCAAGGGCGACATTCGGCCGCGCGTGGAAGGTTGCAGCGAATGTGTTAGTTTCCCACATATCGAATGGGTTCGGGGCCCCGATTGTGAGCCAAAATTTAGTCGGCTGGCAGCGGTCTCCGAGATTGAATTTGACGAACCGGCGGCATGGCGACCCTCATGCCGGACCGGACCAACCAACGGGAATTCGACCATGTCGGACCTAGACCGTAACTACGCTTCTCCTTTCGGCAGGGCCGCCGGGCGTGTCGACGCCGCGACGGTCGATGCCGGCCTGCGCGCCTATATGCTGCGCATCTACAACTACATGAGCATTGGCCTGGCCATCACCGGCCTTGCCGCGCTCGGCGTCTACATGGCCGCCGTGACCGACGTCCCGACGGCGGACGCCGTCCGCGTCGGCAAGCTGTTCCTGACGCCGTTCGGCTACGCCATGTTCGTCAGCCCCCTGAAGTGGCTGTTCATGCTCGCGCCGCTCGCGATGGTGTTCGTGATCTCGGCGGGCATCAACCGCCTGGCCCCCTCGACCGCCCAGATCCTGTTCTGGGTGTTCTCGGCGCTGATGGGCATCTCGCTGTCGTCGATCTTCCTGGTGTTCACCCACACCTCGATCGTGCGGGTGTTCTTCATCACCGCGGCCACCTTCGGTGCGCTGAGCCTCTACGGCTACACCACCAAGCGTGACCTGACCGGGATGGGCTCGTTCCTGTTCATGGGCCTGATCGGCATCATCATCGCCAGCCTGGTGAACCTGTTCCTGGCCAGCTCGATGCTGCAGTTCATCGTCTCGGTGGTCGGCGTGCTGGTGTTCTCGGGCCTCACCGCGTGGGACACCCAGCGGCTGAAGAACGACTACATCTACGGCTATGCCTCGGCCGGCGGTGACATCGCAGAGCGTGCGGCCATCACCGGCGCACTGTCGCTGTACCTGAACTTCATCAACCTGTTCACGCTGCTGCTGCAGCTCCTCGGCCAGCGCGAGTAGGCGACAGGACCGAGCGAACGACACGAACCCCGGCCGAGAGGCCGGGGTTTTTGTTTGGGGGGTCGCGGGGGCGGCCACAAACACCGTCATTGCGAGCGCAGCGAAGCAATCCAGAGTCCCTCCGCGGATGCATTTCTGGATTGCTTCGCTGCGCTCGCAATGACGCTGCGGAGGCGGCGTAGCCCCCTTCCAGCAGTCGGATGAAGGCTCTATCCTTCCCGCCATGTCCGCACCCGATATCAGGCCCACCACCGAGGCCGACCTTCCCGCCATCACCGCCATCTACCAGCAGGCCGTCCGCGAGGGCACGGCGACGTTCGAGCTGGAGCCGCCTGACCTTACGGAGATGACGCGCCGCTATCGCGCGCTGATCGACGGCGGCTATCCCTACTTCGTCGCCATGCTGGACGGGAGCGTGGCCGGCTATGCCTATGCCGGCGCTTACCGGCCGCGGCCTGCCTACCGCTTCACGGTGGAGAACTCGATCTATCTGGATCCGTCCTTCCACCGCCGCGGCGTCGGCTCGCTGTTGCTGGAACGGCTGATCGCCGAATGCGAGACGCGCGGCTTCCGCCAGATGATCGCGGTGATCGGCGATTCCGCCAATGCCGGATCGATCGGCGTGCACACAAGGTGCGGCTTCAAGATGATCGGCACGCATCCCAGCGTCGGGCTGAAATTCGGGCGCTGGCTGGACACGGTGATGATGCAGCGCGACCTCGGCGAGGGCGCGCGCACGGTGCCGGGGAAGTAAGCTCGGTTTCGTAAGGGTGGGCAAAGCGCAAGCGTGCCCACCGTTCGCGGCGATTGAGATAGGACGTGGGCACGGCGCGGTGCGCCTTTGCCCACCCTACGGCAGCGTTCGTGCCGCTACACCACCGCCAATTTCCGATCGATCACCAGCAGCACGCGCTCGAGCTCGTGGCCGCGGCGCAGGATCAGGCCGGTCGCCGAGATCACGCTGTACATGCCTTGCTTGCGCGCGAGGCGCGGGTCCTTCTCGATGCGGTAGATCGGCACTTCCGAGGCACGGCGATAGACCGAGAACACGGCGCGGTCCTTCAGGAAGTCGATGGCATAGTCGCGCCACTCGCCGTCGGCGACCATGCGACCGTAGAGATTGAGAATCCGGTGCAGCTCGAGCCGGTTGAAGGTCACCCGGTTCGGCGGCGCATGCGCCGCGGCGGGACGCGCCGCCGCGCGCTGCTCGCTCGGCTCGGCATCCTCCGACGTCAGACTCATGGGAAGCGCCTCCTCATCGCACGGCTATGACCCGGGTCCGCGAAGACCGTCCCCGGAACCGCGTTCATGACACTTGCATGATTGCGCCAACCGTTCCGCGCCGCAAGGGGCTCAACCGGTCGAATCGACAGTGCGTCGGGGCACACGCAAGGGTGGAACTCCGTCGCGGCAAACCGTCACGGGATCGTTAGCAGGAATCATAGTATCGCCGCTTTTCCGCCAACCGCCCGCCGCCCTGCATTGCGAAAAGACTGGTGTGCGTTGACCCGGTCCTTTCGGTTCCGGATTCCTCAGCCCCCAGCCCCCCGGGGTCGAACAGGATCGGGTCTGTACGCACGACAAGGAGGGCCAACGCAAGTTGGTCCTTTTTTGTTTGTGTCGGGATGTTTCCGGTGACTGTCATTCCGGGGCGCGCCTCTTGGCGCGAACCCGGAAATCCATTGCTCAGCTTGCACAATGGATCGATGGATTCTCAGGTGCGCAATTGCGCAGCATAGTTCGCGCTTCGCGCGCCCCGGAATGGCGAAGCATCAGTTGCTGAGACGTTCTGCTTGCTTCAATGCAGCGACGTGTACGCCGCACCCAACATCGGGCCCGGTCGCTCGCGGCTGCCGTCCTGGACGTAGACCACTGCGCCGTCGACGCCGTCGCGCGTGAGATTTTCGATCGGCACCGTCCAGCTCTCTGGACGGCCGGTCCAGTCGCCGACCTTGAGCAGGTTGCGCACCACGTTGTGATAGGTGACCTGCTGTCCGCGGTTCTCGCCGCGGGTGATCGCGATCGGCACCGACTTGGCGATCGAGCAGATCCAGACCTCGCCATGCGAGACCGTGGGCTCCTTGCTCGCGGCCACCGACACGTTGATCTGCTTGCCCGAGAGCGACATCGTCACCGGCACGCTCATCACGCCGTTGCCCTTGTCGGTCTTGCCGATCGCGTTCTCGATGCCGGCGCGATCGCTGCCGATGACATGCGTGGAGCCGTTGACCACGACCTGTGGCGTGTAGACCTCGCGGTCGCCGCGCATGCGCGAATAGGCGCGCTGCCGTGCAGAGAAACGCGAATCCGCCAGCGTGTCCTTCCAGCCGAGATAGTCCCAATAATCGATCGGCATGCTCAGCGCGATGACCGAGGGATCCTTGGAGAGATCGCCGATGATCTGGTCGGCGGGCGGGCAGGAGGAGCAGCCCTGCGAGGTGAACAATTCGACGACGGCGCGGGGATCAGCCTCGGCAGGACGAATGACGGCGATGATCGCACATATGCCGAGAGCTCCCGACCAGAGGGCACCGGACCAACGTGGAATCAGATGGGAAGCCGTCATTGTCGTCATGTCGAACGCCGCACACCGTTGCTCTCAGGGGAAATCTTATCGCCGGATGGTCACCGTAGTCTTACGGGGCGCGGTACATTCATCCATCCGGGCCACCGTCCAAGGGGAGGTATTCCGCCGGGCGGGCCCATCTGAAGCGTACCGCAAACGCGCGAAGGCGGCCTTTGATAGGCCGCCTTCGTTAAGGCTTCTACTCACTTCGCAGTGAGCCATCGTTCACAAATCCGCGCTTACGCCGCGAGCTTGCGCAGCACGTAGTGCAGGATGCCGCCGTTGCGGTAGTAGTCGAGCTCGTCCAGCGTATCGATGCGGCAGAGCAGCGAAACGCGCTGCAGCGAACCGTCGCCGGAGACGATCTCCGCGGTCAGCTTCTGGCGCGGCTTGAGGTCGCCGACGAGGCCGCGCAGCGTGACCTTCTCGTCGCCCTTGAGGCCCAGCGACGACCAGGAGGTGCCTTCCTCGAAGGTCAGCGGCAGCACGCCCATGCCGACCAGGTTGGAGCGGTGGATGCGCTCGAAGCTCTGGCAGATCACGGCGCGCACGCCGAGCAGGCGCGTGCCCTTGGCGGCCCAGTCGCGCGAGGAGCCGTTGCCGTATTCGGCGCCGGCGAACACCACCAGCGGCACCTTCTCTTCCTGGTACTTCATCGCGGCGTCGTAGATCGACATCTGCTCGCCGTCGGGCCAGTGCTTCGTCAGGCCGCCCTCGGGGATGTTGCCATCGGCGCCCTTCAGCATGAAGTTCTTGATGCGGATATTGGCGAAGGTGCCGCGCATCATCACTTCATGGTTGCCGCGGCGCGTGCCGTACTGGTTGAAGTCGGCCGGACGCACCTGGTGCTCGCTGAGATATTTCCCGGCGGGCGAGGTGAGCTTGATCGAGCCGGCCGGCGAGATGTGGTCGGTCGTGATCTTGTCGCCGAACATGGCGAGGATACGCGCCTCGACGATGTCGGTGACCGGCTCCGGCTCCTTCTTCATGCCATCGAAGTAAGGCGGGTTCTGCACATAGGTCGAGGACATGTTCCAGCGATAGGTCTCGCTCTCGACCGTCTTGATCTTGCGCCAGTTGGTGTCGCCCTTGAACACGTCGGCGTACTTCTTCTTGAAGATCGACGCGGTCACGAACTTCTTCATGAAGGCGTTGATCTCCTTGGTCGTCGGCCAGATGTCCTTCAGGTACACCGGCTTGCCGTCCTTGCCCTCGCCGAGCGGCTCGGTGGCGAGATTCTTGGTGACGCTGCCGGCGAGCGCATAGGCGACCACCAGCGGCGGCGAGGCCAGGTAGTTCGCCTGCACGTCCGGCGAGACGCGGCCTTCGAAGTTGCGATTGCCGGAGAGCACGGCGGCCGCGACGACGCCGTTGTCGTTGATCGACTTCGAGATCTCCTCGGGCAGCGGACCGGAATTGCCGATGCAGGTGGTGCAGCCGAAGCCGACCAGGTTGAAGCCGACCTTGTCGAGATCGGGCTGCAGACCGGAATTGGCGAGATATTCCGCGACGACCTGGCTGCCCGGGGCGAGCGAGGTCTTCACCCACGGCTTGGCCTTGAGGCCCTTCGCGGCCGCATTGCGCGCGAGCAGGCCGGCGCCGATGAGGACGCTCGGGTTCGACGTGTTGGTGCAGGAGGTGATCGCGGCGATCACGACGTCGCCATGGCCGATATCGAAGTTCTTGCCTTCGACCGGGAAGCGCTTGGCCGGCTCCTCGGCCTTCTTGTACTCGCTGGCGAGCGCGAGCGAGAAGCCGTCCGCGACGGTGGGCAGCGCGATGCGGCCTTCCGGACGCTTCGGACCGGCCATCGACGGCACGACGTCGCCGAGATCCAGGGTCAGCGTCTCCGTGAACACGGGGTCGGGCGACTTGGCGGTGCGGAACAGGCCCTGCGCCTTGGCATAGGCCTGCACCAGCGCAACGCGGGCCGAGGCACGGCCGGAGGTCTTGAGGTAATCGAGCGCGGCGGCATCGACCGGGAAGAAGCCGCAGGTCGCGCCGTATTCGGGCGCCATGTTGGCGATCGTCGCCTTGTCGGCGACCGAGAGGTGGTCGAGACCGGGACCGAAGAACTCGACGAACTTGCCGACCACGCCAAGCTTGCGCAGCATCTGCGTCACCGTGAGCACGAGGTCGGTCGCGGTGACGCCTTCCTTCAGCGCGCCCTTCAGCTTGAAGCCGACGACATTGGGCAGCAGCATCGACAGCGGCTGGCCGAGCATGCAGGCTTCCGCCTCGATGCCGCCGACGCCCCAGCCGAGCACAGCGAGACCGTTGACCATGGTGGTGTGCGAATCCGTGCCGACCAGCGAATCGGGATAGGCGACCTCGAAGGTGCCGGTCTTCTTGCCGACCGTCATCTTCTCCTTCTTGGTCCAGACCGTCTGGGCCAGATATTCGAGGTTGACCTGGTGGCAGATGCCGGTGCCGGGCGGCACGACGGAGAAGTTCGAGAACGCCTTCTGGCCCCACTTCAGGAACTCGTAGCGCTCCTGGTTCTGCTTGTATTCCTCGGTGACGTTCTTGCCGAAGGCCTTGTTGTCGCCGAAGAAGTTCACGATCACGGAGTGGTCGATGACGAGATCGACCGGCACCAGCGGATTGATCTTCTCGGCATCGCCGCCGAGCTTCTGCATCGCGTTGCGCATCGCAGCGAGGTCGACCACCGCGGGCACGCCAGTGAAGTCCTGCATCAAGACGCGCGCCGGGCGGAAGGCGATCTCATGCTCCAGCGACTTCTTGCGCAGCCATTTCGACACCGCGACGATGTCTTCCTTCTTGACCGAGCGGCCGTCCTCGTTGCGCAGCAAATTCTCGAGCAGGACCTTCATCGAATAGGGAAGTTTGGAAATTCCCTTCAGACCATTCTTCTCGGCGGTAGGCAGGCTGTAATAGACATAGGTCTTGGCGCCGACCTTGAGGGTCTTTTTGCATTTGAAGCTGTCGAGCGAGGTCATGTAGGAGATCCCAATTGTTAGTTATACCCGGCAGGGTATTTTAACACCGTCAGCGTATCAGGCTGGGCCGCTTGCAGGGGCAGGTTGAGTTGCTGCATCAAGTAGTTCCGGGCTTATAGAAGCTTTCTAACCGCGCCGCCACAGCCACTATCGTGCTGCAGCAATCCGCGAGCCAAAAATTCCCATGCGCTACCCCAAGATTTCCTGAGGCCCGGCTGTGAGCGGATTGAACCAGGGCGACATGCAGCTGTCCGGTCACGGGCTGAGATGCGTGCGCGGCGGACGCGAGGTGTTCGCCGGGCTCGATTTCGCGGCCGTCTCGGGCGAGGCCGTCGCGGTCGTCGGCCGCAATGGATCGGGCAAGACCTCGCTGCTGCGGCTGATCGCGGGCCTGCTCGTTCCCGCCGGCGGGACGATCGCGCTGGACGGGGGCGATGGCGAGCTGACCCTGGCGGAGCAGTGCCACTATCTCGGCCATCGCGATGCCCTGAAGCCGGCGCTGAGCGTTGCCGAAAACCTGACGTTTTGGGCTGATTTTCTTGGAGGAGAGCGCTTCGATGCGGCTGACAGCCTCGCCAAGGTCGGCCTCGACCACGCCACCCATTTGCCCGCCGGATTCCTGTCCGCCGGACAGCGCCGCCGGCTCTCGCTGGCCCGGCTGCTGACCGTCCGCCGCCCAGTCTGGCTCTTGGACGAGCCGACCAATGCGCTGGATGTGGCCGGTCAGGACATGTTTTCCGGATTGATGCGGGAGCACCTGGCTGGCGGCGGCATGATCGTCGCGGCGACGCATGCCCCGCTCGGGGTCGAATCGCGAGAGCTGCGGATCGGGGGGACGGCATGATTCCGATGCACCCTCAGCTTTCCGAGCGGCTGGGCGCCGTGCTCTCCCTACCCTCCCCCCCTGTGGGGTCCGAGGCCCCATGACCGCCCTCTCCGCCCTGATCCGCCGGGACATCCGGATCGCGCTCCGCGTCGGCGGCGGAGCCTTGATTGGCGTCTTGTTCTTCCTGACCGTGGTGGTGCTGATGCCGTTCGCGGTCGGGCCGGATCTGGCGCTGCTGTCGCGGCTGGGCCCGGCCATTCTCTGGCTCGGCGCGCTGCTGGCGAGCCTGCTGACCCTGGACCGGCTGTTCATGGCCGACCACGAGGACGGCTCGCTGGACCTGATCACGATGAGCCGGACGCCGTTGGAACTCGCCTGCGCCGCCAAGGCGCTAGCGCATTGGCTCGCCGCCGGCCTGCCGCTGATTGTCGCAACCCCTGTGCTCGGCCTGTTGCTCAACCTCGACATGGTCGCCACGGCGGCGGTGGCGCTGACGCTGCTGGCGGGCACCCCGGCGCTGACCTTCACCGGCATGATCGGCGCAGCGCTCGCGGTGACGCTGCATCGCGGCGGGCTGTTGATGGCCGTCCTGGTGCTGCCGCTGTCGATTCCCGTGCTGATTTTCGGCGTTGCGGCCTCTCAGGCGGTGATCGTCGGTCCCATGACCTTCGGCGCGCCGTTCTCGATCCTGTGCGCGCTGTCGCTGGTCAGCCTCGTGATCGGCCCGTTCGCGGCGGCGGCGAGCCTGCGCCATGGTCTCGATTGAGATGGACTCGGACGACCTTGACCCCGATCAACTTTCGCGACGGACTTTCGTGCTGATTGCCTGAGCGGCCCCCGGTGATTATCAGGATACCATGACGCTGATCGACCTCGCCAACCCCACGCGGTTCCTCGCGCTGACAGCGCGGGTGTTGCCGTGGCTGGCGGCCGCGACAATCATCCTGCTCACGATCGGTCTCTATCAAGCTGCGCTCGCGCCGGACGACTATCAGCAGGGCGCGACCGTGAAGATCATGTTCATCCACGTGCCCAATGCCTGGCTGTCGATGTTCGTATGGGGCGTGATGAGCATCGCATCATTGGGCACGCTGGTGTGGCGGCATCCGCTCGCCGACGTCGCCGCCAAGGCCGCAGCGCCCATCGGCGCCGCCTTCACCTTCCTCGCGCTGCTCACGGGCTCACTCTGGGGCCGGCCGATGTGGGGCACCTATTGGGAATGGGACGCACGGCTGACCTCGGTGCTGATCCTGTTCCTGATGTATCTCGGCCTGATGGCGCTGTGGCGCGCGGTCGACGATCCCTCGCGCGCGGCGCGCGCCGCTGCGGTGCTGACGCTGGTCGGCGCGATCAACCTGCCGATCATCAAATTCTCCGTCGACTGGTGGAACACGCTGCACCAGCCCGCGTCGGTGATGCGCATGGGCGGCTCGGCGCTGGACAAATCGTTCCTGATTCCGCTGCTGGTGATGGCGGTCGCCTTCACGCTGCTGTTCGTCACGCTGCACCTCGCCGCGATGCGCAACGAGATCTTGCGCCGCCGTGTCCGCTCGCTGCAGATGATGCAGGCGAGTCGCGTAGCGTTTTCGAGCGAGGTGGCCGCCGGCTCGCGTGAAGACAATGCGTCGAAAGAAGCTGGGGCTGCATGACGATGTCGCTCGGTCCCTACGCCTCCTTCATCGTGACCTCTTATGCCGCTGCCGCCCTCGTGATCGTGATCCTGATCGGCTGGGTCATGCTCGATTATCTCAGCCAGACGCAGCGCCTGCGCGAGCTGGAGCAGCGCGGCATCACCCGTCGTTCGGGCCGCAGCGCGACGGAGCCGCGATGAGCGATCAACCTGCCTCCGCTCCGCCGCAGCGGCGCACCTTCCTGGTGGTGCTGCCGCTGATCGCCTTCATCGGCCTTGCGCTTCTGTTCTGGTTCCGGCTCGGCAGCGGCGATCCCTCGCGGATTCCCTCCGCGCTGATCGGCCGCCCCGCGCCGCAGACCGTGCTGCCGCCGATCGAGGGGTTGCAGGACAACGGCACGCAGGTGCCGGGGCTCGATCCCGCCGCCTTCAAGGGCAAGGTCAGCCTCGTCAATGTCTGGGCGTCCTGGTGCGTGCCGTGCCATGACGAAGCGCCGCTCCTGACCGAGCTCGCCAAGGACAAGCGCTTCCAGCTCGTCGGCATCAACTACAAGGACGCCGCCGACAATTCGCGGCGCTTCCTCGGCCGCTACGGCAACCCGTTCGGCCATGTCGGCGTGGACGCCAACGGCCGCGCGTCGATCGAATGGGGCGTCTACGGCGTGCCGGAGACCTTCGTCGTCGGGCGCGAGGGCACCATCGTCTACAAGCTGGTCGGGCCGATCACGCCGGACAATCTGCGGACGGTGTTGATGCCGCAGATGGAGAAGGCGCTGAAGGCGGGGTCTTAGCCAAGACCGTCATTGCGAGGAGCCCGCGACAAAATTGCGAAGCAATTTTGCGCTGGTGCGACGAAGCAATCCAGAGTCCCTCCGCAGAGGCATTCTGGATTGCTTCGCGTCGCTCGCAATGACGAGCGGAGAGACCGTCACCCCTTGCTCACATCCCCCGCCTCGGCCTCGCTTCTCTCCAGCGAGACCGGCGCGAGGTGATAGCGCTTGGTCAGCGGCATCTGGGCGATGGCGAAGATCATCGTGATCGGGGTGACGCCGAACACCTTGAAGTTCACCCAGAAATCCGTGCTCTGGGTGCGCCAGACGATCTCGTTCAGCACCGCCATGCCGGCGAAGAACAGCGCCCAGCGCAAGGTGAGGATGCGCCAGCCCTGCGGGGTCAGGTTGAACACCTGATCGAACATCACGGCGATGAAGGAGCGGCCGAACAACAGGCCGCCGCCGAGGATCGCGGCGAACAGGCCGTAGATGATGGTCGGCTTGACCTTGATGAAGGTCTCATCATGCAGCACCAGCGTCAGGGTGCCGAACACCAGCACGATCACGCCCGTGACGATCGCCATGATCGGGATGTGGCGCGTCACCATGTAGGAGGCGGCCATCGCCGCCACGATCGCGACCATGAAGGCGCCGGTCGCGGCGAACAGATTGAATTTCGCGTTGACGAAAAAGAATACGAGCAGCGGACCGAGCTCGGTCGCGAGCTTGAACAGCGGATGCGGCTGGGTCTTGTCCATTCTCTCTTCCGTCTCTCCCATCCTTCGAGACGACCGCTTCGCGGTCTCCTCAGGATGAGGACCTATTATGTGGCACGACCTCATCCTGAGGAGCCGCGCAAGCGGCGTCTCGAAGGATGAAGCTATTCAATTCCGGCGATGGCGCGGGCGAAGTCGCGCGCGGTGAAGGGCGCGAGATCGTCGACGCCTTCGCCGACGCCGATGAAGTGCACCGGCAGCTTGAATTTCTCGGCGAGCGCCACCAGGATGCCGCCGCGCGCGGTGCCGTCGAGCTTGGTCATCACGAGGCCGGTGACCCCGGCGGTGCGATGGAAGGCCTCGACCTGCGACAGCGCATTCTGGCCGACGGTCGCATCCAGCACCAGCAGCACGGCATGCGGCGCAGTGTCATCCACCTTGCGGATCACGCGCACGACCTTCTCGAGCTCGTTCATCAGCTCGGCCTTGTTCTGTAAGCGGCCGGCAGTGTCAATCAGCAGCACGTCGATGCCCTGCTCCTTCGCCGCGGTGAGCGCGTTGAAGGCAAGGCTCGCCGAATCCGAGCCCTGCGCGCCCGCGATGACCGGCGTCTTGGTCCGCTCGCCCCAGACCTTGAGCTGCTCGATGGCCGCGGCGCGAAACGTATCGCCGGCGGCCAGCATCACCTTGCGGCCTTCGGAGGCGAATTTCTGCGAAAGCTTGCCGATCGTCGTGGTCTTGCCGGAGCCGTTGACGCCGACGACGAGAATGACGAACGGTTTTTTGGCCGCATCGATCACGAGCGGCTTTGCCACCGGCGACAGCACCTTCTCGACCTCGGTCGCGACGACGTCCTTGACCTCGTCCGCCGAGATCGCCTTGTCGTAGCGCCCCGTGCCGACCGCGTCCGCGATCCGCACCGCGACGGAGGTGCCGAGGTCGGCGCGCAGCAGCACGTCCTCGATGTCGTCGAGCATGGCGCGGTCGAGCTTGCGCTTGGTGACGAGGTCGGCGACCGCGGTCCCGAGCGAGGACGAGGTGCGCTTCAGCCCGTTGGACAGGCGGCGCCACCAGCTCAGCTTGGGGGGATCTGACGTGGTATCGTTCATGATGGCGTGTTAGCCGTTCCGGCCCGTAAACGAAAGCCTTGACCGAAAGTCCTGCAATTGCTCGATGTTCCCCAATTGACCGCCGATGAGATCCTGGCCCGCGTGCTCCATCGCGACGGGCTGATGCTGGTCATCGACAAGCCGGCCGGCCTGCCGGTGCATCGCGGCCCCAAGGGTGGCCCCAATCTGGAGGATTCCTTCGACGCGCTGCGTTTCGGCCTGCCGCGGCCGCCGGTGCTGGCCCACCGGCTGGACAAGGACACCTCGGGTTGCCTCGTGCTCGGCCGGCACCGCAAGGCGACGGCATCGCTGGGCCTTTTGTTCAAGCACGGCAAGATCGGCAAGACCTACTGGACCGTGGTCGAAGGCGGCCCTGCTGAAGATGAGGGCATCATCGACATGCCGCTCGGCCGGCTCAATGCCGAACGCGGCTGGTGGCAGAAGCCGGATCCCGACGGCCAGAAGGCCATCACCAACTGGAAGGTGTTGGGTCGGGGCGACGGTTTCGCCTGGCTGGCCATGGAACCCGTCACCGGCCGCACCCATCAATTGCGCGTGCATTCGTCGGCAACCGGATGGCCGATCTTCGGCGACAACATTTACGGCAACGGCCCGCGCTTCGGCGAGCCGCGCCTGCACCTGCATTCGCGCGAGATCGTGGTGCCGATCTCCCGGAACAAGGAGCCGATCCGCGTGGTGGCGCCGGCCCCGCCGCACATGCATGAGAAGCTCCGGGCCTGCGGGTGGAATGGGGAATAGGTGTCGACCCTCATGGTGAGGAGGCGCGCTAGCGCCGTTTCGAACCATGAAAGGCCCGCATCTCGCCCGCGGCCAAATCCTTCGAGACGCCCGCTTTGCGGGCTCCTCAGGATGAGGAGCGGAGCCGTGCCCGGCTACCGCGCCATGGTTTACGAAACGTTCAGGGCTCACCTCTAATGATAACGGTTGCTTAGAAAAAGCTTCCGTAACCGCTCAGGACGAGCCGCGCGTGATGACCAAGGCCGGGCTATCGATCATCGACGAGGTCGAATCCGCACTTCGGATCGGCTCGCCGGAAAAGGGCCTGGCGACGGCCCGCCGCGTCACCGAGCTGTTCCTCTCCTCCGCCGGCAATTTCGACGACGAGCAGATCGCGCTGTTCGACGACGTGCTCGAGCGCCTGATCGGCACGATCGAGCTGCGCGCCATCGCCGATGTGGCAGCACGCGTCGCCCTGGCCGAGATCAGCGCGCAGCTGGCGCCGATCGCGCAGGCGCCGCCGTCGGTGATCCGCCGCCTCGCCAACAATGACGAGATCCGCATCGCCGGCCCCGTGCTGCAGGAATCCGCGCGGCTCGACGACGGCGAGCTGGTGAAGATCGCATCGAGCAAGGGCGAGCCGCATCTGCTCGCGGTCGCCGGCCGCTGGTGGCTGAAGGAGATCGTCACCGACGCGCTGCTGGCGCGCCGCTATCCCAGCGTCAGCCGGCGGCTCGCCGCCAATCCCGGCGCGCGCGTCTCCGGAAAAGGGTTTGCCATCATCGTCGGCCAGGCCGAAAGCGATCCGGAGCTCGCGGTCGGCGTCGGCGTCCGCGTCGATTTGCCATCGGAGCTGCGCCGCCAATTGCTGCGCTCGGCGACCGATGCCGTACGCACCCGCCTGCTGTCGCGCGCTCCGCCGCATCTGTTCGAGGAGATCCAGAGCGCCATCGCCGCCGTCACCGTCGGCGTGGAGCGCGAGATGTCGGGTGTCCGCGATTTCGAGGGTGCCAAGCGCGCGATCGGGTATCTCAAGGCCACCGGCCAGCTCAACGAGGCGACATTGTTCGGATTCGCCAGACAGCGGCGCTATGAGGAGACGGTGGCGGCCCTGGCGGCATTGTCCGGATCGACCGTCGAGGTGATTCGTCCGCTGATGCAGAGTCTCCGCGAGGACGGCCTGCTGGTGCCGTGCAAGGCCGCGCAGCTCAGCTGGGAGACGACCATGGCCGTGCTCGAATGCCGTTTCGCGACAGGCGCAATGAAGCCGGCGGACATCGCCAGGGCGCAGGGACACTACGCGAGAATGACGGCGGAGAATGCCAAGCGGACGCTGCGGTTCTGGCAGGTAAGGGCGTCGTAGGTTTTCCCTCTCCCCTTGCGGGAGAGGGTGGCTCGCCGCGATAGCGGCGAGACGGGTGAGGGGTCTCTCTCCGCGCATGACCTCTCAATGTGAGTGCACGGATACAACCCCTCATCCGGCGCTTCGCGCCACCTTCTCCCGCAAGGGGAGAAGGGAAGAGACAACGGCTTATGTGGTGAGCCGCTCGCCGTCAACGCCGGCAATCAATCGTGGCACGATGCTTCCGACCTGCTCGCCCGCAATCGCCACCGGCAGATAATGCTCCGTGCGGCCCTGCTCCGCGCTCTCGATCAGCACCTCGCGCGTTGCGCCGATCTCGGCTTGCAACCGTTGTCGCAGCGCCGCCTCCCCCGCCGCACGCAACCGCTTCGCGCGTGCCTTGATCTCAGGCCCCGCCACCTGCGGCATCCGTGCGGCCGGCGTGCCGGGCCGCGGGGAATAGGGGAAGACGTGCAGGAAGGTCAGGCCGCATTCTTCGACGAGGTCGAGCGAGCGCGAGAACATCTCCTCGGTCTCGGTCGGGAAGCCCGCGATGATGTCGGCGCCGAAGACGACATCGGGGCGCAGGCGGCGCACCTGCTCGCAGAACGCGATGGCGTCATTCCGCGAATGCCGCCGCTTCATGCGCTTCAGGATCATGTCGTCGCCTGACTGCAGCGACAGATGCAGATGCGGCATCAGCCGCGCATCCTCGGCGATGGCATCGAGCAGGTCGTCATCCGCCTCGATCGAATCGATCGAGGAGACGCGCAGGCGCTTCAGCTCGGGCACATGGCGCAGGATCTGCTTGGTCAGCATGCCGAGCTTCGGCGCACCGGGCAGGTCGGTGCCGTAGCTGGTGAGATCGACGCCGGTCAGCACGATCTCGGCATGGCCGCGCTCGGCCAGGGTGCGCACCTGATCGACCACCGCGCCCATCGGCACCGAGCGCGAATTGCCGCGCCCGAACGGGATGATGCAGAAGGTGCAGCGATGGTCGCAGCCGTTCTGCACCTGCACGAACACGCGCGGCACGCCGCTCGCAAAACCATCGACGAGATGCGGCGCCATTTCCTTGACGGCCATGATGTCGCTGACGGCGATCTTCTCGCCGGCGCCGAGATCGAACGCATCGCGTGTCCTCCGCCACACTTCGCCACGCATCTTGTCGTCATTGCCGACGACACGATCGACCTCGGCCATGTCGGCGAACATCGCAGCCTGCGTCTGCGCCGCGCACCCGGTGACCACGATGCGCGCCTCGGGGCGCTCGCGCTTCAGCTTGCGGATCGATTGGCGCGCCTGCGCCACCGCCTCGTTGGTGACGGCGCAGCTGTTGATGACGATTGTGTCGGAAAGCCCCGCGGCTTCTGCTTTGCCGCGGATGACCTCGGCCTCGAAGGCGTTGAGGCGGCAGCCGAAGGTGACGATGTCGACGGCCATCAGGCGACCGGCGCGAACAGCGCCGGATCGAAGGTGCCCTCATATTCGAAGGTCGCCGTGCCCGTCATCAGCACGTGATCGTCGCGCTCGCGCCATTCGATGCCGAGCTTGCCGCCGGGCAAGGTGATCTCGACCTTGCGCTCGGCGCGCTTCAGCCGCGCGGCGGCGACCGCCGTGGCACAGGCCGCAGAACCGCACGCCTTGGTCAGGCCGGCGCCGCGCTCCCAGGTGCGGATCGTGATGTGCTCGCGATCGACGATATGGGCGAGCGTGATGTTGGCGCGCTCGGGGAAGATCGGATGGTTTTCCAGGAGCGGACCGAAGCGGCCGAGATCGTAGGCGTCGACGTCGTCGACCCAGAACACCGCGTGCGGATTGCCCATGCTCACCACGGAGGGCGAATGCAGGATCGGATTGTCGATCGGCCCGATTTGCAATTCGATGTAGCGGGTGTCGCGAAACTCTTCAGCCAACGGAATATCCTGCCAGCCGAACTTCGGCGCGCCCATGTCCACCGTGTAGAGATCAGGCGCTGGCCCCTGCCAGGCATTGAGCAGGCCGGCGGCGGTCTCGAAGGTCGCGGTGGTCTGCCCGGTCTTCTCGAAGACGCGGCGCACGACGCAGCGCATGCCGTTGCCGCAGGCGCCGGCCTCCGAGCCGTCATTATTGTAAATGCTGATGAAGGCCTCGGTGCCGTCGAGCCGCGGCCTCGAGAGCACCATGAGCTGGTCGTAGGCCACGCCGCCCTGCGCGGACGCCACGGCGCGGGCGTCGTCGGGGGTGATCTTAGCCGTCGAATCGCGCAAGTCGACAACGACGATCTCGTTGCCGATGCCGTTCATCTTGGCAAATGCGTGGTTGGCCAGCGCGCTCATGAAAATTCCCGAATTTCGCCTGCCTTATATGGCGATCCTTGCCGGCTTGGCCAGTGATTTGCAGCCGGACCGGGACATGGGCCAAGGTGACTGCCATGACGCATCTGTCATGGGACGAATTCGGCGCTCGCGTGTTAGAACGGCGCGGTTCGCGCGAACCGGGACGCGCGGCCGGGTTAAGGCCTTGGTGGGTAAGGCCTTGATGAATTCAGGCCCCGACGAAGCGGGGCCTTGGGGAGAACAGAATGACCAGTTTTCGTCGCCTCGCTTTGGCTGCGCTGATCCCGGCTGCGGCCTTGTCGCTTGGGCTGTCCGGCGCTCTGGCGCAAACGCCGAGCCCCGCACCGGCGGCATCGGCAAGTCCCTCGCCGGCCCCGTCGGCTTCGCCCGCTCCGGCTGCAAGTGCCTCGCCCGCCCCCGCGGCCACACCCTCGCCTGCGGCGAGCGCCTCACCCGCTCCTGCAGCATCGCCAGCACCCGCCGCCAGCGCCTCGCCCAGCCCGCCCCCGGCCGCCGCCGCGACGCCCGCCCCGGTTCAGACCGCCGATCCCTTTGGCCTCGAGACCACGCTCGAATCCAAGAAGGTCGTGATGGTCAAGGGCACCGCCAATTGGGACTCGGCCTTCGACACGCTGATCGATGCCTTCAAGGCGCTGAACACGCTGCTGGACAAGCAGGGCATCAAGCCGTCAGGCAATTCGATGATCGTCTACACCTCGACCGACGACACCGGCTTCACCTTCCTCGCCGAGATCCCGGTCGAGCAGGACCCGAAGAACCTGCCCAAGGACATGAGCGTGGGCAAATCGCCTGAAGGCAAGGCGCTGAAATTCGTCCATCGCGGCTCCTACGACAACATGGACAACACCTATGAGGCGATCACCAACCACCTCGACGACAAGAGGCTGGAAGCCAAGGACACCTTCATCGAGGAGTACCTCACCGATCCGCTCAAGACCGCTGAGGACAAGCTCGTGATCAACGTTTTCGTGCCACTGAAGTGAGACTGATGAAAAAGCCTGCCCTACTCGCCGCCGTTCTTGCCACCACGCTGCTGGCCATGCCGGCGCGCGCCGACGATTTTCCCTCCGCGATCTCGGTGAGCGGCGAAGCCTCGGTGTCCGCGGCGCCCGATCTCGCGCAAATCGATGCCGGCGTCGCCAGCGACGCCAAGACGGCGAAGGAAGCCTCCGATGCCAACAACGCGGCGATGGGCAAGGTGCTGCTGGCGCTGAAGAGCGCAGGCATCGCCGAGAAGGATTACCAGACCTCGCGGCTGTCGCTGCAGCCGCAATACGGCCAGAACAAATCCACCGGGGCATCGCCCGTGGTCGGCTTCCGCGCCAGCAACCGCGTCACCGTGAAGATCCGCGACGTGACCAAGGTCGCCGGCATCATCGACACGCTGGTCAGCGCCGGCGCCAACGACATCGGCAACATCTCCTTCGAGGTGACGCAGGCATCGAAGCTGCTCGACGATGCGCGCGAGCAGGCGGTGGCCGACGCGCGCCGCAAGGCCGAGATCTACGCCAAGGCCACCGGCGTTACGTTGGGCGCGCCGCTCAGCGTCACCGAGGGCGGCGGCCCGGTGCCGCTGTTCAAGGGCCGCATGGCGACAGCTCCGATGGCGGCGCCTGCGGCCGTTGCACCCGGCGAGGAGACGCTGACGGTGACGGTGAATGTGAGCTGGGCGATCAAGCAGGGGCAGTAGCCTCTTTCGTAAGAGGCGCGTCGGCGCAACACCTGATCAATCATTCACGCTGATATCAGTAAAAAGGAACCCCGCCGGCGTCTTGGTAAAGACGAAGATGAGCTCGCCGCAGAAGACGAAGTAATTGTCGTTCTTATAGTCATCGCGATCGTAGACGGCCTTGCCGCGCTGGATACACGCGCGATTTTTCGCCGTGAACGAGGTCCGATAGGTCTTGGCGCCAAATTGCGCGGCGTCGCGAATTGCGTTGTCGTTCATGAACGGTAATCGTGTCATAGCGGCGACGGCGGCGGGATCGTTTGCCTTCAGCGCCGCGCGAAACTTCTCGATGAAGCCATCGAATTCCTTCTGCAAGGCAGGAGAAGCAACGGCATTCTTCGCCTGGGCGACGGCTGGAGCAAGGCTCACGAGAGCGGTTGCAAGCGCAATTCTCAGCAAAAATCCCACAGGCCGGCTCCATCCATTGATCGATCAAGGTCTTCCGACCGAAAGAAATCCATGGTGTTTTGTTGCGTCATGGGCCTTCTGGTTCAACGGCGCAGCGCCGCACGAACTTGTCGCCATGGGAGCAAAGCGGAGATTGCTTTCGTCGCATCACGCCGCCGGGGTTATGGATACACGACCTAAATCTCCACCACCTGCCCCGGCATCATCGCCACGAACCGCTCCTGCGGGATCTTCGCCGCATCCAGCGCGTCCACCAGCGCTTTCGCCGGCGCGTCGATCGCTTCGTCCGTCAGCTGGAACGTGCCGTGATGATGCCCGAGCGCTTGCTCGGCGCCGCAATCGGCCAGCGCCTTCACGGCATCTTCCGGGTTCATGTGCTGGTCGCGCATGAACCAGCGCGGCTCGTAGGCGCCGATCGGGAGGATCGCCAAGCGCAGCTTGCCGTGCTTCTCGGCGACGCGGCGGAAATGCCGGCCGTCGCCGTAGCCGGAATCGCAGACCACGTAGATCTTCCCGGCCGGCGTCTCCAGGACAAAGCTCGCCCACAGCGCCTTGTTGCGGTCGAACAGGCCGCGCGCGGTCCAGTGCCGGGTCGGCACCAGATGCACCGCGACGCCTTCGCCGAGCTCGACCCGGTCGTGCCAGTCGAACGCTTCCGCCTTGATGGTGGGATCGGTGCTGCGCATCGTGACGTCGTTGCCGAGCGGGGTGACGATGCGCGGGGCGAAATTCTTGGTGAGCCGCGACAGCGTCGCGATGTCGAGATGGTCGTAGTGGCCGTGCGAGACCAGCACGACGTCGATCTTCGGCAGCTTCTCGAAGGCGATGCCTGGGTCGTTGTGCCGCTTCGGCCCGGCCCAGGCGACCGGCGAGACTCGCTCCGACCAGACCGGATCGACCAGGATGTTGAGGCCGCCGACCTGGATCAGCCAGCTGGCGTGGCCGACGAAGGAGAGCCGCACCTTGTCGCCATCGACACGCGCCGGCGGGGTATCGGCATGGGGGCTGGGCGCCCAATCCGGCCAGGTCGCCCGCCGCCGCTTGCCGCTGAACTGCCAGCGCAGCACCTCGCGCAGCGATTTCGGCGGCGACCCGTCCGGATCGAAGAAGGTCAGGCCGTCGAAATGGTCGGAGGCGGGACCGTCATAGGTTTTCATGCGGGACATCCAGAGCGAGGGGACGCCGACCAGCGCGCCGGCTCCGGCAAGCAATCCGAAAAGGCGGCGGCGGGTGATCGGCACGGCGGGCTTCTAGGAATGGTCGGAAGGGTAAGACATCACCGCCTATATGGGCGGGGCTGGCGGAAAAGGAACCCGCGACAAAAGGATCACGTTTTCAAAACCTTGCCTTACCAAGGGCGAGCCGGCACCCTAACTTTCCTTGACTTTTGAGCGGGAGCGGCGTTTAACCCCGCCACTTTCTCGGAAAGGCTTTCTTTTCGACCCGCCGACCGGCCTTAGGACCGGAGGTCAACGCCCGACAGCGCTGTGCGCCCTCGGGCGCAAAGGTGTTTGGACTTACTTCTCCCTCGCCCCGCTCTTGCGGGAGAGGGTCGGGGTGAGGGGCTCTCTCCGCGCATGGTGCGCGTCGATGGTCCCGTACCCCCTCACCCGCCGCGAAGAGCGCGGCGACCTCTCCCCGCGGGCGGGGAGAGGTAAAAGAGGACAACGGCATTGTTCGACAATCTGTCGGAACGGCTTGGTGGCATTCTCGATCGTCTGACGGGGCGCGGTGCGCTGACCGAAAAGGACGTCGACGCCGCGATGCGCGAGGTGCGCCGCGCGCTGCTGGAGGCCGACGTCGCGCTCGAAGTGGTGCGCAGCTTCACCGAGCGCGTGCGCGAACAGGCGATCGGCGCCACCGTCGTCAAGTCGGTCACCCCCGGCCAGATGGTGGTCAAGATCGTCCATGACGAGCTGGTCAACACGCTCGGCAGCGAAGGCCAGACCATCGACGTCAATTCCGTGCCGCCGGTGCCGATCATGATGGTCGGCCTGCAAGGCTCCGGTAAGACCACCACCACCGCAAAGCTCGCCCGCCGACTGGTCCAGCGCGACAAGCGCAAGGTGCTGATGGCCTCGCTCGACGTCTACCGTCCGGCGGCGATGGAGCAGCTGGCCGTGCTCGGCCGCGACCTCGACATTCCGACGCTGCCGATCGTGGCCGGCCAGCAGCCGCCGCAAATTGCAAAACGCGCGCTGGAAGCCGGCAAGCTCGGCGGCTACGACATCGTGCTGCTCGACACCGCCGGCCGCACCACGCTCGACGAAGAGATGATGGCGGAAGCGGCTGCGATCAAAGCGGCGGCCAACCCGCACGAAGTGCTGCTGGTCGCCGACAGCCTCACCGGCCAGGACGCAGTGAATCTGGCGCGCTCGTTCGACCAGCGCGTCGGTCTCACCGGCATCGTGCTCACACGCGTTGACGGCGACGGCCGCGGCGGCGCCGCGCTGTCGATGCGCGCGGTCACCGGCAAGCCGATCAAGCTGATCGGCACCGGTGAAAAGACCGACGCGCTGGAAGATTTCCACCCCGACCGTATCGCCGGCCGCATCCTCGGCATGGGCGACGTGGTCTCGCTGGTCGAGCGCGCCGCCGCCAATATCGACGCCGAGAAGGCCGCGCGCACCGCCGAGCGCATGCGCAAGGGCCAGTTCGACCTCAACGACATGCGCGAGCAGCTGCTGCAGATGGCCAATATGGGCGGCATCAGCGGACTGATGGGCATGATGCCCGGCATCTCCAAGATGAAGAACCAGATCGCGGCGGCCGGCATCGACGACAAGATTTTGAAGCGCCAGGTCGCGATCATCGATTCCATGACGCGCGACGAGCGCCGTCATCCGGACCTGCTGAAAGCGAGCCGCAAGAAGCGTATCGCCGCAGGTTCCGGCCAGAGCGTCGAGCACGTCAACAAGCTGCTGAAGATGCACCGGAACATGGCCGATATGATGAAGGCCATGGGTTCGGGCAAGCGCGGCCCGCTCGCCGGCATCGCACAGGCGATGGGCTTCGGCGGCGGCATGAAGATGCCCTCGCCCGAAGAGATGAAGGCGTTGCAGGAGAAGATGCAAGGCGCGGGCGGCGGACAAGGCCTGCCGAATCTGCCGAAGGATCTGCCGGCCGGGCTTCGCCAGGGCCTGCCGAACCTTCCCGGACTGACCGGGCTGAGCGGCAAGCCGACGCTGCCGGGCCTCGGCGGCTTCCCGGGCAAGAAGAAATGAGGAATTCGTCGCACGGGATGATCAGCATCTCAGGCGACGCGGAATACCAATCAACCGAACAAAACGTACTTTGCAAACCACACTTTCAAGGAGAACTGAATGTCCGTCGTTATCCGCCTCGCCCGTGCAGGCACCAAGAAGCGTCCCGTCTATCACGTCGTCGTCGCCGATTCGCGTTTTCCCCGCGATGGCCGCTTCATCGAGCGTCTCGGCTATTTCAATCCGCTGCTGCCGAAGGACAACGAGACCCGCCTCAAGCTCGACATGGACAAGGTGAAGGCCTGGCTCGCCAAGGGCGCGCAGCCGTCCGATCGCGTCGCGCGTTTCCTCGACGCCGCCGGCGTCGCGAAGCGCGAAGCGCGCAACAACCCCCAGAAGGCCGTGCCGCGCAAGGAGCGCAAGGCGCAGGCCGAAGCCGCCGCCAAGGCGTAAGGCTGGATCATGTCGGCGCTGGTCTGCGTCGCGCGGATCGGCGCCGCGCATGGTGTGCGCGGTGCGGTCAAGCTGTGGACCTTCACCGAGGATCCCTTCGCCGTTCGCCGCTACGGTCCGCTGTCGACCAAGGACGGCAGGCGCCAGTTCGAGATCGCGCAGGTGCGCGAGGCCAGGGATCATCTGGTCGCGACATTCAAGGGTGTCGCGAGCCGCGATGAGGCCGAGCGCCTCAACGGCATCGAGCTCTATATCGCGCGCGACAAACTGCCCGCGACGGACGAGGACGAATATTACCACACCGATCTGATCGGGCTCGCCGCCGTCACCATTGATGGCGACGCGCTCGGCCGCGTGCTCGCGATCCATAATTTCGGCGCCGGCGACATCATCGAGATCGCGCCGCTCAAGGGCCCGACCATGCTGCTGCCGTTCTCCAACGCGGTGGTGCCGGAGGTCGACCTCAAAGGCGGCCGCGTCGTGATCGCGCTGCCGCAGGAGATCGAGGGCGATCGGGACGAGGACGACACTTCGTCGTCATGACGGAGCAGTAACGCCTCGCCAACAATTTCCGACAACGGGGCTTGCGTTCGGCATCCGGCTGGTTCACGCTTGGGTTGCACCCTCCCCTCCCGTCGATTCCTTGACATCCGGAGATTTCATGCTGCGCTGCTGTGCTCTGGCAACGATCGGCCTGCTCGTGTCCATAAGCGTCCTCCATGCACAGACGCCGCCCAGCCCTCCGCCCGCAGCCGAGGCCCCATCCGTCGAAGCCATGGAAGAGCCGCAGGTCGGCGACCACTGGACCTACGAGATGCGCGACGAGATCACGGGCGACCTCAAGTCAACCATGACGCACACCATCACCGACGTATCGGCCACCGAGATCAGCATCCGGTTCGAGACCCTCGCAAGCCCGGTTTCGGCTACCAGACCTACGATCGGTCGTGGGACATCATCAACAATGGCGCCTGGCGCTTCACGCCAAACGATGGTTCAGGTGTCCGCATGCCGCTTGCGGTCGGCAAGTCCTGGTCGTTCAAGTCCAGTGGCTCCAACAGCACGGCCGGTGTCAGCCTGAAGCGCACGGGCACCTCTAAGGTCACGGCCAAGGAGAGCATCACCACCCGCGCAGGCACTTTCGAGGCCTACAAGATCGAGACGTCGATCGAGATGCGAAACACCAACGATCCCACCAAGAAATCCCAGTTTGAGCAGCAGGTCTGGTACGTGCCCGAGATCAATCATTGGGTGAAGCGCACCTATGTCAGCAGGTCGTATGGCAGGGTTCGCGAGCGGGGCGCGCTCGAAATGATCGAATACGGTCGCCGCTAACATCCGACGCGAAGGCGCCGTGAATGACCGAAACTCCTTGGGGGAAAACGCTGATGTCTCGTTACGCGGCCACGATGATCGCTTGCCTGCTTGTCGGCAACACCTCCGCATGGGCGGCAAACGATACACCATCGCCCCCGCCTGCCGATACAAAGCCGGTCATCGCCATGGAGCAGCCGCTGCAAGGCGATTTCTGGACCTACGAGGTGCGGGACGAAATCGGCGGCAAGATCAGCTCGATCCGCACGCACATGGTCACCGAGGTCTCGCCGAGCGAGATCAGCGTCCGCACCACCATCGAAGGCAGGGATACCAACATCCTGAGCGTCTATGACCGATCGTGGAATCTGAAGGACAACGGCGAGTGGAAGTATCAGCCGGGCGATGGCTCGGGCATTCATTCGCCGCTGAAGACCGGCGATAGCTGGAATATCTCCGCCGACGACATCAACAACAGCAAGGGCTTCATCTGGAAACGCTCGGGCCGCTCGAAGGTCGTCGGCCAGGAGGCCATCACCACCCGCGCCGGCACGTTCGAGACGTACAGGATCGAAACGACCCTCTCGAGACGCCCGACCAACGACCGGAGCCGCAAGCAGGACATCACGACCGTGACCTGGTACACCCCGGCCATCGACCATTGGGTGAAGAAAACCTTTGTGTTACGGGAGAACGGCCATCTGCGGATCAATAACGTTCTCGAAGTCGTCGAGTACGGCCGCAAGAGCTAGGCAAGCACGCCCGCGAGGGCCTCGACCTGCCGGCCGCAATGCCCTAACCAGCGGCCATGACCAACCCCTCACCCTGGCGCGCGACGGTGCTGACGCTGTTTCCGGAGATGTTTCCGGGGCCGCTCGGCGTGAGCCTCGCCGGCCGGGCGCTCGCGTCCGGGCTCTGGCAGATCGAGGCGCGCGACATCCGGGCCTCCGCGACCGACCGCCACCGCAGCGTCGACGATACCCCTGCCGGCGGCGGCCCGGGCATGGTGCTGCGGGCGGACGTTCTGGCCGCGGCGATCGATGCCGCCGGGATCGTGCCTGAGCGGCCACGCCTCCTCATGAGCCCGCGCGGTCGGCCATTGACCCAGGCGCGCGTCACCGAGCTCGCCCGCGGCCCCGGCCCCCTGATCGTCTGCGGGCGGTTCGAGGGGGTGGACCAGCGGGTGATCGACGCCCGGGACCTGGAGGAGGTCTCGATCGGCGATTACGTGCTGTCCGGGGGCGAAATCGCAGCCATGGCCCTGATCGACGCCTGCGTCCGGCTGCTGCCGGGGGTGATGGGCAAGGAAGCCTCTGGAACCGAGGAAAGCTTTTCGGACGGCCTGCTGGAGTACCCCCAATACACCCGCCCGCAGCTGTTCGAGGGGGTTCCGATCCCTGCCATCCTCACCTCCGGCGACCACGCCAAGGTGGCGGCGTGGCGGCGGACGGAATCCGAGGCCCTGACGGCCGCCCGGCGTCCGGATTTGTGGGAAAAGGCCGCGAATCGGGGGAGCGGCCAAAAAACGCCAAAAAACAAGACAGACGGGTGACAAACGCTCCGGCTTGCCTTATAGGAGCGGCCAAATCCGCAATGGCTGGATAGACGAATTTCACGCAGCCCCCGTTTCTTAAAGGCTGGGCGCGCCGATGGAGATTTACCCATGAACCTGATCAAGCAGCTCGAGCAGGAGCAATTCGACAAGCTGTCCGCCGGCAAGGACATCCCGGAATTCGCCCCCGGCGACACCGTGATCGTCAACGTGAAGGTCGTCGAAGGCGACCGCACCCGCGTGCAGGCCTATGAGGGCGTCTGCATCGGCCGTTCCGGCGGTGGCCTCAACGAGAGCTTCACCGTGCGCAAGATCTCCTATGGCGAGGGCGTCGAGCGCGTGTTCCCGCTGCTCTCCCCGATGATCGACTCGATCAAGGTGGTGCGCCGCGGCAAGGTGCGTCGCGCCAAGCTCTATTATCTCCGCAACCTTCGCGGCAAGTCGGCCCGCATCGTCGAGAAGCAGGACCGCGCTGCTGCCGTCGGCGAGTAAGCTTCGTCACCAGGCAAGTCTTTCGAAAGCGCGGGGCTCGGCTCCGCGCTTTTTTGTTTGGCCGGACGCCCTCCCCGACCTCGTCATTGCGAGCGCAGCGAAGCAATCCAGAGTGTTTCCGCGGAGACAGTCTGGATGGCTTCGTCGCAAGGGCTCCTCGCAATGACGACGCAGCTAAGCTCTCGCGCTTTTATCGCTGCGTGCTATATAGCTTCTAGAATGTTTCCAGATCCGACCAGCTTCGCACCCGTCCGGCGCATCGTCATCGACGATCGCTCGCGGCTGCCTGGCCGGTTCTTCGGACGCTTCGCGACCTCGGCAACGTCAGAGCTTAGCCGCGCAGCCTGAAGGCTGCGCTGACGATTTTTGTTGCCCGCGCGCTCTGCCGCGCTCATCGCTGACACACATTCTTCGGAGCTCGAGCTCATGTCCAAGCCGACCACCCTGTACGACAAGATCTGGAACGACCATCTGGTGCACGAAGCCGAGGACGGCACCTGCCTGCTCTACATCGATCGCCATCTGGTGCACGAGGTGACCTCGCCGCAGGCGTTCGAAGGCCTGCGCGCCACGGGGCGCAAGGTTCATGCGCCCGAGAAGACGCTTGCCGTCGTCGATCACAACGTGCCGACCACCGACCGCACCAAGCCGAATCCCGATCCTGAAAGCATCGAGCAGATCAAGGCGCTGGCGGAGAACGCCAAGGAATTCGGCATCGAATATTACAACGAGTTCGACAAGCGTCAGGGCATCGTCCACGTCATCGGCCCCGAGCAGGGCTTTACGCTGCCCGGCACCACCATCGTCTGCGGTGACAGCCACACCTCGACGCATGGCGCGTTCGGCGCGCTCGCGCACGGCATCGGCACCAGCGAGGTCGAGCACGTGCTCGCGACGCAGACGCTGATCCAGAAGAAGGCGAAGAACATGCGCGTCACCGTCGACGGCAAACTGCCGGAGGGCGTGACGGGCAAGGATATCATTCTGGCCATCATCGGCGAGATCGGCACCGCCGGCGGCACCGGCTACGTGCTGGAATACGCCGGCGAGGCGATTCGCGCGCTCTCGATGGAAGGCCGCATGACGGTCTGCAACATGTCGATCGAAGGCGGCGCGCGCGCCGGCCTGGTCGCGCCCGACCAGAAGGCGTTCGACTTCCTGCGCGGCCGCCCGAAGGCGCCGAAGGGCGCGGACTGGGACGCGGCGATGCGCTATTGGGAGAAGCTGCGCTCCGACGACGGCGCACATTTCGACCACGAGCTGCGCCTCGATGCGGCAAAGCTGCCGCCGATCGTGACCTGGGGCACCTCGCCTGAGGACGTCATCTCGGTCACCGGCATCGTGCCCGATCCCGACAAGATCGCGGACGAGGCGAAGCGCATCTCCAAGCACCGCGCGTTGAAGTACATGGGCCTGACCGCGGGGACGAAGATCACCGACATCAAGCTCGACCGCGTCTTCATCGGCTCCTGCACCAACGGCCGCATCGAGGATTTGCGTGCGGCAGCGAAGATCGCGGAAGGCAAGACCGTGTCGGCGAACGTCAACGCCATGGTCGTGCCGGGCTCCGGCATCGTGAAGGAGCAGGCCGAGGCCGAGGGTCTCGACAAGATCTTCATCAAGGCCGGCTTCGAATGGCGCGAGCCGGGCTGCTCGATGTGCCTTGCCATGAACCCGGACAAGCTGAAGCCGGAAGAGCGCTGCGCCTCGACCTCGAACCGCAATTTCGAGGGCCGCCAGGGTTTCAAGGGCCGCACCCATCTGGTGTCGCCGGCGATGGCGGCCGCGGCGGCGATCGCAGGTCACTTCGTCGACGTCAGGGACTGGCGCTAAGCTACTTCCTGCAATTGTAGCGATCGCGGCAAAGCGTCGTTAATCGGCGGCGCCGACAGTGTCCTCGCGACGGTTTCGCGAGGACACGTCATGGCCAACAAGCCGGAATATGTCGATCTCATCAGCGAAGCGACGCGCCAGCACCGCCGGCGCGCGGCGCCATTGCGCATCGTCGCCAAGCCGGAGGTCGAGGAGACCTCCAAGCTCAGCCGCTGGCCACCGGCGATGTTCAAGCAATGGAAGCTCGAGAACCTGATGCGGTGGAAGGCTTCGTCGTGGAAGCTGAAGGACTGGCTCTAACAAGTCTCTCCGTCATGGCCGGGCCTGTCCCGGCCTTGACGCTGCTCGAATAGCTCACATCACCAATAATACCGATACGGATAGTGCCAGCGGGGCCAGCGGCAGACCCGGCGCGGGCCGTAATAGGTCCAGATGATCCGGCAGCGGCGCGGATAGTGGTAGTAGGGATAATAGCCGCCGTAATAGTAGCGCCGGTGGAAGTGGCGATAGCCGTAATAAGGGCGATAGCCCCAGTGCCGGTGATGGCCGCCGTAGTGACGGAATCCGCCGTAACGAATGCCGCCGCCGTGAAAGGCCGGCGCGGCGCGGAAGCCGCCGCCATGAAAGCCACCGCCGCGGAAGCCGCCGATATGCCCGCCACCGCGAAAACCTCCGCCGTGAAAATGCCCACCACCATGTCCGCCGTGCCCGCCATGGCGAACCTGCGTGACGAGATCGTCGGTTGCGGCCTTCGTTACCGGCGACGTCGCCGGATTGATCAAGGTGAGCGCTTCAGCGCGACGCGCGCTGCCGGCCGACAGCATCAGCGTCGCGGCGGCCGCAAGCCCAAGCAGGCGCATCGGGCTGGCCCGACGACCCAATATCATCAGCGTGAAATCCTCCCTGAACCCGGACGGCAGAGCTGCGACGTCTCGGCCGCGCCATTGCTGTTCAATTGCAGTCGCTCCAGGGATTAAGTTGCGGACAGCGATGTGAACGCGCCATGAATGAACGACACGCGGCGCCGCGATGCGACGCCGTGCCTCGCACGATCACAAAGCCGGCGGTCCAAGGCGGCGCCTTACCAGAAGGGCCCGTAGCTGAAGACGAACGGCGCCGGCACGCCGTAGGGATAGGGACGATAGTAGACAGGGCGCGCGTAGTAGCGCGGATCGCGGCGTACGGCAGGCCGCGCCATGTCATATGTCCGCGCGTGTCGTCGCACATCGAAAACCGCGATCCCTGCCGACGCCTCCGGGATCGTCGCCCTTGGCGCGGCGGACGCGCAAGGCAGTCCGGCGGCAAGCGCGGCGGCAATTGCCAATGCGATCCATCTCGCCATCATGGCCCTCACGAGGCCACCGCGAAGCTCGCTGGCGCGGGCATCGACGGTCAGCCCCGGCGCCAGTAGCAGCTCACGCGCGGCACGATCACCGTGCCGCTCGGCCGGTACTCCTGCACATAGGTGGCGTTGCAGACGCGGACCGCGTCGGGGCCGGGATTGTAGCGGGGATAGACGCCATCCGGGCTGTAATAGGGCGTGACGCGCAGACGCGCTGGAGGCCGCTTGCGCGGCGGGGGGACATCGTCCGGCGAGACCAATTGGGCCATCCGGAGTCCGGAACTGGCTGTCTGCGCCTCGGCACCGACGCAAAACTGCGAAAACAACCCCATGCACAGTAGAGTCAGCGCTGTTTTCGCTCGCATTTTTCCGCCCACCTGAAACGTCCCATTGACCGCCCCACGCTCCCCGTTTTGGCGGCGCCCGTCAACCTCGCCGCTTATAAAGCCAGATGCATCGCCACGGAACCCGCGGTATGAGGGGCACATGTGGACGGAATTGAAAGCGCCTTCGCTCGCCGAGATGGAAGCGATGACTCACGACGTGTTCGAGCGCCTGCCGGCGGACTTTCGCAAGCTCTGCGAGGGCGTGATCGTCCGCGTCGACGACTTCCCGACCGAGGAGGTCCTTGACGAGATGGAATGCGAGAGCGAGTTCGACCTGCTCGGCCTGTTCCAGGGCGTCGGCCTGCCCCAGCAGAGCCTTGGCGACGTGGCGCGGCTGCCCAACATGGTCTGGCTCTACCGCCGCCCGATCCTGGACTATTGGGCCGAGCACGACGAAAGCCTCGGCCACATCGTCCGCCACGTCCTGATCCACGAGATCGGCCACCATTTTGGTCTGTCGGACGACGATATGGCGGCCATTGAGGCCAAGGCGGGGTAACACCGTTGCCACGCGCGAAGTGCGCTCCCTCTCCCGCTTGCGGGAGAGGGCCGGGGAGAGGGTGTCTCCACAATGGGACAGTCTCCTAGAGGAGAAACCCTCTTCCCAACCCTCCCCCGCTCGCGGGGGAGGGAGCTCACCTTTCTCTTGGCTCATGGCCAAGCAGACGAGATCTGCCGATTTCGGCCTAGGATTCCCGGTCCGATCGCGATAAATAGCCGGTTCCCTGAACCACGTGCGGGAAAGCGCAACCATGGACAAGTTCACCACGCTGGAAGGCGTCGCGGCGCCGCTGAAGATCATCAATGTCGACACCGACATGATCATTCCGAAGCAGTACCTCAAGACCATCAAGCGCACCGGCCTTGGCAAGGGGCTCTTCTCCGAGCAGCGCTACAAGGATGACGGCAGCGAGAACCCGGACTTCGTGCTCAACCAGCCGGCCTATCGCAATGCGAAGGTGCTGGTCGCCGGCGACAATTTCGGCTGCGGCTCGAGCCGCGAGCATGCGCCCTGGGCGCTGCTCGACTTCGGCATCCGCTGCGTGATCTCGACCTCGTTCGGCGACATCTTCTACAACAATTGCTTCAAGAACGGCATTCTGCCGATCCGCGTCTCGCAGGAAGACCTCGACAAGCTGTTCGACGACGCCGAGCGCGGCGCCAATGCGACGCTGACGATCGACCTGCCGAACCAGGAGATCCGCGGCCCCGACGGCGGCAAGGTCAAGTTCGAGATCGATCCGTTCCGCAAGCACTGCCTGATCAACGGCCTCGACGACATCGGCCTCACCATGGAGAAGAAGGCCTCGATCGACTCCTATGAGGACAAGCTCAAGCGCGAGCGCGCCTGGGCCTGATATCAGATTTCCGTTCGAGCCCCGGCGTCGAAGGCGCCGGGGCTTTTTCTTTGTTCTGATTAGCCCGTATAGCTGCACACATGCTGCCCGAGATCGTCACCTTCTGGCACGGCCCGATGGATGCGTTGCGCCAGACCTGTCTGCGCTCGCAGCTGGCTGCCGGGCACAAGGTCACGGTCTACAGCTTCGATCCCATTCCCGGCCTCCCCGCCGGCGTTGCGAATGCCGAGGCCGAGGCGATCCTGCCGCACGCGTTCTCCGAACGCTTGCGCCCGCCGCAGCCGGACGGCAGCTGGCGCGACTGGACCATTTTGCAGTTCAGCGACTTCTTCCGCATGAAGCTGATGGCGAAGGGCCTCGGCCTCTGGCTCGACGCCGACGTGCTGCTCCTGAAGCCGGTCGAGATCGATCCGGCAAAGCCCTACTTCGCCTGGGAGCGGCCGCGCCAGCTCGGCAATTCCGTGCTCTACCTGCCGCCCCCGCACGGCATCGTCGCCGCCTTCGAGGAGCTGATGGAGCAGGAGGAGCTGACGCCGAACTGGCTGTCGCTGCGCCATCGCATCACCTTCATGATGCGCCGCCTGCGCGGCGGCTCGAACCGCCTCTCGGATATTCGCGTCGCGATCTACGGGCCTGCCGCGCTCACCGCGCTGGCGCGGCGCACCGGTGAATTGCAGAACGCACTGCCGAAACAATCGTTTTACGCCGTGCATGCCGAGCCGAAACTGTTCTTCGATCCCTCGAGCTATCTCGGCCTCGTCACCGACCCCAGCATCATCGGCCTGCACATCTCGCCGAAGGGACGCGGCGGCGAGAAGCCGATTCCCGGTAGCCTGTATGCGTGGGCGGCGGAGCGATTCGCTTAGCGCTCTCCGTGTCCCGGACGCGGTGCAGCGTGCAACGCTGCTCCGCAGAGCCGGGACCCAGCAAGCGGCGCGATGGGCCCCGGCTCAGCGGCGCACCACTACGTGCTGCGCCGCGTCCGGGGCACGAGACCGGATTAATGCCCCATCCAATTTGATCCAGCGCAACGCGCTTCTGCATCATTGTGCTTATCTCGCTTCAATTCCGCTCGTCCGAATGGAGCTTGCCATGAGCACCGCAACCAGGCCCTATCCCATCGTCCAGGATCTCATCGAGTCCTTCGCGAACTGGCTGAAGCACCGCCGCGAGATCAACGAGATGCGGCAGCTCGACCGCGCCGATTTCGACCGGATCGCCAATGATCTCAGGATCGCGCCCGACGATCTGGAGGAGCTGGTCCGTCACGGCCGCCACGCCGCCGACGAATTGCCGAAGATGCTCGAGCAGCTCGGCATCAGCACTGAGGCGCTCGGCCGCGCGCGGCCGCTGCTGCTCCGCGACCTCGAACGGGTCTGCTCGCTCTGCAATCAAAAGGGACAGTGCGACCGCGATCTCGCTGAGGGCACCGCCGCGGAGAATTACCACGGCTATTGCGCCAACGCCTCGACGCTGGAGACGCTCGAGCGCGCCGAACACGCGCCGCGGTGAGGCGTTGCGTTACTCGATCCACTTCTGCGCGTAAGCCATCCCTTCGCTTTGCGCCGTATCGTGATTGATCCAGATTTCGGCGTTCTCGACGCGTAGCAGCTCGACCACCTTGGCCATAGATGCAACCGTCGCCTGCGGGTCGGCATTGAACGACGGTACACGCATGTGCCGGAGGTTCTCTCGGTTATGCGCAACGTCGCCGCTCAGCAGCACGGCGCCGCGCCGCGGCAGCTTCAGCATCAGCGAGCAATGCCCAAGCGTATGGCCGGACGTGAAGATCATGCGCACTGCGCCGTCGCCGAAGATGTCGTGATCACCATCGACGATCTCGTAAGGCCGCTCCTTCAACATCCTGTAGTGCTGAAGCGAGTAGCCGAATTCGTCAGGCTCAGGCCCGAACATGGCCTCGAATTCGGCCCGCTGAGCGATCCATCTTGCATTTTCGAACAGATCGACATTCCCGATATGATCGAAATGCGCGTGGGAAAGGAGGATCGTGCGGATATCGCGGGGCCGCACCCCGATTTCATCCAATTGGTCCGCGATGGGACGACGCACGATGCCCCGTATGCCATGCGCGATGATGCGCCCTTCCGGATGCTTCGCCAGCTCATCCTCAATGCCCGTATCCCAGATCAGCCACTCGCCGCGATGACGGATGAGATAGGCATTGCAGCTCAACGTCATGGGAATGCCGACGTTGATGCCGGGAGAATAGATCGAACCGTCTTCGACCTCCGCAATGCCTCCGTCGAGGATGTAGATCCTGTCGATTGTCGCCATTTGAGAACTCCGGGCGGCATGCCGAACAATCGGCAATATTCCCGCGTGAACTGCGTGACGCTTTCGTAGCCGACCCGATGCGAGGCGGTCGCGATGCTTGCGCCATCGGCCAGCATGGTGCGGCGCGCCTCGATCAGACGAAGCTGCTTCTGAAACTGAAGCGGGGTCAGCGACGTGATGCTGCGAAAGTGCAGGTGAAATGCCGACTGGCTCATCCCCGCAGCCTTGGCGAGCCGGTCGACACGCAAAGGCTTGGCATAGTCGGCGCGGATGATCGCAACCGCACGGCCGATCCGCTGCGCATGGCTGTCGGCAATACCAAGCGCCCTGATGGCGCCACCGTGCCGACCGGCCAACAGCCAATAATGCAGCTCCCGCAGCATTTGGCTCTGGAGGATTGAGGCGGACGAGGGCCGATCGATCAGGCGCAACAACCGCAGCGCCGCGTCGCTCACATCCCGCTCCGTCGGCTCGACCCGCAGCGGCCGGGACGGAACATAAGGCGCCGCCCCGATCTCGACGACCAGCCCCTCAATGACAATGGGATCGAGCTCGACGACGAGCGACAAATAGGGCACCGCGACTGTGGCGTGCGTAATCTGGCTGACCGTCGGCACGTCGCTCGCGATCACCAGCGAATCGCCTGCACCCAGGTCGAAGGACGTGGCGCCGACCGCAACACGCTTGGCGCCTTGCAGCACCAAGGCGACCAGAGGCTTGGAGATCGCAAATTGGAGCGCGCTCGGCGCGGTCTCACGAATGATCGAGATGCCGGCGAAAGGCGTGGACGCAAGGCCCTTGTCGTCGGCGCGAGCTGCGGCGTAGCGGCTGGCGATCTGGAGCAGCGTTTCGGTCACGCGCCTAATCTAGGCCGAGCCGGGCACGCCGGCAATTGCCGACGGGCGATCAGGCAAGGAGACGGGAGTTCTGGGCAAGTCGGCCGCCGGCCACATTCTGGAGGGTTGGGCAAGACGATCAGAGGATCCGGCAACATCCGACGCTCGATCACAGGCAGAAGGGCCCCACCGAAACTCCACGAGGAACCTGCAATGCCCACCATTTCTCTCGTCACCGGTGCCAGCCGGGGCCTTGGCCGCAACACCGCAATCGCCATCGCGCGTCACGGCGGCGACGTCATCGTGACCTATCGCAGCGGTGCCGCCGCCGCCCGCGAGGTCGTCACCGAGATCGAGGCGCTCGGCCGAAAAGCGGTCGCGCTCCAGCTCGACGTCACCTCGGTATCGACCTTTCCGGCGTTCGTCGCAAAAGTCGGGTCGGCGCTGGCGGAGCATTGGCACACCGAGAGGTTCGATCATCTCGTCAACAATGCCGGCCAGGGCGAAATGGCCGCCATGGCCGAGACGACGGAGCAGCAGTTCGACGCGCTCTTCGCCACGCATGTCAAAGGGCCGTTCTTTCTGACGCAGGCCTTGCTGCCGCTGCTTGGCGACAATGGCCGGATCATCAACTTCTCGAGCGGGCTGACGCGCGTGTCTTTCCCCGGCTTCTCGGCCTATGCCGCCGCCAAGGGCGCCATCGAGGTTCTGACCGTCTACATGGCAAAAGAATTCGGCGAACGCGGCATCACCGCCAACGTCGTTGCGCCGGGCGCAATCGAGACCGACTTCCTCGGCGGCGCCGTTCGGGACATGCCGGATTTGAACAAGCAGTTCGCGCAAATGACCGCGCTTGGGCGCGTCGGGCTGCCCGACGACATCGGGCCGATGGTCGCGAGCCTGCTCGGTCCGGAGAACCGCTGGGTCACAGCACAGCGGATCGAGGTGTCCGGCGGACAGACGATCTGATCGAAGCGGCACTTGCGCACTTCGTCGCGAGGCGATGGAGTGCGCGAGCCCTCAGCCCTTCCGCATCACCGCGATCGCATCCGCGATCTTGCCACCGCTATCGTCACCGAGAAAGACCCGACCATCTGCCGGACCGCTGATGCCAGCGTACGGCAGAGCTTTCAACTCGTGCGCAGGTGGCAACGGGCGTAAATAGTATGACTGTTTGCGCGGCGAGGATGCGGGAAAGCTCACCGCAATTATCCGTGCTTGATCTCGACTATTAGCTCTGTTTGGATCGTTACCGTTCCGCAATTCGCATTTCGGATAATCATGGCGAATGAAACAGATGATTCCCGTCGTTCATTGGGTGCTCGTTCAACAGAGGACACCGTGACTGCCCAACGCAAGGGCATCGGGAATCGGCTATTGGCGGCGCTGCCGCCGGCGGATCTCGCTTTGCTGACGCCCCACTTCCAGAAGGTCTCGTTCGAACCCGATGCCGTCCTGGTGCGATCGGGCGACGAGCTCGACCCGGTCTATTTTCCCCATAGCGGCGCGATCGCCTTCATGCTCGACATGCCGGACGGGCAAACGGTCGCGACCACCTTGATGGGACGGGAAGGCGCTTTGGCCTCGTTCTCCGTGCTCGGCCCGTCGCCTTCATCCGTGACCGCGATCGCCCGCATAGCCGGCACTGCATCGGTGATCTCCGCCGCTAAATTTCGCGCGGCCCATGCGCAAAGCGCAGCCATCAGGCATGTCGTGCAGGTCCACGCCCGCGCCGTGTTATTGCAGCTCCAGCACGTCGCCGCTTGCAACGCGCTGCATCGGGTGGATGGCCGCATGGCGCGGTGGCTCCTGCAGCTTCACGACCGCGTTCCCGAGGACCTGCTTCCGGTGACGCAGGAGGCGCTGGCGCAATTGGTTGGGGTACGGCGGACGACGGTGACTTTGACGATGAGCAAGCTACGCGAGGCCGGCGCCATCCCGTCCGACCGGCGCGGGTTTGTCGAAATCCATCGGGCGCGGCTCGAGAGGGCCGCATGCGATTGCTATGCGCTCATGCAGCGCACCATCGATCGGATGTATTGCCAGGAATTGGCGGCGCCGCAGCCTGCCGATACGCCTTTCCGGCAAAGCGCCATCGCCGCCTCCCACGGAGCAGGTGGTGAATTCAAAGCCGTTTCACGGGCGGGACGATAGAGAGCAAAACCTGCTTGGCGCGCGGAAAAGCAAATCTCGCGCCTCAGCCCTTCGCCATCGCCGCGATCGCGTCCGCAATCGCGATCGTGCGCCGAGCCATGTCGGCGTGCAGGCGCTCCACCATCGCGCCGTCGAGACGGATCGCGCCGCGCGAGGCGTTCTCAGGCAGTTCGAACGCCGCGATGATTTTTCGCGCGCGGGCGACTTCCTCCTCCGGCGGGGTGAAGATCGCGTTGCAGGCGTCGATCTGGGAGGGATGGATCAGGGTCTTGCCGTCGAAGCCGAGGTCGCGGCCTTGCGCGCATTCGGTGGCGAAACCGTCGGAATTGGCGATGTCGCTGTAGGGGCCGTCGAGGATCTCGAGGCCGTGCGCGCGCGTCGCCAGGATGCAATGGGTGATCATCGGGATCATCGCGGCGCGGCCCGGGAGCATCCTGATCCGCGTCTCGCGCGAGATGTCGTTCGGGCCGAACACGAAGCCCGAGAGGCGGCTCGATGGATCGCGTCCGGCGGCGGCCAGTTCCTCGGCGTGCAGCACGGCGCGCGCGGTCTCGATCATGGCCCAGACCTTCACGGTCGGCGCGGCGCCGAGCTCGGCCAGCTTGCGGCCGATCACCTCGAGATCTTCGACGCTCGAGACTTTTGGAACCAGGATGCCGTCCGGCGAAGCCTTGGCGGCCATGGCGACGTCATCTGCCCACCAGGGCGAGTCGAGGCCGTTGGTCCGGATCAGGATCTCGCGCCTGGCGAAGCCCTTGGCGGCGATCGCCGCCGCAATGCCGTCGCGCGCCGCCGCCTTGGCCTCAGGGGCGACGGAATCCTCGAGGTCGAGGATCAGGCCGTCGGCGGGGAGATTGCGCGCCTTTTCCAGCGCACGCGGGTTAGAGCCGGGCATGAACAGATGGCTGCGGCGCGGGCGGGTCATGCTGGCGTTCCTTCCTGGTCTGTCGTCCGACCCCCAGGCGATAGCACTTGGCCTGCCCATTCGAAAGGCTTGTCGGCTCTGGCGGTATGTGATTAGGCATGGGCCATGACGACATTCCCGAAGCAATTGCTGGAAGGCTACAAGGCCTTCGCCACCCAGCGGCTGCCGACCGAGCAGAACCGCTACCGCGAACTCTCGGTCAAAGGGCAGTCGCCTGAGACCATGGTGATCGGCTGCTGCGACTCCCGGGTCTCCCCCGAAGTGATCTTCGACGCGGGGCCGGGCGAGCTCTTCGTCGTCCGCAACATCGCCAATCTGGTGCCGACTTATCAGCCCGACGAAAGCGCGCACGGCGTCTCGGCAGCGCTGGAGTTTGCGGTGACGGTGCTGAAGGTGAAGCACATCGTGGTGCTCGGCCACGCGCAATGCGGCGGCATCCGCGCCTTCGTCGACAAGATCGAGCCGCTGACGCCCGGCGACTTCATCGGCAAATGGATGCAGATGTTCATCAAGCCGGGCGAGGTGGTCGAGCAGCGCGAGCACGAGACCATGGCGCAATTCGTCGAGCGCATCGAGAAGGCCGCCGTGTTCCGCAGCCTGGAAAACCTGATGACCTTCCCGTTCGTGCGCAAGGCCGTGGAGAGCGGCCAGATGCAGACCCACGGCGCCTATTTCGGCGTGGCGGAGGGATCGCTGTTCGTGCTGGACAAGGCGGCCAAGGAATTCAGGAACGCGCGCGCGGCATAGCCGCTCGCCGGTGGGCAGAGCGGCTTGGCCGCCAGGCGCGTGCGCTTGCCCTCCTTGCGAAATGGCGCATATCGGGGGCCTGCAAATCGTGCGTGATGAATGGCGGACAGGCGCCTGGTTCGCTAGAGTGCTCTCCATTCGCCAATCGCCGTTTGCTGTTTCATGCTGATCCTTGCCATCGATACTGCGCTCGAAGCCTGCGCGGCCGCCGTTCTCGACACCGACGCCGGCGAGCTGCTCGCCCGGGAATCGCAGCTCATGAAGCGTGGCCATGCCGAGGCGCTGATGCCGATGATCGCGCGCGTGATGCAGAGGGCCAGCCTCGCCTTCACCTCGCTCGACCGCATCGCCGTCACCGTCGGGCCCGGCAGCTTCACCGGCCTGCGCGTCGGCATCTCGGCGGCGCGGGGCCTTGCGCTGGCGGCGAAACGGCCGGCGGTCGGGCTGACGACGCTGTCGGCCTATGCCGCTGGTGTCGTCGGCCAGAGCGGAACGGCACCGGTGATCTCCGCGATCGATGCGCGGCACGATCACGTCTATTTCCAGATCGTCGCCGGCGACGGCAGCCAGCTGGTGCGCCCCCGTGTCGCCGCGATCGACGCGGCGATCGCGGCCTCGCAATTCGGCGCGCCGCATCTGGTCGGCAATGCCGCCAATATTCTCGCCGATCGCTGGCCGAAGGGCGGACCGCAACCCGTTGCGGTCGACGCGCAGCCCGCGCCCGACATCAGCTGGATCGCCTGGCTCGGCGCGGCGGCCAATCCCGACACCAATCCGGCGCGGCCGTTCTATCTGAAAGCGCCCGACGCCAAGCCGGCGGCACAGACGCCGCGCGCAGCACAAGCCGCGACCTCATGATGGGATGGCTGTCGGAGTGGTGGCGCGGCGGCACGGCCGCCGTCGAGCCCGCGACCATGCGCGATGCCGCGCGGCTCGCGCAGCTGCACGGCGCCGCCTTCGCGCATGGCTGGGGCGAAGGCGAGTTCGAGAGCATGATGAGCGAGCGCAACACGCTGGTGCATCGCTTGCGTCTCGGCCGCAAGACGGTCGGCTTTGCGGTGTCGCGGATCGGGGCGGACGAAGCGGAAATCCTCTCGGTTGCGGTGGACGGGGCTTATCGCGGCCGCGGCCTCTCCCGTACGCTGCTGATGACCCATCTCGGCCACCTCGCCGGGCGCGGCGTGCGCACGATATTTCTGGAAGTGGAGGAAAATAACCAGCCGGCGCGGCGGCTTTACGATCGAGCTGGATTCGTGGTGGTCGGGCGCCGCGATCGCTACTATAAGCAGCCCAACGGGGAACAATTGAACGCCCTTCTGATGCGACGCGACTTGGCGTAACATCGGTGGCAGAAAGCGCCCGCCAGGCAGACAACGCTATGACCACACTGAAACATTCTCCTGCATCCAAGGCGTCCGATATCGAGGCGCGCTGCGCCGCCACGGGCATGCGCATGACCGAGCAGCGCCGCGTCATCGCCCGCGTGCTGGCCGAAGCGATCGATCATCCCGACGTCGAGGAACTGTACCGGCGCTGCGTTGCGGTCGACGACAAGATCTCGATCTCGACGGTCTACCGCACCGTGAAACTGTTCGAGGACGCCGGCATCATCGAGCGCCACGATTTCCGCGAAGGCCGCGCGCGCTACGAGCAGATGCGCGACAGCCATCACGACCACCTCATCAATCTGCGCGACGGCAAGGTGATCGAGTTCACCTCCGAGGAGATCGAGAAGCTCCAGGCCGAGATCGCCCGCAAGCTCGGCTATCGTCTGGTCGATCACCGGCTCGAGCTCTATTGCGTCCCGCTCGACGACGACAAGCCGACGAATTGATTGCTTTGCAAATTCCACGCACCGGCGTCCCTTCACCTCTCCCCGTTGGGGAGAGGTCGATTTGCTCCCGGCGATGCGAAGCATCGTCCGGTGCAAATCGGGTGAGGGGACTTAGGTCCCACGAGAGAGCGAAACCCCTCACCCGGCGCTTCGCGCCGACCTCTCCCTATGGGAGAGGTGGCACCGCCCGCTCTGAACCACGGTGCCAAAACCGAGCTGCACACTGAATGCCCATCGATCTCATTATCTTCGATTGCGACGGCGTGCTCGTGGACAGCGAGGTGATCTCCTGTCGCGCGCACGCTGACGTGCTGACCCGGCACGGCTATCCGATCACATCGGAGCAGGTGTTCGCGCGCTTCCTTGGCCGCTCGACCAAACAGGCCAATCTCGAGATCGAAACCGAGCTCGGCCGCAAGCTGCCCGAGGCCTATCACGGTGATCTCCAGGACGAGCTTTTTCGTTCGTTCGAAGCCGACCTGGAAGCGATCCGCGGCATCCATGATGTGCTGGATGTCGTCAGCCAGCGCGTCTGCGTCGCCTCCAGCGGCTCGCATCCGCGCATGCAGGTGAGTCTCGGAAGCACGGGGCTTTATGAGCGTCTCGCGCCAAATATCTTCTCGGCCTCGCAGGTCAAGAACGGCAAGCCCGCACCTGACCTGTTCCTGTTCGCGGCGAGCCAAATGGGCGTCCCGCCCGAGCGCTGCGTCGTGATCGAGGACAGCCTGGCCGGCATCGCCGGCGCGCGGGCGGCCGGTATGAAAGTGTTCGGCTTTTACGGGGGCAGCCATTGCGGGAGCGGCCATGCCGAGACCCTGCGCCAAGCCGGCGCCGACTTAACTTTTGCCGACATGCATCAGTTGCCGGACCTGGTTCGGCGGGTCGAGGCGGACGCTCTGGCGGGTTGATTGTTGTCCCGGACCGTCATTCCGGGGCACGCGCGACGCGCGTGAACCCGGAATCTCGCAGTAAAACCTCTGGATTCCGGGTTCGCGCTGGCGCGCGCCCCGGAATGACGGGCCGAAAGAGGCCGCATTCGCTGGATTTTCGGCCCTCCAGCCTATATCTGAGGGCCGTCCTCCACCTCCATTTCGGGTTCCATGACGCCGCCGCGCAAGCTGCACATCAAATCATATGGCTGCCAGATGAACGTCTACGATGCCCAGCGCATGGTGGACACGCTGGCCCCGGAAGGATTCGTGGAGACGGCGAGCGCAGAGGATGCCGACCTCGTCATCCTCAACACCTGCCATATCCGCGAGAAGGCCTCGGAGAAGGTCTATTCCGAGCTCGGCCGCCTGCGCGTCGCCAAGGACGAGGCCGCGCGTGCGGGCCGCGCGATGAAAATCGCGGTTGCCGGCTGTGTGGCGCAGGCCGAGGGCGAGGAGATCGTGCGCCGCGCGCCTGTCGTCGACGTCGTGGTGGGTCCGCAGAGCTATCATCATCTGCCGGAGCTGTTGAAGCGGGCCGAGGGCGAAGGCCGCGCGATCGAGACCGAGTTTCCCGCCGCCGACAAGTTCGGCTTCCTGGCCCAGCCGAAGCCCGACGCGATCCGCGCGCGCGGCATTTCCGCCTTCGTCACGGTGCAGGAAGGCTGCGACAAGTTCTGCACCTTCTGCGTCGTGCCGTATACGCGCGGCGCCGAAGTCTCGCGTCCGGTGGCGAAGATCGTCGACGACGTGAAGCGGCTCGCTGACAACGGCGTGCGCGAGCTCACGCTGATCGGGCAGAACGTCAACGCCTATCACGGCGAGGGGCCCGACGGAAAAACCTGGCCGCTCGGCCGGCTGCTCGCACATCTGGCGGCGATTCCCGGCATCGCGCGGCTGCGCTATTCGACCAGCCATCCCCGCGACGTCGATGACAGCCTGATCGCAGCCCATCGCGACCTCGGCGCCCTGATGCCGTTCGTGCACCTGCCGGTGCAGTCGGGCTCGGACCGCATTTTGGCGGCCATGAACCGCAAACATACCGCCGATGATTACCGGCGGGTCATCGACCGTTTCCGGTCCGCACGCCAAGACATTGCTTTTTCATCGGATTTCATCGTCGGTTTCCCCGGGGAGAGCGAGCAAGATTTTCTCGCCACCCTCGCGCTTGTCACGCAAATCGGTTACGCTGCGGCCTATTCGTTCAAATACTCCGCCCGGCCGGGAACGCCGGCCGCGGACATGCAGGAGACGGTGTCCCCCGCCGAGATGGACCAGCGATTGGAGCGGCTCCAGGAACTGATCGACAGCCAGCAATCGGCCTTCAACAAGGCCGCGATTGGCTCAACGGTCGACGTGCTGTTCGAGCGTCCGGCGCGCAAGCAGGGCCAGATCGTGGGCCGCACCGCCTACCTGCAGCCCGCCCATGTGATGGCCCCGCCCGACATCATCGGACAGATCCTGCCGGTCAGGATCGACAGCCTCGAGCGCTACAGTTTTCTCGGCGAGCTCGTGACGCCGCGCAAGGCGCGCGAGCCCGCTTTATCGCAAGCCAGTGGAGCCTGAACCCTTGCCCAAAAGCGCATCGGATTCGTCTTCGTTCGCTCCCAGCCGCAAATTTGACCGCGACATGCAAGTTCCGCCCGAGACCCAGGTCGTCATCGACCTCGACGACAACCGCGCCGCTTCCGCGCTGGTCGGCCCTTACGGTCAGAATCTCGCGCAGATCGAGCGGAGGCTCGGCGTCGTCGTCGATTCCAAGGGCAACCACATCACCATCGGCGGCACCCGCGACGGCTGCGACGCCGCGCGCCGCGTGGTGGAGATGCTCTACGCGCAGGCCGTGAAGGGACAGGACCTCGACCAGGGCGAGGTCGAAGGCGCGATCCGCGCCGTGATCGCGCAGGGCTCGCTGTTCGAGTTCGACGCCAAGTCAGCCAAGTCCACCTTCGACAGCATCAACTTACGCAAGCGACCGGTGCGTGCGCGTACCGCTGCGCAAGACTCCTACATCCGCGCGCTGAAGCGCCACGAGCTGGTGTTCGGCATCGGCCCCGCCGGCACCGGCAAGACCTGGCTCGCCGTCGCGCACGCCGCGCAGCTGTTCGAGCGCAAGGAGGTCGACAAGATCATCCTGTCGCGTCCGGCGGTGGAAGCCGGCGAGCGGCTCGGCTTTTTGCCTGGCGATCTCCGCGAGAAGGTCGATCCGTATCTGCGCCCGATCTACGATGCGCTCTACGACCTCATGGATGCGCGGATCGTCGAGCGCGCGCTGCAGACCGGCGAGATCGAGATCGCGCCGCTCGCCTTCATGCGCGGCCGCACGCTGACCAACGCCGCCATCATCCTGGACGAGGCCCAGAACACCACGTCGATGCAGATGAAGATGTTCCTGACGCGTTTGGGCGAGAACAGCCGCATGATCGTGACGGGCGATCCCTCGCAGATCGACCTGCCGAACGGCCAGACCTCGGGCCTGGCCGAGGCGACCCGCCTCCTGAGCGGCGTCGAGGGTATCGCCCAGGTTCATTTCAAGGCCGAGGACGTGATCCGCCACGAGCTCGTGGCGCGGATCGTCGCCGCCTACGAAGGGCCGCCGCAGCGGCCGGCCACCGGTCAGTCCTGACGAGGCAACACCGGACCCAAGAGGGCGCGAGCTCGGCGCCTTTCGTCCGAGACAACACAATGTCCCATTCCAACCTTCCCATGACCGAGGTCCTCGTCGTCGCCGATTGCTGGCAGCGCGAGCCCGATTCCGAAGCCGTGATCCAGCGCGCGGTGGCGGCTGCCGCCGAGAGCGTCGACGAGGACGTTGCCGACGCGGAAGTGGCCGTGATGCTGACCGATGATGCCGGCATCCGCACGCTCAACAGCAACTGGCGCGGCATCGACAAGCCGACCAACGTGCTATCGTTTCCCGCGCTGCAGCCGGAGGGCGCCTGGAAGCCGGGCGATGCGCCGCGCATGCTCGGCGACATCGCGATCGCCTACGAGACCATGCGGCGCGAGGCCGACGCGGAACACAAGCCGTTCGACCATCATTTGAGCCACCTCGCCGTGCACGGCTTCCTGCACCTGATCGGCTACGACCACGAGAACGAGAGCGACGCCGAGGAGATGGAAGCGCTCGAAACGGAGATCCTCGCTCATCTCGGCATCCCCGATCCCTATGCCGACCGCCCGGGGACGCACTGAGATGCCGGATTCCGAGCCTACCCACGACAATCCGCGCACCACGGCCAATCTGCCGGCCGTGGTGACGCCGGGCGAGGTGCTGCGCCCGACCGCCGATAGCTGGCTGCTGCGCGCCATCCGCACGCTGTTCGGCTGGAAGGCGGGGTCGGTGCGCGATGACCTCCAGGTCGTGCTCGACGCCTCGACGCCCGACGACACCGGCTTCTCCGCGGTCGAGCGCACCATGCTGCGCAACATCCTCGGCCTGCACGAGCGCCGCATCGCCGACGTCATGGTGCATCGCGCCGACATCATCGCGGTGAAGCGCGACATCCCGCTCGGCGAATTGATGGACCGCTTCGAAAGCGCCGGCCATTCCCGCCTCGTCGTCTTCGACGAGACGCTCGACGATCCGGTCGGCATCGTCCACATCCGCGACCTGCTCGCTTTCATGACCGCGCGTGCCCGCGTGTCGGAAGCCACCAAGACCAAGCGCAAGAAGCCGCTGCCGGCCGGGCTCGACTTGCGCGCGGTGGATCTCGCGCTGCCGCTTCACGAGGCGCACATCATTCGCAAGCTGCTCTACGTGCCGCCGTCGATGCGGGCGATCGACCTGCTCGCGCAGATGCAGGCCTCGCGCATCCATCTGGCGCTGGTGGTCGACGAATATGGCGGCAGCGACGGGCTGGTCTCGATCGAGGACATCGTCGAGCAGATCGTCGGCGAGATCGACGACGAGCACGACAGCGACGAGCCGCCCTCGATCGTGCGCCTCCCCGACAACGCCTTCATCGCCGACGCCCGCGCCAGCCTCGACGACGTCCGCTCGGTGATCGGCGAAGACTTCGTCACCGGCGAGGCCGGCGAGGAGGTGGAGACGCTGGGCGGCTATCTCGTCAGCTTCGTCGGGCGCCTGCCGGTGCGCGGCGAGGTGATCTCGGGCCCCGGCAATTACGAGGTCGAGGTGCTCGATGCCGATCCGCGCCGCGTCAAGCGGCTGCGCATCGGGACGCGGAAGGAGCGCCCGGCGCCCCGCACCCAGCGCGAAAGCCGGCGCCGTGAAGCCGCGCCGGAGAGCGGACAAGCGCCGGCCAGCGACACGCCCACGCCGCCGCCGAGCGACGGGACCGGCCCGCAGTGAGCCCATCGCAGCGCCTTCGGCAAATTGCGCTGGCCATCATCCTCACCTGGGGATGGCAGCGCGCCATCGTCGCCATGGCGGCCGGCGCGCTGTCGGTGCTGGCACTGGCGCCGTTCAACCTCTTTCCGGTGCTGTTCGTCACCTTCCCGGTGCTGGTCTGGCTGATCGACGGCGCCGGGGCCGGCCGCTATGGCGGCGTGCCCGCGGCGGCCTTGACCGGCTACTGGTTCGGGCTCGGCTATTTCGTGCCCGGCCTCTACTGGATCGGCTATGCCTTCTTCGTCGAAGCCGACATATTCGCCTGGCTGACGCCGTTCGCGGTGCTGGGCCTGCCGGCCTATCTTGCGATCTTCACGGCAATCGGCTTTGCGCTGGCGCGGCTGCTTTGGAGCAAGAACGCCACGCGCGTGCTGGCGCTCGCGGCGAGCCTCACCATCAGCGAATGGCTGCGCGGTCATGCGCTGACCGGCTTTCCCTGGAACGCGTTCGGCTATGCGCTGTCCGAGCCGTTGCCGCTGGCGCAGACGGCCTCGCTGATCGGCCTATGGGGCATGACGTTCCTGACGGTCGCGATCTTCGCGAGCCCGGCGACGCTGATCGACCGCACGCCCGATCGGCGCCTGCAATGGCGGGTGCCGGCCGCGGCGCTCGCGCTCCTGGTTGTCATGAGCATCTTCGGCGCGATCCGCCTGGCGCTGCATCCGACCACGATGGTGGTGGGCGCCAAGCTGCGGCTGATGCAGCCCAACCTGCAGCAGGACGCGAAATTCAACTACGCCGCCAAGCCGGAGGTAATGAAGAAGTACCTCGCGCTGTCGGACCGCGCCTCCGGGCCGCAATCGACCGGCGTGCGCGATGCCACCATCCTGATCTGGCCGGAATCCGCCTTTCCGTTCTTCCTGACGCGCGAAGCCGACGCGATGGCGCAAATCGCCGATCTCTTGCCGAAGGGCACGGTGCTGATCACGGGATCGGTCCGTGCGCCTGACCTGCCGCGGGGCACGCCGATCACGCGCGCCTACAACTCGATCTACGTGATCGATCACGACGGCAGCGTGCTCGCCGTGTACGACAAGCTGCACCTGGTCCCGTTCGGAGAATTTCTTCCCTACCAGTCGTTGATGGAGAAGCTCGGTTTCGAGCAACTGACGCGTGTGCGCGGCGGCTTCATTCCAGGGACCGTGCGGCATGCGCTCCCCGTTGCCGGCGCGCCGCCGGCGCTGCCGCTGATCTGTTACGAGGCGATCTTTCCCGACGAAGTGGCCGCACGCAACGAACGTCCGGGCTGGATCGTGAACCTCACCAATGACGGCTGGTTCGGCATCTCGACCGGTCCCTACCAGCACCTGGAGCAGTCGCGGATGCGCGCGATCGAGCTCGGATTGCCGCTGGTCCGCTCGGCCAATACCGGCATCTCCGCAGTGATCGATCCGGTCGGCCGCACGGTGGCGAGCCTCGGTCTCGGCATCGAGGGCATTTTGGATGCAAATCTGCCGACGGCGATCCCACCGACCGTTTATGCACGGGTGGGTGATGTGCCCGCAGCGATGCTCGTCGCGGTGGCCGTGCTGTTGGCGGTCCGCCGACGAATAGGCAAACGCCAGCCCTGATCGCGCCGCCGCCGCAGCGGCCGGAATCCTTTGACAACCGTAGTCCCACGGTTGACAGACTGCACGCGGGCTCCCCATTCTGCACCGGCTGCAAAAGACAGTGGTGCGTTGCTAAATTTCTCCGCAATGTTTCCCAATAACAGGGTTTGATTTTGCGATGTTGCACCCGAGGCATGCTTGATCATTGCGCCGAAGGTGGTGTTTGGAGGGCTGAGGAAATGTCGAAAGCGCCCAACCCTGTTGACAAATATGTCGGCAGTCGCGTGCGCATGCGCCGCATCATGTTGGGCATGAGCCAGGAAAAGCTCGGTGAAGCTTTGGGCCTGACTTTCCAGCAGATCCAGAAATACGAGAAGGGCACCAACCGGGTCGGCGCGAGCCGCATCCAGCAGATCGCGGAGATTCTGCAGGTGCCGGTGTCCTTCCTGTTTGAGGGCGGCCCGAGCGGCGTGCCGGGTCCGGATGGCTTCAGCGAGGGCGCCTCGCCCTCTTACGTCTCGGACTTTCTCGCCACTTCCGAAGGGCTGGCCTTGACCAAGGCGTTCACGCGAATCACGGATTCGAAGATGCGCCGCTCGATCGTCGATCTGGTCGAGCAGATCGCGGCCCGCGAAGGCCCCGACAAGCGCTGAATCGCCATCTCCACGGCGATTTGAGACTGCATCAAATCTGGCCTATGTCGTCATTTACGACCGCGCTTTGATGCGCGTCCGCTGCGATGATGCGATTCAAAGGCACAGATGCGTCCATGACCGACTCCAATTGGTTCGATTCACAAACTATTCTCGATGGCATCCGCCGCTGGGTGGAGATCGAGACGCCGACGGAAGCACCTGAACAGGTCAACAAGCTGGTCTCCGTGGTCGCGGAGCAGTACCGCGACCTGCCCGTCACGCTCGAGCGCATCGCCGGCACGGACGGCTGCGGCGATCATCTCGTGGCGCGCACGAATTGGGGGCAGGAGCAGCCGGGCATCCTGGTGCTGAGCCACCTCGATACCGTCCATCCCATGGGCTTCATCGAGCGCCTGCCGTTCAAGGTCGAAGGCGACGTCGCGTTCGGCCCGGGCATCTACGACATGAAGAGCGGCGCCTACATCGCCCATCACGCCTTCCGCGCGCTTTGCGCGACGGGCGATCGCTCGCCGCTCGGCATCACGCATCTGTTCACCTCCGACGAGGAGATCGGCAGCCCGACGTCGCGCGCGCTGATCGAAAAGGAAGGGCGCAAGGCCAAATATGTGCTGGTGACCGAGCCGGCGCGCGACGGCGGCAAGATCGTGACCGGACGCAAGGGCGTCGGTCGCTTCCGGGTTTTCATCAAGGGCGTGCCCGCGCATGCCGGCTCGCGACCCGAAGACGGCCGCAGCGCCGTCCGCGAACTCGGCAACGTCATCCTGGCGCTGGAAGGGATGAACGATCTGGCGCGCGGCGTCACCGTCAATGTCGGTGTGGTGCGCGGCGGCACGCGTCCCAACGTCACGCCCGAGGATGCCTATGCGGAAGTCGATCTGCGCGTGGTGAGCCTCAAGGACGCGGACGAGTTCGTCGGCAAGATCCTCGGGCTGCGATCGAAGACCGACGGCGTCACCGTCATGGTCACCGGCGAGCTCAACCGGCCGCCTTACGAGAAGAGCAATGCAGGCGCATCGCTGTACGAGCATGCCCGAACGCTCGCCAGCGAGATCGGCTTCGAGCTGATCGACACCCATACCGGCGGCGGCTCGGACGGCAATTTCACCGCCCCGCACACCGCGACTCTCGACGGGCTCGGCGTCGACGGCAAGGGCGCGCACACCCATTACGAGCAGCTCTATGTCTCCTCACTGGCACCACGCGCGCGGCTGCTCCATCGCCTTTATCAGACGCTGCGATGAGCGAACGCAAGTCAACCCCCGATCGCGACGACAGCGAGCGCGCCTTCTTCGGGCGCCGCAAGGGCCACAAGCTCAGGCAACACCAGGCCGGGTTGATCGAGCAGCTGCTGCCGCATCTTGCGCTCGATATCGGGGGTGAGGCGCCGGCGGACGCCCGCGACATCTTCGATCCCGCAGCCGACGACATCAGGCTCGAGATCGGCTTCGGCGGCGGCGAGCATCTCGCGGCCGAGGCGCAAAACTTTCCCGCCACCGGCTTCATCGGCTGCGAGCCCTATGTCAACGGCATGGCCAAGATCCTCGCGCAGATCGAGGCGGCCAACATCGGCAATATCCGCCTGTTCGCGGGCGATGCCGCCGAGCTGCTCGCCTGGCTGCCCCGGGAGTCGCTGTCGCGGATCGATTTGATCCATCCCGATCCCTGGCCGAAGCGGCGACACTGGAAGCGGCGCTTCGTCCAGGACCGCACCATCGCGGCAATGGCGCGCGTGCTCAGGCCGAATGGTGAATTCCGTTTCGTCTGCGACATCGACGATTACTGCGCCTGGACGCTGTCGCATCTTGCGCGTTCGCCGGACTTCGTGTGGCTCGCCGAACGCGCCGACGATTTCCGCCAGCCATGGCCGGGCTACACCATGACGCGCTACGGTCGAAAGGCCGCGCGCGAAGGGCGCAAGGCGGCGTATTTGCGGTTCAGGCGGGTCGATTAGCCGTCATTGCGAGGAGCCCGCGATAAATTGCAAAGCAATTTGCGCTGGCGAACGAAGCAATCCCGAGTGCCTGCTCGGAGAGATTCTGGATTGCTTCGCTACGCTCGCAATGACGACGCGCGGAACTAAATCGTCTGCCGGTTGCGCCAGAAATTCACGACGCGCTCGGCGGTCGTCGGCATCAGGCGCGTGAAGTTCACGCGCGCGGTCTCGATGTCGGCATCGGCCGGCGTGCGGTTCGAGCCGTACCAGAGCAGGATGAGCGCGCGCACCGTGGGCCAGCCGAGGTTCAGCACGCGGCCCAGGATCAGCAGCGGATCGTAGCGGTCGCCCGCGATCAGGCGGTCGAGGACCTGGAGGCGAACGCCCGACATCGCCGACAGCGCGGCGACCGATTCCTCGTATTTGTGCGCCTTGGCGAAACCGAGCAGCGCGCTCTCGCCGAGATGGCCCTCGCGATTCAAGGTCAGCACGGTGCGTTGTGCCGCGGAGAAATCGCGGCGCGGGCCCGGCGGCAGCGCGGCCTCCTCGATCGCGGCCATCGCGCGCTTGATCTCGACCTGGCGCACGGGATTGACCACGGTGGAGAGACGACGGCGGATGACGTCGAGCGTCCCGTCCAGCAGCAGCTTCAGATTCTCGCCGGAAAGGTCGTTGCGCTGACCGATCTTGAGCGTCAGCACGCCGTCCTGCGCCGCGCGCTTGATCATCTCGGAATAGCTGTCTGGCGAGAACACCGCACCGGCATTGGCGGCGGCACGCCGCACCACGTCGCGATCGCCGCGCTCGACCAGCACGTCGGTGACGGCGGGTGACAAAGCGGGACGCTCCGTCATCGCCAGCAGATGGCCCTGGCCCTTCAAGCGCGCGATCTCGACCAGAGCCGCCTCGTCGAGCACGGGCGAGCGGCGCAGCACGGGGCCGGCCACCATGATCTCGTTCTCGCGCGCGAGCTGATTGACGAGGTGCGGCGGCGCGTTGTTCAGGCGCGAGAAGCGCTCGGCCAGATCAGCGCGGGAGGCGAGCTCGGCATGGGGGACGAGATCGATCAGGAGATTGTCGAAGAGATCGATCAGCTCGGGGCGGAGCTTGTCCGCGTCCCGGAAGAACAATTGAGAGATGGCACGCGCGATCTCGCCGCGGCGGCGCGGATCGCCGCGCTTGACGATATCGTCCAGTCCAGGAATGAGCGACGTGGCAACGGTCATGAAAACGCAACTCGAACGGGGCACGCCGCGGGTGCGCCCTTGGTTCAAGCCGCCCCACAATCGGAAAATCTAGGCCTGCTTGATGAAGGAAGCGTTGCGCAGGGCCTGCAGACGGGCGCAAAAAGGCCCCGTTCCCGCTGCAATGGGCCTTGTCCGTGGGTTAAGAAAGCGCTATATCAGCGCCAATTCATCTTCTCATACGATCCGCGTAGTGAGAGTGGGCCCGAAAGGACCCGCTCTTTTTTATTACCTGAACGCGGCTCGGCGGGAGATGCGCCCGACGCGTTGTCGGGAAAGTTCCGAAGCGGGCTTTGAAATCGTAACCAAGCCTTAACCATCGAGCGCCCTGACCCTGGACATGACCGAACCGAACCCTGGTTCCACGGATGCCGAATTGCTGGCCGAGCCGCGGCTCGTGGTCGAGCCCGGCGTCGCGGCACGGGTGTCCGCAGTGGCAGGTCCCGTGCTCCAGGGCATGGGCTACCGCCTGGTCCGGATCCGCATTTCCGGGGAAGCAGGCTGCACCGTGCAGATCATGGCCGAGCGGCCCGACGGCTCGATGCAGATCGAGGATTGCGAGGCGATCTCGCGGGCCCTGTCGCCCGTGCTCGACGTCGCCGATCCCATCGACCGCGCCTATCGGCTGGAGATCTCCTCGCCGGGGATCGACCGTCCGCTGGTGCGCCGCTCCGATTTCGAGCGCTATTCCGGGCATCTGGTGAAGATCGAGATGGCGGTCGCCCATGACGGGCGGAAGCGCTTCCGCGGCACGCTCGGCGCGGTCGAGGGCGACCGCGTGCATCTGCATCGCGACGATGCCAAGGCTGGCGACGATGCCGACGTTCTCCTGACCATGGAGGATATCGGCGATGCGCGGCTGGTGCTGACTGACGAGCTGATCGCCGAATCCATGCGCCGCGGCAAGGCCGAGGCGCGCGAGATGCGGCGCAATCTCGGTCTCGAGCCGCCGCAGGCACCGCACGCCAAGATCAGCGAGAAGACCACCAAGAACACCAAGCCGAAGAAGAAGCCGGCCCCGACCAACACGAAGAAACATCGCCTTGCCGCCGAACGCGCGCGGCGCGGCGAGATCGAGCCTGACCAAGGAGACTAGCCATGGCAGTCAGCGCCAACCGACTTGAATTGCTTCAGATCGCGGACGCCGTCGCGCGCGAAAAGTCGATCGACCGCGGCATCGTCATCGCGGCGATGGAGGACGCCATCGCCAAGGCGGCGCGCGCCCGTTACGGCAGCGAGACTGACGTTCACGCCGAGATCGACCCGAAGAAGGGCGAGCTGCGGCTGTCGCGCCACATGCTGGTGGTCGACAAGGTCGAAAATCACTCCAACCAGATCTCGCTGGTGGACGCGCAGCGCGCCAATCCGGGCGCGCAAGTAGGCGACACCATCGCCGATACCCTGCCGCCGCTGGAATATGGCCGCATCGCCGCGCAATCGGCCAAGCAGGTGATCGTGCAGAAGGTGCGCGAGGCCGAGCGCGACCGGCAGTACCAGGAATTCAAGGACCGCATCGGCGACATCGTCAACGGCGTCGTCAAGCGCGTCGAATATGGCAGCGTGATCGTCGATCTCGGCCGCGGCGAAGCCATCATCCGCCGTGACGAGATGCTGCCGCGCGAAGTCTTCCGCAACGGCGATCGCGTCCGCGCCTATATCTTCGACGTCCGCCGCGAAACGAGAGGCCCGCAGATCTTCCTCTCCCGCACCCATCCGCAGTTCATGGCAAAGCTGTTCGCGCAGGAAGTGCCGGAGATCTATGACGGCATCGTCGAGATCAAGGCGGTGGCCCGCGATCCGGGCTCGCGCGCGAAAATCGGCGTGATTTCCCGCGATTCCTCGGTCGATCCGGTCGGCGCCTGCGTCGGCATGCGCGGTTCGCGCGTGCAGGCCGTGGTGAACGAATTGCAGGGCGAGAAGATCGACATCATTCCCTGGTCGCCCGACATCGCGACCTTCGTGGTCAACGCGCTGGCGCCGGCGGAAGTCTCCAAGGTCGTCATCGACGAGGACCGCGAGCGTATCGAGGTCGTGGTGCCCGACACCAACAACCAGCTCTCGCTGGCGATCGGCCGCCGCGGCCAGAACGTGCGCCTGGCTTCGCAGCTCACCGGCTGGGACATCGACATCCTGACCGAGCAGGAGGAATCGGAGCGCCGCCAGGCCGACTTCGAGAACTCCACCCGCGTCTTCATGGAATCGCTCAACGTCGACGAGGTGGTCGGCCAGCTCCTGGCGTCCGAAGGCTTCACCTCGGTCGAGGAGCTCGCGATGGTGGACGTCAAGGAGCTCGCCGGCATCGAGGGCTTCGACGAGGAGACCGCGCAGGAGCTGCAGAACCGCGCCCGCGAATATCTGGAGCAGCAGGAAGCCGAGCTCGAGGCGAGGCGTAAGGAGCTCGGCGTCGAGGACGCGCTCAAGGACGTGCCCGGCGTCACCTCGAAGATGCTGGTGAAGTTCGGCGAGAACGACATCAAGAGCGTCGAGGACCTCGCCGGCTGCGCCACCGACGATCTGGTCGGATGGACCGAGCGCAAGGAAGGCAGCGAGCCGACCAAGCACGCCGGTGCGCTCGACGGCATCGACATCTCCCGTGACGACGCCGAAGCGATGATCATGCAGGCCCGCGTCAAGGCCGGCTGGATCACCGAGGCCGATCTCGCCAAGCCTGCCGAGGAGGCCGAGGCGACCGAAGATCAGCCGGCTTAAGGGCAAAGGAGAATGTCGCCCGGATGCTTGCAGATTCCGACCTCGAACTTGACCATGGCCCGCGGACCGAAAGGTCCGCGACCATGCGCATGTGCGCGGTCAGCCGCGAGGTCCGGCCGATCGACGAGCTGATCCGCTTCGTCGCATCGCCTGACGGACAAATAGTTCCCGATCTCAAGCGCAAGCTGCCCGGACGCGGGATGTGGCTCACCGCCTCACGCAAGACGGTTGCGGAAGCGGTGCGGCGTCACCAATTCAGCAAAGCCTTCAAGCGCGAGCTGCGCATCCCTCAGACGCTTCCCACCGACATCGAGGCGCTCCTGGCCCGGAGCGTGACCGAAGCCCTTGGGATCGCCGCCAAGGCGGGCCAGGTCGTGGCCGGCTTCGGCAAGGTCGAGAGCGCCCTTCGGGAAGGGACGGTCGAGGTCCTGATCCATGCCAGCGACGGGGCCGCGGACGGAATCCGCAAATTGGACATGCTGGCGCGCCAGAATGCCGGGAATCGCGGTGCTAAGGCGCAGATTCCCGTCGTTACCGCTCTGAAATCGTTAGAATTGGATTTGGCACTGACCCGGTCAAATGTGATACATGCTGCCCTGCTCGCGGGCCCGGCGAGCAAGTCATTCCTGTCACGTAGCCAGATCCTGGTCCGATACCGGATGGCGGACGACGACAAGACTGCCGAAAAACCCGGCCAGGATTTCTGAGAGACAACGACGACCCAATTGGATGGTGCGGCAACGCACAACACTGATAAATCAGGATTAGGACTGCTGAATGGTTGATACCAAGACCCCTGGCGACAAGAAGCTGAGCGTTCCGAGCAAGACGCTATCGCTCAAGCCGCGCGTCGAAACGGGCACCGTGCGCCAGAGCTTCAGCCATGGCCGCAGCAAGCAGGTCGTGGTCGAGAAGCGCGGCAAGCGCCGCATTGGCGACGGACCCGAGCCGCACGCGCCTGAGGTGACGGCAAAGCCCGCGCCGGCCGCCCCCGCCGCGCCGTCCCGTCCCGCTCCGCCCCCGCCCCGCAACGCCGGTTCCGGCGTGGTGCTGCGCACCCTTACCGAGGACGAGCGTTCGGCCCGTGCCAGCGCGCTGGCGGACGCCAAGCTGCGCGAAGTCGAGGAACGCCGCCAGGCCGAGGAAGAGGCCCAGCGCCGCTCCGCCCGTGAGGCCGCCGAGCGCGCCGAGCGCGAAGCCGCCGAATCCCGCCGCAAGGCCGAGGAAGAGCGCCACCGTCATGAGGACGAAGCCAAGCGCAAGGCTGAGACCGAGGCCAAGAAGCGTTTCGGCGAGGGTGAGCAACCATCCGCCGCGCGCCCCGCGACCGCAACACCGGCCGCCGGCGCTCCGCGCCCCGGTGCGCCTGCGTCCCGGCCTGGAACCACCACCACAGCGCGTCCGGGAACCACGACGGCGCGTCCCGCAACGACGACCGCGCAGCGTCCGGGTGGACCGGCTGGCCGCGGCCCCGCCGTTGCGGCCGAGGCTGACGACGACGAGGCACCGCGCCAGATCCGCCGCGGCCCCGGCGGCGCCGCGCGTCCCGTGGTAGCCCCCAAGCCCACCCACAAGCCCGGCCCGCAGAAGGAGCGCGGGCGCCTGACCGTCGTCACCGCGCTCAATGCCGACGAAGTGCGCGAGCGCTCGATCGCCTCGTTCCGCCGCCGCACCCAGCGCCTGAAGGGCCACGCCTCGAATGAGCCCAAGGAAAAGCTCATCCGCGAGGTGGTCATTCCGGAAGCGATCACCATCCAGGAGCTCGCCAACCGCATGGCCGAGCGCGCGGTCGACGTCATCCGCATGCTGATGAAGCAGGGCGCGATGCACAAGATCACCGACGTGATCGATGCCGACACCGCGCAGCTGATCGCCGAAGAGCTCGGCCACACCGTCAAGCGCGTTGCCGCGTCCGACGTCGAGGAAGGTCTGTTCGACGCTACCGACGATTCGACCGACACCGAGACCCGTTCGCCCGTGGTGACCGTCATGGGTCACGTCGATCACGGCAAGACCTCGCTGCTCGATGCGCTACGCCACGCCAACGTGGTCTCCGGCGAAGCCGGCGGCATCACCCAGCACATCGGCGCCTATCAGGTGACATCGCCTGAAACCGGCAAGAAGATCACCTTTATCGACACGCCCGGCCACGCCGCGTTCACCGCGATGCGCGCCCGCGGCGCCAAGGTCACCGACATCGTCGTGCTGGTGGTCGCGGCCGATGATGGCGTGATGCCGCAGACGGTCGAAGCCATCAATCACGCCAAGGCGGCAGGCGTGCCGATCATCGTTGCCATCAACAAGATCGACAAGCCCGATGCCAAGCCCGAGCGCGTGCGCACCGAGCTGCTCCAGCACGAGGTGCAGGTGGAATCCTTCGGCGGCGAAGTCGTCGACGTCGAGGTGTCCGCCAAGAACAAGACCAATCTCGACAAGCTGCTCGAGATGATCGCGCTCCAGGCCGAAATCCTCGACCTGAAGACCAATTCGGAGCGTCCCGCCGAAGGCACCGTGATCGAGGCCAAGCTCGATCGCGGCCGCGGTCCGGTCGCGACCGTTCTGGTCCAGCGCGGCACGCTCCGTGTCGGCGACATCATCGTCGCAGGCGCCGAGATGGGCCGCGTCCGCGCGCTGATCTCCGATCAGGGCGAGACCGTGCAGGAGGCCGGCCCCTCGGTGCCGGTCGAAGTGCTCGGCTTCAACGGCCCGCCCGAGGCCGGCGATCGTCTCGCGGTGGTCGAGAACGAAGCCCGCGCCCGCCAGGTCACCAGCTACCGCGCGCACCAGAAGCGCGAGAACGCGGCAGCCTCGATCTCCGGCATGCGCGGCTCGCTGGAGCAGATGATGTCGCAATTGAAGACGGCGGGCCGCAAGGAATTCCCGCTGATCGTCAAGGCCGACGTGCAGGGCTCGCTGGAAGCCATCCTCGGCTCGCTGGAGAAGCTCGGCACCGACGAAGTCGCCGCCCGCATCCTGCATGCCGGCGTCGGCGGCATCTCGGAATCCGACGTGACGCTGGCCGAAGGCTTCAACGCCGCGATCATCGGCTTCTCGGTTCGTGCCAACAAGGAGGCCGCTGCGGCCGCCAAGCGCAACGGCATCGAGATCCGCTACTACAACATCATCTACGACCTCGTGGACGACGTGAAGAAGGCGATGAGCGGTCTGCTCGCGCCGACCTTGCGCGAAACCATGCTGGGCAATGCCGAGATCCTGGAGATCTTCAACATCTCCAAGGTCGGCAAGGTCGCCGGCTGCCGCGTCACCGACGGTACCGTGGAACGCGGCGCCAATGTGCGCCTGATCCGCGACAATGTCGTCGTGCACGAAGGCAAGCTGTCGACGCTGAAGCGCTTCAAGGACGAAGTGAAGGAAGTCCAGTCCGGCCAGGAATGCGGCATGGCCTTCGAGAATTATCACGACATGCGTGCCGGTGACGTGATCGAGTGTTATCGCGTGGAGACGATCCAGCGCTCCCTGTAAGTCCAAATCTTACCGAAGCGTTCGGATCTTTTTGAACTGAGATTGCGGGAGTGCGATGGCCGGATTTTTCCGGCCATCCACCCCTCTTCGTTTCAACAGGACAAATGACAATGCCCGTGTCGCGGATGCGGGCATGACGAGGTGATTTTCGAAAAAATGCCACGGCATCATCAGAAGAAGAGTTCCGCGCCCGGCGGCTCGCAGCGTCAGTTGCGCGTCGGCGAGCAGGTTCGCCACGCGATGGCCGATATTCTGGCGCAAGGCAATGTGCATGATGCTGATCTGGAAGGTCACATCATCACCGTGCCGGAGGTGCGGATGTCGCCCGACCTGAAGCTCGCGACAGTCTATGTGATGCCGCTCGGTGGCCGCGACACCGAGATCGTGATCGCTGCGCTCGAACGCAACAAGAAGTTCCTGCGCGGCGAGGTCGCGCGGCGCGTTAACCTGAAATTTGCACCTGACATTCGCTTCCGCGTCGATGAACGATTCGACGAAGCGGAACGGATCGAGAAGCTTTTGCGAACGCCTGCGGTGCAGAAGGATTTGGAACAGGATCCGCATTCGGATCGGGAAGAAGAGCAATGACCATGGACCCCGCTCACGGCACGATCGGCGGCAACGACACCGACCAGCGCGACGTGCAGAACAACAATTTCGCGGAGAATTCGCAGCCGCATCAGGAGCCGCGCCGCGTCAACAACGATCCGCGCGCCAGGCAGCAGAAGGGCAACCAGGTTCGGCGCGACCGCCGCGACGTCCATGGCTGGGTCGTGCTCGACAAGCCGATCGGCATGACCTCGACCCAGGCGGTCGCCGTGCTCAAGCGGCTGTTCAACGCCAAGCGCGCCGGACACGCCGGCACGCTCGATCCGCTCGCCTCGGGGGGCTTGCCGATCGCGCTCGGTGAGGCCACCAAGACCGTCCCCTTCGTGATGGACGGCCGCAAGCGCTACCGCTTCACGGTCTGCTGGGGCGAGGAGCGCGACACCGACGACATCGAGGGCCGGGTGACCGCGACCTCGGACCAGCGCCCGAGCCGGGAGGCCATCCTCGCTCTGCTGCCCCGCTTCACCGGGGTGATCGAGCAGGTCCCGCCGCGCTATTCGGCGATCAAGGTCCAGGGCGAGCGCGCCTATGACCTCGCCCGCGACGGCGAGGTCGTGGAGCTGGCCCCCCGCCCGGTCGAGATTCACCATTTAACCCTTGTAGATCAACCGGATAACGACCGGGCCGTGTTCGAGGCCGAATGCGGCAAGGGCACCTATGTGCGGGCGCTGGCCCGCGATATGGGCCGGATTCTCGGCACTTACGGCCATATCTGCGCGCTCCGGCGGACCCTGGTCGGCCCATTTGGCGAAAACGACATGATTCCGCTGGATCAGTTGGAGGCTTTGTGCGATAGAGCCGCGTCCGGCGAGGGCAGCCTCGCCGACGCGCTTTTGCCCGTTGAGACCGCGCTGGACGACATCCCGGCACTGGCCGTCACTCGGGCTGATGCGGCAAGGCTCCATCGGGGCCAGGCCGTTTTGTTGCGCGGACGGGATGCGCCCACTTGTAGCGGCACAGTCTATGTCACGGTGGCAGGCCGTCTTTTGGCGCTTGCCGAAGTTGGCAATGGCGAAATCATCCCCAAGCGTGTGTTCAACCTGACCGGCCTGACTGCCAGCCCCGGTCGCAACGAGAGAAATTGACGATGTCGATTGCCGCAGAACGCAAAGCGGAAGTCATCAAGACGAATGCCACCAAGGCCGGCGACACCGGCTCGCCCGAGGTTCAGGTCGCGATCCTGTCGGAACGCATCAACAACCTCACCAACCATTTCAAGACCCACGTGAAGGACAACCATTCGCGTCGCGGCCTCTTGAAGCTGGTCTCGACCCGCCGCTCGCTCCTCGACTATCTCAAGAAGAAGGACGAGGCACGCTACAAGGCGCTGCTCGAGAAGCACAATATTCGTCGTTAAGAGTTCCTGCGCGCGCCACCGGCGCGCGTTTTCGCACGTGGTTTCGAACGAAAGCGCTTATTTCAAGCTTTTTGATCGAGGTTGCGCGCACATCGGACGCAAGCCGTTGAGGGCGAGCATCCGGGCATGAAGGGCGAGGACCGCGGTTCGGTGTTCGCATTCGTGCCGACTGACAGTCCAGCAGCAATCCGGCGGCTGGGCACAACGGGCAAGGCGCCCGTATGACCCGAAAGGATGGACGCCATCCGACATCCAAAAACCATGGCAGGATCGCAGGACGCTGATCATCCGCTCCGATCAGCGTCCCGCAATCTTGCGCATGGTTTTTGTTTTTCGAGAGCCGTCCCTTCTTTCGAGAACCCATGAAAGAAGACCTCTATGTTCAATAAGCATTCAGTCGAGATCGACTGGGGCGGACGCCCACTCAAGCTCGAAACCGGCAAGATCGCCCGCCAGGCCGACGGTGCCGTCGTCGCCACCTATGGCGAGACCGTGGTGCTCGCCACCGTCGTCGCGGCGAAGGCGCCGCGCGAAGGCGTCGACTTCCTGCCGCTGACCGTCGACTACCAGGAAAAGGCCTACGCTGCGGGCCGCATTCCCGGCGGCTATTTCAAGCGCGAGGGCCGTCCGACCGAGAAGGAGACGCTGGTCTCCCGCCTGATCGACCGTCCGATCCGCCCGCTGTTCGTCGATGGCTGGCGCAACGAGACCCAGGTGATCGTCACCGTGCTGTCGCACGACATGGAGAACGATCCCGACATCGTGGCGATGGTCGCGGCCTCCGCCGCGTTGACGCTGTCCGGCGCCCCCTTCAAGGGCCCGATCGGCGCGGCCCGCGTCGGCTTCGCCAATGACGAATTCATTCTCAACCCGACGCTCGACGAGATGGTCGACACCCAGCTCGACCTGGTCGTCGCCGGCACCGCCGACGCCGTGCTGATGGTGGAATCGGAAGCCAAGGAACTGAACGAAGACATCATGCTCGGCGCCGTGATGTTCGGTCACCGCCACTTCCAGCCGGTGATCAACGCCATCATCGATCTCGCCGAGAAGGCTGCCAAGGAGCCGCGCGAAGTCACCGTCATCGACAATTCGGCGCTCGAGAAGGAAATGCTCGGCCTGGTCGAGCAGGAGCTGCGCGCCGCCTACGCCATTCCGGTCAAGCAGGATCGCTACGCCGCCGTCGGCAAGGTCAAGGAAAAGGTGATGGCCCATTACTTCCCCGAAGGGCAGGAGCCGCAATACGACAAGCTGCGCATCGCCGGCGTGTTCAAGGAGCTGGAGGCCAAGATCGTTCGCTGGAACATCCTCGACACCGGCAAGCGCATCGACGGCCGCGACAGCAAGACGGTGCGCAACATCGTCGCCGAAGTCGGCGTATTGCCCCGCGCCCACGGCTCGGCGCTGTTCACCCGCGGCGAGACCCAGGCGATGGTCGTGACCACGCTCGGCACCGGCGAGGACGAGCAGTACATCGACGCGCTGTCCGGGACGTACAAGGAAACGTTCCTGCTGCATTACAACTTCCCGCCCTACTCGGTCGGCGAGACCGGCCGCCTCGGTGGCACCAAGCGCCGCGAGATCGGCCACGGCAAGCTGGCCTGGCGCGCGATTCGTCCGGTGCTGCCGCCGCATCACGAGTTCCCCTACACCACGCGCGTGGTGTCGGAGATCACCGAGTCGAACGGCTCGTCCTCGATGGCTTCGGTCTGCGGCGCCTCGCTGGCGCTGATGGATGCGGGCGTGCCGCTGAAGCGGCCGACCGCGGGCATCGCGATGGGCCTGATCCTCGAAGACAAGCGCTTTGCGGTTCTCTCGGACATCCTCGGCGACGAGGACCATCTCGGCGACATGGACTTCAAGGTCGCCGGCACGGAAACGGGCATCACCTCGCTCCAGATGGACATCAAGATCGAGGGCATCACCGAAGAGATCATGAAGGTGGCGCTGGCCCAGGCCAAGGACGGCCGCATCCATATCCTCGGCGAGATGGCCAAGGCCCTCACCGCGGCCCGCGCCGAGCTCGGCGAATACGCGCCGCGCATCGAGACCTTCAAGATCGCCACCGACAAGATCCGCGAAGTGATCGGCACCGGCGGCAAGGTGATCCGCGAGATCGTCGAGAAGACCGGCGCCAAGGTCAACATCGAGGACGACGGCACCGTGAAGGTCGCCTCCTCTGACGGCGAGGCGATGAAGGCCGCGATCAAGTGGATCAAGTCGATCGCGTCCGATCCGGAAGTCGGCCAGATCTATGACGGCACCGTCGTCAAGGTGATGGAGTTCGGCGCCTTCGTGAACTTCTTCGGCTCCAAGGACGGCCTCGTCCACATCAGCCAGCTCGCGGCCAGCCGCGTGCAGAAGACCTCCGACGTCGTCAAGGAAGGCGACAAGGTCAAGGTCAAGCTGCTCGGCTTCGACGATCGCGGCAAGACCCGCCTGTCGATGAAAGTGGTCGACCAGACCACCGGCGAGGACCTCGAGGGCAAGGACAAGGCCGAAGGCGAGAAGGCCCCGCGCGAAGCAGCCGGCGAGTAAGGCCTCTCGCGACAAAGCAAAAAACGAAGGGCGGCCGAAAGGCCGCCCTTTTTGTTGGTGGTCTCGATCCGTCAGCGCGCTGCTCTTCACCTCTCCCCAGCGGGGAGAGGTCGATTTGCGAAGCAAATCGGGTGAGGGGGTTTGGTCCCACGAGAGAGTAGAACCCCTCACCCGGCGCTGCGCGCCGACCTCTCCCTATGGGAGAGGTGTCACACTCACGCCGCGATGTCGAAGCGGTCGAGGTTCATCACCTTGGTCCAAGCCTTGGCGAAGTCCTTGGCGAACTTCTCCTTGGCGTCCGAGGTCGCATAGACCTCGGCGAAGGCACGGAGCTGCGAGTGCGCGCCGAAGATGAGATCGGCGCGGGTGCCGGTCCACTTCACCGCATTGGTCTTGCGGTCGCGTGCCTCGTAGGTGCCGTCGGCAGCCGGCGTCCACTGCGCGCTCATGTCGAGCAGGTTGACGAAGAAGTCGTTGCTCAGCGTTCCCACCTTGGTGGTGAACACGCCGTGCTTCGAGCCGTTGGCGTTGGCGCCGAGCACACGCAGGCCGCCGACCAGCACCGTCATCTCGGGGCCGGTGAGCCTCAAGAGCTGCGCACGATCGATGAGAGCTTCCTCCTGCTGCATGAACTGATGCCGCTTGCCGATGTAGTTGCGGAAACCATCGGCGCGCGGCTCCAGCGGCGCGAATGAGGCCGCATCCGTCTGCTCCTGCGAAGCATCCATGCGGCCCGGCGTGAAGCCGACCTTGACCTCGACGCCGGCATCCTTGGCGGCCTTCTCGACCGCGGCGGTGCCGCCGAGCACGGTGAGATCCGCGAGCGAGACCTTCTTCGCGCCTGACGAAGCGTTGAAGTCCTTCTGGATCGCTTCGAGCTTGCCGAGCACCTTGGCGAGCTGGGCCGGATCGTTCACCTCCCAGTCCTTCTGCGGAGCAAGGCGGATGCGTGCGCCGTTGGCGCCACCGCGCTTATCCGAGCCGCGGAACGTCGAGGCCGACGCCCAGGCGGTCGAGACCAGCTCGGAGACCGACAGACCCGAAGCCAGGATCTTGCTCTTCAGCGAAGCGATGTCCTGCTCACCGACCACCTCGTGGTTCAAGGCCGGAATCGGATCCTGCCAGATCAGCGTCTCCTTCGGCACCAGCGGGCCGAGATAGCGCTGGATCGGACCCATGTCGCGGTGGGTGAGCTTGAACCAGGCGCGGGCGAAGGCATCCGCGAACTGATCCGGGTGCTCCAGGAAGCGCCGCGAGATCTTCTCGTAAGCGGGATCGAAGCGTAGCGAGAGGTCCGTCGTCAGCATCGTCGGGCGATGCTTCTTCGACTTGTCGAAGGCGTCAGGAATGACGGCGTCGGCGCCCTTCGCCGTCCACTGGTTCGCACCGCCCGGGCTCTTGGTCAGCTCCCATTCGTACTTGAACAGGTTCTCGAAGAAGTTGTTGCTCCACTTCGTCGGGGTCTGCGTCCAGGTCACCTCGAGGCCGCTGGTGATGGAATCGCCAGCGAGGCCCGATGCGTGCTTGCTCTTCCAGCCGAGGCCCTGATCTTCCAGCGCGCCGGCTTCCGGCTCCGGGCCGACCAGCGATGGATCGCCCGCGCCATGGGTCTTGCCGAAGGTGTGGCCGCCGGCGATCAGCGCGACGGTTTCCTCGTCGTTCATCGCCATGCGGAAGAAGGTCTCGCGGATGTCCTTGGCCGCGGCGACCGGATCCGGCTTGCCGTTCGGGCCTTCCGGATTGACGTAGATGAGGCCCATCTGCACGGCGCCGAGCGGCTCGGCGAGCTGGCGTTCGCCGCTGTAGCGCTCATCGCCGAGCCAGGTGCCTTCCGGGCCCCAATAGAGCTCTTCCGGCTCCCAGACGTCGGCGCGGCCGCCGGCGAAACCGAAGGTCTTGAAGCCCATCGATTCCAGCGCGACGTTGCCGGCGAGCACCATCAGATCGGCCCAGGAAATCTTGCGGCCGTATTTCTGCTTGATCGGCCACAGCAGACGGCGGGCCTTGTCGAGGTTGGCGTTGTCGGGCCAGCTGTTGAGCGGAGCGAAACGCTGCTGACCGGCCCCGGCGCCACCGCGGCCGTCGGTGATGCGGTAGGTGCCCGCGCTGTGCCATGCCATGCGGATCATCAGGCCGCCGTAATGACCGAAGTCGGCGGGCCACCATTCCTGCGAGTCCGTCATCAGGGCCGTGAGGTCCTTGATGACCGCGTTCAAGTCGAGCGATTTGAACTCCTTGGCGTAGTCGAATTCCTTGCCCATCGGGTCGGACAGATCGGAATTCTTGTGCAGCACCTCGATGTTGAGCTGCGTCGGCCACCAGTCGCGGTTCACGCGCGTGGGTTTTCCGCCCGAAAACGGGCACTTCGAAGTGTCGTCCATGAATACCTCCTCTGGCGGCGTCGAACTCGCGCCCTTGACCAGGTAGAACCACTCTAAGCGCCGCGTCCTATCAGGGGAAGTTGACTTTAGTGATCGCTGCGATAGGATTTTCTGATGATCAATCTGACGCTGCGCCAGCTCCGCTATTTCGATGCGCTGGCCCGTCACGGCCATTTCGGCCGCGCGGCCGAGTCCTGCTCGATCTCGCAGCCGGCCCTGTCGATGCAGATCAAGGAACTCGAGGAGGCGCTGGGCGGCCTGCTGCTGGAGCGCAGCGCGCGGCAGGTCGCGCTGACCCGGTTCGGCGAGGAGCTGGCGCAACGGGTGCGCGACATCCTGCGCTCGGTCGACGAGCTCGGCGATTTCGCGCGCGCATCGCAGGACCGCTTCGCCGGCCGCCTGCGCATCGGCATGATCCCGACCATCGCGCCTTACCTACTTCCCAAGATCACCAAGAATCTCACGCGCATGCACCCGGAGCTCGACATCCGCGTGCGCGAGACCATGACGCCGCGGCTGATCCAGGAACTGGTGGAGGGCCGGCTCGACACCGCCATCGTGGCGCTGCCGGTGTCGGAGCCCTCGCTCACCGAGGTCGCGCTGTTCGAGGAGAAATTTTTGCTGGTGCGCCCGGGCGCCGATGAAGGCACACCGGTGCCGTCGCGCGAGATGATGCGCGAGATGCGGCTTCTGCTGCTCGAGGAGGGGCACTGCTTCCGCGACCAGGCGCTGTCGTTCTGCAACATGCAATCGGCGCCGCCGCGCGAGATGCTGGATGCGAACTCGCTGTCGACGCTGGTGCAGATGGTCAGCGCCGGCATCGGCGTCACCCTGATCCCGGAGATGGCGGTGCCGGTGGAGACGCGCTCCGCCTCGGTCTCGCTGGCGCGCTTCCGCGACCCCGAGCCGTCGCGCACCATCGGCATGGTCTGGCGCAAGACCAGCCCGCTGGCGCGGCAGCTGCTGCAGATTTCCGAAGTGGTGTGCCTGTCGGCCGGCAAGGTGCGCGCGCGGCAATCCCTGCGCCAGAAGGCTTGACCGGATGTCGCATCCGATCATCCGCCCCGCTCGCCCGGACGAGTACGACGAGATCGGGCGTGTCTGGATGGAGAGCTGGGTCTCGACCGGGCTCGCCGAAGCCAGCGACTTCCTGCTGGCGAACTTGCGTGCGCGCATCAGGCGCGAGATCGCGGACGGCTGGAGCCTGTTCGTCGCCGATGACCGAGGCACGATCGCTGCGATGCTGGCGCTGCATCTGCCAAAGCTCTATCTCGACATGCTGTTCGTCGCGCCGGCCTATCAAGGCCAATCGCTCGGCCGGCAATTGCTCGCCTTCACGCGCACGCAAATGCCCGACGAGATGCATCTGCGCTGTGTGCGCGAGAACGAAAAGGCCTGGCGCTGGTACGAGCGCGGGGGCTTTGTGTTCGAGAAGGAAGAGATCGAGCCGTCGAACGGGTTCGTGATGAAGTATTACCGGTGGAAACGAAGGACCATCGACGCATAGCGCGCCGAGGTCCTCGCCTTGCGGTTGTCATCGGCTCGCCCTAAGACTTATCTCAAGTCCTGATCGGACATCTCCAAGCCGTGATCCCCGCCCGCCGATTCCATGTTTCGCATCTGTTTGACCGCGCTCTCCCTGTTTGGCCTCGTCAGTGTCGCCGCGGCGCAGCCTGCACCGCCATCGGCGACGCCAACGACGCGCCCAGCCAAGGGCGCAACTCCGAAAGGCACGCCGAATCCCAAGCGGGCGGGCGCTGTAGACGGCGGCCCATGCGAAATCGGCCTCCTGGCCGCGGCCGCCAATCGTTTCGGCGTTCAGCAGGTCGGCTTCACCATGTTCGGCAACGAGTACACACCCGTGCCGGTCGACAGCTGGGGGCTGGACGATCTCATCCTGTCGCGGCTTCGTGCCGCCGCAGCCGGAAAGTCGGTCAGGCGAATTGCGTATTCGCCCGCTGCTTTTGCGCATGCCGTGGAATCGGGATCGCCGATGCTGCGTCGGAACCCGGAACGACAGGAGTTCGTGCAGCAGAGCGCTGCCACCACCAAGTGCCAACGCTATGTCCTGATCGAGCGATACCAGAACCGCTTCAGCAATACCAACCAGTCCGTCGAAGGCTTTGGCATCGTCAAATGGGGCAACCCGATCAAGCGCCGCACGTTCCTGTACGCGTTGACCTACATCACCGTGTACGACGGGCAGTCATTCGAGGCCATCAAAAAGGGCCCCGCAAGCCTTGATGACGAGCCGATGATGTCCCGCCTGATCGGGATCAACCCGATCAGTGGTCCCAACAAGGAGATGGACGAGGCGGCCTTTCCATCGGCTCCCGCCGAGGTGGCGGCCAACGCAAAGCTGCGGGACGGTGTCCGTGCCTTATTGACGACAAGCCTCGACCGGACATTACCAGGACTGCTCCAGCAATGAGGTCCGCGCCATGATCAAGCTCTATTGGTCACCCCGCTCGCGCTCGTTCACGACGCTGTGGCTGATGGAGGAGAGCGGCCTGCCCTATGAGCGCGTGCTGACCGACATCTCGACCGGCGCGCAGAAGGCGCCGGACTATTTGAAGATCAACCCGATGGGCAAGGTGCCGGCGCTGACCGACGGCGATGCTGCGCTCGCCGAAGCCGCGGCCATCTGCGCCTATATCGGCGACCGCTATCCCGAGACGAAGCTCGCGCCCGCCGTGACCGATCCACGCCGCGCGCGCTATCTGCAATGGCTGTTCTTTTCACCGGGCTGCATCGAGCCGGCCATCATCCAGATCTTCACCAAGATCGAGATCCCGACCTCGACTGCGGCCTGGGGCAGCGCGACGCAGGTGTTTGACGTACTGGACGCCGCGCTCGCCAAGGGCCCGTGGCTTCTCGGCGAGGAATTTTCCGCCGCCGACGTCGTGATCGGCTCGGGCCTGAATTACGCGGTACGCCGGTTCAAGATGGTGCCGTCGCGCCCCGCGTTCGACGCCTATCTGGCGCGCTGCACGGCGCGGCCGGCGTTCCAGCGCGCGGAAAAGATCGCGGCGGGGTAAGCAAGCTCTCGTAGGGTGGGCAAAGCGAAGCGTGCCCACGTCCTCTATCTATGGCGATCGCTGGGAGATCGTGGGCACGTCGCTTGCGCTCCTTTGCCCACCCTACGGCAGGGTCGCCTATTCCGCCTTCAAATCATCCGGCCGCGGCATCAGGATGACGTTGTAGCCGGAATCCACATAATGAATCTCGCCGGTCACGCCGCCCGAGAGATCCGACAACAGATACAGCGCCGAGCCGCCGAGCTCGTCGAGCGTGACGCCGCGGCGGAGCGGCGCGTGCTTCTGCATGAAGCCGAACATCGCCCGCGCCTCGCCGATGCCGGAGCCGGCGAGCGTGCGGATGGGGCCGGCGGAGATCGCATTGACGCGGATGCCGCGCGGTCCGAAATCGGCGGCGAGATAGCGCACGGAAGCTTCCAGCGCCGCCTTGGCGACGCCCATCACGTTGTAGTTCGGCATCGCGCGCTCCGAGGCGCCGAAGGTCAGCGTGATCATGCTGCCGCCTTCCGTCATGAGCTCGGCGGCGCGCTTTGCGACCTCCGTGAACGAGAAGCACGAGATCACCATGGTGCGCGAAAAGTTCTCGCGGCTGGTGTCGGCGTAGCGGCCCTTCAGCTCGTTCTTGTCGGCAAAGCCGATGGCGTGGATGACGAAGTCGAGCTTGCCCCACTTTTCGCGGAGCACCGCGAAAGTGGCGTCGACGCTGGCGATGTCCTCGACGTCGCAAGGCAGCACCAGATCGACGCCGAGCTGCTCCGCCAGCGGCTTGACGCGCTTGCCGAGCGCCTCGCCCTGGAAGGTGAAGGCGAGCTCGGCGCCGTGGACATGCAGCGTCCTCGCCATGCCCCAGGCGATGGAATGATCATTGGCGATGCCCATGATCAGACCGCGCTTGCCTTTCATCAACGAAGTCATGTGGTGGATTCCATGAGTCGGAAAGATCTGGCTTCAACTTCGATTGTTCCACCAAACAGGCAGACAACAAGGATTTCTGTATCGGCCGTATATTCCATGCGCAAAAGATCGATATTCCCGCTGGATCGATTCTTCAGAAGTCGCCCGATATCGCCGCTCATGACGAAACGGAAAACGTTCGTTCCAATGCAGCGGTATCGGCGTCGCGGCGCGTGCACGTCAGCGTCCGGATACAGATCGACGATAAGGGTGAATTCCTGCTCGCCCTCGGCAAACCCCGAAATTCGAAGGTCAACGAGAACCCCGTCGTGCCAGTTGATCTCGTCTGGTCCTTCCGCCGGAGTCGGCAAGGTAGAACTCACACGTCCAGCCGGCTGAACACCAGCGTGGCGTTGGTGCCGCCGAAGCCGAACGAGTTCGACAGCACGGTGCCGATCTTGACGTTGTCGATGCGCTTGCGCACGATCGGCATGTCGGCGAACACGGGATCGAGCTCCTGGATGTGCGCGCTCTCGCAGATGAAACCGTTGTTCATCATCAGCAGCGAATAGATCGCCTCCTGCACGCCGGTGGCGCCGAGCGAGTGGCCGGTCAAGGCCTTGGTCGCCGAGATCGGCGGGCACTTCTCGCCGACGCCGAACACATTTCGGATCGCCTCGATCTCCGGCGGGTCGCCGGCCGGGGTGGAGGTCGCGTGCGGGTTGATGTAGTCGACCTTGGTCTTCACCGTCGACATCGCCATGCGCATGCAGCGCTCGGCGCCTTCGCCCGACGGCGCCACCATGTCGTGGCCGTCCGAGGTCGCGCCATAGCCGACGACCTCGCCATAGATGCGCGCGCCGCGCGCCTTGGCATGCTCGAGCTCTTCCAGCACCAGGACGCCGGCGCCGCCGGCGATGACGAAGCCGTCGCGATTGAGATCGTAGGGCCGCGAGGCCGTGGCCGGCGTGTCGTTGTACTTCGAGGACATCGCGCCCATGGCGTCGAACAGCACCGACAGCGACCAGTCCAGCTCCTCGCAGCCGCCGGCGAAGATGACGTCCTGCTTGCCGATCTGGATGGTCTCATAGGCATTGCCGACGCAATGGTTCGAGGTCGCGCAGGCCGAGGAGATCGAATAGTTCACGCCCTTGATCTTGAACCAGGTCGCAAGCGTCGCGGACGCCGTCGAGGACATCGCCTTCGGCACCGCAAACGGGCCGACGCGCTTCGGGCCCTTGGAGCGGGTGATGTCGGCGGCTTCGACGATGGTGCGCGCCGAGGGGCCGCCGGAGCCCATGATGATGCCGGTACGGATGTTGGAGACTTCGTCAGGCGACAGGCCGGAATCCTGGATCGCCTGCTCCATCGCGATGTGATTCCACGCCGCGCCCTGGCCGAGGAAGCGCATCGCGCGGCGGTCGACCACCGTCGAAGGATCGAGCGTCGGCTCGCCTTGCACCTGCGAACGGAAGCCGAGCTCGGCATATTTCTCAGCCCGCGAAATGCCCGACTTCGCCTCGTGAAGGCTCGCAAGCACTTCCTGGGTGTTGTTTCCGATCGACGAGACGATGCCCATCCCGGTGACCACAACCCGCCTCATGACAGCCTCGCCTCAATCGTTGTCTTCTGCTCGTTGTCTTCTCGGTGATGCGCTCAGCCCAGGCTCGTGCCCTGCTTGAACAGGCCGACCTTCAGATCCTTGGCGCGATAGATAATCTGGTCATCGACCGAAAGCCACCCGTCGGCGATGCCGAGCACGAGCTTCGAACGCATCACGCGCTTGATATCGATGTTGTACACAACCTTGCGCGCTTCCGGCAGCACCTGGCCGCTGAACTTGAGCTCGCTCAGGCCAAGGGCCCGGCCGCGGCCTTCGCCCCCGCTCCAGCCAAGGTAAAAGCCGACCATCTGCCACAGCGCATCGAGGCCGAGGCAGCCGGGCATGACAGGATCGTTCTTGAAGTGGCAGCCGAAGAACCAGAGATCGGACTTCACGTCGAGCTCAGCGCGCACCAGGCCCTTGCCGAACTCACCGCCATTGTCGTTGATGTCAGTGATGCGGTCGAACATCAGCATCGGCGGCAGCGGCAGCTGGGCATTGCCCGGGCCGAACATCTCGCCGCGGGCACAGGCCAGCAGATCTTCGTAGTCGTAACCGTTGCGCCTGTTCAGCATTCACGAGCCTCTGTTCAAATCCCGATTGAGCGGCGTAACTTGGCGAAAATCGGCCCCGCCTCGATCGGAGAGCAACGCCAATTGCCACCGCCGGCCGCGACCTGCGCAAGCTTCGGATGGACTCCCGACCGGGCTTCCATGCCCGGTTGCGCCAAAATCGGCTAAGCGGAACCGCGCGCTCTCTAACACAGGCCATTTCGGGTGGCAAAGCGCATCCATGAAGGTAAAATGACGCGATCCCCAGGCGGTTCCAAGCCTGATTAGAACAGCTCTAGTTGCGAGAAACTTGCATCTGCATCTTTCTGTTCTTATATTACAGATAGATATTGTTCACGCGTGCCCGAAATCTTGGAAATGAACGAGAATACCGCGTCCCAACACGACGACGACCATGCCGCGGCCCTCCTGTCCGGCCGCCAGCCGGCCCTGACCGGCTGTCCCTGGCACGACGTCAACGAAATGCTGCAGTCCGCGGGGTTGCGGCCGACGCGTCAGCGCATGGCGCTGGGCTGGCTGCTGTTCGGAAAAGGCGCACGCCACCTCACGGCTGAAATGCTGTACGAGGAAGCGACGCTCGCCAAGGTCCCGGTGTCGCTGGCGACCGTCTACAACACGCTGAACCAGCTCACCGATGCCGGCCTGCTCCGCCAGGTCAGCGTCGACGGCACCAAGACCTATTTCGACACCAACGTCACCACTCACCACCACTATTATCTCGAGAACAGCCACGAGCTGGTCGACATCGAGGATCCGCATCTGGCGCTGTCCAAGATGCCCGAGGTGCCCGAGGGCTACGAGATCTCCCGCATCGACATGGTCGTGCGCCTGCGCAAGAAGCGCTGAGACCCTACATCGCTGATTTCGTCGTCATGGCCGGGCATAGCCGTCCGAAGGACGGCGTCGCTTGCGCTCGCCTATGTCCCGGCCATCCACGTTTTGGGGCTAGTCAGAAGAGCGTGGATGCCCGGGACAAGCCCGGGCATGACGTTGGGGCAGCAGCTCGCCCTTCAGCCTTCGGCGTCAATTGACCTGCTCGTCCGAATAGACGCCCCAGAGGCGCTCCTGCTGGATCCAGCCGTCGAAGCCATTGCCGATGACGCGGCACCAGCCTGCGGCGCATTTCTTGACCTGGGTGACGACGCCGGCCTGTAGCTTGGCCGCAACCGCGCTGTCGGGATCGGGCCGGTCATAGATCGGCGCGAGATCGTCCTTGTGCTTCATGGTGACGACGGCGGTGCGACGGCCCGACAACAGCGAGTGGTAGACCCAGCCCTCGGCGCCTTCGGAATCGCGCACCCGGCGCCAATTCTCGAACTCGGCGGTAATTTCGACCGGCAGGCCGGCGCGGGTGTAGACCCAGGCGACGTCATTGTCCTTGGTCGGGCCGGCGCGGACGTTCACGTGATCCGATTTGAGGCTGACATAGCGCGGCACCGGCAGGCCGCTGGCGGTCTGCGGAGTATTGTCCTTCGCCGCATGCGAGGGGCCGACCGAGGCGCTCAACCAGGTGCAAACGAGCGCCATCACCGCACAAAAACGCCCCAACGCCATCAACCCGTCTCCTTCGAAGACCCGGCAGACCGGGCCCTCACCCCAAATTCCAAAAACCCTGCCGCGCCTGCCCCTTGTCCCCGCCCCACGCGGGTTCCAAGCCCTAAGCCGTGGTTCTTGTCTTGGCCCGGCCTTCTGCTAGAGAGAACGGGCACTTGAGCAACCAATTGGCCCCGATTTTCCGGCCGGAAATGTCGGGTGAGCTTGGAGGAAACGCCGGGGACGGACACGGCAAGGGCAGTGTCGAACAACCGGGTTAATGAGGCCTCAACGACCGGCCTTTGGCGACAGAGGCGGCCTGCGATGTCTCATGAGAGCAGGACATGTCGGTGAAGAAAAAGCCCCTCGTCGTGGTGACGCGCAAGCTGCCGGATTCGATCGAGACGCGGATGCGCGAGCTGTTCGACGCGCGGATCAATCTCGACGACACGCCGATGTCGCCCGAGCAGATCGCGGAAGCCGCCCGCACCGCCGACGTGCTGGTTCCGACCGTGACCGATCATATCAGCGCCGAGGTCGTGAATCAGCCCGACTGCAAGCTCCGCCTGATCGCCAATTTCGGCAACGGCGTCGACAATATCGACGTCACAGCCGCCCATGCCCGCGGCATCACCGTCACCAACACGCCGAAGGTCCTGACCGAAGACACCGCCGACATGACCATGGCGCTGATCCTGGCGGTGCCCCGGCGAATGATCGAAGGCGCCTCGATCCTGACCGACGGCAAGCCCTGGGCCGGCTGGTCGCCGACCTGGATGCTCGGCCACCGCATCGGGGGCAAACGCCTCGGCATCATCGGCATGGGCCGCATCGGCCAGGCGGTGGCGCGCCGCGCCCGGGCCTTCGGCCTGCAGATCCACTATCACAACCGCCGTCCCGTCGCCCCCGTGATCGCCGAGGAGCTTGGCGCGACGTATTGGGAAAGCCTCGACCAGATGCTGGCGCGGATGGACATCATCTCGGTGAACTGTCCGCACACGCCGGCGACCTATCACCTGCTCTCGGCGCGGCGGCTGAAGCTGATCCGCAAGGACGCCTATATCGTCAACACTGCGCGCGGCGAGGTCACCGACGAGGACACGCTGATCAAGCTGATCGAGGGCGGCGAGATCGGCGGCGCCGGCCTCGACGTCTACGAGCACGAACCCGCGGTGAATCCAAAACTGGTGCGGCTCGCCAAGGCCGGCAAGGTGACGCTGCTGCCGCATATGGGCTCGGCCACGATCGAGGGCCGCGTCGAGATGGGCGAGAAGGTGATCATCAACATCCGCACCTTCCTCGACGCCCACAAGCCGCCGGATCGCGTGCTGCCGAGCATGCTGTGAGGGTGCGCGCGAGGGCCTCCCCAGCAGACATCAGCCGTCTGAGACTGCAAAGTGGCTCTTGACCACGCAACGACAAAGCCTAGGGTTGCGGTTGAGCATTTTTGCAAGGAAGGAAACGGCACGCCCGTTGCGAATGCAATGAACTACCTGCGCGCATTTTTTGGTTTTTACGGCCGCATGAATAGATCTCAGTACGCGATGGTAATGTTGATCGGATATGTGGGACCGATTGTCATTTTCGCGCTGACGTGGCCTAGCCTTCGCTCAATGGGTGATCTTGGTACCCTCACCGGTATGACGCCCCTAATCGTTATGATTTGGGTTCTCTTTGCAGCCACGGCGAAGCGGTTTCATGATATCAACAAATCTGGATTCGCCAGCCTGCTTATCTGCATTCCCATCGTGGGGATCGTCACGCCGCTAGTTTTGCTTTTTTATCCAGGTGACGCCTCGGACAACGGTTTCGGGCCTCCCCCGCTTTCGCTGAACGCTCTAAACAAAGTGGACGCGGCCAATTTATGAGTACACGCGCGGCTCACTCGCGGTGCACGCTGAGATCGGTGATCACAGGCCCGTCGCCGTTCAGCGGATTGGCGGGATCGCGCCCGTAGCGCAGCGTCTCGAAGCGCATCGCGCGCGCATCGATCATCAGCAGGCGACCGACGAGGCCGTCGCCGAAGCCGACGACCTCGCGGATTGCTTCGAGTGCCATCATCGAGCCGAGCACGCCGGCGAGCGCGCCCATGACGCCGGCCTCGGCGCAGGCCGGCACGGTGCCCGGCGGCGGCGCCTCCGGGAACAGGCAGCGATAGGTCGGGTTGAACTCGCCCTGCTCGTTGGTCTCGTGGGCACGGATGGTGGTGAGCGAGCCGTCGAAGGTGCCGAGCGCCGCGGTGATCAGCGGCCGCTTGGCGAAGAAGCAGGCGTCGGAAGCGAGATAGCGCGTCGAGAAATTGTCGGAGCCGTCGAGCACGAGATCGTAATCGCCGATCAGGCCGAGTGCATTGTCGGCGTTGAGCCAGGTGGCGTGACCGACGAAGCGGACGTGTGGATTGAGCGCCGCGATCCGCTCGGCCGCGCTCTCGACCTTGTGCCGGCCGATGTCGGGCGTCGTGTGGATCACCTGGCGCTGCAGGTTGGACAGCGACACCACGTCGTCGTCGACAACGCCGAGCGTGCCGACGCCGGCGGCGGCCAGATACATCAAAGCGGGCGCGCCGAGCCCGCCGGCGCCGATCACCAGCACCGAGGCCCGCTTCAGCGCGGCCTGGCCAGGACCGCCGACATCACGCAACACGATGTGGCGGGCATAGCGTTCGAGTTCGTCCGGGCTCAGCATCGTCGTACGCCTCTCCTACCAAGCGCTCGCTTTCGATCCTCATGGTGAGGAGCGCGGAACGCGCGTCTCGAACCATGAAGGCCCCGATCTCACCTGGGGCCATCCTTCGAGACGCGGCCTTGAGGCCGCTCCTCAGGATGAGGACCTGTGTACACGGCTCGACCTTGGGCCTGAACCACCGCTACGTTGTTCGCGACCAACGAGATGTGCTTCAATGGCATGCTTTTCAATGTCTTGACGTTCAATGGGCTGGCTGGATTTGTCATGAGATCGATGCTTGCGGCAACCTTGGTGTTTGCAGCCGCCACGGGCGCGCATGCCCAGATGACCACGTCGCAAGTCGCCGGCACCAAGCCGAAAACGGTCCAGACCGTCCCGATCCAGCCTCCCGCAATGCAGACGCCGTCGGCGACCGCCGATGCCATGGCAAAGGCGGAGCGGCTGGCGCTGCAGTCCGACCTCGCCTGGGTCGGCCAGTATAACGGCGCCATCACCGGCGACGTCAGCGAGCGCATGGTCAACGCCATCAAGGAATACCAGAAGACCAAGGGCGGCAAGCCGACTGGCGTGCTCAATCCGCAGGAGCGCGCCGCGCTCGCCGAGACGGCGCGAAAGAAGCAGGAGAGCGTCGGCTGGAAGATCGTGACGGAGCCGACCAGCGGCGCCCGGCTCGGCATTCCCGGCAAGCTGGTGCCGCAGCAGGCAAGCGACGCCAATGGCTCGAAATGGACCTCGCCGACAGGGACGGTGCAGGTGGTTCTCAGCCGCCGCAAGGAGGCGAACCCGACCTCTGCAAAGCTCGCCGAGCTCGAGAAGGAGCCGTCCGGGCGCAAGGTCGATTACACCGTGGTGAAGCCCGACTTCTTCGTGCTGTCGGGCTTGCAGGGCCTGAAGAAATTCTACGTACGCGGCACCTTTAGGGGCGACGAGGTCCGCACCATGACGATCCTCTACGACCAGGCGACAGAGAATACTGTCGAGCCGATCGTGATCGCGATGTCGAGCGCGTTCAACGCGTTTCCGTCGGGACCGCTGGCCGGGCCGCCGCCGCGCAAGACCGTCGAATACGGCACCGGCATCGTCGTCAGCGAGGACGGCGCGATTGTCACCGACCGCCTCGTCACCGACGGCTGCCTTGCGATCACGATCGCGGGCCATGGCAGCGCCGACCGTCTCGCCGAGGACAAGGAGCATGATCTGGCGCTGCTGCACATCTACGGCGCGCGCGGGTTGCGACCGCTCAGCCTCGCCGGCGGGGCCGTGAAGACCAATGTCGATGTCGTCGGCATCGCCGATCCGCAAAGCCAGGGCGGCGCGGCCGGCGTGTCGAGCCTCAAGGCCGCGCTGGCGCCGGTGACGGGCAGCAATTCCGCGCTCTCGCCGCCGCCGGCGGTTGGCTTCTCCGGCAGCCCGGCCGTCGACGCCGACGGCAGGTTCGCCGGCATCGCGCTGCTGAAGCCGGCCATGGTCGCAGGGCCTGCGACATCGGTACCGGCGTCACAGGCTTTGATGGTCTCGGCAGAGGCGGTGCGCGGATTCCTGAAGGCGAACGGGGTCGCGGCGAATGGCGCGTCGGCGGACGCCAAGGCCTCCGTCGTGCGCGTCATCTGCGTGCGGAAGTAGGCCGCGCGAGCGTACTACTCTCCCGTGTCCCGGACGCGGTGCGGCATGCAATGCCGCTCCGCTGAGCTGGGACCCATATCAGCAACAGTCGCGCTTGTTGCCCTCTGCCCCCCGGCTCTGCAGCGCATCGCTTTCGCGCTGCGCTTTGTCCGGGGCACGGTTGCCCATGCGCTTACGTACGACTACGGAGCCGGTAGTGGTACGGATTCGCTGGAATTCGCGATTCCGCCATCATCCTTACCGTTGATTCGGACCTCCGCGATCCCCTTTGGATCGGGCCGGCACGTCCTGAGCGAGAAGCGCTCAGCATCCAGAAGCGATGCACGTTCGCGTGGCGTATCCCTGACCCAGCACTCCAAAGGATTGATCTTCAATGCATACGATCGTACTGGCCACCCAAAAGGGCGGCAGCGGCAAGAGCACGCTCGCCATCGGCCTCGCGCTGGCCGCCAAGCAGGCCGGCTTCACCATCCGCCTGATCGAGACCGACCCGCAGGGCACCCTCTCCAACTGGCAGCGCCGCCGCTCTACCGACGATCTCGTCGTCGAGCCGATCTATCACGCAGCCGATATCGCGCCGCGCCTGAAGATGCTGGCCGATAGCGGCCTCCAGCTCGCGATCGTCGACACCGCGGCCGGCCTCAGCGCCGCCACCACCGCCGCGATCCGCCATTCCGACCTCTGCCTGATCCCGGCCCGTCCCAGCGTCGCCGACATCGAGGCGACCGTCTCGACGCTCAGCGTCGCCCGCGCCTGGAAGCGGCCCTACAGCTTCGTGCTGAACCAGACGCCGATCCGCGGCCAGCGCATCGACAACGCCGCGACCGCGCTCGCCGAGGAAGCCGCGCTCGACCTTGCTGAGGTGCTCGCGCGTCCGCAGATCGTGATGCGCAACGATCACCAGGACGCACTCGCCAGCGGCCTTGCCGTGAGCGAATTCGCGCCGATCGGCAAATCGGCGGACGAGATCCGCGGCCTCTGGCGCTGGATTGAGACCCGGCTCGAGCTCGAAGCCACCACCAATGTCCTGATCGACCAGGTCATCTCGGCTGCCCACGGCATGCTGCACGTCGCCAGCGAGCTTGCGGCGGACGAGACCATGACACTGGCGTCCTGAGCGGGGCGATCGCTCGGGCGAAGGGCTCTTCGCCATCCGCTGAAAGAGCCCAAGCGATGAAGCAGTCCGGCCACGGCCGGATTGCTTCGCCTCGCGCTCTGAGGAAAGCTCTCCCCACGCGTCATTGCGAGCGCAGCGAAGCAATCCAGACTGTCGCCGCGGAGGGATTCTGGATTGCTTCGCTGCGCTCGCAATGACGGCGTGGTGGGATCGTCGTCTTGCAGAGACTCACAGCCTTTTGGCTGCGATTGGTATCACTTCTGACATTTCGGGCACCAGAAGGTCGAGCGGCCGTTCTGCACGAACCGCTTGATCGTGCCGCCGCAGCGCGGCGTCGTGCATGTTTCGCCTTCGCGGTCGTAGACCTTGAACGAGTGCTGGAAATAGCCGAGCTCGCCCGTGGTCTGGCGGTGATCGCGCAAGCTGGAGCCGCCGGCCTTGATCGCGTCGTTCAGCACGGTGTGGATCGCACCGACCAGTCTCTTGGCATGATCCGTCGGCTCGCCCCCGGCAACGCCCTTACGTTGTCCGGCCTTGGTCGACAGGGTCGCAGCAATGCGCCGCGGCGACAGATGCGAGCGGTGCAGCGCCTCGCAGACATAGATGTTGCCGAGCCCGGCCACCACGCGCTGGTCGAGCAGCGCGGCCTTCAGGCTGGTGGTCTTGCCTTGGCAAGAGCGCGCCAGCATCGCCGCGTCGAATTCATTGCCGAGCGGCTCGGGGCCGAGGCCGCGCAGCAGCGGCTCGTCTTCGAGCGCGTTGCGCGCGATCACTTTCATGTAGCCGAAGCGGCGCGGATCGTTGAAGACGATGTCGGCGCCTGAGGACATCCGAAACAGCACGTGATCGTGCGCGGAGTCCTTGGCCTTCGGATAGTGAAACTCGCCGGGCTGAGCCTCGTCGTCCGGCTTGATGACGCGGAACGAGCCCGACATGCCCAGATGCATCAAGAGCACGTCGCCGGAGGCGAGATCGGCCATGAGATATTTTGCCCGGCGCCCGAGCCCCGTGACGACCTGCCCCTTGAGCCGGGCCACGAAATCGGGCTGGAACGGAAAGCGTAAATCCGGCCGGCGGGCCTCCGCATTGAGGATTTTCGCACCCTCCATCACGGGCTGAAGGCCGCGGCGGACGGTCTCGACTTCGGGCAATTCAGGCATGGTCAGGCATTCACCTTATGAGGGCGGTGTGATAGCGCCATTGCGGCGGGCAGGCTATGGTCCGCCCTGTGGAGTAGAGTAATGGATCGGCCGGGCGAAACCACGCATTTTGGCTTCAGGGACGTTCCCCTCGGGGACAAGCAGACGCTGGTGAACGATGTGTTTCACAGCGTGGCGTCGCGCTATGACCTGATGAACGACCTGATGTCCGGTGGCCTGCACCGGGTCTGGAAGGACATCATGATCACCGCGCTGGATCCGCCCAGGAGCGACCGGCCGTTCGCGCTGCTCGACGTCGCCGGCGGCACCGGCGACATCTCGTTCCGTGCCGCCAAGGCAGCCGGCCCCGGCTTCCACGCCACGGTGTGCGACATCAATTCGGACATGCTGGCTGTGGGGCGGGAGCGCGCCGCCAAGCGCCATCTCGACACCCAGGTCGATTTCGTCGAAGGCAATGCCGAATCGCTCGGGTTTGCCGATCGCAGCTTCGACGCCTATACGATCGCATTCGGCATCCGCAACGTGCCGCGGATCGATCTTGCGCTGCGCGAGGCCTATCGCGTGCTGAGGCCCGGCAGCCGCTTCCTGTGCCTGGAATTCTCCACCGTCGAGATGCCGGGGCTGGACAAGCTCTATGATCTGTTCTCGTTCAAGGTGATCCCGCCGCTCGGGCGCATGGTCACGGGCGACGCCGAATCGTATCAATATCTCGTCGAATCCATCCGCAAGTTCCCAAAGCCCGCCGCCTTCGCCGACATGATCCGCGAGTCCGGCTTTGCCCGCGTCAGCTGGCAGACGCTCTCCGGCGGCATCGTCGCACTGCATTCGGGCTGGCGTTTGTGATCTCTGCCGTCACCCACATTGCGCGCCTGATCCGCGCCGCGCTCGTGTTTGCGCGCGAAGGCGTGTTCGGCGCGGTCGATCCGAGCCTGGTGCCGCCGCCGGGACAGCTCGCGCTGAAGCTGGCGCGCCTCATTGAGCGCCGCGGCGCCAAGCACGGCCCGCGGATCTCGCGCGCGCTGACGCGGATGGGCCCGGCCTATCTCAAGCTCGGCCAATTCCTGGCCACGCGTCCCGACGTGGTCGGCGTCATCATGGCGCGCGATCTCGAAAGCCTGCAGGACCGCCTGCCGCCGTTTCCGCAGGAGGAAGCCAAGGCCACGATCGCGATCTCGCTGGAGCGGCCGCTGACGGACGTCTTCGTGAGCTTCGGCCCGCCGGTCGCGGCGGCCTCGATCGCGCAGGTGCATCGCGGCGAGGTGTTGCGCGACGGCATCCGCAGGCCCGTCGCGATCAAGGTGCTGAGGCCCAACGTCGCGGCCCGCTTCCGCCGCGATCTCTCGGATTTCTTCTTCGTCGCGCACAAGGCCGAGGCCTATTCGGCCGAGGCGCGGCGCCTGCGCCTGATCGAGGTCATCAACACCATGTCGCGCTCGGTCGCGATGGAGATGGACCTGCGGCTCGAAGCCGCCGCGCTGTCGGAGATGGCGGAGAACACGCGCGACGATCCCGATTTCCGCGTGCCCGCCGTCGACTGGGACCGCACCACACATAACGTGCTGACGATGGAGTGGATCGACGGCATCGCGCTGAACGATCACAAGCGCCTCGCGGAGGCGCAGGTCGATCTGCCCGATCTCGGCCGCAAGGTGATCCAGAGCTTCCTGCGCCATGCGCTGCGCGACGGCTTCTTCCACGCCGACATGCATCCCGGCAATCTGTTCCTGGATGAGGCCGGCCGCCTCGTCGCGGTCGATTTCGGCATCATGGGCCGGCTCGGCATGAAGGAGCGGCGCTTCCTCGCCGAGATCTTGCTCGGCTTCATCACCCGCGATTATCGCCGCGTCGCCGAGGTGCATTTCGAGGCCGGCTATGTGCCCGCGCATCACTCGGTCGAGAATTTTGCGCAAGCCATCCGCGCCATCGGCGAGCCGATCCACAATCGCACCGCCGAGGAGATCTCGATGGCGCGGTTGCTCACGCTGCTGCTCGAGGTCACCGGCCTGTTCGACATGACGACGCGGCCCGAGCTGATCCTGCTGCAGAAGACCATGGTGGTGGTCGAGGGCGTGGCGCGCGGCTTCGATCCCAAGCTCGACATCTGGAGGGTTGCCGACCCCGTGGTTCGCGAATGGATCGAGCGCAATCTCGGGCCGATCGGCCGGGTGCAGGGCGCCCTTGCCGGGACCGGCGACATCGCGCGCGTCTTGATGCGCATGCCGGAGATTGCCGAGCGGTCGGTGAAGGTTCTCGAGCAGCTCGAGACCATGACGCGGGAGGGCATCAGGCTGTCGCCCGAGAGTATCGCGGCCATGGGGCGCAGCGAGGGCCGCAAGAACCGCTGGCGCACCGTGGCGCTCTGGATCATCGCCGCGACCTTCATCGGGATTCTGATCGCCGTCCGGAATCTATGATTGCACTGCAATCACGCGGATGATAGCATCGCTATCATTCCCTGCCGGAGGGCGTCATGGCAAGCCTGACCATCCGCAAGCTCGACGACGCCGTCAAAACCTATCTGCGGCTGCGCTCGGCCAAGAACCACAGGTCGGTCGAGGAGGAGGTCCGGGTCATCCTGCGGGAGTTGATCGACGGCCGCGAGGAGCCGCTGACGCCGTTTGCGGTGCCGCCGGCCGCGTCCGCCGCCCCGACGCCTCAGCGCACCGGCGCCCTTCCCGAGGCCAGCGTCACCCTGATCATCGGCGGCGGTATCGCGGCCTATAAATCGCTCGACCTGATTCGAAGGTTGAAGGAGCGCCGCATCGAGGTGCGCTGCGTGCTGACCAAGGCGGCGCAGCAATTCGTGACGCCGCTGGCCGCGAGCGCACTCTCGCATGAGCGCGTCTACACGGATTTGTTCGACCCGCAGAGCGAGTTCGACGCCGGCCATATTCGCCTCGCGCGCGATTGCGACCTGATCGTGGTGGCGCCGGCCACCGCCGACCTGCTGGCGAAGATGGCGAACGGCCATGCCGACGATCTCGCCAGCGCCATCCTGCTTGCGACCAACCGCAAGGTGCTGCTGGCGCCGGCGATGAATCCACTGATGTGGAGCAACGCGGCGACGCGCCGCAACGTCGCCCAGCTCCAGCGCGACGGCGTGGTGCTGATCGGCCCGAACGCGGGCGAGATGGCCGAAGCCGGCGAAGCCGGAACGGGCCGCATGTCGGAAGCCATCGAGATCGCCAATGCCGCCGAACGGCTGCTGCGGCCGCCGATGCCGAAGCCGCTCGCCGGCAGGCGCGTGCTGATCACCGCAGGTCCCACTCACGAGGCGATCGACCCGGTGCGCTACATCGCCAACCGCTCCTCCGGCAAGCAGGGCTTTGCCATTGCCGCCGCCGCGCAGGCCGCGGGCGCCGAGGTTACTCTGGTGAGCGGTCCGGTCGACCTCGACGATCCCCCGGGCGTGACGGTGAGGCACGTCGAATCGGCGCGGCAGATGCTGGAGCAGGTCGAGGCCGCGCTTCCCACCGACGTCGCGATCTTCGCCGCCGCGGTCGCCGACTGGCGCGTCGCCAATGAGGGCGAGCAGAAGCTGAAGAAGACGGCAGCCGGCATGCCGCCGCTTCAGCTCGTCGAGAACCCCGACATCCTCGCCACGATCTCCAAGCTCACCGACAAGCGCCCGAGGCTCGTGATCGGCTTTGCCGCCGAGACCGAGCACCTCATCGACAACGCCAAGGCAAAATTCGCGCGCAAGGGCTGCGACTGGATCGTCGCCAACGACGTCTCGCCCGCCACCGGAGTGATGGGCGGCGACCGCAACACGGTCCACCTGCTCAGCCGCAAGAACGGCGCGCAGGACGGCGAGATTGCAGTTGATTCCTGGCCGGCGATGACCAAGGAACAGGTCGCCATCGAACTGGTCGCGCAGATCGCGAAAAGCGTGACCGGCAAATCCCTGGAGACCGCATCTTGAGCACGAAGGTTACCGTCGAGCTGCAACGCCTCGCCCACGCTGAAGGGCTGCCGCTGCCGGCCTATCAGACCAGCGAGGCCGCCGGCCTCGATCTGATGGCCGCGGTGCCGGACAACGAGCCCATGACGCTCGCACCAGGCCAATACGCGCCGGTGCCGACCGGCCTCGCGATCGCCTTGCCGCCCGGGCACGAGGCACAGGTGCGGCCGCGTTCGGGGCTTGCGGCCAAGCACGGCGTCACCGTCCTGAATTCGCCGGGCACGATCGATGCGGACTACCGCGGCGAGATCAAGGTGATCCTGATCAATCACGGCACCACGCCCTTCGTGATCAAGCGCGGCGAACGCATCGCCCAGATGGTGATCGCGCCGGTGCTGCAGGCCGCGCTGGTTCCCGTCGCCACCTTGTCGGCGACCGATCGCGGCGCCGGCGGATTCGGCTCGACCGGGCGCTAGCTTTCTTGCCTCTCCCGCTTGCGGGTGAGGGCTCTATCCTCTTGGGGATGTCCCGTTGCGGAGACACCCTCTCCCCAGCCCTCCCCCGCTGTTCAGACCGAGGAGATGGTGGACGGGTGTTCGGAGACATCGTGGACACTTTCGACAGCGAAGCAAGGAGGCTGTCGGATGCCGTTCCGCGAGGTGTCCCGGATGGACGCAAGATTGGAGTTTGTGATGTTGGCCTCAGAAGAGGGCAGCAATGTTCGGCAGCTGTGCCGTCGCTTCGGGATCAGTCCGACGACGGGCTACAAGTGGCTGGAGCGTTGGCGGCTCGACGGGGCGGCTGGACTTGTGGAGCAGCCGCGGCGACCTCAGACGTCGCCGGCACGCACCGCCGCGGCGATCGAGAGGGCCGTGCTTTCGGTGAGAGCCGAGCATCCGGTCTGGGGCGGGCGGAAGATTGCCAGGCGGCTGAAGGATCTAGGACAGGAAGCCGTTCCGGCCCCGTCGACGGTCACGGCGATCCTGAGGCGACATGGGGTGGAACTGGGCAAATTCGGCGGCGGCTCGCCTGCCTTGACCCGTTTCGAACGATCGCGGCCGAACGAGTTGTGGCAAATGGACTTCAAGGGCCACGTGGCCATGCACACTGGCCGGCTTCATCCACTGACCGTGCTCGACGATCACTCGCGTTTCTCAGTTGCACTCGCGGCGTGCACCAACGAACGCACCGAGACAGTTCAGGGGCATCTCATTGCGGCTTTCCGCCGCTACGGCCTGCCCGAGAGGCTGATCACCGACAACGGCTCGCCATGGGGCGATGGACCAGGCAGCCCGTTCACCCCTCTCGGGGTCTGGTTGATCGAGCATGGCGTCAAGATCAGCCATTCGCGGCCTTATCATCCGCAAACCATGGGCAAGGACGAACGCTTCCATCGCAGCCTCAAGGCCGAAGTCTTGTCCGCCCCGCCGTTCGCCGATATCGCCGCCGCCCAGCGTGCTTTCGAGCGATGGCGCACCATCTACAACACGCAGCGGCCGCACGACGCGCTCGAGCTTGCCGTGCCGGCCAGCCGTTACCAGCCGAGCCCGCGCGACTATGTCGAGACCGTCGCGCCCTTCGAATATGCACCAGGCGATGCCGTGCGTCGGGTCCAACAAGGCGGACACGTCAACTTCCTCGGCCGCAACATCAAAGTCCCCAAGGCGTTCCGCGGCAAAACCGTCGCGTTCCGGCCAACCACACAGGATGGCGTCTTCGACGTCGTCTTCAGAACTCAGACGATTGCAACCGTCGACATCCGGCCTCTCGACGGGAGCCTCGAAAGTGTCCACGATGTCTCCGAACACCCGTCCACCATCTCCTCGGTCTGAACACCCGCAAGGGGGAGGGAGCGCACCGCCATCGTGGCAGGCAATCCGCATGACACGGTAACGCACGGCAATCCCAGCCGAATCATCCGCAGAATCACGTGAGCCGGAACAACGCGCGGGGCACTTTTTTGGGACCCGCCTTTGCGTTCACGATCTGGACTCTTACCGGCGGAGTCGCGGTGAGGGTATTGTCTTTTGATTCGCGCGCGACGGGGGTCGCCGCGCGTCAATTCGTGCGGTCTTGGGGCAACTATGTCAGGCGTGATCGTGTCGATGCGTCGGACGCTGCTGTCGTGCACATCGCTGGCGCGCAACGGCTTGGTGGGAGGCGCTCTCGCAGCGCTGCTGCCGGCTGCGCCGGCAAAGGCCGCCGACCTCATCGACACCCTTTCCCTCGTGATGGATTTGAACCGGCAGGAACTCGCGGTGCTCGCCACCGCGCTGGCCCTGCTCGGCTTTTCGGTGGTGGCCGCGATCCTGTTGATGCGCACGCGGGTGCGCACGGCGACGAACGAGGCGCGGCTGCGCGCCCGAATCGGGGAACTGCAGCTCCAGGCCGACCGCTTCGGCGCGCTGCTGTTCGCCGAGCCGCAGATCCTGATCTCGTGGCCGGCCGGCGACAACCGCGCGCAGATTTCCGGCGACATCGCATTGGTGCTGCCGCGCGATTCCTCGCCGCAGCGCGTGCTGGCGTTCGGAACCTGGCTGCCGCCGGAACCGGCGCTGCAGATGGACCATGCGGTCGATGCGCTGCGCGAGCGCGGCGACGGGTTCCAGCTGACGCTGACCACCGCGCAAGGCCATATGCTGGAAGCGATCGGGCGCGCCATCGGCGGCCAGGCCATCGTCCGCATTCGCGAGCTGTCCGGACTGCGCCGCGATCTCGCCGAGACCCATCTGCGCTACAAGGCACTCTCCGACGAGACCGAGATGCTTCGCGGCTTTGCCGCGGCCGCACCGTGGCCGATCTGGGCAAAGGGGGAGAACGGCGCGCTGACCTACGCCAACCCGGCCTATGTGCGCGCCACCGAGGCGACCAGCGCCGTCGATGCCCAGGAGCGCAAGCTCGAGCTGCTCGACAGCGCCGACCGCACCGCGATGGAGCGGGGGCTGAAGGACGCCGCCAATTTCACCTCGCGGCTGCCGATCGTGGTCGGCGGCGAGCGGCGCATCTACGACGTGCGCGCTGTCAATGTCGGCAGCGGCAGCGTCGGCGTCGCCATCGATGCCAGCGAGGCGGATGCGCTGAGCTCGGCGCTGGTGCGCATGGCGGAGGCGCACCGCCGCACGCTCGACCAGCTCTCCTCCGGCGTTGCCGTGTTCGACGGCCAGCGGCGCCTTGCCTTCTACAACGATTCCTATCGCCGGCTGTGGGATCTCGATCGCAACTTCCTCGACGCCCATCCGGACGATTCCAGCGTGCTCGACCAGCTCCGCGCCGCGCGCAAGCTGCCGGAGCAGCCGGATTTCCGCGCCTGGAAAGCCAAGCTGCACGAGGCCTATCGCGCGGTCGAGACGGCCAAGGACACCTGGTTCCTGCCCGACGGCCGCGCGCTCTCGGTCGTCACGACGCCGAACCCCGAGGGCGGCGTGACCTATCTGTTCGACGACGTCACCGAAAGCCTCGACCTCGCCCGCCGCTTCGACGGCCTGATCCGCGTCCAGCGCGAGACGCTGGACAGCCTCGCCGAAGGCGTCGCGGTGTTCGGCAGCAACGGCAAGGCGCAGCTGTTCAATCCGGCCTTCGTCCGGATGTGGAAGCTGTCGAGCGATGCCATGCGCGACGAGCCGCACATCCAGACCGTGGAAGGTTGGTGCCATCAGCTGTTCGACGATCCGCAAGTCTGGCGCCAGATCCGCGAGGCCATCACCTCGATCGAGAACCGCGCGGACGTGCCGCTGAAGCTGGAACGCAAGGACGGCAGCGTGCTCGACGGCATGATCCGGCCGCTGCCCGACGGCGCCACCATGCTGACGTTCCAGGACATCACCGACACCGAGAATGTCGAGCGCGCGCTGCGCGAGCGCAACGAGGCGCTGGAGGCGGCCGACCAGATGAAGGTGGATTTCGTCCACCACGTCTCCTACGAGCTGCGCTCGCCGCTCACCACCATCATCGGCTTTGCGCATTTCCTCAGCGATCCCTCGACCGGACCGCTGACGCCGAAGCAGGCCGAATATCTCGACTACGTCACCAAATCGACCAACGCGCTGCTCGCGCTCACCAACAACATCCTCGATCTCGCCACCATCGACGCCGGCGCGATGAAGCTGGAACTCGGGCAGGTCGATGTCAGCAAGACCATCGAGCTTGCCGCCGAGGGCATCCAGGACCGCCTCGCCACCGACCGCATCCGCCTCAAGGTCGAGATCGCGCCCGATGTCGGCAGCTTCGTCGGCGACGAGAAGCGCGTGGTGCAGGTGCTCTATAACCTCCTCGCCAACGCCGTCGGGTTTTCTCCACAGGATTCCACCGTCGGCATCAGCGCGCGGCGCACCGAACGCAGCGTGGTCTTCACCGTGACAGATTCGGGCCCTGGAATACCTGCCGACATGAAGGACAAGGTGTTCAACTGGTTCGAAAGCCGCTCGCAGGGCTCGCGTCATCGCGGCGCCGGGCTCGGCCTGTCGCTGGTGCGCTCCTTCGTCGAGCTGCATGGCGGCAAGGTGCGGGTGGATTCGATCGTCGGCCGGGGCACGGTCGTGATCTGCGACTTCCCGACCGACCAGGCGGCGCACCGCGACGCCGCCGAATGACGGAAACAACCACATTCGCCGTCGCGCTTCACAACGAGACGGCCACGGCGCAATTGATGGCCGACCTCGCGCTGCTGGTCGGTCCCGGGGACGTCATCACCCTCACCGGCGATCTCGGCGCCGGCAAGACCGCGGCGGCGCGCAGCCTGATCCGCTATCTCGCCGGCGATGACGCGCTGGAAGTGCCGAGCCCGACCTTCACGCTGGTGCAGGGCTACGAGCTGCCGCCCTTCCCGGTGCTGCATGCCGATCTCTACCGGGTCGAGGACGAGAGCGAGCTCGAGGAGATCGGGCTGTCGCCACTGCCCGATGCCACGCTGGTGCTGATCGAATGGCCCGAGCGCGCCCCTTCGGCGATGCCCGAGGACCGCATCGACATCGCGCTGACGCACCGGCCGGCGCTGGGCGCGAACGCACGTGCCGCCGACATCACCGGCCATGGCAAGGGCGCCGCGCAAGTCGCGCGGCTGAAGGCGCTGCGCGAATTCCTCGACGCATCCGGTTACATCGATGCGATGCGCAAGCGCATGGCCGGCGACGCCTCGACGCGCTCCTATGCGCGGCTCGTGCGCGATGAGGAAATCGTCATCCTCATGAACTTTCCGCAGCGCCCCGATGGGGCCGCGCTCTACGACGGAAAATCCTACAGCGCCGCGGTGCATCTGGCCGAGAACGTAAAACCCTTCGTCGCCATCGATGAAGGTCTGCGCGCGCAGGGAATCTCGGCGCCGGCCATCCACCATTCCGATCTCGACCATGGCTTCCTGATCACCGAGGATTTCGGCAACGAGGGCGTGATCGAAGGCGATCCGCCGCACCCGATTCTCGAGCGCTACGAAGCCGCGACCGACGTGCTGGCGATACTGCACGGCAAGGCGCTGCCGGAGACACTGCCGCTGGGCGGGCAGACCTACGCGATCCCTGTCTTCGACGTCGAGGCGCTGCTGATCGAGATCGGGCTGATGCCGGAATGGTATCTGCCCGATCGCAACGCGCCGCTGAGCGAGGCGACGCGCGCGGAATTTTTTGCGATGTGGCGCGAATTGCTGAAGGGGCCGTTGGCGGCGCCGAAGACGTGGATCATCCGCGACTATCACTCGCCCAATCTGATCTGGCTCGGGCAGCGCAGCGGCATCGAACGCGTCGGCGTGATCGATTTCCAGGACACCGTGCTGGGGCCGCAATCCTACGACGTGGTGTCGCTGCTCCAGGACGCCCGCATCGACGTGCCCGAGAGCATCGAGCTGACGCTGCTGTCGCGCTACATCAAGGCGCGGCGGGCGCAAGATTCGAGCTTCGACGCCGCCGGCTTCGCCGAGCTCTACGCGATCATGTCGGCGCAGCGGAACACGCGCCTGCTCGGCACCTTCGCCCGGCTCAACCGCCGCGACGGCAAGCCGCATTATCTGCGCCACCAGCCGCGGATCTGGACCTATCTGCAGCGTTCGCTGGCCCATCCCGCGCTCGCCCATCTGCGCGACTGGTATCTCGCCAACGTGCCGCCGCCAGGCTGATTCAGGACCGATTTACCGGCCGTTAGCCAAGATGTCGCTACTCTGGCGCCGAGGCAGCCGGAAATTACGGGGCTGGAGCGGGGCAGATGGCAGCGAAAGCGGATCAGCGCGGAAATAGCCGGGTTATTTTCGAGCGCGGGTTTTCGGCCCAGATGATGGGAATCGACGGCACCTGGCGGCGCGACTGCACCATGGAGGATGTCTCCGAGACCGGCGCCAAGCTGACCATCGACGGCTCGGTCGAAGGCCTGCATTTGAAGGAATTCTTTCTCCTGCTCTCGTCCACCGGACTCGCCTACCGGCGCTGCGAGCTGGCCTGGGTCAACGGCGACCAGATCGGCGTCAATTTCCTGAAAGTGGGCGACAAGAAGAAGAAGGTCCGTTCCACAGCCGTTGGGGCGTGACGGCAACACCCGTCGTACAACCGTCACGGCGGGTGGTTAAGGCGGTCGAGATGCGGTGCGGCAGATCGAGCCTCGTGTTAGGATTGCTGCGAACGCGAAAGGTCTGAGAAGGCGAAGGATGTCCGTCAAACCGACCAAAGCCATGGTGCTCGCCGCAGGATTTGGCCTGCGCATGCGCCCCCTGACGGACAGGATGCCGAAGCCGATGGTGCCGGTCGCGGGCCAGCCCCTGCTCGACCACGTGCTCGACAAGCTCGGCCAGGCCGGCGTGACCGAGGCGGTGGTCAACGTGCATTACCTGCCGGACCAGATCATCGACCACGTCGCATCGCGTCAGCTTCCGCATGTCACTATCTCGGACGAACGCGACCAGGTGCTCGGCACCGGCGGCGGCGTCGTCAAGGCGCTGCCGCTGCTCGGCGATGCGCCGTTCTTCCACGTCAATTCCGACACGCTGTGGATCGACGGCGTGCGCTCGAACCTGACGCGGCTCGCCGAAAACTTCGAGCCTGATCGCATGGACATCCTGCTCCTGATGGCGCCGACCGCGACCAGCATCGGCTATGGCGGCCGCGGCGATTACGGCATGCTGCCGGACGGCGCCTTGCGCAAGCGCAAGGAGAAGGAGGTCGTTCCGTTCGTCTATGCCGGCGCGGCGATCATGTCGCCGGCGATCTTTGCCGACGCGCCCAAGGGCGAATTCTCGCTGACGAAAATGTTCGATCGCGCCAACGAGCAGGAACGGCTGTTCGGCCTGCGCCTCGACGGCGTCTGGATGCATGTCGGCACGCCCGATGCCGTGCACGCCGCGGAAGAGGCGTTTTTGGAGAGCGTGGCGTAGGGGCGCTCCAGGCACGGTGCCGTAGGGTGGGCAAAGGCGCCCTTGCGCCGTGCCCACCATCTCTGTCGACCGCAAAAAATGCGTGGGCACGCTTCGCTTTGCCCACCCTACGAGACCTGTGCTGGTCGCACGAACAGCGGGGACTACTCGCCCATACCCATGACCATTTGACCCCGTCTCCCTATATTGCCTGATCCTTCGAATCAGGCAGCCCATGCGCGTTTTCAGCGTTCCCATCTCAGTTCCGTTCCTGCGCACGGTCGTCACGGCCCTGCTCGATGGGCGGCTGGTCGAGGGGTTCGAGGCGCGCAAGGAACCGGCGCGGCTGGCGGACGCCACGCTGTATCTGCCGACGCGGCGCGCGATGCGCGTCGTCCGCGAGATCTTCCTCAACGAGATGAAGGCGGATGCCGTGGTGCTGCCGCGCATCGTCGCGCTCGGCGATATCGACGAGGACGAGCTCGCTTTCGCGGGCGAGAGCGAACAGTTTTCCGGGACCGCGCCGCTCGACATTCCGCCGCGCCTGGGCGAGCTCGAACGGCGGCTGACGCTGGCGCAGCTCGTCGCCGCCTGGGCCAAGGGCCCGGTGCTGGCGCCGCTGGTGGTCGGCGGCCCCGCCTCGACGCTGGCGCTGGCTTCCGATCTCGCGCGCCTGATCGACGACATGGTGACGCGCGGCGTCGACTGGAGCGCGCTCGATGGGCTGGTGCCTGACAACCTCGACCGCTACTGGCAGCACTCGCTCGAATTCCTGCGCATCGCCCGCATCGCCTGGCCCGCTCATCTCGCCGAGATCAAGCGGATCGAGCCCGCGGCGCGGCGCGACCAACTGATCGAAGCGGAAGCCAAACGGCTGACCGCGCATCCGCATGGCCCCGTGATCGCGGCCGGCTCGACCGGATCGATGCCGGCCACGGCAAAATTCCTGCGCGCGGTCGCATTGCTGCCGCATGGCGCCGTGGTGCTGCCGGGCCTCGACACCGATCTCGACGACGACGCCTGGCGCAGCATCGGCGGCGTGCGCGACTCGCTTGGCAAGTTCGCGGAGCATCCGGCGTCGAACCATCCGCAATATGCGATGCATGCGCTGCTCGATCGCTTTGGCATCAAGCGCAGCGACGTCGAGATTCTCCACCCGCCAGCCGAGGGCGGCCGCGACATCCTTGCATCGGAATCGATGCGGCCGTCCGCCAAGACCGAGGTCTGGCACGACCGGCTGAAGCAGCCTGATGTCGCCGCGAAGATCGCGGGCGGCATGCAGAACCTCGCGGTGGTCGAAGCGCCCAATCCCGAGATGGAAGCGCTCGCCATCGCCATCGCGATGCGCGAGGCGCGCCATCTCGACAAATCCGCGGCGCTGGTGACGCCCGACCGCGCGCTGGCGCGGCGGGTGATGGCGGCGCTGACGCGATGGGATCTCGCCTTCGACGATTCCGGCGGCGACGTGCTGATGGAAACCTCCGCCGGCTCGTTTGCGCGCCTCGCGGCAGAGGCGGCGACCAAGGGCCTGGAGCCGCCGACGCTGCTGGCGATGCTGAAGCATCCACTGTGCCGGCTCGGCCGCGCGCCGGGCGCGTGGAAGATGGCAATCGAGAGCCTGGAGCTCGCGGTGCTGCGCGGCACGCGGCCGCCTGCGGGCACGGCCGGCCTCCTGCGCGAATTCAACCGCTTCCGCGAGGAGCTGGCGAAGCTGTGGCGCAGCGAGGTCTCCGCGCTGCATCGCGCCGAGCCGCGGGCGCGCCTGAAAGCCGAGGATCTCGATCGCATCCAGGCTCTGGTCGATGCCCTGCAAAAAGCCTTGGCGCCGATCGAGAGCCTGCCGCCCGCGAGGCCCTACGACTTCGCCGAGCTCGCGCATCGGCATCGCGAGATCATGATCGAGCTGTCGCGCGACGAGCAGGGCATCCCGCTCGCCTTCGAGGATCGCGATGGTCTTGCGCTCGCCGGCGCGTTCGACGATCTCCTGCGCGGCGGCACAACCAGCGGATTGCTGGTGCAGCTAGCGGACTACGCGGACGTCTTCCAGACCGCGTTCGGCGATCGCGCGGTGCGGCGGCGCGACAGGCCGGGCGCACGCTTGCAGATCTACGGCCCCCTGGAATCGCGCCTGATGCAGGCCGACCGCGTCATCATCGGCGGCCTGATCGAAGGTGTCTGGCCGCCGGCGCCGCGCATCGATCCCTGGCTCAGCCGGCCGATGCGGCACGAGCTCGGCCTCGATCTGCCGGAACGCCGTATCGGCCTCTCCGCCCATGACTTCGCGCAATTGCTCGGTGGCGACGAGGTGATCCTCACCCACGCCGCCAAGGCCGGCGGCGCGCCGGCGGTGGCCTCGCGCTTCCTGCATCGGCTGGAGGCGGTGGCCGGCGACGAGCTCTGGAAGGCGGCCATTCGCGGCGGTGAGACATACGTGCAGTTCGCTGCGGCGCTCGACCAGCCCGCCGAGGTGAAACCGATCAAGCAGCCCGAGCCCCGGCCGCCGCGCGCGACACGGCCGCTCAAGATGTCCGTCACCGAGATCGAAGATTGGCTGCGCGATCCCTACACGATCTACGCCAAACGTATCTTGCGGCTCGATGCGCTCGATCCCGTCGACATGCCGCTCTCGGCCGCCGATCGCGGTTCGGCGATTCACGATGCCATCGGCGAATTCACGGAAAGCTATGCGACGCGTCTGCCGGACGATCCCGCGCGGATGCTGCGCGCGATCGGCGAGAAGCATTTTGCGCCGCTGATGGAGCGGCCCGAGGCAAGGGCGCTGTGGTGGCCGCGCTTCCAGCGCATCGCGCGCTGGTTCGGCGAATGGGAGACGGCGCGGCGCGAGGCGATCGAGGCGATCGTCGCGGAGACCCGTGGCGAGATCTCGATCATGCTTGATCCTCAGCGCAGCTTCCGCCTCTCGGCGCGCGCCGACCGCATCGAGCGCCGCCAGGGCGGCTTCTATGCCATCCTCGACTACAAGACCGGTCAGCCGCCAACCGGCAAGCAGGTCCGCATGGGCCTGTCGCCGCAGCTGACGCTGGAAGCTGCGATCCTGCGCGAGGGCGGCTTCCCTGATATCGACGCCGGCGCCTCCGTGAGCCAGCTCGTCTATGTCCGCCTCAGCGGCAACAACCCGCCGGGCGAGGAGCGCATCCTCGAGCTCAAGTTCAAGCCGGGCGACGAGCCGCAGCCGCCGGACACCGCGGCCGCAGAAGCGCGAGCCAAGCTGGAAGCGCTGATCCGCGCCTTCGAGGACGAGAACCAGCCCTATACCTCGCTGAACCTGCCGATGTGGGCGAACCGCTACGGCACCTATGACGACCTTGCCCGGATCAAGGAATGGTCCGCGGCCGGCGGATTGGGGATCGAGGAATGGTGAAGGCGCCGCGTCCCATCCCTGACGAGGTGCGCGCGCGGCAGGCGCGTGCCTCCGATCCGACTGCATCGGCCTTCGTCTCGGCCAATGCGGGCTCGGGCAAGACGCATGTGCTGGTGCAGCGCGTGATCCGCCTCTTGCTGTCGGGCGTGCCGCCGGAAAAAATCCTCTGCATCACCTTCACCAAGGCCGCCGCCGCCAACATGGCCGAGCGCGTGTTCACCACGCTCGGTCATTGGGTGACGCTGGACGATGATGCGCTCAAGAAGGCGATTATCGCAGTTGGCATTCCGCACCCCAACGCAAAGCTGTGCCGTGAAGCGCGAAAGCTGTTCGCCTGCGCGCTGGAGACGCCGGGCGGGCTGAAGGTGCAGACCATCCACGCGCTGTGCACCCGCCTGCTCCAGCAATTTCCGTTCGAGGCCAACGTTCCCGCGCGCTTTGCCGTGATCGACGAGCGCGACCAGACCGACATGATGGAGCGCGCCAATCTGAAGGTGCTGCTGGAGGCCGCGCGTGATCCTGACAGCGTCACCGGCCGCGCGCTGCTGACGGCGATGGCGAGCGCCGCCGATGTCACCTTCAAGGAGGTCGTGCGCGAGGCGTGCCTCAGCCGCGATCATTTCATGGCCTGGACCGACGAGGCCGGCAACGCGGAAGCCGCTGCCGCGCAGATGGCTTCGGTGCTGGGCGTCGACACGAGCGATCGGATCGAGGCCGTCGAGACGGAGATTCTCGATGGCCCGTTCCTGCCGCGCGCGCGCTGGGACGACATTGCCTTCGCGCTGGAGGACGGCAGCAAATCCGACAATGACCAGGCAGCGCGGCTGCGCGCCGCCAAGGTGTTTTCCGGCAGCGACCAGGTCGATGCCTATCTGTCCGTGTTTCTCACCGACGACAAGCTGCCGCGCAAGGCGGTGCTGACCAAGAAGTTCTGCGATCACAATCCGTCCGTGGCCCGCCTGTTCGAAGCCGAGGCGCAGCGCCTTGCAGGGCTGATCGAGAAGCGTCGCGCCGTGACGGTTCGCGACCGCACCGCGGCCCTGCTGCATATCGCGACCGCGGCCGCCGCGAATTACCGCCGCGAGAAGCAGGAGCGCGGCCTGCTCGACTACGACGACCTCATCGACAAGACGCTGGCGATGCTGGACCGCATCGCCTCGGGCTGGGTGCATTACAAGCTCGACCGCGGCGTCGATCACGTGTTGATCGACGAAGCCCAGGATACCAGCCCGCGGCAATGGGACATCGTCGCGCACATCATTTCCGAGTTCACCGCCGGCGAAGGCGCGCGCGAGGGGCTGAACCGCACCATCTTCGCCGTCGGCGACGAGAAGCAGTCGATCTTCTCGTTCCAGGGCGCGGCTCCCCACGAGTTCGACGCACGACGGCGCGAGCTGCATCGCAAGTTCACAGCGGCCGGGCTGAAATTCGATCCGGTCGCCTTCACCTATTCGTTCCGCTCGGGTGCGACAATCCTGCATTCGGTCGACCACGTCTTCCGCGATCCCGCGATCTACAAGAGCATCCACTCGGTGGAGATCGGCCATCCCCTGCACAACGCGCTCAGCGATGCCGGCCCGAGCGTGATCGAGCTGTGGGACCTTGCGGAGGCCGACGATCGGCAGGAGATCGAGGGCTGGCGCGCGCCGTTCGACGGCGTCGCCGTGACCAGCCCCGAGGTCAAGCTTTCCCGACGCATCCAGGCCGAGATCAAGCGGCTGGTCGAAGGTGGCACGCTGACAGGGCACGAGGGCGAGCGTCGTCCCCTGCGCTATGGCGACATGCTGATCCTGGTGCGCCGGCGCGGCAATGCATTCGACGCCGTGATCCAGGCACTGAAGCACGCCGGCATTCCGGTCGCCGGTGCCGACCGACTCAAGCTCACCGAGCACATCGCCATCATCGACCTGATGAACCTTGCCGACGCGCTGCTGCTGCCGCAGGACGATCTTGCGCTCGCGGTGGCGCTGAAGAGCCCGCTGTTCGGTCTCGATGACGACGATTTGTTCACGCTTGCCCACGACCGCAAGGGCTCGCTGCGCCGCGCGCTCGGCGAGCATGCGGCCACAAGCGAGACATTCGCCACGGCGCTGCGACGCCTCGAAGCCTGCGAGATCCGCGCCCGAGACGAGACGCCGTTCGCGTTCTACGCCTGGCTGCTGGGCGGCGACGGCGGACGCGCCCGCATCCTGCGTCGGCTCGGCCACGAGGCCAATGACGCGCTCGACGAATTCCTGGAGCTCGCGCTGAACTACGAGCGCAAGGCGCCGGCCTCGCTGCAGGGCTTCATGGCCTGGCTGCGCTCGGCCGACACCGAGGTGAAGCGCGACATGGAGATCTCGCGCGACGAGGTGCGGGTGATGACCGTGCACGGCGCCAAGGGCCTGGAGGCCTCGGTCGTGTTCATGGTCGACACCACGTCCTCGCCCGCGGACTCGCAGCGGCTGCGGCTGATCCATGTGCCGCGCGGCAATGGCGGCGAGGTCGTGGTCTGGGCCGGCCGCAAAGCTGATGATCCCAAACCCGTCGCCGAGGCGCGCAAGGCAATGCTGGAGGAGACCGAGGACGAATATCGCCGCCTGCTCTATGTCGCGATGACGCGCGCGGCCGACCGGCTGATCGTCGGCGGCTGCATGCCCGGCAATATGAAGACGGTGCGCAAGCTGAGCTGGTACGACCTCGTCGACACCGGGCTCAAAGGCTCGGGCCTGGACAAGCAGGTGATCGAGACGCCGCTCGGCAAGGTGACCCGGTTCGCACGCCCGGAGGATGCCGCGGCGCTGGGCGCGCCGGCGACCTCGGTGCACCAGACCATCGCGCTGCCGGACTGGCTGCGGACACCGGCGCCGCGCGAGACCATCGACGAGGATTCCGTGCGCCCCTCGGGCCAGTCTGCCGAGGAGGGCCGCAGCGTCCGACCGGGCGAATCGGTGCAGTCGCGCGCGCTGGCGCTGCAACGCGGCACGCTTGTTCACCGTTTGCTGCAATCGCTGCCCGAGATCGCCAGCGAGCGCCGGCGCGAGGCCGCGCTCGCCTTCATGGCGCGCAACGCCTCGGACTGGCCGGAGCCCGACCGCATCGCACTGGCCGACAAGGTGCTCGCTTTGATCACGGACCCGCGCTTTGCGCCGGTCTTTGCCGCCGGCAGCCGGGCGGAGGTGGCCATTGCCGGCCGGCTGGAGCGGCCGGGCCGCACCCCGGCCCTGATATCGGGGCAGATCGACCGGCTGGTCGTGCGCCCCGAGGAGGTCCTGATCGTCGACTTCAAGACCAACCAGAGCCCACCCAAGAGCGCCGGCGAGGCGCCCGCCGCCTATGTCCGCCAGCTGGCGCTGTACCGGGCGGTGCTGTCGCAGCTTTATCCCCAAAAGCCGGTTAGGGCCGTCCTGCTCTGGACCGAGGCCCTTGAATACATGGAGATTTCGGCCCCCGCGCTGGACGCGGCGCTGGCATCCCTTCATCTCGGTGTGAGCGTCCTTGACCCGGCAAGGGGCCGTTCATAGGTTGACCGCATGATCCCGGGCGCGATTCCAGGTCGCGCCGATTCTCTTTCAACCGAGTGAGGTAATCCCAATGGCCGTTAGCAAGGTTTCCGACGCCGATTTCGAAGCCGAAGTGCTCAAGGCGAACGGCCCCGTGGTCGTCGATTTCTGGGCCGAATGGTGCGGCCCCTGCCGCATGATTGCACCCGCGCTCGACGAGATCGCCGGCGCGATGGGCGACAAGGTCAAGATCGTCAAGCTCAATGTCGACGAGAGCCCGAAGACCGCCTCCAAGTACGGCGTGATGTCGATCCCGACCCTGATGATCTTCAAGGGCGGCGAGATGGCCTCGCGCCAGGTCGGCGCTGCGCCCAAGGCGAAGCTGCAGCAGTGGATCACCTCTGCGGTCTGATCCACTGGCGCAGGATTATTGGCGCAAGATTATTTTCGACAACGGCCGGCGAAAGCCGGCCGTTTTGCGTTGATGGGACGTGTTCAGCGTATGACGAGTCCCGCCCTTGCCTGCTCCTCCCCGTAAGCGCGACCGCAAGCCCACGTCTCTCGTGGCGATGGAGGCGCGTTCGGTCGACGCGATCCCGCGCGGCAAGGAGTGGCAGTACGAGCCGAAATGGGACGGCTTTCGCTGCCTGCTGGCGCGCAACGGCAGCAACGTCGATCTGCGCTCCAAATCCGGCGAGGACCTCGCGCGCTATTTCCCGGAAGTCGTCGCCGCGGCCTTGGAGCTGAAGGCCGACCGCTTCACGCTCGACGGCGAGATCGTCGTGCCGCACGGCAAGAGCTTTTCCTTCGACGCGCTGCTGCAACGCATTCATCCGGCGGCAAGCCGCGTGAAGAAGCTCTCGCAGGAGACACCGGCGCTCTACCTCATCTTCGATCTGCTCGCGACATCCAGAGAGAAAGGTCTGGCCGAGAAGACGCTGCGCGAGCGCCGGCCGGCGCTGGAAGTCTTTGCGAAAGCCAATCTCAGGGGCAGCCTCTTCCGTCTCTCGCCGACGACGATGAGCTACGCCACGGCAAACAAATGGCTGGCGCAATCCGGCGGCGGCTCGGACGGCGTCATCGCCAAGCGGATCGACCTGCCCTACCAGGGCGGAAATCGCGATGGCATGCAGAAGATCAAGAAATTTCGCAGCGCCGATTGCGTGGTCGGCGGCTTCCGCTATGCCACCAACAAGATCGCCGGCCGGAACGTCGTCGGCTCGCTGCTGCTCGGGCTCTACGACGATGACGGCCTGCTGCACCATGTCGGCTTCACTTCGGCGATCAAGGCTGAGGCGAAGCCTTCTCTGACCGATCGGCTCGAAGCGCTGATCGGCGAGCCCGGCTTCACCGGCAACGCGCCGGGCGGGCCGAGCCGCTGGTCGACCGAGCGTTCGGCAAAGTGGTGTCCGCTGAAGCCGAAGCTGGTGATCGAGGTCTGCTACGACCATCTCAGCGGCGAGCGTTTTCGCCACGGCACCTCGATCCTGCGCTGGCGTCCCGACAAGGCGCCGCGGCAATGCACCTTCGAGCAGCTGAAGCAGAAGGCGGCCGATCCGATGAAGCTGTTGAAGTGACGTGGTCTCGTGCCCCGGACGTAGCGCAGCGCCTCTTCAGCGATGCGCTGCAGAGCCGGGGCCCATGTTGCGGCATTCTGGGTCTCGGCTCTGCGGCTCATCGCTTGCGCGATGCGCCTTGTCCGGGACACGAGAGGTTCTACTTGATCCACCCCGTCGCCAGCGCGTTCGCCAGCTCCGGCTGACCGTTGCGCCGCGCCAGCGCGGCCATGACCTCGTGATCGTAGGCGACGTGCCGGAAGGTCACCTGCCAGGCACCATCGATGCGTTCGAGGATCGCATAGCGCGCGTGCGGCGTGCCGGCTTCGACGACATGCGGGACCGGATGCTTGTCGCGATAGCCGGGGCTGCCGACGCTGCCGGGATTGACGATCAGCCGGCCGTCGCGCAGGCGCACCGCGCGGGCGAGATGGGTGTGGGCGCACAGGATCAGCGATTGCGTGATGCCTTGCGCGAGCTGCTCGATGCGGTCGAGCGGCGACAGCGCCACCGCGCCGTCGGGATGGACGGTGTCGAGCCAGTACACCTCATCGCTGCCGGGCGTCGCATGGCAAAGGAACACCTGCTCGCGGAAGACCCGCGTCATCGGCTGCGCGCGCAGCCAATCGAGGTGGGCGGCATCGAGCTGCGCATGAGCCGGACGATCCCACGAGCCCATCTTCTCCGGCGAACGGTCGAGCAAGTAACGGTCGTGATTGCCGAGCACGTGCACGGCGTCGAGCGGCATCAGGATCTCGATGGTGCGGCGCGCATCGAGCGGGCCACTCAGCATGTCGCCGAGATTGACGATGTCGGCGATGCCGAGCGCGCGGATGTCGGCGAGCACGGCCTCAAGCGCGAGGTAGTTTCCGTGGATGTCGGCAATCGCGGCAAAGCGCATTGGCATTTCTCACTCTCGTGCCCCGGACGCAGTGCAGCACGCAGTGGTGCGCTGCAGAGCCGGGGCCCATGTTGCGGCATTTCTGGGTCCCGGCTCGCGCTTCGCGCGTCCGGGACACGAGAATTCATGCAGGAGGCGTGCCGTTGATCGCCAGCACGTGGCCGGCGAGATACAGCGAACCGGTGATCAGGATGCGCGGCGGCAGCTCGTAGGCGAGCTGCGCCAGGGCGCGCAAAGCGGCTTCGACGCCAGGGGCGGGCTCGACGCGCATGCCGAGGCTGCGCGCGGCATCGGCGAGACGGTCGACCGGCATCGCATTCTCGATGTCGGGGATCGGCACTGCGATGATGTGACGGGTGAGGCCGGCGAAATTGGCGAGGAAGCCCTGCGCATCCTTGTTGGCCATCATGCCGGCGATGATCACCAGCGGCCGCGACACCCGCTCCTCGAGATCGCCGACCGCCGCCGCTGCCACGCGGCCACCTTCGGCATTGTGGCCGCCATCGAGCCAGATCTCCGAGCCCTGCGGACCCCAGGACAGCAGCTCGCCCGAGGTGAGGCGCTGCATCCGCGCCGGCCATTCGGCACTGAGGATGCCGGCCTCGAACGCGGCGTGGTTGACCTTCAGGTCCGGAAGCGCGCGCAGCGTCGCGATCGCGAGCCCGGCATTGGCGAATTGGTGGCGGCCGAACAGACGCGGTGCCGGCAGGTCCATCAAGCCGCGGTCGTCGGAATAGACCAGACGTCCGCGCTCGACATTGACGTGCCAGCTCTCGTTGGCGGCAAACAGCGGCGCACGCATGCGCCTCGCCTGCGCTTCGATCACGGCCATCGCCTCCGGCATCTGCTCGGCGCAAATCACGGGCACGCCGCGCTTGATGATCGCGGCCTTCTCGCCGGCAATCGAGGCCAGCGTCTCGCCGAGGAAATCCATGTGATCCATGCTGACGGGCGTGATCACGCAGGCCGCAGGCTGATCGACCACATTGGTCGAATCGAGCCGGCCGCCGAGGCCGACTTCGAGCAGCACGATTTCGGCCGGGTTCTGCGCGAACAGCTGGAAGGCGGCCGCCGTCTTCAACTCGAACAAGGTCGCGGCCTCACCGGCATTGACGCGTTCGACTTCTTCCAGCGCGGCACGCAGCTCGTCGTCACCGACGAGCACACCGCCGCCGACGCGGCCAAGGCGAAAACATTCGTTGATGCGGACGAGATAGGGCGAGGTATAGGCGTGGACGCGCAAGCCTGAAGCCTCCAGCGTCGCGCGCAGATAGGCGAGCGTCGAGCCCTTGCCGTTGGTGCCGGCGATGTGGATCACCGGCGGCAGCTTGCGTTCGGGGTGGCCGAGCCGCTCGAGCAGGCGGTGCATCCGCTCCAGGCCGAGATCGATGCGCTTCTGATGCAGGGCCGACAGCCGCCCGATCACTTCGTCGAGCGGTGTCTTTGCACGGTCAGGGGAAGCGTTCACGCGTGCGGCGCAGCCGGCGCCGTCTCGGCGGCCGATACGATCTGCGCCGGGCTTGCGACCGGCTGCACGGACTTCGATGCACCTTCCTGCGCCGGCGCCTTGGTCAAGAGGCGGCAGAGCCGCGCCAGCGTCGGGCGCAGCTCGTGGCGATGAACGACCATGTCGACCATGCCGTGCTCCTTGAGGTACTCGGCGCGCTGGAAACCTTCAGGCAGCTTCTCGCGGATGGTCTGCTCGATCACGCGCGCGCCGGCAAAACCGATCAGCGCGCCGGGCTCGGCGATCTGCACGTCGCCGAGCATCGCATAGGACGCGGTGACCCCGCCGGTGGTCGGATTGGTCAGCACGACGATGTAGGGCAGCTTTGCCTCGCGCAGCATCTGCACCGCAACGGTGGTGCGCGGCATCTGCATCAAGGACAAAATGCCTTCCTGCATGCGCGCGCCGCCGCTCGCCGCGAACACGATGAACGGGGACCTCTTCTCGACCGCGAGCTCCATCCCGCGCACGATGGCTTCGCCCGCGGCCATGCCGAGCGAGCCGCCCATGAAGTCGAAATCCTGCACGGCGACGACGACGGCGGCGCCTTCGAGCTTGCCATAGCCGACCTTGACCGCGTCGTTCAGATTGGTCCGCGCCCGCGCATCCTTGATGCGGTCGACATATTTCTTCTCGTCGCGGAACTTGAGCGGGTCAGGCGTGACCTCGGGCAGTGCGACGTCGAACCAGGTCTCGTTGTCGAAGATCGACTTGAGACGCGCCACCGCGCCCATGCGCATGTGGTAGTTCGAGCCGGGGATGACGAACTGGTTGGCCTCGACGTCCTTGTAGAACACGAGCTGTCCGGAATCCGGGCACTTGATCCACAGGTTCTCCGGCGTCTCCCGCCGCAGCATGTTGCGGATCTTCGGCCGGACCACATTGGTAAGCCAGTTCATGGTTTGCTCCGATGTGCGATCCCGCTGGGAATCGCCTGAAGGATATATGGCGGCCGGACATCTGCCCGGCAAGCCGCCGTGTCGCCCGTCCCAACAGCGGAATTATGGCCTATTCCGCCGCCTGCTGTGCGCCCTTGACGCCCTGGGCCAGGGCGGCCGTCAGCTCGGCGACGGCGTTAACGGTTTTGGCGGTCGCCCGCCCCTCGGCATCGAGGCTGTTCTTGAGCGCATCGACCAGCGCGGTACCGACCACCGAACCATCCGCCTTCTCGGCAATGGCGCGCGCTGCCTCCGGCGTGCGGATGCCGAAACCGACGCAGATCGGCAGCCTGGTATGCCGCTTGATGCGCGCGACAGCTTCGCCGACGGCATTGGCGTCCGCCGCTGCTGCACCGGTGATGCCGGCGATCGAGACGTAATAGACAAAGCCTGATGTGTTCGCGAGCACCGCGGGCAGGCGCTTGTCGTCGGTGGTCGGGGTCGCCAGGCGAATGAAGTTCAGCCCCGCCTTCAGCGCGGGAATGCAGAGCTCGTCGTCTTCCTCCGGCGGCAGATCGACGATGATCAGGCCGTCGACGCCGGCCGTCTTGGCATCGGCCAGAAACTTGTCGACGCCGTAGATGTAGATCGGATTGTAATAGCCCATCAGCACCAGCGGCGTGACATTGTCGTCCTTGCGGAAGTCGCGCACCAGCTCCAGCGTCTTCTTCAAGGTCATGCCGATCTTGAGCGCACGCAGGCCTGCAGCCTGGATCGAGGGACCATCCGCCATCGGATCGGTGAAGGGAATGCCGAGTTCGATGACGTCGGCGCCGGACTTCGGCAGCGCCTTGACGATCTCGAGCGATGTCGCCGGATCGGGATCGCCGGCCATCACATAGGTGACAAAGGCCGCGCGGCCTTGGCTTTTCAGATCGGCGAAACGGGTATCGATACGCGTGGTCATAGTGCGGCGGCCGCTGTGCTATACCTCTCCCCACCGGGGAGAGGTCGGCTGCGAAGCAGCCGGGTGAGGGGGATGGAGCGATTCAAGTCGAGAGCGCGACGGCTCCGCGAGTCACAGACGAGCGCGGAAGCAAAGCTTTGGCAGGCGCTGCGCAACCGGCAGCTCGCCCGCTGGAAGTTTCGCCGCCAGCATCCGGTGGACCGGTTTGTGGTCGATTTCGTGACGCTGGACGGTAAGCTCATCATAGAGGTTGACGGCGTCACGCATTCCAGCCCGTCCCAGATCGAACGTGACGAAGCCAGAACCAAGGTGCTCGAGTCCTGTGGTTTCCTGGTCTTGCGCGTTTCGAACACCGATGTGTACGAGAATCTCGAGGGCGTCCTGGAGCTTATCGAGACCTCACTGAGGTTCGAGTAAGCGGAGAGGCCCCTCACCCGGCTGCTTCGCAGCCGACCTCTCCCCGACGGGGAGAGGTGAAGAGAGTGCGACACACTCCTCACTTGTTCTTGCCCCTCAGGATGTCGCCGACCTGCGGGACGTCCTTGTCGCCGCGGCCGGAGAGATTGACGACCATCAGGTGATCCCTGGGCCGCTTCGGCGCGAGCTCCATCACCTTGGCAATGGCATGCGCGGGCTCGAGCGCGGGGATGATGCCTTCGAGCTTGGACAGCAGCTGGAACGCGGCGAGCGCCTCGTCGTCGGTTGCGGAGAGATAATTCACGCGGCCGACCTCGTGCAGCCAGGAATGCTCGGGGCCGATGCCGGGATAATCGAGACCCGCCGAGATCGAATGCGCGTCCTGGATCTGGCCGTCGGCGTCCATCAAGAGATAGGTGCGGTTGCCGTGGAGAACGCCGGGACGGCCGCCCGCGATCGAGGCGGCATGCAGCTGGGTGAGGCCATGGCCGGCAGCTTCGACGCCGAAGATTTCGACCGCGGGATCGTCGAGGAACGGATGGAACAGGCCCATCGCGTTGGAGCCACCGCCGATGCAGGCGACCAGCGAATCCGGCAGGCGGCCCTCGATCTCCTGCATCTGCGCCTTGGTCTCGTCGCCGATGACCGACTGGAAATCGCGCACAAGCGTCGGATAGGGATGCGGGCCCGCCACCGTGCCGATGCAATAGAACGTGTTGTGCACGTTGGTGACCCAGTCGCGCAGCGCCTCGTTCATGGCGTCCTTGAGCGTGCGCGTGCCCGACTGCACCGGCATCACCTTCGCGCCCAGCATCTCCATGCGGATGACGTTGGGCTGCTGCCGCTCGACGTCGACGGCGCCCATATAGACCACGCATTCGAGGCCGAAGCGCGCGCACAGCGTCGCGGTGGCGACGCCATGCTGACCCGCGCCGGTCTCGGCGATGATGCGCTTCTTGCCCATGCGCCGCGCCAGCATGATCTGGCCGAGCACGTTGTTCACCTTGTGCGAGCCGGTGTGGTTGAGCTCTTCACGCTTGAGGTAGATCTTGGCGCCGCCGAGATGTGAGGTGAGGCGCTCGGCGAAATAGAGCGGCGAGGGCCGGCCGACATAGTTCTTGAGATAGCCGTTCATCTCGGCCTGAAACGCCGGATCAGCCTTGGCCGCGGTGTAGGCCTTCTCCAGATCGAGGATCAGCGGCATCAGCGTTTCGGCGACGAAGCGTCCGCCGAAAATGCCGAAATGGCCGCGCTCGTCCGGGCCGCTGCGGTAGGAGTTTGGCTTGGCGATGTTCATCGGACGCTCAACTCTTGACTTGCATCTTTGCTTGCGCGCGCGGCGCGGATGAAGGCCTTGATCATCTCCGGGTCTTTCACGCCGGGGGCGCTCTCGACACCGGAGGACACGTCGACGCCGCCGGCGCGGGTGACGCGAAGGGCCTCAGCGAGATTGTCGGCGTGCAGCCCGCCCGAGACCATGTAGGGCAGTTTCAGATCGAGGTTTTCGAGCAGGTGCCAGTCGAACGGTTCCCCGAGACCGCCGGGCCGCGTCGCATCCTTCGGCGCGCGCGCGTCGAACAGGATGCGGTCGGCGACGGCGGCGTAACCGGGCAGCACCGCGAGATCGGCTGAGGTTGCGACCGGCACCGCCTTCATGACCGGGCGGCCGAAGCGGTGCTTGATGTCGCGCAGCCGCGCGACGCTCTCCTTGCCGTGGAGCTGGAAAATGTCCGGCGACAGCGCGTCCATGATGTTGTCGAGCGTTGCGTCATCGGCATCGACCGTGAGCGCCACCTTGAGCGCACGCCGCTGCACCTGACGGCCAAGATCGCGGCCGAGCTCCAGGGACAGGTGCCGCGGCGACGGCGGGAAGAACACGAACCCGACCATGTCGGCGCCGGCGCCGAGCGCCGTTTCGAGCGTCTCGGGCGTGGACAGGCCGCAGATCTTGACGAGCAGGGACATGGTCTCAAAGCGGGTAGAGGCCGCAGGTCCGCGGCCGGAAAACGGGGCTTTTCGGTCGGGGCCGCTTCTACAACGTCGCGCGCTGCTTGTCTCGCCCGACGGGCCCGTACAGGCCCATCCCGGAGGGAACGGGAAGGCGCTGGGACGCCGGCTTCGCCGCGGTCGCCTGGGCCCGCAGATCGGCCAGTTCGGCCCTGGCAATCCGGGCCTCCGCGTCATTCCGGCGCGCCGCGCGCCGCCAGCGCCGCTGGCCGAACCAGACGGCGGAGCCGCCCGCGACGACGCCCAGGGCCGCCGCCAGGATCAGCAGCAGGAACAGCGGCAGGGTGATCGACAGCGATGGGTCGTCGGCAATGAAGGGGTCGAAGGAGACGGTGACGAAATGCCGGTTGGCGACGGCGAATGCCACCAGGATCAGGCCCAGCGGAATCACGATCAGCGCGGTCAGGAACTTTCGCATCTCGCTTCGCTCGCCTTGAATCAAGCTTGCGGCCGCATCTGTGCGACCCGAAAAACCTCAAGCGCGCTCACATCGCGCTTCAGTCTGCGCCGCCGGGATCCGGATGGTCGCGGTTCAGCCGCTCGCGCATTTCCTTGCCGGTCTTGAAGAACGGAACGCTCTTCTGATCGACGGGCACATGGGCGCCGGTGCGTGGATTGCGCCCGGCGCGCGCCGGGCGATGCTTGACCGAGAAGGCACCGAAGCCGCGCAGCTCGACGCGATCTCCGCGTGCAAGCGCCGCTACGATCTCTTCGAGAATCGCATTCACAATGTTCTCGACATCCCGCTGGTACAGATGCGGGTTGTGCTCGGCGATACGCTGAACAAGTTCGGATTTGATCATCGAGAGATAGGACCCGGAAGCATGCGGATGACCATTTCCGTGAAAATACCGTGATCTGTCAAGACGCTAAATCAAGGTTGGGCGTCGTGAAAATACGTGACAAATGCCGAAAAAGCAGGCTGCGCCGGCACGCGCCGGACGGGAAAAAGCTCTGGAACTCGCCTGCCGACGGTCAGTTGGACGCAGCCGGCTGCCACAAGGCCAGCATGCCATCCATTCCGAGCCGATCCACCGCCTGTGCGACGCCGGTTTGCCCGATCTGGTGCGCGATCGAGCCCAAACCGAGCGCTTCCAGCGTTAATGCGGCCGCGGTCTTCAGGAACGGCAGGTCGCCGAAGCGCGGCTGGAGCTTGTAATCGCGCACGGGAAGCCCCTTCTTGACGCCCTTCTGCTCGACCAGCCAGGTCACGGCCGTCTTCTCGTCGCCGATCTGGTCGATCAGCTTGAGATCGATCGCCTGGCGCCCGGTGAAGACGCGGCCGTCGGCAACTTTTTCGAGCTGCGTGTCATCCATGCCACGCCGCTCCTTCACCATTCCCTTGAACCAGGCATAGGAATCCTTCACCAGCGCATCGAGCGCGGCGCGCGCCTCGGGACTGGTCGGCTCAAAACCGTTGGGCGCGGCCTTCAGCGGCGAGGACTTCACCTCCTCGACCTTCACGCCGATGGTCTTCAGGAGCTCGGTGACGTTGGGGTACTGGAACAGCACGCCGATCGACCCGACCAGCGAGCTCTGTTGGGCGACGATATGGTCGCTTGCAATCGCCGTGATGTAGCCTCCGGATGCAGCCAGGCCCTCCACCACCACGACCAGCGGCTTTTTCGCCTTGAGACGGACGAGCGAGTCATAGAGCTGCTCGGAGCCGGCCGTGGTGCCGCCGGGCGAGTTGATGTGAACGATGACGGCGGCGGCCTGCGAATTCTCGAGCCGCTCCAGCGCCTGCGTGCGGTCGGAATCGCTGCGGATCAATCCCTCGATGTGGACGCGCGCGATCGAGCCGGCGGACGCGAAGGTGCCGCGTGCACCGGGTGTCGCAATCAGCGCGAAGCTTGCAATTGCCGCGATCGCGATCAGCGCCGCGATGACGCGCCAGAACGTCAGCTTGCGGCGAATCCTGCGGCGATCGACGATGATGTCCGAATCGAGCGACATCGGAATATCTCCAAATGAAAGATCAGGCGCGTTGTGCCGTCACGGCGTGACCATCAGCCTATCTGGATACATCAATTGCGGCGCAATTTGAAGAAAACAAGGCCTGGCGGCGGTGCGGGCAGGAGGCCGCCACATATTCAGACGTCGTCCCCGCGGAGGCGGGGACCCATACCCCAAGGGAGGAGTAGTCGCGCGAGCTGTAAACAACGAGTCTTCGCCAAACTTGATCCTGTGGTTATGGGTCCCGGGCTCGCGCTTCGCGCGCCCCGGAACGACGGTCGCGTATGCCGCAATAAAAAAGCCCCGGCTTGCGCCGGGGCCTTGATGCAGCAAAACGAACGTTTCGCTTACTTGCTGTCGCGGTTCTTGAGCGCGGTGCCGAGGATGTCGCCGAGCGTCGCACCCGAATCCGAGGAGCCGTACTGCGCGATGGCTTCCTTTTCTTCGGCGACTTCGAGCGCCTTGATCGACACCTGGACCTTGCGGGCCTTCTTGTCGAACTGGATCACGCGGGCGTCGACCTTCTCACCGACGGCGAAGCGTTCGGCGCGCTGGTCGTTGCGGTCACGGGCGAGCTCGGAGCGCTTGATGAAGGTGGTGAAGTCGGTACCAGCGATCTTCACCTCGATACCGCTCTCCTTCACTTCGAGCACTTCGCAGGTCACGACCGCGCCCTTCTTGACATCGCCCGGCTCGGCGAAGGGGTCGCCTTCGAGCTGCTTGATGCCGAGCGAGATGCGCTCCTTCTCGACGTCCACATCGAGCACCACGGCCTTCACCATGTCGCCCTTCTTGTAGTTGTCGATCACCTGCTCGCCCGGAAGCTTCCAGTCGAGATCGGAGAGGTGGACCATGCCGTCGACGTCGCCCTCGAGACCCAGGAACAGACCGAACTCGGTCTTGTTCTTGACCTCGCCCTCGACCACCGAACCGGTCGGATGCTTCTCGACGAAGACCTCCCAGGGGTTGCGCATGGTCTGCTTGAGGCCGAGCGAGATGCGGCGCTTGACGGAATCGACTTCCAGCACCTGCACGTCGACTTCCTGCGAGGTCGACACGATCTTGCCGGGGTGCATGTTCTTCTTGGTCCACGACATCTCGGAGACGTGGATCAGGCCTTCGATGCCCGGCTCGAGTTCGACGAACGCACCGTAGTCGGTGATGTTGGTGACGCGACCGGTGAAGCGGGCACCCAGCGGGTACTTGGCTTCGATGCCCTGCCACGGATCGTCCAGCAGCTGCTTCATGCCCAGCGAGATGCGGTGCGTCTCGTGGTTGATCTTGATGATCTTGACCTTCACGGTCTGGCCGATCGAGAGCACCTCGGTCGGATGGTTGACGCGGCGCCACGCGATGTCGGTGACGTGCAGGAGGCCGTCAATGCCGCCGAGGTCGACGAACGCACCGTAGTCGGTGATGTTCTTGACCACGCCGTCGATGACCTGACCCTCTTCGAGGTTCTGCACCAGCTCCTGGCGCTGCTCGGCGCGGGTCTCTTCGAGCACCGTGCGGCGGGACACCACGATGTTGCCGCGGCGACGGTCCATCTTGAGGATCTGGAACGGCTGCGAGTTGTTCATCAGCGGCGCAACGTCGCGGATCGGACGGATGTCGACCTGCGAGCGCGGCAGGAAGGCCACGGCTCCGTCGAGGTCGACGGTGAAGCCGCCCTTGACCTGGTTGAAGATGACGCCGTTGACCTTCTCGTTGTTCTGGAACGCCTTCTCCAGCTTGCCCCAGCTCTCTTCGCGGCGCGCCTTGTCGCGCGACAGCACGGCTTCGCCGAGGGCGTTCTCGATGCGATCGAGGAACACTTCCACCTCGTCGCCGACCTTGAGGTCGCTGTCACGGCCGGGGCCGGAAAATTCGCGCAGCGCAACGCGGCCCTCGGTCTTCAGGCCGACGTCGATGACGGCCATGTCCTTTTCAATTGCAACCACCTTGCCCTTGACGACGGAGCTTTCCTGCAGGTTGCCGCCTGCGAAGGACTCGTCGAGCATCGCGGCGAAATCGTCGCGCGACGGGCTATAGGTATCAGCAGAAGTCGAAGCCATTTGTTCTCCAGTTGCGGATGTCTTGCCGGCCGTTGGGTTCATGGGCGCATCGCGCGCGCAGTGTCGGAAGGTCCGCAAGACCTTCGAGCGACCGCTCGTTGCCCCGGCCTTGCGACCAGAGCAGCGGAAGCGGGCCGGCTGAGGCCCGCGCGTTCGATACGTTGAAAGCTTTGTCCGGAACCTGGATCGCGCCGGTCCCGAAACCGGGACGAAGCGTATCGACCTCAAAGAGCGGGAGCGGGCACTTCCTCCAATGACGGCGGCGGCTTAACCCCGCGACCGGCCCGCTCGGACAGCCTCGATAATGTCGATGGCGGCCCGGACGCCGCCTTCTATATCCAGTTGGGAGTTATCTAGCAAGTAAGCATCCGGGGCCGGTTTTAAAGGCGCAATCGGCCGGTTCTTGTCGCGTTCGTCGCGCTGGAGGATGTCGGCGAGCACGGCCGCCTCGTCCGCATCCTCGCCCCGCGCCCTGGCTTCCATGGTGCGGCGACGGGCGCGGACCTTGGGGTCGGCGACCACGAAGATCTTCACGTCGGCGTGGGGGCAGATCACGGTTCCAATATCCCGGCCGTCGAGCACGGCGCCCGGCGGATCGGCGGCGAATTGCCGCTGGAAATTGACCAGAACCTCGCGAACCCGAGGGATTGCCGAGACGATCGAGGCGCCCTCGCCGGCTTTCTGGGTCTTCAGCGCAGGATTGCCGAACTTTTCGGGATCGAGCTCCAATGCGGCCTGCACCGCAGCCGCCTCGTCGTTGAGATCGTGCCCTGACTGCATCAGGGCATAGGCCACCGCACGATAGATCACGCCGGTATCGAGATGACGATAGCCGTAATGGTGGGCGAGACGCTTGCCGAGCGTCCCCTTGCCCGAGGCCGCGGGCCCGTCGATGGCGATGATCATGAGAACTCGGCCCCTAACGAACGCATCATCGGAATGAAATCCGGAAAGCTGGTGGCGATGAAGGCGGTGTCGTCGACGGTCACGGGCTGATCGGAGGCGCAGCCCATCACCAGCGCGGACATCGCGATGCGATGGTCCATGTGGGTGGCGACAGTGCCGCCACCCGGGACGTGGCCGCGGCCCTCGACGATCAGATCGTCGCCGGAGACCTCGACCTTGACACCGTTGACGCGGAGCATGGCGGCGGTCGCCTCCAGGCGATCGGATTCCTTGACGCGCAGCTCCTGCAGGCCGCGCATGATCGTGGTGCCTTCGGCGAACGACGCCGCCACCGCCAGCACCAGATATTCGTCGATCATCGACGGCGCGCGCTCCGGCGGCACCTCGACGCCGCGCAGTTTCGAGGCGCGCACGCGCAATTGCGCCATCGGCTCGCCGGCATCGCCCCGCACTTCGCTCTCCTCGATGGAGGCGCCCATTTCGCGCAGCGTGGTGAACAGGCCGGTGCGCAGCGGATTGGTCATGACATCGGACAGCACGACATCGGAGCCCTCGACGATCAGCGCCGCGACGATCGGGAAGGCGGCCGACGAGGGATCGGCGGGCACCACGACATTGGCGCCGTGCAGCTCGGGCTGGCCGACCAGCGTGATGCGGCGGCCGTGCTGGCCTTCCTGGACCGAGGTGATGTCGGCACCGAAATGCCTCAGCATCAGCTCGGTGTGGTCGCGGCTGGCCTCGGTCTCGATCACCGTGGTGGCGCCGGGAGCAGCCAGGCCCGCCAGCAGCACGGCCGATTTGATCTGGGCCGAGGCGACCGGGGTCTTGTAGGTGATCGGCAGCGGATCGCGCGCGCCCTGGAGGGTCAGCGGCAGGCGCCCGCCCTCGCTGCCCGCGGTGACCTTGGCACCCATCTTTTCCAAGGGATCGAGGATCCGGCGCATGGGACGGCTGCGCAGCGAGGCATCGCCGTCGAACACCGCCGAAATCGGGCAGCCGGCGGCGGCGCCCATGACCAGCCGGCAGCCGGTGCCGGAATTGCCGAAATCCAGCGGCGCCCTGGGCTGGGCGAAGCCTCCGACCCCGACGCCGTTGACCCTCCAGGCGAAATCGCCGGTGCGCTCGACCCTGGCGCCCAGCGCCTGCATCGATTTGGCAGTGTTGAGGACGTCCTCGCCCTCGAGCAGGCCCGAAATTCTGGTCTCGCCGACCGCGAGCGCGCCCAGGATCAGGGCGCGGTGGGAGATCGACTTGTCGCCGGGCACCCGTACTTTCCCGGTCAGGGGACCGCTGGCGCGAGACTGGAGCGGTCTCGGTTGGTCGGAATGGGTCAAGATTGTGTCCTTGAATAGGCCCGATGGGCTGGCGCGCAGGTATCACATGGTCCGCGCCCCGTCACGGGCATGTCGTTCTCCCGTAATGCGCTATTGACAGCGGGCCGCCAACTAGCCAAGTGAAGCACCGCTTTTCAGACATTCCCAGGATTCCTGCCGTGGCCAAGTCCGAACTCGGAACCAAACGTATTTGCCCGACCACGGGCAAGAAGTTCTATGACCTCAACAAGAATCCGGTGATCTCGCCCTATACCGGCGAAGTGGTGCCGATCGCTCCGGTTGCTCCTGCGCGCGCGCCTCGTGGGGCCGAGGCCCGCAACATGGCCCAGGACAACGCGCCGGAGCCGGCAGAGGCCGAGGAATTGGTCTCGCTCGAGGAGGCCGATGCCGAGGAGAACACCGGCAAGGTCAAGGCCGTCGTGCCCGAATCGGAGGACGATATCGAGGTCGACGAGACCCTCGACGACGATGATGACGACGATTCGACCTTCATTGCCGACGAGGAAGAGGGCGATGAGGACGTGACCGACATCATTGGTGATGTCGGAGGTGATGAAGAGACTTGAGATCAGCCCTGATCTGTGAAAAAGGGTGCACCGCGCGAGTCGGAAAGGCTCGCCGGTCCGGGGTGATCGACCAGGTTCACCCCGTCTAAGGTTAAGGGGCCATAGCTCAGCTGGGAGAGCGCTTGCATGGCATGCAAGAGGTCGGCGGTTCGATCCCGCCTGGCTCCACCAGCCTTCGCTCGCTTCGCGAGCTACGGCTCGGCAAGCCAGCCCCGCTCCATCGTAGCGAAGTGAGCGAAGGCTGCCGCGGCGTAGCCCGAAGGGCGAAGCCGGGCCCCATCAGATAGAACGCGGGTGTAAGCTCCCCCTCGACGACTGGGGAGTGTGCCGTGAAATACGTCTACATTCTGAGAGCCTCGATTCCCTTCACTTTTATGTCGGGATCACCGACGACCTGCGAACCAGACTAGCAAAGCACAATGCTGGCGAGGCGCCCCACACCTCGAAATACGGGCCTTGGCGTCTCAAGACTTACGTCGCATTCAGCAACGAGAAGCAGGCCGTCGCATTCGAGAAGTACTTGAAGTCAGCGTCCGGTCGCGCCTTCGCCAAGAAGCGGCTCTAACCCCTACTCCCCGATCACCGCATTCAGCCGATCCCTCAGCGCGACGATCTCGTCTTTCATCGCCACCAGCTCCGACACCGAGCAGTCCGATGCCGCCAGGATCGAGTGCGGCACGGCGCGCGCCTTTTCCTTCAGTGCATGGCCCTGCGGCGTCAAGGCGATCAACACCTGGCGTTCGTCCTCGCGCGAGCGGGTGCGCTTGACGAGATGGGCGGCCTCGAGCCGCTTGAGCAGCGGCGTCAGCGTGCCCGAATCCAGGAACAGCTTCTCGCCGATGTCCTTCACCGGCACGTCGTCGCGCTCCCACAGCACCAGCATGACCAGATATTGCGGATAGGTCAGGCCGAGCCGATCGAGCAGCGGCTTGTAGACGCGGTTGAAGGCGTGCGTGGCGGAATAGACCGCGAAGCAGATCTGGTTGTCGAGGCGAAGCGGGTCGACCGCCGTTGATTTCCGGGCCATGACGAATCTCGTGCGTTTCTCCCATTCTGGGCCCGGCCGGCGGCGCATTCAATTGCGAACAATTAAATGTGAGACGCGCCGATTTAGATTGCGCGCAATCTAATTGCCTGCGATAAAGCTCACACCCCAACCTGGAAAGACCCGAGGAGACGAAAATGTCCGTGAACGTCCTCTACAAGACCAGCGCCAAGGCCACCGGCGGCCGCGACGGCCATGCTGCGACCCTCGACGGCGCGCTCGACGTCAAACTCACCACGCCGAAGGAGCTCGGCGGTGGCGGCGGCGCCGGCAACAATCCCGAGCAGCTGTTCGCGGCGGGCTATGCTGCCTGCTTCATCGGCGCGATGAAGTTCGTGGCTTCGCAGGGCGGCCCGAAGGTTCCGGCCGATGCCTCCGTCACCTCGACCGTCGGCATCGGCCCGCGCTCGGAAGGCGGCTTCGGCCTCGACATCGATCTTGCCGTCTCGCTGCCGGGCCTTGCCCGCGCGGAGGCCGAGGCGCTGGTCGCCAAGGCCCACCAGGTGTGCCCGTACTCCAATGCCACGCGCGGCAATGTCGACGTTCGCCTGACGGTCGTCTGATCGGCAGAACGGATTGGCTGGCCCGGGATCCCCCTCGGGCCGGCCGCTTCCGACTGAATTTGCCACCGCGCGGCATGGCAGCGCAGCCGCGCATGCGGCCCTACGCGAGGGCCCATTGCTGGCGCAAACAAACCTCGCTAGGCCTGTGCTCGAACGACCGACACAGGAGAAGCGAAGGCATGAGTTCTGAAGCCGCAACGGGTGCCATGAGCGGACTGCGCGTCATCGATCTCACGCGTGTGCTCGGCGGTCCCTACTGCACCCAGATCCTCGCCGACCACGGCGCCGACGTGATCAAGGTCGAGCCGCCCGCGGGCGACGAGGTGCGCGAATGGGGCCCTCCGTTCCACGAGGAGGATGCGGCCTATTTCGTCGGCATCAACCGCAACAAGCGCTCGATCGGCCTCGACCTCGCCTCCGAAGGCGGGCGTGTCGTGCTGCTGAAGATGCTGGAAACGGCCGACGTCCTGATCGAGAATTTCAAGCCGGGCACGCTGGAGAAATGGGGCATCGGCAACGACGTCCTCGGCAAGAAATTTCCGCGCCTCGTGCATTGCCGGATCTGCGGCTTCGGCGCTGACGGCCCGCGCGGCGGCAACCCAGGCTATGACGCCATCATCCAGGCCATGACCGGCATGATCGCGGCGACCGGCTCGCCCGAGAGCGGGCCGATGCGGATCGGCGTGCCGCTGGTCGACATCACCACCGGACTTTATGCGGCGATCGGCATCCTGATGGCGCTGTCGGAGCGGCAGCGTTCGGGCAAGGGCCAGTTCCTGGAGACGACGTTGTACGAGACCGGCCTTGCCATCATGCATCCGCACACCGCGAATTATTTCATGCATGGCAAGCCGCCCTCGCTCACCGGCAACGAGCATCCGAACCTCGTGCCTTACGCCATCTTCCCGACCAAGACCGACAACATCTTCATCGGCGTCGGCAACGACGGCACCTTCCGCAAGCTCGCCAAGGAGATCGGCAAGCCCGAGCTCGGCACCGACCCGCGCTTTGCCCGCAACAAGGACCGCATCGCCAATCGCGAGGCGCTGCGCGCCGAGCTTGCCGCCGTGTTCAGCCAGCACGAGGCCGAGCCGCTGTGCAACCGCCTGCTCGCGGCCGGCCTGCCCGCTGGCCCCGTGCAGAAGATCGACCAGGCGCTGACCAACCCGCACACGATCGCGCGTGGCGATATTATCGAGAAGGACTGGTACAAGGGCGTCGCCTCGCCGATCCGGCTTGACCGCAGCAAGCCCAGCCTGCGCCGCGTGCCGCCCAAATTCAGCCAGCACGCCGCCGAGGTGCTGGGTGAGTTCGGCTACTCCAAGGCCGAGATCGACGCGATGGTCGAAAAAGGCACGGTCTGCGGTCCCGCGCGGAAACGCTAGGGGCCCTCACCCTTCACATCAACCAATGCCGCACTGCGGCGCGCGCACGCATGTGCAGCGCGAACGGCGGTGGCTGACCGCTCCGTGTTTCGCCTATTTGACGACTTCCCATTTGCCGGCGCTTGCTGCTTTCGTTTCTCCCGCTTACACAGTCATGTGAACGTCATATGGCGCTGCTAGCGCAAGCGCTTCTTAGTGACGGGCAAGGGAGGTTTTCTTGATGGCTCTTCGACATTTTGGCGCGGCTGCGGCTGTCGCGCTCACGGTTGGTCTCGGCGCCTCGCCGGCACTTGCCGTGACCGAAATCCAGTGGTGGCACGCGATGACCGGCGCCAACAACGACGTCATCGTCAAGCTCGCCAACGACTTCAACACCACGCAGAGCGACTACAAGGTGATCCCGACCTACAAGGGCAACTACGCCGATACGATGAACGCCGGCATCGCCGCGTTCCGCGCCGGCAACGCGCCGCACATCATGCAGGTGTTCGAGGTCGGCACCGCCACCATGATGGCTGCGACCGGCGCCGTGAAGCCGGTGTACAAGCTGATGGCCGAGACCGGCGAGAAGTTCGATCCGAAGGCCTATCTTCCCGCGATCACCGGCTACTACTCGACCTCGAAGGGCGAGATGCTGTCCTTCCCCTTCAACTCGTCGTCGACCGTGATGTGGGTCAACCTCGACGAGCTGAAGAAGGCCAATGTCGAGATCCCGAAGACCTGGCCTGACGTGTTCGACGCCGCCAAGAAGCTGAAGGCGGCCGGCCATGCCACCTGCGGCTTCTCCAATTCCTGGATCACCTGGGTCAATCTCGAGCAGCTGTCCGCCTGGCACAACGTGCCGCTGGCGACCAAGGCCAACGGCCTCGACGGCTTCGACACCGTGCTCTCCTTCAACGGACCGCTCCAGGTCAAGCATCTCGAAAACCTGGTCGAGCTCCAGAAGGACAAGACCTACGACTATGCCGGCCGCACCAATACCGGCGAAGGCCGCTTCACGTCGGGCGAATGCCCGCTCTACCTGACCTCGTCGGCGTTCTTCGGCAACGTCAAGGCGCAGGCCAAGTTCGCCTTCACCGCGGTGCCGATGCCCTATTATCCGGACGCCAAGGGCGCGCCGCAGAACTCGATCATCGGCGGTGCCTCGCTCTGGGTGATGGGCGGCAAGCCGGCGGACGATTACAAGGGCGTCGCGAAGTTCCTCACCTTCCTCTCGGACACCGATCGCCAGGTCTACATCCACAAGGCCTCCGGCTATCTGCCGATCACCAAGGCGGCCTATGATAAGGCCAAGGCCGAGGGCTTCTACAAGGACCAGCCCTATCTCGAGACGCCGCTGCTCGAGCTGACCAACAAGGAGCCGACCGAGAACTCGCGCGCGCCTGCGCCTCGGCAACATGGTGCAGCTCCGTGACGTCTGGGCGGAGGAGATCGAGCAGGCGCTGGCCGGCAAGAAGACCGCCAAGCAGGCGCTGGACGCCGCCGTCGAGCGCGGCAACACCATGCTGCGCCAGTTCGAAAAGACCGCCGTGAAGTAAGGCGACCAGCGGCAGGCCGTCACCGGCCTGCCGCTTCTGGGGCATCATGCAAAAGCAAGCCATTTTCCAGTCGAAGCTGTTGCCCTATGCGCTGGTTGCGCCGCAGCTCGCGATCGTCCTGATTTTCTTCTACTGGCCGGCCTTGCAGGCGGTGATCCAGTCCTTCCTGCTCCAGGACGCCTTCGGCCTCTCGACCAGCTTCGTCTGGTTCGACAATTATCTCGAGCTGTTCAGGGAGCGCGCCTATTTCGAGGCGATCCTGCGCACCTTCTTCTTCTCGTTCGCGATCGCGGTGTCGTCGCTGTCGTTCGCGCTGCTGCTCGCCGTGATGGCGGACAAGCCGCTGCGCGGCTCGATGCTCTACCGCACGCTGCTGATCTGGCCCTATGCGGTGGCGCCGCCCGTGGTCGGCGTGCTCTGGATCTTCATGCTGCATCCCTCGCTCGGCGTGCTCTCGCGGTACCTGCGGACGCTGGGCATCGACTGGAATCCGCTGCTCGACGGCGACCAGGCCGCATCGCTGATCATCCTGGCCGCCGCCTGGAAGCAGATCTCCTACAACTTCCTGTTCTTCCTCGCCGGCCTGCAGAGCATCCCCAGAAGCGTGCTCGAGGCCGCCGCGATCGACGGCGCGCGCCCGATGCGCAGGTTCTGGACCGTGACCTTCCCGCTGCTGTCGCCGACCATCTTCTTCCTCCTGGTCGTCAACATCGTCTACGCCTTCTTCGACACGTTCGGCATCATCGACACCATGACCCGCGGCGGCCCCGGCAAGTCGACCGAGACGCTGGTCTACAAGGTCTATTCCGACGGCCTGCTCGGCGGCAATCTCGGCAGCTCGGCGGCGCAGTCGGTGATCCTGATGATCATGGTGATCGTGCTCACGGGCATCCAGTTCCGCTTCGTCGAACGCAAGGTGACCTACTGATGGTCGAGGAAGAGGGCTTTCGGCGCTACGTCGCCCATATCATCCTATGGATCGGAATCGCGATCGTCGCCTTCCCGGTCTACATCGCGATCGTCGCCTCGACCCAGGACAACGCGGTGATCGCGAACGGGCAGATGTCGCTGCTGCCCGGCGGCCACTTCTTCGAGACCTACTACCAGACCATCTTCGTCGGCACGAGCGGCTCGACCCGCGAGCCGGTCGGCAACATGATGCTGAACTCGCTGGTGATGGCGCTGCTGATCGCGGTGGGCAAGATCGCGATCTCGATCATCTCGGCCTATGCGATCGTGTATTTCCGCTTCCCGTTCCGGATGCCGATCTTCTGGCTCATCTTCATCACCCTGATGCTCCCGGTCGAGGTCCGCATCTATCCGACCTACAAGATCGTCGCCGACCTGCACATGCTCGACAGCTATGCCGGCCTGTCGCTGCCGCTGATCGCATCGGCCACCGCGACGCTGCTGTTCCGCCAGTTCTTCATGACCGTGCCGGACGAGCTGTTGGAGGCCTCGCGCATCGACGGCGCCGGCCCCTTGCGCTTCTTCTGGGATACGCTGCTGCCGCTGTCGCGCACCAACATGGCGGCGCTGTTCGTGATCCTGTTCATTCTCGGCTGGAATCAATATCTCTGGCCGCTCTTGATCACCACGCGCGACGACATGCAGACGATCCAGATCGGCATCCGCAAGATGATCACCACCACCGACGCGCTGACCGAATGGCCGATCGTGATGGCAACCGCCGTGCTGGCCATGCTGCCGCCGGTGTTCGTCGTCGTCGCCATGCAGAAATTGTTCGTGCGCGGCCTGGTCGAGACGGAGAAGTAGAGACTTATGGCCAACGTCACCCTGCGCAGCGTCCGCAAAACCTATCCCGGCGGCTTCGAGGCCATCAAGGGCGTCGACGTCGATGTCGGCGACGGACAGTTCTGCGTGCTGGTCGGACCAAGCGGCTGCGGCAAGTCCACGCTGCTGCGCATGGTCGCGGGGCTGGAGACGGTCACCGGCGGCGAGATCGACATCGGCGGCCGCGTCGTCAACCAGATCGAACCCGCCGATCGCGACATCGCGATGGTGTTCCAGAACTACGCGCTCTATCCGCATATGAGCGTCTACAACAACATGGCCTATGGCCTGCGCAACCGCGGCATGGCCGAGGCCGAGATCAAGACCCGGGTCGAGGAAGCCGCGCGCGTGCTCGAGCTCTCCGCCATGCTGGAGCGCAAGCCGCGCCAGCTCTCCGGCGGCCAGCGCCAGCGCGTCGCCATGGGCCGCGCCATCGTGCGCCAGCCGAAGGTGTTTTTGTTCGACGAGCCGCTCTCCAACCTCGACGCCAAGCTGCGCATCGCGATGCGGGTCGAGATCCGCAAGTTGCAGCGCCGGCTCAACACGACGTCGATCTACGTCACCCATGACCAGCTCGAGGCGATGACGCTCGCCGACATCCTCGTCGTGATGAACGGCGGCCAGGTCGAGCAGGTCGGCAATCCGCTGGCGATCTACGAGAAGCCGGCGACGACCTTCGTCGCCTCCTTCATCGGCGCCCCGCCGATGAACCTGATGTCGACGCGGCCCGAGGAGATCCGCTCGCAGCTCGCCGGCAGCACTGCTGCCGATGCCGGCATCCTCGGCATCCGCCCGGAGGATTTTGTCATCACCGACGAGACGCCGGCCGGCGGCGTCGCCCTGCCGCTCACCGTGGAAGCGATCGAGCGCGTCGGCGCCGAAACCTTCGTCTACGGCTCCCGCGAACAGGAGGACCAGCGCGTCGCCGCCACGCCCGGCGAGCTGCCGCCCGGCGAGGTCATCGTCCGCATTCCCGGAACCCAGGCCCCCGCCATCGGCGCGAGAATCCGCGTCGCGGCGGTGCGGGCGAAGCTGCATCTGTTCAGCGGCGACGGTCGGAAGCGGATCGAGGCCTGAGGGGATCCGAAGAGCCAGACAACAAAAGTGCGAAAACAACCCCATGCACAGTAGGAGGGGGTTTGTTTTTGCTGGGATAAATCGCCTCGAAATTGGTCATGCCGGCCATGACGAACCGGAGACATCCGGCGAGTGGGGAAAATCGCCCATCCACAGCGATCCCCGCTACCTGCTTGAACCCACAGGGGAACATGCCCATATTGCTGATCAAGGGGTGCCGTTCGCGGGCCCTGATGCACCAAAGTCGCTTCGAGAGGACTTTGTAAACTATGTCTCGTGTTCCAACGCTCTCCAGTCCTTTCCTGCTGGGCTTCGACGAGATCGAGCGCGTGCTCGATCGGGTCGTCAAAGGCGCCGACGGTTATCCTCCCTACAATATCGAGAGGTGCGACCGCACGGACGGCCAGCCCGAGCGTTTGCGCATCACGCTGGCGGTCGCCGGATTTACGCGCGACCAACTCGATGTAACCATTGAGGAAAACCAGCTCGTGATCCGCGGGCGGCAGCAGGACGACAAATCCCGGCAATACATCCATCGCGGCATCGCCGCGCGCCACTTCCAGCGCACCTTCGTGCTGGCGGAGGGGATGCTGGTGCTGGGTGCGGATCTGAAGAACGGGCTGTTGTCGATCGATCTGGCCCGGCCTGAACCGGAGCGGATCGTTAAGACAATCGCTATCAATGAGCACGAATAATGGAACGAGTAGCGGACTCGACCGCTTAGTGTTCCAGAGGAGTCGAGACCATGAGTGAAGGTCACGTTGCGTTCGAATACGAAGCCAAGAACGTCTCTCCGGAGACGCTGGCAACCCTGGGCGAAGGCCATATCGCCTATGTGAAGCAGATCCGTTCCGAAGACGTGCCGGACCTGTTCCCCGAGGCGCCCAAGATCGCGCCGGGCCTCAAGCTGTTCGCCCTCCACGCCGCCGACGGCACGCCGATCATGCTGACCGACAGCCGGGAAGCCGCGGTCGCCAACGCCTGGAGCAACGAGCTGCAAGCGGTGAGCGTGCACTAAAGCACGCGCGTCGCACGAATAGAGTTTTGGCGGGCATGCCTTCGCAAGAAGGCGTGCCCGTTTTCATTTGAGAGGTGATGTCCCTGCCCGGGTGGGGACACTGGCTATCACATATGACTTGTGGCGGCGGTCTGCGCGCACGCCTCGTCCTTCGAGACGGCGCTGACGCGCCTCCTCAGGATGAGGCTCATCAGCGTCAGTGCCCGTTGAAACTGCTGCCGCGCACCCCGCCCTCATCCTGAGGAGCCCGCCTCAGGCGGGCGTCTGAAGGATGGCCGCAGGGGAAAACTCTCAACTCCGATAGCCCTGGCGTGCGGGGCGGCCTTCGTGCGCGCACGAGACCTCATCAATCCGTGATTTGACAGTTCCTGCATCTTTGTCAAATCTGACAACATGCAGGCCAAGGCCCCTCCCCAGGACCGGATCCTCGACGCCGCCTTGCGCGTGTTCCGGCGCCACGGCTTCCGCCGCTCCTCGATCGAGCAGGCGGCCGAGGAAGCCGGACTGACGCGGCAGGCGCTCTATCATCACTTCGCCTCCAAGGAGGCGCTGTTTCGCGCCGTGCTCGAGCGGATCTACGAGCAGGGGCTCGCTGCCGAAATCGCGGCAGCGAAGGCGGCGGAAGAGGCCGGCCTCGAGCTTGCCGACATCCTGGTCGCCGAAATCGGCGCGCGGATGCAGTCGCTGCTCGCTTCGCTCAAGGACTCGCCCCACACCGAGGAGCTGTTTTCCGAGCACCTCGCGCAGGCGCGCGACCTCTACCAGAGCTATTCCAACCGTTTCGCCGACGAGATCGCAACCACGATCGCGCGGGTGTGCCGCAAGCGAAAGCTTAACCTCGAAAGCGGCGTCAGCGTGCGCGAGCTCGCGCGCTGCGTCGAGATGGCGATCCACGGCACCAAATCCGCTTTCCCTTCCATGCAGCCGGTCGACGCGTTCCTGAAACAGCTCGAGACCATGCTGCGCATGCTGATCGCCGGCGCAATGGCGCCGTCCGCAAAGAAGTCCCACCGCAAACCGGGAGTTCGAAAATGACCACCACGACCATCAATGGACGGCCCCTGGTGCTGCCCGACGATCCGGATGCGCTCTTGATCGACGTGATCCGCGATGGCGGCCTCACCGGCACCAAACTCGTCTGCGGCTCCGGCGTCTGCGGCGCCTGCACCGTGCTGCTCGACGGCACGCCCGTCGTGAGCTGCCTGTTGCCGGCGCGGGCGGCCGCCGGCAAATCGCTGACGACCATCGAGGGCGTCGGAGCAGCCGGATTGCATCCGGTGCAGAAGGCGTTCATGGCGCACGACGCCCTGCAATGCGGCTTCTGCACGCCCGGCTTCGTCGTCGAAGCCACCGCCTTCCATGACGGCTGGCGCGCGACCAGGGGCGCGGCGACACCCTCGCGCGAGGAGATCGCCGCCGCGCTATCGGGACATCTCTGCCGCTGCGGCGCCTATGAAGGCATTTTTCGCGCGGTGGCGGAGGCTTGTTCAGGCCGCTTCGACGGCAACGATCCCATCGCGCCGCGGCTGGAAGCCCGCGACAAGGTGACGGGACTGGCCCGCTACACCGTCGACATCCGCCATGACGGCCAGCTCGAAGGCGTCATCCTGCGCGCGCACGTCGCGCATGCGAGGATCACGGAGCTTGATCTGGCGCCGGCGCGCGCCATTGCCGGTGTTGCCGCGGTCGTTCCGCTGCTCGACGACGACAACATGGTCCGCTTCGTCGGCGCGCCGATTGCAGCCGTCGCGGCCAGGGATCGCGGCACCGCACTGAAGGCAATTGCCGCGATCAGCTTCAAGCCCGAACCTTTGCCCGCGGTGATCGGGCTCGATGCAGCGCGACGCGACGATGCGCCAGTCGTGTTCGAAAAGAAGGACCGCAAACGTGCCGGCAACGTGTCCGAGGGCGCCGGCGGCGCTCCGGTGTCGTGGAAGGGCAATGTGCGCGGGCCTTCGGCGCCGTTCTCGCAAAAGGCCAAGCAGGCCAGGAGCTGGCTCGACGAAGCGCGGGCGCAACGCAATCCGCTGCTGGTCGAGGAAACCTTCCGCGTCTCGACGCAACAGCACGCAAGCCTCGAACCACATGCCGCGGTGGCCAGGTTCGATGGCGATCAGCTCATTGTGCACATCTCGACCCAGGCCATTCACGAGAGCATGGAGAAGATCGCCAAGCGTTATGGCCTTCCGCACGACAAGGTGCGTGTGATCGCCGATCATGTCGGCGGCGGGTTCGGCTCCAAGGGCAGCGTCGGGCTGGAGACCATCGCCGCAATCGAGCTTGCGCGCGCCGCGAAGGCGCCGGTGCGTGTCGCCTTCGATCGTGAAGAAGAGCTTTCCGTCGCCGGCTATCGTCCGGCCGCCGAGCTGAAGCTGTCCTTGCTGCCTTCGGCGGAAGGCCGCCTCAAGGCGCTGTCGCTCACCGCCCATGCGGATACCGGCGCCGCCGTGAACTCGCTGATCGCCGGCCTGGCGCGGCTGATCTATCCGGCCGAAGCAAAAGAGCTCGTCGACTTCGACGTGCTCAGCAATTTGCCGCCCGGCGCGCCGTTCCGCGGCCCCGGCGGTCCACCGATGTCGTTTGCGCTGGAGCAGGCGGTCGACGAAGCGGCGCTGCGCATGAAGGTCGATCCGATTCAATTGCGCAGGCTCTGGGATCCCGATCCCAACCGCCAGCGATTGTACGACTGGGCCGCCGGCCTCGACGTGTGGAAGAGCCGCAAGCCGGCCGCCTCGCAAACCGGCCGCTACCGGCGCGGCGTCGGCGTCGCCACCGGCTACTGGCTCTATCTCTGGCAGACCGGCTCCTCGGTCGAACTCGCGATCAAGGGCGGCCGCATCGTCGCAAGCTGCGCGGTACAGGATATCGGCACGGGCACGCGCAGCGTGATCGCGAACACCGTCGCGAAGGCGTTCGATCTCGAGCCGCAGGATGTGGACGTTCGCATCGGCCGCTCCAACCTGCCCCCCGGACCTGGCTCCGGCGGCAGCCGCGTCACCGCCTCGGTGGTGCCGCCGACCTTGCTTGCCATCGACAAGCTGAAAGCGGAAATCAAGCGCACCGCGTCTCGCACACCTGCTCCGGGCTCGAACGCGCCGTGGCGCGAGATGATCGCGGCTTCTCCCGATATCGCCGTGTCGGCGAGACGCCAGGAGGACGGCAGGCCGCCGCCCGGCGTCAGGCCCGCTCTGCACGAGGCGGGCATCATGGGCCGGGTGTTCGGTTGGGTGCTGCGTCTGATGAACCACATGGTGGTCGGCGCCGGCGTGCCGAGCTCGGTCCAGGTGATGGAAGTCGAGGTCGATACCTGGCTCGGCCATGTGCGCGTGCTCAACGCCTATACGGGCCTCGCGATCGGCAAGCTCGCCGCGCCGGCGCTGGCGCGAAGCCAGGCCGCGGGCGCGGTGATCCAGGGCATCGGCTACGCACTCTATGAGTCGCGGGAGACCGATCCTTTGAGCGGCCACATCCTGAGCGGCAGCATGGAGGATTACCGCATTCCGGGGATTGCCGACATGCCGAAACTGGAAGTGCATTTCGACGAGGCCGGTTTCGAGCATGTGCCGGGCGGCAGCGTCGGCATCGGCGAAGTCGCCACCGTGCCGACCTCGCCCGCGATCGCCAACGCCATCCGCGATGCGATCGGCGTGAGACTGACCGAAATTCCGTTCCGGCCCGATCGTCTGGTCGCCGCGCTGAAAGGGAGGGATGCAGCATGAGTGTCGCCGTCATGACCGCCAAGCCCACTGCCAAGCCCACGCCGGAATTCCGCGCCGGAGGCACCGACTTCAGCGAACGCCGCCGCAGCGGCGTGTCGCAGGGAATGCTGATCGATATCTCGGCCAGCGGCGACAAGACGATCACCTGGGACGCCGACGGAGCAGCCCAGATCGGCGCGCTGACCACCATCGCCACGATCGCGACCGACGCGCGCATCGCCGCTGCCTATCCCGGTATTGCGGCGAGCGCGCAAGGGCTCGCCACGCCACAGGTGCGCCAGGTTGCAACGCTCGGCGGCAATCTCGCGCAGCGTTCACGCTGCTGGTATTTCCGCCGGGCCGACATTGATTGCCTGAAGAAAGGCGGCAGCACCTGCCCTGCCCGGTCCGGCAATCATCTCTATGGCGTTGCCTTCGACCTCGGCCCGTGCGTCGCGCCGCATCCTTCGACCATGGCGGCGGCTCTGCTCGCCTATGATGCGACCATCACCACGGACCGGCGCAGCGGATTGACGATTGCAGGCCTGCTCGGCGACGGCTCGGTCTCGCACGCCGATCATACACTCGCAGCAGGCGAGATGATCAAGAGCATTGCGCTTCCCGCTCCGCTTCAGGGCGAGCGCGCTTCCTACAAGCGGGCGATCAGCCGGACCTATGCGGAATGGCCGCTGGTGGAGCTCTGCGCCCGCGTCGTGATCGCCGGCGGCAAGTTCCAGCTCGTGCGTCTCGCTGCCGGCGGCGTCGCGCCCGTGCCGCTTCGCCTCACCGCGGTGGAAGTCGCGCTCAGTGGCAAGACTGCCAATGCGAGATCGATCGCGGAAGCAGCGAAAGCGGCGAGTTCGGGCGCCAAACCATTGCCGATGACGGCCTACAAGCTCGATCTTCTGCAAGGGCTGGTGCGCGACGTGCTGGAGCGGCTTTCGAACTAACTAACCGCCGGAGCGACCTGCCAGCCGCGCTCGGATATCCGGCTTCAGCACCTTGCCGACCTTGGAGCGCGGCAGATCGTGCCAGACTTCGATCTGCTTCGGTGTCTTGACGCTGCCGATCCGCTGCTTGACGAAGGCCGCCAGCGCCGTCGCATCGACGCTCTGGCCGGCACGGGGCTGCACCACGGCGACGATCCGCTCACCCCATTTGTCGTCCGGAAGGCCGATCACGGCGCAATCCTGCACCGCCTCATGCGCCCGCAGCGCGTTCTCGACCTCGATCGAGTAGACGTTGAACCCGCCGGTGATGATCATGTCCTTGGCGCGGTCGACAATATAGAGGTAACCCTCGTCGTCGACGTAGCCGATGTCGCCAGTGTGGTGCCAGCCATGCGCGGAGGCCTCCGCCGTGGCTTCAGGGTTTTTGTAGTAGCCTTGCATCACCAGCGAGCCGCGGACCACGATCTCGCCGCGTGAACCGGTCGGCAGCAAGTTGCCGTCGCCATCCATGATGCCGGCCTGCACCAACGGGCTGATTCGCCCCGCCGAGGCGAGGCGCTCCATCGCGATCGTGCCATCAGCATTGTAATGCTCGCCAGGTGCCATCATCGAAATCATCATCGGCGCTTCCGTCTGACCGAACAGCTGCGCCATCGGCCCGATGCGCCGGAGCGCCTCTGCAAGCCGTGCGGCCGAGATCGGTGCCGCGCCGTACCAGAAGCATTGCAGAGACCCGAGCTTCGCGGAGTCGAGCCTGGGATGATCGAGCAGCATGTGTAGATCAATGTCGGCGGCAGGAAGGTGTGCGTGACATGGTAGCGCTCGATCAAATCGAGGAATTCGGCGATGTCGGGGTGATGCATGATCACGATGCGACCGCCGAGCGCCATGATCGGGAAACACAGCACGCCGGCCGCATGGGTCAACGGCGCGAGCGCGAGATAGACCGGACGCCCCTTGAAGGGATAGCCCATCAGCGTCAATGCCGTCATGGCCTCGATGTTGCGGCCCGACAGCATGACTCCCTTCGGCTTTCCGGTGGTGCCGCCGGTGCCGGGAATCATCGCGAGATCGTCGACCGTCTCGCGTTGATATGGGTCGGTGGGGAGGCCAGCGAGCCAGCCGTCGAACGAGGGCGCGAAGGGCAACTCGGCATCGAGGCAGACGAGGACGCGCAGCTTCGGCAGCTCTGCACGCACCGCCTCGACCATCGGCGCGAAGCTTGAATGGAACAGCAGCAGGCTGCAGTCGAATTGGTCGAGGATGAGCCGGTTTTCGGCCGCCTCGTTGCGCGGATTGATTGGGCACCAAACCGAGCCCGCGCGGGAGATGCCAAACACGCACGCAAACGCGACCGGATCGTTGCCAGACAGGATTGCGACCTTCTCGCCAGCAGCAATACCCGATCGCGCGAGCCCGCGCGCGACGCGGTAGCTCAGCAACTGCACCTCGCGATAGCTGAGATCGCGCCCGTCCATGGTCAGGCACGGCGCAGCGGCGCCGAGCGAGGCACCTTTGTCGAGGTAATCGATAAAGCGCATGATCAATCCCCGAAACGGCTGGCGGGTGGCGCGCGACCGCGCCACCCGCCATCCTGCTCAGTCGTGCACGGTGAGGACCGGTCTGCTGACCAGCCCGAAGCTCCGCAGCTGGCCGAGGAGCTCGTGGTGACCGAATGCCTGGCAGCCGGAGGCGAAGCCCACGCGCTTGGGCGGCTGCTGCAGCAGGTGCGCCGCGGCATAGGCCTGCAGCAAGCCGGTCTGCTTGTAATTGCTGTTGCCGTTGATGACGCAGTGCGCGCGCCCCAACGGGCCGGAGGCATGCACCGAATCCAGCGACTTGTTGACGCGCGGGTTCTCCCGCGGCGGCATGGTGTTCATCACGCCGGCGGCAGTCTGCGCCAACGCGGCATAGCGGTCGTCGGGGCTCATGTCCTTGGTCGCATCCAGCGCGGCGGCGACGATCTGCGGCACGCCCAGCATCAGCGCGCGGTTGAACACGCCGCCCAGCACCTTCACGTTGGCAACGCGCGGATCGCGCTTGAACCACACCGGGTGCGAGGTGCCGCCCCAGGGCAGCGCCAGCGCCAGCTCATGCTGGCCGGGGATGGCGAGGTTGTAGAGACCGGCGTCGGGCTGATGCTCGACATACTTGTTCTGTTCCAAATAGTAGGCTTTTGCCATCGCGGCGTTGACCAGGATGGTCTGGGTCGAGGCGATGGTCGGGCTGCCGCCCCAGAACACGGCGATATCCAGCGTGTCGAGGCCGGGCGTCTCCAGGCACAGCTGCGCGGCGATCTCGCCGGTGGTGTACATCTGCGCGATGCCCGGCGCGAGCAGCAGGCCGGCATTGGCGAACTTGGTGCCCCACTCCTGCTCGAGCGTGATCAACCAGTCCTGCTCGCCTGTCGTGTCGGTGTAGTGGCATCGGGAAGCCCAACAGGCCTGCACCACCTCGCCTCCGAACCTGGCGAAGGGACCCACGGTGTTGAGCACCACCGAGGCGCCGTTGAACAACTCGGTCAGTGCGCTCACGGTGTGCGGCACTTCCACCACCTCGTAGTCGGCGGTCTCGATGCCGGCCACGTTCGCCTTCATTGCGGCGTTGAGCTTCTCGGCGCTGCGGCCGGCGGCGATGAACGGGATGTTGTACTCACGCAGATATTCGCAGACCAGGCGGCCGGTGTAGCCGGACGCGCCATAGACGATGACGGGCTTCTTCGCGCTCATTGCGTTCCTCCGAAATGTTTGTTGTCAGGTTCTGCTACATGCCCATGCCGCCATCGACCGGCAGTCCGATGCCGGTGATGAAGCGCGCCTCGTTCGAGCACAGGAACACCGCAGCATTGGCGATGTCGCCGACCTCCGCGAGCTTGCCGAGAGGCGTCTGCTCCACCACTGAGCCGACCGCGGCGTTGACGTCGGGCGCGAGACCGATCTTCACGATGTCGTTGGCCAGCTGCAGGCCCATGTCGGTCGGGATCAAGCCGGGATAGATGCAGTTGACGCGCACGCCATAACCGAGCTTGCCGGCTTCCATCGCAGCGACCCGTGTCATGCGATCGACCGCAGATTTGGTGCCGGAATAGACCGCGATGCTCGGGAAGGCGATCGTCGCCGCGACGGAAGCGATGTTGACGACCGCGCCACCTTTGCCCGCCGCTCCGCCCGGCCGCATCGCGCGGAAGGCGTGCTTCATGCCGAGCACGGTGCCGACGATGTTGACGTCGCACATCCGCCGCGCATCCTCGGCCTTGACCTCCGAGATCAGCGAGGTGATCTCGATGCCCGCGTTGTTGATGAGGATGTCGTAGCCGCCGAGGGTGGCAATGGTCGCGGCAGCCGCTTTCTCCCACTGCGCATCGTCGGCGACATCGAGATGCACGAAGCCGGTCTTCACACCGAGCCTGGCGATCTGGCCGGCGCTGTCCTTGCCGACGTCATCGAGAATGTCGCCGATCATGACCGCCGCACCGGAGCGCGCCAGTGCCTCTGCGATGGCGGCTCCTATCCCGCGGGCTCCGCCGGTGACCAGGGCTTTGCGGCCATCAAGACTCTTCTCACTCATCGCACGTCCTCCCTTTGCTTGGACTGATCTGTTGGACTGATCTGTTCGCTGATGATCGGTGCGTGCTGCGACTGGCAGCACGGTGCCGGCGCGGTTGCGCACCGGCATGCGAGTCCGTTCCGGCGGCGCGGCGCCGGTGGGTGCATTTCCTCCATTTGCTGGCGTCTTGACGACTGTCCAAATTTCTTGGCGCGCACACTCCTCCCGGGACTTGACAGTTGTCAAGGTAAAAATTTGACAGTTGTCAAAGAGGATGGTCTGTAGACGATGACCGACGATGTGATCGTGGTGGCCAAGAGACGGGAGACAGCGCGACGATGGCGCGGCAAGCGACAGGAGCGGCGAAGCGAGAGGCCGTGGCGGAGATCGTGCGGGACGACAAGTTCAACGCGCGGCGCATCGAGCTCGCCGAGGCCGCGCTCGAGACGCTTGGAGAGCTTGGCTTCGCCCGGACCAGCCTGCGGGAGATTGCGCAGAACTCGGCGTTCACGCACGGCGTGTTTCACTATTATTTCAGCGACAAGCTCGACCTGATCTGCTGCTGCGTTCGCCACTACAAGGCGCAGTGCGTGACGCGCTATGACGAGGTCGTCGCGACCGCAACGAGCCGCGACGAATTGACGGAGGGCTTCCTCGCCAAGCTCGCAGCAACGCTGCAGAACGAAGCCCGCATGCACCGGCTTTGGTACGATTTGCGCTCGCAGGCGATGTTCGAGGCGGCGTTTCGCAAGGATGTGCTCGAGATCGACAAGAGCCTGGAAGCGATGATCTGGCGCATTGCCTCTCGCTATGCCGAGTTCGGCGGCAAGCGGCCGGCGTCGTCGCCAGGCGCGCTCTATGCGCTGTTCGACGGTCTATTCCAGAGTGCGCTGCTCAAGCACCTCGCGGGTGACAAGACGGCGGTTCCCGAACTGCTCGATGAAGTCCGGCGCCTGCTGCCGACGGTCTGCTGAAGCGCACGAGCGGCTCGCACGAAGGCGTCGCCGCTCGAGACCTGCACGTTGAGCCATCCAAATTGATCGTCCGACTCGAAACTGCTTAGATGCGGCATGCCGCCGAAAGTCGAACGTCTGCCCAAGCAGCAATTGTGGTTTCCGGCCGGGCGCTATTTCCTGCGCACCATCAAGCGCGATGACGCCTCGCAGCGCTGGGCGGACTGGCTGTCCGACCCCTGGACGGTGCATGTGCTCAACACGTCACCGCGCGCGATGACCAAGGCTGATATCGCCGACTACATCAAATCCTTCGATCAGCGCGAACGGCTGCTGCTCGGGATATTCGAGCGCGGCAGCCGCATCCATGTCGGCTTCATTCGCCTCGACGTCAATGCCTCAGCCGGCGAGGCACTCGTCAGCGCCGTCGTCGGCGAGAAGGAGCACCGTAATGCCGGCGCTACGGTGAACACCTTCATTCCGCTGCTCAGATTCGTGTTCGACGATCTCAAGTTGAGCCGCATCCGCGCGTTTGTGCTGGAGCGCAACCAGACGACCATCCAATATCTGTCGAAGCTCGGATGGACGCTCGAGCCAGAACCCGACAATCCCGTGCGATCGCACACGGATGGATCGCTTCTGGTGCTGCGTCGGATGAGCTGGGACAGGCCAGGTTTCCAAGCCTGGTTGAAGAGCCCGATCGGGCAGCGGATCGTGAATCGCATGGAAGCGGCGCGAGGTTAGAGCCCCGGCCGCTCCCTTTATCTGCTGACGCGATCAATCAGTACTTCGCCACGACGGGTGATCCGCCGAACCGATAGTTGATGCCTACCTTCACGATATCGATGTCCTGACGAATATCGATCAACGCGGTGGTGGCGGCGACTGGATTGGCGAACCCCACGCGCTTGCTGTCGAAGCCGTAGTGAGTGTACTCGATCAAGGCCGACCAGTTCGGGGCGAAGGCCCACTCGACACCGGCACCTGCCACCCAGCCGACACGATCGGTGCTGGCGCTTGAATTACAGGGCTCAAAAACGAGGAATCCCACACCGGGACAAACGAAGCCGCCAATCGTCGTGAAATTGTTCAGATTGTACCGGTCATGCGCAAACCCGACGCCGCCCTTGCCATAAACCAGGAAGCGATCCCATGTGTAGCCGATCCGACCCGTGACGCTGGCGACCCAGTCGGTGCGGCTCGATAGAGTGGCGGGCGCGCCGGTCTTTCCGGCGAAGAAGGGATCGTTGGCGGTGCCGTGAAGATCGGTGGCCGTGAAATCGCCGGCAATCCCGAGCACCCAGTTGCTGGCAAATTGGTAATCGCAACCTACCTGAACGCCTCCTACAATTCCGACGTCTCCGTTCACCCCAATGCGATCACCAGGGACATTGCCTATGGTCATTGCCGGCGCGATGAGCGCCCCCGTTCCGATGCCGGGATCCGTGAAGCCCGTTCGGCTCGCACCGCCGCCGACATGACCCCCGACATAGCAGCCGGTCCAACTGAAAGGCACGGCCGCCGCAACCGGCGCTTTCGTGTAGGGACGAGCTCCCAGATCGGCACCTTGAGCAGAGCCTGCGACAATCAGAGCCGACGTCGCCAGCAGCAGTCGTTTCATTCGTCACCCCCAAAGCAATCAGCGATAGAAATCTCCAGCCAAGGTACATCGGCCGGCCTCCGCGCGCTGTATTCGGGCAGCAACACTCCGATACATTTGGTAATTGGGTATTGGTCAAAAGTGAACGCAAGGCGCCGCCTCTCGGCGTCTTAAGCCGGAAAACGGCGCGTAAGGCGGAGCAGGATCGCATCGCGCGGTCGAGTTCAGGTCACGTAACATTCGCGTTTCAGCGTGCGTTTGGAATCAGCGCCCGGATGATCTCCGGCTTCCAGGTTTGCCGCGCGCTGTCGAAGGCCGCGAAATCGTGGTCGAACTGCCAATAGGCCCAGGCCCAGCCGAGCCGCTCCGCACTTCGCGCCATGAACGACAGATATCGCGTTCGGGCTTCGGCTGGAGCGGCCTCGTACACGCCGAACTCGCCGAGATAGACCGGGCGCTTTTCCCGTTCGGACCAGGACCTGACCTTCTCGAAATCGGCGCGCGCCTTCTGCTCCTCCTCCGGCGCGCCCCAATCGAGCGGGCCGATTTGCGAGAATTTCGGCGACCATGGTGCGCCCTGATGGGTGAAACGGAGCGGCGCGTAATAGTGAAACGTGACGATGAGGTTTCGATCATCTGACGGCAGGACCAGCTCCTCGACGGGCATCTCGTCGACGTTGAGGACCGCAGCGATCACCGACCGCCGGGGGTTGGTGGCGCGGATGATGCCGAGACACTCGTTCAGAAGGGCGTTCCAGGCGGCGGACGTCATCTGCCCGCCCGGCTCATTGAGCACCTCGAAGACAAGCCTCGGATATTTCCCGGCATAGCGCGCGGCGATTTGCGTCCAGAATGCTTTCAGCTTCTCGGCGCAGCCGGAGACGTCGCGCTGACAGACATGGGTATCGTGCTCGTCCAGGATGGGGATGAGATTCCGGGCGAGCACCTCCTCGATGACGGCATCGAGCCGCCTCAAGACCACTTCGTCCAGCGCATTCCCCGGGTTCATGAACTTGAAGCCGAAGAAATTGATCCGAACGTGCGAGAACCCGGCGCGCCTGATCGCAGTGAGATTGTCCAGACGAAATGGCGCGTTCCGGCCTCCCTCCCAGATGCCGTCGTAGCCAAGGATGTTGATGCCGCGTCCCAATTTTGGGGGAGCGGATTTGGCCTGCCCGGCTGCCTCTGCCGGGGAGCAGATCGCAAGCACCGATAGCGCCAAGGCGAGACCGAAAGCTGCCGCCCAGCGGGCGCAGATGGCGTTCATCCTGCCTGCTCCATCATTGCTGAGAGCCTTGCTGCGGCACCGGCCGACACACGGCGAAGAAGAATGCGACGAGCAGCACCGAGGTGAACATCGTGGAGCGAAGGAACATCGTCTCGGTGAAATTCGATTGAAAGCTGAGGACGACAAATCCGATCACGAGAGCGCAGTGGCGACGATCGATCGACCGGGTGGCGATCAAGTACAGGACCTTTTCCGAGAACAGATAGACGCTCGCGACGAACAGCACGTATCCCAGGAAACCCGTCTCCATCGCCACCGCAATGTAGCCGCTATGGTAATTGTCGAGCACCCAGCCGTGGTTCTGGTTGAAATAGTCGTAAATCGCAGGGCGCGTCCAGAATCCGTTGATGCCGAAGCCCAGCAGCGGCGCGTCGTTGAAATGGCTGATGGCGTACTGCCAGATGAACGTCCGCTCGGTCAAGTTGATGGTCGATTCGCCGAGATGGATTGAATCGTACCCGGTGACGTAGAAATACAGGATCAGAAGTGCAGCCAGGATGCACATGATGACCGGCAGCACCGCGTAGATCCTCATGCAGCGAATCGACCACATCGAGGTCACGAGCAGTGCGCCCGCGGCAATCGCGACTGCGCCGGCACCACGGGATTCCGAGGCGATGACGCATGCCGATGCCAGGAGAAACGTCAGGAGGAAGACGATCCAGCCCTGGCCCGTCATCTTCTGATAGAAGGCAAAGAACATCAGATAGGCGCTGATGAAGCCGAGCGTCTGCTTCGATTCGTAGATTCCCTGCCACTGGCCGCTGTGCATCCAGCTCTGATCGACGCCGATCTCGGGCACGAAGACCGCACACAGGGCCGAGGCGGCGACCAAGATGAAGAGCCCCAGCGCCGTCGCTCCGACGATCTCGTCGATATCGATCCGCGTGATGAGGCAGTACGCACCGAAGGTCGTGACCACGAGGGCCGCGCTCTTCATGATCGCCGCAGTGGCGAGGCCGCTCCAGAGCACGGAAACAGCGGCGAGAGCATAGAATGCGACGAGCGCGATGAAATCGGGATTGGGCTGCACGCGCAGGCAGGGACGCACGAAGGCACTGGCGTAGATCAAGATGACCCACATCAGGAGCGCAACGACCTGTTGCACAAAGCTCCATTCTGCGGGAAGCAGCGCGGGGTGGAGGACACCCATCGACGCGATCACATTGACCGTGATCGAGCAGCGCATCACGTTTCCGGCCAGCTTTTCCACGCCGACGCTGGGCGCTTGCCAGATCGCGCTTTCGGCTTCCTCGGAATCGTCGGTGTGCAGGCTGGTCACGAGCTGACCGCTCTCACCGGCCCCGCACGGGCATCACCACGCATATCGTACGGCGCCCTTGCCGGCGTAGCTGCGCGTGACGTTCGAGAACTCACCTTCAAAGGTTGCAGCCGCGGACCAACCGTTCAGCCATGCCTTCTCCGCCGACGCGCTGACGAGCACGGCATCGGCGGCCTGTGCGGCGCCGTTGACCACGAAGCTCGAGCCGGGCAGCGCCTGGAAGGTTGCTCCGATCGAGCGATCAGGGTTGAAATCATGCGCCCAGGCAAGACGGCCGCGCAGCGTGGCAATGCCGTCGGCCATGCCGAAGGACTTGTCCGTGCGCAGGCCGAGTTCGCTGCGGCTGGCGGTGACAATCTTCGAAGCGTAGCTGAGCGCAAAGGTGTCATTGCCGGTGATCGCCCGCTCCGTATAGGCCGGCAGGTCGAACGCCGTGAACTGGGCCGCGGCATAGGGCGTGATGCCGACGCCGCCGATCCAGGGCGCGACGAAGCGATATCCACCTTCGAGCCGGCCGGAATAGGCGTTGGCCTTGAAGCGCGCCTGGAGATGGTCGGCACCGGCGATGATGACCGTGCGATCGGTAGTAATGTCCTGCCAGCCATAGGCGAGCGCGCCCGTGACATAGGCCGCGCCTGCATTGTGCCGCACGAACGCACCGGCCTGGAACAGGTCGGAGCGGCCGGTGCCGCCATTGGCCACCGAGAAGCTGGTGCCCCCGCCGGCGAGCGCGAAGCCCGCAACGGTATGCGGCGAGAGCCAATAGTCGGCGCCGGCGACTGCGCCGGCGATGCGGCTGGTTGCATTATTCGAGCCGATTTGCACGTTGCCGTCGGTGGTCTGCGAGCCACCAAAGCCTGCGGCCCATGCACTCCAGCGGGATTCGAAGGTCTGCGCGGGCGGCGCCTTGCGGGAGATCGCCGCGTAGGCGTCACGCTCGGCACCGCTGCGCTTGCGGCCACCGGCATACGCCGGCGGATCGCCAGCGTATCCCGTCACACCGGCTGACGCGTGAGGATCGCCGCGCCCGGCCAGGAACGGGTCGGTCAGCGTGCCCATGAACTGGCTCATGGCGTTGAAAGTCGTCTGCTGCGAGCCGGTCGCAGTCTCGCCCGAGGCCTGCGTCAGGGCGTTCATCAGAGGCGTACCGGCCATTGCGAACAGGGCATTGAAGCCCGCCGGCAAGCCTGCGCCTGTTATCAATGGCGCGTCGATCCCCGCCGCAACGTTCCGCACATTGACGCTGGCATTGCTGGGGAGCGAATACGACAGCAGGCCGGGATCGAGCGTCAGCAGCACGTCGTTGCCGACATAGCTCAGCCGGGCGTTGCGCGCGAAGCTGTTTGCGGTCAGGAAATCCACCCCCGTGAAGGTGCCGCTCACGTTGCCTGCGCTCGCGATCGTGTAGGTCGTCGTCGTCGCCAGGCGCGCCAGCGGATCCACCACCACCTTGCCGCCGAGGCCGGCCGTGCCGGTGACGTTGAGCCGGTCGGCGCTGTGACCGGCGGCGTCCACGTCCACCATGAACCTGCCGCTCGCGCCCTGAACGAAATCGCCGGTCAGCGTCGTGGTGCCGACCGCGCCGACCCCAAGCGGAGCCAGCATGCCGCCGTTGCTCAGCAGATTGCCGGCGCCGAGATCCACCGTCGCGCCGCTGTTGAACACGCTGCCGGACAGGTTGTTGAAGGCGTTGCTGCCGCCGCCGAGCACGACATTGCCGCTGACGATACCGGAATTGTTCACGGTGTCGTTGCCGGTGCTCGCCAGAACTGCATCGAGACCGCCCATGATTCTGGCCGTCGCATCGATGCTCACGGTATTGGTTGCGCCGCCGTCCAGCCGGATGCCCGCGAGCGCGCCCGACACGACGCCGCCGCTGGCCGTGACCTCGAGATTGCCTCCCCCGCTCGCATAGATGGCGTTGCCCGACCCGGACGAAACCGTGCCGGTGCTGTTCACGGTGACATTGCCGGGCGCGTAAGCGCGGATGCCGTCGGCAAATGCGCTGATGGTCCCGCGGCTGGTGACGGAGGTCACTCCAGCAACCGTTTCGGCGTGAATTCCTTCGCCTGCGGAGGAGACGATGTCGCCGGCACTGTCCACAGTCGTAAAGTATCCGAACAGGTTCGTCATGCCCGCAAAGATACCGTAGGTGGACCCGCTTACGTTTCCACGGCTGGTGATTCCCACGGCCTGCTGCCCGATGATGTACATCCCGGCGCCGTTGCTCACGGCGATGTTGCCGATGCTGTTCACGCCGACGCCGCCGCCGGTCGCCGCGATGCCGGTGTCATGGGCGACGAGATCGCCGCGGCTGGTGATGCTGACGCTGTCCGCCGCCGCGACGAAGATGGCGTTGCGTCCAGCCGAGATATTGCCGTTCTGCGTGACCGTCGCAGAACCGCTCGAGGTACTCACAAAGATGCCGTCGAGAGTGGCGGCGACGTTACCGCGTTGCGAAACCGCGATGTGGCCGAAGATGGAGAACGCAAGGATGCCTGCGGTAGCTGCGATGTTTCCCGTGCTGTTGACGGTAACGTCAAAGTCGGCGGTTGCCTCGATGCCCCCAAGGGCCGCGTTGATGTTGCCGACGGTAGTGACGTTTACGGTGTTGGAGAGGGTCAGCGCGGAAACCCCATAGGTCGTCCTCGACGTTATGTCGCCAGTGTGCGCAATGACGACGGGGCCGTTGGACAAAGCGGTCTGTACCCACGCATGAATGCCGTCACTATACGCGTCGATCGTGCCGCTACTGGTGATGCTGATGTCGGTGATACCGCCGGCGAACCCACCGACCGTCGTGAAGTAGATGCCGGCGCCGCCGGCCGAGCTGATGTTGCCGGCGTGATTGATGGTCACGCTGCCGTTGACTGTGCCGGTAATTGCGTCGGTGATTCCGGTCGCGTGGATGGCATACGGCCCGAGGTCGCTGTTGATGGTGACGTTGCCGTTGCCCTTGTTGAAGGAAATCGCGGCGACGCCGGAGCCCGGCGCGATGTCGGTCGTCAGCGCATTGACGTTGAGCGTGCCGACCACGCCTGGGTTGAAATCGGCCGCACCGATCCCGGCCGATTGATCGCCGCTACAGGTGGCGGTGTCGCCGACAACCGTGCAGCTGCCCGGTCCGGCCTGCGCCGGCTCCAGTTCGGCCAGCCAGAATGCACCGCTTGCCACCGTGCCGAGGAGCGCCATCCGCAAGCGCCGGCGCCCATGGAGCCGTTCTTCCGCCGCCGCGCCGATGCGCAACGGCGCCCTTCCATTCCGCATCACGTCCACTCAGTCCAAATGGTCTCGAGCGACTCTTAGCGGACCTTGACACCGGCCAATGTGCCGTGCGTCTCAGGCGGGAAGATTTTCATACCGTCTACCTTGGAGATCACCGGGGCGTGGCGACACGGCCCAACGCGCGATCCAGGAGCCCGAGCGGATCGGACCCTCGACAGGCTGGAAGAAGGCGACGTTACGCCGCCGTTGCGGGCGGCAGCGCCAGCACGGAATAGATCGCCTGGGCGTCGCGCGAGGCGCGGAGCTTCTTGGCGATGTCCTGGTCGCGGAGCAGGCGGGCGATGCGGGCCAGCGCCTTGAGGTGATCCGCGCCGGCGCCTTCGGGGGCGAGCAGCAGGAAGACGAGATCGACCGGCTGGCCGTCCATCGCCTCGAAATCGATCGGACGATCGAGCCGCGCGAACAGGCCGAAGATCTTCTCCAGCTTGGGCAGCTTGCCGTGCGGAATGGCGACGCCATAGCCGACCGCGGTGGTGCCGAGCTTCTCCCGCTGCAGCAGCACCTCGAACACCGCGCGCTCGTTCTGGCCGGTCAGCTCGGCGGCCTTGGCCGCGAGCTCCTGCAGGGCCTGCTTCTTGCTGTTGACTTTCAATGCCGGGAGAATCGCCTCGGGTGCGACCAGATCGGTAATCGGCATGGAAGCTTTCCGAGGTGAATTAAACCGTCAGGTTCCGATTTGGCTGGCTTGATAGACCAAGCCCGGCCGGCGTCAATAACATGAAGCAGGAGGGGGACTTAGCCCAAGCCCTACCAAGTCCAGATGTGGGGGGCTTCTACTCCAACGCAATCCCGGTGCCAACTCCCGCGTGCGGCTTCGCCCCTGTCATTGTTAAGGGCCGGGATGGTACGGGTGCCGGCCCACGGGCCTAGCCGCCGGCCTGGCCGTCCACCTTGGCTCCCGGCGGGTCGATCCAGCCCACATTGCCGTCCGCCCTGCGGTAAATGATGTTCACCCGGCCGGACGAGCCATGCTGGAATACCAGGCAGGGTGCCCCGCTGAGGTCGAGTTCCATGACGGCTTCGCTGACCGAGAGCCGCTTTAGCGACGTGGTTTGCTCGGCGATGATGACGGGGCTGTAGCCGGCGACTTCGTCCTCGCCCTCTCCGGGCGCTTCCAGCACATAGCTGGTGGCGTCGAGCGCAGCCATCGCCTCGGAGGCGGCATGGGCCTTGCGCGCGGAACGGTCCTTGAGCCGGTTCTTGTAGCGTCGCAGCCGCTTCTCGATCATCAGCAGCGCCTGGTCGGCACTGGCATAGGCATCCGGTGCGTTCGAATCGGCTTCCAGCGTGATTCCCGAATCGAGATGCAGGGCGCAATCGGTGCGAAAGCCGAAGCCGTCCTTGCTCAGCGTGATGTGGCCGGAATAATTGCCGTCGAAATATTTGCGCAGCACCTCGTCGGTGCGGTCGGCAACGCGGCCGCGCAGGGCCTCGCCGACGCTGATGCTCTTGCCCGAGATTCTGAGAGTCATGTGATGCCTCGCTTGGTTGGTGCCCAGCTTGGATCGGTCTCGATGGGGCATCGAGAGTAGCGCGATTTGGCGCCAGCGCAATCAGGCCGGTTCGGGATTGCGGGAGCGATCGGACAAGGCGGTAGAGAGGACGTTACCAAGAGCACTCTGCTTGTCGCGGCGGCGTTGCACCGAGGAGGGTATGCGCATGGCTTCGCGGTACTTCGCGACCGTGCGGCGGGCAATATCAATGCCCGAGGCGCGCAAGCGTTCCACGATGGTGTCGTCCGACAGGATCGCGGAGGGCTCCTCCGAATCGATCAGCTGCTTGATGTGGTGACGCACGGCTTCCGCCGAATGCGCTTCGCCGCCGTCGGCCGAGGCGATCGAGGCCGTGAAGAAATATTTCAGCTCGAACGTGCCGCGATTGGTCGCCATGTATTTGTTGGCGGTGACGCGCGACACCGTGGATTCATGCATCTGGATGGCGTCGGCGACCGCCTTCAGATTGAGCGGCCGCAAATGCGCGACGCCATGGGTGAAGAACCCGTCCTGCTGGCGCACGATCTCGGTTGCCACTTTCAGGATGGTGCGGGCGCGCTGGTCGAGCGCGCGCACCAGCCAGGTCGCGTTCTGCAGCGCATCGGTGAAATAGGACTTGTCGCCGTCCTTGCCGATCTTCTTCGACAGCTCGGAATAGTAGGTCTGGTTCACCAGCACGCGCGGCAGGGTGTCGCTGTTGAGCTCGACATGCCAGCCGCCGTCGGGACCCGGACGGACATAGACATCGGGCACCATGGTTTGCAGGCGCGCCGAGCCGAACTTCATGCCGGGCTTGGGATTGAGGCGGCGGATCTCGCCGATCATGTCGGCGATGTCCTCGTCGTCGACGCCGCAGATCTTGCGCAGCGCCGCGACGTCGCGCTTGGCGAGCAGATCGAGATGCTCGACCAGCGCCTGCATCGCGGGGTCGTAGCGGTCGAGCTCGCGCAGCTGGATCGCCAGGCATTCGCTGAGAGAGCGCGCGCAGACGCCGGGCGGATCGAACTTTTGCAGCACGGCGAGGACGTTTTCGACCTCGGCCTGCGTCGCGCCCAGACGCTCGGCGGCCTGGCCGAGATCGGGCGGCAGATAGCCGGCCTCATCGACGAGGTCGATCAGGTACTGACCGATCATGCGCTGCGCGGGCGCGGTGAAGGCCACCGAGAGCTGCTCGGCGAGATGGTCCGACAACGTTGTCTCGGCCGCGACAAAGGCCTCGAGATTGTAGTCTTCGTCACCGGAGGCGCCGCCGCCCCATTCGGTATAAGTGGTCGGCGCCGCATCCTGGGCGTTGCGCGCCGCAGCCTCGGCCGGCTCCTCGGAGAAGACGTTGTCGAGGCCGGTGTCCAGGGTCTGCTCGATCTCGGCGCGGGTGCCGAGATCCTTGCTCATCCATTCTTCCTGGCCCGGCTCGAAACCCTCGGCACTGCCGCTGAAGCCATCCTCGCCCTGGCCATCGCCTTGGCCACCCTCGGAATCGCCGTAACTGCCGGCCTCGGCCGGGGCTTCTGTGGGGGCCTCGTCACTGGCCCGCTCCAGCAGAGGGTTTCGCTCGAGCTCCTCTTCCACGAAGGTCGTGAGATCGAGATTGGACAATTGCAGCAGCTTGATCGCCTGCATCAGCTGCGGCGTCATGACCAGTGACTGCGATTGCCGGAACTCTAATCTCTGCGTAAGCGCCATGAAGCAAGAACCGTTCCCAAAAATGGTCCGATTTTTGCTTATCCTAGTCCGAGCCCGATGTACACGTCTTGACGAAACGCAAAAACGGGCTAGAGGCGGAATTCCTCGCCAAGGTAAAGGCGGCGCACATCCGGATCAGCCACGATCTCATCCGGAGTTCCCTCGGTCAAGATTTCCCCGGCATAGACGATATAGGCACGGTCGGTGAGGCCGAGAGTCTCGCGGACATTGTGGTCGGTGATGAGCACGCCGATGCCGCGATTGGTGAGATGGCGGACGAGGTCCTGGATGTCGCCGACCGCGATCGGGTCGATGCCGGCGAAGGGCTCGTCGAGCAGCATGTAGTTCGGCCGCGTCGCCAGCGCACGCGCGATCTCGACGCGGCGGCGCTCACCGCCCGACAGCGCGATCGACGGTGATTTTCGCAGGCGCGTGATGTTGAACTCGTCGAGCAGCGAGTCAAGCTGCTGCTCGCGCTTCTTGCGCGAGGGCTCGACCACTTCGAGCACGGCGCGGATGTTCTGCTCGACGGTGAGGCCGCGGAAGATCGAGGCCTCCTGCGGCAGATAGCCGATGCCGAGCCGCGCGCGCTGATACATCGGGAGTTTCGTGACGTCGTGGCCGTCGAGCTCGATCGCGCCGCGATCGGCCTTGATCAGGCCGGTGATCATGTAGAAGACGGTGGTCTTGCCGGCGCCGTTCGGGCCGAGCAGGCCGACGGCTTCGCCGCGGCGCACATAGATGCTGACGCCGCGCACCACCTGGCGGCTGCCGAAGGCTTTTTCCACGCTATGCACAGCCAGGAAGCCGGGCCGCTTCAACAGCTGCGGCCCGCCGCCACCGTTGGGCCTGGCGACAGTCCGGACCGGATGAACCGCCTGCGGGCGCGGCTCGGCCGGATAGTCGGCCTCGTAGTCACCTTGGAACTGGTCGGCCGCGCGCGGCTGGTCGCGGCCAATCGGTGGGGCGTCCCTAACAGGACTGGGCACGAGGCCGCCGACGCTGTCACCGAGCGCGGTGATGTCCTGACGCGCAAATCCTGGCCGGCCGCGCTTGGCGGGGCGCCGACGGAACATGCTGAAGAGATCGACCATCCCCGCCTTCTAGCCTTTCGCGATCATCACGGCTGCCGTGCCGGCCTCGATTCGCCGGCGCACCATGAATGAAGGGATGTCTCATGCCCAGTGAAACACGCCCGAAAAGCGGCAGACCCCGCTTCAAAAGCCCTGCGCGCTAGATACAGGCTCGCCCGCCAAGCTTCAACCTCGGATCGGGAGCACCCGATCCAAGTTGTTGAATTCACTTTTGTTTAGTTGCGCCCGGCAATTGCAGAGGCGGCGGCGCGCCGGGTTTGGCGCCCTGGCCGCAATCATTGCTGCCGCCCTGCGGCAGCAATGCCTGCACCCGTCCGTTGTCGGCTTCCACGCGGGACACGCCGGTGGTCATGTCGACCATCAGACGATCACCGCGCAGCACGTTCTTGCACTGGGTCAGGACCACCTGGCCGCCCGCGCCGCCGAGCATGGTGATGAGATTGGTCTTGGTGTCGAACACCGCGGTCTCGCCCGTCACGACCTGGTCTTTCTGGGTGACCACGACATTGCCGCGCGCCTCGAGCCGCTTGATCGAGGAGCTGCCGCCCGGACCCGGCTGCGCCGACTGCATCGGCGCCGATTTCGCGCCTTTCGCTGCGGGCTGCGGCGCGGCCGGCTTGTCGCCGCCGCCCGATTCGTAAAACACCACCAGCGTCTTCGAGGTCATGGTGGTGTCGCCCTGCACGACCTTCACATTACCGGCGAAGGTCGCCTCCTTCTTCTTGTCGCGCATCTCGAGCGAGGCGGCTTCGATCTGGATCGGCTGATCGCGGTTCTGCGAAAAGCCCTGCATCGCATTGGGCACGCCCTGCATCGTGCTCTGCGCAAGCGCCGCACCGGTGACGAGCAGTGCGAGGCCGATTGCGAGCGCGGCCTTGCTGACAACAGCGTCACGCGGAAAACAGGTCATCATGAAAATCACTTCGAATTGGCAGATTTGTTCTGAGGCGTGCGTGTCTTCGTCGGCGCAGGCTCGGGCGGTGCAGGCTGAACAGCGGCGGGCTCATCCAGCTTGTCCAGATGCATCACCACATTGCCCTCGAAGCGGATGACGTCGCCGCCTTCGGTAATTCGCAGGCGATCCGCGCTCAGCGTGCCGTTGGTCAGCTTGACGTCGACGCGCTCGTCCGAGGAGACCGTGCCCTTGCCCATGTCGACGAAAGCCGAGTTCAGCCGCGCCTCATAGCCGGTCGAGGTGCGCAGCAAGATGTCCTTGCGCAGATCGAGCTGCTGCTGCTTGTTGTCGAAGCGGCCGGTGCGGGCGTCGAGGAACAGGGTCGATTGATCCTCCATCAACACCTTCGCGCGCAAGTCCTTGAGATCGACATGGTCAGGATCGGTGATGTCCTGCGTCGCGGTCTTGGCCCAGAGCTCGTAGGGCCGCTGATCGGGCGTGTAACCAGCGAGGTGCGGCGATTCCATCGTGATCTTGGTGCCCGACACCACCAGATTTCCGCTATCGACCGGCAGCTTCGGTATCAGCATGCGGAACGGATTGAAGATCGAGACGCCGACGATGGCGGCCATGGACAGCAGCACCGCACCCGGCACCGCGATGCGCAGAATCCGCACCAGGCGGCTGTGGCGTGCCGCGCTGGCGAACTTCGCCGCGAGCGCGGCGTCGTAGGTGGGATTCTGGGCCGAATTCACCTTGGTTCCTGCTTGCCTGGCTCCTGACGAGGAGCTCGCCGTGTCCGGTCGAGGGGGGCACCCCATTCTATCCGGCGCCGCCCAAATATGCAGCCGGCGACAGGCCGTTACGAAAGTGTCCGAAACGGGGCGGCAAGGCCCGGCCAATCGCCGCGCCGGGCGTTCAGGAATGCGCGAAAATGTCCTCTTCCGCCCAGCCCTGGAGGTCGAGCAGGGCGCGGGTCGGCAGGAAGTCGAAACAGGCCTGCGCCAGCTGGCTGCGGCCTTCCCGCACCAGCATGGCATCCAACCGCTCGCGCAAGGCATGCAGATGCAGCACGTCGGAGGCGGCGTAGGCGAGCTGCGGCTCGGTCAGGCTGTCGGAACCCCAGTCGCTGGACTGCTGCTGCTTGGAGAGGTCGATGTTGAGCACCTCGCGGACGAGGTCCTTGAGGCCGTGGCGGTCGGTGTAGGTGCGGGTCAGGCGGGAGGCAATCTTGGTGCAATAAATCGGCCCGGTCATGACGCCGAAGGTCTGGTACAGCACCGCGACGTCGAACCGCGCGAAATGGAAGATCTTCGTGACCGCCGGATTGGCGAGCAGCGCCTTCAGGTTCGGCGCGTCGGTGTGGCCCTTGGGGATCTGCACCACGTCGGCGCTGCCATCGCCGGGCGAGAGCTGCACCACGCAGAGCCGGTCGCGGTGCGGGTTCAGCCCCATGGTCTCGGTGTCGATCGCCACCGCTCCGGTGTAGCGGGACAGGTCGGGCAGGTCGCCGCGGTGCAGGCGTACGGTCATGAAAACCTCGGGTCGAATCGGTGCGTCGATATCATAGGCTAGTCGAATGGATCGCGATGTAGCCAGTCGCAGCAGGTCACGCAAGCGGCGGCCGCGACCTTACGGGCCGGTCAGATCGCGGCGAGCATGATGCAGACCATCGCCGCGACGGCGATGCGGCTGGGACCGTCCCGGAAAGCGTACAGGATCGGATCGTCCGGCATCTCGCGGCGATGCGCCATCATCAGGGCACGGCCGAACCAGTACAGCAGCAGCGGCGTGAGCAGCCACAGCATCCAGGGCCGGCTGTAGAGCGGCGTCACCGCCGAGGACGAGACGTAGAGCGAGAACACGGTCACCGCGTTCATGGCGCTCGCCGCCGCCATCGCGGCGATGACGTTAAGGTCGGTAACGCGATAGTCGCGGTTGGCGGGATCGGCGAGGCCCGCGCTCTCGCGCATGCTGAGCTCGCTGAAGCGCTTGATCAGGGCGAGCGAGGTGAACACGAACAGCGAGAAGATCAACAGCCATTCCGACAGCACCACGCCGACACCGACGGCGCCGGCGACGATGCGAAGCGTGTAGAGGCCGGCGAGCGTGACGATGTCGACCAGCATCTTGCGCTTGAGCGCGAGCGAATAGGCGATCGTGGTGACGAGATAGAGGCCGAGCACGCCGAGGAACAGCGGCGAGATGCAGAGGCTGGCGGCCAGCGCGAACAACCACAATGCGGGAACGGCCGACAGCGCCGACGAGATCGGCAAGTCGCCGGCCGCGAGCGCGCGGTGGCGCTTGGTCGGATGCTGCCGATCGGCAGCGAGATCGAGCAGATCGTTCATCAGATAGGCGCCCGAGGCGCAGGCCGAGAACGCCAGGAACGCGAGCAGCGCGTAGCCCAGCACCGAAAGGCTCATCTGATGCGCCGTGAGCGCGGGCACGAACACCAGCGTGTTCTTGGCGTATTGATGGACCCGCAGCGCCTTCACCCAGATGGCGAGGTCAGCTCTGCGGACCTCGCGATTTTCGACGCGCGCGATGGAGGCACGATCGAACGGCGCGTTGCCCGCGGCGAGATCGGCCGACGTGACGACGCCATCGAAGCCGAGATGCGCTGCGATCGCCGCGGCGTGAGCGGCGAGCCGATCCGCGACGAGATAGATCTTCGCCCCGCGCGCCCGTGCCGCCAGCGCCCGGTTCATCACATCGGAATCATAGGGCAGATGGGCGTAATCGATCTCCGCCCGCGCCAGGATCTTCGTGAGCGCCGCCATCCCGGCCCGTCCGCCCGCGCCGAAGCGCGCCAGCAGGCGGCCGGGGCTGGAGAACAGCGCCTCCAACAGCAGCTCGGACCGCAACAGGGCGCCTTCGAGGTCGATGACGAGGGTCCGGGCCGCCGACGGCTCGGACACGCCAGGATCATACTGGGAGGCACGCTGCTCCATCGGAAAACGCTCTGACTTGCCGCGACATGACCGGCAATTCGGCCGGGGAGCAGGAAATGGACGGCCAACCCTATGGGAACATTCGCTAAAGGCGGCTTAATTCGGTTGGAGAGGTGGGGACGGCTTCCGCCCCAGGCGCTGTTGCCCGGATCCCACAATCCGCCGCGAGCTTCCTGTCCCGGCAGAACTTTTGCTTTCCGCGCCGTGGACATCGTCCCCGCCCACCCTATCTGCCAATTTCCCTCCCCGGGGCTCCCCACCGTGAATCAGATGCCATGACCGAACAAACGCTCGCTGCGCCGATCGACGACCAGCGCCCGCGCGGATTCTCGCGCTACCAGGCGCTCCTCATCGCGCTGCTGGCGCTGACGCAGTTCACGATCATCCTCGATTTCATCATCATGTCGCCGCTCGGCGCCATCCTGATGCCGTCGCTCAACATCACGGCGGGGCAGTTCGGCGTCGCGGTGTCGGCCTACGCGTTCAGCGCGGGAGTGTCGGGCATCCTCGCCGCCGGCTTTGCCGATCGCTTCGATCGCAAGCGCCTCTTGCTGTTCTTCTATGTCGGCTTCGCGCTGGGCACGCTGCTGTGCGCGGTGGCGCCGAACTACCATGTGCTGCTGATCGGCCGGATCGTGACCGGATTGTTCGGCGGCGTGATCGGCGCGGTCGTGCTCGCCATCATCACCGACCTGTTTCCGCTGCAGATGCGCGGCCGCGTGATGGGAATCATCCAGACCGCGTTCGCCGCCAGCCAGGTGCTCGGCATTCCCGCCGGCCTGTTTCTCGCCAATCACTGGAGCTGGCATGTCTGCTTCGTCGCGATCGTCGTGCTGTCGATCGTGACGATCGCGATCATCGCCTTCGCCATGGAGCCGGTCGACGCGCATCTGAAGCTGAAGCAGGACAGAAACCCGTTCCACCATCTGGTCGCGACCATCGGCGAGCCGCGCTATACGCTGGCCTTCGCCGTCACGACGCTGCTGGCGACGGGCGGGTACATGCTGATGCCGTTCTCCAGCGCCTACACGGTGCATAATCTCGGCATCGACATCACGCATCTGCCGACGATCTATCTCGTCTCCGGCCTGTTCAGCATCGTCACCGGGCCGCTGGTCGGCCGCGCCAGCGACGCCTTCGGCAAATATCCGACCTTCGTGTTCGGCTGCGCCATGACCGTCCTCATGGTGCTGATCTACACCCATCTCGGCCACGTCTCGCTCGCGACCGCGATTCTGGTCAACGTGCTGATGTTCGTCGGCATCTTCTCGCGCATGATCCCGTCGCAGGCGCTGATGTCGGCGATTCCCGATGCGAGCCAGCGCGGCTCGTTCAGCGCGGTCAGCGCTTCGCTGCAGCAGCTCTCCGGCGGACTCGGCTCGGTGCTCGCGGCTGCGATCATCGCGCAAGGCGCGGACGGCGCCCTGCTCCATTTTGACCGGATCGGCTACGTCGTCGTGACCACGACGATCGTCACGCTGGTGATGATGTATTTCGTGCAGAAGGCGGTGGCGGAGCGGACGGGGAAGCGGGTGGTGTGAGGGAGCGGCTCCTGCTCCACATTCGGATGAACCCACGCCGGGCCTTCGGTGACCAAGGTTGCATCGATGCGCGAACGGAGATTTCCAGTGAAATTCAAACTTGCCGCCGCGATCCTCGCCGCAGGCCTCACGCTGGCATCGATGGCTTTCGCGCAAGACACCACCCAAAGCACCGCGCCAGCCGACCTTGCCGTGATCGATGCCTGCCTGAAGAAGGTGGAGAAAACCGGCGGTTTCGGCGGCACCTGCGTCGGGCTCGTCGCCGACCCCTGCATCAAGGCGGCAGAGGGCGCGAATGACGATGTCGCCAGATGGAAGGCCTGCGCGGCGCGCGAACTCGCCGTCTGGACGCAGAAAACCAGTGAGGCGCTGAAGAAGGTTCAGGCCGGCGGGTTCGCCGACGCGATCAAGGCGGTCAATGACTCGCAGAAAATTTTCGCCGCGTCGCGTGATCGCCTCTGCGCGGTCTTCGACAACGTCGACCCCGGCATGTACCGGGGCGGCGCGAGCTACTGCCGCCTGCGCGAGACCGCGAACCGCTCGCTGAGCCTGATCAAGCTCGGCGCTGCGGTCAACGAGCACTGAGGCCTCCTAGGGGGGGGCTCGGGGTCACCGGCCTTGCCGGCATCTTCCGACGTGGCGACGACGGCCATTCGGCGCGCCATGAGCGCTGTGCTTCGGAGTCGTGGACCGGTCAGCAGCTCGATGTCCTGCGGATGAGCGATTTCAGTCGCTTGAGCAAGGGATGGTGCCCAGGAAAGGACTCGAACCTTCACGGCCGTTAAGCCACTGGCACCTGAAGCCAGCGCGTCTACCAATTCCACCACCTGGGCATGCCGTTTGGGGCACGGAGGCGGTTACTACGGTTCGGTGACGCCGTTGTCAATTCATGCGTGAGGCCGGGCTCGGGATGCCGATTGCGCATCGCAAACCGGCCCGATACAAGCCTGACACGACGCACTCTTTTCCGCAGGAACGGCTCCCATGGCATCGAATCTGGACACGCTCGTCACGGTTTTCGGCGGATCGGGGTTTTTGGGCCGCAGCGTCGTCCGCGCCCTGTGCAAGCGGGATTACCGGGTCCGGGTCGCGGTGCGGCGGCCGGAACTCGCCGGATATCTCCAGCCGCTCGGCCGGGTCGGGCAGGTCCACAATGTGCAGGCGAATCTGCGCTATCCGGCCTCGGTCGAGGCGGCGCTGCGTGATTCGCATGTCGTGATCAACCTCGTCGGCGTCCTCACCGAGGGCGGCGCGCAGACGTTTGACGCCGTCCAGGCCAAGGGCGCCGAGACCGTCGCCAAGGCGGCCGCCGCCGCCGGGGCCCAGCTGGTGCATGTCTCGGCGATCGGGGCCGATGCGCAATCGCCCTCGCGCTATGCCAGGGCCAAGGCGGCCGGCGAAGCGGCGGTCCTGGCCGCGGTTCCCGCCGCCACGATCTTCCGCCCCTCCGTGATGTTCGGCCCCGAGGACCAGTTCACCAACCGCTTTGCCGCACTGGCCCGGATGTCGCCGGTGCTGCCGCTGATCGGCGGCGAGACGAAGATGCAGCCGGTCTATGTCGGCGACGTCGCCAGCGCGATCGCGGATGCCGCCGACGGCAAGGCCAAGGCGGGCGCGACCTACGAGCTCGGCGGGCCGGAGGTGCTGAGCATGCGCGAGATCATCGAGGCGATCCTCGAAATCACCGACCGCAAGCGGATGCTGGTGCCGCTGTCGTTCGGCCTCGCCCGCTTCCAGGCCAACTTCCTGCAATTCGCGCCGGGCGCGTTCAAGCTGACGCCCGACCAGGTCACGCTGCTCGAGCGCGACAATGTCGTGTCGGAGGCGGCGAAGGCGGCCGGGCTGACCCTGGAAGGCCTCGGCATATCAGCCGATTCGCTGGAGGCGATCGCCCCGCAATATCTCTGGCGCTTCCGCGCGGCCGGTCAGTTCCAGCGCATGAGCGTGTGAGTTTCATCTCTCCCGCTTGCGAGAGAGGTCGCCGCGAAGCGGCGGGTGAGGGCTTTCTCGCCATCGGGAGTCTCTCTGTGGAGACACCCCTCTCCCCAGCCCTCTGCCGCAAGCGAGCGAGGGAGCGCACCGAACGTGCGGCAACGGCCTCAAAACTTCAGCTTCTTGAACACCGCTTCCGGCAGCGTCTTGATGATCAGCATCACGAGGCGCCATTTGGCGCTGACATAGACGATGTCGGTCTTGGTCTCGACGGCGCGAAGGATCGCAGCGCCGACGACGGGGGCTTCGACGGTGAGCGGACCGATCAGCTTCATGTCTTCGGTCATCCTGGTGCGGACCAAGCCGGGCTTGACCGTGACGACGTGAACGCCGCCCCGGCTGGCGCGGGCGCGCAGGCCGGACAGGAAGGCGGAGAAGCCGGCCTTGGCGGAGCCATAGACATAGTTGGAGGCGCGGCCGCGATCGCCGGCAACCGAGGACACGCCGACCAGCGTGCCGCTGCCGCGGTTCAAGAACTTCTCCGCGAACAGGCCGAGGATCAGCGCCGGACCCTCGTAGTTGGAGCGCATGATCGCGGTGGCGTGGGCGAGATCGCTCTCGGCCTGTTGTTGCACACCGAGCAGGCCGACGATCGAAATGACGACATCGGGCAGCGCGGGAAGGCCGGCGACGAAGCCTTCGAACGAGGCGGTGTCGAGCACGTCGAAGGTGTGGAGGCCGACCTCGACATTGTAGCGCGCGCGCAGATCGGCGGCGTCAGGCTCCAACGCGGCGAGGTCGCGGCCGGCGAGCCCCACATCGTATTCCGCTTTGGCAAAGGCGCGCGCCGCGGCGCGGCCGATGTCGGATGAGCCACCCAGGACCAGTACAGACTTGCGCGACGTCACGGCCTAGACCTCATCAAACAGACGTTGTGAAAGCTTGGAGCGGATGTTGCCGGCAGGATCGAGCGATTTGCGGATCGCGTTGAAGCGCGACAGCGCGGGATAGCCGGCTCTGAGCGTCGCGCGCGACTGGCGTGCATCCTTGGCGAGATAAAGCCGCCCGCCGGTCGCGACGACGAGACCATCGATCTCGTCGAGAAAATTAAGGATGTCGCCCCGCACCGGGAAATCCAGCGCCAGCGTGTAGCCGGGCAGCGGAAACGACAGGATGCCGTCGCCCTGGCCTAGCTTCTTCAGCACCGCGAGGAAGGAGGCATCGCCGCGCCGCGCGACGCGATCGAGGATCTCGCCGAGCACGTCGCGCGCGCCGTTTTCCGGGATCACACATTGATGTTGCAGGAAGCCGCGCTTGCCGTAGATGCGATTCCAGTCGGCAATGCTGTCGAGCGGGAAGAAATAAGGATAGAGCGAGACCACATGGCTGCGGCCGGCGCGGCGCGCGCCCATGCGGTAATACAGCTCGTTGAAGGCACGGATGCTGAAGCGGTTCAGCGTCATCGAGGGCAAATCGATGGGCACGCCGAGACCGGGATCCTTGCCGGCGGGAAACGCGGCGGCACCGGCGGGAAGCTCGTCCTTGCCGGCGTGCTCGCCGAGATAGATCAGCGAGCGGCCGAGATCCTTGCCGCGCGCGGCACAATCGATCCAGGCCACCGAATAGGTCGCGGCATCGCCTGCATCGAGCGCGCGCATCGCGGCATCGAGATCGGATGCCGAGATCACGCGCTCGCGGATCCATCCCGTTTCGGCCTTGCGCAACCGCATCGTCGCCTCGAGGATGATTCCGGTCAGACCCATGCCGCCGATTGTGGCAAAGAACGCGTCGGAGTTCTGCTCGCGCGAGGCTTCGATCACCTCGCCCTCGCCGATGCGCAGCAGGATGCTGTCGACGTAACGGCCGAAGCCGCCCTCGCAATGATGGTTCTTGCCGTGCACGTCGGCGGCGATGGCGCCGCCGATCGACACGAAGCGCGTGCCGGGCAGCACGAAGGGCAGAAAACCGCGCGGGCCGAAAGAGTCGATCAGATCCGAGAGCAGCACGCCGGCCTCGAGGCGGATGCAGCCGGTCGCCGGATCGAACCACCTGATGCGGTCGAAGCCCGTCATCGCGACGGTCCTGACGGCCCCGATCGCGGCATCGCCATAGGCGCGGCCATTGCCGCGCGCCACGGTGCCGGACACCATGGCTTCAGCAACGGCCTCCAAGGACCGCGGCCGCAGCACGTCGCTATCGACGACCGGGAAACGGCCCCAGCCGCTGACGAGGGTCATGGTTCAGCTCCTGTGCCGGGCGCACCGCCCTGCATTGCGAAACTGAGTACCGATCAAAAGCTTATATTGCGTTGAAGGCGCGGCAGGCGCGTAGATGGGGTAACGGGCCTACCGTCCCAACGCCAGCGCGATCAGGCCGAGCGTGCCGACGATGACGCGCCACCAGGCGAACAGCACGAAGCCGTGGCGGGTGACATAGGTCAGGAACGTCTTCACCACGATGATAGCAGTGATGAACGAGACCACGAAGCCGATCGCGACGATGTTCATGTGATCCATCGTCATCTCGGCGCGGTTCTTGTAGAAATCGTAGGCGAACGCGCCGATCATGGTGGGGATGGCGAGGAAGAACGAGAACTCCGCCGCCGCGCGCTTGTCGGCGCCCAAGAGCATCGCAGCGACAATGCTGGCGCCGGAGCGCGACACGCCCGGGATCATCGCCACGCATTGCGCGATGCCGATATAGAGATACATCAAGAGCGGAAACTTGGTGGCGTCGTGCTCGCGCGGCTTGAGATCGAGCTTGTCGACCCAGAGCAGGATGGCGCCGCCGACGATCAGCGTGAAGCACACGACCCACGGATTGAACAGCAGGGTCTTGATGTATTTGCCGGCGACGAGGCCGACGATCACGGCAGGCAAGAACGCCACCAGCACGCCGATCACGAAGCGGCGCGCATAGGCATCGCCCGTGAACAGGCCGATCACGACATCCCAGAGCTTCCTGAAGTAGAGCCCCACGATTGCGAGGATCGCGCCCAGCTGGATCAGGACCGTAAACGAATCCCAGAACGCACCTTCGCCGAGATGGAAGAAGCGCTCCGCGAGCAGGAGGTGGCCGGTCGAGGATACGGGAAGGAACTCGGTCACACCCTCGATGATGCCGAGGATCACTGCCCGTATTGCGTCTGACATATTTACGGTCCATTTCGGCTGGAAAAGCGGGGCTCTTCTCGCCTATTCGCCCCCATGCCGCAATCGCAAAATGCGACATCACGCCCTTGCTTCGCGGTTTTGAAGGGCTAGTGTGGCGCCGCACAAACATTGATGGATTCTTAAGCACCATCAAATAGTCAAAGGCTTCATGTTTACGCTGTTTCATCATCCGTTCTGCCCGCATTCGCGCTTCATCCGCCTGATCGTGGGTGAATACGGGCTCGACCTGAAGCTGGTCGAGGAGCGCAGCTGGGAGCGGCGCGAGGCGTTTCTGCTGCTGAATGCGGCCGGCACCACGCCTGTGCTGGTGGACGAGGAACAGCCGCCGATCCCGGGCGCGGCCATCATCGCCGAATATGTCGACGAGGCCTATGGCGCGGGGATGGGCGTCAAGCGCCTGATGCCGGAGACCACCTTCGAGCGCGTCGAGGTGCGCCGGCTGATGGCCTGGTTCAACGAAAAGTTCTTCGAGGAGGTCTCGCACCCGCTCGTCACCGAGCGGATCTACAAGCGCTTCATGAGCGAGGAGAACGGCGGCGGCCCGCCTTCGGCGGACGTGATGCGCGCAGCGAAAGCCAATGTGCGCTATCATCTGGCCTATATCGGCTGGCTGGCGCAGACGCGCAATTTCCTCGCCGGCGACCGGCTCACCTACGCGGATCTCGCCGCCGCGGCGCATCTCTCGGCGATCGACTATCTGGGCGACGTGCCATGGAGCGAGGACGACGCAGCAAAGGCGTGGTACGCGCGGGTGAAATCCCGCCCGTCGTTCCGTCCGCTCCTAAGCGAATGGCTGGCCGGCGTGCCGGCGTCGCGGACCTATGTGGACCTGGATTTCTGAGCTCCGACCCGACTGAGCTGAAGGCGGCGCTGGCGCGCGAAGCGCACGCGCTCGGCTTCGACTGCATCGGCGTCACCGCGCCGGGCACGATCGATGCGGCCGGAAAATACTTCCTCGAATTCATCGCCTCGGGCGGCCATGGCGACATGGACTGGCTGGCGAACCAACCGGAGCGCCGCGTCGATCCGCGCGGGCTGTGGGCCGACGTGCGCAGCGTGATCATGCTCGGCGTCAATTACGGTCCCGACTCCGATCCGCTCGCGGTCCTGAAGCAGCGCACGCGCGCGGCGATCTCGGTCTATGCGCAAGGTGACGACTATCATGACATCATCAAGAAGCGGCTGAAGGCGCTGGCGCGCTGGCTGGTGGCGACCGTGCCGTCGGACGTGAAGGTGTTCGTCGACACTGCGGCGGTGATGGAAAAGCCGCTGGCGCAGACCGCGGGCCTTGGCTGGCAGGGCAAGCACACCAACCTCGTCTCGCGCGAGTTCGGCTCGTGGCTGTTTCTCGGTGCGATCTACACCACGCTCGATCTGCCGCGCGATGCCGCCGAGATCGATCATTGCGGCTCGTGCCGGGCCTGTCTCGACATCTGCCCGACCGCGGCCTTTCCCGCGCCCTACAAGCTCGATGCGCGGCGCTGCATCTCGTATCTCACGATCGAGAACAAGGGCGCGATCCCGCGCGAGTTTCGCAAGGCTATCGGCAATCGCATCTATGGCTGCGACGATTGCCTCGCGGCATGCCCCTGGAACAAGTTCGCGCAAGAGGGGCGCGAGGCCAAGCTCGCCGCGCGCGACGAATTGCGCGCGCCTGATCTCGCCGAGCTGGCGCGGCTCGACGATGCCGCGTTTCGCGCGCTGTTCACGAAGTCGCCGGTGAAGCGCATCGGCCGCGACCGGTTCTTGCGGAATGTGCTGATTGCGATCGGCAACTCAGGCGAGGCGGCACTGGCGGACGAGGCGCGGCGGTTACTCGATGACTCAAGCCCACTGGTACGCGGGGCGGCGGTGTGGGCGCTGGGGCAGTTGGTGTCACGAGAAGAGTTTGAGGCGATGAGATCTGCTGCTGCGCGCAAGGAGCACGACGATAGCGTGCGTGAGGAGTGGCGAGCTGCGTCCTAATTCTCTGCTGTCATTCCCCGCGAAAGCGGGGAATCCAGTACGCCGCGGCCTGTCGATTCAACCACAACCGCCGCGGAGTACTGGATCGCCCGGTCGAGCCGGGCGATGACACCTTTTGTATGGTGAGCACACACGCCCTCACCACGCTTGATTTCCCCGCCCATTCCCGCAATCTCGCGCGCATGACAAACATGCCTTTCTTTACCCGCGATGGCGATACATTCCATCCGACGGAAGTCGCCAACGGTCCATGGGATCCGAAATCGCTGCACGGGCGCGTCATCATCGGCCTGCTCGGCTTCGTCATCGAGGAGCGTCATTCCGGGCCCGAATTCGTGCCGGCGCGGCTCACGGTCGACATGTTCCGGCTGCCGACGATCGACAAGCCGATCGAGGTGAGGACGCGGCTGGTGCGCGATGGACTGCGCATCCGCGTGGTCGAGGCGGAGTTTCTTTCCGGCGGCGTCGGCATGGCGCGCGCCTCGTGCCAGCTGCTGCGCAAAACGCAGAATCCCGATGGCAATGTGTGGTCGCCGCCGAACTGGGATGCGCCGAAACCATCCGACATTCCCAAGCCGACCGATCCCCGGCTCGGCATGAACGGCAAATGGGCGACGCGCCCCATCGTCGGCCATATGGGCTCGCTGGGGCCGCGCCGGCTGTGGATGAGCGAGGTGCGCGAGCTCGTCGCCGGCGCCGCGATGACACCGTTCGTCCATGTCGCCACCGGCGCCGATTTTGCCAGCCCGTTTGCCAATGCCGGCGACCAGGGGCTCGGCTACATCAACAGCGACGTCACGATCTATCTGCACCGCCTGCCGGTGACGGAGTGGATCGGCTTCGAGGTGGTGAACCACCACGCCACCGACGGCGTCGCGATCGGCGAATGCTGGCTCTATGACGAAGCGGGCCCGATCGGCACCGCGACGGTGGCCGCGCTGGCGCAGCGCAAACCGATGGCGAATCCGTCGAAGCGTTAGCTCACTGCCGTTATTCCGGGGCGTGACGAAGTCACGAGCCCGGAATCCATCGGACGGCAGAGTTGGTGGAGGAATGGATTCCGGGTTCGCGCTACGCGCGCCCCGGAATGACGGCTAGATGCCGCTGCATCTCCGGCCGCGCCTTGAGCTCGGCGCCCTGCTTTGCGACGATCTTCGCGATCCGCTCCGGCGCAAATCTCAAGTCGACAAACGCCGGCGCGGTGTTGGCGACTTCATGATAGCTCGCGATCCTGCCGTCCTTCAGCGTCATGATCGCAACGCCCTCGAACATCGCGCGCGCGCCGTTCGCTTCCGGCAATGTCGACTTGTAGCTGAAGGTGTAGCGCGCATAGAGCGTGGTGCCGTCGGTGACGGGGTCATGCATGTCCCAGCGGAAATCCGTCGCCGTGCGATAGAACCAGTCGTCGATCATCGCGGCGATCTTCGTGCGGCCGGCGAAGGCACCGTAGAAAACGTCGTGATAGACGCCGTCCTCGGTGAAGAGCTCGGCGAAGGCTTTGCCGTTGCGCTGCTCGACCGCGTCGCAGAAGGCCCGCAGCATGGCGGTGGTGGTCATTGGCGTTGCCTCCTCAGTGTTCTTTTTTCCCTCTCCCCTTGCGGGAGAGGGTGGATCAATCGCGCTTCGCGCGATTGAGACGGGTGAGGGGTCTGTCTCCGCGAGTCCGACTCTCATTGGGACTCGCGGAGACAACCCCTCATCCGGCGCTTCGCGCCACCTTCTCCCACAAGGGGAGAAGGAAGGGCATCTCACCCGATCTCCGCCACCGCGGCAAGAATGCGCGCGATGTCCTGCGGGCGGGACAGGCGGTGATCGCCGTCCTGGATCATGGTCAGCACGACGTCGTCGGCCGGCAGGCGATGGGTGAGCGCAAACGCGTGCTGCCACGGCACATCGGGATCCTTCGCGCCCTGCAGGATGCGGACGGGGCAGCCGAGATCGATGGCGCTGCCGAGCACGAGGTGATTGCGCCCCTCCTCGATCAGGTTCCGCGTGATCGGATAGGGCGTGCCGGCGCCGTACTCCGACGGGCGCAGCCAGAAGCCCCTGGTCTCGATCTCCTTCTTCACCGCGGGCGAGAAATTCTTCCACATCAGCTCTTCGGTGAAATCGGGCGCCGGTGCGATCAGCACGAGCCCTGCGAGCGACGCTTTGCCGGCACGCTTCTTGATCTCGCGGGCGAGCAGCAGCGCCATCCAGCCGCCCATGGAGGAGCCAATCAGGATTTGCGGGCCGTCGCAAAAGCGCTCGAACACCGCAATACTGTCCTCGAGCCAGCTGCCGATGGTTCCGTCGGCGAAATCGCCGCTGGATTCGCCGTGACCGGAATAGTCGAACCGGACCACAGCACGGCCGCGCTCGTGGGCCCAGGCATCCAGCGCCACGGCCTTGCCACCCTGCATGTCCGACTTGAAGCCGCCCAGCCAGACCAGGCCGGGGCCTTTTCCGGGACGGCGGCGCACCGCGATCCGGCGTGCGGACGGCCCTTCGCCCACATCGATGAACTCAAGCGCGGCATCGGGAATTGCGTCGGTCATGGAACGTTTACTCTGGCTGTGCGGTTTGAGCTGTCCGGACCTGTTCCGAAGACACGACCGGCATCGCTATTGGTCCTTTGGGACGCTTGCGGAACAGAGGCAAGGTGTCTATGTCGGTCAGCGTGCCGAGGGCCGTGACCAAAATGCCTCGCATTTGAGGGTTTTTCGCGCCTCGTACCAGCGACTTGCTTGCCGGCAAACGCATCTTCCTTCAAAATAGCCGCTTCTTTCACAACTTTGGAGAACCACCCATTCGCCGTCCTAATAAAGCTCCGCCCGCTGCCAGCAAAGACGGGCCGCGCATCAATGATGATATCCGCAATGCGCAGATCCAGCTGATCGACCAGACCGGTGACAACAAGGGCACGGTCGAAACGGTCGTCGCCATCCGGATGGCCCAGGAAGCTGGCATGGATCTGGTCGAGATTTCGCCGAATACCAGCCCTCCCGTCTGCAAGATCATGGACTACGGGAAGTACAAGTATTCCGCCCAGAAGAAAGCCGCGGAAGCCCGCAAGCGGCAGAAGACCGTCGAGATCAAGGAGATCAAGCTCCGTCCGATGATCGACGATCACGATTACGACGTGAAGATGCGCGCGATGCAGCGGTTCTTCGAAGAGGGCGACAAGGTGAAGATCACTTTGCGCTATCGCGGCCGCGAAATGGCGCACCAGGAGATCGGCACCAAGCTGCTCGACAAGATCAAGACCGACGTCGCCGAGCTCGCCAAGGTCGAGCAGGACGCGCGGTTCGAAGGTCGCCAGGTCGTCATGGTGCTGGCGCCGCGCTGACGCGCAACGCTTTGGGACTTGAGAATGCAACGGCCCGTCCGGATCCCCGGCGGGCCGTTTGTGTATCAGGTCCGCGTCGCCTGCCAGGTGCCGCTGCACTGGTCGCCCAAAATGATGCCCTTCCACGACCCGGCGCCGTTCACGCGGGCGAGCCGGCCACCGCCGCTGGCGTGGGAGGCGCCGACCGAGACCTGGACGGCGACAGCGCCGGAACGATTGACCCGGCCCGAGACCCGGCCGCCGCCGGCGGAGGAGACGCGGGTGCCTGTCACGGTGAAGGGAACGCTGTAACCCGAGCTGCAATTGCCGCGGGTGGTGGCGAAGGTGACGTTCCAGATGCCGTCATAGCGGCCGGCGCGGGCATCGGCGGCCTGAGGCAGCGCAGCCGCGGCGAGCACGGCGAACAGCGCCAGACGGCGCGGACGGGCGAAATCGGCCAGTGAAATCAGAAATTGCGGGAAATGAGCCATTTTGGACCTGCTTCAGGCGAGAAGGCTTGGACATGAGGGTACCAGCGTCCAATAGTCGGCGGGGTGGTTTCGGCGGTTCATCGTTGCCAATTGGCCTGTCCTCTGTCATAAGCCCAGCCTTCATCGCCCGGCTGATTTACGGGCTGCCGTGGCGGTGTCTCGTGCGGGTTTCGCGCTCGTTCGCAAAACCTGAGCACAATCAACGCTCTAACGAGCATTTTTGACGGTCCAGCCGCCTTCGCGGGCGGATCTCTGTGGCCATTAGGAGAGCCAAATGCCCAAGCTGAAGACCAAATCGGGCGCTAAAAAGCGCTTCAAGGTGACTGCCACCGGCAAAGTGATGCACGCCCAGCGCGGCAAGCGTCACGGCATGATCAAGCGGACGAAGAAGCAGATCCGTCAGCTCCGCGGCACCCGCGTGCTGTTCAAGACCGACGGCGACAACGTCAAGAAGTACTTCTTGCCGAACGCCTGATCGCGTCCACGATCATTGCCATCCCTGCCGCGTCCGCGCGGCGATCCGATAACCAAAGTCATCTCTGAAGGATTTCGTCATGTCTCGCGTCAAACGCGGTGTGACCGCCCACGCCAAGCACAAGAAAGTCTACAAGGCCGCCAAGGGCTTCTACGGCCGCCGCAAGAACACCATCCGCGCCGCCAAGCCGGCCGTGGAGAAGGCCCAGCAATACGCCTTCCGCGATCGCAAGCGTCGCAAGCGCACCTTCCGCGCGCTCTGGATCCAGCGCCTCAACGCTGCCGTCCGTCCGTTCGGCCTGACCTACAGCCGATTTATCGACGGCTTGGCCAAGTCGGGCATCACCGTGGACCGCAAGGTGCTGTCGGATCTCGCGATCCGCGAGCCTGCCGCGTTCCAGGCGATCGCCGAGAAGGCCAAAGCCGCGCTGGCGGCGTAAGCCGCCCAACTGCGCAACTTGCGCAGCATTGAGCTTGTGATGGCCCGGGCAGAGGCGCGTCTCGCGCTGATCGCCCCGGCCGTCATCTCTCGCCTAAGCACAACTTCTCCGACGTGGATGCCCGGCGAATCTAACGCGAAGACGCGCTTCGCGCTTTTGGGCCGGGCGTGACGGGCTAGGATCATCGGCTCAGCATCCTGGCCAAAAGGGATTGCCATGACCGATCTTGCCCAGCTCCAAGCCCAGATCATCACCGACATCGCCGCGGCTGCCGACGAGGCTGCGTTAGAGGCCGTGCGCGTTGCAGCCCTCGGCAAGAAGGGCTCGATCTCGGCGCTGCTCGCCACGCTCGGCAAGATGTCGCCGGACGAGCGCAAGACGCAAGGCGCGGCGATCAACCAGGCCAAGGACGAAGTCAGCCAGGCGCTTGCGGCGCGACGCGACGTGCTGAAGTCGGCCGCGCTGGATGCGCGGCTGGCGTCCGAGACCGTCGACGTCACCCTGCCGCTGCGCGATACGGCGGCGGAGGCTGGCCGCATCCATCCGCTGAGCCAGGTCTGGGACGAGCTCACCACCATCTTCGCCGACATGGGATTCTCGGTGGCCGAAGGCCCTGATATCGAGACCGACGACTACAACTTCACCAAGCTGAATTTTCCGGAAGGCCATCCGGCGCGCGAGATGCACGACACGTTCTTCTTCCATCCGAAGGAGGACGGCTCGCGCATGCTGCTGCGGACCCACACCTCGCCGGTGCAGGTGCGCACCATGCTGAGCCAGAAGCCGCCGATCCGCGTGATCTGCCCGGGCCGCACCTACCGCATCGATTCGGACGCGACCCACACGCCGCAATTCCATCAGGTCGAAGGCCTCGTCATCGACAAGGGCTCGCATCTCGGCCACCTCAAATGGATCCTGCACGAGTTCTGCAAGGCGTTCTTCGAGGTCGACCACATCAACATGCGCTTCCGGCCCTCGTTCTTCCCGTTCACCGAGCCGTCGCTCGAAGTCGACATCCAGTGCCGCCGCGACAAGGGCGAGATCCGCTTCGGCGAGGGCGAGGATTGGCTCGAGATCCTCGGCTGCGGCATGGTGCATCCGAACGTGCTGCGCGCCTGCGGCATCGATCCCGACGAGTACCAGGGCTTCGCCTGGGGCATGGGCATCGACCGCATCGCCATGCTGAAATACGGCATCGCCGACCTGCGCCAGCTGTTCGACAGCGACGTCCGCTGGCTGTCCCATTACGGCTTCAAGCCGCTCGAAGTACCAACGCTTGCCGGAGGGCTGAGCACGTGAAATTCACCCTCTCCTGGCTGAAGGATCATCTCGAGACCGACGAGCCTTTGGACAAGCTCGCCGACAAGCTCACCATGATCGGGCTCGAGGTCGAGAACATCGAGGACAAGGCGAAGGCGCTGAAGCCGTTCACCATTGCGAAGGTGATCTCGGCCGAGCAGCATCCGAATGCGGATCGCCTGCGGGTCTGCATGGTCGATACCGGCGACGGTGGTGCGCCGGTGCAGGTCGTGTGCGGCGCGCCGAATGCGCGTACGGGCCTCGTCAGCGTGTTCTCACCGCCCGGCACCTACATTCCCGGCAAGGACATCACGCTGGGCGTCGGCACCATTCGCGGCGTCGAGAGCCGCGGCATGCTGTGCTCGGCGGCCGAGCTGCAGATCTCCAACGACCATGACGGCATCATGGAATTGCCGGCGGACGCGCCGATCGGCGCGGCTTACGCCGAATGGGCCGGGCTCGGCGATCCCGTGATCGAGATCAATCTGACGCCGAACCGGCAGGACTGCACCGGCGTGCATGGCATCGCGCGCGATCTCGCCGCCGCCGACATGGGCAAGTTCAAGGACCCTACGATCAAGCCGATCAAGGGCGAATTCCCCTGCCCCGTGAAGGTCACGGTCGAGGATGCCACGTTGTGCCCAGGCTTCGCGCTCCGCCTCGTGCGCGGCGTCAAGAACGGACCGTCGCCGGAATGGCTGCAGAAGCGGCTGACCGCGATCGGGCTGCGTCCGATCAACGCGCTGGTCGACATCACCAACTTCATGACCTACGACCGTGCGCGCCCGCTGCACGTGTTCGACGCCAGGAAGGTGAAGGGCAATCTCGTCGTGCGCCGCGCGCGCGAGGGCGAGAGCCTGCTGGCGCTCGACGGTCGCACCTACAATCTCGATTCCTCGATCTGCGTGATCGCCGACGAGCACGGCGTCGAATCGCTCGCCGGCATCATGGGCGGCGAAGCCTCGGGCTGCGACGAGAACACCACGGACGTGCTGATCGAGTCGGCGCTGTGGAACGAGATCAACATCGCCCAGACCGGCCGCAAGCTCGGCATCAATTCGGATGCGCGCTACCGCTTCGAGCGCGGCGTCGATCCGGCCTTCATGGTGCCCGGCGTCGAGCTCGCGACCAAGCTGCTGATGGAGATGTGCGGCGGCACGCCGTCCGAAACAGTCGTGGTCGGCAAAGCCTTCGCCGACGACCGCGTGATCGACTTCCCGGTCACGGAGGTGAAGCGCCTCTCCGGCATCGAGGTGCCGCAGGTCGAGATGAAGCGCATCCTGACCCATCTCGGCTTCATGATGGCGGGTCCCGGCCCGGTGGTGAAGGTCGCGGTGCCCTCGTGGCGCTCCGACGTGCACGGCAAGGCCGACATCGTCGAGGAGATCGTCCGCATCTTCGGCGTCGACAAGGTGCCGATGACGCCGTTCGAGCGCGGCGAGGACGCGCGCAAACCCGTGCTGACCCCGCTGCAGCTGCGCACCCGCCGCGCGCGGCGCGCGCTCGCAAGCCGCGGCATGGTCGAAGCCGTCACCTGGTCGTTCATCGCAAAGCCCGCGGCCGAATTGTTCGGCGGCGGACAGCGCGAGCTCGAAGTGGCGAACCCGATCGCCTCGGATCTCTCCGACATGCGCCCGACCCTGCTCGCCGGCCTGATCGCGGCGGCGCAGGCCAATGCCGATCGCGGCTTCGGCGATGTCGCGCTGTTCGAGGTCGGCCAGGTGTTCAAGGGCGATCGCCCCCAGGACCAGTTCATGGCGGCGAGTGGCGTGCGCCGCGGCCTTGCTTCATCTGAAGGTCTCGGACGGCACTGGTCCGGCTCGGCGCAGGCCGACGTGTTCGACGCCAAGGCCGATGCGTTGGCGGTGCTGGCGGCCGCCGGCGCGCCGATGCAGGCGCTGCAGATCGTGGCGGGTGGTCCCGGCTGGCTGCATCCGGGCCGCTCCGGCACGATCCAGATCGGGCCGCAGAACGTGCTCGGATATTTCGGCGAAGTGCACCCCAGAGCGCTCGAAGCGCTCGGCGCCGACGGGCCGCTTGTCGTGTTCGAGGTGATCCTCGACCGCATCCCCGAGGCCAAGAAGAAGCCGACGCGCGCCAAGCCCTTGATCGAGCTCTCGGCGTTCCAGCCGGTGTCGCGTGACTTCGCGTTCATTGTCGACCGCAGCGTCAAGGCCGGCGACATCGTCCGCGCCGCGCAAGGCGTCGACAAGAAGCTGATCACCGGCGTCAACGTCTTCGACGTCTACGAAGGCAAGGGCATCGATGACGGCAAGAAGTCGATCGCGATCGCGGTCACGCTTCAGCCGCGCGAGAAGACCCTGACCGATCAGGAGATCGAGGCCGTCGGCGCCAAGATCGTGGCCGAGGTGACGAAGAAGACCGGCGGCACTCTGCGAGCATGACGCCGAAAAGTGTGAAGCGGTTTCCGGACAACGTCATGCTTGGGAGCCATAGAGCATGACGCTGGCGGACTTCCTTCCGAAGGACATCAGCCTTACGATTGCGGCGGCGCTCTGCGCCGTCGCTTTCGTTTCGGGCACCGCACGCGGCTTCTCCGGCTTCGGCGCGGCGCTGATCTTCATGCCACTGGCAAGCAGCTTCGCGGCGCCGCGGCTCGTCGCAGCCCTGCTTCTCGTCATCGACTTCGTCGCGGCCGCGCCGCTGCTGCCCGAGGCCTGGCGGAAGGCCGATCGCAAGGCCACCGCGGTCATCGTGCTGGGCGCGCTGATCGGCGTACCCATCGGCACTTATTTCCTCAGCGTGCTCGAACCCGTCACCACGCGCTGGATCATCTCCTGCTTCGTCGCGGCGCTGTTGCTGCTATTGCTGTCGGGGTGGCGCTATCGCGGCAAGGACCACGCCTTGCTGTCGGTCGGCATCGGCGGCCTCTCCGGCTTCTGCAGTGGCCTCGCGCAGACCGGCGGCCCGCCGATCGTCGGCTATTGGCTCGGCCGCCCGATCGCCCCGATCGTCGCGCGCGCCAACATCGTGCTGTTCTTCGGCGCGTCGGATTTCTTCTCGATGGTCAGCTACGCAACCACCGGCCTGATCAGCCGCGAATCGCTGGTGCTGTCGCTGATCGTCGGCCCCGTCTACGCCCTCGGCGTCGCCTTCGGCGCCTCGCTGTTCGGGCGCGCGAGCGAGAAAGTGTTTCGCGGCATCTGCTACGCGCTGATTGCGATGGCCGTGATCTTTGGGCTGCCGGCGTTGGACGGCGTGTTGCGGTAACTACTGCCTCGGCACGCGCCGCTTCTTGGTCGACTGCGTCGGCACATCCGCAGGCTCGTCCTTCAGCGCGCCGATCTTGCGCAGGGCTGCATCCGCGGCGCGTTCGCCGCTGTCCCAGGCGCCATCGACGGTGCCCCAGAGCGTCTCGTGCGTGGCTTCGCCGGCGAGGAAGACATTGCCGATCGGCTCGGTCAGAATCTTTCGCGAGAGCTGGCCGCCGGGCGCAGACGCCGACATTGCGCCCATCACGTAGGGCGAGGCATTCCAGCGCGTGGCGCTGGTCTTCTGCACGGCGGAAGCAGCTTCGCTGCCGAACAGCTTTGCGATCCACTCCTTGGCAAAGGCCACCATCGCCTTCTCGCCCTGCTCCGAGAGATCGCGGCCGAACGAGCCGCCGACATCGATCGAGCACAGCGAGGAGCCGCCGATATTGGCGAACATCAACGCCGTGCGGGTCGAATTGCTCTGCTCGATGAGGATGTCGTCGCGCGAGAGGCCGAGCGGATTGCCCGGCAGCTGCAGCACGATGCGATCGTAGCTGCCGAGGCTGAGCTTCGATGCCGCATCCAGCGTCCGCTTGGGAATGTCGGGGGCGAACTTGATGGCGCCCGATGTCAGCACGTTGGTCGAGACCGTGACGATGGCGGCGCGCGCGGTGATCTTGCCGGCCTGCGTCTCGACGCTGACGTCGCGGTTGCTCCAGGCGATGCGGCTCGCCGGCGTCGCCAGCGCCACCGGCGCCTGCTCGGCGAGCCTGGCGATCAGCGTGCCCAGGCCCTGACGGCAGGCGATCGCTGCGTTGCGGTCCTGCGCGCGTCCCTTGTCGATCGCGGACAGCTCCTTCAGGTCCTTGCCGGCGAAGCTCGCGCCGAGCATGAACTCGGCCGCGCCGGCCCAGTCGCCGAGATCCTTCGGCAGCACGGCGGCACAGGAGGTATCGAGCTTGCCCCGCGCGGCCTCGTCGATGGCACGGTTGGCGCGCACCAGGGCGGCCAGGAACTGCTCGGTCTCGCCTGCGCGGGCGTTGCGGCGGCCGATGCGCATCTTCTGGCCCGAGGGCGCCGGCAGCACGTCGAGCCCGGCGCTGCGCGCCAGCCGGATCATCGGGTTGGTGTCGGGATTGTGCATCCAGCGCGCGCCGCGGTCGAACGGGGTGTCGAAGGTCGTGCTGTCGGTGATGCAGCGGCCGCCGACTTGCGATGCTGCTTCCACCACGATGACCTTGCGGCCCGTTGCCATGATACGCCGCGCCGCGGCAATTCCCGCAGCCCCCGCACCGATCACCACGATGTCGGCCTCGCGCGGCAGGGGCGCGGCGGATGCGCGCAGCACCGGCATCGCCGCAAGGACCGCGGACGCCGAAAGGAAGCCGCGGCGCGTGATTGTCATGTCATGGTTTCCGGGGACTTGCGGCGAACGGGAACAGCCCGCGAACCTTGCCGTATCTGATGTTGCGCAGCAACCATCATGGTGAATCAATCATGCTTGATCTCACAGAGCGATGAACCGAATTGCAACACGTTTCGACCATGATAGAGAAGGGAAAAAGACGGCCGGAAAAGGCCGTGGGGGGAGTTCGAGATGGGGACGGTCCTGGATTCTGTCGGCAAGCTGATTGCCGCGTACCTCTCAAAGGAGGTGCCGGGCTATGAGCCGTTCACGCCGAGCGACCCGGAGCATCTGCGCGGCGTCATCGCGCCCGGCGACGTGCTGCTGGTCGAGGGCAACAACCGCATCTCCGGCATCATCAAATACCTGACGCAGTCGACCTGGTCGCATGCCGCGCTCTATGTCGGTCCGATCGAGGGGGCAGAGGAGCCCAACGGCGAGCCGCATGTTCTGATCGAGGCCAATATCGGCGAAGGCGTCACCTCGGCACCGCTGTCGAAATATTTCCCCTATCACACCCGCCTCTGCCGCCCCGTCGGGCTGTCTTATGAGGACCGCACCACGGTCTGCCGCTATGCGATCAACCGCATCGGGTTCGGCTATGACACCAAGAACATCGTCGACCTCATGCGCTATCTGTTCCCGCTGCCGATACCGCAGCGCTGGCGCCGGCGCATGATCGCGATCGGCTCGGGCGACCCGACCAAGATCATCTGCTCGGCGCTGATCGCGCAGGCCTTCGACGCCGTGCGCTACCCGATCCTGCCGAAGATCACCAAGGCCGGCAGCCGCGCTGCCCGCCGCGAGATCCTGCACATCCGCGATTCCTCGCTTTACATGCCCCGCGACTTCGACATCTCGCCCTATTTCGAGGTGGTCAAGCCCACCATCGTCAATGGATTCGACTACACCGCCCTGCACTGGGCCGACAAGCAAAAGCCGCTCGAGGAGGTGGCGGGCACGTTCAGTGTGTTTCCAGAAACGCTCCGTGCGCCGCCGCTCGTTCCTGAGGCGATTGACGAAGAGACGCCGCTTGAGATTCCGGCTGAAGAAGTGAACGCGCCACCCGCGCAAGCCAGCGTGGCGTTCTCCGAGCACTTTGTGCTGCTCAGCGAGCTCGCGGTGTACCGCGCGCAGACGCGGGAGATGGCGGCTTAGGTTCGCCGTCTTCCCGGCGAGGGCCGGGACGACGTGCGGAGAGTTCTCGCTCCGTCTCGTAGTCTCGTAGGGTGGGCAGAGGCGCGAAGCGCCGTGCCCACGTTCTCACGCGGTCCCTGAGGATGGTGGGCACGCTCCGCTTTGCCCACCCTACGAGACTTCTCCACCGTCATTGCGAGGAGCTCTTGCGACGAAGCAATCCAGACTGCCTCCGCGGTAAAAGTCTGGATTGCTTCGCTGCGCTCGCAATGACGGCGGAGAGCGCGAGGGTTACCGCTCCGCCCGTCCGATCACCGCCATCAACTCCGCGATCTTGGCGCGCTGGTCGGCCTTGTCGCCGCTCGCGATGGCGTGCTCGACGCAATGGGCGACGTGATCCTTCAGGACCTCTTCCTCGACCCGGCGCAGCGCGGCGCGCACCGCCGCGATTTGCGTCACGATGTCGATGCAGTAGCGGTCTTCCTCTACCATTTTCGAGAGGCCACGAACCTGGCCCTCGATCCGGCCGAGACGTTTTCCGACGGATACCTTGATGTCCTTGCGCATGGCGTCTATATACCCCTACCGGGTATAGGTTTCAAGACCAGGCGCAAAGGCCGGATCATGGCAATGAACAACAACGATCACGAGCATCGTCACAGCGCGGAAACGCCTGCCGGGTGCGGCTGTTCCACGAAAGCTCCGGCCCCGGCGGCCAAGCCCGAGGCGTCCTCGTGCTGCGGCGGCCACGGCGATCATACCGGCCATGGCCATCATCACGCCCACGATCATGGCGACGCCGCAACCAAGGTCAAAGACCCCGTCTGCGGCATGAGCGTCGATCCCGCGACCTCGAAGCATCGCTTCGAACATCATGGCGAGACCTTCCATTTCTGCTCGGCCGGCTGCCGCACCAAGTTCGCCGCCGATCCCGCCAAGTATCTTGCCAAGTATCTTGCCAAGGACAAGGCGCCCGAACCGGAGATGCCCGCGGGCACGATCTACACCTGTCCGATGCACCCGCAGATCCGCCAGGTCGGGCCGGGCACGTGCCCGATCTGCGGCATGGCGCTGGAGCCTGAGGTCGCAAGCCTGGAGACCGGCCCCAATCCGGAGCTCGCGGACATGATGCGGCGGTTCTGGATCGGCGGCGTGCTGTCGCTGCCGCCGGTGGTGCTGGAGATGGGCGGCCATCTGGCAAGCCCCCACAGCTGGATCGATCCGACCCTGTCGAACTGGATCCAGCTCGTCTTCGCAACGCCCGTGGTGCTGTGGGCCGGCTGGCCATTCTTCGTCCGCGGCTGGCAATCGCTGCTGACGCGCAATCTCAACATGTTCACGCTGATCGCGATGGGCACGGGCGTTGCCTATGTCTACAGCGTGCTCGGCACGGTCACACCGCAGATCTTCCCCGCCACCTTCCGCGGCCATGAGGGCGCGGTCGCGGTCTATTTCGAGGCCGCCGCCGTCATCACCGTGCTGGTGCTGCTCGGCCAGGTGCTGGAGCTGCGCGCCCGCGATGCGACCTCGGGCGCGATCAAGGCGCTGCTCCAGCTCGCCCCGAAGACCGCGCGCCGCGTCGATGCCGACGGAAGTGAACATGAGGTCGAGATCGACACGCTGCACGCCGGCGATCGCCTGCGCGTCCGTCCCGGCGAGAAGGTGCCGGTCGACGGCATCATCCTCGAAGGCCGCTCGTCGCTCGACGAATCGCTGGTGACAGGCGAATCCATGCCGGTCACCAAGGAGCAAGGTGCAAAAGTCATCGCCGGCACGCTGAACCAGTCCGGCAGCTTCATCATGCGCGCCGACAAGGTCGGGCGCGAGACGCTGCTGTCGCAGATCGTGCAGATGGTCGCGGACGCACAGCGCTCGCGCGCGCCGATCCAACGCCTGGCCGACCAGGTCGCCGGCTGGTTCGTGCCATCAGTGATCGTCGTCGCCGTCGCCGCCTTTGCCGCCTGGGCCTGGTTCGGACCGGAGCCGCGGCTCGCCTTCGGCCTCGTCGCCGCCGTCAGCGTGCTGATCATCGCCTGCCCCTGCGCGCTGGGCCTAGCCACCCCGATGTCGATCATGGTCGGCGTCGGCCGCGGCGCGCAAGCCGGTGTCCTGATCAAGAACGCCGAGGCGCTGGAGCGGATGGAGAAGATCGACACGCTGGTAGTCGACAAGACGGGCACGCTGACCGAGGGCAAGCCCAAGGTGGTCTCTATCGTGCCGGCGTCCGGCTTTGCGGAGGATGACATCCTGCGCATTGCGGCCACCGTCGAGCGCGCCAGCGAGCATCCGCTGGCCGACGCCATCGTGCGCGCGGCCAAGGAGAAGCAGCTCAATCTCGGGCAAGTCGAGCAGTTCGATTCACCGACCGGCAAGGGGGCGACCGGCAACGTCGACGGCAAGACCGTCGTGCTCGGCAATGCCAGATATCTGTCGTCGATCGGCATCGATACCCAATCGCTCGACGCCGCAGCCGAACGGCTGCGCGGCGACGGCGCCACCGTGATCAACATGGCCGTCGACGGCCGGCTGGCCGGCCTGTTCGCGATCGCCGATCCGGTCAAGGCCTCGACGCCGGAGGCGCTGAAGGCGCTCGCGGGCGAAGGCATCAAGGTGATCATGCTGACCGGCGACAACCGCACCACGGCCGAGGCCGTGGCACGCCGGCTCGGCATCGCCGACGTCGAAGCGGAGGTGCTGCCGGACCAGAAGAGCGCAGTGGTGACAAAACTGCAGAAGGCCGGCCGCAGCGTCGCCATGGCCGGCGACGGCGTCAACGACGCGCCTGCGCTGGCGGCGGCCGAGGTCGGCATCGCCATGGGCACCGGCACCGACGTTGCGATGGAGAGCGCCGGCGTGACGCTGCTCAAAGGCGACCTCGTCGGCATCGTCCGCGCGCGGAAACTGTCTCAGGCGACGATGAGCAACATCCGGCAGAACCTGTTCTTCGCCTTCATCTACAACGCCGCCGGGATTCCGATCGCGGCCGGCGTTCTCTATCCGGCGTTCGGTCTGTTGCTCTCCCCGATCATCGCCGCGGCGGCGATGGCGCTGTCCTCGGTGAGCGTCGTCGGCAACGCGCTGCGGCTGCGTGCGACGCGGCTGTGACCGCTTTGGCTGCGAGGTCGGTGCGCTCCCTCGCCCGCTTGCGGGGAGAGGGTTGGGGTGAGGGGGAGTCTCCACAGGGACGGTGACAATTGGATTCGCGGAGAGTCCCCCTCACCCGGAATTCAAGCTACGCTTGAATTCCGACCTCTCCCCGCAAGGGGGCGAGGTGAGAGAGAGCGGCGCCCGCGGAGGACCTGATGCAGCGGATTACGATCACGATCGAGGACGATCTCCTGGCGGAGATCGATGCCGCAGCTGAAGCGCGCGGTTACCAGAACCGCTCCGAGATCATCCGCGACCTCGCGCGCGCCGGCCTGCAGCAGAGCGCCGAGGATACCGCGCAGACCGGCCAATGCGTCGCCGGCCTCGTCTACGTTTATGACCACGCGGCGCGCGATCTGTCGAAACGGCTGGTGCAGGAATTCCACGGCCACCACGACCTCGCGCTGGCGACGCTGCACGTCCATCTCGACGACAACAATTGCATGGAGATGACGGCGCTGCGCGGCGCGGCCGCCGAGGTCAGGCATTTCGCCGACCACATCATTGCCGAGCGCGGCGTGCGCTACGGCCGCGTGGTGATGATCCCGACGGGCGACGGCAAGCCGGCGAAGGCGCGCAGGCACGGGCACCGGCACGAGTAGCTGAGACTTGCGTGCCCCGGACGCAGTGCAGCGCTTTCTTCAGCGGTGCGCTGCAGAGCCGGGGCCCATCCCGCCGCAGGCTTCTGGGTCCCGGCTCAGCAGCGCGTCATTTCATGCCGCGCCGCGTCCGGGACACGATCGCCTCTTGGGCAGCCCCACGCCCTTGCCGAAGTCGCCCTGCATCTCTACCTCTCGCAGGTCGTTTACCTCCGAGGGTCCCCCATGCTGGATGCCGCCATCAAGGCGCTGTCGCAAATGATCTCGCCGCCGATGCGCTCGATCCTGTGGCGGTCGATCGGGCTTGCGCTGGTGCTGATCACCGTGCTGGCGATCGGCTTGCAGCGGCTGCTCAGCTGGTTTGCGACCTCCGGCGAGGTGTGGCTGGAAGGCCTGCTCGGGCCGGGCTGGCATTCCTCGCTCGAGGTTCTCTCCTGGATCGTCTCGATCGCGGCGGGCCTCGGTGTGGTGTTCGGCGGCATCTTCCTGATGCCTGCGATCACCTCGCTGGTGGCGAGCTTGTTCGTCGACGACGTCGCCGAGATCGTCGAGCGCGAGCATTATCCCGCCGAGCGGCCGGGCGCCGCGCTGCCGTTCAGCCAGGCGATGCTCGAGGGCATCAAGACCGCGCTGCTGACGATCCTGGTCTATCTGATCGCTCTGCCGCTGGTGCTGTTCGCCGGCGCCGGTTTCCTGATCTTCTTTGTCGCCGCGGCGTGGCTGCTCGGCCGCGAATATTTCGAGCTCGCCGCGATGCGCTTCCGCCCGCCGGAGGAAGCCAAGGCGATGCGGCGCGACAATGCCGCGACCATCTTCACCGCCGGTCTGTTCATCGCCGCCTTCGTCTCGATCCCGATCGTCAATCTGGCGACGCCGATCTTCGGCATGGCCTTCATGGTCCACATGCACAAGCGCCTGTCAGGCCCGCGGCCCGAGCTGATCGAGCCGGCGCGGCAGGTGCGATAAATGCACCCGGCACGGCGCTGTCTCAGACCGTCTTCTCCGGCCAGCGACAGAGATCGTTGATCAGGCAGACCTCGCAGCGCGGCTTGCGGGCAAGGCAGGTATAGCGGCCGTGCAGGATCAGCCAATGATGCGCGTGCAGCATGAACTCGGCCGGGATCACCTTTTCGAGACCGAGCTCGACCTCGAGCGGTGTCTTGCCCGGCGCAAGTCCGGTGCGGTTGCCGACGCGGAAGACGTGCGTGTCGACCGCCATGGTGTGCTCGCCGAAGGCCATGTTGAGCACGACGTTGGCGGTCTTGCGTCCTGCACCGGGCAATGACTCGATCTCGGCGCGCGTGCGCGGCACCTCGCCGCCGAAATCGCTGAGCAGCTTGGCCGACAGCGCGATCACGTTCTTGGCCTTGGTGCGGTAGAGGCCGATGGTCTTGATGTAGTCGCGCAAGCGCTCCTCGCCGAGATCGAGCATCTTCTGCGGCGTATCGGCGACCTCGAACAACGCCCGCGTCGCCTTGTTGACGCCGGCATCGGTCGCCTGCGCCGACAGCACCACGGCGACCAGCAGCGTGAACGGATTGACGTGCTCGAGCTCGCCCTTCGGCTCCGGATTGGCCTTGCGGAAACGGCTGAAGACCTCGCGGATCTCGGCGGGAGTCCAGGGTCTGGTGGCTTTGAGCGATTTCTTCGCGGGCGCTTTCGGCTTGGTAGCGACCGGCTTTGCCTTTTTCTTCGGCACGGCCGCTTTGCGCGGGACCGGCTTGCGGGTGATTTTCGCCATGATCGGGATATACTGATGGACGATGAGCACAGGCAACGAAATTGCGTGGCCGCGATCTGAAAGCGAGGACGAGCCTCAGATCTTCTCCGCGCTGCTGACGCCGCACCGCTCGCTGAACCGCACCGGCTTTCTCGCCGTGATGCTGTTCCTGAGCGCCGTCAGCTTCGTCACGGGCGTCGCTTTCCTGATGATGGGCGCCTGGCCGGTGTTCGGCTTCTTCGGTCTCGACGTGCTCGTGATCTGGTGGGCCTTCAAGGTCAATTTTCGCGCGGCACGGGCCAGCGAGGAGATCGTGGTGACGCCGACGGAATTGCGGGTGCGACGCGTGAGCCATCGCGGCCAGGTTGCCGAATGGACCTTCAATCCGCTCTGGGTCCGGCTCGACCAGGAGGTCGACGAGGAATACGGCATCGAGCACCTCTATCTGATCTCCCGCGGCCGCCGCCTGCGCATCGCAGGCTTTCTCGGTCCGGAGGAAAAAGCGAGCTTTTACAATGCCTTGGTTGTCGCCCTGAACGCCGCGCGGCGTGGCCCGACCTATAATCCGGTGACCTGAGGACAGTCGGAAATCGGGTGGTTTCGCGCCGCCCCCTCCCCTACATTTCCGGTCATGATGACCCTTGCGATACATGACCAGCGCCTGACCAAACCGGGCACCCAGAACGCCGCGTTGCGCGACTATGATTCGGTGCGGCGGGCGATCGCCTTCATCTCGGCGAACTGGCGCGCGCAGCCGACCATCGAGGCGATGGCGGATGCCGCCGGCGTGACCCCGGATGAGCTGCACCATCTGTTCCGCCGCTGGGCTTCGATCACGCCGAAGGCTTTCATGCAGGCGCTCACCCTCGACCACGCCAAGAACCTGCTCAGGGACTCCGCCAGCATCCTCGACGCGGCGCTCGACTCCGGCCTATCGGGGCCGGGCCGGCTGCACGATCTCTTCGTGACGCATGAGGCGATGTCGCCGGGCGAGTGGAAGAACGGCGGCGCCGGCCTCACCCTGCGCTACGGCTTCCATCCCTCGCCGTTCGGTACCGCAATCGTGATCGCCACCGACCGCGGCTTGTCGGGCCTCGCTTTCGCCGATCACGGCGAGGAGAAGATCGCGCTCGCCGACATGACGCGGCGCTGGCCGAACGCCACCTATGTGGAAGATCACGACGGTACCGCGCCGCTCGCAGCGCGCATCTTCGATCCAAAATTGTGGCGGCCGGATCAGCCGCTGCGCGTGGTGCTGATCGGCACCGATTTCGAAGTGCGGGTGTGGGAGACGCTCTTGAGAATTCCGATGGGGCGCGCGGTGTCCTATTCCGACATCGCCTGCAACATCAACAATCCGAAGGCCTCGCGCGCCGTCGGCGCGGCCGTCGGCAAGAACCCGGTCTCCTTCGTCGTGCCCTGCCACCGCGCGCTCGGCAAGAGCGGCACGCTGACCGGCTATCATTGGGGCATCACGCGCAAGCAGGCGATGCTGGGCTGGGAAGCCGGGCAGCTGGGGCTGCAGTAGGCGCAACAAGCACACTGCCGTAAGGTCGGCAAAGGCGCATAGCGCCGTGCCCACCATCTCTCTTAAACCGCTGACGCTGCGTGGGCACGCTGCGCTTTGCCCACCCTACGGCACCGCGTGTGTGGCGAAACTCAGCCCGCCAGATCCAGCTTCGAGGCCACGGTCGAGTCGGCGTTGAGGCGGTAGATGATCGGCACGCCGGTCGCGAGCTCGCGCTTCAAAATGCCTTCGGGCGAGAGCTTTTCCAGCACCATGATCAGCGCGCGCAGCGAGTTGCCGTGGGCGGCAACCAGCGTGCGCTTGCCGTTGAGCACGCCGGGCAGGATCTCCTGCACGTAATACGGCAGCGCGCGCGCGAGCGTGTCCTTCAGGCTTTCGCCGCCGGGCGGCGGCACGTCGTAGGAGCGGCGCCAGACATGGACTTGCTCCTCGCCCCATTTCTTGCGGGCGTCGTCCTTGTTGAGACCGGAGAGATCGCCGTAGTCGCGCTCGTTGAGCGCGAGGTCCTTCGACGTCGGCAATCCGGTCTGGCCAAGCTCGGCAAGAATGAGATCGAGCGTGTGCTGCGCGCGCGTCAGCACCGAGGTGAAAGCGACGTCGAACACCAGGCCCTGTGCCTTCAGCTTGCGGCCGGCTTCCTTGGCTTCGTTCACGCCGAGCTCGGTGAGGTCGGGGTCCTTCCATCCCGTGAACAGGTTCTTCAGATTCCATTCGCTCTGGCCATGGCGCACGAGCACGAGAAGACGTTCGCTCATCAACTGCTTTCCGTGTTGTTCAGTTTAGATGTCGGATAGGCCGAGCACGTCGGCCATGGAGTAGTGCCCCGGCTTCTTACCATGCGCCCATAGTGCCGCCTTCAGCGCGCCATGTGCGAACAGCATGCGGTCCTCGGCCTGATGCGACAGCGTCAGGCGCTCGAACGCGCCGAGGAAGGTCACGCTGTGATCGCCGGCGACGGTGCCGCCGCGCAAGGAGGCAAAACCGATATGGCCCGGCTTGCGCGCGCCGGTGATGCCGTCACGCCCACGCTCGGAATGGTCATCGAGGCTGACGCCGCGGCCACTGGCTGCGGCCTGGCCCAGCATCAGCGCCGTGCCCGAGGGCGCATCGACCTTCATGCGGTGATGGGTCTCGACGATCTCGATGTCAAAGCTCTGGTCGAGCGCCTTGGCGACGCGCTTGACCACGGCGGCAAGCAGGTTGACGCCGAGGCTCATATTGCCCGACTGCACCACGACGGCGCGGTTGGTGACGCTCTTGATCACCGCATTGTCGGAGCCGGACAGCCCGGTGGTGCCGATGACGTGCACGAGGCCGCGTTCGGCGGCGATCGCGACATTGGCGATGGTCGCCGCCGGCACGGTGAAATCGAGGATGCCGTCGGCGTCCTTGGACATCGCCCAGAGATCGGCGGAAAGCTTGATGCCATTGGCCGGCAGGCCGGCGAGCACGCCGGCATCCTTGCCGAGCAGGTCGGAGCCCGGCGCCTCCAGCGCGCCGGCCAGCACCGCACCCTTGCTCTCGGCAATTGCCCGCACCAGCGCCCGGCCCATCCGGCCGCCGGCTCCCGCAACAATCAACCGCATGTCGGACATGGTGTGATCCTCTTCGGAGCCGTTGTAGCGGGGGGAGGCAGTTCCGGCAACCGAGGGGGATCTGGGGCGGTGACGCGCTCTTACCCTCCCCTGGAGGGGGAGGGTCGATCGCGCGCAGCGCGAGCGGGGTGGGGTGACGGTCCCTCCGCGACGAACAGTGCCCGCGTGGAGAGATCACCCCACCCCGCTGCGCATTCCGCTTCGCTCCATGCTCAGCGACCCTCCCCCTCCAGGGGAGGGTAAGAAAGAGCCTCAGCCGTCCTGCGGCTGCGGGCCGTCATAGCCCTCGATGACGATGAGGTCGGCGATCGAGTGCGGCTGGCGCACCTTGATGTTGGCCTGGTATTCCGGCGAGTTGTAGCAGGCGAGCGCTGTCTCGTAGTCCGGGAATTCGATCACGACGTTGCGGTTGCGGCTCGCACCTTCGACGGCGGTGAACTTGCCGGCGCGGACGACGAAACGGCCGCCCCATTTCTTGAAGATCGGGCCGTTGGCGATCGCGTAGGGCTTGTAGCCCTCGTCATTGCTGACGTCGACACGCCCGATCCAGTAACCCTTTGCCATTGTTCTTCTCCCTGTTGTTGGTGGGTTAACCGAGCGCCTGCGCGATCTCGGCGTGGATGGCTTCGGCTGTTGCCTTGGGATCGACAGCCTCGATCACGGGTCGCGCAACGACGAGATAGTCAGCACCCGCAGCGATCGCGCGCCCGGGGGTCATGATGCGTTTTTGATCGCCAGCGGCCGTGCCGGCGGGCCGGATGCCTGGGGTGACGAGACTCGTCTGGTGCCCCACGACCTTGCGCAGATTGCCGACCTCCTCCGGCGCGCAGACAATGCCGGCAACGCCAAGCGCCTGCGCTTGGGCCGCCCGCGCTTCAACCAGTTCGGAAACGTGGAGTCGATAGCCCGCCGCATGCAGGTCGTCGTCGTTGTAGGAGGTCAGCACAGTGACGGCGAGAATTTTCAACCCGGAGCCCGCGCAACCTTCGACCGCCGCCTTCATCGTCTGCGGATAGGCATGGACGGTCAGAAAGGTAGCGCCGAGCCTGGTGATGCTCTGAACACCCTGCATCACCGTATTGCCGATGTCGTGCAGCTTGAGATCGAGAAAGACCTTCTTGCCGCTGTCGGCAAGCTTGGCGACGAGGGGCAGCCCGCCGGCGTAAGCGAGGCGATAACCGATCTTGTAGAAGGTGACGCTGTCGCCGAGCCTTGCGACCATCGCCTCCGCGGCATCCACGCTGGGCAGATCGAGGCCTACGATCAGGCGGTCCCTTGGGGCGATTTCGGCTGGCGTCATGTCACCTCACATCATGCGTTGGGAAACGTCGATCAACTGCGCGACCAGCTCCTTCAAGGCGGCGATATCGCCCTCGTTCTTCAGCCTGTCCATATCGTCATAGGCCTGGTCGGCAAAGGCGAGCGTGAGCTGGCTCGCAATCACATTGGCGTGGCAGGAGGAGAGGATCAGCCGCAGCGCCTGCAGCGCGCGGGCGGCACCTAACCGGCTCTGGGACGCGCCGGCAAGCGCGAAGACGCGGTTGCGGAACACCTCGCCGCGCGCCTCGTGCAGCTCGTGCACGCGGCTGACCCAGTCGATCGCGTTCTTCAGCAGCGGCGGCACCGAGGCGTTGTATTCGGGCGAGACGATGAGGACGCCGTGATGCGCGCCGATCATGCGCTTCAGATTGATCGCGTGCTTGGGCACGCCGGATTTGGCCTGGAGATCGCCGTCGTAGATCGGCAGCGGAAAATCGGCGAGCGAGATGCGGGTGACGTCGACGCCGGCCTGCGCGAATTCGTAGGCCGCCACCGCCGCCAGCTTCGCATTGTGCGAGCCGGTGCGCAGCGAGCCGGGAATGATCAGGATCTTGGGAGCTGGCATCCAATCCCACGCGTTCGGCGAAACGAGCCCGCCGCGCAAAGGAGGAGCCGGCGGAATTAATGCTTGCGATACACCCAGACGCGGGCCGGCGGAAGGTTCATCCAGATCCGTTCCGAGGCCTCTGTGGACACGCCGGGCAGCGATTTCGGGATCGGCGGCACCACCGCATAGGTGAACTGGATGAACGGCGCACCAGGTGCGAGAGCGGTGAAGGCATCGCGGACGAGCCGCAGCCGCGTCAGCATCGGTTTTGTGACGAGCGGCAGGCCGGACACGACCGCACTGGCCGGCGCGCTCAAGACATTCCAGAGCGTATCGCGCAGGCGATAGGCATCGCCCTGCACCACCTTGGCTTGCGGGTAGCGGTCGCGCAGCAGCGCGCAGAAGCCGGGATTGTATTCGACGAGAACGAGACGCTTCTGGTCGACCCCGCGCTCGATCAGCGCGGAGGTGATGGCGCCCGTGCCGGGTCCGAGTTCGACCACCGGTGCGTCGGAATCGGGATCGACATAATGCGCCATGGTCCGCGCCAGCAGCTTGCCGGACGGCATCACCGCGCCCATGTGCAGGGGCTTTTCGATCCACGACCTGAGAAAGCGCACCTCGTCGTCAAGACGAGGCTTCTTCAACGCACGCGCGGACGATGGCAATGGCATGTCGGGACCGGACGGAACCGCGGGACCGCGGCGTGTCAGAAAATGGTCATAAAGACGTATAGGCCGGAGGCGATACGGTCAAGACGAGTCAATTCGCCCGATTGCCGAAGAAATCCTTGACCTTGGCGAAGAAACCCTCGGCTTCCGGCTGGGTGTTGCCGGAGGAGAGCTTTTCGAACTCGGCCAGCAATTCCTGCTGCTTCTTGGTCAGGTTCTGCGGGGTCTCGACCATGACCTGAACGTACATGTCGCCCATCTGGCGCGACCGCAGCACCGGCATGCCCTTTGATGCAATGCGGAATCGGCGTCCCGACTGGGTGCCGGCGGGCACCTTCACCTTGGTCTTGCCCTTCTCGATGGTCGGCACCTCGAATTCGCCGCCGAGCGCGGCGGTGACCATCGAGATCGGCACGCGACAATGCAGGTCGGCGCCGTCGCGCTGGAAGAACTGGTGCTGGGCCAGCGACAGGAAAATGTAGAGATCGCCGGGCGGCCCGCCGCGGACGCCGGCCTCGCCCTCGCCGGCGAGCCTGATCCGTGTGCCGTCCTCGACGCCTTGCGGAATGTTGACCGAGAGCGTCCGCTCGCGGGTCACCCGCCCTTGTCCCGAGCAGGACGGGCAGGCGTCCTCGATCATCTGGCCGCGGCCCTGACAGCCCGGGCAGGTCCGCTCCAGGGTGAAGAAGCCCTGCGACTGCCGCACGCGGCCGGCGCCGCCGCAGGTCGAGCAGGTCTTCGGCTTGGTGCCGGCCTTGGCGCCGATGCCCGAGCAGGCCTCGCAGGTGACCGAGACCGGAATCTCGATCTGCGCGGTCTTGCCGCCAAAAGCTTCCTCGAGGGTGATTTCCATGTTGTAGCGCAGGTCGGCGCCGCGCTCGCGGCCGCCGCGGCCGCGCTGTCCGGCCATGCCGAACAGATCCTCGAAGATGTCAGAGAAAGAGGAGGCGAAGCCCGCACCGAAACCGGCGCCGCCGCCGAAGCCGCCGCCCTGCTCGAACGCGGCGTGGCCGTAGCGATCATAGGCGGCGCGCTTGTCCTTGTCCTTCAGGACCTCGTAAGCCTCGTTGATTTCCTTGAACTTGACTTCGCTGGTCTCATCCCCCGGATTGCGGTCGGGATGGAATTTCATTGCGAGCTTGCGGAACGACGATTTCAGCTTGCCTTCGTCGGCGTCGCGTTCGACTTCGAGGGTCTCGTAATAGCAGCGCTTGGTGGACGTGGACATGTGGGACTCGGTCTATCCAATCGCGATTCAAGTTGGAGCAAAACGACGTCGCCAAGCGACGATATAGGCAGCCTTCCGCCTTGCGGCAGAGGGCACCGTGCCTGCGTTCAGCATAACGGTCGGGAATTGATTGATCGTAACGGGCGCCTCGCCCCGTCCCGACACGACGGCCTCCCCCGCGAGGGAGGAGGCCGGTAGCGTGTGTGGGGTCCAAGCCGTCCGCATCGTCACCCTCTCGGGGCTTAAGCGGACTTCTTGTTGTTCTTGTCGTCGTCGACCTCGGTGAATTCCGCGTCGACGACGTCGTCCTTGGCCGCGTCCTTCTTGGCGTCGGCCTCGGCCTGCTGTTTGTACATTGCCTCGCCGAGCTTCATCGAAGCCTGCGCCAGCGTCTGGGTCTTGGCCTTGATCGCCTCGGCATCGTCGCCCTTCAGCGCTTCCTTGAGGTCGCTGACGGCATCCTCGATGGCGCGGCGCTCGCTCTCGGCAACCTTCGAGCCGTGCTCGGCCAAGGCCTTCTCGGTCGAATGCACCAGACCATCCGCCTCGTTCTTGGCGGTGACGGCCTCGCGGCGCTTCTTGTCGGCCTCGGCATTGGCCTCGGCGTCCTTGACCATCTTCTCGATGTCGGCTTCCGACAGGCCGCCCGAGGCCTGGATGCGGATCTGCTGCTCCTTGCCGGTGGCCTTGTCCTTGGCCGAGACGTTGACGATGCCGTTGGCGTCGATGTCGAAGGTCACCTCGATCTGCGGCATGCCGCGCGGGGCCGGCGGAATGCCCATCAGGTCGAACTGGCCGAGCATCTTGTTGTCGGCCGCCATTTCACGCTCGCCCTGGAAGACGCGGATGGTGACGGCATTCTGATTGTCTTCAGCCGTCGAGAACACCTGGCTCTTCTTGGTCGGGATCGTGGTGTTGCGGTCGATGATGCGGGTGAACACGCCGCCCAGCGTCTCGATGCCCAGCGACAGCGGGGTCACGTCGAGCAGCAGCACGTCCTTGACGTCGCCCTGGAGCACGCCGGCCTGGATCGCGGCACCGATCGCCACGACTTCGTCCGGATTGACGCCCTTGTGCGGCTCCTTGCCGAACAGCTGCTTCACGACTTCCTGGACCTTCGGCATGCGCGACATGCCGCCGACCAGCACGACCTCGCCGATCTCACCGGCGGTGACGCCGGCGTCCTTCAGCGCCTTGCGGCAGGGCTCGACGGTCTTCTGGATGAGGTCGTCGACCAGCGCCTCGAACTTGGCGCGGGTGAGCTTCATCGTCAGATGCTTCGGGCCGGTCTGGTCCGCGGTGATGAAGGGCAGGTTGATCTCGGTCTGCGTCGTCGAGGACAGCTCGATCTTGGCCTTTTCAGCGGCTTCCTTCAGACGCTGCAGGGCAAGCTTGTCGTTGCGCAGGTTGATTCCCTGCTCCTTCTGGAATTCGTCGGCGAGATAGCCGACCAGGCGCATGTCGAAATCTTCGCCGCCGAGGAAGGTGTCGCCGTTGGTCGACTTCACCTCGAACACGCCGTCGCCGATTTCGAGAATGGAGATATCGAACGTGCCGCCGCCGAGGTCGTACACCGCGATGGTGCCGGCCTTGGTCTTGTCGAGGCCATAGGCGAGCGCGGCCGCGGTCGGCTCGTTGATGATGCGCAGCACTTCAAGGCCCGCGATCTTGCCGGCGTCCTTGGTCGCCTGGCGCTGGGCGTCGTTGAAGTAGGCGGGAACGGTGATGACGGCCTGCTCGACCTTCTGGCCGAGATGGGCTTCCGCGGTCTCCTTCATCTTCTGCAAGATGAACGCCGAGACCTGCGAGGGCGAGTAGGTCTGGCCGTCGGCCTCGACCCAGGCGTCGCCGTTGGAAGCCTTCACGATCTTGTAGGGAACGAGCTTCTTGTCCTTCTCGACCATCGGGTCGTCGTAGCGGCGGCCGATGAGGCGCTTCACTGCGAAGAAGGTGCGCTCGGGATTGGTGACGGCCTGGCGCTTGGCCGGCTGGCCGACGAGGCGCTCACCGTCATCCGTCACGGCGACGATCGAAGGCGTCGTGCGCATGCCTTCGGAATTCTCGATGACTTTGGCGTTCTTGCCATCCATCACGGCAACGCACGAATTCGTGGTGCCGAGGTCGATCCCAATGACCTTTCCCATGGTCCTGATATCCTTCTTTTTGCGGCAGGTTGGCTGGGCCCAAGAGGCACCCGAACCGAAACCCCCTAAGATCAAACATCCGCGATATTGCGATGATTGAGGCTCATATAGGAGGGGGGGAGGGGCCCGCAAGGACCGAAGCTACGTTTCTGCCGCTAAAACATTGGGTTTTGGAAGGTGATATCCGGGCTCAACCGCCCTTGCGGGTGAGGAAATATTAACAGGTTCGGGCCTCTGCAAGCCCCTGCACCCGCGGGCCCGGGTCGCCCTGTTACCGCAAGCCCAAACCCGGTAAAAGGCGGACCGGCCGGGCAGCCGCGAGCGCTGCTTCGCGCGACAAAGCGGCCCGGTGGCCAACCATCGAACGGCCTCAATGTGAACCAATCAGAGTGCCCATGAAGCTGATCCGCCCCCTCGCCGCGCTCGGCCTCCTCGCCGCTTCCGCGCTTCCGGCCTGCGCCGCCGACGCCGTGTTTCCGCCCGGCTTGCGTCTCGGCATGGTGCCGCTGATCGGCCTCAGCACGGCCAAGACCTTTCCGGGCTTCGAGAGCGAGGACGGCAGCGTCAAGGTGCTGGTCACCGAGCTGCCGCCGGCGGCCTATGGCGAGGTCGTGAGCGCCTTCAATTCCAATCCCGGCGGGACGGGCGGCGTCAAGCAGGACAAGGTCGAGACCCCCGCGGGTCTAGCCTATTTCACCACCGAAAGCGGCAAGGCCGGCGATACGCCGGTGAAGCGCTATTCGATGATCGTGCCCGGCGCCGGCTTCTCCGGCTATGTCGCGGTGCAGATCCCGGAGAATGCGACCAAGATCTACACGGACGAGGCGGTGCGACAGATGTTCGCCAGCGCCACCACGCGCAGGCAGGTGTCGGCCGAAGAGCAGCTCGCACTGCTGCCGTTCAAGATCACTGATCTCGCCGACTTCAAGGACGTCCGGACGCTGGCGCCGGGCTCCAGCATCATCCTGGCCGACGGTGACGAGAGCGCCGGCTACGAGTCAAAGCCGTTCATCATCCTCGGCCTGATCGGCGCCACCCCGCAAGCCGCAGACGACCGCGCCCGCTTCGCCCAGGAGGCAGCGCGCCAGATTCCCGGCGTGCGCGAGTCGCGTATCACCATGTCCGAGCCGATCCGCATCAACGGCCAGCAGGGTTTCGAGACCCGGATCGACGGCGTCAGCGGCAAGGACAAGACCCCGGTTACCGTGGTGCAGTGGATCCGTTTCTCCACCGGTGGCACCTCGCTGCGCATCATCGCCAGCGCCCCGCGCGACCAGTGGCAAGCGGCCTTCACCCGCTTCCGCGCCGTGCGCGACGGGATTCAGCCGAAGGGGTGAGGCTCGAGGCTTCAACACATTCAGTGCCATCCCCGCCTAGTGCGCAATTGCGCACGGGGGCGGGGATCCATACCGCGTGACCTCACGGTTGCAGTCCGATACAGTACCGACGAAGAGTTTTCGCCAAAACTAGTCTCTGGGGTTATGGATCCCGGGCTCGCGCTTTGCGCGCCCCGGGATGACGATGATGTTGGGGCGATCAGCCCAACCGCTCATCAAAGCCGGCTGCATTTTCGGGCTTCTGTTCGTACACGAACGGAACTAGGCTTCCTCCCGTTGGATCATCCTGGAGGGAGGCATACATGCTGGTTCGGCGACAAGTCTTGGCAATGCTTGGAACGACGGCGCTGGCGACGCTGGCGCCAACCGCGCTGCTCGCGGCCGCATCGATCAAGCCGGACGATGCATCCGCGCTGCTCGTGATCGACGTGCAGAACTGCTTCCTGCCCGGCGGTAGCCTCGCGGTGAAGGAAGGCGAGCAGGTGGTGCCGGTCATCAACAAGATCTCGAAGGCATTTGCGAACGTGGTGCTGACGCAGGACTGGCACACGCCGGGCCACGTTTCGTTTGCGTCGGTTCATGCCGGCAAGAAGCCGTTCGAAACGGTCGATCTTCCCTACGGCAAGCAGGTGCTGTGGCCGGACCATTGCGTGCAGGGCACCGACGGCGCGGCGCTGTCGAAGGACCTCTCGATCCCGCACGCCGAGCTCATCATCCGCAAGGGTTTTCACAAGGACGTCGACAGCTATTCGGCCTTCCTCGAAGCCGACGGCAAGACCTCGACGGGGCTCGCCGGCTACCTGAAGGGCCGCAAGATCAAGCGCGTCTTCGTCGCTGGCCTCGCGACAGACTTCTGCGTCGCCTGGACCGCGCTCGACGCACGCAAGGCGGGCTTCGAGGTCTATGTGGTGGAAGACGCCTGCCGCGGCATCGACACGCAGGGCTCGCTGGCAAAGGCCTGGGCCGATATGGCCAAGGCCGGCGTAAAGCGGATTCAGTCTGCGGATATCGCGGTGAGCGCGTAAGCAGCGCGCAACACTGGAAGACCCTCATCCTGAGGAGCGCGCTTCTTCGCGCGCGTCTCGAAGGATGAAGGCCGAGCTGCCAGAGCCGGGCCTGCATGGTTCGAGACGCCGCGCAAGGGCGCGGCTCCTCACCATGAGGGTCTGAGACTCAGTTCGCCGCGCCGCTCTGCTCGTTGTTGTTGTTCGCCGCAGACGCAGCCTTTGCGCCGCCCTTGGCGACGCCGACCAGCGCCGGGCGCAGCACGCGATCGCCGATGGTGTAGCCGGCCTGCATGATCTGCACCACGGTGCCCGACGGCACCGACGCATCGGGCACTTCGTACATCGCCTGGTGGAAGTTCGGGTCGAACTTCTGGCCCAAGGGATCGAGCTTCTTCACGCCGTGCTTTTCCAGCGCGTTGAGCAGCGAGCGTTCGGTGAGCTCGACGCCCTCGATCAGCGCGATCAGGCCGGGATCGGCCGCGGCACGCGCTTCGGCCGGAACGGCATCGAGCGCACGCTGAAGATTGTCGGCGATATCGAGCACGTCGCGGGCGAAGCCGGTGATGCCGTAGAGGCGGGCGTCGGCGACCTCCTTGCTGGTGCGCTTGCGCAAGTTCTCCATCTCGGCCAGCGTCCGCAGCATGCGGTCGCGCGCCTCGGCGGCTTCCTTCTGCAACGTCTCGACCGCGCCGGGCTCGGGATCGTCGGGCATGATGTAGGGTTTCGACACCACGGGCTCGCCGGTCGCTGCAGTCGTGTCTTCGGGTTGCCGGTCTTGCTCGGTCATCGGCTCTGGTCTCGAACTCGTTTCAGGGATGTTGGCCCGGATATCGTGCTTAAGCCCACGAAAATCAAGCGCCCGTGATCGGCGGAAAGGCCGGTCAGCCCCCCAAATCAGCCCCCTAAGAGGCGGCTGACGATGCGGGCGGCGTAGTCCACGGTCGGGATCACGCGGGCATAATTCAGCCGCGTCGGGCCGATCACACCGAGAACGCCGACGATGTGGCCGGCGGCATCCCGATAGGGCGAGATGATGGTGGACGACCCCGACAGCGAGAACAGCTTGTTCTCACTGCCGATGAAGATCCGCACGCCTTCGGCGGTCTCGGCCCGGCCGAGCAGGTCGATCACGCCGCGCTTGGTCTCGAGATCGTCGAACAACAGCCGCACCCGCTCCAGATCCTCCAGCGCATGCAGGTCTTCGAGCAGATTCGCATGCCCGCGGACGATGAGCTGGCGGTCCTCGTTCTCGCCGCCGGACCAGCTGGCGATGCCGGCCGAGATCACTTTCTGTGTCAGCTGATCGAGCTCGGCTCGGGCCTCGCCGAGTGCGGTCTCAAGCTCGAGCCGCGCCTCGGCCAGGGTGCGGCCGCGGATCCGCGCATTGAGGAAATTGCCGGCCTCGGTCAGCGCCGAGGAGGGAACTCCAGGCGGCAGCGTCAGCACGCGGTTTTCGACCTGGCCGTCCTCGCCGACCAGGATGACCAGCGCTTTTTCCGGTTCCAGGCGGACGAATTCGATGTGCTTCAGCCGGGCATTGGATTTTGGCGTCAGCACGACGGCGGCGGCCCGGGTCAGGCCGGAGAGCCGCATCAAGGCTTGGTCCAGCGCCGCCTCGACCGATTGCGCCTCGCCGACGGAGGAGAGCTGGCTCTGGATCGACTGCCGCTCGGCCTCATTGAGGTCGCCGACCTGCATCAGGGCGTCGACGAAGAAGCGAAGGCCCAGTTCCGTCGGCAGCCGGCCGGCGGAGGTGTGCGGGGCATAGATCAGGCCGAGCTGTTCCAAATCGGCCATGACGTTGCGGACCGAGGCCGGCGACAGCGGCATGGCGATCAGGCGGGAAATATTGCGCGAGCCGACCGGCTCACCGGTCGCGAGATAGCTTTCGACAATTTGACGAAAGATGTCGCGGGAACGCTCGTTGAGCTGGGCAAGGCCTGCGCGCGGCGCGATCAGATGGATCGGATCGTGATGGGCCACAGACGGTAACTCCTCTCAGATACTTATAATTTGTCCATCCGGGCCGCTTCTGACAAGCGTGGCGTTTGCGGGCTCGACGTCAGGGGGTGAATAAGCCCTTGCCGCCCACCCCCGCCCCACCTACAAGCACCGCGAACAGCCTTTTCCCGTGAGTTTTGGAGATTTCCCATGCGGCCAAGCCGCCGTGCGCCCGACGAATTGCGCCCCGTGACGCTGGAGCGCGGCGTGGTCAAATATGCGGAAGGCTCGTGCCTGGTGAAATTCGGCGACACCCATGTGCTGGTCACCGCCACGCTGGAGGAGCGCCTGCCGCCGTGGCTGAAGGGCCAGGGCCGCGGCTGGGTCACCGCCGAATACGGCATGCTGCCGCGCGCGACCTCCGAACGCACCCGCCGCGAGGCCTCCGCCGGCAAGCAGAGCGGCCGAACCGTCGAGATCCAGCGCCTGATCGGCCGCTCGCTTCGCACCATCGTCGATCTCGAAGCGCTCGGCGAGCGCCAGATCACGGTCGATTGCGACGTGCTCCAGGCCGACGGCGGCACCCGCACGGCCTCGATCACCGGCGCCTGGGTCGCGCTTGCCGATTGCCTCAACTGGATGAAGGCGCGCAACATGGTGAAGACCAACGTGCTGCGTGACAACGTCGCCGCGATCTCCTGTGGCATCTACAACGGCACTCCGGTGCTCGATCTCGACTATGCCGAGGATTCGGAAGCCGAGACCGACGCCAATTTCGTCATGACTGGCGACGGCCGCATCATCGAGGTGCAGGGCACCGCGGAACGCGAGCCGTTTACGCAGGACGAGTTCCTGAAGCTGATCGCCCTGGCGCAGAAGGGCATCGCGCGCCTGGTGGACTTGCAGAAACTGGCCGTGGCGTAGTCAATAGGCCCATGCACCGCCGAATCACCGACAAGCTCGTCATCGCCACCCACAATCCCGGCAAGCTCGCCGAGATGAGGGAGCTGCTCGCGCCGTACGGGATCGAGGCGGTGTCGGCCGGCGAGCTCGGCCTGGACGAGCCCGAGGAAACCGGCAACGATTTCCGCAGCAACGCCGCGATCAAGGCGATCGCCGCGGCGCAGGCGACCAAGCTTCCCTCCTTCGCCGACGATTCCGGCATCGTCGTCGACGCGCTCGATGGCGCGCCGGGAATCTACAGCGCGCGCTGGGCCGGTCCATCCAAGGATTTCAACGCGGCGATGACGCAGATCGAGCGCCTGCTGCAGGAGCGCGGCGCCACCACGCCGGACAAGCGCAAGGCACACTTCGTCTCCGCGCTTTGCGTCGCCTGGCCCGACGATCATCGCGAGGAGGTCGAGGCGCGCGTCGACGGCACGCTGGTCTGGCCGCCGCGCGGCACCGCCGGCTTCGGTTACGATCCGATGTTCCTGCCGGACGGCTACGATCGCACTTTCGGCGAGATGGAAAGCATCGAAAAACACGGCCTGCCGCCGCTTGGCCTAGGCCTGTCGCATCGCGCCCGCGCCTTCGTGAAACTGGCGGAGATCTGCCTTGAGCCGCGCTAGAGCGTTTTCGAGCGAAGTGGATACCGGTTCGCGCCAGGAAAACGCGTCAAAACAAGAATCCGAAGCCTTCGGCGTCTACGTGCACTGGCCGTTCTGCCTGTCGAAGTGCCCCTATTGCGACTTCAACAGCCATGTCCGCCACGCCGCGATCGACGAGGCGCGGTTTGCAGCCGCCTTCGCGCGCGAGATCGCAACGACGGCCGAGCGCGCCCCCGGCCGCGAGGTCACCTCGATCTTCCTCGGCGGCGGCACGCCGTCTCTGATGCAACCTTCGACCGTCGGCGCGGTGTTAGATGCGATCGGCAAGCACTGGACCGTCGCCGGCGACGTCGAGGTGACGCTGGAAGCGAACCCGACCAGCGTCGAAGCCACGCGCTTTGCCGGCTATCGCAGCGCCGGCGTCAACCGCGTCTCGCTCGGCGTGCAGGCACTCGACGACGCCTCGCTGAAGGCGCTCGGCCGCATGCACAGCGCACGCGAGGCGCTCGATGCCGTCGCCATCGCGCGCCGCGCGTTCGACCGCTATTCGTTCGACCTGATCTACGCCCGGCCCGACCAGACGCCGGCGATGTGGGCCGACGAGCTCAGGCACGCGATCGATGAAGCGGCCGAGCATCTGTCGCTCTATCAATTGACGATCGAGGAAGGCACGCCGTTCTTCGGCCTGCACCAGGCCGGCAAGCTGAAGACGCCGGACGAAGCGGTCGCACGCGCGCTCTACGACGTCACGCAGGAGACCTGCGACAAGCTCGGCCTGCCCGCCTACGAGATCTCCAATCACGCCCGGCGCGGCGCCGAGTGCCGGCACAATCTGGTGTATTGGCGCGGCGAGGAATATGCCGGCATCGGCCCCGGCGCACATGGCCGCCTCGACATTGACGGGATCAGGCACGCCACCGCCACCGAGAAGCGTCCGGAGGCCTGGCTGATGCGGGTCGAGACCAACGGCGACGGCGTCGTCAGCGACGAGCTCCTCAACAGCGAGGAGCGCGCCGACGAATTCCTGCTGATGGGACTGCGTCTCGCCGAAGGCATCGATCCCGAGCGCTACAGGGCCCTCGCCGGCCGCCCGCTCGACCCCCGCCGCATCGCGCTCTTGCGCGAGGAAGGCGCGATCACCGTGGATGGCACGGGACGCCTGCGCGTGACCAGCAGCGGATTTCCGGTGCTGGATGCGGTGGTCGCGGATCTGGCGGCGTAAGGAGCTCTCGGTAGTGTAGGGTGGGTTAGCGAAGCGTAACCCACCATGCTCCCATTCGCCGGACGAAGTTGGTGGGTTACGCTTCGCTAACCCACCCTACCCGTCGTCCTACTACGCCCCAAAGCTCTTCGGCGATCCTGCCACCGCAGCACCGCCGCCTTGCGTCACCTTCATCACGGCAAGGCCCCGTTCATTCGTGCCATCCGCGCGGAAGCGGAACAGGCCGTCGATGCCGGCAAAGCCGGAGGGGTTGGTGAGCACGTCGGAGGAGAAGCGCTGGCCGCCTTGCGTGCGCGCCAGCGCGGCGACGAGTGCGACCGCATCATAGGCGAGCGTTGCGGTGCGGATCGGCTCCGCGCCGTATTTGGTGCGGTAGCGACCGGAGAAGGCGCGGAAGCCGGCCGGGTCGGGCGCGGCGTAAAGGCCGCCCTGCAGCGCGGCGCTGGCATAGACGCGCGGATTGTCCCACAGGCCGGTACCGAGCAGCTGGATGTTGCGCAGGTTCGCGCCCGCGGCGGTCATCGCATCCGCCACTGACACGACCGCATCGCCGTCATCGGCAATGAACAGCGCGTCCGCGCTGCCGAGCTGCTGCGCCACCGTGCGCGCGGGCGTGGCGCGATCGGCGCCATATTTCTCGAACGTGACGATGCGCCCGCCCCGCCGCGGCACCGCCGCCTTCACCGCGGCCTCGACGACATTGCCATAGGCGTTGTCGGGTACCAGCACGGCGAAGGAGCGCTTTCCGATGCCGGCGGAATATTCGACGATGCGGTTGACGTCGGACTCCGGCAGGAACGACAACAGATAGACGCCGCGGCCGGCGATGCTGGAATCCGTCGAGAACGCGATCACCGGGATGCCGCGCGTGCGCGCGACCTGCGCCACCGCCGGCACCGATTGCGCAAACAGCGGCCCGAGGATGATCTCGGCGCCCTCGTCGACCGCCTGCTGCGCGCCGGCTTGCGCGCCTTGCGGGCTGCCATTGTCGTCCTTGATCAGGAGCTGGATGTTCGGGTTCTGGAACTCGGCCAGCGCCATCTCGGAGGCATTGCGCATCGATTGCGCGGCGAGCCCGGCGTTACCGGCAGCGGAGAGCGGCAGGATCAGACCGACCTTCACGCCGCCGGTGCCGGCGGTCGTCGCCTGCTGCTGGGGACCTGCCGGCTGGGCCGGCGGTGCGGAGCTCGAGAACGGGTTGGAGAATTGGCTGAGACTTTGCTGCACGCCGGCGCAGGCCGACAGCACGGGCGCGCCGAGCAACAGGCCGAGCGCAGTCCGCCGGGTCGCCCCTGGCGATCGGGACCCCGGAACGGGAGACTTTGGATGACGCGGGCCCAGCATGGCAGCTTCTCTTCTGACCGGCCGTGCGCCAGCCGATCACGACATTGCTTTCCGCGACACAGGCCGCGGATTCAGGCAGTGTGTCGGCAAATAGTTAACCAAAACAAAAGGATAACAACCGCTTAACGCGGCCGCCGTCCCGTCCCGGCAGCTCTTTACCGTCACTCATTCACTCATCAAGGCGGCGTTTCCGTCGCGAATATGGCGCGAGGGCCTTCACTCCCTCCCGACGTGATCTTCGACCGATCACATTCCCGTCCGTTCCTCGCCCCTCGCCTCGGCACGATCTTTTTCGGCGAGCCGGTTCCCAGCCCTGCAGATCGTGCCTAAGTTGACTTCATTATGCGCGCAAAGCCGGCCCCGATAAATACGCCTGAAGCTCAAGACGCCGCCTCGCGCGGTTTCTCCATCGATGCCCATCGGCTCGCGGCGCCGAAGGCGGCGCCAGGCCTCCATCTGGTCGCGACCCCGATCGGCAATCTCGGCGACATCACCGTGCGGGCGCTGCAAACGCTCGCCGGCGTCGACGTCATCGCCTGCGAGGACACCCGCATCACGCGCCGCCTGACCGAGCGCTATGCGATCACGGCACAGCTCAAGCCCTATCACGAGCACAATGCGGAGGCCGCGCGTCCAAAAATCCTCGAAGCCCTCGGACAGGGCAGCTCGGTCGCGCTGGTGTCGGACGCCGGCACGCCGCTGATCTCCGACCCCGGCTTCAAGCTGGTGCGCGAGGTCTGCGCCGCCGGCCATGCGGTGTATGCGCTGCCCGGCCCGTCCTCGGTACTAGCGGCGTTGTCGGTCGCAGCCCTGCCGACCGATCGGTTCTTCTTCGAAGGCTTTTTGCCGGCGAAATCCGCGGCGCGAAAGTCGCGCCTCGCCGAGCTCGCCCGCATCGACGCGACGCTGGTGATGTTCGAATCCGGCAACCGCGTGCAGGACACGCTCGCCGATCTCGCCGAGATCATGGGGGCGCGCGAGGCCGCGATCTGCCGCGAGCTGACCAAGCTGCACGAGGAGATTTCGCGCGCACCATTGAGCGAACTGGCGCGCGAGGCCGATACGCTGGAGACGCGCGGCGAATTCGTGCTGGTGATCGCGCCGCCCGCGGCCGACGCCGAGGTTCTGACATTGGACGCACTCGACGGTCTGTTGCGCGAGCAGCTTGCCGCGCACAGCGTTAAAGATGCCGTGGCGCATGCGGTCGCGCTCTCGGGCCGGCCGCGCCGCGAGGTCTATGCCCGCGCGCTCGAGCTCGCAAAGGATTCGCGGGGCGGCGATGGCGAAGACTGAGACTCCTGCGGAGCCAAAGGTCGCCTCGCCGGAGCGCGTGGCGGCGTTCCAGACCGGGATTTCCGCGGAGAGCCGCGCCGCGGCCTATCTGATGGCCAAGGGCTACCGCATTCTCGCCAAACGTTACCGCACGCCGCATGGCGAGATCGACATCGTGGCGCGGCGCCGCAACCTGATCGCCTTCGTCGAGGTCAAGGCACGCGCCACGCTGGACGATGCCGCTTTCGCCGTGACGCCGCGCCAGCAGCAGCGCATCATCGACGCCGCCCAAGGCTGGCTCGCAGCGCATCCCGAGCATGCCGAATTCGAATTGCGATTCGACGCCATGCTGATTGCGCCGCGCTCGCTTCCGCGCCATGTGTTGGCGGCATTCGACGCCTCGACCTGAAAGGCAGCCCATGAAACTGAACGTCGCCGTCCAGATGGACCCCATCGCCCGCATCAACATCAAGGGCGATTCCACCTTCGCGCTGCTCTTGGAGGCGCAGAAGCGCGGCCATGGCCTGTCCTATTACACGCCCGACAAGCTCTCGATGGTCGGCGAGGAGCTGGTCGCACCGGTTCAGCTCCTGACCGTGCGCGACGAGCCCGGCGACCATTTCACCCTCGGCGAGCCAAAGCGCGAGGCTCTGAACGGCTTCGACGTGGTGCTGCTCCGCCAGGACCCGCCGTTCGACCTCGCCTACATCACCTCGACGCATTTCCTCGAGCGCATCCATCCGAAGACGCTGGTGGTCAACGATCCCGCCTCGGTGCGCAACGCGCCGGAAAAGCTGTTCGTGATGAATTTTCCGCAGCTGATGCCGCCGACGTTGATCTCGCGCGACCTCGATGAGATCAACGCGTTCCGCGACAAGCACGGCGCCGTCGTCATGAAGCCGCTGCACGGCCATGGCGGCGCGGCGGTGTTCCGCGTGATGCCGCAGGACATGAATTTCGGCTCGCTGTTCGACATGTTCTCGGTGACGTTCAGGGAGCCCTGGGTGATCCAGCAATTCATCCCCGAGGTGAAGCACGGCGACAAGCGCATCATCCTGGTCGACGGCGAGTTCGCCGGCGCGGTGAACCGTGTGCCGGCGGCCGACGACCTCCGCTCCAACATGGTGCGCGGCGGCGCGGCGCAGGAGACCGAGCTCACGCCGCGCGAGCGCGAGATCTGCGCCACCGTCGGCCCGGCGCTGCGCGAGCGCGGCCTGTTGTTCGTCGGCATCGACGTCATCAACGGCAATCTCACCGAGATCAACGTGACCTCGCCGACCGGCATCCGCGCCATCGCTCGGCTCGGCGGCCCCGATGTCGCGGCGAAGATCTGGGACGTGATCGAAGCGAAGCGGAAGAAGTAGAGCTCTGCGCGTAGCCCGGATAGAGCGTTAGCGAAACCCGGGAGGCCCACCACTCGCACCGGCCCCGGATTACGCTTGCGCTCCATCCAGGCTACGGACGATGCTCGCGGCCACCTCGCGCGCTAACGACGTATTCACCATGACGCCCCCGCGCCTCGCGCAAACGCGTGCTCCGACATGCGTGAAACTACGGGGCCGTTGGCCGGCTCAATAACGCCGCGTTCACCATCTGCCGAAAACCAGCATCGCGGCCAGCGATCACGTTCGGCCTCGCAACACCCCTTATACTTTTGCTGCCTACTCATCGACGCGGGGGAACACGCCAGGTGCGGTTCGAGTGCCCCGCGTAAGAGTAGAAGCGTATGAATACCGCACGCATTGTCGTTCTCGTCATCGCTCTCGGCGCCGGCGGCGTCGCTGCATATCTGGCGAGCGGCTATCAGAATCCGCCCGCGGCCACCCTGCCCGTCGCCGAGAAGCTGCCGACGGTCGAGGTCCTCATCGCCAAGAACGACATCCAGCTCGGCCAGGCCGTGAAGCCCGAGGACCTGCAATGGCAGGCCTGGCCCGCGGCGACCGCCAGCAGCGCCTTCATCCGCCGCGACAGCAGGCCGGAGGCCCGGACCCAGATCGCAGGCTCGATCGCGCGCGTGCCGCTGATGCAGGGCGAGCCGATCCGCGAGCAGAAGCTGGTCAAGGCCGAAGGCTCCGGCTTCATGGCCGCGATCCTGCCGTCCGGGATGCGCGCCGTCTCCACCGAGATTTCAGCCGAAACCGGCGCCGGCGGCTTCATCCTGCCGAATGACCGCGTCGACATCGTCTTGACCCGCCGGCTGAAGAATCCGGACGGCGGCAACAGCAACGGCCCGACCGGCGGCAACGACCTCATCCTGTCGGAGGTCATTCTCACCAACATCCGCGTGCTCGCGATCGACCAGGCTCCGAAGGAAAAGGAGGGCCAGAACGCGGTCGTCGGCAAGACGGTCACGCTCGAGCTCCGGCCCGACCAGATCGCCACGCTTTCAGCCGCACGGCAGGGCGGCACTCTGACACTCGCACTGCGCAGCATCGTCGATGCCAACGCAGTCGACGGCACGCCCGAGGACCAGGCGATCAAGCGCCCGGGCGGCGTGAACGTGATCCGTTACGGCGTCCAGGCACGGCAACTGACGTCGCAGAAGTGATGGGGACAGCATGAACTACGGGGGTGATCGGACGGGCCTGCGCATTCGGGGAAAGCGCGCGCGCTCGGTCCTGGCGGGGACGATCTTGATGCTGGGGCTGCTCGCGGCTCACGGCGTCGTCAGTGCCGCGGAGGCGCCAATCGGCGACCAGGCGCCGATGCAGGCGTCGGATCTCAGCGTATCGTCGGTCGGGACGGTCGCACCGGCGCGGTCGCGCTTTCTGTCGCTCGGCATCGGCAAGTCCGTCGTCATCGACCTGCCGCGCGAGGTCAAGGACGTGCTGGTGGCCGATCCCAAGATCGCCAATGCGGTGATCCGCTCGGCCCAGCGCGCCTATATCATCGGCGGCCAGGTCGGCCAGACCAACGTCGTGTTCTTCGCCGCCGACGGCCAGCAGGTCGCCTCCTATGACATCGCGGTGAAGCGCGACCTCAACGGCATGCGCGCAGCGCTGCGGCAGTCCCTGCCCGGCGTCCAGATCGAAGGCGTCGGCGACAGCGTGATGCTGACCGGCTCGGTGTCGAGCCCGGTCGAGGCCCAGCAGGCCGGCGACGTCGCCGCAAAGCTCGTCGGCGGTTCGGACAAGGTCGTCAACAACATCGTCGTCCGCGGCCGCGATCAGGTCATGCTCAAGGTCGTGGTCGGCGAAGTCCGCCGCGACATCGTCAAGCAGCTCGGTGTCGATCTCAGCGCCAGCCTGAACGCCGGCACCGCCGTGGTGAATTTCAACAATTCCAACCCGTTCTCGGTCTCCGGCGGGCCGATCGTCGGCAGCAATGGGCTCGGCGTCACCGGGCTCGCCAAGGGCGTCGCCACCGTCAACGCGACGATGCGGGCGATGGAGAGCGCCGGTGTCATGCGCACGCTGGCCGAGCCGAGCCTGACCGCGATCTCGGGCGAATCCGCCACTTTCGTCGCCGGCGGTGAATTTCCGATTCCCGGAGGCTATGCCTGCGATCCGGTCACACACGTCTGCACCACCCAGGTCACCTACAAGAAGTTCGGCATCTCCCTGAACTTCACCCCGGTCGTGCTCAGCGAAGGCCGCATCAGCCTGCGCGTGATGACCGAGGTCTCGGAGCTGTCGAACACCAACTCGATCACGTTGACGCAGGCCGTGTCCGGGAACTCGACCAACTCGATCACCATTCCTTCGGTGCAAACCCGCCGCGCCGAAACGACGCTGGAAATTCCGTCGGGCGGCTCGATGGCGATGGCCGGCCTGATCCAGCAGCAGACCAAGCAGGCGATCAACGGGCTGCCTGGTGTCGACCAGGTACCGATCATCGGCGCGCTGTTCCGCAGCCAGGACTTCGTCAACAACGAGACCGAGCTGATGGTGATCGTGACGCCCTATGTGGTGCGCGCGGTCGCTCAGAAGGAATTGTCGCGGCCCGACGACGGCTTCGCGCCGGCCTCGGACGCACAGAGGGCGCTGCTCGGCCGGGTCAACCGCCTCTACGGCGTCGCGAGCCGCGTCGATCCGGTCGCCGGCACGCCCGGTGATTTCGGCTTCATCATCGACTGAGACGAACGGTTTGGGGACCGGGCAAGACACGGGGCAAGAGGGGATCAGGCGATGACGAAGACGAGAGCCGATCGACGTCGCAGCGTAAGCATCGCGCTGGCACTGACGGGGTTGTCCGTCATGCTGGGCGCCTGCAACACCACCGAGATCGTCACCCAGACGGTGCCGACCGATTATCGCCAGCGCCACCCGATTGCGGTGCAGGAAGGCAAGAAGTCGATCGTGATCTTCGTCGGCAAGAGCAGAGGCGGCCTCTCGGCTGCGCAGCATGCGGACGTCGCGGGCATCGCGCGGGACTGGGTGCGCGAAGGCAGCAGCTCCGTCGTCGTCGACGTCCCGGTCGACACCGCCAATTCGCGCGCGGCTGCCGCGAGCTATCAGGAGATCCGCTCGGTGCTCACGTCCGGCGGCGTGCCGTCGCGCGCCATCGTCCAGCGTCCCTATCGTCCTGATGATCCCGGGCTGCTGCCCACCATCCGCCTCAGCTATTCGAAGATCACCGCGGTCGCCGGCCCCTGCGGGCTGTGGCCGGAAGACGTCGGGCCCAACATCCTCGATCCCGGCTACAACGAGAATCGGCCCTATTTCAATCTGGGCTGCGCCAGCCAGCGCAATCTCGCGGCGATGATCGACAACCCGGCCGACCTCGAGCAACCGCGCGCCGAGACGCCTGCATACACCGCACGGCGCGACATCGCGTTCGAGCGCTATCGCAAGGGCACGACGACGACAACCACCTATCCCGAATCCGACAAGGCCAAACTCAGCGACACCGGCAGATGACAGCCATCCACGACGAAGACGCGGACGATCCGCAGCATCCCGAGGAACATATCGCGCCGGTTCCTCGCATTTCGGTGCAAGCCTTTTGCGAGACCGAGCAGACGCTCAACGCGGTGACGGCGGCTGGCCAGGATCGCCGGCTCGCCAAGGCCCACCTCAGCGCCAAGGACGGCGGCCTTGCCGCGGCGATCGAAGCCTATGAATCGATGCCGACGCCGAACGTGATCGTCATCGAGTCCGACGGCACGCGCGACATCCTCGAGGGACTGGACGATCTCGCCGGCGTCTGCGATCCCGGCACCCGCGTCGTCGTGATCGGCAGCCCCAGCGACACCGCGCCCTATCGCGAGCTGGTGCGCCGCGGCGTCAACGACTACGTGGTCGGACCGGTCGAGACGCTCGACGTGGTCCGCTCGATCTGCAGCCTGTTCTCGGCCTCCGAGGCCATCATCACCGGCCGCGTCATCGCGGTGGTCGGCGCCAAGGGCGGCGTCGGCGCGTCCACGGTCGCGCATAATCTGGCCTGGACCATCGCCCGCGACCTCTCGCTCGATTCCGTCGTGATCGATCTCGACCTCGCCTTCGGCACCGCGGGCCTCGACTACAACCAGGATCCGGTGCAAGGCATCGCCAATGCGGTGCTGTCGCAGGACCGGCCGGACACGGCGCTGATGGAGCGCCTGCTCGCCAAATGCACCGATCGCCTCAGCCTGTTGGCGGCGCCCGCCACGCTCGACCGCGTCTACGATTTCGGTGCCGAAGCTTTTGACGCGGTGTTCGACACGCTGCGCATGACGACGCCCTGCATCGTGCTCGACGTTCCCCATCAATGGTCCGGCTGGACCCGCCGCGCGCTGGTGAACGCCGACGACATCGTGATCGTGGCCGAGCCCGATCTCGCCAACCTGCGCAACACCAAGAACATGCTGAGCGTCCTGAAGGCGGCGCGACCGAACGACCGGCCGCCGCTGTATTGCATCAATCAGGTCGGCATGCCCAAGCGCGCGGAGATCGAGGTCAAGGCCTTCGCCAAGACCATGGAGAGCCAGCCGATCGCGGTGATCCCATTCGATTCGAAACTGTTCTCGACCGCGGCCAATAATGGCCAGATGATCGCGGAGGTCTCCAGGAGCCACCGCACCACCGTTCTGTTCCAGAACATGGCGAACCGCCTCGCCGGCCGCGGCGAGGTGAAGAAGCCGAAGCGCTCGCTGCTCGAACCGCTGCTGAAGAAGCTGAAGGGCAAGTCGGGACGGAGCTCGGCCCCGCATCGCAAGGTCTCGTAGGCGCCACGGCAGAAGGGGCGGATTACCTGTCCGCCCGCTGCTGCTTCTTCGCCAGCAGCTGCTTCAGCGCCGCGACCTTGGCCGCGGCCTGGTCCGGCGGCAAATCTGCCTTCACGAGGATTTCGGCCTCGGCCTCGCGACCCTGCAATCCCAGCACGAGCGCCAGATTGGCGCGGACCCGCGCATCGTTCTGATTGCGCTGATAGGCGCGGCCGAGCACCTGTTCGGCCTTCGACAGGTTGTTTTGCAACATATAGGACAGGCCGAGATTGGACAGCACGGTCGGCTCGTTCGGCACGATCTTCAACGCCGCGGCGTAATATTGCTGCGCTTCCTCGTTGCGGCCGAGCTGATCGAGCACAGCGCCCTGCGCCGACAGGATGCGCCAATCGGGATCCTCAGGGCTATGCGCCCGGCCGAGGACGTCGAAGGCCTGCTGGAAATTGCCGTTGTCGGCGAGTGCGCGGCCATAGCCGGCGAGCAGCGCCTTGTTGCCGGGATGGGCAAGCACGGCCTGCTCGAGCACCGCGACCGCCTGCGCACGCTGGCCGCTGTCGCGCAGCGCCTTGCCGTATTCGATGGCCATTGCGGGATCGCCGGGCTTGGCGCGATAGCGCTCGCGAAGTGCGTCCATCTCCGGCCTGGCGTCGGCCCTGGTGTCAGACTTGGCGCCGTCCTTGGCGGCGGACTCCTTCTTGCCGCCGAGCGCGCCGGTGACGTCCTCGATGCCGGTGGTCTGACAGCCGCCGAGGGCAAGGATCAGGACGGCAGAACACAGATATCTCGCCGGGGGAAAAGCGAGGGACGAACGCTTGGACATACTCTGATCACTCGGCAACTGATCAGAGATGCTTACCGATTAACGCTAAAGTCCCGTTAAGGAGGCAGGCCTGTCGAGGTTCAGTCGACGAATTCGGCACCGAATTCGCAACCGATGCGCCAGCGCAGGCGGCATTGGCGGGAATAATCGGGCGCGAAGATGATGGTGAATTGCGGCGGCACTTCCAAAAATTCCGCCACCACTTTCACGCCGCCATCCGAAATGTCCGTGATCGTGCAATCCCGCGGCAGCGAGCCCGCGCCAAAATGGATTTTGGCGAGGCGGCTGCACACCCGACGTTCGCTTCTCCGGCGATTTGCAAGCATTTGAACTGTTCACCCGTTAGACCACGGCCCATCCCGCAGGCCTAGGAGTAGCGGACATTCGTTGGGATGTGCTGAGGACAGCGACTCGCATTCGAGACGTAGTTTCCGCGGCGCGTTTACGCCCGGTTAGGATTTGACCGGGCGCCAGCGGATTGTTCTCGTATTGTTCTTGCGGAGACGGCCGTGCTCTGCTACCCCTAATTGCAGGACAGGGCAGGCTGGTTCGACATGGTTCAGCGGGTTTCCACCGTCGCCTTTGAGGGGATCGAGGCCCGCGCGGTCGACGTGCAGGTGCAGGTCGCGCCCGGCCTGCCGGCCTTCGCCATCGTCGGCCTGCCGGACAAGGCGGTGTCGGAGGCGCGCGAGCGGGTGCGCTCGGCGCTGATCGCCTCGGGGCTGGCGCTGCCGGCACGGCGGATCATCGTCAATCTGGCCCCGGCCGACCTGCCCAAGGAGGGCAGCCATTACGACCTCCCGATCGCGCTCGGGCTGATGGCGGCGATCGGTGCGATCCCGCCGGACGCGCTGACCGGATTCACCGTGCTCGGCGAGCTCGGCCTCGACGGCTCGATCGCGCCCGTGGCCGGCGTCCTCCCCGCCGCGTTCGGCGCCAATATGCGCGAGGAGGGGCTGATCTGCCCGGCGTCCTGCGGCTCCGAAGCGGCGTGGGCGAGCCCGGACATCCAGATCGTTGCGGCGAGCTCGCTGATCCAGATCGCCAACCATTTCAAGGGCACGCAGGTGCTGTCGCGGCCGACGCCGAAAGTGCACGAGGCCGCCGCCTCGACGCTCGACCTGCGCGACATCAAGGGCCAGGAAAGCGCCAAGCGCGCGCTGGAGATCGCGGCCGCCGGCGGACATCATCTGCTCATGATCGGCGCGCCGGGCGCGGGCAAATCGATGCTGGCGGCGCGCCTGCCCTCGATCCTGCCGCCGCTGTCGCCAGGCGAGCTGCTCGAGGTCTCGATGATCGCCTCCGTTGCCGGCGAGATCGAAGGCGGCGCGCTGACGGCACGGCGCCCGTTCCGCTCGCCGCATCATTCCGCCAGCATGGCCGCCCTCACCGGCGGCGGCGCGCGCGCCAAGCCCGGCGAGATCTCGCTGGCGCATCAAGGCGTGCTGTTCCTCGACGAATTGCCGGAGTTCGATCCGCGCGTGCTGGATTCGCTGCGCCAGCCGCTGGAGAACGGCGAGGTCGCGGTGTCGCGGGCCAATCACCGCGTCACCTACCCTGCCCGCTTCATGCTGGTCGCGGCGATGAATCCCTGCCGCTGCGGCAATGCGTTCGAGCCCGGCTATGCCTGCAAGCGCGGCCGCATCGACCGCTGCTCCGCCGATTACCAGGCGCGCATCTCCGGTCCCCTGATGGACCGCATCGATCTGCGCATCGAAGTGCCGGCGGTGACCGCCGCCGACCTGATCCTGCCGCCGCCGGCGGAAGGATCGGCCGAGGTCGCCGCCCGCGTGGCGGCGGCGCGCGACATCCAGCTGGCGCGCTATGCGAACGCAGGCCTGCCCCATGTCCGCACCAATGCCGAGGCCCCCGCCTCCGTGCTGGAGGAGATCGCAAAGCCCGATGCACAGGGTCAGAAGCTGCTGCGCGACGCCGCCGAGACGATGCGCCTGTCGGCGCGCGGCTATCACCGCGTGCTGCGCGTGGCGCGCACGCTGGCCGACCTCGATCATGCCGACAAGATCGGCCGGCTGCACCTTGCCGAGGCGCTGTCCTACCGCGCACTCGCGGAGGATGTGCGCCAATTGGCGTAAGCGCCTCGCGCGTCAACCCGGCGGTAACGACTTTCCTTTACGCTCTGCAAACCATAAGGCCCGACGCGTTTCGACTGTGAGTTCCCTGGGCCCGGCGAGTAGAGCGTCATGTTGCGTTTCAAGTTCCTGGCCTCGGCTGTTCCCCTGTTGGCGGCTGCGGTCTTCGCCCGCGCCGAAATCGGTTCGGTGTCGCATCCCTGCATCGCGCTGGGCGACACATCGGTCGAGCTCACCTCGCTGTTCTGGACCGCCGGCGTGCATGTCGCCTTCACCGACGATCCCGCGCGGGCCACGGTGCGGGTCCAGATCACCGACGATGCCGACGCGGCGGATTTTGCCGTGGTCGACGACGGCCTCGGCTCCGAGCCGGACTCCTGCCAGGCTAGTCCCTCGACGCGCCTCGTCTCGATCGCAGCGCAGCCGGTCGACGGCGGCCAGGTGGTCTATCTCTCCAGCGAAGGACCGGCGGATTACCGCATCTTTGTGCGCTCGAAGACGTTCTCGCCGCGCGAGGCGGCAGCGCTGATCGTCGGCGCGCGCGGCGGCCATGGCCGCTTCCAGGCGGCTTCGCTTTAAACCGTTAACACCTCGTCAACCCTGTTCGGAGGCATCGCCACAGCCGCAAGCTGTTCGCAAGGTCGGCGGGCCATCGTCGCACGCGGCGGCGGGGTTTCAGGCAAGGGTCGGTTGCCAAGGGTCGGTTGTGATGGGTCGGACGTTCCGGATCAAGGTGCGCATGCGTCGCTTCAGGCGGCAGCATCCGAGGCTCTCCTTCGCGATCCGCTCCTTCATGATCTTCTCGGCGACGTTCGGCGGCGCCTATGGCTTCGTGTCCGGCAGCCGGTCCGAGAATTCCGGCTACGATCCCCACACCTTTGCGATCGGCGCCAGCTTCCTGTTCGCGCTCGCCTGTCTCGGCCTTGCAACGCTGAGCATGCGCCTGCGCTTCGTCAATAAGCGGCTGCGGACGCTCGCCGCCCACAACGAAGCGTTGATCGACCGCAATTGGGAGCTGAAGGAGGCGGAAGAACGCGCCCGCAGCCTGTTCGAGCAGCAGGGCGACCTCATCGTGCTGCGCGACACGAGCGGCCGCATCACCTTTGCCAACGAGGCCTATTGCACGCTCGCAGGACAGGCGCGCAGCGCGCTGGTCGGCACGCGGTTCGATTTCGACGTGCTGGAGCAGGGCGACAGCGCCCGCGAGAGCAACGGCACGCGCATCCACGACCAGAAGATCGCAACGCCCCTCGGTGCGCGCTGGATCGCCTGGCGCGAGGGCTATGTCCGCCTCGATGCCGGCCAGCCCGCCGAATTGCAGAGCGTGGGACGTGACGTCACCGACCGCACCGAGACCGAGCGTGCATTGTCCGATGCGCGCGACCAGGCCGACGCCGCCAACCGCGCCAAGTCGCGCTTCCTGGCGATGGCCTCGCACGAAATCCGCACGCCCCTGAACGGCATCATCGGCATGGGCGGCCTGTTGCTCGACACAAATCTGACGCCGGAGCAGGTGACTTATGCCAGGGCGGTGAAGACCTCGGGCGAAGCCTTGATGGCGCTGATCGAGGAGCTGCTCGACTATTCCAAGATCGAGGCCGGCAAGCTCGACCTCGATCAACGTCCCTTCGCGCTCTCGACCCTGGTCGAGGAGATCACCGAGCTGCTCGCGCCGCGCGCGCAGGCCAAGTCGCTCGAGATCGCCGCCTATGTCGACGAGCGCCTGCCGCTGGAAGTGGTCGGCGACGCCGCGCGGCTGCGCCAGGTGCTGCTGAACCTCGCCGGCAACGCCATCAAGTTCACGAGCAGCGGCGGTGTGGCGCTGATCGTCGAGCCCGGCATCTGGCCGAACGAGATCAGCTTCCTGGTCCGCGACACCGGCATCGGCATCGCAGCCGAAGCCCAGCAGCGCATCTTCCGCGAATTCGAGCAGGCCGACGAGCGCGTCGCCCGTACCTATGGCGGCACCGGGCTCGGCCTTGCCATCAGCGAGCGCATCGTCAAGCGCATGGGCGGCCGGATCACGCTCACGAGCGAGCCGGGCAAAGGCTCGACCTTCGAGGTCGCAGCGCCGCTTCCGCCCTCGCAAGGCGGCGCGGGACAGACCGCATTTCCGAGCCCCGACCTCACCGGCAAGTCGATGCTGCTCGTCGCCGACGGCATCGAAGCTTCGCTCATCGCGCGGCGCCTCGAGCGCTGGGGCGGCCAGACCTGCCTGGTTGCGGATGCGGCGGTCGCCGAAGCGCTGCTGCCGGAACGTTTCTGGCACGCGGTGCTGATCGATCGTGCGCTCGGTCCTGCCGTGGCCGACCACCTCGGTGAAGCCGCCCGCGCGCATGCCTTGCAGCGCCTCGTGCTGCTGACGTCCAGCTCGCGGCACGAGAAGCTGTCGCCGGCCTTCACCGGCTTTCTGGTGAAGCCGCTGCGCGCAGCCTCGCTCGCCGCGCGTCTAGCTCTGACCCCGGAGGTCGCCTCGCCGGATCTCGCGCCGGAGCCGCCGGCGGCAACCGCCGGCCCCGCGCCGGCGAAAGGCCTGTCGATCCTCGTCGCCGAGGACAACGAGATCAACGCCTTGCTGATGCGCTCGCTGCTGGCCAAGCTCGGCCACCGCGTCGTCATCGCCGTCCATGGCGAGGCCGCGCTGGAATCCTGGCTCGCGGCCTCATCCGCCGGCACTCCCTACGATCTCGTGCTGATGGACATCCAGATGCCGCAGCTCGACGGCATCGAGGCGACAAAGCGCATCCGCGCGCATGAGGCCGCTCTTGGCGCTCAGCACACGCCGATCCTGGCGCTCACCGCCAACACGCTGGTGGAGGATCGTTATGCCTGCTTCGAGGCGGGCATGAACGGATTTCTGATCAAGCCGCTCGACCGCGAGAAGCTCGAGGAGGCGCTCGCGGGCCTCGCCGCGGCCCGGCACCTGACAGTTCCGGATCTCACGGGAACCTGATCTCGTCCGGCGATCGTAATTGAAATCGCGCGCGTTGCGCGTCACGATCCTCAAGGGGGCATTTTGCAACTGAGGATTTTGCGCATGAACGTGCTTTGCCGCCTCGCCCTCATTGTCCTCCTCGCCGGAAGCGTTCAGCACGCTGCCGCCGATACACCTGATGTCATCTCGTCGCTCAAGCAGGGCGGTTACGTCCTGATCTTCCGGCACACCGCGACCGACGACAGCCAGAAGGACGTCTATCCCTTCAAGTTCGACGACATGAGTGCCCAACGTCAGCTCAGCGAGAAGGGCAGGGAGGCGGCGCGCCAGATCGGGATGGCGATCAGGGACCTCGCGATCCCGATCGGCGATATCTACACCAGCCGGCTGAACCGCGCGGTCGAGGCCGGCAAGCTGATCTCGGGCCTCGAGGTCAAGCCGGTCGATGCCCTGACCGACAGCAGCAACGCCAGCGCATCGGGAATGGCAAACCCGACCGGCGCCAATGCCAAGGCCGGGCAGGCCGTGCGTCAGCTCGTCGATGCGCCGCCGAAGGCGGGCACCAACACGGTCCTAATCACCCACAAGACCAACATCGCCGACGCCTTCGGCAAGGAGGCCGGCGACGTCCAGGAAGGCGAGGCCTTCGTCTACAAGGCCGGCAGCTCGGGCCCCGCCACCTTAGCCGGGCGCATCAAGCTTGCGGATTGGATCGCGAAAGCGGGCAGGTGAGGGACCGGGAAGCGGCCTGGACTGCCGCTCCACCACGATGTCGTGCTACGGACGTCGTGTGGCGAACGAGTGAAGAGCTGGCGAACACGTGAGAACATCGGAAGACCGTTCATTCCTCATCCTGCTCGGCGCGATCTCCGTTGCGTTCGCCTGGGTGCTCTGGCCGTTCTCCGGTGCCGTGTTGTGGGCCACGCTGCTGGCCATCATCTTCGCCCCGTTCTATCGACGGGTCCTGAAGTCCTTGCCCGGGAAGCACAGCCTTGCCGCACTCATCACCGTCGTCGTGGTGGTCGTCATGGTCCTCATCCCCGTAGCGATCGTCATCGCTTCGCTCATCGACCAGGGCGGAGAGCTGTATCAGCGCATTCAGAGCGGGGAGATCAGCCTCGCTCATCCCCTGCAGCAGCTGAAATCCGCGCTTCCCAACTGGGCTGCGTCCCTGTTGGATCGCCTGGCCGGCATCGATTTTTCATCCCTGAGGGAACGCCTGTCGGGTCTGGTCGTCCCTGCCGGGCAACAACTGGCCGGACATGCGATCAACATCGGTCAGGTGACGCTGGAGTTCGTCGCAAGCCTGCTCGTGATGCTGTATTTGCTGTTCTTCCTGCTGCGCGACGGTGACGAGCTCAATGCCCGCATTCGCGACGCGCTGCCGCTACGCCCGAGCCACACCGCCGAAATCCTCGATGCCTTCACCCTGGCGGTTCGTGGAACCATCAAAGGAATCGTTCTCGTCGCTCTGATCCAGGGAGCACTTGGCGGGCTCATCTTCTGGCTGCTCGGCCTGACGGCGCCGCTGCTCGCCGGCGCGCTCATGGCGCTGGTCTCGCTGCTGCCCGTGCTCGGCTCCGCCCTGGTCTGGGTTCCGGCTGCACTCTACCTACTCGTGGCAGGCGCAGTCACGAAGGGGCTCATCCTGCTCGCTTTCGGCACCTTCGTGATCGGGCTTGCGGACAATTTTCTTCGCCCGATCCTGGTCGGCCAGTCGATCCAGATGCCAAGCTATGTCGTGCTGCTTGCCACCCTGGGCGGGCTCGCCTCGTTCGGTGCGAACGGCTTCGTCATCGGCCCGCTCGTCGCTGCGATGTTTCTGACGACGTGGCACATCTTCGTCGTCGCGAAGGTGCAACAGGGAGCCCGGAAATGACCGTCATATCGGGCCTGGCGCGGGCGATCCGGCCGACGCGGAATGTCAAGCAGCCGAGGCAGTGAAGCGCGGCGCCGAGAGCTTGTCGGGTGTCGTCTGGCCTCCGCGGAAGACGGTATTTGCCTGCGCCGCGCGCTTGCAGTGCGGGCATACGAAGAGATGCGCGATAACCGGGGTCGGCTCGTCCGCGAGCAGTTCCGAGCGGAACCACTTCATCTCCACATGGCAATCCGGGCAGATCGGAGCTTCCAGCTGCTCCGCAGCGCTCCTGAGACGATCAACCATGGTGTGCCCCCGCCGTTTTCCAAGGAATAGCGGAATACCCATTATTGGTCTGCAACAAAAGACACCATGCTCGAACGGGCATGGCAGCGCACCGGGGGCGATTACAGACGCCTGAGCGCCACGCTCTCCACCGTGTGGTCGGCGCCCTTCTTGAGGATCAGCGTCGCACGCGGCCGGGTCGGCAGGATGTTGTCCTCGAGATTGGCGAGGTTGGTGCGCTCCCAGATCGCGATCGCGGTGGCAGTGGCTTCCTCGTCCGACAATAGCGCGTAGCGGTTGAAATAGGACTTGGGATTGGTGAATGCGGTATCGCGCAGCGCCAGGAAGCGCTTGATGTACCATTGCCGCAGGGCCGCTTCGTCGGCGTCGATATAGACCGAGAAATCGAAGAAGTCGGAGACGACAGGCACGGCCTTGCCGTCGCGCGGCAGCTTGCCGGTCTGCAGCACGTTGACGCCTTCGACGATCAGGATGTCGGGCTGGTCGATCTCGGCCCATTGGTTCGGCACGATGTCGTAGGTCAGATGCGAATAGACCGGCGCGCGCACGTGGCCGCGGCCGGACTTGATGTCGGAGAGGAAGCTGAGCAGCAGCGGCAGGTCGTAGCTCTCCGGGAAACCCTTCTTCTGCATGATGCCCTGACGCTCGAGCACCGCGTTGGGGTAGAGAAATCCGTCCGTGGTGATCAGCTCGACCTTCGGCCGCGGCGACCAGCGTGCCAAGAGCGCCTGGAGCACGCGTGCCGTGGTGGATTTACCGACCGCCACCGAGCCGGCGACGCCGATGATGTAGGGCACCTTGCGATCCCGGATGTTGAGGAACTGGCGCTCGGCGTAATACAGGCGCTGCATCGCGTCGACGTAGATCGACAACAGGCGCGACAGCGGCAGATAAATGTCCTCGACCTCCTGCAGGTCGAGGCGGTCGTGCAGCGAGCGCAGCCGGTCGAACTCGCCCGGCTCCAGCGTCATCGGCGTATCGTCGCGCAGCCGCGCCCATTGCTCGCGCGTATAGACGCGGTAGGGATTGTACTGCTGTTCGGGTGCGCGGATATCCATGACGCCGCCTTTCCGTTGCGATCTCTTCGCCTTGCCTAGCCGCCCTTGCGCGACGCCTTTTCTTCTAGCCCCGACATCGAGGTCCGCTTGTCCAGCGCCGCCTCGACCTCTTCCAGCTTTATGCCGCGTGCCTTCAGCAGCACAAGGAAATGATAGAGCAGGTCGGCACTTTCAGCGATCAGATGCGCGCGATCGTTTTCGACTGCAGCGATTACGGTTTCGACTGCTTCCTCGCCGAACTTCTTGGCGCAATGCTCGGGACCTTTGTCGAGCAGCTTGCGGGTATAGGACGCTTCGCCGCCGGACGCCGCGCGGGCGTCGATGGTTTCGGCCAGATCATGGATCGTGAAACGCGGCATCGGACTCACTCAAAAACACGCTTGGCAACAGATCTGGCCACGGCGGCCATCGCCATCCGCCAATGTAGCATCGTTACGAACCGGAGTCGTCAGGCATCCAGGCGCATCGGCAGCCCACGCCGCGCCATGTGCTCCTTGGCTTCGCGAATGGTGAATTCCCCGAAATGGAAGATCGAGGCGGCCAGCACGGCCGTGGCGTGCCCGTCGCGGATACCGTCGACGAGATGGTCGAGATTGCCGACGCCGCCCGAGGCGATCACGGGAACGGGAACGCTGTCGGCGATCGCGCGGGTCAGCGGAATGTCGAATCCCTGCCGGGTGCCGTCGCGGTCCATCGAGGTGAGAAGGATTTCACCGGCGCCGAGCGAAACCACTTCCTGGGCATATTCGATAGCGTCGATGCCGGTCGAGTTGCGTCCGCCATGGGTGAAGATCTCCCAGCGGTCGCCGCCCGGACGCTTGACGCGCTTGGCGTCGATCGCGACAACCACGCACTGCTCGCCGAATTTCTCGGCAGCTTCCTTGACGAATTCGCGCCGCGACACCGCGGCGCTATTGATCGAGACCTTGTCGGCGCCGGCGCGCAGCAGCGTCTTGATGTCGTTGACCTCGCGCACGCCCCCGCCGACGGTGACAGGCATGAAGCAGGCCTCCGCCGTGCGCCGGACCACGTCCAGCATGATGCCGCGGTTCTCGTGGGTCGCGGTGATGTCGAGGAAAGTGAGCTCGTCGGCGCCGGCGGCGTCATAGGCGATCGCGGCTTCGACGGGATCGCCGGCATCGCGCAGATCGACGAAGTTGACGCCCTTGACGACGCGGCCGTCCTTGACGTCGAGGCAGGGGATCACGCGCACCTTGAACATGGGTCAGCTCCTGCGCGCGTCGCGGATCAAGGTGAGGGCCGCAGCCGGATCGAGCCGGCCGTCGTAGAGCGCACGGCCCGCGATCGCGCCCGCGAGCTTTTTCGCGCGCGGCGTCAGCATCGCCTTCACGTCCTCGATCGAGGCGAGGCCGCCGGAGGCGATTACGGGAATCGAGATGGCATCGGCGAGCGCAATCGTCGCCTCTAAATTCAAGCCCTTGAGCAGGCCGTCGCGCGCGATGTCGGTGAAGATGATGGCGGCAACGCCGGCATCCTCGAAACGCTTGGCGATCTCGAGCACGGTGACCTGTGACGTCTCGGCCCAGCCCTCGACCGCGACCTTGCCGTCGCGCGCATCGAGCCCGACCGCGACGCGGCCGGGGAATGTCTTCGCAGCGGATTTCACCAGCTCCGGATCGCGCACCGCGGCGGTGCCGATGATGACGCGGGCGATGCCCTTGTCGAGCCAGGCTTCGACGGTCTTGAGATCGCGAATGCCGCCGCCGAGCTGCACCGGAATCTTGATCGTCTTCAGCATCGCCTCGACGGCGTCAGCATTCACCGGCTTGCCGGCGAAGGCGCCGTCGAGGTCGACGACGTGGAGATATTCAAAGCCCTGCGCGGCAAAGCTCTGCGCCTGCGCGGCGGGATTGAGGTTGAACACGGTCGCGCGCGCCATGTCGCCTTGCTCGAGGCGCACGCACTGGCCGTTCTTGAGGTCGATCGCGGGAAAGAGAATCATGTCGCACCTGCTCTCGTCCCCATCATGGGAACGGATCTGCCAGCTAACCACTCCGTCATTGCGAGCGCAGCGAAGCAATCCAGACTGCCGCCGCGGAAAGACGCTGGATTGCTTCGCTGCGCTCGCAATGACGAGGTGAAAGCCGTGCAATCCATCACGGTTTCCATCGCAAAAAGTTCGAGATCAGAGCCAGGCCAAAACGCTGGCTCTTCTCGGGGTGAAACTGCGTGCCGATGGCGGTGTCCTTCGCGACGATCGCGGTGACGGGCCCGCCGTAATCGGCGCGCGCGAGCACGTCCGCCTCGCTGGCCGGGTTGAGGTGGTAGGAGTGCACGAAATAAGCGTGCTGGCCCTTCGGGCCGAGCGGCAGCTTGTCCAGCACCGGATGCTCCCTGAGCACCTCGAGCGTATTCCAGCCCATGTGCGGGATCTTCAGGTTTTCATCGCGCGGCGTGATCTTCTCGACGTCGCCGCCGATCCAGTTCAGGCCTTCGGTGACGACGTGTTCCTTGCCGCGGCTCGCCATCAGCTGCATGCCGACGCAGATGCCGAAGAACGGCCTCGCCTTGACGCGCACCGCTTCGGTGATCGCCTCGACCATGCCGTTGACGGCGTCGAGCCCACGCCGGCAATCGGCGAAGGCGCCGACGCCGGGCAGCACCAGGCGGTCAGCTTCGTAAGCCTGGTCGGGATCGCTGGTGACGAAGACCTTTTGCGGGCTCTCCAGGCTGCGCGCGGCGCGCTCGAAGGCTTTCGCGGCGGAATGCAGATTGCCGGAACCGTAATCGATGATGGCGACGCTCATCTTGACCCTCCCGGTTCTGGAAACAACCCAATGATGCCGCCGGCCGGAATCGGCGGCGGGTTCGAGAATGGCTGACCCGGCACATTCCGGGTCGGCGGCGGGCCGCCGCGATCGATGGTCCATTGATCGCCAGCGATGCCGTTCTTCTCGCTCCAGCGCTCGAAGAAGCGGCGCTCCGCGGTATCGCCGTCGTCGCCGACCACGATGTCGAGCTGCCGCCACTTGCCGCGCGACAAGGTCCAGCGGCGCAGGCTCGAGGCCTCAAAGCCCATCAGTACCGCGACGATGAGATCGGCGAAGAAGATCGAAGAGCGCCCGACGCCGAGGCTCGACAGCCCCGCGTTGAACGCGGCCACGAAGATCAGATAGCCGATCAGCGCCAACCACAGCCGATTCCACAACAGCCAGAACGGACCGAAGATCATCGCCCAGAAATGGAAGCCGTCGCGCACGAACACGAACCTGTCGGTCGCGCGCAGATCGGCTCCGGCGGGTGAGGGAGCGTGAACTGTGTAGACAGGCATGGTGATGCCCCGTTCTCGAAATTCAGTGATGCCGCCAGCAGCGTTCGCCGCAAGACGGAGATGTCAGCCGCCGAGCGAGCCCTTGGTGGAGGGGATTTCGCCCGCCGCCTTCGGATCGATCGCCACGGCGGTGCGCAGCGCCCGCGCCAGACCCTTGAAGCAGGACTCGGCGATATGATGGCTGTTATCGCCATATAGGGTTTCGACGTGGAGAGTCACGCCGGCGTTGATGGCAAAAGCCTGGAACCACTCGCGCACCAGCTCGGTGTCGAACTCGCCGATCTTGGCGCGGGGGAAGTCGGCCTTGAACACCAGGAACGGGCGGCCCGAGATGTCGATGACCACGCGCGTCAGCGTCTCGTCCATGGGCATGTGCACGCCGGCATAGCGGGTGATGCCCGCCATGTTGCCGAGCGCCTGCTTGACCGCCTGGCCAAGCGCGATGCCGGTGTCTTCGGTGGTATGGTGATAATCAATGTGCAGATCGCCCACCGCCTTGACCGTGAGGTCGATGCGGGAATGGCGGGCGAGGAGATCGAGCATATGGTCGAAAAAGCCGATGCCGGTCGCGATATTGGCCACGCCGGTGCCATCGAGGTTCACGGAGACCTCGATGTCGGTTTCCTTGGTCTTGCGCTTGATCGTCGCGGTGCGCATTGAAGTGCGGTTTCCATTCTAGCTTGGGAGCCGAAAACGCCAGTCTATTAACAGCCAAACGACGCCTTCGCTACTGCGGGAACGCTCAAGCATGGCACCACTTCCGCCTATGGTGAGCAGAATCTAGGGCCGGAACGGCCCGTTGTGCCCCAGCCCCTGACCGCCTAAATCAGGCCGGACAACGAGGTATTTCATGCAGGACTCCCAGAACAGCTCGCCGGGCTGGCACGGCACCACGATTCTAACGGTCCGCAAGGGCGGCAAGGTGGTGGTCGGCGGCGACGGCCAGGTCTCGATCGGCCAGACCGTGATCAAGTCCAACGCCAAGAAGGTCCGCAAGCTCGGCAAGGGCGACGTGATCGGCGGCTTTGCCGGCGCCACGGCCGACGCCTTCACCCTGTTCGAGCGGCTCGAATCCAAGCTCGAGCAATATCCGGGGCAGCTGACCCGGGCGGCCGTGGAGCTCGCCAAGGACTGGCGCACCGACCGCTATTTGCGGCGGCTGGAAGCCATGATGATCGTGGCCGACAAGGACGTCTCCCTGGTGCTGACAGGCACCGGCGACGTGCTCGAACCCGAGGCCGGCGTGATGGCGATCGGCTCCGGCGGCAATTACGCGCTGGCGGCCGCCCGAGCCCTGCTCGACACCGACAAGGACGCCGAGACCATCGTCCGCCGCTCGCTCGACATCGCCGCGGACATCTGTGTCTACACCAACCGGAATCTGACCATTGAGAGCCTGGCGAGCGGCTAGGCGATGGCGTCCACCTACGCCTTCCGCCCGATGACCGTGGCCGACCTGCCCCTGATCCGGCGATGGCTGGGCGAGGCGCATGTGAGGGAGTGGTGGGGCGATCCGGACGAGCAGTTTTCGCTGGTCAGCGGCGATCTCGACGAGCCGGCGATGGACCAGTTCATCGTGTTGGCCGGCGACAGGCCCTTCGGCTATCTTCAGTGCTACCGCCTGACCGCCTGGAATACGGGCTTCGGGCCGCAACCGGAGGGCACGCGTGGCATCGACCAGTTCATCGGCGAAACCGACATGATCGCCCGCGGCCATGGTTCGGCGTTGACGCGCCAATTCGTCGACGAACGGTTTCGGCAGGGCCTGCCGCGCATGGTCACCGATCCGGACCCGCTCAACGCGCGCGCGATACGCGCTTACGAGAAAGCGGGATTCGTCCGCGATCGCATGGTCGAGACGCCGGACGGTCCGTCATTGCTGATGGTGCGCGAACCGTGACGCTGGTGCAGGCCCGCGAGAGCAAGGTCGCTGTCCCGCCGCTCGCCTGGGTCGGCATCGCGCTGTTGCTGCTCGCGCTGCAGGCCGCGATCCTGCTTGCGATGGGGCGGGTGCCGATCTGCACCTGCGGCACCATCAAGCTGTGGCACGGCGTGGTGAGCAGCTCGGAGAATTCCCAGCAGATCGCGGACTGGTACACGTTCTCACACGTCCTGCACGGCTTCCTGTTCTACGGCCTGACCTGGCTGCTGTTCGCACGATTGCCGTTTCTGCGTCTCTCCTGGCCGGCACGGCTGATCATCGCGATACTGATCGAAGGCGCCTGGGAGATCGTCGAGAACTCGCCCTTCATCATCGAGCGATACCGTGCCGGCACCATCTCGCTGGATTATTACGGCGACAGCATCCTCAATTCGGTCTCGGACAATCTGGCCATGATCCTCGGGTTCCTGGCCGCGCGCGCGCTGCCTGTCACCGCGACCGTGCTGCTGGGGCTGGCCTTCGAGATCGTGCTGGCGCTCCACATTCGCGACAATCTGACGCTCAATATCCTGATGCTGATCCATCCGATCGAGGCCGTGAAGCAATGGCAATCCGGCCCGCCGATCATCTGACCCAAAATGCGGCTTGTCCTTGGCCGCCTCCCGCCCTAGCTAATCAGACATGACAGACTTCTCCCCCCGCGAAATCGTTTCCGAACTCGACCGTTTCATCGTCGGCCAGGGCGACGCCAAGCGCGCCGTCTCGATCGCGCTGCGCAATCGCTGGCGCCGGCAACAGCTGACCGGCTCCCTGCGCGAGGAGGTGCTGCCGAAGAACATCTTGATGATCGGCCCCACCGGCGTCGGCAAGACGGAAATCGCGCGGCGCCTCGCCAAGCTCGCGAATGCGCCGTTCCTGAAGGTGGAAGCGACCAAGTTCACCGAGGTCGGCTATGTCGGCCGCGACGTCGAGCAGATCATCCGCGATCTCGTCGAGGTCGCCATCGCGCAGGTGCGCGAGAGGAAGCGCAAGGACGTGCAGGCGCGGGCCCAGCTCGCCGCCGAGGAGCGTGTGCTCGACGCGCTGGTCGGCGCCAATTCGAGCTCGGCGACGCGGGAATCCTTCCGCAAGAAGCTGCGCGCCGGCGAATTGAACGACAAGGAAATCGAGATCGAGACGCAATCGTCCGGCAGCGGCATGCCGATGTTCGAGATCCCGGGCATGCCGGGCGCCCAGATGGGCGCGATCTCGATCGGCGACATCTTCGGCAAGCTGGGCGGCCGCAGCAAGACGCGGCGGCTCACGGTGGAAGGCTCGCACGAAATTCTCGTCAACGAGGAATCCGACAAGCTCCTGGACACCGAGCAGCTGACGCTGGAGGCGATCAGCGCGGTCGAGAACAACGGCATCGTGTTCCTCGACGAGATCGACAAGATCTGCGCCCGCGATGGCCGCGTCGGCGGCGACGTCTCCCGCGAGGGCGTGCAGCGCGACTTGCTGCCGCTGATCGAAGGCACCACGGTCTCGACCAAGCACGGCGCGGTCAAGACCGACCACATCCTGTTCATCGCCTCCGGCGCCTTCCACGTCGCCAAGCCGTCCGACCTGCTGCCGGAATTGCAGGGCCGCCTGCCGATCCGCGTCGAATTGCAGGCGCTGACCCGCGACGACATGCGCCGCATCCTGACCGAGCCCGAGGCCTCGCTGATCAAGCAATATGTCGCCCTGATGCAGACCGAGGGCGTGACGCTCGACATCGCCGACAGCGCCATCGATGCGCTGGCCGACATTGCGGTTGCGGTCAATTCAACGGTCGAGAACATCGGCGCCCGGCGGCTGCAGACCGTGATGGAGCGGGTGCTGGACGAGATCTCCTTCACCGCCCCCGACCGCAACGGCGAGACCGTCCGGCTCGATGCGGATTACGTGCAAAAGCACATCGGCGACCTCGCCAAGAACGCGGATCTGAGCCGGTTCATTTTGTAATTTGGAGCGGTCACGCTATTGATGCGGCGTGACCGTACGCATCCTGCAAAATCCCTGGCGGCTCCTGCTCGCGATCAACGCGGCGGTCATCGTCGGCGTGCTCATTCACAAGATCCAGCTGCCGCCTTATGTCCCCTACATCCATCTCCTGGTCGATTATCATTTCGGCTTCATCAAGCGCGCGCTGATCGGGGCGATCGTCGCGCTGTTCACGGCGAAAGTGCCGGTTTGGCTGGTGTTCGCGCTCGGCGGGACGACGTGGCTTGCAACGCTGGGCCTCTATGCCAGGCTGTTCCAGAACACGTTTGGCTTCTCCGCGAGAACGCTGCCGCTGTTCGTCTTCACCGCGGGCTCGCCGTTCTTCCTGAAGAATTTCATGCACACGCTCGGCCATTTCGACATCTATGGCTGCGCGCTGGCGATCATCCTGCTGCTGATGCCGGCGGGCTCGCTGCTCTTCGTGGCGACGGCTGCTTTGTTCTCGATTATTCTCGTGCTGATCCATCACATTCATCTCTTGATGTATGTGCCGACGATCATCACCATCGTCGTGATCCGGCACTACCTCGCTTGCGGCTGTGATCGCAGCAATGTCGTCTTCGGTGTGATCGCCCTTGCCGCCGTCTCGGCGCTGTTCTTCGCCGCGCAGTTTATGGGAACGATGCCGATCCCCGAGGCGGACTTCGTCGCCTATCTGAAGAGCCGGATGGCCGATCCGGCGCGCACCGACCTCTTGCAATTCGCCTACATTTGGTACCAGCCGCTGGCGAAAGAGGTTGCCGACACCTGGAGCCGTCTGCCGCACAACATCCTCGGCGTGCCCGTGTTCGCGCTTCTGATCTGGCTGCACACGCCGCTATGGCGTTTCTTCGCGAGCCTGATCGGCACGCTTGCGAACGAGCGGCACAAGGGGCTCGTCATCGCAGCACTGGTCGGCGTCAGCGTCGCCTATCTCGTGATGTTCGCGATGGTGTTCGACTATTCGCGCTGGATCTCGAACTGGGCGGTCTGCATGTTCCTGATCCTGCATGCCGTGACGATGCTGCCGGCCAAGCAGGAAGCGCCGCTGATTCCGGCCGAGGATCAGAAGACCAACATCTTCGGTTTGATACTCACGCTGATCCCGCGCGTCGGAATCGTCCGGCCGTTTTAGGGCTTTGCAATGTGGCCGCACGGGCGGTGCGCTCCCTCCCCCGCTTGCGGGGGAGGGTTGGGGAGAGGGTGTCTCCGCAGAGGGATTCCCCAAGAGGAAAGAGCCCCCACCCGCCGCGCTTGCGCGCGCCGACCTCTCCCGCAAGCGGGAGAGGTTGCACCGAACTCGCCGCTGCCAGAACTCTCTACCCTCGCGCCCGCCTGATCCGCACATACAGCGCGCCCTCGCCGCCATGGCCGATCGCGGCTTCCTCGAAGCCGACGACGAAGGCGCGGAATTCGGGCAGGCTGAGCCATTCCGGTACCTGGCGGCGGAGCACACCGCTTTCGCCGCCGCTGCGTCCCTTGCCGGTGATGACGAGCACGAAAGTGAGGCCGTCCTGATGCGCGCGGTGCAGGAAGCCGGCCAGCGCGCGATGGGCACGCATCTGGGTCATGCCGTGCAGGTCGAGCCGCGCGTCGATCTCGCTGCGGCCGCGCGACAGCTTTATCCGCTCGCGCTTGCCGAGCGGCGCAAGCGGCGGAATCGACGGCTTTGCGGCGCGCGGCGCCGGTGCAGCGGCAACCGGCCTTGCCGGTAGCGAAGTCCTGGTCACCTGGGTCCCGGGCGAAGGCTCGGCGCGCGGGGCATGCGCCTTGGCGGCGCGATGCTTCCGCAGCGGCTTGACATGCTTTGCAACGAGATCCCACAGCTCGCGCTCTTCCTCGCTCAGCGCGCGACGGCGCGGCGAGGGGCGAGGCTCCAGCACGGGCGGACGGGACGGTCGTTTCATTGCGGGCGATGAGGACGATTCTTCGCCGGACGACGCGGCTCAGGGGCAGGCTCGATCGCGGGACGCGGCACCGGCAGCGGAACGGGGCCGGCGACGGCGACCGTTTCGCTCTTGCCTTGCGCCGCCGCGGCGACAGGCGTGCCGGTCTTTGCCGGATCGGTCTGCGGAAACAGCTTTGCGATCTTCTCCGAGGGCCTGGGGTCCGGGATCGGCAGCTTCGCGGCTCGCGGGGCGGGATCGAGGCTCTTCGGCACCAGCATCACGAAATGCATGGGGTGGCGCAGCCGGCCGGAGACGCGGCCAGCATCTGCGCCGGCGCCGAAAAACAGATCGGCGCGCGCGGGACCGATGATGGCCGAGCCGGTGTCCTGCGCGATCATCAGCCGGTGGAACGGCGTCTTGGCGCGCTCGGACTCGATCGGCAGCTCACCCTCGATGAAGAACGGCGTGCCGTATACATGAAGCGATTTGTCGACCGCGATCGAGCGCCCCGCCGTCAAGGGAATGCCTTGCGCGCCGACGGCCTCCTCCTTGTCGGAGAGGTTGACCTCGCGGAAGAAGATGTAGGCGCGGTTCGCGCGGCGCAGCTCCTTGGCGCCTTCAGGATTCTGCGTCATCCATTCCCTGATCTTCTGCATCGACATCTCTTCCCTCGGAATGATGCCGCGCTCGATCAGGATGCGACCGACCGCCGTGTAGGGATAGCCGTTATAGGCGTCGTAATTGAGCCGAACCGAGCTGCCGTCCTCGAACTTGATCCGCGCCGAGCCTTGGATCTGGGCGAACAACAGATCGGTCGGATCCTTCAGCCAGGCGATCTCGAGCCCGCGGCCGGCGATCTTGCCATCCTCGATCTCGCCGCGGTCGTAATAGGGCACCAGCTTGCGGCGGCCGATCTTGCGATAGACCGGGCCCTTGTTGGGCAGGCTGACCGAGTCCTGCTTGTAGCCGCGCACGAACAGGTTCGAGGGGCGGCGATAGACCGGCACGTTGTAGACATCGGTCTGTGTCCGCGATCCCTCCAGCACCGGCTCGTAATAGCCGGTCACGAAGCCGTCGGGCTCGCCGAGCCGCGAGATCCGCAGCGGCGCAAAATTCTCCTCGAAGAAGGTCTTCGCTTTGCCGTCGTCGGTGAGATCGAGCGTCTTGGCGGCTCGGCAGGGCTCACCCAGCGAAGCACCCAAAGCCTTCGGTTCAGCCTTGGGCTCGGCCGCGCCGTTCTGCGCATTGATCGGTTTGCAGCTGGCGCGGAAGGTCTTGTACGCCGCGAGATGATTGTCGTCGCCCCAACCCTTCACGTCTGCCCAGGCCAGCGGCAGATATTGCGCGCCGGGAATTTCGAACGGCAGGGAGAGCTGTGGATAGGGCAAGGCCCGCGGCGGAGCGGCAGGCGTTCGCGGCAGATGATGGTAGTGACTGCGGTGATGACGCCGCGCCGCCTCGGCACCGAGCGAAAACGACGACAGCACGACGGCGCCTGCGCAAAGCGCCGTCGCGCTGTTCTTCAGGAAAGTCTTAATTCGCGCTTCCGGTGCCAACCAGCTTCCAGTTCGGATCGCGAGAGGAGGTGTCGCGGGCGAAGGTCCAGATATCGGTGATGTCGGCGACCGTCTCGGCGCTGCCATCGACGATGTTGCCGGTCTTGTCGCGGGTGACCGAGATCATCTGCGAGACGAAGCGCACGGTCAGCTGCGCGTTGCGGTCGCGCAGCTCGGCGCCGACGAGCTCGGCCTTGTCGATTGAGACGAAGCGCGTCTCGGTCTTCTGCTCGTTCCTCTCGCGTTCCTTGATCGCGGCGTCGAAGCTGTCATAGACGTCCGACGACAACAGATCGCGCAGCGCGCGGCGGTCGCCATTGGCGAAAGCCAGCACGATCATCTCGTAGGCGCCGCGCGCGCCCGAGAGGAAATGGCGCGGGTCGAAGCTGGAGTCTTTCTCGACGATGGAATCGAGACCCTGCGCCAGCGCAGTGCCCGGCTCGGCCAGCCCCTTCCAGCGATCGGCCGGTGCGGTCGGCTCGGCCGTCGGCGCCAGCGGCGCCTGGTCGATCACCTTGCCCGGCACGGTCACGACGTTGTTGTCCTGGGCACCTCCCAGCGCATTGCGGGCGGCGGTGCGATCGAACGGCGGCCGCTCATTGCCCGTGCGCTGCCCCAGCACGCTACGCAGCCGCAAGAAGATGAAGACGGCCAGCGCCAGGAATATGATGGTGTAGATGTCCACGTCGTATCCGCTTTCTGGTCTTTTCAGGGCTCGTTGCCGGGAAAATCAATCCGGCCAGTAGACCGTTCCTTTCGGAAACGGCAAGTCTACATCACCATATTAGGTCCGCGTCAGGTCCGTGGGATGTAGGCACGAAATCTTGCCCGGCCAATGGCGCCTTTTGGCACAGCGCCAAGTGTAGCGCGTTTTATGCTTAAGGGGAAACCCGATCCTGGCCGGAAATCGCGCATCTTCAATCGTTTAAGGCGAAATTTCGCGGAAAAGGCAGGATGAGCGCCCAAGGCGCGAGCGCGGGCCGAATTCCCGGTCCGGGACCGTTCGTCCTTGTGGAACGAGCCGGCCCTATGTTAGCCAACCGCCGCGAAATTCAGCCCCAATCGGGTAAGGAGACACTTTCATGACCAACGGTAACGGCACCCCTCCCGAGGCGGCCCAGGCTCCCCAGCTCAACGTGCTGGCGCAATATACCAAGGACCTCTCGTTCGAAAATCCCAACGCGCCCGGCTCGCTCCAGCAGCAGAGCCAGCCGCCGCAGATCAACATCCAGATCAACGTCAGCGCCAACAATCTCAGCGAACAGGAATTCGAGGTGACGTTGTCGGTCGAGGGCAAGGCCGAGACCGCAGGTAAAGTGATGTTCTCGTTCGAGCTCGCCTATGCCGGCGTGTTCCGGATCGTCAACGTGCCCAAGGAGAACCTGCATCCGCTGGTCATGATCGAGTGCCCGCGCCTCTTGTTCCCGTTCGCACGCGAGATCATCGCCACCGCGGTGCGCGACGGCGGGTTCCCACCGCTGATGCTGGATCCGGTCGACTTCGTCGGTCTGTACCGCCAGAACATGGAGCGACAAATGGCCGCTCAGGGTCAAGCCGGTCAGGCCTGAGCGGCGACCGCCACGGCTGGAGCGGGCAGGTACTCGTTCCAGATCGCCTTGTCGCCCATGGTCGCGATAAAGGCCCGATGGGCCTCGCGCTCGGCTTCAGAAATCCGCGGCGCGAGCGGCACCAGACGTTGCCGCCGCGGCACATCGCCGGCGCTGTTGACCCTGATCTCCTCGGTGTCCGAGGCCAGCAGCAGCTGCGACTGCCGCGCTCCAACCAGGTCGACATAGACCTCGGCGAGCAGCTCGGCGTCCAGCAGCGCGCCGTGCTTGGTGCGGTGTGAATTGTCGATCGAATAGCGCGAGCAGAGATCGTCGAGCCGGTTGGACACGCCGGGATGCTTGCGACGCGCCAGCAGCAGCGTATCGACCAGGCGCTCGCGCGGGATCGCAGCGCGCTCGATGCGGTCGAGCTCGGCATTGATGAAGCCGATATCGAACGAGGCGTTGTGGATCACCAGCGGGGCGTCGCCAATGAACGCGAGAAAGTCGTCGACGACCTCGTGGAACAACGGCTTCGTCGCCAGGAATTCGGACGACAATCCGTGCACCGCAAACGCTTCCGCCGGCATGTCCCGCTCAGGGTTGATATAGACGTGGTACGTCTGTCCGGTCGGCATGCGGTTGAAGATCTCGACGCAGCCGATCTCGACCAGTCGATCGCCGCGCAGCGGATCGAGGCCGGTGGTTTCAGTGTCGAGGACGATTTCGCGCATGTCTTTAAGAAGCCGTGTGAGGTGGCGAATCAGATCCGCCGCTGCGGCATCTTAACGACCTCGGCCAGGATGTGCGCGATTTGGGCGCGCACCGGGTCAAGGCCGTGTGAGGTATCCACCACGAAATCGGCCCGCTTGCGCTTCTCGGCATCCGGCATCTGCTTGGCGATGATGGCATCGAGCTTGGGCTCGTCCATCGTGCCGCGCGCCAGCACCCGCTGGCGCTGAAGTTCCGGCGAGGTCGAGACCACGACCACGGCATCGACCCGCTTCTCGCCGCCGGTCTCGAACAGCAGCGGGATGTCCAGCACGACGACCGGCACCTTGGCTGCCTCGGCATCGGCAAAGAATTTCTGCCGGGAAGCGCCGAGCATGGGATGAACGATCTGCTCGAGCTGCTTGATGGCGGCGGGATCGTGCACGACGCGCGCCGACAGCTTTTGCCGGTCGACCTTGCCATTCGCGGTGGTGCCGGGGAAGGCGGCCTCGATTGCGGGGGCAGCCTCACCCTCATAGAGCTGATGCACGGCGGCATCGGGCGTCGTAGACGGGAACGCCGGCCTCCGCGAACAATTTCGCGGTGGTGGATTTGCCCATCCCGATCGAGCCAGTCAGTCCGAGAATCCGCATCAGCACCCAGCCTTCTGTCGCATCTACACCGCAATTAGCTTCTCGCTCCGCAGATACGCAAGCAGCGGCAGCAGCGGTAGGCCGAGAATGGTGAAATGGTCGCCCTCGATGCGCTCGAACAGATGGATGCCGAGGCCCTCGAGCTGATAGGCACCGACGCTTCTGGTCACCGCCTCGCCGGCGGCGTCGAGATAGGCCGAAAGCTCGGCTTCGCTCATGGGCCGCATGGTCATGCGCGCCACGGAAACGTCCTCGAACACGATCCTGCCATCCTGCGCCACGGCGACGGCTGAATTCAGCTCGTGCGTCTGACCGGCGAGATCGCGCAATTGCGCCAGCGCCTGGGCGCGGCCGGCCGGTTTGTTGAAGAGACGGTTCCCGAGGGCCAGCGTCTGGTCGGCGCCGATCACAAAGTGTCCGGGATGACCGGCAGAGACCGCCTTGGCCTTCTCGCGCGCCAGCAACAGGCCGATCTCGCGCGGATCCGAAAGTTTTGACGCGGCCTGAATGCCGCGCTCGTCGATATCAGCGGTGACAGCTACGAAATCGAGCCCGGCATTGGCCAGCAGCATTTTGCGCGCGCTGCTTTGCGAGGCCAGGATCAACGGACTTTTGCCGCGCCACAAACTCATCGGCGACACTTACTCGGACGGCCGGTTGCGCTGGCGGTCGCTATACAGCTTCATGATCGCCGCCGCGGTTTCCTCGATGGAGCGGCGCGTGACGTCCAGCAGCGGCCAGTCGTGCTTGGCGCTCAGCTTGCGCGCGAACGCGACCTCCTCGGTGACCGACTGCTTGTCGGTGTAGGTATCGCTGCCGGACTCGGCGCCCATGGAAAGCAGGCGATTCTGACGGATCTGAATCAGGCGTTCCGGCGTCGCGTGCAGGCTGACGACCAGCGGCCGCGTCAGCGTCTCCAATTGCGAGGGCACGGGGATGCCCGGCACCAGCGGCACGTTGGCGGTGCGGATACCGCGATTGGCGAGATAGATCGAAGTCGGTGTCTTCGAGGTCCGGGACACGCCGACCAGGACCACATCGGCCTCGTCGAGACCTTCGACATGCTGACCGTCGTCATGGATCATCGTGTAGTTCAGTGCGTCGATGCGCTTGAAATATTCCGCGTTGAGCACGTGCTGGGCGCCGACACGGCCGGTGGTCGCAGCGCCCAGATAGGCTTCGAACAGCTGCATCACCGGCCCGATGATCGAGAGGCTCGGAACATTGATCTGCTTGCACTTGTCCTCGAGTCTGGCGACCAGATCCTTCTCGAGCAGCGTGAACAGCACGATCCCCGGTGCTTCCTCGATCTCGTCGAGCACGCGGTCGAGCTGCTTCTGGCTGCGCACCAGCGGATAGACGTGCTCGACCGGCGTCACGTTGGCGTATTGGGCCGCGACCGCGCGCGCCACGGTGATGAGCGTTTCACCCGTGGAGTCCGAGACCAGGTGGAGATGGAAATAATTGTTCGAGGTCGGCACAAAAACCCTTTGAATTTCGTTGGGGTGGTTTGTGGATTTCTGTGGAGCTTAACCTCTCGGAAAGGGATGCGCGACACCAGGGGCGGGACAAGCGGCGATTTTCTTCACACTGCTGCCGGTCAGGACAAGTCCGGCGCCCCACCGAGAGGGAAACGGGATTGCGCGGACAAGTCCCTTGATAAGCTGCCGATACAAACGCGCAAGCCTTTGAAGCCGACTGACTTATCGGAAGTCGACAAAGGCTGTCCGGAATATGTGGATGGATGTGAACAAGCGCGCGCGAACGCGCGGACGGAATTGCGTGAGTCCAATCCACGGTCACATAGACTCAAACCTTAAGAATCTAAGATTCTAGATTTGAGGAAGGCGCTACGGACGGATATGTGTGCGGGGTAAGACCTTAACGAGTTCTTACTATCCCCAGCGCTCCCGAGCTGGACAGCAACCCGGACCGTCGAAATGTTCGAAGACGTCTATCTCTGGATCAAGGCGCTGCACGTGATCGCCGTCATCTCCTGGATGGCCGGCATGCTCTATTTGCCGCGGCTGTTCGTCTATCACTGCGAGGCCGAAATCGGCTCGAAGCAGTCCGAGACGTTCAAGGTCATGGAACGCCGGCTGCTCAAGGCGATCATCAACCCCGCGATGATGGTCACCTGGCTCGCCGGGCTCTATCTCGCCTGGTCCGGACATTGGTTCTCGTTCGGCTGGCTGCACGTAAAACTGGCACTGGTCCTGGTGCTATCGGCGGTCCACGGCTTTTTTTCCCGCTGGGTCAAGGATTTTGCCGCTGATAAGCGTCCACGAAGCCAGAAATTCTATCGGATTATCAATGAGGTGCCGACCGTCCTGATGATTTTCATCGTCGTCATGGTGATCGTGAAGCCGTTCTAGGCAAACCGCGCGGCGATTAGCTCAGCGCTTCGGCTTGCGGAGCGTTGAGCGATTTTCTATATTAGCGATATCCCACCCAACGCAGGCGGATGTGGTTGTGTCCGAGCCTTCCAGAGGCCGGACACCGCATCAGGTTTGAAGCCTCACCGGCGCTTAACCTTGCCAGACCTGCGGACCTTACCTGCACCTGCTCGCGTCCGCATTTCAGAGCCACCTCGCACCCCCCTCTTTTTCAGGTTACCCCACAGGACCACCCCAATGCGGGAAATCAAACTCCAGGACCTCAAGTCGAAAACCCCGGCCGAGCTCGTCTCGTTCGCGGAAGAGAACGGGGTCGAAAACGCCAGCACCATGCGCAAGCAGGAGCTGCTGTTCGCCATCCTCAAGCAGCTCTCGCTGGCCGAGACCGATATCGTCGGCGAGGGCGTCGTCGAGGTGCTCTCCGACGGCTTCGGCTTCCTCCGCTCGCCCGATGCGAATTATCTGCCGGGTCCGGACGATATCTACGTTTCGCCCTCGCAGATCCGCCGTTTCGGCCTGCGCACCGGCGACACCATCGAAGGTCATATCCGCAGCCCGAAAGAGGGCGAGCGCTACTTCGCGCTGCTGAAGGTCAACACGCTCAATTTCGAGGACCCGGAAAAGGCCAAGCACAAGGTCAATTTCGATAACCTCACGCCGCTGTTTCCGAATCAGCGTTTCCGCATGGAGATCGACGATCCGACGCGGAAAGACCTGTCTGCACGCGTGATCGACATCGTTGCGCCCATCGGCAAGGGTCAGCGCGCATTGATCGTGGCGCCGCCGCGGACCGGTAAGACCGTGCTGATGCAGAACATCGCGCACTCGATCACCCACAATCATCCCGAATGCTATCTGATCGTGCTCTTGATCGACGAGCGTCCGGAAGAAGTCACGGACATGCAACGCTCGGTGAAGGGCGAAGTGGTGTCCTCGACCTTCGACGAGCCGGCGGTGCGCCACGTTCAGGTCGCCGAGATGGTGATCGAGAAGGCAAAACGCCTGGTCGAGCACGGCCGCGACGTCGTGATCCTGCTCGATTCGATCACGCGCCTCGGCCGCGCCTACAACACCGTGGTGCCGTCATCCGGCAAGGTGCTGACCGGCGGTGTCGACGCCAACGCGCTGCAGCGCCCGAAGCGCTTCTTCGGCGCGGCCCGCAACATCGAGGAGGGCGGCTCGCTGACCATCATCGCGACGGCGCTGGTCGATACCGGCAGCCGCATGGACGAAGTCATCTTCGAAGAGTTCAAGGGTACCGGTAACTCCGAGCTGATCCTGGACCGCAAGGTCTCGGACAAGCGCACCTTCCCGGCGATCGATATCTCGCGCTCCGGCACCCGCAAGGAGGAGCTCATCACCGATCCGCAGGTGCTCAAGAAGATGTACGTGCTCCGCCGCATCCTCAATCCGATGGGTACGATGGACGCGATCGACTTCCTGCTCGACAAGCTGCGCTCGACCAAGAGCAATTCGGAGTTCTTCGACTCCATGAACACCTGAGTTGCACTGCAGCAAGATCAGAGGGCGCCTTCGGGCGCCCTTTTTGTTGCGGCTTTGCTGCAGCATAGTGCAGCATGAATGGTATCAGCCACCGGAGCTCGGGCATCTTTTAATCTATTGATATCTTACAATAATACTTGAATTTCCGCCGGCCTGTCTCCTGCGCGGGGGCGCATTCTTGCAGCAAAAATGCTGCGAGACTATTGCAATGCAGCATAAGTTGTTGCGAGATCTGGTGCGGCAAAATCCAGCCGCTGGCCAGGCTAAAAACGGATGTTTGCCTTTTCACCGGCAGCCGCACAAATAGGCCATGCATCCGCGAGACCAGACCATCTTTGCGCTGTCATCCGGCCGGGCGCCCAGCGCGATCGCGGTGGTGCGCGTCTCCGGCTCGCAAGCAGGCCTGGTGCTGACGACGCTTGCGGGCCGGTTGCCGGCGCCGCGACAGGCGAGCCGGCGGCTGCTCCGGGACGGCGCAGGCCAGCCGATCGACGATGCGGTCGTGCTCTGGTTTCCGGGACCGGCCAGCGCGACGGGCGAGGACATTGCCGAATTTCACGTCCATGGCGGCCGGGCGGTGCTGGCGGCGCTCTTCGCCGCTTTTTCAGATATTCCGAATACGCGCGCGGCGGAGCCCGGCGAGTTCACCCGGCGCGCCTTCGAGAATGGCAAGCTCGACCTGACCGAGGCCGAGGGGCTCGACGACCTCATTCACGCCGACACCGACCGCCAGCGCCGCCAGGCGCTGCGCCAGCTGCAGGGCCTGCTCGGCGACCGCGCGCGCGACTGGCGCGAGCGCATCATCCAGGCCTCCGCGCTGATCGAGGCCGGCATCGATTTTTCCGATGAAGGCGACGTGCCCGCGGAGCTGAGGGCGCCGGCAGTGAAAGCGATCAAGGCGCTTCACGACGAAATCGCAAAAGTGCTTGCGGCACAGGGACATTCCGAACGGCTGCGCGATGGCCTGGTGGTTGCGATCGCGGGCGAGCCGAATGTCGGCAAGTCGACGCTGATCAACCAGCTGGCGCGCCGCGAGGTCGCGATCGTCTCGCCGCATGCCGGCACCACGCGCGACGTGATCGAGGTGCAGCTCGATCTCGATGGCTATCCTGTTACGGTCATCGACACCGCCGGCATCCGCGAGACCGATGATCCCGTGGAGCAGGAAGGCGTGCGCCGGGCCCGCGCGCGAGCCGAGGACGCCGATCTGGTGTTGTGGTTGGTGGAGGGCGGGCAAGCCCTCGATCTCGACACAATGCGCTCGCGCTGGACATCCGCGGACGGTGGTGCTTCGTCCAGCGGCTCGGTCTGGATCGTGCGCAACAAGATCGATCTCGGCGGGGGCGGTGGAGCGGGGCCAAGCGGCGAGTTCGGGATCTCGGCAAGCCGGGGCGACGGCATCCCCGAGCTGGTCGACGCGCTGGTGAGATTCGCTTCCGAGTTCTTCGGGACCACCGAGGGCGCCATGGTGACCCGGGCCCGCCAGCGAGACTTGTTGAGCCGGGCCTCAGACAGCTTGCGCCGAAGTCTGGACCTTGTAGAAGACGGCGAGGAGCTCGCGGCCGAAGAGCTGCGAGCAGCGGCCTATGCCTTGGGCCGGCTCTTGGGCCGCGTGGACGTTGAGGACGTCCTTGGCGCCATCTTTCAGAAATTCTGCATCGGAAAGTAGCGCTAGTACTTGATTCTAGAACTAGCCCTTGTTCCATTTCTTCTGTTTCACGTGAAACATGGGCGCTCCTCGCTTTGTTTACGTGAAACGCCGCTCTCTCCCCGTCATTGCGAGGAGCCCTTGCGACGAAGCAATCCAGACTGCCTCCCTCCACGAGATCCTGGATTGCTTCGCCGCGCTCGCCATGACGGAGTATGACGCGGTACGTGGCGCCCCCCGACCAGCAGCTACGGAGGCGCGGTGAGGGCACGAGACAAGGATGTCTGGTCGAGCATCGTTCGGCCCAGGAGCCCGTATTTGTTTCACGTGAAACACCAGATGGATCAATGCACCTCCTACTGTGCATGGGGTTGTTTTCGCGAAAATGGTTCCGACTTGGGGCTTGCGCCTGTTTCACGTGAAACGCCGCTCCCGAGTTTCCACTTCCGGCTTTCCCAGCTCTGAGCTAGAAGTCCGTCCATGCGAACAGAGCGAGAGAGTTTCGACGTCATCGTCATTGGCGGCGGCCACGCCGGCTGTGAAGCCGCGGCTGCCGCTGCCCGGATGGGTGCGGTGACCGCTCTGGTGACGCACCGTTTCTCCACGGTTGGCGCAATGTCCTGCAATCCCGCCATCGGTGGGCTCGGCAAGGGCCATCTGGTCCGCGAGGTCGATGCGCTCGACGGTTTGATGGGCCGTGTCGGCGATGCCGGCGGCATCCAGTTTCGCGTTCTCAATCGCCGTAAGGGCCCCGCCGTGCGTGGCCCCCGGGCTCAGGCAGACCGAAAGCTCTACGCGGCGGCGATGCAGGCGGCGATCCGGGAGACCGAAGGCCTCTTCGTCATCGAGGACGAAGCCGACGAGCTGATCGTGGTCGATAACCGGGTGAGCGGCCTGCGCCTAGCGGACGGCCAGGAGCTTCGGGCAGGGGCCGTTGTCGTCACCACCGGCACCTTTCTCCGTGGGCTGATTCATCTCGGTGAGAAGAACTGGCCTGCCGGCCGGGCAGGCGAGGCACCTGCGATGGGCCTTTCCAGCTCTTTCGAGCGCGCCGGCTTTACCCTCGGACGTCTCAAGACCGGCACTCCGCCGCGTCTCGACGGCACCACGATCGACTGGTCGGCGGTCGAGATGCAGCCCGGCGACGAGCCGCCGGAGCCGTTTTCGGTGATGACCGAGCGGATCACGACGCCGCAGATCCAGTGCGGGATCACCCGGACCACGCCGGCGACCCATGAGGTGATCCGGGCCAATGTCCATCGCTCCCCGATGTACTCCGGCCAGATCAAGAGCTCCGGGCCGCGTTATTGCCCCTCGATCGAGGACAAGATCGTCCGCTTCGGCGATCGCGACGGCCACCAGATCTTCCTGGAGCCGGAAGGGCTCGATGATAGCACCGTCTATCCCAACGGCATCTCGACCTCGCTGCCCGAAGAGGTCCAGCTCGCGATCCTTGCCAGCATTCCCGGCCTGGAGCGGGTGAAGATGGTCCGCCCCGGCTATGCCATCGAGTACGATCACATCGATGCCCGCGAGCTCGATCCGACCCTGCAGACCAAGCGTGTGCGCGGGCTGTTTCTGGCCGGGCAGATCAACGGCACCACCGGATATGAGGAAGCCGCCGGGCAGGGCATTGTTGCCGGCCTGAACGCGGCGCTTTCCGCCAGCGGGGCCGCGCTCACCGTGTTCGATCGTGCCGACGGCTATCTCGGTGTGATGATCGACGACCTCGTCACCCGCGGGATCAGCGAGCCCTATCGGATGTTCACCTCGCGCGCCGAGTACCGGCTGACCCTACGGGCCGACAATGCCGATCAGCGCCTGACGGAGAAGGGCATCGCGCTGGGATGCGTCGGCAGCGCCAGAACCCGGCATCATCGCGCCAAGATGGATGCGTTGAACGCCGCCAGGACGCTCTCGAAGTCCCTGACCATCACCCCGAACGAGGCGATCAAGCACGGGCTGTCGCTGAACCGGGATGGCCAGCGCCGTTCGGCTTTCGAGCTGATGGCCTATCCGGAGATCGGCTGGAGCCAGGTCCGCGCGATCTGGCCGGAGCTGTCGGCCGTCGATCCCGTCATCGCGACCCATCTCGAGATCGACGCCAAGTATGACGTCTATCTGGAGCGCCAGAGCGCCGACGTCGAAGCCTTCCGCCGCGACGAGGGCATGGTGCTGGCGGACGTCGATTACCAGCTCGTTCCCGGTCTCTCCAATGAAGTGCGTGCCAAGCTGGAGAAGGCACGACCCTTCACCGTCGGCCAGGCCGGCCGCATCGACGGTATGACGCCGGCGGCGCTCGGCATTCTCGCGGCCTATCTGCGCCGCGAGGCACGAAAGACTTCCAAAGCAATCGCATAAAGCCAATCGCATAGGCGTTTCACGTGAAACAGCGCGGATCGGGCGGGGATCGACCGCCAACGCGACGACCCGGAGCGGGCGAGGGCGCTGGGCGCCGAATGGAGGCGGGATCGGTCAGCCCAACGGCCAGCAAGGCCGTTGCCAACGACAAGGCGCTCGATTCCATCATCGCCGCCGACAAGACCGCGGCCCTCAAGCTCGCGCCCGTTTCACGTGAAGCCGAGGAGCGACTTGATCGCTACATCGCGCTGCTGCGGGAGTGGCAGGCCAAGACCAATCTCGTCGCGCCCTCGACCTTGCCGCAGCTCTGGACCCGGCACATCGCCGACTCGCTTCAGCTGGTCGATCTTGCGCCGGCCGCAAAACGCTGGGCCGATCTGGGCAGCGGTGGCGGATTTCCCGGGGTCGTGCTCGCCTGTGCCATGGCTGGCGCACCTGGCGCGAGCGTCCATCTCGTCGAGCGAATCGCCAAGAAGGCCGCCTTTTTACGCGAAGCGATCCGCGTCACCACATCTCCGGGAGTCGTACATCTCGCCGAGATCGGGGATAATGTGGATAGAATCACCGGCCCCGTCGATTGCGTCACCGCGCGTGCACTGGCTCCGCTACATCAACTCATCGGCTTTGCGGAGCCGCTGATGCGCCAAGGCGCAAAGGCGCTATTTCTCAAGGGTCAAGATGTAGAGGCTGAATTGACCGAAGCCGCTAAATATTGGAATATTCGGCCGCAGCTCCACCAAAGCCGCACGGGCGACGGGTGGATCGTGGAGCTCAATGCCGCCGAACGGCGCGGCTGAGGGGTGAGTGGGGAATCGCGATGAGCGTGATTGACGAACCGCAGCAAGAACAGACGGCCCAAAAGACCGATGAGGTCCCCCATGGCCATCCGCGCATTCTCGCGCTGGCGAATCAAAAAGGCGGTGTGGGAAAAACAACCACAGCGATCAACCTCGGCACGGCGCTCGCTGCGATTGGCGAGCGCGTCCTGATCGTCGATCTCGATCCGCAGGGCAACGCCTCGACCGGCCTCGGCATCGATCGCCGCAACCGCTCCTGCTCGACCTATGACGTGCTGATCGGTGAAGCGCCTCTGCGTGAAGCCGTGGTCTCGACCGCGGTGCCTCGGCTGCACATCGCACCCTCGACCATGGACCTCTCCGGCCTCGAGCTCGAGCTCGGCACCACGCCCGGCCGCGCCTTCAAGCTGCGCGACGCGATCGGCGCGCTCAACAACAACGTCTCGCCAGACGCCGACTATACCTATGTGCTGATCGACTGCCCGCCTTCGCTCAACCTGCTCACGGTCAACGCGATGGCCGCCTCCGATGCGATCCTGGTGCCGCTGCAATGCGAGTTCTTCGCGCTCGAAGGTCTGTCGCAACTCTTGCAGACCGTCGAGCAGGTGCGCTCGACGCTCAATCCGAACCTGTCGATCCACGGCATCGTGCTGACCATGTTCGACTCGCGCAACAACCTGTCGAACCAGGTCGTCGCCGACGTCCGCCAGTTCATGGGCGAGAAGGTCTACAAGACCATGATCCCGCGCAACGTGCGCATCTCGGAAGCGCCGTCCTACGGCAAGCCGGTGCTGGTCTATGATCTCAAATGCGTCGGCAGCGAAGCCTATTTGCGGCTTGCCACCGAAGTGATCCAGCGCGAGCGCGAGCTGCGCACGACGCATTGACGCCGCCGTAGGGTGGGCAAAGGCGTCTTCGCCGTGCCCACCGTCTTCCGCACACAATCGGTGGGCACGCTTCGCTTTGCCCACCCTACGATAATTCAGTTCTGGAGTGCTGCACCGTGAATCCAAGGGAGCTGGCGATGGCCGACGAAGCGCGTTCGCGACTGGGCCGGGGTCTTGCAAGTCTGATCGGTGACGTCGGCGGCGAGGCCCAGCATGTCGATCGTCCGCGCGCACAGCGCAAGGTGCCGATCGAATTCATCAAGGCCAATCCGCGCAACCCGCGCCGCACGTTTTCGGACACCGAGCTGAAGGAGCTCTCCGACTCCATCAAGCAGCATGGCGTGATCCAGCCGATCGTGGTGCGGCCCGTGAAGGGCGCGCAGGATCGCTACGAGATCATCGCCGGCGAACGACGCTGGCGCGCCTCGCAGATGGCCGGCCTGCACGAAGTGCCGATCGTGCCGGTCGACATCAGCGACAGCGACGCGCTGGAATTCGCGATCGTCGAGAACGTCCAGCGCGAGGACCTCAACCCGATGGAGGAGGCGCAGGGCTATCACGCGCTCGCCAACGAGTTCAAACGCAGCCAGGACGACATTGCCAAGGTCGTCGGCAAGAGCCGCAGCCACGTCGCCAACATGATGCGGCTGACCAAGCTGCCGGCGGAGGTGCAGGCCTTCATCGCGACCGGCGAGCTGACGGCCGGCCACGCCCGCGCGTTGATCGGCGTGCCCGATCCGCTCGCCGCCGCCAAGCGCATCGTCGAGGAAGGTCTCAACGTCCGCCAGGCCGAGGCGCTCGCGCACGAAGAGGGCGTGCCAGAGCGCAAGCCGCAGAAGGCGCGCGCCAGCGGGGGCAAGGAAAAGGACCCCGACACGATCGATCTGGAGAAGCGCGTCAGCGACGCGCTCGGCCTCAAGGTCACCGTCAACCACCGCGATCCCGGCGGCTCCGTGCAGATCAACTACCGCAACCTCGATCAGCTCGACGAGGTGATGAAGCGGCTGGCCAAGGGCGCGCTGTAGACCGAATCCTCGGGCGTCGTTCCCACGCTCGAGGACGTCAGGGCGTGCGTGGGCGCGCAACTATTTCCACATCGTCATTGCGAGCGCAGCGAAGCAATCCAGAATCTTTCCGCCGAGGGACTCTGGATTGCTTCGCTCCGCTCGCAATGACGGGTGGAGACAGCTGCGCTCGCAATGACGTGGCGAGAGAGCTGGGGCCTATCCCCGCCGTTTCGCGTTCGCGGCGATCGCCATCAGCGCGCGCTGGGCGATGGCGGCGGCGAGGGCGGACTGCTTGCGGGTGTCGAGCGCGGCGGTCGCGAGCTGCTCGATCACAGCGGCGAGCCGCGCCGGGCTGAAATTGCGCAGCGCGGTTTCGACTGCAGGCTTTCGAGAAAAATGCAGGCGCGGATAGCCGCCCTCGAGCACCGCGGAGGCAGGCTGGCCGTCGGCGATGGCGAGCGCGGATTTGTGCAGCCACGCGGCCTGGCGCTGGGCGGCCGAGATGATCACGCCGGGGTAGGTCCCGGCGATCATCGCCTTGGCAAACTCGGTCTCGACGATGTCGGGCCGCCCGGCGAAGGCGCCGTCGACGATCGGATCGAGCTTCAGCTCGGAGGCATCGGCGACCACGGCCATGACGTCATCCAGCGTGACCTCACCCTTGCCGTGGGCGTAGAGCGTCAGCTTGCGCAGCTCGTTGCGCGAGGCCTGGCGGTCGCCGCCGAGGAACGACATCAGCGCCGCGCGGGCGTCCTGCGCGATGCGCAAATTCGCGATGCGCAGCTCGTCGTCCATCAGCTTGGCAAGATCGCGCTCGGTGTCGGGATAACAGCCGATCGCGACCGCCGTCTTGGCTTTCTCGCAGGTCTTGCGCAGCGGCGATTCCGGGCGGAGCTCGCCGGCCTCGATCACGATGCGGCAATCCTTCACGTTCATCTCGGCCAGCGTCTCGATGCCGCTGGCAAAGCTGCGCGAGCCGGCGCGAACGCGGATGGCGCGGCGGCCGCCGAACAGCGGCACCGTCATCGCCTCGTCGACGAGGCGCGACGGCTCGGCGGAGAGCTCGTCGCCGTCGAGCTTGACCAGCGAGAACGGGTCGTTGGGATCGTCGACGCTGGACGCGATCAGCGCATCGGCGCGCTCGCGCACCAGACCGGCATCAGGACCGTAGAGCAGGATGATCGGACGGCCCGCATCAGGGCGGGCGAGGAAGGCGTCGATCTCTTTTCCACGCAGTGCGACCATTGGGGCTAACCGTCGTTCCGGGCGCGCGTGGCGCGAACTACGGTGCGCAATTGCGCACCAGAGAATCCAGAGGTTTGGGATCGAGATTCCGGGCTCACGCTTCGCGTGCCCCGGAACGACGGGAGCGAACTACGTGCCCGCAGTGAAGAACGAGGCGAGCCGGGTCGTGATGTTCTCGGCGATCTCGTTGGCGGCGCGATCCTCGGCATCGCGTACGGCGCGGGTGCGCGAGAAGCGCTGATAGGAGCCGGGCATGTCGTAGGACACGCGCGAGAACGTCGAGCCGTTCATCACCGACCGGCCGGTCGCGACGTCGATCAGATTGTACTGGGCGTCGATGCCGAGATTTTCGCTGGTCGGCAGTCCGGTCATGGAGCTGACGATCAGCGAGGAGCGGCTGGTGGTGAAGCGGATGTCGAGCCGGTGGGTCGGCGGCATGCCCGTCGCGGTGCCGTAAAGCTTGAAGGCCAGCGCGTTGCGGATCTCGACGCCGACGCGGGCCTCGCGGGAGGCATTGGACTTGTTGATCGGGGGCAGCTCGACCCCCATCAGCTTCTCGCGCAGGCCTGGGGTGCCGTCGCTGCGCTCGGCATACATCGGCTGGAAGCAGCCGGCCGTCAGCGCCGCCAGCGCGGCGACTGCCAGCAAGCGGGCTGCGATACGGATCCTAGCCGACAACATTCACGATCCTCTTGGGGACGATGATCACCTTGCGGACGGGCTTGCCGTCCAGGGCCAGCTTTACCGCATCGAGGGCCAAAACGGCAGCCTCGATTTCCGGATTTTGGGCCGCTGTTGCAACTGTGACCTCACCCCGCTTCTTGCCGTTGACCTGGACCACCAGGGTCACGCTGTCTTCAACCAGCAAATCGCGTTCGATTTGGGGCCAATCGGCCTCCGAAACCAGCCCCTTTCGGCCAAGACCATTCTTGAAAAGCACCTGCCAGCACTCCTCGGCCAGATGCGGCATCATCGGCGAGAACAGCTGGACCAGGATCTGGCTGGCCTCCTGGATCGCCCAGGCGAGATCAGGGGCGGGCTGGCCGGGGCGCTGGAGCACCTCCGAGAATGCATTGGTGAATTCGCGGATATGGGCCAGGCAAACGTTGAAATGCAACCGCTCGATGCCGGTGGTGACCTTGTCCAGCGCGCCGTGGGCGGCCTTGCGCAAAGCGGTGGCGTCCGGGCCGAAGCTGGCCGGCCGGGCCGCGGGCGCAGCCTTGCCGAGTTCGACGGCATCGTTCACCAGCCGCCACAGCCGCTGCACGAAGCGCGAGGCGCCCTGGACGCGCTCGTCGCTCCAGATCACGTCGCGGTCGGGCGGGGAGTCCGACAGCATGAACCAGCGGGCGACGTCGGCGCCATAGGTCTCGATGATGTCGTCGGGGTCGACCGTGTTCTTCTTCGACTTGGACATCTTCTCGATCGGGCCGATCGCGATGTCTTCGCCCGTCGTCAGCAGCGTGGCGCGCCGTCCGTTGCCGCCGATCTCGACCTTCACCTCGGCCGGCTGCACATAGGTGCCGTCGGCCTTCTGGTAGGTCTCGTGCACCACCATGCCTTGCGTGAACATGCCGGCGAACGGTTCGTCCAGCGCGATGTGCCCCGTCGCCTTCATCGCGCGGGTGAAGAAGCGGCTGTAGAGCAGATGCAGGATCGCGTGCTCGACGCCGCCGATATATTGGTCGACCGGCAGCATCCGGTTGGCGACATCAGGCGTCGTCGGCGAAGCCTCGTTCCAGGGATCGGTGAAGCGCGCGAAGTACCAGGACGAATCCACGAAGGTGTCCATGGTGTCGGTTTCGCGTTGGGCCTTGCCTCCGCATTGCGGGCAGGTGACGTGCTTCCAGGTCGGATGATGATCGAGCGCGTTGCCCGGTTTGTCGAAGGTCGCATCGTCGGGCAGCTTCACGGGCAGGTCGGCATCCGGCACCGGCACCACGTCGCACTTCGGACAGTGAATGATCGGAATCGGGCAGCCCCAATAGCGCTGGCGTGAAATGCCCCAGTCGCGCAGGCGGAAATTGACCTGACGCTCGCCGACCGGCGCGTTGCCGCGCAGCTCGGTCTCGAGCCGTTTCGCCACCTCTTCCTTGGCCTCGTCGATGGTCATGCCGTCGAGGAAGCGCGAATTGATCATGCGGCCGTCACCGTCATAGGCGGTGTCGGTGATGACGAAGCTCTTCGGGTCCTGACCTTCCGGGCATACGACGGGCGTGTTGCCGAGATTGTACTTGTTGACGAAGTCGAGGTCGCGCTGGTCGTGTGCGGGGCAGCCGAAGATGGCGCCGGTGCCGTATTCCATCAGCACGAAGTTGGCGACATAGACCGGCAGCTTCCAGGAGGGATCGAACGGGTGCACCGCGCGGATGCCGGTATCAAAACCCTGCTTTTCCGCGGTGTCGATGATCTCCTGCGCGGTGCCGATCTTCTTGATCTCGGCAATGAACTCGGCAAGCTTCGGGTTCTTGGCCGCTGCTGCCTGCGCCAGCGGATGATCCGCCGAGATCGCCATGAACTTGGCGCCGAACAACGTGTCCGGGCGCGTGGTGAAGATCTTCAGCTCGCTCTCGCCCGCTGGCGTCGTCGCCGCATCCAGCGCGAAGCGGATCAACAGGCCCTCGGAGCGGCCGATCCAGTTGCGCTGCATCAGCCGCACCTTGTCGGGCCAGCGGTCCAGCCCATCCAGCGCCGACAGCAGCTCCTGCGAGTACTTCGTGATCTTGAAGACCCACTGGTTCATCTCGCGCTGCTCGACCACGGCGCCGGAACGCCAGCCGCGGCCGTCGATCACCTGCTCGTTGGCGAGCACGGTCATGTCGACGGGATCCCAGTTCACCTTGCGCTTTTCGCGCTCGGCAAGCCCGGCGCGCAGGAAGTCCAGAAACATCTTCTGCTGGTGCTTGTAATAGGAGGGATCGCAGGTCGCGATCTCCCTGGACCAGTCCAGCGACAGCCCGATCGAGCGGAGCTGCTTCTTCATCGCGGCGATGTTGTCGTAGGTCCAGGCCTTCGGCGCCACCTTGCGCTCGATCGCGGCGTTCTCGGCCGGCAGGCCGAAAGCGTCCCAGCCCATCGGATGCAGCACGTTGAACCCCTTGGCGCGCATGAAGCGGGCCAGCACGTCGCCGAGCGTGTAATTCCGGACATGGCCGATATGGATGCGCCCGGACGGGTAGGGGAACATCTCGAGGACGTAGTATTTCGGCCGCGGATCGTCGTTCTTGGAGACGAAGATCGCCTGCTCGTCCCAGAGGCGTTGCCAGCGCGGTTCGGCATCGCGGGCGTTATAGCGTTCGGAGGTCATGGAATCGTTGGGTTTTCGTGGGTTCGGCCGTCAAGACGGCGGACTAGGCCATAGAAGACCTCGGGGGGTCAATGGGTTGCCGCGTTTTGGAACTTTGGCGACGCCTCCGCATAACTACGAGGGCCCGCGTTGGGGTGTGATTAAGGGGTCAATGCCAATTTGCGGCTCGACAAGGCCGCGTACCGCAAATGGATTCCAGCTTCGACGATCCCGATTACGACTATGCCGCGTCCATTGCTGGGCGGGCGATGCGGAGCATGGCCGAACAGCGGGTTGCGCCGACCCCGGCCAATTTTGCGGTCTGGTACCAATATTTCGCAGGTGGCCACGACGATCTGCGCAACGCAATCGATCTCCTGATCGATCACAATCGTCCGTTCGACGCCCAAACCAATCAGGATCTGTTCGAGACCTACGTCGCGCCCCAGGTGAGTGCCGTCGTGGTCGACACGTCCGAGCGGCTGCAGGCGCTGATGGGGACGGCGAAGGAGTTTCTGGCGACGGCGATCGCTGACAATCATTCGCAGATGCAGGTCATCAGCCAGGTGGCCGACCAGGGCAAGGCCGGCGTCGATCCAAAGCTGCTGGTCGCCCAGCTCATGAACGAGCTGGCGCGGGCCGCCACGCGGGCGACGCGGCTGGAGGCAGGCTTTGCGGAAAAGACCCGCGAGCTCGACGTGATCCGCGATTCGCTGTCGCGATCCGAGCAGCGCGCCCGGACCGACACGCTGACGGGGCTGGCGAACCGGCGGGCGCTCGATGAATTCCTGCGCAAGGCGCAGACGACGGCGGAATGGGGCGAGCCGCTCAGCGTGCTGCTGCTCGACATCGACCACTTCAAGTCCTTCAACGACAATTTCGGCCACGGTGTCGGCGACCAGGTGCTGCGCCTGATGGCCAAGGTGCTGCGCGAGAAGGTTCGCGCGCAGGATCTGCCGGCCCGCTATGGCGGCGAGGAGCTGATCGCGGTGCTGCCGGACGCCGATCTGGCCGCCTGCGCCGAGATCGCCGAACGCATCAGGCGCGCAATCGCCGAAGCCACCATCACGCGTCGTTCGACCGGCGAGACCCTGCCCGGCATCAGCGTGTCGATCGGCGTGGCGCAATACCGGGTCGGCGAGACGATCGCGGATCTGATCGAGCGTTGCGACCGCGCGCTCTATCTCGCCAAGGGCGGCGGTCGTAATCGTGTGGTGACGGAGATCGAGCTCGAGCGGGCCGGGGCTGCGGGCTAAAGCATGATCCGGAAAAGTGCGAAGCGGTTTTCCGGAAGGATCATGCCCAGACAACAACCCAAGGCGCGATGAATCCCGTCGTGCTTTTTAGGCGCTCGCCACCATCATCATGCCGGCCGCGCTGGTCTCGATGGCCTGCACGCCGTGCTCGACGACGTTGTTGCGGCCGCGGTGCTTGGCGGCGTAGAGCGCGGCGTCGGCGGCTTCGATCAGGTCGCCTGGGCGCAGGGTCTCGTTCGGCTTGGTCGCAGCGACGCCGATCGAGACGGTGACGATCATGTGGTGCGAGGTGATGTGCGGCAGACAGAGCCTCAGCACGGCCGAACGCACCTGCTCGCCGATCTCGACGGCGCGCGTCACGTCGGTGTTCGGCAGCAGCAGGCAGAACTCCTCGCCGCCGTAACGGGCCGCGAAGCCCATCGTGTCGGCGGCGATGCCGGACAGCGATTCGCCGAGTCGCGTCAGGCAGGAATCGCCTTCGAGATGGCCATAGGTGTCGTTGAACAGCTTGAAATGATCGACGTCGATCATCAGAAGCGCAAGCTCGCTGCCATACTGCTGCGCGCGCATCCATTCGAAATCCAGCCGGCTCTGGAAACCGCGGCGATTGGCGAGGCCGGACAGCATGTCGATCGAAGCCATCACCGTCAGGCGGTCGTTGCTTGCGATCAGCTCGCGCTCGCGCTGGCTCAGCTGCGCGGCCATCGCGTTGAACGCGCGGGCCAGCGGCACGAACTCGGCGGGCAGGCGATTGCGCGCGGCGCGGGCCGAGAGATCGCCCTCGCCGAGACGCTTGGCCATGTCGGCGAGCATCTCGATCGGCTTGATCACGAGCTTTTCGGCGGCGATCAGCGCGCCGAGCAGGACGAACATGAGCACGAAGGCGAGCTGCAGATAGGCGGTGCGGATGTCGCGGCTGACCGCTGCGGACACCTTGTCCTCGTCGATGCTGGCGATCAGACGGGCATTGGTGCCGGCGATGCGGATATAGCTGACGGCGCGGCGGGAGCCGTCGGCGGCGAGGAAGGACAGCGAACCCTCATCCTGATCGGAGCGCAGCGCCTTGTCGGCGATCGCGGACATCAGCGGCATGTGGTCGAGCGGACGGCCGACCGCGCTGTGCTGATCGGCCGGCGCCGCCAGCACGGTGCCCGCGCTGTCGACCAGCACCGCGGTGATGCCGGCGCGACCGCCCAGATTGTTCATGACCTTCGACATCCAGTCGAGATTGACGGTGGCGAGCACGACGGCATCGGCCACACCGCTGAAGGCGGACACCGGATAAACCGCCATCACCGTCGGCGAGGGCACCGGCCGCGACATGATGAAGTCGCTCAGCACGAAGCGGCCGGTTTCCTGGGCCTGCTGGAAGTACGGCCGGTCGCTGAGATCGAGGCCGACATACATGTTGTTGGTGGCGCATTGGATGCGGCCGTCCTGGCCGGCGATCAGAAGCGTGCGGATCCAGGGCAGGCTCGACGGCAGGCTCGCCCGCAGCACGTCGCAGCTCTTGGTGATTCCGCCGGCGGAGGCGCGGATGAAGGCCTCCGATTTCAGGATGGTCTCGACCGACGAGATCACCTCGCGCTGCGCATCAGCGCTGTGCCTTGCCACAATGGTGAATTCAGCCGCAGCCTGCGCGATCTGCCGCGCGCGCGTGTCTTCGAGGGACCGGATGCGCTCGATCATCAGGGGCGTCACGAGAATCACCGCGAGCAACGCAAGCCGCGCCCGGATTCCGAGAACCTGCTTGAGTTTCGCGCGCTTGCGGTTGAGACTGACGCTTGCCATTTTCGCTACCCACCCCGCGGGCTAAGGTAAAGCGAAGGGTTCAAAAACTGTTTCTTGAACTCGGTAAAATTGGACCTAACGCGGGTTCGGTCACAGCCAAGAGACGTCATGACAGAAGCCAACGCCGCGCCGGTAACCGGCGATTCACCAAATGCCCTCGCCACGGTCGAAGCCGAAATTGCACGCGCCTGCAGGGACGCGCAGCGTGACCGCGCCTCGGTCACGCTGATCGCCGTGTCCAAGACTTTCGCGGCGGACGCAATTACTCCGGTTATCGCCGCCGGACAGCGCGTATTTGGCGAGAATCGGGTGCAGGAAGCCAAAGCCAAGTGGCCGGCATTAACGTCTGCTTACCCCGGTATCGCGCTGCATCTGATCGGGCCGCTGCAATCCAACAAGGCGAAAGAGGCAGTCGCGCTGTTCGACGCCATCCATTCGGTCGACCGTCCGAGTATTTGCCAAGCGTTAGCCAAGGAAATCGAATCCCAGAACAAGCACCCGCAGCTGTTCGTCCAGATCAACACCGGCGAGGAGCCGCAGAAGGCCGGCGTTGCGCCTGGCGAGGCCGATGCCTTCATTGCGAGCTGCCGCGACACCTACGGGCTGACGATCTCCGGGTTGATGTGCATCCCGCCGGTCGACGAGCCCCCTGCCGCGCACTTTGCGCTCACCGCCAAGATCGCCGCGCGCAATGGCTTGACGAATCTCTCGATGGGCATGAGCGCCGATTTCGCGACCGCCATCATGTTGGGCGCCACCCATGTGCGCGTCGGGAGCGCGATCTTCGGGCATCGGTGATAGCCGTAAGCCGGGTCAGGGAGCCATACACGTCCTCGATTTCGTCATTGCGAGCGAAGCGACTTGTCCGCCGAAGCCTTGGCGAAGGCGGAAGCAATCCAGAGTCCCTCCGCAGAAAGATTCTGGATTGCTTCGTCGCAAGGGCTCCTCGCAATGACGGCGGCGTGCCTCACCCGATGATGATCTTTGTTCGCGGGCCCAGGCGCCGCAGCAATTGCAGCATCGCGGATTTCGTCATGGAGACGCAGCCGGCGGTCGGGCCGAAATTGTCGCGGGCGAGGTGCAGGAACACCGCGCTGCCGCGGCCGGCGATGCGGGGGCGCGTGTTGTGGTCGATCTCGATGATGAAGTCGTAGAGATGATCGGCGCGCTCGAGCCGGTCGCCGCCCTGCCCCTCGCCGAGCCGGATGCTCTGGTTGTAATGGCGGTCCCGCGGATCCTCGCACCAGGCGTCCTCGCCGGTGATGATCCGGGCCGGCAGGAATGTCCGGGGACGGCTGTGCCGGTCGCCCCGCCACCACAATTGCCTGGGCCGGAAGCTGCCTCTGGGGGTGCCGCCATCGCCCTCGCGCTTGTTGGCGAGGATGCCGCCTCGCCCCAGCGCAACCGGAATGGTCAGCGCTCCCATCGTCAGCCAGCCCCGCCGCGGATTACCGGCAGCAGGCTTAACGCGGATCGCCGACAGCGGCCCGGCACTTCGATTCCTGGTGTAACCGACTGAAGCTGCTTTATTTTTCATGTGAACGCGCAATGTCGAATTCATTACAGGACATTCATCAAAACGGCCTGCTATTCTGAGTTAGAGTGCTTCTGGCTTGTGAATCGGTAACAGCCCACTACTTCAACACGAACAACAATAATAACGGCGACCTTAAACTTCCCTCGCGGCTGGGTGCGGCATGGATGCGCGCCGAGCCGGACCCCAAAAGGATGACCCCCCATGGCCAATGCCCGCAAGATCCTGATCGTGGATGACGATACCGATCTGCGCGATACGTTGGTGGAGCAATTATCGCTACACGAAGAATTCGAGGCCTCCGCCGTCGATACCGGCGCCAAGGGCGCCAGCGCCGCGAAGGCCAACTCCCCCGATCTGGTCCTGATGGATGTCGGCCTGCCCGACACCGATGGCCGCGAGGTCGTCCGCTCCCTGCGCAAGGGCGGCTTCAAGGCCCCGATCATCATGCTGACCGGGCACGACACCGATTCCGACACGATCTTGGGCCTGGAATCCGGCGCCAACGACTATGTGGCAAAGCCCTTCCGCTTCGCCGTGCTGCTGGCCCGCATCCGCGCCCAGCTCCGCCAGCACGAAGCCAGCGAGGACGCGGTGTTCTCGGTTGGCCCCTACTCCTTCCGTCCCGGCTCGAAGATGCTGACCGCGGCCAATGCCCGCAAGGTGCGGCTCACCGAGAAGGAAACCGCCATCCTCCGCTTCCTCTACCGGGCCGGGCAGATGCCGGTGTCGCGCGAGACCCTGCTCCAGGAGGTCTGGGGCTACAATTCCGGCGTCACCACCCACACGCTGGAAACCCACATCTACCGCCTGCGCCAGAAGATCGAGAAGGACGCGGCCAACCCGGAGATCCTGGTCACGGAAGCCGGTGGCTACAAGCTGGTGCCGTGATACGCTTCGACGGCCTGCGAATCGTTTTAGATCGCATGCCTTCGAGCCTCGGACCTGAATGTCAATCGACGATGATGTAGCGCTTCTCGAGCGTGTCCCGACACTGCGCCTGTTGGGAGACGCCTCGTTGCGCATGCTGGCGATCGGCTCCGAGCAGCGCGACTTCGTACGCGGCGACGTGCTGTTCAATCTCGGCGACGACGCCGATGCAGGTTTCGTGGTCCAGCGCGGCGCCTTCCGGGTCGAGGACGGCGCCGGCGCCGAAATGATCGCCGGCCCCGGTGCGCTGATCGGCGAGCTCGCGCTGGTGGTGCCGATGAAGCGGCCGTCGAGCGCGATCGCGCTGGAGCATTCCTCCGTCATCCGCGTCGCACGCAGCCTGTTCCAGCGCGTGCTCGAAAGCGATCCCGCCGCGGCGGTGCGCCTGCGCGACGAATTCGCGGTGCGCTCCAGCCAGATCGCCAGCGATATCCTGATGGCGGGCGCGAAGCTGACGAGCTGAGCTCTCTCCGCTCGTCATTCCGGGGCGCGACGAAGTCGCGAGCCCGGAATCCATTCATCCACCGTCTGTGTTGCCCGATGGATTCCGGGCTCGCGTTGCGCGCGCCCCCGGAATGACAGGCGGGGCTAAACCTCCAGCGTCACCGTCACGGGGACATGGTCCGACGGACGCTCCCAGCTGCGGGCATCGCGCAGAATCCTGAAATCCTGCACCGCCTCCTTCAGCGCGCGCGAGACCCAGATATGGTCGAGCCTGCGGCCGCGATCGCCGACGGTCCAGTCGGCGGAGCGATAGCTCCACCACGTATAGACCTTCTCCGACATCGGAATGCGATCGCGCGCGACGTCGATCCATTCGCCGGCTTCGAGCGCCGCCTTCAGCTTCTCGGTTTCGACCGGCGTGTGCGACACGACTTTCAGCAGCTGCTTGTGCGACCACACGTCGTTCTCATGCGGGGCGACGTTGAGATCGCCGACCAGGATGTGGCGATCCTCACCGCGCGGATGCAGCGGCTCGCACGCCGTCATCTCGTCGAGGAAGCGGAGCTTGTGATCGAACTTCTCGTTCGCAACGGGATCGGGAATGTCGCCGCCCGCGGGCACGTAGAAATTATGCAGCACCAGCGGTCTTGCGATGCCCGCCTTGTCGCCGAACGACACCGAGATGTGGCGCGAATCCACCTTGTCGCAGAAGGTGCGGATGTCCTTTGATTCGAACGGGATCTTCGAGACGATGGCGACGCCGTGATAGCCCTTCTGCCCGTTCAGCGCGATGTGCTCGTAGCCGAGCCGCTTGAAGCGCTTCAGCGGAAAGGCGTCGTCGATGCACTTGGTCTCCTGCAGGCAGAGCACCTCCGGCCGCGCGCTCTTGAGAAACTTCGCGACCAGGTCGATGCGCAGCCGCACGGAATTGATGTTCCAGGTTGTCAGGGAAAGACGCATGGGGAATGCGTCTTAGCAAGCTCTCGTAGGGTGGGCAAAGGCGCAAAGCGCCGTGCCCACCGTCTTTTCAAGTCCGAGAATCGTGGGCACGCTTCGCTTTGCCCACCCTACGGCAGCGGAGCGCTCAACCCGGCGACGGCGTGCTGTAATTGGTGAAATCGATCTTGAACATGTTGGGGTCGAGCCTCTTGCTCGAATCCAGATTGTAGACCGCAATCGTGGTGTCGTAGCCCTGCGGATCGGTGACGGTCCACTGCTTGAGCTGGCCGTCCTTGGCGCCGAACATCAGCAGGAGGCGGCTGGTGCCGACCAGGGCCTGCTTCTCCTCGATGGTGACGCTGACGAAAACGTCGTCGGCCGAGACGTTGACGACGTTGGTGTCCTTCATCAGGTCGATGCGATCGGAGAGCAGGAAACGCAGCGGCGTCTGCGACAGCGGATAGACGTCCTGGGTCGCGAGCTTGCGGTCGCGCACCACGAGCGAAGATCCGTCGGCGACGATGTCGATCGGGCTCGGCGCGTCATATTCGAAGCGCACCTTGCCCGGTTTCTGGATGTAGAAATCGCCCTGCGTCTTGCTGCCGTCGGGGCCGACCTGGACGAAATTCCCGACCAATGTCTGCAGCGACGACAGATAGGCGCTGACCTTGGCCGCCTGCGCCTTCTGGTTGGCGTCGAACGTCTGGAAGATGCTGCTCGGCACGTTGCGCCGCGGATCCGGGATCACCGGATTGGGCGGCGCCTGCGTCGCGCCGGTGACGGCCGGCCCGCCGGCGGACGCGCCACCGTCACGCCCCTTCGGCGCGGGTTTCGGCACCGGCACGGTCTGCGCGAACGACGCGGCGGTCACCATCGCGGCGGTGACGAGAAGCACGCCGGCCATGCGCGCGCTTCGTGCGGCGATGGTGGCAGTGAATCGAATGTCCGGATGTCTGATCAACGCGTCGTCCTGTATGGCTGGGCGCCCTTTTACCGTGATTTCGGGCAAAAGCAGATATCGAATTTGCGTGAAATGATGTTCAGAGGCTCCTCGCCTCACATATGGCTGTCTTCTTCCTCGACCAGAATCTCGCGCTTGCCGGCATGGTTGGCGGGACCGACGATGCCCTCCAGTTCCATACGCTCCATCAACGATGCGGCGCGGTTATAGCCGATCTGCAGACGACGCTGGATGTAGCTGGTCGAGGCCTTGCGGTCGCGCTTGACGATCGCAACCGCCTGCTGGAAGAGATCGCCCCCGCCGTCGCCGCCCATGCCGGTGGCGTCGAACACGGCACCGTCCTCGTCCTCGGTCGGCTCTTCGGCGGTGACGGCTTCGAGATATTCCGGCTGTCCCTGCGTCTTGAGGTGACGCACCACCTTCTCGACCTCCTCGTCGGAGGCGAAAGGTCCGTGCACGCGGCTGATCCGGCCACCGCCCGCCATGTAGAGCATGTCGCCCTGGCCGAGCAGCTGCTCGGCGCCCATCTCGCCCAGAATGGTGCGGCTGTCGATCTTGGACGTGACCTGGAAGGCGATGCGGGTCGGGAAGTTCGCCTTGATGGTGCCGGTGATGACGTCGACCGACGGACGCTGCGTCGCCAGGATCACGTGCAGGCCTGCGGCGCGTGCCATCTGCGCGAGACGCTGCACCGCGCCTTCGATGTCCTTGCCGGCGACCATCATCAGGTCGGCCATTTCGTCGACGATGATGACGATGTAGGGCAGCGGGTCGAGCGAGAGCTTCTCTTCCTCGTAGATCGCCTTGCCGGTTTCCTTGTCGAAGCCGGTGTGCACGGTCCGCGTCGGCTCCTCGCCCTTGGCCTTCAATTCGAGCAGGCGCGTGTTGTAGCCGTCGATGTTGCGCACACCGAGCTTGGCCATGTTCTTGTAGCGCTCCTCCATCTCGCGCACGGCCCATTTCAGCGCGACCACCGCCTTCTTCGGGTCGGTCACGACAGGCGTGAGCAGATGGGGAATGCCGTCATAGACGGAGAGCTCGAGCATCTTCGGATCGACCATGATCAGGCGGCACTGATCGGGGCGCAGCCTGTAGACCAGGCTGAGGATCATGGTGTTGATCGCGACCGACTTGCCCGAACCGGTGGTGCCGGCGATCAGCATGTGCGGCGTGCGCGCGAGGTCGATGATGACAGGGTCGCCACCGATGGTCTTGCCGAGGCAGAGCGGCAGCTTTGCCACCGTATCGGTCGCCTCCTTCGCCACCAGCAATTCGCGCAGATAAACCTTTTCGCGATGCGCGTTCGGCAATTCGATGCCGATGGCGTTGCGGCCGGGCACGACCGCGACGCGCGCCGACAGCGCGCTCATCGAGCGGGCGATGTCGTCGGCAAGGCCGATCACGCGCGAGGACTTGATGCCGGGCGCCGGTTCCAGCTCGTACAGCGTGACAACAGGGCCGGGATTGGCCTTCACGATCTCGCCGCGCACGCCGAAATCCTGCAATACGCCTTCGAGCGAACGGGAATTGTTCTCCAGCTCGGCTTTGCTGAGCGGCTGGCGATCGCCGGCCTTCGGCGCGGCCAGCATGGAGACGGAGGGAAGATCGAACTTGTCGGAGGATTTCTTGGAAGCGGCCTTCGGCGCAGCCTTCTTCTTCGGGGCGCGCGCGGCGGGCTCCTCCTCTTCCTCCTCCTCGTCTTCCACGTCCTCTTCGTGCTCGTCCTCGTCGTCCTCGTCGTGAGACTGCGGCGAGATAGACGGCGCTGAGCGGCCGCCGCCGAGATTGGGCTCCTGGCGGCTGAAGGCGACAGCCTTGGTCTTCGGACCGCTCGAGACCAGCGAGCGGTAGGCAGCGCCTAGCAGCCAGATCAGCCGCGCCTTGGTGCTCATCAGCGCATGGAATAGCCAGCCCAGCGAGACCGAGCCGCGATCGCTCTCCTCGTCTTGGTCGAGCGGCTTGTCGTCTTCCTCGATCTCCGCGAGCTCGTCGTCATGCTCGCGTGCGCCGAGGCCGCAGGCGATCAGGAAAGTCGCGGTCATCGCGGCGAACAGGATCGTGCCCAGCACGATGCGATAGATCGTGCCGGCCGGCCCGAAGATCACCGCGGGCGCGCGCACCAGGGCATCGCCGACCACGCCGCCGAGGCCGGTCGGCAGCGGCCAGGCGCCGCCGTGCTGAAAGCAACTGACGAAGCCTGCCGCGATCACCGTGCAGAGAACCCAGGAGCCGAGCCGCAACGCCTCGCGATCGAACGGGCGATGCGTCATCATGCGCCAGCCCCAGACCGCAACGGTCAGCACCAGCATGATCGCGCCGAGCCCCAGGATCTGCATCGCGAGATCGGCGCCGATCGCACCGGCATAGCCGAGGATGTTGCGGATCGGCCGCGAGGTCGCGTGGCTGAGGCTGGGATCCTGCACCGACCACGTCATCAGCGCCGCGGCGGCGACGCCCGCCAGCGCGATCAGGCCGAGGCCGGTGAGCTCGCGCACGCGCCGCGCCAGCCCCTCGCGGATCGAGGGCGGCAGATGGCCGACCAGAGGAATGACACGTTCGATTGCCGACATGCTCACGGGCCCCGCCTAACCCAGAGTCTCGACCAGCCGGTGCAGCGCCTGCGCCGTGGTCTCGCCGTCCTGCACCAGCGCAAGGCGGATATAGCCTGCGCCGGGATTGAATCCGTCAGGCTGCCGTCGCGCCAGGAAGCTGCCGGGCACCACGCGCACGCCGGCTTCCCTGAACAGCTTGAGCGTCACCGACACGTCGTCGCCGATCTCGGAGGTGTTGAGCCAGACGCAGAAGCCGGCATCGGGCCGGCGATAGCCGTAACGATTGCCGATGATCTGGTCGGCGAGATCGAACTTGATCCGGTACAGCCGCCGGTTCTCCTCGACATGCGCCTCGTCGCCATAGGCGACAGTCGCGACATGCTGGAGCGGCACCGGCACTTGGGGTGCTGCGATGTTGCGCAGCTCGAGGAACATGCCGATCAATTTCTTGTCGCCGGCGGCGAAGCCGACGCGCAGGCCCGGCAGGTTGGAGCGCTTGGACAGCGACTGGAATGCAACCACGCGCGTGAAGTCGGGACCGGCGCATTCCAGCGCGCTGCCGGGAGCCTCGCGGGTGTAGATCTCGGAATAACACTCGTCGCTGAGGATCACGAAGCCGTAGCGGTCGGCGAGCTGCTTCAAGCGCTTGAAATAATCGGGCTTCGCGACCGAGCCCTGCGGATTGGCGGGCGAAGCCAGGTAGAACGCCACTGTGCGCGCCAGCGTCGCTTCGTCGATGGCGTCGAGATCGGGCAGGAAGCCGTTCTCGACGGTCGTCGGCAGATGGATCGGCTCGCAAGCGGCCGCAAGAGCGCCTGCGCCGTAGACCGGATAGAACGGGTTCGGCATCAGGATCGCGGGCTTGCCCGGACGCGGGCCGACATAGCGGGCGGCCGCGATCGCGGCGAGGAACAGCCCCTCGCGGCTGCCATTGAGGACGAGAATCTCGGTTTTGGGGTCGAGCGACCGCGGCAGCTTGAAGCGCGATGACAGCCAGGCGCCGGCGGCGTTGCGGAACGGCTCGGTGCCCTGGTTCATCGGGTAACGGCCGAAATCGGCGATGTGCTTGGCCAGCACCGGCCCGACGAAATCGGGCACGGGATGCTGGGGCTCGCCGACCGCAAGCGAAATCAAAGGCTTGCCCGGCTGATGCGGGGCCAAGAGCTCGTTCAGCCGGACGAAGGGCGAGCGTTCGGAATCGGAGCTTCCACTGGCCTGCGGCGCACGGGATGAAGCGGTCATGACCATTCTGGGCGCCAGTACTCTTGGAACGGCCGGTCGCACCAAGGCGCCGGCGGGAAGCGGTTCAGTTCACCATAGATAGGGCGAGGTTAAGACGCGATTAACCATCGGCCGCCGCCCGCGTCCAGAGCGGGAATAATCGGGCCGGACAACAACAGGATGGGAGCGACCGGGCGGGCTGGTTCCCCCACCTCTCCCGCTTGGCTTGCGGGAGAGGGAGCGCACCGTCATGGCGGCTTCAGCGCCCCGGCAGCTTCTCGAACGTCTTCATGCCCTCGGGGACCGTGTGGAATTCCTGCATGTCGCAGGTGTAGATCGCCATCTGCGGCTGGAACTGCGCCGGCTCGTCGAGCGTGCCGACCTTCAGGATCGCGGCGGGCAGGCCCGGAACCTTGGTCACGAGATGCGTGCCGCATTCGGCGCAGAATTCGCGCGTGACGGGGCGTTCGAGGTCCTTGCGCCGGAACTGCTTGGGTTGACCGGTGATGTAGGTGAAGCCGGCCGCCGGCATCGCGATGAAGGTGTTGGGCGCGCCGCCCGAGATGTATTGGCATTCGCGGCAATGACACTGCGCCTGCATCATCGCATCGCCCTCGGCCACGTAGCGCACCTCGCCGCAATAGCATCCGCCTTCCAAACGCATGACGACCTCCCGTTTGTTATCTTTGTGGTCGATATTTCTGCGCCGGCCGCGCGGAATGGCAATCCTTTTCTTCAACGCCCCGGTCAAAAGAAAGGGGCTCCAGCTTGCGCTGGAGCCCCTCAACGGTCAGGGCATTGCCGGGTATGTGCCCGAACCGTAGTTGTGGGCGCGGTCCCCGAGGAGACCGCGCCCGGGAGGAGAGGGTTACATGTTGTAGGCGCGCTCGGTGTGCTCGGTGATATCGAGGCCTTCACGCTCGCTCTCGACATTGGCGCGGAGGCCAACGATCACATCGACCACCTTGTAGAGGATCGCCGAACCGACGCCCGACCACACCAGCGTGGTGGCGACAGCCTTGAGCTGAGCGAGCACCTGAACCGCGAAGTCGTAGTCGGCGACCTTCGGCGGGATCGCGGTGTAGTCGACGATGCCTGCGCCGCCGAGGGCGGGGTTGACGAGAATGCCGGTGCCGATGGCGCCGACGATGCCGCCGATGCAGTGCACGCCGAACACGTCGAGCGAGTCATCGTAGCCGAGCGCGTTCTTCACGACGGTGCAGAAGAACAGGCAGACCACGCCGACCACGAGGCCGAGGACGATCGCGCCCATGACGCCGGCGAAGCCAGCGGCAGGCGTGACGGCCACGAGACCCGCGACGGCGCCGGAGATGACGCCCAGCACGGAGGGATGGCCCTTGATGATCCACTCCGCGAACATCCACGACAGCGCAGCGGCCGCGGTGGCGACGAAGGAGTTGGTCATGGCGAGCGCAGCGCCGCCGCTGGCTTCGAGGTTGGAGCCGGCGTTGAAGCCGAACCAGCCGACCCAGAGCAGCGAGGCGCCGATCATCGACATGGTCAGCGAGTGCGGAGCCATCAGCTCCTTGCCGTAGCCGACGCGCTTGCCGATCAGGAGAGCGCCGACGAGGCCTGCGATGCCGGCGTTGATGTGAACCACGGTGCCGCCCGCGAAGTCGATGGCGCCCATCTTGAAGATCCAGCCGGCGTCGGCGTTGATCTCGTCGAGCTTGGCCTGTGCCGCGGTCTTCGCCGCCGCATCACCCGCCGCAGCGAGCGCCTTGGCAGCGTCCTGGATCATGTCCGGGCCGGGCCAGTACCAGACCATGTGCGCGATCGGGAAGTAGATCAGCGTGACCCAGAGCGGAATGAAGAGCGCGATCGCCGAGAACTTCATGCGCTCGGCGAAGGCGCCGACGATGAGGGCGGGCGTGATCGCCGCGAAGGTCATCTGGAAGCACATGTAGATGAGCTCCGAGATGTTGGCGTCGACCGAGAAGGTCGCGGCCTTCGAATCGGTGGTGACGCCCATCATGAAGGCCTTGGAGAAGCCGCCGATGAAGTCGGAGCCGCCGGTGAAGGCGAGGCTGTAGCCGTACACGGCCCAGATCACGGTGACGACGCAGACGGTGTAGAACACCTGCATCAGGACCGAGAGCATGTTCTTGGAACGGACGAGACCGCCGTAGAACAGTGCGAGGCCGGGGATCGTCATCAACAGCACGAGCACTGTCGATGTCAGCATCCAGGCGTTGTCTCCCTTGTTGACCGTTGGCTCGGCGTAGGCTGCGGTCGCAGCGAACAGGCCGACTGCGAGAGCCGCCAATCCCGCGCCATGGGGACGCTTGAACGTCATATTGTATACTCCTGCTTGGATAAGGTTGAGCGCGAAATCAGAGGGCCGCGGCATCGGCCTCGCCGGTGCGGATGCGCACGGCGTGGTCGAGGTTGATGACGAAGATCTTGCCGTCGCCGATCTGTCCGGTTTTCGCGGCGGACGTGATGGCGTCGATGGTCTTATCGACCTGGTCGGAGGCGACAGCGACCTCGATCTTGATCTTGGGCAGGAAGCTCACGGCATATTCAGCGCCGCGATAGATTTCCGTATGGCCCTTCTGGCGGCCATACCCCTTGACTTCCGTCACCGTGAGACCGTGAACGCCGATGGCGGTCAGGGCGTCACGGACTTCTTCAAGCTTGAATGGCTTGATGATCGCCATAACAATTTTCATGGGTCCTATCCCCGCTTGGGCCCGGTCCGGACGTGGCCGGGCGTTCTCGACTGGTTCGCCACGAGGGAGAAGTTTCACTACGCGGGCACAGCCGGGACCCCTAGAATCAAATGCCGTGCCAGATCAGGCGTGTTGCCTAACGGACTATGAAGACGGGCGTTTTCGCGTTTGACGGGTGCTGCAATGCAGTGCGCTATTACGTCGCGCTTAAAAGGTGATCACACCTGCTCAAAATGAGGGCAGGACAGCCTCCCGACACAATGTTGCTCACGTGTCGGGCAGCAGGAAGGTAATTACGTAGCAGCAGGGCCTATTGCAGGGCTTCACCGTGCTGCGAAATATCCAGTCCCTCGAGCTCGTGCTCACGGGATACGCGCAACGGCACGAACAGGCCGACCAGCTTGAGCAGGATGAAGCTGACGCCCGCCGACCAGACGAAGGTCACGGCGACGCCGTAAAACTGGATCAGGAGCTGCTGCGGATGGCCCTCCAGCAGGCCAGCGGTGCCTCCGATGGCACTGGTGGCGAACACGCCGCCGAGCAGGGTCCCGGTCAGGCCGCCGATGCCGTGGACACCGAAGACGTCGAGCGAATCGTCGTAGTCGAAGCGGTGCTTCAGCCAGGTACAGGCCCAGTAGCAGACCGCACCGGCAATGATGCCGATGACGATGCCGTGCCATGGCGCGACGAAGCCGGAGGCCGGCGTGATGGTGCCGAGACCTGCGACCGCGCCGGAGATCATGCCGAGCACCGAGGGCTTGCGCCGCGTCGACCACTCGATCGCGCCCCAGGTCAGCGCGCCCGCGCAGGCGGCAAGATGGGTCGCGATGATCGCCATCACTGCGCGCGAATTGGCCGCGCCCGCCGAGCCGCCGTTGAAGCCGAACCAGCCGACCCACAACAGGCCGGTGCCCATCACCGCGAGCGACAGATCGAACGGCGAGAGATTCTCGGTGCCGTAGCCGTGACGGCGTCCCATCACCTTGGCCGCAACGAGGCCGCCGGTGCCGGCCGACAGATGCACGACGAGACCGCCGGCGAAATCGAGCACGCCCATGCTGTTGAGGAAGCCGCCGCCCCACACCCAGTGCGCCAGCGGAATGTAGACGAAGATGAACCAGGCGACGGAAAACAGGAGATACGCCGAGAACCGCATCCGGTCGGCGACCGAGCCTGCGACCAGCGCCACCGTGATGATGGCAAATGTCATCTGGTACAGCATGAACAGCGCTTCCGGGATCGTCTTGGCCGCAGGGTTGACGCTGTCCAAGGTCATGCCGGCGAGAAACCAGCGATCGAGCGTGCCGATCCAGGGGCCGTCGCCGACGAAGCACAGCGAATAGCCGAACGCCACCCAGAGAATGGAGATCAGCGTCACCGCGGCGAGGCTCTGCGCCATGGTGGCGAGCACGTTCTTCTTGCGCACCATGCCGGAATAGAACAGCGCGAGCCCGGGGATCGTCATCATCAGCACCAGCGCGGTCGCGACGATCATCCAGGCCGTGTCGGCGGTGTTGATCTCATTGGCCGCCGCGTGCGCCGGCGAAGCTACGACGGATACAAATCCGATTGGCGCAGCCATAGCAGCTGCGCGGCGCAACAATCCCGCCATGTCATTCCCCCCGGCATCAATTGGCGTCGCACGCTGTGGCGTCGTTGCCCGGTGCGATCGAAGCAGTCGTGTCAGAGCGTTTTCGAGCGAAGTGGATACCGGTTCGCGCGAAGAAAACGCGTCAAAACAAAAAGTCAGAGCGCGTCGCTGTCGGTCTCGCCGGTGCGGATGCGCAGCGCGTGGTCGATCGGCGTGACGAAGATCTTGCCGTCGCCGATCTGCCCGGTGCGCGCCGTCGCAGTGATCACGGCGACCGCCTTGTCGGCGACGTCGGAGGCGACCGCGATCTCGATGCGCAGCTTCGGCAGGAAGTTCACGACATATTCGGCGCCGCGATAGATCTCGGTGTGGCCCTTCTGCCGGCCATAGCCCTTCACTTCGGTCACGGTCATGCCGTGCACGCCGATTGCCGTCAGGGCCTGGCGGACCTCATCGAGCTTGAAGGGTTTGATGATCGCGACGACGAGTTTCATGGTCTGGCCTATTCCCCGGGATGCGCCGCGCCGCATGTCCCCGGCGCTGCGTCAATCTGGCATCTTTCCGGGCAAATGGCACAAAAAAGTTGCAGATTGAAGCGGAAAAACGTTTGGCCAAGGGTGGCCATGTGAACGGCCGCCTCTGTACAGGGCAGCTGTTCATCCTTCACAATGCATTTTTGGCATGGATGCGGTGAACCCAAGCGTGAACCAAAGCGTCCCGGCCGGTACATACGTAAGTTCGAGGGGGACGTTCCATGGCGAGTTGGTTCTACGCATCCGAGGGCAAGCAGCAGGGGCCCTTTCCGGAAGGGCAATTCCGCGATCTCGTCGCCCAGGGCGTGGTGCGCCCGGACACGCTGGTGTGGACCGAGGGGATGGCCGGCTGGCAGAAGGCCGCCGAAATTCCCGGCCTGATTGGCGGCGGCGCGCCACCGATGGTCCCAGGCGGCGGGCCCCCGGTGATGGGTGGCGGTGGTTATGGCGGCGCAGTGCGCGGCGGATCACTCGCCGTCGATTTCGGCATCTGGGACTTCACCTGGCGCACGCTCGTGCTCGCGATCGGCTCGTGCTTCATCATCCCGGTGCCGTGGCTGTTCGTCTGGTACACGAAATGGATCGTGCCCTGCATCAAGGTCCCCGGGCGCCCCAATCTCAGCTTCACCGGCAGCGCGATGACGCTGGTGCCCTGGTTTTTCGGCTTCATCGTCCTGGCGATCGCGCTCGGCTTCGTCGGCAGCCAATTGCTGAGCAATCTGCTGTTCATCGTCCAGATCGTGCTCTACTGGCTGCTGATCAAATGGATGATCGCGAACCTCGCCTCCAACGGGGAGCCGCTGGGCTTGAGCTTCACCGGTTCGGTCTGGGCCTATGTCGGCTGGAATCTGCTGTTCGCGATTTCCATCATCACCATCATCGGCTGGGCCTGGGTGGCCGCGGCCCAGATGCGCTGGTTCTGCCGCAGCATCGAGGGCACGCGGCGCGAGATCGTTTTCAAGGGCTCGGGTCTCGACATTCTCTGGCGCGGCATCGTGGCTGCGCTCCTGTGCAGCCTCATCATCCCGATCCCGTGGGTGTATCGCTGGATCATGAACTGGTTCGCCTCGCAGACCGAGCTCGCGCCGCGCGGCTCGCAGGCAGCCATGTGACGCCGCTGGCTTTCGCTAGCGAGCAGACGAGATGTCGAATCGCATCTGGTTTCACGCATCCGGCGGCAAGCAGAATGGTCCGTTTCCGGAGGCGCAATTTCGCGACCTCATAGCCCAGGGCGCAGTGACCGCCGATACGCTGGTCTGGGCTGAAGGGATGGCGGGCTGGCAGAAGGCCGGCGAGGTGCCGGGGCTCATTCCCGGCGCCGCGCCGTCGTCCTTGCCGGTCGATGGCGGTTCGGGCGGTGCCAGCGGTGGTCCGCTATCGGTGGACCTTCCCGTCTGGTCGTTCCTGGGATGGTGGATTCTGCTGATCCTAGGTAGTCTCCTTGTGATCCCGTCGCCCTGGACCGGGACAGGCTATTATCGCTGGCTCTTCCCGCGCATGCACGTTCCGCGGCGGCCGAACCTTGCCTTTACCGGTCAGGTTGGAGACCTCTGGTACGTCTTCATCGGGATGGCGCTGGCGGCCTATTTGGGCCATATCGACAGCACCCTTCAGATCCTGACGCTGCCGATTCAGGCGATCTTGTCCTGGGTGCTCATACGCTGGGTGGTCGCCAATATCAGCTCGAACGGTCAGATGCTGCCGATGACGTTCACCGGCAGCGTCTGGAGTTTCCTTGGCTGGCAGATCCTCATGATCCTCGCCGTGTTCACGATCGTCGGCTGGGCCTGGGTCATGGCCGCGTGGACGCGATGGATTTGCCGTCACGTCAGCGGAACGCGCCGCGAGATGGTCTTCACCGCCACCGGTTTTCAACTGCTTTGGCGCACCGTCGCTTTTTTCCTCGGATGCCTTTTCATCATTCCGATTCCGTGGCTGCTACGCTGGTATTTCGCCTGGGGCATGACACAGTTCGTACTCGTCGAGCGCACGAGGGCAACGATCTAAGACTTCCGCTCGCGCACCGAGCCTTCCTGCGCGACGGAGGCGACCAGCGTGCCGTCCGGCTTGAAGATCGAGCCGCGGGTCAGGCCGCGGCCGGATTGCGCGCTCGGCGAATCCTGCGCATAGAGCAGCCATTCGTCGGCACGGAACGGGCGGTGAAACCACATCGCGTGGTCGAGGCTCGCCGGCATCATGCGCTTGTCGAACAGCGTGCGGCCATAGCGCGCCATGATCGCGTCGAGCAGCGAGAAGTCCGAGGCATAGGCGAGCGCGCACATGTGCAGCGCCGGGTCGTCAGGCAGCTTCGCGGCGGTCCTGATCCAGACGTGGATGCGGCCGTCGTCGATCTTCTGGCCGAAATAGCGGCCGAGCTCGACCGGACGAAGCTCGATCGGCCGATCGGATTCGTAGTAGCGGCGGATGAAGTCCGGCATCTCCTTGAACATCGGCTGCTTCGCCACCTCCTCCGCCGTCAGCTTTTCCGGCGGCGGCACATCAGGCATCTTGTCCTGGTGGTCGAACGCAGTCTCTTCCTCGGCATGGAACGACACCATGATCGAGAAGATTGCGTTGCCGTGCTGGATCGCGGTGACGCGGCGGGTCGAATAGCTCTTGCCGTCGCGCAGACGCTCGACCTGGTAGATGATCGGGATCTGCGGATCGCCCGGCAGGATGAAATAACAATGCAGCGAATGCGGCAGCCGGCCCTCGACGGTGCGGCAGGCCGCGACCATTGCCTGCCCGATCACCTGGCCACCGAACACCCGCTGCCAGCTCGTCTTCGGGCTGTTGCCGCGGAACAGGTTCACCTCGAGCTGCTCGAGGTCGAGGATCGCGATCAGGTCGATCAGGCCTTTGGACATGAACACAGCTCTCTGAAGTCGTCATTCCGGGCTCGCGACTTCGTCGCGCCCCGGAATGACACAATGGGGCTAGCTGCCCTCGTTTCACCGCACTGTTTCGCCCAGCTCAAGTCTGCTAGCAAGACCGAGAATTGACCGGGAAGCTTGGTATGTCGGTACAGGGTAGCATTGTCATTGGTGGCGGCGCGTTTGCCGGCCTCGCGCTGGCCTTGGCGCTGCGCCAGGGGCTGGGGCCCGAGATCCCCGTCGTCGTCGCCGATCCCGCGCTCGGCACGCGGCCGAGCCGCGACCCACGCGCCACTGCGATCGTCGCCGCCTGCCGCCGCCTGTTCGAGACGATCGGGGCCTGGGACGACGTGCGGGGCGAGGCCCAGCCGATCCTCGACATGGTCGTCACCGATTCCAAGCTGGAGGACGCCACCCGTCCGGTGTTCCTGAACTTTGCCGGCGACGTCGCGCCGGGCGAGCCCTTCGCGCATATGGTCGAGAACCGTCGGCTGATCGATGCGCTGGTGGTGCGTGCGGAGGCCGAAGGCATCGATCTCAGCGCCACCCCGGTCGCGTCTTACGATGCGCGCTCCGACGGCATCGACGTGACGCTCGGCGACGGCAGCGTGATCGCGGCGAGCCTCTTGGTCGCCGCCGATGGTGCGCGCTCGAAATTGCGCGAGCGCGCCGGCATCGCCACCCATGGCTGGGAGTACGACCAATCCGGCATCGTCGTCACCGTCGGCCATGAGCGCGATCATGAGGGCCGCGCCGAAGAACACTTTCTGCCGGCCGGTCCCTTCGCGATCCTGCCGCTCACCGGCAAACGCTCCTCGCTGGTGTGGACCGAGCGCCGCACGGAGGCCGCGCGCATCATCGCCCTCAGCGACGAGGAATTCCATGCGGAGCTCGAGCAGCGCTTCGGCCTGCATCTCGGCGAGGTCAAGGTGCTCGACAAGCCGCGGGCCTTTCCGCTGTCTTATTTCGTCGCGCGCTCCTTCATCGCCGAGCGCCTTGCGCTGGTCGGCGATGCCGCCCATGTCATCCATCCGATCGCGGGTCAGGGCCTCAACATGGGCCTGAAGGACGTCGCCGCGCTGGCCGAAGTGGTGGTCGATGCCGCGCGGCTCGGCATGGATATCGGCGGGGCGGACGTGCTCGAACGCTACCAGCGCTGGCGCCGCTTCGACACGATGGCGATGGGCGTCGCCACCAACTCGCTGAATTTCCTGTTCTCCAACCAGTCGACGCTGTTGCGCACGGTGCGCGACATCGGCCTCGGCCTCGTCGACCGCGCCCCGCCGCTGAAGAACCTCTTCATCCGCCAGGCCGCCGGCCTCACCGGCGAGGTGCCGCGGCTGTTGAAGGGCGAGGCGTTGTAGCCGCACCTCTCCTGTCATCCCGGGGCGCGCGTAGCGCGAGCCCGGGATCCATAGCCACAGGATGTAGTTTGGCGAAGACCCGGAGTTACCAGCTCGCGTCATAACCACTCCCTGTGGTTATGGGTCCCGGGCTCGCTTCGCGCCCCGGGACGACAGCGATAGTGTTGCATGGCCGTCGTGCGATACGGCCATCCCCTCAATCGATCTTGCGCGCCTCTTCCGGCAGCATGATCGGGATGCCGTCCCGGATCGGATAAGCGAGCTTGGCGCTGCGCGAGATCAGCTCCTGCTTTGCGGAATCGAATTCCAGCGGGCCCTTGGTCAGCGGGCAGACCAGGATCTCCAGCAGTTTTGGATCGACGCTGGGTTCGGGACGTTCGGTGGGCGCGTTCATGGGAGTCTCCGGCACTCGCCTGCCTTTACCATAGAAATTCGCACCCGCCATCACGGCCTCAGGTTGTTGTTTACGCATGATCTTTCCGGAAAACCGCTTCGCACTTTTCCGGATCATGCTTTAGGCGCAGACCATCGCCAGGAGCTCGTCGAGCATGGCCTGCAGCCGCGCGGCCGTGATTGACGGGCTCGACAGGGCGAAACCGAGAAATGTCCAGTACAGGATCTGCGCGCGGGCCACCGCCGTTGCCGGGGCCTGCCCACGCTTTTGCAGCAGCTCTTCGATGTAGTCGAGCCTGCGGCGGTCGATTGCGCGCACCGCCCCTTGCGCGCTCGCATCGAACGCCGCCCAATTGCGCACGGCGCGCTCGAGGTCGAGCCGCGCGCCGAAGGATCTCCGCAGCAGCATCCTGAGCGGCTCGTCGCTGGCCGCTTCGACGTCGGCGATGATCTGCTCGGCCGCGATCTCGCGCCAGCGCTTCAGCACCGCGGCGTGAAACGCGGCCAGATCGGCGAAATGCCAATAGAAGCTGCCGCGCGACACCCCCATGGCCTTGGCGAGCGGATCGGCCTTCAGCGCCGTGAAGCCGCTTCTGGCCAGTGCCTTGAGGCCCTGGCTGGTCCAGTCGTCGGCGGAGAGCTGTTGGTTCATGTCACTTCCCGGAATCGTACCATACACTAGTGTATTGACAGGCGACTGGCCAGGCGCTATCGATCCATACATCAGTGTATGGAGGCGTTGATGCGTGATCTGCTGCTCCAGTGCGCCGGCGTCGTGACCATCGCCTCGGCCCTCATCCACGGCTACCTCGGCGAGGCCAAGGTCTTCGCCCGCGTGCGCATCGAGCCGGAGCGGCTCCGCACCCTGATCCGGCTGGTGTGGCAGACCTCGACCGTAGCCTGGATCGGCGGTGGCATGCTGCTGATTGCGGTGCCGTGGATGCAATCGGAGCCGGCTCGCCACTGGATCGTCGCCACCATGGCCTGTGTGCTCGGCCTTTCCGCCCTCGCCAACGCCTGGGCGACGCGCGGCCGGCATTTCGGGTGGATGGCGCTCAGTGCGGTCGTCGTGATGTCGGTTGCCGGGTACTAGCTGCGCTTCCACCGATGAGGCGTAAGGCCGCAGCGGTGGCGCAAGATCCGCATTCTCCGCAGGAAGCCCTCACATTGTGGCTCATGTTAGAACCAGTCTAAACTCTACAATAGAACTTATCTAAAGCGGACCAAGCCCCTCATTGTTGACTTCACCCCCCTCTTTGCTTCCTTCGGTGTGCTCCGCGGCTCCGCGCAGCGCCCACGACAGAGAGGAGAAGTTCGTGAAGGTCATTCGAGTTGTTGCCATTGCACTGACGATCGGGATTGGCGCGGGATCGACGGCCATGGCCGACGGTTTCAAGAATTGCACCAAGCTCGACAAGGCGTCGTGGAAGCCGGCCAGCGAAGCCGAAGCCAAGGCCAAGGCACTTGGCTATGAGGTGCGGCGCTCCAAGGTCGAAGGCTCCTGCTACGAGGTCTACGGCGTCAAGGAAGGCAAGCTCTACGAGCTGTTCTACAGCCCCGAAGATCTCAGCCTGAAGCACACGATCGCCAAGTAGGTTGCTATAGGTCGGCTGCGCGACGCGTTCTGCGCAAAGCAGGGCTCGAGGATGGTCTTTGCTTGATTGAAGAAGCGATGCCAGAAGCTCGCGGGGTGTCCGACCGGACACCCGCCGAGCGAGCCGCGCCGCGGACGATCGCTGTCTGGGACCTGCCGCTGCGCCTCTGGCACTGGGCTCTCGCGGCCGGCGTTCTGGCCGCCTGGTTCACGCCGACCGTCTATGACGGCCTTCACCGCATGGTCGGCTATACCGTGCTGGGGCTTCTCGCGTTTCGCCTGGTCTGGGGCGTCTGGGGAAGCCGCTATTCGCGCTTCCGCATGGTCGGCGTCCGGCTGCGCGCCTCGCCCCGCTATCTCTGGAATCTGCGCCGCGGCATCACCGGCCGCTACATCGGGCTCAATCCCGCCGGCACGCTGATGCTGGTCGCGCTGCTGGCCTCGCTCGCCGTTTCGACCATCACGGGAGCGATGTCGGTCACCGTCACGTTCTTCGGCGTGTGGTGGGTCGAAGACGCTCACCATTATTCATCGGATGCCGTCATCGTTCTGGTCGTGCTCCACGTCGTTGGCGTGGTGCTGATGGGAATCCTACAGCGCGAGAACCTGATCCGCGCAATGATCACCGGACGCAAGCGCATCCGCGGCCACCTTTAGAGCATGAGCCGGAAACGCGCATAGCGGTTTCCCCGCGCGACAAGCGCGAAGCGCGTTAGCCCGACAGATCAAATTTTACGGACGACGTTAGCATGCCGCTAAGCGTGCAATCAGGCGCGGCACAAAATTAACGCGAATGGCGATTAGCCGGTCCAGCATCGACAATATCGACGATGAGGCGAGACTGGATGTTCCGCGTTTTCTCCTGCCTTACGACCGAGCACGATTGGCGGCTCGTCGTACTCGCTGCCCTGGTCTGCTTCGTTGCCAGCATCGTCGCGGTCAGCATCTTTCACCGCGCGATCGCGACGCGCGCGAGAACCCGGTGGATCTGGATCGCCATTGCCGGCGCGGCCATCGGATACGGCATCTGGGCCACGCATTTCGTCGCGATGCTCGCCTACGAGCCCGGCGTCACGACGGGCTACGGCATCGTGTTGACCGCGTCCTCTCTCGCAGCGGCAATGCTGCTGACCTCGGTCGGCTTCGGCGTCGCGGTCGTCACGTCCGGCCGCTGGCGCGCGGCGGCTGGCGGCATCATCATCGGCGGCGGCATTGCCAGCATGCACTATATCGGGATGTGGGCTCTTGAAGTGCCGGGCCGAGTCTCCTGGTCCGTCGACCTCGTCCTCCTCTCCATCGTTCTGGGCATGTGCCTCGGCTACGCTGCGCTGGCGGTCGCGCTCACCCGCCAGGGTTATCGGGGCACGCTCGCCGCGGCCGTCCTGCTGACGCTCGCCATCGTCTCGCATCACTTCACGGCCATGGGCGCCGTGCAGATCACACCGGATCCGGCGCTCGCGACCGATACGCTTTCGCTTTCTCCGGCCTTCCTCGCGCTCGCCATCGCCGGTGTCGCATTGTCCGTGCTGGGGATGAGCCTGATCGGCGTGCTGGCCGATCGTCGTCTGGCGACCAGAACCGCCAGGTTCGAGGAGATCATCAGCCAGCTTTCCATCGCACGGCAGCAGCTCGAAGGGTCGCAGAACGACCTCAAGGAACAGAAGCTGAGGCTGGATACGGCCATCAACCACATGGTCGAGGGCCTTTGCATGTTCGACGCCGAGAAGCGGCTCGTCATCTGCAACGAGCGTTACGCCCGGCTGTACCGGCTGCCGTCGGAATTGCTGCGCGCGGGAACTCCGCACCGCGATATCATCAGACATCGCGTCACCAGCGGCATACTCGAAGGCGAGGCCAGCGATTTCGCCGCCGAACGGCAGATCGCCAAGCTCGATGCACTGCCGATCCATGCCGTGTCGAGCCGCATCGACGCGTTCGCCGATGGCCGGCTGATCTGCGTGACGCGGCAGCCGATGGCCGGCGGCGGCTGGGTGGCCACGCACCTGGATGTCACCGAGCAACGCCGGTCCGAAGCGAAGATCACCTACATGGCGCAACATGATGCGCTGACGGAGCTGCCGAACCGCGTGCTGCTCAAGGCGCGTCTGGAGCCCGCTCTTGCCGATACGCGTGGCGGAAACCTCCATTTGGCGGTTCTCTTGCTCGATCTCGACCGCTTCAAGGAGGTCAACGACACGCTCGGACATCCGGCGGGTGATCTGCTGTTGCGTTCGGTCGCCGCGCGCCTGCTGGATTGCGTCAGGGAGACGACGTTCGTCGCCCGATTGGGCGGCGACGAATTCGCAATCGTCGATTACGTAAGCAATCCGGCCGCGGACGCGGCCTCTCTCGCCGAGGCGATCCACGGCGCGCTCAGCGCGCCGTTCGATCTCGGCGATCATCAGGTCATCGTGGGCACCAGCATCGGCATCGCCCTTGCACCCCAGGACGGCGCCGATTCCGACACGATCCTCAGGAGCGCGGATCTGGCCCTCTACTCGGCGAAGAGCGCCGGACGTGGCGCATTCCGCTTCTTCGAGCCGGAGCTGGACCAGCTCCTGCGTGCGCGCCGCAACCTGGAGCGGGATCTGCGGAAGGCGCTTGCGAGAAGCGAATTCGAGCTCCACTACCAGCCGTTCGTCAATTTGAACAGCGGCGAGACCTGCGGCTTCGAGGCGTTGCTGCGTTGGCATCACCCCGAGCGCGGTCTTGTCTCGCCAGGCGAATTCATTCCGGTCGCGGAGGAAACCGGCTTGATCCTGCCACTGGGGGAATGGGTCTTGAGAACCGCCTGCGCCGAAGCGGCAAAATGGCGTTCCGACCTGAAGATCGCGGTCAACCTGTCTCCAGCGCAATTCAGGAGCAGGGAGCTCGTGTCGACGATCGTGGGCGCATTGGCGGCTTCGGGGATTGCGTCAGACCGGCTCGAGCTCGAGGTCACCGAAACCGTCATCATGCACGACAGCGGGACCGTATTCGCAGCACTCAGCCAGCTGCGCGAGCTCGGGGTGCGGATTGCCCTCGACGATTTCGGCACCGGCTATTCGTCGCTCAGCTTTCTGCAGAAGTTTCCGTTCGACAAGATCAAGATCGATCGCAGCTTCGTCAGCGAGCTGTCCAGTCCGATGGAGGAGCCTCATCGGATCGCGCGGGCCGTGGTCCAATTCGCCACCAGCCTCGGCAAGACGTCCACCGCCGAAGGTGTCGAGACCGCCGAGCAGCTGGACATCCTGCGCCAGGAGGGCTGCGTCGAGGCGCAGGGTTTCTACCTCAGCCCGCCGATGCGGGCCTCGACGATCGCACGGTTGGCGGATCGAAAGGCCGAGGCGGACGAGTTTGCCGCTTAGAGCATGATCCGGACCCGAAGGGCCGCGTCAGCGCAAAGTGCGTAGCGGTTTTCCGAAAAGATCATGCTCATACAAAAACCCAAAGCGCGATGAGGATTCATCCTGATCGCTTCGCGCTTTAGGTCGCGCGGGACCTTCACTGCAGCGGCGGATCGCCGCTGGTGCGCTTCTTGGCGAGGTCCATCTCGGTGACGGCGATCAGGATCTCGGCGCGGGTCTTCAGGTCGGGCGCCTCCAGCATCGCCTGCTTCTCCGCGGGGCCATAGGGCGACATCATCGCCAGCGCATTGACCAGCGCCTCGTTGGGCGCGCTCTCGACGCCTTCCCAGTCGACCTTGAGATTGTTGGCCTTCAGGAAGTCCGCCAGCACCGCCAGCAGCGCCTCGCGGTCGACCTCCTCCTCCCCCATGCGCGCGGTGAAGTCGTCGACGAAGGCGAAGAAGTCCACCTTGCACTGCCGATAGGGGGTGAGCACCTCGAGCTCCTCGACCACCTTGAAGCGCGAAACGCCGGTGAGCTCGAGGATGTAGCGGCCGTCGCCGGATTCGGCGAGCTGGGTGATGCGGCCGACGCAGCCGACGCGGAACAGCGCCGGCTTGTCGGAATCCTTCCGTGAATGCGCGACGTCGGGCTGGATCATGCCGATCAGGCGATGCCCGTCGCGGAAGGAATCGTCGACCATCGCGAGGTAGCGCGGCTCGAAGATGTTGAGCGGCATCTGGCCGCGGGGCAGCAGCAGCGCGCCCGGCAGCGGAAAGACCGGGATGATCTCCGGGAGGTCGGCGGGCCCGCGATATTCGATGTTGATCGGCATCTGCCCGGTCCCACTGGCGTTGCTAGCGCATGATCCGGAAAAGTGTGGAGCGGTTTTCCGAACAGATCATGCTCAAAAAAGGCCGTTACGAAAACAGGATCGTCGACAAACGTTTGCGGCCTTCGACGGTTGCATCATCCGTGCCGCCCCAGGCCTCGAAGAACTGCACCAGCTGCTTGCGGGCGCCGTCGTCGTTCCATTTGCGGTCGCGCTTGACGATCTCGAGCAGCTGCTCGGTCGCCGCCGCGCGGTTGCCTTGGGCGTTGAGCGCGGTGGCAAGGTCGAAACGGGCCTGATGATCGAGCGGATTTGCGGCGACTTTCTGTTCCAGCTCGGCGACCGGCCCGAGCGATTTCGCCTGCTCGGCGAGATCGATCGCGGTCTGCACGGCCTTCACGGCCGGGTCGTTGCGCTTGGATTCCGGCACCATGGCCAGCGTCTGCTTGGCCTGCTCCATCGCGCCGGAGACGGCGTAGCACTTCGCGAGGCCCGCAAGCGCCGCGATGTTGGTCGAATCATGCTGCAGCGCCTCGGCATAGATCTGCGCGGCCGCCGCCGCGTCGCCCTCGGCGAGCACCGCGTCGGCCTCCTGCACGATCTCGGCGACGTTGACCTCGCCCGGCGCGGTGACGCCCTTGGTCAGCCGCTCGATGAAGGCGTTGACCTGGCTCTCCGGCACCGCGCCCATGAAGCCGTCGGCCGGCTGGCCGTTGACGAAGGCGATCACGGCCGGGATCGACTGGATGCCCATCTGGCCCGGGATCGCCGGATGGTGGTCGATGTTCATCTTGACCAGCTTGACCTTGCCCTTGGCCGCCTTCACCGCCTTCTCCAGGACGGGGGTGAGCTGCTTGCAGGGGCCGCACCATTCCGCCCAGAAATCGATCAGCACGGGCTGGCGCTTCGATTCCTCGATGACGTCCTTCACGAAGGTCTGGGTGGTGGTGTCCTTGATCAGGTCGGCCGCAGCCGGGCCCGCCGCTCCGTTACCCTGGTCGATGATCGTCACGGGATTCCCTCGTCATGTCTGGAATGGCGGCTCTTTAGCACGCCGCCGCGTCATATGCTTGTGGTCGGCTCCTAAATTGGGCCGAATGGGCCGAATTTCAATCCAGGCCGCCCGATTCGCCGGTTCCGGGGCGTTTCCGGTCGATTCGGCCAGCTTCGGGGGTCCATATGGGGCCCTCAAATGCGAATTGATGCCGCCGGTAGCTGTTGCATTCCCCTCCCGCTTTTGGCATACGACAGCCGTTGCCGGCGCGTCACGCGACCGACACAGGATGCGGGTGTAGCTCAGTGGTAGAGCACGACCTTGCCAAGGTCGGGGTCGAGGGTTCGAGCCCCTTCGCCCGCTCCAATTTTCTCCAAAGCATCGTCATCCAGTTACTCACTCCCTTCGGGGAACGTCACCGCGTTCGTTTTCGCCCCGAGGTAAAGCCGGGGCGCGGAGACCATCGACGCCATACAAAGGCTGAACGGCGCCTCCCACGGCTGCCGGAGGGCGTGGGCCTTGTCAACGACCGGTGACCGGGTCGCGGCTCGGGCATGGTAAACTGCGCCATGTCCGACAGGAGATTCGAGCATGCTCAAGCTTCGCGACTACCCCGGCGGGCGGCCCGCCGCTGATAACGAGTCCAACCTCGAATACCGGCCCGAACACTTCGGCTATCCGGTCTTCGTGGTGTGGCTCGCCGACGATGCGCAGGGCAACCCGGTGAAGGTGTCGGTCGGCTTCTCCTTCATCGCCTCCTCGCGCATCAACTCGGCGCTGCTGGACAGCCGCGCCGAGTTAGAAGCCGCCGCCAGCGCGGAATACACGCCCGGAGCGACCGAAGTGGTGATCATCGCCCAACACGGCGGAAGTGGTCATGACCGCCTTTTTGATTCTCTGTCACCAGCGTAATCGCGCCCGGGGGCTCCGATATCGCTCCATGCCCCCGGCCGAATTCGAAAATTTAGGGGAGGCATTTTCGCCCTCACCTCGATGATACTGTTGGGTCGTACGCCTGAGTTCTGAAAGGAATTGATGATTGTTTCGTGAGACTTCCGCGCCTCCCGAGGTCCGGGCGTATTCGCCTTCCGGGGAGAGACATTAATGTCTCCCCACTTCGCTTGTGCGCTCCGCGTTTCTAGCCCTATGGTTGTCGCCGAGGTCGAAACGCGATGAAGAAGGCAACGAAACGGAAGAGCGAGGCTGCAAAGGCTGAGGCGCCTAAGCGGCCGAGACGCAGTCCCGAAGATAAGTGGACAAAGAATCTCATCGGACTGGGTTTTTGTACAGTCCCTTCCATCATGATTTGGGCGCAGGGAAGGCTCGGGCTATCTGCTGAACAATTTACGATCCTAATGCACCTCGCAGATTTTTGGTGGGACGCAGGCGAACCACCATTTCCGACAAAGCAACTACTGGCCACGAGGATTGGAATGGGAGCCAGACAGGTGCAGCGGCACCTGACAACACTAGAAGATGGTGGGTTCATTAGACGCATTGAGCGATTCCGCGGTCCAAAGAACCAACTAGCTAACGGATACGAAATGCGCGGGCTCGTGCGAAAGCTCACAATTCTTGAACCTGAGTTTCGCAAGATGATCGAGTCTAAAAAGGTTCGGCGGCGGAAGATCGAATCGCCAGCCGCGTGAATGCGCTCGCCATGTGGGTTCTACTGCATGGCAACCGGTGTACGTCGGACAACAGCCCCGACTAGGGGAGAAGTTTCCACCGCGCGCGCAGCGGACGGCCCCAGACGAACGTCTGTGGGCCGTTTCGCTGCATGTCAAACGAGGCGTTCGCCCAACGTGATGTAGCCTTTGAAAGCTAGGTGCCCCTCTAGATCAATTTGAACAAGATAAGTGCCATTGGCCAAATCGATTTGTACGCGCCAACGCGTATTCGTACTTGGTGCTGGAGGGCGTGCAGCAATGTCCGCATTGTAGAAGTTCTTCATCAGCGTGCCGTTGCTATCCCAAGCGAATACGCTGATGGAAATGTTTTTTAGATCGGCGCGCGGGCTGAGTTGGAAATTGATTCCGTTCGAAGTCAGAAAAACAGATTCAACAAAGACAAAACGACGCTCAAAGAGCAGCAGGTCGTCCGATATAAGAACGCGCGGCGCCCACTCGGCGCTTTTGTCACCAAGCAAGTAGAGCAGCGTGTCTCGCTCGGCGGCTGTGCGGCAGTAAACCCACTGAAGATTGTTAGCAAGCGGAAGCGGCGACTCAGCCAATACCTCTGCGCAACGGTGTTCGATGATGGTCCTATCGCCGCCAGTGCCACCTTCGTGAAAGACCTTGTCGAAAGGGATTTTTGAAAAATATTCTTCCGAGTCACCCGGCTCGGCGTTTCCAAGCTGCATATTGCGATCGCAGAATTTGATGCCGGGCAATGCGAGTATGTTGCTTGCATCGAAAACCATCATAACCAGCACAGGCGCATGCGTGTCATCGCCGTACTGGCACTCGCCCTTTTTGCGAATGCCTTCGATGTGATACTGCGTAGGTGTCCGTGGCCGGAAATAAAGACGGGCCGAGCCGTGAGCATGAGTTCGTCCGTCAATTACCCCCGGTGCGGCCACGTCTTTCGCTTTTTTGTTAGCGGGGTCGTCGCGCGAACGAAGGTTTCCGTCCTGAAGAATCTTGACAGCGTTCTCTATCGGAGCGTGATGAAAAAGACGGCTAGGCCACTTGCTACGATAAGGACGATACGGACTCGTTAGAGCCGTCTCCCACTTGAGTATGTGCGCTTGAATTGACCCAGTCGTCAGCGCCATAGGCAAGTTCAAGTTGGGATTTGGAGGAAGGCGCTACGTCACTCCCGCGTTCGCCCGGACGATATTCAAGCGCAACTTCTGCGTCTCGCTTGATGCCCTGAATTTGAACCGGGCGAACGTGCGGCAGAACGCTCAGTACTGACAACAAAGGCTCACCGGCGCCTTTCTGAGTCCACTCAGCCTTGTCCTGCGTCAGCAATCCCTTCTGAAGGCCAACCCAGACGCCCCAAAGATCTTCTGCTTCCAGGTTCCATTCCGCATTATTCGCTTGAAGTTTCAATATCTGGTCGTCACCGATAGACGCTTGCACAGGTTGATGATTATCGAATTGGACGAACTTCTCCTCGCTCAACTCGACAGCACGCCGAATAGCTCCGATGAACGAGTCGAAAGACGACGAATCTACGGCCTCGTCTTTTAATTGGCTCGCTACAGATTCCATGTGCTCGGGTAAGCCGATATCGACCGTGTAGTCGTGGATGAAGACCTGAATTGGTAAGTCTTTGAGATAACGCTCCATCACGGGGCGCACATCGTCCCACCTGAGCCCGCCATTCCCGCAGCCGAGGCGCGGGAATGAAATCTCCGTTATGCCCAAGCTCTCATAGTGTCCGACAAACTTTTGCAAGCCCGCTTCGATCCACTGAATCTTGGAAGGATAACGCCAGTGCTGCTTAGTTGGGAAGTTGAGCACCCAAGAGGTCGCGCCCTTCCAAAGCCACAGCTTCCCGGGCGAGAGAAGCTTTTGATCGCAGATGCGCTTGTAAGCCGCGAACATCTGAGGCTCGCGTTCCCTGAAGTCCTTAGCGATGCCCTTTCCCATGACGCCAACGCAGTTGACAGTATTGACGAGGGTTTGGGCCGTGGACTCGAGGAGACTAGTGCGGCGATAAATGAGCATAGGCTTCCCGGTGAAATCGCAAACGGCTGAGGATTCTGAGGTAACAGCGATCATCGGACGAATCGATGCAATCGAACCAGAATTTCACGAGTTTGTAAAGAACAAAATCGGAACATCATGTTGCGGTGCAAACCCGAGGGTCAGATGAGCTATCAAGGAAGTCACGGGTCTGCCAATCCCGGCGGAACGTGCGCGCTTCGGCGGCTCTTCTGGAATGCGCTGGACCTGGCATGACCATCCTCGTAGTCGGCAGTGCGGGCCACCTCGGTGAAGCCATTCTCCGGACGCTCCAGGCGCGCGGCTCATCCGCCCGCGGGCTCGATCTCAAGCCCTCCCCCTTCACCGACGCCGTCGGCTCGATCGTCGATCCCGCCTTCGTACGGGAGCAGATGAACGGCGTCACCGCCGTGATCCACACCGCGACGCTGCACAAGCCGCATGTGGCGACCCATTCCAAGCAGGACTTTGTCGACACCAACGTGTCAGGCACGCTGAACCTGCTCGAAGCGGCAGTCGCGGCCGGCGTGAAGAGTTTTGTCTTCACCAGCACCACCAGCGCGTTCGGCTCGCAGCTGCAGCCCGAGGCGGGACAGGCCGCGGTGTGGGTCACCGAGGAGCTGCCCTCGGTGCCGAAGAACATCTACGGCACGACCAAGCTGATGGCCGAGAACCTCTGCGAGTTGTTCTTTCGCGAGCGCGCCCTGCCCGTCGTTACCTTGCGGACCTCGCGCTTCTTTCCGGAGGACGACGACGATCCGGCGATGCGGTCGGCCTACGCGCTGGAGAACGCGCAGGCCAACGAGCTGCTCTATCGCCGGCTGGATATCGCGGACGCGGTGAGCGCGCATCTGCTCGCCGTCGAGCGCGCGCCCGGCATTGGCTTCGCCCGCTACATCGTCTCGGCGACGAGCCCGTTCGAGCAACGTCATCTCGGATCGCTGGCGCGCGATGCCGCCGCTGTCGTGCGCGAGCTCTATCCGGAGTGTGCGCAGCTCTATGCAGCGCGCGGCTGGCGACTCTTCCCCGCGATCGACCGGGTCTATGTCAACGAGCGCGCGCGGCGGGAGCTCGGCTGGCGGCCCGAATTCGACTTCGCGCATGTGCTGCGCAGCCTGCGCGATGGTCGCGATGTCCGCAGCACGCTGGCACGCGAGGTCGGATCGAAAGGCTATCACGACACGCTGTTTGACGACGGACCCTACCCCGTCGCCTCGTAAGCGCCGCAATTGCTATTTTGCTCGACGCTTCAAATGACTGTCCGGCGTCACCGGGTGCGGATCAACTTGCGTCGTTCTACGGTGCATGGGGTTGTTTTCGCGCTTTTGTATGCCCACTCCGGCGGAGCGCCTGACGACGATGCGCGTGCGCGCTTGATTCCGCGTTGCAGCGGGAACGCGGTCGTCGCAGCGTTCATCCGTTCATTCACATTCCGTCTCAAATTTTGATGAGCGCAGCCGCGCTGCATCCGGCGCGCTTCTCACGATGGGCAGATGTGCTAACCTTTTTGCGTCTGTCGTCCCGACGGGCTCAAAACTTCGCCTCTCGACTAGCAAAACAAAATAACGCGCAGCCCTCACGGCTGCCTTAGGGGAGTGATGCGATGATATCGATGTTCCATCGATCCGTGTTGGCGCTTGCGGCCGTGGCCCTTCTCGCGGGGACCGGTGCCGGCAACGCGCAACAACAGGACAAGAACAAGCCGCTGAAGAAATACGAATCCGGCACCAAGGAATTCTGGACCCATCCGCCGGACGATTGGTTCCTCGGCGACGAGACCGAGGCGCAGAAGGGACTCGCGCCGCCCTCGGGCCCGCCGACCGGCGCCTCCGACGCCGAGCTCGCCAACATCGTCAAGAAGATCAAGCTGCCGTCGGGCTTCAAGATCGAGGTCTACGCCTCGGGCGTGCTGGCCGCGCGGCAGATGGCCTGGGGTGACAAGGGCACGTTGTTCGTCGGCTCGTTCGGCCTCGGCAACGTCTATGCCATCAAGGACAACAACGGAAAGAAGGAGGTCAAGACCGTCCTCAAGGGCCTGAACATGCCCACCGGTCTCGCCTTCAAGGATGGCGCGCTTTATGTCATCGCGGTCGACAAGCTGATCCGCTACGACGATGCCGAAAACAAGCTCGACAATCTCGGCGAAGGCAAGGTCGTCTATGACGACATGCCCTCCTATGCCGCGCATGGCTGGAAATACATCGCGGTCGACAAGGAAGGCTGGTTCTTCCTGCCGTTCGGACCGCCCTTCAACATCGGCATTCCGCCGACCAGCGTGTCGCAGATCCGGCGCGTCGATCCCAAGACCGGCAACGCCGAAATCTGGGCGCTCGGCGTCCGCAACTCGGTCGGCGCCGACGTCGACCCGCGCACCGGCAAGCTCTGGTTCACCGAGAATGCCCGCGACTGGATCAGCGATGATCTGCCCTCGGACAAGCTGAACATGATCAACAGGATCGGCGAGCATTTCGGCTATCCCTATTGCCATCAGGGCAATCTTCCCGACGACAAGTTCGCGACGGGCCACAAATGCTCCGAGTTCACGCCGCCCGTGCTGAATCTCGGTGCCCATGTCGCGCCGCTCGGCATGAAGTTCTACACCGGCGACCAATTCCCCGCCGACTACAAGAACAACATCCTGATCGCCGAGCACGGCTCCTGGAATCGCCACAAGTACCAGGGCGCGCGCATCGTGCGCGTGATCGTCGGGCCCGACGGCAAAAACCCGAAGCAGGAGATCTTCGCTTCTGGCTGGCTCGAGGGCGACCAGGGCTATCTCGGCCGTCCCAACGACATCATCCTCGCCAAGGACGGATCGATCCTCGTTGCCGACGATTGGGCCGGCGCGATCTATCGCATCAGCTACAGCAAGAAGTAGCGCGACCTGACGGAGGAGGCTGCGACCGGGTGAGGGCCGCAGCCTCTTTCATTTTGAAGCCTCACGCTGTCGTTCCGGACTACGCGCCACTTGCGCGCAAGTCCGGAACCCATAACCACGAACGCGGATTATGGATTCGGGCACGCGCCAAGTGACGCGCCCTGGAATGACGCAGTACAGAACGGATCTCCAATCATGCGCCGTCAGCTCTCTTGGTCCGCAATCGGCGCGCTATCGCTCGCATTGATCGCCTTCATCCCAGCCGAGGCCGCCGACAATGCCGCGATCAAGGAGAAGGCCGCCGCCTGCGCCGGCTGCCACGGTGAGAACGGCATTTCGCAGACCGAGAACATCCCCTCGCTCGCCGGCCAGCCCGATCAATTCCTGCAATGGCAGCTCGTGTTCTTTCGCGCCGGCTCGCGCAAGAACGACCAGATGCAGCCGATCGTCGAAGAGATTACCAACGAGGACATCCGCAATTTCGGTGCCTACTTCGCCACGCTGACGCCGCCGAAGGGAGCCGAGGACGGGGATCCCGACTTGTCGAAAAAGGGCGCGCAGGTTGCCGCCGGCCGCCGCTGCGCTTCATGCCATACGGACAGCTATGCCGGCACCAAGGCGGTGGCGCGGCTCGCCGGCCAGCGCGAGGAATATCTCGTCAAGGCGCTGCATGACTACAAAGCCGGCCAGCGTGTCGGCGGCGGCGTCGCCGCGATGGCCGACGTCGCCTATCACATGAGCGACGAGGAGATCACCGCCGTCTCGCACTATCTCGCGCATTTGCAGTAGCGCGGAGCTGTCGCGTAGCGCGAGCCCCGGGACGACGGCGGTGTATGACGCCCTACCCCGCCCGCTGCCTCTCATACGCCTTCAGATGCGTATACGCGATGCGCAGCTTCGGCACCGGCACCTTGGCGGCGTCGGCGCGCGCGATGAGGTCGCCGATGACGTGATCGGCTTCGACAGGCAGGCCCGCCTTGATGTCGCGGAACATCGACGCCGTCAGCGGGGAGCCCTCGGTGGTGAGATTGCCTTTGACGCGCTCGAAGAACGGCCCGCCCGGCGGGTAGCCCGATGCAGCAGCGACCGAGCTGGTCTCATCCAGCATGCCGAGCAGGAAATCCCGGCCGCCGGGCGCGGCGAGGATATTGCCGACGGACGTCCGCATCAGGCTGGTGCTTGCCGCGAGCGAAGACAGGAACACCCACTTCTCCCACATGTCCTGCATGATGTTCTGGCTGGCGCTGGCGCCATTGATGCCGCTCCTGAAGGCCTCGTCGATCGCCTTCACCCGGTCCGACATCGCGCCGTCGCGCTCGCCGTAAGTGATCGACTGCATCGGCTGGAGCTGCACCACCTCGCGCTTTTCGTTCAGCGTCGCCGCGATGGCACAGAGGCCGCCGAGCACGCGCTCCTTGCCGAACCTGGCATCCAGCGTGTCGAGATGCTTCATGCCGTTGAGCATCGGGATGATCGCGGTGTTGGGCCCCACCGCCGGGGCGAACGACTTGATGGCATCGTCGAGGTCGAACGCCTTGCAGCTGAGCAGCACGACGTCGAACTTGTCCTTGATCGCGTCGGCCTGAACGGTCGGCGGGTTCTTCAGGGTCACATCGCCGTTCGGGCTCTTGATGACAAGGCCGGCGCTCGCGAGCTCGCCGGCGCGGCGCGGCCGGACCAGGAAGGTGACGTCGCGGCCGGCCTGCAACAGTCTGCCACCAAAATAGCCGCCGATGGCGCCGGCGCCGACCACGAGGATACGCATGAGACAAGCTCCGTTATTGTTGTTCTTCGGACAATGGCGAATGACGAATAGGGACTAGCGAATAGGATAGCAGATGACGAAACGCGAGTAACGTTTCCACTACTCGCCATTCCCTACTCGCCCTTCACCATCTCCTCGACCTCGCGCAGCTGCTCCTTGCCGAAGAACATTTCATTGCCGACGAAGAAGGTCGGCGAGCCGAAGGCGCCGCGGGCGACCGCCTCCTCGGTATTCTTGATCAGTCTGCCCTTGACCTCGGGTTCCTGGCTGCGGGCAAACAACTTTTGCGCATCGAGGCCCGATGAGGTCAGCGCCTTCGCCGCGATCTCGGGATCGTCCATCTTCTTCGGCTCGCGCCACATGTGGTGGAAGGCGGCCTCGACATATTTTTCGAAGACTCCCTCGAGCTGCGCCGCGATCGCCGCGCGCATCAAATTCAGCGTGTTGACGGGAAAGTGCGGATTCCAGACATAGGGCTGGACATGGAAGCGCTTGATGAAGCGCTCGGTCTCGATCTGCTGGAACTCGCGCTTGTTCTTGATGCCGGCGAGCGTCTCGGCCGGCGACTTGTTGTTGGTCGACTTGAAGATGCCGCCGAGCAGGATCGGCACATATCCGAACTTGACGCCGATCCGCTGTTCGATGGCCGGTATCGCCAGATGGCTGAGATAGGCGTTGGGGCTACCGAAATCGAACAGGAATTGCGGGGCGGTGCGGGTCAAGATCATTCTCCCTGGCCTGGCTTTTTGAGTTGGCTTTTCCTCATTGTGGCGCAGGGCGCGCCACAGGTCCATCGTTTAATGACGGTCATAATACTTTGACGGTCAGATCAGGCGCGGAATCGCCCGCTTGCGCCACACCAGGTGGTAATAGCCCATCTGCAGAATCAACATGGCGCAGAACACGATGGGATAGGCAGCCCACACGCCGGTCAGGCCGACGGCATGGCTGAGGATGATTGCGGCCGGCAGCTCGATTGCGGCAATCGCGAAGATCGACAGCAGCATCGGCGTCAACGCGACGCCGGCGCCGCGCATCGCGCCCGAGAACACGGTGGCGAGCCCGAACGGCACCGAGCTCCACAAGGCGATGTTGAGCAATCCCTTCGCCAGGTCCAGCACGGCGCCGTCGGTGATGAAGATGCCGAGCACCGCGCGCGGCGCGAGGTAGATCAGCGCCACCAGCCCGCCGGTCAGGACGATGTTGAACGCAAGGCCCATCCGCACGATGCCGTCGACCCGGGCCCGGTCGCCGCCGCCGACGGCCTGGGCGCCGAGGATCGAGACCGCGATCGAGATCGACATCGCCGTGAACTGCGCATAGCCCATCACCTGGTTGACGGCGCCATAGGCCGCGGTGGCATTCGAGCCGAAGCCGTTGACGAGGCCGAGCAGCACAAGCTCGGCGATCGCCATCACCACCATGCCGATCGCGCTCGGCAGGCCGATGCCGAGAATTTTGCCGAACACGGCGCCGTTCAGCCGCAGGTGACGCAGCAGCGTCGCGTCCGGCGCGAGCGCGTGCTTTTTCCGCAGCAGATAGACGGCGAGTACGATCAGCGTCAGCGCGTTGGCGGTCGTAGCCGCCCAGGCAGGACTGGTGATGCCGACCGGCGGCAATCCGAACGTGCCGTGGATCAGCATCGGCGTCAGGATCAAGCCGATCGCCGTCGACAAGGCCAGCGCCAGCAGCGGCGTCAGTCCGTCGCCGACGCCGCGGATCATCGCCGTCATCAGCAGGAAGACGAAGCCGAGCGGCATGGTCAACAGCATGATGCGCGCATAGGCGCTGGCCTCATCGAGAATGTCCGCGGGCGTCGCGAGCATCACCATCAAGTGCCGGCTGAAGAGCCCGCCGACGAGTGCGATCGCAATCGAGAGCAGCAGGCCGGCGGCGAGCGTGGTGCCGACGATGATCTTGATCTGGCCATGCTCGCCGGCGCCGAAGGCCTGGCCGATCAGCACGGTGGCGCCGGTGCTCAGGCCCATGACGAAGGCGAACAGGAAGAACATCACCGGAAAGAACGCCGAGACGGCGGCGAGCGCGTCGACGCCGATCATCTGGCCGAGATAGACGTTGCTGACGGTGCCGAACAGCGATTGCAAGGCGTTGCCCAGCATCAGGGGGACGAGGAAGCGGAGAAATGTGGTCCAGAGCGGTTTTGCGGCAGACATGGCATTGGCCTTTCATCAGGGCGTGCGAAGCCGTTGCCGCGCAATGCGCGGCTCGGCCGTCGATGGGGTTGTGAAGAGCGATGCGCGGTTTAAGCGCGGTCGCTGTAGGCGAGCTTGACGATGTGGTCGCGGATATCGGCCGGCCAGTCGGCGATCAGCCCGGTGAAGCGCCGCCGGTCATCTGCGAACAGCGCGCGCGAAGCTTCCTCGAACTGCGGCAGGTCGCCGGCCATGGTCGACATGAAGTGGTAGGCCGCATCGCGCGCCTGACGCTCGCGGTCCTTGTCGCCGCTGGCGCGCCTCGCCTCGTCGACGAGCTTGCGTAGAGCGACCGAAGCACCGCCGGCCTGCGCGTTGAGCCACTCCCAGTGCCGCGGCAGCAAGGTCACCTCGCGCGCGACCACGCCGAGCTTCGGCCGGCCGCGTCCGCGCGGCTCTGCGGGCGCTTCCGTCGCCTCAGCCGACGGCGGGGCAAGCTTCGCAAGCCGGGCCAGCACCTCGCGGTCGTCACCGCGCAGGTCGAAATCGATCGACCGGCCCGTGCCGTCGTCGAAGATGATGATCGGCTGGTCCAGCGGCTGCGTGGCACGCTTGACGGCAAGCGCGACATCGCCCGCCGTGCCGGACGCCAGCCGGCGCTGGCCGGCGAAAGCTGTGTAGGTCCCTTGCATTGGAATCATTACCATATTGATCGCGTTGCCGGCTTAATACCCGGGTAAATTCCCCGGGTCAATATACCCGGGTGAAAATATCCGCAGCGACGGCTCGACAATGTGTTCCCGGGCTGGCACCAACGGCGCGGGACCACGCCCAAGTCCAAGTTTAAGCCTAAGTCCAAGCCTTGAGGACCCCGCGATGCTGACCGTTCACCACCTCAACAACTCCCGCTCGCAGCGCGTGCTGTGGCTGCTCGAGGAGCTGGGCGTGCCTTACGAGATCGTGCGCTATCAGCGCCAGCCGGACATGCGTGCGCCGAAGGAGCTGCGCGCCATCCACCCGCTCGGCAAATCGCCCGTCATCACCGACAACGGCAACACCATCGCCGAGTCCGGCGCGATCATCGAATATCTCATCGCCACCTATGGCAACGGACGGCTGACCCCCCCGGCGAACACGCCGGAGCGGCTGCGCTACACCTATTGGCTGCACTATGCGGAAGGATCCGCGATGCAGCCGCTGCTGTTGAAGCTGCTGTTCACGCTGATGCCGAAGCGCGCGCCGGCGCTGCTGCGCCCGCTGGTGCGCAAGGTCTGCAACCAGGCGCTGACCGCGCTGGTCAATCCGCAGATCAAGCAGCACATGGATTATTGGGAAGGCGAGCTTGCGAAGAGCGAGTGGTTCGCCGGCAGCGAGTTCACCGCGGCCGACATCCAGATGAGCTTTCCGCTCGAAGCCGCCCAAGCCCGCGGCGGGCTCGAGCAGGGCCATCCCAAGGCGATGGCGTTCCTGGAGCGCATCCACGCCCGGCCTGCGTACAACCGCGCGCTTGAGAAGGGCGGGCCCTATCAGGTCGGGCGGTAAAGTCCCTCACCCCGTCATTCCGGAAGCAGTTACTGCCCCGCCGCCTCCGCGCCGCGCGTGCGCGGATCGGCTGCGCCGAGTGGCCCGTTCGGCGTCACCAGAATCGAGTTGGCCGATGTCTGCCCCATCGGCTCGACGACAAGGTGCCCCATCGCCTTCAGCTCGAGCAGCACGCCCTCGGGAAAGCCGCGCTCGAGGCGCACTTCATCCGGCAGCCATTGATGGTGCAGCCGCGGCGTTGCCACGGCGGCCGCAACATCCATCTTGTAGTCGAGCACGTTCACGATCACCTGGAGCACGGTCGAGATGATGCGGCTGCCGCCGGGCGAGCCCGTCACCAGCACCGGCTTGCCGTCCCTCAGCACGATGGTCGGCGACATCGACGACAGCGGCCGCTTACCGGGTCCGGGCAGATTCGCTTCGAAGCCGACGAGGCCATAGGCGTTGGAGGCGCCGACCGCCGCGGTGAAATCGTCGAGCTCGTTGTTGAGCAGCACGCCGGTGCCGTCGGCGACGAGGCCGACGCCGTAGCTGAAGTTCAGCGTGTAAGTGTTGCTGACGGCGTTGCCGCGGGCATCGACGACGGAAAAATGCGTGGTGTTGCTGCCCTCACGCGGCGTGGCAGAAGCGGCCACGAGCTCCTTCGAGGGCGTAGCGCGTTCGGGGGAAATGCCCGCGCGCAGCTTGGCGGCGTAGTCCTTCGCAATGAGGGTCTCGATCGGCGCATTGACGAAGGCGGGATCGCCGAGATAGCGGGCGCGGTCGGCATAGGCGCGCTTCATGGCTTCGATCAAGAGATGCAGTGACGCCGCCGACCCCTGCTTCAAATCGGCCAGAGGAAAGCCTTCGAGGATGTTGAGCGTCTCCATCAGCACGACGCCGCCGGACGAAGGCAGCGGCATCGAGACGATGTCATAGCCGCGGTAGCTGCCGCGCACCGGCGTGCGGACGACCGGCTGATAGGCCTTGAGGTCGGCCGGCGTCATGATGCCGCCGGCATCGGTCACCGCCTTGGCGAGTTTATCGGCGACCGGCCCCTCGTAGAATCCGCGCGGCCCCTGCGCGGCGACGGCTGCCAGCGTTTCGGCGAGATCGCCCTGCACCAGCCGATCGCCTTCGCCCAGCGGCGTGCCATCCGGACGCGAGAATAGCTTGGCCGAGGAAGGCCAGCGTGCCAGCCGCCGGTGCCAGCTCGGCAGCGTATCGGCCATGTCGTCGCTGACGATGAAGCCGTCGCGTGCGAGCGCGATCGCGGGCGCCAGCAGTTGCGCCAGCGTGAACTGACCCGAGCCGTATTTGTCGAGCGCGAGCGCGAGGCCCGCGACGGTGCCGGGCACGCCGATGCCGAGCGCGGAATCCCGTGACTTCGTCGTGTCAGGCTTGCCGTCGGCGCCGAGGAATATCTGCGGCGTGGTCGCGGCCGGCGCGGTCTCGCGATAGTCGATCGTGATGTCTTCATTGCGGTCGGCGGAATGGATCACCATGAAGCCGCCGCCGCCGATATTGCCGGCACGCGGATAGGTCACCGCCATCGCAAAGCCGGTCGCGACTGCGGCGTCGATCGCATTGCCGCCGCGCCGCAGGATGTCGGCGCCGATCTGCGCGGAGATCTTCTCCTGCGCCACCACCATGCCGTGCTCGGCGGCGACGGCCCGCACCGCATCGCGTGCCGGCGGGACATAGCCCGACCGCGCGTCCTGAGCGGCCGCCGGCGTGAGAGCGAACGCCAGACTGGCGACGATCGCGAAAAAGGTTCGCCGTGTTGTATATGACGACTTCATCGAAATTACCGTCGCACGCTCGACCCGGTTCACAGCTGTCTCGGTAATGCTATACGGTTTGCGCCGAGAGAGACAAAACTGTTCGTGATGAGGACTGCGTGATGACGACGATCGCCCCGGATCTGCGTATGGCTGGCGCGCCGCGGTCCTACCCGCCGCGCGCTGCCGTCGTCAGCTGGATCTTCTTCGACTGGGCTGCGCAGCCCTATTTCACGCTGATCACGACCTTCGTGTTCGCGCCCTATTTCGCGACCAGCGTGGCACCAAATCCCGCCACCGGGCAGTCGCTGTGGGGCTTTGCGATGGCTGCGGCGGGCCTTGCGATCGCGCTGCTGTCGCCGGTGCTGGGAGCGATCGCCGACGCCGCCGGCCGCAGGAAACCGTGGATCGCGGGGTTCGGTGCGGTTCTGGTGCTGGCGTCCTGCACGCTGTGGATCGGCAAGCCGGGCGATGCCGCCGTCATTCCCCCGCTGCTCACTGCGGTGGCGCTCGCCAGCATCGGCGCGGAATTCGCCACCGTCTTCAACAATGCGATGATGCCGACCCTGGTGCCACCGGAGCGGATCGGCCGGCTCTCCGGCACCGGCTGGGCCACGGGCTACATCGGCGGCATCGTCAGCCTGATCATCGTGCTCGGCTTCCTCGCTGCCAATCCCGAGACCGGCCGCACGCTGCTCGGCTTCACGCCGTTGTTCGGGCTCGATCCCGTCACGCATCAGGGCGACCGTGCCGCCGGCCCGCTGACCGCGCTGTGGTTCATCATCTTCGTGACGCCGATGTTCCTGTTCACGCCGGATTACCCGGCGAAGCGGCCGTTGCGCGAGGCGCTACGCGAGGGTTTGTCGGAGCTGAAGCAGTCGATCGAGAGTCTGCCGAGGCAGAAATCGCTCGCGGCATTCCTGCTCGCCAACATGATCTACACCGATGGTCTGGTGTCGCTGTTCGCCTTCGGCGGCATCTATGCCGCCGGCACCTTCGGCTGGCATACGATCCAGATCGGGACGTTCGGCATCATGCTCGCGATTGCCGGTGCGCTCGGCGCCTGGCTCGGCGGCAAGCTGGATGATCGTCTCGGGCCCAAGCGCGTCATCGCCGGCAGCCTGCTGGTCCTGCTGCTGTCGGTGGCCGCGATCCTCCTGGTCGACAAGGACAGTGTGCTGTTCGTCAAGACGGCGCCGCCGCAAGCAGGCGCTCCCCTGTTCTCGAGTGCGGCCGAGCGCGCCTATCTCGTGCTGGGCTGCCTGATCGGTGCAGCCGGCGGCCCGCTCCAGGCCGCTTCCCGCACGTTGCTGATCCACCTCGCACCGAAGGACCGCATCGCGCAGTATTTCGGCCTGTTCGCGCTGACCGGGAAGGTGACGTCCTTCATCGGCCCGCTCCTGATTGGCATGGTCACCGCGCTGACCGCCAGCCAGAAGGCCGGCATGGCCGTGCTGGTCGTGTTCTTCGTCGCGGGGCTGGGGTTACTGATGCGGGTGCGAGACTAGCTACACTGCGTGATCTCACCCCGTCATTGCGAGGAGCGAAGCGACGAAGCAATCCAGACTTCCTCTGCGGAAAGATTCTGGATTGCTTCGCTGCGCTCGCAATGACGAGGTCGACAGGATCGTCGTAGCTCTTGCAGCCCGCTACGCAGATCGTGTCAATGCCTGAAGTGCCGCGTGCCCGTGAACACCATGGCGATGCCGTGCTCGTCGGCGGCCTTGATCACCTCGTCGTCGCGCATGGAGCCGCCAGGCTGCACCACGGCGGTGGCGCCGGCTTCGATGCAGGCGAGCATGCCGTCGGCGAACGGGAAGAACGCGTCCGAGGCCACCACCGAACCCTTGGTGAGCGGCTCGGCGAGCTTCAGCTCGCTAGCAGCATCCTGCGCCTTGCGCGCCGCGATCCGCGCGGAATCCACCCGGCTCATCTGGCCCGCGCCGATACCGACAGTGGCGAGATCCTTGGCATAGATGATGGTGTTGGACTTGACGTGCTTTGCGACCCGGAACGCGAATTTCAGGTCGCGCATCTCTGCGTCGGTCGGCGCGCGCTTGGTCACGACCTTGAACGTCATGTCGTCGACGACCGCGTTGTCACGGCTCTGCACCAGCAGACCGCCGGCCACCGTCTTGGCCGTCAGGCCCTGCGCCCGCGGATCGGGCAGGCTGCCGGCAAGCAGCAGGCGGAGGTTCTTCTTGCCGCCGATGATGGCGATCGCTTCGTCGCTGGCATCGGGCGCGATGATCACCTCGGTGAAGATCTTGGTGATCTCGCGCGCGGTGTCGGCATCGAGCGGACGGTTCATCGCGATGATGCCGCCGAACGCGGACGTCGAATCGCAGGCCAGCGCCCGGCGATAGGCCTCGACGAGGTTCGGTCCTTCGGCGACGCCACAGGGATTGGCGTGCTTGACGATGACGCAGGCCGCGGTGCGCTTGGCGTCGAACTCGCCGATGCATTCATAGGCCGCATCGGTGTCGTTGATGTTGTTGTAGGAGAGCTCCTTGCCCTGGAGCTGCCGCGCGGTGGAGACGCCGGGGCGCCTGTCCGGGGTCGCATAGAATGCGGCACTCTGGTGCGGATTCTCGCCGTAGCGCAGCGACTGGATCAGCCGGCCGCCGAAAGCGCGGAAGTCGGGCGCGTCGATCTCGAGCTGACGGTTGAACCAGTTGGAGATTGCGGCGTCATAGGCCGCGGTGCGCGCATAGGCCTTTGCGGCCAGCCGACGGCGCAAGCCCAGCGTGGTCGCACCCTTGTTGGCGGCGAGCTCGTCGAGCACGGCCTGATAGTCCTGCGCCTCGACCACGACGGCGACGTCGTTATGGTTCTTCGCAGCGGCGCGGATCATCGCGGGGCCGCCGATGTCGATGTTCTCGATGCAATCTTCGAAGCCCGCGCCTTTGTCGACGGTCGCTTCGAACGGATAGAGATTGACGACGAGCAGGTCGATCGGCGCGATGCCGTGCGCCTTCATCGCCTCCGCATGGTCCTTGTTGTCGCGGATCGCGAGCAGGCCGCCATGCACCTTCGGATGCAGCGTCTTGACGCGGCCGTCCATCATCTCGGGGAAGCCGGTCAGCTCGGAGACGTCCTTCACCTTGAGGCCGGCCGCGGCGATCGCTTTAGCGGTGCCGCCGGTCGAGACCAGCTCGACATCGTGCGCGGCAAGCGCCTTGGCGAACTCGATCAGGCCGGTCTTGTCGGAGACGGAAAGGAGAGCGCGGGTGACGCGGCGGGGATGATCAGTCATGAGCAAGATCCTCTGTTCAGGGAGTGTCTATGCCCAGGCGCGCGGCGGATACGTCCCGCGCTTCCCGATGGTGCTCCATCCAAGGTCGCCAGTCGCGCGAGCGAGCGCTCGATAGCAGCTTTTGGCGTCGCTCTCAACGGGTAGACGGGGCCGGATCGCGCCTGTTTACAACGGAAGTTCCGGCTCGCGCCGGGCGTTGCGGCGGGCATTGGTCACCGCGGGCGAGGCGGTGGAGCGGACAAAGCTCCAGCGGATCGAGGGGGCCTGGCGGGCGTTCTGACGGATCACGATCTGGGCGGTGCGGCGCGGGCCGTCATTGCCGGCCAGGAATACGCTGTCCTCGAGATCGACCTTGTCGTCCAATGCCTCGAAGGTCCAGACGTCGCGGTTCGGCAGCACCAGCATGACGCCGCGCGCATCCGACAGCCGGCTCGCCTTCACCGCCGGATGCAGATGGAAGCGCACCGCGAAATCGGCATCGGCGCCTTTGAAGCGTCCGCCCTGCGGCGGCGACAGCGTGTCCTCGCCGTCGATGCGCGCCCCGTCATTGGCGATCATCAGCACGCGGCGGTGGATCGCGCCGAACTTGCCGAGATAGCCGTCATGCGAGGTCGTGAGCAGCGTGCCGTTCTGCACGACCTCGCGATAGCTCTCGACCTCGACCGGGCCGCTGGTGACGGGCGCGCCGTGCAGGAGCCGCTTCATCGCCGACATCTCGACGAACTGGCATGACGACGTCTCGTGATAGGTCAGCGTCGAATGCGCCGCCGTGCTGCGCGCGAAGGGCCGCCAATTGTCGCGGCCCGTGGTCGGCATGCCGCAATTGGTGACGATGCGGCTGATGCCGGAGGACAGCTCGAACGACAGACAGCCGGCATGGGCGTCGTGGCTGACGCCCGCCGGCGGCGGCGGGCCGGTGTCGATGATGACGGTGGTCTGGCCGGCATCGAGGCGCTGAAAGCCGGTATGCGGCATGTTCGCCATCGGCGCGCCGTGGGTGTCGTCATAGGCGAGCAGCGTCGCGAGCAGGTCCGAAGACGTCGCGCTCATGCCGTTGAACAGGGCGAAATTGCCGTCGCCGTGCCGGAAAAAGCGCAGCATCGGCATCATGCGGTCGATCGCATTGAGCAGCGCCGGCGGCGGCGCGATGTTGCGCGCAGCAAAAGTCTGCCGCAGCGGCAAGAGGTCGATCAGGAGTTCGATCAGCGCGCCCGGATTACGCGAGATGTGGCCGCCATCGGGAAGGATCTGCCGCTGCAATTCGTCGGACAGCTTCTTCGAGGCGGTGCGGATATGACGTGTCTGGTTGGCGAGGCACAGGGACGCATAGCACAGCGCGATCAGCACCTGCAGCTTCGGCACCCCGTCCGGAATGTCGACCATGGTGTAGCGCAGGAAGCGGATCTCGCGCGCGAGGGCGCGCAAGTAGCGGCGGTAGAACTTGTTGTCGGTCTCGTTCAGCACCAGCGGCGCCTGCGACAGCAGCGAGATCACGCGCCGCGCCAGCACATCGGCGCGGCGTGCGACGGGACGGCGCTTGTTGGCGGGGTTGCCGATCCAGTCCTCGATGAGTGCGCGCGCATTCGCCCGCGTCAGCGCCGTGTCGGCGGCGCGCAAATGCCGCAGCCAGCCGAAGCCGAGCAGCGCAACCTCCCAATCCTCGGACGGCGGCTCGAGATCGAAGATCGAGCGGCCGTGGCAATTGACGATCTTGCCGGCGAAGACGAAGCGGCCGGCATAGATCTCGGCGGCTCGGGTCGCGTCCGCGGTGCGCAGGTCATGCGGAGCGATGATCAGCCGGTCGGTGCGGCCGGGCCAGACCCGCGACAGCGCAACGGAACCGCCGCTCGCGCGCGCGAGCATGTTCCGCGCGAAGCGGTTCATGACCAGCGTCGAGATACGTCTGCGTTGAGCGACCGACACGCCTTGCCTTGATGGGGGAGAGGATCAGTGACGAATCCTTATTAATCCCAAAATCGGACGTCTGACACCACCTTGAACGGCGCGAATCAGCGTCGTGGTCGCAAAATCCAGTGCAAAATCAGGATTTAACGAGCCGGGCCGCGAAAAATCCGTCGAGCCCGCCGAGCCTGGGATCGGCGTTCGGGAGATGGCAGGGCAGGGTGCGCAGATCGCCGTCGCGGTTGAGGATTTCGCCGAGGTCCGCAACCTCCGACGCCATGATTGGGGCGCGGCGAAGCGCGGGCTCGGCGGCGAGCAGCGCCGCCACCGCCTGCTCGCCCTCCTCGGGTTCCAGCGAACAGGTGCAATAGACCAGTGTCCCCCCCGGCTTGAGCAACGAAACGGATTTCTTCAGCAGCCGCTGCTGGAGCGCGGCCAGGGGGGCGATGTCGGATTCCTGCCGCAGCCATGCGACGTCGGGATGCCGGCGGATCGTGCCGGTGGAGGTGCAGGGCGCATCGATCAGAATACCGTCGAATGCCTCGGCCGGGCCGGCCCATTCGACGGCGTCAGCGACGACGGTCTCGGCCTGCAGCGACAGCCGCGTCAGGTTTTCGCGTAAACGCGCCACCCGCGCGGGCGAGCGGTCGATCGCCGTCACATGCGCGCCTGATAGCGCCAGCTGCGCGGTCTTGCCGCCGGGGGCGGCGCAGAGATCGGCAATGGACTTGCCCTTGACGTCGCCGAACAGCCGGGCGGGCAACGCGGCGGCGGCGTCCTGCACCCACCATTGTCCTTCGGCGAAGCCGGGCAGCATGGTCACCGCACCGTGCAGCAGCATCCGCACCGTTCCCGTCGGCAGCGTCTCACCATGCAGGCGGCTCGCCCATTGCGCGGGATCCGATTTCACCGTGAGATCGAGCGAAGGCTCGTGGCCGAGCGCCGATGCCATGTCTCGTGCGGTCGCCTCGCCATAATGCGCGCTCCAGCGCGCGAGCAGCCATGGCGGCAGATCCAGCGATTGCGTCGCGACCTCCTCGACCAGCGCCTTGCCCTCGCGCGCGCAGCGGCGCAGCACGGCATTGACGAGGCCGGCATAGCGCGCGGCGCGGCGGTCGGATTGCACGAGGCGGACGGAGAGATCGACCGCGGCGTGATCCGGAACGTCCATCCAAAGGATTTGCGCGGCTCCGATCAGAAGTGCGCTCTGCGCCCGCGGCGCTTCGGAGGGGATGCCCTTGTCAAGCAGGCGGGACAGCACATGGCCGAGCGTGCCGAGCCGGCGCAGCACGGTGGCGACCAGGCGCCGCATCAGCGCGCGGTCGCGGTCGGCCAGCGTCTTCAGTCCGGGATGGGCACCGCCGCCGTCGAGCTGGTCGTCGAGCGTGCGGTGCTTGTGCAGCACGCCGTCGACGATGTCGGCGGCAATCCGTCGCGCCGCAAGGCCGGGCACTTCGGACGGAGGGACGAAACGTTGAGATGGCATGCGGAAGCAAGGTTCTGAACGAGCGGCAGTTCCGCCGCAATGGGCGCATGCCTTGAGAACTCGATCTCTGACACGCGAATATGCCAAATGTAAGAATCGCTTGCGGGTTTTTCAGCGCTCCGAGCCGATTTCAGGAATGCGTTATTGGGCATCGCGTTACGCCCGGTCCTGCGCTAGAACGCGCGGCGATGAGTGACCCCGTTCCCGATCGCAAGCCGCTGTCGCCGGCCGCCCAGCGTGCGCTGGCCGAGGCCGAGGCGCGCCGGCAGGCTGCGGCCGCCCAGGCCAAGAACGAGGCCGAGGTCAAGGCGAAGGAGTTGCAGGGTCCGCAGGGGCCCGAGCCCACCCGCTACGGCGATTGGGAGCGCAAGGGCATCGCTTCCGACTTCTGAACTTGCGGCCGGATAACGCCGGCATGGCTCGTCCCGGTCGTCACAGGTAATTGTGCTCTCGCAAGTAGCGGATGATGCGTTCGCAGGCCGCCTCGCTCGACAGCTCCGAGGTGTCGAGGGTGATGTCCGGTGCCAGCGGCGCTTCGTAGGGATGATCGATGCCGGTGAATGCGGGCAGCTCGCCCGCCCGGGCCTTGCGATAGAGCCCCTTGGGATCGCGGCGCTCGCATTCGGCAAGCGGCGTCGCGACGTGGATCTCGATGAACTCACCCGCTTCGAGCCGCTGGCGGGCCAGCTCGCGCTCACTGCGAAACGGCGAGATCAGCGCCACCAGCGCGATCAAGCCGGCATTGACGAACAGTGCCGCGATCTCCGCGACGCGCCTGACGTTCTCCGTTCTCTCCGCATTGGAAAAGCCGAGGTCGCTGTTGATGCCGTGACGAAGATTGTCGCCATCGAGCAACGCGGCATGGCGCCCGAGCTCGGCAAGCCGGCTGTCGACGAGATTGGCGATGGTCGATTTGCCGGCGCCGCTCAGCCCCGTGAACCAGAGCACGCAGGGCCGTTGCTGCTTCAGCCGGGCTCGCACGGATTTGTCGACCGCAAGCCGCTGCCAATGAACGTTGGTGGCGCGGCGGAGCGACATGTCGATCATTCCCGCCGCGGCGGTGCGATGGCTGATCGGGTCGATCAGGATGAAGCTGCCCATGTCGCGGTTGTCGCGATAGGCCTCGAACACCAGCGGCCGGTCGAGACCGAGATGGACATAGCCGATCTCGTTGACGTCGAGCGTGGTGGCGCCTTCCCGCACCCTGGTGTCGATGGCGATCCGGTGCTTGAGCGTCGTGATCACCGCGCCGCTCGAGGCGGCGCCGCACCGGAGCAGATAGCGCCGGCCGGCGACCATGGCTTCGTCATCGAACCAGACGAGATGGGCCGCGAGCTGGTCCGACACCGGCGCGGCAGATCCGGCGGTCAGCACGTCGCCGCGACTGACGTCGATCTCGTCGGCGAGCGTGAGGGTGATGGACTCGCCCGGCCCTGCGTGATTGCGTTCGCCGGCGGGCGTGAGAATGCGTGCGATGCGGGTCTGGTGTCCCGACGGCTGCGCGCGGACTGCATCGCCCACCGCGATCGTCCCGCTCGCGATCCGTCCGCAGAAGCCGCGAAAATCCGCATGCGGCCGGCTCACCCATTGCACCGGCAGCCGGAACGGCTGCTGCGAGGCGTCCCCGGCCGCGTCCACAGATTCCAGATAGGCCGTAATGGTCGGCCCCGTGTACCAGGGCATGCGCGTGCTCGCGGCGACGATGTTGTCGCCGTCGGGCGCCACGACCGGGATGCACTGGACCTGGGAGATCCCGAGCTGGCCGGCCAAAGTCAGGTATTCGGCGGTGATGGAAGCGAAGCGATCACCGTCGAATCCGATCAGGTCCATCTTGTTCACGGCGAGCACGACGTGGCGGATGCCGAGCAGCGACAGGATGTGGCTGTGGCGCCGCGTCTGCGTGATCACGCCCTTGCGCGCGTCGACCAGCACCACGGCGAGGTCGGCATTGGAGGCACCGGTCGCCATGTTGCGGGTATATTGCGCATGTCCCGGCGTGTCGGCGACGATGAAGCGGCGCAGCTTCGTGGCGAAGAAGCGGTAGGCCACGTCGATGGTGATGCCCTGCTCGCGCTCGGCCTGCAACCCGTCGACCAGCAGCGCGAAGTCGAGGTCGCCGCCGGTGGTTCCGGCGGTCTTGCTCTCCGAGGCGAGCGCGTCGAGCTGGTCGTCGAGCAGCGTCTTCGAATCGTAGAGCAGCCGGCCGACCAGCGTGCTCTTGCCGTCGTCGACGCTGCCGCAGGTGACGAAACGCAGCGTCGGCCGATCGTCATGCTCGAGCCGCGGCGCATCGGACGCGGCGATCGTCGGTGCCTCGTGATAGGACATCAGAAATAACCTTCCGCCTTCTTGCGCTCCATCGATGCGGGACTGTCCCGGTCGATCATGCGTCCCTGTCGTTCGGAGGTGCGCGATGCCATCATCTCCTGCACGATCTCGGGCAGCGTTGCCGCCGTTGAGCTCGTTGCGCCGGTGAGGGGATAGCAGCCGAGGGTGCGAAACCTGACGGAGCGCCATTGCGGCTCTTCGCCAGGCTGGAGCGGCATCCGGTCGTCGTCCACCATGAGCAACGCGCCGTCGCGCTCGACCACGGGGCGCGAAGCTGCGAGATAGAGCGGAACGATCGGGATGTCCTCGAGCAGGATGTAGTCCCACACGTCGATCTCGGTCCAGTTCGACAGTGGAAACACCCGCATGCTCTCGCCGGGCGCGAGCCTCGTGTTGTACAGGCCCCACAGCTCCGGCCGCTGGTTCTTCGGATCCCAGCGATGCGCAGCGCTGCGGTGCGAGAACACGCGCTCCTTGGCGCGCGACTTCTCCTCGTCGCGCCGCGCGCCTCCGATCGCGGCGTCGAAGCCGTGGAGGTCCAGCGCCTGTCGCAGCGCTTGCGTCTTCATGACGTCGGTGTAGCGGGCCGAGCCGTGGGTGAAAGGGTCGATGCCCTGGCTCAATCCGTCAGCGTTGGTATGGACGATCAGGTCGAGGCCGAGCTCGCGCGCGCGTCGGTCCCGAAACGCGATCATCTCGCGAAACTTCCACGTCGTATCGACATGCAGCAGCGGAAACGGCGGCTTGCCGGGATCAAAGGCCTTCATCGCCAGATGCAGCAGCACCGACGAATCCTTCCCGATCGAATACAGCATGACCGGCTTGCGGAACTCGGCCGCCGTCTCTCGCAGGATGTGGATGCTTTCCGCCTCCAGCCGTCGGAGATGGCTTGTGACGTGAAGCTGCTTGCCGCCGGCCCTTTCAGGGAGGGCGGATCTGGCGGTCGTGGAGATGTCCAGCATGCTCATCAAGCGGCCGCAGCAAACCAATCGCCGAACAGTCGCGCCGACATCGCCGTATTCAGGCCGAGATCGCGAACGCAGGCCGCAACGGAGGTGCGATAGGATTCATTGACCCCACAGCGCTCGAGAGTTTCGAGCTGAGCTTCGCTGAGAGAGGCCGTCGCGCGGCGCTGGTAGCGATAGGCGCTGTCGGAGGTGTGAAGATTGGGCACCTTGTAGATCGCCGCTTCGCTCGGGAAGATGACGCGCGCGTTGTTCGCCTCCATTTGTCCGGGCTCCCGCCACGACGTCACGGCATTCTCGGTAAAGCTGCCGGACAGTCCGAGGCGGTCGAACAAGACGCGTACGGACGACAAAGCCTCCTTGCTCACCTCGTAGACGTAGTGAGTGACGGGAACGCCCTGCCGCTCGGCGTAGCTAGAGACCCGAGCCGCGCTGAGCGCTGCGACCACATAGTGCCGCAGCAACACGTCTGCTGGCGCGCGCGAGATCAGCTTGTCGAGCCACGACGCCAGCGAACTCGCCGGCTCCCGATCAAGCATGATGAGATGGAGCCGGTGCCGCGGATAGCCCGCTTCGATCAAGAGCTGCAACGGATTGAACAGGCTCTCGGCAAGCACGTAGGGCCCGGTCGTTTCCTTGCTGAAGATGTGCGGCTCGTCGGTGGCCGATGGAACGATCCAGGGCGTCAGCGGGCGGCCGACGAGCGCGTCGCGCAAGATCGCCTTCAGCGGCTGGTAATATGACGGCATCCCCGTCATGCCGAACAGATTGCTCAGAGCCGTCGAGCCGACACGAGCCTTGCCGCATGCAAAATAAAGTATCGGGAAGTCTTGCGCCGGGCGATGCCGGAAATTCTCCGCAAGGCACCCGGTGACCTCGCGCATCAAGCTCTCAAGCGTGACGGTCCTGGTCTGGAATTCGCCGACCGACGAAAGCGGCAAAGTATCGAGGGAGCCGTGCTGTTGCCGAATCAGATCGGCGATTCGTTGGAGCGAATCGGGGAAAGTCCCGTCGATGTTCATATGGGGGAGCTCACTCTAGTGGTTCCGCAAACGAGGTTGCTTGCGGCATAACATGCAGGCTATAGTTGTGGGGTGGCTGTCGTCAAACCCGGAGAATCCCGGGGGGTGCCGCCCACGCCCGCGAGCACTGCGAATGCTCGCCGACGTTTTGCGGATCAGGCCGCGCGCACGGTCTTGAGGAACTTCTCGAGCTCTGTCTTCAAGAGGCTGCTTTCGCTCGACAGCGAGCGCGCCGATGCCAGCACCTGTCCCGATGCCGCGCCGGTGGCGCTGGCGCCTTGACTGACCTGCGCGATCTTGTTCGCAACTTCGACGGTGCCCTTGGCGGCTTCGCTGACGTTGCGCGCAATCTCGGCCGTCGCCGCGCCCTGCTCCTCGATGGTCGCAGCGATCGTCGTCGAGATGTCCGAGATGCGGGCGATGGTTGCGCCGATCTCCTTGATCGCGCCGACGGAATCCTCGGTCGCCGCCTGCATGCCGGCGATCTGTGCGCTGATCTCCTCGGTCGCACGCGCGGTTTGTGCTGCGAGCGCCTTGACCTCGCTGGCGACGACCGCGAAGCCGCGGCCGGATTCGCCCGCCCGCGCCGCCTCGATCGTTGCGTTTAGGGCCAGGAGATTGGTCTGTTCGGCTATCGCGGTGATCAGCTTGACGACGTCGCCAATGCGGCCCGCAGCCTTGAGCAGCTCATTGATCCTGACGTCGGTGCGCTCGGCCTGCTTGACCGCGTCGCTAGCGATGCGGCTGGAATCGTGCACTTGGCGGCCGATCTCGACGACCGACGTGCTCATTTCCTCGGCTGCGGACGCCACGGCTCCGACGTTGGTGGAGGCTTCTTCCGAAGCGGCGGCGACCATTCCCGAGAGCTGCTGGGTCTGTTCCGCCGTGCCGGACAGTGTGCCGGCGGCGGATTCGAGTTGGTGGGAGGCCGCCGACACGGAGTCGATGATACCGCCAACCGCAGTTTCGAATGCGCTCGCGAGCCGCGTCATCTCCTGCTTGCGCTGAGTGGCCGCGGCGATTTCCTGATTCTTCGTCTCGGCTTCCATCTGCTCGATACGGATCAGATTTTCCTTGAAGGTCTGGGCGGCGCGAGCGTTGTCGCCGACTTCATCGCCGCGGCCCGTGTAGGGAATCTCGATCGCCTTGTTGCCGCCCGCGAGTTGCAGCAGCACGTCGCCGATGCGACGGACCGGCCTGGCGATACTCATCACGGAAAACACCGCGGACCCGACCAACGTCAGAACGACGAATACGCCGACGATCAATGCGAAATTGGCGACCCGGTCCAGCTCGGTGAGCATCTCGCCCTTGCGGCGCGCGGCGAATTCGTTGGCGACGCCGACGAGGTCGTCGATGCGTTTACTGACTTCCAGAGCGGCCGGACGCATGTGCTCTGCGAGAATGCTTGCCTTCGCCGATTCCGCTGCAATCCTGGCACCACCGGCAGGAGCGGCAATGAGGGCCTTTTGCGCCCCCGCCAGCTCGATGCCACTGGTCAGATACGCTTCCACGAATTTTTTGGTCTCACGGTAGGCGTCCTGGGTGACCTTCCGGGTCGCCCGCTCGGTCGCGGCATCGATTTCCGACCCGGCCTCGCCCCCTCGGGTGCGGAGAAGCTCGAGGAGCCTGTCGACCTCTCCGGCTGTCGGCGCCGAGCCGAGTTCGAGAGCGGCGAGCTGCGCCCGTGCCATCGCCGTCTGCGCTGCCTGCGCATTGCCCTTGTTGAGGTAGTTGATCGTGACCAGGCGATTGGATTCGGCGATCGAACGGTTACCGAGCATCTGGTTGATCAGCATGCCGCCGACCAGCACGACACTTATGCCCGTCACGATGCCGAGCTTGGTTCCGATGCGAAACCTGAATGTCCCCACCTCTGCCTCCTTGGATCGTCACCCTTCGGCAATCGTATTCGCAACCAAAGATTGAAAATTGGGTAACATTCGATAGTGACCGTAGAAGTACGGCCGATGGACCCGTGCAACTACAGGGGGTCACCGCCGGAGAGCGCTTGGAACAGCGATAGCGACGCAGTCGGCATTGAAGTGCGTGGAAGGCACGCGCTTGCGAGGTTGCCCGACTCAGCTCTAGCGTGGAACGATGCGTTCCCCCGGTCGTATCAATCCTCATCGGTCGTCGTTCAGCGGTTCTCCGTTCCGCCGCCAATTCTCGGGCCTGCTGCCATGGATGTTCGTGGTCGGCGTGGCGGTGTCGATCGTGATCACCTTTCGTCACGGAACAAACTGGCCGCAGCCGCATGCGACTGACGACCAGGGGCAGAATGCCGAAATTATCCTGCAGCAGACCGGCAATGCCGACCTCCGTCCGGTCGAGGTCATCCGCACCGTCGATGGCGACACTTTTCTCGCGCGCCTGCGCCACCGTGACGGCCGCGGTCTCGTTGCGCGCGTTCGGCTGCGCGGCATCGATGCGCCTGAATTGAAGGCGTCCTGCCAGGAGGAGCTGGACAAGGCCGAAGCTGCGACCCGCGCATTGCGCGATCTGCTCGGCCAGGGCGGCGTCACGATCGGCAATCTCGGCGCCGACAAGTACGGGCGCGTCCTCGCCGATGTTGCGACCAGACGGACCGCCGACGTCGCGGCCGCGCTGCTCGCGGGCGGCTACGTGCGCAGCTACAATGGCGGCCATCGCGACGGCTGGTGCGCGCGGGGCTGGCGCTTCTGGTAGCAAAAAGCCGCGTCGAGCGACGCGGCTTTGACTGACTTCTGGCGATCTCCTCGATCAGCGCGTCACGACCACCGTCGTGCCGACGGAGACGCGGCCATAGAGATCGGTGATGTCGTCATTGAGCATGCGGATGCAGCCATAGGAGACGAAGCCGCCGATCGAGCCCGGCACGTTGGTGCCGTGGATCGCATATTCACCGCCGGCGAGCGTCATCGCCGCAACGCCCATCGGGTTGCGCGGCGAGCCGCCCGGAATGACGTCGGGCATGTTCGGCTTGTCGCGCTTCACCTCGGCGGGCGGCGCCCAGGCCGGATTGAGATATTTGCCGTCGATCCGCGTCGTGCCGGCCCACTGCTTGCCGGCCTTGCCGACGCCGACCGGATAGCGCACGGCCTGGCCGTTGCCGAGGATGAGATAAAGCCGCCGCTCGCTGGTTTTGACCACGATGGTGCCCGGCGAATAGTCGGCCAGGTGTGACCCCACCATTTCCGGCCGCGCCTGCGCCGCCGTCGATGTCAAGGCCCCTGCCGCGATGGTGGCGGCCAGCGCCACCGCAATCCTCATCGACATCGATGCTTCCCCTTAACCCCAAACGGATCGTCCAAAATGACGCAGAACCCGGCAATCGCCGCCGCACCAAGCCCTCGTCGATGCTCATTCTTAACCGCGCCCGTTAACCCAATGGTTTCCACGCGCGGCTGCCGAGGGCCGGCCAGCAGGGGGAACAAAGGAAATGTTCGAAATAAAGTAAATGACCTGAAAACAACACTCGGCGGGAAAGATGCCGGCGCACCACCGCGCCCGCTGACAAGAGCGTGAGGGTGTGAATGGCTGTTGTCTTTTGGGGGCTGACGCGAAAACTAGTCTCGTGTCCCGAACGCGCTGCAGCGTGAAACGCTGCTGCGCAGAGCCGGGACCCGGCAAGCCACACGCTTTGTCGTTAGATGGGCCCCGGCTCAGCAGCTCAACGCTGAAGAAGCGCTGCGCTGCGTCCGGGCCACGAGCTTGCCTTACGCTGACTTCTTGTTCTGCCGGTTCTTGACGAGATCGTCGACGACGGCGGGATCGGCGAGTGTCGAGGTGTCGCCGAGGCTCCCCGGCTCGTCCTCGGCGATCTTGCGCAGGATGCGGCGCATGATCTTGCCGGAGCGGGTTTTTGGCAGGCCCGGGGCGAACTGGATCTGGTCGGGCGAGGCGATCGGACCGATCTCCTTGCGCACCCAGGTCACGAGCTCCTTGCGCAGCTCGTCGGTCGGCTGCACGCCGGCCATCAGGGTGACATAGGCGTAGATGCCCTGACCCTTGATGTCGTGCGGGAAGCCGACGACGGCCGCTTCCGACACCTTCTCATGCGCCACCAGCGCGCTTTCGACTTCGGCGGTGCCCATGCGGTGGCCGGAGACGTTGATGACGTCGTCGACGCGGCCGGTGATCCAGTAATAGCCGTCGGCGTCGCGCCGGCAGCCGTCGCCCGTAAAATACTTGCCCTTGTAGGTCGAGAAATAGGTCTGCTCGAAGCGAGCGTGATCGCCATAGACCGTGCGCATCTGGCCCGGCCAGGACCGCGTCAGGCAGAGGTTGCCGGTGGTCTCGCCTTCCAGCACCTTGCCGTCGGCATCGACGATTTCGGGCATCACGCCGAAGAATGGCTGCGTTGCCGAGCCCGGCTTCAGCTTGGTGGCGCCCGGCAGCGGAGTGATCAGGATGCCGCCGGTCTCGGTCTGCCACCACGTATCGACGATCGGGCAGCGGTCGTCGCCGACGACGCGGTGATACCATTCCCAGGCTTCGGGATTGATGGGCTCGCCGACCGAGCCGAGCAGGCGGAGCGAGGCGCGCGAGGTCTTCTTCACCGGCTCGTCGCCGCTCTGCATCAGCGCGCGGATCGCGGTCGGCGCGGTGTAGAAGATGTTGACCTTGTGCTTGTCGATGACGTTCCAGAACCGCGAATTATCCGGATAATTCGGCACGCCCTCGAACATCAGCGTCGTCGCCCCGTTCGCCAGCGGTCCGTAGAGAATGTAGCTGTGGCCGGTGACCCAGCCGACGTCGGCGGTGCACCAGTAGATGTCGCCGTCGTGATAGTCGAAGACGTATTGATGCGTCATCGAGGCAAACACGAGATAGCCGCCGGAGGTGTGCAGCACGCCCTTGGGCTGCCCGGTCGAGCCCGACGTGTAGAGGATGAACAGCGGGTCCTCGGCGTGCATGTGCTCGACCGGGCATTCCGTGGTCACCATCGCCGCGGCCTCGTGGTACCAGAGGTCGCGCGTCGGGTTCATGTCCACCTTGGCGCCGGTGCGCTTGACCACGACGACCCAGTCGACGCCGTCGGCTTTACTGAGCGCGGCATCGACATTGGCCTTCAGCGGCACCTTCTTGCCGCCGCGCAGGCCTTCGTCCGCGGTGATGACGACCTTGGACTGGCAATCGTTGATGCGCTGAGCAAGGCTGTCGGGCGAGAAGCCCGCGAACACCACGGAGTGGATCGCGCCGATCCGCGCGCAGGCCAACATCGCATAGGCGGCCTCGGGGATCATCGGCAGGTAGATGGTGACGCGGTCGCCCTTCTTGACGTTGCGGGTGCGCAGGATGTTGGCCATCCGGCAGACCTCGTCGTGCAGCTCCTTGTACGTGATGTGGCGGGACTGCGAGGGATCGTCGCCTTCCCAGATGATCGCGGTCTGGTGGGCGCGCGTGTGGAGATGCCGGTCGATGCAGTTATGGGCGACGTTGAGGATTCCGTCCTCGAACCATTTGATCGAGATGTTGCCGGGCGCGAAGGAGACGTTCTCGATCTTCGTCGGCGCCTTCATCCAGTCGATGCGCTTGGCCTGCTCCGCCCAGAAGCCGTTCGGGTCCGAGATCGAGCGGGCGTACATCTCCTTGTACTTGGCCTGGTCGACCCAGGCGCGCTTCGCCCACTCCGCGGGGACGTCGTAGATCTTCTCGGACATGCTTCCCTCCACATGCGGCAAGCTCAGGCAATGCCGACAGCATCGTTTGACGGATTATGCGTCGGGCTAACCGGACCCGACAAGGAGCACAAGCTGGACCTTCGGCGGGCAGCCGGCCATGCGGAGGATCAAGGTCCGGAAGGCCCGCTGTCGCAATTCTGAAACAGGCCGATAGGCGCCTTTCGGCTCTTGACCCAGGCCGTCAGAAGGGACGCCGCAGAGCCCCTATGCGTCAGTCGGAGGTATTTAGGAACCGTTCCCCACTGATTCGGGACTCGCAATAGCGTTCGGAACACCCTAAATGGCCAACCCGGGTCCAGAGAGACCCTTCGGAACAAAAATCAGAACAGCGGCATTGATCGATAACAGACAGGGCTAAGGCATAAGACTATGATGGATCAGCAGAATCTCGGGACGATGCGGCCCGCTTCAGCCGATCCTGCAGCCATTGCCCTGGCCAAGGCCCTCGGACAATGGCCGAAACCGACCGGTTTCAGGCGCCCGAGCCCGAAGAAGACCTACGACACGGCGCCTGCGGCGACGGTCGAGGCCCTCGCCAAGGAGCTGGGCTTGCGGCTCGGCGACCAGAACGAGCTGACCATCCGCCGTATCAAGCGCGGCAAGGGCTATTCCTTCGTCCGTCCCAACGGCGCGCATATCCGCGACGCCCGCACCATCCGCCGGCTGCACGCCATGGCGGTGCCGCCGGCCTATCGCGAGGTGCGCTACTCCGCCGATCCCAACTCGCACCTTCAGGCGGTGGGCCGCGATGCCGCGGGCCGGCTGCAATATCGCTATCACGCCGATTGGGAGAAGGTCCGCGAGCAGCGCAAGGCGCATCGCCTGGCAAAGCTCGTCGGCGCGCTGCCGAAAATCCGGCGCAAGGTCTCGGCGTTCCTGTCCGGTGACGAGCCAACACGCGAGTTCGCGCTCTCGGCCGTGATCGAGCTGATCGCGCGTACCGCGATCCGTCCCGGCAATGAATCCTACGCCCGCCTCAACGGCACCCGCGGCGCGACCACGCTGCTGAAGTCCAACGTCACGCTGGAAGACGATTGCTTCGTGCTGACCTTCAAGGCCAAGGGCGGCAAGGCGGTGCGCAAGGAGTGCGACGCCGCCAAGCTGGTGCGCGCCATCGGCATTTTGCAGAGCGTTCCCGGCAAGCGCATGTTCCAGTATCGCGATGCCTACGGCATCGTGCGCGCGGTCAACACCACCCAGGTGAACGCGTTTCTGCGCGAGATCGCCGGCATCAAGATTTCGCTGAAGGATTTCCGTACGCTGATGGCGTCCGCCGTCGTGGTGGAATCGCTGTCGCGGATCACGCCGGCGAGCAGCCAGCGCGGCCGCAAGAAGCAGGTGCTGGATGCGATCCGCGCCGCCGCCGACCAGCTCTCCAACACGCCGGCGATCTGCCGCAAGAGCTACGTCCACGATACCATCGTCACCGCCTTCGAGGAGGGCATCCTCGAGCGCTTCGCCGCGACCATGAAGGGCCAGCGCTCGCAGGCGAGGCGCGAGCAGCTGCTGGCGCAGGTGGTGGCGACCGCCGCGGTGTAACGGCGCGCCGCACTCTCGTAGGGTGGGCAAAGCGAAGCGTGCCCACCATTTGCTCATGGTGAAAGGTGGTGGGCACGGCGCGAAGGGCGCGCCTTTGCCCACCCTACCGAGCGCTACTTCCTTTCTGACACACCCTTGTCCGGACCGGGATCGCCGCCCGCGGCTGCGATCGTGAGCCGCTCCAGATAGTGCGCCCATCCCGTCGCATGAGCGGCGGCCTGCGCTTCGTTCGGCAGGCCGCTATGGGTCATGCGCAGCAGCGTGCCGCCGTCCTGCTCGATCAGGTCGATCTCGATCAGGCTCGAGCCGGGCGGCACTTCCTGGCCACCCTCCCAGCCGAACGTGTAGGCCAGACGATGCACCGGCACGACCTCGCGGAAGACACCGCGGGCGACACCGCCGCGCGGGCTGACGCCCTTGAGCAAATAGAGCCCGCCGGGATACGGCTCGGTGGTCGCATCCGAGCCCATCCAGCTCAGGATCTTTTCGGGGTCGGTGAGATAGGCGAAGACGGTGGCGCGCGGGGCCGCGATCTGGGTCTCGCGTCGCACTATGAACGGCTCGGGCATCGGCGATCATCCCTGGTCTGACGATGGGACATGGCGGCGGCCCGGCGCTCCGTCAAGGTTTGCCCGTGACAAAGACGGCCCGGCTTCGTCATCATCGGGCCATGCACCTCTCTTCAACCCTCGCCTGGCTCCTCGATGCCGCCTCGGATTGTCCCGGGGCCGACCGCCTGCTCGCGGAACTCGGCGCGCATCTGGTCGCCGACGGCGTGCCGCTCGCGGCAGGCGCCTTGACGCTGGCGGTGCCGCATCCGCTGATCGCGAAACGGACCTGGCTGTGGCGTGCCGATAGCGGCCAGGTGATCGAAGCGCTCGGCTTCGCGCCGGGCGGCCTCGCGCCCGATCCACCCAACGACGCCGGCCGTCGCTGGCTGCGCGACAGCGCGCGCGGGCAGGTGCATGAAGATGTCGCCGGACGGTCCGATGGGCCGCTGCTCGGCTGGATCGGGCCGCGTCCGTTCACGGCGGATGAGATCGAGCAACTACGTCAGGCCGCGCGTTTCGCCGCGACGCCGCTTGCCGTGCTCGCCGCGCGCGCCACCTTGCGGGCGACGCTCGATGCTTACCTCGGCACGCGCAGCGCGGAGCGGGTGCTCGCGGCGCCTCTGCGCCGCGATCTCGGCGAGACCATCCAGGCCGCGCTGCTCTATGCGGATTTGCGCAATTTCACGAGCCTGTCGGAGACCACACCGCCGGCCGACGTCATCGCGGCGCTCGACGCCTGGTTCGATCGCATCGCCGGCGCGGTTCACGCCTTCGGCGGCGAGGTGCTGAAATTCATCGGCGACGGCGTGCTGGCGATCTTTCCGGTGCTCGAGGCGTCGCCGCGCCGCGCCTGTGACGCTGCTCTGCGTGCTGCAGGCGCAGCCGAGGCCGGGATGGCGTACCTCAACAAGGAGCGCCGCGCGCAAGGATTGCCGCCGCTGTCGTTTGGCGCCGCGCTCCATCTCGGCGAGATGCTCTGGGGCAATATCGGCGCCGCCAACCGGCTCGACTTCACCGCGATCGGCCCCGCGGTCAATCTCGCCAGCCGCCTGGAGGGATTGTGCAAGCCGCTGGGCCGGACCGTGCTGGTCTCGGGCGCACTCGCCGCCGAAACGGAGATGCCGCTCGTTGCGCTCGGGACGCATGCGCTGCGCGGCATTGCCGCGCCGTGCGAGGTGTTTGCGTTACCGGATCTGTAGGGTGGGCAAAGGCGCGCTCTACGCGCGCCTTGCCCACCATTCCACCGCGAGCTTTCATCCTGAATGGTGGGCACGCTGCGCTTTGCCCATCCTACAGATCCAGGGCAAGATGCGACTAAATCCCACCCATCTTGCAGACGAGCTTCCACTCCTCTGCCGTCACCGGCTGCACCGAGAGGCGCGAATACTTCACCAGCGCCATGTCCGCGAGCTTCTTGTCGGCCTTGATTGCGGCCATCGTCACCGGCGTCTTCAGGGGCTTGTCGGCCTTGATGTCGACGCAGACGAATTTGCCGGTCTTGTCGGTCGGATCGGGATAGGCCTCCTTGATGATCTCGGCGATGCCGACGATCTCCTTGCCCTCGTTGGAATGATAGAAGAACGCCTTGTCGCCCTTCTTCATGTTCACGAGGTTCTGGCGTGCGGTGAAATTGCGCACGCCGGTCCAGGCTTCGCCTTTGGCGCCCTTTGCAACCTGCTGGTCCCAGGACCACACCGACGGTTCGGATTTCACGAGCCAGTACGCCATGCTTATTCCTCTGCCTTGAAGGGGCGCGTCATCAGCCCCGAGATCGCGGCATCGATCGTGCTCCGGCCGCTCAGGATCGATGCGACCGCCTCCGATACCGGCAACTCGATGTTTTGCGAAGCGGCGAGCTCGATCAGCACAGGGGCGGTGAACTCGCCCTCGGCGAGCTTGCCGGCGGGAGGCTGCTCGCCGCGCCCGAGCGCGAGGCCGAGGGCGAAGTTGCGCGATTGCGGGCTCGAGCAGGTCAGAATGAGATCACCGAGGCCAGAGAGGCCGGTGAGCGTCTCCCTGCGTGCGCCGAGCGCGCGGCCGAGGCGCGTCAGCTCGGCAAAGCCGCGGGTCGTGAGCGCCGCCTGCGCGGAGGCGCCGAGCTTGCGTCCGACCGCGATGCCGACCGCGATCGCCAGGACGTTCTTGGCGGCGCCGCCGATCTCGACGCCGCGGATGTCGGTGGAGTGATAGGGGCGGAATGTCGGCGAGCCCAGCGCCTGCACCAGGCTGCTGGCCAGCGCCTCATCGCTTGCCGCCAGGGTCACTGCCGTCGGCAGGCCACGTGCGACGTCGTCGGCAAAGCTCGGCCCCGACAGGATCGCGGGCTGCGCGTGCGGCGCGGCCTCGGCGATCACCTCGGTCATGAACTTGTGGGTGCCGTGCTCGATGCCCTTGGCGCAGGCGACGATCGGCATTGGCTTCGTGATGTGCGAGGCCAGCATGTTCACCACGCCGCGCAAATGTTGCGCCGGTGTTGCGATCAGCAGCATGTCCGCACGCGTGGCAAGCGACAGATCGCTCGTGACGACGATCTCAGGCACGAGCTGGACGCCAGGCAGCCTTGGATTGTCACGCGTCGATGCGATCCGCGCGGCATGCTCGGCATTGCGTGCCCACAGCGTCACGTTTCGCCCGGCTCGCGCCGCCACCGTCGCCAGCGCCGTGCCCCAGGCGCCCGCGCCGATTACTGCGACGGATTGCGGCGCGGTCATCGCTAATATCCCGCCCGCGTCTTGCCGTAACCCGCGGGCGCCGTCGCGTTGGCGTCGAGCAGCCAGCGTGCGCGCGGCTGCGCGTCCATCGTGTCGGTCAGGCCGAGCGCGAGGCGCTCGGCGCCGGCCCAGCCGATCATGGCGCCGTTGTCGGTGCAAAGCGCGGGCGGCGGCATGATCAGCTGCGTCCCGGCCTGCCTTGCGACATCATCAAGGGCGCCGCGGATCGCCTGATTGGCGGCGACGCCGCCGGCGGCGACCAGCGCGCGCGGTGCGCCGAACTGCTCGCGGAAAAGCCTGAGGCCGACGCTCAGCCGGTCGGCCGTCGAATCCAGCACGGCGGCCTGGAAGCTCGCGCAGAGATCGCTGATGTCCTGCGGCGTGAGCTCGGTCAGCCGGCTCGCTTCGGTGCGCACCGCCGTCTTCAGTCCCGACAGCGAGAAATTGGCATCGGGGCGTCCCTGCATCGGCCGCGGAAACGCAAAGCGCGTGGCATCGCCGCCTGCGGCCGCGCGCTCGACCTGCGGGCCGCCGGGATAGGGCAGGCCCAGCATCTTCGCGACCTTGTCGAAGGCCTCGCCGATGGCGTCGTCGACCGTGGTGCCGAGCCGCACATATTGGCCGACGCCGGTGACTGCGACGATCTGGGTATGGCCGCCGGAGGCGAGGAAGAGGCAATAGGGAAATTCGATACCGTCGGTGAGGCGCGGCGTCAGCGCATGCGCTTCGAGATGGTTCACGGCAACCAGCGGCGTGTCGTGCACCATCGCGATCGCCTTCGCGGTGGTGAGCCCGACGATGACGCCACCGATCAGCCCTGGCCCCGCGGCCGCCGCGACGCCGTCGAGCTGGGCATAATCGATGCCGGCCTCGTCCATGGCACGGTCGATGATCCCGTCGAGCACGTCGACATGCGCGCGCGCGGCGATCTCCGGCACCACGCCGCCGAAACGGGCATGCTCCTCGATCTGCGACCGCACGATGTTGGACAGGATCTTGCCGCTGCCGTCGGCCGCGCGTTCGATCACGGCCGCAGCGGTCTCGTCGCAGGTGGTTTCGATGCCCAGCACCAGCATTGGCGAATTGTTATCCAATTTGCGCCCTTGCGCTCATCCGTAAAGCAGAGTTCTGGTACGTCCGGTAGCATCCCGGGGTCGTCTTGCGCAATCGTCACGCGCAGCCGTTCTGGTCAATGCGTCACCGCCAAATGGTCCGGGAACACCAGCGATGTCCATTCTCGTCACACGGCCGCATCCCGACAACGAGGCGACGGCGGACAATCTGCGCGCGCGCGGGCATGCGGTGCTGCTTGCGCCGGCGCTCAAGCTCGAGCCGGTCGCCTTCCAAGGCGAGAGTGACGTTTCCTATGATGCCGTTCTCGTCACCTCGGCCAACGCGATCCGCGCCCTGGTGCTGCAATTGCCGGACCTCGGTCTGTTGCAGCTGCCTTTGTTCGCGGTCGGCGAGCATACGGCTGCTGCGGCGCGCGAGGCCGGTTTTGCCGAGGTGATCGTCGCCGGCGGCGATGCCGCGTCCTTGCGCGACAAGGTGAGGCAGAGCGCGCGCGACAAGGTGCTGAAGAAAAAGAGCACGCTGCTGTATCTCGCCGGCGGGGATCTGTCGCGCGACCTCGGCGGCGAGCTCGGTGCGGAAGGTTTCCGCGTGGTGACGCGGACGACCTATCGCATGGCGCCGGTGAAGCATTTGCCGCGCGAGGTCTGCGAAGGCTTTGCCGCCCATGGGATCGAGGCGGTGCTGCACTACTCCCGGCGTAGCGCGCGTGCGTTCCTCGATGCGGCGCGGGACGAAGGTGTCGAAATTTCGGCGCTGGCGATTCCGCATTGCTGCCTGTCCGAGACCGTTGCGGGTGTGCTGCGCGAGGCCGGCGCGTCGCAGGTTCTGGTGGCCGCAACGCCGGACGAAACTGCCTTATTCGACTCCTTGGAGCGTGCGTTGCGCACCCGTTTGGCGTAAAGGTCGGGCCGAATCCGACGCAATCTGATCCACCCTGGTATGGAAGTGTGAGGAACCGTCACGATGGCCGACGACAAGCCTGAAGACGCTGGATTGGCGCCCGATCCGGGTCGTGCCAAGCGCACCCCGCCCACCATCGACCTCGAGGCGACGGAAGTCTCGACCCAGCCGCAGCAGGTCGCCGGCGAGCCCGAGCCGGCCGAGCATGTCGCGCAGGAGCAGGCCAGGGTGGAAGAGCCCGGCTCGGAAGAGCTCAAGGCCGAGCCTCAGCCCGAATCGGCAGAGCAGCAGGCGTCCGCGGCGGCGCCCGTATCGGCGCCGATCTCCCCCTGGGTCGTTGCACCGTTCTCCGGCGCGGTCGCAGCTGCGGTCGTGATCGCGGTCGGCTGGATGCTGGGCTGGCCGGCGGTACAGGCCCCGCCGGCCGCGCCGCAGGTCACCAGTGCGACCGTCGATGCGCTGAGCGGACGCGTTGCCGCGGTCGAAGCCAAGGCCGCCAAGCCCGCGGCCGATCCGGCCCAAGTGGCGCGAATCGATGCGTTGGAGAAAGCGGCGAGCGCCCTGCGCGGCGACATCGCCAATTTGCGCGCGCAGTTCGACAAGACGGCGAGCGCGCTGAACGATACGAAATCCGCGCCGCCGACTGCCGCGCCCGATCTTGCCGCGCTCACCGACCGCATCGCTCAGCTCGAGCGCGCCAGCAAGACCGAACGGGCCGAGCTCGCGCAGCAGGGCGAGAAGATCGCCGAGGCCAAGACGATGGACGACAGGCCGCTCCGTTATGTGGTGGCGGCGTCGCTGCTCGACGTTGCCGTTCGCCACGGCGATCCCTATCAATCGCAATTGGCCGCGGCGCGGTCGCTGACGGCCAAGCCCGACATGCTCAAGCCGCTCGAGGCGTTTGCATCGTCCGGCATCCCGACATCGGCTGCGCTGAGCCGCGAGCTTCTCAACATCGTGCCGAAGCTGTCGCCGCCGGCTGAAGCTCCGTCGAGCGAGGCCGGCATTGTCGAGCGTCTCCAGGCCGGCGCCTCAAAGCTCGTGCGGATCGAGCGCACCGACGGCGTCGGCAACGATCGCGGCGCCATCGTGTCGCGCGTGACGGCGGCGGCGCTCCGCAGCGATTTCGCCGAGGCGCGGCGCGAGCTGAAGACGCTGCCCGTGGCAGATCGCGCCGCGGCACAGGCCTGGCTCGACAAGGCCGACGCCCGCGACGCCGCGCTCGCCGCGTCCCGCAAATTCGCCGACGATGCCATGGCGGATCTCGCCAAATCTACTCAATAAGATTCGCGCAACAATCGGCGCGTATAGGGATCGACCATGCTTCGCATCGTCCTCTTTCTCGTCTTGATCGCACTGGCGGCTGTCGGCGCGGCCTGGGTTGCCGACCAGCCCGGCGATCTCGTCCTGACCGCGGGCAGCTTCCGCATCTCGACGACGCTGCCGAGGTTCGTGTTCCTGCTCGGGCTCTTTGCTGCTTCCGTCGTGCTGGTCTGGAGCATCCTGACGACGATCTGGCGCATGCCGGGGCGCTTGCGCCGCCGGCGTCATGACAAGCGCCATGCCCGCGGCCGTCACGCCATCACCCATGGCCTGCTCGCGATCGGCCATGGCGATCCCGCGCTCGCGCGCCGGCACGCCGAGGCGGCACGGCGGCATGCACCGAACGATCCGCTCGCGCTGCTGCTGCACGCGCAGTCGGCGCAGCTCGAAGGCAATCGCGACGAGGCGCAGCGCGTCTTCCGCGTCATGGCCGAGCGCGAGGATACGCGGCTGCTCGGCCTGCGCGGTCTATTCATCGAGGCGCAGCGCGCCGATGATGCGGTCGGCGCCGTGATGATCGCGGAGGAAGCGATCAAGCTGTCGCCGTCCGCGACTTGGGCCTCGCACGCGGTGCTCGGCTTCCGCTGCGCGCGCGGCGACTGGAGCGGCGCGCTCGCGATCCTCGATTCGAATCTCTCCGCGGGCCTGATCGACAAGCAGACCTATCGCCGGCAGCGCGGCGTGCTGCTCACCGCGCGTGCGCTGGAGCTGGAAACGATGGACCGCGACGTCGCGCGGGAGAGCGCGATGGAAGCGGTCAAGCTCGCCCCGACCCTGGTGCCGGCGGCCGTGCTCGCGGCAAAATTCGAGAGCGAGGCGCATCAGGTGCGCCGCGCCATGAAGATGGTGGAAGCCGCCTGGCTCGCCAATCCGCATCCCGATCTTGCGGAAGCCTATGCGCATGTGAAGCTCGGCGATACCGCATGGCACCGCATGCAGCGGGTGGAGACTCTCGCCGCGAAGACCCCCGCCGACAAGCCCGGTTATGTCGAAGGGCAGCTCGCCATCGCGCGCGCTGCGATCGAGGCCTCGGAGTTCGCCCGCGCGCGCGAGGTGCTCGCGCCTTATCTCAAGGATCCGACCCAGCGCGTCGCGCTGCTGATGGCCGAGCTCGAGCGCACCGAGCATGGTGACGGCGGCCGAGCCCGCGCCTGGACCTTGCGAGCGGTGCGCGCCCGCCTCGATCCCGCCTGGACCGCGGACGGCTATGTCAGCGACCGCTGGCGTCCGGTCTCCCCGGTCACCGGCCGCCTCGATGCGTTCCAGTGGCAGACGCCGGTCGCGAGCCTGCCCTCGGACAGGGGCCCCACGCTCGAATCCTCCGCCTTCGAGGAAGCCATGCTGGCCGCTCGGCCGCCGAAGCGGGTGACTGCGGTTCCCAACGAGGCCTCGGTGGAACCACCGGAGGTGGCCCCGGTGCCGGCACCGGCCGCGCAGGACAATTCACCCCCTCCGGCCAAGGAGGCCGCGAAGGAGGTTGCCAAGGAAGCTGCCAAGGAAGCTCCCAAGGAAACCGCGGAGCCAGCTGCGAAGGAAACTGCGGAGGTCGACGAGCCGGCCGTCACACCCGCTGAGCCGGCGAATCCGGCTCCGCCGCCCGCCGAATCATCGCCTCCGGCGGCAACGCCCGTCTTCCGGACCCGGGCCGACCTCAGTAAGCCCGCATCGGCGCCGATCCAGACCGTCATTCCGATCGTCCGTGCACCCGACGATCCCGGGATCGACGACGAGGGCCCAAGCGATGAATTTACGGAACAAATCGGCACACCCAAAGCCCACGCAAAGGCGCAGGCGGGCGGCTGGCGCGGATTCTGGTCCCGCTGGGGCGCGTGAGCCGCATTTCGCCCCCGGCTTGTCCTTGCCAATTCGGGCCATGCCCGATATCAGGAGCGCGCGTATCGGGGCCGGCATTGCTTCGGTCTCGGCAGGTTCGCCGCAATAGCTCAGTCGGTAGAGCACGTCATTCGTAATGACGGGGTCGGGGGTTCGAATCCCTCTTGCGGCACCAGCGCCCGATTCGGATCCCGCAATCTTGCTGTCATGCCTGGGCTTGGGCATCCACGTCTTCGCCTGATCCAGACACGCAAATGGCCGGGACAAGCCCGGCCATGACGCAAGAGTTTTGGAACGATCGCGCTTACTGCGACACCGTCTGCACCACGCTCGCGATCGGGCGGGTGTTCGTGCCCGCGGTCGGCACCTTCATGTCCTTCATCAGCGCCTCGTCATATTCAGGCAGCGTCTGAAGGCTCGCCTTAGCCTTCATCTGCACGACCTTGTAGCCGCCGGCCTTCAGCCGCGCGAGCAGCGTCGGCAGGGCGAGGCCCGTGTTCTTCTGGAAGTCGTGCATCAGGATGATGCCCTTGCCGAGCTTGTCCAGCCTCGTCATCACGGTCTCGACGATCTTCTCCGGCGTCGCGCCCTTCCTGAAGTCGAAGGAGTCGATTTCGGTCGAGAACATCGCGACGTTGCGGGTGCCGAAATAGCTCACCATCGCGGGATTGTGCTGCAGCTGCGGAAAGCGGAAGAACGGCGCCGGATTGGTGCCGAGCGCGAATTTCACCGCGCTGAAGCCCTTCTCGACCTCGTCCTTGACCTGCTGCTCCGTCAACTTCTTGCTGTTCAGATTGACATGCGACCAGGTGTGCGTGCCGACCGTGTGGCCCTGGGCCAGCACCTGCTTCAGGATCTCCGGATGGTAGGTCGCGTGCTTGCCGACCGAGAAGAACAGGCCCTTGGTGCATTCGTCCGCGAGCGCCTTCAGCACCGTAGGCGTGTTGACCGGCCACGGACCGTCGTCGAAGGTCAGCACGACCTCCTTCTCGGTCAGGAAATCGAACTGCTTGAAATGCTCGAAGCCGAAGCCGGGGCCGCCCGTCGTGTCGATCTCGACGACGCGGGACACACCCAGCGCGTTCGGATTGGCGCAGACCTGTTTCGGCTGCATCGGCATGACCGGCGCAGGTGCCGGAGCGGCTGGCTTGGCCGCGACGGTCGCGGTGGTCTCGACGTCGTCCTTCGCGGCGAGCTTCGCCTGTGCCGGCAATGGGTCGGCGACACGGGCGGCAACTGTCTTCGGAGCGCCCTGGTCGGCGCGCGTGGAATAATAAAACCAACCGCCGGCGGCGATCACGACCGCCGCAACTACACTGGCCAGCATCAGGCCCAACGCATTACGCATCGCTAATCTTTCCAATTACGCAACCAAACCGGCGGAATTTCCCGCGCGACGAGCCATTAATGCGAACCAAGAGTTAACGTGACACCAACACGACAGCGGTTGCGGTGGAATTTCAGTAGGGTGCGCCAAAGTGACCGAGATCACAGAGAGTGGGTCTCCCGTGACTGTCATCACAGTGGAAACGGTTTTGCCGGAGCATCGTAGCTCCCATCGATAACGGGCCCGCTGAGGCGGTGCCAATGGGAGCTTCAAATGACCAAGTCGTTTACCAGCAAGATCCGCGACACCAGCCTGGCCCTGGGCTTTGCCGCCATCGTCTCGATCGCTTCGACGAGCGCGAGCTTCGCCTTCACGGCTGAGGCGCAGCAGATGTGCACGGGCGATGCCTTCCGTCTCTGCTCGGCGGAGATCCCCAACATCCCGAAGATCACGGCGTGCATGATCAAGCATCGCTCGGACCTCAGCGCCGGCTGCCGCGCGGTGATGGACAAGGACCTCGCCAAGGGCGCCTCGCGCAAGGTCGCTGACGTCCGGGACAGCCAGTAAGAGCGCACGCAACAACGATCGTCGCGCTGGTCAGCTCCCCCTCGCGATGTGCCCCGGTGTCACGCCGGGGCCACGCGGTGGCTTGCCTCCTGCCCGGCAATAAAGCCGTTGCAGCCTCCGGATCGTCGCACTAGCTTCGCCCGCACTTTCTTCCGGGTAGAGGCATTACGCGATGACCAGATTTCTTTTCATTCTTCCTTTGCTCTTGTGCGCATCGGCAGCATCAGCGCAACAGCAGCCCGGCCATGATGCCTGCGCGCGCGATGTCAGCCGCTTCTGCCGCGCCGTGATGAACAATGGCGACGGCGCCGTGCTCGCCTGCCTCAAGCAGAACCGCACCCGGCTCAGCAAGGGCTGCGACAAGGTGCTGACGGATCACGGGCAGTAGTCATCCCCATCTACGGATCGGCAAAAACCTACGTACTGCTCCCGGCCGCGACCACCGGAAGCACCTCGCTGTTGGCACGGTCCGGCGTCTCGTCCTTCCAGCGCACCGAGCCGAATGGACGCTCCAGCATGCGGCGGATCCGCACCGGCTCGGGGCCGATGTGGAAATCGATCGCCTGCTGATGCAGCGCGCGTTCGGACTGGGTCGAACGGTTGCGCTGACGCAAATAGTCGAGCCAGGTCGGGCAGTGATAGCGCTCGGTCCACAGCTCGGGGTCGGCGATATCGCGCGCGATCGACCAGCCATAGGCGCCGTTGCGCTGGCGGGAGAGCTGCACGTCCTGCATGACGTTGTGGAACGCGCGCGCATTCTCTTGCGCGACCCGGTATTCGATCTCGACCACCAGCGGTCCGCTGCGTCCGGTCAGCGACAGCTTCACCTCGGGATCGGCCAGCACGTCCGCATCCTCGTTGCGCGCGCCGACGCGTGGCATCGCTAGCCAGATGCCGAGCAGCGGCGAGACCAGCATCAGGCCTGCCGCGGTCAGCAGCGCGATCTCGACGCCGGCATAATCGGTGAGATGACCCCAGCCCCAGGCGCCGATCGCAATGCCGCCGGAGATCGAGGCCTGGAACGCGGCGAGCGAGCGGCCCGCGACCCAGCGCGGCGCCGAGAGCTGCACGCCGATGTTGAACAGCGCGATCGCAGCCATCCAGACCGCGCCGGCCAGGACCAGCGCGGTTGCCGTCAGCACCGGCTCCGTGCTCAAAGCGAGGGCGGCCATGGCGAAGGCCATCGAGATGGTGCAGGCGCGGATCGCGGCCTCGCCGCTCATGCGCTTGCGCAATTCGTGGATATTGAGCGCGCCGATCACTGCGCCCATGCCGAAGGCGCCCAGCATGATGCCGTAGGTCTGTGCGCCGCCATGCAGGAGGTCGCGCGCGACCAGCGGCATCAGCGCCATCACCGCGCCGCCGATCAGGCCCATCACCAGCGTGCGCAACAGCACGATCTTGATCGGCGGCGAATTCGTGATGTAACGCACGCCCGAGACCATGGCGCGGTTGAGCTTTTCCCGCGGCAGGCGCGACGGCTCGTTGCTGCGGCGCCAGAGCAGCAGCACCACAAGCAGCGGCAGATAGAGAATCGCATTGCAGGCGAACGCGGCCACCGCGCCGAGTGCAGCGACGATGACGCCGCCGACCGCCGGACCGAAGCTGCGCGCGATGTTGTAGCTGATGCCGTTGAGCGCCACCGCGGACGCCAATGCCTCGGGCGGCACCTGTTCGCTGACCGAGGACTGCCAAGCCGGGCCGAACAGCGCATTGCCGCTGCCGACGACGAAGCAGAAGGCGAGCAGCAATTCGGGGGTGATCAGGTTGAAGCCGGCCAGCACGGTGAGCGCGCTCGCGCCGATCAACGCGACCGACAGCGAAATCACGCTGACGATGCGACGGTCATACATGTCGGCGATGGCGCCGGCGGGCATCGAGATCAGCATGATCGGCAGCATCAAGGCGGTCTGCACCAGGGCCACCTTGTCTGCCGAGGCCGCCATCTGCGTCATCGCCCAGGCCGCGCCCACGCCCTGGATCAGGAGGCCGAGATTGGAGAGCAGGCTGGCGAGCCAGATCCGCCGGAACACGGTGTACCGCAGGGGCGCAGTGATGCCGTCGGCGGCCATTTTCGGGCGGTTCGGCTGCTCGGTCATATCCCCTTCCATGTCGGATGGCAGAAGTGGTCGTGGTGATTCCGGCCAATTCAGTGATGCCCGCGAAAGTCCTTCGCTGTCCAGTGCTTAGGCCGCTATAAGCAGTGCAAAGAGGCGGGCTGCCGGGAGGAACAGATGAAGCTGTCGCGACGGACGATTTTGCAAGGGGCTGCGAGCGTGCCTTTCGCACTTGCGAGCTTGCGGACGGACGCGCTTGCCCAGACCGCGCCCGCCGCCGCGGCGGGCACCGAGCTGCCGCCGATTCTGTTCGTCCACGGCAATGGCGATTACGGCGCGCTCTGGATGACCACCTTGTGGCGGATGGAGTCGAATGGCGTCGCACGCGATCGCATGATGGCGATCAATTTCACCGACCCCCTGGCGCGCAACGACGACAAGGTCGAGCAGGCGGGCCGCTCCTCGACCGAGGACCAGCGCCGTGAGCTTGCTGCCGCCATCGCTGAACTGAAGCGCCGCACCGGCGCGCCTCGCGTGGCGCTGGTCGGCAGCTCGCGCGGCGGCAACGCCATCCGCAACGTCATCAGGAACGGCGGCGCCGGCGATGTCAGCCATGCCGTGCTGTGCGGCACGCCCAATCACGGCGTGTTCGCGACCGACGACCAGCCCAACAACGAGTTCAACGGCCGCGGCACGTTCCTGCGCAGCCTGAACGAGGGCGAGAGCGAGGTGACGCCGGGCGTTGCTTTCCTCACGCTGCGCAGCGATGGCATGGACAAATATGCGCAGAGCGACGGCCGCTTCATCGGCAAGCCCGGCACGCCGACCAATGTCACGGCCGAAGGGCCGGAGCTGAAGGGCGCCACCAATCTCGTGCTCGGCGCGCTCGACCATCGCGAGGTGGCTTTTCACCCGCGCGCGTTCCGGGAGATCTACAAGTTCATCGCTGGCCGTGAGCCTGCGCGCATCGCGATCGCGCCGGAGGCCAGTGTGACATTGAGCGGCCTGGTCACCGGCACGCCGGGCGGCGCGCCGACCAATCGCCCGGTCGCGGGTGCAACCGTCGATGTCTTCCGTGTCGATCCTGATACCGGTGAGCGCAAAGCCGGTGTGCTGCACAGCTCGAAGACGGGCTCCGATGGCCGCTGGGGGCCGGCGCAGGTCGATCCCGCCTGGTCGCTCGAATTCGTGCTGACCTCGCCGGATGCGCCGACGACGCACATTTATCGCTCGCCCTTCCCGCGCTCGTCCGAGGTCGTGCATCTGCGGCCTGCGCGCCCGCTCGGGCCGGCCGACAAGGACGCCGGCGCCGTCGTGATCATGTCGCGTCCGCGCGGCTATTTCGGCCTGCCGCGCGACGTGGTGCTGCTTGACGGCAAGGAGCCGGCCGACGTCAAGCCGGGCGTGCCCACGGATGCGGCAGCAACCCTGCGGCTTCCCGCCAGCGAGGTTGGCCGTAACATCGTGGCCCAATTCGGCGAAGAACGAATTGTGGCACGCGCCTGGCCTGCGTCCGAGAACCGGATTGCCATTGCCGAGCTGACTTACTAGCTATTTACCTGTCCCACCCTGCGGGAGAGAGCCATGAATATCGCCAGCGTGCGTCGGCCCATCATCCCTCCGGCTCCCCCGCGTGCGCCCGACGATATGTCGTTCTTCGGCCGGCTCGCGGTTATCCGGCAGAACATGATCGCGACCTGGGGGCAGCGCGCCTATGAGGAAGAGGTCATCCCGGGCCGCTTCTTCTTCCGCAACAGCTTCATCCTGAACCAGCCGGACGCGATCCGGCACGTCCTGCTCAGCAACTACGAGAACTACACGCGCACGCCGGCCGGCATCCGTATGCTGCGCCCCGTGCTCGGCGACGGCCTTCTGATCGCGGAAGGTCATTCCTGGACGTTCCAGCGCCGCACACTCGCGCCGGCCTTCACGCCGCGCGCGACCGCGAACCTCGTTCCGCATATGACGGCGGTGCTCGACGAGACCATCGCCAGGCTGGACGCGAAAACCGGGGAGCCGGTCGACCTGCGCCAGATCATGCAGCGCATGACGCTCGAGATCGCCGGGCGCACGATGTTCTCGTTCGGCATGGACCAGCACGGCGCGACGCTGCGCGACTTCATCATGGAATATGCCGCGCGGTTGGGACGTCCCTATTTCCTCGACATGGTGCTGCCGGTGTCCTGGCCGAGCCCGATGGATTTTGCCCGCGCCCGTTTCCGCAAGCGCTGGACCGAGTTCGTGGCCATGCTGATCGCCGAGCGGCGTAAGGCCGGCAAGAAGGACGGCGCGCCACCGCGCGACCTGTTCGATCTCATGGACGAGGCACGCGATCCCGAAACGGGCAAGGGCTTCTCGGACGAGCAGCTCGTCGACGAGGTCGCGACCATGATCCTCGCCGGCCACGAGACCACGGCAACGGCGCTGTTCTGGGCGCTCTACCTGCTCGCGCTCGATCCTGAAACGCAGGAGGAGGTGGCGTCCGAGACCCGCGGCGAGCATCTCGACAGCATGGCCGACATCGATCGCCAGAAATTTACCCGCGCGGTGATCGACGAGACGATGCGGCTCTATCCGCCGGCCTTCCTGGTCGCGCGTGCCGCGCGCGACAAGGACAACGCGGCGGGCGTCGAGATCGGCAAGGGCGACATCATCATGATCGCGCCCTGGCTGTTGCACCGGCACGAGAAGCTGTGGGATCAGCCGAACGCCTTCATTCCAAAGCGCTTCATGTCGAAGGAGGCACCGGACCGTTTTGCTTACCTGCCGTTCGGCGCGGGTCCGCGCGTCTGCATCGGCGCGCCGTTCGCCCAGGCCGAATCCGTGCTGGCGCTGGCGCGGTTGATCGGCGCATTTCGTGTCGAGCTCGCCGACCCCGCGACCGCCGTGATCCCGCTTGGCGTCGTCACCACCCAGCCGGACCACTCACCCATGTTCCGCATCACGCGTCGGTGACAGGCGCCCGTCTGGCCGTTGGCGTGACCCACCCTAGATAGAGTTTCGCCATGAGCGACATCCAGGCCCAGTTCTCCGTTCTGAAGCAGACCGCCGACCCAGAGGTGGTCGATGCGATCGCGCAGCTGATCGCCAATGGTCATGATCGCGATCTCAACCGTATCAATGTGCTCGATTTTGCCGATCGTACCGGGCTCGATCAGGAGAAGGTCATTTCCGGATTCCTGCACGCCTCACGGCTCGGCCTGTTCGACATGAGCTGGAACGTGCTGTGTCCGGGCTGCGGTGGTGTCTTGGGCGCGCATGCAACGTTGAAATCGCTGAAGCACGAGGACTACAACTGCGCTCTCTGTGCGGCCGGATACGAGGCGTCCGTCGACGAGATGGTCGAAGTCGCCTTCACCGTCAGTCCGCGGGTCCGCCGCATCGGGGCTCACGATCCCGACACGCTGCCGATCTGGGAATATGTGCGACAGATGTTCTGGAGCTCGGGTGTCGACATCAACGAGGAATCGTTTTCACGCCTGATCAACGAAGTGACGCTTGAAGCGCTCGAACTGCCTGCGGGAGAAAAGGCGATCCTCTCGCTGAACCTGCCCAGCCAGTTCATCATCGTTTTCGAGCCGGTCACCCATTCCGCCCACTTCCTGGATGTCCAGGGTGAGCCGACCAGCGAACGCCAGCAGCTTTCGATCATGTTCAACAAGCTGGAGGCGCCCACGGGGACCACCGTGATGCGTCCCGGACCGCTGCGTCTCACGCTCGAGAACCAATCAGGCAATCGCGTGTTGCCGTCGGTCTGGATTGCCGCCGACGCGTTGCATGAGATGATCGGCAAGCGCAAGCCGATCCTGACCGCCAAGCGGATGCTTTCCAATCAGACCTTCCGTGACGTCTTCAAGGCCGACAATCTCAACGTCGACCAGCGGCTGAAGATCACGTCCCTGACGTTCCTGTTCACCGACCTGAAGGGCTCGACGGCCTTGTACGAGCGCGTCGGCGATCTCAGTGCCTTCGATCTCGTGCGAGCGCATTTCCGTGCGCTGCTGGAGATCATCGCGGCCGAGAAGGGCGCGGTGGTGAAGACGATCGGCGATGCCGTCATGGCGACCTTCGTCAGGCCCGAGCACGCCATCACCGCGGGACTGCACATGCGTGCAGCCATGGACGAATTAAACAAGCAACGCGGCGCCAACGATCTCATTCTCAAGATCGGCATCCATGAAGGCCCCTGCCTTGCGGTGATGCTCAACGAGCGGCAGGATTATTTCGGCCAGACCGTCAACATCGCCGCCCGCGTGCAGAGCCTGTCCACCGCGCAGGAGATCCACATCACCGGCCCGGTGCTCGACGTGCCGGCGGTTGCCGAAATCCTTCAACAGCGCGAGATCAAGCCGATTCAGAAACAGGCCGCGCTCCGCGGCATCGCCGACAAGATGGTGGTGTACGAGATACCGTGAGACCAGCGGAATTTGCCACCATCTCCGTCATTGCGAGGAGCTCGCGACAAAATTGCGAAGCAATTTTGCGCTGATGCGACGAAGCAATCCAGGCTGTCTCCGCGGAAAGGGTTCTGGATTGCTTCGCTGCGCTCGCAATGACGCTGTAGAGGCAGATGGGTGATACATCCTCCATCGTCATGGCCGGGTCGGCCCTTGTCATGAGGCCGAAGGCACCTCCCAGATTGCCGAAACGTAATGCGCGCGCGGAACTGACGCACGTTGCGGCGGTTGAGTTTCCCGCTCATATAATGCTGGTAACGGCCGCGCTCCTTGCGGCGTCATCGATCTCGGTAGGACCTATGCTCGACGGCTTGCGCCAATTCATCGCCGACATTGTCGGTCCCCAAGCCCAGGACCGCGCCTTCGGCGACAGCGATTATCGGCTGGCCGCGACCGCGCTGCTGGTCCATGTGGTCTCGCTGGACGGCCAGCCCAGCGCGGCCGAGCAGCGCAAGCTGCACAGCCTGATCGAAAGCCATTTCGGGCTCGACCGCGGCACCGCTGACCGTCTGATCGCGGATGCCACCCAGGTCGAGGGTGAGGCCGTCGACCTCTATCACTTCACCAGCGTCATCATGCGCTCGCTCGACGAAGCGGGCCGCAAGCGGATCGTGCAGATGATGTGGGAGCTGGTCTATGCCGACGGAGAGGTCAGCGAGTTCGAGGACAATGTGGTCTGGCGCGCGTCCGATCTGCTCGGCATTTCCCAGCGCGACCGCATCGAGCTGAAGCACGCCGTTGCGGAGCGTGCCGGTGGCCAGGTCAAGGATCGCGCTGTCGGACCTGTCCCCGGCGGATTGCCTGGCCTGCGCGCCACATGACGAAACTTTAATGTAAGCCGGGCGGCCCCGCTTTTGCGGATTCGGCTGCAAATACCGGTCTTTGCTGATCCCCTGTCGCCTTCTCAAGCAGCCATGCTGCCTGCGCCGCTTGCGTGGCGCGTACGGCCTATGCTCTCGTTCAGCCATTGCCGGGGCCACAGACTTCAATTCAAGAGACTTCGATCGTGACTGAGCGGGTAACGTTGATCACCGGTGCCTCGGCGGGCATCGGGATGGAGCTGGCGCGTGTGTTTGCCGCCAATGGACATCGCCTCGCATTGACCGCGAGACGGGTGGATCGGCTCGAAGCGCTCGCGAGCGAGCTCGCCGCCAGGGGCGGCAAGAAGCCGATCGTGATCGCCTGCGACCTCGAGAACGCGGATGCCGGCGAGAGGATCGCCGCAGCACTTGCCGCCGAGGGCGTCGAGCTCGATCATCTCGTCAACAATGCCGGCTTCGGCGTGTTCGGCGATGCCATCGAGCGCGATCACGACACGCAGCTCGGCGTCGTCGACGTCAACGTCCGGGCCCTGACGGATCTGTCGCTGCGCTTCGCCGATCAACTCGTCCGGAACAAGGGCGGTCTTCTCAACGTCGGCTCGGTTGCAGGCTTCCTGCCCGGCCCCGGCATGGCCGTCTACTACGCGTCCAAGGCCTATGTGATCTCCTTCACCGAAGCATTGCGGGCGGAGCTCGCGCCCCGCGGCGTCCGCGTCACCGTGCTTTGCCCGGGCCCGGTGCCTACGGAATTCCAGGCCCGCGCCCGCGTTGGCTCGCAACATGACACGGCCGCCCTCAACGTCTCTGCCGACCAAGTTGCGCGCGAGGCCTATCGCGGCCTGATGGCCAACAAACGGGCAGTGCTGCCAGGTTTTGGCATCAAGATTGTGCCGTTCGCGCTGCGCTTCTTTCCGCGTGGCTTCATCCTGGCGGCCACCAGCCGGTTCCAGAGGCAGCGGCGCTGAATAACGCCGCCCGCGTCCGTAGTGGCCCGGAGCTTGCTTCAAGCACGCGGCGTGTGTGCGCAAACTCACACGATGTTAACTATCGCTTAGCTATGCTGGCGGTCTGAACCGATAGCACTCGCAGAGGCCATGTCGTTCCGGACGGACAGGTTTAGTGGCGCAGAGGTGGTCGCCTTCCCACAGAGGGCGCCGCGCGCCGCCGCCGCTGAAACCCGGCTGCCGGTTCTGATCGTCCTGCATCAGGAGTGCTCGACGCCCGGCCGCGTCGGCAATGCGCTGCGCGCGCTCGGCCATCGCCTCGACATCCGCCGTCCCCGCTTCGGCGATCCCCTGCCCGAGACGCTCGATCAGCACGCCGGCGCCGTGATCTTCGGCGGCCCGATGAGCGCCAACGATCCCGACGATTACATCCGTCGCGAGATCGACTGGATCGAAATTCCGCTCCGCGAACAGCGGCCGTTGCTCGGCATTTGCCTCGGTGCGCAGATGTTGGCGATGCAGCTCGGGGCCCGTGTCGCGCCGCATGCGCAGGCGCTGACGCAGATCGGCTACTATCCGATCAGGCCGACCGCCGCAGGCCGCGCGCTCTGCCCGCATTGGCCGGCGCAGGTCTATCATTGGCATCGCGAGGGCTTTGAGCTGCCGCTCGGCGCCGACTTGCTCGCCGAAGGCGATGATTTCCCGGTGCAGGCGTTCCGCGCCGGCAATGCTTTCGGTGTGCAGTTCCACCCCGATGTGACCTACGCGATGATGTGCCGCTGGACCACGCGCGGCTACGACGGCTTCAGCGCGCCTGGGGCGCGGCAGCGGCATCATCACTTCGCGGATCGTGCCGTCTACGATGTCGCCGAACGCGCCTGGCTCGATCATTTCATCGACGGCTGGTTGGAGCGCCGGCCGGTGCTGGCGCAAGCCGCCGAGTGATCGCGCCTTCGCGCAAGTCCTTGCCTCTTCCCTGGATATGCTAGGCTCTCTGCAAACGATCGCGCACCAATGCGTGCCGGCAAGCAAGGGAGAGCGCCGTGGCCTACGAACACATTCTCTATGAGGTGAGCGACAAGATCGCGACCATCACGCTCAATCGCCCCGATCGAATGAATGCATGGACGCCGATCATGGAGCGCGACGTGCGCCACGCGATGGAGGCGTCGAACGCCGACGACAACGTCCGCGTCATCGTCCTCACCGGCGCGGGCCGCGCCTTCTGCGCCGGCGCCGACATGGATGCGCTGAAGGGCCTCGATCCCAACGACGTCAGGCGTGCCTCGAACCTGCCGCCGTTCGACATGAATCGCCGGCCGGACTGGCAGACGCGGTACGGCTACTATCCTTCGATCAAGAAGCCGGTCATCGCGATGCTGAATGGCGCCACGGCCGGCATCGGCCTCGTGCATGCGCTCTATTGCGACCTGCGCTTTGCCGCCGACAACACCGTGTTCACCACCGCCTTCGCGCGGCGCGGCCTGATCGCCGAGCACGGCATCAGCTGGATGCTGCCGCGCATCGTCGGCCACGCCAATGCGCTGGATCTGTTGCTCTCGGCGCGGCGCGTCTCCAGCGATGAGGCGTTGCGGATCGGGCTGGTCAACCGGCTCTCTCCACCGGAGAAGCTGCGCGAGGACACTTACGCTTACGCGCGCGATCTCGCCGATTTCGTCTCTCCGAGCGCGATGGCCGTGATCAAGCGTCAGCTCTACGAGGTGCCGTTCCAGACGCTGGCCGAGGCGACGATCGAGGCCAACCGCGAAATGATGGTGGCGTTGAACGGGAGCGATTTCCGCGAGGGTGTAGCGAGCTTCATGGAGAAGCGGCCGCCGAGGTTTACGGGGAGGTAGGGGATTCGGAGGGAGCCCGGCTCCGCCCTTCGGGCTACGCTGCGGCAGCCCTCGCTGGCTTCGCTGCGATAGAGTTCGACGTGGCTTGCCGAGCCGAAGCTGGCGAAGCCAGCGAAGGCTGGTGGAGCCAGGCGGGATCGAACCGCCGACCTCGTCATTGCGAACGACGCGCTCTCCCAGCTGAGCTATGGCCCCTTTGCTGGCCGCTCTGGTGAACGCGGCCGACAACCGGGCGCCATTTAAGTCCCCGCCAAGGTCAAGTCAAGGACGCGTGTAACCGGGTTTTAGCCATCCGGGCGCCGACTTCCCTTGTTTGGGCCGGGGGGAACCGATATCTAGCAACGGGGCGTCAATCCCGACCGAGCCAGAGTTTTCAAAAGCCAGAGGCCTCAAAAGCCATGCGTGCCGTTCTCGACATCGTCATCATCGTGCTCGATCTCTACGTCTGGCTGCTGATCGCCTCCGCGATCCTGTCCTGGCTGATCGCCTTCAACGTGGTCAACACCCGCAACCAGTTCGTCTCGGCAGTGGCGGAGTTCCTGTACCGGATCACCGAGCCCCTGCTTGCGCCGATTCGCAATTTCCTGCCCAGTCTCGGCGGTCTCGACATCTCGCCGATCATCCTGATCCTGATCATCATGTTCATCGAGCGGGTGATTCTGTACTACATCTACCCGAACGTGATCTAAGCGGGCGGGAGCGCCTTGGTTGCCAACAAGGAGCCTTGGCGCTACTCGGCCGCAGGGATCAGCATCGCGCTGCGGGTGACGCCGCGCGGAGGCCGCGACGACGTCGACGGGATCGAGCAACTTTCGGATGGCCGCAGCGTGCTCAAGGTGCGGGTGCGCGCCATCGCCGATGGCGGCGAGGCCAACAAGGCCGTTCTGTTGCTGCTGGCGAAATCACTCGACGTGCCCAAGGCCAGCGTGAAATTGCTATCCGGAGCCACGTCGCGGCTGAAACAGATCGCAGTCGACGGCGATCCGGCGCGGCTCGGCGAAGCCCTGCGCCAGCTTGTATCGGCCAAATCGAAGGACTGAGGGAACTGACATGACCGCTGAGATCATCGATGGAAAAGTCATTGCGGCAGAACTCCGTGGCCGCGTCACTGAGGAGGTCGCCCGCGTCAAGCGCGAGCACAACCTGGTGCCGGGCCTTGCAGTGGTCCTGGTCGGCAATGACCCCGCCAGCGAGGTCTATGTCCGCTCAAAACACACCCAGACTCAGGCCGCGGGCATGGCCTCGTTCGAGCACAAGCTGCCGGCCGACGTCTCGCAGGCAGATCTGCTGGCGCTGGTCGCAAAGCTCAACCGCGATCCCGCCGTGCACGGCATTCTCGTGCAATTGCCGTTGCCGAAGGGATTGAACACCGGGGCCGTCATCAACGCCATCGATCCCGGCAAGGACGTCGACGGGCTGCATCCGAACAATGCTGGCCGGCTCGCCGGCGGCTTCGATGCGCTGTCGCCCTGCACGCCGCTCGGCTGCATCATCCTCACCAAGAGCGTGCATGCCTCGCTGGAGGGCATGAACGCGATCGTCATCGGCCGTTCGAACCTGGTCGGCCGCCCGCTCGTGCAATTGCTGCTGAACGAGAACGCCACGGTGACGATCGCGCATTCGCGCTCGCGCGATCTGCCCGGCCTCGTGAAGAAAGCGGACCTCGTCTATGCCGCGGTTGGAAGACCAGAGATGGTGCGCGGCGACTGGCTGAAGCCGGGCGCGACCGTGATCGATGTCGGCATCAACCGCATTCCGAAGGAGGACGGCAAGACGCGCCTCGTCGGCGACGTCGCCTATCAGGAAGCGCTTGCCGTTGCCGGCGCGATCACGCCGGTGCCGGGCGGTGTCGGCCAGATGACGGTAGCGTGCCTCCTGGTGAACACGCTGCGCGCGGCGTGTGCCATCGCAGGGCTGCCGAAGCCGGCGGTGTAAGCAAGCTCTCGCGTCCCGGACGCGGCGCGGCATAAAATGACGCGACGCTGAGCCGGGACCCATGGCGCCACCGTACTGGGCCCCGGCTCAGCAGCGCATCGTTTCACGCTGCGCTGCGTCCGGGGCACGGAAGCCTAGCCCTTCTTCTTCTTCTCGCGCTCGATGCCTTCGAGGATCAGCTTGTGCGCCTCCTCCGGGCCGCCCCAGCGCAGGATCTTCACCCACTTGCCCTTCTCGAGATCCTTGTAGTGCTCGAAGAAGTGCTGGATCTGCTGCAGCGTGATGTCGGGCAGGTCGGAGTACGATTTCACCTTGTCGTAGCGCTGCGTCAGCTTGGACGACGGCACCGCCAGGATCTTCTCGTCGCCGCCGGCTTCGTCTTCCATGAACAGCACCCCGACCGGGCGCACGCTCATGACGGCGCCGGGGATGATGGCGCGGGTGTTGATGATCAGCACGTCGCAAGGGTCGCCGTCATCCGACAACGTGTGCGGGATGAAGCCGTAATTACCGGGGTAACGCATCGGCGTATAGAGGAAGCGGTCGACCACCAGCGTGCCGGCCTCCTTGTCCATCTCGTACTTGATCGGTTCGCCGCCCACGGGGACCTCGATGATGACGTTGACATCGTGGGGGACGTTTTTTCCGATCGAGACCGCATCGATACGCATTCAAGGCTCCGTTGTTGCCGAGGATAAATCGCGCCCGGCAGCGATTTTGGCGCTGTCATACGCGGGCTTGGCCCGCTGATCCATCGCGTTTTTGTGAAATAATGAATCCGGCGATCACCGGCTCGAGCGGCCGGCGGTATCGACGGATGGGAACGCTGCCCGATTAGGGTTTCAGCAGCTCAATTGGTCCAAGCGAAGGCAACCTTGTCGAGCGCCTTCGGCCCGAACCGCTCCGACGAGCGTGCCACCATGCGGCCACCCAAGGCCCGGTAGAACTCGGTGGCGGGGTCGTTGTCCGAGAGCGCCCACACCACCATGCTCTTCAGGCCGCTCTGCATGAGGTCGCGGCGGGCGGCGGCGAACAGGCGGCGGCCGAAGCCGAGGCCCTGAAATTCGGGCCGCAGATACAGCTCGTAGATCTCGCCGTCGAAATGCAGGCTGCGGGCCCGGTTGCGACCGTAATTGGCGTAGCCTGCGATCTTGTCGCCGAACACCAGCACGCTGACGCGGCTGCCTTTGCGGATCGCGCTGTCCCACCACTGCGGACCGCGGCGGTTGATCAGCTTCTCCAGCTCGGCCCCGGGAATGATGCCCTGATAGGCCGAACGCCAGGCTTCGTCATGGGTCGACGCCACCGCAGTTGCATCTGCGGCTTTGGCCGGCCGGACCTCGATCAGGGTTGTGCTCATGGACGCGATCAAACCAAGTCGCCGCGTCGGCGGCAAGACCTATCGTTAATTATCGGTTAACCTGTGGACTTTCTGCATCAGTATTTCGGCCATGTTGTGCCGAAAGAGGACAAGCCGCCATGTCAAACGCCAACCGCAGGGCCGGCGTCGGTGCAAAACTACGTCGCGGCAACGAGGGGACGGCAATGGCACCGCAGAAAGTCGGCCGATAATGATTCGTTCCTACTAATCTGGCTGTCGCTGTTCGCGCTCGCTCTCGGCAATTCATGCGGCTCCTCAACATCATCGCGCTCCTGCCTCTGCTGGCTTTGCTGACTGCGCCGCCTCTGTGTGCGCAGGTCAGGTTTGGTCCATCGGGAGAGGAGGGCGCGCCGTTGCGTCGGCAGGACTGGCGCGTGCCCACGCCGGATACCGAGCTTGGCGCGCATGCCGTGCTGTTTCGCCCCTCCGGCCCAGGTCCGTTCCGGCTCGCGGTGATCGCCCACGCCTCGACGCAGAACACGTTGCGTCGGGCGCAAATGCCGCAGCCGGAATACCGTCCGCTTGCCGCCTATCTCGTCGCGCGCGGCTTTGCCGTGCTGGTGCCGGAGCGGCCCGGCCATGGTGCAACCGGCGGCCGCTACCTCGAGGATCAGGGCGGCTGCGACGAAGCCGATTACGCACGCTCGGGCCGCGCAACGGCCGACGCAATCTCGCGGGCGCTGGTTCATCTGCAAAAGCAGGACTTCATCCGCAAGGACGGCGCGATCGTGATCGGCCATTCCGCCGGCGGATGGGGTGCGGTGGCGCTTGCCAATGCCGATCCGAAGGTGATCTCCGCCATCACGGTGTTTGCTCCGGGACGCGGCGGCCATGCCAATGATGAGCCGAACAGAATCTGCGCGCCGCATACGCTGCTCGCCGCGGCAGCGGAGTTCGGCAAGACCGCGCGCATTCCCGTCACCTGGCTTGTTGCGCGCAATGACAGCTATTTCGCGCCTGCATTCTCGCACAAACTCGTCGATGCGTTTCGCGGCACTGGCGGCAAGGCCGAGTTTCGCCCGCTGCCGGCCGTCGGCAGCGAAGGCCATTGGATGATCGAAACCGAAGCCGGCGTCAAAGCCGCCGGCAGCGAGCTCGCGCGCGTGCTGAACCCGCGCAAGCCTGTGGCGACCAAGAAGCCATGACGCTGTATTTCCTGGTCAAATTTGTTCACGTGCTCGGCGCCATCGTCATTCTCGGCACCGGGACCGGCATCGCCTTCTTCATGCTGATGGCGCATCGCACGCAGGATCCGGAGTTCATCGCCCGCACCGCTTCGGTCGTCGTCATCGCGGACGCGATCTTCACGCTGTCGGCCGTGATCCTCCAGCCGGTCAGCGGCGGCGTGCTGATGATGCTGTCGGCGACGTCGATCGCGGAGCGCTGGCTGCTGGCCTCACTCGCGCTCTATGCGATTGCCGGGTTGTTCTGGGTGCCGGTGGTGTTCATGCAGATCGAGATGCGCGACCTCGCGCGCAAGGCTGCTGCGCAGCGCAGTGCGCTGCCACAGCGCTATTTCGTGCTGTTCCGCCGTTGGTTCGCGTTCGGCTTCCCCGGCTTCGGGGCGACGATGGCCATCCTGTGGCTGATGATCGCGAAACCGTTTTGAGACACGTGATGAACCAGCGCACCATTCTCGTGCTCGGCGCCTCCGGCCTGATCGGCCGCTTCATCACCGACGATCTGCGCACGCGGGGCTTTCGCGTCGTCGGCGTGGCGCGGAGCCTGTCGCCGGCGCAGAGGATGAGCGCGCTGGACATCGAGCTGCCGATCCTCATCCTCGACGCGGCCGCGCTGATGCGTTTCCTCAGCGAGCATGCGGTGGACGTCGTCGTGAACTGCCTCGGCGTGCTCCAGGATGGCCCCGGCAGCAACACGAGCGCGGTGCATCGCGATTTCGTCGCGCGGCTGCTTCAGGCGATCGGCGGCTGCGGCCGCGCAATCCGACTGGTGCACATCTCGATCCCCGGCGCCGCGGAGGCGGATCGCACCGCCTTCGCCACGACCAAGCGCGAGGCCGAGCGCCTGATCGGGGCTAGCGGCATTCCCCACGCCATCCTGCGGCCCGGCTTCGTGGTCGCACCCTCAGCCTATGGCGGCAGCGCCATGCTCCGCACGCTTGCTGCCTTTCCGATCGATTTGCCGGCCAAGGAAATGGCAACGCCATTCCAGCCCGTGGCGATCGAGGATATTTCGGTGACCATCGCCTGGCTCGCGGCATGCGACATCGACGGTGCCTCGTTAAGGGCGGTGAGCTGGGACCTGATGGCGGCCGAACCGGTCACCATGGCCGGCGTCATCAAGCCGTTTCGCCTTGCATTCGGCACGGCCGGCTGGCCGCGCATCGCGATGCCGCGCCTCATGCTCGATCTCGGCGCGAAACTCGGTGATATCGCCAGCCATCTCGGCTGGATGCCGCCGATGCGCTCCACCGCCATTGCCGAGCTCCGTCGCGGCGTGACAGGCGATCCGTCAGCGTGGATCGCCGCGACGGGCATCGCGCCGAAGACGCTGCCTGAGACGATCGGACGCCATCCTGCCAGCATCCAGGACAAATGGTTCGCGCGCCTGTTTCTGGTCAAGGCGCTGATCTTCGCAAGCCTGGTCGCGTTCTGGGTCGTCTCCGGTTTCATCGCCTTGTTCGTGTCCTATCCTGCCGCCGCCGGCATCTTGAGCGCGCACAATTTTCCGCCCGCGCTGGTCGATCCCATCACCATCGGCACCAGCCTGATGGACATGAGCATCGGCGTATTGATCGCCTTCCGCCGCACCGCGGCGGTCGGGCTCGTCACGGGAATCGTCGCCTCGCTCGGGTATATGGTGGGCGCGGCGATCCTGACGCCCGACCTGTGGATCGAACCGCTCGGCGCGCTGGTGAAAACCGGGCCGGCGATCGTGCTGATGCTCGTTGCGTTGCTCATCCTGGATAACCGATAGCGTTTTCGAGCGAAGTGGATTCCGGTTCGCATGAAGAAAACGCGTCAAAAAGAGAGTCTGATGCGAAAATGGCCCGACGATGACGTTATCTTGTTCGACGGCATCTGCATCTTCTGCTCACGCTGGGTACGCTTCGTCGCCAAGCGGGATGAGGCGAGGCGCTTTCGCTTCACGCCGATCCAGTCGGACTATGGGGCGCGGTTGGCGCGCACGTTCGGTATCGACCCCGATGATCCCGATACCAATGCGGTGATCCATGGCGGCGAAGTGTTCATGAAGTCGGATGCTGCGCTGACGGTGCTGTCGCAGCTCCCCGGCTGGGGCTGGGTGCGTGGGCTGTTCGCCGTGCCGAAGCCGCTGCGGGACCTCGTGTACAGCCTCGTCGCGCACAACCGCTATCGCATCTTCGGCAAGTACGATGCCTGCTTCGTGCCCGACGCGGATTTGCGGGCGCGGGTGATCGAATAATTCGTCATTGCGAGCGCAGCGAAGCAATCCAGAATCTCTCCGCGGTGGCAGTCTGGATTGCTTCGCTACGCTCGCAATGACGGAAGTGTGGAGCTACGACGTTCCCAGAGTCGCGAGCACTTCCCCCGCCGCTCGCTCGCCACTGTCCCGCGCGCCATGCGCCGTCGTGAAGAAGGTTGGGGACGTCGCTTCCCCCGCAAAAAATAATCGCCCATCCACCGGCGCGGCCAGCACAGCGCGATCTCCGGCATGCCCCGGCAATGCATGCGAATACGACCCCCGCGCAAAGGGATCGCGAGCCCAGCGGGACTCGCAGAGCGGCTTCAGCTTGCGCCGGATATCGTTGCCGAGGAAACCCGCGATCTCGTTGATAGCTTGCGCGGCGATTGCGCCGTCGCCGGCATCTTCCAGCTCGCGGGCAAAGCTGCCGCCGAAAAAGCCCTCGATGCAGGGCTGGCCGAACGGGCGGATGTGGTAGGTGCCCATGTCGGTGCGCATGGTGGCGCCGCGTAAGTTGCCCTCCTTCGGGAAAGCCTCGGCGTCGTCGAGCCCCAGTGTCACCTTGTCGTCGACGCCGAGCGGCAGGCCGGCCGCTGCGTTCACCTTTGCGGGGAGCGGCGGTGAGAAGCGGATCGCTTCATCGGCGATCAGATTGGTCGGCACGGTGACGATCACCTTGTTTGCGGTCAGCGTGCCCTGGGACGTCTCGATGCGGATGCGCTTGTCCGAGTGATCGATCAGCGTGACGTTGCAGTTCAGCGCCACCGGGCAGGGCGCACCATAAGCCGCAATCAGCGCGCCGTAGCCGCGGCGAACGCGCCAATTGAAGTTCGTATCCTCATAAGCGTCCCAGTCCAGCGTCGACATATCCTTCAGCTCGCAGCCGTTGATATAGGTCGAGATCGCGTCGATCATCGGATTCCAGCGATTGCCAGGCTCCAAATGCGAGCTCGTGGGCTCGTCCTTGCCCGTTTGCGCGGCCTTCCACACGCGCTGGTAAAAGGCGTCCATCGCACGCATGAAATCGTCGCGCTCGCTTTCCGGAAAGGCGTTGCCATAGGCGCGCTCGCGCCAGGGCGGCAGGTCCTTGTTCAGCTCGAAACCGAGCTGTCGCGCGATCGGCACGAAGGAGTTCTTGTCCGCCGAATGCAGCCAGCCGCAGCCGACGTCGAACGTCACCTCGGGCGAGGCTTGCACCGTCCAGGCCCGGCCGCCGAGCCGGTCACGGGCCTCCAGCACGATGACGGAGAGGCCGGAGCCGTGCAACGCATGGGCTGCGCCGAGACCGGCGGCACCAGCGCCGATGATCGCAACGTCGACGGAGGAGGGGAGAGAGGTCATGGACGGGCTCTAGCACGTTCGCCGGGTGTGCTGAAGCCGCCACAAGTCGGCTGTCATCACCCGCGCAGGCGGGTGATCCAGTATTCCAGAGGCAGTCGTTATAGAGCCGAGAAGCCGCGGCGTACTGGATGCCCCGGTCAAGCCGGGGCATGACAGTCGTTGGGTTTCGTAGAGTGGGCAAAGGCGCCCTTGCGCCGTGCCCACCATTGCCTATGGGGATCTCGATTGGTGGGCACGCTTGCGCTTTGCCCACCCTACGGCACTGGATTCCCCGCCTTCGCGGGGAATGACAGTTAGAGCGGCGACCTTACGCCACCGCTTCCTTGGCCTTTTCTGCGCGCTTGCGCTCGTTCGGGTCGAGGTGCTTCTTGCGCAGGCGGATCGACTTGGGGGTGACCTCGACGAGCTCGTCGTCCTCGATATAGGCGAGCGCCTTTTCCAGCGTCATGCGGATCGGCGGGGTCAGGCGCACCGCTTCGTCCTTCGAGGTCGTGCGGATGTTGGTGAGCTGCTTGCCCTTGAGCACGTTGATCTCGAGATCGTTGTCGCGGGTGTGCTCGCCGACGATCATGCCGCGATAGACCTTCCAGCCCGGCTCGATCATCATCGGGCCGCGGTCTTCCAGCTTGAACATGGCATAGGCCACCGCCTCGCCCTGGTCGTTGGAGATCAAGACGCCGTTGCGGCGGCCCTGGATCTCGCCCTTGTATGGCGCATAGCCGTGGAACAGGCGGTTCATGATCGCGGTGCCGCGGGTGTCGGTGAGCAATTCGCCCTGGTAGCCGATCAGGCCGCGGGTCGGCGCGTAGAACACCAGGCGCTGACGGTTGCCGCCCGAGGGCTTCATCTCGATCAGCTCGGATTTGCGCTCGCTCATCTTCTGCACGACGACGCCGGAATGCTCCTCGTCGACGTCGATCACGACCTCCTCGATCGGCTCCATGGTGGCGCCGGTCGCTTCGTCCTTCTGGTAGACGACGCGCGGACGCGACACCGAGAGCTCGAAGCCCTCGCGGCGCATGGTCTCGATCAGGATCGCGAGCTGAAGTTCGCCGCGGCCGGACACTTCCATCGCGTCCTTGTCCGCGGCCTCGACCACGCGCAGCGCGACATTGCCTTCGGCCTCGCGGAGCAGACGGTCGCGGATCATGCGGCTCGTCACCTTGTCGCCTTCGGTGCCGGCGAGCGGGGAGTTGTTGACGATGAACGACATCGACACGGTCGGCGGGTCGATCGGCTGCGCCGGCAGCGGCACCTCGACGGTCGGGTCGCAGAAGGTGTCGGCGACGGTGCCCTTGGTCAGGCCCGCAATGGCGACGATGTCGCCGGCTTCGGCTTCGTCGAGCGGGGTGCGCTCGAGGCCGCGGAAGGCCAGGATCTTGGTGATGCGTCCGGACTCGACCAGCTTGCCGTCGGCGTTCAGCACCTTGACCTGCTGGTTCGGCTTCAGCGTGCCGGAGGAGATGCGGCCGGTGATGATGCGGCCGAGATAGGGGTTGGCCTCGAGGATGGTGCCGATCATCCGGAACGGACCTTCCTCGACCTTCGGCGGGGCGACGTGGCGCAGGATCAGGTCGAACAGCGGCTCCATGCCCTTGTCCTGCGGACCTTCGGGGCTGTCCGCCATCCAGCCCTGCTTGGCCGACCCGTAGAGGATCGGGAAATCGAGCTGCTCCTCGCTGGCATCGAGCGCAGCGAACAGGTCGAACACCTCGTTGATGACTTCGGTCGGACGCGCGTCGGGGCGGTCGACCTTGTTGATGACGACGATCGGCTTGAGGCCGACCTTGAGCGCCTTGGAGACCACGAATTTGGTCTGCGGCAGCGGGCCTTCGGCGGCGTCGACCAGCACCAGGGCGCCGTCCACCATGTTCAGGATGCGCTCGACCTCACCGCCGAAATCGGCGTGGCCAGGGGTGTCGACGATGTTGATGCGGGTGTCCTTCCACTGCACCGAGGCCGCCTTGGCCAGGATGGTGATGCCGCGCTCGCGCTCCAGATCGTTGGAGTCCATGGCGCGATCGGTCACCTTCTGGTTCTCGCGGAACGTGCCGGACTGCTGCAGGAGTTTGTCGACCAGGGTCGTCTTGCCGTGGTCGACGTGGGCGATGATGGCGACGTTACGAAGATTCATGAGTGAGCTTCTTTGCGGTCGAACAATGGGTTAAGCGCGATCTCGCCGGTCGGACCGGGACCTCTTCTCGAAACAACGCTGGAAGACTGGAAACGGGGCGCTTTGCGCCCAAAAAGGAAGCCCGGCCATATCAGACCGGGCGCCCTGCGCGTTGCGGCGCAATATATGCAAAAACGGCCAAAAAACAATGTGTTCTTTGGCCGTTGGTTGACTGAATTTTCTCCGGAAATCCCCGGGGCTTAGGGCTGGTTCGGGGGATGGGCGGGGGCCTTGCGCCCCTTGATCGCCGCCCAGGTCATGGCGACCCCGCCGATGCCGATGACTAGTCCCAAAAAGACCAGCGACGCGATGTCGGAGGGGATCTTGCCGTCCTCGACCACCGACATTCCGCCGAACAGCAGTGCGCAGAGGCCCGGTAGCAGCATGAAGATCCCGGCGATCGCCATCAGCGCGGTGAGGCAGCCGCCGCGCTGTTGCGGGGCCTGCGGAGGCACTGCCGGTGGGTTGAGACTGGAATCGCTCATGATTTCTTTCTCGCGGCCCCAATCAGCAACACGCCGGCGAATGCCGCCAGTAGTGCAAGGACGAGGACGGGGATGAAACGGCTATCGACGTGGAACGACGAGTCGGCGACGAAAATCAAGGCGCAGATGCCCGGCAACAGCAGAATCACCCCGAACATCACCATGAGCGCGGTGGCGCATCCGCTTCGCGACGGTGGAGGTGACGACGTCTCGCTCAACGAGGCATCTCCTCGCTCTGCCTGGCTTCTCGATAAGTGTCGCCGGCCAGCGCGGCACGGATGCCGTCGATCTTCCCGTTGCGGTAGAACAGATTGTAGGTGTCGAACGGAATGATCGCGCCTTGCTCGGTCACGAAATGGATGCAGCTGCGCTTGACGTTGCCGACGCAGAAATTGAAGCGGTCGAGAAACTGCACGATGGTGACGCGGAAGACGTTCTCGTAGGTGAGACCGTCCGGCACCTGGAAGCTCGGCAGGCAGCACAACAATTCGCAGACGCGCTCGGACGTGTTGAGGGGGCCTGAGGACAGCGAGAACAGGTCGATGAACTTTTCCCGCAGCATCGGATATTTTTCCGGGCTGATGGTGTTGGGCATCACCGCCACCAGCTGCTCCTGCGGGATCAGCGACGTCAGCGGCAGCACCTTCTCGCCGTTGCGCAGGCCATAGCCTATCGAGATGCTCTCGGGGTTGCAGGGCAGCGGGATCATGTCCTTGTCGCCGAACACGCCGGTTTCGACGACGCGCTTGCGGATCTCCGACAGCATGATGCGGTCGGTGTTCTTATCGAAATTCTCGTTGCGGCCGGCATCCTGGACCGGCTGCAGGGTCACGCCGCGCACGCATGTCCAGGTCAGTGCGTGGCGCACGATGTCGCCGATCTCGGCATCGTTGACGCCGCGCTTGATGGTCGCGACCAGCGTGGTCGAGATGCCGTAATGCTCGAGATTCTCCAGCGCCTGCTGGCGGATTTTTCGCAAGTCGGCACCGCGGAGGTTGGTCAGCGCATCGCGCTGCAGCGAATCGAGCTGGAGGTAGACCTCCAGCCCGCGCCTGTTCTCGGCAAGCCGTGCCACGAAATCCTTCTCGCGGGCGATGCGCAGGCCGTTGGTGTTGATCATGACATGGCGAATCGGGCGGGCGCGTACCGCGTCCAGGATCTCGAAGAAGTCAGGATGCAGGGTCGGCTCGCCGCCGGAAATCTGCACGAGATCGGGCTCGCCTTCGCTCGCAACCAGCGCGTCGAGCATCTTCTCGACCGTCGCGAGCGGCGTGAATTTCGTTCGTGCCGGCGAGGATTCGGCGAAGCAGACCGGGCAGGTGAGATTGCAGTGCTCGGTGATCTCGATCAGCGCCAGGCAGGAATGCTGCTCGTGGTCGGGACAGAGGCCGCAATCATAGGGGCAGCCGAATTGGGTGCGCTCCTGGAATTGCAGCGGCCGGTCGCCCGGCTTGATGAATTCCTTGCACAGCCGCCAATAGGCGGCATCCGTCGACACCAGCGTCGATTGCACGCCGTGCTCCCGGCAGCGCTTTTCGTACCAGACCTCGTTGTCCTGGATCTGGATCTTGGTCGGCACCAGCTTCAGGCAGGTCTCGCACAGGGATTGGGTCTGGCCCCAGAAGATGTAGGGACGCGACTTACGCAACGGCGCGTTCATGCACGGGTCTCGCTTTGGGTGCCGTCGCCAGCATGAAAGCGGCGTAGAGCAGGATCGACAGCGACAGCAGGTGAAACAGGGTCAGGGGTCCGACCAGCGTGCCATAGGGCTTGAGGAATTCCCATAGGAAGCGTTGCGCTCCGTAATAGGCGAGCACCAGGTAGAAACCATTGGTGATCGCGAACGCGTTCCGGTTCAAAACCGCCAGCGCATAGACGAGCGCGAACAGAGCCATGGCCGCGCTCTCGTAGAGCTGCACGGGATGGCGGCGAACGCCATCGCCGAAATCATGGCCGAAGGGCAGGGCCGTCGGCGTGCCATAGGTGAAATCGTCGAGACCCGCGAGGTAACAGCCGATCCGGCCGATCGCGATGCCGAGCGCCAGCGGCAACGCGAACCGCGCGCCGGTTCGCACCGTGATCCCTGCGGACCATTTGTAGAGCTCGATTGCCACGATGCCGCCGGCCAGCGCACCCTCGACCGAGCGCGCAATGCCGTTTTGCCCTGACAGCCACAGATTGGCGGAGCCGAACAGATAGGCGCCAAGGCCTGCGCCAAACACCAGCGCGGCGACATAGGGCAGCGCGAAGGATTGCGCCGGAAACTGCAAGCCCCGTCGCGACAGCCAATAGACGGCGGCCGCCGCCGCCAGCCAGGCCAGGATGTCGAAGAGAGTGTGAAGGAAAGCCCCGCTCATGCGGGGGCAGTATAGCACGACCGCGGTTAGAACGGCGCGCCGCGCATTATCGCGCCACAAGGGAGAAGCAAGAAGCTACCCGGCCTCCCGCTCCTCGGTCGGATAAACCCCGCGCAGCACCTCCTCGAAATGCATCTTCACGGCATCGTTGCACAGGCAGGCGCGCAGCCTCAGGCCGTCGCGGCTGCGGACCAGGATCGAGCCGCGCCTCGTGTCGAGCACGCCTTCGGCCTTGAACGACTGAAGCACGCGGCTAGCATAGGAGCGGCCCACCCCGAGCAGCGTCGCGAGCTGTTCATGGGTCAGCGGCACGCTGGTCTCGTCGCCGGTCCGCTCCATCGCAGCCAAAATCCATTTGGCGGTGCGCTGCTCGATCGAATGGATCGCGTTGCAGGCGGTCGACTGGAAGATCTGGGCCAGCATGCAATCGGCATAGCGGGCGAAGACGTTGCGCAGTGATGCCGAGCGCAGCTTGGCTGCTTCCAGCTTGGCGACGTGAATGCGCGCAAACGGTCCGCCGAATTTCACGCAGATCCGGGTATAGGCCGGCAGAAACCCCTCGCTGACGATGCCGCCGACCGCGCCTTCGCGGCCGACCAGAATGGTTTCGACGTCGCGGCCGTCCTCGTTGGGCACGAGGAAAGTCGCGAGCGACGGGCCGCAGGGGAAGTGGACGACCTGCACGTCATCGCCGGGATTGTAGAGCAAGTGGCCTGCTGCAGACTCCTCGACGGTCACGTGCGGTGCCAGGAGGCCGTAATCGACCTGGCTCAAGCGCCGCAGCAGATTGTTGGCCGGCCGGCTCTCGACCTCGGTGACCTTGCCGATACGCGCATCCATCCTGAACTCCCACCCTTCCTTTCACCTTAGCGAGTTCCATCCGTTTCCTGTGTGCACAAGTGGACAGACCAGAGAACGACGATGTGGTGAGTTTCGTTCCGGGAACCCTCCGATGCGCTGGACGCAGGCATCGTGTCGCGGCAGTCCTGATCCAAAACCCCCCAACCAAGATGCGATCATGGCACCCGCACCCTCCAATGGCACAGGCTGGCCGGCCGATGTTCTGATCGTCGAGGACGATCCGATCATCGCGATCGATTTCGAGGATCGCCTGCTCGGATTTGGAGTATCCGCGGTGCGGACCGTGGGTTCGGTGACGCAGGCGCTAAACGCTATCGCGAAACGGACACCCGATTTCGCGCTGCTTGATGTCGAGCTGATCCGGGAGACGAGCTTTGCGATCGCCGAGCGGCTGATCGCGCTGAAGATTCCGTTCGTCTTCGTCACCGGCTACGGCGCCGAAGCGCGTATTCCGTCCGAATTGGCGGGCCGGCCGCGGCTGCAGAAGCCGTGCTCCAGCGAGGCACTGGAAGCGGCGCTTCAGGCGCGCGCCGCCGATTAGCGGTCAGCTCTGCTTCGGGTCGAGCGTAGTCGACCACAGCGCGACGTCGGCGCGGTCGCGCAGGGTCACCGTCATCTGGCCGGAGGCGCCGTCGATCTTGACGTGGCCGAAGAACTGCATGCCCGCTGACGGCGGCAGGTTCTGGCTGTCTTTGCCCGGCGCCTTGACGAAGCGCACCTCGGGGCCAAAGGTGTTGTCGAGCGCGTTCGGACCGAACGTGCCGGCATGCAGCGGGCCCGAGACGAATTCCCAGAACGGCTCGAACTCCTGGAATTGCGCCTTGTTCGGATCGTAATAGTGCGCGGCGGCGTAATGCACGTCCGCCGTCAGCCACACCGTGTTGCTGATCGGCGCCATCTTGATAAAGCGCAGGATGTCGGCGATCTCGAGCTCGCGGCCGCGCACCGGGCCGTCGCCCTGCGCAACGGCTTCCGAGCCGCCGTTCGGCGTGTCCGAGACGATCAGGCTGATCGGCATGTCGGACGCGATCACCTTCCAAGTCGCGCGCGAGTTCAGCAGGCCGCGCTTGAGCCAGGCAATCTGGTCCGGGCCGAGGAAATAGCTGGCAGGGCCATAGGCGGTTTCGAGATTGGCGCCGTTCGGCCCGCGATAGCTGCGCTCGTCGAGCACGAACACGTCGAGATGCGGGCCGTAGGAGATCTGGCGATAGACGCGGCCGGGCTCGGTGATGCTCTCCCGCAGCGGGTACATCTCGTGGAAGGCGCGGCCTGCGCGGGCCGCGAGCAGCGAGATGTCGCGCACTTTGTAGGCGGCCGGCAAGTCTTTCGACAGCGACCAGTTGTTGGTGACCTCGTGGTCGTCCCACTGCACGAAGATCGGCACCTCGGCATTGAAGGCGCGGAGATTGTCGTCGGTGAGATTGTATTTGTGCGCCGCGCGGAACTCGTCCAGCGTCTCGGCGACCTTGGCCTTCTCCGGGATGGTGAGGTTCTTCCAGATCTTGCCGTCGGCGAGCTTCACCTCGGGTTGGATCGGGCCATCGGCATAGATCGTGTCACCCGAATGCAGGAAGAAGTCCGGCCGGTGCTTGCGCATGGTTGAGAAGGTGAACATGCCGCCGTCGTCGGGATTGATGCCCCAGCCCTGCCCTGCGACGTCGCCGCCCCAGACGAAGCTGACGTCGCGGCGGTCGGCGGGCGCGGTGCGGAAGCGGCCGGTCACCGGCTCGCCCTCGATCGCGCTGTGGGAGAGATCGCGAAAGCGGACGCGGTAAAAGATGTCCTGGCCGGCCGGACAATTTTCGACCAGCAGCTTCGCGGTGAAGTCGCTCTCGGGCAGCGCCGCGATCGGCGGCAGCGCGCGGGCATCCTTGAACGACTCGATGGTCGCCACCTCCACCAGCATCTGCGATGGACGGTCGGCGCGCGCCCACACCACGCCGCCGTCCACGGTGACGTCGCCCGATTGCACGCCGTGGGTGACCACCGGCCGGTCGGCCGCGCGGGAAAGATATGGCATCGCCATCGTGCCGAGTGCACCCGCGCCGGTGGCGAGGAAGCGGCGGCGGGAGAACCTAATGTTCATGAAGATGGCTCCGAACCCGAGCTTGCAGGAAGGCACCTCATTCCGGGGTTCGCGCGTTGCGCGCCCGGGATGACGGAGCAAGCTATATTGAGACAATGTGACGCAGCAATAACGCGCGCAAGCGCAGGCTCAGGCGTTGCCGGCGGCCCGGAATTGCGCGCCGGCGCGCTGCAGGTTCTGCGGCAGGCTCATCAGCAGGGCCTTGCGGTCGGCGACCGCCGAATGAAACTGGTCGAGGGCAATGTTGAAGGCGGTGAGCGCGCCTTCCTCGATCGCGCCGTGATCGTAACAGCGCAGCGTATCGCGCAGGATGTCGTCGGCTTCGGTCTGCATCTGGTCGAGCTCTTCGGTGGTCTCGCACTTGCGCGCGGCCGCGATCATGTCCAACAGCCGATCACGCAGATGGCTGTTGTTGTCGCGCTCGTCCTTCTTCAGATAGCCCGCAAACCACGCGCCGATCGAGCCCATGGCGGACAGCGCCATCAAGCCCCACCAGATGTAATCGCTGTATTTGTCGAGGAAGGTCTTCTCCTCGCCGTCGACGAAGGCGGCCGCACCCGGATGCACCGGGATCACGGCGTCCTTGTCGGTATCGGGCGTTTCGATCTTTGCCGCCAGCGGGAATTCCGTCACCAATTGCTGCCGCACGGCGAACAGCTGGCGCGTGAACGCCGCGATGGTGGTCTCGGACACGCCTTTGCGCGCCACGATGTGATGCGAAAAGCTGATGGTCTTGACCTCGTCCTCGGGTCGGGCGGGCGAGCCGCCATAGGTGCCGGCAGGGATCTCCGAGGCTTCGTAGACCGGGTGGTTCTGTGCGATTGCGTCCGCCGAATCGATCTCGAGGAAGGTCGGCGTGCCGCCCTCCTTGATAGATGCCGCGATCGCGTCGGCCGTGATCTTGCTGTTGACCGGGCCGGCCGCGAGATAGACGTCGGCCTTCTGCGCCTTGATCGCGTCGGCAACCTCGTTCGCCGGGAATTGCACGATCTCGACCTTGGCGGAATCGACGCCATATTGCTGCAGGATCACCTTGAGGAGGTTGACGTTGGCTTGGGTGCGGCCGACGACGCCGATGCGATGGCCGGCGAGCTGCGCGATCTTGGTGATCTTCGCGCCCTTCTTCTTGCCCTTGGCGGGCACGGACCACAGCACCACGACGTTCTTGCGCAGGGTCGCGACCGCCTGTGCGTTCTTCGGCACCTCGAGGTCGCCGCGCACGATGGCGAGGTCGACCTTGCCGTCCGCGAGCGCACTGGCGCTGGCGATGGCACTGTCGGTCTGGATCGGGCGCAGCCGCACCTGGCTCTTGTGTTGCGCGAAGCCTTGCGTCAGCGTCTGCACGACCTTGACGTCGTCGCTGTTGGCAGGGCCGACCGCGATCCTCAGCGTCACCGGTCGCATCGCGAAATAGTAGCCGCCGGCGAGCGCGCCGATGATCGCGAGCACCAGGGCCAGAGACACGAGAGCCGTCTTCCGCGCCGCGGATCGCGGCGAAGGCGGAGGGGGCGCTTCGGTCAGGTCCAATCCCCCGGTCATAGATCTCCCAAACAGGCGCTTCAGGCTCAGTTTCATCTTGGCCGGCGATTTACGCCCGCAATTGTAGCAAATTTCTTGTCCGGCGGGGTTACATCTCCGTCATGGTTAGCGGATCGAGGAAATCCCCGTGTGAACCCGGGCGTCAGCGCGGTGTTAGGGTAAAGTTCCCCTGAAGGACGGAGATGGTCATGTCAGAACGGCTCTCGGCAGAGGCGCGCAGGCAGGCGCTGGGCGGACTACCCGGCTGGACCGACGTCCAAGGCCGCGACGCCATCGGGAAAACCTTTGTCTTCAAGGATTTCAACGAGGCGTTCGGCTTCATGAGCCGCGCCGCGCTGGTCGCCGAGAAGATGGATCATCACCCCGAATGGCGTAACGTCTACAAGACCGTGGAGGTGGTGCTGTCGACCCATGATGCCGGCGGCGTCACGGCGCGCGACATCGAGCTCGCCAAGGCGATGAACGCCATCGCCAAGCCGACGGCTTAGCTGACACCTAGCTGACATCTTGCAGCGCCCGGCCGCATCCCCATCTTGTGATCGCCAGGGCATGCGGCGATCCGCCGCCCCTTGCTGAACGGGGAGTTGGAGCATGGCTGCCGAGCACAGTATTGGCTTTGAGCCGGCCGATCGGCTTGCGGAAGATCGCGAGAGCGTGCGTCGCCGCTTCTGGCGCAAGCTGAAGCGCGTCGCCGCACAACTGCCGTTCGCCGAGGATCTGCTTGCGGCCTATTACTGCGCGTTCGACCGGCAGACGCCGCGCCACGTCCAGGCCTCGCTGTTAGGCGCGATCGCCTATTTCATCCTGCCGTTCGACTTCGTCGCCGACGTCATGCCGATGCTCGGCTTCGCCGATGACGCCGCCGTGCTCGCCACCGCCATCCGCATGGTTGCCGGCCACATCACGAACGAGCACCGCGAAGCCGCCCGCGCCGCGCTGAAGCGCGGGGTGAGCGAGGCGGACGTGGAAGCGGCGTAGTCAAGGCGGATTCAACCACACATTCCGCTGTCATGCCCCGGCTTGACCGGGGCATCCAGTACGCCGCGGCCTCTCGATTCAATCACTGACGTCACGGAGTACTGGATCGCCCGGTCAAGCCGGGCGATGACAGTGAGTGTGTGGCTGCTGCTGCCGCGAGCATCGTCATTGCGAGCGAAGCGAAGCAATCCAGACTCTTTCCGCGGAGGGATTCTGGATTGCTTCGTCGCTCCGCTCCTCGCAATGACGGCCGCTATTTCTTCTCCGCCCGAGCCTTCTCCGCGTCCCACGCCTGGAATTGCCTGAACAGCGTCTCCTTGTCCGCATCAGACACGGTTGCTGCCGCAGGGCTCTGCTTCAAGAACGCCTCGAAGCGCTGCCGTGTCACCGGCTCGATGCCGTGCTTGTCGAGCCATTGCTGCGCCACCGGCAATCTGTTCCAGCCGGAAAGCGGCGCCGCCAGCGAGACCTCCTTCCACTTGGGATGGAAGGGCGGGTTCTGCAGTGCCGTGAATTTCGTGAAGAACGCGTCCACGAACAGCGCGAGCTTGCGATAACGCTCGGTGTTGGGCGCCCAATTGTAGGCCGCGAGCACCGCGGGCACCGCGATCGTGTCGACGCTCTCACCCTCCTTGATGAGATTCGGGTAGTCCTTGGCGGTCAGGGTTGCCGGCAGATAGTCGCTCTGCAGCGGCTTTGCATAGTCCACCTTCGCGAGATGGAAGCGGCCGTCATTGCCGAAGGTCGAGACCGATTTGTACGGCTTGCCTCCGACCACGATGACGGCATCGATCTGCCCGGCCTTCAGCTTCTCCATCGCGATGCGTTGCTCGACATAGACGAAGTTCGCCTTGATCCCGAGCCGCTCGAACACCGTCAGTGCGGTGACGAAGGTCCCGCCATTGGGCAGATCGACGCTGACCTTCTTGCCCTCGAGGTCCTTCAGCGTTGCGATCGATTTCGGCGCGATGACCTGCATCTCTTCATTGTAGAGCTTGGTCACGTAAGTGAACTGTTTCTTGATGTCCTTGGCGAAGCCCTTGCGCTCGAGATAGTCGAGCGTGTCTGCGCGCACGATGCCGAGATCGACGCCCTGCAGGAACAGGATGTCGGCGACGCTCTGCACCGAGCCGCGGCCGACGATCGGCAGCACGCGGATCTTGTTGCCGTCGTCGAGCACCGAGGCGAGGTCGGCGCCGAACTGCACATAAGTGCCACCGATCGTGCCCGTGATCAGCGTGACGGTGTTGGCGTTCAGCGCCTGCTTGGTCGAGGTCGAGCCGAACTGGAAGATGGCCTTCAGGCTGTCCGAGACCTTGGCCGGATCGTATTCGGCCTGCTCGGCGTGGGCGGCGAAGGCACAGATGGTCGTGATGGCGGCAAGCGCCATTTTCAAAGTGTTACGCATGATGTCCCCTCTGAATTGGCCTAATTCGAGAATTGGGCGAGGCGCTGGCGCGCTTCCGCCGATCCGAGACTGGCAGCCTTTTGATACCAGTCGCGCGCGGCGGTCGCGTCAGCGGCGATGCGCCGCGAGTCGCTGGTGCCAAGCACGGCCGGGTCATAACTCTGCGCCAGCAGAAACGCAGCCGTGGCATCCTGTGCATTGGCCGCGCGTTCAAGCAGCAGGCGGGCAGCAACAATATCGCCGACGCCCAACAGGCTCTTCGCGCGCGTCATCAGCGCGGCCAGCGTGTCAGCATCGAGCGTCTTCGCGGGCGCAGGCGGTGCGGGCGGCGCCGCGACGGGCGCGGGCGCTGGTTGGGTTTGTCCTTGGACTTGCAGCGCCGTCTGATAGGCGGTCGCGATCGCCTCGCGACTCGGTGCGGCAGGTGCAGAGAGAGCCTGGGTGTCGGCGCTCGCCAGCCTCGTGTCGCTCACGCGGGCCGCATCCTTGGGCGGGATCTGCGGTGTGGTCGGTGCGCTGGCCGACGCCATCGCTGGGTCCGCCATGATGCGGACCCAGCTATCGGCATGAGTGGCGAAGAGGCCGCGCAAGTCGGACTGAAACAGTGTGACCAGAACTGCCAGAGTGGATGCCGCCAGAACGGCCGCGAGCACACTTGGGACCATTCTGGAGCGCAATGTCACCGGTGCATATTCGCTCGGGTCCGGCGCACCGAGCGGATCGGACAGAAACAGTGGAATTGGATCGTCCTGCGCGAGCTCGGCGCGCTTGGCACGTGCACGGATATAGGACGCGATGGGCGGATGTGATGCAGATCGATCGGAATCGTGCGCGTGCGATTCCTTCGACAGACGGTAGGCCGTCGTCTCCATGGTGTGATGCTCCCCTTTACTGACGCAACGCAGGGGCAGTCCCGGCTTCAGTCTTCTTGTTGTTGTCCAGAGGTCCCCGCTAACTGGAACCGGTAAATCGCCGTCCGATTCAGCCCAAAAAACGACGGTGGTTTGCGCGAATCTGGAAATATTTGGGTTTGATTACGGCGGCGCGGCGGAATGCACCGCAATTTTGCTCGCGATGGTTGAGAGGATTTTACGATGCGGCGGCAGGCGCAGCTTTGCGATGTCGCGGTCGTCGACGCTGCCCGTCTCCCCCTCCGCTGTCATTCCCCGCGACCCGGCTACGCCAAGGCTTCGCCGAGGTTTCGGTCTTGGGCACGCCGAAGCCTGAGCGTAGGCGGCAAGCGGGGAATCCAGTACACCGCGGCGTCTCGGCTAGATCACTAACGTCTCTGGAATAATGGATCGCCCGGTCGAGCTGGGCGATGACAGCTGTGGATGTTGAAACAGCGTCGCGATGACATTGCGATCACGGATGCAGGATCACCTTGCCCATAGCCTGACGGCCCGCGAGCACCTTCAGCGCATCCGCGGTCTGGGCCAGCGGGAAGGTGCGGTCGACATGCGATGAGATCTTGCCTTCCGCGGTCCACTTCACCAGCTTCTCGAGATTGGCGCGATTTTTCGCCGGGTTGAGCCGCGTCCAGGCGCCCCAGAACACGCCGCGGATGTCGCAGCCCTTCAGCAGCGCGAGGTTCAGCGGCATCTTGGGAATGTCGCCGGCCGCAAAGCCGATGACGAGGAAGCGGCCTTCCCATGCGATCGAGCGCAGCGCCTGTTCGGCGTAAGCACCACCCACCGGATCGAAGATGATGTCGACGCCCTTGCCATTGGTGAGCTTGCGCAGGCCTTCCTTCAGATCTTCCTTGGCGTAGTTCAGCGTCAGCTCGGCGCCATGCGCTTTGGCGAATTCGAGCTTCTCGTCCGATGAGGCGCAAGCGATCACCTTCAAGCCCATCAGCTTGCCGAGCTCGCAGGCCGCAAGGCCGGTGCCGCCAGCTGCACCCAGCACGGCGAGCGTCTCGCCCGGCTTGGGGCTGGCGCGATCCTCCAGCGCGTGCAGCGCGGTGCCGTAGATGATGATGATGCCGGCCGCGCGGTCGTAGTCGAGACTGTCGGGGATCTTCACGATCGATGCCGCCGGCAGCGCGATCTTCTCGCGCGCGCCATTGTGGCCGCAGGAGGCGACGACGCGGTCGCCGACCTTGAGGTCAGTGACGCCGGCGCCGATGCTCTCGATCACCCCGGCAACTTCCGCCGCCGGCGAGAACGGGAATGGCGGCTTGATCTGGTACTTGCCCTGGATCATCAGGATGTCGAAGAAATTCAGCGCCGCGGCCTTGATCGCGATCACGGCTTCGCCGGGCCCTGCCACCGGATCCGGCACCTCAGTCAGAACGAGGTCGTCGGGCTGGCAATATTGCGAGCAGAGGATGGCTTTCATGGCGGCACCTTGAGAGCGTTTCGAGTGGAATTATAGTTGGGTCGTTTCTGCCGGATTTACTGCGGCCGGACAATCCGGATTCTTTGTCTCGGACCACGCGACGGCCTAACCTCCCGTCATTGCGAGCGCAGCGAAGCAATCCAGAGTCCGCACCGCGGAAATAGTCTGGATTGCTTCGCTGCGCTCGCAATGACGAAATTCGCGGAGAAAGGATTCAAACGATGTTTGAAACAAGCCTGCTCGAGACCAAGCGCATCCTCATCACCGGCGGCGGCTCGGGCCTGGGCGCCGCGATGGGCCGCCGCTTCCTCGCGCTCGGCGCCGAGCTCGTGATCTGCGGCCGCAAGCTCGATCGCCTCGAGGCAACGGCGCGCGAGATGCGCGAAGAGACTGGCGGCAAAGTCACCGCGATCGCCTGCGATATCCGCGACGGTGTGGCCGTCGACAACATGATGGATGCGATCTGGCGCGAGGCGCCGCTCGACATTCTCGTCAACAATGCCGCTGCCACCTTCATCGCACAAAGCGAGCATCTCTCCTTCCGCGCCGCGGATGCGATCCTGGCGCCGACGCTCCACGGCGCGATGTATTGCACGCTCGCCGCCGGCCGGCGCTGGATCGAGGCCAAGCATGCCGGCGTCGTGCTGTCGATCCTGTCGACCTCCACCATCGCCGGCCGCGCCTTCACGGTTCCCTCGGCAATGGCGAAGTCGGCGCTGCTGGCGATGACCAGGAGCCTTGCGGTCGAATGGGGCCCGAAGCGCATCCGCACCGTCGCGATCGCGCCGGGCCCGTTTCCGACCGCAGGGGCCACCGGGCAGCTCCGTCCCGAAGGCCGCGACGAGGGCTGGTCCTCGCGCAACCCGCTTGGGCGCACCGGCGAGCACAGCGAACTGGCCGATCTCGCCAGCTTCCTGGTCTCGGACCGTGCCGCCTACATCAATGGCGAGATGGTGGTGATCGACGGCGGCGCGCATTTGCGCAGTTCCGGTGCCGAGGATCTGCTCGGCTGGACCGAGGCGCAATGGGCCGCTCGACGCGCCGCCAGATCCAAGGCGTAACCGCCGCCGATACCGCTAACTGCCTTCCCAAATTGGACTTTCCCGGCTATCCCTGGCCGGGGACAACGCGCGCTCGGGCCATCTTCCAGTCACAATATTGAGGGAACCACTGCGGCATGTGGCGGGTGCTGATTTTAGCTTTGACGACTGGCGTGGCGGCCGGGGGAATCGCCGTTTCTGCGCGGGCGCAGACGGCGCAACCGGCGCCCAAGTCCGGTTCTGCCCCAAAAGAGGCGACCCCCAAGCCGGCTGCGCCGGCCAACACCAACGCAAAGGCGACCCCGAAGCCCGAGAGCAAACCGGCGGCCCCGGCTGCGGCAGTTGCGGGGGGCGCGGAGCCGACCCTGATCGGGCAGTTCGGCACCTGGGGCGCCTATTCGGCGACGCCGAACGGCAAGAAGGTCTGCTTCGCGCTGGCCAAGCCGTCGTCGTCGAAAACCAACCCGCCGAACCGGCCGCGCGATCCCGCCTATGCCTTCGTCTCGACCCGGCCGGCCGAGAAGGTCAACAACGAAGTCTCGGTCATGATCGGCTATGCGCTGAAGCCCGGCTCGGAATCGACCGTCGAAGTCGGCGGCGCCTCCTTCGCCATGTACACGCAGGGCGACGGGCTCTGGATCAAGAACGCGGCCGAGGAGGAGCGGATGGTCGAAGCCATGCGCAAATCCGCCGATCTCGTCGTCAAGGGCGTCTCGGCCAAGGGCACCGAGACTACCGACACGTTTTCGCTGAAGGGCCTCGCCCAGGCGCTCGACAAGATCGCGCAGGACTGCAGGCGTTAAGACTGCGGGCGTTAAGTCTGCTGGCGATAAGGTCGCAATCGGCGGTTCCGGTTGCTATATAGGGGTATCCCAAAGGTGCTGCCGTCATGGCCGGGCTTGTCCCGGCCATCCACGCGCTGGTTCCGGCGGGGAGAACGTGGATGCCCGGGACAAGCCCGGGCATGACGAGACAGCAGCAATCTCAGGCAACCGATGACCGAGCCGCACAACGCCATCCTGGTGGAGAAGACTCCGCTCGAAACCTATGTGCCGCCGGCCAAACCGTCGCTGATCGGCCTGTCGCGCGCCGAGCTTGCCGATCGCCTCGGCGAGATCGGCGTCGCACCGGCCCAGCGCAAGATGCGCGTGCAGCAGCTGTGGCACTGGATCTATTTCCGCGGCGCCCAGAGCTTCGATGACATGACCTCGATCTCGAAGGGCATCCGCGCCGAGCTCGCCCAGTATTTCACCGTGGACCGGCCCGAGGTCGTGGCCGAGCAGATCTCCAACGATGGCACCCGCAAATGGCTGTTGCGTCTGCCGAGCGGCGACAATGTTCAAAAGGCGCATGAAGTCGAATGCGTCTACATCCCCGAGACCGACCGCGGTACGCTGTGCGTCTCCTCGCAGGTCGGCTGCACGCTCAATTGCGCCTTCTGCCACACCGGCACCCAGCGCCTGGTGCGCAACCTCACCGCCGGCGAGATCGTAGGCCAGGTGATGGTCGCGCGCGATCGTCTCAACGACTGGGCCGATCGCGAGGACGGCACGCGCCGCGTCACCAACATCGTGATGATGGGCATGGGCGAGCCGCTCTATAATTTCGACGCGGTGCGCGATGCGCTCTTGATCGTCGGCGACAACGAAGGCATCGGCATCTCCCGCCGCCGCATCACGCTGTCGACCTCGGGCGTGGTGCCGAACATCGTGCGCGCCGGCGAGGAGATCGGCGTCATGCTCGCGATCTCTCTGCACGCGGTGCGCGACGAGCTGCGCAACGAGCTGGTGCCGCTCAACCGCAAATATCCGATCAAGGAGCTGCTGCAGGCCTGCCGCGACTATCCCGGCGCCTCCAACGCGCGCCGCATCACCTTCGAATATGTGATGCTCAAGGGCGTCAACGATTCGCTCGACGATGCCAAGCTGCTGGTGAAGATGCTCAAGGGCATTCCGGCCAAGATCAATCTGATCCCGTTCAATCCCTGGCCCGGCACTGCCTATGAATGCTCGGACTGGGACCAGATCGAAAAGTTCTCCGAATACATCTTCAACGCCGGCTATTCCTCGCCGGTGCGCACCCCGCGCGGCCGCGACATCCTCGCCGCCTGCGGCCAGCTCAAGTCGGAGACCGAAAAGCTATCCGCGCGCGAACGCCAGGCGCTGCGCGCCATGGCGATGACGGATTGAGTTGTTCATGCCGTCGCTCTCGCATTCCTGTCATTGCGAGCGCAGCGAAGCAATCCAGAATATCTCCGCGGTGGCAGTCTGGATTGCTTCGTCGCTGCGCTCCTCGCAATGACGACTGAGTTGGCATTTTCGTCATGTCCCTGATCGGCCGCCTCGTCGTCATCTTCATCGGCTTTCTCGCCGCCTGCTTCGTCGGCGGCATGATCGTCGTCGTCGCGCTGCTGTTTCCGGAATTCGCCGATCTCGGCGCCGGTCCGGTCGATCAGGGCACGATCGACATCCTGCTCGGCTTCGGCTTCATCTTCGTCTCCGGCTTCGCGCTGGTGCCGGCGGCGGTGATCGTCGCGATCACCGAAGCGCTCTACATCCGCAGTGCGATCGCCTATGCCGTCGGCGGGGGCCTCGTCGGGCTCGCCTGCTATCTCGGTCTTGTTCCCTTCCACGCCGACACGCTGCAGTTCGAGGGCATCGTGCGGCGTCACCTGGAAATCATGACCGGCGCCGGCATCGTTGCCGGCGTGGTCTACTGGCTGATCGCCGGCCGCAATGCCGGAGCCTGGCGCATCCCGCCGCCCCCGCGCAAACCGCCGCCGCCACTGCCGTCGAATTCGCGGCCGGATTGAGACGCCGTCATTGCGAGGAGCGAAGCGACGAAGCAATCCAGGATCCCTCTGCGGAAAGATTCTGGATTGCTTCGCTTCCGCCTTCGCTCTTCGAGCTACGGCGGACAAGTCGCTCGCAATGACGGATTCCGGGGTTTCCATCCCCGCCCCACTCCGCTAAACCGCGCGCCATGAACCGGACTGGACTCTTCATTGCGCTGGCGCTGTGGCTCGTGATCGGCGTCGCCTTCGGCCTCTATCCCGAGCTCGACCTCAAGCTCGCTTCGCTGTTCTTCGACCCCGAGACCAGGACTTTTCCGCTCAAGCTGAACGAGTGGGCCGGCTTTGCGCGCGATGCGGCGATGTGGATCGCCTGGGCGTTCGCCCTTCCCTCGATCGTCGCGCTCGTGGTCAAGATGGTCCGGCCCGACCGGCCGCTGATGGTGCCCGGGCGCACGATCATTTTCCTGCTGGTCACGCTGATCATGTCGGCCGGCATTTTGACCAACCTGACGTTCAAGACTTATTGGGGCCGCCCGCGCCCGGTGGTGGTGACCGAGTTCGCGGGCGACCAGCAATTCGTGCCGTGGTGGGATCCGCGCGGCGGCTGCGGGCGCAATTGCTCGTTCTTCTCCGGCGAAGGGGCAACGGCATTCTGGACGCTGGCGCCGGCCGCGCTGGCGCCGCCGGCGTGGCGGCCGCTCGCCTATGCCGCCGCCGTGGTGTTCGGTGCCGTCACCAGCACCCTGCGCATGGCCTTCGGCGGGCACTTCTTTACCGATGTCTCGATCGCCGGCCTCGTCACCTTCGTCGTGATCTGGTTCGCCTACGCGCTGATTTACCGCTGGCCGCGGACGCGGTTCTCGGACGAGGCGGTGGATGCCGCCCTGAGCCGGCTGAACATGCCCGCCTACCGGCTCCGCCAGCGCCTGTTCGGCCGCAAGACCGGCCCCGAACCCTCGGTTTGAGCCATTAAAGGGGTGCCGAGCCCCGCGAAATTTGATATTCGCGCGGTCAAACCCATCCGTCACATCAGCTTGAGACCCGATTGGAAGCCCCATGACCACGATCCTGAAAAGCCTGCCCAAGGGTGAGAAAGTCGGCATCGCTTTTTCGGGCGGCCTCGACACCTCTGCGGCGCTGCTCTGGATGAAGCAGAAGGGCGCGCGCTGCTACGCCTACACCGCCAATCTCGGCCAGCCGGATGAAGCCGACTATAACGAGATCCCGCGCAAGGCGATGGAGTTCGGCGCCGAGAACGCGCGCCTGGTCGATTGCCGCACGCAACTCGTCCACGAGGGCATCGCCGCGATCCAGTCCGGCGCCTTCCATATCTCGACCGGCGGCATCACCTATTTCAACACCACGCCGCTCGGCCGCGCCGTGACGGGCACGATGCTTGTTGCGGCCATGAAGGAGGATGGCGTCAACATCTGGGGCGACGGCTCGACCTTCAAGGGCAACGACATCGAGCGCTTCTACCGCTACGGCCTGCTCACCAATCCCGGCCTGAAAATCTACAAGCCCTGGCTCGACCAGCAGTTCATCGACGAACTCGGCGGCCGCGCCGAGATGTCGGCATTCATGACCGCGCAGGGCTTCGCCTACAAGATGAGCGCCGAGAAGGCGTATTCGACCGACAGCAATCTGCTCGGCGCCACGCACGAGGCCAAGGATCTCGAAAGCCTCGACAGTGGCATCAAGATCGTCAACCCGATCATGGGCGTGCCGTTCTGGCGCGACGATTGCGCCGTCAAGGCCGAGAAGGTCGTGGTGCGCTTCGAGGAAGGTCAGCCGACCGCGCTGAATGGCCAGACTTTCTCCGATCCAGTCGCGCTGTTCCTCGAGGCCAACGCGATCGGCGGCCGCCACGGCCTCGGCATGAGCGACCAGATCGAGAACCGCATCATCGAGGCCAAGAGCCGCGGCATCTATGAGGCGCCCGGCATGGCGCTGCTGCACATCGCCTATGAGCGCCTCGTCACCGGCATCCACAACGAGGACACGATCGAGCAGTACCGCATCAGCGGCATGCGCCTGGGCCGCCTGCTCTATCAGGGCCGCTGGTTCGATTCGCAGGCCCTGATGCTGCGCGAAACCGCGCAGCGCTGGGTCGCCCGCGCCGTCACCGGCGAGGTGACGCTGGAGCTGCGCCGCGGCAACGATTATTCGATCCTCAACACCGAGAGCCCCAACCTCACCTATGCGCCGGAGCGGCTGAGCATGGAGAAGGTCGAGGACGCCGCCTTCACGCCGGCCGACCGCATCGGCCAGCTCACCATGCGCAACCTCGACATCGCCGACACCCGCACCAAGCTCGGTCTCTATTCGAAGACCGGCCTGTTGTCGGGCACTGAAGGCTCGCAGATATTCCGGCTCGAGAGCGACAAGGGCTGACGCTCTCGCTGTCGTAGGCTGGGCAAAGCGAAAGCGTGCCCACCATCTTTCCGCGACCGAGATAGTGGTGGGCACGGCGCTCTCGCGCCTTTGCCCACCCTACCGATTACTGACGCCCCGTAGCCCGGATCGAGCGAAGCGAAATCCGGGGCCGCTGCCAAGCCGATGAGATTCCCGGATTGCGCTTCGATCGATCCGGGCTACGGGCTTAATGACGGTGTCATGCTCGATCGCTAGCTTCCTGTGTCCATCGGAACGGAATTGCGGAGCATCAAACATGGTCACGAGATCGGCACTCGCCTCTCTCATCGTCCTTTGCTGGACATGGTCGCTGCAGGCGCAGACGATCTATCCGATCGATCGTGCCGAGATCCTCGCTGGAGCCAAATTCGACTTCAAGGTCGAGCTTCCCGGTCTGGTCGATCCCGCCAAGTTGAAGGTGACGGTGAACGGCGCGGATTATGCGGCCGCGTTCGGCCGTTCCGGGAGCTTCATCGAGCGCGAGGACGGCAAGGAGCAGTCGGCCCTGATCCTGCGCGACGTCGCGCTGACCAAGCCCGGCAGCATCGTGGTCGACGTGAACGACGGCACGCGCCAGCGCAGCGTCACATGGACGGTCTACGACACCGGCGCGCGCAAGGCGAAGAACGTCATCCTGTTCATCGGCGACGGCATGTCGCCGGCGCACCGGGTCGCCGCGCGAATCCTGTCCAAGGGGATTTCGGAAGGAAAGAGCCGCGGCAAGCTCGCCATCGACGACATGCCGCATATGGCGCTGGTGGCAACCGCCGGCTCGGACTCGATCATCACGGATTCCGCCAACTCGGCGAGCGCCTATGCGACCGGGCACAAGAGCGCCGTCAATGCCCTCGGCGTCTATGCCGACCGCACCGCAAGCCCGCTCGACGATCCCAAGGTCGAAACCATCACGAGCCTTGCCAAAAGGCAGCTCGGCATGGCCATCGGTATCGTCACCAATACCGAGATCGAAGACGCGACGCCGGCGGCGATGGTCGCGCACACTCGTCGGCGCGCCGCCTATGACGACATCGTCGAGCAGTTCTTCGCGGCGAAACCGGATGTGATGATGGGCGGCGGCAGCGCGAATTTTCTGCCGAAGTCGGCTACCGGCTCCAAGCGCAAGGACGAGACCGACTACATCGCGAAGTTTCGCGATGCCGGCTATCAGATGGCGACCACCGCGGGCGAGCTCAGCGCCGCTGCCGCAAAACAGGAGACGAGCCGGCTGCTCGGCCTGTTCGCCACCGGCAACATGGACGGTGTGCTCGACCGCAAATTCCTGAAGGGCGGCGGTGTCAGGAAATTTCCCGAGCAGCCCGACCTGACCGAGCAGGTCCAGGCGGCGCTGAAGATCCTCGCGAAGAACGAGAGCGGCTTCTTCCTGATGGTCGAATCCGGAATGATCGACAAATACGCGCATTTGCTCGACATGGAGCGCGCCGTCTACGACACGATCATGCTCGACAACGCCGTGCGTCAGACGCGCGAATGGGCGCGCGCACGCGGCGACGACACCCTCATCCTGGTGCTGGCCGATCACAATCATCCCAACAGCCTCGTCGGCACGGTGAATGACGACATGGGCACGACGCCCAACGTGCCCTTGCGCGAGCGCGTCGGAGTCTACGATCAGGCCGGATTTCCCAACTATCCCGCGCCGGATGCGGAAGGTTATCCGTCACGCGTCGACGTGAGCCGGCGGCTTGCCATCTTCTCGGCGAGCCTGCCCGACCACTACGAGACGTTCCGTCCGAAGCTCGACAATCCCAACGAGCCGACCGTCAAGGCCGGCGACGACGGCACCTACAAGGCCAACGACAAATACAAGGAGGTCCCGGGCGCGGTGCTGCGCCCCGGCAATCTGTCGGCGCTGGTCGGCGCCAGCGTGCATTCGGGTGAGGATGTCATCCTGACCGCGACCGGACCGGGCAGCGAGCGCGTGCACGGCTCGATGGACAATACCGACGTGTTCCGTGTCATGGCCGACGCGCTGGGATTGGCTGCGCGACAATGATGACGGGTCGACTGCCAATCTGGGCACAACTACATGCCTGCCGCACGCGAGCGCGGCAGGGCGGCCGCCCTGGTTCGCTCACGCCCTATGAATTTACGACGAGTGAGGCGGCGTGAAGACCAGCTTCACAAAGCTGCGGAAGAGCAGGATCTGTCGCTCCAGCCGCTTCGGGTCGTTGAGCGTCTTCGACATGATGATTGCGCCGTCGACCACGCACGAGATCATCTCCGCGAGATCGTCGAGGTCCATCGGCTCGCGGGGCGGATAGACGGCGGCGATCCCGTCGAGAATTTCGCGGAAGTGCGCATTCCAGCTCCGGACCGATTGCGCGGTCAGATTGCGAACATCGCGGTCGAACAAGCGCTCCTGATAGCAGATGCTGGCGATCAGGCAGCCGGGATGGCCGTTCGGCAGATCGGCCATGACTTCGGCGAGCAGTTTCAGCGAGATCAGGAACGACTGCAGCGGGTCGTCGGAGAGCTCACGTCCGCGCTTGAAGATCTCGTCGAACAGGCGATCATTCGTATCCACGTAGCGGCGCAGCATCTCCCGTGCGAGCGCGTTCTTGTCCTTGAAGTGATAGAAGAAGCCGCTCTTGGTCAGTCCGGCCTCGGCAATGACCTCCTCGATCGAGGTGGCGCCGAAGCCCTTTGCGAGCACCGCCGCTTCCGCGATTTCGAGAATGCGCTCGCGCGTCGCTTCGCCCTTTCCCATCGATGTCTCCAGAACTGTACCGACGGTGCGGAAATTGGCCCTTGGGACCAAGCACCTCTCCGAGTGACTCGTGCAAATCTTTGATTTGTCTACGCTTGCCGGTGGAAGTTCAGCCGCACCACGGGGCTTCTAGAGCGACGCGACATTATGCGGCACCAAATGCCGCGACCGAACAAGGGCATGGCGCGACCGAATGAAGAGAGCGGGCCCGTCCAAATGATGGAGCGATCAATGGCCAGATACAGGCATGGTCTGCCGCAGCGCGGCGGCGGCATTTTCCTGACCGACGGCGGCATGGAAACAACCCTTATCTTTCACCACGGGCTGGAGCTGCCCCACTTTGCGGCATTCGTGCTGCTCGACAGCGCGGATGGCCGCGCGCACTTGAGGCAGTACTACGAAGCCTATCTGCGTATCGCGCGGCAGCATGGGCTCGGCTTTGTGCTCGACAGTCCGACTTGGCGCGCCAACCCTGATTGGGGCGCCAAGCTCGGCTATGATGCGGCCAGGCTCGAGGCCATCAACATGCGCGCCATTCGCTTCCTCGACGAATTGCGCGGTGCTTGGGAGGCCCCCGGCACGCCTTGCGTCATCAACGGCGCGATCGGTCCGCGAGGCGACGGCTACAAGGCCGGCAACATGGACGCGGCGGAGGCGGAAGCCTACCACTTGGGCCAGATCGCGGCCTTCGCCGAGGCCGGCGCCGACATGGTGACTGCATTCACGCTGAACAGCATCAACGAAGCCGTGGGCGTGGTCCGTGCAGCCAAGAGGCAGGACATTCCGGTCGCGATCTCTTTCACGGTCGAAACCGATGGCCGCCTCGTCCGGGGAGAGTCGCTGCGCGAGGCGATCGAGGCGGTCGACGACGCAACGGAGCGGGCTTGCGAATACTTCCTGATCAATTGCGCACACCCAACGCACTTCGAGAGTGCACTCGCCACAGGCGAGGCTTGGGTCCAGCGCATCCACGGCATCAGAGCCAATGCATCGGTCAAGAGCCACGCCGAGCTCGATGAATCGGAGGCGCTAGACAGTGGTGATCCCGCAGATCTCGGCCGCCGCTACCAATTGCTCAAGCGCGCATTCCCCGGCATGCGCATTCTCGGCGGCTGTTGCGGCACTGATCACCGGCATGTTGCCGCGGTTTGTGAGGCATGTCTGCCGTCGGAAGCAATGACGGCGTGATAAGAAAAATGGCCGGGATTGCTCCCGGCCATTGTCTTCTTGCGAAGGTCTTACTGGCGCGGCGGAGGCGCCGCATTGGCCTGGCCGCCGTTGAGCAACGGCGTGATGCGGCGGACGGTGACGCGCCGGTTGATCAGGCTCGGCCCCTGCGTCTGCTCCTTCAGGTATTGCTCGCCATAGCCCTGCGACGTCAGGTTTTCCGCGGGCACATTGAACTGCTGCGTCAGCAATTCGGCTGCGGCCTGCGCGCGGCGGTCCGACAGCGACAGATTGTCGACCTCGTTGCCGACCGCATCGGTGTGGCCCTCGATCAGGAACACCTCCTGCGGGTTGGCCTGGAGCGCCTGGTTGATGCCGTCGGCGATCACTTGAAGCCGCGCCGCCTGGTCCGGCGGAATGGTCCACGATCCTGTCTCGAAGTTGATCGTGTTGACGTCGATGCTCGGCATCTGCATGCGAACGTTCGGGCTGTAACGGATCTCGTCGAGCGAGTAGCGCCGATCGATCCGCTGCACCGGCGGAGCCCGCATCGTTTCGTAGATCACCTGCGGCGGCGCCTCCTGGGCGTCGACGATGTAGCGATCGTAGGGAATGCTGACCACCGGCGGCGGCACGTCGACATAGAAGCCGCCGACCGCCCGCGGATCGCGGTAGGTGTTGTCGATGATCACGATCTCGCGTCCGCGCGGGTCCCTGCGGATACGACGGAGCAGCGAGCCGTCCGGCCCGACCACGGTGATCACCTCGCTGCCATCGGGACGGATCACGACGGTGCGGGTTTCGCCGCCGACTGTGTCGGTGCGGATGTCGCGGGCGCCGTAGCGGAAGCGATAGAGATCGTTGCCGCGGACATAGGCCTGGCCGCCCGGATCGCGGATGATGATGCGGTCCGGCTCGGTGTAGACGGTGCGGCCGCCTTCGACGACCTCGCGTCGCTGGCTATGGAGATCGGCGATGGTGGCGCCGATCACGGCGCCGGCCACCACGCCGGCACCGATCGCGAGCGGCGTCAGGTCACGCTGTTGCGGACGCGGCGGCGGCGGCAAGGGCGCTGCGACCGTCGGCGCGGCGCGGAACGCGGGCGCGACCGTCGGCGGTCTGTATTGTGCCCTGTCGGGCGGCGGCGCTGCGGCGGGCGTGCCGGGGACCACGGTCGGAGCCGCGGCGCCGGCGGGAGGTGCCGGCGGCCGGGCAGGGGCACCCGCCTGCGGGGGCGCAGCCGGAGTCCCGGCGGCGGGCGCGCCGGCAGGAGGCGTTCCACCCTGTTGTCCCGGGGCTGGCGTCGCCGTCGGAGCCGGGGTTGCGCCGGGTGTGGGCGTTGCCGACCCCGGTCGTCCGGCCGGCGGCGGCGGAGTGCTGCCGGGCGCCGGCGTGGCCGTTGGCGCGGGCGTGGCGCCCGGGGCCGGTGATCCCTGAGGGGGTGGCGGCGCGCCAGGACGTACGCCGGGCGGAGGTGCGCCGGGGCGACCAGCCGGCGGTGCGCCGGGCGTGCTGCCCGGAGCCGGCGTTGCGGGTGTCGCAGTCGGAGCCGGCGTTGCCGCCGGCGCGGGCGCGCCGGGGCGTGCCGTGGGCGCAGCTGTCGGAGCAGGCGGTGTTGCCGTCGGCGCAGGCGCGGGCGTCGGCCGGGCCGGCGGAGCCGCTGCCGGAGGCGGCGGAGGGGGCGGGGTCGGGCGAGCCGCAGGCGGCGGCGTGGTCGGGGCCTGCTGCTGCGGCGCCGCCGCGGGAGGCGGCGGGGCAGCCGGGCGTGCGGCAGGCGGCGGCGCCGGCGGTGTGGGAGCTGGGCGCGCGGCAGGGGGCGGCGGAGGCGGCGGTGTCGGGGCGTGCTGCTGCGGCGCCGCGGCCGGAGGCGGCGAAGGCTGCTTCGGAGCAGCAGGCGGCGGCGGGGGCGGCGGAGGTGCCGGACGGGCCGCAGGGGGAGGCGGAGGCGGTGGCGGCGCTGCCGGGCGCGGCGGGGCAGCTGCCGGCGGGGGCGCTGCAGGCGGGTGCGGCGGTGCTGCCGCGGGCGGCGGAGCCGCGGGGCGCGCGGGTGCTGCAGGCGGCGCGGCTGCGGGCGGTCCCTTCGGCGGCTGCTTCGGTTTTCCGTCAGGGCCCGTGTCTTGCGGCTGGGCCTGCGCGACCACGAGCGGCGCGGCGTCTTGCGCATGCGATGCGGTGTTGGCCAATTGCATCGCGGTCAGAGCCGTCGTCGCAAGCAGCACGAAACGAAGGTTGGTCATGGTGGTGAACTTCCCCGGAAGGTTCTTTGTCGAAGTGTCGTGATGAACGGCTACGCGTTAGGCCGCATTGTGGCGGGCGATGCAACCGCGGCTCGATTTATTTCTGCACGCAAATCATCTCACTATGGCAACGTTCATTGCGCATTCAGAAGCTGGTTGCAATCGCCTTGCACTCGTTGGCCCTTTCACACGTGATCCCGCGGCGGAATTGCATCCGTCGCAGGATTGGGCGTAAGCGGTCCATGCGGGCCGCGCGATGGAATCTCTTCAGGCATGCGGCCCGGCAATTCGTCGGGCCGCGGCGGCGAGCCGGGCTCGCGCACCGGCGGCGTGATTTCGGGCTGCGGATTGCCGGGCGGGATTCCGGGCGGTGGCTCAGTTGGCGTACCGGGCGTCGAGGGCGGAATCTCGGGCGGTTCGATCGGCATCGGCACCATCGGGATCGTTGTGCAGAGAACAACAACGACGGCGCAGCGCCGATGTTCCGCGCCACCCGCTTCGAAGCCCGGTTTATTCCGGCGTGTGGCAGACCGCCTCGATATTGTGGCCGTCGGGATCGAGCACGAAGGCGCCGTAATAGTTCGCGTGATAATGCGGACGGATGCCGGGCGGACCGTTGTCGCGGCCGCCGGCCGCCATCGCCGTCTTGTAGAATGCATCGACCGTGCCGCGGTCCTTGGCGCGAATAGCGACATGCACGGGCTTGTTCATCGCGCCCTCGCCGCCGATCCAGAAATCGGGCTTGCCCTCGGCGCCGAAGCCCGCGGCCGCAGCGTGACCGGTCTGCTCGGCCGTGACTTCCATGATCAGGCTGTAGCCGAGCGGCGCCAGCGCCTTCACGTAGAACGCTTTGGCGCGCTCATAGTCGGAGACGGAGAAACCCAGATGGTCGATCATCGCTAACCTCCCTTGTTCGTCCCTGTCAGCGGGACAGAAACGTATTGCTTCGTGTCTTCCGCACGATCGTAAAGCCGCGCCCGACCATGTCGGCAATACAATCCTGCTGCCATTCGTTTTGTGACAGATGCTCGATCACCACCGCACGCGGCCACAGCGATTGTGGCGCGTCGCGGAAGAAGCCGATCAGCACGCGGTCCTCGAAGCCCTCGACGTCGATCTTGAGCGAATCGACCTGCCCGACGCCGGCCTCCTCCAGAATGCGCATCAAGCGCAGCGACGGCACGTTGATCGCCTCGGCACTGGCCGTGCCGGTGACGACGTGGGTGGCGCCGAGATTGCCGCCGCCGCTCTCGATCATCAGCTCGCCGTCGCTGTCGCCCGCGGCGGCCTGGACCAGGCGAACCTGCGGCGTCTTCGATGCGGCGTGGTTGAAGGAGAGCCGTGCGAAGGTCAGCGGATGCGGCTCGATCGCCACCACTTTTCCTGATGGCCCGACCTGCCGTGCCATCACCAGTGCGAACGTGCCGACATTGGCGCCGACATCGACGAACACGCCGCCCGCGGGGGTGTGCTGGCACAGGAAGTCGAGCTCGTCGAGATTGTAGTCCGGATTGAACAGCGCGCCGCGCTCGGTCGCGCTGCCCTGGTGATGGAGGCGGAACGAGGCGCCCTGGTATTGCACGTCGACAGGGCCGCTGCGCAGCAGGTTGACCAGCCGCGACATCCAGGGCCGGAACGCGCCGCGCTTCAGCCCGGATCGTTGAGCGAGGCGGATGATTGCGGCCTGCGCCGCATTGGGCGCGAACGCGCCGAACGGCGCGGACGAAGGGGCATTGTCGGACGTCAAGCAGCAGATCCTCGTTGCAGGCGGCGCATGCATAGCCGGTTTTGATGGGGACTCCAACGCTCGATCACCGGTGTCGTCCCGGGGCGCGAAGCGAACTCGGGACCCATAACCCCAGGGAGGGGTGTGATGCGACACGCTCACTCCGAGTCTTCGTCAAACTTCCCTCCTGTGGGTATCGGTCCCGGATCTGCGCGCTTGTCCGGGACGACGGAGAGAGCCTCACGCCGCCTTCCTTGGAGCCTTGCGCTGCCGCAAGAATCGCCCGAGCAGCCGGCGCCTGCCCTTGCGCGGAATCAGGTCGATATCGCTGACGAGCTTGGCGCCGCCCTTGCGCCGCTCCAGCACGATCTTGCGGCTGTGGAAAGCCTCCAGCTCGGCGCGGTGCGCGACGCTGACGATGGTCGCCTTGGGCAACGCGTCGGTGACCATCTTCATCATCTTGTCCTGGCTCTTCTCGTCGAGCGCGGAGGTCGCCTCATCGAGCACGACGATATCGGGGTTGTGCAGCAGCAGCCGCGCAAAGGCGAGGCGCTGCTTCTCGCCGCCCGACAAGGTCTGGTCCCATGGTCCTTCCTCCTCGATCTTTTCCTTGAGATGATCGAGGCCGACCTTGTGCAGGGCTTCGCCGATTTCGTCCAAGGTCCAGTGGTCGGCCGCGCCGGGATAGGCGACCGCCCGCCGCAACGAGCCGGAGGGCACATAGGGCCGCTGCGGCAGCATGAACAGTCGGCGGTCGGCATGGAAATTCACGCTGCCGCCGCCCCAGGGCCATAGGCCGGCGATGGCGCGCACCAGCGTGCTCTTGCCGGTGCCGGATTCGCCGGCGACCAGGAGCCGCTCGCCGGGCTCGATCACCACCTCGGTCTCGCCGACCACCGCGGTGCCGTCGTCGAGCGTGACCGAGAGATCCTTCAGCTCCAGCATGGCCTCGCTGCTGGTCTCGCCGCGCTTGATGCGGCCGAGGCCATCGCCCTGCTCGGCGCGCTCGAGGCCGTCGAGCGACATCATCAATGAGGCGATGCGGCGCGCGCAGGCGTTCCAGTCGGCGAGCCGCGGATAATTGTCGACCAGCCAGCCGAACGCGCTCTGCACGATGGTGAAGGCGGATGCGGCCTGCATCACCTGCCCCAGCGTCATGGAGCCGTCGAGGAATTTTGGCGCGCAGAGCAGAAGCGGCACGACCGGCGCAACGAGGCTCGATCCTTGCGACACCAGCGTGGTGCGCATGTGCTGGCCGGCGAGCCGCGCCCATTGCCGCAGCACGTTCGTGAAGTTGCGATCGAGGCCGTCGCGTTCCTCCTCTTCGCCGCCGAGCAGTGCGATGCTTTCGCCGTTCTCGCGTACGCGTGTCAGGGTGTAGCGGAAATCGGCCTCGGCCTGGTTCTTATCCTCCGAGACTTGCACGAAGCGCCGGCCGATCACCGTGATCGATCCGGATGCGATCGCGGCGTAGAGCATCGCGGCGATCACGAGGAAGCCGGGAATGGTCACCGACGAGCCGCCGAGCGTGACGGTGAGCGCGCCGCCGATGGTCCAGAGCACGACGATGAAGGTCGCGGCCGACAGCAGCGCGGAGGTGACGCCGGCAATGAAATCGACCGGCGCGTCGGTGGCAATGCGAAGATCCTCCGCGATCCGGTATTCCGGATTCCCGTGATCGCCGCCGACGAGGTTGAGCTGGTAGTAGCGCCCGTTCTTGAGCCACCGTGTCAGCACGCTCGCGGTCAGCCAGGCGCGCCAGCGCCGCTGGATGCCCATGCGCGCGAACACCTGCACGACTGCGAGCACGATGCTGCCGATCGCGAGCGGGAAGAACATTGCGGTGAGATGGAAGACACTCGCCGCATCGCGCTTCTCGATGGCGTCGAAGATCGCACGATTCCAGACATTGATGCCGTATTGGAAGCCGACGGTCAGCACGATCAGCAGGACGAGACCGATCGAGAACGGCCAGGCGAGGCGGTCGCCGTTGCGGCCCCAGAAACCGCGGGCGCTGATCCAGAACCGCGTCAGCAGATAATCCTTGCGGACCTGCTCGGCTTCCTCCGGTGACAGTTCGGGGTCGGGTTCGACCAGCTCGGGCGGCGGCGGTGTCACGTCGTCGCCGTTCTCGCCTTGGATATCGATGATGGGCGGCTTCTTGCCCTGTTCGCGCGTCGCGGCCGGTTTGTGCATGAGCGGACAACGCGAAGGGAACTCAGCCGGTTCCCATGAGGTTCCGCGGGCCCCTATTCGGCGGCGCCGTCCCTGACGCGCCTGATCCGGGCTGCCCGATGCAGAACGCGCGACAATTCCTCGATCGAATAGGGCTTTTGCACGAGATCGAAGCCGGCAACGCCCTCTTGCGACAGGGCTTGGCTGTAGCCGGTGGTCAGCACGACCGGCACGCCGATGCTGCGGTCGCGGATCGCCTGCGCCAGATCGAGCCCGGTCATCCCGGGCATCACCACGTCCGAGAACACGACGTCGAAGCGGTCGGCGTCCACGACGAGCTCGGCGAGCGCATCGGTCGCGTTGTCGATCAGAGTGATGCTGTAGCCGAGCTCGGTGAGGCCGTCGGCGGCGAAATTCGCCAGCTCGATATTGTCCTCGACCACCAGGACCGACATGCCGCTGCCGGCCACCGCCGGCGCCGTGTTGGGCGCCTGGCGCTGCGGCAGCAGGTCCGGCGGCACGCGCGGTAGATAGAGCGAGAAGGTGCTGCCGCGCCCCACCTCGCTCGTGACAGTCACTTCGCCGCCGGACTGTCGGGCGAAGCCGAACACCTGGGACAGGCCGAGGCCGGTGCCGTGGCCGACCTGCTTGGTGGTGAAGAACGGCTCGAAGATGCGCCCGAGCCGCGCGGCGGGAATGCCGACACCGGTGTCGCTGACGGTTACGCGGACGAAGCCGTGGCCTGCCATGCCCGGGCCAGTCGATGCCAGCGTGTCCGGAACGGCCGTCGTGGCCTCGACCTTGAAGACGATTCGCCCCTGGCCCTGCATGGCATCGCGCGCATTGGTCGCCATGTTGATCAGCGCCGTCTCGAACTGGCTGGCATCGGCATTGACGAGGCACGGCTCCGCCGGCAGCTGCATGACGATCTCGATCGCGGGGCCCAGCAGCGTGGCGAGCATGTCGTGCAGCGACTGCACCCGCGCGCCGACGTCGAACACCTCCGGCTTGAGGGTCTGGCGCCGCGCGAAGGCGAGCAGCTGCGAGGTCAGCTTGGCCGCGCGCGCCACCGAATCCGCAATGGCCGTGATGTAGCGCTGTCGCCGCTCCTCCGTCAGCTGCGGGCGGTTCAGGAGATCGACGGAAGCGCGGATCACCGTCAGGAGATTGTTGAAGTCGTGCGCGACGCCGCCGGTGAGCTGGCCGAGCGCTTCCAGGCGCTGGCTGTGCTTCAGCGCCTCCTCGGCCTCGCGCCGCCTTGCAGCCTCCGCCTGGAGGTGCTGGGTGCGCCGCAGAGCGAGCGCCAGCAGCAGGAACAGCAGCGCGGTGGCGGGAATGCCGAACACCAGATGCTGGCCGATGGTCGCGAGCCAGCGGGCGCGGATCGCCGAGGTCTCGAGCCCGGCGCTGACATAGATCGGATATTCGGCGACGCGCCGGTAGGCGATGCGCCGCTCGATTCCGTCCGATGGCCAGGCGACGGTGATGAGGCCGTGCTGGGGCTGGGCCGCGATTTTCTGGCCCACCGGTCCGGTCGGATCGAGCCGAAGCTCGTGGTCGAGCCGGGGAAAATGCGTGAGCATCGCGCCGTCGGTGCGGCCCATCGCAAGGAAGCTGCCGGGATCGGACCCGATTCTGGCGTAGAAGCTCTCGAAATATTCCGGCAGCACCGAAGCCTGGATCACGCCGATGAAGCGGCCGTCGTCGGACTCGCGGCGGCGGCTGACCCCGAAGAAGCGGGCGCCCTGATAGGGCGGCCGTGGCGTCAGGGCCGTGCCAATGAACGTGCCGATGCTCTGGTCGACATGAGCATAGAAGTAATCGCGGTCGGCAAAGCTCAGGTCCGGCGGCGGCGAGACGAGGCTGTTGACCAGCGCCTTCCCGTTCGCATCGAAAATCCAGGCCGATTTGAGCTGCGGCAGCGAATCGCTCAGCCGCTTCAGCCGGCGATGCAGCGTCGGCTCCCGGGCGCGGATGACGTCGTCGGGCAGGCCGCGCACGACCTCGTTGAGCTCGGCGAGGCTGCGGTCGATGGTCTCGAAGACCTTGAGCGCGTGCTCATGGGCGACATCGACCGTCCGCTCGATCTCGCGGTCGGCGGTATCCTTGGTCGACGTGTAGGAGATCGCGGCGGCGACGGCGAACAGCGCAATCGGCAGCGCCAGGGATGCCGCCATCATCCACTGCAACAGCCTCAGCGAGTTGCGTTGCGCCCTCTGCACAGTCGCTCCGTCCCTGACGGGAGCTTAACTGAATCCCGCGTGAGGAAGGAAGCAGCTTGTGCTGGAACCGCTGGTTGTGAGCCGGAAACTTGCGCGCCCAGCGGGTCAGAGAAAATTCTGCTCGAATTGACGGCAAATGCAGGACACCCCGGCCGGTTTGGCCGGGGCGCAAAGGGGGGACTTCGCCTCAGATCTGCCGTTCGACCATCTTGAGCTTGAGCTCGGCGATGGCTTCGGCCGGGTTGAGGCCCTTCGGGCAGGCCTTGGCGCAGTTCATGATGGTGTGGCAGCGGTAGAGCCGGAACGGATCCTCGAGATTGTCGAGCCGCTCGCCAGTCGCCTCATCCCGCGAATCCGACACCCAGCGGTTGGCCTGGAGCAGCGCGGCGGGGCCGAGATAGCGCTCGCTGTTCCACCAATAGCTCGGGCAGGAGGTCGAGCAGCAGGCGCAGAGGATGCACTCGTAGAGACCGTCGAGCTTCTCGCGGTCCTCGTGGCTCTGGCGCCATTCCTTCTGCGGCGTCGGCGAGGTGGTCTTCAGCCAGGGCTCGACCGAGGCGTACTGCGCGTAGAAATTGGTGAGGTCAGGGACGAGGTCCTTCACCACCGGCTGGTGCGGCAGCGGGTTGATCTTCACCGCGCCGTCCTTCACGTCGTGCATCGACTTGGTGCAGGCCAGCGTGTTCTGGCCGTCGATGTTCATCGCGCAGGAGCCGCAGACGCCTTCGCGGCAGGAGCGGCGGAAGGTCAACGACGGGTCGATGTGGTTCTTGATCCAGATCAGGCCGTCCAGCACCATCGGACCGCAATCATTGGTGTCGACATAATAGGTGTCGACGCTCGGATTCTTGCCGTCATCCGGATTCCAGCGATAGACCTTGAACTCGCGGAGCTCGGTCGCGCCCGCAGGCTTCGGCCAGGTCTTGCCGCCTGATATCTTGGAGTTCTTCGGAAGTGCGAATTCAACCATTCGATTAAGGCCTTCGCTGTTCGATCAATACAAGCGCGACGTTTAGTAAACGCGAGCTTTGGGCGGGATGTACTGAACGTCGTTGGTCATGGTGTAGTTGTGAACCGGGCGATACTCGATCCTGACCTTGCCGGCATCGTCCAGCCAGGCCAGCGTGTGCTTCATCCAGTTCTTGTCGTCGCGCTCCGAGAAGTCCTCGCGGGCATGGGCGCCGCGGCTCTCGGTGCGGTTGGCGGCCGAGTTCATCGTCACCACCGCCTGCGAGATCAGGTTGTCGAATTCCAGCGTCTCGACGAGGTCCGAATTCCACACCAGCGAGCGGTCGGAGACGGCGATGTCGGTGATCCCGCTGTGGACCTTCGCGATCAGGTTCTGGCCTTCGCTCAGCACTTCGCCGGTGCGGAACACCGCGCAATTGTTCTGCATCACGTGCTGCATGCCTTCGCGCAGCTTTGCGGTCGGCGTGCCGCCCGAGGCGTAGCGGTAATGGTCGAGACGGCCGAGCGCCATCTCGGCCGAGTTCGCCGGCAGCTCGGGCTGCTTGGCGTTGGGCGTGAGCTTTTCCGCAAGGCGCAGCGCGGCGGCGCGGCCGAACACGACGAGGTCGATCAGCGAGTTGGAGCCGAGGCGGTTGGCGCCGTGCACGGAGACGCAGGCGGCTTCGCCGATTGCCATCAGGCCGGGGATCACCGCGTTGTCGTCGCCGTCCTTCTTGGTCAGCACCTCGCCGTGATAATTCGTGGGGATGCCGCCCATGTTGTAATGCACGGTCGGCACGATCGGGATCGGCTCGCGCGTCACGTCGACATTGGCGAAGATCTTGGCCGATTCCGAGATGCCCGGCAGGCGCTCGGCGAGCACCGCGGGATCGAGATGGTCGAGATGCAGGAAGATATGGTCCTTCTTCTTGCCGACGCCCCGTCCTTCGCGGATCTCGATGGTCATCGCGCGCGAGACCACGTCGCGCGAGGCGAGGTCCTTGGCCGACGGCGCGTAGCGCTCCATGAAGCGCTCGCCCTCGGAGTTGACGAGATAGCCGCCTTCGCCGCGCGCCCCCTCGGTGACGAGGCAGCCCGAGCCGTAGATGCCGGTCGGGTGGAACTGGACGAACTCCATGTCCTGCATCGGCAGGCCGGCGCGCAGCACCATGCCGCCGCCGTCGCCGGTGCAGGTGTGCGCCGAGGTGCAGGAGGCATAGGCGCGGCCGTAGCCGCCGGTCGCCAGGATCGTGGTCTGGGCGCGGAAGCGATGCAGCGTGCCGTCGTCGAGCTTGAGCGCGATGACGCCGCGGCAGGTGCCCTGATCGTCCATGATCAGGTCGATGGCGAAGAACTCGATGAAGAACTCGGCCGCGTGGCGCAGCGACTGGCCGTACATCGTGTGCAGCATGGCGTGGCCGGTGCGGTCGGCGGCGGCGCAGGTGCGCTGCGCCTGGCTCTTGCCGAACTCGGTGGTCATGCCGCCGAACGGACGCTGGTAGATCTTGCCGTCCTCGGTGCGCGAGAACGGCACGCCCCAATGCTCGAGCTCGTAGACCGCGTCGGGCGCGTTGCGCACCATGTATTCGATCGCGTCCTGGTCCCCGAGCCAGTCCGACCCCTTCACGGTGTCGTACATGTGCCAGCGCCAGTCGTCCTTGTGCATGTTGCCGAGCGAAGCGGAGATGCCGCCCTGCGCCGCGACCGTGTGCGAACGGGTCGGAAACACTTTCGTAATGCAGGCGGTGCGGAGGCCGGCCTCGCTGCAGCCGACGACCGCGCGCAGGCCCGCGCCGCCGGCGCCGACCACGACGACGTCATAGGTGTGGTCTTCGATCGGATAGGCTTTTCCGTTGGTGGCGGGAGCGCCGTTGCCCTTGCCATTGGTCTCAGCGGCCATGGGTTACACTCCGGAAGAAAGCTTCAGGATCGCATAGGTCGAGGCGAGCGCCACGGCGACCGAGAAGAAATTGTTGAGCATGATCGCGGTGAGCTTCAGCTTCTCGTTATGGACGTAGTCCTCGATCACCACCTGCATGCCGATCTTCATGTGCCAGGCGCTGGCGAAGATGAAGAGGAGCAGGATCACCGCAACGGGAATGGAGCTCAGGGTCTGCGCCGCGTAGACCTGGTTGCGGCCGAGCAGCATCATGATGATCACCAGCGCGGGGATCATCAGCAGCGTCATGGCAACGCCAGTGATGCGCTGGCGCCAGAAATCGGTCGTGCCGGAATGCGCGGCGCCGAGATTGCGGACGCGCCCGAGCGGCGTGCGCATCGAGGGACGCTTCGGAGAGCCGTGGGATTCGTCAAAGCTCATCGGCCGCCTCCGTTCGCATAGGCGATGATCCAGATCAGCACCGTCAGCGCGATGCCGCCGATCAGGGCGCCCCAGGTCAGCGCTTCGCGCTCATTGGCCTTGAAGCCGTAGCCGAGATCCCAGACGAAATGCCGGATGCCGCTGAGCATATGGTGCATCAGGGCCCAGGTGTAGCCGAACACGATCAGCCGGCCGATGATGCTGCCGGAGAAGGCCTGGACATGGGCATAGGCGGCCGGGCCGGAGGCCGCGGCAACCAGCCACCAGACCAGCAGCAGGGTTCCGACATAGAGGGCGATACCGGTGGCACGATGGACGATGGACAGGGCCATCGTCAGCGTCCAGCGATAGGTTTGGATGTGCGGCGAAAGCGGTCGTTCGATCCGTGCGGTCATGGGCGGCTTTTGATGTTTGTTGCGGCCCAGCATGGGGCGCGCGGGGATCGCGAGAGGTCGGCTCTATTTACGGAGTCGATTTGGCCTGCGCAATCACCAAATCGCCATAAACGGAACCTGGGTTCAGCTCTATGGCCTTGATGAACCAAGGCCAATCAAGGTCTTGGTATACCAGCATATCGGTCCGCCAACGAAAGTGTGAATATAAGTTCGCTCTTTGATCCCGAGCGTATGGCGCATTGAAATCACTGTTGGAACGCCTCTAAGCCGCCTCGGGCCCCGTGATCGCAACTCGCGAGGGGCATCGCCGAGGGTGAGCCGGCCCGGCCACCGCCCCACCGCGGTTCTCGCCGCGCGCCACGGTTCCTGCAGCGCGGGCGGATATGCGCAGCCTGCATTCCACCCCAGCCGGGTCGCGCGACGTGTCGACCGGCTGGATCGGATCGCCTACAGCTTGCCGACGCGGCCGGCTCTGAACGTGCGTATCGGGCCGGCAGGCCGGGCAGGTCTGGGGTGATTGCAGGTCTTGATATCAGGGACTTTGTCGAGCTCGCGCTGCTGCTGATCGCAACCGGCGCGCTCTCGGGATTCCTGGCCGGCGTGTTCGGCATCGGCGGCGGCGCGATTCTCGTGCCGGTGTTCTACGAATGCTTCCGCATCGCCGGCGTGCCGCTGGAGGTGCGGATGCCGCTCTGCGTCGGCACCTCGCTCGCCGTGATCATCCCCACCTCGATCCGCTCTTTCCAGGCGCATTACAAGCGCGGCGCCGTCGACATGGCGATCCTGCGGGTCTGGTGGCTGCCGATCCTGATCGGCGTCATCGCCGGCAGCGTGGTCGCGCGCTTCGCGCCGGAGCGGCTGTTCAAGATCGTGTTCGTCGCCGTCGCCTGGTCAGCCGCGGTCCGGCTGATCTTCGCCCGCGAAACCTGGAAGCTCGGCGATGATCTGCCGAAGGGCCCGTTGATGCGCGTCTACGGCTTCTGCGTCGGCATCCTCTCGACCCTGATGGGCATCGGCGGCGGCCTGTTCTCGAACCTGCTGATGACCTTCTACAGCCGCCCCATTCATCAGGCGGTCGCGACCTCCTCGGCGCTCGCGGTGCTGATCTCCATCCCCGGCGCGCTCGGCTACATCTATGCCGGCCGGCCTGCTGCCGCGAACTATCCGGCCGTCGCAGCGCTGCAAGTGCCATTCGCGCTCGGCTACGTCTCGCTGATCGGCGCCGTGCTGGTGATGCCGATGAGCCTCGTCACCGCGCCGCTGGGCGTGAGAGCCGCGCATGCGATGTCGAAGCGTACACTGGAGATGGCGTTCGGGTGTTATCTGTTGATCGTGGGGAGCCGGTTCGTGCTGAGCCTTGTGGGCGGGCAGTAGCCGCCACGACCTCCGTCATTGCGAGCGAAGCGAAGCAATCCAGTGGTAGGGTGGGTTAGCGGAGCGTAACCCACCGCTTCTGTCTCCGCAGAAAGTAAAGAGGTGGGTTACGCTCCGCTAACCCACTCTACGAACTAGTCCTTCAATCGCACCTCGCTGTGGAACCATGATCGGAGATCGCCGATGCCTTCGATGCGACCGGAATCGGAAAGTACCTTCAATCGCGCAGCAATCACTTCGCCTTCGATCGGCAATCCAAGCTCTTTGCAGCGATCCAACACATAGCTGACCATCATCGCGGTTTTCCGCCAAGTCGGCTCCATGACCGAGAAAATGATCTCGTCGAGCTGCTTTTCGGTCACCGACGCTGGGAGTTGCACCTCATCCCACGTGAGTTCGCCGATATATCTTAGCGGTTCTCGATCAGATTTCGGCGGCTCTAGATCCGGGTACTGATCGTAGATTGGCTGGAGCAGCTCGTCCTCTAAGGCGACAACGACTTCCTCAAGCCAATCTTCGAGCTCGATCCGCTCAGCCTTGCCAAGTGCCGCGATCGCCATTCGAGCCTCGTCGAGGGCCCTATAAGCATCGAGGAGATGATCGTTGATCCGGACAGCCTGCTCGCGCTTCATGCATCTCCCCGCACTGGAGCATTTGCCCCCTCACTTCTTCGCGTAAATATCCTTGTACGTCTCGCGCAAGACATTCTTCTGCACCTTGCCCATCGTGTTGCGCGGCAGCTCGTCGACCACGAACACCCGCTTCGGCATCTTGAATTTCGCGAGGCGCCCTTCGAGGCCCTTCAACACGGCTGCTTCATCGATGCTCGCGCCGGGCTGGCGCACCAGCACCGCGGTGACGCCTTCGCCGAAATCGGCATGCGGCACGCCGATCACGGCGGACTCCACCACGCCGGGCATGGCGTCAATCTCGCTCTCGATTTCCTTCGGGTAGACGTTGAAGCCGCCCGAGATCACGAGATCCTTGCCGCGGCCGAGGATGTGCACGTAACCCTTCGCATCGATCTTGCCGAGATCGCCGGTGATGAAGAAGCCATCAGGCCGGAACTCGGCCTTGGTCTTCTCCGGCATGCGCCAATAGCCCTTGAAGACGTTCGGCCCCTTCACCTCGATCATGCCGATTTCGTCGCGCGGCAGCTCTTTCCCCGTCTCGGGATCGGTCACGCGCACAGAGACGCCTGGCAGCGGGAAGCCGACCGCGCCGGGCACGCGCTCGCCGTCATAGGGGTTCGACGTGTTCATGTTGGTTTCGGTCATGCCGTAGCGCTCGAGCACGGCATGTCCGGTGCGCGCCGACCATTCGCGATGCGTCTCGGCCAAGAGCGGCGCCGAGCCCGAGATGAACAGCCGCATGTGCTTGGTCGTCTCATGCGACAGCGCGGGGTTCTGCAGCAGGCGGGTGTAGAAGGTCGGCACACCCATCAGCACCGTCGCGCGTGCCATCAGCTTGATGATCAGGTCCGGATCGAGCTTCGGCAGGAAGATCATCGAGGCGCGCGCGAACAGCGTCACGTTGGTCGCCACGAACAGGCCGTGGGTGTGGTAGATCGGCAGCGCGTGGATCAGGACGTCCTTGTCGGTGAAGCGCCAATAGTCGACGAGCGAGAGCGAGTTGGACGCCAGATTGTCATGCGTCAGCATCGCGCCCTTGGAGCGGCCGGTGGTGCCCGAGGTGTAGAGGATCGCGGCGAGATCGTCGTTTTCACGCGGCACCGTCGTGAACTCGCGGCTCGCTCTGTCGGCGGCCTCCGTGAGCGAGCCCTTGCCGTCAGCCCCGAGCGTCTCGACCTTCGCCTTCACTTTGGCGGCGATCGGGGTGAGCCCTTCCGCCTTGGAGGGATCGCAGACCACGAGCGACGGCTCGGCATCGCCAATGAAGTAGTCGAGCTCGTTGAGCGTATAGGCCGTGTTCAGCGGCAGATAGACCGCGCCGGCGCGCACCGTGCCGAGATAGAGCACGATGTTGGCGACCGACTTCTCCACCTGCACCGCGACGCGGTCGCCGGGCTTCACGCCACGGGCGACCAGCACGTTCGCCATCTGGCCCGCGCGCGCGATCAGATCGCCATAGCTGATATGGGCGCCGTCATGCGTCTCGATCGCGAGCCGCTTGGGATCGGCGAGGCCCTCGAACAGGCGGGAAAACAGGTTGGCGTTGGCAGCTTGGTTCATGCAACATTCCTCGCCGGCACAGGCCGGTCAAAACCGAGGGCTGGATTAGCAAAAACCGCCCCGATGAAGCAACGGAGACAGTTTGCATGTCAAAAAGCGGGAAACGCGTGGCCTGGGTCACGGGCGGTGGCAGCGGGATCGGGGAGGCCGGCGCCGAGGCGCTAGCGGCCGACGGCTGGATCGTTGTGGTCTCGGGCCGGCGCAAAGACGCCCTGGAGACCGTGGTAGCGAAGATCACTGGGGAAGGTGGGGCGGCCGAGGCCCTTGTGCTCGATGTGTCCAACGCGGCCGCAGCCCAGACGGCGGCCGACCAGATCGTCGCAAGGCACGGCCGCATCGACCTGCTCGTCAACAATGCCGGCATCAATGTTCCCAAGCGCAGCTGGAAGGACATGGAGCTGGAGGGCTGGGACAGACTGGTCCAGGTCAATCTCAACGGCGTGCTCTATTGCATGCGCGCGGTGCTGCCGACGATGCGCAAGCAGCAAGACGGCGCCATCATCAACGTCTCGTCCTGGGCCGGCCGCCACGTCTCGAAAATGCCGGGCCCGGCTTACACCACCACCAAGCATGCGGTGCTGGCGCTGACCCATTCCTTCAACATGGACGAATGCGTCAACGGCCTGCGCGCCTGCTGCCTGATGCCGGGCGAGGTGGCGACGCCGATCCTGAAGCTGCGTCCGGTGGTGCCGAGCGAAGCGGAGCAGGCGAAAATGCTGCAATCGGAAGACCTCGGCCGCACCATCGCCTTCATCGCGGGCATGCCGGCCAGAGTCTGCATCAACGAAGTGCTGATCAGCCCGACGCATAATCGCGGATTCATCCAGACCCCGAACAACAGGGATTGAGGCGAGGCGGAGCCGCAAACTCGTCATTGCGAGCGAAGCGAAGCAATCCAGAAATGTGCCCGCGGAGACAGTCTGGATTGCTTCGTCGCAAGGGCTCCTCGCAATGACGGCGGATGGGCCCCCACGGACATCCCCGCCGATAGTTTCACCCATCACAAAGAATTTTTCCTCGAAACCGCACCACAAACCCTCCCGTAGTTCGGTCCAACGACGGCACTGCTGCATCACCCCTCGACTGTCGCAGGCGCCGTTGTTGCCCCAACTCAACGCCGGCCATCGCCGGTCTCAATTCAATCGGGAGACTTTCTCATGTCGAAGCGCATTGCCTATCTCGCTGCCGCCGCCTTCAGCGCCCTGGCCATCACTGCGACCGTCGTCGCGCCCGCAAGCGCCGAGGAAAAGACCGTCATGGTCGGCGGCGCCGCGATGTTCCCCTCGAAGAACATCGTCCAGAACGCGGTCAACTCCAAGGACCACACCACGCTGGTGGCGGCGGTGAAGGCCGCGGGCCTCGTGCCGACGCTCGAAAGCAAGGGCCCGTTCACAGTGTTCGCGCCGACCAACGCCGCCTTCGGCAAGCTGCCGGCCGGCACCGTCGACAGCCTCGTCAAGCCCGAGAACAAGGCGACGCTGACCAAGATCCTCACCTACCATGTCGTGCCCGGCAAGCTCGAAGCCTCCGACCTCACCGACGGCAAGAAGCTGAAGACCGCCGAAGGCGAGGAGCTGACGGTCAAGAAGATGGACGGCAAGGTCTGGATCGTCGACGCCAAGGGCGGCACCTCCATGGTGACGATCTCCAACGTCAACCAGTCCAACGGCGTGATCCATGTGGTCGACACCGTGCTGATGCCGGCCTCGTAACACCGCGCGATCCTGTTTCATCCCCGAACAGGATGGTCTCAGACCGCGAGCCGGGGATACCCGGCTCGCTTTTTTGTGACCACAATAGCCTCGCGGCATCGATTCGATGGCGGGCGGGATGTAACGAAAGCCGAAACACCGGCGTATAATTGCTGTCACACGACCTCAGAATGGAACCCGCTATGGCGAGCCTCACAGTCACCGACGAGCAGGTCACGGCTATCAAGTCCAAAGTGATCCAGCCGGCCTGGGTGCGGGTCATGCACTGGGTCAACGCTTTCGCCATGATCCTGATGATCCTGTCGGGCTGGCAGATCTACAACGCCTCGCCGCTGTTCGACTTCCGCTTTCCGCGCGAGTACACGCTCGGCGGCTGGCTCGGTGGCGGCCTGCTCTGGCACTTTGCGGCGATGTGGCTCTTGATGATCAACGGCCTCGCCTATCTCATCACCGGCTTCGCCACCGGCCGCTTCCGCAAAAAACTGCTGCCGATCACTCCGTCGGGCGTGCTCCACGACGTCAGGGCTGCCCTGACATTCAAGCTCGGCCATGACGATCTCACCGTCTACAATTACGTGCAGCGGCTGCTCTATGCCGGCATCATCGTGGTCGGCGTGCTGATCGTGCTCTCAGGCCTCGGCATGTGGAAGCCGGTGCAGCTCTATTATCTTGTGATGCTGTTCGGCGATTATCCGACCGCGCGCTACGTGCACTTCTTCTGCATGGCCGCGATTTGTGCCTTCCTCGTCATTCACGTCCTGCTCGCGCTGCTGGTGCCGAAGAGCCTGCGCGCGATGATCATTGGCCGCTGATTAGGAGAATTATCATGGCCAAGCGTCCGTTTCTGATCCCCGGCGTCGACAAACGATTGCTGATCAAGGACTCCATGAAGACCATGCCCGACGTCACCCGCCGCCGCTTCATCGCCGGCGGCGCCAGCCTGGGCGCGCTGACGCTGCTGACCGGCTGCGACGTCGTCGACTCGTCCTCGGCCGAGGAGATGCTGAAGAGCGTCTCGAAGTTCAACGACGCGGTGCAGGCCTTCATCTTCAATCCCGACGCGCTGGCGCCGACCTTCCCCGAAAGCGCGATAACAAAGCCGTTCCCGTTCAACGCCTATTACGATCTCGACGACGCGCCCGAGGTCTCGGCCGCGGACTGGAAGCTCGAGGTGCGCGGCCTCGTCGACAACAAGAAGTCCTGGACGCTGGAGGAGCTCTACAAGCTCCCACAGGTGACGCAGATCACGCGACACATCTGTGTGGAGGGCTGGAGCGCGATCGGCAGCTGGACCGGCACGCCCTTGCGCGATTTCCTGAAACTGATCGGCGCCGACACGCGCGCGAAATATGTCTGGTTCCAGTGCGCCGACAAGGACGGCTACAACTCCCCGCTGGACATGCGCAGCGCGCTGCATCCGCAGACGCAGATGACGTTCAAATACGCAAACGAGATCCTGCCGCGCGCCTACGGCTTCCCGATCAAGATCCGCGTGCCGACCAAGCTCGGCTTCAAGAACCCGAAATACGTGGTCTCGATGGAAGTCACCAACGACTACAAGGGCGGCTATTGGGAAGACCAGGGGTATAATTCGTTCAGTGGGAGTTGAACTCCACTGCCGTAGGGCGGATTAGCGAAGCGTAATCCGCCATGCGTCCGCGCTTGCCGAACGAAGTTGGTGGATTACGCTTCGCTAATCCACCTACGGCACCGTCTATTTGGCTGGGCCCACCTTGCGCTGGCACAGCGCCGCTACCGCCCCCAGCGCCAGCAGCGCCGCCGACACATTCAGCGCGTAGCTCAAGCTTCCCAGCGCATCGGTGATCGCGCCGACCACGATCGGCCCGAGCGTCTGGCCGACGCCGAACGAGATGGTCATCGCCGCGATCGCGGTCGGCCACACAGGCGGCGGATAGTTGAAGCGGACGAAGGCGGTGGTCGAGCCGACCACGGCGAAGAAGGCGACGCCGAACACGATCGCGGAGACCGCAAGCCAGGCCGGCGAATGCCCGAGCATCGGCAGGGCTGCGCCCAGCGCGTTGGTGCCGAGGATGATGGCGGTGGCAAGTCCGCCGCGATCGAGCGCCAGCACGGCGCGCCAGGCCCAGGGCGTCACGAAAGCGGATAGGCCGATCAGGCTCCAGAACGCCGCCTGCGCCGCGGCTCCGCCGCCGCCGTCGCGCACATAGGCGATCATGAAGGTCATGTAGGCGATGTAGCCCGCGCCGAACAGGAAATAGCCGGCGAGATAGATCAGCACCGGCAGGATCGCGAACGAGGTGTGGCTGCCTTCCGAGAAGCGCGCGCCGCTCTCGATGCGGATCAGGAACAGCGGCACGGTCATCGCGACCGACAGCAGCGTCAGCGCCCACCAGACGATCCACCACGAGCCCGGCCCGAAATATTGCAGCGTGAACGGGGCGATCAGCCCCGAGGACAGAATGCCGATGCCGGGTCCGGCATAGAACAGGCTCAGCAGGAAATTGGCCCGCTCCGGACGCGACTGGGCGATGGTGGCGGCAAGCGCGCCACCGGCGACGAAGCCGGCCGCCGCGCCCAGGCCAAGCACCAGGCGCGCCAGGCTCAGCGCCACGAAATTGCCGGTCAGGGCGCAAGTCGCAAGCGCGGCGACGCAGGCGAGGGTTCCGCCGCGGATCGCGCCGGCCCAGCCGACGCGCTGGATCAGGCGGGACGCCACCAGCGCGCCGACGAGATAGCCGACGGCGTTGATCGTGTTCATGAAACCGGCCGCCGAGTAGGACCAGCCGAGGTCCTCCCGCATGTCCGGCAGCACCAGCGCATAGGCAAAGCGGCCGATGCCGAGCCCGACCGTCGCGGCCAGCGACAGGGTCAGGATCAGCCGCGCGGGGTGTGCGTCGGGCAGGGGGCGATCAGGTGCGTGCAAGGGGTACTCCGGCCTGCCCAGTGTGGCAGGCCCCGCCCGCCTTGCACAGCCGCACCCCGGCAATGGTGTCTTGCCAAGCGTGCAACGCCGCTCTAGCACTCCGGCCGACCTGTCATTCCGGGGCGCACGCGAAGCGGGCGAGCCCGGAATCCATAACCCCGGCTGGTGGTTATGGATTCCGGGCCCGCGCATCCAAGTCGGCTGTTGCCGACTTGGACAACCAAGATGCCGAACTCGGGTAAACCCGGGGTCGGCGGCGCGTCCCGGAATGACGAGAGAGGATCAAGAAGGACACGACCATGGCGACCCACAAATTGCTGCTGCTCCCCGGCGACGGTATCGGCCCCGAGGTGATGGGCGAGGTGAAGCGGCTGATCGACTGGCTCAATGCGGCCGGGATCGCCAAGTTCGAGACCGACACCGGCCTCGTCGGCGGCTCCGCCTATGACGCGCACAAGGTCTCGATCTCCGACGGCGACATGGCCAAGGCCAAGGACGCCGACGCTGTGATTTTTGGTGCGGTCGGCGGCCCGAAGTGGGATGCCGTGCCTTACGAGGTGCGCCCGGAAGCCGGCCTCTTGCGCCTGCGCAAGGATCTCGCGCTGTTCGCCAACCTCCGCCCGGCGGTGTGCTACCCGGCGCTGGCCGATGCCTCGAGCCTGAAGCGCGAGGCGGTCGAGGGGCTCGACATCGTCATCGTGCGCGAGCTCACCGGCGGCGTCTATTTCGGCGAGCCCAAGACCATCACCGATCTCGGCAACGGCCAGAAGCGCGCCATCGATACCCAGGTCTACGACACCTATGAGATCGAGCGCATCGGCCGCGTCGCCTTCGAGCTTGCCAGGAAGCGCAAGAACAAGGTGACGTCGATGGAGAAGCGCAACGTCATGAAGTCGGGCGTGCTCTGGAACGAGGTCATGACCCAGGTCCACAAGCGCGAATATCCCGACGTCACGCTCGAGCATCAGCTCGCCGATTCCGGCGGCATGATGCTGGTGAAGTGGCCGAAGCAGTTCGACGTCATCGTCACCGACAATCTGTTCGGCGACATGCTGTCCGACATCGCGGCGATGCTCACCGGCTCGCTCGGCATGCTGCCCTCGGCCTCGCTCGGCGAGGTCGACGTCAAGACCAAGAAGCGCAAGGCGCTGTACGAGCCCGTGCACGGCTCGGCCCCCGACATCGCCGGCAAGGGCCTCGCCAATCCCATCGCGATGATCTCGTCCTTCGGCATGGCGCTGCGCTATTCCTTCGACATGGGCGATCTCGCCGACAAGGTCGACCAGGCGATCGCCGCCGTGCTCGCCAGCGGCCTGCGCACCGCCGACATCAAGTCGGAGGGCACCACGTCCGCCTCGACCACGCAGATGGGCGAAGCGATCCTGAAGGAATTGCAGAAGCTGCACGCGTAAGGCGGGCACCGCTCTTGTAGGGTGGGCAAAGCGTAGCGTGCCCACCACTTTTATCTCGATAGCCGAGAGATGGTGGGCACGGCGCAAGCGCGCCTTTGCCCACCCTACTGCACGCGCGCCCGGAGCCACCTCATGGATGCCTCACCCCGCCCCAAGATCGCGGAAACCATCATCCATGAGACGGTGCGCTTGCGCGAGGCGCAGATCGGGCGGCGCTGCGAGGTGCTCGCGGGCACGCGCATCGAATATGCTTCGCTCGGCGACTACTCCTATCTCGGCGAGAATTGCGACGTCGCCGACGCCGTGATCGGCAAGTTCACGGCGATCGCCAATTCGGTGCGGATCGGTGCGCCGAACCATCCGATGGGCCGTCCCTCGCAGCACCGCTTCACCTATGTCCCCGAATATTACGAGGCGGGCGCGACGCGCGACCGCGACTTCTTCGCAGGTAGGCGCGGCGACCGGGTGATCGTCGGCAACGATGTCTGGATCGGCCACGCCGCCATCCTGCTGCCGGGCGTGAGCGTCGGCGACGGCGCGGTGATCGCCGCGGGCGCGGTCGTCAGCCGCGATGTCGCGCCCTACACCATTGTCGGCGGCGTTCCCGCCCGTCCCATCCGCAAGCGCTTTGACGATTCCGTTGCCGCAAGCCTGCGCCGCATTGCCTGGTGGGATTGGCCGGATGAGCTGATCTTCGAGGTCCTCGGCGATTTCCGCTCGGAAGCGATCGAGGAGTTTTGCAGGCGCTACGATCCGGCTGCGAAAGCGTAGCCTCAAGCCGTCATTGCGAGGAGCGAAGCGACGAAGCAATCCGGAATCTGCCCGCAGAGAGTTCTGGATTGCTTCGCTGCGCTCGCAATGACGAGGGAGAGGCAGGTGTGCCCTACGGCATCTCGCCAAAACAAAAATGGCCGGACTTCGGCCCGGCCATTTTGACTTCAAGTCGACCCGCCTCAGTACAGCGGGAAGTTCTGCGGATAGCCGCCGACATCCTGCGGCGGCGAGAGCGGCTGGCGGTCGATCGGACGGTTGAGGTTCTCGCGGGCGAAGGACGGATAGCCCACGGCCGGCGGGAAGGCGTAGTCGGTGAACTTGCGGTCGCCCGGATTGACCTCGGTGCCGCCGTCGAGCCAGGAGCGCTTGCTCACATAGATGCGGGTGCGGCCCTGCTGGTAGACCGCGTTGGGGCCGCTCGGGCCGTAATAGGGCCGGCCGCGCTCGTCATAGCGCTGCTTGGTCCTGGTCTCGGCGGAAGCCGGGGTCGCGAACGCGATGGCCATTGCGGCGCCCGCCGCAAGCAATGTCGCCAGTTTGTTCGCGGCAGAAAATTTCAAGCTCATCACGTCCCCTTCAGGCGGCAGGCCGCCAGTCGATTTCACCCCATACTAGCCCGGCCAGGGCGGATGCAACTAGGTCAATTGGGTCACACCAGCCCGGAATAATCGTGCGCGCCGGCAAAAGTTGCATGCAAACCAGCCACTTGAGCTTGATGCAGAATCCTTGATGCAGGTCAAAGCGCTCCGCGCAATTGCGCGTTCGCGGCGCCGAGCAGCCAGTCCGGCGAGCCCTGCGGGGCACAGCCGCGGCGCCTGAGCTCGGCATGGGCGAACAATTCGGCCAGCTTCGGCTCGTTGCCCGAGGCCAGCAGCGTGAGCCGGTTCAGCGTGCAGGCGATCGCCGCGCGGCGGGCGGGCAAGCTGTCGCCCTGGCAAGAGAAGCCGGAGATCTGCAAGCCTGGCTCCTCATAGCGCTTGAGATAGCCGAGGCAGGCCCGCGTCCCCTCCGCCGCGCCGACCGGTCGGAACAGGGCAACGGGGCCTAATTTGGTGTCGATCAGGCCGGCCTGCTCGAGCGGGGCATCCGCACCCAAACCCATCTGAGCGGCCAAGCCTGCGGCTGCCGGCCGCGTCACGTCGAATTCGGCGCCCTGGCGGTAGATTTCGAGCTCGGCCGCCGGCTTGTCCGCCGCGTCGGTCCAGCGCAGCACGTCCCTGCGGCCGCCTTCGGGATGCCGAAGGATGGTGTAAGAGGCTGTTTTCTCTGATGAATCGATCCGACTGACGGCGAAGCGCGGATGCGAGCGGTCTGCCGTAGTCCAGCTTGGCTTGTCCGCGGGACCGTCACCGCGCAGGTCAGGCAGCTGTCCCAGGCCTGCGAGGGCGAGGATGGCAAACAGGGCGAGCGCCCCCACATAGACGACCAGATGCGCGAGCGTGCCGACGACCTCGTCGGCGACAGCCAAAAGCGTCAGCTGGATCTGGGTAGGGCTAACGGCCGTGCTGGCCTCAGGCGACTGCATCCACGGCCTTCAGGCATGGTCTTAACGTTGTCTTGAGGCCGGTTCTCGCATAGAAGCGCTGCTCTTCCTGTTTAAGCGTCAGCTTCGGGAACGGGCTTTTTCATCGGAGAGTGAACGATGGGTTACAAAGTCGCAGTCGTCGGCGCGACCGGCAATGTCGGTCGGGAAATGCTCAACATCCTGGATGAGCGCAAATTCCCCGCGGACGAGGTCGTGGCCCTGGCGTCGCGCCGCAGCGTCGGCGTCGAGGTCTCCTATGGCGACCGCACCCTGAAGGTCAAAGCGCTCGAGCATTACGACTTCTCCGACGTCGACATCTGCCTGATGTCGGCGGGCGGGTCGGTGTCGAAGGAATGGTCGCCGAAGATCGGCGCCGCCGGCGCCGTGGTGATCGACAATTCCTCGGCCTGGCGCATGGACCCGGACGTGCCGCTGATCGTGCCCGAGGTGAATGCGGCCGCGACCGAAGGCTTCAAGAAGAAGAACATCATCGCCAACCCGAACTGCTCGACCGCGCAGCTCGTGGTGGCGCTCAAGCCGCTGCACGAGAAGGCGACGATCAAGCGCGTCGTGGTCTCGACCTATCAGTCGGTGTCGGGCGCCGGCAAGGACGCGATGGACGAATTGTTCTCGCAGACCAAGGCCGTCTACACCAACGACGAGCTGGTCGCGAAGAAATTCCCCAAGCGCATCGCCTTCAACGTCATTCCCCACATCGACGTCTTCATGGAGGACGGCTACACCAAGGAAGAGTGGAAGATGATGGCGGAGACCAAGAAGATCCTGGATCCCAAGATCAAGCTCTCCGCCACCTGCGTGCGCGTGCCTGTGTTCGTCGGCCATTCCGAGGCCGTCAACATCGAGTTCGAGAATCCGATCACCGCCGATGAAGCGCGCAACATCCTGCGCGTGGCGCCGGGCTGCCTCGTCATCGACAAGCAGGAGCCCGGCGGCTACGCCACGCCCTATGAGGCGGCCGGCGAGGACGCGACTTACATCAGCCGCATCCGCGAGGACGCGACGGTGGAGAACGGCCTCGTGCTCTGGTGCGTCTCCGACAATCTGCGCAAGGGCGCCGCCCTCAACGCGATCCAGATTGCGGAAGTCTTGATCAACCGCAAGCTGATCACCGCGAAGCAGAAGGCAGCGTAAGGGGCTTACATCGGCCGGACTTCGACCACGTCGGGCACGAAGTGCTTGAGCAGGTTCTGAATGCCGTGCTGGAGCGTCGCCGTCGATGACGGGCAGCCGGAGCAGGCGCCCTTCATGTTGAGATAGACGATACCGTCCTTGAAGCCGCGGAAGGTGATGTCGCCGCCGTCATTGGCGACCGCCGGCCGCACCCGGGTCTCGATCAGGTCCTTGATCATGTCGACGGTCTCGGCGTCGGCCTCGTCGAAGAACTCGTCCTCGTCGTCGAGATCGGCCTCGCTTGTGGCCGCGCCGTCGGCCAGCAGCGGCGCGCCCGACATGTAGTGCTCCATGATGGCACCGAGGATCGCGGGCTTGAGCTGCTGCCACTCACCGCTCGCCTTGGTCACGGTGATGAAGTCCGATCCGTAGAACACGCCGGTGACGCCGGGCACCTCGAACAGCTTTTCGGCGAGCGGCGAACGCGCCGCCGATTCGCGGCTCGAAAACTCCATCGGGCTGCCGTCGACCACGACGCGGCCGGGAATGAACTTCAGCGTGGCGGGATTGGGGGTGGCTTCGGTTTGAATGAACATGGTTTTCTCCAGACGTCGCCGGTTCAAGGCCGGCGCGTGCTCTATCCCCTAGCAGATGGCGACGGCGAACGCACGATCAAGGGCTTTGGATAGCGTTCTGTTGTTAAATCAGCGGGTTAGGGACGTTCTTACTTACCCTCTCCTGGAGGGGGAGGGAAGCGCGAGCGGGGTGGGGTGATCTCTCCCCACGGGCAGCGTTCGAGGTGGAGAGACTGTCACCCCACCCCGTCTCATGTCTCGCTTCGCTCGACACGAGCCGACCCTCCCCCTCCAGGGGAGGGTAAGAGCAGCGCAGCTACGACAGCGAATCCACGCTTTGGTCGCTGAGGGCGCCCGAGATGATCGTCACCGGCACCGGGAACGTGCCGAGCGCATGGGCGAGCAGCGAAACCAGAGGCCCGGGTCCTTCCGCGCCGGGATTGGCGGCGAGCACCAGCATGGCGATATCGGGGTCCTCGTCGATGACAGCGAGCAGCTGCTCCAACGCTTCGCCTTCGCGGATCACCCGCTCCGGCGTGATGGCGGCAATGCCGTTGGCGCGCCCGGCGGCGCGGTCGAGCGCGGCTTCGGCGGCTTCCTGCGCCTCGGCGCGCATGATGTCGGCCACGCCGAGCCATTCCTGGCTCTGCTGTTCCGGCTCGATGATGCGCAGCATCACCACACCGCCGCCGGCGCGGATCGCCCAGCGGCTGGCGTAATAGACGGCGCGATCCCATTCGGCGCTGTCGTCGACGATGACGAGGCATTTGGGCTTGTGACCCGGCTCGTAGCAAAGTCGCTTGCTGGTCATGCATGTCCCGGATTGTGCACGGCAAGCATGCTGCCACACTCCCGCAACGTTTGGGAGAGGAGAAGCGGCCGGCGCCGTGGCGCCAGCCGGTCTTGCAATGGCGGCTCTAGCGCCGGCGGATGAAGCCGACGATGTCCTTGGAGAGCTTCATCGTCTCGTCGGCGATCGCGCGCGCCCGGTCGGATCCCTCGTTCAGGATCGCGTCGATATGGCCGGGATCGGCGACGAGGCGCTTCATCTCGCCGGCGATCGGCGCGAGTTTTGTCACGCACAGCTCCGCCAGCGCGTTCTTGAAGCTGGAGAACTGGCCGTTGCCGAACTCGCGCAGCACGTCCGCCTTGGAACGGCCGGACAGCGCGGCGAAGATGCCGACGAGATTGTCGGCCTCGGGCCGCGCTTCCAGGCCCTTCTCTTCCGTCGGCAGCGGCTCCGGATCGGTCTTCGCCTTGCGGATCTTCTGCGCGATGGTGTCGGCGTCGTCGGTGAGATTGATGCGCGAATTGTCCGACGCATCGGACTTCGACATCTTCTTGGTGCCGTCGCGCAGGCTCATCACGCGCGTCGCCGGACCCGTGATCAAGGGTTCGGGCAGCGGGAAGAACAGGCCGTCATTGGTGCCCTGCGCGCGGATGGAGTCACCAAAGTCGTTGTTGAACTTCTGCGCGATGTCGCGGGAGAGCTCGAGATGCTGCTTCTGGTCCTCGCCCACGGGCACGTGGGTGGCGCGATAGAGCAGGATGTCGGCGGCCATCAGCACGGGATAGTCGAACAGGCCCACGGAGGCGTTCTCGCGGTCCTTGCCGGCCTTCTCCTTGAACTGGGTCATGCGGCCGAGCCAGCCCATGCGCGCGACGCAGTTGAAGATCCAGGCGAGCTCGGCATGGCCCGAGACCTGGCTCTGGTTGAACACGATGTGCTTCTTGGGATCGATGCCGGCCGCGATGAACGCCGCGGTCACCTCGCGGGTGTTGCGCGCGAGCTCGACCGGTCCGCCCCAGACGTCCACCCCTTGCGTGATCGCGTGCATGTCGACGACGCAATAGATGCAATTGTGGGTTTGCTGCATCTTCACGAAGTTGACGATGGCGCCGAGGTAATTGCCGAGGTGCAGATTGCCCGTCGGCTGGACGCCGGAAAAGACCCGTTCAACGAATGGCATGGTCAGCCTTCCCATAGGTATTCGGCCGTCGTTTCCAACAGCGGCGCTGCCCCGTCAAGGGTCTTTCGCGCGGGCCGTGGGTCAGCCGGGTCGTTTCAGCGCGTTAACCGCCTCGCGCCAGGAGGCGGCACCGAGGATCTGCAGCAGCAGGCCGTAGACCGCGATCCCGGCCGCGATCTGCACACCCAGCACGACGAAGCGGATCAGGCCATGCGCCTCCGCAGGCATCAGATCCGCGGACAGCCAGAGCAGGGCGCCCATCGCGGCCGCGGCGAGCACGATCCGCGGCAGCCGTCTTCGCGCGGCATCGTCCACCGAGAAGCCGAACTCGCGCGTGCCCTTTCGGAGCAACGAGAGCGCGCTGCTCCAGGCGCCCGCCGCGATGCTCGCCGCGATCCCGCTCGCGCCGAAGAGATGGCCGAGCAGGACCGCGAGGGCGACCGCGACCACAAAGCCTTTGGCGGTGGCCATGAGCGGCGTCATCGTGTCGCTGCGGGCATAGAACGCCGGCGACAGCGCCTTGATCAGCACATGGGCCGGCAAGCCCAGCGCCAGCCACATCAGCGCGCGCGCGGTGGCCGTGCTGTCCTCCGCACCGAACGCGCCATGCTCGAACAACAGCCGCACGATCGGCTCGGCGAGCACGATCAGGCCGAGGGTCGCCGGCAGCGCCAGCCCGGTCGCAAGCTCCAGCGCACGGGATTCGGCGTGCGCCACCGCGTCGCGATCGGAGCTAGCCACCGCGCGCGTCAGCTCCGGCACCAGCACCGTACCCATGGCGACGCCGACGATGCCGAGCGGCAGCTCGATCAAGCGGTTGGCGAAATAGAGCCACGACACCGCGGACGGCGTCGCGGACGCGATGATCGCGCCCGCCACCATCAGCCATTGCGGCCCCGAGCTTGCGATCATGCCGGGGATCGCCTTGGCGAAAAAGCCGCGCATCTCCGTGTCGAAACTGGCGCGCAGCGGCGTCGCGAGGCGCGCGCTTCGCTGCGACAGCAGCATCATCAGTTGCAGCAGGCCGGCAAGACCAACGGTCGCAGCCAGGATCCACGCGGCGAAGCCGGCCTCTGCCCGCCCGACGAGCAACATCGCGATCGCGGCGATCAGCGCAATGTTGAACAGCAGCGGCGCGAATGCCGTGAGCGCGAAGCGTCCCTGCGCGTTGAGCAGTCCCATCAGCACGGTGACGGGACCGGCGAAGGCGAGGTAAGGCAGCATCAGCCGCGCGTTCTGAACCGCGAGATCGAGCGTGCCGCTGCCGAGGAATCCCGGCGCGATGACCGTCATGATCAGCGGCATCAACAATGCGATCAGGAGCGAGATCGCGACCAGCGCTGCGCTGACCGTGCCGAGCACGCGCCCGGCGAACGCCGCGGCTTCCGCCACTCCGTCGCGGTCCCGCACCCGCAACCAGGCCGGGATCAGCGCCGCGTTCAGCGCGCCCTCGCTGAGCAGCCGCCGCACCACGTTGACGAGCTGGAACGCCGCCAGAAACGCGTCCGCCACGGCGCCGGTGCCGAGCAGCGCCGCAATCAGGGAATCGCGGGCAAAACCCAGGAGGCGCGAGGCCAGCGTTCCCGTCGAGACGGTCAGGAAGGAGCGGATCATGCTCTCGAAAATACCGTTGCTTGCCCGCCAAGGCCCGGTCGTGATAGGCCGCGAGCTTGGATTTCAGGCCGACAGGAAGCGGATTTCCGTAAGGTCCGCAATCCGGCAAACAGGATCAAGGTGAATGGCTGACGTGAAATATGACGTTCTCGGCATCGGCAACGCGCTGTTCGACGTGCTGGTTCGGACCGACGAGGCCTTTCTGGCCAAGCATGGCATGACCAAGGGCAGCATGTCGCTGATCGACGAGGCGCGGGCGGCGGCCATCTACAAGGACATGGGGCCGGCCACCGAAGTCTCGGGCGGCTCGGCCGCCAACACCATCGTCGGCATCGGCAGCCTGGGGGCACGCGCCGCCTATGTCGGCAAGGTCAAGGACGACCAGATCGGCAAGCTCTACGTTCACGACATCCGCTCAGCCGGCGTCGCCTTCAACACGCCCGCCGCCAAGGACGGCCCCGCCACCGGCTGCTCCTACATCCTGGTCACCGGCGACGGCGAGCGCACCATGAACACCTATCTCGGTGCGGCGCAGGATTTGTCGCCCGCCGACATCGATCCGGACGAGATTGCTGCTGCCGGCATCGTTTATCTCGAAGGCTATCTCTGGGACCCCAAGAACGCCAAGGAGGCCTTCGTCAAGGCGGCCAAGATCGCCCATGACGCCAAGCGCAAGGTGGCGCTGACGCTGTCGGATTCCTTCTGCGTCGATCGCTATCGCGACGAGTTTCTCTCGTTGATGCGGGGCGGCACCGTCGACATCGTGTTCGCCAATGAGTCCGAGCTGCACTCGCTCTACATGACCTCGGACTTCGACACCGCGCTGAAGCAGCTGCGCAACGACGTCAATCTCGGAATCGTCACTCGCAGCGAGAAGGGCTGCATGGTGGTGTCGTCGGAAGACGCGGTCGCAGCGCCGGCCTTCCCGGTCGAGAAGGTGGTCGACACCACCGGCGCCGGCGATCTCTTCGCCGCCGGTTTCCTCTACGGCCTCGCGCGCAACTTCGGCTACAAGCAGTGCGGCGAGCTCGGCGCGCTCGCCGCCGCCGAAGTCATCCAGCACATCGGCGCCCGCCCACTGGTGTCCCTGAAGGAGCTGGCGGAGCAGCGCGGCCTGACGGGGTAGAGCAAGGCTCTTTCCCCGTCATTGCGAGGAGCGCAGCGACGAAGCAATCCAGAGTCCCTCCATGGCGGCAGACTGGATTGCTTCGCGGAGCCTGTCATCGGGCCGCGCTTCGCGCGGACCCGGTGGCTCGCAATGACGGTGGTGATGCAGATGCGCGCCTTGGACTCTGCTGTCTGCATGGCGTTCCTCGGGTTTGATTATTGTTTGAAGTAGTCGACTGCCTTCACGCGCGGCGAACGCGTCCGGATGCCCGCACTGGTCGCGATGTCGTGACTTGACCGCCTTGGTCCGAGGCACGACGACAGCGGGACTGAACCGCGACGCTCTCTCACAATCTGCGGTGGATTGCCGGACGTCGCCTCACCTCGGGAGGGCTCGAGGCGATATAGTTTCGGCAGCTTGAAACATTTCGTGAGCTGCCGCGTTCAGCACCCGGCCCGGCTCATGGGCTGATTAAGATTTGATGCAAATGTCGCCGCCCGTGCATGGGCGGCGAGGGGGGACCTCAGATGATATCGACCTGGAGCGAATGGAAACGCTATCCCCGTGCCGGACGGGGCGAGAACCTGGAGGCGCCGATTTCGCCCGGGATTTACGAGGTCCGCATTGCCGGCACCGGCGCGCTCTATTCTTTCGGCGCGGTCGACAATCTGGCGCAGGCGCTGGCGCTGCTGCCGGTCGGCTCGAAGTCGTGGTTCGGCCGTCGCGACACCTCCCACGTTCCCGATCTCGAATACCGGACCTGCGCGACGTCCTCCAAGGCCGACGCCAAGGCGGCCGCCGAGCGCATGATCGGCCGGCGCGAGACCTATATGAGCGGCGCGGCGTAACCTCGCGGCTCCGAGTTTAATTCCCATCAGATGTGCGTTGCGGGGCGGTGCATTGCGCGCCGCCTGTCCCTATATTCCGGGCCAATCCGATCGCCCGCAGGGAGAACGCCATGACCCCGACCGCCGCCGCCCGCGCCACTCAATCCACCGCCACCCTGCGCGACCGGTTGAAGGACCCCTCGCTGCTGAAGGAGGCCTGCTATATCGACGGCGCCTGGGTCGGTGCGCCGGTCTTCGCCGTCAACAATCCCGCCACGGGCGTCGAGCTGGCAAAGGTGCCGCAGCTTGGTGCTGACGACACCACCAGAGCGGTCGAAGCCGCAGAGCGTGCCTTTCCGGGTTGGGCCAAGCACACGGCCAAGCAGCGTTCCAACATCCTGCGCAAATGGTTCGAGCTGATCACCGCCAATCGCGAGGATCTCGCGCTGATCCTCACCTCCGAGCAGGGCAAGCCGCTCACCGAGGCGCTCGGCGAGGTCGATATCGGCGCCGCCTATATCGAGTTCTTTGCGGAAGAAGCCCGCCGCGTCTATGGCGAGACCATTCCGAGCCAGCGGCCTGATGCGCGCCTGCTCGCCATCAAGCAGCCGATCGGCGTCTGCGGCGCGATCACGCCGTGGAATTTCCCGAACTCGATGATCACGCGCAAAGTGTCTCCGGCGCTGGCCGCCGGCTGCACCGTGGTGCTGAAGCCCGCCAACGAGACGCCGCTGTCGGCGCTGGCGCTCGCCGTGCTCGCCGAGAAGGCCGGCATCCCCAAGGGCGTGCTCAACATCATCACGGGTGACGCGCCGCCGATCGGCAAGGTGCTGTGCGAGCATCCGGCGGTGCGCTTCGTCGGCTTCACCGGCTCGACCGCAGTCGGCAAGATCCTCTATCAGCAGGCCTCGGTCGGCGTGAAGCGGCTCGGCCTCGAGCTCGGCGGCAACGCGCCCTTCATCGTGTTCGACGACGCCGACATCGAGGCTGCCGTCGAAGGCGCCATCGTCTCGAAATATCGCAACATGGGCCAGACCTGCGTCTGCGCCAACCGCATCTACGCCCAGGACAAGATCTACGACGAATTCGTGCAGAAGCTGTCGAAGAAGGTCGCGGCGATGAAGATCGGCGACGGCACCGAGAGCGGCGTCACGCAGGGCCCGCTGATCAACATGAAGGCGGTCGACAAGGTCGAGCGCCACATTGCCGACGCCGTCAAGCGCGGCGCCAAGGTCGTGACCGGCGGCAAGCGCAGCGAGCTCGGCCGCTCCTTCTTCGAGCCGACTGTGCTCGCCGACGTCAAGCCGGACTCGCTGGTGTCGCAGGAGGAGACCTTCGGCCCGCTCGCACCCGTGATCCGCTTCAAGGACGAGGCCGACGTCATCGCGATGTGCAACGCCTCGCCCTTCGGTCTCGCCTCGTACTTCTATTCCCGCGATATCGGCCGCGTCTGGCGCGTCGCCGAAGCGCTGGAATCAGGCATGGTCGGCGTCAACACCGGCCTGATCACCACCGAGGTCGCGCCCTTCGGCGGCGTCAAGGAAAGCGGCCTGGGCCGCGAGGGCTCGCGTCACGGCATGGAAGAATATGTCGAGATCAAATACGTGATGATGGCGGGGGTGTAAGCCACCATCATCTCTCCACGTCGTTGCGAGCGCAGCGAAGCAATCCAGAATCCCTCCGCAGAGGCAGCCTGGATTGCTTCGTCGCAAGGGCTCCTCGCAATGACGGAGCTGACGTCGTAGCCCGGACCGGCGAGTTGAGTTCGCCGGCGCGGATGGCATCAGCGGCAGACGTAGGCGCCGTTCACATAGACACGGACGCATGCCGCGCCGGCAGCTGCCGCACCCACCGCCGCTCCCCCCACGACCGCGCGTCGCGTGGTTCGACGTGCGACGCCGGCAACGCTCACGGGGGTTGCCGGCCGGCCGACCCTGGCTTCAGCGCTTGGAACGCCGAACGCGATGACGGTGTCGTTTGACCAGTCGGTCGAGCCGAAAATTCCGCAGCCCAGGACGGCTGCAAAAAGTAACGTTCGCTTGGTGCCTACCAGGGTCATGGCGATCTCCCTCGTTTGTTGTATCAAGCCGAGGTGATCAGCTTTCTCTAATCGTTGGCTCCCGGCTTGATCTGGATCAATGGAGGCGAGATCGCAGCCCCAGAGCCCTTGGGTCGGCGCAAAGCGTCAAAGGCGTGTCCATACTTTGCTGTTGTCCTGCCGCGAAGCGCGCCAATCCAGACATGCATCCGTCAGCAAACCGCGCCTAAATCCTCAGCTCCGCTCCGGTCACGCGCCGATACGCTTCCAGATATCGCTTGCTGGTCGCGTCAACCACGCTCGCCGGCAGCGGCGGCGGCGGGGCGTCGCCGTTCCAGCGGCCGGCGCGGCGCTCGACGTCGAGATAGTCGCGCAGCGGCTGCTTGTCGAAGCTCGCCTGCGGCTGGCCCGGCTTGTAGGCATCCACCGCCCAGAAGCGCGAAGAATCCGGCGTCATGACTTCGTCGATCAGGATGATGCGGCCGTCCTTGTCGCGGCCGAACTCGAACTTGGTGTCGGCGATGATGATGCCCTGCTCGCGGGCGAGCTCCTCGCCGAGCGTGTAGATCGCCCGCGTCATGCTCTCCAGCGTGTAGGCGACCTCGTCGCCGACCACCGCGCGCATCTTCGCGATGGTGATGTTCTCGTCATGTCCGCTCTCGGCCTTGGTCGCCGGGCTGAAGATCGCCGGCTCCAGCTTCTCGCTCTCGACGAGGCCCGTCTTCAGCTTCTCGCCGGCGAGCGTGCCGCTGGCGGCGTATTCCTTCCAGGCGGAGCCCGAGAGGTAGCCGCGGATCACGCATTCGATCGGAAACACGGTGGTCCGCTTGCACAGCATGGCGCGGCCGAGGATCTCGGCGCGGTGCGGCTGCAATGCCGGCACGGCCGCGACGATCTCGTCGGTGTCGGCGCTGATCATGTGATGCGGCACTACGCCTTCGAGCTCGTTGAACCAGAACGCGCTGATCTGCGTCAGCACCGCGCCCTTCATCGGGATGGTCTCGCCCATCACGACGTCGAAGGCGCTGATGCGGTCGGTGGTGACGAGCAGCAGGCGGTCGTCGTCGACGGCGTAGATATCGCGCACCTTGCCGCGTCCGATCTTGGATAGAGGCAGGTCGCTGGAGAGCATGGTGGTCATCGGCAAAGCCTTCGCGCAGGACATCCGGCCGCGTCTGACGGCGCGACCGGAGACCGGATTAGCCTATTCCGGCAGCGGAATGAACTCGTGTTCCTGCGGAACTGCCGCGAAGCGGCCGGTTTTCCAGTCCTGCTTGGCCTGCTCGATCCGCTCCTTGCTGGAGGAGACGAAATTCCACCAGATGTGGCGTGGGCCTTCCAGCGCATCGCCGCCGAGAAACATCATCCGCGTCGCTTTCAGCGCCTTCACGGTGATGCGGTCGCCGGGCCGGAAGATCAGGAGGCGCGGCCCCTCGTACCGCTCGTTCGCGATCTCGACCACGCCGTCGACCACATAGATCGCGCGCTCCTCATGATCGGGATCGAGCGGCACGCTCGCGCCCGCCGCCGCCGTGACCTCGGTGTAGAACCAGGGCGAGACCATCGACACCGGCGAGGCGATGCCGAAGGCGGAGCCCGCGATCACCCGCGCGGTGAAGTCGCGCTCGGAGATCATCGGCAGGTCGCCCGCCGCGTAATGCTGGAACGACGGTGCGATCTCTTCGGAGCCCGCCGGCAGCGCGATCCAGCTTTGCAGGCCGAGCATCTTCTGGCCCGAGGCGCGCTGCGCATCCGGCGTGCGCTCGGAATGTGCGATGCCGCGCCCCGCCGTCATCAGGTTCATCGCGCCGGGCGCGATCTCCTGGACGTTACCCTCGCTGTCGCGATGCATGATCGCGCCGTCGAACAGATAGGTGACGGTGGCAAGCCCGATATGCGGATGCGGCCGCACGTCCATGCCTTTGCCGGAGACGAACTGCACCGGGCCGAAATGGTCGAAGAAGATGAAGGGCCCGACCATCTGCCGCTTGCCGTGCGGCAACGCGCGGCGCACCGCGAACCCATCGCCGAGGTCGCGCGTGCGCGGCACGATGACGAGATCGAGCGCATCGCAGGACATGGGATCGCCGAGCACGGGATCGTTCGAGGGCTGCCAGCTCATGGTGGACTCCTTTTAGCTTTGTTGAGCGCGATCGTAGCAGGATTTCGCATCGCCGTCGCGACAAAGGCCGAACCACATACTCCGCTGTCATGCCCCGGCTTGACCGGGGCATCCAGTACGCCGCAGCCCGTCGATTCAATCACTGGCGTCTCGGTGTACTGGATCGCCCGGTCAAGCCGGGCGATGACAGCGGTGGGCGCCGCTAATCCTTGTATGCGGATGGTCCTTGAAAAACCCGGCGCAACAAACGATGTTCGGCTGCCTTCAACCGCACCGTCGCATCACCCGATGACACTTGCCACAACCGAGCTCGCCTTCCGCGCTGCCAGCGTCGCGCTGCTGCTGGTACTGACGGCATCATTGCTCTCCGAGTTCCGCAATGTGCTGGCAGCCCGGCTCGGTGCGGCCTTCGCGCTCGGCTCGGCGGCGCATGCCGCGAGCTATTCCATCGGCGTGTCGTCGCTCGTTCCGGTCTGGCACGCGCCGCTGATTGCACTGTCGACCGGCAATATCGTCGTATTCTGGCTGTTCACACGCGCGCTGTTCGACGACGCCTTTCGCCTGCGCTGGTGGCACGGTTTGATCTGGGCTGCGGTGACCGCCTTCAGCTTCGTCGGGTGTCTCTGGATCGCGCCCGGTGGCAACGCGCGGTTCTCCGTGACTGCAGTGAACCTGATCGTGCTCGGTTTCATCGCGCTTGCGGTGGCGCAGACGATTCGATCATGGTCCGCCGACCTGGTCGAGCGTCGCCGCCGCGTGCGCGTCTTCATCGTCTGCGCTGCCGTGCTCTATGGCGGGTCGAATGCGGTGCTCCAGATCCTCGTTGCCTTCAGCGCGGGCGATGTCGCCAACACAATCAATACAGGCGTGCTCGCCTGCATCGTTGCAGCGATTGCCTACGCGATGATGCGCGTCGATGGCGCCGACCTGTTTCCGATTGCGCCAGAGCCCGCACTCCCGGTCGCGCTGGTCCAGCCCGCGGCCGAGGACTCCGACCAGAAACTCGTCGATGCCCTGATGCGCCTGATGGCGGACGAGCGGATCTATCGCCAGGAGAACATCACCATCGGCGCGCTGGCGGGCCGGCTGAAGATTCCCGAATACCGGCTGCGCCGGCTGATCAACCAGCGGCTCGGCTATCGCAACTTCAATGTGTTCCTGAACAACCATCGGATCGAGGAAGCCAAGGCCGCGCTCGCCGATCCCGCCCAGGCCGAGGTCCCCGTCATCACCATCGCCATGGATGCCGGTTTCCAGTCACTGGGGCCGTTCAACCGGGCGTTCAAAGCGGTGACGGGCGTGACGCCGACGGAGTACCGGCGGCTGAAGACAAGTGCGGCCTAATTTCCAAGCCATTCTAATCACACCGAAATTCTGGAATCGGCGAGGTCAGTTCGGTTTCAACAAGGCCATTTTCCAAATCCGGCGAGCGCACCTCCGGCTGCTCCGGCTTCCTCCAGCATGCGTCCCAGCCGGAGAAAGCCCGTGACCCGCCGCAAGATCCTCCTTCTCACCACCGGCATCGCCGCAGCCGGCCTCGCGCTCGGCGCGGCCCGGGCCCGCGACGTGCCGAAGGTCGCCACCGGCTTCGTCGCCGACATCCTGTGCGCCGAGACGTTCGTCTCAGGCCTCGATCCCAGCCGCAGCTTCGCCGAGACCACCGACGCCATGCCCGGAGCGAACCTGATCAGCTGGGCGATGGAGTACAGGGTCGATTCCGTCCGCAAGGATGTCACGGTGACGCTGTTCGGCCTCGGCCGCAGCCGTGCCGTCTATCGCGAGGGCCTCGGCTGCACGCTCGATCACGGCACTGGCATTGCCGCCGTCGCGCCGCCGCCTGGCGACAAACGGCCCGCCTTGCTGCCCGAGATCGCCGGCCCCGCGATCGTGTCGCCGCAAAACCCCTCGCTCGCCGCCGCGCTCGACCGGGCCTTCGCCGAGCCCGCGCAGCCGCCTCACCGCCGCACCCGCGCCATCGTCGTGCTGAAGGCCGGCCGCGTCGTCGCCGAGCGCTACGCCGACGGCATCGGCCCCGAGACGCCGCTGCTCGGCTTCTCCATGACGAAATCGGTGATCTCGGCGTTGATCGGCGTGCTGGTGCGCCAGGGCAAGCTGAAGCTCGACGGTCCCGCGCCGGTCGCGGCCTGGAAAGATCCCGATGATCCCCGCCATGCCATCACCGTCGATCAGCTGCTGCGTCACACCGCGGGCCTTGCGCTCGGCAGCTCGCTACAGGCTTCGCTCGGCTCCGCCTTCGAGCCCGTCAACCGGATGAAATTCGCCGAGAAGGACATGGCCGCCTATGCCGAGACCATCCCGCTTCAGACCGCGCCCGGCACCGCGTGGAATTATCACGACGGCAACGTCCTCATCCTCTCGCATCTGATCCGCGATGCGGCCGGTGGCACGCCGGAAGACGCGCTGCGCTTTGCGCGCCGCGAATTGTTCGCCCCGCTCGGCATGCGCCATGTCGTGCTCCAGCTCGACGGCGCCGGCACGATCGAAGGGTCGAGCGAGATGCTCGCCTCTGCGCGCGACTGGGCGCGCTTCGGCCAGCTCTATCTCGATGACGGCGTCGCCGGCGGCAAACGCATCTTGCCGGAAGGGTGGGTGAACTATTCGGCGACGGCCACGCCGAATGCCTGGGTCGGCATCGGCGCCGGCTTCTGGACCAACCAGGGCGACAGCTTTGGCGCAAACTTTCGCGTGGAACATGGCTGGCCGCGCGATGCCTTCTTCGCCAAGGGCACGATCGGGCAATACGCCATCGTGATCCCGTCTGAGCAACTGGTGATCGTGCGCCTTGGACGCTCGCCGAACTGGCCGCCGGCGGCGGATGGCGTGTTCGATCTCGTGCGCGAGGTGGTGGCAGCCACGCGCGAAAAGGGGAAGCTGGCGGGAGTGGATTAGCTCAATCTCTCCCCGCTTGCGGGGAGATGTCGGATCGCTCTTGCGATCCGGGTGAGGGGGTACAGGTCCCTCGACGATCTCACGTGTGGAAAGAGGCCCCTCACCCCAACCCTCTCCCCGTAAGAACGGGGAGAGGGAGAAGAGAGAGCCCTACCTCCCCAATTCCGTCGCCTGCGCCACGCGGTCGAACCGCTCCAAGGTCATGATCGCATCCGCAAACTTCTCGGCGCGCGCGTTCAGCACGGGGCGCGCCAGCGTCAGGAATTTCTGCTGCATCGCCTGCGTGTCCGGGAATGAGGTCGGCTCGCCCGACGGGTCGGCATAGAGCCGCTCGTGCACGCCGTCATCCGTCGTGATGCTCACGCGCGCGCCAAAGGGATGGGTGCGGCCGATCTCGAGCCGATCGTCCTGCACCACGTCGAACTTGTCGGCGAGCGCATCGATCGCGGCATCACCGAGCCGGTTGTAATCGTCCCAGCCGAACGAGCCCTGGTCGAGCGCGAGCGCGCCGGTGAAGAACATCGAGAACTGGCCGCCGACGATCGAGCGCGGATGGCGCTTGGTGGCGGCATCGCCGGTCAGCGTGATGCCGTTGCGGTGCAGGCCGATCTCGACGCGCTTGACCTGCTCCGGGGTCAGATTGTGCTCGCGCCGCATCGCGATCAGCGCATCGATCGCGGCATGGGTATAGCGGCAACTCGGATACGGCTTCACGCCGATCTTCATCGTCTCATAGGTCTTGCCGAGCTCGGCGACCGCCTTGTCCGGATGCGCATCGTCGGTGTAGCCGGCGAGCAGGCCGTGCTTGCCCTCGACCGACTCGGTCGCGCCGACGAAATCGTTGCGCGCCAGCGTCGCGGCGATCACGCCGTTCATCGCGGCGGCGCCGACCTGGTAGCGCTTGTTCCAGGCGCCGTTGACCAGAAATTGCAGCGAGCCTGCGGCCTGGCTGCCGGAGACGCCGAACGCGGCGATCAGCTGCTTCTCGGACAGGCCGAACAGCTTTCCGGCCGCCGCGGCGGCGCCATAGGTGCCGGCGGTCGCTGTGGGGTGGAAGCCGCGCGCGTAATGCGAGGTCGGGTCGAGTGCGTTGCCGAGCCGGCAGCAGACCTCGTAACCGGCAACGATCGCCGTCAGCACGTCGCGGCCCGACGCGCCGACCATCTCGCCGACGGCGAAGGCGGCCGGCACCACCGGTGCGCTCGGATGCAGCGAGGAATCGGCGTGGGTGTCGTCGAAATCGAGCGAATGGCCAAGCGCGCCGTTGAGCAGCGCCGCGACCGCCGGCGTCCAGGTCTTGGTATCGCCGAACACGGTGGACTCGCCCTTGGTGTCCAGCGCCAGCGCCTCCAGCATCTTCAGCATCGACGGGGTCGATTCCGCCTCGCGCCGCGCCCTGATCGCGCTGCCGAGGAAATCCAGCGTCAGCACTTTGGCGCGCTCCAGCACCTCGGTGGGAATATCCTGGTATTTCAGATTGAAGACATAGGCGGCGAGCGTTGCGGTTTCGTGAGCCATCGTGTTTCCTCGTTTTGGCGCGCAAGTTAGGCGGGTCGATTTGGCCTTTCAAGCGGCCTTGCGGGGGCGGGGATCAGCCATGCTTTTGGCTTGGCGCAAAGGATCGGGATATTCCGTATGACGCGCGCAAGGCAGCTGTTCGACCGGGTTCGAGCGCGGCGGACGCAATTGGGGCTGGCGATCCGGGTCACGGTCGCCGCGACCGCGGCCTATGCGATCGCCACCGCGCTGCATCTGTTGTTGCCGCTCTGGGCGGTGCTGACATCACTGATCGTGACCCAGATGAGCGTCGGCCGCTCGCTGAAGGCGACGCGCGACTACATGCTCGGCACCATCGGCGGCGCGATCTATGGCGGCGCCATCGCCATCCTGATTCCCTATTCCAGCGAGGCGGGCCTGCTCGGCCTGCTGGTCCTCTCCGTCGCCCCGCTCGCCTTCATCGCCGCGATCAATCCGAGTCTCAGCGCCGCCACGGTCACCGCCGTGATCGTGCTCCTGGTTCCGACCCTGCATCATGCCGATCCCCTGACCTCGGCGATCGATCGGGTCAGCGAGGTCGGCGTCGGCGCCGTCACGGGATTGCTGGTCTCGTTCCTGGTGCTGCCGTCGCGCGCAGTACGGCAGATCCGCGCCAGCGCGGCGGTTCTGCTCGAGCTGATCGCCGATGCCTTCACCGAGCTGCTGGCGGGCCTCACGCGCGGCCGCGACAACGACGCGCTGCACCGGATCCAGGACGGCATCGGCTCCGCGATGGTCAACCTGAATGCGATCGGCTCCGAGGCCGAGCGCGAGCGCGCCGCGCGGCTGTCGAGCGGCCCGGACACCGGTCCGTTGTTGCGAACCATCCTGCGGCTGCGCCACGACGTCGTGATGATCGGCCGCGCCACGGTGGTGCCGCTGCCGGTCGAGGTGCAGATGCGGCTGGCAGCGCCCCTGACGGAAGTCTCGACGGCGATCGCGCGCTTCCTGCGCGCGGCCGCTGGCGCCTTGCGCGAAGGCGCCGGCGCGCCGCCGATCCATCCCGTGCATGTCGCGCTCCAGCACTACGCCGAGGCCGTCGCGTCCGTCCGTCAGGACGGCCTGATCCGCGGCCACGCAAGCGACACCGCCGAGCGCTTCTTCGCGCTCGGCTTCTCCTTGGAGCAGATGCACCAAAATCTCTGCGACCTCGACCGCGTCGTCGGCGAATGGTCGGAAACCGCAACCGACAAGTCAGTTCGGGTGGCGGAGTGAGTCGAACGCATCCTCGTAGACTCGTTTCGACCGCGATGCATACGTCGCGCGATTCAGCCGTGATCGCTGCCTGCGTCTTCTGACGCTGCACGCGCCAGGTTCCATCGGGTCATGTTGCTGACGCAATCTCTGTCTTAACCGGTAAACACGACGTGAGGACCACGCCGGTTCACACAACGGTTCCGTAGCCAGGGGTTGGCTCGAATCCGCAAAACGATTGGCGCAAGTTGATGAACGCTGCTGCGTTCGCTTGACCAGTTTTGCGGTTCTGGAACCGGACAATCTAAAAAATAACAGGACTTATGATGCTCTTCCGCTCGAGCGCCGCAATTTGCGGCGCCCTGGTTACGCTTGCCTTTTCCGTTTCAGTTGCTCGAAGTGAAACGCGTGGGGATCACTCAAGTGCCGTCGTCGATGCCGCTTCCGGTAATGCGATCGTGGGCGCGGCGTCCACCTACAATCCGTTCAAGCCCGGCAAGGAGGAGGGAGGTCCGAAGACAGCCTCCGGCGAGCGTTATGATCCCTCTGCCTGGACGGCTGCCATCAAGACGAGCCTGCGTCGGAAATTTGGTGGGGTCGAATTTGGCGCGAGGCCGAAATATGCCCTCGTCGAGGCTGTCGGCAAGAAGGTCATCGTCAAGATAAATGACGTGGGACCGCTCAGACCCGGCCGCATCATCGACCTCAACGAGCGGGCGATGCGCCATTTCGATCCGAGCATGGACCGCGGTGTCATTCCTGACGTGAGAGTCAGTCCGCTCGCGGGAGACAATTGGACCCCGGGGCCGGTGGGCTGAACGCGGACGTGTTCATCAATGTCGGCCCGCACAGTTCAGCGGGCCGGCGCCACGATTCGTCCCATCATGTTGCGGACCACGAGCTTGTGGAAGGGCATGATCAGCGCGAGATAGGTCCGGCCGAGCAGATTGTGCGTGCGCACCAGCGTGGTCGAGGTCACCTGCCGGCTCGCGGCATTGCCTGAAACGTCGACCACGATGCGGAAGTCGAGGTGATGATCATCGAAGCCCGCCACCAGCCGCTCGGGCGTTTCGTCGACCACCGGAAACAGGCCGATCATGCCGCCCGGCGCCGGCTCGCCTTCGCCGGAGGACTTCAGCCCGAACGGCCTCACCAGAATGTTGCGCAGGCGCAGCAGCGCGTCGATCCAGCGCGGCCCGTGCAGCACCATCCTGGTGCAGGCTTCGCGGGCATTCACCGCCGCAGCGCCGATGTCCACGCGAAACGCGTCGATGAACTGCGCGCCGGCGAGCAGCGCATTGGCATCGACTTCAGGCGCGACTTCGCGGACCGTCCCGATCATTCCGCCAGTTTGCGCGCCAGCATCCGGAAGCGCAAGATCAACAGCCCGGCATAAACGAAGGTGCCGATCGAGAATCCGATCCAGACGCCGACCGCGCCGAGCCCTGTGTGGAACGCCAGCATCCAGCCGATGGGAAAGGCGACGCCCCAATAGCCGATCGCAGCGAACAGCAGCGTCATTCGAGTGTCATTGATGCCGCGCAGCGCGCCGCCCATGATGGTCTGCAGGCCGTCGGCGATGAAGAAGCTCGCGCCGACCAGAAGCAGCGTCGCCGTCAGCTCGACCGTTGCCGCGCTTTCGCTGCCGCTGCCGAAAAACAGCCGGCCGAGCTGATAGCGACCGATCACGATGGCGATCGTCAGCGCGGAGACCAGCGCGACGCCGAGCACGGCTGCGACGAGCCCTGCGCGCTTCACCGCCGCCGGATCCTTGCGGCCGTAGGCGTGACCGACCCGCACCGTCGCCGCCATGCCGATGCCGAGCGGCACCATGAACAGCACGGCGGTGACCTGGAGCGCGATCTGATGCGCGGCAATCGCGGCGGTCGAGATCAGTCCCATCAGCAGCGCCGCCGAGGAGAACAGACCATATTCCAGCAGCAGGGAAAACGAGATCGGCGCACCGATCGCGATCAGCTGGCGCATCAACGGCCAATCGATCCGCCACAGGCGGGCGAGCGGATGATAGTCCGCGAACGGTTTTCGCCATGCGGCAATAGCGAGTGCGGCGATGAAGGTGCCGAGATTGACCAGCGTGGTCGCAAGCCCCGCGCCGAACAGGCCGAGCTCCGGCAGGCCGAACAGGCCGTGGATCAGCGCGTAGACCAGCGCGGCGTTGACCGGGATCGCCGCCAGTGTGATCCACAGCGGCGCCTGCGGCCGGTTCACCGCGCTCATCATGCCGCGCAGCGCGATGAATCCGAGCGCCGGCGCGATGCCCCAGGCGAGGCCGTTCAAATAGTGCTGCGCCAGCGCGGCGGCTCGCGGCATTTGACCCAGCGCGAGCAAAATCTGCTCGCCATAGAGCGGCGAGGCCATCATCGGCAGCGAGATCAGCAGCGCGGCCCACAGACCGACGCGCAACGAGCGGCGAATGCGCCTGGCGTCGCCGGCGCCGAACGCCTGCGCCGCCAGCGGCGACACTGCCGAGGTCAATCCGAGCCCGAACGTGAAGCTGACGAAATAGACCGTATGGGCCAGCGCCGCCGCGGCCACCGCCTCCTCCCCGAGTCGGCCGATCATCGCGAGATCGGTGGTGATCATCGCGATCTGCCCGAGCTGGGTCAGCATCATCGGCACGGCGAGGCGCAGCGTCTCGACGAATTCTTCGGCAAGGTGATTCGGCGGCACGCCGGCATGCGGCTGCGCATGATGTTGGACGGTGTCGAGCATGGCGCTCAATAGCACAGCCGCGCGACGAAAACATGGCTCGCGTCCCGGACGCGCGAAGCGCGAGCCGGGACCCAGAAGCCGCGAGCGTGGCGCGTAGTCGCATGGGCCCCGGCTCAGCAGCGCATCGCTGAAGAAGCGCTGCGCTGCGTCCGGGGCACGAAACCGATGTACGATGCGAGAGGCTTACCTCTTCCCCTCTCCCCTTGTGGGAGAGGGTGGCTCGCCGCGAAGCGGCGAGACGGGTGAGGGGTTTTATCCACGAGTCCAACTCTCACCGGAATTTGTGGAGGCATACCCCTCATCCGGCGCTTCGCGCCACCTTCTCCCACAAGGGGAGAAGGAAGAACGCCTCAGCCCTTCCGCTCCGGCACGCGCTTGATCTTCGCACCCAGCGCGTTCAGCCGTTCCTCGATGCGCTCATAGCCGCGCTCGATCTGGTCGGCATTGTTGATGGTCGAGGTGCCCTCGGCGCAGACGGCCGCGAGCAGCATCGCCATGCCGGCGCGGATGTCGGGCGAGGTCATCGTTGCGCCGTGCAGGCGGCTGGGGCCGGCGATGATGGCGCGGTGCGGATCGCACAGCACGATGCGCGCGCCCATCGCGATCAGCTTGTCGACGAAGAACATCCTGGATTCGAACATCTTCTCGAACATCAGGATCACGCCCTCGCATTGCGTGGCGGTGACGATCGCGATCGACATCAGGTCGGCCGGGAAGGCCGGCCAGGGCTGGTCCTCGAGCTTGGGCACATGGCCGCCGAAATCGTCCTGGATTTTCAATGTCTGGTTGGAGGGCACGATGAGGTCGTCGCCCTCGATGCGGCAGACGATGCCGAGCCGCTCGAAGCCCATGCGGATCGAGCGCAGATGCTCGACGCCCGCGCGCGTGATGCGTAAGGGCGAGCGCGTCACGGCGGCGAGCCCGATCAGCGAGCCGACCTCGATATGGTCGGGCTGGATCCGGTAGGTGGCTCCGCCGAGCGTCGCTGGACCATGGATGATCATGGTGTTGGTGCCGATGCCTTCGATCCTGGCGCCGAGCGCGACCAGGAAATTGGCGAGGTCCTGCACATGCGGCTCGGAGGCCGCGTTGCGCAAATAGGTGGTGCCGTCGGCGGCGACCGCCGCGACCAGCGCGTTCTCGGTCGCGGTGACGCTCGGCTCGTCCAAGAATACGTCCGCGCCCGCGAGCTTGGGCGCGCGGAATTCGAGCCGGTCGGTCGCGGTGACCTTTGCGCCGAGCTGCTCCAGCGCGAGCACATGCGTGTCCAGGCGCCGGCGGCCGATGACGTCGCCGCCCGGCGGCGGCAGCATCACTTCGCCGCAGCGGGCGAGCAGGGGCCCGGCGAGCAGGATCGAGGCGCGGATGCGCACGCACAGCTCGGGGTCGAGGTCGGCGGCGCGGATGCTCTTGGCGTGGATGTGGAGCGTGTTGCGCGCGGACCATTCCGCCGACGCGCCGACCGAGCGGACCAGCTCGACCAGCGTCTCGGTGTCACGGATCCGCGGCACGTTCTCCAGCACGACCGGGTGCTCGGTCAGCAGTGCGGCGGCGATGATCGGCAGCGCCGAATTCTTGTTGCCGGACGGCTCGATCGAGCCCGAGAGCCGGTGACCGCCCTCGACGATGTATTGGATGGGCGCCACGGGGTTCTCGCTGTCCTGTTGGGTGGGCTGTTTCGGGCGGAAACTACAGAGATTTGACCGCGGGAGCAATTGTGCTGGCCGGGACCCGCACACGTCCGTCCGGCGCTTGTGGCAGGACGCCCGCCCTTAGAACAGCCCGATGATATTCCCGATCACGTAGAGGATCGCGATCAGGATCAGGGCCCCCATCATGAAGAAGGAGATTTCGATGGCGATGGCGCCGGTGCCGAGTGTGGCGGCGACAGCGGCAAGGAGCCGTTCCTCCCGGAAGATCAGGGAGAGCACCGAGAGCAGGATGGCGAGCAGGCCGAGCGAGATTGCCGTGACCGATGCGGTTTCACTCCAGCTTCGTCCGGCCGATTTCTCGACCTTCGGAGCCTGATACTCCACGCCCTTCACCTTCGCGACGATGCGGTCCTTGATGCGATGTCCGGTGTCGACGATCACCTTGTCCGCCGGCGGCGGCGGAAACACGATCGGCACGACCCAATGCGGCAGCACAGCCGCCATCAGTGCCAGCACGCCGACGATGCTGCCGATGATGCCGAGGCGGCGTGAGGGCGCAGCGGAGCTGGCCGATGCAGAGGCGGTCATGGCGCGACACTTCCCGGCCGGAATGGGCCTTGCGGGTTCATGCCATTTCGTCGCGATGGCGGGTGGGGAGGTTCAGGAGCGGCCTAGAGTGCAGTGGGGCTCGTAGCCAGGACGGCGGTGCGCTCCCTCCCCGCTTGCGGGGGAGGGCGGGGGAGAGGGTGTCTCCGCAATGGGACAATCCCCTAGAGGAGAAAGCCCTCACCCGCCACGCTCTGCGAGCGTGTCGACCTCCCGCAAGCGGGAGAGGTGCAGCGAGTGCTTGGCTGGCACCGAGAGCTACGAGCTTGAGAGGCGATCAAATATCGATCGTCGCGCTCAGCGAATGTTCCTGGATGAAATCGCGGCGCGGCTCGACCACGTCGCCCATCAGCTTGGTGAAGATGTCGTCGGCCTCGTCGACCTCCTTGACCTTCACCTGCAGCAGCGAGCGCGCCTCGGTGTCGAGCGTCGTTTCCCAGAGCTGCTCCGGATTCATCTCGCCGAGGCCTTTGTAGCGCTGCAGGGTGATGCCCTTGCGGCCCGCGTCGGTCACGGCCTCGAACAGATCGACCGGACCATGGACCATGTGCTCTGTATCCTTGCGCCGCAGCTTGCCGGACCGGGCATAGACGTCCTGAAGCCTCGTCGTGTACTCGTCGAGCTTGCGGGCCTCGGCGGAGCCGAGCAGTGCATCGTCGATGACGGCGGCTTCCTTGACGCCGCGCACGGTGCGCTCGAACAGGAAACCCTGGCCCTCGACGAATTGTCCGACCCAGCCGCGCTCGACCTCTTCGGCCTGGTTGTCCAGCCGGCTCGCGATGTATTGCGCAGCGGCCGCCGCCTTCTCGGGATCGCCGTAGATTTCCTTGTTCAGCACGCCGGTGATGGCGGCCTGCTCGACCACCTTGCGGTTATAGCGGCTGTGCAGGTTGCGCAGGATGCTGCGGACGATTCGGGCGTCGTCGACCAGTGCGCGAAGATCGCGCCCGGAGCGGTCGCCGCCGGTGCCGGGGATGTACACGCAGTCGTCGAGGCCGGCGTCGATCAGATAATCTTCCAGCGCCCGCTCGTCCTTCAGGTATTGCTCGGACTTGCCGCGCGAGACCTTATAGAGCGGCGGCTGGGCGATGTAGAGATAGCCGCCGTCGATGATGTCGCGCATCTGCCGGTAGAAGAACGTCAGCAGCAGCGTTCGGATGTGGGCGCCGTCGACGTCGGCGTCCGTCATCACGATGATCTTGTGATAGCGCAGCTTCTCGACCGAGAACTCGTCGCTGATGCCGGTGCCGAGCGCGGTGATCAGCGTGCCGATCTGCTCGCTCGACAGCATCTTGTCGGGACGCACGCGCTCGACGTTGAGGATCTTGCCGCGCAATGGCAGAACCGCCTGGAATTCGCGGTTGCGGCCCTGCTTGGCGCTGCCGCCTGCGGAGTCGCCCTCGACGATGAAGAGCTCGGACTTGGCCGGATCCTTTTCCTGGCAGTCGGCGAGCTTGCCGGGCAGCGAGGAGACCGAGAGCGGGCTCTTGCGCGTCAGCTCGCGCGCTTTTCGCGCAGCTTCACGGGCCGCCGCGGCCTGGATCACCTTGCCGACGATCATCTTGGCTTCGCTCGGGTGCTCCTCGAACCAGGCCTGGAGCGCCTCGTTGAGGACGTTCTCGACCACGGGGCGCACTTCCGAGGACACCAGCTTGTCCTTGGTCTGCGACGAGAATTTCGGGTCCGGCACCTTCACCGAGAGCACGGCGGTGAGACCTTCGCGGCAATCGTCGCCGGTCAGCGCGATCTTTTCCTTCTTGGCATTGGCCTCGGCATAGCCGTTGACCTGGCGCGTCAGCGCGCCGCGGAAGCCGGCCAGATGGGTGCCGCCGTCACGTTGCGGGATGTTGTTGGTGAAGCACAGCACGTTCTCGTGGTAGCTGTCGTTCCACCACAGCGCCGCCTCGACGCCGATGCCGTTGGCTTCCGAGCGCACCATGATTGGGGCGGGCACCAGCGCCTTCTTGTTGCGGTCGAGATATTTGACGAACTCCTCGACGCCGCCGGAATAGTGCATCTCCTCGCGCTTCTCGACCGCGTGGCGCATGTCGGAGAGCGCAATGTTGACGCCGGAATTGAGGAAGGCGAGCTCGCGCAGCCGATGCTCGAGGGTAGCGAAATCATATTCGATGTTCTTGAAGGTCTCGGTCGAGGCCAGGAACGTCACTTCGGTGCCGCGCTTGCCCGGGGCGTCGCCGACGACCTTCAGCGGCGCCACGGCATCGCCGTGGGCGAACTCGATGTAATGCTCCTTGTTGTCGCGCCAGATGCGCAAGCCGAGCTTGCTCGACAGCGCGTTGACGACGGAGACGCCGACGCCGTGCAGGCCGCCGGAAACCTTGTAGGAGTTCTGGTCGAACTTACCGCCGGCGTGCAGCTGGGTCATGATGACCTCGGCCGCCGAGATGCCTTCGCCCTTGTGGATGTCGACGGGAATGCCGCGGCCGTCGTCGCGCACGGTGACGGAATTGTCGGCATTGAGGATGACGTCGACACGCGTGGCATGGCCGGCGAGCGCCTCGTCGATGGCGTTGTCGACGACCTCATAGACCATGTGGTGCAGGCCCGAGCCGTCGTCGGTATCGCCGATATACATGCCAGGGCGCTTGCGGACGGCGTCGAGACCCTTGAGCACGCGGATCGATTCCGCGCCGTAATCGCTCGCGTTGGAGGGCTCGTTTTCGGCAGCGTGCTGCCGAGCAGGTTCTGTCATGAGAGGCCTTCGAGATGTCGCCCGAATCAGCGGCGCAAAAGGCGCTGATTTGCGAGGCTATTTGTGCCATGAAAGACCGCTTGCGCCTAGCGCAAAGTATCTCCCGGCAACCCTTTGAGCAGATAGGGTTTTTCGGCAAGTTTTCAAGGCTTTTGCCGGGCGATTTCGGGCGCTGCAAAAAGCCCGATTCGTGGGCGGTTTTCGGCCGTGGGAGGCGTGGTTTTTGCGGTGACGTGGATGCCTGTTCCGAAGGCGCCGTGCCGCCCCGGAACGGGCCATCGGGTTCAGTAGATCTGGTCCGGCTTCTTATCGTCGTCCCCCAAACTGAGGGACCAGGCCTCGCCGGCGGCCACGGTGATGGTGTCGGTGTGCACCCGATGGCCCGACACCAGCAGCGCGTAGGAGTATGTGCCGGGCGGCAGATCCAGCGTTTGCGGATGGTTGACGCCGCCCGCGATCTCGATGGTCTGGCCGTTGATCGCGAGCGAGGCCACATCAGGTACGAGATAACCGAAGATCAGCCGCGCGTGTCCTGCGATCGGCAGGAAGTTGGCCTTGGCCGCAACCTCGGTATTTCGTTGCACGAGGTCGATTGTGGTCTCGCTTTTGACGCGGTCGAGCGTCAGCGTGCCCGGCCCCTTCGGGGAGGCGAAGACGAGCCGCGCGTGATCGGCGGCGACCATCGCGCCATCAGGCCTCTCCTGCCAGCCGCGCTTTCCGAGTTCTGTGCGGTAGAACGCCAGGACTTCGCTGAGCTCTGCGGGTACATGGGCTTTGAGCTCGCGTCGAAACGGGACATCGATGCCGGACGCGCGCATGGTGCTGAAGCTGGAGTGACTGGCTCGCGTCGGCACGGGCATGTCGGCGTGGGGATCTGCTGCGGTCAGGGGCTCCTGCGAGCAGCCTGCAAGAAGCGCGAGGCCGCACATCAACAGCCGCCACCGTGCCGGGACCTTCGCCCCGTGCCTTGCCGTCGTCATGCCCACTCTCCAGGATACCGCGATCTCTGCGCGATGCAGCGGCTGCGACACGGTCGCCGCCGCCTTCTCGACGACTAGTCGCCCCACGAACCGGACGGGTTCAACGAGGCCCATACACTCGCGGACATGAGATCAGTACATCTGCAGCGGCAGCACGTCGCCGCTCGGGCCCACCAGCAGGCCCCAGGCCTCGCCGGCGACAACGGTGAGGGTCTCGGTGCGGGCCGGGCGTCCGGGCAGGCGCAGCGCGTACTGGTATTTGCCCGGCGGAAGGTCGAGCATCGGGCCTTTCGGTGATTGCGGGCCGCCGGCGCCGGCTGCGATCTTGACGGTTTGCTTGTTGATCGTGAGCGAGGCTTCCTTGTCGCCCATGTTGCCCATCATCACCCGGGCCTGTCCGGCCTTCGGCATGATGTCGGCCTTGGCCGCGGCATCCGCGTTCTTCTGCGCCAGATTGACAATGGTCTCGCCCTTGGCGCGGCCGAGCTTGAGCACGGCCGGGCCTTGCGGCGAGGTGAAGTCGATCTGCGCGCGTTCGGCGGACACGGCTGCGCCGCCGGTCTTTTCCTGCCAGCCGAGCTTTGCAAGCTCCGCACGGTAGAAAGCGAGGACCTCGTCGAGCGAAGCGGGGATGCTGGCCTCCAGCTCGCGGCGGAACGGCGTCTCGCTGCCCGGCATCTTCGAGGTGGCGAGCGATTTCGACGAGCGCTGCGTCGGCACCGGCAGCGGGGATTCGGGATCCGGCTTCAGCGGATCGGCGGATTTGGCCTGCACCTCCGGGACGGCCGCCGGCCTGGCCGCGGCCATCACCAGGCCCGATCCACTGGCGCTCACATTCACCTTCGGTCCCATCTGCATCACGGTCATCGAGATCGACTTGCCGCCCTTGGAAAATTCCAACACCGCCATGTTGGGTTGGTTGATGACGGAAGGCTGCTCCTTCCAGCCGGTGGGCTTGAGCGATGCGCGATAAAACGCGGTAAGCGCCTTGACGCTCGAGGTGGAGGAGAATTCGAGATGGCCGTCGCCGCCTTCGAATTTCACGCCTTCGGCGCTCTCGGGCAGCGGCACTGGCGTGTTGCTGTCGGCGAGCGCACGGAGCGGCGCATCGGACAGGGAGGTGGCCTGCGCCTTGCGCCTCGCCTCGTCAGCAGCGATGAGCTGCTGAGCCGCACCCAGCGCATCGCCGAGGAACTTCGCGTCGGCCTCCTTCTTCGCTTTGGCGCGGGCGGCGAGCGCGGAGTCCTTCACCTGCGCGGTGAGGCTGACCATGGTGAAATCATATTTGCGGCCGAGCCGCAGCACGCCGATTTCATCGGGGTTGGAGATCTTGATCGCCACCTCGTCGCCGGGTGCGAGCGGCGCGCTGCCGTCCTCCTGCCAGCCGCGTGCGGCGAGCTCGCGCTGGTAGAAGGCGAGCACGGCGGGCAGCTCGGCCATCGCGGCGGCCGAGATCTCGCGCTTGTTGGAGCTGGCGCTGCCGAGGCTCCGCGCGGATTTGGTCGGCTTGGGCCGCGGCAGGCCGGCCATCTCGCTGTCGGCCTCCAGCACCTCCGGCAGCGCGAACGGCGCGACCCGGATTTCGACATTGGTGCGGCCATCGTCACGGCGGGTCAGCGTCAGCATCACCGGCTTCTGCTTGGAGAAGCCGGTCTCCTGGTCATCAGGGTGCGCGTAATACGCGCGCAGACCGTTGGGGATGGTCTCATCCAGATTGCTGGTCCAGCGCGCGGCGGTCTCCGCCGTGAGCTTTTGCCAGCCGATCGCAGCCATCTCGCGGCCAAAGAAATCCGACGTCGCATCGAGCGCGGTGGGCGCGATGCAGCCGAGATAAGGCCTCGTGCCATCGAACATGATGTCGGTCGCGCCATCAGGGAACGGCACGTTGCCGTAGATCCGGTCGGAGGCGTAGGTGACCATGGATTGATCCGGGCGGCCGAGGCCCTGCGTGAAATGAACCGACAGGCCCTGACGTCCCTTCTTGAAATTCAGCGTCGTGCTCTTTTCGTCGAGCGGCCGCAGATAGGGTACCCAGCCGTCGGCGCCGAGGAGCTTTTTCAACGCGGGCGCCGTCACCGCTTCCGACGTCGGCATGCGATATTCGAGGCGCCAGGATTCGGACCGTGAGGTGTCCTCCACCGCACCCTCGAGCTTGGGCAGCGCGTGGACATCGACGATACCGCTGTCCGCGGCAGCCGCGATCGAGCAGCTCGCTACCAGGACGAGGCCGCAGGCCAACAGCCGCCATCGTGCCGGGACTTGCGTCCCGCGCGGGATCATCGACATCGTCAAGCTCCTGGATGGCGCGGGGTCGTCATGCCCGCGCATTTGCAGGCGACGCCCCCATCGGCGCGGCCTCAGACCAGAAGTCGCGGCAGGAACCGGCCAGGTTCAACAGCCATGGCCGAACAGCGGCTCAGTACAGCTGCAGCGGTGGCCACGCCTCGCCGTCGCGCCCGATCGTGAGCTCCCAGGTATCGCCGGCTGTGACCGTGAGCATGCTCGTTCTGGCCGGATGGCCCGGCACGCTCAGTCCGTAGCTGTATGTGCCGGGCACAAGGTCCAGCGCGACGGCGTTGGCGCCGGCGGGGCGCGGGATGGTCCGCTGGTTGATCGTGAGCACGGCTTCGTTCTCGCCGATATTGCTGAACACCAGCTTGGCCTGGCCGGGTTCAGGCAGGACGTTGGCGCGGGTCGCGGCCTGCGAATTCTTCTGCACGAGCTGCACCGCGGTGCTGCCCTCCTTGCGGTCGAGCTCCAGCGCTGCCGGCCCGATCGGGGAGACGAAGGCGAGGCGCGCGTGATCGGCGCCGACCACCGCGTCATCCTGCTGCTCCTGCCAGCCGAGCTTTCCAAGCTCGGTCCGATAGAACGCGAGCACGTCACTGAGCGCCGCGGGCACGCGGGCCTCTAACCTGGTCCGGAGCGGCGCCTCGATGCCGGGCATCACGGTGGTGTGGATCCCCCGATAGCTATAGCGGGTCGGCGCGGGGAGCCTGGCCGCGGGATCCAGCGTCAGCGCGGCCGGGAACAGCGGCGGCAGGTTCGACACGAAGGCGCCAGCGCTTGCCGCGAGCAGGCAGCTTGCGAGGAGAGCAAGGCCGCACGCAATGAGTTGCCATCGTGCCGGAGCTTGCGCCCCACGCCCCACCGTCGCCATGCTCATGCTCCAAGGATATCGCGCCAGTTGTGAAATCCTGCGCGATGGCCGCCTCTTGCAGCCACAAGCAGCTAGTCGTGGCCGCAAACAAGCGGGTTCAATGCGGCGGCCTAGCTGCGGGCCGAGACTCGTCCGCTCTCGACGTCAAACACTTCGCCCCCTGCGCCGATCTCGGCGAAGGCGGCGGGATCCGCACCGGTCAGCCACACCTGCGCGCCGAGCTTCTTCAGCTCATCGAACAGCGCCGCCCGGCGGTTCGGATCGAGATGCGCAACCACCTCGTCGAGCAGCAGCAGCGGCACGATGCCGGTCATCTCGGCGACCAGGCTCGCATGCGCCAGCACGAGGCCGATCAGCAGCGCCTTCTGTTCGCCGGTCGAGGCATCGCGCGCCGGCATGCTCTTCGGCGCATAGAGGACCGCGAGGTCGGTGAGGTGCGGGCCGTCGGTGGTGCGGCCGGCGATGGCATCGCGCGGGCGGTTGTCGCGCAGGATCTGGCGGTAGCGGTCCTCGACCGAGGTCGCGGTCTCCGTCAGCAGTGCGTTCTCCATCCAGCCGTCGAGCGCGATTTGCGCGGACGGAAATGCGGAGGCTTGCGCGCGCGCGTTGAGCATGCCGGTCAGCCTTGCCGCGGTCTGGCCGCGCGTGGCCGCCACCGCGACTGCGAGCTCGGCGGTCTCGCGCTCGATCGCGTCGCACCAATGGTCGTCGTAATTGCGCGTCTCCAAGAGGCGGTTGCGCGAGCGCAAGGAGCGCTCGAGCGCGTTGATCCGGCTGGAATGCTCGCTGTCGATGGCGAGCACGAGACGATCGAAGAAGCGCCGGCGCTCCGAGGCCGCGCCCATGAACAGCCCGTCCATTGCCGGCGTCAGCCACACCATGCGGATGTGATCGCCGAATGCGCTGGCCGAACCCACCGGCTCGCGGTCGATGCGACAGCGCCGGCTCACCGGGGCGTCCGCGCGCGGCGCATCGATGCCGGTGCCGAGCGTGGCCAGCCCCAGCGCGCCCTCGACCTGCGCCGACACCGCCCACGAACCGTCGCCCTGGTTGTCGGCGACGTCTTCGAGCGTCGCGCGGCGCAGGCCGCGGCCCGGCGACAGGAACGAGATCGCCTCGATGCAATTGGTCTTGCCCGCCCCGTTCGGCCCGACCAGTGCCACCAGGTCAGCCGCCGTCTCGAGCCCCGCCGCCCGGTAATTGCGAAAATGCGTCAGCGTCAGGCGATGAATGCGGGAGGGGGTCATGAGTTCTTTGTCATGGACGCGCTTTCTCCCCTTGGGAGCAGGCCGTAGGGTGGGCAAAGGGGCGCGCTTCGCGCGCGCCGTGCCCACGTCTCGCCGCGATCCGGGCTGCTGCATGGTGGGCACGCTTTCGCCTTCGCTCTTCGAGCTACGGCGCAAGCTTTGCCCACCCTACGGCTCCGATGGATGGTCGAGAGAGCACCCCTCACACCCGCATCGGCATCAGCACATACAGCGCGCTCTTGTCGTCGCGGTCCTGCACCAGCGTCGGCGAGCCGGGGTCGGCGAGGCGAAGCGTTGCGACGTCGCCTTCGATCTGGGCGGCGATGTCGAGCAGATAGCGGGAGTTGAAGCCGATATCGAGGGCGTCGGAGGCGTATTCGACCTCGAGCTCTTCGGTCGCGCTGCCGGAATCCGGGTTGGTCACCGACAGCACCAGCTTGCCCGCCGACAGCGACAATTTCACCGCGCGGCCGCGCTCGCTCGAAATCGTCGAGACGCGGTCGACCGCGTTCTCGAAATCCTTCTTGTCGACCACGAGCTCCTTGTCGTTGTTCTGCGGGATGACGCGGCCGTAATCGGGGAAGGTGCCGTCGATCAGTTTCGAGGTCAGTACGACGTTGCCGATGGTGAAGCGGATCTTGGCCTGCGACAGCTCGATCGTCATCTCGGCCTCGGTGTCCTCGATCAGGCGCTGCACCTCGCCGACCGTCTTGCGCGGCACGATCACGCCGGGCATGCCCTCGGCGCCCTTGGGCTGCACCAGGTCGAGCTGGGCGAGGCGGTGGCCGTCGGTGGCGACACCGCGCAGGGTGGCGGCCTTTGCCGTGCCGGCGGCATGCAGATAGATGCCGTTGAGGTAATAGCGCGTCTCTTCGGTCGAGATCGCGAACTGCGTGCGGTCGATCAGCCGCTTGACGTCCTTGGCGGCGAGCGAGAACGAGTGCGACATGTCGCCGGCCGCCAGATCCGGGAAATCGTTCTCCGGCAGCGTCTGCAGCGTGAAGCGCGAGCGGCCGGCGCGGATTGCCAGCACCGCGCGGTCGCCGTCGGCCTCCAGCACGATCTGCGAGCCGTCCGGCAGCTTGCGCACGATGTCGTAGAACATGTGCGCCGGCACCGTGGTGGAGCCCGCGGTCGCGGTTTCCGCCGGCAGCGTCTCGGTCACCTCGAGGTCGAGGTCGGTCGCCTTCAGCGACAATTTCGCGTTCTCGGCGCGCACCAGCACGTTGCCGAGGATCGGGATCGTGTTGCGGCGCTCGACCACGCGGTGGACATGGCCCAGCGACTTCAGCAATTGCGCGCGTTCGACCGTAACCTTCATTGCACTACTCGCCCGATCCCCAAGGAAAACACAGCGTTGAGAAGGCCGGGCGGCGGGACGCGCGCCACGGCATCGAAGACCCCGCAAGGCCGGATCATTCCTGCCGATATGACCAAAGCCGCCTGGGTCGCGCAAGGTGCCGCGGATGCCCCGGCGATTCAAGGGATCGGGGCCAGTTCCCCACGATTTACCGCCCCAAACGAAGGCCGCCGCCCAGGAGAGCCGGGGCGGCGGGAGCAGGGCGGGAGCCCTAGGCCTTTATTCCTGAAGCTGGCGCTTCAGCGACTCCACTTCTTCGGACAGAGCGGTGTCCTTGGAGACCAGCGCCTCGATCTTGCGCACCGCGTGCAGCACCGTGGTGTGGTCGCGTCCGCCGAAGCGGCGGCCGATCTCGGGCAGCGAACGCAGGGTCAGCGTCTTGGCGAGATACATCGCCACCTGGCGCGGGCGCACCACGTTGGCGGTGCGGCGCGAGGAGAGCAGGTCGGAGCGGCTGACATTATATTGCCGTGCCACCACGCGCTGGATGTCCTCGATCTTGATCCGCTTGGGCTCCTGCGGCCGCACCAGGTCGCGCACCTCGTGCTCGGCCATCTCCAGCGTCACCGGCCGGTTGTTGAGCTTGGAATGCGCGAGCAGGCGGTTGATCGCGCCTTCGAGGTCGCGGCCGTTATGGGTGATGGTGCGCGCCAGATAGTGCAGCACCTCCTCGGGCACCTCGAACGTCGCGTGATGGGCGCGGGCCGCCGCGACGCGCGATTTCAGGATGCCGTGGCGCAGCTCCTCGCCGAGCGAGCCCATCTCGACCACGAGCCCGCCGGCGAGCCGCGAGCGCACGCGATCATCCAGGCTTTCGAGATCGGACGGCGGACGGTCGGCCGCGATCACGACCTGGCGGCCGGCGTCGATCAGCGCGTTCAGCGTGTGGCAGAACTCGGCCTGCGTCGACTTGCCCTGCAGGAACTGGAGGTCGTCGATCACCAGCACGTCGATGCCGCGCAGCGCTTCCTTGAAAGCCAGCGCCGTCTGCGTCTTCAGCGCGGCGACGAAGCCGTACATGAATTTTTCCGCCGTGAGATACAGCACCTTGCGCTCGTTGCCGGAATTGCCGGCCCAGGTCACCGCCTGCAACAGATGCGTCTTGCCGAGGCCGACGCCGGCATGGATGTAGAGTGGGTTGAACATCACGGGGTCGCCGCGACGTCCTTCGGCGACCTGGCGCGCGGCCGCATGGGCCAGCGTGTTGGAGCGGCCGACGACGAAGCTCGCGAAGGTCAGGCGCGGATCGAGCGGCGAGCCGCCGAGCGCGTCGTGATTGGCCGAGACCGGTGCGGTCGCGGTCGAGCGCAATTCCGGTGTCGGCGCGCGGCGCGCCTCGACCGGCGCGGGCGCCTCCTTCGGCTGCGCCGTCGGACGCACGGCGGACCGCACCGTGAGGTCGATGCGATGCACTTCCGGCATCTCGGCCTGCCAGCACGACAGCACGCGCTCGGCATAATGGGCCTGGATCCAGCTCTTCAGGAACCGCGTCGGCACCGACAGCCGCACGCTCTCGTCCTGCACGCCTTCCAGATCCATGCGTGCAAACCAGCTCGTGTAGACGTCCTCGCCAACGCTCGAGCGCAACCGACCCTTCACGCGTGACCAGCGATCCTGTTCCATTGTCATCGTCAGAAAACTTCTCTTGAGAGATATAGTTGCGTTGTGAGCGCCATGCAGGGTTCTTGCCACGCACCCTGAACTGGCGCGACCTCGAGCGAGTCCATCGTCGGGCATGGCTCGACCGTTCGGCGCGAACGCCGCGGGTCAGATCAGCGATGTCAGAGATGGAGGGGTCGCGAGGTCAGCGCGTACTCGGCGCTCCGTCACACGCGGGAGGCTGGAGATCCGACGGGGCTGAAACGGCATCGTTGGAAAAAGAAACGTGCTGCAATACCGCGCTGAGTCCGTAAGACATGATACCTCCCCGTCCTGCCGTGATCGCTCACGACAAGGTCCTGCGTGTCCTGAAGACAACCGCGCCGTACTCCTGTCGCGGATGTCTGCCCAATGTACTCGTCGTCCGCTCGACTTCGCCACCTTGCGTGCCGGGGTAACTTCGCGATGTCTCTCATTTGCGCTTGGCGCGAGCGAGGAGATCCCGCTTGGAGACATTCAGACAAAGAGCTACCATTCCCACATTGCTGTGGGTTTTGAACCGACATCACTTGTTGAAGCGTCGCCTACGTGCCTACCGCCGCCGATCTGCACGTTCGCCCCGTTTCCTAAACCGCGCTGGTCTCAAGATCGTGGGCGCCGCTGACTGGGTTAAGGAATACACTAAGCGGAAAGACTCGCAACGAAATTGATTCACAGTTGAGGCGTCAAAAAACTTGACCTCGGTTAATGCCGCACAGGAGTTGTTCACAGGCTCCGAAGCAAGTTTTTGAATCCGTGCACAGAATCGAGAAGGCCGCGCGTCATGTGACAATTCTCGTTCAGCGCCAAATTTTTTTTATAAATTCGTCATGCGCCCGACGTGCGGGCGAATTTTCCAAATGCTTGTCGCTGCTATGTAGATAAGTGATTATCGAGTCATCGCTTTTCGAGACTCGTTTTGCAGGGTAACTCCACACTCGCTCGCGTTCCGGTGAATCTACGGTGTGCAGAACTCTCATCGGCCACCGATTCAATTCGCGCCCGCGGCACAGGGGTTTTTGCAACGCAGTGAAGTTTCCACTGTTGCAGAACATCGGCAGGTAGAACTACGGAACGAAAACTGACGCAGACGATTTAAATCGTCCAAGCGAGGCGTGAGCATCGCGTGACTGCTGGCGTGAAATTATGACAGCCAACAAAAAAGCCCGGCGTGAGGCCGGGCTTTTTGACGCGCTGACCGGATCGACCGATCAGACGATGTCGCCAAGATGACTTGGCAAGATTTACTTCGCGAGCTTGGCGATCTGCGCGGTGAGGCGCGAGACTTTGCGGCTGGCGTTGTTCTTGTGAATGATGTTGCGCTGGGCGGCGCGCATCAAGGCGGGCTCGGCAGTCGCGAGTGCCTTCACGGCAGCGGCGCGATCGCCGCTCTTGATGGCTTCCTCGACAGTGCGCACGGCGCCACGCATCTGGGTGCGGCGCGACTTGTTGACGGCGGTGCGGCGGGCGATCTTGCGCGTCGCTTTCTTGGCAGAAGTGGTATTGGCCATGGTCTCAATGTCCTTTGCGGGTACCGGTCGCGTCTTGGTCGGGTAGCGCCGGCTTGCTTGACCGCGTAATCGACGCTCGGATTTAGGGTGTTCGGTTGCTGGGCCGTTCCCGGAACATGAGCGACCGCCTTGCGGCTGTCTCTGAGGCTCCACGGTGTCTTCAAGCTCGAAAGAGTCCTGAAGCCCAAGGGGCCTGCAACTGCTCAAAGAACAGCGGCGGCGGGATTGCGCCCACCGCCAGTTGGCGCCCTTATAGAGAGGGTCTTTCGCACCGTCAACGCTTTCGGGGGCTGGAAACGCGCCTTTGGCGGGCCGGTTTGGTGCCGTAACGCCCTGAAGAGGTTGAATTTCTGCCGTCGCCCGGCTATTGGCTGGCATCGTTTCGCAAGGTCGTCCGGTCGGGCGACCATCGTAGGTGAGGCATGATCCGCGGCTTTTTCCGACTGATTGGGCTGTTGCTGCTCGCCGGCGGGTTCATCTTCATGGTCTATGACGGCGCCCGCTGGGTGGCCGACCAGACCCTCAAATTCACCCGTTTCGGCCAGTTCTGGAACGACATCAATCAGGCCAGCCAATCGGCCTTCCGCACCTGGGTCGAGGCCAAGGCGCCTTGGCTCTGGACCTCGGTGATCCGCCTGGTGCTGGAGCAGCCGGTCTTCGCCGTCCTCGGCATTTTGGGCATCCTCCTGATGATCCTGTTCCGCCCGCGCAAGCCCTTGATCGGCTATTCCCGGGATTGAGCTTTCAAGTTCCGCCGGCCGCCGCGTAACAGCGCTGCCTCTTGCCGCGTAGAGCCCTATATTCCCACCTCATCGCGAGCACGCGCCTGGTCTCCCGACTGGCTCAGGCATGCGCTCGCTTCGGAGATCCATCATGCTGTTCATGCGCAAGACCACTGCATTGCCGAGCGCAGCTGACGCGCTGCCGGGCCGTGCGCAGGCCATCCCGACCGCGACCACCCATTTCGTCAACGGCGCAAAGCTGAAGCCGCCTTATCCCGCCGGTCTCAAGCAGGCATTGTTCGGCTTAGGCTGCTTCTGGGGCGCCGAGCGCAAGTTCTGGCAGCTTCGCGAGGGCATCTATGTGACGGCCGTCGGCTATGCCGGCGGTCACACGCCGAACCCGACCTATGAGGAGGTCTGCTCGGGCCGCACCGCCCACACCGAAGTGGTGCTGGTCGTGTTCGACCCGAACAAGATCTCCTACGAGACGCTTCTGAAGACTTTCTGGGAAAGCCACAACCCGACGCAGGGGATGCGCCAGGGCAACGACGTCGGCACGCAATACCGAAGCGCGATCTACACCACTTCCGATGCGCAGAAGCAGGCGGCCGAGCAGTCGAAGGCGCTCTATCAGAAGGCGCTCGCAGCGAAGGGGCTCGGTGCCATCACCACCGAGATCGCGCCCGCCGGTGCGTTCTATTTCGCCGAGGACTACCATCAGCAATATCTGGCGAAGAATCCCGCCGGCTATTGCGGCCTGGGCGGCACCGGCGTGTCCTGCCCGATCGGCGTTGGCGTGAGCGCGTGAGCTAAACGACGTGTCTTGCTTACCCTCCCCTGGAGGGGGAGGGTCGGCACGCGATCGAGCGAAGCGAGATTGCGTGACGGGGTGGGGTGATCTCTCCACTCGGGCACTGTTCGTCGCGGAGAGACCGTCACCCCACCCCGCTCGCGCTGCGCGCGATCGACCCTCCCCCGCAAGCGTGTTCAGACCGAGGAGATGGTGGACGGGTGTTCGGAGACATCGTGGACACTTTCGACAGCGAAGCAAGGAGGCTGTCGGATGCCGTTCCGCGAGGTGTCCCGGATGGACGCAAGATTGGAGTTTGTGATGTTGGCCTCAGAAGAGGGCAGCAATGTTCGGCAGCTGTGCCGTCGCTTCGGGATCAGTCCGACGACGGGCTACAAGTGGCTGGAGCGTTGGCGGCTCGACGGGGCGGCTGGACTTGTGGAGCAGCCGCGGCGGCCTCAGACGTCGCCGGCACGCACCGCCGCGGCGATCGAGAGGGCCGTGCTTTCGGTGAGAGCCGAGCATCCGGTCTGGGGCGGGCGGAAGATTGCCAGGCGGCTGAAGGATCTAGGACAGGAAGCCGTTCCGGCCCCGTCGACGGTCACGGCGATCCTGAGGCGACATGGGGTGGAACTGGGCAAATTCGGCGGCGGCTCGCCTGCCTTGACCCGTTTCGAACGATCGCGGCCGAACGAGTTGTGGCAAATGGACTTCAAGGGCCACGTGGCCATGCACACTGGCCGGCTTCATCCACTGACCGTGCTCGACGATCACTCGCGTTTCTCAGTTGCACTCGCGGCGTGCACCAACGAACGCACCGAGACAGTTCAGGGGCATCTCATTGCGGCTTTCCGCCGCTACGGCCTGCCCGAGAGGCTGATCACCGACAACGGCTCGCCATGGGGCGATGGACCAGGCAGCCCGTTCACCCCTCTCGGGGTCTGGTTGATCGAGCATGGCGTCAAGATCAGCCATTCGCGGCCTTATCATCCGCAAACCATGGGCAAGGACGAACGCTTCCATCGCAGCCTCAAGGCCGAAGTCTTGTCCGCCCCGCCGTTCGCCGATATCGCCGCCGCCCAGCGTGCTTTCGAGCGATGGCGCACCATCTACAACACGCAGCGGCCGCACGACGCGCTCGAGCTTGCCGTGCCGGCCAGCCGTTACCAGCCGAGCCCGCGCGACTATGTCGAGACCGTCGCGCCCTTCGAATATGCACCAGGCGATGCCGTGCGTCGGGTCCAACAAGGCGGACACGTCAACTTCCTCGGCCGCAACATCAAAGTCCCCAAGGCGTTCCGCGGCAAAACCGTCGCGTTCCGGCCAACCACACAGGATGGCGTCTTCGACGTCGTCTTCAGAACTCAGACGATTGCAACCGTCGACATCCGGCCTCTCGACGGGAGCCTCGAAAGTGTCCACGATGTCTCCGAACACCCGTCCACCATCTCCTCGGTCTGAACACGCTTGCGGGGGAGGGTGGCACCGTCATCGCTCCACTCAACGCTTTATTAACCATACCCGGTGCATCAGTGGAGCTGTCTCGTTTCGAGGGATGGGTCCGGTGCCGGTTGCACGCGCGTTTCGATGGTCGAACTTGGCGTCCTTGGCAGCGTCCGCCGCGCTCGCCCTGGGCGGCTGCATGCAGACCGCAACCCCCGTCGCGATGGTGCAGCCTCGTCCCGACCTCGATTCCATGGCCTATGGCCAGCCCTACGGCGCGCCGCAGCCGGTGGTCGTTGCCAACAACGGCGGCGGCGCCATCGCGGCGTTCAGCAATTCCTTTGCCGCTTCGCCCGCACCGATGCCGGTCGGCTACGCCGCGCCGATGGCGATGCCGGTGCGGAATGGCGCCTCCTACCATCTCGACGCCGGCGACAAGCTTCGTGTCGTGGTCTATGGCCAGGAAGGTCTCACCAACAGCTATGCGATCGACGCCGGCGGCTCCATCACCATGCCGCTGATCGGCGCGGTGCCGGCCCGCGGCCGCACCACGGCAGGGCTGGCCGGCGAGATCGCCGCACGCCTGCGCAACGGCTATATCCGCGAGCCGTCAGTGGCGGTCGAGATCGAGACCTATCGCCCGTTCTTCATCCTCGGCGAGGTCCTGGCGCCCGGCCAATATCCTTACGTGCCGAACATGACGGTCGAGAGCGCGGTCGCAATCGCCGGCGGCTTCTCGCCGCGCGCCAAGCGCGACGTGGTCACCGTCACGCACAGCGAGAACGGCGGCGCCATGCGCGCGGTCGTCCCGCTCGGCACGCCGCTCGCGCCCGGCGACACCGTGTTTGTCGGCGAGCGCTGGTTCTAGGGTTCTCTCCCCTCGTCATTCCGGGGCGCGCGTAGCGCGAGCTAAGGTGCGCAATTGCGCACCAGAGAATCCATAATCACGAGCTGGGGTTATGGATTCCGGGCCTGCACCGCTGCGCGGCGCATCCCGGAATGACGGTGGAGAGAGACGGGCGTTACTTCGTCAAATGCTTCGCGAAGAACGCCATGCTACGCGGCCAGGCGATGTCGGCGCTGGCCTTGGCGTAGCTGGCGCGCTCGTCGCAATGGAAACCGTGCTGGGCGCCCGGATAGATGTGGACTTCGACCTCGGGCCGCTTCGCCTTGATGGTCTCGACGTCGGCGAGTGGAATGCCGGCATCCTTCTCGCCGAAATGCAGCTGGGTCGGCACCTTCGGCGTCTCGTCGGCAAAGCGCACGACCGCGCCGCCGTAATAGCCGATGGCGGCCTTCAGGCCGGTCAATCGCGTCGCCGCGACGAAGGCGATGCTGCCGCCTAAGCAAAAGCCGATGATGCCCACGGGCCCGGTGCGCTTCACCGCATCGATCGCAGCTTGCGTGTCGCGCAGCATCGCGGCCCAGTCCGGATTGGCCACGAACTTGCGCGCCTCCGCGATCTCGTCGGGCGAATAGCCCGACTGGAAGTTCGGCGCCGTCCGGTCGAAGATCGACGGCGCGATCGCGACATAGCCCTCTCCGGCAAGGCGGTCGCAGACCGAGCGGATGTGGTGATTGACCCCAAAGATCTCCTGGATCACCACCACCGCGCCCTTCGGCGTGCCGGCGGGGTCGGCGCGATAGGCGCCGAGCTGGAAATTGTCGGAGGCCGTCAGCTTGATGTCTTGTCCCACGCGGGTTGTCCTTCTTGGTTGTTACGAACTCAGGCTCTCAGGATGACGGTCATAGATGAGAGCTCGCTGCTTCAACACCGTCATTGCGAGCGCAGCGAAGCAATCCAGAATCCCTCCGCGGAAGCAGCCTGGATTGCTTCGCTGCGCTCGCAATGACGGAGTATGATGTAGGGCCATTGTCCGCCAACCAGCACCTCAATCCTAGCGATAGCTTCACATTCTCTCAGGATGAGGCGCAGCACCTACTCCCACATCCAGTTCTCGCCGTAATCCTCCTTCCATCCGGCCAGCCGTCCGTGACGGAATTGCAGGAACAGGCGGTGGCGAGAGGGGATCAGGCGGCTGCCGCCGATGTTGCGCAAAGCGAGATAGATCTCGTGGCCGGGACGTCCCCGCACATATTGCAGCGGCTGACCGAGCGCGCGTGCGGTCTGTTCGGCATCCATGCCGAAGGCGAGCGGAATGTTGTTCGACAAGGTCGCGACGAAGGGCAGGCGCGGCGGCACGGCGCCGATCGGCTCGGCGTGCGCGGATATGGACAGCAACATCGTGCCCGCAGCCAGCATGATCAGCTTCATCGCCTGTGTCCCTGCTCGATCGGCCTATGCCGGCAAGTTCTTCAGGAAAGGCGCGACCGCGTCAACAAAAGCCTGGGGCTGATCGATGTTGACGGCGTGTCCGGCCGCGGGGATCACGACCTTTTGTGCGCCGGGGATTTTTGCGGCCATGTAGTCGGACGCGGCGAGGAACGGCGTGTCGTCGGCGCCGACCACGATCAGGCTGGGCACCCGGATGTCGGGCAACAGCTCCATCACGCGCGCATCGCGCTGGGTCAGCATGCCGCGCGCGGCAAGCGCCAGTCCCCTGGCGTTGCGATGGCGCGCGGTGGCGCGCTCGCGCGTCGCCGCCTTCAACACGTCGAGGCCTTCGCGGTCGAGCCGCTCTGCGGTGGCAAGTGCCCGCGCGTTCCAGGCCTCGCGCGCATCGTCCTTCCTGAAGCCGGGGCCGGTGTCGATGATCAGCAGCGCGCGGGCCCGCTCCGGATGTGCGCGATAGAACGCGAGCGACATGTAGCCGCCGAGCGAAAGCCCGCCGATGATGGCGCGCTTCGCACCAACCGCATCGAGGATCGCCGCCATGTCGCCGACCGTCAACGCTTCGCTGTATGCGTTCGCATCGTCGGGATAATCGGACTGGCCGTGGCCGCGCATGTCCCACAGGATCAGCGTATGATCCTTCGCCAGCGCATCGATCTGCCCATGCCACATCGCCGATGTCGAGGAATAGCCGTGCGTGAGCAGCAGCGGCGGCCCGTTGCCATGAACCTCGTAGTAAATGTTGACGCCGTCCCGGTCGATCTTCGGCATTGTTTCCGCCCTTTCTTTTCCTCGCCACTAACTCGGTGCTTCACCCTCCCCTGGAGGGGGAGGGTCGGCTCACATGGAGCGCAGCGAAATGTGAGACGGGGTGGGGTGACGGTCTTTCCACATCCAACAGTGCCCGGGTGGAGAGATCACCCCACCCCGCTCGCGCTTCGCGCGATCGACCCTCCCCCTCCAGGGGAGGGTAAGGGTTTGCGTGCGGCTGCACTCTAGCTCGCCAAGTTACCTCGAAGAAACCGCTCGAACGCGATGGCACGCATGCCTGACGCACGCGCTGTTGTGTCCAGTGGCTGCGTCGCCGCCCTTGGCGCGGCGCACAACGGGCGAGTGTGGCGGTCGTTTTTTCGACTCGTTCCAAATTGCATTTGCCTCCGCGCCGGAACGCGATCATTCTCGCGGGCAAGGTTGACGCCAGCCCGGTGGGCGTCCGCCATTCAAGTTGCCGCCGTAAGCGGCTTCATGCACCGGCAGGGGAAGACGCCTATGCCAACTCTCACCATCAACGGGCGGAGTCTGTCCGTGGATGCGGCGAACGACACGCCGCTCCTCTGGGCGATCCGCGAGCAATTGCAGATGACCGGCACCAAGTTCGGCTGCGGTGCCGGGCTGTGCGGTGCCTGCACCGTGCACGTCAACGGTGAAGCCGTGCGCTCGTGCCAGACCATGGTCGGCGACGTCGCCGGCAAGAAGATCACCACCATCGAAGGTCTCTCCGCTAAGGGCGATCATCCCTTGCAGAAGGCCTGGATCGCCGAGCAGGTGCCGCAATGCGGCTACTGCCAGTCCGGGCAGATCATGCAGGCGGCTTCGCTGCTCGCAAAGAATCCCAATCCGACCAAGGAAGAGGTGGTCGCCCATATGGACGGCAATCTCTGCCGCTGCATGACTTATTCGCGGATCCAGAAGGCGATCATGCGCGCCGCATCCGAGATGCGCACTGCATCCGCCACCTCCAACGAGCGGAGGCCCACATGAACGAGCATGTGAAGAACGTGACACGCGAGACGACGGATCTCAGCCGCCGCTCCTTCCTCGTCGGCACCGCCGCGACCGGCCTCGTGCTCGGCTATGCCGGCGTGCCCGGCATCGAATCGGCAGCCGCCGCGCCGGCCAATTTCGAGCCGGGCGTCTGGTACGCGATCTCGCCGGACGGGCTCGTCACCGTGACCTGCGGCAAGGCCGACATGGGCCAGCACATCGCCTCCACCATGGCGCAGATCGTCTGCGAGGAACTGGGCGCGAAATGGAGCGATATGCGCGTGCAGCTCGCCTCCAACGATCCCAAGTTCAACGATCCCGTGCTGGGCGCGCAGATCACCGGCGGCAGCTGGTCGACCATGATGAACTTCGAGGCGATGAGCCGGGCCGGTGCGGCCGGGCGGATCGCACTGACCGAAGGTGCCGCCGCCGCCATGGGCGTGCCGGCATCGGAGCTCGTGGTGCGCGATTCCATGATCGTGCATCCGAAGTCGAAGAAGCAGATGTCGTTCGCCGATGTCGTGAAAAGCGGCAAGGCGACGAAGACCTTCACGCCGGACGAGCTCAAGGCACTCAAGCTGAAAACACCCGATCAATACACCATGATCGGCGTGTCGGTGCCGCAGCTCGACATCCCCTCCAAGACCAACGGCACGGCCAAGTATGGCATCGACGTGATGTTGCCGGGCATGGTCTATGGCGCGGTGGTCACGCCGCCGGTGCGCTTCGGCGCCACGGTGAAATCGGTCGATGACAGCGCGGCAAAGAAAGTGCCGGGCTTCATCAAGGCCGTCACGCTCGACGACAAGACCGCAACGACGTCGGGCTGGGTCGTCGCCGTCGCCGGCACCTACGCCAACGCCAAGAAGGCGGCACAGGCGCTGAAGATCGCCTATGACGCGGGTCCGAACGCGAAGCTGTCGAGCCAGTCGCTGCTCGACGAGGCCAAGCGGCTGCAGGGCCTGGAGGATTCCGGCCAGTTCTTCGTCAAGGACGGCGATCCCAATGCTGCCTTCGGCACGGCGGCGAAAGTGGTCGAGGCCGAGTACACCACCAGCATCAACATCCACGCGCCGCTGGAGCCGATGAACGCCACTGCGGAGTTCAAGGGCGACATCCTGCACATCTATTCCGGCAACCAGTTCGCGACGCGCTCCGGCGCGATCGCGGCGGGCGCTGCCGGGATCGATCCGAAATTCGTCGTGATGCATCAGCATTGGCTGGGCGGCGGCTTCGGCCGGCGGCTCGATGCCGACATGATGATTCCGGCGGTGCAGGCGGCCAAGGCGGTCGGCAAGCCGGTGAAGGTGATCTATTCGCGCGAGAACGACATGACGATGGATTTCTCGCGTCCGCTCACCTACCAGAAGGTCAAGGCCGGCGTGGACGGCGATGGCAAGCTCGTTGCGATCAGCCACGACGTGGTCTCGGCCTGGCCGACCGCGCGCTGGGGAATCCCCGATTTCCTGACGCCCTCGGTCGACAAGAAGGGCCCGCTCGATTCCTTCACGGTCAATGGCGCGGACTTCTTCTACACCGTGCCCAACCATTATGTGCGCGCGATCAAGAACGAGCTCGCGCACAACGCCACGCCGTCCGGCCAGCTTCGCTCGGTGGCGCCGGGCTGGACCTTCTGGGCCGTCGAAAGCATGATCGACGAGATCGCGGCGGCGACGGGCAAGGATCCCGCGCAGTTCCGCATCTCCTTGCTCGACGGCGCCGGCAAGAACGACGGCGGCGCGCAGCGCTTGCGCAACACGCTGCTCGCCGCGATGGGACTGTCCGGCTACGGCACCAAGCAATTGCCGAAAGGCGAGGGCATGGGCGTCGCCTGCGTCTCCTCGCAGGAGCGCGCAACCGCGAGCTGGACGGCGTGCGTGGCTCACGTCGCCGTCGCGCCGTCGGGGGAGGTGACCGTGAAGAAGCTCACGGTCGCAACCGACGTCGGCACGCAGGTGCATCCCGACAATATCCGCGCCCAGGTCGAGGGTGCGGCGCTGTGGGGTCTGTCGCTGGCGATGTACGAGAAGGCGACACTCAAGGACGGTGGCATCGAGCAGACCAATTTCGACAGCTACACGCCCTTGCGCATGAGCCAGACGCCCGAGGTCGCGGTTGCCGTGATTGCCAACGGCGAGAAGGCGACCGGCGTCGGCGAGCCCGCGGTCACCGTGGTCGCGCCGGCCATCGGCAACGCCATCTACAATGCCAGCGGCGCCCGCGTCCGGGCGCTACCGATCACGGCGGAGGCCGTGAAGGCGAGCATGAAGGCGTAAGCCGAGCTGCGATTGCAGAATTAAATGGTCCGCCGGAGGGCAACCTCCGGCGGATTTGTTTTTGGAGCCGCCTTCCACCCTCACTGTCATGCCCCGCGAAAGCGGGGCATCCAGTACGCCGCGGCATCTCGGTTCCAGCCTCGCCGTCTCGGCGTACTGGGTCGCCCGGTCAAGCCGGGCGACGACAGCGGAGGCAGCCTGTAGAAATTCCCCTGTGTTATCAATGCCCGTTCTACTGTGCATGGGGTTGTTTTCTCGCTTTTGAGGTTCCCCCTCCCGGAACCCAATCCCTAAAATTGCGTGCAATTCCCCAAGCCTCCATTGAGCACGCCTCTTAAGGGCCAGAGAACCTGATCCGGCTTAGGCTCATCGGCCAATACGCCCGAGTTCCCGGTCCTTGTGGGGAAGCCATGAACGCCACAGCCAAATCCGCCGCCAAACGCCGGCTTCTGCTCGCCTCCGATCGCAGTGACGGCAGCAGCGAGCTCGCCAGCATCTTGAAAGCGGTCGGCGACGTCTCGACGGTGAAGACCGAGGAAATTCCCGCCCAGCCGGCGCGCGATCTCTCCGGCCTCGTGGTCGACATCAACCTGCGCTCGCCCGAGAGCGTGCAGCGGGTCCGCAACAAGCTGCGCGGCGATGCCTATCGTTCGATGCCGCGGCTGTTCGTGCTCGCGGACGCCCTGCATCACGGCACCATGCAGGCCTGGGCGCTCGGGGCCACCGACACCATCTCGCGGCCGCTTCAGGCCGAGGCCATCCTGCAGCGCATCCGCGCCGCCTTCCCGGACACCGCCGCCTATGACGCCACCGATCGCGGCAAGACGCTCAACCGCGGCGTCGAGGCGGCGCATGCGGTGCTGACCAAGATGTTCGAGAAGCTGCCGCTCGGCGTGCCTCTGACCTTCGACGACGTCATCGCCGCCGAGAGCAAGATCCTGAAGGCGATCAAGCATTCCTCGCTGCGTGAATGGCTCACCACGGTGGGCTGTCATCATGTCGGCAGCTATCGCCATTGCCTGTTCGTCACCGGCTTCGCCGTCGCCTTCGCCCAGCATCTCGGTATGCGCGAGGACGACCAGCGCCGCCTGACTCGCGCCGCGCTGCTGCACGACGTCGGCAAGGCCTTCGTTCCGGCCTGGCTGCTCGACAAGCCCGGCAAGCTCACCGACGAGGAGATGGCCGAGGTCCGCCAGCACCCGCGCCGCGGCTATGACGCGCTCGCCGCCCAAGGCAGCTTCCCGCCGGAGATGCTGGACGTGGTGCTGCATCACCACGAATTCCTCGACGGCTCGGGCTATCCGAACGGCCTGTCGTCGAACCAGATCAGCGACATCGTGCGCCTGACGACGATCGTCGACATCTACGCCGCGCTCGTCGAGAAGCGCGCCTACCGCATGCCCTTCACCCATTCCCGCGCCTTCACCATGATGGAAGGCATGGGCGGCAAGCTCGACCAGCAGCTGCTGCAGGCGTTCCGCCCGGTCGCGCTGGGGTCGTTCTAGGATAAGGATCCCTCCGACCTCGTCATTGCGAGGAGCGAAGCGACGAAGCAATCCAGACTGTCTCCGCGGAGGAACGCTGGATTGCTTCGCTTCGCTCGCAATGACGGGTGAACTGTCTTCGCGCGCCTCACCCCACCATCTTCCGCAGCTCCGCCTTCGCCACCTTCTCCAGCGTCGAGCGCGGCATGTCGTCGACGAACCGGATCTCGCGCGGCAGCTTGAAGTCGGCGAGGCCCTTGCGGCAGGCGTCCATCACGCGATCATGCAGGTCGGGTGCAGCGCCCGCGACGCCGTCCTGCGGGATGATGAAGACCACTGGCACCTCGTCCAGCATCAGATGCTTCTTCGCCACCACCGCGGCCTCGCGCACGCCCGGCACGAGCGCGATCACCTGCTCGATCTCGGAGGCCGCAACGTTCTCGCCGCCGACCTTCAGCATGTCCTTGGCGCGGTCGCCGAACTTGATGAAGCCGTTCTGGAGCCGCTCGACACGGTCGCCGGTGAGAAAGAAGCCGTGCTCGTCAAAGCTCTCGCGCGTGGCCTTCTCGTTGTGCAGGTACTCGGCGAACAGCGACAGGCCCGGGATGCCCTTGATCGCGAGATTGCCGGTGTCGCCGACCTCCGTCGGCCGTCCGTCGTCGTTGGTGATGCGGATCTGATATTCGGGCGCGGCGCGGCCGATCGACATCGGGATGTTGGGCTGGTCGACCTCGCCGACGATGCCGTGGGTGATGGTCTCGGTCATGCCCCACCAGCCGATCATCTTGATGCCGAACGCGGCAAAGGCCGGCGGCTCGTTGATGGCGGTGCCCCACAGGCGGAACTTGTGGTCCTTCGGGATCTCCTGCTCGAGCAGCGCCTTCATGCAGAACGGGATGGTCGAGGTCCAGGTCGCGCCATGCTCGCGTGCGACGCCCCAGAACCGGCTGGCCGAGAAGCGCGGCTGGATCACGCAAGTCGCTCCGACCCACAGCGTCGCCAGCATGGAATAGGCCAGCGCGTTGGTGTGGAACAGCGGCAAGTAGGCCTGGTGCACGTCGCCGGCGTGCAGGTCCTCATGCGCGGCGTTGATCTTGGCGCCCCACAGCGCGTTGGCATGGGTCCACAGCACCGCCTTGGGCCGCGACGTCGTGCCCGAGGTGTATTGCACGCTGCATGGCGCCAGCGGATCGGTCGCGCGCCGGGGACGATCGGCATTGTCGGCGAACAGCGATTCGAAGCTGTCGCCGCGCGACACCGCTTGCGCGGGCGCAGCGCCCGCATCGTGCGAGGTCACCGCCAGCCAACGGATGTTGCGGCAGTTCTGCGCGACGATGTCCGCATAGGCCGGCTGCGTGATCGCGGCGACCGCGCCGCAATGATCGGCGAAATACGCGATCTCGGCCGGCGCCGAGCGCGTGTTGGTGGTGACCGCGACGGCGCCCAGCTCGACGCAGGCGAACCAGGCCAGCATCGCCTCGATGCAATTGTCGAGATGAATGAGCACATATTCGCCCGGCTTGACGCCACGCCTGGCGAGCCCGGCCGCGAGCGCGCCGACCCGCTCGTGAAACTCGCCGTAGCTCCAGCGCCGCGCCGGCGCATCGAACGGCGCCCAGATCAGGAACGGATGTGAGCTGCGGACCTCGGCGCGCATCTTCAAGAGCCAGGGCACGTCGAGCCCATCGAACGGGCCCACGATTCCGGCTGTGGTCTGTTGAACTGGCATGGCTCCTCCCGGTGCAGCCTGCATCTTGCTGGCGGCTGTCTTTTGATGATTGCGTCTTCCTGCCATCGGATGAGGCGTGAAGCAAATCGGGGGAGAGGGCCGAGCTCTCTCCGCCGTCATTGCGAGGAGCCCTTGCGACGAAGCAATCCAGACTGGTTCCGCGGAGGGATTCTGGATTGCTTCGCTTCGCTCGCAATGACGGTGTTTGGGGCGGGAAGCGGAGGTCCTACCGGCTACCATCCTCGTACGACGAGATCTCGATCAGGCTGCCATCGGGATCCCGGCAATAGACCGAGCGCAGCGTGCCGCGGGCGCCTTGCCTCGGGCCCGGGCCTTCCTCGATCGCGACGCCATGTGCCCGCAAATGCGCCACCACCTCGTCCGGCGTGGCGGAAGTGAGAAAGCACAGGTCCTCGCCGCCCGCCGTCGGCTGCTCCGCGGTGAACCACTCCACCTTGTCGGCGTCGCGTTGCCGGACGTTGATCCTCTGGTTACCGAATTCAAGGAAAGTCCGCGGCGCTTTGCCGCCGCCGGGATCGAACAGCTTGACATTCATGCCGAGAATCTTGCCGTACCACGCAGCACTTGCCGCGACATCGGTGACATTGATCACGAGATGATCCAGGGCATGAACCTTGACCGTCATGTCTCATCCTTTCGTCGTGAAGTGCCCCGCGCACTTTCCGCCCGCGGCCAGCTTTGTTACAACCGCGGCCACGCGGCCTTCAAGCCATCCGACCTTCAAGAACAACACTGGGAGAACCCTTGAGATGATCACTCGCCGTACCGCGCTGGGCCTGCTCGCCGCCAGTCCGCTTGCCACCACCCCGCTGTCGAAGGCCCTTGCCGCCGATTATCCGGCCCGTCCGGTGAAATGGGTGGTGGGCTATCCGCCGGGCGGCGCCACCGACATCCTGGCACGGCTGATCGGCCAGCGGCTGTCGGAAAAGCTCGGCCAGCAATTCGTGATCGAGAACAAGCCGGGCGCCGGAAACAACATCGCGACCGAATCGGTCATCAATGCCGAGCCCGACGGCTACACGCTGCAGCTGGTCAATCCGGCCAACTACATCAACGCCTCGCTCTACGCCAACCTGAAGTTCAACTTCGTGCGCGACATCGCGCCGGTCGCCTCGTTCCAGCGCGTGCCGAACGTGATGACCGTCAACAAGGACGTGCCGGCCAAGAACGTCGCCGAGTTCATCGAGTACGTGAAGGCCAATCCCGGCAAGGTGAACATGGCCTCGTCCGGCAACGGCACCTCGGTGCATCTGTCCGGCGAGATGTTCATGGCCATGACCGGCTGCAAGATGCAGCACGTGCCCTATCGCGGCGCCGCGCCCGCGATCACCGACATGCTCGCCGGCCAGGTGCAGGTGATCTTCGACAACATGCCCTCGATCATCCAGCACATCCGCTCCGGCAGCCTGCGCGCCATCGGCGTCACCACCACGGAACGCTCGCCGCAGCTGCCCGACGTGCAGCCGATCGCCGACACCGTGAAGGGCTATGAGGCGAGCGCGCTGTTCGGCATGGGCGCGCCGAAGAACACGCCGAAGGAGATCATCGCCAAGCTCAACGCCGAGGTCAACGCGGTGATCAAGGAGCCCGACATGGCCAAGCGCCTGGTCGAACTCGGCGGCGAGCCGCGGGTGCAGACGCCCGAGGCGTTCGGCGAGGAGATCAAGGCCGAGACCGAGAAGTGGAAGAAGGTCGTCGAGTTCGCCGGCCTGAAGGTCGAGTAGCGATCTCGTGATGACCGGGAAGAGAGCCCTGCCGTTCGGCAGGGCTTTTTTCTTTGCGTTGCTTGGTTGATGCAGCCTGCGTCCAGCAACAGATCACGCAGTCGTGCGGATCCGCGTCTGCGGGTTCCGGCTTGACGTTGTCGCGCTCGCGTCTATACTAAACCACATGGTTAAGTATAGGGACGAGACGCTGGACCGGACTTTTGCGGCGCTGTCCGACCCGACGCGGCGTGCCTTGCTGGCGCGCCTCGGCGAGCAGGACGGCCTGTCGGTGAGCGAGCTGGCGGCCCCGTTTGCGGTGTCGCTGCCGGCGATCATGAAGCATCTCGACGTGCTCACGGATGCCGGGCTGATCGTGCGCGAGAAGACCGGGCGCACGGTTGCCTGCCGGCTGACCGCGCAGCCGATGGAGCAGGCGATGAACTGGCTCAATCGCTATGCGCAGTTCTGGTCCCACAATCTCGATCGCCTCGCCGCCTTCGTGGAGGAAGAGACATGGCCAACGCAGTCGCCAACGCCGCCGAACGTCCGGCAGAACGACCAAGCCTCACGCTCACGCGCCGGCTCCGCGCGCAGCCGCAAAAGGTCTACGCCGCCTGGACGCAAGCCGCGCAGCTAGCGCAATGGTTCGGGCCGCCGAACATGAAGCCGGCGACGCTTAAAGCCGAGCTCGACGTTCGCGTCGGCGGCCGGTTTCGCATCAGCTTCACTGGCGATGACGGCGAATATTTCGAGGCCGGCGGCCGTTATCGCGAGGTGATGCCGAACGAGCTTCTCGTCTTCACCTGGGCCTGGCACTCGACGCCGGAGCGTGAATCGCTGGTGACGATCTCGCTGAAACCTGATGGCGCCGGCACCTTGATGATCTTCCATCACGCCCAGTTCTTCGACGAGACCGCACGCGACAACCACCAGCGCGGCTGGAGCTCGTTGTTCGACAAGCTCGATGCTTTCGTCGCCTGACCAAGGAGAACGCCATGCAGCAACATCAGATCGTCTCGCGCGAGCAATGGATCGCCGCGCGCAAGGCCCTTCTGGACCATGAGAAGGAGTTGACCCAGGCCCGCGAACGGCTTGCCGACGAGCGCCGCCGGCTGCCCTGGGTCAAGGTCGACAAGGCGTACGAATTTGACGGGCCGAACGGCATTGTGTCGCTGAGCGACCTGTTCGAGGGCCGGCCGCAGCTCATCGTGCAGCACGTGATGTTCGCACCCGATTGGGAGGCGGCGTGCAAGAGCTGCTCGTTCTGGGCCGATGGGTTCGAGCGCATGGTGCCGCATTTGGCCGCGCGCGACACCGCGATGGTTGCGGTCTCGCTGGCGCCAAGCGCAAAGCTCGAGGCGTTCAAGAAGCGGATGGGCTGGACCTTCGACTGGGTTTCCTCAGGCCGCAACGACTTCAACCGCGATTACGGCGTGACGTACTCACAGGAAGAGGTCGAGACCGGCAAGCCGATGTATAATTTCGGGACCACGCCGCTGTACGGCCCCGAGCTGCCCGGCATCAGCGTGTTCTACCGCGACGAGGCCGGCGCGATCTTCCATACCTATTCCTGCTTCGCCCGCGGCCTCGACATGATGAACGCCGCTTATCAATATCTCGATCTCACCCCGCTCGGCCGTCACGAGGAAGGCCTGCCCTATCCGATGGACTGGGTGCGTCTGCGCGACCAGTACGAACCGCAGCCGGCGAAGGCGGCGTGCTGTCACGGGTGAGGGGAGCGCTCGACGCACATCAAATGTGTCATCGCCCGGCTTGACCGGGCGATCCAGTACTCCGCGACAGTTGTGGTTGAATCGATGGGCCGCGGCGTACTGGATTCCCCGCTTTCGCGGGGAATGACAGCGGAGGGTGATATGCAGGGTGTGCCTTGCCCGATGGCTACCGCTTCGCGTCCGCCTGCTCCGTCGCATTGCACGAGATCAGCATCGTGTACGGCCGGGCGTTGGCGGCGATGTCGGTGGTCTTGAGCTCGCTCTTTGGCTCGGCGGTCTGATAGGGCACGATCGAATTGTCGAGGAAGTCGCGCAGCACGCCGGTCTTGATGGCGAAGTTGATGTTCTCGGGGATGTTGCCGGTCGCCACCGCGATGCGCAAGGCCGGGATCTTGCCGGTGACCACGCCCACGACCTGGCCGGTGTTGTCGAACAGCGGCCCGCCGCTATTGCCGGGCTGCACGGGTGCGCTGATCTGCAGGAAGCGCGAGTCGTTGCGCATGCCGCTGAGCGAGCTCACGATGCCGGTGGTCACGCTGAAGTCCGACGTCAGGATGCCGTGATAGGGAAAGCCGATCGCGACGACGGAATCGCCGGAGCGGATCGAGCGGTCGCGGATCCGGGCGAAGTCCTTGAAGGTCGTCGTCGACGGCGCCTGCAACAGCGCGAGATCGTTGTTGGCGTCGCTCGACACGACGCGCAGCACCATTGCGGCTTCGCCGGTGAGATTGCCCTTGATGTCGCCGACGCAGCCGTCGATCACATGGTGGTTGGTGACGATGTGCCCGCCCGTGCTGACGACGAAGCCGGTGCCGCTCCTGGCTCGGGCAGGCTTGCCGCCGGAGGGCGGTGCCGCCTGCTTCTCCGCCGTCGCCGCCGGCTTGGCCGCACCCTTGGTGAAATCGCCCGCCTTGTCGAGCCCGTCGGCTTTCACCTTGCTTACGCAGTTGGTCAGTGCCGCGATCACCGGCCCGGTCGATGTCAGATCGAAATTCAGAACGGCGCGACCGGCTGTCGCCACCATGAGGCTCGCCTTCTGAAAGGTACGCACGACTTTGAGCGGCATGACGGCGGTGAGCATGTTGGACTGATACGCCGTAGCGTACAGCCTGGCTTGCTCCTGCCCGTCGAAGGTCACGTCGATCGCGGCGCTCTCGCCCTTGTTGAAGCGGTAGCTCGGGCTCGCAAAAGCCAGCGTCCAGGTGCCGGTGGCATTGTAACCCACGACGAGAATGACGCCGTTCGCGTAAGGCGTCGTCGCCGCGCAATGGGAGAACGCGCCCGTCTCGTCATTGCTGAACGCGCCGCCGATCCAGTTGCCGACATTGACGGTGCCGAACGGCCCCGCCGCGTTCGCTCCGACCACACTCACCTGCAACACCAACGCAACGACCAACGACCTCAACCACATACCAGCCCCCGGCAAACGCGCTTGCATCCATCTTATCCGCGAGGGCAGGTGAGGCGCAACCGTCAGTTGTCCGCTCTAATCGTTTCGGCTGCCCGCAGCAATTCGGGCTTGCATTTACTTTGCGGCGCCATATACTTTGCAATACAAAGTAACGGGACCAGCTGTCCTGCGAATGCCCGGGTGGAACGAGGTTTTGGCGGTGCCGATGCGCGATCTCGACAAGGCGCTGGCCGACATCGTGGCGATCCGCAGCCAGATCGCGGCGGGCACCGCCTTCCGCGGCTACGGCCCGGCGGCGATGGCTGCGACCGGCGCCGTCGCACTCATCACCGCCATTCTGCAATTCTGGTTGCTGGATGATCCCACCGGCGAGCCGCTCGGTTTCTTCATCGGCTGGTTCATCGCCGCCGCGCTCTCGGGGCTGATCATCGGTATCGAGATGCGCGCGCGGTCGCGACGCCATCATTCCGGTCTCGCCGACGCGATGATTCACCAGGCGGTCGAGCAGTTCCTGCCGGCGGGCGTTGCCGGCGTTCTGCTCGCGGTGGTGATGTGGAAGTTCGCGAGCGAGACGCTGTGGCTGCTGCCGGGCCTGTGGCAGATCCTGGTGTCGCTCGGCATCTTCGCCTCGGTCCGCTCGTTGCCGCGCACCGTCGCGCTCGCCGGCGCCTGGTATTTCGTGTCCGGCTTCGCGGTCGTGGTGCTCGCGAGCCGAACCCACACGCTGTCGCCATGGACCATGGGGCTGCCCTTCGTGATCGGGCAATCGCTCATGGCGGCCATTCTGCATTTCGCCTCCGGAGACAACGATGTCGAAGACTGACAGCGCGCCCTTCTCCTATGAAGGGCTCGACCGCGTGATCCACGAGAAGGCGAGGCTCGGCCTGTTGACCTCGCTGATGGCGCATCCCAAGGGGCTGGCATTCGGCGATCTCAAGCAGCTCTGCGGCCTCACCGACGGCAATCTCAGCCGCCACCTTGCCGTGCTCCAGGAGGCCGGCCTCGTCGAGGTGACCAAGGGCTACGAGGGCAACCGTCCGCACACCACCTGCCGTCTCACCAAGGCCGGCCGCCGCCGCTTCCTCGACTATCTCGCCGTGCTCGAGCGGCTGGTGCGCGACGCGGCGAAGGCCGCCGGCCGCGAGGCGCCGCCGCTCGGCCGCCTCGGTATCGCCTCGACCTGATCCTCCCCCTTTTTGACCGGAGACTTTGTAATGCAAAGTGACATCACGCCCCGCAACGAGAAGCTTCATGTCGGCATCATCATGGACGGCAACGGCCGCTGGGCGACGCGGCGCGGCCTGACGCGCCTGCGCGGTCACGAGGCCGGCGTCGAGACCATCCGCCGCATCGTCGAGGCCGCGCCCAAGCAGGGCATCGGCACGCTGACGCTCTACGCCTTCTCCACGGACAATTGGCGGCGGCCGAAGGCCGAGGTCGCGGCGCTGATGACCTTGCTGCGCTTCTACCTCGCGAACGAAGTGCAGAGCCTCGTCAAGAACGGCGTGCGCCTCTCCGTCATCGGCCGCCGCGATCGCCTGCCCGACGGCATCGCCGCCGCGATCGCGCGCGCCGAGGCGGCCACCGCCGATGGCCGCACGCTGCATGTGCGCCTCGCCGTCGATTATTCCGCGCGCGACGCCATCCTCAATGCCGCGGCGAAGGCGGCCGCGCTGACCAGCCTCACCCGCGAAGCCTTCTCGCAGCTGGTCACAGGCGAGGCTGGCCTTCGCGACGTCGATCTCATCATCCGTACCTCCGGCGAGAAGCGGCTGTCGGACTTCCTGCTTTGGGAAGGCGCCTATGCCGAGCTGCACTTCACCGAGCGGATGTGGCCCGAATTCGACGCGGGCGATCTCGCCGAGGCGCTCGCCGCCTTCCACAACCGCGAGCGCCGCTTTGGCGGACTGCAGGCGATCCTGCCAGGCGAAGTGCCTTCGCTGTCCCAGGTGTGACGCGCCTCGCGCCCGCCGCTCCCCGCTGATTGCCGCCCGGCATGGATCGTGCTCTAGTGTTCCGGCACTGGGTATCGTCCCGCGACGGAGCTTTCGTACGATGCGTGCAGTCCTCGATTATTGCACCGGCGGAACGGAGCGGCAGCTTGCCGCCGGCACGATCATCGTCGCCGAGGGGGGCACCTCCGGCCATCTCTACGTGCTGATGCAAGGCAGGCTCGAGGTGCTCAAGGGCGAGATGGTGGTCGCCACCGTCACCGAGCCCGGCGCCGTGCTGGGTGAGATGTCCGTGCTGCTGGGCCAGCCGCACACCGCAACCGTGCGGGCCTGCTCCGACGCCATCGTCTACGAGTTCGAGGATGCCGCCTCGTTCCTCGAGAAGGAGCCGGGCGTGGCCCTGCTGATCGCAAAAATGCTGGCGCAGCGGCTCAACGTCGCCAACACTTACCTCGCCGATCTGAAGCGGCAATATGCCGGCCACGGTACGCATCTGGCCATGGTCGGCGAGGTGCTCCAGAGCATGATCAACCTGCCGCCGCTTGAGGTTTCGCCAGGCTCGGATCGGCAATCCGATCCAAGAATGTGAGCCAGTCGGGCGGCGCCTCGATGGCGGCGGCGGGCCGCTGCAGCGGCGCATTCAGGTCGATCCACTGCGCCGCGCCGGCCGCCAGCCAGAACGCCTTGTCGGCATCGAGATCGAGCACGATGTAGGTCGGCGGACGGCCGGGTTGCAAGCCCGTGTTGAAGACCCAGGTCTGGCCCAGCCGATCGAACCACGATCCATTGCTGATGAAGGGTGATTGATGCACATGGCCCGAGATCACCATCGACGGCTGGTATTGCATGATCCACTGCACCAGCTCGACGTCGCCGAAGAAGCGCTTGCCGCCCCAGCTCGTCGGTGAATCCGCCGGCGGCGCATGATGCGCCCAGATCCAGCGCTGCGGCCGGACGGCCCCGGCATCGCGCAACTGCCCCACGAGGCGTTGCTTGACCTCAGGTCCGTCCCACCACGGGCACACCGTGAACAGGGTATCGCCGACGTTAAGGCTGTCGCCGTCGCAGGCGATGCCGAGCTCGCGCACCTCCGAGATCCAGCGCGAAATCTTCTCACCTTCGGCGTTACGCTCGTCGAGGTCGTGATTGCCGGAGCAGAGGATCACGCGGGTCGTCGAAGCCAGCAGCGCGAGGTACTTCTTCACCACCACGATCTGGGCACGGAAATCCACCATCGATCCGATGTCGAGCGCGTCGCCGGCGAAGATCACGAGGTCGAATCGCGGCGCCGCGCTCACCAGCCAGTCGAGCTGAGGCAGCGAATAATGCAGGTCGGCCACGACCAGGCAGCGCATTGAAAATCCGTCAGGTCAAAGCAATCGGAAGGCTTGCGAATTGACGGATATTGCCACGACTGACGTCCAAGGCAAGAAACAAACCGGCCCTGTCGGCCCCGCCGGCGCGGCAAAAGGGCCGCGCCCGAGCCGATCGGGGCCGGCCGTCTTTCAGTTGCCCTTCTCCCTTCCCAGGATGCCGCGGCCCGCCAGAGCCTCGGCAAGCTGCTCGGTGTAGATGATCCGGCTCCATCGATGCAGATGCGAGGGATAGTGCGCGTACATGATGTCCAGCATCATATCCGGCGTATCGAGGAAGTGCGATCTGTCGATGCCGAGCATGGCGGCGATCCTTTCACCAGCCTCGGCATGAAAGCTCTGTGGACCGCCTTGGGCATAGAGCGAATTGACCGGCGTGATGACGAGGTACACCTTCGACCGGTCGAACTTCGATAGCGTTTCCGACAAGGAGGCGAGCGCCTTCTCGAATTCCGCGTTCATCACGAACGGCTTGATCTTGGGATCGGGCTTGAAGAAGACGTGACCGGCCAGCGCGGCCTTGTAGGCGTCCAGCGAAGGAATATCGAGCATCCGATTGGGATCGATCGCGCTGCCATGCTCGCGCCAAATGGTTGAAATGAACTGGTCCTTGCCGCCGTAATACACCGCGTAACCACCGGGCAGCGGATTGTAGACCGCTCGCTCCATCAGCAGGCGGATGTACTCCGGGCCACCGGCCGGAAACGTCAGGCCGGACGGAACTTCGAAGCGGTTGGTCCGGATGAAATTCACCCATTCATTCCACCTCGGATCGCGCTCGTACTGAATCGGGTTGAACACCAGAACCAGCTTCCTGGGTTGGCGCCCGCGCGCGATCATCTTTTCAAGCATCGCGCCATAGCCATCCGGACCGACGAATCCGATGGTGCAGAACGACTCGATTCCGGATCCCGGGAACGCCCGCAACAACGTCGGGACGTGAATCCCCATCAAGCAGGAGCTATCGCCGAGAAAGGCAAGGTCGGCCGCAGGCAGCCGCTCCGAGCGCCTGATTTGCTCCAGGACGATGTAGGTCTCGATGCCGCGCGACCATTGATGCAAGCTCTGCTGATGGATGTAATGTGCAACGCCGAGGATGAGGGCGGTGAGCACGCCCAGAGGAATGAGCCGTCGGGCAACGATCCATACCGCACCTGCCAGCGGCCATTGTCCGATCGATTCGATCGTCTGTTTCAGGGGCATGATCTAGAACTGGAAATAGATGAAGGTGGCATTGACGTGTCCGGAGGCGGCGATCGTCATCGCCGCCAGCGTAGCAAACAGCGGATATCTCAGCCATGCAGGCCACTGCAGGATCGAATAGTCGCCACGCGACCGAAGCTGCCACTCCAGCAGCATCAGCGGCACGGACAGCGACAGGATCGCGAGACCGGCGGCGCCGTGCACCGGAGCCCACTCCCAGTTGCCGAGGGCGTAGAGCATGCCCACCAGCAAGTTCCAATTGGACGCGCGGAAGAAGAACCAGCCCACGAACACCACCAGCATGGTGAGAGCCCAGCCGAGGCCGCGGGCGACCGTCGAGCCCGGCGCCTCCTTGCCGGAAAACGCGCGCCAGGCCACGAGGGCCAGGCCGTGAACAAGGCCCCAGAGCACGAAGGTCCATGACGCGCCGTGCCAGAGACCTCCCAGCGCCATCGTAAGCAGCAGGTTTCGGTTGGTGATGAGCTCGCCGCGGCGGTTGCCGCCGAGCGGGATGTAGAGATAGTCGCGCAGCCAGGTGCTGAGGCTGATGTGCCAGCGATGCCAGAACTCGCTGATCGAAACCGACCAGTAGGGGTAGCGGAAATTCCAGATCAGCTCGAAGCCGAACAGCAGCGCGACGCCTTTGGCGATCAGGCTGTATCCGTTGAAGTCGGCATAGATCTGGATGCCGAATGCGAGCGTGGCGAGGATGACCGACCAACCGAAGGGCTGCTCCGGAATGAAGAGCGTGTCCACGATCGGCGCGAGGCTGTCTGCCACCACGACCTTCATGGCATAGCCGTAGATCAGGAGCCAGAGCGCGCGCTCGGCGTGATCGGACGTGAAACGTCGCGGCGCCGAAAATTGATCCAGGAGGTTGCTCGCCCGCTCGATCGGGCCGGCCACGAGCTGCGGGAAGAACGCCTTGAAGGCGAGAAACTTGACGACGTCCCTCTCGGCGGCATGCTTGCCGCGATAGACGTCGACCACGTAGGCGATGCCCTGGAAGGTGATGAAGGAGATGCCGAGCGGCAGCACGATGCGCAATGTCGGCAGGTTCGGATGAAGCCCCACGCGCTCGGCGATCATCGAGAACGAATCGATGAAGAAATTGAAGTATTTGAAGATCGCAAGAACGATCATCGCCGCTGCGATGGCGAGAGTGAGCAGGAGCTTTCGGGTTTGTTCGCGCTTGGAAGCGGCGATGACGATCGCCGCGGCATAGTTGACGATGGAAATGCCGGCCAGCAGGGGCAGAAAGCGCCAGTCCCACCAGCCGTAGAATACGTAGCTAGCGACCAGTATGATGACGTTCTGAACCGCAAGCCTCGAGGTGGCGTGATAGAGCAGAAAGGTCGCGGGAACAAAGCAAAGGAACGCCAGGGAAACGAACGACATCGCAGCAGACAATCACTTGCTGAGCAGCAAGCGCGCCGCTCGCCATATCAATGGGGACGACGACGGGAAGGAAGACAGGGGCGTCGTGGTGACCAGGATCATTTCCATCACCACGGCATCAGAATAGCAACCCCGAGATGAAATCAACATAAATTCGCCTGAGCCGGCGGTGCGATCAGGACGCCTGATATTCGCGGGACTGGACCCGCCGCGTGAATTCTGATGTCGTGGCGCATCCTCGAGAGCGCATGTCCACATGACCTCCTTCAAGACCATTCGCGCCCGCGCCGAGAAGCGCAAGGGCGGGCCGAGGGCGCTGGACAAATTGATGCCGGCCAAGCCGGACCTCAAGCGGCTGGCCAAGCTCGGCGACGATCGTATCCTCGCCGAAATGACCAAGCGGGTGTTCTGCGCCGGCTTTGCCTGGAGCGTGATCGATTCCAAATGGGACGGCTTTGAAGCGGCCTTCCTGCATTTCCAGCCCGCCAAGCTCAGCTTCCAGCCCGAAGACTATTGGGAGGGCCTGCTGCGCGATGCGCGCATCGTGCGCAACGGCGCCAAGATCATGTCGGTGCGGGACAATGCCGCGTTCGTGCAGGAGATCGCGAAGGAGCACGGCAGCTTCGGCAAGTTTCTGGCGAAATGGCCGTCGTCCGACGAGATCGGCCTGCTCGATCTCCTCACCAAGCGCGGCAGCCGGCTGGGTGGCAACACCGGCCAGATGCTGCTGCGCTTCGTCGGCTGGGACGGCTTCGTGACGTCCAAGGACGTGGTGGCCTGCCTGCGCGATGCCGGTCTGGACATCGCCGAGGAGGTCAAGTCGAAGGGCGATCTCGCCAAGGTGCAGGCGCAGTTCAATGCCTGGGCCGAGGAGAGCGGCCTGCCGTACACATATCTGTCACGCATCTGCGCGCTGTCGGTCGGCGAGAACAGCAGCGAGTAGCGCGTCGATCGGCCGATCGTGTGCATCCTGTGGCGATCTTGTGCTGCGAACGCGGCCGATGAAACTCGCGATCACGAAATACATTTCGCAGGAACATTTGTCCGCAGCGCCTGTTCGGGACTCTGAGCCAGGCGCACAAAGGGCGCAGGGAATGCTCGCTCCCGCCCGGCTCAATGACAACCGGATCCAGCAACGGAGCAGCTCATGAAGCTCACATCGGAACAGGTGAAGCAGACCGTCCACCAACTCGGCGCTCAGGTGCTGCCCGACGAACATCCGGCGATGCCGCAGCTCAACAGCATGTTCGGCGAGCACACCTTCTTCGTCGACGAGATGGGGCTCAAGGTCCTCGAGCCGACGGGATCGCTGGGCAGCGACCGCGAGAGCGGCGAGGTCGTCAGCCTCGCCGATTGGGGCGATTCCGACCTGACGCGCCTGATGGCGCATGAGCCCGAACCGACCGGCGTGATCGTGGTGTTCGAGCATATGAAGCATTGAACGGCCCCGAGCGCGATCGACCTTCAACGGTGGCGGATCGGAACAATCCGCCACCGTTCGTCGCGCCTGGTGCGCTCCGTCGCCGAAGCTCGCGCCGCGGTCAGATGCCCAGCGTCAGCTGCGGCTCCGACTCGCCGGCAGCATGGAGCGAGGACAGCGAGATCCCCAGCAGCCTGACGCGCTTGGGCAGCGGCATCTCGGCTTCGAGCAGGCCGCAGGCCAGCCGCTCCAGATCGTCGCGTCCGGCAACGGCCGCGGCGACGGATCTGCTGCGGGTGATGATCTCGAAGTCGGCGAACTTGATCTTCAGGGTGACGGTGCGGCCGCGATTGCCGGTCGCCTCGCAATGCCCCCAGACCTTGTCGACGAGAGGCCTGAGCTCGGCGACGAGCGCGTCGAAGGCGTCGAGGTCGGTCGAGAACGTGTTCTCCGCGCCGACGGATTTGCGGATCCGGTTGGCGCGCACGGGGCGTTCGTCGACGCCGCGTGATATCCAATAATAATACGCACCCGACTTGCCGAAATTCGCGTTCATGAACTCCAGCGACTGGTTACGGATGTCGCGGCCGGTGAACAGGCCGAGCGCGTTCATCTTCGCCGCCGTCGCCGGACCGATGCCGTGGAATTTGCCGACCGGCAGCGTCTCGACGAAGGCCGGCCCCATCTCCGGCGAGATCACGAACTGGCCGTTGGGCTTGCGATGATCGGACGCGAGCTTGGCCAGGAACTTGTTGTAGGAGATGCCGGCCGACGCGTTGAGGCCGGTCTCGGCCTTGATCTTCGCGCGGATCTTCAGCGCGATGTCCCGCGCCAGCGGGATGCCCTGCAGGTTCTCCGTCACGTCGAGATAGGCTTCGTCCAGCGACAGCGGCTCGATGACGGGCGTGTGCTCGGCGAAGATGTCGCGGATTTGCCTGGAGATCGCCTTGTAGACCTCGAAGCGCGGCCTGACGAAGATCAGATCGGGACATTGCCGCTTCGCCGTCACCGACGGCATGGCCGAGCGGACGCCGAACCTGCGCGCCTCGTAGCTCGCTGCCGCAACGACACCGCGTTCCGCGGAGCCGCCGACGGCGACCGGCTTGCCGCGCAGCTCCGGATTGTCGCGCTGCTCCACCGACGCATAGAACGCATCCATGTCGATATGGATGATCTTGCGCACGGCCGCGGCTGCGCCAGGCATCGTGTCGGATTCGCTCATGGCAGGATGATACAATCGCGTGAAAAGAAGCGCGAGGTGATGGATGGGCGGTTGTCAAAGCGCGATCGCAGGCTTGTGAGTGGCAAGCAGGGGGACGCGACCCAATATGAGTCCGCGGAGGACAGGTCCATGCAATACAGCTCCGAGCTCATTCAAACGATGCGTCAAGCACTGGAGACCGTGATGGCGAGCGTGCCGGCGCATCAGTCGGTGTTCGGCCTGAAGGCGGCCGTGGCCGAATGCATCCTGAAGGCCGCCGCACACGGCCAGACGTCATATGACGGACTGGTGACGACCGCGTCCGACCAGATCCAGGCGATTGTCGCGATGCTGAATTGAGTGCCGGCACGATCTCGTCTGATCTTGCTCTGCCCGGCCAATGTAGTGTCCTCGCCGCGCTTGGCACAGGTCACGCTCATGCGAAGTTCATTCGCGTCTTTGCACGTAAAGCGAGATGAATCGATCGATCATGGCGTTGATCTGCTCCGGCACCTCGAGCGACAAGAAATGCCCGGAGCCGACAGCCTTGGCCGTAACCAGTTGCGGGCATAGTGCCGCAAAGCGGTCTAGATCCGCGAGCCGATGAGCGGCTTCGATATACAGCACCGGGACCCGGCACGCTTGGGCGCACTGACCCGCCCGATGCACATCCCAGGGAAACAGACTCTTGAACGTCGACACCAGCACGTGCTGTGGCGTCGCCAGGAAGGTCTGTTCGACATGGGCGTGGCATCTGTCGGTCGGCAGACAGGAGTCCGCCACGATTTTTCGGATCTCGTCCGCAAAGTTCGGCCCCTGCAGGCCCTCCAGGTAGCTGGTGAACACCGCTCCCGCCGAGGCAGGGAAGAGCACGCCGGAATCGAGCAGCACCAGCCCCGCAGGAAAATCCGGATAACGGGCCGCGATTTCGAGTGCCATGTTGCCGCCCATGCTTTGGCCCACGATGACCGGATTCGTTATCTCTTGCCGGGCACACAGCCAGACGAGATCCTCGGCGAAGCCTTCGATCGAGTAGTCCTGGTGCGGCTTGTCGCTCTCGCCGTGTCCTCGCAGTTCGGCATTCAATGCGCGACCGCGCCGACCGAAGTACTCCATCTGTCGCGCAAAGTGGGTGCGATCTCCGCCAAGGCCATGGACGAACAGGAACTCAGGCGATCCCTTCCCAGCGATGTCGAACGACAGTTGGATACCTTCACGCGCGAGCTTCATTGTCATCTCCGTATCCACCGGCATTCCAGGCTTCTCGGGCAATGATGCGGGTAAGGGGGCTGGGGCGACCCGTCGATCGCTGACGTCAAGCCTCAAACGGCTCCTTGCAATCGCGTATGGCCAATCTTCGAGCGCGTCCTAGCGCGTGGTCCGGAAAAGTGTGGAGCGGTTTTCCGAAAAGACTATGTCCAAACAACCATCTAAAGCGCGATGAGACCCATCCCAATCGCATCGCGCTGTTAGGAGACTCGCACGGCCTCGCGCAAAATCCTGAGCTGGCGCACCCGACACGATTCGAACGTGTGACCTTTGCCTTCGGAGGGCAACGCTCTATCCAGCTGAGCTACGGGTGCAGTTGCAGGTTCATTTAGCCGATTGGCGCGGGGTGGGCAACCGCTTCTCGCCGGAGTGCGCTTCAAGCCGATTTGCGTCTGACCGGGGCCGGAACCGGCTTTCCGCCGCGGGCGGCGAATTCGGCAAGCGCCCGATCGGCGCAGATGACGCGGTTGCGGCCGAGGCGTTTGGCGACATAGAGCGCCTCGTCGGCGGCGCCGAGCAGCCGGTCCGGGCCGCCGTCGCTCCCATCAGGAACGTGGCTGGCGACGCCGACGCTGAGGGTGACGTGATCGCCGGCACCCATCGCACCATGGGCGATCGCCAAGGCCATGACGGCATAGCGGATCTGCTCGGCCACCATGCAGGCGGTGTCAGAATCCATGTCGGGCAGAATCAGCGCAAACTCCTCGCCGCCATAGCGGCTGGCGAGATCGAGCGGGCGCACCGCGTGCCGGCTGACGACGCCAGCAACCGCGCGCAGGCACTCGTCGCCGCTCTGGTGGCCGTGCTGGTCGTTGAACAGCTTGAAATGGTCGACGTCGACGAACAGCAGCGCCAGCGGCTTCTGCGTGCGCTGGGCGCGGGCCCATTCGCCGAGCAGCATCTGGTCGAAGGCGCGGCGGTTCGCCAAGCCGGTCAGCCCGTCCTTGGTGGCGAGCTCCTTCAGCGCCATCTCGGCGCGCTTCTGGTCGGTGAGGTCGCGCAGCGTCTCCACCACCGCAATCAGGTTGCCAGCCTCGTCGTGGATCGGGCCGGCGTCGATGGCGAGATAGAGCTGGCTGCCGAGCTTGGGCATCACGCACCAGTTCTCCGCGGAGAAGCCGAGCCCGTTGTGGCCGCGCGCGGCATATTCCGGATAGTACTCCGGCAGCTGTTCGGGCCGGTCGAGCGCGACGAGGTCGGCAAGGCAGGGGCGCTTCGTCTCGTAGAACGCCTGCCAGTGCTTGCTGGTGCCGATCACCTCGGAGGCGGCGACGCCGGTCAGCCGCTCGCAGGCCCTGTTCCAGATCACGACGCGGCGCTTCGGGTCGATCACGAAGGTCGGCACCACCAGGTGCTGCATCAGCCGCACCGCGTAGGAATCGGCGACATCGACGGTCCTGCGCAACTTCGGCATCAGGCCACCGCCGCCACGGGCAAGGTTCCGGGCGAGCCATCGCCGGCACCGAACAGCTTGCGCACCTCGCTGGCCGGCTTCGGCGCGCTGAACAGATAGCCCTGCATCTGCGTGCAGCCGAGCGCGCGCAGCATGTCGCGCTGCGCCTCGGTCTCGACGCCCTCGGCCACCGTGGTCATGCTGCTGGCGGAAGCGATGTTCACCACCGCCTGCACGATGACCGGCGAGCCGGTGGTCTCGGCGATGTCGGCGACGAAGCAGCGGTCGATCTTGATCTTGTCGAACGGGAAGCGCTTCAGGTAGCTCAGCGAGGAATAGCCGGTGCCGAAATCGTCGAGCGCGATGCGCACGCCGATCGCGCGGAGCTGATGCAGGATCGAGAGCGCCGCCTCGTCATCGCGGATCAGCACGGCCTCGGTGATCTCGAGCTCGAGCCGGCGCGGATCCAGCCCGGAGGCGGCGAGCGCGCTCGCAATGCGCAGCGCCAGCGTGTCGCATTTGAGCTGTACGGGCGAGACGTTGACCGCGACGCGCACATGCGCCGGCCAGGTCGCGGCCTCGTTGCAGGCCATGCGCAGCACCCAGTCGCCGAGCTCGGTGATCAGGCCGGTATCCTCGGCGACCGGAATGAACTCGGCCGGCGACACCATGCCGCGCTCGGGATGGCGCCAGCGCAGCAGCGCCTCGCAGCCGGAGACCTCGTTGGTGCGCAGGTCGACCAGCGGCTGATAGTGGATCTCGAAGCCGCCGTTCACCAGGGCCTGGCGCAGATCCTGCTCCATGCTGAGGCGCGCCTTGGCGCTGGCATCCATCTCCGGCTCGAAGAAGCGGTGGGTGCGGCGGCCCTCGGCCTTGGCGCCGTACATCGCGAGGTCGGCGTTCTTGATGAGTTGATCGAGGTCTGAGCCGTCCTGCGGCGCCAGCGCAATGCCGATGCTGGCATCGGTCGAGAGCTGGTGGCCGAGGCAATGATAGGGCTGGCGGATCGCCTGGTAGATCCTCGTCACGAAGGACAGCACGTCCGCGGGGGACTGAATCCCGGTCTGGATCACCGCGAACTCGTCGCCGCCGAGCCGCGCGATCAGGTCGCCCTGCTTGAGGCAGCCGCGGAGGCGGCCTGCGATCGCCTTCAGCAACTCGTCGCCGACGTGGTGGCCGAGCGAATCGTTGATGCCCTTGAACTCGTCGACGTCGATATAGAGCAGCGCGAACTGGCAGCCATCGGCGACGTTCGCCAGCTCGCGTTCGATCTGCTCGCGGAACAGGGTCCGGTTCGGCAGGTCGGTCAGCGCATCGTAATGCGCCATATGCGCGATCTTCTCGTCGGCGCGCCGACGCTCGGTGACGTCGTCGATGACATGAATGAGATAGCGCGGCTCGCCGGCGCCGTCGTTGATGCCGATGCGGGTCGAGGTGATGTAGCGCAGGCCCATGCCGGGCATCTGCCAGGCGTGCTCGTCCTTGAACAAGCCCTTGGCCGATTTCAGCGCCCTGCTGTCGTCGTCGGTGATGTGGGCGGCGGCCCCCTCGGGGAAGATGTCGAAGGCGGTCTTGCCGACGACGTCCTGGCGGGACTGGCCGAACAGCTGCTCGGCGACAACGTTGAGCAGCAGATATTGCCGCGTCCGGGCATCCTTCACGGTGATCTGCGACGGGATGTGGTCGATGATCTCGCGCAGGAAGGTGTAGTTGCGGTCGCGCTCCTGTTCGAGGTTGCGGCGCTCGGTGATGTCCTCGATCGTGGCGACCCATCCGCCCTGTGCGAGCGGCGTGTTGATGACCTGGAAGGCGCGGCCGTTAGCCAGTTGATGGGTCAGCGTCGAGACCGCGCCTTCGGCGACGACCCGCATGACCTCGGCGCAAAACGCCTCGACGTCGCCGTCGAACGCGCCGCGCTCCTTGCGATGATACATCGCCTCACGGATGTGACAGCCGGGCTTGATGACGTCGTGCGAAAGGCCGAACATCTCGGCGTAGCGGCGGTTGCAGGTGACGATGGTGCCGCCGGCGTCGTACAGGATCAGCCCCTGCGACATGTTGTTGAGGGCGGTGTCGAGTCGGAGCCGCTCCGCCTCGATCCGCTGCTGGGCCTCGCGGTTCTGCCGGTTGATCTGGCGGATGATCAGATAGAGGATCAGCGCGATCACGCCCGCCGAGAAGCCCGCCGTTGCCACCATGAAGCCGGTCTGCTGCCGCCAGTCCGCGAGCGCCGCTGCCGTGATGTTGGTGGCGATGATGACCAGCGGGAAATGCGTCAGCGACGCGGCCGAGCCGAGCCGCTCCTCGCCGGTGACGGGGCTCTTGCCGCGGAGCGTCTGCTGGCCGCCTTCGGCCAGCACTTTCTGCATCAGCGGCGCGTCCTTGAAGTTCCGCCCGATCAGTTCCTCGGCGTGCGGATAGCGCGCCAGCAACTTGCCCTCGCGGTCGAGCAGCGAAATGGCCGTGCCGTCGGCGAGCGCGACCGATGCGAAGTATTGCTGATAGCTGTCCGGATCGATCCGCCGCACCATGGCGCCGAGGAAGGTGCCGTCCGCGCCGCGCAGCCGGCGTGCGACGACCGTGGTCCATTTGCCGATCAGGAAGCTGCGGACCGATTCCAGGATCACCGGCTCGGCCGCCGGGTTAAATTTGAACGACTGGAAATAGGCGCGCGAGGAGACGTTGATCTTGGGCAGCGGCTGGGCCCGCGACCAGTTGATCAGCTCGCCCTCGGCATCGTAGATCGCGATGTCGCCGAGATACGACACGGAGCTGATCTTGCTGCGCAGCATCTGGTTGGCCGCAGGCCCGGACATGCGCTCGCGGAACATCGCAGGCGAGGTGATCTCCGGCAGGTTCATCTGCCCGATCAGGTCGGCGGCGACGACGTCGGAATCCTCGAATTGCTGATCGAAATGCCGCGCGATCAGCTTCACCGTGTTTTCAAGCTCGCGTTCGCGGTTGGCGAGGGTCCGCTCGCGAAACTCGCCGACGGCGACCGCCGTGGCGATGAAGATTCCCGCGACCAGAAACACGCCGCACAGGGTCAGCCACAGGACGGGACCACGGCGCGCCAAGGCCTCCCAGCCGTTTCTCGCGGCTAGAGACATTCCGGCTGCTACCCTGGCAAAGACCTGGCGCATTCCCCCTCACTGGAGGACCAGGAATACACCGCACAAATGGCGCAAACCTTAGGAAAGCCAGTTACCTAAGCATTAATGCAGCTGGGCTGATCGCACATCCATATGCAGCACCGCGGGTATCACGCACGAGGATTGTGTCGCGCGCGCCGCAATCGCAGCGCTGCATCATGAATCATCGGTTAATGCGAGGGGCCGGCGGTCTTCTTGCCGCCGCCATGGCGCAGCCGTCCGACCACGCCGGTCGGGAAGAAATAGACGCTGGCGATGAACAGCAGCCCGAGCCACAGCAGCCAGCGGTCGGGATGCAACAGCCCGGGCAGCAACGGCAGGCCGGCTTCGTCCGCCGCCTTGGAGGCGACGCCCATCAGCGACTGCAGATAGTTCTGCGCGAGGATGAAGATCGTGGCGCCGATGATCGCGCCGTAGATCGTGCCCATGCCGCCGATCACCACCATCAGCAGGATGTCCAGCATGATGGAGAAGCTGAGCGAGGTGTCGGGACCTGCATAGCGCAGCCACAGCGCGTTCAGGATGCCGGCGCTGGCGGCGACCAGGGCCGCAAGGCAGTTGGCGTAGGTCAGGTGGAACACGGTGCGGAAGCCGAGCGCCTCGGCGCGAAAGCGGTTCTCGCGGATTGCCTGCAGCACGCGCCCGAACGGCGAGTTCACCACCCGCAGCAAGGCGAGGATCATCAGCGCCGAGATCGCGAACACCAGATAGAAGGTCAGGATGCGGCCGTTGACCTCGAAGCCGAACAGGTTCTTGGAGATCAACACCGTGCCGGGACGCAGCAGTTCGGGGAGCTGGAAGCTGCGCCCGTCCTCGCCGCCCGTGAGCCATGAGAGCTGCGAGGCCAGCACCTGGAAGGCCGAGGCGACCGCGAGCGTGATCATGGCAAAGAAGATCGCGGCGACGCGCAGCGAGAACAGCCCGATCGCCAGCGCGAGCAGGGCGGCGAGCGGCAGGCCGGTGACGATCCCGGTGCCGACCGCGGCCCAATTCGGACCCATCCCGTACAGCGCGATCGCGATGGCGTAGCTGCCGATGCCATAGAACATGGTGTGGGCGAACGACACCGAGCCGGTATAGCCGAGCAAGAGATCGTAGGAGGCGACGAGGGCTGCGAAGACGCAGATCTTGGCCGCGACGTTCAGCGCCTTGGCACCCGGAAACAGGAACGGCGTCGCCGCCAGCGCCAGGATGATGACAACGAGAACGAGGGTCAGGACGCGGCTGCGCGGCGGATCGCCCGAGAGGATCATCATCGGCTGGTCACCGCATAGAGGCCGCGCGGCCGCCACATCAGAATGGCGACCATCAGCAGGATGTTGGAGACGAGGGCGAGCTTCGGCACCAGGAAGCCGCCGTAATTTGCGACCATGGCGACGAGGATGGCGCCGATGAAGCAGCCGCCGATCGATCCCAGCCCGCCGATGATGACGACGATGAAAATGAGCACGGTGAGGTCGTCGCTCATGGAGGCGTGGACCTGCTCGCGATAGAGCGCCCACATCACGCCGCCGAGGCCGGCCAGCGCCGATCCCGTCATGAACACGCCGAGGAACAGGCGGCGGATGCGATAGCCGAGCGCCTCGACCATCTCGCGGTTCTCGACGCCGGCGCGGATCAGAAGGCCGAGCTTGGTGCGGTTGAGCACGAGCTGGATCGCGATGAAGACAGAAAGCCCGATCAGCATCGCCAGCACGCGGTACTTGGCGATCGCGACGTCGCCGAGGATGAAGGAGCCGCGCAGCGAGGCCGGCAGCGGCATCGGAATGATCTGCGGTCCCCACAGCGCATAGAGCGTCTGTTCCGCAACAATGAGACCGCCGGTCGTCATCAGGATCTGCTTCAGATGCTGGCCGTAGACGGGGAGGATCAGCACGCGCTCGACGACGAGGCCGAGCGCGCCCGACACCGCCATCGAGAGCAGCGCGGCCGGGGCCAGCACCGCGAGGTTCGTCCAGAGCGAGTCGGCCTGGATGGAGGCCGCGAACGGCGCCAGAACGAGCGTGGCGACATAGGCGCCGACGGCGATGAAGGCGCCGTGGCCGAAATTGAGCACGTCCATCAGGCCGAACACCAGCGTGAGCCCTGAGGCCATGATGAAGATCATCATGCCCATGGCAAGGCTCGCGGCGGTCAGGGTCAGCCAGGACGAGGTCGACCCGATCAGCGGGATCATCAGCAGCGCCAGCGCGAGTGGCAGCAGGATCGGCGCGAGGTCGCGCTTCGGCTTCGGCAGCGGATCGGTTGCGGCAAGGTCTGTCACTGATGCGCCTCCAGGCTCAGGCCGAGCAGCCGCTCCTGCAGCGGCACGTCGGCGGCGAGCGCCGCCATCTCGCCGCGATGAACGATGGTGCCGTTGTCCATGACCAGCACGTTGTCGCCGAGCTCGCGGGCGGCAAAGAAATTCTGTTCGACCAAGAGGATCGTCGCGCCCTTGCGCTTGATCTCCTTCAGGCACTCGATCAGCGCCATCACGATGGCGGGCGCGAGGCCCTTGGTCGGCTCGTCGATCAGGAGCAGCTTGCGCGGCTCGATGATGGCGCGGGCGATCGACAGCATCTGCTTCTGCCCGCCCGACAGGCTCCCCGCGCGCGACAGCCAGAAGCGGCGCAGCGCCGGGAAGAAGCCGAAGATCCAATCCAGCTGCCTGTCGTCGAGCGGCGCGTCGCGCGCCGCCAGCACCAGGTTTTCCTTCACCGTGAGGTCGGAGAACACCGCCATGCTCTCCGGCACGTAGCCGACGCCGAGCCGCGCGATGTCCGGCGTCGCAAGGCTCTCGATGCGCCGGCCGGCGAGGGTGATCTCGCCTTTTGAAGCCTGCCACAGGCCCATGATGGTGCGCAGCGTCGTGGTCTTGCCGGCGCCGTTGCGGCCGAGCAGCATCGTGACCTGTCCTTGCGGCACCGTGAGATCGATGCCCTGGAGGATGTGATAGCGCCCGATATGGGTGTGCACGCCGGACAGCTTGAGGAGATCGCTCATGCTGCACTCCCTGCGTTCTTGGGCGCGACGCCGAGATAGGCTTCCTGCACGATCGGCGAGGCGATCACTTCGGCAGGCACGCCGTCGGCCACCAGCTGTCCGTTATGCAGCACGATGATGCGGTCCGCGAGCGAGCGCACCACGTCCATCTTGTGCTCGACCAGCAAAATGATCTTGCTCCTGTCCTTCTTGAGCTGCGCGATCAGGTTGAGGACGACGGGCACCTCGTCGATGCTCATGCCGGCGGTCGGCTCGTCGAACATGAACACCTTTGGCTCCAGCGCGATCATCAGGGCCACTTCCAGCTTGCGCTGGTCACCATGCGACAGCGCGGTGGCAGTGACGCCGCGGCGGTTGCCGAGCGCAACCTGGTCGAGAATGGCATCGGCGCGCGCGATCAGGTCGCGCCGCACCATCCAGGGCCGCAGCATGTCGTAATGGGTGCCGCTGGCAGCCTGCACCGCGAGGCGGACATTCTCTTCCACCGTCAGGTTGGGAAACAGGTTGGTGAGCTGGAACGCGCGTCCGAGACCCGCACGGGTCCGCATTGGCGCGGAATGCTGGGTGATGTCGGTGCCGTCGAACAGGATGCTGCCGCCAGATGCCCGCAGCTGGCCCGAAATCAGATTGAAATAGGTGGTCTTGCCGGCGCCGTTCGGCCCGACGATGGCGGTGAGCTCGCCCGGGCGAAACGTGCAGGAGACATTGTTGACCGCGACATGGCCGCCGAAGCGGATGGTGAGATCGCGGGTTTCGAGGGTGAGGGGCATGGGTTCAAGCGTGTCGGCTGGTTGTGACACCTCTCCCCGAAGGGGAGAGGTCGATTTGCGCAGCAAATCGGGTGAGGGGCACAGGTCCCACGAGAGGGTGGTACCCCTCACCCGGCGCTTCGCGCCGACCTCTCCCTACGGGAGAGGTGAAGAAATCACCGCTTGTTCTTGATCGGAACGTCCATGTCCTCGATCTTCAGCTCGCGCACCGGCTCGAGCACGGCCCAGGCGACGTTCGGATCGACCTTGACCTTGAAGTGATACATGCTCTGCAGCGCCTGATGGTCCTCTTTCCGGAACACCATCTTCCCCTTGGGCGTATCGAACTCCAGGCCTTCCATCGCCGTGATCAGCTTCTCGGAGTCGGTCGACTTCGCCTTGGTGACGGCGGCGACGACGGACATCGCGGCCGCAAAACCGCCCGCGGTGAAGAAGTCCGGCGGCGCGTTGAAGCGCTTCTGGTGCTCGGCGACCAGCCAGTCGTTCACCGGGTTCTTGGGGATCTCATAGAAGTAATAGGTCGCGCCTTCCATGCCGGGCAGGCCCTTGTAGGCTGCGAGCGCCGGCAGGATGTTGCCGCCGGTGGAGAGCTCGATGCCATAGCGCTTCGGATCCATGTCCTGGAGCTTGGCCAGCGGATTGCCGGCGCCGGCCCAGATCACCCAGATCACCTTGCGACCGGGCTTGTCCTTCAGCGCGTCGAACAGGCGTTGGCCGACCGCGGTGAAGTCGGTGGTCGAGGTCGGGGCATATTCTTCCGCCGCGAGCGTCGCACCGGTCTTGGCGAGCGCCTCCTTGAAGGCGGCGACGCCGTCGCGGCCGAAGGCGTAGTCCTGCGCCAGCGTCGCCACGGTGACGCCCTGCTTGCCGATCGCGACCGCGTTGGAGATCGCGTCCTGCGAGGAGTTGCGCGCGGTGCGGAAGATGTAGCGATTCCACTTCTCGCCGGTAATCTGGTCCGCGACCGCGGGCTCGACGATCAGGATCTTCTTGTTCTCCTCGGCGACGGGAAGAATGGCCAGTGCTGCGGCCGACGACGTCGTGCCGATCGCGATGTCGGCCTTGTCGTCCTGATAGGCTTCAGCGAGCGCGGCCTTGGCGAGGTCGGGCTTGCCCTGGTCGTCCTTGGTGATGATGACGATCTTGCGGCCGTCGAGCGTCATGCTGCCCTTGGTGGCGTATTCGAAACCCATCTTCAGGCCGGTCTCGGTCTGCTTGGCGTAGGCTTCGAGCGGACCGGTCTTGCCGTAGATCAGCGCGATCTTGAGATCGTCGGCCAGCGCGGAGGTGCCCGCGCCGAGCGCGAGAATGGTTGTTGTTATGATGAGTGATCGACGCACGATGGTCCCTCCTGATTCAAAGTTTCTCGGCAACAGCGATTTGCACAACGTTACAGACATTGCAATTGAACCTTCCGCCTGAGCATCTCGGCCTTTCGAACATGCATCATTTTTGAGCTGGCCGCGCATCGCGGGCTCCCTCGGCTTGGCGCCGATCAGACTGCGCTTCCTCCGCGCTCTCGAAGATGTGCGGCGCGACGCCGCGCTTCTCCAGGGCTTCGCCGAGCTTGATGCGCAGGAAGCCCGACGTGGTGTAGCGCGACACGCCGGAATAGAAGCGGTCGACGAGGCCGCGGACCATGGCCGAATAATCGTCCATCAGCTCCGGCAGGATGGAAAAATTGTCATAATTGACGATGGCGTAGACCCGGCGTCCGAGCGGCGCGAGCCTCGCCTCGACGATGGCAGCGATGGTGTCGATCTCGGCCTTGCTGCGCAGCGGATAGCGCTCGAGATTGACGAAGAACAGGTTTTGCTGCTCGTCCAGCGTGAAGCGCTGGTCGAGCGGGATCGTGAGCAGCCGCTCGCGCAGCTCCATCAGCCCGTCGCCGAAAATGCGCGGATCCATCAGCGCCGGGTCGCGCGGGATCAGCGGCTTGAAATCCATCAGGCGCAGGATGTCGCGCTCGATGTCGATGCCGGGCGCGATTTCGGTGAGCTCGAGCCCGCCCGGCCGGAGCTCGAACACGCACCGCTCGGTGACGTACAGCGTGCGCTGCTTGCGCGCGGCGGCAAACGGGCCGCTGAAGGTGACGTGCTCGACGTGATCTACGAACTTGCGCGACTTGGCCTCGTCGAGGATGGCGAGCCTGCCGTCCTTCACCGCGATGCGTTGCTTGCCCGCACCGAAGGTGCCGACGAAGATCACTTCCTTGGCGTTCTGGCTGATGTTGATGAAGCCGCCGGCCCCGGCAAGCTTCGGTCCGAATTTGCTGACATTGAGGTTGCCCACGCGATCGACCTGGGCGAGGCCGAGGAAGGCGGCATCGAGGCCGCCGCCGTCGTAGAAATCGAACTGATAGGGCTGGTCGATCACCGCCTGCGTGTTGATCGCCGCGCCGAAATCGATGCCGCTCGCGGGGATGCCGCCGATCACGCCGGGTTCCGCCGTCAGCGTGATGAGATCGATGATGCGCTCTTCGTTGGCGACCGAAGCGATCCCCTCCGGCATGCCGATGCCGAGATTGACGACGCTGTTGGCCTTCAGCTCCAGCGCGGCACGCCGGGCGATGATCTTGCGCTCGCTGATCGGCATCACCGGCAGCGAGGCGGCGCGGACGCGGATCTCGCTCGAGAACGCCGGATTGTATTGCGTGCCGAACGTCTGCCAGTGATTCTCCGGCTTCGACACCACGACGCAGTCGACGAGGATGCCGGGAATCTTGACCTGGCGCGGATTGAGGCTGCCGGCCTCGGCGACGCGCTCGACCTGGGCGATGACGATGCCGCCGGAATTGTGCGCCGCCATGGCGATGGTGAGCGCTTCCAGCGTCAGCGCCTCCTTCTCCATGGTGAGATTGCCGTCGGGATCACCCGTCGTGGCGCGGATGATCCCGACGTCGATGGGAAAGGTCTTGTAGAGCAGGCACTGCTCGCCGCGCAGCGTGATCAGTTCCACCAGGTCCTCGGTGGTGCGCGCATTCAGCTTGCCGCCGCCGTGCCGGGGATCGACGAAGGTGCCCATGCCGACGCGGGTGATGTGGCCGGGGCGGTGCGCGGCGATGTCGCGGAACAGATGCGTGATGACGCCCTGCGGCAGGTTGTAGGCTTCGATCTGGTTCGCGATCGCGAGCTGCTGCAATTTCGGCGCAAGACCCCAATGCCCGCCGATCACGCGCCGCACCAGGCCTTCATGCGCGAAATGATTGAGGCCGCGCTGCTTGCCGTCGCCCTGCCCGGCGGCATAGACCAGCGTCAGGTTGCGCGGCTTGCCTTGCGTATAGGGCGCATCGCCCTCGTGGGACAGATACAGCTCCTCCAGCGCGATCGCGATCTCCTCGGCAAAGCCGATGCCGACGAAGCCGCCGGTCGCCACCGTGTCGCCGTCGCGGATCAGCATGACGGCTTCATTCGCCGAGACGACCTTGCCCTTCTCGGAGTTGCGCAGATAAGGCAGAGCTGGATGATGGCTCACGGCGTTCCTCCCGCTCCCTGGACCGTAGGCCTTGTTGTGCTTGATCTTATCGCGAAGAGCTGCCCCGGAACAGGTTGCTCCTCGCGAAGGAAAGACGGCAAAGCGGATAGCAAGGTCCGCGCCAGATCCCGCAGTGCCGCGCAAAACGGCTGAAATCTGCGGCAATTGACTGCAATTCACCCCCGAAGAGCGGCCGGATGCGGTGTCCGGAATCCGAGACTCCGGACACTCCCATGTCTCGAAACTCAGACGGGCGCCGATCCCGAGGCGAGGCCGAATTTGGCGAGCTTCTTGTAGAAGGTCGCACGCGAGATCCGCAGCATCCTGGCGGCTTCGGTGATCTGGCCGTTGCTGGCGGCGAGCGCCTGTTCGAGCGTCTGCTTCTCGAACTCGGCCTCGGCCTCGGCATAGGGCACCACCGATCCGGCCGGGCGCTCGGGCGGTGCAAGCCTGACCTCGGTCTCGATCGGGAGAATGCGGGCGACATCCTCGCCGGTCAGCCGCCCGGAATCGCTGAGGATCAGCGCGCGCTCGAGGATGTTGCGGAGCTCGCGGACATTGCCCGGCCAGTCGTAACGGGCGAGCGCAGCGAGCGCGCTCGGCGTGATCTTCGCCTTGACGTAGTCGCGCGATGCGCTGATGTCGTCGAGCAGCCGGGCGCAGATGTCGGGGAGATCGTCCAGGCAGTGGCGCAGCGGCGGCAGGTCGACCGAAAGCACGTTGAGACGGTAGTAGAGGTCGGCGCGAAATGCGCCGTCGCTGACGCGCTTGCGCAGGTCCACATTGGTCGCGGCGATGACGCGGACGTCGACCCTGGTGATCTTGTCCGAGCCGAGCGGCTCGATCTCGCGCTCCTGGAGCACGCGCAGGAGTTTTGCTTGGAGCTGCAGCGGCATCTCGCCGATCTCGTCGAGGAACAGCGTGCCGCCGTCGGCAATGCGGAATTTGCCCTCGCGTCCCCGTCGGTCGGCGCCGGTATAGGCGCCCGGCGCAGTGCCGAAGAACTCCGATTCGATCAGCGTCTCGGGGATGGCGGCGACGTTGACGCTGACGAACGGCCTCTCGGCGCGCGAGGAGGCGTTGTGGATCGCCTGCGCCAGCATCTCCTTTCCCGTCCCGGTCTCGCCGGTGAGCAGCACCGTGACGCTCTGCCGCGCGGCGCGGCTGGCGAGCTCCTTGGCGCGCGCGATGGCCGGCGTCGCGCCGACGAAATCGGCGAAGGTGAAACGCGCCGCGCGGGCGTTGGACAATTGCCGCCGCGCCAGCCGCAGATCGCTCTCGAGCTGGGCGACGCGGGCGAGCAGGGGCTTCAGGCTTTCGAGATGATCGTAGAGCACGAAGCCGATCGCGCCGATCACCGTCCCGTTCTCGTCCTCGATCGGCATGCGGGTGACGACGAGCTGCTCGCCGCCGAGCTCCATGATGTCGAGCAGGATCGGCTCGCCGGTCTCGGCCACCCTCCGCATCAGGCTGTTCGGGATGACCTCCTCGATCGACCGGCCGATCGCCTCGCTGGGGTGGTTGAGGCCGAGGGCTGCAAGATATTTCTCGTTGACGTAGACGACGCGCCCGCCGCGATCGATCGCAATCGCGCCCTCGCAGAGCTTCTCCAGCCGCTCGAACAGCGTCTCCATCGCGCGCGCACGGAGATAGGCGGGATCGCTGATCGAGGAGGAAGCGGCAGGCATGAGATACCTCGGGGAGGTCCGCCCGTGTATTACCAAAAGTGTAGCGATTTCAAAGGGGGAAATGGGGATTGAAGCCAGCTCCAGCAATTGCTGTCGTCCCGGGGCGCGAAGCGAGCCCGGGACCCATACCCCCAGGGAGCAATTTGGCGAAGACTCTGAGTGGGAGCGTCGCGCAGCAACTGCGCTCTGTGGTTATGGGTCCCGGGCTCGCGCTTTGCGCGCCCCGGGACGACAGCGGGATGTGTTGCGCTGCCCCTACCGCCGATACCCGCTCGCCCGTGAATAGCCCTGGCGGTTCTGTTGCGCCGGGCGGCTTGCCACGCTGACCCGCGCCTCGCTCGAGGAGGGCGTTGCGAGCTTCAGCTCCTCCAGGAAGATCGGCCGCGAGAAGTAATAGCCCTGCGCGTAGCGGATCTTGGTGGCGGCCTGCAGATAGGCCAGCTCCTCGTAGGATTCGAGGCCTTCGGCGATCACCGTCATGCCGAGCGCCTCGCTCAAGGATTCGATCGCGCGCAGGATGCCCTGGCTGCGCGGACGCTTATGGATGTCCGTGATGAAGGAGCGGTCGATCTTGATCTCGTCGGCGGTGATGTCGGCCAGCGCCGAGAGCGAGGAATAGCCGGTGCCGAAATCGTCGATCGAGATGCCGACGCCGAGCTTGCGGAACATCGGCAGGATCTCGGCCTGGAAGTGATTCTTGGCGACGAAGGCGTCTTCCGTCACCTCGATCATGAACCGCTGCGGGAAGCCGGTCTCGTCCAGCGCCTGCGCAAAGCTGCGCATGAACTCGGGATTGCCGGCCTGCTTGGCGGCCATGTTGATGCTGATGGTCGCTTCCGGGCCGAACGTGTCGTTGATCAGGTCGATCGACTTGACGATCTCGGCGAGCACGAGATGGGTCAGCTCGTCGATCAGGCCGAGCTCGCCGGCAAGATTGATGAACGAGCCGGGTGCCTGGATCACGCCTTCGTCGTCACGCAGGCGCACCAAGGCCTCGATGCCCTTCACCGCCTGCGTGCGGATGTCGACCTTGGACTGGAAGGCGCAGCAGAAGCGCTTTTCCAGGATCGCGAGCCGCAGCGACTGCTCGACCTTCATCCGCGCCTGCGCCTCGCGCTCCATGCTGGCATCGAAGAAAGCGGCCAGTCCCTTGCCGTTGTTCTTGATGCGGTACATCGCGATGTCCGCGTTCTGCCGCAGCGTCTCGAAGCTGCTGCCATGGTCGGGATAGAGGCTGATGCCGACCGAGGTCGAGGCGAACACTTCCGAATGGTCGATGAAGAACGGCGCGGTCAGCCGCTCCAGCGTCGATTGCATGAATTCGGCGACTTCCTCCTGTCCCTGGATCGGTGACAGCAGCAGCAGGAATTCGTCGCCGGAGATGCGCGAGAGCATGTCGGAATCGCGCAAGTCACGTCCGAGCCGCTTCGACAGCTCGACCAGCAGCGCGTCGCCTACGGCGTGGCCGTAATAGTCGTTGATGTGCTTGAAATTGTCGACGTCGAGAAAGGCCAGCGCAAAGCGTTCGTCGCCGCGGTCGCGCGCGAGCAGGGCATTGGCGCGGTGCTCGATCACGCGCCGCGAGGGCAGCCCGGTCAGCTCGTCGAAATAGGCCGAGCGGAACAGCTGGTCCTCGAAGTTCTTCTGCTCGGTGATGTCGGAGGATGCCGAGATCAGGAGCTCGCGTCCGTCGAGACGAACCGGACGATGAGTCGTGAGCAGCACCTTTCGCGCGGCGCCGGCGTGAAGCGCTTCCTCGGTCACGACCGGCTGGCCGGCGCTCAGGGCCTGCCGGCAGGCTTCGCGGCGCGGCGTCAGATCGGGTGAAGGACGGCTGCCATCCAGGCCGAGCTGCGCGGCGGCGGCATCGTTGACCAGCAGCAGTTCGCCATTCGCGTCCTGCACGGTGAGGCCGGCCGGCAGCATTCTAACGATTTCCTTGAGAAAACCGAGCTCGGCTTCAGTCGCGCCGGAATATCGATTGTCGTTCATAGAAGTCATGAATCTTGTTGTTTGAGCGCGCCTTTAGCAATGGGCGCGATCTTCCGCGGTTCCCTCTTAAGTTTGGTTAAGGGGTCGGGAGAAATACGGGGGTGTTTTGGAGAAAACTTGCGACGATCCGACGCGCGCCGACGATCGTCATTAACAGAGCGTCAACGCGCTCAGCAAAACAGCGCGAGGTACGCGCGTGGGTGCGATTTCGCCTGCGGCCATCCTTCGAGACGCCGGCCGTCGGCGGACCCTCAGGATGAGGAGCGGAGTGCGCTGCGCCAGTTTCAGCGAACACCGAGGCCGCTTAGCCTCATCCTGAGGAGACCGCGAAGCGGTCGTCTCGAAGGATGAGGCGCTTGCTCAGGTCGCGCAAATGCCGCACGCGATTGCGCCACCGCGCAAGCGGGGGGAAGGATTACACCTTTCATGTCGCGATGTTCTATTCGCTTCGTGGAATTCGACACTGCATGATGCAATGCAGACCGGTTTTCAGATACGAGATCTCGGTCCTGCCGTCGAAAGCCGAGAGTGCCGATTTCAAGAGCTTGGTGCCGAAGCCGGGCTCCGACACCTTGTCCACGCTCGGTCCTTCGGTTTCGTCCCAGGTGACGGTCAGGCGGTCGTCGATGATGGTCCATGACACCTGCAACAGACCGCGCGGTGCGGAGAATGCGCCGTACTTGCCCGCATTGGTGGCTAGCTCGTGAAACATCAATGACAGCGTGACGGCGAGCTTCGGCGGCAGGAACAGCCGCTCGCCGTTGAGCGTGAAGCGGACATGGCCGTAAGGCCCGAGCTCGGAGATCAGGAGGTCACGGATGTCGCAGCCGGCCTTGTCGATCCGCGAGATCAAATCGTCGGTTGCGGCCAGCGAGCGCAGCCGCGGATCGACCCGGGCCCAGACCTGCGGCTGGTCGTGCAGCACCTGGTGCAGCACGGCATGCACCGTGGACAGCTTGTTCTTCAGCCGGTGCTGGAGCTCCTCGACCAGCAGCTTGCGATAATCTTCTTCCTCGATCAGGCGTTTGGAAATTCGGCGCTGCTCGGCCAGCATGGTGCGATAATGCTCGACACCCCAGATGGTCATCGCGCACACGGCCCAGTAAAGCGCCAGCAGGGCAAACCGCGCGCGATCGGCAAAAGCATCGCCGAAATTGAGGACGACGCCGAGCACGCCGCCGACGAGCGCCGTCACGATGCCGATCCGGAAGCCGCCCAGGGCCGCAGCAAAGAACACGGCCGGGAAGTAGGGCGTGAAATAGATGTCGGGACGAACCTGAGCGAGGCCCCAGCGGACCAGGGTTGCACCCAACAGGCAGACCACCGCAAAGCCGATGCTCAGACCGAGCGAAGGCGGCGCCGTACCCTGCCAGCCCTTGCGGAACTCGTCGATCAGCTTCTTCATGCGCTGCCCGGTTGCGATGGGCGTACGACGATCGAGCGGCCCACGAGGATGTTACGCATGCCGCTCGTCCAAGCATAGCTTGCCTTGTCGGAAGCGGGCAGGGATAGTGACCGCTGCGGCGACGGCGGCCGGCATTCGCCATTTGGCATCAAATCGCTCGAAAACAGGAACATTCCATGGGCAGGCTGGACGGCAAGGTTGCGGTGATTACGGGAGCGACGAGCGGCATCGGATTGCGCACTGCGGAAGTCTTCGTTGCCGAAGGTGCCAAAATTGTGATCGCGGGTCGGCGCGTGCCGGAAGGCGAGGCGTTGGCGAAGCAACTCGGGGAGAGTTGCATCTTCCGTCAGACCGACGTCACCGTCGAAGCGCAGATGCAGGCGCTGATCGCGCTCGCGGTGGACAAGTTCGGCAGGATCGATTGCCTGTTCAGCAATGCCGGCGGGCCGGCACAGACCGGCGGCATCGAGGGCCTCGAGGTCGAGCGGTTCGATGCGGCCATGGCGACGCTGGTGCGCAGCGTCATGCTCGGCATGAAGCACGCCGCGCCCTACATGAAGAAGCAGGGCGCGGGCAGCATCATCAACAATGGCAGCATTGCCGGCCGCCTCGCCGGCTTCTCGTCGTCGATGGTCTATAGTGCGGCCAAGGCGGCGGTGATCCACCTCACCAAATGCGTGGCGATGGAGCTCGGCGAATCCAACGTCCGCGTCAACGCGATCTCGCCCGGTGCGATCGCGACCGGCATCTTCGGCAAGGCGCTGGGGCTCTCGACCAATGCCGCCGAGAAGACGCCGGCAGTGATGCGCGAGGTCTACAAGACCGCGCAGCCGATCCCGCGGGCCGGCCTGCCCGACGACATCGCGCAGGCCGCAGTGTTCCTGGCCGGCGACGAATCCAGCTTCATCAACGGCCACGACCTCGTCGTCGACGGCGCCATGACCGGCGGCCGCAATTGGAGCCAACAGCAGCAGGGCTATGTGGCCCTGCGCAAGGCGTTCGACCAAGGGGCGTAGAAGCCCCACCGACGGTGCCGTAGGGTGGGCAAAGGCGCGCTCTTCGCGCGCCGTGCCCACCGTCGATGTTTGAACCCGGCGAGGCGTGGTGGGCACACTTCGCTTTGCCCATCCTACGAGACTAGGCTTCCGTCATTGCGAGGAGCCCTTGCGACGAAGCAATCCAGACTGTTTCCGGGGAGACAGTCTGGATTGCTTCGCTTCGCTCGCAATGACGGTGGTGACGCTAAACCGCCCTCACTCGCACCCGCAGCCCGTCCCGCGGCTTCGGGATCGGCCACATCTGCCAGTCCGGCTTGTAGCCTGGCGCGAGCGACACCTCGATGTTCTCCAGGAAATGCCGCGCGAAACACTTCGCCTGCATGTAGGCGAAGTGCAGGCCGAGGCACATATGCGCGCCGCCGCCGAACGGCACGAAGGCGAAGCGGTGGCGGCCGCGCTGCGCGTCCTCGGTGAAGCGCAGGGGATCGAAACGGTCCGGCTCCGGCCAGATCTCCTTCATGTGGTGCGTATAAAGCGGGTTGATGCCGACCGCCGTACCGGCGGGGATCGCAAAACCCTTGAAGCTGAAATCGCGCATCGCGCGGCGCGGCATCGACGGCACCGGCGGCTTGATCCGCAGCGCTTCCTTGAACGCCATCTCGGTCAGCGGCATCTTTTCCAGATCGTCGAAGCTGGTCGGCGCGCCGGAGACGAGACCGAGCGCGAGCACCTCCGCGCGCAGCCGGTCCTGCCAGTCCGGATTGGCGGCGAGCTCGCCGATGAAGGAGGTCAGCGACGAGGTCAGCGTGTCGTGCGCGGCCATCATCAGGAAGCTCATATGGTCGATGATGTCCTGGTCCGACAGCAGCGCGCCGTCCTCATGGGTGGCGCGGCAGAGCTGCGAGAACAAATCGTCGCCGCCGTGATTGCCGCGTCGCAGCGGAATCTGCTCGCGGAAATAGGCGATGATGCGCTTGCGTCCCTTCACCCCTCGCGCCATCTGGGTGCCGGGCAGGGGCCGGCGGATCGGGGTGACGGCGGCGGCGACCATGTCGATGAAGGCGCGGTTGATCTCGTCGACCTCGGGCCCGATATCGGCGCCGAGGAACGAGGCCGCGGCGAGATCGAGCGTGAGCTGCTTCATCGCCGGATAAAGCTGCATCTCGCCCGGCTTGGCCTTCCATTGCGCGACGCGCGCGGAAATGCCGCGGTCGAGATCTCCGAGATAGGACTTCATCGGCCCGGATTTGAAGGCGACCGAGAGCGCCTTGCGATGCAGGCGATGCTCCTCGAAATCCAGCAGCATCAATCCGCGCGGAAACAACAGCCCCAGCACCTTGTCCCAGCCATGGGTCGAGGAGAACAGCTTCTGCTGGTCGAACAGCACGAGCTCGTTGGCCTCGGGCCCGAGCAGCACGACATTGGTCTCGCCGAAAAAATGCGTGCGGTAGACCAGGCCGTACTTGGCGCCGTTCGCTTCGATGTGGCCCTTGGGATCGGCGAGCACCTGAAAGGTCTTGCCGATGATCGGCCAGCCTTCGTCGCCGGGAATGTGGGTCAGCTCGTTGCGCCGCGGCGGAGTGAACGGAAGCGCAGGGGCGGCCAAATTCTGCATCGACATGACGATTGCTCCGATTGGCTGGCTCCGCGAGCATAGCATATCGAGGTAGGCCAGCGCGCCGATCGTCTCATGCACAATGTCGTCAGCCGCCATCGGCGTCGCAGCGAGGGCAACGGCGCTTGAGAGCCTCCCTGCGGCCATCCTTCGAGACGCCCGCCTTCGGCGGGCCCTCAGGATGAGGACGGAGTGCGCGGCAGCAGTTTCAACGGATTCCGATGCCGCCTAGCCTCATCCTGAGGAGACCGCTGAAAGCGGTCGTCTCGAAGGACGAGGCGCTCGCTCAGGCGCCGCCAAGAAGTTCTGTATGAGCTGAGCCTTGCCCTACCGCTTCGCCGCTTCCTTCTGCAGATCTGGCGCGTTGACGGCGGGAATGGCGACGCGGCCGGGGCCGGTGACCTTCAGTGCCTCGGCGGCCTTCTCGTTCTCCATGATCTTGGCCATCACGGCCTGACCCGCGCGCTCGAAGATCGCACGGTTCTCGATCACGAATTTCTGCGACCTGCGCAGCCCGTCGATGTAGCCGTTGATCTCGGGCACGACGTAGCGCGCCACCATGTCCCAGCTCCGGCGTGTGTTTTCCGGATTGGCCCAGTCGTGCACGAAGCCGATGATGGCGCCGACGCCGCCGGAGACCTGCATCACGTTCTTGATGGTTTTGACGAGATCGTCGGGCGTGCCGATGGTGGACGCCGCGCCCTCGACGAAGGCGGTCTTGTCGACGGCCTCGTCGGGCGAGGAGAACGCGGTGAGGCCCGGCCGCTGCAGCGTGCCGACATTATACTCGTTGTGCCAGCGCATCAGGCCCGCGCCGGCCTCGCGTCGGGCTTGTTCACGCGTCTCCGCGATGTGCCAGGTCAAGAGCACGCGCCAGTCGGCGCGGTCGACCTTGGTGCCGTGCTTCTTGGCGGCATCCTCGGCGAACTGCCATTGCTGCTGCAGCGACATCAGGCCCTGCGTCGTCATCGAACCCAGCGAGATGATGCCGATGCCGTATTTGCCGGCCAGCGTCATGCCGGAGGGCGAGATCTGCGAGGCCACCACGAACGGCATCTCCTCCTGCAAGGGCAGGATCTGCAGCGCGGCGTCGTTCATGGTGAACCAGTCGCTCCTGGCGGTGACGCGCTCGCCGTTGAAGAGGCGGCGGATCACGCCGATCGCCTCGTCCTGGCGGTCGCGCTGCGTCATCGGATCGATGCCGAGCGTGTGCGCATCGGAGGCGAGCGCGCCCGGTCCGGAGCCGAAAATGGCGCGGCCGCCGGTCATGTGATCGAGCTGCACCATGCGCTGGGCAACGTTGAAGGGATGGTGATAGGGCAGCGACACCACGCCGGTGCCGAGCTTGATCCGCTTGGTGCGCTCGCCGGCCGCGGCCAGGAACATCTCGGGCGAGGCGATCATCTCCCAGCCCGAGGAATGATGCTCGCCGCACCAGAACTCGTCATAGCCGAGCGCATCCAGCTGCTCGACGAGGTCGAGATCGCGCCGGAACTGCAGCATCGGATGCTCCCCGATCGGGTGATGCGGGGCAAGAAAGGCTCCGAACTTCAGGCGCGCCATGTGTTCTCTCCGGCTGAATTTTCTGTTTGTTGGTCGTGTCAGGCTACGTGCCTGACCGCACGAACGCAATCACGCGATGTCCCGCGTGGTGGAATGCAGGCATGCGCCGAAGCGAGGAGGGGAGCCTCAGCGGGGGCTGATGTAATTCAGTGTCACGATGGTGCCACGCCGTCATTGCGAGCGCAGCGAAGCAATCCAGAGTATCTCCGCGGCAAGACTCTGGATTGCTTCGCTGCGCTCGCAATGACGTGTCGAGAGGGCGTCGCTCAAGCGATATCGGACTCGCGGAGAGGCGAAGCGATCTGCGATCGAATGAAGAGGCGCACGCGCTGGCGCCCACGATGATCGTCTTCAGCTATGGCACGACGAAATGCGGCCGGAATGGCCGCAATCAGCACGCGTAGCCTTTCTCGTCTCGCTCGCGCTGTTTGTGACATTAATCGTGACCCCGCGCCGCATTTCCGGCGCGGAAGCGCCGCGCCGCTGCAAGAAGTCGGGGCATTGCTGTTAATACCTGCGGAATCCTGCGGTCTTCCGCGAATTTCACCGAGATCGACAGCGCACGGTCTTTTTATTTTGCAACGCAGCAACTATCTGGTTGGGCTGGACGTTGAACGTCGCTCACCAGGACATTGCCGTGTCGTTAGCCAGAAATATCGATCTCTTGAGACGTCTGCCCAGGCTGGACGGACTGCGCTTCGCCGAGCCCGGCCGCGGTGCAGGTGGATTCAGCCCGCTGCAGGAGGTCACTGGCTTCGGCGACAATCCCGGCGCCTTGCGCATGTTCGCGTTCGTGCCGGCGCAATTGCAGCGGCCGCGCGCGCTCGTCGTCGTGCTGCATGGCTGCGGGCAGACGGCGGCCGGTTACGATCTCGGCGCGGGCTGGTCGACTCTCGCGCAGCATTACGGCTTTGCGCTGCTGATGCCCGAGCAGCAGCGCATCAACAACGCCAACACCTGCTTCAACTGGTTCAATCCGGAGGACATCGCGCGGGACAGCGGCGAGCCGCGTTCGATCCGCGCGATGATCGCGCACATGGTGAAGGCGCATCGCATCGATCCCAGGCGCGTCTTCATCACCGGCCTGTCGGCCGGCGGCGGCATGACCTCGGTGATGCTCGCGACCTATCCGGAAGTCTTTACCGCGGGCGCGATCATTGCCGGGCTGCCTTACGGCATCGCCTCCAATCTGCGCGAGGCGCTCGACGGCATGTTTCATTCTCCGGTGCGTCCAGGGCGCGAGCTCGGCGATCTCGTGCGCAGCGCCTCCGATCATCGCGGGCCATGGCCGAGGGTTTCGGTGTGGCACGGCAGCGCCGACCGCACCGTCAATCCCGGCAATGCCAACGAGATCGTCAAGCAGTGGCTCGACCTGCACGGTCTGCCCGAAGTGCCGATGGCGGAGACCAATGTCGACGGCTATCCGCGCCAGGCCTGGTGGGACAAGGACGGCGAGACGCTGGTCGAGTCCTTTGCCATCACCGACATGGCGCACGGCACGCCGCTTGGGCTGGCCGACAACGATCAGCGCTACGGCATCGAAGGCGCCTTCCTGATCGAGGCCGGCATCTCATCGTCCTATCACATCGCTAAGTTCTTCGGCCTCACCGGCTGGATTCCGGACGCCGCCACGAAGAAGGCGGAGGCCAAGCCTGCCATGAAGTCCGCTACGAAGCCTGCCGCGAAACCGGCGCTCTCGCCTGCGCCGCATCTCGCCCGCTCGATCCGCACCGCGGTTGCCGCAGAGCCGGCCGAGCCGCAGCGCGAAATGGCGCGCGGCTTCGACATCGGCCAGATCATCACCCGCGCGCTGACGGCCGCGGGATTGATGAAGTAGTTGGTCGACACACATTCAGCCGTCGTCCCGGACAAGCGCGCCTCAAGCGCACGCAGATCCGGGACCCATAGCCACAGGACAAAGTTGGGCACGAAGAGGTAACTCCGAGTCCCGTAACCACATCTCCCTGTGGTTATGGATCCCGGATCTGCGCTTGCGCTTGTCCGGGATGACAGCGGAGTTTGTAGCGCCTCACATCTCGCCGGTGATGAACGGATTGGTCATCCGCTCCTGGCCGATGCTCGAGCCGGCGCCGTGGCCGCAGATGAAGCCGACGTCGTCGCCGAGCGGCAGCAATTTCGTCTTGATCGAGTCGATCAGCGTGGCGTGACTGCCGCCGGGCAGGTCGGTGCGCCCGACCGAGCCGGCGAACAGCACGTCGCCGACATGGGCAAAGCGCAGATCCTTGTTGAAGAACACCACGCTGCCCGGCGAGTGGCCGGGGCAATGCAGGATGTCGAAGTGCAGGTCGCCGATCGACACGCGCTCGCCCTCGTCGAGCCAGCGGTCGGGCGTGAAATCGCGTCCTCCGGTCATGCCGAAGCGCGCGCCGCTCGCCACGACGTTGTCGAGCAGGAACTTGTCCGCGACATGCGGACCCTCGATCGGCACCTTCAGCGCATCGCGCAGCTCGGCTGCGCCGCCGACGTGATCGATATGGCCATGGGTCAGCCAGATCTTCTCCACGGTGACGCCGGTCTGCTTGATCGCATCCAGAATCTTCGGCACGTCGCCGCCGGGATCGATCACCACGGCCTTCTTGGAAGGCTCGTCCCAGATGATGGTGCAGTTCTGCTCGAACAGCGTCACGGGAACGATGATCGCGCCCGCCTTGGCTTGCCGGGATTCTTGGGTGTCGTTTTGCTCGGTCATGGCCTCACAATGCCGATTTTTGCCGGGCCGCCAAGCAAAAGATTCGTGCCCGCGCCGGGGAACAACCGTCACACGGCCGTCCCAATTGGCCTGCCAATTTGAACCGGGGCGTTGCTGTCGCGTTCTCCCGCGCAAGGCGGCGGATTTGGGTGGTCTTCGGCATGGCTCACGACAACGAGAATTGGTGGCGCGACGGCATCTTCTATCAGATCTATCCGCGCTCGTTTCAGGACTCGAACGGCGACGGCGTCGGCGATCTCGCCGGCATCCTGCAGCGGCTGCCTTATGTCAAGTCGCTCGGCGTCGACGCGATCTGGCTGTCGCCGATCTTTCCCTCGCCGATGGCGGATTTCGGCTACGACATCTCGGACTATGTCGGCATCGAGCCGCTGTTCGGCACGATGGCGGATTTCGACGCGTTGCTCGCGGCCGCCCATGACAATGGCCTGAAGCTGATCCTCGACCTCGTGCCGAACCACACCTCCGACCAGCACCCATGGTTCGTCGAGAGCCGGTCCTCGCGCGACAATCCCAAGCGCGATTGGTACATCTGGCGCGATCCGGCAGAAGGCGGCGGCGTGCCGAACAATTGGCTGTCCGAGTTCGGCGGCAGTGCCTGGCAGTTCGACGAGACCACGGGCCAATATTATTACCACGCCTTCCTCGCCCAGCAGCCGGATCTCAACTGGCGCAATCCGGACGTCCGCGCCGCGATCTACGACGTGATGCGGTTCTGGCTGGACCGGGGTGTCGACGGCTTTCGCGTCGACGTGATCTGGCATTTGATCAAGGACGTCGAATTCCGCGACAATCCGCCCAACCCGCATTATGTCGAGGGCCGGCCGCCGAACGAGAGGATCCTGACGCAATATTCCACCGACCAATCGGAGGTGCACGATGTCATCGCCGAGATGCGGCGTGTCACCGATTCCTATGGCGCGCGCGTCCTGATCGGCGAGATCTATCTGCCGCTGCACCGGCTCATGGCCTATTACGGCAACGATCTCACCGGCGCGCAGATGCCGTTCAATTTCGCGCTGCTCTCGACCTTCTGGAGCGCCCGCTCGATCGAAAAGATCATCGAGGATTACGAGAAGGCGCTGCCGCGCGGTGCCTGGCCGAACTGGGTGCTCGGCAACCACGATCGCCCGCGCGTCGCGAGCCGCGTCGGGCCCGAGCAGGCCCGCGTTGCCGCCATGCTGCTGCTGACGCTGCGCGGCACGCCGACGCTTTACTACGGTGACGAGATCGGCATGCACCAGCTCGCGATCGCGCCGGAGGACGTGCGCGATCCCTTCGAGAAGAACGTGCCCGGCATCGGTGTCGGACGCGACGGCTGCCGCACGCCGATGCAATGGGATTCCTCGAACTTCGCCGGCTTTTCGCAAGCAAGGCCGTGGCTACCGCTGCCGGAGGACCACATCCGCGAGAATGTCGCCAATCTCGAATCCGATGCGCGCTCCATCCTCAACCTCTACAAGCGCCTGATCGGCTTGCGGAAGAGCTGTCCCCCGCTGATTGCAGGCGACTATCATCCGATCGCCGCGCAAGGCGATCTCCTGATCTACCGCCGCGAGGCCGGCAGCAAGGCTGTGATCGTGGCGCTCAATCTCGGCCCCGATCCGGTCGCGGTGACCACCAGCGCGATCCGTTTCGGCAGCAGCATCCTGCTGTCGACGTTCCTGGATCGCGAAGGTGAGGAGATCGAAGGCGTGCTGAACCTGCGCGGCAATGAGGGCGTGGTGGTGGCGTCGCCGTAGGCGTCGCTTTCGCTGGGAGAACGGCGGAGAAGGTGGCCACCGCTATCTCCCCGTCATTGCGAGCGCAGCGAAGCAATCCAGTCTGTCTCCGCGGAAGCAGACTGGATTGCTTCGTCGCAAGAGCTCCTCGCAATGACGATCGTTGAATCGGCCGGGCAGACCCGACATATAGAGCTACCCCGGATGCTTCTTCCCGCCCACGGCGTCGTCGTCGATATCGCTCCGCTTCAACAGATAGTCCAGCCCGCCGACGCGATACCAGCGGTAGCCGTATGGCTCCAGCACGATGCGATGCTGGCCGCGCTTGTCGGCGTGGCTGTGGTCCTCCGCGAGCAGATTGATCAGGTGCGCGCCGGTCTCGCCTGACAGCCCTGTCGAGAACGCGACCTCGCGCGGCTTCTCGTCGAGATTGTGCACGAACAGCACTGAATTGTTGCGCCAATCGTAGCGCATGATGAACACCGCGGGATCGCGCACGGGAATGACGGTGAAATCGCCCCAGCCGACCTCAGGCACTTCCTTCCGCATGCGGATGATGCGCTCGGTCCAGTTCAGCATGGAGTTCGGATCGCGCCGCTGTTTTGCGACATTGACGTGCGGAAAGCCGTAAGGGCCCTCGTCGATGACGGGACGTGCAGGCTTGTCGCTCTTGGTGAAGCCGCCATGCGGCTCGGTCGACCATTGCATCGGCGTGCGCGCGCAATTGCGCTCGGGCAATGAGAGATCGTCGCCCATCGCGATCTCGTCGCCGTAGCGGATCACGGGCGTCCCCGGCAGCGTGCACATCAGGCTGTAGGCGAGCTCGAGCCGCCTGCGGTCGCCGCCCAGCATCGGCGCGAGCCGCCGGCGGATGCCGCGGTCGTAGAGCTGCATGTCCTTGTCGGGTCCGAAGGATTTGAAAACGGTGTCCCGCTGCACCTTGGTCAGGCGCCCCAGATCGAGCTCGTCGTGATTGCGCAGGAACAGGCCCCATTGCGCCGTCGCCGGCCGCGGTTTTGTTGCTTTCAGCGCCTTCGCCAGGGGGCGCGTATCGGCGGATGCCAGCGCATAGAACAGGTGCTGGTTGACGTGGAAGTTGAACATCATGTGCATGCGATCGCCGTCGCGCCCGAAATACTTCATGTCCGTCTTCGGCAGCACGTTGGCTTCGGCGAGAATGATGGCGTCGCCCTGCCGCCATTGCAGGAATTCGCGGAAGGCGCGCAGCATGTCGTATTGCTCGACCGGCTTTTTCACCTTCGCGCCTTTGGTGGCGATGATGAAGGGCACGGCGTCCATGCGGAAGCCGGAGACGCCGAGCTGGATCCAGAAGCCCATGATCTTCAGGATCTCGGCCTGCACATGCGGGTTCGAGGTGTTGAGATCCGGCTGGAAATCGTAGAAGCGATGGAAGTAATACGCGCCCGATTCCTTGTCGCGCGTCCAGGTCGATTTCTGCACGCCGGGAAACACCATGCCCTTGTTGGCACCGGCCGGCTTCTTGTCCGACCAGACGTACCAGTCGCGATAGGGCGAAGCCTTATCGCGCCGCGCTTCCTTGAACCAGCGGTGCTGGTCCGAGGTGTGGTTGACGACGAGGTCGATGATGACGCGGATGCCGCGCTGCTTGCAGCCATGGGTGAACTCGACGAAATCGCCGAGCGTGCCGTAGCGAGGATCGACGCTGTAATAGTCGGCGACGTCGTAGCCGTCGTCCCGACCCGGCGAGGTCTGGAACGGCATCAGCCAGATCGTGGTGATGCCGAGCCCGTGCAGATAATCAAGCCGCCGCAACAGCCCCTTGAAATCGCCGACGCCGTCGCCGTTGGCGTCCATATAGGAGCCGACGGACAGGCAATAGATCACGCCGTTCTTGTACCAGAGATCGTCGATCATGCGCGAGCCGCTCGGTGGGTGGTTCCGCCCGGGTGGGCGGCTGCGTGATAAGTGTTGAAGGCCGAGCGCGGTTCCGCGCTCTCACGTCACACTCGCTGTCGTCCCGGGGCGCGCGCAGCGCGAGCTATGATGCGCAATTGCGCATCTGAGGACCCATAACCACAGGCAGCAATCTTGCGAAGACTCGGAGTTACCTGCTTTGCCCAACACGTCGCCCCGTGGTTACGGATTCTCAGATGCGCAATTGCGCATCATAGCTCGCGCTGCGCGCGCCTCGGAATGACGGGCGAGATGGAATCGGGTACTCTCCCCGCCATGGACAACACCGCCCGCATCACCCTCGTGCCGCCGCCGGATCGCCGCCAGTCGGAGACGGCGCTCGCCATCGCGCGCGGCACCGCGCGTCTGCTGCGCTCGCTCGGCTTCTCCTGCATCAGCGAATTGCCGCTGCCGTCCGGCCGGCGCGCCGATCTCGTCGCGCTGAACGAGCGCGGTGAGATCTGGATCGTCGAGATCAAGTCGTCGGTCGAGGATTTGCGCGCCGACCAGAAATGGCACGAATACCGCGCTCATTGCGACCGGCTGTTCTTCGCCTTCACGCAGGATCTGCCGTGCGAGATTTTTCCTGAAGACACCGGCCTGATCATCGCCGACGCTTACGGCGCGCACCTGCATTGCGAGGCGCCCGAGCACAAGCTCGCCGCCGCCACGCGCAAGCAGATGACGGTGCGGTTCGCGATGGCGGCGGCCTTGCGGATCAACCGCCTGGTCGATCCGCAGGGCCACGCGGATTTTTGGGAATAGAGGACGGTCTCGTGTCCCGGACGCGCTGCAGCGTGAAACGCTGCTGCGCTGAGCCGGGACCCACAAAGCGGCAATGTACGATGAGTTATGGGCCCCGGCTCTGCAGCGCATCACTTCGTGCTGCGCTGCGTCCGGGGCATGAGATACCGTAGGACCTCCTACCCTTGGTCAAGGGGAACGTCCTTATAGGGCAATATGGTAGCGCCGTGCTCGATGCAGTCCAGGACGCTGCGCGCCGGCTTTGCCGGTGCCTTCGGCATCCTGGACAGCATCTGCGGGCGGCGCTCTGGCGCTCGGCAGGTCGGGACGAAGGAATGGTCGCCCGGCCGAACAAAGGAATGGGGCTCACCCGTTCGCGGAGTTCTTTGTGCCGTTATGGTCCGCATCGTATGGGGTCTGTCGCTTGAGCGTCGTGCACAGGGCAAAAAGCAAGCGATCTCCCACGCTGCGCAGAGCCCGCGCGTGACCGTGTCCTTTTCTGCGCAAGGCATCATACCGTCGCCTGCTGGCAGCGTCGTGTTGGATGGCGACACGCGACCAGTGATGGACGGCGCTCTGTAGCCGCCTGTTGCAGGCGAGGCGGCGGATCACGAAGCGTTGTTTGCCGCTTTGCCGCGTCACCGGCGCAGCCCCTGCCAAGGCGCGCAGAGCATGGTAATCTCGTCTGCGCAGGGGCTCTGCGGCCTCGGCGAGCAGTGTGGCGAGATTGATCCTGCCGATTCCTGGCCAGGAGCGTAGGATCGTCACGTCGCACTGCTCCGAGCTCTGCCCCGACGGCTTCTCCTCTCCTTCGAACTCGGCACATAGCCGGTCCAGGTTCTGATGAGCCTCTTTGATCTGCCGATTGACCAGGTGCAGACGTGCCGCCAGGCTGCGGATGTGAGCGCAGGCTGCCTCCGTCGTGCCGGGGGCTACGAACAGCGGTGCCTCGCGCAAAGTCCCGAGCACCGTCGCCGCATTGAGACGGCGGATACGATAGTCCCTGAGAACACCTGCGATGGCCTTCTCGCTGGCCTTGACCGCACTGGCGGGGGTCGGCACCTTCTGCCAAAGCGCCAGGAACCATTCGTCGGCGACATCGTCGGTCAACTTGGTGGCCTGGGGATAATATCGCCACAACTGCTGACGCAAGCGGTTGGCAAGCCGCGTGCGTTCCTGCTGCAGTTCGTCCGCCAGGCGCGACCACTCCCGTAGCTCAATCATCGCCGCATCGTCTGCCACAAGCCGACGGAAAGCAGCACGGTCAGTGCGCAGCGAGGCGCCGAGCACATGAGCATCGCGGCGGTCGTCCTTGGCACCGGCCACCGTGAAGCGATCGCGGAAGCGATCCAGTTGCTTGGGATTGATGGCAAACACCGCAAACCCGTGCTCGAGCAGCATCTCCACCACCGGGCCGTGCGGCATCTCGATCGCCACGGCGATCTGTCCCGGTGCGGCCTTGGTCTTCTCCAGCAGCCAGTCACGCAACTCCGTCAGCCCGGCGCCGCCATGGTCGAACTCGTGCTGCGCAACCTGTCTTCCCGCGGCATCCAGCAGGCAAACGCTATGGCTCCGCGTTGCCCAGTCGATCCCGACGAACCAGCGTACATCTTCGATCATTGTTGAGACCTCCTTGCTCGCAAGGCGGGCCACCACGATCCTGATCAGTCCCTGTACCGGCGCTCTTGGCGCGACCTCCTACCGGATCTCGATCGCGGTCGCTCCGCCGGGGCGCGGTTCCTACGTCGGTGCTCGAGGCACAGGTGGACAAGGCTGCTCCCGGCGGATCGGCCCGGACGGCCAGTCTACATCCGAAGGCCGCCACGAACCCCACAAGGGTACAGGGTGGGCAAAGCGAAGCGTGCCCACCATTCAAACCGATGAGGATAGAAGCAGAACGGTGGGCACGGCGCTGCGCGCCTTTGCCCACCCTTGTATTAGCGCGCCGGGTTAGGATGGCCCCGTTCCGTGAGGAATGGCCCAGCCCGGGTGGCCGCCCGAGCTGGGCCGCCGATCGATCGGATCGATGCCCACCGAAGCCTTGAAGGGCTGCGTTTCGTAGCAAGATCGCGGTCGGCACTTCATCGGGACCCGCATGGTTGAACGAACTTCAGGTTCGCATTCACAAGGGAGGGTCGAGGAAGATGGCCAAGCGTATCACGATCTGTGCCGGGATCGATACCGGCAAACATAAGCTCGACGTGGCGGTCGACGGCAGCTCGGAGCAATGGCAGGTCGACAACACGGTAGAAGGCCACCAGGCGCTGGTGGAGTGGCTGAAGCGCCGCAAGGTCAAGCGGATAGGGATCGAGGCCAGTGGAGGCTACGAGCAGGCGGTGGTCGCCGAGCTGCGGCGCAAGCGGTTCGTCGTCATCCTGTTTCAGCCGAAGCAGGTCTGTGCCTATGCCACGTTCCATCAGCTGCTGGCCAAGAACGACAAGATCGACGCGGCGCTGATCGCGATGTGCACTGCTGCGGTCAAGACGATCCATCCCGCTCCGGATCCGCGCCTGCAGCCCTTTGCCGAGCATCTGACGATGATCGACCAGATCACGGAGGACATCGCAAGACTGAAGAACCGGCTCGAGAGTTGCCGCGACACGCGGATTCAAGGGATTTGGAAGGCGCAGATCGCGCTCCTGGCCAAGTCCAAACGAGCCGAACTCAAAGCGCTGCTGGCGGCGATCCGCCAGCACCCTGATCTGGCCGCACGGCTCGATCTGATCTATAGCGTCGCCGGCTGCGGCCTGCCGACCGCCGTTGCCGTCCTGGTCAGGATGCCCGAGGTCGGCAACATCACGCGCGGGCCCGCTGCAGCTCTCGGCGGGCTGGCGCCTTATGACGACGACAGCGGCAATCACGCCGGCGCCCGTCACATCGAGGGTGGCCGCGAACGCCTGCGCCGGGCGCTCTACAACGCGGCTCTCGCGGCATCCTTCCGCTGGAATCCGCAGCTCAAGGCTCTGTACGCCCGCCTGATCGCAGCCGGCAAACGCCACAAATGCGCGCGCATCGCCTGCGCCAGAAAGCTGCTCGTCACCATCAACGCCGTCGTCGCCCGCGGAACTCCCTGGGTGGCCGAGGTGCCTCAACGCGCCAAGCTGCCCGCCGTCTGACCGCGTTTCTTTGTTCGATCAGGCGACCGTTTCTTCGTCCCGACCTGCCGCCACAACGACGCCGCGCGCAGCGGCCGTCAAGGCTGGCCGTCGCTCTGCTCTCGCCTCACACCCGCTGCTGAAAGGCCACGCCTTGACGGTCGCAAGCGCGGCGTCATGCTCAAGGCAATCGGGCGCCGCTTTAATGGTTGCTACGACACCTTTACCTCGGCGCGCGCTTGGCCAGGATCCGCTGCAGCGTACGCCGGTGCATGTTGAGCCGGCGCGCCGTTTCCGAGACGTTGCGGTTGCACATCTCGTAGATGCGCTGGATGTGCTCCCAGCGGACGCGGTCGGCCGACATCGGGTTGGCCGGCAGCTCGGATTTCTCGGTGTTGGTCGACAGCAGCGCGGCGACGACGTCGTCGGCATCCGCCGGTTTGGAGAGATAATCGATCGCGCCCATCTTCACCGCGGTCACCGCGGTGGCGATGTTGCCATAGCCGGTCAGCACGATGGCGCGTGCATCCGGGCGCTTCTTCTTCAGCGCCGAGACCACGTCGAGGCCGTTGCCGTCGCCGAGCCGCAGATCCACCACCGCGAAGGCCGGCGCCGATTTGCCGATCTGCGCAAGGCCATCCGACACCGTGTCGCATGACGTTACGGCGAAGCCCCGAGTTTCCATGGCGCGCGACAGCCGCTCCAGAAACGGCTTGTCGTCTTCCACGATGAGAAGCGAGCGGTCGGTCTGTTCGTTCAGTTCGGCAATGGCGTTCAAGGTTGTGTCCTCTCTCCAGCGCATTGACATATGGCGTCGCAATGGCGCGGTGCCAAGGCGGCAAATGGTCGACCCGGCCCGTTGTGCGACGCAAGGTCGCGGCTATCCTATTGTTTCTTCGAGCGTCTCGATAGCCTCAAAACGCTGTCTCGGCCATGTGATCTGCACCACCGCACCATGGTCCGGAAAGATCCGGTTGGTAAACGAGACCTTGGCGCCGGTGCGCTCCAGCAAGGTGCGCGCGATGAACACGCCGAGGCCGAGGCCGCGCCGTTCGCCGCCGCCGTCGTCCTGGGGGCGCCGCCGCGACAGATAGGGCTCGCCGATCCGGTTGAGGATATCGGGCGGAATGCCGGGTCCGTCGTCGGAGATCAAGAGCTCGATATGGTCATTGTTCCACCAGGCATTCACCTCGACCGTGGTGCGGGCGAAATCGACCGCGTTCTCGACGATGTTGCCGATGCCGTAGAGGATCGCGGGATTGCGTGAGCCGACCGGCTCGGCCGCCGCGGCCACCGCGATCCGCACCTTGATCTCGACGCCGAAATCGCGGTGCGGCGCCACCACCTCCTCGATCAGCTCCGACAGCTTCATGTGGTCGAACGGCGCGCCGGTGGAGGAGAGCTGGGTGATCTTGCTGAGGATGTCGCGGCAGCGCTGGGTCTGCTCGCGCAAGGTCTTCAGGTCGGCGGCGATGCTTGCGTCCTTCACCGTCTTTTCCAGCTCGCGCGAGATCAGGAAGATCGTCGCGAGCGGCGTGCCGAGCTCGTGCGCGGCCGCGGCAGCAAGGCCGTCGAGCTGGGTCAGGTGCTGCTCGCGCGTCAGCACCAGCTCGGTCGCGGCCAGCGCGTCCGCGAGCTTGCGCGCCTCCTCGGTCACCTGGAACGAGTAGAGGCTGGTGACGCCGATCGCGAGCGCGATCGAGAGCCAGACGCCGACGAGATAGATCGGCGGCAGCACCAGGGGATCGTCGGAATCCCACGGCAGCGGAAAATGATAGAAGAACAGCACCGACGCGCAGGCCACGGCGAGCAGGCCGAGGCCGAAGGTGAAGCGGGCCGGCAGCGCCGTGGCCGAGATCAGCACGGGCGCGAGGAACAGGAACGAGAACGGGTTCTGCAGCCCGCCGGTGAAGAACAACAGGCCCGCCAGCTCGACGATGTTCAGCGCGAGAAGGCCGGCCGCCTGCAGCGGCTCCAGCCGCCGCATCGGATTGGCCGCGGTCTGGAGCGCGAGGTTGAGCGCCGCCGACAGCGCGATGATGCTGACGCAGGGGACGATCTCGACGTTGAACTCCAGCCCCTGGGCCACGATGAAGATCGCCGCGAGCTGGCCCAGCACCGCGAGCCAGCGCAGCCGCAGGATCGTGTCCAGCCGGATATGCCGCTGCGCGTGGCGGAAGTCGGAATCGGCAATTTCGGTCATATCGGCCAATGTAGCGGCGCCTTCCAAGGTCACGAACGCTGGGCTTGCGGAACCGCCCGCGGAGGAGCCCTTACATCAAGCCTTGCGCTCGCCGATGCAATAGCAGAAGAACGGCCAGCATGACCGAGAATGGCAAGGCTTCAAGTCGGCCGACTGTCGCGGATCGAAATTCGTCCGCGGCAATTGCGGTCGAGCACCTCGTCAAGGTCTACAAGCAGACCCGCGCCGTCGACGACATCTCCTTTTCGCTGCCGCGCGGCAGCATCACGGGGCTTCTCGGCGGCAATGGCGCCGGCAAGACCACGACCATCGCGATGATCATGGGCCTGGTGTTGCCGACCTCCGGCCGCGTGCAGGTGCTCGGTCATGAGATGCCCGACGAGAGCGCGTCCGTGCTGGGACGGATGAATTTCGAGAGCCCCTATGTCGACATGCCGATGCGGCTCACGGTGCGGCAGAACCTCACCGTGTTCGGCAAGCTCTATGCCGTGAAGAACCTCACTGAGCGCATTACCAGGCTCGCCGCCGATCTCGACCTCGGCGATTTCATCGACCGCGCCAACGGCAAGCTCTCCGCCGGGCAGAAGACCCGGGTTGCGCTGGCGAAGGCGCTGATCAACCAGCCCGAGCTGCTGCTCCTGGATGAGCCGACCGCCTCGCTCGACCCCGATACCGCCGACTGGGTGCGGGCGCATCTGGAGCAGTACCGCCGGGACAACAACGCCACCATTCTCCTCGCCTCGCACAACATGCTCGAGGTCGAGCGGCTCTGCGACCGCGTCATCATCATGAAGCGCGGCCGCATCGAGGACGACGATACGCCCGAGGCGATCATGGCCCGCTACAACCGCACCACGCTGGAGGAGGTGTTTCTGGACGTCGCCCGCGGCCGGGCAAACGGCGCGAAGGAGGCGGTGCGATGAGGGATAGCACGGGCACGGGCGCTCCTTTCGTCATTGCGAGCGCAGCGAAGCAATCCAGGATCGTTCCGCGTCGGCAGTCTGGATTGCTTCGTCGCAAGGGCTCCTTGCAATGACGGCGTACCTCGCCCGCGGCATCTCCGTCCATCGCATCGGCGCGATGATCCTGCGCTATTGGTATCTGCTGCTGTCGTCCTGGCCGCGGCTGCTCGAGCTGCTCTATTGGCCGGCGCTGCAGGTCATCACCTGGGGCTTTCTCCAATATTACATCGCCGAGAACGCCAACTTCTTCGCGCGCGCCGGCGGTACGCTGATCGGCGCCGTCATCCTCTGGGACATCCTGTTCCGCGGCCAGCTCGGCTTCTCCATCTCCTTCCTGGAGGAGATGTGGGCGCGCAACATCGGCAATCTCATGATGAGCCCGCTGCGGCCGATCGAGTTTCTGCTGTCGCTGATGGTCATGAGCCTGATCCGGCTTGCGATCGGGATCATTCCGATGACGCTGCTGGCGCTGTTCCTGTTTCACTTCAACGTCTATGCCCTTGGCCTGCCGTTGATCGCGTTCTTCTGCAATCTGATCTTCACGAGCTGGTCGGTCGGCATCTTCGTCTCGGGCCTGGTGCTGCGAAACGGCCTCGGCGCCGAGAGCATCGTCTGGACCTTGATGTTCGCGATCCTGCCGCTCGCCTGCGTCTACTATCCCGTCAGCGTGTTGCCGGCCTGGCTGCAATACGTCGCCTGGGCGCTGCCGCCGACCTATGCCTTCGAGGGAATGCGCGCGCTCTTGATCGAGCAAACCTTTAGGAGCGATCTGATGCTGGAGGCGTTGCTCATCAACGCCGTCCTTTTGGTTGCATCTTTTGGGGCATTCCTTGCCCTTTTGCGCAGCGCAAAGCGGCACGGCTCGCTGCTGTCCAGCGGTGAATAACGTCACTTTCCCGTGGATTCAGGCTGATTTAGCCGTTCCGGGCACGTAGATGTACGGAACGATGCATTGACGCAATATTGCGCATTCGGCAGTATGCTGCGATGCGAAGAGGATTATAATATGCCTATTGGTGAGTTTGGCGGCGCGCCGCCCCTGGCGGCAGAAGGCAGTCCGGTCCTGACGACGCCGATGTACTGGATGTATGAGATGGCTCACGCCTCTCTCAATCCGGCTCGTGCGGTCACCGACGCGACCAAGCTGCTGTTTCAGAATCCCCTCAATCCCTGGTCGCGCACCGAGGTCGGCAAGTCGGTCGCCGCGGCCTGCGAATTGTTCGAGCGCACCACGCGCCGCTACGGCAAGCCGGAATGGGGCCTCAACGACACCGAGGTCAACGGCATCCGCGTCCCCGTCGAGATCCGCTCGGTCTGGGAAAAGCCGTTCTGCAAGCTGCTCTACTTCGATCGCAAGTTCGCCCGTCCGCTGCGCAGCCCGCAGCCGCGCGTGCTGATCGTGGCGCCGATGTCCGGCCATTATGCGACGCTGCTGCGCGGCACGGTCGAGGCCTTCCTGCCGGCGCATGAGGTCTACATCACCGATTGGGCCGATGCCCGCATGGTGCCCTTGAGCGATGGCCGCTTCGATCTCGACGACTACATCGACTATGTCATCGAGATGCTGCATGTGCTCGGCGGCAACACGCATGTGATGGCGGTGTGCCAGCCCTCAGTGCCCGTCGTCGCGGCGGTCTCGATCATGGAAGCGCGGCGCGATCCGTTCGTGCCGACCTCGATGACGCTGATGGGCGGCCCGATCGACACCCGCCGCAATCCGACCGCGGTGAACAACCTCGCCCAGGAGCGCGGTATCGACTGGTTCCGCAACCACGTCATCACCAAGGTGCCGTTTCCGCATCCGGGCATGATGCGCGACGTCTATCCGGGATTCTTGCAGCTCAACGGCTTCATCAGCATGAATCTCGACCGGCACATGGATGCCCACAAGCAGCTGTTTGCCCATCTGGTGAAGGGCGACGGCGACCTCGTCGACAAGCATCGCGACTTCTACGACGAATATCTCGCGGTGATGGATCTGCCGGCCGAGTATTACCTGCAGACCGTCGACACCGTGTTCGTGAAGCACTCGCTGCCCAAGGGCGAGATGACCCATCGCGGAACCCGCGTCGATCCTTCCAAGGTCAAGCGCGTCGCGTTGATGACGGTCGAAGGCGAGAACGACGACATCTCCGGTCTCGGTCAGACCGAAGCGACGCACACATTGTGCAGCGCGATTCCCGATCATCGCCGCGTTCATTACGTCCAGAAGGGCGTCGGACATTACGGCGTGTTCAACGGATCGCGATTCAAGTCGGAGATCGTGCCGCGGATTCACGACTTCATGGTTTCGGCTGCGAATCCTGCTTCGTTGCAGGCGCTCGCGGCCGAATAATCCTGAATTTCGGCTTTCCCGTCGAAATTTCGGCCCCTGCCAAGGCCTTCGGCAGGGGCAAGTTCCCGCCAGATTCGCGGTATTTGGGTAGCTTTATAGGAGTGAGTCTACCCTCACCCCTTGGGGGTGTCGCATGCGTCCAGCGGGGGCGAAAAAAGCCGGTTCCAACCCCAGTCTGTAGGGTCTCCCGGACGCCGGACCGCTGTATATTGGGCAAATGATTTGTTTTTGCGCCGAGCGCTTTCCCTGGCGGCGGTTATGGCAGAATCCGGGCGCTCTCCTGCCCCCCGGACTGACAGACATGGCCACTCGCGCACTCCTCTATCGTCGGCCCCACGAACCAAAGACCCTTGTCATCACCCACGGATCGCAATTTTTTGCGATTCGGCTGCGTCGGCACCGCCGCGCGCGCCGCTACACGCTCAGAATTCATCCGAGCGACCGCGAAGCCATCCTCACCATGCCGCCGCGCGGCACGCTCGCCGAAGCAAAAGACTTCGCACAGCGTCACGGTGCGTGGATCGCCGCGCGTCTCGGCCGCTTGCCGAAGGCCGCGCCGTTCCAGCCGGGCACGGTGATACCGCTGCGCGGCACGGCGCATCGCATCGTTCATCGCGCCGGTCAGCGCGGCACGGTGTGGACCGAGATGCGCGACAGCGGTGAGCGCATTCTCTGCGTCGCCGGCGGCCTCGAGCATGTCGATCGCCGCGTCAGCGATTTCCTCAAGCGCGAGGCGCGCCGCGACCTGCAGCGCTCGGCGGAAGCCTACGCCGCCGAGCTCGGCGTCAGGGTCAAGCGGCTCTCGATCCGCGATCAGTCCAGCCGCTGGGGCTCCTGCACCTCGGCGGGCTCGCTGTCGTTCTCCTGGCGCCTGATCCTCGCCCCGCCCTTCGTGCTCGACTACCTCGCCGCGCACGAGGTCGCCCATCTCGTCGAGATGAACCATTCGGCGCGGTTCTGGCGCGTCTGCGGCAAGGTCTGCCCGTCGATGGAGCGCGCCAAGAAGTGGCTCGACACCTACGGCAACGATCTGCACCGGTACGGGGTCGAGGATTAGTTCACGCTGTCTCCACATCGTCATTGCGAGCGAAGCGAAGCAATCCAGCCTCTTTCCGCGGAGGGATTCTGGATTGCTTCGCTGCGCTCGCAATGACGGAGGATGACGCGACATCCCGCGTCTCGCTCGATTCTCGCCACGTTTGGCGACGTTTGCGTCGTTTGCCTGACGAACCCCTCCGCGTCAAACGCTTAGCGCGATCCACCGCGCATCACCCCGGCAACCGAGTTCTACTGTGCATGGGGTTGTTTTCGCAGTTTTTGTTGTGAGGCGCCGAAGGGCCTCAGCCTGCGGCTACCGATTCCCGCCAAACAGCCGATCCATCAGCCAGCCATCGAGCCCGGCGGCTGCCTCGGGCCGCACATTGGCGCGCGTCGGAGGCGGCGGGCGATAGCCGCCGGCGTTCGCTTGCGGCGGAGCCGCCGGGGTCGGCGGCGACACCTGCGAGGCCGCCTGCGCGAGGTTCGACAGGCCCCAGCCGCTAGGCGAGCTCGGCAAGGCTGCCACCGGCACGCCCTCGAGCGCGGTCTTCATGAAGCGCGACCAGACTTCCACCGGCAGGCCGCCGCCGGTCGCCTTCTTGGTCGGCGAGTTGTCGTCGTTGCCGAGCCAGACGCCGGTGACGAGGCTCGCGGTGTAGCCGATGAACCAGGCGTCGCGGTAATCCTGGCTGGTGCCGGTCTTGCCGGCCGCCGGCCAGCCCGGGATCTCCGCCTTCTTGGCGGTGCCCGATATCAGCGTCTCCCGCATCATCGCATTCATCATACCGACATAGCGGGGGTCGATGACCTGGTTACGTTCCTCCGGCTGGCGCATGTAGAGCAGCTTGCCGCTGAGCGTCCTGATCCGCGTCACAACATGCGGCGCCACCGCGAGGCCGCCATTGGCGAACGGCGCGTAGGCGCCGACCAGCTCGACGACTGAGACCTCCGACGTGCCGAGCGCGATCGAGGCGTTGGGCTCGAGCTTGGAGGAGATGCCGAGCCGGTGCGCGGTGCGCACCACGTTCTTCGGCCCGACCTCGAGGCCGAGGCGGATGGCGACCGTGTTGAGCGACATCGCCAGCGCCTGCGTCAGCGTCACCGCGCCGAAATATTCATGGGTGTAGTTCTCAGGTCTCCAGCCCTTGACCTCGATCGGCGCATCCTGGCGCATCGTATCGGGCGTCAGCCCCTGCTCGAGCGCGGTGAGGTACACGAACGGCTTGAACGAGGAGCCCGGCTGGCGCCTGGCGGTGACCGCGCGGTTGTACTGGCTGTCGGAATAGTTCCGACCGCCCACCATGGCGCGCACGGCGCCATCGGGCGTCATCGCCACCAGCGCGCCCTGGCTGACGTTGAACTTCACGCTCTTGGCCGCGAGCTCGTCGATGATGGCGGCTTCGGCGACGCTCTGCAGCTTCGGATCGATCGTGGTCTCGACCTTGATGCTCTCGTCGATCTGGCCGACCAGATCGTCCAGCACCTCGCCGATCCAGTCCGCGACGTAGTTCACCGTGCCGGCGCCCGCCGGCCTCACGTTGTAGGAGGGATGGCCGATCGAGGCCTTCGCCTGCGCGTCGGTGATGAACTTTGCATCCGCCATCGCTGCGAGCACGAGCTGCGCCCGCGCTTCGGCGCCTTCGGGGTTGCGGTTCGGGGCAAGGCGCGAGGGCGACTTGACGAGGCCGGCCAGCATCGCGGCCTCCGCGACCGTCACGTTCTTCGCCGACTTGCCGAAATATTTCTGCGCCGCCGCCTCGACGCCGTAGGCGCCGGAGCCGAAATAGACGCGGTTGAGATAGAGCTCCAGGATCTCGTCCTTGGAGTGCTTGCGCTCCAGCCAGATCGCGAGCTCCACCTCCTGCAGCTTGCGCTGCAGGGTGCGCTCCTGGGTCAGGAACAGGTTTTTCGCGAGCTGCTGCGTCAAGGTCGAGCCGCCCTGTGACACGCCGCGATGGAGGACGTTGGTGACCAGCGCGCGCAGGATGCCGACCGGGTCGATGCCGAAATGCGAATAGAAGCGGCGGTCCTCGATGGCGATGAACGCCTTCGGCAAATACGGCGGCAGATCCTTCAGCGCGACATTGGCGCCGGCCATCTCGCCGCGCTGCGCCAGCATGCTGCCGTCGATGCCGACGATCTGGATCGTCGGTGGGCGCTTGGGGATTTCCAGCGACTGGATCGGCGGCAAATGGGCGCCGACATAGATCACGACGCCGATCACGGCGATGACGCCCCACAGGCTCAGCACCGCGCCCCAATAGACCAGGCGGCCGAGGCCGGCACCGAAGCGCGACTTCGATCGCCGCTTGGCGCCGCCGCGGCCGGCTGGCGCTTTGCGCTCGCGCGGCGGCTCGTCGCCGGCATCCTCGCTCTTGCGCTTGGCGGATGGTTTGGCAGATTTCTTCGGCTTGTCGTCGCCGCCGGGAACGCGGTCCGCAGCGGTCAGGCGCAGATCGGCGAGCGCCGCGGGCAAGCCGAACAGCGGCTCCTTCCGCGCACCCTTTTTCTTTCCCCACGCCATACGCCAAACGCCCGGTCAGCCCGCCCCGCCGAAACGCTAGCGGCCGCTGTTTAAGGCCGGGTTACCCCGGCGTTAACGCGCGATTAGGAGATGCGGCATTCGCCGGCCGCAGTTCCGCTTCCGGGGCGGCAAGGCTAGGATCGCCGGCTCCAATAAGAAGAGGGAGCGCCATGGGCCATATCGATCCGACCAAGGAGATCTTCGCGCAATTCCGGGAGAACGATCGCCCGGGCCCGATCCACATGCTCAACCTGGTCCGCCTGCGCAAAGAGGCTGCCTATCCTGACGGACGCAAGGCCAGCGGCGCGGAAGCCTATGCGGCCTACGGCCGCGAAAGCGGCCCGGTGTTCGAACGTCTCGGCGGCCGCATCGTCTGGCAGGGCAAATTCGAGCTGATGCTGATCGGCCCGCAGGAGGAACGCTGGGACCATTGCTTCATCGCCGAATATCCGAGCGTCGCCGCCTTCGTCGAGATGATCCGCGACCCCGTCTATCGCGAGGCGGTGAAGCACCGCCAGGCCGCGGTCGAGGATTCGCGTCTGATCCGGCACGCCGTGCTGCCGGTCGGGAAGAATTTTGGGGAGATACCGACCTGAACGCCAAGTAGGAAGCTCTCTCGATCGTCATGGCCGGGCTTGACCCGGCCATCCACGGCTTCCTTGACGACCCGAGAACGTGGATGCCCGGGACAGCCCGGGCATGACGTCGTTGAGGCAGGCGCGTCCTCTCTTCGCCTAGCCGGACGGGCCCGTGTCCTCGATGATCGGTCCGAACAGCTCCCAGCGTTCGCCGTTGAACTTCATCATCTGCATCTGCTTGTTGACGCGATAGTCGTTCGCGCCGGTGTTGATCTTGATGCCGGGCAGCCCCAGGCTCGGTACGAAGCCCTTGATGCTGGCGGCCTGCTTCATGACGTTCTCGCGCGTCAGATCGTCACCGCATTGCTTCAAGACCTGCACCAGCAGCTCGGCGACCGAATAGGCGTAGGTGTTGACGGTGTTGAGCTTGTCGCCTTCCGGGAAATACTTGTCCATGAAGGCGAAGAAGGCCTTCACGCCCGGATCGTCCTTCCACTGGGGATCGCCCGGATCCTTGCCGTAGTTGGTCGAGATGATGCCCTTGGAGATGTCGAGGCCGGCCGGCTTCAGCGTCGCCGACACCGGGCTCGCGTTGATGTCGAGGATGTGCACGGGTGTCCAGCCGAGGTCGGCGAGCTTCTTGATCGCCTGCGCCGCGAATTTCGGCGTCGAGGCGTCATAGAACAGGTCGACGCCCATCGACTTCAGCTTGACCACCTGCGAGTCGACGGTCGGGTCGGTCACCTCATAGGAGACCTCGCCGACGATCATGCTGGCGGCCTTGTCGCCGAGGCCGCTCTTGAGGCCGGCGAGATAGTCGCGGCCCATGTCGTCGTTCTGGTAGAGCACGCCGATCTTGGCGTTGGGATGATTGGCGAGAATGTATTTTGCGTAGATCCGTCCCTCCGACACGTAGTTCGGATTGTAAGCCATGGTCCAGGGATAGTTCTGCGGATCGTTGAAGCGGGCGGCGCCGGTCGAGGCGAGCAGCTGCGGCACCTTCTTGCCGTTGAGGTATTTCTGCACGGCGGCGTTCGCGGCTGTGCCGATCAGCTGGAAGGTGAAGAGCACCTCGTCGCCTTCGACGAGCTTGCGCACCTGCTCCACGGTCTTCGGCGGCGAATAGGCGTCGTCATACTGGATCAGGTTGATCTTGCGGCCGTTGATGCCGCCCTGATCGTTGATCATCTTGAAATACGCGGCCTGGGTCTTGCCGATATTGGCATAGACGGAATAGGCGCCGGAGAACGGCACGGTCTGGCCTATCTTGATCTCGGTGTCGCTAGCGCCGGTGTCGTATTTCTTCTGGGCGAGCGCCTGGCTGGTCGAGACGGCGACGGCGAACGCCGCCGTGGCCGCTATGAAGGCTCTGCGATTGTTCATGTTGGTTAGTTCCTCCTGACGGAATTTTAGGCCGATGGTCTTTCTCCGTTGATTGCAACGGTCGCCATCGCTGCTGAAGATTGTGGAGGAAGCTTCGCCGCAGTGCAAGGATCGCGGCGCTGCGCCGTAGCGTCTCAGGCGAGAAACATTGCAACCAGCGCGATGGCCGCCGGCAACGCCTGCACCATCAGGATCCGCGTGCTGACGGTCGCCGCGCCATAGGCGCCGGCCACCATCACGCAGAGCAGGAAGAACGCCTTGATCTGGAACGCGAAGGCCGGGTTGCCGTGGACGAGGCCCCAGATCAGGCCGGCAGCGAGAAAGCCATTATAGAGGCCCTGATTGGCGGCCAGCACCTTGGTGATCTCGGCCTTCTCGGGCGAATTCCGAAACACCTTCAGGCCCAGCGGCTTGTCCCAGAGAAACATCTCTAGCGCCAGGAAGAAGACGTGCAGCGCGGCGACCAGCGCCACCAGGACATTGGCGATCAGGATCAAGGTGAGCTCCCCCAAAAGCATCAGCTTTCGGGTGGACGTTAGCACGGCCACCATGGCAAGTGCGATCGATGTGTTTCGACCGCCTGGTGCTGCATGCCCATCCGATCAACCAAGCTCCCTGAACGCTTCGGCCTCGATCGCCTGGCGACGCCGATCGGGACCGCGCTGCTGGTCACCGATGCCGAGGGCAAGCTGCGGGCGCTCGATTGGCATGATTACGAGCATCGGATGCGCGAGCTGTTGCGTCTGCATTACGGGACGGTCGATCTCAGCGATCGGCCGGCGCCGGCAGAGATGCGCACCGCGCTCTCGCGTTATTTCGAAGGCGAGCTCGGCCAGCTCTCCGGCATCGCCTGGCGCACCGCCGGCACGCCGTTTCAGCAGAAGGTCTGGACCGCGCTGGCGCAAATTCCCGCCGGCACCACGCTGAGCTACGGCGCACTCGCCGCAACCATCGGCATGCCCAACGCGATTCGCGCCGTCGGCCACGCCAACGGCTCCAACCCGATCAGCGTGGTGCTGCCTTGTCACCGCCTGATCGGTGCGGACGGCTCGCTGGTGAAGTACGGCGGCGGCCTCGCGCGCAAGCGCTGGCTGCTGCGGCACGAGGGTGTGGAGGTTTGAAGACGCAACGCGCCAACCCCTCCACTCGTCATTCCGGGGCGCGCGAAGCGCGAACCCGGAATCCATTCACCGGCACTGTCGGTTGCTTGATGGATTCCGGGTTCGCCGCTGCGCGGCGCCCCGGAATGACGAGTGGAGAGAATCCCCCGATCGCTCGTCACGCCGCGGGCTGCACCGCCTTGTCGCCGGCCATCACATGGGTCAGCGCGCTCTTGATCGCGGCCTGGCGCGTCGGCGCATTGATCTGCGCGCCCAGGAGGTCGGTGACGTAGAACACGTCGCGCGCGCGCTCGCCGAAGGTCGCGACATGGGCCGAGGCGATGTTGAGGTTGAGCTTGGAGATCGCTGTGGTCAGCTCGTAGAGCAGGCCGGGCCGGTCGAGCCCGGAGACCTCGATCACGGTGTAGCGATCTGACCATTGGTTGTTGATGGTCACTTCCGGCTCGATCACGAACGGCTTTGCCTTGCTGCGCACGGTGCGCCGCGCCACCACTTCGGGCAGGCGCAGCTTGCCCTCCAGCACGTCCTCGATCATCTCGCCGATGCGCGTGGCGCGCCGTCCCTCGTCTTCGTCGCGGTCGTATTCGCGCGAGATCGAGATGGTGTCGAGCGCACGGCCGTCGGTCGTGGTGTAGATCTGGGCGTCGACGATGTTGGCGCCGGCCGAGGCGCAGGCACCCGCAATGATCGACAGCAGCCAGGGATGGTCGGCGGCGAAGATCGTCAGCTCGGTGACGCCGCGCACCTCGTCGAAACCGACATTGATCGCGAGCTTGTGGCCGGCCTGCTCGCTGGAACGCACGAAGCGGGCGTGCCGGATCTTGCGCGGCAGCTCGACCTTGAGCCAGTAGGCCGGATAGTGCCGGCCGATATAGGCATCGAGCTCGTCCTTCGGCCATTCGGCGAAGGCCATGCGGAACTCGGTGTGCGCAACGGCGAGGCGCTTGCCGCGGTCGACTTCCGAGAAGCCGCCGGTCAGCACCGGCTCGGTCTCGTAGTACAGCGAGCGCAGGAGCTGCGCCTTCCAGCCGTTCCACACGCCCGGCCCGACGCCGCGGATGTCGGCGGTGGTCAGGATGGTCAGGAGCTTCATCTGCTCCACCGACTGCACCACGGCAGCGAAATTCTCGATGGTCTTGCGATCGGAGAGGTCGCGCGACTGCGCGACCGTGGACATAGTCAGGTGCTCCTCGATCAGCCAGGCCACGAGCTCGGTGTCGGCCGGGCTGAAGCCGAGCCGCGGGCAGAGCCGCCGCGCCACCTTGGCGCCGGCGATGGAGTGGTCCTCGGGCCGGCCCTTGGCGACGTCGTGCAGCAGCGTTGCGATGTAGATCACCGCGCGGTGCTCGGGCCGGATCTTGCGGAACAGGTCGCTCGCCAGCGCGAACTCCTCGATGCCGCCGCGCTCGATGTCCTGCAGGAAGCCGATGCAGCGGATCAGGTGCTCGTCGACGGTGTAGTGATGATACATGTTGAACTGCATCATCGAGACGATCTTGCCGAAGGCGCGAATGAAGTGGCCGAGCACGCCGGTCTCGTTCATCCGCCGCAGCACGATCTCGGCATTGTCGGAGGTCAGGATCTCCATGAACAGTCGGTTGGCTTCGGGATTTTCGCGCAAGCCTGCGTTGATCAGGCCGAGCGAGCGCGTCACGTCGCGCATCGCGTCCGGGTGGAAGGCGAGATTGTTCTTCTGCGCGAGGCGGAAGATGCGGATCAGATTGACCGGGTCGTGCTTGAACACGTCGGGCGCGGCGACGTTGATGCGGTTGTTGTCGACGATGAAGTCGTCGCTGTCGGGGACGCGCCGCTTCACCGCGGTCGGTCGCAGCCGCGCCATCACCCGGCTCAGCACCGGCGCGGGCTTGGCCTGCTGGTCCTCGAGCTTGGCGCAGAGGATGGCGGTGAGGTTGCCGACTTCCTTGGCGACCAGGAAGTAGTGCTTCATGAAGCGCTCGACGTCCTGCATGCCCGGATGCGAGGTGTAGCCGAGACGTATCGCGATCTCGCGCTGGAGATCGAAGGACAGGCGCTCCTCGGCGCGGCCAGAGTAGAAGTGCAGATTGCAGCGCACCGACCAGAGGAAGTCGGCGCAGCGGCGGAAGGTGCGATATTCCTGCGCGTCGAACACGCCGCGCCCGACCAGCTCGCGGGTATCGCGCACGCGGTAGACGTATTTGGCGATCCAGAACAGCGTGTGCAGGTCGCGCAAGGCCCCCTTGCCGTCCTTGACGTTCGGCTCGACCAGATAGCGCGACTGGCCGCCGCGGCGATGGCGCTCCTCGCGCTCGGCGAGCTTTGCGGTGACGAATTCGGACGCGGTGCCCTGCACCACCTCCTTGTCGAAGCGCTCGACCAGCTCGTCGTAGAGCGGCTTGTCGCCGGTGAGGAAGCGCGTCTCCAGGATCGCGGTGCGGATCGTCATGTCGCCGCGCGCCTGCCGGATCGATTCGTCGACCGAGCGCGTGGCGTGACCGACCTTCAGTCCCATGTCCCAGAGGCAATAGAGGATGGCTTCGGCGACCTGCTCGCCCCAGGCGGTCTGCTTGTAGGGCAGGATGAAGAGCAGATCGATGTCCGATTCCGGCGCCATCAGGCCGCGGCCGTAGCCTCCGGTCGCCACCACCGCCATGCGCTCGGCACCGCTCGGGATCGGCGAGCGGTAGAGATGGCGCGTCGCGGCCGAATACAGGATGCGGATGATCTCGTCCTGCACGTGGCACAGCCGCTCGGCGCAGCGGCGGCCGTGGCGGTCCTTCAGCAGGATCGCCTGGGTGGCGGCGCGCGCCGCGATCAGCTCGGCCTTGAGCAATTGCGCCATCGCCGTGCGGAACGCGTCCTCGCGCCCCTCGTGCTTCTCGGCGAGCGCATCGACCGCGGCGGTGATCCGCGCGGTATCGAAGCGATCGTCCACCTCGGCCTTCTCAGTCGCGACGCTGTCCATGTCTCACCGGATATAAGAGGTGACAGGCGCTGTCACCCGCCATTCTCTGGCAATAGCCGTTCCATGCTGGAAAGCTGCGGCTTCGGGCAAATCTGTTCTCGGCCGGCGCGCTTTCGGAGGGCGGATTTTCTCGTTGACCTCTAGATATAACTCATTGAAAAACAATGAAGTTTTCAGGAGGCTGAGCATGGCTGGGATTGCACGAATTATTGTTATGGCGGGAGCTTTGGCGCTCGCATTGACCCAAGCGGCGAAGGCTGCGGACCCGCTCAAGGAGATCCGCATCGACTGGGCGACCTACAATCCGGTGTCGCTGGTGCTGAAGCAGAAGGGGCTCCTGGAGAAGGAGTTCGCCAAGGACGGTATCACCGTCACCTGGGTGCAGTCGGCCGGCTCCAACAAGGCGCTCGAATTCCTCAACGCCGGCTCGATCGATTTCGGCTCGACCGCGGGCTCGGCGGCGCTGGTCGCCCGCATCAACGGCAACCCGATCAAGTCGATCTACGTCTATTCGCGCCCGGAATGGACCGCGCTGGTGACCGGCAAGGAGTCCAAGATCGCCGGCGTTGCCGACCTCAAGGGCAAGCGCGTTGCGGTCACGCGCGGCACCGACCCGCACATCTTCCTGGTGCGCGCACTGCTCGGTGCGGGCCTCACCGAGAAGGACATCACGCCGGTGCTGCTCCAGCACGCCGACGGCAAGACCGCGCTGATCCGCGGCGACGTCGATGCCTGGGCCGGCCTCGATCCGATGATGGCGCAGGCCGAGGTCGAGGAGGGCGCCAAGCTGTTCTATCGCAAGGCCGACGCCAACACCTGGGGCATCCTCAATGTGCGCGAGCAGTTCCTGAAGGATCATCCCGACATCGCGCGCCGCGTCCTCGCGGTTTACGAGGAGGCGCGCAAATATTCGCTGGCGAATTACGACGAGCTGAAGAAGACCTTCATCGCGGTGACGAAGCTGCCCGAGGCCGTGGTCGACAAGCAGCTCAAGGAGCGCACCGAGCTCACCCACAGCCGCATCGGCGCGCCGCAGCGCGAGTCGATCCTCGCCGCAGGCCTTGCGCTCCAGCAGGCCAGCGTCGTCGATGCCAAGGTCGACGTCAAGGCGACGCTGGATGCATTGATCGACGACCAGGTTCCGCTGCCAACGAATTAGTTCGCAGGGAAGAGGCAAGCGCGCGCAATAGAGACCGCCGTCGTCCCGGGGCGCGAAGCGAGCCCGGGACGACAGGCGAGGGCGCGGCGATAGTCCTGTTGCATTCCACAACCAGACGCGCTTCCTACCGGCCATGATCTCCGACGCGCCAGTCCTGCAGCAAACCCCTGATACAGCCGAGAGCGCGCCTGTGCCCTCACGGCTGTCGCGTTACGCGCGGCCGCTGCTGGGAGTGGTGCTGCCGCTGACGCTCGCGTTGGGCTGGGAGCTCGTGGTGTGGCTCGGCTGGTCCAACGGGCGCCTGGTGCCCCCGCCTTCGCGCGTGTTTGCTACCATTACCGAGCTCGCCCGTTCCGGCGAGCTGGTCCGCCACATCGGCGCGACGCTGTGGCGCGTCTCGCTCGGCTTCGCCTTCGGCGTGGTCGCGGGCACGCTGTTAGGTGCCATCTCCGGTTACTGGTCGATGGCGCGCCGGCTGCTCGATCCGACGGTGCAGGCGTTGCGCGCGATTCCCTCGCTCGCCTGGGTACCGCTGTTCATCCTCTGGCTCGGCATCTTCGAGACCTCGAAGATCGCGCTGATCGCGGTCGGCGTGTTCTTCCCGGTCTATCTCGGCGTCATGGGCGCCATCCTCTCGGTCGATCGCAAGATCGTCGAGGTCGGCCGCACCTTTCGCCTGTCGGGACCCGCAATGATCCGCCGCATCCTGCTGCCGGCGGTGCTGCCGGCCTATGTCGTGTCCTTGCGCGTCGGTCTTGGCCTCGGCTGGATGTTCGTGGTCGCAGCCGAATTGATCGGCGCCTCCGAAGGGCTCGGCTATCTCCTGCTCGACGGCCAGCAGCTCGGCAAGCCCGCGCAGATCCTGGCCGCCATCGTCATCTTCGCCATCCTCGGCAAGCTCACCGACTGGCTGATCGAGCTTGCCGCCGCACCGTTCCTGCGCTGGCAGGACGCCTTCGGGCGGGCAAAGGGAGCTTGAGGCGATGCTGGCGCTCGACCGGGTCAGCAAGACCTATCCCAACGGCGTCGAGGCGCTGGCGCGCTTCTCGGCCGAGATCAGGCAAGGCGAGATCATCGCCATTATCGGCGGCTCCGGCTGCGGCAAATCGACATTGCTGCGCGCCATCGCCGGCCTCGATCGCGCCAGCTCCGGCACGGTGACGCTCGACGACGAGGCGATCGGCTCGCCGCATGCCAAGATCGGCATCATCTTCCAGGAGCCGCGGCTGCTGCCCTGGCTCAGCGTCGCCGACAATATCGGCTTCGGCCTTGCCGGCCTGCCCGCGGCCGAGCGGCACGAGATGGTCGCGCGTGCGCTCGCCCGCGTCGGCCTCGCTGACAAGGCGCAGGCCTGGCCGCGCGAGCTGTCGGGCGGACAGGCGCAGCGCGTCGCGATCGCCCGCGCGCTGGTGCCGCAGCCGGAGGTGCTGCTGCTCGACGAGCCGTTTTCCGCGCTCGATGCCTTCACCCGCAGGGATTTGCAGGACCATCTGCTCGACCTCTGGGCCGATACGCGGCCGACCTTGATCCTCGTCACGCATGACGTCGACGAGGCCGTGGTGCTGGCCGATCGCGTGCTGGTGATGCGGCCGCGGCCGGGGCGGCTGTTCGATCAGATCGAGATCAATCTCGGTCGGCCGCGCGACCGCAATTCGCCGCTGTTCGAGAATTTCAAGCGCAGTGTGCTGACGTCACTCGACCGGTCGCTCGACCGCAACGTTCCCGACCGCGACGCAACCCAGGGTCCCGGTCAGGCCATGTGGTGGTGACAATCTCGCCGCGAGCCGGTACATCGGCAGGCATCATACCCCGGGAGAGAACAAGATGGACGCCGCAGAGCTGCGCCTGATGCAGGCCCCGATCAAGGAGCGCTACAAGACCGATCCCAAGGCCGCGCTCATCACGCTGACGGCCAAGGGTTCCACCGACAGCGAAGGCATCGCCTGCAAGGTCGAGACCGGCCGCGCCATCGCGATGGCTGGTCTGCATCCCGCCACCGGCGGCTCCGGCCTCGAGCTCTGCTCCGGCGACATGCTGCTCGAAGCCCTGGTCGCCTGTGCCGGCGTCACGCTGAAATCGGTCGCGACCGCAATCGAGGTGCCCTTGAAGACCGGCAACGTCTATGCCGAGGGCGATCTGGACTTCCGCGGCACGCTCGGCGTCGACAAGGAGACGCCGGTCGGCTTCGCCGAGATCCGCCTGCGCTTCGAGGTCGACACGTCAGCGCCGCAGGACAAGCTCGATCTCTTGCTCAAGCTCACCGAGCGCTATTGCGTGGTCTACCAGACCATCAAGAACGGCCCGAAGGTTTCGGTGTCGATGCAGCGGATGTGAGGGCGCAGGTCGTCATCCCACCAATTGGCGTCGTCCCGGGGCGCGCCGCTTCGCGCGCCCCGGAATGACGGACTGAATAACTTCGCTTTCTGTCCGGATCAGCGCGCCGCTTGCCCGGCACAAAAAAATGTCCCTCGACCTCCACTTCCTCCTCTTTCTCTTCCTGCGCATGGCGATCGCGGCGGCGTTCGTGGTGACGGCGTCGATCATCACCGAACGCTCGGGGCCGGTGATCGGCGCGCTGATCGCGACCCTGCCGGTGTCGGCGGGGCCGTCCTACGTCTTTCTTGCGATCGACCACGACGCCGCTTTCATCGCGCAGGGCGCGCTGGCGAGCCTGCCGGTCAATGCGGCGACGATCTTCATGTGCCTCACTTACGTTGCGCTGTCGCAGCGGCACACTCTCGTGGTGAGTTGCGGAAGCGCTTTCGCGGTGTGGATCGGGATGGCCTCGATCATCCGCCATTTCGACTGGACGCTCACGGCCGGGCTTGCCGCCAATCTGATCGCATTCGGCATCTGCATTCCACTGCTCGCGCGCTATCGCCATGTGAAGATGCCGCTGGTGATGCGCCGCTGGTACGACGTGCCGATGCGCGCTGCGCTGGTTGCGACCCTTGTCGCCATCGTGGTGTCGACTTCGAGCTGGGTCGGACCGCGCATCAGCGGCATCATCGCACTCTTCCCCGTGGTGTTCTCCAGCATGATGGTGATCCTGCATCCGCGCATCGGCGGACCGCCGACCGCCGCCGTGCTCGCCAACTCCGCCTGGGGCCTGCTCGGATTTGGCATGGCCATCGCCGTCCTGCACGTTGCAGTCGTGTGGTTCGGTTCCGCAGTCGGCTTGTGCGTCGCACTCGGGACCTGCGTGGCCTGGAATCTGACGCTGTGGTGGCGTGGACGCAGAAGGCTGCGCATCGAAACGTAAGCTTGGTACGGGACCTTTGCGGTGTTCAGCCGGTAGTTCTGCGGTGTTCGACTGCGCGTTTCCGATAACGTCGTTAATTTAATCTTTGTGTCTTGACCCTACGCTCGCTCGTCAGCTGTCGAGACGACCTCGTTCGATAACGGGCTAGAGTTCCATCAGTACGAAAGTCGCAAACCACGAGCCGAAAACTTCGAGCGCAAGCGCGGCGCTGTGCGCGCCATGCCTAATGATTTCTCATCGAGGAGATACTTGAATGTTCGGCCGTAAGTCCCACAGTGACGCACAGGCGCGGCTCGATGCCATTGGTCGCTCGCAGGCGATGATCGAATTCAAACTTGATGGCACGATCGTCACGGCCAACAAGAATTTTCTCGACGCCCTCGGCTACCGGCTCGAGGAGATCCAGGGCAAGCATCACTCGATGTTCGTGCCGGCCGACCAGCGCGACAGCGCCGAGTACAAGGCGTTCTGGGCCGCACTGAACCGCGGCGAGTATCAGGCGCGCGAGTTCAAGCGAATCGCGAAGGACGGCCACGAGGTCTGGATCGAAGCATCCTACAATCCGGTGCTCGACGGCGACGGCAAGGCGGTGATGGTCGCCAAGATCGCGACCGACATCACCGAGAAGAAGATCCGGAGCATGACGGACGCCTCGAAGATCGCCGCCAGCAGCCGTGCCCAGGCCGTCATCGAGTTCAAGCTCGACGGTACCATCGTCACCGCCAACGAGAATTTCTGCAAGGCACTCGGCTATTCGCTCGCCGAGATCCAGGGCAAGCATCACAGCTTGTTCGTGGCCGAGGCTGACCGCAACGGCGCTGCCTATCGCGAATTCTGGGCCAAGCTCAACCGCGGCGAATACCAGGCCGGCGAGTTCAAGCGTATCGGCAAGGGCGGCCGCGAGGTCTGGATCCTCGCTTCCTACAATCCGCTGCTCGACGAGAGCGGCAAGCCGTATGGCGTCGTCAAGTTCGCAACTGACGTCACTGCCGAGAAGCTGAAGACCGCCGATATCGCAGGTCAGATCGCGGCGATCGACAAGGCGCAGGCCGTGATCGAGTTCAACATGGACGGCACGGTCATCACGGCCAATGCCAACTTCCTGGGCGCACTCGGCTATTCGCTGGCCGAGATCAAGGGCAAGCATCACAGCATGTTCGTCGAGCCCAGTGAGCGCGACGGCGCCGCCTATCGGGAATTCTGGGCTGCGCTTGGTCGCGGTCAATACCAAGCCGGGGAATACAAGCGCATCGGCAAGGGCGGCAAGGAAGTCTACATCCAAGCCTCCTACAACCCGATCTTCGATCTCAACGGCAAGCCGGTCAAGGTCGTGAAATATGCCACCGACACCACCAAGCAGGTGCTGGTCCGCATGGGCAACGAGCGCGTTCGCGGCATGATGGAATCGGTCGCCGCCGGCTCGGAGGAGCTCAACGCTTCGGTGCGGGAGATCTCCGAGGCCATGACCAAGTCGCGCGAGACCGCGATGAGCGCCGTCGACCAGGTCGCCGCGGCCGATGCCCAGGCCCAGCGCCTCACCGAAGCCGCGCAAGCGATGAGCGGCATCGTCGAGATGATCAACAGCATCACCGGCCAGATCAATCTGCTCGCGCTGAATGCCACGATCGAATCCGCCCGCGCCGGTGAAGCCGGCCGCGGCTTTGCCGTGGTGGCGTCCGAAGTGAAGAGCCTTGCCAACCAGGCCAAGCAGGCCACTGACAAGATCGGCCAGGAAATCGGCAGCCTCAACGGCATCTCGGGTGACGTCGTTAGCGCACTCGGCTCGATCAAGCAGGCGATCAACAACGTCAGCGAATACGTCACCTCGACCGCCGCGGCCGTCGAGGAGCAGAGCACGGTGACCAACGAGATGTCGACCAGCATGCAGCGCGCGGCCGCGGAAGCCGCGGCGATCGCGGCGCGGGGGTAGGCGGGCGTCGTAGGGTGGGTTAGCCGAAGGCGTAACCCACCTCTTCTATCTCCTCGGAAAAGAAGATGGTGGGTTACGCTTCGCTAACCCACCCTACAGGCCATCACTGCTTCGGCAGCTTGGCCTTCAACGCATACAGCGCATCCAGCGCCTCGCGCGGCGACATCTCGTCCGGGTGCAGCGCCTTTACCGCCTCCATCAGCAGCTCCGCGTCGCTCGGCGGCGCGGCTTCAGTGGCGGCGCGTGAGGGCACCGCGAACAGCGGCAGATCGTCCACCAAGGCTCGCGCGGTCTGGCCGCGGTCCTGCGCCTCCAGCTTGGACAGCACCGATTTGGCGCGCGTGATCACCGCCGGCGGCAGGCCGGCGAGCTTCGCCACCTGGATGCCGTAGGAGCGGTCGGCCGAGCCCGGCAGCACCTCGTGCAGGAACACGACGTTGCCCTGCCATTCCTTCACCCGCACCGTGGCGTTGAACATGCGCGGCAGCTTGGCCGCGAGCGCAGTCAGCTCGTGATAGTGCGTCGCGAACAATGTGCGGCAGCGGTTGTTCTCGTGCAGATGCTCGATCGCGGCCCAGGCGATGGAGAGGCCGTCGAAGGTCGCGGTGCCGCGGCCGATCTCGTCGAGGATGACGAGCGAGCGCTCGCCGGCCTGGTTCAGGATCGCCGCGGTCTCGACCATCTCCACCATGAAGGTGGAGCGGCCGCGGGCGAGATCGTCGGCGGCGCCGACGCGCGAGAACAGGCGGTCGACGATGCCGATCCGCGCACGCGTGGCCGGCACGAAGCTGCCGATCTGCGCCATCAAGGCAATCAGCGCGTTCTGGCGCAGGAAGGTCGATTTACCCGCCATGTTGGGACCGGTGAGCAGCCAGAGCTGGCCGGATTTTTGGGCGGGGCTAGGTGAGAGATCGCAGGCATTGGCGATGAACGGCTCGCCGTTGCGCTTCAAGGCCTGCTCGACCACGGGATGGCGGCCGGCTTCGATTGCGAAGGCGAGGGAGCCGTCGACCTCGGGCCGCACATAGTTCTCGTCGATCGCGAGCTTTGCCAGCGAGGTTGCGACATCGAGCAGCGCAAAGCCTTGTGCCGCGGCGCGCAGATCGTCGCTGATCTCCAGCGCCTTGGCGCAGAGCCGCTCGAAGATTTCGAGCTCGAGGCCCAGCGCGCGATCGCCGGCATTGGCGATCTTGGCTTCGATCTCGCCGAGCTCGGCAGTGGTGAAGCGGACCTGTCCTGCCAGCGTCTGGCGGTGGATGAAGGTCGCGTTCAGCGGGGGCGACATCAGCTTGTCGCCGTGCTGGGCGGTGACCTCGACGAAATAGCCGAGCACGTTGTTGTGCCGGATCTTGAGGCCCTTCACGGAGGTCGCGTCGGCGTAGCGCGCCTGCATCGAGGCGACCACGAGACGCGAGGCGTCGCGCAGGTTTCGCGCTTCGTCCAGCGCGGGTTCGTAGCCCTGGCGCACGAAGCCGCCGTCGCGCTTGATCAGCGGCAGCTGCTCGTCGAGCGCGCTGGCGAACTCGGCAGCAAGCTCGCGCGACGGCCGCTGCAGCGCCGCCATCACTGCCGCGATTTCCTGCGGCGGTTGATCCAGCTCGGAGAGCCGCGTCAACACCTGGTCGGCGGCGATGATGCCGTCGCGGATGCCGGCGAGGTCGCGCGGCCCGCCGCGGCCGACCGAGAGCCGAGCCAGAGCGCGCGACATATCGAGCGCGCCGCGCAAAATGCTGCGGATGTCCTCGCGCGCGGCGGAATCGGCCACGAAGGCGCTGACCCCATCTAGCCGCCGCGCGATCGCCGGCGCATCGGTCAGCGGCGCGGCCAGGCGCTGCGCCAGCAGGCGGGAGCCCGCCGAGGTCACGGTGCAGTCGATCGCGTCGAGCAACGAGCCGCGGCGTTCGCCGGCGAGCGTCCGCGTCAGCTCGAGATTGGCGCGCGTGGCCGGGTCGATCGCCATGGTCGCGCCCGAGGCCTCGCGCGCCGGCGGCGACAGCGGCGGATGCTTGCCGACCTGGGTGCGGTCGACATAGGTAACGGCAGCGGCCGCGGCGGTGGCCTCCAGGCGCGTCAGCTGCGCGAGCCCGTCCATGGTCGCGACCGCAAAGTAGTCGCACAGCCGCTTCTCGGCAGTGGCGCCGTCGAAGACGTCGCGGGTCAGCGGCGTCACCGCCGGCAGCTCGCGCAAGGTCTGGCCGAGCTCGTTGTCGCTATAGAGCGCGTCGGTGACGATCGCCTCGTTCGGGTTGATGCGCGCCAGGGTCGCGGCGAGCTCGCCGCCCGAGACCTCGGTGACCGTGAATTCGGCCGTCGAGATGTCGATCCAGGCGAGGCCGAAGCGGTCGCCGCCGGCGGACGAGCGGGCGCGCGCGATCGCCAGCAGGTAATTGTTGGCACGCGCATCCAGCAGCGTGTCTTCGGTCAGTGTGCCCGGCGTGACCAGCCGCACCACGCCGCGGCGCACCACGCTCTTGTTGCCGCGCGCTTTCGCCGCCGCGGGATCCTCGGTCTGCTCGCACACCGCAACCCGATGCCCGGCGCTGATGAGACGATGCAGGTAATCCTCGGCGCGCTCGACCGGCACGCCGCACATCGGGATATCCGCGCCCTGGTGCTTGCCGCGCTTGGTCAAGACGATGCCGAGCGTCTTTGAAGCGATCTCGGCGTCCTCGAAGAACAATTCGTAGAAGTCGCCCATCCGGTAGAACAGCAGCAAGCCCTGATGCGCTGCTTTGATCTCCAGATACTGCTCCATCATCGGCGTGACGCGCGCGGCAGCCTCGGCCTGCGGCGTGGGCGTGTCGTCGGGCGGCGGAACGGGTATCGGTTGTTGCATGGTCATGGGCGGCGCAACCTACAAAATTTCGCCTGAGCGTCCTATCGGTTTGGCTGGGGAGGGCGGGTTTTCCACGCTGTCCGCATGGCGGGATGTGTGCGCCACACTCTCGGTCGTCATTCCGGGATGCGCCGATAGGCGCAGGCCCGGAATCCATAACCCCGGCTCGTGGTTATGGATTCCGGGCTCGCGACTTCGTCGCGCCCCGGAATGACGGCTGAGTTTCATGACATCGCTCGAATATGCCACCCGCGAAACCGTCAATTGACCTGCCGCAGGCGCGCTCCTAAAACTCCGCCGACATTGAAGAATTTGGCCGGATCGCGGCATTCAGGGAGAACAACGATGCGTGACGTCTTTATCTGTGATGCCGTGCGGACCCCGATCGGCCGTTTCGGCGGCTCGCTCGCCAAGGTGCGCGCCGACGATCTCGCCGCCGCCCCGATCAAGGCGCTGATGGCAAAACACCCCAAGCTCGACTGGGCACAGGTGGACGAGGTCTTCTTCGGTTGCGCCAACCAGGCCGGCGAGGACAATCGCAACGTCGCGCGCATGGCGCTGTTGCTCGCAGGCCTACCGGATTCGGTTCCCGGCCAGACCTTGAACCGGCTTTGCGCCTCGGGCCTCGATGCGGTCGGTGCCGCGGGCCGCGCCATCCGTTCCGGCGAGATCGAGCTTGCGATTGCCGGCGGCGTCGAGTCGATGACCCGCGCGCCCTTCGTAATGGGCAAGGCGCAGGAGGCCTTCTCGCGCTCGGCCGAGATCTTCGACACCACCATCGGCTGGCGCTTCATCAATCCACTGCTGAAGGCACAGTACGGCGTCGATGCGATGCCCGAGACCGGCGAGAACGTCGCCGAGGAGTTCCAGGTCTCGCGCGCCGACCAGGACGCCTTCGCCATTCGCTCGCAGCAGCGTGCGGGCGCAGCGATCGCGGCGGGTTATTTCGCAGAAGAAATCACGCCCATCACGATTCCTGGCGGCAAGGCCGGTCCTGTTACGGTCGACAAGGACGAGCATCCGCGTCCCGAGACCACGCTGGAAGGTCTGGCCAAGCTGAAGCCGATCGTGCGCAATCCGGGCACCGTCACGGCCGGCAATGCCTCCGGCGTCAATGACGGCGCCGCCGCCATGATCCTGGCCTCGGAAGCCGCGGTGAAGAAGCACGGCCTCACGCCGCGAGCGCGCATCCTCGGGCTCGCCTCGGCCGGCGTGCCGCCGCGGATCATGGGCATCGGCCCGGTGCCGGCGACCCGCAAGCTGATGGAACGCCTCGGCAAGAAGATCAGCGATTTCGACCTGATCGAGCTGAACGAAGCTTTCGCCTCGCAGGGCATCGCCTGCATGCGCCAGCTCGGCGTCGCCGATGACGCCGATTTCGTCAATCCGCATGGCGGCGCCATCGCGCTCGGCCATCCGCTCGGCATGAGCGGTGCCCGTCTCGCGCTCACCGCCGTGCACGGCATGGAGAAGCGCGGCGGCAAGCTGGCGCTCGCCACCATGTGCGTCGGCGTCGGCCAGGGCGTCGCGGTTGCGATCGAAAAGGTGAATTAGGACTCTATCTTCTCCCTCTCCCCGTTCTTACGGGGAGAGGGTTGGGGTGAGGGGCCTCTCTCCGCGGATGAGATGACCGTGGGACCTGTACCCCCTCACCCGGATCGCAAGGGCGATCCGACCTCTCCCCGCAGGCGGGGAGAGGTGAAGATTCCGGGGCCGCTCCTTTCACTCGCGCCCGGAACGACCGGATGGGTGGGAGGTGGCTATGATCATTGAGCGCGAGAAGGACGTCACGGCCGCGGCACTGGCGGTGATGGAGCGGACATCCGATCCGCGGCTGCGCGAGATCATGGTCTCCCTGGTCAAGCATTTGCACGCCTTCGTGCGCGACGTTCGCCTGACCGAGAAGGAGTTCCGCGATGCCACGGCGATCGTGGCCGAGCTCGGCAAGCTGACCACCGACACGCATAACGAAGTCGTGCTGATGGCGGGGTCGCTCGGCGTCTCCTCGCTGGTGTGCCTGCTCAACAACGGCGATCAGGGCAATACGGAGACCGATCAATCATTGCTCGGGCCGTTCTGGCGGTTGAATTCGCCCCGGGTCGAGAATGGCGGATCGATCGTGCGCTCGGAAACGCCGGGGGCCACGCTGTTCGTCAGCGGCCGCGTCGTCGACAGGGACGGCCGGCCCGTCGCGGGTGCCGAGATCGATGTCTGGCACGCCTCGCCGGTCGGCCTCTACGAGAACCAGGACCCCGAGCAGGCCGACATGAACCTGCGCGGCAAGTTCATGTCCGATTCCGACGGGCGCTTTTCCTTCCGCTCGGTGATGATGGTCGGCTATCCCATTCCGACCGATGGTGTCGTCGGCCGCCTGCTCGAGGCGCAGGGCCGCCACCCCTATCGTCCCGCGCATCTGCACGCCCTGATCTTCAAGCCAGGATTCAAGGTGCTGATCTCGCAGGTGTATGATCCGAGCGACCCTCATATCGACAGCGACGTGCAGTTCGGTGTGACACAGGCTCTGATCGGCAAATTCGTGCGCCACGATACGCCGCATCCGACCGCGAAGGACGCCTCCGTGCCCTGGTATTCGCTCGACCATACCTACCGGCTCGAGGCCGGACAGGCCGTGCTTCCGCGTGCGCCGATCAGGTAGGGAGCGGCCGGCTGCCATGCGCGGGAACGCCGCTAAACCGGCTTTCCCAAATTAGTTATATCCTATAATGATTGGCAGAAGCGTTGACCGGCCGGACCTAAAATGGCTGGGGAGGAGTTCGCCAATGACATTCATCTATCCCACCGGCAGCAACGCGGCGCATCCGCTGCCGCTGTCGCCCGACTACAAAAGCTCGATCAAGCGTGCGCCGAACAAGCCCTTGATCCCGATGCCCCATACGCTGTCGGAGCTGACCGGACCGGTCTACGGCCACGAGACCGTGCGCGAGGGCGACAACGATCTCACCCGTCAGCACGCGGGCGAGCCGCTCGGCGAGCGCATCATCGTGCATGGCCATGTGCGCGACGAGGACGGCCGCGGCGTGCCGAACTCGCTCGTCGAGATCTGGCAGGCCAATTCCTGCGGCCGCTATGTCCATGTCCGCGATCAGCATCCGGCGCCGCTGGATCCGAATTTCACCGGCGCGGGTCGCACCGTGAGCGATGCGTCCGGCTATTATCGCTTCGTCACCATCAAGCCCGGCGCCTATCCCTGGGGCAATCACCACAATGCCTGGCGTCCCGCGCATATCCATCTCTCGGTGTTCGGCCATTCCTTCGTCACGCGGCTGGTGACGCAGATGTACTTCCCGGCCGATCCGCTGTTTCCGTTCGATCCGATCTTCAACTCGGTGCCGGACGAGAAGGCGCGGGCGCGGATGGTTTCCTCGTTCGACCTCGAGAACACCCAGCCCGAATGGGCGTTGTGCTACCGCTTTGACATCGTGCTGCGCGGCAAGAACGCCACGCCCATGGAGAACCACTAACGTGCAGGATTCTGTGAAGCCCGACGGGATCACCCCATCCCAGACCGTCGGTCCGTTCTTTAAATACGGACTGACGCCGACCGGCGAGTACGCGTGGAACGACGCATTCACCAACTCGACGCTGACACCCGATGTCACCGGCGACCGCGTTCGCATCGAGGGCCGTGTCTTCGACGGTGATGGCGTTGCCGTGCCGGATTGCATGCTGGAGATCTGGCAGGCGGATGCGCAGGGCCGCTTCGCCGATCCCCAGGACAAGCGCGCGCTGCCGAATGCGAGTTTCCGCGGCTTTGCCCGCTGCGGCACCGACAAGGACGGCAACTATTCCTTCGAGACCATCAAGCCGGGTGTCGTGCCCGATCCCGCTGGCAAGCCGCAGGCGCCGCACATCCTGCTTGCGGTGTTTGGCCGCGGCATGCTCAGGCATCTCTACACCCGCATCTATTTCAGCGACGAGGCCGGCAACGCCGCCGATCCCGTGCTGGCGCTGGTGCCGGCGGACCGCCGGGCCACGCTCACTGCGATCCGCGAGGCCGGCAAGCCGGTCTACCGGCTCGACCTGCAGCTGCAGGGCGACAACGAGACGGTGTTCTTCGACGTGTGACGGCAAGGCGTGCCGGGGAAGATTGCTCTCCCGGCACGCACATCTCATTCAGCGCACCGATCGAACTCAAACGTTGTTCTGCGCGTTTGTGCGTCAGCCTCGCTGACTCAATACCGATGAGTTGACTGTCAATTCCCGTATTTATGCGGGGCTCGCGAAATACAATTCCCGCGCGAATCAATCCCGTATTTACCGTAGTCGTCTAGGGTGGCAGCAGTTTCGACGCTGACCTGGATTGTTTCATGAAATTTCGTCTGTCCTTGTCCTCTGCGATCGTCGCGTTTGGCGTCGTTCTCGCCGTTGGTTTTGCCGCCATTGTTTCGACCAGCCTGTACGCCCTGAAAGAGCTCAAGGTCGGCGGTCCGCTCTATTCCGACATCAAGCTCGGCAACGACCTCATCGCCGACATCCTGCCGCCGCCCGAATATGTCATCGAAGCCTATCTCGAGGCGACGCTGGCCATGCGCGAGCCGGATCAGCTAGCCGCCCATGGCGAGCGCCTGGTCCAGCTCCGCAAGGAATACGACGAGCGCAAGGCGTTCTGGGTCTCCTCCAGCCTCTCGGCCGACCTCAAGACCGCGCTGGTGTCGAAATCCGATGCGGAGGTGCAGAAATTCTGGAAGGCGTCGGATCAGCTCCTGCCGGCGCTCAAGGCCAAGGACATTGCGGCCTCCGAGCGCGCCTATGGGCAGCTCAAGGACGCCTATACCGCGCACCGCGCGGTCATCGACAGCATTGTCGACAGTGCGAACAAGCAGAATGCAGCCATGGAGAAGCTGGCCGCGGACCGCGACAGCGCGATGCTCTATATCCTACTCGGCGTCTCCGTTGCCGTCCTCGCCTTCGTTACCGCCGGCCTGCTGGGTGTTGCCCTCGGCGTGGTGCGCCCGATCGTGCGCATGACGGACACGATGCAGAAGCTCGCGACCGGCGATCTCGACGCCGACATTCCGTTCGCGCAGCGCCAGGACGAGGTCGGCTCGATGGCGGGCGCACTTGTGGTGTTCAAGCAGGCGGCGGTCGAGAATTCCCGTCTGCGCGAGGAGCAATTGCGGCAGGAGCAGGCGGCGGCGCTCGCCAAGCGCTCCGCCCTGCACCAGATGGCGGAGACGGTCGAGCGCGAGACCGGACGCTCGGTCGATACCGCGACTGCGGCGACGCAGGGCGTGGAGCAGGCCGCCTCTGGCCTGTCGGAGATCGCAAAGTCGCTGTCGGCGCAGTCGCAGGCGGTCGCGGCGGCCTCGACGCAGGCGCTCGGCAGCTCGCAAGCCGTCTCGGCTGCGGCCGAAGAATTGAGCGCCTCGATCCGCGAGATCGCGGGCCAGGTGGCGCGGACCAGCAGCGTCACCAAATCGGCGGTCGCCGGCCGCGAGCAGGCGCGTTCGACCATTCAGGCGCTGGCCGGATCGGTGAAGAAGATCGCGGAGGTGTCCGACCTCATCGGCGGCATTGCGGGCCAGACCAACCTGCTCGCGCTCAACGCGACGATCGAGGCGGCGCGCGCCGGCGAGGCCGGCCGCGGCTTCGCGGTGGTTGCGGCCGAGGTGAAGTCCCTGTCCGACCAGACCGCCAAGTCGACCGAGGAGATCGGGCGGCTGATTGCCGAGATCCAGGCCTCGACCCAGGCCGCGGTCGACGCCGTCGAGGCCATGGGAGGCCACATCATCGAGATCGACGGCGTGGCGACCTCGGTCGCCGCCGCGATGGAAGAGCAGGATGCCGCGACCCGGGAGATCACGCGGTCGATTTCCGAATCGGCCTCCGCGGCGAAGGAGGTCTCGGCCAAGATCGGCGACGTCAGCCGCGATGCCGCCTCCGTCAACGCGCGCGCCGCGGATGTGAGGCAGGCGATCGCCGGGATGGCGGCCAATCTCGAGCAGCTGCGCTCGGTCGTCGTGCGGACCGTGCGCGACTCGACCGCGGCAGCCTGAGTCGGCGCGAGCCGCTGGTGCCCGGGCGGGTCATCGTGCAGTATGGCGCGGCACCGGGGGGCGCTGCATGACATCTCCACAACTGGCTGCGGTCACTGAGCCCAGCTACCTGACGGCTGCGCTGCGCAAGGCGGGTGCGCTGGACGCCGGCGCCGTGCGCGAGGTCAAGGTGCTGGATGAACGCGACACCCTGGTGTCGCATATCACCCGGCTTGGTCTGCGCTACGTCGGGGAGTCCGCCGGTTCGCCGCAGAGCCTGATTCTCAAAACGCCTCATGCCAATTTTGCCAAGACGCTCGCGCATGGCGGTCGGCACGAGGTGGCCTTCTACTCGAAGCTCGCACCGAACATGCCGTCGGGGCTGGTGCCGCGTTGCTTCGACGGGCGTTTCGACGAGGAGGGCCAAAGCTGGCATCTCCTGCTCGAGGATCTGACGGATAGTCACGAAGTCGCGACCCAGTGGCCGCTGCCGCCGGCGCGACCTCAAGCAATGGCGATCGTCACGACACTCGCGGGGTGGCACGCGGCCTGGTGGGATCATCCCGATCTCGGTGAGACCGTCGGTGACTGGATGAGTGCCGAGGACTCCGCAAAGCTGATGGAGACGTTCGCCGGTCATTATGATCGTTTCGCCGATCTCCTTGGCGATCGTCTGAGCGAAGAGCGGCGCATTCTCTATCGCCGGTTCATCGAGCAGTCAGATCGCCTGTTCGAGCGCTATCATTCTCGCCGCCACGTCACCATTGCTCACGGCGATGCTCATATCTGGAATTTCTTGCTGCCACGCACCGGTGTGAACGACAGCGTGCGCATTTTCGACTTCGATCAGTGGCGCATCAATGTGCCGACTGGCGACCTCGCTTACATGATGGCGACGCAATGGTATCCCGAGCGTCGCCAGGCTCTCGAACGTTCACTCCTCAACCAATACCACGAAACCCTGATCGCGCGCGGCGTCGCCGGCTATACGCGCGGCGCGCTCGACCAGGATTATCGACGGTCGGTGCTCTGGCACATCACCAAGCCGATCTGGCAGTGGAGCATCAACATCCCGCCGCTGATCTGGTGGAACAATCTGGAGCGGGTGTTCGCGGCCGTAGATGATCTGGGCTGCGAGGAGTTGTTGTAGCGGCTTCTTGTCCCGGGCGCGGTGCAGCGTGTAACGCTGCGACGCAGAACCGGGACCCAGCATGCCGCGGCATGGGCTCCGGCTCAGCAGCACCCCGCTGAAGAAGCGCTGCCATAGCGCGTCAAAGACGCGCGTAAACGCGCTGACGGCGTCCGGGGCACGAGACTCCCGCTACTCCATCACCGCATGTTCCGGCCCCGCCGCCTGCTTGCGCAGCGTGGCCTTGGTCGAGCCGATCAGCAGAGCGAGCGGGATGGTGCAGAGGACGAAGAGCATCACCAGCTGGTAGTCGTGTGCGAAGGCGATGATCTGCGCCTGCACGCTGACCATCCGGTCGGCCATGGCGCGGCCGGCGTCGGTGGAGAGATTGATCAGGCCGCTGACGCCTGGCATCTGCAGTGCGTGGTTGAACGGGTTGACGTGCTCGGAGAGGATCGCATAGGTCCGCCGCGTGCCCTGCGTCAGCTCGGCAATGACGACGGAAATGCCGACCGAGCTCGCGACGTTGCGCATCAGGGTCAACATCGCGGTGCCGTCGGTGCGCAGCTCGTTCGACAACGTCAGGAACGCCACGGTCGAGAGCGGCACGAAGACGAGACCGAAGCCAAAACCCTGGATGACGCTGACGGTGACGATCTCCGGCACCTGGGTCAGATCGGTCCAGCCTGTCATCTGGAACAGCGAGCCCGCCGTCAGCGTCAGGCCGGAGATGATCAGCGTGCGCGCCTCGAAGTAGCGCATCATGCGGCCGACCAGCATCATGGCGAAGAACGTGCCGATGCCGCGGCTCGCCAGCAAGAGGCCGGCGGTGATGATGGGATAGCCGATCACGTTCTGCATGTAGGGCGAGGCCAGCGCCATGGTCGAGAACAGCACGAGCCCCATCACGATCATGAACAGGCAGCCGGTGACGAAGTTGCGGTCCCGGAACAGGGCGAAGCGGATGAACGGGGTCGAGGTCGTGAAGGAGTGCGCGAGGAAGAAGTAGAACGCGACGGCCGAGACGATGAACTCCGCGACGATCTCGTTCGATTCCAGCCAGCCCAATTGCTCGCCGCGGTCGAGAGCGAGCTGCAGCGCGCCGATCGCCACCGCAAGCGCGGCGAAACCGAACCAGTCGAATTTGAGGCTGAGATTCTTCTCGGTCTCGTCCATGAAGACGATCAGCCCGAGCACGGTGATGGCGCCGAACGGCAGATTGACGAAGAAGACCCAGTGCCAGGAATAGGTCTCGGTCAGCCAGGCCCCGAGCGAGGGGCCCATGATCGGGCCCATCATCACGCCCATGCCCCAGATCGACATCGCCTTGGCGCGCTCCTGGAGCGTGTAATAGTCGAGCATGACCGATTGCGACAGCGGCACCAGGGCGGCGCCGAACACGCCTTGCAGCAGGCGGAACAGCACCATCTGGTTGATGTCCTGCGCGAGGCCGCACAGCGCCGATGCCATCGTGAACCCGGCCGAGCAGATGATGAAGATGCGCTTGCGGCCGAAGCGGTTGGCGATCCACCCCACCGGCGCCGTCATGATCGCGGCGGCGACGATGTAGGAGGTCAGTACCCAGTTGATCTGATCCTGCGAGGCCGACAGCGTGCCCTGCATGTAGGGCAAAGCGACGTTGGCGATGGTGGTGTCCAGCGCCTGCATGATGGTCGCGGTCATGGCGCAGATCGTCACCATGTTCCGGCGCAGGCCGGGGACCATCAGGCTGGCATTGGGGCCGGACATCGCGCCAGTCCTTGTCTTATTCTTTGTCTTGTTCTTTGTCTTGGCCCGCTGTCGCCGACAGGCCGAGCAGGCCGGCGAGCGAGCGCTGATGGCCGGTGTCGATGGTGGCGTAGACGCTCATGCCGGCTTTCAGCTTCCGCACATATTTGTCGGTCTCGTCGAAATAGATGCGAATCGGCACGCGCTGCACCACCTTGACGAAATTGCCGGTGGCATTTTGCGGCGGCAGGATTGCGAATTGCGCGCCGGTGCCGGGCGAGAGCGAGCCGATCTTGCCCTTGAAGACATGGTTCGGGAACGCGTCGACCTCGAGCGTGACCGCCTGGCCTTCGGTGACATAGGTGAGGTCGCTCTCCTTCGGATTGGCGTCGACCCAGGGATGGGCGACGTCGATGATGGAGAACACCGGCGTGCCCGCGGCGACGTAACGGCCGAGCTGGATCTGCTCGACCTGCGTCGCCACGCCGCCCATCGGCGCGCGCAGCACGGTATGGTCGAGATTGCGCTGAGCGTCGTCGAGCTTGGCCTTGGCCTGCACATAGGGAGGAAACTGCTCGAGCGGCAGATCGGGGTTGCCGAGCAATTGCGTCCTGGCGTTGGACAGCTGCTGCTTGACGAACTGCGTCTGTGCGCCGGCCGTCACCAGCGCGTTGGCGGCGTTGTCGAGATCGAGCTGCGAGCCGAAATTGTTCTTCACCAGCGCCTGCTTGCGCTCGACGTCGCGCTGCTTCAGCTCGACGCCCTGCTGGGCGAGGCCCAGCATGTCGCCGTAGATCTTGATGTTGGCAACGAGGTTGTCGTAGGTCGAGCCTGCCTGGGCGAGTTGTGCCTTGGCTTCATCCACCGCGAGGCGGAACGGAACCGGGTCGATCTCGAACAGCTCGTCGCCCTGCTTGACGACCTGACCTTCTTTCACGACGACTTTCAGGATCTTGCCGGAGATGTCGGGCGTCACCAGCACCTTCTGCGCGCCGACATAGGCATCGTCGGTGCCGACATAGCGGCCCCCGTGCAGATAGAAGGTGACGCCGCCGATGGCGACGATGACCGGCAACACGACCAGGAGCAGGAAACGGCGATAGCGGCGCAGGCCCGCCAGCACGCGGCGGCGCGGATCGGTGCCGGCCTTCTTGCTCGGCTTGCCGCTGTCGCTCTTCTGCTCGGGCTGGAACTTGATGACCTGATCAGCCATAGCGCTGCTCCTTGCGTGCTTGCTCCGCGCCGGATGTCTGGATCGCGGTTCGCACGTTTTCCTTGATGGTTTCGAGCTGGGTGAGGAGGCGGTGCGCATCCGCCGGATTGATGCCGTCGAGCGCGTTTGCCGTCAGCTCCGACTTCAGGCCGCTCATGCGGCCGAGCAACTGCCGCCCGGCCTTCTTGAGGTACAGGCGCTTGACCCGGCGGTCCGAAGCGTCGCTGCGGCGCTCGATCCAGTCGTTGTCGCAGAGCTTGTCGATCAGCCGCGTCAGCGTGATCGGCTGCATCTCCATGAGCTCGGCGAGCTCCGACTGCTTCATGCCCTCGCTGCGCTCCACCTTGGCCAGCACCGCCCATTGCGCCCGGGTGATGCCGAAGCGCGACGCCTCCTTGTCGGCATATACGCGCAAGAGGCGGTAGAGCTCACCGAGCGTGAACAGGAAATTCTGGTCGACCGACCCGCGGGACATGAGCTTCGTCTCCAATAAGCTTGAATATAATAAGCAAGCTTATGATTATTTCAGGGCAGGGTGGCGCGATGCTGTCCCGCGGGAGGAGCATGGCTGACAGCCGGGCGGCTCGTCGTGCTTTGGGTTCCCCCGCCAAAATGCTAGAAGACGGGTACATGAGCCTCGCAAAGCCGGCATTCCCCGCGCCTGACCATGATCACGGCCGCTGCACTGCGGACGCGCTCGCGCATGCCGAGGTGGTCTGCGAGCAGCGCGCGCAGAAATTCACGCCGATCCGCCGTCAGGTACTGGGTGCTTTGCTCGCCAGTCACCGCCCGCTCGGGGCCTACGAGATCATCGACGAGCTCGCCAAGTCCATGGCGCGGCCGGCGCCGATCACGGTCTATCGCGCGCTCGATTTCCTGATGGCCAACGGCCTCGTGCACCGCATCGAGAGCCGCAACGCCTATCTTGCCTGCGCCGCCCACGATCACGATTCGACCTCGGCGGTGGCGTTCCTGATCTGCGAGCGCTGCGGCCTGGTCGGTGAGATCTCCTCGGCGTCCTTCGCCAAGGACCTCAACGCCGCCGCGCGCAGCTCAGGCTTCGCACCAAAGCTGTCTGTGGTGGAGATCACGGGCGTCTGCACGCATTGTCAGAAAATGTCTTGAAGCAACAACGGCGCAAAGCCGGATTTTTGGGAAGAAATGTCCGCACCTCAAGCCATACCGTCCGCCGGCCGTCCTCTCAGTGCCGGCGCCATCGCCCTGATGCTCATGCTGTGCCTGACCTGGGGATTCAACCAGATCGCGGTGAAGCTGGTGCTGCCGGACATTCCGCCCATGCTCCAGGCCACCATCCGCTCGATGGGCGCGCTGCCGGTGCTGTTCCTCATCGGCACCTTTCGTGGCGTCAATTTCTTCGAACGTGACGGCACCTGGAAGCCGGGTCTGATCGCCGGGCTGATGTTCGGTATCGAATTCGTGCTGATCTTCCAGGGGCTGCGTCTCACCTACGCTTCGCGCGCGGTGGTGTTCCTCTACACGGCGCCGTTCTTCGTTGCGCTCGGCTCCTACCAGGTGCTCGGCGAGCGTCTCGGCGGCTCGCAATGGCTGGGCCTTGCCATCAGCTTTGCCGGCGTGGCGTTTGCCATCGGCGTGCCCCAGCCCAATGTCGATTCGCATGTTCTGCTCGGCGACCTCATGATCGTCGGCGGCGCCGCACTGTGGGCCGCGACGACGCTGGTTGCCAAGGGCACGCGGCTGCGCTTCGCCGCGCCCGAGAAGGCGCTGGGCTATCAGGTCGCGACCTCGATCCCGATCCTGGGGCTGGCGGCCTGGCTGTTCGGCGAATCCATCACGCACACTCCGTCGCCGCTCTCGCTCGGCCTGATGGCGTTCCAGGCGATCTGGGTGGTGGGAACCACGTTCACGCTTTGGTTCGCGCTGGTGAAGGCCTATTCGGCCAGCAAATTGTCCGCTTTTACCTTCATCACCCCTTTGTTTGGCGTGGTGGGTAGCTATTTCATCATGCACGACACCCTCAGCCTGACATTCGGGGCCGCAGCGGTCCTTGTAATTGCTGGGCTTTTTCTGGTTAACCGTCCCAGCTCATCAGCTGCGGCGCCGCGCGATGCATTGCTGAACGTCACCAAAACCTGATATTTGGACCGCCATGAACAAGCTCGAAAACCCTCTCGATTCAGACATTGCGGGCCCGGCGCCCCGGCATCGGACCACCCAGGTCAAGGTCGGCAACGTCGCCGTCGGCGGCGGTGCGCCGATCGTCGTGCAGTCGATGACCAACACCGACACCGCCGATATCGACGGCACCATCGCCCAGGTCGCAGCGCTGGCGCGCGCCGGCTCCGAAATGGTCCGCATTACCGTGGACCGCGAGGAGGCCGCGGCCGCCGTTCCGCACATCCGCGACGGCCTCGCCAAGCGCGGCATCACGACGCCCCTGATCGGTGACTTCCATTATATCGGCCACAAGCTGCTCGCGGCCTATCCGGCCTGTGCCGAGGCGCTGGCCAAATACCGCATCAATCCCGGCAATGTCGGCTTCAAGGACAAGCGCGACACCCAGTTCGCCGACATCATCGAGATCGCGAACAAAAACAACAAGCCGGTGCGCATCGGTGCCAATTGGGGCTCGCTCGACCAGGAGCTTTTGACCAAGCTGATGGACGAGAATGCGGCCTCGCCCAACCCGCGCGACGTGCGCGCGGTGACGCGCGAGGCCATGGTGCAGTCGGCGCTGCTCTCGGCCGCGCGCGCCGAAGAGCTCGGCATGCCGAAGGACCGCATCATCCTCTCCGCGAAGGTCTCGGCGGTGCAGGATCTGATCGCGGTCTACCAGGATCTTGCGGCGCGTTCGGACTACGCCATCCATCTCGGTCTCACCGAAGCCGGCATGGGCTCGAAGGGCATCGTGGCGTCCTCGGCCGCGCTCGGCATCCTGCTGCAGCAGGGCATCGGCGACACCATCCGCATCTCGCTGACGCCCGAGCCCGGCGGCGACCGCACCCGCGAGGTGCAGGTTGGCCAGGAACTCTTGCAGACCATGGGCTTCCGCACCTTCGTGCCGCTGGTTGCAGCCTGCCCCGGCTGCGGCCGCACCACCTCGACCACGTTCCAGGAGCTGGCCCGTTCGATCCAGGATTTCATCCGCGACGAGATGCCGACCTGGAAGACGAAATACCCTGGTGTCGAGGAGCTCAACGTCGCGGTGATGGGCTGCATCGTCAACGGCCCCGGCGAATCCAAGCACGCCAATATCGGCATCTCGCTGCCGGGCACCGGCGAAGCGCCGGCCGCGCCCGTCTTCGTCGACGGCAAGAAGTTCCGCACGCTGCGCGGCCCGACCATCTCCGCCGACTTCAAGGCGCTGGTGATCGACTACATCGACCAGCGCTACGGCCAGGGCGCCAAGGTGCCGGCGCCCGCGCCGGAGTAGTTTTACTCCGCTGGCGCCGCATACTCGCTGTCGTCCCCGCCTAGTGCGCAATTGCGCACGGGGGCGGGGACCCATAACCACAGGGAGTGGTTATGGCGCGAGATAGTTGGTACGAATTTTCGCCAAACCAAATCCTGTGGTTATGGGTCCCGGGCTCGCGCTCCGCGCGCCCCGGGACGACGGCTGCATTTGCGGTGCAGATTGCGTATCTGTCACCGCGCGTTACGATGTCTTCAATCAAGATGATCGGGAGACACGCCATGAGCTCACTCGCCGGCAAGCAGGGGCCGCGCTATCGCCACATGGCCGAAGACGGCGCGCCCTACGAGACCATCGCCGTCGAAAAGCTCACACCCATCATCGGCGCGGAAATCTCGGGCGTCGATATCGGCAAGCTCGTCTCGGACGATGCCCGTTCCAATCAACAGATGGACGAGATCCACCGCGCGCTCGCCGAAAACCTCGTCATCTTCTTCCGCGACCAGCACATCACGCCGCAGCAGCATCTCGCGTTCGGCCGCAAGTTCGGCGAGCTGCATTTCCATCCCGCAGCTCCGCACGAGGACGAAGACCCCGCCTTGATGAAGATCTATGCGGACAAGAACTCGCCGCGGGCGAACGGCGAGGGCTGGCACTCCGACGTCTCCTGCGATCTCGAGCCGCCGATGGGCTCGATCCTCTACATCAAGCAATGCCCGCCGCGCGGCGGCGACACGCTGTTCGCCAACATGTACGCGGCCTATGAGGCGCTGTCGGAGCGCATGAAGACCTATCTCGACGGCTTGACGGCGCTGCACGATGGCGAGCCGATCTATCGCGGGCTCTATGCCAATTATGGCGTCGCCGACCGTCCCTCCTATCCGCACGCCGAGCATCCCGTCGTGCGCACGCATCCGGTCACCGGCAGGAAAGCGCTTTACGTCAACCGCGGCTTCACCCGCCACATCAACGGCATCCCGCGCGACGAGAGCGACGCGATGCTGGCCTATCTCTACCAGCACGCCGAAAACCCGCTGTTCCAGTGCCGCTTCCGCTGGACCGAGAACGCCATCGCCTTCTGGGACAACCGCTGCACCCAGCACCGCGCGATGTGGGACTACTGGCCGCACACACGCTCCGGCACGCGCGTGACGGTGAAGGGAGAGCGGCCGGTGTAGGAACGGTGCCGTAGGGTGGGCAAAGCGAAGCGTGCCCACCATCTCGGCCGCACGCAACACGATGGTGGGCACGGCGCGCGAAGAGCGCGCCTTTGCCCACCCTACGAAGCCGTTCTTGCGTTGACGTCTTTCCACTCCCGCGCCAATCTTCCCGAAAACAATCGTGGGCTCGTTGATCGCCCGCGGATCACGGCAGCGGAGCAGCGCTTGGGGCAATTGCGGAGCATCATCGCCGGGCTGGTCGCGTCGATCCTGCTGTCGTCGCTCGCCCTTGTCGATGCCGGCGACGCCGCGACCGCGCGAAAGATTGCAAGACCCAGGCCGAAGCCGTCGTCCGCACCAGCCAAATGTGAGACGCCCAAATTCCGGATCGTCGTGGACGTCGGCCACACGCCGGACTCCTACGGTGCGTTGAGCGCCCGCAATGATCCGGAGTTCGGCTTCAACTTCCGCCTTGCACGGCTCATCGCGGCCAAGCTCAGATCCGATGGCTTTGCCGCAACCCGCCTGCTCGTCACGGATGGCAAGGCACGGCCGAGCCTGTTCAAGCGCGTCGGTGCTGCGAACGAAGGCCGCGCCGATCTGTTCCTGTCGGTCCATCATGATTCGGTGCCGGACAGGCTGCTCGAGACCTGGGAGTTCGACGGCGCAAGGAGCTATTTCAGCGATCGGTTTTCGGGCCACTCGCTGTTCGTGTCGCAGCAGAATCCGCACTTTGCCACCAGCCTGATGCTGGCCCGCATGATCGGCAAGCAGCTGAAGGAGCAGGGCCTGCACTATGCCAGCCAATACAGCCTGCCGGTGATGGGCCGGTACCGGCGCCAGCTGCTCGACAAGGATGTCGGGGTCTACCGCTATGACGGGCTCGTCGTGCTGTCGCGCACGCGGAGCGCCGCCGTGCTGCTCGAGGCCGGCTCGATCATCAATCGCGACGAGGAAATGGAGATGAATTCGCCGGAGCGGCAGGAGGCCGTCGCGGGCGCCGTTGCCGCTGCGATGAGGGAGTTTTGCGAGAGACGGTAGTTTGCTCAGGTGCTTCAGCCCGTCATTGCGAGCGCAGCGAAGCAATCCAGAATCTCTCAGCGGCGGCAGTCTGGATTGCTTCGCTGCGCTCGCAATGACGAGGAACCTAAAGCGGCCCGCCCCGATATTCCCTGTTCGCCAGGCTCGCCTCCTCCAGGTCCAGATCGCGCTCGATCCGCCGCCGCGTCTCGTCGGTGATCTGGCCGTCGCGCAGCAGGTTGTGGATGAATTTGCGCTCGGCGGCGATCAGGTCGCGGGTCAGAGCGGTGCCGGCGGCGGAGATGTCGTGGTGGTTGGGATCGAGCGAATCCGGGAGCTGGTTGACGCGGATGTCGTGACGGGCGCGCAGCAGCCGCATCACCTCGTCGGAAATGTCCTTTTCCGCGGTGAGCGCGTCGAGTGATTTCAGCGCGGACTCCAGCGCCTGACGGCGCGCGGCGATCTCGGCTTCGTGCTCGGCGGCATGCTCGTGACGACCGGCCTCGGCGACGCCGAGCCAACGCACGATCGGCGGCAGCGTCAGGCCGACGCCGATCAGCGTCACGAAGATGACACCGAAGGCGACGAACAGGATCAGGTCGCGATACGGAAACGCTTCGCCATCCGGCAGCGCGAACGGCAGCGCCAGCGCGGCGGCCAGCGACACTGCGCCACGTACGCCGGTGAAAGCGAGCACGAACGGCCATTGCCATGGCGGCGACGGATCGCGCTCGCGGAGCGACCTGGACAGCATCCGCGGCAGATAGGTCGCGGGATAGAGCCAGGCAAAGCGCGCGATCACGACGATCACAAGGACCACGGCGGTTGCGATGAGAATGTCGTCGAGCGGAAAAGTCTTCGATTTCTCGTAGAGGGCGCGCATCTGGAAGCCGGTGAGCAGGAACAGCATGCCCTCGATCAGGTAGATCACGAGATCCCAGAAGAAGATGCCTTGCAGGCGCGTCGCCGAGGAGATCAGCAACGGGCCGTTCCAGCTGACATAGAGCCCGCAGGCGACGGTTGCGATCACGCCGGAGCCGCCGACGTGCTCGGGCAGCCAGTACGAGACATAGGGCGTAATCAGCGACAGCGTCAGCTCGACCTGCGGATCCCCGGACCATTTGCGGAAGCGAAGGGACAGCCAGCCGATGCCGATGCCGAAGGCGATCTCGCCGGCGACGATGAGGAGGAACTCGCCGGCCGCGAGCGGCAGCGAGAAATGTCCGACCATGATGGCCGCAAGCGCGAAGCGGTAGAGGATCAGCGCGGTGGCGTCGTTGGCGAGACCTTCGCCTTCGAGCACGACCAGGATACGGCGCGGCATGTTCAGCCGGCGCGCGATCGCGAGCGGCGCCACCACGTCGGGCGGCGCGACGATGGCCCCGAGCAGGAAGCCGACGGTCCAGGGCAGGCCGATCATGTAGTGCGTGGCGGCCGCCACCATCGCCGTGGTGAAGATCACCGCGCCGACCGCGAGCAGCACGATCGGACGCAGGTTCTTCTTGAATTCGCGCCAGCTCATCGCGACGCTTGCCGAGTAGATCAGTGGTGGCAGCACCACCAGCAGCACCAGCTCCGGCGGCAGCTCCACCGACGGCATGCCCGGCACGAAAGCGAGACCCACGCCTGCCAGCATCAGGAGGATGGCAGGGGCGACGTTGAAGCGTCGTGCGGCCAGTGCCACGCCTGCCAGCACGGCCAGCAGGATGAGAAAGATTTGAAACTTCGCTTCCATGATGGGTCTGTCTTGACCCGGAAGCGACGGCTACGTCAATGCGCGGCTCACGCCAGCCGCTCGGCCACCCTCCGTCCAATCTGCGCGAACACTGCGGCGATCTGCGCCGCGCTCGGCGCACCGCCCTGAGTATAGGCCGCGATCAGGATCGGCGTGTCCGGCTTCGGCCAGGCGACAGCGATATCGCCCGAGGCGTCCTTGCCGTTGTTGCCGGTCTTGTCGCCGATCTTCCAGCCTGCGGGGAGTCCGCCACGCAGCCGGTTTGCGCCGGTCTTGCAGTTCACCATCCAGTCGGTGAGCAGGGCACGCGAGGCCGGCGACAGTGCCTCGCCCGTGACCAGCCGCCGCAAATTTCCCGCCATCGCCGCCGGCGTCGTGGTGTCCCGGGGATCGCCGGGTTGCGAGCGGTTGAGCTCGGGCTCGTTGTGATCGAGCCGCGAGGTGGCATCGCCGAGCGACCGCCAGAATGCGGTCAGCGCGGCGGGGCCGCCGATCCGCGCCAGCAGCAGATTGGCGCAGGTGTTGTCGCTGAGCTCGACGATGGCCTTGCACATCTCACCGACCGACATCTTGCCGGCCGCGAGATTTTCCCGCGCCACCGGTGCGTATTCCAGCAGATCCGCCTGGCCATAGGGGATCATGGCTGCGAGCTGCTCCTCGCCGCGATCGACCCGCGCCAGAACGTTGGCTGTGAGCGACGCCTTGAACGTCGAGCACATTACGAACCGTTCGTCGGCGCGCCAGGCGAGCTTTGCGCCGGTCGCGAGATTTTCGGCATAGACGCCGATCCGCCCGCCGCTCTCGCGTTCATAGGCTTCGAATTCCGGCACTGCCTCCGCGGCCAGCACGGGAGAGGCGGCCATCCAGCAGAGCGAGGCGAGCAGGGAACGGCGATCGAGCAGCATGAGGATATTCCAGGCGAGTGGGGATGGGAGATGCAGCGGGCGCTGCATCCCGTCGTCATTGCGAGCGCAGCGAAGCAATCCAGACTGTCTCCGCGGAGGGACTCTGGATTGCTTCGTTGCGCTCGCAATGACGGAGAATTGGATAGCGAGTGCGTCCGATTTCGGGCAGCGGAAGGCTTTGCCCCTCACTCCCGCAGGTCATACCTGTACGACTTCGACACGATCTGCCAGCCGTCGGCGAGCTTCATCGCCACCAGATAATCGGTGAAGTAGCGCGGCGGCAGCTGGCAGCGCACCTTGATGAAGGCGGTCTTGTCGTCCGAACGGTCGATGGTGACGATGAAGTCCTCGCGCGGCTTGCCTTCGGCCTTCGCCGAGGCGCGCTTGCGCACGCGGTCGAGCCAGTCCGGCACGGTCAGAACCTGGAGCTCGCCTTTCTCCACCCAGCGCAGATCGGCGGAGGGATGGAAGATGGCGCCGAGCTTGTCGGCGTTGCCCTCGTAAAGTCCGTCAAAATAGGATTGCACGACGGCTTCGACGCTCGACCGGTCCTGGCTCATGGATCGTTCCTTTGCATGATGGCTTCGGGCCAACTTAGTCATACATGTCAAAATGCGCTATGGGTGTGTCAGCGATTTGCGCGAAGGCGTCACGATGACAGAATCAGAAAATTCGAACGCTCGCATCCTTGTCGGCGAATGCTATTGCCGCGCTGTGCGCTTCGAGGTGGCCGATGCATTTTCCTATGCGATGAACTGCCACTGCTCGAACTGCCGACGCACCACGGGTGCCGCCTTCAAGCCGTTCGCCGGCATCCGGCAGGACAGGCTTCGCATTGTCAGGGGTGGCGACCTGCGGCTGATTGTCGGCGACGACACCACCCACGACGCGCATTGTGGCCGCTGCGGCTCGCTGCTCTATTCCCGGGTCCGAGAGGGACAGTGGGTCCATGTCGCCATGGGAACCCTGGTCGATGCCCCCTCGATCCGGCCGAGCGCCCATATTTTCGTCGGCTCGAAGGCGCCCTGGCATGAAATTACGGACGATCTGCCGCAATATCGGGAACACATCGGGGTTGTCTGACGAAACCCGGTCCGCACCGCCGTTCGTCGGCGAACCGCGACAGCGCTGGCGCGACAAACAAAAGAGGGCGTCCGGCCTGTCGTCGGGGTCCCGTTCGTGACCTCCATCACAAGCGCCGGCGGTGGATGTTGCTAAAGCGGTCCCAAAGGGCCTGATGGCCCGGAACTATCGGAAGTCGTGTCATGCGCAGCTTGCTCAGACTTTGTCCGCTTCTCGTCGCCCTCGGCCTGATGTTCGGCGCCGGGCCTGCTTTTGCCGGAAAGCGCGTGGCGCTGGTGCTCGCCAATTCGGCCTATCAACACGCGGCCTCGCTCTCCAATCCCGTCAATGACGGGTCGGTGATGGCCAAGACGCTGAAGGAGGCCGGCTTCGACGTCGTCGACTCCCGGCACGATCTGTCGGCGCTGGACACGCGGCGCGTGCTGCGCGACTTCGCCGACGCGACCCGCGATGCCGATATCGCCGTGGTCTACTACGCCGGCCACGGCATCGAGGTCGACGGCTCGAACTATCTGATCCCGGTGGATGCCAAGCTCGAGCGCGACACCGACGTCTATGACGAGGCGCTCTCGCTCGACCGTGTCCTGGTCGCGGTCGAGCCTGCCAAGCAGTTGCGTCTGGTGATCCTCGATGCCTGCCGCGACAATCCGTTCAGCAAGAGGATGAAGCGCACGGTTGCCTCGCGCGGCATCGGCCGCGGCCTCGCCCAGGTCGAGCCGACCAGCCCCAACACGCTGATCGCCTATTCGGCCAAGGCCGGCTTCACCGCGCAGGACGGCGACGGTGCGAACAGCCCGTTCACCATCGCGCTGTCGAAGCATCTGACGACGCCGGGCCTCGACGTCCGCCGCGCCTTCGGCTTCGTGCGCGACGACGTGCTGAAGTCGACCGGCAACAAGCAGGAGCCGTTCGTCTACGGCTCGCTCGGCGGCGAGGATGTGCCGCTGGTGCCGGTCAAGCTGGCGCCGGCGGCGCCCGTGGTCAATCCCCAGGCCGACATCCGCCGAGACTACGAGCTTGCGCTCCAGGTCGGCAACCGGCCGGCGTGGGAAGCCTTCCTCGCCCAGCATCCCGACGGCTTCTATGCGAGCCTCGCCAAGCTCCAGCTCGAGAAGATCGGCGCGGAGCGGGCGCATGCGGCGGCGATCGAGAAGGCGAAGCAGGCCGAGGCCGAGCGCGACCGGCTTGCTGCGCTCGGCGCGCAGAAGGATGCGCAAGCCAAGGCCGCGGCCGATGCCAAGGCCGCCGAGCAGGCGCAGCTTGCTGCACAGAAGGCCAAGGAACAGGCGCAGCAGCAGGCGGCCGCCGCCGAGCAGCAGCGCGTCAATCTCGCGGCGACGGCGCCGAGCGCTGCGCCGGCCGCGAGCGCCGCCGGCACCAACGTTGCCGCGCTGACCCCGGCGATCGCGCCGGCCGACCTCAACCGCTCGGTGCAGACCGAGCTCGGCCGCGTCGGCTGCTTCTCCGGGCAGGCCGACGGCAATTGGAATACGTCCTCGCAGCGCTCGCTGTCGCAGTTCAACCGCTATGCCGGCACCAAGCTCGACGTGAAGGTGGCGAGCACCGACGCGCTCGATGCGGTCAAGGCCAAGCCGTCGCGGGTCTGCCCGCTGGTCTGCGAGCACGGTTTCAAGGCCGAAGGCGACAAGTGCACCAGGATCGTTTGCGGCGACGGCTATGTGCTGAATGACGACAATGAATGCGAGAAGAAGCGTGCCGCCAAGCCGGCGTCAAAGCCCGCGACCTCGCGGCGCGACGAAGGCGAGGACCGTCCTGCACGGCAGCGGCCGCAGGCCGGTGCTGCAGCGGGCGGCTACGGCGCTGCTGCGGCGGCTCGCACGGGTCGTGGCTCGGGCGGCAGCGGTCAGATTTTTTGCAACGATCTGCTCTGCCGGCCGGTTAGGCCCGGCTGCCACCTCGCCTTTCGTGGTGGCGGCGGCCCTCACAATGATGCGAATTACGAGGTCTGCAACTGAAGGCGGTGTTTCCGCGACATCGTCTCGGCGAAGCCGGGATCATGTCGCGATCGCGCTCGCTGCGATGTTGACCGTCAGTGCAAGCAAGGCCGTGTTGTAGATGAACGAGACGATGCCGTGTGCGGTGGCCGTGCGGCGGATGGTCTTGTCGGTGATGCCGACGTCGGAGACCTGCGCGGTCATGCCGATCACGAACGAGAAGTAGACGAAATCCCAATAATCGGCGTGGTCTTCCTTCTCGCCGCTCGGGAATTGCAGGCCGCCTGCGGTACCGTGTCGATAATAGTCATGCGCGTAATGCAGCGCGAAGGTCGTGTGCACGGCAGCCCATGACAGCGTGATCGTGGTGACTGCGATGCTCAGCTCCAGCGCGCCGCGATGCGGCGTGCCGAGTTCGGCTACGATCGCCGCGATGCTGGCGAACGCGCCGGTCGCCGTCACCAGCAGGATCACGAAGCGGCCGTCGTCCTGCATCGCGGCGGCGCGGCGAATGTGCTGATGGTCGTTGCATAGCATCATCGTGTAGACCAGCACGAGATAGACGGCGATCAGCGCGTCCCAGCCGAGCACGAGCCGCGTCACCAGCCGATAAGTCCCCGGCAGCAGCAGGCAGACCAGGATGCCGATCGCGAGCGCAATGAAGGTCCGTGGCCGCGCATAAATCAGCCGCATCGGCCGCGACATCTGGCGGAAGCGGACGAGGACGGGATCTTCTTTGCCCTCGACCGCCATCGGTATGCGTCAGTTCTTCCGCTCGGCCACGAAGCGCGCGGCGGCCTGCAGCACGGCGGCGCGGTCGCCGAAGATCGAGACGGCGCTATCGGCGCGCGCGAGCAGGTCACGCACGCGCTGCTTGGCGCCTTCGATCCCGAGCTGGGTCACGAAGGTGGTCTTGCCGAGCGCGGCATCGGCGCCGGCCGGCTTGCCGAGCGCGGCCGCATCGCCCTCGACGTCGAGCAGATCGTCGGCGATCTGGAAGGCTTCGCCGAGCGCGCGCCCGTAATCGTCGAGCGCCTGATATTCCGCCTTCGAGGCCTGGCCGAGAATTGCGCCGGCGATGCAGCCGTAGCGCAGCAGTGCGCCGGTCTTCATCTGCTGGATACGGGCGACGTCGATCGGCTCGTTGCCGCCAAACCGGCCTTCGCCGGCGAGATCGAGGATCTGGCCGCCGACCATGCCGCCGATGCCGGCGCAGCGCGCCAGCGCACGCGTCAAGAGCAGCCTCACATTGGCGTCGCGATGGACCTCGTCGCGTGTGATGATGTCGAACGCGAGGGTCAGAAGGCCGTCGCCGGCGAGGATCGCAGTGGCGTCGTCGGTCTGCTTGTGCAGGGTGGGGCGGCCGCGGCGCAGGTCCGAATTGTCCATCGCCGGCAGGTCGTCATGGATCAGCGAATAGCAGTGGATGCATTCCAGCGCGGCGCCCACGAGCAGGGCCGCCTCGCGCGGCACGCCGAACACGGCGGCGCTCTCCACCACCAGGAACGGCCGCAGGCGCTTGCCGCCGTTCAGGCTCGAATAGCGCATTGCGTCCATCAGTCGCTTGGGCCGGGCGATTTCGTCGTGCAGGATGTCATCCGACAGCAGGCGCCCGAGCAGGGCTTCGGTGTCATCAGCGGTCTTGTCCAGACGTTTGGCGAAATCGGACGGGGACGTGCCGGTCATCAAGAGGGGCTCCAGAACTAAAATTCGGCGGGACAATCCTTTATGCGCCCGCCCCAGTCAATCGTTTGGAAGGCCTAAAAAGTGCTGGAAAAGGCCCGAATTATCACAGACTTAATGCTCCAGCCCGTGGCCGCTCTTCAGTTTGCACCGGAAAGGTCGATTTGCGCATCGTCAAAATCCTGCTGGTGGTGCTCGCGGTCGTAGTCCTCGCGCCTTATGCGATCGCGCCGTTCTACCGCACCGGCCACCCTGTTTCGACGCTGATGGCCTGGCGCAGCTTGCGGGGCGCGCCGATGCAGCGGGAGTGGATCGATCTCGCCGATATGTCGCCCTCTCTGCCGCGCGCGGTGGTGGCGGCCGAGGATGCCCATTTCTGCAAGCATCACGGCATCGATTGGGGCGCGCTGCGCGAGGCGATCGACGACGCCAGGGAGGACGGCACCGCCTTCCGGGGCGCCTCCACCATCACCCAGCAGGTCGCCAAAAACCTGTTCCTGTGGCAAGGGCGCGATTTCGTCCGCAAGGCGCTCGAATTCCCGCTGGCGCTTTGGATTGACCTCGTCCTGCCCAAGCAGCGGATTCTCGAAATCTACCTCAACATCGCGGAGCTCGGCCCGCAGGGGCAGTTCGGGGTTGAGGCGGCCAGCGCCTATGCCTTCGGCAAGTCGGCCGAAAGCCTCTCGCCCCGCGAGGCGGCACTTCTGGCTTCGATCCTGCCGAATCCGGTCAAACGCAGCGCCCGGACCCCAGGCCCGGGCGTCCGGCGGCTGGCAGCCACCTATATGGCGCGGGGGCAGGCGGGCTCGCTTGCGACCTGCTGGCGCGAAAATCGCTGATTTTTGGCCCGTTCCGGGCGCATTTTCCGGCCCAAGAGCCTAGCTTTACGGCCAGCCTTCCTCTATAAGCGCGGCCTTGATCGGCATTCAGCTCGCCTCGTATTGCGGGTGCTGAGCCGTCCCTTCGCGGACGATGCCCTGATGACACCAATCCCTAGAGGATAATGAAATGGCCGTTCCGAGAAGAAAAACCTCGCCGTCGCGCCGTGGCATGCGCCGCTCGGCGGACGCCATCAAGAAGCCGACCTATGTGGAAGACAAGGACTCCGGCGAGCTCCGTCGTCCGCACCATCTCGACCTCAAGACCGGCATGTACAAGGGCCGCCAGGTCCTGAAGAAGAAAGAGTCCTGAAGCCAGGATCTTTCTCGGGCGGGAGTTCGGACCCGCCCGATTTCGGCCAACCCATGAGATAGACGGTGACGGCGGCGGAGCGAATGCTTCGCCGCTGCATTGTTCTGTCCGGATATCTTGATCGAGAAGGCATCTCGCCGATGGTCGGTTTCCCGCTGCTCCTGATTCCGCTCGCGGTCTACAACATCATCGCCTTCCTGATGCCCAGCGTGTCCTTCTCGGACGTGCTGTTCAAGGTGCCGATGATCACGGGCGAGGCCTGGCCGGTCACGCTCGCCGATCTCCTGCTCGCGCTCGGTGTCGTGCTGCTGCTGCTCGAGGTGGTCAAGGGCGCGCGGCCGGGCTCGAAATTCCTGATGGACCATTTGCTGTCGCTGCTCATCTTCGGCGCGGCCGCCGCCGAATTCGTGATGTGGCCCAAATTCGGCAACTCCACCTATTTCCTGCTGGTGCTGCTGGCGATGGCCGATTTCCTCGGCGGCATTGCCCAGCGCACGCGCCGTCGCGTCACCTATGTCGCCGAGACGACGGTGCCGGCGCCGCGCAAGGCCAAGCGCAGGGCCGAAGCGGCGGAAGATGTGGAGTCCGAGCGCACGTTCGAGCCGGTGATCGCGCCGCAGCCGGCACCGGCGGCGCCGCCCGCACCTACCGCGCAATCCGTCGCCGAATCCGTGCTGATGGATCACCCTGCGCCCAAGCCGGCGCAGAGCCCGCCTTCGCCGGAGATTCCCTCGCCGCATCTTCAGCCGGGTAACGGCACGCCGAGCTCGCCCGACACGCCGCCGCGCTGATCGGTCTCAAGCCACCTGCCGTGTGCGCGCACTGACGCTTTGCAGCGGTTGCTTGCTGCCATAGGCCATCAGCACATCCTCGGAGGAGGCGCGGCGGAGCCGGCTCGTTTGCGGCAGCTGCTCGGCATTTGCGATCAATTGTGTGATGAAGCTGGGATCGGGGCGCGGCAGCGACGCCTTGCGGACCCACCGCAACGTCGGCATCAGCGGCACCAGGGTCGTGCCTGTGCCGTTGTCCGCCGCGTCCAATCGATCAGTACTCAACATCGCAATCACCGTTGATCCGGCGAAATTGTCGCGTTTCGGGACGCTGGCGCCGGTGCGAGTCATGTACTCGCAAGGCCTATGCCGCCCGCGCCGGTTTGGTTCCGACGCCTTCGGAAACGTGGTTTCCAAATTGTTTATCAACTTTGCCTAGGGTCGGGGGCGAATCTGGCTCTATTCTGTGCCGACAGAGGACTTCTCCACTGTCCCGAATCGAGGCGACTTTGACCCCTGCATTGCCGCAAGCCTCCGACATCCTCGCCGCGCTCGGCCAGGCCGTGTTCGCCTGGGACATCGCCAGCGATGCCATCGTCTGGGGTGAGCAGGTCAGCGCCGTCTTCCCCGGCATTCCCGCCGAGCGGCTCGCGACCGGCGCCGAGTTCGCCAAGCTGATCGAGCCCGCGCAAACGCTGCGCACGGCCGCGCTGGCGCTGACGTCCCCGGTGCACGGCGCCGACGGCACGCCTTACCGGGTCGAGTACGGCGTGCGCATGAGCGCCTCCGATCCCGTGATCTGGATCGAGGAGACCGGCCGCTGGTTCGCGGGCCCCGATGGCCGTCCCACCCGTGCGATCGGCTCCGTCCGCATCAACAATGAGCGCCACGCCCGCGACGAGGAATTGAGCAGGCTGGCCCGGCTCGATCCGCTGACGGGCGAGCTCAACCGCTCGCATCTGATCGCGGCGCTGGCCGAGGCGATCGAGGAGACGACGCGCTTCCGCTCGACCGCCGCCTTCATGCTGGTCGGCATCGATCATCTCGCCCGCGTCAACGATGCCTTCGGCTTCGACGTTGCCGATGCCGTGATCCTCGACATCGCCAAGCGCATTCGCGCGCGCCTGCGCGGTGGCGACGTGCTCGGGCGCTTCTCCGGCAACAAGTTCGGACTGATCCTGAAGAACTGCACCGTCGACGATATGAACGTGGCTGCCGAGCGCTTCCTCGCCGGTATCCGCGACGAGGTGGTGCCGACCAGGTCCGGTCCGGTCTCGGTCACCGCCTCGATCGGCGCGGTCAGCCTGCCGCGCTATGCGCGCAACACCGACGAGGCCGTCAATCGCGCCCATGAGACGCTGGATGCCGCCAAGCGCCGCCGCGTCGGCTCCTTCGCAGCCTGGCGTCCGGATGCCGCGCGCGACGCGCAGCGCCGCGTCAACATTCGCGTCACCGACGAGATCGTCACCGCGCTCAACGAGCGCCGCATCAGGCTCGCCTATGAGCCCGTCGTCTCGGCTGTCTCGCGCGAGCGCGCGTTCCACGAATGCTTGGTGCGGATGGACCAGGGCGACGGCCAGGTGCTGCTCGCGCCCGACATCGTGCCGGTCGCCGAACGGCTCGGCCTGATCCGCCTGGTCGATCACCGCGTGCTCGAGCTCGTCGTCGCCGAGCTCGCGGCGGCGCCAGACATCTGTCTCAGCCTCAACATCTCGCCGGATACGACGATGGATCCGGATTGGTGGGCGGGAATCGAATCGCTGATGCTGGCTCATTCCGGCGTCGCCGAGCGGCTGATCATCGAGATCACCGAGACGGTCGCGATCCAGGACATCGACGAGGTTCGCGCCTTCGTCAGCCGCCTCAAGCATTTCGGCAGCCGCATCGCCATCGATGATTTCGGCGCCGGCTACACCTCGTTCCGCAATCTGCGCAAGCTGGGCGTGGATATCGTCAAGATCGACGGCGCCTTCGTGCAGAACATCACCCGTTCCGCCGACGACCGCGCCTTCGTGCAGACCCTGATCGACCTCGCCCGCCGTCTCGACATCAAGACCGTCGCTGAATGGGTGCAGGATGAAGAGGCCGCAAACATGCTGCGCGACTGGGGCTGCGACTACATCCAGGGCCGCCTGATCGGGCTGGCGGCAGTGGAGCGCCCGTGGGGCCTGCCGTCGGACAGCGCGCTGCCTGCGGCGAGCTGAGATGCTGTAGGGTGGGTTAGCCGAAGGCGTAACCCACCACTTTACTATCCGCGTCGAGAAAAGTGGTGGATTACGCCTACGGCTAATCCACCCTACAGATCCTCACGCCCCCTCGTCCAGCGCCACCAGCTCGCGCTTCTTGCGCAGCGACGGCAGCAGCGGCGCGATCAGCAGCACCAGGGCAAGCGCGAGACACGCGCCCGAGATCGGCCGCTGCACGAAGGTCCAGAGATCGCCCTGCGACAGGATCAGCGACTTGCGCAAATTGTTCTCCATCATCGGCCCGAGCACGAAGGCCAGCACCAGCGGCGCCGGCTCGTAGCCGAGCTTGCGCATGAAGTAGCCGATGATCCCGAACGCGATCATCACATAGACGTCGAACACGTTGTTGCTGGAGCAGTACACGCCGAGGATCGTGAACAGGATGATCAGGGGGAACAGGATGTTGTAGGGCAGCTTGAGCAGCTGCACCCACATGCCGATCATCGGCAGGTTCAGGATCAGCAGCATGACGTTGCCGATATACATGCTGGCGACGATACCCCAGAACAGGCCGGGGTTTTGCGTGATCAGCAGCGGCCCCGGCTGCAGGCCGTGAATGACGAAGGCCCCGAGCAGCAGCGCCATCACCACGTTCGGCGGAATGCCGAGCGTCATCAGCGGAATGAAGGCGCCGCCCGCCGCGGCGTTGTTCGCCGATTCCGGCCCTGCGACGCCCTCGATCGCGCCGTGGCCGAACCTTTCAGGGGTCTTCGACAGCCGCTTCTCCAGCGCGTAGGACGCGAATGACGCCACCACCGCGCCGCCACCCGGCAGGATACCGAGGAAAAAGCCGAGGATGGTGCCGCGGCCGACCGGACCTGCGCTCACCTTCCAGTCCTCTTTGCTGGGCAGGAGATGGGTGATCCTGGTGTTGATGACGTCGCGCTTGATCGCCTGCTCGGTGTTGAGCAGCACCTCGGCGACGCCGAACAGGCCCATCACCACGGGCACGAGGCCGATGCCGTCGATCAGCTCCATGCGGCCGAAGGTCAGCCGCGGCTGCGCGGTGATGCTGTCGAGCCCGATCAGCCCGAGCACGACGCCGATGCACGCCATCAGCAGCGCATTCGGCATCGATCCCTGGGTGAGGAAGGTGAGCACGACGAGGCCGAGCACCATCAGGCTGAAATACTCGGCCGGGCCGAACGCAATGGCGAGGCTGGCAAGCTTCGGCGCCACCAGCATCAAGGCAATCAGCGCAAACGTGCCGGCGACGAAGGAGCCGAACGCGGCGATGCCGAGCGCGGGGCCGGCGCGGCCCTGCTTCGCCATCTCGTGGCCGTCGATGCAGGTGACGACGGAAGCCGCCTCGCCGGGGATGTTGACCAGGATCGAGGTGGTCGAGCCGCCATACATCGAGCCGTAATAGATGCCGGCCATCATGATGATGCCGGATTCCGGCGTGCCCGACAGCGTCACCGGCAACAGCAGCGACATCGCCGAGATCGGGCCGATGCCGGGCAGCACGCCGACCAGCGTGCCGATGAAGACGCCGATGAAGCAGTAGAGCAGGTTGATCGGCAGCAGCGCGACGCCGAATCCATGTGCCACGTTGAGAAGCGTATCCATCGGGTCAACCGATTCCGAACAGGCCGGACGGCAACTGGATCAACAGCAGCCGCTTGAGCACCCACCACATGCCTGATGGCACCAGCACGGCGATCGGGATCGCCAGCGTCCAGCGCACCGGATCGATCAGCCGCAACAGCAGCAGCATCAGCGGGATCGACGACAGCAGGAATCCCAGCGGCTCCAGTGCGAAGGCGAATGCGGTGAGGCAGGCGATGAGGACTAGCGGCTTGCTCCAGCGCGCGTTCTCCCAGCGCGAGGCCAGCGTCGGCCCGCCCTCGGTGATCGCCGAGACGATGATGGCGCCTGCGAACACGCACATCAGGATGCCCGTGTAGAACAGCACATAGCCGGAGCCGGGATCGTTGATGGTGCCGAGCTTGAGCTTCAAGCCCGACCAGATCACGAAGCCGCCGAGCGCGAGCCCGATCAGCCCGCCCCAGAGTTCGGAGTTGCTGAGGCGGAGCTTGACGTTGGTTGGGTTGGTCATTGCTTCCTCTCGTGCCCCGAACGCAGCGCAACACGAAGTGGTGCGCTGCAGAGCCGGGGCCCACGAGTGTGAACGAAAAGATGGGTCCCGGCTCTGCAGTGCATCGCTGAAGAAGCGCTGCACTGCGTCCGGGACACGAGAGCTCCTAGTCCTACTTCTTCGCGAGCCCGAGCGTCTCGATTACCTTGCGTTCGGACTCCGTGACCTCGACGACGAATTTCTTGTAGTCCTCGGTGTTCTTGTAGTTCGGCACCATGTCGTATTTGGCGAGCGTGGCGATCACCGCGGGATCCTCGACCGCCTTCTTGAAGGCATCGTGCAGCTTGGCGACGATCTTGGGATCCATCCCTTTCGGCCCCGCAATGCCGAACGGGGAATCATAGACCATGGGATAGCCGAGCTCCTTCAGCGTCGGCACGTCGGGATAGTTCGGCGAGCGTGCGCCGGTCCACACCATCAAGAGCCGCAGCTTGCCGGCGTCGACCAGCGGCCGCCATCCCGTGGAGTCCGCTTGCAGCATGGTGTGCTGCCCCAGCACGGCGGCGTTGGTCTCCGCGCCGCCCTTGAAGGGGACCTGCGTCAGCTTGATGCCGGACATTCCGGCGATCTGCTCCATGCCGATATGCAGCGAGGTGCCGGCGCCGGGCGTGGCATAGGTCACCTTGCCTGGATTGGCCTTTGCGAACTCCACCACGTCCTTCCAGCTCTTGAACTGCGACTCCGCACTGGTCGTGACACCGAAGGTGTAGCCGGTGAGATGAATGATGTAGGTGAAATCCTTCGCCGGATCCCACGACACCTCCTGCATCAAGGGCAGGCGGAACACGGTGATCGGGATCTGCGAGATGGTATAGCCGTCCGGCTTCGCCGCCGCCGCCATCGTCGCCGGCCCGACCGTGCCGCCGCCGCCGGCCTTGTTGTCGATCACGATCGGCTGCCCCAGCACCTTCGAGGCGCTGTCGGCGATCGCGCGCATCGAGATATCGGTCGATCCGCCGGCCGGCCAAGGCACGATCAGCGTGATCGGCTTCGTCGGATAGTCCTGCGCATTGACCGCAGTGGAGAGCAACGCGCCCATGACGGCGTGCGCCGCGGCAAATGCAATCGTCTTCAGCCCGTAACCCGACATCGAAACGCCTCCCTCGCGGCGGCCTCTCTGGGACCGCCTTCTCTCGTTCTTGTGAGGGCGATTGTTTCTGAATTTGACGGAGAAGAAAAGCGCATTGCGCGCATCGCTGCGCGGCCGTCGGTCCTAACGCCGACAGAGCCGACAGATGCGACAATTGGTCGTTTGGCCGCGTGCCGAGCGACGGAATTTGAGCGGCGAAGCGGTCAGGCCACGCGCCGGACCATGTTCAGCGTCTCAATGGTGCGGCTGACCTCCGAGGCGAGACACGGCTTGCCGAAATAATAGCCCTGGACCGCGGTGCAGCCACATTCGCGCACGAAGTCGAGCTGTTCCTCGGTTTCCACGCCCTCCGCCGTGGTCTCGACGCCGAGCACGGAGCCGAGGCTCGCGATCGTTCTGACGATGGCAACGCTCTCCGGGCTTTCGCCGAGCGTGCCGACGAAGGAGCGATCGATCTTGATGCGGTCGAACGGAAACTTGCGCAGATAGCTCAGCGAGGAATAGCCAACACCGAAATCGTCGAGGCTGACGCGCACCCCGAGTGCGCGGAGCTGGTGCAGGATGTCGATGGTCGCCTTGCTGTCGTCGAGCAGCGCCGTCTCGGTGACCTCGAGCTCAAGCCGTTGCGGCGGCAGGCCGGCTTCCGCAAGCGCGCTCGTGACCATCGCCACCAGCCCGCGGGAGCGGAACTGCACCGGAGACAGGTTCACCGCGACGGTGACGCCGGGCCAGGACGCAGCCGTCGCGGAGGCCGTGCGCAGCACCCATTCGCCGATCGGAACGATCAGCCCGTTCTCCTCCGCAATCGGGATGAATTCGGCCGGAGAGACGAAGCCGCGCGAGGGATGCTTCCAGCGCAGCAATGCCTCGAAGCCGGTGAGCTCGGAGGAATCGAGCCGCATTTGCGGTTGGAACACCAGGTGGAATTCACGCCCTTCCAGCGCGCCGACCAGGTCCTGCTCCAGCGCGTGCCGGCTGCGCGCCTGTTCCTCCATCTCGGGCTCGAACAGCTGATAGGCGCCGCGTCCCTTGGCCTTGGCCTGGTACAGCGCAAGGTCGGCGCATTTCATCAGCTCATCGGCATCGAGCCCGTGGTCGGGTGCGATCGCGATGCCGACGGAGACGCCGACGTGGATCGACTGGCTTTCCAGCGGCGGCGGATGACCGATGATCTCGACGAGGCGGCGGGCGAGCGCCTCAGCCGATTGCGGCTGCGGCCCGCGCTGGAGCACGGCGAACTCGTCGCCGCCAAGCCGCGCGACGGTGTCGTGCTCGCCGACATTCTCCTTCAGACGCGCCGCGACCCAGCGCAGCAGGCGGTCGCCGGCGGCGTGGCCGAGGCGGTCGTTGACGGTCTTGAAATTGTCAAGGTCGAAGCACAGCACCGCCATGGCGCCGCCGGCGATTGCGACCTGGTTCAGTCCCTCGCCCATCTTCTCGCGGAACAGCGTGCGGTTGGGCAGGTCGGTGAGCGAATCGTGCCGCGCCATGTGCGCCACCCGGGCCTGGGCCTTGTGGCGCTCGGTGACGTCCTCATAGGTCACGACCCAGCCGCCGTGCTCCATCCGCTTGTGATTGAGCTTGATGATGCGGCCGTCGCTCAAATGGCGGTGCAGCGTGTGCTCGCCTTCGCGCAGCCTCTCGATGTAGTCGGCATAGAGCTTGGCGCCGGTCATGTTCGGGTGGATGCCGAGCTCGCAGCTGTGCTCCATGATGTCCCGCATCGAGACGCCTGGCTTCACGATCTCCGGCGACAATCCGTACATCTCGATATAGCGGCGGTTGCAAACGATGACGCGCAGGCTGGCGTCGAGCATGCACAGGCCCTGGCTCATGTTGTTCAGGGCGGCGTCGAACCGGCGGTACTGCTCGCTCAGCTCCTCGACCGCGCGCTCGCGCTCGGTAATGTCCTCATAGGTGGCGACGAAGCCGCCTTCGGCCAGCGCGCAATAGCGCACCGAGACCACGGTGTCGTTCGACATGCGCCGGCGCATCGGCGAGGAATCGCGATTCGCGATCCGGGCGCGGGCGGCTTCGAGGATCTGCTGCGGGCTGTATTCCGAGGTGAACGCGCCGTTCGCCATCGATCGCTCGATCAGCTCGGCCAGATGGGTGCCGGGCCGGGTCTCCTCCGGTGACAACAGGTAGATCTTGCGGTACGTGGTGTTACAGACCCGAAGCCGCATCTCGCTGTCGTAGAAGGCGAGCCCGTGCGCCATGTTCTCCAGCGCCGCATCGAGAATGAAATTCTGCTGCCGCAGCGTTTCCTCGTATTGCAGCCGCTCCGTGACGTCCTCGTGCACCGTCACCCAGCCGCCGTCGGGCAGGAAACGGGAGACCGTCTGCACCATCCGTCCGTCGTAGCGCATCACCAGCAGCGTCTTCGGCTTTCTGCTGCGCACATCGTCCAGCCGGCTCTGGTAGAATTCGTCGCCCGACATGCCCGGCAGGTTGCCGCGCGACATCCAGTGCTCGATCACCGTGGAATGCGCGATGCCCGGCTGCACGATCTCGGGATCGAGGTTGTAGAGCTTCAGGAACCGTTCGTTGCAGACGACGACGCGGCTGTCGACGTCGTACATGATCAGCCCGTGCGACATGTTGGCGAGCGCGTGCTGGCTGCGCTCGGTCTGCACGCGCAGTTCCGCTTCGAGTCGGGCGAGGCGGGTGACGTCATCGCAGATCGTCATCCAGCCGCCGCCGGGGAGAGGCTTCAGCTGGAGCGACATCACGAGGCCGCTCGCCAGCAATTGCTCGGTGCGGAACGGCTTGCCCGCGGCGATCTGCGCCATTCGCGTCGAATACAACGCGTCGAGCTGGTCCTGCGGAAAGTTGCCGCGGCTTGCGCTGTGCGCGAGCACCTCCCGGTAGCTGGTGCCGACCCGCACGATTTCGGCCGACATGTCGAACAGCGTGAGGTAGCGCTGGTTCGCCAGCACGATCCGGTTGTCGGCGTCGTAAACGCAGACGCCTTGCTCCATGTGGTCGAGCGCAAGCTGGCTCAGCGCGACCAGGGCGCCCGGGCCCTGCTCACGGCCTGTACCAAGCTCGGTGTCGCGGGTCGACATCATGGGGTCGGCGGGGCCTCGGCCAGCAATAGACTTAATGCAACCTAATTCAGCCGCCGAGGGTAACGAAGAGGCCGGAAAATTCCCTTAAGCGCCGTAGTTTACGGAGGGTGACCTGCGATGGTGAGCGCACGCGTAAACGGCCCGCCGCCAAGGCGATAGGCCCTAGCTCCGGATGAGCGCGGCGATGCTCCCGCTCCGCTCGTGCAGACGACAGAGCCGGCGTTGCTCTACGGCCCGTATAGCACGAGCTCCGTATCGGTGAGGTCGCCGAGCTGTGGCTGATGCGGGCCCCTGAAGTATTTCCGGCCGCGCCGCTCGGTGTAGAGGCCGACGAGGCCGGGTACCGGCCCATTGGCGTCGATCGCCACCGCGATCTTGCCGAGCCGCAGCAGCAGCCGTCCGATGCGGCCGGCGCATTCGGCATATTCCGCGGCGCTCCGGCAATAGATCAGCTTCATGGCGGGAGGTGCGATGAAACCGCGGCGGATGCGCACCGGTTGCAGGACGAAGGGGAACGTTCCCTTCGGCGTGCGGCACACCAGGCTGAGGCAATTGTAGCGCGCATGTCGCGTCAGAAGCTCGGTCTCCGCCTCGGAGAGCCCCTTGATCTCCTTGGCGTGCTGCGGAATGACCTCGATCTTGTTCCAGCGCGGGACGCGCGCCAACGCAGGGACGGAGAAGAATATGCCGCGGCAATAGGCGCGAAAGCCCTGCGTCTCGATGATCGGCCAGGTCCACGGCGCCGGACTGATGTTGAAATAAGTGACGTGCTTGTGCCGCTGGGCGATCTTGGTCAGCAGCGGAGCATAGTTGCGGTAGGCCGGGTCGACATACCAGCTCGACAAATTGCACCGGATGGCGGTCTCTTCGCCCTCCTTGCGTGCGCTGTAGATCAAGAGCAGCACGCCGACCGGCGTGCCGTCGTCGTCGAGCATGTAGCCGAAGCGCGGATAGCCCTCCGGTACGGTCCGGAAGGCCTGCCGGCGCAGACCCTGAATCCAGTAGTCGCGTGAACGGCCGACGAAGCCGCGCGTCAGCAAGTCCGCGATCTTATCGACGTCGGACTCGGTGATCTCGCGGCATCGGACCTTGGTATGGATCACGCTCGTCTTGCCCGTGGAAATGGCCGGCCTCGTGAGTTGGGTCAGCGCCAGCCTTCGCCATGGGCCTCGGCCGCGACAGGCGGCTGTAGGCCCAGGACGTCCCGCACCTTGGCGGGCCAGGCGGAAAGATCGGTGCCGTGGGTGTGGAACATGGCGACGGCCAGACGGTCCATGCCGAAGGCAACGCAGCCGGTATGGGCCGGCTCGCCGTCGGCGTCCTGGATTGCCCAGGTCGTGCCGAAATGCTCGCGGTGATAGTTGAAGCTCATGCATGCCGTCGGCTGCTCTTCCGAGCGCAGCGGGATGAGCAGCTCGAACTTGAGCTGCTGCTGCTTCTGGCTCACCGCCTTCATCTGGCCGACCCGGCCGAAGAACGGATCGCTGGCATAGTCGACGCGGAAGGTGAGGCCGAGATCGGTCGCGATCTTCTGCGCGCGCACCATCCAGCGCTCGCGGAAATCGGCGACGTCATCGGGGCTGCCGATGCAGACATATTCGCGCATGCGGAACGATTGCAGCCGGTCGAGATGCTTCGACGGTTCGCGGCGGAAGCAATCCGCGGCAACATCGAAGCGCAGGCCGCCCTTCGGCAATTGGCCACGGCTCGCCGCGATCGGGTAGACCGGATAGCAGGCGGCCGGAGACAGCACGAGATCGGCCGGCGACAGCGAAGACGTCCAGTCGCCGCCCGCATCGAAGCGGCTCACCGCGGCGTTGATCTCGCGTTCGGTGCCGTGCAGGCCGCAGACGCAGCCGAGCAGGTTCGGAAAGCTCTTGAGATAGCCGGACTTCTCCAGCTGCGCCCGGCTCATCACCGGCGGGAAGCGCATCACCTCGGTGCCGGCCTCGCGATGGCCCGTGATCAGCGCGGCGAGCTTCTCGACGATGCCCTCATAGAGTGCGGTGCGGGCATAGACGCCATCGGCGCCCATGCGGTGGAACAGCTTGTCGGCGAGATGATCGAGCGGATCGGTCATCTGCGGCGCGGTGGCGGGCGAGTTGGGGAGGACGGCAATATTCATGGTTCGATGTCCTGCTATCTCAAAATTGTTCTTGTTGAAGCGATTGCGGAGGCACGTCAGTCGCGAAGGCTCGTCGGCACCCCGCTCATCAATGTCGACGTCGCGGCGTTGGCCAGGATCCGGTCGTTGTTGATCATGATCGGCGATGACAGCACGTCGCGGAGGTGGCGGCCCATGGTGAATTCCCCGTCGTTGCGGTAGCCGGCAAGACCCGCGGTACGCATCGCATGCATCACGGTCTCGACCGCGAGCTCGGAGGCCTGCACCTTCAGAAGCGTGATCGAGGACTGGAAGTCGAGCGAGGCCAGCGCACGCTCGTCATGCTCGACGCGGGCGAAAGCGTCGATATTGGCGGCGATCAGCGCGCGCAGCTTGGCCAGCGACATCTTGGCGGCGGTGAAGTGCGCCGCGGCCGGAGGCATCTGCCCGCCGGACGAGCGCGCCGCCTTGCGGATGAAGGCCTGCGCGCGCGTTACCGCCGCAGCGGCGATGCCGGCCCAGGCCGACGACCAGCACAGATGCGCGAACGGCGTCATGGTCTGGGCGTGGATCTTGTCGTAGGATTCCGGGAAGACGCGGTCGGCGGGGCAGTCGACCTTCAGCTCGAACCCGGTCGAGCAGGTGCCGCGCATGCCGAGCGTTTCCCAACCCAGCGTCCGCTTCAGCGAATAATCGTCCTTGGCGAGCGCCAGCAGCACCTGGTCGGAGGCGGCGGCGTCGGTTGCCCGGCGGGCGATGGTGACGAGGCCATCGGCTTCGGCGCCGTAGGAGATCACGGTGGCGTCGCGCATCAGCGAGACGGTGTCGCCGGCATGGTCGACCGCGGCGGCGCTGGCGCGGATGTTGCCCCCGTTCTGGCCTTCGGTGGTGGAGGAGGCGAGCAGCCACTGGTCGCGGGCGACCCGGCGCATCATGGTCTCCATCCAGGGAATGCCATGGCCATGCCTGATGACGCAGGCGACCTTGGTCTGGTGCATCGCGTAGATCATCGCCGTGGACGCGCAGGCGCGTCCGAGCGTGTAGCAGATGTCGGTGACGTCGTGAATCGAGGCACTGAGGCCGCCGAACTCGACCGGAACCATCACGCCGAGCAGCTTCTGCTCACGCGCGACGTCGAAGGCCTTGTGCGGGAAGCGGGCGTCGCGATCGACCCCATCTGCGTCGGCCGCGGCCGCGGCGGCGGTCCGGACGGCGCGCTCGATCAGGGAGGGACCCTGCTCGAGATAGCTCGTTTCGTCGACAGTGAGGACTGCTTCACGCACGTTCATGCTCGTCCGCCTCCGGTTTGCCGTTCGAGATCGCCGGCACCATTCCCGATGCCGCTTGAAGCGATCCTCCAGCCATCTTTGCTTGTGAGACGAGGCTACGGATTTAATTCAAATTCGTCGATGAAATAGAGGGTAAACAAAACCCAATTCCGAACGAACAGTTAAGGTCCGGTTGTTCGCATCACCGGATTTTCCGGCATCACGTTAGGACTCTGGAAGAAGCCTGGATTTCGGACAATCTGAGTCATCGTTTACTAAGAAACGCGAAGTATTGGTGCCGCCCATTGCAGGACCGGCAGGCCGCGACCATCGTAGCCGGCAGTCCGGTCCGACCCCGATCAACAGATGGGAATTTTGCCGATGCAGGCCTTCGATACCGATTTGCGCAATCGCATCATCAAGCTGGTGAAGGGCATTCTCGAACAGAATTCGCTTGCCGCAGACGTTGCGCCCGCGGCCAAGCTCGTCGATATCGGCCTGACCTCGATGGACATGGTCAATCTCATGCTCGGGGTCGAGGCCGAATTCGACTTCACCATCCCGCAGTCCGAGATCACGCCGGAGAATTTCCAGTCCGTCGAGACGCTGGAGCGGATGGTGGCGACCCAGCTGCAGCTGGCGGCCGCGGCTTAACCCGGATCTATCCTCCGTCATTGCGAGCGAAGCGAAGCAATCCAGACTGCCTCTGAGGTGGCGGTCTGGATTGCTTCGTCGCTTCAGCGCGAGCTCGACATGACGCAAATCGAGACCATCTCCCGTTCCAAAATTGCCTGAAAACTGGCATAGCTTAACCATGTCACATTTGACGGACACGGTGGAGCAGGCATGACGCAGGCGGTATTGGGCATCATCGGCGGCTCGGGCATCTATGACCTGCCCGGCCTCGAGGGTGCGCGCGAAGAGGTGATCAAGAGCCCCTGGGGCGAGCCGTCTGCGCCCTTGCGGCGCGGCTCCATCGCCGGCCTGCCGATCGTGTTCCTGCCGCGGCACGACAAGGGGCACCGGCTGTCCCCGTCCGACATCAACTATCGCGCCAACATCGACGTGCTGAAGCGCGCCGGCGTCACCGACCTGATCTCGCTCTCGGCCTGCGGCTCCTTCAGGGAGGAACTGCCGCCCGGCACCTTCGTTCTCGTCGACCAGTTCGTCGACCGCACCCACAAGCGCGAGAGCTCGTTCTTCGGCCGCGGTTGTGTCGCACACGTGTCGATGGCGCACCCGGTTTCGCCGCGGCTGCGCATCCATCTGGCGGCAGCCGCCGAAGCGGAGGGCATCGCGATCGCGCGCGGCGGCACCTATGTCTGCATGGAAGGGCCGCAATTCTCTACTTACGCGGAAAGCATGACCTACAAGACATCAGGCTATTCCGTGATCGGCATGACCAACATGCCCGAGGCCAAGCTCGCGCGTGAGGCGGAGCTCTGCTACGCCACCGTCGCGATGGTGACGGATTTCGACTGCTGGCATCCCGACCACGATGCGGTCACCGTGCAGGACATCATCCGCGTGCTGAATTCGAACGCCGACAAGGCGAAGGCTCTGGTGGCGCGGCTGGCCAAGGATTTTCCGCGCGAGCACGAGCCGTGCCCGATCGGTTCGGACCGTGCGCTCGACACCGCGCTGATCACGGCGCCGGAGGCGCGCGATCCCGAGCTCCTGAAGAAGCTCGATGCGGTGGCCGGGCGCATCCTGCGGGCGTGAGACGCAAGAAGAACGAAAAGGCAGAATGCCATGAAGGTCGACGGCAAGCATTTCCGCAGCATCTGGCGCGAGCGCGACGGCTGGTCGGTCGGCGCGATCGATCAGCGCCGGTTGCCGCATGAATTCGTCATTGCGCGGCTGACCTCGTGTGAAGATGCGGCCGTTGCCATCAGCGACATGCTGGTGCGCGGCGCGCCGCTGATCGGCGCCACCGCCGCTTACGGCATGGCGCTCGCGATGCGCGAGGACGCCTCCGACGCCGGGCTGAAGCGCGCCTATGACACGCTGGTCGTGGCGCGCCCGACCGCGATCAACCTGAAATGGGCGCTGGACGAGATGCGCTACGTGCTCGCGCCGATCGACCCGGTGGAACGGGCGGAAGCGGCCTATGCGCGCGCCGACGAGATCGTCGAGCAGGACGTCGAGATCAACCGCGGCATTGCCGGCAACGGCCTTGAGCTGATCGAGGCGATCGCGGCGAAGAAGCCGGGCGAAGTGGTCAACGTGCTGACTCATTGCAACGCCGGCTGGCTTGCCACCGTCGACTGGGGCACGGCGACGGCGCCGATCTATCTCGCGCATGAGCGCGGCATCAAGGTCCATGTCTGGGTCGACGAGACCCGGCCACGGAATCAGGGCGCTTCGCTCACGGCCTGGGAGCTCGGCCATCACGGCGTGCCGCATACGGTAATCCCGGACAATACCGGCGGGCACCTGATGCAGCACGGCATGGTCGATCTCGCCATCGTCGGCACCGACCGCGTCGCCGCCAATGGCGACGTATGCAACAAGATCGGCACCTACCTGAAGGCGCTCGCCGCGCATGACAATGGCGTGCCGTTCTACGTCGCGCTGCCGTCTCCCACGATCGATTTCGCCGTCCATGACGGCATCCGCGACATCCCGATCGAGCAGCGCAGCGGCGTGGAGGTCACCGACATGACTGGACGTACCGCCGACGGCCGGCTTGAGACGGTGCGGATCGTGCCGGAGGGATCGCCGGTCGCGAACTACGCCTTCGACGTGACCCCGGCGCGGCTCGTCACCGGTCTCATCACGGAGCGCGGTGTGCTCAAGCCGGATCGTGCCGCGCTGGCAACTGCGTTCCCGGAGCGCATCGCCACCGCGGCGAAGTAGTCGGTTCACCAGGCGAGATGGCTCCACGCCGTCATTGCGAGCGTAGCGAAGCAATCCAGAGTCTTTCCGCGGAGGCAGTCTGGATTGCTTCGCTGCGCTCGCATTGACGGAGTATGATGCGCTACCCCAACTTCAGCCCCGTCGCCTTCTCCAGCTCCGCAATCGCCTGCGCGCCGCTCGTCACCTTGATCGTGGTCATGCCCATCTCGCGCGCCGGCTTCAGATTGACGCCGAGATCGTCGAGATAGACGCAATTGTTCGGATCGACCTTCAGCGTCTCGACCATCATCTGGTAGATGCGCGGATCCGGCTTGCGCAGACCGATCTTGGCGGACTCGATGACATGGTCGAACAGCACCATGACTTCGGCAATGTAAAGCGAACGCCCGGTCATGCTGCCGATCGCGTTGGCCGGCAGATTATTGGTGATGCAACCGGTCTTGAACTGCGCCTTGATGCGCTTCAGGGCCTCGACCATCTCCGGGCGCAGATCGCCCTGCAGCAGCGGCAGCACGTCGCGGCCGCGCACCTCCGCGCCGAGCGCGAGCGATTCGGCGGCGAACAATTGGTCGAAGGTCTCAATGTCCACTTCGGCGCGCTCGAACCTGGCCCAGGCGTTTTCCAGATGATTGGCGGCGTTGGTGCGCCGGATGATATCGGCGGGCAGGCCGCGCTCGGTCTCGAACCGCGTGAACGCCTCGAAGGGCGAACTCGTCAGCACGCCGCCAAAATCAAAGATCACCGCCTCGATCGCCACTATCCTGCCCTCGTCAATTGCTTTCCAAGAGGGCTAGCATGCGCTATCGGCAAGAGCCAGTCCGAAGCAATCGCCCGCCTTCACCGATGCCGATGCGTGTTTCCATGAAGAAGCCTGCCGCCTTCATCGCAGCTGCGCTGCTGCTCGCGACGCCCGCTTACGCCATTGTCGGCGGCGGCACGCCGCAGGCCGATGGCGTCGCTCGCGCCGTCGTCACCATCGTCGGCTCGCGCGGCAATTTCTGCACCGGCAGCCTGATTGCGCCACGGGTAATCCTGACAGTCGCGCACTGTGTTCAGCCCGGCGCGGATTACAAGGTCGTCGATCGCGGCGGCGACGGCCAGCCGCAATTGCTGAACGTGCGCACCGTCGCGATCCATCCGAACTTCAACATGCAGGCGATGCAGGCGCATCGCGCCACCGCCGACGTGGCGCTGCTGCAATTGGAAATTCCATTGAAGGGAAAATCCACGGTGACGGTCGGCATGCCCGCGATTCCAATTCAGGTCGGCAGCCGTTTCGTCATCGCCGGCATTGGCGTCACGGTTCGCGGTGACGGCAAGAGCGGCGGTACCACGCGCGTGGCCGGCCTCGTTGCAACCGGACAGCCCGGCACGCTCCAGATTCGCCTGGTCGATCCCGTAACCAACGGTGTTCGCGACGGAATTGGCGCCTGCACCGGCGATTCCGGCGGCCCCGTGTTCGAGGACAGGCCGAACGGTCCCGCGCTCGTCGGCCTCATCAGCTGGTCGACAGGACCGAACGGCGCCGACGGTTGCGGCGGCTTGACCGGCGTGACGCCGCTGACGCTCTATCGCGACTGGATCTTGCAGACCGCGCGGAGCTGGGGTGCGGCACTGTGATTTGACCGCGACTTGATCTATGTCATTTTGAAGCGGAGGCGCGGCGGGTGATCATGCCCGTCGCGGAGGAAACGCGCCGTCTGGTCAAGGACGGCCACAAAGACAAGCAAGGCATAGAAGCAACAATGAATGTCGCTGTTCGCAGTCACGCCACGGCCAAACAGGCTTCTGAACATTTCGACGTGCTGATCGTCGGCGCCGGCATCTCCGGCATCGGTAGCGCCTATCACATCCAGAAGCAGCTTCCGGGCACGAGCTACGTCATCCTGGAGACGCAGGAAACGTTCGGCGGCACCTGGAGCACACATCGCTATCCCGGCATTCGCTCCGACAGTGATCTCCATACCTTCGGCTACAGCTTCAAGCCTTGGGTCGGCCCGCCGATTGCGACCGCCGAGGAGATCCTCACCTATATGAAGGAGGTGATCGACGACAACGATATTGCGCGGCACATCCGCTACAAGCACAAGATCAATTCCGCGAGCTGGTCGAGCGAGCAGAATCTCTGGACCATCGAGGCGGTGACGACCGACACCGGCGAACCCAGGACGTTCACGGCCAACTTCCTCTGGATGTGCCAGGGCTATTATCGCCATTCCGAAGGCTACACGCCGGAATGGAAGGGCATGGATCGCTTCAAGGGCCGCATCGTCCATCCGCAGACATGGCCCGACGATATCGATCTCGCGAACAAGAAGGTGGTGGTGATCGGCTCGGGCGCCACCGCGGCAACGCTGGTGCCGAACATCACCGACAAATGCGCCCATGTCACCATGCTGCAGCGCTCGCCGACCTATTTCCGCCTCGGCCGCAACGCCATCGAGATCGCGGAGGAGCTGCGACGGCTGCAGGTCGACGAAGCCTGGATCCACGAGATCGTGCGGCGCAAGATCCTGTTCGAGCAGGACGCCTTCACCAAGCTTTGCGTGTCCAAGCCCGAGCAAGTGAAGAAGGAGTTGATCGGCCAGATCAGCGCCGTGCTCGGTCCCGACTACGACGTCGAGACCCACTTCACGCCAAAATACCGGCCGTGGCGGCAGCGCATCGCCTTTGTGCCGGATGCCGATTTGTTCAAGGGAATCGCCAGCGGCAAGGCCTCCGTCGTCACCGACGAGATCGAATGCTTCGTCGAGAACGGCACCCTGCTCAAGTCCGGCAAGCTGCTCGAGGCCGATGTCATCGTCACCGCGACCGGCTTCAATCTCGCGGCGCTCGGCGACATCGCCTTCGAGGTCGACGGTAAGCCGCTCGCCTTCGGCGACACCGTCACCTATCGCGGCATGATGTTCACGGGCGTGCCGAACATGGTCTGGGTGTTCGGCTATTTCCGCGCCAGCTGGACGCTGCGCGTCGATCTCGTCGCCGATTTCGTCTGCCGGCTGCTCGGCCACATGAAGGCGAAGGGTGCCAAGAAGGTCGAGGTGAGCTTGCGCCCCGAGGACCACAACATGCCGATCCTGCCCTGGATCGACCCGGAAAACTTCAACCCCGGCTACATGATGCGCAACATGAACCTGTTGCCCAAGCGCGGCGACAAGCCGGAATGGCAGCACAGCCAGGATTACTGGACCGAGAAGGACGAGATCCCGAAGACGGACCTGGACGACAAGGCGTTTGTTTACGGTTGAGATCGTTCGTAGGTGAGGGGCGGCGATGCTCACCCCACACCCCACTGTCGTCCCGGGGCGCGAAGCGAGCCCGGGACCCATACTCCGAGGCGGTGGTTATAGAGCGAGCTGGCTACTCCGAGTCTTCGCCAAACTACTCCCTGTGGCTATGGGTCCCGGATCGGCGCTCCGCTTCGCTGCGCTTGTCCGGGACGACGCTGTTTACTGGGCTGGCGGCGTTCCAACGCATTCACACGCCGCTCACGAATTCCGCCTCGTCGCATTCGCCGCGATCGCCGCTGCGGCGGTCCGGTTCTCGACGCCGAGCTTGGCGTAGATCTGCTCCAGGTGCTTGTCGACGGTGCGCGGGCTGAGGCCCAGAATTTGCGCGATGTCGCGGTTGGTCTTGCCCTTGCTGAGCCAGGCCAGCACCTCGCCCTCGCGCGTGGTGAGGCCGAGCTCGCTGGTGAATTCGGGCGGCAGCGCGGTGCCGGCTTCCTTGGACAGCCGCAGCAAAAATTCGTTCGGCGCGGTCTCGCCCATGTAGTAGAAGCGGAGCTGCGGATTGTCAGGCAGCGACGCGGCCTGGGATTTCGAGCCGCTCTTGATCTTCGCCTGCTCGAGCCATTGCAGCAGTGCCGGCGGCAGCACGAAGTCGTCGGCCTGTGCGCCGTGATGGTCGGACAGCAGCTTCTGCGCCTGCGGCGTCGCCCACAGCAAATTGCCCTGGCGATCGACCGCGAACAGGAAACGGCCGGAGACGTCGAGCGCGGCGCGCGCGCTCTGGGTCAGCCGGGCATTGCCGAGATGGACGCGGATCCGCGCCAGCATCTCCTCGATTACGATCGGCTTGGTCACGTAATCGACGCCGCCGGCTTCCAGTCCACGCACGATGTGCTCGGTCTCGGCGAGGCCCGTCATGAAGATCACCGGGACATTGGCGAGGCCCGCATCGCGCTTGAGCCGGCGACAGGTCTCGAACCCGTCGATCCCCGGCATCACGGCATCGAGCAGGATGATGTCGGGCGTGATCTGGTCGACGATGCGCATTGCCGCGGCGCCGTCGAGCGCCACCATCACCGTCATGCCGGCGCCGTCGAGCGCGTCGGTGAGCAGCCGCAGCGTCTCCGGGGAATCGTCGACAACCAGCGCGACGTCGCGCTTCTTCGGTTCAATGCTCATAAGCATGCAACGTCTTCAATGTGGCCATGTACTGGTCGAGATCGAAGCGGTCGACCAGCAACCGCATCTGCGCGACGAAGTCGGCATGCTCGGGGTGCTCACTGCCGATCTCGTCCAGCTTCAGCTGGATGCCCTTGACGTAGCCGATCTGGCCGAGCCCGATCAGCGCCTCGATATGCCGCAGCGGCGGCTTCGATCCGGTCTCCGGATGCCAGAACGGCACCGCGACGTCTTCCGAGCCGTATTGCCATTCGATCTTGAGGAGCTGGCGAATCGTCGCCAGCAGCCGCGGGATGTCGATCGGCTTCATCAGGTAGCCGTCGTGGAAGGGCTGCGCCAATGGCGCGCCATGGGCCTCGAGCGCGCTTGCCGACACCATCAGGATGCGCGCCTGATGATGGCCGCTGGCGCGCAAGGCCTCGGCGACCGCCCACCCATCCATGGCGGGCATCGAGATGTCGAGCAGGAACAGATCGGGCCGGCAATGCTGCGCCAGTGCGAGGCAGCCGGCGCCGTCGGGCGCGCTCAGCAGGATGAAGCCGAGCGGCGTCAGCACCTCGCGCAGGAGGTCGCGATGCACGGGATCATCGTCGGTGACGAGGATGGTCTTGCGCGCGCCGTGATAGCCGGAGACCGGCGCCTCCACCGGCGCGATGCGCTGGGGATTGGTGACCTCCGAGAGCAGGATCTTGACCTTGAACGTCGAGCCTGTGCCGACCGTGCTCGTGACCTTGATGTCCCCGCCCATCACGCCGGCGAGCAGGCGGCTGATGGTGAGCCCGAGCCCGGTGCCGGTCTGCGGCTGCGAGGCGCCGAGCGCGCCCCGCTCGAAGGGCGCGAAGATGCGTTCGAGATCGCCGCCCTGAATGCCCGGGCCGGTGTCGATCACCTCGAACTCGGCGACGGGGCTGCGATAGTGCACCACGAACTGCACGCTGCCGGACTGGGTGAACTTGATGGCGTTCGAGAGCAGGTTGATCAGCACCTGACGCAGCCGCTTCTCGTCGGCATAGACGACGCGCGGCAGCGTTGCCGGCCGCCTGAACACGAAGTCGATGCCCCTGGCCGCGGCCTGGAGGCGGAACATGCCGACGAGCTGGTCGAGGAATTCGCTCAGGCGCACCTCGTCGCGCGACAAATACAGCCGCCCTGCCTCGATCTTGGAGATGTCCAGGATGCCGTCGATCAGGCCGGAGAGATGGTCGGCGCTGCGGCGGACGACGCGGACCTGGTCGCGCGGCTTGGCGCCAAGGCTCGTATCCTGCTCGAGCAGCTGCGCGTAGCCGCTGATCGCATTGAGCGGCGAGCGCAGCTCGTGGCTCAACCCCACCACATAGCGGCTCTTGGCGAGGTTGGCGGATTCGGCAACTTCCTTGGCACGCTGGAGCTCGGCGTCGGTGCGCTTGTGCGCATCGATCTCCTGGATCAGCAGCGTGGTCTGACGCCGCGTCTCGGCCTCGGCGGCGCGACGGCTCTGCTGCGCCAGCACGAACAGCCACGCCACCACGCCGATGATGATGCTGAGCGAGAAGAACACCTTCCACAGCACGTCGGACACGAGCTCGTTGTCGCCGTGCACGCTCGCCGACGTCTGAAGATAGATCAGTCCCAGCACCAGGGCGATCAGGCCGGCGGAGATCACGAACACGCCGATATAGTGGCCGACTTGCGAGTTGATCCGGGCATAGATCGGTTGCGGCATCAGCCTGCCCAGCGTCTCCGACACCTGCGCCTGGAATCTTGCGTGCGGCTTGCAGAGATCGTGGCAGCGCGCGTCCAGCGAACAGCACAGCGAGCAGATCGGGCCTGCATAAGCGGGGCAGGAGGCCATGTCCTCCGGCTCGAACGAGTGCTCGCAGATGCAGCACTGGATCGCCTCGATGTTCTGCCAGCTCCGCTTCGGCTTGCGCGCGATGTAGTACTTGCCGTCCGTGGCCCAGGCGATCAACGGTGCCGTGAGGAAGGCCGCCGCGAGCGCGATGAAGGCCGACAGCGCCTTCGCGGTCGGCCCGAACAGGCCGTAGAAGGCGCTGATGGAGACGATGGTTGCGATCGTCATCGCTCCCACGCCTACCGGGTTGACGTCGTAGAGATGCGCGCGCTTGAACTCGATCTGCTGCGGCCGCAATCCGAGCGGCTTGTTGATGACGAGGTCGGCGACCAGCGCGCCGACCCAGGCGATCGCGACGTTGGAATAGAGCGCCAGCGTCTGCTCCAGCGCCTTGTAGACGCCGATCTCCATCAGCAGCAGGGCCACGATAACGTTGAAGACCAGCCAGACCACGCGCCCGGGATGGCTGTGGGTCAAACGCGAGAAGAAGTTCGACCAGGCGATCGAGCCGGCATAGGCGTTAGTGACGTTGATCTTGACCTGCGACAGGATCACGAAGGTGCCGGTCAAGGCCAAAGCGAGGTCAGGCTGCGACAGCACGTAGCGGAACGCTTCGAGATACATGTGCGCCGGCTCGGCGGCCTCCTCGGGCGGCACGCCATGGCTGAGTGCAAAGAAGGCGAGGAACGAGCCCGCCAGCAGCTTCAGCGCGCCCAGCACGATCCAGCCCGGCCCGGCGCTCATCAGCGCCATCCACCAGGAGGCCCTGGAGGCGCGGCGATCGCGCGGCAGGAACCGCAGGAAGTCGACCTGCTCGCCGATCTGCGCCACCAGCGAGAACACGACCGAGGCCGCAACGCCAAACAGCAGGAGATCGAAATGTCCGTTGAGGTCGCCGTGCTCGCCGGAGAATTTGTGCCACTCCGCGAAAGAGTGCGGGTTATGCCAGGCGATCGCGGCGAACGGGATGATGTGAAGGATCACCCACAGGGGCTGCGTCCACAATTGGAAGCGGCTGATCAGCGTGATGCCATAGGCCACCAGCGGGATGATGACGACGGCGCTGATGAGATAGCCGACCGGCCGCGGAATCCCGAAGCACATCTCGAGCGCGGAGGCGAGGATCACGGCCTCGATCGCGAAGAAGATGAAAGTGAAGGACGCGTAGATCAGCGAGGTGACGGTCGAGCCGATGTAGCCGAAGCCGGCACCCCGCGTCAGCAGGTCGATGTCGATGCCGCATTTGGCGGCATAGTATGCAATCGGCACCCCGCAGCCGAAGATGATGACGGAGACCACGACGATGGCCGCGGTCGCGTTGGTGACGCCATAGTTCAGCGTGATGGTCCCGCCGATCGCCTCCATCGCCAGGAACGAGATCGCGCCCAGTGCCGTGTTGGCGACGCGGGCGGCGGACCAGCGCCGCGCGCTCTTGGCGGTGAAGCGCAGGGCGTAATCTTCCAGCGTCTGGTTGGCGACCCATTGATTGTACTGGCGCCTGACGCGGTCTATTCGCTGCCGCCCTGCCACTTAACCCCACTCCCGATACGGACCCGGACCCCTCGCAAATTCCGTACCAGAAGCCTACGTCGGCATTTTGCGGTGCAGTATACGCGATCTTGCGTATGCGTGCGCTGCATAAATTCGAGCCATCCTCACGGCACCAATCGCCTGTTCTCGAACAAAAGTGGGGTGCTCATGTCAGACGAAGCAAACAAGGGCCTGTTGTCGCCGCTGCGGCGCAAATTGTTGATGGGGATGGCGGCCGTGCCGGCCATCACGATGCTGCCGCGGGCGTCCTTTGCGCAGGCGCCGGCGACCTCGGCGGTCAATACCACGGGCCTGGCCGTCACCGACACCGAGGTCACGGTCGGCATCCTGCATTCGGCGACCGGCACCATGGCGATCTCCGAAACCGGCTCGATCCAGGCCGAAAAGCTCGCGATCGAGCAGATCAACGCCGCCGGCGGCGTGCTCGGCCGCAAGATCAAGTTCATCCAGGAGGACGGCGCATCGGACTGGCCGACCTTCGCCGAGAAGGCGAAGAAGCTCCTCGTCAACGACAAGGTCGCGGCGATCATGGGCTGCTGGACCTCGGCCTCGCGCAAGGCGGTGCTTCCGGTCGTCGAGCAGTATAACGGCATGCTGTACTACCCGACCTTCTACGAAGGCCTCGAGCAGTCCAAGAACGTGATCTACACCGGCCAGGAAGCGACCCAGCAGATCCTCGCCGGCCTGAACTGGATCGCCAAGGAGAAGGGCGCCAAGTCGTTCTTCTTCATCGGCTCGGACTACATCTGGCCGCGCACCTCCAACAAGATCGCCCGCAAGCACGTCGAAAACGTGCTCAAGGGCAAGGTCGTCGGCGAGGAGTACTACGCGCTCGGCTCGACGCAGTTCAACTCGGTCATCAACAAGATCAAGCTGACCAAGCCGGACGTCATCTTCACCGACGTCGTCGGCGGTTCCAACGTCGCTTTCTACAAGCAGCTCAAGGCGGCCGGCGTCGATCTCGCCAAGCAGCCGCTGCTCACGATCTCGGTGACGGAGGACGAGATCGACGGTATCGGCGGCGAGAACATCGCGGGCGCGTACGCCTGCATGAAGTACTTCCAGTCGCTCGACAATGCGAACAACAAGGCATTCGTCTCCGCGTTCAAGAAGATGTGGGGCGAGAAGACCGTGATCGGAGACGTCACCCAGGCTGCCTATCTCGGCCCCTGGCTGTGGAAGCTGACGGTCGAGAAGGCCGGCTCCTTCGACGTCGACAAGATCGCGGCGGCTTCGCCGGGCGTCGAGTTCAAGGGCGCGCCGGAAGGCTATGTGCGCATCCACGAGAACCATCACCTCTGGTCGAAGACCCGGGTGGGGCGCGCCAAGCTCGATGGCCAGTTCGAGCTGATCTTCGAGACCGCCGACCTCGTCGAGCCGGATCCGTTCCCGAAGGGCTACCAGTAAGTCGCCCGTCGCACTTTCCCTCGAGGCAAAACCGCTCCCTGGCGTGGACCGCAAGTCCATGCCTCAAGCCCCCGCGTCGCGAACCTGCTCGCGACGCGGGACCCTTTCCCGACGGAGGACATGGATGTTCGGCGACTATTCGATTGGCGACCTCGGCTCGATCTTCGTCATGCAGGGGTTTGCCGGACTGATCCTGTTCTCCGTCTATGTCCTGATGGCGCTCGGCCTTGCGATCATCTTCGGCCAGATGGGCGTCATCAACATGGCCCATGGCGAGTTCATGATCCTCGGGGCCTACGTCACCTGGATGACCTCCAATCTCTTTCAGGCCTATTTGCCGAGCCTGTTCAGCGGCTACTTCTTCCTTGCCATGATATTGGCCTTCCTCGCATCCGGCGCGCTGGGCATGCTGGTGGAATGGGTGCTGATCCGGCACCTCTATAAGCGCCCGCTCGATACGCTGCTCGCGACCTGGGGCCTCAGCCTGATGCTGCAGCAGGCCTATCGCTCGGTGTTCGGCGCGCGCGAGGTCGGCGTCGAGCTGCCGCAATGGATGCTGGGCTCGCTGCGCGTCACCGATAGCATCGAGGTGCCGATCAACGGCGTCTTCGTGATGTGCCTCACCGTGCTGATCACCATCTGCGTCGCCTACGTTCTCTACATGTCGCGCTGGGGCCGCCAGGTGCGCGCGGTCGTGCAAAACCGCATCATGGCCGGCGCGGTCGGCATCAACACCGAGAAGGTCGATCGCTACACCTTCGGCCTCGGCTGCGGCATCGCCGGTGTCGCCGGCAGCGCCTTCACCATGATCGGCTCGACCGGGCCGACCTCGGGCCAGCTCTACATCGTGGATACGTTCCTCGTCGTCGTGTTCGGCGGCGCCGCCAGCCTGCTCGGCACCATCGCCTCCGCGTTCTCGATCTCGCAGACGCAATCGACGCTCGAATTCTTCATGTCGGGCTCGATGGCCAAGGTGCTCACGCTGCTCGCCGTCGTCGGCATCCTGATGCTGCGGCCGCAGGGTCTGTTCGCCCTCAAGGTCCGCAAATAACGAGAAGCAGGCAAGTCATGATCATCAACTCACGCTTCTTCAACCGATCCGAACTGATGGGCTTCATTGCGCTCGCCGCCGTGCTGTTCGTGATCCTGCCGCTGACGCTGGATGTATTCCGCCTCAACCTGGTCGCGAAATATCTGACCTACGCCTTTGTCGCGCTCGGCCTCGTGCTGTGCTGGGGCTATGGCGGCATCCTGAGCCTGGGGCAGGGCGTGTTCTTCGGCCTCGGCGGCTATTGCATGGCGATGTTTCTCAAGCTCGAGGCCTCCAGCGTCGAGAACACCAAGATCCAGTCGACGCCCGGCATTCCCGATTTCATGGACTGGAATCAGATCACGGCGCTGCCGTTGTTCTGGCAGCCGTTTCACAGCCTCACCTTCACCATCCTCGCCATCATCCTGGTGCCCGGCCTGTTCGCCCTGATCATCGGCACCGCGATGTTCAAGCGCCGCGTCGGCGGCACCTATTTCGCGATCATCACCCAGGCCGTCGCCGCCATCCTCACCATCCTGATCGTCGGTCAACAGGGCTATACCGGCGGCATCAACGGCATGACCGACCTGCGCACGCTCAAGGGCTGGGACATCCGGCCCGACCACGCCAAGGTCATCCTGTACTTCGTCGAGGTGGTGCTGCTGTTCGCCTGCATCGGCATCGCGCAGTTCATCCGTCTGACCAAGCTCGGCCGCATCCTGGTGGCGATGCGCGAGCAGGAGGACCGCGTCCGCTTCTCCGGCTACAGCGTCGCCAACTTCAAGATCTTCGCCTTCTGCATGGCCGCGATCTTCGCCGCGATCGGCGGCGCCATGTTCGCGCTCAATGTCGGATTCATGTCGCCGTCCTTCGTCGGCATCGTGCCGTCGATCGAGATGGTGATCTACACCGCGGTCGGCGGACGGATGTCGATCTTCGGGGCAATCTGGGGCGCCATCCTGGTGAATTTCGCCAAGACCAGCCTGTCGGAATCTTTCCCGCAACTCTGGCTGTTCGGCCTTGGCGCGCTGTTCATCGCGGTCGTGCTCGCTTTCCCGAACGGCCTGTCCGGGCTCTGGGCCGACTACGTGCAGCCGCGCATCGACCGGCTGTTCGTCTCGCGCAAGGCGAAGGCGGGCTGGAACGACAATTCGGTCGCCGACGGCGCGCCGGCAGAGTGAGGGGGTAGATCATGCTCATTGGACACCAGCCCAAGGACTTCCTGCTCGCGGTCTCCGGCCTCACCGTCTCGTTCGACGGCTTCAAGGCGGTCAACGACCTCTCCTTCTACGTCGAGGAGAACGAGATCCGCGTCATCATCGGTCCCAACGGCGCCGGCAAGACCACGGTGCTCGACCTGATCTGCGGCAAGACCAAGGCGACCTCGGGCTCGATCCAGTTTCGTGGCAAGGAGCTCACGAAGATGAAGGAGAACGAGATCGTGCAGACCGGCGTCGGACGCAAGTTTCAGACGCCGTCGGTGTTCGAGGATCTCACCGTGTTCGAGAATCTCGAGATCTCGTTCCCGCGCGGCCGCACCGTGTTCGGCTCGCTGACTTTTCAGCGCGATCAGCTGGTCAAAGACCGGGTCGAGGAGGTCGCGGAGATGATCTTCCTCAAGGACAAGCTCAACACCTATGCCGACGAGCTCAGCCATGGCCAGAAACAGTGGCTCGAGATCGGCATGCTGCTGATCCAGGATCCCGACCTGTTGATGCTCGACGAGCCCGTCGCCGGCATGAGCGTCTCGGAGCGCGTCAAGACCGCCGAGCTGCTCAACCGCATCATCAAGAACCGTTCGGTGCTGGTGATCGAGCACGACATGAAGTTCGTCGAGGACATCGCGCACAAGGTCACCGTGCTGCACCAGGGCCAGATCCTATCGGAAGGGACGATGGAGAAGGTCAAGAACGATCCCAACGTCGTCGAAGTCTATCTGGGGCACTGAGATGGTGCGTACGGGGCGGACGAGCGCTGCGCACTCCGTTCACCTCTCCCGTAGGGAGAGGTCGAATGGCGCAGCCATTCGGGTGAGGGGTTCCGGTCCCTCGATAGGCTTCTTGCGCCCCCTCACCCGGCGCTACGCGCCGACCTCTCCCCGGTGGGGAGAGGTGAAGCAACAGCGAGCCTAGGAGCGCATCATGCTGGCTATTTCCGATCTCCACGTCGCCTACGGCCAGAGCGAGGTGCTGCACGGGCTCAACGTCAAGGTCGCGGCGAACGAGATCGTCGCGATCATGGGCCGCAACGGCATGGGCAAGACCACGCTGATGAAGTCGCTGATGGGCATCCTGCCGGCTCGAAGCGGCTCGGTGAGCATGGACGGCGCCGAGCTCGGCAACCTCAAGAGCTACGAACGCGTCGCCAAGGGCCTCGCCTACGTGCCGCAGGGCCGCATGATCTTCTCCACCATGACGGTGAAGGAGAACATCGAGACCGGGCTGGTCGTGTCCGGCGGCTCGGAGGTGCCTGACGACATCTACGAATTGTTCCCGGTGCTGCTGGAGATGAAGGGCCGCCGCGGCGGCAATCTCTCGGGCGGGCAACAGCAACAATTGGCGATCGCGCGCGCGCTCGCCACCAAGCCGAAGGTGCTGCTGCTGGACGAGCCGACCGAAGGCATTCAGCCCTCCATCATCAAGGAGATGGCGCGCACCTTGAAGCGCATCCGCGACGAGAAGGGGCTCTCGATCGTCGTCTCCGAGCAGGTCCTGAGCTTCGCGCTCGACATCGCCGACCGCGTGCTGGTGATCGAGAACGGCGAGATCGTGCGCGACGATCCGCGCGATGCCGTCGATGCCGCGCAGGTCTCGAAATATCTGTCCGTCTAACCAACCGTGTAAAAGGGGAGCATCTCGATGCCAGAGACACTGATCAAGGTCGATCTCACCAAATCGGCCTATGAAAATGACATGGTGCATAACCGCTGGCACCCCGACATTCCGATCGTGGCCTGGGTCAATCCCGGCGACGATTTCATCATCGAGACCTATGATTGGACCGGCGGCTTCATCAAGAACAACGATTCCGCCGACGACGTGCGCGACATCGACCTGTCGATCGTGCACTTCCTCTCCGGCCCGATCGGCGTCAAGGGCGCAGAGCCCGGCGACCTCCTCGTCGTCGACCTGCTCGACGTCGGCCCGCTCAAGGAGAGCCTGTGGGGCTTCAACGGCTTCTTCTCCAAGCAGAACGGCGGCGGCTTTCTCACCGACCACTTCCCGCTGGCGCAGAAGTCGATCTGGGACATCAAGGGTCTCTACACCTCGTCGCGTCACGTGCCCGGCGTCAACTTTGCAGGTCTCATCCATCCCGGCCTGATCGGCTGTCTTCCCGATCCCAAGATGCTGGAGACCTGGAACAAGCGCGAGGCCGAGCTGATCTCGACCAACCCGACACGCGTGCCCGGCCTTGCCAATCCGCCGTTCGCGCCGACCGCCCATGGCGGCCGCGCCAAGGGCGATGTGAAAGCCAAGATCGGTGCAGAGGGTGCGCGCACCGTGCCGCCGCGCGAGCATGGCGGCAACTGCGACATCAAGGATCTCTCGCGCGGCTCGAAGATCTACTTCCCGGTCTACGTCCCCGGCGCCGGTCTCTCGATGGGCGACCTGCATTTCAGCCAGGGCGACGGCGAGATCACCTTCTGCGGCGCCATCGAAATGGCCGGCTGGCTGCACCTCAAGGTCGAGGTGATCAAGGACGGCATGTCGAAATACGGCATCAAGAACCCGATCTTCAAGCCGTCGCCGATCACGCCGAACTACAAGGACTATCTGATCTTCGAAGGTATCTCGGTCGACGAGGCCGGCAAGCAGCATTATCTCGACGTCCACATCGCCTATCGTCAGGCCTGCCTCAACGCCATCGAGTATCTCAAGAAGTTCGGCTATTCCGGCGCCCAGGCCTATTCGATCCTCGGCACCGCACCGTGCCAGGGCCACATCTCCGGCGTTGTCGACGTGCCCAACGCCTGCGCCACGCTGTGGCTGCCGACCGAGATCTTCGACTTCGACGTGATGCCGTCGGCGGCCGGACCCATCAAGCACATCACCGGCGATATCCAGATGCCGATCTCGCCGGACAAATGACGCCGCGCCCCTCTCCCCGTTCTTACGGGGAGAGGGTCGGGGTGAGGGGCTGTCGCCACGCGCACGGTGGCAGCGAGTTGTGTGAACAGGCAAGAGCGTAGGTGATGCGATGCCGGTCTACGAATATCTCTGTGACGATTGCGGTCCCTTCAAGGACCTGCGCCCGATGGCCGAATGCGACGATCCGCAAAGCTGTCCGCACTGCGAGACCATGGCGCCCCGCGTCATCCTGACCGCGCCGAACTTCTTCTGCATGCCGGCGGAGAAGCGCAAGGCGCACGCCGTCAACGAGCGCAGCACCCACGCGCCGCAAACGCTGGCGCAATACAAGGCCTCGCACGGCCCGGGCTGCGGCTGCTGCTCCTCGGGCAAGTCCGTGAAGGACAAGAGCCCCGACGGACAGGAAAAAGCCCGCGCGGCTGATGACCAAGACCAAAAGCGGCGCCAAGGGCTTTCCGACCGCGCGGCCCTGGATGATCAGCCACTAACCCACGACCCACACGAACGGAAGACAGGAGCGCTCAACATGCTTCACGGTGACATTTCCAGCAGCAACGACACGGTCGGCGTCGCGGTGGTCAATTACAAGATGCCCCGCCTGCACACCAAGGCTGAGGTGCTCGACAATGCTCGCAAGATCGCCGACATGATCGTCGGCATGAAGCTCGGCCTGCCCGGCATGGATCTCGTGATCTTCCCGGAATATTCCACGCAAGGCATCATGTACGATTCCAAGGAGATGTACGAGACGGCCTCCGTCGTGCCGGGCGAGGAAACCGCGATCTTTGCCGAGGCCTGCCGCAAGGCAAAAGTGTGGGGCGTGTTCTCGCTCACCGGCGAACGCCACGAAGAGCATCCGCACAAGGCGCCCTACAACACCCTGATCCTGATGAACGACAAGGGCGAGATCGTGCAGAAGTACCGCAAGATCATGCCGTGGGTGCCGATCGAAGGCTGGTACCCCGGCAACTGCACCTATGTCTCCGAGGGTCCGAAGGGGCTGAAGGTCAGCCTAATCATCTGCGATGACGGCAATTATCCGGAGATCTGGCGCGACTGCGCCATGAAGGGCGCAGAGCTGATCGTGCGCTGCCAGGGCTACATGTATCCGGCCAAGGAGCAGCAGGTCATGATCTCCAAGGCGATGGCCTGGGCCAACAACGTCTATGTCGCGGTCGCCAATGCCGCCGGCTTCGACGGCGTCTACTCTTACTTCGGTCACTCCGCGATCATCGGCTTCGACGGCCGCACCCTCGGCGAATGCGGCGAGGAGGATTACGGCATCCAGTACGCCCAGCTGTCGAAGCATCTGATCCGCGATGCGCGCCGCAACGGCCAATCGCAGAACCATCTCTACAAGCTGGTCCATCGCGGCTACACCGGCATGATCAATTCCGGCGACAGCCCGCGCGGCGTCGCGGCGTGCCCGTATGATTTCTACAAGAACTGGATCAAAGACCCCGAAGGCACCCGCGACATGGTCGAGGCGATGACCCGCGCGACGCCGGGCACCGATGAGTGTCCGATCGAGGGCATTCCGAATGGATCGGCGGCCAGCAATTATTGAGCTTCTTGCGATCCCCCTCGATATACAGAACGGGAATTCTGCCCTGAAACCGTGGCTCGGCTGCAACATGACTGCCGGATTCTGCCTTGGTTAGGGGCAAACGGGCGAATTCCGGCCTTGCCGTAGTTCTACGGGACCCTCTCATCGCCTAAGTTCCCCCGCGGAACCGGCTGGGAGCGTGGCGTGAGCGGTGAGGGGCAATCGAGGCGGCGGGATCGGCAGTGCGTTGCCGCTTTATCCGTCAGCATGGTCGCGCTCGCTTTGGGGCTCACCTTGCTGGGGTCGCCGGCCCACGCGGCCTGCACACCGGATCCAGCCACGAGCGGCCAGACTGTCACCTGTACGGGTACCGACACCGACGGCTTTCAGGCCGGGGCCGGGGTCGACGGCCTCAATGTCAACGTGCTCTCGGGCGCGACCGTGAACGACAACGGCACGCTCTCGATCGGCGTCAACAATTCCAGCACCGTCACCAACAACGGGACAGTGTCGGCAGGTTCGGGCCGCACCGGCATCGCCGTTGGAAATTCCAGCACCGTGATCAACAACAGCACCATCACGGTGCTCGACAACGGCCTCGGCATCCAGGCGATCAATCAAAACGTCATCACCAATGCCGGCACCATCACGACGGGGGACAACGGTGCCGCGATCTCGGTCGGCGACAACAACACCATCTCTAACAGCGGTGCACTGTCGGTTGGCGCGTCGGGCGTGGGTGTCTTCTCCGGCCAGAACAACACGATCACCAACGTCGTGACGGGCACGATCACCGGCGGCGACGGTGCCAGCGGCATTTTTGCGTTTGGTGCCACGACCATCACCAATGCCGGCGCAATCACGGTCGGAAGCTCCGCCGGATTCTCCGGCGGCATTCTGGCGATCAGCAACAACAACACGGTCACCAACACCGCCACCGGCACCATCACGGTCGGGCAGTTTGCGGCCGGCATGTTCCTGCAAGGCAACGTCCAGACCGTCAGCAATTTTGGCTCAATCACGGCCGGCGATGTCGGCGTCGGCATCGCCGTGCAGGGCGATGATGCCAAGGTCACCAACGGCGGTGCGATCACGGTGGGGGATACCGCATCGGCCGGCATTTCTGTGCAGGGTGACCGGGCCATCATAAGCCAGAGCGGCACGATCAGTGTCGGCCTGGGCGGCGTGGGCGTCGCCTATTCTGGTTCGTCGGCCACGATCACAAACAGCGGACGAATTACGGGCGGCGATTTCGCCGAAGGCATTTTTGTTGACGGTGACTCCAATGTCATCACCAACCGCGGCACCATCACCGTCGGCGCTGCCGGCGTCGGCATCGACGTCAGCTCTTTCAGCACGACCAACCAGATCGTCAATACCGGCACGATCAATGTCGGGGCCGGCGGCATCGGCATCAGCGTCAGTGGCGGCGGCAGCGTTTTCAACTCGGGGACCATCAACGCCGGGACGGGTTTGGCCGCGATCGAGTTCTGCATCTGTGGCCCGAACACGCTGACGCTCGGCCCCGGCAGCGTCATCAACGGCCAGGTGCTGGCGACCGGAACCGATACGTTCCAGCTCGGCGGCACCGGCAAGGACACGTTTAATCTCGACCTGATCGGCACCGGCCTGCAGTACGACGGCTTTGCAACCTTCAACAAGATCGACAGCTCGACCTGGACCGTAACAGGCACCGGCAATCAGGACTGGAACGTGCTCGGCGGCACGCTGATGCTTGCCGGCACCATCAACGGCACCGTGAGCATCGCCACCGGCGGCACGTTCGGCGGCGTGGGCTCGGTCGGCGCGATCGCCGTGAGTGGCGGTACGTTTGCGCCGGGCAGCCCGACCGGGACGCTCAACGTGGCCGGCAATCTCTCGTTCACGTCGGCATCGAGCTACATGGTGCAGGTCTCGGGTGCCAACAACGGGCTCGCCGTCGTGGCCGGCACGGCGACGCTTGGCGGGGCGACGGTCGTCGTCGTTCCCACCGGCTCGGTCGCGAAGCACTACAGGATCCTCAGCGCCGCGACGCTGCCCGATACGTTCAATCCTGTCGTCGCCGGCCTGTCGTCCAACCTGCACCCGACGCTCAGCTACGATCCCAACAACGTCTACCTCGACCTCGCGTTGGGCTACGGCAGCGGGCTCAACATCAATCAGCAGAACGTCGCCAACGTGTTGACCAACTATTTCAGCAGTACTGGCAGCCTGCCCGTGGCGCTCGCAAATCTTTCACCGGCGGGCCTGACCCAGGCCTCCGGCGAGTCGGCGACGGCATCGCAGCAGACGACCTTTGAGGCGATGAACCTGTTCATCAATCTGCTGACCGACGTGTTCGGCTCGGCGCGCAGTGGCACGCCCGGCGCGACACCCTATGCCGATGACGCAAGCGCGAGTGCCTATGCCGCAACCCGTACGACCGCGCGCGACGCGTTCGCCGCGATCGACCGCAAGGCGCCGGCTGCGACGTTCGAGCAGCGTTGGGATGTGTGGGCGGCCGGCTATGGCGGCTCGCAGACCACCAACGGCAACGTCGGCCTCGGCTCGAACAACACCACCAGCAACGTCTATGGCACCGCCGTGGGCCTCGACTACCGCTTCTCGCCGTCGACGATTGCGGGCTTCGCCCTCGCAGGCGGCGGGACTGGATTCAACGTCAGCGGGCTCGGTTGGGGGCGCTCCGATCTGTTCCAGGCCGGCGCCTTCGTGCGTCATACGGTCGGACCGGCCTACGTCACGGCGGCGTTCGCCTATGGCTGGCAGGACGTTACGACCAACCGCGTCGTGACGGCCGCCGGCTATGACCAGTTGCGGGCGCAGTTCAACGCCAACGCCGTCTCGGGCCGCATCGAGGGCGGCTATCGCTACGCCATGCAATGGGCCGGCGTCACGCCCTACGCCGCGCTCCAGGCCACCTTGTTCAGCCTTCCCGCCTATGCCGAGTCGGCGGTGGTGGGCAGCGACGTCTTCGCGCTCAACTATGCCGCCAAGGACGTCACCAGCACCCGCTCCGAGCTCGGCCTGCGCGCCGACCGGTCCTTTGCCGCGGCCGGCGGCCTGATGACCCTGCGCGGCCGCCTCGCCTGGGCGCACGATTACAATCCGGACCATACGGTCGGTGCGGTGTTCCAGACGCTGCCGGGATCGGCCTTCGTCGTGAACGGCGCCGCGCAGGCGCGCGACTCGGCGCTGACCACGGCATCGGTGCAGATGAACTGGATGAACGGCTGGTCCGCGTCGGCGACATTCGAGGGCGAGTTCTCGAACCTCACGCGGTCCTACGCCGGCAAGGGTCTCGTGCGCTACGCGTGGTAAGCTACTGCTTCTTCTGCTCGGGCTTGCGCGGTGGGCGCGGGGACGCAGGCGCCGGCGCGCCGCTCATCTTGTTGGCGGCCTCGCTGACGTCGAGCAGCGAGCGGCGAATGTCGTCGAGATAGGCTGCCGACTTTTTCTTCATGGTGCCGGCAAGCTCGTGCAGCCCCTGGATCTTCTCGAACAGCTCGTCCGCCTTGCCGTCGACGAAGCCCGGCACCGCGCCTTCGATCTTCCCGACCGCCTTGTCGAAGCCCGCAAAGGCGCTGTCCACCTTGGCCATGACGGAGTCGATCTCGCCGCCCTTGCTCCTGAGGTCGGCGGTGGTGGCCTCGAACGTGTGCAGGCCCTCCTTGATCCCTGGGGCGTTGTTCACGATGGTGCGGTCGACGCTGTGCAGGGTTTCGACGATGGTTTCGGCGTCGCTGAGATCGGCCGTCAGCACCGGGATGCCGTCCGCGTCCAGCGGCACCGGCGGTGCAGAGGGGACGCCGCCGATCAATGAGATCGCGGCAACGCCGGTGAGACCCTGGAACTCGATGCCCGCCACGGTGTCCTTGCGGATCGGCGCGGCATTGTCGAGCATGACGAGCGCCACGATCCTGCGGGGACTCTCCAGCTTGATCGACAGGATCTGGCCGGCGGGCACGCCGTCGAAATTGACCGGCCCACCGCGGCGCAGGCCGCTGGCGGAGCCGCCCTCGAACACCACGCGCAACTGGCTGCGGCTCTGGATGGTGCGCCATTTCTGCACGCCGAGCAGGCCGCCGAACGCCACGGCGATCGCCGCCAGCGTCGCCGTTCCGATCACAAGATTGCTCGCGCGTGCCATGTGGCTGAGTTTAGGGCCAAAGCGGGATGGTTGGAAGAAGGCCGCGATGGTACGTAGGGCGGGTTAGCGAAGCGTAACCCGCCGCTTTCGCCTCAGCAGTCGTGTAAATTGGGCGGATTACGCTGGCGCTAATCCGCCCTACGCACCTCAGTGTCCCGCCGCCCGCCTCGCCGCAGCATTGTTCAGCACGATCAGCGCGTCGACGGCGACACCGGTCCTGGTGTTGATCAGGAACGGGTTGATGTCGATCGAGGCGATGCGATCGCCCGCATCCGCAATCAAATTGGACAGCCCGACCAGCGCCTTCACCGCCGAGGCCTCGTGCAAGACCGGCCTGCCGCGATAGCCGCGCAGCTTGATGCCGGCCTTGGTGCGGCCGATCAGGAGCCGTGCTTCGCTTGCGTCCAGCGGCGCGCCGGCGAGCGCGACGTCCTTCATCAGCTCGATGTCGATGCCGCCGGTGCCGAACAGCACGACCGGGCCCATCTCGGCATCGAGCGAGGCGCCGACCACCAGCTCGAGCTCGGCCTTGACCTGCTGTGCGATCAGGATGCCGTCGAGCTTCGGCTTGCCCTTGAGTTTCGCGACCCGCGCTGTGATGTCGGCGAACGCCTTCTTCACCTCGGCCACGCTATTGAGGTTCAGCACCACGCCGCCGATATCGGACTTGTGCAGGATCTCGGCGCTGACGACCTTCGCCACGACCGGAAAACCGATCTGCTTGGCAATCTTCACCGCGTCCGCCGCGGTCTGTGCGATCGCCTCCTGCGAGATCGGGATGCCGTAGGCCTTGAGCAACCTCTTCGAGGCGACCTCGTCGAGCGCGGCGGCGGTTGCCGATGTCAGCGTCTTCTCCAGCACGGCGCGCGCGGCGGGCTTCGAGCTCGAGACGATGTCGGGCACCTCCTTGCGCAGCTTGGCGTAAGCGAGCAGCGACTTGATCGCGGTCACCGCGCGGTCCATGCCCTGCATGACCGCGAGATGTGGCAGCGACTTCCGCAAGTCCTTGGTGTGCTCGGTGAAGCCGATCGACATCGCGCTGATATAGATCACCGGCTTGCCCGCCCTGCTCGCCATCTCGTTGACGATGCGCAAGTTGCGCTCGCGCAGCTCGTGCGGCGCCTTCGGCAGCTCGGCATCGACGATGACGACGTCGATATCGGGGTCGTCGATCATCAGCTTGATCGACTTCATGTAGACGGAGGGATCGACCACCGCGGCGAAGCCGGCGTCGAGCGGATTGCCGACGATCGAGCCGGGGCCGAGCATCTTCGCGAGCTCCGCACTGACGTGCGGGCTCAGCGGCGCGAAGTTCAGGCCTGCGGCGTAGAAGGCGTCGATCAGCATGCCGCGCTTGCCGCCGGACAGCGTCACGGCGGCAAGCCGGTCGCCTTTGGGCAAGCCAGCGTGGACGAAGCACTCGGTGGTCTCGATCAGCTCGTCGAGGCCGCCGACCCGGATCACCCCTTCGCGCGTCGCGATCGCGTCGAACGTCTCGATCGAGCCGGCGAGCGCGCCGGTATGCGCCATCGCCGCGGCGCGGCCGCCTTCGGAGGCGCCGAGCTTGAGGGCGATCACGGGCTTGCTCGCCGCGCGTGCTGCCTTGCAGGCGTCGCGGAAGGCCTTGGTGTTGCGCACGCCTTCGAGGTAGACGACGATCACCTTGATGCTCGGATCCTCGGCGAAATAGCGCATCAGATCCGGCGTCTCGAGTCCGGCCTCGTTGCCTGTGGTCACCATGTAGCCGACGCCGACGCCGCGGTCTTCCAGCGCCTGGCGGATCGCCATGACGATGGCGCCGGATTGGCCGGCGATCGCGACTGCGCCTTGCTCCATGGTGACGATGCGATCGTCGATATTGGTGAAGAGCTTTTCGCCGGCGCTTAAATTGCCGAGGCAGTTCGGGCCGGTCACGGCGAGCCCCGTCTCGCGCACGGCCGCCTGCAATTCGGCAGCGAGCTTCTGGCTTTCGTCATCCTGCAGCTCGCTGAAGCCCGAGGTGACGATGGTGGCCGAACGCGCGCCGGCCGCGGCGGCGTCGCGGATCACCTGCACAGCAAAGCGCGCAGGCACCAGCACCAGGACATGATCGGGCTTCTCCGGAAGACTCGCAAAGTCCTTGTAGCAGGGAACGCCCCAGATGGCGTCGCGCTTGGCATTGACCGGATAGAGGCCGCCCTCGTAGCCGTACTTGATCAGATTGTTCCAGATGCGCTCGGCATAATTGCCGGGCTTGTCGGTCGCGCCCACCAGCACGATGTTGTGCGGGTGCAGCATGGCATGGATGCCCTTGATGATGTCGCTGGCATCGGGCGGCGGAGACCATGGGCGGGACGCGGACGCAGCAGACACATGGGCTTCCATGGCGTGACCTCACCTGTTGTTCTTATTGGTGTCGCGTCACTCTGTTATATGGCGAGTCCTTTGGCAACCGTGTGGCTGGTATGCCGTGTGGTGGAATGAAGTGCGCATCGGTGCGTGTCAGTCCGATCTATCCGTCGGCGCTAATCAATGTTGCATGCAGGGTGTAGCGCTCGGGGCCGGATGTGACGGCATCGAAGGGCCAGCAAGTCGCGAGAACAAGCTCGAAACCCTGTGCCATGGGATCGATGCCCGACGCATCGAAGCGAACCACGGCCGAGGAATCTGCGCGATAGCGAAAATGTCGACCGTCGCTGCGTGTGACATCGATGACGTCACCCATGGCAACATCTTTCAGGAAGCGAAAATGAGTGTCGCGATGGGCGGCATAGACGGCAATCCCGCGCTCGCCCGCTTCAGCCGTGTGCTGGACATGGCCCGGCCCGAAAGCAAGCGCCTGGCCGCTCGTGCCTTCCAGCACGATCGCGCTGGCACCGATCCGCTTGACTTCGATCCGCGCGACCGGCCAGGTGTCGGCCCATGACCAGGGCTTCACCGCCTGCCTTGTCGCAACGCTTCGGTCGAATGCCCGCTCCAGCAGCACCTGCGCCAGCCAGGCCTTGGCATGGATGTAGGCGCCGTCGCCGAACAGGATGAGGCCGATCAACGCCAGGATCAGCGGAGAGATGAGGCGGGGCATTTTATCCACGATCGTCATTGCGAGCGCAGCGAAGCAATCCAGAGTCTCTCCGCGGCGGCAGCCTGGATTGCTTCGCTGCGCTCGCAATGACCGTGAGAAAAAGGCGCGCGCGGCCGTTTGGAGGGGACGGGCAGCCGCGCGCGCTAACAGAGGAGTTCGGGGGGGCTCCTCTCTCAAACGGTGTCAGTGAGCAAGGGCTGACGCCGGTTGAACACGAACAGGACCAGGGCGAGCACGATCAGGATGAAACCCGCGATCATCTTCAGCTCGGCCGAGGTTGCGGTCTTGGGCAGACGGATCGCGTCGGGCGCGGCAGGCGTCGGCCGTCGCGCCGCCGGCTGATTGCGCGCATCGGCGTGACGTTCGCGCAGCTGTGTCGGCGTCAGATGCGGCCGCTCGCCGAACACTTTCTCGAACTCCCAGCCCGCGGGCAGGTTGATCGGCAGCTCGCTGAGCTTCAGCGGCGCGCCGTCGGGACGGCTTGGCGTCTTGTCGACCGCGACGAGGCTGGTCAGCCGCGTGACGATCTGATGGTCGAGCGCCAGCGCCAGGATCGCCTTGTCGGAGTCTTCAGGTGTCATCTCTCGCAGGGTGCGTGCCACCTCCGCATCGGCGATTTTGCGCCTGGCCCAGAGTTTCGACAGGCCCTTGCCTTCGGCGGCGTTTTGCAGCGGCAGCGTCACCGACCACGGACGGTCGCCGACGCGGCCCTTGATCTCGAGTGAGCCTGCGAGCTTGTCGAGCCTGGCCGCGAGCACCAGAGGCTCGTCGCGATAGACGTCGGGAATGATCGCCGGGGTGACGTCGGACTTCGCCTCGGAAAACTTTGCGGTGAGGCTGGTCACGGCCGGATTTTCCAGCCTGGCGAACAGGCCGCGCATGCGCTCCTCCACCTGCTCGACGGACCCGATGTGGGTGAAGGCGCCGCGGCCGAGCTCGGCGGCGCGGGTCATCAGATAGGTGTTGGGCGCAGATCCGATGCCGACCATGAAGACACGCGAGCGGCCGCGCATCGCCGTGATCGCATCGAACAATTGCTGCTCGTTGCCGATCGCGCCGTCGGTCAGGAACACGACCTGGCGGACCATGCCGGTGTCGCCGAGCTTGTCGGTCAGTGCCGCGCGCATCGCCGGCACCATCTCGGTGCCGCCGCGCGCCTGCAAGGCGCCGACGAAGGAGGTCGCCTCGCCGACATGCGCGGCATCGGCCGGGACGGAGGCCGGAAACAGCACGTCCATGGTGTCGTCGAAGCGGATCACGTTGAAGCGGTCATTCGGCTGCAGGCGGCCGAGGGCGTAGAGCAGGCTCGCCTTGGCCTGCACGATGGAGGTGCCGCCCATCGAGCCGGAATTGTCGATCACGAACACGACCTCGCGCGGCAGCGGCTTCTGCGCCGCCTGCTCGGCGCTCGGCGGGGTGACGAAGGCGAGCAAATAATCGGCATCGCCGACATGCTCGCGAAACAGGCCGACCGACGGCGCTTTCTCCGCAGCCGGCCTCCAGGTCAGCTCGAAGTCACGGTCGGCGGGCACGGCACCGTCGGCGAGCGTCACCACGCGCGTCGCATGGTCCGGGCTTGCCGTCTTGACGTTGTGATGGTGGCTCTTGACCTCGCCGAGCGCGAAGCCGGCCTGCAGGCGTACCGTGATGCTGGTCGGATTCACCGGCGCATTCTTGGCGGGATCCAGCACAGGGGGCGAGATGCGCTCACGATCCGGCACCGGGTCCGACGTCGCCGCGCCCCAGCCCGAGCCATCCTTGCGGAAGTCGACGCTCTGGACGATCGGCGCGGGATTGTAGCGCGGTCCGACCACGAGCGGCAGGCGCAACGAATATTCGTTGCCGACTTGATGCACCGGCTCCTGGTACTCGATCTGCACCAGCACGGTTTCGCCGGGGCCGATATTGGCGACCGAGTTGGTGAAGATGTTCGGCCGTTCCTGTTCGGTGAGCGCGGCCTTCTGGCCGGCGCGGCGCGCCTCCTCGTAAATCACGCGCGCCTGCTGCCGTTCCTTGATGTCGCCGACGATGACGCGGTCGCCGACCACCATCTTCAGCGTGTCGACCGCGCCGCCGGGCGCGAGCGGATAGACATAGGTGGCCTCGACCCAATCCTTGCTCGGGTTGCGGAATGCTTGCGTGACGCGGGCGCGCAAGGTCGGACCCGACACCGTGATGTCGACATCGGTCCCGAGGCGGATCGCCTCTAGGGTGGCGCCGTCCTGCTTCAGCAGCAGGCTGCCCGAGCGTGCTTCGCCAGGCTGGAGCAGGCCTGCCTGTTCAGTCGTTGCCGACCAGCTCGCGCCAAAACTCACCAGCAGGGCCAGGAAGGCGACCAGCATCACTGCGATGCCTTGCGCGAGAAGGAACAGTCCGACCTTGATGAGGCGGCTCAACAGGGGGTGTTCGTCGCTGTCGGCCGTGTCGTAGGCGTCCATTTGGGTTGCTCCCGCAGCATGTTTGCTAGCCTTCAGCATCCGCCGGCGGGGCGGCATGTCGCGAGCAGAATGATCGGCAATGTTCCGCCGCGGCCGGCCCAGGCTCGTTTCGAGCAGGGCGGCCATGTACGGTTTTGTGCTGGTTTGTCCGCCCTGCTAGAGTGACCGGCCTGGAGCGGGGCTGACGATGCAGACGCAGGACAAACTCACCGACAAGCAGCTTTCGGACGAGCAGAGCCGCGAGATCGCCGAGACCATTCGCGAGGAGCTCGCCCGGCGCCGGATCTCCCGGCAGGCGCTGGCCGAGCAGGCCAAGCTGAGCCTGTCGACGCTGGAGAAGGTGCTCGGCGGCCGGCGGCCGTTCACGCTGGCGACCACAGTCCGGCTGGAGCAGGCGCTCGGCGTTTCATTGCGCAAGAATGTTGTTGTGGCGACGCCCCCGGCTGCAAACGACGTCGCGCCCGACAGCCTCGGCTCCTATGCCCATCGCGCGGTGACATGGCTCGAGGACGTCTACATCACCCTGCGGCCGTCGTTCGGCGACAAGGATGCGATCTTCGCCTATCGCACCGAGATCGCCTGGGAGCCGAAGGTCTCGTCGCTGGTGTTTCGCGAGGGCGATCGGACTGATGCCGCCTACGAACATACCGGAGAGGTCGCCGTCCCGCATCAGTCCGGCTTCATCTACCTCGTCATCATCAAGCATGGCCAGCACCGCGTGATCACGGTGTCGCGGCCGACGGTATCAGGCGAGATGTACGGCATCATCTCGACGCTGCGCGCCGGCCCCGGCTCGCAGCTCACGCCGATCGCCGCGCCGATCGTCTATGTGCCGCTCAGGAACATCGCGAAGCCGTCGCTGGGCCGAGTCGCGTCCGGTGATGCCAACTATGAGCTGTACCGAAAGCACCTGCGCCGCACGGTGGAAGAGCCGTTCGCGCTCTTCCTGCCGGCATAACCGCTTCGATCAGGCGTTGGCGACCTTCTTGTCGATTTCGGACGCCGCCGAGAACGCCTTGCGCAGGGTCGGCTTGTGGATCTTGCCGGTGGCGTTGCGCGGCAACGCATCGACGAAGCGGATCTGGCGCGGGCATTTGAAGCGCGCCAGATTGGCCGCGCAATGGGCGAACAGCTCGGTTTCCGTCAGCTCGTGTCCCGGCTTGATCGCGACGATGGCAAGGCCAACCTCGCCCCATTGCGCATCAGGAATGCCGATCACGGCAGCTTCCGCGATGGCGTTGAGCTGGTGCAGCACGTTCTCGACCTCGGCCGGATAGACGTTCTCGCCGCCCGAGATGTACATGTCCTTCCAGCGATCGACGATGTAGTAGAAGCCTTCCTCGTCGACGCGGGTGGCGTCGCCCGTGTGCAGCCAGCCGTCGGTGAAGGAGGTCTTGTTCGCCTCCGGCCTGTTCCAGTAGCCCGGCGTGATGTTGGGGCCCTTGACCCAGAGTTCGCCGAGTTCGCCGACATCGGCATCGCTGCCGTCGGGGCGCACGATACGCACCTCGGTGTGCAGCACCGGCTTGCCGGCGGAGCCGGCCTTGCGCGCTGCATCCTCGCGGTCGAGCACCAGCACAGCCGGCGAAGTCTCGGTCATGCCGTAGCCCTGCTGCAGCGCGACGCCGCGCGCCTCCCACACTTTCAACAGCGGCACCGGCATCGGCGCGCCGCCGACACCGCCGACGACCAGCCGGCTGAGATCGGTGGTCGCGAAGGCGGGGTGCTGCGCCATGAACTGATAGATCGCAGGCACGCCGAAGAACACGTTGATGCCCTGCGCGGGATCGTTGATCAGGCCGAGCGCCGTGCCGGGATCGAAGGCGCGCATGATCATCACGGTGCCGCCGGCATGCAGCACGGGATTGGTGTAGCAGTTGAGTCCACCGGTGTGAAACAGCGGCAGCACGGTGAGCAGCACCGAGGTCGGCCCGATGCAGGCCGGGCCGCCGAGATTGACGCAATTCCAGAAGGTCATGCCATGCGTGATGGTCGCGCCCTTCGGATGCCCTGTCGTGCCCGACGTGTACATGATGGTCGAGACATCATCGAGCGTCACGTCCTCGGCGCGCGCCAGCGGCTTTGCGGCGGCGATGCCGGCTTCATAGCTGCCGCCCGGACCAAGCAGCAGGCTGGTCGCAACGTTGCAGAGCTTCGCCACGCTGAGCGCCGTCTCGGCCAGATCAGTATCGTGGATCATCACCTTCGGCGCGCAGTCGGCGGTGATGAACTGAAGCTCGGGTACCGTGAGGCGGGTGTTGAGCGGCACGAAGGTCGCCCCCAGCCGCCCGCAGGCGAACTGCACCTCCAGCGTATCGGTCGTGTTCAGCGCCAGCACCGCGACGCGGTCGCCGCGCGAGACGTTGAGCGTGTGGCGCAGCAACGAGGCGAGGCGTGAGACGCGGGCATCGAGCTGCGAATAGGTGAAGCGGCGCTCGCTCGCGAGGTCGACGACCGCGACCTTGTCAGGCGCGCGGCGGGCATGATGGGCGATCCAGTCGTAATAGCGAACGGCCAAAGATGTCTCCCTCGACGGCCTCGTGCCGCCCGCTTTCTTGCTGCTTGCGCACCATGCCCGGCCTGGCCCTGGGGCCAGCCGGAGTCTGTGCAGCAACGTTTTTTTGCGCCAGAGTTGGCCTGCAAGCGGTGAAAATCGTCTTGCGTTGAGTTGCTGGCTTGCTGCCTTGCTTGAAGCGTCCGCTCCAATCAGCCACTCCGCGCAAGTGACCGGCCAAGGTTCCAGCCATGGTGGCCGGGACGAATCCGTTCGAGGCAAGTCCCGCGATGAAGAGCCCGTTCTATACCGCCGAGCACGACGCCTTCCGCGACGTGATGCGGCGCTTCGTCGAGAAGGAGATCGCGCCCTTCGCCCATGAATGGGACGAAGCCGGCGAATTCCCGCGCGAGCTCTATCGCAAGGCGGCCGAAATCGGCCTGCTGGGACTTGGATTCCCGGAAGAATATGGCGGCATCGCCGCCGACCAGTTCATGAAGATCGTGGCGAGCCAGGAGCTTGCGCGCGCTGGCGCGGGCGGTGTCAGCGCGAGCCTGATGAGCCACACCATCGGCTCGCCGCCGATCGCGCGGGCCGCACGGGCCGAGATAAAGGCGCGCGTACTGCCGCAGGTGCTGTCCGGCGAGAAGATCTCCGCACTGGCGATCACCGAGCCGGGCGGCGGCTCCGACGTCGCGAACCTGCGCACCCGCGCGCGGCGCGACGGCGATCACTACGTCGTGAGCGGCGAGAAGACCTTCATCACGTCAGGGATGCGAGCCGGTTATCTGACCGTTGCGGTGCGCACCGGCGGCGAGGGCGCCGGCGGCGTCAGCCTGCTCCTGATCGAGGGCGACACGCCCGGCCTGTCCAGGACGAAGCTGAAGAAGATGGGCTGGTGGGCCTCCGATACCGCGACGCTGCATTTCGACGAATGCCGCGTGCCCGCCGAGAACCTGATCGGCGAGGAGGGCCAGGGCTTCAAGATCATCATGCAGAACTTCAACAGCGAGCGCATGGGCATGGCGGCGAGCTGCACCGCCTTCGCGCGGGTCTGCCTCGACGAGGCGATCGCCTATGCCAAGGAACGCAAAACCTTCGGCAAGCCGCTCGCGCAGCACCAGGTCATCCGCCACAAGATCGTCGACATGGCGCAGAAGGTGGCAGCCTCGCAAGCGATGCTGGAGATGCTGGCCTGGCGGCTCGAGCAGGGCGAGAGTCCGGTCGCCGAAATCTGCATGATGAAGAACCAGGCGACGCAGACCATGGCGTTCTGCGCATCCGAGGCCGTGCAGATCTTCGGCGGCGCCGGCTTCATGCGCGGCATCAAGGCCGAACGCATCTACCGGGAGGTCAAGGTCAACGCCATCGGCGGCGGCACCGAGGAGATCATGAAGGATCTGGCGTCCAGGCAGATGGGGTTGTGACTTTCTGTCATTCCGGGGCGCGCGTAGCGCGAGCCCGGAATCCATCAGGCCGCATGCACCGTGGAGAAATGGATTCCGGGCTCATCGCTGCGCGATGCCCCGGAATGACAAAGGGGAAAGAATGCTATTCACCGCCGACCACGACGACATCCGCCGCTCCCTACAAAAATTCATCGCCAACGAGATCAATCCTCACGTCGATGAGTGGGAAAAGGCCGACATCTTCCCGGCGCACGAGCTGTTCAAGAAGATGGGCAGCCTCGGCTTCCTTGGCCTGAACAAGCCGGTCGAGTTCGGCGGCTCCGGCCTCGACTATTCCTACGCGCTGATGATGGCCGAGGAGCTCGGCGCCATCACCTGCGGCGGCGTGCCGATGGCGATCGGGGTGCAGACCGACATGGCAACGCCGGCATTGGCGCGCTTCGGCTCCGACGAGGTGCGGCGCGAATTCCTCAGCCCCTCGATCTCCGGTGACTACGTCGCCTGCATCGGCGTCTCGGAGCCGGGCGCAGGCTCGGACGTCGCCTCGATCAAGACCCAGGCACGCTCCGACGGCGACGATTACGTCATCAATGGCGGCAAGATGTGGATCACCAACGGCACCCAGGCCGACTGGATCTGCCTGCTCGCCAACACCGGCGACGGTCCCGTTCACCGCAACAAATCGCTGATCTGCGTCCCCATGAAGAGCAAGGGCGTCACCGTTGCGCGAAAACTCGACAAGATGGGGATGCGCTCCTCCGACACCGCGCAGATCTTCTTCGACAATGTCCGTGTGCCCAAGCGCAACCGGATCGGCGAGGAGGGCAAGGGCTTTACCTACCAGATGATCCAGTTCCAGGAGGAGCGCTTGTGGGGCGCGGCCGCCTGTCTGAAGGCGCACGAATACATCATCGACCAGACCATCGCGTACACGCGCAATCGGAAAGCGTTCGGCAAGTCGATCCTCGACAACCAGGTGGTGCATTTCAAGCTCGCGGAGATGCAGACCGAGGTCGAGCTCTTGCGCGCGCTGATCTATCGTGCTGGCGAGCAGCTGGTCGCCGGCGAGGATGTGACGCGGCTCGCGACCATGGCCAAGCTGAAGGCCGGCCGGCTAGGGCGCGAGCTCACCGACGCCTGCTTGCAATATTGGGGCGGAATGGGCTTTACCAACGAGACGCCGGTCAGCCGCGCCTATCGCGACAGCCGCCTGACCTCGATCGGCGGCGGCGCCGACGAGGTCATGCTGATGGTCCTGTGCAAGATGATGGGTACGCTGCCTGGCAGCAAAGGAAATTCCTGATGATTACGCTGTATCATTGCGACGCCGCGCGCTCGTTCCGTCCGCTCTGGATGCTGGAGGAGATGGGGCTGCCGTATGAATTGAAGATGCTGCCGTTCCCGCCGCGCGTCTTCGCCAAGGATTATCTCGGCATCAATCCGCTCGGCACGATTCCTTTCCTGATCGACGGCGAGACCAGGATGACGGAATCCTCCGGCATCTGCCATTACCTCGGCACCAAATACGGCCCGACGCCGTTGATGGTCGGCCTGGAAGATCCCGCCTATGGCACGTTCCTGAACTGGATGTATTTCAGCGACGCCACGTTAACCTTCCCGCAGACGCTGGTGCTGAGATACACCCAGCTCGAGCCGGAGGAGCGCCGCAACCCGCAGGTCGCCACCGATTACGCGAAATGGTTCTTGGGGAGACTGCGCGCCGTTGAGGCAGCGACGGCGAGTGCCGAAACATTGTGCGCGGGCCGCTTCACCGCTGCGGACATTGTCATCGGTTACGCGCTTCGGCTCGCGAGCAATATCGGGCTTGCCAAGGATTTCGGGCCAAACGTCGCAGCCTATTGGGCCCGCTTGCAGCAGCGCGACGGCTACAAGCGCGCCGTTGCTGCGGAGCAAAAGGCCGGGGAAGAGCAGAATATCGCGCCTCGCGCGAGGGCGTAAGGGCCTGTGGCCGTCATTCCGGGGCGATGCGCAGCATCGACCCGGAATCTCGAGGTTCCGGGTTCGCGCTTTGCGCGCCCCGGAACGACAGCGCATGTTTTCATGACAGCGCTATCCTACCGTGACAGCGCCCAAATTTCCGCTAAGGTGACCTCCGTCCGCAGCGGCCAGAGAGCCGCGCGAGGAGGAACCCAATGGAATATAACGGTCGCGAATCCGACCATCTGATGCTGATCACGCCGGAGCGCGTGTTTTATGCGGGCCTGCTCGGCCGTCCGCGCAAGCGGACCCCCGGTTGCTGCCACGTCTATGTCGCGGTGAAGGGCAATCTGCACCTCACCATCGACGACGTCCTCGCCACCGGCGAGCTGTTCGTCACCCTGCCGAACCAGCGGCATTCCATCGCCAGCGACTATCGTACCGTGATCAGCGTGACGCTGGAGCCGGAGAGCATGCCGGATGGCGTGATCGAAGCCTTGGCCGTGCGCCTGACCGGGCCCGATCGGGCCGCCTATGCCCGCAAGATCCTCGCCGCCTATGCGCTGCTGCGCCAGCGCCGTTATGGCGACATCACCACCGCCGAGTTCGACGAGATGTGCTTCGGCGAGGCGCTGCCGCGCCGTGTGCTCGACCCGCGCATCTCGCGCGCCGTGGCCCGCATCGAGCGCTTCTCCGGCGAGCCGGTGACGGCGGACACCTGCGCCGCGGAAGCTGGCCTCTCCGCCTCGCGCTTCCTGCATCTGTTCAAGGAGGAGACCGGCATCTCGTTCCGCTCCTTCCGCGCCTGGAAGCGCGCGCGGCATCTGCTGCACTTCGCCAACCAGGATCTCAACCTCGCCCATCTCGCGCAGGACATCGGCTATCCCGATTCCACGCATTTCAGCCACTCGATCCGCCGCTTCTACGGATTGAAGCCGCGCGCGATCTTCGTCGGCTCACGGGATCTTGCGATCTATCGCAGCACCGAGACGGTGCGGATGGCGGAGGCATCGTAGCTTCGTAGGGTGGGTTAGCCGAAGGCGTAACCCACCAATTCTGTCTCTGCGAAGATCAAAGAGGTGGGTTACGCCTTCGGCTAACCCACCCTACGGATCTCCTTTCCCAGCTTCTCCGCGCAAGAAGCCGCATGTCGCGCGGCACATGATCGCCAGCGTTGAATTCTCAACGTGCGAGACATTGAACGCATGAGCGACAAGGCCGTCATCACCTGCGCGCTGAACGGCGTGCTCACCGACCCCAAGCAGCACAACGTGCCCGTGACGCCCGAGCAGATGGCGCGCGAGGCCAAGGCTGCGTTCGAGGCCGGCGCGTCCATCATGCACATCCATCTGCGCCAGCAGGCGCCGGGCAAGGGACATCTGCCGTCCTGGGAGGTCGCGGTCAGCAAGGAGATCCAGCAGGCGATCCGCGAAGCCTGCCCGGGCGTGATCATCAACCACACCTCGGGCGTGTCGGGGCCGAACTACGCCGGCGCGCTCGACTGCATTCGCGAGACCAGGCCGGAGATCGCCGCCTGCAACGCCGGCTCGCTGAATTATTTGAAGGTGAAGGCCGACAACAGCTGGGCCTGGCCGCCGATGATGTTCGACAATTCGGTCGAGAAGGTGAAGGACTATCTCGACGTCATGAACGCGGTCGGCACCATCCCCGAGTTCGAATGCTTCGACGTCGGCATCGTGCGTTGCGTCGGCATGTACACCCAAGTCGGCATGTACAAGGGCCCGCTTGAATATAACTTTGTGATGGGCGTCGCCTCCGGCATGCCGGCCGACCCTGAATTGCTGCCGATCCTGATCAAGCTGAAGCGTCCCGAGGCGCATTGGCAGGTCACCGCCATCGGCCGCGAGGAGATCTGGCCGCTGCACCAGCGCTGCGCCGAGCTCGGCGGTCACTTGCGCACCGGGCTCGAGGACACGTTCTACCTCGCCGACGGCAAGAAGGTGACGTCGAACGGTCAGCTCATCGAAGCCGTCGCCGCCTGCGCAAGGCGCGCCGGCCGCGAGATCGCGTCACCGGCCGAGGCGCGGAAGATCTTTGGGACGAACAGGTAGGTATCGCCTCACCCGTCATTGCGAGCGAAGCGAAGCAATCCAGAATCTCTCCGCGGATGCAGCCTGGATTGCTTCGTCGCTTCGCTCCTCGCAATGACGAGCAGGATCAAGTCATGTCCATTCTCGAAAACACCATTTCCCCCGGCAGCGCCAGCTACCACGCCAATCGCGACGGCATGCTCGGGCTGATCGACCGCATGCGCGCGCTGGAAGAGCGCACGCGCGCGGCCTCGGCCGCGGCGAAGGACCGCTTCCACAAGCGCGGCCAATTGCTGCCGCGCGAGCGCGTCGCGCTGGTGCTCGATCCCGGCGCGCCCTTCATCGAGCTGTCGACGCTCGCCGGCTACATGTTCGACGTGCCGGATGCGACTAAGAGCGTGCCGGGCGGCGGCGTCATCGCCGGCATAGGCTTCGTCTCGGGCATCCGCTGCATGGTCAGCGCCAGCGATTCCGGCATCGATGCCGGCGCGCTGCAGCCTTACGGCCTCGACAAGACGCTGCGGGTGCAGGAGCTCGCGCTGGAGAACAAGCTGCCTTATGTGCAACTGGTCGAAAGCGCCGGCGCCAATCTGCTGCGCTACCGCGTCGAGGATTTCGTTCGCGGCGGCAACATCTTTCGCAACCTGGCGCGGCTCTCCGCCGCGGGTCTGCCGGTCGTCACCGTGACGCACGGCTCCTCCACCGCGGGCGGCGCCTACCAAACCGGCCTCTCCGACTACATCGTGATGGTCCGCGGCCGCACCCGCGCCTTCCTGGCGGGACCCCCGCTGCTGAAGGCGGCGACCGGCGAGATCGCGACCGAGGAAGAGCTCGGCGGCGCCGAGATGCACACGCAAATCTCCGGCCTCGGCGATTATCTCGCCGAGGATGATCGCGACGCGCTTCGCATCGCGCGCGAGATCATGGCGGCGATGGAATGGGAGCGGCCGGGCAGGGCGGCTCCAGAGTTCAAGCCGCCGCGCTACGATCAGGACGAGCTGCTCGGCATCATGCCGATGGACCACAAGCGCCCGGTCGACATGAAGCAGGTCATCGCGCGCATCATCGACGATTCCGATTTCACCGAGATGGCGCCGAATTACGGCCCGGCCACGGTCTGCGGCCACGCCCGCATCGAGGGCCAGGCCATCGGCATCGTCACCAACAACGGTCCGCTCGATCCCGCCGGCGCCAACAAGGCGACGCACTTCATCCAGGCCTGCTGCCAGACCCGCACGCCGCTGCTCTATCTCAACAACACCACCGGCTACATGGTCGGCAAGGCCTATGAAGAGGCCGGCATGATCAAGCACGGCTCCAAGATGATCCAGGCGGTCACGTCGGCGACGGTGCCGCAGATCACCATCTATTGCGGCGCCTCGTTCGGTGCCGGCAATTACGGCATGTGCGGCCGCGGCTTCCATCCGCGCTTCTGCTTCTCCTGGCCCAACGCCAAGACCGCGGTGATGGGCGGCGAGCAGGCGGCCGAGACCATGGCGATCGTGACCGAGGCCGCCGCGGCGCGCCGCGGCAAGCCGATCGAGAAAGACAAACTGGACGCGATGAAGGCGCAGATCATCGGCGTGTTCGACGGGCAGATGGATGTGTTCTCCACCAGCGCCCGCGTGCTCGATGACGGCGTGATCGATCCGCGCGACACCCGCGCCGTGCTGTCGGAGGTGCTCGCGATCTGCCGCGAGGGCGATGCGCGCACGCCCCAGCGCATGCAATTCTCGGTGGCGCGCCCATGAGGAACGGATCAGTGCAGCAGCGGCCGTTCTTCAAGATCCTGGTCGCCAACCGCGGCGAGATCGCGCTGCGCGTGATGCGCAGTGCACGGCAGCTCGGCCTTGGCGTCGTCGCGGTCTATTCCGATGCCGATCGCGATGCGCTCCATGTGCGCGAGGCCGATCAGGCCGTGCGCATCGGCGAAGCCCTGCCGGCGCAATCCTATCTCAACATTCCCGCGATCGTCGCCGCGGCCAAGGCCAGCGGTGCGGATGCCGTTCACCCCGGCTATGGCTTCCTCGCCGAGAACGAGGCGTTTGCGCGCGCCTGCAAGGAAGCCGGCCTCGTCTTCATCGGCCCGTCGCCGCAGGCGATCGAGGCGATGGGCAACAAGGCCGGCGCCAAGGAGATCATGAAGAAGGCCGGCGTGCCGATCGTGCCCGGCTACCAGGGCACTGAGCAGGGCGACGAGGTCATGCTCGCGGAAGCCAGAACGATCGGCTTTCCCGTGATGATCAAGGCGGTCGCCGGCGGCGGCGGGCGCGGCATGCGACTCGTCACCGATGCGGCGTCGTTCCCCGATGCGCTGCGCAGCGCGCGGTCGGAAGCGAAGGCCGCGTTCGGCGATGCCACGGTGATCCTTGAACGCGCCATCCAGAACCCTCGCCACATCGAGATCCAGGTGTTCGGCGACAGCCACGGCAACGCCATTCATCTCGGCGAGCGCGATTGCTCGGTGCAGCGGCGCCATCAGAAGCTGATCGAGGAGGCGCCCTCGCCCGCGGTCACGCCGGAGCTGCGCGCGAAGATGGGCGAGGTTGCGGTCGCTGCGGTCAAGGCGTTGCGCTATGAGGGCGCCGGCACGCTGGAATTCCTGCTCGATCAAGGCGGCGCGTTCTACTTCATGGAGATGAACACGCGCCTCCAGGTCGAGCATCCCGTGACCGAGGCCATCACCGGGCTCGATCTCGTCGAGCTGCAGTTGCGCGTTGCGCGCGGCGAACCCTTGCCGGTGAAGCAGCAGGACATCAAGTTCTCCGGCCATGCCATCGAGGTCCGGCTGTGCTCGGAAGATGCCGGGCATGATTTCATGCCGCAGTCCGGCCACATGGCGCGCTGGCACGTGCCAGAGGGCATCCGCGTCGAGCACGCGTTGCAATCGGGCTCGGAGATCCCGCCGTTCTACGATTCCATGATCGCCAAGGTGATCAGCCACGGCGCCACGCGCGAGGAGGCGAGGGGGCGGCTGATCGTCGGCCTCGAGCAGCTCACCGCGTTCGGCGTAACCACGAACCAGGCGTTCCTGTTGTCCTGCCTGCGTCATCCCGGCTTTGCCAAGGGCGAAGCGACGACGGCGTTCATCGGCACGCATCGCGATGAATTGCTGGCGCCGCGCGCGGACGCGGCATTCGAGACGGCGCTGGCGGGCCTGCTGCTCTACGTCACCAACCCGCGTGCACCGTCCTGGCAGGACGGGCGGAGCCTCGCCGCCACTTTTCCGCTGCCGGCGAAAATCGAGATTGCCGGCCAGACGCTGGAGCTCGACATCACGCGCGAACGCGACGGCAGCTACACGGTCATTACCGACGGCCGCCAGGAGAAGTTCGAAATTGATCAGCTCGATCCCGACGTCATCCGCTTCCGCCACGCTGGCGTGATGGACAGCGCCAAATTCCTGCGCGACGGCGATCTGCTGTACGTCCAGCACCGCGGCATCCCGCTCGCGGTCACCGATCTCACCCTCGCCGCGCCAAAAGCGGCCGCAAGCAATGGCGGCGACGGCAAGGTCCGCGCCGCCATGAACGGCCGCGTGGTCGCCGTGCTGGTCAAGCCCGGCGACCGCGTCACCGCCGGCCAGCCGGTGCTGACGCTGGAAGCGATGAAGATGGAGCACGTCCACAAGGCCGGAATCGACGGCGTGGTCAGCGCGATCGACGTCGCCGAAGGCGAGCAGGTGACGACGGGACGGATCGTCGCGGAGATCGGGGCTTAGTCGGTGCCGCGAGTTCCGCAATCGTAGCAATCGTAGGGTGGGCAAAGGCGCAAAGCGCGGTGCCCACCATTCGTTTCGATCGGCAAAGAGGTGGTGGGCACGCTTCGCTTTGCCCACCCTACGGCACCTCTCGAAAGCCAAATTACAAATGATTTCAAGAGAGTTATTGCGTCACAAGAGTTTGCGCACAATCTCTATTGAACATTGTTCATTTCGCGGCTACAAATAATGAACTTTGTTCAATCAACTTGGAGCCTCGCATGTTGCACGCCGATGACCCCGCCCAAGCGGCCACTGCCAGGCTGCCTTCAGTGTCCCGCCGTTTTGTATTGGGCGCGTTGCAAGCCCGCGAAAAATACCTGCTTGCTGCATTCATCATCCTGATCCTGGTTGCGCTCTTCGCGCCCGCATTGCCCGCCTCCGCCTGGCACATCCCGCATTTCGTCGACGACCGCACCTGGCTCGGCGTGCCCAACGCCGGCGATGTGCTGAGCAATCTCGCCTTCCTCGCGATGGGTGTGTGGGGCTCGGAACGACTGCGTGCCCGCAATGATGCGCCGGTGGGTGCCAGCTGGTTCTTCGTGGGCCTGATCCTCACGTGCCTGGGCTCAGGCTTCTATCATCTCGATCCCGACATGCCGCAGCGGCTCGTCGCCGATCGTCTGGGCATGGCGGTCGCGTTCGCAGGATTTCTCGGCATCGCCGCCAGCGAGCGGATCAGCACGCGCGCAGGCGAAGCGGTGCTGGTGCTGACGATGATCGCCGGCCTGTTAGCTGCCTGGGTCGCACGCGAGAATCTCACGTCATGGGTGATCGTGCAGTTCGGCGGCATGGCGCTCGCCGTGGGGCTCGCGTTGACGCGTCCCCGGCCCGGCGCGCTTGGCGTGCCGCTCGGCGGCGTGATCGTCTTCTATGTGCTCGCCAAGCTTCTCGAGCTGGGTGATGTGACCGTGTTCGAAGCGACCGGGCACATGGTCTCGGGCCACACGCTCAAGCATCTCGCTGCCGCGCTCGCGGCCTGGCCGGTGATCCGGGCGCTGGGACCTAGGCCGTGTACGCACTAAGCGGCTGGCCGCCGGCCCCATACTTTCGGAGAAGCGGCAATCTCGCTGAGGGGCCAGAAGCGGACTAGTTCGACGGCACGACAATACGTTTATTCAATCACCTGATCCGCACGGGCGAGCAACGTTGGTGGAATCACGATGTTCAAGGCAGTAGCGGTCTTGACATTGACCACCAACTCGAACTTTGCCGGCTGTTGAATCGGAAGCTCGGCAGGTTTGACGCCTTTGATGATCTTGTCGACGTATGCTGCGCCTCTCCTGAACAGGTCGACGAGGTCGGGGCCGTAGCTCATGAGCGCTCCCATTTCGGCCGCATCGCGATAACCAAAAATTGCCGCTAGTTGTGCCTCCCGCGCAGCATCAACGATATTACGCCGATACGTCCAAAGTAGCCCTTCTGGAAAAACAATGAGTCCCTCAACGTTTCCGCGAAGTGAACGGAATACAGTGTCGATCTCCTCAGCTCGGCGCACATCGTAAGCGTTGAGAGTAAGCTTTTGCAGTTGTGCTGCCTGCTTTACCGCATCAAGATAGAAACGGCTGCCGGGGTTGCCAGAATTCCAAAGCGCGCCAATTCGAGTGAGTTTAGGGGCTGCTTCGTGCAGAAGCTCGAGCATTTTAGCGTTTGTTTCCGGCGTGACCTCCAAAGAAAAGCCAGTCAAGTTGCCACCCGGATGAGAGATGCTGGCAGCGAGTCCACCTCCTACGGGATTAACGACGGCAAGCGCGACGATTGGTATCTGTGCCGTAGCCTTCTTGATAGCAACAGCTGGCGGATGGCCAGCCGTGACAATCACGTCGGGCTCACTCTGGGCCAACTCGCGCGCTACGTCGTCATATTCGCTCTCATGCCCCGCCATCCAGCGGTATTGGATAGAAATGTTGCGCCCCTCACTATAACCTAACTCCTTCAATCCTTGCCTGAGGGACTCGGCAAGAGGGTTCGGGCCAGCCGCAACCGAAAAGAAAACAACTCGCCATCCCTTTCCTGATCTCTGCGCCCTAACCGATCGCGGCGCAAGCACCGAGACAATTCCGCTTGCAACGAGGCCTCGTCTATCGATCATGCGACGCTCCCCCTGAAGGTGCGTTACGCCTTTGCAACGGCAGGATACTCGCTTACGCCGCCCGTGACCCGCGAAACAAGGTCGCAGCGAGGAGGAGGTCAGCCGTGATATCCGCTTCGGGTCAAAAGCGCTAACGCTCTGCCCAGCAGAAGACTTCCACTCTTGCCTTCGGAGCCGACATTGCTTTTATGAGGACACGCCCTACTGGCTCCGTCCCGTCCCGTCATTGAGCAGGCACGCCACCTGATGCCCAGCGCCGGCATCCAGCAGCGCCGGCCGTTCCGTCTTGCACCGCTCCATCGCAAACCGGCAGCGGGTGTGAAATGCGCAGCCCGAGGGCGGGTTGACCGGGCTCGGCACGTCGCCATCCACCAGCGGCGCGAGCTTCTTCGCCAGCGGATTGGCGACCGGCACCGAGGCGAGCAGGGCCTGCGTGTAGGGATGCCTGGGATTGCGGAACAGCTCGTCCTTGTCGGCGATCTCGACGATGCGGCCGAGATACATCACGGCGACGCGGTGGCTGATATGGGCGACCACGGCGAGGTCGTGCGCGATGAAGAGATAGGAGAAGCCGTGCTGCCGCTGCAGGTCGATCAAAAGGTTGATGACCTGCGCCTGGATCGAGACGTCGAGCGCGGAGACCGGCTCGTCACAGACGATCAGGCGCGGCCCCAGCGCCAGTGCGCGGGCGATGCAGATGCGCTGGCGCTGGCCGCCGGAGAATTGATGCGGGAAATTGCGCATCTGGTCGGGCCGCAACCCCACCTGCTCGAACAGTCTTGCGACCCGCGTCTCCAGCGCCTTGCCGGTCGCGAGCCCGTGCACGGCGAGCGGCTCGCCGACGATGTCGCCCGCGGTCATGCGCGGATTGAGCGAGGCGAAAGGATCCTGGAATACGATCTGCATCGAGCGGCGGTGCGGGCGCAGCGCCGTCTTGGAAAGATGCGTGATGTCCTCACCGTCGAGACGGATCTGACCCGAGGTCGGCTCGACCAGCCGCAGCACGCTGCGCGCCACCGTGGACTTGCCGCAGCCGGATTCACCGACGAGGCCGAGCGTCTCGCCGGTGCCAAGCGCGAACGAGACGCCATCGACCGCATGCACGGTGCCGACCTGCCTTCGCAGCACGCCGGCGCGCACGGGGTAGTGCTTTTTGAGGTCGGTGACTTCGAGCAGCGCCTCGGTCATGCCACCTCCGCGACTTCTTCGGCGCGCCAGCAGGCGGCGAGATGGCCGCCGCCCCAATCCGCCAGCGGCGGATATTCGGCTTCGCAACGTTTGATGGCGAGCTTGCAGCGCGGCGCGAAGGCGCAGCCTTGCGGCAGGCGCACCAGCGACGGCACCGTTCCCGGGATTTCGTTCAGCCGCGCCGGCGCGGCGACACCGGAGGCCGGCACGGCCGGGATCGAGGCCATCAGTCCCCGCGTATAGGGATGCTTCGGCGCGGCGAACAGCGCTTCGACGCCGGCTTCCTCGACCTTCCGCCCCGCATACATCACGATCACGCGTTGCGCGGTCTGCGCGACGACGCCGAGATCGTGCGTGATCAGCACGAGCCCGGTGCCGAGCTCCTTCTGGAGGTCGAGGATCAGCGCCAGGATCTGCGCCTGGATGGTGACGTCGAGCGCGGTGGTCGGCTCGTCCGCGATCAAGAGCGCCGGCCGGCACGCGAGCGCCATCGCGATCATCGCGCGCTGGCGCATGCCGCCGGAGAGCTGATGCGGATATTCGCGCGCCCGCCGCGCCGGTTCGGGGATGCGCACCAGCCGCAGCATCTCGACGGCGATGCCTTGCGCCTCTTTGGACGATATATTCCGGTGCAGCCGCACCGCCTCGACGATCTGGTCGCCGATCCGCATCACCGGATTGAGCGAGGTCATCGGCTCCTGGAAGATCATGGAGATGCGGTTGCCCCTGACCGCGCGCATCTCGGATTCATCCAGCGCCAGCAGGTCGGTGCCTTCGAGCGAGACCGAGCCGCCGACGATGCGGCCGGGCGGATCGGGCACGAGGCGCATCAGCGACAGCGCGGTGACGCTCTTGCCGCAGCCTGATTCGCCGACGATCGCCAGCGTCTCGCCGCGCTTGACGCTGAAGGAGAGGTCGTCGACCGCCTTGAACAGGCCGGAATTGGTGAAGAACACCGTCTTCAGGTTCTTCACATCGAGCACGAGATCGGTCTTGTCTGCCATCAGCCGCGCTGCCTCGGATCCAGGATGTCGCGCAGGGCGTCACCGAACAGATTGGCGCCGAACACGGCGAGGCTGATCGCGATGCCCGGGAAGATCACGAGCCACGGCGCGGTGCGGACATATTCGGCGGCGGATTCGGACAGCATACGCCCCCAGGACGGATAGGGCTCGGGAATGCCGAGGCCGAGGAAGGACAGCGAAGCCTCGGTCAGGATGGTCGAGCCGAGCTGCGCCGTCGCCAGCACGATCAGCGGCGCCAGCGTGTTCGGCAGCACGTGGCGCAGCGCGATCCGCATCTCGCTCATGCCGATCGACTTGGCGGCCTCGACGAATGGCTGCTCGCGCAGCGCCAGCGTGTTGGCGCGGATGACGCGCGCCACCGTCGGAATCAGCGGAATGGCGATGGCGATGATCACGTTCGGCAGCGACGGGCCGAGCGCGGCCGTCATCACCAGCGCCAGCACCAGCAGCGGCAGCGCCTGCAGCACGTCGGAGACGCGCTGGAACACGAGATCGACCCAGCCCGAGAGATAGCCGGAGGTGAGGCCGACGATCACGCCGATGGTGCCGCCGAGCACGGTCGAGCCGATGCCGACTGCGAGTGAGATCCGCGCGCCGTGGATGATGCGGCTGAACACGTCGCGGCCGAACGAATCGGTGCCCATCCAGTGCGCCAGGCTCGGGCGCGCCAGCGCGCGGGCGGAATCCACCGTCAGCGGATCGTAGCGCGCGATGACATCGGCGAAGATCGCCGTCAGCACGAACGCCGTCATGATGACGAGCCCGGCCGCGCCCAGCACGTGCCGCTGCGCCATGAACAGCACGCGCCGCCAGCCCCCGGTCGCATGCGCCCCGGCCCGCCTCAGTTCAACGTCGAAGTCGATCGCGGCCATGTGAGCTCTATCTTCCCCCTCTCCCCGCCTGCGGGGAGAGGGTTGGGGTGAGGGGGGCTCTCCACGGGGGAGGTGAGAGTTGGACTCGCAGAGACTCCCCCTCACCCGAATTTGCGCTTCGCACAAATTCGACCTCTCCCCGCAAGCGGGGAGAGGTGAAGGAACGCGCGAGCACGGCGTGGACGACAATCATGGCGCTAATCCGTGTACCTGATCCGCGGATCGAACACCGCGTAGAGCATGTCGACGGTGAAGTTGGCGAACACCACCACGACCGCGATGAACATCACGAGGTTTTGCACGATCGGATAGTCGCGCCAGCGGATCGCCTCCACCAGGAAGCGCGCGACGCCGGGGATGTTGAACACGGTCTCGGTGACGATCAGGCCGCCGATCAGGAACGCCGCCTCGATGCCGATCACGGTGATCACCGGCAGGATCGCGTTCTTCAGCGCGTGGTGATAGTTCACGGCCGCATCGGAGGCGCCCTTGGCGCGGGCGGTGCGGATGTAATCCTGCCGCAGCACCTCCAGCATCGAGGAGCGCGTGATGCGCATGGTCAGCGCCGCGCTGCGGAAGCCGACGGCGGCGGCCGGCACGGCGTAGGTCGCGAACGCCTCGAGCCAGGTCTTCGGATTCGGATTGAAGATCGGCATCTGGCCGAACATCGCCACCGACGCGGTGAGAATCAGAAGGCCGAGCCAGAACGAGGGCAGCGACAGGCCGCTGAGGCTGACGACGCGCAGCGCGTAGTCGAGCTTCGTCCCCTGCTTCACCGCGCTGATGACGCCCAAGGGAATGCCGATCGACGCCGAGAACAACAGTGCGAGGCCGGCAAGCCGCGCCGTGATCGGAATCCGCGGCAGGATCTCCTGCAGCGCCGGCTTCTCCGAGACATAGGAATAGCCGAAATCGCCGCGCAGAAAGCCGCCGATCCAGTGCAGATATTGCGTCACCAGCGGCTGGTCGATGCCGAGCTGCTTCTCCAGCTCCGCCTTGTCGGCGGGATCGACGTAGCCGGCGGCGGCGAACAGGATGTCGACGATGTTGCCGGGCACGATGCGCAGCAGGAAGAAGATGACGACCGAGATCCCGAACAGGGTCACGAGCATCAGGAACAGGCGCCGCACCAGATAGGCAAACATGCATCGCCCTCCGCGCTAGTCGTCAGCCTGGCTTACTTGTCGAGCCACACATCCTCGTAGCGGAAGCCGTTGTAGGAGCTGTTCGACATGATCGTGACGCCCTTGACATAAGGCTGCCAGCAGGTGCCGGCGCGGGCATGGAAGATGATCGGGCGGGCGACGTCCTCCTGCAGCTTCTTGTCGATGTCCCACACCAGCGGCCTGCGCTTGGCGAGGTCGGTCTCCTGCGACTGCACGTCGAACAGCTTCTCGATCTCCTTGTTGCAATAATTGGTGTAGTTCCGTTCCGAGCCGCAGGAATAGTTCTCGTAGAACGACTGGTCGGGATCGTCGACGGAATTGCCGGTCAGGTTGAGGCCGAGCATGTAATCCTTGCGCGCGACCTTCGGGAACCAGTTCGCGGTTTCGACGACGTCGAGCTCGCCGTCGATATAGATGGTCTTGAGCTGGTCGATCAGGATCACGGCGGGGTCGCGATACTCCGCGATGTTGCGTGTCGAGACTTTCACGTTGAGGTGCTTGTCCGGACCGTAACCCGCCTTCTGCATCAGCTTCCTGGCTTGCTCGCGGTTGGCGTTGATGTCCCGGCCATAGCCCGGAATGGTCTCCAGCTTCTCCTTCGGCATGCCCCAGATGCCCTGCGGCGGCGGCAGCATGGTGCCGCCGATGTCGCCCTGGCCTTCGAACAGGATGTCGACGAACGCCTTGCGGTCGAGCGCGAGCGACATCGCGCGGCGGATGTCGATGTTGTCGAACGGTGCCGAGGTCGAATTGACGATGATGTTGGTCGAGACGTTGGTCGGCTCGACGACGCAGGTCGCGTTCGGCGCCTGCGACTTGATGTCCTTCAGCAGCGGGATCGTGATGTGCGTCGGAAAGGTCATGTCGAACTTGCCGGCGACGAAGGCCAGGATCGCGGTCGAGCGGTTGGTGATGATGGTGTACTCGACGCCGTCGAGATAGGGCAGGCCCTTCTTCCAATAGTCCGGATTGCGCGTCAGCTTGATCGATTCATTGGCCTTGAACTCGACGAACTTGAACGGCCCGGTGCCGATCGGATGGGTGCGCATGTCTCCCGGCGAGACGTGACAGGGATAGACCGGCGTGTAGCCGGAGGCGAGCATCGCCAGCAGCGAGGGCTGCGGCCGCTTCAGGTCGAAGGTGACCTCGAATTCGCCGTTCGTCGTGACCTCGTTGACCTCGCTGTACCAGGCCTTGCGCGGATTCTGCCGCAGCTTCTGCTGCGACTTGCCCATCAGCAAATCGAAGCTGCACTTGACGTCGGCCGACGTGAACGGCTTGCCGTCGTGCCATTTCACGCCCTGGCGCAGCTTGAACGTCAGCTTCTTGTTGTCGCTGCTCCAGGACCAGCTTTCGGCGAGCTCCGGCCGCAAAGTATCGGGGCTGTTCTGCGCGATGTGCTGATCGTAGATGAGGAGATTGTTGAACACCCCCATGAACGGCACGTTGATCGAATAGGTCGCGCCTTCGAGGATGGAGGCGTTGGCCGGACTGTCGCGGTGATACATCCGCAAGATGCCGCCCTGTTTGGGCTCGCCGGCGAGCGTGACGGTCGAGGCCGTCAGCACAGATAGCGCCGCCATTGCGGCGAGCGCCCACACGCTCCGCATGCTCATCCTCCCTGGACCTCGGCCTTTGCGGCCTGTTTGTCCGGACGATAGCACGCAAGCGGGCGGAGGCAACCGCTAACGCCACATGCTGCCTCGACAATTCGGATGACGGAAGGCCGCAGGGTGTTCATCGTCTCACGATGTGAGTGCAGGTGCGAAGAGCTCGTGCGCAGAGCGCCGTCACACGATCCGCGAGGCCTTGTTCCCCCAGTACCGGTCCCGCAGCAGCCGCTTGTACAGCTTGCCGGTCGGCAGCCGCGGCAATTCCTTCTCGAAATCGACCGAGCGCGGCACCTTCTGCCGCGACAGCGATTTGGCGCAGAACGCGATCAGCTCTTCGGCGAGGGCCGGCCCCGGCACCACGCCCGGCATCGGCTGCACCACCGCCTTCACCTCTTCGCCGAGATCGGCATTGGGCACGCCGAACACCGCGGCGTCCGCGACCTTGGGATGGGTGATCAGGAGGTTCTCGCATTCCTGCGGATAGATGTTCACCCCGCCGGAGATGATCATGAAGGTGGCGCGGTCGGTCAGGTAGAGGAAGCGATCGGCATCGACATAGCCGACGTCACCGACCGTGCTCATGCTGCCGTCGGCAGAGCGCGCCTCCTTGGTCTTCTCGGGGTCGTTGAAATATTCGAACGGGGTTGCCGTCTTGAACCAGACCTGGCCGGGCGTGCCGGTCGGGCATTCCCGCATGTTCTCGTCGAGAATGTGCAGATCCCCGAGCAGCACCTTGCCGACGGTGCCGCGATGCGCCAGCCATTCCTCGCTGTTGCAGGCGGTGAAGCCGAGACCTTCGGTGGCGCCGTAATATTCGTGGATGATCGGTCCCCACCATCCGATCATGTCGTCCTTGACCTGCGGCGGGCAGGGCGCGGCGGCGTGGATCGCGATCTCCAGCGAGGACAAATCGTAGCGCTTGCGCACCTCCTCCGGCAACTTCAACATGCGCGAGAACATCGTCGGCACCAGCTGCGTGTGGGTGATGCCCCATTGCTGGACGAGCTGGAGATAGCGCTCGGGATCAAAGCTCTCCATGATGATCACGGTGCCGCCCATGCGGATCGTGAGGTTCACGGCAGCCTGCGGCGCGGAATGATAGAGCGGCGCCGGCGACAGGTAGACCATGCCTTCGCGGTAGTGCCAGAGCCTCAACAGGAAATCGAACAGCGGCAGATTGTGCTTCGGCGGCTCCTCCGGCAGCGGGCGCAAGATGCCCTTGGGCCGTCCCGTCGTGCCGGAGGAATAGAGCATGGCGGTGCCGAGCCATTCATCTTCGATCGGCGTTGCCGGCAGACCGGCGGTCACCTCCGATAGGCCAACGATGCGCTCGCTCTCGCCCGGGCCGTCGGCGACGATGCAGAGCTTGATGTCGGGGCAGGCCTGGATCGCCTCGCGCGCGATGGCGAGCTTGGCCATCGACGTGATCAGGATCTTCGACTGGCTGTTGACGAGCAGATAAGCGAGCTCGCCCGGCGTCAGGAACGAGTTGATGCAGGTGTAGTAGAGCCCGGAGCGCTCGCCCGCGCCGCAGGCTTCGAGATAGCGCGCGTTGTTCTCCATGAAGATCGAATAATGGTCGAGCCGCCTCAAGCCGTGCTTGCGGAACAGATGCGCCAGCCGATTGCTGCGCGCGTCCAGCTCGCGATAGGTGACGGCCTCGCCCGTCGCCGCCATGATGAAGGCGGGCTGCAGCGGGCGCAGGCGGGCGTGTGTACCTGTGTACATCGATCCTCCGGCTTTCGATCAGGCGGCAAGGAGCAGGATCTCGCGCAAATCGGCGGGACCTGAAATTTTGCGCGGGTTGCGCGGGATCCAGTTCGTCCGCATCGCAGCTTCTGCGATCGCGTCGAAATGCTCCGGCGCGATGCGTACGTCGCCAAGGCTGCGCGGCATGCCGAGCGAACGGATGAAGGCATCGAGCACGTCGGCGGCGTCACGGCCGGGATAGCCCATGGCGGCCGCGACGATCGTCTGCCGCTCGGCATTGTCGCGCGCATTCCAGCGCATCACCGCCGGCAGCATGACGCAGGAGGTGTAGCCGTGCGGCACGTCGAAGGCCCCGCCCAGCACGTAGCCGATGCCGTGGCTCGCGCCCATCGGGACGCCGGCGGCGAGCGCGCCCATCGACAGCCAGGTGCCGATCTGCGCGTCCATCCGCGCATCGAGATCGCTGGGATCGGCCTTCACCCGCGGCAGCGCGTCGGCGAGCATGGCGAGGCCCTTCACCGCCTGCGCATCGGCGTAAGGATGCGTCTCGCGCGAGCAGATCGCCTCGACGCAATGATCGACGGCGCGGATGCCGGTCGACAGGAACAGCCATTCCGGCGTGTGCACGGTGATGGCAGGATCGAGGATGGTCGCGCGCGGCACCGTGAGCGGATGCCGCAGCATCTGCTTCACCTGCGCGGCGCGGTCGGTGACACCCGCGATCGATGAGAACTCGCCGCCGGCGATCGTGGTCGGCACGCTGACCTGCCGCACGATTGGCGCCTTCATCTCGGGCGCGACGCCCTTGCGCACGCGGATGCGGTCGATGCCGCCGATGTCGTCGATGCCGTTGGCGAGGCAGAGCTGCACCGCCTTGGCGCCGTCGGTGATGGAACCGCCGCCGACGGTGACGATCAGGTCCGCGCCCGCCTCGCGCGCCGCATTGGTGGCCGCGATCACCGCCTCGCGCGGCGTATGCGCCGGCATGGCGTCGAACAGGCCGGCGCAGCGCCCGCCGAGCGCGTGCTTGATCTTCTCGATCTCGTCGGTCTGCCGGTTCAGCGTCCCCGACACCATCAGGAAGGCGCGGCTTGTTCCCAGCCGGTCCATCTGCGCGACGACGGCTTCAGCCGCAGGATGGCCGAACACGACCTCCTCGATCGCGGCGAAAACGACACGTCCCTGGTGCACGCCTGTCCTCCCCGGACAAATCGTTCTTGTTGTTGGGAGGCAATTTAGCGGACCCCGCCACCCCCGTCATGCGCGAAGACGCTGGCCGGTTTGCAGCGCGGGGGGGCCGTGGCGGCGCCGGCGCGCACGCCTCGTCCTTCGAGACGGCGCTACGCGCCTCCTCAGGATGAGGCTCATCAGCGCCGGTGCCCTTCGAAACGGCCGCCGCACACTCCGCCCTCATCCTGAGGAGCCCGCGAAAGCGGGCGTCTCGAAGGATGGCCGCAAGGGAAAGTCTCTCAAATGCGATTCCTGCCACAAAGGCAGGGACAGCCCGCCGCTATTCCCTCAAAACACCACGCCCACGCGCGTGCCGCGCTTCCAGGCGATGCGGCAGCGCTTCTTGGTGTTGACGTGGAGCAGCTCGAAGCGATCGGGAATTTTCACCTGGCCGCCGAGATCGACGCAGGCCCCGCCGGGCGAATAGTCGATCAGCGTGCAGGGGATCACCGGCGCGCGCGGGTCGGTGATGATCTTGGCCTGGCGCGACACCAGGCCTGCGGGCTTCACACGGACAAACTTGCGCGGATGCATTGGCACGTCTCCTCCAACTCCGCAGGTCTCGCGGCGGGTGATCTGTCCCAATCATGGAAAAGAGATGATGCGATCCCCCTAAGCCGCGCCCGAGAATTTTAACGAAAAGTGTCGGCGAATGGCAAAAGCAGCGGTAGCGGAGTGCCCACCCTCCCCTGGAGGGGGAGGGTCGATCGCGCGCAGCGCGAGCGGGGTGGGGTGATCTCTCAACACGGGCAGTGCATCCGCTGAGAGACCGTCACCCCACCCCGTCACGCAATCTCGCTTCGCTCGATCGCGTGCCGACCCTCCCCCTCCAGGGGAGGGTAAGAGCGGCGCGCCCCCGCCACTCACCCCGTCACCCCCTCCACCTCCGCTCCCGCCGCCAGATCCACCCCCGGCGGCACCGGCATCGGCACCGTCACGTAGTCCTTCGGCAAATTCACCGGCCGGTAGTCCGGCTCCACCGCCATGCGCTTCAGCACGCTCTCATGCACATGCGCGCCTTCGGGGATCAGGCGCGGCTCGCCATCGGGGATGTAAAAGCCGAACCAGACTTTCCGCGCCGGCCATTCCCGGTACTTCGCGCTCTTCGGCAAGAACTCCAGCACGCGCCAGAGCGCCGTCATGGAATCGTGCAGCATGCCGGTTGTCCCGGTATAGGCGGGCTCGACGTATTTGAACGGCGAGTTCTTGCGCTGGATGCCCCAGGCGAGCTGGTTCACCGTGCGCGGGTTGAACTTCAGCCCGGCCTTCTCGGCCTCGTCGATCATCCAGAGCAGCGGATATTTGGATTCGCCGCTCTCGGCTTCCGGATAGCCGCCGCCGACGTCGCAATGCACGCCGGCGAACCACACCTGCAGAATGTCCTGCGGCACCTTCTTCTCGTCCGGCACGTAGCGATTGCTCCAGAACTCCTGCGGCGCCGCGTACGGCTTCAGGCGGAACATGCGCCGCCGCTCGTCGATCGCGATCGCCTGCCGGAAGATTTTTACGCTGGGATCGCGCAGCGTGAAGGCGAGCTCCTCCAGGCTCGGCAGGTAGAAGCGGTCGGCGCGCGGCACGATCACGCTCGCCACCGTGTCCCAGACGCCGACGAAATGGATGGTCGGCCAGCGCGTCGAGGTGATGCGCGCGAACTGCGCGGCGAGGTCGAATTCGTCCTTCGGCAGCGGCCCGCTCTCGTCGAACACGATGCCCTTGAGGTCCTCGACGTCGTTGCCGCGCCCGCTGCCGGAATATTGCTTGTAGGCGATGAGGCCCGAGCCGGCGAGGTTCGCCTGCTCCGGCGAGATCAGCCCGACCTTGTGGATCAGCCCCGCCAGCACGCGCACCGTGTAGGCCCCGCGCGAAAAGCCGAACAGGTAGATCCTGTCGCCGGGCGCGTAATGCTGAATCAGGAAGCAATAAGACGAGAGCACGTTGTCATCGAGCCCGTAGCCGGTGGCGAGCCCCAGCACCAGCTTGATGTTGGCCTTCCAGCGCCCCCAGGTCGACGGCTCCGTCATGGTGCCGACCCCGGGATCGTAAAACACCATCTGCCGCGGCTGCGTCTTGTCCGTCTTGCGCAAGCAGCGATAGAGCTTCAGGACGTTGGAGATGTTCTCCGAGATCTCGTTGCCGGTGCCGTCACAGCAGATGACGAGGTTCTTGCCGGCGGGCTTGTGGTCGGAAATGGCTGCGGTCTCCATGGGATGCGCCTCCGGGGAATGCTACCGGGGCGAGTATAGCGGAAAATGAGCGGCAGCGAGGAGAGGAAGGGCTGTCCGGGAAATATGTCGCGGACAGCAAGGCTTTGGCATCGATCAGCCGACCGGCGGGCGGCGCCGCCGGCATGCAGCCCCATGGCCGCATCGCCTGTTGACATTAACCCCTTGTTAACCATGCGGTCGCCTAATGCTGACGATGGGGGATCACCATGTCGGCCCATGGGACGCGATGGAAATTGATGCCTGTTTCGGCCGACCCGGCCATCCGGTCGGCGGCCAGGCTGGCGGTTCGCGCCAAGGCCGTCCTACAGGGCAGAACGCCTGTCCTATGGAGCAAAGCCATGTTCGCAAGGGACGACTTAGTGGACAATCTCAGCCGCGATCTCGACCGCGCGCGCGGAAGACGCGATGCGCTCGCATCCGAAGCCACGACGCTGACGGCCCAGATCGCCGAAATCGAAACCCGCCTTTCGGAGGAGAAGAAAAGGCGGGAGCGTGAGCGCGTCCTGAGCGAGATCGAACTGATCAAGACGCGAATCAAGCAAGCCGCCGGCGCGTTTGCACCTGTCGTCGACGGCCTCTCCAGGGCGGTCGAGCAGGCTGCGGCAGTTGTGCCCGAGGCGCGCGAGCTCAATAGTTTCCTGGTGTCGGTGGCGACCGAGATCGACAGCGTGCTCGATCCCCTGTTGCGTGAACTGGATCAGCGCGCGGATGCGGTGCGATCCGGCCACGCAGCGCTGGACTTGCCGAGTTCGGCCGTTGAAGCGCCGCCCGTCGAGCTGCCGAAGGACACCAACGAACGCCTGCTGCGCTTTCCGGCCTGGCTGTCTCGCGACAAGGAAACGGACAAGAAGGACACAGCGGAGAAGCCGCACAGCACGGCGGCTTGAAGCCTCGGCGGCTGCGCACGCTCTACGCCGTCATTCCGGGGCGCGCCTCTTGGCGCGAGCTACGGTGCGCAATTGCGCACCTGAGAATCCATCCCTCAACCGCCACTGCGGCCAAATGGATCCTCAGATGCGCAATTGCGCATCATAGCTCGCGACTTCGTCGCGCCCCGGGATGACGATCTATTGTTGGGCCACCGCTCAGTTCGCCGCGCGGCGCAGGAAGGCCGGGATATCGAGAGCGGCCTCGTCGGGCAGATTGCGTGCAGGGGCGCGGCCGTAAGGATCGAGCGGCTGAAGCGCCGCTTGCCGCTCATAGTCCAGGCCCGGCCTTGCCGGCGGCCCCACCGGGTGGTGCGGCTGCGGGCGCAGCGGCGGGCCTCCCGCTTGCGCAAGGGGGGCGCTGCGCTCGATGCGATCGGCGATGCGGCGGCCGTCGCTGCGCAGCCTGCCGGCGAGCTGGGTGAGGGCGGTTTCCACCGGCTGCGCCTGCGCCGGATCGAGATTGTCTATACCGGTCGCCACCACCGAGACGCGGACGATGCCCTCTAAGCTCTCGTCGAACGACGCACCGACGATGATGTTGGCATCCGGGTCGGCCTCGTCGCGAATCCGGGTCGCGGCTTCGTCGACCTCGTACAGCATGAGATCCTTGCCGCCGGTGATGGAGATGATGAGGCCACTGGCGCGCTTGATCGAGGGATTCTCGATCAGCGGATTGGAGATCGCGGCGACGGCAGCGGCGAGCACGCGCTTCTCGCCGGAGGCCTCGCCCCGTCCCATCATGGCCTTGCCCTTCTCCTTCATGACGGAGAGCACGTCGGCAAAATCGAGATTGATCAGGCCTTCCTTGACGATGAGGTCGCTGATGCAGGCCACGCCCGAATAAAGCACCTGGTCGGCAAGGGCGAAGGCGTCGGCGAACGTGGTCTTCTCGCTGGCCACCCGGAACAGGTTCTGGTTCGGGATGATCAGGAGGGTGTCGACCGTCTTCAGCAGCTCCTCGATGCCGGCTTCGGCAAAGCGCATGCGGCGCTGGCCCTCGAAGTAGAACGGCTTGGTGACCACGCCGATGGTGAGAATGCCGAGCTCGCGCGCGATCCTGGCGACGACGGGTGCAGCCCCGGTGCCGGTGCCGCCGCCCATGCCTGAAGTCACGAACACCATGTGCGCGCCGGTCAATTGCTCGCGGATCGTGTCGATCGCCTCTTCGGCTGCGGCGCGTCCCAGTTCCGGCTGCGAGCCGGCGCCGAGGCCTGCGGTCACCCTTGTGCCGAGCTGGATGAGGCGCGTCGCCTTTGACATCGCCAGCGCCTGTGCGTCGGTGTTGGCGACCACGAACTCGACGCCTTGCAGCCCCGCCGTGATCATGTTGTTGACGGCATTGCCGCCGGCGCCGCCGACGCCGAACACGACGATGCGGGCCTTCATTTCATGGATATCGGTGTTGCCAGTCATTCTTCCCTCGCGATTGCTCCGGCAAGCCGGGGATTAAACAAAGTCGAGTGCTAGCTGCGGGCCGCGCGGTCTGCTTGCACGATGAAGGCGGCCAGATGTCCCAACCGACGCGCCGCGTGTCCCGCGATCGAGCCCCCAGGGCGGCGATCGCTCCGCAGCGCCGCCACCTCGTCTTCCAGTCGTGCCGCCCATGCATTGGCGGCCGTCGTCTCGGCGGCCGCCTGCGTCAGCTCGACGGCGAGACGATCGGCACGCTCGCGCTCGCGCTCGAACACGACCCTATAGGCGGTTGCGACCGATTCGAGCCGCGCGATCTCCGCCTTGAAGACCTCGGTCTTGACGGCCTCGATCCTGGCCAGGGAGGCGGCGATGGGATCTGCCCGGCGGGCGCGTCGCGGCCGGGGCGTGTAGCGGAGCGCGGAAAGATCGACGCTCACCACCGCCTTGCCGTCGTCCGACCGCGAGCGCGGCAGGCGGCGACGCCGCGCCAGCGCCCGCGCGGCCTCGCGCGAGACATTGAGGCGGGCACCGAGATCGGTATACGTCAACAACTCAACGCACATCGGCGCTTCTCCTGGAGCGAACCGGGAAGGCATTTCGAGCTAATGATGGCTGGACGATTACCGCAGGCTAGGATGCGTTGGTTAATGGACGGTTAACGGGGGATGGGGGTGTTTACCGATGGCGCCGCGGTGCCGGCCGCCGGAGACGTGGGGCACCAGCTGCCGCGGCTGCGTCTTGTCGGTCTTGCGCGGGCAGCGATGGAGCTTCAGGACGCGGGAGACGTTCTCCGAGATCTCGTTGCCGGTGCCGTCACAGCAGATGACGAGGTTTTTCGGTGAGGGGGTTGCGGTCAGTGTCGCGCGCGTGGTCCACGGGATATGCCGCCGGGGGATACTACCGGGGCGAGTGTAGCGGAGTTAGGGACGGCTGGTCGCGCTGAATTGTTTGTCCCCTTAGCTACAAGTGAGCTTTGAAGCCATTGGCGAATCTAGGAGATTCGGCTATCGATGCCCGGTGAAGGGAGCATTATTTCTTGCCCGACATTGTTTCGAAGGCAAAGCGATCGTCAATGATGTCCGCTGTTCGGCAGCGGCATACCAAGCCTGAACTCAATCTCAGGCAAGCCTTACATCGCATTGGGCTCCGATATCGCTTGCATCGGAGGGATCTGCCCGGAACCCCGGACATAGTGTTCGTTCGGTCCCGTGTGGCAGTTTTTGTCAACGGGTGTTTCTGGCATCGACACCCTGGCTGCTCGAAGGCGACTACGCCAAAGCTCCGAGCTCGATTTTGGCGAGAGAAATTTGAAGGTAATGTCGCTCGTGATCGTCGAGCCCAAGCTCAGCTGAAGAAGATGGGTTGGAAAGTCGTTGTTGTGTGGGAATGCCAAGTGAAGAATGATGAGTCGGCTTCGAAGGTGGCCAAGGACCTATTATATGGTCGTCGCGCGCGAGAACGGCCGGCTGCACGAGCGCGATAAGGGATAAATCGGATAGAAATGCGCGTCGTAAGTCTCTTTAGTGGAATAGGCGGTTTTGAATTGGGGCTGGCGAGGGCCGGATTCCACACGGTCATGATGTGCGAGAGCGATCCCTTGGCTCGATCCGTGCTCCGTCATCATTTTCCCGGCATCCCAATTCGCACCGATATCCGTACACTCAAGAGACTGCCTGCATGCGAAATTCTAACGGCAGGTTGGCCTTGTCAGGATTTGAGCCAAGCTGGTAGGACCGCGGGTATTGCCGGTGACCGCTCTGGATTGATCTCCGAAGTTTTTAGATTGGTGCAGGCAACCAAAACGAAACCTGAATTTATCCTGCTTGAAAACGTTGCCTTTGCACTTCACTTGCAGAAGGGAGCAGCCCTTAGGTTCGTCACGTCTCAGCTGGAGATGCTGGGCTACAAGTGGGCTTACAGAATTCTCGATAGCCAGCATTTTGGGATTCCTCAGCGGCGGCGCCGATTGTTCATTCTGGCATCACGACAACTCGCGCCAGAGACGATCCTTTTCCGAGGAGCCCTCAACACCTCGCTAGAGGCCCACTCACATCCGCAGCAGTATGGTTTCTATTGGACGGAGGGAAATCGAGGATTGGGGTGGTCGCCCGAAGCCGTACCACCATTGAAGGGAGGTTCTTCCCTTTCCATTCCATCGCCTCCTGCCATTTGGAACAAGGATGTACGGTCATTCGTGACGCCGGGCCTCTCCGATGCCGAGCGAATGCAGGGATTTCCGGAAGACTGGACATATGTCGGCGCTCTAAAGAACGTCAAGAAGAGAGCCCGGTGGAAGCTAGTAGGTAATGCTGTCAGCGTACCTGTGGTCGAATGGATTGCAAAATCGCTGTCGGAGGAAGTTTCAATCCCTCTCGAAATCGTCCCTGTGAAACGCGGCTCAAAACTCGGCACAGCGGCCTTTGGTCGAGCAAATCATCAGGCGATTATTCTTAATCCTGATCATGAAGGACCTGAAGTTCCCCAAATTGCGACTCTTCGCGATTTCGAACTCAAGGACGCTAGCAAGCTATCCTTGCGGGCCGCGACTGGATTCCTTTCAAGAATTGAAAAGAGCTCGTTGAGAACGGATCCTGCATTCATTTCGGACCTTCGAGCTTTTGTCGGTTAGATTTTATAAACCTTCCGTTGTTCGTAGCGCTCCATCATTCTTATGAATGAGCACATGAAATCTCTTACTCGCTCAAGTTTGTCGGAGATGTCGGAAACCGAATAGTTTCCGCCCACAGTCTCGAACGTCTCCTCGCCATGAGCGAGCTCGTTCCTGGCGGTCTTTATCGTCAGTAGGTCAGAGCCGCCCAACGTGCTCTTTGGTGGCCGCCATCGGCGGTCTCCAATATCGCGAGCGAACCTGATGAGTTTCTCATGATCAATATTCCCCGAGAATGGTACTGCTTCATCCTTATTTAGCCACGTGACCTTCCCTGGGATGAATTTGACGAACTCGTCCATTAGATTGCTATGGTTCACTCCATCTTGAAGCTTCTTCTTGAAGTGAGTGTAGACAATGTCCTGCTTCCAATACGCGAGGAGTTCGTGGAAGAGGATTGTGTCCGATTGCATCGTTTTTCGTACACTAACGATTGTTTCACGCGTCGCGAATTCGACAGAGTTGTAGATCATGATGAACGCTGCCGCTCTCGAGGCGGCCAACGTTGCGGTGGCCCTATAGAAGCCTCTCCCCGGCGTGCGATGACGATCCTCCAGCTCTCTCAGAGATCTGAGATAGTAAGATACGCCGGCAATTCTTGATCTAAATGCAGCTTCGATCATCCGCGGTTCAGCAATTCGTCTCTGACATAAGTTATTCTGTCGCGGAGGCGTGGGCCGCTGTTGCTCGCGTCGGTTCGAACGAGAGAATTGAGCGGTTCGCCAAACAGCCAAGCGCTATCTCCGTTGAACGAGAGATTTGGCTTTTTACGCAAGGCAAGGCAGGTTCCGACGGAAACGGCCTCAAATCGGACTCGAGGGAGCGCGCCGCCTTTGCCCGCGCGATAAAACGCGCTAGGATAATTGGCGTGTATGAACTGCATTGTCTTGTCGAATTCAGCTCGCTTCGCCTGAACCTTTGTCTCTGAAATGATCTTGTTCAACTTGATGACATGTGAGTCGAGAAAACGACGCACGTCATGCTTGAATTGACTGTAGTGGTCCGAATAGACGAAGAATCGAGTAACGAGCTCCTGGCGCTCACTCTCCGGATCGGCTGATTTTGCTATTCGCGGCGTTAGTTCTTTGAAAATCGGTGTTGCTGCGCATTCAAGAATCAAATCAAGGAAGGGTCCACGGAATGCTCCCTTCCTGATCTCAGCATCGTGCAGCGTTTTCCCTGTTGTGTTGAGGCGCCTGAAGAGCTCGATCCGGGTGCTTTCGTCGGTCCCCTCGTCGAGCACAAACGATCGGATTGGGGTGTTGAACAGTCGTTTTTGAATGGTCGACGGAAGCTGCGAGTACTTAAGTCCACTTAAGACATCGAGCCTGTCTAACGGGCCTAGCGCAAACTCATCGTTTGCGAATCGTACGAGTGTCCGGACCCGCTGTGAGCCGTCAACGATCTCTAAACGTCCTTTGACATCGTAGAGGAAGATCGGCGGTATCGGAATTCTGAGGATGACACTCTCGATAAAGTACGATTGCGACTGGTTCGACCAACGCAGCGTTCTTTGGTATTCCGGAATATAGATGTCACCTTCTTGCTCCGGTTCTTCTCTGAATTTTCGAACTAGGAGCTCCACTGGGTAGTCGGTAACGACATATCGAGCCTCGCGACGAGCCTCTTCGACGACCTCAACCATTTCGTCGTCGGATGGTTGTAGCGGCAGCTCCGGAGAATCTTCGTCGCTCATTCAAACTTCCTCGTAAGTGCAACATCCAAGCGCAACCAAGGGTGGTTGGTCAATCAGTCTAAAGGAGCGCTCCAAAGGAGAGACGGCAGGTTGCCGCAATAGCGGCTCGTCGTGCACACAAACAAAAACGGCCGGATCTTCCGATCCGGCCGCTACTCAAACTCTTACTCGGCTAAGCCTACGCCACGCGACGCAACTTAGCCCCCGCCCTAACCCAAAAAAATCTCAGCTCGCCTGCTTCGCCGGCTGGGTGTCGCCGACCTTCTTCTGGATGGCGCGCTTGAGCTCGACGGCGCGCGGGGAGAGCGCGTCGGCGTTGGCCTTGAGCAGGTAGGCGTCGAGGCCGCCATTGTGGTCGACGCTCTTGATCGCGTTGGTGGAGACGCGCAGGCGCACGTTGCGGCCGAGGGCCTCCGAGATGAACGTCACGTTGACGAGGTTCGGCAGGAAGCGGCGCTTGGTCTTGATGTTGGAGTGGCTGACCTTGTGGCCGACGAGGGGGCCCTTGGCCGTCAGTTCGCAGCGGCGAGACATGGCAGAAATCCTTATCGTTCGAACCCCCAACGAATGCGGCCGCCATTTCGGCGCCACGGGGGCAAATTCTTTCGTCCTTGCAGGGAGCGGGCGGACGTATAGGGGGGAAGGGGCCCTGCGTCAAGGTTTTGGGTGGCGATCTCGTGCCCCACAACAGGTGTCATCGCCCGGCTTGACCGGGCGATAAAAAAAAATCCAGTACCCCGCGGCGGCGCGGCTGACCAGAGGCGCTGCGGCGTACTGGATGCCCCGCCTTCGCGGGGCATGACAGCGGCCCCCGTTACCGCCCGATCACCAAAACGGCAATGATTGTCGCGCCTTACCATCACATAAAGGGCGCATTCGCCGTCGAAGAGTCCGGTGGAGTTCCCGGGGCTGCAGGCCCCGACACATTGTTTGCCGCCGTTTTTGGCTTAAGTAACTGCGCATCGCGCCCCGATTGGATTGTTTCGTGCCGATAACGCTTCATTTTGCGCAGAATCTGCGCTTCGCCCGACCGCGTCTGGCCGGCCGGCTGATGGCGCTTTGCGGCCTGGTGCTGGTCGTGGCGGCGGGCGCGGCGCCGGCGGCGGCGCAGGGCAAGCTCGAGGCGCAATATGAGGCGACGCTGGCGGGCATTCCCGTCGGCAAGGGCGCTTGGAACATCGATATCCAGGACGACGTGTTTTCGGCGGCGGCCGCCGGCGGCACCTCGGGGCTCTTGAAGTCGTTCACGGGCGGGTCCGGCACCGGGGCGAGCCAGGGGCGCGTCGTCAACGGCGCGCTGGTTGCGACCGGCTACCAGGCCTCCACCACCACCCAGAAGAAGACCGAAGAGATCCGCATCACCCTCGACAAGGGCAATGTGAAGGATTTTGCCATTCTGCCGGAGCCGCCGGTCGACCCTGATCGTATCGTCGTCACCGAGGCGCATCGCCGCGGCGTCTGGGACCCGATGACCGCCTCGCTGCTGCGCGTGCCCGGCACCGGCGATCCCGTTGCGCCCGAGGCCTGCCACAACGCCGCGCCCGTGTTCGATGGCCGCATGCGCTACGAGCTCAAGCTCGATTTCAAGCGCATGGAGACCGTGAAGGCGGAGAAGGGCTATCGTGGCCCGGTCGTGGTCTGCGCGATCTATTTCGTGCCCATCGCCGGCTACATCCCCGACCGCCCCGTGATCAAATACCTCGCCGCCCAGCGCAACATGGAGATCGCGTTCGCCCCCATCGCCGGCACGCGCATCCTGGTCCCGTTCTGGCTGAAAGTGCCGACGCCCCTGGGGCCGGCCATGCTGGAAGCGACGAGCTTCATCACCGCCCCCCAGCCGCCGAGGGTGGCGAAGACGCAGTAAGTTTCTCCGTCATTCCGGGGCGCGCCGCTTGGCGCGAGCCCGGAATCCATCGGGCCGCAGAGACGGTTGCGCGATGGATTCCGGGTTCGCGACTGCGTCGCGCCCCGGAATGACGAGTGTTCGGCGGAGGCTAAGCAATATCAATCACTTACCTACTGTGCATGGGGTTGTTTTCGCACTTTGTGTTTTGACGGCCCTAATCGGGGAATCCATTTGACTCCTCCCCGATTCTGATTCGACTCCGCGCCATCCCCAGCTTTAACCACCCCGGTCGCTTGTGCGCCTCCGCAAAACTCCATCTAGTGCGCAACCAACACGAGTCCCGCGACATGTTGCGTGAACGGAACGGGACTCAATAGGGAGTCAGCGATTCGGCCGCGATTCGTTCTAGAGTCGTTCCGAAGCTTAAAGCGAACGGGAAAAGCGTCGCAAAGTGAAACAGTTGCACGGGATTCGGGGAGGGCGCTCCCACACCCTCGGTGTGCCCCTCACCCTGAGGAGGCCGCGCAAGCGGCCGTCTCGAAGGGCGAGGGGCTTGGCTTGCCCAGCAGCACCAGCCGGGCCTTCATCCTTCGAGACGCGCTGACGCGCTCCTTAAGGATGAGGAACGAAGAGCAAGCCCCCTCCCCGCCCCATACCGCACTGACATTCGCCCAAATCGCCATTACCTAATCCCCCAGACATGGCTTTTTCCTCCTCCCCCTTCGCCTCCGAGCGCGCACCCGGTGCGGGCGTCACTGCGGTGCTCGGGCCGACCAACACCGGCAAGACCCATCTCGCCATCGAGCGGATGCTGGCGCATCCCTCGGGGCTGATCGGCCTGCCGCTGCGCCTCTTGGCGCGCGAGGTCTACAACAAGATCGCCGACAGAGCCGGCGAGGCCAGCGTCGCGCTCGTCACCGGCGAGGAGAAGATCAAGCCGAAGAACCCGCGTTATTGGGTCTCGACCGTCGAGGCGATGCCGCGGGATCTCGACGTCTCCTTCCTCGCCGTCGACGAGGTCCAGATCGCCGCCGATCTCGAACGCGGCCACGTCTTCACCGATCGCATCCTCAACCGCCGCGGCCGCGACGAGACGCTGCTGTTAGGCGCCGCCACCATGCGCCCGATCATCGAGCGCCTGTTGCCGGGCGTTTCCATGATCACGCGGCCCAGATTGTCGCAGCTCGAGTTCGCCGGCGACCGCAAGATCACGCGCCAGCCGCGCCGCACCGCCATCGTCGCCTTCTCCGCGGATGAAGTTTACGCCATCGCCGAGCTGATCCGCCGCCAGCACGGCGGCGCTGCCGTCGTGCTGGGCTCGCTGTCGCCGCGCACACGAAACGCGCAAGTAGCGATGTTCCAGAACGGCGACGTCGATTATCTCGTCGCCACCGACGCGGTCGGCATGGGCCTCAATCTCGACGTCGACCACGTCGCCTTTGCCTCCGACCGCAAGTTCGACGGCTACCAGTTCCGCCGCCTCACGCCGTCCGAGTTCGCGCAGATTGCGGGCCGCGCCGGCCGCGCCACCCGCAACGGCACCTTCGGCACCACCGGCCGCTGTGCGCCGTTCGAGCCCGAGCTCGTCAACGCGCTGCAGAACCACACCTTCGATGCCGTGAAGGTGCTGCAATGGCGCAATTCCAAGCTGGATTTCTCCTCGCTCGGCGCACTCCAGGTCTCGCTGAACCTCGCCCCCGGCCACGAGACGCTGACGCGCGCGCCGATCGCGGAGGACATGCGCGTGCTCGATCACGCCGCCCGCGACGGCGAGGTGCGCGATATCGCGCATGGCAAGGCCGCCGTGGAGCGTCTCTGGGAAGCCTGCCAGGTCCCGGACTACAGAAAGCTGTCGCCGGCCGCCCATGCCGAGCTGGTGACGACGCTGTACGGCTTCCTGATGCGGAAGGGCTGCATTCCCGATGCCTGGTTCGAGTCCCAGGTTACCCAGGCCGATCGCATCGACGGCGATATCGACACGCTGTCGGCCCGAATCGCCCAGATCCGCACCTGGACCTTCGTTGCCAACCGCCCGGACTGGCTGAAAGACCCCGAACGCTGGCAGGGGATCACGCGGGAGGTCGAAAATAAATTATCGGATGCGCTCCATGAACGCTTGACTGAGCGTTTCGTTGATCGCCGGACCAGTGTATTGATGCGCCGCCTGCGGGAGAACACGAGCTTGAATACTGAAATCGGCAAGACCGGCGAAGTCATCGTCGAAGGCCATGTCATCGGCCGTCTCGATGGCTTCACCTTTGCACCGGATGCGGCGGAAGCCGGCTCCGATGCGAAAGCCTTGCAGGCTGCAGCGCAAGCGGTGCTCGCCGGCGAGATCAACGCGCGCGCCGAAAAGCTGGGCAATGCGCCGGACGAGCAGTTCGTGCTGACGTCCGAAGGCATCATCCGCTGGACCGGCGATGCGGTGGCGCGCCTCGCCGCCGCAGACGACGCGCTGCATCCGCGCATCCGCATCATCTCGGACGAGCGCCTGACCGGCGCCCCCCGCGACAAGGTGCAGGCGCGGCTCGAGCTCTGGCTCAAGACCCACATCGAAAAGCTGCTCGGGCCGATGTTCGAGCTGTCGAAGGCCGAGGACGTCACCGGCATTGCCCGCGGCATCGCCTATCAGCTGGTCGAGGCGCTCGGCGTGCTTGAGCGGCCGAAGATTGCCAGCGAGCTGAAGGATCTCGACCAGCCCTCGCGCGCGACCTTGCGCAAATACGGCGTCCGCTTCGGCGCCTATCACCTCTATTTCCCCGGCCTGCTCAAGCCCGCCGCGCGTGCGCTCGCCGCGCTGCTCTGGGCGCTGAAGCAGGACAATGTCGATCTGTCCGCGCTCTCGGGCGCGCAGCATCTGGCCTCCTCGGGGCGCACCTCGTTCCCGGTCGACAAGGCGCTGCCGCGCGATGCCTATCGCGTGCTCGGCTACAAGCAGGCCGGCGAGCGCGCCGTGCGCGTCGACATCCTGGAGCGCCTCGCCGACCTGATCCGCCCGGCGCTGGCCTGGCGCGAGAATTCGCCGGGCGAAAAGCCCGCCGGCGCGTTCGACGGCCGCAGCTTCGTGGTGACGCAGGCGATGACCTCGCTCACGGGATCTGCCGGCGAGGATTTTGCCTCCGTGCTGCGCGCGCTCGGCTATCGCATGGAGAAGCGCCCGCCGCTGCCGGTGAAGCCTGTCGTGACCGAGCAGGTCGTCACCGAGACCGTCGCGGCCGAGACGCCGCCCGTTGAAGGCAGTGCTGAGACCTCGACCGAGACTGCGGCTGAAGCCGTTGCCGGCCTGCCGATTGAAGCGCCGGCCGCTGAGGCCGCCGCCGAAGCCGTCACGGTCGAAGACGCGCCGGGCATGGAGCCGCACGACGAGCCCGCCCCTGAGGAGGCCCAAGAGGAGCCGGCGCTGGAAGCTTCAGAAGCGCCCGTCACGCCCGAAGACGCCCCCGGCATCGCGCCGCCTGCAGAAGAGGCTGCGACGTCCACCGAGGCTGCCGGGCTCGAAGCCGCTGCCGCCGAGACCGCAGCCACCGAAGCTGCCGCTTCGCCCGATGCTGCCGCGCCGGTCGAAGCCGCGGCGACACCCGCCGAGCCCGAGCTCGTCGAGGTCTGGCGTCCCGGCGGCCGTCACGAGGATCGCAAGCCGCGCCACGAGCGCCATCGTCACCAGCGCCACCACAACCAGCGTCCGCAGGCCGGCGCTGAGGCCGCCGGTGCGCCTGCTGAAGGCGAGGCTGCGCAGTCGGCCGACGGCGAGAAGCGCGGCGAACGCCAGCGTCATGGCGGCCATCGCCGCGATTTCCGCAAGCCACGTGAAGGCGGCGAGGGCGGTGAGCGCCGCGACGACCGCAATCGCAGCTTCCAGGGCAAGGGAGACCGCGACAAGGATCGCGATCGCAACCGCGACAACAAGAAGTTCGGCGGAGATCGCGACAAGGGCCGCGACAATCGTGGCCGCGACCGCGACAAGGGCCGTGACCGCCGAGATCGCGAGTCCGGTCCGTCGCTGCGTCCCTACGCCTCGAGCGCGAACCCGCGCGAGCGCGATCGTCCGATCGATCCGAACTCGCCCTTCGCCAAGCTCGCCGCGCTGAAAGAGCAGCTGGGGCGCAAGGAGTAACCCCACGACAGAGCGGCAGCGCATCGACAAATGGCTGTGGCACGCGCGGGTGGTGAAGGCGCGCACCTCCGCGGCCGAGCTCGTCGTCACCGGCCATGTCCGCGTCAACGGCGTGCGCGAGACGTCGCCGGGCCACGCGATCAAGGCCGGTGATGTCCTCACCATCGCGCTCGATCGCAGCGTGCGCGTGCTGAAGGTCACCGCCTTCAACGAGCGCCGTGGCGATGCCGCCTCGGCTCGCATGCTCTACGAGGAGCTCGGGATGCGCAATTAATTGCGCCTGGTATTCATTTCTTGATCGATCAAACACACAAAGCCGTCATGATCGGGCCTTCCCGACCTTGCGGCGCCGGGCCATCCGCGCTAGGCAAGCCGCGACTTTTAAAAGAGCTTTTCGGAGCGTTGGATGACTTACGTCGTCACTGAAAACTGCATCAAGTGCAAGTACACCGACTGCGTCGAGGTCTGCCCGGTCGACTGCTTCTACGAAGGCGACAACATGCTCGTCATCCATCCCGACGAGTGCATCGATTGCGGCGTGTGCGAGCCGGAATGCCCCGCCGACGCCATCAAGCCGGACACGGAACCGGGGCTGGAAAAGTGGCTCCAGGTCAACGCCGATTACGCCAAGAGCTGGCCGAACATCACCCAGAAGAAAGAATCACCCGCCGACGCCAAGGAATTCGACGGCATGGAGGGCAAGTTCGAGAAATATTTTTCTCCGAACCCGGGCTCCGGAGACTAATTCGCGCCCAAACTTAACCCTAATAGCGGCGCTGCCGCCGAAAACCAGCCCTCAAGACCCCTAAATCATTGATTTTTGCGGGAAATGTGCTATATTGGGCACATTAAGCCGAACCCCGTCAGCCCCGTTGGCCCCTCTGGGTTCCCGTGAAACCAAATGTCGAACAGGGGCGTGGCAGTTTCCGCGCGCAGGCTGTGTCACAGAAAACGCGTAAAAAGAGTACTTCAGCGAGGGCTTCCCATAAGGAGGCCAAAAAAGTCGCCGCGGCCAGCCGTAGCGCATCCAAGGGTCGGACCGCGACGAAGGCGCCGGCTGCAAAGTCCTCGAAGAACAAAAGAAGCGCAATGCCTAACAAGACTGCCAAACCGGCCGCGAAAGCGACCGCTGCCAAGCCTGCTGCCGCCAAGCCTGTGACTGCCAAGGCCCCCGCTGCCAAGCCCGCCGCGCCGAAGGCTCCCGTTGCTGCTGCGCCCGCCAAGGCTCCCGTCGCCGCCAAGCCGGCCGCCAAGCCCGCGGCTGCGCCGAAGGTCGAGGAAAAGAAGGTCGTGACCCAGCGTCAGGGCTTCAAGGCCAATGAATTCGTGGTCTATCCCGCTCACGGCGTCGGCCAGATCCTGGCCATCGAGGAGCAGGAGATCGCCGGTGCGAAGCTCGAGCTGTTCGTCATCAACTTCATCAAGGACAAGATGACGCTGCGCGTGCCGACCGCCAAGGTCGCCAATGTCGGCATGCGCAAGCTGTCCGATCCGGCGCTGGTCAAGAAGGCGCTGGAGACGCTCAAGGGCCGTGCCCGCGTCAAGCGCACCATGTGGTCGCGCCGCGCCCAGGAATACGAAGCGAAGATCAACTCGGGCGACATCGTCGCGATCGCGGAAGTGGTGCGCGACCTCTATCGCTCGGAATCGCAGCCCGAGCAGTCCTACTCGGAACGCCAGCTCTATGAAGCGGCGCTCGACCGCCTCTCCCGCGAGATCGCGGTGGTGCAGCACTCGACCGAGACCGAAGCGGTCAAGGAGATCGAGGCCCAGCTCGCCAAGAGCCCGCGGCGCACCAACGCCAAGGCGGAAGCCGCCGACGGCGAAGCCGACACGGATGCCGAGGACGATACCGATGGCGACGACAGCACCGTCGCCGACGAGGCCGCGTAAGCAGCTTCGTTCTGCGCAAGCCATCAAAAGCCCGGCCGAATGGCCGGGCTTTTTGTTTGGCTTCCTTCCGCAGCGGGGAGTTCGCTCTACGCGCCGCGCGGCTGGGTCCAGATCGAGATCGGCTGCTGAATACCGCGCACCGCCTGCGGCTCTCGCGCCTCCAATGACTGAAACGTTGCGGCCGCGCCGGCAAGCTCGGCCTTCGCCTGGCTGACGAGATCGTCGCTTGCCACCAGCGCGCAGTCGAAGGCGCGGGTCAGGGCCTCGAGGCGGCTGGCCACGTTGACGGTCGCGCCGATCACGGCGAATTCCAGACAGGTCTGCCCGAGGTCGCCGAGCACCACCGGCCCATAGTGTAAGCCGAAGCTCACGCGCAGCTTTGGCTCGCCTGACGCTGCGCGCCGATCGTTCCATCGGTCCGCCGCGGCGATCATCGCCTGGGCACATCGCAGCGCGTTGCTGGCGTCGCGCTCGCCCGCGAAGGGCGTGCCGAACGTCGCCATCAATCCGTCCCCGAGATATTTGTCGAGCGTGCCGCTGTGGCGGAATACCTCCTGCTCCATCAATCCGTGGAATTCGCGCAACGTTCGCACCACCTCCTGCGGCGAGCGCGCGTCAGCAAAGGCGGTGAAGCCGACGATGTCGACGAACAGCACCGCGACGTGTTGCGTGCGCACCTGCTTCAGCGGCTCGTCCTGCTGCGACAATTCCGCCACGACATTGGGCGAGAAGTAGCGTGCGAGGTTGCCGCGCTCGCGCTCCACCGCGGCATGCCGGATCAAGAGGTCGTTGCTGCGGCGGACCGCGAGCGCTAAAGTCATGGCCACGATCATGAATACGACCATCTCCTGGATGCGAATGTGGAATCCGATCTCGCTGGGCGAGATCATCGCCAACAAGCGCTGATCGCTGCCTGCCGCGGCCGCGATGCGGGCCGTCAGCGCAGGATCGCGATCGGGTTGCCACCACACCCAGGCCATGCCGATGATCCAGAGCGTAGCCGTCCAGCCGCCGACCGCAATGACGGTCCGCCAGGTATAGGCCAGCGTGGCGCCTGCGAGCAGCACGAAGAAATAGATGAAGTTGCCGAAATGGTACTGCATCGCGACCGGCCAATGCGGAGCTCCGAACGGATTGGGAATCACGATGACGCACGTCAGCAGCGCCAAGTCGCAAAACAGGAGCGCCAATTCCGGCCGCGACACGCCCACCCGCCCGACCCTGACCTGGGCCCAACCGATCAGTGCGAACAAGCCGAGCAGCGCCACGTAATAGAGCTGCTCCCAGGCCGGGTTGATCATCAGCAGCAGGCAGGCAATGACGACGAGGGCGACATAGCGCGCCCGAACCGCGAGTTGCAGGCCTTCCCGCTTGGCGGACGTCAGCGCGGCCTGCGCGAACTGAACTGTTTCGGCATCGCGCTTGCTCGGCGCCGGCGAAAGCGCAGCCGGCAGGTTGAATCGCTCGACGAGCATTGTCACGGCAGTCTCCTCACTTGGGCCTTCGCTTCAAGGCCGCTGCGTCCTTGCCGAGACGCCGATTTCATCACGACGGGCCTCTCCGTCAGCTGCGGCCGCAACCGACGTCCACCAGTTCCCCAAGGCATCGATCAATGGCACGAGTGCGTGACCGGCAGACGTCAGATCGTACTCGACGCGCAGCGGATATCCGCCGAATTCAGTGCGGCTTACGATGCCGGCGTCCTCCAGCTTGCGAAGCTCGAGTGCGAGCATTCGGTGTGAAATGGTCGGATTGTCGCGGCGCAAGTCGCTGAAGCGCTTGGTGCCCTGCTTCAAATAATAGATCAGCAGCGTCGGCCAGCGGCCGCTCAGAACCTGCATCACTTCCTCGATGGGACATCTCGACACGAGATCCTTCATCGGCGCCTCCAGGTTACAAAAAAGTTCGTAATTTACTCGACGCGGCGAGCGACTAGGGTCGCATCACCGCTGCGCAGCGTGATCATCAGAAATCACGGAGAATGGATCATGGACCCAATTCTACTCTACGGCTTCCCGAAGGGAAGCTCCATGGGGCTCGTCGCGGCGCTCGAATGGCTGGGCAAGCCATATCGGCTGTGCCGGGTCGACATGATGGGCGAGATGCGAAGCCCGTCATACGCCCGTATCAATCCGCGACATGAGACGCCGGTGTTCGTCACCGAGCAGGGCGAGGTGCTGACGGAAACCATGGCTATTGCGGCCTGGCTCGAAGCCAGGGATCTCGAACGTCGCATCAGCTTCGATCCGCTGTCGCGGGAAGCCGATCGCATGCGTCAGCTCATGGCATTCGTGAATACCGGTTTCACCGCCGCCTTCGCGCCGCTGTGGGCCGCAATGGAAGCCGAAGCCATGCAGCCCGCGACGAAGTCCGCCCTGCGCGCCTTTGGCACAGCAAGGGTCATCGAGCGTCATGACAAGCTCGAAGGGATGATCGAAACGCGGCAATTCCTGCTCGGAGAGCGGCCGACCCTCGCCGACGCCGTGCTCGTCGGCGTCGCGCGCTGGCTCGACTTCCACGCGGTTGCGGAGAGGAGCCGCTGGCCGAAGCTGGCGGCGCTGCGAGCCGGCCTCGAAGCCGATCCCGCGGTCGTCTACGCCACCGCTCTGGAGGTCGGCGGCTCTGATCCGGGAACGGAGTTGTGCACAGGCCACGTCGCGCTGACCGAATTGATTGCGCGGTTCGGCAAATAGCGGCCGGTGTGCACGCCTCGTCCTTCGAGACGGCGCTTACGCGCCTCCTCAGGATGAGGCTAGTCAGCTTCAGTGCTCGTTGAAACTGCAGCCACGCACTCCGTCCTCATCCTGAGGAGCCCGCCTAAAGCGGGCGTCTCGAAGGATGGCCGCAGGGAATGCTCTCAAATCCGATAGCCCGCCTACTTCACCGGGCGCTTCTCGAGCTTCCTCGCCAGCGTCCGCCGGTGCATGCCCAGCCGGCGGGCCGCCTCCGAGATGTTGAACTCGGTCTCGATCAAGGTCTGGTGGATGCGTTCCCATTCCAGCGTCTTGATCGAGGTCGGCCGCGTATCGAGCGCGACCTCGGCGTTGCCTTCGGCCTTGTGGAAGGCGGCCTCGATGTCGTCGGTGTTCGACGGCTTTGCCAGATAGTGGCAGGCCCCCAGCTTGATCGCCTCGACGGCGGTGGAGATGCTGGCAAAGCCGGTCAGCACCACGATCAGCATGTCGGGATCGTGCGTGTGCAACAGCTCGACGCAGGCAAGTCCCGAGGCGCCGCCGAGCTTGAGGTCGACGACGGCATGACCGAAGGAGCGTTCCTCCAGCACCTGGCGCACCTCCTCGATCGAGGCGGCGAGCACGACCTCGTAGCCGCGGCGCTCGAACGAGCGCTTCAGCGTGCGCGCAAAGCCCGCATCGTCCTCGACGACGATGAGCGAACGGTCAGGCGTCAAAATTCCCTCCGATCGCCAATGTTGCAAGCGGCAGCGTCAGGCGCACGGTGGCGCCGCGCTTCCTGTGGTTCTCGGCGGTCACGGTGCCCCCCAATTTGCGCACGACGTTCACCACCAGGAACAGGCCGAGCCCGCCGCCGGCGCGGCCCTTGCTCGACTGGTAGGGCTTGCCCAGCTGCGCCAGCATCTCCGGCGCAAAGCCGGGGCCGCGGTCGGAGATCGACAGCACGAGATTGTCGCCCTCGCGCTCGGCGACGAGCTCGACCCATTCGCGCGAGACCTCATAGGCGTTGTCGAGCACGTTGAAGATGACCTGCTTCAGCGCGACGTCCGAGACGATCGCGACGTCCTCGCCGAAGGTGTTGACGAAGTAGAGCGTGCGGGCCGAGCGCGCATTGCGCCATTCATCGACCAGCGCCGTGACGAAGGCCGTCACCGTCGTCGGCGAGGAGCCTTCACCGCGCGCTTCGCCCGCCGACACCAGGATCCCGGTGACGATCGACTTGCAGCGCTGCAGCGACGTCTCCATTTCAGCGAGGTCCTCGGCAAGCTCCTGATCGGCGGCAAGATCGGGCATGCGGCGCCAATCGCTGAGGATCACCGAGAGCGAGGCGAGCGGCGTGCCGAGCTCATGCGCCGCGCCGGAGGCGAGCAGGCCCATGCGCACGATATGGTCCTGCTCGGCGGCATGCTGGCGCAGCGCCGCCAGATGGGCGTCGCGCTCGCGCAAATTTCGGTTGATGCGGGTGACGAACACGACGAGCAGGACGGCGTTGAGCACGAAGCCCAGGAGCATGCCGAGCACCGTGAGCGTATAGGTCTCGCTCAATGGATTGGGTGGCAGATCGAGCGGCCGGTAGGCCAGGGTCAGCCAGACGAAGCTCGCGCAGGTCAGGGCCACCAGCGACCAGGTCGAGCGGGCATCGAGCAGCACCGCGCCGAGTGTCACCTGGAGCAGGAACAGCGAGGTGAAGGGATTGGTGGCGCCGCCGGAGAGATAAAGCTGCGCGGTCAGCGCGGCGACGTCCAGCATCAAGGCGACCAACAGCTCGTTGTTGGTGATCGCGGCGCGATGGCGCACCCAGACCAGGCTGGAGACGTTGAGCAGCACCAGCGCGCCGATCACCGCGCCCATCCGCTCCAGCGGCAGGGGGATGCCCAAGCCGAAATGCACGACACCGATGGTCACGATCTGACCGACCACCGCGGTCCAGCGCAGCTGGATCAGCAGCGCCATGTTCTTGCGGTTGGTCTCGTCGTCGGTCGGCGTGGTGCCGATCAGTTCGCTGCGCGCGTCGGCCTGCGATTGCAGCGTGACGGCTTGCCCGTCACGCCCAAGCGTCTGGGAAAGCGTCTTCCCGTCGTCAGGTCGGCTCGACGATCGTTCCAGCATCTGATCCCGTCCTGCGGGCGACGGCATCCGAGCCGCCGGCCTTGTCGTGGACGAAGCGCTTGCGGCGGAACAGCCCGCCGCCGAATGTGACGAAAAGTCTGCCGGCCAGCATGAAAGCCAGAGCAAACCACGTCAGCGCGTAGATCAGGTGGTTATTGGGAAAGCGGATCACGGTCAATCCGCCGATTGGGCCGCCGGCAATTTGTGATCCGGCGTCGGCATCCACGAAGAAGGGCGCGACCTCGCGAAGGCCGCGTGCCGCCGCGATGGCGGCGACGTCCCGCGAGTACCAGCGGTTGTGCTGGGGCACGTTATTCCGGAGAAAGCCGCCCTTCGGCTCGGTGATGCGCAGGAGGCCGGTGATCTCCACCCGACCTTCGGGATCGCCGTCCCGGCGCGTCGATGCGTCGCGCCGCTCGGACGGCACGAAGCCGCGGTTGATCAGCACCAGCGTGCCGTCGTCGCGCTGAAGCGGGGTCAGCACCCAATAGCCGGGGCCTTCCTCGGTGACGGCCTGAACCAGTGTCTCGCCGTCATGCAGAAAGCGCCCGCTGAGGCTGACGTGCCTGTATTCGTCGCTCGCGGCGCTGACGGCGGGCCACGCCGCTGGCAAGGGGATCGGCTGCGCCGGCGCGTGGACGCGCTGCTCGACCCGGTCGATCAGCGCCAGCTTCCAGGCGCGGCGCTCGACCTGCCAGACGCCCAGCGCGATCAGAAGCACAAAAGCAACGAGCGAGAGGACCGTGAGCCACAAGGACGGGGACCGCGCAGCCTCGCTGCGCGCATCTACGGTCTTGCCCGTCACGGTCCCGATATCGTTCACTTCATGCCGCTCATCTGGTGGATGGGCATCATGTTGCTGTTGAGGTGGCTCATCACCCACAGCGAACCCGACAGTGCGATCACCACCATCACGATGGTGAAGATCAGCGCCATCATGGTCCAGCCGTTCTCGGACGTCGTGTTCATGTGCAGGAAGTAGACCATGTGCACGACGATCTGCACGACCGCGAAGGCCATGATCACCAGCGCGGTGATCTGCTTGCTCGGCAGCACGCCGCTCATCACCAGCCAGAACGGGATCGCGGTGAGCACGACCGAGAGCACGAAGCCGAGCATGTAGCCCGAGAACGTGCTGTGGGCGTGGCCGCCCTCGTGGTGATGGTCGTGCGCGCCGGCTGCGTGGGTATCGGTGTTCATCGCAGAACTCCCAGGAGATAGACGAAGGTGAAGACGCCGATCCAGACCACGTCGAGGAAGTGCCAGAACATCGACAGGCACATCAGGCGGCGGCGGTTGGCCTCGATCAGGCCGAGCTTTCCGACCTGCACCATCAGCGTCACCAGCCAGATCAGGCCGCAGGTGACGTGCAGGCCGTGGGTGCCGACCAGGGTGAAGAAGGCGGAGAGGAAGGCGCTGCGCTGCGGCGTGGCGCCCTCGTGGATCATGTGGGCGAACTCGAAGAGCTCGATGCCGATGAACGCGGCCCCGAACAGACCGGTGATCGCGAGCCAAACTTGCGTCTGCGCGACCTTGTACTGTTGCATGGTCAGCATCGCAAAGCCGTAGGTGATCGACGACAGCAACAGCATCGAGGTGTTCACCGCGACCAGGTTCAGGTCGAACAGGTCCTTCGGCGCGGGCCCGGCGGCGTAATTGCCGCCGAGCACGCCGAAGGTGGCGAACAGGATCGCGAAGATGAGACAGTCGCTCATCAGGTAGATCCAGAAGCCGAGCGACGTGCTCCAGCCTTCCGGATGCGGATGCTCGTCGGCGAGGTAGAAGACCGGCTCGCCGGTCTGCGAGGGATTGACGGCAACGGTCATTTACTTGGCTCCGGCGAGCAGTTTGGTGCGCGCGTCCTCGGTCCGGATGACGTCCTCAGCCGGAATGTCGAAGTCGCGGTGATAGTTGAAGGTGTGGCCGATCCCGACGGCGAGCATCGCGATGAAGCTCACAGCCGCCAGCCACCAGATGTACCAGATCAGGCCGAATCCCATCGCGGTGGCGAGGCCGGCGAGAATGACGCCGGTGCTGGTGCTGCTGGGCATGTGGATCGGCCTGAACCCGGTGAGCGGACGCTGGTAGCCGCGCCGCTTCATGTCCCACCACGCGTCATTGTCGTGAACGACGGGGGTGAAGGCGAAGTTGTAGTCCGGCGGCGGCGAGGAGGTCGCCCATTCCAGCGTGCGGGCATCCCAGGGATCGCCGGTGACGTCCTTGAGCTGCTCGCGCTTGAGCAGGCTGACCGCGAACTGCATCAGCATCGAGAGAATGCCGATGAAGACGAACACGGCACCGATCGCGGCGATGACGAACCAGATCTGCAAAGACGGATCGTCGAACACGCGCAGGCGGCGGGTCACGCCCATCAGGCCGAGCACGTAGAGCGGCATGAAGGCCAGGTAGAAGCCGGTGACCCAGAACCAGAACGACATCTTGCCCCAGAACGGATCGAGCTTGAAGCCGAACGCCTTCGGGAACCAGTAATTGATGCCGGCGAACGCGCCGAACACCACGCCGCCGATGATCACGTTGTGGAAGTGCGCGATCAGGAACAGGCTGTTGTGCAGCACGAAGTCGGCCGGCGGCACCGCGAGCAGCACGCCGGTCATGCCGCCGATCACGAAGGTCAGCATGAAGGCGATGGTCCACATCATCGGCAGCTCGTAGCGGATGCGGCCGCGATACATCGTGAACAGCCAGTTGAACATCTTCGCGCCCGTCGGGATCGAGATGATCATCGTGGTGATGCCGAAGAATGAGTTGACGCTGGCGCCCGAGCCCATCGTGAAGAAGTGGTGCAGCCACACCAGGTACGACAGGATGGTGATGACGACGGTGGCGTAGACCATCGAGGTGTAGCCGAACAGCCGCTTGCCCGAGAAGGTCGAGGTGACCTCGGAGAAGATGCCGAACGCCGGGAGAACCAGGATGTAGACCTCGGGGTGGCCCCAGATCCAGATCAGGTTCACGTACATCATCGGGCTGCCGCCGAAATCGTTGGTGAAGAAGTTGGTGCCGACATAGCGGTCGAGCGACAGCAGCGCGAGCACCACGGTCAGGACCGGGAAGGAGGCGACGATCAGCACGTTGGTGCAGAGCGAGGTCCAGGTGAACACCGGCATCTTCATCATGGTCATGCCGGGGCAGCGCAGCTTGACGATGGTGCAGATCAGGTTGATGCCGGATAGCGTCGTGCCGACGCCGGCGACCTGCAGCGCCCAGATGTAATAGTCGACGCCGACGTCGGGACTGTAGCCGATGTTCGACAGCGGCGGATAAGCCAGCCAGCCGGTGCGGGCGAATTCGCCGATGAACAGCGAGGCCATCACCAGCACCGCGCCGCCGACCGTCATCCAGAAGCTGAAATTGTTCAGGAACGGGAACGAGACGTCGCGCGCGCCGATCTGCAGCGGCACGACGTAGTTCATCAGGCCCGTGACCAGCGGCATCGCCACGAAGAAGATCATGATCACGCCGTGGGCGGTGAAGACCTGGTCGTAGTGATGGGCGTTGAGATAGCCTTCGGAGCCGCCAAAGGCCAGCATCTGCTGGCCGCGCATCATCAGCGCGTCGGCAAAGCCGCGCAGCAGCATCACGATGCCGAGGATCATGTACATGATGCCGATGCGCTTGTGGTCCACCGTGGTGAACCATTCGCGCCAGAGATAGCCCCAGAGGCGGAAATAAGTGAGGCCGCCGAGCAGTGCCGCGCCGCCGAGCGCCACCACCACGAAGGTGCCGACGACGATCGGCTCGTGCAGCGGCAGCGATTCGAGGCCGAGCCGGCCGAAGATGAGCTTGAGAAGATCAGGAGACATGCGCGTTCTCTTTAGGAATCAGACTTCGGACGCTGTCCGAGGAAGAAGGACGAGGACTTCAGCGGCGTGAAGGTCGGCCGCTTCAGGCCGGCGCCGAGCAACGGCGCGGTGTCCACGGGCGCCGTGATCGACGCGGTGGTCTTGCCCTGCGGCGCATCCGGCGTGCAGGTGCTGGCGACGAAGCTCGGCTCGGGCCCGAGCGGGGCGCCGCGGCGGGCATACTTGTCGTAGGTGAGCGGCAGCGTGTTGTTCAGGCCCTGATGGCCGTTGCCGCCCTTGGCGTCGATGGCCATCATCTCGCTCTGGCACATCTTGCCGGTCTCGACGCACATGTTGAGGATCAGGCGGTAGAGATCGGCATCGACGGTGCCCCAGCGCCGCACCGGCTCGTTCTGGCTGGGCTTCTCCAGCTGGAGATATTCGGCGCGGCCGAGCGAGCCGCCGGCGGACTTGGCGCTCGCGATCCAGGCGTCAAAGCCCTTGTCGTCGAGTCCCCTAAAGTTGAAGTGCATGCCGGAGAAGCCGGCGCCGCTATAGTTCGCCGAAAAGCCCTTGTAGGTGCCGGCGTGGTTGACGACGGCGTGGAGCTTGGTCTCCATGCCCGGCATCGCGTAGATCTGGCCGGCGAGCGCGGGAATGTAGAACGAGTTCATCACCGAGGACGCGGTGATGCGGAAGGTGATCGGGCGGTCGACCGGAGCTGCGAGCTCATTGACCGTGGCGATGCCGTAGTCCGGATAGATGAAGAGCCACTTCCAGTCGAGCGCGACCACGTCGACCTCGAGCGGGGCCTTGGACTGGTCCACGGCGCGCTCGGCATGAATGCGGCCGAGCGTGCGATAGGGGTCGAGCAGATGCGTGCCCATCCAGGTCAGCGCGCCGAGGCAAACGATGATCAAGAGCGGCGCCGACCAGATCACCAGCTCGAGCTTGGTCGAGTGATCCCAGTCCGGCTCGTAGCGGGCCTCGGTGTTGGACTGGCGGTAGCGCCAGGCGAACAGCACCGTCAACGCCATCACGGGCACGACGATCAGGAGCATCAGGACGGTGGAGATGATGACGAGGTCGCGCTGCTGCGCGGCGATATCGCCGGCGGGCGCCAGCACGACGTAGTCGCAGCCGCTGAGCGCGGCAGCCAGAGGTAGTAGCGCCAGGATCTTGAGACGAGACACGGGCCGAGCCTTATGAGAATGAGTTTCCTTTGCGGAGCCAACGGGTAGCTGCGGCGCAACAATCCGGACATTGGACAATTTGTCCAATGTTGCAATGCGGGAGGTTGGGTCAGACAGGGGCAGATTGCCTGGCGTCCCGCGCCGGGCGGTCGGCTTTGGTTTTCAGGACGTTAAGGGCGCACGAATGGCGACGGCACAGACCCCCGCAATGGCAGACCTCCACACGGGCGAGCACGGCCACGACCAGGCCAGTCCCGGCGAGATCGCCATCGGCGTCATCATCGGCCGCACCTCGGAATTCTTCGACTTCTTCGTCTTCGCGATCGCCTCGGTGATCGTGTTTCCGCGCCTGGTGTTCCCGTTCGCGAGCGAGCTGACCGGCACGCTCTATTCATTCATGGTCTTCGCGCTGGCCTTCATGGCCCGTCCGATCGGCACCGTCATTTTCATGACCATCGACCGGGAATACGGCAAGACGGCCAAGCTGGTGTCGGCGCTGTTCCTGCTCGGGACCGCTACCGTCGCGCTCGCATTCCTGCCCGGCTATCACGAGATCGGCGTCGCTGCGATCTGGCTGCTGGCGCTGGCGCGCATCGCGCAGGGTCTGGCCTGGGGCGGCGCCTGGGACGGCATGGCTTCGCTGCTGGCGCTGAATGCGCCGGCCTCCCAGCGCGGCTGGTACGCGATGGTGCCGCAGCTCGGGGCGCCGCTCGGGCTGATCGTGGCGAGCGCGCTGTTCGCCTATTTTGCCGGCCTGCTCTCGGCCGATGATTTCTTCGACTGGGGCTGGCGCTATCCGTTCTTCGTTGCCTTTGCCATCAACGTCGTGGCGCTGTTCGCGCGCCTGCGCATGGTGACGACGGAAGAATACGCCTCGCTGTTCGAGAGCCGCGAATTGCAGCCCGCGCGCATCTCGGAGACGGTTGCGCGCGAAGGCCAGAACATCATGCTGGGGGCCTTCGCGCCGCTGGCGAGCTTTGCGCTGTTCCACATGGTCACGGTGTTTCCGCTGTCCTGGGTGTTCCTGTTCACCCGCGAAAGCCCGGTGCGCTTCTTGATCATCGAGATCGTCGCCGCGGTGTTCGGCGTCGCCGCGATCGTGGCCTCCGGGATCATCGCCGACCGCGTCGGCCGCAAGTCGCTCTTGATGGGATCGGCGATCGCGATCGCGGTCTACAGCGGCTTCGCGCCGCAGCTGCTCGACGCCGGTGCGTTCGGCGAGACCATCTACATGGTGATCGGCTTCATCCTGCTCGGACTCTCCTTTGGCCAGTCGTCGGGTGCGATCGCCTCGAACTTCAGGCAGATGTACCGCTACACGGCGTCAGCGCTGACCTCCGACATGGCCTGGCTGTTCGGCGCCGGCTTCGCCCCGCTGGTCGCGCTGCTGCTCGCCACCAATCTCGGCGTCATCGCCTCGGGTGCGTACCTGTTGTCGGGCGCGTTCTGGACCCTGCTCGCGCTCTGGCTCAGCGGCCAGCGCGAGGCGGGCGACATGGACGCCGGGCGCTGATCGCTCGGCGCATGCAGGGTGGGCAAAGGCGCACGTCGCGCCGTGCCCATCAGCGCGACGAAATGAGGCTTGATCGCGCAATGACGGAGGTGCGCTCCCTCTCCCGCTTGCGGGAGAGGGTTGGGGAGAGGGTGCTTCCGCAATGGGACAACCCCCAAGAGGAGAAAGCCCTCACCCGGCGCGCGGGACGATGCTTCGCATCGCCCGGACGCGCCGACCTCTCCCGCAAGCGGGAGAGGTTGCACCGAGTCCGTGGCATTCGATTCAACCTAAAGCCATTCCGCTCTAGGCATTTCACCCCTGCCGCTGCCTCAGCAGCGCTTCGACATCCAGCCGCTTGGTGACCATCGCGAGCTTCCCGTCAGGCCCGAACGGCCATTGCTCCCGCGGCTTGTCCCAATACAGCTCCACGCCGTTCTGGTCGGGGTCGCGCAGGTAAAGCGCCTCGCTGACGCCGTGGTCGCTGGCGCCATCGAGCGCAATGCCGGCCGTGAGCACCCGATGCAGCGCATCCGCCAGCGCAGGCCGCGTCGGAAACAGGATCGCGGTGTGATAGAGCCCGGTCGTGCCTGGCGGTGGCGGCGAGCCGCCCTTGCTCTCCCAGGTGTTGAGCCCGATGTGGTGATGATAGCCGCCGGCCGAGATGAAGGCTGCGCCCGAGCCCATCCGTTGCATCAGCTCGAAGCCGAGCACGCCGCAATAGAAGCCGAGCGCACGATCGAGGTCAGCGACCTTGAGGTGGACATGGCCGATCCTGGTGCCGGCAGGAATGGCGGGGCTTTGCGACATGTGAATGCTCCATCGAAAACATGCACGTAAGCCCGGCCCCGAGCCGGTGCTACGGCCAAACGCGAAACCCATCGTTTCCGAATGGGAAACTATGCCAGCTCCGATACCTCGCCCTCGGGCAGGCCGAACTCGAACGTGTTCAGCGTCATCGACACCAGCGTGTAATAGCCGCACAGCCCGATCACCTCGACCACGCCGCGTTCGCCGAGCAGCTTCACCGCCTCGTCGTAGAGGCCCTTCTCGACGCCGTGGCCCTCATGCAGCGACTTTGCGAGATCGTAGATCATCTTCCCCTCGGGATCGTCGAAGTCGGGCGTGCGGCGGTCGCGGATCGCCGCGATGATCTCAGGCTTCATGCCGCCGGCAAGCGCCAGGCGCTTGTGCGCATACCATTCGTAATGCGCGGTCCAGTGCCGCGCCGTCACCAGGATCGCGATCTCCGAGAGCTTCGCCGGGAAGATCGTGTCGAAGCGCAGCACCTCGCCGAGCCGCGTGGCATGACGCGCCATCTCGGGGCTGTTCAGCCAGGCCATCATCGGCGCCGGCGGCTTGCCGCGCTTGCCGGCGATCGACTCGTCATAGGTCTGCCGCTGGCTCTCGTTCATTTCGCCAGGCGAAAGAAGCTTCAGGCGCATTGTCGTTTCCTCTTTGTTTTCAAGGCTCGCCCTCGCGGCGACTATAACCGATAATTGGTTGAATTCCGCGGGGGCTTGGCCCAGACTCGGCGACAACAATTCGAATTTTGAGTGATGGAAACGACCAATGAACGACCTCAAGACCAGCGATTCTGAATCCGCCGATCTCGACACATTCCGCACCGAGACACGCGCCTGGCTGGAAGCCAATTGTCCGCCGGAGATGCGCAAGCCTGCAACGTCGGACGCCGACGTGTTCTGGGGCGGACGCAACGCCAAATTCTCCTCCGAGCCGCAGCGCATCTGGTTCGAGCGCATGCGCGACAAGGGCTGGACCGTACCGGATTGGCCGAGGGAATATGGCGGCGGGGGCTTAAGCGCTGCCGAGCACAAGGTGCTGCGCGCCGAGATGGCGCGGATCGGCGCGCGGCCGCCGCTGTCGAGCTTCGGCATCTGGATGCTCGGGCCGGCGCTGCTCAAATACGGCAACGACGCACAGAAGAAGGAGCACCTGCCGAAGATCGCGGCGGGCGAGATCCGCTGGTGCCAGGGCTATTCCGAGCCGAGCGCCGGCTCCGACCTCGCTTCGCTCCAGACCCGGGCCGAGAGCGATGGCGACGACTTCGTCATCACGGGCTCGAAGATCTGGACGTCCTACGCCAACTACGCCGACTGGATCTTCTGCCTCGTCCGCACCGATCCCACCGCGAAGAAGCACGACGGCATCAGCTTCATCCTGTTCGACATGACCTCGAAGGGTGTCTCGACCAAGCCGATTCTCTTGATCTCCGGCTATTCGCCGTTCTGCGAAACCTTCTTCGACGGCGTCCGCGTGCCGAAATCGCATGTGGTCGGCACCATCAACCGCGGCTGGGACGTCGCGAAATATCTGCTCCAGCACGAGCGCGCGATGATCTCAGGCATGGGCGAGCGCGGCGTCGGCCGTCCCCTCGGCCAGATCGCGGCCGACTCCGTCGGCACCGATGCGCTGGGGCAGCTCGATGATGCCATGCTGCGCGGCAAGATCGCCAGCTTCGACGTCGATGAGGCCGCGCTGGCTGCCTGCGCCGAGCGCGCGGTCGATCTCGCCAAGGCCGGGCAGGCGCATCCGGCGTTTTCCTCGGCGATGAAATATTACGGCACCGAGCTCAACAAGCGCCGCCACGAGATCCTGATGTCGGCCGGCGGCGTCGATGCGCTGGAATGGGAGAGCGAGCGCTCCAGGCAGGGCGCGCGCCCGCGCGCCTGGCTGCGCACCAAAGCCAATTCGATCGAGGGCGGCACGAGCGAGGTCATGCTCGGCATCGTCGCCAAGCGCATCCTGGATCTGCCGGGGGCGTGAGCCACGCTCTCACCACCCGTCATTCCGGGGCGCGCGAAGCGCGAGCCCGGAATCCATAGCCACCAGTCGGGAGTATGGATTCCGGGCCTGGCCCTTCGGGCCATCCCGGAATGACGAGACAACATAGATTTCGAATCGGAAACACGCACATGGCCCTCGTCCTCACCGAAGAACAATCCATGCTCCGCGACTCCGCGCGCGGGCTGATCAGCGACAAGGCGCCGGTGTCGCACCTGCGTCACTTGCGCGACAGCAAGGACCCCACCGGCTTCTCCAAGGAGCTTTGGCATTCCTTCGCCGAGATGGGCTTTGCCGGCTTGCTCGTGCCGGAAGAGTTCGGCGGCAGCGGGCTCGGCTACGTCGAAGCCGGAATCATCATGGAGGAGATCGGCCGGACTTTGATGCCATCGCCGTTCCTTGCGACGTCCGTCGTGGCGGCCTCGGCGCTGTCCCGCGGCGGCAATGCCGCGCAGAAATCGGAATATTTGTCGAGGATCGCGAGCGGCTCGCTGCTCGCGACGCTCGCGATCGACGAGGGCGCCAAGCATCGCCCGCTGCAGACCAGCTTGCAGGCCGTGCGCGCCGGCAACGGCTTCAAGCTATCAGGCGCCAAGGCGCTGGTGGTCGACGGTCATGTCGCCGATCTCCTCATCGTCGCCGCCCGCACCGCGGGCACCGCCGGCGAGCGCGAGGGCCTGACGCTGTTCCTGGTCAATCCCAAAGCCAAAGGCGTTGCGATCGAGCGCACCATCATGGTCGATGCGCACAATGCGGCGCGGATCGAATTTGCCAATGTCGAGGTCGATGCCGACAGCGTGCTCGGCGAGGTCGACCAGGCGGCCGGCCTGCTCGATGGCGTGCTCGATATCGGCCGCGGCGCGGTCGCTGCCGAAATGGTCGGCCTCAGCGATGAAGTGTTCAACCGCACCGTCGAGTATCTGAAGAGCCGCAAACAATTCGGCAAGCTGATCGGCGAATTCCAGGCGCTGCAGCATCGCGCCGCCGAGCTCTATATCGACATCGAGATCACCCGCGCCGCCACCATGAAGGCGCTGCAGGCGCTGGATGCCGACGTCGTCAAGGCCACGCCCGCCGTCGCCGTCGCCAAGGCGCGCGCCGGCACCACCGCCACGCGCGCGGTGCAGGAAGGCGTGCAGATGCACGGCGGCATGGGCATGACCGACCAGTTCGACATCGGCTTCTTCATGAAGCGCGCGCGGGTCTGCGAGGAGCTGTTCGGCGACGCGAACTACCACACCGAGCAGCTGGCACGGTCGCGGGGGTATTGAGGCGGGGTTGGGGCGCGAGGCGCGCCACACCCTCGGTGTCGTCGCCCGGCTTGACCGGGCGACTTAGTACGCCGCGGCCTCTCCGCATACGTTTGAAGTCTCTGGCATACTGGATCGCCCGGTCGAGCCGGGCGATGACAGTTGAGAGTGTAGAGAGCGCTTGCCCCAATCTCGTCATTGCGAGCGCAGCGAAGCAATCCAGAATCTTGCCGTGGAGACAGTCTGGATTGCTTCGTCGCTGCGCTCCTCGCAATGACGGTGGTTAGACCCCGTTACCGCATCGGCGGCGCGTATTGCACGCCACCTGCGTTCCACAGCTGGTTCATGCCGCGCGGGATCTTCAGCTTCGACTTCTCGCCGATGTTGCGATCATACATTTCGCCGTAATTGCCGACGTGGCGGATGATGCGCGCGGCCCAGTCCTTGGTGAGGCCGAGCTGCTCGCCGTAATTGCCCTCGGTGCCGACGAGGCGCATCACTTCCGGCTTCTTCGACTTCAGGGCCTCGTCGATGTTCTCCGAGGACACACCGAGCTCCTCGGCGTTGATCATCGCATACAGCGTCCACTTCACGATCATCATCCAGTCGTCGTCGCGCTGACGCACCACGGGGGCGAGCGGCTCCTTGGAGATCATGTCCGGCAGGATCATGTGGTCGCCGGGCTTCGTCAGGTTCAGCCGCAGAGCATAGAGCTGCGAGACATCGGCGGAGAACGTGTCGCACTTGCCGGTGTCGTAGGCCTTGACCACGTCGGCGAGGTTGTCGAACTTCACCTCTTCATACTTCATGTTGTTGACGCGGAAGTAGTCGGCGACGTTGAGCGCCGTCGTGGTGTTGGCCTGCACGCAGACCTTGCTGCCGGCGAGATCCAGCGACGTCTCCTTGTTGCGCGAGCGCGGCAGCATGAAGCCGGCGCCGTCGTAATAAGCGACGGCAGGGAAATAGAGGTCGTAGTCGAGCTCGCGCGCCATGCTCCAGGTGGTGTTGCGCGAGAGGATGTCGACCTTCCGGCTCTGCAATTCCCTGAAGCGCTCGCTGGCGTCGAGCGGAATCATCTTCGCCTTGCCGGGATCGTTGAAGATCGCGGCAGCCACCGCGCGGCAGAAATCGACGTCGAAGCCGTTCCAGTTCTTGTTGTCTTCCGAATACGAGAAGCCCGGCAGGCCCTTGTTGACGCCGCACAGCACTTCGCCGCGGCGCACGGTGCGCTTCAGGGTGCGGGTGTCGTAGAATTCATAGATGATGGCGAGGACGCCGACCAGCACGGCGACCGCAAGCCCGATCAGCAGGCCGCCACGAAAAGTGCGCATGATGTCTCTCTCTCGAAAGTATCGGAAAAGGAAGCGGAGGAGGGGATGGAGCATGATCCCGAGGGATCATGCTCGAATCTAAGAGCCTTCAGAGCTCGGGCTTCTGCCGGATGACGACCTTGGTGCCGACAGGCACGCGATCGTAGAGATCGGCGACGTCGTTGTTGACGAGACGGAAGCAGCCTGAGGACACCTTGGTGCCGATCGTATCAGGGCGGTTGGTGCCGTGGATACGATAGACCGTGGTGCCCAGATACATGGCGCGGGCGCCCAGCGGATTGCCGGGGCCGCCGGCCATGAAGCGCGGCAGATAGGGCTGGCGCTGGATCATCTCCGGCGGCGGCGTCCAGTCCGGCCATTCCTTCTTGTTGGTGATGGTCACCAGTCCTTGCCACTGAAAACCGTCGCGGCCGACGCCGATCCCGTAGCGGATGGCGCGCCCGCCCGGCTGCACCAGGTAGAGGTGGCGCTCGGCGGTCGCGACGATGATGGTGCCGGGCGCTTCCGTGGTTCGGAAGTACACCACCTGCTTCTGCCATTCCGGCTCGAGCTGGTAGGCATCGTCCGCGATCAGGCCCGGCTCGTCGCCGCGGTCCGGCTGCTGGGCGAAGGCGTGCGGCGTGGACAGGACCAGTCCCATCGCAGCCACGAAAATCCCGGTCAGGCGACGAAAATCCGTCATTTAAGCTCTCCCCGCTGCCACAGCGCAAATCATTCGGAACCATCAAACCTGAGGGGCAAGTTCATGGCAAGTTGATGGCGCGCCGTCCTGGCATGTCACGAGAATGCTTTGGTTTTTTGACGGGCCCAGCGCAATGCCACGAACAGGGGATGGCGCGAAAAGCATAGGTGTTGCCGCTCGGGAGGTGAGCTCCCTCCCCCGCTTGCGGGGGAGGGCCAGGGAGAGGGTGCTTCCACAACGGGACACTCCCCCAGGGGAGAGAACCCTCACCCGCGCCTTCGGCGCGACCTCTCCCGCAAGCGAGAGAGGCACAGACCGAACCCGCGGTGAGATCAGCGCCGACAGTGGGCACGAGGCGCAAGCTAAATCCGGTTGCTCTCCGCCGCGATCCCGAGCCGCCGCACGATCTCCGTCGCCACGGCGCGGGCCTCGGGCCGCGAGCCGATGCGGGGGCTGCGAAACCGTCGGCCCGAATGCAGCCGGATCACCACGATGCAATGCTCGTCCTCGGAGCGGCCGCGGCGCTCGACCGTGATCGACTTGACGTCGGGCCCGGCGATATGGTCGGCCCGCAAGCTGCCGTCGCCCCACAGGCGCTCGACGCGTATATCGTTCGCTCCGATCACCCAGAATGCGCCGGTGGCGAGGTTCGCATAGCGATAGACCGCGAATGCCGCGATCGCGCCCAGCGGCAGCAGCAGGATATCGACATGGCTGGGGGACAGGCCGCGCCACAGCTTATAGGCATAGGGGACCGCGGACAGAGCCACCGCGATCAGTGCGACGATCCGGATGTCCCGCGCCGAAAACGCCTCGAGCGGCTCGCCGAGATGCATCTCGGGATTGCTGGCATCGAGCGGGTTGCTCGGCGTCTCGACATTGGGAACGTCGAAATGCGCCGCGATCCACGCCACGGTGTCACGAACATGGGTAACATCGGGAATCGGCGGCGAGGTCAGGCGCTCGCCCGAGGCAAGCGTGAAGACGAGTTGGAAACGGGCCTTCACCCTCTTGCTGCCGGGGACCTGTAGCGCCGTGATCTCGTCCTTGCCGACGAGGCGCGTCTGGAGCTTTCCGAACGGCCGCTGCCGGCCGATCAGGATCTCGTCCGGCGTGATGATCCATACCACCGCCGGCGCCATCATGATGCCGACGACGAATCCGGCGCCCACCAGCAGCGCCACCGCCGATATCAGGATTTCCAGGATGTCCTGCGTGAACAGTCCCGGCGTAAAGCAGAGCGCGACGGCGGCCGCGGAGCCGGCCACGACCAGCCGCTGTGCGATCGAGGACCCTTCACGAAGGCGGATGTCGGTGCTGGCGGTCGCGTCCATTGCGGGCGGCTGATTGCGTCGGTTGCGAACCTCCACGGACGGCTCCGTGGAGTCAAGCAACAAGGGCGACAATTGCAGCCCGCCGCGCGATGGCCGCCCGCGGCGTCAGCTGCTCGCGTTCAGCAGCCTGGCCACCGTGCGATCGATCTCGTCATAGCGGCCTTCGCCGGCGTGCTGGAACACGATCTTGCCGCTCTGGTCGACGATGTATTGCGCCGGCCAATATTGGTTGCGATAGGCGTTCCAGGTCTTGGACTCATTGTCCTGCGCCACCGGATAGGTGATGCCGTGGCGCTTCAGCGCGGCCTGCACGTTCGCGGCCGAGCGCTCGAACGGGAATTCCGGCGTGTGCACGCCGACCACGACGAGACCTCGATCCCGGTACTTGGCGTAGAGCTCGGTGACGTGCGGCAGCGTGTTGACGCAGTTGACGCAGCCATAGGTCCAGAAGTCGACCAGCACGACCTTGCCGCGGAGATCGGCGATGCTCAGCGGCTTCGAGTTGAACCAGTTGGTGATGCCGGTGAAGTCGGGCGCGGCCTGCTGGCTCGCGGCGGCGGTGACGATAGGCGCGGCGCGTGCGGCCTCGTCGCAGATGCCGGGGATGACGGCGCCGGTGACGGTGATGCCGATCAGTGCAGCAGACATTGCGAGCAGCTTGAGAGTCATGGAAAGCGTCCTCCGGTAAAGATGAGGTGGGATCACAGGCCGATCTGGCCGGTGGGGTAGAAGCCGGTGAGCCACGCCACGATCAGCGTGTCGTATTGGAAATAGGCGGCGACCGCGAAGCCGATCACGACCAGGCCAAACCCCTGCTGCAGCCGCGGCGAGATCCGGGCCAGGCTGCGCACGCGCGTGGTCGCCGCCTGTCCGCCATAGGCGATCGCCAGCATCGGAATTGCCGCGCCAATCGCATAGGCGATCAGCAGCGTGCCGGCCCAGCCGAGATTCTTCGAGGTCGCCACCAGCGTCAGGATCGAGCCGAGCACGGGCCCTGCGCAGGGCGTCCAGACCAGGCCCAGCGTGGTGCCGAGGATGAGCCCGCCGAGCGCGCCCTCGCGCTGCGTGCTGCTCGAATTGCCGAGAGCGAGCCAGCCATTGAGCCGGATCGACAGCCACTCGAACGGCGCCGGCCACAGCATCAACAGGCCGAAGCCGAGCAGCAGGATTGAGGCCGCCTCGCGCAGCACGTTCGGATCGAAATCGAACAGGTGCGTGAGCGCGCCGAGCGCCAGCGCGACGGCCGAGAACGAGACGACGAAGCCGAGCGCGATCATCGCGGGGCGCAGTTGCGAGGAGTGCCCGATCGAAGCGCCAAGCAGGATCGGCAGCATCGGCAACGTGCAGGGCGCGGCGATGGTGAGGATTCCGGCGAGGAGAGCAAAGAGGAGTTCGAGCATGGCGCACTCGTGGTGGTGGTCACGAGGGATGTTCGGGATGGATGCGACGGTCGTTACGCAGCGTCACGCCTTCGTGACGGAGCCTATCGCTTTGCAGAGCACGGTGCCGGCTCCGCCATCGGTGCGCTCCCTCCCCCGCTTTGTTCAGACCGAGGAGATGGTGGACGGGTGTTCGGAGACATCGTGGACACTTTCGAGGCTCCCGTCGAGAGGCCGGATGTCGACGGTTGCAATCGTCTGAGTTCTGAAGACGACGTCGAAGACGCCATCCTGTGTGGTTGGCCGGAACGCGACGGTTTTGCCGCGGAACGCCTTGGGGACTTTGATGTTGCGGCCGAGGAAGTTGACGTGTCCGCCTTGTTGGACCCGACGCACGGCATCGCCTGGTGCATATTCGAAGGGCGCGACGGTCTCGACATAGTCGCGCGGGCTCGGCTGGTAACGGCTGGCCGGCACGGCAAGCTCGAGCGCGTCGTGCGGCCGCTGCGTGTTGTAGATGGTGCGCCATCGCTCGAAAGCACGCTGGGCGGCGGCGATATCGGCGAACGGCGGGGCGGACAAGACTTCGGCCTTGAGGCTGCGATGGAAGCGTTCGTCCTTGCCCATGGTTTGCGGATGATAAGGCCGCGAATGGCTGATCTTGACGCCATGCTCGATCAACCAGACCCCGAGAGGGGTGAACGGGCTGCCTGGTCCATCGCCCCATGGCGAGCCGTTGTCGGTGATCAGCCTCTCGGGCAGGCCGTAGCGGCGGAAAGCCGCAATGAGATGCCCCTGAACTGTCTCGGTGCGTTCGTTGGTGCACGCCGCGAGTGCAACTGAGAAACGCGAGTGATCGTCGAGCACGGTCAGTGGATGAAGCCGGCCAGTGTGCATGGCCACGTGGCCCTTGAAGTCCATTTGCCACAACTCGTTCGGCCGCGATCGTTCGAAACGGGTCAAGGCAGGCGAGCCGCCGCCGAATTTGCCCAGTTCCACCCCATGTCGCCTCAGGATCGCCGTGACCGTCGACGGGGCCGGAACGGCTTCCTGTCCTAGATCCTTCAGCCGCCTGGCAATCTTCCGCCCGCCCCAGACCGGATGCTCGGCTCTCACCGAAAGCACGGCCCTCTCGATCGCCGCGGCGGTGCGTGCCGGCGACGTCTGAGGTCGCCGCGGCTGCTCCACAAGTCCAGCCGCCCCGTCGAGCCGCCAACGCTCCAGCCACTTGTAGCCCGTCGTCGGACTGATCCCGAAGCGACGGCACAGCTGCCGAACATTGCTGCCCTCTTCTGAGGCCAACATCACAAACTCCAATCTTGCGTCCATCCGGGACACCTCGCGGAACGGCATCCGACAGCCTCCTTGCTTCGCTGTCGAAAGTGTCCACGATGTCTCCGAACACCCGTCCACCATCTCCTCGGTCTGAACACGCTTGCGGGGGAGGGCAGGGGAGAGGGTGTCTCCACAACGGGACACTCCCGCAGAGGAAAGAACCCTCACCCGCCGCGCCGGGCGATGCTGCGCATCGCCCGGGCGCGTCGGCCTCTCCCGCAAGCGGGAGAGGCGGGGCCTGCAGCTGCCGCCGCGGGCCCCAAATACAAAACGACCCGGACGGGGCATCGTCCGGGTCGTTGGAGGTCTTGGGAGGTTTAACGAAACCGTATGGGAGCTTTATAGAGGGGAAGTTTTTCCGCCTGATGTTGTCGTTTGTTTCAATTGTTTCATCGGCGGTAACGCTTCCGTGTCCGGGAATAGGGCCAACATTGATGTCCTATCCCCTTGAAATCATTGCGCTTACGCGGCGAAACGGTCGACGCCGGCGCCCTTAAGCAAATCGGCGAGTTGCTTGCGGGCATAGAACATCCGCGTCTTCACCGTGCTCTGGGGGATGCCGATGATCTGGCCGACCTCCTCCACCGACTTCTCGTGGTAGTAGACGAGGTTGATGATCTCGCGGTGCGCCGGCGACAGCTTCTGCACGCAGGCGCGCAGGATGGCGCTGGTGTCGCTGCGGTCGAGTGAGGTCTCCGGCGTGTCGCAATCATCAGGAATCTGGCGCACGTCTTCCTGATCGATGTCCTCGAAGCGGCGCTGGCGCATTGCGGTCAGCGCCTTGAAGCGGGCGATCGAGAGCAGCCAGGTGGACACCTGCGAGCGGCCCTGGAACTGGCCGGCGGTCCGCCACACGTCCAGAAACACCTGGCTGACCAGATCTTCCGCCGTGGTGGCGTCGCGCACGATGCGCAGGATGAAGCGGTACACCCGCACATTGTGCCGGCAATAAAGGATGTGCATGGCCGTCCGGTTGCCGCCGGCAATGCTTTCGAGGAGCATGTCGTCCGAGGTCGCCTGAGCGGCAATGATGCTCTGGCTGGCTTGGGCGTTGATGGCAATGACGTTCGGCATGGACTTGGCTCCCCGTAGCGCCGCAACCGAGCGGCGTTTCCTTGGGTCAAAGTGTTAATCAGCCAACGTTTCGGGACGTCTGCACGAAAAGCGGAAAATGGTTTCGTGCGCCGTCAAATTGTTTCGTAGCAACCGCCGCGACGAAACATTCGAGGCAAAAAACCGTGTGATTTCAATGTACGGAAAATACGGGGGTAGGTTATCGGACGCGGACAGTGACGCCGCGGAACGAATCCCGGGGGATTGCGTTTGGTGGCCCGATGCCCAGCACCGTGGTCGCAGGGGCTTGATCGGGTCAAAAGGGGTATCTTGCGGGCGCTGGCTCTGCGGCCTGAATGCCCGACGGGGAGTGGCGCCGATGCCACTTGCTCCGTCATTGCGAGCGCAGCGAAGCAATCCAGACTGTCTCCGCGGAGGGATTCTGGATTGCTTCGCTGCGCTCGCAATGACGATGTGGAGGCCGCTCGCCCTTACGCCTTCTCGCCCTGCGGCGAGAACAGATAGCCGCCGCCGCGGATGGTGCGGATCACGGCGGGCTTGGCCGGGTCGGGCTCGATCTTGCGGCGGATGCGCATGATGCGCAGATCGACCGCGCGGTCGAAGGCTTCGGCATCGCGGGCGTTGGCAAGCTCGAGCAGGCGCTCGCGCGACAGCACGCGCTTCGGGTTGGCCGCGAACACCTTCAAGAGCCCGAACTCGGACGCCGTCAGCGGATGCTCGTTGCCCTCGTCGTCGCGCAAGGCCTGCGCTTCGAGGTCGAGCCATTTGGTGCCGAAGCGCACCAGCTGCTCCTTGTCCGACTTCGCCGCCGGCGCGTCCGCCACCTTGGCCGGCCCGCTCCGCCGCAGCACCGAGCGGATGCGCGCCATCAATTCGCGCAGCTCGCAGGGCTTTGCGACGTAATCGTCGGCGCCGAGCTCGAGGCCGACGACGCGGTCGATCGGGCTCGCCGTCGCGGTCAGCATGATCACGGGCACGTTGATGCGGCTCTTGAGGTCGCGGATGATCGAGAGCCCGTCTTCCTCGGGCATGTTGAGGTCGAGCACGACGAGATCGGGCATGCTGCCCTGGATCGCGGCGCGCAAGGATTTGCCGCCGTCGCACAGCGTCACGGTGAAGCCGTGCATCTTGAGGTAATCGCCGACCATCTCCCGGGCCGGGGCCTCGTCGTCGACGATCATGATGTGCTGGCTTTGAGTCATGGTCTTTGCATCATGGTATTTCGGTCGCGGGGAGGGTGATGGTGAAGGTCGAGCCCTTGCCGGGGCCTTCGCTCTCGGCGGTCACCTCGCCGCCGTGCATGTCGATGATACGCTTGACGATGGACAGACCAAGTCCCGTCGAGCTCTCGCCGGCGGTCGGTTTGGCCGACAGCCGCTGGAACCGGCCGAACAGGCGGCCGAGATCCTCCGGCGACAGGCCGGCGCCCTCGTCGCTGACACGGACCATGGTGTCGCTGCCCTCGTGGATGACGGCCACCTCGATCTTGCCGCCGATCGGCGAGTATTTGATGGCGTTGCTGATGAGATTGTCGATCGCCTCGCGGATGCGGTCGGTGTCGCACATGGTGACGATGTTGGCCGGCGCCGTGACGCTGATCGCCTGCTGCTTGTTGACGGCGAGCGGCTGGTTGGCCTCGGCGACCTCCTTGACCAGGGCGGCGACGTCGACCGGCTCGCGGCGGATGGTGATGTCGAAGGCATCCGCCATCGCATCCGAGATCAAATGATCGACCATCGTGGTCAGGCGCTTGGTGGCGTCGCGGATGTGGTCGACCTGGGCGACCACGCCGCTTTCCGAGGCTCCGGTCGAGATCAACTCCTTCAGCATCTCGGTGCGGCCGAGAATGACGCCGAGCGGGTTCTTCAGGTCGTGCGCGACGGTGCCCAGAATCTCGTTCTTGAAGCCGTTGGCGCGTTGCAGCCGCAGCCATTGCGCCGAGAGCCGGCGGTTGGCCTGCATCAGCGCGCGGGTGCGCTGGGCGACGCGGTCCTCGAGCTGGGTGTTGGCGTCCTGCAGCTGCTGATAGAGGATGACGTTGTCGAAGGCGATCGAGAGCCGGCTCGAGAAGATCTCGACCAGCGAGCGGTCGGTCTCCGACAGCTCGCGCTCGGCCTGCAGCAGCACCACGACCTCGCGCCCCGATCCGGTGCGCAAATAGATCACGCTGCGATGGTCGGCGAACTCGTTCTTGCGGCGCTGGAACGCGGCCTCCACCATCTCGCGCAGCTCGGGGTCGAGCGCCTTCGACGACGTGGTGCCGATGAAGCGGCTGTAGCAGCCGCTGCCGGCGAGCACGGAGAGCTCGGGATCGTTGCCGCCATTGTCGCGCAGCACGAGGATGCCGGCGCAATCGACGTTGAGCAGCGAAGCGAGCTGGGTCAGGACGCCCTCGGCGAGCCGCTGCATCGACTTGAAGTCGTACAGCGTGGATGCGGCGTCGATGATGATCTCCAGCCCGCGTCGCGTCTGCACCATGCGCTCGAGCTGCTGATAGGAGCGCAGCGCCGCGGTCAGCGAGGTGAACAGCTTGTCGGCGGTGAGCTCGGTCTTGGCCTTGTAGTCGTTGATGTCGTACTGCACGATCACGCGCCGCTCCGGCGCCTGGCCGGGCTGGCCGGTGCGCAGGATGATGCGCACGGTTTCGTTCCGGATCTCGTTGCGGATGAACTCGACCAGCTCGAGGCCGGCGACGTCGGTCTCCATGATGACGTCGAGCAGCACGGCGGCGACGTCGCGGTGCTCGGCCATCAGCTTGCGGCCTTCCGCCGCGGAATAGGCCGACAGGATCTCCAGGCTCTGGCCGTTCAGGCTGTAGTCCGACAGCGCAAAACGCGTGCCGTCATGCACGGCCGGATCGTCATCGATGACGGCGATCTTCCATTTCCGGGCGTTGCTATCCTCCGACGCGGTACCGGTATCGTCGATCAGGTGGAGGACATCGTCCTGTTCGGCCATTGAGAAGATCCGTCACTTTCTGTGCTTTGCGCGCCGCCCTTGGCGACGCGGGGCATGATAATGCGAAAAGTAGTGCCTTGTCCCAGCTTGGATTCCAGCATCATGCGGCCGCCGAGCTGCTGGGTGACGAGGTTATAGACGATATGAAGGCCAAGTCCCGTGCCGCCTTCATTGCGCCGGGTGGTAAAGAAAGGGTCAAAGGCCTGGCGCTGCACGTCGGGGGTCATGCCGGCCCCGTCGTCGGAGAAGCTGATCTCGATGTCCTCGGTCCCGCGCGGCCGCGCCGAGATCGCGATCCGGCCGGCGCGGCCGTCGGCGAAGGCGTGGTTGGCGGCGTTGAGGAAGAGGTTGGTCAGGATCTGGCCGTAGGAGCCGGGATAGCCGTCGAGCAGCAGCCCCTCGGGCACGTCGACCTCCAGCGTGATCGGCGAGCGCTTCAGCACGGGCTTGAGGCTGGCGATGATCTGGTCGGTGGCTTCGCTCAGGGAGAACTGCCGCCGCTCGGCATGGGAACGGTCGACCGCGACCTGCTTGAACGACTGGATCAGCTCGCCGGCGCGCTGGAGATTGGCGACGAGCTGCTGCGAGGCGTCGCGCGAGGATTGCACGAACTCCTCCAGCTGCGAGCGGCGCAGGCCGCCGTCGCCCTTGAGCTGGGCTTCGAAGATTTCGGTGCGCCGGGCAAAGCTCGAGGCCACCGTCAGGCTGATGCCGATCGGGTTGTTGACCTCGTGCGCGACGCCGGCAACGAGACCGCCGAGCGCGGCCAGCCGCTCGGCGTCGATCAGGTTCTGCTGCGCGGCGTTGAGCTCGAGCAGGGCGCTCTCGGCCTTCTCCTTCGAGGCGCGCAGCTCGTCCTCGGTCCGGCGCTTGGCGATCGCGTTCTCGCGGAACACCTCCACCGCGCGCGCCATGGCGCCGACCTCGTCGCGCGCCTTGGTGCCCTGCACCTCGCGGTCGAGATCGCCGAGCGTGATCGCGCGCATCGCCGTCATGATCTGCTGCAGCGGCAGGCGGATCGACAGCGCGATCAAGACGCCCGCGGTGAGGATGATGCCGAGGAAGATCACCGCGATCGACAGCACGCGCCGTGAGATGTCCGCCAGCGTGCGGTCGAACGTCTCCTGCGCCTTCTGCTCGCGCTGGCGCATCTTGGTCGAGAGGTCGTCGATGGCGCCGATCGCCTCGGCCTGGCTGGCGTCGATGGTGTTGCGCAGGAGCTCGGTGCGGCTCGCAAGCTGCTCGGAGAGTTTTGCGAAGCCCTCGCGCAGCGCGGCGGTGCGGGCGCCGAGCCGCTGCAGCGCCATCCTCTGCAGGTCGTTGTCGGCGAGATCGATCATGACCGGGATGGTCCGCTCGATCGTCTCGGTGTTGCGGCGTGCGTCGTCGGCGGCGCCCGAGGACTGCGACAGATAATAGGAATTGGCCGCGACCAGCATCGCGGTGAAAGCCTCGCGGGATTTGCCGAGCGAGGGCCAGATCAGCGCGTCGCGATGGCCGGTGGCGCCCTCGATGATGGAGTAGAGCCCGGCCATGTCCCTGGCCGGGCCCTGCACCTGCTCTTCATAAGTCTTGGCGATCGTGGCCTGCACGCTGCGCAGCTCGCCGAAGCCGTTGAGGAAGCGGTCGGTGGTGCGCTCCAGCTCCTCGACCGAGCCCGACAGCATCGGGTCCTTGGCGGCGCGACCCGTCAGCGTGCCCAGCACCGCCTCGCGCAGCAACAGGATCTCGGCGAACAGGTCCGGGCTCGGCTGGTTGATGTAGCGGTGGATCAGGTTCTGCAGCCGTCCGGTCTCGCTTTCAAGCAGCGCCAGGATCCGGTCGGACTCGCGCACCTGGCGCACGTCGTCCCAGGCCGAACCGAGCACCTGCGCGCCGTTCCAGATCATCGCCACCAGCACCACGACCACGGCGGAGTTCAGCGCGGCGATCGACAGGATGCGCCAGCGGATCGGCACCGCCCGCAGCAGGCCGACGATGCGCGCGCGCAGCTGCCCGATCGGGCCGGGCGACTTGTCTGCGTGTTCGCTATGTCCAAGCGCAGCCAACAGGCCTCACTCCACCTTGCGAATGCGTTCGATCAGCGCGGCCGCCGCGGGGTCGCGTTCGGCCTTGGCATAGATTGCGGCCATCGCCTCCTCGAACGGCTTGCGGTCGATGTCCTTGACGATGGTCACGCCGGCTTCCTGCGCCTTGCGCTGCGACTGGTCCTCGAGGTCGCGCCACTTCTCGCGCATGAACCGGCTGGAGCGCTGCGCGGCCTCCTTGAAGATTGTCTGCTCCTCTGCCGACAGGCTCTTCCAGGCCTTCAGCGAGATCACCAGCACTTCCGGGCTCATCGTGTGCTCGGTGAGCGAGTAATAGCCGGCATGCTTGTAATGGTCCGTGGTCACGAAGGATGGCCAATTGTTCTCGGCGCCGTCGATCAGATGGTTGGCAAGCCCGGTGAGCACCTGCCCGTAGGGCAGCTCGACCGGCTCGGCGCCGAGCGCGCGCATCATCTGGCTCATCAACTCCGACTGCTGCACCCGGATCCGCAATCCCTTGAGGTCCGCGATGGTCTTCACCGGGCGGACCCCGTTGTAGATCGACCGCGCGCCCGAATCGTAGAAGGCGAGCCCGACGAAGCCGTAGGGCTCGAAGCTGCCGAGGATCTCGCTGCCGACAGGTCCGTCCAGCACCTTCTGCATGTGCTCGATGGACCGGAACAGGAACGGCATCGCCAGCACGTTCATGGCCGGGACGAAATTGCCGATCAGCGCCACGTTGGTCCGGTTGAGGTCGATCGCACCGGCCCGGGTCTGCTCGATGGTCTCCTTTTCCTCCCCGAGCTGGCGGGAGTGGAACACCTTGATCTCGTGCCGGCCGCCGGTGCGCTCGGCGATCAGGGCGCCCATGTAGCGCAGCGCCTGGACGGTCGGGTAATTCTCGGTCTGGGTATCGGCGGCGCGAAATTCGCGCGCAACAGCGCCCGTCGCGCACATGCTCGACGAGACTGCGGCAAGCAGAAGCGCAACGAAGACCACCCCGGTCCGCGAGAGTTCGGCACGGCTCAACACTGGCACACTCAACCCCTCAGTGGTGGAGTCTATGGCGGAAGGAAAAGGTTCAATGCAATCTAAAGCGTTTTCAAGCGAAGTGGATACCGGTTCGCGTAAAGAAAACGCGTCAAATTAAGGTCTAGAGACCCGTTCCGATCGGAACGGGGCTCTAGCAGATGGTTAAGGGAAGGCCATCCCGCCTGGTTCCGCAAGACCGATTGTGCGGCGCGGCCGGCGTTCATTCCCGGTTGAAACCGGCTATGTCGCGCCTTAAGCAGGGCAGCCGGCCTTCGCCGTGCGTTCCGGGAAGAGCCATCGTGAGGTCAGCCTTGCGCCTTTTGCAGCTCGTCGCCGCCTTTGCGGCCCTCTCATTGGCCGCCCCTGCGCGGGCCGCCACCGAGATCGCGTGGTGGCACGCCATGTCCGGCGAGCTCGGCCGGCAGCTGGAAAAGCTCGCCGCCGACTTCAATGCCTCGCAATCCGGCTACCGCATCGTGCCCGTCTACAAGGGCAATTATACCGAGACGGTGACGGCCGCGATCTTCGCCTTCCGCTCGCGCAGCCAGCCCGCCATCGTCCAGGTCAACGAGGTCGCCACCGCCACCATGACCGCGGCCAAGGGCGCGATCTATCCGGTGTTCAGCCTGATGCGGGACCAGGGCGAGCCGTTCTCGCTCAATGATTACCTCCCCGCGGTCTCCGGCTACTACACCGATGCGGCCGGCAATCTATTGTCCTTCCCGTTCAATTCCTCGACGCCGATCCTCTATTACAACAAGACCATGTTCCGCGACGCGGGCCTCGATCCCGAGGTACCGCCGAAGACCTGGCCGGAACTAGGCGCGGCGGCGAAGCGCCTGCGCGACCGCGGTGCTCCCTGCGGCTTCACCACGTCCTGGCCGTCCTGGATCCATGTCGAGAATTTCTCCGCCTTCCATAACCTCGCCGTGGCGAGCCGGGCGAATGGCTTCGCCGGGCTGGATGCGGAATTGACCATCAACAATCCGACGCTGGTGCATCACGTCGCCGCGCTCAGCGAGTGGCAGAAGAGCAAGCTGTTCGACTACAGCGGCCGCGGCCAGTCGGCCGAGCCGCGCTTCCAGAAGGGCGAGTGCGGCATCTTCATCGGCTCCTCGGCGACGCGCGCCGACATCAAGGCCAATTCGAAGTTCGAGATCGGCTATGGCATGATGCCCTATTGGCCCGACGTGAAGGGCGCGCCGCAGAACTCGATCATCGGCGGCGCCACGCTGTGGGTGCTGCGCGACCGTCCGCGCGAGGAATACAAGGGCGTGGCGCGGTTCTTCGCCTATCTGTCCCAGCCCGGCGTGCAGGCCGCCTGGCACCAGAACACCGGCTATCTGCCGGTGACCCGCGCCGCCTTCGAGCTGACGCGCGCGCAAGGCTTCTACGAGCGCAATCCCGGCTCGGCGATCTCGTTCGAGCAGATCACGCTCAATCCGCCGACCGAGAACTCCAAGGGCATCCGGCTCGGCTCCTTCGTCCTGATCCGCGGCGTGATCGAGGACGAGCTCGAGCAGGCCTTCGCCGGCCAAAAGAGCGCGCAATCAGCGCTCGATTCCGCCGTCGAGCGCGGCAACAAGCTGCTCCGCCAGTTCGAGCGGGCGAGCCCCGAGCGGTAGGGGTGTGTCGCGATTGGATATCGCTATAGCCGCAAGCGAGATGCGCTCCCTCCCCCGCTTGCGAGGGAGGGCTGGGGAGAGGGTGTCTCCACAACGGGACAATCCCCTAGAGGAGAGAGCTCCCACCCGACGCTTCGCGTCGACCTCCCCCGCAAGCGGGAGAGGTTGCACCGCCTGCTTGGTTCGCACTGAATCCATCAAACTTGTATCGATGACCGAGTGCAGATGACCACCGCCTCATTGCAACAGCTGCCTCACCTCGTCGACGCCGCAAGCTTCCGCACCTTTCGCTCCGCGTTCCTGCAATGGCTGCCAATCGGCCTCGACATCGCGCGCGGCCATGGGCTCGATGCCGGCTCACCGCATGTATTTGCGACCGGCACCAATCTCGTGGTCGGCCTCGGCGACAAGCTGATCCTGAAAATCTTCCCGCCGCTGCTCGCAGCCCAATTCGTCTCGGAGCGCGCCTCGCTGACGCAGCTCGCCGGCCGCCTCGAGCTGCCGATCCCCGAGATTGTCGCGGACGGGATGCGCGACGGCTGGCCCTATCTCGTCATGACGCGTCTTGCCGGCACGCTCGGCTCGGAGGTCTGGCCCTCACTGCCGGAGCCGCAGAAGGAGCGGCTGCTGCGCCAGATCGGCGAAACCATCGCTTCCGTGCAGCGCGTTCCGCTCGGAGAGCTCGCGTCCATCGGGCCGCGCTGGGACGCATTCATGCGCGCCCAGATGCAGGGCTGCCGCGCGCGGCACACGCGTCTCGGCCTCGCACCAAAATTCCTTGCCGGTCTCGACGACCTCCTGCGCGATGCCGCGAAGCTGATCCCGGTGGACGCGCCGCCGGTGATCCTGATCGGCGAATACATCCCCGAGAACTTTCTGCTCGCCTGCGATGACGGCCAATGGTCGCTCGCAGGTCTGTTCGATTTCGGCGACGTGCTCGCGGGATGGCGCGACTACGATCTGCTCGGCCCCAGCGCCTTCATGGCGGCGGGCCGGCCGGGACGGGTGAAGAGCCTGCTCGAAGGCTTTGGCTATACGACGCTGGATTTCACCCTCAAGCGCCGCCTGATGGCCCTGATGCTGCTGCACCGCGCCAGCGACCTCAACAGCCACATCTGCATCGAGGACTGGCAGGAGAGGGCGGATGATTTGGTCGAGCTGCAGGAATTGATTTGGGCGGAGTGAGTCCGCGGGGCGCCGCACGGCTCCCCTGGCGCGTCCGCCGCTAGCCCTTGGACTGGATTAGCTGGGCCGCCTTGGTCAAGACCCCGACAATGGCGCCGAGTCCGGAGCCGTGACCAGCGGTGGCCTGCTTGACCAGACTGGCGAAGACGGAGCGACACTGAGAGATTGCTGAGAGCGCCTGAGCCTTGTTGCTCGCGGCGCGCAGCTGCGAGGCCGCGGTCTGGAGCGCGCTGCGTGCCTCCGGAGGATCCCACTTGTTGAGCGTCCCGCTCATGCGATCCAGGACACCTGCCACGCAGTCGTAGAGCACCTTGCCGGCGGTGGCGCTGCACGATTGCAGGCCGGCACTGCCGACGGCGGCGGCCGCGGAGGCTCCACCTCCGGCGTAGGCAGGGCCTGCCGCCGGCACGGCAGCTCCAACCAACAGCAATACCAAGATGGTGCGAAGGCGTGCCTTCGTCGAACTGATCAGGTCATGGCCGCTGGCCATCATTGTGGTCCTTCTCTGTGTTCTATCCCTTGTCCTATCCTGTCAGTCCTATCCCTTGGCCTGGATCATTCGCGCCGCTCGCGCCAACACGCCCGCTATCGACGCAAGGCCATCGTCGCCCCATCCGGGCACCATCATCTTACCGCCGGGCGTCGCTTTCACCTGCCGCAGCGCGCCTGCGATGGCGGCCTGGCATTGCGTGATGGCGGAGAGCGCCTGCGCCTTGCTGCTCGCAGCGCGCAACTGGCTGGCGGCCGTCAAGAGCGCACGTTGAGTCTCCCCGACTCTGATCGAATTGACGTCGTTGGCCATGCGCTCGAGCACGTCAGCGACGCAATTGTAGAGAGCCTTGCCTTGGCTGGCGTTGCAGGCCGAGAGGCCGGAATTGGCGGTGGTCGCCGCAGCATTCAGCACGGTGGAAGCGGATGCGTCCCGGTTAGGGATCAGCACGGCCAGAATCGCCAGCATGACCAGCGCCAGCATGCGCGTACCGGTCTGTCGGAGGCCCCTGCGGGCTCCGGAGATCAGTGTCGTCATGAAAGTCCCCCTTATCGCGGTGCCGTTGGGGTCACCGCGTTGCCGACCGTGAATTCGCACGGCACCGTCGTCAGTCTCGGTTCACCCTTAAGCGCGAACAAATGCTCCCACTGTGATCTGCGGCACACGACACCGCCCGGCGCGTCCTCGACGATCACGACGGCATAGAGCCGGTCGCGCTTCTGGAACGCCTTGATGCTGGTGTCTTCGGGAAAGGTTTGCAGCAGCGTCAGCACGCCATGGCCGCTATCGGCATCGGCCGCGATGCCGGCGATTCCCGAGATGGTGCGCCATTTGCCGCCCTCGGTGGTCGCGCCGATGAACGTGCCTTCGGTCACGGTGTTCTGCAGGATTTTCTGCTTGAGGAATTCGGGGCCGAGTTCGTTGCTCTGGCGCAGCCGGTTCTTCAGACTCGGCGAGTAGAAGATCTTGTCGGTGCCGCCCTGAAACACGATGGTTGTGCCTTCGGGGCCGCCCGCGATCAGGTTCTGGAATTCGCGTCCGCTCAGCACGCCGGCCGATCCCGGCAGCACTTGAAGGGTGAACAGCACCCCGGCCGCGATGAATCGCAGGGTGGATCGGGAGGGATTTGGGCGCGGCATGGACGGCAAAAAATGCTTCCTGAAAAGTTCAATTCTAGATAGACACGGCCTCCTCGTCGAGAGCAGCCCTCCCGATTGTCGGTGCAAATCTCCCCACGTCTCCGCTGCGCGCCGGTCACCCCGTCGGGGAGGGGTAGCGGGGAGTGAAGGAGCGGTGGCCATCCCACGCGCCCGGCATGACAGCGTGACATCAATTGCGTAACGTTGATGGGACATGCAGGTGTGCTGGTAATGCGAATAACTGCTCTAGCGATGATCCTGGCTGCGACGATCATTGTCCCGGTCGCAAGTGCCGTCTGCGCCGCGCCACAGACGCGAAAACCGGTCGCCGATTCGGCGCCGCGGATCGCGCTGGTGATCGGCAACGCGCGTTATGCAAAACTCGGCACGCTTGCCAATCCCGTAAACGATGCGCAGTTGATGGCGGAGCGATTGCGGCAGACCGGCTTCGATGTCAACTTGGTCGCCGACCGCGACCTGAAGAGCCTTTCGCAGGACGTCGAGGAGTTTGCGCAGAAGGTGAAGGCCCGCGGTCCTTCGACCGTTGCCGTGCTCTATTACGCCGGTCATGGCGTCGAGAGTGACGGCGTCAACTACCTCGTGCCCGTCAATGCCGACATCAAGCGACGGGCCGACATCGTGCCGCAATCGCTTCCTGTCAAACGCCTTGCCGATCGCCTCGCCGCTTCCGGCAATGCGCTCAACATCCTCATCGTCGATGCCTGCCGCGACAATCCTTTTCCGCCTGGCGTTTCCGGCAGCGCGACGCTCGGCCTGGTGCCGATGGGCGCGGTATTTGGAGTCTTCATCGCCTCGGCGACCGGCTCTGGAAAGGTCGCCTTCGACGGCGAGGACGGTCACAGCCCTTATACGAAGGCGTTGGCGGACGCGATAACCGTGCCCGGCGAGCGTCTGGAAGACGTGTTCAAGAGCGTGCGCCGCCAGGTGCGGCTTTCGACCGGCGAGCAGCAGATCCCCTGGGAATCCACCTCGCTCGAGCTCGACTTCTTCTTCGTGCCGCCGCCGCCTCCGCCGAGCCAGGCCGCGCAGTTGCTCACCGCGGCGAAGGAGACCGGCAATGTCGCGCTCTATGATCTCCTGATCGATCGCTTTCCGGCAAGCCCCGAGGCCAACGATGCGCGCGCCGCAGCCGCCGAGCTGAGGAAGGGTACTGCCGCCAAGGCCCCCGCGGCCGCATCCTCTGCCTCGCTGGTGCTCGATCGCGCGCGGCAGACGCGGACGCCCGAGGCCTATGATCTCGTCGCCGCGCTGTTTCCGGATACACCAGAGGCAGATGAGGCGCGGGCCGCGGCCTCGCGCCTGCGCGAGATCACCGTGCTCGACAGCGCGGGGCCGACCTATGAAGGCCGCGAGCTGGTGCAGCTGATCCAGGCCCAACTGGTGCGGCTTGATTGCTTCGGCGGTGAGCAGGGCGGGATATTCGACGCCGCGACGATCCAGGGCCTGCGCCGAGCCTCGCAACTCTCCGACGAGCACTTCCTCTGGTATCGGCCAACCATGGCCGCGCTGCGCGCACTCAAGAAGGTGGATGGCAAGGACGGCTGCGCCGGACGGAAGACGGTCGCGGCGCCACGCTGCCTGCGGGTCAATAATGAGGATTTTTGCCAGTAGCTCATCGAATGAGCTCTCATCGAGTATGATCTATTTATTAGGCAAATACGCCTCTTTGTATGCAATGTCGGCGGTCTCCACGGCGGTCGTTTGGTCCCTGGAATCAATTTTTCATTAGTAATCTCAACCGCTAATGCATAAGGCAAGCTTCCGTTAAGCCTTGGCACGAACCTTGCGAATCCAGCTCCAACGAAAAACTTTTATGTTGGAGCGATTTCATGAAGCGCCGCGATTTCCTCAAATCCGTTTCCGGGTTGGCCGCGGGTGCGGCGCTTCCGGCCATGCCGTCTTTGATCTCCTCGGCCAAGGCCGATGCCCGGTCGGAGACGCTGCTGATCGTCTCGGAAGGCGGGCCCAACAATCTCGACATCCATGGCGTCGGCACCAACGTGCCCGGCTATGAAGTCTCCTGGAATTGCTACGATCGCCTGATCAGCCACGAGATGAAGAGCGGCCCCGGCGGCGTGCCCTATTACGACCGCGACAAGTTCAAGGGTGAGCTCGCCGACGACTTCAAGATCGACGACATGTCGGTCACCTTCAAGCTGAAGAAGAACGCCAAATTCCACGACGGCGCGCCGGTCACGGCGAAAGACGTGAAATGGTCGCTCGATCGCGCCGTCAGCGTCGGCGGCTTCCCGACCTTCCAGATGAGCGCGGGCTCGCTGACCAAGGCCGAGCAGTTCGTCGTGGTCGACGATGCCACCGTGCGCGTCGATTTCGCCAAGAAGGATCGGCTGACGATCCCGGACCTCGCGGTGATCGTGCCCTGCATCGTCAATTCCGAGCTCGTGAAGAAGAACGCGAGCGAAAAGGATCCGTGGGGTCTCGAGTTTACAAAACAGCAGACCGCGGGCTCCGGCGCCTACAAGGTGACGAAGTGGACCGCCGGCACCGAAGTCATCATGGAGCGCAACGAGGATTGGGTCGGCGGTCCGCTCCCCAAGATCAAGCGCGTGATCTGGCGCATGGTGCCGCAGGCGGGCAACCGCCGTGCGCTGCTCGAGCGCGGCGACGCCGACATCTCCTATGAGCTGCCGTTCAAGGATTTCCAGGAGATGAAGGCGAACGGCAAGCTCAACGTGGTGTCGCTGCCGTTCTCCAACGGCATCCAATATATCGGCATGAACGTCACCAAGCCGCCTTTCGACAATGTGAAGGTGCGGCAGGCCATCGCCTATGCGCTGCCGTATCAGAAGATCATGGACGCGGTGCTGTTCGGCCTCGGCAATCCCATGTTCGGCGCAAAGGACAAGGCCACCGAAGTCGCCTGGCCGCAGCCGCACAAATACAACACCGACATGGAAAAGGCGAAGGCGCTGCTGGCAGAGGCCGGTTACGCCAACGGCTTCGAGACCACGATCTCGTTCGACCTCAACTTCGCCGGCGTCAACGAGCCGCTCTGCGTGCTGGTGCAGGAGAGCCTCGCCCAGCTCGGCATCAAGACCACCATCAACAAGGTGCCCGGCGCCAACTGGCGCACCGAGCTCAACAAGAAGGAGATGCCGCTGTTCACCAACGTGTTCTCGGGCTGGCTCGATTACCCCGAGTACTTCTTCTATTGGTGCTATCACGGCAACAATTCCGTCTTCAACACCATGAGCTACAAGTCGGCGGAGATGGACAAGTTCATCGACGGCGCGCGCACGGCGGCTGCCACCGGCGACACCGCGGCCTACGACAAGGACGTGAAAGGCTTCGTCGATCTCGCCTTCGCCGACGTGCCGCGCATCCCGCTGTACCAGCCCTTCGTCAACGTCGCGATGCAGAAGAACATCTCGGGCTATCAATACTGGTTCCACCGGCGGCTCGACTATCGCGCGATGGCGAAGGGGTAAAAGGTCATGCTGATCGTCGGCGACGCATCGGCATCGGCTCTGGGCTCCCTCTCCCGCTTGCGGGAGAGGGTTGGGGAGAGGGTGTCTCCGCTTTGGGGTTGGCAGGGATTGCGGAGGGTGTCCCCGCGCGGCGAGAGCCCTCACCCGCCGCGCGCGGGACGATGCTGTCGCATCGCCCGGGGCGCGTCGGCCTCTCCCGCAAGCGGGAGAGGCGAAGCAAGCCCGCGGAGCATCCCATGCTGACCATGATCGGCAAGCGCCTGATGTTCGCGATCCCCTCGCTGATCGGCGTCGTGATCGTCACCTTCCTGCTGACGCGCGCGCTGCCGGGCGATCCCGCGGCCTACTTCGCCGGCCCCGCCGCGACCAAGGAAGCCGTCGAGCAGATCCGCAAAAAACTCGGCTTCGACAAGCCGCTGATCGAGCAGTTCTTCCGCTATGCCAACGATCTCGCGCACGGCGATTTCGGCAACTCGCTGACGACGGGCCAGCCGGTCGCCACCGAGATCCGCAACCGCCTGCCGGCCTCGGCCGAGCTGACGCTGCTCGGCCTCTTCGTGTCCATTGCGATCGCCATTCCGCTCGGCGTCCTGGCGGCGACGCGGCCGGGATCATGGATCGACCATCTTTGTCGCGTCACGACCACGGCCGGCGTGTCGCTGCCGGTGTTCTTCACCGGCCTCGTGCTGGTCTATGTCTTCTATTTTCGGCTCGGCTGGTCACCGGCGCCCCTCGGCCGTCTCGACGTGTTCTACAGCGCGCCGCCGACGGTCACCGGCTTCTATCTGGTCGACACGCTGATCGCGCGCGATGTCGAGGCGTTCCGCTCGGCGCTGAGCCAGCTCATCCTGCCCGCAACGACGCTCGCGATCTTCTCGCTGGCGCCGATCGCGCGCATGACGCGCGCCTCCATGCTGGCGGTGCTCGCATCCGAATTCGTCCGCACCGCGCGCGCCAGCGGCCTGTCGCCCGCAACCGTCATCGTCACCTACGCCTTCCGCAACGCGATGCTGCCAGTCATCACCACGCTCAGCATGGTGTTCTCGTTCCTGCTGGGGGCCAACGTGCTGGTGGAGAAGGTGTTCGCCTGGCCCGGCATCGGCTCCTACGCGGTGGAAGCGCTGATCTCCTCGGACTTCGCGCCGGTGCAGGGTTTCGTCCTGACCATGGCGGTGATGTACGTGCTGCTCAATCTGATCATCGACATTCTCTACGGCGTGATTGATCCGCGCGTCAGGTTGGAGGGGTAGCGCATGATCCGGAAAATCGGTGCCCCAGCTCGTCATTGCGAGGAGCGAAGCGACGAAGCAATCCAGGCTATCGCCGCGATGCGCAGCCTGGATTGCTTCGCTTCGCTCGCAATGACGACAGAGAGACGGCTTCCGAACACGATCACGCGAAAAGAGGGCGTCGAACAATGAGCTCCGTTGCGCCTGCTGTTGAACCTGTCGGCCCCGCCCGCACGTCAGGCCTCGTCGCGGTCCTCGAACAGACCCGTTACGTCCTCGGCGAGAACAAGGTCACGGGCTTCGCCTTTGCGCTGCTCCTGATCATCGTGTTCGCCGCGCTGTTCGGTCCCTATGTCGTGCCCTACGACCCGCTCGCCTCCGACACCGCCGCTGCACTGAAGGCGCCGTCGGCGGCGCACTGGTTCGGCACCGACCAGCTGGGGCGCGATATCTTCAGCCGCGTCATCGTCGCCACGCGCCTCGACTTCTTCATCGCGATCGCCTCGGTCGCACTGGTGTTCCTGATGGGTGGCCTTGCCGGCATCGCGGCCGGCTATTTCGGCGGCTGGACCGACCGCATCGTCGGCCGCATCGCCGACACCATCATGGCGTTCCCGCTGTTCGTGCTCGCGATGGGCATCGTCGCCGCGCTCGGCAACACCGTGCAGAACATCATCCTGGCGACAGCGATCGTGAACTTCCCGCTCTATGCCCGCGTCGCGCGCGCCGAGGCCAATGTCCGTCGCAACGCCGGCTTCGTGCAGGCTGCGCGTCTCTCCGGCAACGGCGAGTTCCGTATCCTGCTGGTGCACATCCTGCCGAACATCATGCCGATCATGATCGTGCAGATGTCGCTGACCATGGGCTATGCCATCCTCAACGCCGCCGGCCTCTCCTTCATCGGCCTCGGCGTCCGCCCGCCGACCGCCGAATGGGGCATCATGGTCGCCGAAGGCGCCGGCTTCATGGTGTCGGGCGAATGGTGGATCGCGCTCTTCCCCGGCCTTGCGCTGATGATCGCCGTGTTCTGCTTCAACCTCCTCGGCGACGGCCTGCGCGACATCGTCGATCCGCAACGGAGGACGTGATGCCCAACCTCCGAGAAAAATTCTCCAATGATTCCAATGGCGCTTCTACTGTGCATGGGGTTGTTTTCGAATGTTTGAGTGACGGGAGCCGTCCATGACCGCCCAGCCGCTGCTCGACGTCCAGGACCTCACCGTCGAATTCACCACCCGCCGCGGCATCGTCAAGGCGGTGCAGCACGTCAACATCTCCGTCGCCAAGGGCGAGACGCTCGCCATCGTCGGCGAGTCCGGCTCCGGCAAGTCGGTGACCTCCTACGCGGTGATGCGCATCCTCGATCGCGCCGGCAAGATCGCCGAGGGCTCGGTGATGTTCTCCGGCATCGACGTCAAGGCCGCGACCGAAGACCAGATGCGCGATTTGCGCGGCCGCGAAGTCTCGATGATCTTTCAGAACCCGCGTGCCGCGCTGAACCCGATCCGCAAGGTCGGCGACCAGATCGAGGACGTCCTGCGCACCCATGTGCAGCAGGCCCAGGTTGCCGATCACGGCGAGAAGGCGATCGAGGCGCTGGAGCAGGTCAAGATCGCCCGCCCGCGCGAGCGCTATCACGCCTATCCGTTCGAGCTGTCGGGCGGCATGTGCCAGCGCGTCGTGATCGCGCTCGCGCTCGCCTGCAACCCGCAGCTCCTGATCGCGGACGAGCCGACGACTGGATTGGATGTCACCACGCAGAAGGCGGTGATGGACCTGATCGTCGAGCTGACGAAACGCCGCGCGATGTCGACCATCCTGATCACGCACGATCTCGGCTTGGCCGCCGCCTATTGCGACCGCGTCGTCGTGATGGAGAAGGGCCGCGTCGTCGAGACCGCCACGGCCGCCGATATTTTTGCCAACCCGCAGCACCCCTATACGAAGAAGCTGATGCGCGCGACGCCGCGGCTCGGTGTGAGCTTGCGGGATCTGCTGCCGGAAGAGGAGGGCGCTTCCTTCGCCTCTCCCCGCATGCGGGGAGAGGCCGCCACGCTCGGGGGCGCAATTGCGCCCCAGAGCGTGGCGGGTGAGGGGGACTCTCCACGAGTCGAGCTCGCGGAAACAGCCCCTCACCCCAGCCCTCTCCCCGTGAACGGTGCAAGCGGGGAGAAGACGCCCCTCCTCCGCATCGAAAAACTCGTCAAGGAATATCCCCGCCAGGGCGCCACGGCCACGCTCGGCAAACTGTTCGGCCGCAAGCCGCCGGTGGAGCCGGACGTGTTCCGCGCCGTCGACGGCATCAGCTTCGCGATCGGCCATGGCGAGAGCGTCGGTCTCGTCGGCGAATCCGGCTGCGGCAAATCGACCACGTCGATGATGGTGATGCGTCTGCTCGACCAGACCTCCGGCCTGATCCAGTTCGACGGCGAGGACATCTCCGGCATCGCGCCTGCCGCCTTTGCCCGGTTGCCGCAGCGCAGCCGCATCCAGATGGTGTTCCAGGACCCCACCGACAGCCTGAACCCGCGTTTCACCGCCGCGCGCGCCATCGCCGACCCGATCATGCAATTGGGCGACATCAGGGGACGCGACGCGCTGCGCGCCCGCTGCGAGGAGCTCGCCACCATGGTCGGCCTGCCGCACAATCTGCTCGACCGCTTCCCGCACCAATTGTCCGGCGGCCAGAAGGCCCGCGTCGGCATCGCCCGGGCGATCGCCCTGCATCCCAAGCTCGTCATCCTGGACGAGCCGACTGCGGCGCTCGACGTCTCCGTGCAGGCCGTCGTCCTCAACCTGCTGCAGGACCTCAAGGCGCGGCTAGGTATGAGCTATCTGTTCGTCTCGCATGATTTGAATGTGGTGCGCTTGTTGTGCGATCGTGTCATTGTGATGCGGACGGGACGGATCGTCGAGGAGGGCTCTTCCGAGCAGGTGCTCAGCGATCCCAAGGACGACTACACCAAGGAGCTGCTGACGGCGATCCCGCATCCGCCGTTGCCGATACACTAAGACTGCACTGATTGCTTGAGAGCGTGATGGCCGAACCCCTGGACGACTATATCGACGCCGTATCGAAGGCGCTGGCGCTGCCGATCGAGGAGGGCTGGCGGCCCGCCGTGCGCGCCAACCTCGAGGTCTCGCTGCGGCTTGGCCGTCTGGTCGACGACTTCGCGCTGCCGGACGAGACCGAGCCGGCACCGATCTTCACGGCCTGACACCATGTCCGCCAAGCCAGAGATGACGGCCTCCGACATCGCAAGTGCGGTCGCGGGCGGCAAGATGTCCGCACTCGCCGCCACCGAAGCTGCGCTCGCGCGCATCGAGCAGCATGATGGCATCCTCAATTCCTTCACCGACGTCACCGCCGAACGCGCCCGCGCGAAAGCGCGCGCGATCGATGCCGACATCGCTGCGGGCAAGAAAGTCGGCCCGCTCGCCGGCGTACCCTTCGCCGTCAAGAACCTGTTCGATGTCGCGGGCCTGCCAACGCGTGCCGGCTCGAAGATCAACCGGGACCTCGCGCCGGCCAGGCGCGACGCGACGCTGATCGAGCGGATGGAAGCGGCCGGCGCCGTTCTCGTCGGCGCGCTCAACATGGGCGAATACGCCTACGATTTTACGGGCGAGAACATCCATGATGGCCCCTCGCGCAATCCGCACGACACCACGCGGATGAGCGGCGGCTCCTCCGGCGGCTCGGGCAGCGCCGTCGGCGGCGCGCTGGTGCCGATCGCGCTCGGCTCCGACACCAACGGCTCGATCCGCGTGCCGTCGTCCTTCTGCGGCATCTTCGGCCTGAAGCCGACCTATGGCCGGCTGTCACGCGCGCGCTCGTTCCCGTTCGTGGCGAGCCTCGACCATCTCGGCCCGTTCGCGCGCTCCGTCGCCGATCTCGCGCTCGCCTATGACGCGATGCAGGGGCCGGACGCAGACGACGGCGCCTGCACCACACGTGGGTTGGAGCCCGTCACGCCGCTGCTTGATGGGTCCATTTCCGGTCTGCGCGTTGCAATCGCCGGCGGGCACTTCCAGAAGAACGTGTTTCCGGAAGCGGTCGAAGCCGTCAGCCGCGTCGCCAAGGCGCTGGGCGCAACGCAAGTGGTCGATATCCCTGAAGCCTCGCGCGCCCGCGCCGCCGCCTATGTCATCACCACCACTGAAGGCGCTTCGCTGCATCTCGATCGCCTGCGCAAGCGCCCGAACGACTTTGACCCGGCGGTGCGCGACCGGCTGATCGCGGGCGCCATGGTCCCGGCCGCGCTGGTCGATCGCGCGCAAAAATTCCGCCGCTGGTATCGCGCGCAGCTTGCCGGGATCTTTGGATCGGTCGACGTTCTGCTGGCGCCGGCGACGCCCTGCACCGCGCCAAAGCTCGGTCAGGTGAACTTCAATCTCGACGGTGTCGAGCTGCCGGTGCGCGCCAATATCGGCATCCACACCCAGCCGATCTCCTTCATCGGCCTGCCGGTGGTCGCGGTTCCCGTGCCGCTGGAGCCGCTGCCGATCGGCGTGCAGATCATTTGCGCGCCCTGGCGCGAGGACATCGCGCTGCGCGTCGCGCGCGCATTGGAAAAGATGGGCGTCGTCGCCGCGCCCGCGCCGAGAGGGTTTTAAGATGCAGATCGATCTCCCCGACGTGATCGCGGAAGTCAAAGCCGCGTTCGAGCGCTATGAGCAGGCCCTCGTCAGCAACGACGTCGCCGTGCTCGGCGAGCTGTTCCGCAACGACCCGCGCACCTTGCGCTACGGCATCGGCGAGAACCTCTACGGCTACGAGGCAATCTCCGGTTTCCGCGCCGGCCGTTCGCCGGTCGGCCTCAACCGCCGCACCGCCAAGACCGTGATCACCAGCTATGGCCGGGACACGGCCGTGGCGTCCACCTTGTTCTATCGCGATACGGCTCCCGGCAAGGTCGGCCGGCAGATGCAGACGTGGATACGTTTCCCGGAGGGCTGGCGCGTCGTCGCCGCTCATGTCAGCATCATCGACGAGCCGAAAGTGACCGTATGACGCTTGATGATCTTCCGCAGGGCACATTGCCGGCCGAGCCGGTGGTGCCGCGCGTCGACCGTGCATCGCCGTCGCTGCTGAAGGTCACGCGCGCCGAGGAGCTGCGGCTGCAGCTTGCCGACGAGATCGTGCGGGGAACTCTGGCGCCGGGCTCGCCGCTGGACGAGACCGACATCGCGCGGCGCTTCAACGTCTCGCGCACGCCGGTGCGCGAGGCGTTGCGCCAGCTGGTGGCAAGCGGCCTCGTCGAGGCGCGGCCGCATCGCGGCGCCGTGGTGGCGCAGCCATCCATCGAGCGGCTGAAGGGCATGTTCGAGGCGATGGCGGAGCTCGAGGCCTTGTGCGCGGGCCTTGCCGCCGAACGCATGTCGGCGGCCGAGCGTCACGGGCTGGAGGCCATCCACGAGGAGCTGCGGGTGCTGAGCTACGCCGGCAATCCCGAGCGCTTCCACGAGGTCAACGAGCGCTTCCACAATGCGATCTATGCCGGCTCGCAGAACGGCTACATCGCCGAGATCACGCTTGCGACCCGCGTCCGCGTGCAGCCGTTCCGCCGCGCCCAGTTCCGCAACCTCGGCCGCCTCGCCAAGTCGCAAGCCGAGCACGACCGCGTCGTCGTCGCCATCATGCGCGGCGACAAGCAGGGCGCTGCCGCCGCCATGCGCGCGCATATCGAGCTGGTGCGCGGGGAGTACGAGATCTACGCGGTGTCGGTGTAGGGTACACGCTCGGTGCCGTAGGGTGGGCAAAGGCGCGAAGCGCCGTGCCCACCTTATGGTGATGGTGGGCACGGCGCGCGAAGAGCGCGCCTTTGCCCACCCTACGAGACCTGCTTTGCCGCAGCTTCCTTCATATACGCGCGCCAGCCGCCGTAGGCGGTGATATCCCGCGCATCGCCCAGCACTTCCGGCTCGACCAAAAATCCCTTCACGCTCCGTCCATCCGCAAGCCGCACGGTGCCGATCGCCATCGGTGCAGGAATCGCGTTGACGAACTTGCCGAAGGCGGACGACGACAACGACCAGATCTCCAGCTCGATCGCAGCGCCCTTGCCGGTCTCGACGCGCAGCATGCCCGGCTTCGGCGGCGTGGTCTGAAGCGCATAGAGCTTGTAGTCGGCGGCCGTCCTGGTGGCCTCGATCAAGCATGCGTTCAGCGCCGTCAGCTCGCCGTTCAGCGCCATGCCGGAGAGATGCGCGCCGACCACCGCGATCGGAATCTCGTCGTCGCTGCTGGTCGGGAGTGGCGCGAGCGGGGCCTGCGCCACCCCCTTCGCGCCGACCGTCAGTTTCGTATCGGCATGGAACACGCGGCCGATGCTCGCGAGCAGCGCGTCGCGCCCTGCGGGCGCCAGCAGCGTGATGCCGAACGGAATGCCGTCGCTGCGCATCGAAGCCGGCACGGCGAGGCCGCAGAGATCGAGCAGGTTGACGAAGTTGGTGTAGGTGCCGAGCCGGCTGTTGAGCTCGATCGGATTGGCCAGCACCTGAGCGGTCGTATAGGCCGTCGGCGCCGTCGGCAGCACCAGCGCGTCGATGTTGGCGAACGTTCGCTCGGCGATCTTGCGCAGGCCCTGCAGGCGGTAGAGCGCCGAGAACGTTTCCGCCGCGGTCAGCCGCGCGCCGGCCGCGGTGATCTCCCGCGTGACGGGGTGGATCGTGTCTGGCGCGGACGCCAGCAGGTTTTTGATCACGAGGTAACGCTCGGCGACCCAGGGACCCTCATAGAGCAGCCGCGCCGTCTCGTAGAACGGCTCGAGGTCGAACTCGACCAGCGTAGCCCCGAGCGCGGTCCATCGCTTCAGCGCATCGCTGTAGGCGGCTTCCGCTTTCCTGTCGCCGAAGAAGATCAGCTGGCCGTTGCGCGGCACGCCCAGGCGCAGCTTCGCCGGCATCGGCGTGATCGCGTCGAGCGGCCGGTCGCGCGAGAATGGATCGGCCTGGTCGGGGCCGGCCATCACCGACAGCGCCAGCGCGGCATCGTCCACCGTGAGTGCGAACACCGAGATGCAGTCGAGCGTGCGGCAGGCCGGCACGAGGCCTGCGGTCGAGATCATCCCGAGGCTCGGCTTCAGCCCGACGATGTTGTTGAGCATCGCCGGCACGCGGCCCGAGCCGGCGGTGTCCGTACCGAGCGACAGCGGCACCAGCCCGGCGCCGACCGCGGTGGCCGAGCCCGAGCTCGAGCCGCCGGGAATGAGATCCTCGCGGATCGAATTCTTAGGAATGCCGTAAGGCGAACGGACGCCGACGAGGCCGGTCGCGAACTGGTCGAGATTGGTCTTGCCGATGATGATCGCCCCGGCAGCGCGCAGGCGCTCGACGGCGGTCGAGTCGTGTGTGGGCGTGGTGGAGAAAGCCGGACAGGCCGCGGTGGTCGGAAAGCCCAGCGCGTCGATATTGTCCTTCACCGCGACCAGCACGCCGTAAAGCGGCAGGCTGGCCGCATCCGTCCGGGCCGCGAGCTTGTCGGCCTCCGCGGTCGCGTCCTTCTCGTCGCGCAGGCTGATGAACACGGCGGGATCGTTGTGATCGCGGATGCGCTGATAGGTCCGCGCGACCGTCTCTGCCGGCGTCAGCGTGCCCGCGCGGTGCGCGGCCACAATCGCGGCGATCGTTTCAGGCTGCTCGGCCCCCATGGCGGCAAAACTCCGGCAAATCGTCTTCGCCCGGAGTGAAGCAAGCGATGTGCCATTGTGTACAGAATCCGGGCAGGATGATTGTGCCGGATCTTATCGAGCGATCAGTGGCTTGCGGGATATTTCGGTCGGCGTGCGGCCGCTCGCTCCGGCGACCTCTTGCGTGCATCTGCCCAAATTATGGGCAGTCGAGATCAGGTGAAGCCGGAGAGGATCCGGAGCAGCTGCGCCCGGTTCTTCTTGCCGATCTTCGCCTCGACGTTTCGCTCGTGCTCGGCCGCGAGCCGCTTGAACTTCTCGAGCGCCGTCTCGCCCTGCGCGGTGAGGTGCAGTGCATGCGAGCGCCGGTCCTCCTTCGACTTGATCCGCTTCACCAGCTTGCGCTGTTCGAGGGCATCGAGCAGGTGCACCAGCCGGGCGCGCTCGATGCCGAGGCGCTTTGCCACCGCCATTTGCGACAGGCCCGGATTGGCGCCGATCACGGTCAGCACCGAATATTGCGTCGGCCTGATATCGACTTCGCCGAGCGTCTTGATGAAGTCCTGAAAGATCCAGATCTGGAAGCGCCGCACCGCATAGCCGGCGTGGCCGATCAATGCGTCGAGACCAACGTCGTCGGCGACATCGCGTGGTGCTGCGCCGTTGCCGGCGCGCTTGCGTGGGGAGTGGCGGCTGTCGGACCGGGCTGCTGTGGGTGGCACGTCGATGTCTCCTGTCGCGCGCAACCCTAGCGCCCCTCGGTCACAAGCGAAAGATTGTTGTTGACGACAACAATTGGCGTGCCCAACATTATAGGCCAAAGCGGCCCGGAACGAGGCTGCGGCCGATCCTGAAAACCGGGATGGAGGAGGAAGCACATGACAGTCGCCTCACATGGTGACGTTGCAGGCCTGTTCGCAACGCCGAGGACCGTCGCAGAGCATCGGCCCGACGGCAGCATCGTTCTGCGCTCGCCCGAGCCTCTCGGCGAGTTTGCGCGCTGCACCGGCGATTGGCTGGAGCAATGGGCGCAGCAAAGGCCGGATACGATCTTCCTGGCCGAACGCGGCAAGGTCGAAATGCCATGGACCACCGTTACCTATGCGCAGGCGCTGCGGAAGGTGCGCGCCGCCGCGTCCTGGATCCTGGCACAAGGGCTCAGCGTGGACCGCCCGCTCGCGATCCTCTCCGACAACAGCATCGATCATGCGCTGCTCGCGCTCGCCGCCCAGCATGTCGGCGTGCCCTCGGCGGCGATCTCGCCGGCCTATTCGCTGATGTCGAAAGATTTCGACAAGCTCAAGAGCATGATTGCGCTGCTCGATCCCGGCGCGATCTACGTCTCTGCGCTCCAGCCGTTTGCACCAGCGCTGGCCGCCATCAAGCCGCTGCACAACGCGCAGATCATCAGCGGCAACGCCGATGATGCCGACGCGCTGGCGTTCCGCGCCATTGCGGCAACGCCCGAGACGCCCGACGTCGCAAGAGCCTTCGCTGCACTCACGCCGGACACGATCGCAAAATTCCTGTTCACCTCGGGCTCGACCGGCACGCCGAAAGCCGTCATCAACACCCAGCGCATGCTGACGTCGAGCCAGCAGGCCAAGGCGCAGACCTGGACCTTCCTCGAACAGAGCCGCGATCTCGTCATTCTCGATTGGCTGCCCTGGAGCCACACCTTCGGCGCCAACCACAATTTCAACCTCGTGCTGCGCAACGGCGGCTCGCTCTACATCGACGGCGGCAAGCCCGCGCCCGGCCTGTTCGCGACCTCGCTCGCCAATCTGAAAAGCGTGATGCCGACGGTCTATTTCAACGTGCCGCGCGGCTTCGACATGCTGATCGCGGCGCTGCGCAGCGACGAGGAGTTGCGCCGCCGTTTCTTCGGCGAGGTGAAATTCGCCTTCTACGCCGGCGCCGCGCTGCCGCAGAATCTATGGGATGCTTTGGCAGAACTTTCGACCGAGACCGTAGGCCGCACGTTGCCGATGGTCTCGGCCTGGGGTTCGACGGAAACCTCGCCGCTCGCCACCGACTGTCATTTCCTCGCAGAGCGCTCCGGCAACATCGGCGTGCCCATTCCCGGCACCGAGCTGAAGCTCGTCACCTCCGGCGACAAGCTGGAGGTGCGGGTGCGCGGCCCCAACGTCACGCCCGGCTATTGGAAGGCGCCGGAGCTGACCAGGCAGGCCTTCGACGAGGAGGGGTTTTATCTCATCGGGGATGCCGTAAAGCTTGCCGACAGCGCGCGGCCCGAGCGCGGCCTGTTCTTCGACGGCCGCGTTGCCGAAGACTTCAAGCTCAATTCCGGCACATGGGTCAGCGTCGGCGGTTTGCGCGTTGCCGGCATCGCCGCGTTGGCACCGCTGGCGCAGGACATCGTCGTCGCCGGTCACGGCGGCGACGAGGTGCGCTTCCTGGTGTTCCCGAATATTGCGGCTTGCCGCGCCGTCGCCGGCCTGCCCGAGACCGCGGGCGTGAGCGAGGTGCTCGCGCATGACAACGTCAGGGGCGGAATTGCAAAGGGACTGGCGAGGCTGAAACAGCAGAGCGCCAACTCTTCCGGTCACGCCACCCGCGCGCTGCTGCTCGCCGAGCCGCCGTCGGTCGACGGCGGCGAGATCACCGACAAGGGCTACATCAACCAGCGCGCCGTGCTGACGCGCCGCGCAGAGGCGCTGGCGCGGTTGAACGACGACGCGTCGGGGGCGTGGATCGGGTTGTAAAGGCCGAGTTAGATGCCACATTCCGCTGTCATTCCGGGGCGCGCCTCTTGGCGCGAGCCCGGAATCCATTTCACCGCAGGGGTGTTGCACGATGGATTCCGGGTTCGCGCTACGCGCGCCCCGGCATGACGGGTGGGATACGCCAGCCACCCTGCCGCATTATCCTGCCGATTCTTTTGTTGCTTAAGCAACTAATTTGTGCGAACCCTTTCGGACGAAGTTGACGGCGGGCGAACCGCTGCGTTCTTTTCTGGAGGAAACAATGCGCGGCAGAGATGGTGCCGTCGGCAAATGCCGACCCATGTCTGAAGACAGGGTGTGTCCGCCACGCGGCGCGTCAGCTGTGGCTGCTGTCCGTCACAGTGCCGAGATTTTCATGCAGCCGGCGGAGGAGGTCGATCAGCACCTCGCGCTCGTCCTTGCTGAGGCAGGACAACAGCCGCCGCTCGCGTTCGAACGCCGCGACGATCACCTTGTCGTGGGTGGCGCGGCCCCTTGCGGTCAGCGCGATCGAGTGGGTGCGGCCGTCGTTCGGGTCGGTGCGGATCGACACCAGCCCTCGCTTTTCCAAACCGGCCAGCGTCCGGCTCACCGGCCCCTTGTCGAAGCCGATGACGTGGCAGATGCGCGAGGCCGGAATGCCCGGCTCGATCGCCAGCAGCGACATGATCCGCCATTCCGTGACGTTGACGCCGAACTCCCGCTGATAGAACGCGGTCGCGCTGTTCGAGAGCTTGTTGGCGATGAAGGTGATGAACGCCGGGACGTAACGGTCGAGATCGAGCGTCGGTCCCGCATCATTGGGCGCGGGCTTCTGGCGGGCTCTGGTCGAGGACGGCGGCATATCGGGTTTCTGACTCGCGGCGGGCCCAAAGACCTAAGGGCATGCGCAGCTCTTTCACAAGATCAAAATGAGGGAGATCTTCCATGACCGCATCCGCCGCCGCGGGATCGGGAGTCCCGCATCTCGACGTCGACCCCTTCGACATGACTTTTCTTGCCGACCCCTATCCGGCGCACGAGCTGCTGCGGGAAGCCGGCCCCGTGGTCTATCTCGACAAGTGGAACGTCTACGGCGTGGCGCGCTATGCTGAGGTCCACGCCGTGCTGAACGATCCCGCAACCTTCTGCTCCAGCCGTGGTGTCGGCCTTTCCGACTTCAAGAAGGAGGCGCCTTGGCGGCCGCCGAGCCTGATCCTGGAGGCCGATCCGCCCGCGCACACCCGCACCCGCGCCGTGCTGTCGAAGGTGCTGTCGCCGACGGTGATGAAGCAGGTGCGCGACCGTTTCGCCGCGGCGGCGGAGGAGCGGGTGGATGCGCTGATTGAAAAGCGCAGCTTTGATGCGATCACCGACCTCGCCGAGGCCTACCCGCTGTCGATCTTTCCCGATGCACTCGGGCTCAAGGCGGAAGGCCGCGAGCATCTGATTCCCTATGCCAGCGTCGTGTTCAACGCCTTCGGTCCGCCCAACCAGCTGCGCCAGGAGGCGATCGAACGTTCGATGCCGCACCAGGCCTATGTCGCCGAGCAGTGCCAGCGCGAGAATCTGACACCCGGCGGCTTCGGGGCCTGCATTCATGCGCAGGTCGACGAGGGTGCTATCACGCCCACCGAAGCGCCGCTGCTGGTGCGCTCGCTGCTGTCGGCCGGACTCGACACCACCGTCAACGGCATCGGGGCCGCCGTCTATTGCCTCGCGCGCTTCCCCGATCAGTGGCAGCGCCTACGCGAGGATCTCTCGCTGGCCCGTGGGGCCTTCGAGGAGGCGGTGCGTTTCGAGAGCCCGGTGCAGACCTTCTTCCGCACCACGACGCGGGAGGTCGAGCTGTCCGGCGCGAAGATCGGCGAGGGCGAGAAGGTGCTGATGTTCCTCGCCGCCGCCAATCGCGATCCCAGGCGCTGGGACGACCCCGACCGCTACGACATCACCCGCCGCACCTCCGGCCATGTCGGCTTCGGCTCCGGCATCCACATGTGCGTCGGCCAGCTCGTCGCCCGCCTCGAGGGCGAGGTGATGCTGACGGCGCTGGCGCGCCGCATCGCGAAGATCGAGATCACCGGCGAGCCGAAGCGCCGCTTCAACAACACGCTGCGCGGGCTCGACAGCCTGCCGGTCACCATCACCCCGGCCTGACGAGGAGTCTTGATGCCCGCCATCATCTTTATCCATGCCGACGGCAAACCCGACCGCGTCGAGACCTCTGGCGGCGAGAGCGCCATGCAGGCTGCGACCCGTCACGGCGTCGAGGGCATTTTGGCCGAATGCGGCGGCAATGCGATGTGTGCAACCTGCCACGTCTATGTCGACGAGAGCTGGCTCGCGCGCCTCCCGACGATCGCCGACGATGAGGACGCGCTGCTCGACGGCACCGCCGCCGAGCGGCGGCCGAATAGCCGCTTGTCCTGCCAGATCACCGTTACGTCCGAGCTCGACGGGCTCGTGCTGAGACTGCCGGAGCGGCAGATCTGATTCTCGATTCGCCGGCAACGGCCGGCAACCAACACAGGGGAGGGAATGATGAAGCATCTGAACTGGACGCTCGCGCTGGCCGCGAGCCTGGTGACCGGCGCGGCGAGCGCGGAAATATCGGACAACGTCGTGCGCATCGGCGTGCTCAACGACATCTCGGGCATCTTCCAGGACACCAACGGCATGGGCTCGGTCGAGGCCGCGCGCATGGCCGCGGAAGATTTCAACGGCGGGTCTAAGGGCATCAAGGTCGAGATCGTCTATGCCGATCACCAGAACAAGGCCGATGTCGGCAACGCCATCGCGCGCAAATGGCTCGATGTCGAGGGCGTCGATGCCATCGTCGATGTGCCGAACTCGGCCGTCGGCCTCTCCATCAACGCACTCCTGCGCGACAGCCGCATGACCTTCCTTGCGTCCTCGACGGCGAGTTCGGATCTCACCGGCAAGGCGTGCTCGCCCAACACCATCCAATGGGTCAACGACGCCTGGGCAACTGGCAACACCACGGCGGCCGCGATGATGTCGCGCGGCGGCAAGGACTGGTATTTCCTCACGGTCGATTACGCGCTCGGCAAGGGCATCGAGGCGGAGGCGCAGAAATACATCGAGGGACACGGCGGCAAGGTGCTGGGCTCGTCCAAGCATCCGCTCGGCACCTCCGATTTCGCCTCCTTCCTGCTGCAGGCGCAAAGCTCGAAGGCGCAGGTGATCGGGCTCGCCAATGCAGGGGGTGATACCATCAACGCGGTGAAGCAGGCCGCCGAGTTCGGCATCCAGCAGAGCGGGCAGAAGCTCGTCGCCTTCCTGCTCTTCATCAACGATGTTCACGGCATGGGCATCAAGGTGGCGCAGGGCCTCCAGCTCATGGAAGCCTTCTACTGGGACATGAACGACGACACCCGCGCATTTGCAAAACGTTTTGCCGCGCGTCCCGGCATGAACGGCAAGATGCCGAGCGGCAACCAGGCCGGCGTCTATGCTTCCACGCTCGCTTATCTCAACGCCGTCGCCGCCACCGGAAGCGACAATGCCAAGCAGGTCGTGCCCGAGATGAAGAAGTTCAAGGGCAAGGACAAGCTGTTCGGTGACACCACGATCCGCCAGGACGGTCGCGTCGTGCATCCGATGTACCTGTTCGAGGTGAAGAAGCCGGAGGAGTCGAAATATCCGTACGACTATTACAAGCTAGTCTCGACCATTCCCGCCGATCAGGCGTTCCGCCCGCTGGCGGAAGGCGGATGCGAGCTGGTGAAGTAAAAGGTGTTGTACCTCCGACGCTTCGGCGGCACTTGCCAAATTAAGAGATGGAGGTAATAATTATAACATATAACTAAATAGGGAGGTTCGCCATGAGGACTGGCTTGATATCAACCGTCGCGCTGGCCGCGCTTCTGGCATCGACCGCGCTGGCTCGGGCCGAGGGCGAGGCCTGCTCGCCGGTCGCCACCGCTTCGCTCGGCATCTCCGGTGTCGAGATCACCGGGTCCAAAACGCAGGACGCGGCCAACGGTCTCCCGAAGCATTGCATCGTGACGGGCCTTGCCAACCAGCGCACCGGCGTCGATGGGAAATCCTACGCGATCGGGTTCGAATTGCGATTGCCGGCCGAGTGGAACGGCCGCTTCCTGCATCAGGTGAATGGCGGCAATGACGGCGTGATCGTGCCCGCTCTTGGCAGCCTGCCCGAGGGGTTAGCCTTCGGTGGCAAAGTGCCACTGGCGCGCGGCTTTGCCGTGCTGTCGTCGGACAGTGGTCATTCCGGCTCGGACCCGGCGAACAAGTCGCTGGGCCTGACTGCCGGCGCGGCGTTCGGCCTCGATCCGCAGGCGCGGCGCGACTATGGCTATGCCGCCGACATGACGCTGTCGCCGGTCGCAAAGCAAATCATTGCCCTTCACTACGGGCGCAAGCCGGATCGCTCCTATATGGCGGGATGCTCGAACGGTGGGCGTCATGCCATGGTGGCGGCGTCGCGCATGCCGGAAAATTACGACGGGTTCCTCGTCGGCAATCCTGGCTTCGACCTGCCGCGCGCTGCGATCCAGCACGCCTGGGACGTGCAGGCCTTCCTGAAGGCTGATCCCGATCTGCGCAAGTCCATCACCAAGGAGGACGCTCAGCTCGTTTCCTCGCGCATTACGGAGGCCTGCGATGCGCTCGACGGCGTCAAGGATGGGCTGACGGCCAATCTCGCGGCCTGTCAGAAGGCTTTCGATCTCAAGAGCTTGGTCTGCGCGCCGGGGCAGAACAGCACCTGCTTGTCCGAAGCCAAGGTCGACGCCCTGAAGATGAGCCTCGCCGGACCGAAGAATTCGAAAGGTGAGGCGCTCTATTCCGACTGGCCTCTCGATGGTGGCATCGGCACGGGCAATTGGCGCACCTGGAAGGTCGAGAGCCCTGTCGCGCCCTGGAATAACTATCCGATCATCGCCACCATGGGCGCAGCGTCGCTGAACTACATCTTCTCGACACCGCCAGTCGTGGTCGAAGGCAGCAATGAGAAGCTGGTCGAGGCACTGAAGGCCTATGACTTCGACAAGGACGCGCCGAAGGTTTTCGCCAAGGACGCGACCTTCACAGAATCGGCCATGGACTTCATGACGCCGCCCGACATCGATGATCCCAAGCTCGCATCGCTCCAGAGGTCCGGCGGCAAGATGCTGATCTATCACGGCCAGGCCGATCCAGTGTTCTCGGTGAACGACACCATCCGCTGGTACGATCGGCTGAACAAGAACCTGCAGGGGCACGCCGACACGGTCGCGCGCCTGTTCGCGATTCCCGGCGAAACGCATTGCGGTGGCGGCGTCACCCTGGACAAGTTCGATGCGCTGGCCGCGCTAACCGATTGGGTGGAGAACGGCAAGGCGCCCGACCGCATCATCGCGTCGGCCAGTCCCGCCAACAAGGAAGTCCCCGTGTCCTGGAGCCCGGGCCGCACGCGACCGCTCTGCCCTTATCCGAGCTACGCCGCGTATTCCGGCCAGGGCGACAGCGAGGACGCCGCGAATTTCGTTTGCAAGGCGCCGTAGCTCGTCACGCGTCGGCAGGCGCTCGCCCCGGACCAAGTGCGGCGCGTAGCGCTGCGCTGCAGAGCCGGGGCCCATGGTTGTGGGTCCCGGCTCTGCGTCGCGTCATTTCATGCCGCGCCGCGTCCGGGACACGAGGAGCCTACACCACCTTGCTCGACCCCTGCGTGATCAACCGCGCCGCGCGCTGGTCTCGCGCGTAGATCCAGAGCCAGCTCAGCGCAACGCTGAGGCGGTGGCGCAGGCCGATCAGGAAGTAGATGTGGGCGATGCCCCAGATCCACCATGCGATGGCGCCGCGCAGCTTGACCCGGCCGAAATCGATCACGGCGAGCCGCTTGCCGATCTGGGCGAGGCTGCCGGCGTGCTTGTAACGGAACGGACCGGTCGCAGCGCCGCGCAGGCGCGCTCTGATGGTCTCCGCGACATGACGACCCTGCTGCTTGGCGGCCGGCGCGATGCCGGGCACCGGCTTGCCGTCCCAGGCATTGATGCTGACGGTATCGCCGATCGCGAAGATCTCGGGATGGCCTGGAATGGTGAGGTCGGCCTCGACCAGCACGCGCCCGGCGCGATCGCTGGGCGCGCCGAGCCATTCGGCGGCGGGCGAGGCGCGCACGCCAGCGGCCCAGATCCGTGTCTTCGCCTCGAGCAGCTTGCCACCGAACACGACGCCCTCGCGGTTGATCTCGGTGACGGCTTGGCCGAGCACGACCTCGACGCCGATCCTTTCCAGCGAGGCCTGCGCATAGGCCGAGAGCTCGTCGGGAAAGCCGGCGAGCACGCGCGGACCCGCCTCGATCAGCACGACGCGTGCCTTGTGCGTGTCGATGTTGCGGAAGTCGCCGGGCAGGGTGTGATGCGCCATCTCGGCGATGGTGCCAGCGAGCTCGACGCCGGTCGGGCCGGCGCCGACGATGACGAACGTCAGCCGTGCCGCGCGCCGCGCGGGATCCGTCTCGCGCTCGGCGCGCTCGAACGCCACGAGGATGTGCCGGCGCAAGGTGGTCGCGTCCTCCAGCGTCTTCAGGCCCGGCGCCCATGCCTCCCATTCGTCGTGGCCGAAATAAGCATGCCGCGCGCCGGTGGCCAGCACCAGCGTGTCGTAAGGCACCTCGCTGCCGTCATCGATCAGCACGCAGCGTCGCTCGGCATCGACGCCGCTCACGGTCGCAAACAGCGTCGTCACCTCGCGTCGGTCGCGCATGAGATGGCGGATCGGCCAGGCGATCTCGCTGGTCGCGAGCGAGGCGGTCGCGACCTGGTAGAGCAGCGGCTGGAACAGATGGTGATTGCGGCGGTCGATCAGCGTGATCTCCACCGGCGCGCCCGCAAGCCGGTAAGTCGCCTCCAGCCCGCCGAAGCCGGCTCCGACGATGACGACGCGGTGGGGATTTGCGGCCATGATTTAACCCTCGAATCTCGCTGCTGCGCCTCTTCATTTAAGTGCGGATTGGGCCCCGCGGTCCAATAGCCGTCATCAATCGTCGCATAGGCCTGATGTATCGATCCGGCGCGAAAAAGCGCCGCAGCCTCCGTCCAAGTGAGTAGAATTATATTTCTTGCCATCTCCGATCGGGGCGAAATATGGTGCAAAGGCAGGCGCTGAGCCATTGGCGGCGCGACAGATTTTGCGTTTCAATAGAGACAGGCCTGGAGCGGCGATCACCCCGCTTCCGGGACCGATAATAAGGAGGGGAGTTGTTATGAGGACGGCATTCTGGCTGGCGGGCGCAGCGGCGCTGGTGCTGGCAGGCCCGGCATCCGCCGGCGACACCATCAAGATCGGTTTCGTCTCGACCTTCAGCGGCCCGACCGCCGTGATCGGCAACGACATGCGCAATTCCTTCGAGCTCGCGCTCGATCATCTCGGCCGCAAGATGGACGGCAAGCCGGTCGAGGTGATCTACGAGGACGACGGCCAGAAGCCCGACGTCGGCAAGCAGAAGACCGAGAAGCTGGTGCAATCCGACAAGGTCGATTTCATCGTCGGCTACATCTGGTCGAACGTGCTCTTGGCCTCGCTCAAGACCGTAGTGGACTCGCAGACCTTCCTGATCTCGGCCAATGCCGGTCCGTCGCAGCTCGCGGGCGAGCTATGCTCGCCTTACGTGTTCTCGACCTCCTGGCAGAACGACCAGACGCCGCAGGCGGTCGGCACCTATATGAACCAGAAGGGCGTCAAATCGGTGTTCCTGATCGGCCCGAACTACGCCGCCGGCAAGGACATGCTGGCGGGCGTCAAGAGCACCTTCAAGGGGCAGGTCGTGGGCGAGGAATACACGGTGTGGCCGAGCCAGCTCGACTTCTCGGCCGAGCTCTCCAAGGCGCGTGCCTCGGGCGCCGAGTCGATCTTCGTGTTCTATCCAGGTGCTGCGGGCGTGCAATTCCTGAACCAATATGCGCAGGCCGGGCTGAAGAGCACGATGCCGCTCTATACCGCCTTCACCATCGACGAGCTCTCGCTGCCGCTCCAGAAGGAGAACGCGCTCGGGGTGCCCGGCGCGCAGCAATGGGTCAACGACCTCCCCAACGAGCAGAACAAGCGCTTCGTCGCCGACTACCGCAAGAAGTATCCCGGCTTGCGGCCGACCTTCTACGGCGCGCAGTCCTACGACGCCGCGAACCTGATCAACAGCGCCGTCGTCGCCGTGAAGGGCGACACCAGCAAGAAGGACGCCATGAAGGCCGAAATGGAGAAGGCCAACTTCAAATCGGTGCGCGGCGCGTTCAAGTTCGGCAACAACCACATTCCGATCCAGAACTTCTACCTGCAGGACGTGGTCAAGGATTCCGAAGGCCAGCTCGCCCTGAAGACCGTCGCCACCATTGTCGAGAACGACCAGGATCGTTTCCACGACAAGTGCAAGATGAAGTGAGGCTTTGCCTCTCCCTCTCCTCGCAAGCGGGGAGAGGGCCTCCTAACTATCTCCTCCGTCATTGCGAGCGCAGCGAAGCAATCCAGAATTTTTCCGCGGAGAGATTCTGGATTGCTTCGTCGCAAGAGCTCCTCGCAATGACGGCGTGGAGAGAGTGTCCTACACCCTCGGCATGCTGGCCGGGCGCACCTCGCGCGCCTGCGCTGCGAGCCTGATGCCGGCGTTGGCCGCACCAAAGCCCTGATAATCCCTGCGTTCGACGATCTCGAAAAAGAAGCGCTCGTCGAAGATGTGGGTGTAGACCTGGAAGAACTCGCCGTCGCCCTCGCGGTCGTAGAGGATGTGGTTGGCGCGCAGCTGCGCCATCAGTTCGGGCGAAAGATCGTATTTGGCTTCGATGTCGTCGTAGTAATTGTCGGGGATGTCCAGGAAGCCCGCGCCGCGCTGGCGCATCGCGGCCACGGTCGCAAAAATATCCTGGCACGCGAAGGCGACATGCTGCACGCCCGAGCCGAAGAACTCCGAGATGAAGCGCGCCGGCAGGGTGCGGTTGGCGGAGGAGCCGTTGAGCACGAAGCGCAAGCTCTGGTCGGCGTTGATGACGGCCTGGCTCTGCACGAGGCCTCGCGGGTCGGCGATCTCCATCTGCGGCAGGCGCTTCAGGTCGAGAATGCCGGTGTAGAACAGCAGCCAGGACAGCATTTCGTCATAGGGCATCGACTGCGCGATGTGGTCGACGGCGAGCAGGGCATCGGCGCTTGCATCGCTTGAAACAGGCTCGAAATCGGTGTCCCAGTTCTTGCCGGCCTGGTCGAGAAAATAGAGCAGACTGCCGCCGACGCCGTGGATCGCGGGAATCTCCAGCTCGCCCGGCCCGACCGGCTGGTAGAAGGTGCGCGCCTTCAGCGTCTCGGCGCGCTGCATGGCGCGGCCGGCATCGTCGACGTCGAGCGCGATGGCGCAGACGCCGGGACCGTGGGTGACATAGTGGGAATGCGCAAAGCCGTCGGTCTCGCAATTGATGACGAGCTCGACCTTGCCCTGCGACCAGCGCTCCACCGCTTTGCTGCGGTGCTGGCCGCTCTTGCGGAAGCCGAGCTGTGAGAACAGGCGGGCAAGCTCGCCGGCCTTGCTCTCGTTGACGGCAAACTCGATGAAGCCGGTGCCGCGGCTCTTCGCCTTCGGGGCCAGCGGCTTGCCGGCATAATTCGGCCAATCCGGTGCGAGCTGGTCCTCCAGCAGGATCAGCGAGCGCAGGCCGTCGACCGCAGTCTGCGCGGCCGAGCCGGCGCGGAACTGGTCGTTGAAGATTTCCAGCGACAGCGGCCCGGCATAGCCGGTCGCCGCGATCGCCGCCATGAACTCGCCGACCGGCAGGTCGCCCTGGCCGGGAAAGGAGCGGAAGTGCCGGCTCCACGACAGGATGTCCAGCTCGAGCCTCGGCGCGTCGGCGAGCTGCACCAGAAAGATCTTGTCGCCGGGGATCGAGGCCATGGCGCGGGTCGGAAAGCTAGGGGCCAGCGCGTGAAAGCTGTCGAGGATGACGCCGATCGCGGGATGATCGGCGCGCCGCACGATCTCCCAGGCGTCGCGATAATCGTTGACGTGGCGGCCCCAGGCCAGCGCCTCGTAGCCGACGCGCAAGCCGCGTCTGGCGGCGCGCTCGCCGAGCTCGCGAAAATCGTCCGCAGCGCGGTCGATGCCGCCGAGCGAGGCGGGCGAGACGTTGGAGCAGATCAGCAAGAGATCGGTGCCGAGCTCCTGCATCAGATCGAACTTGCGCTCCGCGCGGGCGAAGTTGCGCGCGCGCTGCGGCTGCGGCATGCCCTCGAAATCGCGGAACGGCTGGAACGCACAGATCTCGAGATCGAGGTCCGCGCACATCTTCGCGATGTCGCGCGGGCCGGCGCCGAATGACAGCAGATCGTTCTCGAAGATCTCGACCGCATCGAAGCCGGCGGCGGCGATGGCGCGGAGCTTTTCGTCGAGCGCGCCGGAGAGGGAGACGGTGGCGATCGAGCGCTTGTTCATGCGGCCTGCTCCAGGATCTGCCCCGGCGAGATCGTTTGCCCGGTGCGCGCGGCCTCGCTGACGGCTTCGACGACGGCGAGCGTTCCCATCGCGTCCTCGACCGAGATCAGCGGCTGTTCGCGGCCGGCGATCACGGCGCAGAAATGCCGGAGCTGCTCGACCAGCGGATCGAACCCGGGCGGCGCGATGGTCGCGCGCGACAGCGGCGCGTACCAGCCGGGTTGCTGTGCGTAGGACCACAGCTCCATGTTCGGCACGGAGAGCGAACCCGCGGTGCCTGAGAAGATGTAGCAGGGCTGGTCCTGCTTGGGATAGTCCCGGTTCTCGCCCGAGGCGAGCTCCCAGCTCCACGGCGCCGGCGTCGCATCCGACACGGTCACCGTTCCCAGCGCGCCGCTCGCAAAGCGCAGCAGCAGCGCGGCAGTGTCCTCGACCGCGAAGCCGCGCACCTTGTTCGAGGTCAGCGCCTGCACCTCGACGATCTCGCCGCAGATGAAGCGGAGATTGTCGATGTCGTGAATGAGATTGAGCAGCAGCGGCCCGCCGCCTGCTTCGCGCCGCCAGGCGACCTCGAAATAATCGTCGGGCTTCTTCAACAGCCACAGCCCGACCACGGCCGTAAGCTGGCCGAGCTTTCCGTTCGTCACGGCCTCGCGCGCCGACTTGATGATGGGATTATGCCGGCGGTGGTGGCCGACCAGCATCGGCACGCCGGTGCGTCTCACCGCTGCGCACAGGCGCCGTGCGGTGGCGACCGTCTCGGTCACCGGCTTCTCGATCAAAGCCGGCACGCCGGCTTCGGCGCAGTCGAGCGCCATCGGCAAGTGCAGCGTGTTGGGCGAGGCGATGATGAGGCCGTCGGGCTTCGCTTGTCCCAGCAGCGCACGATGATCGGGATAGCAGGGCACGTTGTGCGCCAAGGCCAAATCCGTCGCGGCGGGCGAGGGGTCGGCGATGCCAGCGAGCTCGCAGTCCTTTGATGCCGCGATCACCTCGATATGGCGACGGCCGATCAGGCCGGCGCCGGCCACGGCGATCCGCATTTTCGCGCTCATGCTGCACTCTCCTCCATGGCGCCACCGAGGAAGAGCTGCCCGATGCGCGGATCATTCAAAATGCGCTTGGCGTCGTCGACCATGCGGGTCTGGCCAAGCTCGAGCACGATGCCGATGTCGGAGATCTCCAGCGCCGAGCGTGCGTTCTGCTCGATCATCAGGATGGTGACGCCGCGGTCGCGCAAGCTCTTGAGGATGTCGAAGGTCTGCTGCACCATCAGCGGTGACAGGCCGATCGAAGGCTCGTCGACCAGCACCAGCTTCGGCTCGAGCAGCAGGGAGCGGGCGATCTCGAGCTGCTTCTGCTCGCCGCCGGAGAGCGTCGAGGCCTGCTGCGCGGACTTGCGCCGCAATGCCGGAAACAGGTCGAGCGCCGCCTCGATCCGTTTGGGCAGGTCGAGGCCCTTGTCGGCCGCGACGCCGCCGAGCTCGATGTTGTGGCGCACCGACAGCTCGGGAAAGATGTTGCGGCCCTGGGGCACATAGCAGATGCCGGCATTGAGCAGCGCGCGCTGGCTCAAACTGGTGACGTCGCGGCCGGAAAAGCTGATCTTGCCCTCACGCAGCTTGAGCAGGCCGAAGATCGCCTTGAACACGGTCGACTTGCCGGCGCCGTTCGGGCCAATGATCGTCGTGATCGTGGCTGAAGGAACGGCAAACGTCGTGCCGTTCAAGATCGTCATCTTGCCGTAGCCGCCGACGAGATTGTGGACCGAGAGGATCGGGTCGCTCATCGCTCGCTCCCTACAGCATGATCCGGAAAAGTGCGCAGCGGTTTTCCGACAAGATCATGCTCAAACAATAAAACCAAAGCGCGATGACAATTCATTGTAATCTCCATCGCGCTTTAGTGTCCGAGATAGGCTTCGATCACGGCGGAGTTCTTGCGGACCTCGTCGGGCCGGCCCATCGCCAGCACCTTGCCTTCCGCCATCACCATCACGCGCGAGCACAGCGACATCACGAACTCCATGTTGTGCTCGATCACGACGAAGGTGGCGTTCTTCTCGCGGTTGATCGCGACCAGACGCTCCCTGAGGTCCGCCAGCATCGACGGGTTGACGCCACCGGCGGGCTCGTCGAGCAGCACCAGGCGCGGGCCGCCCATGAAGGCCATGGCGGCATCGAGCAGCTTTTGCTGACCGTAGGAGAGACCACCGGCTGGCTCGTCGGCGAGATGGTCGAGCTTGAAGAAGCCGATCATCTGGTTGGCGGCCTCGGTCAGCCCGGCATCGGAGCGGCCGATCAGGCGCGAGGCCATGTTGCCCTGGTGCTCCTGTCCGGCGAGGATCAGGTTCTCGCGCACCGACAGCTTTGGGAACACCTGCAGCAGCTGGAAGGTGCGGCTGACGCCGAGCTTGTTGAGCTCGGAGGGGCGCAGGCCCGTGACGACCTGCCCGTCGAGCTTGACCTCGCCGCCTGTCGGCGTGAGCTGGCCGAGGATGCAGTTGAACAGCGTGGACTTGCCGCAGCCGTTCGGCCCGATCAGGCCGAGGATCTCGCCCTCGCGCACGTCGAACGAGACCCCGTTGACGGCGTGGATGCCGCCAAAGCTCTTCTTGATGTCGGTGACTTCGAGGACCGAGCTCATCGCGCCGTCTCCAGGCGCGACTTTGCGACGGCGCGCAGCGCGGAGGCCGCCTTGGTGCGGCGTTCGGCGAGATAGCGGTCGAGGATTCCGAGAATGCCCGTCGGCGACCAGATCAGCAGCAGCATCACGGCGACCGCGTAGAGCATCAGGTAATAGCCTTCCGTGAAGCGCAGCCATTCCGGCAGCAGCACCGCGATCATCGCGCCGAGGAACGGACCGAAATAGAAGCCGGCGCCGCCGACGATCACCATCAGCAGGAGGTCGAGCGAGAGCGACAGGTTGAACGGCACCGGATCGATATATTGCGTCAACGGCGCGTAGAGCGCGCCGGCGACGCCGCCGAGCGCCGAGCCGATCGCGAAGGCCATCAGCGTGTAGCGCCGCGTATCGACGCCGAGCGATTGCGCGCGCAAGGGATTTTCCCGCAGCGCCATGAAGGCGCGGCCCCAGGGCGAACGGATCAGCCACCACACCGCGAGCGAGACGATCGCGAGCGAGCCGAGGCAGACATAGTAGAACGGCAGCGGCTTGTTGGTCGCGATGCCGAAGATGTGCGGGCGCGGGATGTTGGAGATGCCGTAGATGCCCCCGGTGAGCCAGCTCTCGTTGCGGAACACCAGGAAGGCCAGGGTGGAGAAGGCCAGGGTGACGAAGGCGAGGTAATGGTGCTGCACGCGCAGCGCGGGATAGCCGAGCACCCAGCCGATCGCAAAGCTCAAGCCGATCGCGACCAGGATCGCCGCCGGCAGCGGCCAGCCATGCGTGGTCATGATCGCGGCCGCATAGGCGCCGATGCCGACGAAGGCGCCCTGCGCCAGCGAGACCTGGCCGGCATAGCCGAGCGTGAGATTGAGCCCCATCGCCGCGATGCTCATCACCGCCCACTGGCTGAGGATGAACAGGCCGTAGCGGTTGAAGTTCATGGGGACGATGATCAGCGCGGCGATGATGGCAAGGCCGAGCGTGATCTTCAGGGGTTTGGCGAAGCCGCTCATACGGTGCGCTCCTCGGCACGGCCGAGCAAGCCCTGCGGCCGGAACAGGATGACGGCGATCAGGAAGATCATCGGCACGGCGGCGCGGTACTGCGTCGAGACATAGGCCGCCGCGAGATTGTCGAGCACGCCGATCAAGAGGCCGCCGACGATCGCGCCGCGCACCTGGTTGAAGCCGCCGACGATCGCGGCGATGAAGGCGGCCTGGCCCAGCACCTCACCGGACGAGAATTTTGCGAGGTAGATCGGCGTGATCAGCAGCGAGGCCAGCGCCACCAGGAAGGCGTTGATCAGGAAGGTCAGCAGGATCATGCGCTCGACCGGCACGCCGATGATGCGCGCCACCGTCGGGTTCTGCGCCGCCGCCTGCATCTGGTGGCCGAGCGAGGTACGGTTCAGCAGCGTGGTCAGGCCGAGAACGGCGAGAATGGCGACCGCGAGCACGCCGATGCTCTGCAGCGACACGGCATGGCCGAGGATGGAGACGTCGCCGGTCGGCACGATCGAGGGGAACGGCGAAGCCTCGGCGCTGAAGAACTGCTTGACGGCCTCCTTGATGCCGATCGCGAGCGCCATGGTCGCGATCGCGAGCGGCAGCACGCCATGGCGCATCATCGGATCCACCAGCAGCAGCTTGAAGGCGAGGCCGAGCAGGATCATCGACAAGAGGATGCCGAGGATGATCGCGAGCCAGAACGGCGCGCCGACATGCATCGCCGCCAGCATCAGGAACGCCGGCAGCATCACGAACTCGCCTTGCGCGAAATTGATGGTCTGCGAGGTCTGCCACAGCAGCGTGAAGCCGACCGCAACCAGCGCGTAGATCGCGCCGGTGGCGAGTCCCGCGACCAGAAGATCGAATAGATTGGACATTTTCCCCTCTCTCTTCTCCCTCTCCCCGCTTGCGGGGAGAGGGTTGGGGTGAGGGGGAGTCTCCGCGAGGTCGCTGACAGTCGGACTCGTGGAGGCTCCCCCTCACCCGGAATTTGCTCGCGCAAATTCCGGCCTCTCCCCGCACGCGGGGAGAGGCGAACACCCTCACTTCAGCTTGGGCAGCACCTGCTTCACCACCTGCTTGCCCTCGACCACCTCGACCAGGAAGCTCTGGCGGTCGATGTCGCCGGTGTCGCTGAAGGTGACGTCCATCAGGATGCCCGGCTCGTCCGCGGCCTTGATGGTGAGGCCGTGCAGCGTGTCGGCGAACTTCTTCGGGTCGACCTTGCCCATCTTTTCGGTGGTGGCCTTCACCATGTAGACGGCGAGATAGCCCTTCAGGCCGTTATGATCAGGGACGTAATTGTACTTCTTGGAGAACTTCTCGCGGAACGCCTTGATCAGGTCGACCGGTGCGTCGGTGGTGAGGCCGACATGGCCGCGCGCGCCGTTGGCGGCATCGCCGGCGAGCTCGATCACCTTCTGGCCGATCAACGTGGTCTCGCCCATCAGCGGCGCGGTGACGCCCTGGCGCTTCAGCTCCTTCAGGATGCGCGCGCTCTCTTCTTCATTCAGGTAGACGAACACGGCATCGGGATTGGCGGCCTTGATCTTGCCGACGTCGGCGGCGAAGTCGGCCTGACCCGCCTCGGTGGAGAGATCGGCGACGACCTTGGAGCCGAGCCGGTCGAGCTCCTTGATCATCACGTCGCGCCCGCCGCGGCCGAAGTCGTTGTTGACCCAGACCACCGCGACCGTCTTGGCCTTCATCTCGTCGTGGATGTACTTTGCGACCTTCGGCATCGAGGATTGCTGGCCGAACGAAGTGCGGAACAGGAACTTGTTGCCGCCTTGCGTCAGCTCGGCGGCTTCGCCGCCCATGATCTGCGCGATGCCGGCTTCGGCCGCGAGCGGCGCGGTCACCTTCACCGAGCCGGAATAGCCGGGCCCGAGCAGCACATAGGGCTCGGCGTCGAGCGCCTTCTGCACCTGGGCGCGCGCCACCCCCGGGTTGGACTGCGAGTCGGCGTGGCTGACCTCGAGCTTGCGGCCGAGCACGCCGCCCTTGGCGTTGATCTCCTCGATCGCGAGATCGATGCCGTTCTTCCAGTTCGTGCCCACGGTGGCGCCGCCGCCCGAGAGCTCCGCGACATTGGCGAGCTTGATCGCCTGGCCAAAGGCACCCGTTGCAGTGATGACGGTGAGCAATGCGCCCACCACTAGCGTTGATTTCATCGTCCTCTCCTCCCGTTTCAAATCTTGCAAGCGGCCTTGTATCCGGCCGCTTCGCCTCAAGCTGCCTGATAGGCCGCGCTGCGCGCAGCCATCACGGCGTCAAAAGCCTCTCCCATGATCTCGGTCGATGGGGCAAGGCCTGTGAACAGTTCGAAGGCGTCGGCGGCCTGGTAAATCGCGAGCTCGCGGCCGGTCATGATCCGGGCGCCTTTCTCTCGCGCTGCGGCCAGCAGCGGCGTGATCAACGGCGAATAGACGGCGTCGGCGATCCAAAGGTCCGCTCTGAGCAGCCCCACCGGCACCGGCGTGTCATGGTTCGGCAGCATGCCGACCGGGGTGCCGTTGACGAGACCGGTCGCCCCCTCGAGGGCGTCCTCGACGCTGGTGGCGACGCGGGCGCCGCGCGAGGCGAGCAGGGCGACCAGTTTCTCGGCGCGCGCCGGCTCGCTGTCGAAAATGCGGATGTCGGCTACTTTCAGGCTCGCCAGCGCAAACGCGATGGCCTTGCCGACGCCGCCGGCGCCGATCACGGCGACGGCGTTGCCGGACGACGCCAGCAACGGCATCACCGCCCGCGCAAAACCCGTGGTGTCGGTGTTGTGGCCGGTCAGCCGGCCATCCCGGACGACGACGGTGTTGACCGCGCCCATGCTGGCCGCGCCTGGCGCCAGTGCGTCGAGCAGCGGCACGACGGCTTCCTTATAGGGGTAGGTGACATTGACGCCGGCAAAGCCGAGCCGCCGGACGCCCTCCAGCATCATGCGCAGCCCGGCCGCATCGGCGCCGGCGACCTCGATGAGCTGGTAATGGCCGCGCAGGCCGAGCGCCTCGGCGGCGCGCTCGTGCATGGCGGGGGACGCGGAATGCGCGATCGGCGCGCCGATCAGGCCGGTGAGGAGCTTCTTGCTGGCGGCGTATCCGCGTTTCGACATGGTTCGCGATCGTTTCGTTGGGAGCATCCGGCCCCGGCCATTAGCGGGGAAATCTGTGCAATTCCAGCTGCGACGATAGTCTTTCCCCCGCCTAACACAATTACCCTTTTGTCCTGCAAACCTAACATCATGTTACTTCCTTCGTCCGCGGGCCGGGGCGGCCTTGCCACTGCCGCGGGACGGCTCGACCGCGCGCATCTCGGTGCGCAGCGCCTCGATGAAGTATTCGGCGTGCAGAGACAGCGGCGTGCCGCGCTTGACCGCAACATAGGTGTCGAACCGCGTCGGCTCGGCGATCTTCAAGAGCTCGATGCCGGGATAGCCGCCATGGGCCACCGTGAACTGGTCGATGATGGCGATGCCGAGCCCCGCCTTCACCAGCGCGCAGACCGTGGTGCCGAAGCGCGCGCGGATGGTGATGTTGTAGTCGAGCCGATGGCGCGCGAAGATCTCGGCCATGATGCGGCCATAGGGATCGTTGGGATCGATGCCGATCAGTGGATAGCGCGTGATCTCGGCGGCCGAGACCTGCTTGCGGCCGGAGAGCTCGTGGCCCGGCGGCACGATGCAATAGAGCTCGCCCGAGGCGAGCGGCATGAAGTCGAGCCCGGAATGCTCGAGCCGATAGCTCATCGCCACGCACTCGCCGCGGCCTAGCATCAGGTAGTCGATGGCTTCCTCGAGCTTGAGGATGTTGATGTCGATGCCGAGATCGGGATAGCGGCGGGCGGACGCGCTCGATCGCGCGCGGCACCATCACCTGCGAGATGCTCGGCACCGAGCCGATGCGTAATTCCGACAGGCCGCCGCGGCCGATCTTGGAGATGATCTCGGAGAGGTCGTCGACCTTCTTGTAGACGCCGTTGATCTGCTCGAAAATGTTCTCGGCTTCCGGCGTCGGGAAGTAGCGCCCGTTCTGGCGCTGGAAGAAGCGGATGCCGAGCGAGCGCTCGGTGTATTTGACGAGGCGGCTGATCCCCGGCGCCGAGACGTTGAGCAGCTTCGCCGCACCGCCAATGGTGCCCGTCACCATCACGGCACGGATCACTTCGACCTGGCGCAGCGTCATCATGGCCTTGAAATGTCCCTGGCATCGACAAGAGATCGTGGCGCCGATCATCTCACGAGAGATGCGATGTCATCCAGCGGCAAGTGTGTGTCGATGTGGACGGAGGCGCGGTGCTTTACCCTCCCCTGGAGGGGGAGGGTCGATCGCGCGAAGCGCGAGCGGGGTGGGGTGATCTCTCCACTCGGGCACTGTTCGTCGCGGAGGGACCGTCACCCCACCCCGTCTCACATTTCGCTGCACTCAATATGAGACGACCCACGGGCGAGCTACGCTCGTCCCGGACCCCTCCAGGGGAGGGTAAGAGCGCAGCAGGCTCGTTGCGGATGATGACGAAGCAACTTCCCGGTCAGAGTGTTCGACTAAAATCCGCGCGTTCAGATGGAGAGGCGTTCTCGTGGCGCGATCTGTTGCTTCGGCTGTTGCAAACGGCACTCTAGCTCGCTGGCCCTTCCGGCAACACGCTCCCGGCCAGCTCCGCGCGCTCGCTCTGCAGCACCTCGCGCGCAAACTCGATGATCTTCTGCTTGTTTGCGGTTTCGCGGACGGCAAAAAACACGCGGTTCAATTCCAGGCCGAGCACGCTGTTGAGGGCGATGTCCTCGTCTTCCATCGTTGGTTTCCCGCTTCGACGCCTTCAGGTGTATCGTGGCGTCAATTCTGCCACAAGTAGTTTAAATCTTCAGAGCGGATGAGCACCGGGAAACTACTGCCATAGCGAATTGAGGCAGTCTGCGAATACGTGCTATACGGGAGCGGCGAGGGTCAGGAAACTTACGATGTCCGCCGTTGATTATGGCCGGGAGGCGCTCGATTTCATCGAAGGGCTCGCAGCCCATACCAAGGTTTCGGACGCCATGGACGCGCTTGCAACCGCGTTCGGTCGCTACGGTTTCGAACATATCATCGTGACGGGCTTGCCGAATCCCGAGCAGCGCTTTTCCCAGATGGTGCTTGCCAAGAAGTGGCCGGCGGAGTGGTTCAGCCTCTATACCGAAAAGAGCTACGACCGGGTCGATCCCGTGGTCCGCAAATGCCGGCAGACGGTGAACCCTTTCGAATGGTCCGAAGCGCCGTACGATCCGGAGCTGGAGCCCGGTGCGGTCGAGGTGATGCGGCGCGCAGCCGATTTTCGCATGTCGCGCGGCTTCGTCGTGCCGATCCACGGCTTGACTGGCTATGAGGCCGGCGTCTCGCTCGGCGGCGTCCACCTCGATCTCAATGCGCGCAGCAAGCCGGCGCTGCACCTGATCGGGATGTACGGCTTCGATCACATCCGCCGTTTGCTGGAGCCGGTGCCGCATCCGTCCACGCGTCTTACCCCCCGCGAGCGCGAGGTGATCGCCTGGGCCTCGCAAGGCAAGTCTGCCTGGGAAATCGGCGAGATCCTGCACATCACGCAACGCACCGCCGAAGAGCATCTTGCAACTGCTGCGCGCAAGCTCGGCGCCGTCAACCGGACGCATGCGGTCGCCATCGCGATCCGCCACAGAATCATCACTCCCTGAAATCTTCGCCTACTGGGAAATTTCCCAATAGTCGATTTTTCCTTTTTCGCTGAGGCTGCCCCCATTTCAAGCCATGGGGGACTTCATGATTCATGTGATTTCTTGCGTCAATCGGCACCTATACGAGGACGTTCTCGAACAGCATTTCCGAATTCGTCACGAGATTTTCGTCGAGGAGCGGAAATGGGAGGCGCTTCGCAAGCCCGATGGCCGCGAGATCGACACCTACGACAACGAGGACGCGGTCTACCTGCTGGCTCTCGAAAACCGCCGTGTGCTCGGCGGCTCCCGCCTGTATCCGACCACCCGGCCGACGATGATGAGCGAGGTTTTCCCGCATCTCGCCGCGGTGCGCGGTTGCCCTGCGGACCCGCTGGTCTGGGAGTGGTCGCGCTTCTTCGTCACGCGCGAGCGCCGCGATGGCGAGTTCAATTTACAATTGATGGCGGCCGCGCAGGAATTTTGTCTCGATCAGGGCATCGAACGGCTCTGCCTCGTCATGGAGACGTGGTGGTTGCCGCGGTTCCACGACATCGGATTTGTCGTGACGCCGCTGGGATTGCCGGCGCTGGTGGAGAATTCCTGGACCATGGCGGCGACCATCGAGATGCGCCAGGAGTCGCTCGATGTCGTGCGCGACCGTATCGGGATGACGAGCATCGTCCAGCAGGACGGTCCGCGGATCGACTGCATCGCCCGTGCCAACCTCCGCGGTCATGCTGCCGCGCAACGAAAGAGCGCCTGAAATGTCGAACGTGATGCGGGACAGCCAGATCATGGCGCAAATCCGGGACGAGGATCTCGGCTACATGTCCGACATGGCGCTCGAGCTGGCGCAGATGGCGGAAGACACCGGATTGACGACGCTCGCCTATCTGTTTCGGATGGCGGCCCTGGAGGCATCGACGGCCAACAGCGTCCTCACCGAGCCGGAGGAGCTCCCCCGGCAGATGACGTCGCACTAGAGCATGATCCGGAAAAGTGTGTAGCGGTTTTCCGAAAAGATCATGCTCAAACAATAACCTGAAGCGCGATCGCATCGCGCTTCAGGCGCAACCCTGCTCAATTTTACGACGATCGCACCCTCTCATCGCCAGCCGGTGAGAGGGATGTCATTTGGCTGCGGCAGGTTGCCTCATGGCGGGCGGCAGCGTTGTTGCGCTGCAAGGCGCATGTCGGTGCCCCTTTGCTGCACGAAGAAGCGCCGGTTGCCTAAAATCCTCTATTGCTCCGAATTGTTTTAAGCCTAAAATGTTTTCTAGATCGTGCTGCCGGGTGCAATCCGCATGTGCCGAGATGCAACAAAGTGCATGTCTGGTGTCGAATCGCTCTTGCCTAGGAACGATACTGCCATTACCCATTTTTCGGCCTTGAAGAGGCAGGGGGAGCTCTTTCACTGATGGCGACTGTGTTCGAACATCGGCGCAACGCTGCGCGCGCCTGAAAGAGTCTTGATGCTGCTCGTCGTCGAACAATTCTTGAATGGGCTGCAGTTCGGCCTGCTGCTGTTCCTGCTCGCCGCCGGCCTGACGCTGGTGTTCGGGATCATGGATCTCGTCAACCTTGCGCACGGCTCGCTCTACATGATGGGCGCCTATTTCGCCGCGACCTTCGCGGCGTGGACCGGCAGCTTCCTGCTCGGCGCGCTGATGGCGCTGGGGGCCACGCTCATGCTCGGCATCGTGCTGGAGGTGACGGCGCTGCGGCACCTCTACGGCCGCGACCATCTCGACCACGTGCTCGCGACCTTCGGCCTGATCCTGTTCTTCAATGAGGCCGTGCGGCTGATCTGGGGCCCGGCGGGCCTGGCGTTGCCGCTGCCGGCCTGGCTCACCGTGCCGGTGCCGATCCTGCCCGGCATTCATTATCCCGCTTATCGCCTCGCCATCATCGCGGTGGCGCTGCTGGTCGCGCTCCTCCTGTATCTCGGCGTGATGCGCACCCGTATCGGCATGCTGATCCGCGCCGGCGCCTCCAACCGCGAGATGATCGGTGCGCTCGGCATCAACATCAAGCTGCTCTACACGCTGGTGTTCGGCCTGGGCGCCGCGCTCGCGGGCCTCGCCGGCCTGATGCAGGCGCCGATCCTGACCGTGCAGATCGGCATGGGCGAGAACATCCTGATCCTCGCCTTCGTCATCATCGTGATCGGCGGCATCGGCTCGATCCGCGGCGCCTTCCTCGCCGCGATCTTCGTCGGCATGATCGACACGCTCGGCCGCGCCTTCCTGCCGAACCTGCTCCGCCAGGTGCTGAGCGGCGCCGCCGCGTCCACCGCCGCACCCGCGCTGTCCTCCATGCTGATCTATCTCCTGATGGCGATCGTGCTGGTGGTGCGGCCGGAGGGGCTGTTTCCGGCCAACCGTCGATGAAGGGTTTGAGCGTGAGCAAGGCCGTCACGGCCCTGATGCTGGCGGGCCTCGTGCTGCTGCCGCTCTATTCGCAGCTGTCCGGCAACATCTTCATCCTGACGCTGTTCACCCGCATCATCATCCTGGCGCTGGCGGCCGCGAGCCTCAACCTGATCATGGGGTTTGGCGGCATGATGAGCTTCGGCCATGCCGCCTATCTCGGCATCGGCGGCTACGCCGTCGGCATGCTCGCGCAGGAAGGCTTAGGTTCCGGCTTCATCCAGTTTCCGGTCGCGCTCGCCGCGTCTGCGATCTATGCGCTCGTGATCGGCGCGCTCTCGCTTCGCACCCGCGGCGTCTACTTCATCATGATTACGCTGGCCTTCGCGCAGATGGCCTATTACGTCGCCTCGGGGCTGGCGCGTTACGGCGGCGACGACGGCCTCACGATCTACAATCGCAGCGACTTCTCCGGTCTCATCAATCTCGGCAATCGCGTGCAGTTCTACTATCTCTGCCTCGCCTGCCTGTTCGGCGTCGTCTTCCTGATCTGGCGCATCGTCAATTCGCGCTTCGGTCTCGTGGTGCAGGGCCTGCGCTCCAACGAGCAGCGCATGCAGGCGATCGGCTTCCCGGCCAAGCGCTACAAGCTGGTCTGCTTCGTCATATCGGGTACCATGTGTGGCTTGGCCGGCGCGCTGCTCGCCAACAACACCGATTTCGTCAGCCCGGCCGTGATGTACTGGACCCGCTCCGGCGACCTCATGGTGATGGTGATCCTCGGCGGTATGGGCACGTTGTTCGGCCCGATCATGGGTGCGGTGGTGTTCCTGCTGCTGGAGGAGTTCCTGTCGCAGATCACCGAATATTGGGCGCTGATCATGGGGCCGCTGCTGCTGCTCATCGTGCTGTTCGGCCGCGGCGGCATCATGGGCGTGCTCGGGAGGGCTGGCCGTGGCTGAACCCTTGCTCCGCGTCGAAAAGCTGGTGCGCCGCTTCGGCGGCATCATCGCGACCGACAACGTCTCGCTCGACGTCGCATCCGGCGAGCTGCACGCCATCATCGGCCCGAACGGTGCCGGCAAGACCACGCTGATCAGCCAGCTCACCGGACATCTCGCGCCGCATTCCGGCAGCGTCTCGCTGGCGGGGCGGGACATTACCGACTTGCCGGCCTATCGCCGCTGCGCGCTCGGTCTTGCGCGTTCGTTCCAGATCACCTCGCTGCTGCTCGACTTCACCGCCGCCGACAACGTCGCGCTGGCGGCGCAGGCGCATGCCGGCACCTCGTTTCGCTTCTTCGCCAACGCGCGCAAGGAGCGACCCTTGCGCGATGCCGCACACGCCGCGCTCGACCGCGTCGGTCTCGGCCATCGGGCCGATGTCGTGGTGAACAGGCTCAGCCATGGCGAGCGTCGCGAGCTCGAGCTTGCCGTTGCGCTCGCCAGCAAGCCGAAGCTGCTGCTGCTGGACGAGCCGATGGCCGGCCTCGGTGTCACCGAATCCCAGCGCATGGTGAAGCTGCTGCAGGAGCTGCGGAAGGAGGTCTCGATCGTGCTGGTCGAGCACGACATGCCGGCGGTGTTCGCGCTGGCCGACCGCATCTCGGTGCTGGTCTATGGCCGCGTCATCGCCTCCGGCGATCCGGCCGCGATCCGGGCCAACGAAGACGTCAAGCGCGCCTATCTCGGCGATCAGCACGTGGTGACGCATCATGGCTGACACGCTGCTCGACGTCGACGGCATCGAGACCTGTTACGGCCTGTCCCAGGTGCTGTTCGGCCTGTCGCTGTCGATCAAGCCGGGCGAGATGGTCTCGCTGATGGGCCGCAACGGCATGGGCAAGACCACCACCATCCGCTCCATCATGGGCCTGACGCCGGCACGCGCAGGCGCAATCCGTTTCGCGGGCGCTGAGGTGCGGCAGCTTCCGTCCTACAGAATCGCCAAGCTGGGCGTCGGCCTCGTTCCCGAGGGACGCCAGATCTTCCCGAACCTCACCGTACGCGAAAACCTGGTCGCGGCTGCGGCCGATCGCTTCAACAGCGATAATCCCTGGACGCTCGCGGCCATCTACGTGCTGTTCCCGCGCCTGGCCGAGCGTGCGTCCAACATGGGCAACCAGCTCTCCGGCGGCGAGCAGCAGATGCTCGCAATCGGCCGCGCGCTGATGACGAATCCCAAACTCCTGATCCTGGACGAAGCGACCGAGGGCCTCGCGCCGCTGATCCGCGAAGAAATCTGGAACTGCCTGTCGTTGCTCAAGAGCCGGGGCCAGTCGATCCTGGTCGTCGACAAGAACGTCGATCATCTCGCCCGCATCTGCGATCGCCACTACATCATCGAGCGCGGCAAGACGGTGTGGAGCGGCACCTCCGACGAGCTGATGGCCGCGCCGGACTTGCAGCACAAATATCTGGGAATCTGACGCGTTCGGTGCCCTCCCGGCGCAACGCAAGCTTCCTTCGAGCAAATCCAATTTCGAAATCCTCCAAACTGCGCGCTGAGCTCTTGAGCGCGCCGCCGTCAGCCGTCAAAGAAGGCGCGGCGTTGTGGATTCGATGCGGGACTTTTACGAGCAAATTGTCGGGTTGCCTCAGGACGACATCGGTTCCGCACAGCGAGGGGCCGCCCAATGGCTGGATTATCCGGGCTGTGTGTTCGTCAAAGGGGAGTTTCGAGCAGACGCCGAGGGGCCTGCAATCGCGGCGCCGGGCCTGTTCATCTCGGTGGCGTTCGATGAAGCCGACACTGGTCGCGGCACTCTGACGCGCTCGATCGGCGAGAGGCGGATGGGCGTGATGGCTGTGCGGGAGTCCCTCGCCGTGAAACGCTCAGTGCGGTGTGGGAAGCGGCCCGCCATCGGTCTCGCGTTGCCCGAAGCTTCCATCGATCAACTCGGACTCGGCGCCGCGTTTCGGGCGCTGTTCAAGGACCAAAGATCTGGTGCGGTCATCGTCTCGCGGACCGCATCAGCGCGGGTGCGGGCGGTCGCGGCGGAAATGTTCTCGCCGCCGGTCGCCGGAAACGCGGCGCGATTGTTGTTGTCGGCGCATGCCGCCGAGATCGTCGTCCATGTCTTGTTCGGTGAGTGCGGCCGGATCGCGGTTGATCCGGCGACAGATCTCCAGCGCATTCGGCTGCAATCGGCCAAGGAGCGGATGGACGCCGACCTTGCCTATCCCTGGAGCATCGACGAGCTGGCGCGCAACGCAGGCCTGAGCCGACGATCTTTCAATCAGAAATTCCAGATCGCCTATGGCGAGAGCGCCATCGATTATCTGAGGGCCCGCCGGCTCGATACCGCACGAGCCCTTCTGATTCACCAGCGCTTGTCGGTCACCGAGGCGGCCTATCGGGTCGGCTATACCCATCCGGCGAACTTCGCGACGGCCTTTCGCAGGCGCTTCGGTCATTCGCCGAGCCGCTGCCAGTAACAGCAGCACGCGATGCGCGGCCTCAGGTCTCAGTCTTGAAAGCTTCCACGTGGAATCAAAGGCGATTTGTGCGGTCGCAAAGGCGGCGTGCGCCTCGATCTGGTTACTCCCGGGTTGTCCAAAGACGGAGCTTGGGGAAGACGATGAGGCGTGGCGACGGGCAAACGTTCGGTTGGGAACGGGTGATGAAGGCTGGTCTGGGTGTGGCCGGTCTGGGCGCGGTTTTGCAGTCGACGCCGACCCTTGCACAGGTCTCCGGGACCAATTCGGGATCAACGGCCGCGACATTGCCGCCCGTCACCGTGGAGGCGCCGAGCCAGGTGCGTCCGCGCGCCCCGTCTACCCAGCGCAATTCACCATCGCAGCGCGGCCGTGTCGCGGCGCAACGCGATGCCGCCTCCAGGCAAGCCGGAAGCCGGGATGCGCGCGAGGCAGGTGGCAGTCGCGCCACGACGTCGAGCGAGAACAGCTACGTCGCGAACAGCAGCTCCGCAGGCACCAAGACGAACACGCCCCTGCTGGAGACGCCGCAGTCGATCTCGGTCGTGACGCGCAAGGAGCTCAACGACCGCGCCGTGCAGACGCTGACGGAAGCAGTCGGCTATGAGCCGGGCGTGCGCATCGATGCCTCAGGCTACGATCCGCGCTTCGACGCCATCTCGATCCGGGGCTTCGATATCACCTATAACGGCATCTATCTTGACGGCCTGCGTCTCGTCGGCGCCGGCCTTGGCGTGTTCAAGACGGAGCCTTATGGGGTCGACAGCATCACCGTGGTCCGTGGCCCGAGCTCGGCGCTCTATGGCCTCGGCTCGCCGGGCGGACTGATCGATCTGCAAAGCAAGCTGCCGACCAGCCAGCCGTTCCACGAGGTGCAGACGCTGTTCGGCGACCGCGATCGCGTCCAGGGCAATTTCGATGTCTCGGGGCCGATCGATCCCAACGGCCAATTCTCTTATCGGCTGACCGGCGTGGTGCGCGACGCCGACGTCTTCGTGCCGGGAGGCAAGGACAATCGCACCTATGTCGCTCCCGCCGTCACCTGGAGACCGGATCAATCGACAACCCTCACGCTTCTCGGTGCCTATCAGAGATCCAAGACGCCGGGCTCGATGTTCACCTATTCGGCGGGGACCGGCACCACCACGGATATCTTCACGGGCAGCCCGTCCTACAATTCGCTCGATCAGGAGCAGGGGCGGGTCGGCTATCTGTTCGAGCACGCGTTCAACAACGCCGTGACCGTTCGCCAGAAATTCCGCTACGTCGATCTCGACGCGGTTACGCGCTACGTCGGCTTTCTCGGTGTTCCCGTCGGCAATGTCGTGTCGCGTTATACCGGCTACGTCCACGACACGCTGCAATCGGCCATCATGGACAACCAGGTCGAGGCAAGGCTCTCCACCGGCCCCGTGCAGCACACGCTCCTGGTCGGCACCGACTATACGTCGTCGAGGTTCACCGACAAGCAGGGGTTCGGCTTCGGCGTGTCCGATCTCAATCTGGCTGCGCCGGTCTATGCGCCGGAATCCATTCCGGATCCCGCGATCTCGTCCTCCACGGCGCAGCGGCAAACCCAGTCCGGCGTCTACATTCAGGATCAGGCCAAGCTGGACCACTGGATCCTGACGCTTAGCGGCCGCAGCGACTGGGTCCGCACCACGAGCGAGGACCTGTTCGCGCTGACGAGACAGGCGCAGTCCGATCAGGCCTATAGCGGGCGGGCAGGACTGACCTATGTGTTCGATTCCGGTGTGGCGCCCTACGTCGCCTATTCGACGTCGTTCTTTCCCAATCTCGGCGTCGATCCGTCGGGCGCCTTCTTCAAGCCGACCACCGGCAAGCAGACCGAGATCGGCGTGAAGTATCAGCCGCTGGGGACGCGGAGCTTCATCACCGCCGCGCTGTTCGACCTGACCCAGGATGGCGGCCTGGTGACGACGGGCACGGGCGTGACGATCCAGCGCGGCGAGATTCAAAGCCGCGGCTTCGAATTGCAGGGGCTTGCAAGCCTCGGCAACGGTTTCGATATCACCTCGTCCTACACCTATCTCGACATGGTCACCAAGCAGGCCGGCGACAGTACGCTGGTCGGCAAGTTTCCGTCGGGCAATCCTCCGCACACCGTGACGCTGTGGGGGAATTATGCCCTGCCGCTGGCTGGCCCCTTCGCAGGCCTGAGCGTCGGTGCCGGCGCGCGCTATATGTCCTGGAGCTATGGCGATGATCTGAACACGTTCAGGAACAGCTCGGTGACGCTGGTCGACGCGGCGCTGAAATACGATTTCGGCCAGGCGGCGAAGGAGCTGAAAGGGCTTCAGTTCCAGGTCAACGCCAAGAACCTGTTCAATGTGCACTACACGACCTGTCAGGTCGGTTATTGCTACCGGGGTGCGCCGCTCACCGTCATCGCCACGCTCGGCTATCGCTGGTGAGCATAGCTACCGGGCGGATGCGGCCGGACGATTACCAATAGATCCCGTGGCGGTGCAGTTCGCGGATCACGCGGGCTTCCACGGACGGCTGCCGGCGTTTCGGCTTTGGCGTTTCGGTCGTCTTTGCCGCCGGCGTGGTGGTTGATTGCGCCGGAGCTGCGGCTGTCGGTGTCGTCGCGGCGGGCGCGGCCGGCGTCTGGACGTTTGCCGGTGAGGCTTGCGTCGCCTGCGGCGGCGTGGCGGCCGGCTGCTCGGTGGCCGGCTGGTTCGGATTGGCCGCCGCCAGGCTGAGGCTCCGCGAGCCTCCGGCGTGGGCTTGGCTTGCGAGCAGCGACATCGCAGCGATCAGGATCAGCTTGCGCATGGAAATCCCCGTCATCTGGTCAATCGATCTTACCTAATTCCCGTGGGGCTCAACGCGCGAGGCGGTGCACGCCGATCTCGACCAGGGTGGTCCGGCAGGACAGGCGATAGATCAGGCTGAAAAGCTGACTCCACATGACCGAACTCCGTTGTTGATCATTGGAAGGCGTTATACGCCGCCTGCCTTTCCGGCGTTTTTCGCCGGATGAGGAAAATGGCTTCGTCCGGGGCCGGCGCGATGTCGTCGGAACATTCCGGAAGAAGTCGCCTCACGCCGGCGTGAAGCAGCGTGCCGATCAAGGCCGGACCGGATTCCGATAGAGGCCGGTAGTTGTCCCGAGATGAAGCGTGCGCGGCGCGGCAGTATCGTGCGGGCGGCTTTCAGACCCGGTTATTGTATGAGTTCCGATCGCGAAGACGATCCGCCAATCCTCATCTGCTCAAAATGCAGGCGCCCGATGAAGTTCCTGGCGACACTACCTGGAATAGTCACGCTGCCTGCGGAGCACGTTTATTTTTGCGTCCAGTGCCGTCGGGTCGACACGATTCGGCTGAAGTGAGGCGCCGGCGCCGGCGCCGGCGAGCCCGACCTGCTCAAAACACCTCGAAATATTCGCGATGCTCCCAGTCGGTCACTTCCGACAGGAAGCGATCGATCTCGGCGTTCTTGATGTGGGTGTAGTAGTCGACGAACTCCGCCCCGAGCTTCTCGCGGAAGAACGGGTCGTCCTTGAGCGCCGAGACCGCATCGCGCAAGCTTCTCGGCAATGGCGGCGCCTTGGTCTCGTAGGGCGTGTCGGCCGAGGGGCCGGGATCGAGCTTGCGGTCGACGCCGTCGAGGCCGGAGAGAATCTGCGAGGCCATGTAGAGATAGGGATTGGCCGCGGGCTCACCGATGCGGTTCTCCAGGCGCGTTGAGGCATCACCGGCGCCGCCGAGCACGCGGATCATCACGCCGCGATTGTCGCGGCCCCAGATCGCACGGTCGGGCGCCAGCGAATAGGAGCGATAGCGCTTGTAGCCGTTGATGGTGGGCGTGGTGAACAATGTCGAGGCGCGGGCGTGATCGAGCAGGCCGGCGAGGTAGGATTTGCCGAACGCGCTGAGCGGCTCGCCGCCATCCGTCGCCGCTTCCTGGGCCATGAACAGATTGTCGCCGCTCGCGCGCGAGACGATCGACTGATGCAGGTGCCAGCCGCTCGCGAACACGTTCGGCAGCTTCGGCCGGCACATGAAGGTGGCGTGATAGCCATGGCGGCGCGCGATCTGCTTCACCGCGCTGCGGAACAGCACCATGTTGTCGGCGGGCTCCAGGCCCTTCTTCGGCTGGAACGTGAATTCGCACTGGCTGGGGCCGAACTCGACCTCGACCGAGCGCAACGGCAGCCCCAGCGCGACGATGTCGCGGCGCAGGATCTCAAGCACCGGCTCCATCTGATCGAAGCGTTGCTCGGTGAGATATTGATAGCCGTGGCTGAGCAGGCTGACCGAGGGCGGCGTGCCGGGCTGGCCTGCGTCTTCCGCGCGCATATGCGGATCGTCGAGCCTGAAGATGTGGAATTCCACTTCGAGCCCCGCGACGAAATCGTGGCCGCGCGTGCCGAGCTCGCCGAGGACGCGCTTGTAGAGCCCGCGCGTCGCGAAAGGCACGGGACGGCCGTCGTTGAAATAAAGGTCGCACAGCACCCAGCCCGTGGTGGGCGCCCACGGCAGCACGCGAAACGTGGTGGGATCAGGCACCATCAGCACGTCGGCCGCGCCCTCCATCTCCTTCATGCCGAAGCCGCCGCCTGCCGTGAACACGGGGAATACCGTGCGATGCGAGGTATCCTTGGCCAGCATGGTGGTGGTGATGGAGCAGCCGCTCTCCAGCGAGGCGATCGCCTCGGATGCGACGATGGTCTTGCCGCGCAGGATGCCGTGCTGGTCGGGGAAGGCGAGGCGGATGACCTCGAGGTTCTTCTCCTCGGCAATGTGGCGCATGCGCTGGGCTGCGTCCCTCTGCTCATCCGACCACAGCGCATGTCGCGCGACGAAAGTCACTTTGCTACTCCTCCAGTCGTAAGGCGCGAAGCATGCGCCACATTCTCCGTCATTGCGAGGAGCTCTTGCGACGACGCAATCCAGAAATGCATCCGCGGTGACAGACTGGATTGCTTCGCTTCGCTCGCAATGACGAGGATAGACGTCACTCCGCCGCCGTCAGCCGGTGCACGTTGTCCGCGATCTCCTTCGGCACCGGCGCGGTCCATGGCGCGCCGCGGCGGCGCTTGACGTCGACTTCCATCCAATAGGTCTCCCAGCCCCGCGTCGGTCCGATGCCGTCCATCGTCGCTGGCCCCTGAATGCTGCGCGCGTTGGCCGCGTCCAGAAACAGCATCGGCCTCTCGCCGCCGGAGACCTTCTCGATCTCCTGCCGCAGCAGGCGGCGATACTGCACGATCGCCTTGTCGCTCTGTCCGAGATGCTCCTTGGTACGATCCTGGATCGCGCCCATCGATTCCACCGCCCATTGGTCGTGGACGTTGATGTCGTTGCCCATGCCGGTATAGGTCGCGGTCTGCTGCTCGTGCGGATCGAAACCGTAATCGTTAGCTCGGTTCTTGCGCGATTTGTAGTCGGGCAGCTCGTAGAGCTCGAGCCGCTGGTCGCGCATCTTCTGCTTGTCGACCGGGTTCGAATAGCTGGTGAAGATCGCGTACCAATAGCAGTTCTCGTCATCGACAGGCACGTGCCACTGCGTGATCGTCATCTCCGTGCTCATGGGGATGACGAAGCCGTGCGGGAACAGCTGGTTGGTGACGCGCACATGGGTGCGCTCCTCGTCGATCTCGCGCAGCGCGATCAGGCGCAGGCCGTATTCGGTGTGCTCGACATTGATGATCGGGCGATCGTATTCGCGCAGGATCTTCGTCATCGGCAGATCGCTGCCGGCGGAGGCGCCGCGAAACTGCTTGCCATAGGCGGTGGAGGTGTCCTCGTCCTCGAAGAAGCGGTGCAGATAGGAGGCGTGGGCGGGATCGATGCCGACCTCCAGCGCCTGCAGCCAGTTGCAGGCCATGTGGCCCTTGAATGCGAAGGTATGGCTGCTTGGTGCAATGAAGCAGTCGAGCTCCGGGAACGCGGGCGGCTCACCCTCGCCGAGATAGGCCCAGAGGATGCCGCTCTTCTCCATGACGGGGTAGGAGCGCTGGCGGATGTTCTGGCAAAGCTTGGAATCCTTCGGCTCGGCCGGCGTCTCGATGCACTGGCCGGTGGCGTCGAACAGCCAGCCATGGAAGGCGCAGCGGAGGCCACCATGCTCGAGCCGTCCGAAGGCGAGGTCGGCGCCGCGATGGGCGCAGTGGCGGTCGATCAGCCCATAGCGCCCGGTCTCGTCGCGGAACAGCACCAGATTCTCGCCGAGCAGCTTCACCGGACGGATCGGCCGCGCGCCCTCCAGCTCGTCCACCAGCGCCGCCGGCTGCCAATAGCTCCGCATCAGCTTCCCGCACGGATCCTTCGGCCCGGTGCGGGTGATCAGGTCGTTCTGCTCCTGGCTCATCATGGCGGTCGCGTCCTTTTCTGGAGAAGCGTTCCGTTCGCCTATTGAACGAATGGGCGAATTATGACATGAGCTGGAGCGTCAGCAAGTACTATTTTGCAGGATTTCCCCTGACATGCCCAAGCTGAAGCGGACTGAGACTGACGAGCGCGCGACGGATTTCGTCGAGGCCCTCGACCGCGGGCTGCGCCTGCTGCAGTGCTTCGGCACCAATGCCGGCCCGATGACGCTGAGCGATCTCGCCCGCGCTGCCGATCTGCCGCGCGCCACCGCCCGGCGCATGCTGTTCACGCTCCAGCGCGGCGGCTTCGTCAGCGGCGACGGCAAGCTGTTCTCGCTGACGCCGCATGTGCTGACGCTGGCCGCGTCCTATTTGCGATCCAACCAGCTCGTCGCGGTGCTGCAACCGGTGCTCGATCGCGTTGCGACGGCGGCGAATGAAATCTCCTCGCTGGCCGTGCTCGACCGCGACGAGGTCGTGTTCATCGCCCGCAGCAGTCCGGCGCGCATGTTCTCCGGCGGCCTCGAGATCGGCTACCGCCTGCCGTCCTTCTGCACCTCGGTCGGCCGCGCCATGCTCGGCCAGCTCGACGACGCCGATCTCGCTGCCCGGCTGAAGACGATGAAACGGGAGGCGCTGACGCCGCAGACGGTGACCGATCCGAAGGCGCTGCTCGCGCGCATCGCTGCCGACCGGTCCCAGGGCTATTCGCTGGTCGACCGCGAGGCCGAGCCGCATTTCCGCTCGATCTCGGTCCCCGTCCGCCGCTACGACGGCGTGATCGTCGCCGCCATCAACATGGGCGCGCATGTCGACCGCGTGCCGGCGCAGGAGCTGATCGACCGCTTCCTGCCGCTGTTGCGGGAGAGTGCGGAGGCGGTGCGTTCGCAGTTGCTGTAAGCGTGTAGGGTGGGTTAGCCGAAGGCGTAACCCACCACTTCCGTCCACGCGGAAACTAAAGAGGTGGTTACGCTTCGCTAACCCACCCTACTCAGCTATAATGCGCTCCACACAAGACCAGGGAGCACGCCATGCAACACACCATGGTTCCCAGTGATCGCGTGGAGCACGTCGCCGTCTACGGACGCGACGGCACGAAGCTCGGCACGATCGAGCGACTGATGCTCGACAAGATGAGCGGAACGGTCGCCTATGCCGTGATCAAGACCGGCGGGCTGCTCGGTACACGTCACCATTATCCGCTGCAGTGGAGCGCGCTGAAATACGATCCGGCACGGCAGGCGTTCCAGATCGAGCAGACGCTGGACGAACTCAGCAGCGGCCCGTGCGAGTTCGATGGCGACGCGTTCGACTGGGGCGACCGCTCGCGGCCCTACCCGCATCCGAATTACTGGTCGATCTAGCGGGTAAACGGTCGGCCAGCGCGCATTCTCGGCGCGGATGCGGCTGGCTCAAGCGGCGCCCGAGCGTTGTCCGACGCGAGCGCCCGCTAGCCGGGAAGCGGCTGCTCGCCGACTTTGGGCCAATAGGTGCCAAAGCTCCAGAGCCCGCCCTCCGGATCGCGCGCGGCGAAATCGCGGCTGCCATAATCGGTCGTGTAGGGCTCCATCTCGATCTGCGCCCCGGCGGCCTTGACCTTTTGATAGAGCGCGTCGGGCTCATCAACAGCGAGATAGACGGCATCCGTCCGCCGGCCGCCGATGTCGCCAACCTGTCTGCCGTAGGCGTCGTCGCGATGCGCGCCCAGCATGAGGATCGACGATCCGAACGCCAGCTCGGCGTGAACGACCGTGCCCTCCTTGCGGTACACCACGCGTTCGGTGAAGCCGAGAACGTTCTTCAGCCAGGCGATCATCGCCTCCGTATCCTTGCAGCGCATGGTGTGGAAGAGGCGCGGCGCTTCATAAACGTTCGGCGGGTTCATGACACTCTCCAAGCTCGTTCCAAGTCCGGTGCAAGTCCTTGTCTGTTGCGAAACCGACCCTAGTTCGGATCAAGCCAGCCGGCTTGAACAAATGGGACCTGCCCGTGTCTCGCCCCGCGTGGCGCTAGCCTCCGCCGTCGCGCATCAGTCGTGGATCGATGACATCGAGCCGCGCGGCCCATCCGGTCGGTGTCTCTCCGCTGAAGATGCGGAAATCGCGCGCAAGATGTGCCTGGTCGGCATAGCCGGCCGCCGCGGCAATGGCCGCCCAGCCGCCTGCGCCGTCCGTCCGGGCCAGGATGCAAGCTCGATGAAAGCGCAGCATCTGGGCCAGCGTCTTTGGCGGAACGCCGATCTCGTGGTGGAAGCGGCGCGTGAGATGCTTGCGGCTCCAGCCGATGTCGGAGGCAATGTCGGCGATTCTGACCGCGCCCGCGCCTCGCCAGAGCGTCTGCAACGCGAAAGCGATCTCAGGCGAAGGCTCATGCACGGCGTGGCGAAGCACGAAGTCTTCCACGATCTCGAATCGTCGCTGCCAGCCGGCCGCCTCGGCCACCCTCGCGCGGAGGTCGCTACCGTGCCGCCCCCAAATGTCGTCGAGTCCGACGATCCGTGCGGTCAGATCGGGCACGGCTCCTCCGAAGAAACGATACGCCCCGAGCGGCGTGAAATCGACCTGAACGCATTCGGCGTGTCCGTCGGATTCGATAACGACCGGTCCGGGAAACAGACCCGCCGCGAAACTCGGCCGCGCATCGGCGGTGTCCGGTTGGTGTCCGAGTGCAATACGGAAGGGCGTTCCCAAATTCACCAGCAGAGGCAGTGTAAGCGGCGCGGCGTGCCGGAAGGCGGCCAGGCCGATGCCGCGCTCGCGGTAGAACGAAATGCTGGAGACCAGGCGCGCAAGGCGCGGCGAGGGCGGTCGACGAACGACATCGGGAGGCGCGTCCATCGCACGCTACCTTTGGTCCGCCTCGCGCTCCACCGTCTTGTAGAGCACGCCTGCCATCTCGCGTGTGCTCGCGTCCGCGCGCACGGTGTCACGGAGGATCTCGGTCATGTCTGGAGCTTAGCAGGCGATCGCGGCGGAACTCAAATGACCCGGTGCAGGGTACGTGATACGCCGCCGGACTGCGCCAAAGGCGGCCCTGTCACGGCCGGTTGCGCATCCAATCCGCAAGGCTCGACAGTGCCTTGTCGAGATCCTGCCGTGCGACGGCATCGGTGATCGTCTGCTCCATCGCGCCGCGCATGCACAGCATCCACGCGTCGCGCTCGGCGTCTCCAATGGAAAAGCCGAAATGGCGCTGGCGCAGCCGCGGATGGCCTTTCTCGGGCGTATAGAGCCGCGGGCCGCCGGTCCATTCGGTGAGATAGCGCTTCAGCACGTCCCTGATCAGGCCGAGGTCGTCCGCATGCATGGCGCGGATGATCTTCGCCTCCGGCAGCGTGTCCATGCGGTCGTAGAAGCGGTCGACAAGGGCGTCGATCGTGGCGCGGCCACCGATCCGCTCGAACATGGAGATTGCGGTGGTCGTGTCGGTCATTCTCTACAGCGCCACGCTGCGTAGGCCGAAGCTGCGGGCCTCGTTCTGCAGCACCGGCCGCACCGCATCGATCAGGCGCGCCGCGGCGGCATCGACCGACAGTCCCGCCGTATCCACCACCGCCGTTGCGCGCGAATACAGCGGCTCGCGGCTGAGCAGGATGTTGCGCAGCTCCGTCATCGCCGAGCGATCATCCGCCATCGGGCGCAGATCGCCCTGGCGACGCACGCGCGCCATGTGCTCCTCCGGCTCGGCCTTCAGCCAGATCGTGTAGAACGAGCTCAGGACCTTGTCGAAGGTCAGGGGCTCGGAGACGATGCCGCCGCCGGTTGCCAGCACCATCAGCTCGTTGCGCGCCAGCAGCTGTTGCAGCGCCGCCTGCTCCATGCGGCGAAAGCCTTCCTGGCCGTAGAGCGCGATGATCTCCGCGACCGAAAGGCCGTTCTGCTGCTCGACCTCCTTGTTGAGCTCGACAAAGCTCCAGCCGATCTTCTTCGCCAGCATCCGCCCAAGTGTCGACTTGCCGGCGCCGCGCAGGCCGATCAGCGCGATGCCGCAGAATGGCGCGCGCCGCGGCGCGGAGGCGCTGCCCCCAGTGAGCAGATCCTTTGCTTGCGCGATCTGGCTGGGAGTCGCCTTGCGCAAGAGGTCGCGAAACATCTGCCAGTCCGGCGTCGGATCCGCGCTAGGCAGCAGGTCTTCGAGATGCGCGCCCATCGCGTCGGAGACGCGGCGCAGCAGCACGATCGAGACATTGCCCTTGCCGCTTTCGAGCTGCGCGATGTAGCGCTCCGAGATTCCCGACACCTTGGCGAGCACTTTGCGCGACATGCCGCGCAGCGCGCGCATGGTGCGCACACGCTGGCCGAGCTGTTCGAGGAAGCGGGCTTCGGCGTCGGGACTTTCGGTCATGAGCCTTCTTTACAGGTGTCCTGCGGCGCGTTTTAATGAAACATAGTGCCTGCTGGCATTGACAGCAAGCCGCCGTGGTGTCTTTCTATGAATTATAATTCTAAATTCGGGAGAGATGTCCGTGAGCGAGGGATCCTACAACGCGGTGACCTGGCTGCTCGACCGTAACGTCGAGGAGGGCAGGGGCAGCAAGCTCGCCTTCGATGACACCGTCTCGCGGCTCACCTATGGCGAGCTCCAGCAACAGACCCGGCGCGCCGCCAACATGCTGCGCCGGCTCGGCGTCCGCCGCGAGGAGCGCGTGGCGATGATCATGCTCGATACGGTCGATTTCCCGATCGTGTTCCTGGGCGCGATCCGCGCCGGCATCGTGCCGGTGCCGCTCAACACGCTGCTGACCGCGGACCAGTACGCCTACATCCTCGCCGACTGCCGCGCGCGCGTGCTGTTCGTGTCCGAAGCGCTCTATCCCGTCATCAAGGACGTCGTCGGCCGCATGCCTGATCTCGAGCATGTCGTGGTCTCCGGCGCCAAGCAGAACGGCCACAAGCAGCTTGCCGAAGAGCTGGCCGGCGAGAGCGACCAGTTCACCACCGCCGCGACGCATCCGGACGAGCCGGCGTTCTGGCTGTATTCGTCGGGGTCAACGGGCATGCCCAAGGGCGTGCGCCACATCCATTCCAATTTGCAGGCGACCGCCGACACCTATGCCAAACAGGTGCTCGGCATTCGCGAGAGCGACGTGTGTCTCTCCGCGGCGAAATTGTTCTTCGCCTATGGCCTCGGCAATGCGCTGACCTTTCCGATGTCGGTCGGCGCCAGCGTGATCCTCAACAGCGAGCGGCCGACCCCGGCGCGCATGTTCGACCTGATGAACCGCTACGATCCCTCGATCTTCTACGGCGTGCCGACGCTGTTCGCGGCGATGCTCAATGACGAGACGATGAAGAGCGAGCGCGGCGGCAAGGCGTTGCGCATCTGCACCTCCGCGGGCGAGGCGTTGCCGGAATCCGTTGGCAACAGCTGGAAGGCGCGCTTTAACGTCGACATTCTCGACGGCGTCGGCTCGACCGAGCTGTTGCACATTTTTCTGTCGAACGCGCCCGGCGACATCAAATACGGCTCGTCCGGCAAGCCGGTGCCGGGCTATGCGGTGCGGCTCGTCAACGAAGCCGGGCAGGACGTCGCCGACGGCGAAGTCGGCGAACTCCTGGTCGATGCACCCTCGGCCGGCGAAGGCTACTGGAACCAGCGTCACAAGAGCCGCCGAACCTTCGAGGGACCGTGGACCCGCACCGGCGACAAATATGTCCGTGACGCGGATGGCCGCTACACCTTCTGCGGCCGCGCCGACGACATGTTCAAGGTCTCAGGCATCTGGGTCTCACCGTTCGAAGTGGAGAGTGCGCTGATCACGCATCCGGCGGTGCTAGAAGCTGCTGTCGTGCCCGAGGCCGATCCGGAAGGACTCCTGAAGCCCAAGGCCTTCGTCGTGCTGCGTCCCGGCGCCAAGACGACGGATTTGCAGGAGATGCTCAAGGAGCACGTCAAGCAGAAGATCGGCCCCTGGAAATATCCGCGCTGGATCGACGTGGTGGACTCGCTGCCGAAAACGGCGACCGGCAAGATCCAGCGGTTCAAGCTGCGGGAAGGGGCGCATTGAGCGTGTGGCGCTTGCTTACCCTCCCCTGGAGGGGGGAGGGTCGGCACGCGATCGAGCGTAGCGAGACGCGTGACGGGGTGGGGTGATCTCTCCACACGGGCACTGCATCTGCGGAGAGGCTGTCACCCCACCCCGCTTCACATCTCGCTGCGCTCGCTGTGAATCGACCCTCCCCCTCCAGGGGAGGGTGGGCATCTCGGTATTGGCTAGGAATGGGAATTCGACCATGACCCAACTCACCCCCACCGGCTTCCTCGGCATCGGCGGCGCCAGCCTCGAATACAAATGGCTCGCGCCGCTGGTCCCCGACGCCCCCACCATCGTGATGCTGCATGAAGGCCTCGGCTCCGTCGGCCTCTGGGGTGATTTCCCGGAGAAGCTGCAGCAGGCCACGGGCGCGGGCATCTTTGCCTATTCGCGCGCAGGCTACGGCCAGTCCAGCCCGGTCGCGCTGCCGCGGCCACTCGACTACATGCACCGCGAGGCGCTGGACGTGCTGCCGAAGCTGCTCGATGCGATTCAGTTCAAGCGCGGCCTCCTGCTCGGCCATTCCGATGGTGCCTCGATCGCCACCATCTATGCCGGGGCGCATCAGGATCATCGCCTCAACGGCCTCGTGCTGATCGCGCCGCACTTCATCGTCGAGGACATCTCGGTCAAATCGATCGCCACGATCAAGACGACGTTCGAGACCACGGACCTCAGGTCAAAGCTCGCGCGCTGGCATAAGGACGTCGACAACGCCTTCCAGGGCTGGAACGGCGCCTGGCTCGATCCGAAATTCCGCGATTGGGATATCTCCGAATACCTCGCCTACATCCGCGTGCCCGTCATGATCGTGCAGGGCGCAGATGATCAATATGGGACGCTGCGCCAGGCCGAGATCGCGCAGGAGGAATGTTACTGCCCGGTCGACCTGAATGTCTTTGCCGGCGCGGCGCATTCCCCCCATCGCGAGGCCCCGGGACCCACCCTCGATGCCATCACGCAGTTCGCAAAGGCCGCCTTGCGGGACGATCCAGGGCTTCAGGCCGCATGAGGTGCATGCGGCCGAGATGAAGCAAAGTGCATGTGAGTCCGAGATTCGGGCTAGACTGACTGGGCAAGATGCACTATTGTGCATCTAACGCTCGAAATGCATAACCAAGCTTAAGGGTGGCTCATGGCCGGGGAAGATCGGCGCCTCGCAGGCGGCGCGACATTCATCGATTTCCAGACCGAACCGTCCCGCTACAAGCATTGGAAGCTTGCGGTCGAGGGCGACGTCGCGACGCTGACCATGGACGTCGACGAGAATGGCGGCCTGTTCGAGGGCTACCAGCTCAAGCTCAATTCCTACGATCTCGGCGTCGACATCGAGTTGGCCGACGCGATCCAGCGCCTGCGCTTCGAGCATCCCGAGGTGAAGGTCGTCCTGCTGCGCTCGGCCAAGAACCGCGTGTTCTGCGCCGGGGCCAACATCCGCATGCTCGCGGGCTCGACCCATGCGCACAAGGTCAATTTCTGCAAGTTCACCAACGAGACCCGTAACGGCATGGAAGACTCTTCGGAGAATTCCGGCCAGCGTTTCATCACCGTCGTGAACGGCTCCGCCGCCGGCGGCGGCTATGAGCTGGCGCTCGCGACCGATCACATCATCCTCGCCGACGACGGCTCATCTGCCGTGGCGCTGCCCGAGGTGCCGCTGCTCGCGGTGCTGCCGGGCACCGGCGGTCTGACCCGCGTCGTCGACAAGCGCAAGGTGCGCCGCGATCACGCCGATGTCTTCTGCACCATCGAGGAAGGCGTCAAGGGCAAGCGCGCCGTGCAATGGCGCCTCGTCGACGAGATCGTGCCGAACTCCAAGCTCGAGGCCAAGATCGCCGAGCGCGCCAAGGAGTTTGCGGCCGCTTCGAAACGCAAGGGCAGCGGCAAGGGCATCGCGCTGACGCCGCTCAGGCGCCTGATCGACGAGAACAGCATCCGTTACGGCCTCGTCACCGTCGACATCGATCGCACCGCCCGTATCGCCACCATCTCGATCAAGGCCCCGGAGACCGCGCCGCCCGCCGACATCGACGGCATGATGGCGCAAGGCGCCTCGTTCTGGCCGCTGCAAGTGGCGCGCGAGCTCGACGACGCCATCCTGCATCTGCGCATCAACGAGCTCGAGATCGCGATGCTGGTGTTCAAGAGCCATGGCGACCGCGCCCATGTGCTCGCCAGCGATGCCTTCCTCGAAGCCAACAAGGCGCATTGGCTGGTCAACGAGATCAGGCATTACTGGAAGCGCGTGCTCAAGCGCGTCGACGTCACCTCGCGCACGCTGGTGACGCTGGTCGAGCCCGGCTCCTGCTTTGCCGGCACGCTCGCCGAGCTCGTCTTCGCCGCCGACCGCTCCTACATGTTGATCGGCACGCGCCAGGGCGACAACCGCCCGCCGCCCTCGATCGAGCTGTCCGCGATGAATTTCGGCCCGTATCCGATGAGCCACGGGCTGACACGGCTGGAATCGCGCTTCCAGGCCGATCCCTCCGATGTGGAGCGCGCGGAAGCAACGCTCGGCACCAGCCTCGACGCCGAGCAGGCCGAAGAGCTCGGCCTCGTCACCTTCGCGCTCGACGACATCGACTGGGACGACGAGGTTCGTGTGTTTCTCGAGGAGCGCGCCAGCTTCTCGCCCGACAGCCTCACCGGCATGGAAGCGAGCCTGCGCTTCGTCGGCCCCGAGACGATGGAATCAAAGATCTTCGCCCGCCTCACCGCCTGGCAGAACTGGATCTTCCAGCGCCCGAACGCCGTCGGCGAGGAAGGCGCGCTGCGCCGCTACGGCAGCGGCCAGAAGCCGAAATTCGATATGACGCGGGTTTAATGACGATCGTGTCCCGGGCGCGCTGCGGCATGCAATGCCGCTGCGCAGAACCGGGACCAGAGCGACCAGACGATGGTTCCCGGCTCTGCAGCGCACCGCTTCGCGGCTAGCGCAGCGTCCGGGACACGGGACAGACCAAGGAGCACGGCCATGAACATGAACATCATGAACGTCGACTACTCGACCAAGATTCCCAACAACGTCAATCTCGCCGAAGACCGCCAGGTGCTGAAAGCGCTGGAAGGCTGGCATCCCGGCTACATGGACTGGTGGAGCGACATGGGGCCTGAGGGTTTCCAGGAATCGCTGGTCTATTTGCGCACGGCGTACTCGGTCGATCCGCGTGGCTGGGCCAAGTTTGATTACGTCCGCATGCCCGAATATCGCTGGGGCATTCTCCTTGCGCCGCAGGAAGAGAACCGCGTCGTGCCGTTCGGCGAGCATTATGGCGAGCCGGCCTGGCAGGAAGTCCCGGGCGAGCATCGCGCCATGCTGCGCCGCCTAATCGTGATCCAGGGCGACACCGAGCCGGCCTCGGTCGAGCAGCAGCGCCATCTCGGCAAGACCGCGCCCTCGCTCTACGACATGCGCAATTTGTTCCAGGTCAATGTCGAGGAAGGCCGCCATCTCTGGGCGATGGTCTACCTGCTGCAGAAATATTTCGGCCGCGACGGCCGCGAGGAAGCCGACGATCTCTTGCGCCGCCGCTCCGGCGACGCCGACGCGCCGCGCATGCTGGGCGCCTTCAACGAGGCGACGCCGGACTGGCTGTCCTTCTTCATGTTCACCTATTTCACCGACCGCGACGGCAAGATGCAGCTACACTCACTGGCGCAGTCCGGCTTCGATCCGCTGTCGCGCACCTGCCGCTTCATGCTGACGGAGGAAGCGCACCACATGTTCGTCGGCGAGACCGGCATCACCCGCGTCGTGCAGCGCACTTGCGATGCGATGAAGGCGGCCGGCATCACCGATCCCACGGACATCGCGAAGGTCCGCGCGCTCGGCGTCATCGATCTCCCGACCATCCAGAAGAAGCTGAACCTGCACTATACGCTCTCGCTCGACCTGTTCGGCTCGGAGGTCTCGACCAACGCGGCCAACGCCTTCAACGCCGGCATCAAGGGCCGCTATCACGAGACCCAGATCGACGACGATCATCAGCTCAAGAACTCCACCTATCCGGTGCTCAAGCTGATCAATGGCGAGGTCAAGCTGGTCGACGAGCCGGCGCTGACCGCGCTCAACATGCGGCTGCGCGACGATTACAGCCAGGATTGCGTCAAGGGTATGCTGCGCTGGAACAAGGTGATCTCGACCGCGGGCTACGACTTCAAGCTGACGCTGCCCAATGTCGCCTTCCATCGCCACATCGGCGAGTTCAAGGACGTGCATGCGACGCCCGACGGCATTCTGATCGATGATGCCACCTGGGCGAAGCGCAAGGACGAATGGCTGCCCTCGACTGCCGACGGCGACTTCATCACGTCATTGATGCAGCCCGTCACCGAGATCGGCCAGTTCGCCTCCTGGATCTCGCCGCCGAAAGTCGGCATCGACAACAAGCCCGGCGATTTCGAGTACGTGAAGATCGAGTCGTAACGGCTGCTAGCGAGATGCGATGGCCGCCACGCACTCACTGTCATCGCCCGGCCTTGACCGGGCGATCCAGTATTCCAGAGACTGTCGTCATAGAGCCGCGAGGCCGAGGCTTACTGGATGCCCCGGTCAAGCCGGGGCATGACAGCGGAGTATGAGGCGAGAGCGGAGTACCGATCGCCTCCTTCAGCTATCCCACCCGCTACCCTTGATCCCCGCATTCGCATAGACGATGCCGCCATCGACCGCGATGGTGTTGCCGACGACGTAATCGCCGGCGCGCGAGGCGAGGTAGATCGCGGCGCCTGCCATGTCCTCATCGGTGCCGATGCGGCCCGCGGGCACGCGCGTTGCGACTTCGTCGCCGTGGTCGCGCGCGGCGCGGTTCATGTCGGATTTGAACGGCCCCGGCGCGATGGCGGTGACCACGACGTGGTCGGGGATCAGCTTCACCGCCATGCGCCGGGTCAGATGGATCAGCCCGGCCTTGCTCGCAGCGTAGGAATAGGTCTCCATCGGATTGACGAAGATGCCGTCGATCGAGGCGATGTTGATCACTTTCGCCGGCCGCTCTGCGCTCGCCGCCGCACGCAAGGGACCGGCCAGCGCCTTGGTCAGGAAGAACGGCGCCTTGACGTTGAGGTTCATCACCTTGTCCCAGCCGCTCTCCGGGAATTCGTCGAACTCGGCGCCCCAGGCCGCGCCGGCATTGTTGACGAGGATGTCGAGCCTCGGCTCCAGCTTGATGATCTCGCCGGCGAGCCTGTTGCAGCCTTCGATGCTCGAAATGTCGATCGGCAGCGCGATGCATTCGCCGTCATATTGCGCGCTGAGCTCCTTGGCGGTCTCCTCGCACGGTCCGGCCTTGCGCGCGGTGATGTAGACCTTCGCCGCGCCGGCGCTGAGAAATCCCGCCGCGATCATCCTGCCGATGCCGCGCGAGCCGCCGGTCACCAGCGCGATGCGCCCTTGGAGCGAGAACAGATCGTTGAACATGTGTTCCTCCCTTGGTTGCCGCTGGTTGTGGGCGGAGCGGGGAGGGGAGTCAAGGAAGGGCGCGCTTGCCCTCACGTGTGCAGAATGAGGCCTACGCCGCCGCGATGCGGCGGAAGCCGTTCCACATCGCGGTCGCGGCGCCCGAGGTCAGCACCGGCAAGATCCGCGCGTCCTGATAATTGCCGTTGAGCGAGACGCGGGGCAGCGCGGTCATGTAGTCGGCGTTCTCCGCGAACAGCATGCCGGGCCGTGTCGTCACCGCGGTCTTGAAGCCGGCGGATGCGGCAAGGGCGAATTCGCGCGCGCCCGCGGCGTCGCGGTCGCCATAGGGATAGGCGAGGTGCAGCACGGGGCGCTCCAGCACCTGCTCGATCCGCGCGCGGCTCGTGCCCATCTCCTGCGCGGCGATGTCTTCCGCCTGCTTGGCGAGATTGCAATGGCTGACGCTGTGCGCGCCGATCGTGACCAGCGGATCGGCGGCAAAGGACTTGAGCTCGGCCCAGGACAGGCAGAGGCTGCGGCACAGCGCTTCCATGTCGATGCCGTAGGCCGTGCACAGCGCCCCGATCTCGCGCGCAAGATCGTGTTCGCCCGGCAGCGCGCGCAGCCAGTCGTGCAGGCGGTCGAACGCCGCCTGCTTCGCCGCAATCGTGGTCGCATCGAGCCGCAGCGCGGAATTGCCGATCTGGACGTCGATCTGGTCGGTCTTGGCGATCACGGCCTCCAGCGCCGTCCACCACAATCGCCCGGTGCCGTCGGCAAAATCGCTCGCGACATAGACCGCCAGCGGCGCGTCAAATTCGCGCAGCACCGGCAGGGCGTAATGCAGATTGTCGCGGTAGCCGTCGTCGAGGGTGAAGGCGGCGAAGCGGCGGTCGAACCGGCCTTCAACCAGCCGCTCATGCAGCTCGTCCATGCTGACGATGTCGATGTCGCGCGAGCGCAAATGGCACAGCGTGGCGCGCAGGAATTCTGGGGTGACCTCGAGATGCCGGTTCGGCTGGAACGCGGCCTCGCGCGCCGGCCGCACGTGGTGCAGCATGAAAATGGCGCCGACGCCCGACAAAAGCGGGCGCAACAGGTGGTGCGCCCCGCTGAAATAGAGAGCTCCCAGCCCGGCGCGGATGACGTTGTTACGCAGTTGTTTCATGACCGGGTGGGGGACTTTGGCATTCCGCGCTCAACTTACGGAAGAACCCTTGAAGAAAAAGTTATTCCAATTGTCCCACCCGGGCCTTCGGAACAGTGCCATTTCCGGTTTGACAGCCTGCCAAGGGTTTGTTTTGTCTCCGTTTCCAGAGTTCGGGTCGTCGAATGCAGAAGCTTTTCTCGTGGGCCGGTAAATGGTGGCCGGGGCTCATCCCCCTTGCCGTCATGTGGGGATTTGCGGCCTGGAATAACACCTTACCGGTCGAGGCCGATCTGTCGGCCCGCAGCTCGGCTGCGCTGAAGGACACCGTTCTGGACAAGACCCGGATCGCGGTTGACGGCCGCGACGTCAGCCTGGCCGCGGACGCCTTCTCCGAGGAGGGGCGCCGCGACGCGGTGATGGCTGTCGAAACCGTGCCCGGCGTGCGGCTGGTCGACGACCGGACCCGTCTCGTTCCTGAGGCCAAGCCCTTCGTCTGGAACGCCGAGCGCGACGTGGTGCGGGTGACGCTGTCGGGCTCCGCGCCGCTGCCGTCGATGAAGGGTCGGCTGACCGAGGCGGCCCGAAAGGAAGTCGGCGGCGTCGAGGTCGCCGACCAGATGGGGCTGGCGCGCGGGGCGCCACCGCGGTTCGAGGCCGCCGCGATGCTGCTGCTCGATCAGATCGGCAAGCTGAAGGACGGCAAGATCACGATCACGGACACCAAGGTCAACCTGTCGGGCATGGCGCGCGAGCTCGGCGGCCGCGAGGCAATCGCGGCTGCGCTGAAGAACCTGCCCGAGGGCTTTTCGATCGCCGCCAACGAGATCAAGGCGCCGCCCTACATCTTCCAGGCCTACAAGGATCCGGTAGCCGCGACGGTGACGCTCACCGGCTACGTTCCTGACAACAACGTCCACGCCGCAATTGCCACCAGCGCCTCGCGAAAGTTCTTCACCGAAAAGGTCGTCGACAATCTCAAGGCCAGCATCGGCGCACCCGGCTCCTTCAACACGGCGGTCGTCGCCGCGCTCGGCGCGCTGTCGCGGCTGTCGACCGGAACGCTCGTCGTCTCTGACCGCGAGGTGAAGCTCTCGGGCGATGCGCTCTACGAGGGCGCCGCCAACGAGATCCGCGCAGGCCTCGGCAAGGACTTCCCGAAGAACTGGCAATACAAGCCGGAGATCACGGTGAAGCCCGCCGCAGGCCCGGTCGACGGTACCGTGTGCCAGCAATTGTTCTCGGAGCTTCTGACCAAGGGCAAGATCCGCTTCGCCAATAAGCGCGCGGACATCGATCCCGATTCAGCCGGCATCCTCGATCGTCTCATCGAGACGGCGTTGCGCTGCCCCACCACCAATATCGAGGTCGCCGGACACACCGACGCCGATGGCGAGGATTCCTTCAACCAGGCTCTCTCGGAAAAGCGCGCTCAAGCAGTGATCGACTATCTGGTCAGAGCGGGCCTGCCCGCCAGCCGTTTCACCGCGGTCGGCCATGGCAGCACGCAGCCCGTCGCCGGCAACGACACCGATGAAGGCAAGGCGCAGAACCGCCGCATCGAATTTCTGGTGAGGTGACGATGCCCTATCTCGTCTCGTTCCATCTGGGCTGGCTGATCGGCTCGCTGCTGCTGGGCTTCTGCATGGGCTGGATCTCGGTGGTCCAGCGCGGCAACGGCACTTCGAAGGTGACCGCGCGCTGGCTCGCCGTGCTTGCCGCCGCCCTGGTCGCGGCCTCCCTCGCCCATGTGGTCCCCGGCCGCTTCGGCTACTGGCTCGACCTCGGCCTGATCATGTTCGCCTGTTACCTCGTCGGCTGCACCATCGGCGCCTGGTTGCGCGACCGCGTGGTCGCGCGCAGCATGCGGGCAGGCTGAAGCCCCGCCGCCGAGCCCCCTTTCTCCCCAGCGAGGTCATGAAGAGGCGGGAAAGGCTGCGCTTGACAATAATACGTACGTACGTATTATTTGCTCATGCCCAAGCCCTCGCTCAAAGACGCCATCCTCGACGCCGGCCTCAAGGTCATGTTCCGGACCGGCTATCACGGCACCAGCGTGCGCGATGTCACCGCCGCGGCGGGCGCCCCGCAGGGGTCCTTCACCAATCATTTTCGCTCCAAGGAAGCGTTCGCTTCGGAGGTGCTCGACCGCTATTTCGAGATCACGAAGGGATTGGTGGCGGAGGCCCTTGAAGACGCCTCGCTGACGCCGCGGGCGCGGCTCAAACGCTATCTCGACATCATCACCGGCCGCCTCGAAGCCGACGGCTACGGACGCGGCTGCCTCATTGGCGATCTCAGTCTGGAAGCGGCCGGCAGCAGCGAGCTGCTGCGCACCCGCCTCGCCGAAATATTTGCCGAGTGGCGCATGCCGTTCGCGGCCTGCATCAGCGAGGCGCAGGAAAGCGGCGAGATCGATTCCGAATTCGAGCCCGAGGAGCTTGCCGACTTCCTGCTCGCGTCCTGGCAGGGCGCGATCCTGCGCATGAAGGTCGACCGCACGCCCCGCGCGCTCGAGCGATTCAAGACCATCGCCTTCAAGACCGTCTTCAAGGAGCCGACATGAGCCAGCAAGCCGAGATTCAGATCCGCAGCGCCTCCGTGCTGGGAAGCACGATGGCTTATCGCGAGACGGGCGCGAAGGATGCGCCGGTCGCGCTCTTTCTTCACGGCAATCCGACGTCGTCCCATATCTGGCGAAACATCCTGCCGCTGGTGGCGCCGGTGGCGCATTGCATCGCGCCCGATCTCATCGGCTTCGGCCGGTCCGGCAAACCCGATATCGCCTATCGCTTCTTCGACCACGTCCGCTATCTCGACGCGTTGATCGAAGAGCTCGGAATCAATTCAGCTTATCTCGTTGCGCAGGATTGGGGCACGGCCCTTTCATTTCATCTTGCGGCGCGCCGGCCGGCCTTCGTGCGCGGGCTCGCCTTCATGGAGTTCATCCGGCCGATGCCGACTTGGCAGGATTTCCACCAGGCGGAAGCTGCGCGCGAAACTTTCCGAAAATTCAGGACGCAAGGCGAGGGGGAGGCCATGGTCCTCGAGGCGAACGCCTTCGTCGAACGCGTGCTGCCCGGCGGCATCATGCGAAGTTTGAGCGAAGACGAGATGGCGCCTTATCGCGAGCCTTTTCCGACGCCGGACAGCCGTCGTCCCGTTCTTGCATTCCCGCGTGAATTGCCGATCGCCGGCGAGCCCGCCGATGTCTATCACGCGCTGCAATCGGCTCATGCGTCGCTGAAAGCGTCCGCCTATCCAAAGCTGCTGTTCGCGGGCGAGCCGGGAGCCGTCGTCACTCCCGCATTTGCCGAGACGTTCGCGGCCTCGCTGCAGCACTGCGCGCTCGTCCGCCTCGGGCCCGGTCGGCACTACCTCCAGGAGGATCACCCCCATGCGATCGGCCGTTCCGTGGCCGGCTGGATCGCCGGCATCGAAGCGGTGCGTCCGCAACTTGCGGCCTGAAGGAGGATGAGATGTCCGACGTGACCATCATCTATTGCCGGCCGTGTGGATATGAGAAGCGCGCCAAGGAGGCGGCCGCGGCGCTGCGCCGGCAGCTGGGGCTGGAATCGGATCTCGTCCCCGGCAAGGGCGGCGTTTTCCAGGTGAAGCTCGGCGACCGGATTGTCGCCAGCCGCAGCAAAGGTCATTTTCCTGACGGCGACGAAATCGTGGCGGCCGTCAATGCCGCCCGGGACTGAGCCGGGGAGGCTTTTGCGATGTCGATTGTCTGGTCCGACGATCTCGCCGGTGTCGACTGGGATGAGCTGTCCGCGCTCTACCGCATCGCACCGCTCGGCACCAAGACACCGGCCGATCTCGCGCTCGTGTTTGGCAACAGCATGTTTCGAACCTTCGCTTATGAGCAGGGGCGCCTCGTCGGCGCAGGCCGCGTACTCGCCGATGGCCGCGACTGCGCCTATCTCTGTGATGTCGCAGTGCACCCGGATCATCAGGGGCGGGGTCTCGGCCGCGACATGATCGAACGTCTGCTTGCGCGTTGCCGCGGCCATCGCAAGATCATCCTCTACGCCGTGCCGGGCAAGGAAGGCTTTTACGAACGCCTGGGCTTCAGGCGGATGACCACGGCCATGGCGATCTTCGAGGATCAGGCCGGCGCCTTTGGCCGCGGCTATTTGGCCGCGCCTTGAGTGCGGTCTGGAGCCCGCGACCTTCCGGCGCATCGGAAAATCCGGGAACGATGCCGGGATTGCCCCCTCTTTCAACAGGCGGGCGGGCCCCATAGATTGACGTCGGCTTAAGGCGTGACGGAACATTGTGCGGCCGAAATCATCAAAACTTCATGGCCCCTGCGCAGGATCGCCATGGAGATTCGCGCCAGGCCTTGCCGCCGAAAGCGCCAACCCCTGCACCGGGAGCCGCTACCCTGCCTAAAATATTGAAGGCACGCGTTTTTGTTCGAATTGCCGAATTCCACTTCGGCCGAAAACGCGCTAGTGGAGGGGCGGGGGGCATGCGCGATGCCGGCGCCGGCAGCGCGGGTTCGTTGAATGCCTGCGCGTCCGCCTGTCCGCCGGCCACCCTGGCCGTTGAAGCGTTGTTCGAGGTCTAGATGCTGGAAGCCATACGCAGGGTGACGACGTTTCTGCGCCAGAAGCAAATCCTGCATAAGCTTGGAGTTGTGATCAGCATCGCGGTCATCAGCATCGCTTGCTATGTGCTCTACCACATGCTGCGGGGCATCGATTTCAACGAGGTCCTCGAAGCGATCAAGAGTACCGAGCCGAGCCAGATTGCGATGGCGGCGCTGTTTGTCGCTGCGGGCTATTTCACGCTGACCTTCTACGACCTCTTCGCCACGCGCGCGATCGGCCATGCCCATGTGCCCTATCGCATCAACGCGCTCGCGGCCTTCACCAGCTATTCGATCGGCCACAATGTCGGCGCATCCGTCTTCACTGGCGGTGCGGTGCGCTACCGCATCTATTCGGCCTACGGGCTGAACGCGATCGACGTCGCAAAGATCTGCTTTCTCGCCGGCCTGACGTTCTGGCTGGGCAATGCCGCCGTGCTCGGCCTCGGCATCTCCTACCATCCGGAGGCGGCGGCCTCGATCGACCAGCTGCCGGCCTGGCTGAACCGGACGCTGGCGCTGATGATCATCGTGGCGCTGATCGGCTATGTGGTCTGGGTCTGGACCCAGCCGCGGGTGGTCGGCCGCGGCCCCTGGACCGTGGTGCTGCCGGGCGGGCCGCTGACGCTGCTTCAGATCGCGATCGGCATCGTCGATCTCGGCTTCTGCGCGCTGGCGATGTACGTGCTGGTCCCGGACGAGCCCAATCTCGGCTTCGTCGTGGTCGCGGTGATCTTCGTCTCGGCGACCCTGCTCGGCTTCGCCAGCCATTCGCCCGGCGGCTTGGGGGTGTTCGACGCCGCCATGCTGGTCGGCCTCTGGCAGATGGACCGGGAGGAGCTCCTGGGCGGCATGCTGCTGTTCCGCGTCCTCTATTATCTGTCTCCGTTCGTCCTATCTGTAATCTTGCTGACGTTTCGAGAAGTTATCATCGGCGCCCGATCGAAGCGGTTGCAACAGGCGGCGCTCAAGCTGGACCCCGGTCCTGCGCCTGAAGCCGCCTATGTGAGAGAGCGCAGCGACAGCGGCGCCTGACCGGTGTCAGGTCCTTAAGGACAGCCCCCAGGAGAAGCCCGCCCCGATGGCGATCGACGCCCCCTCTTCTCCCTCCGCCCAGCCCTGGTCCGACCGGCTGCGGCACTCGACCATCATTCTGATCGCCGCGGCGCTGGCGCTGTCCGTCGTGGTCTCGCTCGGCGAATTGTCGGCGCTGCACGCCGCAATCGTGTTCCTCTGCATCGCGGCGGCCGCCTTGATCCCGTGGCGGCTGCACGATCCCGCCGCCTCCCGCGACGACGTCAGGCGCATCAACCCGGTTGAGAGCGCGGCGGTGGCCGCGGTGGTTGCCGGCATGCCGGATCCGGCGGTGCTGCTCGACCGCGCCGGCCGCGTCGTCCACCTCAATGCCGCGGCCGCCCAGCTCGCGCCGGCGCTGCGCCGGAACGAGCTCGCCCAGTTCGCGCTGCGCTCGCCGGAGATCATCACCGCGCTGCGCGAGGCCATCGCGACCACCGAGCCGCGGCGCGCGACCTATCTCGATCATGTTCCGGTCGATCGCTGGATGGAGCTGATCATCACGCCGGTACCGGTGCCGACCAGCTTCGGCGGCACCGACAAATGCATGCTGATGACCTTCCACGACCAGACGCCGCTGCGCCGGGTCGAGGAGATGCGCGCCGATTTCGTCGCCAATGCCAGCCATGAGCTGCGCACGCCGCTCGCCGCACTGTCCGGTTTCATCGACACGCTGCAGGGCCAGGCCAAGGACGATCCAAAGGCACGCGAGCGCTTCCTCGGCATCATGCACAATCAGGCGACGCGCATGGCGCGCCTGATCGACGATCTTCTGTCGCTGTCGCGGGTCGAGCTGTCGGCCCATGTCCGGCCGGACACCCTGGTCGATCTCGTCCCGATCATCCGCCAGGTCGCCGACGGGCTCGAGCCGCTGGCGCGCGAGCGTCAGGTCGAGGTGGACATCCACCTGCCGGAGCCGCCGGTGATGATCGCGGGCGACCGGGAGGAACTGCTCCGCCTGTTCGAGAACCTGATCGAGAACGCGCTCAAATATGGCGCCTCGGGCGGACGCGTCATCGTGTCGCTGACATCGAGCGCGGCCACTGATGGAACTCAGGAAATCCGGGTCATGGTTCGCGATTTCGGCCCTGGCATCGCGCCCGAGCACCTGCCCCGGCTGACCGAGCGCTTCTACCGGGTGGATGTCGGCGACAGCCGCTCGCAGGGCGGCACCGGGCTCGGATTATCGCTGGTGAAACATATTCTTAACCGTCATCGCGGTCGGCTTCTGATCGAAAGCGTGCCCCGGCAGGGCGCCACTTTTACCGCCTGTTTTCCCCAGGCCAAGACGCCGGCTTAGACCCAAAAATCAAGCGATTTCAGTCGGTTGACTGTGTCATCCAGCTGTCACGAAACCTTCGTAAAAGCACAGCCGACCGCTCCTAAAGGGGCGGCGCGGGGAGCGCGATCGGGCGCGGATGGCGCTTCGCTCCCCTGTATGGAGACCAGCATGAATTTCCTCAAAACTCTCGTCGCTGCTGGCTTGGTCGCCGCATCGGCGACGGCAGCCTTTGCTGCCGACATCACGGGTGCCGGCGCGACGTTCCCGTTCCCGATCTATTCGAAGTGGGCTGACGCCTACAAAAAGGAGACCGGCAACGGTCTGAACTATCAGTCGATCGGCTCCGGCGGCGGCATCAAGCAGATCCAGGCCAAGACCGTGACCTTCGGCGCCAGCGACGCGCCGCTCAAGGCCGAGCAGCTCGAGAAGGACGGCCTCGTCCAGTGGCCGATGGTGATGGGCGCGATCGTCCCTGTCGTCAACCTCGAGGGCGTGAAGCCCGGCGAACTGGTGTTCGACGGCGAGACCCTGGCCAACATCTATCTCGGCAAGATCACCAAGTGGGATGATGCCGCGATCAAGAAGCTCAATCCGAACGCGAAGCTGCCCTCGGAGGCGATCACCGTGGTCCGCCGTTCGGACGGTTCGGGCACCACCTTCAACTTCACCAACTACCTCTCCAAGGCCAGCGCGGACTGGAAGAGCAAGGTCGGCGAGGGCACCGCGGTCGAGTGGCCGGTCGGCGTCGGCGCCAAGGGCAACGAAGGCGTGTCGGGCAATATCAGCCAGACCAAGAACTCGATCGGTTACGTCGAGTACGCCTATGCCAAGCAGAACAAGCTGACCTACACCGGTCTCGTCAACAAGGCCGGCAAGCCGGTTCAGCCGACCGTCGAGGCCTTCCAGGCGGCCGCCTCCAACGCCGACTGGGCCAAGGCGCCCGGCTATTACGTCATCCTGACCGACCAGCCCGGCGAGAAGTCCTGGCCGATCACGGCGGCGACCTTCATCCTCATGCACAAGTCCGCCACCGACAAGGCGGCCTCGCAGGAAGCCATCAAGTTCTTCCGCTGGGCCTTCAAGAACGGCGGCAAGGCGGCTGAAGAGCTCGATTATATCCCGATGCCGGACAGCGTCGTCCAGCTGATCGAGAAGACCTGGGCTGCCGAGATCAAGAGCTAAGTAGAGCTCTCGTGTCCCGGACGCGGTGCGGCCCTGGCGATGCAAAGCATCGTCCAGTGTGCCGCTCCGCAGAGCCGGGACCCACAAGCACCAGGCCCCGGATCAGCAGCGCACCGCTTCGCGCTGCACCGCATCCGGGGCACGGGACCGCCACCAACAACAAGCGTATATACGTATATAAATGGGTACAGGGGATCGGCGTGGCTGAGATGGCTGTCGAGAGCAATGTGATTGATGCTGCCGGTCCATATGATCGCGCCAAGGCCTTGAGCGCGTTCAAGCTCGGCGACGTCACCTTCTACTGGATCACGCGGTTGTCCGCGATCTCGGTGCTGCTGATCCTCGGCGGCATCATCATCTCGCTGATCGTCGGTGCGTTCCCGGCGATCAAGGAATACGGCATCTCCTTCCTGTGGACGCAGCGCTGGGCGCCCTCCGCCGATCCGCCGGTGCTTGGCGCGCTCGGGCCGATCTACGGCACGCTCGTCACCTCCTTCATCGCGATGCTGATCGCCATTCCCGTCGGTCTCGGCATTGCGATCTTCCTCACCGAGCTCTGCCCGCAATGGCTGCGCCGCCCGATCGGCATGGCGGTGGAGCTGCTCGCCGGCATCCCCTCGATCATCTACGGCATGTGGGGCTTCTTCGTGCTCGGCCCGTTCCTGGCCAACACCTTCCAGCCCTTCATGATCAGGGTGTTCGACGGTGTTCCCGTGCTGGGCGCGATCTTCGCGGGTCCCCCGTCCTATCTCAGCCTGTTCAACGCCGCCCTGATCCTCGCCATCATGGTGCTGCCTTTCATCACCTCGATCTCGGTCGATGTGTTCAAGACGGTGCCGCCGGTGCTGAAGGAAGCCGCCTATGGCGTCGGCTGCACCACCTGGGAAGTCGTCCGCAGCGTCGTGATCCCCTACACCCGCGTCGGCATCATCGGCGGCGTCATGCTGGCGCTGGGCCGTGCGCTCGGCGAGACCATGGCGGTGACCTTCATCATCGGCAATTCGTTCAAGATCTCCTCGTCGATCTTCGCGCCGGGCACCACGATCTCGGCCGCGATCGCATCCGAGTTCGCCGAGAGCGACGGCCTGCACCAGTCCGGCCTGATCCTGCTCGGCCTCCTGCTGTTCGTGCTGACGTTCTTCGTGCTCGCGGCCGCCCGGTTGATGCTGCTGCGCCTGGAAACCAAGGCGGGGAAGTGAAGTCATGAACCCGATCTATTCGCGCCGCCGCCGCTGGGACATCGTCATTCGCGGTCTCTGCATCGCAGCCGCTGCGTTCGGCGTCACCTGGCTCGCGCTGATCCTGATGACGTTGCTCTACAACGGCCTGGCCGGGCTCAACCTCCAGGTCTTCACCGAGAACACGCCGCCGCCCGGATCGAACGAAGGCGGTCTGCTCAACGCCATCGTCGGCTCGCTGATCATGACCGTGATCGGCGTCGGCATCGGCGCGCCGCTCGGCCTGTTCGCCGGCACCTATCTTGCCGAATACGGCCGCAACGACAAGCTGACCTCGGTGATCCGTTTCATCAACGACATTCTCCTGTCGGCGCCCTCGATCATCATCGGCCTGTTCATCTACGGCGCGGTGGTGGTGCCGATGCGGGGCTTCTCGGCGATCGCGGGCAGCCTCGCGCTCGCCGTCATCGTGATCCCGGTCGTGGTGCGCACCACCGAGGACATGCTGCTGCTGGTGCCGAATCCGCTGCGCGAGGCGGCCTCTGCGCTCGGTCTGCCGCGCTCGCTGGTGATCAAGCGCATCGCCTATCGTGCCGCGCGTTCGGGCCTCATCACCGGCGTGCTGCTGGCGACCGCCCGTGTCGCGGGCGAGACCGCACCGCTGTTGTTCACGGCGCTGTCGAACCAGTTCTTCAGCCTCGGCCTGAACAAGACGATGGCGAACCTACCTGTCACCATCAACAACTTCGTGCAGAGCCCCTACGAATATTGGAAGCAACTCGCCTGGAGCGGCGCGCTGCTCATCACCCTGACCGTGCTTGCCCTGAACATTGGCGCGCGCATCCTTGGCGCCGAGAGGACTGCAAAATGAGTGAAATGTCTGTTTCCGTCAGCGCGCCGACCGTTCATCCCGGCTCGCAGCCGCTGCCCGAGGCGCCCGCCAAGGTCACCGCGCGCAACCTGAATTTCTACTACGGTGAGCACCACGCGCTGAAGAACATCAATCTGACGCTCGGCACCAACCGCGTCACGGCGTTCATCGGCCCGTCGGGCTGCGGCAAGTCGACCCTGCTGCGCATCTTCAACCGGATGTACGACCTCTATCCGGGCCAGCGCGCCACCGGCCAGCTGCTGCTCGACCAGACCAACATCCTCGACGCCAAGCTGGACCTCAACCTGTTGCGGGCCCGGGTCGGCATGGTGTTCCAGAAGCCGACGCCGTTCCCGATGACGATCTACGAGAACATCGCCTTCGGCATTCGTCTGTACGAGAAGATCTCGAAGTCCGAGATGGACGGCCGCGTCGAGAAGGCGCTGCGCGGCGGCGCGCTGTGGAATGAGGTCAAGGACAAGCTCAATGCCTCCGGCCTGTCGCTCTCCGGCGGCCAGCAGCAGCGCCTCTGCATCGCCCGCACCGTCGCGGTGCGGCCCGAGGTGATCCTGTTCGACGAGCCTTGCTCGGCGCTCGACCCGATCTCGACCGCCAAGGTCGAGGAGCTGATCCAGGAATTGTCCGAGAATTACACGATCGCGATCGTCACCCACAACATGCAGCAGGCGGCGCGCGTCTCCGACAAGACCGCCTTCATGTATCTCGGCGAGTTGATCGAGTTCGACGATACCAGCAAGATCTTCACGTCGCCGAGCGATCGGCGCACGCAGGATTACATCACCGGCCGGTTCGGCTGAGGAGACGGAATATGGGTTCTGAACATACCGTAAAGGCCTTCGACAGCGACCTTCAGGAGCTCACTCGCCTGGTCGCCGAGATGGGCGGCATCGCCGAGCGCATGATCGTCGATTCCGTCGACGCGCTGATCCGCCGCGACGTGGCACTCGGCCAGCGCGTCGTCACCACCGACGCCGATCTCGACGCGCTGCAGAAGCGCATCGAGGAGCGCGCCGTGCTCACCATCGCCCGCCGCCAGCCGATGGCCGTCGACCTGCGCGAGATCGTCGGCGCCATGCGCGTTGCGACCGATCTCGAGCGCATCGGCGATCTTGCCAAGAACATGGGCAAGCGCGTCGCGGCGCTGGAGACGGATTTCCATCCGCTCAAGCTGTTCCGCGGCCTGGAGCACATGACAGACCTCGTGCAGCAGCAGGTCAAGAGCGTGCTCGACGCCTATGCCGCGCACGATTTGCCGGCGGCGATGGCGGTGTGGAAGGGCGACGAGGAAGTCGACGCCATCTGCACCTCGCTGTTCCGCGAGCTCCTCACCTACATGATGGAGGATCCGCGCAACATCTCGTTCTGCATCCACCTGATGTTCTGTGCCAAGAACATCGAGCGGATCGGCGACCACGCCACCAACATCGCCGAGACCGTGTTCTACATGATCGAGGGCCAGGCGATCACCGACAAGCGGCCGAAGGGCGACATGACGACCTTCGCCACGACGGTGCCGAATACCTAAGGAGCGACGACAACATGGGCGCACGCATTATGGTGGTAGAGGACGAGGAAGCTCTCACCGAGCTTCTCCGCTACAACCTCGAAGGCGACGGCTATGACGTCGAGACGGTGATGCGCGGCGACGACGCCGACACCCGCCTCAAGGAGCACATTCCCGATCTGATCGTGCTCGACTGGATGCTGCCGGGCCTGTCGGGCATCGAGCTGTGCCGGCGGCTTCGGACCCGTCCCGAGACCAAGCAGCTGCCGATCATCATGCTCACCGCGCGCGGCGAGGAGAGCGAGCGGGTACGGGGCCTCGCAACCGGCGCCGACGATTACATCGTCAAGCCGTTCTCGGTGCCGGAGCTGCTCGCGCGCGTGAAGGGTCTGCTCAGGCGCGCCAGCCCCGAGCGGCTCGCCACCGTGCTCGCCTATGGCGACATCGAGCTCGACCGCGACAAGCGCCGCGTGGCGCGCTCGGGCCGGCCGATCGATCTCGGCCCGACCGAATATCGCCTGCTGGAGTTCTTCCTGGAGCATCCCGGCCGCGTGTTCTCGCGCGAGCAGCTGCTCGATAGCGTCTGGGGCCGCGACATCTATATCGATGAGCGTACCGTCGACGTCCATATCGGCCGCCTGCGCAAGCTGCTCAATCTCGGCCGCGAGCAGGACCCGATCCGCACCGTCCGCGGCGCCGGCTACGCGCTGGATGATCGCTTCGCGAAGGCCGAGCAGACGTAGGCGTTTCGAGCTGTTGTTTGGCGAGCTGTGGCCACAATCTCAGCCGTCATCCCGGCGCGCGCGCAGCGCGAGCCCGGGATCTCAGCGCGAGCGCTTGCGCTCGTCGCGATCAACCCAAGGACTTTGTTTGGCGAAGACCCGGCGTGACCATCTCGCGCAGCAATTGCGCCCTGTGGTTATGGATCCCCGCCTTCGCGGGGATGACACTGAGTAGGTGGCGCCGTCATCGTGTGACGGCTGTAATCTCGGCGATCAACTAATCCCGCAAGCTCAGCGCGTGCTCGGCTTCGCCGGTGCGCGACGGCGGTCCGCTGCGGGCTGATAGGCCACGCGCGAATGCTGGGCGCAATAGGGCAGGCCCGAGAGCGCCTTGCCGCCGCAGAAGAAGAAATCCGGGCTCGAGGGATCGCCGACCGGCCAGTGGCAGGTCGCCTCGTTCAATTCCAGCAGCGACAGCCGCTGGCTCATCGGCACCACGTTGTCGTAGGTAACCGGCTCGGCTTCCACCTCGACCTCGAAGGCCTGCGCCAGCGCGGTGTTACCGCGCGCAACGGGTCGCGTCACGCGCATCATGTGCTGCGCGGGCCGTGCCTTGCGCGGCCGCGGCGCTGCCGATGAAGGGCTCTTGGCGCGGCCGGACAGGCCGAGCCGGTGCACCTTGCCGATCACGGCATTGCGGGTCACATTGCCGAGCTCCGCCGCGATCTGGCTGGCCGAAAGTCCGGCCTCCCAGAGCTTCTTCAGCTGCTCGACGCGATCATCGGACCAGGTCAAAACCGTCATTGCACCCTTTCCCTCGCAGCGCGCCTGCCATCCTGGAGCCTTCGCCGCGATTGCCTAAAGCCTTGAAAAACCCGTGCCGCCAGAATCCCTTAAGGCTCGCCGGGCGCGCTCAAGACGCCCGAACGTTTACGCCGGTACATGAGGACTTTTGGGATCAGAACTGCTGCACGAGATGTCGTATCTGACAGTCCAAACGCTACAATATGGCGTGACTCCCGCGCAAGAGTCCGCCGACTCGCTTCCACATGTTCCGTGGCGAAAAACCCGCAAAATCGGCACCGCAAGACTACGGATTCAGCGTTTCGCGAGGCTTTCCGGGCGGCATTGACACCCGTCTTTCCAAGCATAAGATAGTGCCACGTGCCGCCCTTAAAAGGCGGCACGTTTCGTTTTCCGGGGCCGGTCAATGGTGCGTTGCGCAATGCGTGCCTCACACCGTCCGCAACATTCAAGTGACGTCATGACTAACAGCGCCGCGCCGCATTTGCTCCCCGTCTTCGCCAGGGCCGACCTCGGTTTCGAGCGCGGCGAAGGCTGCTGGCTGATCGCGACCAATGGTGATCGCTATCTCGATTTCACCTCGGGCGTGGCGGTGAATGCGCTCGGCCACGTTCATCCCGCGCTGGTCAAGGCGTTGCAGGAGCAGGCGACGAAGCTCTGGCACATGTCGAACCTGTTCCAGAGCCCCGATGGCGAGAAGCTCGCAAGCCGCCTCTGCAATGAGAGCTTCGCGGACTTCGTGTTCTTCTGCAATTCCGGCGCCGAGGCGCTGGAAGGTGTGGTCAAGCTCGTCCGCCATCATCACTTCTCCAAGGGCCATCCGGAGCGTTATCGCATCATCACCTTCGAGGGTGCCTTCCATGGCCGCACGCTGGCGACGCTGGCTGCGACGGGATCTGCGAAATATCTCGAGGGCTTCGGTCCGCCGATGGACGGCTTCGATCAGGTGCCGCACGGTGACCTCGACGCCGTGAAGAAGGCGATCGGCCCGCACACCGCCGGCATTCTGATCGAGCCGATCCAGGGCGAGGGTGGCGTTCGTGCTGCACCTCCCGCCTTCCTGAAGGCGCTGCGCGAGCTCTGCAACGAGCGCGGCCTGTTGCTCGCCTTCGACGAGGTGCAGACCGGCATGGGCCGCACCGGCGAGCTCTTTGCCTACAAGCGCACCGGCGTCACACCGGACGTGATGTCGCTCGCCAAGGCGCTCGGCGGCGGCTTCCCGATCGGCGCGGTGCTGGCGACCGCGGATGCGGCCGCCGGCATGGGGCCCGGCTCGCACGGCTCCACCTTCGGCGGCAATCCGCTCGCGATCTCGGCTGCCAACGCCGTGCTCGACGTCATGCTCAAGCCCGGCTTCTTCGACCACGTGCAGAAGATGTCGCTGCTGCTCAAGCAGAAGCTCGCCTCCGTGATCGATCGTCACCCCGATGTCGTCAGCGAGGTGCGCGGCGAGGGCCTCTTGATCGGCATCAAGGCCGTGGTGCCCTCGGGCGATCTCGTCACGGCGCTGCGCGCCGAAAAGCTGCTCACCGTCGGGGCCGGCGACAATGTCGTGCGCTTCCTGCCGCCCTTGATCGTCACCGAAGCGGAAATCGAGGACAGCGTCGGCCGGCTCGAACGCGCCTGCACGGCGATCTCCTCCAGTCAGACCAAGCGGGCGGCAAGCTGATGAGCACGACGCCCAACAAAGCTCCAAAGCACTTCCTGGACATCAACGAGCTGCCGCTGTCGGAGCTCAAGAGCATGCTCGCCGCCTCTTCCGCCATGAAGGCGAAGCAGAAGGCGCAGCAGCCGGTCAGGCCGCTCGAAGGCAAGACGCTGGCGATGATCTTCGAGCGTCCCTCCACCCGCACCCGCGTCTCGTTCGACGTCGGCATGCGCCAGCTCGGCGGCGAGGCGATCATGCTCACCGGCGCCGAGATGCAGCTCGGCCGCGGCGAGACCATCGCCGACACCGCGCGGGTGCTGTCGCGCTATGTCGACGCCATCATGATCCGCATCCTCAATCACGATGCGCTGCTGGAGCTTGCGGCCAACGCCACGGTGCCCGTCATCAACGGCCTGACCCGGCGTTCGCATCCCTGCCAGGTGATGGCCGACCTCATGACCTATGAGGAGCATCGCGGCCCGATCGAGGGCAAGACGGTGGCCTGGACCGGCGACGACAACAACGTGCTGGCGTCCTGGGCCCATGCCGCCGAGCGCTTCAAATTCCAGCTCAACGTCGCAACGCCGCCGGAGCTCGCACCGAAAAAGGTCATGCGGGACTGGATCAAGGCGACGGGCGCGCCGATCGTGCTCGGTACCGATCCCGAGGCCGCGGTGCGCGGCGCCGATTGCGTCGTCACCGACACCTGGGTGTCGATGGGCGACAAGGAGGGCGAGCACCGTCACAACGTGCTCAAGCCCTACCAGGTCAATGCCAAGCTGATGTCGCTGGCCAAGGCGGATGCATTGTTCATGCACTGCCTTCCGGCCCATCGCGGCGAGGAGGTCACGGATGAAGTGATCGACGGCCCGCAATCGGTCGTGTTCGACGAGGCCGAAAACCGCCTGCATGCGCAGAAGGGCATCTTGGCCTGGTGCTTCGACGCGGTGAAGTGACCTTTCTGAAGCCCGGATGGAGCGCAGCGAAATCCGGGGTTCTCAGCGTGCGGAACGATCTCCCCGGATTACGCTGCGCTCCATCCGGGCTGCGCGGCCCGTCGTTCTGAGGACGACGGAATGCGGCCGTTCCCCTTCCATTTCCGCCCACCGACCCCAGATAATGCGCCATGGTTTTCCAATCTCCTGACATGAATACCGGGCCTGAAGGCCCGGTTCGCGCGCCATCATCGGTTCCGGTCGATGACGCCGTGCTGCCTTACGAGGTCGACGCGCTCGACGTGCGCGGGCGCCTGGTGCGGCTTGGCCCTGCGCTCGACGACATCCTCACCAAGCACGATTATCCCGCGCCGGTCGGCAAGCTGCTCGGCGAGGCCATCGTGCTGGCCACGCTGCTCGGCTCGGCGCTCAAATTCGAGGGCCGCTTCATTCTTCAGGCCCAGACCGATGGCCCGGTGTCGTTCCTGGTGGTCGACTACAAGGCCCCGGACCGTCTGCGCGCCTATGCGCGGTTTGATGCCTCGCGCCTGGGCACGGCAAAAGATTCCGGCACGCTGCTCGGTCGCGGCCATCTCGCCATGACCATCGACCAGGGCCCCGACATGAGCCGCTACCAGGGCCTGGTTGCGCTCGATGGCGGCAGCCTGGAAGATGCTGCTCATGAATATTTCCTGCGCTCCGAGCAGATCCCGACGCGCGTGCGCCTCGCGGTCGGCGAGGAGTGGCGCTCGAGCGACGGCGGCAAGCATCGCTGGCGCGCCGGCGGCATGCTGATGCAGTTTCTGCCGAAGGCGCCGGAGCGCGCGCGGCAGGCGGACTTGCATCCCGGCGATGCTCCCGACGGCACCGAGGTGCACAGCGTCACCGAGGACGATGCCTGGGTCGAGGCGCGCTCGCTGATCGAAACCGTCGAAGACGTCGAGCTGATCGATCCCGAGCTCTCCGGCGAGCGGCTGCTCTACCGCCTCTTCCACGAGCGCGGCGTGCGCGTGTTCAATCCGCAGGTGCTCGAGGCGCGGTGCTCCTGCTCGCGCGATGCGGTCGCCGCGATGCTCAAGAGCTTCTCGCCCGACGACCGCGCCGCCATGGTCAAGGACGACAAGGTCGTCGTCACCTGCGAGTTCTGCTCATCGGTGTACCAGTTCACGCCGCACGAGGCAGGCGCGGAGGACGCGTAGCGTCGCCTTCGTCATTGCGAGCGCAGCGAAGCAATCCAGAGCCTTTCCGCGGTGGCAGTCCGGATTGCTTCGCTGCGCTCGCAATGACGAGGCTGGAGAGGCTATTCGCCAAGCGCTCGGACATCGTAGGGTGGGTTAGCGTAGCGTAACCCACCTCTTCTGGTTCTGCGGATACAAACAATGGTGGGTTACGCCTTCGGCTAACCCACCCTGTACCCTTGTGGGGTTCGTGGCGGCCTTCGGATGTAGACTGGCCGTCCGGGCCGATCCGCCGGGAGCAGCCTTGTCCACCTGTGCCTCGAGCACCGACGTAGGAACCGCGCCCCGGCGGAGCGACCGCGATCGAGATCCGGTAGGAGGTCGCGCCAAGAGCGCCGGTACAGGGACTGATCAGGATCGTGGTGGCCCGCCTTGCGAGCAAGGAGGTCTCAACAATGATCGAAGATGTACGCTGGTTCGTCGGGATCGACTGGGCAACGCGGAGCCATAGCGTTTGCCTGCTGGATGCCGCGGGAAGACAGGTTGCGCAGCACGAGTTCGACCATGGCGGCGCCGGGCTGACGGAGTTGCGTGACTGGCTGCTGGAGAAGACCAAGGCCGCACCGGGACAGATCGCCGTGGCGATCGAGATGCCGCACGGCCCGGTGGTGGAGATGCTGCTCGAGCACGGGTTTGCGGTGTTTGCCATCAATCCCAAGCAACTGGATCGCTTCCGCGATCGCTTCACGGTGGCCGGTGCCAAGGACGACCGCCGCGATGCTCATGTGCTCGGCGCCTCGCTGCGCACTGACCGTGCTGCTTTCCGTCGGCTTGTGGCAGACGATGCGGCGATGATTGAGCTACGGGAGTGGTCGCGCCTGGCGGACGAACTGCAGCAGGAACGCACGCGGCTTGCCAACCGCTTGCGTCAGCAGTTGTGGCGATATTATCCCCAGGCCACCAAGTTGACCGACGATGTCGCCGACGAATGGTTCCTGGCGCTTTGGCAGAAGGTGCCGACCCCCGCCAGTGCGGTCAAGGCCAGCGAGAAGGCCATCGCAGGTGTTCTCAGGGACTATCGTATCCGCCGTCTCAATGCGGCGACGGTGCTCGGGACTTTGCGCGAGGCACCGCTGTTCGTAGCCCCCGGCACGACGGAGGCAGCCTGCGCTCACATCCGCAGCCTGGCGGCACGTCTGCACCTGGTCAATCGGCAGATCAAAGAGGCTCATCAGAACCTGGACCGGCTATGTGCCGAGTTCGAAGGAGAGGAGAAGCCGTCGGGGCAGAGCTCGGAGCAGTGCGACGTGACGATCCTACGCTCCTGGCCAGGAATCGGCAGGATCAATCTCGCCACACTGCTCGCCGAGGCCGCAGAGCCCCTGCGCAGACGAGATTACCATGCTCTGCGCGCCTTGGCAGGGGCTGCGCCGGTGACGCGGCAAAGCGGCAAACAACGCTTCGTGATCCGCCGCCTCGCCTGCAACAGGCGGCTACAGAGCGCCGTCCATCACTGGTCGCGTGTCGCCATCCAACACGACGCTGCCAGCAGGCGACGGTATGATGCCTTGCGCAGAAAAGGACACGGTCACGCGCGGGCTCTGCGCAGCGTGGGAGATCGCTTGCTTTTTGCCCTGTGCACGACGCTCAAGCGACAGACCCCATACGATGCGGACCATAACGGCACAAAGAACTCCGCGAACGGGTGAGCCCCATTCCTTTGTTCGGCCGGGCGACCATTCCTTCGTCCCGACCTGCCGAGCGCCAGAGCGCCGCCCGCAGATGCTGTCCAGGATGCCGAAGGCACCGGCAAAGCCGGCGCGCAGCGTCCTGGACTGCATCGAGCACGGCGCTACCATATTGCCCTATAAGGACGTTCCCCTTGACCAAGGGTAGGAGGTCCTACGGCACCGAAGTCCGCCCCCTAGTTCAACACCCGCTTGTTGTCCGGGCTGTCGAGCGAAAACGTCGGCACGTCGATCTCGAAGCGCTCGCCGGTTTCGCTGACCATCTGGTAGCGGCCGGTCATGAAGCCGGAGGCGGTCGAGAGCGGCACGCCGGAGGTGTATTCGAAGCGCTCGCCGGGGGCCAGGATCGGCTGCTCGCCGACCACGCCCTCGCCCTTCACCTCCTGCTGGCGGCCGGAGGCATCGGTGATGATCCAGTGCCGCGTCTTGAGCTGCACGGTCTCCTCGCCCGAATTGGTGATGACGATGGTGTAGGACCAGAAGTAGCGCGAGCGGTCGGCCGACGATTGCTCCGGAACAAAGTTCGGCTCGACGGTCACTTCGATCTGGCGGGTCACGGCGCGGTACATGGCTGCCATCATAGCGAAATCCGCCCCGGGAACCAAACCCCTACGGGCGGCCTTGGCGACATCGTCCCGCCAGAATTGGAGGAAAAGCACACCACCGAGGGAGACACCCTTATGTGATCCGGGCGCTTTGCGAGACGACAGCCGGACCATTACACTGCTTCAACGTCGCGATTTGCGGAACGGTTTCCAGGCCCCGATGACCATTGCCGACCGAGTGACGGGATCGACCATCGCAGGAACCGCGGGCGCCAAGCCGCGCGCCGCTGCGCCGGCCATCACGCTGCCTGCCATCGGCGAGCGCGAGCTCCGGCTCGATCTGTTCCGCGGACTCGCGCTATGGCTGATCTTCATCGACCATCTGCCGCCCAGTCTGCTGACCTGGTTCACGATCCGCAATTACGGCCTCAGCGACGCCACCGAGATCTTCATCTTCATCTCCGGCTACACCGCTGCCTTCGTCTATGGCCGGGCCATGCTGGAGAGCGGCGTTCTCATCGCCACCGCGCGCATCCTGCGCCGGGTCTGGCAGATCTACGTCGCCCACGTCTTCCTGTTCACGATCTTTCTCGCCGAGATCTCCTATGTGGCGACCAGGTTCGAGAACCCGCTCTACACCGAAGAGATGGGCATCATGGACTTCCTCAAGCAGCCCGACGTCACCATCGTGCAGGCGCTGCTGCTACGCTTCCGTCCCGTCAACATGGACGTGCTGCCGCTCTACATCGTGCTGATGCTGGCGCTGCCTCTGATCCTGTGGTCGATGAAATGGCGGCCGGACGTCACGCTCGGGCTTTCGGTCCTGCTCTACGCGGTGACCTGGGAGTACGATCTCTATCTCTCGGCTTATCCGAACGGGTTCTGGGCCTTCAATCCCTTCGCCTGGCAATTGCTGTTCGTGTTCGGTGCATGGTGCGCGCTCGGAGGTGCGCGTCGCATGTCGCGCATCCTGGCCTCGCCCGTGACGATGTGGATCTCGATCGCCTATCTCGTCGCGGCGTTCTACGTGACGCTGACCTGGTACGTGCCGCAGCTGTCCCAGTTCATGCCGAAGCGGATCGAGCAGTGGATGTATCCGATCGACAAGACCGACCTCGACGTGCTGCGCTTCACGCATTTCCTGGCGCTGGCCGCGCTCACCGTGCGCTTCCTGCCCCGGGATTGGCCGGGCTTGAAATCGCGCTGGCTGCGACCATTGATTCTATGTGGCCAGCATTCGCTCGAGATCTTCTGCCTCGGCGTCTTCCTGGCCTTTGCCGGCCATTTCGTCCTCGCCGAAGTCTCCGGCGGGCCGGCCATGCATGCGTTGATTAGCCTCTCCGGAATCCTGATCATGTGGGGGGTTGCCTGGGTCATTTCGTGGTACAAGCGTGTGGCTGACAAGAGCGGTGCGAAAACCAAAAACGCCGTCGGCAACGCCGATCTGGCGGGAGGGGGCTGATGAAGGCGAAGGTTCTCCTGAGCCTGATCCTGCTATGCGGTAGCCTCGCCGCGCCCACGGCGCGCGCGGGCGATGCCGCGTCTGCCGCGTCCCCTGTGCCTGCGGCCTGCGAATTGCCGTCCTATCTGCTGACCAGCGAAAGCCAGCTGCCCAAGGTCGCCGAGGCGGTCAAGGCCGGCAAGCCGCTCGATATCCTGGTCATCGGCAGCCGCTCGACCACGATTCCCTCCTCGGAGGGCAGCTCCTATCCGGCGCGCATGGAGGCGATCCTCAAGGAGAAGCTGCCGCCGTCCGAGGTCGTGCACGTCTCCGTAGAAATACAGAGCAAGAAAACGGCAGAGGAGACCGCGTCCAGCTTCGTTAAGCTGATGGAAGCAAAAACGCCTACTTTGGTCATCTGGCAGACCGGGACCGTGGATGCTATCCGATCCATCGATCCCGACGAATTTCGTGGCGCGGTGACCGACGGGGTTGTTGCGCTGCAAAAGGCAGGGGCTGACGTCGTCTTGATGAATTTGCAATACAGCCCGCGCACCGAGACCATGATCTCGGCGCAGCCTTTTCTCGACAATATGCGCGTCGTTGCGCAGGAGCACGACATTCCGCTGTTCGATCGTTTCGCGATCATGCGGCAGTGGAATGAGCAGGGCCAGTTCGACCTGTTCAGCCCGTCCCGCGGGCCTGAGCTGGCGAAGCAGGTCCATGATTGCCTGGGCCGGGCGTTGGCACAGTTCGTGATTGACGCTGCTCACCTGGAGCCGGCCCAGCAGCAAAATTGAGGTCTAGCGTTAATGAGTTCTCTCCGCCCTTTTTGCCTGACGTCATGGCTGGCCGTGCCCGCAGCAGCGGCGCTGTTATGGCTGACGCCCGCCTCGCATGCGCAGACGCCCGCGCAACCTGCCCCCGCACCCGCCCAGTCACCTGATCCCGCGCCCGCTGCGCCGTCCCAGACCACCGTCGCGGCGAGGTCGTCCGAGCCGCGCGGCGTCACCTCGCGCGCCATCGACAAGGTGAAGGAGGTCGCGAAGTCCGCCGCCGACATCTTCAGCCGCGTGCCTTGCCTGCCGCCGAAGGGCGGCTCCAAGGCGATGGGCTCGCTGCCGCATGTCGCGAGCAAGCTCGTCGCCGGACAGCCCGTCGTCATCGTCGCGTTCGGTTCGTCGTCGACCGCGGGCTTCGGCGCGAGCTCGCCGGAGTTCAACTACCCCAATCGCCTCGCCGCGCAGCTGCGGCGTCACTATCCGAGCGCCGACATCACGGTCGTCAATGCCGGCGTCGGCGGCGAGGATGCGCCCGAGATGATGAAGCGCCTGCAGACGCAGGTGATCGACGTGCATCCGGATCTCGTGATCTGGCAGGTCGGCACCAACGCCGTGCTGCGCAACCTCGATCCCGCCGATACGGCCAAGCTGGTCGAGGACGGCATCAGCCGCATTCAGGCCGCCGGCGGCACCGACATCGTGCTGGTCGACCCGCAATATTCGCCGGCCGTCAACCAGCGCAAGGAGAGCGCCGGCAAGATGATCAAGCTGCTCGGCAACGTCGCCGAGCTGCGCAAGGTCGGCATCTTCCCGCGCTTCGAGGTGATGCGCGACTGGCACGAGAACCAGTCGATCCCGGTCGAGAGCTTCGTCATCGCCGATGGCCTGCACATGAACGATTGGGGCTATGCCTGCTTCGCCCAGCTGCTCGGCGACGACATCATCCGCTCCGTCGGCCAGATCAAGCTCGGGGTGAACGTGCCGGCGGATGTGAGAACATATCGGCCGATGTGAGAGGTTATCGCCGTAGGGTGGGCAAAGGCGCGCAGCGCCGTGCCCACCATCTCGTCATTGTAGTCGAGAATGGTGGGCACGCTTCGCTTTGCCCACCCTACGAAGCTTTCCTCACGCCTTCTCCAGCGCCGCGGTGAGATCCTCGATCAGGTCATCGGCGTGCTCGAGCCCCGCCGAGAAGCGAATGAAACCCTCGCTGATGCCGAGCGCGGCGCGGTCTTCCGGCTTCAGGCGCTGATGCGTCGTGGTCGCCGGATGCGTGACGAGGCTCTTGGCGTCGCCGAGATTGTTCGAGATCTTGGCAAGCTTCAATTCGTTGAGCACGCGGAACGCCGCCGCCTTGCCGCCCTTCACCTCGAAGCCGACCAGCGTCGAGCCGCCGCGCATCTGCTTCTTCACCAGCGCCGCCTGCGGATGATCGGCGCGGCCGGGATAGACCAGCCGCGAGATCTTGGGATGGCTCGCCAGCACCTCGGCGATGCGCGCGGCCGTGTCGGTCTGCGCGCGCACGCGCACGCCGAGCGTCTCCAGGCCCTTGAGCAGGACCCAGGCATTGAACGGCGAGATCGACGGGCCGGTCTGGCGCATGAAATTGTGGATGTGCTCGGCGATGAAGGCTTCCGAGGACAGGATGATGCCGCCGAGACAGCGGCCCTGGCCGTCGATGTGCTTGGTCGCGGAGTAGACGACGACGTCGGCGCCGAGCGCGAGCGGGCTCTGCCAGATCGGCGTCGCAAACACGTTGTCGACGACGAGCCGCGCGCCGCCCTTGTGCGCGATCTCGGCGATCGAGGGAATGTCGAGCACATCGAGCGTCGGGTTGGTCGGGCTCTCCAGGAAGAACGTCTTGGTGTTGCGCTTCACCGCGCGCTGCCATTCATCGAGATTGGCACCGTCGACCAGCGTGGTCTCGATGCCATAGCGCGGCAGCAGGTCCTGGACGACGTAGAGGCACGAGCCGAACAGCGCGCGGGAGGCGACGACGTGATCGCCGGCCTTGAGCGGTGCCAGGATCGCGGTCGTCACCGCCGCCATGCCGGTTGCCGCCGAGCGCGCGGCCTCGGCGCCTTCGAGCTCGATCATGCGGCGCTCGAACATCGCAATGGTCGGGTTGGAATAGCGCGAATAGATGAAGCCGGGATCCTCGCCCTTGAACCGCGCCTCGCACTCCTCCGCGCTGGCGTAGACATAGCCTTGCGTCAGGAACAGCGCCTCCGACGTCTCGCCATATTGCGAGCGAAGGGTGCCGGAATGGACCAGGCGGGTTTCGGGGCGGTAAGTGGCAGACGACTTCGACATAGGACCCTCTCCGACATGACCGTCGAGGCGAAAACGGTCACAAAAAAACCGGCCTGGATATCTCCACGGGCCGGGATCACAGAGGTCCCCGGCCTGTTTAGCGACTTATTTAACGTGGCTGCAAGCCGGCCGGCTCAAATCACCACGGGATAAGTGATGCTCATATTCCGCAATGCCCTTTCCGTCAAGGCGTCCATCGGATAGCCGTAAAAGACTTGTATTTCCGGCATGTCCGGATGCGTTTGACCCTTGATGAGGACCCCCGGTTGACGTTCACGGTCGCCGCCGACGCCAATGGTATCCTGCCCGACCGCATGATCGCGGCGATGGCGGAAGAAGGTCTCATCCTGCCCGCCTACGACTTCGTCGAGAGCCAGATCCAGCCGGCGAGCCTCGATCTGCGTCTTGGCGACATCGCCTATCGCGTCCGTGCCAGCTTCCTCCCCGGGCCCGGCGCCACGGTGGCCGAGCGCATCGACGAGTTGAAGCTGCACGAGTTCAGCCTCGCCGACGGCGCGGTGCTCGAGACCAATTGCGTCTACATCGTGCCGCTGCTCGAAAGCCTCGCGCTGCCGCCGGAGATCGTCGCTGCCGCCAATCCGAAGAGCTCGACCGGCCGGCTCGACGTCTTCACCCGCGTGATCGCCGACGGCACCCGCCGCTTCGACATGATCGGCGCCGGTTATCACGGCCCGCTCTATGCCGAGATCAGTCCGAAGACGTTTCCGGTCTTGGTGCGCGAGGGCTCGCGCCTCAGCCAGGTGCGCTTTCGCACCGGCGATGCCATCCTCAATCCCGACGAGCTCGATGCGCTGCATGCTAGCGAGCGCCTCGTCGACATCGACGATGCGGACCTGTCCGGCGGCGTTGCCGTCTCGGTCGATCTGTCGGGCGAGAAGGCGAGCGGCTTCGTCGGCTACCGCGCCAAGCGCCACACCGGCGTCGTCGACGTCGACCGCCGCGCCGGCTACGCGGTGGAGGATTTCTGGGAGCCGATCTCGGCGCGCCCCGACGGCAGCCTGATCCTCGACCCCGGCGAGTTCTACATCCTCGCCTCCAAGGAAGCGGTGCAGGTGCCGCCCGACTACGCCGCGGAGATGGTGCCGTTCGATCCCCTGGTCGGCGAATTCCGCGTGCACTATGCCGGCTTCTTCGATCCCGGCTTCGGCTATGCCGGCGCTGGCGGGCAGGGCGCCCGCGCGGTGCTCGAAGTGCGCTCGCGCGAGGTGCCGTTTATCCTCGAGCACGGCCAGATCGTCGGCCGCCTCGTCTACGAGAAGATGCTGGCCCGCCCCGACGCCATGTACGGCCAGCGCATCGGTTCCAACTACCAGGCGCAAGGCCTCAAACTATCGAAGCATTTTCGGGTGTAGCTGCACACTCTACTGTCATGCCCCGGCTTGCCGACTTCGCTGAAGCTTCGCCGGCCGAGCACCCTCTGGCCCGGCGTAGCCTAGCGGAGCCGGGACCGGGGCATCCAGTACGCCGCGGCCTATCGCTCTATGACGGACGCCTCTGGGATACTGGATCGCCCGATCAAGTCGGGCGATGACACCGAATGTGTGTCACGATGCGCAAGACCAGCTACATGCGAGGTGGCGACATGACCGATCAGTTCCAACTCGATGCAAGCATCATCAACGACGCCGCGGACGCGCTGATCTATTCCGATCGCTCCGGCACGATCACGCGCTGGAATCGCGCATCGACCGCGCTGTTCGGCTTCTCCGCCGACGAAGCGCTCGGCCAGAATCTCGATCTGATCATTCCCGAACATCTGCGCGCCGCGCACTGGAAAGCCTTCGACGCCGCGCTCGCCAGCGGCACCATGAAGCTTGCGGGCAGGCCGACGCTGACCCGCGCGCTGCACAAGAGCGGGCGCAAGCTCTACATCGAGATGACCTTCGCGCTGGTGCGGGACAGAGATGGTGCCGTGCAGGGATCGGTGGCGATGGCGCGCGACGTCACGGAGCGCGTCGAGCGCGAACGGGCGGCCAAGGCGGCGCAAAATTCGTGATGCGGAATTGACGGAACGCCGTGCAGGGAGGCCTGCACGCGGGTCATGTTGCCTGTCACCGGCCGCGGTGACACACTCGATCAAAACCATGATCGGGGAGCGAACATGACGGCCGCACCAGACCTCGCGCAGGAAGCGCAATGGAAGCGCTGGCGCGCAGTCGCAGATCTCTACCACGCCTATTTCACCGGCCTCATCCTCACCGTCGTCACGCGCCGCGGCACGGCGGATGCCGCCGAGTTCGTCTTCCGCGTGTTCCGCCGCCAGCAGCAGGAGCGCTTCCTGCCGGGGCTCAAAAAGCTCGGGATCGACCATCTGCCGCCGGCGGTCGCGGCCGCGCAATACCACTATCTCTCCAACTGGATCGGCGGCGTGCATGTCGAATACATGTATGAGAGCGACAGCAAGGCCTGGATCCGCTATCCGCCGCCGCGCTGGATCTGGAAGGGCACCGCGATCTGCGGCGTGCCGGGCGAAGTCTCCCGCGCAATGCTGCGCGGCTGGCACGCCAACAACGGCGTTGCGCTCGGCGATCTCAGGCTCGGCTTCGTCTGCACCAAGCAGAGCGTCGACGGCCAGGACGGGCTCGAAGGCTATTATCATCTCTACGACCATCCGCTCGAGCTCGACCAGCGCCTGGTGTTCGCGCGGCACCTGGAAGCGCCGCTGTTCGATGCGAAGACGGCGCCGGCATTGCCGATCGCGAGCTGGCCAAGACCGCGGTTGGAAAAGGCCTATCGCAATTACGCGATGGAATATGTCCGCACCGCCGCGCCCGTGATGGTGCAACTGTTCGGCCCCGAGGATGCCGGCTATCTGCTGCACCTCACCGGCAAGCTGATCGGCATGCAATATTTCGACGAGGTTGCCACGGAGCTGGCGATGACCCGCGGCGGCGCGCGAGAGTTCGCATCCTTCCTGGGTGCGCTGCTCGCCACGCAGGATGATGCAGCCGAGATGACACGATCGGAAGGCACCTTTGAGATCCGGCAGCAAAGCTGGAAGCTGATGGACGACGTCGCCGACACTCACCGCGCCTGCGCCAAGGTGCTGGAAGGATTGTTCGAGGGTCTCGCTGCAGGCTGCGGCCGGCATATCGGCGTGCAGATGCGCACCGCTGCAGGCGGCCGTCCGCCATTGGTCTGGACGATTGAGTGAGCGACAGTGTCGCCGCGCTTCGCCTCTCCCCGCGTGCGGGGAGAGGCCGGAATTTGCGACAGCAAATTCCGGGTGAGGGGGAGTCTCCGCGAGTCCGGCTGTCACCGTTGTTGCGGAAGCGGCCCCTCACCCCAACCCTCTCAGCGCGAGCGAAGCTCGTCGCGGCCCCGTAAGAACGGGGAGAGGGAGAAGAACGAATTCCACCGCTTGAAATGCGCTGCCGCAGGGCACGCCTGCATCAGGCGCAGGCGGAATCGGGGCTCGCCGTGCTAACAAGCCTCAGCCGCGCCTTTCGCGCGAACGAAGTCATTTGGCACACCAAGTAATTTGCCGCGCCGCAAACGGCGGCTGCGCCCGGGAGAGGACATGTCCGACATCGCCGAAATCCCGGTCGATGAGCAAGAGCGCCCGCTGCCGCCGCCTCCACCGCCGATCAGAAGCGCGCTGACCGACGGGCCGATCCTGCGCACGCTGCTCTCGCTCGCCTGGCCGAACGTGATCGGCCTGTCGGCCGGCATCTGTGTCGTTATCGCCGAGACCTCCTATGTCGGCCGGCTCGGCGTCGAGGCGCTGGCGGCGATGGCGCTGGTGTTTCCGACGATCATTCTGACCATGACGATGTCCGGCGGCGCCATGGGCGGCGCGGTGGCGTCGGCCATCGCGCGTGCGCTCGGTGCCGGCAACCGCGAGCGCGCCGGTATCCTCGCCGTGCACGCGATGCTGATCGGCATCGGCTTCGGCCTCGTCTTCATGCTGGGCATGCTGGTCTTCGGGCCAAAACTGCTCGAGATGCTCGGCGGCCGCGGCGATGTGCTGACGCATGCGATCGCCTACACGCAGGTGTTCTTCGGCGGCGCCGTGCTGCCCTGGCTGCTCAACACCATGGCGGGGATCCTGCGCGGCACCGGCAACATGAAGCTGCCGTCGTTCCTGATCCTCAACTCCGCGGCCTGGCAGATCGTGCTCGGCGGCACGCTCGGCCTCGGGCTCGGGCCGGTGCCGCAGTTCGGCATGCGCGGCGTCGCCGCCGGCGCGCTGATCGCCTACACCATGAATATCGGCATCATGAGCTGGTACCTGTTCTCCGGCCGCGCGCGGATCACGTTGAAGCTGCGCGGCCTGCGCATCCAATGGGCGATGTTCTTCGACATCCTGAAGGTCGGCGCCATCGCCTGCTTCTCGCCGCTGCAATCAGTGCTGACGATCTCGATCTTCACCCACATGCTGGCGCAGTTCGGCACCGCGATCCTCGCCGGCTACGGCGTCGGCGCGCGGCTCGAATTCCTGCTGACCTCGATCGCGTTCTCGTTCGGCATTGCCTGCGTGCCGATGGTCGGGATGGCAATCGGCGCAGGCCGCATCGCGCGGGCCCGGCGCATCGCCTGGACCGCCAGTGTTGCCGCTTTCGTGGCGGTCGGCGCGCCGGCGTGTCTCGTTGCGATCTTTCCCGATCTCTGGGTCAACATGTTCACCGACAGCGCGGCCGTGCGCGCGGCGAGCCACCAATATCTCTCGACGGTCGGGCCGTTCTACGCTTTCTTCGGCCTTGCAACGACGATGTATTTCTCCTCGCAAGGCGCGGCCAAGGTGATCGGGCCGGTGCTGGCGCAGACGGCGCGGCTGATCTACATCGCAGGAATCGGCTGGTGGCTGTCGACGCACGGCGCCAGCGCGCAGAGCTTCTTCTGGCTCGCCGCGAGCTCGATGGTCGTGCTCGGCCTGCTGTCATGCTCCAGCGTGGTGCTGACCCGCTGGGGACCGCGCGAGGCGAAGCCCGCGATCACGCCGGCGCTTTCGATTGGTGACTAGCGGCGTTTGTGGCGGCGATGGCCGCCGCCGCCGGTATTGGCGAGCCGCATCAATTGCGGGATCATCGCCATCATGTCGCCGCCGCCCATGCCGCCGATCCCGACCGGCATCGTGCCGCCGCCCATCGGCGTGTAGCCATAGTTCGGTGCACCGAATCCGCCGCCGAAACTGCCGCCGCCCATCATGCCGCCGAGCCCGCCGCCGCCGTTCTCCATCATGCGGCTCATCATCGGGCCCATGGTCTGCATCAGCATGGCGAAGCGGCGCTTGCCCATCTTCGCCTTCATCATCTCCAGCATCGGCGCCATCTGCGTCATCATGTCCTCGCCGCCGGCACCGCCGCCGCCGAGGAATTGAGCCTTTGCCGGCACGCTCGAGATCGAAAACAGCAGCAGCACCGCGGCCGCCTGACAGATCACCTTGTCCGCACCTCTCATGGCATGCTCCTCGCGTGCGTGGCGCCGCCGGGAGAGCAGAGCCGACCGGACGCACGCGGGCATGGTTACGGCTGGTGAGGACGGGCTTCTGTGAGAAAACTCACAGTGAATGATCAGGCCGCCGCCGGCGGAAACGCCTTGTGCATGGCGGTCACCGCCTCCTTGGTTTGCCCCTGTACGTAAGGCGCGAGCTCGTTCGGCAGCATGTCGATGATCCAGACGAGACGGCAGCTCGTCTCGCCCTCGGCAATGACCTGCACCGAGGCGCTGTAATGCTTCAGCCGCTCGTTGTTGATGGCATAGACGAGGCGCCGCCGCGCATCGTCGCAATCGACCAGCACCTCGCGCGCGACGGAGCCGTTGGCGAAGGTGACGATGCGCGCATCGCCGTCGAGCGTGCACGCGGTGACGAAGCCCGGCACCAGCCGCCGATGCAGCGCACCGAAATCGCGCACCGCGTCCCAGACGTCATGTGCGGGGACGGGGAGGGAGATGTCGTTGTGGATGGAGGCCATGGTCTCTCCTATCAGGTGGAATTCGTAGGGTGGGCAAAGGCGCGCTCTTCGCGCGCCGTGCCCACCATTCATCGGCGTTGTCGCGAGGAGTTGGTGGGCACGCTACGCTTTGCCCACCCTACGAGATCTCGTTTGTAGCTAACGCTCACACGCAAACCGCCTCGACATTGTTGCCATCGGGGTCGATCAGGAACGCGGCATAATAAGTCGGGCTGTAATCCCTGCGCGGCCCGGCGCCGCCATTGTCGCGGCCGCCGCTTCGCAGGCCTTCGCTGTGAAACGCCTTGACCGCATCATGATCCCCGGCGCGGAAGGCGATGTGGACGCCGTCGGCCTTGCGGCCCTCGTGCAGGTGCAGCCACAGCGCCGGCTCGCCCTTCGGCCCGAAGCCGGCGTAGCCGTCGCCGCTCGAGCACAGGACAAAGCCGAGTGGCGCCAGCACCGCGGTGTAAAAGCGCGTGGCGGCGTCGAGGTCGGCAACGCGCAATCCGATGTGGTCGTACATGTTCGTCTCCATTGCGAAAAAGCGTGCCGCGAATGGCACGCGCCGGAGACGACCCTAGTCAGTTGAGGGCAAGCTGCTCTTGGAGAATCTTGCGCTCCCCCTTCGACGCCTGGCGGAACTTGGTCGGTGACATTCCGGCGGCGCGATGGAAGGTGCGGACGAAATTGGAGAGATCGCCGAAGCCGACGTCATAGGCGATGTCGGTGACGGCGATGTCCTCGTCGGCGAGTCTGCGCGCGGCGTGCCGCAGCCGCGAGCGCACCAGATATTGATGCGGCGTGACGCCGAGCACGGCCGAGAACAGCCGCAGGAAATGAAACGGGCTGAGGCCCGTCTGCCTGGCTGCCTGCTCGAGGTCGAGCTCGGCATGCGAGTTGTCGTCGATCCACAGCGCGGCCTCCACGGCGCGGCGGCGATCACGTGCGGTCGGGGTGGCCGGCTTGCGCGCCTTGCCCGAGACGGCGTCGACGAAACGGCCGGCCAGGATCTGGCCGATCTCATCGAGGCCGAGATCGCTGTTGCCATCTGCTGCCGTCTGGGCCAGCTCGCCCAGCACCATCAGCTCGGGCAGCGGCGGCGTTGCGCCGATCTGCCAGATCTCGCGCCGCCCCCCGAGGGCGTCGACCAGATCCGCGCTGAAGAAGAAGCCGAGGCAGACGTCGCCGGACACGTGCTCATGCGTGCAGGTGTATTCCTCGCCGGGGGCGCCGATCAGCATCGAGCCCGCCACCAGCTCGAAGAAGCCGGCGCGGCAATGACAGCCGAAGCTGCCGGAGCGGACATAGGCGATGGAATGGCCGGTGCGGCATTCCGCAAACGGCGTATCATCCGGTCCCGCATCGCAGCGAAACTCGGAAACACTTATCGAGGGCGTCGTCAGCAGCGTATTGGCGTGCATGCCGCCTTATCTAGGTGGAGGGTCTCGGCGGGGCAACGGGCAGCAGCACTTCGAACAATGTCTTGCTGGCGATGGGATGAGCGCCCTCCAGCGCCAGCAACCGCCGCTTGGAGATCACGCCGCCATAGGGCGAGAGCCGGTCGGTGTAATTGCCGGCCTCCAGCACCCGGTGGCAGGGCACGATCAGCATGAAGGGATTCTTCGCGATCGCCTGCGCCACCGAATAGGCTGCGCCGGAGGCGCCGAGCGCCCGGGCCACCTCGTGATAGGTGCGCGTCTCCCCCCGCGGGATGCTGCAGGCGTACTCGTAGACGCGCCGGTCGAAGCCGGGCACGTCGCCGGCATCCAGGCTGACCTCGGAAAAATCGGGATCGTGACCTTGCAGCAGGCCCTTGATGCCCTCGATCGCAAGCTCGGCGTTCTCGGATGGGCGCTGCTCCCGCGCCTCGGGATGGACCTGGAAAATCCGGCGGCGGGTGTCGATCTCCCGCGCCTCCGGCAATTGCACGGCGATCACGCCGGTGCCGCTCCAGATGATGCCGCAACGGCCGATGGCCGTGTCGAATATCGCGTAAGCCCGCCCCACCATGCACACGCCCCACTCAGTGCACGTTTCTCCCCGGAGCAGCGATCATAACACCGCCACAATCCGGCGCACCTGGAATCTTATCAGGACGTTAACAAGCGTCCGGCCGGTCGCGCCAAACCGCTTGGCGGCAGGCGCCGTCTCGGCTAATCAGGAGGGGCGCGGAGCGCACTCTCGCGGGCGTAGTTCAATGGTAGAACGGCAGCTTCCCAAGCTGCATACGAGGGTTCGATTCCCTTCGCCCGCTCCAATTCAATTAAGCTCGCGAAATTAGGCACTTCTGTGCGTTTCTAACGCCGCTTATCCTGCTGCGCCCAGCTGCCCTGTACAACGTCTGTACAAATCTGGACTGCAGCGGAAGATTAGGATGCGGGCGGGTACGGGCGCGGTCGCGTTAGCGGCAGGTGGCTGAAGATCTGATTGGGGAGCGCCCACAAAACACACGTGAGAATTCCTCCCTCTGCGCCACCTGACCGCGACGTGCGAAATCCCGAGTAAAACAAGGGGCGCCTAGGCCCCCGGATTCGATGGGGAGAACCGCGGTGGAGAACCGCCGATCGTTCAATCTGGCTCAATCTGCCACTATTGCGCACCTGGCGGAAGCCTAATCCTCTAAGCGGCGGGAAGTGCATCGCAATCCGCAACCAGCCTTCAATGGAGATTGGACTCGGCGTCCCCAACGACTCAGCTTAAAAATTGCACCCGGGACTTGTGCACTTATTGGGGGGTGGGTCTTGCCGTCACCTGTCTTTGGTCTAGCGGGAATGAAGCTTGAGGGTGGTTGGACTGTAGACAGTCCTTTTGGCTGGTCATTCGACGAAGCAGGGCTCCCGAGGAGACCTCCGGATGACAAAGGGTCAGGGGGAAACTTTTCAGTCGGTTATGTCGTCAAGCGCGGGGATCAGACCGCGTTCCTAAAAGCCATCGACTTGAGCGTTGCCCTTCGGGCCGCCTCAGGAGATATCCTGAATCGCCTGAAGCGGATCATCGACACAGCAACATTTGAACAGTCGCTTTGCGCTATGTGCGGCGAACGCCGGATGGATCGGGTGGTGCTGGCTCTGGCGGCCGGCGAACTCGTCGTCGGCCCAAACCTGCAGGACCGCGTTCCGTACATTATTTTTGAGCTGGCCGACGGCGACGTCCGTCGACAGATCCGGCTGGTGAACGAGCACGTTCGCGCTGAATGGATATTCAAAGCGCTACAGAACGCTGCGGTCGGGTTGAGGCAGTTGCATGGCGCCAAGGTTGCGCACCAGGACATGAAGCCATCCAACTTGTTGCATTTTTCTAAGCAGAGCGCATTTAAGGTCGGTGACGTCGGCCGTGCAATTCAAGAGGGCGTTGCGGTGCCTCATGCCGAATACGGAATAGCTGGCGATCCCGCCTACGCTCCTCCTGAGCTGCTCTACGGGCATTATCTTGCCGACTGGAATACTCGCCGCCTTGGTTGCGATCTCTACATGTTTGGCAGCCTTATCGCGTTCTTCTTTTTGGGGCAGGGCATCACTGCCATGCTGATGAATCGCATTGATCAGCCCCATCTTCCTCCCCGCCGTGGTGGGGGGTGGACCGGAACGTATGTTGAGGTTCTACCCATTGTTCAGCGAGCATTCTCGTCAGTTCTCGAGGAACTCCAGCTGGTGGTTCCAGCCAAGTTCAAAGATGAGGTCGTTGCAAGCGTCCGAGAGCTTTGCGAACCAGACCCAACGCTGCGCGGTCACCCGAAGAGTCGCAAACAAAACCAATTCGACTTGTCCCGCTACGCGACGAAGTTCGATCTCCTTTCGAAGCACGCTGCAATCGCGAGCAGAAGCGCTTGATACCGTCAGATGACGACATCAAGCGGCAGGTTATTCCGCGCTGGCGAACGATCCGCGCCACGACCGAGGCTGGAGAGCTCGGGTCTTCGGAACGGCAAACGCCGTCCGAAGCGCTAACTGCACTGTCGTCGCGTCTGGTGCAGGAGCTTCATCTTCGGGTCAGGGAGTGGCGCGAAGAGAAGGACCTTGCCGCGGCCGAGGAATTGCTCGCTGCAGCAATCGTTGCGGGCGATGACGAATTCAAGGCAGAAATTGCGGCTGCCTCCCAATTGGTTCTCGCAGATCCGGCATCTCTCCCTGGATCTATCGAGTTGGCGCGGTCTTTCGCTCAAGACGCTGCCGTTGCCGAAGAACCCCTCCCGACAGAAACCAAGAAAATGTACTCGGAGATCGCACGCCGTAAGCGGCTCCTGCGCGTATATCCAAGGGATCCGCTACTCTTCACCGAAACAGCTCTGCTATATACAAATTTGGGTCTGAATAATTCTGCAAAACAACTCCTCAGAGCGGCGGCCGCACTCGCGCCTAACAACCGATACGTCCTGCGATCGCTAACGAGGTTCTGGGTTCATCAAGCTGAGCCAGATCGCGCGCTCCACTTCTTATCGAGGTCCGCAGCAACAAAATATGATCCTTGGCTACTTGCAGCCCAAGTCGCGACCGAAGACGTAGCGCAGAAGAAGTCTATCAATTGGCGTGAAGCTAAGCGCGTGCTTGATGATGACAGATTTTCGGATTTCGAACTGACCGAACTCGCTGCGGCCCTCGCGACTCTCCAACTCCAGGCAGGCAGCCATAAGCTTGCGCGTAAGATGTTTCGGAAGAGCTTGGCTAAGCCGACCGAAAACTCAGTGGCGCAGGTTCAATGGGCGAGCCGACGGGACCCGACGATCAGCGTCTCTCATGATTTGACAGCAAATGCCTCAGAAGCGCTTGCTTGGGAGCAGCTGTCCGCCCATCAGTGGAACGAAGTGATCGGAGCAACAACGCGCTGGCAGGAGATAGAACCGTTCAGTGTCCGCCCCGCCGTGATGGGCTCATTCGTCGGTGTAGGACATCTCGGTGACGGACGCGTCGGCGAACAGTTTGCAAGGCGCGGCCTGGTAGCCAACAAGGGTTCGCAGGTTTTGCATAACAACCTCGCCGTTTCTCTCGCACTGCAGGGTCGCGTGCCCGAGGCGCGGGCAGAGCTCGAAAACGTAAAGCCAGCTCCAGGAACAAGCGAGGAGATCGTCAATCTCGCAACCCGTGGCTTGATCGAGATGCGTGCGGGAGATGTTGCAGGCGGCGCAGATCTCTATAGACGCTCGATTGAACTTGCTGTGACTTTGCGGAGTGCGGCGCTTTGGTGCAGAGCCTACGCCCATTTCGCTGTCGAAGTCGCGCGCTTCGACAAGAGTGCTCTTCCGGAGGTGACCACGGCAATTATGAAGGTGTACGATAAGCTGCCGGACCAGGCGAAGCTCATCCTAAACGATGTTCCTGCCATGCTGGAGCGCGCCGCGCGATTGCAAACGGTGGCCGATGTGCTGGCCTCTCTGGAGAATTTCAGAGAGCGTTTCATCCCCACATATCCATCTGATGGTGAGGCGCAGTAATGATCGACCGTACGTTTATCGGCATTAGCCTGCGTCAAAGATGCTGCGCGGAAATTCGGATTGAAGATCAGGTGGAGTAAGACACGCGCTCATTGGACCAAAGAGGGAGACCCTTTTGCTTGCGAGCCGGTTGTCCGCGAGGCAATATGCAAGCGAAATCAAGGGGGCATAGCTTGTTTTGAGGGGCCGGGCGTCGGCAGATTCAGGAAGAACGAGACGGCATGCCTGGCGACTCAGTTCAGGGGGCAGTTCCGGCTCATGACGACGTTCGGTCAAACTAATGGCGACAACTCTTCTCGCTCGACCAGTTCCAGTGATAGTATCTCCGGCATCGCCGAGTTGGTGCGAGAAGGCGTCCGCAAAGCCCGAGATAAGCTGATCGACCTCAGCATGCGCAATGCCATGCTGAACTTTCGTCATGCGGAGACATCGGCAAAGCACGTCCGCATCGTCGATGAGGATTTGGCGCTTCTGATCGGAGCCTTGGCCTCGGGCAAATCTCTCGATGTCATTCCGATTCCGCCGGTCGAGCAGGCCCCTCGGGACGAGGAGACGGACGAATTCCGAGCCGCCCTGAAGACGGCTAAGGAAACTGATCCAGACTGGCTGGCCGCTGAAGATGCGCGTCGTGCTGCGGGTAACCGCCGTCGCACGAAGGATAAGGTCGCTGAAAGGGCGCTACGCGATCGCGTGAGGGCTAAGCTCGGGATGCCGGAATGGCGGGTCGCTACCGATGTTCGAGCGAGAGCCCGGGAACTCGGGATAGATCCATCGTACGATCTGCCGCCGTCCAAACGCTCCACGCAAAGGCACCATGCAGACAACACTCTACAGACACTCTTTTTCCCGGATCGCCTGGAGCCGAAACTGGCCAGCATCCACAGTGCCGCGCGAGCACTCCAGGAGGATGCCGGCCTCAGCGCACTATACTTCGCGGTCGGGTTCCTCGAATGGTACGAGCAGGACGATTTGACCGATCCGGCGTACGCGCCCCTCGTTCTGTTGCCCGTCAACATGGAGAAGCGCATCGCGAGCGGCGAGTACGTCTACGCCATCGCGGGGCGGGACGACGACGAAGCGAGCAACGTCGCGCTTCGAGAGAAGCTGAAGCGCTTCGCCATAGATCTGCCCGAATACGATCCAGAGGCCGGGATTGAAGCCTATCTTTCCGGAGTAGCCGCCTGCCTCACCAACAAACCTCGATGGAAGGTTCGGCGCTTCGCGACCGTCGGCCTCTTTTCGTTCGCCAGGCAGGCGATGTGGAGCGATCTGGACTCAGCTCGATGGCCGGCCGACTCCCGTCCAGAGGCTCACGAATTGCTGGGGCAAGTCTACGGCGATGTCACTGGCGAGCACGGCGACAACGTCGCTGCGGTCTATGACGTCGACCATCCAGAGCTCGAGTCACAAGCCCCCGCATTGGTCATCGAGGCCGACGCCTCGCAGCTCAGCGCCGTGATCGACGCCACAAGCGGGAAGAATCTCGTCATCCAGGGCCCGCCGGGCACGGGCAAGTCGCAGGCGATCACCAACATCATCGCCAACGCTCTTTGGCACGGCAAGACGGTCCTGTTCGTCTCCGAAAAGATGGCCGCGCTGAAGGTGGTCAAGGATCGGCTCGATCATATGGGCCTCGGCCTCTATTGCCTTGAGGTGCACTCGGCAAAGGCTTCGAAGGCGTCGGTCCTGAAATCGATACGCGAGCGTATGGAAACGCCGCGTAGCGCCGCGAACGTCCAGGAGGTCGAGAGCGCCCGGGAAGCTCTTCGCCAGGCGCGACAGCGTCTGACAGAATATGCGAGTCTGATCAACAGCCCGGCCGGCACTACCGGCCTCAGCGTTCATCAGGTCCTTTGGGGTGACTTCACCAGGGCCGGTCAAGAGCCAGCCCCTCCAAGATCGACGACAGAGTTCCGCCTCCCCGAGCCATTAGGCATCGACCGTTTCAAGCTCGCCGAACTGATTGGACTCGGCAAAGCCTTGGACGATTGGGCGATGGCGATGGGGGCAGCCGCCGAACCGCAGCATCAGCCTTGGCGCGGCGTCGGCAACCTCAACCTGAACCGCTTCGACCGCGATAGGGCCGTTGAAGTCGTGGCGGGTTGGGGCGCCGCTCTGGGGCAGCTTCTGCGGCACGTCGAGATACTCGCCGGCGCGACGTCGTGGGACGGACTAGAGTCGCCGGCGGACGCCTCCGCGGCAGCGACGGTCGTTTCCGATCTACCCGTACCGGCAGTCGACGTCGAGGAGAAGTTGCTCACCCTTGCGTCCGGCGAATCGGCCCGAAAGTCGCTCGACGATTGGGTCGATCGCTGCGTCCGAGCCCACGATCTTGAGCTGCAGGTTGACGGAATCTGCTCCAAGCAGGCGCTCGAAACCAACGGAGAAGCCGTCGGGCCGCTGCTCGAGAGGGCGACGGCTCTCGAGGTAGCCAATCTGTCGGTCGATGCGATATCGACGAATCTCGAAGCGGCGAGACAGTCCGCAGCCAGACTTGGTTCCTTAGTCCGACTGATGGCGGACCTGCTCAGTGCGGCGAGCCGTGATCCGAATGCGCCATCCGACGTCAAGTCAGAGGCGATGGCCGCGGGCTACCTTCTCGTCATTCCTAAGATCCGGCAGGACAATCTTCGCTATCGCTCGCAGGCACTCACGGCGGAAGCGGCGATCGACGATCTGGGTGCCGCCCACGAGCTTGCTGGCGAGGTCAAATCCGCGGCGGCCGAAGCAAGCTTTTCGGAGCAGGCTACGACGAGGCTTGCTGACTCGATTCCATCCGTGGCCGAACTGCGTCGAGCCGCAGGAACGTTTCGTTCTACCGGATTCCTCGGCAAAATCTTCGGACGAGAATGGCGGGTTGCGCGCGCCGTCTGCCGCCAAACCTTTCCGGAGGAGCCCAAGCTTTCTCCGCTCGACGCCGCAAAACGGCTAATTGCCGCGGCTCAGTGGAAGGATCGGCTGCAGCGGTTGGAGGAATGCGCCGAAGCAAAAGCCGCTGCCGGTCGACACTGGAAAGGGGCGGAAACCGCGTTCGATCGCCTCATTGAAGTGTCGGAATGGATGCGGTCGATCCAAAAAGTGACGCCTTCCGGCGAGTCAGGTGCAACAGAATTGCGGCGACTGGCGTTCGAAGGCGGGCCCGACGAATTCGCGATGCTGGTCCGCTTCGCGGAAGCCGCCGCCAGCTTGAATCTCGTCGATGCATTCCAGATAGCGTTCGCTGCGCGATCCACGATCCATGCGGAAGCTGATCGCCACGGAGCTCGCGCGTCAGCCCTCGCTTTAATCGTTACGACCAGTCAGCAGTTTGGTATTCAGCCTAGCCAACCGGTGGCCTCTCTTTCGAAGGCCTTGCAGATACAAACGGAGGCCAAAGCCCTTCGGCAGCAAATGGCCGCAGATGTAATGGCGACGAACGCTTGCGCCTTGGTAGCTGCTGGATCTGAACTGGAGCGGGCTGGGCGTATTCGAGCGACGACTCGCTTCGCCGAACGTGTGCAGTCGATGCAACTCCCGCCTTCCGTCGCACGCTATCTCCTACAAGAAGGCTTCGGCGACCGATCGTCCAGCCTGAGGGGCACCGCAGAGGATCTAAAGGCCGCGGTCGCCGACGTCGACCGAGCTGCCGGGGAGGCGGATCAACTCCTCAAGCTTCGACCCGAGGAATGGTGCGGCGGCCCCTGGAGAACCGCGCCGATCCGGACGCTATTGCAGAAGTGCGAACGAGCGTCTCAGGCTCCCGATGCTCTCGAAAAGCAGATCGCATTGCTGTCGACGGAGCTGGAAGCCGCAAGCCTTGGTTTGAGTGATCTTATCCGTTGCTGGCCGACGGAAGGGCTACGCTACTCTGGCGTCGCCCTCGCCATCGAAGCTGCATTCTATCGCTCGGCTGCGGAGAAGCTCATGAGGGAGCATCCTGTCTTGACGCGGCATGCCGGGAACACCCACGAACAGGTGCGCAAGCGGTTCCAGGACTTAGATCGCGAGATACTTCAACTGAATCGCAAGATGGTCGCGGCCCAGCTTCGCGCTCGGTCGATTCCTCCCGGTCGCCGCGCGGGCTCGACGCGCGACTACACCGACAATGAGATGTTGACGCACCAAACCGGTCTTCAGCAGCCGCGGATCGCACTGCGGCGACTGTTCTCAAATGCAGGAAACGCTATTCGTGCGTACACGCCCTGCGTGATGATGAGTCCCATGTCTGTAGCGCAGTACCTCGAACCTGGCCGACACAGCTTCGATCTACTCGTGATTGACGAGGCTTCACAGATGCGCCCCGAGGACGCGCTGGGCGCGATGCTGCGTTGCCGGCAGGCCGTCATCGTGGGGGATCCCGAACAATTGCCGCCGACGGACTTCTTCAGCGCGTCGGATGACCCGGGCGACGAAGAGGTCGAAGATGCTCCCGAAGAATCGATCCTAGAGCTCGGTCGTCGCTGCTGGCACCCGATGCGGATGCTGGAAGTTCACTACCGCTCGCGGCACCAAAGCCTGATCGCATATTCGAACCGCGAGTTTTATGGTGAGCGACTTCTGGTCTACCCCAGCCCGGTGCTCGATGATCCGGACTACGGAGTGTCGTGCCGAAAGATAGACGGCGACTACGAGATCGGCCAGGGAAGAAATCCCAAGGAAGCCCAAGCGATCGTGGAGGAAGCGGCGGAGCTGATGCGAACACGGGCCGATCGTTCGATCGGCATCGTCGCGATGAACCAAGCGCAGCGGGATCTCATCGAGACCTTGATGGACGAGCGGGCTACTTCGGATCCCGACGTCCAGGCATACCGAGAGAAGTGGGCCGACAGCCTGGAAGACTTTTTCGTCAAGAACCTAGAGAACGTGCAAGGCGACGAACGCGACGTCATATTGATTTCGACGGTCTACGGACCCACGGCCGAGGGCGTTTTTCGGCAGAACTTCGGCCCTTTGAACCGTGCGTATGGTCATCGGAGACTCAACGTGCTGTTCACTCGAGCGAAGCGCAAACTCACGGTATTCACTTCGCTGGACCCCGGTCGCATCGTGGCCGACGGAAATCGCCGCGGAGTTCGAGTTCTGAAGGAGTTCCTCGAATATGCGGATCGCGGCACTTTTACGCCGGGGCGCGGCACCGGAGAGGAGCCCGGAAGTGATTTCGAGCGATGGTTCCTGTCGCGCCTGAAGTCCGCGAGCTATGAAGCTCATCCTCAGGTCGGCGTCGCGGGGTATAGGATCGACATCGGCGTCGTGCACCCCGATAAACCGGGTAGCTACATCATGGGTGTCGAGTGCGATGGAGCAACCTACCATTCCTCGAAGTCGGCGCGGGACCGCGACCGCTTACGACAGGATGTTCTAGAAGGCCTCAACTGGCGGATTTATCGGGTCTGGTCGACCGATTGGTATCGCGATCCCGAAAGAGAATTCGACAGGCTGGTACAACAAATTGAGCGGGTCCGAGCTTCGGACTCGGGCCGACCCCTCAGTTCTTCTATAGGATCTTGAATCCTTGTACTGAACCCGGTCGGAAATCCATCTTCCCTCGTTTTCTAATCCAGGATTCCACGTCGCCTTTCGGGATTTACTGCCGGCGATTGCCTGTCGGTACCACACCAATCAGGTACGCCTGTAGAAATCCATAGTTCCTACGCTCTCCACTCACCTACGATCCTGGAGCCGAGATCCAATCGACGTAACCTGACGTCATGTAGACAATGGCACCTCGTTGTGCGCCGAGCACGTGCAGGTACTGACCTAACTGCCCCCTATACGCCGCCCTGTCAGCGTCGCTCGGCGCGACGTCGCTCTTCCAATCGAACACGATCCTGCCCCCGTCGTCGTCCTGCGCGACCGCGTCGGCCCGCCCACCGATCAACCGTTCTGCACTCGCCGGAGCCGATCCGAAAATCGGCACTTCCGCGGTGAGCGTTCGCCGGAACGGCTTGATTTCCGAAAGGCGGATCGTCCGCAGGGCCGTGTCCGCGAGTTCCTCCGTGTCGACTGGATTGCTGAGAGAGGCTTGCGCGACCAACTGCTCCACGAGTTGCTTGGCCCTCAACGCGATCAAATTGCGGGTCTCATCCAGTTCGCCGGTCACAAGCTCTTCCATCAGCTTGTGGAGCAGGACGCCACGCATCCGGCCTCCCTCGATCGAAGTCGAAGGTTGAAGCGGCTCGTCTTCGACGGAGGCGTTCAATATCTGGATCGGGATTACATCCGGATCGCCATCGCTCGGCCTAATCCATCGAATGGTCGTGGAAGCCTGTTCCAGCCTCGATTGCTCGGCGGCAAAGACCTCGGCTGTCTGCTTGTTTTCCGTCGAACTCGGGGGGACAATCTTCGCCAGCGGTAGGTGACCGAGTTTCAGTTCGGGTACATCGCCCAACTTCAAATCCAGCAGCTTGGCCCAGGACGCATCATTGCTCCAGCTGAACTCCGGAACGATGAGCATCTCCATTGCGCGGGTGCAGGCTACGTACAGCAACCGCAGGTTCTCGTTCTGCTTTTCGACGTTCTCGGCCCGGAGGGCGTCTTCCAGTGTCGGTGGGACCACTTGGCCGAGCGCCCAGTGCAGACTTTCGTCCTTGCGCCGATAGACGAAGGTTTCGGCGCGGCGCGGCATGGAAGCCCGGTTGATCGGGATGACGACCGGCCATTCGAGACCCTTCGACGAATGCACGGTGACGATTTCGATCGAGTGGCCATCAGCCTCTACCATGCCTTCCGGATGGCCCGACCCATTGGACCATTCGTCATCGATGTCCGCGGCGAATTGTGCCAAACCGCGCACGCCGTAGCTGCGCGCGCGCTCGAGGAGTCCATCGATGTTCGCGAGGGAGCGCACGGCTTGATCGACGCTGCGTGCGGCCACGATCGCGCGCGCACGAAGGCGTTCGACGGCTTCCATAAGAAGGAGTGCAGGTGCCGTCCTGTACACGCGGCGTCGCAGGTCCTGCAAGATCGTCAGCACCTCGCGTGCCAGCTCGTTCTGTACGAGAGCGGGATCGGTACGCAACGAAAGCCTCGGAGGGTGATCCTCGCGATCCTGCGACGGCAGACTGTGGGTGATGTCCAACAACTCATGCTCAGTAAGGCCGACCAGAGGCCCGCGAAGCAGCGCGCCCAGAGCCAAGGTATCGCGCGGATCGGCCAACGAGCGCACCAGAGCGACGAAATCCTGGGCTTCCTGTCTTCTGAACAGGTTCTTGCCCGCTTGGGACGCGAACGGCAGGCCCGCTTCTTCGAGCGCCCTCTCGTAGCGCCACAGATCCGTCGAAACCGGCGCCAGCAGCGCTATGTCCCCCGGCGCCAGCCTGCGGCTCTCCCCGTTGTTCAGCTTCAGCTCGACATTCCCGATCAGACGCGCGCAGACCTCGGCGACAACCGAGGCTTCTTCGTCTCTCGAACTGTCGACTCGCGTCTCGGGCGGAAGCTGGATGGATACCTTCGCAACGCACGGAAAACCATGCTGGGCCTCGCCACGCGTGCTTCGCAGGGCCACATAGCCTGCTTCCTGCGCGGAAAGTCTCTCCTCGAAACAGCGGTTGACGTGCTGCAGGATCTGACCGCGGGACCGGAAGTTCGATGTGACCTGCAATATGCTGTCCGAAAATTGCTCCTCGATGGCCCGGCGAACGGTAAGATAGGTCGCAAGATCGGCGCCCCGGAAACGGTATATGCCTTGTTTGGGGTCGCCGACGAGGAAAAGCTGGCCCGGATTCAGTCGCCGCGTGTACCAAGGATCGGTACCCTCTCCGGAACCACATAGCAGAAACAAAATCTCTGCTTGCAGCGGGTCCGTGTCCTGAAATTCGTCCACCAGTATGCGGGCAAACTGTTCACCGGCGGCCTTGCGGACCCGCGGGTTGGCGCGAAGGACGTCGCGGCAAGTAAACAGAAGATCGTCGAAATCGAGCACGGCCGCCCGCTTCTTGAACGCCTCATAGTCCGCGAGGATGCCGTCCAGTTCAGCCGAGAAAGTGCAAATGAGGGCTGTCGCAATCCGCCCCATCAACGCGCCATAGGCAGCGCGACAGCGGGCATAGTGCTCTTCGGCCTGATCCGCGAGGCGATCGCCCGCCTCCCTGCCCATGGCTTTTCGCCACATCGAGCGACGCCGATAGTCGCGCAGCTCGAACGAGTCCTTGCGCATGATCGGCAGCGGAGCCGGGTGCGCCAGGGCCCACAGCTCCTCGAAGCCTGGTAGCGGGTCGAAGCGCCGCTCAAAGTGCGAAGCCAGCGCCTCGAGCGCCGCCACCTCCGGATCGGCCTCGCGGGGCGCGCCGACGTGGTCGCACCACCGCCTGAACTCGCGAACGCTCTCGCTGAAGTCGATGTCGGCGTTCCCGTCGAGATCCGGCCGCAGGGGGCGTGCCGCGCGATAGCGTCTACGGAAGTTCGCGAAATTCCGCAGAAGCGCCTCGGCGCCCCTCGGATCCCTGCGCGCCACGGAGGCGATCGGATCATCGTTCTGGCAAGGCCCATCGAGCCGGTTGCGCCACCATTGATCGAAGATGGCGTCAAAGGCGAAGTCGGCCTGGTCGCCATCAAGGATTTCCGCGCCCGGGTCGATTCCTGCGTCGATCGAATACGTCGCCAGAAGGTCGTGACAGAATCCGTGGATGGTCGAGCAAACCAGCTCATCGAAATTTGCCGCCGCCACGCGCAGAGCCGTCCTTTGCGCCGCGCTTGGTCCGTTCGGCAGGCAAACCCTAAGCTCCTCCGGGACTCGCCCGTCGATCAAGGACTCCAGATATTGCGCAATGCGCTGGCATAGTTCTCCGGCTGCAAGCTCTGTAAACGTGATCGCCGCGATCGACCGCGGCTCGACACCGCAGGCCAGAAGCATGACGACGCGCCCTGCCAGCAGAGACGTCTTGCCCGTACCGGCGGCGGCCTCGACGATCTGCGTCGAATCGATCTCCGTCAGCGCCCTGAATCGCTCGCGACTGTCGGCGATCTGCGTCATGACGCGCTCCAAAACCGGGATATTCCGGCGCCGACCTTGCCGAAAGCGATGCGTTTGCGTCGCTCGTATCCGGGCGAGGCCGGTAGCGCCAAGCGGAGGTCGTTCGAACGATCGAACGCGAGGCGTCCGGGGACGGCAGTGCCTTGCCTGAGCAGGGTAATAGCTTCGTTCATGAACGCCCCGATCAGATCGATCGCGCCGTCGAGATCATGGAGCTTCAGGGCAAGCGGTTCGCCCCCCAGGTAGAGCAGCCGCGCGACGATCTGCGGTTCGCCTTCCAGCAATTGGCGGCAGGCGAGGCCGTAGAGCGCTCGCTGCAATTCGGATCCTCCGCCGATGACGATCCGCCCCGCGTTCTTGGGCGGCGAACCAGTCTTGTAGTCCGTAACCCGTGCCGCGGCGAGATCGCGCCGCAGGTCCAAGCGATCGATCGTGCCCCGCAACTTTATGGACGTGTTCGGGACGATGACGGATCTCGTCGGATCCCAAGGCAATTGACGCGTTGCGACGAATCCGTCGGGCTGTCCAAACGGCACCTCGGTCCAGCTACGCGTCGCTGCTTCGTTAATATCCTTGCGCAACAGAGCTACCAGCGCCAAGGAAGCGGCAAGATCGACGGTGTTGGCCCAGAGCATTGTTGGAGGGACAGGCCTTTGGAGTGGCCAGGTCTCGCGGACAAACCGGACGGCAGCCGCGAGCGCCTCTTCGGTCTCGCCTTCGGATGCCTTCGCATAGCCCGGGTCCGGTTCAAGCGTGTCCACGGCTCGCCGCAACAGCTCGTGAACCAGCTTGCCAAAATCCAGAGCGGAGATCGAAAGCGGCTGCTCCCGAACTTCGGGGGCGTCCCAGCCTAGTCCGTACCGCCAGACAAAGCCCAACGGGTCCTGCAGCAGCCGGCGAAGCGAAGTCGCCGATTGAACGCGTTCGATGGCCGCCACGACGAGAGGATGATCCGTGCCGAATTGCCCGTCGTGGGGTGTCAGAGGTTCGACGTGCCAGTTGCGCCAGCACGACTCCGCTGCGCGGATCCTGTCCACCCCCGCCGCATCGGCTGGCCGCGCCATCAATCGGTCCGCCTCGCTGAACGCGTGTTCCGGGATGCGGGCGTGCGACAGGGAGGTCTCCGGCCGACCTTGCAGAAGTGGGCTTCGGCCCACTCGGCTGCCTTGGCTGCTGCGACGGCTGCGAGACAATACAGCGCTGCCCGTCGCGGCTCGGAGTATCACATTGAAAGCCCTGCGGTCCGCCCGACCGACGGGATCGGCATCGAACTCGTCCGTCGGAAGAACGTGTCCGGGCAGGACCGGATCCTCGCCGGTGTTTCTCGGCCAGCTTCTGTTGGTGAGACCTAACAGCCGTACATGCGCTCTGGGTGCGGCCGCCAGGTCACGCGCGGGACACCAGACGATCGAATCGGCAGCATCGGTGTCCGACGTAAGCCGGATGTTGCGAAGCGAAAGTTCGAGCGCATCCGGTGGCGCCGAGCGGGTCGCAGCTTCCCAGATCTGAAGGGATCGCCCGCGCAGAAACATCTCGGCCGCAGGGCCGGAAGCCGCCGGGCCTCCCGCCAGCGTCTCGAGAACGGGCAGGACCTCTCGTGCCGAATCGAGCGAACTGTCCTTTAGGATCGCGTCGGCAACTGCGCGCTGCCAATCCTGCACGGTGGACAGGGCCGCGCCTCGCGGAAGTGCCGCGAGCCACCCCTCAGGCAGTCGATCCAGTCCTAGCCCTTGGCCTCGCGTCAGCGACACGAGCCGACGGACGCGCTTCTGGCTCAAGCCGCGCATCAGCAGATCGGCGAGCGCGGCGCAGCGCTGGCCGTCGGCGGTGGCAAGCGCCGGAACGCCGTGCGCAAAGTGCACCCGCAGACCCGCCTCGGCCGCCAGCGCAATGAAGTGATCGTCCCAAGGAGCGGTACTGGTCGACGCAATCGCGATTTCGGAGGGTTTCGCGGCTCCCGATGTGATCAGACGCCGTGCCCAGCGCAGGCTTTCGACCACCTCATGGCGAGGATCTGCGCAGGAGACCACGATCGGCTCCGCCGAGCGCGTGGGCGCCGCGATGGGGATGACGTTTCCGGAAAACCAGTCGGTTTCGGCATCACGAGGAGCGAACCAATCGATCTCGACGACCATCGCGAGGGCTTCGATCAGGGGGCGCCAGAGCGGTTGAACGAAGGAAAGCCCCTGCAGATGGACGGCTCCGACGAGCTTCGGCGCGTACTGGATCCGTTGGAGCGCAGCGTCGCGCAGGTCGCGGGTGGTCAGCACCGCGTTCGGCATCAGCCGTCTGACCCGTTCCTCGACCAGCATCAGTTCGCGGAGCCGGGTACTATCGGCTCTGCGACGAAGGTCGAGATCGGCTTCCCAGAGCTTGCGTAACGCGCGGGCGACCGCCCTAGCCGTTCCGGGGAGCCGCCGAACGGGCTCGAGTTCGACGAAGCCGCCTTCGTCGAGCGCGTGCCGGACGGCCGGGTCCAACACCTCCTTCGTCGCGGGAATGGTGAAACCGCCGGCGAGTCTCGCCGCAAGCTGGGGCAGGCTCAGAATCTGGAGCCCGCATTCGTTCGCGCGCGCGGCATCGGCGCGGCGCATCTGGGGCGCGATCGAGCCCTCCACCACGACGGTTCGCAACTCGATTCCGCTCGTTCCGGTCACGGCGCCATCCTCCACCAGCAACGAGATTCAAGGATTCGAGGCCAAAGGCAAGCTTTCGAGGCATTGAGAGGCGCGGATCCGCCGGGCGACCAGACCGCTCCCGAGGGGTCGAACTCCTCCGCCGCTACCCGGAGCAGATTTGCGCCCGGGCCGCCGCCACGCGTCGATCCCGGGCTCATCCCTTTCGTCGAGGCCAATCGAATCCTTGATTTCGACACCGCCCGGTAGCCGGCACCGTCGAGACGTGGCAGATAGACCACCGCGGGCCTTCCAGCACCCGGCCGTTCGGGGTGTGAGGGATTCGCGGGGGGCTCGTGGCAAGATTCGAATCCTTTGAAAGAGTACAGGCGCGCGTCAGGACCACGCTTGGCCGCAACGTCCGAGAGCTGCGGCTCGCTCTGGGACTGTCCCAGGGCGAACTCGCCGATCGAGCCGGCACCCGTCGGGCGTTCATCAGCGACATCGAGCGCGGCGAGACCAACGCGACGCTCGATTCGATCGTGCGGATCGCCCTGGCGCTGCGGGTCGAGACCCACGAACTGCTGAAGCGTCCGAACACCAAGCTTGCCGAATAGACCCGGCCTTCCGCCAGAGATCGCTAGACGTACATCGAAAGATACCTACCGATGACGTTGACTCGAGTTCAGTACGCTATAGCGTACACAACATCTCGATGCAGGCGGCACCAATTCGATCACGGCGCCAACGAGAAAAGGAGGCTGCCGAGAGGAAACGAAAGTCCAAAGGCCCCAATTCGAACCATCAGCAGGAGGGGAGCATGCGCACCCACAGATTCCGTCACCAGGCCGCTCGTACGTTCTTCATCAATCCCAAATGCGACATGGCTATAGCGGTGAATCATCCGCTTCTGCTCCATGCCTTGCAGCAGGCCGCACTCGATCGATCCGTGCGGGCGATCCATCAGCAAGCCGGTCCCGAGATCGATTGTCCACAAGTCTCGCTGGCCGGCGTGGTGCTGGACCGCGTGGACGGGAGTTTCCTTCTCGGGGTGCACGAGATCCGACCCGAGCGCAGCGTCGAGGAGGCGGCCACGCTCGAATTCGTCCTCAAGCGCCACGGGCTTCGCCTGCTCGAACGCGACGCCACGGACGTCCGGCAGGAACCCCTGTTCTCGAACGCGCGCCTCGCATGGTCGTTCGCGCGCTATCATGTGCCGATCACCGACAGGTTGAGGATAGCTCTGGCCTTGGAAGACGGCGGTCCTCAGTCGGTCCTCGAGCTGGAGGAGCGCGCTCGGCCGACGTGCGACACTTTGGCCGCGGTCTGTGCCCTAGCGTGCCAAGATCTGGTCGGGATCAACATCAGCCGCGATCCGCTGGGACCCAGAACGATCGTATTTGCTCGGTAGCGGGCTTCGCGGAATCAAAAGCAACGCTCGGGCCTGGAGAGAGATATGCACAGCGGCGCCCTCAATTGCGTAGTGTCCAATGGAGGCACGAAGCGCAGCGATGTGTCCCGTAGCGAGAGACATGGATCGGCAACTCGGGCAATAGGAGCTGTCGCATGCTCTTGGTGACGATCGAAGTGGTACCCGGGGGTTTTGAACCTATGAGCCGGAAGATCGCATCTATGCGGATCTCAAACCTGTCGAACCTCCACCAAATTTCGGATTATCAAGTCGAGGCGACGGAGAACGCGAATCCCTTGGCGGGCACGCCGCTTCGGACGACGGAATGCATGGTGAGAGACCACAACCGCCGTCAAAGCGTCTGGGCTCTGCTGAAGCGTGCTTGCGAGGAGATTTTGAAGGAAGACGACTAGTTCGTCGTCGGATCGCAGTGGTTTCGGGCGGCGGCCAGAGGATCACGGTCCGCATACGGAACGATAACAGACGGCGATACGCATCTTTCGCTGGGCGGTAAGATGTCCGTATCCATGTCGTTCGAAAGTGGAGTGAAAGAAGAATCGTTCGTAGAATGCCAACAGGGCATTTACCGGTTCCGTGCGATCGGTCCCACCCGCTCTAGTTGAGTTTCGCCCTTTCGTGCACTTTATCCATTTACACCAAGGAAACCATGCCGCACGGCATTCTTCCCGAATTCCGGGCCAAGACCGTCCGATTCGAAAGCGGCGAGCGATTTCCCGTGGTCGTCGACCGGTCAGGCATGCCTCTGTGGGACTCCGTCGCCTATCTATGGAGGCGGCGCATGAGGGGGCGTGCGGTGAACACGCTGGACGGCAACGCACGTACGCTCGCGCTGGTGCACAATTTCCTTCGTACGCGCGACATCGATTTCCGTGTCCGGGTGCGGAAGGGGCGCGTTCTCGACGGGGCGGAGGCCCTTGAACTCTCCGAATATCTGAGGACCATCGGACCGCGCACCGCGGCCATAATCGAGCGAGCAAAGGAGAAGAATCCGAATATTTCGGCGCCCGATACGGTCGAAGGGCAGGAATGGTACCGTCGGTGCCGATGCGCCGCCAGTTACATCAAGCAGCTCGCAGGCGAGGCCAGAGACCAAGCCGATCTTACCGCTATCGAACGCACGAGCGTGACGGAAGAGATCGAGAACGCAACGCTGCTGATAGTGGATGGCGTCGTGGCACGGAAAAGCGGTCCTCAACCTGCCCTCACGCGGGAGCAGAGGTTAGTTCTACTAGAAGCGATGCTGCCAGGTTCGGCGACCAATCCCTTTCAAGCGGCGTATCAGTTCCGCAACTTCGCATTGATCAGCACCTACTGGGAAAACGGGCTCCGCAGGTCGGAGCCGCTCGGATTGATGGGGAAGCATCTTTCGCCCGGGGGTGGGCCACCGATCTTGACGCTGGAGCGTCGACCCCACGAGCGCCAAGACATCCGCGCGCGGGCGCCGTCCGTCAAAACGATGCCGCGTCTCCTGCCGATCACCACGCTGCTGCACAATGTGCTGTGGGAATACATCACCGACCATCGTCGAAAGCTGGTCGCCGAACAGGGCGGCGCGGCCGCACTGCGACGGTTGAAGTCGCACGAGTACATCTTCGTCAGCTCGCAAGGTGGACCGCTTTCGCTTTCGGCGGTCTACAAGATCTTCGATGCGCTTCGGATGCGTACCGAGGGGTTGCCTCTGGGCCTGACGCCGCATGCGTTGCGCAGAACCTGGAACGACATGTTCACCGAACTGGGACAGGAGAGGCTCGGGCCCAGGGAAACGGAAATTCGGGAGTACCTGATGGGGTGGGCTCGCGGCAGCCGACAGCCCGCGCACTACGCGCGGCTTTCCGCCGAACGCGAGGCGGCGCGGGTCATCGTTGAGATGCAACGGGAGTGGATGGCGCGACGAAGGGAGATGGAGCAATGCAAAAAGACATAGTCCGAGACATCGCCAATCGTCCGGTCGACTGCTCGATCGACGAATGGAAACTGAACACTCCGGGCCACGCGCTCACGCTCGACTGGACGAAATTGGAGCGCCTGCCGCCTCCGATACTGAAGGCGGCGCGAGAATATGCGCGAAGCCGGATCCGGGTCTGGGCCCCTCCCACCGTCCGCGGGCTGTTCTACATGTACGAGCTCCTCGCCAAGTGCCCCGGTTTCGAACAATTCGACGGCACGATGAGGTTCAGCGCCTTCGAGGAGCTGCGGCAAGACAGGCGGGCAGGGAGCGCCGAACTGACGCGCTTTCGGAACTGGTACCGATGGTCGGCGGCCTCCAAATACCCCGGCTTCGATAACGTAGAGGCGGGGCTTCTCAAGAGGATCAAGATCCGCGCCAATCCGCATGGACGGACCGCGCGCAAGAAGGACCCCAACCAGGGACCACTCACCGATCGGGAGCGCCAGGATCTTTTCGACAAGGCCCTCGGAGCGTCGGACGAAGATCTCGATCTCGACGAGCGCGTCGCGATCCTGCTCGGAATGTCGCTCGGTACGAACTCGGGTCCGCTGTCGCTGCTCCAGGTTCAGGACTATTGCATGGAGACCGCGGGCGCGACGACGTACCACATCCTCATGGTGCCGCGACACAAGAAGCGCCTTCCGAAGGAGCGGATGGAGTTTCGTCCTCGCCAGATCGACGGCGACTGGGCGCCGTATCTCCAGCGACTGATCGACCGCAATCGAGCCATGGCCGACGGTCAGTATCGCGCGTGGTACGGCCGTGACCGCCCGGCGGAGGTGGCCATTCCGATCTTCATGCGGGACGAGAAACGGGAGGACCTGACGCCCTCGATGTCGGAGTACGCGCTGCATCTTACGCCCCTCGAATTCTCCCAACTGCTGCAACGCGCGTCCGATCGCCTCGACGCGCACTCGCGCGACGGCAACCCGCTTCGTCTCAATCAGCGCCGGTTCCGCAGCACTTTCGTAACGAACCTGATCGCCAGCGGCAAATCGGCACGAGCTGTGGCCGACGCGCTCGATCACCTGTCCACCGGTGCGATCAAGCACTACGAATACGCCAACCATCGCATCGTCGAGAAGCTCGATGTCGCGGTCGGCGATGCCATGAAGCTCGTCGCGGGAACTTTTCTGGGCAATTTGGTCGAGAAATCCAGCGAAGCCGATCGGCACCGGCCGGCATCCAGCCGCATACCCTATTTCGACCGCGAGAACGATCGCGGCGAGGACCTCGGCAATTGCGGCAGCAGCGGCGGGTGCGGCCGTGCCATGCCCTACGCCTGCTACGTCTGTCCGCAGTTCGAACCATGGATCGGCGCGCCTCACGAACGGTTGCTTGCGCAGCTCGAAGCCGACCGCGACCGCCGAAAGCATAGCAAGATGGACCCGCGCATGGTCGCCATTCAGGACGCCACGATGGATGGCGTGCGCGCGGTCATCGCCGACATCAAAAAACTCAATTCAGGAGCCGAATGAATGGCCAGAGATGTCGTCATCGCGCTGGACCCCGGGTCGACCCGCGGCGATCCGAAAGTCAACCTTGCGCGGCTCGAGGAAGCGGCGCGCCTGAGCGGAGCGTTCGGAGCGGATCTGCAATTCGACAAGAAGCGCTGGGAAATCAAGGCCGCTTCCGCGGGGCGGAGGCGGGTCAACCTGTGGTTCACGGTCCACAGGAACGGCGAGGCTGCGAAGATGGCCGCCTCGCGTCGCAAGCTGCAGGAGCCTTTCGCAACGCTATTGAAGTCCATCATTCGTCTGTCCGAAGCGGCGGATCCGAACGGCGGTCCCGAGAGACACCTGGCCTTGCTGCGGGCAGGCCGCTACTTGCACGACCAGCTCGAGGATCTGGCCTACGATCCCGTCCGGTTGACTACCGACCACTTCGTTCAGGCCGAGCTGGCCGCCGTACGCCGCGAGGACAAGGAGTGGTCGCATGTGGCGATCGCGGAGAACCTCTTGAAACTCGCATCGCTCGCCCGCGAGTACCGGTTCACGCTGGCGGACATCGACTACGTTCCCGAGACGCGCCCACCCGATCAGGAGCATGAGGGTCCCCGCAATCCAAGGGATCCGGATGCTCTGCCCAGCGCCGCTGCTCTGGAGGCTTTGCCCAAGATCGCGCAGATGGTGAAGGATCCGGCGGACGTCTGCATGATGCGCACCATCGAGCTGCTGCACTGCGCACCCTGGCGGATCGGCGAGGTTCTGTCGCTCCCGGCCGACTGCGAAGTGGTGATGTCACCAGAGGGGCGGCTGCTCACGACCGATGACCTGGATTCGGGCGAGACGGTCCGATACGGCCTACGCTACAAGCCCGAAAAGAATCCCGATCACTCGTCGGACATCAAATGGATTCCCTCGGCCGCCGTGCCCTTGGCGCGGCGGGCCCTACTGGACATCAGGAAGCACTCGGCCTCGTCCCGGGAGATCGCGGCCTACATGGAAAACAATCCCAAGAGGGCCTGGCTACCCGCAAAATTCCGGGTTCGGAAGCGGCTGTCGATCGATGACGTCGCCGCGATTCTCGAAAGATCGCGGAACGCCGCCTACGAATGGCTGCACGCGAACGGGATATCGATCCGCGGGGCGAACGTGAGTCCGGACGAACTCGCGCGGCGGATGTCCAAATCGCCGAGCCACAAGGCGAAGGAAAGGGCCTTGAACCAGCGCGTCCGCACGCTGTTGGGAGAGCATCCCGTCGACGAACCGATGGAAGTTTCCAATCTGAAGAAGGTGGTCGGACGCGAAGTCCATCGCTGGCTCAGAAACAAGCATGTCACGGTGTACGAGGAAAGCGTTTGCCGCGAAGACGTCGAAAAGCGGATCCGGGAGATGAATTGCCTGACCACCGATTTCGAGTGGAAGCTGTCGGAATGCCTCTTCCTGTTTCCGAAGCTGTTCTTCTGGAGGGAGCGGCCCTTCCGGTCCACTGTCGCGCTTATGAACAACGACCAGCTCCGCTTCTTCATGACGGGCGAGAAAGAGAAGGATGCGAAGGGCGGGCGCAAATACGGCATCTTCAAACGGATGGGGTTCACCGAACCGGACGGAAAGGACATCCACCTCACGAGCCACATGTTCCGCCGCTGGCTCGCGACGCTCGCGCTCAGCCGCGAAATGTCGGCCGAGCAGGTGCAGAACTGGCTCGGACACGTCACCGGCCGGCCGCTGCGGGCGTACGACCACCGGACGCCCGACGCCCTCGCGGAGAACGCGAGAAAGGAGCTGGGCCAAGGCAGGGGGATCGGGGCGATGGCCGACATCGCCCGCTCCAAGACGCCGCGCGACCGGGACACGTTCCTCGAGGCGGTCCTGGCGACCGCGCACATCACGCCGTACGGCATGTGCGCGCGAGATTGGATATCGAGTCCGTGCCCCCGTCACGGCGCCTGCGCGGCCTGCGACAAGCACACCATCCTGAAGGGCGACCCGGAGCACCGCGAGGAGATCGTCCGCAGCCTGCGCGAAAACCGTATCCTGCTGGCGCGGGCCAAGGCCGAGCAGGAGGACGGCCAGGCCGGCGCCGGCAACTACGTCCGGCATCTCGAAAGGGAGATCGCCGCCCTCGAAGCCGCCCTGGCAAAGCACGACGATGCCTCCATCCCGGAGGGGACCCTCGTGCAGCTCGATCTGCCGGCGATCCTGGCCGGCGAGGAGGCCACTCGATGAGGTCCGCCCGCGAGGCTTCCGTCGGCGGCTCCGGACACCGGCTGAAGGGCAAGATCCCGCGGATCGTGACCCTGTTGGAGAACTGGAGGAGGCCGAAGATCACCTGGCGCGCCGTGGTGGAGCACGTCGAGACGGAGCTCGGATTCCGGTTCAGCCGCCAAGCGCTGGAGGCTCAGGAGGACATCCTGGACGCCTATCACGCGGCGAAAGACCGGCTGCGCAAGGGGGGGCCGCCGCCGGCCAGGCGGAGGAGCGAGGCGGAGCGGATCGCGGCGTTGGAAGCCCAGAACCGCAGCCTCCGCGAGGAGAACGACCAGTTGATCGAGAAGTTCGTCAGGTGGGAGAGGAACGCCAGCAAGCATGGGTTGCGCGAGGATCAGCTCGAAAAACCCCTGCCCGTCGGCCGCTTGTCGAGCGACTACCGGGCGGAGCGCCGCAAGCAGAAGGAGGCCGAGAAGGCGAAGCAACTGGTGAAGAGGCAGGCGCTCGTGCGGGCCGTCTAGCGAGCGACTTGGGGACGCAGAAATGCCCCGGAGCCGGCCGGCTCCGGGGCATTTCTGCGTCCTGAGAACGCGACGCGGTGCTTTACAAATCCGCGTAAACCACCACGGTGAGCACTACATGCGTAGTGCTCACCAATTTTGTCAAGAAAGGCAGCGCAGTCCGATTTTCCCGGTATTGTAAAACTGCTCCGCGAAAATCTGTAAGCTTTCATTTTGTAAGTTTGCAGTCGGTGACGAGTGCGGGCGGACGGCTTTGCTTCTATACGTCTCGCCTCGCGACGATTTCAGGCAGGCACCGGCTGGGTCAGACAACGGATGCCGCCGCCTCCGCGTAGGATAGTTCCGATTTCGAGCATCCTGATCTCGCGGCTGAGGAAGCGTGCGGCGAGGTCCGGGCGTGCGGCGTAGTCGCCGGCGGGATCCACAAAGCCGGCGGTGATCACCCCGCCACGTGACGAAGAAGGTGAGATAGGTGGCGGCGCCGCCGTCGGGTTCGTCGGCAAGACGGCTGCGTCCGGCGCGACGACCCGCCGGACGGCAAAAAGATGGCCATCGGTGGGCGACGAGATCGCGTTCGCGTTTCCGGCTTCCGCGACCGCGTCCGATTGCCTCGGCCAAAAGGGTGCCGTCGGGGCGAAGGAGAGATACCCGTCCGTCCCGAGGTGATCGGCTCGCCCTGGTCGCCTTCGAGCCAGATCGTCGTATGCATGCCGAGGGCGCGGACGGTCGCCGAGATGCCGGCCTCGGAAAGATGGGGGTTGCGCGCGAGCAGGCAGGTGCGGGTCGCGACCGCGAGCCCGCGCCCTTCGAAGGCGCCGCCCTCGCCGACGAAGGGCACGCCGATCACTGGCATGCCGAAGTCGAAGGTCCGTTCCAAGCGGTCGCCGGGAACGGGAGAGGCGGCGGTGCGAGTTATGCCAGCCCTTGAAGAGGTCGATCGCGATGGTCTGTCGCCCGCGCTTGGCGAACACCGGGGCGATGTCGCATCCAGACATCCTCGACCGGCGTCGGCAGGATCTCTACCTCGGCGCCCTCGAAGCGGACCCGGGGGCGCCGAGGAGGGCCGGCGGCGCGAGCAGCGTCACCGGCTCGTCCTCGGCGATGGTCCTGATCACGGTCTCGAGCTCGCTCGACGCCATCGCGGTCGCCTGCCCATTCGCGGTGGACCGCCCGAGCCATCACCGTGCGCGCGTGCGGCTCGAAATCGGCCAGAATGCGGACCCGGTCAGTCATTTTCCTTGCTTGAACTTGTCCTTCAGCCAGACTTGGTGGTCGGCGTGGCCCCAGCGTCCGGCGCGACTCGGCCAGAGTGCAGGGCGAGTAGCAGAGCAGCTTCTCGTAGCCCGGTTTGCGTTCCTTGATCTTGGCTTCGGCGCCATCCGGCGCGTCCCGGGCGACGCGCAAGTCCACGCCGGAAAGGAAGCAGGCCGCGCATACGCAAACTTCTCTGGGGACAATTCCCGATTGGCGCATCTTGAGAGCTTAGCTTCCCACTGCGGTTTGCCCGCCGCTTTTCATCCAGCCATGCTGATGATCAGCCGCTGATCAGATAAAGCCGGCGGTCCTAAAGCTGGAGTGCTCGCGAGCAAAGTGCTCCGCGAACGAAGGAGCGACGTCATGATCGGCCGCAAGTACATGATCCTGGATACGCGTGCGAAGGCGCTCGCGCTGGATGAGCACAGGGACCCGCTAAGGTTCGTCTCGCTCGATGAGGCGCTGACGAAAGCCATCGAACTGCGCGGCCGCAAGTCGGCCGAGGCCTTCGCCGTCGTCGACGACCTTGGCACCAAGTGGATGTGGTCGGCGAAGAAGGTGCTTCGGGTCGCGTTGTCGTACGATACGAAGCACGTAATCGACGAAGCGATCGACGTCGACTGGAAGAAGATCAGCAGCATCCGGCAGATCCGGTGCAGGCCGGACGGCATGGTGGAGACGTCCCACAACATCCGACTGCCTGACGGGCCGCCGATTCCCGTCATGCTTCACGGGCGCTCCATGGGAACGACCACGACGCAGCGCTGGACGGACAAGCCCCAGTGGATCGAGCGGGGCGCCCTGAGCTCTTATGTCGATGCCCTGCCGACCCGGGTTCACAAGCTGGAGCAGCGCGCCATCAACGAGAAGGCACGAGCCGAGCGCGTCGAGCAGAAGGCCCGGCTGCAGCTTGCCGCGTATGAAGCCGGCGAGGAGATGACGTGCCAGCTCTGCGGTCGCCGCATCTGCGCCAAGTTCGGCGCGATCGCGCACCACGGCTACACCCGCCCGGGCGATGGCTACCAGACCGCATCGTGCGCCGGCACGCACCACAGCCCCCTCGAGGTCACGAACGATGTGCTGCTGAAATACATCCGCAAGTACGAAGCGCGTTGCGAGGAAACGAAGCGCCTGATCGCCGACGTCAGTGCCAATCGTGCCGAGGTCGTAGCCACGATCTCGCCGCACTGGGGCGAGCGTCGGAACTATCCGCACATGTTCCGCTTCACCGCGGACAGCTATGGGCAGGTGGCGGCGGCGAGTGAGGGCAAGCTGTCGGAGCACGTGTCTTTCTCCGATCGCAAGAAATACTATGTGGCCGAGCTCGAGGGCCGCCTGCGCGACCAGAAGGCCGTTTTGGCTGAACTCCGCGAGCGCAACGCCAATTGGAAACAAGACGCGCGTCTTCGTCGACGGCGAATTCAGGCCATACGCCTGCGAAAAGGTGGCTTGAGAAAGTCCGGTCCCTCATCGCCGAGAACAGAGAAGCCACGCAAAGCCCAATTGCGGGAACGATCACTCGAGGAGTTCGACAGCATGAAAGCAATCTTGATCGATCCCAATATGAAATCGGTCGCCAGAATCGACATCAGCAAGGATGCGCGGCTGAGCGACTATTTCGGAGAGAAGCCGCGGGTGGCCATGAAATTTCCGAAGGGCGACGTCTTGTTTGCCGGAGTCGAAGAGCGCGCACAGGCGTTCATCATCGGAGGATCTCGGCCGATCGCTGGACCTGGTCTGATCGTGGGCCGCTCCATCGGACCGGGGGAGCGGAGTTCAGCGCACGTGCGCTTGGACGACGTGGTCACGATGGTTCGTTGGACTGCCATCGAGGTGCGTCCCAGGGCCCCCGCCGCGGTGCGGGCGATCATGATTGATCCGGAGCAGGGTCTCGTCGAGGAGGTCATGATTCCAGCGCATAAGTAGAGCTTCGGAAAAATCTGGAACTTACCAACGAACAGGCGAAGTCGAAACTGATCGAAGGAATGGCGAGCCGAGGTCACAAGACCGACGCCGCATCGCTCTCCGCCAGCGTAAGTTTCATCATCGCAAACAAGGGCGCCGAGAACGGGTACGTCATGAGTCCTTCCCAGCCCAGTGAGGTGGTACACTGGTGGTCGCGAACCTACCGCCGGCCTTTGCGGGAATGCTCTATTTTGCGGGGTTTTTGGAGAATCCGCGGTCATCGGTCGAGAATCCCTCCCTCTCCGCCACACTTTTGGCGAGCGTAGAAGTTGCGGCAGAGGTCGCGCAACGGCTGATCGTTCAGCTTGCCAAAGCTTCCAACGCGTCGAGATCTTCCGAGGCCATGTCGTTCGGCCAGGTCGGATCGGTGCGCTGAGATGCATCGAACGACATGAAGTCCTCCCGAATCCGATTCATTTCCCAGTGATCGATACTGGTGAGCCGCGGGACGAACGCCCTGAGCAGTTCGAGGCGTCGGTGCGAAAGGCTGTAGTCCCGACGCTGTCGTCGCCGCCCTATCCGGAATACATCGCCGCCATTCGCGAAGGCGGCATCAAGGCGGTCGAGACTGCGGGCCGCAGCCCGGAAGCCTACATGCCGGCGCTGAACGCGGCCGGCATCAAGGTGATCCACAAATGCACTTCGGTACGGCATTCGCTCAAGGCCGAGAAGATCGGCTGCGACGCTGTCAGTGTCGACGGTTTCGAATGCGGCGGTCATCCCGGCGAGGACGACATCCCGAACATGATCCTGCTGCCGCGGGCGGCGGACGAACTGAAGATCCCGTTCGTGGCCTCCGGCGGCATGGCGGATGGACGCAGTCTTGTCGGCGCGCTCGCGATGGGTGCGGCCGGCATGAACATGGGCACGCGCTTCGTCGCGACCAAGGAAGCGCCGGTCCATGACAACGTGAAGCAGGCGCTGGTCAAGGCGACCGAGCTCGACACGGTCCTGGTGATGCGCGCGCTCCGCAACACCGAGCGCGTGCTGAAGAACAAGGGCGTCAGCGAATTGCTCGAGATCGAGCGCGAAAAGGGCGCAAGCCTGAAGATCGACGACATCCTCGACCAGGTGGCCGGCGTCTATCCGAAAGTGATGGTCGATGGAGAGATGGATGCCGGGGCCTGGAGCTGCGGCATGGTGGTCGGGCTGATCCACGATATCCCAACGGTCAAGGAACTGATCGATCGCATCATGGCGGAGGCGGAATCGATCATCCGCCAGCGGTTGACCGGCTTCCTCGACGGCAAGGTCGAGACGCAGCGGGCGCGCGCGGTCGCCTGACGAAGGGTGAGTTGGGAGCACAAGCCGGACGGCGTCGTGACCTGACGCCGCAGCGGTGCGGAGAAAAGTACACAAGGGAGAAAGAGCATGCCTGTCGTCGGTAGCCATCAATATCCCAGCATGGAATCCGTGATCTACGGCAAGCCTGCGCCGGAGGCGCTGCGGGAGGAGGCCGAGCGCCTGGGCGCCAAGCGCGCCTATCTGATCGCAAGCCGCACCCTCAACACCACGACCGACGAGATCGAGAAGATTCGGTCGGCGCTCGGCGCACGCCATGCCGCGACCTTTGATGGGGTGCCGCAGCACACGACGCGGGACGTGGTCACGCAGATTGCCCGGCAGGCCAAGGACGCCCAGGCCGATCTCGTCGTCGCGATCGGCGGCGGTTCGGTGGTCGACGCGGCAAAAATCGTGCTGATGTGCATGGAGCACGAGATCTTTGAGCCAATGGGGCTCGATGGCTTCGAGACCACGCCGGACCGCCGCTTCGGGCCGTTCCGAACCCCGAAGGTGCGGATGATCGCGATTCCGAGCACGCTCTCGGGCGGCGAATACAATTCGGGTGCGCTGGTCACCGATACCAGCCGCAAGCTTAAGCAGATATTCAATCATCCGATGATGATGCCGCGAAGCATCATCCTCGATCCGGCGATCACGAAATACACTCCCGAGAAACTGTGGTTGGGATCCGGCACGCGTGCGATGGATCACGGCATCGAGGCGATCTGCTCCAGCCGTCCCAATGTGCTCGTCGACGCCGTGTGCCAGCAGGGCTTGCGCTATCTGCACGACGGGCTCCGGCGCACCAGGGACAATCCGAACGACGAGGCGGCGCGGCTGAGCTGCCAGTTGGGGTCCTGGATGTCAGCCTTTGGATTGCAGTCGCGCGTTCCGATGGGTGCCAGTCATGCCATCGGCCATGTCCTCGGTGGGACCTGCGACGTGCCGCATTATTTCTGCACGGCCGTGATGATGCCGAGCGTGCTGCGCTACAATCTGCCGGCCACGCAGGTGGCTCAGCGATCCGTCGCCGCCGCGCTCGGCGCGCCCGGCCGTGATGCCGGCGAGGCCTTCGCAGCCTTCATCGCGGAGCTCGGCCTGCCGCGGCGGCTCGCCGACGTCGGCGTGGCTGAGGACCGCTTCGAGCTGATCGGCAAGAACGCCATGCTATCGATCTTCACGCGGGCCAATCCGCAACCGATCCGTGAGCCCGGCGACGTCGTCAAGATTCTCAAATTGGCCGCCTGAAGTAGCGCCAAGTTTTCATGGCCGACCGGACGGAAGGCCGCGCTCAAAAAGCAACCTTGGAGGAATACGCGATGTTTAGAGGCATCCGACTCGTTTGTGCACTCCTGATTGCGACATCCGCGCCCTGCTGGGCAGCCGATCCGGTCGGTGTCACCGCGACAAGCATCAAGATCGGCGGCATCTTTCCGCTCAGCGGGCCTGCTTCTTCGATCGGCCAGGTCGGGCATGGCGTGCTGGCGTATATGCGGTCGGTCAACGATCGCGGCGGCATCAATGGACGCAAGATCGACTATCTGATGCTGGATGACGCCTACAGCCCACCGAAGTCGGTGGAGCATGCACGGAAACTCGTCGAAGGCGACGATGTCGCGTTCATGTTCAGCCAGCTCGGTACCGCAGGCAACACTGCCGTGGCAAAATATCTTGCTGCCAAGCGCGTGCCGACGATCGCAATCGTCACAGGCGCAAGCAAGTTCACCAGCGTCAAGGACTATCCGCTGACCACCACCGGCCTCGTCAGCTATGACACCGAAGGAAAGATCTACGCCAAATATCTGACGCGCGCGTTGCCCTCGGCGAAATACGCCATTCTCTACCAGAATGACGATCTCGGCCGCGACTATGTCAACGCGTTCAAGGCCGTTCTCGGCCCCGAGTTCGACAAGCGCGTAGTCACCGCCAGCTACGAAGTCACCGAGCCGACGATCGACTCGCAGGTCGTGGCGCTGAAGAGCTCGGGTGCGCAGGCGCTGTTCATCGCAGGCACGCCCAAGTTCGCCGCGCAGGCGATCCGCCGCGCGGCCGAGACGGCGTGGAAGCCCACGATCCTGATCAATTTCCCGTCGTCGTCGATCGCCGGAACGATCAAACCGGCAGGGCTCGAGAATTCCGTGGGCGTCATCGTCGGCACCTTCAACAAGGATCCCAACGACGAGAGCTGGAAGGACGACGAGGCAATCAAGGCCTATCGCGCCTTCTTCGATCGGTATCTGGCAGGCTCCGATATCACCAATACGAGTTATCTGACCGGCTATCAGCAGGGCATGCTGCTGGAGCAGATCCTCAAGCAATGCGGCGACGACCTCTCGCGCGAGAACGTCATCAAGCAGGCGAAGTCGCTGAAGAACTTCACGTTGTCGACGGCACTGCCGGGCATTCGGATCAACACCAGCGAAGCCAACAACATGGTCTGGACGCAGCTGCAACTTCAGCGATGGACCGGAAGCCGGTGGGAGCCGTTCGGCGGGATTCTTGACGCAAGCTCGGAGTAACCCATTCCCCGCGTGACTTCTCGGCCTCGAGGCGAGGACCGGCGAGGGCGGAGACGATCAGGAGGACGCCATCATGGCCGACTTGCGGATATTCTCCTACTTGCCGAACCCCCGGGTCTGGAAGGCAACCATCGCAGCGCGGTTCTGCGGTGTGGAGGTCGAGGTCAGGGGAGCTCCGCCCAAGGAGCTCCGGGACTGGTTGTGGGACTATGACGCCCATCCTTTGGCGGAGCATGAACGCGCCTCGCTATCTTCGCTGGCGCGAACCGGTCGCGTTGGGCTGACCGGTTCGCAACTCTTCAAGACCCATGCGTTCATGGCAGCGCAGCCGTTCGGCAACGTGCCCGCCGCTTTCGGGCCTGACGGGACAACAGGGATATTCGAATCGAACAGCATCATGCGGGCGGTGGCACGGCTCGGCGCGGCGAAGTTCGCGCTCTACGGGCGTGACGCCTATGAGGCGTCGAGGATCGACAGCTTTCTCGATGTCAGCCTGGTCTTCGCCAGGGATTCGCAGATTTACCTCCTGGCACTATCGAGCGGCACGGTCGATGCCGCCGTCCATGCGCGAGCCCAGGAGGCGTTTGCGATCTATGCTTCGGGCATCGAGCAGGCGCTATCGCAGCAGCGCGAGGCGCTGGTGGGCACGGGGTTATCGCTGGCCGACATCTGCTTCGCCGCGGAGCTTGCGCTTTTCATGAACGAGCATGCGCGGGCCAATCAGTTGCGCAAGCTTGGGCTGGAGAGGATCCTCTATCCGGCGGTCCAAGATGACTATCCGCTGACTTTTGCTCATTTCTCCCGTCTCGTCGAGCACGTGCATTTCCGGCCTGATCTAAAGCCATACGTCGAAAAGCTGTTGTCGAAGGCCGCTGCCTGAGCAGCCGGCCGAGCGAGGAGGACTGATCGCATGACCGCGCCTGTCTGCCTGATATCCGGTGTCGGCCCCGGCACAGGTTCCGCTCTCGCAAGGCGATTTGCCGAGAGCGGCTATCGCGTCGCCTTGCTCGCCAGGAACGAGGAACGTCTCGCCACCCTGGAGAAGGAACTGCCGGGCGCCAAAGGATTCCGCTGCGATGTTTCCGATCCCGACCAAGTCGAAGCGATCGGAGCCGCCGTGGAGCGTGATCTCGGCCATCCCACGGTCGTCATCCACAACGCCGTCGGCGGTGCGTTCGGCACCTTTCGGGAGATCGATCCGGCCATCCTCAACCGCAATTTTCAGGTCAACACGATGGGGCTGTTGTATCTGGCTCGGCGATTGACCCCGGCGATGATCGCGGCCGGTGCGGGCGCCATCATTGCCACCGGCAATACCTCGGCGTTGCGTGGCAAGGCTGGCTTTGCCGGTTTCGCGCCGACCAAAGCGGCGCAGCGGATCCTGGCGGAGTCCATGGCCCGCGATCTGGGGCCGCAAGGAATCCACGTCGCCTATGTCGTGATCGATGCCGTGATCGACCTCGAATGGACGCGAAAGCGGTGGCCGGAGCGGCCGGATGATTTCTTCATCAAGCCGCAGGCGATCGCGAGCGAGATTTGGCATGTCGCCCACCAGGACCACAGCGCTTGGTCGTTCAATGTTGAACTCCGACCGTTCGGAGAAAGTTGGTAGTCGAGGAGTGTCGCCGCCTGACTGCAGGTTGTGAGGTGCCTCGTGAGCTCGAATGTCCTGCGCAACATATCTGCAACACGGAGCGGCTAAGTCATTGGCGTTCCAGTCTGCTAATCGGTTTCCTAAACCGTAGGTCGCATGTTCGAGTCATGCCGGGATCGCCAGCTTTTCCTACGCTAGAAGCCCAATAGAATAAGCCATTTCCTCATTGTACGCGCTTCGTTCTGTCGCTGATTCCAGCGCCAAGAGGCGATTCCGTATGCTCCGTCCGGTTCGTGGAATTACAAGGGGTTACGCGGCAGGACATCGGCTCCGTGCAACACGGATGCAACACGAGACTGGCGGCATGTTCGTCCTTCGTCCTGTTACTGCTGCGCGCCATAGAGCCGGATTTCTCGCGCGAGCAGCAAAGCGTCGTCGAGGGAGTCCGCACCTTGAGGGCGAGCTGCAGATTCCATGTCCCATTGCTTGACGTGTCACCGGGGCCAACAAGGCAGTCGCGCCGCGGTTTCCCGAACTCTCCGTTCTGCTGTTGCCGACGCGATTAGACTGCTGGGATCGCTCAACAGCCATGCCTAAACGCGCTTTCGACGCGTTCATCGTCAACGGCGAAGGCGACAAGGCCCAGTGGACAAAGGTTGGCGCCGCTTGGGGCCATGAAGACCGACAGGGATTCAACTTGGTAGTGACACCTGGACTTTCGGTGTCGGGAAAAGTGGTGCTGCAAACGCCGGGCCCTACCGCCCGTCCAGCGGGCAATTAGTCCGTTCGGACGAGGTTTCCGGTGCAGACCCCGGCCGAGCACTTGAAACGAGCTTTAATGCGTTCCTAGACGCTCTCTCCGCAGCCGGTCTGCCTGCATGGCAGGTGGAGAGGATCGCCAATGGACTAGATTGCCTGATCTGCGCGGCGGGCAGCGACCTGAAGGCGCTCCAGGCTGCTTTGGTGGACCCTGGCCGCCGGCAAGGGGTCCAAGCCGCTCTTCTTTTGCTTTCACGAATTTAGAGGTCCCCCGGTTCGGGGGCCTCTTCATTCGGCGCGTGCAATCGAAGGGCGATCCCGCCTTGACGATACAACCGCCCGTCTTTAGGCTTTTAAGTCTCGCGGGGGTGAGGGCATGAAGTGGATGGGGTGTCTGGGCCTTATAGGCTTGGCGGGCTGCACAGCATTTCCGAGTTCGCCTGAGGAGGGCAAGGTGGAGATCCGCAAGATTGTGGATTCCATCGAGTGCGAGCTGGCTGCGGTAGCAACTAGCGACGACCCCGACATCCGCGAGCGCGACATCATGAACTGGGTCGCGGCGACGGACCTTGATCTCACGTTGGTCCGCTCGGTCGGAGCGGACGGAAACGTCAAGGTGAGTGCGCCCGCGGGCCTCGCAGTCCTCTCAGCCACCCCCAAGGTCGGCATCAGCGATACGGACACCAGAATCAACCACATCAAATTCGCCAACTCCTTTCATAAGGCAAAGCGCCGCTATCCTGAGAACTGCAAGGGAGATGATCCGTCCGGCACGCATATGGGCCTGGCGTATTGGCTAATCGGGAGCATCAAGGCCATCGACAAGGAAGACCTGGTCGGCGTGAGCTTCACCAAGCAATTTGAAATCGTGGCGAGTGCCAGCTCGCGATTTGGATACACGCTCGAGCCCGTAACCAATCCCGTTACGGCGGACGCCGGGTTCGGGGGATCACACGATTTGACCAACCGCTTCACGATCGCACTGACGCCGCCGCCGCCGCCGCCGGTGCCGACGAAGCCCGTGCGAGTGGTGGTGACCAATTGGCCAAAGCAACCGGCGCCGCCGCCTCCGGTTCAACCTAAGAACCCGCCGGATGAAAAGAAGACCGGGGAAGGGGAATTCAAGACTCTGCGCGTCCCCGGGGAGACCGACACTAAAGATGGCGCAAAACCTCCGAGGCCTCCGGCACGCAGACCGCAAGCTGTTCAGCCCCAGCAACTCTCGCCTCGACAGCGTGTTTTGCAGGACCCGGAGCTTAACCAAATGCTGCAACGCAAATCGCCTGTCATTCTATCCCCTGAATCCCTCCGGTAGTCCGGCAACACTGGACGACATCACTCGGCGGCCGACGGACTTTCGTGGCCACCAGCGCTCAGCAGACCCGGCCTATCCTTGATCCGCAATTTAGACGCGTGCAAAAGTCTGCCTCTACTAACCAATCTTTTTAAAGACAACAGCTTGGGAAGAAACAAAATGCCAGACCAGATTGAAGAACAGTCGTGGGAGTCATTGTCGGCCGAGTATCTGAAGTCGATCGAGAGTTACGTCGAGAGCGAAGATGGTCTGAAAATCTATGTCGACCCTGTCACCACAGGTATTCTCTTGCTGAATGCGGTTGGAGGCCTGGTCTCGATCATCCGCACCTTTTCCAAAGTGAAGCTTTCCGATGACGTTCTGGAAAACCTCTCTTCAATCATCCGCAGCGTCGACACCATTTTGAAGGAAATCGAGGCGCTGCGCGCCTATATTCCGGTCGCACTCGACGATGCCTTTCGAAAGCGACTCACAATCGACGTGCAGACACAGATCGACCGCTTTTCTATCGAAATAGCGGATCTTTCAGATTCCGACATCAACAAGCTCAGCAAGGCATCCCCTCATTTTCACAAGATCGAGCAGATTGCCGAAGATCAACTCCAGAACGCACTCAACTTGAGAGGTTATGGATATCCGGGATATTTTGCAGTCGCCACGGCCGCAATATCCTACCTGTCCATTGCGGCCGCTCTGAAGATATCCGCGGCCAAAGCGAAAGCATTCAACACCCAGATCGGGACCTGGTTCGCACAGTGCATCGATCCCAATCTCGCCGGCTCGGCCGCAGACGTTCGAAACCGACTCACGAACGATGCCAACAACTGCAAGAATATGGTTGATGGCCAGCCCAGGTCGGTTTGGCTGGGCTACTATACCCGATCCGAATTAGTGATCGCCCGTGGCGGCGAACTCGGCCCGCCGGACAGACCAGATCGACCGGAGCGCCGCACACGCTTTGTGAATTGGTACGCCACCCAGTCGGGCAGTTTCGACGCAGGACTGAAGTGGGATCCTCAGCAGGAAGTCAGCGATCGTCCCAATCCACGCGGCTGGCCCCTCATCCCGACCGAAAGCAGCACAGATCTCCACAACGGCGATAACTCAGCTTACGCGCGCTGCGTCAACAACATTGAGGGCATCAACGGCGTAGGCGGCTTTCGTCGCTATGTTGACCAAGGCAAGGATCTTTTTGAGAAGGCCAAACAGACGGAGGCAACGATCGCGACCATTAAGGAGCTTGCCATGCGCGTCGACAAGGCGACCTCTTCTTTCAAGTGAAGCGAAACACCCAACTACGGGCCTCCGCGAGTTCATGCTTGCGGAGTCCCAGCTGGTTGGCGGCGGCTGCCGATGTTGGAGTTTAGAGATTGTGAGGCGCCATTTAACATAACGAAGATTATGCGAGGCAACTTATTGATCTAAAACGATTGTGACTATTCTATACGGCGAGGTGCGAGTATCGCACATTGTTGGCTGGTGAAAAATGACTGTGATTTTAGCCTCTGAGCTGAGACCCGGTGACGGATGTCTTCCGATCGACGCCGACTGGCAAGAATTACAGCCGTTACGCTGCGCCGACTATTCTAGCGACGAGGTGAGACTCCACTCAACTCGAACCCTGCAGGAGTTTATTCTACCGCGCAACACGCGTGTGTACAGAACGCCGTTTAGTCTAGCATCATTGGAGACCGCCAACAGCGAAGAACGTGAGCTGGCGTCAAAGACGCGTCACATAAGCCGCAATTTCATTGCTAAGCACGGCAAGTCAGTTTCCCTCGACGACATGCTCGCGGAGTTACAAAAACACTTCTCGCAGGAGCAGATGGAAGAGGTCGTGGGATGCATAAAGTGGAGTGTTGCTATCGGCAGCTACGAGGTGGCCGCCAAAGGAAAACGCGATAAGCTAATCATCAAAATGTCCGAGGAAAATTACGCTCGAGAACGCGAGGCGCAATATTCCTCCGGTTTTGCCGATGAGTTGGAAACCAGTGCTGCTCGTGTAGAAGGGCTAGTTCGGCATTGGCCCACTGTGGGATCATTTAGAGAGGAACTGCTTAGGACCCTGCTGCAGAACGCGGTACCTGATCGTTATCACGTCGCAACCGGTTTTTTATATGGGTGCGACAGTCAGTTTGATATCATCATCTACGATAGAATTGAATACGCTCCAAGATTTCGTGCGGGGGATCTAGTGGTGATCGACCGTCAGGCAGTCAAAGCCATCTTCGAAGTAAAAAGCACGCTAACTGCAGCCGTATTGCGTGAAGCCCTCGATCACCTGGATGCTGCGGACCCGTCGATGGATATCGATGCGCCACCAATTTTCAGAGGGGTGTTTGCCTATAAGAGCACGATTCGTACAAAGAAGATCCTGAGTGTCATGAAAGAGGTTTATGGTCCGGAAGGCTTCAACGGGGTAATGCTATCGACACTCCGGCAGATAGTGACCACTGTATGTGTACAGAAAGCAACGCTTGTACTGTCAGGAGTCATGCATAGCAACAATAAGCGGCTTGTCCCGTCACTGAGGGTTGTCGAAAGCAGTCTCGGCAGAACGCCTCAGGTTGCATTGATGTTCGACGTGCTTCGCAGCTACCTGCGCGGACCTGGACCAGCGATTACAGACACTCTTCCACTTAGCTGGCCGCTATTCCCCGAGCTGACCTATTCGGTAGAACCCGTGTTTGACGGTGTGTGGGGGCCGTACTTCCTTGAGGACGACCAGCCCGAAGGCATTGCAGACCTCTATGCCGAAGCGGATGCGCTGCGTCGATGGAGCGATGGCGAAGCCTGGCGACTAGGGGAGTTGAGAGATCTCCATCGGTCTAAACGCAGGGCTATCTGAGCCTTGCGAGCATTTGCGTGTCGAGCATCAATCTGACTACAAGAACAGAGCGGTTCAGGTCCTGCGCTTTTAGGCAAAAGGGGCTGTCGAGCACGATGAACGACCCGGCCGCGGCGTCTGAGCAGATAACCAGTATTATCGCGTTGAAGTCTGGCGAACCGTCTTCGAATCCATATGTGAACGCTCAAGCTGGTAGCCCTTGACGATGTCCTCGTTGGGCACCTCATGACCCGTGTCGGCATCGACCTTTAGGTACTTGATGCGGTGGCCGGTCTGCCGGTTGAGCTGGTTGAACGAGATTTTCTCGCTCTTTGCCGAGAGCGTGAGGCGCTGCGGAAAAGCGCTTCAAGTGCAGGCACGCAAAGTTGAGCTGGCTCAAAGCGAACCCGATCGACAGGCGTAGAGTTGAAAGCGTACCGAGCGGCATGAGCGCGCGCTCCGGTGCCGTTACGGTTGCGGAGACCCGGACTCCTAGGCACTCCGGGCTCCGTCCCATTTGTTGCGACGGCAGAGACGACTCGGCTCGGAGAGCGACGCGCGGCAGGCTCGATGGAACCAAGCCCGGGACTGCGGGTTGAACGGCGAAAGCGTCGGATCAGTTTGAACACGATCGGCCTCGGCAGCAATACGGTTGCCGGGGCCGATTTGCGTTCCATCCTATTCTTCGCTCGGCGTGGCGGCGACGTCTCCTGGCGCGAGCAGGCTGAGCGCGGTCTCGAGCTGAGCGAGTAGCCGTTCGATTTCCTCGCGTTCGTTGGGTCCGGGATCACTTTCCAGCTGCTCCATGAGCGCCTGCTTGCGCGCAAGCAGTTTTGCGACGGTCGACATCGCACCTCCCCCGCGTTTGGGAACTGCAAAGAAATTGGTGCGCCGCCGACGAACTTGCCACCCTAGCGCAATCGGGCAGAGCCCTGAGCACAGCCGTCGGATTTCCGCTGCCGGCCGCAGCCCGCTACGTCCGGGCTCCTGCTGCAATACAGCCGAGAAAAATTCTCACCCATCTCCTCGCCTCTTGACCTCTTCGCCGTCCGACATTGAAATCCCACTCTCGGTGATGTTGCGGGGTGGCGTCGTGAAGAGTTCTACAGAGGCTTCGCGCAGCGGGCGCGCGATCTGGCGGACAAGGCGGATCCGTTCACCAGGCGGCGGCTGCTCGATTTGGCCCAGCGGTACGATCTGAAGAGCAGCGGATCGACCTCCGGCCGGACGCCGGCGCCCAGGCGATGCCGCCGACGATGCTCTCCTCGGGATCATCAGAGGCTTGATTTAGTCCTCCCCGTCCTTCGTGTCCGGCGAGGCATCGCCGCTGCGCTCGTACTCTTCCGCGAGAGCCGTGAGCCGCTCGACGACCTCCGGGTCGGTGATGGCGGCAGCCAGGCGCCGGCACCTCCGGGCTTCATCGAGCAATCGGGTCTTCTCGTCTTCCATGGCCTTTCCAGCCCGCTTCTTCCGCGCGGGTTGCGCCTTCCTCCGCTGCCGCGTGCGTCAGCCGTCCTTCAGAGCGTCCTTCACTTCTCTTGCCGGCCAGCTCTCGCCGGCGGGCCTGACGCGCACCTTCCCGCTGCCCCCGACCAGCTCGTGCGTGGCCACCTCGTCCTCGGCTTCCACCACCATCAGTTCGGTCTCTGGCTTCCAGTCGAGCGTCAGGTCGAGATCGCCCGGAAAGATCTGCCAGCGCGAGCCGTCCTCGAGCTCGACGATGTGGCTCTCGGAGTGCGAGCGGATCTTCATTCGAGGCGTCCCTGAGGCCAAGGCCCGCGGCCGCTATTTCCGCCCGGCGGGCACCTGGGCATTCGAGTCGTTCGGGTTCTTCTGCTGCTTGTTGGCTTCATGATGCCCGATCACGCAGCCCGCGGCGGCACCAAGCTTGCCGTGCCCGGCCATATGGCCCGCAACGCCGCCGACGATAGCGCCCTTGATGCAGCCCATTGCGTTCGCCGGTGAAATCGATGCCAGTGCAACCAGGCACGCAGCGGCAAGGATGGGTTTCATGAACGTCTCCACTCCCGGGTTGACCTTTGATCCATCAAGTCGGCCGAGCGAGGCGCGTTCCGAGGGCCGCCACTGTGCGCCGGTCCAGTCAGGCAGCGTCTCGCCTGCGACCGGCGAGATACGGCCCCGCAACATGGCGGAGCCGTCCGGCTTCCTCGCTGCCGCAGCGCGAGCAGCGGAAGGATACCTCAGGCTGAGCAACCATGCTTCTCTGCGCGCTCACGGCCATCGGCCACGCACCGCATCGGGGACACTTCACCAGCAGATCGTTCGTTTCCAACATCGCGACGGCTCCTCAGTACGCCCCACAGCTCCGCCAACGACCAGAAGAATCCCCCGTTCCCTGCGCCTCGCGCAGGACTGAATAGCCGTTAGCTTCGAGCCGACCGAGCCCCCTTTTGTACCAAATGATACAAACGCCTGCCGTGGCCGTGCTATCGCGGCCGAAAGGGGCTCGGTCGCGTGGTAGATCGTCTGAAGGACTCACTCGCCGGCTTTGAGCCGCCCGCCTGCGTGAACTGCAGGGTCGAGATGATATGGATAATGTCGACGCTGGTTCGCCAATCCTCCGCAAGCACGATATTGCATCGCTTCGTCTGTCCACGTTGCGATGGCGTGGACGACGTAGAAACCGAGTTCAAGCCGATACGCGTTCTCCCCGACAAGCCGATGAAACGGCGCCGCGCGGCCAACGCGGCTTGAGACGCGTAGGCAGTGGGGAGCGCACGTTGTCGATCGGAACATCGAGGCCCGAGGGCACGTTGCTCCGATATGGAAGCCTTTCTGCACCGCCTGTTGACGGCCAGGTCGGACTTTCCGATCTGGGTGCGCTACACCTTGACGCTCGGCCTGGTGGGCATCGCGTTCATCGCCCGCGTGATGCTGGATGATCACCTTCGGTCCTATCCCGTTCTACTGTTCATTCCGGCCATCTTTCTATCCTCCGTCCTGTTCGATCGCGGCAGCGGTCTCGTGGCGACGACGGCAAGCACCGTGCTCGCCGCCGTCTACTTGGTCCCGGGACCCCCATCATCTGCTGCGATCCCGCTTGTCCTCTTCGTTCTGACGGGCATCTGCATCTCCGCCGTCACCGAGCTGCTGCGCCACACCTTGAGGAAGCTTTCGGAAGCAAAACTGTACTCGGAAGTCCTGCTGCAGGAGCTCGCACACAGAACCCGGAACGATCTCGCCACGATCATGTCGATCCTCCGGCTGCAGGCCCGCTCCGAAAGCGATCCGGCCGTACAAATGGCGATCGCGTCGGCGGTGAGCCGGGTGGACGTGGTCGCGAAGGTCCACGACCGCTTGCGCGATACCGCCGACAGCAGCCGCATCGCGCTCGCGCCGTACATCCAGTCCCTGTGCGGGAGCCTCGCCGACTTCCATCGCGGCGTCCGCGCCATCACGATCGGCGTTCGCTGCGACCATATAGAGGTGCGAAGCTCGCAGGCGGCCTCGATCGGGCTGATCGTCAACGAACTCGTGACGAACTGCTTCAAGTATGCGTTTCCGGAGGGGCGCAGCGGCGCAGTGCAGGTTGACGTTCGCGCCAGGAACGGCCACGTCCTAGTGACGCAGGATGACGGCGCGGGCTGTCCGGCCGAAGTCAAGAGCGGGCTAGGCACCCGGCTCGTCAGCCTTCTCGCGACGCAGATGAAGGGCACCGTGGTGAGACGGCCTCTTCCGCAGGGCTGCGAGGTGCAGGTCTCCCTCGCACTCGACGCCTGACTCCCGCGCGCATCAAATTGAAGCTGGCCGGGACCGCAGACCGGTTGTCATAGACCGTGGAGAACGACCCAGCCATTGACCTGCGGCGGAGACCCGCGTGGCAAGCAGGCTGATCCGGAGGTCGGCGACGCCTCACGATCTGAGGGGCAGGGCGCTCCGTAGGGCAGCCGCTGCACCGATCCCAGCGACTCGCTGCCAACCCCCGGCCGCGGCGGCAGGACGGAACGATTCCGGCGGTGCGCGTTGAGTCCGCATGTGTGCCGTGGCGTTGCGTCAGTCTCGTTCGGGAGTACCGCGCGTTGCCGGCGCGCGCAAAGCTGCTATTCCAGGTTATATCGAGCCGTGTGATCCCACGTTGCGCGAGAAACCGCCACGTGGTCAGGATTGGGTCTACGAAATCAAGGCCGACGGCTACCGTGCGCAACTGCATCTGGAAGCTGGCGATGTTACCGTCTATTCGCGCACGGGGCTCGATTGGACCGAGCAGTTTTCCTCGATCGCAGCCGCGGCTCGCGAGCTGAAGGCGAAGAGCGCGATCATCGACGGTGAGGCCGTCGTCTACGGCCGGGGCGGCCTGCCCGACTTCCAGCAGCTTCGGCGCGAGCTCGGGCGCAAACGCAGCGAGCGTGTGCGCTATCACGCCTTCGATCTCCTGCACCTCGACGGGTACGATCTACGCGGGGCGGCGTATGAGGATCGCAAGCAGTTGTTGCACGAGCTTCTGAAGACGGCGCCGGAGACCTTCGTCTACGTCGAGGCTCTCGAGGCCGACGGAGACAAGGTCTTCTTGAAAGGTTGCGAGCTCGGCCTCGAAGGTCTGGTCGCCAAACGGCTCGGCCAGCCCTACCGCTCGGGCCGGCAGGAGACCTGGATCAAGCTCAAATGCAAGAAGAGCGAGACGTTTCCGATCGTCGCGTTCGTCGAGAAGCTCGGAGCTCACCCGCGCAAGATAGCCTCCCTTTACGTGGGCCGCCGTGAGAACGGCAAGCTGCTCTACGCGGGCAAGGTGCGCACCGGCTACACGGAGGCAGCCGCGCGCGAACTGCGCGAGCGGCTGGATCCGCTGATCCGCCGCACATCGCCGCTGGACGTCAAGGTCAAGAAGCCGAAGGCCGCCTGGGTCGAACCGAGCGTGAATGCCGAGGTGGAGTATGGCGCGTTGACCGACGATGGCCTGCTGCGAGAGGCCGTGTTCAAAGGACTTCGGGACGACCTCGCGGTGCGTAAGGTGAAGGCGCCGCGTCTGGTGCCCTCGTCCCCCGGACGGCCGAAGCTGGGCGTTCCCAAGGAAAACATCCTGCAGCTTCTTCCCGACGCGGTCGCGCCTTCCAAGGAGGAACTTGCCGACTACTGGGAGCGAGTCTGGAAGAAGGCGCTGCCGCACCTGGGCCACCGGCCGCTCAAGATGGTGCGGCACGTTCACGGCACCACTTTCTACCATAAGGGACCGCTTCCGAAGGATATTCCGGCAGCCGTCCACCAGCTTCGCATCCAGAAGCGCGAGGGAGGCCAAGGCACGCGCCTGTGGATCGACAGCCTGGATGGCTTCCTTGGCCTGGTGCAGATCGGAGCCGTCGAGCTGCACCCCTGGAATTCGACGATCGAGGATATCGAGCGCGCCGACCGCATCGTCATCGACCTCGATCCCGGCGACGGCGTTGATTGGGAGCAGGTCGCTGACACCGCGCTCGAACTCCGGGGCTTCATGAGGCGCGAAGGACTGGAAGCCTGGCCTAAGCTGACCGGGGGCAAGGGTATCCATCTGGTGGCTCCGCTCGATGAGCCGATGCTGCACGATCAAGCGCATCGCATCGCACGCCACCTCTGTTCCGACTTTGCCGCGCGCCAGCCCGAGCGCTACCTTCTTTCGGCGCAGGCGAGGCGCAGCGGCCGGATCTTCCTCGATTACCTGCGCAACGGGCGCGGTACGACCGCCATCGGCACCTATTCGCCGCGAGCGCGCCCATCCTTTCCGATCGCTGCGCCCGTCACCTGGGCGCGCATCGAGAATGGCGTCGGGCCGGACGCATTCACGATGGACAGCCCATTTCGGGTGAAGCAGAGGAAGCCCTCATGACGGACGCCTTCGAGCGTTGGATCGAATGGACCAAAAAAAAGCCCGGCGAAAGACCAGGGCTCCCGTCCGAGATCCACGCCACTCTCGCCTCTCTTCCTCGAGAGGATCGTGTCGACCGGCAGAAGGTCAACGCCGCCGTCGAACATCGGGCCGAGCTGACTCGGACCGGAAGGACGGCCTGGCTTTATCTCAACGACTACGAGCATGGAAAACAGCGGAACGTCGGCGATCCGGAATGGGTAAAGGTGTTCGCGTCGGCAGAGGCGGCCGACCGATGGTTCGACAAGCACGATCCGGAGGGCGTTGCCTGGGAATACGAGGTCGAAGGCGGGCAGCGGCAAACTTCCGTTTGGATCCATCTAGCCGATGAGAACTCCCGAGCGATCGGCGACGCCTCCTGGGCCAAGCTCTTCGCCTCCAAGCAGGCCGCCGACAATTGGCTCGAGCAGAACGCTCCCAACGGTAGGGCCTGGTCATATCCGGTCGACGATTAAACTGAGCACAAAGCGCGCGGGCATCGGTTGGTCCGGGGCGAAGCGGCAGCCCGCAGCAGGGCTCTAATGGGCCGATGCCAGCCGAAAAGCCCGTGAATCACTTGTTTTTCAAGTACCTCCTGACGAGATATCGTGCCAAGCCATATCCATGCCTCAGGACACGACGAATCTGGCCGCGATGGCGGAGGCCTTGAGCCGGTCGGCGGACTACCGGGTGCTGCGGCGCCTGGTGCCGCGGCCCGCGTACCAGCCAACCGTCGGGCAGGATTGTAGGACGGGCATCCTTCTGGACACCGAGACGACGGGCCTCGACCACGCCAAGGACGAGATCATCGAGCTCGGGATGGTTAAATTCGACTACGCTGCGGACGGGCGGATCATCGGTGTCCGAGACACCTTCTCCGCCTTCAATGAGCCTAGTGCGCCGATTTCCGCGGAAGTGACGGCACTCACGGGCATAACCGAAGACATGGTTGCCGGTCACAAATTCGACGATGCCGCCGTCGCGGCCTTCGCCGAAGACGCGGTCATAATGATCGCCCATAACAGCGCTTTCGACAGGAAGTTCGTCGAGCGCTACTGGCCCGTGTTCGAGCACAGGGCCTGGGCCTGCAGCATGAGCGAAATCGACTGGCGCAAACACGGCTTCGCGGGCTCGCAGCTCGGCTATTTGCTCAACGGCGCCGGCTACTTTCACCAAGCGCACCGGGCGGTCGACGACTGCCACGCCCTGCTGGAGGTTCTCGCCTTCGAATTGCCGACGGCCGGCTCGCCGGCGCTGTCGCTCCTGCTGGAGACCGCCCGCAAACCGACGATGCGGGTGTGGGCGGAGCAGACCGCGTTCGAGCTCAAGGACTCGCTGAAGCGGCGAGGCTATCGCTGGAACGACGGGAGCGACGGGCGCCCCAAGTCCTGGTTCATAGACGTCCACGAGGCCGCTCTCGACGACGAGATCGCCTTCCTTCGTACCCAGATCTACATGCAGGACGTCGAGCCAACCGTGCAGAGGCTGACCGCCTTCACGCGGTTTTCCGGCAGGATTTGATGGAATCTAGCGGCCGAGGCGCTTCTCGACGCGCTTGCGGGAATTCCCGACCTTCTTGACGGCTTTCTTCACCGCCGATGCCGAGCGGCCGGTCTTCTTCGCTTCGTAGCGGACTTCATAGTCCTGTCCCTTGGCTACCCGCGCTCGGTCCTGTTTGCGCCCTCGCGCGGTCTTCTTCTTCGCAGCCATCGGCTACTCCTATCGCGAATGATTAATGAGGGTGCAACGCCGCCAGGATTCGCAGGTTCCGCACCGTTTCTTACCTGCCGGCTGACGGCCGGGATGTTGCGGCGAGTGCCGTTTATACGGCCCATGAGCTGCTCGCCGCATCTCCCGCAAGCTGGAGGCCCGCTTCCGAACCATAGACGACAACGGACGTTAGCGAATCATGTCAGATGCCTTTGATTATTTCCGTGCCTATGCCGTCCGGGCTCTGTGCAAGGCCCGCTCGATGCCGCAGGGCAAGATGAAGCACCTGCAGCTTGTGGTTGGACGAATTTATAACCTCCTGAAGAAAGAGGCCGCTTACACTCCAAACATGCAGCACCTCGAGGACTTCCGCGCAGCGCAGAAGCTCGAGAGGTCTCTCGATCGGGAGCCTGACGTGGTCGCGAGCGCTCGACATCGTGTCACTCCACCCGGATCGCCGCATATGGCGCGGGAGGCTCATTGAGTGTCAGCCCTCGATACCCGCGCGGTAGCAGGCCTCCTTCGAGAATATGCGCAGCGCAGCGCCTTGCGCGGCGGCAATCCGTACCGCGTAAAAGCCTACTCTCGGGCCGCGGATAGCCTGGCGGCTCTTGCCGAGCCGCTCGATGTGCTCATCGCCGAAGACCGGCTCACCGAGATTCCGGGCGTCGGCGATGCTATCGCCGACATCATCGCCAAACTTCACAAGACCGGCAGTCATCCCAGCCTTGATAAGCTGCGGAAGGAATTTCCGGAGGGCGTGCTCGAGATGCTCGCGGTGCCTGGCCTTCGCCCGGAGAAGGTGCTGCGACTCTACAAAGATCTGGGCATCGCCTCGCTCGCGGAATTGGAGACCGCGGCGAAGGACGACCGCATTAAGAAGGCCAAAGGCCTCGGGGCCGCCTTGCAAACCAAGATCCTGCAGAATCTGGCGATCGCAAAGAGCGGTGAAGGCCGTCTCCACCTACACCGCGCCGCCGCGCTGCTCGCGCATGCGAAGGACTCCATCGAGAAGTCCCGCCCCGAACTCAAGCGTGTGACGATCGCCGGCGATTTCCGCCGCGGCTGCGAACTCGTCGGCGATCTCGCGATCGTTGCGGAGGCTGCCAAGGCGGACAAGACATCGAGGCCGTGGTCCGACGGGCTGCAAATCCGAGTATCCGACCGCAAGCACTTCGGCGCCGCGCTTTTGTTCGCGACCGGCTCCGCCGCCCACATCGAGCAGCTCCGGATGGTGGCCGCCGAAAAGGAGATGCGGTTGGACACCGACGGCTTGCACAAGGGGCGCACCTTGATCGCCGGCGAGGAGGCGGAGATCTATCGCGCGCTCGGTCTGCCCTTCATCGAGCCTGAGCTCCGGGAGGGCCGCGGCGAGGTCGAACTGGCTCTGAAAGGCAAGCTCCCGAAGCTCGTCACCGACCGGGACCTGCGCGGCATTCTCCACTGCCACACCGATGCCTCCGACGGCGCCGAGACCCTGGAGACCATGGCGAAGGCGACGCGCCAGCGAGGCTTCGAGTATTTCGGGGTGGCCGATCATTCCAAGTCAGCACACTACGCGGGAGGCCTCTCGGTCGAGCAGATCGCGCAGCAGCACCGGGAAGCTGACCGCCTGAACAAGCGCTTCGGCAAAGACTTTCGGATCCTCAAAGGCATCGAGTCGGACATCCTGGCGGACGGCTCGCTCGACTATCCGGGTGACGTGCTAGAGCGTTTCGATTTCGTGGTCGCCAGCATCCACGGCCGCTTCAAACTGGACCGCAAAGCGCAGACGCAGCGACTGCTTCGGGCCATCTCCGATCCTCACACCACCATCATCGGCCACATGACTGGGCGGCAGCTGCAGCGGCGGCCCGGCTACGAGATCGACGTCGAGAAGGTGCTGCGCGCCTGCGCCAAGCACGACGTCGTCGTCGAGATCAATGCCCATCCATGGCGCCTCGACCTCGATTGGCGCTGGCACCAGGCTGCGCTCGAATTCGGCTGCATGCTGAGCATCAATCCGGACGCGCACTCGATCCCCGAACTTGACAACATGCACTGGGGCGTCCTGATGGCCCGAAAAGGCGGCGTCCCGGCCGACCGGGTCCTGAACGCGATGAAGCTTCCCGAGATCACGCGCTACTTCCGCCAGAAGCGGCGCTCGCTCCCCCGCGCCGCCTGATGCCGCAGGCGCACGATCTCTCGCTCGATGGAAGGGTGGCGGCGGTCGCCGCCGATCCTGGGCACCACTTCAGCAAACCGGTTCAGGACGGCATCGTACTGGTGGAGGGCCACGGCGTCCAAGGCGACGCTCATGCCGGCCCCTTCGTTCGGCACCGCTACCTCGCCCGCCGCAGGCCACGCCTACCCAATCTCCGGCAGGTCCACCTGACTCCGGCCGAGCTCTTTGCGTCCCTCTCGGAAGCCGGCTTCGAGGTCGCAGCCGGGGACAAGGGTGAGAACATCACAACGACTTGCCTCGACTTGGAGCGGATGCCGCTCGGCACCTTCATCGAGTTGGGTCCCTCGGCAATCGTCGAGCTGACCGGTCTCCGGACGCCGTGTGTCCTCATCGACCGCTTCCGGGCCGGCCTGAAGCGACAGGTGCTCTCGTCGGCGGAAACGGGCCCACCGTTCAAATCCGGGGTGCTGGGCGTGGTCCGGGCCGGGGGAACGGTCGCGGCTGGTGATGCGGCGCGAATTCGCCTGCCGTCTTCCTCGTTTCGGCCTCTGCCGGCCGTGTAGAAAGATCCTACCATGGCCCGCAAATCGACTCTGCCTCTTCGCCTGCAGCCCATGCTGGCCACGCTGACGGATGCGCCGTTCGACGATCCCGAATGGATCTTCGAGGACAAATTCGATGGTTTCCGCATGGTCGCGGAGATCCGGCGTGGTCGGGTCGCGCTCTATAGCCGCAACGGGAAGATCATCAGTCACTCCTACGTGGAGGTCGCAAAAGCGCTAGAGGGCGTGAAGGCGGACGCCGTGATCGATGGCGAGCTGGTCGCGATCGGCAAGGACGGCGCATCACATTTCCAATTGCTCCAGAACGCCCTGCGCCATGAGGCCAAGCTCTTGTACTGCGCGTTCGATCTCATGTTCGCGGACGGCGAGGACCTGCGAGCACTGCCGCTCCTCGAGCGCAAGAAGCGGCTGAAGGCCATCCTGCCGCGCCACAAGCTGATCGCGTTCAGCAACCACCGCAAAGGCAATGGAACGACGTTCTTCGCAGAAGCCGAGCGAAGGCATCTCGAAGGCATCATGGCCAAGCGCGCCGACAGCCCGTACGCGTCCGGACGCCGGACCGCCGACTGGCTGAAGGTGAAGGCCGCGCAGCGGCAGGAGGTCGTCATCGCCGGGTTCACGGCACCGAGGCGGACCCGGCCCTTCTTCGGCGCCCTTGTGCTGGCGGTACGCGAAGGCGAAGCCTGGCGGTACATTGGCCACGTCGGCACCGGCTTCAGCCACCAGGTTCTCGGAGAGCTTCACGGCAAGCTCCTGAAGCTCAAGACGCCCAAGTCGCCCTTTCCCGCCAAGGTAAAGGATGAGCAGGTCACGACCTGGGTCCGTCCTTCACTGGTCGCAGAGGTGAAGTTCGCGGAGTGGACCAGCAAGGGAGAGCTGCGCCAGCCAGTCTATCTTGGCCTCCGGTCCGACAAAAAGGCCAAGGACGTCGTTCGCGAAAAGAGCTGGTCGCGGGAATAGTGCCGTCTAGACGAAGCGATCGACCTGTTCAGCCGGCGGCTCGCTCGGATGCAGAAGGCCACGGCGGCAGGGGCGGCAACCCGAGAACCTTGCGTACTGGTCCGAACGACCGACGGTGAGCTGCGCATGCACCGAGCCTGGCAAGAGCTTCATAGTGAGCCGGCACGGGGTAACCCTTGTGATCCGCGAAGCCGTAGCCGGGGTGAAGAATGTCGAGAGTTCGCATGACCGTGTCGCGCTCGACTTTCGCGAGGATCGAGGCCGCGGCGATACTGGCGGACTTGGCGTCGCCTTTGATGATGGCTTGCTGGGGGATGTCGATTTCCTTCAACCGCTTCGCATCGATCAGCAAGTGCTGCGGCGTCAATCCCAGCCCTCGGACCGCACGCTGCATGGCTCGGATGCCCGCCCAGTAGATATTGATCGCGTCGATCTCCTCGACTTCGACGAACGCCACAAACCAACTCTCGGCCTTTTCCTTGATCTCCTTCGCGAGTTCTTCGCGAGCCGAAGCGTCGAGCTTTTTCGAGTCATCGATCCCAACTATCCGCGTGCCAGGTTTCAGGATCACCGCGCCTGCGGACACTGGCCCCGCAAGAGGGCTCATTCCGGCCTCGTCCACACCTGCCACGGCATGATGGCCGCTTTCCCAGAGAGAGGCCTCGAAGCGGAGCATCTTGCGGAGGCGCTGCCCTTCGGACCTGTTTTCGAAGCGGCGTTTGTCGATCGAAGCCAGGATGGCACGTGCACCCGCGCGGCCATCAGCCCGCAGGATCTGCTCGACGCTGGCCTCGAGTGGTCGTTTCTCGACGACATAGCGCTGACGCAACACATCGAGCGAATATTGGGACATCGCGGCCTTCGCACAGACTAATTGGGAAAGCGTGTCCGTAAACTTTGTGGCGATTGTCTGAAGTTAGGGCGTTGCCGCCATCGTCAGCCTGCGCAGGCCCCGTCGAGAGGAACCGCCCGCTCTAGCTGGGGGCCGGTATTCTGCGCCGCTACTGATCTGCATCTACGACCCGCATGTCTCCAAACGGAACCAACCGCTGTCTTCATTCCTTTAGAAAGGAGTGGAGCCTCGCTCCCAAGGTGCTTCCGAGGACAGGCCCATGCTCCGAGAGACTCGCAACGAAGAACAGGTTCTGGACCGCACCGCCGAGGTCGCAGCCACCATTGCGGAAGAAGGCCTCCGCTATGTCAGCGACTCCGCGCCCGGTTACACCCGCAAGCGGACGGGGACTACCTTCAGCTACTACGACAAGGACGGGAAGCGCATCACCGATGACGCCCTTATCCAGCGCATCAAGTCCATCGGTATCCCGCCGGCCTATGAATCCGTCTGGATCTGCCCTTCGGCGAACGGCCACATCCAGGCGACCGGGCTCGATGCGCGGGGCCGCAAGCAGTACCGCTACCACTCGAAATGGCGCGAGCTGCGCGACCAGAACAAGTACGAACACATCGTCCAGTTCGCTGCCGCGCTGCCCGCGGTGCGCGACCGTGTCGCGGCCGACATGAAGCTGGAAGGGCTACCTCGCGAGAAGGTTCTGGCCACGATCGTCAGCCTTCTAGAGAAGACTTTGATCCGAGTCGGCAACGCCGAGTATGCCGAGAAAAACAAGTCCTACGGACTCACCACGATGCGACGAAAGCACGTTGCGGTGGGCCGCGGCGTCCTTCGGTTCGACTTCACGGGCAAGTCGGGCAAACAGTGGAAACTTCGCGTCGAGGACAAGCGGATTGCCGCCATCGTGAAGCGCTGCGCGGAGATCCCAGGACATGAGCTCTTCAAGTACCTGGACGACGACGGACAGCCGCGTACCGTCGATTCCGGCGACGTCAATGCCTACATCAAGGACATCACAGGCGAGGACTTCAGCGCAAAGGATTTCCGGACTTGGGCGGGGACGGTTATGGCGGCGTTGGCGCTGACCGAGTTCAAGAAGTACGACAGCCAGGCCGAGGCGAAGCGCAACGTCGTTGCCGCGATCGAGAGCGTCTCGAAGCAGCTCGGCAACACGCCCGCAATCTGCCGCAAATGCTACGTGCACCCGGAAATCCTGAACGCCTACATGTCCGGTGACCTCGTGAGCATGATAGAAGCCAAGATCGCTCGGAAGTTCAAGCGCCAGTACGCCAAGCTCACGCCGGACGAGATCATGGTGCTCGCATTTCTCCGCAATCTTCTCGATTCTCTGAAAGCTCCCGCCTAAGCTTCCGCTCACAGTCGGCATTAGGGCCTTTTGTTAACTGCTACGGTTCCGAAGTTCTTCCGATTTCTGGAAATCCGCGCGAACTGCTCGAGCGAGATTTGAGCGGAGGACATCGTCAAGCGCGCTCAGCAGATCATTGCCTTGAATCCTTGGGAAACTTCGTCCCGGACTGCAAGTTCGCCTGGTCGAGAAGACTTGGCGCTCTTGGAGATCGGTTGAAAGAGAAGTTCGGTGTACTTCAAAGCTCGCTGGGGCTTTTGGCGGGCGCATGGTGCCATGATGGAACTCGCTCCTTACCTAGGCGCGGCCACCTCGCGTCCCTTCCCTACATTCCTCAAGTTCGAAAGGCGTGGCCGCGCGGGCCCGCTGGCGACCTGTCGTCGGGCATGCTGTCGTCGCTCACCATGGCACTGATCCTTTGGATGATCTATGGCTTCATCCGAAGTGATTGGGTGATCGTTTGCGCCAACGTCGTCGGCGGCTCGCCGGCACTGTTCTCGCATGCAAGGTGCGGGATACGAGATAGCAGCCAGCGGTTGGTGTTTAGGCAGAGCAGCTTACGTTGGAAGTGACAACTTCTAAAGGGCTCGTCAAGCCAAGGAACACTCAACCGCCCCCGGTGTTTGATCCGCATGCGCTTTAGGCGCGAGGCTCTCTCGAGCCGGAGCGGCCCCAGCCCTGGGTCACTGATCCAGGCCTGGGGTCGTTTGCGCGCTCAGTCGAAAAAGCTCCGTTTGGAAAGTAAGCCGCCTGACCATCTTGATCTGTACACGTGCCAAAGAACAGGTGATCTCACTCGGCGGCGCCCCAGCCGTCCAGACAACGACTGGCACTTTTTCGCAGCTCAGGCTGCCTCCGCAAAGGTTCGGTTCAACTGCTCGAAGGGAATTTATTCCGAGGAGTGGGACTTCTCGCGCTGGACCTGCGGTCATCAGACCATTCCCGAGCAACTGTATTGCTCCACCGAGCACTGAAAAAACATTAAGTCCCGCCTTCTGTTGTATACGACGGATCCTGATCGTGCCATGGCATCGGTTTCCGCATTGCTCGCGTCCGAAGCAGCGATTTATCCTTGGAAGGGCCGACGGATGCTGAAGCTAAAAAATATGGGGATGGTCAAAGCAACGTTCTCGAGGCGGACACGGCCGTTCAACGATCCACCTCGCCGAACACAATATCCAGCGATCCCAGAATCGCGGAGACGTCGGCGAGTAAATGACCCTTGCAGAGGAAATCCATGGCCTGCAGATGCGCAAAGCCGGGAGACCTGATCTTGCACTTGTAGGCCTTGTTGGTCCCGTCCGAGACCAGGAACACGCCGAACTCGCCCTTGGGAGCCTCGACCGCGACATAGATCTCGCCGGCAGGAACGTGAAACCCTTCGGTGTAGAGCTTGAAGTGGTGGATCAGGGCCTCCATCGAGCGCTTCATCTCGCCGCGCCTTGGCGGCGCGACCTTGTTGTCCTGCACCAGAACCGGACCACGCCCGTCCGGAGATTTCAGCTTCTCGATGCACTGCTTCATGATGCGGACTGACTGCCGCATCTCCTCCATGCGGATGAGATAGCGGTCGTAGCAATCGCCGTTCCGGCCGATCGGGATGTCGAAGTCCATCTCGGCATAGCAATCGTAAGGCTGCGCCTTCCGCAGGTCCCAAGCCGCGCCCGAGCCGCGCACCATCACGCCCGAGAATCCCCACGCCCAGGCCTGCTCCAGCGTCACCCTGCCGATATCGACATTGCGCGCCTTGAAAATCCGGTTGAGCGAGAGCAAGCGGTCCAGATCATCGACGACCCGCAGGAACGGATCGCACCAGGCTTCGATATCGCCGATCAGCTTCGGGGGAAGATCCTGATGCACCCCGCCGGGCCGGAAATAGTTGGCATGCATCCGGCTGCCGGACGCACGCTCGTAAAACACCATGAGCTTCTCGCGCTCCTCGAAGCCCCACAGCGGCGGCGTCAACGCACCGACATCCATGGCCTGCGTCGTGACGTTCAGGAGGTGGGACAGGATACGGCTGATCTCGTGATAGAGCACCCTGATGAGCTGTCCGCGGCGCGGCACTTCGATGCCCATCAGTCTTTCGATGGCAAGGCAGAAGGCATGCTCCTGCGTCAGGGGAGCGACATAGTCGAGCCGGTCGAAATACGGAATGGCCTGTACATAGGTCTTCTCCTCGATCAGCTTCTCGGTGCCTCGATGCAGCAGCCCGATGTGGGGATCGACGCGCGCGACGACTTCGCCGTCCAGCTCCAGCACGAGCCGCAGCACGCCATGGGCGGCTGGGTGCTGAGGACCGAAATTGATGGTGAAATTTCTCAGGCTGGGAGACTGTTCGGGCATGCTGCTTCCGGTCGAAATGCTGCAGCGATCACCCTAACGGCGATCCGTCGGAGGCGACTTCACACAGGTTAAGCGCAGGCCCGAATGCTTCAGAGTTGGCGTGCCGTCCTCCGGCTTGGAACGCAGCCTCCTCAGCCGCGTTCAATGTCGAAATAAGCATCGTTTGCTGATAGCTGCCGCCACTCTGTCGTTCACGGCGTGCCTCGGCTCTTCCACCTCGGCGACGGCGCAGGATCGCTATTGCCTCCAGGGTCGGACCTGGGGCTATCCGGGTTTCGCCAGTTACGCTCAATGCATGGCGACCGCCTCGGGCACCCAGGCCCATTGCGACATCAACCCTCGCTATGCCCAGGCCCGCCGTAATACCGATAAGCACCTTCCGCTAAGGCGAGCCGTGCCATCGACCCCGAGCGATCGGTGACCGCCGTCGTCTTCTCCGGCGGCCTCGGGCTCGGAGCCTATCACGGCGGCGGGCCCTCACGGCTCTCACGCCGAGGATCGACTGGGTGGCGGGTTCATCGGCGGGCGCGATCACGGCGGCCCTGATCGCGGGCAGCTCAAGCGCCGATCGGCTGCAGAACTTGCAGAGCTATTGGCATGCAGGCGGCTGGTCAGCAAAGACGAGCGACAGCCGTCATCTCCTCGCGTGGATGAGCTCGATCAGCACGCGCCTGTTCGGCCATACCGGTTTCTTCCATCCGCGGCTTCCCGTTCCGGCCTCTCACTTCGGCGGCCTGTATGATCTCAGCCCGACACGCGAACGGCTGCGACAGCTGATCGATTTCGACCGGCTGAACGATGGTGATCCCGGCATCACGATTTGCGCCACCGACGTCGAAAGCGGCGATGTGGTGCTATTCGACTCGCCGTCCGGGCGGATCGAATTGGATCACATTCTTGCCAGTTGCGGATTCCTTCCGGATTCGCTCCGGTGCGGATTGCCGGCCGCTCGCTGGGGGACGGCGGATTTTCTCTGAACGCGCCGTTCGATCCGATCCTCGAAACTCCCGACGCGCTCAGGCTCTATGTCTTCGATCTCTTTGCACGTGACGGGAAGGTCCCCGACGGTCTCGAGGCCGCGGCCGAGCGCAAGAGCGATCTCACCTTCGGCAACCAGACCTTTCAGCGCCTCGGCCCCGCGCTGGAGGCGCGGCAGCTCCGCGCCGAGCTTCAGGGACTTGCTCGGGACGATCAGGTGTATCTGCTCAGCTATCGGCCGGGCCGCGAGGAAGCCGGTCCAGAGAAATCCTTCGACCTGTCGGAAGCTGCCATGGCGCAGCGCTGGCAGGCCGGCGTTCTGGACATGCAGCATGCCGCGGGCCTGGCTCCTGTTTGAAACGGAATCTGCAGCGTGCGGCGATAGCGACATTCCTGTAACTGCGGCGAACGGCGCGGCTCTAGATCTACCGGTCGAGGCGCTGGCGAATGTCGCGCAGAAACCGCGTCAGACCATCATCGGCGGTCATGCCAGCCGTCGGCGCAATGGTCGTGATGCCCCAGTTCGCCAGTAGGGCTTCCTGCACCGGATTGCGCTGGGCGACAAATACAAAGGATTTCGGCCGGTCCTGGCGGTGCCCTGATTCATCCCAGATCTGCCAGATCCGGTGCAGCAGCAGCCTTATGTTTGGATCCGACATGCTGTAGCCGACGAAGAGCAGCGTGCTCCCCAATGCCTCGGCGCGAAAGCGAATATCGAGCGGAGAATTGAATGAGAGCCGGTTGAGAAAGTCGGTCTCGGTCAGGACGAGCGAGTCGTCGTCTTCGAAGTCGCCGTGGAACTTGATGATGTGCGTGACGCCAAGCCCGGCGCTCGCGATCTCCTTCGCGCTGCTGATCTTCGCGTAGGGCTTCTTCAGGACATCGAAGGCGGTCTCGAGGTTGCGGTCGTAGTTCGTCGTGTAGATGACGGGAAATCGAGCTCGACGATGATCCGGTGCAGCTCGGAGGCAGCGATCCGCTCGGGATCGACGCGCCAATTGCGATCGAGCCAACTGCGGAGCGGGCCGATGCCGCCACGCTTCAGCCGGTAGTACTCCGCAAGCATCTGGTAGCCGCCGTGCATTCCATCGACGACATCGTGTTCGAGACCGAGATCGTCCAGCAGATGCTCGATCAGGGACTGCCAGGATGGCAATCCTACCGCCATCGAAACGCCGGCGCCAACGAACAGGACCGCACGGCGCCGTTCTATCGCCGTGGCCAAGACTTCGTGAGCTGGCCGCTCCTCGGATGTGAGTCCTGTCGGTCGTTGATCCGTCTAGGTGGAATGATCGGGTCGGACGCGGGTTCCTAGATCAGGGTCACATCCCCTGCCGCTCGACAGCAGAGACACACTCTTTTCGGTTTGCGCCGCGAAGCTGGCAATCAAGCGCCGAAGCTCCGCTTTGTGAACCAGGCGCGCTGCCGTTTCCGCGGAGACCCAGATCGCCTGCCGCTCACCCTTTTCAGGCCACCAGCGCTCCTGACCGTGGACCTTCATGGGGAAGACGGCCACGTTCATGGTCCGCTTGCGGTCGCCCTTCCGCTTGCGATGCTTGAAGCTGCCCATTGCGCGAGTCGCTATGATTCCGACGAGCCCCGCCTCCTCGTAAGCCTCGAGCGCCGCCGTGTGATGCGGCTTCTTGTTGCGCATTGCGGATCCCTTCGGGACACTCCATCGGCGCTTGCGCCTGGTCGTAATCAGCATCACGCGCAGCTCGGCGTTGTCCAGACGAAATGGTAAGGCAGCGAACTGCTTCTTTCCCATCAGCACCTCCAATTCGGCGTTTGTTAAGCGAACGCCGCAACCATGGTTCCTGTGCACGCGGCGCTCAGAACTTCCGCTCGACCATCTTGAGGCGCAGGGCGGCGATGGCTTCTCCGGGATTAAGACCCTTGGGACAGGCCTTCGCACAATTGAGTATGGTATGGCAGCGATAGATCCTGAAGGGGTCTTCGAGCATGTCGAGCCGCTCGCCCGTCGCTTCGTCCCGGCTGTCGTTGATCCAGCGCGCGGCCTGAATCAGGGCCGCCGGCCCTAGAAAGCGCTCGGAATTCCACCAGTAGCTCGGGCAAGACGTCGAGCAGCAGGCGCAGAGAATGCACTCGTACAACCCATCGAGCTTTGCCCGGTCCTCGTGGCTTTGCCGCCATTCCTTCTGGGGCTCGGGCGAACGGGTCTGCAGCCATGGCTCGACCAGCGCAAGCTGCGCATAAAAGTTCGTGAGATCAGGGACAAGATCCTTCACCACCGGCTGGTGCGGCAAGGGCAACACGCGCAGCGGCTCACCTTGCGGAAGATCCTCGCTCATGGACTTGGTGCAAGCCAGCGTGTTCTGGCCAGCGATGTTCATAGAGCAGGAGCCGCACACGCCCTCGCGGCAGGATCGCCGGAAGGTCAGCGTCGAATCGACGTTGTTCTTGATCCAGATCAGGCCGTCCAGCACCATCGGTCCGCAATCGCCCTGATCCACGAAGTAGGTGTCGAGCCGGGGATTGCGCCCATCGTCGGGATTCCAGCGATAGACGTGGAATTCGCGCAGGCTTGCGCCGCCCGGCTTTGGCCAGATCTTTCCCTGCTCGATGCGGGAATGTCTCGGAAGCCTGAACTCGACCATGCTCTTCTCCTCCGTCAGACCGGCGCGAAGCAGCGCAATTGCAAGAGTTCATCCGCCGACAGACCGAACAGGATGACGCGAAACGCCGGTGCTGTTGCGAGCACCAGCAGCAGCAGAAAGATGCCGTAGACCAAAGCTGGCGGCGTGCTTCTAACGAGCTTGTAGACTGCCTTGCGCATGCTCTCTCTCCGCTCCCGCACGCGCCATGGCGGCGCCCATCACGGCCATCGCAGCCCCCCACAGCAGAAAGCCGAGATCCCAGAAGATGCGCTGGCCTTCGGGCGCCGTCTCGTTGACCTGATGCAGCCTGAGGATCTGGTGGTCGATCACGCCCTCGACCAGGTTGAAGATCCCCCAGCCGAACAGGATCAGGCCGAGACATTGCCGACGTGACCATTGCAGCTCGCGCCTGCGTGCCTGCTGCCACAGCAAATAAAGAGCGGTAAGCACCGCGACATAGGTGCCGCTGTGGAAGAGGCCGTCCCACGTCGTGTTCAACCTGATATTCTCAATGGAGTCGAGTGGATACCAGCCGCTTAACATATGATGCCATTGCAGCAGCTGATGAAAGACGATGCCGTCGAAGAATCCGCCGAGGCCAAGTCCGAGAAGAACACCGGCGGACGTCGGGAAGCTGTTCGGTTGAGTGTGTTGCATGTGGTGAACTCGTGCGCGGCGCGGCACTTTGGATGCCCAAACAAGCCATTGCGCGCAGAGGCGTTCCTATGATGAAGGGCAATCTCACCAGCGGTGAGCACGCAATCGCGACCAATTCGCCGGGACTAAACATGCGTTAAACGAGCGGGACGTTCGAGCATGCTGCGCCGGCTCCATGCCGACTTGTCGAAGGATTAGGAACGTTCGACGGGGCGGACGCGTCTGTGGTCCATACGTTGGAGATGCAACATGCTGAGACGATCGTTTTTGCTCGCCCTGGGCGGGCTCGGCTTATCGACCTACACTGCAGGCGCCAGAACCATTCCGCAAAGGGACTTTCGCACGGCCGACCTCATGGGCGGCGCGTTTGCGATGCAGACAAGTCAGCTCGCCTTGACACGCACGCGCAATCCCGACGTCATCAATTTCGCAAGGGCTGAGATCGCCGAGCAGGTTCAGGTCGCGAGCGCGCTCGCGGCGGCACCAGGCGCCGCTCCGCTGCGGCCCGACCACGCCACGCTGCTGAGCCAACTCGAGGCCACGCCGGCAGGCCGGTTCGATCGGATGTACGTGCAAGGGCAGATCCGGGGACATCGCGAGTTGCTCGCGCTCAACAGTTCTTATTTGCGAAGCGGCAGCAATCCGCAGGAGCAGCAGGTTGCGCAGATGTCGCTTCCGGTCATTCAGCGACACTTGGCGATCCTGAGCAGTCTCAGGGAGATCGCGTAGGGGTTTCGACGAGAGGAGGCCGCCGTGGCATACGCCCTATTTAAGGACGGGGAAAAGCTGAGCCGGACGTTTTCGACGAAGGAGGAAACTCTGGAGAAAGCGGACCAGGCCGGACTGGTCGAACAGGATGACGGCCAGCCCGTGCTCCAGGACGATCTAAAGATCAGGCCGTGCCGCGCCGATCCCGAACCGCAGGACGAGGCGGCTCTCGACTGGACGCCGAACACGCCGGCGTCGTGATCATCCTTGGTTCATGCTCTAGCATCCCCTGCAGATGCTCTTGATCTTCCGATCAGCCTCCGATTCCTGCGAGCTCTCGGAGCGGATCTGGTCGTCGCCCTGCAACGAGGGACCGGGCGTGACCGTGCCATCGATCCGGCCGATGTTGGTGCCCCCCGCCGGATTGCCGGCGCGCCCGACGGTCGTTGATCCCCGGGGACCACCGCCACCGCTGGACTGAGCCGTCCCAGCCGAGTTGGTTCCGGGCGCAGTCGCGGCCCCGGACGAGGTGCCACCGGCGCCCGCGGAAGCGCCGGCTCCTCCCGCACCACCGCCCGAACCTCCTCCGCCGCTCTGTCCCGATGCCGGACCGGCGGAAGCGCTTGCCAACATTGGGGCCAGCACGAGACCGGTGAGCCGCATCGAAATTTTCGCGTTGCTCTTGTTCGACATCATCGATCCTGCTGATAGCCCTGATCGGTGGTTGATATTGCCGTGGCGGCCCTGAGTGTCGAAATCCTCGCGGCCCGGAACCTTCTCTTCCACCTCCACCGCCGGATCCGACCCGGGTCCTTTGTGGCTGCGCTGCTCTTGGGGGATGGGGGGCATCTTTGACATGGCGTGCTCCTGATTTCTTACAATGGAGCAATGAGATTCCCTCTCGGCCGTTCCTTGGCCGATGGCGCAGCGCGCTCACGTGAACAGACGGAACGCCCCGTGTCGATTCGGGTTGATCAGCATCGCTGGGCCGGGCGGCAACCAGCATTTTGCAGTCTCGAAAGGTGAATCGATGCCCAAGGCCGTTGACAACGACCCGGGAGAGACGCCGCTCGACGATCCGCGGCAGCAGACCGACATGCCAACTCATCGGCAGGGCAATTCGGAGAAGGACCAAATCGATCCGAAGCGGCCACCGCTCGATCTGGAGAGATGGCAGAAAACGAACACGCACTAGCCCCGGTCTACCAGGAGCGTCGCCCCGAGCCGAACGTTCTTGAGGCCGATACGCTGGCGAAGTTAGCGGTGCAGAACTGGAACAGGGAAGGCTCGCCCGTACTCCGAGCCGGGGCTTACTGCCATTTAAGCCGCGGAAAGCTGCTCGCCACATCGGCCTGTCCGCACCACTCTGCCCTCTGGTCCATTGAGTACACCTCCGGCGCATCAAGTCACTTCTGCCGATGACCCGTCAGAATTGCCAGGCACTGAGCACCAGCATGACCGGAACGAAGAGACCAGGAACGTAAAGTACATCGCGACGTCCCTCTGGTTGTCGCTTAACTCGGAATAAGCCTTTCGCATTTTTCGACTGTCCTTTATGCCGCCAACATCCTCGCGCGTACGGCTGTTCCTATGCTCTAAAGTAAAAAGCTCCCGGTCTGATGACCGAGAGCCTTTCCTGGCACAAGGGTACATCCGTCCTAACGTGCCGTGACCTTTGTCCTCACTTGTGGGAAAGCTCGCGACTTCCCATTCACTTAGTTGATCGAGGCTCTGCGCCGAAGCCGTCTGAGTGCCATCGCTCGTCGCGTAGATGCCGCTCGAGGTCGATCGCTCGATCTGCATTGTAAGCTCGCTTTAGCAACCAGTTGCGTTCCTCTCCTGGAGGAGCGTGGTCTGCCTCTTCTCGCAAACGTGTTGCGAACTGCGCCAGCCGCGCTTCGAGAGAGTCAATTTGCTTGAATCGTCTCCTGCGCTTGATCATCGGTGACCTCCCTTTGGACGTCCGGGAGTTATATCTTCGGATAAATGCAAGCTGCAGGAACATAAGTTAAATTGTGCGAAAGAAGTATTCTAGTTCATCGTATCAAATGATAGGACGGGTGAGTGGCTTGGGCACTAGAGTCAGCGCCCACCAGATATTCCAAGATCCATGGAAGATGATCAGAAAAGCATCCATTCCGGCCACCAAGGCGGATCGTTTCATTGCAACACACGCGGCAACACAGACAAATCCCGTCATTCAGAAATGCCTCCGGACGGCAACGTGGGCGGCTGACGGTCACGTGCTTGGTCCCGCCGCGGCAGCCATCTGGCTCGCTTCGCGGTTATGTGGGGGGGCGGCGTCATCACATGTCCGCGAGCCATTTGGCGGTGACAGTGGCGGCAGCGATCGCTGCTCCGAGAGTCATCAAGAGCATGATCGACCGGCAACGACCTGACCGTTGCGTGGTGGGTCAAGATCGACGAGGGGTCGGCATCTCTGGCAGGCCGTACGATTCCTTCCCCTCTGGGCACAGCGTGCATCTCGGAGCCGTTGTCGGCGCCCTGGCTTGGGCGTACCCCAGGAAAAGAACGTACATCTATGCGGTCGGCGGAGCGCTCGCCGCGACCAGAATAGCCGTGCTGGCACATTGGCCGACGGACGTCCTTGCCGGCTGGGCGCTGGGTGCCGCGATCGAGAAGTCAATCCGTCAACTATCCGCCTGACGAAGTTGGCTGCTGAAGAAAAAACTGAGCTCAGTGCACGTTGGCGATGATGGCGGCCACGCGCCGGGAGTGCTGATCCACGATGACGAGACTTTTGCCCGCGATCAGATACTGGTCGCCCCAAAATCCGTTCAGCACCTGAGTTGCTTCCGGCGGCAGGTCGGCGACGGCCGTCTGCCCGGGAACGGACGTCCCGATCATCATCTCGAAGTTGGGGCGATCCATGGCAGGCGCTTGCTGCGAGGAAAAGATCGCGCGTAGCTGCTCACGTTGTTCGCCGCTGAGGTTCGCTGGGCCGGCAGTTTGCTGGATCTCGCGGGCTCGACGGCCCGTCGAGTCTTCGTTTCGAGCGGGATCTTCCTTCGCTGCCGCGCTGATCGCCTCCCTCTGTGTCGGAACTCCGGTCCCGACCGTGGTGGCGGGTGCGCTGCTGTCAGCTCCTGTCGGCGGACGTCCAACATAGTCGGTGGTGCCGAACATCTGGGGTGCGACAAACCACAATGCAAAGCCGACGAAAAGAACCGCGGCGATGGCGCATCCCCACATCATCAGTCTGCGGGTGCCTTCTCTCTCTTCGCTTCGGGGAAGATTTGCGACCATGGCGAGCGTCTCCGATTTCTTGTCCCAACCGGAGCATCGATCCGACGTTCCTAAGTCACGGCTCTGAGGCCGCCTCCCCGGATGCGGAGCTCACCTCGCAGCGACATCATCGGTAGGAACGTTCAGCTCTCGCGAGCGCTGAATAGCAGTCGGATGACTCGCCGCGCCGACAGGAGAATGCGATGCAACGACCTTCAGAAACCAAGCTCCAATCGCTTCCGGATGAATGAAGCCATGGATTTCCTCTGCAGGGGGCATCTGCTCGCCGACGTCTCCGCAATCCTTGGTTCCCTGGACTCGTGTTCGGCGAGGTGGATCGTTAAGATGTGCTGCATTGGATACGACTTCATGACTCAGTGGCTGGTCTGGTAAAGCGCGCTTTTGGCTTTCACTAGAACACTATATCACTTGGAGGCAGTTTCGACCCCAAAAGCACCGGTGTTACGAAAGGCTGTTGATCTCTGGCTTTCTTCGCCTCGTCGTTCCTCGGGGTGAAATTGCCGTTCTCCGTCGAAGTCCTAAGCCACTTGGTCACGTCGCCGATCGCCTCTCGCGGCGAGCGGCCGAACTTCCTCAAGCTGCGGAAATATTCCAGCTGAAGATGCGCCGAGGTACCGCGCCTCGGGATGCTCTTGAGATACTGGATGTCGTCTTCCACCCCGAGATGCTCGATATCGGGAGCCAGCATCGCGATCACCGCGTCCAGCAAGCTTCTGAACGAGACAGGCTCCAACGACACCAGATCGATGTACGTGCCATCGGTCCCGTAGCGCTGGGCCCGCCAGCGATTTTCCTCGATCAGGGCGCGATGCACTGCCGAATGGTTCGCGTTCAGATCGGGATGATGGACGGCATGCCTCACCAGCGCACGAAACAGTGCCGCGATCGCGACCGAGTCCGCAATTGCCGTGCAGCAGTCGGTGATACGTAGCTCGAGGGTGGGATGCTGGAGGGAAGGCCGCAAGGCCCACCAGACATAGGTCGCGTTGGGGACGATGCCCGCGTGGACCAAAGTCTTCACGTAAGTCTCGTATTCGGTGAGGTTGCGAAACATCTCGGGAAAACCAGTGCGGGGCAGAGCGTCATTGGCGGCATTGCGATACCCCAGCAACCCTGTAGGATAGCCGCACCAGAACGGCGAGGAGGTCGACAGTGCCAGCAGGAGCGGGAGGAACGGTACCAGTCGGTGCATGATCTCGACCCGCAGGTCAGGCTCGGGCACCTCGACGTGAACATGTAGCCCGCTAATAGGGTTGCCAAGGCCGACCATCCCGAGATCGCTGATGACCTTGCTGTAGCGGCGCTTGCGCGTCATGCGCTGCTGCTGCGGCTGCGCCAGCGGGTGCGTGCCGGCGGCGATGATGCCGATACCGTGGTCCTTGCCGACTTCGGCGAGGACGGAGCGGTAGCGCGCGAGCTCGGCCAAGGCGTCGGCGGAATTGGTCAGCGGCGGGGTGGCGACCTCTATCTGCGATTGCAGTATCTCGGTGTTCAGTCGCTCACCCAGGCGCTTCTGAGATGCCGTCATATAGGCCTTCGGCAGCTCGGACCGCGGCGCAGCGGATTGGCGGTTGACCAGGAAGTATTCCTCCTCGATGCCGAAGCGGTAGCGGTGCATGGTCCTAAGCTGTCCTCTTTGTCTGTGCGTACAGGCGAGCCGCATCTCCGAAGGCGGAGAGGATGCGCGCCGATGCATGATCTGTGCTTGCCCAATAGTCCGGATGAAACAGCGTGCCGAGTGCAAAAGCGCTGGCGCCTGCGACGCTAACGGCTTCTATCGAGCCATCCTCCGCCACTGCTTCCACGATGAGCCCCGGTGCGAGATGCTTGATCAGGAAGCTGTGCAGCGAATTCACTGTGACGGCATCTTCGCCGCAGATCTGTTGCAGGACACCTCCTTTGCGCAGCGTCACTTTTTGCCGTAGCCGGTAGCGCGCATCTTCATTGTCCGCATCGGGCGTGCCGTGGCGCTGGTCTTCGGGCAGGTCATCTGGCTCCTTTTCCAGCGTACCGCCAAAAGCGACGTTCAGCTCCTGTAGGCCGCGGCAGACAAAGAGTGCGGGAATGCCCCGTGCCAGCGCGCGCGGGATCAGCTGGAGCGCGACTTCGTCGCGGTATTCGTCGAACGGGCCGTCGCGAGTCTCGTCGACCATTTGGCCGTAACGCGAGGGATGAACATTGGTCTGCCCGCCGCCGACGAAGAGGCCGTCGAGGCCGTCGAGGTAGGCGTCAATGTCAGCTTCGCGTGCCGCCGGAAGGATCCGCGGTACGGCCCCGGCGACGAGGCCGACGGCGTTCACGCAGATCAACGCGACCGAGGCGAGGTGTTCGCCGCGTGCCATCATGGTGTCGGAGAGAATACCCACCTGCGGCGCCCCGGTGCGCGCCTGCCACTGCCCGCGCGAGGCGCTGTGCCGCCACTGCTGGAGGCCGTAGGCAACCGCATCCGCGGCGCTGCCGAATTGATGGATCGCTGCCTTGAGCTCCCTGACGTTTGTCCCCAAGCGAAGCGCCCATCGACTGCAGGCGGCGGGGTCGTGGGGATCGATTGTGGGACGGGGCTCGTGCAAATGTCTCGGCTACCTTCATTCGTGTGTCTGTGCTTGGTAAAACAGCAACTGTGCAGAATGGTTGCTCTGGTCTATTGACGTGTCACGCGGTTAACTTTTGTTATGAAGCGGGTGTTTGGGCAAAAGCCGAAATACGCTGAGTTAGGATCCAAGACCGCGCCAGGTCGGCAGAGCAAGCTGAGTACGCAACTCGACAAGCCCAGGATGGACCGCCATTCCTCGCCGAGTGCCTCCGCCGCCCATTCGACGAACGTCCTAGAATTAACCTGTGTTGTGGGCGCCAGGCGAGCGATTGCATATTCTCATCAAATAGAAAAGGAAACGGGATGGGATTGACGCGCAAGCGGGTCAAGCAGACAACCTCTCTCGAACACCGCTTGGCTCAATTCGCGGAGCACATGAGGAGGCGAGCTGACGCCAAGCTGACCGGCGCTGAGAAGAACGAACTACACAAGAAGGTCGGCAACGCAGAGCAAGCCTTGGACATAGAGCGGCAGCTACGGCAACCGCATTGATGTTCACTTGGGCGGATGTACCCCAGTGAGCCAGAAGGCCTCCGGTCCGACCCCAGAGGCCTTTTTCTAGTGTTTAAGCGAAGCAGATCAGGCCCGCTATTCGACTTCAGCTCAGCGCATTCGTCACGGGTGGATGCGACGTTGGCCGGCCTGGTCGGAAACAGCGGGTTTGATCAGAGCGAGCAGCCCGCCACCGATACCCGGATTTGCCGGCGATTAGGAACGGGTGCCATCGAGATGGGGAGGTTTGGCCGCATGGGCGTAGACCGGCACGTCCCATTCGCTGCAGCGTATCGAGCGCGTCAACATGGTCGAAGTGACCCTGCGTCATCACGATGCAGGCGGGCCCGCCGCTGCCACCAAGGCAAGCGCTTGACGCGGAGTGGATCGCCTGGGCCGAGCCCGGACACCCGCATCCATCAGCACCCAATTGCCGTCCGTGCATTTTCGCAGTCAACGAAGATCACATTGACGATGGCAAGCTGTCGGTGGGCAATGTCGGCGCGACCTGACGCGTATTGTCGTTGCGGTCCAAATCGAGATATGGCTCGGCGCCCCTGCGGATAGAGGAGGAGTTTGCATCATGCCCTGCCAGCCTCCTGCGGTTCGTTCTATCGCTCGATGGTGCCCATCCGCCGGATTTTCTTCTGAAGCAGCATGACGCCATAGAGAAGTGCCTCGGCCGTCGGCGGGCAGCCGGGGACGTAGATGTCGACTGGAACGACGCGGTCACAACCGCGCACGACGGAATAGGAGTAATGGTAGTAGCCGCCTCCATTGGCGCAGGATCCCATCGAGATCACGTAGCGAGGCTCCGGCATCTGGTCGTAGATCTTGCGGAAAGCCGGAGCCATCTTGTTGGTCAATGTGCCGGCGACGATGATCACGTCCGATTGTCGCGGCGAGGCTCGGGGCGCGAAGCCGAATCGTTCCGCGTCATACCGAGGCATCGACATCTGCATCATTTCAACGGCGCAGCAGGCGAGCCCGAATGTCATCCACATCAGCGATCCCGTGCGTGCCCAAGTAATCAGTTCCTCTGCTGTTGCCGTGAAAAACCCCTTGTCGGCGAGATCGTCACGAATTCGCATGAAGTAGGGATCGGACGCATTCGCTGGCAGCCCGTCGCCAGGTCGCCTCCGATCGTGGGCAATATCGGTCTGCGGAGGAGTGTCACTCATTGGGCCCCTCGGACGCAGTTGGCTCAAAGCAGAAGGTCACCCTGCGGAGAACAGGGGTTCTACAGGAGCGTTCCTGCATGCGCCGATATGTTTGATGTTCGGCTATCGCATGTTAAGCGCCGTGTGTTTGGGAACGCGGAAGCTAACAGGCGGATCAAGGAGTGAATGCGGGCATTGGAACGATCGCTGCGGGGCGCGGTTGCGCAAGGAAACCAGTCAAACGGAGACAGCACATGGCGAACGCCGCACGCGAGACATTCGTGATTGGACTACGCAATGCACATGCGATGGAGGTGCAGGCGAGGGAGTTAATGGAACGGCAGTCGGAGCGGCTGGACGAGTATCCGGAGGTCAAAGCCAAGGTCGCAGCTCACCTTCAGGAGACCAACGAGCAGCTGAAACGGCTCGAGCGGTGCCTGGAATCATGCGGCGAGAGCACGTCCAGTCTCAAGGACACCGCGCAATCCGTGATGGCCAACATGCAGGCGATGGCGCACTCGGCCGCCAACGACGAGATCCTCAAGAATACCTTCGCCAACAATGCATTTGAGAACTTCGAGATCGCGGCCTACAAGTCCCTCATTGCACTCTGCGACGCCGCCGGAGTCACCGAGGCCAAGGCAGAACTGGAGGCATCTCTGAAGGAAGAGCAGCGTATGGCTGCGTGGATCGACTCAAACGTCGAAAAGGTGACGATGGAGTTCCTAGCGCATCAGCGGCAGGCGGCATAGTATCAAAGCGGAGGTGAGACCGCCCGTTTACCTTGCGCCGATCGGGATCTCGTCGCTCGCTGCGACCGGGCCAGCCCGCCGCATTGCGCATCCCAATGCAGGGAGTGGATTTCCAGCATCCCGGCGAGCGGGCGATGTGAAGATTTCCACCTCTCCCATTTTCGTTGCGCCCTCAGCGGTCGTCCCGAACTGGTAGCTGCCTCCGAATCTGCTCTTTCGGATGGACAACCCCTGCCTATAACGGACAGCACTAGCAACCATCGTCGCTTCATACGCTTAGAAACCGGGAAAGTCCTTTGGAACGGCTCAGGGCGGCCGAATCACAGTCGAGGTCAACAGAGGACATGACCACCGAGCGCCATCCCGAACATCCATGGTGGAAGTCCGCCGTCATCTATGAGATCGCGCTGATCTCGTTCCAGGACTCCAATGGCGACGGCAAGGGCGATCTCACCGGCCTGATCTCGCGCATCGCCTATCTGAAATGGCTCGGCGTCGACGCGGTGTGGCTGACGCCGATCTACAAAAGCCCATTCCGGGATCTCGGCTACGACATCTCGGATTACTGCTCCATCGACCCAGGGCTCGGTAGCCTCGACAATTTCGACCGCGTGCTCGAGGAGTTGCACGCCCAGGGCATCCGCCTCATCCTCGATTTCGTTCCCAACCACACCGCCAACGATCACGCATGGTTCGTCGAGAGCTCCAGCTCGCCGAACAGTGCCAAGGCCGACTGGTACATCTGGGCCGATGCTGCCGCGACGGGGGGGCCGCCCAACAACTGGCTGAGCCGTTTCGGGGGCAGCGGTTGGGAATGGTGCGAGGCGCGGCGGCAATACTATTATCACTCGTTCCTGGTCGAACAGCCCGACCTGAACTGGCGCAATCCAGAGGTGCAAAAGGCGATGGCCGACGTGCTGCGCTTCTGGCTCGATCGTGGCGTTGACGGCTTCCGCGTGGATGCCAGCGCCGTGCTGATCAAGGACGAGCTCTTGCGCGACAATCCGCCGAACCCGCAGGCCGAGGGCAAACCGCCGCCGCAACGGCAGACACCGGTGTTCACCGACGACCGGAAAGAGACGATGAATTGCATTGAATTCATCCGGGAGGTGATCGATAGCTACCCGGATCGGCTGCTGTGCGGCGAAGTCCAGGGCAAGACCGACCGGATCGGTCATTTCTATGGTGACGGTCGGCCGCGCCTGCATCTGCCGCTCAATTTCGCGCTGGTGGACGCGCAATGGCAGGCGCTGTCGCTGCAAGCGGCCATCGACGCCTATCTCAATGCCATTCCCGACAAGGCTTGGCCGGTCTGGCTGATCGGCGGGCACGACAAGCAGCGAATCGCAAGCAAGATCGGCACGGGGCAGATGCGCGTGCTGGCGATGCTGCTTATGACGCTGCCTGGAACGCCCTTCCTCTACATGGGTGACGAGATTGGGCGCAAACGTGTGCCCATTGCGCCCGATCGCGTTCGTGATCCCTTCGAGAAGCTGGTACCCGGCTATGGGCTTTGCCGCGATCCCGAGCGCGCGCCGATGCGCTGGGAAGACACCGAGAGTGGCGGCTTCACCACCGGCGAGCCATGGCTGCCTCTGGAGCGGGGCGATGCGCCAAACGTAGCTGAGCAGCAGCGGCACGAACGTTCCGTCCTTGCCGTGTTTCGCGCGCTGATCGCGCTGCGGCGCGAGCATGCCTGCCTGCGCGAGGGCGGCTACGCCCCAGTGCGATCCCGGGACGATGTCCTCGCCTTCAAGCGCCTGGCGGGCACGACGGAAATGCTGGTGGCGCTCAACACCACCTGCGAGCCGCGGAAATGGCACTGGCAGGGCCGCGGCCGCGTGCTGATATCGACTCATCTGGACCGGTCGCGCGAGCTATTGCCGGACACGACGATCCTGCTTCGGGGTAATGAAGGCGTAATCATTGCATTCATCTCCGACGACAACTTCGGCAGTGCGAACCTTTGATCGGCTCCTCTCGGCGCCATCCAGTCTCGACGTAGTTCGGTGAGGCTTTGCGAAGAGAGGGGCAGTTGACACGTTATTTGCCTGCAGGGCAGCGATCAGCCTTCTCCGAGGGACTACGCCGCAAGCGTCAAACTAAGTAGTTCTGAAGACTGCTCTCTGTTGCGCCAACCATCTCCGGCTGAGCCTTCGCGGTGCGGCAGACCGAAGGACGGTCCCCGGATACGTGGCGCCATCGTGGATTACGAACCCGTCCAAAGGATCACCATCATCCGCTAGGGTCGGGGATAATTCCCAATCGTAAGGATAAGTTAAGCCAGCCATCAAGGCCTTCGAAAGCGTAAACACCCGCGGCTCGCGATCGAATTCCAATTTGCAGCAACTCCCGCGAGGAGTCTCAACCACCGCCAAATATTCTTTTTGTCGGCCTAGGTAGGCAGCTTCAAATAGTTGGTCATCTCAGATGTCCTCTATTTGAAACGTGCAGTCAATTTCTGAGTTCTATCGCAGACGCAGTCGCCTTGCGGCCGACTAAGTCGGCGTCAGGGCAGGGCGGCGTCTCTTTGAGCCGGGACGATCCGGCAAACAACTTCATGTTAGTCCCAGTACGGGATAGCCGGGCGGGCGACCATCAGCCAGAAGATAGCCAGCACGGCTGCGAACGCCGGAAATCGAAGATCAACCACCACCAGAAGAGACGGTAATACTCGCCGGGCAGCTTGGAGTCGGTCTCGATCGCGCGAACGGCAAGGTTGCGCATTCGCATTTGCATCCACACCACCGGGAGCCAGAAGCCGCCTGTCACCACGTACAGTGCGATGGACCCCGCAACCCATCTGTCGCGAAGGGAATACCCGCTCGACCCGGCGAGCCATGTGCCCGTGATCGGCTGCAGGATCACTGCGCTTGCCGTGAACAGGGAATCGGCCAGCACCACCGTCCGCGCGACCCCCGCCATCTCGCGCAGGTCGCCGCGAAGATGAGTCACCAGCATGAAGAAGGCGATGCCGACCCCCGTGCCGAGCAGGACCGCAGCCCCGATGATGTGCCCCATCTTCACAAGGTAATAGAACATCAGCGATCCTGTCGGATCGCCATGGCGTCGAGATTGAGCATGATGATTGGCCAGATCTTCAGCATCGGCCCAAGCGGATCGGCCCACAGCCGCGGCACCAGCGCCGTACCGATCATTGCATAGCTGAGTGAGATGATCAGTGCTGCCCATAGGCCGTAGCGGCTCAGAGGCCGCCGAAGAATTGCAAGGCCAATGCGATGTCGGGGAGCGCGCCGGCGACGATTGTGAGAGCCGCGACATTTTCTGGCAGTCTGCCTTCTCGTAGCAAGGACATCCCAATTTCCCATCTCGGACCGAGCGAGATGATGCCCGTGCCACTCCAGAACAGGCCGAAGGCGCCGAAATTCAGCGGCTTGAGCAGATATAGCCGTGGAAACCAGCGTTCCTGCACCGAGGGTGGCTCACGTGCGAGCGCAGCTTCGATGTCGCGCGGTCTTATGCCGGTGATCTGACGCCAGGGCTCAGCATCGCCCGTCGCGCCGCGCCGCATTTCTGCCCGCGCGGCCGCGTTGATGGGTGTTGCCCAACCCAGCATCTGCGCAACGTCACGGGCGCGATAAGCCGCCGAAGCCACCCAAGCTGGTAGGTGCAGGCGGTAAGCCGGCCTCCAGCGGAGCCAGGAGCGAAACAGCGCGACCGTGTCGCTGAAGGCAATCCGCTCTGGACCGGCCAGATCAAGCGCGACGCGAGCGGGAGCGCCGGGTCGCAGGAAGAACACCACCGTCTCGACCACGTCGTCGAGATGCACCGGTTGAATAGCTGCGGTGCCCGGCATGACCGGTAGAATCATAAGGGATGCGAGCCCTCGCAATAGCGCGCTGCCACCATATGCCGGCCGGCCCACCACGAGAAGGCCGCAGCACGACCCAATCGACGTTCCTTGCCATCAAGGCGGCTTCGCCGTCGTACTTGGTGCGAGAAAATTCGCTAATGGCTTCGCGATTGCTGCCGATCGCCGAGAACAGGATCACACGGCGGATGCCCGCACTTTCACACGCGGCGTAAAGCGCTGCGCTTCCAGCGACATGAACGGCTCGCAGGTCCTGGCCGTGCAGGGCACCCGCCGCGTTGATGACGGCATCGACACCTGTAAGAATACCCTTCCAATTCGAAGCGTCGGTGGTCCGGGCGACATCGAGGGTAATGTGCTGCGTATCGGATGTGACTGTTGGATGACGCGACACCAGTACGCATTCATGCGCTCCGGCCGACAACTTGCCCGGATTGCCGAGCCGATCAGTCCCGTACCTCCGATGAGAAGGATGCGCATAGACTGGTCCTTCATCTAGGCTATCCGAGAACGGCTGTGCCAACGAATAAAGCGAATCTATTATGATCGTTCCTGCGGTGGAACTGATGAGGTCGTGCAGCACTGCCTACTAGCTGGCCGGCACCTTGCCTCGAACGCTCGCCAACCTAGGCCTGCTTGCTCCCACGGCGGAAATGAATTGCTGCGTTGAGCCCTTGCGGGAACGCTCTCTCGCGGCGCTCGGCAAAGTTCAGCCAAGGGCGCACCACGAGACATCTCAGAGCAAGACAGCTTACGCTCAGCAGATCAAACCAGCCGCAGCGCCAAGCTCCAGGTTTAGCGGATCGCGTTCGCCACGCAGTTTCAAATAGAACAGGTTACGAGCGACCTGGAGCCGATTTCTATGCGTGCGCATTCGGATTGGAAGCGAATCTACGACCAGATCGTAAATCGCTCCGAGCAGCGACAGGTCCTCAGGTGAAAATACCGTCGATCCGAACATGTCGTGTCCATGCGTTTGTGGTGATGCCCTTGTTCAATCACACGGCCGGCATTTGCGCCTTATCCTTTGCAAAGTTTCGCCAGCTTATCGCACATTGAGCTGCTGCCCGCACAGGAGCGAGAGCACTCTTCGTAGGCATGCGCCACCTGATTTGGCCCAACATAGGCACGCCTGCGCATCCACGTATGTTGGGTACATGACCGACAGCAGCTCAGCTTGCTGGTAACTAATCGCGCATGAATCATCTTCTGTACTGGTGCCGCAAACTCGCACGGCTGATCAAGCCTGAAGACCGATTGCAGCTTGAACCGGCGGATGAGCGGTCGTCATGGATTCGGCGGGAGAAAGCATGGATCAATTCGGGCCTACAGCCGCCGAAAGAGTCTTGACCCCATCGCTGCGGCTTCGCCATCTGCAAATGCGTTGCACTATGGCGGCAGAGCGAAGCAGGGACCCGTTGGTGCGGGCATCATGGCTCGCAGCGGCAACGGCTTACGACGTGCTGCGATCGTCGCTCGAGCACCTCAAGCCGGCTCCAGCAAGCGGGCGTATTGATCGATAATGAGGCGGTAGCAGGGGCATGCCGCAGCTTCCAGACCCGGCCGATCGATGACTTCGATATGGCCGCGACTATAGCGGATCAGGCCGGCCTGCTGGAGCATCCGCGCCGCAATCGTTACCGTCGGACGGTGCACTCCCAGCATCTGACCGAGGAACTCTTGGGTCAGCGTGAAGCTCTCGCCGTTGACCCGGTCGTGGGTATGCAGGAGCCAGCGGGCACAACGCTCCTGCACTTCGTGCAGGCGATTGCAGGAGGTTCCCTGGGCGATCTGGTTGAGCAAGGCCATGACGTAGCGCATCAGCCGGGCATTGAACGTCGGCGTCTGTTTCAAGACCTCGAGCATGCCGCTCGCAGCAGCCCGGAAGCCCGCACCTTCGACCTGCACGAACACGCGGCTTGGCATGGTCGATGCGCCGAGCAGAAGGGGAACGCCAACCATTCCCTCGTTCCCCACCGTCGCGAACTCGATGATGTCGCCGTCCTCCGGCTCATTCACCATCGAGAGCACACCTCGGGTCGGGAAATACATGTGGGTGATAGGCTCGTCGGGCTCCGCCAGTACCTGCGTGTAACGCAACTCGACAGCTTGCAGATGTGGCTGCACGAGCTCTAGTTCCCGGTCGGGCAGGTTCGCGAGGAGCCTGTTATCCATTGCACTCCTCGGGCTCGGGACTAAAGGTAGGTCATCTGGATGGACATATGGCCTCTGTTCCAATAAACGCAGCCGGTGGTGGTTCCTGTCTCGGAGCGGTCGGCGTCGTGGCCTCCGGGGGTGGCATTCCGGCGCTCATTGACATCGTTCGGAGGCTGGAGCCGGATTTTCCACTTCCGATATTCATCGCGCAGCACCTGCCCCGCATCCCGCTTCCCCTCGACCAAACTCTGTCTTGGCACAGCAGACTCCCGGTGAGATGGGCCAAGGCAGGTGAGCCAGGCAAGCTGCCCGGCATCTACCTGGTTCCGCCCGGAACGGGACTTCGCCTGACCCCGAGTGGCGTTGCGCTGGATGCGCTTCCGCCGCAATCGACCAGCTGGCTGGCGTCGTGTGACCGGATGGTGAGAGCATTTTCGCCCGCTTCGGCCGCCACACTGCCGTGATCGTGCTGAGCGGAATGCTGCCTGCCGGAGTCCACGGCATTCGGGTGGTCAGGCAAGGCGGTGGCATCACGATGGCCCAGGACCACAGTTCTCGTCACATTGAAATGCCAAGCGCCGCAATCGATTTTGGAAAGGCGGAGATTGTCTGCGGGCCGGCCGGGATCGCTCGCGTATTGAGTCTGTTGCCAGACCTTTGGCGTGGGGCACCGGACGACATAGAAAAGCTGTGAGGCCATTCTCAGAGCTTCCGATCATCCCAACCAGCTCCCTGCATTCGCATTTCTAAACGCGTACGAAGCACTTTTGATTGCATGTCCTAAATCTTTTCGGCCGGAGCGAGCGCTCTCGACATCTGGGACAGCGATAGACGACAGGGCTTGCGGGCAGTGTTGGAGGCATGGACCGTCTCAACGACCTTCAGAAACCAAGCTCCAATCGCTTCCGGATGAAGCTGCTGAACAGGCCGCTGAACATCCAGCAGGACCGCACGCCAGACCGGAGCTGACCGACCCGGACAAGACACCCGGCTGCGGTGTTTTGCCCGAACCGGATGATCCGAACATCAGCCCGACGGGTTAGAAATAGAGACCCGCGGGACGGCAACGGAAAGCAAAGATCGCGGCGCAGACCTCAGCCGTCGCGGGTGCAAGCCAATCCTGCTCGGCACACGTTGTCATTTCTCCCGGACGGCTGGGAGAACCTGCTCTGCGAACGCCTCGATGAAGCTCAACTGCCGTCGGCCCACTTGGTGGAGATGAATCTCGGCAAATCCCATGTCAGCGTACTGAGCAAGCCAGGCGCGATGCTGCCCCAGGTCTGCCGACACCAGGACCGATCGGCGAATGTCCTCGCCCTTGACCAGGCGGCCCACATTGTCGAAATCCTGTGGTCGTCGAAGGTCCCAATTCACCTCTCCGCCGACCGCATTTGAGGCCCATTGGTGCAGGGCCTCGGCTTCAGCTTCTTCTTCCGTCGGAGCCCAGGACAGCGCCATTTGCAGGATGATGGGCTTGCCGTCCCCGCCTCCTCGACGGAAGGCCTCGATTACCCGGGTAAGCTGCTCCGGCTCGGCCTGAACGGTGATGAGAGCGTCGGCCCAGCCGCCCAGCCACTCTGCTGTCGTCTCGGTCGCGGCCGCTCCGACCAGCATGACCGGCTCCTCCGGGGCGGGTATAGAGCCTGGCTTCAACGACGTTCACCGATGGGTGACAGTCTTGCCTGCGAGGAGCGCCCTGATGACATGCACGCATTCGAGAAGGTGTCCGTTGCGCTCCTGCTTCTCAGGCCACGGCATGCCGGTGATGGATTCGTTGATCGCCTCGCCGCTCCCAAGAGCTAACCAGATGCGACCCGGATACATCTGCCCGAGCGTCGCGGCACCTTGTGCGATCACCGCAGGATGATAGCGATAACCAGGCGCCGTAATGATCCCGAACGGGAGGCTAGTCGCTTCCAGTGCTGCACCAAGCCAGGACCATGCGAAACCCGATTGCCCCTGTCGCTCGCTCCATGGATGAAAATGCTTGCGCCAAAAGCATGCATGTCCCGCCCGGCCGGAGCGTCCGTCCCTAGGTGCTACTCGCGGGCAAGTTCGCCGGGAAGATGCTGCTCCCCCTGGTCGGTGAGAGTTGGAAACTCGCCTTGGTTTACTAAGGCCACCACGGGCTCGACGGTTTCGGTTGTGACCGGTTTCTGCAGATGCGGCTTCGCGTCCTCGAACGCGATGGCCATGCGCGCCAACTCCCAATGCGCTTCGGCTTTTCCTTCTGGTTGGCCCTCGTCCAGCCACATACGATGAGCGCGCTCACGTATTCTCTGCTCCAGATCGGTCATGCGCGTGCGCTTCAGATGATTTTGGGCATCGACTCTGGCCGGTCGAATACTGGGCCGTCAGAGTCGTCGGCATCGGTCTCGTCCTCTGCCGCCGCGCGAACGGCCTCTTCTGTCTCGCTCAGTCCGTCGATCGTCTCGTTTGCTCCCATGCCCGGCTGATGCTGCCCCGTCACGTCACTCCTCGGCCGCGCGCCGACAGGTTTCTCCACGTCTGACGCGGAAGGCGAAGCCGGATCAGCGCCAAGATTATCTTCTCGACCCGTTATACCGGGGAGCAGGACTTGATCTGATCCCTGCACCTGTGCGGTGTTGGCGTATTGTGATCCAGATGGCGAATTGATTTCGTTGCGATCCAAGGCTGCCTCCTGTCTGATCACAGGACTACCCATTTGCGCTCATGATCGTTCCTATTATCGATCCTTCGTATCTTTGAACGCCTGTACGCACTGGAGCGTCCAGACGGCCCAAGGGCGGAGTCCCTGCCGCCGGCCCTAAACGCGATGGAGTTGCCGGGGATCCCGCGCTCTCTCGGCCAGAAGTGGCACTCGCTCGCTCTACGCCGGCTTGGTCGCATACACACGACCTCTTGCTCAGGGGAACGGTATGGCAATCGTCGGCGATCGCAGCCCCAATTCAATAAGCCGTCACCGCTCGAAGTCGCTTTGCCGCAAAGAGTCCTCATGGCGAGCAGGAGGCTGGCTGAATGCCATCCCTCGACCTCGCGGCGTAGCAAGTTTCCTGCGAGAGCACGCGCAGCGCACCGGCTTGCGCGGCGGCAATCCCTACCGCGCAAAAGCTCGTCCCGGCCCGCCGATAGCTTAGGAGCCTTTGCCGTGTCGCTGGACGCAGTCATCGCCGAAGACCGGCCGCGTCGGCGACGCGATATCTGCGATCGCTACAATGCTTCACTTAAACGGGCGGGGCCTCGCCTTGAAACAGCGTCACTTCGACACCGCCTCAACATTGCAACTTTTTCCCGATTTGACTGCGCTTGACCCTGTCGCGACGGACGCGACGGCCTACGGAGGCACACTTAGATATCTGATGTGCGCTGTTGCCATAGCTTGTACGACGTCGGTCTCGGCGATGCCTGTTGCGACTCCGGATGCAATCGGCGGGCCCGCCTCAACTGCGATCGAAGTCAAGGGTGGACACGGTCATGGTGGCGGCCACGGGTGGGGGCACCGCGGCGGCCGTGGCCATCATTACGGGTGGGGAAGAGGCCGTGGCCATCACTACGGCTGGAGCCGCCACCATCATTGGTGAATGCCAGGGCCGCTCGATAGCGGCCCTTTTCATTGTAGACCAGGCGGCGAACAGCCATCTCTGGCCCTTCGCTAAATCGCTTGCTGACGTTCTCGCGACCGCGTCTTTTCAGGCAACGTTTTCTCCGCGGACATCTGGAAGCCAGCCTTATCGCTGTCGTCCGGCACCCCTCCGCGCGTTTTGAACAAACCGTTTTTGTCGCTCCGGCTGGCAAGCGACACTAGGAACGATTCAAGAAAGCGTGAGTTCGACATCAAATCCAAGAAACAAAGCAAGAGGGTAACGCGATGACACAATCCGTGGAGGAGTTGAGACGGGAGTCCGAGCGTAGCCGCGCGGAGCTGGCGGCGACGGTCGGACGGTTGAAGGAGCAGATAGCGGACACTGCCGAGGACATTCGCCACAAAGTCTCGCCGCAGCACATCAAATCCGAAGTGACCGAATACGTCACCCACAAGACCCAGAGCTGGGTCGATGGCCTCAAGCAACACATCATGGACAACCCGATGCGCGCAGTGGCCGCGGGCGCCGCAGTGGGCGTTCCGTTGCTGAGGTTGGCGCGAGGTACGCCGCTGCCGCTTCTCATGATCGGGGCGGGGCTGGCCCTGACGTCGAAGACGGTGCGGGATCGCGCTGCAGATGCGACCGGCCCGGTCATGGACAAGGCGGGGCGCATGCTTGACGAGGTGACGCAGGGCGCGCGGTCCATGCAAGGCGACGCCAAGGAGACGCTATCCTCCGCGCAAAGCCGAGCCGCCGGCATGGCTGATGACGTCCAGGACAAGGCCGCTGGTCTCGCCGCTGATCTGCGGGCGAGCGCGGCGCAGGCTGCCAGCTTCGCGAGTGAAAAGCTCAAGAGCGGCATGGACGCGGCCAAGGATGCCGCTGCGAGCGCGCCCAACCAGGCCCGACAGACCATCGGCGACAACGCCGCGCTGATCGGAGGCTTGGGCATCGCGATCGGGGCCATCATCGCTGCGGCTCTTCCCGAGACCAAGGCTGAAGCCAAGGTGATGGGCGGAGCCAGCGACGGAGTGAAGCAGGCTGCGGCCGCGGCGATGCAATCCGGATTCGAGGCAGCCAGAGACGCGACCACATCCGCCGCCGATGCTGCGACGCAAAAGGTCGCCGAGGCAGATCTCGGCAGCCATGCCAGCCGCATGACCCAGAACATCGCCGGCACATTGAAAGAGGCTGCCGACGACGTGGTCAAAGCTGCCTTTAGCCCCTCTCAACCCAACACGTGAAGGAAACCATGATGAGCGATTTGGACCCGCACAACGTGACGCAGTTCGGAAAGAAGCAGGACAAGGGCACCGCAAAAGATATCAAGGAGCAGATGAGCGATGCCGGAGCGGAGGTGAAACAGCGGGCGGGCGACGCTTTCCGGGCATCGGCCGACGTCGCGCGCGACAGGTTCGGTGAGGCCGCGGATGCAGCAAAGGGGGTCGCGGAAGGAACGGTGGACCAGATCCAGAGCCAGGCGCGCGAGCAGCAACGTTCGGGCGCAGATTTCGTCGAGCGCCTCGCAAGCAACATCCGCGAAGCCGGCCGGGCTTTCGAGAGCGACGTCCCGTTCGCCGCTCGCGGCATCGGCTCCGCCGCCGACTATGTCGAGGACGCTGCGCAGAAGATCCGGGATGGAAGCTTCCGAGATCTCGTCGAAGGCGCGACCGATTTCGCCAAACGTCAGCCTGCGGCCTTTCTCGGCCTATCGGTGCTGGCAGGCTTCGCCGCCGTGCGCTTTCTGAAGGCGTCGGGCGGACAGTCCTCATCCAGCGGGCAGCGCGACACGACGGATGGATCGTCATCGCAAAGCAGTCGAAACCCAAGCGGGACGTCGTTCTCGGCGGGACAAGAAACCTGGGCTCAGGAGTCCATGCAGCGTGGTCCCAATCGGCAACAAACCTCCTCCACAAAGGGCAGCACAGTACCATGAGCATCGAGCGCGATATCAAAACCAGCCAGAGCGAGTTCAGGGCGATCTCGACGCTGGTCGGCGATGCCATGTCGCAGTTCGCCAAGCTCTTCCAGAACGAGATCGACCTGGCGAAAGCGGAGCTCGGCGAAAAGCTCCAGAAGATTGGCGGCGCGCTGGGTTTGATCGTGGGTGGCGCCGTTCTGGTGATCCCGGCGATCGTGATGGCGCTTTTTGCCCTGTCCGCCGCATTGATCTCGGCGGGATGGTCGCAGCCCGTCTCTTATCTGACCTCGGCCATCATCGCGGTGGCGATCGCCGCCGTGCTGGTCGCAATCGGCATCAACCGGCTTGATGCGCGTCAGTTGGCCCCCCGAGAAACGATCGGCCAACTCGAAAAGGACAAGGACACCGTGAAGGGAATGGTGCGATGAACAGCACGAAAACCAGCTTTATGGACAGTTTGGTGATCGCCGCCCGGGAAAACCCGCTTGCCGCCGCGCTGATCGGAGGCGGCGCGCTCTGGTTGCTGACCGGCGATCAGAAGCTGAAGAGCGCGGCGCGTTCGGCTGCGGAGGCCGTCGCACCCGTCGCCGAGATGGGATCGCGCGGCGTGAGGTCGGCGGCGTCTGCCGTCAAGCAGACCGTAGCGCCTCCGACCGCACCTGAAATGGACAACGACAGTTCCCTGGGAGTCGGAGAAACGTTTCGAGGCGCAAAAGCTGCCGCTTCCGATGCGGTGTCGGGAACTGCCGACAGCGTCCGCAATCGCTTTGACGAGGGCGTCGCCTTCGCGCAGGAGCAATTCGGCAAGCTCGGCAATTCCTTTCCGGATAAAGAAGCGATCGACAGCGCGAAATCGTCACTCACGGATATGCTTGAGCGGCAACCCCTCGTGCTCGGTGTCGTGGGCGTCGCGATTGGTGCAGCCGTGGCAGGCGCGTTCCGCGCGTCCGAGCTGGAAAACAGATATATCGGCGACGTCAGCGACGATGTGAAGGCCGACCTGAATCGGCGCGCCGGTGCGGTGTCGCAGGCCCTGCGCGAAGCCTCTGATACGGTCGTCTCAGAAATCAGCGACACCGGCGCGGAAGTCGTGGACCGGGTTCGGCAGGCCGGTATGGACGCTGCGGCAGCCGCGCGCGCAGGGGTGAAGTTGCCTTCGTGAGGTGGAGGAGCGCGCGGAGGACGGCGCGCTATTCCACACTAGTCAGGCCAAGATGGCTACGCAGATCGCACCGCGTGACGTGACTCTGAAATGGCACGCCTTTATCGTCCGGCGAGGGAGCCATATACGAAGGGTACGATAATGGCGCCGACTACGGCGCCAATGAGCCCGCACTCTCTCCCGACACTGCCCGAGCCTCACGGGAACGTTTCACAACGGGGTTCGGCTAAGCGCCGCGCGCGTTGCCGACGCGTCTGCTTCATAGGGCTGCCATGTCTAATGCGGATCGCTCCCCGTCCTGGGAAGAGGAGAATGTCCCAGCGGCCTTGAGCCCGGCTTCTACCCTCTTATCGTTGCACATCGGCGTGGTCATCGTGGCTGCGCTATACGTCGCTCGAGAGGTGCTCGTTCCGATTACGGTCGCGGTCCTACTGTCCTTCGTCCTGTCGCCTTTGGTGAACTTCTTTCGGCGCTTTCGGCTCGGCCGAGTACCATCAGTTCTTATAGCCGTACTCCTTGCGATCGGGATTATTGGCGTCATCGGCACTGTTATTGGATCTCAAGTGGCACAATTAACGCATCGTGCCCCGGAGTATGCGGCGACAATCGAGAAGAAGGTATCCAACGTGCGGGAGTTCGCGTTGAGCAAGTTGTCAGGTGTGCTTGAGCACCTTGGTTACGAGGGTAAGTCTGGCCAAACCTCGGCTGCGCCGCCGTCCTCGTCGCCAAACGTTGATTCGCCCGCTCCCGAGCAACCAGCGCCCGGCACTCAACCATCGAATCCCTTATCGCTGCTGGAAAAATATCTGTCCCCCGTCCTGTCGCCATTCGCGACGTTCGGCATCATCGTGGTGGTCGCCATCTTCGTCTTGCTCCAGAAGGAGGATTTGCGGGACCGTATGATCAGGTTGTTCGGCTCTACGGACTTGCATCGCACGACCCTTGCGATGGACGACGCCGCCAAGCGCTTGAGTCGCTACTTCCTGGCACAACTTGCCTTGAATTCGGCATTCGGTGTCGTCATCGGAGTAGGCCTGTATTTCATTGGTGTGCCAAACCCTCTTCTGTGGGGCATCCTTTCCGCGCTGCTGCGGTTCGTACCCTACATCGGCTCATTCATCTCCGCAGGCCTTCCTATCGCACTTGCAACGGCCGTTGACCCGGGGTGGTCTATGGCAATCTGGACGGCCGCGCTGTATGTGGTGGTCGAGCTGCTCGTCAGCCAAGGCGTCGAGCCCATTCTCTACGGTCATAGCACTGGTCTCTCGCCGTTCGCGGTGGTGGTTTCGGCGATTTTTTGGAGCTGGCTTTGGGGATCGATCGGACTTGTTCTTTCGATGCCGCTAACATTGTGCTTGGTCGTTCTAGGCAGACACGTTGACCGACTCGAATTTCTTGACGTTCTACTCGGCGATAGGCCCCCGCTTACCCCCGTCGAGAGCTTCTATCAACGCATTCTTGCAGGCGATGCCGACGAAGCCCAAGGCCATGCGGAGCTCCTGTTGGACGAGCGTTCCTTGTCTTCCTACTATGATGAGGTCGCGCTCAAGGGCCTGCAGCTTGCTGCAAATGATGCGGAACGCGGCGTGATCGGTCACCGGCAACTCGAGAAGGTCAGGAACACGGTCCTCGGCTTGATAAGTGAACTGTCTACCTACGATGACAGCCATCCCCCGCCGTCCGCGGAGCCTCCTGCAGGTACTCCGAAAGACCAGCGAGGCATGACGCAAGCGCCTTTGCCAAAGACCATCTTGAATGCTCAGTCGCTCTCGGCTCCGTGGCGGGGCGAGAGGCCGGTGTTGTGTCTTGCAGGCAAAGGTCCACTCGACGAATCCGCAGCTGCGATGCTGGCGCAACTGCTCCAGAAGCACGGCCTCGGAGCAAGGACAGCGAGCTATCATGAGGCATCCCGGGAAGGGATCAGCTCCTTAGACGTGGAAGGTGTCGCAATGGTTTGCATCTCTTACCTCGATATCCGAGGCAATCCCTCGCATTTGCGATATCTGCTGCAGCGACTGAGGCGCAGACTTCCTGGTGTCCCCATTCTCGTCGGCCTATGGCCGGCCGATGACGAGGTTCTCAAAGACAAGGCAGTGCAGATCGCAGTCGGTGCCGATCACTACGTCACTTCCCTGAAAGCGGCTGTGGATACCTGCTTAGCCGAAGCCCAGAAGGGGTCTCGACCGGCAGCCTTGGCACAAGGCAGCTCTTCCGCCAGGCGAGACGAACGTTAGCTCACCTACCTTGTGCCGCGCCAACCGTGTCGGCGACCCGGGCCCCACGGGCCCCCAGCTTAGTCGGAGGCCCCGACGTAGTATCGCGCGCCGTTTGATGCTCCATTTCGGCGTCGATTTCCGCACCGAGGAGAACCACGATGGCTGAGATCCACAGCCAAGTCATGAAGCCAATGACGGCCCCCAGCGAACCGTACGTCTCGTTGAACTTGCCGAAACTGGCGGCGTACCAGGAAAACAAGCCGGAGACTGCGAGCCAAAGGAGTGCCGCAATTGCGCTGCCCCACGTGACCCAGCGCCATTGGGCTGCCTCGCGGCTGGGGCCATAGCGGTAGATCAAAGCCAAGGCCAACGTGAGTACCACAAACATCGCCGGCCATCGGCCGATCCGGAGCAGAAGATCGCCCGTTTTGGACAAACCTAGATAGTCGAGTGCCACGGGGACGGCGACGATCGAGCCCAGAGCTGCGACCATCAAAATGATGCCGCCGATCGTGAAGCTAAGAGTAACAGCATTTAGCTTGAAGAATCCGCGCTTCTCGTCTTCGCCATGCACGATGTTCAGCGTGTCAAACAGCGACTTCACCGCGGCGTTTGCACTCCAGAGGGATGTTGCCAACCCAACCAGGAAGGTTATGCCGAGCGTGTTGGAGCCCTTCGACGCCACGCGCGTCAGCTGCTCTCTGGCGACATCCACTGCCCCGCCCGGCAAGAAGCCGCCGAGCTGATCGAGGTGTTTGCCGATGGTCATAGGATCGGAGAAGAATCCATAAACCGCAACGAAGGCTGCGATTGCGGGGAAAATTGCAAGGATGCTGTAGTATGTCATACCCGCTGCGAGAGCCAAGACTCTATGCTTCGAGGTATTCGAATAGACGCGCAGCAAGATATCTTTCCATCCTTTCGCTGGAATCTCGGTTGGCGAGGTCGCCTGTCGGCCGCGGTCGTCTGCGTGAGCCTGCGGGCCGGCTAACGACCGGGCGCCATCCGAATTTCTCGGGGGCGAGGTCTGTTCGTCGGAGGGGGCGACACGTTCCAAAACGAAAGCGATTGCAACCAATCCTACAGCCGTCGCCAGTCCCCATCCGCCCAGGTTTTCTTCGCCGGGTTTCTTGTCGATCTTCATCATCGTGGCCTCCGCGACATCCAATCGGAGCGAACGACAACTGTTCCTTCAATGGCGAGCCTCCCCATCTTTGGTCACTTAACTTCACCGCTGCGGGGTGGCTTCGATCGGAAGGCCCCACGACAGTGATCGAAGCCGGACCCGAGGCGATCATCGAGTGGACCGGTCTCCGGACGCCTTGTGTCCTCATCGACCGCTTTCGGGCCGCCTTAAGCGGCACGTGCTCTCGTCCGGGGAAACGCGCCTTCCGTTGATATGCGGGGTGATGGGCGTGGTCCGCGCCCGCGGTACGGTCGCGGCCGGCGATACCGCGCGGGTGCGGCTACCGCCGACCTCGTTGGAGGCCTTGCCGGCTCTGTAAGAGCCCGGTGCACAACTCGGTCGCCTGATGGCCGAATCGGAATGCGGACGTTAGATCGGGCGGGCATGGCCGCAAACAAGGTAACGGCGGTACGCTTGGGGCTGGGGAGGCGATCGACGGTCCGGGACTATCAAGCCGCACAGCTTCGCTGAGCGGCTTTTTCTTTGACTAGGAGGCGTTCGCCCTGGCTCGTTCACGGGCCTCGCGGCGGCGTTCTCGGCACTCGCGCCGGCGCTTGGCACGGTCGGCGAGCTGCCGCGGCGGAGGAACCGGCGCTATGTCCGTTACCGTCGGGGCAGTCTCGCTGACTGCAGTCACCTGGATTACCTCCGGCGACGGCCGGGCTTCCATGAACTCGAGCACTTCCCGCCCTTTGCAAGTCAGCCTCCATCCGCCGTGTATGCGTTCGACCAGCCCTTGTGACCAGATGTCGAGATCCGGGACCCGCGCCGCGAGGCGTCTGGTCCGATCCGCCCAGTCGCGTCCGCTGGTCGCCAGGGATGGCCATGTCCCTCTTGAGGTCCGCCATGACGGCAAAACCGTCGGGGTAGGCCACCCGGATCTTCAGGACCGTAACCTGGAAGTTCACGCCCCGCTCCCGGATCAGATCAGCGCCACATCGTGGGCGCGCGCGACAAGGCTTCCGGGCCAACCTGCCTCAGCCCCTCGCGAGAAACTTCGCCTTTGGATGCTGCTTCCAGGATCTTCGATGCGACGTGAGCACGTGCACCGATCTCGCGGTGCGAGACGCTCTCGCATACTTCATCGAGGACCGCGCGCAAAAGCGCGGTGGTTGCAGTGTCGAACATGAGATGCTCCCTAAGGGAAAATCCTATTCTAGCCTAGTTTTGCCGGCTTGGGATTCGGGCATGTTAACCTTCAGGAATCCGTCGGAACTAGACGGGGGCTCTGGCGCCCGATGCCGATTCTAGCCGCGTTGCAGCGAGCACCAGGTGGGCCGACTCGGATGTGCGGTTGGAGCTAATGATAAGCGGCCGGTGACCAGAGCCAGGGTCGTCGATTGAGCTGAAGATCCCGTAGTGACGGAGCCAGCCTCCCAGCAACATCCCTACTACCCGTCCAAGGCGTTCCGGAGGGTCTTGAGAAGATCTTCGGACCTCCAGGATTTCCCGACATTTGCTGCGTCGCGCAGGACCGCATGGGCTTGGAGATCGGCGGCGACATAGCCGCTGGCGAGAATGAAGGGCACGGACATCGCCTTGAGCGCTTCGGCCACCGGGGTGACCCATTTCCCGGCCAGGTTGACGTCGAGGATGGCCCCGTCGGGCCGGTCATCTTTCAGCAACGCGAGAGCGGCGTCTACGTCTGGGATTGGACCGATCACGCGATAGCCGGCGGTCCTTAGCTCCGTCGAGCTCCAACGCGATGAGGTACTCGTCTTCGACTAGCAATATTCAGGGAGCGTCGTGCACAATGTGTCCCCAGGCTTCAAGGCTCCACAGGTGCGTTGATGTGAACTCTTAAACCAGTCGCCTCATACTTCAGTTCCGGTGCCGCGACCTTCAACGGCTGCTCCACTAGATCACCCAGATCAGTCTCGGTGCCGCCAGCCAGCCCAAGGCTCTCGGCTCCGGACACAGTTTGGAGTCGCCCCAGGAATGCATCGCGGAACTCCTTTGCTGAGCGGTCTTCCACATTTTCTGTCTGATTGGCGAGAGAGCGAATGATCCCGAGAAGGTTCTTCATTCGACGGCGCGTTTCGGAGAGGAGAATGTCTTTCTTGGCCTCGCTGTGCCGCCTCTCGGATACGTCCTCGAACAGGATCAAGATGCTGGTGCTGTTATTGTCAGGGTGAACGAGGCGCCGCGCACTGACCAGCATCGTACGGGCGCCGATGGTCGGGAAATCGGCCTTCACCTCGTATCCGACCACCGCCGTAGACCGGGAATGATCTCGCCAACCAGGCTTTTGAGTTCGTCCATGTCCCATTGACCGGTGCCTAGGCTGAATAGGCTGCGCCCCACCGTGTCGTCGCGACTAACCCTGAAGGTTGCGTAAAACCCCGCGATTGGCCGTCAGAACACATCGGCTTGGTCAAGGACCAGCAGGGATTCCTGCAGGGTGTCAACGATCCCTTGCGCCTGGACATGCTCGCTGCGCCGAAGCCAGTACAAATCTTCCAAATGCATTCTTGCCTCTCACCTCAGCATTAGAGTTCCCTGAACCCGGTACATAGGGAGCTGGAGGGCAACCGAATTGCGCTGGAAATAACCTCTGTTAATGGGGGCCCATTTCGCATTTTCGGCGTTCCATGCGTTAATAGAGCATGGACAGCGAACCCATTGTCGACGACCTCAAACGACAGCTCGCCGCAGCCCACGCCGAAATAGTTGAGCTCCGGGGTTCGCCGCAGCGCTGGCAAACCCTGCGCGCGGAGGAGGAAAAGTACCGCGCCATGTTCGATCTGATTGACGAGGGCTTCTGCATCGTCGAGGTGATCGAAGGAGAACGGGAGCCGATCGACTATCGCTTCCTGGAGACGAACGCCTCGTTCGAACGCCAGACCGGTTTGGTGGGCGCCGTAGGCCGCAGAATGCGCGAGTTGGAGCCAGAGCACGAGGAGCACTGGTTTGAACGCTATTCCCGGATCGCTCGGACGCGCACCCCCGAACGTTTTGAAGATCGTGCCGACGCACTCGGCCGCTGGTACGATGTCTATGCGTTTCCCGTCGGCGCGCCCGAACAACGACGCGTCGGCATCCTTTTTCGCGATGTGATCGAGCGCAAGCGCGCGGAGCAGCAGCAGTTATTGTCGAACAAGCTTTTGCGCACGACGGTTGATAGTTCGCTGCAGATGATCCAGCTGTTCAAAGCAGTACGAGACGAACATGATACGATCGTCGACTTCGAGTGGCTCCTCACCAACAAGAAGTGGAACGAGCGCTGGGGATCGAATGTCGGAAAGCGCCTGCTCACCGAAAATCCGGCAGCTGTGGAGTCCGGCGTCTGGGGCAAGTTCCTGGAAGTGATGGAGACAGGCGCTCCGATCACGCACGAGCACTTCTATAGGCAGGAGCAGTTCGACGGCTGGTTTTTGCAAACGATCGCAAAGGCCGACGACGGCATCTTGCTTTCAACACTCGACATTACCGATCAAAAACTCACCGAAGCGGCTTTGCGCAACAGCGAAGCTGAGTATCGCATGCTGTTTGAGGGCATCGGCGAGGGATTTTGCCTCTGCGAGCGCGTTGCCGGCGAGCCGGTCGACTATCGCTACCTTGCAGCCAATCCCGGCGTTTCAGCGTCAGAGTGGATTCGCTGACCCGGTCGGCATGACGATGCGAGAACTCGTGCCCGGGATCGAGGAATCGATTATCGAACACTATCGCCTGGCGGAGGAAACCGGACAGCCGCAGCGGTTCGTGTCGCACGTAGCGGTGCTCAACCGTTGGTTCGAGATTGAGGCAACATCGGCGACGCGGCCGGGCCGCATTGCGATCCTTTTCAGGGACATCAGCCAGCGCAAGCACGCAGAGGCCGTTCTGCGCGAGAACGAGGAACGGCAGGCGTTCCTGCTCAAGCTGACCGATGCACTCCGCCCGCTCGCGGATGCCCAAGCGATACAGGCGACCACCGCCCGGCTACTCGGCGCGCATCTGGGTGTGGACCGCGCGATGTATGCGGAAGTGACGGGCGAACCCGGCTCGGAGACAGGGGTAATCCGCGGCCAGTTCATCCGGCCTGCAACTCCGGGCCGGCCTGCTCCGCCCCCGTTCCCGGATCGTTTTACTTACGAGAGCTTCGGCACTGATGTGATGGGGAGACGCTATAGCGGCGAAGGTCTCGCCGTCGCAGATGTGAACGCCGACGCGGGGTTCGATGCGATCGAAAGCGCGGCATGGGCCAGCGTAGGCGTTCGCGCGGCGATTGTGGCGCCGTTGGTGAAAAGCAAGCGGCTGGTCGCCGAACTGGGCGTTCACTCCGAGACGGCGCGCATATGGACGCAGGCTGAGATCTCGCTGGTGCACGAGGTCGGCGAACGAACGTGGGCCGCAGCAGAGCGCGCCCGCGCCGAAGCCGCGCTACGCGAAAGCGAGGAGCGGTTTCGTCAGTTCGCCGATGCATCTTCCGATGTTCTGTGGATACGCGACGCGCACACGTTGGCGGCAACTTATGTCAGTGCCGCCGCGGCAAGGGTCTACGGAACGACTCCAGAGAGCCTGATCGACAACCAACACTTTTGGGATTCGCTGATCGTGCCGGAAGATCGTTCCAGAATGAGGGTGCAGCTCGAGAATGTGGGTCGCGGCGAGGCCCTTTTAGAAGAGTTCAGGATCTTGCGGCCAAGCGACAATGTGTTCCGCTGGATACGCCGCGCCGCTTTTCCTCTCATCGATGCGCAAGGCCAGGTCCAGGGCGTTGCAGGCATCTCGTCGGACGTCACCGAGACAAGGCTCCTGACAGATCATCAGGCCGTGCTGCTGGCCGAGTTGCAGCACCGGGTTCGCAACATCATGGCGATGATGCGCTCTGTGACTTCGCGGACGGCCGAACGCGCAGATAGCGTGGCCGATTACGCCTCGCTTATGGCCGGACGGCTGCTTGCGTTGTCGCGCGTGCAAGCTCTGTTGACGCGCGCGGCGAACGCCAGCGTCGACATCAAGACGATCGTGAGCGGAGAATTAAACGCACAGGCCCACCACAGCAATCAGTTCAGCACGGATGGTCCCGATATAGAGCTTTCTCCGAAAGCCTCAGAAGTTCTCACACTAGCGTTCCACGAACTAACCACCAACGCCCTCAAGTACGGCGCCCTCTCCTCGACAGATGGGAAGGTATCCGTCTTCTGGACCACCTTCGAACGACGTGGCACAACCTGGCTGGGGCTTGATTGGATCGAGGGAGGTGCTCCGCGGGCCTTCCTAGAGGTCGGGAAGCGCCCGCGGCGGGGATTTGGAACCGAGCTTATCGAAGGCCGTATTCCATATGAGCTCGGCGGCAGAGGCAGCGTGTCTGTAGGACCAAACGGTGCCCGGTGTCGCCTGGAATTCCCGCTTGGCGCCGGCGCAAGTATCTTGCAAACTGACGCACCTCAGGCCGCCACCGTCTTTGGAGGAGCACTCGACATGGGCAGCGCACCGGACCTGAACGGCAAGACTGTCCTCGTGGTAGAGGACGATTATTATCAGGCGACGGACACCGCCCGGGCGCTCGCCGGGGCAGGCGCAAACGTTATCGGCCCCTGTCCGACGGAAGATGCCGCACGTATCGAACTGGGAAAACAGCGACCTGACGCAGTCGTGCTCGATATCAACCTGGGTGAAAGGCCGACCTTCGAGCTGAGCGCAACGTTGCTTGAACAGTCAATTCCGTTCGTGTTCGTGACGGGGTACGATCAGGACGTCATCCCGGAGGGATACGAGCACATCGAACGTATCCAGAAGCCCGTGCTTTTGCGCCAGATCGTCGAAACGGTTTCGCGGCTGGGGGGAACAGCAGTTCAGTGAGCCGCGCTGCTTCCAGTCCCGTATTCTAAAAGGAGCGCCTGAAGACGTAGAGAGCTCCCATTAGGAACCAACGGCTCCGGTGGGACTTGGCTGCAGACGTAAAGTCCCGTCCTAGAGAAACCATGCCCCATTCGTTTCTACGAAAGTTGCGGCACGGCGCGAATCTGGCAGAGAGTGACGCACGCGAACTGGTTGCATCCGCGGGACCCGTTCGAACTGTCCGCGCCGGTGAAGATATCATGCGCGAAGGAGAAGAGTCTCACGGTCTGCCCTTGATCCTCGAGGGGTGGGCAGTCCGCTCTCGCTTTCTTTCCAACGGCAAACGTCAGTGCATCTCGCTTTTGATTCCAGGTGACCTTGCAGAACCCTTCGGCGTCTTGCCGCGCTTCCTTGACCATTCAGTCTCCGCCGTTACACCCGTCAAATTCGCGCCCGTTTCAGTTACGGCGCTGCGTGGCGCAGCACGAGCCAGCCATTCGATCGAGGAGGCGCTTTGGTGGGACCTTCTCATGTCGATAGCGATTGAACGCGAGCACATCGTTAGTCTCGGCCGCCGGGCGGCTGTCGAGCGCGTTGGTCACTTGCTTTGCGAGTTGCACATCCGCCTTACCTTGGTGGGCCAGGCCGACGACAAGGGCTTTGATCTTCCGATCACTCAAGCGGACCTGGGCGACTTGCTCGGGCTTTCGACTGTACACATCAATCGATCCCTTCAGGAATTACGGCGGCGCAATCTGATATCGTGGAGGGCGCGGCGTCTAACGCTTCACGATCTTAAGGAACTTCGCGATCTGTCCCTGTTTGATGAGAACTACCTTCACGTGGCGGTGCATCCTGTCGGAAAAATAGGTGGATAGATCCGCCCTGTTTGCGAGGTACCATGAGCGAAGATGATATGCGCGCGCGGCTCAAGGAGCTTGAGGCCGATAACCAGCGTCTTCGGCGGCTCCTGGATCAACGCAATGCGCCCGCCGAACTGCGCCACCGCCTTCGTAACACGCTTTCAATGTTTCGTTCGATTATCCGCGGATCGGCGGTCACTCCGCGCGATCAGGAGGGATATGCCGCTCACCTTGAGGATCGGCTGAACGCCTTTGCAAGAGCGCAGGCCGCAGCGGATGAATTTGGCAGAGTTCCGTTGTGGGAGTTGTTGAGCGAAGAATTACTTTCCTATGGCGTCTCTGATGGCGAGCGAGTCAGTTTGAATGGACCCGAGGTAGCGTTTCAGCCGAGACCCGGGCTCGTCTTCGCGCTGACAATCCATGAGCTGGCCGTCAATGCCGTCGAACACGGCTCGCTCGGCTTAGGAACTGGCCGGATCGAGGTGAACTGGCGCGTTCGTTCGCTCTCCAGCGGACCATGTCTGGACTTCGTTTGGAAAGAATCGGGTGATGTCCAGGTTTCCGGGAGTGACCATCGAGGCTTTGGCACCGAAGTTTTGACAAAGATGCTCCCCTACGAGCTTAGTGCAAAGGCAAGGATCGATTTTGAACCGGAGGGGCTCCGCTGTTCGATCTCTCTGCCTTTGCCGCCAGACACGGGTTCAGCTGAGGAAAGTTGATCTAACGCTGGACAAAAGGATTCAGCCGAAAGTGGACATGCTAACCTGGGTTAAGGCCGCCCACACGCTCGGCTGCTACGGGTTATTCAACAAATCACCTGGGCGTTCAGGTCCTCGGCGGCGCGTGCTCCTGCACCAGGAGCATCCGTGACCAGCATTGCCTTCACCTTCGCGATGGCATCGAGGCGCTCGGCCCGACAGGTTCAACACTTCTCACGCTCCGTAAGCTCGCCCACATCGTAGGTGCTGCCGCCCGCGAGTTGATCACCGACGGCGCACTCGCATTGAGATCGACTTCGGCTATCCAACCAACGCCGCGAGGCGAGCGGCATGGGGCTTCAGGAAACTTAAATGACCAGCACTGACCGTTCCGATCCCCTGGTGAGCGGAGTCGATGACGTCATGATCACAGCCGAGCTGGCGAGCCGACCCTCGCGGGCCCCAGAGCACGAGAGCGAGAGCCGAGCGCTCGCACTTCTGGCCGAGGAGATGGCCAGCAATCCACGCGGCGTGCTCCGGAAGTGCGCCGAACTGGTCATGGAGCTGTGCAAAGCGGATTCCGCCGGCATCAGCATTCTGGAGCCCGGGGGAACAAGCGGTATCCTGCGCTGGCACGCTGCAGCAGGCGGGTTTGCGCCGAACCTTCATCGCACCATGCCCCAGGAGGCGAGCCCCTGTGGGACGGTGATGGAACGCGACCGCGTCCTGTTGTTCAACGAAGCCGAGCGGTTCTTTCCGGCCCTCCGGGATGTCGAGCCACGGATTTACGAGAACCTGCTCGCCCCCTGGCATGCGAAAGGCAAGGCGGTGGGCACCCTCTGGGCCATCCACCACACGCCCGAGGGACGGTTCGATGCAGAGGATGCGCGCGTGCTTCAAAGCCTTGCCCGCTTCGCCGCAGCCGCCGTCCAGATGATCTCCGCCCTCGACGAAGCCACAGCCGAACGAAACGAATTGGAGCAGCGCACGAAGGCCCTGCACGCGAGCGAGGCCCGGCTCGCGGCAGCCATAGACCTCGTCGGTCTCTCACCATACACCTGGAATCCGGTCACCGGGGCACTTGAATGGGATGCCCGGCTCAAGGCGATGTGGGGGCTGCCCCCTGACGCTCATGTTGACAAGGCGGTGTTTCTGTCCGGCATCCACCGCGAGGATCGCCTGCGTGTCGAGGCTGCTATCGCCGAATGCATCGATCCTGCTGGTTCTGGTCTCTACGCCATCGAATACCGCGTCATCGGAATCGGGGACGGGATCGAGCGCTGGGTCTTCTCCCGTGGCCAAACGGCATTCGAAAATGGCCAGCCGGTGGGGTTTACCGGAGCTGTGCTCGATACAACGACGCGCAAGTTAGCCGAGGAGGCTCTGCATCAGAGCGGAGAGCGGCAAGCGTTCCTGCTGAAGCTCAGCGACGCTCTGCGTCCTCTAGCAAATCCTGTCGAGATCAAAACCGAGGCAGCCCGCGTGCTCGGTCGTCACCTGGGTGCCGGCCGAGCGGCCTACGCCGAAGTGGAAGTAGACGGCGCGCACTTAAAGGTCGATCGCGACTACACTGATGACGTACCGAGCTTCGCCGGCCGCCACCCGTTCGAAAGCTTCGGCCGCGCATTCGTCGCGGGCCTCCGCGCCGGCCGCACCGTCTCGGTGGCCGATGCGGAGCACGACGCGCAGTCGGACGAGACGGAGAGGGCTGCCTACGCCGCCGGCAAGATCCGCGCCGCCGTGGCCGTCCCCCTCATCAAGGGCGGACGGCTCTCCGCCGTCCTCTTCCTGCACTTCCCGGCGCCGCAAGAGTGGAACGCAGAGCGTGTGGCGCTCGTCGAAGAGACGGCTGAGCGCACGTGGGCCGCTGTGGAGCGCGCCCGTGCGGAGGCCTCGTTGCGCGACAGCGAGGAGCGGTTCCGGCAATTCGCCGATGCGTCCGCGGCGGGCCTTTGGATCAGAGATGCAAACAGCCTGGAGATGGACTTCGCGAGCCCCGCTGTCGGCTCGATCTACGGCGTCCAACCCGATGAGTTGCTAGGGGACGTGAAGCGGTGGGCGGCGCTGGTCGTGCCTGACGACCGGGATGAAGCCCTTGCACATTTAGAGGCTGCGCGGCGAGGTGAGACAGTCATCCACGAATTTCGCATCCAGCGGCCGTCCGACCGCGCATTCAGGTGGATCAGGAACACTGGCTTCCCGCTCGAGGATGCCGATGGGTGCGTTCAGCGGATCGGCGGGATCGCCGAGGACATTACCGCTGCCAAGCTGGCTATAGAACACCAAGGCGTGCTGCTGGCGGAGCTTCAGCACCGCGTGCGCAACATCATGGCGGTGATCCGATCCATGGCGCTGCGTACCGCAGACGGCGCCGCTGACGTCGCGGACTATCGGTCATTGCTGGAGGGGCGCCTCTTGGCATTGGCGCGGGTGCAGTCCCTACTAATCCGCGAGGCGAATGCGGGTGGTTCTCTCCGAGAGATCATCGCAAGCGAGGTCAGCGCACAGGCGCATCGGGACGATCAGTTCGAGCTGGACGGTCCTGAGATCAGGCTGTCGCCGAAGGTGGTTGAGGTGCTGACCTTAGCCTTCCATGAATTGGCAACCAACGCGCTCAAGTATGGCGCGTTTTCGGTCCAGGACGGCCGGCTAAGCGTGTCATGGAAGCCATTCGAAAAGCGCGGACGCATGTGGCTGGCACTGGACTGGACGGAGACGGGCGCACCGCCGCGCGAGCCGTCCAAACGTCGCGGGTTCGGCAGCGACCTCATCGAAGGCCGCATCCCCTACGAGCTTGGAGGAATGGGTAAGATTACTCTCGAACAGGATGGCGCGCATTGTCGAATGGAGTTTCCACTAAAAGAAGGAGAAAGCATCCTCGAGACGGATGCGCCCAAGCCTGTGACCATATTCGGAGGAACGCTAGACATGACTAATGCACCTGATCTGACCGGCCGAAAGGTCCTTGTGGTCGAGGATGACTACTACATCGCTGGCGACACGGCCGCGGCGCTGCGCGGAGCCGGGGCAGAGGTCCTCGGTCCTTGCCCGGACGAGGATACCACGCTTAGCCTTTTTGATTCACAGATGCCCACGCATGCGGTGCTGGATCTGAATTTGGGCGGCGGCGGCCCGAAGTTTGCGATCGCTCGTTGGCTAAAGGAACGCGGTGTGCCGTTCGTCTTCCTCACCGGCTACGACCAAGATGTCGTCCCAAATGAGTTGGCAGACGTAGTCCGATTGCAGAAGCCACTTCCACAGCGGAAAGTCGTGGAGGCAGTCGCGGATCTGAAGGCCTGACGTCGGCTGTTCGCCTCTAAGCAGACATGCGCTCGTTGCGCGCCGATGGTTCTGATTTTGATCCGCAGATGCGATCTCGTTCGATGCATCGGCCCTCTAGGAACGTGCCAAGAGTATACTGCAGTGTCCGTAATAGCCCGGAGGGCGTTTCTTGGCGCTCTTATGATAACTGAGTGGCATGTCAGCAAACGTCCCCGGTAAGAACGATGGGCAACCCCTTTGCTCACGATGCGGATCCGCTCTGAACCTAGTGCAGCATCTGCTTGATCCGACGAGTGGCCGCACGGTTCGGCTCTTCTCTTGCATTTGCGGCGAGCAAGCGTGGCGGGACGAGGCTGCTCCACCACCCTCTGCACTTTGACCTTTGGAACGATCGATTTGACGTAAGAAGCTCCTTTGTGCTGCTTACGCCCGTTGAGCCGTTCCCCGAGAGTTCCGAGTGTTGCGCGCCTGAATTGGTCGCGACCACGACTAACGCCACGCAACGCAACTTACAGGCAGTCCGGCGAGATGGTCCAAACCGCCGTATGCTTGATCTCGGCGTCTTCTAGTTCGCGGGTCACGGGTACGCGATAGTCGGCGAGTCGGACAAGTTTTGCCTTCGGAAGGAAAGAGCGCCCGGGGTCGCCGATCAAGATAGTCGCGCCGGCGCGCGCGTGGTCGGCCAGGAATGCGAAGGCACGCGTCGCGGTGTCTCGCTCATAGAAGATGTCGCCCGCGAGGATGGTCTGCCATCGGTCGTTTGCTTTGGTGTCGAGCACGTCCTCGCGGCACGATGTGAGGTGGACCTGGTTGACCTCCGCATTGAGTTCGGCCGCCGCGATCGCGAAGGCGTCGATGTCCGACACGGTCACCCCGACCGCGCCGGCCTTCATCGCCGCGATGCCGACGAGTCCGGATCCGGAAGCGATGTCGAGCACGCGCCGGTCCCGCACGCTATCGGGATGATCGAGTACGTAGCGCGCAAGCGCTTGGCCGCCGGCCCAGGCAAAGGCCCAGAAGGGCGGGGGAAGGCCGGCCTCGTTCAGCTCGTTCTCGGTCTGCTGCCAGAGCGGCAGCGATTCATCGGCGAGGAAGATCGCGATTTCCGGCACCAGCGGCACCGATCGCAGCCGGGTGTTGGCGCGGATGAAGGATTGCGGGTCGGCAATTGTCGTGGCTGTCAAGGCGGGCCGTCGCTGTCTCGGTCCCCTGATGACTAGCACGAGCCGTCTCGCCCCGCGAAGGTGGTCGCAGTCCGTTGCTGTTCGGACATCGCATCTCCTACCACTTGTCCCTTCTAGTGTCAGTCAAATGGCTGGACCATCGCGCGGGCGACATCGAGAATCCTGACAGCCTCGAGATCAGCGAACATCAAGGAAGCCAGAGGTAGGCTTCGGGTGCGCTATGTCCTTCAGCGCGCGGTGCGTGCACGTCGCGCGGGCGTTCGGCGACGCGACCTTCACAACCCGAATGGGTAGGTGTCCGGGACGCCGGTAGGGCGATGTTCCGGCTCCAAGGGACGGACGGCATGCGTTTCGTCGAACCACACGAACGCGTCGAACTGCTGCGGCAGCGAGGCTTCCGCGTAGTGGCTTTGCAGCTCGGTGATTGGACGGTAGATGACGCCGATGAAGCGTTCGAGGCGCGGCTCGAGCAGGCGACGCCGGAGACCTTCGTCCCGGCGGAATTCGAGCAGGCCGCTCGCCGCACCTGCGTCGTGGAAGAGACGTTCATAGCTGTCCGACCGGGAAGGCCGCACCGGCATCACTTCCATTTCGGCGTCCCAATTCGACGCGGCGGCGACGGTGCCGGTGTGCGTACCGAATCCAATTGAGGATGCTGCTTCGGCGAACTTCTCTCGGCAAAGCTGCCCGATGTTGAGTTCGTCACGGACGGCGCCCATCTCGGTATAGCGGGCGTCTCCGATGTGGGAGTTGTGGGCCCAGACCACGGCCTTGGATCGGGGGCCTTGCGCGTCCAGAATATGGCCCAAGGTCTCGAACATGTGCGTGTCGCGCAGATTCCAGGATTCGGCGCCGCCATAGTACATTATGCGATAGTAGCGCTCGGCCGCGGCGATCAGCCGGGCGTTCTGGGCGGCGTCCAGGAAGCTGTCCGGATCGTTTGCCGCGTAGTCCAGTTCCTTCTTCAGGATATCTTGGCACTGTCGAAGGATCTCCGCCTGGCATTTCCGATAGCCTTAGCCTTCGGTCAGGACGGCGCGGCCGTAGGTCGAAGGCTCACGCTGCCAAGGCGTCAGGCATCCGTAGCGTTCGCGGGCTACCGCTGCGGCTTCGGGATCCACCTCATTGAGGTAGGCGAGAACGGCTGCGATCGAACTCCGCATGTTGTAGATGTCGAGGCCGTAGAATCCGGCCCGCTCGCTTGCCGGCTTCGCGTCATTGTGTTTGCGCATCCATTCGACGAAGGCGGCGACATCTTTATTGCGCCACATCCAGGTCGGGAAGCGTTCGAAGGGCCTCTCGCGCGTGCCGCGGGTCGTTCGCTGACGAACATACCGGTCGACGGCGGCGGCGTCGGGCCAATCCGCTTCGACCGCGACGATCTTGAAGCCATGCTTCTCGATCAGGTGGCGCGTGATGGCGGCGCGAGCCTGGTAGAACTCCGACGTGCCGTGACTGGCCTCGCCCAGCAGAACGATGCGGGACTGCGCGAAGCGGTCCAGCAACTCCCCAAAGGCTGGATCGTCGAAACTCGGCAAGGGTTCGATGGCGGCGCCGATCATTTCCGGCAGCGAGCGGAAGCGCGTGCGCCCGGGGACGTGATTGCTGGCGGAGCGCGTGCCGTCCTCGGCCCATCCGTGCTCTCCGATCAGGGGTACGAAGCGGACGGCGCCGAAGGTTTCCTCGGCATATTCCGTCTCGCTCAGGCGCGTGATCCGAAGCAGCGACTGTTCGCCTTCGCGACTGCCGACCGGGATGACGAGGCGCCCGCCGACGGCCAGTTGCGCCTTGAGTGCATCCGGTACGGTCGGGCCGCCGGCGGCGACCAGAATGGCGTCGAATGGGGCTTCTTGCGGCAGGCCGCGGGAGCCGTCACCGGTGTGAACGATGCAGTTATCGTATCCTAGCGCCTCGAGACGCTGTGAGGCGATCCTCGCCAGATCGCCATGTCGCTCGACGGTGTGAACCGTTCCAGCGAGCCGCGAGGCGACCGCCGCGGCATAACCCGAACCGGTGCCGACCTCGAGCACCTTGTCTGCCGACTTCAGCTCGGCCGCCTCGCTCATCAACGCGACGATGTAAGGCTGCGAGATGGTCTGCGCGTTCGCGATCGGCAACGCACAATCCTCATACGCGAATTCCTCGAAGCCGGATTCGACGAACCGCTCCCGTGGGACCTCTGCCATGACATTCAGAACGCGTCGATCACGAATGCCGCGGCCGGCAAGTTGCACCTCGACCATGCGATTGCGAAGTTGGGCGGATTCGGCCATCGCAGCACCTCCTTCGAAGTTCTGGTGCGAGAAGCCAATCAGGGGAGGCCTGCCCGGTTCCTTTCCGGATGGGCAAACCTCTGCGGCCGCAGTCTTTTCAGCGGCAAAGCAACCTTTGTTAATGGTGCAGCCGACGCACCCGCTCTAAGGTTAGGTTGGTCGCCGGACTTCAGCCGCCGACCTGAGCAGAGATCGTCCATGAGAGAACTCGACGACCGGACAAAGGCCAATCTCGACGTTGTGCTGGAAGAAGCTTGCCGGGGGCTCCCCCACGGCGGCGATCATGAACTGAGAAGGCAGATCGCCGAGAGAATGCTGGAGAGCGCCGTCGCGGGAAATACCACGCTCGCGGGTCTGACCGACGTGGCGAAGGCGGCCCTGGCAGAGGCGACGAAGAGATCGGCCTAGACGGCGACGCGTGGCCCGACGCGTAGCAAGAGTCTTCTCCCGCTGCTGGCTCGAAGGGGAGCTTCGAACGACATCCTCAATTGTCGGCTCGTTGGAGTAGCCGGAGGCAACCGACCGAACGCGCGCGCCCGACCCAATGCGGGCATGAAGAATTTTTAGTACTGAACAACGTCTCGATCTGCGCATTCAAAAGGCATGGACCTAGATCGGGAGAATCTGGCAATCAGCGCTGTGTGCCGCGAGCTGGCCAGGGTGTTTTCGGGAGAGATCAGCACTCGAAACCTGCCGGATCTAAAAGCAGAGCTGGTGGCACAACTTCGCAACGTCGCAGGACGCTCGCCCGGCCGCGAACGTCCTTAATCGACCATTAAGCATTTGGTTAAAAATTGTCGATAGGGTCGCGAATGGACAGCATTGGCGCGCAGCAAATCCCGGATTGGACATCTCAAGAGCTGGACCGACTTCTTCAGTTGGCTAGAACCAGGGCAACCGCGGCAGAGGCAGCCAGATTGTTGGATCGGCGGGTCGGCTCGGTCCGTCGCCAGGCTCGGCAGCTCGGGGTACTCCTCTACAAGGAAAGATCCTAGCCGGGCACTGAGTCATGCAGGACCGATCCTCCCAACGCCGCCGCGTTCTCAAGGCTGGCCAAATCGTGTTCGGCTCATCGGTCGTTGATTGCATCGTGCGCGACGTTTCCGGAACGGGTGCGCGTATACAAGCGCAAGGTCCACTTTGGTTTCCCGATAGCTTCGTGCTCGCGATAGCGTCGGATCGCACCTCCAGACGCTGCCATATTGTTTGGCGGAAGGACGGTCAGATCGGCGTGGCTTTCGACGAGTAAAGCCGCCTCAATGGCCGGCCCGAAGGCACTTCTGAACCTCGACCGCTGCTGAGCGGCCGCTCAATGACGTCCGCTCACCAGTGATGGTGGTGCCGCCACCCGTAGTGGTGTCCACGGCCTCTGCCCCAACCGTAATGATGCCCACGACCTCCGCGGTGACCCCATCCATGACCGTGTCCCCCTTTCACCTGAATTGCGCTCGGTTCAGACGCGCCAATCGCATGCGGTGTTGCGAAGGGCATCGCCGAAGCCGGAAGCGCGGCAATCGCAGCGAAGGCGAACGCGACGAATGCGGACAGGCTAACGAACTTCACGTGTTCACTCCTCCAAGCCGAACTGAGCACTTTGCAATGTGCGTCAGATCGTTCAATGAGGATGGCGGGAAAAAGTTGCATCAACGCACTCGTTGGGGAAATGCGGGTGCAATAAAAACGGCCCCGGCTCCGCGAGCAGCACAACGAGGCCGGGCCGAAAGTGAGTAGCGGTCTCGGCTGCAGCCTCCAGCGAACTACAAACAACGCCAGGAAAAGGTAGCCCTCCTGTGTCATTTGATACATCGAGGGCCCAAGCTCTTTGATAGACGTTTCTGAACAGGGGGGCAGGCATGGACCGGCTCAGGAAGGCGCTCGGGCACCTCGAGGCTCCGGATTGCCCGAATCGTTTTACTCCGATGAGATGGTTTCCCTCTGAATTGGTGCGCGACGACGGAGAAAGCTCGATCGCTCACCTTTTCGTCTGCCCAACGTGCAAACGCCCGCAGCGGACGGTCTCCAAGTTCACGCCCGTCAGCGTCCGGCCCGACAAGATGGCGGCTCCTCGCTTGTCATCGATCGAAGACAACAGACGCCCGCGCCGAACTGGCGGACGGAGCCGTAGCCCGCCGCCAACTTCGAAAGTAAAGGACGCGACGCGAGTTGCTCGCTGCAAAGTCGCTACTTTCGCTGCAAGGCGGTTCGAAGAGCCTTGAGGAGATAGTCGGGCCTCCACGATTTCCCGACATTGACGGCGTCGCGCAATACTGGAACGCCTTGAAGATCGGTGGCCGCGTAGCCGCTGGCAAGAACGAAAGGTACAGACATCGCCTGGAGCGCTTGCGCCACGGGGGTGACCCATTCTCCAGTGAGGTTGACGTCGAGGATGGCCGCGTCGGGCCGATCAGCCCTCAACAGCTTCAGAGCGCCATCAATGTCTGGGACGGGACCGATCACGCGGTATCCGGCCGCTCTCAACTGGGTGTCGAGCTCCAATGCGATGAGGTACTCATCTTCGACAACCAAGATTCGGGGAGCGTCATGCACAATGTGTCCCCGGGGGTTCAAGCCTCCACAGGCGCGGTGATGTGAACCCTTAAACCGCTTGGCTCATAGTTCAGTTCCACGGCGCCGCGTAAGCCCTGCACGGCGCTGAGTTCGATCAGCTTGGAGCCGAAGCCGGCGCGAGTTGGCCGCGTGACGGGTGGGCCGTTTTCCTCTCGCCAGTCGATGTGAAGAATGGTCTTGTTCTGCTCCTCCGACGTGCGCCAGCTGAGGTGCACCAGCCCGCCGGACTTGGAGAGAGCCCCATATTTCCAGGCATTAGTGACGAGTTCATGCAGAATGAGGCTCATCGGCACGACCTGCCGTGGGCTGAGGCGAATTGCTGGCCCTGCGATCAGCCGGTATCGCTCTGGGCCAGCAGCCTTCAACGACTGCTCCACCAGAACACCAAGATCGGCTTCAGCTTTGCCCGACAGTGCGAGGGTCTCGGCTTCGGCCACAGTTTGGAGCCGGCCCAAGAAGGCATCGCGGAACTCCTTGGCTGAACGGCCTTCCACATCTGTCTGATTGGCAAGAGAGCGAATGATCCCGAGCAGGTTCTTCATCCGATGGCGCGTTTCGGCGAGGAGAATGTCCTTTTGGGCGTCGCTGTGCCGCCTGTCGGTCACGTCCTCGAACAGGATCAAGATGCTGGTGCTATTGTTGTCGGGGTGAACGAGGCGCCGCGCACTGACCAGCATTGTGCGCGAACCGATCGTCGGGAAGTCGGCTTTCACCTCGTATCCGACGATGGCGGTGGACCGGGAGATGATCTCGCCAACGAGGGCCCTGAGATCGGGTATGTCCCATTGACCGTTGCCAAGGCTGAATAGGCTGCGTCCAACAGTGTCATCCCGGGCCACCCTGAAGGTTTCGTAGAAGCCACGGTTGGCGGTGAGGACACAACCGCTCTGATCAAGCACCAGGAGGGGCTCCTCCAGAGTATCAACGATCCCTTGCGCCTGAACGTGCTCGCTGCGCAGAAGCCGATACAAGTCTTCAAGATTCATCTGCCCGTCCCGCACCTCAGGAAGTTTACGTTAGACTAGTATGGCGTGCAGTCGTTCACAATCGGAATGGGCTCGGTCTGCCGGCGCCTAGCGGGGGGTAGAGTATGCTCTTCACCACTGAGGCCTATTCGGCCCCGCTGGGCTCAGACCCTTCTTGTGCTTGCCCTGAAGTTGCTGAGGCAAGGCGAAACCGTGCAAGCTTTGTTGCTCTGCGAAATACGTCCTCAGGAACCCTGGCCGGGCCCGCCCGGTTGGACGGCTGACAATCAAATTAGACGAGGACATCGACATGTCTAAGAAGCTCTTCGCCCGCGCGTTGGTCGTCACGGCTCTTTCGGCGGTTCCGCTGCATGCTTTCGCAGAAGACGCCGCGACCGATTCCTACAAGCAATCGATGGAGAAAATGAATGCGGACATGCAGAAGGGCATGGATCCGGATGCGACCAAGGCCTGGGCGAAGATGATGATCGCTCATCACCAGGGCGCCATCGACATGAACAAGGTCGTCCTGAAGGAGACCAAGGATCCGACGATCCGGAAGATGGCCGAAAAGGGAACGAGCGAACAGGAGGCCGAGATCAAGCAGCTTCAGAGCTGGCTCTCGAAGCACGGCGGCTAGTCTATGACGGGCGCGTGCTGAGCCGCGCGCGTAGTCGCCGGCAACGGCTGCAGCGACCGTTAGGCTGACACAGCCGCGCCGGACAGGTTCACTTGTCCTTGTCGCCCATGTGATGCGGATTGGTTGTCGACGGACCGCCGGTGTAGTGGTGCCCTCCGGAGGTCGTCTTCTTGGAGGAGCCGACCGTGTCTTTGGGGCCCATGTGGTGGGGGACCTCGGTTTTCGGACCGCCACTATAGTGGTGGCCGTTTTTTTCCTTGTCGGCAGTCTGAGCCATCGCGGGCAGCGCAAGCGACGCGGCAGTTACGACGGCGAACATTGTCCTGATGATCATGTGCTTTCTCCCGGGCTGAAGATGGCTCATCGAAGCAGAAAGACCGGTTTCCGTCTTTGACGTGCCTCAAGGTCGCGGGGAGCAAGCTCAAGCCCGGACGCGTCGTGCTTCCGGTCCCTTCCGGATCGAAATGCGCTTGACCGAATCCGCTATACGGCCAAGCACCCCGGTGAAGTCCGGAAAATCGATCATCGCGATCAGCAGTCCGATGATCCAGAAGATGTTGTAGTGGGTGAACATCGCGAGAAGTCCCAACGTCGCGACGAACTGATACTGCACCTTCTGGGCCTTATGGGCGATGTGCTCCGGCAGATGATGCAGGCGGAGCATAAGGACGCCGAACAAGAGGATGATCAGCACCAAAAAGATCGCCATCGGGATCAGCAACAGATCGGCTTGCCCTAGTCCTGCGACGAACCATGGCAAATGTGCAGGAACGATCGAGGGTTGAGTATCGCTCAATGGAAACTGCTCCGCGGAGGCAAGGTTCGGCCTCGAACTACAGTGGCTTCCGTCGTCCAAGGATTGACCTAGGTCAACGGGGAGCGGTCCAGTGGTAAGGTTTCGGTTGACGTGCATCAAGCGGCCTCGCGGCGGAACGGGTCATCCTGCGCCCAGCCAACCGCAATAAGGAGCTTGTCATGCGCGCATTGACCCTCGCCGCCGCGATACTCGCCTCGGCCATCGGGTATTCTGCCTGGGCTCAATCCGACGCCGACCACCAGGCTCACCATCCGGACCAGAAGGAAGCGCCTGCGCCAAAGACTACCGGGCCGCCGGAAACGCCGCGCAGCGCCGTCCCTCACGGAGCTATGGGCGGCGGCATGATAGACATGGTGGGCGCGAACATGCCGATGTCGGACATGATGCGGATGATGGGCGTGATGCGGCAGTCCGGTGCGGATGGAATGGGCGGCATGGAGACGATCGACCGCGTCGAGGGCCGGATCGCTTTTCTGCGGACCGAACTCAAGATCACCGACGCACAGCAGTCCGCCTGGAACGCGTTCGCCGACGCGTTGCGGACCAACGCTAAGACGCTCGGAGGGATGCGCGGTTCGATGATGATGCCGCAACAGGGCACCGACCTCGTCGAAAAGCTGGCGCTGCAGGAAAAATGGCTCGCAGCGCGCCTCGAAGGCACCCGTGCGATGAAATTGGCGCTTACCAACCTGGCCGGAACGTTTTCCGAGGAGCAGAAAAAGACCGCGGACGAACTGCTCGCGCCGCACATGGGCATGATGCCGATGATGGCGGCGATGCGAGGCGGCGCCACGACGGGCATGGGGATGCCGGGCAGCAAGCCGCCGAAGTAGCCTCGGTCAGAAAGGCGACCGGCGAGCTTCGGGCTCCTCATTTCGCCCGCCGAGCAGGCAGGTCCTTCGCGCCGCCCGGCGTCGGCTTGGATTCGAGTTCGGCGATCAGTTGCTTCATCTCGCCGATCTCCCGGACCTGCGCCTCGATGATTCCGTCCGCGAGCTTGCGGACCCTCGGATCCTTGATGTGGGCCCGTTCGCTGGTCATGACGGCGATCGAGTGGTGCGGGATCATGGCCTCCATGTAGGAGACGTCGCCGACCGTCTCTTGGCTTCGCACCAGCCACCGCGACCCGCCGAACGCGATGGCGGCCGCCAGCACGATCGCCGCATTCGTACGCGAATCCTTGTACATGCTCCACATGAAGCCGAGCATGATGACGGCCATCATGGCTCCCATCAGCAGGGCCATCCACGCCCTTGGTCTGGCTGAAGAACACGTGATCGAGGGCCCACGTGTTCAGATACATGAGCCCCTACATCACGATAGTCGAGACCGCGATCATCGCGGCGAAACGGGCATAGGACATGGCCGGCGCTCCGGTTGTTTATCGGGGCCAATGGAGAGCGTTCGCGAAAGTTCCGGTTGCCCGCGTCCGTAGTTGATCTGCCTCAACAATGATGGCAACGGCAGCACTAAGCTCCCAGCAGCCATAGGAGCGTGCCGATGTCGGTGCAGGACCATTCCGGATATCGAGAGCGTCCTCAGGAGGGCATGTCCACCAAAGCGAAGGCCGGCATGGTCCTGCTGGGATTTCTGGCCATCGCCGGCGCGCTCTTGTTCACCGAGCACCGGGCCCACGTGCTCGGATTGCTGATCTGGCTGCCACTTCTTGCATGTCCGCTGATGCACTTCTTCATGCATGGAGGGCACGGCCACCATCACGGCGGCCGTCGACCGAACGATCCAAGGAGCCCATGATGCACGACACCGCACCCGCCTACGGCCTATGGAGCCTCGTCATCGTCAATTCGGCGGTGTTCGTCCTGTTCGCCTACAGCTTCTTCAAGCCGCAGACGTCCCGCGACTGGCGCTCGTTCGGAGCCTTCAGCGCATTCCTGGTGGCGCTGTTCGTCGAGATGTACGGCTTCCCGCTTACCATCTACTTCTTTTCCGGCTGGCTGCAGTCGCACTATCCGAACGTCGACTGGTTCTCGCATGACGCGGGCCACCTGCTCGAGATGATGTTCGGCTGGAAGACCAATCCCCACGCCGGTCCGTTCCACATCCTGAGCTTCATCTTCATCGGCGCGGGCTTCATTCTGATCTCCGCCGCGTGGAGGGTGCTGTACGACGCGCAGCAGACCCGAAGCTTGGCGACCACCGGCCCCTACAGCTACGTCCGCCATCCGCAGTACGTCGGCTTCGTCCTGGTCATGTTCGGCTTCCTGCTGCAGTGGCCGACGATCCTCACGTTGGCGATGTTTCCGGTGCTGACGATCATGTACGTCAAGCTGGCGCGCGACGAGGACCGGGACGCGAGGGCCGAGTTCGGCGAGGCCTACGCGAAGTACGCGGCGGAAGTCCCGGGCTTCATTCCGCGCCTGAGCCGGATTCTCGGGCAAGACTCGACCGGCAGTTATCGTCACGGCTGATGCTGATCCGGAGCGGCCACGATGCGCGAGGCGTTGGGCCGCTGGCGACTATCCTCGATGCTCCTGGCGACCTCCGGCGTTCTGTTGGTCGGCGTCGGCCTCTACTTCCTTTTCCTCCGGCCACCATTGCTGCCGGAGGATATCCGATACATGAATCTGACCCCGGCCGAACTGCAGTCCATCGGGCCGAGGCTGACATCGTGGCTCTCCCAGGTATTCCGCGTCCTAGGCGGCTACGTGGCGGCGACCGGAGTGCTCGCGCTCACGTTGGCGTGGACGTCCTTCCGCGACCGTCGGGCGGTCGCTGCAGCCGGCGCCGGCATCGCCGGCGGGGTCTCGATCGGGTTGATGGCCACCGTCAACTTCATGATCCATTCCGATTTCAGGTGCTGCTCGCCATGTCCCTGGTCTGGGCCGCGAGCATCGCGGCGTTCGTCCGTGAATCCGCCGTTGTTCCAGAGGCGGGCTCGGGACTCTGACCTACGTCAATACCGGAGGGGCGGATCCGGACGACAATCCCTGCTCGAAAGGGCAGCCATGAGCGACTCCGTGTTCATCGCGAAGGGACTGACGAAGACCTACGTCTCCGGCGAGGTGATGGTGCATGCCCTCAATGACGTGGACCTCGAAATCGCCGAAAAGGAAGTGGTCGTGCTGCTTGGGCCGTCCGGCAGCGGCAAGACCACATTGCTCAACATCATGGGTGGTCTCGACCGACCGACCAGCGGCAGGCTGTTCTTCCGCGACCTGGATCTGACCGACCTCGAAGATCGCGAACTCACGAAGTATCGCCGCGATCACGTCGGCTTCGTCTTCCAATTCTACAATCTGGTGCCGAGCCTCACGGCCTACGAAAACGTCGCGCTGGTCACCGAAGTCGCCAAGAACCCGATGCGGCCTTCCGAGGCCCTCGCGCTGGTCGGACTCGAAGAGCGGATGCATCACTTTCCGGCCCAGCTCTCCGGCGGCGAGCAGCAGCGGGTGGCCATCGCCCGCGCGATCGCGAAGCGCCCGGCGGTGCTGCTCTGCGATGAACCCACTGGCGCGCTGGACTCAAAAACCGGAATTCGCGTCATCGAGGCGCTGCTCGGCGTGAACCGACAGCTCGGCACGACCACAGTCATCATCACCCACAACGCCAGCATCCAGGAAGTCGCCGACAGGGTGCTATTTTTCGCCGACGGCCGGATCGCCCGCGTCCGGACAAACGAGACCCGCCGGGAAGCGGCCGAACTCACCTGGTGACAGCATGAGCGCGCTCGACATCAAGCTGTTTCGGGACGCCAGGCGGCTCTGGGCGCAGGTTCTCGCCGTGGCCCTGGTCGTCGGTGGCGGTGTCGCGACGCTGGTGCTCGCGGTGGGCTCGCATCGATCGCTGGAGGAGACCCGGATCGCGTACTACGAACGCTATGGTTTCGGCGACGTGTTCGCCGAGGCCAAGCGGGCGCCCAAGGCGCTCGCCGACAGGATCGGCGAGATACCGGGCGTCGCCGCGGTCGACGCCCGCATCGCCAAACCGGCGTTGCTCGACATTCCCGGGTTTTCCGAGCCCGCCAGCGCGCGGTTCGTCTCGCTACCCGACAACAGCGAGCCACATCTCAACCGGCTCTACGTGCGTTCCGGACGGATTCCGGAGCCGGGGCGGGCCGAGGAGGTCGTCGTCAACGAGCCGTTCGCCCGGGCTCACGGCTTCGCCGAGGGCGCGCGGTTCTCGGCCATCCTGAACGGCAAGAAGCGCGAGCTCGTCATCGTCGGCACCGCGCTGTCGCCGGAGTTCGTCTACACGGTCGGCCCGGGCGACCTGATGCCGGACGACCGCCGCTACGCCATCGTCTGGATGTCGGAGAAGGCGCTCGCCGGCGTCTACGATCTCGACGGCGCCTTCTCGGCCGTGTCGGTCAAGCTGCAGCCCGGCGCTTCCGAGCGCGAGGTGATCTCGCGGCTCGATGCCTTGCTCGACCCCTATGGCGGGCAGGCGGCCCACGGACGGAAGGACCAGACCTCGCACGCCTGGCTCGATCATGAGCTCGACATGCTCAACAACATGAGCCGCACCCTGCCGCCGATCTTCCTGCTGGTCGCGGCCTTCCTCGTCAATCTCACCCTGACACGCCTAGTCGCGCTCGAGCGCGAGCAGATCGGCCTCCTGAAGGCGCTGGGCTACGCCGACAGCAGCATCGTGCTGCACTACTTCAAGTTCGTGGCGCTGATCGTCGTCATCGGAGTGATCCTGGGCGGCGTCGTCGGCACATGGCTCGGATATCGCGTCACCGCCCTGTTCGGGGACTTCTTCCACTTTCCGTTCCTGGTGTTCGCGAAGGCGCCGGATCTCTACGTCACCGCCGGCGCGCTCAGCGCGGCTGCCGCCGCCATCGGCGCGCTGCGGGCGCTGCGCGAAGTGGTCAAGCTGCCGCCGGCCGTCGCGATGCAACCGCCGGCCCCTCCGGTGTACTGGCGGCTGCTGCCGGCGAGCGTCCAACTAGATCAGATGGTCTCGCAGCCCACGCTGATGATGATCCGCAACATCGCCCGACACCCGGTCCGGGCGGCCTTCACGACGCTGGGGATGGCGCTGGCGACCGCGATCCTGGTCGTCTCGCTGTTCACGCGCGACACCATGGAGCAACTGATCGACGTGACGTACTTCCTCGCCGATCGACAAGATGCGACCATCGGCTTCGCCGAGAAGCGGATCGAGAACGTCGTGCTGCAGGTGAACCGGCTGCCGGGCGTTCTGGGGGCCGAGCCGTTCCGCGAGGTGCCCGTCCGGATCCGCCATGGCAACCTGGAGCGTCGGATCACGATCAGCGGCCGGCCCGCCGGTGCCGATCTGCGGCGCATCATCGACGCCGACCTCCGGCCGGTCGCGCTTCCGGAGACCGGCCTCGCCATCTCCGCCATGCTCGGGCACATCCTCGGGGTAGGGTCCGGCGACACGGTCGAGATCGATCTGCTGGAGGGCGCCCGTCGCACGGTCAGCATGCCGATCGTGGCGACCGTCGAGGACTATTTCGGTATTCGGGGAATGATGGACATCGAGGCGCTCCGCAAGCTGATGCGCGAGGCCCCCCTCGTGAACAGCGTGAACCTCAGCCTCGACGACAACCGCAAGGAGGACTTTTACGCGGCGGTGAAGTCCATGCCGACGGTCGGGGGCGTCGCGTTGCAGCGGGTCTCGCTGGCGAACTTTCGCAAGACCGTCGCGCTGCTTGTCACCACGATGGCGAGCATCTACACCGGGCTCGCCGCCGTGATCGCGTTCGGCGTCGTCTACAACAACGCCCGGATCTCGCTGTCCGAACGGGCGCGGGAGTTGGCCAGCCTGCGCGTGCTGGGCTTCACGCGCGGCGAGGTGCTGCGCATCCTGCTGCTCGAACTCGCTATCCTCACGCTGGTTGCGCAGCCACCCGGCTGGCTGATGGGCTATGGGCTCGCTTGGGTCATGAAGACGAACCTCGCCGGCGAACTGATGCGCGTCCGCCTTGTCGTCGAGCATTCGACCTATGTGGTCGCCACATCCGTCGTGGTGATGGCAGCCATCGCCTCCGCGGCCGTCATCCGCCAACGCATCGACAACCTGGACCTCGTCGCGGTCCTCAAGACGCGAGACTAGCCATGCAGGCACAGCGGATCAAATGCATCATCGGCGCTGCGGCCCTCGCCGCGATCACGGGAGGACTGGCGTGGTTCGCCTGGCCGCGTCCCGTTCTAGTGGACCTCGCAACGGTTGCGAAGGGGTCGATAGAAGTCACAGCGGATGACGACGGCAAGACCCACGTCCGCCACGTCTACACGGTCTCCGCGCCCATCGCGGGAAAGGTCCTCAGGATTTCTCATCCACTCGGCGAGCAGGGCCCTTCGCTTCACGTCGGCGATGAGGTCGTGGCCAACCAGACCGTCATTGCGCTGATGCAGCCGACGCTGCCGGGCTTCATCGACGTCCGCTCGCGCGACCAGCTTCAGGCGGAGGTCCTTGCCGCGGACGCCGCCATCCAGCAGCAGGAGGCCGAGGTGAAACGGATCGAAGCCGCGCTGGAGTTCTCCAGAACCGAATTCCAGCGGGCGCAGACGCTGCTGCGGACGCAGTCCACCTCGGCGCAGGCATTCGACAAGGCGAAATTCGAGGTGGCGACGAGCGAGGCGTCGCTGGCGAGCGCAAAGGCCCAGGTCGAGATGCGTCGCGCGGTGCGCGCCAGTCTTGCCGCGCGGCTAATGGACCCGGCGAGCACGGCTCCGTCGGCGGAGCCGACCTGCTGCGTGCGGGTGCTGGCGCCGGCGAGCGGGAAGGTGCTGGCGATCGTCCAGGACAGCGAGGCGACGGTTCTGCCCGGGACGCGTCTCGTCGACATCGGCAACCCCCTCGATCTGGAGGTCGTCGCCGACCTGCTCTCGACCGATGCGGTGCAGATCAAGGTCGGCGCCCCCGTCCGGATCGACGGCTGGGGCGGACAGCCCATCAAGGGAAAGGTGCTCCGCGTGGACCCCGCCGGCTTCCTGAAGGTCTCGGCACTCGGCATCGAGGAACAGCGGGTCCGGGTGACGATCGACTTCGCGGATCCGCCCGAGGCGTGGGCCTCGCTCGGCCACGACTACCGGGTCGTCGTCCACGTGACCACCTGGAGCGCTCCGGGCGCCCTGACAGTACCGGTGAGCGCTTTGTTCCGGAAAGGCGACCAGTGGGCCGTTTTCGCCGACGAGAACGGGCGCGCGAAAGTCGTTCCGGTCAGCATCGGCCACCGCAACAGCCGGCAGGCCGAGGTGCTCTCCGGGCTGTCTGCGGGGGACCGCGTGGTGCTTCATCCCAGCGACCGAATTACTGACGGAACGAGGATGGCACAACGCAACTGAAGCCCTCCTTCTTTCGCCACCTCGGAATGGCTCGAAATCGACCGAGTTTGACGGCCGAATCGGCCGGTCAGGTGGTACACAGCGGTGGTCACAAATCGTGGCCGCGCTATTTAGGAATCCTTGTTTTACGGCGGATTTCGCGCAATCGCGGCATCGGGGAAGGGAGTCCCACTCTCTCCGCCAAGACGGTGTAGCACCACTTCCATCTGTTCGATGCGAACGAGGTGGATCACGTGGCTATAGGGCGTCGCCAACGCAAATCTCTTCAGACGGTGCGGATGAACTCGGTGCAGTTACAGAGGCGTCGTGCAGGCCGATATGTCGGCGCCCTTCATAAGCGCCGACAGCCGGGAGGTGTGGTCACGAAATGCATTGGACACCTGATGGCTGCCTTCAGCAGGCGAGCGAAGCGAGCGCGTCCTCATCCTCGGGCGACAAGGGAGATGCCGAGGCTCCTCCTGCAAAGCGCTTGAGACTCTCCAGGCCCGACGCAACCTCCTTCCCGATCGATGAAAAACGGGGTCTCACTCGGAAGTTCGCGCCCTCCTTCTGAACGAACAAAGCGAATTCCCGGAGACAATCGTATCGCAGGCACGACAGACGATCGCCGTCGCCGGCTTGTTCCGCCTTCGCCATTCGGGATTTGAGCGCGTTCTTCGTGCTCATTTGGCTCCTGCTCAACCTGTAGCACCACCCGGGAGCCCGAATGCAGTTCATGAAGTTCCAAGCCTCGCGAAAGAGAGCATCGAGCCTGATCTCGTCGGCGTCGAGGTAGGATGGCGCTGCGAGCACCTCAATCTGCGGCATGCCAACTCCCAATAGGATCGAATGCCCGGCCGCAGCCTCGGATTGATAGGGGAGGTAAAACTCTCCCCGCCGCAATCGCTCCTGAACCCATTCGCTCCCGAAGAATCCGGCCTTGAGCCTCAAATCGTCGGCGTCGAACTCAGCGGATCTGTCCTGACCGGCACTTGCGATCACCGTCCCGCGCCATTCGCTGAGGAAACGCTTGCGCGGATGCGGCTTCCTGACCGGAGGAGGCTCACAAACGTACAAGGGGTGCCCACCGCGGACGAAAGCGCGGTCACCGACGATCAACAGATTCTCGGCGACGGTTTTCTGCGCCCGCGCGTAGACGTCTTGCTCATCACTTTCCTCGATGCGCCGAAAGGCGACCTCTGAGCCCGATCGCAACTGAGATACGCGTGCTCCCGGAAAGCGATCCGCGGGAAACAAACCGATCGGCGAACTGATATAGCTTCCCAACGCTTCGATGAGATCACTTCTGCTCCACACGCTATATTCGTAGAAATCGTCATCGGATAAGGTACGCTGATCGATCGGCCACCATAATCGCGATTCGAACGACAACAGTTCGATCATCGGCTGACCCGGTCTGACGAGCCGAAACGCGACATCGACCTCGCTCTGGTCCGCCTCTCTGATGTAGGCAGCCCGACGACCGATAAAGCATTCTTCGCGAAGCGCCCGGCCACCGCGCGGGATGAACTCGCAGGAGAACGGAAACTCCAACGTTATTGGCACCATCTGGACCACGCTCAACTCCTTCGTTTCGAAGATGCTCGCTCGTGGTCGATCCAGACTCAAACGAAACCTTTTTTGTCAAAATGACTATATGTGGACGGCCGAATTACGCGTTCGAATCAATGGCTTAAGTGAATTTGGTTGCCGGCTGCGCGCCCACGTCGGAGTCTTCTCGCCGGTCGCGACGATATGCGTGACCTGAGGCCCCGCGGTCGCCCAACGAACTGATGGCGAGGGCGTTCCTGAAGCCGCCTGCGCAACCGCAGCGGGTATGGAGCCAACGCTGGACGGGTCGCGGCCCGCGCAGACCCCTGCTCACCACCTCCGGAAAAGGAGGTCGCGCCGTTCCAGGGCCAGCGTCGTTCGGTGCCATTCTCGATAATCTTGCTGACCGCTTCGCACGCGACAAACCGGCCTATACTCAGACAACTTGCGATAGCATCGCTACTGAACCGCTTCCTCGGGAAGATTGTATTCCTCTGCGAAGATTATCTCGGCCGTCGTCTGGCACTTTAGGTAGGTCGACGACCCTCCCTCGTTCACCTCTGCTCGGCGGTGCCAGGCACCGGGGTCCCAGTGTGCGCGGCCTTCTCGGGTCCAGACTGCCGGATTGGATCGCCCTGGTCGGGCGAACGACCGCGCAGGGCCATGATTTCTGCCGAGGAGAGCTGCGGATCGCGTTTGACCCGAATCGCCGCTTCAAGGGTCGGCTCTACCGGCGAGAGGTCATCTCGCTTACGGAGATCGAGAATTCCATGAGAACGCCCCTGGGGGCGCCACGAGGGTCACGCAGCTTTCTGGTCACCGCGCAGGTCGCGAAAGTTCCGGCTCTCCTTCGCGTAAGCTGTGAGCAGGGTCTTCACCCACAGGGCCATGCCTTCGGCCTTCAGGTCGATCTTCTGCGAGCGACTGTAGTGTTGCTCGGTGACCGGGGCGAGCTTCTCGCGTTCCTTGGTCTTGCCGAGCGAGGTCTTGTGACCGAGAATGGCCGTCGCCGCTCCGCCGAGACGCTTGTCGTCGAGATACGTGGCGATCGTCCGCCTGCAGTCGTGCAGACTCCACCTTTCGATGCCGTAGAGCGCGAAGAGGTCGGTCCGCTCTTTCTTGGGGCGCGGTTTGGGGCCGGGTTTTCCCTTTCGGAGCGGTTTTTGCTTCACCGTGTGATCGTAAACGCGGCCCTGAAGGCGGTACATCGCCAGATTGATGGCGGATTGCGTAATGTGCTTCTTCGGATCGCGGCCGGTGAACATCCACTTCGACGTCCCGCCAGACAGGGCATGGTAGTTCTGGAGGATCTTGAGCGCATCGGGCGGGATTGGGAGCGAATGCGGTCGACCGCCGTCCCTGCCGCCCTTCATCTCGTCGGCCGTCCAGTTCGCGATCTTCCAGCCTCGAAGCCGACGTACGACCTTCGAGGCGTCGTAGAGACGGTCCGGGCGCAACTTGAGAAAGGCGCCGGTCCGCTGGGCCGTCAGGCAGACGCCCCACAGCGCGCCGAGCGTGCCGGGGTACGTTTCGTGCTCGCCTTCCGCGAGATGCTTGAACTTCTCTGCTATGAGAAGCGTTCGCGCGATCTCTTCGACCGTGGGAGTGCGGGTCCGCTCGCGCGTCTGGTATTCGAACGACCATCTCGTCCACCACTCGTACTGGACCTCTTCCAAGCCCGACGCTGTAGCGTGATACTTCCATGCCCAGCTCAGCATCGCCTTCGACTGCGTCACCGCTCGGTGGACCGCCGATTTGGCGTATTTCACTGCGATCGCGTCCCTGAGCTTCTCGAGGTCGCGCAGCTTGACGTCGCGGACCATCTTGTCGTTGATCGCGGCAAACTGCTCGAGTTCGAGGTAGTGCGCGTATTCCTCCCGATAGCTCCCTTTCAGCTTCGGCTTCTTGTACGCGAGGAACTTTTCGGTCAGCGTCTTCCAGGTCCAGAATGGTGCGGCCGGCCTCACCGGAAGCTTACGAACCTCCTGCAGCTTGGCGAGGCCCCGATCCAATCGTTCCGCGGTCTCCTGGTCGAAGCGCGCGCGCGCGCTTTCGGACGCGTCCGGATCCGGGAAGCCGACGAAACTCAGAAGGACGTTCACGACGTTCCGAAGGTCGCGCTTCCAGTACGCCGCGAGCTGAACCTGCTTGGCGATGTATCTGGCCTGGTCCAGCGGGAGATGTCCGACGTCGCACAGGCGGATGGTCATCTCGCGTCGTCGCAGATACCAGACCGGCTTGTTTCGCGTGATGCGGATCGTCAGACCGACGGTGCCGATGTCGCGCCATTCCACAACAGTCTTGGCGAGCTTGTCGTCCTGGCTGAGAAGCGTTGCCTGTTCGACGATGCTGTCGTTGAAACGGAAGGCCTTGCGCTTGTATTTCGCGGGCGATGGCATGGGCGAAACCTCGTACAACAATCGTACAATGACAGCTAAAAAAGGCGGGAATGTTCGCGAGACGTTCGAATACGCTATTTTTATGGATTTTTGCGTTCCTTCAACGAGTTAACGCGGTTGCACGACTTTCCAATGTGGTTTACGGAGCGTTTTCCCAAGCTGCATACGAGGGTTCGATTCCCTTCGCCCGCTCCAAGTTTCCATTCCCTATCCAATAAGCGACCGTAGGCCGCTCACCCGCCGCGCAAAGATTCCAATATATTGGTCTGTCGTTGCCGGCAGGTGCGCCTCGCCCGGCTTAAGGTTCGCTTCGCCGTGACGGGTCGGTCCTCATGTCGGGCAATGTTCGGATCAGGGATCATGGACCAACAGAAACTCGACCGCGCCATCGGTCGGCGCCTGAAGACGCTGCGGACGCAGGCGGGCATGACGTTGAACGAGCTTGCGGGCCGCTCCGGCGTCAGCCGGGCCATGATCGGGCGGGTGGAGCGGGCGCAGAGCAGTGCGACGGCGGCGCTGCTGAACAAGCTCTGCGCGGCGCTCGATGTCACGCTCAGCGATGTCGTCGCGCTCACGGAGAAGCCGCCGGAGCGCCTGGTGCGGCTTGCGGACCAGCCGCTCTGGCGCGATCCCGACAGCGGCTATCGCCGGCGTCACGCCTCGCCGCCGGATGCGGCCAGCGGCATCGAGATCATCGTCGTCGACCTGCCGGCCGGCGCGCGCGTCTCCTACAGCCCGTGGGGCCGCAACGCCTTCACGCAGCAACTCCTGATGCTGGAGGGCGCGATCGCCGTGCATATCGATGCCAAGGCGGTGCGGCTGCGCGAGGGCGATTGTCTCGATTTCGACGTGATGCGCGCCGTGATCTTCGAGAACGAAACCAGGCAGGACGCGCGCTACGTCATCATCGTCAGGCGCGGCGCTTCCTACGGCAAGTTGTGAGGACAAAGCGTGGAGACGAGCACGATGCAGATCCGTACCGGCGACACCTATGATCCGCGCGTCGTCGCGCTGCTCGATCACCACGTGACGACAGCGCGGGCGCAGACGGCGCGGGGCAGCGACCATGCGCTCGATCTCGCGGGCCTGCGTGCGCCCGAGGTTGCGTTCTGGACCGGCTGGGACGGCGAGACGCTGGTCGTCACCGGCGCGCTGAAGGTGCTCTCCGCCGGCCATGGCGAGGTCAAGTCGATGCACACGCTGCAGACCACGCGGCGGCGCGGCTATGGCGGCCAGATGCTGCGCCACATCATTGCCGAGGCCCGTGCACGCGGCATAACGCGGCTCAGCCTCGAGACCGGCTCGTGGGACTATTTCAAGCCGGCGCACGCGCTCTACCTGGCGCACGGTTTCGTCGCCTGCAGCCCGTTCGAGGGTTATGTCGAGGATCCCAACAGCCTGTTCCTGACGCTCGAGCTGTCGGCGCCGGCGCACCGGTAGCTCACGAGCGATCTTGTCGAGTACGCGCTCGGGGGCGGGACGTCGTTCCTGGACCGGGACGCAAAAAGACCGATCCCCTCATCAAATGAGTTGCGTACCTCAAAACACCTCTGCTAGCCTTCAGCCATGGCCGAGACCCTCACGCCGACTGCGCTGACGCTGAAGGACATCGCCCGCGAGGCCGGTGTCAGCCTCGCCACGGTCGACCGCGTCCTGCACAACAGGCCGGGGGTCCGCCCGGACACGGTCCGGCGCGTCAAGGACGCCATCGCGCGCAATTCGTTCCAGCCGCATGTGGCCGCCGCCGAGCTCGCGCGCGGCCGCGCCCGCCGCTTCGCCTTCGTGATGCCGTCGGGGCCGAACCCGTTCATGCAGCAGATCGAGGCCTATCTCGGCGAGATGGCGGCCTGGCTGTCGGCCCGCCGCCTCAATGTCGAGATGATCGCGACCGACGTGTTCGAGCCCGCCGCGCTCGCAGCCTCGCTCGAGGCGCTGGCGGGCGACTATGACGGAGTCGCCGTGGTGGCGCTGGACCATCCGAGCGTCCGCGCCGCCATCAACGATCTCGTCGATGCCGGCGCCAAGGTCGTGACGCTGGTCTCGGACGTGCCGTCCTCGCACCGCCACCATTATGTCGGCATCGACAACATCGCTGCGGGCCGCACCGCCGGCGCGCTGGTCGGGCGGCTGGTCGGCCAGAGGTCCGGCAAGGTCGCGATCGTCGCGGGCTCGCAGGGCCTGCGCGACCATGCCGAGCGCATCTTCGGCTTCAACCAGGTGATGGCGAGCGAATTCCCCGATCTCAGCGTACTGCCGGTGCTGGAAGGGCGCGACGAGGACGACCGTTCGGAGCAGCTGCTGGCGCGGCTGCTCGGCAAGCACGCCGACATCGTCGGCCTCTACAACGTAGGCGCCGGCACGCAGGGCGTCGCCAAAGCGCTGAACGACAAGGCGCAGAACGAGAAGGCCTCTGGCGCGGCCGGGCGCGACAAGCAGGTGGTGTTCGTCGGGCACGACGTCACGGCGCTGACGCGGCGGTTGCTGCTGCAGGGCGTGATGGATGCCGCGATCTCGCAGAACCCCGGACATGAAGCGCGCGCGGCCGTCCGCGTGCTGCTCGCGCTCGCCCGCGGCGAGCCGATCTTGAGCGAACAGGAGAAGATCCGGATCGACATCGTGATGCGGGACAATCTGCCCTAGCGGCAGGTGGATTTGGCAATAGGCGGCCAGCGGGGAAAAGCGACGCAAGATCGCTCTCCCGCGGCAGGCGAAAGGGAGGACGATTTGTATCTCGGGATCGACATCGGCACGTCCGGTGTGAAAGCGGTGCTCGTGAGCGAAGCCGGCGCGGTGACCGCGACGGCGGCGCGCGAGCTTGCGCTGTCGCACCCCGCGCCGCTGTGGTCCGAGCAGGATCCCGATGCCTGGGTCGATGCGGCCGTCGGTGCCGTCGACGATCTCGCCGCGCGCCATCCGCGCGAGGTCGCGCAGGTCCGCGGCATCGGGCTGTCGGGTCAGATGCATGGCGCGACGCTGCTTGGCGAGGACGGCCGCCCGCTGCGTCCGGCCATCCTCTGGAACGACGGCCGCTCGCAGGCCGAATGCGCAGCGCTGGAGCGGCGCTGTCCCTCGTTGCACGCGATCGCCGGCAATCTCGCGATGCCCGGCTTCACCGCGCCGAAGCTGCTCTGGGTGGCAAGGCACGAGCCGAAGATCTTCGACCGCGTGGCAAAGGTGCTGCTGCCGAAGGCCTATGTCCGCTATCGCCTCACCGGCGAGATGGTCGAGGACATGTCGGACGCGGCTGGCACGCTGTGGCTCGACGTTGGCCTGCGCCGCTGGTCCGCGCTGCTGCTGCACGCCACCGGGCTCGATCTGCACCACATGCCGCGTCTCGTCGAGGGCAGTGCGGTGAGTGCGGTGCTCGCGCCTGAATCCGCGCAGCGCTGGGGCATGGCGAAAAATGTCGTGGTCGCGGGCGGCGCCGGCGACAATGCGGCCAGCGCGATCGGGCTCGGCGCCATCGCACCTGGCGATGCCTTCCTGTCGCTGGGAACGTCGGGCGTGCTGTTCCGCGTCACCGATCGCTTCGCCCCGGCGCCGGCTTCGGCCGTGCATGCCTTCTGCCACGCGCTGCCCGGCCTCTGGCACCAGATGGGCGTGATGCTGTCGGCCGCGGCTTCGCTTGCCTGGCTTGCCGGCGTGATGGAGACGCCGGCCGCAGCGCTCCTGGCGCCGCTCGGCGAGCGCGTCGAGGCACCAAGCCCGGTCCAGTTCCTGCCTTATCTCGACGGCGAGCGCACGCCGCACAACGATGCCGCCGCCAGCGGCGCCTTCGTCGGCCTGCGCGGCGCGACCGGGCGCTCAGAGATCGTGCAGGCCGTGCTCGAAGGCGTCGCCTTTGCCGCGCGCGACAATCTGGCGGCGCTGAGCGCAGCCAGCGGGCCGATCGCCGAGGTCGATCTCGTCGGCGGCGGCTCGCGCTCGCCGCTGTGGGCGCAGATCTGCGCCGACGTGCTCGGCCTGCCCGTCCATCGCGTCGAGGAAGGCGAGGTCGGCGCCGCACTCGGCGCTGCGCGGCTCGGCCGGCTCGCCGCGACAGGCGAGAATCCCGCGGACGTCTGCACGCGTCCGCGGCGGCTCGCGAGCTTCACACCCCGCCCGTCCGTCGCTGCGGCCTATGACGAGGCCTATCGGCGATGGCGCGCGCTTTATCCCGCATTGAAGGAGTCTTCTTAAGTGAACGCGCCAGCCAAATTCTTCGATGCAAGTGCACCCGTCGCCTTCGCCGGCAAGGAGGCCGAAGGCGCGCCCGCCTTCCGCTGGTACGACAAGGACCGCCTCGTGCGTGGCCGCCGGCTCGAGGATCACTTGCGCTTTGCGGTCTGCTATTGGCATTCGTTCTGCTGGCCCGGCGGCGATCCCTTCGGCGGCGAGACCTTCCTGCGGCCGTGGCACCACGGCACCGACGCGATGGCGATGGCGCGCGCCAAGGCCGATGTCGCCTTCGAGCTGTTCCGCCTGCTGGACGTCCCCTTCTTCACCTTCCACGATGTCGATGCGGCGCCGGAAGGGGCTTCGCTCGCCGAGTCCGTCGCCAACCTCAACGCCATCGCCGATCTGTTCGAGCAGAAGATGGCAACGAGCAAGGTTCGCCTGCTCTGGGGCACTGCGAACCTGTTCACGCACCGCCGCTACATGGCGGGCGCGGCGACCAATCCGGACCCCGAGATCTTCACCTATGCCGCCGGCCAGGTCCGCGCCGCGCTGGAGGTGACGCACCGGCTCGGCGGCCAGAACTACGTGCTGTGGGGCGGACGCGAGGGCTACGAGACGCTACTCAACACCGATCTCAAGCGCGAGCTCGACCAGCTCGGCCGGTTCGTCTCGCTCGTCGTCGAGCACAAGCACAAGATAGGCTTCAAGGGCCCGCTCCTGATCGAACCGAAGCCCAAGGAGCCGACCAAGCACCAATATGATTTCGACGTCGCCACCTGCTACGGCTTCCTGGAGCGCTACGACCTGCTCAAGGACGTCAAGCTCAACATCGAGCAGAACCACGCCATCCTCGCCGGTCACTCCTTCCATCACGAGGTCGCGCTGGCCGAGGCGCTCGGCGTGTTCGGCTCGCTCGACATCAACCGCGGCGATGATCTGCTCGGCTGGGACACCGACCAGTTCGCGATGAACGTGCCGGAGCTGGCGCTGGTGTTCCACGAGATCCTGAACCGCGGCGGCTTCACCACGGGCGGGCTCAATTTCGATGCCAAGATCCGCCGCCAGTCGATCGACCCGGATGATCTCATCCATGCCCATGTCGGCTCGATGGATGCCTGTGCGCGCGCCTTCCTCGCCGCCGCCGACATGCTCGACGCCGGCGCGCTCAGCGCGCCGCTCGCAAAGCGCTACGAGGGCTGGGCCGGGCCCGAGGGCCGCGCCATTCTCGCCGGCCAGCGCTCGCTCGCCGATCTCGCCGACCGTGCGATGAGCCCCGGCTTCGATCCGCAGCCGCGCTCCGGCCGGCAGGAATATCTGGAATCCCTGGTGAACCGCTATGTCTGAGGAAACGCCGCTGATGACGAAGGCTGACGCGACACCGGTGCTCGAGCTCACCGGCATCGGCAAGGAGTTCGGCGCGATCCGCGCGCTGCATGACGTCGACATGCAGGTCTGGCCTGGCGAGGTGGTCGGCCTGATGGGCGACAACGGCGCCGGCAAGTCGACGCTGGTGAAGATCATCGCCGGCAATTTCCGCCCCACCCATGGCGAGATGCGCTTTGCCGGCAGCGCGGTGCATTTCAACCGTCCGGTCGATGCCCGCGCCGTCGGCATCGAGGTCGTCTACCAGGACCTCGCGCTCGCCGACAATCTGAGCGCCGCCGCCAACGTCTTTCTCGGCCGCGAGCTGAAGCGCAGGTTCGGACCCATTGCCTTGCTCGACCACAAGGCGATGGCATCGCGCGCGCTGGAGCTGTTCGGCGAGCTGCGCTCGGAGACGCGCCCCGACGATCTCGTCAGGCAGATGTCGGGCGGCCAGCGCCAGGCGGTCGCGATCGCGCGGACCCGGCTTTCCAATGCGCGGCTGGTGATGATGGACGAGCCGACCGCCGCGATCTCGGTGCGCCAGGTCGAGCAGGTGCTCGGCCTGATCCACCGGCTGAAGGAGCAGGGCGTCGCCGTGATGCTGATCTCGCACCGCATGCCCGACGTGTTCGCCGTATGCGACCGCGTCGTCGTCATGCGGCGCGGCGAGAAGCGCGCCGACAAGTCGATTCACCAGACCTCCCCCGAGGAGGTCACCGCCCTCATCACCGGTGCGAAGGAGGCGGCGTGATGGCCATGCCCATGGAATCCCCGATCAGCTTCACCAATGTCGGCAAGATCAGATGGTGGCAGCGCGGCATCTTCGCCTCGCAGACCGGCTACGTTCTGCTCGCGCTGGCGGTGCTGCTGGTGATCATGCATTTCGCCAGCCCCTACTTCTTCACCCAGGGCAACATGCAGAACGTGGCGAAGAACTTTTCCTTCATCGCCATTGCGACGCTCGGCGTCACCTTCGTGATCATCACCGGCGGCATCGACCTGTCGGTAGGATCGATGATGTGCTTTTCCGCCATGATCACCTCGATGGTGATGACCGAGCTGTCGGCGCCCGGCTCGCCGCTGGTACACATGGCCGCTGACGGCAAGACCGTGCTCGCCAATGTGCCCGGCCTGATCCTGCTCATCTCGATCCTCGCCGGCCTCGGCGTCGCGCTGATTGCGGGCCTCGTCAACGGCTTCTGCATCGCCGTGCTCGGCCTGTCGCCCTTCGTCACCACGCTCGGCATGCTCTCGATCGTGCGCGGGCTCGGCTATGTCGTCTCCAATGGACGCGGCAGTTTCCCGGGCGGGCCGGACGCCGATTATTTCTATGCGCTCACGTCCGGTGACGTGCTCGGCGTGCCCGCGCCGTTCATCTATCTCGTGATCCTGGCGCTCACCATGGCCGTGGTGCTGCACCACACCTCGTTCGGCCGCCACGTCTTCGCGCTCGGCGGCAATGAGAAGGCGGCCGAGCTCACCGGCATTCCGGTGGTGCGGGTGAAGATCGAGGTCTACGTGATCTGCGCGCTCGCCGCGGGCCTGCAGGGCATCATCATCTCCGGCTGGCTCGGATCGGCGCCGGCCAACATGGCGACCTCCTACGAGCTCAACGTGATCGCGGCGGCCGTGATCGGCGGCGCCAATCTCGCCGGCGGCATCGGCGGCCCGCTCGGGGCCATCGTCGGCTGCGTGCTGCTGGAGGTGATCCGCAACGGGCTCGTGCTGGCCCAGGTCAGCTCGTACTGGCAGCAGACGCTGGTCGGCGTGATCATCATTCTGGCTGTGCTGGTCGACCGCATTCGCTCGCGGATGACCTGAAATGACGACATCTCGGGAAGGCAAGGAAAACGCCGCCTATCCGCTTCCCGGGGGCTTTCGAGGGGATAGGCACCAACAAGAGTGGAGGAGACCATGAGGAAACTGCTTCTTGCCGGTATCGCGGTCGCGATGATGGCGACGCCGGCATTTGCTGCGAATTACCGTTTCGTCATCGTGCCGAAGGCGATGAACAATCCGTTCTTCGACTTTTCGCGCGATGGCTGCCTGAAGCGCGCCAAGGAGCTCGGCAACATCGAGTGCATCTACAAGGGACCGGTCGAGCATGAGCCTGCGACCCAGGCCCAGATCATCCAGGACTTCATCACGCAGAAGGTCGATGGTCTTGCCATCTCCGTCGCGGACGTCGCGGCCATGACCAAGTCGATCGAGGCGGCGACCGCTGCCGGCATTCCCGTCATCACCTTCGATGCGGACGCGCCGGGCTCCAAGCGCATCGCCTATATCGGCACCAACAACAAGGAGTTCGGTGTCGCGCTCGGCAAGGAGCTCCTGAAAATGCGGCCGGACGGCGGCAAATACGCGATGGTTTCCGGCGGCCCCGGCGCCAAGAACCTCGCCGAGCGCGTCGACGGCGTGCGCGAGGCGCTGAAGGGCTCGAAGTGGACCGAGGTCGCGGGCTCGCCGACGTTCTGCAACGACGATCCCGCGCTCGCGGTCCAGCAGATGACGGACATGCGCACCGCAACGCCGGACCTCGCCGCCATCGTTCCGATCGGCGGCTGGCCGATGTTTGCGCCCGAAGGCTTCAAGGCCTTCGCCAGCCGGAACAAGAAGGACATCGATTCCGGCAAGTTCACGCTGGTCGTCGCCGATACGCTGAAGATGCAGCTCGAGCTGCTGCGTGACGGCTACGCCAATGCGCTGGTCGGCCAGCGTCCGTTCGAGATGGGTGAGAAGGCGATGGACACGCTGCTCGCCATCAAGAAGGGCGAGAAGGTGCCGGAGATCGTCTACACCGGCCTCGATCTCGTCACCAAGGACAACGTCGCGCAGATGTTGAAGTAGGAGCGCTGCCAGCCCCGCGCTCCTGCATGCCTCTCCCGCTTGCGATTTCCGCAAGCGGGAGAGATGATTTGGAATGGAAGACGACTGCTGGAAGGCGATGGAATGAAAAGGTCGCGGCTCGGCGCTCTCGATGTCACCTCGATCGGCCTCGGTTCCGCCCCGCTCGGCGGATTGTTCTCGCCCGTCAGCGATGCCGATGCGCAAGCGACGCTTGAACGCGCCTGGTCGCTCGGCGTTCGGTTCTTCGATACCGCCCCGCTCTACGGTTTCGGCCTCGCGGAGCGGCGGTTGGGGGCCTTCCTGCGGCAACAGCAGCGCGATTCCTACGTCATCTCGACCAAGGTCGGCCGCCTGCTGCGCGCACCGGACGGTGCTGCCCCCGAGGACGAGCACTACAAGGGCACGCCGCGTGAGCGGCCGGTGTTCGATTTCAGCTATGACGGCGTGATGCGGTCGGTCGAGGAGAGCCTGCAGCGCATCGGCCTCGACCGCGTCGACGTCCTGCTCGTGCATGATCCCGACGATCATTATGACGATGCCGTCACCGGCGCCTTCCGCGCGCTCCGGCGCCTGCGCGAGGACGGCACGGTCAAGGCGATCGGCGCCGGCATGAACCAGTCGGAGATGCTGGCTCGCTTCGCCGAGGCCGTGCCGGTCGACTGCTTCCTGCTCGCCGGCCGCTACACGCTGCTCGACCAGGGCGCGCTGGATGCGCTGTTTCCGCTCTGCCAGGCGAGGGGCATCGGCATCCTGCTCGGCGGCATCTACAACAGCGGCATCCTGGCCAATCCGCGGACGAGCGCGAAATTCAACTATCAGGATGCTGATGCGGCGCTCGTGGCACGTGCGCTGGAGCTCGACGAGCTCTGCCGCAGGCACGGCACCGAGCTGAAGGCCGCCGCGCTGCAATTCTGCATGTCCCATCCGGCGGTGACGGTCGCCGTGATGGGTGCGCGCAATGCCGCCGAGGTCGCTGACAACATCGCCATGTCGGAAGCGGCGGTCCCGTTGGCGTTCTGGCAGGACTTGCGGGCGCGAAAGCTCGTCGATGTGCGCGCGCCACTTCCTGGCGGAGCGTAAGGCATGATCGTCGACTCCCATCAGCATTTCTGGGATCCCGCACGCGCCGATTATCCCTGGATGGAAGCGCCCGAGCTCGCGCCGATCCGCCGTTCCTTCGGCCCGGCCGATCTCGCGCCGCTGCTACAGGCCAACGGCATCGAGGCCAGCATCGTGGTGCAATGCCGCTCCGCGCTGGAGGAGACCGAGGAGTTCCTGCGTGTCGCGGACGTGACGCCCTCTGTCGTCGGCGTGGTCGGCTGGGCCGACCTGACCGATGCTGCGCTCGACGAAACGCTCGACCGGCTGCGCGCTTTGCCTGGTGGAGCAAAGCTGGTCGGGATCCGTCACCAAGTCCACGACGAGCTTGATGCGGATTGGCTGCTGCGCGACGACGTCCAGCGCGGACTTACCGCGGTGTTCGCCCACGATCTCGCTTACGATTTCCTCGTCCGCAGCCGCGAGCTGCCTGCCGCGATCGCAACCGCGCAGGCCTTTCCGCACGCGCGTTTCGTGCTCGATCACGCCGCCAAGCCGCCGATTGCGGCCGGCGGGAGCGCGGAATGGGCCGACCGCATCGCAGCGCTGGCTGCCTGCGGCAACGTCTGGTGCAAGATCTCGGGATTGGCGACGGAAGCGGTCTGGAATGACTGGGATGCGGAACGGCTGTTTCCGTTCGTTGCGCACGCCGCAAGATGTTTTGGCGAGGACCGGTTGATCTTCGGATCGGACTGGCCCGTGTGCCTGCTTGCGGGAAGCTATGGCGAAATCAAGACCGCGCTGGAGGCCTGCCTTGCGAGGCTCGGCCCGCGTGTGCGGGACAAGGCGTTCGGGGCGAATGCCAAGGCTGTGTATCGCTTGGGTTAATTGTAGTGGATGCGCGCTCTTACCCTCTCCCCTTGCGGGAGAGGGTGGCTCGCCGCGGAGCGGCGAGACGGGTGAGGGGTCTTTCTCCGCGAGTCACCCTTCACATGTGAGCTTGCTGAAGCAACCCCTCATCCGGCGCTTCGCGCCACCTTCTCCCACAAGGGGAGAAGGGAAGAGGCCGTGGCGCCCGCCTCGCAGCAACCCTACTCCGACATCGGCTTGTCGGAAATGTCCCAGTCTTTCCCGGTGAAGGTGGAGATGAACAGCGTCTTCATCGGCGTGTAGTCCTCGGGCGTGTAGCTGTAGGTGACGCCGTCGAGGAAATACGGCGAGTGGAAGCCATTGAGGTTCGATGCCTGCTTCAGCACGTTGGCGCGGGTGAGCTCGTCGCCGCAGCGGCGCAGGATCTCGCCCATGGTCGCGGCCTGGCCGTAACCGGCGAAGGCGATGGTGTTGTCGGGATCGATCGCCGGCGTGTACTTCTTGCGCAGCTCCTCGAACGCCATGACGTCCGGGTCCTTCTCCCATTTGGGCAGGCCGACCTCCTTGTTGTAGCGGATCGCGACGATTCCGGTGGCGTTCTCGAGGCCCGCGGCATTGAGGATCGAGCGGCCGGTGGAGCCGGCGGAAAGCAACTGCAGCGGCTTCCAGCCGAGCTCGGCCACTTTCCGGATCGACTGCGACGAGGCCTTGCCGGTCGAGATGTTGTAGAAGACGTCGGCCCCCGACTTCGAGAGATTGACGAGCTGGGAATCGACGGTCGGCTCGGTCAAATCATAGGTCTGCTCCATGATCACCTGCGCAGTGCCGCCGGCATCCGCCAGCACTTTCTTGAAGGGTGCAAGGAAGTCGCGGCCGAAATCGTCGTTCTGGTAGAGGATGCCGATCTTGGCGTTCGGCTTCACGCTGACGACGTGTCGCGCCAGGATGCGCGCTTCGGTCGGATAGAGCGGCAGGCCCGCCATCGTCCATTTGAACTCTTTCGGATTATTCCACTTCGACGCGCCGGTGTTGAGCAGCAGCTGCGGCACGCCCTTGGAGTTCAGGTATTTGTGCACGGCGGTCTGCGGCGCGGTGCCGAGCGAGCCGTACAGCGCGAGCACTTCCTCCTGCTCGACCAGGCGCCGCGTCGCCTCGACGCATTTCGGCGCGCTGTAGGCGTCGTCCATGGTGAGGAATTTGACCTTGCGTCCGTTGATGCCGCCCTTCTCGTTCAGCATCTGGAAATAGGCTTCGCCGATGCGGCCGAGCACGCCGTAGAGCGAGCCGGGGCCGGAATGCGGCACGGTCTGACCGATCTTGATCTCGGTGTTGCTGGCGCCCGCATCGTATTTCTTCTCCGCAGCCCAGACGTAGGGCGCGGGCAAGGTGGATGCGGCGATGGTGGCGAGTGCGCCGGCGCTGAAATCGCGCCGCGATGGATTCTTGGTCATTGTTGTTTTCTCCCTGGTGCGCGCATTGTGCTGACATCGCAGCTCGGCTCGCAAGTGGGAAGTCGCAGCTTTGCGACGCAATGACGCTCAAATCGTCAGGCGTTAGCGCCTAGACTCAAGTTTTCTCGGCGACGACGACGAGGCCGCGCACGGGCTCGTTGTTCTCGTTGCGCGGCGAGGCTGGCTCCAGGGTCAGCAGCTTCAACCCCGCCTTGGCGATGGCGCCGCGCACATATTCCGCCGAATGGGCATAACGCAGGCCGTCGCCGAGCACGATGCCGCTGCCGTCGTGCGTCTCCAGCGTGAAGGCAAGCACGCCGCCTGAGACGAGCACGCGCTTTGCCTCAATGAGAACAGGGGCGAGATCGGAGAGATAGACGAACGCATCCGCGGCCACGATGAGGTTCGCGCTGGCATCCAGCTTGCCGCGCAGGCCCTCGAGCATGTCGGCGACTTCGAGCGCGGCATAGAGGTTCGTCGCCCGCGCCTCCTTGATCATGCCGGGCGACAGATCAATGCCGGTGAAATGGTCGACCTGCTTGGCGAACGCGGCTGCCGCAAGGCCGGTGCCGCAGCCGAGGTCGATGGCGTGCTTGAAGTAGGCCGGCTTCTTGGCGGCGACGCGCGCGGCCAGCACCGCCTTGAAGATCAGCGTGGGGGCGCGATAGCCGAGATCGTTGATCAGCGCGTGCTCGAACCGCGGCGCGTATTGATCGAACAAGGCCTGCACATAGGCCTTGGGCATCTCCGCCATCGCGGTATCCCCGAGCCGCATCAGGTGCAGGCCGGCGCCGTGCTGGTCCTCGGGGTCGCATCGCCGCGCTTCACGAAACGCCGCGATGGCCTTGTCGCGCTCGCCGAGCTGCTGACGGATCTCGCCGAGCGTGAACCAGGCCGAGGTGAAATCAGGTGCGAGCTCGATCGCCTGCTCCAGAAGGTCGGCGGCGGCGGGCAGGTCGCCCTTGAGCTGGAGGTCGCGCGCGAACTCGAAGCGGCGGTCGGCCATGAGATCGCCGGAGGTCAGGAACAGGCGGAGCGGCATTGAGGAACCAGGAAACGAAACGGGTAATTGACTCGAAGATGTGATGGCTCGACTTATATAACAGGCATGCGCCCGCAAGACATCCTGCTGCCAAATGCTGCCGGCCTGTGCTGCAAGCCCGGCGGCTTCCATATCGACCCTGTCCGCCCCGTGGAGCGGGCCGTGATCACCCACGGCCATTCCGACCATGCCCGTGCCGGCCATGGCGCCGTGCTGGCGACGCAGGAAACGCTGGACATGATGCGGCTGCGTTACGGCGAAAACTTTGCCGGCTCGACGCAAGCCATCCGCTATGGCGAGGAGATCCGGCTCGGCGACGTCAAGGTCAAATTCCACCCCGCCGGCCACGTGCTGGGCTCCGCACAGATCGCCGTCTCGTGCAAGGATACCTGCATCGTCGCCTCCGGCGACTACAAGGACGCGCCCGATCCGACCTGCACGCCGTTCGAGCTGGTGCCGTGCGACGTCTTCATCACCGAGGCGACGTTCGGGCTGCCGGTCTTCCGGCATGGCGATGCCAGCGACGAGGTCAAGAAGCTGCTGGCTTCGGTCGCGTTGTTTCCGGAGCGCGCGCATCTCGTCGGTGCCTACTCGCTCGGCAAGGCGCAGCGCGTGATCAAGCTGCTGCGGCAGGCCGGCTACGACGCGCCGATCTACCTGCATGGCGCGATGGAAACAATCACGCATTACTACCAAAGCCGCGGCATCGATCTCGGCGAGCTCAGGCCCGCGAAGGGCATGAAGAAGGCCGCGCTCGCCGGCACCATCACCTTGGCGCCGCCATCGGCCACATCAGATCTCTGGACGCGCCGCTTTCCCGATCCGGTCACCGCCTTCGCCTCGGGCTGGATGCGCGTGCGCGCCCGGGCGCGGCAGCGCGGCGTCGAGCTGCCGCTGGTGATCTCCGACCACGCCGACTGGGACGGCCTCACCGCGACCATCGCGGCGACCGGCGCCGGCGAGATCTGGGTCACCCACGGTCAGGAAGATGCGCTGGTGCATTGGTGCCGGAGCAAAGGCCTGAAGGCGCAGCCGCTCGATCTCGTCGGCTATGGCGACGAGGAGGAGAGCGAGACGCCCATTCAAGGCGAGGCCGAAGCATGAACCGCTTCGCCGAGCTGCTCGACCGCCTCGCCTATGAGCCCGGCCGCAACAACAAGCTGCGGCTGCTCACCGGCTATTTTCGCGAGGTCGGCGATCCCGACCGCGGCTATGCGCTCGCCGCGCTGACCGGCGCACTCAGCTTCAAGCACGCCAAGCCCGCGCTGATCCGCGATCTCATCGCGGCCCGCACGGATGAGGTGCTGTTCGGCTTGAGCTACGACTATGTCGGCGATCTCTCGGAGACGGTGGCGCTGATGTGGCCGAAGGCCGCGCTCGCCGCCCACAACAACCCACCCCCGCCGAGCCTCACCGAAGTCGTCACCACGCTGCGCACGCTCGGCAAGACCGAGCTGCCGAAGCAGCTCGAACGCTGGCTCGACGAGCTCGACGAGACCGGCCGCTGGGCGCTGCTGAAGCTCGTCACCGGCGCGCTTCGCATCGGCATTTCCGCGCGGCTCGCCAAGACCGCCGCCGCTGCGCTCGGCGACAAGGACCCGCACGAGGTCGAGCTGATCTGGCCGGGCCTCGTCCCGCCCTATCTCGACCTGTTCGCCTGGCTGGAGGGCCGCGGCGACAAGCCCGTCAACCGCGATCCCGCGCCGTTCCGCCCGGTGATGCTGGCGCATGCGATCGAAGATGGCGATTTCGCCGCGCTCGATCCCGCCGACTACATCGCCGAATGGAAATGGGACGGCATCCGCGTGCAGGCGGTCGCCGGGCGCGACGAGCGCGGCCATATCACCGCGCGGCTCTATTCGCGCACCGGCGAGGACATCACGGGCAGCTTCCCGGATCTCGTGCCGTCGCTGCGCCTGCCGGGCGCGATCGACGGCGAGCTCTTGATCCTGCGCGAAGGCCGCGTGCAGAGCTTCAACGTTCTGCAGCAGCGGCTCAACCGCAAGGTGGTCTCGCCGAAGCTGATCAAGGAATTTCCGATTCACCTGCGCGCCTACGATCTGCTCGGCGACGACGAGAACGATCTGCGCGAGCTGCCTTTTGCCGAGCGGCGCGAGCGGCTGGAGAGGTTCATCGCGAAGCTCGACGATCCCCGCATCGATCTCTCGCCCACCGTGCCCTTCGACAGCTGGGAGGCACTCACCGCCGCGCGCGCCGATCCCGCCAGCGCCGGCGCCGGCGAGGACGCGGACGCCGTCGAGGGCGTGATGCTGAAGCGGCGCGATGCGGCTTATCTGCCGGGGCGGCCGAAGGGCCAGTGGTGGAAGTGGAAGCGCGACCCCCACATCATCGATGCCGTCCTGATGTATGCGCAGCGCGGCCACGGCAAGCGCTCGTCCTATTATTCCGACTACACCTTTGGCGTCTGGACCGAAACCGAGAATGGCGAGGAGCTGGTGCCGGTCGGCAAAGCCTATTTCGGCTTCACCGACGAGGAGCTGCTGCAGATCGACCGCTTCGTTCGTCGCAACACCACGGAAAAATTCGGTCCCGTCCGCCATGTCGTGCACGAGGGCGACAAGGGGCTGGTGCTGGAGGTCGCTTTCGAGGGATTGCAGCGCTCGCCCAGGCACAAATCCGGCGTCGCCATGCGTTTCCCCCGCATCAGCCGCCTGCGCTGGGACAAGCCACCGCGGGAGGCCGACCGGCTGGAGACGCTGGAGAAGATGCTGAAGGCCGAGCCGGCGGAGATTGATGTTTGAACTGTTGCCACGAAGGCGGTGCGCTCCCTCTCCCGCCTGCGGGAGAGGGCTGGGGAGAGGGCTGTCTCCGCAATGGGACACTCCCCCAGAGGAGAGAACCCTCACCCGCGCCTACGGCGCGGCCTCTCCCGCAAGCGGGAGAGGCTAGGGAGCCCGCGGCTTGCAGCGTGCCACAATCGAAGTTCTGGCTCTGCCCGAATTAAACTCCCGTAACCCGATTGACGCCCCCTTGCGGGTTCCCCATGTCCCCCGCCGTGCCCTATAATGGGGTCGAATCCGCTTCAGGAGTTTGCGATGGTCCAAGACGTCAGAGATTTGCCGGCCGGCCGCGGTGACGGCCTGCACCGCTTTCTCGGCGGCTCGCCGCTGACCGTCGCGTTCCGCCTGGTGCTGCTCTCGATCCTGGTCGGCGTCGTGCTGGCGACGATCGGCTTCGACCCCTGGAACATCATCCACAGCATCCGCCTCTTGTTCCAGCGCCTGTGGGATCTCGGCTTCGATGCGGTGAACTGGCTGTGGCGCTATTTCCTGCTCGGCGCGGTCATCGTGATCCCGATCTGGCTGCTGTCGCGCGTGTTCGGCGCGCCGCGCGGCCGGTAAGGGTGTGATCGAGGGAGTGCGCAGCCGATGCAACTGCGTTTCGTCGGCTGCGGTGACGCCTTCGGCTCCGGCGGCAGGCTCAACACCTGCTTCCATGTATCCGGGCGCGAAACGAACTTCCTGATCGACTGCGGCGCGTCGGCGCTCCCGGCGCTGAAGCGGCTCGAGATCGATCGGGGCGACATCGACCTGATCCTGATCACGCATTTCCACGGCGACCATTTTGCCGGCCTGCCGTTCTTTCTGCTCGACGCGCAATTCTCGCTGCGGATGCGGCCGCTGACGATCGCCGGCCCGCAAGGCATCGAGCGGCGGCTGCGTGAGGTGATGGAAGCGCTGTTCGAGCATTCCTCGCAGACCAGGCAGCGCTTCGAGCTGAACGTGGTCGAGCTCGCACCGGGGCAAAGCCGAAACTTCGGCACGGTGAATGTGACGCCTTATCCGGTCGTGCACGGCGAATCCGGCGGGCCGTTCCTTGCCTATCGCGTCGCGGCCGAGGGCCGCACGCTCGCCTACAGCGCCGATACCGAATGGACGGAGACGCTCATTCCGCTGGCGCATGGCGCGGACCTTTTCATCGCCGAAGCCTATATGTACGAGAAGGTGGTCAAGAATCATCTCAGCCTGAAGACCTTGGAACAGCATCTGCCCGACATCGGCGCCAAGCGGCTCGTCCTCACCCATATGAGCGACGACATGCTGTCGCGCCTGGGTGATGTCGAGCACCTCGCCGCCGAAGACGGCATGGTGCTCGTGTTCTGAAAGATGCACGCACCCGTTCATCACCGCGTCGGAAGCCGGCAGGTCTTCGCCATCGCAGGTCCCGCGATGGTCGCGAACCTCACGACGCCGCTGATCGGCGTGGTCTCGACCACCGCGATCGGCCGGCTCGACGATGCCGCGCTGCTCGGCGGCGTCGCGATGGCCTCCGTCATCTTCGACTGCCTGTTCTGGCTGTTCGGCTTCCTGCGCATGAGCACGCTGGCCTTCACAGCGCAGGCGCTCGGCGCGGGCGAGACGCGCGAGCAGACCGTGATCCTGGTGCGCGGCTTCATCGTCGCCGGCCTGATCGGCGCGGCGCTGATCGCACTGCAATTGCCGCTGGCAGGCGCACTGTTCGACCTGATGGGCGGCAGCGAGGGCGTGACGCGCGCGGCAAAGACCTATTTCATGATCCGGATCTGGTCCTCGCCTTTCGCCTTCGCCAATTACGTCATCCTCGGCTGGCTGGTGGGGCAGGCCCGCGCCAATCCGGCCCTTGCGCTCCAGGTCGTCATCAACCTCGTCAACATGGTGGCGACGATCCTATTGGTGCTGGTCTACGACACCGGCATCGCCGGCGCGGCGATCGCCGCGCTGGCGTCCGAGGCGATCGGCTTCGCGCTCGGCGTAATCGTGTGCAGGCGCTATGCACTCGGCGGTTTTGCCGTGCCGCGCGCAACGCTGTTCGATCGCGAAAAGCTGATGCGGCTCCTGGCGGTGAACACCGATATCCTGATCCGCACCGCGGCGCTGATCGCCGTGTTCCTGTTCTTCACCGCCAAGGGCGCGCGAGCCGGCGACGTCACGCTGGCCGCGAACTCCGTGCTCAACAATTTCCTCCTGGTCAGCGCCTTCTTCCTCGACGGCCTTGCGAATGCGGCGCAGCAGCTCTGCGGCCGCAGCTTTGGCGCGCGCGACGCCAAGGGATTTGCGGATTCGACCAGGCTGGTGCTGCGCTGGGGGCTCGGCTTCGCCATCGTCGTCGCCGTGCTGTTCGCAGGCTTCGGCCCCGATATCATCAACGTCATGACGGCGAGCGAGGACGTCCGCCGCGCCGCGCGCGAGTTCCTGCCCTTCATCGTGCTCGCGCCGATCCCCGGCGTGTTCGCCTTCGGCTTCGACGGCATCTATGTCGGCGCGACCTGGGCGCGGGAGATGCGCAATCTGATGCTGTTGTCGCTCGCGATCTTCTTCGCCGTCTGGCTGGCGCTGCAATCGTTCGGCAATGCCGGCCTGTGGAGCGCGCTGATCGCGTTCTACGTCGCGCGCGGCGGCTTGCAGGGCGCGAGGTATCCGGTGCTGTATCGGGCGACGTTCGCGAAGCCGTAGCTCTCGCGTCCCGGACGTGCGAAGCGCGAGCCGGGACCCAGCATGCGGCCACATGGGCCCCGGCTCTGCAGCGCACCACGCCGAAGCCGGCGCGCTGCCATAGCGCGTCGAAGACGCGCGTAAACGCGCTAATGGCGTCCGGGGCAGGACACCGAGCTACATCCCCGGCCAGTCTTCCGCCGTCAGCGTCGCCGCATCGGCGCCGACGATCTCGGAGAGCGAATCCCGCCCGGTTCGCAGCAGCGTCGAGGTCAGGTCGCGCTTGATCTCGTCGACGAGGCCGAGACCCTTGTAGACCAGCGACGAATAGAGCTGGATCAGGCTGGCCCCGGCGCGGATCTTGGTCAGCGCGGCGCCGCCCGAATCCACGCCGCCGACGCCGATCAGCGGGAACGCGCCTTCGACGCGCACATAGGTTTCCGCGACCATGCGCGTCGACAGGCGGAACAGCGGCCGGCCGGACAGGCCGCCTTGCTCCTTCGCCCGCATCTCCTCGCGCAACGTGCTCGGCCGCGCGATCGTCGTGTTCGACACGATCATGCCGTCGACCCGGCGCGAGCGCGCGACCTGCACGACGTCGTCGAGCTGAGCCAGGCTCAAATCCGGCGCGATCTTGAGCAGCACCGGCGTGTCGCCGGCCTTCTGCCTGACACGCTCGCGGGCGTCGATCACGCGCGCGAGGAGGTCGTCGAGCAGCGCGCCTTCCTGAAGGTTGCGCAGGCCCGGCGTGTTCGGCGAGGAGACGTTGACGGTGAAATAGCTCGCCACCGGCGCGAAGGTCTCGATCAGCTTGACGTAGTCGCCGACGCGGTCAGGTGAATCCTTGTTGGCGCCGACATTGACGCCGACGATGCCGCCGTGCTGCGCGCGCGCGGCAAGCCGGCGCAGCGCGACTTCCGCGCCGTCATTGTTGAAGCCCATGCGGTTGATGATTGCTTCGTCGCGCTCGAGCCGGAACAGCCGCGGCCGTGGATTGCCGGCTTGCGGCTTCGGCGTCACCGAGCCGATCTCGACGAAGCCGAAGCCGAGCCGCAGCAGCGCATCCGGCACTTCGGCGCTCTTGTCGAAGCCCGCGGCCATGCCGATCGGATTCGGAAAGTTCAGCCCGAAGGCGCGCACCGCGAGCTTGGGATCATCGGCCCGCGGCTTGACCGGTGGCAGGAAGCGCAGGCCCTGGATCGCGAGACGATGGGCGTCTTCGGGATCGAGCCAGCGCAGCACCGGCAGCGAAAAGGCGTCGAACGCGCGGATCACGGCAACAGCTCCGGAACATCGTGACCGCCGTCGGAGCGCGTGTTGAGGTTCATCACCGCGATCACCGCGCCGAAATCGAGCTCGCCATAGAGATGGGGGAAGAGCTCGTCATTGCGCGAGCGTTCCCAGCGCAATTCGCTCCCCAGCGCATCGCCGTCGACCTCGACCAGGAACAGCGCGCGCTGCCCGAAATAGTGCTTGCGCAGGGTCTCGGGAACCTGGGCCGCGGTCGAGAAATGGATGAACCCGTCGCGCGCGTCGTCTGCGCTGCCCCGGTAGACACCCTGCCGTTCCGCCTCGCGCCAGGCCGAGGCCGGACAGATTTTGTAGATCTTGACCACCGCTACCGCAGCCTTGTTTGTTCTTTGAGTCTTTTGGGTTTTTTCGTCTTTTGCGGGTCCTCGAAACCCGGGCGCGACCGTAAAGGCCACCCCTTCCGAACTCAAGGCTTAGAGCCTTTTCCGCGCCGATGAAATCGGAACGGGGGCTCCAGATTCCTGTTTTGCGCGTTTTCCTGACGCGAACGGGTACCCGCTCCGTTACGAACGCCGTTCTCCCTCGCCTCTTGCGCGAAAAACGGAAAACCTGTTGATTTGAGGACAGTTTTCCTGAGTTGCGACGGGCTGGACCTTCCATGGTCAGACAGGCCAAAGCGCAGAGGATGCTGACTCACGACCAGATCTGGGCCGCACTGGACCGGCTGGCGGCGCGTGCCGGGCTGTCGCCGTCCGGCCTCGCCAAGCGTGCCGGACTCGACCCCACCACCTTCAACAGGTCCAAGCGCGTCACCGCCGACGGACGCGAGCGCTGGCCTTCGACCGAATCGATCGCAAAAGCGCTGGCCGCGGCTGACGCCTCGATCGACAGCTTTGCCAAATTGATCGACGACGACGGCGCGAGCGATGGCCGCTCGGTGCCGCTGCTCGGTTTCGCACAGGCGGGCACGAGCGGCGCTTTCGACGAGGCCGGCCTTCCATCCGGCAAGGGCTGGACCGACATCGCGCTGCCCGCCACCGAGGACAGCCACGCCTTTGCGCTGGAGATTTCCGGCGATGCGCTTGCGCCTGTTTATCGCGACGGCGACATCGTCCTGGTCTCGCCCGGCGCGCCGATCCGCAAAGGCGATCGCGTGGTGGTGCGGAGCAAGGCGGGCGAGATGACGGTCGCGACGCTGAAGCGCCGTACGGCCAAGGCGCTGGAGCTTGAGCCGCTCGATGCGACGCAGGCCGAATGGACGATGGCGGCGGGCGACGTGGCGTGGATCGCGCGGATCCTGTGGGCCAGCCAGTGATCGCGTGACCGGACCATGACACAGTTCGCGTTGCGACCGCCATTGCGACTCACCACGCCTCTCGCATAGGTTGCGCACCTGTTGCCGACCAAGTTCATCTCGAGGGGGAATACGATGAATCGCCGCCACGCATTGAAGGCCCTGGCGGGTCTCGCACTTTGTCCGTTGTGCAAGCCGGGCTTCGCCGCCGAAGGCGCGCATTGGAGCTATGAGGGCGCCGGCGGCCCGGCCAAATGGGGCGATCTCGAGGCGGCCAACAAAGCCTGCGCGGCCGGCCTGCAGCAATCGCCGATCGACATCGAGGCGACGATCAAGTCGCAATTGCCGGTTCTGAAGCTGAGCTGGGGCAAGAGCGCCGACACCATCGTCAACAACGGGCACACCATCCAGCTCAACTTCGCCGAAGGCAGCACGCTGATGCTCGGCGACGTCAAGTACAAGCTGCTCCAGGTGCACTTCCACCGGCCCAGCGAGCATATGATCGGCGGCAAGAATTTTCCGATGGAGGCGCATTTCGTCCATCGCAACGACGCCGGCGGGCTCGCCGTCGTCGGCGTGCTCATGACCGAGGGCAGGCCGAACGCATCCTTCGCCAAGATCATCAAGACCATGCCGGCGGCGGAAGGGACCGCGGTGAAGGCCGATGCGAGCATCGATCCGCTCGCCATGCTGCCGCCGAAGCTCAGCTATTACCGCTATCCCGGCTCGCTGACGACGCCGCCCTGCTCGGAAGTGGTCGAGTGGCTGTTGCTGACCACCCCGATCCAGGTGGCGGCGAGCGATGTCGCCGCGTTCGCAAAGCTGTACCCGATGAACGCAAGGCCGGTGCAGAAGGACAACCGCCGCTACGTGCTGCGATCGATTTGAGTGCGTCACACCGCGGCTTCGCTACGTAGTTCAAGGTCATTCCCCGCGTAGGCGGGGAATCCAGTAAGCCGCGGCTTCTCGATTCATCACATCTGCCGCGGCGTACTGGATCGCCCGGTCAAGCCGGGCGATGACAGTGGAGTGGGATCACGCGCTCCTCGCCAGCGCGCCGTCGATCATGTTCACCGCGTTCTGCACGCCGTAGACCGCGACGAAGGAGCCGAAGCGCGGGCCCTTCTCCTGGCCGAGCAGCACCTGATAGAGCATGTTGAACCAGTCCAGCGTCACGCCGGGGCGGCCGTCCTTGCCCTTCTTGACCTGGTCGAGGAACGGCTCGCGGCGGCCGATCTCGTAGACGACGTTCTGGATCTCCTCGGCCGAGGCGTCCTGCGCCAGCTGCGAGAGCGCATCGCGCAGGTCCTGCAGCGCCGCGCGCTCGCTGTCATCAGGCACGCGGAACTGCTTCGTCGGCGCGACGAAGTCGCGGTAGTAGTTGATGGCGTAGCCGACCATCGCATCCAGCTTCGGATGCGTCTGCGGACTCACGCCCGGACGATAGCGGCCGATGAAGCCCCACAGCGTCTCGGCGTTCTCCGCGTTCGACGACGACACCAGCGTCAGGAGCAGCTGGAAGGTGACGGGCATGTCGCCCTGCGGCGGCCTGCCGTTGTGGATGTGCCAGACCGGATTGCCGAGCTGCTGCTTGCCGTCCTGCTTCGGAAAGCCGTCGAGGAATTGCTGGTAGTCGTCGACATTGCGCGGGATGACGTCGAAATACAGCCGCTTGGCCGCCTTCGGCTCGCGATACATGAACAGCGACAGCGATTCCGGCGAGGCGTAGCGCAGCCATTCGTCGATGGTGAGGCCGTTGCCCTTCGACTTCGAGATCTTCTGGCCCTTCTCGTCGAGGAAGAGCTCGTAGTTGAAGCCTTCGGGCGGCGTGCTGCCGAGCGCTCTTGCGATCGCGCCGGACAGCTTCACGGAATCGATCAGGTCCTTGCCGGCCATCTCGTAGTCGACGCCGAGCGCGACCCAGCGCATCGCCCAGTCGGCCTTCCACTGACACTTGACGTTGCCGCCGGTGACGGGCGTCTCGACTTCCTGGTTGGTATCGGGATCGACATAGGTCACCGTGCCGGCCGCGACGTCGCGGCGGATCATCGGCACCTGCAGCACGACGCCGGTGGTCTTGCTGATCGGCAGGAACGGCGAATAGGTCGCGCGGCGGTCCGGTCCCAGCGTCGGCAGGATGATCGCCATGATCTTGTCGTAGGCGGCCAGCATCTTCAGCAGCGTCGCGTCGAAGCGGCCGGACGTGTAATAGTCGGTCGAGCTCGCGAACTCGTAGTCGAAGCCGAAATGATCGAGGAAGGCGCGCAGCCGCGCATTGTTGTGGTGGCCGAACGACGGGTACTCGTTGGAGAACGGATCGGGCACCCGCGTCAGCGGCTTGCCGAGATGCTCCGCCAGCATCTCCTTGTTCGGAACGTTGTCGGGCACCTTGCGGAAGCCGTCCATGTCGTCGGAGAACGCCAAGAGGCGCGTCTTGATCTTGTCCTCGGTGAGCACGCGGAAGGCGTGGCGCACCATCGAGGTGCGCGCCACCTCGCCGAACGTGCCGATATGCGGCAGTCCGGACGGACCGTAGCCGGTCTCGAACAGCACCTCGTCCTTCGGGCTTTTCTTCAGCCGCGCGACGATGGCCTTCGCCTGCTCGAACGGCCAGGCGTTGGATTGTTCGGCGAGCGAACGCAACTCGCTCGGGTTTGCGGCTAGGTCAATAACGGACATCAGGGGCCTCCGGGCCGCGGAAAATAGCGATTTCCCGGCAGAATGCAAAAGTTGCGAGCTGATACCCCCAGCCCTCTCCCGCTTACACAGGGCTAGCGCATATGGGAGTTCTTCTCCGCGGCCATCCTTCGAGACGCCCGCTTTCGCGGGCTCCTCAGGATGAGGGCGGAGTGCGCGGCAGCAGTTTCAACGGGCACAGACGCTGATTAGCCTCATCCTGAGGAGGCGCGTCAGCGCCGTCTCGAAGGACGAGGCGTGCGCGCAGGCCGCCGCCACAAGTCATATGTGGTAGCCCAGCGCTTGCGGGGAGGGTTGGAGGTGTCGCCGCGTCGGATCGAATACGATGCGGCTCAATGTGCCGCTGATGCCGAGCGCTTGGTCGCGATTGGCTTCGGGGCCGGCTTGGCGCTGGCCTGCGGTGCGCTGTCCCAGCCGCCGTTCGGGGCCGCAACGTTGACGGCATCGTCGGGCTGCGGCTCGGCGCTGAAGGTCTGGATCGCGAGCTTGGCGGCGGCGAGCGATTGCGGGTCGAGGCGCTTGGCGACGTCGTCACGCTTGCCGGCGGCATCCGCATCGCCCTGGGCGGCAGCTAAGCTGAACCATTTGTAGGATTCGGCGAGGTTCTGCTCGACGCCGATGCCGCGGGCATAGAGGATGCCGAGGTTGAACTGGCTGTCGGCGACACCGCGATCGGCCGCTTTCCGGAACCACTGCGCCGCGCTCTTGTAATTGGCGCCGCGACCGCCGCCGTCGGCATCGAGCACGGCGAGATTGTGCATCGCCTTGGCGTTGCCGCGCTCGGCGGCCTGGGTGTAGTAGCGGCGCGCGATGTCGGCGTCTTTCTTCACCCCCAAGCCCTTTTCGTAGAGCGTGCCGAGACGGAAGGTTGCGGGGACGACCCCGGCCTGCGCCGCGCGATCGTACCACTTCGCCGCTTCGTCGTAATTGGTGGCGACACCCTTGCCTTCGGCAAAGCGCACGCCGATCTCGTAGGCCGCGGTCGCATCGCCCTTCATCGCGGCAGTGCGCAGGGCCGGGCCGCCGATGCCGTCAGGCAGCTTCTCGCTCGGCGGCACCTGAATCACGCCAAGCCTGGCGCGGCTGCTGCCCGACAGCGCGCCGGTGACGTCGCTGGAGGTCGGCGGCGGCACCGCTGCGGCAGGCGCTTGCGGGATTTCAACCGAGGCCGCGCTGCCGGAATTGGGAATGGGCGCCGGCGCGGCGTTGTTCTGCGACTGCCGTCCGAGCGGTGTCGGCGAGGTCATCGACGGGGTGATCTGTTCCGGCGCGGCCGGCTTGGTCTCGACCGGCGGCGGCGCGGGCTGCGGTGCCGGCTCGCTCGGAATGTTTTGCATCGCCTGCGGCGTCGGTGACAGGCTGCCGCCTTCGAGCAGGTTCATCGCCATCTTGAAGGTGCCGAGCACGATCACGACCACGCTCGCGCCGACCAGCAGCGAACGGATCTTCGAGGTGATGGTCGAGCCACCTTCCTGGCCCTTCTCCTTGGCGCGGGCGATCGCGGCCTTGGCGCCACGGGCGGGCTTCTCGGGCGGCTGCGCGGCGGCGGCCTGCGCGGCGCGGCGGGCGGCGGCGATGAAGCTCGACGACGACACCGGCTCCTTCGGTGCGGCGGCAATTTCGCTGATCGCGCTCTCGGAGGCGGCGATGCGTTCCGACGGCGAGGCGAGGCGTCCGCCCGGCCGGGTGCCCGGCTCGAGCGGGTGATCCGGCGGCAGTTCCGGCGCGAGTGCAGCGCGCGCGGTGTGCGGCTCCAGGATCTCGCTGATCGCACGCGGCGGAACCGGTGGTGCCGCCGGCACGGGCGGTGGCGCGGCGGGGGCGGCGGCGTGGAATTCGCGCGGCGCGGCGACGAAGGCGGCCGGCGCTGGCTGCGCGGCAGCGGGATTGGGCAGTTCGGGTTTCGGATCGTATTTCGGCGGCTGTGCTTGGGCTTGCTGCCGCGGCTCGCGCGCCATCTGCGCCGGCTCCATCGGCGCCGCCATCGGCATCGGCTGGGGAGCGGGGGCGGGCGCCGGCGGCGCGGTGCGCACCGCGCGCAGATCGCCCTCGATCATCGAGAGGCGATCGACGACGTGGCCGAGCGCGCTGTGGACGGCCTCGAGCGAGTCCTGGGTGTGCCGGTTGGTCTCGGCCTGGCTGAAGCGGATGTCGGAGAGCTCGCGCTTGACGAGATCGACCATGCCGGAATCGGGCGGAGCTGCGGAGCTGCGGCTCTCGGCCAGCGCGGCATAGGTCGCCTGCTGCCGTTCCAGGTGCCTGAGGATGTCGTGCAGCCCGTCCTCGACGCGGCTCAAATTGCCGTTGCGCGGATCGGCCGCGGCCTCGATCCGCTCCAGCAGATACGAGACCCGCTGCTCGAGATGGGCGAAGGTCGAGGCGGAATCGTTGCCGACCTGCATGCGGTCGAACCGGTCCGACAGCGCGCGGATCGCAGCTTCGAGATGCTCGGTGCTCTCGGACGGCTGCGGCCGCTCGCGCGTTTCCAGCGCGGCGGTGAGCGCCGCGATGCGCTGCTCCAGCACCGCAAAGCTGTCGCCGTGACCGGAGGCGCGGGTGATCTGGTCGACCTTGGACGACAGCAGCTGCACGTCTTCGGACAAACGCGCGAGCGCCTCGTTGGAGGCGACGTTGGAGACGATGGCGCGCAGCGCCGAGATCGCGCCCTCGAGCTGCTGCACGGTCGAGGGATCGTCATTGGCGCGCAGGATCAGGTCGAGCTTGGCGCCGAGATTGCGGATCGCCTCGTCGTAGCCGGTGAGCTGCTCGGCCGGCGTCAGCGTGCGCAGCACCTGCTTGATGTCGGACAGTGCGCGCTCGATGCCGGCGAGAACCTGCCCGTCGGTGCCGTTGGAGCGGGTTTCGTCGATCCGGCGATGCAGCGAGCGGATCTCGTTCTCGATCGATTCGATCGCGCGCCGCGGCATCGCCTCGGTGATGGCGGCGCGGATTTCGGCCAGCTCGCTGCGGAAGGCATTGATGGCCTGTTCGGTATTGTCGGGCCGCTGCAGCGATTCGATCTGGCTCGTGATCTTGAGCAGATGGCGCTCGAGCGAGGAAAAGTCCGGCTGCGGTGGCGGCGGCGCATAGGCAGGGGCGGGTGGCGCCATCGGCGGCGCGTAAGCAGCCGTCGGCGCGAGCGACGGCGCGGCACGCGGCGGCATCTGCCTCGGCGCAAAGCCGTCGAGCTCGCTCTGGCGCGCCGTGATCTCGGCGACCGCGACGTCGAACGAAGCCGGGCTCAGGGGTGGTGAGCTGCGATAGACCTGCGCGGCTGCGCGCTCGATGGCATCGGCCTGGCGCTGGCGCGCCTCGGCCGGGGTGGGGCGCGGGGCCTGCGGCTGCGGCGGTTGCCGCTGCGGGCGGGAGATCTGCGACAGGCGCGCGTCGAGCCGCGAGATTGCGTCGTTGAGCTGGCGCGCGACGCCCTGCTCGCGCGAGACGTCTGGTCTTGAGGAGTCTTGTCTTGAGGAGTCTTGGCGCGGCGCGGGCTTTGAGATCCGCTCGATCTGCTGGGTGATCGCGTCGAGCCGCTGGTGGATGTCGGCGACTTCGCGGCTCTCCTGGCTCGGCATGTGCTGCGGACGCTGATCGTAAGGTCCGCGAAAATTGGGCGGGGCAGTTTCGCCGAGCGTGGAGTTCAGCCAATCGTTGAGCGACATGCCGGCACGACGCGCAGCAGCCTCGGCCCGCTCCCGGACGGATGGATCGATGCCGTCAACACTCCACGATACGCGCGAATTCATGACTCTGTCCGGTTCCGACTTCGGCACCCCACCCGGCGCCTCCAGCTTCCCCACGCGTGCCGGTTGTAAAGACAATCGAATTTGGCGCGGGTCGTCTGCCTCGAAAACCGACTTTTTCCTGTTACGGTAAATAACGGGTTAAGGAACGCGGCCCGGCTGTCTTAAAGTTGGGCGGCGGGAACTGGGGCTGCCGGGAGTGACGTCGCTGCACCTTTTGGCGGCGTGCTCTCGCCACACACTCCGCCGTCATCGCCCGCGAGGGCGGGCGATCCAGTACGCCGCGGCGGCTCGATTCCAGCCGCGCCGTCACGGAGTACGGGATGCCCCGCCTTCGCGGGGCATGACACCGGTGGATGTGGCGGCAGCACGCCGTAGCGTCGTTGGCCGGCGTCTCAGCCCTTTTCGCGCTTGCCATCCTCGATCGGCACCACGGTGGCCTTGCCGCTCATCGCCGACAGCGCCTCCAGTGCCTCCTCGCAGAAATCGGCCACCATCTGCTCGTGACGGGCGCCGAGCTGAAGCAGCAGCAGATTGCCGAGGTCGAGCCGGCCTTCCGCCGTGCCGTCGGGAAAGCGCTTCTTCAGGATGCGCTCATAATTGGCGTGGCGGTCGCGGTGGTGTTCCAGGCGGGCCATCAGGTCGGTGCGCATGGGCTCGATGTCGATGCTGTCGAGCGCATGCAGCCGCACCAGGAGGTCGTCCTTGATCGAGGGCGGCGTGCTTGGCCGCGCGGCCCAGTGCCGCAGTGCTGTTCGGCCCTCGGGAGTCAGCGTATAAATCAGCTTGTTGGGCTTGCCTGACTGCACCACCTCGCGGCCCTGGATGTAGCCGCGGTCGCGCAGCTTGGAGAGCTCGCGGTAGATCTGCTGATGGTCGGCCTTCCAGAAGAAGCCGATCGAGGAATCGAACGTCTTGGCGAGCTCGTAGCCCGTCATCGGGCGTTCCGTCAGGCATGCGAGGATTGCGTCGCCCAGTGCCATGACTGGCCTTCCTTCTGAGGTTTGACCAAGCTGCTTGACTTTATGCGCATCGGCGCATATGCGTCAATGTGCATATGAGGCAGCGTGCAGGCGGGTCAAAGGCCCGACTGAATAATCAAGCGAATTCAATCACATCTCTACTGTGCATGGGGTTGTTTTCGCAGTTTGCCCTTAGCCTAGGGAGGCACCTGAGAATGACCGGCCTCGATTCCTGGTACGCCTACATGAAGTCGCACGACCGCGCCGCGCTCTGGGACCTCCTGCATCCCGACGCCGTGTTCGAAAGCCCCGTCGTGCACACGCCGCAAGCCGGCCGCGACATCACCTTCAAATACCTCTCCAGCGCCGAGAAGGTGCTCGGCGGCCCCGGCTTCACCTATGTCGGTGAATGGCGCAGCGACAATGGCGCCGTGCTCGAATTCAAGAATGTCATCGACGGCATCGAGATCAACGGCGTCGACATCATCAGCTTCGATACCGAGGGACGCATCACGCATTTCAAGGTGATGGTGCGTCCGCTGAAGGCGATCAACATGCTGCACCGCCTGATGGCGGAGCAGCTTGCCGCCGCCCAATCATAAGCTCAACATCACCCCTAAAAGCCCTACGCCGGGAGACCCCCATGCCGATCTATAAAGCCCCCGTCGAAGACGTGAACTTCCTGCTCAACGACGTCTTCCAGATCGACCGATACGACAACCTCGCCGGCTTCTCCGATGCATCGAGCGACGTGCGCGAGGCCATTCTCGGCGAAGCCGCCAAGCTCGCCGAAGAGGTGCTGCAGCCGCTCAACCGCGTCGGCGATCTCGAAGGCTGCAAGCGCGGTGAAGACGGCAGCGTCGCCACGCCGAAGGGTTTCAAGGAGGCCTTCAAGCAGGTCGTCGAGGGCGGCTGGCTCGGCCTGTCGGCGCCGACCGAATATGGCGGCCAGGGCCTGCCGGTGACACTCTCGCAAGCCGTCAACGAATTCCAGATCTCCGCCAACATGGCGTTCTCGATGTATGGCGGCCTCACCATGGGCGCGACCGCGGCGCTTCTGGTGCACGGCTCGCCTGAGCAGAAGAAGACCTACGTGCCGAAGATGGTGGCCGGCGAATGGACCGGCACCATGAACCTCACCGAGCCGCATTGCGGCACCGACCTCGGCATGCTCCGCACCAAGGCGGTGCGCCAGGCCGACGGCAGCTTCAAGATCACGGGCACCAAGATCTTCATCTCGGCCGGTGAGCACGATCTCGCCGACAACATCATCCACCTCGTGCTCGCCCGCATCGAGGGCGCGCCGGCCGGCATCAAGGGCGTGTCGCTATTCGTGGTGCCGAAGTTCCTGGTCAACGCCGACGGTTCGGTCGGCGCCCGCAACGGGGTGGTCTGCGGCTCGATCGAGCACAAGATGGGCATCCACGGCAATTCGACCTGCGTGATGAACTACGACAACGCCACCGGCTGGCTGATCGGCGAAGAGAACAAGGGCATGCAGGGCATGTTCGTGATGATGAACGAGGCCCGGCTCGGCGTCGCCGTGCAGGGCCTCGCGCAGTCCGAGGTCGCCTACCAGAACGCGGTCGCCTATGCCCGCGAGCGCATCCAGGGCCGCGCGCTCACCGGCGCCAAGGCGCCGGACAAGCAGGCCGACCCGATCATCGTGCATCCGGACGTGCGCCGCACGCTGCTCTCGATCCGCGCCTTCAACGAGGCCGCGCGTGCCTTCGTGATGTGGACCGCGCTGAAGAGCGACGTCGCCCACCGCTCCGAAGACCCGAAGGACCGCCAGGCCGCCGACGACCACATGAGCCTGATGACGCCGGTGCTGAAGGGCTTCCTCACCGATTACGGCTTCGCCAACGCGGTGCAGGCGCAGCAGATGTACGGCGGCCACGGCTACATCGCCGAGCAGGGCATGGAGCAGTTCGTGCGCGATGCGCGCATCGCCATGATCTATGAAGGCGCCAACGGCATCCAGGCGCTCGACCTGGTCGGCCGCAAGCTGCCCCGTGACGGCGGCCGCGCCATCATGGCCTTCTTCGGCGAGGTCATGGCCTTCGCCAAGGAGAACGGCGGCGACGAGGCGCTGAAGCCCTTCATCACCCCGCTCTCCACCTCGCTCGGCCATCTGCAGCAGGCGACGACCTGGCTGATGCAGAACGCGATGGCCAAGCCTGACAATGCCGGTGCCGCCGCGACCGACTACCTGCATCTCTTCGGCTTCGTCGCGCTCGGCTACATGTGGGCGCGGATGGCCAAGGTGACGCTAGGGAAGATTGCCGAGAGCGGGGCGACGCCCTATCTCTCGACCAAGCTCGTCACCGGCCGTTTCTTCATGGAGCGGATGCTGCCGGAGACCGCGGCCAATCTGGCGCGCATCCAGGCCGGCTGCGCCACCATCATGGAATTGCCGGCGGAAGCGTTCTGAGCCTGCTTCCGCTGCCTGCTCCCAATCGTATCGAACATCACATCAGGAGGGCGTCATGCCTGAGGCATTCATCTACGACCACGTTCGCACCCCGCGCGGCCGCGGCAAGGCGGACGGCGCGCTGCACGAAGTCACTGCGCTCGCGCTCGCGACCGTGCCGTTGAAGGCGCTGAAGGACCGCAACAACCTTCCCGAGGATTCGGTCGATGACGTCGTGCTCGGCGTGGTCGATCCGGTCGGCGAAGCCGGCTCCGACATCGCGCGCTTCGCGGCGCTGAAGGCCGGTCTCGGCGAAGCCGTGCCGGGCGTGCAGATCAGTCGCTTCTGCGCCTCCGGCCTCGATGCCGTGAACTTCGCCGCGGCGCAGATCATGAGCGGCCAGCATGAGCTCGTGATCGGCGGCGGCGCCGAATCGATGAGCCGCGTCGGCATCGGCGCCTCCGGCGGCGCCTGGCCGATGGATCCCTCGATGGCGGTGCCGGCTTACTTCATGCCGCAGGGCGTGTCGGCCGACCTGATCGCCACCAAATACGGCTTCTCGCGCGACGACGTCGATGCCTACGCCGTGCAGAGCCAGCAGCGCGCCGGCAAAGCCTGGGACGAAGGCCGCTTCAACAAGTCCGTGGTGCCGGTGAAGGACATCAACGGACTCACCATCCTCGCCAAGGACGAGCATATGCGTCCCTCGACGACGATGCAGTCGCTGGCTCAGCTGCAGCCCTCGTTCACGATGATGGCGCAGATGGGCGGCTTCGACGGCGTTGCGATCCAGTCGCACCCGGAGATCGAGCGCGTCAATTACGTGCACCATGCCGGCAATTCCTCGGGCATCGTCGACGGCGCCGGCGCCGTGCTGCTGGGCAGCAAGGAGGCGAGTGCGAAGTACGGCATGACGCCGCGCGCAAAAATCCGTGCCTTCGCCAACATCGGCTCGGAGCCGGCGATGATGCTGACCGGTCCGGTCGACGTCACCGAAAAGCTGTTCGCGCGTTCCGGCATGAAGAAGTCGGACATCGACCTGTTCGAGCTCAACGAGGCCTTCGCCTCGGTCGTGCTGCGCTACATCCAGGCCTTCGACATCGACAATGCCAAGATCAACGTCAATGGTGGCGCGATCGCGCTCGGTCATCCCTTGGGGGCGACCGGCGCAATGATCCTCGGCACCGTGCTCGACGAGCTCGAGCGCACGAACAAGTCCACCGCCCTCGTCACGCTGTGCATCGGCGGCGGCATGGGCACCGCGACCATCATCGAGCGCGTGTAAGGCTAGGGAGCAACCAACATGTCGTACAAGAACTTCAAGGTTGAGACCGACACCGACGGTATCGCGCTCGTCACCTGGGACATCCCGGGCCGTTCCATGAACGTGCTCGACGAGACCTCCACCAACGAGCTCGAGGCGATCGTCAAGGCGACCACGGCCGACGCCGCGGTGAAGGGCGTCGTCATCACCTCGGCCAAGGAAGCGTTCTGCGCCGGCGCGGACCTGTCCATGCTCGAAGGCATGAATCAGGCCTACGCGAAGGTCTTCAAGGAGCAGGGCGAGACCGCGGCGAACCAGATGCTGTTCGACCAGAGCCGGCGCTTCTCGCAGGTGCTGCGCGGAATCGAAACCTCAGGCAAGCCGTGGGCGGCGGCGATCAACGGCCTCGCACTCGGCGGCGGCTTCGAGATCACGCTGTGCTGCCACTACCGCGTCGCGGCCGAGAATCCCAAGACCCGGCTCGGCCTGCCCGAGGTCAAGGTCGGCCTCTTCCCCGGTGCCGGCGGCACGCAGCGCGTGCCGCGCCTGGTGCCGCCGCAGGACGCGATGACGATCCTGCTCAAAGGCGATCCTGTCACGGTCGACAAGGCCAAGGCGCTGAACCTGATTCACGCCATCGTTCCGGCCGCCGACCTCATCAAGGCGGCGAAGGACTGGATCAAGGGCGGCGGCAAGGCGATCGCGCCCTGGGACGAGAAGGGCTTCAAGCTCCCGGGCGGCCCGGTGTTCTCCAAGGCCGGCATGATGATGTTCCCGGCCGGCAACGCGATCTACCGCCGCGAGACCTACGACAATTACCCGGCCGCGCGCGCGATCATGAGCTGCGTCTATGAAGGCCTGCAGCTGCCGATCGACGCGGCGCTGCGCGTGGAGTCGCGCTACTTCACCTCGGTGCTGCGCTCGAAGGAAGCCGCAGCGATGATTCGCAGCCTGTTCCTGTCGATGCAGGAGCTCAACAAGGGCGCGCGCCGTCCGAAGGACGTGCCCGCAACCAAGGTGAAGAAGATCGCCGTGATCGGGGCCGGCTTCATGGGCGCCAGCGTCGGCTACGTCTCGGCGCGCGCCGGCCTCGACGTCGTCCTGATCGACCGCGACCAGGAGAGCGCCGACAAGGGCAAGGCGCATGCGCAGAAGGTGATCGAGGAGCAGATCAAGAAGGGCCGCGCCAAGCCTGCGGACGCCGAAGCGCTGCTCGCGCGCATCACGCCGACCGCGGACTATGCCGCGCTGAAGGACGTCGACCTCGTCATCGAGGCCGTGTTCGAGGACCGCAAGGTCAAGGCGGAGACCTTCGCCAAGGCGCAGCAATATCTCAAGCCCGACGTGGTCTTCGCCTCCAACACCTCGACATTGCCGATCACCTCGCTGGCCGAGAGCTTCAGGGATCAGGGCAAGTTCATCGGCATCCACTTCTTCTCGCCGGTCGAGAAGATGATGCTGGTCGAAATCATCCTCGGCAAGAACACCGGCGACGTCGCGCTCGCGACCGCGCTCGACTATGTCCGCCAGATCGGCAAGACGCCGATCGTGGTCAACGACTCCCGCGGCTTCTTCGCCAATCGCTGCGTCGGCCGTTACGTCGCCGAAGGCAACGAGATGTTCCTGGAGGGCGTGCCGCCCGCGATGATCGAGAACTGCGCCAAGATGGCCGGCATGCCGGTCGGCCCGCTCTCGCTCTCGGACGAGGTCGCACTCGACCTCGGCCTCAAGATCATGAAGGCGACCGAAGCCGACCTCGGCCCCAACGCCATCAATCCCGAGCAGAAGAAGCTGATGGTGGAGATGGTCGAGAAGCAGGGCCGTCTCGGCCGCAAGAACAGCAAGGGCTTCTACGATTACCCCGAGAAGGGCAAGGGCCAGAAGAGCCTGTGGCCGGGTCTCTCCGCGCTGCAGCCGAAGCAGCTCGACCCCGATACGCTTGACATCGAGGAGCTGAAGCAGCGCTTCCTGGTAGTGCAGGCGGTGGAGGCCGCGCGCACCGTCGAGGATCACGTCATCACCGATCCGCGCGAGGCCGATGTCGGCTCGATCCTCGGCTTCGGCTTCGCGCCGTTCACCGGCGGCACGCTGTCCTATATCGACTTCATGGGCACGAAGAAGTTCGTCGAGCTCTGCCACAAGCTGGAGGCGAAATACGGCTCGCGCTTCACCCCGCCGAAGCTGCTCGAGGAGATGGCGGCGAAGGGTGAGACCTTCTACGGCCGCTTCGCGCCGAAGAAGGCGGCGGCCTGACGGAAGCGTCGGGGCTACGCAGAAACAAAGGCCGGATCATCGATCCGGCCTTTTTATTTGCGCTCACCGAACGGCGAGAAGGCGCGGCCCGATACCGCATCGTCGGCGAGACTGGCCTTCCAGCTGCCTTCGTCGCCGCGGCCGATGCGCACCTCGAAGCGCCATCCATTCTGGTTGGTGAAGGCGGTGTCCGCACCGCTCTTCGTCCTGGCGTAGCGACAGGGATATTCGGTCGGCCGGTCCGGGAAGACGATCTTGCCTTCCTTGCTCTCGAACACGGCCGAGGTGATCTGCGGATGGATCATGAAGATGCAATTGCGCTCCGGCGCCACCGGCGTCGAGAGCCCGAGCATCGCGAGCGGCGCGCCGGCGGCGGTCATGAGGACGATCATGTTCATGGAGGCAATTGTCTCCTGGGGATGTTCCTTCGACGTCGCCGTTGATCAAGTGGTTCACGATGAAGGGGCTGGATCATCGATTTCGCCGATCTGCGCTTGCGCCTCGGCATATCGGTTGATGTGCTTCCGTCTCACACAGCACCCAATCCCCGGCCCGGCCACGCTCGCTCCGCCTGGCACCGCTTTTGCTGATGAACGACCGGATGGCCCATCGACATTGAAGGTGTCCCCCAATGATTTCCACGGTGTCTCAAGACAGCGCAGCCGGCGTTGCGGTAAGATACGCCCCCTTGTTGCTGCTTGGTCGGCCGTGGCTGCGCCGCCGGCTCCTCCGGTGGCGCAGAAAAATTCCTTCGTGGGTCGGCCTGGTCCTACTCGTCCTCGTCTTTGATGTGGCGTTGGCGGTGCTTGCCTGGTTCGCCGTCGATCTCGTCCTGCACTGAAAGCTCACCTCTGTGCACGTAGAATGTCGCCGCCAAATAGGCGACCTGGCCGGCAATCAGGCAACCGACGACGATTGGAACGCCTGTCCAGAATCCAAAGCCCGAGGTCTGAAGAACCGTCGCGGCAAGGATCGCAGTCGCCGGCGAGACCAGCAATAGGGTCCAGACCCGAAAGAATAGCCCTGTCGCCAAGCCGGTGATTGCGCTCGCGAGCAGGAGGAGGAGTACAGTCGCCACGATAGTTTCCGGTCCGACGGTCAGCGTCCTGTCCCGCGCTGAAGCTGAGCCAAGAGCATTGCTCTCACAAGGATGGTGACGTCCTCGGAGCGCACAACGCGGAGTTATTGTTAACCCGGACAATGCTCGTAAAATCGGCGTCAGCGCATCGCGCATCTTCGGATTTAGCAAATGACGGAAGCAAAGAGCCGAATCATCGATCCGGCTCTTCGTCGTCCCGCCGGTCGTGCTTCGCGAACGGCGGACCAGACCTGATGGGCGATCATCTGGACAATCACTTGGCCTTCCGTCACGATCTTATTGCTGTCGAGGCCCAGCGGAGGGATCTGGCCCCAAGGGGGCTCAGCTTCAGATAATCCTCACCATTTCGGGCTCTTGGCGCCGATACCGACCTCGACCAGGCCATAGGGCGGGCCGGCCTCCAGGAGCACGATGTGGGGAGACGGCGGGCACACACCGGGCAAACCGTCCGGTTTCGAGGAATTTCCTTCCCCTGACGCTTGGCTCGGCCGAAAGAACGACTACATGCACCTGCTTGAAATAGTCAAGATTGATGCAGGTGCATCGAATGGAGTAAGAGACGGGCGACGAGCTTGAGCGGGACCATGAAACGCAAACCATCGACCGAGGCAACCGCCGCCTGGATCCGCCTGATGCGGGTGCAGAGCCGCGTGCTCGATTGCGTCGAGCAGGACTTGAAGAAGGCCGGCTTCCCCCCGCTGGCCTGGTATGACGCGCTGCTCGAACTGTCGCGGGCGCCCTCGGGCGAGCTGCGGCCGGTCGAGCTCGAGCGGCAGATGCTCATCCCGCAATATTCGACCTCGCGGCTGATCGACCGCCTGGTCGACGAGGGCCTCGCCTCGCGGCGCGAATGCAAGATCGACAAGCGCGGCCAGTTCGTCGAGATCACCGAAGCCGGCCGCGAGCTGCAGAAGCGGATGTGGGGCGCCTATTCGGCCGCGATCGAGAAATATGTCGGTTCGAAGCTGTCGGACGCCGACGCCGTCAAGCTCAGCAATCTGCTCGACCGCCTGGGCTGCTCCTGCGGCGAGATGAAACTGCCGCCCGCCGCCGCCAACGAAAGCATGCCGTCGCGATGATCGCGCGGCAAATCCGCTCGCCCGTGCACCCCGGTGGGTTCGCGGGCCGTCCCTGTCACCCGCGCGCGTTCGGTCGAAGCGCTTTTGATTAGAGTTTGATATGGCGCGAGACCAGATCGACATGACGCCCCTGCAATCGCGCGACGAGCTCGTCGCGTGGTTCGAGGCCGGCTGCAAGGACCCATCCGAATTCCGCATGGGCACCGAGCACGAGAAGACGCCCTTCACGCTCGAGGGCCATCGTCCGGTGCCTTACGAGGGCGCGCGCGGCATCGGCGCGCTGCTCGAAGGCATGAAGCTCCTGCTAGGCTGGGAGCCGATCATGGAGCAGGGCAACATCATCGGCCTCTACGACGTCACCGGCGGCGGCGCGATCTCGCTCGAGCCCGGCGGACAGTTCGAGCTCTCCGGCGCGCCGGTCGAGAACGTGCACCAGACCCAGAGCGAGCTGATGGCGCACTTGGCGCAGGTGCGCGAGATCGCAACGCCGCTCGGCATCGGCTTCCTCGGGCTCGGCATGACGCCGTCCTGGTCGCGCGCCGACATCCCGGTGATGCCCAAGGGCCGCTACAAGATCATGACCAATTACATGCCGAAGGTCGGTCAATACGGCCTCGACATGATGTATCGGACCTGCACGGTACAGACCAATCTCGACTTCTCCTCCGAAGCCGACATGGTCAAGAAGCTGCGCGTCTCGCTCGCGCTTCAACCGGTCGCTACCGCCTTGTTCGCCAATTCGCCGTTCACCGAGGGCAAGCCGAACGGCTTCCTCTCCTTCCGCTCCGAAATCTGGCGCGACACCGACAATGCCCGTTCGGGCATGATGCCGTGGGCGTTCGAGGACGGCATGGGGTTCGAGCGCTATGTCGATTACGCGCTGGACGTGCCCATGTATTTCGTCAAGCGCGGCGAGGAATATATCGACGTCTCGGGCTCCTCGTTCCGCGCTTTCTTCAACGGCCGCAACAACAATCTTCCCGGCGAGCGTCCGACCTTGTCGGACTGGGCCAACCACCTCTCGACGATCTTCCCCGAAGTGCGGCTCAAGCGTTATCTCGAGATGCGCGGCTCCGATGGCGGCCCGTGGGGCCGCTTGCCGGCACTGCCGGCGTTCTGGGTCGGGCTGCTCTACGACGATGCTTCGCTCGATGCCGCCTGGGACCTGGTGAAGCACTGGACCTCGCATGAACGCCAGGCCCTGCGCGACGACGTGCCGCGCATGGGCTTCAAGGCGCGGATCAAGGACCGCTACCTGTTCGAGATCGCCAAGGAGTGCCTGATTCTGGCCCATGCCGGCCTGCGCCGGCGCGGCCGGATCGACCAGCTCGGCCGCGACGAAACGCGGCATCTCGAGCCGCTCGACCGCATTATCGATGCCGGCCGGACGCCGGCCGAGGAAATGCTGGATAAATTCAACGGACCCTGGAAGGGCTCGGTGGAACCAGCCTACGCGGAATACGCGTTCTAGACCTCTCAGACCCAGAGATCCTGGATTTCAGCCGTTCATCGCCCATACAGGTTTGCGGCGATCAAATGACCGGCTGAAAAAACCTGAGCGTCGTCAATAACTCGAAAGCTGTTCCGATGGGGAAGGGCCGCCTGTCCGGGGCCGTCATGGCCAGCGCCGCGGCATGTCTCGCGCTGCTTTTGCTTGCATTTGCGAGCGTGCCGGCGCCTGCCCAGACCGCCTTCGATCGGCCGGGCGGCGACTATTTCAGTACGCCCGTCACCTCGGGCGATCCCGAGGATTGCGCGTTGCTGTGCGAGCGCGATCGCCGCTGCCGCTCCTGGAGCTTCAACTATCCCGACGTCGAAGGCGGCTCGGCGGTGTGCTGGCTGAAGAACACGGTGCCGACGCGCGTGCCGGGAAGTTGCTGTATCTCCGGGGTGCGCGGCGCCGGCGTGATCGAGCCGCGCGTCGAGGGCGTCGAGACGTCGATCGACCGGCCCGGCGGCGACTTGCGCAATTTCGAGATCAAGGACGGCGACGGCGTCGAGGCCTGCAAGGCCGCCTGCACCGCCGACAACAAATGCCGCGCCTTCACCTATGCCCGCCCCGGCTACACCGGCCGTGAGGCACGCTGTTTCCTGAAGAAGGAAATCAAGCCGCCGCGAAGGAAGGCGGGGTTCACGTCGGGCGTGGTGCGATAGGCGCAGCTCTCACCGCCGTCATTGCTGTCGTAGCAACCATTAAAGCGGCGCCCGATTGCCTTGAGCATGACGCCGCGCTTGCGACCGTCAAGGCGTGGCCTTTCAGCAGCGGGTGTGAGGCGAGAGCAGAGCGACGGCCAGCCTTGACGGCCGCTGCGCGCGGCGTCGTTGTGGCGGCAGGTCGGGACGAAGAAACGGTCGCCTGATCGAACAAAGAAACGCGGTCAGACGGCGGGCAGCTTGGCGCGTTGAGGCACCTCGGCCACCCAGGGAGTTCCGCGGGCGACGACGGCGTTGATGGTGACGAGCAGCTTTCTGGCGCAGGCGATGCGCGCGCATTTGTGGCGTTTGCCGGCTGCGATCAGGCGGGCGTACAGAGCCTTGAGCTGCGGATTCCAGCGGAAGGATGCCGCGAGAGCCGCGTTGTAGAGCGCCCGGCGCAGGCGTTCGCGGCCACCCTCGATGTGACGGGCGCCGGCGTGATTGCCGCTGTCGTCGTCATAAGGCGCCAGCCCGCCGAGAGCTGCAGCGGGCCCGCGCGTGATGTTGCCGACCTCGGGCATCCTGACCAGGACGGCAACGGCGGTCGGCAGGCCGCAGCCGGCGACGCTATAGATCAGATCGAGCCGTGCGGCCAGATCAGGGTGCTGGCGGATCGCCGCCAGCAGCGCTTTGAGTTCGGCTCGTTTGGACTTGGCCAGGAGCGCGATCTGCGCCTTCCAAATCCCTTGAATCCGCGTGTCGCGGCAACTCTCGAGCCGGTTCTTCAGTCTTGCGATGTCCTCCGTGATCTGGTCGATCATCGTCAGATGCTCGGCAAAGGGCTGCAGGCGCGGATCCGGAGCGGGATGGATCGTCTTGACCGCAGCAGTGCACATCGCGATCAGCGCCGCGTCGATCTTGTCGTTCTTGGCCAGCAGCTGATGGAACGTGGCATAGGCACAGACCTGCTTCGGCTGAAACAGGATGACGACGAACCGCTTGCGCCGCAGCTCGGCGACCACCGCCTGCTCGTAGCCTCCACTGGCCTCGATCCCTATCCGCTTGACCTTGCGGCGCTTCAGCCACTCCACCAGCGCCTGGTGGCCTTCTACCGTGTTGTCGACCTGCCATTGCTCCGAGCTGCCGTCGACCGCCACGTCGAGCTTATGTTTGCCGGTATCGATCCCGGCACAGATCGTGATACGCTTGGCCATCTTCCTCGACCCTCCCTTGTGAATGCGAACCTGAAGTTCGTTCAACCATGCGGGTCCCGATGAAGTGCCGACCGCGATCTTGCTACGAAACGCAGCCCTTCAAGGCTTCGGTGGGCATCGATCCGATCGATCGGCGGCCCAGCTCGGGCGGCCACCCGGGCTGGGCCATTCCTCACGGAACGGGGCCATCCTAACCCGGCGCGCTAATACAAGGGTGGGCAAAGGCGCGCAGCGCCGTGCCCACGATCTTTCAGCCATTGCACGAGGTGGTGGGCACGCTTCGCTTTGCCCACGCTACGAGATCTCACTCCGCTGCAACCACCGTGATCTCCGGCCACAGCGCCTTCCAGCGCGCGGCCTTCGCCGCATAGTTCGCCGCAGAGAAATTCGCACCCGGATTGGGCCGCGCGATCAGCCCTACGACATCGTCAAAGCCATGCGGCGCGTAGACCTCATAGCCATCGCCCGTGCGTCTCATCCCGATTTGCGTGTTCTGCGTGAGGAAGCGGTCGATGCCTTCCCTCGAGCTGCTCAGCGGCGGATAGGGCAGGCCGTGCTTGGCGGGATACCACACGTGCACGCGGGCCTGGTTGCGCACCTCGATCTTGGCACCGAGATGCGCGAGGCGCGCATGGAGGGTGCGGATCACCGCATCCTCGGCCTCCCACGATGTGTCGGGGTCGAAATAGAACACGTCATAATCGGCGATGCCGTGATCGATCGGGCGGCCCGTGAGCACGTTCCACACTGTCTGCACCAGGCATCCCGACACCAGCCACGCATCCGCTAGTGCAAGCCGGTGCAGCTCGTCGAGGATCGCGGCGTTGACCGGATTGCGTAAGGCGAGCGCGAGGAATTCGTCGCGGGTCATCGGAAATCGTAGGGTGGGCAAAGGCGCGCTCTTCGCGCGTCGTGCCCACCATCTCTCCACGTTACGACAGATGTGGTGGGCACGCTTCCGCTTTGCCCACCCTACCGATCTACGTTACCGCTCAGTGCACGGCGGTGAAGAACCGCGCCAGCCTGAATCCGGACAGCCAGGTCCACACCGGCTGGCTACGCATGCCGAGATCCCAGGAGCCGACCACTGCGTCCGCACGGCCGATCAGATTGTCGATCGGCAACAGGCCGACGCCGCCGGAGCGCAGCGGCACGCGGCTGTCGGCCGAATTGTCGCGGTTGTCGCCGAGCACGAACAGATGCCCTGCCGGCACCGTCACCTCGGGCGTGTTGTCGAGCGGACCGCTGTCGCGCATCTTGAAGATCAGATGCGAGACGCCGTTCGGCAGCGTCTCGACATAGCGATAGGCGGGCTCGCTGCCGCCATGGTCGTCCTCGGCGGCGCCGACGCCATCGGGCTTCAGCTCGGCCGGACGGTCGTTGATGAAAAGCTGGCCCTGCCGCATCTGGATGCGGTCGCCGGGCAGACCCACGACGCGCTTGACCCAGGCCTGCGAGCGATCGCCGGGCCAGCGGAACACGACGACGTCGCCGAGCTTCGGCGTCTCCGCGAAGACGCGGCCGCTCTCGGGCAGGCTGATCTGAATCGGCAGCGACGAGGTGCCGTAGCCATAGGGGAATTTCGAGGCGAGCAGCGCATCGCCGATCAGAAGCGTCGGCTCCATCGAGCCCGACGGCACGTAGAACGGCTCGGCGAGCGCGCCCTTGGCGATGAACACGGCGGCGACGATGCCGGCGAGCTGCACGAGTTGGCCACCCCAGCCGCTAGTCTTCCGCTTCGGGGTGACCGTTGCCTTTTCAATGCTCATGCGCCCGTTCCACCCACCGTGATGCGCTCCATCAGCAGCGACGGCTGGCCGACGCCGACAGGCACGCCCTGGCCATTCTTGCCGCAGGTGCCGATGCCGGTATCTAGCGCGAGGTCGTTGCCGATCATGCGGATGCGATGCAGGTCGGTCGGCCCGTTGCCGATCAGCATGGCGCCTTTGAGCGGCGCTCCGATCTTGCCGTTCTCGATCTTGTAGGCCTCGGTGCACTGGAACACGTACTTGCCCGAGGTGATGTCGACCTGACCGCCGCCAAAATTCGCGGCGAACACGCCGTTCTTCACCGAGGCGATGATCTCGGCCGGGTCGCGGTCGCCCGCGAGCATGTAGGTGTTGGTCATGCGCGGCATCGGCACATGGGCATAGCCCTGGCGGCGGCCGTTGCCGGTCGGCTTCATGTTCATCAGCCGCGCGTTCTGGCGGTCCTGCATGTAGCCGACCAGGATGCCGTCCTCGATCAGCACGGTGCGGTTGGTCGGCGTGCCCTCGTCATCGATCGAGAGCGAGCCGCGGCGCGAGGCAATGGTGCCGTCATCGACCACGGTGACGCCCTTGGCCGCGACCTGCTGGCCCATCAGGCCGGCAAACGCAGACGTCTTCTTGCGGTTGAAGTCGCCTTCGAGGCCATGGCCGACGGCTTCATGCAGCATCACGCCGGGCCAGCCGGCGCCCAGCACGACGTCCATCTCGCCGGCGGGAGCCGGAATCGATTCCAGATTGACCAGCGCCTCGCGCAGCGCGCCGTCGGCGGCCTCGCGCCAGTTCTTGCTCTCGATGAATTCGGCATAGCCGGCGCGGCCGCCATAACCCTTGCTGCCGCTCTCCTGGCGATCGCCCTGGCCGGCGACGACGGAGATGTTGACGCGTACCAGCGGACGAATGTCGCGATAGCTCTCGCCGTCGGGCCGCAGGATCTCGACGACCTGCCAGGTCGCGCCCAGGCTGACGCTGACCTGCCGTACCCGCGGATCCTTGTCGCGCAGGTAAGCGTCGATCTCGGCGAGCAGTTTTACTTTGGTCTCGAAGCCCGGCGCGTCCAGCGGATTGTCGTCGCCATAGAGGCGGACATTGGTATGCGGGGGCGGCGCCGAGAAGCTGCCGGAGTAGCCGCCGCGCACGGCCGCAACCGCGTCCGCCGCGCGAATCAGCGCCGGCAGCGACACGTCCGAGGAATGCGCGTAACCGACCGCGTCATCCTTGACCGCGCGTAAGCCAAAACCCTGCGAGGTGTCGTAGGTCGCCTGCTTCAGCCGCCCATTGTCGAACATCAGCGCTTCGGTCTGGCTGTATTCCAGGAACAGTTCGCCGTCGTCAGCGCCCGAGAGCCCGCGCGCGACCTCGCTGCGAACCTGGTCGCGGTCGAGATTGGCGCGGTCGAGCAGGGAGGTCGTGGCAGGATTGGTCATGCGTCCGTCCATTATCGGAAGATGTGGGGCAAGATAATGGTTTTGGATCGGTTCCGCGAGGGCGCGAAGCCTCACATTACGGAAACAAAAGGGTTGCCAAGACTAGCCGCCCCTACGGCAGCTTGTCATAGCCCTCGCCGAGCCCGTTCAGGCTGAGCGGGAAGCCGATGCCTTCTTCCGGGGTCTCGAAGATGATGAAGGTCGCGGTCTTGGCGCCGCGGAGCTGGCCGAGCAGCTTGTCCTCCAGGACGACCTCGGCGACGCAGCCGTTGGGCAGGCAGCGGACGAAGCCGGCGCGGCCGACGTCCTGGTTGTCGAGCTTGAGCCCGAGGCCGGAGGGCAACAGCACCCCGAGCGGGGCGACCACGCGCATCAGGCGGCTCTTCTGGTCGGCGGTCTTGAGCACGATCACGGTCAGGCCGGCATTGGAGCGGTCTTCGGCCACCACGCTCTGGATCAGGGCGCATTGCTCGGTCTGGGCGCCCGGCGGGGTGTCGCAGCGGATCTGCCAGTCGCCATGGACGGAGCGCACCGCGCCCTGCGCATGGGCGAGCCCCGGAAGCGCCAGCAGGACGATCGCAGCCAGGAGGGCGGCGAGCGCCGGGAGGCCGTTCGCCGGCCTTGCCATCGATCTCGAAAGCCCCATCGGGTCGGTCCCTCTGCTCGCCTGGGTTGCTCGCGCTTGGCGGACTGATCTGGCGGACTGATACGGAAATGACGGCGTCTTGAAGGCGATTCCCAAGCAAATTCCGCGCCGCCCACACCGCCATTGCCGGCACGAATCAGGTTCCTGCCTGGCTGTCTGCAAGTGCCTACCGCGGGCAATTCCGCTGTCAAGCCGCAGCGTCCCGGGAAACGGTATTTTTGTCTGATCTTGCTGGGAAATATCTTGCCGGTGATGCCTGGCAGACGGGGCTCAAGACTGCATTGCGATAGATCAAGAATTATGGTTTGAGAGGCTTGATTTCGCGTTCTAGCGATCTGGCCCCGATTCCTCTTAGAGGTATTCTTGCGTGGCGGTTTGTCGGACTGGCGGATCGAATAAGCGTTTCCCGGAAGCAGGGGAATGCACTTGGGGTGATTTCGGAAGGGGAGCGCGAACGACATGAGGATGTCGATGGGTCGGGTGGGCCGGCAATTGCTGGGATTGGCCACCATCGCCGTGGTGGCGGCTGGCGTCACGTTGGCGACGGGTGGTGCGGCATTGGCCGAGCTCGGGCAGCCGGCACCGTGGGAGTGGACGCTCCAGCAGTCCGGTTCCCCGGTGATGGACAACATCGTCTGGTTCCACAACTTCCTCTTCGTGCTGATCACCCTGATCACGCTGTTCGTTCTCGCGCTGCTCGTGATCGTGGTCGTCAAGTTCAACGCGAAGGCCAATCCGGTGCCGTCGCGGACCACCCACAACACGCTGATCGAGGTAGCCTGGACCCTCGTTCCGGTGCTGATCCTGGTCGGCATCTCGGTGCCGTCGTTCCGGCTTCTGTTCCTGGAGCTCGACGTGCCGAAGGCGGATCTGACCATCAAGGCGACCGGCAAGCAGTGGTACTGGTCCTATGCCTATCCGGATAACGGCAAGTTCGAGTTCGACTCGCTGATGGCGCAGGACAAGCAGCCCCGCCTGCTCGGTGTCGACAACGAGATGGTGGTGCCGGTCAACAAGGTGATTCGTGTCCAGACCACTGGCGCCGACGTCATCCATGCATTCGCGGTGCCGGCTTTCGGCATCAAGATCGACGCCATCCCGGGCCGGCTGAACGAGACCTGGTTCAAGGCCACCAAGACCGGCATGTACTACGGTCAGTGCTCTGAACTCTGCGGCAAGGACCACGCTTTCATGCCGATCGCCGTGCGTGTGGTGAGCGACCAGGAATTCGCCTCCTGGGTCGAGACGGCGAAGAAGAAATATGCGAGCGGCGGCACCAGCACCTACGCCTCCGCGGCCGGCCCGACGCAGTAGGCGACGGGTGACGGCTTTCAGGGACTGAAAGCGATAAAAGGGCGGGACCTCCAAAGGTCCGAATGGGACGCAAGGCAGGATTTGAAAATGGCAACGAGCGCAGCGGCACACGGCGATCACGCGCAAGCCCACGGACATGACGAGCACGCCCATCCGACCGGGTGGCGGCGCTACGTCTATTCGACCAACCACAAGGACATCGGCACGATGTACCTGGTCTTCGCGGTCATCGCCGGCATCATCGGTGCCGCGATGTCGATCGCGATCCGGGCCGAGCTGATGTATCCGGGCGTGCAGGTCTTCCACGAGACCCACACCTACAATGTGTTCGTGACCTCGCATGGCCTGATCATGATCTTCTTCATGGTCATGCCTGCGATGATCGGCGGCTTCGGCAATTGGTTCGTGCCGCTAATGATCGGCGCGCCGGATATGGCGTTCCCGCGCATGAACAACATCTCGTTCTGGCTGCTGCCGGCGTCCTTCGCGCTGCTGCTGATGTCGACCTTCGTGGAGGGCGAGCCCGGCGCCAACGGCGTCGGCGCCGGCTGGACCATGTACGTGCCGCTGTCGAGCTCCGGCCATCCGGGGCCGGCCGTCGACTTCGCGATCCTGTCGCTGCATCTCGCCGGCGCCTCGTCGATCCTCGGCGCCATCAACTTCATCACCACGATCTTCAACATGCGCGCGCCGGGCATGACCCTGCACAAGATGCCGCTGTTCGTGTGGTCGATCCTGGTGACCGTGTTCCTGCTGCTGTTGTCGCTGCCGGTGCTCGCCGGTGCGATCACCATGCTGCTCACCGACCGCAATTTCGGCACGACCTTCTTCGCGCCCGACGGCGGCGGCGACCCCGTGCTGTTCCAGCATCTGTTCTGGTTCTTCGGCCACCCCGAGGTCTACATCCTGATCCTGCCCGCCTTCGGCATGATCAGCCAGATCGTCTCGACCTTCTCGCGCAAGCCCGTGTTCGGCTATCTCGGCATGGCCTACGCCATGGTCGCGATCGGCGGCATCGGCTTCGTGGTGTGGGCGCACCACATGTACACGGTCGGCATGTCCTCGGCGACGCAGGCCTATTTCGTCGCGGCGACGATGGTCATCGCGGTTCCGACCGGCGTGAAGATATTCTCCTGGATCGCCACGATGTGGGGCGGCTCGATCGAGTTCCGGGCACCGATGATCTGGGCGGTGGGCTTCATCTTCCTGTTCACGATCGGCGGCGTGACCGGCGTCGTGCTGGCGAACGCCGGCGTCGACCGCGTGCTGCAGGAGACCTACTACGTCGTCGCGCACTTCCATTACGTGCTGTCGCTCGGCGCGGTGTTCGGAATCTTCGCCGGCTGGTACTACTGGTTCCCGAAGATGTCGGGCTACATGTACAATGAAGCGCTCGCGAAGGCGCACTTCTGGGTCACCTTCATCGGCGTCAACCTGGTGTTCTTCCCGCAGCACTTCCTCGGCCTGTCGGGCATGCCGCGCCGCTACGTCGACTATCCCGATGCCTTCGCGGGCTGGAACCTGGTCTCATCGATCGGCTCCTACATCTCCGGCTTCGGCGTGCTGATCTTCCTCTACTGCGTGCTCGACGCCTACATGAAGAAGGTGCCGGCGGGCGACAATCCGTGGGGTGCCGGCGCGACCACGCTGGAGTGGACGTTGTCCTCGCCGCCGCCGTTCCACCAGTTCGAAGTGTTGCCCCGCGTGCAGTAAGCAATCCCACGCGGCGCCCGTGACGGGCGCCGCGGCGCTATAACGAAGCGAGTTGAATTTAAGTGTCCGTCCTCGACCACCACGCCGCCGACATCAATCCCCGCATCTCCGAAGCGGAGGTGGGCGACTACATCGCGTTGCTCAAGCCGCGGGTGATGTCGCTGGTGATCTTCACCGCGCTGGTCGGGATGGCGATGGCGCCGGGGCATTTCCATCCCGTGCTGGCAATCACCTCGCTGCTCTGCATCGCGGTCGGCGCCGGCGCCTCCGGGGCGCTCAACATGGCGCTCGAAGGCGACATCGATTCCAAGATGTCGCGGACGGCGAACCGGCCGATCCCGCGCGGCCGCATCACCCGCCCTGAAGCGATGGCGTTCGGCATGACGCTCGCCTTCTTCTCGGTGATGACGCTCGGCATTCTCGTCAACTGGGTCGCGGGCGCGCTGCTCGCCTTCACCATCTTCTTCTACGTCGTGATCTACACGATGTGGCTGAAGCGCTGGACCGCGCAGAACATCGTGATCGGCGGCGCCGCCGGCGCGCTGCCGCCGGTGGTGGCCTGGGCCGCGGTGACGGGTACGGTCGACGTCGAGCCGCTGCTGCTGTTCGCGATCATCTTCTTCTGGACCCCGCCGCATTTCTGGGCGCTGGCGCTGTTCCGCTCCGACGATTACGCGCGCGCCGGCATTCCGATGCTGCCCAACGTCGCCGGTCCCGATGCGACGCGCCTGCAGATCCTGCTCTACACCATCGTGCTGATCGCGGTCGCGGCCGCGCCCTGGGCGCTCGGCTATTTCGACGCCGTCTACGGCGTGGTCTCGCTGATCCTCGGTGCCGGCATGCTGGTGCTCGCCATCAACGTCTATCTGCGCCGCGAGCGCAGCCAATCGCTGCGCGCGACGCGCAAGCTGTTTGCCTTCTCGATCCTGTATCTGTTCGCGCTGTTCGCGACCCTGCTGGCCGAGGTCGTGTTCCGCGCGCTGGCTCCGATGGTTGGGGGCGCATGATCACCGCGATGGCCGACAAACGCGAGCCAGAAGGAATCGTCCTCACCGAGGCGCAGCAGAAGAGCCGCCGTCATCGCTCCATCGCCATCGCTTTGGCGCTCGGCGTGCTGGTGGTGCTGTTCTTCGCCGTCACCATGGTCAAGGGGCCGGCAGTGCTCGTGCGGCCGATGTAGGAAACATGGATCACGAGCGGACCATATCGCAGGACGTCAGCGCCAAGCCGGGCCCTCGCAAGCCGGGCAAGACACGCGGGCTGGGCCGCGATGTGGTGGTTGCTTCGATCTGCGGCGGCGTGGTCGCGCTGATGGTCGGCGCCTCCTACGCGGCGGTGCCGTTCTACAACTGGTTCTGCCGCGCCACCGGCTTCAACGGCACGACGCAAGTGGCGACCTCCGCGCCGGCCACGGGCCCGATCGCGCGGAAGATCTCGGTGCGCTTCGATTCCAACGTCGCGCCCGGCCTGCCCTGGAAGTTCGAGCCGGAGCAGAGCGAGATCGAGGTCAATATCGGCCAGGTCGTGACCGTCTTCTACACCGTGACCAACCAGGCGGCGCGCACCACTGCGGGCCAGGCCGCCTACAACGTCGCGCCGCTGACGGTCGGCGCTTATTTCCAGAAGATCAACTGCTTCTGCTTCACCGAGCAGACCATGGCGCCCGGTGAGAAGCGCGAGATGCCGGTCGTGTTCTACGTCGATCCGTCGATCGCCGACGACCGCGAGAACGACGGGCTGAACACGATCACGCTGTCCTACACGTTCTATCCGGTGCGCGATCCGGTGGTGAAGCCGCTGGCATCGGGCGAGGGCGACAAGCGCAAGGGAAATCTTTGACCGCAGGGCTCAACGCTCAGGCGGTCGGACACAAGGGGATAAGTGCCTGATAGGCACGGGATTGAGGAGAGAGACGGAAATGGCCACGGCGCACACCAAGCATCACGACTATCATCTGGTCGATCCCTCGCCCTGGCCGGCGGTCGGCTCGCTCTCGGCTTTCATCATGGCGGTCGGCGCCATCGCCTGGATGCACCACATGTTCTCCGCGGCGCCGATCGTGTTCGGCGTCGGCACTGTGGGCGTGCTCTACACCATGGCGAGCTGGTGGGCCGACGTGATCAAGGAAGCCCAGTACAAGGGCGACCATACCCGCGTCGTGCAGCTGCATCACCGCTACGGCATGATCCTGTTCATCGCCTCCGAGGTGATGTTCTTCGTCGCCTGGTTCTGGGCTTACTTCAACGCGGCGCTGTTTCCGGCCGATGCCGTTCACGCCACCCGTGACGCCGTGTTCGGCTGCGGCCTCGGCACGCAGCCCGGCGCTTGCGCGGTCCCCGGCACCTGGCCGCCGAAGGGCATCGAGACCTTCGATCCCTGGCACCTGCCCCTGCTGAATACGCTGATCCTGCTCACCTCAGGCACCACCGTGACCTGGGCGCACCATGCGCTGCTCGAGAACGACCGGCAGGGCCTGAAATACGGCCTGATCCTCACCGTCGTGCTCGGCGCGCTCTTCACCTGCGTGCAGGCCTATGAGTACAGCCACGCGGCGTTCTCCTTCGCCGGCAACGTCTACGGCGCGACGTTCTTCATGGCGACCGGCTTCCACGGCTTCCACGTGCTGGTCGGCACCGTCTTCCTGCTGGTCTGCCTGTTCCGCGCCTATGCCGGCCATTTCACGCCGAAGCAGCATCTCGGCTTCGAGTTCGCCGCCTGGTACTGGCACTTCGTCGACGTGGTCTGGCTGTTCCTGTTCCTCTGCATCTACGTCTGGGGACGCGGCGCCGAGACCATGGCCCACGCCGCGCACTGAGCCGTATCGAACCGATCGGGAAGGGCGGCCGCAGGGCCGCCCTTTCGTTTTCCGGCCGCCGGAAGCTTCTCCGGAAACTGTGATAGAGTCCGTCCTCATGAACGACAGTGCCGGCACACCCCAGTCCGAAACCACGGTCCTGCAAAGCGCGCTGCGCGGGCTTGCCTGCAGATGCCCGCGCTGTGGCCAGGGCAAGCTCTACGCGGGCTTTCTGACGCTCGCGCCCGCTTGCGACCGTTGCGGGCTCGACTATGCCTTCATCGATTCCGGCGACGGTCCGGCGATCTTCATCATCATGCTGGCCGGCGGCATCGTCGTCGCCTGCGCACTCATCGTCGAAGTCAAATACCAGCCGCCATACTGGCTGCATGCCGTGCTCTGGCTGCCGCTGATCCTCGCCACCACGCTGTTGCCGCTGCGCTCGATGAAGTCGCTGCTGATCGCGCTGCAATTCCATCACAAGGCGGCGCCGGGCCGGTTGGTCGATCGCGCGAAATGACCGAGCCTGCGCGCAAGGCCCGCGTGACCGGCTTCGCGCTGTTCACGCTGTTCCTGACGGCCGTGTTCGTCGCCCTCGGTGTCTGGCAGCTGCAGCGCCGCACGGCCAAGCACGAGCTGATTGCGGCACTCACCGAGCGGATTGCGGCGGCGCCCGTCGCGCTGCCGCCGTCCGCGCAATGGGCCGCGCTCAATCCCGCCCGCGATGAATTCCGCCGCGTCAGCTTCACCGCGACTTACGCAGCCCTGCCCGATGCGATGGTCTATTCCTCCGGCTCGGCAGTGCGCAAGGACGCCTCCGGCCCGGGCACCTGGGCGTTCCTGCCGGCGCGGCTTCCCGGCGGCGAGATGCTCGTGATCGACGCCGGCTTCGTCGAGAATACGATGCAGGACCGCGGCGTCGAGGATCGCGCGGTGAAGAAGCTCGTCACGGGCGAACCGGTGTCGCTTACCGGCTATCTGCGCTTTCCCGAGGCGCCAAGCTGGCTGACACCGGCGGAGAATCGCGACAAGCGGCTCTGGTTCGTGCGCGATCATCTGGCAATCGCAAGCGCGCTGGGCTGGGGTGCGGTTGCGCCGTTCTATATCGATCTCGAGCAGCCCGCGCCGGCGAACGGCATTCCGCGCCCGGGGCCGCTCGTGGTGAATCTCAAGGACGACCACCTGCAATACGCGATCACCTGGTTCACGCTCGCGGGGGCGGTGTTGATCGCATTCGCGGTCTGGCTGCGAGGACGGCGGCAGAGTTCCGTCACTCCGTAGATTCCCTGATGTGGAACCCGGAATCGCCCGGACTTTATTATTCAGCGGACATTCACGAGTGTGGTCCTAAGCCGGCTTCAAGATTTCTCGCGGCAGACAGGATTTCGGCGTGAGCGATTTCGATCAGATGGGAATTGTCGTCGACTGGGTGGATGCCTGTCGGAGAGGCGATCTTGCGACGCTGCTCGACCTCTATGCCGACGATGCCGAGCTCGAATGCACGTGCAACGGCACGGAACGCTATCGCGGCCGCAGCGAGCTTGAAATCTATTGGCAGCCGCGGCTCAGCACCTTCTCGCTGGCTGGCTTCGGGCTGGAAGAGATCCATCCCGCGTCCCACGGCGTCGACCTCGAATATTCCGTCGCCGGCGCGCTGCGCATTCAGGCCTCGTTCCGCTTCAGCCCGGATGGCAAGATCCGCAGCACGCTGTGCGAGCCGGCGCGACAGAATGCGCATCACGGCTGCGCGTGCTGAACTAGCCTGGTGCTGGCGCGTCCCGCATCGTCTCCGCCGGAAGGCGACAGCGCACGTAAGTTCGCTCATCCACGCGCAACAGCGATAGCGATCCGCTGAGCGCGCGCACGCGCTCGTGCATGCCGGTCAGGCCGCGGCCGAAGACATTGCCCGCAGGAAAACCGCCGCCGTCGTCGGAGATTTCGACGACGAGCGTTTTGTCGGCGACCGTCGCCTGTACATGGGCGTTGCCGGCGTTGGCATGTCGCAGCACGTTGGTCAGTGCCTCCTGGATCACCCGATAGACGGTCTGCGCCAGTGGCCCGCCGATCCCGCTGAGATCGGGATCAATCGCGTCCGTCAGGACGATATGAGGTGCCTGCTTGCGAAAATTCCGCAGCAGCGTCTGTACGCTGCTCGAAAGGCCGAGTTCCTCGATATAGAGCGGTCGCAGCTGGTCGAGGATGCGGCGGTTGGTCTGCTGCAGTGCCTCGACCGATTGCAGCAGGTCCTGTGCCGAATTGCCGAGATGTCCCTGTGGCTGGGAGGCCTCGCTCAGCGCGATCGTGCCGGCGCGGATGCTGAACAGCAGGGGGCCGAGCTCGTCATGCAGCTCGCGGGCGAGATCGCGCCGCTCGTCATCCTGGAGCGACACCAGGCGGTGCATCAGATCGCGATTATCCTGGCTCAAATGCGCCAGCGTTGCAGCCAGCGCATTCGCCTCCTCGCAGCTTTGCCGGATTTCCGGCGGGCCCCCGACCGGTATCGGCCTGGTGTAGTCGCCCCGTCGTATTCGCGTGAGACCGTCGCCGAGATCTTGCAGGGGGCGCAGCACCGATCCCGACAAGACATAGGCAATCGTGCCGATAAGAACCATCAGCGCGGCGAGCAGGCTGGCGAGCGCTAGAAGGCCAATCCATTTCTCGAACAGATCGGCCGACAGGTCCTGCAGAAATACGATGTCGCCAACGCGCTTACCGTTGATCATCACCGGAAATGCCGTGTCCATGTTGGGAACAGCGAGAAGGTCGATGAACCATTGCGGCACGCCATGCGGCTTGCGCAGGTCGTCCTTCGCCGGTGGCGCGGGACCTGCTCCCAGGCGGCGGAATTGGATATCGGAGGAGGTGTCCAAAGAATGGACAAAGGCGTCGAGGGTCTGCCGCGGATTGTCCGAAGCGCTCAAGGCGTTGTTGAGCGCGGCGGCGACCGCCTCCGTCGAACGCCGTCGCGGCTCGCTCTCCTCCGCCAACTGGCCCGTCGCGAAAACCTGGAGCAGCACGCCGCCCAGGACCAGCGCCGCGAGAAAACTGGCGCCGAGCGGGAGAAACAATTGTGTCCGGAACGAAAGTCGGTGCCACATTAGGTCAATTCTAACGCGCATCGGCGGAATTTGCTCTTTCCATTTATTCCCGCCGGTCTAAGAGTCGAGAAAACAGAGAGTGCGCGATGCAAGATACCGCCAAGCTGGCGACAAGGGTCCTGATCGTCGACGACCATCCCGTGGTGTTGTCCGGCTGCCGCACCCTGTTCGCAACCGACCATTCAATCCGCATCGACGAGGCGACCGACGCCAAATCCGGGCATCGCGCCTATGTCAGCAAGCGGCCCGACGTCACCGTGATCGACATCAGCCTGCCCGACGTCTCCGGCTTCGAGCTAATGCGACGCATCCGCAAGGATGATCCCGACGCCAAGATCATCATGTTCAGCATGAACGACGATCCGGCCTTCGTGGTGCGGGCCGTCGAGCTCGGGGCGCAAGGCTATGTCTCCAAGGGCGACGACCCCAGGATCCTGCTGAAAGCGGTGCGCAAGGTGGTGGCGGGCGACAATTTCATCTCACCGCAGCTTGCGGAAGCCGTGACGTTTTCCGGCGCGGCGATCAAGGCCAACCCGGCTTCGCAGATGACGCCGCGGGAACTCGAAATTCTCCGCTTGCTCGGACGCGGCGACAAGATCGTCGAGGTCGCCGAGGCGCTCGGCATCTCCTACAAGACCGTCGCCAACACCACGTCCCTGCTCAAGCAGAAGCTGGGCGCCAAGAACCATTCCGACCTGATCCGGATCGCAGTGGAAATCGGGTTGAACTGACCTTTGCCAGCGACCGAACCGGCTGCTTCAGGATGCAGCGGTTCGGCCGACGGATCGACGCCGCCGCTGGCCGGGCAATGCATGGACCACGGGCTGACACCCATCCGCCGACACAATGGGCCGAGGCTGTATTCGTTCCCATGGCTCATGCGGGAAAAAGCGGAATTCATTGCCGAGATTGGGCTGTGCCTGCATCGGACGAGCCTGAGCCGGGTCGGGAAGAATAGGAACATTTTCGAGGCGTGCGGGTTTTGGCCTTGACGATTTCGTGACAGGCGACGAAAGCTTGCCGGAACAGTTTTTGAGGGGCGACGACCCCGACGAAGCAAACCGGTCTGCACACAACGACAGACCTTCCAAGAGAAGGGCTGCGGCAATGCCGCAGCCCTTTTTCATTGGGCGAGGGGAAGGCCGGAAGCGGTTTCCCGATGCCGCAAAACACTCTATGGTGGCTCAAAGCCTCTGGCTGTTGACAAGTAACTACGTAAAATCAAAGGCTTAAGGGTCGGGCTTCGGCCGGCCGGCCTTTGGAGGGCAGTTTGACTCGTTATATCTCGACCCGGGGCGAAGCCCCCGAACTCGGCTTTTGTGACGTGATGCTGACCGGGCTTGCCCGCGACGGTGGCCTGTATGTGCCGGCGGTGTGGCCGCAGCTTCCGAGCGAGACGATCGCCGGCTTCTTCGGCCGTCCCTATTGGGAAGTCGCGGTCGACGTGATTCGTCCCTTTGCCGGCGGCGAGATTTCGGACGCCGAGCTCGGGCGCATGGCGAACGAGGCCTACGCCACCTTCCGCCATCCTGCGGTGGTGCCGCTGCGCCAGATGTCGCCACACCAGTTCGTGCTTGAGCTGTTCCACGGTCCGACGCTCGCCTTCAAGGACGTGGCGATGCAGCTGATCTCGCGGCTGATGGACCACGTGCTCGAAAAGCGCGGCCAGCGCACCACCATCGTGGTCGCGACGTCAGGCGATACCGGCGGCGCCGCGGTCGAAGCCTTTGCCGGCCTCGAGAACGTCGATCTCATCGTGCTGTTTCCGCACGGCCGCATCTCAGAGGTGCAGCGGCGGATGATGACGACGACGGGCGCGGCCAACGTCCATGCGCTCGCCATCGAAGGTACCTTCGACGACTGCCAGGCGCTCGTGAAGGGGATGTTCAACAACCATCGCTTCCGCGATGCGACCTCGCTTTCCGGCGTCAATTCCATCAACTGGGCGCGCATCGTCGCCCAGGTGGTCTACTATTTCACCTCCGCCGTCGCGGTCGGTGCGCCGGCGCGCGCGGTCGATTTCGTCGTGCCCACCGGCAATTTCGGCGACATCTTCGCCGGCTACGTCGCCAAGCGCATGGGGCTGCCGGTGCGCACCCTGCGCATCGCCGCCAACGTCAACGACATCCTGGCGCGCACGCTGAAGACCGGCATCTACGAGGTGCGCGAGGTGCACGCGACGGCATCGCCGTCGATGGACATCCAGATCTCCTCGAACTTCGAACGGCTGCTGTTCGAGGCCGGCCGGCGCGATGCCGCCGGCGTGCGCCGCCTGATGGAACAGCTGAAGCAGTCCGGTCGCTTCGTGCTGCCCGATGCGACGCTCGCTGCGATCCGCGAGGAGTTCGATGCCGGGCGCGCCGACGAGACCGAGACTGCGGCTGCGATTCGCGCCGCCTGGCGCGAAGCCGGCGAGCTGGTCGATCCCCATACCGCCGTGGCGCTCGCCGTCGCGGACCGTGACACCACCGATACGAGGGTGCCGAGCATCGTGCTCTCCACCGCGCATCCGGCCAAATTCCCCGACGCCGTCGAGGCGGCCTGCGGCCAGCGGCCGCAACTGCCGGCCTGGCTCGACGGCCTGATGACCAAATCCGAACACATGAGGGTGATGAAGAACGATCAGGCCGAGGTCGAGCGGTTCGTGCTGTCCGCCAGCCGCGCCGCAAAGCAGGGAGTTGCCGGATGAGCGTCGAGATGTCCAAGCTTGCCTCCGGCCTCACCGTCGTCACCGACGAGATGCCCCACCTCGAGACGGCGGCGCTCGGTGTCTGGGCCGGGGTCGGCGGACGCGACGAGAAGCCGAACGAGCACGGCATCTCGCATCTCTTGGAGCACATGGCGTTCAAGGGCACGACCAAGCGCTCCTCGCGCGAGATCGTCGAGGAGATCGAGGCGGTCGGCGGCGACCTCAATGCCGGCACCTCGACCGAGACCACGTCCTATTATGCGCGGGTGCTGAAGGCCGACGTGCCGCTCGCGCTCGACGTGCTCGCCGACATCCTCGCCAATCCCGCCTTCGAGCCCGACGAGCTGGAGCGCGAGAAGAACGTCATCGTGCAGGAGATCGGCGCCGCCCAGGACACGCCCGACGACGTCGTGTTCGAGCATCTGAACGAGCTCTGCTATCCCGACCAGCCGATGGGTCGCTCGCTGCTCGGCACCGCCAAGACGCTGCGCGCCTTCAACCGCGACATGCTGCGCGGCTATCTCTCGACGCATTATCGCGGGCCGGACATGGTGGTGGCGGCGGCCGGCGCGGTCAATCACGCCCAAGTCGTCGCCGAGGTCGAAAAGCGTTTTGCGAGCTTCGAGGGGACGCCGGGGCCGAAGCCGCAGGCCGCTCAATTCGGCCAGGGCGGCACCAAGGTGGTGCATCGCGAGCTCGAGCAGGCGCATCTGACGCTGGCGCTCGAGGGCGTGCCGCAGTCCGATCCGTCGCTGTTCTCGCTCCAGGTCTTCACCAACATCCTCGGCGGCGGAATGTCGTCGCGCCTGTTCCAGGAGGTGCGCGAGAAGCGCGGCCTCTGCTACTCCATCTACACCTTCCACGCGCCCTACACCGACACCGGCTTCTTCGGCCTCTACACCGGCACCGATCCCGCCGACGCTCCGGAGATGATGGAGGTCGTGGTCGACATCATGAACGATTCGGTGGAGACGCTGACCGAGGCCGAGATCGCCCGGGCCAAGGCGCAGATGAAGGCGGGTCTGCTGATGGCGCTGGAGAGCTGCTCCTCCCGCGCCGAGCAGCTTGCCCGGCATGTGCTGGCCTATGGACGGCCGCAGACGGTGCAGGAACTGGTCGCCCGGATCGATGCCGTCAGCATCGAATCGGCGCGGGACGCGGCCCGTGCGCTGCTGTCGCGCAGCCGGCCAGCGGTTGTCGCTTTGGGCAGCGGCAGGGGTCTGGACACGGCGGTGTCTTTTGCGGAAGGATTGACCCGGGCACGCGCCAAGGCGCGGCTGCATTAGGAGCCGCGCGCGGGCTGCCTCGCCCCGGGAAGCATCACCATGGCCCTCTTTCGCCTGCCATCCAGTGGACCCGCCGCCCTCGCGCCGCGCGGCAACGGGCTGCTCCTGCGTGCGCCGCAAATGTCCGACTTCCTGCAATGGGCGCATTTGCGCGAGACCAGCCGCGACTATCTCACGCCTTGGGAGCCGATCTGGCCGTCTGACGATCTCACCCGGTCCGGTTTCCGCCGCCGCCTGCGCCGCTATGCCGAGGACATCGCCGCGGACCGCTCCTATCCCTTTCTGATCTTCCGCGAGCTCGACGGTGCCCTGGTCGGCGGCATCACGCTCGCCAATGTCCGGCGAGGCATCGTGCAGGCCGGTACCATCGGCTATTGGGTCGGCCAGCCCTATGCCCATCGCGGCTACATGACGGCCGCACTGCGGGTGTTGCTGCCGACGCTGTTTGGCGAGCTCAACCTGCACCGGGTCGAGGCCGCCTGCATCCCCACCAACGCGCCGTCGATCCGGGTGCTGGAGAAGTGCGGCTTCTCGCGCGAGGGCCTGGCGCGCCGTTATCTCTGCATCAACGGGGTCTGGCAGGATCACCTGCTGTTCGGCCTGCTGCACGAGGATTTTCGCGGCTGAGCGGCCGTCTGGCGGCCGCGTCCCCCTTTTTGCTGCCTTGGGTTCGCCGATTTTGGCGATATAACCGCGTGCCGCGGCCGGCGATCGGCCGGGCAATTGTCATGGAGTACGGGCGTCGATGGTGCAGGAGCTTCGGTCATCGCGGAATGCGTTGCGACTGGGAACGGGGATCGCACTGGCGTTGTCGGTTGCGCTGGCGTCTGTCTCGCCTGCGGCGGCGCAGTCATTGACCGACCGCTTCAAGAGCCTGTTCGGCGGCAAGTCCGACGAGCCGGCCGAGCCGAAGCCGGCGCCTGCGCCCGGGCAGCCGGCCGAAGACGATCTCGATTGCCCGCAGGTCACGGTGCGCGCGGGGGCCTCGACCTACGCGGTCGGCGCCAGTGGCAAGCCGGCCGTCGGCAATGACATCCGCTTCCAGGCCTCGATCACCAAGATGGCGCGCGAATGCTCCCGCAGCAGCGCTGGCATCACGGCCCGGATCGGCATCCAGGGCCGCGTCATCGCCGGCCCCGCCGGTGCGCCTGCCTCCGTCGAGGTGCCGCTGCGCATCGCCGTCGTGCAGGGCGGCGTCGGCGAGAAGGTGATCGCCTCGAAAGCCTACCGGACCACGGTCGCGATGTCGGAAGGCGGCAGCGTGCCCTTCACCTTTGTCGCCGAGGATCTGGCCTATCCGACACCGGCGCCCGCCGTCGCCGATAACTACATCTTCTATGTCGGTTTCGACCCGCAGGCGCTCTCGCCCGAACCGAAGGCGCGGAAGAAGAAGTAACCTGAGGTCTTGCGGCAATCTCAGCTGTCATTGCCCGCGAAGGCGGGCAATCCAGTATTCCAGAGGCCGCGGTGCTTGAACCGAGAAACCTCGGCGTACTGGATCACCCGCCTCCGCGGGTGATGACACCGCGATTGTGGATGCTGTTACCCGACAAACAAAAAAAGCCGGCGCTCATCGCGCCGGCTTTTTGATTGGGTGAGGCAAATCCCTCAGTTCAGCTTCTGCCGGACTTCGTTGATGCCCTTGGCGAGCAGGTCGTCGGCAACTTGGCCCTTGACCGATTGCGACAGGATGGTCGAGGCAGCCTGGACGGCGGCTTCAGCGGCTGCGGCGCGGACGTCGGCCAGCGCCTGGGCCTCGGCCAGCGCGATCTTGCTCTCCGCGGTCTTGGTGCGGCGGGCGACGAAGTCCTCCATCTTCGCCTTGGCGTCGGCAGCGATGCGCTCGGCTTCGGCCTTGGCGTTGGCGATGATGTCGGCAGCCTCGCGCTCGGCCGTGGCACTGCGCGCCTTGTAGTCGGCGAGCACCTTGGCCGCCTCCTGCTTCAGGCGCGCGGCGTCGTCGAGCTCGGCCTTGATGCGGGCGGCGCGATGATCGAGCGCGGTCATCGCCGACTTGAAGACGCCGAGATAGCCGAACACGATCATCAGGATCACGAAGGCGACGGCGACCCAGGTTTCAGGATCGAAGAACATCTCGACTAACCCTTCAAGGACGCGTCAACGGCGGCATTGACCGAGGCGGCATCCGGAATGACCCCGGTGAGCTGTTGCACGATCTGGCCTGCCGCGTCGGCCGCGATGCCGCGGACGTTGCTCATGGCGGCCGTGCGAGTCGAGGCGATTGTCTTCTCCGCCTCGGCGAGCTTGGCCGTCAGCTGCTCTTCCAATGCCTTGCGTTCGGCGTCCGCCTGCGCATTCGCCTTGTCGCGGGATTCGTTGCCGATCGCCTGCGCCCGCGAACGCGCCGAGGCGAGCTCGCTTTCATAGGCCTTCAGCGCAGCTTCGGACTGGTCCTTCAGCTTCTGCGCCTCGCCGAGGTCGCCCTCGATCTTGTTCTGGCGTGCTTCGATCGCACCGCCGACCTTCGGCAGCGCGAGCTTGGACACGATCACGTAAAGCAGGACGAAGAAGATCGCGAGCGACACCAGCTGTGAAGCAAAGGTGCTGCTCTCGAACGGCGGAAAGCCGCCGCTGTGATGACCGCCATCGGCTTCGGTGTGGGCACCCGCCGCCGGTCCTTTTGCCCCGCCATGACTCTCGGCCATGGAGTACTCCTGTTGCTGTCACGCGCCGCTTCGGATGAAGCGGCGCGGAAGAAGTCGTTCCTTTAGAAAACGAACAGCAGAAGCAGCGCGATCAGCAGCGAGAAGATGCCGAGCGCTTCGGTCACGGCGAAGCCGAAGATCAGGTTGCCGAACTGGCCCTGAGCGGCCGAGGGGTTGCGAACGGCCGCGGCGAGGTAGTTGCCGAAGATCACGCCCACGCCGACGCCCGCACCGCCCATGCCGATGCACGCGATGCCCGCGCCGATAAGTTTTGCTGCTGCCGGATCCATTTTAGACTCCTTGGAAGAAAGATTGGGTTGTGGGTGGAAATTCCCCGGACCGCTCAGTGTCCCGGATGAATGGCGTCGTTGAGGTAGATGCAGGTCAGGATCGCGAACACGTAAGCCTGCAGGAACGCGACCAGGATCTCGAGAGCGTACAGCGCGACCGTGAGCGCCAGCGGCAGCACGCCGCCGACCCAGCCGATGGCTCCGAGCGAGAAGCCCAGCATGGCGACGAAGCCCGCGAACACCTTCAGCGCGATGTGGCCGGCCAGCATATTGGCGAACAGACGAATGCTGTGCGAGACCGGCCGCAGGAAGAACGACAGGACCTCGATGAACATGACCAGCGGCAGGACGTAGCCGGGGACGCCGTGGGGAACGAAAATCTTGAAGAACTTCATGCCGTTCTTGGCGACGCCGTAGATCAGCACGGTGAAGAAGACCAGCAGCGCCAGTCCGGCGGTGACGATCAGGTGGCTCGAGACCGTGAAGGTGTAGGGGATGATGCCGACCAGGTTCGAGACGCAGATGAACATGAACAGCGAGAAGATCAGCGGGAAGAACTTCATGCCTTCCGCGCCGGCCGTCGAACGGATGGTCGAGGCCACGAACTCGTAGGAGATCTCGGCGACCGACTGCAGGCGCCCGGGAACCAGCTGCGAGCCGCTGGCGAGCATCAGGATCGAGATGATCGCAACCGCGACCAGCATGTAGAGCGACGAATTGGTGAAGGCGATCGTGTGATTGCCGATATGGCCCAGGGTGAAGAGAGGCTCGATGTTGAACTGGTGGATCGGATCGATTTTCATCGGCGCGGCATCTCTTGGTCTGCCGGGCATGCCGGCGGGTCTCGGTCTGCCGGCCGGGCCGGCCCGTACCGGCGAGGCCGGCACGATCATTCCTCTCCTGGTGGGACCAGCTTACGAACCACCGCGCCTGTTTTGACCCGCGCCTGCCGATCTCACCACATTCACCACGCCGGCAACGAAGCCCAGCAGCAGGAACACGATGAATCCGAAAGGCGACGTCGACAGCAAACGGTCGAACCCCCAGCCAATCCCCGCTCCGACAGCGACACCGGCGACCAACTCGGAGGATAACCGAAAACCAAGCGCCATCGCCGAGGCTCTGGCCGCTTTGTCTCCATCGTCACCTGCGGGTTGCTCGGTCTTGGCCCTGCGGTCGCGAAATTCGGACAACCGCTGATCAAGATTTCCGAGCCGATCGGAAAGCGCGGCTTCCTCGGACGATCTATCGCGATCTCCATCTTCGCCGTGTCCCGTGCCCTGTGTCATGCAACGAAGACCCGAAACGCTGAATGGAAATTACGCCCGTCACCCTCAAAAGCCGCGCGGACCATACTGATGGCCCATAATCAAGTCAAGCCAAGTCACGATTGCGTCGCTTTCAATTATGTCTTTGATTTTCTTGACGATATTGACGCGCGCAGCAGCGCTGCACACAGCGTGACGCCGCACCGCAGCAGGTCTGCTCATGATCTGCGAATGCAGCCGTGCTTTCGCCGCGCTGGTGGGATCAAAGAAGCCGTCGCGTTCGTTGATTTCAGGGGCGGGTTTTTTGGCGGCGGATTGCCGGCTCAAGGGTGTAGACTTGCACAGCAGCCGCAGCACCGCCGGGGCGGAGACAATGAAGAGACCTGCGACGACATCCACGACATCATGGCTCGCGGCGGCGGCCGCGGGGATGGTCGTCAGCGGCGGCCTCGTGGCCGCGCAATCGGCGCCCGACGGCGAAAATGGCCGCTACAGCATGACGCCCATTCCCGAGGGCGTGCTGCGGCTCGACACGCGCACCGGCACGGTATCGACCTGCACCAAGAACGGCGCCGGCTGGGCCTGCTATGCAGTTCCTGACGAGCGGACGGCACTCGATGCCGAGATCGGCAGGCTCCAGGCCGAGGTCGAGAAGCTGAAGGGACAGCTCGCGGCGGGACCGCCGGTGTCGGGCAAGATCGACGAGGCGCTGCCGAAATCCGATCAGCTCAAGAAAGCCGAGCCCAAGGTCGCCGAGGGCGAGCGCAAGATCGAGATCCCGCTGCCGAGCGACAAGGACGTCGACCGCGTGATGTCGTTCCTGGAAAAGGCCTGGCGGCGGCTGATCGACATGGCCAACCGCGTGCAGAAGGACGTGTCAGGGAAGATTTGACGCGTGACGAGCTGCCGTAGGGTGGGCAAAGGCGCAAAGCGCCGTGCCCACCACCTTGACATCGTCACGCGGAATGGTGGGCACGCTTCCGCCTTCGCTCTTCGATCTACTGCGGACAAGCCGCTTTGCCCACCCTACGGCAGCTTCCCGAGTTGAGAGACCCGCCATGACATCAGCCAGATCCGTCACACGCTCCGCACCGTCGTCGGTGCAGGCTACCACCGTCACATCGTCGCTGCTCACCGTGCAGACGCCCGGCCGCGGCTTCACCGATCTGACCAGCGAGGCCGCGAAATTCATCGCCGAGGCGCACGCAGGTGAGGGCGCGTTGACGCTGTTCATCCGCCACACCTCGGCCTCGCTGACGATCCAGGAGAACGCCGACCCTTCCGTGCTCGTCGATCTCACCACGGCCCTGTCACGGCTCGCACCGGAGAATGCCGGGTGGACCCATGACACCGAGGGACCCGACGACATGCCGGCCCACATCAAGACCATGCTGACGCAGACCTCGCTCCAGGTCCCGGTCCTGGACGGCAGGCTCGCGCTCGGCACCTGGCAGGCAATCTATCTGATCGAGCATCGCAGCCGCCCGCATCGCCGTGAGATCGTGCTGCAATTCATCGGCAGCAACCGCTAACCAGACAAAGCAAAACCGGCCGCGGAGACCGCGGCCGGTTTCGTGTCGTCGATCTCTGCTTCGATCAGGTCGCCTTGATGTCGACGTCCTTGGTCTCCGGCAGGAACAGGAAGCCGATCACCACGGTAATCGAGGCGAAGATGATCGGGTACCAGAGGCCGGCATAGATGTCGCCGGTCGAGGCCACGATGGCGAAGGCGGTGGCGGGCAGGAGGCCGCCGAACCAGCCGTTGCCGATGTGGTAGGGCAGCGACATCGAGGTGTAGCGGATGCGGGTCGGGAACAATTCGACCAGCATCGCGGCGATCGGGCCGTACACCATGGTGACGAACAGGACCAGGATGAACAGCAGGCCGATGATGGCCGCCACCTGCGGACGGAAGATGTCGAGCGGATGCGACATCTTCACGATGCCGGCGTCACCCGCCTTGGGATAGCCAGCCGCCTGCACCGCGGCGAGAACCGCCGGGTTGCTGTCCTTGGCGTTGGCGTAGGGCACGTCCTTGCCGTTGACCACGACCTTCACGCCCGAGCCGGCCGGACCCGGCGTCGTCGCATACTTGACCGACGATTGCGACAGGTAGGCGCGCGCGGTGTCGCAAGGCGCGGTGAAGACGCGGGTGCCGACCGGGTTGAACAGGTCGCCGCAGCCGGCGGGATCGGCCACCACCTCGACCTTGACCGACTCGATCGCCTTTTCCAGCGCCGGATTGGCGTTGGTGGTGATCATCTTGAAGATCGGGAAGAAGGTCAGCGCCGCGATCAGACAGCCGCCGAGGATGATCGGCTTGCGGCCGATCTTGTCGGACAGCATGCCGAACACGATGAAGAAGCCGGTGCCGAGCAGCAGCGACCAGGCGATCAGCAGGTTGGCGGTATAGCCGTCGACCTTCAGGATCGATTGCAGGAAGAACAGCGCGTAGAACTGGCCGGTGTACCAGACCACGCCCTGGCCCATCACGCCGCCGAGCAGGGCGAGCAGCACGAGCTTGCCGTTCTGCCAGTTGCCGAAGGCCTCCGTCAGCGGCGCCTTCGAGCCCTTCCCTTCCTCCTTCATCTTCTGGAAGATCGGCGATTCGTTCAGGCGAAGCCGGATCCAGACCGAGATGCCGAGCAGCAGCACCGACACCAGGAACGGAATGCGCCAGCCCCACGCCGCGAAGTCGGCCTCGCCGAGCGCGGTGCGGGTGAACAGGATCACCAGCAGCGACAGGAACAGGCCGAGCGTCGCCGTGGTCTGGATGAAGGAGGTGTAGAAGCCGCGCTTGCCGTTCGGCGCATGCTCCGCGACGTAGGTCGCCGCACCGCCATATTCGCCGCCGAGCGCCAGGCCCTGGGCGAGGCGCAGCGCGATCAGGATGATCGGAGCCGCGATGCCGATGGTGGCCGCGTTGGGCAACAGGCCGACGATGAAGGTCGACAGGCCCATGATCAGGATGGTGACGAGGAAGGTGTATTTGCGGCCGACGATGTCGCCGACGCGGCCGAACACGATGGCGCCGAACGGACGCACCAGAAAGCCCGCGGCAAACGCCAGCAGCGCGAAGATATCGCGGGTTGCCGGCGGATAGGCCGAGAAGAACTGCGCGCCGATGATCGAGGCGAGCGAACCGTAGAGATAGAAGTCGTACCACTCGAACACGGTACCGAGCGAGGAGGCGAGAATGACGAACCGTTCGTCCTTCGTCATCCCTCCCGCGCCTGCTTGAGACACAGCCATTGTCGACATGTTGAGTCGCTCCCCGAAAATACGTTTCCTCGCGCCCCCAGAATGTCCGGACGTGCCGGATCAGCCCAGGTCTTGACCACAAGGTAACATCGGCGTGAAACCCGCCCCAATACGACTTTCGGCCTTGCGCACGGGCGCTGTGGTATCCGGCGCCGGTGCGCAAGCGCCGAGACCAGGGATTAACCCCTTTGCAGCAAAGGGATAATGTGCACTTGCATGCCACGGCCGCTCGGGGAAGAATTGACCCGCCCGGGATCTGTTCGCCGACCCGGCGCGAACGACAGCAAGAGAACGATGAACGCTCCTTCGACTCACCTCGTCATCGCCGATGATCATCCCCTGTTCCGCGATGCGCTGCGGCAGGCGGTGGCAGGCGTCCTCCCCTCGGCCCGGATCGACGAGGCCGGATCCTTCGAGGACCTGACCAAGCTCCTGGAACAGAACTCCGAGGTCGACCTCGTCCTGCTCGACCTCTCCATGCCCGGGATCTCCGGCTTTTCCGGCCTGATCTATCTGCGCGCGCAATATCCGGCGATTCCGGTCGTCATCGTCTCGGCTTCCGACGACAGCGCCACGATCCGCCGCTCGCTCGATTTCGGCGCGTCCGGCTTCATCCCCAAGCGGTTCGGGGTCGAGACCCTGCGTGACGCCATCCTCAAGGTGATGGAAGGCGACATCTGGGTTCCCGCCGACACCGACCTCTCCGCCGCCGCCGACCCCGACATGACGCGCCTGCGCGACCGCCTGGTGACGCTGACGCCGCAGCAGGTTCGCGTCCTCATGATGCTGTCGGAAGGTCTCCTCAACAAGCAGATCGCCTACGAGCTCGGCGTCTCCGAGGCCACCATCAAGGCCCATGTCTCGGCGATCCTGCAAAAGCTCGGCGTCGAGAGTCGGACGCAAGCGGTGATTGCCGCCGCGAAGATCGCCGGCGGCCAATGGAAGCAGGGCACGCCGACGGGGTGAGCCGCTACAGCGTGGTCAGAAGCAGGTTGGCCGCTCTGATATCCGCCGTCTCGGAGCCCTCGGCAAAGCCCTCGAGCGCCGATTGGAGCCATCGCTTCGCCTCGTCGCGCTGCCCGCGTTCGGCAAACAGCCCGGCGAGATCGATCGCGGCGCGCAGCTCCCACGCTGTGGCGCCTTGGCGGCGACTCAGATCCAGGGATTGCATCAAGTAGGCCTCTGGTTGCTCGGCTCTCGGCTCTGGCAGGTGCAACAGGACCTTGGCCTTCATCCGCAGCAATTCAGGCATGTAGAGATGATCGCCGCTCTGATCGACGAGGCGGATCGCATCGGCGATCAGGCGCGCGCTCTGCTCGATCTGTCCAAGCGCCAGCAAGCCTTGAACCAGCGCGATGTTGAAGGTGGTGGTGAGCAATTCGTAGCCGGCCTCGTGGAGCTCGCATAGGCAAGCCTTGATCGTCGCGACGCCGTACGCGGCGTCTCCCCGAAGGATCGCCAGTTCGCCTTTCACGCCGCGGCCCACCACGAGATAGGGACCCATCGATCGAGATTCGGCATGCGCGATGAACTGGTCGATGCGCTGTTCCGCGCCGTCGAGATCACCGTCCCAGAGCGACATCGAGACCGCCCAGATCAGCGCGATGCAGAGCGTGATCGGATGCTCCATCTGCGCGGCTTCAGTCACCGTCTGTTGCGCCAGCTGCCGCGCGTCCGCGGGCCGGCCCTGCAACCAGAGTTCGCGCGCCAGCGTGATGCCGGCCCGGTTGCGATGGTCGAAGCCATGGATGGTGCTGATTCGTTCCGCGCCCGGCCCTTGCCATGCGACCTCAAGCATCCTCAGCGCGTCGCGGTGCTCGCCGGCCAGATGAAGCGAGACCCCGAGCAGCGAATGGGCGAGGACGATCGAGCCGGGATCGCCGAGCGGCTGCGCGACCGCAAGGCTCTGCCGCGCATAGCCAAGCGCGGCGTCGAACTGCCCCATCCGTTCGTGAAAGATATGCATGCGGCCGAGCAGTTGGAGCTGGTTCGGCGCGTCGCCGCGCGCCTCGGCGATCGCAAGGCTCCGGCTCAAGGCCACGCGCGCCGCCTCGCTGCCGCCGCGCGTGAACATCAGGGTCAGTCCGAGGGCGGCCTGGATGTGCATTTCAGCGGCGCTGCCGCGCGCGGACGGGGTCATCGCAAGCAGTGCCCGTTCCGACCAGCGCCGGCATTCGATCAAGAGCGACATCGCGAGGAAGATCGGCGCTGCCGCGGCGGCGAGCGCAATGCCGGCATTGGCGTCGCCGCCCGCGCCAAAACACCAGTCCAGCGCGGCACGCACGTTGTGGAGCGCGGAGAAGTGGATCGCCCGTTCGTCGGCGTTCGGTGTTGCCGCCCATGTGCTGCCGGCCTGCTCCAGCCATCGCCGGTAGTAGGTCGCGTGGCGGGCGGCGAGCGCGGCGTCGTTCGGCTCGATCTCGAGCAGATAGGCGCGGGTGGTATCGAGCAGACGGTAGCGCATCATGGCGCCGATCGGCCGCGGCGCGACCATCGATTTGGCGACGAGACTGTCGATGGCATCGAACAAGCGGGAGCGGTCGGCACGTTCATCCGGGACGACCTCGAGGGCCGCGTCGATGGTGAAGTGACCCACGAAGACCGCCAGCCTCCGCAGCACGAGGCGCTCGATGTCGGACAGCAGCCCATAGCTCCAGTCCAGCGTCGCCCGCAACGTCTTCTGCCGCGGCGGCGCGGTGCGCTGGCCCTGCCAGAGCAGATTGAGACGCTCGTCGAGCAGCGCGGCCGTCTGCTGCAGGCCGTAAGCTTCGACGCGGCCGGCGGCGAGCTCGATCGCCAGGGCCATGCCATCGAGATTGCGGCAAATCCTCGCGATAGTCGCGGCGTTGGTATCGTCCAGCGTGATCTGCGCGCCGCCGGCCGTAGCACGTTCGAGGAAGAGCTGAAGTGCGGAATAGGTCTGCGCAGCCGCCGCGGTCAGCCCGGCACTGTCAGGCGGAACGGCGAGCGGCGCCAATCGATAGACCTGCTCGCCCTCGACGCGCAGGGCTTCGCGGCTGGTGGCGAGAATGTGGACATCCGGCGCAGCGTGGAAGATCGCCGAAGCCAGCGGTGCCGCCGCGGCGATGACATGCTCGCAATTGTCGAGGATGAGCAGCATCCGCTTGTCCCGGAGATGCGCGAGCAGCGCGGGCAGGGGATCGTCGGTCTCGGCCGGCAAGCCGAGCATCAGCAGGATCGAGGTGATCACGAGATCGGGATCGCTGAGCGCGGCAAGGTCGACGAAATGCGCGGCGTCGGAGAACGCCGCGAGCAGGTCGTGGGCGATCGCGACCGCGACGGCAGTCTTGCCAACGCCGCCCGGACCGACGATCGCGACGAAGCGGGAGGTGAGAAGCTTGTCGGAGATGGCGGCGACCGCCTGGTCGCGTCCGACCATCCGCTGCAGCCGGTTCGGCAGCTTGACCGGCGGCAATTCCATGGACGGGGGCGAGCGCCGCGCTTCCGGAAGCTCCGTCTGGGAGATCGGCGCCACGAAGCAATAGCCGCGCCCGGAAAGCGTGGCGATGTATCGCGCGCCGTCCTTGCCGTCCCCCAGCGCCTTGCGCAGAGCGGCGATGTGAAAGCGCAGATTGGCCTCTTCGACGGTGATGCCGGGCCACACCAGCGCCATCAGATCCCATTTGCTGACGACCTCGTTCGGCCGCGACATCAGCGCGATCAGCGCGTCGAAGGCCTTCGCGCCCAGCGGCACCGCGACACCGTCGCGCGTCACGAGCCTTTCATGTGGCGCTACGGTGAATGGTCCGAACGAGAGCCTTGGCCCGGCCGGCGTGGTCATCGCGAAATCTTGCTCATTTGCGAACCGGATAGCCAGAGGGCAGCCATCCGGCAAGGCCTGCGTTGCATCGGCATCAGACCACGTTTGCAGGCCTCGCAACAGCTTCTGCGCCGGCCTCACAATTTCTCACAAGTCCAAACGGGTTTCCGGAGCACGTCGCTGCTAGTCAGGTGCGCGACGGCAAGGAGCTCTCCATGACAGAAACGGCAAAACTGCTCTACACGGCCCGGACGCACACCAACGGCGGCCGCCACGACGGCATGTCGCGCAGTTCCGACGGTCGCCTCGACGTCAAGCTGTCGCCGCCGGGCGGGGCCGGCATCGGCACCAATCCCGAGCAGTTGTTTGCGGCCGGCTGGTCGGCCTGCTTCGAAGGCGCGATGGAACTCGTCGCGCGCAAGCGGAAGGTGATGCTTCCCAGGAAAAGCGCGATCGATGCGGAGATCGATCTCGTGCTCGACGAGGGCGCCTACTCGCTGAGGGCGCGCCTCAATGTCAGCCTGCCGGGGCTCGACCCCGAGATCGCACGCGGCATCATCGATGAAGCGCATCAAACCTGCCCCTACTCCAAGGCCGTCCGCGGCAACATCGACGTCACGATCGCGCTGATCTGACGCACCATCATCAACCACGACGAGGTCACACCATCATGAAGCAGATCATCGATCAGCACCGCCGCCAGTTTCTCGGCATTGCCACGGGAGCCGCCGCCGTCGGTCTCGGCATGGTCGCGTTCGCTCGTGCCGAGACGGAACCGCAGCGATCCTCTGCATCGGATGCGTCCTTCGGCGCGATCAAGCAGATCGATGCCGGCGTTCTCAACGTCGGCTATGCCGAGGTGGGGCCCTCGAACGGTCCGGTGGCGATCCTGCTGCACGGCTGGCCCTACGACATTCACGCCTTCATCGACGTCGCGCCGCTCCTGGCCAAGGCCGGCTATCGCGTGATCATCCCATACTTGCGTGGCTACGGCGCGACGCACTTCCTCTCCAGCGAAACGCCGCGCAACGGCGAGCCTGCGGCCATGGCCGTGGACATCATCGCGCTGATGGACAAGCTCGAGATCAAGAAGGCCGTGGTCGCCGGCTTCGACTGGGGTGCGCGCACCGCCGACATTATCGCCGCGCTGTGGCCGGACCGTTGCCGCGCGCTGGTATCGGTCAGCGGCTATCTGATCTCCAGCCAGGCTGCCCGCAGCGCGCCGTTGCCGCCGCAGGCGGAGCTGCAATGGTGGTACCAGTTCTACTTCGCGACCGAGCGCGGCCGCGCCGGATACGAGAAGTACACGCACGATTTCGCCAAGCTGATCTGGAAGCTGGCCTCGCCGCAGTGGAAGTTCGACGACGCCACCTTCAACAGGAGCGCGGCGGCGTTCGACAACGGGGATCATGTCGCGATCACCATCCACAATTACCGCTGGCGGCTCGGGCTCGCCCAGGGCGAGGCGAAATACGAGCATCTCGAAAAGAAGCTGGCCGCAGCTCCGCAGATCGAGGTGCCGACGATCACGATGGAGGGCGATGCCAACGGCGCGCCCCATCCCGACCCCAGCGCCTATGCCAAGAAGTTCTCAGGCCGATACGAGTTTCGCCTGATCACCGGCGGCGTCGGCCACAATCTGCCGCAAGAAGCGCCACAAGCCTTCGCCAAAGCCGTCATCGACGCCGACGGCGCCTGATCGTTCATGCAATGCCTCGGTCCAGCTTGGCTGGACCGGGAAGTGCCGCGATCCAACTAGAAGAAACCTCATGCCATCTATCGAAGCTGAAAAGAAAGAGCGCTCCTACGTCACGGCGATCACGCTGGCCGTGCTCCTCCTGGTCGTTCTCCTGACTTGCGTGCCGTATCTGGTCTCGATCGCTCTTGCCGAGGGGCCTCCGCAAAATACCGCGGACGCCTCGCCGATCTTCGGCGTCACCATTCCGCGCGGATACAAGCAGTGGGAGCTGGTCGCGCCGGCCGAGGAGGCGGCGCCGCTCGACGAGCTTCGCGCTGTTGTGGGCAACCAGACCGCCATCAACGCCTATCAAGCCGGCAAACTCCCATTCCCGGACGGCACCATCCTGGTCAAGCGCGCCTGGAAGCGCAAACAGTCGCCGGAGTTTGCGTCCGCGACCATTCCCGGGGCCGCCACAACGGTCCAGGTGATGGTCAAGGATTCCAAGAAATATGCCGCAACGGGCGGCTGGGGCTTTGGCCGCTTCATCGACGGCAAACCGGTCGACGAGGCCCAGCACCGCACGTGCTGGGGCTGTCACGAAGCCCGCGCGAGGAGCCGCGACTACGTCTTCACGCGGCTTGCGCCCTGAGCGCAGCTTGGCCGCGCAAATCGTTCCGCCGCCACCGTCTTGTGCCATCATCCACTCTCTTCCTTGCTCGGTTCGGGCTCGAAGCCCATGCAACTGTTCGGGTTGAGGAAGACACCGGATCTGTCCCACGCTCCCGGACAGGCTCTCAAGGCCTTTGAGCACGGTCGGGCTCAGATCCAGCGACGGGCGGTTGGTCAGAACCGCCCGTTCGCGTTTTTTGGCATAATTTGCAGACACAAGAGCACGGCATAAGCCGTCCGACCATCGCGCAGGAAGGCCGTGTGTTCGGCTTCACCTGTATGCTGCTGTGCGGTTCTTCCTGCGTGTGCATTTCGCGCAGCGGACCGCGGGTGCCAGCCAGCACCCGGCCTTCCCTGCGCCCTTTCTCCAGGAGGGCGCGACGAGAAGCGCAAAACTGGGCGAAACGCGCCGCGAGAAGGCGAAGCCATGTCTGCGAGTCGAGATGCTGGTTTGAGGACGACAACGGTTGCTCCGTCATTGCGAGCGCAGCGAAGCAATCCAGACTGTCTCCGCGGAGGGATTCTGGATTGCTTCGCTGCGCTCGCAATGACGATCTCGAGAGAGCAGTGCGTCTCACTCCGCCGCCACCATCTGCTGCGTGCGCCACTGCCCAAGGAGAGCACGCAGCGAAGCCGGCTTCACCGGCTTGTTGAGCACCGCGATCTTCTCGTCGCGCGCGGCGACCTGCACGGCGGGGCTGCGATCGGCGGTGATCAGGATCCCGGGGATGCCGTCGCCGAAGCGGCGGCGGATCTCGCGGATGGCGGCGATGCCGTTGCCGCGATCGAGGTGATAGTCGACCAGGAGGCCGGTGACGCGCCGTCCGGCGGTTTCGATGGCGGCGATCGCCCCTTCGGGATCGGCGACCGCGATCACCTCGGCGTCCCAGGCCTTGAGCAGCGTGCGCATGCCGTCGAGGATCGCCGCATCGTTCTCGATGCAGACGATCAGCGCGCCCGAGATCGGCGTGCGCGCCAGCGGCGTCGCGCTGGTCACGGCCGCGGTGTGGGTCACCGCCTTCGCCGTCGGCACCGTCACGGAGAACACCGAGCCGCCGCCGGCATTGGCCTCGATGGCGATGCCGTGATTGAGCACGCGTGCCAACCGTTCCACGATCGAGAGCCCGAGGCCGAGACCGCGCGCGATCCGCGCGCCCTGCTCCAGGCGATGGAATTCCTTGAAAATCTCGCCGCGCTTGACCGGGGGGATGCCGACGCCGGTGTCGTAGACGCAGATCTTGAGCGAGGCGCCGCGGCGGCGGCAGCCGACCAGCACGCGGCCGCGCGGGGTGTATTTGATCGCGTTCGAGATCAGGTTCTGCAGCAGCCGCCGCAGCAGCAGGCGGTCCGACTGCACCGGCAGCGAGCAGGGCACGAAGGCGAGTTCCAGGCCCTTGGCGCGCGCGATCGGCGCGAACTCGATTTCCAGCGAGCGCATCAGATCGGCCATCTTGAAGCTCGAGATCGAGGTCGTCATCGCGCCGGCATCGAGCCTGGAGATGTCGAGCAGCGCGCCGAGGATTTCCTCGATCGCCTGCAGCGATTCGTCGATGTTCTCGACCAGCCGCGTCTCTTCGCCATTGTGCTGGCGTTCGACGAGGCTCGTGACGTAGAGCCGCGCCGCGTTCAGCGGCTGCAGGATGTCGTGGCTGGCGGCGGCGAGGAAACGCGTCTTGGAGATGCTGGCGTCCTCCGCCGCGCTCTTGGCGAGGGCCAGCTCGGAGTTCAGCCGCGTCAGCTCTTCGGTGCGGTCGCGCACGCGCTTTTCCAGCGTCGCATTGGCGCGCTCCAGCGCTTCCGCGGCTTCGAAGGTGGGCGTGACGTCGGTGAAGGTGATGACGAAGCCGCCGCCGGGCATGCGGTTGGTGAGCACTTCGATCACCATGTGGCGCTCCGGCAGGCGCTCGAGATAAGGCTCGCTGTCGGTGGTGTAGGCGGCAAGGCGCCGCTTCAGCAGGGCCTCGCGCTCGAGCGGATCGTTCGGATCGCCGAGGCCGATGAACTCCAGGATCTCGTGCAAGGGCGTGCCGAACTGGATCAGATGCAGTGGCACATTGAGGAGATCGCCGAACTGCCGGTTGGAGCAGATCAGTTGCAGATCGGCGTCGAACACCGCGATGCCCTGGCGCACATGGTTGAGCGCGGTCTGCAGGATCTCGCGGTTGAAATGCAGCGCCGCGTGGGAATCGTCGAGCAGCTTCAGTGCGGCCTTGGCGGAGACCGTTCGCTTGCGCAACAGCAGCGACATCACGAGGCGGGAGGAGGCCGCGCCGATCGAGGAGGCAATCAGGTGCTCGGCGTGTTGCAGCAGCTCGAAATCGGCGGGCGCACCGGGCTCCAGCCGCACGTTGCGCCGGGCCGAGAAGGCCTCGAAGGATTGCCGCGCGCGGTCGGGCCCGAGATATTGCGCCACCGTGGTCTGGATGTCCTGCACGGTGACCGTGGTGCGCCAGCGCCGGAAGCTCGGCGAGATCGGTGCGAGCGTGTTGGGCACGAACAGATCGGCCTGCAGCAGCTCGATGGAGGACGGCCGGCGCGCCAGCGACAGCAGCACATAGGTCAGGATGTTGAGCGACAGCGACCAGATCACGCCGTGCATGAGGGGCGGCAGGTCGGCGCCGAACAGTGCCTGCGGCCGCAGCGCCTCGATCCCGAACGGGCCGTGCTGCAGCAGCAGGATGCCTGATGTCGAGGAATCCATGAAGCTCGGCATGAACAGCGTGTAGAGCCACACCGCAAAGCCGACCAGCATGCCGCCGATCGCCCCGCGCGCGGTCGCGCGCCGCCAGAGCAGCCCGCCGAAGAAGCTCGGGGCAAGCTGGGCAATGGCGGCAAAGGAGAGCAGGCCGATCGCCGCGAGCTGGGTGTTGCCGAGCGCGCGATAGTAGAAATAGGCCATCACCATGATGGCGAAGATCGCGAGCCGGCGCGAGCGCAGCAGGAAGTTGCTGAAATCGGCTCCGCCGGCGCGCCCCTCCGGCCGACGTTTCAGCACCAGGGGCACCACGAGGTCGTTGGAAACCATGATGGAGAGCGCAACGCATTCGACGATCACCATGGCGGTCGCCGCCGACAGTCCGCCGACGAAGACGGCGACGCTGAGCAGGTCCGCGTCGCCCTCGATCGGCAGGGCAAGCACGTACATGTCAGGGTCGGCCGCGCCGAACGGGAAGGTCACGAGGCCGGCGAGCGCGATCGGGATCACGAACAGGTTGATGGCAACGAGGTAGAGCGGGAACAGCCAGCGCGCGCGGCCGACCTCGGCATCGCTGGAATTCTCCACCACGCTGACGTGAAACTGGCGCGGCAGCAGCATGATCGCGCACAACGACAGCAACGTCATGGTCAGGAAGTTGCCGATCGACGGGGAATAGTTGATGGCGCGCACCGCTTCCGGCGTCCTCATCGCACGCTCGATCAGTTCATGCGGCGAGAACATCCAGAAGGTGACGAAAATGCCGGCGGCGAGAAAGGCGACCAGCTTGACGATGGATTCGGTCGCCACCGCCAGCATCAGGCCGTGCTGGTGCTCGGTCGCGTCGGTCTGCCGCGTGCCGAACAGCACCGCGAAGGCCGCCATCGCCAGCGTCACCATCAGCGCCATGTCGCCGAGGATCGGGATGTGCGAGAAAGCCTGGTCTTCGCTCAGGATCGTGCCCAGCGAGGAGGCCACCGCCTTGAGCTGAAGCGCGATATAGGGCACCGAGCCGATGATCGCGATTGCGGCGACGGTCGCCGCCACCGCCTGGCTCTTGCCGTAGCGGGCACCGATGAAGTCGGCGATCGAGGTGATGTTGTGGGCCTTGGCGAGCTGGATCACGCGGCGGAGCACGCCGGCCCCTAGCCCGATCATCAGGATCGGACCGACATAGATCGCGAGGAAGTCGGTCGAGGTGCGGGTGGCGAAGCCGACCGAGCCGAAGAAGGTCCAGGACGTGCAGTAGATCGCCAGCGACAGCGGGTAGATCAGCCCGGAGGCGCGGCCGCGCCCCGCCGGCGAACGGCGGTCGCCATGGCTCGCCACCAGGAACAGGAAGCCGATATAGCCGAAGGCGGCGGCGATCACGCCCCAATCGTGCAGCATGGGTCGGGGGGCTTTCTCCCTGGGCGCCGGCGGCGCGCGAGCTCATTTTCCCCGTAAATCTAGCGCGTTGAGCGGACGCAAGCGACAGCGAAATGCCCGGCGCGCGCGGGAACTGCGGGCGTCGTTAAGCCGTAGGATGAGCTGCCCGCTCTTACCCTCCCCTGGAGGGGGAGGGCTATCGCATTTGAGAGCCCTTCCCGCGGCCATCCTTCGAGACGCCCGCTTGAGGCGGGCTCCTCAGGATGAGGACGGAGTGCGTGGCTACGGTTCAAGAGGCACTGACGCTGATGAGCCTCATCCTGAGGAGGGCGCCAGCGCCGTCTCGAAGGACGAGGCGTGCGCACCGGCCGCCGCGAGAAGTCATATGCGATAGGCCTGCCCTCCAGGGGAGGGTAAGGGAGGACCCTATTCCGCTGCCAGCGACTTGGCGCGCAGCGGCAGGCCGAGGCGGTCCCACACTTGCAACAGCGCTTCGGCAAGCTGATCGATCAGGCCGTCGTCATGATAGGGCGAGGGCGTGATGCGCAGGCGCTCGGTGCCCTTGGCGACGGTCGGATAGTTGATCGGCTGGATGTAGATCCCGTGCTCTTCCAGCAGCAGGTCGGAGGCCTGCTTGCACTTCTCGGGATCGCCGACGAACAGCGGTACGATGTGGGTGTCGCTCGACATCACCGGCAGGCCGGCGGCATTGAGGATCGCCTTGACGCGGGCGGCGCGGTCCTGGTGACGCTCGCGCTCCCAGCTCGACGTCTTCAGGTGCTTGATCGCGGCGGTCGCGGCCGAGCAGACTGCCGGCGGCAGCGCGGTGGTGAAGATGAAGCCCGGCGCATAGGAGCGCACGGCGTCGATGATCTGGCCGTTGGCGGCGATGTAGCCGCCGAGACAGCCGAACGCCTTGGCCAGCGTGCCCTCGAGAATGTCGATGCGATGCATCACGCCGTCGCGCTCGGCGATGCCGCCGCCGCGCGGGCCGTACATGCCGACGGCGTGGACTTCGTCGACATAGGTCATCGCGCCATACTTCTCGGCGAGATCGCAGATCCTGGCGAGCGGCGCGACATCGCCGTCCATGGAATAGAGGCTCTCGCAGACGATCAGCTTCGGCCGATCGGGACCGGCCGCTTTCAACAGCTCTTCGAGATGCGCAACGTCGTTGTGGCGGAACACGATCCGCTCGCAGCCGGACTGGCGGATGCCCTCGATCATCGAATTGTGGTTGAGCTCGTCCGACAGGATGAGGCAGTTCGGAATGAGCTTTGCGATGGTCGGGATGCCGGTCTGGTTCGAGACATAGCCCGAGGTGAACAGCAGCGCGGCTTCCTTGCCGTGGAGATCGGCGAGCTCGGCTTCGAGCTGCACCAGCGGATGATGCGTGCCGGCGATGTTGCGGGTGCCGCCGGCGCCGGTGCCCACGCGCGTGGCGGTCTCGACCATGGCGCCGACCACCTTCGGGTGCTGGCCCATGCCGAGATAATCGTTGGAGCACCAGATCACGACGTCGCGCTTGCCCTTGGGCGAGTGCCAGACCGCGTGCGGGAACCGGCCGGCCGTGCGTTCGAGGTCGGCGAACACGCGATAACGCCGCTCGGTATGGAGGCGATCGAGGGCGGAATCGAAGAATTGGGCGTAATCCATCGGCAAAACCTGCAACGGAACCTGACCAAGGGGACGCATCTACTTAGAGCTTTTCCAGCTCTAATGTCTATGCGCTATCCCACATTTGGATCTGTGGAGCATTTGGGCAAAATGCCCTATCCGGCGCGTCGCAGTTTGATCCCGATCAACCCTACGCGACATATAATGCTGCTCTGCACCATCTGCCCGGGCGAGGGTTCGGCCCCTCGGCCTCTCGTCTTCCGTCGCGGCCCGGCACGCGCTTTCCTTGCTCAACCAGGTCTTCGAAAGGGCCCTTCCATGAAGCGCGTGATGATCCTCAACGGTCCCAACCTCAACATGCTCGGTATCCGCGAGCCGCACATCTACGGCACGACGACGCTCGCGGAGGTCAACGCGAGCTGCGAGGAAGCGGCTGCCAAGCTCGGCCTCAAGCTTGCCTTCCACCAGTCCAACCATGAAGGCGTGCTGGTCGATCTGATCCAGTCGGCGCGGCAGGACGCCGATGCCATCGTCATCAATCCGGCCGGCCTGTCCTTCACCTCGGTCTCGATCATGGATGCGATCAAGACGTTCGAGGGCCCGGTGCTGGAGGTCCACATCTCCAACATCCACGCCCGTGACGAATATCACCGGCACTCCAAGATCTCATTCGTGGCGACCGGCGTGATCTGCGGGCTCGGGCCGTTCGGCTACATCGCGGCGCTGCACGCGATCGCGAATATGAAGTGAGGTTCTGACGCGGCAGCGGTCTGCTCCCTCGCCCCGCTTGCGGGGAGAGGGTTGGGGTGAGGGGCTGCTTCCGCAATCACGGTGAGAGTTGGACTCGCGGAGACTCCCCCTCACCCGGTCGCTTCGCGACCGACCTCTCCCCGCAAGCGGGGCGAGGTGAAGAAAGAACTCACGTCGTCCGAAACTGCAGCACGCCGTCCTGCATCTCGGCCGTGAGGCGGCCCTCGACGATCATGTAGTTGACGTGGGCGACGAGCTCGCCGGCGGCAAAGCCCATCTGGTGCTCGTCGAGCACGTGCTTGTTGAACACGACAGGCACCAGGGCGCGCGAGGTTTGCGGCACCTCGTGGCAGGCTTCCGCGATCAGGCGGCAGCGCTCCTCGTGGTGGTCGGCGAGCTGCTTGATGCGGGTCTTCAATCCGTAGAACGGCACGCCGTGGCCGGGCAGCACCAGCACGTCATAGGGCAGCGTCGTGGTGAGGCTGGCGAGCGAGGCCAGATATTCGCCGAGCGAGTTCTGGTCGGGCTCGACCGCCCAGACGCTGACATTCGGCGAGATCTTGCTCAGCACCTGGTCGGCGGAGAGGAACAGCTTGTCGTCGGCGCAATACAGCATCACCTGGTCGAGCGCGTGGCCGCCGCCGGTGATGACCTTGAAGCGGCGCGTGCCAATCACGACGTCGTCGCCATGCGAGATGCGGCGGTAGGACGGCGGCAGCACCGAGACGCGCTTGAGATAGTCCTGGCCGCGGCCGAGCAGCTTTTCCGTGAGCGACTCGTCCATGCCATGGCGGCGGAAGAACAGCCGCTGCGCCTCGCGCCGCTCCTCGGTGCCGCGGTTCTGGTGATAGACCGATTGCAGATATTCGACCTGCGACATCACCAGCGGGCAGTTGAAGCGCTCCACGATCCATCCGGCGAGACCGACATGGTCGGGGTGCGAGTGGGTGACGATCAGGCGCGTGATGGTGACGCCCTTCAGCGGGCCGTCGAACAGCTTCGTCCAGGCCTCGATCGTCTCCTCGTTGCCGAAGCCGGCATCGATCATCGCATAGCCGTCGCCATCGGCGAGCAGGTAGATGTTCACGTGGTTGAGGCGAAACGGCAGCTTCAGCCGCGCCCACAACACGCCGGGCCTGACCTCGACCACCTGTTCGGGGCCGGGATGCTGTTCCCAGGGGTAGCGCAGGGCCTCGGCCGAGGACGGCGCGGTATCGGTTTTTGAGCTCATGCTACCGGCTTAAACCCAGCGCGCGCGGGGCGCCAGCCGAAAAAGGATGCTGGGCGACGACCGCATGGCGGTCATACCGAGGAGTGTTTTTCCGTGATGTGGGACGGTCGTGCCCAATACTCGCTGCACCTCTCCCGCTTGCGGGGGAGGTCGGCGCGTAGCGCCGGGTGGGGGCTCTCTCCCCACGGGGATAATTCTCGGGATGCCGCGAGTATCCCATTGTGGAGGCACCCTCACCCCAACCCTCTCCCTCAAGCGGGAGAGGGAGCGCAGCCTCAATGCCGCGTGCCTACGCGGCCCGCATGTCGTTGAGGAAGGCGTCGATCTCCCCGCGTAGCATATCGGCCTCGCGCCGCAGCGCGTCCGAGGCGCCCAGCACTTCGGTGGCCGCAGCGCCGGCTTCGGCGGACGCGGTGGAGACGCCGACGATGTTGCTGGAAACCTCGCTGGTGCCGCCGGCGGCATGCTGGATGTTGCGGGCGATTTCGCGCGTGGCGGCGCCCTGCTCCTCGACCGCGGCTGCGATCGTGGTGGTGACGTCGTTGATCTCGCCGATGATCCGGCCGATGCCCTGGATGGCGCCGACCGCGGAGGTCGTGACCTCCTGCATGCTGGCGATCTGGGTGCGGATCTCGTCCGTCGCCTTGGCGGTCTGGCTCGCCAGGCTCTTCACCTCGGAGGCGACCACCGCGAAGCCGCGGCCGGCCTCGCCCGCGCGCGCCGCCTCGATGGTGGCATTGAGTGCGAGCAGATTGGTTTGCGAGGCGATGGTCTGGATCAGGTCGACGACGACGCTGATGCGGCTTGCGCTGTCGGCAAGGCTCTGCACCGTGGCGTCGGTCGCTCCCGCTTCGTCGACCGCCTTCTTGGCGATCCCGGCGGAAGTCACGACCTGGCGGCTGATCTCCTGGATCGAGGAGGACAGCTGCTCGGTGCCGGCCGACACGGTCTGCACGTTCACCGACGTCTCTTCCGCGGCGGAGGCGACCGCGTTGACCAGCGCGTTGGACTGGTCGGCGGTGTTCGACATGCTCTGCGCGGTCGACTGCATCGAATTGGCCGATTGCGCCAGATTGTCGAGCGCGGAGCGCACCGTGCTTTCGAACTGGGCGATCTTCGCTTCCATGCGCGCGGCACGCTCGGCCTTGGCGATACGGTCCTTGTCCTGCTCGCTCGTCAGCGCGCGGGTCTCGATCATGCTCTCCCGGAACACCTGCAGCGTGTTCGCCATGACGGAGATTTCGTCGTTGTGATTCTTCGAGCGGTAGATCTCGGTCTCGAGATCGCCGTTGGCGAGCAGCTGCATCGACTGTTGCAGGGCGCCGATCCGGCGCAGGATGTTGCGGCCGACATAGAGCCAGACGAACAGCGCCGAGCCGACCAGCATCAGCGCGCCCAGCGCCAGCATGACGGAGGTCGCGAGCGAAATCTCCTGCCGCGCCTGGAAGGTCGAGGTGTTGGTCTCCTTCTGCACGCCGTCGACCAGCTGCTGCACGCTGATGCCGAGGCCGACATTGAGCTTGCGCGTCTCGTCCAGGATGGTCTGGCCGTAGTCGATGGAATCGAGCTCCTTTTCGCGCAGATTGAACACGCCGGTCTTGCCGGTGCCGAGCGCGAGCAGCTTTTCCGCGGTGTCGCGCAGCATCTTGTTGCCCTGGTTGTCCGGCAACAGATCGAGGTTCGACCGCAGGCGGCCCTGCGCCGTCTTGAATTCCTTCTGGATGTCGTCGAGCTTGTCGCTGGTGCTCGCCGAAAGCGCCGCGCTCATGTTGGCGGCCGCGAGATTGCCGCTGGCGACGACGTTGCCGAGCTGACCGACGGTCTGCGCGGCGTCGTTCGCATCGGCGGCGGACAGGTCGGCGGAACCGAGGATGGCATTGACTCGGGTCTGCGCGTCCAGCATCGCCGGGCTCGCTGCCCCGACGAAAGCGCCCTGCGCGTTGCGAAGCGCGTCATATTGCTTTTCGTGCAGGGCCGCGACGTCGAGCCGTTCGCGGGCGGCCTTGGTCAGGCTCTGAGCCGCCTCGTTGATGCTCTTCATCGTGTCGCTGAGTCCGGACACGACGCTCTTGTCGCCGCCGAGCTCGATGATCTCGTTGAGCTTCTGCTGCGTCTGCTCCTGCAATTCCCTGAGCTTCTTGGTGCGTTCGTTCAGGGCGTCTTCGCTTTGCGCCGCAAGCAGGGCCGGTCCCTGTGCCGCGAGGCTCGCACTCAGCGCCGACAATTGCAGGCTGGCGGAAAGGCGCGGAATGTCTCGTCCGCTCAGTTCAGAAATGCGTCCGCCGAGATTCTGCAGCGCAAGGCCTGCGCCGGCCGCGATCACGAGGCCCATGCCCGCGATGACCGCGAAGGCCGCGAACAGGCTGCCGCGCACGCCCCATCTCGGCATTTTGAAACGCGGCTTGAAACGGCCGAGACTGAAACGGATGCCCATCGAAATTCCCCCACGCCCTTGCTTATGTTTTGTGGCCGGGAGTATCGGGCGGGGCGGTTAAAAAATCGCAATTGCTGCAACCGGTTGCGCGCGTTCCGCAGAGCGAAAAAAGAAGGGCCGGCAACGTCGCCGGCCCCTCATCGCGATAACGTCTTGCTAACGATCAGTAGCGCGCCACAGCCGGGCTTGCCCAGTTGAAGCGGTAGTTGACGCCCGCCTTGAAGGTATGGTCGTCGGTGGTGAAGCTGCCGGTGCCCGCGAGCGGACCGCCGGTGAAGCTCGCCTCGCCGAAATTGTAGTACTGGTACTCGGCCTTGGCCGACCAGTTCGGGGCGAACATGTATTCGAGGCCGGCGCCGACGGTGTAGCCGTTGCGGTGATCGCCCGTGATGACGAAGGCGGTCGGCACGCCGCCGACGGTGACCTTCTCGTTGTTGTCCGAATAGGCGTAGCCGCCCTTCACGTAGACCAGGCCGGGACCCCAGGTGTAGCCGACGCGGCCGGTGATCGAGCCGAGGCCGCGCTGGTCGTTGGTGTAGGCGATGCCGCCCGGGAACACCGCGCCGACGCTGCCGGAGAGCCAGGAATACTGGCCTTCGACGCCGACCACGAAGTTGGGGTTGAACTGCCAGTCCGCACCGACCTGCACGCCGCCGAGGAAGCGGCCGTTGCCGTTGTTGCCGGTGGAGAGGCCGTTGAAATTGTTGTCGCTGGAGAACGCACCGCCGACATGGGCGCCGAGATAGAAGCCCGTCCAATTGTAGATCGGCGCGGCGTAGGCCGGCGCGGGCGTCTTGTAATAATTGCGGTTGCCGAGATCGGCGCCGACGGCCGGCGCAGCCGCGCCCAGCACGAGCAGCGCCACGGTCGCAAACAGAATCTTCTTCATGGTCTTGAACTCCAACACGTAAGGTCCCCGGCAGGCGCGTTCTCTGCGCCGCATTGGTTTTGCAGATAGCTCGCTTTTGACGAAAATGCTGTCACATCCGTGGCACAGCGAGGCCCAACGTAACTTGTTGGGGTGCAAATGATTTTCGTGCTTAATGGCGACTTAAGAAGCGGTGAAGGAAGGCTTAACGGCGCGCCTTGTCGGTAACTTGCGCGCGTCTTGTGTTAACCAAGGCGCCGCAGCGCCTCATCGCGCATCTGCGCGCGAAAGGCGGCGCGCTTCGCCGGCCTGTCCTCCTCACGCACGTCGTGCCGATCGAAGATGTCGAACTTCTCCAGGATCGGATACCGCTCGCTCGCCATCGCGAGCACGCGCAAGATCCTGGTCGCCTCCGGCGTCGGGCCGCTGACCTCCCAGCGCCGGATGGTGTCGGCGCCGCTCGTTCCCGGCAAACCGCAAAGCTTGGCCATGTCGGCCGCGCTGAGCTTGCGCTCGAGGGCATCGGAGAGGTCGTTGCGAAGCTGCTTCAGTTCGGCGCCGGTCGTGCTTGCGTCCAGGGAAGTCACTGAAAGCAATGCACTAGCGCTGATCCGGGTCCATCCGAAGGCGGCGGAGTGCGCCGCGCTGCGGCACCTCCGTCCGCTCGCGGAGTTATGAAGGCAGACCCATGGAAATCTCCCGATGCATGACCACTTGGCATATCGGGGTGCGTAGCGTGCGAAAGGATCAGTCATGAAGACAGTCAGACTTGCCATCGCCGCGCTCATCACTACCGGACTTCTTGCCGCGCCTTTCGCGGCTGAAGCAAAAAAGATCCGGTCGAGCCGGCATTACAGCACTGGCGTGATGGCGCCGACCAATAGCGGAGCCGGAGCGCCGGCCGCACAGCCGGGGGCGTCGTATGGATCGTCCGGACAGACGGTCGGCACCGTCACCGCGCCGTCGGTCGGATCATATAATTGGCCCTCGGTCGGCGTGACCAACTCGGTTCCGACCTGGAGCAATACCACGAGATAGAGAGGGCTCCGGGTAAGGCGCAAGCCACTGGCGGATCAACGCATGCCGCTCGCCGATCCCGAGAGCAGGTAAAGCGCGATCAGTAATGTTGCGACCGACAGCATCGTCGTGATCGAGACCGTGGCGGCAACCAGCTTTTCCTCGACCTTGTGCTCATGCGCGAGGACGTACACGGTTTTCGCCGTCGGCACGGCCGCGCAGATGACGGCTGCAACCGTGTAGAGAGAGGTAAGGCCGATCATGACGGAAAGTCCGTAGACGATGAGCGGCATGACCACGAGCTTCACCGCTGCGAGTGCAAACGACGCTTTCAGGTTGGACCGCAGGCCTTCGACGGAGAGGCCAAGCCCGATGGCAAACAGCGCGCACGGCGTGAGCGCGGCAGCGATCATGTTGAGGTAGGCCGCGACCGGTGCCGGAATCGGCAGTCCCGTCACCGCCCAGGTGAGGCCGATGAGCGTCGACAGCACCATGGGATTGAGCAGGATTTGCCTTGCCAGTCCCGTGGAGTGCACGGAGGCTCCGCGTGCATCGTGCTTTTCCAGCAGGATCACCGTGATCGGAAACATCACCGCGGCAACGAACACCGTCGCGACTGCCGCGGGCAGCACGGCGGGTTGACCGTAGATCGCATGCAGGATCGGTAGCGCGACGAATCCGGTGTTGGTCATCGCCGCTGCCATCCCATGGATGGTGCTGCTGGCAAGATCGTGTGTACCGCCTGCGCGGACCGGCAGGAACACGAGCGCGAAGCAGATCAGCGAGCCGCCGCCGAATGCGAGCAGAAAGCGCCATTCCAGGAGATTGCGCGCCGGCTCCTGGGCGATCGTGACGATCAACAGCGCCGGCCATCGCCACGTTGTAGGCAAAGTGGACCAGGGCATCGGCAAGCGAGCGGGAGAGATAGCCAAGCTCGCCTGCGAGCCAGCCGGTGACGATGATCGCGAAGACCGGAAGAACGAGACTGGCGACTTCCATCCGGCGTCCCCCTTGCTGCGAACGGCCGCAACGAGAGGTTACTCCGGAGATGGAGTGCCGTCACTGCCCAACGTTCAGCGAGGCGCAGGCGTGTCCCGGACGCGCGAACGTGAGCCGGGACCCATCGCGAACGGCTTACTGCGCCGAAGCGAGAGGTCCGGGCCTAGATCCCCCGGCCGGTCTGTTGACCAATCACGCAGCGCCATGCCGCTAGGCGCTCGGCCGGATGCTGGTTCATCCATTCGGCGAGCTGCGGCGCGCCCATCAGGCACGACTGCACCGAGACTTGCGCGAAGTCCGACGTGGTGACGATCTGTTCGTGACAATTGGAGGGAGAGGCGAGGCTGCAAAGCACGGCGATGATCTTGATCACGATACGTTACCCCCGTCGCGGCCGATGAACGGGCGGCCGATCGCCGGCTTTCCCTGGCCCGCGTTGGCCGGATCGGCCGGCGGGAAGATGCTGTCGTAGATCGCGCGTGCCTCCTCGATGAGGCGTGCTCGCTCGCGCTCGGATTTTGAGACAAATCGAATAACTTCGCCCATGTTGGCTCCGAATACAGTGTGAGTCCGTCATGAGATGACGTTGATCATTTCAATCGTCATCTATGGTGCCGCCTTCGGCTTTGAAGCGGCAGGCCCGGTCACGACCGGATAAAAAGCGCGTGACCGCGCTGTGCGATTCCCAGCATCCCGGTGTGTCTCATTTTCTGGGTTGTGAAGCTGCCCACCACGTCACGTTCGTTGTGCGGCGTCAGCCGCGACGAGCGAGTATTGGCGTCAACTCACCCCTTGCCGACATGAGCAAGGATGGTCTCACAAAAGCAAATGCTGCTGGATCGAATAGGTTTCTCCCGCTCAGCGTGCAAGTTTTTGGAACCATCACGGCGATCGATGAATGAAGACGAGCCGTCTCAGGCCGCCGGCGCGTGCTCCTTCCGTCCAGGCACGGCTGCGAGCAACTCGCGCGTATAGGCATGCTCGGGCGCGGCGAACAGTTGTGCAGTCGGCTTCAGCTCGACGATGGCGCCGCGCTGCATCACCGCGATGCGGTCGCAGATCTGGGCCGCGACCCGCAGATCGTGGGTGATGAACAGCATCGACAGGCCGAGGCGCGCCTTGAGGTCTTCCAGCAGCTTCAACACTTGCGCCTGCACGGAGACGTCGAGCGCGGAGACGGCCTCATCCGCGACGATGATCTCCGGCTCGAGCGCGAGCGCACGGGCAATGCCGATGCGCTGGCGCTGGCCGCCGGAGAATTCGTGCGGATAGCGTTCGAGCGCGCCGGCGTCCAAGCCCACCATCTTGAGGAGATCGCGGGCGCGGTCGAACGCAACTTTCGGATCGAGGCCGGCTGCAATCGGGCCGTCGGCGATGATGTGGCCGATCTTGCGCCGCGGATTGAGCGAGGCGAACGGATCCTGGAAGATCATCTGGATGCGATGGCGCTCGGCACGCAGCGCCTTGCCGGACAGAGACGTGAGGTCGGTCTCGCCGATCCGCACCGTGCCGCGGTCGGCTTCGATCAGCCGCATCACAAGGCGCGCCACCGACGATTTGCCCGAGCCGGATTCGCCGACCAGGCCGAGCGTCTCGCCCTTGAGGATGTTGAAATTGACCGCACGCGCCGCATCGACGCGGCGATCCTCGCGGAACCAACCGCCGGACGTGACATAGGTCTTGTCCAGCCCGATCACATCGACGGCCCTGGCCCGATCGTCGAGTGGCTCTCGCGGCGGCGGATCCATCGAGGGCACGGCGGCAAGCAATGCCTTGGTGTAGTCGTGCTGCGGCGCGTTGAAGACGACTGTGGCCGGTCCTTCCTCGACGACCTTGCCATGGCGGAGCACCACGACCTGGTCGGCGATATCGGCAACCACGCCGAAATCATGGGTGATGAACATCACCGCCATGTTGCGGCTCTGCTGGAGATTGCGGATCAGCTTCAGGATCTGGGCCTGCGTGGTGACGTCGAGCGCGGTGGTCGGCTCGTCGGCGACCAGCACCGCCGGCTCGAGCGCGAGCGCCATCGCGATCATGGCGCGCTGGCGCTGGCCGCCGGAGAGCTGGTGCGGATAGGCGCGGACGATGCGCTCGGGGTCGGGCAGGCCGACCTCGCGTGCCAGCGACAACGCCTTGGCGCGCCGCTCCTTCGGCGTGAGCAGGCCGTGGGCCTCGAACATCTCCGCCATCTGGTCGCCGATCCGCATCAACGGATTGAGCGCGGTCATCGGCTCCTGGAAGATCATCGCGAGCCGCCGGCCGCGCAGATCGCGCCAGCCGTCGTCATCGAGCTTGAGCAGGTCGCTTCCCTCGAACTGGATCTCGCCCGAGGCGACCGACACCGTATCCGGCAACAGGCCCATCAGCGCATGCGCGCACATCGACTTGCCGGAGCCGGACTCGCCGACGACGCAGACGATCCTGCCGGGCTGCAGATCGAGCGAGACGCCGTCGACCGCGAAGGGGCGCTCTGCGCCCTTGGGCAACGCGATCCGCAAGTTCTTGATGGAGACGGCGGGCGAGGCGGTCATCGTCAGCGGCCCTCCCGCGACAGGCGCGGATTGAGCGCATCGTTGAGGCCTTCGCCGATCAGGTTCAGCCCGAGCACCGAGATCAGGATGGCGACGCCCGGAAACACGGTGATCCACCAGGCCTGCCGGATCACGGTGCGGCCGGCGCCGACCATGTAGCCCCAGGAGATCAGATTGGGATCGCCGAGGCCGAGGAAGGACAGCGAGGATTCCAGCAGGATCGCGGTCGCCACCATCAGCGAGGCCAGCACGATCACGGGCGACAACGCGTTGGGGAGGATTTCGCGCAGGATGATCCAGCTGTTGCTCTGGCCGGTGACTACGGCGGCCTGGACATATTCGCGCGTCCGCAGCGACAGCACCTCGCCGCGCACGAGGCGGGCGACCGGCGGCCAACTCACCACTGCGATCGAGGCGACGATCGAATAGATCGAGGGCTGCAGGATCGCGACCAGCACGATCGCGAGCGCGAAGCTCGGAATGGTCTGGAAGAACTCGGTGAAGCGCATCAGGGCGTCGTCGACCTTGCCGCCGAAATAGCCGGCCATGGCGCCGATCGGCACGCCGACGATCAGCGCCACCAGCGTGGAGACGAGGCCGACCAGAAGCGAGACGCGGGCGCCGAAGATCATGCCGGCGAAGATGTCGCGGCCGAGCGCGTCGGTGCCGAGCGGCACGGTCGAGAGCGTGAACGGCGGCAGGAACGGCCGCTGCACCATGCGCCAGGGCGAGTTCGGGAACAGCATCGGCCCGAACACCGCGACGGAGACTGCGACCAGGAGGATGACGAGCCCGATGACGCCGCTCGGGCTCCTCAGCATCGATTTCCAGAACTGTTTCATGAGGCGTATTCGATGCGCGGATCGACCAGGCGATAGACGAGGTCGGTGACGAGGTTGAAGATCAGGACCATGGCGGAGCAGATCACGAACACGCCGAGCAGCAGATTGTAGTCGCGCTGCAGCAGGGCGTCGTACATCAACCGCCCGATCCCGGGCCAGGCGAACACGGTCTCGGTGATGACGGCGCCGCCGATCAGCGTGCCGGAATGCACGCCGGCGAGCGTCACCACCGGCAGCAGCGCATTGCGCAGCACGTGGCGGCGCTGGATCACGGCGTCGCTGAGGCCCTTGGCGCGCGCCGTCTTGACGAAGTCGAGCCGTTTCACCTCGAGCATCGAGGCGCGCGTCATGCGGGTGTAGGTCGCCATGAAGAACAGGCCGAGCGTCATCGCCGGCATGATCAGGTGCTTTGCGACATCGACCGCATGGGCAAGGCCGGTGAGGTTGGCGCCGACCGTCTCGTAGCCGAAGCTCGGCAGCCAGTCGAAGGTAACCGAGAACAAGAGGATGCCCATCAGCGCCACCCAGAAGATCGGCATGGCGTAGAAGATCAGCGCGAACACGGTGATGCCGGTGTCGAGAAAGGTTCCGGCAAAGCGCGCGGCGAACGTGCCGCAGAGGATGCCGAGCATCAGCGAGATCGCGAATGCCGTCAGGGTCAGGAGCAGCGTCGCCGGCAGCCGCTCGCCGATCAGCTTCGCAACCGGTGCCTGCTGGCGGAAGGAAAAGCCGAGGTCGAGGCCGACGACGCCCTTGACGTAGATGAAGAGCTGCTCGGGCAGCGGCTTGTCGAGGCCGAACTTCTCCCGGAGCTGCTTGACGAAGACCTGGTCGCTGGCCCCGGCTTCGCCCGCCATCACGATCGCGGGATCGCCGGGCGCCAGGCGGATCAGGAAGAAATTGAGGACGACGATCGCGAGCAGGACGATCACGCCCTTGAGGATACGCTGGACGACGAAGGAGAGCATCTTAGATGGCGATCGGATCAGGTTGAACGCAGCCAAAATCGCGGTGCGCCCCCTCTCCCGCTTGCGGGAGAGGGCAGGGGAGAGGGTATTTCCGCAAAGGGGACGCCAAGAGGAGAGAGCCCTCTCCCGCCGCGCTCTGCGAGCGCGTCGACCTCCCCCGCAAGCGGGGGAGGTGCAGCGAGCTTGTGGCGCGGTCGGAGTTCATTGGCGACAGAGCAGAAGGATCGGACGCGATCGGCTCACTTGTCGAGCCATGCGTCCTTGAAGCCATCGTTGACCCCGATCCCCGTGGTGATCAGGTTCTTGACCTTGCAGCGCATGATGGTCGGGAATTGCAGCTCGAGCATCCAGGCCACCGGCACGTCCTCGACCAGGATCTTCTGCGCCTTCTCGTAGATCTCCTTGCGCTTGGAGTCGGGCGTCGCCACCGCGCCGTCGGCGAACAGCTTGTCGATCTCAGGGTTGGAATAGCCCTCGACGTTGTTGAAGACCTGGCCCTTGGCGATGTTGCTGGAGATGTAGTTGCGCCCCACCCCCAGCGCGGGATCGCCGTACTGGTAGAGATAGGTGAAGGCGATGTCGTAATCCCAGTCGCTGATCTTCTGGTTGCCGCCGGCAACGTCGGTGGCGATCGTCTCGATGGTCATGCCGACGTCCTGGAGATTCTGCTTCACGGCTTCACCCCAGCGCTGCCAGGTCTCGCCATAGGCCAGCGGCAAAAGGCGGATCTTCTCGCCCTTGTAGCCGGCTTCCTTCAGCAGCGCCTTGGCCTTGGCCGGATCGTAGGGATACTTCTTCACGTCGTCGGTGTAGTACTTGATGGTCGAGGCCGACGGGCCGGTGGCGACCTTGCCGAGCCCGTTCCAGATCACGTCCTTGGCGAAGTCGCGATCGACCGCATACATGATCGCCTGCCGCACCCGCTTGTCGGCGAGCGGACCCTGGCGGTTGTTGAGCCACAGCCAGGCCAGCGGCGAGAAGAATTCCCAGCCGGCGCCGGTGACGCAGGTGTCCTTCAGCTTGGACAGGCGCGGCACGTCGAAATTCTCGACCGAGCCGCCGGGCAGCACGTCGACCTTGCCGGTCTCGTACGCCACCGAGCGCGCGGCGGCGTCGGGAATGATCTGCCAGTAGATCTCGTCGAGGTAGGGCTTGCCCTTCTCGTGGTAGTTCGGATTCTTGACCAGGCGGATGAACGAGCCCTTCTGCCATTCCTTGAACATGAAGGGCCCGGTGCCGATGGGCGCGTTGTTGTAGGGATTGGTCTTCCAGTCGGTGCCGTCGTAGAGATGCTTCGGCACCATCGGCATCGAGCCGACCTCGAAGATGCCGAGGAACGGGCCGAACGGCTGCTTCAGCGTGAACACCACCGTGTAATCGTCCGGCGTCTCGATCTTGTCGACCTGCGCCAAATTGGTGCGGGCGCGCGCATGGGTCTGCTTCAGCATCTCGATCGAGAACAGCACGTCGGCGGCGGTGAAGGGCTTGCCGTCATGCCAGGTCACGCCCTTCTTCAGCTTGAAGGCGTAGGTCTTGGCGTCCTCGCTGACGCTCCAGCTCTCGGCAAGCTCCGGCAGCGGGTCGAGCTTGGGGCTGTAGCGCAAGAGGCCTTCGAAGATGTTGCCCGAGACCATCTGGACCGGGCCGTTCTGGACCATCGCAAGCATCAGGCCCGGCGGCTCGGGTTGGATCACGGCATTGATCACACCGCCCGTCTTCGGTTCTTGTGCCAGCGCAGGGGCCGCAAGGCCGCAAGCCAGGAGGAGACCAAGCAACACTCGTTTTGGCATGTCGTATCTTTCTCAAGCGAGACCGGCCGCAAGCGCTTCGCAGGCGCCCTGGCGCGCAAAGCGACGGTCGGTCCATCCCAGTCCCCATCCGCCATCGAGGCTCACACAGTCCCGTTCGGCGCGGCAAGATGAAAGTCGCGACAGTGCACGCACAAAAAATATACAGCGCGTCCTGTTTTGATGAGTTGGGCTTGTATTGCTGGGCGTCCGTCACGTTCGTCGTGCGTCGACATGACGGCTGCGAATAGCGACACAGCGTCGCGGCATGGCGGCGGCGAGAGCGCCCTCGCGCTTACCCGCCAGGGCAAGACGTCTCACCGCAACCCGGCGCGGCGGAATCCCTCCAGATAGTGGTCGCGATCTCGCTCGTTGGCCCACGGCAGCTGCGTCGCGATCCAGTGCAGCGAGATGCCCGGTTGGGTGCGGCGGAGCTCTCCGAGTGCCATGTCCGCAAGCGCGCCATCGCCGGACATGCCGGCGGAGACGGCGAGCACGCGGTAGGCGCCGGTGAGGTCGCCGCGGTGCCGGATCGCCTCGCGCGCGAGCGCGATGGCCTCGCCATAGCGCCGCTCGGTGAAGCGCGCATAGGCGGCGATGCCGTGATAGATCGCCAGTGACGGATCGCGCGGTGACAGCCGGATCGCCTTTTGCGCGGCCTCGAACGAGTCGTTCGAGCGTCCGGCATAGGACAGCGCCAGCGCGTAATAGCCCTGCGCCAGCGAGAAGTTCGGATTGAGCGCGAGCGCCTGCTCGAATTCGGACAGCGCGTCTGTGAGCCTGCGGGTCGAGAAGCAGACGCTGCCGAGCGCGGCATGCGCCCAGGAATCCTCATGGTCGCAGCGCACCGCTTTGAGCGCGGCGGCTTCCGCGGCCGGCGCAACCGCGGCGAGCTCGACCCAGCCGAGATGCACGCCGAACATGTCGTTCACGGCCAGCAGCGACAGCGCCTGGCCGTAATTCGGATCGATCGCGATCGCGCGCGCGAGCAGCGCCTTCGCGGCCTCGTGATCCTGACGCGTCACGCGCCAATAATGCGACAGCGCGCGCATCAAGAGGTCCCAGGCGTCGAGGCTCGCCGGCGGCTTGCGATGGCTGCGGAAATTCTCGGCCGCGTGGATCTGCGGCTCGATCGCCGCGGCGATCGCGTTGGTGATCTCGTCCTGCACGGCGAAGACATCGACGAGCTCGCGGTCATAGCGCTCGGCCCAGAGATGGCTGCCCGAGACGGCGTCGTTGAGCTGTGCGGTGATGCGCACGCGGTTGTTTGCCTTGCGCACGCTGCCTTCGACGATGTAGCGGACACCGAGCTCCTCGGCGATCTGCCTGATATGGACCGCACGCCCCTTGTAGGTGAAGGAGGAGTTGCGGGCGATCACCATGAACCAGCGCTGCCTCGACAGCGCGGTGAGGATGTCCTCGCTGATCCCGTCGCCGAAATAGTCCTGCGCGGGATCGCCGCTCATGTTCTCGAAGGCGAGTACGGCGATCGCCGGGCGGTCCGCCGCGCGCGGGGGAGCGGGCTTGGCTTCCGTCCGCGCAGGCGACGCCGCCACCTCTTCCCGGACCTCGCCGACGAAACGAAAGCCCTTGCGCGGAATGGTCTTGATCAGGCGCTGCGTCGCACCGTCATCGCCCAGCGCCTTGCGCGCGGCGTTGATCCGGCTGTTCAGGGCGGAATCCGACACGATCCGGTCGTTCCAGATCTGGCTGATCAGGTCATCCTTGCTGACCACTCGCGCCCGTTGCGCGACCAGATAAAGCAGCAGATCGAACACTTGCGGCTGCAACGGAACGATCGTTCCCTCGCATGTGAGCTCCCGAAGGTCACCGTCCAGCACGTTGTTTTCAAAGCGAAATCGCACGTTTTTGTCGTCTCAAGCAAAAATCAAAGTCGTCTCAGGCGAAAATCAATCATCTGCAAAAGCCGCGGGACGTCCGATCCGGCACGGTGCGAAGACCAAACCGTGTCGATGCCTCGGCACAACGGAGCGTTCTATGACCCAACTCGATCACCAGGTTCATTCCATCGGCCCGGAGATTACGGGCTCTCGCATTTTCAGGTTCATTGCCTTTCTGTACGGAATTGCGGCGTATCTCGTGTTTTTCGTCACCATTCTCTATGCGATCGGCTTCGTCATGGGGGTGATGGTGCCCAAGACCATCGACACCGGAGCCGAAGCGCCCGTCGTCCGCGCGCTCCTCATCAATCTGCTGCTGATGTCGCTGTTCGCGGTTAACACAGCGTGATGGCGCGCCAGCAATTCAAGGATTGGTGGACGCAGTTCGTCCCCAAGCCGGTCGAGCGAAGCACCTACGTGCTGTTCGCGAGCCTGTCACTGCTCCTCCTGTTCTGGCAGTGGCGTCCGCTGCCGTCGGTCATATGGAGCGTGGAGAGCCCCGATCTTGCCGTGACACTGGTCACGTTGTCCTTCGCCGGCTGGGTGCTGGTGTTCACCTCGACCTTCATCATCAACCATTTCGAATTGTTCGGCCTGCATCAGGTGACCAATCATCTCGTCGGCAAGGAGATGGAGCCGCCGCGCTTCAAGACGCCGCTGCTCTACAAGTTCGTCCGCCATCCGATCTATCTCGGCTTCATCGTCGCGTTCTGGGCGGCGCCGGTCATGACCGCGGGTCATCTTTTGTTCGCGGCCGTGACCACGCTCTACATCTTCGTCGGCATCGCGCTGGAGGAGAGCGATCTCGTCGATCTCTTCGGCGACGAGTACCGGCAGTACAAACAACGCGTCTCGATGCTTATTCCCTGGCGCCGTTCAGTATAGTCTCGGCCAAGCCGCGCGCGTCCAATCGAAAGAAGGACGCGCGGGGCGCCGATACGCAATAACAATCCTTCAGAAAAACGGAGAGGTTCCAGATGAAACATGTCGGAAACTGCTTCTGCGGCGCGGTCACGGTCGAGGTCACGGGCGCGCCGGAGGCGATGGGCTATTGCCATTGCCGCTCCTGCCGCTCGTGGTCGGGCGGTCCGGTCAACGCGTTCAGCCTGTGGAAGCCAGAGGCCGTGCGCATCACCGAAGGCGCTCAGAATGTCGAGACCTTCGCCAAGACGCCGCTCAGCCAGCGCAAATTCTGCAAGCAGTGTGGCGGCCATCTCATGACCAACCATCCGCCGCTCGGTCTGGTCGACGTCTTCACCGCCACCATTCCCACGCTCGCGTTCACGCCCGGAGTTCACGTCAATTATGCCGAGACCGTGCTACCGATGCGCGACGGCCTGCCCAAGCTGAAGGATTTTCCGGCCGAGTTCGGCGGAAGCGGCGAGATGATGCAGGAATAGCGGCGCGCCTTCGGCATTTATCGAGAGGGCGGCAGAGCGCCGCCCTCTCTGTTTTCTCCCAAGTGAGAGGGGCGAACGACTAGCCGCCGCGCGATTCAACCACCTTGCGGCAGGAGTCCGAGAGCTTCGACTTGTTCTCGCGCAGGCAGGCATTCATCTGCGGCGGCTTGCCGATATGCTCGGCGCAGAATTTGCTGGCGTCGCCGCGGCAGGCCATTTGCTCCTGGACGGATGGACCGGACTGCGCCGCAGCGGGCAGGGCGGCAGCTGCGAGCAGCAGCGCGGCAAGAACCGAAATCTTCATGATGCACCTCTTTGCAATCGTCGTTGGTCCCGACCGGGATCAATCGGGCCGGACCATCTCGCAAAGCCCGGCCGCGGGTCCATGCCATGTTCATGGCACCGGCCAGTCCTCCCGCCCGCGGTACCCCCATCTTCATGGCATGTATCGTTGCGCCCACTTTTGTCATTCAGGCTGCACCTCGGCTGTGAAACCCGGTGATTGCATCGGGACGCCGAACGGGAAGCAGGAGAGCAAGAATGTCGATGAGAGCTGGAGCGCTGGGCGCAAGGCTGACGGTCATGGCGCTGACGGTCATGGCGCTGGCGGGCGCGGCGATGGTGTCGCTGGGCACGAGCCCGGCGCAGGCTGTGGTCTATTGCAAGACCGTCGGCGTGCCGAAGGGCTGCGTGGTGCGGCCGACTGGCGCCGTGGTGGTGGGAGCGCCGGTCGCGGCGGCGGCGGTCGCAACGCCCGGCGTCGGCGCGCCTGGCGTCGGCGTGCGCGCGGGAACGCCGATGAATCGCGGCGGCCCGGTCAATCGCGTCGGCGTGCGCTGATATTCTCCGTTCGATTGAATTGATTGGATCGCTTCGGGCCAACGGGGTCTGCGGACGAACACCCCCCGTCCTCCGCGGGAAATTTTAACCTGGCCCGTCCCCTCTCTCCGTGCGCCCCACACGTTCGGGGAGGGGGGCCTTTCAGCCCGCGGCCATGTCGCCATCGGGAAAGCGCTGCGGCAATTTCAGCCGCACGCGCGTGCCGGAGGAATCAGACGTCAGGTCGAGCACCGCGCCGCAGCGCGCGGCGCGGCTTTTCATGTTGCGCAGGCCGCGCGCGGTCTGGCCGGTGCCCGCGGCCTCGCCAGTGCCGGCCAGTGCAAAGCCGCTTCCGTCGTCCGTCACGCTGATCACGCCGTACGGCCCCTGGCCTGCGTCGAACGTGTCGATGGTCACTGCGATGCGGCGGGCCTGCGCGTGCTTGACCGCATTGGTCACGGCCTCGTCGAGGATGCGCACGATCTGGATGACGTGCCATGGCCTCAGCTCGGGATGCAGCGGCAGGCCCTGCGGCGTCGCCACGCGCCAGTCGAGTGCGATGTCGTGCGGCCGCAATTGGGCCGTCGCGCGCTCGCGCCAGGAGCCGAGCGCGAGCATCAGGTCGCCGCCAATGTCGTCCATGGAATCGATGACGAGGCGCAGATCCTTCAACGCCGCGCGCGCGGCGTCCGTGATGGTCGCGCCGGCGCTGCCACGCTCGGACAGCGCGACGATGCTCACGAGCTGGCCGCCGAGACCATCGTGCAGGTCTCGCATCAGGCGCGTGCGCTCATTGGCGAGCGCGGCGGCGCGGGCGCGCTCCTCCTCGCGGGCAAAGCTCGCCTTCAGCCGCTCCTCGGCTTCGCGCACGCGCGTCACCAGCTGGCCGGCAAAGCTGTCGACCTGGTTCAAGGCGCGGGCAAAGCGCCAGGTCAGCCCGGCGCCGATCGCGACCAGCATCGCCGAATAGGACAGGCGCGAGACGAAGATGCGATCATTGCTCGCGATCTCGAGCACCGTGAGCATGTCCTGGGCCCAGCAGACCAGCACGATGGTCACCGCGCAGCCGATCGTGAAGCTCGCCGCGTCCTGCCGCCGCACCACCGCCGTGGCCGTGACGCAGGCCATCAGGAACAGGCAAATGCCGACGGTGGGAATGCCGAGCACCAGGAACAGGATGCGCGGCAGCGGCGGGCCTCCGATCAGCCCGACCACGAACACGACGATTCCAGGCACGAACAGCAGCGTGGCGTAACGCGGCCAGCGCCAGCCGAAGAACAGCACGCCGAACGCGACGACCAGCGCGCTCTCGATCGGTGCGGAGGCCAGCAGCACCGCAGCCAGCCGCGAGACCGTGGCCGGCGGCACCGGCGGCGGCGCGAATGCCTGCGCCACGCCGAGCACCATCGCCGCGGCAAGCACGCCGTAGACCGGTTCGTGGCGCCGCATCAGCCACATGATCGCAAGGATGACGGCCAGGATCGCCTGCCAGGCGGAGAACACCACCGGCAGCGTGACGAACAGCAGCGTGCGCGTCTTATGGGCCGGGCGCAAGGCGGCATCCGGCCCGACATAGACGGTGTCGAGGAAGCCCTTGAGCGGTCCCCACACGAAAAGCCGCACCGTGATCTCGTTGGCGCCGTCGCGCAGCAGCAAGGCGGGGATGGCTGCGATCTGCGGCGTGTTGCGATCGGGCCGGTTGGCGTTGGCATCGCGCCGGGAGTCGAGCACGACGACGCCGTTGACGGCGACCTCCACGGCATTGCTGAAGCGCGGCAGGTACACCGACCAGCCCGAGGCCGCATCGCCGCTCCCGAATGTGAAGGTGCCGGTGTAGAATGGCGGGTCGGCCAACGAGTCGCGCGACGAGGTGAAATGCGGCAGCGTCACGGGCCGCGTCATACCGTCCTCCCGCGCCGAAAAATCGCTCACCGCGTAGTCTTCGGGATCGCTCGGCTGCAGCAGCCGAAGCCCCAGGATCGTGACGATGACGATCAACGCCTGCAGCAGCAGATATGGCACCAGACGCGACGCGATCAGGCGGCGCCGCGGGCGTGTCGGTGCCTTCGCAGGTGCTTTCGTGGGTGCTTTGGCCGCGATGTCGCTCACAGCTTGATCAGGCCCTGCTGCACCGCCTCGAACACCGCCTCGCTCCGCGTGTGCACCTCGAGCTTGCGATAGATGTTCTTGATATGGCCGGGCACAGTCTGCTTGGACAGGCCGAGATGGCTTGCGATCTCGGCATAGCTGAAGCCTTTGGCGATGCCCCAGAGAATGTCGATCTCGCGCGGGGTCAGCCTCGCCGTGTTGAGCGCGGGGCCGGGGGGCGGCTCCGTTGAACTCTGCGCGGCACCTTGTGTCCGGCGAACGATGAAGCGGGCGATCGAGGCCGAGATCGGCGAATGTCCGACGACCAGGTCGCGCACGGTGGTGGCGATGTCGGTGGGGAAGGCGTCCTTGAGCAGGTAGCCGGTGGCGCCGACCGTGATCGCGGAGATCACGCTCTCCTCGTCGCCGAGCGCGGAGATCACCATGATCTCGGTGTCGGGAAAGCGCTGCCGCATCTCGCGGATCAGCTCGATGCCGTGGCCGTCGGGCAGCCGCAGATCCGTCAGCAGCACGCGCGGCGCGCCGGCGGCGAGGGCCTGCCGCGCCTCCGCGAGCGTACCGGCGCTGCGCACCTCGTAACCGGCCTTGGCCAGCGCATCCTGCAGCCGCCAGCAGGTCGGCGCATCGTCCTCGACGAGGAGGATGGAGATGGCGTCACCCGTCTCGCCCTGTTCGGTCATGTCCATGGTCCCGCGACCCGCGTGTCCCCCGCGGCGCCAGGCAAGTCTAACCGCAGCGCGAAGGCCGCGACACCCATAATCATGGGGGCGGCGACAACTTGGTCCCGCGTCAGGCACGCATGGACGGTCCTAGGATTGCGCCTAAGCTAGAGCGCGGGCTCATAATCCGCGCTGGACTTGGGGTGCGTATGACGTCCGCTCTGCCTCCGGCACCGCCCCATTGCGGCATCTCACCAGATGTCCGAGTCGGGACAACAGGCGACATCATTCGATCACCTCGTCAGCTTGGGCGAGCAAGGTGGGCGGAACGGTAAGGCCAAGGGCGTTCGCAGTCTTGTTATTGATGACAAGCTCGAACGTGGTTGGTTGCTCGACGGGAAGATCGGCAGGCTTGGCGCCCTTCAAGATTTTGTCCACGTAGGTGGCGGCGCGTCGGAACAAGACGACGAAGCTCGCACCGAACGACATTAAGCCTCCATCCTTCGGAAACTCACGAAGTCCGTACACGGCCGGAAGTCGGTGAGCGGCAGCGAGAGCAATGATCCGGGGTCTATGCACAATAGTCAGAACGTCATCGAAGACGATGAGAGCTTGGGCGTTGCCTCCCGTGGCAGCGGCGAACGCCGCATCAAAATCCTCCGGCCGTCCCACTTCGAGAGGTTGTAGCGCTACGCCCAGAGTGCGTGCCGCCACCTCAGCGGTCTGCCAGAAGGTGGCGTGGATAGAGACTGTCGGGTTCTTCATCACAGCGATCCGCGCAAGGCCTGGCGTCATCTCCTTCAGGAGTTGCAGACGCCTTGCGATCATTGCCTCATTGAAATAGCTCAACCCCGTCACGTTTCCTCCGGGTCGCGCCAAATTTTCCACGAGCCCAAGTCCAACCGGATCGGCCGCCACCATAACGATGGGGATTGTTTGAGTAGCGTTCTTGGCCGCTATGGCAGCGACGCTGTTGCCCGCCACCAGCACATCCAATTTGAGACCGATAAGCTCGGTCACCAGGCCGGGGAGCCGCTCGGCACGTCCCTCGGCCCAGCGCACCTCCAGCGCGATAGATCGACCCTCGACGTACCCTAGTTCGGTAAGCCGCTGCCTGAATGCCGCGAAGATATGTCCCATCGTGGCCTCATCGGCGCCGGCAATGTACCCGACCCGCCGAACCCTTGCCGGCTCCTGCGCGCCCACCGCGACAGGCCATGCCGTAGTGGCCGTTGCACGGCCCAGGAGTGCCATGAATTCTCGTCGCCGCATGCTCTCCCCCGTTGACAACAAGCAAATCCTAACACGGCCTCTTGCCGATCAGACAGTGGGCTTGAGGCTGGCGGGCTATTCGATGACTTCGTCGGTACGGGCAAGCAGCGTCGGCGGAATTGCAACGCCGAGCGCGTTTGCAGCCTTCAGATTTATCGCGATCTGATCCTTGGTGTGAAATTCGACGGGCAAATCTGCAGGAAAAGCCGCCGATCACGCTCAAGCCGGGTGACTTCCGCTTTCTCTTGCGGAGCTGACGGTCATGAGTACACACCCTAGCCCGGCTTACGAAAGATCGACTCGCGGCGGCGGATATCGCCGCGCCAGGACCGACAGCGACAGCGGCCGTTCGTCTTCCGGCAGCTCCAGATAGGCCAGCACGAGTGGCCGCTTCCAATCGCCGACGCCGAAATCCATCGCCGTCCATTTCTGCGGCTCGGGCCCTTCGAGCCCCCGAACCCAGACGAAATAGCGGGGGAGGTCGTCGGCGTCGGTGCCCCTCGTGCGTGTTCTGGCCATCGAAGCTGTCCGCTGCGTCAAATCGTTCCCGCAGGATATAGGGATTGGCGCGGGGAAGTCGAATGGCCCCGGTCGCGTAATCCTCCTCGTCATTGCGAGCGCAGCGAAGCAATCCAGAGCGTCGCCGCGGAGGCATTCCTGGATTGCTTCGCTGCGCTCGCAATGACGATGTGGAGACAGGCGGGTCAAGAAGACGCTACTGGGCCCGGCAGATAATTCCCGCCAGGAGCACCTTCTGACCGCCTGTCGCATTGTCCTCAGATATTCTGCTTGACCGAAATTCGGAAATATCGTATATGCGTCGGCATCCTGGCCCAGGATAAGGGGCGTTTCGCGACCGTCACGATACGCGGGCCGGGTGGCGGTGGACGTGGAGTGCATCGGCGCGCCAGCAATTGCAGGGCGGGTTTGGCCCGTGAGCGGTTGAGCAGCGCGCACACGACCGGTGCGGTTCGCGTACGGCAAAAGCGTGTGGTCCTGACGCCCCGGGGTCTGTGCGTCAAGGCTTGCGGTGGTGAGGCGGCCCGACCGGGCACGTGCACCAGCCATCCGCAAGGCGACGGGGGCAATAGTGCATCGCTCCCCGGGGAGAGCGCGCCATAAGCCGTCAAACCACTGCGCAGGGAAGGCCGGGATGTCCAGGCTGCCCTGTATGCCGCTGTGCATCCGTCTTCGCGCAATCTGCGCACAGCGGACCGCGGGTGCCAGCCGGCGCCCGGTCTTCCCTGCGCCCTTTCCGATGAAGGGGCGTCGAGAGCAGCGCAAAACTCGGGTGTGATGCGCCGCGAGACTGGAGAGGTGTGTCTTGAGTAGTTCGAGTTTGCTGAAAATGCGTCAACGGCTGGCAAGCACAGAATCCCCGTCGGACGTGGGAATAGGTCCGTCGCCTCAGCCCTTCTCGTCCCATGCTCACAGCTTCAGCTCAAGGCGTGACCGGCCAATCCGTAGACCCACGGCTCGTTTTCCTTTCGGTTCAGGAATCGCCGTCCCTTGGACATGGTGGTGACTGTGTCGTTCATCCCGAGGCGGCTCTGTTGAAGAAAGTCCGCAAACAGACCGGTCTGCTCCCGCGTATCCACGCGGGCGAACCTTCCGGCGAGATCCTTGAGATGCACGGCCGTAAGATGGATCGCGTCAGAATCATTGCTGGCAACGATCGGGCCAATCACATGGCCGCGCCCGAATTCGCGCTTCATGGAATAACCGACGGTCGCACCGCCACGGCGCAGGACGCAGATTGACGCACCTTCAGAAAGCAATGCAAGCAACTTCTGACGGCTGGCTCCAAACGCGCGTTCGTCCAGTGCCGCGATCTCTCCGATGTTCGCCGTGGACAGCGAGCTCAATTCGCCCTCCAGGGTCGGCACCGGCGGAGTTGGTGAGGCGACCTCACCTTGCCACTGATACACGGTGGCTTCCTTCGTGAACCCGAGCGACAGATAGAGGTGATAGGCGGCGTGGGTTGAGTTGAGGGTCAAATTCCGGTCACCACACCGCTCGAAAACCTGCTCCATGAGCCAGCGGCCAGTCCCCTGAGCCTGGGTCCGAGGCGATGTGATCACCAGGCCAATGGTCGCGAATTCGCGGTCACATGGGAACCACATCGCGCTGCCGAAGACGCGTCCAATACCATCGACGGCTACGATGCCGTGACCTGCGCGGCGCAAGAAATCCCAATCCTTGGGTCGATGCGGCCAGCCAACGCCGGTCGAGAGTGCGTGGAGCAGCGTCACATCAACGTCGTTGATGTCCTTCGCGGCCAGCTCAAAGGACTTCACGCGTACCGTTCGTCCCATCTCGACTCGTCCATTCCTTCGCGGGGTGCCAATCGCTCGCACATCGCGCCTTTTCTCTTCCGCCACAATGGGGTAGCGGGCGTATTTCGCCGCACTATTGCACGAAAAGCCAGCAGGTTTCCCCTGTTTGGGCTTTCTTTTCGAAATCTTCGGCTTGTATTGCAACGTAATTCGGCAGGGAAAGCTCCGGCGTGCAGCTACCCTCTCGGTGTTCGGCAAGAAACTGTGCCGGCAGAGCGGATCGCCGGGAATCCCCAAGAAAGTCTTGCAAGGCTAATCGCTCTTCCTGGCGTCGTCGACATGCCGAGCGAGGCGGAGGCGTGCATCGATGGCATTTCTTTTCAATTCTGATGCTGCCAGGGGGGCAGTCTTCCGCAAGGCTTTTGCGTGCGAGCTGCCTGACCTGGAATTTTACCATTGCAGCGAATCCATCGACCCGGAAAAGATACGGTACCTGCTGACCTGGAACGTGCCCGACGATGTCTCGCGTTTTTGTAATCTGGAGGTGCTTTTTTCCATCGGGGCTGGCGTTGACCAGTTCAAGCCGGAAACCATACCCGAGCAGGTGAAGCTCGTGCGCATGGTCGAGGATGGCATCATACGCATGATGCAGGAATACGTCGTCCTTGGTGTGCTGACGCTCCATCGCGAGATGCTGGCTTATCAAGGGCAGCAGAGAAGGGGCCTTTGGCAAGCGCTTGCAACGTCCCAGGCGACCGATCGGCGTATTGGCTTCCTGGGGCTTGGCATGCTGGGGCAGGCTGCAATCGACCGCCTGAAGCCGTTCCAGTTTCCCATCGCCGCGTGGAGCCGCAGCGAAAAAGCTGTCGAGGGAGTCGCCTGCTTCCATGGCGACGACCAGCTTGGCGACTTCCTGCGAGGAACGGATATCCTCGTCTGTCTTCTTCCCCTGACGGAGCAAACGAGCGGCATCCTGAACGCAAGGCTTTTCTCGCTTTTGCCGGTGGGAGCGAGGCTGCTGCATGTCGGCCGCGGCCCGCAGCTTGACCAGGGCGCGCTCATCGAGGCACTGGACAGCGGGCATTTGGCAGCAGCGATGCTCGACGTCACCGATCCCGAGCCGCTGCCGGAAAATCATCCACTCTGGTCCCATCCGAAGGTGATCATCACGCCGCATATCGCGTCCGTGACCCAACCGCATACGGCGGCACAATCGGTCATAGAGAACATCCGGCGCCACCGCGCCGGACGAAATCCGATCGGCCTCGTCGATCGAACACTCGGCTATTAACAGGAAAAGCGCCATGTCACTTCTGGTCACCATCGACACCAATCCGGACTTCACACCAAAGAACGCATTGCCTGCCCCGGAGCGGCTCATTTCGGGCAATCCATCGTTCAAGACCTGGGCACAGGACGCCTCGAAAGGCGAGAAGGTGCTGACCGGCGTCTGGGAAGCGACGCCTGGCGAGACCCATTCCATCAAGGGCACCACCTTCGAGTTTTGTCACATTCTCTCTGGCCTGATCGAAATCGAGGAAGAGGGTGGTGAGATCAGAAGATACCGTGCCGGCGACAGCTTTGTGATGAAGCCTGGCTTTGTCGGGATCTGGCGCACGATCGAGACCGTGCGAAAGATCTACGTCTGCCATTACGACTGAGGCGATGCTGAGGGCGGCCGTTGGAATATTCAACTTTCAAGCCAGCATCTGACGAGATTCAGCGCGGCCAGGCACTTCATGATCAATGAAAAATGCGGCGTGCGGGCATGTACTGCTCGCATGAGAGGGCTTCGTCCCGTCACTCGCAAATCCAGGCAGTGACGGCGGAGTCGGGCACGAAGCAAGGAGCAAGGCGATGATTGCATTGAAGGACAAGGATCTGTTTCGCCAGCAAGCGCTGATCGGCGGCACTTGGCGGGATGCGAGCACGAAAGTCTGCGTTGATGTCATCGATCCTGCCAGCCAGAAAGTGCTTGGCACCATCCCCGATATGGGCCGAATTGAGACCAGGGCAGCAATCGAGGCGGCGGCCGCTGCGTTCAAGCAGTGGAAGACCAAGGCTCATGCGGAGCGTGCTGCGCTGCTGGAGCGTTGGTACGAGCTCATGCGACGCCATGAGCAGGATTTGGCTCTTCTGCTCACGCTGGAACAGGGCAAGCCGCTTGCTGAATCGCTCGGAGAGATCCGTTACGGGGCATCCTTCGTCAAATGGTTTGCGGAAGAGGCCCGCCGCATCAACGGATCGACAATCCCGGCGCCCAGTGTTGATCGCCGCATTCTGGTGCTGAAAGAACCGGTCGGCGTCTGCGGGATCATCACGCCCTGGAATTTCCCCAACGCGATGATCACGCGCAAGGTGGCACCAGCGCTTGCCGCGGGCTGCACAGTCGTCATCAAGCCATCCGAGTTTACGCCTTTTTCAGCTCTCGCCATCGCTGTTCTGGCTGAACGGGCCGGAATTCCAGCGGGCGTGATCAACATCGTGACGGGCATGCCGACGGACATCGGCGCGGAGCTGATGGCCAACGAAACCGTCCGCAAGATCTCGTTTACCGGATCGACCCGCGTCGGTGCCTTGTTGATGAAGGGTGCTGCTGACAACATCAAGCGGCTGAGCCTCGAGCTCGGTGGCAACGCGCCGTTCATCGTCTTCGACGATGCCGATATCGACCGAGCGGTCGAGGGGGCAATTGCGTCAAAATTCCGCAATGGCGGGCAGACGTGCGTCTGCTGCAATCGCATTCTCGTTCAATCCGGCATTTACGACGCCTTCGCCCAGAAGCTTGCCAGCCAGGTCGCAAGAATGAAGGTCGGTCCAGGCACGGAAGACGACGTTGCGATTGGGCCGATGATCAATGGCGCGGCAATCGAGAAGATCAAGCGGCACGTCACGGACGCCCTGAACAAGGGCGCAAAGCTCATCGCGGAAAGTGAGTCGGTGCCGGAAGGGCGGCAATATGCCCGCCCTGTCGTGCTCGGCGGGGCGACCACGGAGATGCTCCTCGCTTCAGAGGAGACCTTCGGGCCGGTCGCGCCGCTGTTCCGGTTCGAGACCGAGGACGAGGCGATTGCGATCGCCAACGGCACGCCGTTCGGCCTTGCCGCCTATTTCTACACTGAAAACCTCAAGCGCTCCTGGCGTGTTGCCGAGGCGCTCGAGTTCGGCATGGTCGGGCTGAACACCGGCCTGATCTCGACCGAGGTTGCGCCTTTCGGCGGCGTCAAGCAGTCGGGCCTCGGACGCGAGGGATCCCAGCTCGGGATCGAAGAATATCTCGAGACCAAGGCGCTCCATGTCGGTGGACTGGACTGAGCGGCCCTTCAGATCAATATCCGAAACAAGAAAAGGGGGCGGTCGAACCGCCCCCTTTTTTCCGTCACAACGCAAGTCGTGAGAGGCCGAAAAGAACTGCGCTCACGCGCTTTTGCGAAGAGGCTCCAAGCCGACGGCCGCGGCAAGCCCTCCGATGTCAGCGACTTCGGTGTATTCATAGAAGGGGTTCGCGGGCTCGTGACCGCGGTTCACCCAGACCTTGCTCTTGATGCCCAAGTCATAGGCCGTCATCAGGTCGTAGCGGAAGGAGGAGGAGACGTGGGTGATGTCCTCCGGGCCGCAGCCCAGCTTGTCCAGCATATACTCGAAGCCCTTCATACGCGGCTTGTAGGCGCCGGTCTCCTCCGCGGTGATGACCATGTGGAACGGAGCGCCGAGCTTCTCCACGTTCGACATGATGAGGTTCTTCATGGAGTTCGACAGGATGACCAGCGGAATCTCCCTGGCAACTTTGGCAAGACCCGCCGGGACGTCGGGATGTGGACCCCATGTGTGGATCTCTTCATTGATGCGCTGGGCATCCTCCGGCCGAAATACGATACCGTTGCGCTTGCACGCGCGCTCTACCGAATTATGCACGACCTCGAAGTACGGCTTCCATGCGCCAAGAACCTCGTCCAGGCGATAGGCAGCGAAATCCTTGATGAAACTTGCCATCGTCGTGGCAGAAAGTTGAGAGCCATAGACTCTCCTTGCCGCGCCGGCCATGTCGAAATTGGTCAGCGTGCCGTAACAGTCGAAGGTGATGTACTTGGGTCTAAACGTTGCCATGGCTCGATCCTTTTCGGTCCTCACGCACCGTGTTCCGGTACGACAGGCATCATAGCGGGCAGGCGGCCGGATAAAGCACCGCTGTCGCGGCGACCGGGAGCAGATTGTGTCGTATCGGATCGGCGCTGTGGCAGAGAGTTGTGTGAAAAGGCGCCTCCGACTTGTGCCTTGCGCGGCCCGATGCCCGCATAAGATGCGGCGCCGGTCGTCAATGATAGTCAAAATGCCCTTCGTCCATGGTCAGCCCGGGAGCAACTGCTGTCCTGGGCGTCTTACGTTGAGCTCCGAAGACATCGTGGTGGCCGCACAAGCAGTGCGGTTGAGCTGGAGGGCGACATGTTGAGCAACTCGCTGATTGAACTCGATCGCGCGCATCTGATTCACCCGGTCTCATCGTTTCGCAGCCACGAGGCGACGGGCGTCCGCGTGCTGAAGTCAGGGAAGGGCGCGACGCTGACCGATCTCTCGGGACGTCAATTGCTCGACGGTTTTGCGGGTCTGTGGTGTGTCAATGCCGGCTACGGACAGGACAGCATCGTCGAAGCGGCTTTGAGGCAGCTGCGCGAACTGCCTTATGCGACGGGTTATTTCGGGTTGGGCTCCGACCCGGCCATCCGGTTGGCCGCAAGGCTGGCTGAACTGGCGCCCGGCGATCTGAACCATGTCTATTTCACGCTGGGTGGTTCGGATGCCGTCGACAGCACGATCCGCTTCATCCGGTACTATTATCATGCCGAGGGGAGGCCGCAGAAGGATCAGTTCATTTCCGTCGAGTCCGGCTACCACGGATCGTCGACGGCAGGGGCCGGCTTGACCGCGCTGCCGGCCTTTCATGCGGGCTTCGGGGTGCCATACGACTGGCAGCACAAGATCCCATCGCACTACGCCTATCGCAATCCCGCCGGTTCGCATCCCCAGGCGATCATTGCGGCGTCTGTCGCGGCTCTGCGGGCCAAGATCGCCGAGCTCGGCGCCGAACGCGTCGCGGCCTTCTATGTCGAGCCGGTACAGGGGTCCGGAGGCGTCCTCGTTCCGCCGCCGTCCTGGATGAAGGCCATGCACGCTGTTTGCAAGGAGTACGACATTCTGTTCGTTGCCGATGAGGTCATCACCGGCTTTGGCCGTGTCGGTCCGCTGTTCGCCTGTGAAGAGGATGACGTCGTGCCGGATCTCATGACCACGGCAAAAGGCCTGACTTCGGGCTATGTGCCGATGGGGGCCGTTCTGATGTCGGACCGCGTCTACGACACCATTGCCGATGGTGCCGGCAAGGCGGCCGTGGGCCACGGCTACACCTATTCCGCCCATCCCGTCAGTGCGGCCGTTGGGCTCGCCTGCCTTGATCTCTATGAAAACGGCTTGCTGGAAAACGGCCGGAAGGCCGGGCACCGCCTGATGCAAGGCCTTCGCGCGTTGTCCGATCATCCGCTCGTCGGCGATGTCCGCGGTCGCGGCATGCTGGCGGCAATCGAGCTCGTCACTGACAAGGAGCGCAAGACGCCGCTGCCGGCGGAAGCCGATCCAGCGCGCCGCATTTTCGACCGCGCATGGGACAACGGCCTCGTCATCCGCGCCTTTGCCCAGGGCGTGCTGGGCTACGCGCCGCCGCTCTGCTGCACGGATGCGGACATCGACGGCATCATCGAGCGGACCAGGACGACGCTGGACCAGACGCTCGAAGACAAGGACGTCCGCGCGGCCATGAAAGGATAAGGACCGAGCCTGTCCTTTAGCCGTTGAATATGCTTTCGAGAGGCAGATGGGATTTCACGATCGGGGACTTCAGCACGACAAAACTGAAATATTTGTCGATGCCGATATCCATCTCGACCAGCCTTTCCATGACGGCCTGGTATTCGCTGATCCCCGCCGTGATGAACTTGACGAGATAGTCGTACCCGCCGGAAACGAGATGGCATTCGACGACGGAATCGATCTTTTCGATGGTCGTGAGAAAGCGCGCGAAATCGATCTGCCGGTGATTCTTCAGGGTGATTTCCGCGAACACAGTCAGAGTTTGTCCGAGCTTGGCAACATCGATCTGGGCCGAATAGCCGGTGATGAAGCCCTCCGTCTGGAGTCTCTTGACCCGCATCAGGCACGGGCTTGGGGAAAGATTGATCAGCTCGGCGAGCTCGACGTTGGAAATCCGCCCGTTCTTCTGCAGTTCGCATAAAATCCTGATGTCGATCTTATTCGAGCTTCATAGCAATGCCATCAGATGGGGCCGATAACGGCGTGAGGGCTTTGAGATTTCAGCGTCATATGCATTGTCATAGCATCAACCAGCACCTTTTCCCACCGAGGCAGAAGCTGCAATTCAGAACTCGCTGACCTTGCCCCAGGCGCTCATTTTCAGCCGCTCCGGCCTGTAGGGGCGCGGGTCGACGATCGGCGGACTGCCCGTGATGATGTCGGCGATCATATGCCCCGCGCCTGGGCCAATTCCAAAACCGTGGCCGCTGAATCCCGCCGCAAGGATGAACCCTGGAATGGACTCAACTTCACCGATTGCGGGAATGCCGTCCGGCGTGCTGTCGATGTAGCCGGCCCAGACGTTTGAGATTGCGACGTGCTGGAGTTCCGGCACGAGCTCACAGGCTCGTCGATGCGTCAGCCGAATCTGCCTCATGTCAGGGCGAGGATCGAGCGTCCGGTTCAGCTCCATCGGGGTCACCGCGTCGAGCCGCCACTTCGCCAGAGATTCATGACGCTGCCTCAAGCCTTCAAAGGCCCCAGGGCTGAGACTTCGCCACCGGCGGGCGAACATGGGCAGGAATTCGCGGCTGAACCTGAACTGCTGCGGCGTCGGATCGACTCGCGCGCGCCCGCTGATTGCCAACGTGTATCCGCCGTTGCCGCGTCGCGTCGCCGATACGAGCCCGGCGTACAAGGCGTCAGGCAGGCCGGCTGGGCCCGGGGCCAGGGACAGAATGGAAGAGCGTACGGATGCCTGTGGGAAGCGAATGCCGAGCTGGTTGCAAAACGACGAAGCCCATGCACCGCCTGCCATGACAGCCGTCTTCGTCCGGATCGTGCCCGCCTCGGTCACCACTGCGCTGACCCGGCCGGCAGTGAGCTCCAAGCCGCGCGCCGCGCATTGCTGGTGCACCGTGCCGCCCGACGCCATGATCGCGCGCGCGGCAATGGGCACGGCCCTGGACGTGTCTGCCGTCCCGTCTGTCGGCGAGAAGACGCCGCCCTTCCACTTGCGACCGGTCGCCCTGCCTCGCTCGCTCGCTTCACCCGCACTCAGCATGTGCGTCGTGACCCCGACGGTCCTGGCGAAGTCGCGCCACTTTGCCCAGCCGGCCAGCTCATTCTCGTCGTTCGACAGATACAAAAGCCCACAGCGGCGAAAACCCGTATCATCACCAGTCTCTCCGGCAACCCTTTCCCAGAGATCCAGGCTCTTGGTGGCAAGCGGTAACTCGCGCGCATCTCGGTTCTGTTGGCGGCACCATCCCCAGTTGCGGCTGGACTGCTCGGCGGCGACGCGGCCCTTTTCGAGCAAAGCAACCTTGAGGCCGCGACGAGCGAGATAGTAGCTCGTGAACACGCCCACCACGCCGCCGCCGATGATCACGACATCTGCCTCACGAGGTAGGGATGGACTGGATTCGATATGCAGGAGCGGCGCGCTCATCGGACAAGGATCTCCGGTGGTTGCCGTAGCGTAACCGAGGAATTGCCGCAGCCCCCGCGGACTTTCGTCGTGAGACCGAATATCCTGCGGTTTACTGTCTTTGACACAGGCAATTGTTGCGAAAATAACTTTGCTTGCACCGCACTTGCAGGCGGCGAGACCGACGCTCGCGCTCCCGCAATCCATTGCGCGCCTTCCCGGCAGGGGCCACGGCGACTTGGCGGCGCAGACTGAAATGCCAAATCGGACTTCGTTTTCAGAAGTTCCTGCTGCTTCGATGCCGGCTTTCGGCGACTCCGGGGTGATCGACATCGTCAAGATCGGCTGAACCAACCGATCGATGGTCGAAGTTCAAAGAGGCAACTTGCATGAGCCTTGTCCAGGAGCAGGCCTTCGCGGAAGGGATCAAGCCATGAAGGAGCTTCGCTTCGATCGAGGTAGCCGAACGGGTCGGCGCGGCGCTCTGAGCAACGGCTCTTGCTTCTTGCGCGAAGAGGCCTGAACCATGTCGCAGCCTCCAATTAAGGAATGGCAAGTTGAGCGGCGAATTATTGACCTGTCCAAGGAGCGCGGAGGCGCAAGGAGCCGAAGGCGCCGGCCGCAGCAAGATGACGGCACTGGCTTGAAAAAGGAGGATGCTCTCATGGCCTCTGGCATCCAGGTGGCAAGCCCCGTCGATGTCGCGCTGTCGGTGCGCGAACTGACCGTGAGTCTGCCGGAAGGAATGGAGCGGGCATACGCCGTCGAGAACATCTCATTCGATCTGAAACGCGGACAGATTCTCTGTATCATCGGGGAATCCGGATCGGGCAAGTCGGTCACCGCGAATGCGATCATGGGGCTTCTACCGAAAGCGATCCGGGTCTCCTCGGGTGCGATCCACCTGGACGGGATGAACATCGTAGGTCTCTCGCCCAACAAGCTCCGCGGCCTGCGCGGCCGCGTCGTTTCAATGATCTTTCAAGACCCTCTCTCGGCGCTCAACCCGCTGATGACCGTGGGCGCGCAAATCGAGGAGGTGATGGCTGCGCACGACGTTGGAACGCCGGCCTCCCGTCGCAGCAGGGCAATTGACCTGTTGATTGAAGTGGGTCTGCCAGATCCGCAGCTCATGTATCACCAGTATCCATTCCGGCTTTCAGGCGGACAGCGGCAGCGCGTGATGATCGCCATGGCTCTGGCTCTCGAGCCCGCGATCCTGATTGCAGACGAGCCGACCACCGCCCTGGACGTGACGACCCAGGCGCAGATCCTCAAATTGATCCGCGACATTCAACGCCGCAAGGGGATGAGCGTCATGTTCATCACTCATGACTTCGGTGTCGTGGCTGAGATCGCCGATTACGTTGTGGTGATGGAGAAAGGCCATTGCGTGGAGCAGGGCAGTGCCGAGCAGGTGCTGAAGTCGCCCAGCCACCTCTATACGCGCCGCCTGATCGCAGCCGTCCCGCACCTGACCGGCAAAAACCGTGTGCCCTTGGAAGCTGCTGAGCCAGTGGCCATTCTCAAGGTCGAGTGCCTCGCAAAGACCTATCGCAGCGGCAGCGCGCTTTTCCGCACGCAGCGCATCGTGCCTGCGGTCAATGGGGTCAGCTTCGACCTCACGTCGGGCCGCACGCTCGGCGTCGTGGGGGAGAGCGGTTCGGGCAAGTCGTCGCTCGGTCGGCTGCTGATCAAGCTCATGGCGTGCGACAGCGGCTCGATTCTGTTCGAAGGGCGCGACATCGCTGGGCTTTCCGAGGCCGAGTTTCGATCGCTGCGGCCCAGGATCCAGATGATCTTCCAGGATCCCTTTGCCTCGCTGAATCCACGATCGACGGTCGGACATATTCTCACGGTCGGGCCCGTCGCGCATGGGGTGCCATACAGCGAGGCTGCCGAGCGGGCGCGGGAGCTTCTGTCCCATGTCGGCCTCGATTCAGGAGCCTTCGACCGCTATCCGCACGAGTTCTCTGGCGGGCAGCGCCAGCGCATCGGCATCGCGCGGGCGCTGATGTTCAAGCCGAAGCTGCTGATTGCCGACGAAGCCGTCTCCGCGCTCGACGTATCGATCCAGGCCCAGATCTTGAAGCTGCTGGATCAGATTCAGCGCGAGACGGGCGTCTCGATGATCTTCATCACCCATGATCTGCGCGTCGCAAGCCAGATCTGCGATGAAATCGCCGTCATGCATCGAGGACAGATCATTGAGCGCGGACCGCCGTCCCAGATCTTCCTCGACCCGAAATCCAGCTACACCCGAGAACTGGTGGCCGCGATCCCCGGCGAGCAGCCCGGGAACATGCCCCAGGATGAAAGCCGCGTCGGACACCACAGGCAAGGAGAGACGTTATGACCAAGCGTTCTGCGACGACATCGAACTACTCGCGGCGCGATGCCCTGCGCATGGTGGCGATTGGTGGAGCTGCCGGCCTCTTCGCGCCCAATCTCTTGGGCAAGTCGGCCTTCGCGCGTACTTCTTCGGCAAAGCCAACCGGCCGCGTCATCGTCGGACTTGGACAGGAGCCGACCGTTTTCAATCCGCTGATGGCCCACATTGAAGTCGACGATGGCGTGCATTTCTCGGTTTTCGACGCGCTTTTCCGCATCGATCCCCAAGGTGTCATTCAGCCCAACCTCGCCCTGGAAGTGCCGAACCAGAAGAACGGCGGCATTTCGGAAGACGGTCTCAAATGGCGCATTCGTTTGCGTGACGATGTCCGCTGGCACGACGGCAAGCCTTTCAGCGCCGAGGACGTGAAGTTCACGCTCGAACTGATCACGAACCCCAACTTCCGGGCTTGGCGCACGTCCGGTCACACTCTCGTGCGCGACATTACGGTGGTCTCGCCCACGGAGATCTCGTGGCGAATGGAAGAAGCCTTTGCGCCGTATCTGTCGTTCCTCACCGAAACCTTCATCGTGCCCAAGCACATCCTGGAGAAAGAGGCCAATCCGAACAACGCGGCCTTCAACCAGGCGCCGGTCGGCACCGGCGCGTTCAAGTGGGGGAAGCGGGTTGCTGGTGATCATCTCGAGCTCGTGGCCAATACCGAATACTTCGGTGAAGGCCCCCATATCGAGCGGCTGGTCTTCAAATACATTCCCGATCTCACCGTCCTCTACACCCAGTTCAAGAGCGGCGACATCGATCTCGTCGGTCAGCCCTACATCACTCCCGATCACTATGGTGAAGCCAAGACGCTGCCGAACCGCGTGGTGACGCTGGTCCCAAGGGCCTCGTTCGAGTCCTTCTACCTGAACCTCGAGCGCCCGCAGTTCAAGGAACTTGCGGTCCGCGAGGCGCTTTATGCGGCGATCGACAAGGAGGCGATCATCCAGGGGCTCTACTACGGCGTGCCCACTCCGACGGAGACCTTCATGCCGCGGCAGTCCCTCTACTTCAACGCCAATCTGCCGCTGCACCAGTTCGACCTGAATCGCGCGCGCAAGATCCTCGATCAGGCCGGCTGGGCCCCGGGACGGGACGGCATCCGGACCAAGAACGGTGTTCGTCTGTCCTTCACCAATTCGACCACCTCCGGCGATCCGCTGCGCGAGCAGGTGCAGCAGTTCCTGCAGCAAACCTTTGCGCAGCTGGGCGTCGAGATGAAGATATCGAACCTGCCCGCCGCCGTGATGTGGGGCGAGTTCTGGATGCAATCGCAGTTCGATTCCGTGATCGTCGGTAGCTCGTATCTGATCGGCGCCGATCCCGATGTCACCAATCGCCTGCACTCGCGCTCGATCGGAGCCAAGGGCGGCCGCGGCTCGAACAATGCGCAGTTCGCAAATCCGGAAGTCGACGCCCTGCTCGACAAGGGCGCGCGCACCTTCGATCCTGAGGCCCGGCGCGCGATCTACTCTCGCGTCCAGGAACTCGTTCGTCGCGACCTACCGTTCCTTCCGTTGTACCAGAGCAATGCGGTCGAAGGTCTCAAGAAAGGCATCAACGGCTTCGTGCCGAACGGCAATACGCGCACGGAATCCTGGAATGCGCTGGCCTGGTACTGGGCGAGCTGATGTCTTGCCGCCGAACCTGCAAGCCGGCGGCAGCGCTGTCACGCTAACGGAGGGCTCGAATGTCCGCCTTTCTGCTCAATCGTCTCTCGCAGAGCGTCGTGCTGCTGGTGATCGTTTCGATCATCGGCTTCACGGTTCTCAACCTCATGCCTGGCGGTCCTCTCGCGCAATTCGGGCTCGATCCCGGCATGACCCAGAAGGACGTCGAGCGCCTCGCAGCGCAGCTTGGGCTGAACCGACCCCTGTGGCTTCAGTATCTCGACTGGGCCTGGCGACTGATCCGGGGCGACTGGGGACACTCCTTCCGCGATGGCTCTGCGGTGCTGGCGGTGATCGGCCGACATCTGTCGGCGACGCTGCTGCTGATGGGCACGTCCACTGCATTGGCGATCGCGGCCGGCACCTGGATCGGCATCCGCGGTGCTACCCACCGCTACTCCCTGTTCGACTATTGCGCGACGGTGGGTGCCATGGTGGCACTTTCGGTCCCGACGTTCTGGTTCGGCCTCATCGGCATCTACATCTTTACGCTGAAGCTCGGGTGGGTTCCTGCGGGCAACATGTACACGATCGGCGACGGCTCGGTGCTGGATTATCTGCACCATCTGATCTTGCCCAGCCTGGTGCTGTCGCTGGTTCATGTCGCGATCTGGAGCCGCTACATGCGCACGGCGACGCTCGAAGCGCTGAGTCAGGATTTCGTCAAGACCGCCCGCGCCAAGGGCGTGAGCGAACGACGCATCCTGCTGAAGCACGTCGTCGGCAATGCGCTGCTGCCGATGATCACGCTGGCGGGGATGCAATTGCCCAGCATTCTGACCGGCGCATTGGTGACCGAGACTGTCTTCACCTGGCCGGGAATGGGTCGGCTGTTTCTCGATAGTCTCGGTTACAGCGACTATCCCGTCGTGATGGGGCTGCTGATATTCTCGGCCATCCTGGTCGTGTTGGGCAACCTGATCGCAGACATCGTCATCGCCACCTTCGACCCGCGCATTCGCCTGGGCTGAGCCCGCCGGCTCACCCTGTTACCAGGAGGCAGCAGATATGACCGCCATCGTCGTGCACGCAGCTCCTACTCGCTGGTGGCACAGCCGTGCGGTGGCGCGCTTCATGCGCCATCATCTGGCACTCGTCGGGATCGCGATGATCACCCTGCTTGTGCTGGCGTGCGCCATTGGCCCTTATGCCTTACCTTACGACACGCTCCAGATCGATTTGCGCGCCCGCTTTGCGCCACCTCTCACTGGTCACCACTATTTCGGCACCGACCCTTTGGGTCGTGACTTGGCCGCACGGCTATTGACGGCCGGGCGCGTCTCGCTGCTGGTGGGATTCTCCGCGATGCTGCTATCGACGCTGATCGGCACCCTGGTCGGCGTGACCGCAGGCTATCGCGGCGGCTGGGTCGGGGCTGCGCTGATGCGCACGGTGGACGGCTTTCTTTCCTATCCCTCGATCTTCCTCGTGCTGGCGCTGGCCGCAATGCTGCGGCCGAGCCCGGTGATGATCACCGTCATCATAGCGGCCACGAGCTGGATGGAGACCGCCAGAATCGTCGAAGCCGAGGTCCGCTCGCTGCGCGAGCGCGAGTTTGTCCAGGCTGCACGCATGGTGGGACTGAGCCGAAGGCACATCATGTTCCGCGAGGTCCTGCCCAATGCCATCGGCCCAATCATCGTCGCCGCAAGCCTGGCGGTCGCCCGTGCGATTCTTCTGGAAGCCTATATCAGCTTCCTCGGCTACGGCATCCAGCCGCCGCTGCCGAGTTGGGGCAACATGCTCAACGGCGCCCAGCAATATCTGGCGAGCGCTCCATGGCTCGCCATCATTCCCGGCGCCGCGATTACGATCGCGGTGACGAGCTTCAACTTCATCGGCGATGGGTTGCGTGATGCCCTCGACGTTCGAAACGACCATATCTGATCAGCTCGAGCCAAGGCTCGGCTGAACACGACAAGACTTTAGAAAAGCAAACGCCATGCATGCGCCCAGAGTAGACGAGAAGGCGACGCCATACTGGTGGGAAGCCGCCCCGCTGAAGCCGCTGCCTCCGCAACCCTTGCCCACGAAGCTCGACGTGCTGATCGTGGGCGCGGGCTACGCCGGGCTGTCGGCTGGTTTGGTGCTCGCGCGCGAGGGGCGCTCGGTTGCAGCCTTTGATGCAATGGATCCGGGCGAAGGAGCCTCGACGCGCAACGGCGGAATCACCAGCGGATCCATTCGTCCGGATTACGCGGCGCTCACGCGACGGTTTGGTGAAGAGAAGGCGCTGGCGATCGAGGCGGAAGGCAAGGCCGCACGCGAGTTCCTGTACGATTTCATCAAGACGGAAGGCCTCGCCTGCGACTTCCAGCCGGTGGGGCAATTCAAGGGCGCCTTCGGCTATGAGCAATACGAAGCCATGGCGCGCACTGCTGAGAGGCTGGCGAACAAGCTGAAGATCGAGGCTTATGCGGTTCCCTATGCCGAGCAGCGCAAGTACATCGGCACGGATGTCTATCGCGGCGGCACGGTTCGGATGGACATCGGCGGACTGCACCCGGCCAAATTCCACGCCGAGCTGCTGCGTGTCGCGCTGGCTTCGGGATTGGCGGTCCACGCGCGGACGCCGGTGATTTCGATCGAAAGAGATGGTGCCGAATTCCGCGTCGTCACCGCGGCGGGCACGGTGACGGCGCGTCAGGTGCTGGTTTGTACCAACGGCTACACCGATGGTGCCGTGCCCTTCCTGCGCCGCAGATTGGTCCCGGTCCGCAGCCGGATCATTGCAACCGAGGAGCTCGCGCCCGACGTCATGGCGCGGCTGATGCCGAAACGGATGATGATCATCGAGAATCGGGGGGTCGGCTTCTATTACCGACCTTCGCCGGACGGCAAACGCATTCTGCTCGGTGGCCGCGACAGCTCCCGCGTCGGCGATCCAATCGCTCCGAAGCTGCTGCTCCGCAAGGGCCTGGTCAATCTGTTTCCGGAACTGGAGAGCGTTCGCCTCTCGCACAGCTGGTTCGGCAACGTGGCGATGAACCGCGACATGATCCCTCGCATCTTCCAGAAGGACGGCATCGTCTATGCCACCGGCTTTTGCGGCTCGGGCGTGGTTTGGGCCCCATGGATCGGTATGCATGCAGCCCACAAGCTCATGAGGCATGAGGAGCGGGCACGCACGGCTTTCGACTTCCGCCCTCCGGCCTTCATCCCGTTCTATCGTGGGGATCCGTGGTTCATGCCGGCCTTCATCCAGAGCTATCGCATGCGGGACCGGATCGCGTTGTGGCGCGCCAGCCGCTGACAGCAGATTGGTCGTCCTACCGCACAATCCATGAAATCCTGTGCCGAACTTGGCTCCAGTGCGACGCGTAATGCTGTGGGGTGCAAGATAGGCTGCAGATCATGCGAGATCATCGGATAGTCGGTGCCCGTCAGGCATTGGCGATTAGGCCGGCAAACCGAGCAAGAGACGTCGATTCAATATGACAACCGCAGCTTACCAGGCCGATCGTCACGTCAATGAAGACGTGGTCCTGCTTCCATTCGCTAGATCGCACCTGGAGGGCGCCCTGAAGCTCTCGCAGGAGATGTCTTGGCCGTACCGGATCGAGGATTGGGACGTTGCGCTGCAGCTGGGTCATGGGTTTGTTCTGCAGCGCGAGGGGACGGTGATCGGAACCGCGGCGTGGTGGCCATACGGCGAGACTCACGCGTCCGCCGGCATGATCATCGTCGCGAAGGCCGCTCAAGGCCGCGGCTATGGGGCGCGGCTGATGGATGCGTTGCTGGCGTCCGCGCGCCCACGGACCATCGCGTTGAATTCGACGGCCGAAGGCATCACGCTTTATCGCCGCCGCGGTTTTCTGCCGACCGGGATCATCCATCAGCATCAGGGAATTCGACGCCAAAGCCACGAGACGCCGCGATCGGGCCTCCTCAGACCGATGGCCGCATCGGAGTTCGAGGCGATCGCGCGGCTCGACCGCACTGCTACCGGGTTGGAGCGGCGGCAGTTGCTGAATCGGCTGTTCGATAGTGGTGACGGTTATGCCCTGCTGCGTGACGGCATACTTTGCGGCTACGCCATCTCTCGGCTCTTCGGCCGAGGGTATGTCATCGGTCCCGTGGTGGCCGAGAGCCCGACCGATGCACGCGCGCTGATCGAGTTCGCGATCGCGCGGCTCGGGCCTGTCTTCGTCCGGATCGATACTCCGGCCTCCTCGCAGCTCGGGGAATGGCTCGAAAGCATCGGCCTGCAGCAGGTTAGTGATGCCACCACCATGGTGCTGGGGACGCCGGCTGCATGGACTGGACCGGCCCGCATGTTCGGGCTCGCCAACCAGTCATTCGGCTAAGGGATATCGGGATGCTACACGTGGAGATAGACAGGACGGATGTCCCGAACGCCGGGCCGGGCGAGACGGCCGCAACGATTGGTGCGCTGGCAACACCGGCGCTCCTGCTCGACAAGGACCGGCTGGACCGCAATCTGGCGCGCCTGTCCTCTCGTATGGCCCGGCAAGGCGTCGTGCTGCGTCCCCATATGAAGACGGCGAAATCCATTGACGTCGCCCAACGCGTCTATCCATCGGGGGCGGGACCAATCACTGTCTCAACCTTGGCGGAGGCGGAGTACTTCGCGCAGCATGGATTCCGGGACATCACCTATGCCGTGGGTCTGGCGCCCCACACAGCTGGAAGAGCGATGCGTCTGCGCAAAGCAGGCATCGACCTCAAGGTGCTGCTCGATTCGCCGGAGCAGGCGATCATCCTCGGCGCGGCCGCTCGTGCCGCCGGCGTAGCGCCGTCTGCTTTCATCGAAATCGACTGCGACGGTCACCGTGGCGGGCTGACCGCTGAGGATCCCAAGCTCATCGCCGTCGCGGCCGCCGTGGCCAAGGCCGGCGTCGACCTCGTAGGCATTCTCACCCATGCCGGCGAATCCTACGGCCTCAGCACGCCCGCGGCCCTTGTCGCGGCTGCGGAAAACGAGAGGGCCGTGGCCGTCGCTGCGGCGGAGAGGTTGCGCGCGGCGGGGCATGAGTGCCCGGTCGTCAGCGTCGGCTCGACGCCGACCGCCCATTTTGCCGAAGACCTGACCGGCGTCACGGAAATGCGAGCCGGCGTCTACATGTTCTTTGATCTGGTGATGCACGGTGTCGGTGTCTGCACCACCGACGACATCGCGATCTCTGTGCTCGCCACCGTGATCGGCAAGAAGCCCGAGAAGGGCTGGATCCTGGTCGATGCCGGGTGGATGGCGCTGTCGCGCGACCGCGGCACCGCGGCGCAGCGGGTCGACCAGGGATACGGTCTGGTCTGCGACGTGGCCGGCAAAGTCTTTCCTGACCTGATCGTTTCGCAAGCGAGCCAGGAGCACGGGATCCTCGCCGTCAGACCCGGGTCGGCGCAGGCTTTGCCCAATCTTCCGATCGGCGCGAAGGTCCGCATCCGGCCCAATCACGCCTGTGCGACGGCGTCGCAACACGAACTGTACAACGCCGTCTCCGCCGGCAGCGACGCGATCGCAGCGCGATGGCCACGGATGCGCGGCTGGTAGGTTGTCGAAAGGATCGCTTCCAATGACCTCTCCCCTTCGACACCTGACGGAAGCCGGCTTCCTCGGAAAATTCTACATCGACGGAGGATGGCGGAAGCCGGTCGGATCAGTCGTGGCAGCAGCAACCGTCGTCAATCCGGCGACGGAGCAGCCGATCGCCGACGTCGCGCTCGGCGATGACGATGATGTGGACTGCGCCATAGGAGCTGCCAGACGAGCCTTCGCAGGCTGGTCCATGACACCGCCTGCTGACCGAGCGGTGCTGCTCGACCGGATTCACGGTTTGCTGCTCCAGCGGCTGGAGTTGTTCGCGCAGGCGCTCACGTGCGAGATGGGAGCTGCCATCACCTATGCGCGTCGAGCCCAGGTGCCGCTGGCTGCCGAACATATTCGTGTCGCTCGCGACAATCTCGCGAATTATCAGTTCATCGCCGCGCGCGGCAGCACGGCGATCATGCGCGAGGCGATCGGTGTCTGCGGTCTCATCACCCCCTGGAACTGGCCTCTCTACCAGATCACAGCCAAGGTCGGTCCCGCGCTCGCAGCCGGTTGCACGGTGGTGTTGAAGCCGAGCGAATTATCGCCGCTGAGCGCCTTGCTATTCGCTGAGGTGATGGACGATGCCGGCTGTCCGCCCGGCGTCTTCAACCTCGTCAATGGAACGGGTCCGATCGTCGGCGCTCGTCTGGCGTCGCATCCGCAGGTAGACATGATCTCGATCACCGGCTCGACCCGGGCCGGCGTTCTCGTCGCGCAGGCCGCGGCGCCCACTGTCAAGCGTGTCGCCCAGGAGCTCGGCGGCAAGTCGCCGAACATTATTCTGCCGGACGCCGATCTCAGCCGTGCTATTCCGCTCGGCGTCGGCGCCGCCTTCCGTAATCTCGGCCAATCCTGCAGCGCTCCGACGCGCATGCTCGTGCCTCGCTCACACATGAAAGAGGTCGAGACCTCGGCGGCAGTGGCCGCTTCAGAGCTAGTGGTCGGCGATCCGCTTGGGGAAAGCACGACCCATGGCCCGATCGCCAACCGGCCGCAGTTCGAGCGCGTGCAGACCATGATCGGTGTCGGCCTGGATGAAGGCGCCAAGCTCGTCATCGGCGGGCCCGGGAGGCCCCGCAACCTTCAGATTGGTTTCTATGCGCGGCCGACCATCTTCTCGAACGTCCGTTGCGACATGAGGATCGCGCAGGAGGAGATCTTCGGCCCGGTGCTGTCGATCATTCCCTACGATACCGTGGACGAAGCGATCGCGATCGCCAATGACACCGTCTACGGACTCGGCGCCCATGTGCAGGGCACCGATATGGAGACGGTGCGGGCCGTCGCCAGGCGGATCCAGTCGGGTCAAGTGCATCTCAACCATCCCCACTGGGACCCCAACGCACCTTTTGGCGGCTACAAGCGCTCCGGCAACGGACGCGAATACGGCCGTGAGGGCATGGAGGAGTATTTGGAGACCAAGGCCGTCCTCGGATTTTACCGATGAAGGCCAGCGATCTACTGGAGCAATCGATGCAGATCGGGGAATTTCCGAGGGCCACAAGCGCGCTCCAGCGGACGGGCAGGTCCCGCCGCCTTCCGCCGAACTGGGACTGGTCGGGCCTGAGCAGCCCGTATCATTCAAGCGGCCAAAAACCCGAACATCTTGCGAAGCCCGAGATGATTTCAGCACATTCTATTGCGCGCACGATGCGATGATGGGCTGATCGGGACTTCGCTTTCGTATTCCCGGCAGCCGAGGTTCGTTGAAACATGTCGCCCCACGTCGAGCGCATTCACAGCGATGAGCGTCTTCCGGCCGCGGCCGACGTCGTCATCGTCGGCGGCGGCATCCTCGGCTCTACGGCCGCCTATTACCTGGCGAAGCGCGGCCTCTCTGTGGCGCTGCTCGAGAAGGGCCACGTGGCCTGTGAGCAATCGAGCCGAAACTGGGGTTGGTGCCGCCAGCAGAACCGCGACCGGCGCGAACTGCCGCTCTCGGTGATCTCCATGCGGCTATGGGACGAGCTCACGCGCGATATCAATCGGGACCTCGGATTTCGGCGCTGCGGTCTCGTCTATGCGACTCACGACGAGGCTGTGCTCGCCGGCTGGGAAAGGTGGCGCGAGGTCGCCAGGGAGTACGACGTCGACACCCGCGTGCTGAGCCGGGCGGAGGTGGCCGAGCGCGTCCCCGAAGCGCGCGACAGCTGGGTCGGCGGGACCTATTCGGAGCGGGACGGCAAGGCCGAACCTGCGCTCGCCGCGCCGGCTATCGCCGAGGGGGCCAGAACTCTGGGCGCCACAATCCACCAGGAATGCGCTGCGCGGGGGCTCGACCTGGCCAACGGCAAGATCGCGGGCGTTCAGACGGAGAAGGGCTATATCAGAACCAGCGCGGTGCTGTGCGCCGCCGGCGCCTGGTCGTCGCGCTTGCTTCGGCCGCTCGGGATCAGCTTCCCCCAGGCGAGCATCCGTCAGACCGCGCTGCGTTCTACCCCGACAATCAACATAGGCGAGGCGGTCTCCACTCCCTACTGCACGATCACGCGCCGACTGGACGGCAGCTATACGCTTGCGATCAGCGGCAAGGCGAACCTCGAAATCACGCCCCAGGCGATCCGATACAGCCGGGAATTCATGCCGCAGTTCTTGCGTCGGCTGAAGAACGTCAGGCTCGGCGTTGGCCGATCGTTCGTTTCGGGACCGGATTCGATGTCGGCGCTGCTGACCGACGACGATCGGATCTTCGAGCAGAATCGCGTGCTGGATCCACCGCCCTTGAAATGGCTGGTGAGCCAAGTGGTGGAGAGTGTCCGGAAAACCTTCCCCCAACTCGGGGAAATCAAGATCGATAGCGCCTGGGGCGGCTTCGTCGATTGCACGCCCGATGCAGTGCCTGTTGTGTCGCAGGTGGACGGGGTGAAGGGCCTCGTCCTCGCAGCGGGCTGCTCGGGTCACGGCTTCGGTCTGGGCCCAGGGCTCGGCTATCTGGCCGCACAGCTCGTCGTCAACGACACGCCTTGCGTCGATCCCGCACCGTTCCGGCTGTCGCGTCTGACCGACGGCTCGAAGCTGGATATCTCCGCGATCTGAGATCGAGCCGGAAGTCAGGCCCTGCAGTCCCTAAGGAGCGTTTCCTCCCCAACTCGAGCCACTCCTTCGGAGTGGCTCTTTCTTTATGGACACAAGACGATTTGGCTGATCGAGGTGCATCGAAGCCCACCGTTTGGAAAGCATCGCCAGCTCGCGGCCCATGGTTCAACGGACAGACTTCTCTCCCAACGGGCGAACGACCGCGCCGGCGTTCATGATGTCCGCCGGATCAAAGGCAGTCTTGATCCGGCGCATCGCCGCGATACGCCCGACATCGCCGTACCGCTCCAGAAGGTGCTTCTTGAAACGACCGACGCCGTGCTCCGCGCTGAACGTGCCGCCGAGCGCCGCGGCCGTGTCGTAGAGTTGCAGCGAGAGGCTGCTTTCGATCCGCCTGGTGAATTCGAGCCGGTCGACATCGCGAGGAACGAGCACGTTGTAGTGCAGATTGCCGTCGCCCACATGGCCGTAGACGGACAGTTCAAGGTCGGCATCATACGATCGCACCTGCGAGCCGGCCAGATCCAGGAAGCGCTGAATGGAGGAAAGCGGCACCGAGATGTCGTGCTTGACGGATCCGTTCCGGCGCTTCTCGCCCTCGGGGATGGTCTTGCGGAGCCGCCACATCGCGGTCCGCTGTGATCCGCTCTGCGCCAGCAATGCGTCATCGATCCAGCCGGACTCGATCGCCTCGGCCAGAACGGCTTCCATCAGTTCGTCCAGATCGATATGCCGTGAGGAAGAGGCGATCTCGACGAGGACGGCGCCTGCTGGGCTTGTTCGAAGGGAGGGCGGGTCGGTCATTGCTTCGGTCGCGAGCGCGATGGATCTGGCCGCCATGAATTCGAACGTGGTCAGCAGGTCTGCGGATTCGCGGCGGACCAATGCGAGAAGCTCGGCGAGCGGTGCCCCGTTCGCGAGCTTCAGCCAGGCAGTCGCGCGACGGGTCGGCAAGGGCGCGAGACGCAACACTGCGCCGGTGACGATGCCGAGAGTCCCCTCGCTTCCGACGAAGCACTGCTTGACGTCGTAGCCGGTGTTGTTCTTCCGCAGCTTGCGCATGTCGGAGACGACCGTGCCGTCCGCCAGGACCGCCTCGATCCCGAGCAGCAGATCGCGCGTCATCCCGTACCTGACGACTGACAGCCCGCCGGCGTTCGTGCCGATGTTGCCCCCGATCCGGCAACTGCCTTCCGCGCCGAGGCTGAGCGGCAACAGAAGGCCGGCAGCCGCCGCGGCGTCCTGTACGTTCTTCAGGATGGCGCCGCCATCGACAGAGATGCTCATGGACACGGGATCGATTTCGCGGATCCTGTCCATCCGCTCGAGGCTCACGATAATCTGGCGTCCGGATGCGTCCGGCGTAGCGCCGCCGCAATAGCTGGTGTTGCCGCCTTGCGGAACGATTCCGATCCCGTGGTGCGCCGCCAGCCGTACCACGTCAGCGACTTGCTGTGTCGTAGCCGGCTTCAGCACGGCAAACGTCGACCCCGTGAAGAGCTGGCGTTGATCCGTTGTGTAGGTAGCGATCCCCTCTGGGTCGTCAACGACACCTCGGTCGCCTACAAGGTCGCGAAAGGCCCGAACGTGTACTGACTGGGACATGCTCAGCTCCCGATTGGCATCGGGTGATCTTTGCGGGTTTGTGCCGCATTGGCTGCCGTTGAGAGGGCATTCCGAAGAAAACAATGCCGAATTACCACCGATGCCGGCAGCTTGCAGCGGGTGTCGAACGCCTTCATCGCCTATGCCGTTCCGGACTCCACAATTCCTCCGACGGGAGGCGCCGCCGCGGCGCGGGGCATGGGAGTTCCTATACGCCTAAATATGAATCGCATGTCCCAGCGACTTCAGCGCGGCCTCGTGAAAGGCTTCGCCTTGGGTCGGATGCGCATGGATGGTCATGGCGACATCCTCGAGGCGCGCGCCCATCTCCAGCGCAAGACCGAAGGCTGCCGAGAGCTCGGCGATGCCGGCGCCAACGCCCTGGATTCCCAACAGGAGATGATTGTCGGCTCGCGCGACGGTTCGGATGAAGCCGTCTTCCCGATCCAGCGTCAGTGCGCGGCCGTTGGCCTTGAACGGGAAGAGGTCCGTCTTGACCTCGAAACCCCTGCTGCTCGCCTCGTTGGGTGACAGGCCGACCGTGACAATCTCGGGGTCAGTGAAGCAGATCGCCGGGATCGAAATGCGGTCCCAGGCGCGACGGCGACCGGCAACGATCTCAGCCACCATTTCGCCTTGCGCCATGGCGCGATGCGCCAGCATCGGCTCTCCCGTGACGTCTCCGATCGCGGAGACGCCGTGCATCGAGGTACGGCATCGGTCGTCGATTCTGATAAAAGGTCCATCCATGTCGAGATCGAGAATCTCGAGCCCGAAGCCGCTTGTCGCGGGTCTGCGGCCGACCGTAACAAGGATCTTGTCGGCTTCGAGTGACGTCTGCTCCCCGCTGGCGGTCTCGATCGCCAGCGCCGCGCTTTCCGTGCCGAGTGCTTGCACCTTTGCGCCAGTCAGAACCGTGACTCCGAGCGCGGTCAGGCGCCTTGCGATGGGCTCACTTAGGTCGACATCATATTGCGGGAGAATGCGCGGCGCAGCCTCGACGACCGTGACGGCTGCGCCCATTTTCGCGAGCGCAGTGCCGAGCTCGAGGCCAATGTAACCGCCGCCGACCACGACAAGCTTCTTCGGGATTTCGGTGAGCGCCAAAGCCTCGGTCGAGGAGATCACGCGGCCTCCGAAGGGAAGGAACGGCAGCGCAACCGGCTCGGAGCCCGTCGCGATCACCACCGTTTCGGCACGGATCACCTGCCGGCCGGATGGCGTTTCGACCTCGACGGTCTTGCCGTCGCGAAAGGAGGCGCGACCAGCCACGTATCTGGCGCCGGCTCTTTTCAGTAGACCAGCCACGCCGCCGTTCAGGCGCCTCACGATATCATCCTTCCAGGCGATGGTCCTCGCGAAGTTGAGTGATGGCGGCGCAGCGGAAATGCCGAAGGCATTCTTGCCATCGGCGGCCCGCGCGATGGTTTCATACTCACCGGCCGCATGGATCAAGGCCTTGGAAGGAATGCAGCCGACATTGAGACAGGTTCCACCCGGCTTTTCGGCCTCGACGATGATCGTATCGATGCCGAGCTGGCCGGCACGGATCGCGCAGGTGTAGCCGCCGGGGCCCGCGCCGATGACAAGGAGCTTGCAGGTGATTTCGGTCATTGTCTTATGCGTCAATGAAGATCATGGCCGGTGTCTCCAGCTGTGTCTTGATCCGCTGCACGAACTGGGCTGCATCGAACCCATCGATCACCCGGTGATCAAAGCTGGACGACAGATTCATCATCTGACGCGGAACGAAGACGGCGCCATCCCAATGCGGACGGATGGCGATGCGGTTGACACCGACGATTGCGACCTCCGGATGATTGATGATGGGCGTCGTCGCGAGCCCACCCAGCGCGCCGAGCGACGTGATCGTGATGGTCGAGCCGGTGAGTTCGTCGCGGGTGGCGCTGCCGTTCCGCGCCGCTTCCGCGATCCGCGCGACCTCGGCGGCGCAATTCCAGAGGTCGCGCGCTTCCGCATGACGGACGACGGGGACCACCAAGCCGGTCGGCGTTTGCGTGGCAATCCCGATATGAACGCCCGCGTGCTGGTGAACGATCCCGGCCTCGTCGTCGAAATGGGCATTGAGATGGGGCAGCCCGGTGATCGCGCGCACCATGGCGCGCATCAGGAACGGCAACAATGTCAGTTTGGGCCTGCCCGGCTGCTTCTGGCTGTTGAGCTTCGCGCGCAAATCCTCGAGCGCGGTGACATCGACCTCTTCGATATAGGTGATGTGCGGAATGCGCGAGCTCGCAATCGACATCTTCTCGGCGATCTTGCGGCGTAAGCCGACGATCTTGATGTCGGTCACCGCGGTTTGCGCGGGATACGGCGTCGCTGTCGTTCCGATACCGCCGCGCGCGAAATGGGCGTCAAGATCATCGTGGGTGACCCGCCCGGCCGGGCCCGTTCCGCGAATCTGACGCAAGTCGACGCCTGCTTCCCGCGCGCGGAGCCGAACCGCCGGGGCGGCCAAAGGCCGATCGCTTGCGTGGCGGAGTAGCGCCGCTGATGGCTGCGTCCTCCGCGCATTGGGCGGCTCGCTCGCCGGCACGCGCAGGGCGCTTGCGGCATGATCAGACTTTTTGGCCGAAGCGCTTGCCGCGGACGATGCGAGCTTCACCGCTTCCGTCGCGGGCGCGCTCTTGCCGTCGACCTCCAGCCGAACGAAGTCCGAGCCGATTGCGAGAACGTCGCCCACACTGCCGGCGAGCCAGATGACCCGTCCCTCGGCGGGCGAGGGAATTTCCACCGTCGCCTTGTCGGTCATGACTGCGCCGAGCACGGCGTCCTCGCGCACGACATCGCCGACCTTCACGTGCCATTCCACGAGCTCGGCTTCCGCAATGCCTTCGCCGACGTCGGGCAGCTTGACCACGCGCTCGGCCATTTCAAGCCTCCAGCGTTTCGATCAGCGCACGACTGACTCGCGCCGGGCCCGGAAAGTAGTCCCATTCCTGTGCGTGTGGGTAGGGCGTGTCCCAGCCGGCGACCCGCGCGATGGGGGCTTCCAGATGATAGAAGCATCGCGTCTGGACCAGTGCGCAGAGCTCAGCACCGAATCCGGAGGTCAGCGTTGCCTCATGCACGATCACGCAGCGCCCGGTCTTCTTGACCGAGGCTTCGATTGTGTCGAGATCGAGCGGCAGCAGCGAGCGAAGATCGACAATCTCGGCATCAATACCGGCTTCGGTCGCGGCGGTCTCGGCGACATGAACCATCGTGCCGTAGGCGAGGATGGTGACGGCCTCGCCGTGCCGGCGGATCGCGGCGCTACCGAGCGGAATTGCAAAATGTCCGTCGTCGACTTCGCCGAGATCATGCTTCGACCACGGTGTCACCGGCCGGTCATGATGACCGTCGAATGGCCCGTTATAGAGCCGCTTCGGTTCGAGAAAGATCACGGGATCGGGGTCCTCGATGGCGGAGATCAGCAGACCCTTGGCGTCGCGCGGGTTCGATGGCACGACGGTCTTGATGCCGCAGACATGGGTGAACAGAGCTTCCGGGCTCTGGCTGTGCGTCTGCCCGCCAAAGATGCCGCCGCCGGTCGGCATGCGCACGACGAGCGGGCAGGTGAACTGGCCATTCGACCGATAGCGTAGCCGCGCGGCCTCGGAGACGATCTGGTCGTAAGCCGGATACATGTAATCGGCGAACTGGATTTCGACGCAGGGTTTCAGGCCATAAGCTGCCATGCCGACCGCGATGCCGACGATGCCGAGTTCGCTGATCGGGGTATCGAAGCAACGGCTCGTTCCGTATTTCGCCTGTAGACCCTGGCTGGCGCGAAACACACCGCCGAAATAGCCGACATCCTCGCCGAACACGACGACATCGTTGTCGCGCGACATCATCACATCCATCGCGTCGCGAATCGCCTCGATCATGGTCCGCCGTGTCATGATTCAGACTCCGGCTTCCTGGCGCTGACGGCGCAGATGTGGCGGCATATCTGCGAATACGCCCTCGAACATGTCACGCGCCGAAGGACGTTGCTCGGAATGAAGCGTGCCGTAGCTCTCGGCTTCCTTTTGGGCCGAAACGACTGTGTCCAGGATCTCCGCCTCAGCCTGCTTGTGCCGCTCCTCCGACCAGGCGCCGCGGACGATCAAATGGTTCTTCAGCCTGATCACGGGATCTCCGAGCGGCCACGCTTCGGATTCTGTCTTCGGCCGATAGCCCGCTGGGTCGTCCGAAGTAGAATGCGCACCGACGCGATAGGTTACGTGCTCGATCAGGGTAGGGCCGAGGTTGCGGCGTGCGCGTTCGCAGGCCCATTTCGCGACCGCATGGACTGCAAGGTAGTCGTTGCCGTCGACACGTAGTGCCGGAATGCCGAAGCCGAGACCGCGCGCTGCAAACGTGCCGGAGCCGCCGCGTGCGATGCCCTGGAAGGTCGAGATGGCCCATTGATTGTTGACGATGTTGAGCACGACCGGCGCGCGATAGGTGGAGGCGAACACCAGTGCGGCATGGAAGTCGGATTCGGCAGTTGCCCCATCGCCGATCCACGCAACTGCGATCTTGGTGTCGTTCTTGATCGCAGACGCCATCGCCCAGCCGACCGCCTGGATGTATTGGGTGGCGAGATTGCCGGAGATCGAGAAGAAGCCGTGCTCCCTGGAGGAATACATCACCGGTAGCTGGCGCCCCTTCAGGGGATCGTGCGTGTTGGAGTAGATCTGACAGGCCATCTCGACCAGCGAGTAGCCGCCGGCGATCAAAAGCCCCGCCTGGCGATAGGTCGGAAAATTCATATCGCCCGGAAGAAGCGCCTTGCGGAAGGCGCAACTCACGGCCTCTTCGCCCATATGCTGCATATAGAACGACGTCTTGCCCTGACGCTGTGCTGTCTGCATCCGCGCGTCAAATGCACGCAACGTCATCATGTGACGCAAGCCCTCGAGCAGTTCGCTGTCCGAGAGGGTGCCTGCCCAGGGCCCCACGGCCTCGCCATCGCGATTGAGCACGCGAATGACGGAGAAGGCGAGATCACGAATCGTCTCGGCGTCCACGTCGACTGCGGGACGATTGACCTGGCCTGCGCGCGGAATGCGGATGTTCGAGAAATCTGGCGTGCCGCCCGGGCGCACCGCTGGTTCCGGCACGTGCAGCCTCAGTGGCGGATGCTCGGCGGATTGAGCCGCTTCGCCTTGCGGGATCATGTCATGGATGAGGTCGGGGTCGGGCATTGCTTTCACCTCTCACCTCGATTGCATCGATGCAGAATAACGCACCAACGCGGCGAACGAGCCGGTCGACGACGTCGCGGTCATCGATATCTATGGAAGCCGAGATGCGGCAGGCGTTCGAATCCACGCGCGCGCTGACGGCGGCAAGCCGCAGCCCCGCGACACGGGTCTGGTCGAGCAGGCGGCCGAGTGCGGCGTGCATATCGCTGGTCTGGAGTTCGAGAAAAAACACCGCATACGTCTCGTTTTGTAAGTACATCGTACTGGCAAGGACCAGGATTGTTGTTCTTTTGATCTGGGTATAGCCTGGATATGCGATAAGGATATTCCACATGTCAGCCGTAAGGCCAGAATGGAGTTCTTGGTATGGTGCCGATCGGACGTGCCTCGAGGCCGGTCAAGGCCCCGCGCAAGGATGCGCTTCGGCTAGACGAGATCGATCGCAAGATCCTGCGCGCCTTGCAGCAGGATGCACGCCTGACGACGGCGCAACTCGCCGACAGGATTGGGCTCTCCACCACGCCATGCTGGAACAGGCTGAAGCGTCTCGAGACGCAGGGCTATATCGATGGCTACGTCGCGCTGCTCAATCAGGACAAGCTTGGCCTGCCCGAAACGGTCATCATAGAGCTGACGCTCGATCGTCACGACGAGGAGATGCTCGAACGCTTTGGCCAATTGCTGACGAATTTGCCGGAGGTGATCGAGGCCTATCTCACCACCGGCGATTACGATTACATTGTGAAGGTCGCGGTCGAAAGCACCGCCGGCTATGAACGCTTCCTGCGCGAAAAGCTCTATCGCATCCCTGGCATCCGCCACAGCCGGTCGTCATTTGCGTTGCGCTGCCTGAAAAAGCTAACCTCGGTCCAGGTCTAGCAAAGGATCGGGGCACTCCAGTCGAGCCCTCATCGCTCCTGACGGCAGTCGTCCCCATCCCCCAAGTTGGGAATGGGGCTAGGATCTACCGGGCGATGCTGCAAAGGCTACCGTTCCGGCTCGCCGAACTCGTGCTTGCTGTCGTGGCCGCCGATGAACACCAGGACCCCGGCGATCAGCGGCAGGACCGCAAGCACGAGCAGGCCGGTCGAGGTTTGCCCCGTCGCTTCCTTGACCCAGCCGATCAGATAAGGACCGCCAAAGCCTGCGAGGTTGCCGATCGAGTTGATCAGCGCGATGGCGCCGGCGGCCGCCGTGCCGGAGAGCCAGGCGGTCGGCAGGGTCCAGAACACGCCGAAGCAGCAGAACACGCCGATCGCGGCGACCGTCAGCACCACCATCGTCAGCGTGGGATCGGTGAGATAGGAGGAGATGCCGAGCGCAATCGCCGTGAGCAGCAGCGGCGCGCCGACATGGAACACGCGCTCACGCGTGGCATCGGAATGCCGCGCCCACAAGATCATGGCGATGGTGCCGAACAGATAGGGAATCGCGGTGACGAAGCCGGTCTGTGTGTTCGTCAGGCCGAACGCCTTGACGATCTGCGGCAGCCAGAACTGCATGCCGTAGAGCGCGCCGACGAAGCCGAAATAGATCAGGCTGAGCGCGATTACCTTCGGTGAGGTCAGCGCTTTGCCAAGAGACAGATGTTTGACCGCCTTCTTGGCCGCAGCCTCCGCATCAAGCTTGGCCTTGAGCCAGGTCTTCTGCTCGGGCGAGAGCCAATCTGCCTTCTCCGGCTTGTCGGTGAGATAGAACCAGGTGGCGATGCCGAGCAGCACCGACGGGATGCCCTCGATGATGAACAGCCATTGCCAGCCCTTCAACCCCATGAGGCCGTCGAGGCCGAGCAGCAAGCCCGAGATCGGTGCGCCGATCACGGTGGATACGGGGACCGCGATCGCAAAGGCCGCGATGAAGCGGCCGCGGTACTCGGCCGGGTACCAATAGGTGAGATAGAGGATGATGCCGGGGAAGAAACCGGCCTCGGCGACACCGAGCAGAAAGCGCAGAATGTAGAAGCTGGTCTCGCCGCTGACCATCGCCATCAGCGCCGAGATGATGCCCCAGGTCACCATGATCCGGGCGATCCAGCGGCTGGCGCCGAATTTCTCCAGCGCCAGATTGCTCGGCACCTCGAAGATGAAATAGCCGATGAAGAAGATGCCGGCGCCCCAGGCGAACACCAACGGGGAAAATTTCAGGTCCGCGTTCATGGTCAGCGCGGCAAAGCCGAGATTGACGCGGTCGAGATAGGAGAAGAAGTAGGCCAGCACCAGGAAGGGAATCAGGCGCCAGGAGATGGCGCGAATGGTCGAAGTCTCGATCGCCGACTTGGCAGCGCCAGCGGCACCGGCATAGGTGGTGGTCTGACTCATCGCGGTTCCCCCGTCTGTCCGCCAAGTCGACTTGGCTTCGTTATGATTGATGTTTGCGGATCTAATTCTCGGCAGAGTGCTGAAGCAATGCTGGCGTAGCGCAGTAATTCTGAACGGGGTGTCAGTTTTTCTCACGGGCCGATGTCCGGGTGACACTGCGGCCCTCATTGGACCGTCGACGTGCCTCGGCATGACGGAAGTAAACCCGTGGGTTTTTCCGACCACCGGGGGAAAGGCCGGCAGATCAGAAAAACCAAACGGGAGGTCAGAAAAAGCGCCTTGCATGGAACCGGACGACGCCGCTCATCTTGCGCCATCAAGAAGGAAGCCTGTCGCAGGCGAGGAAACGATGGTTGCAAGCGGCCTATCCAGCGCAAGAGCACGGCTCGGGTCGGCCTTCAAATCCGGTCGCGCCGCCACGGGTCGGCGCCGCAACGTTGCGCCGGCCAAATGAGCCGCGCGGAGCATCTGCGGATGCGGGCTCGGCTAGCGTCGTGATCCGCTCTTACCTGCCAGAATTGCTGGCGCTGTCCATCGGATCGTGGTCGCCAAGCGCTCGTCGACGCGATCAGGCGACAGAGCAACAGATCATCTACGCCGCCATTCACGAGAGGCTTGCATGAACGATGAATGAGATGACCAAGCTGAGAGTCGGAATTGTCGGTGTAGGTCTGATGGGCCACGGAATCGCAAAGAATGTCCTGGCGCGGGGCAGCTTTCCTCTGGCCTTTCTCGACCACCCGGGCAATCAACCCGTTGACGATCTCCTCAGCCTCAGGGCCACGGCCTGCAAGACGCCCGGTGAGGTCGCGAGCGCGTCGGATGTTATCATCCTCTGCGTAACGGGTTCGCCTCAGGTCGAAGCAATCCTGACGGGCGAAGCGGGCGTTCTGTCTGGCCTCCGTAAGGGCACCATCATTGTCGATTGCTCGACGGCGCTGCCGGACTCGACATTGCGGATGGCCGCCGCGGTCGAGGCGGCGGGTGGACGCTTTCTCGATGCGCCCATGACGCGCACCGCCAGGCACGCGGAAGAAGGAACGCTGAACCTTCTGGTTGGCGGCGACGAAGCCGACCTTCGCAGCGTCCGCGCGGTTCTTGCCTCTTTCACCGAGGGTGTGGAACATGTCGGCCCGGTGGGTTTCGGCCACCGGCTCAAGCTGCTCCATAATTATGTATCGATCGGCTTCATGGCGCTGCTTGGCGAAGCCGCGGCGCAGGCCGCCGATGCAGGCGTCGATCCGGCGGTCTTCGTCGACGTCCTTGCCAAAGGAGGCGGGGCTGGCGTTGCGCTCCAGCGCATGGCGCCCGCAATCGTGACGGGCGATACCGGCACGATCCCGTTCTTTATCGATAATGCGCTAAAGGATATCTCCTACTACCGGATGATGGCGAGCAACTCCGGCGCATCCAAAGCGATCGCAGACGGTGTCGGCACTGCGATCGCGGCTGTGGTCGAGAGCGGCCATGGCCAAGCCTATATTTCCGACCTGGCGCGGCTCCTTCGAAAAACGAAGCCGGCAGCCTAGACCGAGAACGAGTGTTGAGACAGGGACGACCGATCCAATGACAATGACCGATATCCGATTTCCCGTAGATGGCCGAACTCGCAAGATGTTCGTCGATGGCGCGTGGGTTGAGGCCCGCTCGGGAAAAATCCTCGAGACGCGCAATCCCGCGACTGGCGAGGTGATCGGCCGTGTCCCGCGTGGCGATGCTGGCGACATCGACATTGCAGTTAGCGCCGCCCGGCGCGCCTTCGTGGGACCGTGGAGCCGCTTCAAACCGTTCGAGCGACAGGCTCTGCTCCTGCGCATTGCCGATCTATTCGAGAAGCATTGGGAGGAGATCAGTCGGTCCGACACCGCCGACATGGGTATGCCGATCGTCAGGACGCGGGCGAACAAGCTTCGCGTGCTCGGCATGCTCAGATACTACGCCGGCATGGCGACGGCGATTCATGGGCAGACGATCGACAATTCGCTTCCCGGCGACATAGTTTCGTTCACGCGGAAGGAGCCGGTCGGCGTGGTCGGCGCGATCATCCCGTGGAACGCGCCCACCGCTGCGTCGGTTTGGAAGATCGGACCTGCGCTCGCGACCGGATGCACCATCGTGCTCAAGCCTTCCGAAGAGGCGCCGCTAACGCCCCTCCTGATCGCGGATTTGATGAACGAGGCAGGTGTGCCGCCCGGCGTCGTCAACGTCGTGACCGGGACCGGCCCGGAGGCCGGCGCGCCTTTGGCCGAACATCCCGGTGTCGACAAGATCGTCTTCACGGGATCCACTGCCACGGGCCAGGCGATCATCCGAGCGTCGGCCGGCAATCTCAAACGGGTATCCCTCGAGCTTGGCGGAAAGTCGCCGGTCATCGTCTGCGCCGACGCGGACCTCGACAAGGCTGTCCCGATTGCCGCGATGGCAGCGTTCGCCAATTCGGGCCAGATCTGCATCGCCGGCTCCCGCCTGTTCGTCGAGCGAGCGATCCACGACGAGTTGGTCGAACGGCTCGGAAAGTTCGCTTCGGCCCTCAAGATCGGCGACGGAGCTGATCCCATGACGGAGATCGGACCCCTCGTTTCCGAGCGACAGCTCGACAAGGTCGAAGGCTTCCTGAACAGCGGACGCGACCAGGGCGCGAAGGTCGTGACCGGAGGCCGAAGACTGAGAGAGGGGAGTTTCGCGAAGGGCAACTTCGTCGAGCCGACCGTGTTCGCCGGCGTCTCCGACGACATGCAGATCGCCCGTGACGAAATCTTTGGTCCGGTCATTTCCGCACTGCCCTTCGACACGCTCGATGAAGCCGTGGAGCGCGCCAATGCGACACCATACGGGCTTGCGGCGGGTGTCTTCACGCGTGACGTGAGCAAGGCCCACATCATTTCGCGCAGTCTCCGGGCGGGATCGGTCTGGGTGAACACCTATCACGCGATCGATCCTGCATTGCCTTTCGGCGGCTACAAGATGAGTGGATATGGCCGTGAAGGCGGCACCGAACAGCTCGACGAGTACCTCAATACGAAGGGAGTCTGGATCAAGCTGGACTGACCCGATCATTCTGTCGGCTTCGCGATCAGTCGCGACGATACACATCTGATCGACGCTTCACCCAACGTGGCGCGCCGATGCCTGACCTTGCGCATTCGTGGCTGCGAGGGAAGAGACGAGACCACTACAATCAACCGAGCGAGTATCATGAAGGACAGTTACAAAATTGCGGTCGTGCACGGAGATGGCATCGGACCGGAAGTCGCTCGTGCGGCGGTTGCGGTGCTGCAGGCTGGTGTCCAGACCGGCACGCTCCAGTTCGTGGAATACCCGGCGGGTGCCACTCACTTTCTCGAAACGGGAGACTCCTTTCCGGCGACCTCGTTCGAGGGCTGTCGCGGGGCCGACGCCATTCTCCATGGTGCGGCTGGCATTCCCGGTGTGGTTCACCCTGACGGAACCGAAGCCGGACTTGATTTCACGCTCTCACTTCGCTTCAAGTTGGATCTGTATGCCAACGTGCGGCCCATTAGGCTCTACAAGGGCGTGCCGTCTCCGCTCGGGCATCCGGGGTCGATCGATTACGTCATCGTCAGGGAGAATAGCGAGGGGCTCTATGCCGCGCGCGGCGCGGGTGCGCTGCTGAGGGAGGAAGTCGCAGTCGACACGCTCGTTCAGACTAGGAAAGGTATCGAGCGTATCGTCCGGTTCGCGTTCGGCCTCGCCAGATCGCGTAACGGCTCGCCAAAGGACGGCCGGCGCCGGGTCACCTGTTGCGACAAGGCCAATGTCCTGCGCACATATGCGTTCTTCCGTTCCGTCTTCGACGAGGTGGCCAAGGACTATCCCGACATTGAAGCCGAGCACGTCCTTGTTGATGCGATGACCGTTCATCTCGTCAACAAGCCATCGCACTTCGACGTCATCGTCACCGAGAACATGTTCGGCGACATCATTTCCGATCTCGGTGCCGCGACGGTCGGCGGGATGGGCATGTCTCCGTCGGAAGAAGTCGGTGATGGAATCGGCTTCTTTCAAGCTTCGCATGGCTCGGCGCCCGACATAGCAGGAAAGGGGCTCGCCAATCCCTATGGAACGATCCTGGCTGCGATACTGATGCTGAGACGCCTGGACCGGCGCTATCGCGATGATCGGCTGCGCCTTGGTGCCGACAGGATGGAAGCTGCCGTGTGCGCCGGGTTGGAGGATGCAGCGCTGAGGACACGGGACATCGGCGGCAATGCGACGACCAGTCAGGTCGTGGATGCGCTCCTGAAGCTGCTCTGAGCGGGAGGGCGTCAGCGCAGCTGGGAAAGACTTGAGCGGATCAAAGAGATCAGCTGCTCGGTGTTCGGGCGCCTGACCGAGTTGCGCGTGGTAATCAAGCCAATCTGGCGAAGCTTGATTTGATCGGAGAGCGGGACCACACGAAACCGCTGCACGCCGGCCTGCACCAGCGCGACTCGTGGCACGATCGCGATGCCGAGGCCGGACGCGGCCAGTGCCACCGCTGTCGTGGCGGCCTGAACTTCAAATTGAACATCGAGCCGGACGTGGAGCGTCTCCAGCGTCTCGTCGATCAACCCTCGCACGGCTGTCGTTTTCGACAGCAGGATGACCGGCTTGTCCACCAGATCGGCGAATCCTGTGCTTGCTTGCCCCTCGTCGAACACCGGCGGTACGCAGGCAAAAAGGGGGTCCTCAAGCATCGGCTCGAACTCATAGTCCCCCATGTCGGGGACTTGCGGACCAATACCGAACTCGACATCCTGCCGCTTGAGGAGTTCAAGCATAGGCGTCGTGGAGAGCTCCATGAGCTGGACCTGGCTCCGCGGATAGCGGACCTTGAATGTCGCCAGGATGTTGGGCAGCCATCCGGACGCGAGCGTCGGAACGCAGGCCATGCGAATGTGACGGCTGCGGGACTGTGCTGACTCGCTCAGCAAATCCAGCCCGGACTGAACTTCCTGGAGGGCGCGCTTTGCCTGCTCGAACAGAATTCGCCCCTCAGATGTCAGCAATACTTTCTGCGGCGTTCTGCGAAAAAGGAGGACGCCGATCTGCTCCTCCAAGTCGCGGATCTGCATGCTGACCGCAGAAGGAGACCGGTTCGATTCCTCGGCGGCCTTCCGGAAGCTTTCGTGCTCAGCTGCAAGCAGGAAGGTATGGAGAAGCTTGAGATTGATGTTCGACAAGTCCTATGCCCTGCTTCTGCGTTTCCGCGCATGTGACGGGGAGGGACAAAGCCCCCGTGCGCCGGAAGACCGATCTGTTCACAATATCCAGCGGCGATTGGTACGTATATCGACTGGAAAGTTCAGCCGTCGTTCCTGGGGGCCATCTGCTCAATTCCCTCGTCGGGAATAGCGAAATTCGCCATGAACGTTTGTTCGCCCGATACCGACAAAATGCCAACAAAACGGACGGCTGGAGCGAACTTTTACTTGTGGTTTCAATGCATCGCGAAGATTTTCCGGAGAAATCCGGGATCGAACCGACGGCTTAAGGCATAGTTATTATTAGTGTTTTATCGTGGTGCCCCTGGCCGGAATCGAACCAGCACTCCTTGCGGAACTCGATTTTGAGTCGAGCGCGTCTACCAGTTCCGCCACAGGGGCCCTCGGTCGGCCCCATAGGCGGCGTCGCGAAGCCGGCGGACTATAGCCATGGACGGGGCGGGGTCAACCCGCGCCAAAGTGATGTCAGCCGTTCTCGACAGCCGCATGGGCCGGGGCTAGAGGCTGGGGCGCGAGAGATGCCAAAGAGGCTGCCGTGACCACCGAGAGTGCCGCCATACCTGCGTTCAAGCCGGCCGCCACGAGCCCCGCGCTGACCGCCGCGGTCCTGGTCACGCTGGTCGCCGCAGCCACGATTGCGGGCGCCTGGTTCTTCCAGCTCGTCCTGGAGATCCTGCCCTGTCCATTGTGCCTGGAGCAGCGCTACGCCTACTACCTCGCAATACCGCTCGGTGCGCTCACGGCGCTGGCGGCGCGGAGCGGTGCGCCGCGGCCGCTGCTGCTGGCGGGGCTCGCGATCCTCGCCCTGGCGACGCTCGTCAATGCCGGTCTCGGCGCCTACCATTCCGGGGTCGAATGGGGGTTCTGGAAGGGGCCGACCGACTGCTCCGGGCCCGTCGTCAATCTCGGCAGCGCCGCCGATCTCTTGTCGAAGCTCGACACCGTGAAGGTGGTGCGCTGCGACGAGGTGCAGTGGCGCTTCCTCGGCCTCTCGCTCGCCGGCTACAACGTGCTGATCTCGCTCTTGATGGCCGCGATCGCCGCGTGGGGATTGGTGCGGACGGCGAAGCGCTAAAGCTCAATCGTCCACGTCGTCCTGCGTGCGCCCGAACAGGTGCACGATGCCCGGCGTTGCGATCGTCACGAAAACGAAACGCGACAGGTGATGGGCGCCGACGAAGATCGGGTCGATGTGCAGCGTCAAGGCCAGCGCCAGCATCGCATCCATGGCGCCGGGCGCGAAGGCGACGATGACGTCGGAGAATTTCACCTGGGTGGTGAGCGCCACGATGCCGACGAAGATGGCGGAGACGGCGATGGCCACGGCAAACGAGCCCAGGGCCGCGCTGAGGTGGCCGGCGAGCGTCTTGATTCGCATCCGCGCGAAACGGCTGCCGATCAGTGCGCCGATCCCGATCAGCGCCACGCCGCGCACCCAATCCGGCAGGCCGCCCTCGACCCATCCGGCACCATGCAGCACGCTGGAGGCGATCATCGCGCCGAACATCCAGCTTGCGGGAAACCTGATCAGCCGCAACACGAGCGCTGCCGCCAGCGACGCGGCGGCCAGCTCGAGGAGATCGAGCGGCGAGGCGATGGTCGTTGCCAGCGACGGCGCAGCCGAGGGCGCGACGCCTGCAATCGCCAGCACCATCGGCAGCGCGGCGGTCAGGATGATGACGCGCATGGTTTGCACCACCGCAATGCCCGGCAGGTCGGCGCCGCGCTCGACCGCCAGGATCGTGATCTGCGACAGCGCGCCGGGGCTGCCGGCCAGGAAAGCCGAGGTGCGGTCCCAGCCATGGATGCGCTGGAGGTAATAGCTGGAGCCGAACGTGGAGCAGAAGGTGGCGAGCGCCAGCAGGCCGATCGTGAGAGGATAGGCGCTGACCTGCTGAAGCAAATGGCGCGAGACGACCGAGCCCAGCGAGATGCCGAGCAGCACCAGCACGATCTGGGTCAGGATCGGCGGCAGGCTCAGCTGGCGGCCGGCGATTGCGGCGATCCCGACCGCGATCATCGAGCCGGAGATCAGCCCGCCGGGCAGGCCGGCGAGCAGAAACGCGAGGCCGCCGGCGGTGCCGATGACGAGCGTCTCCACCGTGCTCAGGATCTTGGCACGGCTCGGCCATTCGAACGACAGGGAGGCGGTGATTTGCTTCACGCCACCTTATCGCAAATCCGCCCGAGCCGCACAATTGCAGGCTCGTCATGCCGCAATGCGCGACGTCTTCCGCGGATGCTCGGAAGGAAGCGTGACGGGCTTATTTCTTGTCGGCGGCGGGAGCTGCGGGAGCGGCGGCTGCGCTGCCGGCCTTCGCCTCCTTTTTGCATTCGCGACGGAATTTCTTGCGCTCCTTCCCCTTCAATCCCTTGGCGTCCGCTTGCTTCGAGCATTCCAGCGATTCCGCCGATCGCTCCTTCGTTGCCTTCTTGTCGGGGACAGTGGCGGCAGTGTCGGTCTTGGCGGCCGGTGCGGCGGTCTGCGCGAAGGCGGTGCCGGTGAGGAGCAGGGAGGCGAGCGCGACGGCGGCGAGGCGGGACGTGAAGGTCATGTGGTGCACTCTGCTTGCGAGAATTGCGAAGGGCTGAAACGTCGGCTCGTGTTGCTGAACGCGACATGAATGAGTGAAGCGGCGGGATCACTATATTTTGCCGGCGCAACTCATCGCATCCTTGTCGCAAGCGTCCGGCACGCTAGGATAGCATCCTCAATTCACTTCCCTCAGGGAAGACCAAGCAGGAGACCCAAGGATGACCATTCAGACGAAATTGTTGTGTGCGATCGCAGCGTCGGGTGTCGCGGCATTGCTGGCGAGCGCGCCGGCGCAGGCATTGACCGCGCAGGAGTGTAGCGCGAAGTACCAGGCCGCCAAGAAGGACGGCTCGCTCGGCACCACGAAGTGGAATGACTTCCGCAAGGCCCAATGCGGTGCCGATGCAACGCCCACCGCTGCGCCGACCGCGGCAGCGCCCACGGCTCCCGCGGAGCCGAAGCAGGCCAAGAAGGAGGCGGCGCCCGCCGCGGCGCCGGCCCTGCCGGCGGGACCTGCGATCTACCCGAACGCGGTCGATCCAAAATATGCCAAGGAGCCCATCGGCAAGGCGCGCCTGCACACCTGCGTCGACCAGTACAATGCCAACAAGACCACCAACGGCAACGGCGGCCTGAAGTGGATCCAGAAGGGCGGCGGCTATTACAGCGAATGCACCAAGAAGCTGAAGGGCGCCGCCTGAGCTTCGAAATGCTACGAAGGCCGGAGCAACGCTCCGGCCTTTTCGCCTGTACTTTGGCGCACGATCTTTTCGGAAAACCGCTGCACCCTTGACGCTTACGCGGCCCTTCGGGTCCGGATCTGGCTCAGTCGAGCAGCTTCTCGGCCGATTTCGCCACGAGCTGCGACCGCTTGCGCGGACCGCTCTCGACGAACAACAGGCTCTGGCCGAAGATGAAGCAGTAGAACAGGAAGGCCTGCGCGTCGGCCTCCTCGGTCGCAAGGCCGGTGGCGCGATAGAGGTCGCCGACGTGCTTGAGCCGCGCCGCATCGACGCTCGCCACCGCTGCCGCGGCGTTCTCGTCCGAGCGGGCCCATTGCCGGATCGCAAGCTCGATCGCCATGCCTTCCGGATTGAGCCGCTCGGAATAGAGCTGGATCACCGCCTTCAGCCGTTCGCGCGGCGCTTGCCCGTCAAGGCTTGTCTGCTGCGCGATCGCGGCAATGCGGCCCTTGCGCCAGGCTTCCAGCATGGCCTCGAGCAGCGCGGCGCGATCGGCGAAGCGTCGGTAGAACCCGCCCTTGGTGACGCCGAGGTTCTTGGCGAGCACCTCGACCCGCACGCCCTCCACCCCCGCACGGGCGAGCTCGGCAAATCCAGCCTCGACCCAGACATCGCCCTTGCCGTCGCTCATGAAGGAAGCCTCACCCGGACTTGATACGGTGCCGTATTGCTAACGCGACACGGGTTTGATACGCTACCGTATCAACGATCAAGGACGAAATTGCGGGAGGAATTGCGATGGAGCAGGAGGCAACCTATCGCGGCACGGTCTATCCATGGCAATGCGACCATGTCGGACACATGAACATCATGTGGTATGTCGGCAAGTTCGACGAGGCCAACTGGAATCTGTTCGCTCGCATTGGCCTGACGCCGAGCTATTTGCGCTCCTCCGGCCGCGGCATGGCCGCGGTGCAGCAGAACATCGCCTACAAGCGCGAGCTGCTCGCCGGCGACATCGTCGAGATCCGCAGCCATCTGCTCGAGATCAGGGACAAGTCGATCCGCTTCCGGCACGACATGACGAATGCCGAGACTGGCGAGCTCGCCGCGACATGCGAGATCACCGGCGTGCACATGGACCGCCAATTGCGGAAGTCCGCGCCGTTCGCCGATGCCATTCGCGAAGCGGCCTCGAGGCATCTTGCGGAACCTGCCGAGGTGTGAGCCATGACAGCCTTCGAGCCGAAAAACCCGGGCTACCGCGCGGCGGCCATCGCCATGTTCGATGGCCAGCCGGCCATGCGCACGCTCGGCATCGTGATCGTCCGCCTCGCACCGGGCGAGGTCGAGCTGGCGATGCTGCATGCACCGGCCCTCACACAGCAGAACGGTTTCATCCATGCCGGCATCATCACGGCCGGGCTCGACAATGCCTGCGGCGTTGCGGCCTTCAGCCTGATGCCGCCGGAGGCCGGTATCCTCACCGTCGAATTCAAGACCACGCTGCTCGCGCCCGCCCGCGGCGAGCGCTTCGTCTTCAAGGCCGAAGTGGTCAAGCCCGGCCGCACGCTGACCTTCTGCGAGGCAAAGGCCTACGCCGAGCATGACGGCAAGACCACGCTGATCGCCACGATGAGCGGGACGTTGATGGCGATGCTGCCTCGCGCGGCGGCTTAGCTGGACCGGGTGCGATTCGCGTGGCAATCGCGCCCGCGGCATTCTATATGACCCGTAACATGGCCGGTCCGCGGGCGTATATCCGCAAGATGGGGCCGGAACGGGACGAGATATGACCGGATTTGGGAAGAGTGGCCTTGCGCCGACGCGGCGCGCAGCCTTGACGCTGATCGGAGCGGGTGCTCTCGCGGTGGGTGGCATCGTCCCGGCGCGCGCGGCGGCCGGTGATGACGAGGTGCTGACCGAAGCCAAGGTGCTGCGCGATCCCGACACGCCCGTCGCAGGCAATCCCGACGGCAACATCACCATCGTCGAATGGTCCGACTACAATTGTCCCTATTGCCGCAAGCTCGAGCCCGAGCTGCGCCAGGTGGTCCAGGACGACGGCAAGGTGCGGCTGGTGATGAAGGACTGGCCGATCCTCGGGCCGGTTTCAGTCACCGCGGCGCGGAGCGCGCTGGCGGCCAAATTCCAGGGCAAGTATCACCAGGCCCATGACGCCATGATCGGCGTCAGCTCGCGCCTGACCGAGCCGCGCATCAACGAGCTGCTGGCGGCCGCCGGGGTCGACATGGACCGGTTGAAGCGCGATCTCACCGGGCACACCAAGGACATCGACGCCATCCTCAAGCGCAACAACGAGCAGGCTGAAGCGTTCGGCTTCCACGGCACCCCGTCCTTCATCGTCGGCAAGTATCGCGTGCCCGGCGCGCTCAGCATGGCCGAGTTCGAGCAGGTCATCGCCGACGCCCGCAAGGCCAAGATGAACTGAGCCGCCGATATTTCAGGACGCAACAGAAAGGCGCCGTCGCGGAGTTCGCGACGGCGCCTTGTTCATGTCGATCGAACGAAATTACTTCGACGAGATGCGGACCCAGTCCTTGTGCGCGCGGTCGCGCAGCGCATCCCAATCGGCCTTGGCGACGTCCCAGTTCACGATGGTACGGTTGGTCGTCGCGACCTCACCCTTGGCGACCGACGACGTCTGCATGGAATCATAAACGTAGACGCCGCACGCAAGCAGCAGCGCGCCCAGGATCATTCCAAAAAAAGTCTGCATGGCGAACCTCCGGTGACGGGCAATAACGTCGGCCCGGAGTGATGGTTCCGCGACCATGCGGCGCATCTAAGGAGAGGTTGTTCATTCTGCATTCAGCCACTCCATCAGCTCCGCATTGATCTCGCGCGGATAGGTGTGGCTGAGGTCGTCGACCTCGCGATAGGTGACGTCGGCACCGCCGGCGGAGAGTGCCGCCTGCGTCTGCCGTGCGGTCTGCACCGGAAACATCCAGTCGAGCTTGCCGTGAGTGATGAAGACCGGCAGGCCTTGCAGGCGCGTTGCGTCGGCCATTTCCGCCATCAGCGGATGGAAGGTCGCCGCAACAGGCGCGAGATGCGTGAAGGGCGAGGCGCCGTCGAGGCCGGTGACGTAGCAGAAGGTGCCGCCATCGCTCATGCCGGTCAGCAGCATGCGGGAGGGGTCGATGCTCCAGCGGCCGCGCACCGCTTCGAGGATGCGCATGAGGTTCGGCGTGTCGGTGTCGTCGCCCATCAGCGCCCAGGTCGGCCCGGTCGCAGTCGGCGCCACCAGGATCGCGCCAAGACTGCGGGCGTCGCGGAGCCAGCTCCACAGAAAGCCGCGGCCGTTGCCGCTGCCGCCATGCAGCGCCATCACCAGCGGCATGGCACGCTCGGGCGTGTAATATTCGGGGACATAGACCGAGAAGCCGCCGCGACTGCCGGGCTCGTTGTGGTCGTGGAAGATGCCGGTATCTTCGCTCGCGCCGGCTTCGAGCTTCGACAACAAATCCGCATTGTCGCGATTGGCGGCGTTGAGGAAGAAGCCGCTCACGGGCGGAAACTTAACCGCCAGCGGATAAAGCGCCTCCTGCGCGCGCGGGACATGGCGCAGGGCGCGGAACACCGCGACGAGATCGCCATGGCCCCGCTCGACTTCACGAATGCCGGCAAAGGCAGCGAGCGTCTCGCCGCAGGCGCGATCGAGCCGCTCGCGCAGGCCAGCGAACTGCTCCGGCCAATCCCCGATTGCGGCGTGCGCCGTCTGCAGCGCCTCGTCCGGCGTGCCGATCGCATCCATCACCGAGGCGAAGGCTGGCGGATGCAGATGCCGTTGGAAGAAGCCGAGTGCTTCCAGCGCGTTGAGCAGCGGCGGCAGCACGGCCACGATGTCGTCCACCACGGCCTCGGTCATCGCCCGCTTCCTCAAAGCCCTTGAGATCAGTGCAGCTTCGGCGCCTTCAAGAGCTTGAAGCGATCGGTCGACGTCACCGTGACGTCGAAGGTGACGCCTTCATGATGAACGGTGAGCGGCACGTCGACGCCGGCGGCGCCGAGCGCCCACATCTTCTTGTAGAAGGCGGTCTGGCTCGTCACCTTGTCGCCGTTGACGGCGAGGATGACGTCGCCGGTCTTCAGCTCGGCGCGAGCGGCCGGGCCGTTGGCGGAGATCCCGATCACCACCACGCGGTTGTCGATCTCGGTCGAGTACAGCCCGAGCCAGGGCCGTGCCGGCTTGTTGACGCGGCCGAATTTGCGCAAGTCCTCCAGGACCGGCTTCAGGAGGTCGATCGGCACGATCATGTTGACGTGCTCGGCCTTGCCGTCACGTTCGCGCTCGAGCTGGAGCGAGCCGATGCCGATCAGCTCGCCGCGTTCGTTGAGCAGCGCCGTGCCGCCCCAGTTCGGATGTGCGGGAGAGGTGAAGATGGCCTCATCCAGCAGATATTCCCAGTAACCGGCGAATTCCTGTTTCGCCACGACCTGGCTCGCGACCGAGCGCGTGCGTCCGCCGGCGCCGCCGACCACGACGCGGTCGCCGATCCGCGTCGCCGCCGACGAGCCGAGCGGCAGCGGCGCAATGTCGAGCTGGCCGAGCGCCTGCACCAGCCCGAACCCGGTCTCGGAATCGAAGCCGAGCGCATGGCCCTCCACCACGCGCCCATCGGCGCGGTGCAGCCAGACTGACTCTGCCTCGGTGATGAGATAGCCTATCGTGAGAACCAGGCCGTCGTCGATCACGACGCCGTTGCCGGCGCGTTCGGTGCCCAGCGTCTCGGCACTGAACGCGTCCGGGGGGATGATGGCGTGCAGGCCGACGACGGAGCCGAGCGCGCGGTCGAGATCGAAACCGTAGTCGCTCGCCCGCGGCTGGTTCGCCAGCGGCACTCTCCATTCGGTCAGGGTGCTCATCGAGTTCTCCTGGCTGAGAGCATCGCTCCGGCAAGGCAGGCGGAGCGACGCGCGAAGCACGCCTAATTTAGGCCGGAGCAGGCGGTCTTGAAAGCCTCGTTCCCAACTATTCGGGAGAACGCTGCGTGAAATTTTCGAAAGGCCTGGAAACCCCTCTTGCACGGGACGTCATGTCATCCGGCCGCCGCCGCATGGCTGCTGTCCGGCGCGGTGCTAGGCGCCGTGCAGTGAAGCTGCTAACCATTGCCGCTTCGTTGGACCAAGGGATCACGGACGACAAGCATGGACAACCGCAGCGACATCTGGCGTGGCATCGATACGATCAAGGGACGTTTCATCGACCTCAGCGACAGGGTCTGGGGCATGCCTGAGGTCTGCTACACCGAGGCGCGGTCCGCCGCCGAGCATCTCGCCGAGCTGCGCCATCAGGGATTCCGCATCACCGAGAACGTCGCCGGCATCCCGACTGCGCTGATCGGCGAGTGGGGCGAGGGCGGTCCGGTCATCGCCTTCATGGGCGAGTACGATGCGCTGCCGGGCCTCAGCCAGGAGGCGGGTGTTGCCGAGCATCGTCCGATCGAGACCGGCGGCCATGGCCATGGCTGCGGTCACAACCTGCTCGGTTCCGCCGCGCTGCTCGCCGCGACGGCGGTAAAGGACTGGCTGGCGGAGAACAAGGTGCCCGGCCGCGTGCGCTATTACGGCTGCCCTGCGGAAGAAGGCGGCGCCGCCAAGGCCTTCATGGTGCGCTCCGGCGCGTTCGAAGACGCCGACATCGCCATCACCTGGCACCCTCACAGTTTCTGGGAAGTGGCGGTGACGCCGTCGCTCGCGAACACGCGCGCCGATTTCACCTTCACCGGCCGCACTTCGCATGCGGCGGCCTCGCCACACCTCGGCCGATCGGCGCTCGACGCGGTGGAATTGATGAATGTCGGCGTGAACTACATGCGCGAGCACATGCCGAGCGACGCGCGCGTGCACTACGCCTTGCTCGACACCGGCGGCATCGCGCCCAACGTGGTGCAGGCCCATGCGCGCGTGCGCTATTCGATCCGCGCGCGCGATCTTCCCGGCATGAACGAGCTGGTCGAGCGCGTGTCCAAGATCGCGCAAGGCGCGGCGTTGATGACCGAGACCAAGGTCGAGATGAAGATCATCTCCGCGGTCTCGAACATCCTGCCGAACGCGCCGCTGGAGCAGGCGCTGCACCAGGTGATGGAAGAGCTCGGACCGCCGCATTTCGACGATGCGGACAAGAGCTTCGCCGGCCAGATCCGTGCGACCTTGAGCGACAAGGACATCGCGTCCGTCTATTACGCGATCGGCATGGAGCCGACCGATCGGCCGTTGGCCGACTTCCTGGTGCCGCTCGATGCCAAGCGCAACCCGCTCGTCGGCTCGACCGATGTCGGCGACGTGAGCTGGGTGGTGCCCACGGTGCAGGTGCACGCACCGACGGTTGCAATCGGCACGCCCTTCCACACCTGGCAGGTGGTGGCGCAGGGCAAGAGCCCGCACGCGCACAAGGCCATGGTGCAGGCGGCCAAGGCCATGGCCGGTCTCGGCATCAAGGCGCTGACGGAACCGGAGCTGATCAAGGCCGCCAAGACCGATCTCCAGAAGCGGACGGCCAGGACACCTTACGTCTGTCCGTTGCCGGATCAGGTCGCTCCGCCGCTCGACATGTCCGTGGCGTAGAATCGGCCTCGATACTTCGTCTGATCCAGCGAACAAATTTTCCGCAGTGCAGCGCGCAATCCAGCAGATTTTGCTGCTGGATTGCCGAACGGATGGGCTGCGGAGCGCAATTTTGCCCAACGGACAGCCAGAAGACCGTTTGCATACACACGGTCCCAGTTGACGTGCACCCCATTCGGTGTGCCATCTACCGCCAGCCAAACCCGGCGGTCGCGAGCGGCCGCCTGCATCCATGCCGGAACCAGACGGGGGACAACCATGCTGGACAAAGAGCTGCGTTCGATGATCGGTCAGGTGAAGGACGGGCGGATGGACCGCCGCGCCTTCGTCAAGCGCCTCGCCGCGGTCGGTCTCACCGCTCCCCTTGCCAACCAGCTCCTCGCGCTCGGCGGCGTTGCCATGGCGCAGAGCCCCGCGGTCTACAAGCCGACCAAGCGCGGGGGCGGCGGGCCTCTCAAGGTGCTGTGGTGGCAGGGGCCGACGCTACTCAATCCGCATTTCGCCACCGGCACCAAGGACCAGGACGGATCGCGGGTTTTCTACGAACCGCTCGCGAGCTGGGACGCCGACGGCAATCTCAACCCCATCCTCGCTGCAGAGATTCCCTCGGTTGCAAACGGCGGTCTCGCCGCCGATGCCAAGTCGGTGGTCTGGAAAATCAAGCCGGGAGTCAAATGGCACGATGGCAAACCGCTGACTGCCGACGACTTCGTGTTCACCTGGCAATACGCCAGCGATCCTGCCACGGCTGCCGTCAGCATCAGCACCTATGGTGACATTACGGTCGAGAAGGTCAGCGATCTTTCGATTCGCATCCTGTTCAAGACCCCGACGCCGTTCTGGGCCAACGCGTTCGTCGGCGCTTATGGATGCGTCATCCCGAAGCATCTGTTTGCCGACTACAAGGGCTCGAAATCCCGCGAGGCGCCGAACAATCTGTCCCCGGTGGGCACCGGTCCCTATAAATTCGTCGAGTTCAAGCCGGGCGATGTGGTCCGTGGCGAGCTCAATCCCGACTATCACATGCCCAATCGTCCGCATTTCGACACCATCGAGATGAAGGGCGGCGGAGATGCCGTCTCGGCGGCGCGCGCGGTGATCCAGACCGGCGAATTCGATTTCGCCTGGAACATGCAGGTCGAAGACGACGTGCTGCTGCGTCTGGAGAAGGGCGGCAAGGGCAAGACCGTCTATGCCACCGGTGGCGACATCGAGTTCATCGCCATCAATTTCACCGACCCCAACGTCGAGATCGACGGCGAGCGATCCTCGATCAAGACCAAGCACCCGATCCTGTCGGATCCGAACGTGCGCAAGGCACTCGCCCTGCTCGTGGACCGCGAGTCCGTCAAGAAAGCGATCTACGGCCGGGCCGGACGCACCACGGCCAACTACCTCAACGGTCCCGAGAAGTTCGTCTCCAAGAACACCTCGTGGGAGTTCAACGTCGAGAAGGCGTCGAAGATGCTCGATGACGCCGGCTGGAAGGTCGGCGCCGACGGCATCCGCGAGAAAGACGGCAAGAAATTCAAGCTTCTGTACCAGACCTCGACCAACGGTCCGCGCCAGAAGACCCAGGCCATCGTCAAGCAGGCCTGCCAGAAGGCCGGCATCGACGTGGAACTGAAATCGGTGGTTGCCTCGGTCTTTTTCTCGTCCGACGTCGCCAACCCGGACACCTACCCCAAGTTCTATGCCGACATCGAGGAGTTCCAGATCCCGATGACGCAGCCGGATCCGGCCCTGCACATGCGCCGCTACATCTCCGCCAATGTGGCCACCAAGGAGAACAAATGGCAGGGGCAGAACTTCCCGCGCTATGTCAACAAGGAGTATGATGACGCCATCGCTGCGGCCGAGACCGAGACCGATCCGGTCAAGCGCGCCGCGCTCTACATCAAGTGCAACGACCTGTTGTGGCAGGACACCGTGTTCATTCCGGTAATGCATCGTCTGCTGGTGGATGCCTGCTCCAACACGTTGCGGCCGGCGCTCTCGGGCTGGGCCAATCGGACCGACAACATCCAGGATTGGTACCGGGAGGCATGAGCGCAGGCTAAACGGGATTCTTCCCTATGAGTCAGTATGTCCTGCGTCGCCTCCTGATTGCCGTTCCGAGCCTGCTGGCGATTTCGCTGGTGCTGTTCGTCGTGCTCGCGCTCGCCCCCGGCGATCCGTTCTCCGAACTGGCCACCAACCCGAACGTGCCGCCCGAAGTGCAGGCGGCGCTTCGGGCCAAGTTCGGTCTCGACGATCCGATCTACCTCCGGTACCTGCACTGGCTCAACGCCATGCTGCACGGCGACTGGGGCTTCTCCTTCGTCAGCCGGATGAACGTCGACACGCTGATTCTGCAGCGCCTGCCGGCCACACTCTACGTGATCGGCTCGGCGCAGATCCTGGCGCTGCTGATCGCGATTCCGGTCGGCGTCTACGCCGCGACCAGGCCGTATTCGCTGTTCGACCAGATCGCGAATACGCTCGCCTTCGTCGGTTTCTCGCTGCCGACCTTCTTCACCGGCATCCTGTTCATCCTGATCTTCTCGGTCACGCTGGACTGGCTGCCTTTCGTCTACACCACCGACATCAAGGCGACCGGCATCCGCTGGGTGCTTGAGATGATCCGTCAGGCGATCATGCCGGTGGCGGTGCTCGGCCTGTTCCAGGCGGCGTCGATGACGCGTTTCGTGCGCTCGGCGATGCTCGACGTCATTCGGCTCGACTACGTCACCACGGCGCGGGCCAAGGGCCTCGGCCAGGCCACGGTGATCGTCAAGCACGTGATGCGCAACGCCATGATCCCCGTGGTGACGCTGATCGCGTTGCAGATGCCCGCGGTGTTCGGCGGCGCCATCGTCACCGAGCAGATCTTCCGCATTCCCGGCATCGGCTCGCTGCTGATCTCCTCCATCCTTTCCAACGACACGCCGGTGGTGATGGCCGTGACCTTCGTCTTCGCGTGCCTGGTCGTGCTGTTCAATCTCATCGCGGACGTCCTTTATGGCTGGCTTGACCCTCGCATCTCCCTCCGCTGAGCGGCGCGCCTATTCGCCCTGGCGCGAAGCATGGCGACGCTACAGCCGCCACCGGCTCGCGGTGGTCAGCGCTGTCCTGCTCCTCATCCTGGTGCTCGCCGTCTTGCTCGGGCCGTTCGTGTGGCGCGTGAAGATCAACGAGATCGACATCGTCGCGGGCCTGCAGGGTCCGTCGCTCGCCCATCCCTTCGGCACCGACGATCTTGGCCAGGACATCCTGGCGCGCATGATCTATGGCGGCCGCATCTCGCTCGCGGTCGGGCTCGCCGCGATGCTGGTCGCCGTCATCATTGGCACGCTGATCGGCGCGCTCGCCGGCATGTCGCGCGGCGCGCTCGGGCATGGGCTGATGTGGCTCACCGATCTGTTCCTGTCGCTGCCGCAATTGCCGCTGCTCCTGCTCCTGATCTATCTGTTCCGCGACGGGCTGAAGCAGGTGTTCGGGCCCGAAGGCGGCATCTTCATCCTGATCGTGCTGGTGATCGGAGGCCTGCGCTGGATGCCGGTGGCGCGGCTGGTGCGTGCCCAGTTCCTGTCGCTCCGCGAGAAGGAGTTCGTCGAAGCCGCGCGCGCGCTCGGCGCCAGCCCGGTGCGGCAGGTGGTGCGGCACATCCTGCCCAATGCAGTCGGGCCGGTGATTATCGCCGGCACCATCGACGTCGCCGCCGCCATCATCGCGGAATCGACGCTGTCCTTCCTCGGCCTCGGCTTCCCGCCGGATACGCCGACCTGGGGCCGGCTGCTGTTTGATGCCAAGGATTTTCTCGACATCGGCCCGCACTGGGCGCTGTTCCCGGGCGGCGCGATCTTCATCGCGGTGGTGGCCATCAACTTCATGGGTGATGGTCTGCGCGACGCGCTCGATGCGCGACGGGTGATCTGATGGCGCCGCTGCTCGAGATCAAGGGCCTGAAAACCCATTTCTCCACCGACGACGGCATCCTCCAGGCCGTCGACGGGGTCGACATCTCCATCAACAAGGGCGAGACGCTTTGCGTCGTCGGCGAATCCGGCTGCGGCAAGACCGTGACCGCGATGTCGATCCTGAAGCTGATCGCGATGCCGCCGGGGCGGATCGCGGCAGGCCAGATCATCTTCGAGGGGCGCGATCTCGTGCCGCTGACCAGCAATCAGCTCGACGAGATCCGCGCCAAGGAGATCGGCTTCATCTTCCAGGAGCCGATGACCTCGCTCAACCCGGTGCTCACGATCGGCGAGCAGATCGCCGAGAGCCTGCGGCGGCACGAAGCGGTGACCAAGAAGCAGGCGCTTGAGCGCACCATCGAGATGCTGAAGCTGGTGCAGATCCCCAATGCCGAAGGCCGCGTGCACAATTATCCGCATCAGTTCTCCGGCGGCATGCGCCAGCGCGTGATGATCGCGATGGCGCTCGCCTGCAAGCCGAAGCTGATCATCGCCGACGAGCCCACCACCGCGCTCGACGTCACCATCCAGGCACAGATCCTCGACCTGTTGCAGGACATGAAGGACCGCTTCGGCATGGCGGTGATGCTGATCACCCATGCCATGGGCGTCGTCGCCGAGACCGCGCAGCGGGTCGTCGTGATGTATGCCGGCAAGGTGGTGGAGGAGGCGCCCGTCGACGATCTCTTCGGCGATCCCCGTCACCCCTATACGCAAGGCCTGATCCGCTCGATCCCGCGCATCGATCTCGACAGCGAGCACAAGACGCGGCTCGAGGCGATCGGCGGCTCGGTGCCGATCCTCATCAACCCGCCGGTCGGCTGCCGCTTCGCGCCGCGCTGCAAGTTCGCCATGAATGTCTGCACCGAGAAGGAGCCGCTGCTGCGCGAGATCGCGCCCGGTCACCGCATGGCCTGTCATCTCGGCGATCCGAACCTGGGAGCCGCGTCATGAGCGAGCCCTTGCTCCGCGTCAGCGGCCTGAAGAAACATTTTCCTGTGCTCGGCGGCCTGCTGTCGCGCCAGGTCGGCACTGTCTATGCGGTCGACGGCGTGTCGTTCTCGGTCAACCGCGGCGAGACGCTCGGTCTCGTCGGCGAATCCGGTTGCGGCAAGTCGACCACGGGACGCTGCGTGCTGCGCCTGATCGAGCCGACCGACGGCGAGGTCGTCTTCGACGGCCAGGACGTGCGCAAGCTCGGAGGCAACGATCTGCGCGCCATGCGGCGGAACATGCAGCTGGTGTTCCAGGATCCGTTCGCCTCGCTCAATCCGCGCATGACGGTCGGCGCCATTCTCGGCGAGGCCTTCACCATCCACAATCTCGCCTCCTCCCCGAAAGAGCGCGAGGAGCGCGTTGCGGGCCTTCTGGTCAAGGTCGGGCTCAAGGCCGAGCACATGCGCCGCTATCCGCACGAATTCTCCGGCGGCCAGCGCCAGCGCATCGTGATCGCCCGTGCGCTTGCGGTGGAACCGAAGCTGATCGTCTGCGACGAGCCGGTCTCCGCGCTCGACGTGTCGATCCAGGCGCAGGTGATCAACCTCCTGGAGGACCTCCAGGCCGAACTGAACCTGACCTATCTCTTCGTCGCGCACGACCTCTCGGTGGTCGAGCACATCTCCGACCGCGTCGCGGTGATGTATCTCGGCCGCATCGTCGAGCTCGCCAAGGCCAGCGATCTCTATCGCAACCCGCAGCATCCCTACACCAGGGCGCTGCTGTCGGCGGTGCCGGTGCCCGATCCCAAGCTGAAGCGCGAGCGCATCCGCCTCAAGGGCGACGTGCCGAGCCCGATGAAGCCGCCCTCCGGCTGTCACTTCCACACCCGCTGCCCGATCGCCCAGCCGCGCTGCGCGGAAAGCGCGCCGGTGTTGAAGGAGGGCGCGGGCGGGCACTTCGTGGCGTGCCATCTGGCGTAGTACCATGAATCCGTAGGGCGGCCACTAGCGCTTGCGCGCGCTTCCGCACGCTACGCTTGTTCATCCATGAAGCAGGCCATGTTCCGAAAGAGCCTGCCTGAAAGCCTGCACGGACGTGTGATGATGCGCGAAAAGGCCCGCCTTTCGCGCGCCGGCGACGTTGGCCGCGAGGTCGTCGACGAACAGGACGGCTTCCGGCCTCACGTCGAGATCCGAAAGGCAGAGGCGATAGCAGCGCGGGTCCGGCTTGGCCGTCTTGAATTGGGCCGAGGCATAGATCCGCGAGCCGAACAGTGGACGCAGGTCCGGCAGCAGCGTGTCGATGTGGTCGGCGATCAGCGTGGTATTGTTGGTCAGGACCGCAATATCGACGGTTTGCCGCAAGCTCCCAGCAATCTCCAGCATCGCGCGATCCGCCTCCATTGAGCGGCGCCGCGCCTCGACCCACTCGTCGAGCGACAACGGATAGCCAATGCGCTCACCGAAGCCCCGCAGATAGTCCGCGGCCTCGAGCGCGCCGGAATCGCCGAGCGCTTCAAAGCCACTGTCCCAGATTGCCGCGTGGACGGCTTCGCTGGTCGTCCCCGCAAGCTCGGCGAGACATGCGACGCGCTTACCCCTGTCGTAATCGCATAGGACGTTGTCCATGTCGAACAGGACGAGCTTGATGACGTCAGTCACGGCGGCACTCGCGGATTGGCCGAACATCGGCCGTGAGTGCACTCATATCCCGCCGGAACGCGGGCGACAAATCCCGCTACGGCCGCGATCCGCGCCGCCGTGCGAGTTGATGCAGCACCGTGTCGACGGCCGGCACCGCTCCGGTCTCACGCAGCCAGGCGTCGGCCAACTCCCTGAGCTCGCCCGGCGTCAGGCCGAACTTGCGGCGGAATGCGCGAATGAAGGTGGAATCGCTGCTGAAGCGCATGTCGACGGCGAGCTCGATCAGGCGGCCGTCCTGCGCGGACGGCGATATCAACCGCCGAAACGCGAGATTGAGCCGCTGCTCCCGCACATAATGGGCAAGTCCGCCCTCGGCCTCGAACAGCCGGTAGAGGGTCGCGCGCGAGATCTGGAAATGGCGGCAGAGCTCTTCCGCGGTGAGCGCATCGGTTTCGAGATTGTTCGCGATGTGGCGCTTGATCAGCGTGATGTAAAGATGGCGCTCGGCGCGCTCGAGGCCCGCGACGATTTCAGCCGTCCCGCCGGCTGCGGCCGCGACGAGGTCGGCGATCGCCTCAACCGTGGCCTCGGCATGGCCGGTCGCGGTGTCTGTCCCGGGCCCGGAGCGCAAGGCGAGCGCGGCGTAGTGGCTGGCGAGCAGGCGGGCATGAGGATGGTTCGAGGGCAGCAGAGTTGCCGTCGCCGCATCCGGATGGGCGAGCCGCGGTGCCAGCATCGCGCGTTGCAGGACGATCGACATCAGGCGGGTGCGGCCGCCCGCGGCGCGCAGCGCGGTCCGGTTCGGTTGCGCCATGTCGATGAGGACGATGTCGCCGGGCCGCAGCGTGACCTCGCGCCGGCCCGAGCCGAACTTCATCTCGCCCTCAAGGCAGAGGGTGATCTGAAAATGATCCATGACGCCGCGGGCGACGTGTGCGGCCGAGCGGTCATAATCCTGGTCGGTGGCACGCGTGTCGATCAGCAACGCGTTGCGAGTCATCATCGTCACGGTGGTGACATGAAAATCGTCCTCCGCGGTATGCGGAATGACCTCGCAGATGTCGATCGTCATCGCGCGCAACCGCGCGAGCGCCTCCGGGCCGCGCCCGGGAATGTCTGCCGCCATGCTCACGTTCAACGCTGTGTCGTCCACATCCCCTCACGACGCGGAAGAACCGCACGCAACTGAATTCCCGAGATCGGCGGCAAGCCAATGTCGCGTCTGGATGTAGCCATTCGGAAATCGGTGTGCAAGCGAGGGCGAGGTAGAGGGAGTGAGTGACATTGTGCAACTATTACGAGATTTAGGTGGATCTTGCCTCGCGCTGAGACGTTGGGCAAGGACCCGGGTCTATGTCGCCAACGAGAACTCTTCAAACATCTCGATCATCGACGCCGCGTCGAAGACCGTCATCGGCACGGTCGGGGTCGGAAGCGCCCCCTCCGGCATCACGATATCTTCGGACGGAAGCCGGATCTATGTGGCCAATCAAGGCAGTGGCAGCGTCACGGTGATCGATGCAGCGTCGCAATCGGTGGTGACGACGGTTTCGGTCTCAGGAGCCCCCTTGAGTGTTGCGGCCAGCCCGGACGGGTCGCGGATCTACGTCACGACGCAGTCCAGCCAACTCGTGGTCATCAATGCTCTGACGAACACGGTCACGGCAAACGTGACCCTGTCCGTAGTCGCACAGGACGTTGTCCATGTCGAACAAGGACGAGCTTGATCGCATCGGTCACAGCAGAATCTCTCGGACCGGCCAAGTATCGAGCCGTTGCCTACGGTCATATCCTGCCGGATCGCGAGCGGCAAATCCGGCCGTGCAGCTCACGCGGTTTTCGCGGGCCATGGGATCACCTGGCCCGACATCACCAGCCGGTCTCGGCCGCTCTCCTTGGCGGCGTAGAGCGCACGGTCGGCGGCGGCGACCAGCGTGCTAGAATCCATCGCAGTCTGGGACGGAAGAGCCGCGGCGCCGCCGACGCTCGCAGTCACGAGCCGGGAAGGCGGATTTTGCGCATGCAGCATCGCGAGATCGTGCAACGCCTGGCGAATCGCTTCTCCAACCTCGGCGCAGCCTTCGGGGCCGGTGTTCGGCAGCAGCACGGCGAATTCCTCGCCGCCATAGCGCGCCGCGAAGTCGGCTGGACGCCTGGCCTGGGCGGATAGAATCCGGGCCAGCGCGCGCAAGCAGGCGTCGCCCGCCAGATGCCCGTAGAGGTCGTTGAATTTCTTGAAATGATCGACATCGATCAGCAGCAGCGAGAGCTGCGTTCCGTCGCGGCGAGCCCGCGCCCATTCGTCGGCAAGGCGGTCGTCGAAGGCGCGGCGGTTGGCGAGGCCGGTGAGACCGTCGGTGGTTGCCAGCGAGGCGAGCCTGTCCTGAAGATCCTTCTGCTCGGTCATGTCGCGCACGACTGCGACGACGCCGTCGACCACGCCGCTGTCGGACGCCACGGTCACATGTAGCGCCGCCTCGGCCCAGATCTCGCCCCTGTCGCGATGACGCTGCCGATAGACGAACCGCGCTTCCTCCGCCTCGCCTTTCTTCAGCGCGGCGATGGCCTGCTCAACCCGTTCCATGTCGTCCGCGTGAATGCCGGCGAGGGCCGAGGTGCCCAGCAGTTCTTCGGCCGACCGGCCGGTGATGCGCGCGCAGGAGGGAGAGACGTAGAGCAGCCGGTTATCGAGCCCGATGCGGGTTACCATGTCGCTGGATTGTTCGGCCAGCAGGCGGAAATTGGCTTCCTTGGCGACCAGGGCCTGTGCCGTGCGCTGCCGCTGTAGTAGCTGACGGACGAGATAGTAGCCGATCACCGCGATCAAGAGCACGAGTCCGAGAACGAAGCTCATGCGTGTTGCTGCTGCGCGCCGCCAGGGGGCGAGTACGTCGTCCTGCGACTTGCTCGCCAGCACCATCAGCGGATAGCGGCTGCTGCGCTGGTAATAGCTCAGCCGCGCCACGCCATCGAGCGGCGATTTGAAATAATAAACCGCCGCGGCGGGGCGGCTCTTCCAGCTTCTGAACAAGGGCGCATCGGACAGGTCGCGTCCGACGAAGGCGCCGCTTTCGTCGCGGCTGCGCGCCAGCATGATGCCGCTGCCGTTGAGCAGAGATGCCGAGCCGTTCGGCCCGATGTCGAACCGCTCGTAGAACTTGACGAAATAGCTGACGTCAATCGTGAGCAGGGCAACGCCGGCGAAGCCGCCGTCGGAATCGTTGATCCGGCGGGATGCCGTGATGATCCACTGGCCGCCGGAGCGGCTCTTGATGGGCCGCCCGATCAGCGTGCCCGCGTCCGGAGAATCGCGATGGCGCTGGAAATATTCGCGGTCGCTGTTGTTGAGCTTGGAGAAGTCGAGGCGCTCCGTCGTGGCGAGCCAGCGGCCGGTCCCATCATAGACGAAGATGCCGCGGATGCGGTCCGATGATTTGCGGGTCGGCAGATAGGCCTGGAGCTTCGTAATCGTGTCCGGACCCGTCCCGTCGAGTTCGAGCCGGTGGACCAGCCCGACAAGAATCGTATCGGCAAGCTCGAACGTGTCGTCCGCATGCTGGATCAGCGAATGAGCAACGTTGGCGACGTCGATTTCGGCGTTCCTCAGATCGGCGTTGCGCGCCTCCCATTCGCGCCAGGCACTCAGGCCGAGGATGGTCACGCAAATCAGCACGACGAATCCGGCCGCCCAGAGCGGAAGGCGCGTCTTGCCGAGTTCGCGGCTCGTGACCATCAGGCTTGCTCCAAATCGGAGCAAACCTCTCACTTTCGCCTTAACGGCCTATTGCAATATCCGCGATGATTGTGCGGGGTCTGTACTGGACCGGGGGAACCATCGATATATCTTGGTTCATTCGCGTCAGCGGATGTTAACCTCGCTCCAGCCTAAGGCTTCATCCTTCCAACGTGAAACCGACGCGCAGCGTCACCTGAAAATGACGCACGGCGCCGTTCTCGACATGGCCGCGCGTCTGCACGACCTCGAACCATCTTATCTCGCGAACAGTCTTCGAGGCGCGGCTGATGGCGTTCTTGATCGCATCCTCGATCGAGGTCTCAGACGATCCGACGAGGTCCAGGATCTTGTAGACGTGATCGTGCTCGGGTGTGGGCATGGCCTTTCCCTTGTTTGATATGTTGCCATTCGAAACATGTATGGCGGAACGTGCGCAGGCGAGCGTGCCTGGCCCACGGTCTGAACGGTCGTCGAAGCTTCGGGTTCCTTGCTCCGCGATGGCCCGCATCCAGCCGAGGTGGAGCGGCCCGCGCCGGCCTGCTAAGCGTTGGGGATGGACACGGCGCGACGCGACGATCGGCTCTCTCTGCCTCTGCGTGACGCTGGCGTTGCAGCGAAGAGAGCAGAGCGCACCAGCTCGAACCCTACGGATCCAGCTCCGTATCCCAGTACAGATAGTCCAGCCAGCTGTCGTGCAGATAGTTCGGCGGGAAGAGGCGACCGTTGCGGTGGAGCTGGTGCACGGTCGGTGCGAACGCGGTCTGGCGCGGAAACATCTTCGCCTGCGCCGGCGTGAGATTGCCCTTGCGCAAATTACACGGCGAGCACGCCGCGACCACGTTCTCCCAGGTAGTCTGGCCGCCTTTGCTGCGCGGGACGATGTGATCGAAGGTGAGGTCTTCGGGCGAGCCGCAATATTGGCAGGCGAAACGATCGCGCAGGAAGACGTTGAACCGGGTGAAGGCGGGGTGGGTGGTCGGCTTGACGAAGGACTTGAGCGAGACGACGCTGGGCAGCTGCATTTCCAGCGTGGGACTTCGAACCGCCTGATCGTAATGTGCGACGATGTTGACGCGGTCGAGGAACACCGCCTTGATCGCGTCTTGCCACGACCACAACGACAGTGGGTAGTAACTCAGCGGCCGGAAGTCCGCATTCAGCACCAACACCGGCCAACTGCCTTGCGAGACATGTGCGTTCAAGTAACGCTCCCGGCCTCCAATGTACGCTGCGAAGCAGCATGTATTGACATACTACATGCAGCGTGACGGGATTGTGAAGCCCGTTGAGCGACTTATTCAGCCGCGGCCAATGCGGCGGCGGGGTGGCGAACTGCCCAAAAACGCCGTGATTCGGAGAGGGCCAGGCGAGGCTTGGCGCGGAACCGCCGGGCAGGCGCCGATCCTCATTCCGGTACCCGCTCCAGCTTCTGCAGGCATCGCGTTGCGCGCACCGCGGCCGGCATCTCCTCGTCCGGAAAGCTGGTCTCCCAGTTGGTGACGCCGACCTCGCCGACATAGATATCGCCCTTCGAGTCCAGCGCGATGCCGTGTGGCGCCAGGAATTTGCCGCTGGCGACGCCTGGTCCCTCCTCGCCGCCGAGCCGCGCGATGCGATTTCCCCTGGCGTCCACGATCGACAGCCGCGGGCCGAGGTTGGGCACATTGCGGTTGATGGCGAGACCGGGGCCGAGCTCGCCAATCACGAAAGTCGGGCTCTTGGCCCCGCCGCAGCGGCACAGCGCGCAGGGGCGGTGCAGATTGTTCCACTGCGTCTCGTACTTGCCCTCGCCGTCGAACACCTGGACGCGATGGTTCTCGCGATCGGCGACATAGACCCAGCCGTCGGCATCGGTCGCGATATTGTGCACGATGTTGAACTGGCCGGGATCGGTGCCCGGCTCGCCCCAGCTCTTGATCAGCTTGCCATCGGGTGTGAATTTGTGCACGCGCGCATTGCCATAGCCGTCGGAAACGTAGATCTCGCCCTTCGGCGACTGGGCGGTGTGGGTGCAGCGATGGAACGGCTCGCCGCTCATGAACGGTGCCGGCTTTGCGGGGATGCCGATCGTCAGCAGCACCTTGCCGTCGGTGGTGCATTTGCGCACGGTGTGGTCGCCGTCATCGGTGCAATAGAGATTGTCGTCGGCGTCGAGTGCAGGCCGTGCGCGCGCGAGAACAGGCCTTCGCCGAAACTGCGCAGGAAATTGCCCTCGCGGTCCAGCACCACCATCGGGTGGGCGCCACGGTTGAAGACGTAGACGCGGTCCTTGCTGTCGACCGCGACCGAGGCGACGTCGGTGAGCTGCCAGCCCTCCGGCAATTTCGCGAAGTTGTCGACGACGCGGTAGCGATGCTCGCCGCTGCCGAGAATGGCTGGCATGGGTGGTCCTTTCCTTTAGTTGCTTCTGCCGTGCAGGTCTGCATCCGCGTCGTCATTGCGAGCGCAGCGAAGCAATCCAGACTGTCTCCTCGGAAACATTCTGGATTGCTTCGCTACGCTCGCAATGACGGTGTTGCTCAAGCTGTGCTCAGCGGCGTAGCCACAGCCCTTGGCAAAATCCCTTCCTCGATCGCCTTGATCTGCAACGCCAGATATTTCGAGTTGATCCGGCATTGCGCGAGGCTCCCGGCGATGAACCAGAGGCCGGGCTGCTTGGTGCGCGCATACATGTTGCGCAGCTCGAAGCCGTCGCCAAAACCCCAGATCGGGCCGACGCGGTCGGCGATGCCATCGCCGAACAGCTTGCGCACCAGATATTCCTGCGGCTTGTAACCGGTCGAGAGCACGATCAGGTCGGCGGCAATGATCGAGCCGTCCCTCATCCGCGCGCCGTCGGCGTTGAAGCTTTCTATGTCGGAAAACTGCCTGAGCCCGATCTTGCCCTCGACGATCAGGTTGGAGCAGCCGACGTTGAAATAATAGCCGCCGCCGCGGGTGAGGTATTTGAACTGCCAGCCGGTGCCGGCCTCGCCGAAATCGAGCTTGAAGCCGACGCGCGAGAGGCCGTCGAGCAGCTCCTTGTCGAGCTGCTTCGACTGCTCGGTCAGCATCACATGCGTCTTCCTCGCGAGCGGCGTCGGCATCGAGGCCGCAATCAGATCGTTGTCCTCGAGCGTGCCCTCATTGTAGGTCGCATAGGCCAGCTGCGCCGACGGCTCGATGTTGGTGACCAGCGTGGGCGAGCGCTGCACCAGCGTCACCTCGGCGCCGCTGGAATGAAGATCCTGCGCGATGTCGTGACCGCTGTTGCCGGTGCCGATGACGATCGCGCGCTTGCCGGGCCAATTCTCGCCGTCCTCGTAGCGGCTGGAATGCAGCAGCGTGCCCTTGAAATTGTCGAGCGTCGGAATGTCTGGAATGTTGGCGATGCCGCTGACGCCGGTCGCCATGATCACATGGTGCGGATGCATAGTTCGCTTGCTGCCATCGGCGCGCCGCAGCGTGACAGTCCAACGGCCGCTGGCCTCGTCATAGGCGCCGTGCTCGAACTCGGTGCCGGTCCAGAAGTTCAGCTCCATGGCGTCGACATAGGCCTCGAACCAGTTGGCGAGCTTGTCCTTGGGGATATAGACCGGCCAGCTCGGCGGAAACGGCATGTAGGGCAGGTGATTGACCTGCACCTGGTTGTGCAGGGTCAGCGCGTGATAGCGCTTGCGCCAATTGTCGCCGATCCGCATCCCGCGATCGACGATCAGGGTATCGACCTGCAGCTGCTTCAGCCGCGCCGCAATCGCGAGCCCGGCCTGCCCGCCGCCGACCACCAGCACAGCGGGATCGCGCTCGGCATAGGCGCGCGCGGCATTGCGCTGGTCGAGCCAGTTCGGCCCGCGGAAGTCGCGCGAATAGGCCTGGCCGCGCGGCCGCGAGGTGCCGAGCTGTTCCTCGAAGCCTTTGAGCTCGTCGAGCGCGGTCAGCAGCGTCCACGCCTTCAGGCGGTCGCCGTCGGCCGTGTCAGGGATGAGCCGCACGATGCCGCTGCCGCGGCCGATCGCGGTCTCGAAGTGGAAGATCGCTTCGATGCTGTTGGTGCCGGCGCGCGTCACCCAGCGCGGCGGCGCCCGGTTCGGAGCGATCCTGAAATGGGTCGGCGCCGCCCTGGGCGCGCGCGCTGTCAGCTCCTGCGTGATCGCGTCGCGGCCCGCGACAGTCTGCAGGTTCCAGCTCAGCGCCAGCACGTCGCGCCAGAAGCCGTCAGCGAGGAAGAGCGGGTCCAGCGTCGCGGGGTCAGGTCTGCCCAGGATGCGCTCGAAGTCGTCGAGCCAGCCTTGCGCGGCGATGGAAATATCCTGCGTCCGGTCCAGCATGCGCGACCTCATGGCCGTCTTCGCGGCGTTTCCTCAGAGATCGAACGCTATACGGTTTCGTCGTCCGCCAAAAGCCGCGAACCCGAGCGAGGCCGGCATGCGGCCCTGCCCGGATGGAATATGGCCCGGAATTCCACGCGTGCGGACGCGGCCGGAGAACGACTTAAGCGCCGCCCGGCCTCTGGTCCGCCCAATAGGGATCGCGCAGCTTGCGCTTGAAGATCTTTCCAGTTGCCTCGCGCGGCAGCGCATCCAGGAACTTGACCTCCTTCGGTACCTTGAAGTTGGCCAGCCGCTCGCGCAAGAAAGCCTGCACCGCGCCCGCGGAGAGCTGCGCGCCGGTCTCGGGCTCGATGCAGGCGCATAGCCGCTCGCCATATTCGGCGTCGGGAATGCCGAACACGGCGCAATCGCGCACCCCACGCATGGCGATCAACACGTTCTCGATCTCGGCGGGATAGATGTTGACGCCGCCCGAAATCACCATGTCGCGCTTGCGGTCGCACAGGAACAGGTAGCCGTCCTCGTCGAAATAGCCGACGTCGCCGACGCTGACGAGCCCGTCGCGCCCGGCCTCGGCGCGCGCCTGCGCCTTGCCGTGGTAGTCGAAATCGGGCACCGCGGTCTGGCGCATGTAGATCTCGCCGACCTCATTGACATCGCAGAGGCTGCCGTCATCGCGAAAAATCTTGACGATGCCGCCTTCGATGGCGCGGCCGACCGTGCCGGGCTTCTTCAGCGCTTCTTCGGCCGAGTGCCAGACCGGGATGCCGGTCTCGGTCGAGCCGAAATATTCGTTGATGACCGGTCCCCACCATTCGATCATGGCCCGCTTCACCTCGGGCGGGCAGGGCGCCGCGCCATGCACGACGAAGCGCAGCGATGATAGGTCGTAGCGCTGCCTGACAGCGTCCGGCAGGCGCAGCAGGCGGACGAACATAGTCGGCACCATGTGGATATGCGTCACACGGTGGCGCTCGATCAGCGCCAGCAGCTCCTCGGCATCGAAGCGGGGCTGGAGGGCGATGGTGCAGCCGTTGCGGAAGGCCATCATGCCATAGGAATGCGGCGCCGAGTGATACATCGGCCCGTTGATCAGCACGACCTGGCCCTCGCGCGGCTTGATGCCGTAGGCGATCGCGCCGACCCGTTCGGACGCGGCGGCCTGCTCCGGCGGCATCGGCATGCGCCGCACGCCCTTCGGCATGCCCGTGGTCCCCGAGGTGTAGATCATCGCCGCGGCACGCCGCGGCGGCTCCTGGGTCTCGGTGTGGCCGTCGCGCCAGCGGTCCCAATCGGTGAGGCCCGCCGGCACCTCGGTCAGCTCATGGGAAATGGCGAAGGTCGTCGCCAGCTCGGGCGGTGTCGCGACCACGAGCAGGCGGACATCCTCCGGAATGCCGCCGCGAATTTGCGGCAGCAGGTCGGCGTGGCAGATCAGGATCTTCGCGCCGCTGTCGGTCAGGATGTAGCGGACCTCCTCGGCCTTCAGGTGCCAGTTGATCGGCACCACCGGGCTCCCCAGTGCGGCGGAGGCGGCGACCACCTCGAACAAGGCGAAATCGTTGCGCAGCATCATGGCAACCGGCGCGCCTTCGGCAAGGCCGAGGGTACGCAGCCCGCTCGCCGCGCGTTTGATGCGCGCCTGGATCTCGTCATAGCCGATCCGGCGTTCGCCACTGATGATCATGGTGTGTCCTATTCCGTTCGAGGCTAGCGATCGTCCAGCACGTCGCCGAAGCCGACCCAGCTCTTGCCGTTGAAGCGCCGCAGCTGCAGCTGCTGGAACGGCAGATAGTCGTCGGCGCCGGTGGTGACGGACATGCCGGGCAGCAGCAGCGGCAGCTTCACGTCCTTCAGCGAAGCGGCCTGACGCAGGATGTTGTCGCGGCTGAAATCATCCTTGCATCCCTTCAGCACCGTCATCAGCAGCGTCGCGTAGTGGTAGCCGGCCGCATAGTTGGAGTTGGAGAGGTCCGCATTCGGCATGTACTGCTTCATGAAGGCGAAATATTCCTTCACGCCGGGATCGCTGGCCCATTGCGGGTCCATCGTGTCTTTCTGGTTGCTCGACGAGATCAGGCCGACGGCGTTGTCGAGCCCGGCCGGCTCCAGGAACGAGATCGACGAGGCCGAGGTCGGCACGAAGAACAGCTCGGGCTTCCAGCCGATCTCGGCGACGCCCTTGATCATCTGCGAGGTGAACTTGCCGAGCACGACACCGAACAGCACGTCGGCGCCCGATGACTTCAGGGTCGAGAGCTGCGAGCTGATCGTCGGCGCGCTGGTCTCGTAGGTTGCTTCCGCAACGATCATGCCGGCGGCCTTGTCGCCGAGCGCGCGCTTGAAGCCGGCGACATAGTCGCGGCCGAAATCGTCGTTCTGGGAGAGGATGGCGATCTTCGCGCCTGGCTTGGTGCGCAGCACGTGCTTGGCGTAGACTACGCCCTCGGATTCATAGGCGGCCATGCCGGGCATGGTCCACGGATATTTCTGCGGATCGGCCCATTTGGTCGCGCCCGAAAGCACGAACATCTGCGGCACCTTCTTGCCGTTGAGGTAGCGCTGCACGGCGCTGTTGGTGGCGGTGCCGAGCGAGCCGAACAACATCAGCACCTCGTCCTGCTCGACGAGCTTGCGGGTCTGCTCCACCGTCTTCGGCGGCGAATAGGCGTCGTCCAGCGTGATGAACTTGACCTTCCGGCCGTTGATGCCGCCTTCGGCATTGATCTTCTCGAAGAACGCCTCCTGCGTCCGGCCGATCGCGCCGAAGCCGGAGGCCGGGCCGCTATAGGGCAGGGTCTGTCCAATGCGGATCTCGTCCGTGCCTTCGGCATAGGCGCCGCCGCCGGCGAGCGCCAGCAGGGACAGGCCGATCAATGCGGCTGCCAGCTTCATGATGTCCTCCCGTTTTTGTTGCCAGTCCAATCCTGTTGTCGGACCACGCCTTCAGGCGCTGACGCGCATCAGGAAATCTTCTCTCGCCTGATCGAATTCACGCTTCATGCGCTCGACGAGCTCCGCGACGGAGGGGACATCGGTGATCTGGCCGATGCCCTGGCCCGATCCCCAGATGTCGCGCCACGCCTTGGACTTCATGTTGCCGCCGGAGCCAAAATTCATCTTTGATTTGTCTGCGGCGGGAAGATTGTCCGGATCGAGGCCGGCGGCGGCGATCGACGGGCCGAGATAATTGCCGTGCACACCGGTGAACAGGTTGGTGTAGACGATGTCGTGCGCGGCGTGCTGCGTCAGCGCCGACTTGTAGGTCTCATCCGCATTGGCTTCCTGCGTCGCGATGAAGCGCGTGCCCATATAGGCGAGGTCTGCACCCAGCGTCAGCGCCGAGGCGATGGCATAGCCGTCGCTGATCGCGCCCGACAGCAGGATGGCGCCGCCAAACCATTGCTTGACCTCGCGCACCAGCGCGAAGGGCGACAGCGTGCCGGCGTGTCCGCCCGCACCGGCGCAGACCAGGATCAGGCCGTCGACGCCCTGCTCGGCGGCTTTGCGCGCGTGCTTGACGTTGATGACGTCGTGGAACACCAGCCCGCCATAGGAATGCGCAGCCTCGACGATCTCCGCCGGCGGCCGCAGCGAGGTGATGATGATGGGCACCTTGTGCTTGACGCAGGTCTCCATGTCCTTCATCAGCCGGTCATTGGAGGCATGGCAGATCTGGTTGACGGCGTAGGGCGCGACCTTCTTGCCGGGATTGCGCGATTTGTATTCGCCGAGCTCGTCCTCGATCCGGCTCAGCCATTCGCCGAGCATCTCGACGGGGCGGGCATTGAGCGCGGGAAAGGAGCCGACGACGCCGGCCTTGCACTGGGCGATCACCAGTTCCGGGCCGGAGACGATGAACAGCGGCGAGCCGACCACGGGCAGCTCGAGCGAATCCTTCAAGAGAGTGGGCAGTGCCATCATGTCCTCCCGAAACGCGGCCCCGCCGGCGGGCGGATGACGAGGCGTTTCCGTTTTGATTGTCGCGCGGGCGGATAGGCCGCCCGGGGCCGCGGATTTGATCCCATTATAAGGTTGGACTGCGCGGCCGGGCCGTTCAATAATGAACGGATCATCATTCAGGTATGAACAGGGCCGCCGATGGATTGGGACCTTTGCAAGACCTTCGTCGCGGTCGCCGATACCGGCAGCTTCACCGCCGCGGCCCGCCGGCTGCACACCAGCCATCCCACCGTCAGCCGCAAGATCGCGGCGCTTGAAGCCCAGCTCGGCACCCGATTGGTGGCGCGCGCCGCCGACGGCCTGGCGCTGACCGCGGATGGGAGGACCTTGCGCGAGCACGCCGAGGCCATGGCGGCCGCAGCGCTGCGGGCCGAGACCGCGGTCGCCGCGGGTGGACACAAGGCGCGCGGCATCGTCAAGCTGTCGATCGGCGTGACGCTCGCCTCGCACTGGCTGATGCCGCGTCTGCCTGCCTTCCTGCGTGCGCACGATCATATCCAGCTCGAGATCATCACCCATCCGTTTCCGGCGAGCGTGCGCCGGCGTGAGGCCGACGTGGTGCTGCGGCCCTTCGACAGCGGCGAGGAGAACCTGGTCGGCCGCAAGATTGGCCGTCTCGGCACGGGCTTCTATGCCTCGCGCGATTATGCCGCCGGGCGGCCCCTGCCTGAACGGCGCGGCGATTGGAAGGAGCACAGCGTCATCGGCTTCGCCGACCAGACGTCCAATGCGCAGCTTGCGCGCTGGAGCGACGTCGTCACGCGGCAGGCGAGGGTGGCGATGCGCTGCTCGTCCCAAGGGGACATGCTGGCGGCGGTCCGCGCCGGCATCGGAATCTCCGCGCTGTCGTGCTTCGTCGCCGAAGCCTATTCCGATCTCGTGCGCGTCGCCCCGCAGAAGCTCGCCAGCGTCGCGGATCTCTGGCTGCTGGCCCATCCCGACCTCGTCGAGCTGCCGGCGGTGCGCGTCGTGATCGACTTCGTCGCGGAATGCGCCCGGACCGACCGCGCGCGGCTGCGCGGTTAGCCAGATCCCGCGAGCACGCCCTCGCGCTTCTTCACCGCGCGGTAATAGCTCCACCACAGATGCGCCGCAGCACCGCGCAGCGGACGCCAGGGCTCGGCGATCGGCGCCATCTGCTTCTCCGTCGGCCGCGCCTTGAGGCCGAGCCCGATGCGGATGCCTTCCTGCACGGCGAGGTCGCCAGCCGGCCAGGCATCGCCGTGGCCGAGGCAGAACAAGAGGTAGACGTCGGCCGTCCAGGGACCGATGCCGGGCAGCGCGATCAGGGTGTGGTGCGCCGCGTCGGCATCCTCCTCCGCGAGCACGTCGAGGTTCAGCCGTTGCGCGGCGATCTCGCGGGCGAGATGCTTGAGCGTCTTGATCTTGGCGGCGGAGAGGCCGAGCCGTCCCAGCCGGTCGGTGCGGGCGCGGCGCACTGCCTCATGATCGAACGGATCGAACGCCGCCGACAGCCGTCCCCAGATCGCCGCGGCACTCGCGGTGGAGAGCTGTTGCCCGCAGACGATGTGCGCGAGCCCCGTAAAACCCGGCTCGCGCCGCCGCAATGCCGGCATGCCCGCGATCTCGAGCACGGATTTGAGACGCGGATCGCGCTTGATCAGCGCGTGAACGGCCTCTTCGAGATCGGACTGGGTTTCGAGGTGGATGGTCATGGTGTTTGGCGGGCTCTCTCCGGCGTCATGGCCGGGCTTGTCCCGGCTATCCACGTCTTTCTCACCGCGAGGCACTGTGTAGCATGAGCGGTGGTCGTGGCGCTTGTTCGTGAGGTTGACACGATCGGTCTGTGGTACCGAAGAACGGGAATGGCCGGGGACAAGCCCGGCCATGACGAGATCTATCGCACAATGCCACCCGTTTTCCGATTCGCCCCGAGCCCGAACGGCTTCCTGCATCTCGGCCACGCCTATTCCGCGCTGCTCAACTTCGATCGCGCGCGCGAGGCCGGCGGGCTTCTGTTGCTGCGGATCGAGGACATCGACGCGACGCGCTGCCGGCCGGACTATGAGACGGCGATCTACGAGGATCTCGCCTGGCTCGGAATTGCCTGGGAGACACCGGTGCGGCGGCAGTCCGAACATCTCGCCGATTATCGCGCCGCGCTGGAACAGCTCTCGGCGCTCGGTCTCGTCTATCCCGCCTTCGAAAGCCGCGCCGAGATCGCAAGGCTGGTGGCGGCGCGCGAGGTCGACGGGCCGTGGCCGCGCGATCCCGACGGCGCGCCGCTTTATCCGGGCGACGCCAAATCGCTCTCGGCCGACGAGCGCTCGCAGCTGATCGCCTCGGGCGCGCCCTATGCGCTGCGGCTCGACATGGCGGCCGCCTGCCGCCGCGTCGCCGGTCTGAGCTGGAACGAACTCGGCGAGGGGCCGGATGGCGAGCGCGGCATCGTCCCGGCGCGGCCGGAGGCCTGGGGCGACGTCATCCTGGCCCGCAAGGAGACGCCGACCAGCTACCATCTCTCGGTTGTCGTCGACGACGCGCTCCAGGGCGTCAGCGAGATCGTGCGGGGGCAGGACCTGTTTCACGCCACCGCGGTGCACCGCCTGCTCCAGGTCCTGCTCGGCCTGCCCGAGCCGGCCTATCGCCATCACCGGCTGATTTGCGATGAAGGGGGTCGGAAGCTGTCGAAATCGGGTCGCTCGACCGGGCTGCGCGACTTGCGCGCGGCCGGCTTCACGCCTGCCGCGATCCGCCAGCTGGTGGGATTAGGTTAAGTTTCTCTGGGGGTTAGCTCAACGTCGCCGTGACTCCGGGTGTTCCTCCGTGCCATGCTTGGCCGCGCGGGGTTCGAAGAGGGTACTTCGAAGGGGATTCATGGCGGCGAAGACGCGTCCAGTGCGCACCACCCGGACATCCAGGCGGCGGCCGCTTCGGAAGCGGGCCGGGCCGGCCGGCCGGGTGCGCAAGCGCAGCACCAAGGTGGTTGCGCCGGATGTCGTCCAGGCGGCGCTGGCCGCTTTTGCCCATGAGGTCCGCACCCCCCTGACCGGCATTCTCGCGATCAGCGACCTGCTCGCGACCTCCGATCTCGGCGAGCGGGAGCGGCGCTGGGCCGACACCATCAAGGCCGGCGCCGAGCATCTGGCGAGCCTCGCCACACTGTTCGTGGATGCTGCCAAAACGGGGAAGGGCGGCAGCACGCCGCGGCAGGACCTGTTCGATCTCAAGGCGCTCGCCCGCACCGCCGGCGATTCGCTGGCCGGCCGCGCCGCGGCCAAAGGTCTCCAGGCCAAGGTCGCGATCGCCGAGAAGATCCCCGCGCTCGTGGTCGGTGATTCCGTCCGGCTGCGCGCTGCGCTCGAGAACCTGATCGACAACGCCGTGAAATTCACCGACCAGGGCGGCGTGGCGCTCGCGGTCGAGCCTTGGCGTCCCGCCAAAGGCAAAGCAAAGGGCAAAGGAAAGGTCGGCGTCGCCTTTGCGGTGTCCGACAGCGGCATCGGCCTGACCATGGCCGAGATCAAGCGGCTGTTCCGCCCCTTCACCCAGGCCAATGTCACCATTGCCTCACGCTTCGGCGGTGCCGGCTTGGGCCTCTCCTCGGTCAAGCAATTGGCGCGGGCGATGGGCGGCGACATCACCGTCGCGCCGCGCCGGGGTGGCGGAGCCACCTTCACATTGACGGTGTCGCTGGACGCGGCGGGACCGGGCAAGACCCGCAAGGCAAAGGATGGCAGCGAGCCGGAGGCGGTCGCTGCGCTCCGCGTGCTCAGCGTCGAGGACAACCCGTTCGGCCGCGTTGTGCTCAACACCATCCTGACCGAGCTCGGCCATCATGCCGAGTTCATCGGGCGCGGCGAGGACGCCGTGAAGCGGCTGGAGCAGGGCGCGTTCGACGCGGTGCTGATGGACATGGTGCTGCCGGGCATCGACGGCATCGAGGCCATCCGGCGGATCCGAAAGCTGCCGACACCGCTGGCTCAGATCCCGATCATCGGCGTGTCCGGCCGCGGCGAGGACGAGGCCGCCTCGCGCGAAGCCGGAGCCGACGCCTTCCTGGTCAAGCCTGTGTCTCCGCGGGCGCTAGCGACTGCGCTGCTTGAAGCGACACGCCGTGAGGAAGCCGCGACTTGATGATCGCGGCGTTCAACTCGCCGCCGTAAACGAAGATCGCGGCGATGAAGTACAGAAACACCAGCGCGATGATCACCGAGGCGAGCCCCGCATACATCGTCACGTAATTGTTGGCGAAGCGCGCCAGATATTGTCCGAACACGATGCCTGATATCAGCGACGCCACGATGGTGAAGACGATGCCGGGCAGAATCTGGAAGAAGCTGCGCCGCCCCGCCGGCAGCCAGACATGCAGGATGATGAGCGCCACCACCAGCGCACTGATGGTGATGCCGTAGCGCAGCCAGGTGAGAATGCTTTCGTTGGATTCCACGAACAATGGAATGTGGCGCCGCGCGGCCTCGATGATCAGCGGACCGAGCACGATCAGGAACGCCATGGCGAGCGCGGTGAAAGCTGCGATCAGCGTATAGACGATGGATTCGAGCCGCAGCCAATACCAGCTCCGCATCTCCACCACGGCATAGGCACGGTTGAGCGCCACCCGGAGCGCCTCGACGCCGTTGGAGGCGAAATAGACCGACAGCGCCGCGCCGATGGTCAGAATGCCGGTGCGGGTGGTGGTCAGCACGTCATGAACCTCGCCCGAGATCGAATCGGCGACCTGCTTGGGCCAGATCTGGAGCATCAGGCTGGCGGCTTGGTCGGCAAGTTCCTTGGAGCCGAAAAAGCCGGCGAGCGAGGTCAGCACGATCAGGAACGGGAACAGCGCCATCAGCGTCGACAGCGCGATGTGGCTTGCGATCGCCCAGCCGTCGTCGGCCAGGAACGTATAGAACGCGTCCTCCAGCACGCAGTAGATGTAGCGGACCGCTTTCACGTGGCACCTACAGCGCTGCTCTCTCCCCCTGCGCGCAGGGAGAGATCGGGAGAACAGGCAATGGGCGCAAATCGGAAATCATCGCGCTACCATCTGATATTATTGGCCCAAAAGCCAGTTCGCGAAGCGCCGCGCCGGTCATTCCGGGCTCGATGCTTCGCATCGCCCCGGAATGACGCCGGAGGCTGTCGCGGCACCATGGCGGACCGGCACGCACGGTGTTATCTACCCTCAAATGGCATCTCTCCTGAGTACTTTCATCCTGCCGGCGGCCGCCGGCGCCGTGGCGCTGGTGCTGCTGCTCGGGCTCATCAACATGATGCGCGGCGGCTCGCCCAACACCTCGCAGAAGCTGATGCGCTGGCGCGTGCTGCTTCAGTTCGTGGCGATCATCATTGCGATGCTCGCGGTCTGGGCGATGGGGCGTTGATCATGGTGGTGCTGAACCGCATCTACACGAAGACCGGTGACGACGGCACGACGGCGCTCGGAACCGGCGAGCGGCGTCCGAAATACGATCTGCGCATCGAGGCCTATGGCACCGTCGATGAGACCAATGCCGCGATCGGCGTGGTCAGGGTCCACACCGGGGAGATGCCCGAGCTCGACGCGATGCTCGGCCGCATCCAGAACGATCTGTTCGATCTTGGTGCCGATCTCGCGGTGCCGGAGCGCCAAGACAAGGACAAAGGCAAGGCGGAGCGGCTGCGGGTGGTGGCGAGCCAGGTCGAGCGGCTCGAGCGCGACATCGATACGCTCAACGACAAGCTTGCCCCGCTGACCTCCTTCGTGCTTCCCGGCGGCACGCCGGCTGCGGCCCATCTGCATGTGGCGCGCACGATATGCCGCAGGGCGGAACGCCTGATCGTGGAACTGGCGGCCCAGCCCTGCGAGCCGGTCAGCGCGGCTGGCATCCAATATATGAACCGTCTGTCGGACTTTCTGTTCGTGGCCAGCCGAGCCGTGAACGGCAATGGTGCCGGCGACGTGCTCTGGGTTCCCGGCCAGAACCGCTGACCCATCGCGCTCCCGCATTTCAGAAGGCCAAAATTAGACCCGTTCGCGCGTTGACCGGGGCAGATCAGGCCTTTAGGTTCCGCGCCAGTTGATAACCCCCCTCCCAAATTGAGTGAAAGAGGATCGATGAAGGTCTTAGTGCCGGTAAAGCGGGTGGTCGATTACAACGTCAAGGTCCGCGTCAAGGGCGATGGATCGGGCGTTGAACTCGCCAACGTCAAGATGTCCATGAACCCCTTCGACGAAATCGCAGTCGAGGAAGCGCTGCGCCTGAAGGAAGCCGGCAAGGCTACCGAGGTCGTGGTGGTCTCGATCGGACCGGCGCAGGCGTCCGAGACGATCCGCACCGGTCTGGCCATGGGCGCCGATCGCGGCATCCTGGTGAAGGCGGAAGGCACCGTCGAGCCGCTCGCCGTCGCCAAGATCCTGAAGAAGGTTGCGGAAGAAGAGCAGCCGGGCCTGATCATTCTCGGCAAGCAGGCGATCGACGACGACTCGAACCAGACCGGCCAGATGCTGGCCGCGCTGCTTGGCTGGTCGCAGGCGACCTTCGCCTCCAAGCTCGAGGTCGAAGGCTCCGACTTCAAGGTGACGCGCGAAGTCGATGGCGGCCTCCAGACCGTGAAGCTGAAGGGACCGGCGATCGTCACCACCGACCTCCGCCTCAACGAGCCGCGCTACGCCTCGCTGCCCAACATCATGAAGGCGAAGAAGAAGCCGATCGCGGAGAAGACGGTCGCCGATTACGGCGTCGATATCACCGCGCGCCTCGAGGTTCTGAAGACAGCTGAGCCCGCGGGCCGCAAGGCCGGCGTCAAGGTCAAGGACGTCGCCGAGCTGGTGTCGAAACTCAAGAACGAAGCCGGGGTGCTCTGATGACGACGCTTCTGATTGCCGAACACGACAATGCGTCGCTCAAGGACGCCACCAACAAGGCCCTGACCGCGGCTGCCGCGCTCGGCGCGGATGTCGAGGTGCTGGTCGCCGGCCAGAACGCCAAGGCCGCGGCGGATGCCGCCGCCAAGCTCGCCGGCGTGAAGAAGGTGCTGCTCGCCGATGGCGACCTCTACGCGCACGATCTCGCCGAGCCGCTGGCTGCCCTGGTCGTGTCGCTGGCGTCCGGCTATGACGCGATCGTCGCGCCGGCGACCTCGCGCTTCAAGAACGTGATGCCGCGCATCGCCGCTCTGCTCGACGTCATGCAGGTCTCGGAGATCACCAAGGTGGTCGCGCCCGATACCTATGAGCGTCCGATCTATGCCGGCAACGCCATCCAGACGGTGAAGTCGAAGGACGCCAAGAAGGTCATCACGGCCCGCACCTCCACCTTCGCCGCAGCGGGCGAGGGCGGCAGCGCCCCGGTCGAGACCGTGGCGGCGGCGGCCGATCCGGGCCTGTCGACTTTCGTCGGTGAGGAAGTCGCCAAGAGCGATCGTCCCGAGCTGACCTCGGCCAAGATCATCGTCTCCGGCGGCCGCGCCATGCAGAGCCGCGAGAATTTTGCCAAGTACATCGAGCCGCTCGCGGACAAGCTGGGCGCCGGTGTCGGTGCTTCGCGCGCCGCGGTCGACGCCGGCTATGCGCCGAACGACTGGCAGGTAGGCCAGACCGGCAAGGTCGTGGCCCCCGAGCTCTATGTCGCGGTCGGCATTTCCGGCGCGATCCAGCATCTGGCCGGCATGAAGGACTCCAAGGTGATCGTCGCGATCAACAAGGACGAGGACGCGCCGATCTTCCAGGTCGCCGATTACGGCCTGGTTGCCGACCTCTACCAGGCGGTTCCTGAGCTGACGGACGAACTCGCCAAGCTCGGCAAGTAAAAGCCGTACAAAACACCGGCCGGAGGTATAAACTCCGGCCGGTGTTTCATTTTTGAGGCGTTTTCTTTCGCGTGGGGCACGCCTTCGAAGCGATCCAATCTAGGTTTCGAGCCAAGGTTCTGATTAAATCAGGCTTCTGGTCAATCAGACCTCCCGGCTCAGGGGATAGGCAGGGCGCGATAAGCGCGCCGTTCCGGTGGATGACATTATGGCGGCAGTAATCAAGAAGGTCGGCGTGATCGGCGCGGGTCAGATGGGCAATGGCATCGCGCATGTCGCGGCGCTCGCCGGCTTCGACGTGGTGCTCAACGACGTTTCGGCCGACCGCCTCAAGTCGGGCATGGCCACCATCAACGGCAATCTGGCGCGACAGGTCTCCAAGAAGGCCGTCACCGAGGACGACAAGGCCAAGGCGGTCGCACGTATCAAGCTGGCCGAGAAGCTGGACGACCTCGCCGATTGCGATCTCGTCATCGAGACCGCGGTCGAGAAGGAAGAGGTCAAGCGCAAGATCTTCCACGAGCTCTGCGCCGTGTTGAAGCCGGAGGCGATCGTCGCTTCCGATACGTCCTCGATCTCGATCACGCGCCTCGCCGCCGCCACCGACCGCCCGGAACGCTTCATCGGCATTCATTTCATGAATCCGGTGCCGTTGATGGAACTGGTCGAGCTCATCCGCGGTATCGCCACCGACGATTCCACCTTCGAGGCCGCCAAGGAATTCGTCGGCAAGCTCGGCAAGCAGGTCGCGGTCTCCGAGGATTTCCCGGCCTTCATCGTCAACCGCATCCTGCTGCCGATGATCAACGAGGCGATCTACACGCTGTATGAAGGCGTCGGCAACGTCGAGGCGATCGACGCGGCGATGAAGCTCGGCGCCCACCATCCCATGGGTCCGCTCGAGCTCGCCGATTTCATCGGCCTCGACACCTGTCTCTCCATCATGCAGGTGCTGCACGAGGGGTTGGCCGATTCCAAGTACCGCCCGTGCCCGCTGCTGGTGAAATACGTCGAGGCCGGCTGGCTCGGCCGCAAGACCCAGCGCGGCTTCTACGACTACCGCGGCGCCAAGCCGGTGCCGACGCGCTGACCCATTTCCGGCGCCGTAGGGTGGGCAAAGCGAAGCGTGCCCACGGCTTCCAATCCAATTGCGGACAGATGGTGGGCACGGCGCAAGTGCGCCTTTGCCCACGCTGCGGTACGCTCCGCCGTAGGTCGATCGTGAGACATTTCATCTCCCGTTAACCCCTCGCGCCTAGGTTACGGCCGGTACGAGGGTTCGCGTAATGGACATGATGGCAATGGTCAGCACCATGCTGGCCGCACAGCAAGGCGCGCTGCAGTCGAATATTGCGGCGACGCTGACCAAGCAGAACGCGGATATGGAGAAATCCACCGTCCTGACCCTGCTCGGCGCCGGCCAGCCCTCGCTCGCCAATGTCGGCGCTGGCGTCGGCAGCAATCTCAACGTCACCGCCTGAGCTTCAAAGCGACGCGGCGGCCTTGCCGGTCGCCGCCCGGATCAGCTTGAGCGCGTCCTCGCTCGCCCATTCCGCCGGCCCCGCGATCGTCGCGATCTCGCAGCCCTGCGGGTCGACCAGCACCGAGGTGGGCATGCCCAGCGCCCGTCCAACGGCTTTAAGATCCTGAAAAACCTTGGCTTTCTGGTCGCTGAAATAGCCGAGCCGGGTCAGATTGGCCTCTTTCAGGAAGAATTTCGGCTTCTCCGGGTCGCGGGTGTCGATGTTGATCGCCACCACCTCGAAATCCGGGCCCGACAGCTTGCCGTGGAGCTCGTCCAGCGCCGGCATCTCCTTTCGACAAGGCACGCACCAGGTCGCCCAGAGGTTCACCAGCAGGGTCTTGCCGCGGAAGTCGGACAGCTTCTTCGGCTTGCCGTCGGAATCCTCGAAGGCGAGGTCGGGCAGTTTCAGCGGGGCGCTTGCCATGGTCAGCGCCGCGACCTCGCCATGGGCGAGCGGGGCGATCTTCTGCGCCGTCGCCACCGCCGCCTTGCAGGTCGGATCGCCTGAAGGCGCCCGGCTCAGGCCGAACCCGTACAGCGCGGCGAAGCCGGCCAGCCCGCCGATCGCCACGGTGGCGATGACGAGGGGGATGCGGCGCGTGGCTGAGGGCTTCTGGTCGAGCATATCGTTTGTCATCCGGTCGCAGATATGGCTATCAGGGGCCTCTTAGTACGGCTGGCCGTGGCCAGCAAACGTGCGGCAAATCAGGCGTGAGCAGGGGATCATGAGCAACAAGATGTGGGGCGGCCGGTTCTCGGAACGTCCCGATGAGATCATGGAAGAGATCAACGTCTCCATCGACGTCGATCGTCACCTCTACGCCCAGGACATTGCCGCGTCCAAGGCCCACGCCGCGATGTTGGCCAATCAAGGCATCATCACGGCTTCTGATGCGAAAAATATCGGCAAGGGTCTAGACACAATCCTGTCAGAGATTGGCAACGGCGGCTTCGAATTCAAGCGCGCGCTCGAGGACATCCATATGAATGTCGAGAGCCGCCTGTCCGAGCTGATCGGCCCCGCCGCCGGACGGCTGCACACCGCGCGCTCGCGCAACGACCAGGTCGCGACTGATTTCCGCCTGTACGTCCGCGACGTCATCGACGAGACCGATGCCGCGCTCGCGGGGTTCCAGCAGGCGCTGGTGGAGCGCGCGCTGGAGCACGCCGCAACCGTGATGCCCGGCTTCACGCATCTGCAGACGGCGCAGCCCGTCACTTTCGGCCATCACCTGCTGGCCTATGTCGAGATGGCCGCGCGCGACCGCGGCCGCTTCCGGGACGCCCGCAAGCGGCTGAACGAATCGCCGCTGGGCGCGGCTGCACTCGCCGGCACCTCGTTCCCGATCGACCGCCACGCCACCGCGAAGGCGCTTGGCTTCGACCGCCCCATGGCGAACTCGCTCGACGCCGTCTCCGACCGCGACTTCGTGCTGGAGACGTTGTCGGCCGCCTCGATCTGCGCCGTGCACATGTCGCGCCTTGCTGAGGAGATTGTGATCTGGACCTCGCCGCTGGTCGGCATGATCCGGCTCAGCGACAAATTCACCACCGGCTCCTCGATCATGCCGCAGAAGCGCAATCCGGACGCCGCCGAGCTGGTGCGGGCCAAGACCGGCCGCGTCATCGGCGCGCTCAACGGCCTGTTGATCGTCATGAAGGGCCTGCCGCTCGCCTATCAAAAGGACATGCAGGAGGACAAGCAGGGCGCCATGGAAGGGTTTGCCGCGCTGTCGCTGGCAATCCGCGCCATGACCGGCATGGTTCATGATCTCGTTCCCGACGAAGCCAAGATGAAGGCGGCCGCGGGCGAGGGTTACGCCACGGCGACCGACCTCGCCGACTGGCTGGTGCGGACGCTGAAGATGCCGTTCCGCGAGGCCCACCACGTCACCGGCCGCATCGTCGCCAAGGCCGCCGAGGGGGGCGTCGCGCTGCACGAGCTGCCGCTCGAGGAGATGCAGGCGATCGCGCCCAAGATCACGAAGGACGTGCTCGGCGTGCTCTCGGTCGAATCGTCGGTGAAGAGCCGGACCAGCTTCGGCGGCACCGCGCCGAAGAACGTGACGTCCCAGGCCAAGGCCTGGGCGAAGCGGCTGGAAAAAGAGCGAAAATTGGGCTGAGGGCAAAATTTCGCTTATGTTTCATGGTCATCCGGCTCTCGCCAGAACGCGCCAATCTCTGTATGGTGCGCCGCGCGTAGTGGGGATTTCGTCGTGACGTCAAAGTTTCGCCCGGCCGGCTCGGGGTGGGCCATCATTGTCTTGAGCCTGACGGCGCTCGCGCTTGCCGGCTGTGGCCGCAAGGGCCCACTGGATCTGCCGCCGACTGCCTCCAACGCGCCTGTGGCCGCCGGCGCCGCGCCCGTCGATACCGAGACCGCAGCCCAGAAGACGCCGAGCCTGTTCGACCCCACTGCCGGCGCGGATGCCGCGCCCGCAGCGCCCAAGGGCCGGAAGAAACCGTTTATTCTCGACCCGCTCCTGGACGAACCTCCCGGCAAGAAATAAGCCGGGACAACCGAGCCTGCGCCATGAACCATTTCGACTATCGCAACGGCGTGCTGTACGCCGAGGCGGTGAACCTGTCCGAGCTGGCAGCCACCGTCGGCACGCCGTTGTATTGCTATTCGACGGCAACGCTGGAGCGGCACTACCGCGTCTTCACCGAGGCCTTTGCCGGCGAGAAGGTGCTGGTCTGCTACGCCATGAAGGCGAACTCCAACCAGTCGGTGCTGCGGACGCTGGCCAAGCTCGGCGCCGGCGCCGACGTGGTCTCGGGCGGCGAGCTCAAGCGCGCTTTGACCGCAGGCATTCCCGCCAGCAAGATCGTCTTCTCCGGCGTCGGCAAGACGGAAGCGGAGCTGCGCGCGGCGCTCGCCGCCGACATCCTCTGCCTCAACGTCGAATCCGAGCCGGAGCTCGAGCTGCTGTCGCGCCTCGCGGTCGAGATGGGCAAGACCGCGCGGATCTCGCTCCGCGTCAATCCCGACGTCGATGCCGGCACGCACGCAAAAATTTCCACCGGCAAGTCCGAGAACAAGTTCGGCATTCCGATCGTCCATGCCCGCGAGGTCTACGCGCGCGCGGCGAAGCTGCCCGGAATCAAGGTGACCGGCACCGACGTGCATATCGGCAGCCAGATCACCGATCTCTCCGGCATGGAGACTGCGTTCCGCATCCTCTCCGAATTCGTGCAGACGCTGCGGACGGACGGCCACGACATCAGCCACGTCGATTTCGGCGGTGGTCTCGGCATTCCCTATTACATGGACCGCGAGGCGCCCCCGGCGCCGGCCGCCTATGCCGCCATGGTCAAGCGCGTCAGCCACAATCTCGGCTGCACGCTGATGTTCGAGCCGGGCCGCATGATCGTCGGCAATGCCGGCATCCTGGTGACGAAGGTGATCTATGTGAAGCACGGCGACGGCAAGAACTTCGTCATCATCGATGCGGCGATGAACGACCTCATTCGCCCGACGCTGTACGAGGCGCATCACGACATCCTGCCGGTGAAGCAGCCCGCCAAGGGCGCCGCCACCATCAAGGCCGATGTCGTCGGCCCGGTCTGCGAGACCGGCGACTATCTCGCGCTCGACCGCACGCTGCCGACGCCCGCGCCCGGCGATCTCCTCGCCATCATGACCGCGGGCGCCTATGGCGCGGTGCAGGCCGGCACCTACAACACCCGGCCCTTGGTGCCCGAGGTGCTGGTGAAGGGCGACCAATACGCCGTGGTGCGCCCGCGCATCGAGGTCGAGCAGCTGATCGCGATGGATACGCCGGCGCCGTGGCTGTGAGGTGACGACGTCCACTCAACAAGCTCGGTGTCGTCCCCGCGAAGGCGGGGACCCATAACCACAGGGAGTGGTTGCTTGGCGAAGCTGTAACTCCGAGTCCTCGTAATCACATCCGCCTGTGGTTATGGGTCCCGGGCTCGCGCTTCGCGCGCCCCGGGAGGACGGAGAGAGCGTGGGATGGCTACTTTCCCGCCAATCCGCCCTTCGCTCCGCCCACCACGACGCCCGCTTTCTTCTCGATCGGCTTGATCGCCGCGGTGAAATCGGACTCGGCGCCTTCCGCGCTGATCACGGTCTCCCACAACCGCCCGACCGCGTCGGCAACTTCCATCGACAGGCCGAGCTGCTTCATCTCCTCCAGCGCCAGCCGCACGTCCTTCACCATCAGTCCCGTGGCGAAGCCGAAGTCGAACGTGCGCGGCAGCACCGCACGCGGAAACTTGTCGCGGCTGGCGGTGTTCATGCCCGAGCCGGCATTGATGACGTCGATCATCACGGCGGGATCGAGCCCGGCTTTCACGCCCATCACCACGGCTTCCGACGTCGCCACGATCGCGGTGGCCGACAGGAAATTGTTGGCGAGCTTCATGGTCTGCGCCGCGCCCGGCTTCTCGCCGATGAAGAACACTTTTCCGATCACCTCGAGCGCGGGCTCGAGCAGCTCGAACTCGGCTTTCGGGCCCGACACCATCACAGCAAGCGTGCCCCTCTCGGCGCCGCCGACGCCCCCGGAGACGGGACAGTCGATCTGCACGATGCCGCGCTTGGCGAGCAGGCCGTGAATCTTCGCGGCCATCGCCGAGCCGACGGTTGAGAGATCGACGAAACGCTTGGCGCGCTTGCCCTCGATCACGCCGCCAGCGCCGGTGGCAACGTCCAGGGAAGCCTGCAGCGAGGGCAGGCTCGCCATCACGGTCTCGACCCGGTCGGCGGCGTCCTTCGGCGACGACGCGGCACTGGCACCTCGCGCGACCAGCCTGTCCATGACCTCCTTGCGCGTGTCGAACACGACGAGCCTGTGTCCCGCCTCGATCAACCGCCGCGCCATCGGGAAACCCATGTTTCCGAGCCCGATGAATCCGATGTCCATGGTGTTCTTTCCTCCCGTCGTCATTGCGAGGAGCGAAGCGACGAAGCAATCCAGGAATGTTTCCGCGGAGGATGTCTGGATTGCTTCGCTTCGCTCGCAATGACGGAGCAATACGATTCAGAGCGGTCAGCCTGTCTCACGCCTTGGCGTCGATCTCCGCGAACACCTCGCGCGCAATGCGGAAGCTGTCGACCGCGGCGGGCATGCCGCCATAGATCGCGACCTGCATCAGGATCTCGCGGATCTCCTCGCGGGTGACGCCATTGGTCAGCGCGCCCTTGAGATGTGCGCGAAACTCGTGCTGGCGGTTGAGGATGGCGATCATGGCGATGTTGAGCATGCTGCGGGTCTTGCGCGGCAGCTCCTCGCGGCCCCACACCGTGCCCCAGCAATATTCGTTGAGCATCTCCTGGAACGGGCGGTTGAAATCGTCGACGTTCTTTAGGGCATTGTTGACATAGGCCTCGCCCAGCACCGCTTTGCGGACTTCCAGGCCCTTGTCGTGCATCTTCTTGTCCATGGCGTTTCCTTCATTTCCCCCGAGATTGGCGCGCGGAAATTACGGGGTTGCACCCGGCCAGTCACGTCCTCGTGTTATGCGGGAAAAGGAGGCGCTCCCGTACAGGAACGGATGCCTCAGTGCTGCCGTTGTGATAGGCTCTTCTCTACCGGGCAACCTGGAGAGTTGATTGAACGGCCTCACCCCCGAGCCGTCAGACCCGACCCGCGGCAGTGATGCGCTGTCGCGGCTGAAGCTGGCGCAGGCCCTTGATCGGGCAACTTATGCCATCGCATGGGAGCGTGCCTGGCCCAATGCGGCGCGCCTTCTGACCGTCGTCGGCCTGTTCCTGGTGGTGTCCTGGGCCGGCCTCTGGCTGGCGCTGCCGTTCATGGCCAGGGCCGTCGGCCTCGCCCTCTTCGCCGCGATCGCGGCGGCCGCCCTGTTCCCGCTGATTCGCTTCCGCTGGCCGAGCCGCGAGGAATCGCTCGCCCGGCTCGACCGTGGCTCCGGCATCCGTCACCGCCCGGCCACCGCGCTCACGGACACGCTGACCTCGCAGGACCCGGTCGCGCTGGCGCTGTGGCAGGCGCAGCGCGAGCGGACGCTCGCCTCCATCAAGCGCATCCGCGCCGGTGTACCGCACCCGCGACTCGCGCTTCACGACCCCTGGGCGCTGCGTGCCCTCGTCATGGTGATGCTGGTTGCGACCTTCTTTGCCGCGGGTGACGAGCGTACGATGCGCCTTGGCGCCGCCTTCGACTGGAACGGGGTGCTGGCGCCGGCCAATGTTCGCGTCGATGCCTGGGTCACGCCGCCGCTCTACACCGGCAAGCCGCCGGTCATCCTGTCGGCCGCTAACAAGGAAGCTGCGGCATTGCCCGCCGGCGGCCCGCTCGCCGTTCCCGCCGGCTCGACCCTGATCGTGCGCTCCTCCGGCGGCAACCTGGATGTCGTCGTCTCCGGCGGCCTCAAGGAGGTCGCCCCGACTGAAGCCAGCCCCAAGGGGACCAACGAAAAGCATTTCGCCATTTCCGGCGACGGCACCGCCCATGTCCGGGCGCCCTCCGGCCAGCCGCAATGGGCCTTCGCTGCCACGCCGGACCGTCCGCCGACGATCGCGCTCGCCAAGGACCCCGAGCGCCAGGCGCGCGGCGCGCTCCAGCTCTCCTACAAGATCGAGGACGATTACGGCGTCACCGGCGCCGAGGCGAAATTCGCCACGCGGTCGACCGACGCCCGGGATGGCGGCAAAGACGGTGCCAAGGATGGTACCAAGGATGGTACCAAGGATGGTGCGAAGGCCGCCGCCGGCGACGGCGACACCAGGACGGCGCCGCGGCCGCTGTTCCAGCCGCCGCAATTCCCGCTCGCGCTGCCGAATGCGCGCACCCGCAACGGCGTCGGGCAATCCGTGAAGGATCTCAGCGAGGATCCCTATGCCGGCGCCGAGGTTACGCTCACTCTCACGGCCAAGGACGAGGCCGGCAACGAGGCTGTTAGCGAACCGTTCAACATGCGCCTGCCCGAACGGCTCTTCACCAAGCCGCTGGCCCGTGCATTGATTGAGCAGCGCCGCATCCTCGCGCTCGATGCCAACAAGAATTCCGACGTATATGCCGCGCTCGACGGGCTGATGATCGCGCCCGAGATGTTCACGCCGGAGCCCGGACAATATCTCGGCCTGCACAGCGTGGCCCGACAGCTCGAGGCCGCGCGTACCGATGATGCCCTGCGCGAGGTTGTGGCGAGCCTGTGGGCGCTTGCGGTGACGATCGAGGACGGCAAGATCTCCGACGTCGAGAAGGCGTTGCGCGCGGCCCAGGACGCGCTGAAGCAGGCGCTGGAGCGCGGCGCGAGCGACGAGGAGATCAAGAAGCTCACGCAGGATCTGCGTCAGGCGCTGAACGATTTCATGCGCCAGCTCGCCGAGCAGTTCCGCAACAACAATGACCCGCAGCAGCTGGCGCGGCCGCTCGATCCGAACACCAAGGTCCTGCGTCAGCAGGATCTGCAGAATATGATCGATCGGATGGAGCGCCTGTCGCGCTCCGGCGACAAGGATGCCGCCAAGCAGTTGCTCGACCAGCTCCAGCAGATGCTGGAAGGCCTCCAGATGGCGCAGCCGGGCCAGTCCGGCGAGAGCGACATGGAGCAGGCGCTCAACGAGCTCGGCGACATGATCCGCAAGCAGCAGCAATTGCGCGACAAGACGTTCAAGCAGGGCCAGGATTCCCGGCGCGACCGCTCGCGCGGCAAGCAGCAGCAGGGCGATCAGTCCATGTCGGAGCTGCAGCAGGACCAGCAGGGGCTGCGCGACCGGCTGAAGAAGCTGCAGGACGAGCTTGCCAAGCGCGGCCTCACCCAGAAGGGGCAGAAAGGCCAGCAGGCACAGAAGGGCCAGAAGGGTCAGCAAGGTGATCAGGGCCAGCCTGGCCAGAACGGCGATCAGGACGGCGACCAGGGCGATGACGACGGCAGCCTGGATGCGGCCGACGGTGCCATGGGCGATGCCGGATCAAAGCTCGGCGAGGGCAATGCCGACGGCGCTGTGGACTCGCAAGGCAAGGCACTCGACGCGATGCGCAAGGGTGCGCAGAAGATGGCCGAGGCGATGCAGCAGGGCGACGGCGACGGCCAGGGCGACGGCCCCGGCCAGCGCGCCGGCCGTCAGCAGAGCGGCGGCAACCAGACCGATCCGCTCGGCCGGCCGCTTCATGGGCGCGAATATGGCGACGATTATACGGTCAAGATTCCTGGCGAGATCGACACCCAGCGTGTCCGCCGCATTCTCGAAGAGCTCCGCCGTCGTCTCGGCGATCCCTCGCGGCCGCAGATCGAGCTCGACTATCTCGAGCGGCTGCTGAAGGAGTTTTGAGGCGCTAGCCCGCTACGTTCTCGCCATTGCGAGCCACCGGGTCCGCGCGGAGCGCGGCCCGATGAGAGGCTCGCGAAGCAATCCAGAGTTTTTCCGCCGAGGCATTCTGGATTGCTTCGTCGCGAGGGCTCCTCGCAATGACGAAGTAGATGCCTTGCGCGCCAGTCCTTCAACGGCGAAGGCGGCTGTCGTTGGGACGCTAACCCTTCTTCGCGGCCAGCGCATCGGCAACCGCCGTGCGGATATCCGCGACCGAGAACGGTTTGGTCACGACGTCATGCACCAGCGCGTTCAGGTTCGAGGCGCGCTCGCGCTGGTCGGCAAAGCCGGTCATCAGCAAAATGGTCAGGTCAGGGAAATCGCGCGCGGCGGAGAGCGCCAGCGCGATGCCGTCCATCACCGGCATCTGGATGTCGGTGAGCAACAGGTCGAAGGCGCCATCCTCGCGGGTCAGGATCTCCAGTGCCTCGGCGCCGTCCTGAGCGGTGACGGTCTCATGGCCGTCCATGGCGATGGCGCGCGCCACCAGCGTGCGCATCGAATCCTCGTCGTCGGCGATCAGGATTTTCGGCATGAGACCAACCTTGGGACAAACGCCCTTGCGGGGGCGATTATACGCTGCCGCCGGCAATGTCGCGCCGGTTGAAGAAACGAACGTCGATGTTGCGGCCCTCCGGCGGCGGCGAGGCCAGGCGCGAGCGGAAGAAGGCGCGCTCGCCGGGCCGCAGCACGGTCTGCTCCAGCACCGCGTTCCAGGCATAGATCTCCGCGCCTTGGGCGTCGCGCACGGCAAAGCGCAACCGCGGAATGTCGAGCGGCTTCTTGCCCTCGCCGACGATCACGCCTTCGATAACCAGCACCTGCTTACCGTCCACGGTCTCGCTGGAGAGCTTGACGTCCTTGAAGGCGAGGCCCCGCAGGTTCACCTCGAGCCCGACCATCTGGTAGAACGCCGCCGTCTGCGGCAGCAGCCGCACCACGTCGCCCCGCCAGATCACCAGTGCCAGCACAAGCGCGCCCATCGCGGCACAGGCGGTGGGCAGGCCAAGATAGGATTTGCGCGGAGCCGTGGGGGCGACCGGACGGCTCACCCGCGCGCCGCGGCGGGGGAACAGGCCGCGGAACCAGGACTGGTGCTGCGCGCCGGCGACCTCCTCTTCGGCCTGCCGGGCCGCTGCTGACCACTCGTCCTCGGTTTCGCGGGCGTGCTCGTCCGGCCAGTCGCTGGCGATCGAGGGGCTATCGACGACGGGTGCATCAGTGGCGCCGTCGTCCTTGGCATAGGAGTTCCATTGTTCGGCGAGGTCGGACTGGTCGTCAGCTCGGCTGGCCGCGGCCATGGCCGGAACGGATGCCTCCTCGATGGCGTCCTCGGCATGGGCGATCCAGGTCTCCTTGCAACGGGAGCAGCGGACCGCCCGCCCGTTTGCCCCAAGGCTCGCGAGCTTGATGGCGTAGGATGTCATACAATGGGGGCAGACGATATGCATGGACGAGCCTTGATGCATGAACGAAGGTCTTGACGATGCCATGGTCGCGGAGAACCGGGCGCCCCTTATGCTACAGGGCGACCGTTAACGAACCGGAAACCATAACGGCGGCAAAACCCGTTGATCGCGTATGGCGGAGCGTCGCAATGCGACCCGCGCCCCCTCTCGAACGGAGCTGAGCTTGGTTCGGTTCGAAAATGTCGGATTGCGTTACGGTCTGGGGCCGGAGATCCTGCGCGACCTCAGCTTCCAGATTCCCGCGCATTCCTTCCAGTTTCTCACCGGACCGTCCGGCGCCGGCAAGACCTCGCTGCTGCGCCTGTTGTTCCTGTCGCATCGACCGACGCGGGGCCTCGTCAATCTGTTCGGTCATGACATCTCGCAGCTCGGCAAGGACGAGATCGCGGACCTGCGCAAGCGCATCGGCATCGTGCTCCAGGATTTCCGCCTGCTCGATCACATGACCACCTATGAGAACGTCGCGCTGCCGTTCCGCGTCATGGGCCGCAGCGAGTCGAGCTACCGCAAGGAGGTGATCGACCTGTTGCGCTGGGTCGGCCTCGGCGATCGCATGGACGCGCTGCCGCCGATCCTGTCGGGCGGCGAGAAGCAGCGCGCGGCGATCGCGCGCGCCGTGATTTCGCGGCCGCAGCTGCTGCTCGCGGACGAGCCGACCGGCAGCGTCGATCCGACGCTCGGTCGCCGCCTGCTGCGACTCTTCATCGAGCTCAACAAATCAGGCACCGCCGTCATCATCGCCACCCACGACATTGGGCTGATGGACCAGTACGAAGCACGGCGGCTGGTGCTGCACCAGGGACGGCTGCACGTCTATGAGTAGGCTGGACGAGCGCGGCGTGCTGGTCGATCTCGGACAGGAGCGTCCGCAGCTTCCGGCCAAGGCGCGCAACATGTCGCCGATCGTGCCGCGCGCCTCGATCCACGGCAGAGCGCTGGTTGCGGTGGTCGCCATCATGACGTTCCTCGCCTCGATAGCCACCGGCACGGTGCTGCTGGTGAGTGCCTCCGCCGCCGAATGGCAGTCGGATGTCGCGAGCGAAATCACGATCCAGATTCGTCCGCAGGCCGGCCGTGATCTCGAGCGCGACACCGCAGCCGTGGCGGAGGCGATGCGCGCGCAGGCCGGCATCGTCGAGGTCAAGCCGTTCACCAGGGAGGAGAGCGGCAAGCTGCTCGAGCCCTGGCTCGGCACCGGCCTGTCGATGGACGATCTGCCGGTACCGCGCGTGATCATCGCGCGCGTGCAGCCGGGCACGCCGCTCGATCTCGGCGCCTTGCGGGCGCGCGTCACGCAGGTCGCGCCGGGCGCCAGTGTCGACGATCACCGCGCCTGGATCGAGCGCATGCGCCTGATGACGAACGCCACCGTGCTGGCCGGCCTCGGCATCCTCGCGCTCGTCATCGTCGCAACCATCATCTCGGTATCGTTCGCGACCCGCGGTGCCATGGCGGCGAACCGTCCGATCGTCGAGGTCCTGCATTTCGTCGGCGCCGGCGACCGCTACATCGCCAACCACTTCCTGCGTCATTTCCTCAGGCTGGGCCTGGAGGGCGGCGTGATCGGCGGCGGTGCCGCCATGCTGATGTTCGGCTTCTCCGAGTCCATCGCAGGCTGGTTTTCCGGGACGCCCGTCGGCGACCAGTTCGCCGCGCTGCTCGGCACCTTCTCGCTGCGCCCGTCCGGCTACATCGTGCTCGCGGTGCAGGCCGTGCTGATCGGCGGCATCACCGCGGTCGCCTCGCGCCAGACGCTGTTCGCGACGTTGAATGACGTCGACTAGGCTTGATAACCGGACTCCACTTCGCCTCAAAACGTCATAAAATCACATCGGGAAGGGATCACCGACATCGCATGACCTCGCCGACCGACGATCGATCGCCGAAACTGCCGCGCGGCTGGCTGCGCGCGACAATCGTGTCGACGATCGCGCTCGCCTTCGTCGGCGCGGCGGCGGGGTTCGTTGCATTCCTGTCGCAATTGCGCGGCGCCGAGACGGTGCCGGACCGCAAGGCGGACGGCATCGTGGTGCTGACCGGCGGCTCCTCGCGGGTATCGGATGCGATGGAGCTGCTGGCTGCCGGCTACGGCAGGCGGCTCCTGATCTCCGGCGTGCATCCGACCTCGACGGCGAGCGACATCTCCCGGACCTTGCCGGAGAACCAGTCCTTCATGACCTGCTGCGTCGATCTCGACCGCACCGCGCTGTCGACCCGCGGCAACGCGGCGGAGGCGCGGCGCTGGGCCGAGGGGCGCCGATTTACATCTCTGATCGTGGTCACCTCGAACTATCACATGCCGCGCGCGCTGGTGGAATTCTCGCATGCGATGCCACGGACGACGCTGATCCCGTTCGCGGTGGTCGGCGAAAAATGGCGCGAGGAGCCGTGGTGGACCTCAGGCTCGACGCTGCGGCTGCTCTTGTCCGAATACGTCAAGTACGTTGCGGCCGAGCTCAGGGTGCGGCTGGAGGATTTCGGGATTGACCTTTGGCCCGAGATGTCGGAGCAGCCTGCAGGTCAGCAACCGAAGCGGCCCGCCACCGCACAGGCCAATTGATCGGACCATCGATGTTTCTGATTTTCCTGCGCTCGCTCGTGTTCAACGTGTTGTTCTATGCCGTGCTGGTCCTTCTCGCGATCGTTGCGCTGCCGACCTTTGCATTGCCGCCGCGCGCCATGCTCACGGTGGCGCAATGGTGGGCCAAGGCGACGTTGGTCCTGATGCGCCTGGTCTGCAACATCAAGGTGGAATTTCGCGGTGTCGAGAACATCCCGACAGGACCGCTGCTGATCGTGGCCAAGCATCAGTCGTTCTGGGAGACCTTCGTGCTGCCGGGTTTCTTCAACCGACCGATCTTCATCCTCAAGCGCCAGCTGATGCAGATCCCGGTGTTCGGTCAGTTCCTGGTCAAGACCGGGATGATCGGGATCGACCGCAATGCCGGCGTGAAGGCGCTTCTGGACATGACGCGCCGCGCGCGCGAGGCGGTGCGCAGCGGAAAGCAGCTCGTGATCTTTCCGGAAGGCACCCGCCGCGCGCCGGGCGCGCCGCCCGACTACAAGACCGGCTTTGCACAGATCTATTCCTCCTGCGGCGTGCCGTGCCTGCCGGTCGCGCTCAATTCCGGCCTGTTCTGGCCGCGCCGCACTTTCATGCGCTATCCCGGCACGCTGGTGGTGGAGTTTCTCGAGCCGTTGCCGCCGGGTCTGCCGAAGGACGAGTTTCTCGCGCGCGTGCAAGCGGCGGTCGAGGACGCGACCGGTCGCCTCGTCGAAGCAGGGCGGAAAGAGCAGGAGCGGTTGATCGGCTCGGCGCCGAGCTACGCGCCGACGGGCTAGCGGCTTTCGCGATCTTCGTGCCGATCCGTCGCGTGCAGCGAGTGCGCATCACCATGCAGCATCAATGCAAGCTGATGCAGCTGGGTGTCGCGAAAGCCTTCGGCCTCGATCGCCTTCACCGTTGCGGTGACGTAATCGCGGTTGGCGCCGGACTGGCCGTGGCCCTGGACGACGTGGCGGTGCTGCTCGGCGAGCGAGAGGCGGCCGGCATATTGCACATGGCCGCGGTCGACGACGTAGGCGAGTGCGGAGACGCGCTGGCGCGCATCGTTCTCCAGCCACACCGAGCGCATCACCTCGCGATAGACCGAGGTGACCTGCTCGCGTGCGCGCAAATATGCGACCACCTCGGCACGGTTCTTCTCGGCGACGCGGAAGGCGATGCCGCGGCAGGCGCCGCCGCGGTCGAGCCCGAGCACCAGGCCCGGCTTCTCCGGCGTGCCGCGATGCACGAACGAATAGACGCAGAGCGCGCGGTGCTCGCCGAGCAGCCGCGCCGGGACGCGCTCCTCGAAGTCGAAGCCCGGCCGCCACATCAGCGAGCCGTAGCCGAACACCCAGAGGTCGCCCGTGGCTGTGGTGACGGAGGGGAGGGTGATTTCCGACATTTCGGGCACGGCTACCAGAACCCTGCGCCCAAGCGAAGCGATTTCTGCGCCTTTCGTCGCAGGCCGGCACCGCTTACATTTGCCTGAATCTGGCGTCAAAGGGTCGCCGCATGTCCAATATGACCGTTGCCACAAGCCGCCGCTCCCGCTGGGGCCTCTTCATCGCCCCCGTTCTCGTCCTGGTCCTTGCCGTCGCCTGGAGCTGCTTCTGGTTCTATGCGGCGTCGCAGGCCGAAATCGCCGCCGACGCCTGGCGGGCGCAGGAGGCCAAGGCCGGCCGCATCTACGATTGTGCCAAACGCTCGATCGCCGGCTTCCCGTTCCGCTTCGAGGTCCAGTGCTCCGGCGCCAGCGTCGCCCTGGTCTCGCAGAATGCGAGCAAGACGCCGTTCACGGCCAAGCTCGACAACATCCTGGTCGTGGCCCAGGTCTACGACCCCAAGCGCATCATCGCCGAATTCTCCGCGCCCGCGACGCTGATCGACGGCGTCACGCAAAACACTTTCACTGTGAATTGGAGCAAGGGCCGCGCCAGCGTGGCGGGCCTGCCGGCGGTGCCGGATCGCGCTTCCATCGTGTTCGACGAGCCCAGCCTCAACCGTCTCGATGGCAGCGTGCAGGTGCCGCTTGCGCGCGCCAAGCAGGTCGAACTGCATGGCCGTCTCGCCGACGGATCACCATCGGATCATCCTGTAATCGAGACCGTGCTCCATGTCGCGCAGGGCAGCATCCAGGGCGTGCATCCGCTGCTCGCCGAGCCGTTCGAGGCGGACACTCGCGCCAAGATCACCGGCCTCTCCGACCTCACGCCAAAGCCCTGGCCGCAGCGCTTCCGCGAGATCCAGGCCGCCGGCGGTCATATCGAGATCGTGCAGTCGCGCATCCAGCAGGGCGAGATGATCGCGGTCGCGGCCGGCACGCTCGGCCTGTCGCCCAATGGCCGGCTCGACGGCGAATTGCAGATGACGGTGACCGGCCTCGAGCGCGTGATCCCGGCGCTCGGCATCGAGAAGATGCTGGAGGAGGGCGTGCCGCAGGCAACGCTCGATCGCCTCGCGCCCGGCGTGAAGTCGCAGGACCTCAACAATCTGTTCGGCGCGCTCGACCGCGCCGTGCCCGGCCTCGGCAAGGTCATCAAGCAGAACGCCAATGCCGGCGTTGCCGCCGGCATCAATTCGATCGGCACCGAGAGCACGCTGGAAGGCAAGAAGGCGCGGAGCTTCCCGCTGAAATTCGTCGACGGCGCCGTGCTGCTCGGCCCGGTCAAGGTCGGCCAGATCCCGCCGCTGTATTGAAGACTCTCTCGTCATTCCGGGGCGATGCGTAGCATCGAACCCGGAATCCATTTCACAGCGTGCGCTGCGGCCCAATGGATTCCGGGCTCGCCCCTTCGGAGCGCCCCGGAATGACAGGGGTGACGCTACGGCTTCTTCAGCGCCGCATGCGGCCGGCCGAAATCGGGCGCGGCTGAATCCTGGCCGATCTCGACGATGCCGCGGCGGATGGCGCGGGTGCGGGTGAAGTGGTCGAACAGCGCCTCCCCATCGCCGCGACGGATCGCGCGGGTGAGCTTGGCGAGATCCTCGGTGAAGGTGCCGAGCATTTCCAGCACGGCCTCCTTGTTGGCGAGGAAGACGTCGCGCCACATCGTCGGGTCGGAGGCCGCGATACGGGTGAAATCGCGAAAGCCGCCGGCGGAGAATTTGATCACCTCGGATTCCGTCACCTGCGCCAGCTCGTCGGCGGTGCCGACGATGGTGTAGGCGATGAGATGCGGCAGATGGCTGGTGATGGCGAGCACGAGGTCATGATGATCCGGCGTCATCACCTCGACCTTGGCGCCCATCGCCGCCCAGAACGCGCGCAAGTGCTCGGTCGCCGCGGCATCGACGCCTTCGGGCGGGGTCAGGATGCACCAGCGGTTGATGAAGAGCTCGGCGAAACCAGAGTCCGGCCCGGAATGCTCGGTTCCGGCAACAGGATGCGCCGGCACGAAGTGAACCGATTCCGGCAGATGCGGCGCCATGTCCCTGACCACCGCGCCCTTGACCGAGCCGACGTCGGAGACGATCGCCCCCGGCTTGAGATGGGCAGCGATCTCCTGCGCCACGGGTCCGCAGGCGCCGACGGGAATGCAGAGGATGACGAGATCGGCGTCCTTCACGGCCTCAGCATTGGTCGCCACGACCTGATCCACGATGCCGAGCTCGGCGACGCGTGCGCGCGTCTTCTCGGAGCGTGCGGTGGTGACGATTTCACCGGCCAGCCCCTGGAGCTTCGCAGCGCGCGCGATCGAGCCGCCGATCAGGCCGAAGCCGATCAGCGCAACGCGCTGGAAGTGCGCCTGCGCGCTCATTTGCCGCCCATGAAGTCGCGCAAGCCGTCGACCACGAGGCGGTTGGCCTCCTCGGTGCCGATCGTCATGCGCAGCGCATGCGGCAGGCCGTAGTTCTTCAGGCCGCGCAGCACGAGTCCACGCTTGGTCAGGAAGGCGTCGGCGTCGTCAGCGGTCTTGCCCTTGTCCGTCGGGAAATGGATCAGCACGAAATTGGCGACGCTCGGCGTCACCTTCAGCCCGAGCTTGCCGATCTCCTCGGTGAGCCAGTTGCGCCAGGTCTCGGTGAACTGCTTCGACATCGCCTGATGCGCGGTGTCCTCGATCGCGGCGACCGCGGCATACATCGCCGGCGTCGACACGTTGAAGGGACCGCGGATGCGGTTGACCGCGTCGATGATGTGCTCGGGCCCGAACATCCAGCCGATGCGCAGTGCAGCCAGGCCATGGATCTTGGAGAAGGTGTGCGTCACCACCGTGTTCTCGGTGGTGGCGACGAGCTCGATCCCCATCTCATAGTCGTTGCGCGAGACGTAATCGCAATAGGCGGCATCCAGCACCAGCAGCACGTGCGAGGGCAGGCCGGCGCGCAGCCGCTTGACCTCGTCGAACGGCAGATAGGTGCCGGTCGGGTTGTTGGGGTTGGCGAGCCAGACCAGCTTCGTCTTCGGCGTCACCGCCTTCAGGATGGCGTCGACGTCGGCGGTGAGGTTGGTCTCCTTGGCGATGACGTTCCTGGCGCCGACCGCCATGGTCGCGATCGGGTAGACCAGGAAGCCGTGCGTGGTGGAGATCGCCTCGTCGCCTTGGCTGAGATAGGTGTGCGCGAGCAGATTGAGGATCTCGTCCGAGCCGGCGCCGCAGATGATGCGGTTGGGGTCGAGCCCGAACGAGCGGCCGATCGCCTCGCGCAGCACGCGCGAGGTGCCTTCCGGATAGTCTTCCAGATGGTCCGCCACGCGCTTGAACGCCTCGATCGCCTTGGGCGAGGGCCCGAACGGCGTCTCGTTGGCGGAGAGCTTGAACACCTTGCGGCCCGGCTCCGGCACCGGGCTCTTGCCGGGCGTGTAGGGCGCAATATCGAGAATGCCGGGATTCGGCACGGGGCGGGACATCTTGGACTCCGGATAGGCTGGGCGGCTCGCGATTTACGATTTCGGCCCGGTCGGGGGCACCGTATAGCGCGTTGCGTGGCTGCCGACGAGGGCCACAGAGCGAACCGAGGCCCCCGCCTCGATCAGGGCAGCCCTGATTTTGTCGATGCTGGTCGCGCTGGTGACCGAGACCAGCAGCGCCGCGCCGTCGAAGGCGGTATCGGGCACCGCAACGATCTCGGCGAGCGGCGACAGCGCGCGGGCGACCTCGGCGTTCCATCCGGAGACGCGCACGCTGAAGGTCTCGACCTCTGTCACCAGGGCGCTGTCGGCGACGCGCGAGATCGCGAACACCGGCAGCGAGGCCGGATGGTCGGCACGCTCGACGAAGGGCATCCGTGCGATGATCTTGGGCGCGCCGTCGGCTTCGAGCTCTAGCCACCACGGCGTGCGGCTCGAGGTCGCCGAGACCAGCGCCAGGTCGCCCTTGGATTTCGCCACCGCCTCGACCGCGGCCTGCGCGCTGAAATGCGCGACGTAAGGCACGGTGAAGCCGAAATGGAAGCGCACGGAATCGCGCATCGCCGGTTCGCTCACCGAGATGTCGGCATGCACGGAGAACGGCGCCTGCACATAGGTGAAGGTCGAGATGATGACGCGCCAGATGCTCTCGACCGTGTCGAGCGGCAGGATGCCGCGATGACGCTGCACGATCTCGCGCATCATGGAAGCCTCGCGCGCGGGGCGGAACGCCGAGCCGACCTCCTGGGTCTGCTTCACCTGGATCAGCCGGTCGATGATGTCGCCGCGCTGCATGAGGAGGCGATGCATGCCCTCGTCGATCGCGTCGATCTCCTTGCGCAGTTCCTGCAGCGATGGTGGCGCGGGCGGGCGTTGGGACATGTCTGGTCGTCGATCGTTCCGATGGGGGATGTCCTGATTAGGCAGTCGTGGCGGCGAAAGCAAAGAGAAATGACGTGCTTTGCGGACGACGCGACTGAGGCGAATTGGGCCGATCCGGGCCGCGACTTGACGAAAACCGCCCAAGACGGTAGCTTTTGCCCGTTCCGTGGTCATTTGAGCCGGCCGGCTTGCAGCCACGTTAAAAAACTCGCTAAACAGGCCGGGGACGCTTCCGATCCCGGCCGAACCTATCGTTCAGGCCGGGTTTTTCATGGCCTGATGTCAGCGGCGCGCTCGAGCAGCCAGTCGCAAACGAGGTCGATGTCCGAGATGGGTAGCGTCAAGTCGATACCAAGTCCTGCGATCAGCGCCGACGAGCGGTCGCATGAGGTGGACCATCCAAGCTCGCTGATAGCGCATTTCGACACCGAGCAGCCGCTGCGGCTCGATTGCGGCGTCGATCTCACCCCGTTCCAGATCGCCTACCAGACCTATGGCGAGCTTAACGCCGATCGCTCCAATGCCGTGCTGATCTGCCATGCGCTGACCGGCGACCAGCATGTCGCCAACGTGCATCCCGTCACGGGCAAGCCGGGCTGGTGGGAGACGCTGGTCGGCCCCGGCCGCCCCATCGATCCCAAGCACTACTTCATCATCTGCTCCAACGTGATCGGCGGCTGCATGGGCTCGACCGGGCCGGCGTCGATCAATCCCGCCACAGACAAGGTCTGGGGCCTGGATTTCCCCGTCATCACCATCCCCGACATGGTGCGCGCGCAGGCGATGCTGATCGATCGACTCGGCATCGACACGCTGTTTGCGGTCGTCGGCGGCTCGATGGGCGGCATGCAGGTGCTGCAATGGACCGCGGCCTATCCGGAGCGCGTGTTCTCCGCGCTGGCGATCGCCTGCGCGACGCGGCACTCGGCGCAGAACATCGCCTTCCACGAGCTCGGCCGCCAGGCCGTGATGGCCGACCCCGACTGGCACGGTGGCAGCTATGCCGATCGTGGCATCCACCCGCATCGCGGGCTCGCGGTGGCGCGGATGGCGGCGCACATCACCTATCTCTCGGACGCGGCGCTGCATCGCAAGTTCGGCCGGCGCATGCAGGACCGCGAGCTGCCGACCTTCTCGTTCGACGCCGACTTCCAGGTGGAATCCTATCTGCGTTACCAGGGTTCGTCCTTTGTCGAGCGCTTCGACGCCAATTCCTATCTCTATCTGACGCGGGCGATGGACTATTTCGACATCGCCGCCGACCATGGCGGCGTGCTGGCCAAGGCCTTCGCCGACATCAAGACCCGCTTCTGCGTGGTCTCCTTCACCAGCGACTGGCTGTTCCCGACCTCGGAATCGCGCGCGCTGGTGCACGCGCTGAACGCCTCAAGCGCGCGGGTGTCGTTCGCCGAGATCGAGACCGATCGCGGCCATGACGCCTTCCTGCTCGACGTGCCCGAATTTTTCGACATCTCCCGCGCCTTCCTGCAATCGGCAGGCAAGGCCCGCGGGCTCAGCCTCGAGGACCGCTAGCGATGTCCGTTCAGGAAGTGCTGCCGTTGAACGGCGCTGCGACTGCGTCGTCCGGCCAGTTTCGCGCCGATCATCGGCTGGTCGCCGAGATGGTCAAGCCGGGCTCGAAGGTGCTCGACGTCGGCTGCGGCGACGGCGATCTGCTTCAGCTGCTGGAGACCCGCGGCATCGACGGCCGCGGCATCGAACTGTCCCGCGAAGGCGTCAACCGCTGCGTCGCCAAGGGGCTCGCGGTAGTGCAGGGTGATGCCGATACCGATCTCGTCAATTATCCCGACGATGCCTTCGACTACGTGATCCTGTCGCAGACGCTGCAGGCGACGCGGCAGCCGAAGGTCGTGCTGGAGAATCTGCTGCGCATCGGCCGCCGCGCCATCGTCTCGTTCCCGAATTTCGGCTTCTGGAAGATGCGGCTCCAGCTCCTGATCGGCGGCCACATGCCGCGCACGGAGAATCTGCCGGCGACCTGGTACGACACCGCCAACATCCATTTCTGCACCATCAAGGATTTCGTGCAGCTCTGCGACGAGATCAACGTCAAGATGGAGCGCTCGGTCGCGCTCGATCTCTACGGCCGCCCGGTGCCGCTGAACCTGCCCTGGTGGGTGTGGAACATGTTCGGCGAGCAGGCGGTGTTCTTGCTGAGCCGGGGCGGGGGGAAATAGTCCCCGTCGTCATTGCGAGGAGCTCTGGCGACGAAGCAATCCTGGCTGTCTCCGCGGAGGGATTCTGGATTGCTTCGCTGCGCTCGCAATGACGAAGTACTGGGCAGCGCATCTGCCTTAATGCGCCGCCAGCGACCGCGGATCCCGCACCGGCCATCGCCCCGCTTCCACCAGCGTCACGAACCGCTCCACGCTCTCGTTGAACAGCGCGGGCTCCTCCAGATTGAGCACGTGGCCCGACTTCGGAAACATCGCGAGCCCCGCCGCGGGCAGATGCTTCTTCAGGAACAGGCTCGGTCCGATGCACGGATCGTCCTCGTCGCCGCAGATGATCAGCGCGGGTGTTGCTGCGCCTCCGATCGCCTCCGTCATCGTGTAGATCGAGGGACGGCCGCCCTGAAATCCGCGCATGGTACGCGCCGATCCCTTGACATCGTGCCGCGCCAGCGCGGCGTAGAAATCGGCGTGCCCGCGCGGGTCCTTCACCAGGAACGGAATCCGGCTCGGCGCCTCGCGCGTGACTTTTGCGACCTCGGCGGAGCCCAGCGTCTCGAACTGCTCGGCATTGGCGCGGCACTGCTTGCGCCAGGCCTCGAGGTTATCGAGCTCCGAGCCGGAGCCGACGCCGGCCAGCGTCATCGACAGCGCGCGCTTCGGCGCGTTCAACCCGATCTGCAGCGAGGAATAGGCGCCCATCGACAGGCCGACGAGATGGGCGCGCTCGATGCCGAGATGATCGAGCACGGCAAGCGCATCGGTGTAGAAATGCGTGAAGGTGTAGACCTCGCCGTCAGGCACGTCCGAGGGCGTGTAGCCGCGCGCCGAATAGGTGATGCTGCGATGGCCACGCGAGAAGTAGCGCATCTGCGGCTCCCAATTGGTGTAGTCGGCCGCGAACTCATGCAGAAAAAGGATCGGCGTTCCCTGGCCCGCCTCCTCGAAATAAATGCGGACGCCGTCCCTGGTCGTGGCGTGGGGCATTAACCGTTTCCCTCTGTTTCAAGCCGTGCTTCAGGATCGCAGTTAACGCTGTTGTCGGCAATGCGGCAGCCGCAGCCGAGCACAAACACAAAATCATCGCAGCTATTCGCCGACGTCGCGTCTTTTTCTCGCCACATCGGGCGGCTTAACGGCCAAACGGATGTCGGCCATTGCACGGGCCGGCGGGAAGTGGGGGTGTCAACTAGGGATGAAGAATGGTTGAGTTGTTTGCGTATCGCCTGTCGCGTTGTGTTGTCGCGCTGGCGCTTCTCTTCGCGGCGGTCGCCGCGTTCGTTTCTCCGGCCTCGGCGCGGCCGCATCATCGTCATAGCGCAGAGCGGCACGTGTACGTGCACCACGCCAGACATCATTATCACCGCCACCATGCGAGAGGCTCGCGCTTCGGGCGCAGCGCGGCGCAATTGCAGGCGAGCGGTTTCGCCGACACCCAGGCGAGCTACGATCCAAGCGCCAACAATGGCGGCGTGGCCGGCAACGCGCTTGTCCCAAGTGGCGGCTTCGGTGGCGGATCGGGCCTGGTGTCCGAGGCACGCCGCTATATCGGCGGCAATCCGACCGGGCGCGGCAGCCTGTGGTGTGCGCGCTTCATGAACATGGTGCTTGAGCATACCGGCCATAAGGGCTCAGGCTCCGACATGGCGAGCTCCTTCGCGCGCTACGGCACGCGCATCTCCGGTCCGCAGGTCGGCGCCATCGCCGTGATGTCGCGCGGCGGCCGCGGCGGTCATGTCGGCATCATCACCGGCATCGACGCGCAGGGCAATCCGATCATGATCTCCGGCAACAACGGCAATCGCGTCCGCGAGGCCCCGGTCTCGCGCGGCCGGATCTATGCGTATGTGATGCCGAATTGAGGCTCTTCGTCGTCATTGCGAGCGAAGCGACTTGTCCGCCGAAGCCTTGGCGAAGGCGGAAGCAATCCAGAATCCCTCCGCGGAAATACTTTGGATTGCTTCGTCGCTTCGCTCCTCGCAATGACGGGAGTGCGTGGAGACAGGTGCCGTAGGGTGGGCAAAGGCGCGCAAGCGCCGTGCCTACCGGCGGTATGTCAGCGTTCGCTAGCGGCAACGGTGGGCACGCTTCGCTTTGCCCACCCTACGCTAGCTCAGACGAGCCTCGGCTCTTCCACCGCCACCACATCACCCACGCCGACCTCACCATCGGCGATCACCTCGGCATAGATGCCGCAGTCCATGTGGCCGAGATGGCGCGAGAGCGTCGGTGGTATCTCGAGATCGCGCCTGGCGGTTTCAGGGTCGACATTGGTGGCCGGGCAGCGGACGATGCGCTTGATCACCTTCAGCCGGGCCTGCCCGATCGCAAGCGTCTGGCCGACGAGGTCGAGCTCCGACCAGGCCGGCCAGCCCTTGACGTAGAGATTGGCGCGGAAGCGCAGCGGATGTACGGCGACGCCGCCGAGCATGGTCTCGATGGCGCGGACGCTGTTCAGATTGATGATGGAGACGACCTTGCGGGCGACGTCGGAGAAGCTGTGGTCGCGGCCGGAGAGAAGCTTGGGCGGGCCCTTCAACTCGGGCTGGAAGTCGTCGCGGAAATAGGCCTCGATGGCGGCGCGCCCGGCGGCGGTCTCGAGATCGCCGCTGGCGACGATCTGGCCGTCCTTGCGGATGGTCAGCACGTTGCTGGCGTCGTCGAACCGGCTGTCGAGCGCGGCCAGCCGCTCATTGCGCGCCAGCATCAGGAACTGGATTTTCGGCTTCCATTCGGGCGCCTCGGGATCGAACCCGCTCGGGCCGTTCTCGATGGCGTAGCGACGGTCGGCGGGCAAGGTCTCTCCCCGCCGCAAGGTGACGCGGGGCAGGGCTTCCGGCGTCAGGCCCTTGATCGGGTAGCGGTAGAGGCCGGTGATTTCGGCAGTATGGCTGGCTGTCATGCCGCTACTTAGGGGATTCGGCGGGCCGTCGCCAAGCGGTCGGATCAGCGCACGAAATTGTGAACTCGCCTCTACCGATCCGAGGGCACGCTTCCCACATCTGGGTCAGGCCGGCGCCAGCGCCGGCTGATAAGCGACCGCTTGCTGTGTTGAGGAACGTCAACGCATCAGGCGGAAACCCAATGAAGATGCCGTTCGGGGTGCCTTAGAGGGCCCTGAGGGCAGGCCGAGGGACAGAAAAGATGAACATCGAGAAATATACCGAACGCTCCAGGGGCTTCATCCAGTCCGCGCAGTCGCTCGCGATGCGCGAGGGGCACCAGCAGTTCTCCACCCTGCACGTGCTGAAGGTCCTGCTGGACGACAATGAGGGGCTCGCCGCCGGTTTGATCGACCGCGCTGGCGGCAATTCCCGTGCAATTCTGAAGGCGACCGAGGACGCCCTCAACAAGGTGCCGAAGGTCTCCGGCGGCGGCGCCGGGCAGATCTACCTCGCGCCCGAGCTGGCCCGCACTTTCGATGCCGCCGAAAAGGCCGGCGAGAAGGCCGGCGACAGCTTCGTCACGGTCGAGCGGCTTTTGCTCGGGCTGACGCTGGAGAAGACCAGCGAGGCCGGCAACATCCTCAATAAGGGCGGCGTCACGCCGCAAAACCTCAACGCGGCGATCGAGGCGCTGCGCAAGGGCCGCACGGCCGACTCTGCCACCGCCGAGAACGCCTATGACGCCCTGAAGAAATATGCCCGCGACCTGACCCAGGCCGCGCGCGACGGCAAGCTCGATCCGGTCATCGGCCGCGACGAGGAAATCCGCCGCACCATCCAGGTGCTCTCGCGTAGGACCAAGAACAACCCCGTCCTGATCGGCGAGCCCGGCGTCGGCAAGACCGCCATCGCCGAAGGTCTCGCGCTGCGCATCGTCAACGGCGACGTGCCGGAGAGCCTGAAGGACAAGAAGCTGCTCTCGCTCGACCTCGGCGCACTGATCGCCGGCGCGAAGTATCGCGGCGAGTTCGAGGAGCGGCTGAAGGCCGTGCTGCAGGAAGTGACCGGCAGCGAGGGCACCTTCATCCTGTTCATCGACGAGATGCACACGCTGATCGGCGCCGGCAAGGGCGACGGCGCGATGGACGCCTCCAACCTGCTCAAGCCGGCGCTTGCGCGCGGCGAGCTGCACTGCATCGGCGCGACCACGCTCGACGAATATCAGAAGCACGTCGAGAAGGACGCCGCGCTGGCGCGGCGCTTCCAGCCGATCTTCGTCAGCGAGCCCTCGGTCGAGGACACCATCTCGATCCTGCGCGGGCTGAAGGACAAATACGAGCAGCATCATGGCGTGCGGATCACCGATTCCGCGCTTGTGGCGGCGACGACGCTGTCCAACCGCTACATCACCGACCGCTTCCTGCCCGACAAGGCGATCGACCTCATGGACGAGGCCGCGGCGCGGCTGAAGATGCAGGTCGATTCGAAGCCGGAAGAGCTGGATTCGCTCGATCGTGAGATCATCCGGCTCAAGATCGAGCAGGAGGCGCTGAAGAAGGAAAGCGATGTCGGCTCCAAGTCCCGGCTCCAGACCCTGGAGAAGGACCTCGCCGAGCTCGAGGAGAGGTCGGCGGCGCTGACGGCGCGCTGGAGCGCGGAGAAGAGCAAGCTCTCCGACGCCCAGAAGCTGAAGGCCGAGCTCGACGCTCTTCGTGTCGAGCTCGCCAACGCGCAGCGGCGCGGCGAATTCCAGAAGGCCGGCGAGCTGGCCTATGGCCGGATCCCGCAGCTCGAGAAGCAGCTCGCGGACATCGAGGCCAAGGAGAATTCCGGCGAGATGATGGAGGAGGCGGTCACCGCCAACCATATCGCGCAGGTGGTCTCGCGCTGGACCGGCGTGCCCGTCGACAAGATGCTGGAAGGCGAGAAGGAGAAGCTCCTGAAGATGGAGCTGCAGCTCGGCAAGCGCGTCGTCGGCCAGGCCGAGGCCGTGCGTGCGGTCGCAACCGCCGTGCGCCGCTCGCGCGCCGGCCTGCAGGACCCGAACCGCCCCACCGGCTCGTTCATGTTCTTGGGGCCGACCGGCGTCGGCAAGACCGAGCTGACCAAAGCCTTGGCGGAGTACCTGTTCAACGACGAGACCGCGATGGTCCGCCTCGACATGTCCGAATACATGGAGAAGCACTCGGTCTCGCGGCTGATCGGCGCGCCTCCCGGCTATGTCGGCTATGACGAGGGCGGTGCGCTCACCGAAGCGGTGCGTCGCCGGCCCTACCAGGTCGTGCTGTTCGACGAGATCGAGAAGGCGCATCCTGACGTCTTCAACGTCCTGTTGCAGGTGCTCGACGACGGCCGCCTGACCGACGGCCAAGGCCGCACCGTCGACTTCCGCAACACGCTGATCATCATGACCTCCAACCTCGGTTCGGAATATCTGGTGAACCAGCCGGAGGGCGAGGACACCGCGGCCGTGCGCGAGCAGGTGATGGGAATGGTGCGGGCGCACTTCCGCCCCGAATTCCTCAACCGCGTCGACGAGATCATCCTGTTCCACCGTCTGCAGCGCAGCGAGATGGGCCGGATCGTCGAGATCCAGTTCGCGCGTCTCCAGAAGCTCCTGACCGATCGCAAGATCGTGCTCAGCCTCGATGCCGCCGCCCGCGACTGGTTAGCTGCCAAGGGCTGGGATCCCGCCTACGGCGCAAGGCCGCTGAAGCGGGTGATCCAGCGCTACCTCCAGGACCCGCTCGCCGAGATGATCCTCGCCGGCGACATCAGGGACGGCGACAACGTCGCGATTTCGTCCGAAGGCAACGTGCTGACCTTCAACGGCAAGGCGCCGCAGACCGCGGAGATCGCGCAGTTCGAGGCGCCGGTGGCGAAGCGGAAGCTGAACTGATGAAATACACGCCCTTCGTGCCAAACTCGCGGAGGGCGTTTTTCAATCCGCGAAGAACGCGTCCACCACTGCCTGATCGCGGTCGTAGACCCAGCATTCGCTCAGCAGGCCTTCGCGCACGGCATAGACCAGCAGCCGTTCCAGTTCAGCCGTGCGACCGTCCCGGCTGAATGATTCCCGTGCGAGAATGGCGCCGCGCCGCGGTCCGGCCATCACTTCATCGATGCCGAGAAGTTTTCGGTTGGAGCGGCGTGCGACCTCGGCCAGAGTGGCAAGAGCGGCCGTCTTGCCGTGGTGAGTGCCGGCGAGCGGGTTATGGCCGGCATAATGCAGCATGAATTCATCGTGGTAGCAGGCGGCGATCGCGGCGCGGTCACCGGCCTGCCAGGCGGTCGCGTAGCGCGTGACGGCGGCGCGTATCGCGGCGATTTGTGCGGCGTCATCTACAAGAACTCTATTCATCGATGTGATCTCCCGGGTCATCGGCAGCGCTGTGCTGGTGCGCTATGATAAGGCATGACCTCGCCTCCCGACTTTCAGGAACTGGCTATCAGCACGCCGCCCAGCGGCGGGCCGAAGAAGGCGCGGATGCTCGATTGGGACGCGCGGGTGATCTATCTCGGTCCAGCCTTCGGGTTGACTCCCCACCGCAATGCTACCGGCGTGCTGGCCGTCGCGCTCGACGGGGCGATAGGCGTAGCTAACGATCCAAGGGCGCGCTCGCCGTCTTATCGCCAGACCCGCAGCGTGCTGATCATGCCCAACAGTATGCACCATCTCCGCATCGACGCCGGACCGACCGCCTTTCTGTATGTCGATCCCCTCGGGCGCGATATCGAGGCGCTTCGTTCACGAATGAAGGAGGTAGGATCAAGCGCCGCGTTCGACCTGATCGACGAGAGGTCGGTCGTCGCGCTGTTCCGCGACATTGCGGAACGACGCCTCGCATCAGAGGACGCGCGGCAAGCAGCCCGCGATATGCTTGGGATCGGATCAAATCCGCAGCCGGATGCGAGAATTGCCGCCGCCATCGAGCGGATGCGCGAGGAGCCCGGCGGTTCGCACACGCTTGCTGAACTGGGCCGCAAGGCCGGGCTTTCGTCCTCGCGCTTCCTGCATCTCTTCAAGGACGTCACGGGTGTGCCGCTCCGCCGCTACCGCATCTGGTCCCGGGTCGGCGCTGCCGCGCGGGCGGTCGCACAAGGCCAATCGCTGACCGAGGCCGCGCATGGCGCGGGCTTTTCCAGCTCCGCGCATTTCAGCACGGCCTTTCGCGACATGTTCGGCATGATGCCGTCGGAATTGTTCGCACGGCTGCGCGCGGAATAACGTCTGCAACGTGCTGTTCAAGCTGTGCCTCAAAGCCCTCTCCGCCGGCGCGGGGAGGGTTTTCGCTTTTGCGAAGCAGGTCGGGTATCCGCGTGTTGTGTCGTTGAAAAGCCACACGTACTGCGGTTATCCGCTCAGGATGTAAATTGATGTTGAACAACCATAGGCTCCGTTGCCATAATTCCATCTCGGTCGACGCGGCATTCCCGCGGCCAAGAACTCAAGGATTTCACGCGAGTCTTTGAGTAACCGACAATTTTAGACTGAGCTCGCAATTTCGAGCTGCGATGATTGAACGCCACAGGCAGTTTTTGTTGTGTTTTGCGTGGAGGGGCGGCGGTGTTGACCGTTAGTTTGCTGGGGGCCAGCCGGGTTGCGCGCGGTAACGAGCAGATTTGGTTGGATCTCGGTCCAGCAGGACGGAGATTGGCCGGCTTCCTTTTCACCTTTCCGGACCGTCCGCACCGTCGCGAGCGACTTATCGACCTGTTTTGGCCGGAGTTGGACTCCGACAGAGGACGCCGAGCCGTGAACTCTGCGATCTGGCGTTTGCGAAAACTGCTCGCGTCGGCTCCGGAGTACAGAGAGGGCTATGGCCTCAGGACCGTCGGCTCGGAGACTATTCTCGAGAGGACGTCTTGGCTGGACGTCGACACCTGGGCTCTGCTTGAAGCGGCACAGGCCGCTCTCAACGGCGTTGAGGCGCACGTGGATCCTTCCACGATGAAGCAGGTTCTCGCCGTCCTGTACCGCTACGAGGGGCCATTCCTGGACGGCGAAGATGCCGACTGGATATTGGAGGAACGCGAGCGATTGCATTCCCTTTTTGTGCAGTCGGCAATGACCATCGTCCGTCATCTGGGACTTTGTGGCCACTATCATGATGCGATCCTGCTCGCCCGTCACGCGCTGCGCTTTGATCCCTATCGCGAGGAACTGGTTCGACATCTCCTGACGTTGCTTGCACTCGATGAGAGGCGTATCGACGCCATCAGGTACTACGATCACTGGATCGCCATGATCCGGCAGGAGCTGGGAATTTCTCCGCTTCCAGCAACGCGTGCGGTCATTGACGAGATCAGGAATCTGCATAACGCCGACGACGCCCAGCATTTGCGCGTCGGGCTGATGAGCCGCGATGAGCGGCGGCGTGCAGTAAACTAGGCGCCGCAGTCCACAAATCCATCTGATATCGCGAGCCTGACCAGGGCTTGGCCAAGCCATGGCCGGACAGGCCCCTGCCTTGCCCGGCCGTGTCGTGATTCTGTCGTGATCGCTTCGGAATTCTCGCCGCAGGCCGCCGTGAGCGAAGGGCCAGCATCCCGGAACGATCGCGCGATCTGCCCGAGTTCACGGCATGCGACGTTCGGCCCATGAGCTCACAACAGCCGCTCTTGGATCAGGTTTTCATTCTGCGCTTCTGGCGCGAAAGCGCCGACGCCGGCGAATACGCGCGTTGGCGGGTCCTGGTCCGCAACATCAACACCCGACGGCGCGACGTGGTCGACGACGTGCAACGCGCCTTTGCGATCGTCGCCTCGAATTTGAACGCGGCTGCTGGCGAGCATGACGGGCCGGAGCGGCCGGCCAATGCACCATCAGGACAAGACTGAGAGAACGAGACTAGCGTGTCCAGGGGCATTCAAATGATAGGCAGCCGTTTGAAGCGAGGCAAAAGCGCAATTTTTGCATGCGTGGGGTTGGCCCTGTTGCTGGTGGGATGCAGTTCGGCTCTCGAAGAGAAGCTGATCCAGGTGGGCATTGGCACTGAGCTGCCGGTGGAAGATATGGCGGAATCAACCCGCCGACTGGAGGCCTATCTCTCTTATTTGTGTGAGCAGGCCGGAGGGTTCAGGACCGAGACGCCTGATGGCCGCATCTCCTGCGATGCGAGTCGGTATGGCGGCGCCTACTGGACGGCTTTGGTGAGTGCGGGTTTCAACGATATCGATCGTCGCTGCGACAGTTATCTCGCTTGGCTCGCTAGTCGGCGTCGTGACCGAAATGCCATCTTGAGCCAGATTCACGACACGAGGACTTTCACCGAAGCGTTGTTGTATACAACCGGTGTCGGCGCCGCGCCTATAGCCATCGCAGGTTTGGCCTTCGGCCTGGCGAGCAATTCCTTCACAAACTACTACTCGCGGTTGCTTTTCGAGATCGAGAAATCAACCGTCTCGGTTCTGGTCCGTGAGAAACGCCTGCAATATCGCGAGACGTTCAAGGGGTATATCGCATATCAACCCGATGCCGTGCACGTGTTGCGTGAATACATGTTGATCTGTACGCCATTCTATATCGAAGACCTAGTCAACCAGCGGACGCGCGACAGCGTCGCGGGTAACACGCCGGCCGACAAGGGTAATGCCGATCAAATCCGAAGGTCGATGGTGGCAGGCGCGTTGCTCAATGCGATCCCCAAAAGCCCAACAGACCCGCTGGGGGGCGTCGGCAAGAATAAGCCTCTGCCGCGAGAAGATAACATGTCGGGTGGCAAGAACCCCTTCGAACAGAACATGGTCGTACCCATCGGTCAAGAAATCCAGTCGAACCTGTGTGTTTCAAAATCGAAAAGCTTCGACGACCCGACGAGGGCCGCTATCAGGCAGGCCAAACTCGGGTCAGCACAAAGCGGCCCGGGCGAACGACTGTTCGACAATACCGACAACCAGATCAACAGCCAGCTTGAAGCTACAGCAATCCGTCTTGCGGGGGACTGCACCCTCGATAAGACGGGCACGGACCGCGGGTACAGCAACGCATTCGAGAAGTTTGCCTTCCCGACTGGAGCCGGAATAGTGTCACTGCAAAAACTGCTTGCACCCTGCGCCTTTCCTGATCTGAAGGACAAATTCTCGGGCAAAATCGATGCGCTGACCCGATCAGCAATTCAGGCTGCAAAAAAGAAAGCGATCCCGGCTTTGAGTGCCACCCCTATCGAAGCCATTCCGAATACGCTGGACAACAATTCTTACAAAGAGATTCTGACCAAGTGCACTGCTGCATGAAGCCGTTTTCATACGCCTGGTCTAACCTCAGGAATCGAACATGCCCGAGACGTTAATGAAGGGTGATATAACCACTCCACTTCGCACGGAGCCGCGGGGCGCTTCGAGCCTGGTCGAGGTAGGTGAGGTTCCGCTTCTGATTTTTGGCGGAGAGAAGGTCAAGACGGGTGCACAGGCCTCTGTGGTCGAGCAGGTTGATGACCACTCAGTCACGTGGATTTTCGTCGAGGCCATGGGTCCCCCGGATGTCGACAAGCGAAAAGGCTTTGTCAACGCAAGGTTTCTGGTCGACGAGGGCGCCGGTGTTGAAGTCGTGGAGGCCTTCAATCCGTTCACCACACAAGTCAGCAGGGAAGACTTTGCCAGTATTTGTTATCAGCAAGCCACGGCACTTGGGACAAATGTGGCGTATCTTTATGCCCTGGCTTTCGTGTTGAGCGGTGATCAATGGACCGCTACGGATGTCAAGACCGATGATCCCGCCGATGCCCCGGCCATTGGCGTGTATCGTTTCACGAAGGAGACTTGGGCAACTCTGATAGCCACGCCTGAAGCGGCGGGCATTCGCACTGACCAGATCAAATTTCCGGCGGTTCAATGCATCGTGGCAGCGATTGTCGCCGTAAAGGCAGCGGATCTGCTCACGGCTACGATCACCGATCGAGGATTGAACTCAGTCGATCTTTTCCTTGCTCACCTTTTCGCTGGCACCGATGGTTTCGGAGCGGTTGCGTCGGCGAGGGTTTTTCAGGCCAATAACACCGATAATACCCAGAAGGCAAACGCCGTCCTCGGGACAATTTTTCCGAATGCCGCCGCAGCGACTGCGTTCTTCAACCTCAACAAAAGCATCTTCAACGCCACCGGGTCGGCCACCATCAAACAGGTTCTGGAACGATGCGCGGCCAAGATGGGCGCGGGCTTTGACGAGGTTCGCAGGTTTGCTCACGAGATCGAGCAAGATCTCTTTGGCGATGACGTTCCCGCAGGACGGAAAGATCCACTTTCGGGTAGCGAAGAATTCAGCGGTACGCAAACCATCACAGGGATAGCCAATGGCATGGACCGCAGGCAGTTCCTTGGTGAACTCAAAAAGACAGACCTGGTCAGGAAACTGGCCGACATGGTCAAGGGCGAGGTCGGCTGGGGCGCTCCAACGGACACCAAATTCGTTCAAGCTGAAACCGCATTCAATCGAGCCCAGGCGCGTGACCACTCGCTTGCCCGGGCCTTGTGGTCAAAATCGGACAACTTTGACCACGGCTATTATCAGGGCGGCGCGAACGGGACCTATTCGCGTCCGGTCACCGCTGCAGAGTTCGAGGACTTCCTGAAGAACTATCTCCCCGTCCTTGTCGCGGGCTCGAACAGGTCGGAAGCCTTGCTTGGCTTCATTGCGACCGGCAACGCTTCCCCGCCGGTATCCACACAGCAATACGCGAAGGGCACGAGAGGTGGAGATCTTCCTACGGCACAGCCAAATCATCCGGAAAGCTATTTTCTTGAAGGCCCATTCAAGGTGCCAGCCAAGAAGCTGCAAGGAGGGGAATCCATTGCACTTCCCATTGGAGCATCAGGGCCGATATCGGCTCACGGGGAGCCTCCCGAGCAGATGGATGGTGACACGGTAGGCAGCGGACCTGTTGGAGGCAAATTCAACGTGCCGGCAGGTACGCCGATCTCTCCGGCGAGCGAACACCAGACCATCACGTTCACCAATGGAAAGAAGATAGACACCAACAAGTTGGTCGCAGGGCAGTTCCTCGGCTTCTTCAATGACCTCATCGAGCGGGAGGCGCCGGTCCGTGACCTTGGTTGCTTCGGAGAACGACCCAATAATCGTTCGCAACATCCGCGTGGACTTGCGATCGACTGGGCACAGACTGACCGCGATGTTGTTGCTCACGATGTGCGCCAATGGATAGACAGCCACCGCGAGGTACTCAGAAAGCTGGAGCGCCGTTGGGGAATAAGCGGTGGTGAGAACTGGACCGACAAGGATACAGGTCACTTTTCCATCGAGATCATTTTCGGCGATGCGCACCTGAGGGCAGCCAGGGCGGCGAGCGAAAACGACTGATCCCCCTTTACCCCCGGTGATCCGGTCAACGACGTAGTAGTTCGCGCTTCGGCGCACCGCGCGGCCCCGGAACGTGCAGAAATTATCGGGGTTGTGTCGTTTCTTGAGATTCCTCGATGTCTTGAGAGAGATTTCGCATTTCGGCGACTGTATGTTGTTGATGTCCAGCGTAATCACATTTCGGGTCTGCACCCTGTATTGATAGCCGTTGCAGGAAATCTCGCCCGTGCGCGCTGGCATTGGCAAGGCCAGCAAGGAGGGCATTCCGCAGCAATCGGCTGCGCTCGCTAACGCTCGCGGAATCAAACCTGAATCCCAACGCAGTGTCTGCTCCACCCGAGGAGGCTATTGGGTTGTTCCAGCTCAATCGACGGGGACTAGGCACAGGGCACAGCAGAGAAGAGCTAGAGAACCCTTAACAAATATCGGTATCATTCTGTCGGCTGCGCAGAAGGTCATGGAGTTTACGGACGCCTCCACCTTGGAGCAACCTACGATCGCTTGCCTCGCGCGATGCCTGGGGAGGCAGCGCCTCCGAGGGCCGTCTTTCATCGTGTCGGCGCGCGTCTGTTCGAAGAAGCTTCGCTTCTCCGGCCTGCGTCTTGTCACCGGCCCATGGCCGCCGGCCCCGACTCCACGTCCTCCTCCTCGAGCTCCGACAAAATATCCACCAGCTCGCGCACCCGGCCCTGCGCCAGCGGGCGCAGATCGTTGATCATCGGCTCGTCATTGGCGAGCCAGGCCTGGGCTTCAGCGAGTTCTTCGGCGGTCGCGCCGGTTCCGATGATCTGGGCAATGGTCACGTCGTCGGCACGGTCCACGGCCTTGACGACATCGTCGCGTGAGAGGCGCGTCATGGGCGATCCTCCTGCTGGCTTCGGTCAGCGTCTAACCGAGAACCGGCGTGCCGGTTCCCGGGCCAGGCCCGTGCGCGCCATTCCTACTTCTTCACCACCTTGTAGATCGCATTCTCGACATCTGAGCTGAAGTAGATCGTACCCGTCGCGCCGACGGCGACGCCGGTGGGGACATGTGTCGGCAAGCCGCCGGGTGCGCCGGTCAGGCCGATCGGGAGATTGGCGGCGATCTCGGTGATCTTTCCGCTCTCCGGTGCGATCTCGATCAGCCGCTTGGCGCCGACCTCCGCCACGATGAGCTGGCCTTCGGGACCTCTTGCGATGCCTTCCGGCATCTTCAGCTCCTTGGCAATCACGGTCTTTTCACCGTTGCTGTCGATCCTGGAGACGAGGCCCGCAAACGCCTCGGTCAGGTAGACCTCGTCGGATTTCCCGCGAACGAGGCCGACCGGGCCTTCGAGCGCGCCGATCAGCGTGGTGCGGTCCTTGCCGTGCTCGCCGCTCACCTTGACCAGCGACTTGGTGCCGAGCTCGGCCACCAGGATGCTGCCGTCCGCGAGCACGACCGCGTCATGCGGCGCCTTGAAGTCGTGCAGCATCTCGCGCGTCGCGCCGGTCTTGCCGTCGATCACCTGCACGGTGCCGGTGAACCAGCTCGACAGGACCACGTCGTTGCCCTTTGCCGTCGCGCTCATCGGATATTCGAGCGTGACGCCGGCAGCGTGCATGCGCGCCTTCTCGGTGACCTCGCCGGTCGCCGCGTCCACCGTGCGATAGGCGAACAAGTCGGCGACGTGGATGGTGTCCTTGCCGTTCTCCGAGGTGACACCGATGCCGCCGGGCAAAGCGAGCTTGCCGATGATGATCTGCTTGGCCTGGCCGGTCGCGGGATCGACCTCCTGGATGCCGTTGTCGGCCATGTTGGAGACGTAGATGCGGTCCTTGTCGTCGATGGCGAGATTATCCAGCGAGGGCTTCAGCTGCGCGACCATGGTCTTGGCGCCGGACTTCGGATCGACCCGGACGAGCTGGCCGAGCGCGGTGTCGATCACAAAGAGGTTGCCCTTGGAATCGAAGTTCACGGCGGCCGGAACCTTGAAGCCGTCGGCGACGACGCTCAGCTCGGCCTTGTCGACGTCGACCCTAGCGACCTGGCCCTTGAACCAGAGCGGACCATAGAGCTTGTCGTCGGGACCGAACTCGAAGCCGTTGAGGCCGCCCATCTTCTCCATGATCTGGCGTGGCGGTTTGACGCCCTCGACGTCGATCTCGTAGAGCGCATCGCCGAGGAAGACGGTGGTGGCGTAGAGCCTGCCGTCCTTGCGGAAGGCGAGCGAGTTGATGCCGGGAAGCCCGGACGCGAGCTTCTTGATCGGTCCGTCGCCCTTGCGCGCGTAGAGATCGCCGGCGAGGAAGCCGGTCCAGGCCATGGTGCCGTCGGGTGCGAATGCGATGTCATCGGCCATCCCGACCGGTGCTGGAATCGCAACCTTGGCGTTGCCGCCGGCGATGTCGACCTCGTAGAGCGCAGCACCCGCGACGCTGCCGGCAAACAAATGGCCGGCCGTGTCGACACCGAGCCCGTGCACGCCGTGGAACGCCGAGCCCTGCACGAGCCTCGTGACCTCCCAGCCGTCGGCCGATGCGCTCGTCGTGGAGAACAGCGCAGCAACCAAGGCTGCGCAGGCGAGCCTGCTCTTCATGGCGTGACCTCCCGTTTTTTGGAAAGTATTCGCCCGTCCGGCGGCTTTGGCAAACGAAACTTGACGTTGAAACGCCGCGAAGCGGCCCGGCTGCGCAGCGTTCTTGTTTGAAATTCCGTTTGAAAATGCCGGCCGATACCGGCGGGCTGCCGATTTACCGGTTGGTGACCTGCAGCGGCCCGCCGGTCGCGTCCGACATGCGGGCGATGGCGCCGCCGCGGCCGCTCATCATGCCGTCGAGCCGGTCGCGCTCCTTCTCGAAGCTTGCCAGCATCGGGCCCTCCAGCGAACGGCCGCGCGGCAACTTCACGCGCATCGGGTCGACGAAGCGGCCGTTGACCAGGATCTCGTAATGGACGTGCGGGCCGGTCGACAGGCCGGAGGAGCCGACGAAGCCGATCACCTGGCCCTGCCGCACCTTCTTGCCGACCTCCATGCCCTTGGCGAAGGCCGACATGTGGCCGTAGGCGGTCTCGTAGCCGTTGGAATGCTTGATGCGGATGTACTTGCCGTAGCCGCCCTCGGGACCCGCCTTCTCGATCACGCCGTTGCCGGAGGCGAAGATCGGCGTGCCGTAGCTGGTGGACCAGTCGACGCCGGTATGCATCTTGACGTAGCCGAGGATCGGGTGGCGGCGGCCGCCGAAGCCGGAGCGCATGATGGCGTTGTTGACGGGCTTTCTGACCAGGAACTTCTTCGCGCTCTTGCCGGTCTCGTCGTAATAGTCGACCAGGCCGTCGTCGGGGCTCTGGTAGCGGTAGTATTTCTTGGTCTCGCCGCCGACGGTGAGCGAGGCGAACAGCACCTCGTTCTTTTCGCTCGACGTCACGCCCTCGTCCTCGCCGGCGTAGAACACGTCGAAGGAATCTCCGGGCTGCACCTTGCGCTGGAAATCGACGTCGTAGGAGTAGATCTTGATCATGTCCTCGATGACGGGCATCGGGACCTTGTTGCGCATCGCGGTCTCGTAGATGCTCTGGTAGAGCCGCACGCCGGAGCCGTCATCGTCATCATCATCATCGCTGCTGGCGTTGGCCGCAGTATCAGCGACGGTGTTCATGCTGGAGACGTCGACGGCGACGTACTTGCCGAGATCGGACAGCGCCGCGATCGCTTCGACCATCGTGTCGTTTGCAACCACGACGCGATAGGGCTGCAGGCGGGCGCCGGGGCTCGCGGGCGCCATCAGGATGCGAAGCTTCTCGCCTTCCTTCAGGCCGCCGTCGCGGCCGCGCGGTCCGAGCGTCGCGGTGATCGCCTTGATCTCGTCGGCATTGGCGCCGAGATCGCGCAGCACCGAAGCGACGCTGTCGCCCCTCTTGACCATGTGGACGCGTTCGCCGTTGGGATTGCCGCCGGTGATCTGCTCCTTGGTCTTGGGCAGCAGCGTGACGTTTTCCGGCACCACGCGCGTCTCGAAGCCGGCATAAGGATCGGACGGTGAGACCTCGGCCGCGTAGGCGGTTCTGATCTCGGAGGGACCGGTCGCGCCGGAGATGTCGGCGGCCGCATTGGCGAGCGAGGCGTAGCGCACCCCGCCATTGCCGCGCCAATTGGCGGCATCGCGCACCCGCATCAGGATGTCGTCGAGTGCCACCACCGCGGAAATCTTGGCCTTCGGCAGCACCGGCGACAGGTCCTTGGTGACGAAGGACACTTCCGCGTCGGGCTCGACGGCTTCGGGATTGTTGGGATCGTCGGACGCCGTCTTCGGGTCGGAGCCGACATCGGTCAGCAGGCGCTGGGCGTTGAACGGCGGGATCTTCGCCGACAGATCGCTCGTCGTCATCGACAGATTGCCGGCGATCCGCACGAACGGACGCACCCGCATCACGTCACGGTTGCCGACGCGGGCCACGGTCGAGACGCGCATCACGTTGCGCGAGGCCGTGGATTCGCTCGGCGGCGGCAGGCGGTCGCTCTTGTGCAGCGAGGCGGCGCGATCGGCGGCGCCGAATGCTCCGCGCAGCGCGCCTTCGACCCGCTCCGGCACCTTGGCGAAGGTCATCTCGCCGTCGAGCGAAGCGAAAACGGCGCCGCCGATCAGGGCTGCGCCGCAAAGTCCGGTCAAAATTGTCCCGCTGAACCATTGCACCGAGACGCGGCGGCGGTCGATCACGGCGGCTTCAGAACCATCGACGGACAGCGGCGGCTCGTGGCCGAGATCGATGATCCCGGTCTCACGCCCGTAAGCGCCGCGTGACGTCCTGTGGTTCAACCCAAGTCCCCCAATCAACGACCCAAGATGCCCGTTCTCGAACCTGGTCCCGGTTGCCCTCTTGAACGGGGATCGCCGGAAAAGGCAAGCCGCACAGCCATCCGCGCCCAGAACGCCCCTTGATGGGGCCGGCCGAAATTACGAACAGCTGGACGGGTAAAGCTCTCTCGATGTCTTTCGAATGCCGAAGGAAGGTCGCGTCATTTGCAAGATCGCCTTCCTCTGACCCCATGAAAATCGCCGGCAGCCCCCACAGGCATCCCCGCGATTCAAGCTTGTCTCTTATCAGAACGCCGCGGGATTGTGGCTCAAGTACGGCGCCAAATATGGAAAAAGTTTCCTGAACGCCGGGCCGTAAAGACCCTCCGTGCAACCACTGGCGGAGCTCGGGCCGGGCGGGGACAGGGCCCCATCCAGCGGGGGAGCGGGCGTTTGGCCGGGAGCCCTCAGACTGGGAACGGGGCACGCCTGCCCAGGGTTGCGGGGGAGGCGAGGAAGGGGTCCGGGGAGGGGCCCCAAGGCGCCTTCCGGA